>NZ_JRKI01000027.1 GCF_000935125.1 Streptomyces natalensis ATCC 27448 | reverse complement strand
ACATCACTGGCTCGCGGGGTTCACGCCAGGCGAACCCCGCGTACCACTGGGGGAGGGCGACGCCGCTCAGGACGGCTGAGGATTCCGGGCCGTTCCACCCCTGGGCGCTGATCCGGTCGAACCCACGCCGTTCAATCCGTACCCACGTCTCGCGATCCGTCCGCGCCCCGACCGACCGGCGCTTGCACACCACCGTTTCCCGGTCGAGATGCACCTGAAGTGATCGCTCCACACGCTTCAGCACCTCCTCGACTGGTTCTTGACGAAGATCAACAGCACGAGGTGCAAGCAGCGTCATGTCCGGACCGTAGCAATCATGTGGCCCTGTGTATCTGACAATTCGGCTAGACCGGCTCAGGTGCGTGGGGGCGAGTGTCGGTCTTTGAAGGGCACGACCGCTGGCTCGATCACGGGGATGTTTCGAGTCCAGTGGTCAGCTTCCAACCCCAGCCGTAAATGTAGGGTCCACGACTTCGTTGGCACTAGGGCCTGTTGCGAAAGTGGATCAAGGTCGTGGATGATCATGGGGCGTGGGACGAGGCGATCTGACGAACGGCCAGTGGTCACGACTGGAACCATTGCTGCCAGTGGGCAAGAAGCCGGGCCGCCCACGGACCTGGACTTATCGGCAGCTGATCAACGGCATACGGTGGCGTACCCGAACCGGCGCGCCCTGGCGTGACGTTCCGGAGCGGTACGGGCCGTGGGACCGGGCCTACGACTTGTTCCGGCGATGGCAGCGTGATGGCGCCTGGAAGCGGATCTTCGAGCAGCTACAGGCCGAGGCTGACGCAAAGGGCCTGATCACGTGGGATGTGAGCGTGGAATCCACCGTCGCCCGTGCCCACCAGCACGCCGCCGGGGCGCGTAAAAAGGGGATCTCCAAACGCCTCCCGGAGGGGTCGATACCGAGCCTGACGACCACGGTCTCGGGCGCTCGCGCGGCGGGTTGACCACCAAGCTGCACTTGGCGGTCGAGCAGGGACAGAAGCCCCTTTCCCTGCTCATCACTGCCGGCCAGCGGCACGACAGCCCCAGTTCCAGCCGGTTCTGGACGGCATCCGCGTGCCGCGGACCAAACCGGGCCGACCGCGCACCCGACCGGCCAAGGTCCGCGCCGACCGGGCCTACGGGTCCCGGGCGAACCGCGCCTATCTGCGCCGACGCGGCGTGCAGTGCACCATCCCGGAGAAGGCTGACCAGGTCCGCAACCGTCAGAAGCTCGGCTCCCGAGGCGGCCGCCCGCCGAAGTTCGACAAGGACGATTACAAGGAGCGGCACGAGGTGGAGTGCGGGATCAACCGGCTCAAGCGCCATCGCGCGGTCGCCACAGGGTACGACAAACTCGCCGTCCGCTACTACGCGACCGCGCTGGTCGCAGCCATCAACGAGTGGCTATGACCAGCACTCCTGTGCTTCGCAGTGAGCTACCGCGACGCGCGCGGCGCGGGGATCAATGTGCCAGTGTCCGTCCGCCGTGATGCCGGTGTCACGCCGCCTTGGCGCAGTCATAGCTCATCACAAGATCAGCCCGGCGTGCAGGTCGTCTGCGAAGCCGGCCGTGTCCGCGAGTCCGAAGGCCACGCGCTGGAGCAGGAATCCGTGCAGCAGTCCCATCACCACGCGGGCTGCGCGGTCTGGGTCTATGGCGGCGGGCGCCGTGCCTGCGGCCCGGCCGCGGCGCAGAGCATCGGCGATAGTGGCGCGGACCTTTTCGAAGCCCTCCGCGGCCGGCCCGCGTACCTCGTCGTTGCGCAGCACCTCCGCCCACGTCTGCACGACACAGCGCAGCAGTTCCTCCACTGCGACCTCGCGCCCCGTCGCGTCCTGCACCGTCTCGCCGCTGATCGTGCCGAGCGCGGCGGCCACCAGTTCCGCGACGGACGGGGCGTCCGCGCTCTCGGCCAGCCGCTCAACCGGTTCGAAGATCAGCCGGAACGCGTCGCCCGCGATAGCGAGGATGATCTCCTCCTTGCTCGTGAAGTAGCGGTAAGGCGCTCCAGCCGAGACGCCTGCCTCCGCGGCGATGTCGGGCATCGAGGTCTGGTGGAACCCGTCGCGGGCGAAGCAACGACGGGCCGCAGCGACGATCTCCGCACGCTTCGCCTCGCGGCGCCCGGCTGTGATGCGCGGCATGGTCGCCTCCTTCATCGTGAATGAACATTCATCTTGACAGCTCCACTGTTCCGGGAACACCCTAAAAGTGAACGGTCATTTACGGAAGCGGCCACCCAACGGACTCCCGGAGAGGAGATCCACTGATGAGCACCAAGCTGAGCATCGGCGTCTACGCCTACGAGCACACCGAGGCACTGTTCGACGGCCGGGTCACGGTCGACGGGGTGGACGCGACGTTCGAGACGGCACTGCTCGTGTCGGACATCTTCCGCCGCGCCGTCGAGGGACACTACGACCTCGCCGAGTTCGGTCTCACCTACTTCCTGCGCACCTTCGACCTCGACGACGCGCCGTTCCTGGCGCTGCCGATCCTGCCGAACCGCAACTTCCGCCACTCGGCGATCTTCGTGAACACCGCCTGCGGGATCGTGAAGCCGCAGGACCTGGCCGGCATGACCGTCGGCGAGTTCGCTCTCTACGGCCACGACGCCGGGATCTGGCCGAAGGGCATCCTGGCCGACGAGTACGGCGTGACCCCCGACCGGTGCCGCTGGGTGATCGGCGGCACCAACCACCCCATCCCCGCCTTCGACTGGGTCCCGCAGCCCGTCCCGGACGGCGTCGACGTGCGCCACGCGGAGGAAGGCCAGATCCTGGGAGCCATGCTCGAATCCGGCGAGATCGACGCACTGATCTCCGTCGACGTGCCGCAGGCGGTGCTGGACGGCTCCCCGAAGGTCGCCCGCCTGTTCCCCGACTACGAGGCCGTGGAGCGTGACTACTACCGCCGCACCGGGATCTTCCCCCCTATGCACATCATCGCGATCCGCAGGGAACTGGCGCATCGGCCGGGCCTCGCACGGGCCGTGTACGACGCCTTCACGCAAGCCAAGGTACTAGCCGAGCGCAAGCACCTCGACGACGCCACGAAGCAGCACATGAGCGTCATCACGCCGTGGTTCAGCACGCTGTTCGAGGAGAACCGCCGGCTGCTCGGCGACGACTGGTGGCCCTACGGCGTCGCCGCGAACCGCAAGGCCATCGACACCTTCTTGCGCTACCACCACGAGCAGGGCCTGTCGAAGCGAAAGCTGACGTGCGAGGACATCTTCGTGCCGGAACTCCTCGACACCTGAGTCGAGCGGCAACGGCGTTTCGGGCTTGCCGATCCGAGAAGGCGAGACTGGTCGTCGTCATGGCCACCTGCCGATTGGCTATGACCAGCACTTTCGCAACAGGCCCTAGTTGTAGGCGGCAAGTACAATACGGTGCAGTTCGTGTGCCAGTCCCTTGGTTTCGGCCGCCGTGCGGGTGTGGATGCCTCGGCACGTGCCCTCACGCGCTTGTACGTGGCCTTTGCTCTCGCCTGGTCCGCCACCATCCGGCCAACCGGTGTGGACGCGTGCGGTCAGCCGCCGAGGAGCAGCCTCTCCAGTGCCGCCCGGGCCTGTGCGTCGGACTCGGCGCGGGTGGCGACTGCCTCGGCCAGCTCCCTCAGCCACTCGTCCAGGGCCACCGGGCGCCGGGAGAGGACCACGCCCCGCACCTCCTTGCAGACCTCGCCGCTCGGGCGGCCGCCTGAGAAGTTGAGCACCAGCCGTTGCTCGCCGAGTGAGACGTCCAGCCGGGCCACCCTGCCCTCCCTGCCGGCCAGCCGGTCGGCCATGCCGCGCTTGCGCTCGATTGCCACCGAGCCCGGCGGCAGCGCGTTTGCCAGCGTCCCGGTGAGTACCTGGGCATACATCTCGAGGTCGGCGGAGTCCCGGCGCAGTGCGGCGGCGAGCAGTTCGACGGAGGTGGGACCACCTCCGGACTCGGACGACACGGGGTGGTGGGAGGACATCAGCACGGTGACCTTTCGTTTCGGTCTGGGGGCAACAGGGTGACGTGCTCAGCCGTCCAGGCTCAACACCATCGTCGGACGCTCGATGACGTGGTCGTCGCGCAGCGGCCGTATGGCCGTGCCGATGGCGAAGAACTCCGTGGTGTGCCCGCCCCAGCGGTGGTTGTGCGAGTTGAGCTGGACGCCCACGATGCCCTCTGCGTGGAGTTCTTCCGCCTCCCGCTGCATCCGCTCCATCGCCAGCTCCCGCGCGTCGTACAGGGCCTGCGTGAACGGTTCGATCTCCACGTTCTTGCCGATGTTGGAGAACATCGAGCCGATCTTCTGGTGGGCGATGTGGTAGACGCAGGTGCCCATCACCATGCCCAGTGGGGCGTACCCGGCGCGGATCAGGGTCCAGAAGTCCTGCCCACTCAGGTCTGAGGTGAAAGGCTGCCCCTTGGCGTTGCGCCAGCTGCCGTTGCCGCCGGGCGCGGGCGCGTCGGCCTTGACCGCCGTGCCGATAGCGATGAACTCGGCGATGTCGCTGCCGAACTCACGCGCCTCGACCGAGAGCCGCACGCCCACGATGCCGTCGGCGCCGAGCTGCATGGCTTCGGCCTGCATCCGTGTCATGGCCAGCTCTCGGGCGTGGTACATGGCCTGGCTCAACGTGGTGAGCTCCTGGTTTTTCCCCCAGCGGCCCAGCTGGATGCCCACGTGGTAGATCGAACTGCCCAGCACAAGACCGATCGGGCGGAACCCCGCCTCGCGCACGAGCAGGAACTCGTTGACCGTCAGGTCACTGGTGAAGATCGATCCCGGCTTGCCCGGCTGGAGTTCGGCCAGCCGCCGCATCGCATCGGCCGGTACGCCCTGGGCGGTCGGGTCGGTGGCGGTCATGAGCGGTTCCCTTCGTGAAGTGCCTGGTGATGATGGACGGACCATGACGGGCTGTGTTCGGCGGTACGTCACACAGAACGCGAACGGCGCCGGTTCGGATCCAGCGGCATTACTGTCAGCGTGTGCGGCGGCTCCTGGCGCACCGTGAACCCAGCCACCGCGGTGCCGACCAAGGTGGCCTCGGCGACATGGTCTTCCTGGTCAGAGTCGTTGCTGCGGCTGCGCGCCCTGACACAAGCCTCCCGCCATATGCGCAGTCGGCTGTCGCCCAGCACCACGCCGTCCGCTCCGGTGTGCCACGCCTGCTCGCTGATCCGTTCACGTGCGTCGTGACGGGTCACCGCGACCAGATTGCTCCAGCCGGTGACCTCCTGATTGCCGGCCCCGAACCAGTTCTGCTGCCGTGTCGTCCAGTCATCGTGACGGGTGCCGATGGCGAGCCCCACCAGGAGTTCGACCGGCACCCAGCCCGCGGCGATCAGCTTGGCGAAGCCCTGGCCGTCCAGATGCGTGGTGAAAGGGCGCCTCGGCCGCACGTCCCCCTGTGCGCGTAGGGCGGTGCCTATCACCTGGAACTCGAAACAGTTGGGAGAGGAGGGGAACGGCGCCATGGTGAGGTTGGCAGCCACCACGCCGTCGCCGCCCAGTGCTGTGCACTCCGCCGTCATGCGCGCGAGCGCCGCATGACGTGCCGCGAGCAACACATCGACCAGCGCCTTGGAGGCGGCACCCTGTCCGGAGGCGGCGACCAGCGCGGGCGCCGAGCCTCGCCAAGACCGACCGGCGTACGGGTAGCCGCAGTCGTAATAGCGCCAGTAGGTCCCGCTGCCCGACACGTGGTAAACAGCCGAGCCCAGAACCTGCCCGACCGGCTCGAAGCCCACGGACCTGATCGCGGCGAACTCGCCCGTCGACAGCGCCGAGGACCATGTTCCCCTCCGCCGTGCCTCGGCCATACGTGCCGCCGCCACCGGTGGCAGCCCCCCTGAAGTCCACTCCCCGCTCATGGACACCTACTCCGTTCCCCCGTGGGCTGAGCCCTGAGAGACCGAGTCTAGGGTGTGGATCTGACAACACCCGGCGGGGGAGGGATACTTCAGCGCGACGGCGTTGGCCAGGTCAGCTTGGAGCGAGGTCCTGCTGACTGCAGCCAACCGTGAGCGCCTGAGGGCGTGGCGGCCGCGGCGTGGAGGATCTGCAGCAAGTCGCGATGGCGGCAGAAGAAGGAGCGGCCGCCCCCACCCGCCTGGATGCATTCTGACGGTGTGTGGCACAGCGCCACGCCCGCTACGGCCCCGTGTGACGGGCCGTCATATCAAATAGGCGTCAAGAGGCCTGGTGGCGGCTTGGCATGTCCCCGGCGGTGGGGTTGGCTCGGGGACCGAGGGGGCGGGAATGGTGCGCGGGGAGCAGTTGGTGGTGACCGGGCGTCACCGTGTAGGCGGGGCACGTATCGTGCCGCAGCCGCCCCACCGGCGCTGGCTGCGGCCGGGCGGCCCCGGTACCCCGGTCCGTCGGCTGCTCATCCTGCTGCTGATTCCGCCGTCCGCGCTCACCCTGCTCGTCGCCGGGGCGTTGGCGCCGTTCGGTTGGATGCTGCTGCTCACGGTCGTCCTGGGGACGGTTGCCTTCGCCGGTCTGGTCGTGGCGGTGATCCGGGCGTTCCCGTCACCGGTTCCGGACCCGCCAGGGGTGCTGCTGGTGCCGATATTGGGCGTGGTGCTCGCCCCTGTGATCCTGGCCGCGCTGGCGACGCACGCGTATGTGCTGGAGGTGCGCGGTGTGACGCGGCCGGCCGTCGTCGCGCGGGTCGTCGAGCACCAAGGGAAGTCCACCTCGTACGAGTGCATCATGCGTTACGGGGGTGGGGCCCAAGGGCCGGGGAGTGTCTCCTGCGAGAAGGATGACCGGGCCGGTGATGAAGTGCGGGTGGTCTGGGATCCGGAGGGGGCAGTCAAACCGGAATTCGAGCGGGATGTGGGGGACGCGTCGGGCTACGCGGACTTCGCCATGGTCGCGGACGTGCTGGTGATGTGCTTGGCCGATGGGGCGGCAGCCGTGGGATTCGTCAGACGGCACACCGAAGTACGCCGCCGTGCCGCAGCGGCCCCCGAGGCGCCTGAGCCGTTGCCCGTACACCACCGCACCAACACAGCCCCGCCAACCGCACCGGACGGTGAACCTGCATTGGAGCAGTCTCGGCAGACTTCGGATTCAGGCAATAACGGCGACACCGCAGGCAGGCGCGGATCTTCCGGGACAAGTACCTTTTGTAGGCCGCAACTCGCACCGAATGGGTCGGCGGACGACCCGGACCGCTCCGTGCGACGCGGATGCGTTCCATGACACGCCAGCTGCGTGGAGTCGTTGATGTTCCCGTCGGTCACGACGAACGCCAGCGGCAGCCCATGTCCGTCATGGGCCGGATGGACCTTTATGGTCAGTCTGCCGTGGGACCGTCCGAGCACTCTTCACCGCCCCACGTCCCTTTTCTCGCGCACCGGACGCGTGAATCAGGAGCTCGCACGACGGTGGAGTCAACGCACACGATCGACCGGCCGACCTCGCCGACCGCGCATCCAACTGCTGTTCGACATGGCCCAAGAGCCGGTCCCACGTGCCATCGGCCTGTCATTGGTGGGGAACCGCTCACAGACCGTCTTCCGCTGCCTATAGCACTAGGGATGGTCCTGCTGTGACACCCGTGGACAACCTGCTGCCGGTTCCGGATTAGGCACGCCATTTGCTGCGGAGCCAACGACGACTGCCTCACAACCCAAGCCTGATCAGGTTGCGGCCGAATCTGCTCGTGTAGACGCTGCTGCCCAGGGCTCGTGTGATCCGCTGCTTGCGTTACTGGGCGATCGGCAACACGGGGCAATGGTTCCGAGACCGTGACCGAGGAGGCCGGTTCGGAGCGAACGACCTTGACGACACCCTCACTTGACAGCATGACCTAATAACCGGACTTCACGAGGTGAGCGGAGAATTGCGTCCGCAGCGGGGGAACTTCGCTCCCTGGGTGCCTGTCTCTGCGGGACCAACGCTTCCAGAAAGTTGCCAGACAATGAGAGACCGATCCAGCGCTACCGTGCTCGCCACAGTCATGGTGTGGGGCGGTGTTGCGGCCTTCGAGGCGTGCCTGCTGATGCGCTTCGCGGCTCCCGCACCTCGCGGGGACTTGCTGATGTGTGTGGCGGTTTCCATGGCCGGACTGCTGCTGGGATGGGTCCGTGTGGACGCCCTTCGGCGGAATATTGTGAACCTCCCTCATGTGCCGGCACCACCACGCCCTTCCGGCGTGCATATGAGGGGCACCTGGTGGCCGGATCGAAGCCTGCGAGCGGGCCTGGGCGCGTTTGCAGCGGTGATTCTCCCTCTCCAGTTGCTCTATATCTGGGTGCTTGACGGTTCCGCGATGCTGCCGGGTCGGTTTAGTGAGGAGGGGCACCAGCTCACCGTTCCGGTGATGCTCGTCCTGGTGACGGTATATGCAGTGCACATCGCCTTGTGGGCTCTGCCCCTCCGGCGGTTTCGCCGGTACCCGGTCGACGGTGATGAGACGAACATCGCGGAAATCGTCGAAAACGCGGTGTGCGAGGGTGCGGCGCGGGCGCTGCCGGTCGTTGTCAGCGGAGCAGGGGCCGGCGCACACGCACCCCAACCGTCCAGTCACACACCTGTGAACCGGCGGCGTCCGCAATACTCCTCCCTGCTTCGCCTGTCGGCTTACGGGGGTGAGCGTGAGCTGTTCATCGACCGGCCCGTCGACGTCGAGCCGCTCGGGGCCGCGCTGCACGGGCGGCAGGGCTGGCTCTACTGGGCACCGACAGGCATGGAACGTCCCGGATGGACGGTCCCGGCCTTCCTAGTCCTGGGGGACGGACGCTTCATCAGGGGATGGACACACGGTGCTCTTAACGCTCCCATGCCGCAGGGCGAACAATTCCATGACCCGGACCCGCAACACTGGCCGGAGGTACGACCGATGGAGCCTGCGGTTCTGCGTCCACGCCCGGTTCTGGCTGGGACGTTGTGCTTTGGCCTGGCGCTGCTGGGGGTGTGCGCAGTGTCGGTGGGCGCTGTCGCCGGTGTCGATGCGGGGCTTCAACTCGCGATCGTTCACGTGGCTCCGCTGTTGATCCCGGTGGGACTCCTTCTGAACTGGGTGGTGCGTACTGAGCGGCTCAAGGGGTTCGCTCCGCCGATGGCGCTGCGAATATTTGCCGCCGGCGCTTCCCAGGCCGCGGGGTCTCGTTCGGCCGCGGCAGCCGGTTACGCTCCACCGCCCCCTCCGGCCCTTCCGCCGCAGCCACGTACACCACCCACAGGCAATGACCGGGAAGACGGCGAGAGGACATCCTGATCTACAGGCCTGCCAGCCATCCCGGGGACACCGCCCAGTCGCCGTGACCCTGCCCGAGCAGCCAGAGCAAACGGGACCGCAACCGCACCCTTTGATCGCGCCTGCCCTGTCCCGCGGCCGAACCACCCGGCCTGAAGGCCCTACGGAAGAGGCACTTTGACGGTGCGGCAACATGTCCCGCACTGTTCGGGTGCACTACCGAATTCACACGGGCCGATCCGAAACGGAAGAAACGACATGGCCGGTCGCCTACCCACTACATTGCGGACGTCTCGGCGTTAACCCACGCTTCGGTGCAAGGCATTTGACCGCCGTTAAGGCGGAGTCAGAAAGGCGCTAAGGGTTCATAAAACGTCACCATGCTCCCATAGCCCGGATCTTGAGTGAGTAGTGGCGCCAGGGCCAGTCCCCGCAGTGGCGACAAACCTGAACGCTTAGTTGGTCACCGCATGGGAACGCGTGATCCCCACTGTGTGGCGGGGTATAGATTGTCGCTGCTACATAGACAGCAACCTTGCGCGAGGCATCAGAACGGGGAGCAGGATGGGATTTCGCGTCGAACCCGGAGACATGAACAGCTTCGGGAAGCTGGTCGACCGGGCGGAACATGACATGCTCGCCGGAGGTGAATTTCTGCGCAGCAATGCGAAGATCGATACCTCTGGGGGTGCGGGTGAGATTTGGGGAAAGGTCGTTGACCTGCACCAGAATCATGTCGAGCTCGCCGATAGGGCGCTCAAGGGGTACGGGGAGATACTGAACTCCTCAAGCAGCGAACTGATCAGGTCTGCCCAATACTATAAGGACACCGACATCGATCAGGCTGCAGCGGTAGACGCCGTATACGGAGGATCCGGCCGCGGGGCGCCGCCCAGTGCTTCCATTGGCGCCGCCACTGACATTTTCGGCGGCGGCTTCAACGACCGCACTGATGCGCAGGCATGCTTGGCGGCCACCCGCACCCCGGAACAAATCTACGAGCATGCGGGAATGCCCTCGGTATTTGCCTCGCAACTCGCCAACGTCGCGTCCGTCGTCAAGCCTCGCATCGATGGAATCTTCAACAACTCCAATGGTGCACTGGGAGTTATCGGGGAGCTTGTTGGCGACGTACTGGACTTAACCAGCCCGTCCGTACTGGTCAACGAAGGGCTCAAACTGGCCTTCGGCTGGGATCTCTTCGGTGATTTGGCGAACTGTGTTGCCGGCGACTGGGGGACGTTCAACGAATGCGCTCAAGCCTGGGCCAAGCTGGGATCTCTGTGTGCTGCCGTAGCCACGAATGTGTCGCACGGGAACGACCTTCTGAGCCTGTCCTGGCAGGGGCAAGCGGCTAACGTTGCGTGGGATTACTTCCATGCCGTCGCGGAAAAACTTCTCAAGGCGCAGGAGACATTCAACAAGATCGACGAGTGCTACCAGAAAATCGGCGGCGAAATCGCCTCGTTCGTGAACATGCTCAAGGCGGCAATATCGACGATCGCTGACCTGGCTCTCATGGCTGCCCTCGAAGCAGCTGCTGGTGCTGCGTCAGGGTTTACCGGGGTGGGGCTCGTAGTCACTGCTGCTGCCGCCGCCGACATCGCGCTCAGGGTTGCCAGGATGATCCAGCTGTCGACCGAAATCGGGACGGCGTTGACCGGACTCTACCTCGCAATCCAGGGGGCGCAGACCGCAGGACAGGCCGAGGTGATAGCGACGCTTTCTGAGATCAAGTCGTTCCCCGTCCCCAAGGCGGGCTACGACAATCAGGTCGTCTGACGCTTCCCCGCTGATCTCGGCGCCCCGCACTCTCCTTCTCGGATTCCTGAGCCTGGGACTCCACTGCCCTACAGGCGCTTTGAGAACACCTCGCGGGTACTCGTACGTTCCAGGGAGCATCGGTGTCGAGTCAGTCGACGCAGATACTGAACTCTCCACCGGAGGACGAAACATGGCTGAACATCCAGACCCGAAAAATCAGGTGGACGATTCCGAGTTTATGGACATCGCCAAAGATCCGGCACAAGCACGTCTCTTGCGGAAGGCGCTTGAAAGGCTCGCAGAGGGCGGGGCAGGTGACACGTTGAAGGAGATGGCCCAGGAGGTCCTCTCCGGTCGTGTCGGGCTGCGGGAGGCTGCAACGATCTCGGCCTACTCAGAGGCGATTGTGGCCGGCATGCAGCCCTTCAAAGAGAAGTGGGACGAACTGTCCGACACCGAACGCCAAGCCCTTGCTGCCGACGGTGAACGGCGTCTCGAAGAAGAACGTCAAGAAATAGCGAAAGAGCGGCGGGAGACGCGGCAGCAGGGCCAGGGGTCGGGCAACGGGGCGAAGCACGCCGGCAACGGCTGGTCCCTGTAGTCGTGATCGGGCTGTCCTGCCGCATCCGTGTCGAGGAGCCGAGGCGACTGACCGCTGCCGACCGGCTCCTCCGGGGCAGCCGGGCGCCTGCTGACCCTGAGTCGGGCACGGCCTCCTGCGGCGGTCGGCAGTAAGCCTGACGGAGATGGCGGAAAGGGCCCTGGCCCGCAGCAAGGCACGGTGACAAAGGTGAAGGACGCATTCGGGTGAGGGAACGAGATCGTGCGGTGGCGGCAGCCGCCGCGGTGGCATGGGCAGGCGTTGCCGCGTTTCTGGTCTGTCTGGTGGTGCGCAAGGTGGCCCCGTATCCCCGTTGGGATCTGCTGGCCTGTCTGGCGGTGTCGGCGGGAGCGGTCCTGGTGTGGTGGTTGCGGGCGCGCAGAGGGTCGGCAGACACGGAGCGCGCGGCGTCGACCTGGGGCCGGTCCGCCCCGGTGGGGCGGCGTCGGACCCGGTGGTGGCCCACGAGCCGGCCCCAGCTCGTCCTGCTCGCCCTGGTGGCGCTGACGCTGCCACTCGTCATGCTGTTCCTCTCGACGAAGGCCAGCACACCGCAGCTGGCCGCAATCACCGCCCACAGTCGGCGTATTGCTGAGGTGACCATCACTCAGGTTCACCACTCCGTCCGGAAGACCGGCAAGAGCTCCAGTCATTACGAGTCCGAGGTCACGGCGACTGCGCTGGGCGGCGGCCGGTCCGGGAAAGAGGTGCTGCGGCTCGAGGGAACGGTGAAGACCCCTGAGCCGCCGCACCCGGGCGACCGGTCCCCGGGCCTGTACGCTCCGGACGACCCCGCTGCCGGAGTCATCATGGACAGCCGCGCCGAGCTGAGCTCGCTTCTCGGCGGACCCCCTGGGCCGCAGGAGCTCGCGGTGCTGGGGGTCTGCGGTCTTTTCACTCTGGCCGGCGCCGCAGGGGCCCTCCGTACCCGTGCCGCCGCACGCGCCACAGCGGGCGTATTCGGCGCCGGTGAAACCCGGATGCTTCGGGTCCGCATCGCCGGCGTCGGTGCGGGCGAACGGCTCTGGCGCCCCATCGCCCTCGATGCTGCCAGGCGCCCCACGCCGCTCCTGACGCCCTCGCTCCGTCTCGCCTCGCCGAGCGGAGGCCGTGATCTGCTGCTCGAACGGTGCCTCGATCCCGTTCCGCTCGCAGCGGCCCTCAAGGACAGTCAGGGCCGGCTGTACTGGATGCCCAGGGTGGGAGACCGGCCCGAATGGTCCGCCCCCGCCCTGCTCGTCCTGGACGACGGCCGGTACATACGGGGAGCGACCCCCCTCGGCACGCCCCTGGGCGCCGCGCCGGGTGAACCGGTTACTGGCCCCCGCGCCGCGCCGGAACCGTCCCGCCCGGCACTCCCGTACGCGGTGTGGCAGCCACAGGTGCACACACCGGGCGTGATCTGCTTCGGCGCCGCCTTCCTCGCCGTGGTACTGCTGGTGTCGGGGATCGGATACGGCAGCGGGGGGCTGCGCACCGCATGCCTCCTGGTTGCCGCGGCCGGGCCGCTTGTGGGGGTGCTGGCGATTGGGCGTCGGCGTACGCGCTATTTGCGCCAGTTGATGCAGGAGACGCGGCAGCGGGAATGACGAACACGGTCAGTCATCACGGTTGTCCGGCCACCCTGGTGGGGCGCCACTCCGGGCCGCCGCCTCCGCCCGCCGCCCGGTAGCGGTGGACGAGCGCCACCGCCATGGCGCCCTCGCCCACTCCCGAGGCCACCCGTTTGATCGACTGGGCTCGTACGTCGCCGGCCGCGAACACCCCTGGCACGCTGGTTTCCAGCAGCAGGGGGTCGCGTTCCAGCGGCCAGGAGGAAGAGGCAGACGGATCGGCGGGACGCCGGAGATCGGGGCCGGTGAGAACGAATCCGTGCTCGTCGCACTCCACGACACCGTCCAGCCAGCCGGTGCGCGGCCGTGCTCCGATGAAGGTGAAGAGGAAGCGCGCCGCTTCTTCGGTTTCGGCTCCGGTGTGGTCGTCGATGAGCGTGATGCGTTCCAGGTGCCGGTCGCCGCCGAGGGCAAGGACCCTGGTGCTCAGCCGGACTTCGATGTTGGTGGTCCGGTGGATCTCGTCGACGAGGTACTGGGACATGCCGGCTTCCAGCGTGTCGCCGCGTACGAGGACCGTGACCTTGGCGGCGTATTTGGCGAAGTGGATGGCGGCCTGACCGGCCGAGTTCGCGCCGCCGATGATGAAGACGTGATGGGAGATGCAGGAGCTGCTCTCGGTCGTTGCCGCGCCGTAATAGAGGCCCTCGCCTTCGAAGCGGTCCGCGCCGGGGACGTCCAGGCGGTTGTACGACACTCCGGTGGAGAGCAGGACGGTCTCGGCGCTGATATCGGAGCCGTCGGCGAGGGTGATGATGCGGACGGGGTCGGCCCGGCGCAGTGCGACAACCTCTACGGGGTGGAGCAACTCGGCGCCGAAACGGCCTGCTTGGCTGACCGCGCGTCGGGTCAGGTCGCCGCCCGACAGGCCGGACGGGAAGCCCAGGTAGTTCTCGATGAGGCTGGAGGTTCCTGCCTGTCCGCCGGGGGAGTCGGCATCCAGGAGGAGGGTGGAGAGGCCTTCGGAGGCCGCGTAGACGCCCGCGGCGAGGCCGGCCGGTCCCGCGCCGACGATGACGGTGTCGTAGTGCGGGCGGGAGGCGGTGGTGGAGAGGCCGAGCCGGTCGGCGAGTTGGGCGTTGTCGGGGGCCGAGAGCACGGTGCCGTCGGGGAAGGCGACGAGCGGGAGGCCGGTGGTGGCGGTGGGGTGCTGGTCGAGGAGGTGCCGGGCCTCGGGGTCGGTCGCTGCGTTGAGGAAGAGGAATGGCTGTCCGTTGCGGGTGAGGAAGTCGCGTACGGCGTGGGTGCGGGCTGATACGACATGGCCGGCGACGCGGATGCCCTGGTAGGCGGGGCGGTAGGCGGCGAGCCAGTCGGAGAGCAGGTCGTCGAGGACAGGGAAGAGGCGTTCGGCGGGTGGGTCCCAGGGTTTCATCAGGTAGTAGTCGAGCCGGACTTTGTTGATGGCGGTGATGGCGGTGATGGCGGCGTCGGTCTCGGCGTATGCGGTGAGGAGCACCCGGCGGGCGTCGGGGAAACGGCTCACGGCCTCCAGCAGGAAGTCGACTCCGGTCATGTCGGGCATGCGCTGGTCGACGAGGAAGAGTGCCGGGTCGTGGCCTCGCTCGTCCAAAGCGTCCAGGACCTTCAGCGCTTCACCGGCGGAGGACGCGCCGAGTATTCGGTAGCGGTCGGCGTAGACGCTGCGCAGGTCACGGCGTACGGCGCGGAGTACCTGGGGGTCGTCGTCCACCGCGAGGATCACCGGTTTTCGTGCCTCGTCGGCAGGGGCCGTGGTCGGGGCCGGTGCCGTCGTCGGCGATGGAGCCGGGGTCATCGGGATGTCCCCTCGGTGAACTCGAACTCGAGGAAGAGTTGGTCCGGGAAGCACCATCCCCAGTACTCGTCCGGCTGGTGGGACACGACGACAGGGTGGCGGGTGGACTCGTAGTGGCGGCCGGCGTGGCGGTTCCTGGAGGAGTCGCAGCAGCCGATGTGGCCGCAGGTGAGGCAGCGGCGCAGGTGGATCCATCCGTCTCCGGATCGCAGGCATTCCTGGCAGCCTTCCGACGGCATGACGTCCACGGGGGCTGTCCGGGTGATCTGGTCGAGGTGAGAGCAGCTGGGCAGGGTGGGCATGGGTGAGTGCCTCCGTCAGCACAAGGCTGGGCAGGGATCGGGGCAAGGGGCGGGGCACAGCGGTGCCGTGTTGCCCACCGCTGTGCCCCGCCGAGTGCTGGGTCTGCCGCGCTAGGTCAGGGTCTCCGTGAAGTGCCTGGCGGCAATTCCGGCGGCCTCGGTGACCTTGGCGTCCTGGTCGTAGAAATCGAACTGCGTTCCGCTGGTCCAGACGAGTGCGTTCGGGCCGCCGAGAGCGGCGTGGAACTTCTCCGCCCCCTGCGGGATCGCCCCGTCCCGGCTGTGGACGAGCACGGTCGGCGCCTTGATACGGGAGGCCGCCGGATGCGGGTCGAACGTCAGCCACTGCGGCCAGGACATCACGGCGAACCGGTTGTCCCAGGCAGGCACCGCCCCGCGCTTCTCGTCCAGGTAGTAGTCGAAGGGGCCGAACATCGCGGCCTGGGGGTCCGTGAGGCTGACGGCCGGCACGTAGTGCGCGGCCGCTCCCTTCTCGTACTGGGCGAGGGCGTCGAGGCCGAGGCCCATCTTCTTCTGTACCTCGTCGGCGCCTCCGTAGATGTCCTGTACGAGGTCAGCGTCGTGGAGCCAGGGGGCGATCAGCACCAGGCTTCGTACCCTCGGGTCGTCCGCAGCGTTCACAGCGGTGTATCCGCTGCTCGCGCAGACGCCCAGGGCGCCGATTCGTCCGGCGTCCACGGCGGAGTGCTGGGCGAGGAAGGTGATGGCGTGGTGGATGTCGGCGATCTTGCGCGCCGGGGACTCCAGTTGGCGGGGTTGGCCGCCGGATTCGCCGAAGCCGGTGAAGTCGAAGGCCAGCGCGACGAAGCCGGCCTCGGCCATCCGCTGGGCATAGACCGCGGCCATCTGTTCCTTGACGGTCGTCCAGGATCCGGTGACGACGATCGCGGGCCGAAGTTCCTGGCCGTCGGGCCGGTACAGGGTGCCGACGAGGGTTTCGCCGTCGCTGTCGAAGGTGACCCGCTCGGTTCGTACGGTGTGCGTCATGCCGCCCTCCCGTCGATCGCGCGCAGGATCTGGGACGGGTCGGTGTATGACTTCCAGCGCACGATCTTCCCGTCGCGCACCGTGAGGTGCTGGATGAACTCGATCTCGAAGGCCTGGCCGGTCTCCTTGACCACGGACTTCTCATGGAGGATGCCGATGGCCTGGTCGCCTTCGACGATGAGGTCCACGAGCTTCTCCGTCCCGACGTCGACCATGTCCAGGAAGACCTTCAGGCTGTCGAGCACCGCCGCCGGGCCGTGATAGGTGCCGATCCACGGCATACGGTCGTTGTAGCCGGGCACCGGGGTGTAGTTGACCCACTCGATGTCGTCGGCCAGATAGCCCAGCGCGCGGTCGGCGTCGCCGCTGGTGAGTGCGGAGAACCAGCCGGTGGCGGTCTCCCGGGTGGTACGGGTCATCGTGTGGTCCCTTCCATGATCTTCCGGTTGCCCTTGGCCCAGTCGGTGGTCATCGTCAGCCCGTCGATCCGCCATCCGGAGGCGGCCCGGCGAAGGGTGAAGCGGTAGTGACCGCCGAGCGTCCACAAGGAGCCGCCGAGAGCGTTGGGCAGCAGGTGGGTGGCCTGGAAGTCGGCCGTGGCGACGGCGGTGTCGCCCGATGTCCGCACCAGCTGATTGGTGAGCAAGTGCTGGGTCGAGGCCAGACGGGACAGCAACGACCGCCAGGCGTCGATCAGTTCGTCGGCCGCCATCTCGGCCGGCTCGCCGCCGTTCAGGCTGGTGTAGTCGACCTGTACCTTCTCCGCGAAGACAAGGGAGCGCAGCTGCTCCCATTCGCGTTTGTCGGTGTGCCAGCACATCCGGGTGCACACCTCGATGATGTCGAGGCGGTCGCGGAGCTCGGCGTCGCTCATCGGGCTCCCTCGCGGCCGGCGATCCAGTTCTCCTTGAGCAGCAGCGTGTGGACGTAGCGCGGCTCGGTGAACAGGCTCAGGTCGGCGAGCATCTCCCGGTACTCGGGCGTCTCCTGCGCGGCCTCGAAGGCGGGGACGTCGTCGAACCAGAGCTGGTAAGCGGCGTCCAGTACCGCCTCGCCCACGCCGTAGAAGGAGTCACGGGTGTGGTTCTGGGTGTACTTGCGCAGGCCGGGGACCTTCTCGGACAGCCGGGCGTGACGGGCCAGACTGCGCTCCCTGAATCCGCGGAGCGGCAGGCCTTCGCGGCGCTTGACCAGGATCATCGCCTTGGTCGTGGGTCCGTCGCTGTCGTTTCCGGGAACTACGACATGCGCGTCGGTGTCCAGCACCACGGTGCGCCAGAACGCCGCCCAGCGGGGCTCGTCCCGTCGCGCGCCCTCCAGGAACTCCGGGGTCTGCAGGGAGGCGAGCTGCTCCTGCTCGTTCTCCAGCCAGATCTCGGCCACTCCGCTCCACAGCGGGTCGTCCTCGTCGCCGGGCCGGGGAATGCGGGTGTCGACGCAGTACCGCTTGATCTGCGGGATCTTGACCGCGTACCGGACCGCGTGCTGCTCGACCCAGTAGCGCTGGAACTCCTCTTCTGACATGCCGGGCTTGGGGTGGGCAAGGATGATCTGGTGGATCACGTGGTTCTCCTAGTTTTCCCAGGGGGAAGGGTGGAACGGCAGACCCCGTCGGGGGCTCAGACCCGGTAGTGGGCGTTCACGTCTTCGGCGAAGCCGCGGTAGTCGCGCAGCGGCCAGACCACCTCGAAGTCGAGGTACTCACGCATGGGCAGCCGTCCAAGTGCGGTGCGGTCGAGTTCCTCGGCGTCCGCACAGTCCACGACCGCGATGACTCGCTTCTGAGCGGCGACCTTCCAGATGCCGACGACCATTCCGGAGTCGATCGTCTCCTTGGCGTGCGCGGTCTCCTGGGCTTCGACGTCCCAGAGTTCGTCCAGGGTGATGCGGCCTTCGTGATTCCACTTCATCTGTACGTAGAACAGCACGGTGACTCCTCGTCAGGCGGAGTGGAGGGCGGCGGCCGCCCTGGTGACGGTGGTCAGGGCGCGGGTGAGCGAGTGTTCGGCACCGAGGCTGTCGCGGGCGATGTCGGCCGGTGTCTTGCCGTCGTGTCCGACGAGGTCCTGTCGTGCACCGGCGTTGATGAGGACCCGCGCGCGCACCCCTCGTAGCCGTGCCAGAGAGCGTCGTGCAGAGGGGTGTAGCCATTGGTGATGCCCTGGAGGTCCAGGTCGGTTCCGGGGGTGTCGACCAGCAGGGCGGTGATACCGGCGTGGCCGTTGTAGACGGCCTTGTGCAGCGGTACGGCACCGAAGGTGGGTTCGGTGGCGTTGACGTCGGCGCCGGCGGCGATCAGTTCGCGGGCGATCTCCTCATGACCGTCCCGGCAGGCCACCAGGAGTGGCGTGTGGCCGTCGTTGAAGCCGTTGACCACCGGGAAGCGGGCGTCGACCGCGGCACCTTCGGAGAGCTGACCCCGCACCGCATCGAGGTCCCCGGCGACCACCGCACCCATCAGCTGCTGTGCCTGTGCCGCCGCCGTGTCGCTCTGCGTACGGTCCTTCAACAGGCGTTCGGCAGCGAGCAGTTTGTCCTTGCCGCGGCTGTTGACGTTCAGCTCGTACTCGAAGTGCTCGCGCATCGAGAAGCCGTAGTGCGTCGACAGGTTCAGGCCCGCCTGGTGATCCAGGAGCACGGCCACGACCTCCGGCCACTTGTACCAGAGGGCGTCCATCAGTGGGGTGTGCCCCGTGGTGGCGGCGACGGCATCCACGAAGGCGCCCGCCTCCAGCAGAGCCCGGACGGTCTCGGTGTCGCCGCCCTGGACGGCCTTTGTGCAGAGCCGTCCCACCGCCGCGGGAGTCCGTGGTGTACACGTCCGCGCCGGCCGTCAGGAGCAGCCGTACGGTGGCCGTGTCCCCCCGGCCCGCCGCGATCATCAAGGCGGTCAGCCCACTGGCTGTGTCACGGGCGCTCGGGTCGGCCCCGAGGTGGAGCAGCCCGGACACCCTTTCGGTATCGCCGTCGCGCACTACGGCTATGAATTCCTGGCGCGTTGGAGTCGTCATCCTTTTCTTCTGCCTTCTTTAGGGATGAGTCGGCGAACGGAGATTAGCCAGGCGGCCGGTACCCCATGCGGCGACCTCACAAACTCTTACTTGTTACTGCGGAGTCTTGACGCCGGCCGCTCGCGACCTCAACAAGTCGCGAGCACCTAACAAACTGCTTCCGATTTCCTTTGACAGGTGTTCGCCGTTGGCCCAGTGTCATGGTCGGACACCGAAACCGACCACGTCGGAGGATTCACGTGAAGCACATTCTGGTCGTTCTCTCCGAGTACGGATACTGGGCCGAGGAATTGGTCGGCCCGCTCCGCGAGTTCGACGAGCGCGGATACCGCGTCACCTTTGCGACGCCCACCGGAAAGCGCGCCCACGCCCTTCCGCCGAGCCTCGACGAGGAATACATCGACCCGCCGCTCGGCCGTTCCGTGACCACCGCCGAGGTGGCCGAACTGGGCCGGCAGGTGGAGAGCGGAAACCGGCTGGACAATCCGCTGAGCCTCACCGGCCGGATCCCGGAGCGGCCTTACACCAGCGCCCCCGACTACCTCCGCGAGCTGGAGCAGTACCACCGGTCGCTGGAGCAGGTCGACACGGAGCTGGAACAGTTCGACGCGCTGCTCATCGTCGGCGGCAGCGGGCCCATCGTCGACCTGGCCAACAACGAGCGGCTGCACGATCTGATCCTGGCGTTCGTCCGGGCCGGCAAGCCGGTCGGCGCCGAGTGCTACGGCGTCGCCTGCCTTGCCTTCGCCCGCGACTGGGACGACCGCAGGAGCATCATCTGGGGCAAGCACGTCACCGGTCACTGCAAGGAGTACGACTACAAGGAGGGCACCGGCTTCCTGGGAACCGACTTCGTCATGGGCCCGCCGCCGTACCCGCTGGAGTACATCCTGCGCGATGCGACGGGGCCGCAGGGTGCCTATCACGGGAATTTCGGAAAGCCGCTCTCGGTGATTGTCGATTTCCCGTTCATCACCGGTCGTTCCACCCCCGATTCCTTCCTGACCGGTCAGAAAATGGTCGAGGTGCTGGAGGACGGGATCACCCGGTTCGGCTGGTAACGGACCCGTTGGCAGCAGTCGCGTAAAAGAATCCGCAGGGAGTGCACGATGGTGGGCAAGTCTGGAAACGTCAAACTCATCGAGCAATTCAAGGCCGACGGCCTGGATGTCATGTTCGGAAATCCCGGAACAGCGGAACAGGGCCTGCTCGACGCGGCCGAACAGGGCCCGGGATTCCGGTATGTGCTGGCTCTTCAGGAGACGGTGGCGGCGGGAATCGCGGACGGCTATGCGCGGGCGACCGGGAAGGCGGCGCTGCTGCAGCTGCACAGCGGGGTGGGCCTGGGCAATGCGATCGGCATGCTCTACCAGTCGATGCGCGGGCACACTCCGCTCGTCGCCATCGCCGGCGACGCCGGGGTGCGGTACGACGCCATGGACGCCCAGATGGCGGCCGATCTCGTCGCCATGGCGCGCCCGGTGACCAAGTACGCGGCCCGGGTGACCGATCCACGTTCGCTGTTGCGGGTGGTGCGCCGGGCCGTGAAGATCGCCATGACCCCGCCGCGCGGCCCGGTCTTCGTCGCCCTGCCGATGGACGTGCTCGACGAGCTCAATGACGAGCCCGTCATCGCTTCCACCGTTCCCGTCACGGTCTCTGCACCCGAGGCGGGGACGGTGGCCCGGGCCGCGCAGCTGCTGGCGGCCGGAGAGCGCCCGTTGATCCTGGCCGGCGACGGTGTCTCAACAGCCGGGGCGCAGCGGCAACTGGTAGCTGTGGCCGAGCAGTTGGGGGCAGACGTCTGGGGCGTCGACTCCTCGGAGGTGAACTTCCCGGGCTCGCATCCGCTGTACCGTGGCCAGCTGGGCCATATGTTCGGCGAGCGCAGTGCCGCCGTCGTGGCGGAGGCGGACGCCGTGCTGATCGTGGGTACATACGTCTTCCCGGAGGTCTTCCCGGGGCTCGGCAGCCCCTTCCGGCCGGACGCCCGGATCGTTCACATCGACCTCGACTCCTACGAGATCGCCAAGAACTTCCCGGTCGATCTCGGTGTGGTGGCGGACCCACGGCCGGCCCTCACGGTGCTCGCCGCCGAGCTGCCCGGCCGACTGACCTCCGTCCAACGCGCCGCGGCTGCCCGGCGGTTGGCGGTACGCAAGGAGGAGCGGCAGCGGACCCTGGGCGATGCGGCGGTAGGCGGCTCGACGCTGGAATGTTTTCTGCAGGAACTCGCCCGCCGGGCAGGGGACGACCTCATCGTGTTCGACGAGGCCCTCACCTCCTCGCCCGCCGTGGTCAAGCATCTGCCTCCGGACCGGCCCGGCGACTACTTCCTCACCCGTGGTGGCTCCCTCGGAGTCGGTATCCCGGGGGCCGTGGGAGCCAAGCTCGCCCACCCCGACCGTACGGTTGTGGGCTTCACCGGCGACGGCGGGGCGATGTACACGTACCAGGCCCTGTGGACCGCCGCCCGGCACTCGGTCGCGGCCAAGTTCGTGGTCTGCAACAACCGCAAGTACCGGCTGCTCGACGACAACATCGCGCAGTACTGGAAGGAACGGGACATCCCCCGGCACGACTTCCCGTCGTCCTTCGACCTGTCCCGCCCCGACATCCGTTTCGCCGACGTGGCGCGCGCCCTGGGCGCCGACGGCATTCGGGTCGAGAAGCCCGAGGAAGCCGCCGACGCTGTCGAGCGGATGCTCGCCGCAGCGGGGCCCTTCCTGGTCGACCTGCAGGTCTGACCGACACCTCTGACCGACACCCGAGGAGTCCCGCCATGCCGGAGGCATCCGCCCTCCGAGGGCTGACCGAAGAAACCGTCCGTGCGCTGGCCGAGCGGTGGTACGCCGCACTGGACCGCCATGACGACCTGGACGAGATGAAGACGTTCGTCGTCGACGACGGCCTGGTGATGCGCTTCCCCGAAGGCACCTTCCGGGGGCATGTCGGCTTCGCCAAGTGGTACGTGGCCGTCTCGCACCGGTTCTTCGACGAGGAGCACAAGGTCACCGGCACCCGGGTCGTCGTCGACGGCTCCGAGGCCCGCGTCCATGTCCGCGTCAACTGGCAGGCCCGGATGTGGAATCCGCCGTCAGCCAGGAGTGAGTGGCTCGGCTTCGACGCCCGCCAGACCTGGACCGTGGTCGCCGGCCACAGCGGACCCACACCGCTGATCAAGACCTACATCTGCAATGCGCTGGAGCCGATGCCGGGCTCCGCCGCCCTGTGAGGAGCTGGGAAACGTGAGGGACGCCCGCGATGTGCTCGCCCGTTACTACCTCTACGCCAACGCCGGTGACTGGGACCGGTGGTGCGACCTGTTCGCCGACGACATGGTAATGGACGAACAACTGGCCGGCCGTATCGAGGGCCGCGACAAGCTCCGCTCGATGATGGCCGGCATGGAGGAGCTGTACGCCTCCTTCGAGAACATCCCGTCGCACTTCCTGGTCGACGGGGACGAAGCCGCGGTGGTCTCCCACATCTCCGCGCGGAGCTCCTCGGGCAAGCCCATCGAGGCGGCTGCCATGAACTACTTCCGCATCGAGAACGGGCGCATCACCTACCTGGCCAACCACCACGACACCCAGCCGTTCCAGGTGCTCTCCCAGAGCTAGCCCCCTGCACGGAACGCCCGGAGAGACCTATGAGCCCCATGAGCCCTATGAGTTCCATCAAGGAAGACTTCGACTACGTCATCGTCGGAGCGGGCACCGCCGGCAGCGTGTTGGCCGCCCGGCTCACCGAGGACCCCGACGTACGCGTCCTCCTGCTGGAGGCCGGAACCGGCCGGATCCCGCAGGAGGTCGACGACCCCACCGCCTGGCTCCGGCTGCTCGGCGGCCGGATCGACTGGCGCTACCGCAGCACTCCGCAACCAGGCCTCAACGGCCGGGTGACCCGGGAACCACGCGGTCGCGCGGTGGGCGGCACCAGCAACCTCTATCTCATGATGCACGTCCGCGGTCACCCCTCGGACTTCGACAACTGGGCCTACCAGGGCGCCGCGGGCTGGTCGTTCCAGGATGTCCGGCCGTACTTCGAGCGCCTGGAGACCCTTCCGCCCGTTTCCGCCGCCCAGCACGATCCCCACCCGGCCTCCCAGGCATTCCTCGATGCCTGCGCCGAGCTGGGCCACGAAAAGGTGGCGGACTTCAACGCAGGCGTCATGCAGGGCGCCGGATGGCATCACCTCGACATCGCCGACGGGCGGCGCCGCGGGGTCCTCGCCTCCTACCTGGAGCCGGCCCTCCGCCGCTCCAACCTCACCCTGCGCTGCAACGCCCAGGTCATCGGGCTCGCCTTCGCCGGTGACACCTGTGTGGGGGGGAGTACCTCCAACGGCGGGAGCGGCCTGGCGTGGGTGGCCGCGAAGTACGGGACGTGCACGGCGAGCCGGTCCGGCTGGGCCTGCACCAGGCGTGCGCCGCCGGCGAGGTGATTCTCGCGGCCGGCGCCGTCGAGTCCCCCAAGCTGCTGATGCTCTCCGGCATCGGCAGCCCCGATCACCTCCCTGGGGACGCCTCTCGTCTACGCGGCGAGTTCTCCGGCCGACTTCCAGTGAGGAGTGAGGCGTTCCTTCACGAGTTCGGATCGGTTGAAATCCGATGGCGGGAGGGGCGGTTGCACTGTAATGGAGTGCAGGTAGCGCTTGAGTATCGCGCGCCTTTGGCGCAGTGAACCGCCCGTCCAGTTTTTGAGGAGCTCGTCAGGAGCAACTGCCGGTTCCGGTGCGCCCTCCAGGGCGGCGATCGATTCCCTGTGCGTGGAGATCTTTCGGTTGAGGGTCGCGAGCATGGTGAAGTAGTCCTCTTCGGTGAGACCGGCTTCGTGCAAGGAGCCTTCCGACCATTGATGGATGAGTTCACTCTTGCGCGAGAGATCCTGGTCAAGTCGAGCCTGCAATGCTGTGATGGCGCCCGAGGATTCCACCTGATCGGTTTTGGCGGCCTGAAGCTGCTTGCGAAGGAACGTCGCCATTGCTTCCTCGATTGCTGCGTCCGCAGTCTGAGCCGCGATGGCGGTTCCGCCGCAGCCCCCTCGATCGGAGGGTGGGCACATGTAATTGCGGATGGTCCTTCCTGACCTGCGCTCCCTGTAGGAATGACCGACAAGGCCGCGACGGCATTTGTTGCATCGCAGGATTCCGGACAGCAAGTACTTGTTGATCGGTGCGACGCCGGACTCGCCCGGCTTGATGCCGGCCTTTTGGCGACGGCGCTGCCACTCGAACTGGACCTGGGACCACAGCTTCGGGGTGACGATGGGTTCCCATGTCCCGAGCAGGGGACGCCCCTCGTCGTCGAAGAGGACCAAGGACCAGCCGTCCCCGGCTGCGGCAGCTTCGACTCGGTGCTTGCCCGCGTAGGAAACCATGCCCGCGTAGCGCGGATTGCGGAGCATTTTGGCGATCATGGTGGATGACCAGGTGCGGGCGGAGGGCGGCGTGATGCCTTCGTTGTTGAATGCCTTGGCGATGCTGTAGGCCGATTCTCCCGTCATGAAGTCCTGGAAGATGCGGACGACGACGTCGGCCTCATCCGGGACGAGCTGTCCCTTGCGCCCGCCCTTGCGTACCCAGCCGTAGGCGATGCGGCCTTGGGCGAGTCCGTTCTGAGCGGCGGACAGGTGTTGGCGGGCGACGCGGCGGGCGGTGTCCTCGGAGGACTTGAGCGCCATCACGCACATCATGCGAGCCATGTGACGGTCGCTGTCATTGATCAGATTCATGCGGCCGCCGGTGGCCCCGGTGACAGGCCTCTTGACGTACTCGACGATGTCGATGAGGTCTTCCAGATCCCGCGGCTGGCGGACCAGCCGGTCGAGGTCGTAGAAGATGACGCCGTCGATCACACCGTGCGCGAGGTCGGCGAGCAGTTGGCGGAATTCTGGGCGCAGGACCACCCAGTCGACCGATCCGTCGGACTTGACGACCTTGCGCTTCTTGAAGGCCGAGGTGTCGTTCTCGCGGTAGATCTTGGCGAACGGGCCCCAACGCAGGCGGGTGCGCGAATCCTGGGCGTCCTCGAGCTGACGGTCGACGCCGGTCTCCAGACCGAAGCGGTCGGAGGAGATGCGCAGGTACGCGCCGGGGCGTTTGGGCGCGTATGCCGCCAGGTGGTCGTAGAGGTTGAGGGTCACCTGTCCACCGCGGGCGTGCGCGGGAACGTCGAAGTCCTCCCAGACGGTGGGGGCTGCGGTCGTCACGGTGTTCGGCTCCTGGTGCTCGGTGGCTCCGGTACCGGGCACTTTCCGTCGAACTCGGGGGTTTGGTGGTGCCGGGGATCCGCCGTAGGATGCGCGGCCGCCTGCATGGATACTGATCACCATGCGTATCGACTTTGATCCCGCTGACATGTCTCGCAACGAGTTCTACAGGCTGCTGACCGCGGTGGTTGTGCCGCGGCCGATCGCCTGGGTGTCGACCTACGATCCATATAGTGATTCAGCGAACCTTGCCCCGCACTCCTTCTTCAACATAGCCAGCGTGACGCCGCCCGTAGTGCAGTTCAGCTCCGTCGGGCGGAAGGACACCCTGCGGAACATCGAGGCAACCGGCCAATTCGTGGTGAGTTTTGCCGCGGAGGGCATGGAGCAGCAGGTGAACGAAAGTGCTACGGATTTCCCGCACGGGGTGAATGAATTCGAGGCCGCGGGAATCGCTTCCGAGCCGAGTGTGCGGGTGAAGCCGCCGCGGGTGGCCGAGTCGCCGGTGGCATTGGAGTGCGAGGTGCACAGCACGCTGGGGATCGGGGATTCCACGGTGGTGTTCGGGCGGGTGGTGCACGCAGTGGTATCGGCCGCCGTGCTGGCTGACGGGCATCCGGAGATCGCCAAGCTTCGGCCGTTGTCGCGGCTGGGCAAGGATGAGTGGGGGACGGTCGCCGGCGTGCAGTCGATCTCCCGTATCCGGCATGCGGAATGGCAGGGACCTGCCGGACGGAATTGAGGGGGAGATTTTTTCGCCCCGGATTGCCGTGCGGTTCTGTTCGAGGCCATTTTCGGCTCATGGCGGTGCTCGGGACTCTGCGGATGGGGTGTTGGTCCTGACCTGCGTAGGGACGAATGGAGTCGTTGTGAACGATGACCGTCTTCCCGTCGGGGAGTCTCGAGCCGCTGCGGACACGGCGTTGCCGGCGTCGTCAGGATTCGCCGGGCCGTCCGCGGCGGTGGGATTCAGCCGGCGGTCGGCTCTGCGAGTGGCGGCCGCGGGGGCGGCTTCCGTACCGGCGGTGGCGTACGGGGCCGGGCACGCGGGCGCCGCCGATCGGGGGGAGGGGAGGGGGCTGCGGGTCATGACCTTCAACCTGCGTTACGCCTCCGACACCCGGCCGCATTCGTGGGCCGAGCGGCGCCCCGTAATGCGGTCGCTCCTACGGCGCGAGGCTCCGCATCTGATCGGGACCCAGGAGGGGCTTTACGGGCAGCTCCGCGATATCGCGGAGGATCTGGGTCCGCATTACGCCTGGGTGGGGACGGGGCGGGGAGGCGGAAGCCGGGATGAATTCGCGGCGATTTTCTATGATGTGCGGCGACTCGCACCGGTCGAGTACGACCATTTCTGGCTGTCCGATACGCCGTATCTGATCGGGTCGGCGACCTGGGGGAACACCGTGATTCGGATGGTGACCTGGGTGCGGTTCCGAGATATGTGGGGCGGGGGCGAGTTCGCTGCGTGGAATGCCCACCTCGATCATGCGAACCAGTACTCGAGGGAGCGATCGACTGCGCTGATCCGTGAGCGGCTCGGTGTGCTCGATCCGTCATTGCCGCGGATCGTCACGGGTGACTTCAATGTCGCGGCGCACAAGAATCCCGTATACGAGGCGATGCTGGCGGACGGGGCGCTCGTCGACAGCTGGGACGTGGCCGAGGAGCGGAGCGCTCAGTACGGGACGTTTCACGGGTATCGGCCGCTGGTGCTGGACGGGGACCGGATCGACTGGATTCTGACCTCGCCGGGCGTGCGGACACGGTGTGCCACGATCAACACCTTCTCCGAGCACGGACAGTTCCCGAGCGATCACCTTCCGGTGCAGGCGTTGCTGGAGTGGTGAGGGCTGTGGGGCCGTCGGCTGTGGGATGGGCTGCCGGGACAGTCGGGCTCAGCGCTGCTGTGCTGCCGTCCCACGGATCTGGAGACCGTTGAGGAGTTCCTGAGTCGCGGCCGCCACGGCGTCCACGGCGTGCTCGAACACCTCGCGGTTGTGTGCGGCCGGTGCGCGGAAGCCGGAGACCTTGCGGACGTACTGAAGGGCCGCGGCCCGGACGTCGTCATCGGTGACTTCGGGCGTAACGGGCGGGCGAAGGGTCTTGATGCTGCGGCACATGAGTCCAGTGTGCCTCTGCCTCTGTCTCCTGGGAGCGGATATGGGCGGGGTGTGTGGATCTGCCGCGTTGGAGGCGGGCCGTGGGCGGGGGCCGGGAGCTGAGCCGGCTGCGGGGCCCGCCGTTTGGTTCGCTGTGTGGGAGACAGGGCCGGGTGCGGTGACGGTCGGGCGGAACTCCGCACTGGATACGGGGTCGACGGGCGGGTCAATACGGGGCCGACTCGCGGGTCAGCTGAGCCCGGTGACTCGCATGGTGATGTTGAGGCGGCCATTGGCGAGGCCCGTCGCCGGGTCGCCGGTGCCCGGCCGGACCTTGGGCACTCCGTGGTACGCGAAGCGCGACGGGCCGCCGAAGACGAACAGATCGCCGGAAGCCAGCTCGATGTCCGTGTACGGCTTGGTCCGCGTCTCCGTGTTGCCGAACCGGAAGACACAGGTGTCGCCGATGCTGAGCGAAACCACCGGTGCGCCGGACCGCTCCTCCTTGTCCTGGTGCATGCCGAGTTTCGCCTGGTCGTCGTAGAAATTGATCAGTGCGGTGTCAGGTGTGTAGCCCTCGCCCGCGGTCGCGTCCTGATACGCGTCGACCAGCGCCCTGCGACCCAACTCGATCATCCAGTAAGGGAATTCGGCAACCCGGGCACCGTTGACGTCGTCGGCGGTCCGGGTATACGCGTACGGCTGCCAGTGCCATCCGATGCACACCGTCTGGACGGACATCACGCCGCCCCGGGGGAGTTTGGTGTGCCGGATCGGTGCCGGGCCACGCGCCCAGCCGCGGCAGGCGGTGACCAGCTCGCGCTGCTGGTCCAGGGTCAGCCAGCCGGGGACGTGGACGGCGCCGGGGGCGAGAACGTGGCGGGAGGGGTGTCGTTCCTGGCCGGGGGGCGGGGAGGAGCTGGCCGTACCGTCAGTAGCGTCGGTGTCGTTGATGTCATTGCCGGTGGCGGCGGGCGTGCGAGGAGTCCGCTGGGGCTGGTCGGTGCCTTCGGCCCCCGCAGGGCCCGTGGTCCCGGCAGAGCCGCCGCCCGTGGTTCTCGCGGGCATCCTGGCTCCTGCAGCCCTGGTTCCCGAAGAACGACCGGTTCCCGCGGGTCCCTCGATGTCTCCCGGCAGCCCGTTCCGCTCAAGCCCCCCGAAGTCCTCGAAGCCGGGAAGTGGCGTACTCATGTGCTCCTCGACCTGCCTGTTGTCTCGTCGGCCCGGTGGCTGCCACGTGGCAGCCACGTCGATCGCTGCTGTGGCGGTCGCGGTGTACCGATCGCGCCAGTGGCTTGGCTGCTCGTGCTCCTGCGATTGTCCTCTCCTCAGCGTGCCATGGAGCGGCGTACCCGCGGGGCGTGGGAAGCCGCCGGGTGGCGACCTCCAGCCACCTCGGGCCTCTATTCCCTCCCGTCGCCTCCGGCCGCCTGACGGCCCCGACAGGGTGCAGGGCACCCGGCTGCCCTGCGCGACTGCCCGGCCGCATTGTGTTCCCGACGGATACGGGTACGGATCCGGATACGGTGCGGATACTGATGCGGATCCGGGTATGACTCGACTCGACGCCTTGGGGCGGCCGCGATAGTGCGTCGACTGGGGGTCGCTCGGCGCAGAGGTATCTTCGCGCCTCCGCCCCAGGCCCCCACTGCCCCGCGGTATAAACCCCTGCGCGTCGGCGTCACCTCATCGAGTACATGATCCGCCTTTCAAGTCTGCCATCGGCTTCTCCCGTCCATGCTCGACGAGCGCCTGGCGCCAACCGGGGACGTCTTCCGCGGCCTTCGGCATGCCCGGCTGCACGCACTGTCCGAGCGAGAGAAACGGCACCTCGTGCATTTGACTCCACATGAGCAGGAACGGCTGCTCATTCATGTGGCCGCCGACGTAGCGCAGCGGCGCCGCGCATGCGGGCTGCTCCTCAACTATCCAGAGGTGATGGCCCTGTTGTCGGTGCACGTCTTCGAGCAGGCACGCGCCGGCAAGACGGTCAGCGACATCATGGACTCGGGCCGACGCCTGATCGGCCGTGACGAGGTCATGGAGGGCGTCCCAGAGATGATCAAAAACGTCCAGGTGGAGGCCACCTTCCCGGACGGCACCAAGCTTGTCACCCTCCACGACCCGTTCCCCGAGGCCGCGGAGGAACCCGAGGTCCATCCGGGCAAGGTCGAGCATCCCCGGCCGCCGCGCGCACCGGACTGCCCGGTCGAGTGCGGCAAAGGCAACGGCAACGGCTCGTCCGCGTGTTGCGACGCGTGCGAGGACGCCGCCTCCTGGTACGAGGCGATCGAGTTCAACCGGAATGTGCAGAAAGACGCCACCCGCCAGGGGAGTCGGAGCAACACGAAGATCGCCGGGGGCAGGACGAAGATCAAGGTGAAGAACGTGTCGGACCGTCCCATCCAGGTGGGTTCCCACTATCACTTCGCCGAGGTCAATCCCGACCTGGAGGTCGTCGCGGTCGAGGTCCCCGCCACGGTTCCGCCGAAGGACCGCAAGCTCAGGAACTGCGAAGCCGCATGGATGCGTCGGCTCAACATCCCCGCGGGTACGTCCGTGCGCTTCGAGCCGGGCGACGAATGCTGCGTCGAACTCGTGGATATCCAGGGGGATCGGATCGTCAAGGGACTGCGCAAGGAGGTGAACCCGTGAGCAAGAGCGCGAACATGCCGTCGGGCACCGGCTCGGCGAGCCAGCAGGCCGGGCGACCGGGCAACATGCTGAAGCGGGCCGACTACACCGCTCTGTACGGGCCCACCACCAAAGACCGCGTGCGCCTGGCCGACACCGCCCTGACCCTTGAAATCGAGGCGGACTGGAGCGGCGGGCCCGAGCACAGCGGCAACGAGATGATCTTCGGCGGCGGCAAGGTGATCCGTGAGTCGATGGGCATGGCGCACATCCCAAGGACCGGGGACGACAAGGGATGCAAGCCCGTGGACACCGTCATCACAGGTGCGCTGATCCTCGACTGGTGGGGTGTGGTCAAGGCAGACGTCGGTATCCGCGACGGGAAGATCGACGCCATCGGCAAGGCGTACAACCCCGAGACGATGGACCAGATCAAGAAGTTCGAGATGCCGCGCCGCATCCCCAAGGGGCATCGGCTTCCGGTGACGGCGCGGCCGAAGAACTTCGTGGTCGGCCCGAGCACCGAGGTCATCTCTGGCAACGGGCGCATCCTCACCGCGGGCGGCGTGGACACCCATGTCCACTTCATCTGTCCCGAGCAGATCGACGAGGCGCTCACCGCGGGAGTGACCACCCTCATCGGCGGCGGTACCGGCCCGGCCGAGGGCAGTACGGCCACCAGTGTGACCCCGGGCTCCTGGCACATCACGCGGGCCTTCGAGAGCCTGGACCAGTACCCCGTCAACATCGGTCTGCTCGGCAAGGGCAGCACGGTGGACGAGAATGCCCTTGAGGAACAGGTCGACGCCGGTGTCATCGGGTTCAAGGTCCACGAGGACTGGGGTGCCACGCCCGCCGTGATCGATGCGGCGCTGAAGGTGTGTGATACCCGCGGAGTTCAGCTGGCCCTGCACGCCGACTCGTTGAACGAGTCCGGCTTCCTGGACAGCACCCGCGACGCCTTCACAGGCGAGTCGGGCCAGGCACGCTCGGTTCACATCTTCCACGTCGAAGGAGCCGGTGGTGGCCACGCTCCGGACATGATCGAGCTGGTCAAATACAAGAACGTCCTGCCCGCCTCGACCAATCCGACCCGCCCCTTGACGGTGAACACCGTGAAGGAGCACGTCGACATGATGGTGGTCTGCCACCACCTCAACCCGGATATTCCGGCGGACATGGCCTTCGCCGACTCCCGCATCCGGCCGTCCACCATGGCCGCGGAAGACCTGCTCCACGACATGGGCGCCATCTCGATGATGTCCTCCGACGCCCAGGCGATGGGACGGATCGGAGAGATGATCATGCGTACGTGGCAGACCGCGCACGTCATGAAGTCCCGCTACGGCCATCTGCCGGAGGACCTCGCGCACGCGCAGGTCCGCCCGGTCAAGGACGACACGGACGACACGGGCCACCCGCACAATGCGGACCGGCTGACGCCGAACGACAACTACCGAGCACGTCGCTACGTCGCCAAATACACCATCAACCCGGCGGTCACACATGGCATCGACGGACACGTCGGTTCCGTGGAGACGGGGAAGCTCGCGGACCTGGTGCTGTGGGAGCCGAAGTTCTTCGGCGTGAAGATGCACATGGTCCTCAAAGGCGGGCAGCTCGCGTACGCGCAGGTCGGCGATGCCAACGCGTCGATCACGACGCCGCAGCCCTACCTGCCCCGGGCGGTCTGGGGCGCCACCGGCCGAGCCACGAAGACCAACTCGGTCAACTTCGTGGCACCCGACGTGACGCGCAGCGGCACAGCAAACACAGTGGCTGCCCGCCTCAACAAGCGCACCCGGCCCGGCCTCGGCCTCGACAAGGAGTTCGTACCGATCAAGAGCACCCGGGGCGTCACCAAGGCCGACATGAAGCTGAACGACACGTGGAACATCGAGCTCGAGGTCGACCACAACAGCTTCGAGGTCACCATCGGCGGCGCGACCACGGGTGACACCCGTACGGAACTCAACGGAGTGACCGTGCCGCGGTCCTACGTGAATGAAGTGCCCATGGCGCAGCGGTACTTCCTCTTCTGATCCGGCCTGACCCGAACCGGCCTGACCCGAACCGGCCTGACCCGAACCGGCCCGCCCGGCCGACGGCGTCGGCACGGCGACCGTGGTGTGGACGGGCACCCGCGCCCGCCCGCGCCACGGCGCACCCTCCGATCCGCCCCCGATCCCGCGAAAGGCAGCCGCGCGCCCATGAGCCGTACCGCCCTGCTCCTGCTGGCCGACGGTCGCTTTCCCGCCGGTGGGCACGCCCACTCCGGCGGCGTCGAAGCCGCCATCGCCCACACCTCCGTACACGACCTCGACAGCCTCGAAGCGTTCTGCCGCGGACGCCTGCACACCACCGGTCTGACCACGGCCGGCCTGGCCGCCGCGGCCGCCGCCGGTTGCGACCCGCTGCTGCTGGACGACGCCGCCGACGCCCGCACCCCTGTTCCCGCGCTGCGCGCCGTGGCCCGCAGGCTGGGCCGGCAGATGATGCGCGCGGCACGCGCCACCTTCCCGTCCCCCGAACTCGACCGTGTGGCCGCCGCGCGCCCTCGGGGCGCCCATCAGCCCGTCGTCCAGGGCCTCGCCGCCCGAGCCGCCGGACTCGCCCCGGTGGACGCGGCCCGCGCCGCCGCGTACGAGAGCGTCGGCGGACCGACCACCGCGGCGGTGCGCTTGCTCAGCCTCGACCCGCTCGGCGCCTCGCGGCTGCTGGCGCGCCTCAGCACGGAGATCGACGCCGTTGCCCTGGCCGCCGCCGACGCGGCGGACCGCGTCGCGACCGAGGGACTGGGCGCCCTGCCGTCGGCATCCGCTCCCCTCCTGGACATCACCGCGCAGCAGCACGCCGCCTGGACCGTGCGGCTCTTCGCCTCCTGACCCCCCCCCCACCCCCACCTCCCGCCCGCCTCTCGGAGCTCCCATGCACCCCGACCACCCCGTGACCCTGCCCCACCGCCACGCCTACAGCGCGACGCCGCTTCGCGCGGACGGCAGCCGCCGCGCCTTCCGCGTCGGCCTGGGCGGACCCGTCGGCTCCGGCAAGACCGACCTCGCCCCGCACGTCGGCGCCGACCTCGCCACCATGGCCGCCGACGCCGAACGACACCGCGGCGACCTGCCCGTCGTCCTCACCAGCCTCACCTCCGACGACGGCATCCGCGAGATCGCCGACCGGGTCACCGGCCACCTCACGCGGTGGCGTGCGGAGGCGACGGCATGAACGCAGACACCCAACTCGCCGTACCCAAAGGCCCGTTCAAAGCCGCCGACGCCGGGGAATCTGCCGGACACCCGCACGGCGTGCGCGCCACCGCCCGCATCCGCGCCACGTACAACGGACGTGTCACCACGCTTCCGCAAATGCACAGCGACGGCCCGTTCCACCTCCGACGCATGCGCACCGGCGGCCGGGGCGCCACGGTGGGCATCATCGGTGCGATGAGCGCCCCGCTCGGCGGCGACCGGCTCGCCCTCGACATCACCGCCGAAGACCGGGCCGAACTGGAAGTCACGACGGCCGCCGCCACACTCGCCCTCCGCGGCCCGACCACCGCCCCGGCCACCTACGACGTACGACTGACCGCCGGGGAAGGCGCCAGCCTGCGCTGGCTACCCCGGCCGCTGATCAGCGCCGCCGGTAGCAACCTGCACCAGACCTGCACGGTCGACCTCGCCGCCACCGCACGACTCCTGCTGCGAGAGGAGCAGCTCCTGGGCCGAGCCGACGAGAAGTCGGGTCACCTCGTCAGCCGCATCCGGGTCCACCGCGCCGGCCGCCCACTGCTCGACCAGCACACCGCCTACGGAGACCCCGAGCCCGGCTGGGACGGTCCCGCCCTCCTCGACGGGCACCGCGCCGTCGGCCAACTCCTCCTCGTAGAACCAGAGATGGACGCCGAACACGACCCCGTCCTCCTCCGCAATGGGACCCACGACGGCTGTGCCGTCCTCGCACCCCTGGCCGGCGGCCCTGCCCTGCTCGCCACCGCCGTCGCACCGACCTCCTCGGCCCTGCGGGAGCTGCTCGACGAGGCCCTCGCACACGCCCTCGGAGCGTAATGGGCGCTGTCCGCCGCCTCGGTGGGCGGCGGACCACATCGTCGGGGCGGCGACCCGAGGGCTCGGAGGTCTCCGGTGAGGCAGCGACCGGCGCGGACGAATGCGGCCATAGGCGGTTCCGGAATGTCGGCGCAGACGCTGCCCTTTCCCCGCCATGCGGTGGTCGACGATGCTTCCATGAGGGCAAGGCAGGGCGCTTCCCCTCCGCAGCGGGGCGCCCGACATGGAGGAGGCTTCCCTCGTGACGACGAATGCGATGAACCGGTCCGCCGAATCCGGCGGTGGCGAGGGGCCGGTCGTCTTACCGGAACGGGCCGCCTCACTGGTCGAGTTGCTTCGGCGCCATGCCGCCCGCACAGAGGAGCAGCGAAGGGTTGCCGAGGAGAACATCGCGGCACTCGACGAGGCCGGACTGTTCGGCATCACGGTTCCCAGGCGATTCGGTGGCCACCAGGCGAGCGTCCGCACCCTTGTTGAGGTGGGGGCGGAACTCGGCCGCGGCTGTGGGTCCACCGCCTGGACCACGAGTTTGATCAACGTCTCCGGCTGGGTCATCGGCCTCTTTCCGGAACGCGCGCAGCGTGAGGTCTACGAGGCGAACCTCCGTGCCCGAGCCTGCGCTGCCCTCCCGCCCCACGGCACGAGCACGCCGGCCGACGGAGGGCAGGTCATCACCGGACGGTGGGGCTTCGCGTCCGGCTGTCTGCACGCCGAGTGGGCGCTGCTCGGCGTATCGATCACCGACGCAGGCGGCGAGCGGCCGGACCAAGGACTGGCGCTGGTCCCGATGAACCAACTGAAGATCGAGGAAACCTGGCATGTGGCCGGGATGTGCGGCACCGGAAGCAATACCCTCATCGCCCACGACGTCTTTGTCCCTGCGCACCGCATCCTGTCGGTGACCGGGGCGAAGCAGGGCAGATATCCGACCGAGTTCAGGGACGAGGTCCTCTACCGCGCGGCGTTCGTTCCGACGCTTGCCCTGTCGCTGGCCGGCCCGCTGCTGGGTCTTGCCCGCGGCGGAATGGAACTGGTGCGGGCCTCTCTGGCGCGGGGACGCGGCATTTCGCACACCTTCTACGAGCAGGCACGCCAGGCGCCCTCCACCCAGATGCAATGCGCCGAGGCCGCCCAACTGATCGATACCGCCACCCTGCACCTCATGCGGGCGGCGGACGATGTCGACAACTGTGCGGCGAGGGGCCAGTGCATGCCCCTCCTCGACCGGGCCCGGGTGCGCATGGACATCGCCACGGTCGCTCGCAGCTCACGAGAGGCGCTGGACATCCTGCTGACCGTCCACGGAGCCAAAAGCTTCGCCGACGGAAATCCGTTGCAGCGCATCTGGCGAGATCAGGAGACCGGTAGCCGGCACGCGCTGATCAACCCTGCCATCGCGACCGAGATCTACGGCCGGGCTCTGCTCGGTATCGGTGACCAGGTCAGCCCGCTGATCTGAGCGCGTGCCGCTGCCGTGGTGAGCGCGGCCAAGGGATTCGCCGAGACCAGCCGGCGTCCCGCAGCTGGTCAAAGGCACCTGTTGGTTGAGCTGCCACAGCAGTTGCCAGGCCACTTCCTGCACGCCTGGGTAGGGGTAGTTCAGTACCCACACCACGTTCGCACCCGCGATGTCACGCACCTCGACTTTGCCGAGGAACGGCCCGAAAGCCTTCAGGGGGCCATCGACCTGGCCCATCGGACACTGGATCCGGATTCCCGCACCGGTGAGCCCGTTCAGAGTGCCGATCCACACCTCATGCCCGTCGGCGAAAAGGCGGTTGGCGTACAGGGCATGACCGCTGTCCAACTCGGCAAGTGTTCCGACGAGCAGCACGAACCGCACCGGGCCCCCTCCGGCATCCGATACCGGGATTGTGCTCTTGGAGGAGTGCGCGAAGAAGAGGGCGAAGCCGGGTCTGGTCAATATTGGCCAAGCAGCGCACGGCGAGCCGCTGCCCGACGTAACGCACCTGCTCACCTCGGTGGAGCTGATCGCACATGGCGCCCTGGATCCCTTCGGGGACCGCCCGGACGACAAGTAACTGGCCGCCCTGCGTCCGGCCGCCGACGAGGTGCCACTGCTCACCCGGCTGCGCAACGGCGCACCTGTCGTGCTGGGCCACCGGGCCGTAGCGCCCCGTCTGACCGATGCGGTGCGCCGTGCAGAAGCCGACGCCGCCGTGGCAACCCTGTTGTCGTGCAGCGGGCCCCTCCCCTCGCTGACCACCCGGCGCCCACTGCTTCCCGCCCAGGGGCTGGTCCAGCAGGGAACATATGCGCTGGCCGGTGGCCGCCGAGTAGGCGTGGTCTGCGCACTGCCGCATCAAACGGAAGTGTTCCGCATGCACTGGTCCGCGGCACTCGGCGGCGATGTTCCGGTCGTGACGGCCGACCCCTACGCAGGGAGCGATGACGCACTGACCGCGGCGGGAGTCACTCTGGCAGACGCCGGCGTTGCGGGCTATGCCGCCTCCACCACCTCTGAGCGCACCGCGGCCGTCCAGATCTCCAGAAGCACCGCATACTCCGCCATGTCCTGCGCCGTCCATGCCAAGCCGTGCCGGGCGCGCACAAATCGCCGGATCGATTCGTTGGCCTCGGACGAAGGGACGGGATCCCCCATGGGGGCAGAAGGAGTTGGGGACATGTGAGACATGGTAGGGGCAGTCAGTGACAATTCGTCACCACGTGCGCCCCTCGTGCGCCCCCTCGATTCCCTCCTCGCCCCCGCCTGCTCGCCGTCTCCGTCCTCCGACCAGCAAGTATCTGTGAGGCAAGGCAAGGGCGGGCAAGGCCAAACCAAGCGCCGTCCGCCGTGCGGACCCCCGCGCCAGCGGGCGGCCTCCAGCGAACGATCTGACACCAGCGGTACGGTCACACCGACGTGTGACCGGCTGGTTCCGGCCAGCCATGATGCTGGAACCACTCCGGCGCCAGAAACGACATCACCGCCGCATCCACCCGCGTGCCCTCCCACAGCAGCGCATCGCGCAGTACGCCTTCAGCGACGAACCCCACCTTCTCGTAGACGCGGCGAGCCCGCGGATTGAAGGAGTAGACCTCCAGCGAGATGTGGTGCAGACCCAGCTTCTCGAAGCCGTATCCCACGATCAGCCGGGTCGCCTCCGTCCCCATGCCGTGCCCGTAGGTGCCAGGGACGAGGCAGATGCGGAAGTTGCAGCTTTCGTTGCCCGGGTCCCAGTCGTTGAGAACCGCCTCACCGATGACGTTCCCCGTCGCCTGCTCGACCACGGCGAGGTCCAGCCGGTCCTCCTGGTCCCGCCGGGTGTCGTACCAGGTGCGTATCCGCGCTTCATCAGGTCGGCCGTCGTCATGGCTGCCGGTCAGCCGTGATGCCTCCGCGTCCCGGAACATCGGCATCAGCGCGGACACGTCATCCACCGTGACTGGCCGGAGCAGCACCTTTTCCCCTCTCAGCGTGGGCTTGCTGACGAAGTCGGGACGTGGGGCACTGTGAACGTGATCAACCATTGCGGCATTGTGTCCCGCCGTCCCGCCTGGCGTCCTCCCGTTATCCGCACACACCCAGGCCACCCGGCCACCTTTGGTTAAGAGGAGCTAACACAATGAGCTGAGTTGCCAGTGGGCGATGAGACAGCAGGCGAGTCTCAGGAACGCCTCGTGGATGTCGGCTCGGCGTTCCCAGCGCACCCGGAGACGTCGGAAGCCGTGTAGCCAGGCGAACGTACGCTCTACCACCCAACGGTAGATACCCAGTCCGCTGCCGTGGGGCGTGCCACGGCGGGCAATGACGGGCAGGATCCGGCGGGCACGGACCATCTCGCGGTAGATGTCGTGGTCGTAGCCGCGGTCGGCGAACAGCGGGTCAGGCTTGCGGCGGGGACGGCCGACCCGGCCGCGGACTGGTGGGATGGCATCGAGCAGTGGCAGCAGCTGGGTGACGTCGTTGCGGTTGCCTCCGGTGAGGATGACCGTGAGCGGGGTGCCGTGCCCGTCAGTGATCATGTGGTGCTTGGAGCCTGCCCGGCCACGGTCGACCGGCGACGGACCTGTGTGGATCCCTCCTTTCAGGGCTCGCACGTGGCTGGAGTCGACAACGCAGCGCGCCCAGTCGAGCCGCGATGCGGCATTCAGCTCGGCAAGTAGTACCTCATGCAGTCGTTGCCAGACTCCGGCCTCGTTCCAGTCCCGCAGCCGTCTCCAACAGGTCATGCCCGACCCGAAGCCCATCTCGGCGGGCAGGTACTCCCACTGGATGCCGGTGTGCAGCACGTACAGGATGCCGCAGAAAACCTTTCGATCCGGCACGGGCTTGCGCCCTGGATACCGGAACCGCCGTTGCTTGCACGGTAGAAGCGGTTCGATCCGCTCCCACAGCTCATCCGACACGTTCCATGGTGAAGCCCCCATGTGGTCAGAGTGCTCAGCGCGCCCTGCCGACACCACCGCTAGGACCAAGGCACTTCATTGCGGAGGCCGTTGTCGGCGGGTATGCGACATCACCCGTGCAGGGCAAGGGTGCAGTCGCAGACCTGCCAGCTACCTCTCGACGAAACCTGCTGGACTGATCGCGAACCGCGCTGCCTTCACAGGATGGAACGCCATGCCGATTACCACCACCGCTTCAGTCAACAGCCAGTTCTTATCCCCTCGGTCCCCGCTGATGGGGTGGCTGGCCGTGGTCTCGGTGATGCTGGGAATCTTCGCCATCGTCACCACCGAGATCCTGCCGATCGGTCTGCTGACCTCGATCGGATCCAGTTTCACCATCTCGGACGGGATGGCTGGACTGATGATGACCATGCCCGGCTTCCTGGCGGCTATCGCCGCCCCACTGGTCACCGCGGCCACGGCACGCTTCGACCGCCGAGTGATGCTGTGCGTTTTCATGCTCCTGCTGGCACTGGCGAACTTCCTGGCCGCCGCGGCATCCAACTACTGGCTCGTACTGACCTCCCGGATCATGGTCGGGATCACGATCGGCGGCTTCTGGTCGATCGGGGCAGGGTTGGCGGAACGACTGGTGCCGCCGGCCTCGGTCGGCAGGGCTACTGCCGTGATCTTCTCTGCCGTCCCGCTGGGATCCGTCCTCGGCGTGCCGACCGGGACCCTCATCGGAGATCTCGCCGGATGGCGAACGGCCTTCACCGTCATGGGAACTCTGACGGTCGGCGTACTGGTCATGCTGCTCTTGCTCGTACCGCCGCTTCCTCCGGTCCAGGCCACACGGCTTGGCGTCCTCAGCGGCATGCTCCGCAGTGTCAAAACCCGCTTCGCACTCTTGCTGACGTTCCTTGTTGTGCTGGCTCACTTCGGCACCTACACCTACGTGACACCGTTCCTGGAACAGGTCACCCACGCCAGCGGTGGTCTGATCACTACGTTCTTGCTGCTCTACGGTGCCGCCGGCATCCTCGGCAACTTCCTGGGCGGCGCCTGGGTGGCCCGGTATCCCCGGACCGTCTTTGGGCTCGCGGCCGGCCTGATCGCCACGGTGACCCTCCTGCTTCCAGCGTTGGGCTGCTGGGAGGTCGGCGCAGTGATACTGCTGATCGTGTGGGGCATCGCGTATGGCGCCGTGCCAGTCGCGTCGCAGACCTGGTTCTCCAAGGCGGCACCGCATGCCCCGGAAGCGGCAACGGTCCTGTTCACCGCCTCCTTCCAGGCAACATTCTCTATCGGTGCACTCGTAGGGGGAGTCATCCTGGACCGCACCTCTCCGTCCGCAGTCATGCTGCTGGGCGGATGCACCGCGGCTCTCATGGTCCTGGCAGTAGGGGCACGCTTCGCCGAACGCTTCCCCGGCCCGGACCGCAAAGAGCAGTCCTGAATGCACAGAGACTCCCCACAGGTGCTTCTGTCCAACGCTTGCCACATCGTCCCCCGGCCTGGCTGCCGCTCAGTCAGCCACTGACCATTCGGCTCATTGTGTTAGCCGCTCTAAGCCCTCTTCCTTTCGGGCGGCCCGTGGCTCGTGGTCGCGAAGGGAGTGGAATCCGCTGACCGGCCGTCAGTGGTGAAATCAGTGGAGAAAGAGGCAGAAGAGATGTCCCGCTGGGTCGAAGAACACGCGGACGTCGTCCTGTGGCTGGACTTCCGCCAGTGTCGCACCCAAGGCGACGGCGTACGCCCCGGCCTCGTCGAGGTCATCGACCCGGATGTCCAGATGGAGCATCTTCTGTTGCTCCTCTGCCCGTTCCGGCCATACCGGAGGGCGGTACGCCGCCTCCGACTGGAAGGAGAGTCCTGTGCCACCCTCCGGCGGTCTGAGCAGGACCCAGTCCGATTCGTGGAATTTCACTTCCCATCCCAGCAGGCGTTGATAGAAGTCCGCCAGTGCAGGGGCATCCGGGCAGTCCACGACCACGGTCGCCAGCGAGAAACGGGGGTGGGGATTCAGGGGGGTTCCTTCGCCCGTCGTTGCCGCTTCCGTAGTCTCTTCTCCCCCTCGTCCCTCTTCGGTCGCCGGGCCTTGTGCCGCCACTGGGCGTGTCGACGTCCGTCGTGTGGTCACCGTCGTGCAGTCTCCTCTCTCCGCTTCTGGCCTCGCCTCCGAACGGGCTGTTGGCTGTGTGGCGTTAATCCGATCGGGTGGCGTTGTCGGCCTGGTCGCGGCCAGGTTTGGCGAGGTGATGCGGGTGTACGTGGGCGGCTCCAGGGTTCATTGTCAGTGGGCGCCCGTACGGTGGTCCTCGTAACTATCCGAGCTGCTGGCGCTTCTCGGACCCGTCTCGCCCCCGTGACAGCGCACGGGGGCGAGACGCCTACGGTGCGCTCGGCAGCGGGAGGATGCGCGATGCCTCCGGCTGCGGATGGGCGTGGGCGTGGGTGCCGCAGAGGGCTTGCGCTATGTGTGTGTTCATGGCGTCGTCGATCGGGCTGGGCTTGGGTCGGCCGTTGCTGTCGAGTTTTTGGTAGCGCGTCAGGTTGAAGCCGAGGGATATCTGGTGGCGGCCATCGGTGCTGGTGAAGGACCAGGTCATGGCGCCGAGCACCAGACCGTTGTGTCCCCAGAATTCTCCGCAGGGCAGTTCGGTACGGAGCAGGCCCAGGCCGTAGCGCGCGGTGGTGCCTTCGATCGGCACCGTGGTCTTCATTTGGCGCAGCTCTGCGGGGGCGAGGAGCTTGCCGCTGAGCAGTGCGCGGTAGAAGCGGTTCAGATCGGGCATGGTCGAGACCAGTGAACCGGCCGTCCCGGCCCAGGACAGGTTGTAGACGCTGAAGTCGCGGGGCGGGTTGAAGCCTCCGTAGGCGGCTTCGTACATCTTGGCGTGGGGGCCGGTCAGGTAGGCAGAAGCCGGGAAGTAGGTATGGCGTAGCCCGGCCTTATGGATGACGTGGTCGGTGATGTACCGCTCCGGGGACTCGCCCGTGATCTTCCGTAGCAGAAGTCCGGCGATGATGTAGTTGGTGTTGGAGTAGTGATGCGCCTCGCCCGGATTGCCCAACGGCGGGGCCTTGAGGCCCAGTCGGGCCAGTGCCTCGGGGGCGAATTGATGGAAGCGGTTGTCTTCCAGGCTCTGCGGGGTCGCGAAGATCGCGTTGGCGTAGTCGCCGATACCGCTGGTGTGGTTGAGCAGCATGCGTACGGTGATGGTCCGGCCGCGCTTGCCCGGGATGAGGTCGGGCAGATAGCGGCCTATGGGCGCGTCCAGCGCGATGCGGCCCTTCCCCACCTGCTGTAGGACGGCGACCGAGGTGAACGTCTTGGTGATGCTGCCGATGCGGTGACGCATCTCTGGGGTGGTGGGACGTTTGGTGCCGAGGTCGGCCCATCCTGCCGCTCCCTGCCACTCCTCGGAGCCGTCGCGCACCGCAGAGTAAGCGCCGTACATCCCTGCGTCGTGGAATGCCTCCAGGGTTCTGTCGAGCGCCGCACGGTCGAGGCCGGCGCGGTCGGTGGTGGGTGCGGTGGCGGCGGTCGTGGTGAGCGGGGTAGCGGGGGCCGGGACGGCCGAGGCCGTCGAGACCGCCGGTGCTGTCAGCGCGAGTAAGGCGGCAGTGGTGGTCCCGGCGAGCCGCACAGTGCGGCGGGTGGGGCGGGTAACAGGCATGGTGTCTCCGTGAGTTCGAGGTCCATGACGGGCGTTCGATCTTGTTGGTTCGATTCTGGCGGTGGGACGGCCTCGCGCCATCAACCCGTGGAACTACCTTGATCCCAAATCTCGATGACAAAGATCAGGTTTAACTTCGTGGGCGGTGGATCGGAGCCGGTGGACCGCCGTCACAGCGACAGCCCCTCCTGAGGCGCCGCGGGCCCGGGTGAGTGACGATGGAATGGCGGAGGTGTAGCGGCAGATTCAGTTCGGGAGGCCGCGATGGATTACCCGGAACGCTATGAGCTGGTATTTCAGGCTCTCGCCGTGGAGGACGATGTGGTGGTGGTCCGGCGCACCGAGATGGCGGGAGCGGGCGGGTATCCGGTCTACGAAGACGAATCGGGGATCGTACGCGCGGAGATCAGCGACCGTGGCGAGGTCCGCATGCTGGCCAGCGGCGGACACCAGGCGCCGCAGGCACCGCTGCTGGCCCGGCCGCTGTGTCCGTAGAGCCCGGAGAGTGTGGGGAGTGTCGGGGGCGCTCTCTTAGGGGCAGTAGTACGACGCCAGAGGGAGGGGTGACCAGAGGGAGCGGTGAGGCGTCCGGGGAGGGTGGGCCGCGCGGCATGGGGTGCGCTTGTGGAGTTGAGCGGAGGCGCGCGTGCAGCCGGTGGTGCGCTTGTGAGCGGTGCTCGGACGGGGAGGGCCTCGGCCTGGCCCTAGAGGCTCCGCAGGTGGGGGCGGCGCTGAGGCCGTGGTGATTCCTCGGCGGTGGGCCGGTCGGCGACCGGCTCGGCAGATGCGGGGGGAGAGGCGGGCGCAGAGGAAGAGGTGGTGGGGGAGGAGGCAGCCGAACCGGACCGGGCGTCGGAGTCAGGGGATTCGTCCGAACCGGATGGGGCACAGGCGTGATCGGTCGGATCCGGCTGCTCGGGCCCCGTGATGTGTCCTTCGAGTACCGCCATGGCGCGTTCCAGGGTCTCTCCGGTCACCTGCATCCGGATCCTGGCAAGTCGTTCCAACTCGGTGTGCGACACCACGTCAGCCTACCCGGCTTCACTTCAAACCCCGGACCGCGGAAAGGATTTGTCACGCGGACGACGTGTTTCCTGAGCCCGGGGCTCCCTGCCCGGTTTCAGGTCGCGTCGTCCGTCAGCGCCCGGGCGACCGCTGCTTCGGCGTGGAGCCGGGTGGTCGGGAAGACGGGGACGGGGCTGTCGTCTTCGCTGATCAGCAGCTCGATCTCGGTGCAGCCGAGCACGATGCCCTCGGCGCCGGCGGCCACCAGGTCCTTGATGATGGCCTGGTAGGCCCTGCGGGACTCTTCGCGGACGATCCCGACGCAGAGTTCCTCGTAGATCACCTGGTGCACGGTCCTGCGTCCGGAGCCATCGGGGACCAGGACGTCTAGGCCCTGGGCCGTGAGCCGGCCCCGATAGAAATCCTGTTCCATGGTGAAGGCCGTGCCCAGCAGCCCCACACGGCGCAGGCCCTGCGCCCGTACGGCGCTCGCGGTGGTGTCGGCCAGATGCAGGAGCGGGACGGAGACCGCGGCGGCCACTTCGTCGGCGACCTTGTGCATGGTGTTGGTGCAGATCAGCAGCATGTCCGCGCCCGCGGCCTCCAGGGCCTTGGCGGCCTGGGCCAATATCTCGGCCGCAACGTCCCAGCGCCCCTCGGTCTGCAGCCGTTCGATCTCGGCGAAGTCGACGGAGTACAGCACACACCGCGCCGAGTGGAGACCGCCCAGACGCTCACGCGTCAGCTCGTTCAGCAGCCGGTAGTACTCCGCCGTCGATTCCCAACTCATGCCGCCGAGCAGCCCGATAGTCCTCATCGCGCCACTGTCGCACATCCGTGCCGAGGAAGTTGATCTGCCTCGTTGTTCACCGTGGCGTTGTACACGGTGGCGTCGTCCACGGTGGCGTCGTCCACGGTGGCGTTGTCCATGGGAAAGGACGGCGGGGCGACGGGGACGCGCGGGGCGAGTGGGGGTTGCGCCGGCCAATGGCCTGCGCCGCGGTGTATGCGCTGCGGCTCCCGCGGAGGAGGTGCGGTTGCGGACGGACGGCGGTCAGCGCCGCCAGGGTGGCGCGCCCTTCGGCGGACCGCTCCGCGATACGGGCCGTCAGACGACGCTCTTCGTACCGCTGCCAGGTGAAGCCGTCGTCCTCGGTGCAGCCGCGGCAGGGGACGACGGCGCCACGGCGGCCCAACACCTCTCCGGACACGGACATTTACCCGCTCATTGACATGGTCACCTACGCGGTCACCTGACGGTCACGTCTGGTCATCCGCCCAGCGGACCGGGAGCTGCTCCGTGCCCCGGATGAGCATGCTGGGGCGCCAGGTGAGGGCGTCCGCGGGGCAGTCGAGCACAAGGTCGGAGCAGCGGTCCAAGAGGGAGCCGATGGCGATACGGGCCTCCATGCGTGCCAGTGGGGCGCCGAGGCAGAAGTGGATGCCGTGCCCGAAGGCCACATGGCCACGGGGCTCGCGGGTGATGTCGAACTCGTCCGCGGCGGCGAAGCGCTCGGGGTCGCGGGAGGCGGAGGCCAAGACGACCAGTACGGGTTCCCTGGCGGGTATGACCGTACCGCCGATCTCGACCGGCTCCGAGGCGAAGCGCCAAGTGGCCGTCTCCACCGGACCGTCGTAACGCAGCATCTCCTCCACGGCGTTGTCCAGGAGGGAGGCATCGGCCCGCAGGGCGGCCAGCTGGTCCGGATGCTGGAGCAGGGCCCGTACCCCATTGGAGATCAGACTGACCGTGGTCTCGTGGCCGGCCACCAGGAGCAGGAAGGCCATTCCGACGAGTTCGTCGCGGGAGAGCCGGTCGCCGTCCGCGTCGCTCGTCCGGATCAGGGCGCTGAGCAGGTCATCGCCGGGCACACCGCGCTTCTGGTCGATCAGGTCCACGAGGTATGCGGTCATCGCCCTGATGGCCTCCTGTACGGCCAACGGGTCGGTCGGCGCGACGATCTCGTTCGACCATGCGCGAAAGGCGGACCGGTCCATGTCGGGGACACCGATCAGTTCGCAGATCACGGTCATGGGCAACGGGAACGCCAGCGCGTCCACCAGGTCGGCGCGCCCGTTGGGGACGCCGAGCATCGCGTCCAGCAGCTCGTCGGTGATCTCCTGGACACGCGGCCGCAGCGCCTCGACGCGGCGGGAGGTGAACTCCCGGGCCACCAGCTTCCGCAGCCGGGTGTGGTGCGGCGGGTCGGAATCCAGCATGTGTTTGAACAGCGGGGAGTCCTCGGCGTTCTCGTCCATCATCCCCGCGGCCCACCAGTCCTTCTTGAGCCGGTCGTCGGCCAGCGCCGCCCGGACCGCGTCGTAGCCGACGATCAGCCATGCCTCCGGACCTTCGGGTATCTGCACACGGTGTACGGGACCTTGGGCGCGCAGCTCGGCGTAGTACGGATAGGGGTCGGCGGCGAAGCCCTTTCCGTAGGAGGCCAGGTCGACGATCCCCGGTGTCTGCTCGACCACCCCTGCCGCCTGCGGCTTTGTCGGAGTTTCCGCCACGGTCCTGCCCCCATATCGCGTCGTGATCTCGACATCGTGTCGTGATCTCCGCGCCAGACTATGCAGGGGTGATGAAACGGGCATCGTCCGGTAGGCGGAGCGAGATGCGCTGTGCGTACTCCGTACGGAGGGGGTGGGATCGACCGGGGAGAGGGGGGTGGGGGAGTTGGGGAGTGGAGGAGCGGGGGGGCCGCGCGGGTGGGGTGGCGCGCGGCCCCCTACTCGTGGTTCCGGTCTCGTCCAGACTCGTGGCTCCGGCCTGGTCCAGGTCGGTCGGCCTATCCGACGCGTTCGATCCGGGCGTGGCGGATCAGGAACTTTCCTGGCTCGCGTACCTGCTCGAAGGCGGCGTTGTTGAGCAGCGCACAGCTCCCCGACGCCGAAGTGACGGACACTGTGGTCGACTTGTTGTTGTCCAGATTGGTTACCTTCAGCTTGGTTCCGGTGGGGAATTGGTTGCTCGACGCCGCCGGGGGGCCGCCCTCGCCGGAGAGGGTGACCGTCGAGCCGGCGCAGACGACGTCCGCCCCGGCCGACTGTGCGGGGTCTCCGCCCGGCGGGCCTGAGGCCGTGGGCGGGTCCTGCGGAGACGCGGTGCCGGGGTCGGCGGGAGGCGTTGTGCTCCCTTGGTCTGCCGGTGGTGTCGTGCCTTGCCGGCCTGCCGGGGGTGTGGTGCCTTGCTGGTCCGCCGGAGGCGAGGTCCCCTCCTGGCCTGCCGGGGGTGCGGACGCGGGCGGCGGTGCCGCGTTGTCGTTGCCCTGGCCGCCGTCGCACCCGGCCGCCTTCTGCCGGGACTGGATCTGGGCGACCACGGCCTCACGGTTGGCGATGCGGGCGGCCGACTGGGCGTCGGGGTGGGCCTCTTGGGCGGCGATGAACTTCTGGTTGTTGCTCAGCGCGGTGGCCAGCCCGTCGCACAGGACCGATGCGTGGCCGGTGCCCGTCGCGACGATCGCGATTCCGCCGGCCAGCGCCACGGAGCTGGCGAAGACGGCGATCTTTTTCCCCCGGCCGATTCTTCTCTTTCGGGACACACGACACTCCTGTCCTCGGTGCGGAACCCTTGGCGCGGGTTCGATGCAGCCTTGTACGGGGAGGAGGTGTCGGCCGTTTCACCGCCGGAGCGTATTTGTCGGGGGATGCCAAATCCGGGGCCGGTCAGGGCGGCCCGCTGCCCCGCTCCCTCAACACCGAGCGTGCGCAGTGATATCCGCCGCGAACTCCTCGACCATCGTCGGGGTGACCGTCGGCCGGCACTGGGCGATGGCGGCGAGATAGTCCTCCGTACTCGCCCCCAACCGCCCCTGCGCGCCCGCGCCGAGTCCGATCGACTCCAGGTCCCGCTCGAACGAAGCCTGCGCCGCGACCCGGGCGGCATGCTCGATATCGGCCGGGGTGAACAGCTCGCTGGCCGCCACCAGCGCCGCCACATCCACATCCGCGCGGCCGTCCGTGTAGCGGGACCAGATCGCCGTACGGGCCGCCGTGTCCGGCGTGCCGATCGGGATCAGATAGTCGAAGCGGCCGGGACGCAGGAAGGCCGGGTCGAGAGAACGGATGGAGTTGGTCGCACACACCAGCAGCCGCTCATCCCGCTCCCGGAACCCGGGTATCAGCTTGAGCAGTTCGTTGGTCACCCCGTGCAGCCCGCCGGGCTGCGCCGGCTCCGCGCGCACCGGGGCGATCTCCTCGACCTCGTCGATGAAGACCAGCACCCGCTCCAGCTCCGCGATACGGGCGAACGCGCTGCGCAGCGCCGCCGCGAGGTTGCCCTCATCGGCCAGCCGGGAGGGCAGCAGCTCGACGAACGGCCAGCCCAGTTTGGCCGCGATACCCCGCGCGAACGTCGTCTTCCCGGTCCCCGGCGGACCGAACAGGGCAATCGCCCGCGGCGGCCGTACCCCGTGCCGGGCGGCCCGCTCCGGTTCCGCCAGCGGCAGCACCACACGCCGTTCGATCAGATCCTTCTCCGCCTCCATACCGGCGACCTTGGCCCACAGATCGGCCGGCAGGAACCGTCCGCCGAGGTCTTCCAGCAGGCTGGCCGCGGGGCCGTGGTGCGGTTCGACCTTCTCGAAGTAGGCCACGGCCGGCTGCCGCGTATAGCCCGCGTTGAGCAGGCCCTCGCCCAGAAGATCCTCCTCGGGCAGGACGTACGCGATACGGCTCACCCGCGCGGCGACCAGCCGCCGCTCCAGCTCCACCAAAAGCGCACTCGCCAGCCCCCGCCCACGCCAGGCCGACGAGATGGCGATCCGCATCACCCAGCCCCGCTCACCCGCTACACAGGCCAGCGCCGCACCGATGGGCACGCCCTGGTGGACGGCCACCACGGCGGGCTGCCGTGAGCTGAGCGCGCTGATGCACTCGGCCAGCGAGAAGACCGACTCCTGCCCGAGCTCGGCCGTGGAGTCGATGAGGTGGACCACGGCGGCGAGATCCGTCTCGCGGTAGTCGTGGATGAGCCAGTTCACCGGTACCGCCCCTCGTTGGTGATGTTGCAGCGAGGCTAGAGGCGGCCGGGGAGCGGGGCCTGCTCCACCGTGCACAATCCGCAGCGGCGAAAGCTACGTTCCGTATGTAGCCAGATGGTGTTCCTGGGGCACGGGGCGGCATTGAGCGGATGAGTGCTGATGTGTCCGGGAAGGTAGCGAATGTTCTTGAGGGGCAAGCCGGTTCAGGGGGAAGCATCGCGCCGTCGGCGGTAACTGCGGCTGGAGGCAGGGAGGTTGGTGGGCAATCGTCGTCGGCGCCCGGATTCCGCCCGCTCTCGTGCGCTCCCGCCAGCTCTCGCGGGCTCGTGTCCGCTCCCGCCCGCGGCCCACCGCCCTCGCCGGCGCCGCACCCTTCCCCCGCATGCCGTCACCGGTGCCGTACGGCCCGTCCTCACCCCTTTCCGTTACTCACGCTCCGTGACGAAATGGCGGCCTCGGTCGCCGTGTACGCCGTCCGTGCAGGCCGCTACACCGTAGAACCCGCGACACGCCGTAGGGGCGCGCCATCGAACGGGTGACAAATCCGGCCCAAGCCACCCGAAGAGCGGACGAAGTACCCCGAATGCGGCCTTCTCAGGTGGTGCCGAGGCGCCATCTGGTTGACGTTGATCACGTCGCAATTGCGGTCCGATGAGCCGATGACGTGTCGGCCTTCGCAGTAGCGATGTGAAAGGACCTGTCTCCATGCGCACTGCTCGCACCCTGTTTGCCTCGGCCGCCGTTACCGCGGTCCTGGCCATCACTACTCCTGCTGCCCAGGCGATCACCGTGTTTGGCGACGACGGTGGATCCAGCAGCCGCGACCACGACCACGGTCGGGGTCACGGCGGTGACCCCGGCCACGGCTGGGGCGGCGACCACGGCAACGCCGGTGACAACGGCACCGCCGGTGACAACGGCACCGCCAAGAAGCCGTCCGGCGGTATGAAGACCGGTGGCGGCGCACTGACCAACGACTGGGGAGGTGGCGACGACGGTTGGGGCCGCGGCCACGGCCGTGACCACGGCCACGGCTGGGGCGGCGACCACGGCCGTGACCACGGCAACGGTGGCGACCACGGCAACGGTGGCGACCACGGCACTGCCGGTGACAACGGCACTGCCGGTGACAACGGCACCGCCAAGAAGCCGTCCGGTGGTATGAAGACCGGTGGCGGCGCCATGTCCCGGGCCATCACCAAGGACTGGGGCGGCGGTGGCGACGGCGGCGGCTGGGGCCGCGGCCACGGCGACGGTCACGGCGACGGCCACGGCCACGGCCACGGCCACGGTGGTGACCCCGGTCGCGGTGGTGACCACGGCGGTGGCTACGGCGGCGGTGGCGGTGGCGGCTGGGGTGGCGGTGGCCACGGTGGCGACCACGACCACGGCCGTGACCACGACAACGGTGGCGACCACGGCAACGGTGGCGACCACGGCAACGCCGGTGGCAACGGCACTGCCGGTGACAACGGCACCGCCAAGAAGCCGTCCGGTGGCGTCCACACCGGTGGCGGCGGTATGGCCCTCACCGGAGGCGGCCTCGCCGCCGGCTCCGTCCTGATGCTCGGCGGTCTCGGTGCCGGGGTGTATGTGCTCCGCCGCCGCAACGCGCGGGGGAACAACGCAGCCTGATTCGGCTGCGCCCCCACAGTTAGCCGTGGTGTCGCGGCCACCGTCGCAGATGGACGGTGGCCGCGACGATTGCCGTTCCAGGCCCCGCCTCACCCCCACCCTTCTTCAGCGCCGTCACGACGCCCGTACATGGGGCGCCGGTACGAAGCGCCCGTACAAGAGGCGCCGGTGCAGGACGCGCCCGCACAAAGAGATGTCCGTACAAGAAAGGCAGCGCTCCATGGCCTTCCAGCAGATGCCTCAGCCGAACTCACCCCGGAACGCACCCGGTTCCGGACCCCTCAGCCGTCGGCTGATGTGGCCTGCCGGGGCGTTCCTCATGGGAACCCTGTTCGTCTACAACTCCATAGGCGCACCAGCGGACCCCGCATCACAGTCCCGCCCCGCGGTGGCCGCCACCGCCCGGGCCGGCGGCATACGTTCCCTCCCCGCATCCGTTCCGGCGCTGGCCCGCTCCGAGCCCAAACGGCTCTCCATCCCGGAGATCGGCGTCGACGCGCCCTTCGTTCCCTTGGAGATAGGCCCGGCCGGTCAGCTCAACGCCCCGCCCGGTAACAACAACAACCTGGTCGGCTGGTTCAAGGGCGGGGCGACTCCCGGCGAGCGCGGCGCATCGATCGTCGCGGGCCATGTCGACACCAAGACCGGCCCGGCGGTGTTCATGCTGCTCAGCAGGCTCAAGAAGAGCAGTACGATCAAGGTCACACGGGCCGACGGCGTCGTTGCGACCTTCAAGGTCGACTCGGTCGAGACGTTCAGCAAAGCACAGTTCCCCAACGACCAGGTCTACGCCGACACTCCGGACGCCCAGCTGCGCGTGATCACCTGCGGCGGTCCGTACAACAGGGCCGCCAAGGATTACGAGGACAACGTCGTGGTGTTCGCCCACCTCGCGTCGTCGGGCCGTGCATGAGTGAGTAGCCGGGCTATTTCGGGTCCCGGGGGCCGGTCCCGCAGCGGGCCGGCCCCCGGTAGGGGCCCAGGCACGGCCGGGAGTTGAGGGCAGGAACCCGCGGCCCAGCCGCCCCGCTCACCGTGGTAACTTCTGCATCCACCTGCATACAACATGCATGCAGAAATCGCGGCGGGAAGCGCAGCCCGCGGTGCACCATGCCGTGCCCGCGACGGCCACCCGCACAGCGCGACGGGGACCTCAGCGGGGAGCGGCGGGAAGCGCAATGGAAAGCACGATGCAGTCGGGGCCAGCGGTGCAGCAGGGGCCAGAGAAGCAGTCAGGTCCAACGATGCAGTCAGGCCGTGAGAAGGCGTACGCCTATCTCAAGGGCAGCGTCCTGACAGACCCCGACATGCAGGACCGCTTCCTGTCCGAGCAGGACCTCGCCGACCGTATCGGCATCTCCCGCACCCCGATCCGCGAAGCCCTGCTCCTGCTCGCCGCCGAGGACCTCGTACGGCTGGTGCCCAAGCGGGGAGCCCATATCGCGCCGCTGTCCGGGCGCGATATCCGTGAGCTGATGGAGATGCGCGGACTGATCGAACGCTTCGCCGCCGAGACCACCACGGCGCACGGCATCGTCCCGGTAACGGAAATGACCGATCTCCTCGCCCACCAGGAATCGCTCCGCGGCGAGCACACCACCAAGGAATTCATCGCCGCGGACCACCGCTTCCATGCCGCGCTCGTAGCCGCCGTCGGCAACACCCTGATGAGCCGTCAGTACGACGCGCTGCGCAGCCGCCAGAGCCGGGTCGGCATCATCACGCCGTACCGCACGGGCCGACGCCAGGACGAGGTGCTCGCCGAACACCGGCAGATCCTCGACGGCCTGGTGGCCGGTGATGCCGCGGCCGCCTGTACGGCGATCGACCGTCATCTCCGGGCGACGCAGCATATTTTGCTTGCGGCGTAGGGGCGCCTGCCGTCACGTCCGTCCGTTACATCGGGCCGTATGCGTCGTCGCCGCCGACCGTGTCCGGCGCGGGCCGCCGGTGACACGGCCGCCGATCGCAGGGCGGTCACAACCGTCGGTTGTCCAGTACGGCCACCGCACGACGCACCCGCTCGGTCTCCTCGACGTCCACATCGGCGATGAGCAGATCCGGTACGGCTCCCAACCGGGCCCGTACGGTTCCGTCGGGACCGAGCAGGGCGCTGTGTCCGACACCCGTCGGCGCGGGGGTGGGCAGCTCCGGATCGGCCTGCGGGTCCGGGGCCGCTGCGTCGACGGCGGCCAGCCAGACCGTTGCGTCCAAGGCGCGGGCCCGCACCAGGAGGTCCCACTGCTCACGCTTACCGGGACCGGCACCCCACGCGGCGGAGAGGACGCAGAGCGCCGCCCCCGCGTCCGCATGCGCCCGGAACAACTCGGGGAAACGCAGGTCGTAACAGGTGGCCAGGCCGATGCGGACTCCGTCGACGTCGATCGTCACCACCCGTGACCCTGCCGCGACCGAGTCGGACTCCCGGAATCCGAAGGCGTCGTACAGATGGATCTTGTCGTAGGACGCATCCACCTCCGGCCCCACGGCCAGCAGCGTATTGGCCACCTTGCCTTCGTCGGCCGGGGTGAACATCCCCGCAACAACCGTCACGCCCGCCTCCCGGGCCGCCGCCCGCACCCCCTCGGCCCACGGGCCGTCCAGAGGCTCGGCCACCTGACGGAGGGGAGTTCCGAACCGCGCCATGGCCGCTTCGGGGAACACCACCAGCCGCGCATCCTCCTGCGCCGCGCGGCGCACATGCTCCCGTACCGCTGCGAGGTTCTTGTTCGGGTCGGCGGACGCCGTCATCTGACACAGGGCGATGCGCATGCAGCTTCCTCTCTCGTGGCACTTCACGTCGTCAACTCTTCTGTGCACCGGTGTGTTCCGGAGTCTCTCCCCGGTGGCTCCGGACGCTGACCCGGAGTCTGCGATGCGGCCGGGGAATTCGGCGGCTCTTGGGGTGTTCCTCGGCGTGTCAGCAAAGGATCCGCGCCGCGGGCCTCTCCGCTCGGAAGGGCGATTGTCAGACCCTGCCCTTACCGTTCGTGACATGGACGAACTTTCCTCGAACGCCGCTTGGTTGTCCGCCGCAATGACCGGTCCGCCGCCCGATCTGGGCGCGTCAGATGGAATGTGGGCCGCCCGCGCCCGGCTGACCCCGATCGAGCTGGGCGCGCTGCTGCCGACGGCGTACCGCACGCTCGCCGACGAGGAGGCCCACGAGCACGCGCGCCGGACCGCCCGCGACATCACCCGGGCCACGACACAGCCGGCGTTCACGGCAACCACTCTGGTGGACTTCTACGCGGCGCTCGCTATAGCACCGAAGCCCACCGACGTCTGCTACGCGGCCGGTGCGCTTCTGCGCTGCACCGATACGGGCCTCGAGGAAGGGGACGGGTCCGCCCTGGGGGCGTCCGCCGCCGCCCTCGTGTCGGCGGCGACGGCGACGGAGGCGGTGACGGGAGACCAGATTGCCGGTGCTGCCTTGGCCGTGGCAGCGGTGGCCGGTCCGGCCGTCGAAACGGAGCTCGTCGCCCGCCTGCGCACGGAATGCGGAAACAGCCCGCTCCGGCTCGCCGAACTCGACGTGATGCTCACGACCGATGCCCGGGAACGGGCCTGGATCGCCGAGGATTGCAGATACCCCTCCCTGACGGACGCCTGGCCGCCGCTCACGGATCGGCTCGCGGAATACACCCCCTCCCCGCCTTTCATCGAACTCGCCCGCCGTACGCTCCACTCCGCGGCCGACCACCTGGCCGCCATCCACACCGGCCAAGTCCCGTACGCCGCTGACAAGGCGTTCACCCCCGCCGATACGGAGACCCTCCGCCGCGCCGCCCGGCTGGCCCTGCGTCGCGATGAACCCTGGGCCGGGGAGGTGCTGTCCATGTTGTTGCCCCAGCTCGCCGTGGCACCGACCGCGGCGCGGACGCTCCCGTCTCAGGGCGCCTGCATAGTCCTCGCCCAGGCTGTCGAGACCTACCCGACCCCCGAATCCGTCGCCGCGCTCCGTGAAGCGCACCGCGTCGTCCGCCACGCCGGCGTCCGCAAGAAAATCGACCGCCTGCTGCCCCGCGCCGAACGCAATCTCGCCCAACGCTCCGGGACCCTGCTCCGCCTTCCCGACCTCGGCTACGGCCCCGACGGCACCCAAAGAATCCCTTGCGGCTACTGCACCGCCGTCCTCACCGCCGCCCCCGAACCCACCCTGGCCTGGGAATGCGCCGACGGCCGTCCCCTGCGGTCACTCCCGGCCGCGGCCCGACGCGACCATCCGGAGGACGTCACCGCGGCCCGCGAGGTGCTGCGTACGACCCGCACCCAGATACGCGCCCTGCTTCGCGGGCTCGAAGGCGGCTATCAGGCAGGGAGCGTCTACCGCTTCGACCGCTGGCGCGATGCCCTGGCCACGCATCCGGTGGCGCGTGGGGCCGTCAGCCGCCTGATCTGGGAGATCGAGTACGCCGCCGGAGACTGGCGAGCGACGTTGCCCCAAGTCGACGGTGCCCTTGATCCCGAGCCATCCCCGTCGGCCGCCGTCCGCCTCTGGCACCCTGCCCGCGCCACCGACACCGAACGCCGCCTCTGGCGCGACCGGATCGCCGACCTCCGGCTGCGCCAGCCCTTCCGGCAGGCTTTTCGGGAGCATTACCTTCCAGACCTCCCAGACGCCCTGAACCTTGTGGATCTTTCCGAGGGGGCACCCTCACACTCGACTCACTCAACGGACATGTTCCGTGGCCACGTGGTGCGTATCGAGACGGTCCTGGGATTGGCCGCACGTCAGGGCTGGCGCATCGACGAGGACGAGCTTGCCCTTTCCCTCCCGGAGGTGACCGCCTACTTCGGTCTTGCCGCGAAGCTCTACCCCGGAGCGAGCGGATGGGCCGGGACACAGGATGTACGTCTCGTTCGTGCCGGGGGAGGCGCACAGCCTTTGCGCGGGCTCGATCCCGTAAAGCGCTCCGAGATCCTGCGCGCGGTCGACCTCCTCGTCAGCGCATCCAGCTACGCCTGGCACAACACCGACAGCGACACTGACACCGACACCGACACCGACACCGACAGCGCCACCGACACTCACCTCAGTGGTCGCTCCGCCCTCGACCGTGACGCATGGCAGGAACTCGACCGTCTTCATTCCCTCCCGCTGGGCCAGAGCGCCCAGCTGCGCCGCGAGGCACTGCACCGTATCTTCGCCGGCCACCATTCCTCCGGCCGCGTGGAGTTCGGCGCCCGCCACCTCCGCCTGGACGGCTACGCCATCCACCTCGCCACCGGCCGCGTCACCCGCGACGGCGATCCGGTCGACATCACCGTGCCCGAAGGCCGCACGGCCCGCCCCCTGCCCTTTCTGCCGTACGACGAAAAGCTCCTGGAACGTATCGTCCGCACCGCGGAGGAACTCATCACCGCGGAGGAACTCATAGCCCGGGCAGGCACGGGGCCGTCGGAGCCGCCCAGCTGACAAGGAAGCCCACCATGCAGTCCACCGTGCAGGCCGTCACGCCCCCATCAGCAACGCCTCACCCGACGCGGCGCTCAGCCCCGCCCGGCCGCATCCTGCTGAAGACGTGCGGCAATATCCGCCACGTCATTCCCCATCTCCAACACCCCACTGACATCGGCACCCGACGTCGACGCCCCATTCACTCCGACGAAGAACACATCGAAATGCCCCTTATGCGTTTCCAGATAACCGGCCGCGGTCTCGGCGCCCACGGCCAGCCGGTCGTTGAGTGCATCGCCGCCCGCCACGGTGCCGGTCTTGGCGAAGACCTTCCCCCGCGACGGGCAGTCGCGGCAGGCGCCCGCCAAGGTCCCGTCCACCCCCAGAATCGGCAGTGACCTGCGAAAGCGTTCTGCCTGGGAAGTGTGCTGCCAGTACGTCAGCATCTGCGCCAGGGCCCGCGGGGTGGTCCGGTCGACCGGATTTCCTCCGCGCCCGTCGGCGAGCTGCACCGCTTGGCGATCGACCTTTGCATCGTCCAGGAACTGCGCGAGGACGGGGAATCCGTCCTGGCAGTTGGAACTTCCCGTGCGCGTCGCCATCAAACAGATGCCGAGGTTCGCTCCGAGGTTATGGCTCACCTTGAAAATGAGCTGGGCGTACTGTGCATACGTCGGGGAGGAATACCGGGCCACCGCCGGGGCGCCCCGGTAGGAGGCCGGCAGCCGGTAGTCCGGATTGGGGCCGGTGGCACCCGCGCGCACCTCCACCCCGACCCGCTTCAGCGCCTCGATGAGCGCGGTGCGTCCAAAGGCGTTGGGGTCCTTGACCGGAGCCACCCGCAGGGCGGGTGCGGAGCCGGCGGCGATGGTGCCGGACAGCCGGATGCGGGTGCCGTCCGGGGAGGCGTTGACGTGGATACTCGTGGGCCGGCCGGCCGCGACGGTGCGGACGGTGGAGGTGACGCGGTAGGGCGCCACCTTCGGGCGCCACTCCAGGCGCGCCGGTGAGCCCGGACCGGCGCCGGGTGACGTCAGCAGATCGATGAGGTTGTCATTGATGATCAACGGTTTGGGGGTCGGGCGCAGCGTCGAATCGGGTCGGAACAGCCGCGCATCGACGACCACATCCCCCTCGACCCGTGTGATGCCCGCGTCCCGCACCTGCCGCGCCAGCTGGTCGATTCCGGCCAGCGGGTCTTGCGCGGTGAGCGTGGCTCCCGGGAAGTCATTGGCGTAGGTGTGGTCGACGTTGGTGAACGCGACCGTACCGTCCCTGCGGGTACGGCCGCCGAGCGTCAGATCCCCTTGCGCGACGAGATCCAGATCGCCGTTCAGCGTGGGTCCACTGCGATGCCCGACGGCATGAACAGGCGTGATGAACCGGTAGTCGCTGCCGAGGCTGTGCCACGTGCCGCTGACGCTGAAGAGTTTGGCCGAGGACCCGGGGATGAAGAACTGGTCGGGGTAGCGCGACTGCACCACCTCACCACTGCCCGGATTCTGTTGGAACAGCCCCCACTGGGCGTGCCCGTACGTCGGCTTCCGCATGATCGCGGCGATCCGCGGATCCAGCCGATGCGGCGAGGGCGAGGGCGAGGGTGACGGCGTCGCCTGGACGAGACCGGCCACGACCGCACCGACGGCCAGCACCAGCCCCAGGCCGCCGAGAACGCGCCGTCGGCCGAAACGCCGCCGACCCCTGTGTGGCATGACGGATGAGGACATGCGCACCCCGCCGATCGTGTCGTTCCTCGCGTACGTACCGCTGTGCGCCGCCTCCCGAACGTACTGCGCCGCACCACGGCATCCGCGCAATGCACGGCCCCGGGTCCCCCGTACGCCTCAGCCGCCACCCCTTCACGGCACGCCGTCAGTGTCACCGCCGACCCCGGAGTCTTCTGCGGCGCACGCCGGGGCGGACCGGGGCGGGTGGTCCCGCTCGTCCGGACGACTTGCCGAGGAGTTCGCAGCGCTCGGAGTCCCCTTCGCCGGGCGCGGGCGGTGCACCGACGAGTACCTTGCCGCGATGCGCGCCCTCTGGGCCGAGGACCCGGCCTCCTTCACAGGGGAGCTCACCCGCTTCGACGCGATCCGGCTCAGTCCTCCGCCCGCTGCGTCACCGACGCTTCCGTACGGTCGCCCAGGAACTCGTACCACCGGCGTTGCAGACACACGTACCGGGCGTCAGCCTCGACCAGGCTCAGAAAGGCCGAGACCGTCTCCCCCAGACGCTGATGCAGCCCGGAATCGGCCAGCTGCCCGTCGTCGGTGAAACCCTTGTGGGCCGCGGCGAGGCTGAACATATCGGGGTAGACACGGGTGCCGAGGTGCTCCAGCGGGACCCGCAGCGCCCACAGCCCCCGGTTGCCGCCGACCAGGGACGGCGAGGCGGAGAGCAGCAGGGCATGTTTGGTCTTGAACGGCTGCGGCCGGACGCGCGAGACCCAGTCGATCGCGTTCTTCACCACGCCCGGTACGGAGGCGTTGTACTCGGGGGAGGACAGGACGAAGGCGTCAGACCGTTCGAGCCGGTCGCGCAGCGCCAGCGCGCCGTCCGGCACCCCGTTCGCGGCCTCCAGATCGCCGTCGTACAGCGGCATGTCGAAGTCCCGCATCGCGGCCAGATCGACGTCGGCCCCGGCCTCGCCCATCATGCGGCCGACGAGGGCGGCCAGACGGGAATTGGTCGAACCGGACCGCAGCGAAGCACCGAGAACAAGCACGCGCAGCGGGCTGAGGTGGGCATCCGTGGCCATGATGACGTCCTTCCGGCAGGCGCCGCGCCCCGGCGGCCGTTCCGGCCAGCAGCGTATAGGGGCAGGCGCGACAAGCCGGGGAGCAGCGCGCCAGGCGCGTACCGGACTCCGGCTCAGGCGCTTCGCGACGCAGCAACTGGCGCTGCTGGGCTCGGCCTTCGCCGGGACCGCGTCGGAAAGGTTCAGGGCGGGTCACCCGCGCTTCGCCGGGTCGGCGCGTCGCTGAGCCACCGCTCAGCCGCCGCTCAGCCGCCGCCCACGGCGAACGGTCCGCCGTCCCCGAAGGCCCAGTCGGCGAAGCGTTCGCCCATACGGCGGTGGCCGGCGGGATCCGGGTGGAGTTGGTCGGGGAGGGGCAGTTCGGCGAAGTCCGGTTCGCCGTAGAGGGAGCGGCCGTCGAGATAGTGGAGGTTCGGGTCGTCGGCCGAGCGTTGTGCGGTGATGCGGGACAGCTCGTCCCGGATGATGGTGAGCGTCAGCCGTCCGCTGGAGCGGTCGGATGGGTCGCCAAGGGCCCGGAAGCGCGGCTTCGGGGCGTCGAAGTCCGGTGCCACGGGGCCCGGGGTGTCCTCTTGGATGGGGCAGAGGACGGGGGAGATGACCAGCAACGGCGTGGTCGGGTGACCCTCGCGGAGGGTGTCGAGGAAGCCGTGGACCGCCGGGGAGAAGCCGCGCAGGCGCATCAGATCGGCATTGGCCAGGTTGATACCGACCTTGAGGCTGATCAGGTCGGCGGGGGTGTCCCGCATGGCGCGTGCGGTGAACGGGTCCAGCAGGGCGTTGCCGCCGAATCCCAGATTGACCAGCTCGACGCCGCCCCGGGTGGCGGCCAGCGCCGGCCAGGTCGCGGTCGGGCTCTCGGCCGTGGAGCCATGGCTGATCGAACTGCCGTGGTGCAGCCACACCCTGCGGCCGTGGTGCGGCGCGGTCTCCACCGGAGCGTCGGTGCGCAGCGCGATCAGCTCGGTGATCTCCGTCTGCGGCAGCCAGATCTCGATGTCCTTCACACTGGTGGGCAACCCGGCGAACCGGGCGGTGCCGGCCGGGCCGGGCCGGGTGACCGCGGACCAGGTGGCCATATCGATGGTGTGCGTGTTGCCTCCGGGCACACTGGCCCGGCCGATGAGCTGCCCGTCGACGACCAGGTCGTATACGCCGTCAGGGGGGACCGGAGCGCCCTGGTAGACCGTCTTGGTGGGGAGTACGTCCAGCTCGATGGCGGTGGCCCGGGTACGGAACGCCAGCCGCACGCCCGAGGGCTGTGTCTCGACCATGGCCAGATACGGATCCGCGAACTGCTTCCGGGCCCAGGCGGGCAGCCGGTGGGGCAGTACGCCGTGCTCGGTGCGTTCCACATCGAGGGCGCCGCGCAGGAGGCGGGGCTCGACGGGTGTGGTGATCCAGTCAGTCACCGTTGCCCTCCTCATCGTTCTTCTTCTTGCTCGCCTTAGCGCTCTCCCTACGGAGGCCGCGGACGTCGTCGAGCTGGGCGTTCATGACCTCAGCCTGTCAACCGGATGTCCGATGCGCACACGGATTTCCCCCGTGCGGACCGGGAACCGTCGGGAATAGCCCTGACCAGCCGCGAGTTTGACAGGGCACGGCACTGCACAGGACCGGTGCTCAAGCGAAGGGGAGAGGTACGTGGTGAACGATCGCGCACTGGTGCTCGGTGGTGGCGGTGTGGCCGGGATTGCCTGGATGACGGGCGTACTGGCCGGTCTTGCCGATGCGGGGACCGATGTCAGCGATGCGGAGCTTCTGCTCGGCACCTCGGCGGGTTCGGTGGTCGCCGCGCAGGTCGCCAGCGGCGCCGATCTGGCCTCGCTCTACCGAGCCCAGGTCGAACCCGCCCTCCAAAAGCGTGAGTTGATACCCAGGGAGGGCGCTCTTGCCGAGGTCTTCGCATTCGGAGAGAAACTCGACACGGAGGTGTTTGACCCACTGGAGCGCCGCCGCCGTATGGCGGAGATGGCGTTGGCCGCGGATACCGTTCCCGAGGCCGACCGCCGGGCGGTCATCGGGGCCCGGTTGCCCTCCCACACCTGGTCAGCACGCCCGTTGCGGGTGGTCGCGGTGGATGCCGCCACGGGCGAAAGCCGGCTCTTCGACCGTACGTCGGGTGTCTCGTTGGTCGACGCGGTGGCGGCGAGCTGTGCCGTGCCCGGTGTCTGGCCCCCCGTCACGATAGGCGCCGCACGGTACATCGACGGCGGCATCCGCACCCTCACCAACCTCGACCTGGCGGCCGACCACACCCGCGTGCTGGCAATCGCCCCCATGCCCGACGCGACGCTGGAGGCCGACGCCGCAGCCATAGCCGGGCGCGGGCGTATCGAGGTGGTCACCCCCGATGACGCCGCCCGCGCCGCCTTCGGCACGGACCCGCTGGTCCCCACCACGCGCACCCCCGCCGGCCACGCCGGTTTCGCCCAAGGACGCGCCGCCGCCCCGGCGGTCGCAGCGCTCTGGAGTGGGGCGTAGCCCCTGAAGACACGAGACATGAGGGACTGCGCGACCGCCGTTCATGCGCTGGGGAAGAGGTGAGCGGCGGCGAGTCCGAGTGGTGTCGGCCGAGCTGAGGCAGGCGGGGCGGCGGATGGGGGTGATGGGGGCGGAGCCGTCAGGCCGAAGCAGGAACGACTTCCTGCGTGTTCTCCTCGACAGGGCCGGCGTCCTGGGCTCCTTCGCTACCGCTCTCAAGAGCCGGTGCGGGGAGGGAGTAGAAGACGTTCCGTCCTTGCTTGCTGCGGTGTGCCAGACCCTTGGCGACGAGTGAGGTCTCCAAGGTGTTGCGTACGGCGGTCTCGGGCGCCGCATGCTGGGGATGCTCCTCCGTCAGCACCTTTGTCAGCTCCGCGACCGTGCGCGGCTGCTCGGTGAGCAGCCCCAGGAGACGGTCGGCGCGGGTGGGGTTCTTCCGCCGCGCCTTGCCCTTCGCCGTCGTGGTGCCCTTCGCCGTCGTGGTGCCCTTCGCCGACGTGGCCTTGCGCGGCTCCTTCGCGCGTCCAGCCGCCTTCGAGTTCGAGGGGGTCTTCTTCGCAGGCCGGGCCTTGGGGACGGAAGCCTTCGCGCGTCGCGCCGGAGGCACGGTCACCGGGTTCTCCACCTCGGTGTCGGCCTCCGAGTGCTGTGGTGCGACAGCTTCGTCGGCTTCGTCCCGACGAGGTGTTGTTCCGAGGTGTTGCTGGAGATCCTCCAGCTTTGCCTTGAGCTTCTGCAGTTCGTCGATCTCTTCCGTGATGCTCTTCAGCTTGGCAGTCACCTGTGCAGTGAATTCCGAGTCTGACATGGCACACCCGCTCTCTCTCGCGTGATCGGTCTCTGTGGTTGGCTGGATGTTACTCGTCTTTCTCCGCAATTAACCCAATGGTCCTCCAGACCGCTCTCCGAGTACGTGGCACTTGCGTTCGCCTCACCAGCCGAACGGGAGCACCAGCATGGGGTGTTCGGGTTTGCCTCGCCAGGGGTCGTTCCCCTTAGTGGGGATGTGAATGCGCCAAGTTGGAGATGTCGCGCGGGGGATGGTCGCCACCGGATGTGAGAGTTGTGGGGCCGCATGTGTTGGCGTCCTTGAACAGGAGAAAGGGCTCCTTGACACGTTCGAAGCCTCGATGCGCCCTGCCGGCTGCGCTGTGCGCGGTAGGGCTGGCCGCAAGTGCGCTCACCATGGCCGCGTGCACCACACAGGCCGAGCCGACGACGCACACCACCGCCTCCTCGATGAAGCCGGATCCGGCGCATACCGACGTCCTGTTCATCGGTGCCCATCCGGATGACGAGTTCCAGTCCCTGGCCACGTTCGGGCAGTGGAGGAGAAGCCGGGGCTGAGTACCGGCGTGGTGACCGTCAAGGGGTCCGCAGACACCACCGCCCCCGGCATCACGGTCGCCTCCGTCGAGACCGTCCCCTACCAGGGCTACTCGGGCGAAGCGAAAATCCCGCTCGCCGACCTGCCCGCCACCGTCGACCCCGACCGTCTGACCGCCAACGTTCTCCTCTATGACTCCGACACCCAGGACAACACCGGCAAGACCCGTCTGGCCTGGTCCCGTTTCGGCAGCGCCCAGGCCGACCCGTACGTATGGGGCGCCCTGCGCCTGCCCGGCGGTGTCCCGCCGCCGGGCCGACCGACACGGCCGGCCGAGATTCCGCAGGCCGCGGCCCAGAGGGTGCGCTCCAAGGCATCCCGCGATCAGCCCCGACGCACGGGCGTCCCACTCGTCGGCGGTCCTCGCACCTTGTCGCGTCCGACCCCGTAACGGCTGACGGTGTAACGGACGGCCCACGGCGGACGGCAAAAGAGAAAGGCAAGGAGGTCAGCCACTCCTTGCCACTCTCAAGATATAGCGCACCAGGGGGCTTGCGGCAAGGCCCCGGTGGTGCCGCAGAATTACCGGCCGAAGCCAGGACCGGGGGAAATGGGAGTCGCGAAGTGCGCGTGTTGTTGTCGACGTATGGGTCGCGGGGGGACGTCGAGCCGCTTGTGGGACTCGCGGTGCAGTTGCGGGCGCTCGGTGCGGAGGTGCGGGTGTGCGCGCCGCCGGACGAGGACTTCGCGCAGCGGTTGGCCGGTGTCGGTGTGGCGCTGGTGCCCGTCGGGCGGTCGGCGCGTGCGTGGACGAAGGCGGCGCCGCCGCCGTCGTCCCTGCCCCAGCGTGCGGCCGAGGTGGTCGCCGGACAGTTCGACGCGATCCCCGCGGCGGCCGAGGGATGCGATGTGGTGGTGGTGACCGGCATGATGCCGGCCGCGGCCGGTGCGCTCTCGGTGGCCGAGATGCTGGGCATCCGCTCCGTTTCCGTGACCTTCCAGCAGCTCACCCTGCCGTCGCGGCACCGCCCGCCGCTGGCGTATCCGGGCCGGCCGTTCCCGCCGGAGGTGACCGACAACCGGGTGCTGTGGGACCTGGACGCCCAGAGCATCAACGCGTTGTTCGGTGAGGCGCTCAACACCCACCGGGTGGCGAACGGCCTGCCCCCGGTGGACGACGTCCGCGCCTACGTCCTCGGCGACCGGCCGTGGTTGGCGACGGACCCGGTCCTGGACCCGTGGCAGCAGACACCGGACCTCGACGTCGTCCAGACCGGCGCGTGGATCCTCTCCGACGTGCACCCGCTCCCGGCCGAGTTGGTGGCGTTTCTGGACGTCGGCACGCCACCGGTGTATGTGGGCTTCGGCAGCATGCCGATGCACGGCTCCACGGACGTCGCCCAGGTGGCCATCGAGGCGGTCCGCGCGCAGGGCCGCCGCGCGGTCGTGGCCCGTGGCTGGGCCGGCCTGGCCCCGATCGAGGGCCAGGACGACTGTTTCGTCGTCGGCGAGGTCAATCAGCACGCACTGTTCGCCCGGGTGGCCGCCGTCGTGCACCACGGCGGCGCGGGCACCACGACGACGGCCACCCGGGCCGGCGCGTCCCAGGTGGTGGTCCCGCAGGCGGCGGACCAGCCGTACTGGGCGGGTCGGGTGGCCGACCTGGGCATCGGCGTGGCACACGACGGTCCGACGCCGACCGCCGAGTCCCTGTCGGCCGCGCTCGGGACCGCCCTGGCCCCCGAGACCCGTGCACGGGCGACCGCCGTGGCCGGGATGATCCGCGCCGACGGAGCCACGGTGGCCGCGAGGACGCTGCTCGACGAGGTCAGCCGCTAGGGCCCTTCTGATGGATCTCCGCGGCGTCGCGGCGTCCGGCACGCCCTCTCGCCGCACCGCACGAAATCCCAAGTAGCGCCGCTACGAGGACTTCCGCGCGGCACGCCGAGAGCACGCACCGGACGCCGCTCCTTCTCCCACGGAGATCCATCAGAAGGGCCCTAGAGGCCGCCCGTGCCCGCGTGAACCACGCGGGTTCGTCGAGCCAGGCCCCCGGAACGCAAACACCGGAACGCAAACACCGGAACGCAAACACCGGAACGCAAACACCGGAACGCAAACACCAGAACACACGAACCTGCACACCCCGGCGACCTGAACCGACAACGGCCATGGGGTCCACACCGGGCGAAGCATTGTGTCGCTCGTCGTGGCCCCCAGGTTCGTCATGCCGGTATTCCGGACGCCTCGCCGCGCGCCATGGTCGCAAGCGGCCTCAGATCGAAGCTTCGGAGCTGATGACGTGAACCCTCTGACCACCAGCGCATTCGACCTTCCCGACCGTCTCTCGTCCAAGGCCGACCCGACGCTGATCGCGGGCGACGAGCAGCACTTCGCGGCCCTCGCGGAGTGCCTGGAGCAGTCGATCGCCGAGGTGTCCGACCGCCTCGATGCCGAGCGCAAGGCGCCCGGCGGCACAGGCAGGCAGGCGATGGACCGGGACACGGAGATCCACCGGCTGAGCGCTCGCCTGCGTGCACTGCGTCGTTTCGGTTTGGACCTGTGCCTCGGACACATGGTCAGCGCGGACCATCCCGAGCCCCTGTACGTCGGACGACTTGGCCTCACCGACAGCGCGGGCCGTCGGCTGCTGCTCGACTGGCGTTCCCCCGCGGCCGAGCCGTTCTTCGGAGCCACCCACGCCAACCCGATGGGTCTGGCGAGCCGTCGCAGATATCGCTGGACCGGCGGCCGGATCAGCGACTACTGGGACGAGGTGTTCACCTCGGACGGGTTCGTCGGCCATGCCGCGCTCGACGACCAGTCCGCCTTCATCGCCAGCCTGGGCAGCAACCGCTCGCCGCGGATGCGCGATGTGCTCGGCACCATCCAGGCCGACCAGGACGCCATCATCCGCGCGGGATCCCGCGGCGCTCTCGTCGTCGACGGCGGTCCGGGTACGGGGAAGACCGTCGTCGCGCTGCACCGCTCCGCCTATCTCCTCTACTCCGACCCTCGCCTCGCGCACCGCCGGGGCGGCGTGCTGTTCGTCGGTCCGCACCAGCCCTACCTGGCCTACGTCGCCGACGTCCTGCCCAGCCTCGGCGAGGAGGGCGTGCAGACCTGCACCCTGCGGGACCTCGTCGCCGAGGGAGCCGGAGCGGCGATCGAGGCCGACCCGGACGTGGCCCGCCTGAAGTCGTCCGCGGACATGGTGAAGGCGATCGAAACGGCCGTCAGGTTCTACGAAGAGCCGCCCGCCGAAGGGATGACCGTCACGACCGACTGGTCCGACATCTGGCTGAGCGCCGACGACTGGGCCGAGGCATTCCAAGCACCGGAACCAGGTACGCCGCACAACGAGGCGCGTGAGCAGATCTGGGAGGAACTGGTCACCATCCTCATGGACAAGTACGACGGTGAGGTCTCGCCCGATCTCTTCCGCAGGTCGCTGCGGCACGACGAAGAGCTGGTCACCACCCTCAACCGCGCATGGCCGCTGCTCGAAGCGGCCGACCTCGTCGGAGACCTGTGGTCGGTACCCGCCTACCTGAGGATGTGCGCTCCCTGGCTCAGCCGCGACGAGGTCCGGACGTTGCAGCGCAAGGAGGCTCCCCAGGACTGGACGGTGTCCGATCTGCCGCTCCTGGACGCGGCGCGGCAGCGGCTCGGCGACCCGGAGCAGGCACGACGAAAGCGTCGGCACAAGGCCGTCCTCGCCGCCCAGCGCGAGCGCATGGATCAGGTCGTCGACAACCTGATCCAGGCCGCAGCCGACTCCGGCGCCGACGGTGACGACGGCGAGGGCCTGGTGCGGATGCTGCGCGGCCAGGACGCCCAGGTCAGCCTGGTCGACGAGTCCGAACTGCCCACCACCGAGCCGGATTTGCTCGCCGGACCGTTCGCGCACATCGTGGTGGACGAGGCCCAGGAACTGACCGACGCGGAGTGGCAGATGCTGCTGCTCCGGTGCCCGTCCCGGAGCTTCACCATCGTCGGGGACCGGGCCCAGGCCCGGCACGGGTTCACGGAGTCGTGGCAGGAACGGCTGGAGCGGATCGGGCTCGACCGGATCAGCCTGGCCTCGCTGAGCATCAACTACCGGACGCCGGAAGAAATCATGGCGGAAGCCGAGCCGGTCATCCGCGCCGCGCTCCCGGACGCCAATGTGCCGACGTCCATCCGCGGCAGCGGCGTCCCCGTCGTGCACGGCTCGGTCTCGGACCTGGACGCGGTCCTCGACACCTGGCTCGCCGCACATGCCGAGGGGATCGCCTGCGTCATCGGCGCCGGTGACATCGGAGCGGGCACCTTCCGGACGACGGCCCGCGCCGGCCAACGCGTCCGGTCGCTGACCCCGGAGCTGTCGAAGGGGCTCGAGTTCGACCTGGTCGTCCTCATCGACCCGGAGGAATTCGGCGAGGGCGTGGGAGGAGCGGTCGACCGCTATGTCGCGATGACCCGGGCGACCCAGCAACTCGTCATCCTCACCAGCTCCTGACGTCGGCCGGACGCATGCCTGACGCATGCCTGCTACCGGGGCCGACCATTCGGGGCCGAGCCGTGCCGGGGCAGCCCGCCTGGAGCGAGGAGGCGAGTCGGGATCTCGCCGAGTGTCCGCGTACAGGGGGCAAGCGCAGAATTGAGGGGAGCCGTTCTGCCGTGCGGAGGGCGGACCGGACACTATGCGCGAGCCACCGTGTACGGAGGGTGGAAGGGGCAGTCGGTGCCATCAGATCGGCCGAGCGTCGGGAAGGCTCGAGGTCCGCTCTGGTCCGAGCCCGGGTCGTTGCTGGAGCATGTGCCCGTTGCCGTATTCGGTCTCGATGACGAGGACCGGATCTGCTACTGGGGGCCTGGTGCGGAGGATCTTTTCGGCTACCGGGCCACGCAGGCCCTCTCGGAGCCCGGTGCTCTCCTCTTCGCCGCCGCTCCCGGGGACCGTCCGGACGCCTGCTCCCGTATGGCCGAGCGAGGCCGGACCGAGGGCTACTGGCGTGGTCGCCTGTCCGCCAGGCATCGGGACGGTACGGTCTTCGGCTGCGGGTTCCGGGTCTTCCCGGTGACCGGCGTCGCCGAGCATGCGGTCGTCATGGTCCTGGCGAGCCGGGGCGACGAGCTGGACCGGGTCAAGACCAACCTCGCCTTCCTCGACGCCCTCTTCGAGACCTGTCCCATCGGCCTGGTCATGCTCGACGAAGACCTGCGCTACCTCCACCTCAACCAGGCCCTCGCCGACATCGACGGGCTCCCCATCGGGGACCACCTGGGGCGACGGCTCACCGAGATCATGATCGCCTCGGACGGGGGAGAGTACGAGCGGATGCTGCGTGCCGTCGCCACGGACGGCAGGCCCGTCACCGGGGCGCTGGTGGGCGTGCGCACCCGGGGCCACCCGGACCAGGACCGGGTCCTGTCGGTGAGTTTCTTCCCGCTCACCCAGGCGGTGAGCACGCGGTCGGGCCTGGGCGGACTGCTGGTGGACGTCACCGACCGGGAGCAGGCCATCGTGGAGGCCACCGCCACCCGTCAGCGGCTGGCGCTGCTGGACCGGGCCTCCGCCCGGATCGGTACCACCTTGGACGTGGAGGTCACGGCCCAGGAGCTGGTCGACACCGCGGTTCCGGACTTCTCCGACGGAGCCGTCGTGGAGCTCGTGGAATGGATGGACGAGCATATGGCCTTCGACCCGGCACTGCCGGTGGTCACCCGCCGCATCGCCTTCGGCAGCGTCCTGCCCTCTTCCCTGACGGGGCTGATGAGCGCGCGGGAAGTCGTGCACTACCCGCCGGGCTCCGCCATCCACCAGATGCTGCGCACCGGCCGTCCGATCTGCGTCCCGTTGGACCAGGAGTTCCTGGTGCGCACCGTGCTGGACGAAAACCGCGCGCGGATGCTGGCCGACGGCGATCTCGTCTCTCTCCTCCTCGCCCCGCTCATCGCCCGCGGAACGGTTCAGGGATTCGCCGTCTTCGGCCGGTCCGCTGCCAGGCCGGCCTTCACCGAGCAGGACCTCGGCCTGGGCGGAGAACTCGCCTCCCGCGCCGCGCTCTGCCTGGACAACGCGCGTCTGTACAGCCGCGAGAGAAACATCGCGCTCACCCTCCAACGCGCCCTCCTCCCCAGCTCCCTGGTGATCGGCCCCTACCTCCACATCGCCCACCGCTACCTGCCCGGCAGCCACCTCACCGAGGTCGGCGGCGACTGGTACGACGTGGTCGCCCTGCCCGACCACCGCGTCGCCCTGCTCGTCGGCGACGTCATGGGACACGGCGTCTCGGCCGCCGCGGCGATGGGCAGGCTGCGCATCACCGCCAAGACGCTTGCCCGGCACGACCAGGAACCGGACGAGCTGCTCACCGAACTCGACCAGTGCGCCCATGAGGCGGGCATCGAGCTCGCGACCTGCCTCTACATCCGCTACGACCCCACCACCGGACGCACCAGAATCGCCAGCGCCGGCCACCCGCCGCCCCTGGTACGCCACCCGGACGGCCGGATCGAGCTCATCGACGACGTCCTGGGAATCCCCCTCGGCGTCGGCGGCGCCCCCTTCCGTACGACGGAGCTGGACCTGCCCGACGGTGCCACCCTCGCCCTGTACACCGACGGCCTCATCGAGGCGCGCGGCCACGACATCAACGAGGGGCTGGAGGCACTGCGTACGGAACTGGGCCGGATCCCGGACTCGTTGGAAGAAGCGGCAGACCGGATCCTCACCCGCCTCGTACCGAGCTCACCCGCCGACGACACCGTTCTGCTCCTCGCCCGGGTGCACCGCCGGCAGGAGTGACCGGCCGGCACGGGGTGCTGTGCCGTGGCCCCTGCGCCGTTTCCCCTATGCGGTGGCCCCTATGCCGCGGGCACCGAGAAGGAGAAGAGCTTGCCGGACGAGCTGGCGAAGAGGTGGTCACCGACGGGGTACGCCGACCAGTAGCCGGAGCCGCCGCTGACCGGGTACGTCCAGACCTGCTTGCCGGTTCCGGCGTGGAAGGCGTACAGCCCCTTCGGGCCCGCGGCGAGGAAGAGGTGGCGTACGGCGCCCAGGAACTGGAGGGTGCCGAGGCCGGAACCGGCCGTCCAACGGGCCGCTCCGGTACGGGCGTCGACGGCGTGCAGGACCTTGTCGAGATAGCAGACGGTCGTGCCGGACACGTCGTAGCCGCGGTTTCCCCGGGCCCCGGTCCGCACACTCCACAGCGTCTTGCCCGTCGCCGCGTCGAAGGCCGCGAGCAGCCCGCTGGTCGACCCGTTGGCGCCGGTGCCCGGATAGCAGAACAGGGTGCTGCCGTGCAGGCTCAAGGACCCCTCGTACATCAGGATCTGACTGTTCGTCGAGGGGAGGGCCGTGGGCTTGCTCCACAGTGTGCCGCCGTCGGCGTCCTTGAGGGCGAGCAGGTTCATCTCGCCGTCGATGCCATAGAGCACCTTGCCCTTGGCCGGCGGGTAGAGGGTGACGAGGTCCTTCGACCACAGTCGGTCGCCGGTGTCCGGAGCGAGGGCGGTGTAGCCGTTGAGCATCGCGGTCGTGGACGTCTTCGCGACGCTGCCCCAGACGATCAGCCGGCCCGCCTCGGTCGTACCGACCACCGTGAGCGCGCCCATGTCCGGCGACTTCCACCGCACCGCTCCGGTCGAGGCGTCGACGCCCTGGAAGCGCCCGTGGTCGCCCGTGGTCACGATCAGCGAGCCGCCGGCGAACTCCAGGTGCGGCGCGCCCGATCCGGTCGGGGACGTGGCCCACAGCTCCTTTCCGGAGCGGCCGTCGAGGCCGTGGACCTTGCCGTCGGTGCGTACCGTGTACACGCGCTTGTCGTCCGCGAGGGCGGCGGTGTTCTGGCCGCTGAGGTCCTTCCACAGCAGCTTGCCGGTGGCCCGGTCGAAGCAGGCCCCCGAGGTCTTCCCGCCGCACAGCAGCGTGGACGCGGCCACTTTGAGCAGGGACATGTCGGACTGGGGAAGGTCCCCGGTCCAGGACAGCTCGGGCGTGGCGGGCGTTTCCCCGTCGCGCGAGCGGAGCAGCAGGGCGGCGCCTCCGGCGGCCGCGGCCGCGGCGAGCACCGCGCCGCCGAAGAGCATCCGACGCCGGCTGAGCAGCGGAGTGCGCACCGCGTCGTGGAGGCTGCGCTCCGACTCGGCCACCTGGAGTTCGACCGCGCCGAGCCAGCCCGCGGTGGTCGACGGCCGCAGCCACCCCTGCAACTGCGCAACGGTCGGCCGCCGGGCCGGGTCCTTGTCGAGGCAGGCGGCGACGGTGCCGAGCAGGGCCTGCGGGACGCCGTCCAGCTCGGGCGCCTCATGGGCGGCCCGGTAGAGCAGTGCGTGGGCCGCGCCGGTGCCGAAGGGCGGGATGCCGGTGGCCGCGTAGGCGAGCACGGCGCCGAGGGCGAACACATCGCTGGCGGGGGCGAGTTCGGCCCCGGTCGTCTGCTCGGGCGACATGAAACCGGGCGACCCGATGATCTGGCCCTCCGCGGTGAGCACCGTGCCGTCGACGGCCCGGCTGATGCCGAAGTCGATGACTCGGGGCCCGTCGAAGGTGAGCAGGATGTTGGACGGCTTGAGGTCGCGGTGGATCAGTCCCGCGCGGTGGATGGCGGCCAGCGCCTCGGCCAGGCCCGCGCCGAGCACCCGCAGGGTGGCCTCGGGCATGGGCCCGTGTGCCTCGATGGCGTCGGCGAGCGACGGCCCGGGGATGTACGCGGTGGCCAGCCAGGGCTGCGGCCCCTCGGGGTCGGCGTCCACGACGGGCGCGGTGAAGGCGCCGCCGACCGCGCGTGCCGCATCCACCTCCGCCTTGAAGCGCCGGCGGAAGTCGGGGTCGGCGGCCAGTTCGGCCCGTACGACCTTGACGGCGACGGCACGGCCGCTGGGCGATGCGGCCAGCATGACGCGGCCCATGCCGCCCGCGCCGAGTTCCCGGATCACTCGGTACGGCCCGATGTGCGGGGCGGCGGTGTCGGCCTGGGTGGTCGGCGTGGTCATCGGGGGTCGCTCCGGAAGGCGTAGAGGGTGGTGTCGGATGCGGCGTAGACGGTGGTGCCGGCGATCTGCAATCGCCACGCCGTGCTCTTGTTCTTGGTTTCGGCGCCCGAACCCCGGTGCGCCCACAGGACCTTGCCGTCCGCGGTGCGCAGGACGATGAAGCCCGGGGTGTCGGCGCTGAACAGGGGGTATGCCAGCAGGGACGAGGAGACGCAGGGGCCCGGATCGGTGGCGCTGCGGGGTTCGAGGGAGAGCGGACTCGCGGTGTGCCACAGCTGCTTGCCGTCGCCGGTGCCGAGGGCGAAGACGGTGTCCTGGCCGTCCACGAGGTAGGCCCTCTTGCCCAGGACGGTGGTGGGGTTGAGGACGGTCGGCTCGTCGACGGCGGTCCACAGTCTGCGGCCGTCGGTGGCGCGGAACGCCTGCACTTTGGTGCTGGTGACGAGCAGCGCGTTCCCGTCGGTGGTCAGGTTCGGGTAGTCGCCGGGGCGGACGACGTCCCGGACCGTCCACTGCACCGTGCCGCTCCGCAGGTCGAGGCCGTGGACGGTGCTGCCGTCGTGCAGGAAGCAGCGCTGTCCGTCGGAGTGGGCGTGGAAGTCGCTGCCGGTCATCTTGCGGGACCACAGCACCTTCCCCGTGGTGACGTTCACGGCGTATACGGCGTAGCCCTGGTCGCCGGAGGCACCGAGGAGGGCGACCGAGCCGACGACGCAGAAGACGTCGTGGAGGGTGTCGGGGAAGGAGGACCCCTCCTCCGGCTCGGTGACCGGGTGGCTGAACTTCAGCTCGCCGTTGCCGTCCAGCCCGAGCAGATAGCCGCGGTCGCCCCAGGCCGTCGCGTACAGCATCGATCCCTGGACGCCGAGCCAGGTGGGCTTGCCGCTGGCGCCGGACGGCTGGCGGGGCGCTGCCGTCCACCGTTCCTTTCCGGTCGCGGTGTCATAGCCGATCGCCGTGGTCTGGTCCCAGCGCACGAGCGTGTCGCCGAGCAGCCGCAGCTGTCCGTTCTCCAGGCGCCGCAGCGGGCTCGACCACTGCGGCTTCGGGCCCGGGGGCACCTTGGCGCCGGGCCGGACCGCGGTGCCCCTGCCGCTGCCGCGGCCCGCGGTACGGTCGGGTTGCGACCCCCAGCCGGCCAGGGCCGCTGCGCCCGCCGCCGCTGCCGCGGTGCCGCCGGCCGCGGCGATCCACAGGAAGCGGCGGCGGCTCGGCCCGCTCGGCGCCGCCGGGACCAGCGGGGTGACGGGCATCGGAGGCGCGGTCACCAGGACGGCGGCGTGCGCCTGCCGCCGGGCCAGATCCTCCCGCAGACCCGGCGTGAGCAGCGCGGAGGGATCCGCGGAACCCAGTGTGGCCAGCACCGCGCCGGTGGTCGGCCGGCCGGCCGGGTCCTTGTCCAGACAGGCCGCCAGCAGCGAACGCAGTGCGTCGGGTATGTCGGTCAGCTGCGGCGGGGCGTGCACGGCCCGGTAGAGGATCTCGGCGGTGTTCCCGGCGCCGAAGGGGCCCAGGCCGGTGGCGGCGAAGACCAGGACGCAGCCGAGGGAGAAGACATCGGCCGCCGGTCCGGCCTCCCGGCTCGACACGATCTGTTCCGGGGCCATGAAGCCGGGCGTCCCCATCACGGCGCCCGTCCGGGTCACCTGCGTCGCATCCACCGCCCGGCTGATACCGAAGTCGATGACGCGCGGCCCGTCTTCGGCCACCAGGACGTTCCCGGGCTTGAGGTCCCGGTGGACGAGACCGGCGTCGTGGATCGCCACCAGCGCCTCCGCGAGTCCGGTGCCCAGGGCCCGCACGGCAGGCTCGGGCAGCACACCGAAGTCGCGTACGACGTCGTGCAGGGACGGCGCGGGGATGTACGCGGTGGCCAGCCAGGGCTGGGGGGAGTCGGCGTCCGCGTCGAGCACCGGCGGAGTGAAGAAGCCGCTCACCTTACGGGCGGCGTCGGCCTCGCGCCGGAAACGTCCGCGGAAGTTCGGCGCCTCGGCGTACTCGGGCCGGATGACCTTCAGCGCGACCAGACGCGAGCCGGGTGACCGAGCAAGGTAGACGCGGCCCATGCCGCCCTCGCCGAGGAGGTGGAAGACCTCGTACGGGCCGATCCGGGCCGGGCCTTGATGCTGCGGGACCGGGACCGGGACCGACGGGTGTGCCGGATGCCGTTGCGTGAGGGTGGTGTGCTGACGGGTCTGCGGCAGCGTCGAGCCGTTGCCGTTGCCGTTGCCGTTGCCGTTGCCGTCGTGCCGGGTGCCGTTGTGCCGGGGTGTGTCCACTGTGCCGCGGCCGGGTCAGTGGAGGGAGCCGAGCACATCGCGGGCGGCGGCGATGGCGGCGTCCTCGGCCTGCTGCTGGTCCTTGCCGGAGCGCGCCACGTCGTAGGTGTAGCCCACGGTGTACGTGGCGTTGCCGGAGCGGACGATCACCGTTGCCTCGGCCAGACTCATCGGGGCCTTGTCGACGGCGTGGACGAGGTGAGCCTCGTCGCCGAGATCGTGGAGCGGCCGGGAGTCGGTGATCTTGCGCATCTTGTCCAGGGCGTGGAGAGCGGTGTGCTTGTCCATGTCGTACATGTTTTTGCCCGCTGGGCCGACCGAGAGGTTCACGTCCATGCTGAGGAACGCGTCGCTGGAGCCGAAGGCCGTTTTCCAGTTCGGCATCCTGGTGATCATCGCTGCCATGCTGGCGTTGTCGAACTGCGACGGCTTGCACTCGGTGCCCGGCGCGATGCGGGCGAGGGTGGACGCCTTGATCAGCTGACAGCCTTCGGGCACCTTGGTGTACGTCTTCCCCTCGGCCTCCGGCGATCCCGACGCCGGCGGCTGGCCGGCGCCGCCCTGACCGGCGGAGGACTGCTCCGACGCGGAGCTTTTCCCGTCGCTCCCCGAGGTGGCGACGACGACCACACCGACGATCGCGGCCACGGCGAGCACCGCGCCGCCGCCGATCAGCCAGGCCCGTCGACTGCCGCCCGCCCGTCCCGCGGCGGGGCCTCCGGTCTGCGGCAGCGTCGCCGGGACCGTCTGCGACCAGGCCGAGGGCACACCGGGCGCCCGCTCCGGGATCGGGGGCAGTGCCTGGCCCGGGGCCGGGGGTGGTGCCTGGCCCGGGGCCGGCGCCGCAGGTCCCCAGTCCGGGGCTCCCTGCGGGAGCGGCTGTGCGGGGCCGGCCTCGCCAAAGCCCTCTCGGGGGTCCGACTGCGGGGTCTCACTCACGGGGCAACTCGCTTTGTCCGTTCGGTTCTCGCCATCGGGAACGGCACACACCGGTCCCATGGGCCGGGCCCGGGGCGAAGGCGCATCGGGGGCCCGACGCGCCGTGCGAACTCTTTCGCGAGGCGATGCAACCTCGATGAAATGTTGCTGAAGTGGGGGAGGGTGGGCTCAGAGGGCCCGGGAACGGACCGGCCGGCCGAGAAGAGGGAGACCACGATGCGGGAGCCAACACCTCACAGCGCGCTGCGGCAGCTGGACGCGCTGGTGGGCGAGTGGGACATGTGGGCCCTCGGCCACGATGTCGGGCCCGTGCGGGTGGAGTTCGCGTGGCTCGAGGGCGGCGCCTTCCTCGTCCAGCGCGCGGATGTGGGCCCTGAGACATCCCTTCCCGCGGAGTGGGGTGCGCACGCGCCGTTCCCCACCGTGACGCTGACCGGCTACGACGAGACGTCCGGCGACTTCACCACGTTGTACGCCGACGGCCGCGGCGTCGCTCGTGTCTACCGGACGACCGTGCACGACGGCGTGTGGAAGCAGTGGCGTACCGCTCCCGGCTTCCACCAACGGTTCACCGCCACCTTCCGCGAGGGAGGCGACACGATCCAGGGCGGCTGGGAACGGTCAGGTGACGGCGAGCTGTGGATGCCGGACTTCGACGTGACGTACACGCGCGTCGGAACGTCGTAGCCCCGGTCGCCCGTCCCCTCAGGGGGCGGCGAAGTCCTGGGTCCACCAAGGGCCGTTGGAGGCGGAGTTGACGCCGACGCCGATCTGGGTGAAAGCGCAGTTCAGGATGTTCTCACGATGTCCGGGGCTCTTCATCCAGCCGGCCATCGCGGTGCGCGCGTCCTGGGGCCCCTTGAAGATGTTCTCGCCGTACGCGCTCCAGCGATAGCCGGCGGAGGTGATCCGGTCGCCCGGGCCGACGCCATCGGGGGAGGTGTGGTCGTAGTAGTTGCGGGTGGCCATGTCGTCGGAGTGCCGCTGCGCCGCGGCCTGGAGCCTGGCGTCGACGGCGAGCGGGGAACAGCCTTTCCGGGCGCGTTCCGCGTTGACCATGGAGACGACCTGCCGGGCCAGGCTGCTGCTTCCGCCGGAACGGCCTGCCGGGGTGTCCGTGCCGGGGGCGGTCTGCGCGGCGCCGTCGTCAGCTGTGGCCTCGGGACCGGCGGTGGTACGGGGGCTCGGCGACGCGGCGGACGGCGGCCTGGAGCGGCTCTTCCGGGCTGTGGTCGCCGGCGCCTTGGACGGCGTCGACGTCGGTGTGGCTGTCGGTGTCGTGGAAGACACGCCGGAACGCGCCTTCCGTACGGGCTCCGCCTCTGCCCTGGACCGCTGAGCCGCGTCGGCTGCCGTCAGCGCGTCACCGGGTGTGCCGTCGCTCAGTGCCTGGGCGATGCCGTACCCACCACCCAACACGGTCGTCAGTGCGGCCACACCGCCTGCCGCAACCACCCATCGGGGTCGTCGCCCCCTGTGTGCCCCGGTTTTACGATGCCTGGCCGGCTCGTGGTTCATGGCGGGTTCCCTCTCCGGTTGTGGGTCTTCCTGCGTGCAGGTCCAACACCCGGGAGACCCCGCAGCCGGACGCCGATAACGAAAATTGGCCGACGCGTTCGGACGGATGGCGTCAGCCGGGCGAGACCCTGACGCCCTCGGACCAACGACCCCTGGTCAGCGCCGCTCATTGGACTTTCTGCCGAGGGAATTCAGCGCCCATGGTGGGGAAAGCGCATTGCGTACAAGGCGTGTTGACAGATGGGATTGCCAGGTCAAGACGGCGGGGTTACGGCGTCCGGTTCAGAAACTGCGACAGAAGAAAGCGAATGACCTCCATGCTCGACGGCTGCGCGCCCTGGCCCGAGGAGTTCGTCGGCCGCTACTGGGCGGCCGGGCACTGGCGTGGCAACACGCTGGACAACCTGCTGCGCGGCTGGGCCCGGGAGTACGGACCGCGGACCGCGCTCGTGCACGGCGGCACCCGCATCACGTACGCGGCCCTGAACCGGCGCGTGGACCGCATGGCCGCCGGATTCCGGCTGCGCGGCCTCAGGCCCGGGCAACGGGTCGTCGTCCAGCTGCCGAATGTCCCCGAGTTCGTCATCACCGTGTTCGCGCTGATGCGCCTCGGCGCGGTCCCCGTGTTCTGCCCCCTCTCGCACCGCGCGACCGAGATGTCCCACCTCGTACGGGTCACCGAGGCGACCGGCTACGTCGGTCCCTCGACGTACCAGGGCTTCGACCACACGGCGATGGCCGCGGATATCGCGGCCCAAGGTCCCTTCCTGCGGCGGGTGTTCACCCATGAGACTCCGGGCACCTCGTCCCCGTACGGCGGCCTGGCGACCGACCCATCGGGCTGCCACTACTTCCCACTGGCCTCCATCGACGCCCCGCCCGTGCGGATGCCTGCGCAGAGCGCCGACCAGGTGGCGTTCTTCCTGCCCTCCGGCGATACGGCCACGGTGCCCCGCCTCATCCCGCGCACCCACAACGACTACGCCTACCAGGCGCGGGCCGCCGCCGAGCTGGTGTCCCTCACCGAGAACGACGTATATCTCGCCGCACTGCCGGCCGAATTCAACGTCAACCTCACCTTCGGCGGCCCCGGCATCGTCGGTACCCTCTCCGTCGGCGGCACCGTCGTCCTGGCCGAGAGCCTGGAACCCGCCGCATGCCTTCCCGTCATCGAACGAGAGCGCGTCACCCTCACGTCGGTGGTACCCGCCACCGCCCAGCTCTGGATCGACGAACGCCCCACGCCCCAGGCCGACCTGAACAGCCTGCGCCTCCTCCAGATCGGCGGCGCACCCTTGCCCCGGGCGACCGCCGAACGGATAGGCCCCGAACTGGGCTGTGGCCTGCAACAGGTCTTCGGCGTGGCGGAGGGGCTGCTCACCCTCACCCGGCCCGCCGATCCGGACGAGACCGTGCGCAGCACGCAGGGCCGCCCGCTCTCGCCCGACGACGAGATCCGCATCGTCGACGCCGACGGCAAGGACGTGCCCGACGGCGAGCCCGGCGAACTCCTCGCCCGCGGTCCGTACACCCTGCGGGGCTACTACCGAGCGCCCGACCACAACGCGCGCTCCTTCACCACCGACGGCTACTTCCGCACCGGCGTCCTCGCGCGGCGCACCGTGGACGGCAACCTGGTTCTCGTCACCCTTTAAAATCTCAGCATTGACCTGAGCAACCTGCCTATCGTTCCTGGATGACGAGCACCCTCGGACTGGAGCAGATCACCCCGGCCACCCTCGACGCCGCGATCGGCCTGCGCGTCCGGCCCGATCAGGAGCACCTGGTCGCGCCGGTCGTGAAGTCTCTCGCCGAGGCATACGTCCATCCCGGCACAGCCTGGCCCCGCCTCATCTGCGACGGCGACCGGCCCGTCGGCTTCCTCATGGCTTTCTTCGACATCGACTGGATCGGCGACGGCAGCGGCATCGATCTCCGCTCGGGCCTCTGGCGCCTCAACATCGCGGCCGGCGAACAGGGCCGGGGCTATGGCCGCTTCGCCGTCGAGTCCGTGGCCGCCGAGATCCGCCGTCGCGGCGGCACCCGGCTCACCACCACCTGGCACCCGGGCAAGGGCGGCCCGGAAGGTTTCTACCTGGGTCTCGGATTCCGGCCGACGGGCGAGATGAGCGGGAACCAACGAGTCGGCGTGCTGGACTTGTGTGACGACCCCTCCGATGGGGCGGACAACGCCGGACGTCGCGCAGCGGACGGAGGCGCCCTGCCGAACGCTGTCGGTGACGATACGTCAGCTAAAGGCTCCGGTGCATGCTGAATCCCGCCTGTTCTTTCTTCCCCCTTCCCCGGCCGTGACGGCGTCCGTCTGGGAGTGAACGCCCGGGACATCGGCCCGGCCACAGGGGCCGCCGCCACCCCTCATCCGCGGGCGTGGGGGAGCAGCCAATGCCGCTGGGTGGTCCACCCGAGAAAGCGCCGTCCGCCGCCCGAGTCTGCCGTGCCGCCGGCGGCGACCTGGCGCAGGCCGGTCAACGCCGGGGCGAGCCGGGCCGCGACGTGGTCGGGATGGCGGGCCGTCTCCTCGTCCAGTTCGGCGATCACCCGGGCCTGTGTGGCGGGATCGCACAGCGACAGGTGAAAGATCATCTGACGCCATGCGTAGGCGGCGTCCTTGATCGTGGACAGCGGCCGCGGGTTGCCCTGTAGGCGCGCTGTCTTCCGGCACACGGTGGTGAAGCAGCGCCGGGCCAGATCGTCCCAGCCGGGGGCGGGGCGGATGCCGACGCGGCCGACGAGGGTGGCCAGATTGTGTGTGGTGAGGATCTGGGCCTGTTCGATGACCTTGCCGTTGGCCGCCACCGACCAGCCCGTTGGGCCGCCGGCACGTTCGGTGCAGAGCCGCGCGAATCCGGGTGAGGTGCGCGCCGCATGGTGGCGGGTCAGGGCTTCGCCGGCCTCGGTGATGGCGAGGTTGCGGACGGCCGCGTAGTCGATGCCGTAGTAGTGCGCGTAGAGCGTGCCGCCGAGCAGCTCCGCGGCGATCCGCGCCGCCGCGAGGAATTTCGGGGTGAAGGTGCCCATGAAGATGTCCGCGGCCAGTTCTTCGACGAACGGTGCGCCGGCCTCGGCCTGCCGGGCCAGTACGCCCAGTTCGCGGACCAGCGGATTGGGCAGGAGCGTCCCGGGAAATGCCTGCACGGCCAGTTCCCCGAGCTGACGCAGCGTGGTGTGCGCCGGTTCCTGCCCCTCCGTGTCGACGCGGTGGTCGGCCACGGCGCGTACCCAGGGCAGTTCCTCCGCCCGCACCTGCCGTTCGAGGTTGAGCAGGAGCAGCGAACGGCGGTTGCGGAACGCCCGGTAGTTCGCGGCCATCAGGGTGCGCAGCGCCTCGTCCGGATACGCCTGCGCAACGGCCACTGCGACCAACTGCGGTACGAGTTCGGCCAGAACCTCGGCCGAGGGCACCACGCCGCGTTCCACGAGCGTGCCGACCGGGGCACTCAGCGCGGCCGCGACCACCTGCCGGATCGCGACCGGTACGGGTGCTCCGGCGGGCAGCCCGGTCCCTGCCGCCTCGCCCGCCGACACGTCCGCGACCAGTGGCGCCACATCGGCCACACCCGTCTCCTGCGGGAGTTCGGACAGCCGGCGCAGCACCAGTTGGGCGAGTGCGTGGTGCGAGGGCGGGGCTGCCTGCGCCGCCTGCCGGATGCGCAGCTGCGTGTGCCGGCGGGAACCGGGCAGGCCGCGCCGCCGCACCATGGATTCCACCGCGTGCCGCAGCAGCCCGAGCCGACGCGCGTCCAGCGGCCGCCCGGCGACCGTCTCCTCCAGGGCGCCGCGCAGGATGCCCAGGTTCTCCTTCGGGCTGCGGTGCTTGGTGCAGCGTGTGTGGGCCGCGGCGAGGTCGTGATAGCGGCGCAGCAGCACCGCACCGCGCTCGTACCAGGCGGCGTCGGGCACCCGCTCCAGCACGCGGCCGGTATCGGCGGCGGTTTCCAGCCAGTGGGCGAGGAGTTCATCGCCGAACGGCTGCCAGACGGTGAGCGCCTCGCGCTGCGCTTCGACGGCAGCGTGGGGCCTCCGGCGCGCCAGGGCCTCTGCGGCGTCGCCGACCGTGCGCCGATGGACCGCCTCGACGTCGGGGGAGGGGAGGGCGGACGGCCGGGGAGTGAACCGCAGCCGGTCGGCGAACGGCTCCAGTACGTCGACGAGTTCCAGCGCACCGGCCACGTCCCCCGCCCGCACGAGCCACGCCACGGTCAGCAGCGCGGCCTCCTCGGGCACGGCGATCTCGTAGCGGCCGCTGTCGAGCAGGGCGTACAGCCGGGAAAGCCCCGGTTCGGTGAGGCAGTACGCGAAGAGGGCCCGCCGCTCGGCGGGTATCCCTGCCCGGGTCGCGGCCTCGCGCTCGTACGGCTGGAGCGGGCCCTCGGCGCTCGCGGCGGTCGTGGCGAACCCGCCCCGTACGACCTCCGGTGTCACCCAGGCGGGCAGCCCGGCCACCGGGGCGCGCGAACCGATGGCCAGCCGGCCGTCGGCCATCCCGGCCAGCACGGCACGCCAGCGGTCGATACGGCTTTCGGCCCGGCGCCGGGTCTCGGCGTCGCCATGAGTCAACGCGGTCACGAAAGCCCGGGCCAGCAGCCCCTGCGGGTAGTCCGTGGATGCGCCGGGCCGGGCGGAAAGCTGCTGCTCAGCGTCGTCGTCCATAGCCGACGTGGCAGGTTCCGCCCCTGCGCCCTCCGGGTCCGAAGCCCGGTGCTCTGCTGCTGAGCTACACGTCGATGGAGGGGAGGTTAACCGGCTGCGGGGATTCGAACAAACGCATTTTTTCGTGCGCTGTTCTCAGCCGCATTCAGACGGTCAGCTCGGGCGGGAAGCCGGTCCAGCGCAGCTCCGGGGGCAGGTGCCCCATGTCGTTGTAGAAGAGGACGGAAGCGGGCCGGCCGGGTGCGTAACGGATGACCGAGAGCGCGGCGTTGGCGTGGTTCAGTCCCATCCAGCGCCACTTCGGCGCGTCAAGGGCGTCCCGGATGAGCCAGCCGATGAGGAAGTTGTGGGTGACGATCAGCTCGTGGCGAGGTGCGTCGCCGTCGACCGGACCGGTGAACTGCGCGAGCGCTTTCCGGGCAAGCTCCGGCCCGTTGTCGCGCTCCTCGGCCGGGAACCGGTCCAGGCGGTCGAGCAGGGCATCGGCCGACTCCGAAGGCAGCTCCGCTCTTTGCGGCAGATAGGGAACGTAGTCGCCGGCCGGCTCCGACGGCTTGGCGGGCACGTCGTCGAGCTGGTCGCAGATCAGCCGGGCCGTCTGCTCCGCCCGCGGAAGGGGCCCGTGGTGAATCGCCGAGAGAGCGCCGCCCCGAAGCCGTTCGCCCAGCAGCACCGCCTGACGACGGCCGTTGTCCGTCAGCTCGCTCTCATCCGGCGAAGCCTCGCCGTGCCGCGCGAGGTAGAGGTAGCGCGGGGCCGTTCCACTCATGCAAGGAGTCATGCTGCGGGGACCTCCATGAACGGTCGTAGGTCTCGATGCAGACAGAGTTGTTGCACCACTTGCCGGCGGCCGTCGCGGGCGGCCCGGCGACGAAGACGATACCGACCGCCGCAGCCGCCGCCGCCACACCTGTGACGAACTTCCGAAAGGTAGTCATACCTTTATCGACGACCGCTCCGACCCCCTGTTACGACCAGTCGCCCACCTCTCCCGACGCCCGCAGCTCCCCTTTCCCGTCTCGGCCGCCGCTCGGCCGTTGTCCGGAAAGGATGGTTTGTGCCGGGCAGCGGCGGGCCAAGACACTCCACATGGCTGATCAAGGTACGGAGACGACGGAGAGCGGACCGGGAGCAGCGGCAACGGAGACGGGAGGTGCAAGGGCCGCGGCGGCCGCGCGTGCGTACTACGACAGCAGCGACGTGGACGCCTTCTACGACAGCTTCTGGGGCGGCGAGGACATCCACATCGGTATCTATGCACACGAGCACGAGCAGGTCGCGACGGCCTCCCGCCGCACCGTGGAACGCGTCGCGGCCAAGGTCTCCCACCTGCTGGGCCCGGACCGCACGGTCCTCGACCTGGGTTCCGGCTACGGTGGCGCGGCTCGCTACCTGGCCGAACGCTTCGGGTGCCGGGTGACCGCGCTCAACATCAGTGAGGAGCAGAACCGGCGCCACCGCACGACCAACGCCGAGCGCGGCCTGGACGGGCTGATCGAGGTGGTTACCGGGTCCTTCGACGACATCCCCTTCCCCGCCGAGCACTTCGACGTTGTCTGGTCCCAGGACGCCCTGTGCCACAGCGGCGACCCGGCCAGAACGCTGGGCGAGGCGGCTCGGGTGCTCGGGCCGGCGGGCGAGTTCGTCTTCACCGACATCATGGCGTCCGACGACACGCCCACCGAGGCCATCCGGCCGCTGTTGACGCGGCTGGCCGCACCCGCACTGTCCACGCCGGGCCAGTACCAAAAGCTGCTGTCCCAAGTCGGCCTGACCGAGGTGGATTTCGAGGAGCTGAGCCGGCAACTGCGCATCCACTACACCCGGCTGACCGAGGAAGCACAGCGGTTCCACGCCGAGCCGGACGGGGCGGTCAGCCCCGGCTACCTGGCCAAGGTGCGGGAGAACCTCCCGCTGTGGCAGCGGGCTTGCCGCGACGGCCTGCTGGTGTGGGGGATCTACCACTGCCGCCGGTGAGCCGCAGGGGCCAGGCCCGACCGCCGCCGGTGCAGCCCAGCGGATGCGAGAGGGCATACACCGGCCGAGCCGGGAGAAGGGCCGCGAACTGAGCGCACAACGGGTCGATGAGCCGAGCCGGAAGCGCAGGCACTCTCGACCCTCGTTCTTGGTGACGGATATGGGCACTCAGAGCGAGGTCGGCCGGATCCGCCCTGAGGCCGAGGTGCGGCCGGCGAGCAGCCGGGCCGCTATCAGCAGGGCGGCGGCAAAAACCAGGGGGCCGATGGTCTGAGGGACCTGGTGGTGGGTGGCGCCGATCAGGTACCAGCCCGCCCGGATCCAGCAGGCTTGCCCTCCAGGCGTTGCTGACCACTCGCCCAGGCGCACGGCAACCGACGTCTCGTCAGACCGCTCCCCGGTGGTGCTCCACCTCAGCGCCAGTCACGGCCCACACCGCACTGTAGTGGACGCAGCATGCTCACACCGGTCAGCGTTCTCAGCTGGGGAATCAGTCGGTACGGCCCACCCCCTCCGGACCGGCGCCAATGCTCGGAATCTGGCGCACATTCCGTAAATGACCTCGTGGGGCTACTCCAGCGGCCGCCGCCCAGGGACCGGCCGTCGCCGGACGTAATGCGATGGCAGCGGTACCGGAGTTGCTGTTTGGATGCTCGGCATGACAGCTGTGGATCCGGAGAACCGTCGTCAACTGCTGGACCGACTGGAGCAGCACTACGACGCCGTTCCCCGCTCGGGCGCCCGGGTCGAGGACTTCGGGCCGCTGACCCTGTTCGTCCGTGAGGGGCCGGGCTGGCCCCTCTACGCGCGCCCGACTCCGGGACGGTCCGGAGCGGTCAGCGCCGCTGATGTGACACGGGTACGCGTCCGCCAGCGGGAACTGGGCGCCCCGGAGAGCTTCGAGTGGGTCGCCGAGACCGCGCCGGGGCTTCGGGAGGCGGCCGAGGAGGCCGGACTCATGGTGCACGAGTACCCCTTGATGGTGCTCGGCCCGGACGCACCGACCCCCGCCGTGCCCGAGCGGGCCGACGGCGTGGCGATCCGCAGCGTAGGGCCGGACGATCCTCTGCTGCCGAGCGCGCTGGCCGTTCCTCACCTCGCCTTCGCCCAGCCCGGCACGCGGGTAGGAGCGGCCGGGCTGGCGGAACTGGGTGAGGCGGTGCGGAGCCGCGCCGGTGACGGGTCGGTGGAACGCGCTGCGGCACGCATCCGGGCAGGCCTGACGCGTGTTGCCGCCGCGGTGGAGGACGGTGGGGCACTGTGCGCCGGGCAGCACCAGCCGGTGGGGCCGGTCAGCGAGATCGTCGGCGTGGGAACGCTACCGACCGCACGCCGCCGCGGCCTTGGGCACGCGGTCACGGCGGCCCTGGTGGCCGACGCCCGCTCCCGGGACGTCGAGACCCTCTTCTTGTCGGCGGGCGATGAGGACGTCGCCCGGATCTACGCCCGCCTCGGCTTCCGTTCCGTGGCCACTGCGCTGATCGCCGAGCCGGGCGAATAGGCGGGGCGCCGCGGGTCCGGGAAGCCTCGGCGGCTTTGTGTGACGGCGGCCGGCGCCCGCCTCCCCGTATACGAAGCGGTACGGGCCACAGCCACACCGGCGCGGCACTTGTCTTGACCGATGCCCAACAGGGGAATGTTGGGGTGACGGATAAGGACGTGGTGGTCGGTCGGCATGTGGAGGGAGCGGGCAGCGGGTGGAGACCGCGCGGCTGGAGTTGCGGGGGGTGTGCAAGGCGTACGGGCGACGACGGGTGTTGTGCGGGGCGTCGTTGGTGGTGCCGTCGGGGGCCGTGGTGGGGGTGGTGGGGGAGAACGGCGGGGGCAAGAGCACGCTGCTGCGGATCGCCGCCGGGCAGCTGCCACCGGATGAGGGTGCGGTGCACCGGGCGGGGGCGGTCGGTTACTGCCCACAAGACCTGGTGCTGGATGACTCGCTGACGGTGACTCAGCACCTGCGCTATTTTCAGGTTGCCTACCGTCTGCCGGATCTGCGGTGGGCGGAGGAACTGCTGGAGGTTCTGGCGCTCACCGACTACCGCGCGGAGCGGGCGGGCGTGCTCAGCGGCGGCACCCGGCAGAAACTCAACCTGGTCATCGCGCTGATGCACGATCCCGCCGTGCTGCTCCTGGACGAGCCGTACCAGGGTTTCGACTGGGAGACCTACTTGCGGTTCTGGGAACTGGTCGGCCGACTGCGCGAGCGGGGCAGGGCCATCGCCGTGGTTTCCCATCTGGCCCTGGACATCGACCGTTTCGACGACGTCCGGTACCTGCGCGAGGGTGTCCTGTACGCCGAGCCCGCCGGACCGCCACGACCCTGGTCCGTCGGCACGGACAGCACAAGGACGGTGGGCGGATGAGAGGCCCCGGGCGCCCGCTGGCGACCGCGGTGTGGTTCGCCCTGCTCAGCCACGCGCGCAACAGGCTGGCGGTGGGACTGGCCGTGTTCTTCCTGCCGCTGTTCGTCTTCGTCACGGGCACCGCAGCGCCGTCCAGCGCGCTCCCCCTCGCACTGGGCGAGACGGTGGGTCCGGCATCGGCCGCCGCCGACCGCGTCATGCGCGTCGCCTGCGCGCTCAACGCCGTCATCCTCCTGACCGGCCTGATGATGTTCATGGCGACCATCAGGGCCGACGCGCTCGACCGCCGCCTCGTCCTGGCCGGTTATCCCCGCGTTCACCTGCTGCTGGGCAAAACCCTCGCGCTCTGCGCCGTCTCCTGTCTCTTCGCCCTCTACACCACCGCCCTGCTCACCGTCTTCTTCCCCGTGCGCCAGCCCTGGACGCTGGCCTGCGCGGTGGCAACGGCCTGTCTCGCCTACGGCGGCATCGGGATCTTCCTCGGCGCACTGGTCCGCAGCGAACTGGCCGGCGTCTTCACCGTCATCATGGCCAGCATGATCGACATGGGGCTGCACAACCCCGCCGCCAGCCAGCTCGGCGATGCGCCCGGCCTACGGCTGCTGCCCATGCACGGACCCACACGGGCCGCCCTCACCTCGGCCTTCACCACCGGCTCGCTGCCGGGCGGGCTGCTGGCAGGACTCGCCTGGTTCGCCGCCGCCACCCTCGCCGCGTTCACGGTCTTCCACACACGCACCCGTTACGGCCGTCCCGAACAACTGCGGCCTGGGACACAGCCCGAGGAGAGCACGTCACACCGATGAGGCAGGCGAACTCATGAGGACACCGACGAGGACAGCCACACCGACGAGGACAGTCACACCCATGAGGCAGGCAAACCCATGACGACAGCTCCCACGCCCTGCCCCGACGGCTGGTTCGCCGTCGCGTTCAGCAGCGACCTACGGCCGGGCCAGGTACGCCGTTCCAGAATCGCGGGCGACGAGGTGGTCGTCTATCGCACCCGCAGCGGCCTCGTCCGGGTGACCGCGCCGCACTGCCCCCATCTCGGAGCGCACCTGGGCCGCGGCGGCCGGGTCGTGGGTGAGCAACTCGTCTGCCCTTTCCACGGGTTCTCCTTCGACACCGACGGCACCTGCGTCGCCACCGGTTACGGCACCCGCCCGCCCAAGGCGAGCCTGCGACTCCGGCACAGCCACGAGGCCAACGGCTTCGTCTTCGTCTGGCAGCACCACGCCGGTCTGCCCCCGCAGTGGGACCTGCCTCGCCTGCCCCACGACTATCCGCACACCGCACAGACCACGCACTGTTTCAGGGGCCACCCCGACGACCCCGGCGAGAACAGCGTCGACATCGGCCACTTCGCCCACATCCACCGCATCACCGACGCCCGCCCCCTCCACACCTTCACCACCGACCGCCATCGCGCCCAACTGGCCGTCACGGGCCGCAAGATCCTGGGACCTTACGGCCACGGCATCGACGCCGTCATCCGCTACGAGTACTGGGGGCTGGGGTTCACCGTCATCGACACCCACATCCCCCGCTTGCGCATCCGCGGCCGCGTCCTGAACGCCGTCACCGTCCCCATCCCCGGCCAACTCCAGATGCGCACCCGCATCAGCAGCGCCCTGACGACCGGGAGCACCCCGGCGAAGGGCCCACTGTGGCTGGACAGACTCCTCGCCACCGCACTCACCCACGCCGTCCGGCCCCAGTACGTACGCGACATCCGCCAGGACATCGGCATCTGGCACCACAAGACCTACGTCGAACGCCCCCGCCTCGCCGAGGGCGACGGTCCCATCACCGCATGGCGACGCTGGACGCGGCAGTTCCATCCCGTCCACCCCACGGATCCTGTCCACCCCACGGATCCTGCCCATCCCACGGATCCCATCAATCCCGTCCATCCCGGCGCCCGGCCGTGAGCGGATCGATGCCGGTCGGCAACCGTCCGCTCGCGGCGCGATCCCGTTTTCCTCGGCGCGATCTCGTCCTGTGACCAGGAGGTCCGGTCGTGATCATGGTCGTATGCCTGACGAACGGTGCTGGCACGATCTCGTGGTGGGCCAGAAGCCCTGTCAGGTGCTCCTAGCGGGCAAACTGGGTGCCGGGGCGTCTCACCCAGTGGCGCCGCGGTCCGGACCACCGGGGCTCCGGCGTGGCGACGTACGTCGTCGACGGCGAGCAACTGACCGGCGCCAAGGACCAGTCGGAACTCCGGCGGGCGTAGCGCTCGGGGCGAGTCAGGGGGTACACAGACCCGATGACACATCCTCCGTACCCGCTTCGCAGCGTCACCGACGAAGAGTTCGGCCCCTGGGCGTGCATGATCGCCGACACCTATGGCATGGACCGCTCGGACGAGGACCTGGCCGACCAGCGGGCGGCGACCGATCTGGGGCGGACCCTGGCCGCGTTCGACGGGGGCGAGCCGGTGGCCGGCGCGTCCGTCTACAGCCGGGTGCTGACCGTTCCCGGGGGCGTCATACCCGTAGCGGGCATCGCCTCCGTGGGCGTGGCGCCGACGCATCGACGCCGCGGCATCCTTACCGCGATGATGCGCAGGCAGCTGACGGACCTGCACCAAAACCGCCGCGAACCGATCGCCGCCCTTCGCCCCTCCGAAGCCGGGATCTACGGGCGCTTCGGCTACGGCCCCGCCACCCGGGGAAACCGGATCCGCTGCGACCGGCGCGCCCTGCGCTTCCGCCCGGATACGGACTTCGGCGAGGGCTCCGTCCGGCTGGTGCCCGCCGCCCGCGCCCGCCCCGTCATCGAGCAGGTCTACGACCAGGCGCGCACCGCGAGCGTTGGCTGGCCCGACCGGCAGGAGAGTCACTGGAGGGTCCGCCTCGCCGACCGACCACCGGCCCGCGGGACGGCCACCGCCCTGCGCTTCGCCGTTCACCGGGACAGCGACGGCCGGGCCACCGGCTACGCCCTCTACCGGCACGGATCCGCGCCGGACGGGCTCGGCGAGAGCACCGGCGTGGTGCGGGTGGTGGAACTGGCGGCACTCTCGCGCCAGGCGTACGCCGCGCTCTGGCGCTTCCTCGCCGGGATCGACCTGGCGACCTGGATCGAGTACGAGGGCGCCGTGGACGAGCCGCTGCCCCACTTGTTGGCCGACCCGCGAGCGCTCCACTCCACCGTGGTCGACCGGCTGTGGGTGCGGCCGGCCGACGTCGACCGGGCCCTGATGGGACGACGCTACGCGGTCTCGCTCGACCTCGTCCTGGACGTACAGGACGCCTTCTGCCCGTGGAACACCGGACACCATCGGCTCACGGCGGACGGCGGGAAGGTCTCCTGCGAGCCCACGACCGCACCCGCCGACCTCCGGATGGCGGCAGACGCACTCGGCGCAGCTTTCCTCGGCGGCACCACACTGACGGCCCTCGCCGCCGCAGGACTCGTCCAGGAGCTGCGCCCCGGCGCCCTCGCCCTCGCCTCGACCGCCTTCCGCGGCGAGCGGGAGCCCTGGTACCCGGGCGGGTGGGCGTTCCCGCTCTACTGAGCGGCCGGCCCCGAGACCGGCCTCACGCCGCAGGACCGCGCAGTGTCTGTGCGTCGGCCAGTTCGCGGTAGGCCGGGCTGTGGTGGAGCAGTTCTTCGTGGGTTCCGGTGGCGGTGATGCGGCCTGAGTCGAGGAGGTAGATGCGGTCGGCGTTTTGGACGGTGGAGAGCCGGTGGGCGATGACGAGCAGTGCGCACTGGCGGGCCGTGTCGTGCATGACGCGGGTGAGGGCGGCCTCATTGAGGGCGTCCAGGTGTGAGGTGGGTTCGTCGAGCAGGAGCAGTGCGGGCCGGGTCAGGAGGGCACGGGCGAGGGCCACTCGCTGGCGTTCGCCGCCGGAGAGGGTGCTGCCGCGCTCGCCGAGCGTGCAGGAGAGTCCGCCGGGAAGGCGGTCGACGAGGTCGGTGAGATTGGCCTGCTGGATCACGCGTTGGACCTCGGACGGGTCGGCGCCGGGGTCGGCGTAGGTGAGGTTGTCCCACAGGGTGCCGTGGACGATATGGGTGTTCTGGTCGACCAGGGCGATGCGTGAGCGGCAGGCGCGGCGGGTGAGTTCGGGCGCGGGCCGCCCGTCGAAGAGGACGGTGCCGGTTTGCGGTTCGTAGAACCGGGCGGCGAGGGAGAAGAGCGTGGTCTTGCCGGCGCCCGAGCAGCCCACGAGTGCGATCTGGCCGCGGCGGGGGACGGAGAGCGAGACACCGCGCAGCACGGGCCGACCGGGGTGGTAGGCGAAGTGGACGTCGCGGAAGGTGAGGGCGTCGGCGTGGCGGGTGGTGTCCGTGGGTCCGGCGGGTTCAGCGCGGTCGGCGGGTCCGGCGGGCTCGGCAAGCCCGGTGGCACCAGCACGGCCACTGGCTCCGGTGGGCCCCGTGCCGTCGACAGGTCCGACCCCCTCGGCCGGCTCGACAGGCAACCCCATCGCCTCCTCGACACGCTCGTAAGCGCCCATGCCGCGCTGGATGAGGCCGACGGCGTGGAAGACGGAGGAGAGCGGGACGACGAGGTAGGAGGCGTACAGGAGGAAGGCGACCAGTTCGCCGAGTGAGTCGGCGCCGCCGACGCGCATCCCGCCGATGACCAGGACCAGCAGGAATGAGCCGTGCACGGCGAGTTGGACCGCCGAGCTCATGACGGCGGCGAGTTTGGCGGTGTGCACTCCGGCGGTGTAGGCGGCATCGATACGGGTTCCGATCCGTGCTGCCTCGCGGTCCTCGGCGCAGTGGACCCGCACCATGGGCAGCGCGCCCAGCACCCGTTCGAGGTCGGCGGAGATGTCCCCCACGGCGCGCTGGGTGCGTTCGGAGGCGGCCCGAATTCCGGAGAGCAGTGTGGTGACGACGAGGGCCGCGGCGCCGACGGTGGCGGCGACCAGGAGGAGCAGGAGCGGGTCGAGCCAGGCCATCAGCAACAGCGCGCCGAGGGAGACGAGGGCTCCGGACACCAGGTCGACGAGGGCCTGCGCGGCGGCCTCGCGTACGACGGTGGTGTCGGTGGTGACACGCGAGATCAGGTCGCCGGTGCGGTGCCGCCCGTACTCGCGCATGTCGAGGCGGAGCAGTCGGGAGACGAGCCCGTGGCGCAGGGTGCGGATGACGCCTTCCCCCATGCGCTCCAGCAGGAACCGGCCGGCCGCGGAGGTGACCGCCTCGGCCACGAACAGGCCCATGAGCACCAACAGCGGTACCAGGACGCGGCCGTGCCGGGCGGCGTCCACGATGTTGCGGGCGACGAGGGGCTGGGCCAGTCCCATCGCCGAGCCGGCCAGGGTGAACACGGTGGCCACGGCGATGGCGGGCCGGTGCCCGGCGGTCAGGCCCGCCATCGTGGCCACCGCTCCCCGGCCGCCCCGGCGCACCCCCGGGGCCGGTTCCCCCGGTGGTGCGCCGTGCTCGTCCGGCCGCGCTGCGGCGTCCGTGGTGAGCTGCCCGCTCATGGTGCGTCCCGGCGCGCGGGGGCGACGACGAGGAGCCGGGTGAAGTAGTCGTCGGGTACGCCCTCGCCCACCGGCCCTCCGTCGACCTCCACCCAGGCGTGCGCGGCGAACGGGGGCACCACACGGACCCCGGTGCACCATGTGGGCCAGACGCCCCACAGGCGGCACAGCAGTACGGTGCCCAGCGAACGCGGCAGGCAGCCTTGCGGTCCGGCGCAGAGCAGGCTCACTGCACACATCGCGTCGCGGGCCGCCTGCGCCTGCTGTGGTGTGGCGGCGGCCGCGCCCCGGCGGACGAGGGTCAGCGCGGACCGGATGCGCTGGGGCGGCAGCCGGGAGAGCAGACGTGCCGCCGGCAGCACGGCGCGGGCGGCGAGACGGTGCGTCAGCGGAACACCGCTGGGCCGCGCCAGCGCGCTGGGAGTGCTCACGAGACCAGCCCGCAGGACCGCAGTTGGGTGAGCAGCTCGGTGACGTCCTTCGAGCCCCGGGAGCGGTCGATGTCGAATTCCGCGATGAGCGCGTCGGTGGCGTCCTGTTCGTCGCCGCCGTCGAGCAGGGTGCGGAGGATCAGGGTGCCGGTGGGGTTGAGTTCCCAGTATTCCCCGCTGCGCTGGTCCAGCAGAACGGTTCCGTATTCGGTGTCGGCGGTCGTGATGTGGGCGCCGAGTCGCAGTGCCATCAGCCCCTCCTCCTTGCGTGGTGAAGTGCCTACGTGGTGACGTGCCTACGTCATGGCGGTGCTGCTGCCGCTCCCCGCGCGGCGGTCGAGGCTTCGCAGCCACACCTCGCAGGCGATGGTGGAGTAGAGGATCGCGTCCCGCAGGCCGGGGGAGGCGGGGCGCAGGGCCAGGGCCCGCAGCGCCTCGCGGTCGACCAGCCCCATCCGGGCGAGACGGGAGTCGTCCCACAGCGCCAGCAGATCGCCGCGGGACTGCCGCAGTCCGTCGGAGGCGTCCATCGATGCCTGGGCCTTGTTGCTGCGGCTGAGGCATTCGTCCGGCACGATGCCGCGCATCGCGGTGGTCAGCAGGGGTTTGTACGCCCACGGGGTGACCCGTTCCTCGGGCCTGACGGCGAGGGCGGCTTCGATGACCCGGTCGTCGAAGAACGGCGAGGCCATGGGCAGACCCGTGCGGGCGGCCATGCCGTCCCACAGGCGGATGATGCGGGTGCAGGAACGGATGGCCTCCAGGTCGGTGTGCATACCCCGGTCGCGATGGAGCGGCCGCGCGGTGGCCGCCGCGTCGGTGAGGGCCTCGCGGACCACGCGGGTGGCCTCGGGGGTGACCCAGTCGAACAGGCGCGGCGGCGCCGACCAGCCGAGCATGCCGGTGACGCCGGGTGGGGACGGGGCGTGCAGATGCGCGGCGGCATCGGCGAGCCAGCTGCCGTAGGGGCGGCTGTCGGCCAGCGCGCGGACCATATCGCCGAACGGCCAGTTGAACAGGGCTTTGAAGCCGCGCAGTTGGCGGGCGGCGTGCAGCGGACGTCGGCGCAACAGCCGGTGGTAGTAGGCCTCGGAACACCAGGCGATGTGGTCGCCGCCGATGCCGGTCAGATGCAGTTGACTGCCGCGTTCCCGCAGGGCAGGCAGGTGGTGCCGGGCCCGGGACCGGTCCATGACGCCGATGGTCGGCTCGTCCATGGGGTCGTCGATGTCCAGGAGGTCGGCGTAGACCAGCGGGCTCTGTTCGCTGTCCCACACCACGTGCTCGACCTCGGGCAGATGCCCGATGGCCCGCTTGGCCCATTCCAGGTCGTTGTCGGCGGGGTCGCGGCCCGGCCAGGTGGAGGCGAGTACCCGGGCCGGGGAGCGGTCGGCCAGGAAGCAGACCGAGGTCGAGTCCAGACCGCCGGAGAGGTCGCAACTGACCACTGCGTTCCCCCGGGTACGGACGTTCACCGCTTCGGTCAGGGCCTGCCGCAGTACCGGCGCGCCTTCGGCCAGGGTCCGTACCGGCTCGGGCGGCCGCCACCAGCGGGAGGTCCGTGCGCTGCGCCCGTCGCGGGAGACGACGAGGGCCTCGCCCGGCCGGACGGCGGTCACGCCGCGGAACAGCGCGTTCTCGTAGAGGGGGTGGGGGACCGGCCACAGCAGCCGGACGGCCACTTCACGGGGGTCGGGTTCGGCGCCGAGGGCGCGGGCCAGCAGGTCGGCGCTGCTCGCGGCGACCCGGACGCCGTCGACATCGGCATGGAAGACCAGCCGCAGGCCCGAGGCCGGGCCCTGGATGCGTACCTGGCCGTCCAGCGAGCCCACGAGGTGGAAGCTGCCGGGCAGCGTGCGGGCGAGTCCGTCGAGCGCGGCGAGGTCCGTCAAACGTTCCGCATGGCGCAGGAGTTGTTCGGAGGTGAGGCCGCTGCTGCCCACGACGGCCAGCGCGGCCCGTCGGGTGGCGGCGGTGACACACTCCGCGTCGGTCCAGCTGCCGGTGAGCCATGGGCGGCCGGAGGGGTGGTCCAGGGTCCGTGAGTGGGGAAGGCGGCGGGCCACGCCGGGTGCGTCCGCGCAGTCCGGAAGGACTGCGAAGTACGCTCCGCCGAGGCCCGCGCCCCCATGATCATGCGTTTCAGGCATCGGTTCGGATCAGCTACCCGTCCTCAGTTCTTGCTGAGGATGAGCCGGTCGTTGCCGCGGAACTCAAGCAGCCCGGTCTCGGTCCGGAAGTCTCCGCGCCGCACCAGGGTCGGGGCCTCGTATGCCTTCTTCATGACATCTCCTCTTCGACTACTCGGTGATTTCTCTTCGGTGGCAGTGACGACGGCCAGCCTGAGGGGAACGTAACTTCCGTCTGCCGCAAGGCGGTTCGGCGTCACGAAGAAGAAGGTAGCAACGGCCCCCCTAGGCGCGGCAATACGCGTATGTGCGTATTCATAAGGATTATCGCATTTATATGCGGCAAAGGGGTGTTCGGATCGCATGGCGAGCCCGGCATCCGGTCGTGACCCATATGTGATCAACGTCCCCTAACATCCCTGGCCAGGGGATTCCCGGGGATTCAGGGGATCTGCGACCAAGACGGGGGAAGCAATGAGATACGGGCGCGCGGCGATACCCGCACTGGTCGGAGGGCTGCTGCTCACAGCCCTTCTGTGGTGGGCGGGGGCCAGCGCTCCCGCACTGCACCTGCCGGGCAGTGCCAACGTGATCGACGGTCAGGCCGCCGCCCAGCTGGAGCACTGGCTCACCCCCTGGTCGTACGACCCTCCCGCCTCCGTGCAGTACGGCGCCGAGCCGTCCGGTGGGGTCGGGGGCACGGCATCGAGCAACGGCACCCCCTACCTCGCGCTGTACGCCACCGCGCTCCAGGTCCGGTTCGGCGCGGTCTTCGTCTTCTTCGTGCTCGGGGCGCTGCTGCTGGTCCGCAGGCTGCCGCCGGTGCACGGCCGGATGCCGGCCGCGCTGCTCGCGGTGTGGGCCTGGGGCCTGGTGGCCGGGACCCTGGCGGTCGCCGTCTCCGCGCCGTGGCTGATCGCCGCCCAGGGGCACGGCAGTTATCGCTTTCTGCCGCAGCTGGCGGGCGTGATCTCGTCCGGGCGGCAAGTGCTGGTGGCGACCGCGCTGGTCGCGGCGGCGGTGACGGTTCTCGTCGCGCGGGTCGCGGCCAAGGGAGCCGGGCCGCTGCCGCGGGCGGCCGTCCCGGCGCGCGCAGCGCGCCTCGCCGCCACCGCCGGGGCCGCGGTGATCGCCGTGTCCCTGGTGGTCCTCTCGTACCAGCCGGTCGCCGCCGTCCTCCAGACGGTCTCACCCAACAGCGGGCTGCTCGCCGAACCGGGCGACCTCCTGCGCCAGTGGCTGCTCCTCGGCGCCTGGACCGCCCCGGGGGGTACGCCGCTCGGCGACTGGCTGCTGTATCGCGCCGCCGATGTGCTGCTGCTCGCCGTGGTCTGGTGCGCACTGCGGCGGCTGCCCGGACTGCTCACCCGGGCCACCGTCCCGGCGATGGCGACCGGCGCAGTCTGCGCGACCGTCCTCGGGCTGCTGGCCGGCCAACTGCTGCGGATGGCGCTGGACGGGGCGGGCTCGGGCATGCGGTGGGGGCTGCTGTATCTGTCCGCCACCATCGGTGACGGCGTCCCGGCCGCGCTGACCTGCGGTCTGGTGGCGGGAGTCGCGGCTTCCCTGACCCTGCGGGTGGCCACGGGCCGCGCGAAATCCGCCGACGCCACCGCCTCCGCCGAGGACCCCGCCTCCGCCGAAGACCCCACCAGGCCGTAGCCCGACCCGGACCCGGCACCGTGCCTCTGCGCGAACGTGCCCCGGCCCGCCCTGTCCCGGCCGCCGCATGAGCAGCCCGATGCCGCCCTCGCCGCCGGACGACGCCGCCGAGGGCGGCCCCGCCGTCGTTGCGCTTTGAGTCTTCTTACGCGGCGGTGCTCTGCGTGTTCTCGTAGCGGTGCGGTCTGCGGTGCGCGACCATACGGACGCCGACACCAGCAAGGCAGACCCACGCCATGAGCAAGCGGCGAGCACCAAGCAGCGAGCAGCACACATCGAGCAGCCACCAGAAGGAACACCGAGACAGGAAGAAGGACGGACGTGTCCGGCAGCGAAAGCGAGAACCCAGTGATCTCCTCCCCGGCTCCCACGCCGACTCAGCCCAGGACGAACCGCGACTGGTGGCCGAATCAGCTGGACCTTCAGATTCTCCACCAGCACTCGTCCCGGTCCAATCCGATGGACGAGGACTTCACCTACGCAGAAGAGTTCGCGAACCTCGACGTCGACGCGCTGAAGCAGGACGTCTTCGAGGTGATGACGACGTCGCAGGACTGGTGGCCTGCCGACTACGGCCACTACGGGCCGCTCTTCATCCGGATGAGCTGGCATGCCGCGGGTACGTACCGCATCGCCGACGGCCGCGGCGGTGGCGGCGCCGGCGCCCAGCGCTTCGCCCCCCTCAACAGCTGGCCGGACAACGCGAGCCTCGACAAGGCGCGCCGTCTGCTCTGGCCGGTCAAGCAGAAGTACGGCCGGAAAATCTCCTGGGCCGACCTTCTGGTCTTCGCCGGCAACTGTGCCATCGAATCGATGGGGCTCAAGACGTTCGGGTTCGGCTTCGGGCGCGAGGACATCTGGGAACCCGAGGAAATCTTCTGGGGGCCCGAGGACACCTGGCTCGGAGATGAGCGCTACACCGGCGACCGGGAACTCACCGGGCCCTTCGGCGCCGTGCAGATGGGACTGATCTACGTCAATCCGGAGGGCCCCAACGGCAACCCGGACCCGATGGCCGCCGCCACGGATATCCGCGAGACCTTCGGGCGTATGGCGATGAACGACGAGGAGACGGTTGCGCTCATCGTCGGCGGCCACACGTTCGGCAAGTGTCATGGTGCGGTCGATCCCGCGTACATCGGCCCGGAACCCGAGGCCGGCCCCATCGAGCAGCAGGGCCTCGGCTGGCGGAACACCTACGGCAGCGGCAAGGGCTCCGACGCGCTCACCAGCGGGCTCGAGGGCGCATGGACCGCCGAGCCGACGAAGTGGGACCACGGCTACCTGGACAACCTGTTCACGTACGAGTGGGAGCTGACGACGAGCCCCGCCGGGGCGAAGCAGTGGACTCCCACGGATCCGTCGGCCAAGAACGCCGTACCGGACGCGCATGACCCGTCGAAGACACACGCTCCCATGATGCTGACGACGGACCTCGCGCTGAAGCTGGATCCGGTCTACGCGCCGATCTCGAAGAGCTACCACGAGAACCCGGAGAAGCTCGCGGTGGCGTTCTGCAAGGCGTGGTACAAGCTGCTGCACCGCGATATGGGACCCGCCTCGCGCTACCTCGGCCCGTGGGTGCCCGAGCCGCAGCTGTGGCAGGACCCCGTCCCCGAGGTCGATCACGCACTGGTCGCGGAAGACGACATCGTTGCCCTCAAGAGCAGGATCCTCGCCTCGGGGATGTCCGTCTCCCAGCTGGTCACCACCGCGTGGGCGTCGGCGGCGAGCTTCCGCGGCACCGACAAGCGCGGCGGGGCCAACGGGGCACGGATCCGGCTCGCACCGCAGAAGGGCTGGGAGAGCAACGACCTGCCCGAGGTGGCCGAGACGCTGCGGACCCTCGAGCGGCTCCAGCAGGACTTCAACGGCGCGCAGACCGGCGGGAAGAAGGTGTCCCTCGCCGACCTGATCGTCCTGGGCGGGTGCGCGGCCGTCGAACAAGCCGCGAAGAACGCCGGGCACGCGGTCACCGTCCCGTTCGCACCGGGGCGCACGGACGCCTCGCAGGAGCAGACCGACGTGGAGTCGTTCGCCGTGCTCGAACCCCGGGCGGACGGGTTCCGCAACTACCTGCGGGCGGGGGAGAAGCTGTCGCCGGAGACGCTCTTGCTGGACCGCGCCAGCCTGTTGACGCTGACCGCTCCCGAGATGACGGTTCTGATCGGCGGCATGCGGGCCCTGGACACCGGCTTCAAGCGATCCCCACACGGCGTCTTCACCCAACGGCCGGATGCCTTGACCAACGACTTCTTCGTCAACCTGCTCGACATGGGCACGGAGTGGAAGGCGTCCGAGTCGGCCGAGAACGTCTTCGAAGGCCGGGATCGGGCCACGGGCGAGACCAAGTGGACCGCCACCGCCGTCGACCTCATCTTCGGCTCGCACTCCCAGCTCCGGGCCGTCTCCGAGGTCTACGCGTCCGCGGACGCGGGAGAGAAGTTCGTCCGTGACTTCGTGGCAGCGTGGGACAAGGTGATGAACCTGGATCGGTTCGACCTCGCCTGACGCCTGACGCCTGACGCCTGACGCCCGACGCCTGAGCCCGAGGTCCCGGAGCCCGATGTCCCGGTCGGCCACCCGTCGGCCGGCCGGGACGTCCTCGGGCCAGGTCAGGTCAGGTCAGGCCGGGGCGGGGCGGCGACGGGCGGTCCGCGAGTACCTCTCACCCGGGCTCATCGACGAGAGCCAAAAAAATTTCGGACGGCGATGTCGAGAACCCGTGACCGGCTCCGTCCCCGGGGTGAAGGCGACCACAATGGGTCGCACCAGCACCGAGGAGAGACACGATGGCCAAGTACTTGCTGCTCAAGCACTACCGCGGCGCCCCGGCTGCGGTGAACGACGTGCCCATGGACCAGTGGGCACCGGAGGAGATCTCCGCGCACGTGCAGTACATGCAGGACTTCGCGGACCGGCTCGAGAAGACCGGCGAGTTCGTCGACGGTCAGGCGCTCGCCCCCGAGGGGACGTGGGTCCGGTACGACGGCGAGGGCCGCCCGCCGGTCACGGACGGCCCGTTCGCCGAGACCAAGGACCTCATCGCCGGCTGGATGGTGATCGACGTCGACAGCTACGAGCGCGCCGTCGAGCTGGCCGGAGAACTGTCGGCCGCCCCCGGGGCGGGCGGGAAGCCGATCCACGAGTGGCTTGAGGTACGCCCCTTCCTGGCCTGCCCGCCCACCATCACGGAGTGACCTCTCAGGTGACTCGGATGCCTCAGGTGCCTCAGATGGACGAGGCCCTGCTGCGGAGCCTCACGCCGAGCGTGCTCGCCGTCCTCGTCCGCCGCGGAGCAGACTTCGCGGCGGCCGAGGACGCGGTGCAGGACGCGCTCATCGAGGCGGTCCGCGTCTGGCCGACCGACGCTCCGCGGGATGCGAAGGGCTGGCTGGTCACCGTGGCCTGGCGCAAGTTCCTCGACGCGACCCGGGCGGACACCGCCCGCCGCCGACGGGAGGACCGCGTCGACGAGGAACCGCCGCCCGGGCCCACGCCCACCGCCGACGACACGCTCCAGCTCTACTTCCTGTGCGCCCACCCGTCACTGACGCCGTCGTCCGCGGTCGCGCTCACGCTGCGCGCCGTCGGAGGGCTCACCACCCGCCAGATCGCCCAGGCATACCTGGTGCCCGAGGCGACCATGGCGCAGCGCATCAGCCGGGCCAAGCGCACGGTCTCCCGCGTCCGTTTCGACCAGCCCGGCGACGTCGCCACCGTGCTGCGCGTCCTCTACCTGGTCTTCAACGAGGGCTACTCCGGCGACGTCGACCTCGCCGCCGAGGCCATCCGGCTCACCCGGCAGCTCGCGGCCGCTATCGATCACCCCGAGGTGGCCGGGCTGCTCGCCCTCATGCTGCTCCACCACGCCCGGCGCGCCACCCGGACCGCGCCCGACGGCAGCCTCGTACCGCTCGCCGAACAGGACCGCAGCCGCTGGGACACCGCCTCGATCGCCGAAGGCATCGCGCTCCTCCAGACGGCCCTCGCCCGCGACCGGCTGGGCGAGTTCCAGGCCCAGGCCGCCATCGCGGCACTCCACGCCGACGCGCCCACCGCCGAGGAGACGGACTGGGTGCAGATCGTCGAGTGGTACGACGAGCTCGCACGCCTGACCGACAGCCCCATCGTCCGCCTCAACCGCGCGGTCGCCGTCGGCGAGGCCGACGGACCACGCGCCGGACTCGCGGCGCTCGCCGCGCTGGACGACTCCCTGCCCCGCCACGCCGCGGTGGCCGCGTACCTCCACGAACGCGACGGCGACCTGACGAAGGCGGCCCGGCTGTACGCCGAGGCGGCCCACAAGGCACCCAACCTCGCCGAACGCGACCACCTGACACGTCAGGCCGCCCGGCTCAACGCCCGCCGGAGTCGTTGACGGGTCGCGCTCGGATCTTCCCGCAGCATGTGGCGCCGCGGGCGGTGCGGCACCGGTGAAGTCTCGTTCAACTGCGGCTCACTGACCGGGGTTCGGCGAAGGCGCCGGCGGCTGCGGCGAGGGCGGCGGTTCTGGCTGCATGGCCGGGCAGTTGTGGGTCGGGTGGTGTGCGGAGAAGCACCAGATGGTGGTACACCGGCGCGGTGGCGGCGATGAGCAGGCGTCGAGCGTCGGTGTGCGGTGGGAGTTCGCCGCGGCGCACGGCCCGGCTGACGACGATCTCGCAGCGGGCGTAGCGGCCCTCCCAGAGCCGCTGTTGGGCGTGGGCGGCCTTCTCGGAGCGGAACGAGGCGGCGATCAGTGCTGTCACGATCGGTGGCTGGGCAGTCAGGGCTGTCTGGATCTCCTGGTTCAGCGCTGCCAGGTCGCCTTCCAGCGAGCCGGTGTCCGGTGGCTGCCAGTCGTCGTCGCTCGCCGCGTCGAGAACGTCGGCGAGCAGGCCGCCGACGTCTCCCCAGCGCCGGTACACCGTGGTCCGGTGCACGCCGGCGCGGGCCGCGACGGCGTCCGTGGTGAGCCCGTCGAAACCGTGTTCGCCGAGCTCCGCGAGGACCGCGTCGAGTACTTGCGTACGAATGCGTGCGGTGCGGCCCCCGGGGCGGCGGCGGGTCGGCGGCGGTGTGGTGTCGTCCGGTTCAGGTTCGCGTTCCGTTCCTTGGCCTGGGTCTGGGCCTGGGGGAGTCATCGGTGGTTAGTCCTTTGCTCAGGGGTCAGCGTTATGGCAACATCTTAAAGCAGCAGTTGTCGCACTAGTAGAGTAATCGCTGGAAACCGCTCTGACCGGATACAACGCACCCTCGCCATCGTCAGCCATGATCGCCGGCTGCGTCGGCGCCGGCCGGGCGCACACCTGGCCCTGACCATGCAGGCGGCTCCGGCGTCCGCCGCCAGGGCCTGAGGTCCTCCAGACCCGCAGACCTCCCTTCAGAGCAGACACCCCCTTCAGAGCAGACACCCCTCACAAAGGAAGCAATTCGCGATGTCGCCTGTTCCCGCTGTTCCCGCTGTTCCCGCCGACCCGACCGTGGTGCATCCGATGCCCGAGCAGCCGCGCGTGGTGCTGCTGAAGCCGCTGGTCACCTCGCCGCTGATCGAGGTCGGAGAGTTCTCCTACTACGACGACCCCGAGGACCCGACCGCCTTCGAGACGCGCAATGTGCTGTACCACTACGGGCCGGAGAAGCTGGTCATCGGGAAGTTCTGTGCGCTGGGCGAGGGTGTGCGGTTCATCATGAACGGCGCCAACCACCGTATGGACGGCCCCTCGACGTTCCCGTTCCCCATCATGGGCGGTTCCTGGTCCGAGCACTTCGACCTCATCACCGGCCTGGACGGCCGGGGTGACACCGTGGTGGGCCATGACGTCTGGTTCGGTTACCGGGCCATGGTGATGCCCGGCGTCCGCATCGGCCACGGAGCGATCATCGCGTCCGGCTCCGTCGTCGTCGACGACGTCCCCGACTACGGCATCGTCGGCGGCAACCCCGCCCGCCTGATCCGCCGCCGCTACAGCGATGCCGACATCAACCGCCTCCTGGCCGTGGCCTGGTGGGACTGGCCGCTCGAGCACATCACCGAACACCTCCGCACGATCATGTCCGGCAGCATCGACGACCTGGAGAACGCGGCGCCCCCGCTTCAGTGATCCACTCGCGTTCCCGCACTTCACACCCGGGAACCACGGCAACCGACAACTGACCGATACGCGACTCCCGTTTCAGACTTCCAGCACCTCGGAATCGAGTCATCAGCATGCCTGCTTCGTCCCACCACACCCCCTTCGCCGACTGGCTTCGCGGCCATGCCGTCCCGCTCACCCACCTCGACCGAGAGGCGCCGCTCGATGACCTGGAGCCGCTGCGCGCCATCATCGGTGACGCCCGCGTCGTCGCGATCGGCGAAAGTTCCCACTTCATCAACGAGTTCGCCCTCATGCGCGAGCGCATCCTGCGGTTCCTGGTCGAACGCTGCGGCTTCACCGTCCTGGCCTTCGAATACGGCTTCAGCGAAGGCTTCAACCTTGACGCGTGGGCCCAGGGCGAGGGAACGGGCGACGACCTGTCGGCTCACCTCGCCGCAGCGGTCCCCGTAGGACTCGACGAGCCCCTGCGCTGGATACGCCGGCACAACCGCACCGCCTCACCACCGGTGCACTTCGCCGGCATCGACATCCCAGCGGCCGGCGGGTCCTTGCTTCCCGCCCTGGCCCCCGTCGCCGACTACCTTCGCCACATCGATCCCGAAACCCTGCCGGCGGTCGAGACGGCGATGCGGATCGCCGAATCGTTCGCCGGTGGCTCCGGCGCCGTCGCCGCGCCCGCGTGGGCACGCCTGGCCACCGCCGAACAAGACGCCCTCAGCTCGACCCTGACACGCCTGCTCATCCGGTTCCGCTCCCTCGAACCGCTCTACGTCTCCCGCAGCGACCAGCACAGCTACGAGATCGCCCAGCGACGCCTCGAAGGCGCCTGCCACGCCGACTACACCTTCCGCGCCATGGCCGACCTCTTCGCCGGCAAAGGACTGACCGCCGACACCTCGGCCCGGGACGCCTACATGGCAGAGTCGGTCCTGTGGCACCTGGAGCGCTTCGAACCGGGGACCCGCGTCGTACTGGCGGCTCACAACGCCCACATCCAGAAAACACCGGTCTCCTTCAACGGCTACCTCACCGGGCTCCCCATGGGACAGCACCTGCACCGCGCACTCGGCGACGACTACGTCGCCCTCGGCCTGACCAGCACCACCGGACACACCGCGGACATGCCCCGCGACGAGAACACACGCTTCGGCTTCACCATCGACGCCACCGTGCTGGAGGCGCCCGAGCCGGGAAGCATCGAGGCCGCCTTCGCCGATGCCGAACTCGGGCTCAGCATTGCCGATCTACACCAGGCACGCCCGGGGGCTCATGCCAACCCCGGCCTTGCCCCAGGCCCCGACCGCATCCGGATACAGAGCGCCTACCTGCACACCCCCATCCTCGAGGCGTTCGACGCCATCCTCCACACCCCGACCTCCACCTTGGCCGACAACCTCAACATCACGTGAGACAGGCCAGGCAGGCCAACGCCTGGGACCACCGACTGACCTCGCACACGAAGTCCGTCCGGAGACACAGGTGGTCGCTCCGGACGGACAGGGGCAGCAACCGCATCGGGACGATCACCCCCGACGGCACGATCACCGAACACGACCTGCCGACCCCCGGCAGCGAACCGCACGGCATCACGCTCGGCCCGGACGGCGCACTCTGGAGAGCGCTCGCAACCGGCGCCCGCGCCCCACCCGCCAACGACCTGCGCGCTCACCGGTGTTCGGGTCAGTGAGCAGTCAGGCGAGCGAACTGCCGGCGCGGCGCGGACCACCCGTCAGGCAAGAACCTCCCGCAGCCAGGACCGTTCCGCATGGCTGGTAGCGCGGGCGATGGTGAGCATGCCGCGGCGGTAGGGGTCGTCATTGTCCTCGGCGCCCAGCGGGCGGTCGCCGTCATAGAAGAAGCTCGCGGGCTGCTCCAGAAATTCCAGCCGTCGGCGGAGCACCGCGTGCTGCTCGGCGGTGTCGGGTACCTGGGAGAGAAAAGCCAGGACCGTGAAGTACCGGGTGCTGTCGCTGATGTCCAGGCCGTCGGCATCCCGCAGACGACGCAGCAGCTCGCAGCGGCCGGCGTCCGTCAGGCTCAGGGTATGCCGGTGGGCGGCCGAGGCACCCGGTTCGGTGCGCCGGTCCAACAGCCCAGCACCCACCAGCCGGTTGATCGCCGGATAGAGGCTGCCATCACTGACCGGCCGGGCATGGCCGAACAAGTGCGCTATCCGGTGGCGTAGTTGGTAGCCGTGCAGCGGCCCCTCGGCCAGGAATCCCAGTATGGCGAGTTCGAGCATGCTGCTACTCTCGCACATCGAAACGAGGTACCTCGAAATCGATGTAGGAGACGCGGATGACGTACACCGAGGAATGGGTGACCGACCGGGCGCGCAACGCCTACGAGTTCGGCCGGGCATCGTTCGACATACGGGCAGAACGGACGGCGTTGCTGGTCATCGACATGCAGGACGAATTCGTCCGGCCCGGCTGGAGCCCCTATTGGGTGCCTGCGGCCACCCGGATGGCACCCCGGCTTCAGCAACTGGTCGAGGACTGCCGGGCCGTCTCCGTCCCCGTGATCTGGACCGTCTTCGATGACACCCATCTCGGACTGGACCGGCCGCACGGCCTGCGGTTCCTCCCGCACGTCGACACCGACTGGCGCCGACCGGCCCCCGCCGAGGTATGGGACCAGATGGGCCGCCGCCCCGACGAGGTCCTGATCCGCAAACCCTCCTATGGCGCGTTCTACGACACCCCGCTCGACACCATGCTGCGCAACCTCGGCCGCGACACGGTCATCGTCACGGGAACGCTCACCAACTACTGCTGCGGCACCACGGCCCGGCAGGGCTATGAACGCGGCTACAAGGTCGTCGTCGGATCCGACGTCACGGCCACCGACGACGAAACCCGTCAGGAACCTGAACTCGCCGTCCTGCGCAAGGGGTTCGCGCTCGTGCTGACGGCAGAAGAGATCGCTCGCCGACTGTCCGCGACCACCCCGGTGTCAGAAGTCGGGGGCCGGGCGAACGTTTCCTGATGACGAGGGCACGAGAGCACCCGCGAGGTGCAATCTCCCCATGTCGCCTCGACGGTTTTCGCTCCGATGACATCGACGGGCCAGATGCCGTACTCACCTGCACGTTCAGGCGTCGGGAGAAGGTGTCGCGCCGGAGACGGTGACGGCTTCAGACGGAATCGGGCCGCTCACACATCGTAATTCTCGTCGAAGGTGTCGCGCCGGTCCTGTTCCTCCTGCTGCTGGCGCAACTTCTCTTTCCACGCTTCGTCGGCGGCAGTGCGCCCGGAACGCTGCGTCGCCTTTGCCCTCTCCTCACGGAGCTTCGCATCAGCCTGTTCGCGGGCCTTTTGCGCCTCGGACTTTTTAGCCATGGTCTTTCATCCCCAAGGGGAGATCGCTGATCGGCTTTAGATCAGCATTGCACGCCCATAAGAAGGTCGCATACGGAGTGATATCGCCGTTCTGGTCCTATTCCGGGCGCATCGGGCCTCATCGGCGGCCCGCGCGTGCAGCGCATCGGCCTGTCGAGTCGTGATGGCTGGCACCACAGGGCCGGGGCACACTGTCACTTTGTGTTAGCCTCCAACTTTTGGACGGCTGTGACGGCTGGCAATTCCGCCAATCCGGTTCCCCCTTGTTCGTCGGCTGCTCATTTCCTGCCGGGCCTTCCTCGGTACGTTCCCCATGCGGAAGGCTCTTCATGAACCACCCGGACCACCCCGGCACCTCGCACGGCGACCTCGCTCAGCCAGTGACCCTCGCCCCGACGGTGCCTCCGGTCGCCTCCTTCGCCGACCTGGAATTGCCGGCCGAGGTGCTGCGAACGCTCACCGAGCTCGGCGTGCGGGAGCCCTTCCCCATCCAGGCGGCCACGTTGCCCAACGCCCTCGTGGGACGCGACGTCCTGGGCCGCGGGCGCACCGGATCGGGCAAAACCCTCGCCTTCGGCCTGCCGCTGGTGGTACGGACGGCCGGGCGGCGCGCGGAACCGAAGCAGCCCCTCGCCCTGATCCTGGTGCCTACCCGGGAGCTGGCCCAACAGGTCACCGAAGCGCTCGCTCCGTATGCCGATGCGCTCCGGCTGCGGATGGCCACGGTCGTCGGCGGCATGTCGATCGGCCGGCAGGCCGCTGCGCTGCGCGACGGGGCCGAGGTCGTCGTCGCCACGCCTGGCCGCCTGCACGACCTCATCGAGCGCGGGGCCTGTCGCCTGGGGCGGGTACGGATCACCGTCCTTGACGAGGCCGACCAGATGTGCGACATGGGCTTCCTGCCGCAAGTCACCGAGGTGCTCGACCAGGTGCACCGCGACGGCCAGCGGATGCTGTTCTCCGCCACCCTGGACCGCGACGTCGACCACCTGGTCCGGCGCTACCTCCATGACCCCGTCGTCCACTCCGTCGACCCGTCCGCGGGCGCGGTCACGACCATGGACCACCATGTGCTGGTCGTCCATGGCCCCGACCGGTATGCCGTCGCCACGGAGATCGCCGCCCGCGACGGCCGCGTACTGCTGTTCCTGGACACCAAGCACGCGGTCGACCAGCTCACCCGGCACCTGCGGGGCAGCGGGGTGCATGCCGCGGCCCTGCACAGCGGGAAGTCCCAGCCGCAGCGCACCAGGACCCTCGCGCAGTTCAAGAACGGCCAGGTCACCGTCCTGGTGGCGACCAATGTCGCGGCCCGTGGCCTGCATGTCGACGACCTCGATCTCGTGGTCAACATCGACCCGCCCACCGACCCCAAGGACTATGTGCACCGCGCGGGCCGCACCGCCCGGGCCGGTGAGTCCGGCCGCGTCGTCACCCTGGTCCTCTCGGGCCAGCGCAGGGAGATGAGCCGCCTGATGGCCGAGGCCGGCATCGAGCCGACGACCACCAAGGTGCGCTCGGGCGAGGCGGAGCTCAGCCGGATCACCGGAGCCAAGGCCCCCTCCGGCGCCCCGCTCGACGGCGGGCCTGCTGCACCCCGACCCAAGAACTCCAACGCCCCCTTCCGCGGCCTGGGCACCAGCAAGAGCGCCTCCCGCGGCACCGGCGGCAAGTCCCGCAAGGCCAGCGAGGCCCGTATGCTCGGCGAGGCCCGCAAGGCGGCCCGGGTGCGCCGCGGCGGCTGAGAGCAGGCCGGGCCTGAGAGCCGGATATCCCTGATCACATGATCGAGAGCCGCCTGATGGCCGAGGCCCTCCTATGAGTACGCCTACGAGAGGAGCGCCCTCGTGGTGTGCCCGGTCGCGAGTGGGTACCCGCCGAGGACAGGACCGAGCGGGGGGCGGCATCCAGGAGTGCGAGGTGAAGGACGTAGCCGGCAATGCAGTGAGCCAGGTCGGGTATCCGTCCTAGCAGTCAGGCAACCGCGGCCAGAATCAACCAGACCGCTCACGGGCCATCTGACGAACTCCGTCACATGACGAACTCCGTGACAAGTTGTCCTGTGCCATCGAAGGTTGAGGGCACGCCATCGAAGTCAAAGTGACGTGGATCACGAAAAATCTACGTGCCGCACGCAACTGCGGCCCATGCCGTCACTGTCTGACAGGGAGCCGGGCCCGTCCGGGCCGGGGAGCGAGAGAGTGGGGCAGGTCGTGGGGCGGCGCAAGGGCGGCATAGGGATCGCACTGGTCACGGTTGCGATGCTGGTGGGCGCGAGTGCCTGCAGCGGGGGCGGCAGTGACAAGGCGAGCGGGGACGACGCAAAGGCGCCGGGAAAGGCGAGTGCGAGCGCCTCGCCGTCACCGACGAAGCCCGCGGGCCCGCCGATGCTGCTGGAGACGATCACCCCGCAGACGGGGACCACGGTCGGCGTGGCCATGCCGATCTCGGTGTCCTTCACGAACCCGGTGGCGGCAAAGGCGCGGGCCACGGTCGAGAAGCACATGAAGGTGAGCGCGTCGAAGCCGGTGGCCGGTGCCTGGCACTGGATGGGCGACAGGCGCGCCGACTGGCGGCCGAAGACGTACTGGCCCTCCGGCACGAAGGTGAAGATCGACGCTGACATGCAGGGCGTCAGCAACGGCAACGGACGCTACGGCGTGAAGGACTACACGCACACCTTCACGATCGGCGACGACGTGCGCGCGGATGTCTCGGTGACCGGTCACACCATGAAGGTGACCCGGAACGACAAGGCGGTACGCACGCTGTCGATCAATGCGGGCAGCGCCCAGTATCCGACGTGGAACGGCACGATGGCCGTCATCGACAAGGAGGAGAAGGTCCACATGACCTCCTGCAGCGTCGGCATCAGCTGCGACAAGGGCAGCCCCAACTACTACGACCTCACGCTGCCCTGGGACATCCACCTGACCCAGTCCGGCACGTACGTGCACTACTCGACCGGCGACCCCACCCCGGGCAGCGGCAGCGCCCGCGGCTCGCACGGCTGCATCCACCTGTCCATGTCGGACGCCAAGTGGTTCTACGGCCAGGTCAAGCAGGGCGACCCGGTCACCATCACCGGTTCCCCCCGCGCCAAGGCCGCGGCCGACAATGGCTACGCCGACTTCAACCTGGGATGGGACCAGTGGCTCGCAGGCAGCGCGTCCGGGGAGCACACGACCGCGACGCTGTGACGCGCTGCGGCGGCTGCACCGATCAGCGGCGCCCGCTCGAAACGGGTGTTCCAACAGGCCGCCTCCTGCACGCCGAGAACCCCGAGAGGGTCGATGGCGCCAAGTTGTAGTGGCACTCCGCGCCCATATTGGCGCGTGAGATGCCCGGGGGCAGAGGCGGCCCGGTCCGTGATGAGCTGGATGAGGCCGTCACATACGACTCCACGGCACCACGCAAGCCAATGGGGCTGAGCGTCGAGGATGTGGCGGAACGGCGCAGGGGCGGCGAGCACGCCCGCCGGATCACGCCCCAGGGCTGCTTCGGCGCACCCAGCCCCCGCGGCCCCTTCCTGTGGCGATTCCACCAGCGCATGGCCGGCGCCATGGCGAACGTCGTGTTCCATGCCCTTGGCGCCGGTTCCCATCGAGGGCCTGACCGGCGGCCCATCTGACAGTGTCGCGTCCGGGCGGCCGCCCTTGCGTGATCTCGTCAGTGCGCGCCCCGTTCGGCGGCGTCCGCCTGCCACTTGCGGCCGATGGAGCGCATCAGCGCCGGGTATACCCCGACGTACCGGAAGGGCTTGATGGCGGCCATGTAGAGGGTTCCGAACAGCCCGTTCGGCTTCACCAGGACGGCCATCTGACCGCGGTAGCCGCCGGACCCGTCCGGCACCCAGCCGATGTGCATCACTGCGTGCACGGTCTTGTTGGCCATCTCGGCGGCCCACTCGTCGTCCCTCTGATAGAGCGAGGTGAACGGGGACGAGCCGAGGTCGGGACCCTGGGGACCCTTGCGAAGATCCGCCGGCAAACGGTCGTGCAGAGAGGGCGGCCGGGTGCCGATGCCGGTAGCGGACTTGTCCCAGCCGAGCAATGCTCCGAGTTTCCAGCGGATGGCGAAAAGCACGCGGGAGACGGCGCCTTCTCCGCTCACGCCGCCACTGGTGCCTTCGGCGATCTGGCGCACCAGCCACATTAGGTCGTCGGGTCCGCCGGGGGTGGGCAGTGCCCACACGTCCTCAACCGTGAAGTCGCCGGCGATCTCGTGGATCCGCCAGGGGCGGTCGGTGTGGGCGGTTCGGGGAAGTCGCATGAGCAGGCCCCTATCTGTGCGTCTGTTTTCCACGCGTCTATGCAGCTGCTATCTATACGGTGGCGTATAGATGGAGCGTAGGACCATTTATACGCCCCCGTATACTCGACAGGGACGTGAGGAGGCACACACCATGGGCGCGACCCGCACGCCACGCGGCAAGTGGATCGAGGAAGGCTTGCGGGCACTCGTCGCAGGCGGCCCCGAAGCAGTCCGGATCGAGGTACTGGCGCAGGCACTCGGCGTCAGCAAGGGTGGCTTCTACGGGTACTTCCGCAACCGGGACGCGCTGCTCACCGAAATGCTCGACACCTGGGAGTACGAGGTCACCGAGAGTGTGATCGAGCAGGTGGAGAGCGGCGGGGGAGATGCCAGGGGCAGACTGGAGCGACTGTTCACCCTCGTCGCCGCGGCCGAGGGGCCGGTGCGGGGTACCACCGCCGATCTGGCGATCCGTGAGTGGGCCCGCCGCGACGCGGCCGTCGCCGAGCGCCTGCGCCGCGTGGACAACCGCCGTATGGATTACCTGCGTTCGCTGTTCTCCTCCTTCTGCCCCGACGAGGACGAGGTCGAGGTCCGCTGCCTGATCGCCGTCTCGGTACGCATCGGCAACCACCTCCACGCCGCCGACAACGGCAAGCACAGCCGCGCGGAGGTGATGGCGCTGATCAGGCAACGGTTGCTGGAATAGCCCCCAGCCTCACAGTCGTTTCGAGGCGCTGTTTTCCAGTGGCGTCGCTGGGGTGGTGTGGGTCGTGGGGGACTCGGTTGAGTGGCTGGTGTTCGACGAGCCGGGCGGGGCCGACCGCTGGCCGGATTCACCTGCTGTGACGGACGACGAGCTCGTGAGGGAGGGACGGAGTCGCCTTCCCCTCCGCTGCCAACTGCCGGCCCCAGGGGGAGCCGGAAGCCGCGGCCAACACCAGCCGTTCATGAGGCGGTTGTGGTCCGACCGGGCGCCAGACGAGGTCCGGATCACCTGCCGAGCTGCTCCCGGGCCGGAGTGCGACCAGATCATCCTCGCCGATGAGCCGGTGACGGAACAGCGTATGGCTGCCGTGATCGTCGGGAACGGTGTCAGGGGTCCAGCCGTGTTCGCGCAGGTGCGTGAGGACGGCGGCCGCGTAGCCGGGGGCGCGTTCCGACGGAAACCACAGCAATCGCTGACCGCGCAGTGCGGACCAGGTCAGTTCCGGTCGGTCGGCGAGCGGGTGGCGGCCGTGCAGTACGACGCCGAGCGGCTCGTCGCTGACCGTGCGCAGCTGGAGGCCCGAAGTGTCCGCGGGCATGCGCAGAATGCCGAAGGCGAGGGTGCCCGCGTGCAGCAGGTCGCATTGGAGCTGGGAGTCCACCCGGTCGTAGGTGAGCCGGAGGGGTCGGCCGAGCGTGATGGCCTGCTCCGCTGTGGCCAGCACGGGCTGGGGCACGCCCCGGCACACCCCGACGGTCACCGTCGCGGCTGTGGCGCGTGCCGCCCCGATCGACGAACTCAGCTCGCTGAGCGCTCCGTTGACACCGCTCAGCAGGAGCCGTCCCGCCTCGGTCAGCTCCATCCCCTGGGGCATGCGCCGGAACAGCTGCGTGCCGATGCGTCGCTCCAGCAGCCGGATCTGCTGGCTCAGACTGGGCTGGGCGATGCGCAGGCGCCGGGCCGCCTTGGTGACGGTGCCGGCCTCGGCGACAGCGGCGAAGTACCGCAAGTGCCGCAACTCCACGCCGGAAAGCTCGTCCATACCCGGCTCACTCCTCCTGACTCACCCTGATCACTGCCCATAGGTGCCAGCCTATAGGCGGGTCACGCAACCGGTCTTGGCGCTGTGGGGGCAGCCTGCCGTTCACTTGCGGCATGTATGTGATCGTGCTCAAGTACCACGCGCCCCTGTCCACCATCGACGCGCTCAAGGACGCCCACTACGCCAACCCCGACGGCGTGTTCGCCAAGGGGATGGTGCGCTACGCGGGCCCGCTGGAGCCCCGTACCGGCGGGTTGATCATCGCGGACGGCGAACCGGCGGCGATCGAGGCTGCCATCGCCTCCGACCCGTTCATCACCCAGGGCGCCGCCACCGCCGACATCTTCCGGTTCGAACCCACCTGGACGCCGACGGGGCCCGCCGCGGCACCGGTCACCACCGCAAGATGAACGCCATCATGAACACCCCGGAATCGATCGCCGAGCAAGCCTTCGACGCCGTCGAAGCGGGCCGAGCGAAAGTACTCGGCGACGAACGCACCCGACACGCCAAGGCGGCCCTGGGGCGCCCACCCGGCACCACAGCGCCCACCGGCACCACAGCGTCCGCCCGGCACCCGTAAGGCCCAGACCTGGTCCCGGACCAGCCGGACTTCTGGATTTTCCTGGTCAACGGTCTGGCAGCGGGGGAGTGCAAGGGGCGCCTGGTGGTCGCGGAGCGGTCTTGCCGACCGTCAGAGCCACTTGACGATGGCGAGGGTGATCAGCGCGGCGAGGCCCCCGAGCCCACCGAGGGCCGCGAAGCCTATGCCGATCTTCACGCTGACGGGCTGGGACTCCCGCCACCCCAACTCCTCGGCCGCGCCCCGAATCAGGCCGTGGCCCTCGGCCGACGAGAAGGTGTACTGCTCGGAGCCGTCAAGGGTGCGATACGAACTCAAGGACACGTCCCGACCGACGAACACCGACGCCCCCAGCCGCACTCCACCCACGCCCGCCTCGTACTCGACGGTGCGGACCACATCCGTCATCGTGTAGATCTTCTTCTCCGGGCGCACCGCGACGCGGTATGTGCACACCTGGCTGACCCGGCGACGGGTCAGCAACTCCTGCCACTGCGGGACGTCGACGTCCACGGTCAGATCGAATCCCCGCTCCGTCCGGCACATCCGGTACGGCGTGCCCTCGGCGGCAGCCTGGACACGGGCGTACAACTCCTCGACAGCGCCTACGCTGTTGTCTACCATCACGAGCACGCAGAGTAACAGAGCGTCAATCGCTGGCCAGGGCGCGCGGTGCCGACGCCGTCAGGCTGACCAGCGCCGATGTGGCTCGGTGAGCCCACGGTGAGCTCCGGTGAGCCCTCGCCGCGACCGTTGGGTCATCGCCGGATCCGCCGAGGACCGGCCACCCGACGCCGGGCAAAGAACATGGCCTCCAAGATCGCCCGCAAGGCCGCGGAGAACATCAGGCTCCGCGACCACCGCGAAGGTGCCCGACGGTAGGAGCGCGGCGCGGCATGCGGACGACGCGCCCGCACCGCCCGTACCGCTGCTGGTACGAGCGGCACGGACGCCGGCGGCCGAGTGCCCCGAGTCAACTGACGTCGTCCGTATGCGAAGGGGCGGCCCCGTCAAGCCCGCGGTTCGGGTACCCCAGGGACTGCGCCGGGGGCCTGCGGCTGCGGGGTGGGCCGCGGGGGCTCGGGCGGTGGTGTGGTGCGGCGGGCGGTGGTGGCCAGGGTGAGGAGGATGATGGCCGCGCCGCAGCCGGTGACGATCCAGTAGGCCGGGCGCACCGCCTGGGCGAAGCCCGTACCGGAGTGCAGCCCGGTGGTGAGGATCGCACCGAGCACGGCGACGCCCAGTGCCTGGCCGAACTGGCGGCCGGTGGAGACGATCGCGGCGGCCACCCCGGCCTGCTCCTTGGGCATGCCGGCCATGGCGGCGTTGGTGACGGGAGTGTTGGCCAGTCCCATGCCGATGCCGATCAGGACGTACGCGGTGAAGAGCAGCGCATCGGTGGTGAGGGCGTCGCCTGAGGCGAGCAGCGCGCCGCCCGCGGTGGTGGCCGCGCCGGCCAGCAGCAGCGGCAGCCGGGGGCCGCGGGTGGCGGTCAGCCGTCCGGAGAGCGGTGAGGTGAGGATGTTCATGACGGCCATGGGCAGCAGGTACAGGCCGGCGGACAGCGCCGACAGGCCGCGCACGTTCTGGAGATAGAGCGTGTTGAGGAAGAGGAAGCCGCCGAGTACGAAGAACGAGCACACCGCCATCGCGCCGGCTCCGCTGAATCCGGCGCTGCGGAAGACCCGCAGGTCCACCAGTGGTTCGTGGCGCCGGCTCTCGTAGAGGAGCAGGGCCAGGAGCGCGGCCGGTGCGGCCAGGGCGCAGCCGAGGGTGCGCGGGGCGGTCCAGCCGGTGCTCGGGCCCTCGATGATGGCGTACGTCAGGCTGCCCATCAGCACGATGACCAGGAGCTGCCCGACGGGGTCCAGCCGGCGGGGCCGGGGCGCGCGGGACTCGGGTACGAAGCGCGCGGCGCAGACGAGGGCGGCCAGCCCGATCGGCAGGTTGAGCCAGAAGATCGACCGCCAGCCGACACCCTGGACGAGCACCCCGCCCACCATCGGGCCCACCGCCATCGCGACGCCCATGACCGCGCCCCAGACTCCTATGGCCCGGGCACGCTCGCGGGGCGCGGAGAAGGTGTTGGTGATGATGGACATGGCCACCGGGTTGAGCATCGAGGCACCGATCGCCTGGACGATGCGGAAGGTGATGAGCCAGCCGAGGTCGGGCGCCAGTCCGCACAGCAGCGAGCCGAGGGTGAAGAGAGCCAGGCCGGTCTGGAAGACGCGGCGGCGGCCGAGCCGGTCCCCGGCGGAGCCGGCGAGCATCAGCAGCGCGGCCAGCACGATCAGGTAGGCGTCGGTGGTCCATTGCAGCCCGGACAGCGGACTGTGCAGATCGCGCTGCATGGCGGGCAGTGCCACGTTGAGCACCGTGTTGTTGAGGTTGCCGAGGAAGACACTCGTGCAACAGACCGCCAGCACCAGCGTGCGCTTCCGGCGGGTGAGTTCAGGCTGAGTGGACACAGCCGGGCCCAACTCCTCTCTCAGTGGGCCATGGCCCCCGTGATGTTCCAGACCGCCGCGGAAAGATCGCTGCGGTGCGCTCAGCCTGCCTGCGAAACACCGTCGCCGGGAGGCCCGGGTAAGGGGGGCCCTGGCAGGGCCCCCCTTACCTGACCCGTTCGATGCATACTGCATATGTGGGCACTGCACGGGGGAACAGGACGGAGCTAGGGGATTTCCTACGCAGCCGACGGAGCCGGGTCACACCGCATGAGGCGGGTCTGCCCCCGTCGGCGGGGCGTCGGCGTACCGACGGTCTGCGGCGGGAGGAGGTCGCGATCCTCGCCGGCGTCAGCATCGAGTACTACCGGCGTCTGGAGCAGGGCAAGCAGCAGCGGCCGAGTCCCGCGGTCCTGGAGGCGATTGCGCGGGTACTGAAGCTGACCGACGACGAGCACCGCCACCTCGCGGAGCTGAGCCGGGGCAGGGCCCAGGCGCCGTCTGCCGGGACGCGGCGGGGCCGGGCGTCCCGTACGGTCCGGGCCGAGGTCCGCCGCATGCTCGACATCGCCCACCCCTATCCGGCGTGTGTGCTGAGCCGGTCCAGCGACCTGCTGGCCGCCAACCGGTCCGCGCTCCGCCTCTTCCCGGGCATCGAGGAGTGGTCCGAGCGGGACCGCAACACCGCGCGGTACGCCTTCCTGCACCCCATGGCCCGGGAGCTCTACGAGAATTGGGACGACGTGGCCCGTGGCGTCGTCGCCCATCTGCGCACCGCGGTCGTGGTGCACCCGGATGTGCCGGACCTCCGCGAGCTCGTCGCCGAACTCGCCGAACACTGCGGTGAGTTCGCCGCACTGTGGCAGCGCTACGACGTCCAGGCGCGCACCAACGGGAGGAAGGTGTACCGCCATCCGACGGCGGGGCGGATGACGCTCACGTACGAAGCCTTCGACGTGGCCCGCAGTGACGGTCAGCGGCTGGTGGTCTATCAGGCTGCGCCGGATACGGCCGACCACGAGGCGCTGCTGCGTTTGTCGGCCTAGCCCGCCGGTATACCGCGGCTCTTCCACCGCGGCTCTTCAACGGTTCCCCTTCAATTGCCCGTTCGGGTCTCTATTATCTCGCAATGTGTTCACCCGGTATTGGCCTTTCCGTGGCATGCGGTGCCGGAATTTATTCCGCGCCGATGAAAAATACTTACCGGGAGGTTTCAGGGGTTCACGGTATGCCTAGTTTTCCCGTTGCATACGCTCTGACCTGCGAGAAGATTGATTGAACCGGAAACTGTGCGGTTTATTCAACTACCCTCCCTACCTTACGAGTTGACAGAGATTTAACTATGTCGTTTGTCACTTCGGTGTGAACTGGAAGCTGTGTTAGCTTGATCGTCATGGTGAATTTAATTCCTGACTCTGCGGAACGTTTCAGCAAGTTTGCGGAATTCTACGACCGTGTGCGCCCGAAGCCTCCCCAGGAACTGGCGGACCTGCTGCGCCAGTGGTCCGGGTCCGCCAACCCGGCCGTGGTCGACATCGGCTGCGGCACCGGCCTCTCCTCCACGATCTGGCCCGAAGTGACCGGAGTGGAGCCCTCCGCCGAGATGCGGGCCATCGCGGCCGGACGCGGCATCAACGTTGTCGACGGCACGGGCGAGGAGACCGGACTGCCGGACGGCTGCGCGGACATCGTGACCGTCAGCCACGCCCTGCACTGGTTCGATGCCGCGCGGGCCTTCCCGGAAATCACCCGCATCCTGCGGCCCGGCGGGGTGCTGGCCGCCTTCGACTTCGACTGGCCGCCCGCCGTCGATCCCGAAGTCGACGCCGCCTACCGCGAGTTCGAGGCCGCCCACACCGCGCTGGAGGCCGAGCGCGGCCTGCGCCCCACCTTCGCCCCCAAGAGCGAGCATCTTCGGCGGCTGCGGGACAGCGGCCTGTTCCGGCACGTCAACGAGGTGTGCCTGCACATGAAGGAGACGGGCGGCGCGGACCGCTTCGTCGACTTCGCATCGAGCCAGGGCGGGGTGATCGCCCTGCTGGAGGAGGGAGTCAGCGAGGACGCACTCGGCCTGACCCGGCTGCGGGAGGTCACAAAGCGCCGGATGACCGACCGGTCGACGTGGTGGTGGACCTGCCGGGTTCGCCTCGCCACGCGCTGACCTGCCGCATCACACCGAAGTACGGGGGAGGAACACACCGTGGGACGCCTTGTCATGCCCGACTGCCACGGGTATCCGCAGCTGGCCGAGCTCGTCCGTCGCTGTCCCGGCGGCGATGCGGTCGAGGTTTTCGACGGCCCCTGCACCACACCGTCCCGGCTCGCCGAGCGCATGCGCGGGGCTCACACCGTGCTGCACTTCTTCCACGGCCGGCCGCTGGACACCGGCGTCCTGCTCGCGGAACGGCCACGCCAGGTCGTGGTGGCCGGCCCGGCCGGCCCGGTGGTCGACACCGACGCCGCCCGGTCCGCCGGGATCGCGGTCTACGACACACCGGGCCTGGCCGCCGATTCGGTTGCCGAGTTCACCCTGACCCTGCTGCTGATGCTGGCCCGCAGGGTGCCGTCCGCAGTGGGCAGCGCCCCGGGCTGGCAGCCGTCCGGAGGGCGTGAGCTGTCCGGACGGCTGCTGGGGATCGTCGGATGGGGGCAGATCGGCTCCCGGACGGCCCGCCTGGCGCAGGGCATCGGGATGCGGGTGGCCGCCTGGTCACCGTCCCTGGACGAGGACACCGCCCGCGCGGCCGGGGTCACGCTCCTGCCCCTGGACACCCTGCTCCGCACCGCCGATGCGGTGAGCCTTCACCTGCGGTCCACACCGCAGAACGAGCGGCTCATCGACGCCCGCCGGCTCGCCCTGCTCGGTCCGCAAACCCTGCTGGTCAACACCGCCCGCGCGGCGCTGATCGACATGGCCGAGCTGCGCCGGCGCCTCGCCGCCGGCCTTCTGGGCGGGGTGGCGCTCGACGTCTTCGACCTCGAACCGCTGCCCGCCGACGACCTGCTGCGCAGCCACCCCGGCTCCCTGGCCACCCCGCATATGGCGTGGATGACCGAGGACGCCGTCGGGCGCTTCCTCGCCGCCGCCGTCGCCTTCGCCACGTCCGGCGACCCCGCTGCGGGCACCATCCGACAACTCGTCTGACGGTCCGGCGGCCCGCGTGTGCGGTGCGGGCCGCCGGACGGCGCGCCACGTCGCCATCGCACGACACCTCAACCGCACGCCTGTTACTGCGCTGCGGCCGGAAGCCGACCGGCCGGCCGCATAGGAGGAAAAGGGGGTTTCCGCATGGTCCTTCCCACCACTGTGACCACATCGCCGCACCACACCCGCCCCGAGGACTTCACGAGCCGCACGCTGAGCGCCCTGGACCGGCAGCGGGAGTTGTGCCGCGACCCCGGCCCGACGAGCGACCTGGTGCTCCAGGACCTTCTCGACCAGGCCCGCAGCACCTCGTTCGGGCGCGAGCACGGGCTCGGCTCCGTCGCCACGCTCGACAGATGGAAGCACACCGTTCCCATCCGCACCTACGAGGACTTCCGCCCGTACGTCGAGCGGCAGTTAGCGGGCGAGGCACACGTCCTCACCCGCAGCGCGCCGTACGCGTTCCTGAAGACCTCGGGCTCCAGCGGGCAACCCAAGTACGTCCCCACCACCCGGCACTGGCGGGAGCGGTACCGGGGCCGGGGCCTGTACGCCCAATGGGGCCTGTACGTCGAGCAGATCGGCACCCAGCACCTGACGGCCGAGCACATCCTCGACCTCTCCTGGGAGCGCACCCCCGCCTCCAGGAGCCTGCGCGGCTTCCCCATCTACAGCATCTCCCGGCGCCCGGCCGCGGTCGGCCCGGAGGACTGGGTACCGCCCTGGTACGACGCCCCCTGGCTGCGGGGGGACGACGAGGAGGAGTACACCGACAGCCTCTACCGCAAACTGCGCCTGCTCGCCGGGGCCGACGTCCGGCTGATCGTCACCCTCAACCCCTCGAAGATCGTGGGCCTGGCCGAGCAACTCGCCCTGCGCGGAGCCGAGTTGGTCGACGAAATCGGCCGCGGCACCGTCCGCGGGCGCCCGACGTGCGGCGTCGCCGCCGACCCCGGCCTCGCCCGGGAGCTGGACCGCACGCTGCGGCGCCGCCCCGGCGGTCTGCGCCTGACCGACCTGTGGCCCCGGCTGTCCGTCATCGTCTGCTGGAACTCCGCCTCCGCCGGCCTCTACCGGGACTGGCTGGACGACGTCACGCCCGGCATCCGCAAGCTCCCCTTCAGCACCACGGGTACCGAAGGCATCGTCACCATCCCGGTCGACGACCACCCCTCCGCCGGCCCCCTCGCCGCCGACCAGGGCGTCTTCGAGTTCGTCCCGTGCCGGGAGGACGACGACGGCGGACCGCTGGACCCGGCCGCCGAGACCCTGGACCCGCACGAGCTGGAGACCGGCCACTCCTACCGGCTCGTCATGAGCCAGGCCAACGGGCTCTACCGCTACGACGTGGGAGACGTCTACACCGTCCTCGGCAGGGTCGGCGCCCTGCCGCGCCTGGAGTTCGCCGGACGCGCCGGCTTCGGCAGCTCCTTCACCGGCGAGAAACTCACCGAGGCCCACGTCTACGAGGCGGTGCGCACCGCCTACACCGGCGCCTGGGGCACCCTGCCGCTCTTCACCTGCATCCCCTCCTGGGGCACCCCGCCCGGCTACGTCCTGGCCATGGAGTGGGACCCGAAGCTCGGTGCCGCCGAGCGCGCGGACTTCACCGCCGCGGCCGAGGCCGCGCTCCAGCGCTGCAACCCGGAGTACGCCGAGAAGCGGCGCAGCGACCGGCTGCTCCCGTTGCGGCTGCTCCCGCTGGCCCCCAAGAGCTTCCTCGCCATCGCCGAGGCGCAGCGCCGCAACGGCGCGGCGGCCATGCAGATCAAGCACCACTGGATCCAGAACAACGACGCCCTGCTGACCGTGATCGACGACCTCGGCCTTGCGCTGTACGCCTGACCTCCCTTGTCCACCTGACCCCCCTCGTTCGCCCGCTTCCCTTGTTCGCCTGGCCCCTCCTTGCTCGTCACCCCCGAGCTCCCTTCCCCCTCACTCCCCCTCACTTCGGAAAGTGACAGCCACCGTGATCACCGAAGAACCTCCGGTGGAGGTGCACCGCGTCGAGTCCGTCACCGCGGCCGACGGCACCCCCCTCGCCCTGCACCAGTGGATACCGGAGAACCCGAAAGCGGCCGTTTTCTATGTGCACGGCCTTCAGAGCCACGCCGGCTGGCTCTTCGAGACCGGCCCCGAACTGGCCCGCCGCCAAATTGCCGTGTACGCCCCGGACCGGCGCGGCTCCGGCGCCAGCGGCGGTCCGCGCGGCCACCTGCCCTCCGCCGCCGCGGTGCTGGACGACTACACGGCGCACTTCGAGGCCGTCCGGGCCCGGCACCCGGACCACCTCCCGGTCACCGCGGTCGGCCAGAGCTTCGGCGGCAGCGTGCTGGCCGCGCTGCTCGCCACCGGCCGGATCTCCCCGGACGGCGTGGTCCTCTGCGCCCCGGCCCTGGGCCAGCAACAGGCCCGCCACGGACAAGAAGGCGTACGCCGCCTGCGCACGCTCCAGGGCCACCGCAGCTCACCGGTCACTCTGAAGGACGAGGACTACACCAGGCAGCAGCGCTACCTCGCCTTCATGGCGAACGACCACGCCATGCTGCGCCAGATCACGGACGGCTTCCGCGCCGTGATGGCCGAACTGGAGCTCCTCTACACCGAAGGCCCCCGGTGGGAGATCGGCAACCCGGCGGCTCCGGTGCACTTCGCCCGGCCCGAACGGGACGCCATCATCGACCTGGAGACCGCGCGGTCGACGCTCGCCCGGATGTACCCGGACACCGTCGATGCCCACTTCGACGCCGACAGCCACTACCTGGAGTTCTCGCCCGTACGGGGCCAGTTCTGGGACTGGCTCGCCGAAGTCACCGCGCGCACGCCCAAGGCTTCCGCGTCACCCACCGATGCCGCGTCACCCACCGACGCCGCGGCGTCCACGGGGGCCGCGGCACCCGCCGACCACCGGACGCAGGCCGCCGCGGTCCCGGGAGGCCCGCGGTGACCTGCACCCTCGGCATCACCGGCATCCGCACGGCACAGGTCCCCCTGCACCGGCCCTTCGCTCACGCCCGGCACGCCCACGCCCGTACCGGGTCCGTCCTGCTCACCCTGGAGCTGGACGGCGTCACCGGGTGGGGTGAGGGCGCTCCCCGCCCGTACGTGACCGGCGAGACGCTCACCGGCGCCGTAGAGGCCCTGGAGACCTTCGACCCCTCCGTGCTCGGCCCGCTCATCCCGGCGGGCGACTTCCCGCGCGCGGTGGGTGTCCTCGCCTCGCTCGACCTCCCCCGTCTGCTCGGCGGGCCACGGCCCATGCCGGCCGCCGCGGCGGCGCTGGAGACCGCGCTCCTCGACGCGCTCTGCCGACGCCACGGCCTCCCCATGTCCGCCGTCCTGGACGCCTGTCCCTGGGCGGCGGACGTGCTCACCGCGGACAGCAGCCCCCGGACGGTGAGCGAGGTGGTGGACCTCAGCCGTACCCCCGCCGAGCAGTTGGAGGCACTGCCGCCCGACGCACGCGCCCGCCTCTCGCACATCAAACTCAAGGCACTCGACAGCCCCGAGGAGACCGTCGAGCGCGCGCTCCAGGTACGCGGTCTGCTGGGCCCCTCGGTACGCCTGTCCGTCGACGCCAACGGCGGATGGGAGCCGCACGTTGCGGAGCGCGGCGCACGGCTGCTGTGCGAGCGCGCAGCCGTCGACTGGATCGAGGAACCCACCCTTCCACGGGACTGGTCCACCCTGCGCCGCATCGAGGAGAGCGGCACACCGGTGATGCTCGACGAGTCAGCCATGGACACCGCGGACATGGAATGGGCCGCCGCGACCGGCGCCGCCTCCCTCCTCAACATCCGGATCTCCAAATGCGGCGGGCTGCTGCCCTCGCTGCGCATGGCCGTACGCGCCCGCGAATTGGGCCTGCGCGTCCAGCTCGGCGTCCAGGTCGGCGAGATCGGCCCCCTGTGGTCGGTCGGCCGCACCTTGGCAGCGCGGCTGACCGAGGTCGTGGCGGTCGAAGGCGGTCGCCAGGACGAATGGTTCCCCACCCCGCTCACCGACCCGCCCTACGCCGTCGACCGGGAACACCACACCGCTCCGCCACCGCCCGGCCCCGGCCACGGCCTGCGGCCCGCCGACGCTCTGACCGCCCACCTGACCGGCACCACCGCCCGCACCGGCGGGCCGGAGACGACCGCACCGCGACAAGGAGTTCCATGGACCTCGCACGACTCATGACGGCACAAGGGCCCAGGTACGGAGTGGTGGACACGGATCGCAGGACCATCAGACTCCTGAAGGGCCCGGCGGACCCGGAAAGCCTCGCGGACCTGGCACGGCCGACGGGCTCACGGAGCGGTGCGCTCACCTCCGGCCCGTCCCTGGCGCCCGGGAACGAGAGCGTTCCGCTGGAGGAGGCCAGGCTGCTGGCGCCGGTGGTCCCGGGCAAGGTCGTCGTCATCGGGCGCAACTACGGCGGCCGGCCGGATGCCGCCGGAAACTTGATCATCCACCTCAAGCCCACCACGTCCGTCGTCGGCCCGGACGACCCGATCGTGCTCCCCGAGTCCTCACACGACGTGCGCTACGAAGGGGAACTCGCCGTCGTCATCGGCCGCACCTGCCGCTCGGTGGCGCCCGAGGACGCCGCGCAGCACGTCCTCGGCTACACCTGCGCCAACGACGTAACGGCATGGGACATCGGCACCGACGGCGGCCAGTGGACAAAGGCCAAGGGCATGGACACGTTCTGCCCCCTCGGCCCGTGGATCAGCACGGACCTCGACCCCGCGGCGGCCCACATCACCACCCGCGTCAACGGCGAAGTACGCCAGAAGGGAAGCACCGCCCAACTCACCCGCAGCGCCCTCGCGTTGGTCTCCGAGGTGAGCCACTTCATGACCCTGCTCCCCGGCGATGTCCTCCTGACCGGCACCCCCGAGGGCAGCGACGCCCTGACGCCCGACGACACGGTCAGCGTCGACATCGAGGGCATCGGCACACTCCACAGCCCCGTTGCTGCCGGCCCTGACTCCCGTACAGCCAGGCAGGGTTGAGGCCCTCGGCGCCCCGTGGCGGACGGGGCGCCGGCCGGACGGGCGCGGGCGTCTCAGCGCTGCTGCCGGGCCTTGCGACGGCGGACGACGAGGGAGCCGCCGGCCGCGACGAGCGCGGCGGCTGCCGTCGACAGCAAGCCGACAGGCGCGCCGTTGCCGGTCTGCGCGAGGTCGTGGACTGCGGGCGGGGACGAGGAGGGCGCGGGGGAGGAGGCCGAGGGCGCCGGGGTCGTCGGGGTGCCCGCGGGCGCGGATGACGTGGGCGTGGCGGTCGCCTTCCCCGGGCCGGACGGGGCGGCCGTCGTCGACGGCTTCCCGCCGCCCGGCTGGGTGCCGGCCGCGCAGTCGGTCCAGAAGACCTTGTGCTTGGCCCGGCCGTGTTCGCCATCGAAGGTCCAGAAGAGCTTGTAGTGACCGTCGGGCAGCGACAGCTCCTGCGTACGGCCGTGACCCTGGCCGTCGAGCGTGAGGGAGCCGGACTTCACGGCCGCACCCTTGGCCTCGGCTGTCGGGGCCCAGGCTTCGATGTGCCAGTCGACCTGCTGGCCGCCGTCGAAGCCGAAGGCGTCGAGGTAGAAGGCGCAGACGTGAGGTTCGTTCTTGCGGAGTTCCGCACCGGTCGCGGCGTCGTGGATCTTCACGGTGCCGTTGTCGCCGTGCGCGGCGGCAGAAGCGGAAGGGGCGAGCAGCAGGCCCGCGGCCACGGCGGCCGTGAGCGTGCCTGCGGAAACAAGCGGACGCATGGGCATTCCATCGGGAGAAGAGGAGGGGGCCGTGGGGGGCGGCTCAGCTTCCTGCGCCCCCGGGGGACCGTCAAGACACCTCAAATCACATATGCCACATCCGACATCGTTCGTCCCATTGATTCCAGATAACGATTGGGAACAACGGGCAACGGACAACGGACAGCCACGGGGCAGAACCCCCGCCGGCTCACCCAGCCGCCGGCAATTCCCGGCAGCTCAGTCTGAGTGGCGCCGATCGAGGCGAGGGCCACCGCGAGCACCCCGGCCCATTGCGGGGCGGCGAGGTGCTGGCCGAGGAGCAGCAGGCCGACGAGGGCCCCGACGACGGGTTCGAGGCTGGTGAGAATGCCGTCGTCGTCGGCATGCCGTGAGGCGTGACGATTATGGGTCGGTCGTGGGTGACGTCGCGTCGGTCAACGGCTTCGGCGGGTAGGCACGGAGTACCAGAGATGTGGTGACAGGGCCGTAGCGCGCGAACGCGTCAACAACTTCTTCGAGTCGTCCTGCCTGTGGGCAGTGGACGTCGAAGATGAGGCAGTCTTCCCCGGTGACCCTCAGTGTGGAGGTGACCTCGGGGGTCTGGCCAGCGAAGTCCAGGGCGCGAGAAAGCTGTGCATGCGTGGTGCGCAGACGTATCACTGCGCGGATGTTCAGGCCAAGTGCCGCCGGGTTGACGGCGGCTCGGTAGCCGGTGATGACGCCGTTCTTCTCCAGCCGTTGGATGCGTGCGCTGGCCGCGGGCTGTGAGAGTCCCACCCGACGCCCCACCTCGGCGCCGGTCACCCGGCCGTCGGCCTGGAGCAAAGCGAGGATGTCCCGGTCGATCTGGTCGAGTGATTCCATCGTTGTCCGCACCATCTTCTTTGAGATCACTTGCGCTGGCACCAACGTTCCGTTGGTTCCCACAGAATCTGCGCAAGACGCTCCAAGATCGTAGGGGCCGACTCATGAAACGGTGGCAGGCAGTGGTCGCGTACGTCATCATCCCCGGTATCGACGGTTCGGACGGGCAGCACTGGCAGACCTGGTGGGAGCGGCAGTGGGGCACCTCGGCGGTGAGGATCTCCCCTGTCTCCTGGTCCGACCCCGATCTCGATGACTGGGTCAGCGCTGTCCAGTTGGCGTACGACGATGCTTCCCGGCAGGACAGCCGCGTTGTGCTGGTGGCCCACAGCCTGGGCTGCTGGGCGGCGTCCACCTGGTTGAACAAGAACCCGTTGAACCAGGTAGGCGGCGCCTTGCTGGTCGCACCGCCCGACCCGCAGGGGGCTGCGTTTCCCCGTCAGGCGGCCGCGACGTTCATCGAGGTGTCCGCACAACCATTGCCGTGCCCGGCCTTGGTGGTGGGCAGCACCAATGACCCGTACTGCAACCCGGCAGCAGCCGCCGACTTCGCGGCGGGGTGGGAGGCGCGATGGCACCTGGCGGGGGCGTGCGGACACATCAACTCCGCCAGCGGCCCGGGCCCCTGGCCGCACGGCCGCGAACTCCTGGACTCGCTGATGCGGCACTGATCAACCACCGAACGGGCCGCTGAACGCCGCCAGGTGCCTCGCTGCGACTCCACTTCGCACACGGAAGGCCTCCCCATCGACACACAAGAACGCGCCGCTGTCTGTCAGCCGCTGTCTGTCAAAGGCCGCCGCCGACTCGTCGAACGGTGCCGGACCCGACCCATCGCGCACGTGGCAGCCGAGATGGGTGTCTCTCGGGCGTGCGCATCCAAGTGGGTCAACCGAACCGCTACCGGGGTTATGGTGACCCGGGACTACTCGATCGTTCTTCGGTGCCGCATCGTCAGCCGACGACCACAGCTCCCGAAATCCTCGCCCGCATCGAGGAACCGCGACGCACTCTCAGGTGGTCTACAGCCAGGATTGCCTTCGATTTCCATCACGCCTGCATTTCGATCAACCGCAGAACAGTCAGCAGGCGCCTCGCTGCGGCGGGCCTCAACCGACGACGCTTCCTCGACCCTGCCGGCGAGTTCAACCGCGTCGGCGCCGACGCGGTCCGTGGCGGGAGCAGATCGGTGGGATGCCGCGCACGAGGGGTTCAAGCCCTGGCTGTCGTGCATGCTCGGCGGAGATCCCGATCGAGAGGGGACGGACGGTCCGCTCGGTGAACCGTCGGTGCACGATCGGCCCGAAGCCCAGTTCAGATGCCCTTTAAGACGCCATCTCATGTGATGAGTCGATAGTCGGATCACCACAGGGCCCCGGCGCCGGGCCTGTGGCCCAGACGCCGGGACCCTGTGTCAGTCCACGTCTTCCTGCTTACTCGTCCCCCTTGCCTCCCTTGTCGGCGAAGGAGTTGTTGCAGCCCATGGACGAGCCCATCTTGGTGTCCTGCGAGCCGGCGTTACCCTCGCCGCCGAGCGCGTTGCCCAGCAGGCCGTTGACGAGCCCGACCTCGCCGAGGACGTCGACGTTCAGGTCGTGCGACCGGCATTGGCTGCCCTGTTTGACGTTGAACGTGCCGCCGCCCATGCCGCCGCCGTACCCGCCGTCGGCGTAGGCGGAGCCGGCACCGAGGAGGCTGGTGGCGCCAAGGGCGGCGATCACAACGGCGGCCTTGCGAAGCTTGCGCATTTCATCTCCGGTAGATCGAACTGATGCGATCAGTAACTGATCGCCTTCGTACAGTTACGAAAGGGTAGTGCGAATATCGCGTAACAACGTGGGACGACGCGCCAGATAACGAGATGGTCCCTCAAGTGGACTGCCGCCCTTCTGGACGGAGTCGGAAGGGCGAGACGGATCAGGGGCCGCCCAACGTGGGGTTGAGAAGCGTCCCCACCCGGTTCCCGGCGGCCGCACCGGCCGCCGGGCCGGAACAGAAGAACTCCCGACCGAAGTTCCTCCACCTGGCCGAGGCCCGCCGCCAGGAGCCCGCCCTCTGGCTCGCCTTCACCCCCGCCACAGCGCTCACCAGGGCCCCGAACTGCGGCCTCGTGCCACCGAAATGCAGGCCGACCTGCACGCCCTGATGTCGCATGTGCTGCACGAAGTCCGGTGCGCCAGGCGGACTGCCAGGCGCCATGGGCGCATCCAACTAGAGGGCACGCGACTGGCTACCTGTCCTCGACGGACTCGGCCTCCAGGCAACGCTGCTGCCGGACCGTAATAAGAATGATGTTCTTGAAAATCACCTGCGTGTACGCCGGGCGCGATGACGTCGATATTCGCATCCGAATCGCATTGCGGTGCCAGCATTGCGCCGGCGCCGTGAGGCACGGGGAATGCCTGCTCGTCCGCAGCATGCGGGTCGGCTAGCTGGCAACGCAATCCGGTAAGCAGCCCAAACCTCAGTGGTGCGCCCTGGACAAGCGGAGCGTGACCTTGACGAATCCGCGGCGTGTTTCCTCAGGAATCCCCGACGACTGCGTCCTGGGCGTCCTTCACTGGGGACGTGCCTGGCGGTGCCCACTGTTGTGGAACAGGCTGTTGGCGTATGCGTACATCCCGTTCGTCTGTACGGTGCCGCCCCTGACTTCTGACGGTGTATCGACTGCTGCGCGTGGGCGTGGTGCGGGATCTGCGACGACCCCACGGACCAGGAAGGGAGAGCCCCGCGCATGGTCGGCTTCGTAACGGCAGCCGACAATCGATCGTTGCCGGGTTCGGGCGGCGCTTGTTGATCGCAGAGTGGGAAAATGTCGGCGAGAACTGACACCGGTGCGGCCTGGTTGGACCTCTGTCGGCACGCTGGGCGGCCCTCGTGGAAGGGGGCCGTCACATCGGGAGGGAGAACAGACGCACTGGCTCTGACGGCCAGTGTGCGTTGTCGTGCAGGGGTGTCACCATGGTCCGTAGCGGCATGGTCACCAAGCGGTTTGCGGGTTGTTCGACGAGGACGTCCTTGTCCAGCTGGTGCCATCCGAGGCGTTGGTACAGCGGGACGAGGGGAGGCCGGCAAAACAGGAGTGCGTGCTGAGGGCCCATCGCGCGGGCGTGGTCGAGTGCCGCTGTGACCACGAGCCGGGCCAGCCCCTGGCCTTGCATGTCGGGTGCGACAGCCACTCCACCGACGCCCACCACCTCTGTTTCGGCGTTGCCGATCGCGACAGGCAGCCGTAGCAGGCCGGCGTGTGCCACAAGTCGGTTGCCGTGTCTGATTCCGAAGTGCTCTTCTTTTGGCAGCCAGGTCAAGCCGGTTGCGGCAACACCGAAGGGATCGGCGCCGTCGCCGAGGATCTCCTCCTGGTCCGTCTTCGTGTACCGAGGGAGCCGCACTGCCGTCGGTGCTACGGAGGATGGCAAGTCAGACATCCCCACATGATGATCTCTCCGCCGAGGTCTGCCAAGCGATTGCTCGGCTGCTCATCGAGGAAGGGCCGGGGGAGCGGTCAGCCCGTGGTGAGGGAGTTGGCTCGGACTCGGGGCACTGCACCACCGGGCCGGCTGCGTTTGGACGGGTTTGAGAACGGCGTCGCGGACGTGTCCGGCGGTGCGGCCCTCGGACAGGTGCAGCGTCATCACCTAACGGAGACAAGCTCGGCCAGGTGGTGCAGCGAGTTGGTGAGATGCTCGGGGCCGAACGGCGGGAACTGGAGGTACTCCCGGATGGACTGCGGCACCGCCGACCAGTCGTAGGTGAGTGTTACCTCCGTCTCGGACGGGCCGAGCGGTGCGAGGTCGTAACGCCAGAGCCAGCCGCCGAACTCCAGGCGACCGTCGTCCTTCTCCGTTCCCGTCAGCCAGCCGATGGCGTGTGGCGGGTCGAGCACCTGGACCTTGTTGGCCGTCTGGTAGTCACCGTCCGGATGGTTGGGGTGGTACATGGCCATCCGGAAGATCTGCCCCACCTCGGTCAGCGGCGCACGGTCGACGGCTTCCTGAACCCACCCGGTGCCATCGATCGCAGCATGGGTTGTTGGGTCCGCCAGCACCGCGAAGACCTTCGCGGCGGGTACGGCGACGGTCAGGGTGGCGCTCACGTTCTCCTGGTCCACGGTGTGCACGCTCCTTGTCATCTTGTCTCGGGCCTCCCGCAGGCGCGGAAGGGCGACGTTCCCTATATACAGACGACGCGGGGAGGCGGAAGTCATCGGCCGTGTCGCATCGGTCGCGACTCATCGGTCGCGACTCATCGGCCGTGATGCATCAGCGGTGATGCATCAGCGGTGACGCATCGGCGGTGACCATCGGCGGTGTGGGCGGAACCCGCACCCGTGCCACCGCCGACCCACGCATCGCGATCCGACGCCGTGACGTGGTGTGCCGGGCACCCGGCGGTGACACGGGGGTGGGAGGGGCCGGCCGACCAGCGCGGGGCTCGTCCCCACGCGCTGACCCGGCCGGCCTCTTCCGCTACGACCGGTACCGGTACCGGATGCGGCCGCGGGTGAGGTCGTAGGGACTGAGTTCCACGAGCACTCGGTCGTACGGGAGGATCTTGATGTAGTTCTTCCGGATCTTCCCGCTGATGTGGGCGAGCACGGTGTGCCCGTTCTGGAGCTCCACCTTGAAGGTGGCATTGCGCAGGCACTCGATGACGGTGCCTTCGACTTCTACGCCCCCTGCTGTTTTTGTCATGGTCTCTCACTTCTTTCGTTCTGTGACGGTGTATGCGGTAGGAAACGAAGGCGGTTTGCCCGCCCGTCGGAGCGGCCGTGATCGTGCCTGCATCGGACTCGGCCCGGTTCGCCAGGTGTGGCGTGGCTGAGCATCAGCGGCGGACGAGCTCCAGCGTGCCGGCCGCGCGCCGGGCACCGATGCCCTCGAAGAGGGCGGTGGCCGCCGCATTGGACTCATCCACCTCAGCCCATGCCGCGGCGGCCCCGGAGCCATACAGCGAACCCAGCGCGTGAGCCAGCAGCGACCGGGCGATGCCGCGGCGGTGCCGGTCGGCCCGGACGGCGATCAGCCCGATCCGTGGCTGCCGGGTCAGCGGTGCGACCCGGACCAGTCCCACGTACTGGTCCAAGTGCCGCGCCACCGCGTACTTCGACGGATCGATCACGGTGGTCCCCGCCGGGCGGGGCAGCACCTCGGCCGGCATCGTCTGCCATCCGACTGCGGCCTCGACCTCGTCGCGGATGATGCGGTCCAGGGCTCGCAGCGGGCCCTCGTCCGCATCACCGGCGGGCACGATCGTCACGCCCGACGGGGGGCGCACCGAGCCGAGCCCGGTGACCTGCGGATCGGTGGGCACGACATAGCCCCACTCGCGACGGGCGGCGGCGAAGCCGACCCGCTCCCAGGCGGACCTTGAGTCGGTGTCGGCCTCGTCGACGACGGTGTACAGCGGTGTGGGCAGGTCCGCCAGCATCGCATTGGCCATGCGGTCGAAGACCGCGCTGTGCCACGCGTCGATGCTGACGAAGAGCCGCCCGTCGGGTCGGCGCGAAGCGTCGCCGCGAGCGACCGTCCGGTCGTCCTCCATGGCGTGCCACTGCATGTCCGAAACCCGCGTGACCGCGACCGCGTTGTTGCCCGTGCCCGAAGTGGAATGCACAAAGTTCATAGGTGTTGCCTCTCAGGAGTGCCTTGTCTGAGGCGCTCCCGGCGACACCTACGTCAATCGCCCACCGTGACGAAAAGGGGGAGCACCCACATGGATACAGCCTTCATGGGTCTCACCTCCTTGCGTTGTCTCACGGCTGCCCAGACGGTACCAGCGGGGGTCGGCGGGCCCAACCCATTTACTGCCGGCCGGGGATCATCGACGGCGTCGATCACAGCCGTCCGCGTCACGCGGACTCCACCCCCCCCATGCCCCGTGCTGGTTTGGGAGGGAGCTGCCCAGTTTTCGAAGCGACCGCATTCCCCGCCGCCTGGGCCCTCATGCTGCTCGGTGTACGTCGATGCGATGCGAAGGACAGTCTCGGCCGCGCGGCCGGGCCGCTTCTCGACGCAGCGCTGCCGGACCCTGCCGTTGTGGTGCCGCGAGTACAGGCAGTCGAGGACCGCCCGCTGCGTCCGGCTGAGAGCTTTCTCCGCCTCGACGGGCGGCTCCTCGTGGTAGATCCGGTAGGGAATGCTCACGGCGTTGCCAGGCACATCAGCGGAAAGCGCCGTGGGCGACAGCCAGGAGGTCGGCATGATGGCGGTTACCGCCTCGACGTCCTGGGTGAGCGAAGGCGGGAACGCTTCCCGCAGTGGTACGGGCGCGGTCACCGCACACTCCACGGCGGTACCGCCGGCGGCACCCGGCGCGGTACGTCCTGGCGTCCGGCCAGCGCGTCGAGCCGCTCGACCAGCCTGCGAAGCTCCACCGCGCTGCGGGCCGGAAGGGCGTTGACCATGTCCTCCAGGAGGTCCCTGGCGTGGAAAGGATTTCCGTAGCAGTCCCAGTGCAGCTCGTCACCCCACTCCCAGTCGAGCCACAACTGGCGCTTAGGGAGCCGCACATGCTCCTTCCACAGTCGCACCGCCGCGACTGTCTGGCCCGGTTCCAGGTAAGTGCGCGTGCGCTCGATCCGCCGGATCTCGGACATGGTCCGCGCGGACAAGCCGTCAATGTCGGTCACCGCATCACGGTCCGGTCGGCGGCCGGGGAGCCCAGCTCGGACGTTGCGAGGCGGCCTACGCGGCATGGGTTCCGTGGTCGTTCGTCATTGCTGCATATCCTGCCGGCCCGGGGCACGGACGAGGGAGAGCGGGAAGTCGCCCACACGGCACCAACAACACCGCTTGGCTCGACGTACTCAAGCGCTTCCTGGCCCGCCGCTCGTGACAACCGGGGGAGGCCGGTCGGCGGCCTGAGAGTCGTGCGGCAGTTCACACCTTCAGGTGCGGCCGATCGCGTCGAGCCTGGGTCTCGGTCCTCGGTGTAGCTGCAACAGGAGCCGGCTTGCGTCGGCCCCTTCGCGTCGGCCCCTTCGCGCCGTCTCCGACTCGAACGAATTCGTACGAACAGCCAACGCTCTCAAGGGTTTTCGGGTCGTAGCAGCCAGATGCGACAAGAGAGCGTACGTCTTCCAGGGCACGTTCACCCTCGCCGCGATCCGGCTACGGCTCCGGTGAGGTCCTGTCGGAGAGTGTCTAGGGCTTCCCCGGCCGCACGGGCTGAAGGTGCTGGGCGGCCTCGGCGGCGGTGTAGGAGGAGGCGAAGGTGAACGCGCGCGGGGACGGGCCATGGGCTCGCAGGTCCGCCAGCCGTTCCAGGGCCTCGCCGACGGTCGGGAGGTGACCGGCGGGGACCCACCAGAGCACCAGGTGTGCCTCGACGTGCCGTTGGAACCATTCGCGCCGCCGCCGCATCGCCTCCAGGTGCCCGCTGCGGTAGGCGAAGTCCCACAGTGCCTCCGGGGTCTCCCACACCGTCAGGTTGATGATGACGTCCTCGCCCGCCGGGCGCAGGGCGGTGGCGTCGGCCGCGCCTTCCTCCACGAGCCGCCACACGAAGCCGGGCGCGCCGTCGGCGGCGGTGTTGACCGGGTCGAGCATCTCGACGAACGGCGCTATGCGCGGGTCGTCGAGGGGGTGCAGCAGCGTGGCGACGTTGAGTTGGGCGAGGTGGGCGGCATGCACGGATGCAGTCATGGTCACATCCCAGCACGGGCACCTTTCTACGTCAATGGATATTGGTTTTAGAACTCTCGACCACCACGCAGCACGCCCCCGGCCGGGCGTCCATGCGGGCGCGGACGGGACCGTCCGTGCCGAGCAGCCCCTCCAGCAGGGCGAGATTCATGCCGCAGACGAGCGGCGGGAAACGTTCGGCGACGGCGTGGAAGGGGCAGTTGCGCATACGCACGACCGCCGCGGCTTCCCCGGTCGTCTCCTTGGCGCCTTCGGCGTCCTGGATGCTCGCGGTGCTTTCCAGGTGCGGTTCGTAGCCGCGGGCGGCCAGCATCGCCAAGGCCTCTTCGAGGCCGCTGCAGGGCGCCGCCGAACCGCGCAGGGCCTCGCCCCGGCGGCGCGCGGCCGCGCAGAGTCCGGCGTCGAGACCGGCCTGTTCGGCGGCCTCGGCGAGCAGTTCGGCGGCGGTGCGGTAGTCGCGGGCGGGCAACGACACCGCCCGTTCGGCCCGCGCCCGCGTGTACACCTTGGCGGGACGGCCCGCTCCCGGCCCCGAACGGCCCGTCAGGCGGCGGCTGCCGCTCTCCAGCAGCCCGGCCTCGGTCAGTTTGTCCAGGTGATGTGCGGCGAGCGTGCGCCCCACCCCGGCCGCCTCGGCGGCCTCGTTGCGGCCGACCTCACGGCCCTGTGCCACCACGTACTCGTACAGACGGCGCCGGACCGGGTCCTGCAACGCCGCGATCGCGTCGATGTCTTCCACCCGGCCATTCTAGGAACAACACAGGTTCGAGATAGAAGGGCGGGTCGCAGCCCCGCCGGGCCGTACTCGACCCGTCGGACACGGCCGCCCCATCACCCCACGACGCCGGCCCCAGGCACGGCCGAGGGGCCAGACCCTTGCGGTTCCTCACCGCCCGACCCCAAGATCTTCATTGGCCCTCTAGCTCTCGCGGTCGATCGCCCGCCTCAGCCCTTCTGCGGCGATCTCCATGTGTGGCGTCGCCATGCTTCCTTTCTCGCGTGGAGTTGTGTGCAAAGCGTGTAGCGCGACCGGCCTGGACGAGATGCCGTGAGGACCTCTGCGAGCTGCGATTGTGAGGGGATCGGAGTCATTAGTTGATTCAATGTTCACCTGATGTACACCATCGGTGGGCCTACTGAGGCCCCACTTGTCGCACGAGTCGCCGGACAAGTGCCCACCCCCCACGTGCATCCCCTGTGCGGCCCCGCATGAATCCCCTCAAACCCCTCTGTGCGTACCCCTGGAGAGACCGTGACCGTGCTCCCGCCGAGAACCGCCGTCCTCACCGGCGCCCTTGCCGTATCCGCCGCCCTTGCCCTCAGCGCCTGTGGCGCGGCGCCCGACGCGTCGACCGGCCCCGATGACAAGGACGCGGCCACCGCGAGCACGGCCAAGGCCGTCGGCGGCATCGACGCGCTGGCCGAGGCGGCCAAGAAGGAGGGCACACTGCATGCGATGGCACTGCCCCGAAACTGGGCCAACTACGGCGCCCTGATCGACGGGTTCGAGAAGAAGTACGGCATCAAGATCGAGGTCGAGAACCCGAACGGCGCCAGTCAGGACGAGATCAACGCGGTCACCTCGCGCAAGGGCCAGGACCGCGCGCCCGACGTCCTGGACCTCGGCAGCTCCTTCGTGCAGAGCGCCGCCCAGCGTGGGCTGCTCGCGCCGTACATGGTCGCCGGTTTCACCGACATCCCCGATGCCCAGAGGGACTCGATAGCCCGCTGGGCGAACGACTACGGCGGCTATATCTCCTTCGGCTGCGATGTCAGGCGTGTGCGGAACTGCCCGACCAGCTTCAAGGATCTGCTCAAACCGCAGTACAAGGGGCAGGTCGCGCTCACCGGCAGCCCCGCCAAGTCGGGCTCGGCCTTCGGCGCCGTGTACGCGGCTGCCCTGGCCAGCGGCGGCTCCTTCGACGACATCCAGCCCGGCATAGACTTCTTCGCCAAGCTGAAGAAGATCGGCAACTACACGTCCGTCGAATCCACCCCGGCCACCATCGAGAAGGGCGAGGCGCCGATCAGCATCGACTGGGACTACCTCAATGCCGGGTACACCGACGCGTTCAAGTCCAAGGGCCTCGACTGGACGGTGACGGTCCCCTCGGACGGCAAGTTCTCCCAGTACTACTCGCAGGCCATCAACACAGATGCGCCGCACCCCGCGGCCGCGCGTCTGTGGCTGGAGTACCTTTACAGCGTCGAGGGCCAGAACCTCAGACTCAAGGGATACGCCCGCCCCGCTCTGATGACCGCCATGAAGAAGGCCGGCACGCTCGACAAGGCCGCAGCGGCGAAGCTGCCGAAGGTCTCCGGCACGCCGAGCTTCCCCAGCGAGTACCAGCAGGACAGTGCCAAGACCTCCATCGCGCAGAACTGGGGCGATGCTGTTTCCAAATGACCTCGACGTGCACCCGGAGCGGACGGCGCGGCGCGCGGGAGGGTCAAGGCGACGCCGATCACCCGGCCGAGGGGGGCGTCCGTGCGCGGCATTACCCGGGGATGATTGGCTGGCCCCGGCAATCTCACCACGATCCGAACCGGCCCGGCCGGCAGGAGGACTCCGCAGTCATGAGCAGCCCCTATGCGTACGAATACAAGGTCGTCACCTTCCGGGAGTCGTTGATCGGCGACGCGCTGGACAGCGACAAACTGGAGAAGGTCCTGAACAAGCATGCCGAGGACGGCTGGGGCCTCAAGGCCATCACCTCCGCTGACGTCAAGGGCCGCATAGGTCCCGGAGCCGTAGAGGGGCTGCTGCTGACCTTCGAGCGTCCGCGCGGGTAACCGGACGAATACCCGCATTTTGTAAGAAGGCCCGGGTCGGAGACCCGGGCCTTCTTGCGAGACGCCAACCGCCCGCGGCGCCCATATCCCGATCCACCCCGATCCATCTCGACCGTCTCGATCCACCCCGATCCACCGCGACCCACCCCGATCCACCACGACCAGGCGTCGGCGCCGGCCGGACTGATCGGGGCGGGGGACGGAGAGACCCGGCCGCCGTTGAAGACGCCCTGGCCCCCCGGGAAGGCGCCCGAGGCGGCGGTCGCAGGGCAGTCGGCAAGGCCCGCAGCCGCGGGGTTCGAGAACGGCGCCCTGGGTGAACACACGGAGAGGCCACCGCAGCCTGATCACACATCACCTGATCCACATCTCTTGACACTTGGGTCATGTTCCTGACAGCAATAACGCACTGCACCACTCCCGCGAACGGCACCACACCCCGAGGGGGCGATCAGCGCATGACCAAGCCTGAGAGCGCGGAATACGACTACGACGTCGTCATCAGCGGAGCCAGCCTCGCCGGCAGCGCCGCGGCGATCCTGCTCGCTCGTGCCGGTGTCCGCGTCGCACTGCTGGAACGCCGCTCGGACCCCGAAGCGCACAAGGCGCTGTGCACCCACTCCCTCACGGCCAACGCCTACCCGGTGCTGGACGAACTCGGCCTCATCCCCGCTCTCGAGAGGGCGGGAGCCGTCCGCAACGAGGCCCGCTGGTACACCCGTTGGGGATGGATCGAGCCGAGGGCCGCACCGGAGGGCCCCGAGCTGCCGTACGCGTACAACATTCGGCGCAGCACCCTCGACCCGCTGATCAGGTCCCATGCGGCGCAGACCCCTGGCGTCGATCTGCTGCTCGGACATCAAGTGACCGGGCTGGTCCGGGAAGCCGGGCGTACCGTGGGGGTGCGCGCCTCGACACCACAGGGTGAGCGCGAGATCCCGGCCCGCCTGGTGGTCGGCGCAGATGGCAAGGACTCGGCCGTAGCGAAGTTCGCCGAGGTGCCTGCGCGGCTGCACGAGAACGCGCGGTTCGGCTATCTCGCGCACTTCCGCAACCTTCCGCTGCACGGCGGGATCGGTCACACCTGGTTTCTCGAGCCCGACATGGCCTACGCGTTTCCGAACGACGACGGGGTGACGGTCATGGCGGTGCTCCCGGACAAGAAGCGGCTGCCGGCCTTCCGGGAAGACCTGGAGGGCAGCTTCCTCGAATTCGTCCGAGCCCTGCCCGAAGCACCGCCCATCGACTCCGCCGAACGCATCACGAAGATCACCGGCACCGTCAACTACCCGCTGCACAGCCGCAAGCCGACCGCACCGGGCGTCGCGCTCATCGGCGACGCCGCCCTGACCGGCGATCCCCTGTGGGGAGTGGGATGCGGGTGGGCCCTGCAGTCCGCGCAATGGCTGGCAGAGGCGGTCGCCTCCGCCGCAACCGGCCGGGGCGACCTCGACAGGTCGCTCGCCTTGTACGCCCGCAGACACCGGCGCCGGCTGCGTGGCCATCAGTATCTGGCCGCCGACTACGCCAGGGCCCGTCCGTTCAATCCCTTGGAGCGGCTGATGTTCTCGGCGGCAGCGCGCGATGAGTCGCTGGCGCGGCACATGCATCGGTTTGCCTCCCGCCTGATCGGTCCGCTGCGTTTCTTGAACCCCGTGGCAGTGGCCAAGGCTTCGGCCGTCAACATCAAGCATCGCGGGGCGGCTGCGCCAGTGGCTGCGCCAGTGGCTGCGCCAGCGGCTCCGCCTGCGACTTCAGCAGATGGCGCAGTCGGACGCTGACCCCGGTCTCCGCTGTGGGCCGCGGCCCCCGTGTACGAGGTCGCGGGACCGTCCTGCCTCGCCCATGCCTTGCTCCACCTCCACCTCCGCGGAGCTTCTGTGAGCCGAGCCCTTCGGGCAGATACTCATCCGTGTGACGGGTCTTCCCTGCCTTGTCCGGGATCTGTTCGACGAGCGCCGACAGACAGACGGACGGAGCTGTCCGCGTCAGCGTGCCTGTCCTGCTGGTGATCGCAGCGGACTGCATGCGGCCAGTGCAGGAACGTCCCGTCCGCGCGCTCCACCAGCAGCTTCCTTCCGTGCGCGAGAACGCCGCGCGGGCGGAGCCCGGTCAGGCTTGCGGTGGTGTACGCGGCACTCAGACTGCCCAGGTCGTGGACGGTGCCGATGCGGAACAGGGACTGGGTCTCGGCGATGGCTTCGTGGTCGCCCGCCCGTATGACCATGCGCAGGTCGGGAGCGACGGCCCGTGCGGCGACGGAGACGGCGATGTTGTCCAGATCGTCGGAGGCGACGGCGGCCATGGCCTGAGCCGTGTGGAGGCTGAGCTTGCGCAGGACGAACCTGTCGGTGGCGTCGGCGATGAGGACGGGTATGCCGAGGGCCCTGGCCAGCCGGAGGTGCGGCGCCGCCGGGTCGCGTTCCACCGCGATCACGCCGATGCCGAGGTCCTGCATCCGGGTGCACAGCCGCAGTCCCACCTGGCCGAGCCCGACGACCACCACGTGGCCGGCCCGGGGAAGCGCCCGGGGGCCCACCACGCCGATCGAGCGCGGGGCCAGAAGACGGTCGACCACACCGGCGGTGAAAACAGCGGTGAACACGATGGTGACGAGCATCGCGAGGCTGGCGAACAGCAGGTAGGCGTTCGAGCCGTGCCCGGCTGCGGGGCCGACGGTCGACACCGTCCGCACCGCCTCGAAGAGGGCTGCCACCGGCGGCCGATGATTGAGGGTCACGGACCAGATCCAGTCCGCCAGCAGCACCACGAGCAGCCCGGCGAGACCGGTCAGCATGATCCGTGAACTGCCGTCGTGCGGTCGTAGCTGCCCTCTGATCTTCCCCAGCCGGGCCCGGTACCTCAGGGACCGGGGCGGCCGATACGGCTCAAGGCGCACCATTTCCCCGTCCCAGCGGGCGCCGGCATGGCCCGAGGGCGTCCGGGTGAGGGCCAGCAGGTCGGGCTGGAGGCATGCGGCCAGCAGGGCGGGAGCGGCGACCTCGGCGGGCGAGGTGACCTGGCAGTTCGGGACCACGGCCATGAGTTGCTCGGCGACCGTCCGGTCGAAGACCGTCACCACCAGCATGACGCCCGGACGGATGTGCTCGACCGCGAGCGCGTAACGCAGGGACTCCACGTCGTCGTCGAGCAGGACCGCGACGCCGGCCACCTCCCCGTCCAGCGCCCGCCGTAGATCCTCGTCCGTGGGCTGCGCCAGGTGACGCACGACGTGTCCGGACGATCGCAGGGAACCGCAGACCCGGCGTGCGACGTCGCTGCCGATCACGACGAAGTACCGCTCCGATGTTGCTCCGCCCCCGGGGAACGCCGCACCGGACGCGTTCGGCGCGGGCTTCTCGATGGAGACGGCGTCCCGGGAATGCGCCGAGATCACAGTGCAGTCGTCGGAACGGTAGGGGTCGCAGTCGAGACAGCGGAGGGTCCGGCAGCCACCGCAGCTGGTGAGCAAGCGGCCGCAGTGGCAGCTGGGGTCGCTCGGAGAGGCGGACCGGTCGCCCACAACCGGTTGGCGGCGGATGGTGCCGGTATGCGGGACGGGCTGCCTGGCGGCAGTACTCACGGGTCTCCTCCCATCGGATGGTGGCGCGGCGCTCCGGCCCACGACCAGGTGCGTCTTGGTTCGCCGGCGTCCGGCCTGCATGCCGCTCCGTAGAGGACGTTGCGCCGGCTCCCAGTCCAGGCAATCCGCCCGATCAGGGCGAAGGGCGCACACGTAGCCGCCCACCCCATTGCCACGTCAGCCGTTCCGACCACCAGGACTCGCTTGCGGCAGGGCACCGAGAGCAGCACGAGATCCAGGACTCACCGTCCCGGGGAGGGCCAACCTGGCCGGCGAGGAATGCCGGGGTTCGCCCAGCGCGAAATCTCGCGTATGCCGAAGGTAGGAGCAGCGCCACTCCCGCACCATGGACAGACGCCACGCTCGCGGCGCCCTGATTCAGACAGATGCTCAACCGCCACGGCGGACACGGGGTCGGTCGGCGAAATCGACCGCATCGCCTCTTCGACCACATCCCCTCTGCGGACAGGGGAAGCGAGTTCGCATCACACCTTCCGCGCACAGTCCTGGAGTCCGGCGCACTGCGGTCAAGCCCGGTGAACTGGGTCGCTCACCTGGGCCGCATCAGCGGCACTCCGCGCAGACGTCCCCCGGACCGCCCTGCCGCCGTACGGTCTCCACCGCCGCTTCGGCGAAGGCGCGGATGCGGCCCGTGTCCGCCGCGGCCCGCCACACCAGGCCGTACTCCAGCGGGGGAGCGTCGTCGATAGGGACGTACGCGATGTTCGGCCGGGCGTAGTACCTGACCTCGTGCGCGGCGGCCGGGTGCACCCCGCGCCCCGCCCCGACCAGGGCGAGGAGCTCCTGCCGGGTCGCCGCCCGCTCACCGCGCTCGACGGGACGGCCCGCCGGAGTCGTGCGCGGCAGGAGATGGTCGAGCCAGTAGTCCGGGACGGGTCCCGAGAGGCTGAGCACCTTGTCCCGGGCGAGGTCGTCGACCCGGACGGAGGGTCTCTTCGCGAAGGGGTGCCGGGTGGAGACGGCCAGCACGCGGGTGTCGGAGATCAGCACGGGGCCGGTGGCCAGATCGGGTTCGACGACGGGGAACTGGGCGAGCAGCAGGTCGAGTTCACCCGAGCGCAGCAGGCCGAAGGGGTCGGAGAGCGGGGTCTCGTGCAGCAGGACCTCACCGGCCGCCGGGTGCCGCTCGCGGTACGCGGAGGCGGCGAACAGCACGAGCTCACCGGCGAGCGGGCTGCTGAACCCGACGCGCAGCGGCTCGGCCAGACCGCGGCCCGCGGCGATCGCCCGCTCGACGCCGTCCCTGATCAGCTCGTAGCCGGGACGTATGTCGTCCGCGAGGCGGCGTCCGATCGACGTCAACTCCACGCGCCTGCTGTTCCGTTCGAAGAGCGCCGCGCCTATGCGCCGCTCCAGTTGCTTGATGCTCTGGCTGACCCGGGCCTGCGACACGTGCAGGCGTCGCGCGGTGCGGCCGAAGTGCAGCTCCTCGGTGAGGGCCAGGAAGATCTCGACGTCTCGGCGTTCCATAACCGTCAGGTTATCGATCGTTGCGCGACCGGCTGTTGTTCGGTGTCCGCCGGACGATCAAGGTTGAGGACATGAACACCGACATGAACACCGACATGAACACCGACCTGCACACCGCCGCCAAGCCCCTCGCCGTCATCACCGGAGCCAGCTCGGGCATCGGCGCCGCCACCGCCCGTACCCTCTCTGCACTCGGCCACCCGCTCCTGCTGCTGGCCCGCAGGGTGGAGCGGATCGAGGCGCTCGGCCTTCCCGACACCCTCGCCAGGTCCGTCGATGTCACCGACGCCGAGGCGGTGGCCGAGGCTGTCCGGGAGGCCGAGGCGCTGTACGGCCCCGCCGACCTGATCGTCAACAACGCGGGCGTGATGCTGCTGGGTGAGGTGGCCAGGCAGCCGGCCGACGAGTGGGAGCGGATGTTCGACGTCAATGTGCGGGGTCTGCTCCATGGGGTACGTGCGGTCCTGCCCGGCATGATCGAACGCGGCCGCGGCACGGTGATCAACGTCAGCTCGGTCGCGGGCCGCAGGACCTACGCCAACCACACGGTCTACAGCGGCAGCAAGTTCGCCGTGCACGGCATGTCCGAGAGCCTGCGCGAGGAGGTCGCGGGCCACGGGGTCCGCGTCGTCACCATCGCCCCGGGAGCCGTGGAGACGGAGCTGCTCTCGCACACCACCGACGAGGTGGTGAAGGCCGACTACCAGGCTTTCAAGGACTCCATCGAGGTGCTCGCCCCGGAAGACGTGGCTGCGGCGATCGGCTTCGCGTACCAGCAGCCGCAGCGCGTCACCCTGCGCGAGCTGGTCCTCGCGGCCACCGCCCAAGTGGCCTGAGTTTGTCGGTTATCCGGTTCGGCATGGTTTCGTACCCTTCTTGTGGTGGGCAGGCCGTGCGTACGCCTCCCCAGTGTCGCCCTGCTCCTGGAGGTCGCGGTGCTCTTCGTGCTCGGCCGGCGGTCGGATGAGGCCAAGCGACGTCCGCGCAAGCATCAACTGCCGATGCTGCTGTGTATGGGGGTCATGTTGGCCACCTCCGGTGCGGCGCGGCTGCGCGGGTGGACCGGGACCGGCATGACGGTGGTGTTCGGGGTCGGGATGGTTTGAGCCGCCGGGACCGTCGTGTTCGCGATCCGATCGCTGGCAGCGCGGGCTTCTGCGCCGAGTCGAGCCACGCCACCCCTGTAGTGGGTGGGTGAACCGCGCTGTGGGCTGTTCCCGACTGGTCCATCAGACGACCGAGCGCCCGCAAGCCGAGCACTGAGCTCGTCCTCGTCCGCCGACCGGCCCGCTGATCAGGCCGAGCCAAAGCGGCAGGCCGGCATGCTCTGATCCCTGTCGCGCTGCTACTCGTAAGCCTGTTTGGACCTGCCCGGCTTTTGCGGCCTCCGTCACGCCGTGCCGGAGCAGGACCCCAACGGAGTCCGTCTCGCCGAGGCATCCGCCCCGCGCGAACGCAGTCTTCGCAGCATCCGCGCGTCCTGGAACCCCACCGCGCGGGCCGCCGCCTCGACGGTGGCCCCCTGGGTGATCAGGTGTTCCGCCCGCTCTGTGCGCAATTCCTGCTGGTATCGCAGTGGGGTCAGGCCGGTGGACGCGGCGAACCGACGGGTGAGGGTGCGCTCGCTCAATCCGATCGCCGCGGCGAGTTCGGACAGCGCAAGCCGGTCGGTGAAACGGGCGTCGATGAGGTCCTGGGCGCGGTGCACCGCGTCGCTGACGTGCGCCCGGTGCCGCAGCATCGCGCTGTCCTGCCGTGCGTCGCCGTTGCGCCGCGCGTAGACGACCATCTGCCGGGCGATGCGTGCAGCGGCACCCGGCCCGTGGCGTACGGCGACCAGATGGAGGGCCAGGTCGATGCCGGAGGCGATCCCGGCGGAGGTGACCACCGTGCCGTCCAGGACGTAGAGCACGTCTCGTACCACCGTGGCCTTCGGATAGCGGCGGGCGAGTTCGTCCTGGACATCGTGGTGGGTGGTGCAGCGCCGCCCGTTCAGCAGGCCGGCCCGGCCCAGCGCGTCGGCGCCGGCGCACACGGAAGCCACCGTGCCGCCCGCCATGTGGTGGGCGCGCAGCCACTCCAGGGTGTGGGCCTGGAGGCGTCCGGTGTCCCGCAGGGTCGGGGCCCGCCACCCAGGCACGACGATCAGATCACCAGCGGTCAGCGACGGCAGCTCCATCGCCGCCTTCAGCGGCACCCCCTGCGCGGTGGGCACGTCCTCCTGCTCGGCCACGTACGCCAACTCGTACCTGAGCCCCTGGTCGGCCGCGGTCGAGAAGACCTGAGCCGGTCCCGCGAGGTCGAGCAGATGCAGCCCGGGGACGAGCAGGAAGACCACCCGGGTCACGATCCGGTCAGCTCCTTAACTGTGGTGACGGTGGCGAAGCGTCCGGCCAGAGCGTACCGGGTGCGTTCGACGACGTCCGCCGGGCGCAGGGTGCGCGGATCGGCCAGCACCTCGGCGTACGGCCGCCCGGCGGGCGCTTCGGGGTGCGGGATCGGCTCGGTGGCGGTCGCGTCCACCACGAAGGTGACGGCGTAGCCGAGGTCGGAGGCCAGCCGGGTGGTGGTCTCCACGCACTGCTCGGTCCTGATCCCGCAGGTGACCAGCGAGCGGATGCCGCGCTCGGTGAGGATCTGCTGGAGGTTGGTGGTGGTGAAGGCGTTGTGCGAGGTCTTGACGAGCACCGGTTCGCCGTCCCGCGCAGCGAGCGGCTCGATCAGCCGGACGTGGCCGAGCGCCGGGTCGAAGACGGTGCCGGTGCCCGGCTCGGAGTGCAGCACCCACACCACCAGGTCGCCGCGGTCCCGCGCGAAGTCCGTGAGCTTGGCCACCTGCCCGGCCACCTCGGGGTCGGAGGCGTGCTGCCAGCTCTCGCGCTGCCGGAAGGACTCCTGGACATCGATGACGAGCAGCGCGGTGCCGGTCGCCGCGTCGTTCGTCTGGGTGTTCGTGTTCTCGGTCATGCCCTGATCCTCGCCCGGTCCGGCCGCCGGGGACCAGGCATGATCGTGTCTGGATGCGGAACGATCCGGTCGCCGTCGCGCGCGGGCTCCCGGCCGCCTCGGGCGGCGATATGACGGACGCCGCGGCCCCCGCCACCTTTCGAACTGTGGCCGAAGAGTTCGCTGGTGGGGCTGGAACCGTGCGTCCCGCGACCTTGGTCTGCGAGGCTGACCTGACCCGTCGTCTCCTCGAACGGACGCCGTGGCACGTTCTGAGCGTGGAAGTAGGAACACGCAACGCTCAGGACACATACGCCCACACCCGGTGCCGCCTGAAAGACATGCTGGGGTTTTCAGGCCGTCCTTCAACGCAGCCGGCGGGGCGCCGGGCCAGGCCCAACGGTAAGTCGTCGCAGGCGTGACGATCAGCCCGGAAGTTCTACGAGGGGCTGAGCATGTGCGTTACAGGCAGCGGGAGTTGAGCCTGCCAGAAGGCCATCGGCAATCCGTAGGGGGGCCGAGGCGCGGAGATCACGGCTCGGTAGGATCTGTGACATGTCCAAACACTTGCTATTCGTAGCCCTTTTCGGACACGGGCACGTCAATCCCACACTGCCGTTGGTCGAGGAACTCGTGCGGCGGGGGCACCGGGTCGACTACGCCACCAGCGCGGAACACGCCGACGCGGTCACCAAGGCCGGCGCGCGCTGGGTGGAACTGCAGTGCTCGTCCGAGCTGTTCGCCGCCCCGCCGCGGGAGTTCGGTCCCGAAGCAATCGCGGCCTGGATGCGTCTCCTGTTCGCGGAAATGAGCGGTTCGGTGTACCCGGTGGTGCGGGACTACTGCGCCGCCGAGTCGCCGGACGTGATCTGTTACGACGGCTTCAACTGGCCGGGCCGGGTCGTCGCCGAGCAACTGGGCCTTCCCGCCGTGCGCTGCATTCCCAACTTCGCCTCGAACGAGGAGTTTTCGCTCTTCGAGGCCATCAAGAAGGGACACGGCGACGAGAACCCCATCGTGTCCCAACTCGCCGCCAGCTGTGCGGAATTCTCCGCCGAACACGGTGTCGTGCTCAACCCGGAGAACGTCCTGGACGCCACCGAAGATCTGAACCTTGTGTTCATACCCAGGCAGTTCCAGCCGGCCGGCGACACCTTCGATGAGCGGTTCCAGTTCATAGGCCCCTCGGTGGGCAACCGGGAGCACGCCGAACCGTGGTCGCCGGCCGATCCCGAGGCACCCTTCCTGTTCATCTCGCTCGGAACGGTCTTCAACGACCGGCCCGAGTTCTACCGCACCTGCATCGACGCGTTCGGTGACGGTCACTATCAAGTGGCCATGACCGTGGGCGGCCTGGACCCGGCCGAACTCGGAGAAATTCCGCCGACCATCGACGTCCGGTCGCATTTCCCGCAGCTGGCCGTGCTCCAGCATGCCGACGCCTTCGTCTCCCACACCGGAATGAACTCCACCATGGAGGCGCTGTATTACGGGGTGGGACTGATCGCCGTTCCGCAAATGCCCGAGCAGGCCGCCAATGCCGGGCGGGTGCAGGAACTGGGGCTCGGCGAGCGGCTGGACCCGGACACGGTGACCGCCGAGTCGTTGCGTGCCGCGGTCGACCGCATCGTGGCCGACGACACGGTGCGCGCCAATCTCGACCGGATGCGTAAGGTCGTCAGGGAGAGCGGGGGAGCGGTCCGCGGCGCCGAGCTGATCGAGGAGCACCTCGGCTGAAGCACCTCGGCTGAAGACTGCCACACGACGCCGGGGCGCGCGCTGGCGTGCCCCGGCTACCGGCGGTTCGGCCGCCCAAGGGCGTCGCGGACGCGGGGGCGTGTTGGACAGGTCGGAGTGCTGAGAGGCCAGGTTGACCTGCTGGTCAACGGTCTGTGAAGATCGCTGGCCATGAGTGGTTGGATACTTGCCTCGTCCCTGATGAAGATGGCGTTCGGGCCGTCGGCGAAGAGGCGTTACCCCGCTGTGTTGACGGCGCACCAGCGGTGGATGGTCTCGCTCGATGCGATTCTGGCGGAGCGCATGTGGGGCCACAGCCACTTGATGCTTTACCCGCTGAAGCGGATCAACCCCACGAACTGCAAGGTGAGCCTGGCACAGAGCTGGGACATCACCTCGCCGGAAAGCCTGCACGCGGCCCTGCAACGGCTGGCTGGTGAGGGGCACCGTATGCAGATGGCGCCGGTACTCGGGCACCCTCCGGTGGCCTGGGACTTCGGTCGCTACGTCTCGGTCGTCAGGTCGGGCTTCGGCGCCGGATACGTCGACGAGGCAGGCGCCTGGCAGCTGCTGGCAGGCGCGGCGGCACCTGTGGCGCAGACGTACGGGTCCTGGCGAGCGTTCGCCGACGACTTCGTAGCCGGACGTCACCTCTGGATGCAGAACGTCGGCCGCGAGTGGGCCGGGTCGCAGGAGGACACCATCCAGGCCGTGCAGCGCCTGCTGGACCCCGCAAACCCCGGCAGTCCCTGGAATCAGGTTCCGTGGGAGACCATCTACCAGCCCGATCAGGTGACGACATGCGCCAACTAGCGCGTGGATCTTCGAACTGCTGCTGAGGGCGTTACTGCCGGCCAGGAGCGCCAGGAGCACCAGGAGCGGCGATTGCAGCGCAGACGGCGGTGGACGTTGTGGCTCGCGATGCACGGGATCGACGCTCGGGCGCGTCGGATTGACGGGGTGGAGGTGATGGCCTGATGCCCCGCGCCTGCCGCCCCGTTCACCTGGCGGACCCTGTTGCAGCGCACCAGGAGGCCCTGTTGGCGGCCCGCTTGAGGATGGGTCCGAGGCCCGTCTCTACCTGCACGGGTGTCCTCACCCCTCTGCCGTGCGGCCGCCGAACATGGCGACGGCTTCGCGTCCCTTGATCTGGTTCTCGGTGACGTAGGGGCGCAGTTCGGCCTCGTAGGCGGCGAACGCGGCGCGGTGGTCGCCGTCGGCTACGGACAGGTGCCGGGCCAGGGAGCGGGCGCCGAGCAGGGCCTGAGAAGTGCCCATGCCCGCGGTCGGGGCAGCGCAATATCCCGCGTCGCCGAGCAGTGCGATGCGGCCCTTCGACCAGCTGTCGAGCTGGACTTGGCAGGTGGATGCGAAGGAGAAGTCCTCGGCCTCGGCCATGGCCGCAAGCAGCCGGGGGGCCTGCCAGCCGCGGTCGGCGAAGGCGGCGCGAACCGCGGCTTGCTGTTCGTCGCGGCCGCATCGGTCCAGCGCGGGCGAGGCGGTGGCGAAGGAGAGGCTGACGGTGAGCCGGCGCGGGTCGCCGGCGCTGAACAGGTAGACGGCTGCATTTCCGTCCAACTGCAGCATGCCCTGGTGGTCCAGGCCGAGGTAGTTGTCGGTGGTGAACCCGGCACCGGACAGGCCCAAGTGGTGCAGTGCCTGCTCGTGCGGGCCGAAGGCCAGCCGCCGCACGCGCGAGTAGATCCCGTCGGCACCGAAGACCAGGTCGAACTCGCGGGTGGCGCCGCGCTCGAATTCGACGGTGACGCCTCCCTCGTGCTCCGTCAGCGTCGCGATCGAGTCGTCGAAGAGGTACTCGATGTCGTCGGCGGTGATGCGGTACAGGATCCGGGTCAGGTCGCTCTTGGGAACCTCCAGCTCGCCGGCGAACGCCTCGGCGGGCAGCAGCCCGGTCTCGGCGCCGGTCTCATCGATCAGGGTGGTACCGCGCATCTTGGTGTCGTGCTCGCGCACTTCGGCGAGGATGCCGAGTTCGTCCAGCACCTCGAAGGCCGCGCCACGGAAGTCGACGGCGTAGCCGCCGCCGCGTACGGCGGGGGCTCGCTCGACGACGGTGACCTGGTAGCCGCCGCGGTGCAGCAGGTGGGCCAGGGCGGGTCCGGCGACGCTCGCACCCGAGATCAAAACCGTGGAGTTGGTGGTCATGGCAAGGACCCTAGATCTCCTTGACCATATGGTCAATCCATTTGGATGAACCATATGGTCAAATCTCTTGCTATGCTCTCCGGCATGGGAAACCGCGAGGATCTGTTGGCGGGCGCCAAGAGGTGCCTGATCGAACGGGGCTGGGGCCGCACCACGGTGCGGGACATCGCCGCTGCCGCCGGAGTCAGCCACGCCGCTATCGGCTACCACTTCGGCTCCCGGGACGCCCTGCTCACGCAGGCCCTGGTGGAGGCGGTGGACGAGCTGGGCGAGGAACTCGCCGGCCAATCCCCCGGAGACCGGACGGAGGACCGCTGGGAGGCGCTGATCGACAGCTTCACCACGCACCGCGCGCTGTGGGTGGCCCAGCTGGAGGCCGCCGTGCAGGCGCAGCACTCGCCCGAGGTGCGCGAGCGCCTGGCGGACGGCCAGCGTCAGGGCCGCGAGGGCCTCGGCGGCTCGGTGCCGCTCGCGCTGCTGTCCGGCCTGATGTTGCAGTGGCTGGTGGATCCGGAGCATGCGCCGTCCGCTGCCGACGTCATCGCCGAACTTCGCTCACTGGCCCAGGGATTGTGAACGGCGTGGCACTCCGGCTCGGGACAGCGTCCTCTGCGCCTACCGCTACCGACGCTGAGATGCCTTTCGCTAGGTTGACGTGCCGCCCGTGACGGTGCTCGCGGTCTGAGATGTTCTGCGGGCCTCGTCACCGCCGGATGTCAGGGCTCGGCGCAGCGGAAAGGCGGTGAGCAGAACGAGGATGCCGAAGAGGGTGATCGGCAAGAGCCCGACCGGCCGGAGAAACGCCGCTGGATGCGCCCATACCGCCCTCCAGTTGACGTACCAGTTGCCGACCAGGTCCGCGAGCATGACCACGGCAGCGAGCAGCGGTCCACCTGGGCGGGCTCGAATGCTCAACAGGGCGACCAGCGGATCCAGCAAGAGGAGCGCATGGAAAAGTAGTTGGATGGGTATGGGCGCGTAGCTGTAGGCATGCAGCGCGCCGGTCGCCAGACAGTACGCATGCCATGCCGTCCCTTCAAGGAACCCGACCGCGTAGGCTGCCGCCATGCACCGGACCCATACCGGACGAACCCCCCACCGCATGATGGTCACCATAGCGTGTTCTTGAATGTGGCCTCGAACGATGACTCGAACGTGACCTCCCGGGCCGGTGGTGGCGGGACGTGAGCGCGCCGGCCGAGACCAGCACGGGCTCGCCCTCGGGGCTGTACGTCACCGCGTACAGTCGTTGGTCAGTGGCCGGTCAGCGCGATCACGATACCTACGACGAGGGACAACACCCCCGCGGCCACGCTCCCGACGGCGACCACGGTGAGCCAGAGCTGGAGGGAAGCCCAGAGGTGCGGTTTCGAACGGGCCGGACTTCCGCCGCCCACGGAAACCCTGCGGGAGCCCACGCACACCATCACCGCCCCGACTGCCGCCGCCCACACGATGCCGAAGGCGGCGGCCACATCCAGCACCGCGGTGGAGACCAGCGGACGGTGGTAGCTGCCATCCGACTCGCGGAGCAGCCTGAGGGGTTTGCCGACCCCCACCGGGTTGTCATCGAGGTGCGCCGAGTGATCGGTGAACCCGCCTTCTGTCGCGACGAACGTCCCCGTGCAGGGGTGCACATCGCCGCCGCGGGGTTGGTGGATGGTGTGGCAATGAATGGCGGAGAAGGTACCGGGCGTGCCTGACCGGGCGGTCGCGTAGCGGAAGTCGGTCCACGCCCATCGCAGCAGCAGGCCCATCAGCGCGACGATGCCGAGTAAGAGGAGCACCCCGATCGGTGTGCGCGCCCACGACCAAGGGGCGCCCGGTCGCAGCGTGCGCGTGTGCCGGCCCATCCGTTCCCCCGTGGCTGCTCTCGCTGGCGCTGATGCCCGTACCCGTACCGCGTGTTCAGAGCGGCAACTTCACAGCGGCGGCATCTTTACAGCGGTATGTTCACAGCATCCCGGAAGCCGTGAGGACCGCGCGGGCCTCCTGCCCGTCGATCCGGTCCGCCAGCTCCTGAAGTACCTGTCTGCCGTGGCGCAGCGTGCCGCGCTGGACGGAGCGGCGGGCGCCGGCGTCGATCAGATGCCACATCAGCGGATTGGCATCCAGGACTTGGCGGTCCAGTTTCAGCCACCGTCCGTCGGCATCTCGCAGGACGAGGCGGACGGCGATGCCGCCGTTCTGCCGCACCGCAACCAAGGCGTCGGTGCGTACCCTGCGCTCGCCCAAGAGGCCCCGTACCGCCAGCCACCCGTCGCCCGCGGTGACGCGCGAGGGCAGGGCGATCGCGAGGACCACGAGTCCGAGTACGGCCCAGAGCCCGGCGCGGGGCAGCGTGAGGCCGCCCGAGCACCGGTCGAGCAGCATGATCGGACCGACGAACGCCAGGGAGTACTGAACGGCGCGCCGGGCATCCGCACGCCAGTGGCGGTCGACGGTGATGTCCGGCCGCCCGGCATGCGGCACGCCCGGCGCGGTCCGCGGTCCCATGTGGCTGACACTAGGCAGGCCGTGCCGGAGCGCCCGTTTCTTGACATCTTCCTGATGTTGCGTGGCTGGTTTTTATCGCTTTCTTGACGCCTGGGCCTCCGTGGGCGCGGTCAGCCGACGTGGACGCGGGGGCGGCGGTCGCGGTGGGGTTCGGCCTCGCGCAGGACCTCACGGGTGACGGGGGCGACTTCGCCCTGGCCGAAGAGGAAGAAGCGGAGGAACTGGGCGAAGGGGTTGCCTTCGGTCCATTCGAAGTAGATGTGGGGGCGCTGTCCGGTGGTGTCCCGTACGTGCAGGAGCAGGGCGGCCAGAGCGTTGGGGATGGAGGAGCTCTCCACGGTCAGGACGCGATAGCGGTCGTGCAGGACTTCGCCGCGTACGGTCATGGCCGCCTCGAACTCCGAGGGGTCGCCGAGGGTGACCTCGACGAAGACGAAGTCCTCCTCGGCCGACAGGTCGTTGTCGACGCGGATCTGCTGGAGTTTGTCGCGGTATTCGGCCCGGTCGCGCTGGTCGGGTTCGTTGGCGATGAACCGGATCTTGCGATGCGCCGTATCGCGGACGAACCGTTCGGCCATGTCATCCATGGTGATGTGGGTGACGCGCAGCTCGAAGGCGCGCCGAAGCCGCGACAGCAGCGAGATGAGGATGATGCCGGCGATGAAGCAGGCGCCGATCTTGACACCGTCGGGGCGTTCGACGACGTTCGCGCCGGTGACGTAGAGCAGCACCGCGGCGACGAGCGCGAAGCCGATCGTCCAGGCCCGCTGACCGGCGCGGCGGGCGGCGATGGTCACCGCGATCGCCGCGGAGGACATCAGCACCAGGACGCCGGTGGCGTAGGCGCCGCCCTGCGCGTCGACGTCGGCGTCGAAGAGCCAGGTGACCAGGAACGCCACCAGGGTGAAGACGATCACCATGGGGCGTACGGCACGCGCCCAGTGCGGGGCCATGCCGTAGCGGGGCAGGTAGCGCGGCATCAGGTTGAGCAGCCCGGCCATGGCGGAGGCGCCCGCGAACCAGAGGATGGCGATGGTGGAGACGTCGTAGAGAGTGCCGAAACCGCCACCGATGTATTCGTGCGCCAGGTAGGCGAGCGCGCGCCCGTTGGCCTGGCCGCCCGGCTTGAACTCGTTCGCCGGGATGAGGAGGGTGGTGATGAAGCTGGTGGTGATCAGATACACGCTCATGATCACAGCGGCGGCGGTGAGCAGCTTCTTGGTGCCCCGGATCCGCCCGGTGGGCTTGGCCTCGGTGTCGCTCGCGTCGCCCTGGACGTGCGGCATGACCGCCACGCCGGTCTCGAAACCGGACAGGCCCAGCGCCAGCTTCGGGAAGACCAGCAGGGCCACCCCGACCATGGCGAAGACGTTCCCGTGCTGAGTGGTCAGGGCGCTGGACCAGTCGGTGACCACATGCGGGGCGGTCACGATGTGCCACAGGCCCACGGCCACGACCACCGCGTTCAGGACGAGGTAGACCCCGACCAGGGCAACCGCGACGCCGATCGCCTCCAGGAAGCCCTTGAGGAACACCGCGCCCAGCAACGCCACCAGCACCAGCGTGATCAGCATCTGCTGGCCGTGCAGGACGTCCGTCAGATGGGGGTTCTCCACCAGGTGGGTGGAGGCGTCCGCCGCCGACAGGGTGATCGTGATCAGGAAGTCGGTGGCGGCGAAGCCGAGCAGGGCCAGGACGAACAGCTTGCCCTTCCAGAACGACAGCAGCCGCTCCAGCATCGCGATCGAACCCTCGCCACGCGGGCTCTCCTCGGCCACCCGCCGGTAGACCGGCAGCGCGCCGACCAGCGTCACGATCACGAGCACGAGGGTCGCCACCGGCGACAGCAAGCCGGCCGCCAGGGCGGCGATGCCCGGCTGGTAGCCCAGGGTGGAGAAGTAGTCCACACCGGTCAGGCACATCACCCGCCACCACCGCTGCCCCTCGTGGGCGCTCTCGGGCTCGGCGTGCGGACCCTGCTGGTGCTTGGCCATATCGGCCAGGCCCTCCAGCATCCACGCGCGCAGACGACTGCTCCGCGGTGGGGCTGCGGAGGAGGTATCCGCGGGGAGAGGGGTGGCCATCGCATGCTCCTGTGTGTACGCGTACGGCTCGCACGGCTCGTACGGCGAAATCCGGCCATCGGGGAGATGGCCTGGTCAGGGTACGCACTCACAGCGTTTTCGCCACCGCGTTCGTCCAGGTCCGGACGGTGGCGTCAAGGTGGTGTTAAGAGTGCCGACGGCGGCTTGGAGTGCGGCTGAAATTGATGTTGGCTGGACGATTCGGGGGAGCGTGATGACGGGACGGGACCAGGCGGAACGGGGCCGTCGGCAACCGGCGATGGTGCCGGTGGGGCGGCACCGGCACGGCGGACCAGTGCTGCGCCCGCTACGCAGCCTCCGGACGCGTAAGCCCTGGCGCCCGGCCAGTCCGACACGGGTTGCGCTGCTGATTCCGCTCGCCGCGCTGACTGTCCTGGCCAGTGGGGTGCTGTGGCCGCTCCACTGGATGCTGGTGCCCTCGCTCGTGCTGGGGATGGCCGGCGGAACCTGGCTGATCGTGGTGGTCCCCGGGCTGCTGCCCGACGGGGCGCTGAGCCGCCTGATGGTGACGCTGCTGGTTGTTCCGGCGGTCGCTGCCGCGGTGCTGGCCGCGAATGCCTCGCAGGGGTTCGTACTGGAGCTGCGGGGCGAGGTGCGGTCGGGTGTGGTCGCACGTGTCATCGAGCACCACGGGAAGACCACCTCGTACGAGTGCGTCATCCGCTATCGCGGTGCCACCGACGCGCCCGGCAGCCTCAACTGCGGCACCTCCGACCACGTTGGTGACGCGGTACAGGTGGCGTGGGACCCTGGCGGGCTGGTCGAGCCGGACTTCGCGGAGGCTGACGGGACGTACCGGTTCTTCGCGATTCTCGCGATGGTGAGCGAGATCGCGCTGGTGTTGCTCGGCGAGTTCACCGTGGCCCTTGCGGTCACCCTGCACGCCGCCCGCAAGGCCGCGGCGGCCCGCGATTCCGCTACGACCGACGGCTCCGGGATGGCACATCCCCAGAGCACAGCCTCCTGCAACACCCTGTAGCTTGTGCGACGGCAATGACCACCGCCCGTTGGTTCGCCGAACCCGGTCGCCCTTACACAACTTTGACCCCGAACCGGTGTGCACATCGGAACCTTCTGTCATGTCCCCGCAATCTTGATGACGTGACGTCAACTCTGCACTTGAGTACTCCCTTTGGCGAGCGTTCCCAGCACATGGTGATCTGCGGCGACGACGGGCTGGCCCACCGGCTGGCGGTGACCCTGGACGCGGTGTGCGGTGAGGCCGTCACCGTCGTGCTGCCCTCCCGGCGTGAGGGGCATGCACCGGAGATCGCCGTGCTGCACCGCGATCCGCAGTCGCCCGTCGAGCTGCTGGTGGCGGCCCGTCCGGACGAGCAGACGCTGCGGGCCGCGGGAGTCGAGCGGGCGGCCGCGCTCGCCCTCGCCTACCGCGACGACCAGGTCAATGTCACCGCGGCACTGCTGGCCCGCACCCTCAACCCGGCGATCCGCCTGGTCATCCGCATGTACAACCGGGAGCGCGGTGAGCATCTCGAACGGCTCCTGGACCGTGCCGTATCGGCGCTGGGCCGAACCGACGACACCGCGCTCGACATGTCCACCACCGTGCTTTCCGACACCGACACCGCGGTACCTGAGCTGGTGGCCGCGGCCGCGGTCGGGCAGGGGGACCCGCTACAGGTGGAGGGCCAGGTCTTCCGCGGGGTCGTGCGTCCCGCGCGTACCCCGCCGCAGTCGGCCGATCTCGCCACCCTCGCGGTGCTGTCCGGCGCCCACCAGGACGACCCGGCGAGCGAGGACAGCCCGGAGACGCCGGGGGAGGAGGGCACCCAGCTGCTGCCCGACACCGCCACCTCCTACCACCGGCAGTTCACCCACGGCCGGCTGATGCTGGAGGAGGTCACCCATCACCATCCGCCCGAGGCCCCGACGCGCGACCGGCGCGGTTACGGTGCCTGGCTGCGCGACCGGCTGGCACATCTGCCGTGGAAGGTCTTCCTCTCCCACGAGATCCTCGCGGTCTTCGGCGCGCTGGCCGCGATCGTGCTGGTACTGGCCGCGGCCACCGCACTGGCCGAGCCCGGTCCGCTGTGGAAGTCGGTGTACCTGCCGCTGCTGGACATCTTCACCATGGGTGACCCGGCAACCGACGAATCACCGGCCCGCCGGGTACTCCAACTCATCGCCGGCTTCGTGGGGTTGGCGGTCCTCCCGCTCGTGGTCGCCGCGACCATGAACGCCACCGAGGCGTTCCGCAAAGCCTCCGTGGGACATCCTCCGGCCGAGGACCTGCGCGACCACATCGTGCTGGTCGGCCTGGGGAAGGTCGGCACCCGGGTGCTGGCCCAACTGCGCACCACCGCTCATCAGGTGGTGGTCATAGAGCGGGACCCGCATGCGCGCGGCGTGGCCCTGGCCCGCGAACTCGGTGTGCCGCTGCTGCTGGAGGACGCCGGCGCCCCCGGGGTCCTCGACCGGGCGCGCATCCGCCAGAGCAAGTCGCTGCTGGTGCTCACCCGCGACGACGGCGAGAACCTCGACATCGTGATGGCGGCGCGCGAGGGCAACCCTCAGGTGCGGGTGGTGATGCGGCTCCACGATGACGACTTCGCGGCCACCGTCTCCCGTACCATGCGCGCCTCCTATCCCGATGCCACCACCCGGAGCCGCAGCGTCTCGGCGCTCGCCGCGCTGCCCTTCGCCGCCGCCATGATGGGCCGCCACGTCCTGGGCATCATGCCGGTCGAACGCGGCTCCCTCCTCTTCACCACGGTCGACGTCGCAGGCCACCCGGAGCTGGAGGGACACTCCGTCCACCAGGCCTTCCGCGAGAACGAATGGCGCGTCCTGGCGGTGGGCTCCGCCGCCGAGACCGGTTCTCCCGGTCCGACGGACACCTTGGGCAGCCTGCGTCTCGACCGGCCGGGCTTCGACTGGCGCCCCTCCCACGGCCGGATCCTGCGGGCCGGTGACCGGGTCGTGGTGGTCTCGACCCGGCGCGGTCTGGACTTCCTGATGACGGGGGTGCAGCCGCACCCGGCCGACCCTCGTGCATGAGCATCGCCCGGCCGCACCGTCCGCCGGGCAGCCGCCTACGACGTGACCGCGGCCGGCAGGCCGGGCGCAGCCGTCAGCTGACCGGCGGTGGTGGGCACCGTGAGCACCATGGTCATCCCGCCGCCGGGGGTGTCCTCGGCGGTGAGGGTGGCTCCGATGGCCTCGGCGAAGCCCCGGGCGACGGCGAGGCCCAGGCCGACGCCCGCGCCGCGCGGCGCGTCGCCGTAGCGCTGGAAGGGTTCGAAGATGCGGTCCTTGGCGCCGTCGGGGACGCCGGGGCCGCGGTCGGCGACGCGCACTTCGACGCGGCCTCCCAGCGTGCTGGCGGAGACGAGTACGGGCTCGCCCTCGGGGCTGTACTTCACCGCGTTCTCGACGATGTTGGCGACCGAGCGCTCCAGCAGGCCCGGATCGACCGCGACCATCGGCAGCTCCTCGGGAATGTCGAGGATGACGCTGTCCTCCGGTACGCCGCCCAGGGCCATCGGCACGACCTCGTCGAGGTCGACCTCGCGGATCAGGGGTGTGACGGTGCCGGTCTGGAGCCGGGACATGTCCAGGAGATTGCCGACGAGGTGATCGAGGCGGTCGGCGCCTTCCTCGATGCCCGCGAGGAGTTCGGCCTGGTCCTCGTCGGACCATTCGACGTCGTCGGAGCGCAGGGAGGTGACCGACGCCTTGATACCGGCCAGGGGAGTACGCAGGTCGTGGCTGACGGCCGCGAGCAGAGCGGTGCGGATGCGGTTGCCCTCGGCGAGCTTGCGGGCGGTTTCGGCCTGGGACTGGAGGCGCTGGCGGTCGAGGACGACGGCGGCCTGGGCAGCGAAGGCCGCCAGCACGCGGCGGTCCTCGGCGGGCAGGACACGGCCCGACAACGCGAGCGCCATATGGTCGCCGACGGGCATGTCGACGTCCGCGTCCTCCGGGCGGGCGAGCGGACCGGCGTCGCCCACGCTGCCCGAGCAGGTCCAGGGGGACGTCTCGGACTCCCGCTCCAGCAGTGCCACGGCGTCCATCGCGAAGGTCTCGCGCACCCGCTCCAGCAGGGCGTCGAGGGTGGTCTCGCCGCGCAGCACGCTGCCCGCCAGGAAGGAGAGGATCTCCGACTCGGCGCGCAGGCGGGCGGCCTGGTGCGTGCGCCGGGCGGCGACATCGACGACGGAGGCCACCGAGATCGCCACCAGCACGAAGATGACCAGTGCCAGGATGTTCTTGGGGTCCGCGATGGTGAGCCGGCCCACGGGCGGTGTGAAGAACCAGTTGAGCAGGAGCGATCCCACCACGGCCGATGCCAGCGCCGGGAGCAGACCGCCGAGCAGCGCCGCCGCCACGGTCAGCGTCAGGAACAGCAGCATGTCGTTGGCGAGACCGAGGCCCGTCCCGACCTGCAACAGCAGCAGCGTGAGCAGCGCCGGCCCCACCACCCCGGTCAGCCAGCCCCGGATGATCCGGGAGCGGCCCAGCCGCGCACCGCGGGTGACGGGGAGCCCGCGTCCCTTGGCGGCTTCCTCGTGGGTGACGATGTGGACGTCCAGGTCGGGTCCGGAGTCGCGGGCGACGGTCGCGCCCACGCCGGGACCGAAGACGTACTGCCATGCCCTGCGCCGCGAGGTTCCCAGGACGATCTGGGTGGCGTTCACGCCCCGGGCGAATTCCAGCAGCGCGGAGGCGATGTCCTCCCCCAGAACATGGTGGAAGGTGCCGCCCAGGTCCTCGACGAGGGTGCGTTGGACGGCGAGTTCCTTGGGCGAACCGGAGGCCAGGCCGTCGCTGCGGGCTATGTAGACGGCGAGCACCTCGCCACCCGCACCCTTCTCGGCGAGGCGGGTGGCGCGCCGGATGAGCGTACGGCCCTCACTGCCGCCCGTCAGGCCGACCACTATGCGCTCGCGCGAGCCCCAGATCTTCGAGACCCGGTGTTCGCTCCGGTATTCCTGGAGGTATTCGTCGACCCGGTCGGCCACCCACAGCAGCGCCAGTTCGCGCAGCGCGGTGAGGTTGCCGGGCCGGAAGTAGTTCGACAGCGCCGCGTCGACCTTGTTCGGCTTGTAGATGTTGCCGTGCGCCATGCGGCGGCGCAGCGCGTGGGGAGACATGTCGACCAGCTCGATCTGGTCGGCGCGGCGTACCACCTCGTCGGGGACGGTCTCCTTCTGCCGCACCCCGGTGATCGACTCGACGATGTCACCGAGGGACTCCAGGTGCTGGATGTTCACCGTCGAGACCACATGGATCCCGGCTTCCAGCAGCTCCTCGATGTCCTGCCAGCGCTTGGTGTTGCGCGAGCCGGGGACGTTGGTGTGCGCCATCTCGTCGACCAGCGCCACGGCCGGTCTGCGCGCCAGGATCGCGTCCACGTCCATCTCGGTGAACACCGTGTCGCGGTACGCCAGCTCCCGGCGCGGAATCTGCTCCAGGCCGTGCAGCATCACCTCGGTGCGCGGCCTGCCGTGGTGCTCGACGAAGGCGACCACACAGTCCGTGCCGCGTTCGATACGGCGGTGTGCCTCGGACAGCATGGCGTAGGTCTTGCCGACGCCCGGTGCCGCGCCGAGGTATATCCGAAGCTTGCCGCGAGCCACGTGGCCCCGCCCTCCGTGTCGTGGTGTCCAGGGGCGAAAGCCCGGGTCGTCAGTGGTCGAAGCGATGGCCCATACCGGGCGAGGTGAAGAAACGCCCGGGATGTGCCGAGGACGGGTTGGGTGGAACGGACCAGGAGAGGGAATCGCGCCGGTGGCTGGATTTCGTCGCTCCTTGACGCAGTCCTTACGGTCGCGAGCGCAAAATTGACGAATCCCTGACACCGCGAGGCAACCTGCGGGGACCCGGCGCGACACCGTGCGGCTGACGCGCCTCGGCGCGTCCCAGGAGGGACGGTCAATCCGCCAATTCCCTTGTGCTGAACGGGAGTTTCCACACGTTCCGGCGGTGTACGGCCGCCAGTGCCTGGTGCAGGGGGGACGGCGGCACGGTCAGCACCGTGCAGGAGGCCCGTGCCACGCAGTACCGGGACACGGAGGGCCACACCGCACGGCGCAGCCTGCCGCGCGCTCCGGCACCGATCACCAGAAGATCGTCGTTCCGGTCGGCGGCCGCCAGCAGTACCTTGCCCGGCCTGCCCGGTGCGACCAGGCGCTGGAACGGGATCCCCGGTCCGTCGCTGCCGAACGCGGTGTCGAGCGCCTCATCGAGCCGCTCGCCCGCCATCCGGCGCCAGGCGGCGGTCAGAGACGGCGGGCACGGCCCGCCGCGGTGCGGGATGTCGCCACCGGGCGGCTCCCAGGCCAGAACGGCCCACAGCTCCGCACCCCGCACCCGGGCTTCGGCGGCGGCGCGGTGCAGAGCCGTCAGACTCCCCAACGAACCGCTGACACCGACCACCACGCGCCGACCGAGGTGTCCGCCCACGGTCCACACTCCTTGTGCCGCGCCGCGCTTCCGTTCCGCGGCTCCTTCTCGCGTTGCTGCTCGCGTTTCAGTCTCGATTCATCGGATCGTCGCCGGTGGAGCGGCCGAGGTTTGTTGGCACTTCCTTTACGCGGGCACGGCAGACCCTGTCGCTGCCATGACGACAGCCGGGCACCTGGGGCAGCCGGGACGGGCGGGAGCGGCACGTGGCCGAGTGCCCTTCATCAGCCGGAGCCCGGGCCGAGCGCGGCAGAGCAGCGGCGCAGGGGTCAGAGTTACGTCAACGTCTTCGAACTCCCTCGCGGTATGTGCCGACGCACAGTGACGATGCTCCCAGGAACCTCGCACGCCGACCGGTGCCGTGCCGTGCCGACGCTTCGTCATGGCGCCCGGCGTGCTGCTTTCTTGAAGAGGGGTACGTGGAGGAGTACGTGATGGGGCGGGGCGGCGATGCGGCCGACGGACCGGGGACGCGCCCCGGCCGGCTCAAGGTTTTTCTCGGGGCTGCTCCCGGGGTGGGCAAGACCTACCGGATGCTGGACGAAGGCCGGCGCCGGGCCGCCCGCGGTACGCGAGTGGTGGTGGCCTTCGCGGAGTGTCACGGCCGCACGTCCACCGAGGCCATGCTCGACGGGCTGGACGTCCTGCCTCAGGTGACGCGCAGCCATCGCGGTGCGGACTTCGCCGAGGTCGACCTGGACCGGGCGCTGGAGCTGCGCCCGCAGGTGGTGCTCATCGACGAACTCGCGCACACCAACGCCCCGGGCGGCCGGAACACCAAACGGTGGCGGGACGTCGAGGAACTGCTCGCCGCCGGGATCGACGTCGCGGCCACGCTCAACATCCAGCACCTGGACTCGCTCAGCGATGTGGTCGAGAAGATCACCGGTGTGCCGCAGTACGAGACCGTGCCCGACGAATTCGTCCGCCGTGCCGACCAGATCGAACTGGTCGACCTGCCGGCCGAGGGGCTGCGGCGCCGTATGGCGCACGGCAACATCTACCCGCCGGAGAAGGTCGACGCGGCACTCTCGCGCTACTTCCGGCTCGGGAACCTCACCGCGCTGCGCGAGCTGGCGCTGCTGTGGGTGGCGGGCCGGGTGGACGAGGCGCTGCGCAAGTACCGGGACGAGCACCGCATCGGCCGGGTGTGGGAGACCCGCGAACGGGTCGTGGTCGCGCTCACCGGCGGGCCGGAGGGCGCGACGCTGATCCGCCGGGCCGCCCGGATCGTGAGCCGCTCGTCCGGCGATCTGCTGGCCGTCCACATCACCCGCAGCCATGACCCGGCCGGCTCCTCGCCCGCCGCGTTGGCCGGACAGCGGCAGCTCACCGAGAGCCTCGGGGGCAGCTACCACTCGGTGGTGGGCGACGACGTGCCCGCCGCCCTGCTGGACTTCGCCCGGTCCCAGAACGCCACCCAACTGGTCATCGGTGCCAGCCGCCGGGGCCGACTGCGGCGCGTGCTGATGCCCCGCGGAGTCGGGGAGACCGTGGTCCAGCTCTCCGGCGACATCGACGTCCACACGGTGACGCACGAACACGCCGGCCAGGGACGGCGATGGGCCGCCCCGGGGAGCGGCCTGCCACGCTTCCGGCGGGTGGCCGGACCGGTGGCCGGCCTCGTACTCCCCCTGCTGCTCACCCTGCTACTGCGCACCGTCTCCGGCCCGCTGGCACTCAACCTCACCAGCGAGGCACTGCTCTTCCTGCTCACCGTGCTGGGAGTGGCCTGTATCGGCGGGGTGGTCTCCGCGCTGCTCGCCTCGGTGACGACCTCGCTGCTGCTGAACTACTACTTCATTCCGCCCATCGGCCACTTCAGCTTCGCCGGAACCAATATCGTCGTCGCCCAGGCCGCCCTGACGACGGTCGCCGTCACCGTCGCCGCCATCGTCGACCGCTCGTTGCGGCTGAGCCGGCGGGCCGCACGGGCGACCGCGGAAGCGGAAACCCTCACCTCGCTGGCCGGCGGCATCCTGCGCGAGGACCGGGCCGTACCGGTCCTCCTGGAACGGACCCGCGAGACCTTCGGCATGGACGGCATCGCACTGCGGCCGCGCGGCGGGGACACCGATCCCGGTGCCATGAGCAGCCCGTTGCCGGACTCGGCGGACGATCACGAGACCAGGGTCGCGATCGGGGACGACAGCGTCCTGGTGCTGAGCGGACGCCGGCTGCCCGCTGCCGAGCACCGTGTCCTCACGGCCTTCGCGGCGCATCTGACCGCGGCCGTCGAACGCGCCCGGCTCGCCGAGGCCGCGGCCGAGGTCGAACCGGTCAAGGCGGCCAACCGCATGCGCACCGCACTCCTCGCCGCGGTCGGCCACGACCTGCGGACACCGCTGTCCGGCTGCTGGGCTGCCATCAGCTCGCTGCGCAGCCGCGACGTCGACTTCTCCCCCGAGGACCGCGAGGAACTCCTGGCCACCGCCGAGGAGTGCCTGGCCAAACTCAGCCGTCTGGTCGACAACCTCCTCGACATGAGCAGGCTCCAGGCCGGTGCGCTGACCCTGCATCTGGAGCCGATCGCGCTCACCGAAGTGCTCCCGGCAGCGCTGGACACCCTGCCCGGCTCACCCCCGCAGGTGCTCGCCCATGTGCTGACCCAAGGGCTGGAGACCGCCCCCGATGTGCTCGCGGACCCACCGCTGCTGGAGCGCGTCCTCGCCAACTTGGTGTCCAACGCGGTACGTCATTCGCCCGCCGGGCGCCCGGTGACGATCGGCGCCAGTGCGCTGGCCGGACGGGTGGAGCTGAGGATCACCGACCGCGGCCCGGGCATCCAACTTCCCGACCGGGAGCGGGCGTTCGAGCCGTTTCAGCGGCTCGGCGACACCGACAACACCACCGGCCTCGGGCTCGGCCTCGCTCTCTCCCGCGGTCTCACGGAGGCGATGGGCGGCACCCTCACACCCGAGGAGACTCCCGGCGGCGGTCTGACGATGGTCGTCTCCCTGCCCGCCGCGCCGGTGCCGGCGGTACGGGACGAGCTCGCCGTACGGGGCACGCCTGCCTCGTACGGATCCTGTTAGGGAACCGGCCGCGTTGTTCGTCTGCCCATCGCATCGCCGACACGCTGGTACCGGTCGGTCGTGGGATGAGAATCGAGGAGGTCCCTGATGCGCGGAGTTTCGATGGTGGCGGTGGGGGTGTCGTGAGCGTGGAGCGAGTGGTGGGACTGCTGGTGGCGGCCGCGCTGGTCGGGCTGCTGGTGCTCGGCGTCAAGTTCCCGGACCGGTTCTGAGCCGCGTCCGCTGACCTCCGCGCCTCCGGAGTCATGACGTTCACTCGTCGCCGAGCCCGGCGTCTTCGAGATCCAGTCGGCGTTGCAGCCGCCGCCGGGTGAGGTCGCTGATGTGGTTGTCCGCGTACAGACGTTGGAGCTGTGCCGTTTCGGCGGCTATCACGGTGCGGCGCAGTTCCCGGTAGCCGGCTGCGGAGAGCCATGAGGACGAGGTGACGTCGTCGGACCGGTCGGCGTCGGCCTGGTCCAGGCGGGCGAGCAGGCCCCGGCGCAACTGGTCGATGAGCGGGGCGGGCGCGGCCTCGACGGCTTCGAGCTCATCCAGGCGGTCCAGCCCGGCCCGAGCCAGGCCGGCGCGGGCGTGCGCCTCCTCCCGGGCGGTGTGCTCCGGTTGCAGGGCGATCTTGGACCAGCGGACGACCGGTGCCAGTGTGAAGCCCTGGAGGACGAGGGTGAAGACGACGACGCCAGTGGTCAGGACCAGGATCAGCGGGCGGTGCGGCAGGGGGTTGCCGTCGTCGGCGGCCAAGGGGATGGACAGGGCGGCGGCCAGCGGCATCACGCCGCGGGTGCCGGCCCAGGAAACCACCGCGGGGATCCGCCAGGTGACCGTGCCGTTGCCGCGGCGGCGCTGCATGACGGCGGAGAGGGGAACGACCCCGAGAAGCCGTACGGCGATCACGGTGCCGGCGACCGCGAGCACACCGAGCGGCCAGCCGCGCTCGTCCGCGGTCAGTTGGCGTACCAGCGCCGGCAGTTCCAGGCCGATGAGGGCGAAGACCACGCTCTCCAGCAGGAAGACCACCGTGCCGTAGACGGCGTGCACCTGGAGCCGGATGGTGGCGTTGGTGAGCTTGTGCCCGGTGCTGCCGAGCACCACCCCCGCCACCACGACCGCGGTCACGCCCGAGGTGTGCAGGTCCTCGGCGAGGACGTAGGCGGCGTACGGAGTGACCAGGGCGATCACCGTCTCCAGCACCGGGTCCTCGGTCCGCCGCCGGATCAGCGCCACCACCCCCGCGACGGCACCACCGACCAGCGCCCCGCCACCGCCGAGCACCACGAACTGACCGCCGGCCGCGGGAAGGGTGACCGCATGGGCGGCTATGGCGGTGCCCACTGCGACCTTGAAGAGGACCAGGCTGGTGGCGTCGTTGAAGAGGCTTTCGGACTGGACCAGTACCTGGATGCGCGGCGGCAGCGCGATCTTGCGGCCCAGCGCCGTCACCGCGACCGGGTCGGTGCTGGCCAGCACCGACCCCAGGACGAACGCCATGGTGGTGTTGAGCGGGGTGACCACGGAGGCCACCGCCCCCACGGCCGCCGCGGTGGCCAGCACCAGCCCGAAGGCCAGGACGGTCACCGGCCGCCACACCACCCGCAGTTCACGCCACGGAATCTCCTCGGCGGACGCGAACAGCAACGGCGGCAGCACGACCACACTGATCACCTCGGGCGCCACCTGAACGTCCGGTATCCACGGCAGCATCCCGATGAGCAGGCCACCGACGACGAGCAGCGAAGGGGCGGGAATGCGCCAGTGTCGCGCGCCGGTGGCCACCGAAGTGGCGAACACGACGAGAAGGAGGAGGGCAGTAAGGTCGGTCACGTACTCGTCTCTCGGTGGCTTCGGCCCATGCTGAACCGTCGCCGACCAGACTTCCCGGCACTCCACAGGAAAACGTACCGGGTGTTGTCAGGTTTCTGCCACCGTCTTACTGACTTCGGGTCGTCAGCGGTGCACACACTTCGCGCCATGGGCCAGGTGCGGCTGCCGTCGATCAGCTGAGGCTCACGGGAGCGAAGACGCCCTCGGGTTCCAGGGCGCAGTGTGCCGCGCGTGCGGGAAACCGGTGTCCGGGTGCCCGGCGCACGCCGCCGTGGTGCGAGCGGTTCGCCGGTCCTGTCGAGGCTCGGCCTCAGGGCTTGGTGGCCGAGGTGCGCAGCATCAGATGGCAGGGGTGCTCCTCGCCGTCGCGGAGGAAGGTGAGCCGTACATGGATCTCACCTGCCTGCGGCGCCAGGGCGGGCTGCGCGGTGATGCTGCCACGGGTGCATGTGCCGTCGTCCGCGGCTCCGTAGGCGCCGCCCCGGTCGACGTATTCGTTGCCGATGTCGTCCATCGCCTCCAGGGCCAGCAGCACGGGGGTGGCCTCGGCCGCGTCCGGCAGGGGCGGCGCGACGGTGTAGTGGAGGGAGAAGGAGTCGTCTCGCCGTTTCAGGGCGTGGACGGAGAGCTCGTGGCCGCCGTTGAGGATCGTCACCGAGGCGAGGGTGGTGCGCGGAGTGCGGCGCGTCGTCATGGGGGGCTCCTCGTGATCGGTGCTGTTCAGGCGGCGAGACCCGCGACGCGGCGCGCGGGCTGTCCGGTGAGATGGTGAAGGTACTCGTGCTCCAGGCGGAAACCGGCGGTCCAGGCGAGGAGCCGGCTGGGGCGGTTGTCCCCCGAGCACGTCCAGCTGGGGGTGTGGCCGCGGGCGGTGATGTCCTGGCACAGGGAGGTGACGCAGGCCAGTGCGAGGCGCTGGCGGCAGTGTTCGGAAACGGTGAGGCAGGCGACGTCCTCGTATGTGCTGCCCCGGAAGTATGTGCAGGCCAGGGCCAGCACACGGTCCCTCCCGAAGGCCGCCCAGCCGTGTCCCGAGGCGGCGAGACCTGCCGGGCCTCCCCAACTGGCATGTATCCAGGCCGACTCGGCCCCCAGCGCCGCAACCGCTGGAGCGTCCTCGGGCGTCAGTCGGCGCACCGTCACCCCACGAGAGGGGTGCGAAGGCGGCGGTACGGGCACGCGGCGGACGTAGCCCATGCGCTCCCACGGCACGAGGACGTCGAACGCATGGCTCAGCAGGGGCAGGAAGCGGGCCGGGGCCTGGACATGGTGCGCGGCGAACGGCGCGAGTGCGAGCGGAGCCAGGGCGGTGGGGTCGCCGCGGAGCAGCAGGTGGTCGGCGCAGGCCACGGCGATGGCTCGGGGGTCGACGGGACGGTCGGCCCACCAGTGACCTGCTCCCGGGACCAGCGCGTGTTCGGCCAGCGCCGTTGCCCCAGGGGGCCCGGCGGCGAACCAGTGGGAGACTGCGGCGGCTTGATCGTGGGAGAGCTTGATCACGGTGGCTCCTTGTGACGCTCGCGGGTGGAGGGGCGGGGCGGCACGGTGCCGCCCCGCCCGGTCGTTCAGCTCTGGCCGGCCCTACTGCCGTGGTTGGCCTTCTTCTTGCGGCGGGCCGACTTCTTACGGGCGCGCTTGGACATGGGCACAGGGGCCTTTCGTTCTGGGGACATTGCCTGATGGCCCATCAGGCAAGGGTGTTCCTCGGCGAATTGGTGTATCTCTGACGGTGGTGTTCCGCAGACGGTGGTGTTCCTCAGGCGTGCTGCCCGACCAGCTGGTCGGCGAGTTTGGTGAGGCGCTTGAGCGTGCGGTCCTCGGTCGCGACGGGGGCGGGCTCCACGCGCTGGTCGCGGTCGTAGTAGGTGCCGTTGACGATCTCCGTGGCCGGGTCGCAGAGGCGTACGACATGGGCGGCGCCCTCCGTCGCGGGTTCACCGCTGTTCGCATAGAGCGGCAGCAGGTCTGTTTCGCAGACGCCCGGGTGCACGGAGACAGCCGTGACCCGCGGGTCGGCGGCGAAGACGGTGAGCGCGAGCTGCGACTGTGCGTAGGCGGCGAGCCGGGAGTAGCGGCGGGCGCGGTGCGGGTCGCTCCACTGGATGGAGGCGGTGCGGTGCAGCGACGAGGACACGTTGACGACCCGGCCGCCGGGGTCGGTGGTGAGTGCGGGTTCCAGGAGGCAGGTCAGCAGGTAGTGCGCGAGGAAGTTGACCTGCAAGGCGATTTCGTTGCCGTCGGCGGTGAGGGTGTGGCGTTCCGGGGCGGCGGTGGCGGCGTTGTTGACCAGGACGTCGAGGTGCGGATGCTCGACAACGACGCGCCGCGCCATGGTCTCGACCTCCTCCAGACGTGTGAAGTCCGCGCTGAATGCGCAGAGTTGGGCCGCGTCGATGCCTGCGACGGCGACGAGCTTGTCCGTGGCTGCCTGTGCGTCTTCGGCCGTGCGGCCGTGGACGAGGACGGTGGCACCGCGCTCGGCGAGCTGCCGGGCGGTCTCGTAGCCGATGCCGGAGGTGGCGCCGGTCACCAGGACGGTACGGGAGGAAAGGTCGAAGACGGACATGATCTCTTCCGGGTAGGAGAAACGGGTGGTACGCCGAATCGGCCCTCGGGGGGCGGCGGCGTACGGGTATACAAAAAGGGACGCCGGATCAGGTCACGGCGCGTAGTAGGGGTGCGGGAGAGGTATCAGCGGAAGGCGGAAATCTCCAGGCAGCATGGCGCACGACACGGACCCGCCGGATGAGGCGGACGGTCGAGCAGAAGCCAGGCGCTGTTCACGTCACCATCACATGCCCGGCGGCTCACCGGCGCAAGAGTCTCCCGCACCTCTTGATGTACCTCTGATGAGCTGCCGCTGTCGACATGACCGCGTTGGCGTCCGCTTGGACCAAAGGGCGAGGCAAAGGGCGAGGCAAAGGGCATGGGGGAGTAGGTGGTGGGGAGGCGAGTTGCTGAACGCTCATCACGAAACGACGTGGTCCCGTAAGGCCCGGACTTCGTGAGGGAACCCGATCTCTCAGCGTCGCGCCCGAGCGTGGGATGGCTCGACGAGGCGATCGTCGGAGAGCCGAGTGCCGGCCTGCTTGACGTGCTTCAGCACGGGTGAGACCTCCATACTCTGCAGTCCGGCCAGGGACCCGATGCGATCCGACGTGAACTCGAACAGTTCGTCGAGGTCCCGGCAGTGCGCCACGGCGTGGAGGTTCCAGGGCCCGGAGATGGCTGCGGCGAAGGCGATCTCGGGTTCCTGCGCGAGTGCGCGGCCCGCGCTCTTCACCGCCGACGGGTGCACGCGAAGCCAGAGGTTCGCGCGAGCGTGATAGCCCAAGGCTGCTGCGGCGATCTCGACATCGATGTGGACGACGCGATGCTGGAGCAGAGCATCAAGGCGTCGCGAGACGCGTCCGGGAGTGAGGCCGGCGGCCGTGGCGAGATCGACGAGACTCGCGCGGCCATCCGCAGCGAGCGCATCGAGCATCTTCTCGTCCTCGGGGGTGAGGTGCAGTGGCTCGCGAGTGACGACCGGGGACTCGGTGAAAGGGGGCCCGCCGCTGCCCAGCGAGGCTTCCTCCTCCGGGGACAGTGTGCCCTGTAGAGCGGACCAGTAGTGGCCGCGCCCTCCGAGGAACTGGCGGAGCATGGCGAAGGCGTTGATGTCGATCACCGCGGCAGTGCGGGGAAGCCGCTGCCCCAGGAGGTCCTCGCGTTGTTCCCGCGTCCGGGACTGCGTTGCGCAGGTGACCTCGCAGCCCGCCGCGCTCAGGGCTACCCAGTTGACGTCGTCACGCTTGGCGAGCGCGTCGGCGATCGCCGCGACACTGCCGGGTCGGCAGCGCAGTCGCACCAGCCACCTGCTCTGCCCCAGGGATCCTGGGTTGACCACGCCGGCCACGCGGATGACGCCGTCGGCGCGCAGGCGGCGATACCGGCGGTTGACGGCGCCCTCGGTCAGGCCGAGCGCGGCCGCGATCGAGGCGAACGAAGCCCGCGGAGCGATCTGCAACGCACGAATGATTCGCACGTCGTCGAGCTGTACCGAAGCGGATTCCGTTATGAGAGCCCTTGCCATGCCGGCAATCGTACAAAGGGGTGCTCGTGACTGGCCTGCGATGCAGTGCGGGCGAAACGCTTGAAGCGCACGGGGTGAGAGGCCACACCACCGGGCTCACCCTGTGCCGACCCGGGGCCTCGACGAAGCCCGAACGGAATACAACGCGCGAAGACGCGAAGACGCGAAGACGCGAAGACGCGAAGACGCGAAGACGCGAAGACCCGAAGACGCGAAGACCCGAAGAACGGAGATGACGCTGGATGTCATCGACTGGGACTGACCCACACCAACCGACCGCTCTCATCATCGGGGCGTCGCGCGGCCTCGGCCACGCGATGGCGGCCGAGTTCGTCGACAGGGGATGGAACGTCGTCGGCACCGTCCGCGACACCACTGCCCGAACGCCGCTGCACGCTCTCGCGGACCACGCCGACGGGCGCGTCACCATCGAGCATCTCGACATCAACGACCCCGGTCATCTGCCCCCGCTGTACGAACGTCTGGCACAACGCCGACTCGACGTGCTCTTCGTCAACGCGGGCACCACCAACAATGAGCAGAGGCCGATCGGCGCGGTCGCGGCAGCCGACTTCATCGACGTGATGGTCACCAACGCGCTCAGCCCCATGCGCGTCATCGAAGCCCTCGAAGACCTGGTGTCCCCGACGGGACTCATCGGGGCGATGTCCTCCGGACAGGGCAGCATCACGAACAACACGGCCGGAGGCCGCGAGGTCTACCGAGGGAGCAAAGCAGCCCTGAACATGTTCATGAAGAGCTTCGCGGCCCGACAAGGTGAGACGCAGCGCACCTTCGTGCTCATGGCGCCGGGCTGGATCCGCACCGCCCTGGGTGGTCCGGACGCGCCGTTCACCATCGAGGAGAGCGTCCCTTTGCTGGTGGACGTCCTGCTCTCCAAACTGGGCACGCCCGGTCTGGCGTATCTGGACCGCTTCGGCCAGACCGTCCCCTGGTGAGCCCTGCCATCTGCTGAACGCAACCTGACGCAGATCCCACGGCAGCCCGGCGTGATGCAGACACAACGGACGGCAGTGAACCTGCTGTAGCCAGAGCAACGACCGAGCCTTCCGGCCCTGCCGCCCATCCCAGCACCCACCGGCCGCGACTTCGCCGACCCCGAAGCGGCCTCAAGGAGGAGATCGTGCCTCTCATCGCCATCGAAGAACACTGGAGTAAGCCGGACCTGACGGCCGCCCTCCACGCCCTGCCGCAACCGGATGAAAGCCTCGTCCTCGGGGAAATGGACGACAACCAGGAGCGCCTGGAGGACCTGGAGGCGCGCCGCACGGCAACCATGGACGCCCAGGGCATCGACCTGTCGATCCTCGCCCTGATCCCGCCCGGATCCCAGTCGCTGCCACCCAGGGAAGCCCTCGCGATGAGTCGCTCTGCGAACGACGTGGCCGCGGCGGCCGTCGCCCGCAACCCTGCCCGCTTTCGTTCGCTGTCCACCCTGCCCATGTCCTCACCGAAGGACGTTGCGGCCGAGCTTGAACGAGCCGCGGGTATGGGGCACGTGGGAACCATGGTCTACGGCCGATCAGGGAACCTGTTTCTCGACGATCCCGTCTACGACGAGTTTTTCGGCGCGGCATCGGAACTCCGTCAGCCCGTGTTCATCCACCCTCAACTGCCGTCAACTGGTGTCCGTGATGCCTCATATCGCGGATTCGACCCCATGACGGAACTCGCCCTGGCCACTTTCGGCTGGGGATGGCACATGGATACCGCAACAGCGGCGCTGCGGCTGATCCTCCGAGGTACTTTCGACCGTCATCCCGACCTTCAGGTCGTGCTCGGCCATTGGGGAGAGATGCTGCTGTTCTGGCTGGATCGGGCCGACAGCATCTCCCGGATCGCCGGCCTGCGGCGCTCCGTATCCGACTACATCCGATCGAATTTCTACATCACCAACTCCGGCATGCTCAACCCAGCACTCCTACAGCACGCCCTGTCGGTTACCTCAGTCGACCGTTTGATTTTCTCGACCGACTACCCCTTCCAACGACCGGCCGAAGAGGAGATCCGTTCCTTCATGGGGCACTTCTCCTCCGAGGCGGAACGCCAACAGTTCTCATTTCGCAATGCGGCATCGGTGTTTGACATTCACGTCTAGACCTGGACGAGTAGGTCCAGACGACTGGTTCGAGTAGTTTCATTGTCCGAGCTGTTGCGCGGGTTTGATGTCGAATGCCCGCGTGGTCGGACCGGCGCCGTGCCCAGGGGTGCTGCTGGAGGCCGACGGAGGGGGACCGATCCCTGTCGAGTGCCGGCCTCCAGGCGTCCGTCAGGAAACGGAGGAGCTGTACATCCCGCCGAGCCGGCGGATCTCCTCCAAGAGCCGTGACCAGCCAGTTCATCAGATATGTGGTGATGTAAGAGCGGTCGTAGGTCTGATGCCGGTCGAAGAAGTCGGCCTCGTCCCGTGACAGCCGAAGCGGGAGGAGACCGCGAGGCCGTAGTCCGCGAAGTAGAGGCGCCGACCGTCGGTCAGGATGTTCTCGAAATGCGCGTCGAAGTGCAGGAGCCCCCGAGCGTTCATGAACGAGATTCCGGCTTCCAGGTTTTTCTCCACCATGGTGCAGGCCCGGTCGGCAGCCTCGTCGCCTGCTTCGATCTGAGTGCCCAGCCACTGGTGCAGGTTCTGCGGGATGTACTCCAGGAACAGCGCGACGCTCGCCGAGGACTGCCGGAGAGCCTCGATCCGGCGGCGCACCTGCGATCCGCCGCCCCAGTAGGCAACAGCCCGTTCGACGTCGGCCAGTTCCTCGGGCAAGGGCGTCGAGTCGGGCAGCACCCGCCAGTGGTACATCAGGGGGAAGCCCTCGTGCTGGAGTCCTTGGCGTGCGCCTGCTCTGGCTCGTAGACCTGTGGCAGGTCGCGCTCGCGGCGCATCGGGCTCATGGCGAGGATGAGCCAGCAGGGTGCGACGATACTCGTCGTGATCCACATGGCCGACCGGTATCCGACGGCGTCGCCGAGCACGCCGCCGAGCAGGGAACCGATCGGGATGGTGCTGTGGTTGATCATCATGGATGTCGCCACGACCCGGCCGAGCATGTGCGGCGGGCAGTAGGTCTGCCGAAAGCTGCCGACCACGATGTTGGCCACGGAGATGCCGATCCCGACGAGCAAGGCTCCCATCGCGAACAGCAGCAGTCCCGTCCCTGCCGTGGTCATCGGCATGAGCAACGCGAACGGCGAGGTGGCGGCTTGCAGGAGAAGCAGACCGCGCGCGGTGCCGAACCGCCGGCTGACCCTGGTGGCCACCAGTGCGCCCACGATGCCACCGGTGCTGCCGCTGGCCAGCAGCAACCCGACCGTGGCCGGGTTCAGCCCGACGGTGCGGACGAGGAACACGACTTGGACCGCTTGGTAGCCCATCAGCGCCATGTTGATCACGGCGCCCCAGGTGACCATCGGCCGCAGGTAGCGGTCCCGGCTCACGAAGCGGAGCCCTTCGATGATCTGCCGTCGGAGGGAGGCGTGTTCCTCGTCGGGAGCATGGTCCGGCTCGACCGCCCTGATCCGTTTCAGGCAGACCGCGGAGATCATGAACGTCACCGCATCGGCCACGAGTGCGGTGACCGCGCCGAACGCCTGGGCGAGCAGCCCCGCTACGCCCGGCCCGGCGACCTGGGTGACGGCCTCGCTGCCCTGCAGCTTGGCGTTGCCCTCCAGGAGGTCGCGGCCGTCGAGCACGATCCGGATGTACGAGTGGTAGGCAGTGTTGAAGCACACCGCCGCGGTGCCGCAGATCAACGCGACGACGGCCATGTGCTCAAAGGTGAGCGCGTCGAACCATGCCGCCAGTGGAATGCTCACCAGCGCCGCGGCGGACACCAGATCGCACGCGATCATCAGTGGCCTTTTGCGTATCCGGTCCACCCATGCACCCACTGGCAGACCGACCAGCAGCCAAGGCAGCCACACCGCCGCGGAGATCAGGCCGACAACGGTTGAGTTGGCGCCCAACACCCCCACCGCGATCAGCGGCAAGGCCACCACGGTGATGCTGTTTCCCAACCCACTCACGGTCTCGCCCAGCCAGAGCAGACGGAAATCCCGTTGGGTGAAAACTCCCCAGCGTGTTCGGGGTCGGTCAGATGTGCCATTCATCGGGTTCACCCGAGGCATCATGCCGTGAGCTCTCACAACCCGTCGTGTGGGTTGAGCAGTTGAGCTGACGGACACCTGAAGCCGCTGGTAGATGGGTATGCGACCAAGAAGGTCCATGTCGACCGGAGGCTTCAGGTTTTCGTCTACCCGTCCGGACTGGACCTGTCCAGCCCCAGCCCAGCCCAGCCCTGCCCTGCCCTGCGCTTCCTCGCCACCGCCTACCGCTACATCGCCGAGGCCGTCGCAATCACCGTTCTTCTCGACGAGCGTCCCCTTCGCCGTGGGAAGGCAGCCACCCGGTGGCGCAGCGCCCGCCAAGGGTTCCCAACGGGAAAGCGCGGGCCGCTGTGATGAGTGCGCATGCCATGGAGACGGCACCGGCCGGGTGCACAACGGTGTAGAGGGGGAGGAGGGGGGAGGGCTGTTCCCCGGGGCCGCCGGGAGTCCCCTGCGTGGCTCGCCCCGCCGACTTCCCGGGGCGAGCCGCGCCGTTGTACGGACTGCCGGTGTGGCCCTACCTCACACGCTTGAACCAGGTGATTGGGCTGGTCGTGTCGTGGGCTTGGACATAGACACGGGCCGGGACGGCTACCATCCTCTGCTCGGTGTCGTTGTTCTGCCGGTAGACGATATAGCCGGTGTAATACCCGCCGTTGCCCCGGGGTTCCAGCCAGCCCTTGTTCTTCCCGTCGGGCACCGTCATCTCGACGTCGGTTTCCAGGGTGCTTTGCAGCTTCTTGGTGGAGGTGGACGAGTAGCTGTAGGTGAAACTCGCCTCTCCCGGAAGCTCGTTCTTTCCGTCGCTGACCTTCGGTGTGATCTTTCCGCCTACTGACCAGCCCTCGGTTTCGCTCTTCTCGTCGGCCACCGAGCTGGAGATCTTGTAGGTCAGCTTCCCGCCGCCGGCCAGGCCGTCCCCGGCGGAGCCTCGGACGGGATACTTGTCGGTGAGTTTGCCGACGAAGGCGCAGGGCGGCTTCTGGCCGACGCGCGCAGGGTCGTGGTTCGGTCGATTACAGAGCTGGTCGAGATTTTCATGGGTCCACTCGTCCGTGTAGCCGGCTTTGCCGGTGAAGACAGGGGCGGTGTAGTTGGGCGACTCCTTGAGACCTGAGATGGGCTGGTAGAGCCTCTTGGCGCTTTCGCGGGCAGGCTCCTTGGTGTTGGGGTCGTCGGCGAACGCCTTGGCCGCGGCCTGGGCATCCTTGACGGCCTGATCGGGGCTGTAGTTGACCTGTCCTCCCTGCACGTCCGAGAGGTTGACCTGCTTGTCATCGAGACCGGTGGGCAGGCCCATCACGCTCTCGGAATCCTGAAGCGGTGACCACTTGGCCAGGTCTGCCATGACTTGGTCGTCGGATTCATAGATGTTCGCGGGCGCCGGGGGTGCGTCGGCAGCGAAAGCCGGCGCCTGTGAACCGAGTACCGACGCACCGGCGAGAAGAGCAGTGGCGACGGAGACTGTCACGCGGCTGTGTCTGCGCTGCCGTCGTACGACAGCTGAGAATGCGGGCATGCGAATTCCCTTCGACCGCCACGCGCGCCTACCCCACTCGTAAAGGCGCGCATGACGGAACTGTGACGGAGAAGAACGAGGAACAGCGCTGCATCACACACGACGCGTCTACCAAACGCCTGGGAATTCAAGGTGTGAATTACCGCCGGCTTCGGTGGTTCGAGCCCGGTAGGGCCCTTTCAACCACACAGATGGCATTCCTCGACATCCGGTTGCTCCGAACTAATCGGTAGCTTCCGGCGGTTCCTGTACGTCGGTCAGAGGCGGAGACGGCGAAAGAGAACGCTCCACAATTTCCTGCCGGCTGGGCTGACCCCGGCGCAGTTCCTCGCACCGACGGTGTTCTGGAGGCGGGGGCCGAGGACGCCGAACACCTGGTGGTGTGGTTCAGCAACGTCGATCCTCACGGGCTCTGCCCTCCGCCCAGCATGTCGCGCAGTGCCTTCTCCTCCTCGGGGCTGAGCCCGATGACGAATTGCTGGAGCGCGGCGATGGGGTCGGGACCCTTGTCGAGGGCCCGGTGCATGACCTCGGCCGTCAGCTCGGCGGCGTCCTTGGTGGGGCGGTAGGCACCGCGCCGTCCGTCCGCGTCACGGATGACGAGGCCCTTGTCGTACAGCCGCTTGAGGATGGTGTGCACGGTGTTGTACGCGAGGCCACCGATGTCGGCCTGGATGTCGGACGGGGTCAGGGCCCGGTCGGTTGCCCACAGAGCCGCCAGCACCTCGCTTTCCAGCGCACCGGCGCTGCGCCGTTCCCCTGCGCTGCGGGGCCCTGTTCCAGACATGACGTCACCTTACAGTCGGTAGGGTTCAGTGGTCAGGGACCGTAGCGGCCGCTGTCATGAGGCGTGCAGGGCAGCGAACAATGCCTCCCGGCGCGGCTGGACGCTGTCCGTGCGGTAGCGGCGTGCCGAGGCGGCCGCCTGCTCTCCCATGGCGTCGCGAGGTGTCGACGTCGTCCTCGCCGACGGATCCCTGGGCCGCGCCGCCGTCCCCACCGGCGCCTCCACCGGCGCCCGCGAAGCGGTGGAGCTGCGCGACGGCGACGCTCAGCGTTGGCACGGCAAAGGCGTCGACCGGGCCGTGGCCCACGTGAAGGGCGAGATCGCGGATGCCGTCACCGGGCGTGACGCCGACGACCAGGCCGGCCTCGACGCCGTGCTCGTCGCGCTCGACGGCACGCCCGCCAAGGCGCGGCTCGGCGCCAACGCCCTGCTCGGGGTCTCCCTCGCCGCCGCGAAGGCCGCCGCGGTTTCGCACCGGCAGCCGCTGTACCACTATCTCGGCGGGGCTGACGCCCGCGTGCTTCCGGTGCCGATGATGAACATCGTCAACGGCGGCGCCCACGCCGACAATCCGCTGGATTCCAGGAGTTCATGATCGCGCCGGTGGGTGCGGGATCCTTCGCGGAGGCCGTCCGGATGGGCTCCGAGGTCTTCCACACGCTCCGCCGCGATCTGCTGGCCGCGGGCCACTCCACGGGCGTCGGCGACGAGGGCGGCTTCGCGCCCGCGCTGCGCATGGCCGAGGAGGCGCTCGACTTCGTCATGGCTGCGATCGAGCGGGCCGGGTACCGGCCCGGCGCGGACATCGGCCTCGTCATGGACCCGGCGTCGTCGGAGTTCTACCGGGATGGCGTGTACGCGTACGCGGGGGAGGGGGTGCGGCGCACGTCCGCCGAACAGGTCGACTACCTCGCCAAGCTGATCGACGCGTACCCGATAGTCTCGGTGGAGGACCCGATGGCCGAGGACGACCTCGACGGGTGGCGAGAGCTGACGGCGCGTGTCGGGGGGAGCTGTCAGCTGACCGGGGATGATGTGTTCTGCACCAACGAGGCGCTGGTACGGGACGGCATTCGTACGGGGGTGGGGAACGCGGTCCTGATCAAGGTCAACCAGATCGGGACGCTGACCGAGGCGCTCGGGACGGTGGGCGCTGCGCGGCGGGCCGGATGGGCGGCGGTCATGTCTCACCGTTCCGGTGAGACGGAGGACACGACCATTGCGGATCTGGCCGTCGCCACGGGGTGCGGGCAGATCAAGACCGGGTCTTTGTCCCGGTCGGACCGCACGGCCAAGTACAACCAACTCATCCGGATCGAGGAGCAGTTGGGGCAGTCCGCGGTGTATGGATGCGCCGCCGTGCACGACGGGTGAGGCACTCCGACGGGCGCGGATTCGTCTCGGGTCGCTCACGCAGTTCTCCGCGCTCCTGGTAGTTGTGCTTTGTCAGCTGGTCCTGTCGGCGGGTGGTGGACGACACTGGTTTCCCCAGGGACGGAACCGCCTCACCGGGGGATCAACTCCTGGCGGCTTGGGGCTTGCCTCGGCGCTCCCCCCTGGCGGGGACCGGGGCGGACGCCGGGGCGGCAGTGACCCTGCGGGTCTCACGCAGGCCGCACCACCGTCGCCGCCACCCGGGCCGCATCCGACACCGCACTCCACGCCGCGTGCACCGCCATCTCCACGAAGCGCTCTGGCAGGGCACCACGACCATGGAGACCAAGTCGGGCCACGGCCTCACCCTCGACGACGAGGTCCGTTCCCTTGCCGTCGCCGCCGACCTCCACCGCCGACAAGGTCGTCGTCCAGGCCCTGGTCCGCCCGGGCGACATCGTGCTCATGGGCCGCAACTGCCATAAGTCGCACCGCTACGGCCTGATGCTCGCCGGCGCCCAAAGAATGAGGTGGAAGGAATGGGGTGGAAGGAATGAGGTTGCAGGATGAGAAGGAATGCAAAGGAATGAGAAGGGAGCCGACATGGCAGTGCGGGTATTGAGGGCCGGTGAACGAGCGGCGACGCCCTGGAAGAACGGCGGCGGCGTCACCCGGGAGGTCGCCGCCGGCCCGCCCGGAGCCGGTCTGGAGGACTTCGCCTGGCGGGTGAGCCTCGCCGAGATTGCTCGCGATGGTGCGTTCTCCGCCTTCGCCGGGGTGGAGAGGACCATTACGGTGGTGGACGGGCCGGGCATGGTGCTGACCGTCGACGGAACCCCGCATGCGATGCCCGAGCCCTACGCCCCCTTCTCCTTCCCCGGGGATGCCGTCACCGACTGCCGGCTCCTCGACGGCCCCGTGGTCGATCTCAATGTGATGACGCGGCCCGGCCTGGCCACAGCGCAGATCCGCGTGGTACGCGACCGGTGTGCCGTCCGGCCGCCCCACGGCACGCTGGCACTGGTGATCGCCTTGACGGGCACAGTGGTTGTCGAGCAGCCCACCCCCGTCACGCTCCATCGCTACGACGCCGTCCTGTTCTCCGGCACCGGCACCGGCACCGGCACCGGCACCGGCACCGGCACCGGCACCGACACCGGCACCGTGCGCCCCGACGGGGTGGCTGCGCTCGTCACCATCACCGCCGTCTCCGATGGGGGCCTGTGACGCCCATGGGCTGGTGGTGATGAAGTGATGGGGGCGCCGACTCGTGCGATGCGGGCGCGGCGCGGACCATGGGAGTGTGGGCCGGAATCCGGATGTCGGCGGGGCCGAGCCGCTGTCCGCGCTCGACGTGGCGCCCACGGCTCGGACGGCGGTGGCGTGGCTGCCGCCGCAGGAGCTCTGGTCGGCGATCCAGGAGATCCGCTGGGAGCATGATCCGCAGGTGCGCCGGTGGCCGCCGCATGTGAATGTGCTGTTCGGCTTCGTGCCGGAGGAGGAGTTCGCGCGGGCTCTGCCGCTGCTGTCCGCCGGGGCGGCGGAGAGCGCGGCGTTCACGGCGCGTCTGGCCGGCGTGCGGTACTTCCGGCACCGGCATGACGCGACGGTGTGGCTCGATCCGGCCGCGGCCGGTCTGGGGCCGTGGGCCCGTGTGCACCGGGCGCTGGAGATGCGGTTCCCGCTCTGCCGCGGGCGTGGCGATCGCTTTACTCCGCATCTGTCTCTGGGCCGCACTCGGGATCCGCGCTCTCTGGCCGTCGAGTGCGCCGTCCGGCTGGGCGCACTGTCGGCTGTGGTCGAGGAAGTGGTCCTGCTCTCCCGGCGCGGCGAGGGGCCCATGCGGCCCCGGGCCGTGATCACGCTGGGCGCGGGCGAGGTCCGCCGACCGTCGGAGTACGAGGGCCTGTCCGCCCCTGATCCACCGTCCGATTGACGGACCCGTTTCAGATGGTGCGGCCAAAGTAGGCGGCGATCTGATCGACGGCAGGAGCGCCCTCGGGTGCCGTTCGGGCCGATTCGTTCGCCTTACGCCCCTGCCCCGGGCGAACGCCAGGGGCAGGGCCTTTCTCCGGCCGGACGGGCGTCCTTCTTGAATCGCTCGCGTTCGGGGTTTCCGCGTACGGGGTGCCCGCGTGCCGCTTCGAGGCGGACGTCGTGCCGCTCATCGTCGCCGCCGAGGACAGCGGGGGCGACGCGCCGGGACACTGGCGCAGCGGTAGCAGCGGCAGCAGCGCCTCCTCCAGCAAGAGGTGGAGCACGGCGGCAGTCCCGGTGGCCGGGTTCGGTACGTCAGTGCTTCGGCGGCGGCTTGATCAGGTAGAGCCGGCGGGCCAGGTCCAGATCGGTCAGCATCACGTTGGTGCCGTTCCAGAGGTTCGAGCGCTGCTGCGAGGCTTTGTTCTCTTCCTTCTCGCTGCTGGGCTGGGCTCCTTCACGTACTCGGTGGCGGCGCATCGGCCGAGCGGTATGCCTTGGGGCGGGATGTTGTTCGGGGCGCTGGTGTGCGGGACCCTCAGTGCACTTTTCCCTGGGCGACGTCGGCGCTGAGTCTCTCCGCGACCCGGAAGTGCGATCAGGCTGCGGCTGGGAGCGGGCATCCGCCTCAGCGGATTCCCGTCCTGCTGCGCCCAGCAAGGTCACGTCGGCGTGACCCGGCTACCCGACCACCGGGGCGGTCGAGGCCCGGGCCGCCTTTGACGCGAGCGCGATCAAGCTCATTGACGACGCCGTGCAAAGGCGGCGGCAACCGCCATCGCCAAGGTGGTGTTGGCGGCGGTCCAGAACACGAGCCTGGCGTTCGGCCCATTGACCGTCCGCAACTCTCCGTCTGCGTGGCGGCAGAACGAGTCGGGCGGGAAATACTGCGAGACAGGAGTGCTGCGCGTGCCGTAGCAGGGCGACGTATCGGGAAACAGGCCCGGCTGCGCGCGCTGCGAGAGGGCCAGGCCGACGAACACTGTCAGCCACCCGGCCAGCAAGAACACGATCAGCATCCAGTGGGGGATCTTCGCTCGCCGCCCCAGCAGCCACACCAGGAAGGTGGGCATGACGAAAACGACAAACGCGGCGAACACTAAGATCAGAGCTTTCACGGTCCTCTGGCCGTACTTGTCGGTGATCCGTCGGGCAGGCCCTGGCCAGGGGGCGGTCCGGTGGGCCGGATGACGGCCTAGCCTGCGGCCGCGGCACTGGCGGCAACAGCGGCTACGGCCGCTTGCATGTGACGGATCGCGGCCCGAACGCTCTCGGCTGCCCACTGGCCGGACGCGACCTCCGCCATCCGGTCGGCCACCTGCTTACGCGGGACATCGGGGAATGCCAGGCGGTGCAGCTTGGCAGCGTGGATCAGGGCGATGAGGCCCGCCGTGCGCTCGTCCGGGTCGGCGCCGTCGAGGACGACGGCCTGGAGCCGCTGACGCAGCTCCTTCTCAGGCGCACCGTCGGCCTCGGGGTAGCGGCGCGTCGGGAACAGGCCGAGGGCCCGGTGCTCCTGCTCGACGACCACGCCGCGCGCACACAGGCTTTCCACGGCCGCGTTTCCGGCCTTGCGCCGGTCCCTTGTCAGCCACTCCGTCACCCGGCGCTTTTCGCGGCCGCCCAGCCAGGCGTCTAGCAGCGCCATGCGGTCGTCGAGCAAGGGTTCACCGGTCGGCGTCCTGTCCGTCAGTTTGAGGTACTTGCCCTCAACCGATGCCCTCCCGGCAAGGACCAGCTCCAGCAGGAGCCCGCCCGCAACGGCCCAGCCCGCCGCCTGTCGCTGCTCCGGCGCCCCGGACTCCTCGTCCAGGGAGAGCAGCATGATTTCCTCGGCCAGCGTGATCGACATCGTCCGCGGTCCCCCGATACTTCTCGTGATCGTTGCAGTCAGCCGGATAGACGCCCAGGTTCGCCAGGCGGTTGCCATGGCGCCCGACTCCTCAACCTCACCCCATGACCCTCACCGATCGGCCACGCCCTATGGCCGTCGGAAGTGAACGGTTCCGGTGCTCGATTGCGCTCCGCCCGTGCGGTATGCAGTGCCGGTGTGCGTCGTGTGGCCATGTTGTGACCGGGCGGGCCCGGTCCCTGCCGCGGGCGGCTGGACCGTCCGGGGCGGGGGCGGGGGCGGCGTGGGGTGCCGGACTGGCAGTCCGGCAGTGCGCGGTCACTTCCCGAGTGGGTCCGGTAGCAGCCGTTCGAAGGTGACCGGGAGCCGTTCCGGGCCGCGCAGGATGGCGTTTTCGCGGTAGGGCGGTGGGTCGGCGGCCAGGTGGGGAGAGTCCAGGCGGCGGGCGAGCGCGGTCAGGGCGATCTGGGCCTCGGCGCGGGCGAGGGTGGCGCCGATGCAGTAGTGGATGCCGCCGCCGAAGCCGAGGTGGGCGTTGTCGGCGCGGTCGGGCAGGAACTGGTCGGGGTCGGCGAAGCGCCGCGGGTCGCGGTTGCCGGCGGCCAGGAGCAGGCGGATGCGTGCGCCCTTGGGGATGGTGGTCCCGGCGATATCGATGTCGGCGAGGGCGCTGCGTCCGGACATCTGCACCGGCGGGTCGTACCGCAGCACCTCCTCCACCAGCGGCGTGGCCAGGTCGGGGTCGGTACGCAGGCGGGCGAGGAGGCCGGGGTGGCGCAGCAGGGCGAGGGTCCCGTTGGCGATGAGGTTGACGGTGGTCTCGTGGCCGGCGATGAGCAGCAGCCCGAGGGTGACGCGAAGGTCGATGGCGTCCATGGGTCCGTCGGGGCTCTGGTCGTTCATCAGGCCGGCCAGCAGGTCGCTGCCGCCCTCCGCGTTGTGCCGTGCGATCAGTCCCTCCAGGTACTCCACCAACTCGGTGCGTGCCTGCTGGAGTTGGTGTATCTCCTCCTCGGTCTGGGTGTCGACGGGGTCCAGGCCGCGGGTCAGGCGGCGGGCGAGAGAGCCGAAGAGGCGCTCGTCCTCGCGCGGTACGCCGAGCAGTTCGCAGATGACGGTGACCGGCAGCGGGTAGGCGAGGTCGGCGACCACGTCCAGCTCTCCTGGCTGCTCGCTGGTGTGCGCGTCGAGCAGCTCGGTGACGAGTGTGTCGATGTGGTCGCGCATGCCCATGATGCGCGGGATGAACTGCTGGGTCACCGCGTGGCGCAGCTGGTCGTGGCGGGGCGGGTCCTCCAGCAGCAGGCTCTTGCGGATCGGCTGCTGTTGCGGGTTGAGGCGGTCGGCGCTGATCCGCGGGTCACGGAGCAGCAGGCTGATCTCGCGGTGTCCGGTCGCCAGCCAGGATCCGTCGGCCATCTGTACCACCGGCTGTTGGAGCAGCCGCTCGTAGGCGGGGTAGGGGTTGGCGCGGTTCTCGTGGCGGAGGGCGTGGGCGAACAGCTCCGTGGGGGAGTGCTGTTGCTGGATCGTTGAGGTCATGGTGTGGCTCCCTCGCTCGTGTCTCTCACTCGTGTCCGGCCAGGACGGACGGGACGGATGGCGTGGATACGGTGGATGGAGTGGACTCGGCGGACGGGGTGGACTGGATAGGCGGGGCGGGCGGGTCCAGCGGCGTGGACGGGGCGGGCAGGTGGCCCGCTGACGGGTCGGCGATCCGGGAGACGGCGGCTGGGGCGGTGCGGGGGAAACCGGCGTCGAGGGGTTCGAGCCGGTCCGGCCCGTCGGTGGCGTTGAGCACCGGCGGGAAGGGCCCTTGGGCCTCGATCAGGGCCCCGTATCCGTCCAGCACGCGAGGTGCGTCCACCGCGACGACGGCGACCAGGCGCCCGCGCTGCCCGTATGCGGCGACGAACTGCCGCTGGTCGAGCGCGCCCTGGGTGACCACGACCTGGTCGGCGAGGGCCGGCAGCCCCAGGCACTTGAGGTTCATCCCGAACTGGTTGGACCAGAACGCCGGCAGCGGCCGGTGGCCGCGGTGTTCGTGCGGCGGGTGGGTCATGTTGTGGGCGGCGGTACGGGACTGGGCGACGGCATTGTCCCAGTGGTCCAGGCGCAGCAGCTGCCCGGGGTAGAGCGGGTGCGGCCAGCGGGCGATATCGCCGGCGACGAAGACGTCCGCAAGCGGGGTCCCGTCGTCGGTGAGGGCCCGGCAGTACGCGTCGCAGGCCACGCCGCGGGCATCGGCGGCCAGCCCGGAGCCGGCCAGCCACTCGGTGTTGGCCAGGGCGCCGGCGGCGACGACGGCCACCTCGGCCGCCACCACCGTGCCGTCGGAGAGGACCGCGCGCCGCAGTCGGCCGTCGGCGTCGCCCTCCAGGGCGTGGACGGTGGTGCCGAGACGCAGATCCACCCCGGCGTCGCGGTACCAGCGGGCCGCGGCGCCGCCGATCACCCCGCCCAGCGCGCTCGCCAGAGGGGCGCCGCTGCGCTGGGTCACGGTCACCTCGAGGCCCAGGTCGCGGCAGACCGAGGCGACCTCGCCGCCGGTGAACCCGGCGCCGATGACCAGCACCCGTTCCGGACCGGCGACCAGCGCAGTGCGCAGCCGGTCGGCGTCGTCGCGGGAACGCAGCAGGTGCACCCCGTGCAGGGCGCCGCCCCGCTCCGCCGGCCAGGGCCGGGACCGGGTGCCGGTGGCGATCAGCAGCCGGTCGTAGCCGACCTGCCGCCCATCGGCCAGCGTCACCGTGCGGGTGTCCGTATCGAGGCTGCCGGCCGGGGTGCCGAGCAGCCATCGGGCGTCGATGTCACGCAGACGCGGCAACTCGGTGTGGTCGGTGCTCAGCCAGCCGGACAGCACCGCCTTGGAGAGCGGCGGGCGGTCGTAGGGCGCGTACGGCTCGTCGCCGATGAGGGTGAGCTCGCCGGTGAACCCCTCGTCCCGCAGTGCCTCGGCGGCACGCAGTCCGGCCAGGGAGGCGCCGATCACGACGATGCGCTCGGGGGCGGTCACCGCATCGGGCGCGGTCACCGGACACGCTCCGGTACCAGGGGAGCGGGCTCGGTCACCGAGGGAGCGGGCTCGGTGGCCCTGCTCAGCGCGATGGCCTGTACGGGGCAGGCCGCGGCGGCCCGCTCGACCTCGCGGCGGGTGCCGGCGGCGGGCGCGTAGTCGTACTCCAGCGCCTCCTCGCCGTGGAACCGGAAGACGGCCGGTGCGGCGTAGACGCACTGCCCGTAGCTCTGGCAACGGTTGAGGTCCACGACCAGCCGGAGCCCGCCGGGCGGGGGGTGAGGGGAATCGGCGGGTTCGGGGGAATGGGTCGGATCGACGGATGCCGTGAGGCCGTCGGGTTCGGTCAGGTCCGCGTCGGCCCATTCGTCCGGTGCAGCGGAATCAGCGGTATCAGCGGTATCAGCGGAACCAGCGGAACCAGCCGAATCAATGGATCCGGTGAGCATGTCTTCGCTCTCCTCCCAGGTCGGTGGGGGTGCGGCGGCGCTTTCGGTGATCGACCGGGGCCTCGGCGCGGCCCTCTCGCTTCCGATCACAACTTCCGATCGCGACCACCATTCAGATAGTCACCACTATTCGGACTGTACACGCTATCCGTGCATTGACATAGTTCCCACTATGCGAATAGCCTCACCAACATGAGTGCCGAGCAAGACGAACCCGTACGCCAGCGACTGACCCGCGCCGAGGCCAAGGCCCGCACCCGCCGGCTGCTGCTGGATGCGGCGGCCCGGGTCTTCGCGCGGAAGGGGTTCGCGGGGGCTTCGGTGGAGGAGATCGCCGAGTCCGCCGGCTTCTCCATCGGCGCGCTGTACTCGAACTTCGGCGGCAAGGAGGCGCTCTTCCTGGAGCTGATGGCCGAACGCGGTCTGGGCCGCGTCGCCGAGGCCGCCCAGACCCTCGACCGGCACGAGGCCGGCACCGGGGAGGCCGCCGCCGAACTGGGGCGTCTGCTGGTGGACGTCGCAGACAAGGACACCGACTTCGCCCCGCTCCAGGCCGAGTTCTGGCTCTACGCGGTGCGCAATCCGCACGTCCTCGACACCATGGCAGCCGCGCTCCGCGAACCGCGTCAGGCGCTGGAGGGGCTGATCGACACCTGGCTCGCCGAGCAGGGCGCGCCCGCCGACGCCCCCGCCGAGTCCGTGGCCACGGTGGTGGCCGCACTGTTCCAGGGGCTGGTGCGCCTGCGACGGGTCGACCCGGACAGCGTCCCCGAAGAACTCTTCGGCCAGGCCCTGGTCTGGCTGTTCGCCGGCATCCGCGCCAGCGCCGCCCCCACGGACGGTCCCGGCCAGAGCTGACCCGCCACGACAGCAACCTCGATCGCGCGCACCTCCTTCTGCCCGCTCGGTTCCTCCGCCCGCTGTTCCTTCTGCCGGAAGCCGCCTTCATGAACCCGCACGTGTCACAGCACACCCCTGCCGGAGGCATCCGCAGGGTCTACGCCGGGGTCGGCGTCGTCCTCGCCTTCATGTGGGTGGGGGAGGCCGCCGAGCCCGCGTGGGCCCACGGGCTGCGCACCGTCGTCCTCCTGCTGATCCTTCCGCCGCTCCTGCTGCCGGCCAACCGCCGCCTCACCGCCGCGTTCCACACCGCCGCGCGCCCCGGCCGGGCGCTCGCGCGGCTGATCGCCGTCCGGGTCCTGATCGTCACGGCGGCCCTCGCCGCCAACGCGCTCCTCGGGCACCTGCTGGACCCGCACTCCGGCCACGCGCTCCGCGCGCTCGCGTTCCGTGTGCTGCTCGTCCTGCTGACCATCCCGCTCCAGATCCGCGCCGCCCGCCGGTCACGCGCCCGGGGCGTCCACCCCTCGGCCCGCCCCACGCTGTCGGCGCCCCGCGTGATCGGCGCCAAGCTGGCCCTGATCACCGCCGCGCTGCTGGCCCAGCTCCTGCTCAACCCCTACATGGCCAACGCCCAGTTGGTGATCGCCGCCGCCCTCGCCGTCACCGTGACCGCGCTGGGCCCCGGAGTCCACACCAGGCTGCTGATCGCCCCTGCGGCCGGCCCGGCCGTCCCGGAGCAGGGCCCGGCCCGCGCCACGACGTGAACCCGCGGCGCGCACCGGAGCGAGGGCGTGACCGTTGGGTCCGCGCATGATCCGCCCGACAGTGCCTAAGCTGCCGCCGTGAACGACACCACACATGGCATACGGATCAGACCGGGCAGCCTGACCGACGCACCGGCCATTTTGGACATGCTCGACTCCGCGGTGGTCTGGATGAACGAGCGCGGCAACACCGAGCAGTGGGGCACCACACCGTATTCGCAAAAGCCCGGTGGCGTGGCCCGGGTCGAGCGCTATACGACCGAGAATGCCCCGTACATCGCGGAGTTGGACGGAAGACCTGCCGGAGCCCTGGTGCTGGACTCCGGGCCCAGCCCGCAGATGCCGATCGCGCCGGCCGCGGAACCCGAGCGGTACGTCCGGCTGCTGGTCACCGACCGACGGTACGCCGGTCTGGGCATCGGGGCAGCGCTGCTGGCCCATGCCGTCGAGGAGACCCGGCGGGCCGGTGTGGAACTGCTGCGAGTCGACTGCTGGGCGGGTGGCGGCGGCGAACTGGTCGCGTTCTACGAGCGCAACGGTTTCACCCGCACCGAACCCTTCCTGTCCGGGGCCTGGCCGGGACAGGTACTGGCCAGGCGGGTGGGCTGACGGCGCGGGAGATCGACGCACCGACGCGGCGCCCGATCACCGGCTGCCTCCTGAGGGAGGAGGCAACGGGGTGCCCGGCCGCCGAGGACAGCTCATGCGTAGGGTCGCGTCCATGACGAGGACCACGCCGCCGCGCCCGCTCGATGTTGAGGCGCTCTTCCCGGAGTTGGCCGCCTACCGCGGAACGACCACCCGGCTGCACCCGCGACCGGGCAGTCCGGCCGTGTCGTCCAGTTCCGTGGGCGGGCCCCTGCTGTGGCCGTCGGACGAACCGTGGCCGGTGTGCACCGAACCGCACGCGCGGGGGACCGGACGGCGCCCCGCGGACATCCACCGGGAGCGTCAGGTCCTCGCAGACGCCTGGGACCGCGACCCGGACTCGGGCCCCACGGAACAGGAGCGGGCCCTTCTGGCGGAGCTGTCGCGGGAGCACCGCGTCGCGAGGTTGGCCGACACCGACCCGCTGCCGATGATCGGCGTCGCCCAGCTCTACCGGCGCGACCTCCCCGACCTGCTGGCCGGCCCCGACGGCTGCGACCTGCTCCAGGTGTTCTGGTGCCCTTTCGACCGGCACGGCAGGACCGGGTACGGCATGTCGCTGGACCTCCGCTGGCGCCGGTCCTCCGAGGTCACCGAGGTTCTGGCCGTACCGCCCCGCCCGGAGGTCGTGGGCTTCAAGGGGTACGTGCCGGAGCCTTGCGTGCTGCACCCGGAGCAGGTGGCCACGTACCCGTTCGCCGGCCTGCTTCCCGAGGGCCTGTGCGCCCGCATCGATGCCTGGGAGGAAGCCCTTGAGGAAGCCTTTGAAGAAGCCTTTGAAGAAGCCCTTGGGGAGGAGGCCGATGACGCGACGGATGCTGACGCGCCTGAGCCACCCGCCTACCAGTACGACCTGTCCATTCCGCCCGGCTGGCGCGTCGGAGGGTTTGCCTCGTGGCACCTGACCGACCCCGCTCCCATGGACTGCCGTGCCTGCACGGCACCGATGGACCTGCTGCTGACGATCGACAGCCGGGAATGGGACGGCGGCAGCGGCAGCTGGAAACCACTTGAGGAACGCGACCTGCCCACGCACCGGTGCGCCGTGCCGACCGAGGTCACCGTGGGCCGCTGGGGTCAGCTGAATGTCTTCGCCTGCCCCGTCGACCCCTCGCATCCGCACCGCTGGAGCATCCAGTAGGCCGTGGGCCCTTGGCCTTGCCCCGGGCTCCTGGCCCCGGGCAGTGGGCCCGTGGCGGTCGGCCCCTGGCGCCTGTCCGGTGGATCTTCGTGGCACCCCGGGCCGTCTACGCTGAGGCGGCCACTCCTGGCCGCTGCCACCTGGCCACTGCCACCTGGCCACTGGCCACTGGCCACTGGCCACCCGATCCCCCTCAAGGAAAGACCAGTTGACTCCGCATTCCCTCGCGTTCTACGTGGACGTCGTCACCACCGGGACGGTGCTCGGCGCCAAGCCGACCGACAGTCCTGACCAGGTCACCGCGATCCTGGGATCCGACTTCGCCGAAAACTCCCTCGACGTCCACAACATGTGGCGCGACTACGGAATGGCCGAGTTCTTCTGGGTACGGGAATCGCCGCACCACCCGTGGGAGGGCCACCACTTCACCCTGCACGTGCATCGGCTCTCGTACTGGGGCGGCAGCATCGTCAACGGGGCGATGCGCGAGCGATACGGCCGCTTCGACCGGCATCTCCGGTTCGACAAACTGGCGCGGCTACTGACGAAGCGCGGTGTGCACCTGGAGGACGTCCCCGACGCGAACGCTCCGGCCTTCACCATGCACTGGCAGCCCGCTTCCCAGGTGTCCGTCATGGTGTTCCGGGCCCATGAGGAGGGGGAGCGGCGACGCGGCACGGACCGTGTCGGTGACGTGTATGCCATCTCTTCCCCGATGAATGCCGAGGCGGTGGCTTGGAGCAGGGCGCGCTACGGCCGTCAGGACGCCTAGCCACGGGCTCCTTCGGCGGCAGGAACCTGCGCCGCGCCTACCTTAGGTAAGGCTTACCTTTTTGGCAAGGGTTTCGGGTGTGTATGTCGAACGGCCGTCCAACTTGGGCTCATAGGCCACGACTTGGGTACGGCGGCCCGCCCCGTGAGGGTGTTGAAGCGGAAACCGACTAAGGGGATTGTTAGGTGAGGCTAACCTCATCTATTCTCCTCGGGCTGGGCCCACGCCGTGTGGGCCGAAAGGCTGCGGCCCAGAACCGTACGGCCTGACCGCGGAGCCCTACCCGAATCGGAGACCTTGCCGTGCCCATATCTGCACAGTCCGCCACTGCCAGTGTTGAGGGGGTCGGGTGAAGGGCAACCGGCTGGCGCTGGAGTCCGCGCTGACGGCACTGGCCCCGGCGGTATGGGGCAGTACGTACCTGGTGACGACGGAGTTGCTGCCGCCCGGCAGGCCGCTGCTGGCCTCCACGGTGCGGGCGCTGCCGGCCGGGCTGGCGCTGCTCGCACTCGGCCGCGTACTGCCGCGTGGGGTGTGGTGGTGGCGCGCCCTGGTGCTGGGCGTGCTGAACATCGGCGCCTTCTTCTACCTGCTGTTCGTGGCTGCCTACCACCTGCCCGGCGGCGTGGCGGCGCTGGTGGTGGCGGTGCAGCCGATGATGGTGCTGCTGTTGGCGGCACTCCTGCTCAAGGACAGGATTCAGCGGCTCCAGGTGGCGGCGTGCGTGCTCGGTGTGGCGGGGGTCGCGCTGCTGGTCCTGCAACCGCAGGCGGGCCTGGACGCCGTCGGGATCCTGGCCGGACTCGGCGGGGCGGTGTGCATGGCATCCGGCATCGTCCTCACCAAACGGTGGGGCCGCCCCGAGGGGGTGGGCGTGTTGACGTTCACCGGCTGGCAGTTGACCGTCGGCGGCCTCGTGCTGGCACCGGTCACGCTGGCCGCCGAAGGGCTCCCCAGCCACATCACCGGTACGAACGTCACCGGGTTTGCGTATCTGAGCGTGATCGGGGCGCTGTTCGCCTACGCGATCTGGTTCCGCGGCATTGGACGGCTGCCCGCGCTGGCGGTGTCGATGCTGGGATTCGCCAGTCCTCTGACCGCGACGGTTCTCGGGTACCTGGTGCTGGGGCAGGCACTGACGCCCCTGCAGATGGCCGGCGCCCTGGCGGTCATCGGGGCTGTCGTTCTGGCCCAGCCCGGGCGGCGGCGGGATGTCCCCGCGGCGATCGAAGAACCCGTCTCCCATGCGTCCGAGCACGCACCGGCCACCAGGGGAAAGCTGTGACGACCGCACCACTGTTGACTGTACGCACAGCCGATATGCACCTGGGCAGCTGTCTGCCCGATCTGCTGAGGGAGCAGGCCGAGGCCCAGCCGGAAGCCCTCGCGGTCGTCGGTGATGACCGGCGCCTCACTTTCCGGGAGCTCGAGCAGACAGCCGGCGGGCTGGCGGCCTGCCTGCTGGGCCTGGGTGTCGGCGCCGATGACTGCGTGGGCCTGTTCGCTGAACCCTCGGTGGACCTGATGGCCGGTGTGTGGGGCATCCTGTTCTCCGGAGCCGCCTATCTGCCGCTGTCCCCGGAGTATCCCGAAGACCGGCTGCGCTACATGATCGAGGACAGCCGCACCGGGGTGATCGTCACCCAGGACCACCTGGCTGCTCGCCTGAGGCAGCTCGCCCCGCGAGGGACACGGGTCGTCACGGTGGCCGACGCGGCAGGGTGCTCCGCGGTCCACCCCGTAACGCCCCGGGCGGCCACCCTGGCGTACGTCATCTACACCTCCGGGAGCACGGGCAGGCCGAAGGGGGTGATGATCGAGCACCGCAGCGTCCTGTCCCAGATGCGCTGGATGCATGCCTGCGGACACCTGGGCAAGGGCACCACGGTGCTGCAGAAGACGCCGATGAGTTTCGACGCGGCACAGTGGGAGATCCTGGCCCCCGCGATGGGCGCCCGGGTGGTGACGGGCGGGCTGGGAATCCACCGGGACCCGGAGGCGCTGATCACCACGATCGTCAAGAACGACGTGACCACACTCCAGTGCGTTCCCACTCTGCTGCAGGCGCTGCTGGACACCGAAGAGTTCCCGCTGTGCACCACGCTCAGGCGGGTGTTCTCCGGAGGCGAGGCACTGTCCCGGCAGCTCGCACGGGCCTTCTGCACCGACCTTCCGTGGGCGTCGCTGGTCAACCTGTACGGACCGACCGAATGCACCATCAACGCCACCGCCTGCCTGGTCGACCCGAACACCCTCGGGGAAGGCGCCGGCACGGTCCCGATCGGCGTGCCCGTCGACAACACCCAGTGCTTCATCCTCGATACGAATCTGGCGCCGGTGGACATCGGCGAGACGGGCGAGCTGTACATCGGCGGCGTCCAGCTGGCCCGCGGTTACCTGCACCGGCCTGACCAGACACAGGAGCGCTTCATCCCCTCGCCGTTCGTCCCGACCGAGCGGCTGTACAGGACCGGGGACCTGGCCTGCTGGAACCCGGACGGCACCATCCAGTTCGCAGGCCGGGCGGACAACCAGGTCAAACTGCGCGGCTACCGGGTCGAGCTGGACGAGATCGCCCTGGCCATCGAGGAACACACCTGGGTACGGCGGGCGGCGGCGGTCGTCACCGACGACCCGAGGACCGGCTTCCAGAACCTGGTGGCATGCATCGAGCTGAATCCGAAGGAAGCAGCGTTGATGGACCAGGGGAACCACGGCGCCCATCACCAGTCCAAGGCGAGCAGGCTTCAGGTCAGGGCGCAGCTGTCCGACCCGGGCCTCAGGGAATCCGAGGAGCTGACGGGCAGACCGGTGGTGGAACTGCCCGGCAGGCAGACCTCTCGGCGTCGGCGCCGAGAGGTCTTCGCCCGCAAGACGTACCGCTTCTACGACGGCGGCCAGGTCACCCGGGCCGATCTCCTGGAGCTTCTCGGCCGCCAGCCGTCCCCCAGCGTCTCCCGCGCCCGCGCCTGCACCCTCGACGAGGTGAGCTTCGCCGAACTCGGAGAGATTCTCCGGTGGTTCGGCCAGTTCCACAGCGACGAGCGGCTGCTGCCGAAGTACGCCTACGCTTCCCCCGGAGCGCTGTACGCGACGCAGATGTACCTGGAGACCGGAGGCACAGCCGGCCTCGAACAGGGCGTCTACTACTACCACCCCGCGGACCACACCCTGGTGCGGATAGGAGAGTCCGGGCAGCGATCCGGCGCGTATCTCTCGGTGCACTTCGCCGGAAAGAAGCGCGCCGTCGAGCCCGTGTACAAGAACAACATCCAGGAAGTGCTGGAGTTCGAGACCGGGCACATGGTCGGCGTCTTCGAAGAAGTGCTCCCCGAGTACGGGCTGACCATCCGCCCCCTGGGCTACCAGCCATCCGTCAAGCACCGTCTGGACGTCGCCGAGGAGGACTACTACCTGGGCACATTCGAGATCCGCCCCCACGACAGCGCGCCACGACACGACCCGACCGAGGTCTATGTGCAGACGCACCCCGGACGGGTGGCAGACCTGCCGGCGGGCCAGTACCGCTACGCGGACGGGGAACTGCGGCTGATCTCGGACGAGCTGGTGCTGCCCAAGCACGTGATCGCCATCAACCAGCAGGTCCACGAGCGGGCCGCCTTCGGCATCACCGCCGTCAGCCGGGCGGACCAGAAGTGGCTGGAATACATCAGCCTCGGGACCAGGCTGCACCACCTCCAGCGCAACGACCTCGGACTGGGATTCATGTCCTCGGGCTACAGCTCCAGGACCGGCCACCCGCTTCCCGCGGCGCGGCGCATCGACGACATCCTGGCCTCCTGCGGGATCACCGCAGGCGCGTCGTATTTCTTCCTCGGCGGCCGGGTAAGCGAGGAACAGATCCGCAGCGAGGGCATGTACGAGGACGCGGTCCACATGAAGGGCCCGGCGGAGATCATCAAGGATGAGCTGGCGCACTTCCTGCCCGACTACATGATCCCGAACCGGGTGCTGGTCCTGGGCGAGCTCCCGCTGACCGCGAACGGGAAGGTCGACGGGAAAGCACTCGCCGCTTCCGAGGCCCTGCGGTCCGCGGACACCGCAACCCCCTACGTGGCTCCCGCGACGCACCACGAACGGTGGCTCGCCGAAGCCTGGGGGAAGGTGCTGAAATACGACAACGTCTCGGTGGAGGACGACTTCTTCGCCGCCGGAGGGAACTCACTGACCGCCGTCGCCCTCGTCAACACCATCAACCGCGAGTGCGGTACCCGGCTGCCGTTCCAGGTCGTCTTCGAATGCCCCAAGCTGGCCGACCTGGCCGCCCGGATCGGCAGCAACCGCACCGAGCCGACTTCGCGGTTGGTGCCGCTGCATGCCAAGGGCACGGGCAGCCCGGTGTTCTGCTGGCCGGGACTGGGCGGCTACCCGATGAACCTGCGCCTCCTGGGACACGAAGCGGACCTCGGCCGCCCGTTCTACGGAATACAGGCATACGGCATCAACACCGGAGAAGCCCCCTACCCGACCATCCGGGAAATGGCCGCCGCCGACGTGGCGGAGATCCGACGCGCGCAGCCCGAGGGGCCCTACACACTCTGGGGCTACTCCTTCGGCGCCCGGGTCGCCTTCGAAGCGGCCTGGCAGCTGGAGCAGTCCGGCGCGCAGGTGGAGAACCTGCTTCTGATCTGCCCCGGCAACCCAACGGTCCGCGGCACCGACGGGGACCGCCACGGGCGCGAAGCCGCCTACCGCAATCCGGCCTACGTGACGATCCTGTTCTCCGTCTTCGCCGGCTCCATCACCGGGCCCGAGCTGGGCAGTTGCCTCGAAGCAGCACAAGACGAGGACAGCTTCATCGCGTTCGTCCAGCGCATGCTCCCCGACCTGGACCAAGAGCTGATCCGGCGAATCACACAGATCGTGGCGCAGACGTACGAGTTCGAGTACAGCTTCCGCGAACTGGCCGAACGGCGCGTGAACGCGCCGGTGACGATCTTCAAGGCCGCAGGCGACGACTACTCGTTCATAGAGGGCAGCTCCGGCTACTCCGCGGCTCCCCCAAGGCTGGTCGACCTGGACGGCGACCACTACAGCGTGCTGAAGAAACAGGGCATCGCCGAACTGGTCTCGGCAATCCGCACCCGCCTCGACAGGTAATCACCTCGCCCCGTACAAGCCCCCCCGGACCAGAAAGTGCCGTTGAGATGGAAATTGCTGATGTTGGGCTACTTCGAGGGGGGCTTCGAGCTCGGACACCACCTGCTTCGTCGTCCCGTCGTCAGGGCATCGTCGGGTCCCCCTTGAGCAGTGCGAAGGGGGCGCCGGCGCACGCGGGAGGACCGCTCATCGGTTGAGAACTCCACCGGTACGGCGGACGGCGGCGGTGTCGAGGTCGCTCCGCCACAGCGCGCGCTCGCCGGCCAAGTCCGGGGACGGCACACCGGGATCCACGAGATGGCGGTCAGGCGCTGTCAGTAGACGTCACGGACGTAGCGTTTGTCTGCCGAGAGGCGCCTGACGTAGGCGGCGGCTTCGTCGTCGTGCATGCCGCCGTGGGTGGCGGCGATGTCCTTGAGGGCCTGGTCGACGTCCTTGGCCATGCGTCCCGAGTCGCCGCAGACAGAGAAGTGGGCGCCGTCCTGGAGCCACTGCCACAGCCGGGCGCCGTTCTCGCGCATCCGGTCCTGGACGTAGACCTTGTTGCGCTGGTCGCGGGAGAAGGCGAGGTCGAGGCGGTCGAGGTGGCCGGATGCCCGGTATGCCTCCAGGTCCCGGCGGTAATAGAAGTCGGTGGCCTGGCGCTGTTCGCCGAAGAAGAGCCAGTTGGGGCCGGTGTGGCCGCGGGCCCGGCGGTCTTCGAGGAAGCCGACGAACGGGGCCACGCCCGTTCCGGGGCCGACCATGATCATGGGAGTGGCGGGTTCGGCGGGCGGGCGGAAGTGCGGTGAGCGCTGGACGAAGACCTGTACCGGGCCGTCGTCGGAGTGGTCGGCGAGGTAGGTCGAGCACACGCCCTTGCGGTCACGGCCGAGGTCGTTGGTGTAGCGGACGACGGAGACGGTGAGACGGACCTCGCCGGGGTGCGCGAGGGGGCTGGAGGAGATGGAGTACAGGCGGGGCTGGAGGCGTTTGAGTACGGCGGTCCATTCGGCGGCGGACGCGCGGACGGGGAATGCGGCGACGACGTCGGCGGCCTGGCGTCCCCAACTCCACTGTGCGAGCGCGTCCTTGTTGTCCGGACGCAGCAGTCGCTTCAGGTCGTGGCTGCCGGTGCGGTCGGCCACGAACTTGAGCAGATCGGTGGTGATGCGGGTGATGTCCAGGCGGGTGCGCAGCGCTTCTTCGAGGGGGAGGGGCGCGCCGTCGCCGAGGTCGACGGGTTCGTCGCAGTCCAGACCGGTGAGGGCAAGCCATTCGGCGACGAGTCCGGCGCCGTTGGCCGGCCACACACCGAGGGCGTCACCGGCCTCGTAGGCGAGTTCGCCGTCGCGGGTGTCGAAGGCGAACTGCCGTACCTCCTTCTGGGAACCGGGCAGGCTCAGCAGCCTGTTGCCGACGAGCAGGGTGGCGAACGGGGATGCCATGGTGTAGCCGGGAGGCGCGGGAGCGGGCGGCGGGGTGGCGACGGCCGGTGTGGTGGCTGCGGCCGTGGATTCCGGGGCAGCGGTCTGGGCTCCGCCCCTGGCCACCGGCTGCCGGTCGTCGACGTCGGCCAGGGCGGTGGCCACCTCGCCGAGCCACTGCGCCGCGGCCTCTTCGAAGTCCGGCTCACAGTCGGTGCGGGTGAGGAGCCGGGTGGCCCCGAGTGCGTCGAACCGTTCGTCGAGCCGACGGCCGTAACCGCAGAAGTCGTCGTAGTTCGAGTCGCCGAAGGCGAGCACCGCGTACCGGATCCCCGCCAGCGGTGTGGCATCCGGCGCGGACAGCGCCTGCCAGAAGTCGGCGCCGTTGTCCGGGGCGTCGCCGTCGCCGAAGGTGCTGGTGACGATCAACAGGTCGGTATCTGCGGAGAGTTGTGCCGGAGCGAGGTCCGCCATGGGCAGCAGTTCGGGGGTGCGGCCTGCCTCCGTGAGCTGTGCGGCGGCCGTGGCGGCGAACTCCTCGGCGTTGCCGGTCTGCGAGGCCCACAGGATGACCAGCCGACGGGTCGGTACGGCCGCATCGGCTGCCGGTACGGTGCTCTGCGCGGGCCCGGGGGCAGATGCGGCGGGTGCAGGTGCGGTGGTAGCGGGCGCGGCGGTGCGGGAGAACATGCCGGCGAGGACGCCGTCGACCCACAGCGCGGAGTCAGGGGCGAACGGCGCATCGGGCGGCAGCACCGGGACGCGCCCGTCGGGCGGAGCCAGGGTCAGACCGGTGAGATAACCCGCGAGGTAGCGGCGCTCCGGCTCGGCCAGCGGCGCGGGGGAGAGGTCGGGGATGCCGAAGACGGTGGCGAGCGCGTGGACGGGGGAGTCCGCGGGGACGGCTGTCGGAGCGGCCGGTATGGGTGCGGGTGAGGAGGGCAAAGGCGTGGTCTCCCGCTGCGTGCTCGGGCGTGCCGCCGGGACGGGGGCGGCGGTCTTGGCGAGGGTGACGGCGCAGACCTTGAACTCCGGCTGGAAGGAGATCGGGTCGACGGTGTCGCTGGTGACGGCGTTGATGCTGAGGTATTCGCCGAACAGGTCGTTCCAGTGGAAGGGCGCGAAGCAGGTGCCGGGCCGGACCCGGTCGGTGACCACGACGGGCAGTACGGCGCACCCGCGCCGGGAGGCGACCTCCAGATGGTCGCCCTCCGCGATCCCGAGAGCGTCGGCGTCCTCGGGATGCACCTCCACGAACGGGCCGGGGTTGAGCTTGTTGAGCTTGGCGATCTTGCCGGTTTTGGTCATCGTGTGCCACTGGTGCTGAAGGCGGCCGGTGTTGAGGACGAACGGATAGTCGTCGTCGGGGAGTTCGGCGGCCGGCAGGTGCGGGCGGGCGAAAAACCGCGCGCGTCCGCTCGCGGTCGGGAAGGCAAGACGGGGGCGGGTGCCGTCCGCACGTTCCAGGAGGGTCTGGCTGACACCGTCGTTGAGATAGCGGATCGGGTTGCGGTCCGGGCCGTCGGCGGCCGGCGCCGGCCACTGCACCGGTGTGGTGCGCAGCCGCTCATACGTCACACCCCGCAGGTCCCAGCCCGTCTTGGGGTTCCACGCCTGCTTGAGCTCCTCATACACCTCCTCCGCGCAGGTGTACGTGAACGCCTCCGCGAAGCCCATCTCACAGGCCACCCGGGCGATCAGCTGCCAGTCCGGCAGCGCCTGTCCGGGCGGGTCGACGACCCCTTGCACGAGGGTCAGGTTCCGCTCCGAGTTGATCATGATGCCGTCGGCCTCCGCCCAGAGCGTCGCGGGCAGGACCACATCGGCGTACGCGTTGGTCTCGGTCTCGGCGAAGACGTCCTGCGTGACGACGAGTTCGGCGGCTTCCAGACCGGCGATCACGGTCTTGCGGTTGGCGACCGAGGCGACCGGGTTGGTGCAGATGATCCAGCACGCCTTGATGTCGCCGGCCGCCATCCGCTCGAACATCTCGACCGTGCCCCGCCCGGCCTCGGTACGCAGCGAGCCCTCGGGTATCTTCCACAGGCTCTCGACGAATGCGCGCTCGTCGTCGGCCAGGACGGAACGTTGCCCGGGCAGACCGGGGCCCATATAGCCCATCTCGCGCCCGCCCATGGCGTTGGGCTGACCGGTCAGCGAGAACGGACCGGCCCCCGGACGGCAGATGGCGCCGGTGGCGAGGTGCAGGTTGACCAGGGCATTGGTGTTCCAGGTGCCGTGGGTGGACTGGTTCAGGCCCATGGTCCAGCAGCTCATCCACGCACCGGCCTCGCCGATCCACTGCGCGGCCTGCCGGATGTCGCTCTCGGGGAGGCCGGTGATCTGCGCGACCCGGTCGGGCGGGTAGTCCGCGAGGAAGGCGGGCATCTCCTCCCAGCCCTCGGTGAACTCGGCGATGAACTCCTCGTCGGTATGGCCGTTCGCGACCAGCAGGTGCAGCAGCCCGTTCAGCAGGGCGAGATCGGTCCCGGGCCTGATCTGGAGGAAGAGGTCGGCCTTGTCGGCGGTGGCGTTGCGCCGCGGGTCGACGACGATCAGCTTGGCGCCCGCCGACTTCACCCGGTCCATCATCCGCAGGAACAGGATCGGATGGCAGTCGGCCATATTGGCGCCGATCACGAAGAACGCATCCGCGCTGTCGAAGTCCTGATACGAACCCGGCGGACCGTCCGCGCCCAGCGACAGCTTGTAACCGGACCCCGCCGAGGCCATGCACAGCCGCGAGTTCGACTCGATCTGATGGGTCCGGACAAAGCCCTTGGCCAGCTTGTTCGCCAGGTACTGAGCCTCCAGGGACATCTGCCCGGACACATAGAACGCCAACGCGTCCGGCCCGTGCTCGTCCAGGATCGCCCGCAGCCGCCCCGCGACCGAGGCTATGGCCTCGTCCACCTCCGTCTCGACCGTCCGGGCGCCCCGCTCGGCACGCACCAGCGCCTTCTCCGCACGCCCGGGCGCGGCCATCATGTCCGCGCTGGTCGCACCCTTCGTGCACAGGCGTCCGGCATTGGTGGGGTGCGCCTTGTCCCCGGACGCCTTCGCCACCCGGCGGCGCCCGTCCGCAGGATCCCGCGCCACCTCCAGCACGATCCCGCAGCCGACCCCGCAGTACGAGCAGACCGTACGGACACTGCCGTCCTTCGAGCCAGCTGCCACCGAAACCCCACCCCGCCGTGCGTGCACTTTCCCGAGCCCGGAGCGTCCCGCCGCTGACGGGAAACCCCATGACCAGCACCGTAGGAAGATCGAATTTCCGGCCCGTCACACGTCGGGAGCGCACAGGGTTACGCCTGCCGCACACGCCACCACGCCGCGATGTGAGCCCAGCGGGAACCGCGGAGGCCCCGCCCGTACGGACGGACATCATACGGAGCGGGACCTCAGGCGAGGTCGAGGAGCTGCTCGTAGAACCCGCCGAAGCCTCGTTCCCGGTCAACCAGATGCAGCTCCAGAATCCAGTGGCAGGCCCGCCCCGCGCGGTCCGTGCGGCGCAACGGGGTGTCGTTCTCCGGGGTGATGTAGGAACCGGCCTTGGCGCCGTCGTTCGTCTCATGCGGGAACTCGCCGACCAGGTGGCCCGCGTGCCAGATGCCGATGGTCCAGCCGGCCGCCGCCGCGAGGCGCTCGACCTCGGCGTACAGCTGTCGGCCGGTGATGTCCGGGCGCCCGGCGAAGAAGGCACGGCCGGCGTCGAAGATGCGCGGCAGGTCCTGAAGGAGACGGTGCTTGTCCGGGTCGTCGCCGAAGACATACGTGCGGCCGAAGTCCGCCTCGTACTCCTCGAAGATCGGGCCGAAGTCGGCGAAGGCGATGTCATCGGGCCCGATGACCCGGTCCGGCGGATTGTCGCGGTACGGCCGCAGGGTGTTGGGCCCGGAGCGGATGATCCGCTTGTGCCAGTGCTTGGTGGTGCCGAACATCTCATTGGCCAGGTCCCGCACCAGGTCGCTGACCTCGCGCTCACCCCGGCCGGGCGCCACCAGCCCGCGCTTCTCCACCTCGCCGAACAGCGCGATGGCCTTCTCCTGAGCGGCAACCAGCCCCTCGACCCGCCGGCTTTCGGTCATCTCCGGTGTCTCGTCTGTCACGAGGTCTTCCCTCCCGTGGTGGCGGGCGTACCGCTGTGATCGGCGCAGCGAGGTGTCCGATGCGCACGCCCGGGCATCTCGTACACGCTCGGTCGATCACCGTATCGCCACATCTGCAAATGCAAGAAGATTCGCACCAGACGCCCACATATGCAATGAGATTCCGGCAATCCCATAGGCACGAGCCGGTTCTCGCCCCGTACGCCTGAGGCGCCGTCAGCCGGGCACGTCCATGCGCTGCGTGCCGACGACCGACAACAGCCGCAGTGCCTCCTCGGACGGTGAGCCGGGTGTGGCGGTGTAGATGATGACGCGCTGATCGCGGTCGGTGATGTCCAGGGCGTCGCAGTTGACGGTGACCGGGCCGACGAGCGGGTGCTGAAAGGTCTTGCACAGGGTGGGTTCGGCGCAGACGTCGTGGGAGGCCCACAGCCGGGCGAACTCCTCGCTTCCGGAGAGGAGTTCGCCCACCAGCTGAGCCACGTCGGGATCGTCGGGGTAGCGGGCGGCGGTGGCCCGCAGTTGCCGGGCCGAGGAGCGGGCGAATGCTTCCGCGTCCGATACTCCGTACAGCCGCTGCCCCTGCCGGTGCGGCCCGAGGAAGACCCGGCGCACCAGGTTGCGGTCGCGCGGCGGCAGGGCGGAGAAGTCCTCCATGAGGGCGGCTGCCAGGGCGTTCCAGGCGATGACGTCGAACGTCGCGGACGTGACGATTGCCGCTGCGTTCGGTAGGCGCTGGAGCAGGTCGAGGATGCTCTGCCGTACCTCGCGGGAGGGGCCGGGCGGTGGGCCCGGTGGTGCGCCGGCCAGGTGGTGGAGGAGATGGCGTTCGGCGTCCGACAGGCGCAGGGCGCGGGCCGGCCCGGCCAGCACCTCGCGCGACGGGCGTGGAGCGCGGGCCTGCTCCAGCCGCGTGTAGTACTCGGTCGAGATGAACGCCAGCTGCGCCGCCTCCTCGCGGCGCAGCCCCGGAGTGCGACGGCGCGGCCCGCTCGGCAGTCCCACATCGGCGGGGCTGATCCGCTCGCGCCTGCTGCGCAGGAAGGCCGCCAGTTCTCGTCTGTCCACGGGCCCAGGCGGAGTCACCCGGTGTTCTCGAACGGATCACGGCGCGGACCCCACTGGGCCGCATGGCCGACCCCGACGAAATCGCCCAGGCCGCCGCCTGGCTCCTCAGCGACCGCGCCTCCTACGTGACCGGCGCGGTCCTCCCTGTCGATGGCGGCGCGCGGGCGTGAGCCGGAGGGCGGAGCCGCTGCACGCAGGTTGCCGGCCTGCCGCTGACGGGCTGGGGACGTCGAAGCGGTGAAGCCGTAGCTGCCGCTGACGGAAGGTCATATAGCTGTGGACTGGCCTCAGTTGCTATGGGCGGGTGGCGAGTCCGGGAGGGTGCCGGCCGTCCAGGCGGCGTCGGGGAAGAGGGCCTCGTCGGAGTCGTTGTCAGGCATGAGGGTGGCGAGCATGTGCTGGGCGGTCTTCGCGTTGTCGATGGCGCGGGGCAGCATGACGCTTTCGTAGGCGTCGAGGGCCTCGTCGATGGTGGGGTGGTCGATGACGGCCCGGGCGAGTTCGGCGCCGTCGAGCAGGGCGAGGTTGGCGCCGACTCCGTTGGGCGGCATCAGGTGGGCGGCGTCGCCGAGGAGAGTGATGCCGGGGACGCGCTGCCATGTGTGGGGAACGGGAAGGACGAACATGGGCCGATTCATGAATCCGCCCTCGTTGTCGCGCAGGATGTCCAGCAGGCTTTCGTCCCAGCCCTGGTACTGGGTGAGGAGGCGGGCGCGTACGGCCTCGGTGTCGGCGAGGTCGAGGCCGGCGTGCCAGTCCTGGGGGCCGCGGAAGGTGATGTAGGCGCGTATGTGTGCGTTGCTGTTGCGCTGCAGCATCAGACTGCGGCGGCCCGTCTTGGCCGACATGGAGCCGACGCCGACCAGCCGGGCGATGGCGGGGTGGCGGTGGTCGACGTCGTCGAAGTGGGCTTCCACCATCGTGACGCCGGCGTACGAGGGTTGGGCGTCGGAGAGCGCGGGGCGTACCCGGGACCAGGCGCCGTCGGCGCCGATGACCAGGTCGAACTCCTCGACGGCGCGGTCGTGGTGGTGTAGCTGGACGGTGCCGTGGGGGAGTGGGGTGACGGCCTGTACGGCGTGGCTCCAGCGGACCGTGCCGGGGGTGAGGGAGTCCAGCAGGAGGGTGCGCAGCTGGCCGCGGTCGATCTCGGGCCTGCTCAGATCGCCCTCGCCGGCCTGGTCGTGGCGTATCAGGGTCGCGTGGCGGTCGTACATGCGCCACTCCTGGCTTTCGGGCCGGGAGAGGGCGAGGAACTGTTCGAACAGTCCGGCGGCGCGCAGGGCGACCTGGCCGGTGTCTTCGTGGATGTCGAGGGTGCCGCCCTGCGAACGGGAGTTGGGGTCGGCCTCACGCTCGAAGACCGTGACGGGCACGCCGTGCCGCTGGAGGACGCGCGCACAGACGAGGCCGCCGGGACCGGCGCCGATGATGGCGATGCGAGGGGTGGTGGACATGAGGGTCAGGCTCCGTTTCTACACGTCGGTCAGGTGGGGGGGACGCGTCCCGGATTCCGGGTCCCGCATCCGGATGCGATGCCGGCGGGCCGCGGGATGCCGGTGGGTTCCCCGTCGCGACATCCACAAAAACACAGCAGCTCCAAAAGTACAATTGCTCCGACTTTTGAGTCGATCGTCTTTACGATCGAATCGCCGTACGGGGTAGGGTGGGGCCATGGCCGAGACGACACCAGGGCGCCGCGAGCGCAAGAAGGCGCAGACCAGGCAGGCCCTGGCGGATGCTGCACTGCGGCTGTTCACCGAGCGCGGCTTCGACAACGTCGGTGTGCGCGAGGTGGCGGAGGCGGCCGACGTCTCGCTGAGCACACTCTTCAAGCACTTCCCCAGCAAGGAAGCCCTCGTCTTCGACCTGGACGCGGACGTCGAGAGCGCCCTGGTCGCCGCCGTGCGCGACCGGGCCCCCGGCCAGTCCGCGCTGCACGCCCTGTGCGACCACATGGTGAACACCCATGCCGCCGTACGGGCCGACGACCCGTTTTTCGTCCTCGTCGACTCCACCCCCGCGCTGCGGGATTACGCCCGGCGCATGTGGTCGCGCCACGAGAAGGCACTGGCCGCCACGCTCGCCGAGGCCACCGGACTGTCCCCGGACGACCTCGCCGTCACCGGCCTGGCACGCTTCGTCCTGGAGGCCCGCAGCCTCGCCCATGCGAGCGACGACCCGGCCCGGGCCATGCGCGACCTGTTCGCCCTGATGGAACAGGGCTGGGGAACCACCGCGCTGGCGTGACAGGGAGACCACACCGGTCGGGACGGGTGACGGCGACCGGCGACGGAATGGCGAGAAGTCGTCCACCGCCTGGAGGAACCGCCGAGGGCGGGGTGGTCCGACCCAATGCGGCTGGTTGAGCCGACAGTTTGTTGGTTCAACCGGCCCTGTTGCTCTGGTTGTTGAGGTGGTGTCCCGCTGCGATTGCCAGGGGGGCACTGGTGTTCTGTGGTGGGCGGGCGGGGGGGCAGGGCCTGTTCGATGGGTTATGGCAGGGTCGGCGGCCCGGAAGTTACGGTGCCGGATCCGGGTCGGTGAAGTAGGCGTAGGACTTGTCGGCCCCAAGTGGCCCACGCCGGTGGTGAGTCTGACCTACTCTGTCCAGATGATCACCGGGATATGGGGGGCCGTCGCGGAGCGCCAGGCCGGGCGCCAAGCCGAGCCCGAGGCCGCGCGGTGCGACTGAACCAAAGGCAGCTCAGCGAACGGCAGCTCAACCAAAGACAGCTCAGCGAACGGCGGCCGACCGGACTGCGGCTGCACGCACTGCGCTGGGCTCATCTGGTGATCGGCGGCGCGATGCTGATGCCGTCCTTCATGGTGGCGTCGGTCCTTGTGCCGATGATCATGGACAGCGCCGACCCGGACCGCGACATCGCGACCCAGTTCATCGCGTTCGGTGCTGCCCTTCCCCTCGCCGGGCTGGTCGGGTTGGTCGTCGCGCCGGCGCGGTCCCTCGCGGTCAGCGCCGTGCGGTCGATCTGTGGTGTGCCGGGGGAGCTGCTGGCTGACGGGCCGGGGTATGGGTGGGCGGCCCGGTGGCGTACCGGGCTGTGGTTCCTGGCGCACAACGGGGTCGGCGGGATCGTGAGCGGGATGTCGCTGGCCGCGCCGCCGGCCGCGGTCGTGCTGATGGTGTTGCCGTTCGCGGCGCCGGTGCAGCGCGGTTTCCCGGCGTGGCACCGGGCCGTCCCCGGCGTGCTCGGGCCGCTGGCCGGGCTGGCGTTGATGCTCCTGGTGGCGGGTACGGCCTGGGGAGCCGGGCAACTGCTGGCCCGTCTGGCGCCGGTCCTGCTGGGGCCTGTGCCCGCTGACCGGCTCGCCGCGGCCGAGCGCCGGGCCGCCGACCTGGCCTTGCGTAATCGGCTGGCCCGCGAACTGCACGACTCGGTGGGGCATGCGCTGAGCGCGGTCACCCTCCAGGCAAGCGCGGCCCGCCGGGTCCTGGACGCGGACCCGGAGTTCGCCCGCCAGGCCCTGACCGCCATCGAGGAGACCACCCGCGACGCCGTCGCCGAACTGGACACCGTCCTGGGCCTGCTGCGCGAGGACGACACCGCCTGCACCGCCCCGGTGCCCACCCTCGACACCCTGGACGCCCTCCTGGACCGCACCCGCGCGGCGGGGCTGACCGTCAAAGCCACGATCGAGGGCGGAGGCGCTGCGCTGCCGCCGGTGGTCTCCCGCGAGGCGTACCGGATCGTGCAGGAGGGGCTGAGCAACGCGCTGCGGCACGCCGGACAGGTCACCGTACGGCTACAACTGCACATAACAGACGATGAGTTGACACTCGTGATGGAGAACCCTGTGACGGAATCGGGACCGGCGGACCGGACGGGCGGCGGGCTGGGGCTGCGTGGCATCGGCGAGCGCGCCCGGCTGCTGGGCGGCGAGGCGGAGGCCGGGGCACATGACGGCGTGTGGCGGCTGACGGCCGGCCTCCCGATCGCGAAGGCGGGCCGGTGAGCGAGCATCCAGTGCCCCTGCGCATCGTGCTGGCCGACGATGAGCGGCTGGTGCGCACCGCGCTGCGCGCCATCCTCGATTCCGAGCCGGGTATGGAGGTGGTCGGGGAGGCCACCACGGGGGCGGAGGCGATCCCGCTGGTCCGTCAGCTGCGGCCGGACATTGTCCTGATGGATGTGCGGATGCCTCAGATCGACGGCATCCGGGCGACCGAGCAGATCCTGGCCCAGATGCCCGAACCACCGCGCATCATCGTGGTGACGACGTTCGAGAACGACGCGTATGTCTATGACGCGCTGCGGGCCGGAGCCAGCGGATTTCTGCTCAAGCGGTCCAAGGCGGAGGAACTGGTGCAGGCCGTGCGTCTGGTGGCGCGCTCCGATTCACTGCTGTTCCCGACGGCGGTGCGCGCGCTGGCCGCCCGGCACGCGGGGGAACGGGCGGCACACGATGCGGCGCGCAGGCTGCGGGCCCGGCTCTCGGAGCGGGAGGGGGCGGTGCTGCGGCTTATGGCGGAGGGTTTGACCAACGCCGAGATCGCCGCACGGCTGGGCGTGGGCCCGGCCACGGTCAAGACCCACGTGGCGGGTGTACTGGCCAAGCTGGGCGTACGGGACCGGACACAGGCGGTGATCGCGGCGTACGAATGCGGGTTCGTGCTGCCGGGGTGACGGGGCCGCCGCTGGGACGCACGCTGCCTCGCCGCGGTGCAGACCGGGCCGGCCGTACCTGCGGTGACTCGGCGATCTCCTTGATTTCGTACGTCAGGGAGCTGCCTGCCGCGCTCAGCCGGTCGATCGTGGGACGCTCCGCAGGCCCCATGGATAACTGATGTCAGAATGGGGCCCATGCAGAACGTTTACTTCGACATAACCATTGACGGCAAGGACGCCGGCCGCATCGTCTTCCGGCTCTTCGACGACGTCGTCCCGGAGACCGCGCGCAACTTCCGCGAGCTCGCCACCGGCCAGAACGGCTACGGCTACGCCGGTTCGGCCTTCCACCGCGTCATCCCCGAGTTCATGCTTCAGGGCGGCGACTTCACCGACGGCAACGGCACCGGCGGCAAGAGCATCTTCGGCGCCACCTTCGCCGACGAGAACCTCTCGCTCAAGCACGACCGGCCGTTCCTGCTGTCGATGGCCAACCGCGGCCCGAACACCAACGGCTCCCAGTTCTTCGTGACGACCGTCGTCACCCCGTGGCTCGACGGCAAACACGTCGTCTTCGGCGAGGTTGTCGAGGGAGAGGACCTCGTCAAGCAGATCGAGGCCCTCGGCTCCCGCACCGGCGCCCTGAGCTCCGACGTCGTCATCAAGGAAAGCGGCACCGTCGCCTGAGGCCCGCCCCTACCCCCGCCCCCGCGCCACGCCGCAATGCTCAGGGACTTCCCGTCCATGCGGCCGGAGCGGGGGCGACTTGGCCCCGGATTCCGATCGCAGCACCTGACGGTTTGCCCGGCCCTACCCCCAGCATGAGCCCGCCCGGCCGCCGGCGCCCGGGTCGGCCCTCGGCGGGCTCGTCCTCCTCCGTGTCGGCCCCGGCCGGGTCGCGCAGAGGCCGAAGCGTCCCGAAGGCCGGGGTGGAGCCGCGGAAGCTGTAGCCCTGCACGCGGTCCCACGGTGCCCGTCGACCATCTGGCCCTCTGCCGCAGCCGGTCCCCGCTGCTGGCGTGTCGCCGGCCGGTCAGCGCGAGGCAGTGGGCACCCGGCCGGACCAGATGTCGATCACCACCTGGTGGTGATGCGGGCGCATCGACGGCGTGCCGGCGGCGTAGTTCTTGTCGACCTGCGCCGCCTCGGCCGCGTCCGGCTTGGCGTTCGTGCAGGACGTGCCGGGGCCGTGGCCGGACATGAGCTCCGAGCACGGGCCGCTGTAGTGGTCGGGCAGGCCGAGGATGTGCCCGGTTTCGTGCGCCACGATCCGGGTCACGTCGTAACCCTGGTCCACCGCTTGCCGGCCCAGCTGCACGTCACCGTTGCCGCCGGGGAAGATCGGCCCCAACGTGGCCTGCGGCCAGCCGCTGGTCGCCTCGTAGACGTAGTCGGCCGAGCCGGGGGTGCTCGTCGGCACCAGGCGCACGTTGTGCACCGCGTCGTTCCAGTTCTTCACGGCCTGCTTGATCGGGCCCGCCCACTTACCGGCTTTGCCGGCGTCGTAGGTCAGGGTGACCACAGCCGTGGTCGCGTGCGGCGCGGAGTGCGCCGAGGCGACGCCGACCGGAGTGCTCAGCATGGCGGGGACAAGTGCTGTCAGGGCGACTATTCGCTTGATCATGAGCCTTGTGCGCCTCCTTGAGTGTCAGCTGCTGCCCGCAGTAAACGAGTTCGTCGCGAACACGACAACCTCTCAGTCGGTAATCGGGCTCAGCGGCTGCAAGTTGGCTCAAAGTGCACAGGAATTGACAGCGGATCGGACGGGAGAATACGGATCGGACGGGAGAAAGGTGAAAGACGGCGTTCGCCGGTCGTGTGGTCGTGTGGTCGAGCGGACGGCGGACCGGGGGGCAAGGATCTCGTCTTCCCATGGCCCTGCCCGGCAACGGGCTCCTGAACTGCGTGATCGCATAGAGGAGTTGACGCAGCCGCCGGCCTGACCGCGCGGCGGTCGTGGCCGAGACGTTCAACCGCAGGGCCGGGGCACTACGAGCACAGACCTGGCGCCCGAGCCGCGCTGACCGCTTCCTTGGACATTTCGAATCGTCTGTCGGCGCGGACTGACTCCAAAGAGGTGGCAGAGGGCGTGGGCCGTACCGCCCTCTTGGCGGCCGCAGTCCGTGCCATCGAGGGCGGTGGGAGCTGCGCCGAAGGGGGCGGCCACGGCGGGCGTGGTCACTCTCCAAGGGTCCGCAGGGTGGCATCGAGGTCGGCGGTGCGGGGCTGGTTGTACGGGAGTTTGGCCAGCACGGCGGCCATGCCGCAGGTGTTGGTGACGGCGGAGAAGACCAGGCCGCTTCCGATGGCGGCGGACAGCCAGCGGGCGGGCCGGTAACGGGTGCCGAGCGCGAGGCCGGCGACGACGAGGGAGCCGGCTGCGAGGCGGACCTGGCGTTCCATGGGCCAGGAGGCCGTGGCGGTGCTGTCGCGCTCGACCCGGTGGCCCTGCTGGATCCAGGCGGCGGTGCCGCCGGTGAGGGTGGTGGCGGGGACGTCGGCGTCGGCGAGCTGTGCGCAGGCGGTGGCGGAACGGTTGCCGGAGGCGCACACCATCAGCAGTGCGCGGCGGGCGGCTGCCGTCTTGAGGGCGGGCAGGGCGGCGCCGAGGTGGTCGAGGGGGATGTTGTGGGCGCCGGGCAGGTGGCCGGCGGCGAATTCGCCGGGGGTGCGCACGTCGATGACGGTGTAGGTGCTCAGGTGCTCGGCGGCCTGGACGGGCTGGATGGCGGCGGGGGTGTTCATGTGTGTGGGGGTTTCCTTTCGTTTCTCCGTCCGGCATCCCGAACGAACTAGAATACCCTGTGGGGTATCTGTGGAGGAGGAAGTGTGGAACTGGAGATGGCGGCGGATGAGCTCAAGAGCGTGCTCAACCGGCTGCGACGGGCGCAGGGGCAGATCGCGGGGATCATCAGGATGATCGAGGAGGGCCGGGACTGCGAGGATGTGATCACACAGCTCGCGGCGGTCTCCCGGGCACTGGACCGGGCCGGGTTCGCGATCATCGCGACGGGGTTGCAGCACTGCGTGGCCGAGGGCGGGCAGGCGCCTGGTGACCGGGAGCAGATGCGTGCCCGCCTGGAGAAGCTGTTTTTGTCGCTGGCCTGAGCTGCGCATCACGTCAGGGCGTCGATGAGCATGAAGGTGGCCACGGCCAGCAGGACCATCGCAAAGATGCGCTGCAGGCGGGATCCGGAGACCTTCGAGGCCAGGCGTTTGCCGTCCCAGGCTCCCAGGACCGCGGTGGCGACGAAGGGCCCGATCACCGCCCAGTTAAGGGAGGCAGCTGCACCGGAGCGGGTGGCGAGCGAGGCCAGCGAGTTGGCCGTGATGACCAGCAGGCTGGTGCCGACGGCGGCCTGCATCTCGAAGGCCAGCACGGTCACCAGGGCCGGCACGGCGAGGAAGCCGCCGCCCACGCCCAGCAGTCCGGTCAGTGCACCCAGTCCCGCGCCGGCCCCGGCCGCCTTGCCCGGCCGTACCGTGCTGCTTCTGGCACCGGCCGGGTCGGCCGGCCGCAGCATCCTGACCGCGGCGAGGGCGGCGATGGCGGCGAAGGCGACGGTGAGGACGGCCTGGGGCAGGCGGGCGGCGGCGGCCCCGGCGAGGGCAGCCGGCAGGAGTCCGGCGGCGGCGAACGCCGCTCCGGCCTTCCACCGCACGTGCCCGGCGCGGGCGTGTGCGTACAGAGCGGCCAGGGAGGTCGCGGTGACGATGATCAGGCTGGCGGTGGTGGCCGCGGCGGGGGTGAAACCGAGCAGGTAGATCAGCGCCGGGACGGCCAGAACGCTGCCACCGCCGCCGAGCGCGCCGAGCGCCAGGCCGACCACGGCCCCCGCGATCAGGGCCAGAATCAGGGCGCTCACGCTATCCAGCCGCTCTGCCCGCGCTCGTCGACGACCGGCAGCCCGGCCTGCGCCCAGGCACTCATGCCGCCGGTGACGTCGACGTCGTCGCTACCGCGGGAGGCCAGAAGCCGGCCGGCCCGCTGCGAGCGGTGCCCGAAGCGGCAGATCGCCACCACCGGCCGTCCCTGCGCATCGGTCGGCAGGGCCGCGCCGTCCAGCAGCCGGATCAGCGGCACAGAGACGGCGCCGGGCGCGCGCCCGGCCCGCCACCGCGGAACCTCGCGGACATCGCACGGCACCGCGGTGACGTCACTGGTGCGGGTGCGGGCCTGCTCGGGGGTGGGACGGCCCGCGCCGCGTCGGAAAAGGAACATGAGGTGCCCTTGCTTGGATGAGCGGATGGATCAGGCGCGGGTGAGGACCAGGCCCGCAGCCGTGGCGGCGTCGAAGCCGTCGTCGACGGCGACCACGTCCCGTCCGGTGGCGTCCAGCAGGGAGGCGGCGATCGCCGCGCGCATCCCGCCCGCGCAGTGCACCCACACGGTGCCGCCCGGCACCTCGCCGATCCGGCCGTGCAACTCGTGGATCGGGATGTGCACCGAGCCCGTGACAAAGCCGTTCGCACGCTCGGAGTCCCGGCGCACGTCCAGCACCACCACCCCCTTCTCGCCGCGCTCGCGCGCCTCGGCGAGGTCGGCGAAGCGGGCGCGGGGGAAGGAAGCGAGCTGCTCGCCCTCGCGGACCCAGGCGACCGGGTCGCCGGTGGCGGCGGCGGCCGGGCGGTCGATGCCGACCCGAGCCAGCTCGCGCTGCGCCTCGGTGATCTGCTGAGGGGTGTCGGCGAGCAGGGTGACGGGCCTGCCCCAGGGGATCAGCCAGGCCAGATAGGTGGCGAGCTTGCCCTCGCCCTCGAAGTTGAACGACCCGGCCACGTGCCCTTCGGCGAAGGCGACCCGGTTGCGCAGGTCCACCACCCACTCGCCCGCCGCCAGCCGCTGGGCGACCTGCTCGGCGTCGGCCGGCTCCGGCGGGGTCAGGTCGATGGGCGCGGGGCCGGCGGCGTTGACCGGGCCCATGTGCGCGTAGTAGGCGGGCACGTCCTCCAGGTGGGCCAGCATCCGCGCGACGAAGGTGTCCACGTCCAGGGTGAGCGCGTCGTTGGTGGCGCGTTCCCGGCCGATCGTGGTCGCGTCCCCCTCGGCCTGGGAGGAGGAGCAGAAGCTGCCGAACCCGTGCGTGGGCAGCACCGGTACGGCGTCGTCCAGCTCGGCCACCAGGCGGTGGGCGGAGGCGTGCTGGGCGCGGGCCAGCTGCTCGGTCAGCCGTGGCTCCACCAGGTCCGGGCGGCCCACCGAGCCGATCAGCAGCGACCCGCCGGTGAACGCCGCCACCCCGCGCCCGCCCGCTTCCAGGACGTAGGAGGTGTGGTGCGGCGTGTGGCCCGGGGTGGCTATCGCCCGCAGCACCAGGCCCTCTTCCACGCCGACGGTGTCGCCGTCGGCGACGGCGGTGCGGGCGAAGGACACGTGGGCCGCGGCCGGCACCAGGTAGGCGGCGCCGGTGAGACGGGCCAGCTCCAGACCGCCGGAGACGTAGTCGTTGTGCAGGTGGGTCTCGGCCACGTAGCCGATGCGCACCCCGCGCCGCGCCGCGGTGGCGATCACCTGGTCGATGTCGCGCGGCGGGTCGACGACGACCGCGCTACGGGCGCCGCCGACCAGATAGCTGCGATTGCCCAGGCCCTCGGACTCCAGAGTGTCGACGAAGAACACTGCTGCGGCTCCTTCACAAGAAACGATGTACCCCGGGGGGTATCTGTCCTCACTCTAACAGGGGTACCCCGGGGGGTATTCCTGGGAAACGTGCACGCCGGTGCGGATGACGACGGGATTGCGCTTGATGATCGGGTCGTCGATCCCGTCGATCCCGTATCACCAGCACGAGGCAATGTCTTGTGTCCGCAGAGGCCGTGTGCGGCTGATCCGTGTGGTGATTGACCGCGCGGTCCGTGGGAGCCGCGTTGGCGACGCTTCCCAACGGCCGTGTTGCATTTCGACGGCGCCGTGATGAGACAGCTGCCCGACCCGATGACGGTCATGCGCGGACCGGGAAGACGCGCGACCCGGTTCGAGGCACCGGTGGTGCCGCGGAGCCGGATGATCTCCTCGTGTTGTGCGGCGAGCGGAGCCAGAGCCCGGACGCGGAAGTCCGTGAGCTCGTCGACCGACGCCCTTGTCCTTGCGGCTGTCCGATGGGTCATGTGGCTGATACGCAGTCAGCGAAGAGGCGCGGAGCGGCTCCGGCCGTTCAGGTGTAGGCCGAGGGACCCCGGGCAGGGGACCTCGGGGTCCAGGTCCGTCGGCAGCTGACTCATACCCTCGTGCCTTGTCTTGCTCGACGGGGTGTCATCTCAAAACCCCATGGGTCCCTTCCTAGTTCTGCCGAACCAGAAAGGGACCGACTCCACCGCGATGGAGGCCAACTGGTGACCTCAGGCGTTCCCGGTGGTCTGGCCGGCGAGCTGGGTGATGGTGAAGTGCACGAATTCAGCAGGCCGCACGGGCGCGACGCCGATGTCGCAGACCACCCGACCATCGTCGATCGTCGACTGGGTATTGTTCGTGGCGTCGCAGATCACGTAAAACGCCTCCTCGGGGTTCCTCCCCACCAATGCCCCCTGCCGCCACTGGTCGGTCAGGAAGCTGGTGACCGAGTGCCGCAGCGTTGCCCACAGCTTCTCGTCGTTCGGCTCGAAGACCGCCCAGGTGGTGGACTGGTGGATGGAGTCGGAGAGGTACGAGACGAGACGCCGGACGTTGAGATACCGCCAGTCAGAGCTGCCGGACCGAGTTCGCGCGCCCCAGACCAGCAGACCTCGGCCGGGGAAGGCACGCAGGCAGTTGACGCCCTTGCCGTTGAGGTCGCCGTTCTGGTCGTCGCTGAGCTGGGTGGTGAGTTCGAGGACGCCGCGCAGGTTCTGGTTGGCCGGCGCTTTGAACACGCCGCGCTCGGAATCCGTGCGGGCCCACACCCCTGCCAGGTGGCCCGACGGCGGCACCGTCCGCGCCACCCCGTCCACCCCTGGGACCTTCACCCACGGGTAGTAGAGCGTCGTGAACGCCGCTTCGTCCGTGTCGGGTGCGGCGAGCGTGTCGACGAACTTCTTGAGTGAGTCGACGGACTGGTCGGGCGGCACGTCGGCGATGGCGAGCCTGTTGCGCTGCTCGGTGCAGTGGGCGAGCACCTTGTCGATGAGCGCTTTGCCGGTCGGCAGGTCTGACTGAGGCGGAGTTGAGTTCTCGGTGGCGGCCACGGACATGTCCCAGAGGCTGGGCACGGCGACCATGGTCACCTCACGGACCGACTCCAGCCCGGCGAGCCCTGTGCGCTTCTCGGCGTCGCCGGCGAGCGCCGTCTCGGTCACGGGCTGGTCCGCGGCGAGGAACCCGACGATGTAACAGGATGTGCCGCCGTTGGCGAAGAACCCGTACACCGCCTCGGCCGGCACCAAGCACCGCTGGAGTACCTGGATCCGCTTGAGCTCCGCGGCGGTCACGTCCTGGTCGCCCTTCTGCTTCTTCAGCAAGGCGTCCAGTTCTTCGCTCAGCCCGATGATGCTGTAGCGGTCGGCGAACTCCCGCCAGCTGCGGACCAGCTGAGGAGTGACACGCTCGCTCGCGTCGAATGGCGGGGTCGCCTGTTCGTCGGTGGCGCTGGTGGCGCTGGTGGCGCTGTCCGGAACGTCGGTGTACCCGAGGAAGGCAGGGGTCGACGTTCCCGCCCCCGTGATCATGCGCACGCCGCTGGGCATCTCCTTGAGGTAGATGCCCGGAGGGCTCGTGTCCATCGGTGTTTCCCCTATCGGTCGGCCGGCGCTTTTCGACGGCGATGTCGCTGGTGGGTGGTCTTCGTGCGTTCCGTCGCGGTCCTGGGCAAGCCGCCCGGGCTGGAGTCCTGCGTGGCGGGCTCCGCGGACGTTGCCGGGGTGGACGTGGCGGGCCGTCAGCCTCTCCTCCATGGGCTCATGATGGGCTCATGCCACTGCTGTTCAGTGCCGATGGCGCGGCGGCGGAACGATCGGCACCTCACTACCCAGTGCGACGAGTTAATAACCGTAGGTAATGTGGGTGTCGGGATCTGGAGATACTGGAGATAGCGGTGTTCAGGTGGTGATGGCGTTCTCGGGCCGGTCCGTCCAGAGCTGGTGCCCGTGCACGGTGGCGGTGAGTCCGTGTCGCTCGATGGCGGGTCGACCGGCCTGGTCCCACTGTGCGTGGGCTGTTTCGACTTCGTCCCAGAGATTTCGCGGCCCGTGCTGGGACACCCGGAACCGTTCCGTCTGCTTGCCGTCATAGTCGACGGCGGCCCATGACGTGGCGCGGTCATCGGCGAGCCAGAGCCGGGTGTGGGCCTCGGCTGTGTCGGCGTCCCAGGAGTGCCAGATGTCGGGCACGCGGATACCGATGGCGAACTGGGCGTCGAGGTTGTGGCCGGCAACGTCCCAAGGCGACAGGAGTGTGGTCGAGCGGTCGGGGACCTGCCCGTCGTGCAGGAGATCACGTTCGAGTTCGACGTCGGGGCGTTGGCCGTGCATGACCATGTAGGCGCCGTAGGGGGCGAATCGGCCGCTCACGGTGTCGTCTCGGGCTCGGGCGAGAGTGAGGGTGCCGTAGGTGATCCAGGCGGTGCTCCAGGGCGTGACGATGCGCGCCCCCGGCCGGGTCTGCTGGATCCAGGCCGGCGGGATGGCTCGGACGGAGCAGGTGGCGATGGCGCGGTCGTAGGGTGCGCCGGCCGGGTGGCCGTGGGCGCCGTCGCCGGTGATGACGGTCGGCTGCTGTCCGCCGGCCCTGAGGTTGGCGCGTGCCCGGTTCGCGATGCTCTCGTCGACCTCGATGGACGTGACGCGGGTATCGCCGAGGCGGTGGGCGAGGAGCGCGGCGTGGTAGCCGGTGCCGGTGCCGATCTCGAGGACGTGGTGGCCGTCGGAGATCTGCGCTGCTTCGAGCATGCGGACGACGGTGCTCGGCGCGGAAGCCGACGACGTGGGTTGCTGGTAGCCGTCGTCCTCCACGTGGAGTTGGGTGACGAGCGGGGCGTCGCTGTACGCGGCTTCCCACCACTGGGCCGGGTCGGTGCTGCGGTCGCAGGGGGCGTATCCGCCGTGGCCGTCACGTAGCCAGATCCGGTCGGGCAGGAAGCGGTGCCGCGGTACATGGCGAAGGGCTGCGGCCCATTCTGCGGGTACGGGGCGGCCGAGCTGCGTGGTGAGCTCGGCCAGGAGCCGTTCTGTCCCGGCGGATTCCGGGGCGCTGCTCGCCAGGGTCACTTCTGGTCGGGCTTCGGCTGCGGCTCGGGCGGCGGGATGGGTCGGCCAGGCTGTTGTCCGTCGTCCCCGATCGGAGAGCGGTGTTTCATGTCCATGCATACTCCGGGTAGTTGGGCATGGCTGCGTGAGTGACGTTATCGGAGCACGGAGGCGTGGCGCGAGGGCTGGCGGCCGGTCGCGGTCCTGGCGTCCGCAGCGGCTCGTGGCCGCCTCGGGCGGGACGCTCCCCTCCGTCCCCCACGGCCAGGCCCCGCCCGAGGCGCGCCACCTCGTCCTGATGGTGCGCCTCTCACGCCCGCCATCAGGACGGACGGTCACCGGGCTCTGCGGACAGGCCCTGGCCGCCGGGCCGGTAGGGCGGAAGGGCGGAAGGGCGGAAGGAAACGCGGTGATCCACCTGCCTGCCGCAAAACCGGAGCGTGTTCGCAGAGTGCGAGGTGCGTATGACGACGCAGCGGAAGGAGCGGTGCTGTTCGGGGGTGAGGCGATGAAGCGCTGAAGCGGGGCGTTGCCTCGTAGGCCGGCACGTCAGTCCTCCGGGGAGCACGAAGAAAACATTAGAGTTTGCTGGCCTGCTCCAGTGTCGGCAGTCAGTCTCAGGAAGGAGATACATGCCTCCATCCCACCCCGGCCGCGCAGCGGATGTGCCGGATGGCTTCCTGCGCGTGATCGGCCTGATGTCCGGCACCTCCTACGACGCGGTCGAGGCCGCCGCCGCAGACCTCACCCTCGACGGCGACACCCTGCGTCTGCGGCCGCTTGGACATCTCTCCGTCCCCTACCCGGACGATCTGCGCAACCTCATCGCCGCCGCCCTGCCCCCGGCCACCACGACCGCGCGGACCATGTGCGCCCTGGACACGGGCATCGGACAGACCTTCGCCACCGCAGCCGAACGCGCCCTGAGCGAGCTGTGCGCCGATGCCGCCGACCTTGTGGTCTCACACGGTCAGACCCTCTACCACTGGGTCGAGAACGGCACTGTCCAGGGCACACTCCAACTCGGCCAGCCCGCCTGGATCGCCCAGCGAACCGGACTCCCCGTCATCTCCGATCTGCGCAGCAAAGACGTCGCCGCCGGCGGACAGGGTGCCCCGCTGGTCAGTATGACGGATACTCTGCTGTTGGGTGTGCTTCCCGGTACGCCGGCTGCTCTCAACCTCGGGGGCATCGCCAACATCACCGTCGTCGCTCCCGGCACCGCACCTCTGGCCTTCGACATCGGCCCCGGCAACGCCCTCTTGGACACCGCCGTTCGGCACTTCACCGGCGGTGCGGAACAGTACGACGTGGACGGACGCCGGGCTGGCGCCGGGCGGCCCGACGCCGGCCTGCTCCGCCTGCTCCTGTCCGACCCGTACTACCGCAGGCCCGCCCCCAAGAGCACCGGCAAGGAACACTTCCATCTCCCTTACCTGCAGCATGTGCTGGTAAGGGCGCGGGGACTCGACACCGATGACGTATTGGCCACCCTGACCCGCCTGACCGCCGTCACCGTCGCCGACGCCTGCCGCGCCCACCGCGTCACCGAGCTCGTCGTCTCCGGCGGCGGGACACGCAATCGCACGCTCATGGAGATGATCACCGAGGAACTCCCTGATGTGCCGCTGCGTCCCAGTGACGATCTCGGGCTGCCCTCCGAGGCCAAGGAAGCCTTGGCCTTCACCGTCCTGGGGTTTCTGACGTTCCATGGGCTTCCCGGTGCTCTTCCCTCCGGTACGGGTGCCCGTCATGCCGCCCTCCTGGGGAGTATTACACCGGGCCGCTTCCCGCTTCGGCTGCCGCAACCAGCGCCTCGGCCCCCGCGGGGGCTGCGGATCGTGGTGTGAGCATGCCGCCGGCGGCAGTGGGCGCGGTCTGTTTTGGTGCTGGCTGACCTGAGTGCGCCTGCTG
>NZ_JRKI01000026.1 GCF_000935125.1 Streptomyces natalensis ATCC 27448 | reverse complement strand
ATCCGGTGGTCGATGATCACGCGGATGAGCCGGCGTCTGGCACGGCCACGGGCCGCTGGCCGGCGCTGAACATCCCCGACGTCTCCTGCACGAGCCACCCGCGCTCGGCCAGGCGCCTGGCCTTCGAACGAACCCCCTCGACTTTCGCCGGCACCGTCTCCAGGCCCAGCTGAACCGCGATCTCCTTGGCCTTGAGCGGTCCCTTGCCCGCCGATCGCCACTCCTCCACCATGCCCAGAATCCGCTGGTAGTCCGGCGCCAGCACCGTCACCGGCAGCCCCTCCCGCCAGGGCGGCACCGTCGAGCCCGGCACCGGAACCCGTGAGGGCTCCTCTTTCTGCTCCGTCTCGGCCCCGGACACGGCAGTCGTCTCGGCCGCGGAGGCGGCCAACGCCTCGACCAGCTCCTCCCGCGCGATCACCCGCCGGTCCAGCTCGATCTCCGCGGCCTCCAACACCTCAGCCAGCCGCGCGGCTTCCTCCCGCAGGCCCTCCACCCGCACCCGAGCAACCGCCTCCCGCTCCTCCAGCATCCCCAGCACCGACGCCACCGCGCACCCCTCATCCATCAAGCGGACACAAGACGCCGCATCCCTCCCTCACCCCAAGCGAAACCATTCCTGACCAGCAGAAATCAAGGGATCTCATTCGGTTGAGAGACGGCTTCTCAATGTCGCCAGGGGGCCTCTTCCACGCGCCCGGCGTTCTTCGGCGTCGCACTGACGTGGGCCAGTTTGCGGGAGCTGCGGCGGATGCAGCTTGCCCGGTACGGCCGGACCGCCCTGGACCTGACCGGCCTGGACTTGGCCAGCGAGGTTTCCTTGACGCCTGTCGACGGTGACGAAGGCATGGGCGGACGCTGGCTTCAAGGAGGCTGTCGTGGAGCACGGCGCCCGCCTCGGCATCGACGTCGAGATCGTGCAGCGCGAGCCGGGGACGAAAGGGTTCGCCCCACAGTCGAAGCGATGGGTGGTCGAGCAGACTCTCGGCACCCTCATGCTGCACAGACGCCTCGTGCGCGACTACGAGACCAGGCCGGCCAGCTCAGTGGCCTGGATCCACTGGTCGATGACCGACCTCATGCTCCGCCGCCTCACCCGCACCACCACCGCGACCTGGCGCGACCCGCCCGCCCGGCACCCCTCGCCCCCGACGAACAGGAGCGTCGATGAAGCATCTCCTGGACAAGATCGAGGCCCGGCAGCAGCTGGTACGCGAGACGGCCGGACAACTACGTGAGCAGATCGCACTGCTCACCGAACAACTCGCTGCCGCCGAACGCACCCTGGAACGCCTGGACATCACTCGCGAGACGATGCTGGAACTGGCCTCCGAGGACGGCACCGAGCCGCCCGAGCCGCTGCCGCCCGGCTACCGTGAGGTCCTCGCTGCCTTCGAGCAGACTGGGTACAGGCTCCGCGCGAAGGAGGTCTGCCAGACGCTGGGCATCGGCACCGAACCACGGCAGACCGAGAGCATCCGCGCCAAGCTCAAACGCCTCGTCGACCGCGACATCCTCACCGAGCCCGAACCTGGCCTGTTCACCCTGGCCCAGCCCGCACCGGCCACCCCGGACCTCAACTCAACCTAAATTCGGCGAACCAACACAGGACACCAAGTCAGAGGCCGCTCAGGAGAGCGCGACCGCGAGGCAGGCCGCCAGGAAGACGATCTGCAGTACGGTGCGCGGAGCGAGCCGGCTGAGGGGGCTGAGCAGGACGCCGCTTCGGGCCGCGCGAACGTTGGCCGGGAACATCACCACCATCAACACCCCCAGACACCCCGCCGCCAGACGGCTGGTGAGGGGGACGAGCAGCCCGAGGGCCCCGGCGAGCTCCAGCACACCGGTGATCGTGACGAGCAGTTCGGGCCTAGGCAGGCGCGCGGGAACGATGCTGGTCAAAGCCGCGCGCCGTCGAGTGAAGTGCGCCGTGCCGGTCAGCGCGAACATCGCGGCCAGGCCGACTCGCAGCGCCGCCTGCCATCCTTCCAGCGCGTCCACGCCTGCCAGCCCCAGCAGCCACGCCAGAGCGGATCCGACGAGCAGGGTCATCAACGGCGCCATACGCACCTCAATCATTCCGTCTTCGATCTTTCCAATGACAAGATCGAAATCTATGTACGGCATCTTGTCAATGTCAAGATTCAGCTAGACTGTCGCGATGAACGCCCCCCTCAACGGACGGACACAGCAGTACCACCACGGAGATCTACGGCGCGCACTGCTCAACCACGCGGCCGCCGCCATCTCCGAATCCGGCGTGGCAAAGGTCAGCCTCCGCGAACTCGCTCGGCGTGCAGGTGTCTCGCACGCCGCACCGACGCACCACTTCGGCAGCCGTGAGGGCTTGCTGACGGCGCTGGCGGCCCAGGGCTTCCACGCACTGGCCGACCTGATGCACAACGCACAGGAACAGACCGGCGACTTCGCGGAGATGGGCGTGGCCTACGTACAGTTCGCACTCAGCCACCCCGCACATTTCGAGGTCATGTTCCAGCCCCACCTCCATCAGGGCGACGACCCGGCACTGCTCGCCGCTCAGCAGCGCGCCGGCGAACTCCTCTACGGCGCCCCCACTCTGCCCGGCACCGAAACCCGGGACGCGGGCATCGCCGCCTGGTCGCTCGTGCACGGTTTCGCCACCCTCTGGCTGAGCAACGCCCTCCCCGCCGAACAGGGCACCCCACCAGAACAGCGGGCTCGCCAGGTGATCCGCGCTTTCCTCGACGGCCGCAACAACGGGGGCCTGGCTGCAAACGACAGCTGAGCGGTCCCGGGACAGCCGCTCGGGGCCGTGCGCCCTCACCCAGGGCACCGGCCAGGCCAGACGTCAACTCAAGCTGAAACCGGCGAATCCTCGCAGAACACCCACTGAGTGGGCATTTAGAGATGGCCTGTGTCGGTAAGTAACTTTCGCGGCCGTCAGGCTTGAGGCATCTGCCCTATACATGCACCCTCGCGTCCATAGAGCTGCGGACTTGGACGCCTGTTTGCTCCGGTTCTCATGCACGAAGTCCGTCTGGTTTGAAGATCAGGCAGAAACGCCCAGCAGCAGCGGAACAGCACCGTCCGCCGCATCCATGATCACGCTACGCCGTGAGCCAGCGGAAGCCGTACCCCAGCGACCTGTCCGACGCCCGATGGGCCTTAATCGAGCCGACGTTGACGGCCTGGAGAAAGGCCCGGCTCGACCGCAGGCCCACCGGGCAGCCGGCCAAGGTCGACCTGCGCGACGTATTCAACGCACTCCTCTACATCAACCGCACCGGAATCCCCTGGAAATACCTCCCGCACGACTTCCCCAACCACGGCACTGTCTACGCCTACTACGCCGCCTGGCGCGACGAGGGAATCCTCGCCCAGCTCAACTACGACCTGACCGGCCTGGCCCGCGTGAAGGAAGGACGCAAGCCCGAACCGACCGCTTCCGTGATCGACACCCAGAGCGTGAAGACCTCCACCAATGTGCCCCTGACCAGCCAGGGAACCGACGCCGCCAAGAAGATCGTCGGCAGGAAACGGGGCATCCTCACCGACACGATCGGACTCATCCTCGCCGTGACCGTCACCGCCGCGAGCCTGTCCGAGAATGCCGTCGGAATCCAGCTCCTCGACCAAGCCAAGAAGACCTACCCGACCATCTCCAAGAGCTGGGTCGACACCGGCTTCAAGAACGCCGTCATCGAGCACGGCGCCAGCCTCGGAATCGACGTCGAAGTCGTCAACAGAAACCCAGGAGTTCGCGGCTTCCACGTCGTCAAAAGGCGCTGGGTTGTCGAACGAAGTATCGGTTGGATCATGCTGCACCGACGTCTCGCCCGAGACTACGAGACCCTGCCCGCCAGCTCCGAGGCCATGATCCACATCGCATCGATCGACAACCTCACCAAGCGCATAACGGACGAGACGACATCCACCTGGCGAGGAACTTACTAGGAGATAAAGGGCAATCCACCTAGATCAAACGCCCTCTGAGGGCCTGGCGGAAGCGCCGCGTCCGGACCTTCACCATGCCGATGGACGGCAGGTCGATCTACGTGGAGGCCCGACCAAAAGGTGCGGGGCTCGGAGGAGCTGCCGAGGGGCGTGCACCCGGACAAGCTCAACCCACAGGCATGCCCCGGTGTGGGGTACGGGTCCTGTCCGACGATCAGCACCCGCACCCCGTCGAAGGGTTGCTGGAAGGCGCGCAGCACATGGTGTCCGGCCGGGAGATAGGTGCGTCCCGCGGCGATCTCCGCCCGCAGGAAGTCGCCCATCGCGGCGATCTGTCCGGCAACGGGCTCAAGTGCCTTGGCCCAGCCCGGTTCAACGATGTCATGAAGAGGTCGTGCAGCCACGCGATCACCCTACTGGCCCACGGCCGCCTCCCTTCCCTTTCCGGTCCCTTTCCGGCCCGACCCTTGGCCCCGGCTCGCCCGCGCCCGCCGGTTGTGCTCACCCCACGGCGGCCGCCCGTACGCACAGCACATCCGGCAGATGGGAGGCGAGCTGCCGCCAGCTGTCGCCGTCGTCCGCGCTCGCGTACAGCTCTCCGTTGCGGTTGCCGAAGTAGACGCCCGCGGGGTCGGTGTCGTCGACGGTCAGCGCATCGCGCAGCACCGTGCCGTAGTGGTCCTCCTCGGGCAGCCCCCGGCTCAGCGCCTCCCAGCTGCCGCCGGCGTCGGTGGTGCGGAAGACCCGGCAGCGGTGGTCGGCGGGCACCCGGTCGATATCGGCGGTGATGGGGAAGAGATAGGCGGTGTCGCCCCGGCGCGGATGCGCGGCCACCGCGAAGCCGAAGTCCGACGGCAGGCCGTCGCCGATGTCCGTCCAAGTGACGCCCGCGTCGTCGCTGCGGTAGACGCCCCAGTGGTTTTGCAGATAGAGCCGGTCGCGGTCCACCGGGTCCTGAGCGATCTTGTGGACGCACTGGCCGAATTCCGGATGCTGGTCCGGCAGGAAGACCGCCTTGACGCCGTGGTTCGACGGCGTCCAGCTGGCGCCGCCGTCCAGGGTGCGGAAGACCCCGGCCGTGGAGACCGCGACGGTGACCGCATCGGCGTCGCGCGGGTCGGTGATCACCGTATGGACGGCGAGCCCGCCGCCGCCGGGCACCCACTTCTCCCGGCTCGGGTGCTCCCACAGCGGCCGCACCAGCTCGAAGGTCTCCCCGCGGTCCTCCGAGCGGAACAGCCCGCCGGGCTCCGTGCCCGCGTAGACGACGTCGGGAGCCGCGGGGCCCGCCGGATGCAGCTGCCACACCCGCTCAAGCGAAGTCCCGGTGTACCGCGGGTACTTGACCGCCGGGCGGGAGGGCTCCTGCCAGGTCTCGCCGAGGTCGTCGGAGTGGAACACCGACGGGCCCCAGTGGGCGCTGTCGGCGCCTGCCAGCAGCCGGGGTCTGGGGCCGCGGGTGTCGATCCCCAGGGAGTAGACCGCCTGCGCGGCGAAATGCGGGCCGTGCACATCCCACTCGCCGCGCCGCCGCCGTGCGAGGAAGAGGCCCTTGCGGGTGCCCACCGCAAGGAGTACGTCCGTCATGCCGATGCACCTCCGAAACGCCGTTGTCCCAGGTAGTCGTCAGTGTGCACCCGACCACTGACAACGGCGTTCCGGAGCGTATCGGCGCAGGTCAGACGGCCCGGTGGTACTGCTGCGGGGTGGCCACCTCGCCGCCCAGCTCGCGGGCTGCATGGCGCACGAAGGAGGGGTTGCGCAGCAGCTCGCGGCCGAGCAGCACCACATCCGCCTGACCGTCCGCGACGATCTTCTCCGCCTGCCGCGCCTCGGTGATCAGCCCCACGGCGCCGACCGGCAGCCCGGTCTCCCGCTTGACCCGCTCGGCGAACGGCACCTGATAGCCCGGGCCGGTCGCGATCCGCGCCCGCGGTGCGAGGCCGCCCGTGGAGGTGTCCAGCAGATCCACCCCGTGCGCCAGCAGGTCGGCGGCGAAACGCACCGTGTCGTCGGCGGTCCAGCCCTCGCGCTCGTCGTCCTCGTTCTCGCTCAGCCAGTCGGTCGCCGAGATGCGGAAGAGCACCGGCAGCTCCTCGGGCCACACGGCGCGCACCGCATCGACGACCTCCAGGGCGAAGCGGGTCCGGTTCTCGTACGAGCCGCCGTACGCATCGGTGCGGTGGTTGGTGTGCGGCGAGAGGAACTGGCCGATCAGATAGCCGTGCGCACCGTGCACCTCGACCACCTGGAAACCGGCGTCCAGTGCCCGCCGTGCGGCGCTCGCGAACTGCTCCACGATCTCGTGTATCCGCCCCACGCTCAGCTCGTCGGGGGCCGGGTGCCCCTCGTCGAACGGCAGCGGGCTCGGCGCGACGGTGCTCCAGCCGCCCTCGTCGGAGGTCAGCGGACCGCCGCCGTGCCAGGTGGCGTCGGTGGACGCCTTGCGCCCGGCGTGGGCCAGCTGGATTCCGGGGACGGTGCCCTGCTCCTTGAGGAAACCGGTGATCCGGCGCAGCGCCGCCACCTGGCGGTCGTTCCACAGGCCCAGGTCGTACGGGCTGATCCGGCCCTCCGGTGCGACGGCCGTGGCCTCGGCCAGGATCAGGCCGGTGCCGCCGGCCGCCCGGGCCGCGTAGTGGGCGAAGTGCCAGTCGGTCGCGACGCCCGCGTCGGGCCCGGTGGCCGCCGCGGAGTACTGGCACATCGGCGCCATCCAGAGTCGGTTGGCGATGGTCAGGGACCGCAGGGTGATGGGCTGGAAGAGCGTGCTCACGGCAAATCTCCGGGTCGGTAGCGGCGGTGGTGCGAGCACGGGGCTCGCCGACGTTCGTACGATAGCCGTCGTAGTACGTGAGATGTCAAACTACGATGATTCTCGTACAATGAAGCGGCCGGACCGACCCGGCGAGCCCACCGACCGCGCACCCCCAGGACCGCCATGACGCCCGCCACCCCCTCCGGCTCCCGCTCCCTGGACCACCCGGACCGCGACGACATCCGGCTCGCCGAGGTGCTGCACGCCCTCGCCGACCCCGTGCGGCTGCGGATCGTCTGCGCCATCGCCGCGGCGGACGGGGAGCTCAACTGCGCCGACGTCGCGCTCCCGGTGAGCAAGTCGACCTGTACGCACCACTTCCGGGTACTGCGCGAGCACGGCGTCATCCGGCAGATCTACCGCGGCACGGCCAAGATGAACGCGCTGCGCCGGGCCGACCTGGACGCGCTCTTCCCCGGCCTGCTCGACGACGTCCTGCGCGCCGCGGACCTTGAGGTCCGGCGCCTCGGCGACGGCTGAGCGGCGCTCACACCACCGCGTGCGCGGCCTCCAACAGCCGCTCCCAGTCCGGCAGTTTGACCGTTCCACGGCCCAGTCGACGGCCCCACTCCGCCTCCGCGGACTCGATGGCCAGCCACCCCGACCACGGCACCGGCGACTGCCCCGCCTCGCGCAGTGCGGCCACCGGATCGTCCGCCGTCGCGCGCCGCGCCAGCACGGCCGCGTCCTCCAGCAGCGAGGCCGCGGTCTCCTTCGCGCACGGCCGGTTGGTGCCGATCACCCCGCTGGGCCCGCGCTTGATCCAGCCCGCCACATACACACCGGGGAAGACGTCCCCGTCCCGCAGCACCCGCCCGGCCCGGTGCGGCACCGTCCCGTGCGCCTCGTCGAACGGCAGCCCCGCCTGCGGCGTCCCGCGGTAGCCGACCGACCGCAGGACCAACTGCCCCGCGAGGTCCTCGTATTCGCCGGTCCCCGTCACCCCGCCGCGCCCGTCCGGTGCCGTGCGCTCGAACCGGACCGCGCGCACCCCCGTGGCGGCGTCCCCGGCCATCTCGACCGGCCGCAGGAAGAACCGCAGATGGATCCGCCGCAGCGGCGCCGCCCCCGCCGACCCCTTGGCCACCGGGTGCTCCGCCCAGCCGCGCAGCACCTCGATATTGCGCCGCGCCACCGCCGGCAGCCCGCCCGGATCCGCATACGCGGGGTCCAGCGCCAGCTCCTCGGGCCGGACCAGCACCTCCGTGCCCGGCAGGGACCCCAGCTCCCGCAGCTCCTTGGTGGTGAACTTCGCCTGCGAGGGCCCGCGCCGGCCCACCATCCACACGTCCTCGACGTGGCTGTCGGCCAGCGCGCCGAGCGCTCCCTGGGGCATATCGGTGCCGGCGAGCTCCGCGGCGCCGCGGGCCAGGATCCGGGCCACGTCCACGGCCACATTCCCCACACCGATCACGACGGCGGAACGGGCCCCCAGGGCGAAGTGGGCGGCCGCTGCATCCGGATGCGCGCTGTACCAGGCGACGAATTCGGTCGCGGAGTGGCTGCCGGGGAGGTCCTCACCCGGGATGCCGAGGTGACGGTCGGTGGCGGCGCCCACACAGAACACCACCGCATGGAAGATCTCGCGCAGCTCGGCCGCCCCCAGCCCCGGGGTGCCCGCCTCCACATTCCCCAGGAAGTGCACCCGGGGATGCTCCAGCACCGTGCGCAGATTGCCCTGGAGCGACTTGATCTTCTCGTGGTCCGGTGCGACGCCGTAACGGACCAGGCCGTACGGGCATGGCAGCCGGTCCAGGACATAGACCTCGATGTCCGGTACGGCCTCCTGTTCGACCAGGGATTGCGCGGTGTAGACACCGCTCGGTCCCGATCCGATGACTGCGACTCGAAGCACGGGTGGCCCCTTCCGCGGAGTACCCCCAGGATCGCACCGGCGGCCCCGTGGCGGGAGTGCGCTATCGGGGTTGCTCGCGGTGCGATGAGCGTGCCGCGCCACGGGGGCCGGTGGACAGGGAGCTACGTTTTCCTCTGTGTCGGGAAGTGACTTTTATACCGTTAAGAGCCGATATAAAGCCCAGGACGCGACCGCCGAATGGCCCGCCTGGGAGCTCCAGGCCTGCGGCTCGGCCGCGCCCGCTCCCGAGTCGTACGCCCCCGACGATCCGGAGGGCCCCCTCGGGCTGGAGCCCCTGCCGCCCCGGCTCGATCCGCTGGAACCGTGGTTCAGCGCCCGGCTGAACTTCGCCGACGGCGCCCGGATCGACGTCCTGGTGGCGGTGTCCGACGACGGGCTCACCGTCGAGGACCTGCGCGCCGACCCGCCGTTGACGCTCGACGGGCTCGCCACCCTGACGCGCTGGATCGACGGCCCGCTGGACGACGCCTGCCGGCTGGCCACCGGACGGCCGCGCAAGGAGCGGCCGCCCGGGTCCGATGCGCAGGCCGCGGCGGCGTACGAGCCGGTCGCGCCCGAAGCCGAACCCGAGGCCGCGGCCCCGGAGGAACCCGCCGTTCCCGGCGACCGCCTGCTGCGCGGCGCGCCTGATGCCCCCGGGGGCGAGGACCGTACGGCCGCCCCGCTCGCCGTCCCCGCGGCCGCCACCCACGACCGCGCCCCGAAGAACCCCGGATCCGACGGGCTCGCCGCGCCCGCGGAGCCCGCCGCGGCGACCGGGCCCGACGAAGCCCACGGCCACGGCACACCCGCCGCCTCCGCCCCTCCCGCCACCCTGATCCGCTCACGCACCAGCGAACGCCGCAAACTGGCCGCCGACGTCTACCGGGCGGCCCAGCAAAACGGCCAGGACCCGGTGCTGGCCGTCATGCACGCCACCGGTCGCAACCGTCGCAGATCGCTCCGCCTGATCGCCGGCGCCCGCGACGAGGGCTTCCTGTCACCCCGTCACAACAAGCGCTGACGGCGCCCGCCGGTCACTGCCCCGCCCGCTCAGGCGGTACGGGAACCCCGGCGGGCTCCGCGCCCGGCGGCCGCTCGTGCGGCGGCACCCCGAACCCCCAGTCCAGCCCGTACCGCTGGAACAGCTCGGCACGCATCAGATCCCGCGAGATGGGTGCACCGGGCAGCAGGACCGGCACCACCGCACCCATCAACTGCGCCCGCAGCAGCAGGTAGTCGGCATCCGGCCGCGGCGATCCGTAGGCGACGACCACCCCGCGCAGCAACTGGGCCAGCCGCTGCTGCTCGGGGCACTGGATGAATCCCTCGGCCGTCAGAATTCCCGCCATATGGGTCCGCATCAGCAACGGGTGGTCGTGCGCCAGCCCCAGGACCGCGTCGATGGCGCGCGCCATCAGCTCGCGCCCCGCGTCCGGCCCGCTCGGCTGCGGCGGTTGCTCCAGCGCGGCCTGGAGCGTCAGATGCATCAGCCGGTGCACCGCCGACTGGAACAGCTGGCGCTTGCCGGGGAAGTAGTACGAGATCAGACCGCGGGCCGCCCCCGCGTGCCGGGCGATATCGGCCAGCGTCGTCGCCTCGAACCCCCGCTCGCCGACCAGGTCGACGGTCGCCTGGAGCAGCCGCTCCCGCGAGCGCTGCCGCAACGCTTCGTTGACCGATGCGCTCCGGGGGGACATGCTGTACTCCTGCGTTGACTGGCTCCGAGCCAGTATACTCGGCAGGCACCGGATGTCTGCCGCTGAGATGCAGAGATTCCGGTCAAGCTGCCCGATTCGGGCGACGCGGGGGATCGTCCGAATCGGGCTCCTGGGGAGCCGCCGGACGGGGCCACGAGCCCCGTCCCCCGGGCCCCGCCGCTCTTCCGTAGCTCATTCCTCCATGACGCCGTGCGCGTGGCACAGTGCCCAGATGATGAAGGCGTCGAGCGCGATGACGACGATCGCCCACACGGGGAAGTGCGGCAGCCAGATGAAGTTGGCGAGCATGCTCAGGCCCGCCAGCACGATACCGACGACGCGGGCCCATACCGCCCCCGTGAACAGCGCGGCGCCGGCGAGGGCGACCACGATGCCGAGCACGAGGTGGATGACGCCCCAGCCGGTGAGGTTGAACTGGAAGACGTAATGCGGGGTGGAGACGAAGACGGTGTCCTTGGCGATGGCGGAGACGCCCTCGAATATCGCCATGATGCCGCCGAAGATCATCAGGACCGCGGCGAAGACGGTCCAGCCTTCCGCGGCGGTGCTGTGGGTGCGCGAGGCATTGCCCAGGGGGGCTCCGCCGGCGTGAGTGGCCATGTCGGGCTCCTTTACGCGTATGACGCCGCGGTCCGAGCCAGCCGACTCGCGGCCTCCTCACCACACTGACACGTCGTGTACGGGTCAGCATCCGAAGGGGCATTGGCCGAGGTCAGGGGATGGATCGGAGCGGCATATCGGGTCCGTTCGACCTCCGTCGTGTGTCCCGTGTGCGTTCCTGCGTCCCGTGCACATTCAGGCGTCTCGGGTGCGCGCCTGCGTCCCGTGCGCGTTCACGCCTCTCCGCCGCGTTCCGGTGTCTCGGGCGCCTTGTGCGCCTCGTGCGTTTCGTGCGCGGAGACCGCGATGACCTGCTTACGGAAGAACGCGGGACTGATCACCCGGTAGACCAGCATCAGAACGGCGCCGAGGACCAGCGAGCCGATGCCGGTGACGAAGACCCCGCCGAGGTGCCAGTGCGGCGGGAAGGGCAGGGTCCAGGAGGTGCTGCCGTAGTCCGGGGCGGCGTACACCACGCAGGCGTTGACGAAGAGGTAGAGCAGCAGCGCACCGCCCAGGCCCGGCATGATGCCCTTGGTCCACAGTGCGCGGGGGCTGCGGCGCAGCACCTTGCGGAAGTACCAGACACAGGCGAAGCCGGTGAGCCCGTAGTAGAACGCAATCATCAGGCCCACCGAACCGATGGAGTCGGCCAGCAGATTCTCGCTCACCCGGCTCAGCAGCACGAAGAAGACGATGGACACCAGGCCCATGCCGACGGTGGACCACGTCGGCGTCAAGAAGCGGGGGTGAACCCGGGCGAAGTGGGTGGGCAGCGCCTTGAAGGTGGCCATCGACAGCGTGGTACGGGCCGTCGGCAGAATCGTGGTCTGGGTGGACGCCGCTGCCGAGGTCAGCACCATCAGAATCAGCAGTTTGGTCAGTGCCTGGCCCCCCGCACCATTGCCGAAGACCTCGGTGCCCAGATTGGAGAGCACGTCCGCGGAATTCGCCGGATTGGCCAGCCCGATACCGGTGCGCCCCGCACCGGCGAAGCTCTGTGCGGACGTGGCGACGAGGAGATAGACGCACAGCAGGATGACGGTCGACATGACCGCGGCGCGGCCCGGGGTACGGGTGCGGTCCGCGGTCTCCTCGTTGACCGAAACGCAGCTGTCCCAGCCCCAGTAGATGAACACGGTGGTGAGGATGCCGGTGGTGAACACGTCGAGCGAACGGATCCGGGTGGGGTCGAACCAGGCCCAGGCGATATGCGTCGAGGGGCCGGGCGCCGTACCCGAGTAGACCTTCACCAGCGCGGTGACGGCGAGCACCAGCAGCACCACCACTTCGACGGTCAGCAGGACCTTCTGAAGGTTGGCCGAGACCTCGATGCCGATGTAGCAGATCCAGGTCATCAGGGCGATCCACACCACCCCGGTGACCATGGTCCACAGTGTGCTGTGCGCCAGCCCGTGGGCGCCGACGAGCTGGAACCCGTACTGCCCGGCGATCTGCGCCAGATTCGCCATGACGATGATGTCCGCGGCGATGATGCCCCAGCCGCCCAGCCATCCGGTGTGCGGCCCGAACGCCCGCGCCGCCCAGGTGAAGGTGGTGCCGCAGTCCGGGTCGACCTGGTTGAGCCCCTTGTAGCCGTAGGCGATCAGGAACATGGGGATGAATGCCAGGACGATGACGACCGGGGACTGGAGCCCGACGACGGCGACGATGACGCCGAGAGTGGCCGCCATGCTGTAGGCCGGGGCGGTGGAGGCCAGACCGATCACGGTGCTGGAGAACAGTCCGAGTGCGCCGCCCCTGAGACCCTTGTCCGTGCCGAACGGCGCCGGCCTGTCGGAGGGGCCGGAGGAGCCCGCGGGGGGCGGGGCAGCGGACGACGTCATGGCCTCCTCCGCTCGCGGCACGGGCGGCATCTCAGGCCAGAATTCTCCTCCCTTCCGTATGCCCTTTCAACAGCAGTCACAGGGGTTGCGGCAGCAGCCACAGGGATGGCGACGCCTCTTGACGGTACACGGACAGTCGCTAAAGTCTAGACCAATTGGCCGGTATCCGGAGAAGCTCGAGAGCCGCCCAAGGAACACCCTCGCGTCCTCCGCCCCACGCCCCCACACCCCCCTCAACGCGCGCGAAAGGGTTGACAGTTGACATGAACAAAATGAGAAGGCTGGCCGTCGCCATCGGCGCCGCCATCGCCCCGTTCCTCGTCGTCACCATGCCGGCCAGCCCGGCCAGCGCCCACGGCTATGTGTCCACCCCGCCCAGCCGGCAGGCGCAGTGCGCCGCCGGCACCGTCGCATGCGGCCCGATCAAATGGGAGCCGCAGAGCGTCGAGGGGCCCAAGGGGCTGACCAGTTGCAGCGGTGGCAACAGCCGGTTCGCCGATCTCGACGACGACTCCAAGGGGTGGCAGGTCACCCCGGTCGGCAGCTCCCAGACCTTCAACTGGAAACTGACGGCACGTCATGCGACCAGCACCTGGCAGTACTTCGTCGGCGGACAGAAGATCGCCGAATTCGACGACGGCGGTGCGCAGCCGCCCGCGACGGTCTCGCACACGGTCGATTTCGGCGATATCACCGGCAAACAGAAGGTCCTCGCGGTCTGGAACATCGCCGATACGGCCAACGCCTTCTACGCCTGCATCGACGTCAACATCGGCGGCTGAGGGCCGGTCCGGTGGGGCGTCGCGGGCCCACGCCGACCCGTCGGACCGGCCCGAGGACCCGCCCGGCCCCTCGGCCGGACTCTGGCCGGGGAGGGCGCGAACCGGCGTCCCACCTGCGGGGAGGTGCGCGGGCGCACTCCGTGTCCGTCGCGGCCTCCCCGCGCAAGGAGCATGCCCGTGGCGGCGGGCGCACCCGTTACGATCGGCCCCATCGTGGCCGACGTTCGTGGCCGTTGCCGGGAGGAAGAGATGGGCCTGTTCCGCCGAGGACCCAAGCGGGATTCCCGCGACCTCGCACGCGATGCCGAGTTCACCTTCTTCTCGGAGCGCGAGGGCGGCTTCTTCAGATCCCAGGTCCGCCAGGCGTTCGCCGAACGGGGCCTGGAAGTCACCGCGTACGCAGGCGTGGTGACCGACTCCGCGGGCCGCCAGTTCGGCCTCGGCAACCTCGCCGCCGTCTGCCACCGCGACCGGCGCGGCGAACGCAGCTGGCCGGCGCTGATCCGCGACCACGTCGGCAAGGTGCTGCGCACCATGGACGGCCCGCAGCCGCTGGAGATCCTCTCCGAGGACGAGATCCGGGCCTGCCTCTACCCACGGATCGTCGCCCAGGAGACGCTGCCCGCTTCCGACTCCTTCCGCTACGGCCGCGAGCACGCCCCCGGTCTGCGCGAGGTGCTGGCGCTCGATCTGCCCGAGGCGGTGCAGACGCTGAGCGAGGACTCGTTGGCCGATCTAGGGGACGTCGCCGAGCTGCGGATCCGGGCCATGAACAATCTGCGCGCGCTGCCGGTCGAGGGGCATGAGACGGTACGTCGCGGCGACGGCTCGTCGTTCGAGGTGCTGCTCGGCGACTCGTTCTTCACCGCGAGCCGGGTACTGGTGCTGGACGAACTGGTCCAGCGCCTCATGGGCACCGGGCTCACCCCGGACGGGGCCCTGGTCGCGTTCCCCTTCCGCCACCAGCTGGCCTTCCACCGCATCCAGGACGCCCAGGTCATCCCGGCGCTCCAGGCCATGGCCCAGTTCGCGGCCGCCGGCCACGAGGACGCGGCGGGCGCGATCAGCCCCCGCGTGTACTGGTGGCGCCGCGGCGTGCTGACCCCACTGAGCGAACCGCACGGCGACGGCCTGCGAGTGGTCGTGGACATGGACTTCCAGGACATGCTGGAGCGGTTGGTGCAGGACGAGGCATGAGGGGTGGGGTGTGAGGGGTGGGGTGTGAGGCGTGAGGCATGACCGGGGTGGCGTGAGGGGCGAGGCGTGAGCGACGGGGGCCGGGAAAGGGTGGCGGCCGGGAAACTGGCCGGAAATTCTGGCCGGTTCGGGAACCCGGTCGGCCGCCCGTCCGTTCTCCTTATTGAGGCCCCGCGTTCTCCCCCGTGCGCGGGGTCTCGCCGTATCACCCGTCCCCTTTCTGCGCACCCGCCCATCGACGGTGCACCCACCCCGTCGGCCGGTCGTCACTCCCCGAGCGCGGCCCGTTCCGCGTCGGTGAGCAGCCGCGACCGGATCAAGAAGCGCACTCCTTCCGGCGCCTCCAGCGAGAACCCGCCGCCCCGGCCGGGCACGACGTCCACGGTCAGATGCGTATGCCGCCACCGCGCGAACTGCTCCGCCGACATCCAGAACCCCACCGGCTCCGGCACGCCCGGCACCTTCAGCCGCGCCAGCAGCACATCCGACGCTCCCGTACGGAACTCCCCGGCCGGATAACACATCGGGGCACTTCCGTCGCAGCAGCCGCCGGACTGGTGGAACATCAGCGGCCCGTGCTGCGCCCGCAGCAGCCGCAGCAATTCATCGGCCGCCGCGGTCAGCCCGATCCGCCCGACCTCCGCCCCACCGGCCACCACAGCCTCCAGGGCCTCCCGTTCGTCGTCCGCCACCTCGTCCTCCTCTCCTCACCACGAAGCAGCGATCCAGTGAACTCCTCGCGACGTTGCACGGTGGTTGCATCCGTCGGCATGCCGCTGCACGCCCGCGGCCCGAGCGCCGGGAGCGGGGCGCCGGGTCGTAGGGCGCCGGGTCGTGGGGCGCCGGGTCGTGGGGCCAGGAACAGCGTGAACAATTCACTGGTGTCTCGCGATTCGGTTTATGTCATTTCGCATTCCCGTCGACGGGATTACGTACGCTCGCCAGTAGTGCCTTTGGCCCTTTTCTCGGAGTCGAGCCCCATGCACGCTGTGTGACGGCCTCCAGTACCAGTAGTTCCACCGCTGGACCCCGCGCCGGGTCGCGAACGGCCCGTCGGCAAAAACCAGTTGACTTCGCCCGGCGCTGCCGCTCAGCATCGGGCGGCGCGTCGTGACGCAGTGACAGGTGTTCGTGTCGCACGTCACACCCCGTGGAATCTTGGTGTGTCACCCGGCGGAAGGTGAGCGATGAGACACTGTCAACAACTCGAACGACTGAACCAATTGAGGGGCAGAACGTGAAGGTGACCATTTCGCCGCGCTTCTCCGAAGTCGATGTGCTCGGCCATGTCACAAACTCCGCAGTGCCGGTCTGGTTCGAGCATGGTCGGTTGCCGATTTTCCGGCTGTTCAGCAAAGAACCGAACATGCGCGACCTCGCGCTCATTCTGCGTCGGTACGAGATTGACTTCACCCGGCAGATTCTGGGGTCCGTCGACGTCGTCATCGAGACGAAGGTGGCAAAGGTCGGCAACACCTCGATCGCTATCGAGCAGATCGCCACACAGAATGGCGCCGAAGTCGCCCACGGAACCTGCATCATGGTCCACTTCGATTACGAAAGGGAAGCCACTGCCGGCATCCCGGACCATCTACGAGCCGAACTGAGCGCGCTGTAGCACCGGAATCAACTTGCCAGCTGAGATTGGACTATTGCCTTGAGTGTGTCGCGCAACCCTTTGGTCGACCTTGATTCGACCGAGTTCCTTGATAATTTTCGGCGCAGTATCGAAGAGTTCGACAGCTCCCGGCTGCCGCAGGAGCCGCTGTCCCGGGAAAGTCTGCGGAAGCTGGTCGACCTGGGTATCTACTTACCGGCCATCCCGCGCGAGTACGGCGGCCGGGAAAGCCACCGGGAGATGTGCGAAGTCATTGAAATCATGTCCGAGCGCAATCTGCCGCTGGGCATGTACACAATGATCGTGACCGTCCTCTTCCTCCGTAACGTGGCGTCCAGCGGCGATGACGCGCTGAAGGAAGAGGTCTTCGACGACTTCCTCCACAACCCCGTCATCGGCGGGCTCGCCTTCACCGAACCGAGCAGCGGTTCCAACCTCGCACGCATGCAGACCACGTACCACGACGACGGTGATACGTACCGGATCACCGGAACCAAGCACTGGCAGGCGTTCAGCGAGCAGGCGGACTGGTGGATCATCTGTGCCAAGCACCCGGAGCGCAAGGAGTTCGGGTACTTCGCCCACAAGCGGTCCGACGGCGGATTCGTCACCACCGAGGTCTACGACAGCCTGGGCCTGAAGAACCTCGGGTACGGACTGAACACCCTGGACCTGCGCGTGCCCCGCCACTACCGGCTCACCAAATCCAGGGAGAGCCTCGGCGACGCCGCCGAAATCCTCTGCGGGTCCCGGTTCAGCAAGGCCGCCATGGCCAGCGGCTTCCTGCGCCGGCTGAGCACGGAGTCCCTGCGGCACGTCAACAGCAGGAAAATCGGCGACGGTACACTGCACGACATCGATTACGTGCGGTACAAGGTCAGCCGTATCCAGCAGAACTACGTCGTGTGCAATGCGCTGTACCGGCAGCTGATGCTGGCGGAGGACTACTACACAGACCTGGAAAACAGCATGTTCGCCTCGCTGGCGACCAAGGTGCTGGCCTCCGAATTCATGCTGGAATCGGCCATCGACTACCAGCAGTTGTGCGGCGGAGAAGGGTACCGGACCGGCGCGCCGGACAACATCGCCGCCTACGCCCTGCTCGATGCGCGCGTCTACACCATTTTTGACGGAACGAACGATCTGCTGTGCCAGCACCTGGCCACCCTGTTCCTGCGCCAGTTCCAGCAGTCCGGGCTCCGTTCGCCGCTGGAGTTCATCGGCCGGTTCGGCTATCTGGAGGACGCGTTCTTCCATCTCACCGATATCAACCTCAGCCATATCGCCGATGCGCCGTCCCAGGAAAAGATCGTGATCCTTGGGCGCATCCTGTCCCGCATATACGGAATCAGCACGCTGCAGAAGGCGTCCCGGTCGACCGCGCCCAGCACGCGGCTCGCCGTGGACGACGCCGACTACCCCAAGGCGATCGCGGTGCTGAAGAACGAGATCATCGGCCTGGTCAACGAGTACGAGCTGGCCGGCCGACTCGCCGGCACCCAGACACCATCGGGTCCGCTTCGTCCGCACACCACCACGGTCACTTTCGACTCCAAGGTGGGAATGCGCTAGTGACCGGCGAGACCAAGAACCTCAAGGTTTCGCTGATCGCGCTGGTGTTCGTCATCCTCTACGGATCAGGTTTTGTGGGGGGCCGCTATGGCCTGCCGTATGCGGAGCCCTTCTACTACCTGGCCATCCGGTTCGGCGCGACCGCAGTTATCTTGTTCGTCCTCATCATGTGCCTGAGGGTCAGCTGGCCACGCTCGGGCTATGTCCACCTCATCCTCAGCGGCATCCTGCTTCAGGGTGTGTTCTCCGTCGGGGTGTTCTACGCGCTTTACCACGGCATGACCCCGGCGGTCTCGGCACTGATCATCGCGCTGCAACCCATTCTGGTGTGGCTGATGGTCTCCGTCGTGACCGCGAGAAAGGTCCGGCTGCTGTCGGTGCTGGCCCTGATCGGCGGGGTGGTCGGTGTCGCCATTACGGTGTACCGGGGCCTGGAGTCGTCATCCGGGCTCACCCCGACCAATATCGCTTTCGGATTCCTCGGCCTGGTAGGGCTGTCCGCCGGTCAGTTCTACTACCAGTTGAAGAATCCCGGCGCCCACCTGCTGATCAACGGATGCGTTCAGTCCGGCTCGTCGGCAGTCGTCATGCTCATCGGCGGACTGATCTTCGAGAAGGGCATCATCCGCTGGACACCGGAGCTGCTGCTCTCGGAACTGTGGATGTCGGTCGGCGTATCGATCGGCGCGCTCAGCCTGCTGTTCGTCCTGATGCGTTCGGAGAGCGCGGACCGGGTGGCGTCGTACTTCTACGGCGTACCGATCGCCGCGGGGCTGATCGCCTGGCCTGTACTGGGCCAGCGCCCGACCCTCTCGGAGATCATCGGGTTCGCGGTCATCATGGTCTCGATCACCGTGTTCAACCGCAGCAGCAGACCACCTGGCACCAAGGACGCTCCCGCGGTACCGGCCGACACCTCCGTGCCGGCGACTGACGGCTCCTGAGGAAGAGGCGGGGACCGGCACGTCGGCTGATGCGCCGTCTCCGGTCCCCGCCGTTTCACGCGAAGCGGCCGGGCCGAGGATGCCTGGCCATCTCCCGGCCTGGCTCGACTTGACCTTGACACAGTGACAACGTCTTCACTGCTGCCGAGGAGGTGGTCCTGATGACCATGTCGAAAGAGGACACGAACACGATGCGGGCCCTCCAGGGGCTGGAGAACAACAACCCGTCGGTACGGCTACAGGCAGCGCTGGCGGTCGGCACGACCCCGGACCCGGGGTTCATCGGCAAGCTCATCGAGAGATGCGCGATCGAGCCCGAGTTCTCCGTGCGCGAGATGCTGACATGGGCACTCACCCGCCACGAGGCATCGATGACGCTCCCGGTGCTTCTCGAAGAAGTCCGCTCGGAGCGCGCGCAGGCACGGAGCCAGGCGTTGCACACGCTGTCCAAGATCGGGGATCGGCAAGCGTGGCCGGCGATCACACCGGCGCTGCTGGCCGACGCCGACGACGAGGTGGCCCGGAGCGCCTGGCGGGCAGCGGTCGTGCTCGTGCCTGAAGGTCAGGAGCGCGAGCTGGCCGTAGTGCTGGCGGCACAGCTCGGGCGCGGCGAACGCGAGACGCAGCTGAGCCTCAGCCGGGCACTGATCGCGCTCGGGAAGGCGATGCTGCCGACACTGGGCGCCGCGACGACGGATCCCGACCCTCGCGTACGCGCGCACGCGATCGCCACGGAGCGGCTGTGGCGCGACCCGGATGCCGGATTCGAGTTCGCGATCGAGGAGGCCAAGCGCGTCGTAGCCCTCGGTGGGCCCGGCCAGGAGGGGCAGTAGGCAGTGTTGATCGGCGATGTCGCGCGGCGGTCCGGGGTCAGCGCCCGCATGCTCAGGCATTACGAATCGCTCGGCCTGGTGCGGCCCACGGGTCGTACCGATTCTGGCTATCGCGAGTACTCCAGCGAGGACATCCGGCGCATCTTCCACATCGAGAGCCTGCGGTCATTGGGCCTGTCGCTGCGCGACGTCGGGCGCGCGCTCGACGACCCCGGCTTCGCGCCCGCGGAACTCGTCGACGACCTCATCCGCCGGACGCGAGACCGCATCGCAGCGGAGACGGAGCTGCTCACGCGACTCCGTCGGATCGGTGCCGCGGAACCCGCCGGCTGGGAGGACGTCCTCCAGACCGTCGCGCTCCTCCAGGCGTTGGGGTCGAAGAGCGCGGGGGCGCGGCAGCGCGCGGCCCTGTCCGCGGTCGACGACGTTCCCGTGCCGGTGGAAGCACTGGTCGAGGCCGTGCTGAGCGAGTCGGACCCGAACGTCGCCGGAGCCCTTCGCTGGGCTCTGGCGCAATCGGGCGAGGACGCGTCGGCACTGCTGGCGGAGGGCCTCGGCTCGCCCGCGGCCGAGGTGCGGAAACGTGCCGTCCGGTCCATCGCCGAGATTCCGGACGATGCGGCGACCGCACTGTTGCGGGACGCCCTCACGAACCCCGACATCGTGGTCCGCAGGTACGCGGCTCTGGAGCTCGGGGCACGCGGAGCGGCCGACGCGGTTCCGACGCTCCTCGACATGATCGTCGAGGAGAGGAACGACGCCGACGCGGCCGATGCACTGAGCACGCTGGCGAGGGATCCCGCATTGGCGGATCAGATCGCCACGGGGCTCGTCGACTGCCTCGCCCACGGCACCATGGGATCGTTTGCACGCCGACGGCTGACACAGGCGCTCGCGGACATCCCGGGGAGCACGACATCACATGCCCTCGCAGAGCTGTCCCGTGACGAAGACCGTGCCGTTGCGCTGACCGCGACATACATTCTCACGCTACGCACCGCACGAGAGTGAAGCTCTCCTGGGGTGCGGGGTGCGGGGTCCGGGATGCATCGTCACCCGGAACCCCGGTCCTGCCCCCCGCTATCGATTGTGAACGAAATACTGCGCGCGCGTGGCGGGAGAATCAGAAAGTGAGACGAGGGCCGTTGCCACATTGACGTGGCTGATTTTCGCTGTCAGCCTCCCGAGTGTGAGCTTCTCGGAGAACTTCACCGCACGCCTGCACGTCGATCTTCGACGCCAGGCCAGTGCCATCTGTGCCGCTGGCTGCTAGAGCTGCCGACCAGCGTCAGCTCCTGAGCGACCCCTGATTCCGGCGCGCCATTCCCGCGCTCACCGGTCCGAGACTCCCCGTTTTCCTGGTAGTTCTCGCCGCATGTGCACCTCGAATCTGTCGAGTTGGGTGCGCGTGCGAAATCTGCCGGGTTCGTTACGCGTACCGGTTATGGCACCTCACCCTCACCCTCACCCTTCCCGTTTCCTTTTCGCTTTTCGCCTCCCGGACGGTCTTCACGCCCTCCGGAAGCGGAACAGCGGCTCGGCGACTGCTACCACCTTCCCCCCTGCGTCCCCTCCGTAGCAGACGTCGTACGCATACCTCCCCGCGCCACTCACCGACTCGAACAGGACCCTGCCATGAGCTCCATAAGCCCGCTGACCACCGCATCGAGCCGACGACAGTTCCTCACCCTGCTGGGCCTCTCGGCGGTCGCGGTCAGCTGCGGTACCGGGGGTGGCGGCGCGGCCAAGGACCAGGCCAGGACGCTGCGGTACCAGGGCTGGGCGGGGTCCGTCATCCTCCCCGAACTGGCCGAGGACCTCGGCTTTTTGGAGGACGTGAAGCTGAAGTGGGTCGGCAACACGATCAGCGGGCCGCAGGACATCCAGTCGGCGGCCACCGGACAGGTCGACTTCGGCGGCGCGTTCAACGGAGCCGTCGTCAAACTCGCTGCGAGAAAGGCGCCCATCACGGCGGTCGTCAGCTACTACGGCGTCGACAAGGCCGCCTACAACGGCTTCTACGTCCTCAAGGACAGCCCGATCCGCTCGGCCCGTGACCTGATCGGCAAGAAGGTCGGGATGAACACCCTCGGCGCGCACTCCGAGGCGATGCTCGACATCTACCTGCAACGCCACGGCCTGTCACGGGCGGACACCAAGAAGGTCGAGCCGTTGGTGGTGCCCCCGGTCAACACCGAGCAGTCGCTGCGGCAGAAGCAGATCGAGGTGGGCGTCCTCGGCGACATCCTGCGCGACAAGGCGCTACAGACCGGCGGTATCAGGCCGCTGTTCACCGACTACGAGCTGCTCGGCAACTTCTCCGCCGGTACGTATGTGGTGAACGACCGGTTCCTGAAGGAGAACCCCGACACCGCGCGCACCTTCGTCACGGGTGTCGCACGCGCCATCGAGTGGGCCCGTGCCAGACCGCGCGAAGAGGTCATCCACCGGCAGGTCGAGATCGTCAAGAAGCGTGGCCGCAACGAGGACACCGCTCCACTGAAGTACTGGAAGTCCTTCGGCGTCGCCGAGACCGGCGGACGCATCACCGACAAGGAGCTCCAGCTGTGGATCGACTGGCTCGCCAAGCGCGGTGACATCGAAAAGGGCCAGGTCAAGGCGTCGGATCTCTACACCAACGAGTTCAACGCGTACGGCCGGAAGAACAGCCGGAAGGAAGGTCAGAAGGAAGACCAGAAGGAAGACCAGAAGGACAAATCGTCCACGGACGGCCCGACCTCGAAGGGCGGGAGCTGATCCCATGTCAGGACCCACCACAGCCAAGATCGAGATCGAGCAGGTGCGCAAGACCTTTGCCGCCAAGAAGGGGAGGGGCCGAGGCTCGGCGGACGGGGACGGCGAGTTCACCGCCCTGGACGGGGTCGACCTGCGGATCGACGCGGGGGAGTTCGTCGTCGTGGTCGGCCCCAGCGGATGCGGCAAGTCCACGCTGTTGGACCTGCTGGGCGGGCTCGCCCGGCCGACCGCCGGACGGATCCTCCTGGACGGGGAACCGGTGACCGGACCCGGCCTCGACCGCGGCATCGTCTTCCAGCAGTACGCCCTGCTGCCCTGGCGCACCGCCCTGGGCAACGTCGAGTTCGGCCTGGAGGCGACCGGGGTGCCACGACGTGAGCGCGCCGCGCGGGCCCGTGAGCACCTGGACCTGGTCGGGCTCTCCGGCTTCGAGAACCGTCACCCGCACGAGCTGTCGGGCGGCATGCGCCAGCGCGTGGCCCTCGCACGCTCCCTCGCCTACGACCCCGATGTCCTGCTGATGGACGAGCCGTTCGCCGCGCTGGACGCCCAGACCAGGGAGTCGCTCCAGGACGAGCTGCTGCGGATCTGGCAGCGCACCGGGAAGACCGTCGTCTTCATCACCCACGGCATCGAGGAGGCCGTCTACCTGGGGCAGCGGGTGGCGGTCATGACCTCCCGGCCCGGTCGCATCAAGCAGGTCGTGCCGATCGGCTTCGACTCCCGTACGGAGACGGACGACCTGCGGTCCAGCCCCGAGTTCGCACGGTACCGACACGAGATCTGGACGCTTCTGCACGACGAGGTGGCCAGGACCCAACTGCTGGAGAAGGAGGAGGTTCCGGTATGAGCCTGGCAAGCGATGCGAGCACTCGGGCCAAGACCCCGGAGGAACTCTCCGCGCCGATCACCGTCCCCCCGCCGCCGTCCACCGAGGAGCCCACGGCCGGCCTGCCGGTCGCGCCGAGCGGGCCCCGGCTCCACCGCCCGCCGGTACTGCCCCGCCTCCTGCGCGGGGTACTGACCGGCGCCACCAAGTCGGCGGCGATCGTCGCCCTGCTGCTCGTGTGGGAGCTGGCACCCCGCTTCGGCCTGGTGGACCGGACCTTTCTGCCGCCGTTCAGCGAGGTCGCCCGGGCATGGTGGGCGCTGGTGGCCAACGGTCAGCTCGCCGACAACGCGGAGGCGAGCCTGGTGCGTTCGTTCAGCGGATTCGGCATCGCGGTCGCCGTGTCCGTACCGCTGGGCCTGCTCATCGGCTGGTACCGGCCGGTCGCCGATCTCCTCAATCCGTTGCTCCAGGTCTTCCTCAACACCGCCGCCCTGGCCCTGCTGCCGGTGTTCGTCCTGCTTCTCGGCATCGGCGAGACGTCGAAGATCGCCATCGTGGTGTATGCGTGCGCATGGCCGATCCTGTTCAACACCATCAGCGCGGTACGCACCGTGGACCCCACCTTGCTCAGGCTGGCGAAGTCCATGGACCTGTCCGCCCCGCGGCTGTTCCAGAAGGTGATTCTGCCGGCCTCGGTGCCGACGATCTTCACCGGAATCCGGCTGGCCGGGGCGATCTCCATCGTCGTCCTGGTCGCCGCCGAGATGATCGGCGCGAAGGCCGGTCTCGGCTATCTGATCAACGCGTCCCAGTACAACTTCGCCATCCCGCAGATGTACGCGGGCATCGTCACCATCTCCGTCATCGGCGTGGCCTTCAACCAGCTGCTGGTGGCCGTGGAGAAGCGGCTCAGCTCGTGGCGCGTCCCCGCGACCGGCTGACGTCCGTATCCGCCCCTGCGCCAAGGAACCCGGAGGAGCCTTCCATGCCCGCAGCCAGCCCCCGCCGCCTTCATCTCAACGCCTTCCTGATGAACGCCGGCCACCACGACGCCGCCTGGCGCCATCCGCGCACCCAGCCCGAACGCGTCACCGACCGGCGCTACTTCCAGTACCTCGCGCAGACCGCCGAACGCGGCAAGCTCGACTCGATCTTCTTCGCCGACGGCCTGGCCCTGTGGGGCAAGGTCAAACACAACGCGCTCGGCGGTTTCGAACCGCTCACGCTGCTGTCGGCCCTGGCGACGGTGACCGAGCACATCGGCCTGATCGCCACCGTCTCCACCACCTTCAACGAACCCTTCCACACCGCCCGGAAGTTCGCCTCCCTCGACCACCTCAGCGGCGGGCGCGCCGGGTGGAACATCGTCACCTCCGGCACGGTCGACGAGGCCCGCAACTTCGGGCAGGACGAACACCTCGAACACGCTCTGCGCTACGACCGGGCGCGCGAGTTCGTGGAAGTGGCCACCAAGCTCTGGGACAGCTGGGAGGACGACGCCGTCCTGCTCGACCGCGAGCACGGGATCTACGCGGACCCCGACAAGGTGCGGCCCGTCGACCACCGCGGAGAGCACTTCGCCGTACGGGGCCCGCTGAACGTGCAGCGCAGCCCGCAGGGTTACCCCCTGCTGGTGCAGGCCGGTTCGTCCGAGGACGGCAAGGAGTTCGCCGCCCAGTACGCCGAGGCCGTGTTCACCGCACAGCAGACCCTCGCCGACGGGCAGTCCTTCTACAAGGACGTGAAGAACCGCCTGGCCCGCTACGGGCGTTCGGAGGACGACCTGAAGATCCTGCCCGGAATCTGCCCGGTCATCGGCTCGACGGAGGCAGAGGCCCGCGCCCTGGAGCGGGAGCTGACCGACCTTCAGGTGCCGGAGTACGGACTCGCCCAGTTGTCGGGGATGCTCGGCACCGACCTGACCGGGCTGCCGCTGGACGGACCGCTGCCCTCGCTGCCCGAGGAGCGGGACATCAACGGCAACAAGAGCCGTTTCACGCTGGTCGCCGAACTGGCCCGGCGCGACGGGCTGACCCTGCGCGAACTCATCGCACGCCTCGGCGGCGGGCGCGGCCACCGGGTCTTCGCCGGGACGCCGGAGCAGATAGCCGACCAGCTCGAAGCCTGGTTCACCCAGGGAGCCGCCGACGGTTTCAACGTCATGCCGCCGCATCTGCCGGGCGGCCTGGAGGACTTCGTCGACCACGTCGTGCCGCTCCTCCAGGACCGGGGCCTGTTCCGCACCGAGTACACCGGACGCACCCTGCGCGAGCACTACGGTCTGCCCCGCCCCGCAGGCCGGCTCGCCCGCTCCGTCACCGAGGGGCAGCCGGCATGACCGGTCCGGCTCCACAGGGGCAGCCGGCACGACCCTCCCGGCTCCGACAAACCTCCCTGCCCACCACCCCCTGACACAGCCGAAACTCCCGAAAGGAATACGCACATGAGCACCAGCACAGGCTTCGACATCCGCCGGATCGGCGGACGCATCGGCGCCGAGATCGTCGGCGTCGACCTCTCCGCCGACCTCGAACCGGCGCTCGTCGCCGAGATCAACGCGGCTCTGCTGGAACACAAGGCGCTGGTCTTCCGCGGCCAGCAGCTGGACGACGCGGCCCAGCTGCGCTTCGCCTCCCTCTTCGGCGAACTCACCACCGCCCACCCCACCGTCCCGTCCGTGGACGGGCAGCCCAACATCCTGCCCGTCGACGGCGACGAAGGCATCCGCGCCAACCACTGGCACACCGACGTCACCTTCGTCCGCACACCCCCGAAGGCGTCGACCCTGCGCAGCATCGTCGTCCCGCCCTACGGCGGCAACACGCTGATCGCCAACTCGGCCGCGGCCTACCAGGACCTGCCCGAGCCGCTGCGCGAGCTGGCGGACAAGCTGTGGGCGGTGCACACCAACGACTACGACTACGCCGCCCCCAAGAACGACAAGGCGGCCGAGCACCGCAAGCAGTTCGTGTCGCGCAAGTACCGCACCGCCCATCCGGTCGTGCGCGTGCACCCCGAGACGGGAGAACGGGGCCTGTTCATCGGCGGCTTCGCGCAGACCATCGAGGGCCTCGGCCCCTCCGAATCCCGGGATCTGCTGCGGATCTTCCAGTCGTACGTGACGCGGCCGGAGAACATCGTCCGGGTGGCGTGGACACCGGGAGACCTCGTCCTGTTCGACAACCGCAGCACCCAGCACTACGCCCCCGACGACTACGGTGACCTGCCGCGCCTGCTGCACCGGGTGACCGTCGCCGGGGACGCTCCGGTGGGCATCGACGGCACCGCCAGCCGCGCCATCGAAGGCGGTGACGCCGACCACTACACACCCGCCGTGGCCTGACGCCCACCCACGGGCCGTTGGTCGCCAGGGCCCACATCCGGCGCCTCCTGGGGGGGACCCAGGAGGCGCCGGAGAGCGCCGGCGCCGCGCGGCCACGGACGACCTCGCCGAGGTCGGCGCGGAAGTAGACGTTCCCGCTCGGCCCGAAATGCCCCGGCCGGAGGGGCATTGGTGCGCCACACCCGACGTCCGAACCCGAAGCGTCTGGGCCGCTGCTCACCACCGCCTCGGCCTCCGGCGGTTCGCTGGTGATCCAGTAGGCGGATACCGGCGTCACACTGCGCCAGTGGACGCTCAACTGAGCTGATCAGTACGGCCGTACGGCCGCGGGCGGACTCGACGCACGGGGCGGTACGCGCGTCACCAGTCGGTCAGCAGCAGGTGGTTGACCAGCAGGGCGGTAGCCGCCTGAGCGGCCAGCCAGCCGCGGCGGTCGCGGGCCGGGAGGAACGCGGCGGTCGCCGGCAGCCACAACGTGAAGGGCAGCCAGATGCGTTCGGTCTCCGCCTTGCTCATGCCGGACAGGTCGGCGGCCAGCATCGCGAGCAGGAAGGCGCAGGGCAGCACAACGGCCGCGACCGCCTGCGGGTCGGCGCGCCGCCGCCATTGCCGGACGGCGGCGGGTGCGGCCGTCAGCACCCGGCGCAGCCCCGCCGCGGCGGCCACGCCCGCGGCCGTCACCACCGTGCCCAGGTTCCCCCAGATCCAGTACGCGTACGGGCGCACCCCGCCGTATCCCTGGTAGTAGCGGGTCTTGAGCAGGCCGTACGCCTGCCACCAGTGGAAACCCAGGAGGGTGAAGACGAGGACGACGGCGGCGCAGGCGGGCAGGACGTAGAGCAGCGGCCGGGCCCTGCGGGTGCAGAGCAGTACGGCGAGGACCGGGATCGCCAGCAGGGTCAGCCCGTACGACAGGTAGACCGCCGCGCCGAGCATCAGACCGCTTGCCGAGGCGGCAACTGCCGTCTGCCACCCGCGGGTCCGGGTCGCCGCGAGGGCGAGCAGGGCCAGCGCCCAGGCGGCGACCGCCGCGAAGTAGCCGTCGGCGGACACTCCGACCCAGACCGCGCCCGGGGCCAATGCGAGGAAGGGCGCGGCCGCCCGTGCCCGGCCCTCTCCCGCCAGCAGGCGCACGGTCACCAGTGCGGCGGCCACTGCCGAACTGCCCGCGGTGATGCAGAAGACCCCGCCCCAGGCGCCGCCGCCAAGGCCGATCCGGTCGAGCCCCACAAAGGTCAGCACGGCGCCGATCGGGTGCCCTGCGATGTGGGTCCCCCAGTTGTCGGGCGAGTTGATGAGGATGTGGCCGGTGAAGTCGTGCACGGTGCTGCTGAAGTGCTGGAACCGGTCGATCCCGCGGAGGTACTCACCGGACCGCGTCAACCGGCCCGCGACGCCGCGCTGCCAGCCGTCGACCAGGGCCAGCGACCACGTCCACGCCATGGCCACCGCCCAGGCGGCCCACGGCAGCGCCCGCCACGGCAGCCGGTCGGCCAGCCGGGGGCCGTAGCCGACGGCCAGGACGGCCACGGCCACCGCGGCCGGCGTGCCGGGGCCCAGGTGCGGACCCCAGTCGGCCATCAGCGGCGGCCAGCCCACGTGCAGGGACGGGCTGCGGCTCAGCAGATACGCCCCGACGCTCGCGACCACCGCGAAGAGCGCGAGGGCGGCGCCGCCGGAGGCGAGGTCGAGGCGGCGGCCGCTGCCGGGGTCCGGGGAGCCGGTGTCCGGGGCGGCGGGCTCGTACAAGGGGGGCCGGGAGCCCGTGGGCGGTGTGGAGGGCACGTCCTCACCGTAGGCTCCACACGGGCCGCGGTCCCGGATCGGCCCGCGACGTCAGGCATTCGTCATGAGCGGGTGCCGCTGAAAGCACTTCGGAACCGGTGAGTGTCGGCGGTGCGCCCGTGATGTTCGAGCGGGTAGTGGTGGCCAGGCGCCGGCGGCCGTCACAGCAGGTCGCACAAGACGCGGATGTCCCTGTTCCGTAAGGTGTTCGGGTGTTCCACAGCGGCCTTGCGGCGGCTGTGATGGGACGCATGAAATCGCGCTTTTTTCCGCCGGTGTTCAAGGGCGGGTTGCATGATGCCCGCACGGCTACCTCGATCGGGCGGTGGCTCGGCCTCGCCTTCGTGGTGTGCTTCGTCACCGGTCTGATCAGCCATGTGCTGCAGCATCCGCCCGAGTGGCTGGCCGATGACCTGCCGAGCCGCCCGGCGTGGGGCTACCGGCTGACACAGGGGCTGCACGTCGCCTCGGGCATCGCGGCGATTCCGCTGCTGCTGGCGAAGTTGTGGACGGTGTACCCGCGGCTGTTCGCCTGGCCGCCGGTGCGGTCGGTGCGGCACGCCCTGGAGCGGGTGTCGGTGGCCGTGCTGGTGGCGGCTGCCGTCTTCGAAGTGGCCACGGGCCTGCTGAACACCGCGCAGTGGTATCCGTGGCCGTTCTCCTTCGTGCCGGTGCACTACGCCGTGGCCTGGCTGGTGGCCGGATCGCTCGTGCTGCACATCGCGGTCAAGGCCCCCGAGATCCGGGCCCACTGGAGTCGGCGGTCGCCGGGCACCCTGGCCCTGCCCGAGGAGGACGGGCCCAGCCGGCGCTCGCTGCTGGCCGCGGTGGCAGGGGCGGTCGGTGCGGTCACCGTGACGACCGTGGGCCAGTCCTTCACGCCCCTGAAGGACCTCACCCTGCTCGCTCCCCGCCATCCGGACCACGGCCCGCAGGGTCTGCCGGTCAACCGCACCGCTGACGCGGCCGGAGTCGGGCTGATTCCGGCCGAGCGCTACCGCCTGACGGTCGCCGGGCCGAGGCCCTACACGCTGACGCTGGATGAGCTGCGGGGCCTGCCGCAGCACGAGGTGGAGTTGCCGATCGCCTGCGTGGAGGGGTGGAGCAAGTCGGCGCACTGGACGGGCGTGCGGGTCATGGACCTTCTGGAGCGTGCGGGCGCTCTGCCACACGCCCGCGTGCGGGTGGTGTCCCTGCAGACGCGGGGCGGCTACCGGGTCTCCGAGATGGGGCATGAGCACGCTCACGATCCGCTGACCCTGCTCGCTCTGCGCCTCAACGGCGAGGAGCTCTCCCCCGACCACGGTTACCCGGTACGTCTGATCGCCCCGAACCGGCCCGGCGTGCTGCAGACCAAGTGGGTCGGCCGACTGGAGGTGCTGTCATGAGGACGAGCGTGACGCGGGTGCTCACGGGTGCGGCCGGTCTGGCGCTGATGGGCGTCGGGGCCTCCCTGCTGCTGGACGTGCCCGACCTGACGGGTGTGGTGGTCTGGCTCGGCGGGGCGGTGGTGCTGCACGACGCGCTGATCGCGCCGCTGGTGCTGCTCATCGGGCTGGTGCTGGTCCGCGGCGGTGCGCGCGGGCCGGTCCGGGGAGCACTGCTGGTGGCGGGCGCTCTGACGGCGGTCGCCCTGCCGGTGCTGCTGCGCCCGGGGAAACCGGCCAACTCCTCGGTCCTGCCGCTGGACTATCCGCGCAACTGGCTGCTCACGCTGGTGGCGGTGGCGACCGTCACGGCCCTCGTACTGGCCGCGCGGAGGACCCGCCGCAGCCGTCGTCGGCCACCTTCGTAGGTGCGTCCGCGCTCCTGCCTGCCGGCGGCGGCGCGGACACCGCAGCCTGCTGACGGCGGCGGCCGCACCGCCCGGCGGCGCCCGGCCTGCGGCGGAAGGCTTACGAACCCCTGACGCTCCGGCGTCGTACGGTCGCCGGGCGGGCCCGTGGCCGTACGGTCGGTGGCATGTTGATCCTGGTCACCGGAGGTGCGGGCTTCATCGGGTCGCACGTCGTCACCGCCCTCACCGGCGCCGGGCACGAGGTGCGCGTGCTCGACGCGCTGTTGCCTGCCGCGCACCGCACACCCCCACCGATCCCCGACGGGGCGGACTTCAGGCAGGCGGACGTCCGCGACGCGGCAGCCGTGGCCGAGGCCCTGCGGGGTGTGGACGCCGTCTGCCATCAGGCGGCGATGGTCGGGCTCGGCAAGGACTTCGCCGACGCCCCCGCCTACGTGGGCTGCAACGACCTGGGTGCCGCGGTGCTGCTGGCCGGCATGGCCGAGGCCGGGGTACGGCGCCTGGTGCTGGCGAGTTCGATGGTGGTCTACGGAGAAGGACGCTACGAGTGCCCGCAGCACGGTGCCGTACGGCCGGGGCCGCGCACGGTGGCCGACTTGGCGGCGGGACGCTTCGAACCGCCCTGCCCACAGTGCGGTGAGCCGCTCGCCTCCGGCCTGGTGGCCGAGGACGCCCCGCTTGATCCGCGCAACGTCTACGCCGCCACCAAGCTCGCGCAGGAGCACCTGGCCTTCGCGTGGGCGCGGGCCGTCGGCGGGCGGGTGGCCGCGTTGCGCTACCACAACGTGTACGGGCCCGGGATGCCGCGTGACACCCCCTACGCCGGTGTCGCCTCGCTGTTCCGGTCCGCGCTGGAGCGCGGTGCGGCACCGCGGGTGTTCGAGGACGGTGGCCAGCGGCGGGACTTCGTCCATGTACGGGACGTGTCCGGGGCCAACCTCGCGGCTCTGGACGGTCTGCCCGGTCTGCCGGAGGGGACCACGCGGGCGTACAACGTCGGCAGCGGCGAGCCGCACACGGTGGGCGAGATGGCCGCCGCCCTGGCCGAGGCGCACGGCGGGCGGGCACCGGTCGTCACGGGGGAGTACCGGCTCGGCGACGTCCGCCACATCACCGCCTCCTCGCGCAGGCTGCGCGACGAACTGGGCTGGAAGCCCGAGGTCGTCTTCGGGGAGGGAATGGCGGAGTTCGCGACGGCCTCGCTGCGAGCCGGCTGACGTTCCCCTCCGGCCGGGATGCCGGCCCCGGCGTACGCGAAGGGCCGGCCCTGTCTTCCCCGCAGGGCCGGCCCTTCTCCGGCGGGCCTCTTTCAGACAGCGGCGGGCAGGCGGACCTCGAAACGGCAGCCGCCTGGAACGTTGCACACCGCCGCGCGTCCCTGGTGGGCCTCCACGATTCCGCGCACGATCGCCAGGCCCAGACCTGCCCCGGCCGGTGGGGTCCGTGCGTGGGTGCCGCGCCAGCCGGTGTCGAAGACGCGGGGCAGGTCCTCCGGGGGAATGCCGCCGCAGCCGTCGGTCACCGATACGACGACGCTGTCCGCCTCCCGGCGCGCGGAGACCGCGACCGTGCCGTCGCTGGGCGTCCGGTGGATCGCGTTGACGAGCAGATTGGCCAGGACACGGGACATCTCGCGGCCGTCGACCTCGACCGGGACCGGCTCGACCCCGTCGCCGATGATCCGTACACCGTGCTCCTTGGCCAGGGCGTCGGCGCCCGCGAGCGCGTCGCCGACAAGGTCGTAGACCGACATCCGGGAGGTGTTCAGGGCGAGGACGCCGGCCTGGATGCGGGACAGTTCGAAGAGGTCGCCGACCATGCCGCTCATGCGCTCGACCTCCGCGCGGATACGGGCGTGGTAGACGCCCGGGTCGTCGACCACACCGTCCTCCAGGGCCTCTGCCATGGCCTGGAGCCCGGCGAGTGGGGTGCGCAGGTCGTGGGAGATCCAGGCGACCAGTTCGCGCCGGGAGTCCTCCAGGGCCCTCTCCCGCTCCCGGGATGCGGCGAGCTTCGCGCTGGTGGCGGCGAATTCGCGGCCCAGTTCGGCGAGTTCGGCGGTGGGTGCGGCGGCGGGCGGGGTGAAACTCCCCTCGTCGCCGAGGACGCGGGTGGCCTCGGCCAGGGCTCGGCTGCCGCGGACGACGCCGCGGCCGAGCGTGAGCGCCACCCCGAGCGAGACGACCGCCGCAATGGAGCAGACCATCGTCACCACCCACAGGTCGTGGTCGGACAGGAGCATGGCCCAGGAGACCAGCATGGTTCCGGCGAGCATCGCTGCGACCGCGACGGCGGCGACCACGGTCAGCGACACCGCCACCGAACGGTTGCGCAGCAGCCGCAGGACGCCCATGCCGAGCAACCCGGCTCCGACCGCGCCGAGGGCCGCGTAAGCCGCGATGAGGAGAGTGTCACCCAGCATGATCGGCTCCGTCCTGCGCCGGGGGAGGGTCGAAGCGGTAGCCCACGCCCCACACTGTGCTGATCAGGCGGGGGCGTGCCGGATCCCCCTCGATCTTCTCGCGTAGCCGCCGCACGTGGACGGTGACGGTGGACAGGTCGCCGAACTCCCAGCCCCACACTCGGCGCATCAGCTCCTCGCGGCTCGTCGCCTGGCCCGGATTTCGCAGGAAGTACTCCAGAAGGTCGAATTCTCGGATGGTCAGGGCCAGTTCGGTGCCGTGGCGGGTGGCGCGGCGAGCGTGGGGATCCAGGGCGAGGGGGCCGGCGCGCAGCCGGGACCCGTCCGGTGCTCTCTGGGCGGCGGCCAGTGCTCCGGCACGGCGCAGCACCGACTGCACCCTGAGCACGAGTTCACGGGGGCTGAAGGGTTTGGTGACGTAGTCGTCCGCCCCGACCTCCAGGCCCAGGATGCGGTCCTCTTCGTCACCGCGCGCCGTCAGCATGATCACCGGGATCGGGCCGTTCTCGCGGATGCGGCGGCAGACCTCCAGCCCGTCCATGCCGGGCAGCATCAGGTCCAGCACCACCAGGTCGGGCGGTTGGGCGGCGGCGCGGGCCGCGGCGGCGGGGCCGTCGGCAGCCACGTCGACGGCGAAGCCGCCCCGTTCCAGGTAGCCGGTGACGACCTCGGAGACGGTGGGGTCGTCGTCCACGACGAGTATGCGTTTCACGCCGCCGAGTCTCACACCGGCGTTCGGCCGTCGGTGGGAGCGGCGCCGGACGTCAGCGATCCGTAAGACCACCAAATCCCTTTCGCCCGTTTTGCGTCCGTAGGGTGAGTCGAGTGATCGAAACATCCCCCTCTTCGCCTGCTCCTGTGGACGTGGTGCTGCCCTGCCTCGACGAGGCCGAGGCCCTGCCGTGGGTGCTGGACCGCATCCCCTCGGGCTGGCGCGCGATCGTCGTCGACAACGGCTCCACCGACGGCTCCGCGGACATCGCCCGCGCCCTCGGGGCGCATGTCGTCCACGAGCCGCGGCGCGGCTTCGGCGCCGCCTGCCACGCGGGCCTGACCGCCGCCACGGCCGACATCGTGTGCTTCTGCGACTGCGACGCCTCCCTCGACCCCGCGCTTCTGCCCACTGTCGCCGGGCTCGTCCTCGACGGCTCCGCCGACCTCGTACTGGGCCGCCGCAGGCCCGTCACGCGCCGCGCCTGGCCACTGCACGCCCGCCTGGCCAACCTGGAGCTGGCCCGTCTGATCCGCCGGCGCACCGGACTACGGCTGCACGACCTCGGCCCCATGCGCGCCGCCCGCCGCGAGTGGCTGCACGCCCTGGACCTGACCGACCGGCGCTCCGGCTACCCGCTGCAGATGGTGGTCCGCGCCGCCGACGCAGGCTGGCGGGTAGCCGAGACGGAGGTGCCGTACCGCCCGCGCACGGGCCGCTCGAAGGTCACCGGCACCTGGCTCGGCACCTGGCACGCAGTACGGGACATGCGCGCCGTCCTCGCCGAGCGGCCCGCCGCTGCACCGGTGTCCGCGGCGACCGTCCCGGGAACCGGACGATGAGCGCCCGGACCCCGGCCACCGGGCTCGCCACGCTGCTGGTCATCGCCAAGGAACCCGTCCCGGGGCGGGTCAAGACGCGACTCACCCCGCCCTACACGTCCCAGGAGGCGGCCGCTCTGGCCGAGGCCGCCCTCACCGACACCCTGCACACAGCGCTCAAGGCCCCCGCCCGTCGCCGCGTCCTGGTTCTCGACGGTGTTCCCGGCCCCTGGCTGCCGCCCGGCTTCGACATCGTGTCCCAGGGCGCCGGCGGCCTGGACGAGCGGATCGCTGCCGCCTTCGGTCACTGCGACCGCGGACCGGCCCTCCTGGTCGGCATGGACACCCCCCAACTGACCACGGAACTTCTTGCGGGTGTCGGACGCGACGGCCACGACGCGTGGTTCGGGCCGGCCGCGGACGGTGGGTTCTGGGCGCTGGGTTTCGCCGACCCGGCGCGCGCCGCGGCCCTCGTACGGGGCGTACCGATGTCCACCGACCGCACCGGCGCGATACAGCGGTGCCGACTCGTCGAGGCGGGGCTGAGCGTAAGCGTCCTGCCGGTGCTGCGCGATGTGGACACCGCCGCCGACGCCGCAGCGGTCGCCGCCTGCTGCCCGCCCGGCTCGCGCTTCGCCGCCACCCTGAACTCGCTCACGGAGGCCGGGCGATGAGCCGCACGGCAAGCGGTACGGACCTTGCCCCCGCCGAGTGGATGACGGCCGATCCGGGCGAGCCGTGGACGGACGACCCCTACGCCGACGCCCTGCGCACCGGTCGCGGCCCGCTCTTCTTGCGGCGCCTGTCACGACCGGCCCATCCGAACGATGCCGGAGGGAAAGGGGACCTGCTGCCGCTGGACGTCGAGCGTTGGTGTGCCGCCCCCGACGCCGCCGACACCGGCGTTCTGCACCGCTGCACCGGCCCCGTTCTCGACGTCGGCTGCGGACCGGGACGTCTGGTGGCGGGCCTGGCCGCCCAGGGCATGCGGGCGCTCGGCGTGGACGTCAGCCCGGCCGCAGTGGCCCGGACCCGACAGCACGGGGGTGCTGCCGTGCGCCGGTCCGTCTTCGACCGCCTGCCGGGGGAAGGCCGCTGGGGCACCGTCTTGTTGATGGACGGCAACGTCGGCATCGGTGGCGACCCGGTCGCTCTCCTCGTCCGCCTCCGCACCGTGGTCGCGCCCGGCGGGCGCCTGCTGGCGGAGGCCGCCCCGCACGACGTGGACGAGCACCTCACCGTCCGCGTCGAGGACGCCCACGGCCGGCACGGTCGCCCCTTCCCCTGGGCTCGCCTCGGCACCACCGCCCTGCTGTATGCCGCCGAGGCCGCGGGGTGGATTCCGGCCGGCCGGTGGACGGCCGAGGGCCGCCCGTTCGTGGAGCTGCACCGCCCGCAGCCCGGGCATCACGACGAGCACCCCACGGCCACCGGAAGGCCCGAACGCCCATGAGCGACACAGCCGCCCCACACCGTCAATCCCCCCAGCCACCGCCCAGTCCGCCCGCCGCACCTGTGAACCGCGCAACGGCCCGTATCAGCACGATCGTCACCGCGGTCCTCCTCGCCGCACTCACCGCCGTCGTCCTCGACACCGTTCGCGCAGGCGACAACCAGAGCAACCCCGGCCGCCTGCTGACCGGATACGCCGTCGCCTGGACGCTGTTCGCCGCCGCGATATGGGCCGTACGCAAGGCCCCGGCGCGCGCCGCGACCGCACTGGTCCTGGCCGGATCGGCCGCCGTGGCGCTGGCCGCGCTCGCCGCGCTGCCCCGCACCAGCACCGACATGTACCGGTACGCCTGGGACGGCCGCGTCCAGGCCGCCGGGATCTCCCCGTACGCCCACCCGCCCGCCGCACCCGAACTCACCGAGCTGCGCGACGACTGGCTCTTTCCCGCCCGGAGCTCCTGCACAGGCTGGGGACTGACCCGCACGGACCGTGGCCTGTGCGTCCGCATCAACCGCCCCGCCGTCCCCACCATTTACCCGCCCGTCGCCGAGGGCTGGTACTTCACCGTCCATGCCCTCTCACCACCGGACAGCCGCCACAAGCCACTCCAAGTCGGCGGCGCCGTCCTGGCGTTCGGCACCACCCTCGCCCTGCTCACCGTGGGGCGCCGACGCGGCGACCCACGCCGGGCCCCGGCCCGCGCCGCCCTGTGGGGGTGGTGCCCGGCCGTCGCCTTCGAAGCGGTCAACAACGCCCACATCGACACCCTCGGCGTCCTGCTCACCGTGCTCGCCCTCGGCACCGCCACCGCGGGGGCCCGCCGTGGCGCACTCCTCGGCGCCGCGATCGCCGTGAAACTGCTGCCCGTTCTGGCGCTGCCGGGCGCCCTGTCCGGGCAGCGCAGTCCGGCCCGCGTCCTGCGCACGGTATCGGCGGCGGTCGCCATGGTCGCGTTCGCCTACCTGCCGTACGTCGCCGCGTCCGGCACGGGCGTCCTGGGCTACCTGCCCGGCTACCTCCAGGAGGAGGGCTACGAACCCGGTGACGTGCACCGCTTCGCCCTGCTCCGGCTGCTGCTGCCGGACGCCGCCGCAGAAATGACCGCCATCGTGGTGCTCGCGCTGACCGCCCTCCACGTGTGGCGGCGCGGCGACCCGGCCCGCCCCTGGCGCGGTGCCCTCTTGCTGACCGGCACCTCCTTGCTGCTGGTCTCACCCAGCTACCCCTGGTACTCGCTGCTCGTCGTCGGCCTCGTCGCGCTCGACGGCCGCTGGGAGTGGCTGACCGCCACCCTCGCCGGCACCGTCCTCTACCTCGGCGGCCGACTGCTGCCCGGCTTCCCCCTCCAGGCGTGGGCGTACGGCACGGCCGCCGTGTGCGTCGCTCTCGGGGCCTGCCTGCGCGCCGCCCCGGCACGGCAACCTCTGGATGACCGGCGCCCAGGGAGGTGTCGGCCCGCGTGAGTTGAGCCGGCTGACAGGCGGCGCACCGGTGCCGCACCGGTCCCGGAGGTCTGAAGGCCGGCATGCGGAAGCGGGACGGGCCACGTCCCTTCACCATGGCCGGGCACCTGACGATCCGGGCGCTGAACGAACAGCAACTGAGCAATCTGATGACAACTGAGCAATCTGATGAAGGGAACAGAAGAAGCATGACCCAAGCAGAGAACCGCGCGGATATCGGCGTCATCGGAGGGAGCGGCTTCTACGAACTGCTCAGCGGTGCGGAGCAGGTGACGGTCGAGACTCCCTACGGGAATCCCTCCGACACGATCTCCGTCGGAACCATCGGGGGTCGGCATGTGGCCTTCCTGCCTCGCCACGGCCGCCATCACCAGTACGCGCCGCACACGATCAACTATCGGGCGAACCTGTGGGCGCTGCGCTCGCTGGGCGTGCGCCGGATACTGGCACCCTGCGCAGTGGGGTCGCTGCGCCGGGACCTGGGTCCGGGCACCCTGGTCATCCCCGACCAGTTGGTCGACCGGACCAGCGGTCGGGTACAGACCTTCTACGACGAGGGCGCTGTCCATGTGTCCTTCGCGGACCCGTACTGCGGCCACGGGCGCACCGCCGTCCTGAAGGCCGCGGCGGAGGCGGGCAGCGAGGCCCACGACGGCGGCACGATGGTCGTGGTCGAAGGACCTCGCTTCTCCACACGAGCCGAATCCCAGTGGTTCGCCGCAGCGGGCTGGACCCTGGTGAACATGACCGGCCACCCGGAAGCCGTGCTTGCCCGGGAACTGGGGCTCTGCTACACCTCCATCGCCCTGGTGACAGACCTCGACGCGGGAATCGACGCGCACGACAGCGTCTCCCAGGAGGACGTCTTCAAGGTCTTCGCCGAGAACACCGAGCGCCTGCGCGGGGTGATTCTCGAGGCGGTGAAGCTCCTTCCCAAGGAACGGGAGTGCCCCTGTGCACACGTACTGGACGGACTCCAGCTTCCGATCGACCTGCCCTGACGCCGACGTACTTGTCCGGCTTGTCCGGGACTCATTGAGGGATTCACACTGGGAGCGTCGCTGCCGCTGAGCGGTCGTCTGTCCGAGTTCGGTACGACCCCCTCCAGCAGGACCGTGAGGCCGTCGAGGAACGCGTGCAAGGTGTGCGGCTTCCATGCCGTGACGAGGATGGTCTCCACGGTCGACCGGGCGGTCAGCGCCGTCATCTCAGGGACCACGTCGAGGACTTGCCCGTCGTGCCAGCTTGCGGCCACGCCCTGGGCCGCTGCCGACATCGCTGCGGCGTAACCGGGGTACCGGTCGGCCTGGAACGATGGCTGGCACAGCCTGCGCCGGCGCCGGTGCCGGCTGTGTGGGCACGTGGCGAGGCCCTCGCTGACGATTTCACGGGCCCGGTCGTAGAACGGTCCGACGAGGCGCCAGGCCGGAATGTCGGCCAGTCGGATTTTTGGTTGGTTCCTCAGTGGGCGGCGAGGCGCCTGGCGATCGGCGCGCGCATGCCGTCCATCGTGAATCCTTTGGGATCGATCTTGCCGGGCTCCCACTCCAGGTGGCCGATCATGCTGCCGTCGTGCCAGCCGTTTGCGCGGCAGATCGCGGCTGCCGCCTTTTCGATTGCTTCGCGTTGCGCTGGCGGGCTCCCGCAGCACGTCATCCGGCACGCGCGGTCACCTCGCCCAGGCAGGCACGACTTCCAGGCCAGAGGTAGCATCGCGCATAGGGGACGGTTTACGCCCCACGCCGCACATTCCAAGAGTTGGCAACCGGGTGGTCGATGACCGTCACACCGAGCGGCTGACGCGCTAGTGGCTTCAATTTTCGCCGCATCGAATCAACCGAAGCCCAGGTGGCAGGGGTGCGGAATCATCTCGGATAAAACCGGGAGATCGCCCCGTAGAGTGATTCACCTGAAACTCTCGCGTGCAGTTGCACGTCCTGTAGTCGACGGTACCGTGGCCCGATTTCGGTGGGGCGTTACTTCCTCCCGGTTCCCAGTTTTCTGCCAACGGCCCACATGCCCCTGACCTTCGGGAGGCGAGTTTGCTTCCCGAGCAGCGGGGACTTTCACCAAGGGGATCGCCATGAACAGTCCGGAACCGTCACACCCAGAGCACGGAGAGCACGGAGAGCACGGAGAGCACGAAGACTTCCCGTGGACCATCTCTGTGGCGGATCACCCGCCGCGTTCCGAAAGCTCCCAGTACCGGGCGAGCCGCAAGCTGATGGTCAAGCTCGTCGGGACAACGGATGACTGGGCGTTCGCGCCCGGCCCCTACCAGGACCACCACGGCGGCGGAGTGTGGGTCAAGGACAGCGACGGCTGGCTGTGCCTGCTTCTGCCGCTCGGCATCGAGTGGTCGGCGCAATTCTGCGCGGACCCGGCGAAGGTGGACCGCATCCGCCGCTGCGCGGTCCGGGTGGTCGGAGCGTTCCCGGACACCCTGCCCGGATATGAGAGCTTCGGCTACGACGACGGTCAACGGCTGCTGGACACCCCCATAGAGACTGCCGAGCAGGTGGCCGAGTGGACGGACTCGATATTCAACGCCTCGGTGCCGCTGCCCGCCGGTACCCACTCCGGGGTGCTCCCGAAATCGGCCGGGTACCACCACTACCCGAAGCCGATCGTGGACATTGACCACTTCCGCTACGACGACTTCGAGCTGTTCGTGACGGACGAGGAGGGCCGCTCGGTTGCGGTGGTGCCGCTCTCCCCGCGCGGCTCGGGTGATGGCCGACTGCGCGTGCTCGCCGCCCATCCCCGCTCGCCATATGCGGAGCGCCTGGTCAGCCCCAGCCTGGAGGACCGTACCTTCCGGGCCGAAGAAGCTCCGGCCACCGAGCAGGAGGGGGCCGTGCTCCCGGCCGACGACCTGCTGGCCCAGCGGGCGTTCAGGAAGCAGACCTGACGGGCTGACGGGCTTACGGGCCAGGGCCTAGCCCGTCCTGGAGCGCATGCGGGTGTCTGCCCGCCGGATCCTTGCCTGTCGTCGGTGACATCGCGCGGATCTGACCGGGCCTATGCTGAGTGCGATGTTCGCACCCCAAGGCCCCACGTTCCGTGAACTCGCCGTCCAGGCAATGTCCTCCGTCGAGCGCGGCTATGACCTGCTCGCCCCCACATTCGACGCCACTCCGTTCCGGACCCCTGAGTCGGTGCTGGCTCCCGTCTCCCGCGTACTGCGCACGCTCGGCCCGTTCGACAGCGGCCTCGACCTGTGCTGCGGTACCGGCGCCGGTATGGGCGTACTGCGCCAGGTGTGCCGGGAGCGGGTCACCGGGGTCGATATCAGTGCGGGGATGCTCGCGGTGGGCCGTTCCCGTGAACGGACGACCGACGCCGGACCGCGCGTGGAGTGGGTACGGGCGGATGCGCGGTCCCTCCCCTTCGGGCCGGTCTTCGATCTCGTGGTGAGCTTTGGCGCGTTCGGGCACTTCCTGCCCCGGGACCGACCGGAGCTGTTCGCACAGGTTCACTCCGTGCTGCGCCCTGGTGGCCGGTTCGTGTTCCCGATCGTTGCGCCGGCCCGTCCAGGGACGCCCGGCTACTGCACATTGCTTGCCTTCGACGCGGCGATGCGGGTCCGTAACGCGCTATGGCGCCCGCGCTTCGTCATGTACTACCGGACGTTCCGTCTCGCGGATGTGCGCGCGGAGTTGGCCCGGACCGGATTCGATGTACGGCTGCACGCGCTTCCGGAGCTTGGCCGACGCCCCGACGGCAGCCCGCGATGCCGGTTGGTGGTCGCGAAGTTCTTGTCGTCGACGAGCTCGGCGTCCACCATCTCGACGAGTTCAACTCCTACGCCCATCAAACCCCCCTGGTCAGACGCATGTTGATCACACATTACCGCCGGCAATCGTAATTATCGTCGGCTACCTATTGGTAACTCCCTGGCGTGGTGCCCATTCAGCGCCCGCCACCGGCACCGTGACCTTCGCGCAGACGGACACGGCCATGAGCTGGCCCGGTCCTGTTCTCCAGGTCCCGTCGGCGCTCGCTCCACACGCGCTCCGGAGCGGAGAGATGGCGAGTTCCCCATGAGGACACTGCGTCCGGCCCGTGCCGCGCCATGCCCTAGACCTCTTCACGGCCTGCCGCGCACGGAGTGTCCATATCGCGCTACGCGCGCGGGGGAGTGGTGGTGAGGGGAGGGCCCGGTTGGCGACGGGGGGCGCGATGCGCGAGCTGACGATGGAGCGGCGGGCGGGGTGGTGCGCTGCCAGTGGGTGTGCAGGGCGGCCAGTCGGCCGGGGCGCGGCGGCTGCCGGTGATCTTGGTCGAGCTCCCGGCGGGAGGCGGCGGCGTGGCCGTCGCGAGGAGTCCGAGCAGCGTGACCGCAGTCGGGCCCGTGTCCGCCCTGTCGTATAGCTCGCGAGCGGTCGCCAGGCGGGCGTCCAGCGGCCCGGCGCCAAGAGCCGCAGCCGATGCCGTGGCGGCCGACGTCCCGCTCATCTCGGCCAGACGCGCGCCGTAGCACTCGTACGCATGGTCCACCGCCTTCTGCTCGATGGCAATGACCTCATCGCGTGTGGTGGTGCTCATGCGCATCCTCCCTGCGGCGCCCACGGGACGCCGCTACGGGCCCGCGCCCGTACCCCGTTGAAACAACTGTCAGAGAACGGATGGTGACGAACAGTCATTGCGCTAGTTCCCCTACCAGCTGCCCGATCTCCGCACGCCAGGCGCGGACCTGGTCGTGCGTGGGGCGATCTCGTACTGGTGGTAGTGACACCTAAGTGGTCAGCTCCAGAAGTCCTTCGGGGGTTGACCCGAGCCTCAGGTGGAGGAGGCGGCCTTGAGGAGGGTTTCGGCGGCGGTGGTGCGGGCGTAGAGGACGGAGCGGCCGGCTCTGTGGGCGCTGACCAGGCCCGCGCTTCGCAACGCGGTCAGGTATTGGGATACCCCGGCCGGGGACAGGCCGGTGCGGTGTGCCAGTTGGGTGGTGGAGGCCGGGGTGTCCAGTTCGGCCAGCAGGCGGGTTCGTGAGCGGCCGAGTACCGCGGCGAGCGCGTCGGTGCCGGTTGTGGGCTCGGGGGCCCATAGTGATCCGATGCCGCGTGCTGGATAGGCGAGTTGTGGTGGTTCGGGCGGTGCGACTCGGGTGGGCAGTCGTGGGCCGGTGAAGGCGGAGGGGACCAGCAACAGCCCCGGGCCCGCTGTGGTGCGGGAAAGGGGCCTGCTCCGGCGGCTCAGTTGCAGCGCGCTGCCGTCCCATGTCACGGCAGTGTGCAGGTCGTTGAGTACGTGGCCCGCGCCGTGTTCGGCGACCTGGCGGGCCCGGTGGAAGATGTCGGTGTCGAGCACCGCGCGGATGCGTGCCCAGTAGGGGGCGAGGGCCAGCTCCCAGTATGTGCGGATTTCTTGGGCCAGGCGGGCCAGGCGGGCGTGCGGGTCGTGGTGCAGAGACCGCAGTCGGGGGCCGAGACGTTTCTGGTGGTACTCCAGGTGATCGAGGTCGTGGCGGACCCGGTCGATGGGGGCGTTCTGGATGGCGGCCAGCTCCGTGTCGAGCGCCGGGGCCGGCCCGGCGGGGGCTGGGTTGAGGAAGTACGGAAAAAAACCCGACGGCGGGATCAGCTCCGCAAGCCAGCCCCGGTCCAGCCCGGCGGCCGCCGCGCGTGGCTGGACCTGCTGGATCCAGGGGCGATGGACAGGGGTTGCGGAGGCGTGGTTGGACAGCAGCCGATAGCTGGTCACCACCTGCCACATCGGCGAGACGGCGAACCGCACCTGCGCCAGATCACTGGCCGAGAACGCCAGTTCCGCCAGGAAGACCACCCCCAGGATTCACGCATGTCTGAATCAGTGGCGGCCACTGTATCCGGTGGAGATCCTTCCGGCATGACCTCGCACATGACTTCGGACACGATCACAGCAGCGGCATCAGGCACCTGGACACTCGGCGACTTGGTGGTCAACCGCATCGGCTTCGGCATGATGCGGCTGCCGCAGCACGGGGAGGCGCTGGTGCCCGAGGCCGCTTCGCGCGACCATGACCAGGCGATCCGGGTGCTGCGCCGCGCGGTCGAGCTCGGTGTGAACCACGTCGACACCGCCGCGTTCTACTTCTCGCCGCTCCGGTCGGCCAACGAGCTGATCAACCAGGCGCTGTCCCCCTACCCCGGTGACCTCGTCATCGTCACCAAGGTCGGACCGGGCCGAGACCCCTCAGGCAATTGGCTGCCCCATGCCACTCCTCAGCAGTTGCGCGGCCAGGTGGAGGAGAATCTGCGCCAGCTCGGCCGCGACCACCTGGACGTCGTGAACCTGCGCATCGTGGGAACCGATTCGATCGCCGAGCGATTCGGCGCCCTGGCCGACCTGCGCGATGCCGGGCTCATCCGACATCTGGGCCTGTCCAACGTCCGCCCCCACCACCTCGCCGAGGCCCAGGCCATCGCACCGGTGGTCTGCGTCCAGAACATGTACGGCATCGGCGCATCGCCTGAGCAGAAGGAGTTCCTGCGCACCTGCGGTGAACAACGCGTCGCGTTCGTGCCGTTCTACTCGATCGCCAGCACCGGACGCACGGCCGGCGCGACCACCAACGACAGCAGCAAAGTGCACGCCATCGCCCGCGCCCGCGGGGTGAGCGCAGCTCAGATCCGGCTGGCGTGGACACTGCACCGCGGCCCTCACGTCCTGGCCATCCCCGGCACCGGCGACCCCGACCACCTCACCCAGAACGTGGCCGCCGGCTCCCTGCGCCTCTCCGAGGACGAACTCACCGTCCTGGACTCCCTCCACCACGAAACAGCATGAACAAGACACCCCTAGGACGTTGTGATCCACTTCTGCCGATCGGCTCGTCTGCCTTGCCCGTTTCTTGCGCCCGCCCGATAGTCCTGACCGCCGCCGAGCGGCAACGGTTGAAGAAGGCGGCCTACGGCCACAAGACTCCGTACCAGGCCAGGGTCCGGGCACGGACCGTGCTCTCGGCAGCCCGGGGCAGGGCCAACGCGCGGATCGCCGCCGAGGCGGGAGTGCACGTGACACCGTGCGCACCTGGCGGGGCCGGTTCGCCGACCTGGGCTTACCGGGCCTGGCCGACCGCAAGCGCCCGGGACGGCCCGCCGCCTTCACCGCGCTACAGACCGCACAGGTCAAGGCGCTGGCGTGTCAACTTCCCGCTGAAACAGGCGCGCCGCTGTCACGCTGGTCGTGCCCGGAGCTGGCCCACGAGGCCGTCGCCCGCCGGATCGTCTCCGCGCCAGTCGGATTTCGTAGCCCCGGCCGGATCGGAACCCGTACCGCTCTTGTGTGTGGGGATCTTGCCGGATTTGCGGGCGGTATTGATGCGGGAGGACCAATTCACCGCGTGTGGCCCGGGTTCGGCGGCCTTGATGACATGGCGGTTGTTGGCGCCAGCTCTTCGAGGAGCTGGTCCGTAGAGGTCATCTGAGCATGAGACGTAGTGCCTTGCTGTACAGCAGTGCGCTTGCCGACGAGGACTCAGCCTCCTTGCCGCCCTCTCCATTTGGTCAGCCGCGTGATCCGAACGAAACGCCCTGAGGACCGCCTGCCGAGACTCAGGGCCGTGACCATGTACCCGCAGGTGAAGAGTGCCGGTAATGCGCGTCGCGAGTGGGGTGTCACGAGGCGAGCAGGTCGGCGAGCTGCGTTCGTGAGCTGATGCCGAGCTTGGGAAACGCGCGGTAGAGGTGGTGTCCGACGGTGCGTGGGCTCAGGAACAGCTGCGTGGCGATTTCGCGGTTGGTGGCCCCGGTGGCCGCGAGTCGAACGACTTCGCGTTCCTGCGAGCTCAGGCGGCCGATGGGGGAGTGGGCGACCTCGGTCGCGTCAGGGGTCTCGCCGGCTGCCTGCAGTTCTGTGCACGCCCGGCGGGCCCATGGCTGGGTGTCCAGCTTGGTGAAGAGCTTCATTGCGGTACGCAGGTGGTCGCGGGCGTCGAGCTTGCGGCGCGAGCGGCGCAGCCATTCGCCATAGAGCAGTTCGGTGCGAGCCCGGTCGAAGTCATCACCACCGGCATGAAGGGTCAGGGCGGCGACGTAGTGCTGCTCGGCCTGGGCGTCCGGGCTGGTCAGGGCCGCGCAGCGGTGGGCTTGTGCGGCGAAGTGGGACTGCTGGAGGTCGGCCGCCCATGTCGTGAGCTGCTTCGCGGGTTCCTTCGCCCGCTCTGGGTGGCCGGCGCGAACGGCGGCCTCGATCACATCGGGCAGCAGGTGTCGTGCCAGGAGAGGGTGGCCCGCTGCCTGCCGGGCCGCTTCCAGGTGTTCCAGCGCGGCCTGCGCGCGGCCGAGGCCGAGGTCGAGCAGTCCCAGCGCCCACAGCGCGTCCGCCGTGCCTCGTCCGACATCGCGGGGGCGTGTGTAGTCCAGCGCCAAGGTGGCCAGTTCCCGGGCCAGTTCCTCCTCTCCCCGGACGGCGGCGAGCACCGCCGACAGGGCGCGCAGGTGGGCGGCCCGGTGGTCCAGTTCGTAGTAGTCGGCCAGCCGGAGCGCTTCGGTGGCGTGTGCTTGTGCGTCGCTATGCCGACCCAGTGCCAGTTCGGCCTGGGCACACAAGTGCAGCGCGGTGGGCAGCCATCCGCCGATGCCCTGCTCGCGGCAGTGGGTGACCGCGGCGGTGGCCAGCTCGTGCGCGGCTTCGTGGTGGGCCAGCAGTTGGCAGTAGATCCCGGTCATCAGCTGGTTCATGAGCCCGTTGCCGGTGAGCCGGCCGGCCGGCATGAGAGCGTCCAGCGTCTGGCGTGCCCTGGGGATGCCATCGGCGAGCAGCTGGGCGGGCACGGTCAGGAGGGGCAGGTGGGGAGTGCGGGCGCCGATCTCGGTCATGAGGGCCGCGTCGCTCGCGGAGAAGGCCGCATGGATCGCGTCGGTCAGCAGGGGGGCGAGCTTGTCGGGGCGGTCGGCGGAGACCGAGTCCGCGCATTCGGTCAGGATGCGGGCGGCCTGACCGGGACTGCCGTAGCCCAGTTCGACCACGGAGCGTACGCGGGCGAAGTCCGCCGCCATGCCCGGGTCCCGCAGCGGCAGCGGAACCTGATCGGTGAGCGCGCGGCATCGTTCGTCCTGACCGGCCTCGCTCGCCTTCTGCGCGGCGTTGATCAGGCGGCGGGCGCGGGTCTGTGCGTCGGCGGTGAGATGGGCGGCTCGCTCGTACGCGGCGGACGCGGATGCCATCGCCTGTCTGCTGTCCGCCCATTCGGCGACTCGCTCCAACTCCGTGGCGATCTGCTCGTCCGGTCCGGTCGCTGCGGCTGCCAGGTGCCAGGCGCGACGGTGTGCGTGCCGGGAACCGTCCAGAACCGTCACCAGCGCCTGGTGCACCGTGAGTCGCCAGGCGAGCGGGGCCTGCTGGTAGGCGGCGAACCGGATGAGGGGGTGCCGGAAACGCAGCCTCTGCGCGGAGACGAAGATGAGCCCGGCACGCTCGGCGGGCTCCAGATCCTTGGTCTCCCCGCCGAGCCGTCCTGCTGCCCCCAGCACCGTGGAGAGGTCCCCGGTGTCGTCGGCGGCGGCCACCGTGAGCATGCGCTGGGTGGCTTCAGGGAGGCGGCGTACCTGCTCGGCGAACGCGTCCTGCAGCCGGCTGGGCAGCGCCGGCTGCGGATCGGGCAGCGCCAGTGGCCCCAGCTGTCCGGCCCGCTGCGCCGGGGTCAGTGCGGCGGCCAGCTCCTGCAGCGCCAGCGGGTTGCCTTGCGCCTGGGCGATGATCCGCTCCGCGACCGGAGGGGCAAGTCCGGGCAGCAGCATGGCGGCCGATTGCCGGTCGATGCCGGTGACGTGCAGGCGAGGCAGTGCCTTGGCTCCGCTGCCCGGGGAGGTGTCACGGGTGGCGAAGAGCATGGCGATGCCTTCGGTCTGCAACCGGCGGGCGGCGAAGGACAGTGCATCCGCGGACGGTTGGTCGAGCCATTGCAGATCGTCGACCAGGCACAGCAAGGGCCTTTCCACGGCCGCCTCGGAGAGCAGCGACAGCGTGGCGAGCCCGAGCGTGAGACGGTCCCGTACGGCTTCGTCGCTCAGGCCGAAGACCGCCCGCAGGGCCCCGGCCTGGGGTCCTGGTAGGCGGTCGAGCAGATCCAGCACCGGCAGGAAGAGCTGATGGAGCCCGCCGAAGGCGAGCTCCATCTCCGACTCGATGCCCTCGACCCGTAGCACGCGCATGCCCTCTGCGCGGGCGGCCGCGTGTTCGAGGAGGGTGGTCTTGCCGATGCCGGCTTCGCCGTGCAGTAGCTGGGCGCTGCCCTCTCCGCGGTGGGCGTCGGCGAGTATCCGTTCAATGCGCCGCCGCTCTTCTCCGCGCCCCTGCATCGCCCGTCCCCCCCGGTCATCGACCCCGGCAGCAGCCGGGCATCGTGATCACCACTGTACGTGCGGGGAGAGACCGCGGCGATGGCGGTCGTGGTAAAAATGCGAGCACTGCGGCGATGTCCGCACCGGTCATCTGTGCAGCCCTTATCGGCCTTCGGCTACGCACATCACCGTTCGGCCCCCGGCTTCGGTGTGCGCCTCGAGTCATCCCCTCCGTTCCCGTATATCGGTGGTGCGGTGGCTCAGGCGGTTTCGAGCAGCGGCCAGATTTCGACGGTTTCGGGGGTGCCGAGCCCCTTGGCCAGTTCTACCGCTTCCTCGCGGTCGGCCACCTCGACGACGAACCAGCCGCCGAGGGTCTCTTCACCGGCATGCACGGGCCCCTCGGTCACCGTGGGGGCTCCATCGGCGGTCTTGCGTACGGTGACCGGGGTGATGTGCTCGGTTTCGAGCGCATCGCCGCTGATCAGTTTGCCCGCCGCTGCGATCTGGCCGATCCAGGCTTCGTATGCTCCTCGGTGGGCGTCCCGATCGGCCCGGATCCGCTGGCGCGACTCATCCGTCTCGAATATCACGAGTGCGTATTTCATGCGTGTCTCATTTCCCTTGCCGTGGATTCTGTACTTGTCATTTGCCGTGGGTTCTGTACTTGCCGTTACGCGGGGTGCGCTGAGAGGCCGTGGCGGGCCGCCGGAGTCCGGGTGAGCTGATGCGGGCGAGCGCGCCGATCTCCAGCGCGGTCCACAGGGCGCCGTCCGGGCCCAGGGTGATGCCGTGTGGCTCGGAACCGGCGGTCGGCAGGTCGAGCACGGTGATCGTGCCGTCGGGAGTGATGGAGCCGAAGCGGTTCCCGGCCCACTCGGTGAACCACTGATTGCCGTCGCTGCCGGGGGTGATGGCATGCGGGCGGGACGTGCGGTCGGGCAGCGGGAACTCGGTGATCAGGCCGTCGAGGGTGATCCGCCCGATCTGCCCGGCGCTGATTTCGACGAACCAGAGCGCCCCGTCGTGGCCCGCTGCGATGCCTACCGGGGCGGCGGACTCGGTCGGCAAGGGGTGGAGGGTGACGGCTCCGTCCATGCCGATCCGCCCGATCGCATTGGCTTGGTTCAGGGTGAACCACATCCCGTCATCGGCGCCGGCGGTGATGGCGGAGGGGAAGGCCCCGGTGGCCGGCAGCGGAAACTCGGTCACCCGGCCGTCAGGGGTGATCCGGCCGATGCGGTCGGCGGCGGTCTCGGTGAACCACAGTGCTCCATCCGGCCCGGCGGCGATCCCGAACGGCCCGCACTTGGCTGTGGGCAACGCGAACTCCGTGACGTTGCCGTCGAGCGCGATCCGGCCGATGCGGTGCGCCCGGTACTCGGTGAACCACAAGGCCCCGTCCGGCCCGACAGTGATGACCGTCGGCCCACACTCCGGATCGAGTTGATGACTCGTAGGCTCCTCTCCGGGCACCAACCGCCCGATGCTTCCGCTGTGGACCAGGGTGAACCACAGCGCCCCATCCGGGCCCGCGACGACCGCGTACGGACCGCTGCTGCGCTCGGTTACCGCGAACTCCTCGACCAACACTGGCATCAACTTCTCTCTGCTTCTCACGGAGCACACGCTCCGCACATCCATGGGCCGTGGGTCTCGCCCCGGCCGTACCTTGCTTCGACCGGACGATCGACAACTGCTCTACTGGCTGCGCCGGTTGGCGATGCTTTCGATCTGGGCCGGGGTACCGGCCATGATCGTGCGGGTGTGTTCACTGACCAGGTCGGCGGGCCAGTCCCACCATGCGGCGCGCAGGAGGCGCTGGATGTCGACGTCCGCGAAGCGTTGCCGGATGGGCCGGGCCGGGTTGCCGCCCACAATCGTGTAGGGAGCGACGTCGGTGGTGACCACCGCGCCGGCCGCGATGATGGCGCCATCCCCGATCCGCACGCCGGGCATCACCGTCACCTGGTGGCCGAACCAGACGTCGTTGCCGACGACGGTGTCACCGCGGCTCGGCATGGCGGTGACGATGTCCAGGGTCCGTTCGGCCCACCGGCCGTCGAACATGGTGAACGGGAACGTGGACGCGCCCATCGTCGGATGCTCGGCGCCGGCCATCAGAAACTTCGTGCCCGCGGCGATGGCGCAGTACTTGCCGATGACCAAACGCTCCGGCCCATAGGCGTAGAGCACGTTGCGGTGCTCAAAGTCCGTCGCACTGTCGGGGTCGTCGTAATAGGTGTACTCGCCTACGACGATCTTCGGTGAGGTGACCAACGGTCTGAGGAACACCACGCGGTCGTGCGCGGGCAGCGGGTGCACGGTGGTCGGATCAGGAGACAACGTCACGTCCTTTATCGGTGAGGGTCGGTGGATCTGGAAGAGGCGCACGCCCAAGGGGCCTCGCACAGTGGCGTGAGGATCTTTCCGGCGGCTGTGCGGAGGGCTCTTCGGCCGCAAGTCCGGTGATGGTCAAGGTGAGGATCAGGCCCGAGGCGTCTGCGCGTGCGAGCGCGCCGGTCCGGGGTGGGTGTGCCCCTCGGTCCTCACACCTCACACCACCGGCGCCGAATAGATCATCCGTATCTCCTTCGTCCGGTAGCCGGCTCGGGCGAAGGCCGCAGCCATGGGCGTGTTGCCGGTGTCCGTGGTGGCGGTGATCAGCTCGGCGCCCGTGTGCGCGTGGATGCGGGTGATCTCGGAGAGAAGGTCGTCCACGTACCCGCGGCCGCGGAACTCGGGTACGACGCCGAGGTAGCCGACATTGCGGGCGTACGGTGTCGCGGAGGGAACAGCGAGCCCCACGACATGCCCGTCTGGGCTGTATGCCGCGCGCCACCATTCGCGCCGCCCCGGGCAGCTGAGGTAGAAGTCCATCTCGTCCCGGGCGGTGGCTTCGGCGCCCTTGGCCGCGATGTTCCTGCGGGTCTCGTCGTCCAGGCTGCCGACGGCTATCCGGCGCATCAGCTGAAGGAACTCCTCGTCCGACGCCGGAGCGAAGGACAACCGGCCCCCGGCCGCGGGGAGGCCGACGTCGGGCGTCCATTCCAGGCGCAGCCGTTCCACTTCGTGGGTGAGCCCGGCAGCTACCGCGGCCCGGCGCCGCCAGCCCACGGCTGCCGCCGCGGCTGGATCGTCACGCCAGTCGCCGGACAGCGTCAGGTTGTACAGCGGAGGCTTGGGTGCGCCCTGAGCGGCGAACGCCCGCAGCCCGGCAGCCAGTAGCCTGGCCGCCACTTCCGCACGATCGGAGAGTGCGGGGTCGACGTGCAGGCAGTCCAGGGCAACGGGGTGAGCGCTGTCCGACTGCCCCCACCACAGGGCTCGGGCCCATACCCGCCCGCTGTCTTCGGCGATCCAGGTCCACTCCGGGCGGTACATTCCCTGCCGCTTCTCGGCCAGGTAGCGGTCGGCGCCTATCCAGCCGACGGGCTCATCGACGATCACCTCGACGACGCGCTGGGAATCGCCCTCGGTCGTGGGTCGGAACAACACATGTTCTCCTACTGCTTGGTGTACGTGGTGAGGGTCGCGCCGGTGGTGAAGGCCCGGGAACCGGTCAGCGTGAAGCCGGCAGGGTCGAATGCGGTGCGGAACAGAGGAATGCCGCTCCCGAACACCACTGGGTAGCGGATGACGATCAACTCATCGACTTCCCCGAGCAATTGCCCTGCCAGCACGGCGCCGCCGCTCAGTCAGATGGATAAGCCCGGCTGCTGCTTCAGCCCGCGGACGAACTCCACCGGGTCGCGGGCAACGACATCGACCTCAGGACGGGGCCGTGTCAGGGACGAGGAGAACACGTACTGCCGGAGATGGGGATAGGGACTGATGGCATCGCCCTGCAGCCCGGACTCGTAGGCACCGCGCCCCATGAGGACCGTGTCGAACTTCCTGTTCGCTGTGCCGCCGACGCCCAGCAATCCACGGAGGTGGTCCGGGATGGTTTCCGGGTACTCGGCGAGAACCGCGGCCTTGAGGTCGCCGTCGAAGCAGGAGGAGTCGTACTGCCCTTCTGGGCCGGCGATGAAGCCGTCGATGCTGTAGCCGATGAAATACGTGAGCCGACGCATCGGGCCCCGCCTTCGATTCATTACTGCCAGGGACGACACGACACTAGGCAGCACGCTTCGGAAGGACATCGGTCACCGCGACGTAATGTGACCTGCCGTGAAGACGACCGGCGTGGAGCCGCATCAGTAGGACATCAGCAGACTGACAGGCCGTGGCGGGACGGCTCCCCTTCCCAGGAAGGGCCCCGGCAACTCTCCCTGGCAATCGCCTTCGGCTTCTACTGGCGCCAGGGCCGCCGTGCGAGCTTGGCTTGAATGCGCACCGCTCGATGGCCGTCACCGTGAGCTTCGGGCCGGTCGCGGTGTCCTGAGCCAGGTCGTCCGCTGCTCTGTCCGTCGCCCCGATCCAGCCCAGCGCGGCCCGGTCACAGGCTGATTAGCTGCGCTCAACGTGCTGTTAGACATTGGGCGTTGTCGGCCGGAGCGGTAGCTGCCAGCGTGTCGGGGGCAGCGAGCGAGCAGGGCCGCCCGTCCCTGTACGCGGTGTGCCGAGGCAACGGCTTGCCCAGCTGCCCCTCTCACGGCCGTCGACCGTCGACATGCCGTAACCCTTCCTGCTTCGAAGGAGCCCCGCCATGCCTCTACGTGAACAGGTGAGCTTCGCCGGTGATGCGGCAAAGCTCACCGGCCATCTCTTTCTGCCCGATACCGCGGGCACTGATGACGCCGCTCCGGTGTCGGGTGTCGTGGTCGTCGGCACTTGGACCAGCGTCAAGGAGCAGATGGCCGACCGGTACGCCGAGCAGCTGGCCCGCCGCGGCTATGCGGCCCTGTCCTTCGACTTCACCGGATACGGCGAATCGGCCGGTGAGCCGCGCGACTTCGAGTCGCCGCAGCTGAAGGTCCGGGACATCCGCGCGGCGGCCGACTTCCTGACCGGGCATCCGGCGGTGGGCAACGGACAACTTGGCGCATTGGGGGTGTGCGCCGGCGCGATGTACGTGAGCGCCTTCGCCGCCGGGGATTCGCGGGTGCGGTCGCTTGCCCTGGTGGCGCCGTGGCTGCACGACCGCCGTATCTGCGAGGAGAACTACGGCGGTCCGGAGGGCATTGAGAGGAAGAAGGCGGCGGCGGCCGAGGCCCGACGCAGGTACGAGGAGACCGGGGAGGTCGCCTACGTGCCGGTGGTCAGCGGCAGTGACCCGGACGCGGCCATGCCGTTCGACATCGACTTCTACCTCAACCCGCAGCGCGGCGGGATTGAGCAGTGGCCCAACCGGTTTGCCGTCATGGCCTGGCCCGGGTGGCTGGACTTCGATGCCGTCGCGCTCGCGCCGAAGGTGACCGCGCCCGTGCTGCTGGTCCACAGTGAGGACGCCGCCATCCCGGACGGCGCCCGCCGCTTCCGCGACAACCTCGCAGGTCCCAAGGAATTCCTGTGGACCGAGGGCAGCCAGTTCGACTTCTACGACCGGTCACCACAGGTCGGCTTCGCTGCGGACGCGGCAGCCGAGCACTTCGCCCGCACGCTGTGAGCACCCCGCAGCCCGCACCCCGCAGCCCGCACCTCGCACCCCCGGCCACCTCGCACCCCCGGCCACCCCGCACATCGCCCCGACAGGAGACCACCTCGCATGTCCGAGCCTTTTGAGGCCGCCGCGCCGTCCCCGTCCGAGACCAGGATCGAGGTCGCCGAGACCTGCACCCGGATGGCCGTACACGCGGACCGCCGCGAATGGGCGCTCCTGCGCCGCCTGTTCGCCGCAAAGGTGCTTCTCGACTACACAAGCCTCAACGGCGGCGAACCGGTCCAGCTCACTCCTCAGGAGATCGTCGACGCTTGGTCGGCGACGCTCGGCGGCTACGACGCCACCCAGCACCTGATCGCCAACCACTTGGTCCAGGTCGACGGGGACCGTGCCGTCTGCACCGCCTCCTTCCAGGCCACGCACCGCCTCGCCACCGCCCATGGGGCTCCGCTGTGGACGCTCGGCGGCGACTACCGCTGGGTACTGGCACGGACCGGCGGCCGATGGCTGATCACCTCGGTGGTGATGACAGCGACCTGGGGTGACGGCAACAAGGACCTCCCCGCACAGGCAGCAGGCTGACCGCACGTACCGCTACGCCGGCGGCGGGGCCCTCGCCGTCGGGTGTCCACTCACCTCTCCGCGCCAGGGTGCTCCCCGCAAACAGTCGGCCTGTCAGCGGTCGCCCCTGACCTCCACTCTCGGTTGCACACCTTCAAGAAAGTCTCAGGAGTGCCCTGATGAAATCCCTGCTCAAGTCCTCACCTGCCTCCGGCGTCGCGACCGATGCGTCGGAAGCGGCTCGGGGTGGATCCACCGTGGTGCTCGGTGCCGCCCTGCTGGGCTTCTTCCTCATCTCGCTGGACGCGTTGATCGTCACCGTCGCGCTGCCCGACATCGGCCGCAGCCTCGGCGGCGGCATGTCCGGCCTGCAGTGGGTCGTGGACGGATACACGCTGATATTCGCCGCTCTGATGCTCTCCGCAGGCGCCCTCTCCGACCGCATCGGGGCCCGGCAGGCGTATGGCGGCGGCCTGGTGCTCTTCGCGCTGGCCTCGGCCGCGTGCGGACTGGCGCCCGGGCTCGGCGTGCTGGTGGCGGCGCGACTGGTGCAGGGGGGTGCGGCGGCGGTGATGATGCCGGCGTCGCTGGCGCTGGTCCGGCAGGGCTTTCCCGACCAGGCGAAGCGGGCTCGGGCCATTGCCATCTGGACCGTGGGCGGCGCGGTCGCGGTGGCCGCCGGGCCGGTGCTCGGCGGGGCACTCTCCGCCTCCGCGGGCTGGCGGTGGATCTTCTTCGTCAACCTTCCGGCGGGCCTGCTGGCGCTCGCCCTGCTGGCCCGCGTGCCGGCCTCCCCGCGGCTGCCCGCGCGGCTGGACGCGGTCGGGCAGGTGACAGCGGTGGTCGCGATGGGCGCGCTGACGTATGGCGTGATCGAGGGCGGCGCCGAGGGCTTCGGCCGGCCGCTCGTGGTGGTGTCGCTCCTCGTGGCCGCCGCCGCGGCAGCTGCCTTCCTCGCCGCGCAGGCCAGGGGTGCGCACCCGATGCTCCCGCTGCCGCTGTTCCGCTCGCGGGTGGTGGCGGTGTCCCTGGTGGTCGGCTTCATGCTCAATGCCGCCTACTACGGCGGGGTGTTCATCTTCAGCCTGTACCTCCAGCAGGAGCGCGGGCAGACCGCGCTGCACGCGGGCCTGATGTTCATCCCGATGACGGCACTGGTCGCAGTGGTGAACCTGGCCTCGGCGAAGCTGGCCGCCCAGTTCGGCCCGCGGGTGCCGATGGTGGCGGGACAACTGCTCGGGACGGCCGGGCTACTGGCGCTGCTCACAGTCGGCGCGCACACCAACGTATGGGCGGTGGCGGCGCTGATGGTGCCGGTCGGCCTCGGCGGGGCGCTGACGGTGCCGGCGCTGACCGCGATGCTGCTCGACGCGGTACCCGCGGACCGGGCGGGCACGGCATCAGCCGTGCTCAACACCGGCCGCCAGGTCGGCGGGGCGATCGCGGTGGCAGTCTTCGGGGCGCTGCTGGCGGGGGCGGACACGTTCCTGGTCGGCATGCGGTGGAGCATGCTGCTCGCGGCAGTCGGGCTCGTACTGACGGCGGGTGTGACGCTGACGCTGCCGCGGGACGGGCGCCGGGGCGCGGAGGCGTGAGCCGGGCGGTGTGGCACTGCAGGGCCGCGGGTCTCCTCGCCACCGGAACGGTGCGGACCGAGCTCCAGCGGGTCCTGTCGTTGCAGCAGGCGGCGGCCGCACCCGAACTCGGCGAGCACGGCCGCCTGCGAGGCCGGCTCGTTCCGCATACCGCCTGACCGGAAGTCCGTCTCATCGAGCGGGGGCGAACTCGAGGAGGACCCGGACGAAGGCTTGGAGCTCGGCGGATTCATTGCCTTTCAGCCACATCGGGGCGAAGTCGATGAGCGGTGCGTCGTCGAACGGGACATAGGCGACGTCCGGCCGGCCGTAGTAGTTCTCCGCCCTCGCAGCGGCCGCAGTACCCCCTTTGCCCGCCCCGACCAACGACAGCATCTCCTGCCAGGCGACGGCAGCCGGGCCCCGAGGGACGGATCGGCCCCCCGGTGTGCGGCGCGGGTAGAAGGCATCGAGGAAGCTCTGGGACACACCGACGGGCGTGATCAATGGCAGGAGGGCGAGGTCCTCCTGCGAGATCGTTTCCTGAGCCGCGAGCTGATGGAAGGCAGGCACCACGAGGGCACGGCGTTCGGAAAAGAGAACGGGACCCGCGGTGACGTCGGGCCCGTCGACGGGAAGTTCTTTGATCAGCATGTCGAGGCCGTCGCCCCGCAACGCTGTGAAGGCGGCCGCGAACGTCACCTCCTGGATCTCGACGGTGCACTGAGGGTGGCGGGCGTGGAACCCCTCCGCCGCCTGGACGATGAGGTCGCCGCACCATGAGGCGGAGAAGCCGACGCGCAGCACACCGCTGAGGCCCCGACAGGCTGCTGACGCATTGGCGACGGCCTGCTGGACCTGCTGATATGCGGGGAGCAACTCGGCATGGAGCTGTCGACCGACCGGGGTGAGGGACACCTGACGGTTGCTGCGTTCGAACAACGCGCCGCCGATGCGACGTTCCAGTTTCTTGATCGTTTGACTGACCCGGCCCGGCGAGACGAGCAGACGTTCAGCGGTGCGCGTGAAGTGGAGCTCTTCGGCCAGGGCCAGGAACGTCTCGATCTCATACCGCTCCACTGGACCCCCGCACATTCCGCAGCCTTGCGCCTTCGCTCCAGGCCGCAGCCCTGCCGCCGACAGTAAAGGGCGCTTGCAGGTCCGGTCCAGAGCATTCTGGGCACCTGCCGATCACCTGGGCCGAGATCAAGGAGGTCTGCTGGGACGAGTCGGCTGAGAATAAGCGGTGTCGCTGAACCACGCGTGCGGAACGTCCAGCAGGTTTTCCGTCTGCTGGTGGTACAGCGCTCGCGTGGTGCTGACCTGCTGAAACAACGGACCGGGTCCCGGCCGGTGGTGTGTTGGTCCGTGCATGGTCCGGATCTTGTCTCCACTACCGGATACCGAGGAAGCTCTCAGGGAACCATCACGGGCAGCGCCACCTGTGCACGGCTCATGCCCAGCCGGCGCGTGAGCCGTAGGACATGGGCAGGCCAACTGGCCGGCGGACGCTGCCTCCAGACGCCTCGGCGCCACGTCGTTGTCGAAGGTGGCACAACCTGGCATATGTCGTAGAACCCGTCCTGGGGCGTCCAGTTGGTCCAGGGCGAGCGTGTAAGTCCAGGTCAGAGCATTGTGACGTGGGAGCGTCCATGGGGCTCGTGATAGGGAAGTGATAGATAGCGCGCTGAAGGACCCCTGCGGGCTCGCCGTGGCTGGGGGCCTGTCGCGGACTGCGCCCCACTGACTCCCGTGTTCGGCCCGGCAACGTGACTCTGCCCTGGGCGGCCGAGAGTCAGGATAGTGAACCAGCCTTCTCCTGGGCCGAGTTGGTGACGGGCCAGCAGGCATCGCGCCGCCTGCGGTGGATGCGGAAGCGGTCGAAGAGCACTGGGGCGGGGTCCGGGTCCGTCGCTGTCGCGGTCGGGGTGTGGTAATAGCTGACGGTGATCGTCGTGCGGCCGCCGATCAGCGATCCGGGGTCGACGTCGAAGACCGCGACGCCGTACGGGTAGGTCTGGTCGGGGTCGCGCACCGCGGACCAGGTCGCCTTCTCCTTGGCGTCCGGGTCGGCCTTGTAGGTGAGGCGCTGGGTTCGGACGAAGGCGTCCGGGACGCCGTCGCCGTCCGGATCCGTGAGATACGTGTCGTCGTGTGAGGCAGTGCCACCGCCGCCCAGGATGAGGTGGACGGTGCCCTTGGAGGTGTCGATGCCGTCGAGCCGGTCATCGACCACGGCCGGGCGCAGGAGGCTGCCCGGGTCGGTGCCGCGTACGGGGTGGGTGCGCTCGTAGTCGTGGTCGTGGCCGCAGAGCACCAGGTCCACGGCGTGCCGGTCGAGGACGGGCAGCAACTGTTCGCGCAGTCCCATGTCGCCGCCGTGGCTGGCGGCGGAGGACGACATCGCGAACTGGTGCAGGGACACCACGATCCAGTCGACGTTCCGGCCCGCCCTGGCCTGCGCCAATGTCCGCTCCAGCCAGCGGAGTTGGGCACCCTCGCTGTAGCCGCTGATGTAGACGGACTGCCCGGTCGCCGGGTCGATGCTCGCGTCGTCCTCCACCGCGAGGTCGTTGCCGTCCAGGACGGCGAAGAGCACCGAGCCGACCTGGAAGCTGTACCAGTTCCCGCAGTAGTCACGGGTGTGGTTGTCGGGCAGATCGAAGCGGGTCGCGTACGAGGCGTAACCGAGGTCGCCGCCGCCCGCTTCCACCTCGTGGTTGCCGGGTGCCGGCATCCAGGGGCGGTTCGCGGCGGACACCGACATGTTGTTCATGAACGCGTCCCAGCACTGTGGCTGGGTCTCCTCATTGTTGTTGGCGTAGGCCAGGTCGCCGTTGAGAAGGTGGAAGAGCGGATTGAACCGCTCCACCTGCCGCACTGCGACAGCCCCGTTGACCGCGGACTTCTTCCACTTCGGGTCACCGGCACCCAGATCGCCGAAGCTGGTGAACCGGAACGGCACCCGGCCCGGCTCGGGCGCGGTGCGGAAGGTGGAGCGGCGGGGCGCGGCACCGTCGTGCAGCACCTCGTACACGTACTGCGTGTCCGGACGCAGCTCGCGCAGCCGCACCCGATGGGTGTACGTCTCGACCTTGTTGAGGCCATCCACGTACGTGGTGGTCTCGGCCCGCACCGTGCGCCCCAAGTCCCCGCCGGGGCGCCCCAGGCGCAGGCGGGGCCGGCGCACCGAGGCGGCGGTCGCCCAGGAGACGGTCATCTCCCGCGAGGGCTCCTCACCGTAGGCCAGGTGTATCTGCTCGGTGTTCGGAGCGTCTGCGACGGCGGGCTGTGTCCACAGCAGGGTCGAGGCCGGACCGGCCGCCAACACTCCTGCCGCAGCCGAGGCTTGGAGGACCGTCCTGCGTGCCGGCTGACTCACTGCTGCTCTCCTACCGCTGGGCTCTCGGATCGCCCGAAGATTCACAGCGGCAGAAGAACAACCCCGTGGAGCACGGGAAACATCCAGCAGACAACAGGTGAAGGACGCTCGCTGAACGGATCAAACGGACGGTCGTCAGCCGTGTCCTACCGCGCACCGCGGCCAGAACATGAGTCGAATCGGTGCGCTGCGTGGTGCGCTCGCGTACGAGGCCGGCCTCCTTCAGACGGGCGAGCGCCAGGTCGAGGAGACGGTCAGCGCGATCGTCCTGGGCGAGGCGCTCGCGGAAGTCGGCCAGCACGCCGTGAGGGAAGCCGGGATCGTCCAGCTCCACGGCCAGCGCGTACTTGAAATCGATGCGGCAGCGCACCGCCTCCGCCGCCTGCCGGTCCGACAGGCCGGGCAGGAACTGCAGTACACAGATGGTGGCCGGCTGAGCGGGCGAAAGGCCGGGACGGCCGTCGCGCGGATACCAGCCGGCGAAATCCTCGTCGTGCCACAGCCCGTCCAAGCGGTCCCGCACCCACATCGCCGGCGTGCCCTTCGGAATTGCTCGCCCGCGCGATCTGCGCGGTCAGAGAGGGGACTTGCTCACCGGAGCGGGGACGGACGGACAACGCGCACCTCGTCAGCTGGATCGGCCTGCACCACTGCCGCGAGCCTGCCTGCTGATCACGCTGCCGCACCGGAAAACCCCAAGATTCCCGACGGAGTCAAGCTCAGAGATGATCGCAAGTCCGGTCCTCCGCCATCGCACGTGGGAAGAGGACATGTCCTCAGCCCTCTGGTTCGCGGGCGACGAACGCTTCGGCGGAGTCGTCGCGATCCCCGGCGGCCAGGCCCCGATGTTCACCAAGCCCCGGCAATGGGGCCCGCTGGAATCCCGCAGGGCCAAGGCGAGCACCGAGGAGTTGGACCGCGCCCAGCGCGCCGGGATCGATACGAAGAAGTGGTGAGGGCCTGAAGCCGATGCGGGAGGCGGCTGCCCCGTCTGGGGCAGCCGGCTTCGTCGTACCAGCCACCGCGATCCACGGTCCGTTGGGAATGCACGGCCAGCGCGCTACCGCTGACCGGCAAGAAATCACCGCGATCATCGGCCACGGCTTGGAGCCTTCTCAGGTCCGGCGCTAGTAGGACTCCGTTAGGCCGTTTCGTTCGGATCATCGGATCGTTGGTCCGGGTGTGCCGTTGGCTGACGCGCAGTGGGCGCGGATCGAGCCGTTACTCTCGGACCCGACTCCGAAGCGGGGCTGTCGGTGCGCGATCACCGTGAGGTGATCGACGCGATCGCCTGGAAGTTCCCGATCGGCTCGCAGTGGGTGCACTTGAGTCAGTAGCGGTATTTACCCGCTTTATCCTCGTGCATTTCAAATTTTCCAGGCATGATGCCTCCTACATGCAGGGGTGCGTTCTTGTCCAGGAGCGCACCCCTGCGGCACGACGGCAGCCTCATAGCCACTATCCGGGTGACCTGCTGTGAAGTCGCCCCGGACCACTCGCCTGACAGGCCCCACCAGCCCGCCACCCGACACAGAGCCCGCCCTATGGCGGGCTTTTGGCAGGGCCCGGCCCGGTGTCGGGGTGAGCGTGGGGCACCGGGCCGGGCCGGGGGTCAGTTCAGTGGGCCGTACAGCACGTTGCCGGGGGCGTTGGGGTCGGTGCTCGTGTAGTACTGGTGCATGGCGTCGAGGAGTTCGTCGACGCTCAGTTTGCCGCTGCCGTCGGCGTCCAGCGCCTGGAAGGCCGCCGCCCGGTCTTGTGGCGCGGTGCGGAAGACCTCCTGCCAGACCTGGAACTCCTTCTCGTCGACCTCGCCGTCGCCGTTGGTGTCGAGGAGCCCGCAGACTCCCTCCAGCATGGGCCGGAAGGCCTGGGAGAAGCCTTCGCCGGAGGTGATGAACGCCCCCTTCATGCCGGTGCGGTACTCCTCGGGTGTGAGCCGCCCGTCGCCGTCCGCGTCGGCGGCGGAAGCGACGGCGTCCCAGAAGGTGACCATGCCGTCCATCAGCCGCGTGCCCTTGGGCGATGTCGCGGCCTCGCCGAACGCGGCCAGCAGTCGCGCGCCCAGGGTGAACAGGTCCTCGCGGTCCAATGATCCGTTGCCGTCGGCATCGATGTGCCCGAAGCAGATGTCGATCTTCTGGTTGAGCAGGGTGTCTTGGGCCTGGGTGGTCATGTGGGTGCGGTCCCCTCTTCGTTCGTGCTGTGTTTTTCGCTTTCCGGGCGCCGGTGCGCGCCCGGAGGTCCGGTGGCGGCGTGTACCGCCGCGTGGTGGTCGAAGACCTGGGTGCGGGGCGGATCGATGGTCACGCTGATGCCCTGCAGCCGTGTGGTACGCAGATAGGGGAGGTTGGCTTCGCCGAAGGTGCCGCCACTGAGCCCGGTGCCACCGACCGTGGGCAGCACCGGCAGGCAGCCGATGTGACTGTCGTTGACCTTCAGCACACCGCCGTTGCCCATGTCGCAGAACCTCTCGATGACGTGCGGGTCCCGCGCCCACAGGGAGTTGCGCAGCCCGTAGCGGTTGCTGTCGACGAACTCCAGGATGTCGGTGAGGAGGTGCTCCGGCGTGGCGTGGTCGGCCTGGTCGGGCACGACGACGCACATCAGCGGGAAGAAGGTCTCCTCCCGCACCGCGCACATCCGCCGCGCCGTCGCGAGCCCGTGCACCCGCAGCAGGACGGGACGCACGAAGGGGCCGCGGGCGGTGACCTTGTCGTGTACGTCGACGAGCTCGCCTCCGCACAGGTGCTCGGCCCCTTGTTCCACCGCGTCGCGCAGCACATCCAGGCACTCGCCGCGTTTGACGACGGCGCTGAGGACGACGTCCGGGTCCTCGGGCGGCCCTACGCGCAGTTCGGCCACTCGGCGGTGCAGCAGGGCGGTGAACTCGTCGGCCACGTCGGGATGGGCGACGACGAACTTCGGCGCGATGCACAGCTGCCCCGAGCCGTAGTAGCGTTCGGCGGCCGCGGTCGCCGAACGTTCGAGGTCGGCGTCGCGCCACACCACCATGGCGTCGTTGCCGGACAGTTCCAGGACCGGCTTCTTGCCGTGCTCCAGGCACTCGGCTTCGAGGCGTGCGCCGTGCCGGGCGGGCCCGTAGTAGAAGATGTCGTCGCAGTCCGGGGAGCCGAGCCACTGCTGTACGGCTGACCGGGAGGGGGAGCACAGGACGCTGAGCGTGCCCGGCGGGGCGCCGTGGCGGTCGAGCAGCGGGGCGACCAATTCGTGGTACAGAAAGGCAACCGCGAGGGGGGCGGTGGGAGGGGCGTTCACGATCAGCGCGTTGCCTGCGGCAAGAACGAGCAGGCCGAACGCGGAGGAGAGAAAGCCGGCATTGCGGGCCGCATTGAGGCCCACCACCCCGTCGGGCTTGCGGACCAGGCGGATGTGACGCCCGGCCTGCTCCGTGCGCCACTCCAGCGACTGCCGGGCATGTTCGAGGGTCTCCGGGTGGATCAGGGAGAGCGCCACGGTCAATTCCCAGCGCGCGACCCGCACCGGATGCCCCTCGGACACCAGGACATCCACGACGTCATCGGCTCGCTCGCACAATGCGTCGTACACCGCTGCGACGAAGGCGAGGCGCCGTTGCATGGGGACTCGCCGCCACTCCTCGCCCGCTCGCCGGGCCAGCCGTAAGGCCGCGTTGCCCTGTTCGGGTGTGGACAGGGCCACCCGGCCGGCCAGGCGGGCGTCGGCAAGATCGGATGCCGTGGCGTTTGCGCAGTCGAGGCGAGCCTTGAGAGCCATCGTGTCGTAGGGCGCATGCAGCAACGCACCCGCCCGAGGCCAGTGAACCCAGCCGCCTCCGGGCTGTCTCTCGCTCCCGATCAGTACCGCATAGGAATCAAGCACGGCCCAAGCCTGCTCCGCCGAAAATCACTTGATGTCCTGGCGCACCAACTCTCCCCCAAAAGAATGGACTTGGGAATTTGTCGAGTTGAGGGGTTGCCGAAAGCAGGTGGTGGCGACTTGTGCAGCGGCAGCCGGGATGGTCCTGGTTCCGGGAACGACCCCCATGTCCTGTCCCGGCTTGCGACCCGTCATCGGCAGGTGGAGAGACAGCGAAGGTGCCCAGATGGTGTGGGCCAAACCGGCGGCGAGCCGGCGCAGCACCTTGCGGGTGAAGTGGGACCGAGAACGGCGCGATAGCTGCTGACGTGCTCCACGCCGCGCGATGGGACGCAAGCTTGCAACCCGGTCCGCGGCCGGCTGGTCGAGGCCGACGTAAGTGAGCCGTTCACCGTGTCAGGACCTGTCGGACTGGTTCTGCACTTGGCGTCTCCGGCCTCCCCGCCTGACTATCTCAGGTACCCGGTGGAGACGCTGCGGGCTGCCGGCTTCGGGACGTACAACGCCCTCCGCCTCGCCCAGGAAAAGTCCGCCCGCTTCATCATGGCGTCCACCTCCGAGGTCTATGGCGACCCACTTCAGCATCCCCAGCGCGAGGAGCACTGGGGGAACGTGAACCCCATAGGACAACGCGCCGCCTACGACGAGACGAAACGCTTCTCCGAAGCATTAACCGTCACTTTCGGCAAGCAATTCGGGGTGGACGTCGGCATCGTACGAATCTTCAACACGTACGGCTCCGGAAGGCGATCGAACGACGGACGAGCCGTGCCGAACTTCATCCACCAGGCCATGTCCGGAGAACCCATTACGGTCAACGGCAGCGGTCGCCAGACGCGGTCCCTCTGCTATGTCGACGACACGGTGCGCGGCGTGCTGGCCATGGCCCTGAGTGGCTGTCCGGCCCCGTAAACATTGGCAATCCACGCGAGGTCACCGTCCTGGACCTCGCCCACTCTATCCGGGATCTCATGGGCACGATCTCGGAGATCGCCCACGGCACAGCAATACCCGACGATCCGCATCGCCGCAGACCCGACATCACCAGAGCTACGGAGATGCTCGACCGGCGGCCACGAATCAGCCTCTCGGAGGGCCTGAAACGCACCATCGCCTGGTTCCTGTCGGAACAGGCCGGTGTGCTTTGAGTCCCTCGTCCGTGGCAACGTCGTCTGGGGTGGGCGCCCAGAGCGTCAAGTCGGTCCCAGGCGCCCGCTCAGCAGCCCCTGCGCCTCATCTCCTCGACTCTGCACGGCCCGCGCCGCCATCCCACGTCAGCAGGCGTGAACTGCAGAGCTGAGCGCCCGTCTTGGCCCCCAGATGCAGCCAATTCCCAGCGATCTTGGCCACTTCGCCGAGCCTGGCGTGGATCACGCCGGACTCGTGGGCCCGCCGGCCGTACCTGTAGTGGCTGGTCCACGACTGGCCGGGCCTGGGCGGGGCGTGTTCGATCGCGGCCTGCGCGGAAGTGACCATCTTTGCGGCGGTGGCGCGGCCGCCGGCCGAGCCGGATGCGCAGGTGAGGATGTTTCGGCAGCACGCCAGGGCCTTGGCGTTGGCCAACTTCCCACCACACCCTCGCCTACGCGGGCCTGCGCGACCGCGCCCGGGTCCTCAAGGCCTGCTGGGACCCTCATCCCGGCTGGCCGTGCTGGGACTGGCCAACCGAGTACCCCGTCGCCGCGACACTCGCGCGCGCCGCCGCCGGGCAGCCCACCGCAGCTGGGTGGCACCACCACACCGCCCTGACCATCCGACCAGCAACCAGGCCACCGGGCGCGTGTCCCTCACCCGGGCGGAGCAGTTGTCCTTACGCGTACCCGCACCGTCGAAGGAGTGAGCAGTGACCGCTGTCGCCGCAGCCCGGACCGTCCCTGAACACCACTACACCCCCGCCCTCGTAAGCCACGATGATCCCGGCCTGACCGGCTGGAACCTCCGCCTGACCTCCTAAGACCCACCGCACTGGCCCCGGCGGCTGTTCCTCTCCGTTATCTGGATGGCGGCAGCCGAGCCGCTTCTTCTCCGCTTCAGGTGTGCGCCAGGCCCTCAGCACTTGCGTACGGCCCCCGAGCGTCTCTGGCCCGCGTTAGGCAACCTTGGAGGTGGAACGTATCCGACATGTACGCATGAGGGGCCGTCGGACAGAGTGGAGAAGGCCACGGCGGCGTGGTCCTCGCCGCCGAGGTGAACGAGGCGGCGATCGCCCTGTCCGTCACCGGGACCATGACCTGCTTCGACGCCGTGGAGCACAAGCCCCAATACCCTTGCCGACAGCGAGGAGACGTGAAGAGCATGTCTGACAGCCGTGAGCAGCATCTGCCGCTGACCACCGCGCAAACAGGAGTGTGGTTCTCCCAGCAGCTTGACGCGGAGAATCCGATCTACCGGGTCACCGAGTACCTGGACATTCACGGACAGATCGATCTACCCGTGCTCGAAACCGCACTGCGCCGGGCCGTAGCGGAGACGGAGGCGCTTCGGGTCCGCGTCGAGGCCGACGACGAGGAAGGCGCTCGTCAGGTCATCGTGCGATCCCTGGAATGGCGCCTGCCGGTGGTGGATTTCCGAGGCGAGGGACTTGCCTGACACCTGCTGGGCACCCTAGATAACTACAGCCGCTCCACCCACCACAGACCGGGACCAAACCTCGACGCACAGGATGAAGTGCAGCTTCAGCGCAGGGGAAACTGTGCAAGGCGCTGGTCCCATTCCTCCGCTGCCTGCATCAGCTCGGCTCGGTCTGTCTCGACCTCGATCACGTACTGATAAAGATCCAGGTTCTCGTCTTGCTGCCGTTGCGGAGGCGCGGCCTCTAGCGAGAGGTGGATCCGCAGCACTCCCGTGCCGTCGCGCCAGCGGACCTGGCTGAAGGCGAGGACCGGTTCGAGGAACGAAAGGTCCGGGACGAGGTGTCCTTCACAGTCCGGCTTCGCGTCCGGCCTCCTCCCGTCTGCGACGGCACGCAGCCATGCGGACAACTCACGAGCCTCGTCTACCAACAAACACGAGTCCGTGAAGGACCAGTTGGCCGCCGGAGTGGTGACTTCGGCTCCAATGATGAGCCAGTTGTCGTCCCAGCGGTCACCACTGGCCGCTGGGAACTGGTAACGGAGCGGCCGCAGGTCGATGCCGCCTGTTCGATCGGTAAGTCGCACTGCCGAAGGATGCCACGTCCCCCAGGACCCGTCGGATGTCAAACGACAAGGTTTGCGCGTGTATCGAAAGTCCCGCCCGACACGGCCGCTGCTGCGTTGTCGGGCTGCGCCCAGTACGAGGGCAACCCTCCGTCTTGCGCCCTAGTTCTGCGGCCGGATGCGGCTGAGCGACTCACGCCGTAGCCTCCCCACGTGACGCCAGTTGACCTTCACCCCAGTGGACCCCGTAGCCCGGAGCAGCGCAAGCGCGAGGCGCTTGAACGCCTCGCGCGGGACAACGACGTATGGGTTGCCACGGCCGACGCTGCCGGCGAGCCGTGTCTGGTTCCGCTGGCCTTCTGGTGGGATGGCGAGGCGGTGTGGCTGGCCACCCGCGACACCAACCCGACCGGGCGCAACCTGTGTGCCTCGGGCAGGGTCCGGCTCAGCTTCGGCCACAGCCGGGACGTGGTACTGGTCCACGGCACCGCGCGCATGCTGACCCGCGAGGAGCTTCCAGCCGAGGTGGGCGACGCCTTCGCCGCCAAGGACGGCTGGGACCCTCGCAAGGACCACCCCTCGTACGTCTACTTCCATGTCACCCCGCAGGTACTGCAGGCGTGGGGCACGGTTCCCGAGATGCCCGGACGGACCCTGATGCGCGACGGGAAGTGGCTGGTCTAAGAAGGCGTCGCTTATCGGCCGCCAGGGTTGTCAGTTCGAACGAGGTTCCTGATCGGGTGATCGTGGCAGCTTCGACGGGGAAAGGCAGGGTCCCTCGGTAGGTCGGGGTTCCGAAGTCAACCGAGCACCGGGAGACCCTGTTGCCGCAGTCTTGCGTGAGTGCGCCTGTCGCGTCCAACTACCCTGCTTCGCCGTGTGATTGTCTAGCGCAGCGGTTCGGAAATGCCGCGGATCGTCCGATCCGGACCCTGTGCTATGGCTCCGACATGACCTAGCTAGGCGAAGTGGCAGCTCATCCGCGCGTCAATGCCGGTGCCGGCTTGGCTGGGGGGCGGGGCGGCCGTCCGGAGGGCCCTGCCACCGACAGATGATCGACGCGGTCCGCTATGTGGTCGACAACGGGGTGAAGTGGGCGAACCCGCCCAGGGGCTTCCCACCGCTTCGGCGGGTGCACGCCGGACCCGACGGCCACGATCGTGGATTCGCAGTCGGTGCGCGCGGCATCGAACATCCCGCGCTCGTCGTCGGGCTGGGACGGCGGGAAGAAGACGGCGGGCCGCAAGCGCCACGTTCCGCCGCAGCCCTGACGATGGTGTTCAAGCTCGTCAAGTCCGCCTAGGCACACTGGCACGCGATCACCGACGCCCACCTGGTCGCCCTCGTTCGTGCCGGCGCCCGCTTCGAAAACGGCCACCTCATCGAACGCCCCGAAGCCCACGAGGCATGAACCACCACCGATCCGTAGGATCTGCCAGACAACACTCCCTACCACACACCTCCTCGACAGACGGGTGACCGAACATGGGTGAACCGCACCCGCTCCTGACGTTCTTCTTGGACGCGGCCGACGGTCGCTTCCCGCCCGCCGACGGCCGGGTGACAGTGCTGCCGCCCCTGCCCGCGGGACTGGAGTGCTCGGTCGCCTTCACCGGCCACGCCGTCGTCGCCACCACCCTGGCAAGCCAGGCTGTACACGACCAGGCCCCGGACGGTTTCGGCGCCTCGCTCTCCCCGGACTTCCTGCGTCACCTCGCCGGCCCCAATGGCTGGATCGGCGTCACCGACGCCACGCTCACCGCCCGCGGCACCGGCGGCCCACCGCGCCTGCAAACACTCGTCGGAGCAGACGATCATCAACGGGTGCGCCACGCCCGGGAACTGCGGAGCAACGTCGAGGTCCACGGCGACGAACGCGGCCTCATCACCCTGGCCGACGGCCTCGCAGGCCGACGGGAGCTGAGCATCGAACTCCACCACACCCAGGACGACAGCCGCGGGCACGGACGGTCCCTCCTCACCGATGCCCTATCACTGGCCCCCGAAGGCGAACCGGTCTTCGCGGCCGTCTCCCCAGGCAACGCCCGCTCCCTGCGTACCTTCCTCGCCTGCGGCTTCACCCCCATAGGCAGCGAGGTACTGCTACGCCCCGAGCGGCAGTAACCAGCCGTCAACCTTCGAACCAAACAACCAACCGATCCACAACTATTGACTATTGCTCACGGCGGCCGCGCACAGCGACTATTCACTGTGACGGTGGTTGGTGCGTCCGCTGTGAATGCGCGGTGATTGCGAGACGAGTCTGGTCCGTGACTGGTCCGGGAGCCTTGCCAATGGAGGCCGAATAGCGCGGATCGTTACTTCCTCGTCACGGATGGTGAGCGCGGTAGTCGGGTGCCTGAGGCATAACGTTTGCTTCCGGCGCCCGACTTCAGGCTCTAGAAGAACCCAAGTTTCTTCGGACTGTAGGAACAAAGAACGTTCTTCGTCTGCTGGTGGTACCGCGCTGATAGCGGTGCTGACCTGCTGCAATGGCGGCTGTGACTGCCGTCGGGAGAGCGTTGGTCCGTGAATGGTCCGGATCTTGGCATTAGCCATCCGAATGCTGGGGTTTGTCGGTGCCGCTCGGCAGGGCGACCGTCGCCAGGCCCCGGCGCTGTGGGGCGGGGGTAATCCTCGGTTGACTCGGAGACGACCGCACCACTGCGCCTGGCTCTGCCCCGGCGCCCGTGCGCGAGCTGTACGGCCTGCCAGGCCAGCTGCGCAGCGCGCGTTGCCCGCCAGCAGGATCCGCTGCACGATGTGGCCGTCGACAGCGGAACCACATGGCATAGGTTGTAGTTGGCGTCTTGCGTGGTCCAGGTGTGTCGACGCTGTTGGTGAGACGCCTGTGACAGCAGGTGAGAGGTGAGGGACCCCCCGTCGGCTGGCTCCGGCGGGGGTTTCTGCGTACGGGGGTGGGCCTGGTGTGTGGTGTTCGACGTGGTCTTGCTGTGCTCCGGCTTGCCGTTCTCGACGCCGTCGGGAGGGCGGCGGTGACGATGCGGGTGCGGTGGCCAAGTGCAGCAGAGGGCTGTGGACGTTACGCGGCAGGCGAGGGCCGTGGCCTTCACGGGCGCGGATGGACCCGGAGGCCAGGGAGCGTGCTCCGTCGAGGGGGAGGGGCGGGGGAGTGCCGTACTGCTTGGGTTGCCCGGGCGAATGGCCGAGCCTCGGCATAAACGCCGATGTCGAATGACGTGACCGGATGACAGCATGCGGTGTCGCAGCTGTGGAAGATCAATTAGCGAATCAATGATTCCGGAGCAGACCCGAAACTTTGTTTGGAAAAGGGCTGCTGGAAAGGAGGTCGGCAGCATCGCGGAATCCGGATGCATCTGCAGCCTCACCTGCTCAATACCTTCTTGGAAGCTGCCTTGGGCAGTCCGGTGGCCCGGCCCACCCAGGACGAACGGCGCCGACGGGTCGGCGCTGGCATGGACGACGCACGGCGGTCGTGTCCGTTGGAGTGGGCAGAGTGACGAGCTCGGATAATTCCCCACGTATGGCCAGCTGTGCTGTCTCTCTCCGTCTCGCCACAGCCGACGCCGGATGCAGTCGGTCGTGTACAGGCAAAGGGGGCGGCTGACGGGTCCGTCGGCGCCTGCCGTAGGCGATCAGCCGTCACCTGGAGTGTCCTTGGCGTCTTGGGTGAGGAGCTCTGCCGTGCATTCCATGCATCGCCTCCGGGCGGGAGTGAAGTCGTAGGCCGGACACGTCTTTCGCGCTGGCGCGGGGTTGGGAGCGGCGCGTCGTCAGGAACCGCAGTCGCGGCCGGCGTCGCACTGCCAACCGGAGAATCCGCCTTCGCGGGGATGCTCGACGGCGTGGTCGAACTGGAGGAACCCCCAGGTGACCCAAGCGATGAAGGCGATGCAGAGGGCGAGTCCACTCCACAGGCCGATGGTCTCACTGAAAGCGCTCTGCGTCGTCTCGCTGATCTCGATCTTCCGCGGCAGCTACATGAGGTGGCCTGGTATCTGCCTGCCCAAGGCCAGCATGCTCTCCAGGGCCATCACGAGCTGAGCCCATTCCGTGGACGGGGGCCGAGCGAAATGTACCGCCTGGGCCGAGGATTGGTATATGCCACCATTGAGCCGCTACCTATCGTTTATCGGCCAATAAGAATTAAAACCGGCATTCCTGCTGTGCGGCGTCGTTAGATTCTCCCTCCTCGTGAGCTTTGCCGAGCGTTTCGGCAGTAGCTCTTCCACGACTGCACTGCGGAGCCAACATGAAGTTCGGGCCGGGCAGGACGTATCAGATCATTAACAAGCACAACGGGCTGGCGTTTACACCGAAGAGCTGGTCAACCGAGCCCAGCAAGGTGGAGCAGTACGACAGGGGAACCTCGCCGAGCGTCCGCAGCAAGCAGGCGTGGCACCTGTTCCCCATGGACAACGACACGTACCTCATCGTGAACAAGCACAGTGGGTTAGCGCTCACACCCAAGAGCTGGTCGGCTGAGCCGACTGACCTCGAGCAGTACCACATCAATCGTGGTGGCAATCTGAAGTTACAGCTGTGGTACCTCGTTCCCCGCGGCGACGGGTCTGCTCAGATCGTCAACAAGCACACGGGGCTGGTGATCACGCCCGAGAGCTGGTCGGACAGCCCCCGTCAGCTTGACGTGTACTACCGGGCGACCGGTGGCAGCGCGCTCGAGCGCCAGTCGTGGAAGTTCGAGATCGTCGACGAGTACAAGGCTGTCATCGATCTCGAGCCGATCGACATGCCGGTTGACGGGATCGGCGACGTGAACCGCTTCACGAGCCACAGCCAACCGCTTCCCCTCCGGACAGAGGAAGTGCTGATCGGACAGGCCGCGGTGCCATTCGCGGTACAGGACGGCGGCGGCTCGGCGGCGGACCAGTCCCGGAACAACCCCTATCTGATCATCAAGCGGTACGGGTACTGGGACCAGGTGTTCTTCTACGAGCACGCCGGAAACTCGGAGCACGAAGAGATCAAGGAGACGACTGTCGGCCTCACGAAGACGAGTGCCACGGAGGTGGAGAGGTCCACGGGCATCTCTGTGACGGCTGAGGCGAGCTTTGCCTACAAGGGATTCTCGGCAGGTCTCAGTTCGACCGTCACGAACAGCCTGAAAACCACCTACTCCTCCAGCGAGTCGCATGAGCACTGGGTTAAGGACACCATCAGGAGGACTTACGCCAACAACGGGAAGCGGGTTTCCGAGGCGTTGTGGTACCGAGGAGACAGGTACGTCGTTCAACGGATGGACGGCACTGCCGTCGTCGAGTGGGAGACGCGGACCAAGGAGTTCTCGGTACTGGACGGCTTCCCGCAGAACTTCTGACCGGGGACTCGGCAGACCAGGGACAGTCTGACGTCTGCTGTGTGATGGTGGCGCCTTGGGCGCCACCACGGTTGACGCCTACATCGCTCACCCGCGCGAGCTGTGGCCGATCAGCCGCGGTAGCCGAGTACCTCGGCTACCGCGGCCCCTCCGCGACCGGCAGCGCCCGCAAGCAATTCCACCGGTGGGGCATCGTCGCGGAGGCCCGGGACGGCAAGCAGGCAACGTTCCCCGCCGACCAGATCATCGCCGCCCAAAAGCACCGCCCCGGAGCCGGAGCCCATACCGACCTCAAACCGTGAAGCAGTAGGGACACTCCCGAAGAGGGGTGCCCCCGCCGCTCGCTGCTGCGCCGCCAGGAGCTGCAAATGGTGCGTACGCTCAGGGACCAACTCGCCGATTTCCGGTGGACCGACCAGCACGACGAGTACCGAGAGGCACTGGAGCGGGTCGAGGCCAGGCTCACCGGCCTCGAACCGCACCCCGGGAGCGTCCCAGGAGTGCGGCCTTCAGTCGGAGTTTGCAACGGCGCCGGATGCGTCGTTGCTCTTCCCGCCCGGGATCGCCTCCGGCCGTCCGCCCTATTCTGCAGATCGCCGAGGTCAAAGCCCTGTCCTGCCAGTTGCCCGTCGAGACCGGTACGCCGTTATCGCGTTGGTCGTGTCCGGAACTGGCCCGCGAGGTGGTCCCCCGGGCCGTCGCCGGGTCCATCTCCGCCTCCACCGTGCGGCGCTGGCTGGGGGACGACGCACCCAAGCCCTGGCAGTACCGGTCCTGGATCTTCGTGCGGGACCCGAACTTCCACGCCAAGGCCGCGCGCGTGATGGGCCTGTACGCCCGCACCCTCGACGGCGTCCCCCTCGGCGAGGACGACTACGTGCTCTCCGCGGATGAGAAGACCTTCATCCAGGCCCGCTGCCGCTGCCGGACCGCGGGGTGTTCCTTTGGGCAGAGGCGCTGTACTCCGCGAGGCATACCGACGCGCCGCGGCTCTGCCTTTCGGCAGGCCACTGATCCGGGCCCTGAGAGTGACGGATCCGGCCACCTGCGCGACCACGATGGAAGCGAGTTGAGCACCCCTTCCAGGATCACCCCTTTCAGGAGCATCCATGTCGCAGGTAGCCCCCCTCACCACCCCTGAGCACAAGCCGCCGCGCCGTCGGGCACGGCGCGCCGTCGTCCTTGCGGCATCCGCCCTCATAGCCGCGCCGCTCCTGGCCGGTGCGGCGACGCCCGCGATGGCCGAGGACGGCAACACCTACTTCACGACCGAACAGCAAGTCCTCGACTTCCTCAACCAGAGCGCGCCCCTGAACCAGAAGGAAGCGGTCAAGGGCTATCCGGCGAGCGGTCAGGACTCGCAGGAAGTCAAGCTCGACGACGTCGAGAAGGTCTACCCGCATGACCAGGCGCTCAAGGACGTCCCGGACAAGCTGGGCAGCGCATTCAATCTCCCGCCGACCATCCCCACCGAAGGTCCCGACATCCGCAACAGCAGCCGCGACGACAAGGAGCCGTGGCTGAGCAATTGGGACGCCAAGTCGATGTGCGGCCAGCCCAGCCACAACCCCGGCGGCGAGCAGCAGCCGTGCGGCTTCGTCGGCGTGCTCGACAAGGCGTACCCGGTCATGCAGACCTCGGCGTCGGTGATGGGCAAGGCGCAGTTCTCCTACAAGACCCAGGCCACCGTCGGCCAGGACACCAGCCAGACCAGTGGCTGGTCCGTCGGCGGAAAGGTCAGCTCGGAACTGACGACCCCCGGCGGGCCGGGCGGCGGCAAGGCCGGCAGCGAACTCAACTTCACCTACAGCGAGTCGACCACCACCACCAACAAGTGGACGACCATGACCGAGCAGACCAACACCTATGACGTCCCGGACGGTGTGTCCGGGCGGGTCGAGGGGCGTGCCAACGGTGGTTGGTACATCGGGTACAACGTCTACAAGCTCGACTTCACCGACGGCGACGGCAACCGGAAGCAGAAGATGGTCCTCATTCCGGCCCGTGTCCTGATCCAGGCACCGGGCAACTCGTCTCCGCTGACGTACGTCAAGCGCGGGTAGCACCGCACACCCCTGAACCACTTGAGGTGGCCCCGTCCCTGCCGCGGATGTGCAGGGGCGGGGCTCCTTCTGCGGCAGCCTCCGGTCGGACCACCGCGCCCTCGGCGCTCCCACCGGCGAGCCGGCTCCTGCCGCCGCCGACCGTCCCTCTGCCTTCCGGTAGAGGGGCTCTCCCCCGTAGGTCGCAGGGGAGCGGCCCAGGTGGGGCCCATAATCGGCGGTATGTCGTCCAGTGCTCCCTCGTCTTTCGCACACCGTCCGGCCGCCCGGGGCCCCTTCGCCGGGCCCGGGGAACAGGGGCTGCGGCTGTGGCGGGCGGCGGGTGAGGCGATCATCGCCGGGCTGCTGATCATGGACAAGAATGGGCCGGCGGTGCTCGGTATGCCGCGCTACGGCGGGGTCATGGTGGTGCTGGCGCTCGCCGGGATCGGGCTGGTGCTGGTGCGGCGCCGGTTCCCGGTGGTGAGTGTGCTGGGGCTGTCGGCGCTGATGGGTCCCGTGCTTGCCGTGGGGCTGCTGACCGCGGTGGCCTCCTACACCGCGGCCCGGCAGACCGAGGCGCGGCGGCGGCGCGGCGTGCTGTTGCTCGCGGGGGGCGCGCTGGCCATGCTGTCCTGCTTCGTGTTCGAACCCGCCACCGCGCTGGGCAGCAGGCCGTACGGGCTCGTACTCGGTGCGATGCTCGCCGCGACCACGGTCCTGGTGCCGGGATTGGTCGGCACCGCAGCCAGGCAGCAGGACCGGCTGATGCGGGCGCTGCGGGAGCGTACGGCCGCCGCCGAAGAGGCCCGGCGGCTGGCCGACAGTGAGGCGCGGATGCACGAGCGGTCGCGTATCGCGGCGGAGATGCACGATCTGGTCGGGCACCGGCTCAGTCTGATCTCACTGCATGCGGGCGGCTTGGAGATGGCGCTGCAGAAGCAGGCCCCCGAGTTGCAGGAGGAGGCGTCGCTGGTGCGCGGTGCCACCCGCGATGCGATGCGGGAGCTGCGCGAGGCACTGGGGGTGCTGGGCCCGCTGGGGCGGGACACCGGCACCGACGCGCTGACCGACGCGACGGGTACGCGTGCGGACATCGAGGCGCTGGTGGCGGAGTCGCGTGGCGTGGGCGTTCCGGTCGAGTTCTCCTGGGAGGGGGACGATCTCGACGGGCGGCCGGCGCGGGTGCGGCGGGCGGTGCACCGGGTGGTGCGCGAGTCGCTCACCAACGTCCACCGGTACGCGGCCGGGGCCCATGTGACCGTCGCCGTCACCCACACCGGGGAGCGGGTGGAGGTCCGGGTGCGCAACGGCGTTCCGCCCGTGCCGCCCGCCGCCACCACGGGGCTGGGCTCCGGGCGCGGGCTGACCGGTCTGCGGGAGCGGGTGGGGCTGCTGGGCGGCGCCTTGGAGGCGGGCGCGACGCCGGGCGGCGGGTTCAGCGTGAGCGCGGACATCCCCGCGGACCCCGCTTCCGGGGCGCAGGCGGAGGACGTGGCGGACGCGGCGCCGCATGAGGAAAGGCCGCAGGGCGCGGCCGACGAGCCCGGCCGACGGCCCCGGCGCCTTCAGCAGGGCCTGGTGAGTGCGGCCATCGGGCTGCTCGGGCTGGCGGGCGTGGCGGCGATGATGATGCTCGATGTCGTACTGGTGGACCAGGCGAAGCCCAGCCCCACCTCCCACCCCTTCCCGCTGCGGGTGGGGATGCCGCGGGAGCAGGTGAAGCGCCAGACGCTCCCCGACAACGACCTGGCACGTGCGGCCGCCGACGGCCGGGAACCACCGCGCCCGCCGTCCGCCACGGACTGCATGTACCCGTGGGGGTTCGAGACACCCAAAGGCGGGCGGCTGCCGATGGTCCGCTACTGTTTCCGCTCCGACATTCTGATCTCGATCGATCATTTCACCGTGCCTGTGGTGCCCGAACCACATCCGCCCCGTGGGAGCAGGACACATGACTGACCCGGCCGACCACCCCGTCAGCACCGCGTCCGGCTCCGCGATCCGGGTGCTGCTCGCCGACGACGAGCAGATGATCCGGCACGGCGTCCGGCTGATCCTCAGGCACGCCGACGGCATCGAGGTGGTGGGCGAAGCTGCCAACGGAGCCGAGGCCGTAAGGCTCGCCACCGAGCACCGGCCCGACGTCATCCTGCTCGACATCCGCATGCCGGTACTCGACGGGCTCGCCGCCATCGAGCACCTGGTGGCACTCGACCCCGCCCCGCAGGTCGTCATGCTCACCACCTTCGGCGACGAGGAGAACGTCCTGCGGGCCCTGGCAGCCGGCGCCACCGGCTTCCTGCTCAAGGACGAGGGCCCGCAGGAGCTGACCAACGCGGTACGGGCGGCCGCCGCCGGGGACGCGGTCCTCTCCCCCGCAGTCACCGGGACCGTCATCCAGCGGATGCTGCGCGGCGGCGCCCCCGGGATCGGAGCCACCACACCGGACCAGCGCCTCGCGAGCCTGACGAACCGCGAACGCGAGGTCCTGGCCATGCTGGGGGAAGGGCTGTCCAACCTCGACATCAGCAAGCGGCTGGGCATCGGCGTGGGGACGGTCAAGACGCACGTCCGGTCGATCCTGGAGAAGACCGGGTCGGACAGCCGGGTGCAGGCGGCCCTGCTCGCACACCAGACGGGCCTCATGAGCTAAGGCGCTTCTGGGGCACTTCCCGGACGAAGCCTCGATCCTGGGAAGTACGGCGGGTCTTCGAACGTGATCGGGGTTCGACTTCGGACAGCTTGTTCCCTGGTCACGTGCGCACATCACGCTTAACCCCAACCGGCAGCCCTAATCGCGAGCACCCAGGGCTGTGGGGAACCATGCGTAAAGAGTCTTGCCGTCCATATAGGCGTAGTAAGTTCCCTTGTAGGGGTCACTTGGGCAGCGGAATTGAGCGCGCGCTGAGGCTTTGTCGGGGAACCAGGAAGCATCGAGGGTCGGCTTCTCTGCCTTGGTGCCGGCTTCCAAGGGCTTGCAGCCCACTGGCGGCTTGCCGGAAGGCAGCGTGGCCTTGAGGATGCGGTCGAGGCGGGTGCCCTTCAACTTAATGGTGACGTCGGTGGCGTCGTCAGGCAGCCAGCGCGGCATCGAATCGCGGGCGGTCTTGGCTTGAGTACCCGTGCGGTAGTGGTCGGTCTCCTCGTTGCTCTTGTTCTTCCAATACTGGAGACCAAACACGAGGGCTACTGCAATACCGCTAACAGCGAAAATAGCAGCGACGGTACGTTTCTTGGGCATCGCAGATCACTCCTGAGAATATGAACGAATTCGATGTATGAGAGCTAGGTATCCGCTGTAGCGCGATTCCTGTGAGCGCGGAATGCGTGGTACATCCGGCCCCGCCCGCCCACTGGCCGGGGGCTTGGCTTTCGGCTCACATTCATCTTGGTCGCGTGATTGGCCGGATCCATCGCTCTCAGGGCCTGGATCAGCGGCCTGTCGAAAGGCAGAGCCGCCGGGCGCGGGTATGCCTCGGGGAATACAGCGCCTCTACCTGAAGGAAGACCCCGCAGTCCGCGACCCGCACAGTGCGGATGAGGTGGTCGGGGCTGGTGAAGGCGACGTGGGGGGGGGTACAGCCTCGCCACATTGATGGGGCCGCCCAGATGCCCAGGTGGGGCCGTTCGCCGCGTTTGATTCGCCGCGTTTGTAGCGGCCGGGGCGGCGAGGGAGAGACAGTGCGAGGTGCGGACGCGGATGACGGGGGTGACAGGTGCGCCCGGGTCGGGGCCGGGTGCGCAGTCGGCGGCGTCATCGAGAGGCCGGCTTCATCCTCGAAAGGGATCAAGGCCCCAGCACCGCCGCAGTCATTCCGCCACAGTCCAGATCTCCTTCACCTGCATGGGAGCGCCTGGGCCGCGTGGTCTTCCTTTAGGCAGAGACGCTGGAATCCACGCCTTCCTTTAGGTAGAGGCGCTGTGTTCCGCGAGGCATACCCACGCGCCGCGGCTCTGCCTTTCGGCAGGCTGCTGATTCAGGCCCTGAGGGCGACGGATCCAGGTCACTGCGCGACCACGATGGAAGCGAGTCGAGCACCCCTTCCAGGAGTCCCCATGTCGCAGCCACCCATGTCGCAGGCAGCAGCCACCCCCATAACCTCCCAGACCCCGGCCTCCGTCGGGGCCGCCGCGTGCGCCACCGGATTGACCAAGGTCTACGGCGAGGGCGAGACCCGCGTCGTGGCCCTCGATTCGGTCTGCGTGGAGTTCGGGCGCGGCCGGTTCACCGCGATCATGGGTCCGTCCGGCTCCGGCAAGTCGACCCTGATGCACTGCATGGCGGGGCTCGACACCATCTCCGGAGGCTCCGCCCGGATCGGTGACACCGAGCTCGCCCGCCTCAACGACCGGCAGCTCACCAGGCTCCGCCGGGACAAGATCGGCTTCATCTTCCAGGCGTTCAACCTGCTGCCCACGCTGAACGCCCTGGAGAACATCACGCTGCCGATGGACATCGCCGGCCGCAAGGCCGACCAGGAGTGGCTGGACCTGGTCGTACACACCGTTGGTCTCTCGGAGCGGCTCCGGCACCGCCCCTCGCAGCTCTCCGGCGGGCAGCAGCAGCGGGTTGCCGTCGCCCGCGCGCTGGCGAGCCGTCCGGAGATCATCTTCGCGGACGAGCCGACCGGCAACCTCGACTCCCGAGCGGGGGCCGAAGTCCTCGGTTTCCTCCGGGAGTCCGTACGGGAGTTGGGGCAGACCGTGGTGATGGTCACCCACGACCCGGTGGCCGCGTCCTACGCCGACCGCGTGGTCTTCCTCGCCGACGGGCGGCTCATCGACGAGCTGGCCGCCCCCACCCCGGAGTCCGTGCTCGACCGTATGCGGCACTTCGAAACCGAGGGACGGACGAGCTGACGCGCACCCCTTGCGCACAGCGCCCTCCCGCACGACTTCCTCTTCCCCGCGTCCCGTACGGCTGCTCCGTTCCCGCCGCGTACCTCCAGGACTGACACCACCATGCTGCGAACCGCCCTGCGCAACGTCCTTGCGCACAAAGCCCGATTGATCATGACCGCGCTCGCCGTCCTGCTCGGCGTCGCCTTCGTCTCCGGCACCCTCGTCTTCGGCGACACCACCGCAAGCGCATTCCGCAACGCCGCCACCCAGAGCCTCAAGGACGTCGCCGTCTCCGTACAGACGTCCGACCAGGCAGAGATGTCCGACGACGGCCCCGTCACGAGCGACGGCAGCCCGGACACCGTGCTGGACACCGCGCTCGCGAACAAGATCCGCGCGCTGCCCGGCGTCACCTCGGTACGCCCCACCGTCAACGGCGAAGCCACCCTCGCCGGGAAGGACGGCCGCCCGCTCAACGCCGACGACAACACCTGGCAGAAACTCGCCACCAACTACCTGCCGGGCAAGGACGGCAAGGACAGCCACTACCCGCTGAAGGAAGGCCGCGGCCCGGCCAACGGCGGCGAGCTGGCCCTGGACGCCAAGACCGCCAAGAAGGCCGGCTACCGGATCGGCGACACCGTCCGCTTCGCCACCGACGGCCCCGCGCTGACCAAGAAGCTCGTCGGCATCGTCGCCACCGACGACCCGCGCGTCACCGCCGGTGGCACACTCACACTCTTCGACACCACCACCGCACAGAAGCTGTTCCTCACCCCCGGCCACTTCCACCAGATCGCCGTCGCAGCCGAGCCCGGCACCGACGAGCACGCGCTGACCGCCCAGGTGCAGGCCCTGCTCCCGGCCGACGGCGCCCACGCCATCAGCGGCGCCGACCTGGCCGCCCAGCAGTCCCGGCAGATCGCCGAGGACACCACGCGGTTGACCAAGACCCTGCTGGTCTTCGCGGGCATCGCGCTGTTCGTCGGTGTGTTCATCATCGCCAACACCTTCACCATGCTGATCGCCCAACGCAGCCGCGAGATCGCACTGATGCGCGCCGTGGGCGCCTCACGCCGCCAGGTCGTACGCTCCGTCCTCGCCGAGGCCGCCCTCGTCGGACTCGCCGCCTCCGCCGCCGGATTCGCCCTCGGCCTCGGCATCGCCACCGCCCTGCACCCGCTGCTCAACGTCGGCGGCGCCGAGCTGCCGGACGGGCCCCTGGTCATCTCGTCCACGGCCGTGCTGGCGTCGCTGGTGGTCGGCGTCGTCGTGACCGTCCTGGCCGCCTGGCTGCCGTCCCGCAAGGCCGCCAAGATCGCACCGGTCGCGGTCCTCAGCAGCGCCGGCCTGGCGCCGCCCACCCGATCGCTGGTGGTCCGCAACGTCCTCGGCACACTCCTGACCGGGCTCGGCCTGCTGATCGTGCTCTACGTCTCCACGCTGAAGACCAGCATGGAGTCGAACCTGCTGATCGCCATGCTCGGCTCCGCCCTCACCCTGTGCGGCATGATCGTCCTGGCCCCCCTGCTCTCCCGGCCACTGATCACCGTGGCGGGCAAGGTCACCACCCGCTTCTTCGGCGTCAGCGGGAAGCTGGCCAAGGACAACGCGCTGCGCAACCCGCGGCGCACCGCCGCCACCGCCTCTTCCCTGATGATCGGCCTCACCCTGATCACCGGTCTCACTGTTGGCGGGTACTCCACCCAGCAGGCCATGGACGAGGCGGCGACCCAGGGCCTGGCCGCCGACTACAAGGTCACCAACAGCTCCGCCCGCGGCCTCGACACGACCGCGGCCGACAAGATCGCCAAACTGCCGGGGGTCGCAGCGGCCGCCCCCGTCGCCTCCACAACCTTTGATACCCAGGGCGTTTTCGCCTCGATGACGGGCACGGACCCGAAGGCGTTCGGCAAGGCAGTGGACCTGAACTTCCAGGCCGGCTCGCTGCGCGACGTCGGCCCCGGGAAGATCGCGGTCTCCGACGCGTTCGCACAACAGGCCGGGCTGCACGTCGGCGACACGATCCACCCCGACATGGGCACCAGCCAGGGCACGACGCCCCAGGGCAAGGCGAACAAGAAGACGCTGACGGTCGTCGGCGTCTACGCCAAGACCTTTGCCGCCTACGACGCGCTGGGCACCGTGGCCGACGTCCTCCCGGCCACCGCCACCGGCACCGGCACGCTCGACAACATCCTGGTCAAGGCCGAGCCCGGCAAGGCCGCAGGACTGGAGCCCAAGATCCGCCAAACCCTCGGCAGCAGCCCGCTGCTGAAGGTCCAGAACCACGAGCAGATCATCGAGGCCGGCAGCGGGTCGATCACCCTCGTCCTCAACATGATGTACGGACTGCTCGCCATGGCCGTCATCATCGCGGTCCTCGGCATCATCAACACCCTCGCCATGTCCGTCTTCGAACGCACCCGGGAGATCGGGATGCTGCGCGCCATCGGACTCGACCGCTCCGGCATCAAGCAGATGGTCCGGCTCGAATCGGTGGTCATCTCCTTGTTCGGCGCAGTGCTCGGCATCGGTACGGGCATCCTCCTGGCCTGGGCCGGCGGCAGCCTGCTGACGTCGGCGATGCCGATGTACGAAACAGCGCTGCCCTGGGACAAGCTCGGGCTCTGCCTCGCACTGGCCCTGCTGATCGGCGTACTGGCGGCCATCTGGCCCGCCCGCAGAGCCGCACGGCTGAACATGCTCCAGGCGATCCAAGCGGACTAAAACCCGCAACAGCCCCCGCAAAGCCAGTGGAGACGAGCTGACGCCGCCGGGACACACCGGCTGAAGGAGCTCACCGCTCTCGGGCTGCCATCCGTGACGTGGCCGATCACTTCACCACCGAGTGGCCGACGACTCCAACACCGACTGGTCGACCACTCCATCACCGATGAGGAACCCATCGTGACGATCACCGAGCACCCGCTGGTGAAGAGCCACCTGTCCGCCGTGGCGCGTGAGACGGCCGGGCACAGCACCCCACGCATGACCACCGCCACCTTGCGCGGCGAGGAGCCTCCCGCTCCACAGGAGAACCGCGGACGCCCCATCACCACGCCGGCGCTGCCGACCGCGGCCGGCCTCCACCTCCTGCGGTCCGCGGGGCGAGCGGTATGAACGCGACGTACCTGCTTCCGATCGGTACGGCCGCGCTGGCTCTTCCCCGCGCTGGCCTTCGTGATGTTCGTGCCGACGGCGATCGTGCTCTACCGGCGGCACGGCGTCATGACCCGCTGGCGGGTGCTGTCCCTGTACGGCGGCGTCTATTACGCGCTCACCGCCTTCTGCATGACGATCGTGCCCCTGCCCAGGCCCGCGGTAGACGTCTGCACGGCATATCCGACCTTCGCCCACCCCCAGCTCACACCAGGCGTCGCCTTCACCGACATCTGGAAGGAAGCACACCACCACGCCACCCTCAACGCGCTGATACTGAACAACCCCGCCTTCTGGCAGACCGTGTTCAACCTGATCCTGCTGCTGCCGCTGGGACTCTTCGTACGGATCCACTTCCGCCGCGGCCTCGCCGCCGCCACAGCAGCCGGATTCACCGCCTCACTCTTCTTCGAACTCACCCAGTACACCGGGCTGTGGGGCCTCTACGACTGCCCCTACCGCCTCTTCGCCGTCGACGACCTCATCGCCAACACGGCAGGCGCCGCACTCGGCTGGGTCGTAGCCGGACCGCTCGCCCGTCTGCTGCCCGAGCTGGACGCCCTGGACGACCGCGCACTCGCCCCGCTCGCCGCCGGCAAGGTCCCCTTCGGCCGCCGCCTCGTCGCACTCTTCCTGGACGCGACGGGCATCACCGTCCTGAGCTGGACGATCGCGGGCATCGCATACCTCGGGCCAGGCGCCGAGACAGTGCTGTTGGCGCCGCTGGTCGCCTACGCACTGTGGTTCGTCCTCATCCCCTGGCTGACGGGCACGACACCGGGCAAACACATACTGCTGCTGCGACTGGTCACCCCGGAAGGCCGGCGCCCGAACCCCGCCCAGCTCGCGCTACGTGCCCTGGTGCTGAGTCCGCCCCTCGTACTCGTATGTCTCGCCACAGGGATGCTCCTGGCTTCCGTCGCCGACCCGTCCGTGCCGATGGAAATCGCCGGCGAGGTCGTCTCTTTGAGCCTCACGGCAGACCCGGTGTCCGGGTTCGTCCTGCTGCTGCCCCCAGCCGCCTGCCTGACCCTGGTCGTCACCTACGTGAAGTCCGTCCGCCGCCATCCCCAGGGCCTGGGCCCGCACGAAACCCGCTCCGGCGTCCGCAACCACGCCCGCCCACACACCCGAGCACCTACCCCCGTCAACCCACCCAACCCGGTCGACCCGCCCAACCCAGCCGCCCCACACAGGTCATGGCCGATGGCCGAGCCCGGCGGCCCCCCGACAAGCTGGTGGCCATCTGCGCCCCTTCAACCCACACCAACCGCTAACAACGGCGTGACGACGAAGGAACCGCCAGATCAGCCGCCTCCCCGTTCGTGAGCGGTGCACATGCCTGGCGGTGCTGACCTGCGAGGACAGTACCGCCCGGCACTACAAGCACCTTCGATCAAGGATGCGACCCCACTCTTCGTCCGTTGGTTCGTCTGATTCGCCGGCCATCTGATTCGCAGGGCCTGCCGGCCTGGGCGCCATGACTCCGATCACGTGCCGCCTCTTCGCCCGAGCAATCCGCGACCTGCGGCGACTCAGTCCGAGGACTACTCGACGGGGAACGCCGCGGCCTCGAACGGCGCACGCTGGCCAAACTTCACGCTGGCAAGGCACCGGATCGCCCACAGAGGTGTCGAGAGCTCCCAGCGGCTGGGCCGCCATCGCTGGACCATCGAACGCACCTTCCTGCCCTTAGGACTTGCGAAGGCGTCGCAGTCAGGCTCCTGGGTGTGGTTGTGCCTGCATGCAGCGCCAGAGGGTGGAGAGGATCAGGCCCCGGACGACGTTGAGTGGTGTGTAGAGGGACTTGCCGATCCACAGCTCAGGGTGATCCTCGTCATCCGCATGCCGGGCCAGGTAGGTGGTGCCGCGGGCCAAGGCGCGGGATGCAGCGGCGCCCGAAGGGTGTTCGGTGCTGAGGAGGATGGTGAGGGCGTAGGCGGTTTCCTCGGTGTTGCCTGCCGAGGATCCCCAGGAGCCGTCCGGGTGCTGGGTGCGCAGCACCCAGGTGAGGGCCGGTCGGCACAGGTCGTCATCGAGGCCGTGCAGGCTTTCGACGGCGCATGCCGTGGTGTAGTAGGGGGAGATATGCCATTTGTCGGCCCACGTGCCGTCGGCCCGGCGGGTGCGCCGCAGGAAGTCGTGTGCGCATTGGGTGGCGTCGGGATCGGGGCGGGCTGCTGCGCGCAGGGCGGTCAGGATGTGTGCGTTGCAGCTGGCCGATGCGGTCATTTCCATGGGGTAGGTGGTGTACCCGTGGGGGGTGCGGAAGTGGTGGAGCGGGTCGGCGGGGATGTCGTGGCCCGCGGCGCGCAGGACGGTGAAGACCATGGCTGTGTCATCGCCGTCGGGGGGAAGGCCGTGGCTTTCGCTTGCGACGCCGTCCGGTCCCCAGGCTTCGGCCAGCGCGGTGATGTGGGGCTTCATCCCGGGAAGATCGACGCCGGCTTTTTGGAGGCAGGCGATGACCCAGGCCCTGTCGTAGATGCCGAAGGGATAGATGGTGGGGACAGCACCGTGGCCGCAGAAGTCGATGGTGCGGCGCAGGTAGGCCAGAGCCGCGGGGTTGGGGTGGTCGTGCAGGACCCGGGCCGTGGCAGCGGGTGAGCACCCGAAGCCGCCGTCCGGGGACTGCGCACCGACTGCCCCCGGGGGCAGCTCGTCGAAGATTTCGAGGTCGTGGACGGCGTGGCCGAGCGCGCGGTGTTGCTGCAGGAGCCGAAGCTTGCGCCGGCGAAGGTCGTGGAGCCAGTCGAATTCGGCCGGCGGCAGCGGCAGCCCCAGTGCGGTGGCCTTCTCCAGCAGCGAGGGGAAGATGAGTTCGAAGGCCACGATGTCCTCCGACGCATCACGCAACGCAGCCGCAATACCCCCCAGGTACGTGGTTCCACGGGCGATGGCCTCTGCGGTGCGTTCCGGCGGCAGGTGCCCTTCCTGGGTGAGCCCGGCGAGGGCGACGACTGCGGCCAAGGTGCCCACAGCGCGCTCGCGGGGCCAGGGGAGGGTCCCTCCCCAGGAGCCGTCGTCATGCTGACGGGCCAGCAGCCACCGGGCGCACTGGGGGAATGTGGGCGTGCCGGGTCCGGGACCGTGGGGTGAGCGGAGCATGGCGAGGCAGGCGGTGTCGTAGGCGGAGGGGGAGACCCGGCTGTTGCCCAGGTCGGGCAGCAGGGCGCACATCCGCTCCAGGACGCCGTGCTCGTCGACGATCATGCGAGTCCTTCCGGTGCGGTGCTGGGGCTCGCCGTGGTGTACGCCCGGAGAGCCCACTGCAGGAGACGGACAGTGGCGATGGCCGAGCGGTTGCCGGCGGCGACAAGGGGGGTGAGTGCGGACTGGAACTGCTGCGTGTGGTGCGTGATCGAGGCGAGAGCCTGAGGGGGGGACATGCCCAGCGAAACGGCGTTGACGACGCCTTCTGCTCGTTCGCGGTCCTGCCCGGCTACGTCGTTGGCCAGCCGCAGTGCCATGCAGGCGTGCGGCATTGCCCGGGTGAGCACGGGCAGGAAGCAGGGCATATCCGCATCCGGCATCGCTGCCCACAACGGGACCACGGTGAAGTCCAGGCCACTGGAGCGGGCCCCGATGCGCAAGTACTCCTCGATGCCGGGCGGAGAACCACCATCCCTGACTGCGGTCGCGTACGCGCGGTCGGCGGCCATGGCGATCAGGGTGTTGGCCACGGTGCTGCGCCACAGCGGCCCCACCACTGCGCCCCATTGCTGCCGTTCGATGTCCACTGCCAGCTGCGCAAGCGCGGTATTCAGCGGGTCAGCCGCATCCGGTTCGGCTCCCAGGGCCGTGCGCCGGTAGCGGTCGAACGCTCTGCCGGCCGAGCCGGCGTCATAGGCTTCGGTGTCGATCCGGTCATCGAAGGCGGTCAGCCAGACCCCCGCTCGCACACCGAGCTGGATCGCTTCCACGGGCAGCCAGGGCGCAGCCACGGCAGCGCCGAACGCGGCGGTCAGGGTCACATCCCGCGCTCCGTTGTCCCGGAGCGTGGCGGCCCAGTCCTTGAGCTGACTGACGACGGCCGTCGCGGTCATGAACGTATCCGCGGCACACATCGGCGAAAGATCGCGGTCCGCCATCCGCAGGTCGAAGACTGCCGCGGACTGCCTGGCGGTGGGTGGTGTGGTCATGGCCGTCCTCGTTGGCTGTAGCGGTGGCAGACCGGCGGTTTATCGGACGCGGCTCGTCGCGAAGTTGCCCATGCCCGCAAAGGCCCTGCGGGCGGTCACGAGGTGCGCTCCGTGGCCCAGTTGGCGATCTGCCGCAGTGCGGTAGTGGCGTGCGCGGGAATGCGGGCGTCGTCGAGCGCAGCGAGAGCCTCCTCGTACCGACTGGTGATCATTGCCTCAACGCTCGCTCGGGCCCCCGTGGCCTCCAGCACGTCACGGATGCGGGAAGCGCCCTGCGGCTCCAATCGTGGGTCGCCGACCAGATCGTCGAGGAGGCGTTGCTGGGTGGGGGTGGCGTGCTGGGCGGCGAGGGCGAGCAGTACGGTGCGCTTTCCCTCACGCAGGTCGTCCAGGACGGACTTTCCGGTGTGCTGCGGGTTACCGAAGACGCCTAGGAGGTCGTCGCGGAGCTGGAAGGCGTCGCCCAGCGGCAGCGCGTAGCGGGTCAGGGCAGCCAGCAGCACGGTGTCAGCTCCGGCCAGGGCTGCGCCGACGTGCAGGGGGCGTTCGCAGGTGTATTTGGCGGTCTTGTAGCGGATTACTCGCCAGGCCGCCTCCAGGTCGGTGAGGGGTCGCGACAGTCCGGTCAGGTCGAGGTACTGGCCGTACATCACCTCGGTGCGCATGGTGTCGATGAGGGGCAGGATGGTCTCCAGCCGGTCCCCGGCCTCGGTCAGGCCGGCAGTGTGCAGGAGTTCGTCCGACCAGGCCAGGGCCATGTCACCGGTCAGGATCGCCGCGCTGGTCCCCATCTGGTCATCCTTGAGTGCCAGGGACAGAGCGCGGTGCAGGGTGGGACGGCCGCGGCGGGTGGCGGAGTTGTCCATGATGTCGTCGTGGATGAGAGCAAAGGCATGGAACATCTCCAGCCCGGCCGCGATGCGCAGCACCGCGGTGTCGTCACCGTGGCCTTCGGCGGCCTGGTGGCCGAGCACGCACAGCAGGGGACGCAGCCGCTTGCCGCCGCCGTCCAGGAACCTCCGCAACGCCTGCGGGACATCGGCGGGCATGTGCTGCCGGTCGGCGGTTTCGGCCTTGGCTTGGAGGAAGGCGTACAGGACAGCGTTGACGCGGGCGGGGATGTCTGCAAGGCCGAGGGGCCGGGCCGGCGGGGAGGGCGCGTTCATGGTTGTCACCTGCCTGCGGAGGGGGAGGTGCCTGGTGAGTCGGAGGGCTTCGTCGGGGAGGGGCTCCACAGCCTGTGCCCCGGCGACGCTGCGGGCGATCTCGCGCTCGAACCTGGGCGTCTCGCCCTCATCGGCCTGTGACCCACCGGAGGTTCACCTGTGGCGTCGGGTCCCGTAGTTATCGCCCGGACAGGAGGAGTCCGCGCGGCAACCAGGGTCGCTGCCCGCGCTGTTCGCCTATTCGAAGGTGAGGACCGGTTTGACGGCGGTGCCGTCCTGCATGCCGGCCACCGCGTCGCCGATGTTCTCGAAGGGGAAGGTGGTGATGAGACGGTCGACCGGGAAGAGGCCGCGTTGGTGGAGGTCGACCAGCTGTGGGATGAAGCGGCCGGGATCCGAGTCACCCTCGATCACTGCGTGGATGCGGATGCCCTTGAGGATCAGGCTCATGATGTCGAAGGTGACTTCGGTGCCGTGGCCGACGAGGGCGAGGCCGCCCCTGGGGCGCAGCGCGCCGACGGCTTGCCTGAGCATCTCGGGCCGGCTGGTGGTGTCCACGATGTGGTGTGCCCCGCCGTCGGTGAGGTGCAGCACGGTGGCGACGAGGTCGTCGCCCGATGTCGGGTCCAGGGCGGCTTTGGCCCCGAGTTCCATGGCCAGGGCACGCCGGGAGGCGACCGGGTCGATGGCGAGGACCGGGGCGCAGTCCGCGGCGACCGCGGCCATCAGGGCGCTGAGTCCGACCCCGCCGGCACCGATGACGACCAGCGACTGGCCCGGCTCGGGACGCAGACGGTTGAGTACGGTGCCCGCTCCCGTCTGCACCCCGCAGCCCAGCGGTGCGGCGACGGTGGCGGGCAGGTCGGCGGGAACCCGGATCGTGTTGCGCTGGTGGGCGATGGCGTACGTGGCGAAGCTGGACTGGCCGAAGAATCCGCCGTGGACGGGGGCGCCGTCGAGGGACAGCGGGGTGGTGCCGTCGTGGCGCCCGCCGGAGAGGTTCAGGGTCTGCAGGCTGTGGCAGTAGGCCGGTTGGTCTGCCGCGCACTGCTCGCATGCACCGCAACTGTGGAAGGTGAGGCACACATGATCGCCCGGGGCGAGGCCGGTCACGTCCGTGCCCACCGCCTCGACCACGCCGGCGCCCTCGTGGCCGAAGACCATGGGTGTCAGCTGCTGGGGCCAGGCGGCCTGGGAACTGAGGTCGGTGTGGCACAGACCGGCCGCGGTGATCCTGACCAGCACCTCGTGCGGCCGCGGGGCTTCGAGGTCCATGTCCCGTACGACGAACGGTCCGCCCTGGGATTCGGTGACGGCGGCTCGGATACGCATGACGAAATCCTTCCTGCGACGTCCTGGGGCTGCTGTCAGGCGGTGCGCTCGAGGGTGAAGTAGAAGAAGGGGCCGTCCTCGGGGACTTCCTTGCCGTTCATGATCGCCATGAGGGTGGTGTCGTCGACCCGCTTGAGGTGATCCAAGGCCGGCATCCCGTCGTAGATCATCGCCGCGGTGACCTCACCGCGGAATTCGACGCTCCACAGGCTGGCCTCGCCCTTGCCGAGCTCGATGTTGGAGTACAGCTCGCCACTTTCGCTCCGGCAGATCGCCGGCTTCGCGTCCCTCACACTCACGAACGTCTTGCCGTACCACCCCACCTGAGCGTGCTGGCCGTTCAGGGGGTGCCCGGTGTGGAACTCGCTGCCTTTCCACTCGCCGAGAATCTCCTCGGGCCGGACAGTGTCCAGCGCGGCCCAGATCTCGTCGAGTTCGGCGGCCGAGACCTGGCCCTCCTGCTTGCGCAGCTCCGAGAACCGGGTACGGGCCTCGATCGCGTCCATGATGACTTCCTCTCGTCGTGCGGTGCCGCACGGGTGCGGCACCCAGTCGCTCTGACACCACAAACCAAAAACCTGACACACCCCTGAGAACTACTTCTTGCCGCGAGCAGGCTTGAGGACCTTGGCGACGATGGCAGGGTGAGCCAGTCTGCTCGGGGGGCTCAGCAGGCTGGCAACCTGGAGAAAAGCTGAGGTCAGTTCAGCGTCGTGCGCGGCCGCTTCGGCCAGGCGTGACAGATACCAGTCGGCCAGTCGTTTTCCGGGAATCCGAGGACCGCTCACGCCGGGCATGGACAGGTCGGAGACGGCGGTGAACCACCAGGGACCGGCGAGCGCGCGGGCGGTGTCGCGGAAGAAGCGGCGCTGGAGGCCGTCGAGGCCGCGACGTACATGGCGGTCCAGAAGGATTGCCTGGGATGCCGCAGCCCCGATCCCGCCCGCGTAAACGGGGTTGGCGCTGCAGAGCGCGTCCCCGATCACCAGCAGCCCTGCCGGGAAGCGGGACAGGCGGTCAAATCGGCGCCGGAAGACGTGCGGGATCTGCATGAGGTGGATGTCGCCGACCGGCTCAGCCGCGCCCAGAGCCGAACCTACATCTGCAGGCAGAAGCGAGTGCACCAGGTCGTAGAACCGCCCAGGGGTGCTGGAGGGGCGGGAAGAGCCGTAACCGACAGCTGTGAGTGACCAGCAGTTGTCCTCTCTCGCAACCAAATAGACCCCCTGGGGCCGAGCCGGATGGGGGATAACGGCGATCACTCGGTCGCCGCCGCAGGCATCTACCGGAAGGCGCAGTACTTGGGTCGCGTAGGCGAGTGAGATGCCCACACGTTGTTCGGGTGGCCGCGAATACCCCAACTCTCGCAGCCAGATCAAGGAGCGGGCACTGCGTCCGGTCGCATCAACGACCAGGTCTGCACGAAGAGACTCGGTCCGTCGGCTCCCCTTGGGTGTAATGACCACTCCGATGACCCGGGTGGCGGCGGGAGCGATCAGGCCAGTGGCTTCCAGGCCGGTGCGCAGGGTGACGCCGGGCAGATCTCGGACGCGTTCCTTGATGCGGTGTTCCAGCAACGGCCGGCTGGCCAGGATGGTGTCCTGGTTCGTGGACGGCCTGTGCAGAGTGTGGCCGTGAAGGTCGATACGGTACTGGGTTCGCATGGAGGCTGTTACGGCCCCGTCGGCAAGATATTCCGCATGCAGTCCGGGAAAGAGCTCCTCCAGCAGCTGTGAGGTCTTCAGAGGGAGCGCGTGCAGATGTCGCCCCTGTGGTACGCCACGCCGAGCACCGAACCCATCACCGCCATCGCGCTCCACTACGGTGACACGGTCGAAGCAGCCGGACAGGACCCGGGCCGCCAGCAGACCGCCAATGCCGGCGCCGAGGACTACTGCATGGTTCCCTACAGGGTCAGTCGATCGACCATCGTGCCTCATCACGGCCTGGTTGGCGGGCAGGGAAAAGGCTCCCGTCATGTGGTCCTCACAGTAGGTGCGGACAGTGGGCGTTGGCCGGCTCTCGACGGTAGGTGCGATGTTCTTGGTAGAGGTCATCGCGGGCGGACTGCCGGTGGAGACCGAGGCGCCGGTGCCGTACACGCGACAGCGGTTCCCGGCAGAGGTGATCGGTCATGCCGCGTAGGCGTATCGCTTTCGCATACGAAACGATCCGGGCCCGGACGACGTTCGGCCCCGCTGCGCCAGGCAGCCGCGCCGCCAGCAGACCCGGCAATTTCCGGCCGGGATGCCGCGTCGCTGTTATCCGCTGTTCGTCCTCAGTGCAGGGTTGGCGCTTTGGCTTGGTGCCGCTCCATCGACGCCGTCAGGAGAAGCTGCCGTAACGGGATGATCGGATATCGGACCCCGCCTGCCATAGCGCGCGGCCTGCACAGAGAATTGCCACTTGGGATCAACCTGCAAACAAGGGGCGCGCGTTCGATCGGCGTGTGGGGGGCATACGGCGCACTTGATCCGTCGCTGCACGTGCCACTGAGCCTACGGCGAGCACTCTCACACTCCTCGCGCCCCTTGTGCGAATGGAAGATCTATTCCTGGGACCCTGGTGGTTGTGCTGGCCGCGGCCGCGGCGATGGTGTCCCGCCGAGTGGGGTAGCCGGGTAAGGGCCGGGAACGCGTGGGTGTCTGCCCCGGGAGTGCATCTGATGCCGGTGACTGCTCCCGCAACAAGGACAGGCCATCGCGCAAGGCTCCCTGGTGAACGGGCAGTTCAACCGGAGGAGCGCACGATGGCTTTGTCCCAGTCTGGGCGGCCCCTCCCCACCACGCCGCGCAGCCCGCCTCCGAGCCCCAGGTACAGCGCCCGTCGCGGGCAACGGCCAGATGCCGGGCGAGGGCGGTACCGACGGGCCAGGTGTCCCGGTGAGGTACGAGCTCGCCGGCGACAGGGGACGAGGAAAGTCTTGGCGCCCACCGCGCCAGCAGCGACACGGTTGGCAGCCAACCAAACACCCAAGCACGGCTTGCGGACACGGAATTCACCGACCACAGCAGGCCGGTGCACATCGCCCACGTATGCGGTGCCCAGCCACGGGAGTCGGGCGGCACAGGCCATGGGCGAAGAAGGCTTGAACCACAACTGCACCTGCTCGTTGACTGTGTGGCCGTGAACATCGTCGTCCCGGAGTGTGGCTGCCTTCTGCCGGGTCTCCGCTGAGGCGACAGTGTCGTCCTTGAGCAGATGACAGAAGTCTCGGCGCAGCGCTCCCGAGGGTGCATCGGGGCGTGAAGGAACGCAGGTGGAGCGCGTACTCAGCCTGTGCTATGTGTGGTGAACCGGTTGTGTGCCGTGTGCGCCCCAGTGCTCCTTCGGGATGCGCACCGGCGGTTTGCCGGTTCGCGCTGGACGGGCATCTCTCTCGCCGTAGAACGCGGCCGGTATCCGCCCGCACCGGATCGAGAAAGCCTCAACGGTCAGGCTGTTCGGCCGGGACGTCCGCGCCGCCCGCCCTGGTGCAGGACGTCATCACGGCTTTGGGGGCCTGGGACCGGTCACCGTCACCGAACACACCACCGCCACCGGACACACCACCGCCACCGAGACTCTCGCCTTCGCCCCGCCCACCGCCGCGACGACACCATGACCACCTCACCCAGTGCTGCTTCCAGTAATTCCAGTACCCCGGCTCCTGCCGGTGCGTGGTCCTTGAAGAGCAGTTCCCCCTGCTGACCCGCATCACCAGTCCGAAGGCGCTGCGCGCCCTGCCCAGGCAGGACCTGCCCGCTCTGGCCGGTCAGATCCGTGCGTCCCTCATCGAGACCGTGTGCGCGAGCGGCGGGCATCTGGACCCGAACCTGGGCGCGGTAGAGGAGCTGACCATCGCCCTGCGACAACGCCGCCCAGGTGCATATCACTCCAGGAGCGTGACCCGATCACGAGCGCCATCAGTGAAGGGCAAGCAATGATCATGACGCCACCGGTCGCCCCGGGGCGAATCCCCGTGGTGGGCCACCTGGTGTCGTTGGGGCGGCGGCCACTGGAGTTCCTCACCTCACTGCCCGCCCACGGCGACCTCGTCGAAATCAGGCTCGGGACTGTCCGGGTGTTGGTGGTGTGCCACCCGGATCTGATGCACCAGGTGCTCCGCGACGGGAAACTCTTCGACAAAGGCGGTGCATTTTTCGAGCAGATGCGACGAGTGACGGGAAACGGCCTGACAACCTGTGAACATCAAGACCATCGGCGCCAACGGCGACTGGTGCACCCGGCGTTCGCCCCAGATCGCCTGACCGGCTACGCCACCACGATCAGCACGCAGGCCGGCGAGGTCTCGCGGTCATGGCGCGACGGTCAAGTGATCGACGCCGTGGCGTCGATGAACGAGACCACCGCCCAGATCACCGCCCAGATCTTGTTCGGCGCCACCCTCACCCGCGAGGAGGTCCGCGATGTTCATCGTTGCCTGACCGCGGTGGTCCGCGGGATCTTCCGACGGATGCTCATCCCGGCGACCCTGCGGTGGATTCCCACTCCGGGCAACCGTCAACTGGACCGCGCGATCACGCGCTTGGACCAACTGGCGCTTCGAATCATCGCCGCGTACCAGCGCGGTGGTGAAGACCACGGTGACATGCTCTCGATGCTGATGTCTGCGCGCGACGACCAGGGCGACACGTTGAGCGACCAGGAGATCCGCGATCAGATCATCACCTTCCTCGGCGCCGGGACCGAGACCACCGCGACCCTGCTGGCCTGGACCCTGCACCTGCTGGCCAGCCACCCCGAAGTGGAACAGCGCCTGCACGCCGAGGTCGATACCGTGCTGGGCGGACGCGCCGCCACCCACGCCGACATCCCCCGCCTGAACTACACCCGCCAGGTCCTCACCGAAGCCCTGCGTATCTACCCACCAGTGTGGCTGGAGACCCGGCACGTCACCCGCGACACCCAGCTGGCCGGGCACGCGGTGCCCGCCGGCACCATCCTGCTGCTCAACCAGTACCTGATTCACCACCGGGCCGACCTGTTTGCCAACCCCGATCAGTTCGATCCCGACCGGTGGCTGCCAGGCCAAGCCGACCTGCCCCGCGGCGCGTTCACCCCCTTCGGTGGCGGCGCCCGCAAGTGCATCGGCGACGACATCGCCATGCTCACCGCCACCTTGGTCCTGGTGGCCATCGTGGGCCGCTGTCGCTTGGTCACCGTCCCGGGCCTCGAGGTCCGGCCACTTCCTCGCGCCTGCCTGCGGCCACACTCCCTGCGGCTGCGTGTGCGGAAACGCTGCCCCTGACCCGAGGTCACGCCACCGCGCGGTGGCGCTGAGCAGCCTCCTGACATGCAGCCGTGAGGAAGGAGAGCAATGTGGAGCAGAACACTCCGGGGTACGCCAGGACACGATTCGACCTTGGATTCCGGTCGAGCGTGAATCCGGAGGTCGACCAATTCCTGGCATCCCCACCCAAGCACGGGGACCTGATGGAAACCGGATTCGGGCCGCGGACCGCGGACGTGGCGCGTGAACCGGACCTGATGTGGCAGTTGCTGCGACGCGCGCACGGTCGACAAGGGCGTCGCCTTCTGCAACCAATTCCGGCTGGCGATGAGAAACGGTTTGGACGTCGACCCGCACCAGGACACCGGCGGTAGCGGCGGCTGGCGCGGCCGGTATTCCACCCGGATCGAATGGCTGGTTCCGTCACGATCACGGTCGACGAATTAGCGAGAACACCCAGATTAATTCTATTCGAAAGAGGTGACGCGCGTGACATCCAACGCTACCGACCCGACTTCCCCGTCTGCGTCCTGGGCGATCGAGCGCACACATCTGCGGGCTGCCGCATTCTTCGGACTATGCCCGTTCGCGCTCACCGTATTCATCATCGCTCTTGGGACATTTCCTTACCCTGAAAACAGTCTAAACGCGCAATTGTACATCGACTATGTCCTCCGGAACCATACTGGCGAAGTGGATCCACTGCTATGGGGTGTAGCCCTGGGAACCATGCTGGTGTTCGTCATTCACTTGGCTGTCGCGTACATGCGACAAGCAGGCCGCGTCACAGCAAGTGGACTCACCATGGTCGCTTGTATGGTGCTCACCACCGGGGTGTCAGTCATCGTTATGGGCTTCTTCGGTGCCACCGCCATGTTTGAGCGTGGCTTTGGGACCAAGCCGGCGGATCTGAGGTTCATCACATTCATCTGGGACACCATGGACGTGGCCTACAATTCGTCCCTGGTCCCGCTGGTGATGATGTGGATCGCCGTCATCGTCGCCAACCGCAGGAATCCCATCCTTCCGCGCGCTCTAGGGCTCTGGGGTGCGGCTGTTGCCGCCCTGGCCAACTTCATCGCTCTCGGCAGTGTGTTCATCAACGGCGGGCACTGGTCGGCAGGCGGCGCGTACAGCTTCATCCTTCACGCTGCACCCACCTTCGGATGGGTGACGATCACGTCCGTATACCTGCTCCGAAAAACAGCCAAGTTCGCAGCCACCCCGTCTGGTGAGCGCGGGCAGTGAACCCTTTTCATCCTCCATTTTCGCAAATCAGAGATGGTGCGGCTGATGCGGTTGGTGCCCTCTCGCGCCTGTACAGGCGCGGAGAACCACCACGACTGCCCCCCCGGTGTCGGCGGGTCGGACGAACTGCCCCTCGTGCTCGTTGACATCACGGGTGAACAAGTCCTCCCACTCAGCCGGTTCCGCGATGGTCAACTGGGCGAGCAGCGCCGACGACATCCGCATGGCGTTCGGGCCGAGGTGGACGAGGCCGACCTGGCCCAGTTCGGGGGCGATCCACGGGTGGCGCAGGGTCATTGCCCGCAGTTCGGTGGCGGCGTGGGTGACGGCCGCCCGCCACCGTGTCCCGTCGACGACGGTCGGTACGTCCGGTTCGCCGTAGACGTCGTCCACGACCAGCTCGATCAGCTCGTCCTTGTTGGCCACGTGCCGGTGCAGGGAGGTGGCAGCCGTGCCCAGGCGGGTGCCGAGCTTGCGCATGCTGAGCTCCTCGACGCCCTCCGCTTCCAGCGGACGGATCGCTTCGTACATCGCGTAGGGCATCGAGGGTGGTGGAGTAGCGGCGGGATTTGGTGGAGAAGTGGCCGCGGAATCCGGGCATGTGGGTCCACTTCCAGAGCTTGAGGTCCGTGAATTCCGGGAGGTGGCCGAGCGCCCAGGCGGTGTGGATCATCTGGCGGACGGGGCGCCGCACGCGGAGGTTGGGGAAGGGTTCGGCCCGTCCGGTGCCTTCGCAGTTGGCGCACAGGTCGCGCAAGCCGTCGGGGCCGCGCAGGTAGCCGCGTCCGCCGCAGGGGGCGCAGACGAGGGAGCGTTCTACGGTGCCGGAGTCTTCGGCGCTTTTGGTGGCGTACGTCAGTCGCACATCTAGGTGGTGAGGAAGGCCGACCTGGTCGAAGCAGTGAGGAGCCAGTCCAAGTTCGATGGCACGCGCTCCAGGTTCCATGTCGGAGGACAGCGACCCGTCGGACAGGCCGCCACCCCCTCATCATCCGCAGCACCTGACCGGATTCCTGAGCCTTGCGCGCAGCGGCGACAGGAGCCTTGCGATCTGACGGCCGCCATTTTGTCTCTACTGCGTGCAGTCGCTGTCGCCAGCGGTCGCCAGTTGTCGGATGGCCGCCGCCGGCGGTCGGGATTGAACACAGCTTTTGATGCGTCGTGTTGGGCAGGAGACTCGGTGGGCGCTGTCCCGGGTCCGGGGTCTGACTCATGAGACGTTTGACCGGAGTGTCCGTATCACACAGTGTCGACTGTTGGCCGGGGATGGTGCGTTGCCAGTACCGGGCGGCGAGGTGTGTCTCGATAGGGGCTTGCCGATCAATCAGGCGTCATCACAATTCTGACCGCCCGACGCGGCCCGGTGCCGGCAACGCGATGAGCCATCGGACCGGAAGGTGCACGGGCATGCCCAGACGAACCACGTCCAGTACGTCTCCTGCCCCGCGAGCCCGCCGACGTCGGCCAACCGGGGAGGTGATTCTGGGGGTGGACACGCACCGGGACACTCACGTGGCTGCCGTGCTCTCCCCGCTCGGGGCAGTGTTCGGCACCGAAGAGTTCCCGGCCAGCGCAGCCGGATACCGCGGACTACTGGCGTGGGCCGGCGCCTTGGGCACGGTGCGGCGGGCCGGGGTAGAGGGGACCGGGTCCTTCGGAGCCGCTCTGTCCCGCTACTTGCTGACCCAGGGCGTGGAAGTGTTCGAGGTGAACCGGCCGGACCGGACCGACCGCCGCCTCCGTGGCAAGTCGGACCCCTTGGATGCCCAGAACGCCGCCCGGGCGGTGCTGAGCGGGCGGGCACGTGCCCGCGCCAAATCAGGCGACGGACCTGTGCAGATCGCCCGGATGTACAAACTCACCAAAGGGTCGGCAGTCAAGGCCCGCACCCAGGCGATCAACCAGCTCAAGGCTGTCCTCATCACCGCTGATCCGGCCCTGCGGGAAGAGCTGGTCGGGCTGAACAACCCGGACCTCTTCCGTGCCTGTGCACGCTTCGCTGACGAGAGCAAGAACGAGGAGGGCGAGGAGGAGACGGTGCTGCAGGCCACCCGCACGACCCTGCGCTTGCTGGCTCACCGGATCGAGCAGCTCACCGAGCAGATCCAGGACGTGGAGCACCGTTTGGCCCGGCTCGCGGAACGCCACGTCCCGCAGCTGCTCGCTGTGGTGGGCATCGGTCCGGACACGGCCGTGACGCTGCTGATCACGATGGGGGACAACCCGGAGCGTCTGAGCAGTGAAGCATCGTTTGCCGCGCTGTGCGGGGTCAGCCCCGTCGAGCGGTCCTCGGGCACTCGCCAGTACCGTCGCCTCAACCGCGGCGGCGACCGGCAGGCCAACGCGGCCCTGCACCGGATCGTGCAGACCCGCCTGAGAGTCGAACCGCGTACCCGGGACTACTTTGAGCGCCGACTCAAGCAGGGCAAAACCCGGCGTGAAATTGTCCGATGCCTCAAACGCTACGCTGCCCGCGAGGTGTTTCACCTGGTCAGGAGGCTGGTGGGTCGTGACGAGATCCGTAGCGCGATGGCGGCGTACTACGAGCGACAGGTGAGGGGGGACCGCTCGCCGAACCTTGAGAAGTCCGGGTACGTGCTGCACACCACCTCCGATCCCGACGTGTTCATCGCCGAGATCGACACGGTATTCGACGGGGACGGAGACGACGTTGTCGTCTCGCTGGTACAGATCTTTCGCATCCGCGACGGGAAGATCGCTCGATTGCGCGACTACTTCACGCCCGAGTTGATGAACTGAGGACATCCGAACAGTTCCCGCCACAGGCATGCACCGACTTTTCGACCGTCTCCTTGGCCGGCGTCGACCCGTTCCGGACTAGCGCCGTCAACGGGCTCCGGGTGGAGCAAGCTCCCCGGGGGACCAGGTGCGACCACAACGGAGCGGTCGGACTCGGACCGCAGGATGAGTCGTGCTGCGTTGACCCTCGCTCTCTTCCATGTCCCCAGGAGGGCAGTCGTTTCCGCTACTGCATCGGCATCTTCGGAACCGGTTCCAACAAGAGCGCTGATCACATACTCGATGGGCTCGACGCCGTCACCGCCGGCCTGAGGCATCCCGAAACGTTGATCAGAGCCGCACTGCATGACTGTTGACAACGGTGGGAAGCGCGGTCTGGGCATCGTGCGGAACCGTGCCCTGCGCCCCTGCGGCGACCACCCTGCCTTGATGTGTTCCCGGCCCACGGTGATGGCTGTGCCCGAACTCCCGGACCACGAGAGCCTGTCCATGCCATGCTTCGGGCTGTCGGCTCAGTTCCTCCACTATGGAGGTAGCCAGGTTGACCGAGGTGCTCACCGCAGCTGCGGCCGCCTGGGGCGGTGCGATCGTGCAGGCTGCGGGGACGGACGTCTGGCACGGGGTCGGGGTCGCTGCGGCCCGGTTGCTCAGCCGCAGCGAAGTCCCGCGCGAACAGGCGGAATCCGAGCGACTCGACCGAACCCGCGCTGTGCTGGAGGCCGCGGAGGAAGGTGAGGCGGAGCGGGTACAGGCAGCGTAGGTAGCAGTCTGGCAGACCCGCTTCGAGACCCTCCTGGAAGAACTGCCCGACGCGTGGCGGCAGCAGGTGGTGTCCAAACTGGACTACCTGGCCGCCTGTCGGGCCTCGAAGCGCTTTGCGAACGCTGGAGACCCTTCGGACCCCCGGAACGGTCCTCATTCTCGCTGTTCAGAGGCGGTTTCCGCGTTCGTGATCGCGATCCGGGCAGCCCCAAAAGCCCGAGGCCAGAGCCCGGCGTGGGGATCGGTCAGTCGTTACGGGGTTGGCTGAACTCTTCGATCAGCACGGCATACTGCTCCCCGCCGTGTCCGGCGGCGACCGCCCGGTCGGCCATCGCCTTGATCAACTTCGGCAGTTCGGCATTGACACCCACCGCCTCGCTCTCCTCGATCAGGTGTGCCATCGACCGGACATGGGTCTCCAGGGACGCCACCTTGGCAGGGAAGGAGCTGCTGTCGATCTGTTCGGCATGCCCCGGCAACCATGCGGCCACCCTGGTGGCCATCTGCTGCGCGAATGGCGCATACGTCACGGCGTCCACACCGGCCGTCCTGAGCAGGGCCGCGCCCTGGAGCCAAGCGTTCAGGACGCTCCACATCATGGCCAGACCCGCCACGTCGTACAGGGACGCCAGCCCGTGATCCGCACCAAGGTAGGTGACAGTGCCGAGCGCGTCGAGTGTTGTCTTGTGCGCCTCGAAGTCCGCCTGCGGCCCGCTGTGCAGAATCGTCGCGTCAGCGGTTCCGATCGCCGGCGGGGGCGCCATGATGGCGCCGTCCAGGTAACGGGCGCCGCGCTGCTCGGCCCATTGGGCGGCCTCCCGGGCCTGGGCCGAGTCACCCGAGGTCAGGTTCACCAACGTCATGCCGTCCAGCTCGATATCGTCCGCCCCGAGCAGACCGTGCATGGCCTGGTAGTCGGTGACGCAGACGATCGTCAGGGAACCCGCCTTGAGCGCGTCGCCCACCGTTGGCGCCAGCAGGGCACCCTCGGCCACCAACTGGTCGGCCTTGGAGGCCGTACGGTGGTGGGATGCCCGGCTTTGAGGAACGCGCTGGCGAGTGCCTGGCCCATCCGTCCCAGGCCGATGAGGGTCACAGGTGTTTCGGTTGCGTTGTTCATGCCAGTATCGTCAACGTTGATACCGGTGTGAAGGTCAAGCGAGGTCTTGATGCGGATCGGGGAGCTGGGGCGCCGGACGGGCGTCAACACCCATCAGTTGCGCTACTACGAGGCCCAGGGCCTGCTGGAGGCGGACCGCGGCACGAACGGCTACCGCGAATACGACGAGAACGCCGTGCTGCGGGTCAGGCAGATCCGGCATCTGCTTGGTGCCGGTTTGTCCTCCGAGGACATCGCGTACGTACTGCCCTGTGCGGTCGGCGAGGCCCCGCAGTTGCCCGGGTGTCCCGAGGTGGTCGCTGCGATGCGGTCACGGCTGCAGCGACTGGACGATCGGATGGACAGCCTCGCTCAATCCCGCGACGCTCTAGCCAACTACATTGCTGCGGCAGAGCGGATGGGCGGCGAGAGCTATCCGCCCTTCGACCATGCGGACCAGGAGCCCGTCCCCTCCTGAACAGCCGGGTACCCCGTCTTGCGGACCATCTCGACCAGCAACATTTCGCCTGCCTGCGAGGCCACCGCCGACGCCCCGGCCTGAACACGAACACGCGGAAACGGAGCAACACGCCTCATCCGGTAAGTGACTTCTTTCCCGCGGTGGACGGAGCCTTGGACAGGCCCCATCTTCCCAAGTCAGGAGCACTCTCCACTCGTTCGATCAGTATCCGGGACGCCTACATCGTGCAAGGCCGAACGCCGGCAGCCAGTGATGCGGTGGGCGGCGGGCAGCTTGTGTCCGCCGTATGGGCCGCTACTGCCGAGGTGAGGGGGTACCCGCGAGGCCGTCGGTCACCGATGTCATGGGCGTGAGGCGGCGTCGATGACCTCGTCGAGGGTGCCTTGCGAGCGGCGCAGGTTCGCGATGGTGCGATTGATGCGCTCGCGTTCAGCCCGCAGTTCCTGCACCAGCCACGGTGTGGCGGTGACCGCTGGGCCGCCGTCGTGGTCACGTATGCAGGGCAGCAGTTGGGCGATCTTCTGGCTGCACAGGCCGGCGGCGAACAGCTCCTGGATGCGGATGACCCGGTCCACGGCGCGCTCCGGATAGCCCCGGTGGCCGCCGGGCGTCCGCTCGGACCCGAGCAATCCCTGCTGTTCGTAGTAGCGCAGCGACCGCTCGCTCACGCCGGTGCGGCGGGCCAATTCACCGATCCGCATCACACATCTCCCCTCGCGGACTTGAACTTGACAGAAGTGTCAGATTCTACGGTTTGCGCATGATGAAGCTCCTGACGCCCTTCACCTCAGCGGATCTGACCCTCTCCAACCGCATCGTGATGGCCCCCATGACGCGCTTCTGCGCCGAAGAGGACGGCACCCCGCTACCGATCGTCGCCGACTACTACCGCCAGAGGGCCAGCGCCGGCCTCATCGTCACCGAGGGCATCTGGCCCGGCCTCCGCGGCCAGAGCGGCTGGCGCATCCCGGGCCTGGAGGCCGAACGGCACGTGTCTGCCTGGAAGCACGTCACCGAGGCAGTGCACGACGCCGGCGGTCGGATCTTCGCCCAGCTGATGCACGGCGGCCGTCAGGGACACCCACGCTCCCGCATCCTCGGCGACATCCCGGCCGGTCCCTCCGCCGTCCCCGGGCCCGTACACGTGAAGGACGGCAAGGCAGACCCGGTCATACCGCGTGCGATGACGCACGACGACATCCGCACGGCCATCGCCGACCACGTCGCCGCCGCCCGCAACGCGATCCGGGCCGGCTTCGACGGCGTCGAACTGCACGGCGCGAACAGCTACCTCATCCACCAGTTCCTGGCCGACAACACCAATCTGCGCACCGACGCCTACGGCGGCGACATCCCCGGCCGCATCCGCTTCCCGCTGGAACTGGTACAGGCCGTCGCTGACGGGGTCGGCGCCGGCCGGCTCGGCCTGCGCCTCTCGCCGGGCAACCCCCAATTCGGCATGGAAGAGGCCGACCCGGCCCCGGTCTATCGTGCGCTCCTCGCCCGCCTCGACGGCCTCGGCCTGGCCTACCTCCACCTCACCGACGACGACCGTTACCCCGCCCTCGCCGACCTGCGCCCGCGCTGGCACGGCACACTTATCGCCAACGTCGGCGAGAACCGCGCCCCGACCACCCGCGCGGCCGGTGAGGCGGTGCTCGCATCGGGGCGCGCAGACCTGGTCTCGTACGGGCGCCTGTTCATCAGCAACCCCGACCTGCCGCACCGCTTCGCAGGCGGCCTGCCGCTGAACACGCACATCGACCAACCAGAGCTGTACGGTCACGGCGCCGCGGGCTACACCCACTACCCGGCATGGAAGGAGCTCCAGCCGGTCGCGACGCGCCAACCCTGACGCTGACTCGGGTCGACTCGGTCACTCACGGGCCAACTCGGACACTGAGACCGACCGGCAAATGGATCACCTGAGGCGGCGCGTGGTGGGACGGCTGTCCCATCGGTAGTCGGGTGGTGGTTGGGGCGCAGTCACGGCTCCCGCATGTTCGCCCTGGCCGCTACGCGGAGTTGATCTGGTGGTGTTGAATGCGAGCTGGCGGTGTCTGTCGACGGCCGTCCAGTTTTACGGGGTTCCAGGGAGATCAATGACTGCTGACAACGGGGCCGGTGTACACGAGCGGCTCGCCGGATACCGGGACCGCTTCAACGGGTTGTTCGCGAACTACTTCGACTCGGTCGCCGAGCAGGGGCCGCCGGGCAATTCGTTCGTGCCCGAGGCGCTGGAGCTGGTACGGGACATGTCGCTGCGGGGCGGGAAGCGGCTACGGGTCGCGCTGCTGTACGAGGCGGCGCGCCTGGTGGCTCCCGATGCCGTGCCCGGGCTGGACGAGGCCGCGCTCAGCATTGAGTTGCTGCAGACGCACGGGCTGATCCACGACGACATCATCGACGACTCCCCGGTACGCCGGGGGGCGCCGTCGGTGTACTACGCCTACCGCGAGCGGTTCCCTGGCCGTCCGCAGACGGCGTTGGGTCTGGCCGTCCTGGCCGGGGACTTGGCCGCGTTTCTGTCGGTCCAGGTGCTGCTGACCGCGCCGGTTCCCCGCGAGCTGCGGCAGGCGATGGCGGCCGTACAGGCGACGGCGGGGGCGGACACGGTCCGCGGGCAATTCCTCGATCTAGAGCGTGACTTCGGCCCGATGCCCGACCGCGAGGTGCTGGACACCGTGTCCGAGTACAAGAGCGCCCGGTACTCGGTGCTGGCCCCGTTGCAGCTGGGTCTGCTCGCGGCGGGCGCGGACCCGGCGGCCCATGAGAACGAACTGGCCCGGTACGCGCGACTGCTCGGGGTGAGCGGGCAGATGCGCGACGACTACCTCGACCTGTTCGTGGACGCAGGCACGGTCGGCAAGCCGGCTGGATCGGATCTTCGCGAGGGCCGCCGAAGCTACGCGGTGTGTGCGCTGCTGGCAGCGACGAGCGGTGCGGAGCGGGCGGTCGTGGAGTCGGCGCTCGCCGGCCCCGGCTGCCTACCGCAGACCGTCGAACGGATTCAGGACATCGCCCGGCGCCACGGCGTCGACAACGAGCTGCTCGCCGAGATCCGCCGCTGTGCCCAGGAGGCGGCCGCCGTCGCGGCCAACTGGCGGGGGCGGTGGCGGGACGAAGCCGTCGAGTTCTTCGAACAGCTGCCGCTGTGGGGCGTGCTGCGCGCCCAGTGATCTTCCGTGCGGTTCGGCGCTGGGGGAGCGCGGTGAAGTCCCATCCGCCGATCGCGGCACCGACCACGACCTGGGCGCGGTCGTCGCAGCCCGGACACGCATACCTGACGCTATCTGTCCGTCTCCACCCCGCGACGGCACGCTGAACCCGTGACTGGTCCGGAAGGGCTGGTCAGGAGCGGGAGAGCCGTGGGAGGAACTGGGAGTTACGGCGCAAGACGGTTCCCGCTCTGAGTCGGACCAATGAAAGGCGCCTGATGGGTAGAACACCAGGTCAGGCGCCTTTTCGCGAGCCCCTAGAAGAACCCGAGCTTCTTCGGCGAGTAGGAGACCAGCAGGTTTTTCGTCTGCTGATAGTGGTCCAGCATCATCTTGTGGTTCTCCCGCCCGATGCCGGACTGCTTGTAGCCGCCGAACGCCGCGTGTGCGGGATAGGCGTGGTAGCAGTTGGTCCACACCCGGCCCGCCTGGATGGCGCGGCCGGCGCGGTAGGCGGTGGAGCCGTCGCGGGTCCAGACGCCCGCGCCCAGTCCGTAGAGGGTGTCGTTGGCGATGCCGATCGCGTCGTCGAAGTCGGAGAAGGGGGCGACCGCCACCACGGGGCCGAAGATCTCCTCCTGGAAGACCCGCATGGCGTTGTTGCCCTCGAAGATCGTCGGACGGACGTAGTAGCCGCTCTCCAGCTCCCCGCCCAACTCGGCGCGGGAGCCGCCGGTCAGGACGCGGGCGCCCTCCTTCTGGCCGATGTCCAGGTAGGAAAGGATCTTCTCCAGCTGGTCGTTGGAGGCCTGGGCGCCGATCATGGTGTCGGTGTCCAGCGGATGCCCCTGGACGATCTTTTCCGTACGGGCCACGCCCGCGGCCAGGAAGTCGGCGTAGTGGCCGCGCTGGATGAGCGCCCGGGAGGGGCAGGTGCAGACCTCGCCCTGGTTGAGGGCGAACATGGTGAAGCCCTCGACGGCCTTGTCCTGGAAGTCGTCCATCAGGGTGGAGACGTCGTCGAAGAAGATGTTGGGGCTCTTGCCGCCGAGTTCGAGGGTCACCGGCCGCAGATGCTCGGAGGCGTACTGCATGATCAGGCGCCCGGTCGTGGTCTCACCGGTGAACGCGACCTTGGCCACCCGGGGGCTGGAGGCGAGTGGTTTGCCCGCCTCCGTGCCGAAGCCGTTGACGATGTTGACCACACCCGGCGGCAGCAGGTCCGCGATCAGGCTCATGAGGAAGTGCACCGAGGCGGGGGTCTGTTCGGCCGGTTTGAGGACCACGGCGTTGCCCGCGGCCAGGGCGGGGGCGAGCTTCCAGACGGCCATCAGGATGGGGAAGTTCCAGGGGATGATCTGGGCGACAACTCCCAGCGGCTCGTGGAAGTGGTACGCGACGGTGTCCTCGTCGATCTCCGAGAGAGTGCCCTCCTGGGCGCGTACGGCGCCCGCGAAGTAACGGAAGTGGTCGACGGCCAGGGGGATGTCGGCCGCCAGCGCCTCCCGCACCGGCTTGCCGTTCTCCCAGCTCTCGGCGACCGCCAGCGCCTCCAGGTTGGCCTCCATCCGGTCGGCGATCTTGTTGAGGACGGCGGCCCGCTCGGCGGCGGGGGTACGGGCCCAGCCGGGCGCGGCGGCGTGCGCGGCGTCCAGCGCGCGCTCGACGTCCTCGGCGGTGCCGCGCGCCACCTCGCAGAACGTCTGACCGTTGACCGGGGTGGGATTGTCGAAGTACCGGCCCAGTGCGGGCGCCACGAACGCGCCGCCGATCCAGTGGTCGTAGCGGCTCTGGTAGCTCATGACGGCATCGGCGGAACCCGGGCTGGCGTAACGGGCCATGGGCGGCCTCCCAATCGCTCTCGACGCGGTGCCCGCCGCTCCCGTGCGACGGGCGTTGCGCGCAGGGTAGGGCGGCGCAGGTTGCTCGAACGTTGCGCCGGGGGGAGGCCGGGCCCCCTAGGGCGCGTATCGGGTGGTGATCAGGAGGTGGTCTGCGTGAGGTCTCTGATCCAGATCATCGAGGCACGTAAGTGGAGGCCGGCCAGGTAGCTTTCGGGGGTCTTGTCGTCCCGTGTGGCGACGGGCCTGCCGCCCCTGCGGCCTTTCTTCGCCCGGTCGGCCGCCTGGTCCCTCTTCTCCGGGATGACCACCTTGACGCCGCGTTTGCGCAGGTGGGCGGGTTCTGCCGTTGCTCGCCGCCGAATGCCCCCGCTGCCGGGCCCAACCCGGCGTCCGCCACACCAGCCCCCGCGGCTGCGGCGGTACGGCCTGACACGTAGCTCAGCCCCCGGCGTGGTCCAGCACCTCCTGGGGTGCCCCAGGAGGTGCTGGAAATGGGCCTTGGCGGAACGACGGACCGTGGGGGTCAGGCCACGGCAGGTGTGGAGGGGCTCGCGTCACCGCCTTCGATGGCGCGGCTGGATCTGCGACTTCCCCGCCGCGCACGGGCGCCCGCTCATCTGCGCCGCCACTCCTCGGCCAGCAGCTCGTAGGAACGCACCCGGTCGGCATGGCGGTGCGTGATGGTGGTGATGAGCAGTTCGTCGGCTCCGGTGGCCGCCTGGAGCCGTTCCAGTTGGTCGGCCACGCGGGCAGGGGAGCCGACGAACTGGGTTTCCACGCGGTCGGCGACCAGCGCCCGGTCCGTGTCGGTCCACACATGGGACCGGGCCTGTTCGGGCGTGGGGAACTCGATCGCGCCCTCGGCGGTGCGGATGCTGCGGACCCACAGGCCGTAGCCGGTGGCGAGTTCGCGGGCGGTCTCGTCGTCCTCGGCGACGACGACATCGGCCGAGACGCTCACGTACGGCTTGTCGAGCACGTCAGAGGGCTGGAACGCGGTCCGGTAGCCTTCCGCTGCCTCCAGCACGGTGGCCGGGCTGACGTGGTAGTTCGCCGCGAACCGCAGACCGTTGCGGCCGGCGACCTCGGCGCTCTGCCCTCCGCTGCTGCCCAGAATCCACACCTGTACGTCGGCGCCCTCGCCTGGGACGACGTGTGCCTCGACGCCGTCCGCGGACCGGTAGGTGCCGGCCAGCAGCGCGAGAATGTCGTCCACCTGCTCGCCGTAGTCCTGCGACTCGGCGCCCGGCTGCTGGAGCAGTCTGCGCTGAAGGGCGACCCTGGGTGAGCCGAGCAGGTGCGCGAAGGAGAAGCGCTCCGGGATCCGCAGCCCGTTGGGGGCCCGGCCGTCGACGACAGGGGTCGCGGTCGGCGGCGGGGTGGCAGGCGGTCCGGCCGGGCGGCCGCCGGATCGTCCGAGGCCCAGGTCGAAACGTCCCGGGTGCAGCGCGTCGATCAGGCCGAACTCCTCGACCGTGGACAGTGCGGTGCGGTGACCGAGCTGTACGGCGCCGGAGCCGAGCCGGATCGTCGACGTCGCGGAGGCGGTCAACGCGAGGATGACGGCGGGTGAGGTGCCCGCCACACCCGGATTGAGGTGGTGTTCGGCGAACCAGTAGCGGGCGTAGCCGAAGCGCTCGGCCTGCCGGGCCAGGTCGATGGAGTTGCGGAGCGCTTCGGTGGCCGTGGAGCCGGACGAGATCGGGACCAGGTCGAGGACGCCGAGGGGGGGTGCTCATGACGCCACCCGCCCGGCCGGCGCCTCGGCGTCGGGGTGGTCCAGACCGAGGTGGTCGCGCAGGGTGGTCCCCTCGTACTCCGTCCGGAACACCCCGCGCTCCTGGAGCAGCGGAACCACGGTGTCGGCGAAGACGTCGAGGCCGCCGGGGGTGATGTGGGGGACGAGGATGAAGCCGTCGGAGGCGTCCGCCTGGACGAACTCGTTGATGGTCTCGGCGACGGTGGCCGGGGAGCCGATGAACGACTGACGGGTGGTGGTCTCGATGACCAGCTCGCGGATGGAGAGGTTCTTCGCCTCCGCGCGCTCGCGCCACTCCTTGGCAACCGCCAGCGGGTCACGGAACTGCCGCACGCTGGCCCGGCCGAGGGCGATGGTGTTCTCGCCGGGGACCGGGTCGACGTCGGGCAGCGGACCGTCCGGGTCGTACGCGGACAGATCCCGGTTCCAGACGTGCTCCAGGTACTTGAGCGCGGTCGCGCCGCTGACCTGCTGGCTCCGTACCTCGTGGGCGAGTTCTCGCGCCTCGGCGTCCGTGTCGCCGAGGACGAACGTCGCGGCGGGCAGGATCAGCAGCTGGTCGTGCCTGCGACCGTAGCGGGCGAGGCGGCCCTTGACGTCCTGGTAGAAGGCCTGCCCCTCTTCGAGCTTGCTGTACCGGCTGAAGATCGCGTCGGCGCTGGAGGCCGCGAACTCGCGCCCCTCGTCGGACGCTCCGGCCTGAAAGATCACAGGGCGTCCCTGGGGGCTGCGCGGGACGTTGAACTGTCCGCTGATGTCGAACTGGTCGCCCTGGTGGACGAAGGCTCCGGCCTGGGCGTCGCGCAGGAAGACTCCGGTCTCCTGGTCGGCGATGACCTCGTCGCCGCGCCAGGAGTCGAACAGTTCGTGGGCCGTGGACAGGAACTCCTTGGCCCGGGTGTAGCGCTCCTCCTGTGGCAGGAAGCCACCGCGGCGGAAGTTCTCGCCGGTGAAGGCGTCCCAGGAAGTGACCACGTTCCAGGCGGCACGCCCGCCCGACAGATGATCGAGGCTGGCGAACTGGCGGGCGACCTCGTAGGGCTCATTGAAGGTGGAGTTGATGGTGCCGGTCAGGCCGAGATGTTCGGTGACGGCTGCGAGCGCGGTGAGGACGGTGAAGGTGTCGGGCCGTCCCACGACGTCGAGGTCGTAGATCCTTCCGCCCTGCTCACGCAATCTCAGCCCCTCGGCGAGGAACAGGAAGTCGAACTTGGCTCGTTCGGCGGTCCGCGCGAAGTGCGCGAAGGAGCTGAACTCGATGTGGCTGCCGGCCTCGGGGGCACTCCACACGGTGGTGTTGTTGACGCCCGGGAAGTGCGCGGCCAGATGGATCTGCTTCAGTTGCTTGCTCATGTCGGTGCGGTCCTTCCGGCTCAGGCAGTGGCGGCGTAGCGGCTGGTGGGGCGGGCGAGCCCGAGCAGCCCGCGGAGGGTGTCGGTTTCGTAGGAGTTCCGGAAAGAGCCTCGGCGCTGGAGTTCGGGCACCAGCCCTCGGGTGATCGCGGGAAGGTCGTGTCCGAGGACGGCGGGGCGCAGCCGGAAGCCGGACAGTCCGGCCTCCCGCAACTCCAGCAGCAGATCGGCGAGTTGGGCGGGCGTGCCGGTAAAGATACGGGCGTCGCTGGTGTACGCGTTTCCCGCGAGGGCGTCGAGGCGGTCCCGGCGGTCCTCCGCCGCGGCCGGAGTGTCGTCCAGGAACACCACCAGGTCTCCGAACAGGTGCAGAGGCTCCTCCGCACGCCCTGCCGCCTCCTGCTCGGACCGCACCGCGGCGACGACGGCGCGCGCCTGCCCGATGTCGCGCGGCGTGACGTACCCGACGTCGGTGGAGCGGGCGACCAGCCGGAACGGGGCGCCGGTCGCTTCCTCGTGTGCGAGCGCGCTCACCAGGGGCTGGCCCTGCGGCGGCCGGGGTGTGATGGAGGGGCCCTTGACGCTGAAGTGCTTGCCCTCGAAGTCGATGTAGTGCACCTTGTCGCGGTCGATGAAGCGACCGGTGGCGACATCCCGGATCTCCGCGTCGTCCTCCCAGCTGTCCCACAGCCGACGCACGACTTCGACGTAGTCGGCTGCCTCGTCGAGGAGGCCGGCCGTCAGTTCCCGTGCAGGCGGGCCGTGCAGGTCCCCGAGGGCGAAGCGGGGGAACGTACGGCGTCCGAAGTGCTCGGCCTCGTTCGGGTGCCGCGTCACCTGCACGCGGAGGCCCGCGCGACCCGCGCTCACGTAGTCGAGCGTGGCGATGGCCTTGGAGATGTGGAACGGCTCGGTGTGGGTGGCCACCACGGTCGGCACGAGTCCGATGTGCCTGGTCAGCGGGGCGACGCGGGCGGCGATGAGGACGGCGTCCAGCCGTCCACGGACCTGGTCGGTGCGCCCCTCCGGCTCCAGGAGGTGCGAGGACTGGAATCCGAGCGAGTCCTCGATCGTCACGAAGTCGAGCAGGCCGCGTTCGGCCTCGGCGACGAGGTCGGCCCAGTAGCCGGCAGTGAGCAGATCCCGGGGCCTGGCCACCGCCTCGCGCCATGCGGCAGGGTGCCAGCCCGCGCCGTCGAGCGCGACGGCCAGGTGCAGCGGAGCGGATGAACGGGGCGAAGAGGACAGCGAAGAGAGCGATGAGGACACGATGGGGGCGCCTTCCTGAGGGAGCGTACGTACCGGGAGTTGGCTCATCTCGTCGTGATCGTCATGAAGCACGACGGATCGGTTGTGGGGGCAGTGCATGGGCCGCGGCGAACGCCCCGTCGTGATGCACCAGTGCCGTCGCGTCCTGATGCGCCGCACCGGCCTCGACCTCGCCCACGACCAGCAGGTGGTCGCCGATGGGCTGGCGCAACGTCACCCGGGCGGTGAGCCAGGCGGGAACGTCGTCGAGTACGGGCAGGGCGTCCTCGTGCTCGGTCCAGGCGATGCCCTGGAACCGGTCGACGCCGCTGCGCGCGAACTGCCGTGCCACTTCGGCGTTCTGGGTGCCGAGAATGTGGACGGCGAACCGGTCGGCTTCCCGGACCGCAGGCGCGGTTGATGCGCCAAGGCCCAGGTAGAAGGACACGAGAGCCGGCCGCAGGGATACGGAGGTGAAAGAGGTGGCTGTGAAGCCGGCCGGGCCCGGGACGGTGATCACCGTTACTCCGGCTGCGTGGTGCCGCAGGGTGCGGCGGAGTATGTCATCGGCGGCAACGGCCGCGGAGGACCGGGCGGGGCGGTTCTCGGAGGCGATCATGTCGGGTCCCTTCGGGGGCTGGGCGTGGTCGCGCAGTGCGACTGCCTGATCAAGGCGTCGGTGCCGGATGACGGCCAGGGGTGCGCACCAGCACGAAGTTCGTACGGCGGCGCAGGGTGAAGCCGATGGACTCGTAGAGGCGAATGGCGGTGGTGTTGCCGGCGAGTGCATGGAGGAAGGGGATCTCCCCGCGTTCCCTGATCCCGGCTGCCACCGCCCGGACCAGCCGCGTGGCCAGGCCCTGCCCACGGTGTGCCGGGTGGGTGCAGACGGCGCTGATCTCCGTCCAGCCCGGCGGATGCACGCGTTCCCCGGCCATGGCGATGAGCCGTCCGCGGTGCCGGATGCCGAGGTAGACGCCGAGTTCGACGGTGCGGGGCAGGAAGGGGCCCGGTTTGGTCAGGGCGACCAGGTCCAGGATCTCGGGGATGTCGTCGAGCCCGAGCCGCACCGCTTCGGGTGCGGGTTCGGCGCGTAGCCCGGTGTCGACCAGTTGAACGCCCTGCCCTCGCTCCACGATTTCCCATCCGTCGGGGACGGCCCGCACTCCCGTGACGGGGGTGACGGTGTCCGGGCCGACCAGCTCGGCCAGGTCGTCCCAGGCCCCCGGGTCGGCCGGGTCGGCGAGGGCGGTGAAGGGGCAGACATCCAGGGGATAGCGGGCGGCGCGGCCGACGCGCTCGGCGAACCGGGCGTGCGGGCCGGTCAGCGCGGCCCAGACGGCGTTGTCCAGGAGGTGGGGTTCGGCCGGACTCTGCGTGGGAGGAAGGGAAGAGCTGGTGGAGATGGCGGTGGGAACGCTCCGCGGCATCAACGTGGAATTCCTTCGGACATGGTGGGTTGGTGTGCCCGGGACTCCGGCGTGGCGCCGGAGTCCCGGGCGGCTGCCCTATGAGCGTTGATCAGGAGTTGTCGAGCGGCAGGCCGGGCGGGTTGACCTTGGAGGTGCTGACGGCCTCGTTGGAGAGGTTCCAGGCCGCCAGCCACTTGGCGTACTGACCGTTCCTGATCAGGTAGTTGATCGCCTCGGAGACCGGCTTGGCCAGCCCGCTGTCCTTCTTCGAGGTCGCTGCGATCAGCCCCTGGAGCTTTGCGCCCGCGCCGGAGAACTTGCCGGCGCTACGGGTCGCGTTGGGGCCACTCGCCGTGTGGGTTGTGTGGTAGGCGATGCTGGGATTGGGGCCGAAGTAGGCGTCGATCTTCCCGCTGTTCAGCGCCAGGTAGACGCTGTTGTTGTCCGGGTAGTACTTGACGGTGAGGTCCTTGCCCTGCTTCTTCAGCTTCGCCTTCCACTCCAGCAGGACCTTCTCCTGGTTGGTGCCCCGGCTCACCGCGACCGTCTTGCCGGCCAGGCTCTGGTAGTCGCCGTCGAAGGTCCAGGTGCTCTTCTTGGGCACCTCGAACCCCAGGTTGTCCTGCCGGTAGGTGGCGAACTCGTACTTCTTCTTGCGCTCCTCGGTGTCGGTGACGTTGGCGAAGGCCGCGTCGACCTTGCCGCTGTCGATGCCGACGAACAGGTTCTCCCAGGTGAGGTTCTTCACCTCGGGCTTGAGGCCGAGGACGGCGGCCACCAGTCGGCCGAAGTCGGGCTCGGATCCGGTGAGCGTCTTCTGGTCGTCGCCAATGAAGTTCAGTGGCACGGAACCGGTGGGCAGGGCACCGACGCCGATGGCCAGCTTGCCCTTCTTGGCAATCGGCTTCGGCAGTTCGGCGCTGATGGACTTGACCTCGGACACCTTGAGCGCGGTCTCCTTGGCGGCCCCGTTGGAATGGGCCCCCACGGTGACCGTCCCGGGCACCTTGCTGTCGGACTTGCCGGCCGCTTCGCTGTTGCCCCCGCAGGCGGCGAGGCCAGTGGCGAGGGTAGCGACGGCGGTGCCGAGGGAGAGGCCGCGGAAGAGGCTGCTGCGGAGTTTGAGGGTGCGCATAGCTGTCCTTGCTTCGGTGAGTGGTGGTGAGGGCGCGTTGCTTGTTCTTCGGCGGTGTGGGGGAGGTGTTCTTCGGTGGTGTGTGGGGGACGCGAGCCCGGACGGGCCGCGGGCAGTGGGACGGACGGCGAGGTCAGAGCACCTTGCTCAGGAAGTCCCTGGTCCGCTCGTGTTTCGGGTGATCCAACAACTCGGTGGGGGGACCCTGTTCGACGATCCGGCCCCCATCGATGAAGACGATCCGGTCGGCCACCTCACGGGCGAAGCCGATCTCGTGGGTGACGATGATGAGGGTGGTGCCGCTGGTGGCCAGGTCCTTGATGACGGCCAATACATCGCCGACCAGTTCGGGATCGAGTGCGGAGGTGGGTTCGTCGAAGAGGATGACCCCCGGTCGCAGGGCGAGGGCGCGGGCGATGGCCACCCGCTGCTGCTGGCCGCCGGACAGCTGCCGCGGATAGGCGCCGACCTTGTCGGCCAGACCCACCCGACCGAGCAGTTCGCGGGCCAGCTCCTGGGCCTTGGGCTTGGCCAGCTTCCCGGTGGCCACGGGAGCGGCGGCCACGTTGTCCAGCGCGGTCAGGTGCGGGAAGAGGTTGAAGTTCTGGAAGACGAAGCCGATCCGGCTGCGCTGGCCCAGGATGACCCGTTCGCTCAGCTCCTTGAGCCTCTCGCCGTGCCGGCGTACGCCGATCGGCTCACCGTTCACGCTGACGTACCCGACCTCCGGCTTCTCCAGGTGGTTGATCACCCGCAGCAAGGTGGACTTGCCGGACCCGGACGGCCCGAGGATCACGGTGACCTCGCCGGGCCATACGGTCAACTCGACGCCGTCCAGAACCTGGTGGGCGCCGTACCACTTGTGCACGTCGTGGACCTGGACCGCGGCCGGTCGTATCTCGGTGGTCCCGGTCTCGGTGGTCTCGGTGGTCATATCGCGGCCTCCCTCCGGGCTCGGGCACGCAGATCACGCAGACCTGCCCGCACCTTCTGCAACGGCGTCGGCGGAAGGGTGCGCGTCGCGCCCCTGGCGAAGTACCGCTCGACGTAGAACTGGACGACGGAGACCGCACTCGTGAGGATCAGGTACCAGACGGTCGCGACGAGCAGCAGCGGGACGATGTCACCCGGGTAGGTGCTGCCCATGCTCTGCGCCGAGCCGAACAGATCGAGCAGCGACACGTAGAAGACGAGCGAGGTGCTCTTGATCAGATTGATCAGCAGATTCACGTAGTTCGGGGTGATGGAGCGCAGGGCCTGCGGAAAGACGATCTTCGTGAACTGGTAGCTCTTCGGCAGGCCCAGCGCCAACGCCGCCTCGTGCTGCCCATGGTCGACCGCGAGGATGCCGCTCCGCACCACCTCGGACGCGTACGCCGCCTCATTGAGGGTGAGTCCGACGACCGCCACGACGATGTCGGTGGCGAGCCGGGACTCGTCGAAGGTCAAGAAGGCGGGCCCGAACGGAACCCCGAGGCTCAGCGTCTTGTACAGCGCGCTGAAGTTGTAGAGGAACAGCAGCACCACGATCAGCGGAACCGAGCGGAACAGCCATGTGTAGGTCCAGGCAACCGCCCGCAACACCGGGCTCCGGGAGAGCCTGCCCAGGGCGACCAGGATGCCGCCGAACAGACCGAGCACGGCACTGTACGCCGTCACCTTGAGGGTGATGAGCAGGCCATCGAGGATCGCCGGGCGCAGGAACCAGTACCGGAACCGGTCCCACTGATAGAAGGGGTTGGTCACCAGTCCATGGGCGATCTGGGCGACCAGCACCAGCACGATCGCCGTGGCGATCCAGCGGCCTGGCCTGTGCAGCGGCAACACCCGCTGCGCCGCCGGCGGCCGCGGTGCGGTGCCGTCGCCCGGCCGTTCGGCCTCGGCAGGACGTGCGGTACGAGGCGGGGAGGAGGGGCCGGGGGGCTCCTCGGCAGGGGGCGCTGAGGCGAGAGGTACCGCAGCGCCAGGGGGTTCACTCATGGAGGACTCCAGCGAATTCGGACAGCCCGGACCACGGATGCCGCAACGGCACGGCGCCGGGCCGACGGGGCTCTGCGTGACGATGCGCACGGGGACGCGCGGAACGGGGTTTGGGCAAGGAGGACGCACACCGCGACAGCGGTGGCGTCAGAGATTCAGAAGACCGTCAGCCCTCAGCCTCGGCGGAAGGCACGGCAGGCGCCGGTACACAGAGCGCTATTGACGCGCAGCAGATCGACCGACCGGTTCGCGCACAGCAGCAGGCAGCCACGGCGCCGCCATGCGGCTGTCCCGAAAGCTGCGTACATTCCGTCACCGTCACTGTTCCGGCCCGTGGGGCTCGCGCTTACCGAAGGTCTTCCGGTCCGGTCGTCACCTGGGGCACCCCACCGCGGCGCGAGGGTTGCCGGTCAGCAAGCCAGGGCTTGTCGCTGACACTCATGACCGATCTGCGGCGCAAGTTAGTCAGATCTCGGCCACGCTTGTCAAAGCGTGCCCGACCTATGGGATGACAAAACGAGTCCGCACAGACCTGATGGAATGTATAAAACTGCCGGACATTGGTGACACGCCTCAGGAGCGTTGCGCGAGCCCGTCGGCAGCACCGAGCGGCCGCCTCCGGTGGTCAGGGATGCTTCAGGGGCCTGGCGGCCTGCGGGGACCGTCGGTCGACCGTGGGGCAGAGGACGAGCCGGTCAGCCCGTACGCCGTCCGCAGGCGCCCCGCCGTGGCGTGCGGGACGTCGCGTGCCGGGGAGTGCGGCGGCAGGGTGTCCTCCAGGGCTTCCCAGACCTCCAGGTCGTGCTCGCCCCAGGGGGTCTGCGACCAGCGGCGCAGCAGCGCGGGGTCGCGGGCGGCCAGCAGGGCGCGCCGCAGCCGGTCCTCCAGGGCCGTGCGCAGACGGCGTATCCCGGGGGCCTCCGAGAGCGGCAGCAGCGGACCGGGGTAGGCATCCAGGGCCGCCGTGAGGTGACCGGCGGTCAACTCCCGCTCGACCGTGTGGAGATCGGTCTCGGTCGGACGGGTCAGCCGGTAGGGCCGGGAGGCGAGCAGCGGGCCGGCGAGCTGCCGCAGCCGGGACAGCTCGGCGCGCAGGGTGACCGGGCTGATCTCCCGTTCGCCGTAGAGGAGGACGGCCAGCTGCTCACCGGTCAGGCCCGCGGGGTGGTGGGCGAGCAGCACCATGATCTCGCTGTGCCGGCGGCCCAGCCGCAGCCGGGTGCCGTCCACGGCCAGCAGCGCCTCGTCCCGTCCCAGTGCGGCCAGGAACGTCCCCAACTCCCGTATCCCGTATGCCAGATGGGCCTCGGCGGCGCGGGCGGTGGCCTGGACCAGGGCCAGGCTGTGCGGGCCGGCCAGATGGTCGCCGCCGGTGATGTCGACGGCGCCCAGCAGCCGCCCGGTCCGCGGATCGTGCAGCGGGGCCGCCGCGCAGGTCCAGCGCTGCACCCGCCGGTTGTAGTGCTCGGCCGCGAAGATCTGTACGGCGTGACCGGAGGCGAGCGCGGTGCCCGGCGCGTTGGTGCCCGCATGCCGCTCGTCCCAGCGCGCCCCGACCACGAAGTTCATCCGCTCCGCCTGCCGCCGTACCCCGGGGTGGCCCTCGACCCACAGCATCCGTCCCTGGGGATCGCAGACCGCCATCAGATGCGCACCGTCCTGGGCGATGCTGCCCAGCAGCTCGCGGAAGACGGGCATCGCCCGAGCCAGGGGGTGGGCGTCCCGGTAGGCCCGCAGCGCGGCCTCGTCCAGCTCGATGGGCGCCGCGCCGTCCGAGGCGGCCCGTGCCCGCGCCGAGCGGCGCCAGGAGTCGGCGACCACCCGGCGTACGGGCGGCAGCACCGTCCCGTCGGCCAGGAACGCCTCATGGGCCCGCCGCACCCTGCGGGTATGTGCCACCGGGTCGGCACCCGACTCCAGCGCCAGCCAAGGGTTGACCACCAGTCACCTCTTCGTCACGGATCCGGCCCCCGCACGCCGATGGTGCGCGCAGCGGACGGGGGCCGTAAAGCCCGCCGGGGGAGCCGGATCAGGAACGCGGACCGGCGTGCAGCCGCAGCCCGTCCGCGACGATCAGGTCGGAGGTGACCAGTGCCTGTTCGGCCGTCACATCGGTCATGTAGACGAAGGGCGGTACGACCGGCGGGACGGGGAGCGTGTCGGGGGTGAAGGTGAGGCAGAGCACGCCCTCCAGACAGCCGCTGAACTTGGTGAGGTAGAGGGTCACCTCGCCGCGGAGGTTCAACGTATCGGCGTTCAGCCCGAGTTGGGGCCCGGTGCGGTCGCGGGTGGTGAGGCGGTAGTCGGTGAGCGAGGCCGCCGACATCTTCAGGACCATGGCTTTGGCCCGGCCGTTTGCCGTCGGGACCTCGGTGACCCCGGCGAGGGTGAAGCCCTTGGGGGCGAACCGCGTGGTGTGCACGGTGGGCGGGACCGGCGGCGCCGGTACGCCGGTCGCCTCGGCCCGTTGCGCCGGGCCCCCGACGGCCGCGAGCAGCGCCACGGGCAGGCCGGCCGCGAGGACCTTGCGGCCGACGCCACGACGGGCCGGCGCCGACGCCTGCGCCGTACGGTCCGCGGGGCGGGCGCCGTCCGGATCCGTCTCCCGTACGAGACCTGCCCGCGGTACCGGATCCGTCCCCTGCACCGGATCCGTCCCCTGTGCCGGACCCGTCTCCCGTCCGGGATCCCCCGCCCGCACCGGCGTCCACCCGAACCCCATCGCGCTGCCCGCGATCCCCAGGCCCATGCCCACCAGAAAGCCGCCCAGATTGGTCGCGGCGAAGGAGAGCACCGACAGGATCAGCGCATTGATACTGACGTAGTGGCGCGCGGCCGGTGTGCACCACAGGAAGATCCCCGCCACCATCAGCGCCAGCCCGATGCCGATCGCCGCCAGCCCGCCGAGCCCCAGGCTCACCAGGACCGTCAGCGGTGAGAGCGGCACCAGCAGCAGCTCCGCGCCGCCGAGCAGGAGCAGCAGCCCGGCCCAGAACGGCCGGGTCCGCCGCCAGCGGCGCAGCGCCGCCCGCCGCTCGGGCCACGGCAGTACCTGCTCAAGGCGGGTGCCCCAGCGGGCACGGCGCGCGCTCAGAAACACTTCTCGCCGTCCAGGCTCACGCTCACCCGCAGCCCCTTGAGCCGGAAGTTGCCGCCGGTGGCGGACCAGGCGTGCGAGCGGACCCCGGCGACCGAGATGTCCCCGGCCTGGAGTCCGAACTTCCCCTTCGGGCCGTGCACACCCGGTACGGCGTCCAGCGAGGCGGCGTCCCGGCCGATCTGCGCGGTGCCGAAGCGGGCGTCGCCGACCAGGTCCTCGCCGTCGATGACCAGACTGTCGGCGGACACCGGCCCGGCCCTGCCGCCCGCCGTCAGCTTGAACACCACGGTGCCGACCGGCGTCTTGACCTGCGCCGACTGGCAGATGTCGGCGAGCGACGCCTTGCCGATGCCGAGCAGCGCGACGGGGTGGCCGCGGCCGTCGGTATCGCGGTCGGTGTGGACGTACGAGGACAGTCCGCTGCTGGTCAGCTTGCCCGAGGAGACCTGGAAGTGGGTTCCGGAGACGGCGAAGGAGGCGGCCAGCACGCCCTGGGCCATCACCGTCGCCAGCGCTCCCACGGCGAGCACGGCGGGCACCGCCACCACGGCGGTCTTCTTCCAGGAGGTGCGCCCCTCGGGCGCGGCGGGCGCGGGGCGGGGCGTTCGGATCGTAGGGCTCACTGTGTCCTCCCCGGGGCAGTGGTCGAATGCGCGAGGAAGTGCTGGGGCGCCGTGGGTAAAACGCGGCGGACGATCGCGAAGGTCATGGGCGAAGAAGCGGATCCGGTCCATGACGCGCTGTCATACTGCGGAAAAATCTTGGCAGTTGGCAGTTGGCAGTTGGCAGTTGGCGAGTTGGTCAGTTGGCGACGAGGCGACTACTGACGAGTCCGTTGGGAGACTAGGGCCGATTTTGAATAATAGTCAACAGCGCGGACAGGACGGCTCCCCGGCCGCCCGCGGCACCGGACGCGCCCAGGCACGGCGCGCCGAACTCATCGCCACCGGGCGTGCGTTGTTCGCCGACACCTCGTACGACGCGCTGTCCATGGACGACATCGCCCGCGCGGCCGGCGTGGCCAAGGGCCTGATCTACTACTACTTCACCAACAAGCGCGGCTATTACCTCGCGATCATCGAGGACGCCGTGGCCCAGCTGGTCGAGCGCGCGGGCAGCACCCATGACCTGCCGCCCGTCGAACGCGTCCAGCGCACCGTCGACGGCTATCTCCGCTACGCCCAGCACCACCAGGCCGCCTACCGCGCCATCGTCACCGGCGGCGTCGGCTCCGACGCCGAGGTGCTGGCGATCCGCGATGCCGTGCGGGCCCGGCTGCTGCGCACCATCGCCCGGGGCGCCTGGGGCCGCGAGGAGATCCCGCCGCTCGCCCGCATCGCCCTGACCGGCTGGCTCACCAGCGTCGAGGGCGTCACCCTCGACTGGATCGCGACCCAGGAGATACCCCGCGAGACGGTGACCGCCCTGCTGGTGCGCGGGCTGGGCGACACCCTGCGGCTGATCGAGGAGTACGAGCCGACCTGCCCGGCGCCGTCCCGGCCGTCCACCTGAGCCGCGCACAGGGAAAGGGCGGGAGGCCCCACTGCCTCCCGCCCGGCTTCCTCGACCGCTTCGGCTACCTGATCGCCTTGATCAGCTCGCCGTTGGCGGTGTCACCGCTCAGTTCCCAGAAGAACGTGCCGCCCAGGCCCTGTGCGTCCTTGAAGGCCATCTTGCTGCCGATGGTCTCCGGGGTGTCGTAACTCCACCACTGGTCACCGCACTTGGCATACGCGGTACCGCCCACCTTGCCGGTGGCCGGGCAGCGGTCCTTGAGCACCTTGTAGTCGTCGATGCCCGCCTCGTACTTGCCCGGGGCCGCACCGGTCGCCGTACCGCCCGGAGCGTCCTGGGTGACACCCTGCCAGCCGCGGCCGTAGAAGCCGATGCCCAGCAGCAGCTTGCCGGCCGGCACGCCCAGCTTCTTCAGCTTGGTGAGGGTGTCGGTGGTGTTGAAGCCGGCCTTCGGGATGCCGTTGTACGACGCGAGCGGGGAGTGCGGGGCCGTCGGGCCCTTGGCGTCCCATGCGCCGAAGTAGTCGTACGTCATCGGGTTGTACCAGTCGACGTACTGCGCCGCGCCCGCATAGTCGGCCGCGTCCATCTTGCCGCCGTCCGAGGCGTCCGCGGTGATCGCCGCGGTCACCAGCTGGTCCTTGCCGAACTTCTCCCGCAGCGCCTTCATGACGTTGGTGAACGCGTCCTTGCCGCTGGTGTCGCAGCTCAGACCGCAGGCATTGGGGTACTCCCAGTCGATGTCGATGCCGTCGAAGACATCCGCCCAGCGCTTGTCCTTGACCAGGTCGTGGCAGGACTGGGCGAACGCCTCGGGGTTCTTGGCGGCCTCGCCGAAACCGCCCGACCAGGTCCAGCCGCCGAAGGACCAGATCACCTTGAGGTTGGGGTGCAGTTTCTTGAGCTTGCGCAGCTGGTTGAAGTTGCCGCGCAGCGCGCCGTCGTCCCAGGTGTCGGCCTTGCCGTCGACGCTCTGGTCGGCGGTGTACGCCTTGTCGTAGTCGGCGTAGGAGTCGCCGATGGCGCATTTGCCGCCTTGGACGTTGCCGAAGGCGTAGTTGATATGCGTCAGTTTGTCGGCCGACCCGGAGGTCTCGATGTTCTTGACGTGGTAATTGCGGTCGTAGACACCCCAGTTGGTGAAGTATCCGACGACCTTGTCACCGGCCGCGGCGGCGGTGTGGGGGGTGGTGCCCGTGGGGCGGGCGGAGGCGGAGCCGGTGAGCAGAAGGCCGGCCAGCGCCGCCGTACACAGCGCGGTGGCGGCGGCGATCAGCCGGTGGGGCGCTCGCCTTCGGTGCGGTCTGAGCATGTCGTCTCCTCGGAGGGGGGCGAGGTGGAGCCGTGACCTGCGTGTGGAAGGAGCGTGCAGGCCGCTCGGCGGCCGGGTGGGGAGAAACGTGAACGGCCGGTGCCGAATTGGCATGAACGCGTAGAACGTTGAGGGAGAAGGTAGAAGGACTAGACCAGTGGGGTCAATGGTTCGGACCAATTTCGTGACCGTGCGGGCCGGTCCGGACCGCCCGGATCCGGTGATCATCAACCCGTGACGTGGGGCCGCCGATCGGGCATACTCCTAGCGCCACAGTCGCAGGTCATCGTCTTCCGAGACCCGGAAGGCGATCATCGGCTGGGCACCCGGAAATCCGGCGGCGCCGCCTCACCCCCGCGTGCGCTGCCGCAGCGCCCGACAGGGAGGAGAGCGCCGCCATGACCGAGTACGGCCCCCGGCCGGTGGACCGCAGGCTGCCCACCGAGGAAGCCCGCGACCTGATGACGCTCGTACGCGAACTCATCGAGCGGGAGATCAGGCCGACCGCCGCCGAGGAGGAGGACGCCGGCCGCTTCCCCCGCGAGACCTTCACCCTCCTCTCGGAATCCGGCCTGCTCTCCCTCCCGTACGCCGAGGAGTTCGGCGGCGGCGACCAGCCCTACGAGGTCTACCTCCAGGTCCTCGAAGAACTCGCGGCCGCCCGGCTCACCGTCGGCCTGGGCGTCAGCGTGCACACCCTGGCCTGTCATGCGCTGGCCGGATACGGCAGCAAGCAGCAGCGCGCCGACCATCTGCCGGCCATGCTCGGCGGCGGGCTGCTCGGCGCGTACTGCCTCTCCGAGCCGTCCTCCGGCTCCGACGCCGCCTCGCTGACCACGCGCGCCACCCGCGACGGCGGTGGGGGCTGGATCATCGACGGCACCAAGGCGTGGATCACCCACGGCGGGGTGGCCGATTTCTACACCGTCCTCGCCCGCACCGGTGGCCCCGGTGCCCGCGGCATCACGGCCTTCCTCGTCCCCGGCGACGCCGAGGGCCTGACCGCTGCGGTGCCCGAGCGCAAGATGGGCATGAAGGGTTCCCCGACCGCCCAGCTGCACTTCGACGGCGTCCGCATCCCCGACTCCCGTCGTATCGGCGACGAGGGCCAGGGCTTCGCCATCGCCCTGTCCGCCCTCGACTCCGGCCGCCTCGGCATCGCCGCCTGCGCCATCGGCGTCGCCCAGGCCGCACTGGACGAGGCGCTCGGCTACGTCGCCGAACGCCGGCAGTTCGGCCGCCCGATCGCCGACTTCCAGGGGCTGCGCTTCATGCTCGCCGACATGGCCACCCAGATCGAGGCCGGCCGCGCCCTCTACCTCACCGCCGCCCGGCTGCGCGACGCCGGGCAGCCGTTCTCCAAGGAGGCGGCGATGGCCAAGCTCTTCTGCACGGACACCGCGATGCGGGTGACCACCGACGCCGTACAGCTCCTCGGAGGCTACGGCTACACCGCGGACTTCCCGGCCGAGCGGTATATGCGCGAGGCCAAGGTCCTCCAGATCGTCGAGGGGACGAACCAGATCCAGCGGATGGTGATCGCCCGGCATCTGGCGGGGCCGGAGTCGCACTGAGCCGGGGGCGGGCCGGAGTGCGCTGATCCAGGGCGGGCCGGAGTCGCGCTGAGCGTGGCGGGCCGGGGCCTCGTCCCGGCCCGCCCTCAGCCCACCAGCCCCTTCAGGCCCGTCGCCGTGCCCATCGCGACCACCAGCACACCGGGCCGGCGGACGAGATCCCACGCCACGGCGGAGGCCACGGCCGACGACGGCTCCAGGACCAGCCCCTCGGCCGCCAGCCGCCGGTGCTCCGCCAGGATCGCCTCGTCGTCCAGTGCCACGGCCGTGCCCCCGCTGCGCCACAGCGCATCGAGCCCCTGCCAGCAGGGCCGTTCCTCCCCTAGGGAGAACGCCACCGTGGGCCCGCTCGCGACCCGCGTGCGCTCCTGCTCCGCCCGGTCCGGGTGGCGCAGCGCCGCGGTGAACGGTGCCGCGGCCGCCGGTTCGGCCGCCACCAGCCGGGGCGCGGACGCGAGCAGCCCCGCGGCCGTCAGCTCGCGGAAGCCGCGGCCGATGCCGCCCAGCAGATCCGCCCGGCTGGTGGGCACCACCACCGCGTCGATCCGCCGCCCCGCGAAATCCCGCGCCAGCTCGTACGCCACCGATTTGTAGCCCTCGTTGGCGTACGGGTTCCCGCCGGGGGAGGGCACGGAGAAGCTGGTCAACGGGTACCAGCCGCGCTCCGCGACGGCCCGCCCCATCGCCTCGTTCCGCTCCAGCGCGCTGCCCGGGTGCACCACGCGCTCGGCACCCAGCGCATCGATCTGCGCCCGCAGCCCGGCCGGCACCGTCTCGTTGGTGAACACCACACAGCGCAGCCCGGCCCGCGCCGCATACGCCGCGGCCGCCGCGCCCGCGTTGCCGGAGGACGCCGCGACGACGGTGTCCGCACCGGCCGCCACCGCCGCCGCCACGCCGACGGCCATCGCCCGGTCCTTGTGCGACCCGGTGGGGTTGCCGCCCTCGTACTTCAGCCACAACTCACCGGCGGAATCGGCCTGTTGGCCGGAATCCGGGTCCGTCCGCAGCCGGATGTTCGGGGTGTTGCCCTCGCCCAGCGTGACCGGTGCCCCCGCCATCGGCAGCGCCGTCGGCAGCCCCCACGGTCCGCCGGGATACCGGGTGAGGTCGACGCCGTTCAGATCCGCGAGCGGCGGCATCGCATTGACGCCGATCCCCTCGGCGGCGCAGCTCCGGCAGCCGTCGAAGCTCCCGGTCGGACGGTCACAGCGCAGGCAGCGCAGGGGTGGTGGGGTCACCGTGGCTCCAGGTCTCTTTCGTGCCGACGCCGGGTCGAATCCGTGCCGACGCCGGATCGGCTCCGTGCCGACGTGGTGCCGACTCCGTGCCGACTCCATGTCCATGCGCCGAATGTAACAGCCGAACCGGGGTTACGTCCCCTACCGTACGCCCCGGCCTCCCCGGAGGTCTGGCCGCCCGTCGAAACCTGACGTACCGTCAACTCCCGCCGTTCGGCCGCGCCCCCAGGAGGAGACCGTGCCCGACCGCCCGATCGCGCTCGACGAGTACCCGATCCACCAGGCGCCGTTGTCCATGCGGCATGTCGTCACCGGCGACCGCAACGCCTATGACCGGTGCATCTTCCACGTCATGGACCACTCCGGCCGCGCCCTGCTCATCGCCGGACTCGGCGTCTACCCCAACACCGGGGTCATCGACGCCTATGCCACCCTTCGCGTCGGCGACCGGCTGCATGCCGTACGGGCCTCCGACGCGCTCACCGATGACCGGCTCGCGCTCACCGTCGGCCCGCTCACCGTCACCGTCGAGGAGCCGCTCGCCCGGATCCGGCTGACCTGCGCCGCGGATCCCGGCGATCCCGACGGCCTCTCCTACGACCTGACCTGGACCGCGGCCCACCCCGCCACCTGGGAGCCGCACCACACCCAGTACCGCGGCGACCGGCTGACGCTGGAGGGCCGGCGGTTCGTCCAGGCGGGCATCTGCACCGGGCGCATCCGGATCGCGGGGGAGGAACTGGCCGTGACGGCGGGGGAGTGGACCGGCACCCGCGACCGCAGCTGGGGCGTCCGCCCGATCCCCGGCGAGGAGGCGGGACGGGCGGGGGAGGAGGCGCGGCCGGAGGGTTTCCACTGGGTATGGTGCCCGGTCCGCTTCGACGACCGGTTCCTCATGGTCATCGTCCAGGAGGACGCCGACGGCCACCGCACCCTGAACGAGGCCCTGTTGGTGCGCGAGGGCGAACGGGACGTCCAACTCGGCTGGCCGCACACCGACATCACCTACCGCCCCGGCACCCGCCACCCCGAACGCGCCGTCCTCCACCTCACCGACCCGGCCCGCAAACCCCTGGAACTCACCGCCGAGATCCTCACCTCCTCCCCTCTGGCCGTCGGCGCCGGCTACCCTCCCGCCGACGACTGGCAGCACGGCACCTGGCGCGGCCGCGGCTGGACCGACCGCCGTACCTACGACCTGTCCGATCCGGCGGCGCACCCCCTTGCCGCCTACGGCGTCACCGACCACGCCGCCCGCTTCACCTTCGAGGGCCGGACCGGCTACGGGATCTTCGAGCACGGCAGCTTCGGCCGCCACGATCCGAGCGGGTTCACCGGGTATGCAGATGTCGCAGGAGAGGACGGCCGGTGACCACCGCTCCCCGCCCCCGCACCACCACCCGCGACCCCGAAGACCTCACCCGCCGCCTCACCGCCTGGCTCGACACCCGGCTCCCCGGCGCCCGCGCCGTCAACGCCACCGTGCCCGCCTCCAACGGCATGTCCAGCGAGACCCTGCTCTTCGACATCGACGGCGCCAACCCGCCGTCCCCCGGGCTCTCGGCGTCGCTCGCGCAGGGAGGGACCCCCATGTCCTGCGCGCTGCGCCTCGCCGCCGACCCCGCCGCGTACACGATCTTTCCGCGCTACGACATGGCCCGGCAGTACCGCACCATGCGCCTGGTCGCCGACCGCACCGGCCTCCCCGTCCCCCGCACCCTCTGGCTGGAAGAGGACCCGCAATTCCTCGGCGCGCCCTTCTTCGTCATGGAGCGCGCCGCCGGGCGCGTCCCACCGGACGTCATGCCCTATACGTACGAGGGGAATTGGCTTTACGCCGCCACCGACGAGGAAAGAGAGCGGCTGGAAGCGGACAGCGTTTCGGTGCTGGCCCAGCTGCACGACCAAGTACCGGTGAAGGAAGCCGAGTTCCTCGCCGTGGACGGAACCGGGACGGCACTGCACCGTCACATCGAGTCCCAACGCCGTTATTACGCCTGGGTGGTGGACGGACTCCCGCCGTCACCGGTTATCGAGCGGGGATTCTCCCGGCTCGCCGACCTCTGGCCCGCCGACCCGGGGGAAACCGTCCTGACCTGGGGCGACGCCCGGATCGGAAATATCGTCTACGACGATGCCTTCCGGCCGGCCGCCGTACTGGACTGGGAAATGGCCGCCCTCGGACCGCGCGAACTCGACCTGGGCTGGATGATCTATCTCCATCGCTTTTTCCAGGACCTCACCGAAAGCGGCGGGCAGCGCGGGCTGCCCGATTTTCTGCGCCGCGACCGTATCGAGGGGCGCTATACCCGGCTCACCGGGCACACACCCCGCGATATGGAATTCCACACCCTTTACGCCGCCCTGCGGCAGGCCATCGTGATGCTGCGGGTGGCATATCGCCAGGTGCATTTCGGAGAGGTGCCGGTGCCGGACGACGCCGATGCGCTGATCCTGCACCGGGACACCTTGGAAGCGATGATCGCCGGCCGGTATTGGTGAGCGGCCGCTACCGGTGATGAGCTCGGCTCAGGCCGCCTGGTCCCGCATCTGCGGGACCCGTACCGGCCGCGTACCGGGGCCGCCGATGTGCGAGAACGGCTGACGGCGCCAGTCCAGACCCTCCGGGAGCGTCAGCAGCACGGCGGCGTCCTGCTCCTGCGCGTCCATCGAGTCCTCGGTCTCCGGCGCCTCGGCGGCCGGCCGGCCGGAGCCCTGGCACACCGTCAGACCGAACGGGTTCCACGGCGAGGGGCACAGTGCGTGCTCCGGAAGCGTGTCCTCGTCCGCGAGAAGCGCGATCGGCTGCCCGCAGTCCGGGCAGGTCACGCGGTAGATGTCAAAGGTCTCGAAGATGTCGTCCGAGCCGTCCGCGGCCTCGCCGCCGGAGAAACCGAGACTGTCGCCCTCCTGGGCGCCGCCGTTCGGCGCCGCGGATTCCTGCTTGACGCGTCGCATGATGTCCATCCCCCTTGGGTGGGCCAGGCCGTACGGACCGCTGACTTCCTTGACGGGCGGTCCAGGCCACCAGCAGCAATTCCCTTCATGCCGCATGCATAATCACCGGCACCCGACGGACACGGGTTCACGGGTGTGGCATTCCTCACATGAGCCGGCGCAGGGCTGTCCACGATCCGGCGTGCGCTGCGCATTCGCGGCCCGGGGCAGTAGGTTGGGCGGGTGGAGGAGTTGGACCGACAAATCGTGGATCTGCTCGTCAAGGACGGGCGGATGAGCTACACCGACCTGGGCAAGGCCACCGGCCTGTCCACCTCGGCCGTGCACCAGCGGGTGCGCCGGCTAGAGCAGCGCGGTGTCATCCGGGGCTATGCCGCCCTCGTGGACCCGGAAGCCGTGGGCCTGCCGCTCACCGCCTTCATCTCGGTCAAACCCTTCGACCCCAGTGCCCCGGACGATATCGCCGACCGGCTGGCGGAGGTCCCCGAGCTGGAGGCCTGCCACAGCGTCGCGGGCGATGAGAACTACATCCTCAAGGTCCGCGTCGCCGCCCCGCTGGAGCTGGAGCATCTGCTCACCCGGATCCGCTCCCTCGCCGGCGTCTCGACCCGTACGACGGTCGTGCTCTCCACACCGTACGAGGCCCGGCCGCCGCGCATCTGACCTGGCGGTATCTCACCCCCGCGGGCGGCGCCGCCGCGCGCAGGGGCCAAACTGTCCGGTATGAGCGAGCGCATCCCCGACCCGGCCCGAGCCCGTACCGTCCTGCTGCGCGGCGGCGAGGTGCACAGCCCCGCCGACCCCTTCGCCACCGCCATGGTGGTCGAGGGCGACCGCATCGCCTGGGTGGGGGAGGAGGGCGCGGCCGATTCCTTCGCCGACGGCGTGGACGAGGTGGTACGGCTGGACGGCGCACTGGTCACTCCCGCCTTTACGGACGCACATGTGCACACCACTGCCACCGGCCTCGCGCTGACCGGGCTCGACCTGGCCGGGACGGACACGCTGTCCGACGCGCTGGCCCGGGTCCGCGCGTATGCCGCCGCGCGTCCGGCGGACCGGGTCCTGCTGGGGCACGGCTGGGACGCCAGCGCCTGGCCCGAGGGACGCCCGCCGTCCCGCACGGAACTGGACGAGGCCGCCGGTGGCCGTCCCCTCTATCTCACCCGGGTCGATGTGCACTCCGCCGTGGTGACCACCGCGCTGCTGGACCTGGTCCCCGGGATCCGCGAACGGTCCGGATTCCACGCCGACGCCCCGCTGACGGGCGACGCCCACCACGCCGTACGGCAGGCCGCCCACGCCACCGTCACGCCCGCCCAGCGCGCCGACGCCCAGGCCGCGGCGCTCGCCCGTGCCGCCTCCCTCGGGATCGGCAGCATCCACGAGTGCGCGGGCCCGGAGATCTCCGGCGAGGACGACTTCACCGGCCTGCTGGCCCTGGCAGCGGTGGGCAACGGCCCGCGGGTCGTCGGTTACTGGGCCGAACAGATCGCATCCGCAAAGGACGCGGAGCGGATCCGTGAGCTCGGCGCCATCGGCGCGGCCGGCGACCTCTTCGCCGACGGCTCCCTCGGCTCGCACACCGCCCATCTGCACGCCCCGTACGCCGACGCCGACCACACCGGCAGCGCGCACCTGGACACCGCGGCCGTCGCCGCCCATGTCGCCGCCTGCACCGAGGCCGGACTCCAGGCCGGATTCCACGCCATCGGCGACGCCGCGCTGACCACCGTCGTCGACGGCGTACGGACCGCCGCCGACCGCATCGGCCTCGACCGCATCCGCGCCGCCCGCCACCGCATCGAACACGCCGAAATGCTCACCGACGCCACCCTCGCCGGCTTCGCCGAGCTGGCCCTGACCGCCTCCGTCCAGCCCGCCTTCGACGCGGCCTGGGGCGGCCCGGACGGCATGTACGCGGCCCGGCTCGGCGCCGACCGCGCCCGCACCCTGAACCCGTACGCCGCCCTGCTGCGGGCCGGGGTCCCGCTCGCCCTCGGCTCCGACAGCCCGGTCACCCCGCTCGACCCCTGGGGCACCCTGCGCGCCGCCGTCTTCCACCGCACCCGCGCCCACGGCATCTCCGCCCGCGCCGCCTTCACCGCCCACACCCGCGGCGGCTGGCGGGCCATCGGCCGGGACGACGCGGGCGTCCTGGTGCCCGGCGCACCCGCCGACTACGCGGTCTGGCACACCGGTGAACTGCTCGTCCAGGCCCCCGACGAGCGGGTGGAGCGCTGGTCCACCGACCCCCGCTCCGGCACCCCCGGCCTGCCCGATCTGACCCCCGGCGGCGACCTCCCGGTCTGCCTGCGTACGGTCGTCGGCGGGCGTACCGTCTTCGCGCGGCCGATCGAGTGACATCGGGCGGGCAGCTGACGCCGAACCGCGTGCTTGCGGCTGCTTGCCCCTGCTGGGCCCGCTCGGCGGTGACCTGGGGCGACGCGAAAACGACGCAGACAGACCACCTGTTGACAGCAGGCGGTCGGCGGCCGGTAGGTTCGGCCGAGTCCACCACAGGACGTCCGATCGGGAGACCTCCGCGCAGTCGTCGAACGCAGCTGGGCCATGGGGCGGAGCGCCCCCTCGGCGCACCGCCACTGGGAGCCAGGTCCAGCGTCCGCGGCACGGCGCGCCGGATCGCCTCGGCCGGTCGGCGGGGTGCGACCCGGGTGGGGCCCGGACGCTCAGTAGACAACGGCTTTCGGTCGACCCGCAGCCAGCGGGTCCCAGGTCGGCCCGAAGGGCACCGGGCCCCTATCCGCACCTCTGTGCTCATTTACGCACCTGGCGCCCGAGATCGCGCCTTTCCGATGTACGGTCAGCTCACTCCCCCCGAGTTCCTCAGGAGCGGGGAGGTGCCCCCACCAGCCCGACCTGCAAGGAAGGCCGTGACCGTGCCATCGGTCTCTGACACCGCCGAAGACGCCGTGAGCGGCGCCTCGGCCGACGACTCGGTGCCGTCCGCCGGCAAGGGCGTGACCGACGCGCCGCACCGCCCCGGACGGCTCCGCCGCCTCGCCGCGCTCGCCCGCCGCGAGGCGCCCCGCACCGCCCTCGCGGCCGCCTCCGGCGCCCTTCTGGGCCTCGCCTTCCCGCCGTACGACCTGTGGCCGCTGTCCCTGGTGGGCGTGGCCGCCTTCGCGCTGCTCACCCGCGGCCGCACCGTACGGCAGGGCGCCTGGAGCGGCTTCGCCCTCGGGCTGCCGTTCTTCGTCCTGCTGCTCAAGTGGCTGCATGTGGTCGGCTGGGACGCGGTGATCGGGCTGTCGATCGCCGAGGCGCTGTTCCTGGCGCTGCTGGGCGCGGCGCTCGCCGGTACCTCCCGGCTTCCGGGCCGGCCGCTGTGGGCCGCCTGCCTGTGGGTCGCCGAGGAATGGGCCCGCGACCGGCTGCCGTTCGGTGGTTTCCCGTGGGGGCGGCTGGCGTTCGCCAACACCGGCTCGCCGTTCACCCCGCTCGCCGCGCTCGGCGGCGCACCGCTGGTGACCTTCGCCGTCGCGCTGGCCGGCACGCTGCTGGCCACCTGTGCCGTGGCGCTGTGGGGCCTGCGCGGGGGCGGCGCATCGCGCAAGGCGGTGACGGCGTTGGAATGCTTCGGGCTGGCCGCCGCCGTGACCGTCGTGGGTGCGGCCGTACCCGTCCCGACCAAGGCCGACGACAGCGTCGACATCGCGGTCGTCCAGGGCAATGTCCAGCAGCCCGGTATGGACTTCCTGGGCCGCCCCATGAAGATCCTCGGCAACCACGCCACGGCCACCGAGAAGCTCGCCGCCGACATCAGGGCGGGCAAGGCCCGCAAGCCGGATCTGGTCATCTGGCCGGAGAACTCCTCCGACCTCGACCCCTTCAAGTACCCGCAGGCGTACGACCGCATCGACCATGCGGTCAAGTCGATCGGGGTGCCCGTTCTCGTCGGCGCCCTGGTCGACCACCCCAGCAAGAAGGGCTATGTCTTCAACGAGGGCATCGTCTGGGACCCGAGGACGGGGCCGGGCGCCTCGTACACCAAGCAGCACCCGGTGCCGTTCGGCGAGTACGTCCCCTTCCGGGAGCAGCTCAGCAAGATCATTACGCGCTTCCAGCGGGTGCCCCGCGACTTCGCCCCCGGCGACCACACCGGCCTCCTGAAGGTCGGCCCCGCCCGGCTCGGTGACGTCATCTGCTTCGAGGTCGCCTACGACCAGATCGTCCACGACACGGTCGGCGCGGGCGCCCGCGCCCTGGTCGTCCAGACCAACAACGCCACCTACGGGCGCACCGGCCAGCCCGAGCAGCAGCTGGCCATGTCCAAGCTGCGCGCCGTGGAACACGGCCGGGCCGTGGTGACCGCCGCCACCAGCGGCATCAGCGCGGTCGTCGCCCCGGACGGCACCATCACCCATCAAATCCCCGAGTTCACCCAGGGCGTGGTCTCCGCGCGGATCCCGCTGCGCGACGAAACGACGCTCGCCGACCTCGTCGGTGCGGCACCTGAGTGGGCGCTCGCTATCGTGGGCCTTCTGTCCTGCGCCGCCGCGGTTGTCGTGGGTCGGCGCGGGCGTTCGAAGGCCGAGAAGGGACAGCAGTGACAGACGGCGGTCAGCGGCAGTACGGTCCGCTCGGCACCACATTGGTGATCATCCCGACCTACAACGAGGCGGAGAACATCAAGCCGATCGTCTCGCGGGTGCGGTCCGCCGTCCCCGAGGCGCATGTCCTGGTCGCGGACGACAACTCCCCGGACGGCACCGGCAAGCTCGCCGACGAGCTCGCCGCCGGGGACGAGCAGGTGCACGTCCTGCACCGCAAGGGCAAGGAAGGGCTCGGCGCCGCCTACCTCGCGGGCTTCCAGTGGGGCATGGACAACGGCTACGGCGTCCTGGTCGAAATGGACGCCGACGGTTCGCACCGGCCCGAGGAGCTGCCGCGCCTGCTGACCGCGCTCAAGGGCGCCGATCTCGTGCTCGGTTCGCGGTGGGTGCCCGGTGGCCGGGTGGTGAACTGGCCCAAGCGCCGCGAGTTCCTCTCGCGGGGTGCGAGCGCGTATTCCCGGGTCCTCCTGGACGTACCGATCCGCGATGTCACCGGCGGCTTCCGGGCCTTCCGGGTGGAGACGCTCAACGGGCTCGGGCTGTCCGAGGTGGCCTCGGCGGGCTACTGCTTCCAGGTCGATCTGGCCCGGCGCGCGGTGCGGGCCGGATTCCACGTCGTCGAGGTCCCGATCACCTTCGTCGACCGGGAACACGGGGACAGCAAGATGAGCCGCGACATCATGGTCGAGGCGCTGTGGCGGATCACCGCCTGGGGTTTCGATACCAGGGTGCGCAAGATCCGCGGCCGCTGACGGTGTGGGGGGCCGGGCCAGGCACACTTGAGGCATGACGTTCGCAGCCATGCCGTCCCCTGGCCCCCGCCCCCCTCAGCAGCGCTCGCGTGCCCGTCGGTTCGTTCCGCTGGGCATCGCCGCCTGGGTGGTGCTGGAGGTCTGGCTGCTGATCGCCGTCGGTGACGCCACGAACGGGCTGACCGTCTTCGTGCTGCTGGCCGCCGGGGTGGTGGCCGGTTCGCTGGTGATCAAACGGGCGGGTCGCCGGGCCTGGCGCAACCTCACCGAGACCCTGCAAGCCGCCGGCCCCACGGAGCAGCCCGCGAGTCCCCGGCCCCCGGCCGACGGCAAGGGCAACAACACGCTGCGGATGCTCGGCGGCCTGCTGCTGATGGTGCCGGGGCTGCTGTCCGACGTGGCGGGGCTGCTGTGCCTCTTCCCGCCCACGGGGAAGCTGATCCAGCGCCGGGCCGAGAAGCTGCTGAGCGGTCGGGCGGGCACCGCCCCGGGATCCTTCGGCGACGCCTTCCGGCAGGCCCGCATCCACCACCCCGACGGCAAGGTCGTCCAGGGCGAGGTCATCCGCGACGACGAACCCCCGTCCCCGCCCCGCCAGGACCCGCCGCTGACCCGCTAGGGCAGCGGCCTACGCGAAGCGCATACGGGGGAGCGCATACGAGCAAGGGCCGGGGCCACTGCGCAATGCAGTGGCCCCGGCCCTCGTGCTGCGATCTCTCGCGCAGGTCCGTCCGGCAGGTGTCAGGCGGACTTGCGGTTGGTGTCGCGCGGATGCACGGCAATGTTCATGGTGCCGGAGCGCAGGACCGCCAGCCGCTCGGCCAGCACTTCCTCCAGCTCCTCGCGGGTGCGCCGCTCCATGAGCATGTCCCAGTGCGTACGCGCGGGCTTGCCCTTCTTCTCCTCGGGACCGTCGCCATCCACCAGAAGCGAGGGTGCACCACACACCTTGCACTCCCACTCCGGCGGAATCTCGGCCTCAACCGAGAACGGCATCTCAAATCGATGACCGTTCTGGCATGCGTACTCCACCGCCTGGCGCGGGGCCAGGTCGATGCCGCGGTCGGTCTCGTAGCTGGTCACCACGAGTCGCGTACCGCGGAGAGCTCGCTCACTCATGAATCGTGCCTCCCGGGCTTGTCGCCCACAGGACAGGTGTCGCTGTCGTCGTCATCCGGTCAACGTCCGGTCGGCGGTGAAGATTCCCGTTCACGTAATCTGCGTCGCCCGTCGTGCCGCCCCTTGTTGTACCCACCAGCGCCCGGTTTGTCACATCTGGCAGCAGATGTCACCCAACGCTTTCCCGAAATGAGCGCGCAGTAACGGTCCGCCTGGTGAGCCAAAGGCGTACACTACCGGCCCGCACCCTCCGAACCTAAATCCGGTCCGGGATGCGGTTGCCCGCCGCCGCTATCGCCTGCCGTACGGGCACCCTCGCCAGCAGCACAAATCCGACCGCGAAGAACGCCACCAGGGACACGATCGCATCCCGGTAGCTGCCGGTCAGCTGATAGGCCACACCGAACACCAGCGGCCCCAGCCAGCTCACCCCGCGGTCGCTCATCTCGTACGCGGAGAAGTATTCCGCCTCCTTGCCGCACGGGATCAGATGCGAGAACAGCGAACGGGAGAGCGCCTGGCTGCCGCCCAGGACCAGACCGATCGCCGACGCCAGCGCAAAGAACCAGACGGGCGCCTTCGCCGGCAGGAAGAATCCGGCCGCCAGCGTCAGGGTCCAGGCCGCCAGGGAGCCCAGGATGGTGCGCTGGGCGCCGTACCGCCGCGCCAGCCGCCCCATCCCCACCGCGCCCGCCGCGGCCAGGATCTGCACCAGCAGCACCGCGACGATCAGCGTCGTCTGGTCCAGCCGGAGCTCCTCGGAGCCGTAGACGGACGCCTGGCTGATCACCGTCTGCACGCCGTCGTTGTAGACGAGATAGGCGAGGAGGAAGGCCAGGGTGAGCGGATGACGCCGCATCTCGCGCAGGGTGCCGCGCAGTTGGCGCCAGCCCTGGCCGAGCGCCGCGCCGCCGGGCTCGTGGGCCGGGGCGCTGCGGGCCGCCCGCCGGTCGCGCAGCCGGCGCAGCGGGATCAGCGCGAAGCCGCCCCACCACAGCCCCGCCGTCGCCAGGCAGATGCGCACGGCGGTGCCCGCGGAGACGCCGAAGGAGTCGTGCCCGGCGTAGAGCGCCAGGTCGGCGATGAGGACCAGCGCGCTGGCCGCGTAGCCGAACGCCCAGCCCCGGGAGGAGACCGCATCGCGCTCGTCGGGCTCGGCTATCTGCGGCAGAAAGGAGTTGTAGAGCATCATCGAGACGACGAAGCACACATTCGCGACGATCAGCAGCGCCCCGCCGAGCAGATAGCGGTCGCCGCGCAGGAAGAACATCCCGGTCGTCGCCGTGGCACCCGTATACGCACAGGCGCCCAGCAGCGGTTTCTTGCGGCCGGTCCGGTCGACCAGCGCCCCGGCGACCGGCATCGCCAGCACCGACACCAGCAGCGACGCGGAGACCGAGTACGCGAAGAAGGAACCGGCCCGCACGGGGATGCCCAGGGGGTGGACGAAGCCGTGCGCATCCGCCGCGGCCTTCGCCACCGCGGTCAGATACGGCCCGAGGAAGACCGTCAGGACGCTCGCGGAATAGACGCTGTTCGCCCAGTCGTACCAGTACCAGCCGCGCTGCTCCCGGCGTCTGGCCCCCGTCTGCGCATCGTCGCCCCCGATCACGGCCTGTGCCTGCACCGCGCCCACCCCCGTCGTGTCGTCCCCGTTGCCGGCAGCGGACCGGCGGCGGGCGGTCGGACCTGGAAGTCCCGCTCGGTCGGTACCGTGCGCAGTGTGTCGATGTGATCGATTATGTGCTGCTCGACCCTGCATCGGTGCGGGCTGCGAAGACAACCCCCTGCAAGATCAATTGGGAGAGTCTTGGGGGAGGTGACGTTCCCGTCGCTGTTGCGCTACGCCCAGCACCCCCGCTCGGTCAGCACCGCCCGCAGCGTCTCGACGTCGTCGGTCATGATGCCGTCCACCCCGAGGTCCAACAGCTCCGCCATCCGTTGCGCGTCGTTGACCGTCCAGACATGGACCTGCATGCCGAGTGCCTGCGCGGCGCGCAGGAACAGCGGGTCGACGACGGGGATGCCGGCGTGCCGTACGGGGACCTGGACGCAGACCGCGTTGCGCCGGACCGCCGCGCCCAGCAGCCGGTCCAGCGGCACCGCTCCGCGCCCGTACGAGCGCAGCCGCAGGCCGGCGACGCCGCGGGTGCCCAGTGAGGTCGCCAGCCGGGGACCGGCCAGTCGCTGGGCGCGGGCGACCCGGGCCTCGGAGAAGGAGCCGACGCACACCCGGTCCCAGGCGTTCGCACGGCGCAGCAGGTCCAGCAGGGGAGCCAGGGCGGCCTCCGCCTTGAGGTCCACGTTCCAGCGGGCCTCGGGGAATTCCTCCAGCAGCTCCTCGAACAGCGGCAGCGGCTCCCGGCCGCCGACCCGGGCGCGGGCGACCGCCCGCCAGGGGAGCGCACCGATCGCGCCGCGCGAGTCGGTGACGCGGTCCAGCGTCGGATCGTGGAAGGCGACGAGCTTGCCGTCCGACGTGGCGTGCACGTCGGTCTCCAGATAGCGGTAGCCGAGGTCCACCGCGTGCCGGAAGGCCGCGGCGGTGTTCTCCAGGCCGTCCGCCGCCCCGCCCCGGTGGGCGAAGGCGAGCGGGGCGGGATGGTCGAGATAGGCGTGGCGGGGGCGTATCGCTGTGGTCACTCCGGCAGTATTGCGCGCCCAGGTGAAGCGGCCCCGCCGCGGGCCACCACCGGGGACGGCCGCTCGGGCAGGCCCTTGATCGCGAAGCACCGCAGAAAGAACTGCGCCATCGGACCGATGGCCAGGGCGTAGACCACCGTGCCGGCCCCGATCGAGCCGCCGAGGGCGAAGCCCGCCGCCAGGACCGTCACCTCGATGCAGGTCCGCACCAGCCGCACCGGGCGGCCGGTACGCAGATGCAGGCCGGTCATCAGGCCGTCGCGCGGCCCGGGGCCGAAGCGGGCGGAGATGTACAGACCGGTCGCGGCGCCGTTGAGGACCACGGCGAAGGCCAGCAGCGCGATCCGGGGGGCCAGGGCGTGCAGCTCGGGAACGAGCGCCAGCGTCCCGTCCATCACCAGCCCGAGGATCACCACGTTCGACACGGTGCCCAGGCCCGGACGCTGCCGCAGCGGGATCCACAGCAGCAGGATCAGCGCGCCGGCGACGATGGTGACGGTGCCGATGGTCAGCCCCGTGTGCCGGGCGATGCCCTGGTTGAGCACGCTCCAGGGCTCCAGGCCGAAGTCCGCGCGCAGCATCAGGCCCATGCTCACGCCGTACAGCGTCAGCCCCGCGTAGAGCTGGATCAGCCGGCGCGGCAGCAGCGCCGTGGGCGTGCCGGGGCCGGCCCCCTCGGCGCCCGGCTCCCCGGCCCCGGATCCCCCGGCCCCGGCCCTCTCGCACTCGGCCCTCTCGGTCCCGGCCCCCTCGGCCACGGACTCCTCGGTCCCCGGATCTCCGGTGACGGACATGACGCTTCCCCCTCCTGGCAGGATTGGACTGATGCATGACACGATGTGGCCGGTAGGAAACCAAGAAGAAGAGCCAATCCGGCGAAGGTGGACTGATTTCCATGGCTCAGTGGACTTCCGCAGTGGGCGCACCCCAACTCGCCCGGCTGCTCCGGTCACAGGACCCGCGGGATGCGGAACTGACCGCCGTTGGGCGACGGTTGCCCGCCTACCGCAGCCTCGCCGACGGTGTCCGCCTGCTCGTCCTTGAGGGGCGGGTGCCGGTCGCCGCCCGCCTGCCCGCCGAACGGGAGCTGGCCGCCGCGTTCGGGGTCAGCCGGACCACCGTCGCCGCCGCCTACGAGGCGCTGCGCGCCGAGGGATTCCTGGAGTCCCGCCGCGGATCGGGCAGTTGGACCGCCGTCCCGGCCGGCAACCCGCTGCCCACCCGCGGCCTGGAACCGCTGCCCCCGGAGGCCGCCGGCTCCATGATCGACCTCGGCTGCGCCGCCCTCCCGGCCCCCGAGCCCTGGCTGACCCGCGCCGTCCAGGGCGCCATGGCCGACCTCCCGCTCTACGCCCACACCCACGGCGACTACCCGGCCGGCCTGCCCGTCCTGCGCCAGGCCCTCGCCGACCGCTACACCGCAAGCGGCATCCCCACCATGCCCGAGCAGATCATGGTCACCACCGGCGCGATGGGCGCCGTCGCCGCGATCTGCCGCCTGTGTACGAGCCCCGGCGAACGGGTCGCCGTCGACTCGCCCTCCTACGCCAACATCCTCCAGCTGATGCGCGACGCCGGCGCCCGCCTCGTCCCCGTCGCCCTGCGGGAGCGGCTGGCCGGCTGGGACATCCCCGCCTGGCGACAGGTCATGCGGGACGCGGCACCGCGGATGGCCTACGTCGTCGCCGACTACCACAACCCCACCGGCACCCTCGCCACCGACGACCAGCGCCGCCGCATGGTCGACGCGGCGCGCTCGGCCGGCACCCTCCTCGTCGTCGACGAGACCATGGCCGAGCTCCACCTGGACGAGGACCCCGCACCGCCGCGCCCGGTGTGCGCCTTCGACCCCGGGGGCAGCGCGGTGATCACCGTCGGCTCGGCCAGCAAGGCGTTCTGGGCCGGTATGCGGATCGGCTGGGTGCGCGCCGCCCCCGACATCATCCGCAGCCTGGTCGCCGCCCGCGCCTACTCCGACCTCGGCTCGCCCGTCCTCGAACAGCTCGCCATCGCCTCGCTCCTGGAGGGCGAGGGCTGGGAGGCGGCCGTCGAGATCCGCCGGCAGCAGGCCCGGGAGAACCGCGAGGCGATCGTCGCGGCGCTCCAGCGGCATCTGCCCGACTGGGAGTTCAGCGTCCCGCACGGCGGCCTGACCCTCTGGGCCCGTACCGGCGGCCTTTCCGGCTCGCGGATCGCCGAGGCGGGGGAGCGGCTGGGGGTCCGCGTCCCGTCCGGCCCGCGGTTCGGCGTCGACGGGGCCTTCGAGGGCTTTGTCCGGCTGCCGTTCACGGTCAACGGCGCTGTTGCCGAGGAGGCCGCCGTCCGCCTGGCGGGCGCCGCGCGGCTGGTGGCGACCGGAGCCCCGGTCGAGCCCGCGGCGCGGCACGCGTTCGTCGCCTGACGGTACGTCCGTACGGTCGGGGTACGGCGCCGGGACCTCAGCCCTCGACGGGCGCGGCCGGCGACCCGTTGACCGGCACGGACCCGCCGTCCTCGACGCCCGTCGCCCGCGCAACGCGCGGGGCGGTCTCCTGCGCGGCGGGCGCGGACTTGGTGAAGGACATCGCCGCGGCCATCGGCACGCTCCGTTCCGGCAGCAGCGCCATCACGGCCCCCCGGTCCGCCTCGTCGGCCTCCTCGTCCAGCGGGTCGGGCGTGGCCGGTACCTGCAACCGCACCACCGGACCGCCGCCCAGCCGGGCATAGCCACGGCCGGGCGGCATCTCCGCGACCGGCGTGGTGTGCGGCGGCGCCCCGAGCACCGACCGCACCTCCTCCGCCGTCGCCGGACCGAGCACCACCCGTGCCCGGGTGTGCGTCCGGATGACGTCACTGAGCAGCTCGGCGCAGGCGAACGGCTCGGCCACCGCCACCGTGACATTGGCCGCCGCGCCGTGCCGCAGCGGCACCTGGAGCAGCCGCTGCGGATCGTCGCGGCCCTCGGCCGCCGCGAGATGGGCCAGCGCGGTGGGCCGGTCCGCGATGATCCACAGCGGCCGCCGGGTGTCCTCCGGCGCCGAACGGCCCGCCTGCCGCGCCCGGTTGGCCGAGATCAGCCGCCGCTCCGTCTCGTGCGCCGCCCACTCCAGCGTCGCCATCGCCCCCGCGAGCCCGCTCTCCACCCCCAGCACACCGCGGCGCCCCGCCAGACATGCGAACTCACCCGTCCCGCTGCCGTCGATGACCAGCACCTCGCCGTCGTCCAGCGCCTGGAGCGCGATCGACCGCAGCAGCGTCGTACCGCCCGTCCCCGGCTGCCCCAGCACCAGCAGATGCGGCTCGGTGGACCGCTGGCCGGTGCGCCAGAGCACCGGCGGCGCATCGCCTTCCTCGTCCTCGTCGCCGTGCACCACCGGGAGGGTCCGGGCGACGGATTCGGGGTCGGTGAACCCGAGGACCGTCTCGCCGGGCGCGGTGACGAAGCGCTGCGCCGCGATGTCCGCGGGCAGCGGGTCCAGGACGCTCAGCACCAGCTGGTTGGCCGCCTCGTCCCAGGCGAAGTGGTACTCCCGGCCGCGTCCGGACTTGGCGTGCAGCACCTGCTCGATACGGGCCCGCGGCCCCTCCTCCCCATCGGTGAAATACGCCGGGTACTTCAGCTGGAGGCGCTCCAGCCGCCCGCTCTCGTCGAAGCCGTACTCGGTGAAGGCCGCCGCCCAGTCGCCGCCGTGGGCGTAGAGCGGGCTGGGGTCGCCCTCCGCCGAGAAGTACGGGACCAACGCCTCGTACAGCGACTGCAACCGCTCCGCCTCGGCCTCCCCGGGGCCGCCGTCCCTGGCGCTGCTGTCCCGCCCCGCCCAGGCCGCCGCCCCCATCACCACAACGCCGGCGAGCAGCAGCCCGTACGGCACCAGCGCCACGCCCAGCACACCCGCGGCGACGAAGAAGAACAACGGGCCACGGCGATCCTTGGGCGTCGCATCCCAGCGCTGTCTGCCGGCCGAAGCCAGCCGGCGCAGTCCACGGCTGATGGTGATCAGCGGATGGAACACGTCGGAGGCGCTGTCGGCGGCGCTGCGCGCGATGTCTCTGCTGCGCGCGAGGGAAGCGCTGTCGGTCAGGATGCGGGGCAAGGGTCGCCGGGCCACATCTGTCTCCTGTTGCTCGTGCGGCGTTCGTGACGGCTCGACGTGGGCGGCGAGCCGGAGCGGTGCGGCGCGCTAGATCTTCAGCCCTCCCAGGAGGCTCGCCAGACTCGCACCGCCCGCCCTGATGCTGGGAGCGATGGCGGAGCCTGCGAGATAGAACCCGAAGAGCGCGCAGACCAGCGCGTGGGAAATCTTGAGGCCGTCCTTGCGGAAGAACAGGAAGACGATGACGCCGAGCAGGATGACGCCGGAAACGGACAGGATCATGGTGGGTTCTCTCCTGGGTGGTGGGGACGATCACCGTGAGTTCTTCCAGCCTCACAGCCAGTATCAAGCCATCAAAAGCTGCGAACGGGTGATTTATCGTTGAAACCCCTCAAACGGGCCCCGTCCGCAGGGCGCGTCGCCTGGAACTGTGCTTGGCGTGTCGCGTTCGCCTCCCGCCACCCGGCGACACGCCGGACTCCGGCACAATCGGGGGGTGCCGAAGAAGAAGCCCCACCAGCCGAAGAAGCCCCGCGCCACCCGCCGCCCGGACGCGGTGACCCCCGCCTCGCCCTGCCCCTGCGGACGTGACGCCACCTACGGCGACTGCTGCGGCGCCTGCCATACGGGGCACGCCGCCGCCCCCACCCCGGAACGGCTGATGCGCTCGCGCTACAGCGCCTTCGCCGTCGGCGACGCCGGCTACCTGCTGCGCACCTGGCACCCCCGCACCCGGCCCGCCGGTCTGGAATTCGACGTGGACCAGCGGTGGACCGGCCTGGAAATCCTCGGCACCACCGGCGGCAGCGCCTTCCACGACGAGGGCACCGTGGAATTCCGCGCGCACTACACCCTGCACGGGCAGGCCGACAGCCAGTACGAGAACAGCCGCTTCGTCCGCGAGGACGGCCGGTGGCTCTACGTGGACGCCCTGCCGTCCGCGTAACCCGCCCCCTGCCGCGCGCCTACTTGCCGCGCAGCATCAACTGCTCGATCTCCCGGCGGTCGCGCTTGGTGGGACGTCCCGCACCCCGCTCCCGGGTGGCGACGGGGACCTCCTCGCGCGGCGGAGGCGGCGGGGAGTTGTCGATGAAGCACTCTGCGGCGACCGGCGCGCCCACCCGCTTGCGGACCAGCTTCGAGACGACCACGATCCGCTCCCGCCCGGCGTACCGCAGCCGCACCTCGTCGCCGCTGCGCACGCCGTGCGCCGGCTTGACCCGCTCGCCGTTGACGCGGACGTGCCCGGCGCGACACGCCGCGGCGGCCTGCGACCGCGTCTTGGTGAGCCGCACCGACCAGATCCAGCTGTCGATACGGGTGGTGGTCCCCTCGTCTGAAGCCATGACACGACTCTAGGCCGAGGGGGGCGGGGTGCGCCCGGATCAAGCCGGGAGGGTCAGGCGGAGGTCTTATTGGCCGACCGTTTCTTGGGGGTGGCTTTCGCGGTGGTCTTGGAGGCGGCTTTGGACGCCGCCTTGGACGTCGCCTTGGAGGCGGCCTTGGCCGTGGAGGCGCCGGCGCTCTTGGCGGACGAGGTCCTGGCCGCGGCTGTCCTCTTCGCGGGGGCCTTCTTCGCGGCGGCCGTCTTCGCCGCCGTCTTCTTCGTAGCCGTCCTCCGCCCCCGTATCGGCGTCACCGACGCCTCCCGCTCCTGCTCCGTCCCGTCGCCCCGCTTGGCCGCCGCCACGCTCTTCTCCAGCGCGGCCATCAGATCGACGACCTGACCGCGGCCGCCCGGCGTCTTCGGGGCCACCGGCGCCCCGCCCTCGAGCTTCTGGGCGACCAGTTCCTCGACGGCCTCGCGGTACTCGTCGTGGAGTTCGGTGGGGTCCACCTCGCCCAGCGCGTCCATCAGCGTCTCGGCGAGCGTGAGCTCGTTGTCGCGGAGCTTCACGTCGCCGTGCGGCCCGATGCCGGTGGCGGGCCGGATCTGGTCGGGCCACAGCAGCGAGTGCATCACGATCGCCCCGTCGTGTGCCCGCAGCATCGCCAGCGACTCCCGCCCGCGGATCGCCACCTTGCCGACCGCGACCTTTCCCTGGTGCTCCAGGGCCTCCCGCAGCACCGCGTACGGTGTGGTGGCGGCGGAGCCGTTCGGCCCCAGGTAGTACGCCTTGTCCATCTGGAGGGGATCGATCTCGTCGGCGCCGACGAACGCCAGGATCGTCATCGTCTTGGCGGTCGGCATCGGCAGCCGGGCCAGATCCTCGTCGGTGATCTCCACGATCGTCTCGTCGTCCGGCGCCTGATAGCCCTTGCCGACCTCCTCGTTCGGCACCTCTTCCCCGTCCAGCTCGCAGATCTTGCGGTAGCGGACCGGCGCGCCGTCCTTCTCATGAATGCGGACGAACGAGACCGACGAGGTGCGCTCGGTCGCGCTGTAGGTCTTCACGGGGATGGTGACCAGGCCGAACGATATGGACCCATTCCATATGGAGCGCATAGCTCATCCCTTTTGCCGGAGATTCATGGGATTCTCATCGTATGTCGCCGATCACCATCGTGGAGGGGCGGCGCCTCTCGCTGACCAACCTGCACAAGGTCATCTATCCGCAGACCGGCACCACCAAGGGCGAGGTGGTGCACTACTGCACCGTCACCGCCGATCCGCTGCTCGCGCACCTCCACGACCGTCCGCTGTCCTTTCTGCGCTATCCCGACGGGCCCGACGGCCAGCGCTTCTTCACCAAGAACGTGCCGCCCGGCGCCCCCACCTGGGTGCGGACCTGCGAGGTGCCGCACACGTCCTCCGGGCCCACCCGCCAGGTGCTGGTGCAGGACCTCCCCTCGCTGGTGTGGGCCGCGAACCTGGTCGTCGAGCTGCACGCACCCCAATGGACCAGCGGGGCGCCGGGGTGCGCCGACCGCCTCGTCCTCGATCTCGACCCCGGCGATCCGGCCACCATCGTGGAATGCTGCGCCGCCGCACAGTGGCTGCACGAGCGGCTGGCCGCGGACGGACTGGAGGTGCACGCCAAGACCAGCGGCGCCAAGGGCCTGCATCTGCTCGTGCCCATCGAGCCGACCCCCTCGGAGCGGGCCACGGCCTACGCCAAAAGCCTCGCCGTCGAGGCGGCCAAGGCCCTCCCGGACCTCGTCGTGCACAAGATGACCCGCGCCCTGCGCCCCGGCAAGGTCTTCATCGACTTCTCCCAGAACGCGGCCGCCAAGACCACCGCCGTCGCCTACACCCTGCGCGCCCGCGCGCTTCCCACCGTCTCCACTCCGGTCACCTGGGACGAGATCGCCGCCTGCACCGAACCTGCCCAACTCGCCTTCCGCTTCGAGGACATCGCGCCCCGCCTCGCCCGCCACGGCGATCTGCACGCCCCGCTCCTCGACCGGGCACGCGCCCGCCCGCTGCCCGGCGACGGCCGCCGGTGAGGGCGCACAGTAGATTGCTCCCATGGTGGAGGGGACAACAACACGCACCGTGACCTCGTCCGATGGGCAGCAGGTGGACGGGGAGCGGGCCGACGGGGACGCCGTATCCGCGGCACCCGACAAGGGGGCCGGGCTCGCGCGGGCGTCACTGCTGATGGCCGCGGGGACGATGGTCTCGCGGGTGACCGGGCTGATCCGCACGGCACTCCAGACCAGCGCGCTGGGCGCCGGTCTGCTCGCGAGCTCGTACGGCATCGCCAACGCCGTCCCGATGAGCATCTACACCCTGCTGATCGGCGGCGCCCTGAACGCCGTCCTGGTGCCCCAGCTCGTACGGGCCAGGGCCGAGCACGCCGACGGCGGCCGGGCCTTCGAGCAGCGGCTGGTCACCCTCGTGCTGAGCGTGCTGGCGGTCGGGACGGCGCTCGCGGTGTGGGCCGCGCCCGGAATCGTCGCGCTCTTCGTCCCCGACACCCCCACGTCCCACGCCGCCTTCGAGCTCACCGTCGTCTTCGCCCGCTTCCTCCTCCCGCAGATCTTCTTCTACGGCCTGTTCTTCATTTTCGGCCAAGTCCTCAACGCCCGGAGCGAGTTCGGCGCGATGATGTGGACGCCCGTCCTCAACAACCTCGTGCTGATCGCGATGTTCGGCCTCTACATGGGCCTGCTGACCGGCCCCGACCGCGTCCAGGAGATCACGCCCGGCCAGATCGACCTCCTGGGCCTGGCCACCACCGGCGGAATCGCCCTCCAGGGCCTGGCCCTGATCCCCTTCGTCCGGGCCGCCGGATTCCGCTTCCGGCCGCGGTTCGACTGGCGCGGCCACGGCCTGCGCAAGAGCATCGTCGCCGCCCGCTGGACCCTGCTGCTGGTGCTCGCCAACCTCGCCGCGATGACCGTCGTCTCCCGCTTCGCCGGCGCCGCGGACCTGCAACTTCCCTATGCCGGTGTCGGATACACGGCCTATTCCATGGCCCAGAACATCTGGAACCTGCCGCAGTCCCTCGTCACCGTCTCGCTGGTCACGGCCCTGCTGCCGCGGATGAGCCGCGCGGCCGCCGACAACCGCCCGGACGATCTGCGCGACGAACTCTCCCGCGCGCTGCGCGTCTCCGGCGTCCTGATCGTCCCGGCCGCGTTCCTCTTCCTGGCCCTCGGCCCGCAGATCGCCCAACTCCTCTACGGCCACGGCGCCGTGGACGCCACGACCGTCGCCCCCACGGGCCACATGCTCCAGGCCTTCGGCCTCGGCCTGATCCCGTTCTCCGGGCAGTATCTGCTGCTGCGCGGTTTCTACGCCTTCGAGGACACCCGGACGCCGTTCTGGATGGCCGTCGGCATGGCCGCCGTCAACATCGCGCTCGCCGCCGCCTGCCACGCCTTCCTGCCGGTCCGCTGGGCGGTCACCGGAATGGCCGCCGCCTATGCCGTCGCGTACGGGATCGGCATGCTGGCCACCGCGCTGCTGCTGCGCCGCCGGCTCTCCGGCCGCCTGGACGGCCGCCGGCTGTGCCGCACCTACGGCAAGCTGACCGCGTCCGCCGCCGTGGCCGGTGCCCTCGGCTGGCTGGTGGCGCGCGCCTGCACCGGCGTTCCGGTGCCGGCCGGCTGGACCCCGGCGCTGTCCCTGGCCGCGGGCGGGGGCACCTTGGCGCTGGTCTTCGTGGCGCTGGCCCGTCTGCTGCGGACCGGGGAATTGCGGAGCCTGCCCGGACTGCGGTGAGGTCCCCGGCACTTGACCGGCCCGCCGCAATGATGGCCATTGCGCGCGGATGGGCGCCACTCGGTGTAGCGTCCTGATCAGCTGTCGTGGTTCCGAAGTGCCGGACGCCCGTGTCGCATTCACGGGCGTTCTTGCTGTGCAGTGCGTCTCCGGACCAGGGCGATCACCTCCGGGTTCCGCATCGCGCGGAAGCCGATTCAAGCCCGTTTTGTCACGAAGGAGACAGGGATATGGCCAGCAGCAGCGGCGTCGTGAAGTGGTTCAACTCCGAGAAAGGCTTCGGATTCATTGCACAGGACGGCGGCGGCGCCGACGTTTTCGCGCACTATTCGAACATCCAAGCCGCGGGCTTCCGTGAGCTTCAGGAAGGCCAGAAGGTGACCTTCGACGTCACCCAGGGCCAGAAGGGCCCCCAGGCGGAGAACATCTGCCCGGCCTGATCACCGGCCCGCACCATGGCGCCCGTCCCGTGCCGGGAGCGGGCGCCATGGCGTGTCCGGCGCACGCACGACCCGCGCGGGAGGCCGCAGCACGGGGTGATGGTCACCCGTTCGGCGTACGAGCCCCCGGAGACGGGCCGTGATCACTGCTGTGGCGGGTTGTCCCGGTCCTGGTCCATGCCGCCGAGCTGTTCCTTGAGCTTGTCCTGGGCCGTGTCGGTCTGGCCGCTGTACTTGCCCTGGGTCTTCTCGTCGACGAAGTCCCCGGCCTTGTCGACGCCCTGGCCGGCCTGGTCTTCATGGCCCTTCAGCAGCTGCTTGAGCTTGTCCATCACGGACATGGAGCACCCTCCTCACCACAATCCCCCGTCTCTCCAGCATCACCCCCGGCCTCCCGGTATGCATCCGCGCGCCACGGCCCCGCGCACCCGCCGCGGTCACCCGTACGGACCGCACCGGGCCGGGCCCTGCGGACGGCGGCCCGCCGGCCCGCCCGACGGGCAGCGCGCCGCCCCCCGGCCGAGAATGCAGCGGTGAGCGATGAACACTGCACTGCCGATGACACCGCGCCGCGCCGGATGCCCACCCATGAGCAACGGCGCCGCGCCCGAAGGGCGCTGGCCGGCCGTGCGCGGGATGCGGACGATCTGTCGCTGCTGATGGACATGCTGGGCCTGGACCCGGCCGCCGAACTGCGCCATGACGCGTCCCCGGCGCCACCCCGGCCGGCCGAACCCAGATGACCCGTCCCGACAGCCGACACCCCGCGCGGCTCGCCGTACCACCTGCCGTGACCAGGGCCGTTACGCCGCGCCCCGGCCTTGCCGCACCAGCCGCAGGGTGACGATCTGGAACGGCCGCAGCGCCATCCGGACGGTGTTCCCCGCTCGCTCCAGCGCCGGGCCGTCGTCCGTCGGCCGCTCCAGCAGGTCCGTGGCGAGCGCGTCGGACAGGCCGAAGGCGGTGGTGAGGGTGGCGGTGGCCCGACCGCCGTGGGCCTCGTGGAGGCGGACGACCACATCGCCGCTCGTATCGTCGGCGAGTTTGACGGCCGTGACGACCGTGGCGTCATTGTCCACCGCGACCAGGGGCGCCACCGGGCCGGAGCCGGTCAGGCGCCGCTCGGGGAGGTTGATGCGATGCCCTTCGCGCACGGCATCGCCGATCCCGGCGCCGGGCACCAGGGCACAGCGGAAGTGGTGCGGGCCCTGATCGGTCTCCGGGTCGGGGAAGCGCGGGGCGCGCAGCAGGGACAGCCGTACGGTGGTGGTCGTACCGTGATCGCCCTCGTCGCCGTCCCGGACGGCGCGGGTCAGGTCATGGCCGTAGAGACAGTCATTGACGAGGGCGACGCCCCAGCCCGGTTCCGCCGCGTGGACGAAGCGGTGCGCACAGACCTCGAACTTGGCGGCCTCCCAGCTGGTGTTGGTGTGCGTGGGGCGGTACAGATGCCCGAACTGGGTTTCCGCGGCATACCGTTCGGCGTGCAGATCCAGGGGGAAGGCGGCCTTGAGGAAGGTCTCCGTCTCGTGCCAGTCGACGTCGGTGGCGATATCGAGCCGCCGCTGACCGCGGGCCAGGGTCAGGTCCTGGGTGACGTGCGAGGCGCCGAAGGAGCGGGCGACGCGTACCGTCGCGCCGCTCGGCGACGCGGTCCGCAGCCCCACCTCGTCCGCCTCGGTGAGGTCGGTGACGACATTGCGGTAGAAGGAATCCACGTCCCAGGCGTCCCACATGTTCGGGAAGTCGGGGTGGATCTGGAGCAGATTGGCGGCGCAGCCGGGGGCGACGGCCTCCCGGTCCGAGTCGTGGTCGTAGGCCGAGACGACCAGGCCGCGGGCGTCGATCTCGATGCGCAGCAGGCCGTTGTCGAGGGTGAATCCGCAGGCGGGCCGCGGCACGGCGCGTACCTCGGGACCTTCGGTCGCCGCCACCCCGAGGGCGCCGGCGGCGATCCCGGAGCGGGCGTGCGGTGCCGCGTTCGCCGTGAGTTCCGTGCTCCCGCCGCCCGCCAGCGCGCCCAGCGCCGCGCCGATGATCTCTTCGAGCTCGGCGGCCACCGCGGCATACGTCCGCTCGGCCTCCCGGTGCACCCAGGCGATGGAGGAGCCCGGCAGGATGTCATGGAACTGGTGCAGCAGCACGGTCTTCCACAGCCGGTCCAACGCGGCATAGGGATACGGGTGTTGGCGCAGCACCGCGGCCGTTGCCGACCACAGTTCGGCCTCGTGCAGCAGCTGCTCGCTGCGGCGGTTGCCGCGTTTGGTGCGCGCCTGGCTGGTGAGCGTCCCGCGGTGCAGCTCCAGATACAACTCGCCCACCCACACCGGCGCCTGGGGATACTCCGCCTGGGCCGTGGCGAAGAAATCGGCGGGCTTCTCCCACCGCACCACCGGCGAACCGTCCAGATCGCGCAGCCGGCGGGCCTTGGCGACCATCTCCCGGGTGGTGCCGCCCCCGCCGTCGCCCCAGCCGGTCGGCGCCAGCGAGTGCCGGGCGACCCCCTTGTCCCTGAAGTTCCGTGCCGCATGGGCGAGTTCGGTGCCCGACAGCCGGCAGTTGTAGGTGTCCACCGGCGGGAAGTGGGTGAAGATCCGGGTGCCGTCGATGCCCTCCCAGCGGAAGGTGTGATGCGGAAAGGCATTTGTCCGGCTCCAGGAGATCTTCTGGGTCAGCAGCCACTTCGACCCCGCCGCCTTGATGATCCCCGGCAGTCCCGCGGCGAAGCCGAACGTGTCCGGCAGCCACACCTCGTCGTTCTCGATGCCGAATTCCTCCAGGAAGAACCGCTTTCCGTGGACGAACTGCCGGGCCATCGCCTCCGACCCGGGCATATTGGTGTCCGATTCCACCCACATCCCGCCCGCCGGTACGAACCGCCCCTCGGCGACCGCCTGCTGGACCCGGGCATAGACCTCCGGGCGGTGCTCCTTGATCCAGGCGTACTGCTGCGCCTGCGACATGGCGTAGACGAACTCCGGCTCGTCCGCCAGCAGCGCCGTCATGTTCGCCGTGGTCCGCGCCACCTTCCGTACGGTCTCCCGCAGCGGCCACAGCCACGCCGAGTCGATATGCGCATGACCCACCGCGCTGATCCGGTGCGCGGACGCCGCCGCGGGCGCCGCCAGCACCTCGTGCAGTTCCGCACGGGCCCCCTCCGCCGACCCGCCCACGTCCCGCAGGTCCACGGCATCCAGCGCCCGCCCGATGGCCCGTAGCACCTCCCAACGCCGCGGCGCGTCCACCGGCAGCTCCGCCATCAGCTCGCCGAGCACCTCCAGATCCTGGATCAGCTCCCACACCGCGGTGTCGAACACCGCCAGATCCAGGCGCGCCAGCCGGTACAGCGGCGCGCTGCCCGCCGTCTCCGGATCGCCCAACGCCGTTGGCCGGAAGGGTGGGACGCCCAGGATCACGGGGTTGGACGCGGCTTCCAGATGCCACTCGACGCGTTCGCCGCCGCGGACCGGCGTACCCACCCGCACCCACTGATTGCGCGGATTGAGACCCTTGACCGGGCTGCCGTCGGGCGCGTACACGAGCGCCTCGCACTGGAAGCCCGGCATCCGCTCGTCGAACCCCAGGTCCAGCACCGCCTCCACGGTGCGCCCGGCCCATTCCCGCGGCACCCGGCCCGTCACCTTGAACCATGTCGTCGCCCAGGGCGCACCCCATGAGTCGCCCACCGCAATCGGGCTGTGCGCGGCCGCCAGTCCCTCCGCCACCGGCACGGGGTCACCCGGCGCGACCCAGGCCGCCACCTCCAGGGGTACCGACTGCGGATACAGCGCGGGCCGGATGCGTTCGGTGAGCACACGGGCGAGACGGGCTTCGATCAGGGCGCGATCGTCATGCATGGGGCGGCTCCGTTGGAAGAGTCGGGTGTCCGACGGCGGGATGCGTGGGGGCTACCAGGGATGGGTGGTCTCGGCGGGATCCGAGGCGGTGAACAGCTCGGATATGGCGCAGACGGCGAGCCGGACGGCCTGCTCGTTCCCCTCGCGGCGCAGGCCCGGGACGTGGAACGCGGCGCCGCAGGTCCCGCCGAGGAAGCGGCGGCTGCCGTCCGGGAGGGTGCGGTGCAGCGCGTAGTGGCGTATGGGTCCGGGGGCGCGCCGCCAGCCGAGCCGCAGGGACACCGTCCCGTCCGCGGTGGCCGCCCCGGTGACCCGCAGCCCGGCGGGTGCGGCCGGGCGGACGGCGGCCGAACGGACCGCCAGCGCCCCCAGCCGCCAGGCCACCGCGCCGGTGCCCCGGCCGCTCAGCCGTACGCCCAGGGAGTGCAGCACGCCGGGGCCGAGCGCGGCCAGCGGGACGGACACGGTCCGCCAGCCGCCGCCCGCCTCGACCGTGCCGGCGGGCAGAAAGGCGTACGGTGCGGGCGCGCCCGGCGCCGACGGCTCGCGCAGCGCGACGGCCACCTCGACGGCGACCGGACCCGACGCCGCATCGACGCGGTGCGTCATTTCGACGACCGTGTCCCCGTCGGCCGGCAGCCGGGCGGGGAACAGCTCCACGGTCGCCGGGGCGTCGAGCCCGCCCCGTACCAGCAGGCTGCTGCCGCCGCGCCAGGCGTCCGCGAAGTCCAGGGAGAGCCGCGGGCGCCGGCCCGCGGTCCGCACCGACCAGCGGCGGGGCGGCAGCCGGTCCTGGAGCCCGAGGTGGTTCCACGGCGCGGGGGAGGTCGCTACCCCTTCCTCGTACCAGCGCAGACCGTGCCCGGTATTGAAGGTGGTCGCGAACGGCAGCGCGGTGAGCGTCGACCGGTCGGCGACCGCCGCCGCGGGCGCCCGCCACCCGCTGCCGCCGCCCGGCCTGGCCGGATCGAGCCGCTCACCGCACCAGAACCGGTCGTCCGCGGCGTGGAAATCGCCCGGGGTACGCCCCTGGGGGAGGTGGTGGAGCGTCCATTCGGGCCGGTAGAAGCCGTACGAGACCACCTGCGCGCCGTCGGCGGGGACGATCGCGTCCCAGTCGACGGGGGAGTCCCAGCCCGCCGACTCCACATCGACCCCGGCCCACAGGTCGTAGCGGCTACGGCCCAGCCGCTCCGCCAGCCGCCCCGAATCCGCCAGCGACCGCGCGCTCCAGCGGAAGTCCAGGAACAGCCCATCGGCGACCGGGCCCGTGGCGTCCTGGAAGAACGGCCGGTTGAGCGCATCGAGCGCGCCCTGCCAGCCGACCTCGCCGGTGGTGTTCAGCGCGTCGTACCAGGTGATCCGCAGCCCCCGGGCGCCGCCCGCGGCGCGCAGCGCCTTGAGGAAGCCGCGCATCCGGTCGGCCAGCGCGGCATCCCCGCCGTCGGTCTCGGCGTTGACGAACCAGCCGTCGAAGCCGTACGCGGCCGCGACCCGCACCAGCTGCGCGGCGAGCGGAAAGCCCCCGGCCGCGTCCCGCTGCACCAGATCGCGGGTCCAGCGCAGATCGCCGCCGAAGGCGCTCGGCGGCAGAAAGACCGTACCCAGGACGGGGACCCCGTTGCGGTGCGCCGCATCGGTCACCGGGGCGTTCGGGGCCAGGATCAGGCCCTCGCCGGACGAACCGCCCCAGAAGACCAGCTCATCGAGGTAGGCCCAGTGCGTCGGCGCGTAGAAATCGGCGGTGGCCGAGCCCTGCGACGGATTGCCCGCGGTGTGGTCGAAGGCCGCCAGCGCGCTGATCCGGGCCTGACCGGCGCGGGCCGTGGTGTTCGCCGGGACCGGCGTGAACCGCTCGGCCAGCGGCACGGAGGCGGCATTGAACGCCAGATCCCGGTCGCCCTCGGGTGTCCAGTCGGCCAGGCTCCGCCAGGTGATGCCGTCCCCCGGCGCGCCCGGCGGCAGCGAGTCGGGGAACCAGTACGACGCGTACGGCTGCAAGGAGTCGGCCGCGCCGCGGCGCCCGGTGGCCCCCGCGGCGGGCGCGGGACCGAGCAGCGCGGCCGCCGCGCCCGCCCCGGCCAGGAGCACACGGCGGCGGGACGGCGGCCGGGGGTGCGGGGACATGGAGGCTCCTTCGGTGGCTTCGGTGGCTTCGGTGGCTTCGGTGGCTTCGGTGGGGGAGTGCGGAGCTGGAGCCGGGGGCGCAAGGGCCTGCTAGACCTCGTCGGGAGTGCGGACCTCGGTGATCTGACGTTCCTTCAGATGTCCGGCGTCCTCGGCCCGTTCGGCCAGTACGAGGCACGGGCGGACCCCTTGCGCGGTGAGCCTCGCCCACGCCTCGAAGACCGCGCCTCCGGGCGCGCACACCGAGCGGTACGGAGCGTCCTGGGCGCCGCCGGCATCGACGACCAGCGCGGTGGTACGCGGCGGCGGCCGGTGGTCCCGGCCGCGCCACTGCCCGGCCAGTGCGGCGAACGCCCGGCCCGCCGGCTTGACCGTACGGTCGTTGGCGAGCAGCCCCAGCCCGTACTCCAGCTCCGGGAAGTCCGCCAGCGACCGCGAGACGTCATGGGAGCACCACCAGGTGATGCCCCACAGGTCCGGGCAGTCCAGCGCGTTGACGACGGTCGCCTCCGTGAAACGGGCCGCCCGGTCCTCGGGGATGAGCGGGGCCGGCGCGCCGACCTCCTGGAGCCATACCGGGCGGTGCGGATCGGCGGCCCACGCCTTGGACAACTCGATCAGATACGCGGCGTGCTGCTCGGTGGCGATACCGTCCGGGCCATGGCGCTGCGCGGTGCCGTTGAACACCCAGGAGTGCACGGCGGTCGCGGCGCCGAGCCGGGCGGCCTGCGCGGGGGTGAAGGGGTGCCCGTCGCGGTACCAGGCCGCGTCGTACTCGGCGTGCACATGCATCCGGCCCGGCGCGCCCCGTTCGCACGCCGCCAGCATCCGTTCCAGCCAGGCCGTGGCCTGGGCGGCGGTGATGCGGTCCGGATCCGGGTGCGGGCCGTCCGCGAACTGGTTGATCTCGTTGCCGACCGTCATCCCGAGAAAGGCGGGCCGGTCGGCGAGGGCGGCGGCGAGCGTCCGCAGATACTCCTCCTGGGCGGCGAGCACCTCGGGATCGGTGAAGAGAGAGCGGCGGTGCCAGGTCTGCGTCCAGGCGGGCAGGAAGTCGAAACTGGAGAGATGTCCCTGGAGGCCGTCGACGGCGACGTCCAGGCCGCGTTCGGCGGCCGCATCGGCCAGCTGGACGAGCTGGTCCACGGCGCGCGGCCGGATCAGGGTGCGGTGCGGCTGGAAGAGCGGCCAGAGCGGAAAGACCCGGATGTGGTCGAGCCCGAGCCCGGCCAGGGAGTCGAGATCGGCGCGTACGGCATCCAGGTCGAAGTCCAGCCAGTGGTGGAACCACCCTTGGCCGGGCGTGTAGTTGGCGCCGAATCGCATGGGCTCCTCCAAAGGGCGGAACGGGGCGCGGGGCTCGGGGCGGCGGCCGGATCAGCCCTTGACGGCACCCTCGCCGACGCCGCGGAAGAAATAACGCTGGAGACAGGCGAACAGCACGATCAGCGGCAGGACGGCGATGACCGTGCCCGCCGCGACCAGCCGCTGGTCGTCGGCGAAGGTGCCGTGCAGGAAGTTCAGGCCGATGGTCAGGGTGAATTTCGACTGGTCGCTGAGCACGATCAGCGGCCACAGGAAGTCGTCCCAGGCGCCCATGAAGGCGAAGATCGCCACGACGGCGAGGGTGCCCCGGACCGACGGCAGCGCTATCCGTACGAACCGCTGCCAGGCGTTCGCGCCGTCGACGAAGGCCGCCTCCTCGATCTCGTAGGGCAGTCCGGCGAAGGCATTGCGCATCAGCAGCACATTCATCGCACCGATACAGCCGGGCAGGACCACCCCGAGCAGGGTGTCGTTCAGCCGGAGATCCCGCATCGTCAGAAACTGGGCGATCATGATGCTTTCGACCGGCACCAGCATCGCCATGAGGAAGACCCCCAGCGCGGCCGTGCGGCCCGCAAAGCGCAGCCGGGCCAGCGCGTAGCCCGCCGGCGCGGCGCCCGCGCAGTTGGTGAGCACATTGGCGGTGGCCACCTTGAGCGAGTTCAGCGCGAAGTCCCACACGGGGACGATCCGGGCCACGCCCGCGTAGTTGGCGAGCGTGGGGTGGTGCGGGACGAGGCTCGGCGGATAGCGGTAGAGGTCCTCGCCGGGCCCCTTGAGGGAGGTGGACAGCTGCCACAGGAACGGGCCGACCGTGAGGGCCAGGACGGCCAGCAGCAGCACGTACCGCAGCGCCAGCTGCCGGCGGGGCAGCCGCCGTTCGCCCCGCCGCTCCTCCCGGTCCGTGCGGCTCATGCCGAAACTCCCCCCGTCTCCGACCGGGGGTACCCCCACGCTACGTTCGGCTTCGCATTCGCTCAGCGCGCGCCCTTTGATGATGAGCTCGCTGCGCTCGCTCATGCCCCGCCCTCCCGCCGCGAGGCGCGCAGCACCAGCAGCATCAGGCCGAGGGTGAGGACGAAGACGACGACGGACAGTGCCGAGGCATAGCCGACCCGGCCGCTGAGACCGGTACCGACCTGCCGGACGAGCATCACCAAGGTGGTGTCCTCGCCGCCGGGGCCGCCCGTCGGACCGGCCATCAGATAGACCTCGGAGAACACCCTGAACGCATTGACCGAGGCCAGCGCGCCCACCAGCACCATCGTCGGCCGCACCGCGGGCACGGTCACCGTGACGAAGCGGCGCACGGTCCCCGCGCCGTCGACCGCACACGCCTCGTGCAGCTCACGGGGGACACCGGCGAGCGCCGCCAGATAAATGATCATGTAGTAGCCGAGCCCCTTCCAGACGGTCACCGCCATCGCGCTGAGCAGCAGCAACCACGGATCGCCGAGAAAACCGACCCGCCCGAACCCGAGCCCCTCCAGCAGCGCATTGATCAGCCCCCGGTCGTCCAGCAGCCACACCCAGATCAGCCCGACCACGACGACGGAGGCCACCACCGGGGTGTAGAACGCGGCCCGGAAGAAGGTGATCCCGGGGATGTGCCGGCGCACCAGGAGGGCCAGCAGCAGCGGCAGGATCACCAGCAGCGGGACGACCCCCAGGACGTACAGCAGGCTGTTGCGCAGCCCCGTCCAGAACATCGCGTCGTGGATCAGCTCCCGGTAGTTGGCGCCGCCGACATAGCGCCCGCCGGTGAGGGTGCGCGCGTCGGTGAAGGAATGCGCGACGGTGCTCAGAAACGGGTAGAGGCCGAACGCCGCGGAGATCAGCAGCCCGGGCGCCAGGAACAGCCAGGGAGTCGACGGCAGATGCGTACGGATACGGGGGCGGGGGCGGGTACAGATGCGGGGGCAGGTACGACGGGCGGGCCGCCGGGCGCTCACCGTGGCCTCAGCCCGTCGCGAGCAGGCGGTTGCACTCGGCGGCCGCTGCGTCCAGCGCCGCCTTCGGCGACTGCTTGCCCTGCACCGCCCGGGCGACCGCATTGCGCAGCACCGTCTTCATCTGATCGCTGAGCGCCACCGGCGTGTAGTTCACCGCGGTCCGCAGCGACCGGGCCGCGGCCACCCGCACCCGGGTCGCATCGGTGCCGTCCTCCCTGGTGAAGTACGGATCGTCCAGCGTCCCCTTGGTACTGGGAAAGATCGCCACTTTCCTGGCGAAGGCCATCTGCTGCTGCGCGCCGGTGACGAAATGAGCGAACGCCACGGCGGCCGGCTTCACCCTGCTCTGCGCATTCACCATCAGGCCCTGGACATACATATTGGCCCGGCCGGTGTTGTTGACCGCATCCGTGATCCCGATGTTCCGGTACAGACCCGGCGCCTCTTTCCGGAAATTCTCCAGATCCAGCGCGCTGCCCGGATTCATGGCCACCGACTGCTGCTCGAACTTCCGCCCCGCGGACTCGGCCTGTGCGGTGAGCGCCTGCGAATCCAGCGCCCCGGCCGCATACAGCTCCCGGTAATGCCGTAACAACTCGACGCCCTTGGGATCATTGAACGTGAACCGAGTGCCGCTGGAATTCATCAGCCGTACGCCATAGCGTCCAAAATCCTCGATGCTCGGCGTACTCGCCAGCATCGCCGTCTTCCCGCCGCTCCGCTTCGCCATCGTCACGGCATCCGCGAAGAGCCGGTCATAGGTCTTCGGAGGTTTCTCCGGATCGAGACCGGCCCGCGCGAAGAGCTGCTTGTTGTAGAACATCGGGCCGGTGTTCAGATACCACGGGAAGGCGTAGACCCCCGGCAGCCCCGGCATCCGCTGGCTGCGCCACGCCCCGGCGAGATACTCCCCGCGGTACCTCCCCGCGGTACCTCCCCGCGGCCTTGTCCAGGTCGAGCGCGAGCCCCGCCTTCGCCAGCGGATAGGCGAGATCGGGCGACACATTGACGACATCGGGCAGCGTGCCCCCCGCCGCATCCGCGCTGAGCTTGTCCGGATAGCCCTCGGCCGGCTGGTCGATCCACTTCACATGGGCGTCCGGATACTTCTTCTCGAAGTCCGCGATCACACCCTCGAAGTAATCCTTGAAATGCGCCTTGAGATTCCAGGTCTGAAAGGTGACCTGCCCCTCGACCTTTCCCGTGACAGCGTCGGACCCCGCGGAATTTCCCGGGCCCCCGCACGCGGTAAGCGCCATCACTGAGGTCACCAGGGCCACGCCGACCACGGCTCCACGGCGAAAGATACGCATGGCTGGCTCCTTTGCGATACAAGCAGAATTGCTGTATGACGGCCACACCGTAACGATGCGGCAGACCGTACTGAGGCGATTTGGCGAGTGTCAATACCGGGGACCGCGCGGTCTCCCAGGAAGCGGCCGAAAAGCGGGTTGACAGATCTTTTCTCGCTGGTCAGTCTGCTCGGACTGCCGCTACTAATGCGGTTTAGTGAGTACCGTCCACGCCCCGAGGAAGTGCGCCATGACAGCATCCGGTGAGGCCGCCCGCCGACCCCCGGCACGCCGGCCGACGATCAAGGACATCGCCCGACGGGCCGGGGTCTCGGAAAGCGCCGTCTCCTTCGCGCTCAACGGCCGTCCGGGCGTCTCCGACCGCACCCGCACCCGGATCCGGCGCGTGGCACAGGAACTGGGCTGGCAGGCCAACAGCGCCGCCCGCGCCCTGTCCGGCGACCGCGCCGACTGCATCGGGCTGGTGCTCGCCCGCCCCGCACGGACCCTCGGCGTGGAGTCGTTCTTCCTCCAACTGGTCTCCGGCATCCAGGAAGTGTTCTCCGCGCACCGCACCGCGCTGCTCCTCCAGGTCGTGCCGGACCTCGCGGCCGAATGCGCGCTCTACCGCCGCTGGTGGGCCGAACGCCGGGTGGACGGCGTGCTCGTCGTCAACCCGCGCACCGAGGACCCGCGGCCGCGGCTGCTCGGCTCGCTCGGCCTCCCCGCGGTCGTCGTCGGCGGCCTGGCCACCCCCGGACCGGACTCCGCGCCGCCCCCGCTGCCCACCGTATGGGCCGACGACGCCAAGGCCATGGCACGGATCCTCGACCACCTCCACGGCCTCGGCCACCGCCGCATCGTCCATGTGGCCGGCCTGCCGGAACTGGCCCACACCGCACGCCGGATCCGCTCACTGCGCAGTGAGGCGGCCCGGCGCGGCCTCGATACGCGCCAGGTCCGCTCGGTGACCACCGACTACTCCGACGCCGAGGGCGCCGAGGCCACCCGCCGCCTCCTCGACACGGCCGAACCGCCCACGGCGATCATCTACGACAACGATGTGATGGCGGTGGCCGGCGCCTCGGTCGCCGCCGAGCGCGGTATCCCCGTCCCGCGCGGCCTCTCGATCGTCGCCTGGGACGACTCTCCGCTGTGCCGGGTAACTCACCCCCGGCTGACGGCACTTGTCCGCGACACCGCCGCCTTCGGCCGGCTCGCCGCCCAGGAACTCCGCGCCGTCCTCGACGGCGGTCCGGTACGCGCCGTGCAGGGCGAACTGCCGCATCTGGAAGAACGGGAGAGCACCGGCGCGCCTTGACAGCGCCTTTGCCACATGCCGAGGATGTGCGCACGGCATCGCGCGTCGGTCACCGTCCGGGTGAAGCGTGGAGGTGCCCGGGAGATGCCCGCTGGAGGCATTCCACCGTGTCAGTCGAGTTGAACCACACCATCATTTCCGCCCGGGACAACCGGGCTTCCGCCGAATTCCTGGCGCATATCCTTGGCCTTGAGGTCGGTCCGGAATGGGGCCCCTTCATTCCCGTCGCCACGTCCAATGGCGTCACACTGGACTTCGCCACCGTCGATCCGCAGCACCTCACGATGCAGCACTACGCCTTCCTCGTCTCGGAGGACGAGTTCGATGCGTCGTTCGCCCGCATCAAGGAAGCCGGGCTCACGTACTGGGCCGATCCCCGGCAGCAGCATCCGGGCGAGATCAATCACCACCACGGCGGGCGCGGCGTGTACTTCCTGGATCCCGCGGGCCATGCCTTGGAAATCCTCACTCAGCCGTACGGCAATTCCGCGACGTAACACGGAACTTGTGTCGGGCGGTCCGAGATATTCCGGAATTCCCCCGAAGTTGGACACAACGGCCGGTCCCCGGCGCCGAAAGAGGCGCCGGGGACCGGCCGTTACCGCGCGGAGATGAGGCGCGGGGGCAGGGAGGGGTCAGCCGCCGTTCGCGAGGACCATGAGCCGGGAGAGCGAACCGTTGAAACGGTTGCGGTCACCGATGCCCGGACCCGACGAGGTGTGCTGCCAGATGCTGTGGAATTTCCAGCCGGCCGGCAGCGCGCCGAGCGAGCCGCCGTAATGCGGGATCCACAGCGGGTTGGAGATGCCGAAGCGCGCGGAGTTCCCGGTGCACCGCTTCCACCAGTTGGTCGAGGTGTAGATCACCACGTCGCGTCCGGTCTTGGCCCGGTAGGTCCGCGCGAAATCCGCGATCCAGTCGGTCATTTCCGGGTGGCTCTTGCCGTAGCACGTCGAACCGTACGGGTTGTACTCCAGGTCGAGTGCCCCCGGCAGCGTCCTGCCGTCCCGCGACCAGGCACCGCCGTGGGTCGCGAAGTAATGCGCCTGCACGGCACCGGAGGAGTGGTCCGGCAGCGCGAAATGGTAGGCACCGTGGATGAGCCGCGCGTCGTATGCGCCCTTGTACTGCTGACGGAAGTACGGGTTCCGGTAATTGTCGCCCTCGGTGGCCTTGACGTAGGCGAATTTCATGCCGGCGTCGCGCAGCCCCGACCAGCCGATCTTGCCGTTGTGGCTGGAGACATCCACACCGGCCACGGCCGGCCGGCCACCCCGCGGCTCGGCGCCCCCGGCGCGGTCGCCCCCCTCGTGGGCGGCGATGGTGGAGCCCATCCAGTCCTGCTCGGGGTGCGCGGGTCTCTTTCCCGCGTCCGAGGCCCCAGCGGCGCCGGGCAGCGTGAGGGGCAGCACGAGCACGGTGAAGAGAGAGACGAACGTTCCGGCCACGATATGGCGTGAGCGGCGGCGGGCCGGACCGGATCTGCGCAAGGGCATCGCGTGCCTCCGAAGTCCTTCGGTTGGGTCAGGTACGGCGGAATGCGAGCAGAATTCTGCCGATAAGAAGACTCATACGCTCATCCGACCGCAGCTAAGGCCCGACCGGGCCGCGGTCCGCCGACCGGCCGGGGCATCTCACCCGACCGGCCGTCATATCCGGGCATGCGAACGGGCCCCGGCTCAATGCCGGGGCCCGTTGGGCTGTGCAGCGGCGAACGCGCCATTCCGCCGCTTCGCACTGCCTACGCCGACCGCTCCGTCGGCTTGTTCACGATGTCCTGCCCCCAGGCTCAGTACGCGGAGTTCACGTTGTCGATCGAGCCGTAACGGTCGGCCGCGTAATTGGCCGCGGCGGTGATGTTGGCGACCGGGTCCGTCAGGCTGTCGGCGGTACCGGCCACGTGGAAACGGTCGAACGTGGGCTGGATCACCTGGAGCAGACCCTTCGAGGGAATGCCGTTGATGGCGTTGATGTCCCAGTCGTTGACGGCGTTGGGGTTGCCGCTGGACTCCCGCATGATGTTGCGGTGCAGGCCCTCGTAGGTGCCCGGAATGCCCTTGGCCTTCATGATGTCGAGCGACTGACGGATCCAGCCGTCCAGGTTGTTCGCATAGCGCTTGGGCTCGGCCTTGGGCTCAGCCTTGCGCACGGCCTTGCGCTCGGTGGAGCGGTTGGCGGCCTGCTTGGCGGTGTGCGCCTTCTTCGGGGCTTCCTGGGCCTTGACCTGGGCGGCGACGGCCTCGATGGCCGGGTGCGCGACCTTGGGAGCGTCACTCTTGACCTGCACCGGGGTCGGCATACCGTTCGCGCTCACCGGCTTGACCGCGACCGAAGCGTGCGAGGCGGTGGCCTGCGCGGTGCTCGGCTGGGCGGTGACGGCCAGGGCCGTGGTGGCACCGGCGGCGACCAGGACGGCGGTGGCGACCTTGTGAGTGGTGGTGATGCGGGCGGTGCGGGGCAGGGTGAAGCTGGGCATGCGTGACCTCTTCCAGGTACGGGGGACGGGGGAGATGGCCTTTACTGCGGCGCGTGGTGCGTCCGGGAGTTATTCGCTGCGTTCGCCTTCAGAGGCTTAATTCGCTGGCTCGTTCCCGGCGCAAATCCATAGTTAGCGACCGCCCCGGTCGCTGGCAATGATGGCCGGTACTAGGCATCTTCGTGAGATACCCGGCCACGCCCGCACCCGGGCCCATTTCCCGCCCCAGCGGCGCTATTTCGTCCACTAGTCGAGGTCGTACGTGACGTACGCCCTGTGCCCGGCATCACCCGTGGCGGCCCCGAATTGCCTTCCCCTGCCGCGCCAAAGTTGCCTGGCTCACATGCGAATTGAGCTTTCCCCGTACCCGTCCTCTGCCCGGGACGCCGGAAGGGAATCCGGGTTATTCAGTGAGCCGGGTCTCACGGATTCCAGAAATGTGGCGCACGGCACCATTCCGGGACCTGGAAGGGCGCGGAATACGGGCACGCACGGCAACCGGTAAGGGACGCGGTGCGGTGCGATACGCCACCCGCCTTCGGGCGTCCATCGAGCTAGCCCGTCAGGGAGATTTCGCTACGGCGAAACGGCGGTGCTGATGGTCCGTTCGCAGCAGCATCCGGGCTGTCGTGTGGCCGCGGATCCCTATGTGCCCGATGGTGAGACCGCAAGGTGTAGTTCACCGCTCACTCACCGTAGGGAAATCCCATGCTACGTCGTGTTTCCACCGTTCTCACCGGCGCCCTTGTGGCGGGCGTCATCGCCACCGGTGCTGCCGCCGCGACGCCCAACCCCGAACACGGGCAGCGCGCGCACCACAGCCAGGGTCGGCACATGCGGATGGACGAGGGCCGTCGTCACGTCCGCATGGACGACCGCGCCCGCGGTGGTGGTGGCGGTCGCGACGAGGGCCGCGGTGACGGTCGCCACCGCTACGACCGCGAGGGCCTGTTCCTCGTCGGCCGTGTGCTGCACGCGCTGTTCGGTCCCTGGGGCGGGATCGGCTTCTGACGCCTGGACAGCAACGAGAACGGCAGTGGCCCTGCCCGCGCGATGCGGGCAGGGCCACTGCCGTTGCTGCTGCCGTGTGCCGTTGAGAAGGCGGCTCAGTAGGCGGAGTTGACGTTGTCGATCGAGCCGTAGCGGGCGGCCGCGTAGTTGGCGGCGGCGGTGATGTTGGCGACCGGGTCGGTCAGGTTATCGGCGGTGCCGGCCACGTGGTACGTGTTGAACGTCGGCTGGATGACCTGGAGCAGACCCTTGGACGGTATGCCGTTGACGGCGTTGACGTCCCAGCCGTTGACGGCGTTGGGGTTGCCGCTGGACTCCCGCATGATGTTGCGGTGCAGGCCCTCGTAGGAGCCGGGAATGCCCTTGGACTTCATGATGTCGAGCGACTGACGGATCCAGCCGTCCAGGTTGTTCCCGTACTGCTGCCCGTCCTTGGACGCGGCCTGCTTCGCGGTGTGCGCCTGCGTGGCGACGGCGGTGACCTTGATGTGGTCGGCGGCGGTCGCGGCGGCCAGGTGGCCGGCCGGCGTCGCGGCCTGGCTCGGCGTCGCCAGCGCAACGGCCGCCGCGCAGCTCGCGGTGGCCACCAGCGCCGCGGAGAGCTTGTGGGTGCGGCCGATGCGGGCGGTGCGGGGCAGGGTGGTGCGAAGCATGCGAAGTGACCTCTTCCAGGGGGGTGGCGGGTAAAGGCGGGTGGCCTTCGGTGGCTGTTGTGTCCCGAGGGTCTGTGCCGCGCTCGCCGCTCTGGCTGAGGTCATCGGCTCGTTCTCGGTGCTGCCGAGAAACATGTTTAGCCAGCGCCCTGGATGGTGGCAATGGTGCCGAGTACTACCGATGTTCGTGAGATGACGTGAAATGTCCGTTGTAAAGGCCGCGGAAGGCGCTCTCCGTCGGAGATGTGCCCACTAGGAAAGCTCGTAAGTGAGCTACGTCCTGTGCCCGGCGTCACTGCATAGCCCGCCGAAACCGGCTTTCGGAGACCGCCGAAGTTGCCTGGCTCACACGCCCAATGGGCGTTTCATGGGCGTTTTTGCCGATATGCGACGGCGCTCCTTGTGCGCCACCGCACAAGGAGCGCCAATAACGGGCCGCTGCGCCGTCAGTCCTCCAGCAGCCGGGCCGCCAGATGCTCGAGCCGCGCATGCCATGCAGCCAGCGCCGCCTCGGTGTCGAAGCCCCGCGGCCCGGTCTGGGTCAGTACGAGACGCGGCCCGTGGCCGGTGCCCGGCCGCAGCTCCCAGCGGACCCTGCCCTGCGGATCCCAGCGGTACGCCAGCAGCTCCGCCGCCCGCACCTCGGTGACCGGCCCGCCCGCCACCCCCTCCGCGGTGAAGCCGTCCGGCACGGGCTCGCCCGGTGCCGGCTCATCGCCCCCGGTCAGCGCCGCCCAGACGGCAGCGGACGGCCGTACCAGCTGACGCTCGAAACGGATCCGTGCCCCGTTGGCCGTCTCCTCGACGCTGCCGTGACCGAGGTCGAACTGTTCGAGATACGCCTCGTGCAGTGCGCCCGAGTCGGGATGCACGGCCGTCGACTCGCCGTCGAGCAGCTGTGACAGCGAGCTGAGGCACAGATGCCAGCCGGAGGCGAAGCTCGCGGCGCCGAAGCGGTCGCCGAAGGTGTGCACCAAGGTCAGCAGCGAACCGTCGCCGTCCGGGGCGATCTCCCAGCGCAGATGGTCCTCGCCCCAGGAGAAGGCGAACAGCCGCGGTTCCTCGGCATCGGTGACCGTTCCGGCCAGCGCGATACCGCTGACCCCGGGCATGGAGAAGGTCATCGCCCCACCGGGCCGCAGTTCCACCGTGACCTCGGCAGGGAACCACTGCCCGATACGCGCCGGATCGGTGAGCGCGGCCCAGACCTTCTCCGGGGGGTGGGCCAGCCGGCGCTCCATCCGCAGTGCGGTGCGGCCGTCGGCGGTGGTGAGGGTGTCGGAGTGCGGGTTCATGAGGGGTCGTCCTCCATGGCGTCGAGATGCCGTTCGAGGGCGTCGAGGCTCCCGGTCCACAGATGCCGGTAGTGCGCCAGCCAGGCGTCGAGCTCCGCCAGCGGCTCGGGCCGCAGCGCGTACCAGCGGCGCTGGGCCTCCTGCCGGACCTGGACCAGCCCGGCCTCGCGCAGCACCCGCAGATGCTTGGACGTACCGGGCTGGCTCAGCCCTAGCCGCGCCGTGAGCTCACCGACCAGATGCGGCCGCTCCAGCAGCAGATCGAGGATCTTGCGTCGGCTCGGTTCCGCGAGGACGTCGAACGGTATGGGCATGGCACCAGTATTGCTCTGGAGTTATATAACCGCAAGGAAATATACGGGCCCGTCCGCATCGCCGCAGGTCAGCCCGGCTACCCGCCCCCGCCCCCGCCGATCCGCCTCACCACTACGCGGCCCCCGCGACGGCCCCTACGACGCGCCCTCACGCATACGCCGGATCCCCGACCGCCCACGCATCGTCCGACGCCGCGAACAGACACGGCGCCGAGCTCAGCGGCGCGTCCGTGAAGAATCGCGTGGCCAGGTCGGCGACCTCCAGCGGGCGCTCCAGCACCACCCAGTGATCGGCGTCCGGAATCGACAGAAAGCGGCTCCCGTGGATCCGGGCCGCGAAGTCGCGCTGCCGGGCCGACGAGGTCACCGTGTCGTGCTCGCCGCTGAAGACGAGCGTCCGTACGCCGCTCAGGCCGCGGGAGAAGTCCGGGCGGTCGGTCAGCGCGCGGCGCACCGAGTCGACGGCATGGGGGGAGTGCCGCGCCGCATGCAGCATCGAGCGCCGCACATAGCGGTACGCCAACTGCCGTTTGGTCACATGCCGGCTCTCGTCGAGACACATCAGTCCCTCGGTGCTCACCGTGGCGAAGGACTCCAGCTCACCGCGGAAGAGATGCTCGGCGGCCCGCCGCCAGTGGTCGATCTGCGTGGTGGTGATGTGCGTCGGAACGCCGCCGAGCGCCAGCCGCGCGATCCGCCCCGGGAAGCGCTGGGCGCACGTATAGGCCAGGCCCGCGCCGTAGGAGAAGCCGAAGAGATTGATCCGCGGCACGTCCAGATCGTCGATGATGTGCTGGATCGCCGCGCACAGCAGGCCGATGCACGGCCCCGGCGGCAGCGGGTCGGCGCTGCCCATGCCGGGCAGGTCGGCGGTGACCACCTCCGCGAACGGCCCCAGATGCTCGTCCATCTGCGGCCAGCCGTACATGCCCTGCAATGCGCCGCCCAGCACCATGACGGGCTCGGTGACCCGGTCCGGCTGCCGCACCACCCGGTACGAATAGGACACCCCGCTCACCGACAGCGAGCGGATCGATTCCTCGGCCATGGCTGATTCCTTCGGGAGAAGCGGGAGAAGACCGACGGGAACGGGCCGCGCCGAGGTGGCGCGCCCGTTCCCATCGGTCACTGTTTGCGGGTGCGGAATATTCGTGGGGTGCGGAGCCAGGGGCGGCAACGGGGCTAACCGCGCGTCAGCACGAGCGCGGCGTTGTGTCCGCCGAAGCCGAGCGACGTCTTGACCGCGCAGTCGAACCTCGCGGGCCGGGCTTCCTGGCGCACGAGGTCGAGGGGGATCCGATGATCGGGCACCTCAAGATTGGCGGTCGGCGGCACCAGCTGGTGCTCCAGCGCCAGCACGGTCAGCGCGGTCTCGATCCCGCCGGCGGCGCCCAGGGTGTGTCCGGTCATCGCCTTGGTGGACGAGACCAGCAGATGATCGCCGAGCACCCGCTCCAGCATCATCGCCTCGATCAGATCGTTGACGACCGTCGAGGTGCCGTGCGCATTGACGTATCCGACATCGCCCGGCGCGACCTCCGCGTCCGCCAGCGCCGTCCGCAGCGCCCGCTCGATGCCCGTGCCGTCGGGGTCCGGCGCCACCGCCGCGTAGGCATCGCTCGATGCGCCGTACCCCGAGACCTGTGCGCGGACGGTGGCTCCCCGGGCGCGGGCGTGCTCGGGCCGCTCCAGTACGAGCAAACCCGCGCCCTCGCCGACCACGAAACCGTCCCGCTCCACATCGAAGGGCCGACAGGCCGCGGACGGCTTGTCCCGACGGGTGGAGACCGCCTTCATCTGGCAGGCGCTGGCGACCAGCAGGCGTGCGATGGTCGACTCCGCGCCGCCGGCGATGGCGATATCGCAGACCCCGGCGCGCAGCAGCTGGTGCGCGGTGCCCACCGCGACGGCGCCGGAGGAGCAGGCCGTCGCCACACCGAAGCTGGGACCGTGCACGCCCAGGTCCGTGCAGACGCTGCTGGCCGCGCTGTTGATGACGCTCAGCGGGGCGAGCTTGGGGGAGACCCGGCGGGCGCCGCGCTGGAGCATCGTCGTGTGCTGCTCGTCGTAGAAGGACACGCCGCCGTGCGCGGAGCCGATGACGACCGCGACCCGGGCGCTGTCCCAGGTCTCCGGCTCCAGCCCGGCATCCGCGACCGCCTCGCGGGCGGCGATCACCGCGAACTGCGAGAAGCGGTCCATCAGCCGCTGGGTCGCCACACCCAGCACCTCGGCCGGGTCCAGGTCCCCGACCGTGTACATGAAGTCGCAGGGGAGGTCCATGAGTTCGTCCGGCCGGGACACCCCGCCGGGCGCGCAGTCATGGGTGATGGTGTGCCAGGCGGCCTTCGCGCCCACACCTGCCGCGGTCACCAGCCCCAGCCCCGTCACCGCCGCGGAGAACGGCTGCTGCCGGGCGGTCACGCCGCGACTTTGCCGTCGACGGCGGACACCAGCGCACCCACGGTGTCCCGCGAGGTCAGCGCCACCTCATCGAGATCGATGTCCAGCTGGACCTCGATGAGCACCCGGAGTTCCTCCAGCGCCAGGGAGTCCATCTTCAGCTTGCGCAGCGGGGTCTCGAAGCGGATGTCGGCCTTTGCCACCCCGAATCGTTGGACCAGCAGGTCGTTGACAACTTCTGCCGCATTCACGTGGCGCTCCTCCGCTGTTCGTAGGCGTGCTGCCAACCGCGTCCTGGCGGGTGCTCGCCGGCGGCTCCGGCTGGTTCGGCCACTCTTTATACGCCGTGGTCCCGAGGACTCCCCAACCTCGGTAGCTCAATGGAGTGATGGGCGTACCGGGGCGTGCGAGGGAGTGCGCGGCCCCATGCCGCACACGCTGGATGGCATCTGCCTGTCCTAACGGCACGGGCCGACGGAGGGTACGGGGAGACGTCGTCGGACTCGGCCCACGGGCCCGGCCCCTGGCCGTACGCCGACGGGGCGTCAGACCTCGTCGAGGGCGGCGGTGACCCGTCCCAACAGACCCCTCAGCATACGAAGTTCCTCGACGGTCAGGCCCGTGGCGGCCAGCATCCGGCGGGGCACCGGCAGGGCCCGTTCCCGCAGGTCCTCGCCGGCGGCCGTCAGATGGACGGTCACCGAGCGCTCGTCCTCGGTGCTGCGCTCGCGGCGTACCAGGCCGGCGCCCTCCAGCCGCTTGAGGAGAGGGGAGAGGGTGCCGGAGTCCAGCCGCAGCTGCTCGCCGATGGCCTTGACGGGCTGCGCGCCGTGCTCCCAGAGGACCAGCATGGCCAGGTACTGGGGATAGGTCAGGCCCAGGTCCTTGAGGGCGTCCCGGTAGACGCTGCCGAAGGCGCGCGAGGCGGCATGCAGCTGGAAGCAGACCTGGTGGTCGAGGCGGAGCAGTTCGGAGTCGGGTACCGGGAGCGTGGTCATGGGTTCAGATTAGCTCGCTGGTTATTGAGTTGTGTACAACCAAGTTGCATCCAATCTAAGTGTGTGCAATGGTTGCCCCTGAATGAAGCTCAATGAAGCTCGATGCCGTGCGAGAGGGAAAACACATGGACGCGCTGTACACCGCTGTCGCCACCGCCAATGGCCGCGAGGGCCGGGCCGTCAGCTCCGACGGGCAGGTCGACCTCGCCCTGGCCCTGCCGCCCGTGCTCGGGGGCAATGGTGCGGGCACCAACCCCGAGCAGCTCTTCGCCGCCGGATACGCGGCCTGCTTCGCCAGCGCCATGAGCAATGTCGGGCGCCAGATGAAGATCGACACCAAGGATGTCTCGGTCACCGCCGAGGTCTCCATCGGCAAGGACGACACCGGCTTCGGCCTGGCCGTGGTCATGCGGGTGGAGCTGCCGGACGCCCTGGCCGGCGAGACCGGGCGCCAGCTGGTCGAGGCGACCCATCAGTACTGCCCGTATTCCAAGGCCACCCGCGGCAACATCGATGTCGAGCTGGTCATCGAGTAGGGGGTGTGTGCGGTGGCGGGGTGCCCGGCGGGACGGATGGGATAACTCGTTCTGTTGGTAGGGGAGTTGGGGTGGGGGGCCGGCGCGAATCGGTCGGTCGCTGAAGATCGGCGACGATCGGTGAAGGGCGTCACGTGCGTTTCCGGGCGCGTCGCCAGGCATGGCACCGGGTGCGTCACCGGGCGCGTGGGAGATGCGCCGCCGCACTAAGCGGACATTTATCTGTTATGGGTGCAAATATGGTGCATGGCCTTTCAACGGCTGGTGCACATGCCTGGACGACTGGCGCGACGGCTGTCTGAAGCCCTCCGGGGGCTGCTGCCCGGGCGGCGAGGTCTGAGCCCTGTTCTGACGCTGATCCCGGTCGGACTGATCGTCACCGTTGTCGTGATCGATGTGCTCTCGCCGCCCGACATCCATCTCGGGCCGCTCCTCGTCGCCGCGCCCGCCGTCTCGGCGGCTTTCGCGGGGCCCCGTGTCACCGCCGCGATCGGTGCTCTCGCGGTCGCCGCCCAGGTGTTCATCGGGATCGCGCGGGGCGTGCTGTTCACCGAGAACCTCCAGGCCCAGATCGCCGCCCTGGTGGCCGTCAGCGCGCTGGTCGTGCTGTTCGCCGCCGTACGGGAACGCAACGAGCGACGGCTCATCCGCAGCCGCTCGGTGGCCGGTGTCGCCCAGCAGGTCCTGCTGCGGCCGCTGCCCCGGCGCAGCGGTGCGCTGGAGATCGCCTCGCTCTATCTGCCCGCCGAGGAGGAGGCGGAAATGGGCGGCGATCTGTTCGCGGCGGCGCGTACCACCTACAGCACCCGGCTGATCATCGGCGATGTACGGGGCAAGGGGCTGCCCGCCTACAGCCATGCCGCCCTCCTCCTCGGCGCCTTCCGCGCCGCCGCCCACCGTCAGGCCACGCTGCCCAACCTCGCCATTCATCTCGACGGGGCCGTCCGCTGGGACAGCGGCCAGTGGCGCGCCGACCCGGGGGCCGCCCACGCGGCGGCGGACGGTGACAGGGGGGCGGAACGCGACGGGGGGAGGGTGCGCGACGGGGCGACGGGCGGTGCCGCCGCCGCCCATGCCGACACCGACGAAACCTTCGCGACCGCCTCGCTCTTCGACATCCCCGACCAGTGGCCCGTACTGCGCACCATCACTTGCGGTCATCCCCCCGCCCTCCTGCTGCGCGATGGTGAGATCACGATCCTGCACCCCCAGCGGGCCGCCCTGCCGATCGGCCTCGGTGTTCTGGCAGGGGAGCCCGAGTACGTGGTCGAGACCTTCCCCTTCGAGCCCGGTGATCTTCTGCTGCTGTACACCGACGGGGTGGCCGAGGCCCGCGACAGCAGGGGCGCGTTCTACCCGCTCGCCGAGCGCGCCGCCGCCTGGAGCGAGAGCAGTCCGCAGCAGCTGCTGCGGCGCCTGCGCGAGGAGCTGCTGACGCATACGGACGGACGTCTCGGCGATGACGCCGCGGCCGTCGCGGTGCGCCGCCTGCCCGGCGACCCGGCGGCCGGGCGATGAGATACGTCACGCTCGCCGACTCATCGCCATGTCGGGCATAACGGATTAAACGGATCGAGGGGAATGGGTAATACGCCGCATGATGTGGCGTATTCGGGCCGCCTGGCCCTCGCCCCGGACCGGCCGTCGGAACGCGGCCTCCTGGTCTGACGCTTCCTCAGTCCCGCCCCACTTGGTAAACACGTCCGAATCATCCCCAAGTGCCATGGGACCCGCACCATGATCGACCGCAACAGCCCGGACCACCACATATTCGCGTTCGACCTCACCGAGCACGAAACCCGGCGCCGGACCGAGGTGCTCGCGGCGCTGGGCGACGCCTGGAATCCCCTTGAGGTGATGGAGGGCGAGGCGGCGGCCGAGCGGCTGCTCTACTCGGGTCTGGACGCCGAGCAGCAGGCCACCTACGACATGCTGGTCGCCGAGGGTGTGCTGCCGGCCTCCGGACAGGCATGAGCATGCTGCCGCTCGATCCCACCGCCGATATCGGCCGCCGGGCCTGGGTGCCGTGCCCCGGATGTCAGGACCACCGGGCCTGCGCCACCTGCCTCGACGGCCGCACCTGCGCCGACCACTGGCGCTATCTGCTGTCGAACGAGGGCAGCCGACTGCACCTCCAGTGCCCCAACTGCGCCCATCTGTGGGCCTGGGACTCCGGCTTCGGGGCGGGCGGCGTCGGCCGCACCACCACCTGAGCCCTCCCGGCTACTCCTCCCGACCCTTCAGGTCCTCCACGGCGGCCTCGAGCGCCTGCTCCGCGGGCACCGCGCGATCCGGTGACACGCCGACCCCCTCCCAGTTCGTCCCCGTCACCGCGTTGATCGTCCGGGCGGTCGGCACGGTGACGGTGATGTGCTCGGTCACCGGGTACGGGTCGGTCGGATGAGCCCCGCCCCCGGTCGTCTCCCCGATGATCGCCGCGCGACCGTGCGCCTGAAGGGTGTACGCCACGTCCTCGCCGCCCGAGAAGGTCGCGGCGCTGGTCAGCACGTATACGGGACGGCCGAGATAACGCGGTGCGGGCAGATGGGAAGCGGTCCAGTACTGGCGGAGGGAGTCCGTCCTGCGCTCGTAGATGTCGTTGAGGTGCACCTGATCGTCGGGGAAGAAATAGGTGCACCACAGGGCGGCGCCGGTGGGCGCACCGCCGCTGCACTTCCGCAGATCGAGGATGAGGGCGCGGGTGTGCGCGACCAGCTCCATCGCCGCGCCGATCGCCCGGCCCCCCTCCCCGGCATCGGCGATCAGCCGGATGTCGAGGTAGCCGATGTTCCCGTCGAGCCACTCGATGCGGCGAATGCCCTGGTTCTCGGAGCGCAGCAGCGCGAGGAACGCCGCCTGGCCCTCGTCGGCGTCCGCCGGTGCGAGGGACTGCGGCTCGTCCCGCCACAGGAGTCGCAGATGCCGGTCCGGGCAGATCTCGTGTAACTGGGCGGTCACCGTCGTGCACAGGTCGGGGCCGCTCAGTCCGTCGTACTCGCCGGCGGCGAGCCGCGCCCGGAGGGCCTTGTCGATGTCGGCGGCTCGTTCCGGAAAGACGTAGCCGGCCGTGATGTGGTCGAGGGCGTCGCTCACTATGGATGCGGTGGTTCGCGCGTTGGTGGGCATGGCCGGTGATCTTAGAGGGGTAGCGTGCGGGCATGGAGCTGCGCGCCCGATCGCTTTGGCTGTTGACCGAACCGCTGCACGCCGTCACCTACTTCGACGAGGAGTGTCGTGGCCTGGGCAAGGCCCTGGGCCTCAAAGGCTTCTGGATGGGCTACTTCGCCTCCCGTACGGCACCGCTCGGTGCCGTGGAACCCTCGCTCGCCACCGCCGTGCTCGGCGTCTTCGCGCCCGGCATGGTGGCCCGCGCGCTGCCCGCGGCCTGGCAGCTCGTCAGCCCCACCCATGTCCTGGAGGAACGCGCCCGCCGCGCCGCCGGCGCCCTGCGCGGGATTCACCCCGGACTGGACGAGACGGCCGCCGAGCTGTCGGGCCCGCTGCTGACGATCGTCGAGGACGCGCCCGTCGTCGCGCGGCCGCTGTTCGCCGCGAACCGCGCGCTGTGCGATCACGCCGACCCCGTCGAGCGGCTGTGGCAACTGAGCACCGCACTGCGCGAGTTCCGGGGCGACGCCCACCTGTGCGTCCTCGCCGACGAAGGGCTCGACGGCTGCGAGGCCCTGGTCCTGAGCGCCGGGGCCGGCCGCGTCCCCAAGGACACCATCCGGCAGGACCGCGGCTGGACCGAGGAGGAATGGGCGGCCGCCGCCGACCGGCTGCGCTCCCGCGGGCTGCTGGACCGGCGCGGCGATGCCACCGACCGCGGCCGCCAGGAGCGCAACCGTATCGAGGAGGAGACCGACCGCCTGGCGGCCCAGCTGCTCCGCCCGCTCTCCAGGCCGCAGACCGACCGACTCCTGGAGGGCCTGGAAGACGTCGTACGACGCATCCTGGCCGCGGACGTCCTGCCGTTCCCCAACCCGATCGGCCTGCCGCACCCCGACGAGAGCGAGGCCCAGGTCTAGGCCCTGGCGTCCAGGGCCTGTCCCATGGGTCGGCGTGGGCTCACGCCGACCCGGTGCCTATCCCCGTGCCGACCCCGGCGCCCCCGCGTTCCTTGAAGCCCTGCTGGGCCCCCGGCCGGAATCCCTGCCGGAAGCGCTGCGTCAGGTCCATGGTGTCGGACGCGGGCGGCGCCTGGACCGTGACCGGCTTGTTGACGTCGAAGAAGCGCAGGGTGAGGTCCAGCGGCCCCCGGTCCGTCGTCGCGCGCTCGCGGAACTTCACCGTACGGTCATCGGGTCCGACCCACAGATCCAGCGTCAGCGCATTCACCCCGAGGGCCTTGTACCGCTGGACCGCCCGCTCGCGCCGCTTGGCCGCCAGGGCGTCCTTGGCGGGCCGCCGCTTCAGCAGCTCATCGACCGAGACCGTACCGGCGTAGTGCGTCGTCCGGACCCCGCCGACGGTCTCCTGGCCGACCTTCTTGATGTTCTTGGACTGCGTGAGCAACGACGCCTGCGCCGCCGGGTCCTGGTCGGCCTGCTGCCGCATGCCTCCGAAACCGGCCGCGCCGCCCGGCCCCTTGCCCCGCATCTGGAACTTCAGCCAGTGCTTGCCGTGCAGGGCCGCCGCCGCGCGCTCGCCCCCGTCCACGTACACCGTGTTGCCGATGAGCCGTACCGAGATCTCGCCCGACCGCACCCCGCCGGCCGCCGTCATCCGCATGTCGAGGGCCCGCGGATGCAGGCTGATGGACACCTTGCCCTGGACGGTGCCCTGACCGGCGATCTTGCCATTGACGGAGTACGACAGCGAGTTGAGCTTGGCGCCCTTGTCGACGGCCTTGCGCACCGCGGCGATCGGCGCGGCATTGAACCGCTCCGGCTTCGCCGACCGGTCCCGCGCCGCCCCGCCGGACGGCGAACAGGCCGCCGTACCGCACAGCAGCACACCGGCGAGCACCGCTCCCACGGCACGGACCGACGTCGGCGGAAGCGGTGTACGCGAAACCGGCGCACCCGAAACCGACGAGCGCGACACCGAAGAACGGAACAGTGAGAGCGAAGAACGTCGGGCCATGGCCTCCCCCTAGAGGTGCGGAACACACAGTGCGGAACACGAAGTGCGAAACGTAAAACTGCGTAACGTGATGCGTAACGTAAAGCGCGGACAGCAACTGCGGACGCGCTGCGCGGACCACACGTCATGAACCGCACATCGGCGAACAGTCGAATGCCTGTCTGGCGGAGACAGTAGCCCACGCCACTGACAGTCCGTGTTGCCCGCCTGTTCCGTACGCGGAGGGGCCCGCCGGCTCCGCTGCGGGGTGATTTTCAGCTGGTGTGTGAATGCCTGCTTTGGGGTGCTTTGCTAGACAAGATCGGATCACCTGCGGAGGAGCGGCGTTGTCAGGGTATGGAGCCTAGAGAGTTGTGGGACCGTAACGCCGTACTCGCAGAAGCGTTTTGTCTTGGCGATGAGCGAGTGCGGGAGGCCCAGGCCCGGCTGGACGAGGCGCAGGCCGACCGGTCACGGGTCCTGGCGGCCTTCGCGGTGACCGTCGGCAGTACGGGCGCGGTGGCGGGTCTGTTCGGCTTGAACGAGCGGGAAGTGCGGATCGCCCGGCGCACGGTGGGCAAGGACGACGCCCGCGCAGTCGCCGAGCAGCTGCTCGCCGCGGCTCCCAATGCCGCCCCCCGGGAGACCGATACGGCGACGCCGGCGCCCGATACCTCGTCAGAGCAGACCCCCGACGCCGCACCGTCCTCCTATTCTTCTTCTTCCGGTACCCGCCCCACGGCCACCCCGCGCGAGAGCCGCGACACCGCGGCCTCCTCATCGGAGCCTTCCTGGTCGGCGGCGTTGGACGCGGTGCTCGTCGGCAGTTGGCAGACCGGCGTCGATCTGCGCGAACTTGCCACCGAATTCGGTCTGGACTTCAACCGGCTGCTCACCCGCGCCCAGCAGCTGGCCGCCCAGGGGCGTTTCCATCACGCCCCCGGCCAAGCCGGCGAAACCTACGGCGGACGCCACCGCCGCGGCGATCTGCACGAGTCCGAGTGCACCATTCCCGCACAGCAGACCGCGGCCTGGAACGCCACCGCCCCGTCCGGGCACGGCATGGCGTCCGCGTGGCACCCCGGCGCGGCGCAACCGGCGGAAACCGTGGCCGATATGAGCACCCTCGCCCCCGACTGGGACAGCGCACTCGCCCCGTGGGGCACCATCACCCAGCCGCCGTACCAGGAACCCGAGCCGGCCCACCAGCCGTGGACGCAGTACCACCTCAGCTCCTGACACCCCGCGCGCCTCGCTGCCTGCCCCCGCCCCGCCCGCCTCGCCACGTACCTCCCGCCCCGCCACGGTGACCGACCGGCGGGGCTTTGCCGGTCCTTCTCGGGGCGTGCGGGCGAGGCGGGGGCTTTGCGCGTCGCGGCTCCTGTATCGCCGTGCGAGCTGCGAAATCGGTTGCGTAATGCTCTGCTGGCAACGGATATGGCGAAATCTATCGTCTGATGGGCATGGAATCAGTACTCTCGGAATCAGTGTGCTCCGGTCACGGTACGGGACTGCGAGCCCGCTACCGGAGCCGGCCGCCCCACGACGACACCGAGGACCTCCATGACCACCCCGCCCCCCGCCCGCCCCCTGTCGGCAACGGAACGCACCCGCCACCGGCGGCTGCGCGAGCAGGGCCGCGCGGACCGCGCCGCACTGGACTCCATACTCGCGGCCGGGTTCGTATGCCACCTCGGGGTGACCGTGGACGGCACGGTCATGGTGGTGCCCACGGTCTACGGCGCGGACGGTGGCACGCTCTACTTCCACGGCTCGGTGGCCAGTCGCAGCCTCGTCGCCGCCCCCGGAGCCACGGTGTGTGTGACGGTCACCCACGTCGACGGGCTCGTACTGGCCCGTTCCGTCTTCGAGCACGGCGTCAACTACCGCAGCGCGATGATCTACGGAGTGCCCCGCCCGGTCACCGACGACGAGGAGAAGCTCGCCGGATTGCGCTGCCTGACCGAACAGTCCGCCCCGGGGCAGTGGGACTACGCCCGGCGCCCCAGCCGCAAGGAACTGGCCGCCACCGCGCTGCTCGCCCTCTCGCTCGTCGAGTCCTCGGTCAAGGTACGCACCGGCCCGCCGGACGACGGCGACTCCCCGGACGCCGAACTCGGGCTGTGGGCCGGGGTCCTGCCGCTGAACGCCTCATGGGGCGCCCTCCGGTCCGCCCCCGACCTGGACCCCGCCATCGCCCCGCCGCCGCACCTCGTACAGCGCGCGGGCACCGCCGCCCAGGCATGAGGCCGCGGGGGCGGGGCGCCCGCCCTCGCACATAGCCGCTCAGCCGGCGCTGTCCGCCGGGCGGCGCTCCCCGGCCTCCACCGCGGCATTCAGCGAGAGGGAAGCGCCACCACCGCCTCCCACCCCAGCCGCAACGGAGAGACGGACTCGACTCCCCGGATCCCCCGATCCCTCACCGGACGCGTGGTACGACGACGGGCTCACTGCGGGAATGGAACGGACCGTCGTGAAGTGGTGCTCTTGATCCAGAGGTCCGACGAACGGCCGGCGCGGCCACGCCAACGGGGGTGTCGTGGCCGCGCCCGCCCGCCCGACGGACGCTCGTGAGGGGGCCGGTCGGCCCCTCAACCCCCCTCCGCACATAAATCGTTCGACGCCGCCGCCGGCGCCCGGCACCATTGGACGCATGTTCCGGCACGCCTTCCTCTCCCTGCCGTCCGCAGTCGCGGACGCGCTGAAGGCTGCCGTCGATGCCGCTGCCGACGACGTCCACACCGACGTCCTCGCGACCGCAGCCGTCGCCTTCACCGACGGCGCACGAAGCTGACCCTCTCCGGACCGTCCGGCGGACCCCACAGGGGGAGGGTCGGAGTGGCTCAGGGGTCCCCACGGCGCGAAGTCGCCGTTCTCACCGCTTCGTTGCGAGGAAGAACACCATGCCCAAGACGGCATACGTACGCACCAAGCCGCATCTGAACATCGGCACCATGGGCCACGTCGACCACGGCAAGACCACGCTCACCGCCGCCATCACCAAGGTCCTCAGCGACCGCGGCAGCGGCACCTTCGTACCGTTCGACCGGATCGACCGGGCCCCGGAGGAGGCCGCCCGCGGCATCACCATCACCCTCTCGCACGTCGAGTACGAGACCGACACCCGGCACTACGCGCACGTCGACATGCCCGGCCACGCCGACTTCATCAAGAACATGGTCACCGGTGCGACGCAGCTCGACGGCGCCATCCTCGTCGTCTCCGCGCTCGACGGGATCATGCCGCAGACGGCCGAGCATGTGCTGCTCGCCAAACAGGTCGGCGTCCGCCACATCGTCGTCGCCCTCAACAAGGCCGACGCCGGCGACCCGGAGCTCACCGACCTGGTCGAGCTGGAGGTGCGCGAGCTGCTGAGCGCCCACGGCTACGACGGGGAACACGTCCCCGTCGTGCGGGTCTCGGGGCTCCGCGCCCTGGAAGGCGACCCCCGCTGGGCGGAGGCCATCGGAGCGCTGCTGGACGCCGTCGACACCTATGTCCCGATGCCCGAGCGGTACGCGGACGCGCCGTTCCTGCTCCCGGTGGAGAACGTTCTGACCATCACCGGACGCGGCACGGTCGTCACCGGAGCCGTCGAGCGCGGCACCGTACGGGTCGGCGACCGGGTCGCGGTGCTCGGCGCCGACACCGAGACCACGGTCACCGGGCTGGAGACCTTCGGCAAGCCCATGCAGTCGGCCGAGGCCGGGGACAACGTCGCGCTGCTGCTGCGCGGGCTCCACCGCGACCAGGTGCGCCGCGGCCATGTGGTCGCGGCGCCGGGCAGCGTCACCCCACGACGCCGCTTCACCGCCGAGGTCTATGTGCTGTCGACGGAGGAGGGCGGCCGCCGTACGCCGCTGGCCACGGGCTACCGGCCGCAGTTCTACCTGCGTACCGCGGATGTGGTCGGCGATGTCGACCTGGGCGACCGCGGTGTGGCCCGGCCCGGCGAGACGGTGACGATCTCGGTGGAACTCGGCCGCGAGGTCCCCCTCGAAAAGGGCCTCGGCTTCGCCATCCGCGAGGGCGGCCGCACGGTCGGCGCCGGCACGGTCCGCTCCGTGGAGGAGTGAGCCGGCCCACAGCCGCGCCCCGTACCTTCCTGGGTACGGGGCGCGGTGCTCTCCGCCCCGGCGCGGCCCGCCCGCTCCGTCCGTCCGCTCCGCCCGCCCGCTCCGCCCCCGTCCCGCCCGGCACAATGGAACGGTGGACACACCAACCGGCCCGACGGGCACAGCAGCCCGTCCGATACCCGACACCCACCCCCAGGCCGACCCCGACCAGGATCCGGACCCCGTCCCCGTCACCCGCCCCGTGGACCACGGCACCGCCAAGCTGCTGCCCGATGTCGACCGTCGCCGCGCGTGGCTGCTGACCGTGGACGGCGCCCCGCAGTCGTACGTCGACCTGGATGCGCCCGCCCACCTGGAGTTCGAGTACGTCCGCAGGCTGGCGCACGCCCTGGACGTGGCCGCCGCCCCGGGAGAGCCCCTCGACGCGCTCCACCTGGGCGGCGGCGCCCTGACCCTGCCCCGTTACCTGGCCGCCACCCGCCCGGGATCCCGGCAGCACGTCATCGAGGCCGATCGCGGCCTGCTCGCCCTGGTGGCGGAACATCTGCCGCTGCCCGCCGGCTCCGGTATCGAGGTGCATGCCCAGGACGCCCGTACGGCGCTGGAGGAGGCGCCCGAGGGCAGCGCCGATGTCATCGTGGCGGACGTGTTCGGCGGTTCCCGGGTCCCCGCCCACCTCACCTCGGTCGAATACGCGCGGGCCGCCGCCCGGGTGCTGCGACCGCACGGCCTCTACGCCGCCAACCTCGCCGACGGCGCGCCCTTCGACTTTCTGCGCGGGCAACTCGCCAATTTCGCCTCGGTGTTGCCCTACCTGGCGGTGATCGCCGAACCCTCGGTCCTGCGCGGCCGCCGCTTCGGCAACGCCGTCCTGCTCGCCTCGTCCGCCGAGCTGCCGCTGGCGGCACTGACCCGGCGGGTGGCCGGCGATGCGTTCCCGGCGCGGGTCGAGCACGGCGCGGCACTACGGCGGCTGATCGCGGGGGCGCTGCCCGTACGCGATGCCGAGGCCACGCCGTCGCCGGAACCGCCTTCGGGGGCCTTCAGCCTCGGCTGACGGGGGGTGGTGCCTGGTCCGGCAGTGAGGCGTCGTCCCGTTGGTGCCCGGGAGCCTCGCGCGCCGCCGTCTCCTCCGGACGGCGCGGATCCCGGGCAGGGCCATGATCACGCCGGGTGAGGGCCCGTACGTCGCGTACGCACAGCACCGCCGCCGTCAGCAGGGCGATCAGCGCGGAGCAGCCCCAGAGTGCGGCCGGTCGCCCGATCACGTTCTGGACCGGGCCGGCCAGTGCGGTCGCCACCGGGACGCCGGCCAGGGAACCGAACCAGTCGTAGGAAGAGACGCGGGAGAACTTCTCCTCGGGTATCTCCTGGTGGAGCGCCGTCATCCAGGCGACCGAGAAGACCTCGACCGCGATACCGGTGCCGAACATGACGGCGCTGAGTCCCGCCGCCGGGAGAGGTACGGCCAGCGCGGCGGAGGGAAGGGCGAGCGGGAAGACGCAGAGCGTGCCGGTCAGCAGGATGCGGCGGGGCTTGTACCGGGTCATCAGCAGCGCGCCGCCCACCGTGCCCACGCCGAACGCGGCCATCGCCAGCCCCCACGGCCGGGCGCCGCCCAGGTGCTCCTCGGCGACCAGCGGCCCGTAGACCGCCTCGGCCGCGACGATCACCGCGTTGACGAGGGAGAACTGCACCACTATCGCCCACAGCCAGGTCCGCGAGGCGACCTCGCGCCAGCCGTCGCGCAGATCACGCAGCATCCCGCCGCCGGGGGCCCGCTCGGGCACCCCGCCGGCGTCGAGGAACGCCCGTAACGTGGCCGCCAGGGCGAAGGCGGCCGAGTCGATCGCCAGCACCCAGCCGGGCCCGGCGGCGGCGACCAGCGCGCCGCCGAGTGCGGCGCCGCCGATGGTCGCGCCGTTCATGCCCATGCGGAAGACGGCGAAGGCGCGCCCGGAGTGCTCGCCGGAGACGCTGGCGAGCACCATGCCCTCGGAGGCCGGGGCGAAGAACGCCTGCCCGGTGCCGCCGAGCGCCGCCAGCGCGGCCATCTGCCACAGCGGCGGCTGCCCGGTCAGTACGAGCAGCGCGAACAGGCCCTGGGACGTGCAGTTGAGGATGTTCGCGGCCACCATGACGCGATGGCGGGGCAGCCGGTCGGCGACCGCGCCGCCGATGAGGAGGAAGAGGACGAGCGGGATCGTACGGGCGGCGGCCACCAGGCCGACGTCGGTGGCCGAACCGTTGGCCGCGAGCACCGCGAAGGCGGTCGCGATCTGCGCGCCGGAGCTGCCGAGGTTCGCGATCACCGTGGCCCCGGTGAGCAGCAGGAAGTTGCGCCCGGCCCAGGCCGGACGGACGGTCATCGAGACACCCCGCGGTGCCGGTCCGGTCGCATGGGTGCCGACGATATGCGGGGAGTGACCGGGCCGGATACGGGTTTTTTGCCCAGGCGATGCGGACCCGCGGCCGACCCCGGGCCGGCCCCCGCGCGACCCTTCCCAAGCGAAGCTACCGACAGGTAACATGCCGCCATGTCCTCTGAGACCCTGCCGTCGATCGGCGAAATGATGTCGGCATCCGTGCCGATGGTGCGCACCCTGAACCTCGAGTTCACCGAGACCACCGCCGAGCGCGCCGTGGTCCGTATGCCGGACCAGTCCGACTTCCACAACCACGTCGGCGGTCCGCACGCCGGAGCGATGTTCACCCTCGCCGAGTCCGCGAGCGGCGCGATCGTGATGACGGCCTTCGGTGATCAGCTCGGGCGCGCGGTGCCGCTGGCCGTACGGGCCGAGATCGGCTACAAGAAGCTCGCCATGGGCCCCGTCACCGCGACCGCGGAGCTCGGCCGGCCGGTGGCCGAGGTGGTCGCCGACCTGGATGCCGGTGAGCGCCCGGAGTTCCCGGTGACGGTCACGATCACCCGCGAGAACGGCGCGGTGACCGGCGAGATGACCATTGTGTGGACGCTGCGTCCTCATAAGTGAGGCATGAGCGAGACATGAGTGGGGCGTAAGTAAGCGAGTCACAAAAGAGCCGGAGCCCGGCTCCGCGGCCCGTCGTGCAGCGCACGGCGGGCCGTCGTCGTTCGGCGTCCGTGGCGGCCGATCGAGTACGCTTCCGGGGCGCGCCGATACGGCGTGCCGAGGGTAAAGACCGGCCCGGCGGCACAGGTGGAGCCGGGCAGCGGCCCACGGGGGCCCGACATCAAGTGGAGGAAGCTGCTTTGCACATCCAGGAGTGGCTCGAGACCGTACCGGCCGTGAGCGTCTACCTCCTGGTGGGGGTGGTCATCGGGGTGGAAAGCCTGGGCATTCCGCTGCCCGGTGAGATCGTTCTCGTCAGCGCGGCGATCCTCGCCGCGACCACGGACCACATCAACCCGTTCGTGCTGGGTGCCTGCGCGTCCGCCGGCGCGATCATCGGCGACTCCATCGGGTATCTGATCGGGCGCAAGGGGGGCCAGCCGCTGCTGGACTGGGCGGCCCGGAAGTTCCCCAAGCACTTCGGTCCCGACCATGTCGCCATGGCGGAGGAGAAGTTCGAGAAGTGGGGCATGTGGGCGGTGTTCGTCGGCCGCTTCATCGCCCTGCTGCGCATCTTCGCCGGGCCGCTCTCCGGTGTGCTGAAGATGCCGTACTGGAAGTTCCTGATCGCCAACATCCTCGGCGGCATCGTCTGGGCCGGTGGTACCACCGCGCTCATCTACAGCCTCGGCCTGGTCGCAGAATCGTGGTTGCAGCGCTTCCAGTGGCTCGGTCTGGCCGCCGCCCTGCTCTTCGGGCTCGGCTCCTTCCTGGTCATGAAGCGCCGCGCGAAGAAGGCGGCGGCCGAGCGGGAGGCGAAGGCGCAGGTTCCGGCGGCGGTCGACTGACGGGTCATCAGATATTGCCCGGCCCGGTAGCGCGCGCTCGCTACCGGGCCGGTGGCGTTCTCACGTCAGGGCGTCGACCACACGTCGGGGCCGCCCTCGCGCCATTCGATGAGGCCGGTGTCGTCCCAGGCGAACTCCGCCGTGACGAACCCCGCCCGGCGCAGATACGCGGCCACGTCGCCTCGGCGCAGGGCGCGGCCCAGATCCTGGCCGTAGAGCGTGACGCGGCGCCCGCCGGTGCAGGGCGGGTGCACGATCACGGGGGCGCGCGCCGCGCGCTCCAGGGCACGTTTCATGGTCTCCAGGGTGGGGGCGGCGCGGCGTTCCCGCATCCCGAGCGCGGCCGGGTGGTCACGTGCTGTGACGAGGCCGGGGCACAGCCGCTCTACGAACCCGTCCGCAGCCGTGAGAAGAACGGGGCCGTGCGGACTGCGCCACCGCGCTGCCACCACCGGGTGGCGCCGCCGTCGGCCGGTGCCGGAGCTCCCTTGCGTGCCGCGCGTGCCTCGCGGCGCAGGCCGTCGAGCATATGGCGCGCGCCCGCGATGAACAGCGGGTCGCCGACGAGCTTCTTGGCCGCCAGTGCCTTGCGGCAGGCCCGCAGGGCCGCGTCCGGCCGTCCATGGGCGCGTTCGGTCAGGGCGCGGGCGTACAGGACGGTGGAGTACAGCCAGAAGTCGCCGTCGGAGCGCCGGGATTCCCAGGCGCGGCGGGCGGCGGCCCGGGCGCCCTCGGCGTCCACCGCCGACAGCGCGACGGCGAGCAGCGCCCGGCTGTGCGCGGGCCCGGGCCCGAACCACGGATCCCTCGACCGGTGTCCGGCCGCCTCCTCTAGGCAGGCCACCGCGGCCCCGGTGTCCTCCCGGTAGAGCGCCAGCACACCTTGCGCATGCGCGATACGGGCCAGCCCGTCGGCGTCCGCATGCATCACGGCGGCCGCCCATGCCTGTTCCAGCAGCGTCTCCGCGGCGCCGGGCGCGTGCTCCTGCGCGGCGAGCCAGCCGGCCAGCCACAGCGCGCGGGCGCGCAGCGGGGTGTCGCCCCGGGAGAGCAGCAGCAGCCGGTCGAGATGCGCCCGGCCCTCGCGACGGTAGCCGCACGCACCCCACTGGAACCAGAGGGAAACGGCGATCTCCAGGGCGCTGAGCGCATCGTCCGCGTCCTGCGGTGGCCGGGTCAACGCCGCGTCCAGGTTGTGTTGTTCGTCCTCCACCAGGCATACGGCGATCTGCTGGTCGGGCCCCTGCCAGGCGATCTGCGCCTCCGCCGCGAGCGCCGCACACGCCTGCCGGAAGCGGCGCAGCGCCGCGGACTCCTCGCCCGCGTCGCGCAGCTGGGCCCGCCCGAAGTCCCGGGCGCCGCGCGGGAGTCGATAGCGCGGCGGCAGCGCGGCACGGGCGTCCCGCGGGGCGTCGTTCCCCTCCCGTACGCGTTCCAGTACGGATGCCCGCCGCAGCCGTTCGAGCGCCGCGTCGATCTCCGGTGAAGGAACGTCACTGCTGGCACAGACGCACCCTGCCAGCCAGGGATCGAAGTCCCCGGGGAGCACCGAGAGCCGCGCCCACACCCGCCGGTCGGTGGGCGAGCAGAGGGCGTAGCCGGCGGCGTGTGCCGCGTAGAGCGAGGTGTGGCGCGCGGTCGGCGCCGGGCCCGAGTACGAGAGCGGGCCGTCCGCGGCGACCTGCGCGGCGAGCTGCGGCAGCGACATCCGGTCCAGCTGCCGGGCGGCCAGGGCGATGGCCAGCGGCGAGCCCTCCAGCGCCTCGCACACCGCGACCAGCAGCTCGGGCGCGGCCGACTCGGCGCGCGTGGCGAGCAGTTCGACGGCCGGCCCCGCGATGCCCTCGCCCAGCGTCACCGGCAGCGGCGGGATCTCGACGACCCGCTCCACGGGCAGCCCCAGCGCGCGCCGGGACGTCGCCACGACCCGCAGCGCCGGTTCGGCCCGCAGCAGCCGCCGTACCAGCTGCGCGCATTCGTCGAGCAGCGGATCGCAGTCGTCCAGCAGCAGGATCGCGCGCTGCTCGGCGCAGTGGGCGGCGAGCGCCGCGACGGCGGCGGAGCCGACCGGGCGCGGGGGACGGGGGCGGGTGCGCGGCGGTTCGTACGGGCGCGAGACGCCCCGCGCGACGGTCTGTGAGCCGGTTGTGGGGGCACCTCCCCGCTCCTTGAGAGCTTGGGGGAGGGCGGCGGCCGGCAGGCCCGCGGCCTCGGCCAGCGCGTCCGTCAGACCACCCTCGGCCAGGCCGTCCCAGCAGCCGACCCGGACGACCGTGCCGCCGTGCCGCGCGAGATGCTCGTCCAGAACGGCCCGGGCCAGCACGCTCTTGCCCACCCCCGCGGCCCCGGTGAGCGTCACCAGACAGGAGCCGTCCAGCAGCCCGCACACCTGCTCGTGCTCAACGGCCCGGCCCACCACCTCGGGCAGTGGCCGGTGATCGGCCCACACGCTCATCCGTCATCCCCGTCCACGGCACAGCCGCGCCGTCCCTATGGGTGACCAACGATGCCAGAACCGACCGGCGGGTAAACAGGCCACTTCCCCTCTCTATCGGGGGAAATACGGCGGGGGCGTTTGACGCCGCCGCCGTCAGTCCTCCCGTACCGACGCGCGGTGCTGCGCCGCCAGATGCAGATACATCGCGGCATTGAGCTTGATCGTCTCGCGCTCCTCGTCGGTCAGTTCACGCCTGACCTTCGCCGGCACCCCGGCGACCAGCGAACCGGGCGGCACCCGCATCCCCTGCGGGACCAGCGCCTGCGCCGCGACCAGCGAACCGGCGCCGATATGCGCGCCGTTGAGGACCGTGGCGCCCATGCCGATCAGGACGTCGTCCTCGACCGTGCAGCCGTGCAGTACGGCGTTGTGGCCGACGGAGACCCGTTCGCCGACGGTCACCGGGAAGCCGGGGTCCACGTGCACCGTGCAGTTGTCCTGGATGTTGCTGTCCGCGCCGAGCACGATCGGACCGCAGTCGGCGCGCAGCACCGCGTGGTACCAGACGCTCGCCCCGGGAGCCATCGTCACCTCGCCGACCACGACGGACGTGGGCGCGGTGTAGGCCGCCGGATCGATCGCCGGCTCCGCGCCGGTCACCCCTGAAATCAACGCCCCGCAAGTGCCGGAGGGCACCGCCCGTCCTGCCATGTCGTCTCTCCTCGCCAGTGCCGTGCCGCGCCAACAGCACCGTAGACGACGTCCGCAGCGGTGGGCGGGGGCGGCCGGCGGTGGGGCGAAGATCACAGCGCCGGGCGCGGCCGGTCGCGCGGCGTGCTGAGTACGGTGTGCGGGTGCCGTCACACCAGAACGTGTTCTCATCCCTCGCTGCCTGGCGGCGCCGGGCCGTTTCGCGCGCCGTCCACCGGGGCGTGCACTGGGTGCGGCAGACCGCCGCCGTCACGGCCGAGCGCCCCGGCCCGTACCGCTTCCGCCGCATCGGGGCCGGCGCCCGGCTCGCCTTCCCGCAGGGGACCGTCTTCGGCGACCCGTGGATCGAGATCGGCGAGCACTGCATCATCGCCCAGGACGTGACCCTGACGGCGGGCATGATGCCGGACCTCGACCTCGGCCCCGACCCCATCCTCACCCTCGGCAACGGCGTCGTCCTGGGGCGGGGCAGCCATGTGATCGCGGATGTCCGGCTGACGATCGGCGATGACTGCTTCTTCGGCCCCGGGGTGTATGTCACCACCACCAACCACAGCTATGACGATCCCGAGGTGCCGGTCGGCAAGCAGTGGCCGCGCACCGAGCCGGTCAGTATCGGTTCCGGCAGCTGGATCGGCACCGGGGCGGTCATCCTGCCCGGCGCGCGGCTGGGCCGGAACGTGGTGGTGGCGGCCGGGGCCGTGGTGCGCGGCGACATACCGGACCACGCGGTCGTCGCGGGCGCGCCGGCCAAGATCGTCCGCTCCTGGGATCCCGAGGCGGGCTGGCAGCCGCCGCTGCGTACGCCGACGCCGGTGCCGGTCCCCGAGGGCGTCACCCCCGAACAGCTGGTGGCGCTGAAGGGGTGGGAGCCGGAGGAGGCCGCCACCGCTGCGGAAGGGGCGTCCTCCTGATCACCTCTCATCCCCGCGAGGCGAGCAGCACCGTTCCCACCAGGGCCAACGAGGCGCCCGCCGTCTGGACGGCGCGCATCCGTTCCTTCAGGACGCCGAGCGCGGCGAGCGTGGTGACGACGGGGTAGAGCGAGGCGAGGACGGCCGCGACGGTGACCGGGCCGCTCTGTGCGGCCAGGGCGTAGGTGCCGTTGGCGGCGACATCGGCGATGCCGACGAAGGCGAGGGCGGGCAGCGAGCCGCGCAGCGCCGCGAAACCGCCCTCGGGCAGCGCGGGGGTGCCGCGCCGCACCGTCGCGTACAGCGCGGCGCCGCCCACCGCGACATTGCACACCCGCTGGACGAACAGCGCGAGGAACAGGCCGGTCACGGTCGTGGACGCCTCGGCGATCAGGGACATCACCGCGCCGAAGCCCAGCGCCGAGATCAGCGTCAGGGCGATGGTCTGGCGGGCCACCGATGCGCCGTCGAGCCGGGGGCCGCCCGCCAGCAGGACGCCGATCACGGCCACGATCATGCCCGCGACCTGGATCAGGCCCGGCCGTTCGCCCGCCACGACGCCGATGCCGAGCGGGACGAGGACGGTGCCCAGGGAGGCGAGCGGGGAGACCACACCCATCGGGCCGAGCGCCAGGGCGCGGTAGAAGCAGAGCATGGCGGCGGGCCCCACGACACCGGCCGCGACAGCGAACCACAGCTGCGGGCCCGCCTCCCGCCAGCCGCCGGTGGTCACCACGACGGCGCCCAGGACCAGGGCGGCCAGGGCCTGCGAGACGACCACGACGGTCAGTGCATGCAGTCGTCGGGTGAGCAGTCCGCCGCCGAAGTCGGCGAGCCCCCACAGGAGGCTGGTGGCCAGGGCGAAGACCGCAGTCATGGGAAACCTCGCAGTACAGTGACGTGGACGCTGAAGTGCACCACACAGTAGTTCATAAGAATGAACTGTGGAATCGAATATATTTGACCGCGGGGGCGCCTCGGGTGCACCCCGATGGACTTCGACCTGGACGGACCGTGACGGATCTCGATCAGCTCACGCAGTCGCTCGCCCGCAATCTCAAGCACTGGCGCGCCGAACGCGGCTACACCCTCGACGCCCTGGCGGCGCGGGCCGGAGTCAGCCGCGGCATGATCATCCAGATTGAGCAGGCCCGTACGAACCCGAGCGTGGGCACCACCGTCAAGATCGCCGACGCGCTGGGCGTCAGCATCACCACGCTCCTCGACTACGAACAGGGCCCCCAGGTGCGGATCGTCGCACCCGAGGAGACCGTACGGCTGTGGTCCACCGAGGCCGGCAGCCACAGCGTCCTCCTGGTCGGCACCGAGGCGCCCGGCCCCTTCGAGATGTGGAACTGGCGGCTGATGCCCGGCGACCGCAGCGCCTCGGATCCGCATCCCCCGGGCAGCGTCGAGCTGCTCCATGTGCGGTCCGGGACGCTGACGCTCGAAGTGGAGGACGAGGAGTACGAGGTGGCGGCCGGGGCCTCGGCGACCTTCGAGGCCAAGGTGGCGCACGGCTACCGCAACGACGGGGTGGAGCCGGTCGAGATGACGATGTCGGTGGTCATCCCGCTGGGGCGGTGACGGGGCGCGGCGGCGGCCGGTGCGTCCACCGGGCCGTACGTCTGGTCGTACGGTGAGAGGGCCCGCGCCCGGCCGTCCCGCCCCTGTTGGCTTGGCTGTTATGGCTGCGCCGATGGAAGCTTTCGACGATGTCCGGCCCGCCGCCGAGTGCCTGGACCTGCTGGTCGAGCCGGTGGCCGCGGCGATCCGCGGCTGGCGCGGATCCGTCCCGGTGCGGGAGCTGCGCTACGTGGACACCGACCCGGCCATCGCGGACACCGAGCTGCTCGTTGCCCATTACGGCTCCTGGCTGCTGGAGCAGTCGGCGAACTGCGTCGTGGTGGCGGGCAAGCGCGGCGGCGAGGTCACCTTGGCCGCGTGCCTGGTCCTCTCGCACACCCGGGTCGACGTCAATGGCACGGTCCGCCGCCAACTGGGCGCCCGCAAGGCGTCGTTCGCGTCGATGGACACCGCGGTCGGCGACAGCGGGATGGAATACGGCGGCATCACCCCGATCGGCCTGCCCGTCGGCTGGCCGGTGCTGGTGGACGCCGCCGTCGCCGATGCCCCCTACGTACTGATCGGCAGCGGCCGCCGCCGGGGCAAGCTCATCGTGCCGGGCAAGGCGCTGGCCGAACTGCCCGGTGTCACGGTGCTGGAGGGCCTGGGCATCGCCGGGTGACGGACCCGACCGCGGCGGGCGGGCTCGTACCCGCCGGGCCCGCGCCATCGGGCCGGCGCTAACGGGACCGCGCCCGTCCAGCGCCCGTACGGGAGCGCAGGTCCAGCGACAGCGGTATCGAGTGCTCGGTGAAGCCGAGGCTGCGGTAGAGCGGTTCGGCGTCGTCCGTGGCATGCAGATCGACCCGGGTGACGCCCCGCTCGGCGAAGCGGGCCAGCAGCGCCTCCGTCGTGGCCCGCGCATGGCCCCGGCCGCGGTAGCGCGGGTCCGTACAGACGTTGAAGACGAAGCCGAAGAGGCCCGAAGGGTGTCCGGGCGCGGGCAGCCGCTCCTCTGTCCGCCCGACCGCACACGCCGCCAGATGTGGTGCCCCGGCCTCCTCGCCGTCCACCACGAAGGCGACCAGTGGCCCGTCCGGCCCGGCCAGCTGACGACGTGCCACCGCCTCGGCGGTGCGCTCCCAACTCCCGGGATCGTCCTGCCCGTTCATGGCGAGGAACATCAGACGACGCAGCCGGACGAGCTCGGCGGCGTCCTCGGGTACGGCGGCACGTGGCGTGATCATGTACGGACGCTAACGCAGCCGGTGCCCCGCCCCCACGGGGGGTCAGTGGAGCAGGGGTATCTCGATGGCGGGGCAGCGGTCCATGACCATGGCGAGCCCGGCGGCGCGAGTGCGGGTGTAGGCGGCGTCGTCGATGACACCCAGCTGGAACCACACCGCCCGGGCGCCGATGGCGACGGCTTCGTCGGCGACGGCCCCGGCGAGGTCGCTGTTCACGAAGGTGTCGACCACATCGACCCCGAACGGAATGGCGTCGAGGGACGGGTAGCCCGTTTCCCCGTGCACCGTCTCGGCCTTCGGGTGCACGGGGACGATCCGCTTGCCGTAGCGCTGGAGCACCTGCGCGACACCGTATGCGGCCCGCCGCCGGTTCGAGGACAGCCCCACGATGGCCCAGGTGTCCCCGAGCTCGGTAAGGATCCTGCGGATCGTCGCCGGGTCGTCGTGCATGGCTGCCTCCTGTTGTCCAAGACTCCGCTGTGGGACAACGGGCGGCGGGCCGTACTGATTCCCGGCTGGTCATTTTGCTGGTCGGCACCGGGGCGTGGATACCCGGACGCCCCGCCCGAAGGGGAAGACGGGCGGGGCGGGTCTTTATGGGTGGGGATCAGGTGGTGCCACCGGCCGCGCCGGCGCCGACGACGGTGGTGCCGGGGGCGGTGCGGGCCGGTTTGCCGATGGCCGCGCCGCCGGTCACCGGCTCGATGCCGGCCGCCGCCGTGCCCGGACGCAGCGCGCTGATGATCGCCGCCTCGCGGGCCTCGTCCGTCTGCTGCGAGGCTTCGCCACCCGTTCCGGCCGCCGCCATCGCCGCCCGCAGCGGTTCGGTCTCGACCAGCATGCTCACCGGTCCGGTCGGGTTCAGGTACAGGGCGTGCCCGGGCGGCAGCGCGTCGACCAGCTCGGCCACCGGACGCCGGTCGTAGAGCAGCCGTCCGACCGACTCCAGGTAGGCGGGGGAGGTGTAGACGGGGATCACCGGGGTGCCCTCCGGGGAGGCCGCGGCCAGCGGTGTGCCGGTGGCGGTGACCAGGACGGAGACCTCCGCGCGGGCCAGCGTCGCATGGACGTCCTCGGCCGGGCCGTAGCCCGTGGCGGCCAGCTGCACCGCGCGGTCCACGGCATCGGACGGCTCGGTCCAGTCCAGGGCCTGCGGCGAGGGCCGGTATTCGGGGTTGTCCCGCCACTCCTCGATCTCGCCGGTCGGGCCCGACCGCCACTGGCCGATCAGCGCCCACAGGGGCGGTGCCCCCTCGCCCTGCCAGGTCAGATCGACCATGGCCAGCCAGTGGTCGGGTGCGTTGCGTGCCGCCTCGACGACCTCCGGCGGCGGCTTAGGCATGTCCTCGCCCGTCACGGGCTCGCCTGCCGTCATCGCCGCCTGTGTGCTGTTGTCCATGAAGCCCTCCGCCACCCGCCGTCGGTTCTGAGTGCACGGGCGGACCCCGCAAACACAAGGCCGTCGCCCGGGCCTCACCCTGCCCACGGGGCGGCGCGGACGTCTTCCCGACGCACCGCACGGACCCCTGGGGTACGCCGCCTGGCCGTGCGCCGTGCGCCCGTACGGCGGACAGCGCAGCGCGGCGAGGGGCAAGGGGCCACGGGACCGGCCGGTGGCCGTGTCACAGGGGCGGCATAGGCTGGCCGGATGCAGGAGCAGTACCGCACGCTCGCGGGCGAGGGCGTCCATGAGATCGAGATCAACAAGTCCCGCTTCATCGCCGCGCTCGCGCCCGTGGCCGACGAGGCCGAGGCCCAGGACTTCATCGCGCGCATCCGCAAGGAGCACCCCGGGGCGCGGCACCACTGCTGGGCGTATGTCCTCGGCGCCGACGGCGGCGTCCAGAAGGCCAGCGACGACGGTGAGCCGGGCGGCACCGCGGGGGTGCCGATGCTCCAGATGCTGGTGCGGCGCGAGGTGCGTTATGTGGTCGCCGTGGTCACGCGGTACTTCGGTGGCATCAAGCTCGGTGCGGGCGGGCTGATCCGCGCTTACGGAGGCGTCGTCGGCGAGGCGCTGGACGCGCTGGGCACGGTCACCCGGCAGCGCTTCCGGCTGGTCACCGTCCGCGTCGACCACCAGCGCGCCGGCCGGGTGGAGAACGATCTGCGCACGACGGTGCGCGCGGTGCGCGAGGTGACGTACGGGGCCGATGTGCGGATCGAGGTCGGGCTGCCCGAGGCCGATCTGGACGCCTTCCGCGGCTGGCTGGCCGATGCGACGGCCGGGACGGCGGTGGTGGAGGTCGGCGGGGAGGCGTACGGGGACCTCTGACGGGGGAGCTGTCGGGGGGCGGGGGAGAGGCACCGGCAGGCCGTACAGGGCCGCGCAGCCGGCGAGCGAAAGGGCCCGCACATGCCTGAACTCCCCGACGAACGAGGGGAATTCGTCCGCCGCATCGGACTCTTCCAGGCCACTGCCCTCAACATGAGCCAGATGTGCGGAAATTGACTGAGGGCGAAGCGAAAGAACGTCGAAGGGAAGAACGTTGGGCTACCGCGCCATCTGCTACCTGTACTTCCAGGCTCATGCTTCCGCAGCTCAGAGACCTGCGCTCGCCTCGATGGGTGTGCACGGAGACCACGACGGGGCCCGGACTGCACGCGCGGTCCGGGCCCTGATTTCATTCCGCTTCGACACCCTGGGGAGAATCTGGGGAGAATAAGTCTGGGGTGGCCTCGAACCAGGCGTCCATCGCTGCCCGCCCGCGGCCATCCGCCTCGGGCATCATGTGCGCGTAAATCCGGAGCGTGATACTCGGGTCCGCGTGGCCCAGCCACTTCGAGACTGCCACCGGGTTCTCCCGAGCGTCCAGGTGCACCGACGCGAAGGTATGCCTCAGGGCGTGGAACCCGTGCTCCCTGCTCTCCTCGTACTTCAGCACGGTGCACTCTCTCTTACCGTCGCTGGAGACCTGCTGGAGCATCTCAGGTTCCGTGATGACGCCGGCCGCGGCAAGGGCAGGCTTCCACTGGCGCAGATTCCAGCTGTCCCTGCGGAGCGGACCACCCCGTACTGCGGTAACGACCAAGACATGCGTCTGGGGCGCCCAGTCCTTGCGCTCCTTCTCCGAGGTCGGCGTCTCCGGGTTCATCCAGGGCAGGGTCACGCCAGAAGCCGGGAATGCCTCGAGGTGGCTGCGCAGCCTGCTCGCCACTTGACCCGGCAGTGGCACATCGCGCGTCTTGCCCCCTTTGGGAGGTGCAAATACGAGCCTGCCGCCGATCTTGCGGATCTGCCGGCGGACATGGATAACGCCGGCCCCCTCATCGATGTCCTCAACGGACAGCCCGAAGACTTCCCCTTGCCGTAGCCCGACACCCACGCCCAGATCGACCATCACCTGGAACCGCGAGTCCATGGCCTTTTGAACGGCCCGAACTCGATCACGTTGCCAGGCCCGCGCCTTGCGCTCCGGGCGCTTTGGCAACCCGGCCCTGACAGATCGATAGGTTGCGTAATTTCGTGGGATCCGCTCGTCCTCAACAGCCATCTGCAGAATGGACGACAGATAGCCCCAGGCCGCGAGTGCAGTCCCTGGGCCAGTCTGCTTGTTGAGCTCTTTCACGAAGGCGCGCAGCTGTGCGACCTTGATCGCGTTGAGCGTCTGGTGTCCCATGAGTGGGATGATGTGGTTCCACACGCGGCCCTTGACGGTTTGAAGCGTAGACACATCGCCCGTAACTGACGGCCACCACTCGTCTTCGATGTACTCGGTGAGCGTCAGGTTGCCGCTGCGGGGGTCGATGAACTCCCCTGCGCGGCTCTTGCTCTGGGCGTCTGCGAGCCAGGCGTCTGCGCCGTCGGGGCCGGTCTTGTTTTCGAAGGAGCGGTCGCGGACGCCGGGGATGCCGGCGACCCGCCATCGCTTGCCCTGGCCATACCGGGCGGTCTTGCGCTTCTTACCAGTCTTGGGATCGGGCTTCTTGGTCCACCAGCGATCCTCGATGTATCCGGCCATAGGGCTCCTTGAGCAGAGGTGAGCGCATGGACACGATCTCACCTCTCCACAGCTGGAACCACTGTCCTCCGGCGAGGACTTGGGCCGTGGCGATGTTCAGCGCGGCGACTCCCTCGGGGAGGAAGAAGCCGCGGTAGAGCTCGAAGCGGACGGTACCTCGTGTTTCGCGGACGGCTACGGGCTCGTCGAAGGTTCGCGCCTTGTCGTACACGTACTGGACGTCGAGCATCCTGCACCCCCAGGCCGTGGGAACAGGGGTGTGGGGGAGTCCCCTGATGTGACGGGTTGAATCCGGAAAGCTACCCTCCGAAATTTGAACGCACAACCAGAATCCACAAGTCGTTCCGATTTGCGTAGCTTCGTTCGGCCGTCACCGTCACTCTTCGTCGACGTTCTCCACGGCCTCGATCATGGCTCGCCACCGGCGCTTGGCGGTGGGTGTCATGCCTGCCAGGTGGGCGACGATCACACGCACGTCATCGTCGTAGCCGGATAGCTCGGTCGCCTTGTAGTCGAGGAACTGTCGCGCCGCGGCCCGCTGCACCACGGTCAGCGGCTGCCGTAGCGCGGCGGCGATAGCTCGCAGCCGGGCGGCGTTCGGGGCCGTCGTGACGGCATTGGTGGCCAGCTTCTGCATGTACGGCTTCGAGAGCTGCTCGCCCGTCTCGGGGTCGACCGCTCGATCCGCGAGCTGCTGATAGGAGGCGCCGGCGTCGTTGGCCTCGCGCACCAGGCGGCTCAGCTCATCGCGGTCCAGCTGCTCGGCAAGGGAGTCGGGCACTGCTGACCCCTCGGGGTGGTGCTGACGGTCGGCAGCAGCCGCCTCCATGTCATCGTCCCTTCGCGTTTCATCCACGGTCGTCTCGTCTCTAGGCCGCGCTGACTCTACAAAACGCAGGTCAGCCGGTACAACCATTCCCCGCCGCAGACGAATCGTCTACGAATCGAGGTTAGCGCTCAAGCTACTGCGCGGAAACTTCTAATTTGGCCGTTCGGATCGGTAGACGAAGCGGCTCCTGCTGTGCTTATCTGTTCTCATCGAGAACCGATCCGTTCCACTGGAGATCCGTTGAGAGTGCGCTACCGGCTCCGCGACAGAGGTGTCCTGCAGTACCTCATGCAGCACCCCGGGCGCGGCACTCCATACACCGTCAGATCGCTGGCAGATGCCATCGGCCTGAGCCACCACTCACTCATAGGGCACCTGGTCAGCGGACGTCGCGCTGACTGTGACGCGGGCACGGCCCACAACATCGCGGAGTCCCTCGGCGTTGCCGTACTGGTGCTTTTCGCGCCCCCGGCGTCTCCAGATCCGAACAACACGGATCCCAACACCGCCCCACCGGACTAAGGAGAGCATGTGGCCAGCAAGACACCCCCGGACGGCTTCGTCTTCATCGACGACAGCCCCAACGGGCCGGGTATCGCTTCACGCCTGGGCATCACGCCCGGCACCTACCGCAAGTGGCGCATGGCTGGAAAGGGTCCTGAGACCTTCTTCCTCGGCAAGCACGTCTGCGCCCGGATCGAATCCGTAGACGCCTACATCAGGGACCTGGAACTGCAGGCCCAGCAGCCGTCGCAGGATTCCCGACCCCCCGAGGCCCGACGGCCCAAGCGGTCCGCGGCTCGCCGGCCGCGGAAGAGCTCCACCGACACCCCCTGCGAGCTCGCCCTCGCGGGCTGAGCTACCCGCCGCTTAGCGGCAAACGGCCCCAACCGCCGGGCTCTCACACACCGGCAGCGGGGCCTAGACGCACCACCCACACACATCAAAGAAGGGCAGGCGTCATGAACGCCATCTTCGCATCCGCATCGGTACCCAACTCTTCCACCCCGGCTCTCCGCCGCATCTCCGACCTGGACATGCATGCCGCCCAGGTGGAGCGGGAGATCAAGCTCCGCACGGCCTACGAACTGGACCGTCTCCAGCAGCGGATGCCGCTGACGGATGGCCGGCTGGCTGAGCAGCGGCACTGGCTGGACGCCGACCTCGACACGAGCTTCCCGCTCCCCGGCATTGCGCACCCGAAGGTGAACAGCACTTCCACCCAAGACGTTTTGACCGCCCTGTCGGGTGGTGACCTGCCCGCCACGGCGGCGCGTGAGGGTCGCTGCCTGATGCCGCCGATCGGCTGCGGTCGGCCCCTCGCGGAGATCGCCGACACCCGGCTGTTCCGCTCCCAGGCCGAGGCCGCGCAGTACGAGGCGGAGTACCGCATCACCGGCCTGTGCCCCAACTGCCAGGACGCCCTGGACGTCGACGAGGAGGCTGGCCGTGGCTGACGACTACCCGGAGATCGCGGCCCGCTTCGCCCGCGACACCGCCCAGCACCAGATGATCGTCCTGCACGGCGACGGCCTGTACCGGCACCTGCGATTCGCCAGCGCGGAGCGCGGCGGCTTCCACGCCTTCGAGCTGATCACGTGGCCGTACAACCTCGTCGTCAAGGCGGGCTGGACGTTCCACTTCGACATCGACGCCACCCCCGACATGTTCGACCTGTTCCGCAACACGTCGTTCAGCGGCGAGATCAACCCTAGCTACTGGCAGGAGAAGGTCCGCGCCGGACGCGACGAGGTCGAGGCGTTCAGCGACGAGCTGTTCGAGCGCCAGGTCAAGGAGCATGTCGTCCGGGCAATCCGTGAGGGCGATGCCCCGCGCGGCATCGGCGCCGAGGTAACTCGCGACATCTTCGAGTGGGGCGACATCAGCCACGAGGCTGGCGCCCGCAAGGAGCTGGACGACTTCCGCTACGAGGGCTGGACGTTCGGCGAGACCTGGGAGTGGGACTTCAGCGACTACACGCCGGGCTTCCTGCACTGCTGCCACGCGATCCGTCGCGGCATCGACCTGTACGACGCCGCCCGGAAGGCGGTGGCAGCGTGAGCGGCTACCGAGCAAGGCTCGAAGCGGAGAAGAAGAAGGGCCAGCGCGAGGCTGACGCCTGGAACACCCGCCACCCGGTCGGCACGCGTGTGATGGCGTACCCCGGCATCCGCCCGGAACATCCGGTCGCAGTCGCCCACCAGAAGAGGGTCGACGAAGGCCGCACCTACGGGGAAACCGACCCGTGCACGCGGCTGGAGACCACGACCCGGACCTCGGCGTGGATCCTCGGCCACGGTGAGCCTGTCGTCTCCGTCGACGGCTACGCCGGCGGCATCTGCCTCACTCACATCGACGTGATCGAGGGCGGTGAGGCGTCGTGACCATCATCGACGACCTGACCGCCGCCCCGGCGGCCGGCGGGTACGCAGCCCTCGCCGACGGCACCGTCATCGACCTGCGGCACCAGCAGATGGATGCGACAGGCATCCCGTGGGAGTGGACCGGCCAACGCGACACCACCGGGCAGCCGCTGATGCGGTCGTGGCGCCGGGACCTGCGCGGCCACTTCCTGCCCACCATCTCGACTCTCACCGCGGTGCCGCTCCAGGACTTGCACGACTGGCACGGGCCCCTGCACCAAATGCCGGCCCGGCCGACGTTCACCCGCCCGATCCGGCCAACTCCGGCCGACGTTTTCGGAGGCATCTCGTGACCAGCACCCTCCTGACGGCCCGCGACCAAAGCCGCGCGTACAGCCTCCTGTCGCAGGTTGCCGAGGCCGCAACGGACCTGCCGGCGGCCGAGGTTCATGTACGGGGCCACATCAACCTGTCGGCGCTGGTGACCATCGACCTGTCGTTCCACGGCGAGCCGGACGCGTTCGACGCGTGGCTGCGGGCGCTGGACATCGCGCCCGCGGGGGTGCACACCCGCCGGGTCGAGTTCGGCGGGTGGGTGTCCAGCACCCACACCACGATCGACGGGATCGCCATCGTCCTCACCCTGCACCACCGGCAGGACGCCCCGGCGATGGCTCTGGCGGCGGCGGCATGACCGCCACCCCGCGGGCCATCGACCCCGACTTCGCGCGCTCGCTCGCCGACGGACTCACCGAGTCCTACGAGGCGTACTGCCAGCGGCTCGACGCCAAGAGCGCCACGGAGCCGGTCGGCGAGCCCAATGACGGGGAGGTCACGTCGTGACCGCCCCCGAGTGGATCGCCGCCGTCCTCGGCGCCATCGCCGCCGCAATGATCGTCGCCTCCCAGCGAGGCAACAGGAAGGAGGACCAGTGACCATCCGGATCATTCTCCGCCTCCGTCGACAGCTTGCTGAATCCCGTGGGGAGACCGCCCGGATCGAGCGGGAACTCCGCAGCCTCGACAGCGAGATCACCGACGTGCGGGACGCCAACACCCAACTCCGCCAGGAAGCCGCAGTCGCCCTCGAACGACAGGTGGCCGCGATGGAGACGATCGACCATCTCGCCGCTGAACGCGAGCGCCTGCTGGCCAAGCTTGAGCAGGCAATCAACTGGGCCACCGAGGTCGGACGCGTCAACGCCTGCGTCGACCGCCAGAACCAGGAGCGGGCCGCCGACAACGAGCGCCTCCGCCGCGAACTCGCCGCCCGCACACAGCCGATCGCCCGCGTCATCCCGCTGCAGCAGCGCGGCCCCTCCGCCGCCTGAAACACCCCACCGCACGCCATTCGAAGGGACAGCCATGCCCGAAACAGAAGGCATCCCCGTCGCAGCCGTGATCAATCTCCCGCTGGACGACGGCGGCACCATGCGCGTTCGGCAGACCATCCACGCCCAGCTCACCGAGACGGCCGGCCTGGTCGTCTTCCCACTGCTTCTCGGCCCCCTCGCCGTCGAGAAGGACTGGTGGAGCGTCACCCACGCCCCCAGCGGTAAGCGCATCCCCATTAGCTTCCGCAGCCCCGAAGCGGCAACGGCCTTTGCTAACGCCGCCGGTCCGCTCGTCGACTGGATCACCGACCGGCCCCGGGTGCAGAAGCAGGCGGTCCTGGATCTCGCTCACGAGCACGACGGCTACACCGACGAGCAGTACATGGCCGCGCAGCGCAAGGCCGCCGCTTAAGCCCTTGCATGGCAACCCCGCCCGCCCAAATCGGGCGGGGTTGCCACCAACCAAGGAGAACACACAGTGGCTAATACCACCGGCATCGAATGGACCGATGCCACCTGGAACGTCGTCACCGGCTGCGAGAAGGTCTCGCCCGGCTGCGACAACTGCTATGCGGAGACCTTCGCCGAGCGCTGGCGCGGCACCCTCGGGCACTACTTCGAGAACGGCTTCGACATCACGCTCCGACCGGAGCGGATGACGATCCCCCTGAGGTGGCGCAAGGCACGCAAGGTCTTCGTCAACTCGATGTCCGACCTGTTCCACAAGGACATCCCCGACGACTACATCGCCCGCGTGTGGGCGGTCATGGCGCTCACGCCGCAGCACACCTATCAGATCCTGACCAAGCGCCATGCTCGGATGCGGTCGCTGGTCGGCAGCAGCTCCTTCCGCCTGCTGTGCGAGAAGGAGCAGGCAGCCCTCGTCGCCGACGATGCGACGCCGTTGGCGCGCTACGAGCGAGAGCAGAAGACCTCTCAGTGGTGGAGCGACTTCGCCAAGCCGCTCCGCAACGTGTGGCTCGGGGTGAGCGTCGAGGACCAGAAGCGTGCCAACCTCCGCATCCCCGCCCTGGTCGACACCCCGGCCGCGGTGCGGTTCCTGTCCTGCGAGCCACTGCTCGGGCCGGTCGACCTGTCCGCCTGGATGCCCGAGGGCACGGCCAGCTGGCGCTGCCAAGAACCGTCATGCCGACGCTACTTCTCCGGCCCACTCCAGCGGCACTGCCCGAACTGCGGCGCCGAAGGCATGTGGAGCGGCAGCCACACCGGCAACGGCCGCCCGAACGAGCAGCCGATCGGCTGGGTCATCGCCGGAGGCGAGTCCGGACCCGGAGCCCGCCCTATGAGCCCAGACTGGGCCCGCTCCCTCCGCGACCAGTGCGCCGCCGCCGAGGTGCCGTTCCTCTTCAAGCAGTGGGGCGCCTACCAGCCCACCGGCTACATGGCCATCGGCGCTCGCGACAAGGGATGCGTGTTCGTCGGCGACCCGATCGACGACCTCGGCCACCGCTGGGAAATGCGGCGAGTCGGCAAGAAGAACGCCGGCCGCCAGCTCGACGGCCGCACCTGGGATCAGTTCCCCGTGGGCCGAGCCACTGAGGCGGCGGTGTGAACACCACCAAGGAGACCACGCCCATGCCGAACATCCCCGACGACATCAACTGGACCCTCATCAACACCGAGGACTGGGGCGGTGGCCTGGAGCGCACCTACCGCGCCGAGGACATCGGACACGCCGGCTGCGGCGGCGACGTCCTTCTCGTCCACCTGCACGACGAAATGGGCGCGATCACCGGCGCCCACTCCCGCTGCGCCAAGTGCGACGAAGACCTCACCGAACAGCAGCCAATCCGCTGCACCCGGTGCGGTGACGAAGACGGCCCGTTTACCGACGACGACCTGTGCGAGCCCTGCGCACGGCCCGTGCCCCTGGGCGGTGCCTTGTGACCAACCCACGCCACGCAAACGACACCGACCACGGCCGTTACTACACCGATCCGGCCGGCGGCCCCGACCTCGTCTCCGTCACCAACGTCCTCGCCACTTCCGTCAACAAGCCGGCTCTCATGCCCTGGGCGGTGAAGCTCACCGTCGAGTGGATCCTCGACCACCGCATGGAGGTCGCCCGCCGCGCCATCACCGGCCGGGACGACCTCACCAGGCAGATCAAGAAGGTCCACCGCGACGCCCGCGAAACTGCGGCCGACCTCGGCGACCGCATCCACAAAGCATGCGAGCTGCGACTCCTCAGCGCCCCCGTCGCCAACGATCCAGAAGTCGCCCCCTACCTCGCCCAGTTCGACCTGTGGCTTTCCTACTGGGGAGTCGACACGGCCAAGCACGTCGAAGCCACCGAAATCACGTGCCTGCACCGGCGCCTCGGATACGCCGGAACCGCAGACCTCCTCACATGGCTGCCGACCGGCAAGAACCGGGCCCTCGAACTGTGGCTGATCGACTACAAGACGTCGGCTACCCGCTCCGCCAAGTCCGTCTACCCGGAGAACACACAGCAACTGGCCGCGCTCCGCTACTGCGAGACGGTCCTCCTGCCGGACGACACCGAGCAGCCAATGCCGGCCATACAGCGAACCGGCGTGCTCAACCTTCGGGCCAAGTCCCACGCCCTCGTCGAGATGCCCGCCGACCGCGACGCCCACAAGGCGTTCCGCGGCGCCCTCGTCAACGCGCTCTGGCACCACGCCGCCCCCTCCTCCTACCCGGCACTCCTCGCCCCCGACCAGCCCGTCCCGGCACGGTGGCGCAACTTCCGAAAGGTGGCCTGACCGATGGGCTCCCGACTCCTCAACATCCAGCGCCGCGCTGCCGAGCACGGACGCCTCCGCACCGGCTACACCCAAGGCAACCGGCCCATGCGGTCAGCTACCTGGGTCGTCACCTCACACAGCGAAGAACACGTGAGCAAGGCAGCCGAACTGTGGGGCGGCGCCCCTGAGCAGTGGCAGCCGCTCAACTCGACCATCACGCAGTGGCGTGTCATCACAAAGGCTTCGTCGATCGAGGCGCTGATCACGCCCGGCGACCCGCTGAACCAGTACAACGAGATGTGGTCCAAGGGCGGCTGCCAGCGCCGGTGCGACGGTCAGACCGAGCTCCTGTCCCGCCAGCCCTGCCTGTGCGCCCGGCAGTTCGGTGAGGACTGGCACCAGCAGAAGAAGGGCACCGTCTGCTCCACCACGTCCCGCATGAACGTGATGCTCCCCGACCTTTCCGGTATGGGCATGTGGCGGGCCGAGACCCACAGCTTCTACGCCGCGCAGGAGTGGGGCGGCATGGTCGACATGGTCCTCGCCGGAACCAACGGCCAAGGGTTCGTCCCCGTCAACCTTCGCATCGAGCCACGGCAGCGTGTGTCGAACGGTGAGACGAAGAAGTTCCCCGTCGTCGTAGTCGAACTCCGTGGCGTCACCCCGCGGCAGGCCCTCGCCGGTCCGATGACGAGCGCCATGGCCCTCAACCCGGGCACTCAGGCAGCAGCCCCCGCACTGGAGGCGGGGCGCCCCGACTACCTGGCGCTCGCCGAGGGCGCCCTCACATCGGACGACGTCGGCGACGTGTACCGCCAAGCCCACGCCGCAGGCCACCTCAACAACGACCTGATCGCCGGACTCAAGGCCATCTCCGACCGCAAGAAGGCCGAGGAAGCCGGGCCCGACGAGGACGGCGCCTACCCCGCCGAAGTGGTCGAGACCACAGCCTAGCCCGCACGCGCCTGAGCCGGCCGCGGGCAATGCGGCCGGCTCAGAACCCCAGCACACCACACCTTGGAAGGCAACCACCATGACCGCCAAGACCATGCACAAGGCCGAAGCCGACCTGCGCACCACCCTCACCAGCCTCGCTGACCGGTGGGAGCAGATGGCCAAGTCGGCGCCCGACTTCGGGGGCGACGACCTGTTCATCGATGAGCCCACCCCGACGCAGCTGCAGCAGTTCGAACGTGCCACCACCTACCGCAAGACCGCCGCCGACCTCCGCGAGGTTCTCCGCATCGGTCAGATCCCGCACGACCTGATGACGGACGCCGAACTCGAGCAGCACGGCACCGCCCAGTAGGGCACCCCGGGCCGGCCCGCGGGCAATGCGGGCCAGCCCACCCCTCCAGGATCCCCCTCGATCGGAGAACCTCAATGCCTCGCTCTCTCACCCCGGCCGAGCGCCTGGCCGCCGCCGACAAGGACATCCGGCTCGACGACATCGTCGCCCGCACCGGCGACTGGGACCGCTTCATCGTCGAGCAGGCTGTCTGGCACTTCGGCCTGGCGAACGACACATTCGACTGCAATCAGCTCCGCGATGTGCTGCCCGAGCTGTCGCACGGCTACCTCGGTGCCGCCATCAACTCGCTGCGCACCGCTGGCGTGATCGAGCACACCGGGCAGATGGTGCCGTCCACCAGCGGCCCCACCCACGGCCATCGCATCTCTGTCTGGCGGTTGTCGGTGAAGGGCCTGGTCATAGCTGAGACCCGCGCCGCCCGGCCCAAGGAGGCCGCCGCGTGAGCGCCGACCTGGCGCACATTGCCGCCCTCGCCGCCGCGGCCCTCCTCATCGTCGCCCCGCTCCTCATCGCCGCCGCCTTCACCCACCTCGCCAACCGCCGCCGCAACCGACTCGCCCCCGAACTTGCCGCCCTCGAACGCATCTGGCGCCACCCCGCCCGACGCCGCCGCAACACCCGGAAGGAGCCCCGACCGTGACCCGCACCCCGCCTCAGCACGGAGAACGCGCCTGCTACCTCCGCGGATGCCGCCGCCCCGAATGCATCGACGCCAACAAGCGCTACTGCAAGCAATACCGAGTAGCCACCATCCACCGCCCCATCCGTGTGGACGCCACACCCGTGCGCCAGCGCCTCGAGCAGTGGAGCAACCAGGGCTACAGCCACACCCAGATCATCACCGTCGTCGGCGGAAGCAGCGGCGACATCAGCAAGATCCTCGCCGGGCAGCCCACCGTCGCGCCCAAGGTGGCCGCCCGCATCCTCGCCTCGGCCGGGCCCACCGGAACCCCCTTCCACGCCGTGACTGACAGCACCGGAACGATCCGTCGAGCTCAAGCCCTGCACACAATCGGTCACTCCTACTACAAGATCGCAGCCAGCGTCCCCATGGCCGTCAACCACCTCGGGCGACTCCTCGACAAGCAACCGCCAACTGTTCGCGTAGCCGTCGCTGAAGGCATGGCTGCCGCCTACAAGCGCCTCAGTGCAATCCCCGGCACCGACGGCAAAGCCAAAGCGCGAGCAGCCCGGCTCGGCTGGAAGTCCGTGGCCGCCTGGGACGACAACATCGACGACCCCGCCGCGACACCCGAGACAGACCAGAACGTCGTAGACCTCGACAACCGGCGGGAACTAGCAGCCCTTCGCCGCGCCGAGATCGAGCACCTCGCCTCCTTCAACATCCCCGAGCACGAGATCGCCAACCGGCTCGGCATGTCCCGCGACTACGTGCACGACCTCCTCCGCGACATGCGCAAGGACCGCTTCACCAAGCCGGCCATGGCCAGCGTCAGCAACCTGGAGGTCGCCGCATGAGCCGCCGCGACTGGCGCGACCAGGCCCTCTGCGCCCAGATCGACCCGGACCTCTTCGCCCCCGACGTCTGCAACTCGGCCACGGTTCGGGAGCCCAAAGCCACCTGCGCCAGATGCCCCGTCGAGACGACCTGCCTAGAGGACGCCCTCACCAAAGAGCTGGGTCTGCCACCCCAGATGAGGAGCGCAATCCGCGGAGGCAAAACACCCCGCGAACGAGCCGCCATCGACAAGACCCGCCACCGGCCGAACGCCGCCTAGACGCAACAACGCCCCGCAGCCAGAGCCGCGGGGCACCAGGCCCGAGTGGCGCAACTGGAAGACGCCGCGGTCTTAAACACCGCTCAGCTGCGGGTTCGACTCCCGTCTCGGGCACCCCCAGAACAACCGGAGACCTCTATGGACTACCAGCTCACCATCACCCCAACCGGCCACCCATCCACCCGCCGCACTGTCACTGGTGACAGTCCCACCGACCTTGCCGCCACTATCCACCGGCACGCCCGCGGACTCCTCGGCGGACAGGTCGACATCCAGCTCGACTTCGCGGCGCTCACGGGAAGCATCGTCCAGCACCACGCACACGTCGGGCAGTTCGCCCTCAAGCCCATCGAGCACGAGCCCACCCCCACCCCGGACACCAGCGCACCCGACCACGTCGCACACGGCTACACACTCCGGGACCTGCACGCCCTGGCCCGCACCGCATGCGCCGCCGACCGGTCCCTGTCATCCGACATGATCACCCGCTACGACACGGCATGGTCAGCGATCGCCGAGCACCTCTGCACCGCCGAAACCCCGCCCGGCTGGAACGAGCTGACCCGCGTGGGATGGCAGGCGATCTACACGGAGATCCGTGAGCAGCGGCATCTCTACGGAATTCCCCGTGACTACGTTGAGCGGGATGACTGTGATCGCCGCTTCGCTGCCTACTGGCAGCCTCAACTCATTGACGAAGACAAATGTTACGGGAACAGGCAGAGGTACGCAGTGGCCACCGCCCCCCGGTTCGCCATCTACTGGCGACCGGTATCCCTTCCCCCGGCCGACGAGCAGCTAACCGAACGCATCGCCGTCCACCAGGTGCTTGCCACCCTCCCGGAGCACCAGCGAGAAGCCGTAGTGGCCCTTGCGGCCCAAGAAGACTACCAGCGGGCCGCCGAGAGTCTCGGCCTGAAGTACGGCACGCTCACCGCCCGCATCCGACTCGGCCGTGGCACTTTCCGCGACCTATGGTTCTCGCCCGAGACCGCCCCACCCACCAAGGGCACAGACCGACGCGTCGCATCCCGGGCCGGCGTGTCCACCCACTGCCCGCAAGACCACGAGTACACGCCGGAGAACACCCGCTACACCCGGCGAGGCAAGGACGGCCGGAAGTCCCGCCGCTGCCGGGCCTGCGAGCGTGCCCGTGGTGCGGCGCGACGGCAGCACAAGCAGGAACTGGCGGTGGCCTGATGCGCCAGCCCGAGCCAGACAATCCGATCGAGCAGCTACGGGAATTCCTCCAGCTCGCGGTGCCGCTGATGATCCGCGACCTCGAGTACCGGGCCGCACGCGGTGAAGTGAGCGAGGCGTGGCTGATCGGCACGTCCCGCCGTGGTGGCGCCTCCCTGGGCGCACGCGGTGACGCCCTGCTGTTCTCCGACAGGACGCCGCGCAAGGGCAGACAGCGTGACGTCGTGACACGGACGACGCAGGACCTGGTCGAGGGCATAGCGGCCGCGGCCCTACTGGCCGGCCCAGACGGGATCGATGTGTTCGGCGACCACTACGGACCTCCCCCAGGCCCTCCACCCGCAGCCCCATCCGTGCCTGCGCCCCAGCCCACTGCCCCAGCGCCCCGCACCACCCACGACGCGCCACTCACCGGCACCTACCTGTAGCCGCACACAACAACGCCCCACGGAAACCACGGGGCGAGGAAGGGAGGGGAGAGGGATGAGGTCAGTCGGAGGCAGGCAACTTGGGGACGAGGACGCGTTCCTCGCCGAGGGCTTCCAAGGCGCGCTCGTAGAAGTCCATGCCGACCAGGACGGCCACACGCTTTCCGCGGGACGTCATCACAGTCGTCTCGTCGTAGTAGCGGGCTCGTTCGATCGCATCGGCGAGCGCGTTGCGCACGTCCGCGATCTTCTCCTGGTGCTCCTTCTTCAGCGCGGTCATGTCGGCAGTGTACCTCACAGACGTGATGTACATGAGCGCGGTGAGCGCTATTATGTACACGAGCCTCCGATGCGCCAGGGCCGCGACAAGCGACCGCCCTGAGGGCCTGGTTCCACGCGCCCGCCATCAACCGCACCGTCCGAAGGAACCCACCAATGGCCGTCTCCAAGCGACTCCGCTACGAGATCCTCCGCAGGGACCAGCACACCTGCCGCTACTGCGGCGCCACCGCCCCCGACGTGCCGCTGCGCATCGACCACGTCACCCCCGTCGCGCTCGGCGGCACCGACACCCCCGACAACCTCGTCACCGCATGCCAGGACTGCAACAGCGGCAAAAGCTCGGCGAGCCCCGACGCACACCACGTCGACAACGTCAGCCAGGACGCCCTCCGCTGGGCCGACGCCATGAAGCAGGCAGCCGACAACCTGCGCAAGCAGGAAACCCCCAAGCTTGAATACCGCGACGCCTTCCTCGCCGAATGGAACCGCTGGCATGTCGGCAAGGGTGAGGCCAAGGAGGTGCCGCTCCCGAACGACTGGAAGCCGGCCATGGACCGGTTCCGCGTCGCCGGTGTCCCCACCTGGATGTGGGGAGACATCGTCGACATCGGCATGACCAACGAGAAGGTCAAGCCGGAGAATACCTTCCGCTACTGCTGCGGCATTGCCTGGAACAAGGTCACCGCGTTGCAGGCTGAAGCCCGGCGCATCGTCGCTCCCGACGCACCCCAGCCTGAGCTGTCTCCGCTTCCTGAGGCCCTGGCGGCGGCTGCCCTCGAGGTGTGGCGCTACGAAACCTGCGAAGCCCTTACGGATGCGCAGGAAGCAGAACTGCGAGCGGGCGTCGTCGAGGCAGTCAAAGACAGCATCGGCGCCGACGAGATCATCAGGGCGGCAAAGCACGCTGCCTGGATCGGGTACTCGAGTATTCCGGAAGGCCTCGCCGACATCGCGGCGGAAGCCCGCCACATGGGAACCCTCAACATCTGGGAGTCGGCGTGGGCAGCCAGTAGCGGGGCGAGGCCGTCGACGGACGAGTTCAAGGCCTTCACCGAGTCCTGTTCCGCGCTTGCGAGGTCCGGTGCGAGCACCGAGCAGATCCATCTCGCTGCAGCATTTGCCGGATCCCACCTGACCCCGCATCTGTACCTCGGGCTCGACGTCGATCACCTTGAGTCGGCCAACGTGAAGTGGGCACGGCAGCGCGCCGTCGACTTCTGGGCTGCATCGTCTGCTGCGACTAGCCACCGCTGGCCGAGCGTGGAGGAGCGCGAAGCGGTCAATCGGTCGATCGATCGAATCCAAGGTGACGGCGGATTCCGAGTCCACGATTTGTGGGCCGCCGCTGCGGCTGCCGGCGCATACGAGGACACCGATCTTTCTACTGCCATTACCCGCAACCTGTCGGTCTTCGAGATCGCCGCCCAGCCGATGGCGGGGGCGTGAACTGATGCCCCGCATCCGCACTGTGAAGCCGGAGTTCTGGGAAGACGAGCTCCTCGGCGTTGTGCCGCGCGACGCTCGGCTGCTGTTCATTGCGACGTTCAACATGGCGGACGACGAGGGGATCCTCCGGTGGACGCCGGCCTACATCAAGGCGCAAGCGTTCATGTACGACGACGACCTCACGATCGGCGACGTCGGCAAGCTGATGCAGTGCCTCACGGATACGGGTCTCGTCTTCCCGTTCATCGGAGGGTCGGCGCGGCAGCAGATGGCAGTGGTCGTCAACTTCCGTAAGCACCAACGGATCAACCGGCCTCAGAAGAGCAAGCTGCCGCCGCCGTCCACAGGAGCGTGGCAGGTGCGGGAGATGTACGCCCGTCGCGACGGATGGATGTGCCAGTTGTGCGGCGGCGAGATCCCGCGCCGACTGGTCGCCAACGACGACCACAACCTCTGGGTCGACCACATCCGCCCGGTGGCCGCTGGGGGCACTGATCACCCGTCCAACGTGCGTGCCGTGCACCAGGTGTGTGCAAGGAGCAGGCAGGACTGCCACGACGGGGAGGAGTTCATTCCGCCCGCGGGACTGGCAGGCATTGAGGATTCACTGAACGATTCACTGAATCGTTCAGTGAATGATTCAGTGAATGAACCTCACGCAAACGTGAATCCTGAGCCCTTCATGGATACGGACGGTGAGATTTCTTCACTGAACCATTCACTGACGGAAGGGAAGGGAAGGGAACAGGGAAGGGAAGGGAAGGGAACCCCCCCTACCCCCCGGCAGTCGTCCGCCAGCCCCACCGTCTCGCAGACGGGCGAGAGGGCCATCGAAGACCGGATGACCGACGCCTTCCTTGAGCGGTACGCCCGCGGCAACGCCTACAACAAGCGCCAGGTCCGCAAGGTCATCGCCGAAACCCTTGCCAACGGCACCACCTCCAGCGAGTTGTGGCAGGCCCTTGAACGCCTCGGCTTCCTGTCGAAGCCCGTGAGCGCCGGCACCCTCCAGTTCGCCTTCTCCGAACTTCGTCAGACCCAGAACCCCAGCAACGTCATCGCCCTCGCCTCCGGCCAGCCGCTGCCAGGCACCGACACCAACCTCGCCGGCTGGGGCGCCGTCGCTGCCTCCCTAGCCGACTACGACACCGCGACCGAGGACTCTGCATGAATCCACGAGAAGCTGCCGAACTGCTGGGCCACTGCGCAGCGTTCGACAACCGCAAGCCGAGCCAGGGAGCAGCGGTGGCTTGGGCCGCCGCGCTCCACGACGTGCCGCTGGATGCCGACGCCAAGGCGGCCGTCGCCAGCTACTACACGACCGCCCCGAAGGATCCTGACGGCAAGCTGTGGATCCTGCCGCACCACGTCCGCACGCTTCGCTCCAAGATCCGGTCGCAGCGGTTAGAGAACTTCCAGTACGAGCCGATCGGCGATGAGTCGACTGCCGAGTACCTGGCCCGGTACCGCGGCCAGGTGCAGGCCATAGCCTCCGGCCGCGTTGCTCCGGCTGCTGGCCGGCTGGCGCTTGAGGGTGGCCCGCACCCGGAGTTCGCGAGGGGGCTGGAGGCCCGCGGCTACACGGTCGGCCGCGACGTTCCCGACTCGGACGAGGAGGCGCTCGCCGACGCGGTGCGCCGGGCTGGCCCGTTGGGCGTCGAGTGTCCGCAGTGCCAGGCGGCGATCGGCCGGCCGTGCAAGACGCCGGGCGGTAGCCGTAAGCAGCCGATGGGCAAGCCGAGGGCTACTCCGCACTCGGCCCGTCTCGCCGCGGCATCCGGGCGGCCGGCGACGGATCCGGCGCAGCGGGCCCGCGAGGAAGAGCGCCGCCGCGAGGCGTCCCGGCTTGCTTTGGCTCGCATGCAGGCCGAGGAGCACATCCCCGACGCCGAGATTGTCGAGCCCGAGGGCGAGGCGTCATGACCGACTTCGACCCTGACGACATCCGGGCGATGCGCAAGCAGGGTGACTTCAAGGAGTTCATGCGCCAGCAGATCGCCACCGGCAAGAACCGTCGAGAGGTCGGGGCCACCCAGCCGCCCGCAGCCCCGTCGCCCGGCCGGCGCCCCGGGGCGTGGCCACCTGGCACCCGGCCACCCAGTCGCCCGCCAGCCCAGCCCGATGCGGCCGAGTGCTCCCGTGCTCTCGCCGAGTACCGCGAATGGCTCGAGGCCGGCGCGAACCTCCGCACCGTCGACCCGCCCTGTCCATGCCCCGCCTGCCGCCGCACTGACCCCAGGAGCCAGACATGAACCACATCCCTGCCGCCCCGATGCCCGACGGCATTCGCCACAGCCTTCGCGCCAAGCAGCACCCTGCCCGCGCCGTTCCCTGCCCGCACTGCGGGGCCCATGCGCACCGGCCGTGCACGACGCCCAGTAAGCGCCGCCTCATGCCGCAGCCGCACCCGCAGCGGATCTCGAGCTGGGCGCAGGCCGTGGCCTGCTGTCCCGAATGCCAGGTCACCCCCGGGGTGCCGTGCCACGCCGACGGCTGGCCGCTGCGCAACGGCGACACCCACCCCCGCCGCCATGTCGAAGCCCAGGAGATGGCGGCATGAAGGTCCGTAGCGACATCGCCGCGCTGATCGCCGGTGGGCACACCGACGCACACATCGCCCACCGGCTTGGCTGCCACCGGATGACCGTCTACCGGGCCCGCCAAGCGATGGCGCGAAAGCTCGTCGATCCCCAGCAGCGTCTGTTCGCCGAGGAACTGCCCACGGGGCGGGTGCGGGACTACGTCCGGTGGCGTCAACCGATCACCCCGGCCCAAGCCGCGGCCAATCGCCGGGCCCTGGAGGAGGCACTCCGCCCTCCTCCGACGGCCAGGGTCCGGGACCTGACCGCCTACTCCGACATCCACGCCCGCCGCGCCGAGCGCCGCACCCGGAGGACCGCCGCATGAGCGTCCTGCCGATCGGCACCCCGTTGTGGGTGGCTCAGGCTGCCCGTCCGGACGGCACCCGCCGCGCCCTGGCTGGCGACGGCACAGTCGTCAGCCACGTTCCGTGTGACGCCTGCTGGCAGCGGTACGCGGCAGCCGATCTCCGGCGGATGTCCCCCGCGGCCTACGCCGCGGTGGCCGCAGCGTGCGACCGGCCGGCCGGGTTCGTGGCGACGGTTCACGGCTGGCCGGTGACCGTCACGGCCAGCGACGACACGGTCCTCGCCGTGCCGATCACCAGCGACGAACGGAGCGCGGCATGAGCGGCAAGCTGATCGTGGACGGATTCGCGGGCCCGGGCGGCTGGTCCGAGGGCCTGCGGATGCTGGGCCTCGCCGACATCGGCCTGGAATGGGACGAGGCCGCATGCAAGACCCGGAAGAATGCCGGGCATATGACCGTCCGCATCGACATCGCCACATTCGTCGTCGCCCGCATCATCGGCAAAACCTGGGGCCTGATCATGTCCCCGCCCTGCACGAAGTTCTCCACCGCCGGCAACGGGGTCGGCCGCAAGTTCATTAGCGTCCTGGCCGACGGCATCCGCCGCATGATGCGCGGCGAGGACTGCCGACAGGAGCTGCGCGACCAGATCTACCCGGAGGCGCTCGCTATCCGGGAGGCAGCCAACCAAGCCCGCAAGCCCGACAAGCAGTGGCCTCACGCGAAGGTCGAAGCCGCCGCCATGGAGGACACCATCGCGACAGTCCTCGTCGTCGAACCGGCCCGGTTCCTGTACGCGCTGATCTGCCAACGGCCCCACGACCTGGGTGAGCCGCTGGAGTGGGTGGCATTCGAGCAGGTGCCGTCCGTTCTCCCACTGTGGGAGGTCTACGCCGGGGAACTGGAGCGGCTGGGCTGGTCGGTGTGGACGGGCAAGGTCAACGCGGCCAACCACGGTGTCCCGCAGACCCGCACACGGGCCGTGCTCATCGCCTCAAGCTTGCGGAAGATCACGGGCCCGACCGTCACCCACAGTCAGACCAGGCAGGAAGTCGATCTGTTCGGGGACTCGCTGCCCGTATGGGTCACCATGGCCGACGCGCTGGGCTGGGGAGCAACGGACCGGGACCAGCGCCCGGACGGCAGCAGGCAGACGGCGGATCCCGCGGCCGTCCCGGCGCCCTCCCTCACGGCCAAGTCCGGTGGCCAGTGGGTGCTGAAGCGGCCGGCCACCACTGTGTGCGCCACCAATCGGTTGTCCCCGCCTGGTCACCGCGACCGCAGTTCTGGTGGAGAGAGCCAGTTCGCCGGGCCCGACACGGTGCGCATCACCGTCCAGGAGGCGTCGATCCTGCAGTCGTTCCCCGCCGACTATCCGTGGCAGGGCACAAAGACCAAGCAGTTCGAACAGGTCGGCAACGCTGTGCCGCCGCTGTTGGCTGCGCACCTGGTGTCGGCTGCCACTGGTATTCCGATGCCGGCTGCGGATCTTGGTGGGCTGGATGTGGCCGCATGACTGCCCCCTTTTCGGCTCCCCGCGGCGAGCGTGCCGGTAAGCCCGGCGCCCCCTGGGAGACCGAACTCCGCTGGAGCGGCGAGCAGATCGTGCCGGATGACCAGCCCGAGCCCCGCCCGAACCGGGCCGCACGCCGAGCCGCCGCCCAAGCCAGTCGGCGCCGATGACCTCGCCCGCCCCGCAGAACCGCTGAACGCCCGCCTGAGCCTCGCAATCGACCGCGGGGCTCCCGGGCCCCGCATCCACCACCAAAGGCCGTCACGCGGCCTCACAACCCCACGGGAGGCACCGAAGTGACCCACCGACAGGAACCAGCGACCGGAACCGAGTACAAGGACCGAGAGGGCGCCGAGAATGCCCTCAGCGGCCCGCTGGGCGCCCCGTGCAGCGAGAACGGCGCCCAGGGCGTCGAAGCACCCGAGAGGGCGGCAGGCGGCCGTACAGGCGATCCGGATCACGTCGCCCCCGCCCACGTCGCCCTCGCACGCATCGAAGCCGAACACGCCAAAGCCGAACGCGACACCGCCGCCTCCCGCAGCGACGAGGCAACCATCGCCCACAGCGGCATCGCAGCCGGCCTCCACATCGCCGCGGAAATCCTCCGACGCGCACTGGACGAGTGCCACCCGTCGCCCGGCGAGTCGGCCCCGCCCGACCCGTCGGCCGGCGGTGCGCGATGAGGCTCCTGTGCGCCTTGCTGGCCGTCTGGTTCGCGTACATGGCGCTCGGCCCGATGCTCGCCCCGGTACGGATCGAGTACCGGTAGGCGCCGCCGGTCGCCACCGCGGCCCGGTGGACGCGCTGACAGGCAACCCGCTGGCCGCTGGCACACGAAAGCCGCACCCATGGAGGGTGCGGCTCCGGTGGGGCAGGTCAGGCGTCGGGGGGTGCGGAGCTTCGAGGCGAACGTCCTTCCCTGATCGCGTCCGTCACCTCGGTCTTACGCTTCGCCAAGCGGGCTCTGCAAGTCTTCAGTCGGCGAACCGCGGCCTTGATCGCATCCTCCGCCTCCATCTGACGCTCTACGACTTCGTCGACAGGTATTCCCCTCGACTTGCTCCATTTTGTGGGGGTCTTCAAACCTGGTGGCGTCGGCGGGACGGCGTGGAGTCGCGCATACTTGCGCACAGTGCACGGCTCCCACCCTGCGAGCTGAGCTGCCCGAGTCGGGCCAATCATCCCGACCAGCAGCGCGGAGACCACGCTCTCAACGAGTTGATTGTGAGCGTCGACCACTGCCAAGTCGGCTCTGTCCCGCATACGCATCGCCCTCAGGATCTTTGCGGGGATGTCGGTCCTGGATGCGGCATCGGAAACTGCGTGGACGACGTTCCAGATTGGGTGTTCGTTTCGGATCGCCGCCCGCTCTGCCGATTCAGCGAGGGCGCGACTCTCGTGCCACTCCAGTTCGCGATATTCGACAGCGCTCCACCAAGGCTTGGTGATGGAGTGCTGCCCCCAGCGCATGTCGGGGTTGGTGCTAATGCCGACGTACAGCAACCGATGGTCCGCCGCGCGGAGCCGGTAGAGGGCGGTGCGTCCGTTCGACGTCACGCCTCCTCGCCGCCTGCATCTTCGGGGTTGGCCTTCCAGTCAGCGCGTTCCGGCCGTTTGGGCAGCTTGGCGCCGGGTTCCCGCAGGTACCAGTCGATGAAGTCGCGAATGAGTGCCGCGCGCTCTGTGCTCATGGCCTTGGCAGCGGCGTCGAAGTCGTACCAGGCGTCCCCGATGCGGATCTGGCGGGGCGGGGTCTTGGGCACGTTGGGCGACATGGTCGCACCGTATCCAGGTGTAGCTACGGGCTGCAAAGCAGTCTCCCCTCTATGGAGCTACACATCCCCTGTCGGGTGTAGCTACAGATTCTTCAGCGAATGGCTTGCGGTGTAGCTACACCCAACTGTACGGTGTAGCTACACCAGGTACAAGGGGGAGTCCAAGATGTACCGCACTGTCACCACGATTCGCCGCACGATCCGTGCCGCACTCGCCGCTACCGAGGCCATCGCCCGCGGCGCCCTCTCCCGAATCTTCCGTCTGCTGGCCGACCTGTTCCGGGCGATCGACCTCGACCAGGTGGTTGAGATCAGCTACCGGAAGGCGGACGGCACCGAGTCCACCCGGGTCATCGAGCCGGCCGAACTCGCTGCCACCAGCACCGGTGCGATCACCGTCCGCGGCCACGACCGGATGCGCGGCGAGGACCGCACCTTCCGCATCGACCGGATCGTCAACTGCCGCCCCGCGGAGGTCGGCTAGACCGACTTCGCCGCCCAGTCCAGCCAGCCCGCATCGAAGGGATTCTCCATGAACGAGCGCAGGGAAGCCGCGAAGGCCCGAGTCCGAGCGAAGATTGCGGCGGAGAAGGCACTGCCGGCGTCCGAGCGGATCGCGAACGTACTGAACGCCACGCACACGCATGCGGAGGCGCAGGCGTTGCTGGACGAGGTTCGCGCTGAAGCGCGCGCCGAGGTGTTGCGCGAGGCCGCCGAGGTGGCGGTACGCGCCGCCCGTTCCTGCGGCGACACCGAGGCCGGGCAGTACGCCGCGTCGGTCGCCGCTGGTGTCGGTAAGGAACTGCGCCGCATGGCCGACGCCGCCGGGAAGGGCACCCCCACCGAGCAGTCCGCCCGCATTCCCAGTAGGGAGTTCACCGTGTTCCCGAAGATCGTTCGTCAGGCCAAGGTCAAGGGCGCAGAGAAGGACCTGACGGTCTCCACCGTCCAGATCGGCTTCCGCCGCTACAGCACCGTCATCTTCGACGACCATCCCGACCGGCGGCACACCGGGAAGCGCGTCGGCAAGCACGTCATCGACGCCGATGAGGTGCGCAGCGACACCCGCGAAGAGGCCATGGAAGCCCACCGCGAAGCCCTGTACGTCGCTCGCACCGAGCCCATCCGCTGATGCCCCTGCGGCCGCCCCAAGCCCCAGCGTGGGGCGGCCCTTCCCGCCCGCACCGAATCGAAGGAGCACCGCATGGAGATCGTCAGCATGAAGCACGACGGCACGGTCGTCGTCGAACTGTCCGCCGAGGAGGCCAGGGGCGTCCGCGACGACCTCGGCGCCATTCCGCACACCCAGGTCAGTGGGTCCGGGGACCAGTTGCACAGCCTGCTGGAGTGGGCGCAGCCGTCGCGTCGGACCGTGGCGGAACGGCTTCGTGAGGGTGGTTCCCTGTGACCGCCGCCGACCTGTCCGCCCGCCTGGACGGCTTCGGCCTCGGCGTGATCCTCCGCGTCGACGTGATACGTGCCGAGACGCTCGACCAGCTGGCCCGCGCGTGGGCCGATGACCAGACCGCCGTCATCGATGCCCTGGACCGGCTCGCCGCGGTAGTGCAGCGCACCACGGACCCCGACGACGACACGGGCTGGCATCCCGCCGCGATCGACGCGGCCCGCGACGACCTGGAGACGGTCGTCGGCCTCGACGCAGCCGAAGTCACCCTGCGGCCGGACACCGCCATCATCCTCGCCAGCGAACTCCAGGAAGCCGCCGGCGCCACCTTCACCGCACACATCCGAGGAGCAGCAGCATGACCACCCCAGAGACCGCCCTTGCCGCGCAGCAGCCAGAGCCGGTGACCGCGTTCAGCCTGACCCCGGTTGGCGACGCTGGATTCGACCTGACCCTGACCACCTGGACCCTTGAACGCGGTTACGAGCAGGGCGTGTTCCGTCTCTCCTCACCTATCGCCTCCGCGTTCAAGGCTGCGATCGCGCAGGGGATGGCCGATGTGCCGACGCCCCCGCTCCTTGCCTGGGATGACCTCATGCGCACCGGTCGCGAAGCCCTCTGCAGCATGGCCGCCCGAAGCTACGCCCGCGGCGACAACGCCAACTGCCAGCCCGAACCTGGCGCCTGAAAACCCCGCCCCTGCCCGCCGCACCTCGCGGCGGGCCCGAACCCTTGAGGAGCCCATGACCGCCCGCGACGACCTCTACAACTACGCCGCCAGCGCACACCTCGACGACGGCCCCCTCGATGAACTACTCGACGCCGTCGAAGCCGAGGCCCGTGCTGATGAACGCAAGCGTGTTGCCGACGAAATCCACCGCGCCGACCGCCCTACCTTCCCGGACGGGGAACGCCCTGATCTGGTCGTCTCCACCCTCCGCAACGTCCACGCCCGTATCGCCGCCCACGGTCCCGACGCCCCGTACTGGACACCCGAGAAGGAGAAGTGACCATGTCCTACCCGCAACTGCTCACCGCCGAAGAGAAGCTCGCCGACGCCAAGCAGCGCCTCAACCTGCCGCGCATCGTGGTCATCTGCGGATCTACCCGCTTCATGGCCGAGATGCAGGAGGCCAACCTTCTCGAGACCGCCGACGGCAACATCGTTGTCGCGCCCGGCTGCAACATGAAGGAAGCGCACCCGCGTTGGGACGACCCCGCCGAGGCCGAGGCGCTCAAGGTCCGCCTCGACGACTTGCACCGGGCGAAGATCCGGCTCGCGGACGAGGTGCTCGTCGTCGGGGATTACATCGGCGACTCCACTCGCGCAGAGGTCCGGTACGCCCGCAGCCTCGGCAAGCCCGTCCGATTCACCCACCTCGACGTCGACCCCGACAGCCCGTCTCCCCGCCCCCACGCCCACCAGCAGTCCACCACCTAACCCGGACCGCGTCGTCCGACACAACGACCAACCGTAGGAGAACCTCATGGGATACGCCCGATACGAGATCTTCCGCCGTGGCCAAACGATCGAGGCCGGTTACGACGTCCCGACCACCTGCGAGCAGCCCGGCTGCACCGAGCGCATCGACCGCGGCCTCGCGCACCTGTGCGGGGAGACCCCTGGCGGCGACGACTACGGCTGCGGTGGCTACTTCTGCGGCCGGCACTTGTACATGGCGCCCGAAGGGCAGCGCGGTGAGCGGTGCATCCTCGACCGCGACAACGGCACCGACCCGACGGTGCACTCGCCTGACGCCATGACCGTCACCTTCAACTAACCCCAGCCCGCCGCACCTCGCGGCGTGCCCAACACCCAATGCGTATCGCCCTACCGACCTCGCCATCTCCGAGGAGCAGCCGTGACCGACAATGCCGCCTTGCCCAGCTTCCTGGCCGACTACCTGGAGCAGCGGGCTGTCCACCGCACCGACGCCGTGAATGTCGTCCTCGCCTCCTTCACCGACTGGGAGAAGGCGTTGGTCCATGACGCCGCTGTCATGGGCTACGTCCAGGGCATGCGGCACCCGCAGGGCGAGCCCATCGCCAAGGACCGGCAGACCATCGCCCACGTCATCGACGCCTGCCTCGCGTTCCCCGACCTCTACCCGGCGATCAGCACCGCTGCCGAGATGACCACCGCAGAGCGGCGGGAGACCGTCGAATACTTCGTCCAAGGCCAGCAGCCCGACGGCACATGGGAGCAGGCAAGCAGTACGACCACGGATCCGGACTTCGCCACAGCGCGACTCGCGGCACGTCGCAAATGGCGACCCGGCTACCAGTTCCGCATCGCCCGCCGGACCACGACAGTTGTTGTCGAGGCATACAACACACCCAGCAGCGAGCAGGAGCAGCCGTGACCGAAGACCGCACAGTCGGCCCGAACCTGACGCCCGGCTACGTCAACCCACCCGGCTCGACCAGTGAACTCTTGCCTCCGGAGATCCTGGCCGCCATCGACACCCCGCCGTACCTGTCCACCGGCTGCGACACTGCACTCCGCGTCGACGCGGCCGACGTCCCGGACGCCACGGGCTGGGCGCGGCAACTACACCAGCGGTGCCGGCTCAACAACAAGTTCACCGGGGAAGAGTGCACCTGCACCTGCCACCACGTAGATCCCGCCCAGGAGGCATGATGGCGCGCCGCATTGACACGAGCGAATTCCCGACCGTCATCGCAGAGCTGATCGCCGAGGCAGAGCGCGACAACGGCAACCGGTCGATCAACTTTCGCCGAGTTCCCCGGCACCTCGTGCAAGCCGTGATGCACCTGGCGGGCCCGATCGGCAAAGCTCGGGATGAGGCCTAGGCTGCGGTTCGACGTGTGCGTGTACTGCACGCTCGACGCCTCGGCGCTGACGGAACTGCCTACTGCGATCTCTGTAGCAAACCACGGCGACACAGGGTGGCCCTGCGCCACGGTGAACGCACTCGACGGACAGGGCAAGTTGTGAGCGAATGGCATCTGGGCCGGCTGGTCGGCTTCGATCTGGAGACGACCAGCCCCGCGACTCGCTGGTCGTCCTACGAACCGAAGGCCGTCGACGCCGCCGCGCACCGCGGGTAGTGGTCCGGGTACTTGGTCTTCACGTTCTCGAGCGACATCTGGTCCCAGACGATGACGACCCGGTCGTTGCTTACGCCGGCTCGGTCGGCAGCCCGCCGCTCTTCTCGGCGCTCTGGGCGATGGCGGCCTGAAGGGCATGGACGCTTGCCGCCGGAGGCAGCGGGGCGGGCCACGTGTGGTCGCACGCCATGCAGACGACGGTGGCGAGGTCGCCCCACTTGCCCCGGAGAGAAAGATCGGTGCCGCTCCGGCAGTTACGGCAGGTCATCCGCCTTTCGATCCACTCGGTGACGTAGAGCGGTTCGCTGTCCAGGCCCGGGAAGTCATCGCCCTCGGCCCGCATCTGGACGGGACGCCGGACCGTGAGTGTGCGGATCCGCATCTGGTAAACGGTTGCGGGATTGAGTCCTGCTGGTGTCGACACCGGGGCTGGGGGCGTCGGCTCGGCGGACAGGTCCTCGAGCACGGTCTCGAGGGTTTGTGCGAGGCGCTCCGCTGGCGTGGTCACGCGACGACACTAACAACAGGCGCAGCGCTGGGCAGATGACGGTATCCCCGCCGGGCCTCAGAAGCTGTTCGACTCCACGCCGCGTTCGGCGTGCAGCCCCGTCAACGCGGCCCTTGCCGCCCAGCCGGTCAAGATGTCGAGGGCAGGGGCTGTCAGGCCACGGGCGACGCCGCGGCTCATACCATCCCACGGGCCGTCGGCCGGCCAGGAGCGCGTCAGCCACACCCACGCCCCCACCACGGGATCATTCATGTCCACGGTCGCCGGGTCGATGTCCGTCGCGTGCGCCAGGTCATCGCCGAGCAGGACGGCGGCCAGCCTCCGCACGGCGGCCGGGCCCGCTTCGAGGTGCGACAGCAGATCTCCGGTCTGCACCGGGTCCTTGGCGCTTTCGCTGAGGCTGGTCAGCGCGATGGCCAGGATGCCGCGCACACCGGTGCAGTCCCAGCTGTCGTCGACGACCGGCTGGTCCAGTGCGGCCAGCTCTCCCGCCCGCGCGTATGCCTGCTCCCATCTCATGCCCGTCTCCTCCATCGTCAGCACCAGCACCCGCCGGGCGACAGCCACGTTATCTGGGCGTCCAGCGCCGCCGCACTTCGCCCACTGTCTGGCCGGATGCTGGCGCAGACCTGTGCGGCACCGCGAGGATGAGCACGGCATGCAGTCGGCAGGAGGAGCGCAGATGGACACGGCGCAATATGAGATGCGAATCGCCAGGCCCACGGGCGACATTGCGGGGGTGACAGCGTGACCGGGTACCCCGGCCCTCGCCCGATACACGGTGACGCCGTCCTGCTCACCACCGGCTCCGCCTCGATGACCATCACCGGGAGCATCACGTCCCAGGGCATCATGCGCGCCGGTGCCGGGGTTGTTGAGCTCACGCTGCCGGACGCCGACCCGCAGCAGCGCCGCTCCCTGGAGCGGGCCGAGTGGTACCAGTACGAGCTGTACCGAGGTGGCGCGCTGCTCTACTCGTCTCCGCAACTGAGGGTCAGGGAGACCCGGAGAGTGACGGACGGGTCGCTGGTGGTGACCGGATCTCCCTGACAGGCAATCGCCGTCACGATCCTTCCCGTGACGGCCGTGCGGGAAGAGCGGTTGCACGCGCGCCCCACGCCCTGCCAGTAGTCGCGGGCCGTGGCCTACGAGGCGAGGACGGTGAGCCAGACGCGAAGGTCCTGGATGAGCACCTTGATCTCATCTGTCCGCCTAAGGAGCGAGGCGGGGACATGCGACAGGTCCCAATAGCTCAGGTCGACTGGCTGAACCGGCTCGGCCGACCAAAGGTGCTCAACGTCGACGACGCTGTCGTGCAACTGGAGACAGGCGCCGGCGTGGCCGGAGAGAACCATGGCCAGGGGGCCTATGTAGCCGTCGCTTGTGCGCGGCAGCGTGCCGGCCACTGCGGCCAGGGCGGTCCCGACGGAGAGCAGGTAGTGCGCCTCTTGCAGCCACAGCCGGTACCCGTCCGGACCGACGGGCGCGGCGGGATAGTCGTAGGTCGGCTCGACGGGCACCGCTCGGGCCGCGGCTTGAAGATCCGCCGCGGTTACTCTCCAGCTTCCGTCCTCGCGCTTCTGCCAGGCGTGATCCAGATACTTTCGCGCGATCCTCAGGTCTGCTGTCCAGTCGCCCTCAGCCCAACCGGGCGTGGACCGCAGGTCCCGGGCCCGGTACCCGACGGTGGTGAGTGGCCCGATCCGATGTGGCGTCGCCTCATCGACGAGGGCGTGCTTGTCCAGGATGATTGCCACCTGGTGGAGCAGCTCGGGCGACGGGCCGTCTCCGTCGATGATCTCGCGCGCGGCGTCTGGGACCGGGCCGTCGCGCAGGGCTTGGGCGCCGAGGATGCGGCCGTAGTAGCGCCGGATGGTACCGAGCACCACGTCGTCCACCAGAACGTCGGCGTCGTAGGCCGCCCGCCACAAGACCAGAGCGGCGAGACGTTTCTGGTCGGCCCACTCCCGCTCCAGCGCCGGCCGGGCGTAGACCAAACGGAGGCGCTCCTCCGCGTCGATGCCGCGGTGCTCCATCTCCCAGTCGAGGAGCGTGCCAGCCTGCTGGACCGCGCGGTGCCACGATCCGCAGCCGTACCTCGTCTGGTGCCGTATCTCCCACATCTCCCACTCCACACCCGAACGCTACCCCGCGGTCGGCGTGCCCGTGATCCGTCACGACGCCTGACCTGCCCCCGCCCAGCGTGATCGGGCGGGGCAGCGTCACGTGTGCTTCAGCTTCGACGGATACACCTGGTGGTTCGGGTCCCACCACACGACGTGAAAGATATTGCCCTCGAGGAAGCCGTACAGGCGCTGCGTGCCCGTGAACTCAAGACGCTGGATCTTCGTCATGTCATCCCGGCGCAAAGCCTCGAGCCGGTCTAAAGCGTCCCGGCACAGGCCGCCAGGAAGGTCGTACTCCTTGAACAGTCGCCAACTACCCCGAAGCTCGTTGACGGTCATCGACTCGCAATGCGACAGCTTCCGCAAGACCTCGCAGAGCATGCCCGGCACCATCTCACCGAAGCCCCATGGCCCATCGTGATCCACCTGCGAGAAGCGCCACGAGACCCGCTCATGCGACGTGTCGGCGCCCGGCAGGAGAACACCCGGGTTACCTGTCCGCTTCCCCTCGGCAGTCTTCGACTGCGGGACAGACAGCTTCTTCTTCCCCACCTCTGCCCCCGCCCGCGGCTACTCGTCGTCCTGGCTCACCAGCGCGCCGAAGAAGTCGGCGATGTCCGCATCCCTCAGCTCCTCGTTGCTTCGCTGCAGATCGGCTGCGCCGGCACGCTCCCGGGCCTGCACCCACGGGCCGGCGCGATGCGTCATCGCCGACAGCTCGTGCGCGGAGTAGACGCCCATCGAGTCGAGGACGATGGTCACGGACTCCCGCTCGCCGTCATCCAGCAGCGAAGGGTCGCCGTTCACGTCGCCTGCATTGAGCTGGTATCGGCCGCGGTGCTGGTCGTACAGCTCGTAGGAGACAGGCCCGTTCGCCCAGGCTTCGAACCGCTCAGGGAACAGCTGCCGGTCCTCCCACGCGAGGTGGTAGCCGTAGGCGAAGTAGCAGAGCTTCTGCAGCTTCATCGCCGACATCGGGCCGTCCTTCGCCAGGATGTACGCGGCGACGTCCTCCACGCTCGGCATGATCGCGATCCCCTTTCGTCCCCCTCCGCCACCGTAGACGAGACGACACCAGCGGCCCCTCGACAGATCCACCGCGGCAGAGAAGAACCCCCCAGGCAACCCACCCTATCGACCGCCGCCGGGCCTCGGAAGGTTGCCCGCACGAGCCGTCCAGACGCCCCAGGCGGGCGGCCTCCAGGCCCGGCAAGACCACCCCAACAGCGCAACGACTACCCGGCCACCGCATCCGGTCCCGCAGCCAGCTCATACGGGTACGTGTCCGGGTAGCTCTCCTTCAAGTCATCCAGCGACATCGCGTCCCACCCCACCTCGAGACGCTCGCCGGCCAGCGGGAACATCGGGCAGAAGATCCCGTCCCACTGCTCCATAAAGTGCTCCAGCCCCGCCTCCTTGCCTTCGAAGCACGGCTGGCCGCACGTCTTGCACAGGAAGATCGGGCCGCTGAAAGTGCGGATGGACGTCACGAGCTCTCCTCAGGTCAGGGGACGGCGAGGCTAGCGGCCGGCTTGTAGCGGCGCGCCCGGTTCCTCGCCCGTTCACCCGCCCGTGCCCGCGCCGCCCCGCATCCCTGTTCGACCAGCGGAGCAGATCCCGCGGAGTGGCACCGAATTCCCGACGACCTGGTGCAACTACAGCGCGACCCTCACACCGCGACAGCATCCTCCCGCGGGAACACGGCCGTGCACTGCTTACAGATCAACGACCGCTCCCACCGGGCCCGCGCATCCTCCGCCGCCTGGGCCCGCCGCGATAGCCAGTAGCCGATCCCGGCCGCGCCGATCAGGAGGACGATGCCAGCGGCTATCGCTCCGGTGACGAAGGCGACCACGCCTAGAGCACCTATGCCAGCCGGCAGCAGCCACTGCACCGCGTACTCCGGGGGCGGCGCGTGCAACTTCTTCGCCTCTGCGTCCTGCGACAACGAGCGCCAATACTCCGGCCGATGCAAAACCTGCGTGTGGTCCTTGCAGCGCGGACAGGCAAGCGCCATCGATCCCCCTCAGTCAGAAGACGGACAGGCTCCCAGCGGAACGAGACGTTCAGCAGGGGGCGCAAGAAGCGCACCGAGGGGCGCGCACAGCAAAGCCCCACCCCCAAAGAGGCGGGGCCTCAAGCCACCTACTGCCCGATGCCGCCAGGGCACTGCTCGCGGCTGTCGTCAGCCTTCTGGTGCGGCGTCACAGGCTGCCCCGGCTCACTCCCCACCGTCTGCTGACACGACGGGCATGACGCCGTACCTAACTCGATCTTGCGCTCCATGGCCACCTCCAAGCAGAAAGGTGCCGCCCCGCGTGAGGCGACACCTTCAGCTACCCAGCGGAAGTGGTCAGAACGCTTCCTGAAGATCGAACGCCTGCCGGCCCTTCCCCTGGCCAGCCCGAGCCGTGTGAATGAACGGCAAGAAGCCCCGCCCCGCCGAATGAAATTCCAGCCCGACACCCGGAGCCGACGTCGGCCTGGTCATCGTCGCCCCCTCCGAATACCCATACGCCCGCTTGATCTCCGCGCTACCCGAGTTCGTCAACACCGCGGCGATGTACGCCTCCGCCGACAAGGGCGTGACCTTGCCGCCCTCCAGCAGCTCCGGCACCGCCACCTCCGCCGGCGGCTCCGCCGTCACCGGCACCTCCGGCTCGTCATAGCTCTCGCCGGGCGCGGCTTGCGCCATAACCCCGAGCCACAACTCCGCGCCCGTAAGGAACGTGACCTGCACACCATACGGCCGGACGCCACCCTCCTGCCACGGCACAGCGCGCTGCACCTCGGGGGCATTGGTCAGCGTCTCGGCGACAAACTCCATCAACCTCTGCGGGCGCATCAGCGATCAATCCTCTCGGGGTGGGCACAGCGAGTCTACGAGGGTGGCGCACACGAGGCGGAACGCACCATTCCGACGCGCAGGCCGGATGAGGACGGACCAAGCCGGTGAAGGAGGCCGCCGTAGGGGAGCGCTCACGTCTCACTCAGCTCCCCGTCCAGATACGCCTGCACGGGCTCGAACAGCCCGTAGGGCACGTACTCGGGGATCTCGCCGTGTGCGACCCACGCGACCTCGGCGAGCTCCTCCTCGTCGGCTACGTGCGCCTCACCGGATACGGGGGAGCAAGCGACATAGTGCATCAGTCGGCCGGTCTTCGGGTGCATACGACTGCCCAGCGTCTTGACCGCCTCGACGGTCAGCCCGGCCTCCTCCTCGGTCTCACGGACGGCTGCGTGCTCCGCGGTCTCGCCGGCCTCGAGCTTGCCCGCCGGGAACTGCCAGCGCAGATCGCCTTCTTCGACCGCTCGGCGTACCAGCAGCACGCGGCAGCCCCGAACGATTACGGCGGCGGCGATGGGCTGATCAGGCATCGTCACCCTCACCATCCTGGATCAGCATCGGGTCCGCGACCGGCTGTCCCGTTCCGAGGTATGTGGCTTCGCCGCCGTCGTACTTGCCGCCGTGCCGGGTGACGATTTCCTCGACCTCCCTGTGCCGCTCCGGCAGACGGTCACGGACGACGTCCCGCCCGGCCAGCAGCAGCCACTCGCCTCCCTCGGCCGCCTTGCGGACACGTGTCACGAAGTCGGGCAGGGCCTGGGCGCAGCGGCGGGCGCCGGCCTCGTCGGAGAAGTACGCCCAGTGGGTGTACGGGATCATGTCGTCCATCGGTGATCGTTCCTTTCGTGAGTGTGCGGATAGGGCCGTGTGGTGTCATCGCGGCTGCGGGAAGCGGCGTAGCCACTCCGGGATGCCTGGCTCCTGGTAGTGCATCAGCGCGTATTTGAAGCTCAACAGGTCCACAGCGCGTACTGAGTTCGCGGTGCGCAGGATCTCTGGCGATTCCCGCTCCAGCTGCGCGAGGGCCGACTGCCGCTGTTCCCGGTAGATCCGTGGCCGCTTCTTCTCGAACTGGAGGAGCAGTCGGCGCAGCTGGTCATCGTCGAGGTCGTTGGCGGCCTCGTACAGCCGGTTGAGCTGCTCGCGCCGTCGATCTTGCGGGCCGGCTTGCTGGCCCGCGCGAGCGCCAGCGAGCGCGGAGGAGTGTTCTTCGCCAGCATCTTCTTCATCAGTCCTTCCTCCGTCAGTACTTACTGAAGAGGTACCGCCCGCCGACGTCACGCTGGCCGACGTACCGTCTGCCGACGTACCGCGAGCGGTACCTCGGTCCTGTGGGATGTCGTAGACCTCAAGGACCGTGATGAATCGCCCCTTCGATGCCTGCTCCCTTCGACGGACGATGTAGCCGGCCGCCTCCAGTTCGGTGAATGCGGCCCGCAACCCACGCCGCCCCTCGCCGACGACATCCCCGCGGTGCCGGCGCGCCCGCTCTGACAAGGCGTCCGCGTTCGTCTCCCAGCCCGAAGGGCGGCTCAGTAGCTCAGCGAGCACGCCGCGGGCGCAGTACGTCAGCCGATCGTCGCGCAGCAGGGCGTTCGGCAAGATGGTGAAGTTGTCGACGGGCTTCGAACGGCGGATCTTCAGCATCCGCCCGCCCCCATCAGCGGGCCCACGGCAGGACTCGTTTCGTGCATGGACGCTCCAGGATTCGCGAGTGCTGCACCCGCGGGAGAACTGAGAACGGCCGGACAGCTGAGGCTGCCCGGCCGTGAGGAACTCGGGGCGATCAGCCCATCTGCGCGCGCAACACCCGCAACGTGTCCACGAACGCCTGCGCCTGGACCAGGAGCACGTCCACCTCCGCAGCCGTCATCTCGACGTCGGTCTGCCCCTGCACGTACATCGTGGTGGCGCCGACCTCCGAGCCGGCGTCGTAGCGGTACAGCTCCGCCCGCATGAACGACTCACCGGCGCCGAACGCCGCCGGATTGTCCAGCCGGGCCTGCACGCCCCAGTGCGACGTCACCGACGGGCCAAACTCGTGCGCTACGGGGGCGTGACGGTCCCGACACCACGACGGGCACGCGGTCGGGTGTGAGACCAGGCACTCGGCTGGGTTGGTCTGGGACGGAATCTCGGGAGCGAGTACAGTCATGGCAGAGTTCTCCTCATTTGCGTGTGGATCTCTACTGGTCAGCGGGTTGCAGCCCGCTGGTCGAACTGGCCGGGCGGGTGATGACCGCCCGGCCTTTCTGCTGCTCAGGCACCGAGGGCCGCGATGGCTTCCCGGAGATCGACGGCAGCAGAAGACTGGTGGTAGCGGGGCGCGGCGAGGATCGAGCCGACCCGGTGCGCCCGCTTGTTGATCCAACTGATCTGATCCTCGACCGGCAGCGCCAGCACCGGGGCCATGGACTCCGCGGCCGCTTCCACCTCGCCGAGCTGCACCTGGGCGGTGGCCAGGTAGATATGGCACAGTCGCTCGTCGTCCAGGGACCGCTGCTCGGGCGGCATCTGCTGCCACGATGCGATTGCCGCCTCGGCTTCGGTTGCCGCGGTTCGCGCGTCGTCGCCGCCGTTCAGCCAGATCAGGGAGCTGGCGGCGTAGTAGCGCTGCTTCGTCTCGGAAAACTCGAAGAGACCGGTCAGGCTGTCGGGTCGCTGCACGCGTTCCCGCGCCTGCTCGGCAAGGCGCAGCGTCCGGTTCGCCGCCCGGGAGTCGCCGAGGTTCGCCAGGCACTGGACCTCGCCGCACAGCAGGCGCGCCTCGCCGGTGCCGGGCACGTCACCGGCGTACTGGAGCCCGTCTCGCACGTAGTCGAGGGCGATGCCGTAGTCGCCGGCGAAGCGGGAGATCAGCGACTGGGTGCCGCGCACCCACATCAGCAGCTCAGTGTCGCCGGCGTACTGGGCGCAACGTCCGGCCGCCCGCGCGTGCTCTAACGCCGCTGCCGAGTCGCCGAGGTCGAGGGCGGCGTAGGCGAGGATGCCGGAGAGTCGTCCTGCGGAGACGTACAGATCGGCTCGCTCGTGCGGCCCGTGCCTGTAGTCCCGCAGGCGCGCCAGGGCATCACGGCGAAGCGAGTCAGCGCGCAGCAGCATCGGGCCCGGCGCGGTTCCGAGGTAGTCGACCGCGGTCTCCTCCACTCCCGCCTGCAATTCATCGAGCTCCAGGTCGGCCAGCGCCATCAGATCTCGCGAGGTGGCGAGGGAAGCAGCGAGAGTCTTTCGGGTGGCGGCTTGCCGTTGCCGTTCCCGGTCCTCCCGGTCGAACTCGGCGACCAGCCGGCCACATGCTGCGAGGGCTACGTCGGCCGCTGCGGCGAGATCGCTGCTCGGGGCGCGGCGCCCGGTCTCGACGTTATGGATGTGGGCCCTAGTCATGTGGACGCGGCAAGCGAGTTCAGCGAGAGACATTCCGGCGTCTTGCCGGTAGTGGCGGAGCTCCGATCCGAAGGTCATGCCGCAATCCTGTCGCCGTATTCGAATGGTGCGGAGGGGGTTGGTGTTTTCAGATCCGCCTGTTGCCGATTGACAACAGGCTGGATCTGGATCGTGACCCAGCGTGGTGGTGCGCTGGGGGCATGAAGAATTACTGCTCCGGCTCGGAGCTCTTCGGTGGCGCATCGTCCGATTTGGCGACCGGCCCTCTTCCGCGAGGCGTGGTGCGCTCCCGGAAGAACCTCTCGATCGGCTCCCAGGGCATTGCCCAGGCCGAGCCAATTTTCATCCAGCGGTCCTGCGGGACAGGCCAGTCGGGGTCGTGGTCGGCGATGTATCGGACGCCTTGCCGAGTGATGGGGCGGCTAACCAGGTCCTGTTCGTTCACGCGCTTCGCGATCTGCGTGAAGGTGACGAATTCGGGCATCCCCCCCTTCTCGTCATCTGGGGTCATGGCTACAACTTTCCACTCGGTGGGCAGTACTTGTCAACACGCAAGTTCTCCTCTAGTGTCGAAGACGAACGAAGCCCCGGCAGGTGGTTGCACACCAGGCCGGGGCTGGAAGCGGCCCTCCCCAGTGGTTGCACACCGGGAAGGGCCTCAATCCCGGCTAGGTGGTTGCACACCTTGCCGAGGCGCCCAGTTCCACCTGCATCACCAGGAGGACCAGACATGACCGATAGTACTTGCGTCCCGCGTAGTACTGCTAGCGCCCCGACCGCCACTTCCGTACCGGCCGGCTGCTACCCCAGCACCACCCCCGCCATGACTGCGGCGGACATCGCCGCCCACAAGTTCGGCTCGCACGTCCGGGTCTCGCCGGAGGTTCAGCGTGCGGTCACGCGCTTCGAGGTCGCTGCGCTGCGGGTCGTGGAGTTGGCCGGCCTGGATGCCCGCGGTATGTCCGCCGCCCAGTTCGACTCCCTGGCTCTCGCGCAGGACACGATGGTCGAAGCCCGGCTTGTGCTGGAGCGGGCTGGCCTGCTGCACCTGATCGACGCCTCCGCTCTGGCGGTGGCGTGATGGCTACCTGTCCTGCCCCGTTCCCGGGCGACTCGGATCCGTCTGTGGCTCCGGAGCTTGCGCATGCGGAGCAGATTCGCGGGGACGGGCTTACGGCCCGGATCGTCGCGATCTCTGCCGATCCCCGTCATCCGTCGCACGGTCAGCTGGACATGTACAGGTGGGCGGCTCGTGAGGCGTATGAGTCGGCTGCTCGGTATGCGGTTCAGCCGGTTCGGGGGCGGTGACGGTGTCGTCTGAGCCTGAGCCTCAGCACGACCGGGCTGATCCTCCGCCCGCTCTGCCGCCGCTTCCGAAGCGGACTCCCGGCGGGTCGCTGTAACCCTCTGACCGCCGCGCCTGCGGGCTGACTACCCCCGGCGTCCCGGGCGCGGCTCTCCAACCTCACCTCATCCCACCCGCGACATGCGGGGTACCACGGGTAACGCCCTGCCGGACACCGACGACGCGTACTGCGCGACCAAGGGCCCCTGCTCGATCATCCGCGAACTCCGCGCGGGCGTCCGTCCGCCCGTCTACCGCGCCTGAAAGACCCACTCCCCACGCAGATCACCCCGACCCGAACCGGAAGGACTCGTCCGATGCTCGCCAAGTACCAGGCCCGCCAGCGTCACCAGAAGCTCATGCGTGTCGCCCACCACCTCCTCGGCGAGGTGGCCGACCGGCGTCGCCCGGAGTCCCTCCGCTACCACCCCGTCACTGCTGACGTCACCGCACAGGACGTTAGCGCCTACGCCTTCGGTCGCTACCAGCTGAACCTCGATCTCGACGAGGCGCAGCGGTACCTCGATGCCGCCCGCGTCTCCCGCGGTGAGACCGCCGCCCCGGCCACCGCCTGACCCGTACCTCTTCACCACCCACACCTTCCGAGAGGACCACCGTCATGCCCGAGAACACCCGTATCGCCTACCTGAACGAGTACCGCGACGCCGTTGCCAAGGGCGACCTGGACCGTCAGCTGGGCATTCAGCTGGCCGCCCTCGACCTGGATCAGGCGGATCCCGACGGTCCTCGGCTGATGGACGAGATCCGCGGCTTCCGTCAGCCGGCCGCCGCGTGATGTCCGCCGCCGCTGTCCTCGCCGCTGCCCGCCAGGCGGACGCCTACCTCGGTCCGATCGAGCGGGGTGAGGCGCCGAAGCCCGGCGCTCGACTCGCCGCCCAGGCTGCGATCCGCACCGCGGTCCGGGCCGGCGCCACCCCCGCCCAGATCAACGCCCACCGCACCACCAGCCGCTGAAGGAGGCATCACATGCGCAGCCGATTCGACACCGCCGAGGGCAACCGCGAGGCCGCCGCGAACGCCGACCGATACGCCGCCGAAGCCCGCAAGGCCGGCAACACCGCCGACGTGGAGATGCACGAGGGGTTCGCCCGTGAAGCCCGCCGCGTCGCCGACGACATCGACCGCAAGAGCAGCTAACCCCCAGCCCCTGCCCGGTCTCCCGGACGTATGCCGCAAGTGCAGGCAGGGGCACGCACCGACACCGACACCACACCGACGAAGGGAACCCCATGGCCATCCGCAAGAGCTACGTCCCCAGCGAGATCTACGGCGTTCCGCGGCCGCGCTACCAGGTCGAGGGAGACACCCCCTGGGTCCACTTCACAACCGAGGACGAGGCCAAAGCCCGCGAGGCCAAGCTCGCCGGCCGCTCGGAGTCCAAGAAGGACTGACCGGATGCCTGTCCCGCTCGGGCTACCACCGAGCGGGACGGGGAGCCGGCCAGCCGGACCAGACGTGAACCCCACCCATCCACGCATCGAGTTGAGGAGACAGACATGACTGTTTGGGAGCCCGGCGACTACAAGAAGTTCGGCCGGCAGGTAGTGCCCGGCAAGACCTACTACACGATCCACACCACGGTGAATCCGTGGGGCGAAGAGCCGGTCTGGGATTCGCACGTCTTCGATAAGCGTTCGCCGATCACCGGCTCGTGGATGTCCGGCGCGAACTCGGCTCAGGGCGTGTGCCTGCGCTACGGCCCGATGTACGACACCAAGCCCACCCACGTCAGGGCCATGTTCGAGCAGGACGACGAGGTACTCGTCACACCGGCGGATGTCCTTGCCATACGAGAAGCCAGCCGGAAGAAGCGTCTCGCCCGCCGCTAACGGCTGCCTGTGGCCCCGGAGCAACGCCAGAACCGCAGCTGGCGCCGGGACCGCGGGGAGCCGGACCAGCCGGCCGCCTACCGAGAGGACACCAAATGCGCTTCCGCAAGGGAGACCGCGTCACCGTCACCAACCCCAGCCGCGAAAACCGCACAGCGAAGGGCAAGACCGGCGTTGTCGTCGACGACGGCTCGAAGTCCGGCGGCCTGATGACTGTGAAGGGCATCGACGGTCGAGTCGCCGAGGCGGTCAGGGGCCACCGCGGGTTCTACGCCGAAGAGCTCAGCCCCGCCCGCTAACCCGCTCGTCGGTAGCCCGATCCGCCGGTCTCGTACCGGCGGTGAGGAGATCCGACGCAGCACCCACCCTCACCCCTGTCAAAGGACACCGTCATGCGTCACGGACTTTTGATCGGCCTGACCCGAGCCCGGGTCGCCTTACTGATCGCGGGGCTGGCCTGGTTCATGGGCCTGTCCGTACCGCCCGGAATCCGCATCGTGATCGCCGTCCTTGTCCTGGCCGGCATCGCAGGGGACGGCGCGGTCGAGGAGCAGCGCATCCGCAAGCCCGCCTCCGCCGCCGCCCACGACGACTACCGAACCGCCGCCTAACCGCCCCGCCCCACCAGTAAGGAAGGAGAAGCCCGATGACGACCGTCATCGAAGACAAGGCCACCGCTGCTGACACGCGGTTCGACCCGATTGCCCTGGCCGAGGCGGAGGCGATCCGTAGCCGTGCCGAGTCCGAGGCGGAAGCCCGCCGGATCGAAGCCGAGGGCAAGGCAGACGCCGAGAAGATCACGGCGAAGGAGGAAGCCGAGAAGCTGCGCATCGCCAACGAGCGCGCCGCGATGCGGCTGGGCAAGGAGAAGGCCGACTACAAGGCGTACCTCGCGAAGAAGGCCGCCGACACGGCGAAGTCCAACGCCGAAGAGGCGAAGGCGAAGAAGGCCGAAGAGGAGGAGGCCGAGCGCGAGGCGCAGCAGCTGGCCGAGCAAGAGCGCTCCGAGCGGTACTGGAAGTGGGGCGCCCGCGGCATCTACGCCGTCTGCCTCATCATCGCCGCCCCGGTGCAGTTCCTCGATTTCTGGGACGAGCGCCGCCCCTTTCTGGTCGCCGCGCCCGCCATGCTGGAGGGCATCGCCCTGGTCCTGGCGTGCGGGGCTGCGTGGGCAGTGGCCCACCGGCGGGACGTCGCCCCATACCGGGTCGGCATCATGCTTGGCGCCGCAATCGCGGCCACGATCAACATGCGCGGCGGCATGACGAACGAAGCGATCGGCTTTAACGCCGGCCTGGTCGGCGCCATCGCGTCCCTTGTTGGCCCGATCGTGCTGATGGCCTACGAGCACGGCATCGCACAGAAAGCCGACGGCATTCCGTCCTGGCGGGAGAAGCGTGCAGCCGAGCGCCAGGCGAAGAAGGAGACAGAGGAGCGCGAGAAGGTCAAGGCAGAAAAGGCCGCCGCTGAAATGCGAGCCGCCGAACAGAAGGCCGAGCAGCAGAAGCGCGCTGACGAAGAGCAAGCGCGTAAGGACAAGGACCGCCAGGAGCAACACCCCGACGTGTGGGAGGTCGCCGAGGCGCTGCGCTCCGCGCGGGGTTCGGCCACGGTCACCGAACAGATTTGGGCGGACGCCTGGTACCGCGTCACCGGCTCCAAGGTGGTCGGCGTGCGGCCCGAATTGGAGGCCCAGAGCAGGGCCGCGCAGGCCCGTATGAAGACCATCTCGGAGATGCCGGTACTGGGCGACTCGTCGCAGGTGGGATCCCAAAAGGCGCCCGGCGCGAAGAAGGCCCCGGGGACCCCCGACGGTCGGCGTCACAACGGGGGCGTGCCGCCCCTCAGGCGGGCCGGTGACACGCAACCGTACTGCGATGCCGCAAAGAAGCAGGCGGCCCGCGAACAGGCCGACACGCAGTCAGCTAACAAGACCATCTGAGGAGCCCACTAATGGCTATTCACACCCCCTCCGCGGACTCCCAGACCGACCTCGACGTCCCGGAATTCATGCGCACCGAACCGGCTATCCGCCGGCCGAATCTGAGCCTCGTCAAGGACCAGCCGCAGCCTGTAGAAGGAGCGGTCGTCGAGCATCAGGGTGAGCCCGTCCGGCCTACCTGGATTCAGTCCAACCGTGCGATGCGGCACGCGGTCGAAAACCGTCTGTACGTCGGCTGGTCCGTCCGCGGCTACCAGCAACTCGGTCGTCGCTGGATGGAAGCTCGGCGCGACGATTACCCGCAGATGATCGAGACCGCGCGTCAGGCTCTCCGCGCTTCCAAGGGGAACCTGGATCGCGAGACCGAGATGCGGGAACTCGTGACTGAGCGGCGTGCCGCCTACAAGCGCCATAAGCGGATCATGCTCGCGAAGACCAGCGGTTGGACCGCCGCCGCTGCGACCGGCGCCACCGTTGGCGCCGTCACGGGCGGCCCCGTCGTCGACCTCCTCATGGGGCTCGGCGCGATGGCTCTCGGTGTCTGGCACGGCCGACCCGAACCGGTGGATGATGTCGAGGAGCCGAACCAGCAGGAGATCGAAGCTGTGCCTCAGGACGGGGCGGTCCCCGTGTCGGCTGCCGTCGAGCGAGCCTTCGACGCCCCGCCGCCGCCGGCGCTGACCGTGGAGGAGCTGGACACGGCGCTGCGCGAGATCGGCATCGTCAAGGGACGCGAGCAGATCACGGTCCTCGCCGCGCCGGAGCGCGGTACGGACGGCAACACCACCGCTGTGTTCGACCTGCCCGCCCGCGTCACCGTCGCCATGCTGCAGAAGCAACTGGACGCGCTCGCCGGGGCGCTCGGCCGCGACAGCTCGATGGTCGACATCGCCAAGGCTGGCACCGAACGCCGCGTCTCCCTGTGGATGACCGACGCCAACCCTTTCGCCGCGCCCCGCCCGTCCCCCCTTCTGGCCATGCGAGGCGGCATCGACGCCTGGACGCACGGTGTGCCCGTCGCCTGGAACAAGCGCGGCGCCATCGTCTCTCTCGTCATCAATAACAGCTCGTTCGTCATCGCGGGCATGACCCGCTCGGGCAAGGGCGTCGGTGCTTCCAACCTGATCGTGGGCGCCGCCTTTGACCCTCGGGTCAACCTGCGGATCGTGGCTGGGAAGAACAACGGCGAGTGGGACGCATACGCCAAGACCGGGGTCGCCTCTACGTACTTCAAGCCCAGCCCCGAGCGGCTCCTCGCCCTGCTGAAGGGGCTGCTGGCGGACAAGGACCGGCGTGAGGCGGAGTTGGGCAGGCTCGGCAAGTCCAAGCTTGTGGCGTCTGCTATCGAGCAGATCGGCGGGCTGGAGCTGCTGGTCATCGATGAGCTGGCCACGTACACGCGGCCGGGCAAGCCGTTGCGTGAAGAGATCCTGGAAGCTCTGATCGGGCTGTCTGCTGTTGCTGCGGGAGCGGGCATCCTCATGGTGCTGATCACGCAGTACCCCGAGGTCGATGTGATCCCGCAGGCTCTCGCGATGAACTGCGGTACCAAGTGGGCGATGCGTGTGGACAACGCGGACCAGTCCAACGCCATCCTCGGCAAGGGGTCATCCGGTGCGGGCCGTGACGCCTCCAAGTTTGATCCGCCGCGGCCAGGTCTGGGCTGGCTGGTGAACCCGTTCGCCGGGGTCACCGACAAGGCCCGTAGCTTCGACCTGGATGAGGACGAGCGGGGCGAGATCACCATGCTGCTGGAGCGGGCCGCGAAGATCCGCGAGCAGGCGGGGCGTCTCGCCGGGCAGTGGGATGACGCGATCGAGAGGCACCTCTTCAACACGACCGGCCTGTCGTCGGCGGCCGGCGGGCCGAAGCGGGACGGTGTGCCGGGGCGGGAGGTCATGCATCTGTCGGCTGCGCAGGTGCGGCAGGTGGAGGCGCTGCGTGGCGCGCTCGCCGCGATGAACGACCTGGGCCGTGATGTCGCACAGCTGGAGGAGATGGCCGAGATCATCGGCGGGGGCATGACCGCTGACCGTCTGGGGGAGCTGCTGCGGGCAGCCGGGGCCGGCGGCACCGTGAAGATCACCGTGCCGCACAAGACCGGACGCGTCAACGGCTACCAGCGGGCCGAGATCGCTGACGCGCTGGACTTCTTCAACGGGGCCTGACCACCCCGGACAGTGATCTGTTTGCCCCGGTATATCCCCCGGTCAGAGGGCGGACAGGGGGCGGACGGCACCCGGACGTGACCCGGGTCGCGTCCACCCCCTGTCCGGGCCCCGTCCGGGGTGCATAGCGGGAGATATTGGGCACCGTTCGCCCCGCATAAGCCGCATTTCACCTACCAAGTAAGGAGCTCTACCTCGCCATGCCCACGTCCACGTTGACCGCCGCCGCCCTCGATCAGGCCGCCGCGCGCATCGCCCCGACCCTGAGCGAGCCCGAGCGGGCAGCGTGGGCGAGCATCGCCGCCAGCTACTCCCGCAGCCTCGTGGCCAAGACCACCGCCGAGCTCGTCGACGAGGCCCTCCGCGCGCTGCCCGAGCACGGCACCCGGCCCGCCGTCGACGTCCGGCTGCCCGGCCGCATCTCCCGCGCCCTGCCCGACTGGGCACACCGCACCCGGGCCGACCTCTCCCACAAGCCCAGCACGCAACTGGCCGTCGCCGCCGAGGTGCTGCGCCGCTGGGGCTGGCAGAACCGGCCCCACAAACTCCGCGACGGGCGAGGCCGCCGCTGCATCTGCGGCGCCATCTGCTCCGCCGTAGCCCTCGGCGTCGGCTCCGTCGACTCCGCCCACCAGGCCGCCGGCTACGTCCTCACCGAGCTGCGGGGGCGGCACTGGAACGCCCTCATCGGCGACTGGAACCAGAACGTCTGCCGCACTCCCGACCAAGCCGTCGAACTCCTCACCGCCGCTCACCACCGCGCCCTCAACGCAGGGCGCTAACCGAAAGGGAAACGCATGCTCCGCCGAAACCGTGCCCATAAGCCCACCGCGACTCTGCCCGACCCTGCCCGTCTCGCCCGCGCTTTCCAGATCCTCGCCTACCCGACCAGCTACTGGCGCAAGCGCAGCCTCGCCTGCCTCGGTCGGCCGCGCCCCGGCGACGTACCCGACGACTATGAGCCGCCCGCCGGCTATCAGATCCCCGCCCAGTACCTGACGCCGAAGCGGTCAGCCGCCTAACCCACAGAAGGAGACCGAATGTCCCGCTACTCCCGGGCCCGCCTGAACCAGGAGGCTGACCGCTTCGAAGCCGAAGCGAAGCGCTACGACGAAGCCGCCCGCGACGGCGAACAGGCCGCCAAGAACCCGCAGCTCGGCGACGCCGAACGGCAGGTGGCCTCCCGCGCCGTCCCCCTTCACCGCCGCAATGCCCGCGACTTCCGGGTGATCGCCGCTGCCCTCCACGCCGGCGAAATCCCCGACGGCGTCCAGCTCGACTGACTCCAACCCACCCGTCAAACCCCTCCGACCATCAAGGAGAAGCCCGTGACCATCGCTCCCGAGACTCCCGAGGAATTCATCAATCAGCTCGGGACGGCAGCGCTCAACTTCGGCACCTACGCCCGGATTAACGGGGCGGAGGATCTGGAGACCGCCGCGACGTACCTGTCCGGCGCCATCGGCTCCACCGGCGCCAAGCGTCGAACCCTCCTGAACCAGGCCGTCAAGTACCTCGCAAACACCAGCGACATGGTCGACGAATACCGGCTCATGGTCTGACCGTCTCTCGGCGGGGCCCAGCGACCAGTACCGGGCCCCGCATCACCTCCACATCGAAAGGAACCCTGAATGGGCTGGAACATCTTCCACGGAACCGACCGGAACAACGAAATCTGCCGCTCGTACACCACCATCTCCAACCTCGCCCAAGCAGTCGCGGACGTATTGCCCGCCCGCGACTGGCGGACTCTGGCGCCAGTGCTCAACCACCGCTACGGCGACGCGTACTTCTCCGTTCCCGCCGCAGATGCTGGCCGTATCGCGAGCCTCCTGCACAAGGCCGCCAGTCACCGCCGAATGCCACCCGATTTCGGCGACCTCGCCCGCGAACTCGCCAACGCCGCACAAGCCGCTGCCAACGCCCGACAGCCCTGGGAATGGCGCTGACAAGCAAGCTGGCGATGTCCCCGTCAACAACCAGCGAACTGTGAAAGGAACACCGATGAGCCTCAAGGAATCCGCCGCCGACAGCGCAGCCAAGGCCCTCGACAAGGTCTTCAAGCAACTGGACAACGGTGGGACAAAGTACGCGGAAGTGCGCGCCGCCAACACCGCGATGGAAGTCGCCGCCAGCCTTGGTGTCACCGCTGCCGACTACGAACGGCTCCTGATCGCGACTGTTTGGTCCTGAAAGTCGCCGACCGTCTGTCAAACTGAACTTGACCCCGCCGCGTCCCCCGTCGCGGCGGGGCCCTTCTATGTCCGGGCTACTCGGGGATGTGGCCGCAGAGCTCGCGAGGACAGACCCAGCCGAGAGCGCCGATCGGATCAGCCTCGGATTCGAATTCCGGTGGGGCGGGCGTCCAGGATGGCTGGTAGCGATGCCCGCACTCGGGGCAACGGCGGAACGGGATTCGGCGGTACTCGGATTGCGTGCATTCCCGGGGTAGTTGCTTCGTCATGCTGTGACCGTGGCACGAAAACTGTCGCCTGTCCGACGTGCATTCCCCCGGCCCAGGTTCAGGACGACGTCTCGCCCTCCGCGGGGCGCTTCGATTCGACAGCGCGGGCCAGCCAACGGCCGCGGCCGAGAACCACAGACGGCCCGCCCAACGGAGCCAGGTCAAGGAGTTGGCAGAGGCGGGTGATTCTCTCGTGCGCCGTGTCTCGCGAATCCGCGAGGACCGTGTACACCGTCTCCATAGCAGCATCATGCCCCGGACACAGCACAGTTGGGGGTGAATTCGGGCAGAACCCCTCCAACGGCCGTAGCCCCGTGGGAGCAGCACAGCCCCTCAGTCCCACGCGCCGTCTTCTCGGTCGCACGACGGCTCACATGTCCCCGCGCTCCTGCGCTGCAAGGACGTCTTCGACGTATGCCAGCAGGGCCTGCTTCACTGTCGCCGCATCCCCCCGGGGCAGGAGGCGGTTGGGCAGGTCGATTTCAGCGGCCGGTCGGATGTTGAACTCGATCTCTGCCGTCTCAGGGACGATGTACTGGCGCAGCCAGAGGGCGAACTCGGCTGCCTCTTCGGCCGTGCAGTCCTGCAGAGCTGTCCCGTCAGGGTCGGCCTGTGCGAAGCCTTCGAGGTCCTCTCCGAAGCCGAAGGTCAGCGCATCGCCAGTGATCTCACTGCTGTCCCGGTTCAGAAAAACGTCGGGATCTTGGCTCCGCAGGGTGTCGGCAAACGTGTCGAGTGACAGGCCCCAACTGCGCGGGTTGGCGTTAGGGGCGCCGAACATGAACAGCGTCCGGTAGTCGTGCGCGGCTGTGTCTGGCACAAGAGCTCCTTATCAGGGTGCGTAGCGGGCGTAGCCTTTAACGCCTTGGGCGGCCATCATGGCGTCCCAGTACGGCACGGTCGACTGGTCGTTGGTGACGATTTCCAGGCCGCGGATCTGTCCCTTGTTCGGCCCGTACTCCATAGCTGACTTGTACTTCTTCAGCTCACCCGTGTCGTCGCTGAACAATACCCTCTTCTGGAAAGCGTCTGCTTTTTCCAATTTGTCGAGGCTACGGAAGGTTTTGGAACATCCGGGATCCCGGACGTGCTTGGCGTCCACCGCCATGCCATCAGAAGCACGCACGCCATCAGCGATCTGCGTGCCATTCTTCGAGAGCTTCGGATCGATCGGCAGTTCCTTCTCCGGATAGCCACAAATGCGGTGCTGGTAGGCGTTGTCCGGATCAGTGATGTCCCGTCCGTTGGAGAACCCCCCGTCGCGCAGCCCACCGGCCCAGTGCGTGAAGGCGGCACGCTCCTGGGCGCTGAGCGGCGGGAAGCGCGGGTCCGGCGGATTGGGTGGAGGGATGGGCTGCCCGCGCGGTACGGATGGGTCTGGCGGGAAATACGCCGCGGGCACGAGGATCGGGGCAGGGACGCGGATGAAGGGCGGGACGCCCGGCATTGGTCCGTCGATGTCCGGTTTCGGGCCGGGCACTGGAACACGGGCCTGGGAGGCGTCCAGGTTGTGTGCGAGGCTCGCCAGCTGGGTTATCCGACCATCGCTCACAACGGCGTTCATCAATCCACCGTCATAACCGTTACCGCCCAGCGCCGGCTTCTCCCAGGGCATTTGCCAGTTCGACTCCCCAAAAAGGTCGGATGCATCATCCAGTGCCGCCTTGTGTGCGGTCTCGATGTGGTCGGCATACTGATCGCAGGCGTTGGTGATCTGCTGGCAGGCGGCGGGCAGGTTGGCCATCAGCGTGCACGAGCTGTCAGTCTGCGACGGAGCGGTCTCCCACCCGACGAACTTGGTGAAGAACCTGTCGATCGCCTCGGCGGTTTTGCCTTCGTGGTTGCGCTTGGCTTGGAGCCAGCAATCCTGCGCCTCGGTGTGCACCCGTTCGGTGATGGTTCGGGCTTTACGCCAAGTGGCGGCAACACTGCGCAGCTTCTCGGGATCGCCCCGGAACCGGTCGCCAAACAGCCACTTGGTAGCCGTGCTGGACTCGCCGACCACTTCCTCCAGTTCCTCGCCCCGCCCCCGCGGTGCCGAAGTGCAGTTGCCGGATCGACCCGTCGGAGGGCCGGCTGCTCCGCTCTTCCCCATCGCCTCCAGCATCGCCTTGGTCGCAGCGCTCTCGGCCGCCATGTAGTTGTTGGCCGTCTGCAGCACTGCGTCACTGCCACGCCCCATGGCATGGGCGGCTTCCCCAAGCTGGTTTACCGTCGTCTTGGCTGCGCTCTTGTACACGTTGGCGAAAACCTCGCCCGCATCGTCGTCGCCCACCATGCCCGCTTGCTCGCTCAGCTCCCGCACCAGCGCGAGAACCGTCTCCACGAGCTCGTCGTTCAGCGTGTGCATCCCCCACGACGATTCGATCAGATCCACCGCATGCACGCGATAGAACACCGCGTCACCGCCCCCTCCCAGGTCACGCGTCCACCCTGTCACGTGTACATGCCAGTCGGCCAACCCCCCGGCATCAGACACAGGCTTCACGCCGGACAGGGCTCAGAGAGATAGGTACCGGCCAAGGAGCCGTCATACCTCACGGCACCCTCCCAGGCGCCCGGGATTGTCGGGGCAGGCGTGCACACTGTGTATAACGCCGCCCCTCAGTCCCACGCGCCGCCGAGGAGCCTCACCGTGAACAACGCCGCCAGCAACGACAGCTACCAATGGCCGACCTGCACCGCGTGCGGCCGGAACCTGTGGGACACCGAACTCGGCCGGCAGGCATGCCGCCTGTGCCAGAGCCGCGCCGGCGAGTACCTCGAAGCGCTCGCCGGGCCCCGCGGACTGTACGCCTCCCTCGCCCTCGCCCTCAGGCCCGGTGCCAGCAGTGGGGAAGCCCGCGTTTCCGGAGGCGCCCGCACCGCACCGCTCCCGCTCCGCCTCGAACCGCTCAGCCTCTCCGCCCGCGGAGGCGTCGTCACCGTCCTACAGACCTGGCTGACGGACTGGCACGAGCGCCTCGGCTGGAACCATCCGCGGTGGCAAGGCGGCCTGCAGCAGCAGCTTGACCAGGTCGTGAAGGCGCTCCGCAATAATTTGGAATGGGCAGCCACCGAACACCCAGCCTTCGCAGAATTCGCCACCGAGGTCGCAACACTCACCCGATCCTGCCGACGCCAGGTCACCGGAGAGAAGCCCGAGCGGCGCGTCACTGTCGCCTGCCCATGCGGCGGGACAATGCGCATCACGATCTCTACACCCGGCACGCGATGCATCAACTGCAACACTCAATACACCCGGACCGATGCGCTGGAACTGCCCCTTGCTGAGCGGGACATGGCGGCCTGATTGCCGAATTCCCGGCGGCGCTTGCGGGACGGGTAGTTGAATGTCACACTGCTTCAAACGAAGCACCCGTGTGCCCGCAACCTTGAGGAAGCCTCCGATTCGTCGGGGGCTTTCTGCATTCCAGATCCGGAGGTGCCGCGTGCGTCTCGTAGAGATCCAGCCCGAAGACTTGGTCTTCGGTCACGAAGCCACAGCGGCAACCGGCGTTCCGCAGCAGGTGATCCGCCAGTGGGCGTCCCGCGGGAAGATCCGCCGCTTCTCCGGCGAGAACCGGCTCACCGGCAACGGCCACGAATACAAGACCATGTACGCGCTCCCCGAGATCGAAGCGCTGGCCCGCACCTACCGGGCCACACCGCAGCGCGGACTACGCGCCGCCTGACCCCTCGCGGGACGGTCGAGCCCTGTGGCGGCAGCTCCCGCGCCCGCGAGGAACAACGCCTGCCGTGTGGGGCAGGCAGGGGCCTTGAAGCGCACCCCCGCGCTCGGCACCCCGGTCCGCCCGACCGCCTGGCCGCGGTCGGGCGGACCCAAAACCCCCGCTGCCCGAGGGACCGCGGCCGGGCAGCGGGCCTCGTCGATGTGCCGTCGCCCGCACCCTGCCCGAACGGAGCTGACAGCCATGCTGAACGTCTTCTGCTACACGATCGGCTTCGCTCTCCTAGCGCTCGCCGCCGTACTCCCGGCAAACGTGCCGCACCGCGACAGACTCGCCTACGCCGGGCTCGCCCTCTGGCTCCTCCCCACCACCGTCCACACCCTCCAAGCGCATTGAGCGGACGGAGACCCGTGACTCAGCACGCCACCGCACCCGCCAGCGCGCGGGAGGCTGCCCAGCAGCTCGCGGCCGAAGGCAGCGCAACAGCCGCTGACCATCAGCCCAACGAGGCAGCGAACTTCCCGCCCTTCGCCTCCGCCGCCGACACGGTGACCTTCCCGCGATGGCTGACCTCGACCTGATAGAAGCGTGAGCCCTCCGGCACGCCCGGCACCTCGGCGACGAACACACACGCCCCCGAATCCGGCTTCCCCGTGCCGAGCGCACCCGTCGCCACAACCTTGCCCGCCGAGTCGTACACCGTCACCCCGGCCCCCTTGGCGATGTCGTCGTAGCCGCTGTAGCCCGTGCAGTCCTCGCTCGTCGCCCCGGACGGCACATGGTCGCCGGTCAGCATCATCGTGCCGCGCAGTGTGAACGTCGCAGGCGCACTCGACCCGCTGCCGGACAGGCCCCACGCCAGGCCCACAGCACCCGCACCAACGACCAGGCCGACAACACCGGTTATCAGCGGGTGCAGCCAACGCTTCGTAGGAGCGGGAGTGAGGGACACGGCGGCGGCATCGGTCATCTCAGACATGCGCGGCATCATCCCAGCGCCCCAACGCCGCGTACACGGCCACCGCCGGATCGTGACACGCCGCGCACTCCACGACACCCGACCGAACGGACCGCCATGGCCGACGAATACGTGCTGCGACTGGAAGCCTCCGGCGAAGTCACCCCCGCCCAACCCGACAACGACGCCGCCGAAACCCAGCCCGAGACCGAGACCGAGGAGCCCGAGCAATGACCGCAGGACTCGCCCCCGGCCTCGTCTCCGGCTGGCTCAACACGCTCCGCACCACCGGCAACGGCGGCGCTGCATACAGCGCAGTCGCGGGCGCCTTCGTGCAGCTGCACACCGGGGACCCCGGCGCCGCCGGCACCGCCAACATCAGCGTCGGCTCGACCACCCGCAACAGCTTCGTCTTCTCCAGCTCTTCGTCGGGCTCGTCTCTGTCGCTGAGTACAGCGCCGTCGGCGTGGACGAACGGCGGCACGTCGGAGACGCTCACCCACATCTCGGTGTGGACGGCCTCCTCCGCCGGGACGTTCCTGTTCTCGGTGGCACTGACAGCCAGTAAGGCGTGGGCCTCAGCCGACACGTTCACATTGGCGTCCTTGGGTGCAAGCGTGGCCCCCCAATCTGCATGATCGCGTAGCTCGCAGGTGGCGTGACGCGCTGACGGGGAGGCCGCCGTGACGACCTTCACCGACAACTTCAACCGCTCCGATTCCACCAACCTCGGCGCCAACTGGGTTGAGGTGTCCGGCGACTGGTCGATCATCTCCAACCAGCTCTCATCCGGATCAGCGGGTGGCACGGTCATCCTTCGCGCCGCCGGCGCCATGGCCACCAACGACAACTCAGCGCAGGTCACCATCGCCGCCACCGCAGCCGTCAGCCACGGCATATGGTGCCGCGGCAACTCCACCTTCACCTCGGGCTACCTGTGGCGCAACGACGGCACGTCGTGGAACCTCTTCTCCGTCGTCGGTGGCAGCTTTACCTCCATCGGTTCCTTCGCCGCAGCCGCCGTCGCTGGTGACGTCGCGAAAATCCAGGCGGTCGGTAGCACCATCAAGGGATACGTCAACGGCATCCAGCGCGTCAGCGTCACTGACACCGCCGTCACCACCGGCACCAGCGTCGGAATCCGCGCCGAATCCACCAGCTCGCTCAGATTCGATGACTTCACCGGGGCGGATGTCACCACCGGCGCCACCGGCGACGCGGCACTGTCCAGCACGGCAACACTGTCCGCGTCGGGCCTACGAGCCGCCGCCAGCGACGCTGCGGTCACCGCGACCGCATCCCTGACCGCAACAGGACTGCACGCCACCACAGGCGGCACGGCACTCACGATCACGTCCAGCCTCACCGCAGACGGCACCCGAGCCACAACCGGGACGGCGAACCTCGCCCCCACCGCAACCCTCGCCGCGGACGGAACACGCGCAACCCAAGCCGTCGCGGGCCTCGCCACCACAGCAGACCTGACCTCACAAGGACAGATCGCCCACAGCAGCGACGCATCCTTGACGTCCATGGCCACCCTCACGGCCGACGGAGTGACCGGCGTACCGCCCATACTCGGAGACGCCACCCTGAACACGACGGGCACCCTCACAGCGGCCGGCGTCCGCGCGACAGCCTCAGGCACCGGCCTCAACGCTGCCGCAGCACTCGCAGCAGCAGGAACCACAACAAGCACCGGCAACGCCGCGCTCACCGCCACGGCGACGCTCACGGCCAGCGGGACAACGCACAGCACCCGCGACGACATCGACATCACCGTCGGCGCGCCCTACAGCCCATGGGTCGCAGGCGAACCCCAGGCCGAAACGTGGACGGCTGGCGCACCACAGCAGACAAGCTGGGAGGTGGCCGCCCCGTGGTGATCCCAGCCAGCAGCACCGAATACCTGCACATCACGGTGACCGCCCCGGCAGGCGTCGACCTCACCGCCACCACACCGAGGATCGCCATCCTGTCGATGTCCAACCGCAACAACCCCAGCACGGTCGACTGGCACATCGGCGACTGGGCCAGTCCCACCGAAGCCCGCCTCCTCATCGGACCGGACGGCGGAGCACTCACCCTCACACCAGGCGACTACCACGTCTGGGTGTCCGTCGATCCGGCCGGCAGCGAGAACATCGTCCGCCTGTCCGGCTACCTCGGCATCACATGAGTGGGCGCGGTGGTTACCGGATCTGCTCGGTGCCTGGCTGTCCCGAGTACACGCAAGGCGGACGGTGTGAGCAGCACAGGCGACAGGCAGAGCAGAGGCGTGGCACAGCACGGCAGCGAGGCTATGGACGACAGCACGAGCAGCGCTTCCGTCCCGCTGTGCTGGCTCGTGACCCGGTCTGCGTCTGCGTCGACGAGGGCCATGCCCACGGCAGGCCCTGCGGTCGGCCGTCGGTACACGCTGACCACCACCCCCTCAGTCGGCGGGAGCTGGTCGAGCGAGGCGAGGACCCTGACGACCCGCGGCACGGCCGGGGACTCTGCACGTCGTGCCACAGCCGGTCGACGGCCGGCGAACAGCCTGGCGGCTGGCATCGCGACGGAGGGTGACCGTACCCCAGGGGAGGGACCCGTCGGGGCGATCAAGGTCGGACCGCCGGGGAGAGCTAGCCCTGGTCCGTCAAGTTCTAATTTTTCATGATCCAAAAAGTCCTCGATCCATAACCACAGACGGTGACGTCCTGTGGGATCGCCCTGGCGCGATCGGGAATACCCAAGTAGGCGGCAGGAGACGGCAACCTGCCCGTACCGCCGTCCCGATCCCCAAGAACCGGCGGCGGCGTGGGCGTGCATCGGGAAGGGTGGCATGCCCACGCCGTCGTCTGTAGTACCTCGGAGCCCCCGCCCGTCGGGGGTTTCGTCATGTACGGCCGATCGTGCGCAATGCCGGTCGGGATGAGCGCCGCAACGGCGCGACTCGAGGAGTACCGAGATGGCGAGTGGTGGAGCACGAGCGCGCTCCGGCCCGGCCCCCGACCCGAGCGCGCTGCGGCGTGACCGGGACGCTGGCGAGTGGACGATCCTGCCCGCGGAGGGCCGCCAGGGCGCAATGCCCGAGTGGCCGTTGACGGAGCAGACGATCCGCGAGCACGAGTTGTGGGCGTCGCTGTGGCGAAAGCCGCAAGCGATCATGTGGGAGCGGTACGGCCAGGAGTACGAGGTGGCGCTGTACGTGCGCCGCTTCGCTGAGGCTGAGGCGATGGAGTCGCGGGTGAATCTGTCGACCCTGGTTCGGCAGATGGCCGACTCGCTGGGGTTGACGACGCCGGGGATGCGGGCGAACCGGTGGCGGATTGCGGCCGACGAGGTCGCGGAGCGGCGCGAGGGTTCCGGGAAGCAGCCGGTGAAGCGGCGCACGGCCCGGGATCGGTTCAAGGTCGTTCCCGGTGACGGGGGATGATCGGGTAGTCCAGTGGCCCACGCTCGGCTTCCTGATCGCGGACTGGGTTGAGGCGCACTGCGTGATCCCGGACGGCTTCTCCGTTGGCGAGCCGTATGTCCTCACCGACGAGATGCTGTGGTTCTACCTGAACCACTACCGGGTGAAGCCCGGTGCGACGCGGGAGCGGTCGATGCTGTCGCCTGCTTCGGCGTTCCACTACCGGCGCAGCCAGTTGGTGCGTCCGCAGAAGTGGGGCAAGGGTCCGCTGACCGCGTCGCAGGTCTGTGTCGAGGGTGTCGGCCCGGCGGTGTTCGCCGGGTGGGCGTCCGGTGGCGAGCTGTACGACTGCCGGGATCACGGCTGTGGCTGCGGCTGGCTGTACGAGTACGAGCCGGGCGAGCCGATGGGCATGCCGTGGCCGACGCCGCTGATCCAGATCACGGCGTTCTCGGAGGAGCAGACCGACAACATCTATGGTGCCCTCCGTCCGATGATCGACAAGGGTCCGCTTGCCGAGTTGATCCCGAAGACGGGCGAGGAGTTCATTCGCCTGCCGGGCGGGGGCCGCATCGACACGGTGACCTCGTCGGCTCAGTCCCGCCTCGGTCAGCGCGTCACTTTCGTGCCGCAGGACGAATCCGGCATCTGGACGACCGAGAACAAGATGCAGAGGGTCGCGGACACGCAGCGGCGTGGCCTGGCGGGCATGGGCGGCCGGTCGACGGAGACGACGAACGGCTGGGACCCCAGCGAGAACAGCGTGGCGCAGCGGACGTTCGAGGCGAAGGTGCAGGACATCTTCCGGGACTTCCGGCGGGCTCCGGCTGACCTGGACTACGCCAAGAAGGCGGACCGCCGGAAGATTCACAAGGCGGTATATGGCGACTCCTGGTGGGTCGACCTCGACGCCATCGAGGCCGAAGCTGCTGAGCTGATCGAACGGGACCAGGCGCAGGCCGAGCGGTTCTTCGGCAACCGGATCACGGCGGGTACGGGTACATGGCTTGCCCGGGACCGCTGGGATCTTCGAGCAGCTCCGCGGGAGGTCCCGGACGGGACGCCCGTGACGCTCGGGTTCGACGGCAGCGACATCGACGACTGGACGGGCATCCGGCTCGAGACGCTGGATGGTTACCAGTTCACGCCGGTGTACAGCTCACTGAAGCTGCCGACGATCTGGGACCCGGCCGAGTGGGGCGGCCAAACACCGCGCCTCGAGGTCGACGCCGCTATGGACGAGGTGATGCACCGCTACCACGTGGTGCGCGCGTACTGCGATCCGCCGTACTGGGAGACCGAGGTCGACACGTGGGCGGAGCGGTACGGGGAGAAGCGGGTGGTCCGCTGGTACACGCAGCGCGTCGTGCAGATGTATGCCGCCTGTGAACGGCTGCTGACTGATGTGACGAAGGCTGGCAGTGCCTTCGAGCATGACGGCTGTGAGGACACGTCGGCTCACGTGGGGCATGCCCGGAAGGCGGCCCGAACCGCTGGCCGGTACGTGCTGCGCAAGGCAGCACCCCACCAGAAGATCGACCTGACGGTGGTGTCCGTACTTGCCCATGAAGCCGCTGGTGACGCGATTGCCGCAGGCATGGCCCGCCCGAAGAAGTCGAGCCGGACAACCGTCATGCGTTGACCTGAAGGGGGTGGGGCTGTGGCTTTGGACCTGTCCCCGGAGGAGTGGCTGAAGCGGCTCGTGCAGGCGCACGACAAGGAGCTGCCCGAGCTGAAGTTGATGGACGCCTACTACGAGGGCATTCAGCCGCTGTCGTACATGGCGCCGGAGATTCAGGTCGAGCTGTCCGACCGGATGCGGCAGGTCGTCATCAACTGGCCGCAGCTGGTGGTGGATGCGCTGGATGAGCGGCTGGACATCGAGGGCTTTCGGTACGCCAAGAGCGAGACGACCGCGGATGACCTGTGGGAGATCTGGCAGGCGAACAACCTCGACGAGGGGTCGCAGCAGGCGCACGTGGATGCGCTGGCGCTGCGGCGGTCGTATGCGATCGTCGGCGCGAACGACGCCGATGAGGAGATCCCGATCGTCACTGCGGAGTCGGCGCTCGAGGCGTATGCGGAGCGGGATCCGCGGACGCGGCAGGAGATCGCCGCGATCAAGCGGTGGGATGAGCCGGCCGCGTCCGGGTCGATGCCGGTGCAGAACGCGATGCTGTACCTGCCGGACTCACGCCACCAGTTCGAGAAGCAGAAGGGCGCGTGGGTCGAGGTCGACCGGGATGAGCATGGTCTCGGTCAGTTGCTGGTGGTGACGCTGGCGAACCGGCCCCGGTTGCGGCACATGGACGGCACGTCGGAGCTGCGTGCGGTGATCCCTCTGTCGGATGCCGCCTGCAAGATCGCCACGGACATGATGGTGAGTGCGGAGTATCACGCGATGCCGCGCCGGTGGGCGACCGGCATGAGCAGGGACGACTTCGCCGATGAGATGGGGCAGCCGCTCGGCGCGATGTCGTCGTTGGCGGGCCGCTTGTGGGTGAACGAGGGCGACGGCGTCAAGTTCGGCCAGTTCCCCGAGGCTCAGCTGACCAACTTCCACGAGACGATCAACCAGCTTGCCCGGCTCGTGGCCGCGTTGACGGGCCTTCCGCCGGCCTTCCTCGGCCTGGCCACGGATCAGCCGCCGTCCGCGGACGCGATCCGTGCGTCGGAGGCTCGCCTGGTGAAGCGGTCCGAGCGGCGCCAGCGGGCGTTCGGGGAGGCGTGGGAGCGGGTGATGCGTCTCGCCTTGCTGGTCCGGGACGGCAGCCTGGATCCGAAGGCCCGCAGTCTGGAGACGGCGTGGCGGGACGCTGCGACCCCGACCTATGCGCAGAAGGCGGACGCGGTCACCAAGCTGCACGCGTCCGGCATCCTGCCGACCGAGCAGGCTTGGGAGGACCTGGGCTACTCGGCTGAGCAGCGGATCCGGATGCGGGCGATGCAGGATGAGGCTCTGACCCGGATGACGGCCGCGGACCTGCACGCGCTGTCGACGGCGCCGCCGACCGCCCCGGGCGCCCCCGCGCCATCGGACGGCGGCCCAGGTGGTGGCGAACCGGTGCCGCAGTTCTCGGCGGCTTCCGCGGACGGCTGAGATGGCCGACACCAGCACGATCGTCGCCTCCTACGGTGAGACGCAACGCCGCGCGCAGCTTCAGGCGACGATGCGTATGGCGCAACTGTGGCGGCAGTTGGACACCACGGACCTGTCCGGATCGTGGCTGCGGGGCATCGGTGATGCGATGGTGAGCGCGCTGGCCGCGGGCCAGTTGCTCGCGGCGTCGACCGGGCAGCGGTACGTGGACGCGATGGTGGCCGCGGACGGGCTCTCCTCGGACTACGCGGACGGCGCGTCGACCGTGCAGTACCGGCAGTTGGCCGGGACCGCGGCGGACGGTCGGGCGCTGGACTCGCTGCTGTACCTGCCAGTCATCCGCGCCAAGACCCTGATCCAGGGCGGGTTGACGTTGCAGGAGGCGATGCTCGGCGGCATGGCCAGCCTGCAGCGGATCGTTGCGAGCGAGGTCGCGGACGCAGGGTCGGGAGCGATGGGAGTGGCGATGGTCGCCAACCGCACGGTGACCGGCTACATCCGGATGGTCCGGCCCGGCGCGTGCGCCCGCTGCGTGATCCTCGCCGGGAAGTGGTACCGCTGGAATGCGGACTTCGCTAGGCATCGCCGCTGTCAGTGTTATGGCAGTCCGTCGACGAAGGCGCGGCCGGGTCGGTTTACGGACCCGAAGGCGTTCTTCAACAGCCTGTCCCGCGCGGAGCAGGACCGACGGTTTGGCGTGGGTGGCGCGACCGCGATTCGGGAAGGCGCTGACATCTTCCGCGTCGTGAATGCCAGCCGGAGCGTGCAGACGCTGGACGTCTATGGGCGGAAAGTCGTCGCCACGCTGGAGAGCACTACACGCCGCGGCGAGTTCTTCCAGGAGATGCGGCGTGAGACCGAGCAGAGGACGGGGCAGCGGTTCGCCCGCACCCGAGCGGACGTTGAGCAGGGCCTGCCGCGCTTCCGCCTTCGTACTCCGCGGCTGATGCCGTCCGAGATTCTCAAGCTCGCCGAGGACCGGGACGAACTGATCCGGCTCCTGCGGCGCTTTGGCTACCTCTTGTAGGAGGACATCGTGGCCGACATGAACACGGCCGCCCGGAAGAAGGCGGCCGCGAAGGGCCAGGCGATGCCTGGAGGGAGATTCCCCATCCGCAATCGTGCGGATCTCGAGAACGCCATCCGTGCTGTCGGCCGTGTGCAGCCGCCGACGGAAGAGGCCCGCAGCAAGGTGCGGCGCTTCATCATCCAGCGGGCCAAGGCGCTCGGCGCCTCGGACGCTGTCCCCGATACCTGGTCAGCCGACGGCAGTCTCAAGAGCTGACCACGCACCACCCAACCCCCGAGGGGTGCTGCAACGGCGCCCCTTTCGCATCACACGAGAGGGCGGACGCAATGTCCACCGAGAAGCACCCGGCACCGGCAACCGGCGCCACCTGGTTCAACCTGGCACGACACGACGACCCTGAGCCTGAGGGCGGCGACCCGGAGGCACCGGCGGCTGGCGCCGGCGCCGGGACCGGCGACGGGGGAGACCCCGAAGCTGAGCGGATGCTCGCCGACGCCCTGAACGGCGATGGTGACGACGACCCCGAGGGCGACGAGGGCGATCCGGAGCCCGGTGATGAGCCGGCGAAGGACGGCTTGGGCGATGCGGGCAAGAAGGCTCTCGAGCGGATGAAAGCTGAGCGGGTTGCGGCGAAGAAGGAAGCCGCGGCCGCGAAGAGGGAGATGGCTGCTCTCGCACGCAAGGTGCAAGAGTTCGAGGACCGCGACAAGTCCGAGCTGGAGAAGGCGCAGGCTCAGGGCGAGCGTGCGAAGACCCAGGCGGCGAAGGCCGTTGCGCGTGCCGTGTCGTCCGAAGTGAAGGTCTTTGCGGTCGGCCAGTTCGCGGATCCGTCGGATGCCGTGGACGTGCTGATGCGCGACCCCAGCAAGTACGTCGACTCCGACGGCGAGATCGATACCGATGCGATCGAAGCGGACCTTGCGGACCTGCTGGAGCGCAAGCCGCATTGGGCGAAGCCCGAACCGGTGGTGAGCGCTGCGGCGGCGGAGCCGGAGCCCGCCCGCAAGCCGAAGCCCCGGCCTGACCCCGGGCAGGGCTCGCGAGGCGCGCCGGCGCCCACCGACTACTCGAAGGCATCCAAGGACGAGGTCGCCGATTACCTCTCCCAGTTCGGTTACCGGCAGCGCTCGGCGTGATCGAAGTCCGCGCCCACCTGGGCGAGGGGCGCATCTCGATTGAGGTGGCCGGTCACGAAGAGCACGTCGCTGGGGGTCGCGTCTGCGCCGCCGTGTCGGCCGTCATTCAAACCGCATTGCTCGGGGTCCAGGCGATTGCCGAGCAGCACCCGGACCTGGTGTCCGTAGAAATCACTGAGGAGTGAGCATGACCCCCACCATCCCGAAGGCGGGCACCACCCGTTCGTGGTTCCGTCTTGACCGGCACGCCGGTGTCCGTGCGACCGTTCCGGCCGCGATTCAGGCGATGCTGCAGAACGGCATCCTGGACCGTGTCTTCCGTGACGCGCTCGTGCCGAACTTTCTGTTCCCTGCGATTGCGGACTCCGAGCCGTGGCAGGGCGGGCTCGGGGACACGAAGACTTTCACCCGTAAGGGTCTGCTGGCGCCGGCGACGACGCCGGTGACCGGCTCGGACCCGTCCGCGTCGACCTACAGCATCGAGCAGTGGTCGGTCGTGATGGACCAGTACGCCAACAGCATGGACACGAACATGCTGTCCAACGCGATGGCGCTGGCCTCCAAGTTCCTTGCCGACGTGGAGACCCTCGGCATCAACGCGGGGCAGACCATCAACCAGGTCGCCCGGAACAAGCTGTACGCGTCCTACGCGGGCGGCCGCACGTGGTGCACCACTGCGGGCACCTCGGACACGGCGATCATCGTGCAGTCCGTGAACGGGTTCTCGACGGTCAACGTCAACGGTGTGCCGACCCCGGTGTCCGGAGCGAACCCGCTGAACGTGACGATCGCTGGTGTCGCGAACACGGTCGTCGGCGTCAACACGTCCACGAACACGCTCACGCTGGGTTCCGCGCGGGTGGACGTCGTCGGTGATGCGGTGATCTCGAGCAACGCGCCGACCACGATCCGCGCTACCGGCACGAACACCGCCTACGACCTGGCCAGCAGCAACACGGTCACCTTCCAGAACTTCCGCAGCGCAGTCGCGAGGCTCAGGAAGATGAACGTGCCGACCCTCGGCGGCTACTACGTCGCGCACATCGACCCGGACACTGAGGCCGAACTGTTCTCCGACAGCGACTTCAAGCAGGCGCTGCAGGGCCGCGTTGACAGCCCCATCTACCGCGACCTGAGTATTGGCCGTTTCGGCGGCATCGACTGGGTCAGGAACATCGAGACCCCGACCATCCTGGGTGGCTCGGCGGGCACGCTGACGGTGCACCGGCCGATCGTCCTGGGCGCGTCCGCGCTGATGGCGGCCCCGTTCGACAACACCGGCACGCTGCTGTCCGGCACCGGGGTGGAGGACGTGCCGGAGGTGCGACAGGTCAACGTGGCACCGGGTGTCGACATGACGCTGCTGGTGCGTCCGCCGCAGGACCGCCTGCAGCAGGTCCTGTCGTCGACCTGGTCGTGGGTGGGCGACTACGGCGTTCCGACCGACGCGGGCAGCGGCGACGCGGCGCTGTACAAGCGCGGCGTGGTCATCGAGCACGCCTGACCGTCTCCCGCCGGCACAGGCACCCCTGTCTGCCTGTGCCGGCGGGGCTCTTATGAAGGGGAAGACGCATGCGTGTGCGTGTGGTCAAACCGTTTGAGGCGTACTGGAACTACGCCGTCACCACGTTCAACGTGGATGCGGAGCTGGAGGGCGAGATGGCCCGTCACTTCGCGGACAACGCCCCCGTCGGCTGCATCGAGGTTCTGGAGAGGGACCCCGAGCCGAAGCCCGAGCCCGCCCCCGCGAAGGCGGCGGATCCTGTCCAGTCGGAGGGTGACGGGCCGCCGGTGGACGGCACCATCGACACCCTCATGACGTGGGTGGACGGCGATCCGGGGCGTGCCGCACAGGCTCTCGAGGCGGAGCAGGCGAAGGACAAGCCGCGCTCGACCGTTGTGAAGCGGCTGGCTGGCCTGGCCGACGGCGAGGAGTAAAGGGGGCGCCCTGTGTCCCCGACCCCTCTGGCAACGCAGGCGGACCTCGAGGCGGCGTTGCAGCGGTCGCTGGATCCGGCGCAGGCCGCGATGGCGATCCGCCGTGCCTCGGCTCGGGTTCGCAAGCACTGCCGGCAGCAGTTCACCCTGGTGGAGAACGAGACGATCACCCTGCCGGGTAACGGGCGGGTGCTTCGGCTTCCGCAGCGTCCCCTCGTTCTTGATGACACCCATCTGCTCACCGTCGTCGAGCTGTTCGGGATCACCAACGTCGAATACACGGCCCTCGAGGGCCGCGACTACACGCGGATCGGCACCGAGCTGACCCGCGGCGAGGCATGGTGGACGCCCACACGGCTGATGGGCTTTCCATGGCTGCGCCCGCAAGGCATTTGGTCGCAGCGGGTCCGGGTCACCTACAGCCACGGCTATGCCGAGGTCCCGGACGACGTCGTGGACGTGGTCCTGGACCTGGCGCAAATGTCGATGACGAACCCGCAGGGCTTGCGCTCGGAGTCGATTGACGACTACTCCCGGACGTTCGCGGCAGAGACGATCGGCGGCGCCCAGTTGACGCCGGAGCACAAGCTGGCGCTGCGCCCGTACCGGGTGGGCGGGTTCTCTGTGGATCCGGTGACGTGACATGGCAGCCATCGACATCCAACCGCTGCTTGCCGCAGGTCGGATCGCGCACCAGCAGCTCATGGTGGATGCGTGCACGATCAGCCGGCCCGGTACGCCGACGTTGAATCGGTCGACGAGCGTCCTCACCCCGGGGACCCCGACGGTGTTGTATTCGGGGCCGTGCCGTCTGAAGCCGCAGCGGGTTCCTCGCAACGAGGAGGCGGGGGAGCGGCTGACGGTGGTCGCCCGGTACGAACTGGCGCTGCCGTTTGCTTCCCTTGCTGCAGATGACCTGCACGTCGGCGACACCGTCACCATCACGGCGTCGGGCGACACTAGGCTCGTCGGCCAGCCCTTTTCGGTGATGGCCGTCGACTTCGGTTCCACGGCCACGGCCTGGCGGATCTCCGTCGAGGGAACTACCTGACGGGAGGCCGCCCGTGACGACGCCTGCTGTCCTGCCTCACGTCGATGCCGTCGTGTCGGCCCTCACTGGTGCCGGACTGGTCGTCTATCTGGGCGGGGCGCCTTCTGGGGTCTCACCGACCGCTAGTACGCCCTATGTCGTGCTGTATCCGGAGCCGGGTCGCGCCGAGGTGGCGTCGCTCGCCGACAACCGGACCAACTATTCGGCCGTCATTCAGCTGACCTGTGTGGGCCTGACGGCAGAGGCGGCCATGTCCGTCTCTGACCGGGCTGTTGCCGCCCTCTCCGTGGTCCTGGCGGTCGCCGGACGCACGTCCTGGAGGCCAGAGCCCCTCGACGGGCAGCCGGTGCAGCGCGATGACGATGTCGTCCCGCCCTGTTTCTATGCCGCCAGCCGCTACCGGCTGCGTTCAATCCCTCAGTGAGGAGCTCACTCTCATGGCACTTCTCCCCGTTCAGGCGGTCGTTGCGGCTGGCCTGACCCCGACGATGGCTTCGGCGGCGGCCGGCGGCGACAAGGTTCCGTTGGGGTCTGCGAACACGTGGATCGAGGTCGCCAACGGCGGCGGATCCTCCGTCACTGTCACCGTGACCGTGCAGAACAATTCGTACAAGGGTCTGACGCTGCCGAACAGGACCGTGACCGTCGCGGCGTCCGGCTCGGCAAAGATCCCGCTGGACGCCAGTCTCCACGGCGACACGAACAACCAGGCATCGATCGGCTACTCCGGCGTCACCAGCGTGACCGTCGGCGCCTTCCGTATCTGACCCCAGCCTCCAGCCACAACCGCCCCGCTGACGGGGCTTTTGATGCCCCAAGGAGGGTGCAATGAGTGACCTGATCTCCGACGGCAACACCAAGGTGGTGTGGGTGTCGTCCATCGCCAGCATCGCCGCGCCGACCGCTGTCGAGTTGAACGCGGGCCTGGACTGGACGACTCGGCTCACGCCGGACGGCCTGAAGTGCGACCCGACGACCGCTGACGTCAACACAAGTTCGCTGGCCAGCACGTTCGACACCAACCAGCCTGGCAGGCGCTCCTACTCCTGCGAGATCACCTACAAGCGTGGCAGCACGCCCACGGAAGACTCCCCGTACACGACGCTGGTGTACAACACCAGCGGCTATCTGGTGGTGCGCCGTGGTCAGCTGTTTTCCACCAGTTTCGCCACGGGCGACAAGGTGGAGGTGTATCCGGTGACGGCGGGCGAGGTCCAGAACATCGCGCCCGCGGCGAACGAGGTCAGCAAGGCCATGAGCCCGCTGAAGGTGACCTCCGACCCGGCGACGCGGGCGACCGTCGCCTGATGCCTGATATCTCCGAGCTGCTGGAGCAGGCGTCGCCCCGGGAGGCCACCATCCGGGTGTGTCTCTCGGGCGACGCCGGCGCTGAGTTGGAGGCGCTGGAATCCGAGGTGGGGCAGCTGGGGGAGTGGCAGCCCACATCGCTTGGCGAGGCCAATCCGGTGTTCGAACTCCAGGAACGCATCGAAGTGGCTCGGCAGCGGGTGCGGGAGTCTGCGGTCGAGTTCCGGTTCCGGGCGCTCGGGCACCGCGCCTACAGCAACCTGCTGGCAGCCCACCCAGCGCCGGAAGGCTCCAAGGAACCCTACGACGCTGGCACGTTCCTCCCGGCGGTATTGGCGGCCTGCTGCGTCGAGCCGTCGCTGACGCCCGCGCAGGTGGACCGGCTGCTGGACGTCGTCAACGACGGCACGGCGCGGACCCTGTTCGCGGCGGCGCTCGCGGTGAACGAGGAGCCGTCGCCCCTCCCTTTCTCGTAGCCCGCCTCCGCGACAATCGTCTGCCCTACCGGCGGGAGGTGGAGGCGGCGCGCGCGTGGGGCATTCCCCGCAGCATCCTTCTCGGCCGTCCCCAGCCGGGCCCGGGGGAGCCGTTGTGGCTGCCGGAGGACCGCTGGTGGGCGATGGCGCTGATGGAGGCCGAGTCTGGGCTGTGCGGGGACTGCGGGCACCTGCTCGCCGAGACGACGCAGGCCGAGAACGAGTTCGTCTACGACGCGTCGATCACGAAATGCCATGCCTGTCTCGCCGCTGCCCGCCGGGTGGCGACGTACCAGGAGGACGGAGGGAAGACCGAGGGATTGAAGATCTCGGTCTTCCGGAGAGAGGGCTGAGATGGACGGCATCACCGTGACCGGCCTGCAGGGCGTGGTCGACGACCTGGAGATGTTCCCGGGGCGTTTGCTGGTCAACGTCCGCAAGGCCGTGCAGATCACCAGTTTGAAGATCAAGCGAGACGCACAATCGCGCGTGTCTGGCCACCCTCGCTGGGTTCACTATCCGCGCACCATCACCTATGACACCAAGGTCACCGCCGAAGGCATCGAGGGTGAGATCGGGCCGGACAAATCCCTGAGGGGACAGGCACCCTATGGAGCGATCATCGAGTTCGGGACGAGCGTTACCGCCCCCATCCCGCACCTCGGCCCCGCGCTCGACGCGAACGCTGAAGACCTGGTCACCGGCATCGAGATCGCCGTCAACCAGGCCATCACCTAGCACCACAGATCATCAAGGACAGGGACCCCAATGACCACGAGCAGGAAGCCACCCGCACGCCGGGCAGCCAAGCCGCCAGCACTGACGTTCGCCGACGTCCGCGCCAAGATCCAGCGCCCCAGGAGGGTCGTCGAACTCGTCATGGACGCCGAGGCTGCTGCAGAGATAGGCGCCCTTGAGGAGCTCCTCGATAGGGCGCAGCGTCACGACGAGGCGAACGGTACGGAGACCGCCCGAGACGTCGCTAAGCGTCTGCAGGAGCTGGAGGCGCAAGCCGAAGCGTCGCGAGTGCAGTTCACCCTCGAGGCCATCACGCACCGCGCCTACCAGCAGCTCCGTGCTGACCATCCGCCGACGAAGGAGCAGATTGAGGCCGCGGCGAAGCGCGGTGGCGAAGAGGAACCGGCCTTTGATCCGGACAGTTTCGCCCCGGCCCTGGTCGAGGCTCAGCTGATCGAGCCCAAGCCCGCGGACTCGGAAGAGTTCGTGGAGTTTTGGGATGCCCTGTCGGACGGCCAGCTCGGGCAGTTGTGGGGCGCCGCGATCCAGATCCAGTTCCAGACTGGCGAGCTCGGGCCGCCCTCGCAGGCCGCCGCCGACATTCTCCGCTCCTTCGGGATGGCCACCGGCTGACCTACTCGCCGCGCAACAACTGAAGATCGGGGGGATGCCGTGACTGACCGCACCGTCCGTGTCCGGGTCCTCGCCGAACTACCCGGGTACGCCGCGGCTATGCGAGCTGGCGTCGCCTCGACGACGGCGCTCGGCGAGGCCGCGGCCCTGGCTGGCCGGGGCGTTCGGACGCTCGGCGCCGACGCTGCGGCAGCCCGCGCCGGAATGATGTCCATGGGGACGGGCGCCCGCGGCGGCGCGGCGGGTGTCCGAGAGGGCGAGGCTGCCGCGCTGGCCGCAAGCCGGGGAGCGCGGGCCATCCGGGAGGAGACGGCTCTGGCCACGCCCGCGTTCGGGCGGCTCGGTTCCGCTGCCCGCGCTGGCATGGGATCGGTGCGGTCAGGTATCGAATCGGTCCTCGGCCCCGTCCAGCACTTGGGTGCGCTCTTGGCGGGCGGGGCGATCCTGTTCGGCCTGCACGACATCGTGCACATGGGCAACGAATACACGGACAGCATGAACAAGTTCCTCGAGGTCACGCGGGCCTCGGGGGCGCAGATGTCGGCGGCCGGCCGGGAGGCGCAGTCGCTGGGTGCGGACATGAAGCTGCCGTCGGCGAACGCGGCGGAGGCTGCGGACGCCATGGTGGAGCTCGCGAAGGCTGGCCTGTCCGCCGGGGATGCCATCAAGGCTGCCCGCGGCACGATTCAGCTGTCCGCCGCCGCCCGCACGGACGTGTCCACGGCCGCCCGCATCGAGGGCGACATCATGGACCAGTTCGCCCTGAAGAGCACCGAGGCGACGAAGGTCGCGGACACGCTCGCCAACACCTCGAACGCGGCGTCCGGCGAGCTCATGGACATCTACTACGCCATGAAATACGTGGGACCGATCGCCCACAGCGCTGGCATCTCGCTCCAGGACACGGCCACAGCGGTTGGCCTGCTCGGCAAGTCCGGCGTCATCGGTGAGACCGCGGGTACCGCGCTGCGGTCCGCGCTGGTCAACATGTCCAAGCCGACCAAGCAGGCCACCGAGGGTCTGAAGACCCTCGGTATCCAGGCATACGACTCCAACGGGCGCTTCAAGGGCCTGCAGTACGTCATCACCCAGCTCGGCGCGGCATCCGAGCACATGTCGACGCAGCAGTTCATGGCGGCGACGGCGATGGCCTTCGGCAAGCCCGCCATGACCGGGATGATCGCGCTGGCGCATCAGGGTGGCCCGGCATTCCAGCAGTTCAGCCAGCAGGTCGGCCGTGTCGGCGGCGCCGCTGCTCTGGCCGCTGCTGAGAGCAAGGGCTTGGGCGGCGCCATGCGCGGCCTCGGCAAGCAGCTCCAAAGTGCCTTCCTTCAGGTCTACCTCGGTGTTGCGCCGGGCCTGGAAAAGGTCACGCGGTCGATGACGCAGGGTGTCTCCGACGCTATCCCGTACATCAAGAGCGGTATCCGTATCGCAGGTGACCTGTGGGACATCTACGGGCCGACCGTTGAGGCGAAGCTGCGTGCGGCGGCCAGCGGTGTCGAGCGGGCGGCGGAGGAATTCGCTACCCCGCTGAAGACCGCGATCACATCGACGGCCGCCGCGACGATCCCGCTCGCCATCACCTCCGTCCATTCCCTCAGCCAGGTTCTCGGCAACGCTGGTGCAGCCACGCAACCGCTGCTGGGCGGCCTGCACGACATGTTCTCGTCCGTCTCGTCTGGGGCCGGCGCCCTCGGCATACTTACGGGCCGCCTCCAGGTCGGCGTGGGGCTCATCGGTGACATGTCCGGCGTCCTGCGCCCAATCGGCGAGCTGGTGGGTGGCGTCGCGCACGCATTCGCTGCACTGCCGGGCCCGATCCAGCTGTCGGTGCTGTCCATGCTCGCCCTGCGCCCGTTCCGGGGCCAGATCCAGAGCATGCAGCAGTCCGTTGCCAACTTCGGCCGGGCCGGCATCAACGCATTCCGTGGCATCGGCGACGCTGCCTTGTACCAGCGGGTGCAAGCCGCGAACTCCGGTGTGACCCTTGGCCGGTTCGGCGGGGTGATGGCTGAGCTAGAGCGGCGCTCCCCGACAATCGCCGCGATGGGCACCAGCTTCCGTAGCGCCTCGGCCGGGATCCAGGAGGCCGGCGGCCGTCTCGTCGGCTTCCGCTCTGCTGCTGGCGGCGCGCTCGCGGCCATCGGTACCGGTGCCGGGCGCGGCCTGGTAGGTGCTGTCCGCGGGCTGTGGTCGTTCCTGGGTGGGCCGTGGGGTGTCGCGATCGGCGCAGCGATGGTCGGCCTGGACCTGCTCGCCCAGAAACAGCAGGAAGCCGCGGCAGCTGCGGCGGCCCACCAGCAGCGGATCTCCAGCCTTACCCAGGCGCTGCAGCAGTCCGCCGGAGTGGCGGACGGCAGTGTTCGTGCTGCCGCTGTGCAGACCCTCGCGGACGCGAAGCTGGCGGACGGCAAGACGCAGCTGCTGGACGTGATGCGGCAGGCCCACGTCGGCACCACCGAACTGACGAACGCCTATCTCGGGCAGGGCACGAGCATCGACACTCTGCGCAAGCGGCTGTCGGCCGCCGCTGAGGAGAACGCGCAGTGGATCGCCTCGGGCCGGACTAGCCAGAAGGTGTACACACCGCAGGGGGAAGCCTACAAAAACGCCGCTGACGCGCTCGGCAGCCTGTCCGGCGAGTTCGACACGGCCAAGAAGAAGCAGAAGGATCTGGCCGACGCTGTCAAGGGATCCGGCGCGGCTGCACTCGACGCCACCGACCCCACCGGGCGGCTGCAGAGCGCCATCAAGACGCTCGGCGACTCGGCATCCGATGCCGACACCAAGGCCCGTGCCCTGCACACCGCCCTCGACCTGCTGTCTGGTGGCGAGCTGGACGTGCAGGCGGCGATGGCCAACATGAACCAGGCGCTGCTGGACCTCAACAGCAGCTACAAGGACGGGGTAGACAAGTCCAAGGGCTACAAGAGCGCCCTCCTCCAGGTTGACGGCAGCCTGAACACGACCTCGGAGAACGGCCAGAGCTTGTGGAACAAGCTGCAGGCGCTGAACGAGCAGACCGCGTCGGCAGCGCAGGCCACGTATGACTTCGCGCGCGCCAACGGGACTGCCGTGGTGCCGGCGCTGCAGGAGTCCGAGGCGCGCATGCAGAGCGCATGGGCGGCCGCGGTCAAAGCTGGGCAGGCGTTCGGCCTGTCCGCGGACCAGGCCAAGGTGCTCGCCAACCAGATGGGGTTCATCCCGAGCAGCCTGGCCATCACCATGTCCACGCCCGGCCTGTCGGACACCGAGAAGCAACTCCTCTACGTGCAGGGGCTCGCCGGGCACATGCCGACCGGGTCCACGATCAAGGTGTCCGCGCTGACCGCCGAGGCTGTCAAGGACATCGAGAGCGTCGGCTTCAAGGTCAAGACCCTGCCCGGCGGACGGCAGATGGAAATTACCGCCCCGACCGGAAAGGCCGCCGCCGCTCTCGATGCCCTGATCGCGAAGAGGCTTCCCTCAAAAACCGTCAAGGTCGACGCCGAGACCGCCAGCGCCATCCGGGAGCTGAACCAGGTCCAGCAGAAGGTGCGGGACACCCACGGCAAGTCCTTCACGATGACGGCGCTGACCGGCACTGCCATCGCCGCGCTGGAGGCTCTCGGCTTCAAGGTCACGCACATGCAGGACGGCACCGTGCGGATCACCGTGCCCACGGGCGGCCCGAGGGCTGCTGTGGCTGCCATCCAGCGCGCGATCAACAGCGTGTCGGGCAGCTCAGCGACTATCACCGTCACCCGCCGTCAGATTTTCGAGACTGTCATCCGGGGTGGCGGCAGCAGCCAGGCCGCGAAGAACGCGGCGGAAACGTCGGGGTATGCCACTGGTGGCACCGTTGACTACTACGCGAACGGCGGCGTCCAGCGCGGCGGTGTCCGTCGCTTCGCCGCCGGTGCTGAGCAGCACATCGCACAGTTCGCGCCGGCTGGCACCTGGCGCGTGTGGGCAGAGCCCGAGACCGAGGGAGAGGCATACATCCCCCTCGCCCCCTCCAAGCGCGGCCGCTCCCGCAAGGTCGCCGAGGAGACCGTCAAGCGCCTCGGTGGCAAGGGCATCGCCTGGAACGCCGACGGCAGCGTCACGACCTACGCGTCCGGCGGGATCCCTGGTTTCACGTACACGCCCAGCGGCCAGCCGGTACTCGGCGGGCCCTCGGACGCCAAGACCCGCTACGACCAGGCAATCCAGAACCTCAAGGATGCATGGAACAGCCTCAACAGCGCCCTCACAGACGCGAAGAAGAAAGCCGACGCCCTTACCAACGCTGAGAGGAACCTGTCCCGGGTCCGCCACGGGCATCACACGGCCGCGCAGTTGCGGGCCGCCCAATCCGCGGTCGACAAGGCGGAATCCGCAAAGCGGCAGGCGGACGCCAACGCCCGCGCCAAGCGGGCAGTCGTCAACAAGGACGACGCGGCGCTCGGGCTGAGAAGAGGCGCCAAGGTGCCCGTCGGGTTCGACCTGAAGGGGTACGAGGCGCAACTCGCCAAGTCCGTGGCGGCGACGACCTGGTGGCGCCACAACCTGGTCACCATCGGCAAGCGGGGCGGCGCCGAGCTGAAGTCGACGCTGGAGGGCATGGGGCAGGACGGTTACGCCCTGGTCAACGCCCTGGCGAAGGCGTCCAACAGGCAGTTCAAGGACATCGCGGACAAGTTGCAGAAGACCGGAGAGCTGGCCAAGGCCACGCTGGGCGACTTCACCAAGCAGCTCGGTACGTCCACCCAGCAGTCCCAGCAGTTCGCTGCCGACCTGCAGAAACTCGCCGCGCAAGGCTTCGGTAACCTCGCCCAAGCTCTCGCAGCGCAGGGCGACGCGAACGCGATGGCCGTCGCTCACCAGGCGGCGACCGGATCCAGCAAGGGGGCGGCGGCCGCCAACAAGGCCGTCACCACCGCGCAGTCCACACTCACCGGCGACGACCTGGCTAACAGCCTGATCTTGCTGTCCACGCTGCGCGGCGGCAAGGGACGCGGCTACGCGGACCTCATCGCCGCAGGCCTGGGCGTCGACGTCATCAAGGCCCTCGTGCCGAAGATGACCAAACAGATCAGCGGGCTGCCCACGGCGAACAAGGACGTCTTCGTGCGGCAGTGGGTTTCGCAGGGCGGACAGGCCATGGCCATCGGCGGAATCCTCACCCAGCCGACCCCGGTTCTCGCCGGGGAGGCAGGCGTACCCGAGGCGTTCATCCCACTTAACGCCTCGATCCGCAGTCGGGCCCTGTTGGCTGCTTCGGCAGCGGCGCTCGGATTCCACTTGGTCCCGGCAAGCCGGTACGCCAGCAGCGGCTACCGCGACCACTGGTCAGGAGGAAGCGGCGACCGCATCACCAACATCACCCTCAACGGCGCGAAGCAGTCCAGCGCCGAACAAGCCGCCGACATCGCACGCCACATGAATTTCGTCGGCTGAGGAAGGGGGCGCGGTGGCGTTCACTCCAGGCACGGATCTCGGCGGGCTCCGAGTCGACCTCGGCCCCATCCCGCTCGGCGGGGTGGACACGGCCGGGGTCGCCTGGTCGCTCCAGTCCCTAGAAGGCTGGGATGGTGCCGAGGTCCGCTCCGAATACACCGAAAGGGAAGCCGACCACGGGGCATGGGCCAGCCCCGTCTACTTCGGCTCCCGGCCCATCACGCTGGCCGGCACGGTCACCGCACCGGACCGGGTGACGCTGGAGGACGCTCTGGACCGGCTGCGGTCCGCCGATGCTCTGAGTGACACCACGCTGGTGGTGTACGAGCTGACCACGCCGAAGCAGGCGGTTGTGCGACGGTCAGGAAAACCCCTGTTCGCCTACGTGACGGACCGGATCGCCACGTACAGCGTGATGGTCACCGCCGCGGACCCGCGCCGCTACAGCACCAATTTGCAGTCCGGAACGGCGGGGCTGCCGACCACCAGCGGTGGCCTCGCCTTTCCGGTGACGTTCCCGATCACGTTCTCGGCGACGACCGTCTCGGGCGTGATCAACGCCGTGAACACCGGATCCTTCGAAACCAGACCGGTACTGACCGTCGCAGGCCCGGTCACCGCGCCCAGCGTCGCCGCCCTCTACCCGGACGGCACCGTCAAACAGCTCATCTACTCCCTCGACCTGCAATCCGGGGACGTCCTCACCATCGACACCGACGCCCACAGCGTGATGCTCAACGGCACCGTATCCAGGCGCCGCTTCATGACCGTCTCGGGCGGCTGGCCCACCATCCCGGCCGGGTCATCCGTCAACTACCAGTTCCAGTCCGGCACCTACAACGCGACCGCGATGCTGACCGCCACATGGCGATCGGCCTGGATGTAGGAGGGGGCATTCATGCCGGTCAACCCGTGGGCGATCGACACGCTCAACTTCACGGGCTTGCAGGCCCGGAACGCGGACTCCGCGTTCGCCATGCCCAACGGCACCGCCCTGGGCTCGCTGTCGGGCGTGCGGCCCGGTGACCCCGGCCTCACCGTCACCCTGGCCGGTACGACCATCAACTGCTCGGCGGGCGTCGCCACCGTCGCCTACGCCGGGCAGGGCGTGTACCGGGCGGCGTTCCCGACTTCCGTGTCACCGGGCACGTACACGGCGCCGCACGCCACTCTCAACAGGATCGATTTGGTCTATTTGAGGGTGTGGGACAACTCGGTCGACGCGTCCGGCCTGAACAAGGCGGACATCGTCTACCTGGCCGGGACGCCGTCGTCGACGCCGGTCGCGCCGACCCCGGCGGGCACGCAGATCTACATGCCGCTCGCCACTATCACCGTGCTGTCGGTCTCTAACGGCGGCACCGCCTCGGTGTCCACGTCGGTGCGGCCGGTCGCGGTGGCGCCGGGCGGGATCTGGCCGTCCTCGACGGCGCCATCCAGCCCGTACACAGGCCAGTACTACGACAGCGGCACCGACCTGCTGCGCTGGAATGGGTCCTCCTGGGACACCTACTTCAAGATTCCGGGCGCCTGGACGGCGTACACGCCGACCTGGTCGGCGTCCACCACCAACCCGGTCCTCGGTAACGGTACGCTGATTGGTCGGTATCAGAAGATCGGCCGCACGGTCATCTTCCACGTTAACCTGACCACCGGCAGCACCACCACTTACGGGTCCGGCTCCTACAACTTCACCTTGCCGCCGTTCGCGGTCGCCAGCGTTGGGGCGTCCTACATCGGTAACGCGCACCTGCTGGGGACCGACCGCTGGATGGGGCAGCTCGTCCTCTCGCCGGGCGCCAGCTCCTTCGCCCCGTTCTTCCCACTCAGTTCCACCAACGTCCGGATCGGTGGGCAAACCCCCGCCCAGCCGGAGACCTTCGCCAGCGGCGCACAGGTACGCATGACCGGCATCTACGAGTCGGCGACATGAGCGAGCTCCCTTACCGGCTCGCCTGGTACGGCTGTGACCTGCGCACTGGCGGCATCGTCGAAGACCTGCGTGCGCTCAAGCCCACCGGCGCCCTTACGCGCAAGCTCGGTGACGCCACCACCCTCCAGTTCGAACTCGCGCTTTCCGGGGCGCCGAGCGGCTGGGAGGAGGCCACCGTCCCGGGGCAGAGCGCCTACGTCGCGGTGGACACAGCCACCGACACGCCGATCTGGGCTGGCGTCGCTCTCACCCGCGCGAGCGGCAGCACGCAGACCGTTCAGCTCGGCGCGGCCACCCTGGAGCGCTATCTCGACTCCCGCTACCCCGGCACCCAGACCCTCCTTGCGACGGACCAGGCGGCCGTGGTGTCCGCGCTCGTCACCCCCGCACTCACCGCCGGTCCGCCGATCACCCTCGACGCCCCCGGAACCGGCGTGACCATGAACTACCTGACACAGGACGGCGACGACAAGACCATCCTGTCCTGCCTCAAGGAGCTCATGGGCCTGGAAGGCGGCCCGGAATGGACCATCGACGTCACATGGAACAGTGATCATTCCGGCTTCCAGTTCCCACTGCGGGTCCGCTCGGCGATCGGAACTCAAGTCGCCACGCCCGAGGGCACCTTCGACTTCCCCGGCTGCGTCTCCAACTACACCCTCACCGAGTCCTACGAGGACGGCAAAGGGGCCACCGTCGTCACCGCCCGCGGCGAAGGTGAAGGATCATCGCGGCTCACCTCGGCGGCGCACGAAGCCACCGCACTGCTGGCGGCAGGCTGGCCACGCTGGGAATACCGCTACACCCCGGCCGCGGGAGTCACCGACCCCGACCAGCTCGAAGCACACGCCACGCAGTCGCTCGCGCTCATGCAGCAAGGCGCGCAGGTGTGGAACATCGAAGCCGTCGCCTCACGGGCACCCCGACTGGGACGGGACTGGTCTCTGGGCGACACCGTCCGTCTCGCTGTCGAACACTCACCGCGGCACCCACAGGGCACCGACATAGCGGCCCGCTGCTGGTCGTGGGAGCTCGACCCGGGCGCCGACCGCGTCCGCCCCATCATCGTGGAGGAGGGCTGAATGCCGCGCCAACTGGACCAACTGCCGCCCGACGCCACCAGCCTGGCGCGCCGCCTGGCCGCCCTGGAACGCGAGGTTCGTGAGCTGCGGGCAGCTCGCCGCCTCGGCTCGGCAACTGCCGGCCTCATCCGGACCGCGGCCAGCGGATCACGGCTTGAGCTGGACGGCAGCACCCAGGACCTGAATATTTACGGCGGCTCGGACGGCAGCCAACTCATTGCCCAGGCCGGCCCTGACACGTCAGGTGGCGGGGGCTGGTGGAGTCGCGACTTCCAGTTCCCGTACAACATCACGTCGTTCATGGGCGGCGGAACAGTGGCCTTCCGCACCATCGACGACGGCATCATCGCTATGAATGGCGGGCTCCTCTACCTCACCGACGGATCCAGCTACGCGGACATGATCGTGACGTCCGGGGCCGTCGGAACAGCCGATAAGCGCGCCCTCATCATCCTGGAGACGGTGTCCGGCGGTGGCGCACCCTACGTCTACGTCACCGGAGACGGCACGACGACCGCGAACCTTGACGTCTCCGGCGTCACGACCTCGGGGAACCTGGCGTGGGGCTCGGTGGTCATCACGCCGTCAGCCGCGAACACACCGACGTCGGCTGTCATCAGCGGCCTCAACGTCCGCGGATCAACATTCATTGCCTTCGCCTCGCCCGTGACGTCTCGGCCGGGCTCTACGGGCACCCCTGACGGCGTCACCGGCGTCAGCACCAACAACATCAGCTCGACCGGGCTGAACGTGTGGCTGAACCGGCAAAACCTGACCGCAACTACCGTGAACTGGATGGTCATCGGCATATGAGCAGCGACGTCACGCTCGAACCCGCGCTGTACTACGAGGTCACCGCCCGAGACAACAACCCGGACTGCCGCAACTACAACCAGGTCTTCGACATCCCGCAGTTCTATTCCAACGACGGTATCCGCTACGCCGTCGTCTGCGGTGTCTGCGGTCAGCAGATGGAGATCCTCACCGCGACCCTCCTAGACCCGCAGCCCGAAGTCTCCTGACGCCACGGCGCCCAACGATCAGCCCCTCCGGGGCTTTTTTCATGCCCGGGAGGGCCCTTGTACACGCACCACCTTGCGCAACCCGATCCGCGTCTCGGCCGGCACGTCCAGCATGACCCACGCTCGCTGCGGTACGCGCACGGCGTCCTGCCACAGTCGGCCATCAAGACGGTTGATTGGCAGCGCCGCGCACCGATCTTCGACCAGGGCTCGGTCGGCTCCTGCACCGGCAATGCGGCAGCTGGCCTGCTTGGAACCGACTCGTCCGCCCGACCGGGCCTGACCTCGGTCACCATCTCCGGGAACGCGGTACCCGTCGACGAGCAGCTGGCCGTTCAGGTGTACAGCCTGGCCACGCAACTCGACAGCATCCGCGGCGCCTACCCACCCGACGACACCGGCAGCAGTGGCCTCGGCGCCGCCAAAGCCCTGGTGAAGCTCGGCCTGGCCGCGAAGTACACGCACGCCTTCTCGCTGGATGCCCTCAACAGCGCCCTCCAGGCGGGCCCGGTCATGGTCGGCACGCTCTGGCTGGAGAGCATGTTCAACATCGACCCTGATGGCTACGTCGTCGTCGACCGTAAGAGCCAGGTCGCGGGCGGCCACGAGTACGTCATCAGCGCCTACGACGCCGACCGCAAGGCGTACCGCCTCGATAACTCCTGGGGCGAGTCGTGGGGGGCTCACGGCAGCGCCTGGTACAGCCAGACGAATCTGGCCTGGCTGCTCTCACAGGACGGCGACGTCACCGTCCCCGTCTGGTCGGTCGCCCCCTCCCCGAAGCCCGCACTGACCGCCGCAGATCTCGCCAGCCAAGTGCGGGCTCTCCTCGCCGTGAATGGAGTGTGAGGCATGATCCACGGCATCGACGTCTCCGCATACCAGTCGGAGACGTACAGCACGAGCGGCCTTGACTTCGTCTTCACGAAGATCACTGAGGGGCTCTCTTATATCAACCCGCGGTGGGTGGCACAGCGCGACCGAGCGAAGGCTGCCGGTCTGGTGTGGGGTGCCTACCACTATCCGCACATGGCCAACGACCCGAAGGCCGAGGCGACGTATTTCCTCAAGCAGGTGGCGTGGAAGCCCGGCGATCTCATCGTCCTCGACTGGGAGGGCTACGACACCGCCAACAAGGCCGTCCCCAAAGCCCAGCAGATCGCCTACCGGGACGCCTGGCTGAAGTACGTCAAGAGCGTCATACCCGACCACCGCGTCGGCATGTACTGCAACACCGACTACTGGCGCAACGTCGACCAGACCTCGACCTGCGGCGACTTCCTGTGGATCGCCACCGGCGGCGAGCCCGCTGGCCAGCCCGGCATCGACTACGGCTGGACCTTCCACCAGTACAGCACGGCGAACAACATCGACCATGACGTCGCCAACTTCCCCGACCGCGCCGCGCTCGCCGCGTGGGCCAGCAACACTCAGGAGGACCCCGTGGCTCTGACCTCGGACGACATCAGCAAGGTTGCCGACGCTGTGTTCGCCAAGCTCGCTGCAGGCGGTGGCGTGCTGGAGAACAGCGACCTCGACCGGATTTGGGGTGACGACGTCATCCCTGCCGCCGTACCGCCGTACAACAACAGCGACTACTACGGGCCCGACGGCAAGACGGTTGCCAACAGCACCTGGACCGCGAAGTACACGCAGTACACGCAGGTCATGGTCGGCCGGGAAACCCTCGCCCGCGTGAAGAACCTGGAGACCGCCACCGGGGCCGTGCAGATGACGGACGCCCAGGTCGCCGCGCTCGCCAACCAGGTCGCCGCCAGCACCAACCTCGTCGACCTCATCGCCGAGAAGGTCGCCGAGAAGATCGCGACCAGGCTAGCCGAGTGATCCTCAACCTGACTCCGCACCCGATCCGTCTGTACGACGCGGAGCGCGAGGACGGCATAGACGACCTCGACCTGCACCTGCGGACCGTCATCGAGCCGGAGGGCGCGCCGGCTCGGCTGGCGACCATCGAACTGGGCACGCAGTGGGACGGAACCGAGCTTGTGGAGTACGGACATGCACACAATCTCCCGCCCCGCCGCGACGGGGCTCGGTACGTGGTGTCCCTCGTCGTAGCACTCTCGCTAGCCCCTAGCGGGCGCAACGACCTGCTGGTGCCCTACCGCGAGGTGCGCAACAGCTCCGGCACCGTCATCGGCTGCCGCCAACTGGCTCAACCCGTCTAGGAGAATCGATCATGCAGCTCACCGATGCTCAGCTCTGGGCGGCGGCCCTCGGCTACCTGTCCCCGCCCGTCATCGCCATCGTCCAGCAGCCGCGGTTTGCCGGCCCGCTGAAGGCCCTCATCATGCTCGTGTGGGCGGTACTTGTCGGCCTCGGAACCGCGTACCTCAACGACCAGTTCCACGGGCAGACCATCACAACTTGCATGCTGACGGCCGCGGTCGCAATCGGCGTCGCCTACCACACGCTGTGGCGGCCCTCCGGGATCGCACCCGGCATTGAGGTCGGAACATCGTCTAGCAGCCGCGCGGTTCCGCAGGAACCGCAGGGCGCCTGACCTGACCGGAGCGACTCGTGCCCGACGAGCTGACTCCCGGCGAGCTCGGGCGCGCGGTCGCCTCCCTGCGGCAAGAAATCCAGGCAATGGCGCAGGGCATCAACGCGCGCCTGGACAAAGTCGTATCGACCGAGGTGTACACACTCCAGCAGGCGTACACCGACCAGCGACTAACGGCCCTCAGTCAGAATCTACAGAAGGCGATCGACGCCCGCGAGGCCCTGGAGCGAGAGTTTGAGCAGTACCAGCTCGCGGAACGGGACCGGCGCGAACGGGACCGGCAGGCGCGCCTCTACCAGATGATCGTACCCATCTTGATGACGCTGTTGACGTCAGCGATAGCGGTGTGGGCGGTGGTGGCGAAATGAGCGCCCAGCATGGAGCCCGCCGGATCCGCCGCCTGCCGAGCGCTGAGGCTCTCGGCGCGGCAACTGCACTGCTGGTGCTGGTTTTTCTGGTCTGGCTGGCAGTGCAAACCATCGGCCTCTCCCGGGACCTGGCCACCGCCAACGAGGCGCGTGATGCCCTGGCCCGGCAAGTGCAGCAGCTCGGCCACAAGCCGGTAGCGGGGCCGCCTGGCAGCCGCGGCGCGCCGGGCCCGGCGGTACGCGGTCCTCAGGGGCCCCGCGGCCCGCAGGGCGAGCCAGGCCCGACCGGCCCGAGCGGGCCACCCGGCAAGACCGGAGCCAATGGCAATACCGGCAAGACCGGAGCCGGCGGCGCGTCCGGAAACGACGGATCCGCAGGGCAGCCGGGCAAGGACGGATCCCCCGGTGCCGCGGGAACACCCGGCCCGCAGGGACCACAAGGGCCGCAGGGCGAGCCAGGCCCCGCGGGGAAGGATGGCCAGAACGGCCGCGATGGCGCGGACGGCCAAACCTGCCCAGACGGGTACAGCCTCCAGCCGCCAGCCGACGACCCTGACGCGCTCGTCTGCCGCCGTGACGGGGCACCTTCGCCCTCCCCGAGCCCTACCACCACACCGCCCACCGTCCTCGACCGTCGACGGCAATAGAACCGCGCCCCGCCTCTTCGGAGGCGGGGCGCTTCGTGGTCTCAGCGGCGGGCCGCTTCCGCCCACGCGGCGAGCAGCTGCTCGTACTCCTCGGCCTCCTCCTCAGGCCAAAGGGGTCGGCCTGCGCGGGCGGCCATGAACTCGCGTATCCGCTCGTTGGCCACGTCGGTGGCGTCGGGTACGCAGGGGATTGCCATACGTGAAGCCTACGACCAGCCTCTGACAAATGCGTGCGAGTTGCCCGCCCGTAGGCTGCTCACATGATCCGTGCAGTGGCATTCGACGTCGGCGAGACTCTGATCAAGGATGACCGCGGGTGGGCGGCATGGGCCGACTGGCTCGGCGTCAATCGGCACACCCTGTCTGCTCTGGTCGGCGCGGTGGTGGCGCAGGGCCGGGACAATGCCGACGCGCTGCGGCTGGTACGGCCGGGCATCGACATTGAGGTCGAGCGGGCGGCCATGGAGCGCGCCGGGCGCGGTGAAGCCCTGGACGAGTCGGACCTGTACCCGGACGTCCGGCCGTCCCTCGCCGCACTGCGGGACATGGGGGTGCGTGTGGTCGTGGCCGGTAACCAGACGTGTCGGGCGGCGGAGTTGCTGCGCCGGCTCGACCTGCCGGTAGATGCTGTGGCCGTGTCCGGGGAATGGGGTGTAGCCAAACCCTCGCACGAGTTCTTTGCACGAACCGTGGAGCTGGCCGGCGTCCCGGCGCACGAGGTGCTGTACGTCGGCGATCATCCGCAGAACGATGTGACGCCAGCGCGCGCCGCCGGTCTGCGAACTGCGCACCTGCGCCGTGGCCCGCTCGGGTATCTCTGGGCAGGCAGCGAGGAAGCACGGGCCGCGGACTGGCGGATCCAGGACTTGGCGGAGTTGGTTGAGGTGCTCCGGCCGCAGTGAGTCAACTGCACGGCCCCGTCCGCGTCATGCGGGCGGGGCCGTTTTCGTGCCTGCGCGTGACGGCGCGGGTACGGTTCGGAGTGGCTGCACCGAACGGAGAAAGTATGGCATCCAGCATCGTGTACCGCGGGGTAGGCCCACGCATCGCCTACGAACGACGCATCCACGGCCTTACACAAGACGACCTCGCGCGTGCCGCGGGAGTCGCACTCGGCACCATCAGGAAGATCGAACGCGGTGAACGCGGCGCATCCGACGCTGTCCTGACCGCCCTCGCGGACGCACTTGATATCGACCCAACCCGCATGCTCCCCGGCACGGAACGCCCTGACGAACGCGTACACCAGGCCATGCCGGGGCTCTCCGCCGTCCTCGCCCAGTACGAGGCGCCGGCCGATGGGCCGTGCCGGGATTTGCCGGCCCTCGGCGACGCTGTCGCAACGGCCATAGCGCACCGACTGAACGCCCAATACTCACGGATTGCCCGCACAGCGCCAGCTCTCCTCACGGAGCTGTGCCGCGCCCTGCACACCGCGACGCCTGCCCACCGGCCCGCGGTGGCACGGTTGTTGGTGGACGCCTGCCGGGCCGCGGACGCTGTTGCCTTCAAGCGCGGGGCAAAGGATCTTTCGGCGCGCCTGATCGACCTCATGCGATGGGCTGCGCCCCAAGCCCACGACCCGCTCCTCGACGCGACCGTGGCCTACGTCCGAACCGAGGTGTTCTTCTCTGCTCGGACGCATGCTGTTGGTCTGCGCGCCCTCGAACAGGCCCTGGACAACGCATCCCGCAGCGCTCAGCCCGGAGCCCTGGCGGTTCGCGGCGCACTGCACATGCGGGCCGCGGTGGTCGCCGGCCGGGCCGGCAACGGGAATGCGGCAGTCGACCACCTCGACGATGCGCGGGCCCTCGGCGACCGACTACAGGAGGGCATCTACCAGGGGACCGCGTTCGGGCCGGACAGCGTCCGCGTACACGAGGTCTCTGTGGCCGTGAGCCTCGGCGACGACTATTTGGGCAGGGCGCTACAGCTGGCTCGCGAGTGGAAGCCGCCCCGTGAACTACCGGCTGAGCGACGCTCCGGCTTCTACATCGAACTCGGTCGCGCACAGCTCTGGTCCGGTCGCCCCGATGCGGCATTCGAGTCACTGAAGGTCGCGAGGAGAATCGCGCCGCAGCACGCCCGGGAGCACCGATGGGTGCGGGAAGACGCAGCTACCCTGCGCCGGCTGAAGCGCGCGGACGCCGAGAGCTTGTCGAACTTCGCCGAGTGGTGCCACGCGAGCAGCTGACTGCTACCCCTCACAGGGGTACTTGAGGCATCCCCGACTGCCGAACATCTCCCTGAGCCAGCCACCCACGCAGGGAGACAGCGTGACCACAGCGACAGCTCCACCCGCGGACCCAGACGTCAGCATCGTCCGCCTGCATGGCGAGGCGTGCTACTGGTGCGGAGCGGCGAACGGAACCCTCACACCAGCAGGATCTGTCACCACTCCAGTCGAAGGCGGCCGGCGCGTCTGGTTCATCGTCGCCTGCCCACGGCACAGCGCCCGCAGGCCGCGGTGAACTCTCGCACCGACCGAGGCGTCACGACGAAACCGACGCCTGACCTCCCGATCGACACGGACACGATCAGCGACACGATCCGCGAGGTGCAGGCGCTCGGCTCGGGCCCCCTCGACCTCGAGGCGATGACCGCACTCCACGAGATGCTGCGCGGCCACGTCGCCCTGCTGCTCCCGCCGGCCCGCAGCGACGCAGACTCGTTGTGGCGGGGGGACACCGCCTGGTACCAGCGGGCTGCCCGCTTGGACGGCATCATTCGGGAGGCTGAACAGCCTCTGTCCCACGAGCCGTTCGCGGCACTCGTGCACGTGCAACTGCTCGCACGGGACTGCGGCTGGCTGCTGGAACGACACGTCGGGGCGAACACCATCACGCGTCCCTGCTGGCAGCAGCAGGCCCAGGCCAGCACCCCTGAACGCAAAAATTGAGGAGGAGCAATCCGGGCGTCATGGCTGCCAGAGTCCGGGGCGGGTAGGGAGGGACCGTGAAGAGATCTGACCCTGTGTACCTGGACGCGGTCGATGCGGCTGCCCGGATCGTTCGCGAACGAGCGCGCGAGCGCCGGACGATCAAGTATGGGGAACTCAGCGCTGCCCTCAGACAGGACGGCTACGACGTGTCGCCTCACGGCGACGTCATGCGCTACCTACTAGCCGACGTTTCTAGGCTCGACAACCCCGACGGACGGTTGCCGATGCTCTCGGCTCTCGTCGTCACCCAGGGGTTCGGTGTACCGGCCGAAGGGTTCTATGAGCTTGCCGCCCAACCCCCGTTCTCCCGTGGGCGTCAGGGCGGGCGAATGTGGGAGAACGAGCGTGACGCGGTCTGGAAGGCGCACAACGCGTAGCGGCGCTGGCTGCCGGGCCGCAGTTTAGAGGGATCGCGGCCCGCGTAGCGATTGTCCGGCCGGTCACGCCGCTCACTGCACAAGCACGGCCGCGGGTTGGCTCCTTGGAGTGTCGTCCTGGATGAGCCGTGCCCAGTGGTTGGGGGCGGAGTCGTGGACGGAGACAAAGCGTGTCACCGTCCACTCCGGAGGCAGCGAAGGCCCCGACTTGATCGAGGTCGCCACGGTCTGGAATCCCCTGATCGAGGAACTCGCGCTGCCTACAGGCCGGTGACGGGGTTGTCCTCCCAGGGGTCTCCCTCGTCGAAGTACCGTGCCAGGGAGGTCGAGTTGTCCGCCCATCCGCCCTGCCTCGCAACCCGGACCATCGGTGCGCCTCCGCGCTGGGCTGCGGTGGCGAAGCCCCGGCGTAGGGAGTGACCGCGCCAACGACCCATGAAACCGGCCGCCTCCGCCAGTCGCTCGATCACGTCCGATGCCGCGTCAGCGGTGAGCCGGCCGGACGGGTCACCGATCGGTTTGCCATGCCGCACCATCGGCGGCGCGATGCGGCCGTGTCGATCGATCCGCACGAACAGCGGCCCCTCGGTACGGCCCGCCTCCCGCATGGCGGCGATCAGTGAGCGCAGGGCCCGAACGGGGCAGGTCGCTGGGTTCTTCCCATAGGGGATGGCCGACTCGGTGAACTTCTTCATCTTCACTCGGTAGATCGACACGAGGTATCCCTCGTCGCACTCGACCGGCTCGCCGATGTCGAGGCCGACCAGCTCCGAGGAGCGGGTGGCCGCCGAGTAGCCGAGTAGCAGCATGGCTGCGTCACGCTTTCCGATGAGCGTGTCCCGGTCGAGGGCGTCGAGCATCTTCCGCAGCGCGGGCGGCAGTGCGGGCTTGACCTGGCGCTGCTTGCCGCCGGGCTTCTTGTCGAGGGCCAGCTTGTGCTTGTAGCCCGCGATGACCGTTCGGGCGCCCTTCGTCACCGGCTTCGGCAGGTCCAGCTCTGCGTGCATCGTCGTGATTGCGGACAGCATCCGCTCTAGGGAACTCGGCGCCGACGGGCGGCCCGTGCGGGGGCGCGGCGTGAGTGTCAGGTGCGTGACGTACTCGACGAGCAGATCCTGTGACGCGGGCAACGGCTGCTCGCCACGCTCGGCGCACCATGCGAGGTACGCCGAGCGATCCTCCGCGTAGGCGCGGCGGGTGGAGTCGGCGCGGCCGGCGGCGAGGGCCGCCTGCGCTTCGGGGGACAGTTGCCGGACGGCGGGTGGGGCGGCTGGTGTGTAGTGCTCGATCTCGGTCATGAACTCCCCCTTGATACCGCCCTATTCTGACTCCAGAGAATAAAGATTATCAGGAGTCAGGGCCGCAGCGGCAGGATCGCCGCGAGGCGCGCGGGGCGGCGGCACGATTACCGGCTCGATGTCAGCCGAGCTTGTCGAGTGCAGCCTTGTACTTGGCGGCCTGGTCCGGGGTGAGGAGATGGGAGAGCCGAAGGACGATGTCGCCGTGTTGGTAGTCGTACTCGGCGAACCACTGCACGGTCTTGGTCACCGCGGCCACGTACTTGGTGCGGGCCGCAGCGTCGCCTGGGCTGGAGAAGACTTCCACGCTTCCGCCGAGCTGCACGTCACCCGTCTTGTACATCTTGGCACCGCCGGGTTCGGTGTCCTTGGCCGGGATCTGCGAGTCCGCGAACGCAATCTTCGACGTGTACTGATTCGGCCGCCCGAGCAAGTGGTTCGGATCGTTCGCCGCGGTCGCCGTCCACGCCATCTTCGCGGTAGGCACCGCGCCGGCGAGTGCCTTGAACACGCCAGCGGCGTCCCGAGTGGATGCGGCCGGGGTCCCCACCGGATCGTGGGCGTGTACGGATGGCTTGGACGTCCCGCTGCTGCAGGCGGTGGCGAGCAGGACAGCGGGGACGAGCAGGACGATACGGCGCATGAGGCCCCCCCTTGGCAGTGCGGTAGTTGCGTGCGGCCAAGGATGGCAGTTGCATACGGAGCGCGCAGGGATGTTGCCAGAACGTGAATGAGGCGAGCCATGAGGTTGGTGAGCTGACTCTGTTGGCGCGTCTTATGGGTTGGCCGGGCCGGATGCCAGCTCGACGGCCACTGGCCTACAGCCTTGCCTCCAAGCTCGCCGCGCGGCTCAAGCCCAGCGGGCGCGACGCATAGGGGAACGTTATGCGCTACTCGCTCTCGCCCGTTTCGGTGGAGCTGATGTGATTGTCGGCCCCCCAGGTACAAGGGCTGGCAGACTCGCCGTCCACATCACAGGAGGGGAACCATGACGACGACGCGACGTCCGGAGATCCTTGCGCACCTCAAGGCGCAAAACGGCATCGCCCGGGAGACGATGGCGTGGCTCCGTAACCGCTTCGACCCCAGCTGGGACAAGCTCAGCAAGCCACGATCGGCTGATATCTCAGCCTGGCTTCAAGCTCAGAAGATCCTTCATCAACCGGCTGAGCTGCCCTCGCGGGAGACGGAGAAGGTGACGCTGTACTCCCTGGACTCCGTAGTGGGGATGGTCGTCGCTGCTGCCCGAGTTGAAGGCCCCTTCTCCGGCAACGCCTCGTTTGCGCACCTGTTCTTGCAGGGGCATGCCGACGGCTTGGCGAAGCGCGAGGCCGACGATGAGAGCGCCTTCGGGGGCGAGTAGGCCGAAGCCGTCAGATGCTGTGGAGGTCGGGCCCGCCGTAGTCGTGCGGTCGGCCTCCGCGCCATTCCACCCACGCGTCGTCGTCGAGGATCCGCTCAGGCTCCTCGACCCCAGCGCGACGCAGGAACTCGACGAGATCGGCATCCGAGTAGGCCAGACCGAGGATCTGCCCGCGGGCGACGACCCGGCGGCCGCCGGTGGCGGACAGCTGGTGTACGACGATCGGCGCGCGGCCTCCCATCCTCCAAGCGTGCGCCGCCCGACCGCGGCCCGCAGGTCAGAGGATGCCGAGCTCCGTATCCGGCCGACACAGAGCGCACGGCTCCAGGCCCTCGGTGAGGGCGCGCATCGCCTGGTCCCGCGAGACGGGACGAGCTCGTCTGCCAGCGCTCGGGCAGCCGCCAGCATGCACCGCGATCGGTCGCCCCTCGCCGCCGATGCTGAGCTGCAGCACCCAGTCCGGCGGCGGGGGAGGGATGGCGCGCTGCTGCTGAGCTGCTCGCTGCTCGGCGACGACGATCTGCTGCCGGACACGGTCGAGAGTGAGCTGCAGCCAGGTCTCCAGGGTACGGAGGCGGCTCAGATCCGGTGGCAAATCGTTCACATGTGCGATTCTAGGTGTGGTCATGCGACCTGACGACACCGGGCAGCTGTCTCGCGGATCAGGCTGCGTACCCTCGGCTGCGTGCCTCGCCATTCAAAGAAGCCCCGCCGGCTGGTCGCTGACGGTCGCCTGTACATGTGGACGATGCGCCACAGTCACCGAAGAGACGACGACGGTCGGTCCGTGGACTGCCGCCAAATCCTCACGCTGTCCCCGCAGCCGGCCGGCACCGGCGGCCCGCTGCGCATTGTCTTTGCCGACGGGCCCGGCCGGTACGTCCCGGGCGGGGCCCCCGTTGGCTCCGGGGACGTGGGCTTCACCCAGGGCGCAGACCTGAACCTGCACGAGCCGGGCGCCGTCCGGGCGCTGCTCGATGTGGCGCTGGCCCGTGGGTGGCAACCAGAAGAGCGGCGGGCGGCGGAGGTCGACGGCTGGCCCCTGCTGGAGGCGGCAGCCGCCGTGCAAGCCGGAGACGCTGGCCCCGAAGCCCCGTAGCTACGGCGATCAAACTTCAGTGAGACTGGTCAAACTCCGTTGAGATGGGGCGCCCGTACCTTGGGTCCATCACAAGCGCTGCTGTTGGCTGTGGCGGCGCTGCTACCCCGCCCCGCCCGGAATAGCGCCCGGCGCGGGGCGCGTGCATGACGAGGTCGTCGCGGAATTGGCGCCGGGGATACACGGAAAGCGCTTGCATATGCCAGCCACTGTCGACGATGTTGTCAGCACTGTGAGCAGTGAGCTACAGGGCAACCTGCCAGCGATCCGAGGGGAGCACGAGATCCGCCACCTCCACCGGCGCCCCGTCTGCGCCGTACCGCGTCCGCTGCACCACCAGCGCGGGAATGCCCGCTGGCAGACCCAGCAGATCCGCGTCTCGCCGAGCCATCGACTCCGTCCGCACTGTCACCCGGCATGAGGCGTGCTGTTGAGCGGCACCTCGGCGCCACGTGGTCACGACCATCGCCGGCCGACCGTCAGGGTCGAGGCGCTCGATCCGCTCTCGCTGAAGCTGTGCCCCCGGCGAGACGCCAAGGCGCACGGCGAGGTCATCGTCGGCTCGCACCCGCGTGCGCTCGATATCCCCGTAGCCGTGAGGCCATGGAGCGTCAGGGTTGGCAAGGGTGCGCACGCCTACAGGGTGCGCCACGGTTAGGCGGCGACGCGGGGTGCCGAGCAGCAATCCCTCCGAGCGGAGGATCGCGACGGCCTGATGGGCGGCGCCTTGGCCGACGTGGTACTCGGCCGCGATGGCTCGGTGGCTAGGGAAGGGAGCCCCTGCGGGGTACGTGCCGTCCTCGATGAGCTGCCGCAGCTTTGCGGCGAGCCGTCGGTGCGGCGCGTTCATGGCATCCCCAGGCGAACGATCTTGAGGTCGCAACCGTAGGAGGAGCCGCCGAATCTGCTACGTAGCAAGTACGCTAAAACGTGCTGCGGCCTGCAGTTCTGTGGGCCCTGCATGGGTGGCGAGCGAGGGGTGACCTCTCGGCGTAATCGAATGTATGTTCACTCTGACGGATGTGCTGACGCATCCGAGGAGCCGAGCTGAAAGGGGGTGGGTATGGCGGTCATCAACTCGGGATCGAACGCTCTCGCCGCCCCGGAGGGAGCCATGCACGCTGACGACGTTCTCGCCGCCTACACCTGGTCTGCCGGCGACTGCTTCAGATGCGCGACACCTCAGGTGCCCACGGTGAGCGTGGGTGAGATCGATACGCCCAGCGGCGAGCGCTACGACATCCGAGCCTGTGGGCGGTGCGTCGTGGCGATGGAGGCGGAGCGCCAACGGTGGGCCAGGCGTCACGGGCTCGCGTACCGTCCGGGCGAGCTCGGAGCCTCGTAGACAAGGGCGTTGAGGCCCTCGGGTGAGCTGTAGACGGCGCGTCTGCTGGGGAGTATGTGGGGAGAATTTGGGGGCTGGGGAGTCTCTGGGGAGGGGTAGACGCCCCTAGAACCGCCCAACAAGAGAACAGATAGGAACGGAAAAGAGTGCAGGTGAGAGGGGAATTCGTCCGCCGCATCGGACTCTTCCAGGCCACTGCCCTCAACATGAGCCAGATGTGCGGCATCGGCCCCTTCGTCACCATCCCCTTGATGGTGGCGGCGTTCGGCGGGCCGCAGGCCGTCATCGGCTTTCTCGCGGGCGCGGTCCTGGCGCTCGCCGACGGGCTGATCTGGGCCGAACTGGGCGCCGCCCTGCCGGGCGCGGGCGGCAGCTATGTCTATCTACGGGAGGCGTTCCAGTACCGCACCGGCAAGCTGATGCCGTTTCTGTTCGTGTGGACGGCCATGCTGTTCATCCCTCTCGGGATGGCCACCGGAGTCATCGGCTTCGTGCAGTACCTGGGATATCTGTGGCCGGGCATGAGCCGGGGCGCGGGCGATGCCGTTGGCCTCGCCGTCACCGCGGGCATCGTCGTCCTGCTGTGGCGGCGCGTGGAGAGCATCGCCAGACTCACCGTAGTGCTGTGGACGGTGATGATCGCCTCCGTCGTCCTCGTCATCACCGCCGCCTTCACCCACTTCAGCCCCGAGCGCGCCTTCACCTACCCCGCGCACGCCGTCGAGCCGACCTCGGCGCACTTCTGGACCGGTTTCGCGGCGGGCCTGACCATCGGCATCTACGACTACCTCGGCTACAACACCGTCGCCTACATGGGCGCCGAGATCCAACGGCCCGGACGCACCATCCCGCGCGCCGTCCTCCTCTCGATCCTCGGCATCATGACGATCTATCTGCTGCTCCAGATCGGCATCCTGGGCGTGGTCGACTGGCGGGACATGCTCGACCCGGACAGCGCGGCCTCCTCGTCGGTGGCCTCCGTCGTCCTGGAGAAAGCCTGGGGCCGGGGTCCCGCCGACGCCGTCACGGTGCTCATCCTGATCACCGCCGTCGCCTCCGTCCTCACCGGACTGCTCGGCGGCTCCCGCATCCCCTGCAACGCCGCCCGCGACAGGGTCTTCTTCCGGGCGTACGGCATCCTCCACCCGCGCCACCGCTTTCCCGTCCTGGGCCTGCTGACCATGGGCGTCCTCATGGCCGCCGGCTTCCTGCTCGGCCGGCACACCGACCTGGCCACCGTCATCCAGCTGCTGACCGCCGTGATGGTGCTCGTTCAGGCACTGGCCCAGGTGGCCGCGGTCACCGTGCTGCGCCGCCGGCGTCCGGGGCTGCACCGCCCGTACCGGATGTGGCTCTACCCGCTGCCGAGCCTGGTGGCGCTGACCGGCTGGCTGGTGATCTACGGCTTCGCGGACCGCAACGCGCCGGGCAGACACCCCATCGCCTGGTCGCTGGCCTGGGTCGCGGGCGGCCTGGTGGCCTTCTTGCTGTGGGCGCGGCACGAGCGGGAATGGCCGTTCGGGCCCCGGCAGATCAGCGAGGAGTACCCGGACGGCGGCCTGGAGGAGCCGCCGCACGAGACCACACCGGAGGTCGAGCCCGCCTGAGCCCCGCCGGTCGGGCGTGCCGGAGCCCAGGCCGTCCGGAGCCGTGTACTCCAGGTGTGGTTTCCGGGCCGGTGCCTCAGCTGTGGGCCAGGGTGCGGTCCAGGAGGGGGAGCAGGCGGTCCCAGTGACGCTTCATCCCGGAGGCGCTGAAAGCGTCGGTGTCGGACATGGTGAAGCCGTGGACGGTGCCCGGGTAGATCTCGGAGGTGTGGTCGACACCCGCGACGTCCAGGGTCCGGTTGAGCTCGCCGAGGGCCTCGGGCGTCAGGTCGGTTTCGGCGTGGCCGAGGTGGACCCGGGCGGTGATCCTGGACAGGCTGTCGGGCCCGCAGGCGCTCACGGGGCCGTGGAATCCGGCGACGGCGGCCACCTGGCCGGGGTGGGCCGCGGCGGTGTGCATCGCCAGGAGGCCGCCTATGCAGTAGCCGGTCACGGCGACCGGTCCGGCGGCGACCTCGGGCTGGGCGGTGAGGAACCCGAGGTAGGCGTCGGCATCGCGCAGGATGCGTTCGGTGGTGTGCGCCTCGATCAAGGGCATCAACTGGGCGATGACCGCAGGCCGGACCTCTTCTCCGATGTACTCGGGAAGCTCGACCACAGGTGCCGGGCCGTGCCGGTAGAAGAAGTGGGGGACGAGCACGTAGTAGCCGTGCCCGGCAAGTTCGCGGGCCATCTCCCGCAGTACGGGCCGGATGCCGAAGGCGTCCGCGTACATCAGCACCCCAGGGTGCCGCCCGGCGCCGTCGGGGAAGGCGGCGAAAGCGTCGGCCTGACCGTCAGGGGTGGGAATCTGCAGTGTCTTGGTGGGAATGGCGGATCTTCCTTCCTGGAGTTCGCTCGACTAACGTTAGTCACACTAACGGTGTCGGTACGGGTGAACGTATATCGTTAGCCGGACTAACGCAATGGGGGGAGTGGGAAGGGAGTCATGAACAGAGCCGAAGCCGCGGACCTGCCCGACGACGGCGTGCTCAAGACGCCCGAGAGGCTGCGTCGGCGGGCGAGCCGACTGTTGTCGCAGCTGAGCATGCGATCGGGCCGGCTGATCACCGAGGGGCTGGCCCGGGTCGACGCCCGCAAGTGGCATTACGCCGTGCTCGCCTCACTGCACGAGTACGGGCCCGGAAGCCAGGCGGAGCTGAGCCAACGCTCCGGTATCTACCGCAGCGACATGGTCGGCGTGCTCAACGAACTGGCCGAGCGTGACCTCGTCGAGCGGGCGCCGGATCCCGCCGACCGGCGCCGCAACGTCATCACGATCTCCGCCCAGGGCCGCCGCCACCTGCGCCGCCTCGACAAGGTTCTGGACGACCTCCACGACGAACTGCTCGCGCCGCTGAGTCCGGCCGAACGCGACCAGTTCGTGCAGCTGCTCACTCGCCTGCTGGACCACCACACCCGGGGCTCCTGAGCCGCGTAGCGGCATCCGGCATGCCCCTGCCCACGCCTACGGGCACCGGGTGCCGCACGGCAGCAGCGCATGCACGGTCTTGCCCTGCGGCGTCACACACACGGACGTGGCCAGCGCCAGCCGGCGCACCATCGGCCACCCGAAGCCGCCGCCCTCCCCGTCGACGTCCGGGTTGCGCCCCACGGGCAGCGCGGAATTCCCGTCGGTCACCGACACCATCACCGCATCCCCGCACACCGCCAGCCGCAGGGAGCAGGTGGCTCCGCCCGCATGCCGTACGGAGTTGGTGACGAGCTCGGAGACCACGAGCACCACCGTGTCGGCGGCCTCCCGATGGGCCGTGGGCCGCAGATCCGCCAGGAACTCCGCCGCGGCCTCCCGCGCCCTGGCGGCGGCCCGCGGGCAGCTCTCCAGCGTCACCGCATACGTCGGCGGTGACGGGGACGGACGAAGCGCCGTGCCGCCGTTCCTCAGGTGCGTCGCCCAGATGCTGTTCACGAAGCGTCATTCCCTTCTCGCGCTTCCCGTCGGGCAGTGCCGCCCGGCACTGCCGCTGACCTGCCGCGCGATGTCCGAGCCGGTCGCAGCGGCCATCTACCCCTGTCACGTTGCGTTATTCCGCGCGGACGGATGAGAACGGAGGAGAAGGGCCCCGGACCGGCCCCGGCATGCCCACCAGCGAGGTCATCGATGTGTCAGCGCCATTTCATCGGCCGGAGCTAGCGTCGACGCCGTCCGATGCAGGGAGACCTGCGGAAGGGCTCACGAGTGAGCCGACTGCGAAAGGCACTCAGGATGACACGTCCCTCGGACGAGCAGGGCGCGACGGCCGGCGGATACTCCCGCCGTAAGCTCCTCAAGATCGGCATCGGCGTCGCCATGGGGGCGGGGGTCGTCGGTTCGAGTGCCGAGGTGGCCATGGCCGGCGGGCCGAACGACCCCACCAGCCCGACGCTCGCGACCAAGGTGAAGAACCTGACCGGCCCGGCCGAGACCGGCTCGGTGGCCTCGCCCTGGACCGACCTCGGCATCCCCGTGCTGTGCCCGAACGGCACCATGCTGTTCGTCTGCGGCGACACCTTCAACGGCGACCACGTACCGCACGACGGCGAACCCGCCGACGACTGGCGCGCCCCGGTCGGCCTGCGCTCCAGCAGTGCGGACCTGAACAACCTGCGGATCGACGGCAGCGTCGGCGGCGACCATGCCAACAGCCTTGTCGACGAGCCCCACAACCCGGTCGGGGACAAGGCCACGACGGCGATCCCGTCCGATGTGTTCGTCGTCGACGGCGTGATGTACATGCACCTCATGCGCGGCGTCATCTACGACACCCACCACACGGACTTCTGGCGCTCCACCGACAACGGCGAGACCTGGGAGTACCTGTGCCAGTGGCCCGGTGACCTGCACGACGGTCAGTTCCAGCAGAAGACCTACGCGGTGGCGGAGGGCGACTACTGCTACGTCCTGTCGACGGTCTTCAACCGCGATGTGGAATCGGGGATGTTGCTGCACCGGGTACGGAAGGACAGCCTCGGCAACCCGGACGCCTACGAGCCGTGGGGCTACGCCGACGGCGACTGGCGGTGGAACGCGCCCGCGCCGACGTCCGTCTTCGGCACCCGCAAGTGGGGCGAGATCTGCTTCCGCGCCATGGACGGCAAGTACGTCCTCACCTGGCTGAACATGAACCCGCTGTCGATCCGGGCGATGGTCTTCCCGCTGCCGACCTCGGACCTGACCCGGACGCTGGAGCAGACGATGATCCTGCCCTGCGCCCCGGGGCAGGAGGTGGCCAACCTCGTCGCCAGCCCGTACGGCGGATTCGTCATTCCCGGCTCGACGTTCGGCAACTTCCACATCGCCGTCAGCCAGTGGTACGACCCGAGGAACTACCGGGTCATGCAGTACAAGATCAACATGCTGTCCTGAGCCGGGCGGCGAGGCGGGCGCCGTCCCGGGACGCCCCGGGATGCGCCCAGTTGGATTCCTGGTTGGATTTTCCAAGGTGTCACTTGGAAAATCCAACTACCCTCGCTACGCTTTACTACACCGTGCCGAGCGGCGCCGGGGTGCTCTCCTCCGGGACGATGCGCTGGGTCGAGGCCCTGCTGGCGGGCGCCGGGGACGACGGCCGCGCGCACGGGATGGACACCCGCACCCGCGCGTTCGTCACCCGCACCACCGAGAACCTGCTGCACGCCTTCGCCGACGGCCCGGCCGCCACGTCCCGGCCCCTGCCGCGGCACAATGTGCCGGAGGTGTACGGGACTTGATGCGACAGCCACGTTCCTGTGACTCCCGACACAGGCGGCAAACCGAGGTCGGTGCCGGATCCGGCGCCCGGCGGCGCTAACGTGGTCGGTGCGGACAGCGGTGCCGGTGCTGGTTCCGTGCGGTGGTGAAGGCGGAGGAACAGTAAAAATGCAGGTCGGAGCGTTGCTGTGAGGATGCTGCACACCTCCGACTGGCATCTGGGGCGGTCGTTTCACCGGGTGAGCCTGCTCGCCGCCCAGCGCGCCTTCCTCGACCACCTCGTCGAAACGGTCCGTACCCGGGAGATCGAGGCGGTGCTCGTCGCGGGCGACATCTACGACCGGGCGGTGCCGCCGCTGGCCGCCGTGGAGCTCTTCGACCAGGCCCTGCACCGCCTCGCCGGCCTCGGCGTACCGACCGTCATGATCTCCGGCAACCACGACTCCGCCCGCCGGCTCGGCGTCGGCTCCGGGCTGATCCGGCAGGCCGGTATCCATCTGCACACCGACCCCGACGCCTGCGGCACCCCGGTGCTCCTTGAGGACGCCGAGGGCCCGGTGGCGCTGTACGGACTGCCCTACCTCGAACCGGCCATGGTCCGCGACCGGCTCGGCGCCGCGCGGGCCGGTCATGCCGAGGTGCTGGGCGCCGCGATGGACCGGGTCCGCGCCGACCTGGCCACCCGGCCCGGCACCCGCTCCGTGGTCCTGGCGCATGCCTTCGTCACCGGCGGCGCGGCCAGCGACAGCGAGCGCGACATCACCGTCGGCGGGGTGGCCTCCGTGCCCGCCGCGGTGTTCGACGGCGTCGACTACGCCGCGCTCGGCCATCTGCACGGCTGCCAAACCCTCACCGAACGCGTCCGCTATTCCGGCTCGCCGCTCGCCTACTCCTTCTCCGAGGCCGCGCACCGCAAGTCGATGTGGATCGTGGACCTCGGCCCGCACGGCGAAGTGCACGCCGAGCGGGTCGACTGCCCGGTGCCCCGCCCGCTGGCCCGTATCCGCGGACCGCTGGAGGACCTGCTCGACGACCCCGGGCTGGAGGGCCACCAGGACTCCTGGGTGGAGGCGACGCTCACCGACAGCGCGCGCCCGCACGAGCCGATGGCCCGCCTCGCCGAGCGTTTCCCGCATATCGTCAGCCTCGTCTTCGACCCCGACGAGGGACCCGCGCGCACGCTCGCCTCCTACGCCCAGCGGCTGCGCGGGCGCAGCGACCAGGAGATCGCCGAGGACTTCGTGGAACACGTACGGTCCGGTCGCGCCGCCGACGCCGACGAGCGGGCCGAACTGCGCTCCGCGCTCGATGAGGTACGCCTGGACGACACCCTGCACGAGGTGGCGCGATGAGGCTGCACCGGCTGTCCCTGACCGCCTTCGGGCCCTTCGGCGGCACCCAGGTCATCGACTTCGACCGGCTGACCCGGGACGGGCTCTTCCTGCTGCACGGCCCCACGGGAGCGGGCAAGACCTCCGTCCTGGACGCGGTGTGCTTCGCGCTGTACGGGTCGGTGCCCGGGGCACGGCCCGGCGGAGGCGCGCTGCGCAGCGATCTGGCCCAGCCGCTGACGCCGACCGAGGTGGTCCTCGAACTGACCGTCGCCGAGCGGCGGTTGGAGATCACCCGGCTGCCCGAACAGCCGCGCCCCAAGAAGCGGGGGAGCGGTACGACCCGGGAGAAGGCGCAGAGCCGGCTGCGGGAGTTCGATGCGGCCGAGGGCGGGTGGCAGCCGCTGAGCCGCTCCCACCAGGAGATCGGCGAGGAGATCGGGCAGCTGCTCGGCATGAGCAAGGAGCAGTTCTGCCAGGTGGTGCTGCTGCCGCAGGGCGACTTCGCGCGCTTCTTGCGGGCCGATGCGGAGGCCCGCGCCCGGCTCCTCGGGCGGCTCTTCGACACCCGCCGGTTCGCCGCCCTGGAGGAACGGCTCAACATCCGGCGCCGGGCCGCCGCCGACCGGGTCACGGCGGGCGACGAACGGCTGCTGGCACTGGCACACCGGATGGCGCAGGCGGCGGGGGCCGATACGGATCTCGACGACCCGTCACTTCCGCTGCCCGATCTGACCGTTGAGCCCCCCAGGAGCGGGCGCGGCCGGACGGCGCGGGTGCCGGCGCAGAGCCGGGGCGACCGGGCGGACGCACCCGGCCCCGGGGAGCCCGGTTTCGCCGACGCCGTGCTGGTGCGGGCCGCGGTGGCCCGGGCGAGCGCCCGCGAACGGCTGGAGATCGCCAGGTCCGCGGTACGGGCCGCCGAGGCCGCGGAACGGACCGCCGCCGGGCGCCTTGAGGAGGCCCATGAACGCGACCGGCTCCAGCGGCGCCACGCGGACGCCCGCCGCCGGGCCGCCCAGCTCGCCGCCCGTGCCGAGGACCACACCCGTATGCGCGACCGCCTGGAGCGGGGCCGCGCCGCCGCCGACGTCGCCCCCGCGCTGGCCCTGCGCGCCGCGGCCCGGCGCGAGCTGGACGCCGCACGGACCGCCGAACGCCGGGCCAGGACCCAGCTGCCGCCCGATCTCGCCGGGACCGACGGCGACGGACTCGCCGACCTGGAGCGACGGCTGAGGGGCGACCTGGGATCGCTGGCGGCGGCCCGGCGGGCCGAGCGCAGGTCCGCCGACCTCGCCGTGGAGCGCACCGCCCTCGACCGCGAGGCCCGCGCCGACGAGCAGACCCTGCTGGACACCGCCGACTGGCTGGCCGGCTGGGACGCCGCCCGCGAGGCCCACCAGCGGCGCATCGAGACGGCCCAGGAGGCCGCGGCCCGCGCCGAACAGTCCGCCGCGCAGCTGCGTCCGGCCGCCGAACGCCTGGCGGCGGCCCGCCGGCGCGACGTCCTCGACCAGTCCGTCCGCGCTGCCGAGCAGGAGGCGCTCGACGCCCGCGAGCGCGCCGCCGCGGCGCACGAGAACTGGCTCGACCTCAAGGACCGGCGGCTGCGCGGGATCGCCGCCGAACTCGCGCAGGGCCTGCGCGACGGCGAGCCCTGCGCGGTGTGCGGGGCGAGGGGCCACCCCGACCCGGCCCGCGCCGGCACCGGGCACGTCGACCGGGCGGCCGAGGAAGCCGCGCTCGCCGATCACCGCCGGGCCGAGGACGCCCGAGGGCAGGCGGAGGCCCGCCGCCAGTCCGCCAAGGAGGCGCTGGTCGGCGCCGCCGCCACGGCAGGGGATGCCCCGACCGCCGAACTGGCCGCACAGGTGGAGGAGTTGCAGACCCGGCACACCCGCGACCATGCCGCCGGGGCCGATCTGCACGCCGCCCGCGAGGCGTACGCACGCGCGGAGCGCGAGTACGAGCGCCGCCGCGACGAGGCGCAGCAGGCCGAGCGCCGGGCGGCTGCCCGTACGTCCCACCGAGAGGCGCTGGACCGCGAACGGGCCGCGCTGGACGAGGAGTTGAGGCAGGCGCGCGGCGAGAGCGCCAGCGTCGCCGAGCGCGCCGGGCGGCTGGAGCGGCAGGTGACGCTGCTCGCCGACGCCGCGGAAACATCCCGTACCGCACACGCCTGCGCCGAGCGCCTCCAGGCCGCCGAGGCCGCGCTCTCCGAGGCCGCCCGCGGCGCCGGGTTCGACACCCCGCAGTCCGCCGCCGAGGCGCTGCTGACGGACGCCGAATGGCGGGCCCTCCAACAGCGGCTCGACCAGTGGCAGGCCGAATCGGCCGCCGTCGAAGCCGAGCTGGCCGACCCCGCGGCACTCGCCGCGGCCGCCCTGCCGCCCGCGGACCCGGACGCCGCGCGCACCGCCCACGAGGCCGTCGGACACCGGCTGCGGAGCGCCGCCGCGGCCCAGTCGGCGGCCCGCGACCGCTGCGGCGAACTCGACCGGCTCTCCGCCCGCGCGGCGACCGATGCCCGCGAACTGGCCCCGCTGCGCACCGCCCACGAACGCCTCGACCGCCTCGCCGGGCTCGCCTCCGGCACCTCCAGCGAGAACGAACGCCGGATGCGCCTGGAGTCGTACGTCCTGGCCGCCCGGCTCGAACAGGTCGCGGCCGCCGCCAGCGAGCGGCTGTACAAGATGTCCTCCGGCCGCTACACCCTGGTCCACTCCGACGAACGGGCCGGCGGCACCCGCCGCTCCGGCCTGGGCCTGCACGTCATCGACGCCTGGACCGGCCAGGAGCGCGATACCGCCAGCCTCTCCGGCGGCGAGACCTTCTTCGCCTCGCTCGCCCTGGCGCTGGGCCTGGCCGACGTCGTCACCGACGAGGCGGGCGGCACCCGGCTCGACACCCTCTTCATCGACGAGGGCTTCGGCAGCCTGGACGAGCAAACCCTCGACGAGGTCCTGGACGTCCTCGACGCACTGCGCGAACGCGACCGCAGCGTCGGCATCGTCAGCCACGTCGCCGATCTGCGCGGCCGGATCCCGGCCCAGCTGGAGGTCGTCAAGAACCGCTCGGGCTCGGCCGTCCGGCACCGGGTACCGGGCTGAGCGGGGCGGCCGGCGCTCGTACGACGGCGGGCGGCATCCGGCCGGAACGTCAGATGCCGCGGCCGGACGCCGTACCGTCTCAGCTCACAGCGCCGACAGCTCGCTGAGCAGATCGTCCAGGCCAAGCGAGCCCTGGGAGAGCGCCGCCATGTGCCAGGACTTCAGATCGAAGTCCGCGCCGTGCCGGGCGCGGGCCGCCTCCCGGCCGTCGAGCCAGACCCGCTCGCCGAGCTTGTAGCCGATCGCCTGGCCCGCGATGCCCTGATAGCGGACGATCTCGCTCTCGACGAAATCGGCCGGGCGGCTGCTGTGCAGCCCGAAGAACTCCTGGGCCAGCTGCGGCGTCCAGCGCTCGCCCGGGTGGAAGGGGGAGTCCGCCGGGATCTCCAGCTCCAGATGCATCCCGATGTCGATGATCACGCGGACGGCCCGCATCATCTGGGCGTCCAGATAACCCAGCCGGCGTTCGGCGCTGGTCAAGAAGCCCAGCTCGTCCATGAGGCGCTCGGCGTACAGCGCCCAGCCCTCCACGTTGGCGCTGACGATGCCCACCGACGTCTGGTAACGCGAGAGCCGGTCGGCGACATGCGTCCACTGCGCCAGCTGGAGGTGATGGCCGGGCACGCCCTCGTGGTACCAGGTGGAGACCAGGTCGTAGGCCGGGAAGCGGGTCAGGCCCATCGTCGGCAGCCAGGTGCGGCCGGGGCGGGAGAAGTCCATCGAGGGCTGGGTGTAGTACGGGGCGGCGGCCGAGCCGGCCGGGGCGATGCACGACTCCACCTTCCGTACCCGCTCGGCCAGGTCGAAGTGGGTACCGTCCAGCGCCTCGATCGCCTCGTCCATCAGCGACTGGAGCCACCGGCGGGTCTCCTCGACGCCCTCGACCGCCTCGCCGTGCTCATCGCACCAGGCCAGCGCCTCCCACGGAGTCTTCGCACCGGGCAGCACCTGCTGCGCCTCGGTCTGCATCTCGGCCAGCAGCCGGTGGAACTCCGACCAGCCGTACGCATACGCCTCGTCCAGATCGAGGTCGGCGCCGTTGTAGTAGCGCGCCAGCCGGGCGTAACGCTCCCGGCCCACCACGTCCGGTGCGCCCTCGATCGCGGGGGCGTAGTGGTCGCGCAGCCAGTCCCGCAGCTCGACCAGCGCACCGGTCGCCACCTCGGCCGCCTTGGTCAGCTCGCCGCGCAGTGCCTTGGGGCCCGGCTCGGTGAACTGGGCGAACCAGCTGCGGTCCGTACCGATCCATTCCTCCAACTGGCCCAGCACGGTGGTCACTTGGCGCGGGCCTGCGGGAAGGTCCCGCTTGCGGCCGGCGTCCAGCGCGGCGCGATAGCCCTCCAGCGCCGCGGGCACCGCGCGCAGCCGCTGGGCGATGGCCGCCCAGTCCTCTTCGGTCTCGGCCGGGGTGACCGTGAAGATCTCGCGCACATGGTGCAGCGGCGAGCCGAGGTTGCTCACCGCGCGCAGCCCCTCGCCCGCCTCGTGCACCGCCAGCTCCGCGGTCAGCCGCTCGCGCAGCAGCCGCGCACAGACCTGCTCGGCGACGCCGTCCGCACCCGGCCGGGCCTCGGCCTCGGTGAGCTTCTCCAGCGTCGTACGGGCCAGTTGGGCCAGCGCCTCCTGGCCGGTGGGGGAGAGGTCGGGAAGCTTGGCGGAGCACTCGGCGATGCCGAGGAAGGTGCCGGTGATGGGGTCCAGGGCGACGAGGGCGTCGACATAGGCATCGGCGATCTGGCGGGGCAGTGGGCCGCCGCTGGAGGAAGTGGTGTTGGACATGCGGGCCATCCTCGTACGGATCACCCCGCCCCGTCATCAACAATAGGCCGGATGTGCCTGTCACTTTGCGGTGTCATTGCCCCTGCGGTGCGGACGTGGGGGGGGAGGCGCCAGGGCCGGCCGGGCGTCGCTGCGCCCGGCCGGCCCTGGGGAGATGCGGTCAGCGGCGGCCGGCGCCGTCCTGGGCCCGGAGGACCTCAAGGGCGGGCGACGGGGCGGCCGCCTGCGCGGGCAGCACCGCCGGGCGTGCAGTGATCACCAGGGTGCCCTCCTCTATCTGGTAGTCCAGCGGCAGGCTCAGGCCGCGCATCGCCGCCACCATCCCGGTGTTGGACGCCTGCGTGATGGCGTACACGCTCTCGCAGCCCGCCTCGGCGGCCATCGCCACCAGCCGGTGCAGCAGCTCCGAGCCGATGCCGCGCTGCTGCCAGGCGTCCTCGACCAGCAGCGCGACCTCGGTCTCGTCGCCGTCCCAGAGCAGATGGCCCAGCGCCACCAGCCGGCCCGACGCGGTCTCCACCGCGAGCGTGCGGCCGAAGCGCGGGCTGAGCAGATGCCCCAGGTAACGCTCTGCGTCGGAGACCGGGCCGTGGTAGCGCAGCGCCAGGGTCGCCGGGGAGCAGCGGTCGTGCATCTCGCGGGCGGCGGCCAGATCGCCGGTGTCGGCGCGGCGGATGGTGATTTCGTTGCCCTCGGGCAGCGTCAGCACATCCCGCCGCCCCGGCACCCGCTGTCCGAGCCGGGCATCCAGATCGACCAGGGCGCGCACACGGGCGAACTCGGTGGGCGTGAACGGCAACTGCGGCCTTTCGATGGTGAGCGAGCCCCCGGAGGGGTCGCGGAACTTCATGAGGTGGTCCTCCAGTACACCCTCGGTGGGTACCTGCTCGGCGAGCGGCTGCCCGGACAGCGAGCGCGCGGGCATCGAACGGATCGTGCAGCGCCCCAGCAACTGCCGCAGTGCGAGCGGGAGTTCGGCGGAATCCAGGGCCGTACGGGTGGCCATGCCCAGCATCCGGGTCGGCGCATCGACCAGATCGTGGGCATCGGCCCGCTCCAGCCACGTGTGCGCGCCGCCCGCAGCGGCGACCGTACGGGTCAGCTGCTCGGGAACGAGCGTGTCCGGCGCGCGCAGCAGGAATTCATCGACCGTGCCATCCGAGAGCGGGTGGGCCTGGAGGCTGAGTATGTCCACACGGAACGCGGCCAGTGCTGTGCACAGCGCGGCCAGGCTGCCCGGCTCGTCGCGGACCGTGGTCCGCATCCGCCACAGCACCGTCTCCGGTCCGCCGGCCCCGGGGGCCGCGGGGGAGGACGGCGCCGTGGCGCCGGTATCGGACGGTGGCGGGGCGTTTTCGTGGCGGCGTGACCACCACACGTGGAACACGGCCGTGGCGAGCAGCGCCACCGCCCCGGCGCACAGCAGCACCGGGCCGCGCGGGCCGTGCGCGACCGTATTGGCCGCCGCGTCCGCCACGGCCACGGCCGTGAACAGGGCGGCGAGCTCGACGACGTCCCGTCGCCAGTGATGCCGGCGGGCCGATCGGGCAGAGGTTGCTTCAGTCATGCAGACAGCCTGGCCGACCGGTGTTGCCTGATCACCAACAGCTTGTGTCCGACGGGTAAAACATGCAATCGCCCCATTGGTCCTTACTGTCCCACCCGTCCGGGTTGCAGCACCTTGCTGAACACCACCTCTCCGCCTTCCTGCCGCAACCGCACCGTCAGCTCCCCGCTGCCCCCGTCGATGTCGATCTCGCCGAAGTTCTGCGGACTCTCCGCGGGGGAGGTGTTGGCACGGTCCGGCGCCTTGATGAACGGCTGGGCGGGCCCGAACGTTCCATCCAGCTTCACGGCCTGGAAGCCGCCCGCGTTCAGCGGCCCGGAGACGAACTCCCAGAACGGTTCGAAGTCCTTGAACGCCGCCCGCTCCGGCGCGTAGTGCTGCGCCGAGGTGTAGTGCACATCCGTCGTCAGCCACACCGTGCCGGTGATCCGCCGGTGCTTGATGTGCCGCAGCAGCTCGGCCAGCTGAAGTTCACGGCCCAGCGGTGCACCCGGGTCGCCCTGCGCCACCGCCTCGAAGTTGACCGCGCCGTCCGGAACGACCAGCCCCAGCGGCATGTCCGCGGCGATCACCTTCCACACCGCACGCGAGCGCGACAGCTCCCGCTTGAGCCAGCGCAGCTGCTCGGCGCCGAGGATGCCCTGCGGGTCATCGGTCTGCCGGTCGGGCGAGTTGGCGTTGCGGTAGCGGCGCATGTCCAGCACGAACACGTCCAGCAGCGGGCCGTGGCGCACCACCCGGTACACCCGGCCGTCCCCGTCGCCCGGCCGCAGCGTACGGATCGGGAAGTACTCGGAAAACGCCCGCAGCGACCGCGCCGAGAACACATCCACGTCCTTGACCGTGTACCGGTCGTCGTCGAGCAGCTGCCCCGGATACCAGTTGTTGTGCACCTCGTGGTCGTCCCACTGGATGATCGTGGGCACCTGGGCATTGAACCGCCGCAGATTCTCGTCCAGGAGGTTGTAGCGGAACGCGCCGCGGAACTCCGCGAGCGTCTCGGCGACCTTCGCCTTCTCCTCGGTCGTCACATTGCGCCAGATCCGGCCGTCCGGCAGCGTCACCCGCTCGGTGATCGGGTTGTCGGCGTAGATGTTGTCGCCGCTGCACAGGAAGAAGTCCGGGTCACGGCGCCGCATGTCCTCGTAGATGCGATAGCCGCCGAGTTCCGGGTTGATGCCCCAGCCCTGCCCGGCCAGATCCCCCGACCAGTGGAAGCGGATGCCGTCGCGACGCTTGTCGGGCGCCGTACGGAAGGTGCCGGTGACCGGCTCGCTGTGGCGCCGCGGATCGTCCGGGTCCGCCAGCAGCACCCGGTAGTGGATCTGCTCCCCGGGCGGCAGCCCGTGCAGCGCCGTGACCCCGGTGAAGTCCGTCCCGGGCCCGACCACCGGGCCCCGCCAGGTGCGCGCGCCGCGGAACGACTCGGTGGCGGCGGTCTGTACGGTCATCCGGGCCGGCCGGTCCGACCGCACCCACACCACACCCGAGGACGTCGTCACGTCCCCGACCTGCACGCCCCACGCGGCGGACGGCCGCCCGCCACGCACCAGTGCCGGCGCGGCCACGGCGAGCCCGGGCAGCGCCAGCACCCCCGAGCCGGCCGCCGCACCCCGCAACAACGACCGTCGGCCGAAGCCCCCGCCCCATCCCTGCGCCATCTCAAACCTCCGTCGTCACAGCGGACTTGCACCGTTGATGTTGTGCCGTTCGTACCGGGAACGGATGCCGTACACCCCAACACCCGGTGTCCTGCGCCCGAACGGCGGATGCGCCCGGCCGGAGCGTACGCGGCGGGGCACGGCGCCGGACAGCACGCGAGGGGCCGCTCCGCAGGCGCATTGGTCTTGACCAAGGTGTCGGCCGGCCATATCGTCGGGATACTGCAACAACCTTTAATAAAGACTCGCTCATAACGCCGCCAGTAACGCCGCGAGGCGGGCGGGGCAACGGCCGATGCGGAGGACAGGGTGGGGACCACGCAGCTCGAAACGGCGCCGGAGCCGAAGTACTGGCACCTCAAGACCGTGCTCAGCGAGGCGCTGGACTCGGAATTCGCGGTCGGCGAGATCCTGCCCAACGAGCGCGAGCTGGCGGCGCGGTTCGGCGTCGCCCGGGCCACCCTCCGGCAGGCCCTCGAACAACTGGAGCTGGAAGGCCGCCTTCAGCGCCGCCGCGGTGTGGGCACCACCGTCGCCCCGCCCCGCATGGGCGTCGCCGTGGACCCCGCCCGCCACACCTGGCCGGGCGCCCCCGGCGACGACTGGCAGCCGCTGGACGCCGTCGAGACCGAAACGGTACCCGCCGCCGTCGCCCGCCTCCTGGAGAGCGTGCCCGGCGACCGCGTGCACATCGTGCGCCGCAGCCGGGTCACCGGCGGTCAGCCCGTCGCCGCCGAGCTGCTGTACGTCTCCTCGGCCCTCGTCCCGGCCCGCTCCACACTCACCCCGCTCGGCGCACCGGCCCGCGCCCGCGCCGTGCTGAACGCGCTTCAGGAGAGCGAGCTGGAGGGCCAGGACCGCACCGTCGAGCTGGGCTCGGCGTGCGCGCAGGACGCCAAGGAGCTCGACCGGCTGCCGGGCGCACCGGTCCTCGTGGTCACCACCCGCTATGTCTCCGGAGGCCGTACGGCCGCCGTCGCGGTATCCACCTACCGCGCGGACACCTGCCGGCTCACCTTCGGGGAGAGCGACGCGGTGGCGCTGCTGGCGGGCTGAGGATGTCCCTTAGGGGATGGGCGAACGGATCCCCTAGGTGTACTGACCGGAGACGTTGATCAATCGTGAGAACGGCGGCAGGCTCCCACATGCCGTATGAGGCCTGTGGTGGTTGTAGTAGTGCAACCAGCCCGCCAACTCACTCCGGCGTTCGGCCTCGGAGGCGTAGTAGCGGGCGTAGGCCCACCCATCGACCAAGGTGCGGTGGAAACGCTCGACCTTCCCATTGGTCTGCGTCCGGTACGGCCGCGTGCGCTTGTGTGAGATCCCGAGCTCGGCGCAGGTGTCTCGCCACAGGTGTGAGCGGTAGGCGCCGCCGTTGTCCGACAAGACCCGCTCAACGGTGACGCCTCGAGTGTTGAACCACTCGACAGCACGGACCAAGACCGCGGTGGCCGTTTCGGCGATTTCGTCGTCGTGTATCTCGGCGTAGGCGACACGGGAGTGGTCGTCGATGACGGTGTGCACAAACGCGTATCCGAGCTTCGGGCCGCCATAGGCATTGCGTGACTTGCCCTGTGTCGCGGCGCGGTGCTTCTCGCCTTGGCGGCGGCCGACGTAGCGCCAGCCGCCGCCGTCGGGGATATTCCCGAGCTTCTTCACGTCCACGTGCACCAGCGATCCTGGATGGTCGTGCTCATACCGGCGGATGGGCTCACCGGTCGCGCGGTCGACGTAAGCGAGTCGGTTCATTCGGGCCGATCGCAGGATTCGGCGCACTGTCGACGGCGCGAGGTTCAGTCTCGCTGCAAGCTGGACCGGCCCTTCCCGCAGACGCAGTCGAAGGCTGACGCACCTCTTCGTCACGGTCTGGGGTGTCTTGGTCGGAGACCTTCGCGGCCGTGAGGAGCGGTCCTGCATGGACTCGCCTGCGAGGCAGCGGTCGACCCAGCGCTTCACGGTCGGCCAGGACACCTGGAATCGAGCCGCGATTTCGCTGATTGGCCATCCGTCGTCAACGACGAGTCGAGCGACTTTCAGACGGTGGCGCGGAGTGAGGACGGCGTTCGGATGGGACATTTCTGGGCTCCTGGACAGGTTGAAGGGCCGGCCATCGTGTGTGGCCGGCCCTTCAGCTATGAGAAGTGTGGGTAAGGGTCGTGCGGCTCAGTCGACCGGGGAGACCCGAATGAGGTTGCCGTCGGGGTCCGCGATCACGAACGTGCGGCCGAAGACAGCGTCGTGTGGTTCCTGCACGACGTGGACCCCTTTTGAGACCCAATTCGTGAAGATCTCGTCAATTGCCTCCGGTGGTCCCGGCACCATGAGACCGACCTCGCTCGTGCGAGGGGTGCTCGGGACAGCATGCTCGCCGTAACCCGTCCACAGCGCAAATAGGACGCCGGGGGCAGCCTCGAAAGCTACGTAGTGGGGACTGGTGAAGGTCGGTTCGATCTCGAACAGGTCGCTGTAGAAGGCGGTAGCGGTCTCGGCATCACGGACGCCGATCAGGAACAGGTTCGGTGTGGGCATGGAGTGCTCCTCAACTCGGTGGTTTCTCGGTACCAGTCCAGGTGATCACCCAATCGCGACAGAACCTGTCACCTTTTCTGCGAACATTGGTCAGCATGAAGGCTTCGAGGCTGTTGCACCTGTTGTTGCTCCTGCAGACCCGTCAGCGCATCACCACCACCGAGCTCGCCGAGCGTCTGGAGGTATCTCGGCGGACTGTACTGCGGGATGTCGAGGCGCTCTCGGCAGCAGGTGTGCCCGTTTATGCCGACCGCGGACGGAACGGCGGGATCGTCTTGCTCCCCAGTGCACGGCTCAACGCATCCCATCTGGAACCACCAGAGCTGGAAGCCCTCTCCGTAGCTGGCTTGGATGGCACGCAACGTGAGCGTATGGGCCTGTCTGCGGCATGGGAGACGGCCTCGCGCAAGATCGCCGCCCGTCAGGCTGCTGCAGCATCTGAGTCGCCGACCCTGCCGCGACTGGCGGACCTGGTGCTGGTCGACAGCACCGCATGGTTTGCTGACTCCGAGGCATCGGTCGATGTATCGGATCTGGCCTCGGCGCTTCGACACCGACGACGGCTTCGAATCCAGTACCGGCGCAGCGCCGAGAATACGGCCTCGACGCAGGTGGTTGACCCGTACGGGATCGTGGCGAAATCTGGCCGCTGGTATCTGGTCGCCGATAACCAGGGGGACGGTCGGTTGTTCGCACTGGAACGCCTATCGGCCTACAAACGACTCGACGAGCCAGCTGTACTCCAACCAGGCGAAACCCTCCGCACCAGATGGGCCGCGTTGAAGGAACGCACAGAGGGGCAAGATCGCGTGAGCGTGACCGTCCGCCTGCCAGAAAATGGCCTCGCCCTGGCGCGGCGCATCCTGGGCACTCGCATCCACGATGTCTCCGATGCGGTCAACGGCTCATGCACCGTTGTCGTCCGGTACCCCGACATCGAGTCTGTGCGCCAGCTCCTCCAGTTCGGCGACCACATCGAGGTGCTCACCCCAGAGACGGCCCGCAAACGCATCAGTCAGCTCGCCAGGGACCTAGTTGAAAGGCACTCAACCCCAGCATCGTGACTGCCATTCGAGATGCCCTGCTCTCAATCAACGTCTCCGGTCAGTACACCTAGGGGATGCCGGGCCCCCTTGCAGGCCACAACGTGGGGGAGGCGAACGGTATTCCCGCGGGCATTCCCGTCGGGTATTTCCGTTGGGCATTCCCATGGGCGCCCTACCGCCGGCCCGTCACCGTGCTTTCCACCGCGAAGAGTTCGCCCTCCACATGGTCGAGCGCGAGCCGCAGTGCCCCGGTGGCGACCGCCGCCTCGCCCAGTTCGGAGAGGGCGACCTTCGGCGGGCGCAGGCAGTAGCGCGCCAACTCCCCGCGCAGCGGCGCAAGGACACCGGCCAGGCCCGCCGCCCAGCCGCCGATCACCACCAGCTCCGGGTCCAGCGCCAGCACCAGCGCCGCCACATCGTGCACCAGCCGCCGGATGAACCGTTCCACCGCCTCCCGCGCCCGCGCATCCCCCTCCTGCGCCCGCGCGAACACCGCCGCGACCTGGCCCTCGTCCAAGGGCTCCAACGGCTGACCGGTCGTCGACAGCAGCGTCTCCGGCGTCGCTTCCCGCCCCAGCAGATGCAGCGCGCCGATCTCCCCGGCCGCCCCGCCGAACCCCCGGTGCAGCCGCCCGCCGATCAGCGAACCGGCCCCCGGGCTCAGCCCCGCCAGCACGAACACCACATCGTCCGAACCGGCCGCCGCGCCCTTCCAGTGCTCGGCCACCGCCGCCGCGTTGGCATCGTTCTCCACCAGCACCGGACAGCGGAACGACCGCCGCAGCCGCTCGCCCAGCGGCAGACCGGTCCAGCCGGGCAGCGCCGTGCACAGCCGTACGGTGCCGCCCGCCTCCACGATGCCGGGGCTGCCCACGCCCACCGCCCGCAGCGCACCACGCGGCACGCCCGTACGGCGCAGCAGTTCGGCCACCAGGCCGCGGACCCGCTCCAGCCGCTCCTCGGCCGGTGCGGTCTGCGCCACCGGGCGCTGCGCCGCGTCCCGTACCCGCCCGCTCAGGTCGGCGAGCTGCGCCGCGACACGGTGCGGCCCGATCTCGATGCCGAGCAGATGGCCCGCCTCGGCACGGAACCGGAACCGGCGGGCCGGGCGTCCCTGACGGCGCGTCTCGCCCTCCTCCGCGGCCGCCTCGGCGACCAGCCCGGAGGCGATGAGCCCCTCGACCACGCCCTCGACCGTGGGCCGCGACAGTCCCGTCAGCTGGACGAGGTGGGTGAGCGTGGGGGAGTCCGCGCCGCGCAGCGCATGCAGCACCACCGCGGAGTTGATCCGCCGCAGCAGGGAGGGATCGCCACCCGTGAGTCGCCCCACCGTCACTCTCCCTCGCGTCGCATCTGTGGCGGATCGTAGCCGGTCAGCGGGTGTGCGGCGAGACCCGGCGGAAACGGGACAGCCCGCGCGGCCGGGGCGCCGGAGCCGGGCGGGCCCCGGACCGTGCCCGGCGGACGGCCAATTGTCAGACCCCCGCGGTTTACTGACGGTATGACGACTGGCGAGCAGTTGACGGTGATCGATGCGCTGCGCCGCCGCCCGTTCCCGGTCCGGCGGGAGCGGTCCGCGGCGGGCGAGAGCGGGCCCGGGTTCCATGTGGTGCGGCTGTGGGAGAGCGCGCCCCTGTGGGAGGCGGATCCGGCCGAGGCCGGGGAGATACGCGAGGACTGCGCGGCCGAGCTGGCGGCGCTGACCGAGGTGCTGTCCTTACGGTGGGGCGCGCCCGGCGTCCTCGACCTCGCGCCCGCCCTGGAGCGGACGGTGATGGGCCTGCCGGTCGCCCCTCCGCTGGACCTCCTGTGCGGCCTGGTGCCCCGGCTGCACACCTGGCGGGCGGACGGCCGCTGGCTGGCCCTCGGCGCCGGCCAGTGCGGGCCGGAGCAGCCCTGCCAGGTGCTGGCGGCGATAGCCGGGGGAGGGGCGACAGCGGCCTGAGCCCGCGGGTCAGGCGTCGTCGCCGAAGGCCGCCGCGCGCAGCCGGCCGTACTCCTGCGCCATGGTCGCGAGCGTCCAATGGGCGTTGAGCCCGCTGGGGTTGGGCAGCGCCCAGATGCGGGTGTCGCCGAGGGTGTGTTCCTGCGGGCCGATCGTGGCGTGCTTGTCTCCGAAGGCGACGCGATAGGCCGTCACGCCCGCCACCGCGAGCCAGTGCGGCCGCAGCCGCGCCACCTTCTCGGCCAGCAGCCGCCCGCCCTCGCGGTACTCCTGCGCGCTCAGTTCGTCCGCCTTGGCGGTCGGCCGGGCCACGACGTTGGTGATGCCCAGGCCGTGGGCGAGCAGTTCTTCCTGCTCGGACGGCCGCAACTGCCGGGGGGTGAAACCGGAGGCGTGCAGCACGGGCCAGAAGCGGTTGCCGGGCCGGGCGAAGTGATGCCCGGTGGCGGCCGACATCAGCCCGGGGTTGATTCCGCAGAAGAGCACGCGAAGGCCGCTCGCGGCCACGTCGGGGACGAGGCGGTCGCGAGCGGCTTCCAGCTCTTCGGGGGTGAAGCGCATGACGGTCGCGTCAGAGGATGGCGCCGGGGGTGTAGGCCGCGGCCTCCGGGTGCTGCTTGGCGATCTCCTCGATCCGGGCGACGACGGACGCCACCTGGTCGGCCGCCGCGCCGGTGAAGGAGAGCTTGTCCGCCATCAGCGCGTCCAGCTGCGCCCGCTCCAGCGGGATGCGCGTATCGGCGGCCAGCTTGTCCAGCAGCTCATTGCGCTCGGCGCCCTGTTCGCGCATGGCCAGCGCCGAGGCGACCGCGTTCTCCTTGATGGCCTCGTGCGCCTCCTCGCGGCCCACCCCGGCGCGCACGGCGCCCATCAGCACCTTCGTCGTGGCGAGGAAGGGCAGGTAGCGGTCCAGCTCGCGGGCGGCGACGGCCGGGAAGGCGCCGAACTCGTCCAGCACGGTCAGGAACGTCTCCAGCAGCCCGTCCAGCGCGAAGAACGAGTCCGGCAGCGCGACGCGGCGCACCACGGAGCAGGACACATCGCCCTCGTTCCACTGGTCGCCGGAGAGCTCACCGGCCATCGAGGCGTAGCCGCGCAGAATGACCATCAGGCCGTTGACGCGCTCGCAGGAGCGGGTGTTCATCTTGTGCGGCATCGCCGACGAGCCGACCTGGCCGGGCTTGAAGCCCTCGGTGACGAGCTCGTGCCCGGCCATCAGGCGGATGGTCTTGGCCAGCGAGGACGGCGCGGCGGCCAGCTGCACCAGCGACGTGACCACCTCGTAGTCCAGCGAGCGCGGGTAGACCTGGCCGACGGAGGTGAAGGCCCGGCCGAAGCCGAGGTGGGCGGCGATCCGCTGCTCCAGGTCGGCGAGCTTGCCGGCGTCGCCGCCGAGCAGGTCGAGCATGTCCTGCGCGGTGCCGACGGGGCCCTTGATGCCGCGCAGCGGGTAGCGCGAGAGCAGCTCCTCCAGGCGCGCGTACGCCACCAGCAGCTCGTCCGCCGCGGTCGCGAAGCGCTTGCCCAGCGTCGTGGCCTGCGCGGCGACGTTGTGCGAGCGGCCGGCCATCACCAGCTCGGCGTGCTGGGCGGCCAGCGAGCCCAGGCGGGCCAGCACGGCGACCGTACGGTCCCGCATCAGCTCCAGCGACAGCCGCACCTGGAGCTGCTCGACGTTCTCCGTCAGATCGCGGGAGGTCATGCCCTTGTGGACCTGCTCATGACCGGCCAGCGCGTTGAACTCCTCGATCCGCGCCTTGACGTCGTGCCGGGTGACCTTCTCGCGCTCGGCGATGGAGGACAGGTCGACGGTCTCCAGGACGCGTTCGTAGTCGGCCAGCGCCTGCTCGGGGACCTCCACCCCCAGGTCCTTCTGCGCCCGCAGCACGGCGAGCCACAGCTTCCGCTCCAGCTTGACCTTGTACTCGGGGGACCACAGCACGGCCAGCTCCGTAGAGGCGTAGCGGCCGGCCAGAACATTGGGGATGCGAGGCTTCGCAGACACAGCAGTCACGTGGTGAGAGTCTACTGGCGGTTTGCGCAGGCCAGCGCCCCGCCCCGGACTGTGCTTTCCTACAGGGCGGGCGCCGGCCCGTCAGCTCTCGTACGGCAGCAGCTCGGGCCGCTTGGCCGGACGGCCGTCGCCCGAGGACCGCCCGCTCAGCCGCCGCCCCACCCAGGGCACCAGATGCTCCCGCGCGAACCGCAGATCCGCCGCCCGGCGCATCCGCCGGCCCGGCGCCTCGGCGGCCGGCAGCGGCGCGTCCCAGTCCGACTCCGCGGGCAGTCCGAGCGCCTGCCCGACGGCCTCCGCCACCCGCCGGTGCCCCTCTGCGTTCAGATGCAGCCGGTCGTCCGCCCACAGCCGCGGATCGGCCAGCGCCCGCGAGCCGTACAGATCCACCACCACCGCGCCGTGCCGCGCCGCCAGCGCATCGATCTGCGCGAACAGCCGCTCCATCCGCGGCCGGAAGCGCTCCAGCACGGGCCCCTCGCGCCCCGGGCTGCGCAGCAGCGCCAGTGGACGGCGAAGTTGGTGAGCCGGAAGCCGGGCCCACTGGCCGCCGACCGTGCGGCGAGCAGATGGGCCCGGCTCCGGTAGGAGTCGTTCGGCAGTGCGTAGTGCGCGTCCGACATTCCCTCGTTGAACCCTCTTCCTCGCAAGCGAGGGAGATTCCTGGCTCACGCAGCTCAGCCGTTCAGCGAACGACGGAGTCTTACGCGATCAACGCCAGCCGGGTTGGAACCAGCCCGGTTTCCCCGAACGATGGGGATCGCTGTGCTGGCTTGGTTCTCACTACAGCACGTCACGACTCTACCACCCATTGTGTGGGCGCCGATTGGTCTTGGCGGCGATTCGCCTGCCACCGGCCGCAGGCGTGTACGGTCTGATCGACAAGGGGCAGGCCAGGCACGGAATACGAGGTGGGCGCGCGATGACTCCCCGCCGCGGCGACGGCCCGGACGCACCGACCTTCACCGAGCAGGCCCGGCGCCGGCAGCTCATCGAGTGCACCATCGACCTGATCTCCACCCGCGGCTACCCCGCCACCTCGCTCTCCGCCATCGCCGAGCGCGCCGGGGTGTCCAAGGCCGCGGTGCTCTACCACTTCACGTCGAAGGACAACCTCACCCGCGCCGCCCTCGACCAGGTGATGACGCAGTTCCGCGGGTATGTCACCGAGCGGCTGGCGCGGGCGGAGGGCCCCCGCGAGGCCGTCATCGCCTATGTGCGGGCGATGATCGGCTACCAGCAGGCCAACCGCCGCCATGTCCGCGTGATCACCGAGATGCTGCTCGACGATGCGGGAGGCACCAAGCTCAAGACGCCCGGCTCGCATGACACCGGCGGCCGCTGGCAGGCCCTCGCCGACCTCCTGACGCAGGGTCAGGAGGCGGGCGTACTGCGGGAGTTCGACGCCCGTACGGTGGCCCTGGCGATCGGCGGGGCGATCGACGGGGTGATCGCCCACTGGCTCGTCCATCCCGAACTCGACCTGGACGCCGCGGCCGCCGAACTGGAGACCTTCACGCTCAACGCGATCGAGCGCCGGGCCTGACCCCGGCGCGAGCGAACGCCGGGGCCCGCTCGGGCCGGATACCGACCCCGCCCAGCGCCCCGGTCACGGTCCGCAGCGCCGGTATCCGCCGCAGCAGCCGCATCGGCACCGGCAGCCGGTCCCCGTCCAGCGTCCCCTCCAGCGCGGCGCGGATCATCCCGTGCTCGGCCCGCTGCGACGACTGCACCACCGCCATCGGCAGCTCCCGCCGCCTTTGTACGCGCGCCAGATCGGCGACGGCGACCGTGCCGCGGTGCAGCGGCCCGGCCAGGATCCGGGCGGCCGCCACCGCGTCCTGGAGCGCCAGATTCACCCCCACCCCGCCGACCGGCGACATGGTGTGCGCCGCGTCCCCGATGCACAGCAGTCCGGGCCGGTGCCAGCGCCGCAGCCGCCCGAACGTCACCTCCAACAGCTTGACGTCCGCCCACGAGCCGATCGTGGCGGTGACGTCGGCGTCCCAGCCGAACAGCGCGCCCAGCCGGTCGCGCAGCCACTGGATGTCATGTGCCCCGCGCAGCGCCGCGTCCTGCCCCTTCGCGATGAGATACGAGGTCTGGTAGTACGTGCCGCGGTCCATGGTGACCGCCGCCTGGCCGCCGCCGAACCGCGCGAAAACGCGTCCGTCCTTGAGGGCATCGGCGGGAGCCTCCACCCGTATCTGCCACACATCCATCGGCACCTCGAAGTGGTCCTGCCGCAGCCCGGCCGCGCCGCGCACCACCGAGTCCCGGCCGTCGCAGGCCACCGTGAGATCCGCGGCCAGCTCACCGGGCCGGCCGTGCTCATCGACGTAGCGCACCCCGCGCACCCGTCCGCCCTCGGTGCGCAGCCCGGTGACCTCGGTGTTCATCCGCAGAGTGAAGGACGGCTCCCGGGCCCCCGCCTCCGCGATCAGGTTCAGGAAGTCCCACTGGGGAACCATCGCGAAGTATTTGTGCCGCCCCGGGATCCGCCGCATATCGGCCATCACCACCGTGGTGTCGCCGATCTGCATCCGCATGTCCTCCAGCTTCGGGAACGGCAGCCGCGCGAACGCCTCGCCCAGTCCCAGCTCGTCCAGCAGGCGCAGCGTCGAGGGGTGCACGGTGTCCCCCCGGAAGTCGCGCAGGAAGTCGCCGTGCTTCTCCAGCACGGTCACCTCGACACCGGCCCTGGCCAGCAGCAGCCCCAGCATCATCCCGGCCGGTCCACCGCCCACGATGCAGCACGTCGTGCGGTCCATCCCTTGCCCCCTCGGTATCTACGGCACACGGACATGACGACCGGCGGCCGGACGTGCCATCGGCACGGCGGCTAACCGATCGGTCAGCAATCTAACCGATCGGTCAGTCGACGGGTGTGCGGGGGGGGGGGTCCGTATTTGTGCGTCAGGGCGATCCAGGACCCGTGGCGTGTGCGGTTGCGGCTCAGACCGCGGGCGGCCGCTGCTGAAGGACCAGCTCCCGCAGCACGTCCTCCATCGTCACCAGCCCCGCCAGCGTCCCGTCGTCACCGATCACCGCGGCCAGATGCGTACGGGAGCTGCGCATCGCCGTCAGGACGTCGTCCAGCGGGGTCGCGGCCCTGACCCGGGCGATCGGGCGCAGCGCGCCGACCGCGAACGGCAGATCGCGCGGAATGGCGTCCAGCGCGTCCTTGACATGCAGATAGCCGAGGATGCGGCTGCTGTCGTCGACGACCGGGAAACGCGAGAACCCGGACCGCGCGGCCAGCTGCTCCAGGTCCTCGGCGGTGACCCCCATCCGCGCGGAGACCACCCGGTGCGCGGGCAGCACCACATCGCGCACCGGGCGGCGGCCCAGCTCCAGGGCATCGCGCAGCCGCTCCCGGGCCCGCTCGTCCAGCAGACCGGCGGCCCGCGAGTCCTCGACCATCTTGGCCAGCTGGTCGTCCGAGAACGTCGCGGCCACCTCGCTGCGGGTCTCCACCCGCATCAGCTTCAGCAGCACATTGGCGAACGCATTGACCGTGAAGATCACCGGGCGCAGCGCGCGGGTCAGCGCCACCAGCGGCGGCCCCAGCACCAGGGCGCTGCGTACCGGCTCGGCCAGCGCGACGTTCTTGGGCACCATCTCGCCGAACAGCATGTGCAGATAGGTGGCCAGGGACAGCGCGATCACGAACGACACCGGATGCACCAGCGCCTCCGAGATGCCCACGGCGTGGAAGACCGGCTCCAGGATGTGGGCGATGGCCGGTTCGGCGACCGCACCGAGCACCAGCGTGCACAGCGTGATGCCCAGCTGGGCGGCGGCCAGCAGCGCCGAGACGTGCTGGAGCCCCCACAGGACGCTGGTGGCCCGCCGGTCGCCGCGTTCGGCATGCGGTTCGATCTGACTGCGGCGCACCGAGATCAGCGCGAACTCGGCACCCACGAAGAAGGCGTTGACGACCAGCGTCAGCAGGCCCACGAAGAGCTGGAGGGCGATCACCGGCCGGCCTCCGTCCCCGCACCTCCGCCGCCCGCCACAGGCGCGTGCAGCAGCACCCGCGCGGCGCGGTGCCCGGAGGCATCGAGCACGTCCATCGCCCAGCCGGCGACCTCGACGGTGTCGCCGCGCACCGGGATGCGGCCCAGCTCGGTGGCGATCAGCCCGGCCAGCGTCTCGTACGGCCCGTCCGGCAGCCGCAGGCCGATCCGCTCCAGCCGGTCGGTGCGGGCGGCGCCGTCGGCCTGATAGACGGCGCGGCCCTCGGTGTCGGATCCGGCCGGCGCCAGATCGGGCGTCTCCAGCGGGTCGTGCTCGTCGCGGACCTCGCCCACCACCTCCTCGACGATGTCCTCCAGCGTCGCGACACCGGCCGTGCCCCCGTACTCGTCGATCACCACGGCCATGGTCCGCCGGCCCGACAGCCGGTCCAGCAGCCGGTCCACGGTCAGCGTCTCCGGCACCAGCAGCGGCTCGCGCAGCAGCTCGGCGACGGGCAGACGGGGGCGGCGCTCCGCCGGGACGGCCAGGACGTCCTTGATGTGCGCGACCCCGACAACGGTGTCCAGGCTCCCGCGGTAGACCGGGAAACGGGACAGCCCCGTCGCCCGGGTCGCATTGGCGACGTCCTCGGCCGTGGACTGCACCTCCAGCGCCATCACCTGCACCCGCGGCGTCATCACGTTCTCCGCGGTCAGCTCGGACAGGGCGAGGGTGCGGACGAACAGCTCGGCGGTGTCCGCCTCCAGCGCGCCCTCCTTGGCCGAATGCCGGGCCAGCGCCACCAGCTCCTGCGGACCGCGGGCGGAGGCCAGCTCCTCGGCGGGCTCCAGGCCCATCCGGCGCACCATATGGTTCGCGGCACTGTTGAGATGCCCGATGAACGGCTTGAACGTTGCGCTGAAGCCGCGCTGAGCGGTGGCGACGTTCTTGGCGATGGCCAGCGGGCTGGAGATCGCCCAGTTCTTCGGCACCAGCTCGCCGATGACCATCAGGGCGACCGTGGAGACCGCCGTACCCACGACCAGCGCCACCGACTCGGCGGCCGAATGCGGCAGGCCGATCGCGGTGAGCGGCCCGGCCAGCAGCGTGGCGATGGCCGGTTTGGAGAGCATGCCGATGACCAGGCCGGTCACCGTGATGCCCAGCTGAGCGCCGGAGAGCTGGAAGGTGAGGCTGCGGACCGCCTTGAGTGCGCTGTCCGCACCGCGCTCGCCGCGCTCGGCGGCGCGTTCCAGCTCGCTGCGCTCGACGGTCGTCAGCGAGAACTCGGCCGCGACGAAGACGCCACAGGCCAGTGTCAGGAGGAACGCCACGCCCAGCAGCAGCAGGTCGGTCATCGGGTCACCTCACGTCCCATGATCGAACAGGATCGGGACGTTCGCCCTCCGTGGCCCGGACCGGCGTCCGGAGCGGTCCGGCATCGGGAGCGGTCCGGCTCAGTCCCCGTCCACCAGGTGCTTGACCCACCGGCTCCACTGCGGCTCCGGCGCATAGCCCGCCGCGCGCCAGGCGTGCTGGGCCAGATCATTGCGGTCCAGCACCATCGCGTCCCCGCGCCGCCCGCCGAGCGCGACGAAGCGTTCCTCGGCGGCCGCCAGCAGCGCACCGCCGATCCCCTGCCTGCGGTGGCCGGGATGCACGGCCAGCCGGTACAGATGGCAGCGCCACCCGTCGAACCCGGCGATGACCGTGCCCGCCAGCTCGCCGTCCAGCTCGGCCAGCAGCAGCGACTCGGGGTCGCGGGCCAGCAGCCGCGCCACCCCGTCGGAGTCGTCGCTGATGCTGATGCCCTCGGCGGCCACCGTCCAGAAGGCCAGTACGGCATCGAGATCGGCCGGTGCCGCGGCCCGGATGTGAAGATCACTCATACCGCGATCCCATCACCGGGCCGACGGGGCTGTCGATCCCCTTCCGCGCGCCGGACCCCCGTCCTGGCCCGCTCAGCTGCCCTTCAGCTCCTCCAGCACCGGGGCGAACGCGTCCAGGAACGGCTCCAGGACGGTGATGTACGAGAACCCGTAGCGCTCGCGCCGCTCGCGCAGCTGCTCGGCCATCTGGGCGGGCGTGCCGATCAGCAGGGTCGGCGAGTCCAGCACCTGCCGGTCGAGAACCAAGACAGCACATGCACCTCCAAGCTCTGCTGTACCAAACCGGGCTGGTTTCAACCCGGCTGGTGTTGATCGTGGAAGACCTGTCGGGTCGCTGACCCGCAGGCGGCGTGAGCCAGGGATCCCCCTGCTTCACCTGGGGGAGGATTCAAAGCCCAAGTCCTCGGCGTGACGGCATTTCTGACGCCAGGATGCCCCGTCGTCGAGAGCGAACATGTTGATACCGAAGCGGAACGGGCGCGGCATGGGACTCCCTTGGCGGACGGACGGACGGACGGACGGGCACGGGCCGGGGCCGGGGCCGCACACACTGCGGCCATGATCGTCCGAACGACGCGGCCGCCTCCTGCATTCCCGTCCGGAGCCGGCCCGGCCGCCTTGCCCACGCTAGCGTCGGGGCGCTAGCGTGAAGCCGTGGCGAAGACACAGCTGAACGTCCGTGTGGACGAGGCCACCGCCGACGCGGCGCGGGAGCGCGCCCTCCAGCGGGGAGTGAGTGTGAACCGCTATATCGAGGAACTCGTCCTCAAGGACGCCGGAGAGGTCGGCCAGACCTTCGTCGAGGCCGCCGCCGACTTCATGAAGCAGTACGAGCGCGTCTTCGCCGAAGAATTCGGCCGCGAGCCCGATACGGCGGCCGGTCCGCCCCCCGGCCACGGGCGACGGCCCTCCCCGTAACCCCCCGGCCTCACCGCAGCGCGGACGACACGCACGGCACGATCACCGACGTCACGCACGTCACGCATGTCACGGACGACACGGACATCCCGGGGGCGGACATCACCCTGCGCATCGACCTCGCCTGGCTCCTCCTGATCGCCGAACGCCACACCCCCGGAGACCCCCAGGTCACCGACTGGGGTGCCCTGGTGGCCGCCGTCAGCCGCCACGAGGCGGAAATATTCGGCGTCCCCGTCTACCCCGACCCCCAGGACCGCGCCGCGGCCCTCCTCCAACTCCTCCTCCAGGTACCGGCGTTGGAGCGCTCGAACGCGATGTTCGCCACCGCCGTCGCCTACGGCTACCTCGTCGCCGGCGGCCTGAAGGTCACCATCTCCCCCGAGCAGGTCCGCGACCTCGCCCGCCTCGTCAAGGACGGCACGGCGGACGTCCGGGCCATCGCCGACATCCTGCGCACCTGGACGGTGTGACGGCCCCGCCTCCGGCCGCCTCCTCGGACCGGCCCGGCCCGGCGTCAGGACGGCAGGCGCAGCGGTCCCGCCCCCCACAGTTCCGGTGCCAGCCACTCCCGTGCCGCCGTACGGAAGGTCTGCGGCGGCAGGGAGCCGGAGCCCTGGGGAATCACGCCCAGGAGCGGGGCGCCCGCGGCCTCGGGCAGATCGGTGAGGTTGCAGCGGGCGGCGAGGTCGGGCTCGGCGGGCCAGTTGCCGATGACGACACCGGGGCAGTGGAGGCCGTGCGCGCGCAGGGCCAGGGCGGTCAGGGCGGTGACGTTGAGGGTGCCCAGACCGGCCTGGGTGACCACCAGGACGGGGGCCTTGGCCAGGCGGGCCGCGTCGGCGAGGGTGTGGCCTTCGTCGTCGAAGCGTACGAGCAGGCCGCCGGCGCCCTCGACGAGCACCAGGTCGTGCGAGGCGTCCAGCTTGGCGGCGGCCTCGGCGATCTCGGCCGGGCCCACCGGGGGCAGCCCGGCCCGGGAGGCGGCCGTGGCGGGCGCCAACGGCTCGGGAAAGCGGGCGAGTTCGGCCGTGGTGACCGGACCCGCCAGCCGCACGACCTCCGCCGCATCGCCCGCCTCGTCGGCGCCCACCCCGGTCTGTGCCGGTTTGAGCACCGCCACCGAACGGCCCTCGGCGAGCGCCGCCGCGGCGATCGCGGCCGTGGTCACGGTCTTGCCGATCTCCGTGCCCGTGCCCGTCACGAACAGCACCGACATCTCTCGTCGCTCCCTGGTTCTCTAGCCCTCGCGCGCCGCCGCGCACACCGCGGCGCAGATGCGTGCCACCTCGTCGTCGCCGGTGATGTACGGCGGCATGGTGTAGATCAGATCCCGGAACGGCCGCAGCCAGACGCCCTCCCGGACCGCCGCCCGGGTCGCGGCCGCCATGTCCACCGCATGGTCGAGCTGGACGACGCCGATCGCGCCCAGGACGCGGACGTCCCGCACCCCGGCCACGCCCGCGGCCGCCGCCAGCCCGTCCCGCAGCCCGGTCTCGATCCGTTTGACCTGCTGCGCCCAGTCCTGGGACAGCAGCAGACCGATGGAGGCGTCGGCGACGGCGGTGGCCAGCGGGTTGCCCATGAAGGTCGGTCCGTGCGCCAGTACCGGAAGCTCGCCCTGCGAGATGCCGTCGGCGACCGCGGACGTGCACAGCGTCGCCGCGAGGGTGAGATAGCCGCCGGTCAGGGCCTTGCCCAGACACATGACATCGGGTGCGACGCCGGCGTGCCCGGCCGCGAAGAGTTCGCCCGTACGGCCGAAGCCGGTGGCGATCTCGTCGAAGACGAGCAGGACGTCGTGGGCGTCGCAAGCCTCGCGCAGCGCCCGCAGATAGGCGGGGGAGTGGAAGGACATTCCGCCCGCCCCCTGGACCACCGGTTCCACGATCACCGCGGCCAGCTCGTCGGCGTGCCGGGCGATCAGATCGTGCAGATGCGTCAGATAGGCCGGATCGGGCGGGGTGTCGAAGCCGGGCGGCGGTGCGTCCGCGAAGATCTGCCGCGGCAGCACCCCCTGCCACAGCTCATGCATACCGCCGTCCGGATCGCAGACCGACATCGGCTGCCAGGTGTCGCCGTGATAGCCGCCCCGCCAGGTCAGCAGCCGCTGTTTGCGCGGCCTGCCCACCGAGCGCCAGTACTGAAGGCACATCTTGACGGCGACCTCGACCGACACCGAGCCGGAGTCGGCCAGGAAGACATGCTCCAGCGGCTCCGGGGTGAGATCGACGAGACGTTTGGCCAGGCGTACGGCGGGCTCGTGGGTGAGCCCGCCGAACATCACATGGCTCATCCGCTCCAGCTGGCCCCGCGCGGCGTCGTTGAGCACCGGGTGGTTGTAGCCGTGCACCGCCGACCACCAGGACGACATCCCGTCCACCAGCTCACCGTGCCCCTCGGCGGGGCGGGCCAGCCGCAGCCGGACGCCGGACGCCGACTCCACCAGCAGCGGCTCGGCGCGGCCGGGCATCGGCCCGTACGGATGCCAGACGTGCTGCCGGTCGAGCGCCAGGAGTTCGTCGGGGGTGAGCGCCGCGGCCCGGTCGGGGAGCGGCTCAGGCATTGGGCGGCAGGTCGGTGCCGGCGCCGCGGCGACGCACCGAGACCAGGTCCCTTCGGGTGTCGTCCGAGGGCGGTGCGGGGACGGCCGCCGCGGGAGCCTCCTCGGCGGGGGCCGCCGCCTCGGTGCCCGTACGGTGCTCGGGCAGCGTCGTGGTGTCCGTGCCCTCGACCTCGAACCCGGCGTCCGCGATCATCGCCAGATCGTCCTTGCCGGCCTGGCCCTCACTGGTCAGATAGTCGCCGAGGAAGATGGAGTTGACCAGGTGCAGGGCGAGCGGCTGGAGGCTGCGCAGATGCACCTCGCGGCCGCCGGCGAGCCGTACCTCGACGTCCGGGCAGACGAACCGCACCATCGCCAGGATGCGCAGCGCGCGCTGGGGGGTGAGGTTCCACTCCTCGGCGAGGGGAGTGCCCTCGAAGGGGATCAGGAAGTTGACGGGGACGGAGTCGGGGTCCAGGTCGCGCAGGGCGAAGACCACATCGACCAGGTCGGCGTCGCTCTCGCCCATACCGGCGATCAGGCCGGAGCAGGCGGACATCCCCGCAGCCTGGGCCTGCTGGACGGTGGAGACCCGGTCGGAGAAGTCGTGTGTGGTGCAGATGTCGCCGTACGTGGCTTCCGAGGTGTTGAGGTTGTGGTTGTACGCATCTGCCCCCGCCGAGCGCAGCCGTTCGGCCTGACCGTCGGAGAGCAGACCCAGACAGGCGCACACCTCCACGCCCTCGTTCTGCTCCTTGATGGTGGAGATGGTCTCCGAGACCCGGTCGACGTCCTTGTCCGTCGGCCCGCGCCCGCTGGCCACCAGGCAGACCCGCTTGGCGCCGCCCGCCACCCCGGCGGCCGCCGCCTTGGAGGCGTCATCCGGCTTCAGCCAGGTGTACTTGAGGATCTCGGCCTTCGAGCCCAGCCGCTGCGAGCAGTACGAGCAGTCCTCGGGGCACAGGCCCGACTTCAGGTTGACCAGATAGTTGAGCTTGACCCGCCGCCCGAACCACTGGCGGCGCACCTTTCCGGCCGCGGCCACGACATCGAGCAGCTCGTCATCGGAGGTCGCCAGTACGGCGAGCGCCTCTTCGCGGGTCGGCAACTCGCGCCGCAGTCCCTTGTCCACCAGTGTGTTCAGCAGGTCCATGGCGTTGATCCTGGCCTACGCCACCGCCCCCGGCCAAGGAGGATTCCCACAACGCGCCGCGATCGGGGTGTGTGTATCGCCACACCGTGGCCGTGCGGAACGACCGCTAACGTCTATCGACAGCCCACAATCACCTCCACTTTCAGCTCCACCCAGCCCTCCGTGGTCACACCCACGGCGGCGCCGGCATGCGCGGCCGCGCGACGGGGCCGGGAAGACAAGGACGCCGATGCCACAGGAATCAGCCACCGCGCCGCTCCGTGACGCCGTTGCACCCGCCCCGGCCGGATCCGTACGGCCGGTGTCCGGCGCGGCCTTCGACTGGATCGACGCGGCGCACGACCACCGCCGGCGCGCCGGGCTGGTCCGTACGCTGCGGCCCCGCCCCGCCGCCTCCCCGCTGCTGGACCTGGCCGGCAACGACTATCTCGGACTGGCCCGCCACCCCGAGGTCACCGATGCCGCCGCCCGCGCCGCCCGGCAGTGGGGCGCGGGCGCGACCGGCTCCCGCCTGGTGACCGGCAGCACCGAACTGCACGCCCAACTGGAGGCCGAACTGGCCGCGTTCTGCGGCTTCGAGGCGGCGCTGGTGCTGTCCTCGGGCTATGCGGCCAACCTCGCCGCCGTCACCGCGCTCACCGACCGCACCACCCTCCTCGTCTCCGACGCGGGCAACCACGCCTCCCTGATCGACGGCTGCCGCCTGTCCCGGGCCCGTACGGAGGTCACCCCGCACGCCGACCCGGAGGCCGTACGCGCCGCGCTCACCGGCCATGAGGGGCGGGCGCTGGCCGTGACCGATTCGGTGTTCTCCGTGGACGGCGATGCCGCACCGCTGGGTGCGCTCGCCGCGGCCTGCCGGGCACACGGTGCCGCGCTCCTCGTCGATGACGCGCACGGGCTGGGCGTGCTGGGCGACGGCGGACGTGGCGCGGTGGCGGCCGCCGGGCTCGCCGGGGACGCCGATGTGGTGACCACCGTGACGCTCTCCAAGGCACTCGGCTCCCAGGGCGGCGCGGTCCTCGGCCCGGCCCGGGTCATCGAGCATCTGGTCAACACCGCCCGGTCGTTCATCTTCGACACCGGCCTGGCCCCCGCGGCGGCCGGCGGTGCACTCGCCGCGCTCCGGCTGCTCCGCCGCGAACCGCAGCGCTCCCGGCGGGCCCGCGAGGTGGCCGCCACTCTGCACACGCGGCTCACCGCGGCCGGTCTGCCGTCGGTACGGCCGGATGCCGCGGTGGTCTCCGTACAGGCGCCGTCCCCGCAGCAGGCGGTCCGCTGGGCGGCCGACTGCCGCGAGGCCGGGCTCGCGGTCGGCTGCTTCCGGCCGCCGTCCGTCCCGGACGGGATCTCCCGGCTGCGGCTCACCGCGCGGGGCGACCTGACGGATGATCAGGTCGATACGGCGGTGGGCGTGATCATCGCCACCGCACCGGCCGGCTGAGGGCGGCGGCGGGGCGACGTCGCCCAAATACCGTCTGACGTTGCAGACTTCACCGCTTTGAGCGAGAGAAATCCGTATATCTCCGCGGATCGGCCCGCACGGCGGCGGCAGGAGTGGCACTCTGGCGCGCACAGCACCAGGCCGAGGCGTACCGGGCATCCGGTGCGGCCCCGGCGGGAAAGGGACGGCGTCGCGATGGCTGATCACCAGGAATCCTCACTCACCCTGCCGACCGCCCCGGCCTCCGTGGCCCTCGCCCGCCGGCATGCGCTGAAGGTGCTGGCCGACTGGGGCCTGCCCGACGGCGCCGAGACCGCCGACACCGTCCGGCTGATCGTCTCCGAGCTCGCCACCAACGCCGTACTGCACACCTTCGGCAAGTCCCCGACGTTCACCGTCGCGCTCCGCCTCGACCGCGGGGAACTGCTGCGGGTCGGCGTCACCGACAGCTCTCCGCGCCGGCCGCAGCGGCTGCCCGCCGCCGTCCAGCAGGACAACGGGCGGGGCATGGTCATCATCCGCTCGCTCGCCGCGGAAGCGGGCGGACGACTCTCGGTCGTGCCCAGTGCGTGCGGCGGGAAGACGGTCAGCATCGCGATGCCGTGGACGGCCGCCGCCGGGTGAACGGGGCCGCCTGACCCTCTCACCGACCTGGCCCTCTCACCGACCGGCCGCCCGGCCCGCCCGCTTCAGGACGCCGGCTTGCGGGCGAACGCGCCGTGCAGCAGGGCACGCAGCGTGTCCGCGGCCGGGGTACCGCTGCCGGAGCGGGAGGCCACCGAGATGGTGCGGCGCAGCTCGGGCGGATCCAGTCGGCGCATCCCCAACGGGGTCACCGCACCGACCGCCATCATCTCCGGCACCACCGCCACCCCCATCCCTGCGCTGACCAGCGCACACACCACCCCATAGCCCGGGGACTCACAGCGCACCGCCACACTGGCCCCGGCGGCCGCCAGCGCCGCCTCCACCGCCCGCCGGTTGGGATTGGCCGGCGCCATGCTCACCAGCGGCTGGCCGGCCAGTTCGCCCAGCGCGAGCCGCCCGGTGCCCGCCGACAGGGCATGGCCGGGGGCCGTGACCAGCACCAGCTCCTCGGTCAGCAGCGGCTCCAGCCGCACCCCGTCCGGCACCGGCACCGCCTCGCCGGGCACATACTCGTGCGTCAGCGCAAGATCCACCTCGCCCAGCGCCACCGCCGTCATCTCCTGGGGCGGGACGAACTCCGTCACGCTCAGCTCCACATCCGGGTGCGCCCGCCGGAACGAGCTGAGCGCGGGCGGCAGCAGATGCGTACCGGCCGTCTCGAACGTGCCCACCCGCAGCCGTCCGCCGGACAGCCCCGTCAGCCGCGCCAGCTCGTGCCGCGCAAGGTCCAGCTCGTCCAGCACCCGCCGCGCCCGTACGAGCAGCAGCTCACCGGCCGCCGTCAGCCGCGCGCCCCGGTGGTGACGCACCAGCAGCGCCGCTCCCGCCTCCCGCTCCAGCTTGGCCAGCTGCTGGGACAGGGCGGGCGCGGTGTAGCCGAGCCGGTCGGCCGCCCGGGTGATCGAACCGGCCTCCGCCACCGCCACGAGGGCGGCCAGCCGGGTGGGGTCGTACACGCGATGCGCCTCCTCCTCCCCGGGCCTTCCGGGACTCACCTCCCCGGCTCCACCTGCGGAGCCTTAAGAATCCCTTTGGGCTGACCCTCAAGATTCCCAGTACCTATTAAAGGCCCTGAGGAGCGAAGCTGCTTCTCATGGACGGACAGCTGATGACTTTCACCGCCGTCGCCGCGGGCATGGTCGCCCTGCCGGGCGCGGACTTCGCGGTCGTGGTGCGCCAGGCCCTGGACTCGCGCCGGGCAGGAGTGGCGGCCGCGCTCGGCGTCGCCGGCGGACTGCTGGTGCACACCGCGCTGGCGGTGGCCGGACTGGCGGCGGTGCTGGTGGCCGTGCCGACGCTGTTCGAGACCGTCCAACTGCTGGGCGGCGGCTATCTGTTGTATCTGGGCATCCGTTCGCTGAGCGCCGCCGCACGGCAGTGGTCCGCCGCGTGCGCGGAGCGGCCCGCCGCTGAGGCGCAGGGCGGATCCGCCGGGAATGCACCCGCCGGGAACGCACCCGCCCAGGACGTCCCCGCTCACGGCCCCCGGCCTCGTGCGACGGCCCGCCGGAGCACCGCGCACAGCCTGCGCCAGGGCTTTCTCACCAATGCGCTCAATCCCAAGGCCCCCGTTCTCTTCCTCAGCCTGCTCCCGCAGTTCGTCCCGGCGGGGCAGCCCCCGCTGCCCCGCACCCTGGTGCTGGCCGCCATCGTCGTCGCCATGGCGGCGGTGTGGTTTCCCGCCGTGGCACTGCTCGTCGACCGCCTCGGCGGCCAACTGCGTCGCCCGCCGGTGGCCCGCGCCCTGGAGGCGGCCACCGGAACGCTGCTGACCGTCCTGGGCAGCGTCCTGCTGGCCGAGCTGGTGCTCGCCTGACAGGCCACTGCGCGGCCGGTCACCACGCGGCCGGCCACCGCAGTGCCGGTTGCTGTGCCAACGTACCGGCGGCCACTGACAATCGGCCGCGGACCTCAGCCCACCCGCCCGTACCACACGGCGGAACTCCAGATCCGCTCCAGCCGCACCACCGCACCCGACTTGGGCGCATGCCAGATCCGGCCGCGGCCGGCGTAGATCCCGACGTGGTAGACGCCGCGGGCCGTGTGGAAGAAGACCAGATCGCCGCTTCTGCGCGCCGCGCGGGAGACATGGCTGATGTGGTTGTACTGCGCGGCGGCGGTGCGGGGCAGCATCTTCCCCGCGTGCTTGAACGAGTAGCGGGTCAGCCCCGAGCAGTCGAAGCGGTAGGGGCCCTGGGCGCCCCACTGATAGGGGGAGCCGCGCTTGGAGGCCGCGATCCGCAGGGCCTTGGCGGAGATGGCGGCGGCGTCGGCGTCCTGGGCCGTTCCCGGGGCCAGGGTGGTGCCCGCGACGGTGACCATCGTCAGGGCGGAGACGGTGCCGGCGCGAGCCAGCAGATTCGGCAGATGCCTGCGCACGCTCATGCGCAACCCTTCGTCAGCCGCCTGCGAAGGGTGACCTGTCGGGTTCGGGCAGGCGAAGAATGCCCGGCCGTGCGTACGGCTTCACCCCAAGGAGCGCGTCGGCCCGAAGGCCGCGGCCCCGTCGTGCTCGGTTCCTCCGCTCCTGCCGGTCCACACTGCATCGACCTGACATCCGGACGTCGGCAGGATTCGGCGTCCGTCCGGACCGCCCCGTCGCTGTGGCGGGGTCTTGTCGTGGAGGGATCTTCACGCCCTCACCGTCCAAAATCCGGCAAGAAATGCTTTGTTACACCACTGTGTGACATTGGTCACATTTGATCCAAAAGGTGGCTTATGCCGGATTTCTCGAGTGGTTCGTCGCGACCGCCGACGCCGGGACCAGCGGCGACGCGTCGCCTGCCGGACGACGTGCGGGCGTGTTCTGCAAGTTGTCGCCCTCTCGCCGCGGGCACACCTGCTACGCCGTCCGGGCCCGTCGGGTACGCCGCGTGTCGGATTCAGGGCGCGGACGGCGGTGGCACCGCGACGAGTCCGGCGCGGCGTTCGCCGTCCAGGACCCGTAGCGCGCGGGTCAGCGTCGCGGTGTGCAGTTCGCTCTCGCCCCGGCTGTGCATCAACGTCAGTGCCTCGCGCAGCGCGGCCGCCGAGCGGACCAGCGCCTGGGCCGCGCGCAGCGAGCTGTAAGTGCCGCCGCTGCGCGCCGGATTGATCCGGCCCAGCAGATCCACGACCTCCAGATAGCGGTCGATCACCTCACCCTCGGCTCGCGTCAGCGCGGGCAGCGGCGGCAGTTCCGGTGGCAGCATCCCGGCTCACCGCACGCCGAACGGGACGGACTGCTGCTTACGCCCGCGCGTGAGCCCGTCGATCAGGCCGTATTCCTGTGCCGACGGCGCGTCGAAGATCTTGTCGCGCTCGATGTCCGCGGCGATCACCTGCCGTGGCTGACCGGTGTGTTCGGCGAGCAGCTCCTCCAGTTTCTCGCGGGTGCGCAGCATTTCCGTCGCCTGGATCTCCAGATCGGTGACCTGGCCCTGGACCGGCTCGCTGAGCGACGGCTGGTGGATCAGGATCCGGGCGCCGGGCAGCGCCAGCCGCTTGCCCGGCGTACCGGCGGCCAGCAGCACCGCGGCCGAGGAGGCGGCCTGCCCCAGGCACACCGTCTCGATGTCGCAGGAGACGAACCGCATCGTGTCGTAGATCGCGGTCATCGCCGTGAAGGAGCCGCCGGGGGAGTTGATGTAGAGCGAGATGTCCTGTTCCGGGGCGGCGTGTTCGAGGTGGATGAGCTGGGCCATCACGTCGTTCGCGGAGGTGTCGTCGATCGCGGTGCCCAGGAAGATGATCCGCTCGCCCAGCAGCTTGGAGTACGGATCCAGGGTGCGCGTCCCGTTGGTGGTGCGCTCGGTGAATTCCGGCAGGACGTAGCGGGCCGTCGGTCGCAGCATGACCGCTCCTCTCCTCTGTTCTGTAAAAAATGTACAGGACGTACATCCCGTTGGAATGGGACCGGATTCTAGTGATCAGCTAAAAGTCCCAGGTCAGAGGCTGTTTTGCTGTTCGCTGAGGGCTGACATCTCACAAATCTCTCCCTGGAACTGCGGCACAAGGTCGAGATCCATCGGATGACCGGGCGGGTCGTCGAGTGCCCGATCGACGAGATGAACCGCCCGCGGGGATCCAAGGACGCCGCCCTGCGGATCCCGCCGGCCGAACCGGAGGTCAGGCGCTGTTCACCGGCTGGGGCGGCGAGCTGGCGACCTGCCATCGCCGACGGTGGCCACCGCGGCACCGGGCTGGTCATCCCGCACCGTCGCGAGCCCGGCCTGAGCGAACTCCCGGGCTGGAAGGAGGAGCACAACTGCTTGCACCGCAAGGTCCGCGCCCGCGTCGAGCGCGCCTTCGCCCGAATGAAGGGGTGAAGATTCTGCGAGACTGCCGCCTCAAGGGCGACGGCGTTCACCACGCGATGCTCGGTATTGCCCACCTCCACAACCTCGCCCTCGCCGGATGGACCTAGGACACCCCGCCACAGAGGCCATCCGGCCCGCCTAATCGATCATTGCGGGACAAGCCTTTAGTCGGAAGTGTTTGCAGGGCCACACCCGCAGGTGTTCCGTTCCGCGGCGACCGGAACGAGCAGGGTGCTTACAAGTCGCGATACCCATCGTTGTCGCCCGTTTCGGGTGGAACATTGCCGCGCTTGTTGAACAGCAGTGAATAGTTCAGTAGCGCACGAAAGAGTTCAGGTGGTACTTCAGTGGCGCAGGGAACTGTTCAGTGCCACACCTCACTGGATCTTCGGTTTCTGGCCGTGGGGATCGATGCCCGAGGCGATAGGGGGCAGCTCCCCCGGATGCCCGGATTCGGGGCGCCAGAGCCATTGCGGACGGAGGTGTTCCGCCTCCACCTGGGGTTGTCCCTGTCTCGCCACCCGTCCGGCGTTCCGCACGGCTGGCGGGGGCGCGGTCGTGGTGCTTCAAACGCTCCCCGGTTTGCGCCCTGCCGGGGGCGTTCGGGTGCCCGTCACGCTGGCGTTGACCCGGGCCGAAACTCTTCGGCGGCCGTTGTCCGCGACTGCGTCGGCCCTCACGGGCGTGACGGGTGAGAGTTCCACAATCCCGACGACTTAACGTAGTGCTCTCGGTACTCTCTGCGCCTGTGGCTCAAGGTGCTCACGAAAGGCAGCCTGCATGAGGAACGTGGGTGCTTGAGCAGTGCCGCAGCGACGGCACGTCCTTCAGCGACAGGCTCATCCCCGGCCACTGTCTCCAGAACGGCAGCTACCGCCTGGAGATGCAGTTCGACGGCAACTTCGTGCTCTACTCCGGCTCCCGCGCCTGCTGGGCGAGCGGCACCGACGGGACCAACGAGGTCTACGCGAAGTTCTCCGGGGACTGGAAGCCCGACTCCCCCTACATGACGCTGGAGTCGCCCGTCGGGGAGCTCAGGAAGTACCGCGGGAAGTACACCGGGCTGCACAAGACCGGGAACGTCAGCCTCAACAACAAGGGCGAGGTCTGGATCGCCTACGGGAAGATGGCGGGTTGCTGATCCGATGCTGGTCCTGCCCGTTCAGGCCCTGCGCGGCAGCACGGTCGGAGTCCCGTACGCAGAGGCGTTCCCGATACTGCGCCTCGTCGAGGACGGGAGCCCCGCATGAGGGTAGCCATGCTCCAACCCACCTACTGGGCAAGGGCCCATGTGTGGAATCGGGTAGTGTCCGCCGATCTCTTCGTCTGGCTGGACAGTGTCAAGTTCGCACGTTCCTCGACCAAATGGGAGGACCGCACGCTCGTCGAGACCCCGGACGGACGCCCTGTCATCCTGCGGTTGCCCGCCCAGGGGTCACGCGAGGTGTCCTGGCGCGAGGTGGAACTTTGCGACGGGTGGACCAAGCACCGTAAGACGCTGCAGAGCTGCTACGGCAAACGTCCGCACTGGCGGGCTGTGGTGCCGTATCTGGAGAGCGTCTACGGGACGCCGGCCGGCACGATCGAGGCCGTTTGCCGGCGCACGTTCGAGGCCACACTCTCCCTGCTCGGCGAGAACCGTCCAGTCGTGCGAGCCTCACAGCTATCGGCCAAGGGCACCAAGGGCGAGTTGGTGCTGCAGCTGGTCCGTGAAGTGGGCGGGACCACCTACGTGACGGGCGCGCCGGGCGCCGCGTATCTGGATGCCGCGCGGTTCGCCGACGCCGGCGTGACCGTGGAGGTCCAGTCCTGGACGGCTCCGGTCACCCGGCATGGGCTGGTCAACCCCTCGATTGTCCATGTCCTGGCGGAACTGGGCTCGGTCGGTGCGCGGAGGATGCTGCTGAAGAGCCATTGACGTCGGCCCCCGTCCAATCTCGGTGGGAAGCCGGAGGGACGTTGGCCGGCCTGGCTGGTACGAGGCCCCGCACGCCGCGCTCCGCTGCGCTGCAACCTGAAGTCCATCAGTGTCCATGAGGGTTCCGTGATGTATGTGCAGACCACCCAGGACGAAACAGGATCCGATCAGATCTCGATCGTGTCCTCGGGAGTCAAATCAACAAGCACACTCAGCGGTGCTTTGCTCACGCGGTGGGGATGCGGGACCTCGGGGGCTTGCCCAGTGGCGGGGAACGAACTGACGCCCGGGAAATTGATCGCCAAGGCCCGCAGGCGCAAGGGATGGCCGCAGCGGGACTTGGCCGCGATGATCGACCGCTCAGAAAGCTGGGTCTCCCAGGTCGAACGGGACACGATTCCCGTCAACAGCCTTGGGACGCTACGCGAGTTGTCCGGCGCCCTCGACGTCTCGCTGTCCGATCTCCTGGCTGCCGCGCCGCCTCCGAGCCAGATGCCAAGATCGCCTCGTAGGAGGTGTGCCTCCACTAGGGTCCGTCTTCAAAGATCACTCGCGGTGGTGGATCATGGTGGGGTGATACGCCGTCATGAACTCACCGACAAAGAGTGGGAGTTACTCGCTCCGCTGATGCCGCGGGCCGCGACTGGGCGGCCGCGCGTGTCGGACAGACAGGTCGTCAACGGGATGGTCTACAAGATCCGGACCGGGATCTCCTGGCGTGACCTGCCGGAACGCTATGGACCGTGGAAGACGGTCGACACCCGCTTTCGCCGCTATGCCCTGGACGGCGTGTTCACCCGAGCACTCCAGCAGATCCAGGCCGAGGCGGACGCGGCCGGCGACATCGACTGGCTTGTCCAGATCGACTCCACCATCGTCCGTGCCCGCCAGCACGCCGCCGCGACAGGCCGAAAAGGGGGATCCGTCGGCCGGACGAACCAGACAATCACGCCCTCGGCCGATCCCGAGGCGGACTGACCACCAAAATTCACCTCGCCTGCGACGGCCTCGGCCGCCCGCTCGCCATCATGCCATCACCCGGCCAACGCCACGACAGCACCTGCGCACGGCCCCTCCTGGAATGCATTCGCGTTCCACGCACCGGCCTCGGCCGCACCCGCTGCAGGCCCGACCAGGTCATCGCCGACAAGGCCTACAGCTCCCGCGGCTTCCGCACCTACCTGCGTAAACGCGGCATCGCAGCGATCTTGCCCGGCATGTCGAGGGGTAGCCGTAGCGAACGCGGAAAATCCAACGAATCTGTTGGGCTGGGGTTATTCGAAGACGCGCTCGACGACTTCGGCTTGTTCGGTCTGGCCGGCGCGGAAGTAGCGGGCAGCGGTTTCGACGGAGGCCAGACCGAGGAGGGCCTGGACCTGGGCGGGGTTGGCTCCGCTTTCTTTGGCGCAGGCGGGTCGCGTAGGTGTGGCGGCAGCGGTGAGGCCGAAGGCCGGGGAGGCGGGGTGGGACCTACGTCGGAACCGGATCGCACGCTAGGCCGGAGACCGGCGTTTGTACTGTGCGTGAGTGGTGATGGCTTGCTGAGCAGCCGATCTGCGCCGCGTTTTACGCTATGGAGTCAGGCTTCGCTGGCAACGCCAAGCGAGGCGACCCTTTCTGTGTCTAGCCTGCTCACCTGCTCTATGAGCGCCGTACCGCCGTTTCCGGTCCACTGTTGTTCGAGCCCTGCTACCTGACCGCGTTGTCGACCATCGACCTGCGTCCACCGCGGATCATGCTCCCTGCACCCCGAACGTACTTGCGCGTTTGCTAGTGGCTCTGCGCAGGCCACCAGCATTCTGCTGACCGGATCAGCGGCCATGACCCGCATCTATGGTGGCCTCGACCAGGCTGGCGACCTTGGACATCCCGGTCTTGTTGGGGTGGTAGGGCGTCCGTCCCGGTTGCGTCCGGTACCGCTCCACCCACGGGTCGCTGGAGCAGGCATGGTGCTGCCTGCTCGCGGTGGCGGCGTTGACCACCCTCGCGTCATGACGTCTGGCGGCCTCGTCGGTGGCGGCCTCCAGCCTGGACGCGACCAACCGTTCGAACCACACCTGGTCGTCCGTCAACGGAACCCCGTCGCACACCGGCCCGGTGAGCGGCAATATGGTCAGGTAGTTTACCAGCAGCACCCGCGCGTCGGGGGCCCGCCGGTGGACCGCGTCGACCACCTTGCCGATCGACGAGGCGACGGACCGGAGTTCGCGATTGATCCTGTTCTGGTCCACGGCCGCGCAGTTCTTGCCCTGGCTGTTCTGGCACGAGTACGCGGTCAGGCTGCCCAGGTATTCGACGTCGTTGCCGCCGATCGTGATGGTGACCAGTGCGGTGTCCCGGGTAACGGCCCTGATCTGCGGCGGCCTGCCACCCTGCGGGGCGGTGAGAATGTTGTTGGTGTCCGCCCCGGAGCACGACACGTCGTGCAGGTCCAGTTCATCATGGCGTGCCACCACGCTGGCGTAGTTGTTCCGTGAACGACCACACCCGGCCGGGCTGCCCGGCTGTCTCGGCGGAATCCCCGGACCAGCGGCGAAGGAGCTACCCAGCGCCACAGACTTCCCCACTGGGCCGAGGCCCGGCGGCGGCGCGGCTCCGGCGGGCGTGGCCATGGTCAGCGCCAAGACCAGCGCCGTTACCACCGCGGTGCTCATTCTCCGGCTCATCTCGAACCCCCCGCATCCATCGAAGTGCCGGTCTGCTCGTCCGCCGCGACCGGTTCATCCGCCGCATCGGCGGGCGGTGAGAGCAGGCCCGGATTGGTGGCGGCCTGGGAGCTGTCGAAGCCCAACGTGCTTCCCCGGTACTCGAAGGTCCACTTCTGGTTGTATTTGCCGTTGCACTTCCAGATGCCGACCCAGCGGCCGTTGCCGGTCCTGTTGCCCAGCACGTCAAGGCAGTCCTTGGTGACGACATTGACCAGCCCCAGCGCGCCGGGGTCGGCGTCCCAGATGTCCACCAGCCAGTCCTGGCTGCGTTGTCCCTGACAGTCCCACTCGTGGACGTAGTCGCCGGCGCGGGACCGGTCGCCGCGGCGCAGGTCCAGGCACTTGCCGGTCCTGATGCTGCGGATCACGTACGCGCCACCGCCGTGCTGACTCTGCACGAACCGGAACGCCTGGTTCAGGCCGTTGTGCGAGTCGTAGGTGATGATGTGCGTGCCGTTGGCGCTGTTGCCCTTGCGCACATCCAGCACCCGCTCCCCGACGCCACCGTGGTTGCTGTAGCTGCCGATCTGGAAGCCCGCCGCTGCCCGGATCGGGATCACCCCGAACTCGACCGGGTAATGGTCGGCGGACAGGCCGCCGAACAGGCGCCCCTGGTAGCGCAGCCCGAGCCGGCCCATATTGCGGGACGCGATCATGTAGTCCAGTTCGCCACCGGCCTGCTGGGTGACCCGGCCTGACCGGAAGATGTGCGCGTTGGCGGGCATCCTGCCGTTCAGCGAGGAAGGTTCACGGTTGAAGTCGCCCAGGATCGCGAAATCGTAGCCCGCCGCGCGTACCGGGTTGTCGATGTGCCGCACCAGGGCAGGCACGTCGGGGCCGTGCCCCCTGGACCGCGCGTGCACGGTAAAGAACACGGTCCGGCCGTACCGCAGCCCGAACGCCGCACGGGAGCTACGCAACTGGGCGGGCACCGTCCAGATCTGGTTGGCCCGATTCTCGGTGACCATGGCCAAGTTGACCCGGTGTCCCCTGGGGTCGGTCTCCAGGAAATACACGTGCCGGTTGATCGGGCTGGTCCTGGTGCCGAAGTTGCGGGTGTAGTGGTAGACGGTCTCGTCACCCACCATGGTCGAATCCACGTATTTGAAGGGCCCTTCCTGATTCCGGGCCGGTAGCGGGCCTGCCTCCTGTAGCGCGATGATGTCGTGCCGGGCCAGCAGTTGCGGGAGGTCCGATGTCCACTTCGGCGTGGTGTCCTGGCTACTTCCCTGCATGTTGTAGGTGACCGGACGGTGTTCCTCCAGGTTCTTCGCCTGGGTGCGCCCGCCGCCCGTACTGCTCCAGCGACCCCGGGAACACCGCCAACTGATTCGCCAACCGCAACACCGCAGCCTGCGGAAGCGACCAGATGTCATCGGGCACGAACCCCAGCCACGGCAGCGTGTGTCCGGGTAGCACCGCAGCCCCTCCATCTGCTCATCGGAGAAGAATTGAGTGGCCAACCCCACCAACCCCCAACGGATGTACCGGAACCGACACGAACCGTGGCGGCAGAGATCAACGCCTGTCCTCAGAACCCGAATAACCCAAGCTCAGGCGTTGGTTCGTTGGATTTTCCGCGTTCGCTACGGCTACCCCGTCGAGGACGACCGGCAGCTCCGGAGCCACGGCGTCCTGGTCGACGGCGGTGTGCTCGGGCATGAGGTCGGCGACGGCCGTACGGATGGCCCCGCGGCTGCGTGTTCGCGGGCGAGGCCGGCAATGGACTGTCCGCCTAGGCACGCGGTACGCACGGTGTCGGTCTTCCCGGCTGCAGCAGGGTATCGGTGTCCGGTCCGATCGCGTCGACGACGCCTGCCGCGTCCATGCCCGGCACGCACGGATCGGGACGGCCCTGGAACAAGGTGGGCGCGGCCCCGGCGCGCAACAGGGTGTCGGTGGGGTTGGCCGACGCTGCGTGCACGCGAATACGCACTTCGCCGGTGCCCGGCACCGGATCGGGCAACTCGATCACCCGTAGTACCTCGAGTCCACCGAACTCGGTCAGACCGATCGCTCGCACGGCCACCGCCCCTTTTCTACGTCTGTCATCGAACGTGAGCTCATGGGTTCCTGCGCGTTCTCGAAAGTGGCGGGCCTTCACCTCTCGGTGGGGATGGCGGCGGCTGCGGGGTTGCCCACGGACCAGCGGGAGCTGACCCGGTTGCGGCGGACCAGCCACACGTGGTCGTGGTCGCGGACCAGGTCGGTTTCGAACCGGTTGCCCAGCAGGAGGTGGTCCTGGAAGTGGACCGACGGTCCTTCGCCGGCGCGGTGGTGCTGCCCGATCAGGTAGCAGGTCAGTTGGGCAGTATCGCCGTCGACCCGGACCCGGATGTTGGACAGCGCGTGGAACGTGTCCATCGCCAGTCCCACCGTCCGCATCAAGGTCCGTACGACCTGCTCGCGACCCACGTAGGGCTCGAAGGCGTGGATGCTGTGGTCGATACCGCTGAGATCGAACACGGCGTCCTCGGTGAAGGCAGAGCGCAGCAGGTCCGCATTGCCGAAGTCGATTCCTTCGACGATCCGCGTCACCGCGTCAACGATGCCGTCTCGGTCCGTGAACTCCGTCGTCTCGGTCAGGTTCATGAGCAGTCTCCGTTTCTCGGGATGGAGCGGCGATGCCTGGTCGGCCGCATCAGCAACGCCAACGTTGGTGTGGGAACCCTGTCATCAGCCTCCATCGGATCTGATTGGATCCGCGCCGTCGCGAGGCCCCGAAACTTCGGGGTTCATCGGACGCGTGTGGCGCCTGTCGTCATTCGTTTGACGACAGAGATAGGGGGCGCTGCTGCCGGAACTGGCTGGGGTGGAAGCTGCCCACGATGCCGCGCATCAGAGCCGCAACAACAGGCCCTCGCTGAAGCAAGGCGGAGCCGTACTAGTTGATATGGACGCGGTAGATGTTGGCGTCGTGATTTGGCAGGTAAGAGCAGGTGTTGCGGGAGAAATGGAACCGGTACCAGTCGTTGTACGCGACCCAACCGTCGTTGTTGCCGGCACACAGCACCTCCGCATGGCGAATATCCACGGCGACATCGCCAGCGTTCGCGTAGCAGTATGCAGTTTGGCCGGGCTGAGGAATCGTGTGGATCTGGAGGTAATCCGCGGATCCGCAATTTACCGGGCTGATGTACGCGGGACTTGTGGAGGCCACCTAGGGAACGCCGATCACGGGTGCGCCGACAATGGCCCCGACAGCAAGTGCCTTACGCATGAATCCAAATTTCACTGCTCGATCCCATCAGTAAGAGGCGCAGAAGACAGCGCCCAACCGGTTCGTTCAGAGTTCGCCGGGAGCGGCAAACCGACAAAACACGCCGCCGACCGGCTGGATGCCCAAGAGCAGCCAGACCGCGCTTTCGAAGTCGTAGCCATGTCTGAAGCGTGCGGGAACGGCAGGAGCAGTGGGAGAGACCTGGTTATCCAGGGATCGGCGCTCCCTGGCTACGCGTGCGGATCTGGAGGACCCTGAAAGCGTGGACCGAATCGAACTCGCGGATTTCCTGCGCCGCGCCCGCACCCGGCTGGCCCCTTGCGATGTGGGCCTGAGCGCGGGTCCGCGGCGCCGCACCCCGGGCCTGCGCCGCGAGGAGGTGGCGCAGCTCGCCGGGATGTCCACGGACTACTACACGCGCCTGGAACAGCGCCGTGGCTCCCACCCGTCGCGGCAGATGCTCACCGCGCTCGCCCGCGCCCTAAGGCTCACGGAGGTGGAGCGCGACCACCTGTTCCACCTGGCGGGCCAGGAGCCGCCCCGGCCCGGCAGCTCCTCGGGCCACGTCCGCCCGGGACTGCTGCTGATCCTGGACCGGCTGCACGACCTCCCGGCGTCGGTGATGAGCGACTGGGGCGAGATGCTCGCCCAGAACACGATGTCGATGGCCCTGGTCGGCGACCTCACCGGGACCAATCTGACCCGCCGCTGGTTCACGGCGGCGGGCGCACGGGACCTGTTCCCGCCCGAGCAGCACGACCAGCTTGCCCGCGTGCACGTGGCGGGCCTGCGGGCGGTCACCGCGGCACGCCCCGACGACCCGGGCCCGGCCGCTCTCGTGGCCGAACTCCGCGCCGCGTCAAAGGAGTTCGAGGCACTCTGGGAGTCGCACGACGTCGTGGTGCGCCGCCCGCTGAAGAGGTTCCTGCACCCGGTGGTCGGCGCCCTCGACCTCGACTGCGAGATACTGCTCAGCGACGGACACAGCCAGCAGCTCTTCGTGTACTCGGCGCAGCCGGGCACACAGACGTACCAGCGGCTCGAACTGCTGCGGGTCATCGGCCTCCAGGACCTGACCATCGCTGCCACACCGCACTCGGCGGCCACCCGCCCATCACCCGCGTGAACAACCCTGCGGGTCAATACACCTAGCGCGTGAAGTCGGCCTTCTTGAACGCCTCGACATCGCAGCACGGAACGAACGGCCACGGGGCACAGGCTCCACCTGGAGCGTTATTCAACGAGGCCGGCCTCTGGCACGATCGCGGCGGCGAGTCGGACTCCACGGGCATGAACGCGTGCGACGACGACAACGGGACCCACAGACGCCGTCGCCGCCGTACCGCGGAACGGGGCAGCGGTCAGCGCGGTTGGCGTAGCCCTGCGACGAGGAGCTCGACCAGTCGACGTGCGTCGTAGCGGGAGTCGTTCTCGGCGCCGATGCAGAGGTTTCCGATGCCGCGCATGAGTGGGTAGGCGTCGAGGCCGGAGCGGATCTCGCCGGAGGCGGCGGCAGCGTCGAGGAGTTGGGTGCACACCGGCAGGAGGCGGTCGAGGAAGTAGGCGTGCAGTGTCTCGAAGCCGGTGTTGTCGGCCTGCATTGCGGCGGCGAGGCCGTGCTTGGTGACCAGGAAGTCGACGAAGAGGTTGACCCACCGCCCGAGGGCGGCATGGGGTGTCGGGCCGGTCGCCAGCAGGGCCGGGCCGGCTTCGGCGCAGGCGTCGACCTGGTGGCGGTAGACGGCGATGATCAGATCTGCCCGGGTGGGGAAGTGGCGGTAGATCGTGCCCATCCCGACGCCGGCCTCGGCCGCGATGTCGCGTACCGGCGCTTCCACGCCCGAGGTGACGAAGACCGCGGCGGCCGCGTCCAGCAGGGTCTGCTTGTTGCGCCGGGCGTCCTTGCGCTTGGATCCGGCTGTGCTTCCCGCACCCTGGCCGCTGTCGTTCACCGCGGCGCTCCTTCCGTGACTGACCTTGCAAACCGGAACACTGCTCCGTATCGTTAGTGGAGCAACGTTCCGTTTTACTCATGATGCCAGAGCAGGGACGCGGCACCCAAGCCGCGCATCTCGTCATGCCTTCGCCTCCCTCCCCGGCCCGGCACTGTGGCGCCGCTGATCGCCGGGTCCGTCGCCCCACCACGCAAACAGACCGAACGGAAGCACTGCGGACGAGAGTCCCGCCCGCGTCACTCTGATCCAGCGGCTCAGCTCGGCCTTCCTGCGCAGCGCCCTTTACTCCGAGGACACCAGCTGGCAGGCGGCGGCCACCGCACTGGAGGAAGACCCCAACCCGCTGGGGAAGCTGCACAGCAAGTGAGCGAGCCTCACCAGAACCCAGCGCGCCGGGCGGACGTTGCTGGTAGGCGGCACGGCTCAGGCCCCTTCCGCACACGCGCCGCAGAGCGGCGCGCTCCCGCCCGGCACCGCTGACGTGGAAAGGAACCACGGTCCCATGACGCAACCTCTCACTCCCTGCTTCGGGATCATGACCGCTCCCTCGCAGGTCGACTACCACCACATCCTGCGGGTCTGGCGCGAGGCCGACACCATCCCGGAGATCGAGCACGCATGGCTGTTCGATCACCTCATGCCGATCGGCGGCGACCCCAACGGGGTGGCCTACGAAGGCTGGACCCTGCTCTCGGCCCTCGCCGCGCATACCCAGCGACTGCGTCTGGGCGTGCTTGTCACGAGCAACCGCTTCCGGCCGCCCGCGATGCTGGCCAAGATCGCCGCGACCGTGGACGTCGTCTCCGGCGGGCGCCTCGATTTCGGCATCGGCGCCGGGTCACGCCCCGGCCACCCCGTGGCCCGGCGCGAGTACGAAGCCCATGGTCTGCCCTTCCACGACGCAGCCCACGCCGTGAGCAGCCTCGCCGAAGCATGCACGGTGATCCGGCGACTGTGGACAGAGACCGAACCGTTCGACTTCCACGGCACCCACATCCAGCTGACCGGCGCCTTCGGCAATCCCAAACCCGTTCAACGCCCTCCCCCGCCCCTTCTCATCGGCGGACGCGCCGCCTCGACGCTGCGCGTGGTCGCCGAGCACGCCGACTTGTGGAACATCCCGGGCGGTGACATCGACGACGCCGTCGAGCGCAGCGCATTGCTGGACCGCTACTGCGCCGAGATCGGGCGCGATCCCGCCGCCATCACACGCTCGATCGTGCTGCCGGTCTCCTACGCCGATCCAGATGCGACCCGGCACGCGATCGGCGAAGCAATCCACGCCGGTTTCCGGCACATCGTCCTCGGACTGACCGCGCCCTACCCCGACAACGTCGCACGGTGGGTCGCCGACGAGCTCATCACCGCCTCGGCCAAGGAGCACCACTCGGCATGAGTACGCATACGACATCGACACCATCACGATTCAGAAAGGACAGGCGATGATCCTCGTCACCGGAGGTCTCGGCTTCATCGGATCCCACACCGTACGAGCCCTGCTCGACCTGGGAGAAGACTGCGTCGTGGTCCAGCGCCGCGCCCCTGAACTCCCGGCCGTACTCGCTGGAGCAGGAGCACGGGTGGCGGTGGAGCAGGCGGACATCACCGATCGCGATGCCCTGCTCCCCATCGGCCGCCGCCACACCATCACGGGCATCGTGCACCTGGCGGGGTCTGTCCCCTGGCCTCCCGCCCCCCATGCACCGGTCGAGGCAACCCGCAGGGCGCTCGGCGGGCTGCTGAACATCGCGCAGGCAGCGCAGGAATGGGGCGTGCGGCGTCTGGGCGTCGCCAGCACGATCGGGGTCTACTTCGGCGCCAAGAACGACGGACCGCTGCGCGAGGACGCTCCGCTGCCGATGAACGCACCCGTCTCGATCCCCACCTTCAAGAAGGTCGGCGAACTGCTGGGCGGATACCTCGCCGACACCACAGGGCTCGACATCGTCAACTACCGCATCTCCGGTACCTGGGGCCCGCTCGGCCATCCCGATCCGTTCTTCGCCGCACCCGCCCTCATCCACGCCGCCGCCCGCGGCACCGCCCCTGACCTCTCCCACCTCGTGGGGCCGGCCTTCGCCGAGGACGGGCTCGACCTCAACTACGTGAAGGACACCGGGCGCGCGATAGCCCTTCTCCAGCTCGCGGACCGGCTGAACCACCGCACGTACAACGTCGGCTCCGGCCGGGCCACGACCAACACCCAGCTCATCGAAGCGATCAAGAAGGTGGCCCCCGACGCTCAGGTCGGCCTCCCCACCGGAGGCGATGCACCGCACCTGGTCCTCGACATCAGCCGTCTCCAGGAAGACACCGGCTATCAGGCCCAGTACGACACCGAGCGAGCCGTCAGCGACTACATCGCATGGCTGCGCGCCGGCAACAAGAACTGAGTCGACGATCTCCGGCTACCTTCCCCTCCTTGAGGATCATCACCACAAAGCCGACCTGGCCCTCGCCAACGGTCAGACGGTCAAGGCTTCGCTGGACACCGCCAAGGCCGCACGGACGCCGGACCAGACCGTGGTGAAGCGGGCCGACGACCGGTAGTCCAACGGAACAGATGCGTGAACAGCCCGGGGCGGTCGCGGACTCGAACCACCGCGTCCGCATCCTCGAGGCCAGTCCGGACTTCCCTCGCAAGGGGATCTACGACAGTGCAGGCCGTTGTCAAGGCTCCTGTTGACTCCGGTGGCGCCAGGTGTCCTCGTCGGCGTTGACGCGCTGGAGCAGGTCGAGCAAGGTGGCGCGGTCGGCTGCGGACAAGGTGGAGAAACACGAGACCAGCACCTCGTCGGCCACCTGGTGGCCCGCCTTCAGGACGCGTGCACCGGCGGGGGTGAGGTGGTGCTCGATCCGTCGGCCGTGTCCCGGCCGGCGCTCGATCAGGCCCTGGGCGACCAGGCGGCCGGCGAGCGTGCCAAATGCCTGCTCGCTCTGGAACGTTGCCACGGCCAGAGCGCGAGCGGATGCCCCACGCGCGTTACTGATCGCCCGCAGGGCATCCCACTGGGCGAGCGTGGTACCGACAGTGGCCAGCTCCCGGTCCAGGGCCCGGTGTTGCCGGTACTGGGCCTGCTTGACCGCTCTCCCGAGGACTTGGATTTCACCGTGCATGAATTCACCCTACCCTGCGACTAAGCTAGCTTATATCAATATCTTTAGTTAGTGTCTGTGGCATGCCTTCTCGCCACACGGTCTCCGTGCACCCGGACCTGCTCCTCACACTCTCCGAAGCCGGCGCCGGCAGGCCCGTCCTGATCCTGCACGGCGGCGGAGGTCCGGCCACGGTTGCCGGGCTCGCCGAGCACATTTCCCGTGCGGCGCACACCATCACGCCCGTACATCCCGGCTGGGACGGCACCCACCGTCCCCCATGGTTCACCGGTATCGACGACCTCGCCCTCTCCTACCTCCATTACCTGCACGACCGCGGGCTGCGCGACGTGCTCGTCATCGGCTCCTCGCTCGGCGGCTGGATCGCCGCCGAGATGGCCGTCCGTGACACCGCCCACCTCATGAGTGGACTCGTCCTGATCGATGCCGTGGGCGTGCACATCGACAACGAACCGATTCGCGACTTCTTCACCCTGGACGCGCGCGGTGTCGCTGAATACGCCTGGCACGACTCGGCCCGCTACTACCTCGACCCCGCAGACCTCCCCGCCGAGCAACTCGCCATCCGGCAAGCCAACATGAACACCATGCGCATCCTTGCGGGCGACCCCTACATGCACGACCCCAAGCTGCTACGCCGCCTGGGACGCGTACAGCTCCCCACCCTTCTGCTCTGGGGAGAGAGCGACCGCATCGTCACCCCGGCCTACGGGGCGGCCTACGCCAACGCCTTCGGCGATGCCCGCCTCGAGGTCATCCCCAAGGCCGGCCATCTCCCGCAGATCGAGCAGCCGGAAGCCACCTTCGCCATGATCGATGCGTATTACCCGGGCTGGGCCGGCATGGGCTGCGCCGATTGACCTGACGGACTCACCCTCCGCTTGAGGGTGCGGATGACCGGTGCGGTTTCGATATCGCGGATCTGCGTGCGGGAATTGCCCGAGGCGGTCGGTGAGGTAGCCGTACAGAGCCGGGCTGTCACGGCAGACGGCGGAAATAAGCAGGTTGGTGGGGCCGGTTGTGGCCGCGCCATGCCTCTGCCTCGTCGAGCGCCTGGACGTCGTCGACGGTGAGGCCGGCAATGGCCTTTTCCAGGCTGTCGAGGACGGACAGGACCGAGTCCGCTCCGGCGGATTCCTCGGTGACCGACTGGGTGCGCAGATGCCGGACGACATCGGTCGGCGTCAGGTAGTCGAACACCAGGGTGGCCGGAAGGCGCAGCCTGGTGGCCGCGTTGGAGGAGGGAACCCCGCCCCCTCTACCTCAACCACGACGGCGCGGCAGCCTCACGACCAGCCCCTCCCCCTCCGAGGGAGGACCCGCCGGAGGCATAAGGCTCTGAGGCCGGCTCCGTTCGCTGGTTCGAGTTGTGTTCTGACCTGTGCCTACGGTGCATGCCATGAGCCGGCATACCAAACAGCAGTGGGGGAACGAGTGAGCACGACGTCAACAGCATCGGTGAGCGCAGCTGAGCTGCGTCGCAGGGTTCGCGCTGTGGAGGCGCTTCAGGCGAGGACGCTGCCTCCCCGCACGACTTGGCCGCGGGCTCCCGGCTACGCGGCGCAGGCCCGGATCGCCCGGCGAACGGGGCCTGCATTTGATCACCTCCACCCTCGCGGACACCGCGTCCCGCGCTGCCGTCCCGGAGCAGCCCGACGTCTCGCTCACCTCCCTCAACGATCAGGAGCCCAGCACCACCGAACGTCTCCTCGCCGCTCTGCATGATGCCGCCCACTCCGAGCCCATACCTGCGCCGGCCCGATTACTTCCAACCCAAATGTCCGGCACCGTTCAGAGGCCCTACCCTCGCCCGCTCCATCGCATCCCCTGAGCTGGGGTGTTGCGACGACCACGAGAACTCCAGTTCGCGGTGGGGACCTTCGCCGTTGTCTGTCTGTCTTCAGGGGCCACGCGGTGCTCGCGGGAGCCCGGGCACCGGCTCCGATGGGATTCCTGGCCGGTCTCTCGGCAGCAGCACTTGCAGTCCACCTGGCCAGGTTTCGCACGTGACCGGAAGAGGCAGCGTTACGGCTTCGCCATCGATCCCTGCATCCAGTTGCCGGCCCCGGCCGCGCAACGTGATGCTGGCCGCCCTCCAGGCGCTCGCCGCATCACCTGCCGTACCTGGGGGCTGCTGCCGCAGCAGCTCACTGCGCAGGTGCCGGAGGAGGTCTGGTGGGGTGTCGGTCGGACGCTTCAGCACGATGGCGCCGAGCAGTCCTGAGGCGAGCGTGAAGCGACGCCCCAGGTAGCGGGGAGTGGCGATGTGGTAAGGGTTGTTGGAGACCAGCACCACTTGCGGGAAGTGGACGGCTCCCCGCGGGGTGTCCACGTCGGCTTCGACGCATTGCCTTCCTGTGAGGTAATCGGGTGTGACCGAAGCGAGGGCACGCACCTTGTCCTCCCGGTACCCAGGGTCCAGCAAGGCGTCGGCGTAGGGGCCGAAAGAGACGTTGTTGATGAAGACGCGCGGGCCTACCAAGCCGAGATCCACACGGGTGGGCACGCCATCGGTCAGGGCGCTCAGTGAGGACACCGGGTTGCGGATGTCGAGGCCAAGATCCCGGGCGAAGTGGTTGCGCGTGCCTGCCGGGAGCACCAGCAACGGCCGATCCGTGTCGGCGGCCACCGCAGCCACGGCCGATATCGTTCCATCTCCGCCCGCCACCCCCAGTACCTCAGCCCCCTCCCGGACGGCGAGCCTCGCGAGTGACGCCGCGTCGTCATCGACACTGGTCGACCAGACCCGCGCTCCCATGCCCTCGACCTGGTTGGCCAGGTCGAAACGAGCAGGACTGCCGCCGCCCGAGCGTGGATTCATCACGACCACTACCCGGGTACGCGCCTCAGCTCCAGCCATCACCACACCCACTTTTGCCGCACTCAGCGGAGCATGGCAGTCGCAAGAAATCAGTGCTGGGGGTGCGGCCGGGAGTGGAACAGCGGCCGTCGCTGGGCAGTAGTGCCGGGAGCGAGGCGGCCGACGTCGGCCCGCATCCTTATGGCGTGGAAGACCTCAACCACCCCGAGGACTATGGCCATGATGCTCACCGTCAGGGTGAGCGCGGCGATCGAGGTGAACGGTGCGACGATCAGCACGGTGCCTGCCAGCAAGCCGATGATTCCGGAGAACAGCATCCAGCCTCGTGCCGGCATCTCCCGGGGTGCGGAGGCAGCCGTTGCTGTCACCATGATGCCGCGCACCAGCCAACCGAAGCCGATCCACAGTGCGAGCAGCAGAATCGACTCCAGCGTGCCCCGGAAGCAGATCAGGCCGAGGAGGACGGAGAGCGCACCGGTGAGGAAATGCAGCGCCCGAAGATGCCGGGGGACATGCGTGCCGAAGGCGGCGGCCAGCTGGAAGACACCGATGACCAGCAGATAGACGCCGAAGAGCACGCCGACGACCCGCAGCGTCTCCTGTGGCCAGGCAAGGACCACGACACCCAGTGCGATGGCAGCCAGGCCCATGGTGAGAAGGGCCTGCCAGCCCATGTTGGCCAAGCCACCCAGGCTTTCGGTGCCGGAGGCGTCCTGTGGCTCGGTGCCGCGCGGAGGGCCGGCGTCTGAGGAATCGAAGGAAGAGGAGGCCATACCGTCTGCTCCTCTCAGGAACAGGGTGGTCGGTTCAGTTCACCTCCATAGTCCCCCCATCGGCTCTGTATGGCCCGGCGAAAACAGACGGTTCGTCGCTCGGAATTCCCACGAATACGGCGGTGGCCGGGGGCCGGGCTCGGCGGGACGGGGGCCTTGGCGGCGCGGCAGAAGAACCGACCGTCGATGGCCCGGAAGTCTGGGGCCGGCACGGCCGAACCCTCAGCAGCCACGCCGTGCATCCTGACCATGGCGCGTGTTGGCTGCGGATGCTCTCTGCCCCGCAGGACAAGGCCGGCGGCAAGATCTGGGAAGGCAACTGCGAAGCCTCCGCCCTCTTCGACGGCCGTGTTCACAAACCAGCCCTCAATGGGACCACGCAGGCCGCTGGCGACAGCCACGCGCACCTGGTCGCTGCACTGCCGTGACCGCGAACGCCGCCGGTGGCGGGCTGGAATACCCGGTACCGAGCACATTTTCCCTGGCAGTAGCGGATTTGTGGTCATGGAGTATGAGGCGAATAATTCCTTTTATAAGGGATCATCTGCATCGCCTTGACGCCCAGGCCGTCGTGTGTGGACCGCGGCCTCCGGGCTGTGACGCCCACCGGCCATAAGCGTCCTGCGAAGGAACCGCCGGGGCGAACAAGATCCGACACATGGGCGCTCAGCCGGGTGGCTCGGCTGGTGCAACCGGTCGGCTGTGCAGCCGGGTTACCCGACCGAAAGGGCCTGATGGGCCCTGATGACTGCGGCGGAGACGAATGACCGCGTCGATGGTCGCTGTGGGGCCGGAGACAGGACGGAAGGAGTCCGCCATGCGGATCGTCGTGGACCTGAATCGCTGCCAGGGATACGCACAGTGCGTGTTTCTGGCCCACGAGGTCTTCAGACTGAGTGGTGACGAGACGCTCACCTACGAGCCGAACCCGGATGACGAGCAGCGCCTGCGGGTTCAGCGGGCCGCTGCCGCCTGCCCGGTGCAAGCGATCGTGATCGACCGCCTGGAAGGCGCGGAGCGGAGCGTGACGCCATGACGGTGCCCGCAATGGTCGCGGAGGTGGTGCGCAAGTTCAGGGCCAACGCCCGGATCGTCATCGTCGGCGCCTCCCTGGCGGGACTGCGGGCCGCTGAAACCTTGCGTGAGGAAGGCTTCAGCGGGCCTCTGACCATCATCGGGGACGAGCCGCATGAGCCCTACGACCGTCCCCCACTGTCCAAGCAGGTACTCAAAGGGTGGGTGCCGGCCGACCACACCAAGCTGCCCCGCTTGCGAGAAGTGGATGCGCAGTGGCGGCTGGGGGTGGCAGCCACCGGGCTGGACCGGGCAACCAAGCAGGTACGTCTGGAGGACGGCGAGCAGGTCCCGTACGACCGGGTGCTGATCGCCACGGGCACCCGCGCGCGCCAGTGGCCCAACCCGGCCGAAGCCGCCCTGGAGGGCGTGTACACGCTGCGCTCGCGTGATGATGCTGCGCGACTTCAACAGGCGCTGGCCGCGCGGCCGTCACGGGTCCTGATCATCGGTGCCGGGTTCATCGGCTCGGAGATGGCCTCCGTCTGCCGGGAACTCGATCTCCCGGTGACTGTCGCCGAGCGGGGCTCGGCGCCGCTGGTCGGCGCGCTCGGCGGGGTGATCGGCGAGATCGCGGCGGAGATGCAGCGCGACCATGGAGTGGACCTGCGCTGCGGGGTGGGCGTGTCGTCGCTGGAGGGTGACGCCGACGGGCACGTGCGGCGTGCTCGGTTCTCGGACGGGACCACCGTTGAGGCCGACGTGGTGGTGGCCTCGCTGGGGTCGATCCGCAATGTGGAGTGGCTGGAGGGCTCCGGGCTGGCGTCCGGTTTCTGGGGCGTCGGCTGCGACGCGGGCGGTCGGGCCTTCGATATCAACGGCGTGGTGACCGACAGCGTCTATGTGGCGGGGGATGTGGCGCGCGCGCCCCACGTGCTGTACGAGTATCAGTTCCTCGCGATGGAGCACTGGGACAACGCCGTCCTCGGCGCCCAGGCCGCGGCGCACAACATGGTGAACCTCGAGCCCCACTACCGCCCGCACCTGTTGCTGCCCGGCTTCTGGTCCGGCCAGTTCGGCGTCAACATCAAGTCCGTCGGCGTGCCGTCCTTCGGCGACGAGATCGTCTTTACGCAAGGATCGGTCGAGGAGCGCCGCTTCGCCGCCGCCTACGGCCGCCGGGGCCGCATCGTCGCCGCCGTCACCTTCAATCACGGTAAGTGGCTGGAGTACTACGGGCAGCTGATCGAGGAATCGGGTCCGTTCCCGCCCCCGCCACCGGGCTGGGACCGGCCCGACGACACCAAGCCGATACCCGCCCAGTTCCCGGAGCTGGGTGTCCCGACGGCGATACCCGAAGTCGTCCTGACCGGCCACGATCCGAGCGAGCGCAAGGCCGTGTTCCGGCCCCGACGCTGAAGCACCCCTCGCGACGAAGCGACCCACCGGCCCGCGCACCCAGGAAGAAGAACACCATCATGGCCGAGGAAACGCCCTGGCAGCAGTCGCTCCGCTACGCCAACCGCGCCAATCCGTACCCCTTCTACGAAGAGCTGCGCAAGACCCCGGTGGCGCGCCAGCCGGACGGCTCGTACGTCGTCAGCACCTATCGGGAGGTCGTCCAGTTGCTGCACGACCTGCGCGTCACCTCGGATCCGAGGAAACGCCCCGAGCCGGACCAGCCCGACAATCCCCTCGAGGGATCGATCATCACTGTGGACCCGCCCCAGCACGACGTGGATCGCCGCCGGATGACGCGGCACTTCGGCCCGCCCGAGTGCCCCCACATGGTCGCTGACTTCGAGCCCGAGATCCGCCGCCTCACCGCCGAGCTGCTGGACCAGATGGAGGGCAAGACCCGGATCGACCTCGTCGACGAGTTCGCCTTCCCGCTGCCCGCGACCATGATCTGCAAGGTCCTGGGCGTACCGCTGGAAGCCATACCGCTTTTCCACGACTGGATCGAGACCGCCCTGGACGGGATCGATTTCGGGCCGGAGGCGAACGACCCGGAGCAGCAGCGCCGGGCGCAGCGCGTCCCCGATGCGGTGACCGGCATCCGGCAGTTCCTGGCCGACCTGCTTCACCAGTACGCCGAGCAGCCCGGCCCGGGCATGTACTCGGCGATGGTCAACGACGACGGCCCCGAGGGGCGCCTGCCCCAGGATGTGATCATCAGCGATGCCCTGCTGCTGCTCTTCGCCGGGCATGAGACCTCGGTCAACCTGATCGCCCACAGCGTTCTCACCATGCTGCGCCACCCCCACGTCCACGAGCAGCTGCGCCACCAGCCGGAGCTGCTCGTGCCCGGCATCGAGGAGTTCCTGCGCCTGGAGTCGTCGGTCCAGATCTGGCACACCCGGGCAGCGCTGGAGGACATCGACATTGCCGGCACCACCATTCCGAAGGGTGCGCCCCTCTTCATCGCCTACGGCTCGGCGAACCGCGACCCCGAACGATTCGAGAACCCCGACGAGCCACACATCGAACGCCCCGACAACCAGCACGTCGGCTTCAGCCAGGGCATCCACTACTGCTTCGGCGCGCCGCTCGCGCGGCTCGAGGTCCAGATCGCGCTCGGCGAGTTCCTCCGCCGCGTGGAGAACCCGCGGCTCGTCGAGGATCCGCCGCCGTATCGCCGCAACCAGATCTTCCGCGGCCCACGCCACGTCCTGCTCGACATCGACGGAATCCGCGACTGACCAGCTCGCGCAAAGGAATCGCCATGAGGGCTTTTCAACTGGTCGAGTGGCAACAACCACCCGAGCTGCGCGAGGCACCGGTGCCCGAGCCCGGGGCGGGGCAGGTCCTGGTGAAGGTCGCGGGCGCCGGTGCCTGCCACTCCGATCTGCACATCATGCAGGCACCCGCACCTGGAGACGACACGAGGCTGCCCTTCACACTCGGCCATGAGAATGCGGGGTGGGTGGAGACGCTGGGACCGGGCGCCACCGGCTTCGCGCCCGGAGACCCGGTGATCGTCTACGGTCCCTGGGGCTGCGGACTGTGCGCCAACTGCCGGGAGGGCCGGGAGAACTACTGCCAGGAGACCGCCGGTCTGGGCGGGGGCCTGGCCGGCCACGACGGCGGAATGGCCGAGTACCTGCTGGTCCCGGCGTCGCGATTCCTGATCCCGCTGGGCAGCCTCGATCCCCGCGGGGCAGCCCCGCTCAGCGACGCGGGGCTGACCAGCTATCACGCCGTCAAGCGGTCGCTGCATCTGCTGGGGCCGGGCTCGACCGCAGTGGTGATCGGGGCGGGTGGTCTCGGCCAGATGGCCATCCAGATTCTGCGAGCGCTCAGCGCGGCGACCACCGTCGTCGCCGTGGACACCGACGCCGGCAAGCTGGAGACCGCAAAGCGCATGGGCGCCGACGAGGCGCTGCTTTCGGGCGAGCAGGCGGTGACGCGCATCAAGGACATGACGCGGGGGCAGGGCGCTCAGCTCGTGCTGGACATGGTCGGTGTGGACCCGACTCTGCGGATGGCCGCTCAGATGGCCCGGGTGCTCGGCCACCTGACCATCGTCGGTCTCGGCGGCGGGGCCCTGCCCGTCGACTTCTCGAGCCCCCCGCACGAATGCTCGGTCGCTTCCCCCTACTGGGGCTTCATCCCCGAACTCATCGAAGTGATCACCCTTGCCCAACAGCAGAAGATCAAGATGCTGGTCGAGCACTTCCCCCTGGAACGCGCCGGCGCGGCATACCAGCTCCTGCACGACGGCAAGATCCAAGGACGCGCCGTCATCACCCCCCAGGTATGAGCACCGTCGCTATCTTGCCGAGCGCGACGTGTGGAGTGGCCAAGGCGGGACTGCAAGCAAGATGGTCGAGATGCTCCTGCACCTGCTGGACCTCTCCGCGGATGAGGCCCGCGACCTCGCCCGGCGGCCCCTTCCCGCGGCAGCCTCATAGCTGGATGGGCGGGTGTCAGGGCCCGCGGCGCATGGTGTTCCGGCGGTAAGGGGGCGGGTCCGCAGCCTCGGGTTCGCGGCGCAGGTGGTCCACTTGCTCGGGGTGGCCCCGCAGGATGAGGACTCAGTTGGTGGTCAGGTTGACCGTGGTCTCGTGCTCCGGGAGTCCTTCCTCCATCGTCTCCCCCCTTTCCAGCATGCGGGGAGAACGGGGGTTCGCACGGCCACGGTGCGGGACGGCGGTTGGTCCCGGGGGAGGGCCACCTGTCAGCCCAGGGCGCGGTCGAGGTTGAAGGCCGCACTGATGAGGGCGAGGTGGGTGAACGCCTGGGGGAAGTTGCCGAGTTGCTCTCCTGTGTGGCTGATCTCCTCGGCGAACAGGCCGACATGGTTGGCGTAGGTGAGCATCTTCTCGAAGGCCAGGCGTGCTTCGTCCAGGCGTCCGGCGCGAGTGAGAGCCTCCACGTACCAGAAGGAGCAGATGGAGAAGGTGCCTTCCTCGCCTTCGAGCCCGTCGGGGCTGGCCTCGGGGTCGTAGCGCCAGACCAGGGAGTCGGAGACCAGTTCGTTGCCGAGGGCGTCGAGGGTGGACAGCCACACGGGGTCGTTGGGGGCGATGAACTTGGTCAGCGGCATCATCAACACCGCCGCGTCCAGCACGTCGCCGTCCTCGTGCTGAACGAACGCCTGCCTGCTGGGCGCCCAGCCCTTTTCCATGATCCGCCAGTAGATCGCGTCCCGGACCGGGCCCCAGCGGCCGAGCTCGGCGGGAAGGCTCCGGTGCTGGGCGATGCGGATCGCACGATCGATGGCCACCCAGCACATCAGCCGGGAGTAGAGGAACTTCTTACGCCCGCCGCGGGTCTCCCACACGCCCTCGTCCGGCTGGTCCCAGTGCTCGCAGACCCAGTCCACCAGAGCGCACACCGCACGCCAGCGACCGCTGGAAAGAGGTTGGCACCACTTGTCGTACAGGTACACGGAGTCGATCAGGGCGCCGTAGATGTCGAGCTGCAGTTGGGTAGCGGCACCGTTGCCGACCCGCACGGGCGCCGAGCCCCGGTAGCCCTCCAGATGGGGCAGCTCGGTCTCGGGCAGTTCGGAGCGTCCGTCGATGCCGTACATGATCTGGAGCGGCCCGGACGGTCCGACGTCACGCCGCTCGATGTGCTGGGTGAGGAACCCCATGAAGGCTTCGGCCTCCTCGGCGAAGCCGAGCCTGAGCAGCGCGTAGACGGCGAACGCGGAGTCGCGCACCCACGCGTAGCGGTAGTCCCAGTTGCGGCCGCCGCCAATCTGCTCGGGCAGGCTGGTGGTGGGGGCTGCCACGATCGCGCCGGTGGGCACGTAGGTGAGCAGCTTGAGGGTGAGGGCGGAGCGGTGCACCATCTCCCGCCACCGGCCGCGGTACCGGGAATGGTGCAGCCAGCGCCGCCAGAACGCGACCGTGGCCGTGAACTCCCGCTCGGCCTCGGCGAGCAGGCAGCCGCGCGGCGGAGTCTCTTGGCTGACCCGGTTCAGAGCGAAGACCGCCGTCTCACCCTGGGAGAGAGCGAATCGCGTCCAGACGTCCTTCCCGTCGGACTCCAGCGGCACCGTGGCGGTCAGCGTGAGCGACAGCGCCTCGGACGCAAACAGGGCGGACCCTTCCAGCATCCGCAGGGTGTGCGGGTGGGCGCCGTAGCCGAACCGGGGCGCCACCCGGGCCCGGAACGGAATGGTGCCGCGGACGCACACCACCCGCCGGATCAGCCTGTGGCGGTCGGACTGCATGGAGTCCGCCACGGGCATGAAGTCCTGGACCTCCCCGAGCCCGTCCTCGGTGAAGAACCGGGTGATCAGCACATTGGTGTCCGGGAAGTAGAACTGCTTCGTGTCCGCCGGCACGGCGGCGGACAGCTCGAACGTGCCGCCGCGGTCCGCGTCAAGGATGGCGGCGAAGACGCTCGGGGAGTCGAAGGAGGGACAGCAATACCAGTCGATGGTTCCGTCGGTGCCCACCAGCGCCGCCGTGTGCAGGTCCCCGATCAGGCCGTGCTCGGCGATCGGCAGGTAGGGGGCTGACGTGGGCCCTGTCGTTGCTCCGGACATCGCAGCAGCCTCCTCCTAGCTCCTGCCTCCACTGTGGTCCTTCTCGATCGCAGGGGCATCAGGGCGGCCAGGCGAGGGCATCGAGCGCCCGATCAAGGGGTGGTCGGCCCTACGGCACGAGCTCCGAACCTGGCTCGGCCCTGAACGCTCCTGCCCGTCCGGTCGCCCGAACCGCACTGACGGTGACCGTCTGGAAACCGGTGGTTGTCAGCGAGCGTGCCGCCCCACCAGCGTTGCGGCCGTGCGGGGCGGCTCAGCGCGTCGCGGTCAGTGACACGGATAGCCGCTCCAGGCTCCTTCAGGGCAGCGGCGACCTCGGCCGGCCTCTGGAGCACAGTCCAGTGACTGCTGTCCAGTTCGAGGATCCGGGACGCTCCCAGAGCTGCACCCCGGGGTTGTCCCTCATGTCCTTGGCGAAGGCAGCGGCATTCAGTTGGTCCTGGCCCCGGTCCGCCTCGCCCAGCAGCGCGGGAAGGGTGGCACCGTTGGCGATGCCGTCACCGCCTACGAGAGGATCCTCATCCCCCGCCCTGCCGAAGCGGCCGAGGGGGCCGCTGAAGGAATCGACGGCGCCTTCGCTCCCGACAGCACCGAGCAGACCCTCGCCCACATAACGCCCACCACTGATACCCGGCGTTGCTGCTTTAGCCGAACGCAGCCAGGGAGACCGGCTGCCACTGGCGCCAGGTACTCAGACGCTCCTCGTAAAGACCAGCAACGTCGGTGAAGGACTTGCCGAGGAAGATCCTCAGTGGGGGCCGCTCCGCATCGACGATCCGAAGAATCGCGTCGCGGGTCGCGCGCGGGTTGCCTACCTCGAAATCCTTCGCAGTGGCCGCGTGGACTTCGGTGTAGTCCGGGTGCCGCTCACTGTGCCGTGCCCCGAGAGCCAGCCAGTCGGTGGCATAAGGGCCAGGCTCGACGTTGGTGATGTGGATGCCGAAGGCTGCAACTTCTTGCGCCAAAGACTCCGACAGCCCCTCAAGAGCCCATTTGGAGGCGTGGTACGCACCGATGCCGGGGAATGCACGTACGCCGCCCTCGCTGGTCACTTGCAGGATCCTTCCCGCTCGTTGCGACCGCATGAGGGGCAGCACGGCCTGCGTGACCCACACTGCGCCGAAGAAGTTGGTCTCCATCTGAGCCCGGAGGTCGTCCTCGTTCACCTCCTCGACCATGCCGAAATGCCCGTAGCCGGCGTTGTTGACCGCGATGTCCAGCGAACCGAAATGCGCGTGGGCACGCTGCACTGCCTCATGCACCGCGGCGCGGTCGGTGACGTCGAGCCGGACCGGCAATACCGCATCCCCGTGCCGCTCGACCAAAGGGGTCAGCTGGCTGACGTCCCGGGCCGTCGCCGCGACGTGATCGCCGCGTTCGAGCGCCGCCTCCGCCCACTCGCGGCCGAATCCCCTCGAACTGCCCGTGATGAACCAGGTCTTGGCCATGGCTGGTGCTCCCTGCAGGTGGCTGGATTGCTTGCGGTTGCTACTTCCATCGTGCTGCTGATCGTGGTATTCCACCAGCGAAGGTCTTACATATAAGACATGCGGTTTTGGAATGTGTCAGGATGACGGCGTGGCCGACTTCACCCTCACTGGTCTCCGCGTCATCCAGGCCGTGGTCGACACCGGATCGTTCACCGCCGCGGCCGACGCACTCGGATACACGCAGTCAGCGGTGTCCCGTCAGGTGGCGGCGATGGAGGCCGCCGCGGGTGCACCGCTGTTCGTCCGGGGCGCTCGCGGGGTGGCCCCTTCTCCCGCGGGCATGATGCTCGCCCGCCGAGCCACGACGGTCCTCAACGAGATCGACGCCGCCAGCACAGACCTCGCCGGGCTGCAGGACCACGTCACCGGACGCGTCGCCATCGCGGCCTTCCCCTCGGCCGCCGCCGTGCTCGTCCCCAGGACATTGGCACGCCTTGGAAACGACCACCCGGGTTTGATCGTCGAGTTCGGCGAGGCGTCCTCGCCCACGCAGCTTCGCCAACTCCGCGCTCAGCGCATCGACGTCGCAGTGATCGGCGTGGGACCGGACCTGCCCGCCTACGACTTCGAGGGACTGCGCCGCGACCTGCTCCTGGACGGCGGTCTCCTGCTCGCCGTCCCCGCCAACCACCGGTTCGCCGGCCGCGGAACCATCCCGGTGACCGAGCTGAGGGACGAACCCTGGATCGTCGGCAAGGGCCTCCGTGACGACCCTCAGTTCGGCGCCTGGCCAACCCTCGACCAACCGCGGATCGCCTACGCCGCTCGCGAATGGCCCACTCGCCTCGGCCTTGTCGCCACCGGGCTCGGCATCGCCGTACTCCCCGAAGTAGCCGCCGCCGCGGTCCCCGCCGGCGTCCGCATCGTCCAAGTCGACGACCCCGCCTGGCTCGGCCGAGCCATCGTCGCCGTCACGGTCCGCGACCGCTCTCCCGAGGTGACGGCTGCCGTGGTGGCGCTGCGCCAGGAGGCCGCACAGCTTCGCGCGGCGCCATAACGCCGCACCCGGCAAGGAAGATCCACGCTGTGATTCCGCTCTGCTCGCCCACGGCCGACTCGGCCTGGATGCGGTCGGCCTCCTCTCACAGTTCGTCCACGCGACGGCGAGCACCCAGCTCACGCTGTTCGAGCGGCCCAACCATCGACGGAGGGCGACGAGACGTACCTCCCGGTAGTTGGTCAGCCATTCACCGGGAGCGAGCCGGGCGACGGGTTCCACCTCGCGTGCGCCGTAGTAGCTGCGGCGCATCCCGCTCATGCCGTGTGCGGGCGGACTGAGGGCGAGGTGCCCCCCCCGGGGCGGGGTCGGTTACAGTCCGCACCCGGTCGGTCAGCCCGGCCAGCTCGTCGGAGGCGTGCAGTCACAGCCAGGCGGTGTTCGCGGTGTCGGGGATGATGAGTGTCTGGTCGGTGCCGACCAAGCGGGCCGGCGCGGTCGCCGTGTGCTGCAGCCGCTCCGCTGCGGGTAGCGGGTCGTCTCGCCTCGTCTCACACATCTCTCACACACGAGAGCGCACGGGAGTACGCGAGAACCTCTGACCTGGATGTTCGCTGTTGCCACGGACCACGGCGGACCAGGTGAACATTACATAGGCTAGGAGCATGGCCTACGAAATTCCGGTGACGCAAGCCCGGGCGGAGTTCGCGGATCTGATCAACCGCGTCGTCTACGGCAGCGAGCGGGTGGTCGTCACCCGCCACGGAAAACCCCTGGTCGCGCTGGTGTCCGCCGCTGACCTGCAACTCCTCGAAGAGCTGGGGCGGCGCGAGCAGGACGCTCAGGACGAGCAGGTGATCAGCACGGTGTCCGCCGTGCGGCAGCTGCCGTCCGCTGCGGGCGAACGGCGCCGGTTCGGTATCGCGGCAGAACACCGCGACCCGGCCGCCGGGGACCGGCGACCGGGTCGCGAGAGATGACGGTTCGGCGGGCGCCGACCGTACGGGGGAGCGGGTGGCTCAGGAGCTGAGCTGCCAGATGGCGTGCGCGATGGCGTCGGTGTTGATGTCCAGCGCCTTCTCGTCGAGGTTCTTCGAGGTGTCGCAGGACTGGTGGTAGCAGGCGTCGAACGCCTTGCCCGCCTCGCCGCCCCAGTTCTTCGCCTGCTGCTGGGTCTTGATGTAGTCGGCGCCCGAGAAGAGGCCGCCGACCGGGATGCCCGCGTCCTTGAACGAGGCGTGGTCCGAGCGGCCGTCGCCCTCGGTCTCCTTCTCGGTGGCGATCTTCTTGGTCGCGAACCAGTCCTTGAAGACCTTCTCCAGGCGGCTGTCGTCGTCGTAGACGAAGTAGCCCGGGTTCGGCGAGCCGATCATGTCGAAGTTCAGATACGAGTCGATCTTCGACTTGTCGGCGCCGAGCTTGTCGACATAGGCCCGCGAGCCGACCATGCCGTCCTCTTCGTCGCCGAACCAGGCGAACCGCAGATGCTTGGCGGGCTTGAGGCCGGACTTGGCGACCGCGAGGGCAACTTCGAGGATGCCGGCCGAACCGGAGCCGTCGTCGTTGATGCCGGGACCCGCGTCGACCGAGTCCAGGTGGGCGCCGGCCATCACGGTCTTGCCCTCGTCGCCGCCCGGCCAGTCGGCGATGACGTTGTAGCCCTTGGCGCCGTTGTTGTCGAACTCCTGGATCTGGGTGGTGAATCCGGCCTTGTCCAGTTTGCCCTTGATGAAGTCGACGGACGCCTTGTATCCCGCCTTCCCGTGGGCGCGGTTGCCGCCGTTGGCGTCGGCGATCGACTGGAGCTGGTCGAGGTCGGCCTTGACGGCCTTCACGTCGATGTCCGGGGCGTTGGCCGACGCGGGACCGGCATAGGCGCCGGCCGCGGTGAAGAGGGTGGCGGCGAGGGCGGTGGCGGCGCCCGTGGCCAGCGCGGCCCGGCGTATTCGTACGGAACGAGTCACGTAAGGCTCCTGGTGTGGGGGGTTGGAGCGGAGCTGTTGGGTGTTCTGGCGCGCGCAGATGTCGCACGCGTCGTGGTCTTGACGCGCGCATGCTGGGCGCGCACCTGAGGATTGCGATCACTTTCCGTACGGTCAAGAGCGGATACCGGACAGGGGGCCGTTCGCGGACCAGTCGTTGCGATCGCGTATCCGCCCGTTTTCCCCTCTTTCTAGGCAATTGCAGGGTGTGGTACGCCCCGGTGCCTCCCGTTGCCGACAGGTAACGGAGGGAAGTGCGGCATGTTACGGCGAGGGTGGGATCGGGTGTCCGGATGTCCCGGTGCGTAACGCCGCTGAAATCGCGCCGAACTACGCTCACGGTGCGGAGATGTCGATGGTGAACTGCTGGAAGTCGATTTGCTCCCCCTTTAGTTAATGCGTGGTACATCTAAGCGCGCGGGTTCGCCCACGCCCGTGACCTGGGGAAATGTTCCCGGGTGTGAAGACTGTGAGGTGGAACGTATGCAACTGACCCCGCATGAACAAGAACGCTTGATGATTCATGTGGCGGCAGACGTGGCCGAAAAGCGACGATCCAGAGGACTCAAGCTCAACCACCCCGAATCCCTCGCGCTGCTCACCGTGCACATCCTCGAAGGCGCCCGCGACGGCCGGACGGTCGCCGAGCTGATGTCCTCGGGACGCAAGGTGCTCGGCCGGGACGACGTCATGGAAGGCGTCCCCGAGATGATCCACGACGTGCAGGTCGAAGCCACCTTCCCCGACGGCACCAAGCTCGTCACCGTTCACGAACCCATCAACTGACCCGACTGACCACGGGAGAGCAGACGATGATCCCGGGACAGATCCTCTACGCCGACGAGCCGGTGCGCCTCAACGAAGGCCTCCCCCTCACGCGCATGACCGTCCTCAACGCCGCCGACCGCCCTGTCCAGGTCGGCTCCCACTACCACTTCGCCGAGGCCAACCCCGGTCTCGACTTCGACCGCGCGGCCGCGCACGGTATGCGGCTGAACGTCGCGGCCGGTTCCGCCGTGCGCTTCGAGCCCGGCATTCCCACCGAGGTCGAGCTCGTCCCCATCGCGGGCAAGCGGATCGTCGCGGGCCTGCGCGGCGAGACCGGAGGCACCCTCGATGGCTGAGCTGACCCGCCAGGCGTACGCCGATCTCTTCGGCCCCACCGCCGGCGACCGGATCCGGCTCGCCGACACCGACCTGGTCATCGAGATCACCGAGGACCGCTCGGGCGGCCCCGGCAGGGCCGGTGACGAGGCCGTCTTCGGCGGCGGCAAGGTGATCCGCGAATCCATGGGCCAGTCCCGCGCCACCCGCGCCGAGGGCACCCCCGACACCGTCATCACCGGCGTCGTCGTCCTGGACCACTGGGGCATCATCAAGGCCGACGTCGGCATCCGCGACGGCCGGATCGTCGCCCTGGGCAAGGCCGGCAACCCCGACACCATGGACGGCGTCCACCCCGACCTGGTGATCGGCCCCGAGACCGAGATCATCGCCGGCAACGGCAAGATCCTCACGGCCGGCGCCATCGACACCCACGTCCACTTCATCTGCCCCCAGCAGGCGGACGAGGCGCTGGCGTCCGGCGTCACCACCCTCGTCGGCGGCGGCACCGGACCGGCCGAAGGCAGCAAGGCCACCACCATCACCCCCGGCGCCTGGCACGTGGCCCGGATGTTCGAGGCGATGGACTCGTTGCCGGTCAACGTCGGACTGCTCGGCAAGGGCAACACCACCTCCCTCGCCTCGATGCGCGACCAGCTGCGCGCCGGCATCCTCGGCTTCAAGATCCACGAGGACTGGGGCGCGACCCCCGCCGTCCTCGACGCCTGTCTGAGCGTCTGCGAGGAGAGCGGCGCCCAGCTCGCGATACACACCGACACCCTGAACGAGGCGGGCTTCCTCGGCGACACCCTCGCCGCCATCGCCGGCCGCTCGATCCACGCCTTCCACGTCGAGGGCGCCGGTGGCGGCCACGCCCCCGACATGATCGCGATGGTCTCCGAGGCGAACGTCCTGCCCGCGTCCACCAACCCCACGCGGCCGCACACCGTCAACACCGTCGAGGAACACCTCGACATGCTGATGGTCTGCCACCACCTCAACCCCGCGGTGCCCGAGGACCTCGCCTTCGCCGAATCCCGGATCCGGCCCTCCACCATCGCCGCCGAGGACATCCTGCACGACCTCGGCGCCATCTCGATCATGTCCTCCGACGCCCAGGCCATGGGCCGCATCGGCGAGGTCGTGCTGCGTACGTGGCAGACCGCGCACGTCATGAAGCGGCGCCGCGGCTCCCTGGCCGGCGACGGCAGCGCGGACAACCACCGCGCCCGCCGCTATGTCGCGAAGTACACCATCAACGCGGCCCTCGCCCAGGGCATCGACCATGTCGTCGGCTCCGTCGAAGCGGGCAAGCTCGCCGACCTCGTCCTGTGGGACCCGGCGTTCTTCGGCGTCAAACCGCAACTGGTCATCAAGGGCGGCCAGATCGCCTATGCGCAGATGGGCGACGCCAACGCCTCCATCCCCACCCCACAGCCGGTGCTGCCCCGCCCGATGTTCGGCGCCATCGGCAAGGCCCCCGGCAGCAACTCCGTCAACTTCGTCTCCCCGCAGGCCCTTGAGGACGATCTCCCAGAGCGCCTGCCGCTGGCCAAGCGCTACGAAGCCATCCGCTCCACCCGCGGCGTCACCAAGGCGGACATGCGCAACAACGACGCGCTGCCCCGGGTCCAGGTCGACCCCGACACCTTCACGGTGACCATCGACGGCGAGGTGGTCGAACCCGACCCCGCCGCCGAACTCCCCATGGCCCAGCGGTACTTCCTCTTCTGAGCGGACCCATGAACACCCTGGAACACCACCGATGAGCGAGCGTAGCGAGCGAATCATTCAAAGGTGCGCGCCTGGCGAATGCGAGGCCGGGCGAAGCGTGGGGGTACCCCCGGTCGGAGACTGGGGGAGTGTCGGCATGAGCCGCGCCGCGCTGCTCGTCCTCGCCGACGGCCGGTTCCCCGCCGGAGGGCACGCCCACTCCGGCGGCGCCGAACCGGCCGTCACCGCGGGACGCATCAAGGACGCCGCCACCCTGGAACGCTTCTGCCGGGGCCGGCTGCACACCGCCGGCCTGGTCGCCGCGGGGCTCGCCGCCGCGGCCGCGGCCGGCTGCGACCCGCTCCTGGTGGACGACGCGGCCGACGCCCGTACGCCCGTCCCGGCCCTACGGCAGGTCGCCCGGCGGCTCGGCCGGCAGATGATGCGGGCCGCCCGCGCCACCTGGCCCTCGGCCGAACTGGACGCGCTGGCCGCGGCCCGGCCGCGCGGCGCACACCAGCCGGTGGTGCTGGGACTGGCCGCACGGTCGGCCGGACTGGCGCCGCTGGATGCCGCCTACGCGGTCGCCTACGAGAACATCAGCGGCCCGGCCACCGCCGCCGTCCGCCTGCTGAGCCTGGACCCCTTCGACGCCACCGCCGTCCTCGCCCGCCTCGCCGCCGACGTCGACCAGGTCGCGCAGCAGGGCACCGAGGCCGCGGCCCGGGCCGTCACCGAAGGCGTCGACGCCCTGCCCGCCGCCTCCGCGCCGCTGCTCGACATCACCGCCGAGGCGCACGCCGCCTGGCCGGTACGGCTCTTCGCGTCCTGACCCGCACCCACCCCCCGAACCCGCTCGGAGTCCGTATGCACCTCGACCACCAGGACACCTTCCCCCAGCGCCACACCTACAGCGCCGCCGACCCGGTACGGCCCGACGGGCGCCGCCGCGCTCTGCGCATCGGGCTCGGAGGGCCGGTCGGCACCGGCAAGACCGCCACCGTCGCCGCCCTGTGCCGCACGCTGCGCGACGAGCTGTCCATCGCCGTCGTCACCAACGACATCTACACCCGCGAGGACGCCGAATTCCTGCTCCGCGAGGCCGTGCTGCCCGCCGAACGGATCGCCGCCGTCGAAACCGGCGCCTGCCCGCACACCGCCATCCGCGACGACATCTCCGCCAACCTGGAGGCCGTGGAGGACCTGGAAGACGCCGTCGGCCCGCTCGACCTCGTCCTGGTGGAGTCCGGCGGCGACAACCTGACCGCCACCTTCTCCAAGGGCCTGGTCGACGCCCAGATCTTCGTCATCGACGTCGCGGGCGGCGACGACATCCCGCGCAAGGGCGGTCCCGGCGTCACCGCCTCCGACCTGCTCGTCATCAACAAGACGGACCTGGCGCCCTACGTCGGCGTCGACCTGGAGGGCATGGCCCGCGACGCCAAGACCCAGCGCGGTGACCTCCCCGTCGCCTTCACCGCGCTGAAGGCGGAGAACGGTGTGCAGCCGGTCGCCGACTGGGTCCGCCACCAGCTGGCCCACTGGACCGCGGGCGCCGCATGACCCTCGCCGTCCCCGCCCCCACAGCGCCGACCGCCGTCCCCCGGGCGGCCGGTCTGCGGGCCACCGCCCGGATCACCGCCCGCGCCGACGGTGGGGGCACCACCCGCCTCCCGGTTCTCGACGGCGACGGGCCGATCGCGCTGCGGCGCCTGCGCGCACACGGCCACCGGGCCCGGGTCTGCGTCGTCGGCGCCATGAGCGCCCCGCTCGGCGGCGACCGGCTGGCCATCGAGGCGGTCGCCGAGCAGGGTTCGGCCTTGCAGATCACGGCCGCCGCGGCCACCGTCGCGCTGCCCGGCCGCGGCGCCGACCACGCCGTCTACGACGTACGCCTGACCGTGGCCGACGGCGCATGCCTGGAGTGGCTGCCCGAGCCGCTGATCTCCGCCGCGGGCAGCGATCTGCGGATGACCACCACCGTCGATCTGGCCCCCACCGCCCGACTCGTCCTGCGCGAGGAGCAGGTCCTGGGCCGCAGCGGCGAGCCGACCGGCGCGCTGCGCAGCCGGCTGAGGATCCGGCGCGCGGGCCGCACCCTCCTCGACCAGGAGACGGCCTACGGTCCCGGCGCCCCCGGCTGGGACACCGCGGCCGTCCTGGACGGCCACCGCGCCTCGGGTCAACTCCTGCTCGTTGACCCGGAGTTGGCGGACGATCCGGTCGCCGTGCGGCTCCTCGGGGACGCGGCCGACGGCGCCGGAGCGGGCGTCCTCGCCCCGCTCGCCGGCCCCGCGGCCCTGGTGACGGCCGTCGCCCCGGACGCCCTGCGCGTACGGCGCCTCCTGGACGAGGCCGCCCGCTCACACCTCCAGTTCGGCCTCTAGCCGGGCCAGACGGTGACGCGCCAGCGCGAGGTTGGCGCGTTTGCGGTCCAGCACCAGATAGAGGAACAGCCCGGAGCCGTTCTTTCCGGTCACCGGGCGGATCAGGTGGTACTGCGCGGTCAAGGTGATGAGCATGTCCTCGATGGCACCCTGGAGTTCGAGCATTTCCATGGTGCGGAGTTTCGCCCGTACCACGTCGGTATTGCCGGCCGCGGCGACATTGAGGTCCAGCGCATTGTTGTCGCCGAGCGTGGCGAGCGCCATTCCGCTGGTGTAGTCGACCAGGGCGACGCCTATGGCGCCTTCGATGGTGGACATCGCATCGGAGAGGGCGGATTCCATTTGTGCCATGAGTAGGACGGACCTTTCGGTGTAGTCAGACTTCTTGTCAGAGGTGTTGTCGGAAATACGAATGGATCAGGACCCGTTGTCCATCAGGGCACCTATCCGTGCCGCCGTCTGCCGGGCCTGCCAGTGCAGCCGGCCCACATTGGTCTTCGGACCGGCCACGGCCGTCAGTACCGCGCGGCTGCCCGCCGAATAGGCCGCGATATATCCGTCGGCGCCGCGGGTGAGGGATTCCTCGAAACCGCCCCGGCCGGTCGCCTCGGTGAGCCGTTTGGCGACCCCGATGGCCGCGGCGGTCAGCGCGGCGAGGCCGTCCGGTTCGATGTCCCGCAGATCGTGGGCGATCACCATCCCGTCCGCACTGGCCACCATTCCGCCGTGCAGATGCCGTACCTGATCGCGCAGTGCGAGCAGTTCCTCGCGCACATCGGGTTCGATCGTCATGGGTCTCCTGTCTCTTCGGGGAATGCCGGCTTTCTGTCTGAGGACGCGCATTCCGAATACGTGCCTCATGGCCGGATGTGGTGCGGGAAAGGGGGCACGGCTGTCATAGGTTTTCCTCCAGCGCCGTACGCAGTCGGACAAGGAGGGCAACATCCGGATCGGGGGTTTCGAGCAGATCCGGGACCGGGAGTTGCCAGCTCGGCGGGGGGCTTTGGGTGGTGGGCGGTACGGGGTGACAGGCGCCGGGGCGCCGCCGGGGCAGCGCGGCGGGCGCGGCGGGCATCCGGACGAGTCCGGCCGCGGCGAGGCGGCGGGTGTCCAGCAGCGTCAGGAACGCGGACTGGCCCAGTGCGCGGGCGAGTTCGCACGGGGTGTGCCGGCCGTCGGCGCTTTCGAGCAGTCGGCGCTGCCGCCCGGTGGCGGGGGAGGGGCCCCCGTCCGCGGGTGCGACGGGGACGACGGGGGCGGCGTCGACCGCCGCCCAGGGCCGTAACCGGTCGAGCAGCGCCCGGCGGTGGGCCGTCGCCCGCTGGAGGGCGGCGGCGCTGACGGCGCGGACGACGCCCAGCCAGTGCGCGGTGCCCGGGGTGAACGAGGTGGTGCCGGGCGGCAGCGGCAGTGCGAAGAACGCGGCGTCCAGGAGCGCGCCCAGATGGCAGATCTCCAGCTCGCCCTGGGTCAGCCAGCCCTCGCCGACCAGGAACTGTCCGCCCCGGTGCGTCGGCCCCGCGGTCTCCCGGGCCCGCTGCCAGCGCTCCGCGGGCAGCCGCCCGGCCGCGCCGAGCCGGGCGCCGGTCCCGGGCGAGGCGGTGCCCTCGACGCAGTACACGGCGCCGTCGCGCAGATAGAAGCAGGCGTTGGGGGCGTACAGCGCGCCGGTGACGCGTTGCGCGGCCAGGTGGTCGAGCGGGCCGGGAGAGGCGGCCCCCGGACAGGACGCTATGAGAGAGGTCATGACGGGGCGTCAGGCCGCGACCAGCTCCGCCGCCAGCTCGCGCAACCGTAGCCGGGCCAGGGCCAGGTTGGCCTGCGCGCGATCCAGCCACAGATGCAGACAGGTCTGGCTGTCGAAGGCCGTCCGGACGAACCGGATGAGGTGGTAGCCGCCCGCGGAGGTGATGATGACGTCCTCCAGGCCGGGACCCTCGGCGTCGGCGCTCCCGAAGGTGGCATTGCGCACCACGGCCTGGACCACCTCGGCGGTGTCCGCGGCGGCCGCTTCGTGATCGTCGTGCGGGGCCCGTCCGGCCGTACCAAGTGCCAGTCCGCTGGTCCAGTCGGTCAGCCCGGCGCCCAGCACGCCGGGGATCCCCATCGCTTGGGCCAACACCTGGTCGATACCGGACACTTCTGATCTCCTTGTGGCAGCCTGTGGGGGAACCTGCACGGAAGGTTACTGATGTGGAGGGCTCCGGCACATGCCGATTGGATATGTGGCTGGCAATTGACGTGTTCTCGCCCCTTCGTGGCCGTCGCCTGGTAGAGCCCGGTACAGCCCGGTACAGCTGTGGGGCGGGGGCGCGGGGGAGGGCAGGGCCGACGCGCCAACCCTACGGATTGGTAAAGAAATCGCGGTCAAACCTGTTCAGGAGGGGACAACAGACGACAGGATCCCTCTGTAGCAGCTCTGTGATCACCGTCGCCACAAGCGACGCACCAAGCAGGGGGATCCACCACGTGAGACGAACAGCAGCGCTCGGCGCCGCCGGCACCCTGGTGACCGGCACGCTCATAGCAGGCGCGATAGCCGCCACGCCCGCCAGCGCGGGCGAACACCACAGGCCCGGATCGGCCGAAGCGCGTGGCGTCAAGACCGCCGCCGCACGCGCGGCCAAGAAGGGCATCGACTGGCAGAACTGCCCGGCGGACTGGGGCCTCAAGGCCCCCGTCCAGTGCGGCTATGTCACCGTCCCGGTCGACTACGCCAAGCCCAACGGCCGCACCATCAAACTGGCCGTGGACCGGGCCACCAGCACCGGCAGCAAGCAGGAGCGGCAGGGCTCCCTGGTCTACAACCCGGGCGGGCCCGGCGGTTCGGGCATGAAGTTCCCGAACCGGATCACCACCAAGAACCCGCTGTGGGCCAAGACCGCCAAGGCTTACGACTTCGTGGGCTTCGACCCCCGCGGCGTGGGCCACTCGGCGGCGATCTCCTGCATTGACCCGCAGGAGTTCGTCAAGGCCCCCAAGGCCGACCCGGTGCCGGACAGCGAGGCCGACAAGCGCGCCCAGCGCAAGCTCGCCAAGGAGTACGCCGACGGCTGCGCCGAGCGCAGCGGCGCCCTCCTGCCGTATATGACCACGCCCAACACCGCCCGAGACCTGGACGTGATCCGCGCCGCGCTCGGCGACAAGAAGCTCAACTACCTGGGCGTTTCCTACGGCACCTACCTCGGCGCCGTCTACGGGACCCTCTTCCCGGACCACGTTCGCCGGATGCTCGTCGACAGCGTCGTCAACCCGTCGCGTCAGAACATCTGGTACCAGGCCAACCTCGACCAGGACGTGGCCTTCGAGACCCGCTGGGGCGACTGGGAGAAGTGGGTCGCCAAGAACGACGCCGCCTACCACCTCGGCAACACCCCCGAGAAGGTCCAGGCGGCCTGGGTGAAGCTGCGGGCGACCGCCAAGAAGCAGCCGATCGGTGGCCTCGTCGGCCCCGCCGAGCTCACCGGCTTCTTCCAGAACGCGCCGTACTACGACTCCATGTGGGCCACCGTCGCCCAGGTGTGGAGCGCCTACGCCGCCGGTGACGACAAGCCGCTCATCGAGAACGCCGGCCCGCACCTCAAGGACACCGCCGGCAATATCGCGGCCGAGAACGGCAATGCCGTCTACACGGCCGTCGAGTGCAACGACGCCAAGTGGCCCACCAGCTGGCAGACCTGGGACCGCGACAACACCCGCGTCAACCGGCGGGCACCGTTCATGACCTGGTCCAACGCCTGGATGAACCTGCCCTGCGCAACCTGGCCCGCCAAGCAGCACACCCCGGTGAACGTCACCACCGGCAAGGGCCTGCCCGGCGTGCTGATCGTGCAGAGCACCCGGGACGCGGCGACCCCGTACGGCGGCGCCGTCGAGCTGCACAAGCGGTTCGCGGGCTCGCGTCTGATCACCGAACGGGGCGCCGGCTCGCACGGCGTCACCGGCCTGGTCAACCCCTGCATCAACGACCGGGTCGACGCGTACTTCGTCGACGGCAAGATCGACGCCTCGGATGTGACCTGCGCCCCGCACGCCACGCCGACGCCGGGCAAGCAGACGGCCAAGGCCGCCGCCAAGGGTGCCTCCGACCTTCCGGTCGCGCCCTGATCACGGGATGAACGCCCTGACAACGGCATGAAGGGGCGGCCGGGATCCGATCCCGGCCGCCCCTTCTCCGTTCCGGCCGCAGCTCCGCCGCAGGCCGCCGCCCGCCGCCCGGCTTCCGCCCCGCCGCAGGCCGTTGGCCGACCCGCCGCCGCTCAGCCCGCGATCGGCTCCACCCGCGGCTCCGCGATCGCGACGTAATCCGCCGTCGCCAGCGCCATCGAACGGTCCAGCCGCGCCGCGTTGAAGAAGATCTCCGGCTGCTCCAGCAGCACCGGATCGACGATCAGCTCCAGCTCCTCGTCGAACGAGAACGGCAGGATCGTCCCTCCCCCACTCTCGGCTACGCTTGAGCGGGGGCACCCCCATCGCTCCGCGCCAGCCGCTCCGCCACCTCCGGCGTCGCAAAGCCCGCGTACGACCCGCCCAGCAGCGCCTTCACCGCCCCCAGATCCACCCGCCGGTCCCCGGGCACCACCGCCAGCACATGGCGCTTGGTCTTCTTGCCCAGCTTGACCATCACCACGATGCACTAGGGCTGCTCGATGGCGTTCCCGCGCAGCGCGCTGACCGCCCGCCCGTCGCCCGACCACCGCCCCGGCCCGAGGCGCTGCGCGCCGCCCCTCTTGCCGTGGCCCCCTCCTCGGCATGCTCGTAGATCCGGTACCGGGCCCCACGTTCGTCCAGCAGCCCGACCAGCTTGCCGTACGTCTCGTGCTCACTCACCGTCTCACTCACGGTCGTCCGCGCCCTTCGTCGGTTCCTCACGTCCCGCGCCGAACACCTCGCGGAAGGCGGCCCTGGTGGGCGAATCGTCCCGGCGGTCCAGCACGGCGAACACAATACGGTCGAACCGTCCGGCGAACCGCCCGGCCCCCAGCAGATGTGCGGCGAACGCCCCTGCCACATCGGCCGGTTCGTTACGGAACACCCCGCATCCCCAGGCGCCGAGCACCAGTTGACGGTGCCCACCGGCCGCCGCGACCTCCAGCACCCGCTCCGCACGGGCTGTCAGCGCCTCGGCCACCAGGGCCGTCTCCGCCGGCCGCTGCCGCGCGATGACCCCGGCGTTCGGCGCCGCCGCCGTCAAGAACCCCGCCTCGTACGGCACTTCGAGCAGCGCACCCCGGTCGTCGCGGAACACCGGCACACCAGGGGAGAGGATCACCCGGTCGCTGTAGAACGGGCTCGGCTCGGCACGGTGCGCGGCATAGAATTCCGGTGCCTCGCGCACACAGGTGTACAGCGCCGACCCCCGGCACAGCGCCTCCTCCTGCGCCTGGGCACCATTGAGGTAGCCGCCGCCGGGATTACGCGCCGAGGCGAAGTTCAGCACCGCGAGCGGCCCACCACCCGCCTCGGCCAGCCGCCGCCCCGCCGTGAGACTGCCTTCCGCCGTCACCTCGAGAACCGTCCGCCCGCCCGACGCCGCAAGCGTCCGCCCGCCCGGTTCCGCGCCTTCGAAGGCCACCGCCTGCGGCCCGTACAACCGCGTCCCCGCCCGCGCCCGCCGCACCGCCGCCGCGATCTCCACCAGCCGCCCGCTCGGCGCGCGATACGCACCCGCCGCAACGATCCGCTCCGTCTCCTGCGCCATCCCGCGCAACCGGGCACTCATCGCCGGCACCCCCGTATCCGGTCCATCATGACGATCAAGGTACGCGAGGCCACCGCACGTCGCGACGGAATATCCCCCCCGCCCGGTGCGCGGGGTGACGACCACTCAGTTCCCGCCGCGGTGCCCCGCGCGGCCGTGCGGCACCCGGGGCACCGCCTTGGCCTCCGCCTGCGCCGCGGCCTTTGCCTCACCGGCGTACAGGTCCACGTATTCCTGCCCGGAGAGTCGCATGATCGCGTACATGATTTCGTCGGTGACGGCGCGCACCACGGCGCGCTCGTCGGCCAGCCCGGCGTACCGCGAGAAGTCCAGCGGCGCCCCGAAGCGAATGGTGATCCGGATCGCCCGGGGCAGCCGTCGGCCCGTCGGCTGCGCCTCGAACGTGCCGATCATGGCGCAGGGCACCACCGGCACCCCCGCTTCGAGCGCCATCGCCGCCACCCCGGTACGTCCCTTGTAGAGCCGGCCGTCGTGCGACCGGGTGCCCTCCGGGTAGATGCCCAGCAGCCGGCCCTTGCGCAGGACCGCGAGGCCCGAGGTGATCGCCGCCTGCGAGGCCCGGCCCCCCGACCGGTCGATCGGAATCTGCCCCACGCCACGGAAGAACGCCGCGGTCAGTCGGCCCTTCAGCCCCGGCCCCGTGAAGTACTCGGCCTTGGCCAGAAACGTCACCCGCCGCGGGACGATCGCCGGCATCACGAAGTGGTCGGCGAACGACAGATGATTGCCCGCGATGATCGCGGCCCCCTCCTCCGGTACATGCTCGAGCCCCTCGACCCGCGGCCGGAACACCAACCGCAGCAACGGACCGAGAACGATGTACTTCAGCAACTGGTAGAACACGCGCTGGCCTCCCCGTAGTCACGGTGCCGACGCAGGGTAGCCGCCACCCGCACGGGGCGCGAGATCGCATCGCCGCGCTCGGCTACCGGGAACGCGCCGCGGGTTCGCGTTCACCCCGCCGCACCCGTACGGGCGACCTCACGGCGTGGCCGCTTGTCCGGCGGCGTGGGGCGGGGTGCGCTGGCACGCGTCCATCCGAGCTCGCTCCCACCGAGCCGCCCACAGGAGGCCCGCATGCCCCAGGCCCGCCGCGTCCCCCGTCCCGCCGCGCTCACCACCGCCGTGCTCGCCGCCCTGGCCGTCACGGGCAGCCCCGCAGCCGCCGACCTGCCGCCGCGCGAACGTGGCCTGTTTCTGACGGTGTCCGGCGCGGGCGACACCTGGATCCGCGGCGTACGGCTCACCTGCCCCGACACCCGCGGCAGCCATCCGCACGGCGCGACCGCCTGTGCCGAGCTGGCCGAGGTGGACGGCAATCTGGAGGCGCTGCCGGGGGATCCGCGCCCGTGCACCAAGCAGTACAACCCGGTGACCGTTGCGGCGAGAGGCGACTGGCACGGCCGTCCGGTGGACTGGCACAAGGCGTTCCCCAACGCCTGCGTCCTGGACTCCGAGACCGGGGCGGTCTTCCGCTTCTGAGACCGGTCCGACTTCCGGACGGCCCCGCGCCCCGCGCCCCCGGCTCACGCCCGGCGCGCCGCCACCACCCCGGCCGTCACCAGCGCCAGCACGACCCACAGGAACCACAGCCAGCCATTGGCGCCCAGGGCCACGGTGTACGCGGTCGCGATCACCAGCCCGCTCACCGTGCACACGGCCATCGTCTTGGCAGATCCGGGCATACCCGCAACCTCCTCACGGCGGCCCGGCTGCTCATGCTGCTCATGCCACGGGCCGCGGCCATGGGACCATCGTCCCCGGCCGCGGCCCGTGCCGCCAGACATCCGCCGTGCGGTCTCACTGCCCCCGCGCGTTGAGCGAGGCGAGATACGCGTTGTACTCCGCCAGGTCCTTGTCCCCGTCGCGGTCCGCGGCCCGGTCCGAGCGCTGCGACTGGCGCTTCTCGGACTTGTACCACTGGAAGACCAGGGCGATCAGCACCACGACGGACGGGATCTCGCTGAACGCCCAGGCGATACCGCCCGCGGCCGTCTGGTCGGAGAGCGCCTCGATGCCCAGCGAGGCGGGCGGGTGGAGGAACGTGTCGACCATCGGCTCGCTGGCCATCATCAGCGCGATGCCGAAGAAGGCGTGGAACGGCATGCCGGCGAACAGTTCCAGCATCCGCATCACATAGCCGGGGCGGTGCGGGCCCGGATCGACGCCCATGATCGGCCAGAAGAAGACCAGGCCGACGGCGAGGAAGTGAACCATCATCGCGATGTGCCCGGCCCGCGACTCCATCAGGAAGTCGAAGAGCGGGGAGAAGTAGAGGGCGTAGAGGCTCGCGATGAACAGCGGGATGGTGAAGGCGGGGTGGGTGATGATCCGCATGTACCGGCTGTGCAGCAGCGCCACCAGCAGTTCGCGCGGGCCCTTGCGGCCGCGGCCGGCGGCGGGCAGCGCGCGCAGCGCGAGGGTGACCGGCGCCCCCAGCAGCAGCAGGATCGGCGAGAGCATGCTGATGATCATGTGCTGCACCATGTGCACGCTGAACATCGCCATGCCGTAGTCGTTCAGCTGGGTGCACATCACCAGAGCCACCGTCAGCACGCCCAGGACCCAGGCGACCACGCGGCCCACCGGCCAGGCATCGCCCCGCCGCCGCAGCCGGATCACCGCCCAGCCGTACAGCAGCAGTCCCAGCAGGCAGCCGACGAGAAAGAACGGATCACCACCGAACTCCAGCCCCCGCGCCAGCGTGAACGGCGGCAGATCCATGTTCATGCCGTCCATGCCGTGCCCGCCGTCATGCATCCGCTCGCTCCTGATTCGTACCAATGCTCCGGCGACAAGACTAGACGGGTGAGTCCGAAGTCCCGCCTGCGGGGAGGCGTCAGGCACGCCCGTCCAGAGCCGCCCCCGGCCATCACAGCGGCAGGGGGCGGGTCGTACGACACGGACTATCGCGCCGGGGAGGCGACGGTCACAGCACGCACTCGGCCTCGTCGTACCGCTCGGCGGGCACCGTCTTCAGGCTTTCGACGGCCTCGGCCAGCGGCACCAGCGTGATGTCGGTGCCGCGCAGCGCGGTCATCATCCCGAAGTCGCCGCGGTGCGCGGCCTCGACGGCGTGCCAGCCGAAGCGGGTGGCCAGGACCCGGTCGTACGCGGTCGGCGTACCGCCGCGCTGGACATGGCCGAGGATGACCGGGCGGGCCTCCTTGCCCAGGCGGTTCTCCAGCTCGACGGACAGCTGCCGGGCGACCCCGGCGAACCGCTCGTGGCCGTAGATGTCCTTGCCTCCGACGTCGAAGGACATGGTGCCCTCACGCGGCTTGGCGCCCTCGGCGACGACCACGATCGCGAACTTCTTGCCGGCCTCGAACCGCTCGGCGACCCGCGCCGTCAGCTCCTCGATGCCGAAGGGCCGCTCGGGGACGACGATCGCGTGCGCACCGGCCGCCATGCCCGAGTGCAGCGCGATCCAGCCGGTGTGCCGGCCCATCACCTCGACGATCATCACCCGCTGATGCGATTCCGCGGTGGTCTTGAGGCGGTCCAGCGCCTCGGTGGCCACGCCCACCGCCGTATCGAAGCCGAAGGTCACGTCCGTGACCGCGATGTCGTTGTCGATGGTCTTGGGGACGCCGACGATCGGCAGCCCGGCGTCCGACAGCAGCCGCGCCGCCTTGAGCGTGCCCTCACCGCCGATCGGGATGATCGCGTCAAGGCCCAGATCGGCGACATGGCCGCGGGCCCGCTCGACACCGTCGCGCAGATGGGCGGGCTGTACCCGCGACGACCCCAGGATCGTGCCGCCGCGCGCCAGGATGCCGCCGACGGCGTCCAGGTCGAGCTTGCGGTAATCGCATTCCAGCAGGCCCTTCCAGCCGTCGCGGAAGCCGATCACCTCATCGCCGTGATCGGCGGTGGCGCGGTGGACGACGGAGCGGATGACGGCGTTCAGGCCGGGGCAGTCGCCGCCGGAGGTGAGGACACCAATACGCATTGCTCGAAAACCCTCTGCAACTCAACCGGAGACCCGGACCCCGTCGTCCGGTTGGATCCCGCTCACCCTACAAGCGCGGGGCCGCCGGGCACACGTACGCCCGCAGTGCGGGACTGCGGGCGTACGGAAAAGCCGCGGAACGGGGCGTTCCGGGATCAGGCGGGCTGCGTCGCGGCGGCGATCCGCTCCTGGCGCAGCGCCTCGTACCAGCGGTCCTCCACCGAGGGCAGCGCATTGACGTCCAGCGCCAGCTTGATCAGCAGATCGGCGATATGCGGATTGCGGGCCATGACGGGGCCGTGCATGTACGTGCCGAAGACGGTGTCGTTGTAGGCGCCCTCGTAGCCGTCGCCCACCCCGTTGCCGTTGCCGAAGCGCACCTTGGCGAACGGCTTGGCGGTCTCGCCCAGATGCGTCACGCCCTGGTGGTTCTCGAAGCCGGTCAGCGGAGGCAGGCCCAGCTTCGGGTCGATATCGGCCAGCACGTCGCCGACGCAGCGGGCGCCCTCGCCGCGGGTGCTCACCACGTCCAGCAGGCCCAGGCCCTCCTGCTGTTCACCGAGGTCGTTGACGAACTGATGGCCCAGGATCTGGTACCCGGCGCACACCGAGAAGACGATCGCGCCGTTTTCGACCGCGCGGTGCAGACCGCCGTCGCGGATCAGCCGCTCGGCGGCCAGCCGCTGCGGACGGTCCTCGCCGCCGCCGATCAGATAGATGTCGCCGGAGGTGGGAATGGCCTGGTCGGAGCGGACGTCCAGGCGCTGTACGTCCAGACCGCGCTGGCGCGCCCGCCGTTCCACCACCAGCACATTGCCCTGGTCGCCGTAGGTGCTCAGCAGGTCGGGGTAGACCCACACCAGGCGCAGGCTGTTGTCACTCATGCTCGCTCGTCCTTGTCCGTGTGGTCGGTGGACCGCAGTCAGTTGCCCACGCGGCGGCGCAGGTCCTGGAAGGCGGTGTAGTTGGCGATGACCTCGATCCGGCCGGGCGGGGCCATCTGCACCGCCTCGTCGAGGTTGTCGCAGACATGGAAGTCGAGTCCGGCGACCTCCAGCCGCACCGCAAGGTCCAGTTTGCGGTCCCCGAGCACGAACAGCGGGTGCCCGGCCAGCCGGGTGTAGTCGACGTCCCACAGCCAGGAGGTGTCGGTACCGTCCGCGCCGCGGGCGTTGACGGACATGATCACCGGGGTCGGCGGCGGGTCGATCAGCGAGAACGTCTCCAGCCAGCCGGCCGGGTTCTTCGCCAGCAGCAGCCGCAGCTCCCGCTCCAGGAAGGAGACCACGTCATAGCGGCCGGCCACCGCCTGCACCGCGTACATCCGCTCCAGGGCGACCTGCGGCGGCACCCCGAACGCGGCCGCGACCGCCGCCGAGGTCGTGGCGTTGGCCTTGTTGGCGCGGCCCGGCAGCTGGAGCTTGATCGGCCAGGCGCTGCCGTGCGGGTCCAGTACGTGGTCGCCGGACAGCGCCCAGCTCGGCGTCGGGCGGCGGAAACCGCATTCGCCGCAGAACCAGTCCTCTCCCGGGCGCTGCATCACGCCGCCGCACGAGGGGCAGGACCAGGCGTCGTCCTTCCACTCCTGCCCGGCCGCGACCCACACCACGTTCGCCGACGACGAGGCCGCCCAGACGATCAGCGGGTCGTCGGCGTTGGCGATGATCAGTGCCTTGGAGCCGGCCAGGCCCTCGCGCCACTTCTCCGCCAGCATCCGGGTCTCCGCGGCGCGGTCGAGCTGGTCGCGCGAGAGATTCAGCAGCGCTATGGCCTTGGGCGTCACATCCCGGGCCACCCCCGCCAGGTACTTCTCGTCGACCTCGATGACGCCGTACTTGGCGTCCGAGCCGCCCGCCAGCGCGGAGGTGATACCCGCCGGCATGTTGGCGCCGAGCGCGTTGGAGACCACCGGGCCGCTGGCCCGGAGCGCCTCGGCGATCAGCCGGGTGGTGGTCGTCTTGCCGTTGGTGGCGGACACCAACACCACGTCCAGGTGCCGGGCCAGCCGGGCCAGCAGGTCGGGGTCGAGCTTGAGCGCCACCCGGCCACCGATCACCGATCCGCTGCCGCGGCCCGCCGCACGCGATACCGCCGCCGCGGCCTTGCCCGCCGTCACGGCCAGCTTGGCCCGCGGCGACAGCGGCTCCGTGTTGCCTGCCATCGTCCTAGATCCTCCTTGCATCCGGCGCCCGCCCGCCACGTGGCTGCCGGTAAACGCCCCCTCCGCAGCCGACGACCGGCCGGAGGCTTCGGTCGGGGATCAGCCTATCGAGATCCGGCCGCGGGCCCGAACCCCGCCACCCGTGCCGCCACATCCGGTATGACCGGCGGGCCGCCCTGTGGACCGTACTCTGGGCGCCATGCGCTCCCGTACGATCCCCGGCAGCACCGGCCACCCGCGCCCGATGCGCCTCCTCGGCGACCCGGCCCTGCACGCGCCCTGCCAGGAGGTCACCGCCTTCGACGCGGAGCTCGCCCGGCTCGTCGAGGACATGTACGCCACCATGTACGCGGCCCGTGGCGTCGGCCTCGCCGCCAACCAAATCGGCGTCCCGCTACGGGTGTTCGTCTACGACTGCCCCGACGACGAGGACCGCCGTCATCTGGGGCATCTGGTCAATCCCCGGCTCGTCTCCGTCGACGGCCCGGTGATCCGCGGGCCCGAAGGGTGCCTGTCACTGCCCGGTATCGAGGCCGGTACGCCGCGCCACGACCACGCCGTTGTGGAAGGGCTCAGCGTCACCGGCGAGCCGAGGACCGTGACCGGCACCGGCTTTTTCGCCCGCTGTCTCCAGCATGAGTGCGATCACATCGACGGCGGTCTCTATGTCGACCACCTCACCGGGCTGCGGCGGCGACGGGCGCTGCGCGCGGCCGCCCGTGCCCCGTGGGCGGGGCGAACCGAGCTGGGCCGCTGACCTGCGGCTTCCGGGGTCCGGCCGCTGAATTCGGGCCGCTGACCTGCGGCAGCCGGGATCCGGCCGCCGACTCCGGGCCGCGTCAGAAGCCGGTGCCGCCGGCCAGATCCTTGACGGTGGCCAGCTGGCCCCACAGCAGATCCGTCAGATGCTCCACCAGCTTCTCGCGGGAGCACGGGCGCTCCCGCAGCCACCAGTCGCCGGCCGCATGCATCATGCCGACGATGCCGTGCCCCCACACCCGCGCCCGTTCCTCGCCCTCGGGCCCCAGGTCCAGGCGGTCGGAGATCACCTTCGCCAGCTCCTCGCCGAGCCTGCGCAGCAGCGGTGCCGAGTGCCGTCCCACGTCGAATCCCGACTCGGCCTGGCCCTGCTGCTCGGCCGGGTGCATCAGGAAGCGGTAGACCTGTGGCCGGGTCTCGATCGCGACCAGATAGGCGTCGAGGGTGGCCTCGACCCGGTCGCGGCGCAGCACCGGGGCGTCGAGCGCGGTGCGCAGATTGGCCAGCAGGGCGTCGGTGTGCCGTACGGCCAGCGCGCGGTAGAGGCCGCCCTTGTCACCGAAGTGCCGGTAGAGGATCGGTTTGGTGATGCCGGCCTCGGCGGCGATGGCGTTCATCGACGCCTCCGGGCCGTCGCGCAGCACGATCCGCTCCGCGGCCTCCAGCAGCTCCCGCCGTCTGCGCTCGGTCGCCGTCTGCCGTCGGCCGCTGTGTTGTGTGTTGTCCATGGTCGTGCTCCCACCCTCGTGAATCGTGGCGCTCGCGCAACGTAACACCCGAACTCCACGGTGAATTCGTTCCCCGGAGAGTTGACATCCTTTACTGACGAGTAACAGACTCGGGTTACCGCAAGTAACAATGGACGACCGCGGCACGAAGTGCGGCGCAGGAGGGGTCATGGCCGAGTTCACCATGGAGCTCAACGACGAGCAGCGGGAAGTCCGCGACTGGATTCACGGATTCGCCGCGGACGTCATGCGCCCCGCCGCGGCCGAGTGGGACGAGCGCGAGGAGACGCCCTGGCCGGTCATCCAGGAGGCGGCCAAGATCGGCCTGTACTCGCTGGACTTCTACGCCCAGCAGTTCTTCGACCCCACGGGCCTGGGCATCCCGATGGCCATGGAGGAGCTCTTCTGGGGCGACGCCGGGATCGCCCTGTCGATCGTCGGCACCGGCCTGGCCGCCGTCGGCGTCCTCGCCAACGGCACCGAGGAGCAGATCGGCACCTGGGTCCCGCAGATGTACGGCGACGCCAATGACGTCAAGGTCGCCGCCTTCTGCTCCTCCGAGCCGGACGCCGGCTCCGACGTCGCCTCGATGCGCACCCGCGCGGTCTACGACGAGGCCAAGGACGAGTGGGTGCTCAACGGCACCAAGACCTGGGCCACCAACGGCGGTATCGCCAACGTCCACGTCGTCGTTGCGGTCGTCGACCCCGAGCTGGGCTCCAAGGGCCACGCCTCCTTCATCATCCCGCCGAACACCCCCGGCCTCTCCCAGGGCCAGAAGTTCCAGAAGCACGGCATCCGCGCCTCGCACACCGCCGAGGTCGTCCTGGAGGACGTACGGGTCCCCGGCAGCTGCCTGCTCGGCGGCAAGGAGAAGCTCGACGAGCGCCTGGCCCGCGCCCGCGAGAAGGCCAGGGCGGGGGGTGAGCGCGTGAAGAACGCCGCGATGGCCACCTTCGAGGCGTCCCGCCCGGCGGTCGGCGCGATGGCGGTCGGCACCGCGCGCGCCGCGTACGAGGAGGCCCTGGAGTACGCCAAGACCCGCGAGCAGTTCGGCCGCCCGATCATCGACAACCAGGGCGTGGCCTTCCAGCTGGCCGATATGCGCACCCAGATCGACGCCGCCCGCCTCCTGGTGTGGCGCGCCTCCTGGATGGCGGTGACCGGCAAGCCCTTCACCTCCGCCGAGGGCTCGATGTCCAAGCTCTTCGCCAGCGAGGTCGCCAAGAAGGTCACCGCCCAGGCCGTACAGATCCTCGGCGGCAACGGTTTCACCCGCGAATACCCGGTCGAGCGGATGCACCGCGATGCCGCGATCTACACCATTTTCGAGGGCACCAGCGAGATCCAGCGGCTGGTGATCGCCCGGACGCTGTCGGGGATGCCGATCCGCTGACGAGGAATTCCCGGCACGCCGCGCGGAGTTCGTGCCGCGTGAAGAAGGGCCCCGTACCCCTCGGGGTGGGGCCCTTCGGCGCTCCCCGGAGGCGCCGAACGGCGGATGAGCGAGCCGGCCGGGTTCGTCGAGGGCTCGCTGCCCCGGCTGTCCCAGGTCGCCGGACGGCTGGAGAAGCGCGCCTGGGTGCGCCGCAGCCCCGACCCCACTGACGGCCGCTGCACCGTGGCCACCCTCACCGACTAAGGCTTCGACAAGGTGGCCGCCACCACCCCCGGACACGTGGAGGCCGTGCGTACCTACGTCTTCGACGCACTCGCCAGGGCACAGGTCCGCCAACCGACCACGATCGGCCGCCGCATCGTCGGCGCCGTCGACCCAGGTCACCCCCTCGTCACGGGAATGGTGGACCGACTTCGCCACAAGAAGTAAGGGCGCGCCGGAGACCGTCCGCACGGCCGCGTTGTCAGTGGGCCGTGAGAGCTTGGATGACATGTTGATCGAGCGGGCTTATGCGGATCTTCCGGAGGGGATGGGGCCGGCCGGGGAGGGCTGGCCCTGGAGGGTGCCGTGTGTGCGCCAGCTGGTCGAGGAGGGGCTGGCGTTCCGGGCACCGGTGACGTTTTTGGTGGGCGAGAACGGTTCGGGGAAGTCGACGCTGGCCGAGGCGCTGGCGGAGGGGTTCGGGCTGGACTCGTACGGCGGGTCGGCGGGCTACAAGTACGCCAGCTCGCGGGAGGCATCGCCACTGGGCCGTCGGATGCGGTTCGATCCGACGCGGGAGGGGCGGGCGATGGTGCGGGCGCCGAGGATCCGTCGGCGGGGCTTCTTTCTGCGGGCCGAGACGGCGCTGGAGGCGTTGAGCGGCGAGCGGGCGTCGCAGCGGATATCTCGGCATCCGGGCGAGATGAGTCATGGCGAGGGGTTTCTGCTGGCCTTCCGGGAGCGGTTCTCCCAGCGGGGCTTGTATGTGTTGGACGAGCCGGAGGCGGCGCTGTCGTTCACTTCCTGCCTGGAACTGATCGCGTTGATGGATGAGTTGGGACGGGCCGGCGCGCAGGTCATCTGTGCTACGCACTCGCCCTTGCTGACTGCGCTGCCTGGTGCGGAGATCGTGGAGGTCGGTGAGCACGGGATGCGGTCGGTGAAGTGGGCCGAACTGGGGCTGGTGGACCATTGGCGGCGGTATCTCAGCGAACCGCGGGCCTATCTGCGGCACGTGCTGGGCCAGTGATCTGCGAGCAGCGGCTCACGGCGGCCACTGGTGTCGGTGGTGCAGTGCCACTTCACCGGCGGCGCCATCAACCTCGCCCGCATCGATGCCTGGTTCACCGGCGGGCCACTCGCCCGCACCTGCACTTCATCCTTCGCGGCGCTCCGCCCCGCTGGATGAGATCCAGCGGGGCGGATGTACCCACAGCATCCGTGCCCGGGGGGCTTGCGCCGCCTCGGCGGCTCGTGCGGGACGGTGCCTTGACGACGGCGCGTGCGGGACGATGCCCGGCAACGGCGCGTGCGGGACCGCGCCCCGACGGCGGCGCTACCCCAGTTCGAGGCTCGTCACGGCGAAGGTGCGGTTCCGGTCCGACGGTGGCACCTGCCCGGTGTACATCCGGACGGTGTGCGATTGGGGGGACAGGCCGTGGGCGGTGGCCAGGGCGTGTGCGGCGTGCCGGGGCTCGGGGACGTCGAAAAAGACATCGGCGGCCGGGTCGACGGTGGCGGTGAGGGCGTCGAAGAGCGCCTCGGCGGCCTGCGGGGTGTCGGCGAAGAGCGGGCCGATGCGGTGTCCGGTGCGAGCCGGCCGGATCACCCCGTAGCCGGCGATCTCGCCGTCGTGGACATAGGCGCGGGCGGTGTGGCCGGGGGCCGTCAGCCAGCCGCGGACGAAGGCGCTCCGGTCCGCGGGGAAGCAGCGCCGGTCGTAGCCGGTCAGGGCACCCAGGTGCGCGCCGGTGACCGCGACGATCTCCGGCGGGGCCGGTGTGCCCGCGCGGGTGGGGCGGCCTCCGTAGCGCAGGGTGTCGTAGACGGGGGTGAACCCGGCGCGCCGGTAGGTGGCTTGCTGTGCGGGGACCGCGTCCAGACCGACGGTCCGGGCGCCGGCGTGCGGGAAGGCGGCGCGCCAGGTGGCGAGGCCCAGGCCCCGACCGCGGTGGTCGGGGTGGACGAGGTAGTAGCCGAGGAAGGCGTACTCGGCCGAGTAGTTGACGATCGACAGCGACGAGAGCGTGGTGTCACCGCGGCGTCCCACGAAGAAGCCCGCGGGGTCGGTGGGGTGGAAACGGGCGGCGTCGTCGAGGCCCGGATTCCACTCTTCGTCGGCGGCCCACTGCACCACGTGGTGCCAGTCGTCCAACGTGGCGGTGGTGACGGCGAGTTCGCCGGTCGTGACGGGTATGCGGTGTGCTGCGGGGTTCTGGGGCATGCCGGTGGTGGTCCCTTCTGTGGGGTCGGGGTTCGGGGCCGGGCGGGTACGGCGGGCGGTGACGCCGACCCACCGGACAGGCCCTAGATCAGGTCCATGGCCGCGACCTCGTCGGGACGGCCGTAGCTGACCGGGCCCTGGAAGCGCCTGCGGGCGGTGGCGAACCACCAGACGGTGGCGATGACGAGCACCACCGCCAGGGCAATGGGCGCGTAGTTGAACGAGGTGGGGGTGATCGGGGACGCCTGGGGCAGCATGAACAGCACGTTGCTGACCAGGATCCAGGTCACCGCGATCGCCGCGACGGCCTTGCCGTAGCGGCCGAGGTTCCACGGCCCGGCCTGGAAGTCGTCGAGTCGCAGCCGCAGGAAGATCGGCACGGCGTAGGCGAGGAAGAGTCCTACGACGTTGACGCTGACCACCGCGGTGAAGGCGGTGTGCGACCACCAGCCGGGGAGCACCAGCACGAGGGGGCAGGCCGCGGCGAGCCAGACCGCCTTGACCGGCGTACGGGTGCGTGCGGACACCGAATGCCACCAACGGGAGCCGGGCATCGCGCCGTCCCGGGAGAAGGCGAAGATCTGCCGGGTATTGCTGGTCATGTTGGCGAGACCGCAGAACAGCATGGCGCCGATGACGATCAACAACAGGAACTTCGTGGTGTTTTGGCCGAGGGCGTCGAGGAGAATCTGCACCGGTGGTGCCTCGGCGCTCGCGGCGTGCGCATAGTCGCGGATCGCATAGACCAGGGCGAGCATCAGGATGAGGCCGGTGAGCGCCGAGTAGGTGATCGCCCGCATGATGCCCCTGGGCGCATTGACGGTCGCCTTCACCGTTTCTTCGGACATATGGAAACTGCCGTCGAATCCGGTGAACGTCCAGCTGGTGACGAGCAGCCCCAGCATTCCTCCGTACGCGGCGTGGCTGAATCCGGTGTTGTTGGCGAAATGCGTGATGAACGAGGGCGATTGGTGGTGTTCCGGGATGACGGAGAGCGCGCCGACGATGACCACCATGCCGGTCAGCAGCCACCACACGGAAATCCGGTTCAGTACGGCGACGAGTCGCACGGTGTAGGTGTTCGCCAGCGCCTGGACGAGGAGGATGACCGCGGTGATGGCGACGGTCTGCTGTGGCGTGGGGCGGTAGGACGGCCACTGCATGGCGATGAATGCCTGGATGAAGGTGGCGGCGGCGAAGTTGGTGGCCGCGGTGCCGCCGACCTGGCCGACGAAGTTCAGCCAGCCCGTGTACCAGGACCAGGCGGCCTGATGCCGTTTGGCCAGCTTGCCGGCCGAGAAGTAGAGCGCACCGCTGGTCGGGTAGGCGGACGCGATCTCGCCCATCGCGGCGCCGACGAACAGCACCATCACCGATACGCCGATCCAGCCGAAGACCAGGATCCGCGGGCCGCCGGCGTTCATTCCGAACCCGAAGGAGGAAAAGATGCCGGAAATGATGTTGATGATGGTGAAGGAAATGGCGAAATTGTCGAACGCACGGAATCTGCGGGTGAGTTTCCGTGGGTAACCCATGGCGTGCAGGGTCGCATCGTCGTCGAGTGTGACGGGGTATTCCGGATGGGGGGATTCTGGACCGAGAAGAGATGTGCGCCGGGACACAAACGCAACCTTTCTGGGGTGGGGGGAATTTATCGGGATCAGGCGTTGTGTGGCACCGGAAGCCCACAGGAACGTCTCGCTTTGGTCAGCTGTTCCGCGGGGTCACCGAATACACTCCAGGGCATTCTTGAGGCATACGGGCCCATGGCCGTGAAGACTTCCCGCGCCTCGAATTCCCGTTTCGCCATGAACAGCGCATGGGCCAGGTAGGCCAGGTCCAGTACCGGAGTGAAGCGGTAGTCGGCCACCCTCGGAAACCAGTGGTGGTGGACGCTCATCGCGGTGGCGGCCCACGGCGGCTGTTCCCAGGTGCGGTCGGCGAGCAGGGCCGAGGGATCGTAGTCCTCCACCAGGACGACCAACGGCAGCAGCCGGAGCGGTGAACCGGCCGGCGCCCGCTGGCTCAGGAACGCGGCGACATCCCAGCTGGCGCCGGAGGATCCGCCGTAGCGGGCGAAGAAGAACGACAGGAACCGGTGGTGCGCCTCGCGGTGCCAGGCGTCGAGCCGGAGGATGTGGGAGAAGAGGCGCCACGGGCCGGGCGGCGCGGTCAACAGCCCCTGCGGCGCGGGGTCCTTGAGGCCGTCGAGCCGAGCCAGCGCCAGCTGGGCCACCCACGGGGTGGGGTCCTCGGGCAGCTCCTTGGCGGCCCGTTCGCATGCCGTCCGCGCTATCCGCGTCAGCGCCCGCTGTCGCTGGTCACCGGCGTCGGCCATGCGCAGGGCGCGGAGCATCGCCACCCGGGCCCACAGCAGCGCCGCCTCGGGGCCGGGCTCCTCGGACAGCCAGCGTTCCGCCAGGTCGGAGTCGGCGGCGACGGACGCCAGCACGAGGGAGCGGTGGGCGCGTACCTCGTAATCGTCCCGGGTTTCCTTCAGCGCCTCGTGCGCGCTGAAGTACCGGCCGGCCCTGACGTCCATACATGCCCGCGCGAGCACGCGGTCATCGGCCGCCGGGCTCCACACATAGTGTCCTTCGAAAGAGCCGGCTGTCATGGTCCCCTCCCCGTCACGAAGGCGTTGTCCCCGGCACCGCATTCCCGTCGCCCTGAATTCAGCTGGATCCGCATCACCGGTTACGTGGCAGCGGTCACACCCTACTCACCCTCAACTCGAGGCGAAAAGAGTCGTCTGGAATATCTGCCTTTCCGTACCTTTTCGCCGCGAGGAAATTGAAGAGAAAACAATTTTTCGGCCGACCTCGGGAACCTCGACCGGTCGCTTCTCGCCGCCGCCGGTGCATGTGTTTGGCATATTCACGCGTTTACCTGACCTTCACAAGCGGACTCCGGGGACCGATCGCCCCTCCCTTTTCCGCCAACTTGGACATGCGTGGGCCGCTCGGCCCTCGGTCCTCGACCCCCAGCCCTCGGTCCCGGCCGCCGGCCGAGGCTCGCTGTCCACCGGTCGGGGCTCGCCGCCCCCCCGTCGAGGCGGTGATCCGCGTTCCCGTCGCTCCGCCGGGGCCGCCGCCAGGTCCCTGACCTGGGCGCCCGTGCGTCATCCCGCCGCGCCCCGGGCGGCCCCCGGGGTGCGGCTTTTCCGCCTGCCCGTCCGGAATCCGCCCCGCCTCCGGCCCTTGACGAGCGGTGTGAGGCGTTCTACCTTGCTCTTCCATAAAGCAAAACATTGATTCCATGATGCGGAATTAAGAGCTTTCGGTCCTTCCGGTCCTTCGCCGGAACATGCCCTGACAGGTCGACGCAGGAGTACTCGATGCCTCGAATGACAGCCGCCCGCGCTGCGGTGGAGATCCTCAAGCGCGAGGGCGTGACCAACGCCTTCGGAGTGCCGGGCGCGGCGATCAACCCCTTCTACAAGGCGCTGAAGGAGGGTGGCGGCATCGACCACACGCTGGCCCGCCACGTCGAGGGCGCCTCGCATATGGCCGAGGGCTACACCCGGACCCACCCGGGCAACATCGGTGTCTGCATCGGCACGTCCGGCCCGGCCGGCACCGACATGATCACCGGCCTGTACTCCGCAACCGGCGACTCCATCCCGATCCTCTGCATCACCGGCCAGGCGCCGACCGCGGTGATCCAGAAGGAGGACTTCCAGGCCGTCGACATCGCCTCGATCGCCCGGCCGGTCACCAAGGCCGCGACCACCGTCATGGAGGCCGCCCAGGTCCCCGGCGTCTTCCAGCAGGCCTTCCACCTGATGCGCTCCGGCCGCCCCGGCCCGGTCCTGATCGACCTGCCGATCGATGTCCAGCTGACCGAGATCGACTTCGACCCCGAGACCTACGAGCCGCTGCCGGCCTTCAAGCCGACCGCGACCCGTGCCCAGGTCGAGAAGGCGATCCAGTTCCTGCTGGAGTCCGAGCGCCCGCTGATCGTCGCCGGTGGCGGCATCATCAACGCCGACGCCTCCGATCTGCTGGTCGAATTCGCCGAGCTGACCGGCACCCCGGTCGTCCCGACCCTGATGGGCTGGGGCATCCTCGCCGACGACCACGAGCTGAACGCCGGCATGGTCGGCCTCCAGACCTCGCACCGCTACGGCAACGCCAACTTCCTGGAGTCGGACTTCGTCCTGGGCATCGGCAACCGCTGGGCCAACCGCCACACCGGCAAGCTGGACGTCTACACCCAGGGCCGCAAGTTCGTCCATGTCGACATCGAGCCGACCCAGATCGGCAAGATCTTCGCCCCGGACTACGGCATCGCCTCCGACGCCAAGGCCGCGCTGGAGCTGTTCGTCGAGGTGGCCAAGGAGCTCAAGGCCGCCGGCAAGCTGCCCGACCGCAGCGCCTGGGCCGCCTCCACCCAGGAGCGCAAGGCCGAGCTCCAGCGCCGTACGCACTTCGACAACATCCCGATGAAGCCGCAGCGCGTCTACGAGGAGATGAACAAGGCCTTCGGCCCGGAGACCCGCTACGTCACCACCATCGGCCTCTCCCAGATCGCCGGCGCGCAGATGCTGCACGTCTACAAGCCGCGCCACTGGATCAACTGCGGCCAGGCCGGCCCGCTCGGCTGGACCATCCCGGCCGCGCTGGGCGTCGCCACCGCCGACCCCGAGACGCCGGTGGTCGCCCTCTCCGGTGACTACGACTTCCAGTTCATGATCGAGGAGCTGGCGGTCGGCGCCCAGCACAAGATCCCCTACGTCCATGTCCTGGTGAACAACGCGTACCTGGGACTGATCCGCCAGGCGCAGCGCGGCCTGGACATCAACTTCCAGGTCAACCTGGAGTTCGAGAACATCAACACCCCCGAACTGGGCGTCTACGGCGTGGACCACGTCAAGGTCGCCGAGGGCCTGGGCTGCAAGGCGATCCGGGTCACCGACCCGAACGAGCTGGGTGCCGCTTTCGAGGAGGCCAAGAAGCTGGCCGCCGAGTACCGCGTCCCGGTCGTCGTCGAGGCCATCCTCGAACGGATCACCAACATCTCGATGAGCGGCACCGACATCGCCAGCGTCAACGAGTGGGAAGAGATCGCGACCGAGCCGGGGCACGCCCCCACCGCGATCAAGCCGCTCAAGAGCTGACGCCGGACCGGATCCCGTGGTGTGCCGGGCGCGCTTGACCCGCGCGCCCGGCGTCGCCACTATCCCGTAGAACAGAAACACAAATCCGCTATTCGGAAGGGGCGCCGGGCTTCATGGCTTTCACGGACACGCGCTTCAACGTCAATCTGTCGATCCTGTTCACCGAGCTTCCGTTGCTGGAGCGGCCGGCGGCCGCGCGGGCGGCGGGGTTCACGGCGGTGGAGCTGTGGTGGCCGTGGGTGGACGCCCCGGTCCCCGAGCAGGCGGAGCTGGACGCGCTGCGCGACGCCCTGACCGACGCCGGCACCCGCCTGGTGGGCCTGAACTTCTACGCCGGACAGCTGCCCGGCCCGGACCGCGGTGCCCTGTCGGTCCCGGGCGAGGAGTCGGACAAGTTCCGCGCGAACGTCCCCGTCGCGATCGAGTTCGCCACATCGCTGGGCTGCACCACGTTCAACGCCCTGTACGGCAACCGCGTCGAGGGCGTCTCGCCGGAGGAGCAGGACCGGCTCGCGCTGGAGAACCTGGCCTTCGCGGCCCGTGCGGTGGCCGAGATCGACGGCACGCTGATCATCGAGGCGCTCAACGCCCCCGAGTCACCGAAGTGCCCGATCGTCTCGGCCCCGAAGGCGATCGAGGTCGTCGACGCGGTGAACGCGGCCACCGGCCTGGACAACGCCCGCTTCCTGATGGACCTGTACCACCTGTCGATGAACGGCGAGGACCTGGACGAGGTCATCGACCGCTACACGGCCAAGACGGCGCACGTCCAGATCGCGGACAACCCCGGCCGCGGCGCCCCCGGCACCGGCGAGCTGGACTTCGACGCCCTGCTCGACCGCCTGAAGAAGGCCGGCTACGACGGCTGGATCGGCCTGGAGTACAAGCCGGGCGACACCCCGAGTGCTTCGTCGTTCGCCTGGCTGCCGGCCCCGCTGCGCGCAGCCCAGTAACCGGGTCCGCCGCTCGCTGTCCCCTGTTTTTGAGTGTGAAAGAGGTTATTTCGATGAGCAATCTGCCCAAGATCGCGTGGATCGGCCTGGGCATCATGGGCTCCCCCATGGCCGAGAACCTGATCAAGGCCGGTTACGCGGTCACCGGCTACACCCTCGAGGCCGACAAACTGGAGCGCCTGGCCAAGAACGGCGGCACGGCGGCCGGTTCGATCGCCGAGGCCGTCGCCGACGCCGACGTCGTCATCACCATGGTCCCCGCCTCCCCGCACGTCGAGGCCATCGCCTACGGCCCCGACGGCATCCTGGACAACGCCAAGGCCGGCGCGCTGCTGATCGACATGTCCTCGATCACCCCGCAGACCTCCATCGACCTGGCCAAGGCCGCGGGCGACAAGGGCATCCGCGTCCTGGACGCCCCCGTCTCCGGCGGCGAGGCCGGCGCCGTCGAAGCCGTCCTGTCGATCATGGCCGGCGGCGAACAGGCCGACTTCGACGCCGCCCGCCCCATCCTGGAGGCCCTGGGCAAGACCATCGTGCTGTGCGGCCCGCACGGCTCCGGCCAGACCGTCAAGGCCGCCAACCAGCTCATCGTCGCCGTCAACATCCAGGCGTGTGCCGAAGCCGTCGTCTTTCTGGAGAAGTCCGGCGTCGACCTCGCCGCCGCCCTCGACGTCCTCAATGGCGGACTGGCCGGCTCCACCGTCCTGACCCGCAAGAAGGACAACTTCCTCACCCGCGACTTCAAGCCCGGCTTCCGCATCGACCTGCACCACAAGGACATGGGCATCGTCACCGACGCCGCCCGCACCGTCGGCGCCGCCCTGCCCGTCGGCGCGGTCGTCGCCAACCTGGTCGCCTCCCTGCGCGCCCAGGGCGACGGCGGCCTCGACCACTCCGCCCTCCTCCGCGGCGTCGAACGCCTCTCCGGCCACAGCATCGAAGGCTGAGCCACCAGAGACTGCGCCACCGGGGACCCGTACCGGCCGGCGCCGCGACTGCCGCACTGCAGTCGCGGCGCCGGTTCGCCGTTCACGGCGTGCCGAGGGGCGCGTCCCGATGCGCGTCAGGTTCCGCCGTGGTCACGGGCAGCCGGGCCAGCCCCCGCATCAGCCGCGTCCGCCGCCATACGAGCGCCCCGTCGCCCTCCTCGCCGTCCCCCTGCGCACACCGCAGCTCCGGAAAGCGCGTCAGCAGCACCTCGAAGGCGATCCGCCCCTCCAGGCGGGCCAGCGGCGCGCCCAGACAGTGGTGCGGCCCGGAACCGAACGACAGATGCCCGGTGGAACGGCCCCGGTCCAGCCGTACGGCATCGGGCGCGGGGAAGCGCGCCGGATCGCGGTTGGCGGCACCGGGGGAGACCAGCACGACATCGCCCGCCCCGATGCGCGCGCCGCCCAGCTCCAGTGGTTCGGTGGCGTAGCGGAAGGTGGCGACGGTCAGCGGCGCGTCGTAGCGCAGGAATTCCTCGATCGCGGCCGGCAGCAGATCGAGGTCGGCCCGCAGGCGTGCCCGGAGGGCATCGTCGCGGAGCAGCGCCAGCATGCCGTTGCCGATGAGATGGGTCGTGGTCTCGTGCCCGGCGACCACCAACAGCACGGCCAGGGAGACCAGTTCGGGCTCCGTCAGCCGGTCGCCCTCGTCCCTGGCCGCGATCAGACCGCTGAGCACGTCCTCCCCGGGGTCGCGGCGCCGGGCGGCGATCAGCTCCGTCATATAGGCGCTCAGCTCGTGCGACGCCCGGTCGACGACATCGTCCGCATCGGCGGCGAACAGCGTGTTGGACCACCGGCGCACCGCCGCCCGGTCCCGCTCGGGTACGCCGAGCAGTTCGCTGATCACGGCGATGGGCAGCGGGACGGCGAACTCCTCCATCAGATCCGCGGTGCCGTGCGCGGCCAGCCCGGCGGCCAGCGCCTCGGCCAGTTCCCCGGCGATCTCATGGATCCGCGGTGCCAGTCGGGCGACGGCCGCGGGGGTGAATGCCGTCATCGCCAGCTTGCGCAGCCGACCGTGGTCCGGCGGGTCGGTGGCGAGCATGGTCCGACTGACGGCGGGTGCCAGATTGCGGGTGGAGGGCCGGTCGGCGAAGAACCGGGCGGTGTCCTTCGACAGCCGTGCGTCGGCCAGCGCCGCCCGCGCCGCCTCCCATCCGGTGACGACCCAGGTCGTACGCCCGTTACCGGTGGGTATCCGCTGTACGGGACCCCGCTCCCGCAGCGCGGCGAGCAGCGGATACGGGTCCCGCGAGAACTCCGGTGACGCCAGCGGACCGCTCACGGCCGCTCGGCCCGCGCCAGGGCCTTGCGCAGCAGCCGCAGGGCGGTGTCCTGGTCCTCGACGCTGAGCGCGGCCAGCGGCGACTGCTCGACCATCGCCTCGATCAGCTCGCCGCGCACCAGTGCCCCCTTGTCCGTCAGCTCGACCGTCTTGGAGCGTCGGTCCGCCAGGTCGGGAACCCGTTCCGTGAGTCCCTGGAGTTCCAGGCGGGTGACGAGGAAGGTGGCGCTGGAGGGGTCGCAGTGCAGCAGGCCCGCCAGGGTCTTCATCGACGGCGCGGGCAGCGCGGGATCCAGCACCCACAGCGCATCGGCGAGCGGTACCGTCAGCCCCAGCCTGTCCAGGGTCTCCCGGAGCTGGGTCTGGGACGTGCCGATGACCGCACGGAAGGCGATGAGCAGCTCCCGTGTGCGTTCTTCCGGAGTCGGTGTCACCACAGGGCCAGCCTACGGGGTGGCTGGTTGGAGGCTCAAAGCTAGGGCCCGGGTGAGTGCGTGGCCGGCCGCCGGTTCGACGTGCGGGGGCGCGGAGCGCGGAGCAGGCTGTACTCATGACCGAGCACCCGCCTGTCATCGTGCATCCGCCGACGCCGTCCGGCGGCCGACGCGTGACCGTACGTGGGCAGATCGTCGGCCTGGCGCACGGCCGGGGCGATGTCGCCGAATTCCTCCGCCGCGCGGGCATCGCCGGCTCGGCCGAGGAAATCGAGCTCGACGATCCGCGCCTGGTCGAATGGCGGGGCGGGAACCTTGACGAGTGGCCGATGCCGCCGGCCTGATGCGCGCGGGGCGGGGCGCGCCGGCCGGTGGCATCGAAGACGTCGGTGGGCCCGGCCGCGTCAGAGCGTGGAACCGCCGCTGACGTCGATGCGCTGCCCGGTGACCCAACGGGAGTCGTCGGAGGCGAGGACGGCGGCGACATCGGCGATGTCGGCGGGTTGGCCGACGCTGTCGAAGACCGAATAGGCCGCCAGCGCCGCCCGTCCCTCGGGCGTCGCCGTCCGCGCCGCGGTCACATGGGTCTCGACGAAACCCGGGGCGAGGGTGTTCACCGTGATCCCGCGTTCGCCGAGGTCCTTGGCGAGGGTGCGGGTGAGGGTCTCCAGCCCGCCCTTGGCCACGTTGTAGGCGATCTGCGTGGGGTACGCCAAACTCGTCACCGCGGACGAGACGTTGATGATGCGTCCGCCGTCCCGCATCCGGTGCAGACCGTGCTGGATGAGGAAGAACGGTGCCTTGACGTTGAGGGCGATGGTGCGGTCGAACTCCTCTTCCGTGGCTTGGCCTATGCGCCCGCGGAACCTGGTCCCCGCGTTGTGGACAAGGATGTCGAGGCCGGGTTCGGCGCCGCACGCGGCGAGTTCGGTGTCGAAGGCGGCGAACAGGGCCTCGGCGTCACCGGGCACCCCGAGTTCGGCTCCTATGGTGAAGGCCCGTCCGCCGGCGGCCGTGATGGCCTCCAGCGTTTCCTTGGCCGCGGTGTCGTTGCTGTGGTAGTGCACGGCGACCAGCGCACCGTCGCGGGCGAGGCGCTGGGCGATGGCCCGGCCGATGCCGCGGCTGGATCCTGTTACCAGCGCCGTCTTTCCGTTGAGGTCACGCATGGTCGGATGTGGCCTTCCTGTTGCCTGGACATTTGCAACGGACTGTCGCGGCTGTGGGACGCCTCACCGGAGCGTCCGGTCGTCCACAACCTGCCGGCCACGGTCGAGATCGCCACGCCCCATGTGTACGCCGACCAGATCGCGTACATGCACTGCCATCTGGAGCGCCGGCGCGGGCCGGGACACCTCGGTGCTGACCGCTTCCGTGCGGGCCGTGCTGTCGGCGGTCAACCGGGCGGCGCTCGGCCGGGAGGCCGTCAGCCGGGAGGCGGTCGCCGGGCGGTAGCGGGTAACGGGCGGCGGGGGTGCGGGGCGCCGTGGCCGGGGGAGGAAGGAGGGTGCGCGCCCGTCCCAACCGTCCGATTTCCGTCAATATTCGGCCCGGCCATCTGTGGGCCATTGGTGACCGTTCGATTACGGTCGATGACGTCCGTGGCGGTGCGCTGCGCGAACGCCGGTGGTGCGCCGGGGCGCGGCCGCGGCCGGGCGCTCCGGCCCGTTAGCCGGGCGTTAGCGCCTCGTTAGCGGACCGGCAGTGCCCGGGGTCACGCTGGAAGGAGACGGACCGACCGTGCGCACCCGCCACCCCGACAGGGCGCGCAACCACCAGACGAGGGGGAGACAGAGACCATGTCGCTCACCAGCACCACGCTCGGCCGCGGCCGCCGGGTCGCCGCCGGATCACTGATCGCCGTCGCGGCGCTCGGCCTCACCGCCTGCCAGAGCGGAACGGACTCCGCGTCCCACTCCTCGTCGGCCTCCGCCTCCGCCACGGCCCACAGCCAGGACTCCGGCCACGGCTCGCAGTCGTCCGGCAACGGCATGCGCCCGTCCGGCAGCCAGAGCCGCTCCGCCGCGGCCGGGCCCTCCTCCCAGGCCGGAGGCAAGTCGGCCAGCGGCAAGCCCGGACCCCATGCCCCGGGCGCCGCCCAGTCCCACACCTCGGCGACGACCGCCTCGGACCGCTGTACCGCGGACAACATGTCGCTGCACCTGGGCCGTTTGGACATCGGCGCGGGCAACATCCACATCCCGCTCGTCTTCACCAACAAGGGCAAGACGGCCTGTTCGCTGCGCGGCTTCCCCGGGGTCTCGCTGATCCAGCGCGACGGCTCCACGGTCGGCAAGCCCGCCACCCGCTCGGGCGGTGCGGGCGGCAGCGTCCGCCTCCAGCCCGGGCAGAGCGCACACGCCGTCCTGCACACCGTCAATGAAGGCGTCTCCGACACGCCCTGCTGGTCCAAGTCGCAGCTGGTCTTCGTCTACCCGCCCGGCTCCAAGAACTCGATGACCACCGGCAGCGGCGGGCTGCGGGTGTGCGGCGGACAGTTCGATGTCACGTCCGTGCAGCCCGGCTCCCTGGGCTGACGCACCGGGGGCAGTACGTCCACACGCCTCACGGGATCGCACCCGGAGGCGGTAGGGGCCACGCCCGGCGGCATCTGTCCGCCGGGGCGTGGCCCGCCGTATGTGCAGGCCAGCGTCTCTCCGGGGCCCGTGCCCCGCACGCCACGCACCTGTCACTTGAACGGCCCGCGTGCTCGCGCACGGTGGGGCAGTCGGTGTTACCAAGGGAACCGCACGCCGTCGTATGCGCCTTCGGGCGCAGTCGTTGCCTGCCCCTGCACCGCCCCTGACCTGCGCCCCGCGAGGAGGCATCCCCATGGATGCAGCACCGTCGACCGCCGCCGACCGCGCGAAAGCCGACGGGAGCCCGTCCGACGAGGACGCGGCCCCCATTCATGTGCTCTGGATCAACGCGGGCCTGAGCTGCGACGGCGACTCGGTGTCGCTGACCGCGGCGACCCAGCCGAGCATCGAGGAGATCGCGCTCAGCGTGCTGCCCGGCCTGCCCAAGGTCCAGGTGCACTGGCCGCTGATCGACTTCGAATGCGGTCCGACGCAGGGCGCGGACACGTTCATCGAGTGGTTCTTCAAGGGTGAGCGCGGCGAGATCGACCCGTTCGTGCTGGTCGTCGAGGGGTCCATCCCCAATGAGTCGATCAAGCCGGAAGGGTACTGGTGCGGTTTCGGCGACAATCCCGAAACCGGCCAGCCGATCACCACCAGCGAGTGGATCGACCGGCTCGCCCCCAAGGCGCTGGCCGTGGTCGCGATCGGCACCTGTGCCACCTACGGCGGCATCCACGCCATGGCCGGCAACCCCACCGGCGCGATGGGGGTGCCCGACTATCTGGGCTGGGACTGGAAGTCCAAGGCCGGTATCCCCATCGTGTGTGTGCCCGGCTGCCCGATCCAGCCCGACAACTTCTCCGAGACGCTGACCTATCTGCTCTACCAGGCGGCGGGCGCGGCCCCGATGATCCCGCTGGACGACCAGCTGCGGCCCACCTGGCTCTTCGGCGCCACCGTGCACGAGGGCTGTGACCGGGCCGGGTACTACGAGCAGGGGCAGTTCGCCACCACCTACGACTCGCCCAAGTGTCTGGTGAAGCTCGGATGCTGGGGCCCCGTGGTCAAATGCAATGTCCCCAAGCGGGGCTGGATGGACGGCATCGGCGGCTGCCCCAACGTCGGTGGTATCTGCATCGCCTGCACCATGCCCGGCTTCCCCGACAAGTTCATGCCGTTCATGGACGAGCCGCCGGGCGCCACGGTGTCCGTCACCGCCAGCTCCGCCTACGGCAAGGTCGTCCGCCGGCTGCGCGATATGACCGCCCGGACCGTGGACCACGAGCCCAAGTGGCGCCACCGCGGCGGCAAGCTGACCACCGGCTACCGAAAGCCCTGGTGACCTGGGGACCTGCCGGCCGCACCACCCGTCGCACGGCCCCACCGCAGAAACCGAACTGACGAAGCATCAGGTCGCATCGCTCGCCTCGGGCCTCGTTCGGTCCCGCCCCTCATGCGGACGGGCCCCCTCCCGTCAGACCCCCCTCCCGCGCGCTACAGAAGGGCACGGCACACACGATGGCACCGAAGACGAAGGCGGCCGGTGACGGCAGCGGTCTGACGGAGATGTCCTGGGATCCGATCACCCGGATCGTGGGCAGCCTCGGCATCCACACCAAGATCGACTTCAAGCAGAAGCGGGTGGCGGAGTGCTACAGCACCTCGTCCGTCTTCCGCGGCTACAGCGTCTTCATGCGCGGCAAGGACCCGCGCGACGCCCATTTCATCACCAGCCGGATCTGCGGAATCTGCGGCGACAACCACGCCACCTGCTCGGTCTACACCCAGAACATGGCTTACGGGGTCAAGCCGCCGCACCTGGGCGAGTGGATCATCAACCTCGGCGAGTCCGCGGAGTTCATGTTCGACCACAACATCTTCCAGGAGAACCTGGTCGGGGTGGACTACTGCGAGAAGATGGTCCGCGAGACCAATCCGGGGGTGTGGGAGCTCGCCCAGCGCACGGAGGCCCCGCACGCCGGCGACCACGGCTATCGCACCATCGCCGACATCATGACCTCCCTCAATCCCATCGAGGGCGAGTTCTACCGCGAGGCGCTCCAGGTCAGCCGCTACACCCGCGAGATGTTCTGCCTGATGGAGGGCCGCCATGTGCACCCCTCCACGCTCTACCCGGGCGGCGTCGGCACCATCGCCAGCGTCCAGCTGTTCACCGACTACATGAGCCGGCTGATGCGCTATGTGGAATTCATGAAGCGCGTCGTACCGCTCCACGACGACCTCTTCGACTTCTTCTACGAGGCGCTGCCCGGCTACGAACAGGTCGGTCAGCGGCGGGTGCTGCTCGGCTGCTGGGGCGCCCTCAACGACCCCGAGCACTGCGACTTCACCTACCGCAACATGAGCAGCTGGGGCCGGAAGATGTTCGTCACCCCGGGCATCATCGTCGACGGCAAACTGGTCACCAACGACCTCACCCAGATCAACCTCGGCATCCGGATCCTGCTCGGCAGCTCCTACTACCAGGACTGGGAAGGCCAGGAGCAGTTCGTCACCCACGACCCGCTCGGCAACCCCGTCGACCCCCGTCACCCCTGGAACCAGCACACCATCCCCGCTCCGCAGAAGCGGGACTTCAACGACAAGTACAGCTGGGTGATGTCGCCGCGCTGGTTCGACGGCAAGGAGCATCTGGCGCTGGACACCGGCGGCGGCCCGCTCGCGCGGCTGTGGTCCACCGCCCTGTCCGGACTCGTCGACGCCCCGTACGTCAAGGCCACCGGCCACAGCGTCGTGATCGACCTGCCGCGCAGCATGACCAAGCCCGAGACCCGCTTCGAATGGAAGATCCCGAAGTGGAGCAATGCGCTGGAGCGCAACCGCGCCCGGACCTACTTCCAGGCGTATATGGCCGCCATGGCGCTGCACTTCGCGGAGCAGGGCCTGGAGGAGGTCCGCGCCGGACGCACCCAGACCTGGGAGAAGTTCGAGGTCCCGGACGAGTCCATCGGCTGCGGATTCACCGAGGCCGTCCGCGGGGTGCTCTCGCACCACATGGTCATCCGCGACGGCAAGATCGCCAACTACCACCCCTATCCGCCAACCCCCTGGAACGCCAGCACCCGCGACACCTACGGCACCCCGGGCCCGTACGAGGACGCCGTCCAGAACACCCCCATCTTCGAGGAGAACTCGCCGGAGAACTTCAAGGGCATCGACATCATGCGCGCCGTGCGCAGCTTCGACCCGTGTCTGCCCTGCGGGGTGCATATGTACGTCGGTAACGGCAGGTCCGTGGAGAAGATGCATGTGCCCACCGGTCTGAGCGGACTGGCCGGATGAGCGCCCCGGCCACCGCGCCGGCACCGGACGCCGAGACGACCGGCCGGCGCGTCGAGGAGATCCTGGACCGGCTCGCGGCGGGCGGCGACGACAAGGCCGCCGCTGCCGCGGAGGAACTCGTCCGCGCCCTGATGGACTTCTACGGCGCCGGGCTCGCCCGGATGATGCACCTGATCGGCAAGGGCACACCGCCGGCCCTGCTCGGCGACGCGATGGTGGCCTCGCTGCTGATGCTGCACGATCTGCACCCCGAGGACGTCACCACCCGCATCGGCCGTGCCCTGGACAGCGTCCGGGCGCAGCATCCCGTCGAGATGACCGGCTTCGACGCGGACAGCGGGGCACTGCGCCTGCGCTCCGCGGCTGCGGGTGGCTGCGGCTGCCCGAGCACGGCGCAGACCGCCCAGCAGGCCGTCGAGCAGGCGCTGTCCTGTTTCGCGCCCGAGGTGACCTCGGTGCGGCTGGAGCAGGCCGCGGCCGCACCGGAGCCGGCGCTGCTCCAGATCTCCCGCCGCCCGCCGACCGCCGCCACGGCCTCGTGAGCGCCCGGCCCACCGCGCCCGCGCGCCCCGTCCCGCCCGACGCCCGGGGCCTGCACAGATTCCGCGTACCGCAAGCACCCGCCCCCGAACGCTGCGAACTGTGCGGCGCGCTGCTCGCCGACCACGACCACCGCCACCTCGTCGACACCAAACGCCGCGCCCTGGCATGCGCCTGCACCCCCTGTGCCCTGCTCTTCGAGCGGCCCGGCGCGGGCGCCGGGCAGTTCCGTACCGTCCCGGACCGCTATCTCACCGATCCGGACCACACCCTCGACGCCGCGACCTGGGACCTCCTCCAGATCCCCGTCGGCGTCGCCTTCTTCTTGAAGAACACCGACCTCGACCGTCTGGTTGCGCTCTACCCCAGCCCGGCCGGCGCCACCGAGAGCGAACTCGACCCCGGCACCTGGCAGACCGTCCTGGGAACCACGACCCTGGCCCGCCTCCTCGAACCCGATGTGGAGGCTCTGCTGGTGCGCCGCGCGGAGGGCCGGATCGACTGCTTTCTCGTGCCCGTCGACATCTGCTACGAACTCGTCGGCCGGATGCGGCTGCTGTGGCAGGGCTTCGACGGCGGCTCCGAGGCCCGCGCCGCCCTCGACGACTTCTTCGGGCGGGTCGCCGTCCGCGCCCGCGCCCCCAGGGAGGACGACCGCCCGTGACCGACCTCTCCTTCGTCTGCACGGGCGTCCGCTCCGATCCGTACGCCGCCGGGCCCACCCTCCTGTTCCGGCTGCGCATCACCGCCACCGGAGTGGAGCGCGTGCACGCCATCGCGCTGCGCTGCCAGATCCGCATCGAACCCGCTCGCCGCGGTTACGGCCAGGACGAGGGCGCGGCGCTGACCGACCTCTTCGGCACACGCGACCGCTGGGGCAGCAGCCTCAACCCCCTCCAGTTCGCCCAGGTTTCCGTCGTCGTCCCCGGCTTCACCGGCGAGACCGAGGTGGACCTGCCCGTCCCGTGCACCGGCGACCTGGACATCGCCGCCACCCGGTACTTCCACGCACTGGAGGACGGCGAGGCGCCGCTGCGCCTGCTGTTCTCCGGGACGGTGTTCGCCGGACCCGCGGGCTTCCACGTCACACCGGTGCCCTGGGACAAGGAGGCCCAGCTGCGGATGCCGGTCGCCGTCTGGCGGGAGATGACCGAAACGCACTTTCCCGGCTGCGGCTGGCTGCGGCTCCCGCGCGAGACCCTCGATGCGCTGCTCGCCTTCCGGTCGCGCCGCGCCCTGCCGTCCTGGGAGGCGGCCGTCGAGGCGCTGCTCGCCGAGGCCCGCCGCGGCGAACCGCCCCCGCCGCCCCGCCCGTTCGCCCGCCCCGCCACCACGAGTCCCGGCCCCGGCACCGCGGCCCGCGACGCCACCGCTCCCGACCCGACCGTCCCCGAGAGGACCGCACCATGACCACCAGCGTCCTGCCCGACACCCTGGCGGCCTCCTTCGCCGCGGCCCGCCGGGTGGCCGACGCGGTGCTCTTCGAAGGCTATGTGCTCTATCCCTACCGCGCCTCCTCGGCCAAGAACCGGCTGCGCTGGCAGTTCGGCGTCCTGGTCCCGCCCGCCTGGGCCACGGCCGGCGGCGAACACTCCCACCAGCGCACCGAATGCCTGATGGAGCCGCGCTCCGGCGCCCGCCTCTCGGCCGAACTGCGGTTCCTGCGGGCCCAGCGCCGCACCGTCCAGCGCCTGCTGCCCGACGGCACCTTCGCCACCACCGACGAACTTGCCCTGCCCGACCGGCTCCTGGTCCCCTGGGACGAGGGCGTCGAGGAACGCCTCACCTGCGTCATCGACCTCCCCGCACTCCTCGCCGGCCACGTTCTGCCCCTCTCCCTCCCCGCCGGCGAGGACACCGAGGACGTCCATGACGCGGACGGCCGGCAGATCGGCCGGCTGGTGCGCCGCCGCGCGCCGATCGAGGGGCGGCTACGGCTCGCGGCCACCGAACTCGACGGCCCCTACCGCGTGCTGCGGCTGACCGCCACCGTCGAGAACACCAGCACCTGGACCCCCGACGGCCCCGCCGACCGCACGGCCGCGCTGCCCCGCGCCCTGGTGGCCGCCCACCTCCTCCTCGGCCTCGACGCCGGCTCCTTCCTGTCCATGACCGATCCGCCCGAGTGGGCCCGCCCCGCCGTCGCCGACTGCCGCAACGAGCACACCTGGCCCGTACTGGCCGGCGAACCGGGCCACCGCGACGTGGTCCTCTCGTCCCCGATCATCCTGGAGGACCACCCCGCCCTCGCACCCGAAAGCCCCGGCCCGCTCTACGACTCCCTGGAGATCGACGAGATCCTCACCCTGCGCACCGCCGCCCTCACCGACCAGGAGAAACGCGAGGCCCGCGGCACCGATGCGCGCGCCGCCGAGGTCATCGACCTCGCCGACACGATGCCGCCCGAGGTCCTGGAACGGCTGCACGGCGCCGTCCGGGCCCTGCGCGAGGTCACCGGGGAAGGCCCGGCCACACCCGACGACACGCACCCCGACGTACCCCGGCTGCGCCCCGAAACGCCCTGGTGGGACCCCGAGAGCGACCGCAGCGTCGACCCCGTACGCGACCGCATCACCCTCGACGGCCGCTCGGTCGGAGCCGGGAGCCGGGTACGGCTGCGCCCCGGAAAGCGCCGCACCGACGCCCAGGACCTGTTCCTGCACGGCCGCACCGCACACGTCGAGGCCGTGCTGCACGACGTGGACGGCGGGGTGCATCTCGCGGTGACCGTCGACGGGGACCCCGGCGCCGACATCCGCCGCGAGCAGGGCCGGTTCCTGTATTTCCAGCCCGACGAGATCACCCCCCTGGAGGACGCGTGAGCGAGCGAACAATCCGGAGGTGCGCGCCTCGCGAATGCGAGGCCGAGCCAAGCGGGTTCTCGGCATGAGCCCCGATGCCCCTCCCAGGACGCTGATCGCCGGCGTCGGCAACATCTTCCTCGGGGACGACGGCTTCGGCATCGAAGCAGTCCGCCGGCTGTCCGCACACCCCCTGCCCGAGCATGTCGAGATCGTGGACGCCGGCATCCGCGGGGTGCATCTGGCCTACCAGATGCTCGACGGCTACCACACGGTGCTCCTGGTGGACGCCACGGCCCGCGGTGGCGCACCCGGCACCGTCTACCTCCTCGACGCCACCGACCCCGCCCCCGCCCCTGCCGCCCCGCACCCCGCCGCGATGGACGCCCACCACATGACCCCCGACAGCGTGCTCGCGCTGCTCGACACGCTCAGCGCCGGCACCGGCAGCAGCCGCCCGCAGCGCGTCCTGGTCGTCGGCTGCGAACCGGCCGACGTCGAGGAGCGCATGGGGCTGAGCGAGCCGGTCGCCGCCGCCGTCGACGAGGCCGTCGAACTGGTCCTGCGGCTGGTCGGCGGGGCGGAACCGGCCGCGGCCGACACCCCGCCCACCAGCGCCACCCACCACTGAGAGGAACCCGCACCATGCGCAAACTCGTCCTCGGCGCCGTCCTCGCCGCCGCGTTCGCCGCCGTCCTGTCCCAGCTGCCCGACCTCAAGCGCTATCTGCGCATGCGGACCATGTGACGGCCCCGCCCCGGGCGGCGGACCCGCTGCACCGAACGGCGGACGCCACCGGCCCGCCCCGGCGAGGCACCCCGGCCGCCCGGCGGCCGCGCCGTCTAATGGGCCGCGCCGCACCCCCCGCGTCCCCCACCGGAGAGAAACCGATGCACGAGATGTCCCTCGCGCTGGCGGTCGTGGACCAGATCGACGGCGCGGCCCGGTTCGAACGGGCCACCGCGGTCAGCAGCGTCCGCCTCCAGGTCGGCGAACTGGCCGGAGTGGTCCCCGACGCCCTCGCCTTCTCCTTCGAACTCGCCTGCGCGGAAACGGTGCTGGAGGGTGCGGAGCTGATCATCGAACAGGTCGCCGCCCGCGCCCGCTGCCGCCCCTGCACCCGCACCTGGGAGACGGGCATGCCGCCGCGGCTGACCTGCCCCGGGTGCGGAGGGGCCGACACCGAGCTGCTGTCCGGCCGCGAACTCCAGATCGTCAGCGTCAGCTGGCACGACGCCCCGCGGCCGCAACCGACCCACCAGGAGCGCTGACACCATGTGCCGAGTCGTCGATCTGCAACAGGCCGTCCTCGCCAAGAACGACGCCTGCGCCCGTCTGCTGCGCGAGGACCTGGCGGCCCGGGGCACCGCGGTCGTCAATCTGCTCTCCAGCCCCGGCAGCGGCAAGACCGCCCTGCTGGAACGCGAACTGACCCTCGCCCGGCGGCGCGGCATCCCCGTCGCGGCGCTCACCGCCGACCTCGCCACCGAGAACGACGCCACCCGCCTGGCCCGCTCCGGAGCGCCCGTCAAACAGGTCCTCACCGACGGGCTGTGCCATCTGGAGGCGGGGATGCTCGGCGGGCACCTCGACGGCTGGCTTCCCCAGGAGACCCGGCTGCTGTTCATCGAGAACGTCGGAAACCTGGTCTGCCCGGCCTCCTACGACCTCGGCGAGACCCTGCGGGTGGTTCTCGCCTCGGTCACCGAAGGCGAGGACAAACCGCTCAAGTACCCCACCGCCTTCGGGCTGGCCCATCTGGTCGTGGTGACCAAAACCGATATCGCCGCGGCCGTCGGATTCGACGAGGCCGCCTTCCGCGCGCACGTCGAACAGATCAACCCCGGCGTGGAGATCGTATGCACCTCGGCCCGGCGCGGCGAGGGCGACGGCGCCCTGCTGGACCGCGCGCTCGCCGCCCTCGACGGCGCCCCCGTGCATGTCCCGGTGATGACCCAGCAGCACTCCCACCCCGAGCCCGCCTCCGTGCTCGACCCCAACTCGCTGGTGCAGAGCCAGTCATGACGGTACGGCAGGCCGATGCCGCGGCGACGGAGGCCGTCCCCGCGCCGTCCGCCCCCGCGCAGACGGCCGCCGTACGGTGCCGGATCGCCGTGCGCGGGGTCGTCCAGGGCGTGGGATTCCGGCCGTTCGTCCACGCCCTCGCCACCGAACTCGGCCTGACCGGACAGGTGACCAACACCCCCGACGGCGTCGTCGCCGAGGCCGAGGGCCCGCCCGCCGCCGTCGCCCGCTTCGCCGCACGCATCCGCGAGGACGCGCCCCCGCTCGCCATGGTGGAGAGCGCCGACGTCCTCGACATCCCCGTCACCGGCGGCACCGGCTTCGCCATCCGCCCCTCCCGCACCGACGGCCCCTCCCGCACCCTGGTCGCCCCGGACGCCGCCACCTGCGACGCCTGCCTCGCCGAACTGCGCGACCCCGCGGACCGCCGCTACCGCCACCCCTTCCTCACCTGCACCCACTGCGGCCCCCGCTTCACCATCGTCACCGCGCTGCCCTACGACCGCGCCATGACGACCATGGCCCGCTTCCCCATGTGCCCCCGCTGCGCCCAGGAATACGCCGACCCCGCCGACCGCCGCTTCCACGCCCAGCCCATCGCCTGCCACGACTGCGGCCCCCGGCTCCGCCTGACCGGCGCGGACCCCCGCCCCGGCGACGACCCGCTCACCGCCACCCGCCGACTCCTCGCCGACGGCGCCGTCGTCGCCGTCAAGGGCCTCGGCGGCTACCACCTCGTCTGCGATGCGGCCGACGACGACGCCGTCGCCCGGCTGCGCCAACGCAAGGCCCGCGGTGACAAACCCTTTGCCGTGATGGCCCGTCAACTATCTGATGTGGAACGGCTGGTACACGTATCGGACGCCGAACGCGCCCTGCTCACCGGCCCCGCCCGGCCCATCGTCCTGCTGCGCCGCCGCCCCCCGCACGGCGCCGCCCCCCTCTCACCCGCCGTCGCCCCGGGCAGCCCCGACCTGGGCGTGATGCTTCCCTACACCCCCCTCCACCACTTGCTCCTCGGCCTGCCCGGCGATCCTCCAGGGCCCGGACTGCTCGTGATGACCAGCGGCAACACAGCCGGCGAGCCCATCGTCACCGACGACGACGAGGCCCTGCGCCGCCTGGCCCATCTGGCCGACGCCTGGCTCACCCACGACCGCCCCATCCAGGTCCCCTGCGACGACTCGGTCGTCCGCCTCTGCGACGGCGAGCCGCTGTTCGTACGGCGCTCCCGCGGCCATGCACCCTTCCCGGTGACCCTCCCTGTCCCCGTACGGCCCGCGCTCGCGACCGGCGGCGATCTGAAGAACGTGCTGTGCCTGGGGGAGGGGCGCAGGGCATGGCTGTCCGCCCACATCGGCGATATGGACGACCTGGCGACCCAGCAGGCGTTCCACCGGGCCGAGGAACATCTCGAAACGGTCACCGGCGTACGCCCCGAACTGCTCGCCGCCGACCGGCACCCCGGCTACCGCTCCACCCAATGGGCCCGACGGCACGCCGGAGAGCGGCAGGTGGTCCACGTCCAGCACCACCACGCCCATATCGCCGCCGCCATGGCCGAACACGGCCTCGACGGCAGCCGCCCGGTGATCGGCGTGGCCTTCGACGGCACCGGCTACGGGGACGACGGCGCGATCTGGGGCGGCGAGGTCCTGCTCGCCGACTACGACGGATACCGCCGCCTGGGGCATCTGCGCTACGTCCCGCTGCCCGGCGGCGATGCCACCGTCCGCCGCCCCTACCGGATGGCCCTGGCGCAGCTGCACGCCGCCGGACTCGATGCGGCCGCGGACCTGCCCCCGGTCGCGGCCTGCCCGCCCGACGAACGACGGCTCCTGCACCAACAGCTCCGGTGCGGTCTGAACTGCGTGCCCACCTCCAGCATGGGCCGCCTCTTCGACGCCGTCTCCTCCCTGGCCGGGGTGTGCCACCACGCCGGATACGAGGCCCAGGCCGCCCTCGCCCTGGAAGCGGCGGCCCTGACCGCCGCCGACGACGACCACGGCCCCGGCTACGCCTTCGCCCTCGATGCCGCCGACCCCGCCGCGCCCGCCGTCGCCGACCCCGCCCCCGTTCTCGCCGCCGTCCTCGCGGACCTGCGCGCAGGAGTGGCCCCGGCTCTGATCGCGGCCCGCTTCCACACCGCGGTCGCCGCCCTCGTCCACCGTTGGTGCCGGCTGGCCCGCGACCGCACGGGGCTGGACACCGTCGCCCTGACCGGCGGCGTCTTCGCCAACACCCTGCTGGCCACCACCACCGCCCGGCTGCTGCGCGCCGACGGCCTCACCGTCCTGCTGCACCGCCGCGTCCCGCCCAACGACGGGGGACTGGCCCTCGGCCAGCTCGTCATCGCCGCCCGCCGGGCCGACGGACCCGACTGAGAGCGGCAGGGGCCCTGCACGACGGCCGGACCCTGCACGGCCGCACCGAAGACCGAACGCATGGCAGACCGACGCATGACCGACCGACGCATGGCAGACCGCATGCACGACAGACCGTACGCATGAACGCACCCGCGACCGCACCCACGACGAGGAGAAACCCATGTGCCTGGCGGTACCCGGCAAGGTGGTGGAGATCGAGGAACGCGACGGCACCCGGATGGCCACCGTCGACTTCGGCGGCGTGGTCAAGGAGGTCTGCCTGGAGTACGTACCCGATCTCGCGGTGGGCGAGTACGCCATCGTCCACGTCGGCTTCGCACTCCAGCGCCTGGACGAGGAATCGGCCCGGCAGACCCTCGCCCTCTTCGAGGAACTCGGGCTGCTCCAGGAGGAGTTCGGCGACCCCTGGGAAGCGGCCGCCGCCGAGGCGGGCACGGTCCCCGGGCCCGCCGTGAAGGACGAAGCGCAGGAGGCGCAGCGGTGAAGTACATCGACGAGTTCCAGGACCCCGAACTGGCCCGGCGGCTGCTGGACGACATCCATGCCACGGCGACCCGGCCCTGGGCCCTGATGGAGGTCTGCGGCGGCCAGACCCATACCATCATCCGCCACGGAATCGATCAACTCCTCCCGGACAACGTGGAGTTGATCCACGGTCCCGGCTGCCCCGTCTGCGTCACCCCGCTCGAAGTCATCGACAAGGCCCTGGAGATCGCCGCCCGGCCCGACGTCATCTTCTGCTCCTTCGGGGACATGCTCCGCGTCCCCGGTACCGGCCGCGACCTGTTCCGCGTCCGCAGCGAGGGCGGCGACGTCCGCGTCGTCTACTCCCCGCTCGACGCCCTCAAGATCGCCCGGCAGAACCCCGACCGCGAGGTGGTGTTCTTCGGCATCGGCTTCGAAACCACCGCCCCGCCCAACGCCATGACGGTCTATCAGGCCCGCAGGCACCGCATCCCCAACTTCAGCCTGCTGGTCTCCCACGTCCGCGTGCCGCCCGCCATCGAAGCGATCATGACCTCGCCGAGCTGCCGCGTCCAGGCATTCCTCGCCGCCGGACATGTGTGCAGCGTCATGGGCATGGACGAATACCCCGCCCTCGCCGAACGCTTCCGCGTCCCCATCGTCGTCACCGGCTTCGAACCGCTCGACCTCCTCGAAGGCATCCGCCGCACCGTCCGCCAGCTCGAACGCGGTGAGCACACCGTCGACAACGCCTACCCGCGCGCCGTACGCGCCGGCGGTAACCCCGCCGCCCGCGCCATGCTCGACGACGTCTTCGAGGTCACCGACCGCGCCTGGCGCGGCATCGGCACCATCCCCGACAGCGGCTGGCGGCTGTCCGCCCGCTACCGTGACTTCGACGCCGAACACCGTTTCTCCGTCGAGAACATCGCCACCCGCGAACCCGCCGCCTGCCGCAGCGGCGAGGTCCTGCAAGGCCTGATCAAACCGCACGAGTGCGAGGCGTTCGGCACCACCTGCACTCCGCGCACCCCGCTCGGCGCCACCATGGTCTCCAGCGAAGGGGCCTGCGCCGCCTACTACCTCTACCGCCGACTCGGCGTCACCCCCACCAAGCTGGAGGCGAGCCCCGTTGCCTGAGCCCACCTTGGACATCACCGGCTGGACCTGCCCCGCCCCGCTGCGCGAGACGCCCCGCATCGTCATGGGGCACGGCGGAGGCGGCGCCCTGTCCGCCGAACTCGTCGAGCAGATCTTCGCCCCGGCCTTCGGCGGCGACATCCTCGCCCAGCTCGGCGACAGCGCCGCCCTCACCCTCGGCGGGCTGCGCCTGGCCTTCTCCACCGACTCCTACGTCGTACGCCCCCTGTTCTTCCCCGGCGGCAGCATCGGCGACCTCGCCGTCAACGGCACCGTCAACGACCTCGCCATGAGCGGTGCCCGCGCCGCCTACCTCTCCTGCGGCTTCATTCTCGAAGAGGGCATCGACATGCCCGTCCTGGCCCGCGTCGCCGAGGCCATGGGCGCGGCCGCCCGCGCCGCTCGCGTCGAAGTGGCCACCGGTGACACCAAGGTCGTCGAGGCCGGCCACGGTGACGGCATCTACCTCAACACCGCCGGTATCGGACTGATCCCGGCCGGCGTCGACCTGCGTCCCCAGCGCGTCGTCCCGGGCGATGTGGTCATCGTCAGCGGCGACATCGGCGTCCACGGCGTGGCGATCATGAGCGTCCGCGAAGGGCTCGAATTCGGCGTCGAGATCGAAAGCGACTGCGCGGCCCTCGGCGGCCTGGTCGAGACCATGCTCGCCGTCACGCCCGATCTGCACGCCCTGCGCGACCCCACCCGCGGCGGTCTGGCCGCCGCCCTCAACGAAATCGCCGCCGCCTCCGGCACCGGCATCGCCCTCCAGGAACGCGCCGTTCCCATCCCGCCCACCGTCGGCAACGCCTGCGCCATCCTCGGGCTCGACCCGATGTACGTCGCCAACGAAGGCAAGCTGATCGCCTTCGTCCCCCGCGCCCACGCCGACGCCGTACTGGACGCCATGCGCGCCCACCCCCTGGGCGCCGGCGCCGCGATCATCGGCGAAGCCGTCGAGGCCCACCCCGGCATGGTCGTCGCCCACACCTCGCTCGGCGGGACACGGGTGGTCGATCTGCCGGTGGGGGAGCAGCTGCCGCGGATCTGCTGAGGGGGCGTCATAAGACGCATGTCATAGGAAGCGTCATGGGAGCGCCGCCATCTGCCAGGGCCTGTCCGACCGTCGGGCAGGCCCTGGCCGCGGGTGACGGGAACGGTCACGCCCGCTGACCTGTCCGCTCACGGCGGCTACCGTGTCGGGCTATGAGCGAGCGCAGCGAACTCGTCATCAAAGGGTGCGCGCTGAGCCAACGCGAAGCCGAGCGAAGCGTGGGGGTGCCCCCGGTCGGAGACGGGGGGAGTTTCGGCATGAGCCGCCTGACGATCGCGATGCACTTTGTGCGGGCCGCGCTGAGCGGCGCCCGGCGCCGCGGTATCGACACCCTTCCCCTGCTCCAGACCGCCCGGATCCCGCCCCTCCTGCCGGCCGACGAGCGCGCCCGGGTCACCCCCGAACAGTTCACCCGGCTGATCAAGGCCCTGCACCACGCCACCGACGACGAGTTCCTGGGCCTGGGACCGTACCCCAGCCGCCGCGGCACCTTCGCGATGATGTGCCACGCCTGCCTGGGCTGCCACGACCTCGGCGCCGCCCTGGAGCGCGCGGCACGCTTCTACGCCCTCTTCCCCGGCGGACCCGAGATGGCCGTCACCTTACGCACCGGCCCGGACGGCGCCTCCGAGGCCGTCTTCTCCGTACGCAACGATCTGCGCCCCTACGACCACGGCCAGTTCCTCGCCGAATGCATCCTGATCATCTGGCACCGGCTCGCCGGCTGGCTGATCGGCCGGCGCATCCCGCTGCACTGGGCGCAGTTCGCCCACCGGGAGCCGCCCCATGCTGCCGAGTACGGCATGCTGTTCGGCTGCCCGGTGGAGTTCGGCGCCCGCCACACCGCGGCGGGCTGGGACCCGCACTGGCTGGCCGCGCCCGTCGTACGGGACGAGGCCGCGCTGACCGCGATGCTGCGGCGGGCGCCGGCCGATCTGCTCAGCCGGCGCGACTGGGGCACCACCGTCGCCGAACAGGTTCGGCGCACCCTCGACCGGGCCCTGCGCGCCCCCTCCCCGGCGCGGCTGCCGGAGGCCGCCGAGGTCGCGGCCCGGCTCGCGGTCAGTCCGGCGACGCTACGGCGACGGCTCCAGGCGGAGGGCACCTCGTACCGGCACCTGAAGGACGCCGTACGTCGCGACGCGGCCATCAGCGCGCTCACCGCCGGACACGAGCCGATCGCCGAACTCGCCGCCCGTATGGGCTTCTCGGAGGACACCGCCTTCCTCCGCGCCTTCCGTCGCTGGACGGGTACGACCCCCGGCGCCTTCCGCACGAACGGAGGAGCCACACACGGCACGGCCCCGCTGTGAGACACCGGGTCAACAAAGCTGAGCGTCCCGGTCAGCGCGCTCCTTACCCGCCAGTCAGTACGGTCGCCCCCAACCACCCTGGCACTGACGTCAGTTGGGAGACCCGTATGCACCGTCGCTCCAGCGCACTCACCGCCGTCGCCGCCCTGACCCTGGCGCTCGGCCTGTCCGGCAGCAGTACCGCCGCCGACCGCACGGCCGCCGACCACCAACCCGGCGACCTCGTCTCGTCGTCCCCCACCTCCTTCCACCCGCTGCCCGGCGAGCCGACCAACACCCGGGCCTGGCAGATCACTTACCGTTCCACCACCGCCAAGGGCACCCCCAACACCGTCTCCGGAACGGTCATCGTCCCCAAGGACGGACACACCGGCCCCCGCCCCCTGATCACCTACGCCGTCGGCACCGTCGGGCTCGCCGACTCGTGCGCGCCCTCGGCCGGCTTCCCCAAGGGCACCACCATGGAGGCCAATCTCATCCAGCAGCTCACCGCCCGCGGCTGGGCGGTCGCGGTCACCGACTACGAGGGCCTGGGCACGCCCGGCGACCACACCTACACCGTCGGACGCGCCGAAGGGCAGGCCGTCCTCGACGCCGCCCGCGCCGCCCAGCGGCTGCCCGAAGCGGCCGCCTCGGGCGTCACCCGGAACTCACCCGTCGGCATCATGGGCTACTCCCAGGGCGGCCAGGCCACCAGCTGGGCCGCCGAACTGCACCGCTCCTACGCACCCGAGCTCCGGGTCAAGGGCACCGCGACCGGCGGCGTGCCCGCCGACCTGCTGAAGGTCGCCGACCACAACAACGGCAACATCGGCGCCGGTCTGATCCTGATGGCCGCCGTCGGCCAGAACGCCGCCTTCCACGAACTGCACCTGGACTCCTACCTCAACGACAAGGGCCGCCACTACGTCGACTTCATGAAGAAGAACTGCGTGGCCGCGGACACCGTCGCCGGCCTCTTCAAGAAAATCTCCGACGTCACCGTCAGGAACCCGCTGGACGAGCTGGACTGGCGGGCGCGGCTGCGCGCCTCCGACCTCGGCACCCGCACCCCGGACGCCCCCGTGTACCTCTACCACGGCACCGCCGACGAGCTGATCCCGTACGGCGTCGGCAAGCAGCTCCGCGCCGACTGGTGCGCCAGGGGCGCCACCGTCCAGTGGACGTCCCTCCCGCTCGGCGAACACGTCCTCGGCGCGATCGTCGGCGCGACCCCGGCCGCCGACTGGCTCGCCGACCGTTTCGCGGACAAGCCGACCTCCGGCAACTGCGCCTGACCCGGCCCGGCGGCGGGGCGCACCCCGCTCTGTTCGCCCCGCCTCCGCTTGCCCCGCCCGCCCCGCCTCCCCGTTCCCCCGAATGGCCTACACGGACCCGGTCCCCGCACGACAGCGCCCGCCCACGCTCCTACCGTCGAGCCTGTGACCTGCATAGACACCGAACGCACAGCCGTGGACTCGGCGGCGGACGGCTCGGCAGACCCGGGCGGTCCGCCCGGGGTCGAGGTGCCGCTGCGGATCCACCGGGGACATGCCGAGCCCGAGGAGCTCGCGGCGCTCACCGTCATCCTGGGCGCCCATCTCGTCGGGCTCCGGCTCCGGGAGGAACACCGCCGACGCCGGGAGGCCGACCAGCAGCACATCGTCCGCGAACCGCCCTGCGCCTGCTGGTCGGGGTGCTGGTGCTGCGGCTGAGTGCTGGTGCTGCGGCTGAGCCGCCGTCCGCCCAGGGCCCGTCCGAAGGGGTCCTGGCCGGGCCCGCTCCTGACCCATCGGAGGCCCTAGCCGGGTGAGTCCGAAGTCCCCTCGTCCGTCAATCCTTCCAGCCCCGCAGGCAGCGCCCGGCGGTGGACCACGCCCAGCCGCTGCGTCGCCCGGGTGAGCGCGACATACAGATCGCTCGCCCCCAGCTCCTCCGGCGCCACCACGAGCACGGCGTCGAACTCCAGCCCCTTGGCCTGCCGGGGGTCGATCAGCACCACCGGACTGGTCAGATCCGGGGCGGCGCCGGTGGAGGCGGACGGAAGCGCGGCGGAGAGAGCGGTGTGCCAGGCGCGGGGGGCGATGACCGCCAAGCGGCCCTCCTCGTGGGCCTCGTGGGCGACGGCCTCGGCGACGGCGGCCGGCAGGTCGTCGGTGTGCCGGGCCCAGGGCCGTATGCCCGTCGAGCGGATCGACCGCGGCGGCTCGAAGGAGGGGTCCGCGGCGCGGGGCACCTCGGCCGCGATCTCCATGATCTCGGTCGGGGTGCGGTAGTTGACGCCGAGCCGGACGTGTTCCCAGCGGTCGCCGACGTACGGCCCCAGGGCCGTCTGCCAGGCGCCGCAGCCGCCCGGCTCCGCGGTCTGTGCCGGATCGCCGACCAGCGTCATCGAACGGGTCGGGCAGCGCCGCATCAGCAGCCGCCAGGCCATCGCGGACAGCTCCTGCGCCTCGTCCACGATGATGTGGCCGAACGCCCAGGTCCGGTCGGCCGCGGCGCGTTCGGCGGCGCTGCGGTGGTCGGCCTCCTCGTGCCGTTCGGCGAGCCGTTCCGCGTCGATCAGATCGTGCGCGGCCAGCACTTCCGAGTCCTCGTCGGCCTTGTCCTCGAACTCCTGGGTGCGCGAGCCGTAGGAGAGGTCGAGCACGCCCTGTGCGTAGGCGATCTGCTCCTGGCGCTCGGCCTCGGCGGCGGCGCGGGCCGCCGCATCGTCGTCGCCGAGGAGTTCGGCCGCCTCGTCCAGCAGCGGAACGTCCGCGGGCGTCCACGCCCCGCCGTCGCGGCGGATGGCCGCCGCCTCGTCCGGCGGCAGGTGGACGGGCTCGGCGAGGAAGTCGGCCACCAGCTGCCGCGGGGTGAGTGTCGGCCACAACTCCGCGATGACGGCGTGCAGTTCGGCGTTGGCGGCGATGGCCTTGCCGAGCTGGGCGATGTCGTCGGGGCCGAGCAGGTTCCCGCCGCCGTAGGGGTCCGCGCCGATGCGTTCGGCCAGCTGCTCCGTGAGGGCGTCGATGATGCGGAAGGCGAAGTGGGGGCGGGCGAGGTTGTGCGGCAGGCCGGTGGCGCGGGCCCGGCGCCGGGGCTCGTCCACCAGGTCCGCGTCCAGGACCAGATCGCCGTCGTCGTGCGGGACCACGATCGGCCCGTCCGGCAGGGTCTGCCGGTCCGCCACGAAGCGCGCCAGCGCATCCGCCATCGCCGCATCGCCCTTGACCCGGGCGGCCCCGGGCGTGTCGGTGCCGGTGGCGGTGACGCCCGGGAAGAGCTCGCCGGGCGTGGCGAGCAGCACACCGGTCTCACCGAGCGAGGGCAGCACCTCGCCGATGTAGCCGAGGAACGCCGGGTTGGGCCCGACGATCAGCACCGCGCGCCGGGCCAGCTGCTCGCGGTGGGCGTAGAGCAGATACGCGGCGCGGTGCAGGGCGACGACGGTCTTGCCGGTGCCGGGGCCGCCCTCCACGACGAGGACGCCGCGGTGCGGGGCGCGGATGATCCGGTCCTGGTCGGCCTGGATGGTCTGCACGATGTCGTGCATCCGGCCGGTGCGCGCGGCATCCAGCGCGGCCAGCAGAACGGCGTCCGCATCGCTGCCCTCGTGGCCGGTGCGTGCGGTGTCGGTGAGGTCGAGGATCTCGTCGTGCAGGGCGGTCACCCGGCGGCCCTCGGTGGTGAGATGGCGCCGGCGGCGCAGCCCCATCGGCGTGTGGCCGGTGGCGAGATAAAACGGCCGGGCGACCTCCGCGCGCCAGTCGATGACGAGCGGGGTACGGTCCGCGTCGTCGCGCCGGATTCCGATCCGGCCGATGTGGTGATCGGCGCCGTCACGGAATACCAGACGGCCGAAGCACAGGCCGTTCTCGCCGGCATTGAACGCGGCCAGAAGGCCGGACAGTTCGGCCACCAGCACATTGCGTTCCAGCCGCGCCTGATGCGTGGAACCCGCCGCCGGCAGGGCCTCACGGACCGCGGTTTCGGCGGCGTCCCGCAGTGCGGCGAGGTGATCGTGGACCAGGTCGAGGAATTCCTGCTCCGTGCGCAATTCCTCGGTCGGCGCGTTTGACAATTCGACTCCGCTCGGATACATTGACGCCATAAGGGTGATGAGTTGTCGTTGATTTCGGCCAAAGGCAAGCGCCCAATATACGCAGTGAAATACCCCGGCCGTCAATTCGGTTCGGGGATTTTTTGTGTCCCGCGCGGGCGGCGGCGCGGCGCCCCGCCGGCCCGAGGGCATACAGCGCGTCACGTAGGCTCCGACCTGCTGGAACAGGGATGCGAGGAGGCCGTTTTACGTGACGGAACGTCAGGTGTCAGACGGGGGAGAGCCGGACGGAGGCGAGGCGACCGGCGCGCCGGAGGTACAGGCGCAGGAGCGTCGGCTGCGACGGGAGCTGGGGTTCTGGGGGCTCACCGGGATCGGGTTCTCGAACATCGTGGGGTCCGGATGGCTGTTCGCCGCCATGTACGCGGCGCAGACCGCGGGCCCGGCATCGCTGCTGTCCTGGATCGGGGCGGGACTGCTGTGCACCCTGGTCGCCCTCGTCATGATCGAGCTGGGCGCCTCGCGGCCCGAGGGCGGCGGCACCGTCCGCTGGCCGCTGTACGCCAGCGGGCCGCTGGTCGGCACCGTCGTCGGCTGGTCGGTGCTGCTGTCCGTCGGCGGCACCGCGGCCGAGATCAGCGCCATCATGCAGTACGCCGCCCACTACCTCCCGTCCCTCTACAACGGCCACACCCTCACCGCCTCCGGACTGGCGGTGGCCGCCGGGCTGAGCGTCCTGCTGACCGTGCTGAACTGGTTCGCGGTCAAGCTGTTCGCCCAACTCAACAACCTCATCTCGGTGTTCAAGATCGTGGTGCCGGTGGTCACGGTCATCGCGCTGATCGCCTCGGGCTGGCACTCCGGGCGGCTGACGGACCACGGGGGCTTCGCCCCGTACGGCTATGTGGCCTGTCTGACCGCGCTGGCCGGCGGCGGCATCGTCTACTCCGTGAACGGCTTCCAGGCGCCGCTGGACTTCTCGGGGGAGACCCGCAACCCGCGCCGCACCATCCCGGCCGCGGTGCTCACCGGAATCGGCCTGGCGGTGGTGATGTACCTCGCCCTCCAGGTGGCCTATCTGTTCTCGGTGCCGGAGAGCCTGCTCGGCGGCGGCTGGAAGGGCGTCTCCTTCGACTCGCCGTTCGGGCAGCTGGCGATCATCCTCAATCTGCACTGGCTCTCCAGCCTGCTGTACGCCGACGCCGTCCTCTCGCCGGGCGGATCGGCCTACGTCGGCGTGGCGATCGACGCCCGGCACACCTATGCGCTCGCCAAGAACGGCACCATCCCGCGCTATTTCATGAAGGTGAACGAGCGGTTCGGGGTGCCGCGGCGGGCGCTGGCGGTCAACCTGGTGGTGATCGTGGTGTTTCTGCTGCCGTTCGGCGGCTGGCAGGACATCGTCAGCGTGATGGGCGACATGTACCTACTGATCTATGCGGCCTCGGCGGTCGCCGTCGCGGTGTTCCGGGCCGAGCCGGGCGGGCGGATGGCGGGCTGGGTGCCGGGGCTGCGCTACATCGCACCGGTCAGTTTCGTGGTGGCGACCGAGTTCGTGTACTGGTCGGGCTGGAGCGATCTGCGCCTCGCGCTGCCGCTGGTGCTCGCCGGGCTGCTGATCTTCGTGGCGATGCGCCGGACCGGACGGGGCGGGCGTCCGCTGCTCGCCGAACTGCGCACCGGGGCCTGGCTGGTGGTGTACCTCGTGGTGCTGACCGCGCTGTCCTGGCTGGGCACCTTCGAGGGCTCCGGACGGCTGCCCGCGCCGTACGACTCGCTCACCGTGGCGATCGTCGCGCTCGGGGTGTTCTTCTGGGCCGTACGCTCCGGCGTCGGCTACCGGACGGCGACCCGCCCCGCGGCTCCCACGGCCGCCGGGGCGTGACCGTACGGCCGGGGCGCCGGCCGCGCGGAAGGCGGCCCGCAGAAATATGATGAAGCCGGGGGTCGCGGATCCCGCCAGGTCAGGAGGCCGGTCAAGGACGCACCGCGCGGATCGCACCCCGTAGAGGCCCCTTGGGGCCTGTGTCGGAAGTCCCTCCCCCAGACTTCGTCCGGGAGGTGCCCCCAGCCCCGCGGGCGGACGGCGGGACTTCCGACACAGGCCCCAGCCCCGACGCACCTTGGAGCGGTCCATGCTTCGGCGTCGTCCCCCGCGGTCGGCGAGCGCCGACGATCTGCTGACCACCCTCGGCCGGCTCACCGCCCAGGCGCGGGAGGGGGCCGAGCGCCAGCAGGCCCGGGTGGAGCTGGCCGAGGCGCTCCAGCGCGAGATGCTGCCCGCCACTCTGCCGGAGGTACCGGGGCTGCGGGCCGCCGCCACCTATGCGCCCGCCCGCCACGGCCTGGACATCGGCGGCGACTGGTACGACGGCTTCCCGCTGCCCGACGGGTCGCTGGCCTTCTGTATCGGCGACGTACAGGGGCACGACGTCGAGGCGGCGGCGTTCATGGGCCAGATACGGATCGGGCTGCGGGCCGTCGCACCGCATGCCGCCGATCCGGGCGAGGTCCTCAGCCGCGCCAACGACCTGCTGCTCTCGGTGGCCGTCGGCCTCTTCGCCACCTGCACCTTTCTGCGGTTCGACCCGGCCACCTGGGAGCTGACCAGCGCCCGCGCCGGCCATGTGCCCGCGATCTGGGCCACCACCGACGGCCGCCACGGCGTCGTCGAGGACGAGGGCGGACTGCCGCTGGGCATCGTGCCGGGCGAGACCTACCCCGTCACCCGCCGCCGGCTCACCACGGCGGGGTCGTTCGTGCTGCTCACCGACGGCGTCGTCGAGGGCCCCTCGTTCGCGATCGAGACGGGGCTGGCGCAGGTGACCCGGCTGGTCGCCGATCGCGCGGGCGACGATCCGGCCGAGGTGGCCGCCGAGGTGATGAACATCGCCGAATGCACCGGCCACACCGACGACGCCGCGGTGATCGTGCTCAGCTTCGACGCGGCGGACAGGGCCGGGTGAAGCCCGCGGCGGGCGCGCGTGTCGCGGCCGGTGCGGGCAGGGCGGCGTTGTCTGATGGCTGCTGTGGTGCGCACCGAGGAACTCCGGCGGCCCGCTACCGCAGCCGTGACGATCGTGGCCCTCGCGGCCCTCTACTTCGGATCGGCGCGGATCGGGCTGCTGGAGCAGGTCGTGGTCGTCGACACCGTGGTCACGCCCCTGTGGCCGCCCACCGGCATCGCCCTGAGCAGTCTGCTCCTGCTGGGCCTGTGGACCTGGCCGGCCTTCGCCCTCGGCACCCTCGCCATCGTCGCCACGCTCAGCCCGCTCGACTTCGGCGTCCTGGGCATCATGGCGGGCAACACCCTGGCTCCCGTGTGCGCCTGCCTGATGCTGCGGCGCGTGGGTTTCCGCCCTGCCCTGGACCGGCTGCGCGACGGCGTCGCCCTGGTGCTGCTCGGGGCCTTCGCCGGGATGGTCATCAGCGCGACGTTCGGCAGCGGCACCCAGGTGCTCACCGGCCAGCTGCCGACCGGGGACTTCTGGCGGACCTGGGCGGCCTGGTGGGTCGGCGATGCGATGGGCGTTCTCGTCGTCACGCCGCTGGTGCTGGCCTTCCGGACGCTCCGCCGGCCGCGCGCCATCCCGCTCTACCGGTGGGCGGAGGCGACCACCCTGCTGGCCTGTACGGCCGCTCTCTCCGTCGCCGTGGTCAAGAGCCCGCTCTCGCTGCTGTTCCTGGTCTTTCCGCTGATCGTGGTGGCGGCGCTGCGCTTCCAGCTGGCCGGGGCGGCGCCGTGCGTGCTGGTGGTGTCCGTCGTGGCGATCAACGCGGCAATCCACCGTGCCGGGCCGTTCCAGGGCCAGAGCCTGCTGGAGGCCATGGTCAATCTCCAGGCCCTGAACGCCTCCGCGGCGCTCACCGCACTGCTGCTCTCCGCGATCATCACCGAGCAGCTCGCCATCCGGTACCGGGTCGAGCACGCCTGCGCGGAGCTGGCCGAAGTGGTGGACCGGCTCGCGCCGGGCGAGAGCCGGCGCCGCTGGCCGCCCGACGAGCGCCGCTGAGGCTCAGGGCCCGTCCGGAGGGTCGGCGTGGGCCCCCGGCGTCCGGCCCCAAGGCTGGTCCGGACCGCCGAGCAGGTCCGCGAGGTCATAGCCGACGGGCTCCTCCAGCTGCGCATAGGTGCAGCTGAGCGGCGTACGGTCGGGCCGCCAGCGCCGGAACTGGGCGGTGTGCCGGAACCGGCTGCCCTCCATGTGGTCGTACGCCACCTCGCACACCCGCTCCGGGCGCAGCGGCAGCCATGACAGGTCCTTGCCGCCGCTCCACCGGCTGGGCCCGCCCGGCATCCGGCGGGTGGCATGCGCCTCCTCGTCGGTCCACTCGCCCCACGGATGCGCGGCCGCATCGTCCGTGCGCAGCGGCGCCAGCTCCGCCACCAGCGCGCGCCGCCTGGCCATGGGGAACGAGGCGCACACCCCGACATGCTGCAACTGCCCGGCCTCGTCGTACAGGCCCAGCAGCAGCGAGCCCACCACCGGACCGCTCTTGTGCAGCCGGTAGCCCGCGACGACGCAGTCGGCCGTACGGGCGTGCTTGACCTTGAACATCGCGCGGTCGCCCGGCCGGTAGGGCAGGTGCAGCGGCTTGGCGACCACCCCGTCCAGACCCGCCCCCTCGAACCGGGTGAACCAGGTGTGCGCGAGCTCCTGGTCGGTGGTCGCGGGCGCGGTGTGCACCGGCGGCCGGGCCGCCCGCAGCGCCGCCACCAGCGCTTCCCGCCGCGCCGCCTGCGGCTCGTGCAGCAGCGAGTCGCCGCCCAGGGCCAGCAGGTCGAAGGCGACGAGGGAGGCGGGCGTGCGCCCGGCGAGGGTACGGACGCGGGAGTCGGCCGGATGGATGCGCTCCAGCAGCTCCTCGAAGTGCAGCCGGCCGTCATGGGCGATGACGATCTCGCCGTCGACGACACACCGCGGCGGCAGCTCGTCGCGCACGGCGGCGACGACCTCGGGGAAATAGCGGGTGAGCGGCTTGGTCGTCCGGCTGGTGATCTCGACCTCGGCGCCGTCACGGAACACGATGACGCGAAAGCCGTCCCATTTGGCCTCGTACTGCATACCGGCGGGAATCCCGGCGACCAGCTTGGCGAGCATGGGGGAGACCGGGGGCATGACGGGCAGGTCCATGCCTTCGATCGTGACGGCCCGGCGGCCCTGACGCGCGCCGGGGACGGACGGAACTCAGGGCATGTCCGATGGGCCGACGTGGGCCCGCGACGTCTGGCACCGCACCTCGCGGCGTTGTCGCATCACCCACGGACACCCGGTCCGAGGGCAATGCTCCGCCTTGCGATGCACGCGCCCCCAAGCTCTCGGCTGCGCTCGAGCAGGGAGGTACCCCCTCGACGCCGCGGGCTTGGCCACGCCGACCCATCGGACATGCCCTAGCGTGGGTTCATGGCCGCAGGAGCTGTCGAGCTGGACGTCGCGGGGCGCACGGTGCGGGTGTCGCATCCGGACAAGACGTACTACCCCGAGCGGGGGTTCACCAAGCTGGACGTCGCGCAGTACTACCTCGCGGTCGCCGACGGCGTGCTGCGCGGGCTGCGCGACCGGCCCACCACCATGCAGCGCTTCCCCGACGGCGTCGAGGGCGAGTTCTTCTACCAGAAGCGGGCGCCCAAGGGGCTGCCGGAATGGCTGCCCACCGCCCGGATCGCCTTCCCCAGCGGCCGGTTCGCCGACGAGATGTGCCCGACCGAACCCGCCGCCGTCATCTGGGCGGCCAACCTGGGCTGTCTGACCTTCCACCCCTGGCCGGTGCGCCGCGCCGACACCGACCACCCCGACGAACTGCGCATCGACCTCGACCCGCAGCCGGGCACCGGATTCGCCGACGCCGTACGGGTCGCCGGCGACCTGCGGGAACTGCTGGCCGAGCACGGGCTGCGCGGCTGGCCGAAGACGTCCGGCGGCCGGGGCGTGCACGTCTATGTGCCCATCCGCCCCCAGTGGACCTTCACCCAGGTCCGGCGGGCCGCCATCGCGCTGGCCCGCACCCTGGAGCGCCGCCGGCCGGACGGGGTGACCTCCGCCTGGTGGAAGGAGGAGCGCGGCGCCAAGGTGTTCGTCGACTACAACCAGATGGCCCGGGACCGCACCATCGCCTCGCCCTACTCCCTGCGCGCCCGGCCCCGGGCGACGGTGTCCGCCCCGCTGCGCTGGGAGGAGCTGGCGGATGCCGCGCCCGAGGACTTCGACCTGCGGACCGTGCCGGTGCGCTTCGCCGAACTGGGCGATGTGCACGCCGACATGGAGGGGCACGCCTTCGGCCTGGAATCCCTCCTGGAACTGGCGGACCGTCAGGAGTCGGACGAGGGCCTGGGCGATCTGCCGTATCCGCCCGACCATCCCAAGATGCCGGGCGAGCCGGCCCGGGTGCAGCCGAGCCGGGCCCGTAAGCGGTGAACCACCCCGTGCCGTCCCCCGGCCCGACCCGAACGGCGGTATCCACCGCGGACGCCTCGGACCGGGCCCGTCCGGCCGCAGCCGCGCCCGTGGGCCCCGGCACCCCCGTGCCCGGCATGCACCCGGGCAGGCGGCAGGGACACAATCCGCCCGTGGAACACGACGGGACGACCCCGCACGGGCCGGCCGCCGTCCGTGCGGCGCGGCCCCCGGACGGGTGAGCGCGCATGCCCGCCGGAATCGACTACGAGGCCGTCTTCCGGGCGCTGCCGGGCGCCGCGATGCTGCTCACCCCGGACCTGGTGATCGCCGACGTCAACGAAGCCCATCTGCGCCTGTCCGGACGGCCGCGCAACGGCCAGATCGGGCGCCCGCTCTTCGAGGTCTTCCCCGACAACCCCGCCGACCCGCACGCCTCCGGCGCCCGCGGCCTGGAGGCGTCGCTGCGGCGCGCCCTCGCCACCCGCGCTCCGGACAGCATGCCGCTGCACCGCTACGACGTGCAGGCGCCCGGCCGGCCCGGTGTGTACGAGGAGCGGTACTGGAGCGCCGTCAACGCGCCCGTCATCGGCCCCGACGGGGAGGTGCAGCTGCTGGTGCACCGGGTCGAGGAGGTCACCGAACTGGTCCGGGCGCGGCGGGCGGAGGCCGGTGCGGAACGCGAGCAGATGGAGGCCCAGCTCTACAGCCGCGCCCGCGAGCTCCAGGAGATCAACGAACGGCTGCGCCGGGCCCAGGCCAGGGAGCGGGAGGTGGTGCTGGCCCTCCAGGAGGCGATGCTGCCCGCGCCGCGGCCGGTGGGGCATCACCGGGCGGCGGTGCGCTACCGGCCCGCCATCGGGGCGCTGAACGTGTGCGGCGACTGGTACGAACTGACCGATCTGCCGGGGGACCGGATGGCGGTGGGCGTCGGTGATGTCGTCGGGCACGGGCTGGACGCGGCCGGTGTGATGGGCCAGCTGCGCAGTGCCCTGGGTGCCGCCGCCCTGGTCGCCCCCGGGCCCGCCAGGGCGCTGGAGACGCTCGGCCTCTACGCCCGCTCGGTCGACGGCGCCGAATCCGCCACCGCGGTGCAGCTCACCGTCGACTGGACCACCTGCACCGTCACCTACAGCAGCGCCGGCCATCCGCCGCCGGCCCTGCTGCACTCCGACGGCACCGTGGAGTTCCTCGACCGGGCCACCGATCCGCCCCTGGGGGCGCGCCCGGAGCACGTTCCCCGGCCGGAGGCGCGGACCCCGTTCACCGAGGGCACCGTCCTGGTCGTCTACACCGACGGTCTGATCGAACGCCGCCGCGAGGACATCGACGTGGGGCTGGGCCGCCTGTCCGACTCCCTCACCCGTCATCGGGGCGCCGACGCCGAGACGCTGGCCGATGCGCTGCTGGCGGAGCTGCTGCCGCCGGGCGGGGCCACCGACGACACCGCGCTGGTCGTCATCCGGCTGTAGGGCCCGCCTTGAACGGGCGCCCGCCGCGCCCGGAACGTGCGGCCCACAGCCCGCGCCCGCACCCTGGTGTCATGGATGTGCAGCCGCCGCAGGTGACGGTGACCGTGCACCCGCCGGGCCCGGACGGGGCGCGGCGGGTGACGGCCGGAGAACGCAGACTCGGGGTCGCCCACCGCATCGAGGACCTGGTGAAGTTCCTGCGGCACGTCGGCCTGGACGACATCGAGATCGAGGAGACCGACCTGATCGAATGGCGGGGCGGCGGCCCCGAGTCCTGGGACGCCTTGCGGTCCTAGGGCCTGTCCGATGGGTCAGGGTCGGAAAGGCCCTGGCCGCGGTCCTCCCCGGAACCCGAGAGGGCCTGTTCGGCCAGTTGGCGCAGCTGCTTCTTGTCCGGCTTGCCGGCGTCGGTCAGCGGCAGCGCGTCCACGAACCGGATGTCGGCCGGCTCGTACATCGCACCGCGCCGCTCGCGGACCATCGCGCGCAGGGCGTCGCCGTCCACGTCGCTTCCCGGGACGGGCACCACCACGGCGTACACCCGCTCCATCCGGTCGCTGTCGCGGACGCCGAAGACGGCGCTCTGGAGGACCTGCGGATGGGTGTTGAGCAGGTCTTCCAGCTCGGTGGTGTACACATGGCCGCCGACCACGACGATCATGTCCTTGATGCGGTCGACAATGGTCAAGTAGCCCTCGTCGTCGAGGAATCCGATGTCCCCGGTGTGCAGCCAGCCGTCCCGCAGCACCTCGGCGGTCAGCTCCGGCTGCTTCCAGTAGCCCTGCATGATCATTTCGGATCGGACGCAGACCTCGCCGTGCTCGCCGCTGGGCAGATCGCGGCCGGACTCGTCGCGGATCGCCACCTCGACGCTCTCGATGACCTTTCCGGCCGAGCGCAGCCGTTCGGGCCGGTCGAGGTCGTGGTCGTCCTGGGCCAGTATCGAGATACCGCCCGCCTCGTTCTGCCCGTAGAACTGGAACAGCACGGGGCCGAACCGGCGTACCGCGTCGGCGATGCGGGCCGGGGACGACTGGCAGCCGCCGTAGGTCAGCATGCGCAGGCTGGAGGTGTCGGTGTGCGCGGCGTCCGGATGGTCCATCAACTGGTAGAGCAGCGGCGGCAGCAGGAACAGGTCCGTGATCCGCTCGCGGGCGATCGTGGCGAGCGCCTCGGCCGGGTCGAAGTCGTCGTGCAGGACGATGGTGCCGCCGTCGTGCAGGATGTTGTCGGCGAGGTGACCGGCGGCATGCGCGAGGGTGGTGGCCACCAGCTGGCGGCGCTCGGTCCCCGGCTCCTCGGGCAGCACCCCGCTGAACGAGCGGACCTGTTCGAAGGTGGTGCAGATGCCCTTGGGGTGGCCGGTGGTGCCGCCGGTGTGCCGGAGGGTGCAGATGTCCTCGGGCCGCGCCAGGCTCGCCAGCGGCTCGGCGGACTGCTGCGCCGCCAGCTCCAGCAGATCGGTGCCCGCCTTGGCGGGGCCGAGCACCAGGACGCAGGGCACCGGCGCCAACTTGGTTACCTCGGCGGCCCGTTCGGCCAGGCGGGGGTCGACGACGAGTGCCTGGGTCTCGACATCGCGGACGATGGCGGCCTGGGCGTCGGCGGAGAGCTTGTTGTAGAGGTGGTTGACGCGGGCGCCGACGAGGTTGGCGGCGTAGCGGGCGGCGAGGGTCTCGGGCAGATTGCCGCTGAGCAGGGTGACGGTCCGGCCGCGGCCTATGCCCTGGGCGAGCAGCGCGCGCGCCATGCGGTGGACCAGGTCACGAAATTCCCCCGCGGTCACGCGACGGCCCTGGTGGATCAGGGCCTCGCGGTCCGGGTGCGTGCTAAGCGCATCGAGGTTTTCCTCCACGTACGTGCGGAAGTTCTGGTCATCCTTGGACATGTGGGGCTTCTCCTGTTGCCGGAGCTCGGTCAGGGCCCCGGCGGTGCGGGTGTAATCTTTAGTTGCTAGAGGCAACTAAGGGTGAGCGTACTCCTGCTAGATCGACATCACCAAGTCCAATGCCCCGGCACGGCTGTTATCCGCCACCCCATGAAATTCCGCATCAAGGTCGCCCAGGTGTACTACCGCGGGCATAATGCTGGCTCCCCACAGGACACCTTTGTGAAGATCCCGCTCTCCCTGCGGGGCCCTCCTGCGTGGAGAGATGATGGAGGGCAGCGGACGCACGGCGCAGACGGCCGGGCGCGGAGAGCACCACGGCCGGTCGGGCACCTCGCACCGGCGGAAGGAGTGCCTTGATGGGTGCGACCGACGCGTTCCCCGAGGGGGCGGCCCCGGCCGAGGCGGGCCCCTCCCGGCCCGGCGGCCTGCTCGATGTCCTGGGCGTGGCCGCGGTGATGCTGGACGCGGACGGCCGGATCGCGCTGTGGAGCCCCCAGGCCCAGAAACTCTTCGGCTGGAGCGCCGAGGAGGCGCTCGGGCGTCCCGCCGCGAAGCTGCTGGTCCCCCCGGAACACGTCGATCTGGTGCTCGGCCTCTTCACCCAGGTGATGGCGGGCGGCGAGAGCTGGGCCGGGGTCTTTCCCGTGCTCCACAAGAACGGCAGCACCCGACTGGTCGAATTCCGCAATATGCGTCTCCAGGACGAGCGCGGCCAGCCCTACGCCCTGGGCATCGCCACCGACCAGAGCGTGCTGCGCCGGGTGGAGCGGGATCTGGCGCTGTCCGTACGGCTGGTGGCGCAGTCGCCCATCGGACTCGCGGTGCTCGACACCGACCTGCGGTACGTGATGGTCAACCCCGCGCTGGAGCGCATCAACAACCTCCCCGCCGAAGCGCACATCGGCCGCGGCGTCCATGAAACGCTGACCTTCCTGGACACCGGCGTCGTCGTCTCCCGGATGCGCGAGGTCCTCGCCACCGGCACACCGCTGCTCGACCAGTTCACCGTCGGCCGCACCGGCGCCGACCTGGGCGCCGACCAGGCATGGTCGGTGTCGTACTACCGGCTGGAGGACCCGCACGGCCGGGTGCTGGGCCTGGCCACCTCCGTCGTGGACGTCACCGAACAGCACCGCGCCGCCTCCGAGGCCGCCCGCGCCCGCCGCCGCCTGGCGGTCATCGCGGATGCCTCGGCGACCGTCGGCACCACCCTCGACGTCGACCAGACCGCCCATGAGCTGGCCGATGTCATCGTGCCCGAACTGGCCGACCTGGCCGCGGTGGACATCCTCGACGCCGTCCTCAGCAGCCGCCGCCCCGCCTCGCTGCCGCCCGGCGCCGCGGCCCGCTTCCGGGCCCTCGCGGTCGCCTCCGCGGGACCCACCGAGGCCGTCCGCGCCGCCGACCCCACCGGCGAGATCGCCTCGTACGATGCCGACCGGCTGATCACCCGGTGCGTCACCGAGGCCCGGCCGGTGCTCGTCGGCCAGGTCGGCGAGGCGGACCTGCCGCGGATCGCCGCCGATGCGCAGGGCGCCGCGCTCCTGGCAAAGGCCGGACTGCACTCCTATCTGGCGGTGCCGCTGATCGCCCGCGGTGAGGTGCTGGGCGCCTTGTCGCTCTACCGCCTGCACAACCAGCTGCCGTTCGACGAGGACGATGCGGTGCTCGCCGTCGAACTGGCCGCCCGCGCCGCGGTCTGCATCGACAACGCCCGCTCCTACCAGAGCGAACGCCGCACCGCCCTGACCCTCCAGCGGCACCTGATGAACCACCGGCCGCCGCAGCCCGCCGGTATGGAGATCGCCTACCGCTACCAGCCCGCGCAGGCGGCCAGCGAGGTCGGCGGCGACTGGTTCGACGCGATCCCGGTGGCCGGCGACAAGACCGCCCTGGTGGTCGGCGACGTCATGGGCAGCGGAATCAACGCCGCCGCCACGATGGGCCAGCTGCGCACCACCACCCGCGCCCTCGCCGACCTCGACCTCGACCCCGCCGAGGTGCTGCGCCATCTCGACCACATCGCCGGCGGCCTCGACCCGGCCTTCGCCACCTGCCTGTACGCCGTCTACGACCCGCACCGAGGCGAGTGCAAGGTCGCCGTCGCGGGCCACCTGCCACCGGTCCTGGTCCGCCCCGGCGGGCCGCCCGAACTGCTGGACCTGCCCACCGGCGCCCCGCTCGGCGTCGGCGGCGTCACCTTCGAGCAGACCACCGTGCCGGTGGCCGACGGCGACCGGCTCGTCCTCTATACCGACGGGCTGATCGAGACCCGCGAGGACGCCATCGACACCCGCCTCGACACCCTCCTTGAGCTGCTCTCCGAGCCCGAGCGGCCGCTGGAGGAGCTGTGCGACCGGCTGCTGGGCGAGCTGCGCCACGGCCATGACCACGACGATGTCGCGCTGCTGATCGCGCGGGCCCGCAACCGTGGCGAAGGCTGACGTTAAGGTCAGTCCGGCGACCGGATCCCCTTTGACGGCAAGGGATTCGGCGGGGTCACGGTGCTCGGGCGCCGGAATCCGCATCTCCCGGGGTGCCACGAAATCCGCGGGAAAGGCGGCGGAACCAACATCGATTGCCCTGCTTGGCTTCCATTAGGCAACGGATTTCGTTGTCTCACCCTCTTAACAAGACCTTGACGTCGGTCGACGGCAGGGGTTTTATTCGGTCACCACAGCGGAGCCGGTGATTCCCCCGGGTTCCCCCGCTTTGCGGCTCTCTCCGTCGAAGAGTGCCCCCGTTCTGCCGCCAGCACCGATGGGACACGGATGACCGATATGCCCAGCCAGACCGCTGCCTCCGCAGCCCCCGACGCAGATGTCCGCGAGACGACGGAGAAATCGGCCCCCAAACTCACCCGCTCCATCGGCGTGGTCGGCGGGACGCTGCTGACCCTGTCCTGTCTGACCCCGGCGTCCTCGCTCTTCGTGATCGTGCCGGACTCGTTCGCCACCCTGGGCACGGGCGCCGCCCTCGCCATCGCCATCGCCGCGGTGCTGTGCATCGGCGTCGCCTTCACCTACTCCGAACTCGGCACCCTCATCCCGAGTTCGGGCGGCGAGTACGCCATGGTCGGCACCCTCATGGGCCGGCTCGCAGGATGGCTGGTTTTCATACTCTCGCTGATCGTCGTCATGATCGTGCCGCCCATCATCGCGCTGGGCACCGCCGACTATCTGGCCCCGATCGTGCATCTGGATCCGCAGTGGACCGCGGCCGGCGTCATGCTGCTGGCCACCGTGATGGGTCTGCTGGACCTGCGCGCCAACGCCTGGATCACCGGCATCTTCCTCGTCCTGGAAGTCGTGGCCTGCGCCGTCGTCGCCTTCCTCGGCTTCACCCATACCCACCGCTCCGCCTCGGTGCTCGTCCACCCGGTCATGGACGCCGGACACGGCCACAGCAGCCCGGTCACCGCGGGCCTGGTCATCGCCGGACTGGCCACCGCGCTCTTCATCCTCCAGGGCTTCTCCACCGCCGTGTACCTGGCCGAGGAGATGGAGAACCCGCGCCGCAACGTCTCGCGTACGGTCCTGTGGACCCTGGCCATCGGCGCGGCGGTCGTCATGATCCCCGTCGTCGCCATCACCCTGGGCGCGCCCGACCTCAAGACCCTGGGCGCCGGTGACGTGGCCGGCATGGTGCAGTCCTGGAGCAACTCCTCCATCGGCACCTTCGTCAGCCTCTGCATCGCCCTGGCCATCATCAACGCGGCCATCGTGATGGTGATCCAGAACTCCCGCGTGGTGTTCGCCTCGGCCCGCGACGCCGCCTGGCCGACCCCCGTCAACCGCGCCTTCTCGCACGTCAGCAAGCGCTTCGGCTCTCCCTGGGTGGCCACCTTGGTGGTCGGCGTCCCCGGTGCGGTGCTGTGCTTCGTCAACCTCGACACGCTCAGCGAGGTCACCGGCGTGGCCGTGGCCGCCATGTACGTCTTCGTCGCGCTGGGCGCCCTGGCCTCCCGTCGCGGGGCGCACAAGCACCGGGCGGCCTGGCGGATGCCGCTGTGGCCGGCGGTCCCGGCGCTGCTGGTGCTCGTGCTGGTCTGGGTGCTGTGGCAGCAGAGCGCCGAGAGCCTGCTGATCACCGGCTTCATCGTCGCCGGGGCGGCCGTGTACTGGGCCGTCTACCTCCGGCCCCGGCAGGACACCCACTGGGTGATCTCCGTCCCGGAAGACGAGCAGGCGCCCACCGAGGAGACCACTCTCTCTCCGGTGAACGCCTAGATACCGATCCGCTGGATACCGATCCGCGCCCCTGGCCCGCCCGCTACGTCCCGTCGGGCCGGGCCAGGGCCAGCGCGTCCAGCAGCAGACACACGTGGTCGACGGCGTCCCGCCCGGCGGGGCCGTCGGCCACTGCCGTGTCGTCGAGCAGTGTGGCCGTCGCCCGCAGCAGCGCCCGCAGGCCCTCGCTCGCACCGGCCGGGGGCTCCGTGTGCACGAGGGCGGAGCGGATCTGCTCGCCGGTCAGCGGCAGCCCCGTCTCAAGGAAGCGGAACAACGCCACGGCGGCTCGCCGGTCCGCGTCATGGGGTTTCCACGCACCGCGCGCATGACGGTCGATGAGCGCGACCGCCTCGGCACGGATCTCCTCAGCAACATGCATGCCCACGAACGTCTCATACCGCATCGCCGGCCCGAAGGGGCGTCCATGGCCCCGCAGCCCCGCTCCCCGCACTCCCGCCGATCTTGTGCCGATACGGGCTGACCAGGCACATTACGTATTCGACGCGCCCACCCGACCGGCCGAAAACCGGAATTCCGCCGGTCAAACCTGTGGCAAGAGTTACATGCCGGTGAAGAACAACGGCGGGAAAGGGAGGCAATTGCGTTTCCCCGGGATGGCGGAGGGTGACGGGCGCGAATGCCATATGCCCCGTAATTCCCGACCCTCCTCGGACAAATCCCCCACGGTGGGAGGGGGAGCCTTCCCGTCATGGTCGCGACGCCCCGGTAATACGCATCCGCGGACAAAGAACTCCGCAACCGCATAGCCGTGAAACATACCCACTGGTTTACTGGCCCTCTGGTGCACCGGGCGACCGCGCGGGATCATCGGACCGACTCCGCAATGCCCGTGAACTCGGCCGTCGCGGTGCAGCCCGAGCGGCTGCGCTCCGCATCGCGCGGCTCGCCCACCGTATGCGGGAGGTGTAGAAAGAGGACATGGCCGGACGCTACGGCCGCCCGCGTTCGGTTCTGAGAATGCGAACTGTCGCTGGCCAGGTCTTTCTCCTCCAGGTGGCGATCGTGGTGCTGCTGGTCGCCGCAGCCATAGCGGCACTCGTGTTGCAGTCCAGAACCGACTCGGAGCGCGAGGCCCGCAACCGATCGGTCGCCGTGGCCGAAACCTTCGCCAGTTCCCCCGGGATCGAGCAGGCCCTCAAAAGCCCGCATCCCACCGCCGTGCTCCAGCCCCGCGCCGAAGCCGCCCGCAAAGGCTCCGGCGTCGACTTCGTCGTCGTGATGAACACCCGGGGCATCCGCTACACCCACCCGCTGCCCGACCGCATCGGCAAGAAATTCGTCGGCAATCTCGCCCCCGCCCTGGCCGGCGGCATCGTCACCGAGAAGATCACCGGGACCATAGGACCCCTCATCCAGGCGGTCGTCCCGGTCACCGACCCCCACAGCGGCAAGATCGTCGGCCTGGTGTCCGCCGGCATCACCATCAGCAAGGTCAGCGGAGTGGTCAACGGCCAGTTCCCGCTGCTGTTCGGCGCCGCCGCGGGCGTCCTGCTGCTGACCACCGGCGGTACCGCCCTGGTCAGCAGGCGGGTGCGCCGCCAGACGCACGGCCTGGGCCCGGCCGAGATGACGCGGATGTACGAGCACCACGACGCGGTCCTGCACGCCGTCCGCGAGGGCGTCCTCATCGTCAGCGGCAGCGGCCGGGTGCTGCTCGCCAACGACGAGGCCCGCCGGCTGCTCGGCCTGCCCGCCGACGTCGAGGGCCGCCAGGCCACCGCCCTCGGGCTGGGCCCGGACATCGCGGCGCTGCTGTCCTCCGGGCGGCAGGCGACCGACGAGGTGCACCCCGTCGGCGACCGCCTGCTCGCCGTCAACCAGCGCTCCACCGACCAGGCCGGCGGCCCGCCCGGCAGCGTCACCACTCTGCGCGACACCACCGAACTCCAGGCCCTCATCGGCACGGCCGATACCGCCCGCGGCCGGCTCAAGCTCCTCTACGAGGCGGGCACCGAGATCGGCACCACCCTCGACGTCGTCCGCACCTGCGAGGAACTGGCCGAATTCGCCGCCCACCGCTTCGCCGACATCGTCACCGTCGACCTCGCCGGAGCCGTCCTGCGCGGCGAGGAGCCCACCCCCTCCGGCTCCGGCCCCGAAATGCGGCGCACCGCCGTCAGCGGCCGCGACGTCGAGAACACCGCCCTCTACCCGGTCGGCAAGGTCATCCGTTTCCACCCGGGCACCTCGCTGGGCGAGGGCCTGGCGAACGGCGAACCCGTCCTCGAACCGGAGCTGGGCGCGCTGTCCGGCTGGCAGCGCCAGGACCCCGAGCGGGCGCAGCGGCTCCTGGACCACGGCATCCACTCGATGCTCGCCGTCCCGCTGCGGGCCCGCGGTGTCATCCTGGGCGTGGCGATGTTCTGGCGGGCCCAGGAGCCCGAGTCCTTCGACGAGGAGGACCTCTCCCTGGCCGAGGAGCTGGTCGCCCGCGCCGCGGTCAGCGTCGACAACGCCCGCCGCTACACCCGCGAACACGCCATGGCGGTCACCCTCCAGCGCAGCCTGCTGCCCCGCGGCCTGCCCGAGCAGAACGCCGTCGAGGCCGCCTACCGCTACCTCCCCGCCCAGGCCGGACCGGTCGGCGTCGGCGGGGTCGGCGGCGACTGGTTCGACATCATCCCGCTGCCCGGCGCCCGGGTGGCCCTCGTCGTCGGCGATGTCGTCGGCCACGGGCTGCACGCCGCCGCCACCATGGGCCGGCTGCGCACCGCCGTGCACAACTTCGCCAATCTCGACCTGCCGCCCGACGAGCTGCTGTGGCATCTGGACGAGCTGGTCACCAGGATCGACCAGGACGAAGCCGGCGACGCCGACGGCACCGCCGCCATCACCGGCGCCACCTGCCTCTACGCCCTCTACGACCCCGCATCCGGCCGCTGCACCATCGCCCGTGCCGGACACTGCCAGCCGCTGCTGCTGCGCCCCGACGGCACCGCCGAGTTCGCCGAGGTGCCCGGCGGACCGCCGCTCGGCCTGGGCGGCATGCCGTTCGAGACCTGGGAACTGACGCTCCCCGAGGACAGCCGGCTGGTCCTGTACACCGACGGCCTGGTCGAGGACCGCGACCGGGACATCGACGCCGGCATGGCCGAGCTCGGCCGCACCCTGGGCGGCAACCCGGGCCGTACCCCGGAGGAGACCTGCGAGGCCGCGCTGCGCGCCCTGTTGCCCGAGCGCCCCAGCGACGACATCGCGCTGCTGGTCGCCCGCACCCGCGTCCTGGACGCCGCCCATGTCGCCGACTGGGACGTCCCCGCCGACCCCTCGGCCGTCGCCCAGGTGCGCGCCGCCGCGGTGCGCAAACTCGTCGAATGGGACCTGGCCGACGCCGCCTTCACCGCCGAGCTCATCCTGAGCGAACTGGTCACCAACGCCATCCGTTACGCCTCCGGCCCCATCCGCGTCCGCCTGATCCGCGACCGCTCGCTGATCTGCGAGGTCTCCGACCACTCCAGCACCTCCCCGCATCTGCGCCAGGCCGCCACCACCGACGAGGGCGGCCGCGGCCTGTTCCTCATCGCCCAGCTCGCCGAACGCTGGGGCACCCGCTACACCGGCGACGGCAAGGTCATCTGGACCGAGCAGCCGCTGGTGGAGGAGGTGGTGGGGGAGCAGGGGGCGCCGTTGCTCAGCCCGCCGGTGTCATGAGGTGAGGCGAGCCGACTGCGGGCCCAACGGGCGGGCGGATCAGGCACGTTGACCGCACGGTCCGGCCCGCAAACGGTCGTGGACCCGGCGGCCGCCGCGATGCCGGGGGTATTCCGTGGCCCGTCCCCGCCCCCGATGGCATGCTGGCCGCGTGAACGGTCCCGAGATCCATGTGACATTCCCGCCCGACCTGTACCTCTTCCTCACGGCAGGCCGCACCCCGGCGGGCCGCCGCGTCGTGACCGACGGGGCCGCCACGCTCGGTCATGTCATCGAGTCCCTGGGCGTCCCGCTCACCGAGGTCGGCCGGCTGCTCGTCGACGGCCGAGAGCTCCCCGTCTCCCACATCCCGCGGGCGGACGAACGGGTCGAGGTGTGCGCCGTCGCACGTCCCCAGCAGATCCCCGGCGCGCCCCTGCGCTTCCTGCTCGACGTCCACCTCGGCACCCTGGCGCGGCGGCTGCGGCTGCTCGGCGTCGACGCGGCGTACACCAACGAGGACCCGGGCGATGCCGCGCTCGCCGCCCACTCGGCGAAGGAGCGGCGGGTGCTCCTGTCCCGGGACCGCGGGCTGCTGCGCCGGCGCGAGATCTGGGCCGGCGCCTATGTCTACAGCGACCGCCCCGAGGACCAACTCGACGACGTCCTGCGGCGCTTCGCCCCCGCCCTGGCCCCCTGGACCCGCTGCACCGCCTGCAACGGCGCCCTGACGGACGCCGACAAGGACTCCGTCCAGGAGCGTCTGGAGGGCGGCACCCAGCGCACCTACGACGTCTTCGCGCAGTGCACCTCCTGCGGCCGGGTCTACTGGCGCGGCGCGCACCACGCCCGTCTGGAGGCGATCGTGAACAAGGCGCTGCGGGAGGCCGCCCACTAGGGCGCCCGGTCTCCCGTCCTGCGGCGGCGTTCAGCGGTGTTCGGGGTTGGGTGAGTCCCCCTGGCAGCCCGCGTCCCACTCCGTGCGCCGGTTGCCGTGGGCGGGGATGCCGCCGGCGGCCTTGAGCATCGCCGCGATATGCATCAGGTTCCAGGTCATGAAGGTCGTGTTGCGGTTGGTGAAGTCGTTCTCCGGGCCGCCCGAGCCCGGGTCCAGATACGAGGGCCCGGGCCCGGCCTCGCCGATCCAGCCGGCGTCGGCCTGGGGCGGGATGGTGTAGCCGAGGTGCTGGAGGCTGTAGAGGACGTTCATGGAGCAGTGTTTGATGCCGTCCTCGTTGCCGGTGATCAGACAGCCGCCGGCCCGGCCGTAGTAGGCGTACTGGCCGCGGTCGTTGAGGACGCTGGAGCAGGCGTAGAGCCGCTCGATGACCTGCTTCATGACGGAGCTGTTGTCGCCGAGCCAGATCGGGCCGCAGAGGACGAGGATGTCGGCGGCCGTCACCTTCTCGTACAGCTGCGGCCAGGCATCCGACGTCCAGCCGTGCTCGGTCATGTCCGGCCAGACGCCGGTGGCGATGTCGTGGTCGACGGCGCGCAGGACCTCGGTGGCGGCACCGGCGTCCGCCATGATGCCCCGGCTCTTGTCGATCAGGCCCTCGGTGTTGCTGGTCTCGGGGGAGCGCTTGAGGGTGCAGTTGATGAACAGGGCGCTCAGCCCGTCGTAGCGGAGGGCGGGCGGGGCGGCGGTGGCCATGGGGGCTCCCTTGCGGTGGACGGATGCGCTCCCAGCCTCCGGCCGGCGGACGGGGCGGGCCACCGGGGCGGCCCCGAACGTATGAGCCCGGGCGGGTGGACGCAGCCGGCCCGGCCGGTCCGTTGCTCCGTCAGGTGGTCAGCCCGCCGTCCACGGCGATCTCGGCGCCGGTGAGGTACGCCGAGGCGTCCGAGGCCGGAAAACGCACCAGCTCCGCCACCATGTCCGCCCGCCCGACGCGCCGCAACGGCACCCGCGGATGGCCCCGTTCGCCGGGCTCGTGCCCCAGCTCGCTGCGCTCGCTCATGCGCGCTCCCCGAGGGCGTACGCCGGGCCGGTGCCGCCCGGCCGGTCCGCCAGGACGCGGGCCCGGCACTCGGCGGGTGTGCCCCAGGCGTCCCGCAGGGCGCGGGCCTTGCGGATCCACAGGGAGAGGTCGAGTTCGTCGGTGTAGCCGAGGGCGCCGTGCAGCTGGAGCGCGGTACGGGCCGCGGCGTACGCCGCCTCGCCGGCGGCCGCCTTCGCCGCGGCGGCCTCCCGGGCGGCCGAGGGGGCATCCGCTGCCAGGGCCAGCGCGGCCGCATGCACCAGCGGCTCGGCGAACTCCAGGGCGATCAGGGTGTCGGCGAGGCGGTGTTTGACCGCCTGGAAGGAGCCGATGGGCACGCCGAACTGGGTGCGCTGTCCGGCGTAGGAGACCGTGCCGTCCAGCAGGGCGCGGCCCAGCCCCAGGCACTGGGCCGCCGTGACCAGCCGTGCGACGACGAGGGCGTGCGCGGCGGCCGCGGTCACCGCCGGGCCGCGGGCGAGGAGGGCGCCGTCCAGGGGGCGGGCCAGTCGGCGGGCCGGGTCCAGGCAGGGCTGGACGGGGCCATGGCGTGCGGTGCGGTGGACGCTGTCGTCCCGGACGGTGAGGACGGCATCGGCGGCGTCCGCGTCCAGGGCGTACGGCCCGTCCATGCACAGGCTGATGACGGCCTCGCCGGAGGCGATCTTGGGCAGCCATGCGGCGGCCGCCGGACGGTCGCCCAGGCGTCCGAGGAACGCCGCCGCTGCCACCGTCTCGGCCAGCGGACCGGGCACCGCATGACGTCCCAACTCGCCGAAAGCCACGGCCAGTTCGACGGGCAGCAGGCCAGTCCCGCCGTGCTCCTGCGGCACCGCGAGCCCGAACACCCCCGCCGCCGCGAGCCGCGTCCACACCTCGCGTCCCGGCTTGGGATCGCCCGACGCCCAGGCCCGGATGGTGGACGGGGTTCCACAGGCGCCCAGCATGCCGTCCAGCGTCCGGCCGAACTCCCGCTGCTCGGCGGTCAGGAGGAAGTGCATCACCGGCGTCCCTTCGGCAGCCCGAGCAGCCGCTCGGCGATGATGTCGCGCTGGATCTCGTTGGTGCCCGCGTAGATCGGCCCGGCGAGGGAGAAGGTGTAGCCCTCCGCCCAACTCCCGTTTTCCGGCGAGTCGTTGGCGTCATCGGCGAGGGCGCCGTACGGGCCGAGCAGATCGAGTGCGGTTTCGTGCAGGGCGATGTCCAGTTCGGACCAGAAGACCTTGTTGAGGCTGGATTCGGCGCCGAGGGACGCCCCGGAGGCGAGCCGGGAGGCGTTGGCGTAGGTGAAGAGCTGGTAGGCGCGGGCGCCGATCACGGCGTCGGCGACCCGGTCGCGCAGCGCGGTGTCGGACGGGGCCGCGCCGGCGCGCCACAGCGCGGTCAGCCGGTCTGCCGCGGCGGTGAACCGGCCGGGGCTGCGCAGCGTCAGCCCGCGCTCGTTGCCCGCCGTGCTCATCGCGACCCGCCAGCCCTGTCCCGGCTCGCCGATCACGTCCGCGTCCGGGACGAAGACCTCGTCGAGGAAGAGCTCGGCGAAGGCGGGTTTGCCGTCGAGCCGGCCGATCGGACGGACCGTCACCCCCGGGGCGTCCAGTGGGAACATGAGGTAGGTCAGCCCCTGGTGCGGCCGGGGGGTGCCCGGCTCGCTGCGGAAGAGCCCGAAGGCGCGGTCGGCGAAGGCGGCGCGCGAGGACCAGGTCTTCTGACCGCGCAGCAGCCAGCCGCCGTCGGTGCGGACGGCCGTCGACCGCAGCGAGGCCAGGTCCGAGCCCGCCTCCGGCTCGGACCACGCCTGCGCCCAGATCTCCTCGCCGCATGCCATGGGCCCCAGGATGCGGGCGCGCTGCTCCTCGGTGCCGTGCGCGAAGAGGGTGGGGGCGAGGAGGCTGATCCCGTTCTGGCCGACCCGGCCGGGTGCGCCCGCCGCGTAGTACTCCTCCTCGAAGATCAGCCACTCCAGCAGCGAGGCGCCCCGGCCGCCGTACTCCGTGGGCCAGGAGACGGCCGACCAGCGGTCCGCGGCGAGCCGGCGCTCCCATGCGCGGTGGGCGGCGAAGCCCTCCGCGGTCTCCAGGGACGGCAGCGGCGTGGCCGGGACGTGCGCGGCGAGCCAGGCGCGGGCCTCGCCGCGGAACGCCTCCTCGGCGTCGGTGAAGTCCAGGTCCATCAGGAACCGGCCTCCTTCATCCGCGCGATGTCCATCCCGCCGAGCGCGTCCCGGGACGTCTCGGCGTTGTGCGCATGGGCGAGATGGTGCAGGCCGAAGACGGAGTCCAGCCCGGTGTGCAGGCCCTGGAGGTCCTCGGCCTGGTTGACGGCGCGTTTGGCCAGGGCCAGCCCGAGCCGCGGCATCCCGGCGATACGCAGCGCCAACTCCTCGGTGCGGACGGCGAGTTCGTCGCGGGGGACCACACGGTTGACCATGCCGACCTCGTACGCCCGCCGGGCGCTCATCCGGTCGCCGGTGTAGAGGAACTCCTTGGCGATCCGCGGCGGCATCACCCAGGGGTGGGCGAAGTACTCGACGCCGGGGATGCCCATCCGGACGACGGGATCGGCGAAGAAGGCGTCGTCGGCGGCGATGATCAGGTCACAGATCCAGGCGAGCATCAACCCGCCCGCCACACAGGCCCCTTGGACCGAGGCGATCACCGGCTTGGGCAGCTCGCGCCAGCGGCGGCACATCCCGAGATAGACCTCGGACTCGCGGGCGAACCGGCTCTCGGCCCCCTCCTTGTCGGAGTGGTCCCACCACAGGCCCGCCCGGCGCTCGAAGGGGAGGTGGGCATCGCGCTGGGGGCTGCCGATGTCATGGCCCGCGGAGAAGTGCCGGCCCGCGCCGGCCAGGACGACGACCTTGACCTCGCCGTCGTCGGCGGCGCGGTAGAAGGCGCGGTCGAGGGCGTAGGTCATCGCGGAGTTCTGGGCGTTGCGGTAGTCCGGCCGGTTCATGGTGACGGTCGCGATCGGCCCCTGGCGTGCGTAGTGCACCGGCTCGTCGTCCGGGGTGGCGGTCATCGCCCGCCCTCCTTCCCTAACAAGTGTTTGGTAGATTAACGTACCGTCATGAGCAGCGTCGAGGCCCCGTCCGCCGCCGAGAGCTTCCGCAAGGAGGCCCGCCCATGAACCCCACGACCCCCCAGCCGCCGCCCCGCTACGTCCCCGGTCATGACCTGCTCGCCGGGCGGACCGCCGTGATCACCGCCGCCGCCGGAGCGGGCATCGGCGGCGCCACCGCGCGCCGCTTCCTGGAGGAGGGCGCCCGCATCGTCCTCGGCGACGCCCACGCCCGTCGGCTCAAGGAGAGCACCGAGGCCCTGGCCGGGGAGTTCGGCGCCGGCCGCGTCGCCGGGCTGCCCTGCGATGTCACCGACGAAGAGCAGGTCACCGCGCTGTTCGACCTCGCCGAGGAACGTCACGGCCGGCTCGACATCGTCGTCAACAACGCCGGACTCGGCGGCACCGCCGACCTCGTCGAGATGACCGACGACCAGTGGGGCCGGGTCCTGGACGTCACCCTGAACGGCACCTTCCGCTGCACCCGCGCCGCCCTGCGCCGGATGCAGGCCGCCGGCGAGGGCGGCGTGATCGTCAACAACGCCTCCGTCCTCGGCTGGCGCGCCCAGCGCGGCCAGGCCCACTACGCCGCCGCCAAGGCCGGGGTGATGGCCCTGACCCGCTGCGCCGCCCTGGAGGCCGCCGCCCACGGCGTACGGATCAACGCGGTCGCGCCGAGCCTGGCCCTGCACCCCCATCTGGTGAAGGTCACCACCCCCGAGCTGCTGGCCCAACTCACCGAGAAGGAGGCGTACGGCCGCCACGCCGAGCCCTGGGAGGTCGCCAACGTCATCGTCTTCCTGGCCGGCGACTACGCCTCGTACATGACCGGGGAGACGGTGTCGGTCAGCTCGCAGCACGCCTGAGACCTCGCAGCACGTCGGGTGCTCGGTCCGCCCCTCCCGCGTGCCCGAGACCCGCCCCGTGCACCTTGCGGAACCGGGCGGCCCCTTTGCAGACTCATGACAGGAGACCGTGATGTCCGAGGCGTATATCGTCGGCGCGCTGCGCACCCCCGTGGGCAAGAAGGGCGGCGGCCTGGCCGCCGTGCACCCCGCCGACCTCGGAGCGCACGTCCTCGCGGCCCTGATGGACCGTACGGGTGCCGACCCCGCCGCCGTCGAGGACGTCGTCTTCGGCTGCCTGGACGCCGTCGGACCGCAGGCCGGAGACATCGCCCGCACCTGCTGGCTGGCCGCCGGACTGCCCGAGGAGGTGCCCGGCGTCACCGTCGACCGCCAGTGCGGCTCCTCGCAGCAGGCGATCCACTTCGCCGCCCAGGGCGTGCTCTCCGGCACCCAGGATCTCGTCGTCGCGGGCGGCGTCCAGAACATGTCGCAGGTCCCGATCGCGTACGCCAGCCGGCAGGCCGCCGAGCCGCTGGGGCTGACCGAGGGCCCGTTCGCCGGCTCCGGCGGCTGGCGGGCCCGCTACGGCGAAGCGCCCGTCAACCAGTTCCACGGCGCCGAACTGATCGCCACCACCTGGGGCATCGGCCGACGGGAGATGGAGGAGTTCGCGCTGCGCTCCCATCAGCGGGCCGTCCGCGCCATGGACGAGGGCCGCTTCGCGCGGGAGATCGTCCCCTACGGCGACGTCACCGCCGACGAGGGCCCACGCCGCACCACCTCCCTGGAGAAGATGGCCGCGCTGGCCCCCCTCGTCGAGGGCGGCCGGCTGACCGCGGCGGTCTCCTCCCAGGTCTCCGACGGCGCCGCCGCGATGCTCCTCGCCTCCGAGCGGGCACTCTCCGAACACGGTCTGACCCCGCGCGCCCGCATCCACCACCTCTCCGTACGCGCCGAGGACCCCATCCGGATGCTGTCCGCGCCGATCCCCGCCACGGCCTACGCGCTGAAGAAGGCCGGAATGACGCTGGACGACATCGACCTGGTCGAGATCAACGAGGCTTTTGCGCCGGTGGTGCTGGCGTGGCTGAAGGAGACCGGCGCCGACCCGGAGAAGGTCAATGTCAACGGCGGCGCCATCGCCCTGGGGCACCCGCTCGGCGCGACCGGGGTGCGGCTGATGACGACGCTGCTGCACGAACTGGAGCGCATCGGAGGGCGGTTCGGGCTCCAGACGATGTGCGAGGGCGGCGGCCAGGCCAATGTCACCATCATCGAGCGGCTCTGAACCGCGCGCCTCCGAGACACCGGGCCCGGACCCCCTCAGCGCGGCAGTGCCCCCAGCGCCTCGCGTGCCTCGGCCATGAGGCGCTCCACCAGCTCCGCACACGACGGCAGATCCTCGATCGCCCCGGCGACCTGGCCCGACGCCATCACCCCGAGGTCCGTACGGCCGTCGACCATCGATGCCTTCAGGAGCATCGGCGTGTTGGCTGCCAGCAGCACCTGACTCCAGGTCAGCTCCTTGCCGTGCCGCATCGCCAGGCCGTCCCGCACCATCTGCGCCCAGCTCAGTCCGGACAGCTTCCGGAACGATGCGGCATGCCGCACCGCCGTGAGGAGCGCGGCGGTGCGGCCGGAGCGCTCCAGCGCCTCGACCAGTTCGCTGCGCAGCATCCGGTGCGGCAGCCCGTCCACCTTCCTGGTGACGGTGATGTCCGCGGCCTGCGCCGCCAGATAGCGGGCCTGCACGGCCGGCGGCACGGTGCTGTCCGACGTCAGCAGAAAGCGGGTGCCCATCGCGATACCGGCCGCGCCGTAGGCCAGCGCGGCGACCAGGCCCCGCCCGTCGAAGAAACCGCCCGCGGCGATGACCGGGATGTCCACGGCGTCGACGACCTGGGGGAGCAGCACGGTCGTGGCGACGCTCCCGGTGTGCCCGCCGCCCTCACCGCCCTGGACGATCACCGCGTCCGCGCCCCAGGCCGCGGCCTTCTCCGCGTGCCGACGGGCGCCGACCGAGCAGATGACGACGACGCCCGCGTCCTTGAGCCGGGCGATCAGCTCCCGCGAGGGTGCCAGCGCGAACGACGCGACGCGCACCTTCTCCGCCACGAGGATGCCGACGCGTTCGGCCGCATCGCCCGCATCCGCCCGCAGATTGACCCCGAACGGCCGGTCCGTACGGGAGCGCACCTCGCCGATCGCGGCCCGCAGCTGACCGGTGGTCATGGTCGCCGACGCCAGGATCCCCAGCGCGCCCGCCTGTGCCGCGGCCGAGACCAGCCGGGGCCCGGCCACCCAGCCCATTCCGGTCTGCACGATCGGATGCCGTACCCCGGCGAGCGCGGTCAGCGCGGTGGCGATCCCGGTCACGACGGCACCTCGCCCTCGCGCCGTCCGTCCGGGTCGAGGACCTCGCGGATCAGGCGCAGCTCCGCCGCGCCCGGCTCGCGGGTGCGGGGCACCTCGGCGGGTATGACGAGGGCGAAACCGGTGGCCTGCCGGACCTCCGCCACGGTCACCCCGGGGTGCAGGGAGGCGAGCCGCATCGTGTGGTCGGGGGTCTCGAAGTCGAACACCCCGAGGTCGGTGACCACCCGCGGGATGCGGTGGTAGCGGGTCGCGGACGGCCCCGCCGCGGCCGCGCTGTCGTAGCCGACCCCGCTGACCATGTCGACCTTCGGGACGAACACCCGCCGGGAATGCCGCGGCACCCAGTAACTGACCGGATTGTTGAGGGTGTTGACGGGCGCGCCGCGGACCCCGAGCAGCTGCCGGTCCGGTGTGGCCCAGTCGCCGATACAGGAGATGTTCTGGTTGCCGAAGCGGTCGAGCTGGCTCGCGCCCATCATGACGTGCCGCCTGCCGCCGGTGACCATGGCCAGATGCTGACGGTAGGGCAGCCAGCCCTCCCGCTCACCGTCGGGCCCGACGAGCGTCGCCTCACCGTCGGTCAGCAGCAGGTCGGGCGAGAAGGTCCGCCGGGCCAGCCGGGCCCCGAGGGACGGGATCAGGCCCATCGGGCTGGCGAGCACCTCGCCGTCGTCCCGCCACGCCTCGGCGCAGGCGAGCACGCAGTACTCCGCGCGACTGGTCATCGGCCCTCCTCCTGCCAGGTCCGGACGGCGCTCCGGTAGGACTTCTCGTCGCCGCCGGACAGGAAACGCTCCGCGAACTGCGGCCAGGGGGTGGTCGCATACAGCTTCTGGAACGCCTCGTCGCGGCCGTAGTCGGGCACGCACGAGGTGAAGTGCGCGCCGTTCGGCGTCTCGACGACACCGGTGACCGCATGCCGTTTGACGAGCAGCGTCTGCAACGGCGCGTCCCCGAAACCCGCCACGATCTCCTCGCACGAGACATACGCCGCATCGGCCGCCTCGCAGAACAGATCGTCGAAGTACGGATCGGGGCCCAGGTACTGGCCGTTGCCCAGCCGGTCGGCGCGGTTGACGTGGACCAGGGCCGCATCCATGCGCAGCGCCGGCATCGCGACGAAGGTCTCCCCGTCCTCGTAGGGCGAGGTGACCGTACGCAGATGGGGGTTGACCCGCATGACGTCCGAGCCCAGGCCCGCGCGGACGGGCAGGAACGGCAGCCGGTTGGCGGCGGCGTGCAGCCCCCACATGAACATCGCCTCGTCCACCTCCGTCAGCTCCAGGGCGCCCGCCTGGCGCGCCGCGCGGAAATGCGGCTCCAGCGGGATCGAATCCAGCGTCACGAACGCGGCGACCAGCTTGCGGATCCGGCCGGCGGCCGCGAGCAGACCCACGTCCGGGCCGCCGTACGCGATCACGGTCAGATCGGTGATATCGGACCGCAACAGCGCCCGCACCAGGGCCATCGGCTTGCGCCGCGAGCCCCAGCCACCGATGCCGAGGGTCATCCCGCTGCGGAGCCGGGAGACGACGTCCTCGGGCGTCATCGTCTTGTCGGTCATGGCCGGACCTCCCCTTCTTCCGTTGCCCGGTGCGGCGTGCCGAAGGTGTCGCGGACGCGGTCGGCCACCCCGCTGAGGTTGGCCTCGAAGGTGAAGCCCTGCTCGAAGCGGTAACTGCGGTGGACGTCGACGGGGTCGATGCCGTTGAGGGCGGCCTTGGCCAGACGCAGCAGCGAGCCGTCCTTCGCGGCGATCTCCCGCGCCAACTCCAGTGCTGCATCGAGGAGTTCGGCGCGCGGGACGACCTTCCAGACCGAGCCGTGGGCGTGCAGTTCGGCGGCGGTGGCGGTGCGCGAGGTGTAGTAGAGCGCGCGCATCAGGTGCTGGGGGACCAGCCGGGCCAGATGGGTGGCTGCGCCGAGCGCGCCGCGGTCCAGCTCCGGCAGCCCGAAGACGGCGTCCTCGCTCGCCACGACGGCGTCCGCATTGCCCACCAGGCCGATGCCGCCGCCGAGACAGAAGCCGTGCACCGCCGCGATGACCGGCACCTCACAGGCGTAGACCGCCGCGAACGCCTCCGCACACCCGTAGTTGGCGCCGATCAGCGCGCCGTGGCCGCCCGCGGCGGTGTCGCGCTGCATCTCCTTGATGTCGACGCCCGCATTGAATCCGCGTCCCTCGGCGGTCAGGACGACGCAGCGGACCCCGGGGTCGCGGCCGGCCGCGCGGACGGCGTCGGCGAGGTCGTACCAGCCCTGTACGGGCAGGGCGTTGACCGGCGGGAAATCGACGGTGACCTGGGCGATGCCCCGGTCCGCGCCATGGCCCCGGTCCTGGTCCGGCCGGGAGGTGGAGACACCCATGAGCAGATCAGCTACCTTTCAACCAAGCGCTTGTTAGGTAGCGAAGTTAGCAGCGGACCGCGCGCTGCGGGAGGGGGCCGGATGGCCGTGACGCTCGATCTGACCGGACGCGTGGCGGTGGTCACCGGCGGCACCCGGGGCGTGGGAGCCGGTATCGCCCGCGCCTTCCTCCGGGCCGGCGCGGAGGTGGTGGTCTGCGCCCGGCGCCCGCCCGACACCCCCGTCCTGGCCGCGGGCCGCATCGCGCACTTCCGCCCCCTCGACCTGCGCGACCCCACCGCCGTACGCGAGGTCCTCCCCCGCATTGCCGCCGATCACGGCCGCCTCGACTGCCTGGTCAACAACGCCGGCGGCACCCCCTACCGCCTCCTGGGCGAGGCCGACGCCGAATGCCACGCCCGCGTCATCGACCTCAACCTCACCGCCCCGCTGACCGCCTCCCTCGCCGCCTACGAAGTGATGCGCACCCAATCGCACGGCGGTACCGTCCTGATGATCGGCAGCGTCAGCGGCACCCGCCCCTCTCCCGGCACCGCCGCCTACGGCGCCGCCAAGGCCGGCCTGGACAGCCTCGCCCGCACGATGGCCGTCGAATGGGCCCCCACCGTCCGCGTCAACACCCTCGTCCTGGGCATGGTCCGCACCGAACGCGCCGCCCTGCACTACGGGGACGAGGCGGGCATCGCCGCCGTCGGCGCCACCGTCCCGCTCGGCCGGCTCGCCGAACCCGACGAGATCGGCGACGCCTGCGTCTTCCTCGCCTCCGACCGCGCCGCCTACCTCAGCGGCGCCGCTCTCCTCGTCCACGGCGGCGGGGAACGCCCCGCCTTCCTCGCTGCCGCCACCGTCAACCACCCCAAGGAGCAGGGAAGATGACCGGGATCTGCACCGGACGCGTCGCCGCCGTCACCGGAGCCGGGCGCGGCCTCGGGCGCGCCCATGCGCTCGCCCTGGCCGCCGAGGGCGCCCATGTCGTCGTCAACGACCTCGGCGTGGCAGCCGACGGCGCCGGCTCCTCGGCCGGCCCCGCCCAGCGCGTCGCCGACGAGATCTGCGCCCTCGGCGGCCGGGCCGTCGCCCACACCGGCGACATCACCACCACCGACGGCGCCGCCTCCTTCGTCACCACCGCGCTCGACGCCTTCGGCCGCCTCGACGCCCTCGTCAACAACGCCGGATTCCTGCGCGACCGGATGCTCGTCAACCTCGACGAGGACGACTGGAACGCCGTCCTGCGCGTCCATCTCACCGGGCACTTCCTGCCGCTCAAGCACGCCGCCGCCCACTGGCGCGCAGCGGCCAAGGCGGGCCGTCCGCCTGCGGCCCGGGTCGTCAACACCAGCTCCGGCGCCGGACTGCTCGGCAGCGTCGGCCAGGGCAACTACTCCGCCGCCAAGGCCGGGATCGTGGGCCTGACCCTCGTCGCCGCCGCGGAGCTGGGCCGCTACGGCATCCAGGTCAACGCCCTCGCGCCGGCCGCCCGCACCCGGATGACCGAGCACACCTTCGCCGAGACCATGGCGGCGCCCGCCGCGGGGGACTTCGACGCCATGGCTCCCGAGAACGTCTCCCCGCTCGTCGTCTGGCTCTCCTCCGCCCACTGCGACGGCGTCACCGGCCGCATCTTCGAGGCCGAGGGCGGCCGGATCACCGTCATGGAGGGCTGGCGGCCCGGCCCCACCGCCGACAAGGGCGCCCGGCGCACCCCGGCCGAGGCCGGCGAGACGGCCCGCGCGCTGCTGGCCGCCGCCGAGCGGCCGCAACCGGTGTACGGGGCGGGCTGATGCCGCGCGCCCCACGCCGGGCAGGTCCCCGGCGTGGGGCGCGGTGGCTTCCGACGCGGCGCCTACGGCCGGGGGCCGATGACGTCGCCCCCCTCGTCGTACACCGTGATGGCCAGGGCCGGACAGCAGTCGGCCGCGTCCAACGCCGTCTCGTTCGCCGCGATCTCCTCGCTGACGGGACGCGAGACCCGCTCACCCAGGACGAACAGCTCGGGTGCGATGGTGGCGCACATCCCGGACGCCATGCACCGCTTCGGATCGATTTCCGCTCTCCACGTCATGGCGGCCTCACCACCCCACCGGCAGCACCCGCGGGCCCCGCACCAGCATCTCACTCTTCCACACCACGTCACCGGCCACATGCAGCCCCGGGAAGCGGCCGATCAGCGCGCCGATCGCCTCCTGGAGCTCCAGCCGCGCCAGCGGTGCGCCCAGGCAGTGATGCGCCCCGTGCCCGAATCCGAGGTGCTGATTGCCGTCCCGGGAGATGTCCAGCTTTCCCGGTTCGGAAAAGCGCAGCGCATCGCGGTTGGCGGCGCCCACCGCGACCAGGACGGGGGACCCGGCCCGTACGAGCGTGCCGCCGACCTCGATGTCCTCCTTCGCATACCGGGCCTGGCCCGCGCCACTGCCCAGCGGGACGAACCGCAGCAGCTCCTCGACGGCGCTGCCGATCAGCTCCGGCTGCGCGCGCAGCCGGGCCAGCTCACCCGGATGATCCAGCAGCGCGAGCACGAAGTTGGGTATCTGGGTGGCGGTCGTCTCATGGCCCGCGACGAGGATTCCCACGCACAGATCGACCAGCTCCAGTTCGGAGAGCCGGTCGCCGACATCGCGGGCGTCGATCAGCGCCGTCATCAGATCATCGCGCGGCGTTTGGCGGTGATCCTCGATCAACTGACGCATATAGGCGCGCAGTTCCTCAAGGTTGGTGTCGAACTCCTCCGCGGTGAGCGAGCTCGTCGACAGCGCGGCATCGCTCCACACCCGGAACCGCGGCCGGTCCTCGGCCGGCACGCCGAGCATGCGGCAGATCACCGCCACGGGAAGGGGCAGCGCATAGCGGTCGACCAGATCGGCCGGCGGCCCGGCCGCCTCCAGTTCGTCCAGCAGCTCGCGGGTCAACTCCCGCACCTGCGGCCGCAGTTTCTCTGCCTGACGGACCGTGAAGGCCCGGGCGACCAGGGAGCGCAGCCGGGTGTGATCGGGCGGGTCCATGCCCAGAATGCCGCTGTCGCGGCGTCCCTCGGACTGCCGGGGCTCGTCGTGCGAAGCGCTCTCGGCCCGGCTGAAGCGCGGATCGCCGAGGACGAGCCGGGCGTCGGCGTAACGGGTGACGAGCCAGGCCGGCTCGCCGTAGGCCATCCGTACGCGCACCAGGCCGGGCCGGTTGCGGACGTGCGCGTACTCCTCGGCGAGGTCGAGGCTCTCGGGCGTATTGAAGGGGTAGGAAAGTGGTGCTGTGTCGGCCGTGGTCATGGGGACCTCCCTCATGTAAGCACCTGCTTACACAAGGTAGGACGCGCCCTCCCGGGCGGTCAACGACGTTTTACGGCCGTCCTGGTGACGTGCCGTCGGAAAGGAGCATGGCGATGGGGACGACGAGGCGGACGGCACGGGAGACCGCATGCGGCGACGACGGCGAGGGCGGCGGCGCCGGTGCGGCGGCCGGGCACCGGCGGGACGCGGAGGGCACCCGGCTGCGGCTGCTCGACGCGGCATCGCAGCTCTTCGCCGAACGCGGCTACGAACGCGCCACCGTACGCGATATCGCCGCCCGCGCCGGCGCCAACCAGGCCCTTCTCTTCCGCTACTTCGGCTCGAAGAAAGCCCTGTTCGGAGAGGTGATGGCGCGCGGCGGCCAGGAACAGCTGCGGACCACCCCGCCGCAGGACCTCTTCGAGGTCGCCCTGCGCGGGATGCTCGCCGACGGCTCCGGCGACGGCGCCGCCAAGGACCGTTCGCTGGAGGTCTGTCTGCGATCCATCGGCGGCAGCGACGAAATCGCCGAGGCGCTACGGGGGCTGGGGGAGGAGTACGCGGAGGTGCTGGCGACCCAGTCGAGCGCCGATCACGGCGAGCTGCGGGCCGATCTGGCGCTCTCCTGGCTGCTCGGAATTGGCTTGATGCGGGTGGTTGTCGGAAAAGAACCGCTGGCGAGCGCCGACCCGGACACGATATGCGCGCTGACCGGCGACACCCTGCGCACCCTGCTGGCCGGCGGACCGCAGGAGGGGACGAGCGGCTGAACGGTGGCGGGTCAGGCGATCCGTGGCCCTTGTGGCTCCGCCCGGCGCGCCGTCTCCGCCGTCTCCGCCAACTCCGTACGGATCCGGCGCAGATCGGCGGTGAGCGTGTCCAGCCAGATGACCGCGTCGACGAGCAGGGCGGCAGCGGCGGCGCGGTCCGTGTCCGGGCCCGGCGGCGGAGCCGGAACCACCTCCAACAGTCCACGGATGTCGAGGAGTTGAGAGGTATCGGGCTCGGCCGGTGCGCTGCGGACACCGTCCGGTCGCTCCGTCCGGAGCCGTTCGGCAAGGGCGCGGTACTCCTCCGCCGTCCGCCCCGCCTCCCGCCGCAGCCAGCCGCCGACCGCCCGGTCGCCGATCCGTCCGGGGCGGCCGGGCAGCAGCCGCTCCCCGCGCCGGGCGTGCGCCCCGGCGGCCAGCACCGCGGGCCAGTCCGGCTGCCGGGCGGTCTCCTCGCGCGGCTCGCTCTGATACTGGGCCAGGCTCTCCTCGGCCAGGACGAGGGCGCGGTTGAGGGCGACGATCCCGGCGCCGTCCGCCGGACCCGCGGCCGGCTCCACGACCCGCGCCGCGGTCCGCCCCACGGCATCGGCGACCGCCGTGCACACCCCCGCCATGCTCCGGCGCAGCTCGCTGCCCGCACCCCGCGGCCAGGCCAGCAGCCCGCACGCCAGGCCGATCACACTGCCGGTGAGCACATCGGCGAACCGGGTCGGGGCCAGCTGCCAGGTCACCGGCGCGACCTGCGCGAACAGGGTGGCGACGACGAGGGTGAAGCCGCCCTGCGCCCAGGCCGGGCCGCGCAGCGGACCCAGGGTGAACGCCGCGAGCATCACGACCGGCAGCACCAGCGCGTACACCGTGGTGCGCTCCTCCACCAGCGCCAGCAGCACCCCGGCCGCCGCCGCGCCGATCAGCGTGCCGACGAGCGCCTGGCGGACCACCCAGCGGGTCTCCAGGCTCGTCGTACGGGTGAGCGTCAGCGTCGCCAGCAGCACCCAGAAACCGTGCGAGAGATCCAGCACCCCGGCGACCGCCCGCGCCGCGGCCAGGCCCAGCGCGAAGCGGCAGGCGTTCTGGAAGATCACCGAACGCGGTGTGAAGTGCGCGGACAGCCGCCGCCACCACAGCACCCAGGCCGGCGCCCGCGCATACGCGAAGGCGTGCCCGGCGGGATCCCGGCCGACGCCGCGGTCCCCGAGCAGCAGCCGGGTCGCCAGCACCAGCACCACCGCGGAGTCCGCCGCCTGCACCACCAGCGCCCGGCGGCGCAGAAACACCAGCCGGTCATCGGCGCCCAGCCGCTCCAGCGCGGCCACCGCCCGACGGGTACGCACGGGATCGAGTCCGGCCTGCAACGCCGCCACCGACGGCTCGGCGCCCGGCCGCCGCCCCGCCCGCAGCGCCCGCGCCGCCTCCCGCAGGGCGGCGGCGATGCCGTGCAGCAACGCCACCGTCTCCGCGTGGTACCCGCCCCGGGGCGCGGCCGCGCCGTGCAGCGCCGCCAGCTGCGCCAGCAGCGTACGGACGGTCTCGGCGGCGTGCGCCATGGCCTTGTGGGCGCGGGTGGGGGAGGCGGGCAGATCGGCGGGCGGGACGCGGGAGGGGCGCAGCCGGTCCGCGGCCGTGCGGGCCCGCGCGAGCGCCCCCTCGGGGGCGGGCCCGTCGTGATGGTCGGCCAGCGCCGCGGCCGCCTCGGCGGCATCCGCCAGCAGCGCGGGGAACGGCGGCGTGACCGGCCCTGGCAGGATCAGCACCTGGGCCGCGGCCAGCAGCACCGCCCCCAGCACAAACCCGTAAACCCGCTGGTCCAGCGTGTCCGGTGCATACGGCGGAAAGCACGGCAGGATGTACAGCAGCTGCATCCCCGGCGCCGCCCCGGCGATCCGCGGGCCCGCGCTCCCTGCGTAGGCGACCAGAAAGCCGATCACCAGCATGCCGAGGACGGCCGCCCAGGTACGGACGGCCAGCAGGGTGCCGAGGACGACCAGCGCCGTTCCCGCCGGGAGGGCCCAGAGCGTGGTGGCGGCGCGCTGCCGGCCCGATCCGGGGATCCGGGCGAGCGCACCGAGCGCCACCACCGTGAAGGTGGCGTACAGCGCCATGACCGCCGCGTCGAGGCCGTAACGGCACAGGTAGAAGGCGATACAGGCGGCGGCCGTCACCCGGGCCGCGGTGCCCACCACGGCCCGGCGCCCACCATGGCCCGGTCCGCCACGCTCCACCCCTCCACTATTGGCCGCGGGCCGTTCCCCCGCACCGCGGGAGCCGTGCGGCCGGTCCGAGGCGACGGGCCGGGTTTGGCGGAGTCGCCCGCATCTACGTACAGTTCCGGCGAAGCTCGAACGGACAGTTCACCGGACGGTTCGCGACAGCCACACAGCAAGCGGGGCGGTGCGCAGGGCACCCGGGCCCCTTTGACGGAAAGCGGCGCAGCGGCGATGACGGTGATCGAAGAAGGCCGGGCCGAGGGCGCCGGAATCGACGCGGAGCGGATGGCGGTCTGCCTGAGCGTCCTGGAGGAGCTCGACGCGCTGCCGCTGGAGCACCCCGACGCGATCACCATACGGCGGGCCACCGCCGGCATCTACCGCAAGGTCAAGCAGCGCCGGCGCTCGGAACGCCGGGCCGCCAAGACCGCCAACGACCGCGCCGTCACCGCCGCGACCGCCACCGGGGCGACCGACCGCATCGACGACGAGACCCAGGGCCTGGCCCTGACCAGCTCCGTGACCACGGAGATCGCCGGGATCCTGGAGCGGCCCCGCTGCTGCTACGTCTGCAAGGCCCGCTACGTCGAGGTCGACGCCTTCTACCACCAGCTCTGCCGCGCCTGCGCCGCCGAGAACCGGGCGCGCCGCGACGCCCGTACGGACCTGACCGGGCGGCGCGCCCTGCTCACCGGCGGCCGCGCGAAGATCGGCATGTACATCGCGCTGCGCCTGCTGCGCGACGGCGCGCACACCACGATCACCACCCGCTTCCCCAACGACGCCGTCCGCCGTTTCACGGCGATGCCGGACAGCGCGGAGTGGCTGCACCGGCTGAAGATCGTCGGCATCGATCTGCGCGACCCCGCCCAGGTGATCGCCCTCGCCGACACGGTGAGCGCCGAGGGCCCCCTCGACATCCTGATCAACAACGCCGCCCAGACCGTGCGCCGCTCGCCCGAGGCCTACAGCCGCCTCGTCGACGCCGAATCGGCCCCGCTGCCCGCCGGGGAACTGCCCGCCTCCCTGGTCCTGGGCCACTTCGGCAGCGGCACCCCCGCCGCGCTGCCCGCGTCCCCGGCGTCCGGTGACCGCGGCCCGTCCGCCGAACAGCTCACCGCCCTCGCCCTGACCCCCGGCTCCGCCTCGCCCGCCCGGATCGAGGCCGGCACCGCGATCGACGCCGGCGGTCTCGTCCCCGACCTGCACGCCACCAACAGCTGGATCCAGAAGGTGGACGAGGTCGACCCGGTCGAGCTGCTGGAAGTCCAGCTGTGCAACATGACCGCACCCTTCCTCCTCGTCGGCAAGCTCCGCCCGGCCATGGCGGCATCCCCGGCCCGCCGCAAGTACGTGGTCAACGTCTCGGCGATGGAAGGCCAGTTCAGCCGCGGCTACAAGGGCGCCGGCCATCCGCACACCAACATGGCCAAGGCCGCCCTGAACATGCTCACCCGCACCAGCGCCCGCGAAATGCTGGAGACCGACGGCATCTTGATGACCGCCGTCGACACCGGCTGGATCACCGACGAACGTCCGCACCCGGAGAAGATGCGGCTGGCCGAGGAAGGTTTCCACGCCCCCCTCGACCTGGTAGACGGCGCCGCCCGCGTCTACGACCCGATCGTCCGCGGCGAACAGGGCGAGGACCTCTACGGCTGCTTCCTGAAGGATTACGCGCCTGCGGCGTGGTGAGTGAGCGGGGAGCGGGGCCCGACGGGACTTTGGGGACGCATCCGCGACGGAGCCCGGTCCGGATGAACGCCGGCGCCGCCCGCTGCGTATTACTCCTCACCACTCATCGTCCGAGGAGGGGCACATGACCGACCCCGCAATCCCCGCAATCCCCCCGCTCATCGCCCTGCCCGATGGGGAGGCCGAACTCCGGGTGACGCTCCGGCTGCAATGGGAGGACGTCGCCGCACTCGGCCAGGAGGCCGGACGGCTCGCCGCCCGGTGGAAGCGGGCGGTGAGCCTGGACGAGGCCGCCAGCCACCGGCTGCGCGGCCGCCCGACCACGGCGCCGGCCCCGGCCCCGGCCGCCCCCGCACCGCAGGAGCGGGCGAAACCGCAGCCCGCGGTCGCGTCGTCGTCCGTATCGCCGCTGCCCGCGCGCTCGTCGGGGGAACACGCCCGCCAGGCGATCGAGAAAATCTCCGGAGGCGCCGGCCACGCCTCGGCCTGACCGATTGCGGTGATCCGCCGGGCTCCCCGCGTGCGGCCGGTCCGCCGCGCGAGGAGCCCGGCGCGGCGGTCAGGACTGGGGCCGCTTGCCGTGGTTGGCCTTGTGGTTACGGCGCGACTTTTTCTTGCGGCGTCGCTTCGAGGACATACCGTCTCCTTCCTGATGCGGCGGAGCATCGCGATGCTGCGGCCGCTTCGATGGGCACTTTCGATGTGGCGCTGGCGATGTGGCGATTTCGCCTTGTTTCCACCCTTTCACGCCGACGCCGGGGGAACAGCCTCCCGCACGTCACCTGATCGGACGATTCGTCGGCAAGTACCCGGGGACTATGTCACCCCCTCGCCATCCTTGATCCATGACGAACAGCAGCAGAAACACCTGCGCCGCCCGCAGCGGCGGGGCCCGGGCGGGCGCCCGGACGCTCGCTGCGCCGAATCCCGTCGAGCGGACCGCGCCGTCCGTGTACACCGCCTATGCCGCCATGGTCCTCGAAGACCGCGGCTGGCGTCAGATGTTCCCGGCACTGCCCACCGAGAAGGGTGCACGCCACGGCCTCGCCGAGATCTTCCGTGGCCAGGCGGTGTGGAATCCGGCGTGGGGCGACCGCTATCTGGAGGTGGCCGACGAGATCCAGAGCGAGGCCGCCGACCAGGTCATCCTCGGTGGCGGCGTCTACCGCATCGTCCGCATCGAGCAGACCGTCGTCATGACGGAGTACGGCCCCGAGTCCCCGAAGCCGACGGACCAGGAGTTCCCGGCGGAGTTCGACGACCGCAGGTCGGCCGCCGGCGGACGGGGCGCCGGCTGACGGCGGGCGGGCGGGGCGTCGTACGTCAGGGGCGGCGCGGCGCGTCGGACTCCAGCCAGGAGAGGTACCACTCGCGGAAGTACGGCCCCGGCGTCATAGCGGGCCAGACCTGGTCGGCGAACCAGATGCGCCCCACGTCCTGGCCGGTGACCACGATCCGGACGAATTCCCCGCAGCCCATCTCGGCGATGGCCAGCGACCCCGTCACCAGCGCCGCCTGCTCGTAGCGCTCCCTGGGGCCGGGGCGCCAGGCCGCGGTGAGCGGGAAGGGCGTCGTCAGGACTCCGGGCTGCCGGTCCTGCGCCTTTTCGTCGTCCGCGGCCCACCCGTCGTCGTCCTCGTCCTCGTCCGGTGGCCCGTAACAAAGCCCCTCCAGCGGAAACAGGCCGTAGCCCGGCCCCGCGCCGCTCTCGCCCACCTGGGTCAGGAAGTCGCGGTAGTCGCGGGGGAGCGGGATGCCGTACCGCGCCTCGAAGGCGTCGACGTCGGCGGCGGCGCGCGGCGGGCTGAGCCGGTAGCGGTGCCTTTCGGCGCCGAACCGTTCGCACCGAGGATCCTGACGCGCCATCTCCGCCAACCTGGCCCGCATCGCGTCGGCATCCCAGCCACCGGCTCCATCCCGTCCCCGGGCGGCGGCAGTTGTCCCCTGGCTCTGGCTGCTCATCGGCTCCTCATCCCTTGAGAAGCACGTTACCGGTCGCGGTCGGCGCCTCGAACGCCGGGCCGACACCCGCGTAATCCCGACGACTTCGCCACCGCGCCGGCCGAAACCCCCTCCGTACGCAACGTCTTCGCACCGGCGTACGTCCTCCTGCATGCATCTGCACGCACGACATTTGTGGAGGTACATCTTGCGACGGTGGGGAACAGCGGCCGCGGCGCTCGCACTGACGGCAGCCGGTCTGGCCGCCACGGCAGGGACGGCCGACGCCGCCTCCGGCCCGACGGGCCGGGCGTCCTCGGCCGCGGCCTGCTCGACCGCCTGGGGCAGCGGGACGAAATCGGCCACGGGCGCGAGCGCCGCGCCGCTGAAGAACATCAGGACCGGCCGCAGCGCCTGCTACGACCGCATGGTCTTCGACCTCGGCGGCGCGAGCGGCAAGGCCGGCTACCACGTCGGTTATGTGGACCAGTTCCAGCAGGACGGCTCCGGTGAGGTGATACCGGTCAAGGGCGGCGCCATCCTGGAGGTCTTCGTCTCCGCGTCCAGCTACGACCCGCAGACGGGCAAGCAGACCTACGCCGGAAAGGCCGGCAAGCCGCTTCCCGGTGTGCACCTCGCCGGATACGAGACGTTCCGGGACGCCGAGTTCGGGGCGAGCTTCGAGGGACAGACCCAGGTCGGCCTGGGCACCCGGGCCAAGCTGCCGTTCCGGGTCTTCCAGTCCGGAAACCGGCTCGTCGTGGACGTCGCGCACCACCGCTGAACCGCGGGGTGCACGGAGCGTTGAGGAGTCCGGCCGCGCGATGGGCGCGGTCGGACGGCCCCCCGCGGCTGGTCCCCCGGCTGTGTTGGTCCGCCCCCGGCGCGCGACGGCCGCATGGCCGTAATACGACCTAGCAGATATATACGATGTCCCGCCCTTGCAACCGGTGCCCGGGGTGCCGGGTCATACCGGGTATGAGACGACTACTGAACCTGCGCATACGCCGGTCCCGCGCCGGACGCCGAGCGGGTGCGGCGCTCGCGCTGACCGCGCTGACGGTCCCCCTGACGGTGGCCGTCGCCTCGCCCGCCTCGGCGGCCTCCGAGTCGGCGTGTCACGGGCTGCGCGGCCCCTACCAGAAGCAGGCGGAACGGTTCCTCGGGCTGCGGGTCGACGGCCAACAGTCGGAGTCCGACTGCCGCGCCATCCGCGCCTTCCAGACCGACCACGGCATCTCCCCGAACTACGGCTACGCCGGCCCCGTCACCTGGGGTGTGATGCAGGTGGTCGCCCGCCAGCAGGCCGCCGGGCGCCAACCGAACAGGGCGCACAAGTGCCCCACGACCCGAGGACGCATCGCCTGCGTCGATCTCGACCGGCAGATCAGCTGGGTCCAGGACGGATCGAAGCTGGTCTTCGGCCCCGTACCGGTGCGCACCGGCCGCAACGGTTTCGAAACCCGTACCGGCTCCTCGAAGATCTACTGGCGCCATCTGCACCATGTGTCGACGCTGTACCACGTGGCCATGCCCTACAGCCAGTTCTTCGACGGCGGCCAGGCGTTCCACTCCATCAGCGGCAGTGTCTGGTCGGCCCCGGGGTCGCACGGCTGCGTCAATATGCGCCCCGTGGACGCCAAGAAGTACTGGTCCCTGCTCGGCTACGGCGACGACGTCTATGTCTACGGCCGCAAGCCCGGCACGTGAATTCGGCGCAGCGGCAGGTTGCTCGGGCCCGGCGCCCCGGTGACCGCGGCCGGGCACGTCCGGCGTCCGCCGTGGCGTGCCCGGCCCCGCCGGTCAGGCCAGCAGGTCGTACAGCGCCATGGGCGTGACATAGCCGGGCCAGCGCCCGTCGGTGAAGAGATGCACCCCGGCGTCCAGATAGCACTGGTCGACGAGCTGGGAGCAGATCATGTGCCCCGTGCTCGCGATGTAGCGGTGCAGCCCCGGAACGGGGAGGCGGAAGCGGTGCGCGGCGATCGCGGCATAGTCGAGGAAGCTGTAGGGCACCCCGACGTACCGTTCCGACGCCGCACAGATGGCGGTGCGCTGCGGTGCGGTGAGCCCCTCGGGGCAGACGTAGAGCACGGGGGCGCCGTCATAGGCGCTCAGGCTGCCGATACGGGCACCGCCCGGCTCGGCCTCCAGCAGCCGTCCGTCGGGCAGCACGAGAAAGGCGTGTTCGTAGTCGGCGAAGCCTTCTTTGTTGAGCCATTGTCCGAAGCGGATCAATTGGCCGGTGACGCCGGATATCTGAGTGAGTCCGATATCGCCGGGCTGGGGATGGGTGTGCTTCATGAGCAGCTCCCAGGGGCACAAAAGGCGGGTTACTCAAGGTGATACCCCGAATGCACCCCGTGCTCACCGCCGTCCGGTGCTCAACCGCCCCCGCCTCCCGGCCACTTCGAGCGCCCGGCCTCTCACCCCCTCCGCACCACCAACTCCGTGTTCCGGTCCACCGCCCGGCCCGCCATCGCCTCATGGACGCCACCGCCCATCTGCGCCGCCAGCCCGGGGGCGTTGTAGGACACCTCGCGGTAGAGCGACGCCAGACCCACGGCCGACAGGTCGTCGAAGTCGGTGCGGTGCGGGGCGGCGGATTCGATGAGGGTGGTGAACAGGGACAGTGTCCCGTCGTGGTTGTCGACCAGTTCGAAGACCCGGGCGTGCTGCGGATAGTCCACATGGGAGGCGGTGTTGACCTCCCAGAACGAGCGGGCGGCCGTAGGATGGGGGTGCGGCGTGATGCGGTTGATGTGACTGTGGCCGTTGATCCATGCGACGACGTTCGGGAACCGGTTCAGCAGCGCGATGACCTCCTCCCCGTCGTGCCGCTTCTCCTCCGTCCGTGCCGCATCCGGGCGTCGCGTCATGCTGGGGCTGTGGTGGTGGCTGAAGACGAGGATGTGCGCATCGTCGGCCGCCGCATTGCGCACCGGCCGCCCGTCCGCGTCGTAGTAGTGAGCGCTGTGTGCCGCCAACGTCCGTTCCAGCCAGGCGAGTTGCTCGTCGCCCACGGAACCCTCGTAGTGCCCGCTGCGGTAGGTGGTGTCGATGCTGATGCCGAGGACCCCGTCCGCCGCGCGGAAGGAGTAGTACATCCGCTCACCGTCCAGCTGGTTCTCGCTGTACCCGTGCCCGGCCGGTCCCGCGCCGGCGAAGGCCGGGTCCAGATGCGCCCGCACATACTCGTGCGGGGTGAGCATGCGCCGGCGCTCGTCCGGCGTCACAGCACGGGCTCCGGCGGCGTGACGGAGCAGAATCTCCCTGAGCACGGTGCTCTTGGGATCCCCGCCCGTGTCCAGGACGCGGGCGAGCGCGGCCACCTCCGCATCCGGTACGGAGTACAGCTTGCGCGCCCCGGTGACGTACTCGCGCAGGACCGGATCGTACGGGGAGAGGCAGCCGCCGGGCAGATCGTCGTGGTTGCCGGGCGTCGAGTACCACGGCATGCGCAGACCGGGGCTGACCACCGGGCGCAGCGCCGCCTCCAGATAGCCGGGTATCCGCGGCAGACCGCGCCGCTTGTCCTGGTCGGAGAGGCCGGAGTCGGGGTGCCAGTACAGCGGCAGACCGGAGTTCTGCACGCCCTCGTAGGCGCGGGGATCGCCGGAGTTGGGGGTGATCCGGCCGCCGCTCATCAGGGTGAGGAACCACTCCAGCTCCAGCGCGGAGTGGTTGTCGACGTTGTCCCCGGTGGACATGACGAACGCCGGCCGCCGTCCCGTGTACGGTCCGTCGCCGAGCGCATTGATCTGCTCCACCAGCGCGACCGAACCGGCCACCGACAGCGCCTCCTGTGCCCGCCACGACCCCGGCGAGCCGGCGCGCAGGAACTCCGTACGCAACGGGCTCTGCACATCGGCCACATGCAGATCGGTGACCTGCACGAAGCAGGCGAGCGCGGTGCGCCGGTCGGCGCGGCCGGACCGCGCGGCGGCGAGCTCGTCCCGGACGGCCAGCGGCCATCCGGGACCGGAGACCAGGCGCCGGTAGCCGCTGCCGGGCGCCAGGCGTGCCGTGGTCTCCAGGGTCGTGGCCCCGAAGGGGGCCGCTCGCCCGGAGGATGGGCGGGCCGGGGACGAACCGGGGGCGCCCTGCGCGGGCGGGGTGTCGGCGGCCGCGCTGCTGCGGCGCTGCCCCGGCAGGGCCAGGGCGGCCCCGGCCCCGGCGACGGCGGCGGAGGAAGTGATGAGGAATCGACGGCGGTTGGTGGCTGAGGTCGAGGTTGGGGTGGCGGTGGTTGCGGCGCTGGTTTCGCTGCCGGCCATGTGGCCCTCCGTGCCCTGGCCGGCGTGCCGGCCACGGCGGTGTCACCAAGCGGAACATCTCCTTCCGACAGGGTGTGCGGTGGGCATGACCGGAAATTGAACGCGATCGAAAGAGCGCACGCCGCGTGCCTGTCGGTACGTCGGTGCCGTGGTGCGCGGTGCGTCGGTCCCGTGGTCCTCGGTGCGCGGCGGCCTTCCGGCAGGCCGCCCGCGCCGGTGATCGTTCGCCTTGGGCTCAGACCCGGGCCGAGAACGGGCAGACCCAGTCCTCGGGCTTCCGCCGGCCCGAGTAGCGCCGGGCCTCGGAGAGCTTCTCGTACTCCACGAGATTGGGGTTGATATTGCCTTGCAGCTCGATGTCCTGCTTGCGGATCTTCTCCTGGAGCCGGTCCCACAGTCCGGCGGCCTTTATTCGGTCGAACTGCGCATGCGAATTGAACGCCAGCATCGGGAAGGGCGGACGGCGCCCGATACGGCTGTGCGTCTCGTGCAGTCCGATCACGAAGAACGGGTGCCCCGCGACGCTGTAGGCGAAGGCGCCGGACGAGGCGTCGTGGTCGTAGCCCTCGGCCCACCCGTGGGCGATGCTGTCATGATCGTGCAGGGCCTGAAGCTGCCGCCACAACATGTCCTCGAACTCGATCTCCGACAGCTGGAGCGGTCCCGAGAACGTGGCCACGAAACTGGTGAAGGGCTTGGCGTCCCAGTCCACCGCTTTCACGTACCGCTCTAGGTCGGCCGCCATCTGCCGCGCCGTGTCGTCGTCCCCGAACCACGTGTAATGGTGATGAGTGATCCCACCCTGCCGCCACGCCGAGCGGCCTGCCAGACAGGGGAACGAGTCGCCGAGAAAGAACTGCCCGACTTCAGTGGCGGCGGAGGCGTCAACCGTCATGTTCGAGACCTTCTGGTAGTCGGTAGGGGGACACGACCCACGGGGGGACCCCGGCAGTCAAGATCGGACATGGCCGTTTCGTCAAGCCAAGGACGGATGTACTGCGGCGTCGCCCCACCGGGGCGGCCGGCGGGGCCAAGATCCCCGCTCACGTGGTGTAGTCCGTGATGATCCGTACGTATACGGCAGACGGATCGTGATGAATAAATATGCGTGAACTGCGTGAATGTCCCTTCACTGTGCGAACCGTCCAGCGGGTTTGTGTGTGGTGTGTGTGACCGACGGGCAGTGAGGGGTCAGGGGTCACGGAACGGGGGGAACGTGGACTGGGCAACGCTCGTGGCGACGGTGAGTGGTGGTCTTGTGGCCATCTCCGGCACGGTTCTGGCCGACCATCTACGCCATCGCCATGACAGCGACCGCGGCGTGGAGACGCGGCGGCGTGCGGTGTACATCGAATTCATCACGGCCGCCGGGGCCTGCCATACGCGGCTGCGCCAGATAGCCCAAGCCCCGCAGGCCGAAGTCGATCTCGACGCGGCCACCCGCGCCGCGCTGAACGATGCCGAGCTCTACGAAGTGCGCGAACGGCTCTTCATCGATGCGACCACCGCCGTCGCCGGCGCCGGACAGGCGATGTTCGAACGTCTCGGCGCCCTACGGCGTGCCGTCGCGGCGGGCGCCGCACAGAACTCCCGCGCCTTCCACGACGCCTATCACCCCTACCTCGCCGCCGTCTGGGCCTATCGCGTGGCGGTGCGCAAGGAGTTGGAGGGGCTGCCCCTGTCGCCCGGGGATTTCGGGTGGGAGGAATGGGACAGCAGGGACCGATGCGCGCTGTGCGCAGGGACGGGCGCGGGGGCTGGGGCAGGGACGGGAGCCGGGGGCTGATCGGCCGTCGTCGCGCACATGACCGGCCTCACATCGCCCCGCCTTGACCCTCACATATATGTGAAGCTTCCCACCGAGACCTTCGAGACCCCGGCCCTGCTCGCCGAACTCGGCCTGAGCTACGTACTGGACTGGACCAACGACGACCAGCCGTACCCGCTCAATGTGCCCGGCATGCTGAGCGTGCCGTACTCCGTCGAACTCAACGACATCGGCCTGTTCGTCAGCAAGGGCCTCACCGGACCGGACTTCGTGCAGATCGTCAAGGACCAGCTGGACCAGCTCCACGAGGATGCGGCGGACGGCGGCCGGGTGATGTCGCCGGCCCTGCACCCGTTCGTCGTCGGCCAGGCGTTCCGGCGCAAGTACCTGGACCAGGCGCTCGAATACGTGGTGAACCACCCCGGGGTCTGGGCGACGACCAGCGACGAGATCGCCGCCCACTATGCGCGGGCAAGGGCGGCGGCGGGGGAGCGGACGAACTCTTCCTCCTGACTCCTCCTGACTCCTCCTGGTTCCTCTTGACTCCTCCTGAACTGGGAGGAAACTGGTTACTACACCAGACAACCGGAGAGCCGCACCGTCGGCAGAGACGTCTGTCGGCAGGAGACCCTTGGCGTGGCTCTGGCTAGGCCCCCGGAAGTCCTGCGATGTCGGAGACTCGGCGACGACTGAGGTAGATGGCGTCGATGAGGACTACCGGGGACTGTTGTGTGTGCAGGAGCAGCCCATGAACCCCCAGCAGGCCCGCGACCTCGTCCGTAGCGTCTTCGGTGACCGGGTCCACGCCGAGGTGACCGGCTTCCCCGGCGGCAACCTGTCCCTCGCCATCGCCGGCAGCCGGCACTCCGCCACCATCGACGGGCACCCCGACACCGGCTGGGCGTACACCGTCGACCCCGCCGAGGACGACGGATTCACCGGCCATGACCAGGCGGCCGAGACCCTCGAGGAAGCCCTGCGCGACATTCACGGGAAGCTGGCCGACTGACCCGGGCGCAGCCGGTGGGCCGCACCCCTTTCGTGACGCATTCGTCGCTCTCCGTGTGTGCGAGGTCCGTGTACGCGAGGTCCGTGTACGCGAAGTCCGTGTACGCGAGGTCCGCGAGGGGCGCACGATCCCCGCCGCTCACCCCAGTGTCCGGTCGAGATTGAATGCGGCGCTGATGAGCGCAAGATGGGTGAACGCCTGCGGAAAATTGCCTATCTGCTCGCCGGTGCGGCCGATTTCCTCCGCGTACAGGCCGAGGTGGTTGGCGTAGGTGAGCATTTTCTCGAAGGCGAGACGGGCCTCGTCGACACGGCCGGCGCGGGAGAGGGCCTCGACGTACCAGAACGAGCAGATGGAGAAGGTGCCCTCATCGCCGCGCAGGCCGTCCGGGCTGCTGCGCGGGTCGTAGCGGTAGACCAGGGAATCCGACACCAGCCCCTCGCCCAGGACGTCCAAGGTGGAGAGCCATTTCGGATCGGTGGGGGAGATGAACTTCGCCAGCGGCATCATCAGCACCGCCGCGTCCAGCACATCGTCGCCCTCGTGCTGGACGAAGGCCCGCCGCTCGGCGGACCAGCCGCGCTGCATGATCCGCCGGTAGATCGCATCGCGCGTCCCCGACCAGCGGACCAGGTCCGCCGGCAGGCCGCGGTGCGTGGCGATCCGGATCGCCCGTTCGATCGCCACCCAGCACATCAGCTGCGAATAGAGGAAGTTCTGGATCTTTCCCCGGGTCTCCCATATGCCTTCGTCCGGCTGGTCCCAGTTGGCGCAGACCCAGTCCACCAGCCGTCCGACGGTGTCCCAGTGCTCGCTGGAGAGCGGCTCTCCCCATTTGTCGTAGAGATAGAGGGAGTCGATCAGGGCGCCGTAGATATCGAGCTGGAGCTGTTTGACGGCATTGTTGCCGATCCGTACGGGCGCCGATCCCCAATGGCCTTCCAGATGCGGGAGTTCTTCTTCCGGGAGATCGCTGCGGCCGTCGATGCCGTACATGATCTGCAACGGGCCGCCGGGGGTCTCGTCCAGGGAGATGTTCTCGGAAAGGAAATGGACAAAGGCTTTGGCCTCGTCGGTGAAGCCGAGCCGCAGGAGCGCGTAGAGACAGAAGGCGGCGTCGCGTACCCATACATAGCGGTAGTCCCAGTTGCGTTCGCCGCCGATCTGTTCGGGGAGGCTGGTCGTGGGGGCGGCCACGATGGCGCCGGTCGGCGCGTAGGTCAGGAGTTTGAGGGTGAGCGCGGAGCGGTGCACCATCTCCCGCCAGCGTCCCCGGTAGCGCGACTGGGACAGCCAGCCGCGCCAGTAGCGCACCGTGGCACCGAACAGCTGCTCCGCCTCCGTCACCGCACAGTCCCGTGGCTCGATACCGTCGCCGATCCGGTCGAGGGCGAACACCGCGGACTCGCCCTCGGCCAGGGTGAACGAGGACCGCGCGTCCGGGCCGTCGATCTCGACCGGCATGTTCGACGTCAGTGCGAGGGACAGGGCGCGGGAGGTGAAGACGGTCTGGCACTGCCGGGTGCCCACGGTGTGCGGCTGCCGGCCGTAGTCGAAACGGGGCGCCACCCGGACGCTGAACGGCAGCGAGCCGCGCACGCACAGCACCCGCCGGATCAGCCGGTGCCGGTCCGCCTCGCGCGAGTCGTCGACGATCGGCATGAAGTCCTGGACCTCGCCCACGCCGCCGTCGGCGAAGAACCGGGTGATCAGGATGTTGGTGTCGGGGAAGTAGAACTGCTTGGTGCGGGCCGGTACGTCCGGCGCCAGCTCGAAGGCACCACCGCGGTCGGCGTCGAGGATCGCCGCGAAGACGCTGGGCGCATCGAACCGTGTGCAGCAGTACCAGTCGATGGTGCCGTTCGTCCCGACCAGCGCGGCGGTGCGCATATCGCCGATCAGACCGTGCTCGGCGATGGGGGTGTAACGGGGCGCGTCCGCCTTGCTGGGGCGGAGGCTCTCGCAGACGGTCATCCGACCTCCCCGGCGGCACCAGGGGCAGCAGTGCTCGGCCGAGCACTGGGTTCAGGTTACCTCCGGGGTGTGGGGGCGGCGAGGGACGACGGGATCGCCGCCTACCCCCTCCCCGACGCCTGCGCCGCGGCGCGCTCGCGGGCGGCGGCGGCCCGGTCCGCCCGGCCGAGCTGCTCTTCGAGGCGGGCCTGCGCCGACCAGTTGTACGGGCAGACCGGGCGCAGCTGGATGCGTGCGCTCAGCAGCGTCCGGGCCAGCTCGGCGCGGCCGGCGCGCAGGGCCGATTCGACGAGGGTGCGCTGGACGGCGTCCCGCTGCGCATGGCTGCCGCCGAAGGTGTGGAGGCGGTGGCGCAGCGGCAGCAGCAGATCGGCGGCCCGCGCGTACTCCTGCCGGCCGAAGGCGATCAGCGCCCGGCACACCGGCAGACCGATCTCGGCCGTCATGGCGCGATTGGTCACCCCGGGGGCCGCCTCGGACACCCAGCTCTGCCGGTCCCGCACCAGCCGCTCGGCCTGCGCCAGGCGGCCCGCCCCGACGTACGCCATCACCGCATGCACGTCGTTGAAGGCGTAGTGGGCGCCGTCCTGACGGCTCTCCCAGGCATCGGCCAGCCGGCCCCACCGTGTGCTCTGGTCGTCGCCCGCCAGATGGAGCCGCCACAGCAGCGCCGCGGCGTCGAGCAGCTCCATCGCCACCGGCGCCGAGGACTCGTGGTGGATGGCGGAGTCGTAGATCTCCAGTACGCGGGCGGTGTCGCCCCGTTCCAGTGCGTACAGGGCGTAGTGCCACCAGGTATGGACGGTCAGGAAGGTGCCCGCCGACCATTCCCGGCTCCGGTCGTCGAGGAAGCGGATCCCGTCGCCGAAACGGCCCCGCATCTCGTAGGTGTGCGCCACGCCGTGGATGCTCCACACATCGTGCGGATGCTGTGCGAGCGCCGCCAGACCGGCCTCCTCGGCCCGCTCGTAGTGCCCGGTCTCCTCCAGCCCGAACGCGTACATGCCCAGCAGCGGCCCATGGTGCCGGTCGTCCCGGCTCCAGGCGCCGAGCGCGCCGCCGATCCGTTCGCGCAGGCGCGCGGCGTCCCCGGTGAGGAAGTCGTGCTGATGCCCGGCGAACAGCGCCAGCGCATCGCGCGGGTGGGCGATGTTCAGGTCGTCGAGAATCCGCCCCGCGCCGTGCAGGTCACCGTCCAGCCAGGCCGCCGCGGCGGCCAGATGCATACGCTCCCGAGGCGTCGCAGCCGCCTCGTCGAACCCCGTTCGGAACCGCCCGAACGCCTTCCGCGCCGCCGCCGTGTCCTTCTCCTCGGTCCCCAGCACCCCCAGATACGCGGCCAGGACCTGCCCCATCACCGATCTCGGCGCGGCGGTGAGCACCGCCTGCGCATGGCCGGCCACCTCCGGCCGGAAGAACAGCAGGTCGTCCAGGGCCTGTTCGTAGTGTTCCAGCGCCTCGGCGCCGGTGTCGGTCATGCGATGTCCGTGCCGGTCTGTGGTCATCGGTGGCTCCAGGAAGGTACGGGACGGTCCGCCAACGGGGCGCGGTGGCCTGCCATCGCCCCATCGTGGCGGGCGGGAGGGGACGAGGGAAGGACGACTCGGGCGGCGCAGGGGGGATCGGCCGGCGCGTACGCCGATGGCGGTGCGCGGGGCCGCCCCTCGTGCCTGTGCGGCAGGATGCCGCAGCACGTCAGCGCGGTGAGGGCTTCCCGAGCCGGCCCGCCCGGCTGTTCCCGGCCGGGCCGATCGCCTGGTTTGCTGCCGCCCGGCGCCGACCGCTGCGGCACCTCAGGAACGCGCCCCGCGGAGATCTCACGGACGCGAGCTCGTCCTCGGCGCGCGGCGGCGGGCGGAGGGGCGGGGCGGCGAGGCGGCGTCGGCGGACGGGTTTTCGGTGCCGGGGGCCGGGGCGGGCTGTGGCGGGAGGGTCTGGAAGGGGAGTTCGCCTGCGTAGCCGACGGCGAGGGCGAGCTGACGGCCCGCCAGGTGCCGGGCGTGGGCGAGGGTCAGGGCACGGTCGCGGGCGATCAGGCGGGTGGCGAGGCCCGTCAGGAGGGCGAGGGCGACGGTGGCGACCTCGTCGGGGTCGCAGTCGCGGAAGTCGCCCGTGGCGAGCCCGGCCGTCACGGTGGCGGCGAGCGGCCGGATGATCCGGTCGTTGAGCGAGGCGAGCGTGCGGGCGAGTTCGGGGGAGCCGGCGGCCCGCATTTCCAGTTCGGACCACAGGCGCCATTCCATGACGTCCTCGTGGGTCAGCGGCAGCCCGAAGTCGATCAGATCGGCGAGCCGTTCGGGCGGTGCGGAGCGGTGCTCGCTGTCCGTACGGCGTTCCAGCCGGGCCTCGGCGGCGCTCAGGGAGTGGGCGAGGGAGGCGGTCAGCAACTGCGCGCGGGTGGAGAAGTGGTAGTGCACCAGCGCGGTGGAGGCCCCGGCGCGGCGGGCGATATCGGCGATGCGTACGCCGTCGAAGCCGTCGCGGGCGATCAGTTCCAGGGCCGCGCGCAAAATCCGTTCCCGGCCGTCGTTCGCGCTCATGGGGCCGATCCTGCCACAGGTCGGGGGATTGAATCCGCCCCGTCCTGACTTTAAAGTCAGGACGGCCGGTGGCCCCGCCGTCGCCGCGCCGACCGGGCGCGCCCTGCCCGCGCGCCGCCCCTCCGCCCCCGGGAGATCGCATGCCCCGCTACGGCCCCATGTTCGGTCCCGACATCACCTTCCTCGGCGTGGACCGCTGCACCCTCGATGAACCCGACACCTACCGGGATGCCGACGTCGTCATCGTCGGCGCCCCCTTCGACGGCGGTGTCTGCCACCGGCCCGGCACCCGCTTCGGGCCGCAGGCGATCCGCTCCACCGACTACGGCGCGCACGACGGCTCGCGGCCCTCCCTGGCGATGCGCGTCGACGGGCTGCGGGATCTGCGGGTGCTCGACGCCGGTGATGTGGAGATGTTCGCCGGCGACATCGAGGGCAGCATCGCGGCGATCGAGGAGGCCGTCGCCACCATCGCCGCCTCCGGGGCGGTGCCGTTCGTTCTCGGCGGCGACCACACCATCGCCCTGCCCGACGTCACCGGCGTCGCCCGCCACCACGGCTTCGGACGCGTCTCGATCATCCACTTCGACGCCCACGCCGACACCGGCGACATCGAGTTCGGCCATCTGCACGGCCACGGCCAGCCCATGCGCCGGCTGATCGAATCCGGCGCGGCGCGCGGCGACCGTTTCCTCCAGATGGGGCTGCGCGGCTACTGGCCGGGGCCCGAGACCCTGGACTGGATGGCCGACCAGAAGATGCGCTCGTACGAGATGAGCGAGATCGTCTCGCGCGGCCTGGACGCCTGCCTGGAGGAGGCGATGGCCCTGGCGCTGGACGACTGCGATGCGGTGTTCCTCTCGGTCGACGTGGACGTGGTCGACCCGGGGATGGCCCCGGGCACCGGTACGCCCGAACCCGGCGGCCTCACCTCGCGCCAACTCCTGGACGCTGTACGCCGGTTGGCCCTGGAGCTGCCCGTCGCGGGCCTCGATGTGGTCGAGGTCTCGCCGCCGTACGACCATGCCGACATCACGGCATATCTCGGGAACCGGATCGTGCTCGAAGCGCTGTCGGGGATGGCCGCGCGCAAGCGGGGGGACGTGTGGAACCCCGCCCGTCCGCTCCTGGACGGCAGGGGGACGCGGCCGGGCCGGGCCTAGGGTCCTTGGCGGGGAGACACGTCCGGTCGGGGGCGCTCGGGTGGTGACAGATTGCGGTCACCCGCTTGGCCAGGCACTCTTTGGGCATGTCGTATGTGAGGCTCGAGGCCTGGATCGGTGGGGAGTGGCTGGAGGTGGGCGCCGTGAGCGTCTCCGTGAGCGAGGCCGCGCTGACCCTGTCCTTTGAACGTCAGCGGTCCGCCTCCGCGTACCGGAGCCTCATCTGGGAGCCGCTGGAGAAATTCCTGCGGGAATACCGTGACGAGCCGCTGGTCGTGGTGCCGCAGGGGCGCAATCTGCCGGTGATGTTCGGTCCCGGCGCCGCGGGGCCGTTCCGGCTCTCCGAGGTGACCGACGGCTGACCGCCGCACCGCCCCACCGCCGGGCCGGTGGGACGGCCCCGCGGCAGGGCGCTATTCGAGCCCCGTCTCCGATTTGCTGAACAGCTGGCCCCGGGAGTAGAAGAACACCGCATTGCTGCTCCCGTCGGCGCCGTAGCAGGTCCAGGTGACGGGGTAGCCGTCCCCGGGCGCGGCCGTGTCCTCCTGCTGGCACGTACTGGCATAGCGGAGCAGATCCTTCTGGCTGCTGCCGACCTTGATCGCGTTGTATTCCGCCAGGGACATCGGATTGCTGGCCAGCGTGCTGCTCTCGTAGGCACCGGCCGCCGCGAGGAGGCCGAGGAGACCGAGGCCGGCTATCGCGCTCTTTTTCACGGGGGAGTTGTCCTTATTGCGGGCGGGAGACGTTGAGGGGTGGCGGGCGCGGAGCGGGTGCCGGTTTCAGGATAGAGGGCCGCCCGCCGCGCGCCCGCCGGCCTCCGCGCGGCCCCCGGCCGGGCACGGCGTCCCGCACGGTGCCCGGATACGGGCATCGCCGCCAACTCCCTTGATCCCAGGGGGACTACGCGGACCCCCACGGGCATCACGGACGATCCCCGGAACCATCGCGGTAATGATCAGCTGCTGCTATCGTCTCCGGGCGCCGACTGGTCATGAGTCGGCCGGTCCTGACCCGGCGTCCCCACCACCGGATACCGGTTCGCTTCGAGGACTCCGCCGCGGGGGCGGAGAGACGGGAGAGCTGCGTCATGGACGACCGGCCCCCGCATTCCCCCGCTTCCCCCGGCGACGCGGCGCACGGCGCGCCTCCCGTGGACCCGCTGTTCGCCCTGACCTCGGGACTGTGGGCCTCGCAGGCGCTGGTGGCCGCCGAGGACGTCGGCCTGTTCACCTTCCTCTCCCAGGAGGGCGGTGCCAGCGCCGCCGAGACCGCCGAGGGACTGGGCATCCCCGCACGGCCCGCCGACATGCTGCTGACCGCCTGCGCATCCCTGGACCTGTTGCGGCGCAACGGCGAGCGCTATGTCAACTCCCCCGTTGCGGAGGAGTACTTGGTGCGCGGGCGGCCGTACTACTTCGGGGACTACGTCCGGATGCTCCAGCACTACGTCTACCCCGGATGGATGCGGGTCACCGAGGCGGTCCGCACCGGCCGCCCCACCCGGCAGGCCCCCGAACCGGACAAGGGCCTCTTCGAGGCGGAGAACCGCCCGGAACTCTTCTGGGACGGGCTCTACCCGCTCTCGGCGCTCACCGGCCGCGCCCTGGCCCGGGCGGTCGACTTCGGTACGGCGCGACTGCTCGACGTCGGCGGCGGCGGGGGTGCCTTCGCCATCGAACTGTGCCGCTACCACCCCGGGCTGCGGGCCACCGTCTACGACCTGCCGCATGTCTGCGCGTTCACCGCCGACCGGGTCGCCGAGGCCGGGCTGTCGGAACGCATCGGCGTCCACCCGGGCGACTTCTTCGCCGACCCGGAGCTGCCGGGCGGGCACGACACGATCCTGCTGTCCATGATCCTGCACGACTGGGACGAGACCCGTAACCGGGAGCTGCTCGCCGCCTGTTTCCGCGCGCTGCCCAGCGGCGGCACCCTGGTGATCAGCGAACTGCTCGTCGACGACGACAAGACCGGACCGGCCGATGCGGCCCTGATGAGCCTGAACATGCTGATCGGCACTCCGGGGCGCAACTACACGGCCGCGGAGTACGGGCGGTGGCTGCGGGCGGCCGGTTTCGATGCCGTACGGACCGTGCCGTTCCGGGCCCCGGGGGCGAACGGAGCGGTCCTCGCCCGCAAACCGTGACCGGGCCACACCGGTCCCACGGAGGCGGCCAGGTGCTCGCGTCGGACGGCCGCGGCTGGTGGCGGGCCGTGGCGCGGGGTGGCGCGCAGGCACGCGAGGGGCAAACCGTGCGCGCGTACCGTACGCCCCGAAGGCGACCCGGCGTACAGGATTCCTCCTGCGGTTGAACACCAAAGCGACCAGCTTTGACCATCCCTGATGCCTCATCCGATCAATCTCGTTCCGGATCGATCGCACGGGTCCGGGAGGCGGGCGACGGCGGTGACCAACCCCGGGGGAGGGGTTTACGTGATCCGCCCGGTCGTCTACGGCCATAACCCTCTGTGGTCGTGGCGCGACGGACCGAGGGCGAAGTAGATTCCCCGACACCGGATGGCCAGTCCGGGAAGACAGTGACCCTGGCCGGGGCGTCCACTCCATGGCCAGGGCCTGTCGAACAACCGTGATTTCGATCGATTCCTCGGCACGCACCAAAGGAGAAGCTCATGCCAGATGACCGTTATCACCACCAAAGCCCGTTATGGGCCGTGGATTTCGGTGCCGAAAGTATCATGCCGCCGACTTCCTGCAATGAAACGCACGGTGCCGGTGACTTGACAGTCACCGTGCACGGCAGCGTCCTGATCACCGTGCTGATCTGGCCGGTCATGGCCTGGACCGGGTCCGCAGGGAGCATGGCCGCGGTCGCGCTGGCCATGGCTTGCATCAGGGCGGCGAGAGGATCCCGGCTCACCTACCGGCGCATTTGCCGGCCCGCAGACGGTGACGGCCATACCGGGCCCCCGGACCGCCGGGCGCCCTGACCGGCCCGGCGCAGCCCCTTCGATCCGGCCCTGCCGTGCGCGAGTTTGGCGCACGGCAGGGCCGAGGACGACCACCGGGGCGCGCCTTTCCTCTCCCGTACGCCCCCCGAAAGAGGCACCCCCATGACTCCCGCAGCACCGCAGCGACGGATCTGCCAGAACTGCCGCGCGTCCTTTGTACAACCGGCCCGCCCCGGCCGCCCCAGCACCATGTGCTCCGAGCCCTGCAAGCGCGCCGCCCGCCGCAAGTCCCTGGACCCGCCCGACCTCTCCATGCCCGAAACCGATATGGACGAGGCCGCTGAGGACCTCAACCGCATGGTCAGCGATCTGCTCGCCGCCGTCCAGGGCCGCGCCCCCTCCGCCCATCTCCTCCACCACCTCACGGTCCTCAAACGGATGGTCACCGACACCGAGGCCGCCGTGGTCCGGCGCGGACGTGTCCAGGGCGACACCTGGGACACCCTCGCCGCACCCGCCGGCCTCAGCTCCGAACGGCTGCGCAAGAAGTGGACCGAAGAAACGCTTACCCGCAGGCTGGACAACCGCCGCGCCGCCCGCGGCCGCGGCGCCTCCCCGCTGCTGCCCGCGCCCCGCCCGCCGGCCGACGCCACCCCGCTGCCCCCGGCCGGCACCGCCCTGCGCCCGCCGACGCACACCCCCGCCCAGCACCTCGCGGGCGCCCTGACCTCCCTCCAACGCAAGACCGGACGGACCCTCAAGGACATCGCCGCCGCCTCCGGCGTCTCCGCCTCCCATGTCTCACGCATCCTCTCCGGCCAGCGCCTGCCCTCCTGGCCCGTCGCCGAACGGCTCGCCCGTACCTGTGACGGCAACCCCGAGGAACTCCGCGCCCTGTGGGAGGCCGCCCAGCGCCCGCCCGACCCCGAAGCCTGTACGCGGCCCCCCGCCCCGCACCACCATGACGACGCCAAACGCCGCTTCCACACGGCGCTACGGGCCCTCTACCTCGCCGCTGACCGACCCCACCTGTGGGCCATCCGCCGCGCCGCCGGCAACACGCTCGGCGTCAACCACATCGCCCGCGCACTCAACGGCACCGACGTCCCCGACTGGCACACCACCACCCGTCTCGTCGCCGCCCTCCAGGGCCGCCCCGCCGACCTACGGCCCCTCTGGAACGCCGCCTACCGGACCCCGCCGCCCGACGCCCACGGCCCCCACCTCCCCGCCGGCGCCTTCGGCTGACCCGCGCCCCCGTCGCGCGGTTCGCCCTTCGTGCCCGTCCCTCGTCCCCGTCCCCACGCCCCGCCCTCGCCAGGCCCCGCGACCCTCAGGACTTCCATGCCTTTCGCCCCCGCACCCGCACGCGTACCGCCTCCCGCATTCGAGGCCTTCCGTACGCTGCACCGCGCGCCCTACCTCGCCTACGCCCACGCCCATCTGCCCGCGGCCCTGGCCGCCGCGGTCGTCACCGAAACCTTCGCCACCCTGGCCAGGCACTGGCAGACGCTCGTCAGCTCCGTCAACCCCACCGCCGAAGCCTGGGACCACCTCTCCCACGAAGTCCGCCGCCACGCCACCCCGTTACCCCTGACCACTCCCCTCACCACCGACTGCCTCCTGCGCTACGACGCCCTCGTCCTCGCGGCCCTCGGCTACGGCCCCGCCGCCACCGCCGCCGTCACCGGCCGCGACCCGGACAAGATCCGCTGCCTCACCAGGACGGCGGCAACGCCCCTTCTGCGGACGGCGGTTACCGGGGGCGCCCAGGGACGGGGCCGGGAGGATCCGCAGGAGGGCCCGCACGCCTCCCGCTTCTGACCCGGCGCCGGCGACATGGGGATGTCCTTGCTGCGGATGACGTGGAAGGTGGCGGGTGTCCCCTCCTTGAAGCCGGAGCAGTCCCACGTGCACGACTTCAGCGAGACGTCGGAGCCGGTGGGGGTGTCCGGCCGGCCCGTGCCCAGCCCCCACTGCTGGGCCGTGGCGTAGCCGACCGCCGCGCACGGGTCGGACGCGGTGTCGGGAACGACCGGCGCCGCGCCGTCGCCGTGGAATCGGTCCCGGGCAGCATTCCCGACGGCACTCAGCCAGACGGCGTGTAGCCAGGCGTGTAGCCGGGCGGCGAGTAGTCGGGTGTGTAGCCGGGCGGCGTGTAGCCGGGTGTGTAGCCGGGCGGCGTGTAGTCGGGTGTGTAGCCAGGCGTGTAGCCAGGCGGTGTGTAGTCGGGTGTGTAGCCGGGTGGGGTATAGCCGGGCGTATAGCCAGGAGGTGTGTAGCCGGGCGTCGTGTAGCCCGGCGGTGTGTCCGGGCCCTCCGGAAGGCTGCCACTCGCGGCGTCGCGCAGCAGCAGCCAGATTCCCGTAACGGCCGCCGCGGCCAGTACGACCGCGACGATCGCCGCGATCAGCAGGCGCCAAGGCCGGGTCCCCGGTGGCGGACCCGTTGGGTGCGGCGGCTGCACCCAGTCCTGTCTGTCCTCGTCCCATTGACTCACGCCGACTACCCCTGCCCGCCCAAGAGCTGCGTGATCTGCTGGACGACGGCCACCGCCGAGGCGAGCCCGGCCACGGCCGACGTACCGAGGTCGAGCCGCTCGCGCAGCCACTGCAAACGGTCGCGCCGAACCTGCCCCGTGGCGGCGATCTCCTCCTCGGCCTCGGCGAGCCCGGCCTCGACCTCGGCCGTCTCCTCGCTGGGGCTGAGCAGGCACAACTGCTCGCGCAGGGTGCGCATGGCCGTACGGAGTTCCGGCGACGCGTCGAGCGCCTGCGTCGAGTTGTCCAGGGCCCTGGCCTCCGCGCCCGCGGCCACGGCGCCACCGGTCATGACGCCGATGCCGATACCGCCGTCGGGGGCGGCAGGCGGCGGCACGGCCCCGGCCTCGCCCCCCGGAGGCGCCGGCACGGGCGCCGACCGGCCGAAGCGCCGCGAACGGTCCTCGGCCGAGGCTCCCGGCCCGGCCGCCACCGCGCCCCCGGTCAGCACGCCGACGCTGATCCCGCCCGAACTACGCTGCTCCACAGGTGAGTTGCCGGACCGTCGCTCTTCCGAGCCCGTCTCCTCGCCCGTCTCCTCCGGCTCGTGCGTCCCCGTTGTCATAACAGCCCACCCATCACATCGCCCACGATGTCCAAGTGCTTCGCCGACGACTTCTCGCCCGACGAGACCGCGCCGCCGCTCATCTGCCCGATGAACACTCCGCCCCCGTTCACATTGACCACATACTGCTCGAACTCGCCCGTCTCATAGCCCTTCTGACGAAGCGCCTCCCGCACCCCGCTGGCGATCCGGTCCTGAAGCGTCTTGACGTAGCGGCTGATGTCCATCTCCTGGAGCAGGGACACCTCCTTCACGCTGCCCAGCTCCCGCACCGACGTGGCCGGTCCGTCCGGCAGCGCGAACTCCGGGATCGTCAGCCAGACACGGAACAGCGAGACGGCCGTGCGCAGCAGGCCGACACCGGCGGCGAAACCCGCCGACGGGCTGCCGAGCACACTGTGAACGGCATCGCGCAGAACGCCCTCCCCGCCGCGTGCCGCGATCACGTCAACGGACCGGAACTCCGGGCGCACGGGGGTGAGGATGTGCGGTACGACCTCCAGGACCAGGATGCCGCCCTGGGTGTGGACGCGGATCAGCAGCGAGATCGCTACCTGTTCGTCCCAGGCTCCGACCCTGACGCGCAGAAAGTGCCGGCGTGCCTCGCCGCCCTCGCCGACCGCACCGTTGAGGTGCTTCTGGACGGTGGCGGCCTCGTACTTCACCAGACCGCGCGCCATCCCGACCGGCAGATAGACCATTTCGTCGACTTCGAGGGTGCGCAGGCGGTCGCGGCTGGTGGCGGCGGCCGAGGTGCGCAGGGATTCCAGCTGCGGTGTGATGAGGTCGATGACCTCGCGGCCGGTGAGCGGCCCGGGGGCCGCCGCGGGGGCGGGTCCTGCGCCCGTGCCGGGCTTTTCCGCCCAGGTGGACTGTTTGTGCAGGTCCGCTTTCTGCGTCGTCGGTTTCTGCGGGGTCGCCTGCCACCCCTTCCGCTTCAGCTCCATGACGAACGACCACGGCTTGTACGGCTCACCGGCCCCGACGAACGGCCTGAACGGGTCGTAGATCGCCAGGCTCGCATGCTGTTCGCGGTCGATCGCCGCGCCGATCCGCCGGAACTGGGCGGTGTCCGGCAGCGTCTCCCGGGTCGCCTTGGCGAAGGCGGCGCGGCTCAGCTTCTCCCGCATCACGGAGACGACATGCGTGCGGTACGACCACACCGGCGGCACCAGCAGCACCGGGAACACCGCAGCCGTCCAGGCGTCGGCACCGTTGACCAGCGCGAGGATCACGGCCGCCCAGTAGACGATCCCCACGGCGACCGGCACGACCGGCAGCACCGCCTTCAGCCGGCCGCGCGTCGCTTCCTTGATCACCGCCCGGCCGAGACCGAACACGGAGCTTCTGCTCCCGCGCACGCCCCACGACACCAGGCAGACCACGCCGTACGCCAGGAACCACGGGATGGGATAGGCCGTCTGCGCGCCGACCCCCGCCAGCCCGAGCGCGATGAACAGCCCCCAGACGGCCAGCAGCACCAGCCCGGTCTCCGCCTCCCGGCGCCGGGCCTGGAGGGCATGCGCGAGGACCGGCAGGGCATCGATGCCGAGCGAGGGCGCGATCGGCCGCTCCTCGTGCTCGACCAGCTGCTCGATGACGCGGTGACGGAAGTCGCTGTCGAAGTAGACCCCCGCACACAGCAGCCGCGTGGCCTCGCTACGGATGTGCCGCGACGTTGCCGCCGCAGTCGAAGCCGCAGCCGAAAACGTCGGGCTGGGCTGCTTGGATACGGACATACGTCCCCCGTCCCCCGATCCCCCGGTGGTTCAACTCGCCCTCCGTGAACGGATGGTGAGTGAGTTGCCGTAGGTGCAGTATGGCGACGGATCCGCCCGTGTGGAAGGGGATTCGCGGCTACTGGTTGGGGACGGCGGGGCGAAGGAGTGGTGTGTGTGCGTTGTCCTGCCCAGGGGATTTCTACAGTGCTGTAGATCAGTGCTGTACATTTCATGGTTCGTCGGCGGCGGGGGAGCCGAGGACGGGGGAACGGGGAGACGAGGGAACGGGGTGCCGTGGGCATCGGGGGAGAGGATGGGGAGCGGTTCATTGGGTGATGCGGCCGAGCCGGCGAGCACGACGGAGACGGAGAAGCCGGTCGATCCCCGTGACGAGTGTGACGAGAGTGACGAGGCGGCTTTTCGCCCGCGCGGACTGGTGGATTTCCGTGTCCCGGGCGCGTACGAGGACTCGGGGGACGTCCCGTCGGTGTTGTCGTACCCCGCGGGTACGGTGCTGGTGGTCTCCGGACTGCCGGGAAGCGGTAAGAGCACGCTGCTGCGCCGCTGGTCCGAGGCGGCGCTCGTCATCGACCCGAGGGTGGTCCACGTCGCCTGCGAGGCGGTGATGCCGGGCTGGTTGCCGTACGCCGTCTACCGGCCCTGGGCGCGATGGCGGTACTTCCGGTGGATGCGTGCCGCGGTGGACGGAGGCCGGCCCGTGCTGGTGCACGACTGCGGAGGCCGGCCGTGGATGCGCAGATGGCTGGCCGGGCGAGCCGGATGGCAGGGACGCGAACTCCACCTGGTCCTCCTGGATGTGGGGGTCGCCGAGGCTCTTTCCGGCCAGGAGTCCCGCGGCCGACGGGCCCCGCGCCGCGCCTTCGCCCGGCACCGGCGCGGCCTGGACCGCCTGCTGCGGGCGCTGCCGGCCCGCGGACACCGCGGCGGTACGCAGCCGGTCCCGGACCTCGTACGCGAGGCGGCCTCGGTGGTCCTGCTGGACCGGGGGTCGCGCGAGCGCGTGGCGGCGGTGCGGTTCGACGCCGATGCGTCAGGGCCGAAGGCCCGCCTGACGTGACAGCAGCAGGCGTCCCACCCCGCCTGCCAGCAGCAGCCCGCCGACCATGGTGATCAGCGACGGGCCGGGGCCGCACGGGACAGCAGCCATTCCCCGAACGCCGGTGCGCCGCTCTGCGCGTACGGCCACAGCTCGGTCATGGCGACCGGTGCGTAGCCCAAGCAGACGCCGGCGCGACCGTGTGCGCGGCCCCGACCTTCACGTCGTACGGACTGGCCTCACCCAGCTTGTCGATGATGCCGAGCACGAGGAAGGAAGGGGTGGTCAACCGCGAGTCCGCCGTGCGGCGACCGTATCGCGCCACCGGGCCCCGTCCCGGGCGGGCCGGAGTCCGTTGGTGGTCAGGCGGTCCGGTTCGCCTACGGCGTCGAGCAGTTCGGGCAGCGCACCGTCAGTGCGCCAGCTCTTGGCACAGCCGGACGATCTCCGGCCGGACCCGGCCCGCCGCCGCACGGCATACGGGCACCATGCCCTGCCCCGTCACCGGGGCGCCGCTCCGCCACCCCAGCTGCGGTGCCACCCGCACCACCCTCGGATGCCGCCGCGTCCGCCGGTGGTGCGGCGCCGCCGACCGCCGCGGGTGTGCGCTCTTCACGGCCGGGTCCGTGCGGCGTGCGGCGCGGTGGTGCGCAGGAGCCCCGACCGCCGCTCCCTTCGACGCCTTCGGGGCCGCCCATGGCCTCGACGCCTCCGACGCCTCCGACGCGTTCGATGTCCTGGGCGTCTTCGGCGTCTTCGGCAACTCCGGCGTCTTGGGGGTTTTCGCGGCCTTCGCAGCCTTCGGGGCATCCCTGTCCGGCGTGGTCACCAGCCCCTCCCGCACCGGGCGTTCGGGCGATTCCGGACCCTGCGGAGCCGAGGCGATGGTGCGATGCGATGCGGACGACGGAGCCGCCCGGTGGTCGGCCGGATCCGGTCCCACCACCGTGCAGCCGCACAGCGCTACGAGCGTCAGCACCACGGTCACGCCACCCTGCCGCCGCCCGGACATGCCCACCGCCGAAGACCCCCACCAAGTGCTCACGACCCGATCAACGTCCGGCGGCCCGTGCGCGTCACGCGGTGGGTGTCATGTGGTGGGTGCCATGTGGTGGGTGTCATGCGACGCGTGTTTCGGCGGCCCGCCTCCCCCACGCGGTGCCGAGGAGGATCAGTGCTGCTCCGGCGTAGCCGAGCGCTCCCAGCTGGTCGCCGCCGAGGGCGACGCCGATCACTGCGGCCCACAGCGGTTCCGTACCCAGCAGCAGGCTGACGCGGGAGGGGCCGGTGCGGCGTACGGCCCACAGTTGCACGAAGAAGGCGAACAGGGTGCAGAGCAGTGCCAGGTAGAGGAGGTCCAGCCACTGGCCCGCCCCCAGGGCGGCGGCCACGCGCAGGGGCGGGGTCCCGACGAAGGGGGAGAGCACCGCGAAGCAGAGGACGGCGGTGGACAGCTGGACGAAGGTCAGCGCGCCGTCGTCGGCACCCTTGATCGAGGCGAGCCGGTGCGTGGTGAGCACATTGGCGGTCCGGGCGAGGGCCGCCAGGAGCATCAGCAGATCGCCGAGCGAGGGCGCGGTGAAGCCGCTGCCCTGGGTGAGGAGCAGCACTCCCAGGACCGATCCGGCGGCCCCCATGAGGAACGACCCGGTGGGCCGGGTGCGGTGCAGCGCCGCCTCGGCCAAGGGGGTCAGGACCATCGTCAGGCTGATGATGAGGCCGGCGTTCGTCGCCGAGGTGTGGACGACGCCGTAGGTCTCCAGGACGAAGACGCAGGTGAGGATGAGGCCGATGAGGATTCCGCCGCGCACCTCGGCCGCGGTGAGCCGCCGGATGGCGCGGAGGCGAAGAAGCCCGAGTACGACCGCGGCGATGAGGAAGCGCAGGAGCAGCGTGGCGATGACGGTCGACGGGCCGGTGATGCTCTTGGTCGCCAGATAGCTGGAGCCCCAGGCGATGGCGACGGCCAGTACGGGGGCGTCGGTCAGCCAGCCGCGGGTTGTCGAGGGAGCGAAGGAGGGAGCAGACGAAGGAGCAGACGAGGGAGCGGATGTGGGGGCAGATGCCATGGGGTTCCCAACGGTGACGTGACGCCGTTTTGGCGGCGTCCCTCCAGAGAGGGGGGTGGAACCACGCCGTTGTAGCCCTCGGATGCCGGAGACCGACTCGGCGGAGCCGACCGTACCGGCGCATGATCATGACATAAGGCTGCCCCTGCCACATCGCCATTTCGGCGCGGTGTACGGGGCCTGGCAGACGCGGAGTTCACGTCCGCGTGGTGAGCGTGCGCCCGGCTGCCCGGGATGGGCCCGCTACCGCTGAGGGTGTGCGAACAGTTCGGCCAGGACGGCTTCGATCTCGTCGTGCTCGCGCCTCGTGGCCGGTAGATGGGGGAGCCGGGGGACGCCGACCGGGCGGCCCGTCGCGGCTAGGGCGGCCTTGGTGAAGGGCACCCCGCCGACTTCCTCGGTCAGCTGGTAGAGGGGACACAGCCGCTGGTGAACGTCGAGCGCGCCGGTCGTATCGCCCTCGGCGAACCGCCGGATCATCGTGTGCAGCAGACGTGGCGCCACATGTCCCGCCACGCCGATCAGCCCGGTCGCGCCGACGGACAGCCACGGCAGCGACAGCGGATCCTCGCCGCAGTAGTACGCCAGCCCGGTACGGCGCATCACCGTGCTGCCCGACAGCAGATCGCCCCGCGCGTCCTGGACCGCCACGATCCGCGGGTGCTCGGCGAGCCGCGCGAAGGAGTCGGCCGCTATCGCGATGCCCGTGTGCAGGGGGATGTCGTGGAGCATCATCGGCAGCTCGGTGGCCTCGGCGAGGGCGGTGAAATGCGCGACGACGCCTTCCTGGGCCGGGCGTGAGTAGTACGGGGTGACGGCGAGGAGGCCGTGTGCGCCCGCATCGGCCGCCTGGGCGGCCAGTTCCAGGGAGTGGCGGGTGTCGTTGGTGCCGATCCCCGCCGTCACCCGTGCGCGGGCGCCGACGGCGCGGACGACCTCCCGGACGAGATCGCGCTTTTCCTTGTCGGAGGTGACGGGGGCCTCACCCGTCGTGCCGTTGAGGACGAGACCGTCGCACCCCTCGTCGACCAGATGCGCGGCGAGGGCGATCGCCGCATCGAAGTCCAGTCCGCCCGAGCGGCGGAAGGGGGTCACCATCGCGGTGATGTTCTGTCCGAACAGGCCGACGGCGGCTCGGCTGCGGGCGGCTCGGTGCGCTGCGGCAAGGGTCATCCGTGTGCTTCTTTCCGGTCTTTCGCCGTGGGGGGAGGTGATCCACCGTCCGCGCCGTGCGGTGGAGCGGTGCGCCGACATTCCCGCCGCGGGCCGAACTCCACTGCCTCATAAGGGCGTTCGCTGAGTCATGTGCAACAGCCTGCCGTTCGCGCGGCCGTCGCGTCCACCGTCCCCGCGGTCGGTTCCGGTGCCGCGACGACGGATTCGGGGCGAAATGCATCGACGGCGCGAAGAGGTGGACCGGACTCCCTGATTCCGGCCAGGGAAAGCCGCCGTACGTTTTCCGCCCCGTCTTCGCCCCTTGGCCCGTTCACCGGCCGCACGCCGGGTGCCGCGGTGTCGCGAAAGCGCTACCGGCGCCGCGGCGAGAACCCGCTGTCCGCCGGTGTTCCAGGCGCCCCGGCAGCCGTCGCCGACGGGATATCAGGGGTGGAAACCGGCCTGCCGGGGCCACTTTTCGGCCGGGGCTCAATTCTTTCGATTACTCGTCCTGGAAAAGGCCCCGGAACGCCGTCGATGACGCGTTCAACGGTGGGTCAAATCCCCCTTGACCAGCCGTTAAACCATGTGAATACCGGCGGCCGCGTGACGTCTGTCACGATGATCTGCCTTGTCCGTGCTCAGTTCATTGCGGCAACATTTCGACGTGTCGAGTTCACCGCCGCTCTTCGGTGAATCCCGGTAATTCAGTGCGGAGGGAGGTGAATCAGATGATGAAGATCACCGTGAAGAAGGTCGAGGCTCCCGCTGGGGGGTCGAAGATTGCTTCCGTCACCACCTGCGGCTGATGCTGCTGACCCGGGGGTGCCGTATTCACCGATACGGCACCCCCGCGGCCAATGGGGCACAGAAAGGTTCTCGCATGACAGCGCCCACCACTGACCGTGTGGACATCCAGAACGCCCAGGCTCGTATTGAGCATCCGCGACTCCGTCACTGCACGTTCAAGTGGGTGTCGGACGACTCTCCCATGCTGATGATCGTCGGCAAGGAATACTTCGAAATCACCGAGGACTTCGGAACCCGGGAACAGTTTCTCACCATCAAGCGGTACTTCGACGGCCGGCACTCGATCGCCCAGATCGCCGAGCGCGCGGGCGTCGACGAGGACTCCGTACGGCAGATCGCCCAGACCTTCGACGAACTCGGGCTGCTGTACCGCACCCGGCCCATGGCCTCCGTACCCGCCAAGGCATTCACCGAGCAGATCGAGGCCAGCTGCGATATGTGGGGCCGTCAGATCGGCTTCCACAACCTCTTCGCCGGCCTGGAGAGCGGCGATCTGCGCGGCGAGGTCTTCATGGGAATGATCCTGGAGACCTACCACTATGTGAAGGCGGCCCCCAAGCACATCGCCACCGCCATTGCCCACTGCGATGACGAACGGCTGGTGCCCCTCCTCTCCCGCTACTTCACCGAGGAATACAACCACGCGGGAATGCTCCTCCAGTCCCTGAAGAAAATGGGCGTGCCCAAGGAGCACATCAAGAGCGCCCATCCGGTCATCGGTACCTGGTCGCTGATCAACAACCTCTGCGAAATCGCCCGCCAGGACACGCTCTCCTATATCGCCTGCACCACGCTCTTCGAGGCGCGCGCCGACGATTTCGAGGAGGGCACCGAAAGCCTGCGGCGCGCCGCGCGCACGGCGGGATATCCGGAAGCCTGCGCCGAACCGCTCATCACGCATATGCGTATCGACGTCGAGGCCGGACACGTCGGCCTGCTGGACGAGGCGGTCGGAATCCTCGGCGACATCCCGGCCGCGAACGCCCACAAGGCCGTGAACAATCTGCACGACCTCAAGCATTCGTACGACCAGTTCCACGACGGAATCGTCCAGTACTACTCGGACATCGCCAACTACATTCCGCGCATCAAGGTGGACTATTTCAGTCTCTGAGCACACGATCTCCGAGCACCACGAGATGACTCACGTCGAGAACGCGCACACGGGGGCGGACGAAGTGACTACTCCGCTGCGGCGGGACGGATCCTTCGTCCGCTTCTGGATTGCCCAGACGAGCAGCCAGCTCGGCGACGAGGTCTACACCGTCGCCCTCCCGCTGGTGGTCTATGCGGTGACCGGATCCGCCGGGGCCATGTCCCTGATTTTCGGACTCTCCATGGTTCCGCACGTCGTCGCCGGCCTCTTCGGCGGCGCCCTGACCGACCGTCAGGGCCCCTACAAACTTTTGGTCGCCACCTCGCTCCTCGCCGGCACCCTGATGGCCACCCTGGCGGCGCTGGTCTCGGCCGGGCGGGCGAGCGTCCCCGTCATGGCCGTGATCACCGTCGCGCTGGCCTGCGCGGCCTCCACCCTGCTGTCCGCCTACGAATCCGCCATCCCGCGGCTGATACCGGCGCCCCGCCTGCTGGAGGCCAACTCACGGCTGGAGAGCACCCGGACCCTGTGCACGGTGCTCGGCCCCTCACTGGCGGGCTTCCTGACCGGCTTCGGCAACGGCGGCCCGGCCATCGCCCTGAACGCCCTCAGCTTCTTCGTCGCCACCCTCATGATCGTCCCCTTGCGCACACTCAAGGGGGCCAGAGGACCCACCATGGCCACGGCGACACCCACCAACACCCCGGTCCGGGCACGGGAGTTGTGGGCCGACGTCCGCGACGGCCTCACCCAGGCATGGCACCGCCGCCCCGTCCGCATCGGCATCCTGCTCAGCTCCGGAGCCAACCTGTGCACCGGCTCCCTGGACATCTATGCGATCTTCTCGCTCCGGCACAACCTGCACGCCTCGGCGGCCGTCGTAGGACTCCTCTTCACCGGCTCGGGCCTCTTCGCCATGCTGGCCGCCGCCCTCCTGCCGCGGCTGGGCAGGCGCGTCGGCTACGCCCCCGGGATGGGCCTGGGCCTGGCCGGGCTCGGCAGCGCCTGCGCGCTCATGGCCTTCCCCTCCCACCTCGTCATCGTGGCGCTCGCCCTGATGGCGAACACCTGCGGCACGGTGATCTTCAACGTCCAATGGCGCGCCATGCGCCAGCATGTCGCGGGACCGGCCCTGGTCGGCCGCATCTCCGGCATCTGCCGAGGTATCGCCTTCGCCGCCGCCGCGATCGGCGCCTGGGTGGGCGGACTGCTGGCCACCCTGTCGGGAAACGGCAGCCGGCTCTATCTGCTCTCGGGAGCCGTCTTCGTCGCCGCCCTCACCCTGTGCGCCCTGAGCTTTCTACGGCGCAGTCTGCGCTCCGTGGCCGCCGCTGCCATGCCGTGAACCAACACCCCAGAACGCCACGCCCATCCCCACACCCACGCCCGCACCCAACGCCCTACCCGCAACGCTGCTCAGCGCCGGAATCGCAACGAAAGGCAAGCACCAACGTATGGGAAGCCGAACGGCCCAGGACGCCCTGCGCGACCTCGATGGCGTGCTCTACCGCCCCGCAGACCACGGCGACGAGAAGTTGGGCGACGCGCTGGCCGCCCGAAAGACCCTGCTGGACGAGGGAGTCAGCTTCCGCGGCGTCGACAGCGGCGAGGTGCCCTGGCTGGTGGCCGCGGAACCGTTCCCCGTGGACGAGGAGCTGACGGGACGGCTGCGCAGCCTCGGCGCCGCCATCTTCGCCCTGTCCGACGCGGTGCAGGACCTGTATGCGGAAGGGCATCCGGTCGTGCGCGACCACCTGGACATCGGCGTGCCCGACGACGTCCGCGGACTCGACCTGGCGCGCACGCTCGACCTCTTCCGGCTCGATGTGGTCGTCACCGACGGCCGCCCCATGGCCACCGAGCTGGAAGAGCTCATCGGCAACGTGGGAAAGATGCACGCCTTTGAACGGGCCTACGGCGTCCCGGCGACGCCCCTGTTCGCGGCGTTCGCCCGGCGGGACGTCACCCGCGTCTGGCTGGACGATGAACTCGGCTCCTACGGCCCCGAAATGGCCCTGATGCAGCGGCGGATGAAGGAGGAGTTCGGCCACGACGTCGCCGTCGACTTCTTCTCCCGCTTCCAGGACGACGGCCGCAAGGGATGGCGGTTCTGCTACGTCAAGGACTTCGTCCAGTACGACGCGGCGGTACGGGAACGGATCGTCGCAGGCAGCGAGACCCTGACCAACCCGCTCTTCCCGGGCTACGGGACCAAGGGCCTGCTCCCACTGTGCTGGCACCAGGACCTCACGGACGAACTCACCCGCCGGATGGGGCAGGAACTGTTCGACGCGGTCAGGGCCGGCACCCCGCCGGCCACACTGCTCCCGGCCGCCCCCGCGCCCGAGACCCTGGACTCCCTGCGCGATACCCGCAAACGCACCGTCCTCAAAGTGATGGACGCCCCCGGCCACCCCGAATACACCTGGGGCAGCCGCGGTGTCTTCTTCGGCGACACCGCGGCCAACCGGTGGCGGCAGGTGCTCGACGCGGTCGCGGCCGGGAACATCCCGGGCCGGACCGATGCCAAGGACGTCCGTTACATCGTCAACTCCCTGGTGGACAGCGACCGTTACGACATCGACTTCCTGCACCCGCGCGAGGGGACGCTGTGCACGATGCCCCGCGCCAGGGTGCGGCTCGGCCCCATCTTCAGCCGGGAGCCGGACGGCCCGCGGCTGCTCGGCGGCCACGCCACCTTCGTGAACACCAGCCGCAAGGCACACCTGGGCCGCCACGCGATCTGCGCACCGGTCCGGCTCGCCACGGCGGCCACCGGCGACGCCCCCGGCGCCGTCCCCGGCCCCCGACCCTGAAACCGCCGGCCCGTGAAACGCTACCGTGCCCTGTTCCGCCACCAGGGCCTCCCCTTGTGGAGCGTGGTCCGCGCGCTCACCCGCTTCCCGATCGTCGGTGCGCCCATCGGGTTCGTCCTGCTGGCGCGTACGACGCTGGGCACTTACCCGACGGGCGCCTGGATGGCCGCCGCCTACATGATGTGCGAGACGATTGCCGCCCCCGTGCTCGGTGCCCGGTTCGGACGCGGAAACGCGCTCCGGGGCGTGCGATGCTCCCTGCTGACCGCCGCAGCCGCCTTCCTGGGCATCGCCCTCGTAGCCGGGGCAGCGGGCACGCCGGTGCTGCTGGCGCTGGCCGGAACCGCCGGCGCGGCGACGGCCGGCCTCCAGGGCGGCCTGCGCAGCCTGCTCACCACCCGGCTCGACCCCGCCGACGTGCCCACCGCGCTGAGCTGGGAGTCGGTCATCCACCAGTTCGTCTACGCCCTCGGCCCGGTCGTGGTGGCCGGGACGGCCTTCGGCGTCGACGGCCGAGCGCCCATGGTGCTGGCCGGAACCGCGGCCCTGGCCGCCGCGCTGCTGTCCGGACGGCTCCCGGGGATCAGGGAGCGGACCGCACCCGGAACCGCCGGCTCCCGGCAGGCGGCGCGCCGCGCCCTGCTCGGTGCCTGGCCGGTCTACCTCACCAGCGCGGGAGTCTCGTTCCTGATCGCCACGGTGGAGGTGCTCCTGGCCCCGCTGCTCGACGAGAACGGACTGCCGGCCTCCTTGTCCGGACCCCTGTTGGGCGCCTTCGCCGTGACCAGCCTGCTGGGCGGCCTCTGTTACGGGCTGCGCACCTGGCGCATGTCCTACCGGTCACAGAGCCTCGTCCTGCTGATCGCGGTGGCCACACTCGTCGGCGGCGCAGCCGTCGCGGCGGGCGCCGGGCTGGTCCCCCTCACCGCGTTCCTCCTGCCGGCCGGCGCCCTGTACGCGGCACTGCTCACCGCCCGCAACCTGTCCCTGCGCGAGCGGCTGCCCCGCGGCCTGGACGCCACCGGCTACTCCCTGCTGTACGCCGGCAGCGGCCTGGGCTTCGGCCTCAGCGCCGCCCTGTCCGGCGTCCTGCTGACCCATGTCACCCCCCACACCGCCCTGCTCGTCGCCGCCGGAGCAACGCTGCTCCTGGCAGCGGCCGGCGCGCTCGCCGAGCCGGGCCGACGGACCCGGCGGCCGTCGCCACCACCTCCGGCACGCGGCCGGAGCCTCGACGCCGGTGCGGCCCACGAAGACCGCCCCGCCGCCTACCACTCGTAGTTCCTCACCCCTCCCACCCCCTCATCGGACCGGCAGGAGAACACCATGAACCCCACCGAGCACGCCGCCATGACCACCACCACGGACCCCACCGACCCCGCCGCCACCCCCTACCACGTCCACATTCCCGGCTGCCGCACCCCCGGTGAGCTCCGCTTCGCCTATCTGAATCTGGCGGACCACCCCCGCGGCGTCCTCATGCTGCAACGCCTTGTCGCCGCCGGATGTGTGCCCACGCTGGTGATCGACGAGGAATCCGCCCTCGCCGACAGCGGCCGCGCCTCGCAACGCGCCGAGCTCGACCAGGTGCCGGGCTACGAACCGCCGCCGCTCACCGAGGACCTGTGCTCCGCACACGGCGTCCCCCGGTACACGGTGCCGCACCACAACGACAAGAAGGTCGCCCACCTCATCCAGGAGGCCGACGTCCACATAGCCGTCCTCGGCGACACCCGCATCCTGAAGCCCTTCGTGATCGACAGCGCCCCGCACGGCATCGTCAATGTGCACCCCGGCTTCCTCCCGGAGGTCCGCGGCAACAACCCGTACATCTGGTCCGTCATCCACAACCTGCCGCAGGGCGCGACGGCGCATTTCATCGACCCGGGGGTCGACCGTGGCCCGATCCTGCTGGCCCGCCGGATCGAACTGCCCGACGGAACCGACCTGCCGCAACTCGTCCACACGCTCAACGACCTCTGCGCGGACATCGTGGTCGACGCCCTGCACCGCCTCGCGTCGGGAGAAGCCACCGCCACCCCCCAGCCCGACGACCCGCGCCTGACCTTCCGCGAGGCCCGCCCCGAAGTCCGCGCCCTCGCCGCCAAGATGCTGCGCGAACGGGCCGAGCGGGCCGAACAGGGCGCAATCCGGCCCTAGTTGGGAAGCAGCGCAGCGCACGCAGCGCTTCCGACCGCCAACGGAGAATGCCTCATTCGCGCCCACCGAATCGCCCGCAGTCGTGCCTACTGTGGGAGCCACGTTCTCGTGCTGTGTGGCGCGGAGGCTGGAGGCGGCGTGCGGGAGTCCTGCGCAATGGGTGTGGAGGTCCGGGCGGGGCGAGGGGAACTGACGGTGGGGGTGGAGGAGGAGTTCGTCCTGGCGCATGCGGTGACGCGCGAGGTGGCACTCGCGGCGGCCGCCGTGGTGGAGGTGGCCGAGCGGCTGGCAGGGACCGGGCAGGTGGTGGGCGAGCTGGCACAAGGGCAGCTGGAGACCATCAGCGCAGTGTGCTCCACCGCACGGCAGCTGGATACCGAGGTCACCCGGCTGCGCCGCTGTGCGGCCCGCGCCGCGCAGGAGGCCGGCTGCCGGCTGGTGGCCTGCGGCACGGCACCACTGGGCGATCCCGGCCCGCCGCCGGTCCAGGACAAGCCGCGCTCTCATACGATCGCCGCCCGGTTCGGACCGCTGCTGGACCAGCTGTGCGCCAACTCCTGCCATGTGCACGTCGGCGTACCGGACCGGGAGGAGGCCGTCCAGGTCGTCAACCACCTGCGGCCCTGGATGCCGCTGCTGCTGTCCCTGACCGCGAACTCCCCCTTCTGCCGCGGCCGCGACACCGGTCACGCCAGCTGGCGGGCCATACTGTGGAACCGCTGGCCGACCGCCACCCCGCCCCCGTACCTGCGCTCGGTGGACCACTACGAGCAGATCGTCTCGGCGCTGGTGAACAGCGGGGCGGCACTGGACCCGGGCATGCTGTACTGGTCCGTCCGCCCCTCCCGGCATGTACCCACCGTCGAGATCAGGGTGGCCGACGTGCAGCCCGGCACCGCCGACACCGTCGCCTATGCGCTGCTGGTACGCGCCCTGGTCGCCGCGGCGCTGGCCGACGTACGCAAGGGGAGACCGGCCCCGCCCGTGGAGGAAACCGTTCTGCGCGCGGCAGCCTGGCGCGCGGCACGTGACGGGATGTCGGGCCAGGCCCTGACCGTCCCGCTGCCCGGCGTGCCCAGAACGGTCCCGGCCTGGTACTTGGCCACGGCCCTGCTCAGACACGTCCAGGGCCCGCTGCGCGCCACCGGCGACTTCGATGCCGTACGGCGCTGGCTGTCGCGTCTGCAACGGCACGGCACCGGCGCCGCACGGCAACGCGCCGTGTACCGGCGCACGGGACGGCTGGAGGACGTGGTCGATGCGCTGACGGTCCCCGTTGCGCTCCCGCGAGGCACCGAGGGGGACCCGAAGGGCCGCACCGCCTGCGCGGACACGGCGCAGCCCCTGTGATCCATGGCCGGGCACCTACGGCCGGGGCACACCCGGCCGGCCGAGGCACCTTCGGCTTCTCAGCCACCTTCAGCCTCAGCCGGCTTCAGCGCTGGTTCTTCTCCAGGGCGCTGATGTAGTTGTTGATGAAATGGTCCCGCACGCCGTCCGAGGCCGGTGCCAGCGCGTCGGCCGTCAGCCCGCGGGCGCGGTCGACGAGCCCGGAGGCCAGGGGCATGGAGTCGTGCAGCTTGCCCTTGGAGTCGATGTAGCGCAGGGCGTCGACGTGATGGAAGGCCGGCTCCGGCGGGAGCTGGGGCACCACGTCGTTGTTGTTCACGAAGCGGTACATCCGGTCGGCGAAGGCCGTGTTGAACTCCCGGGCCAGCAGCCGCTCACAGGTGCGCGGCTGGCCGAAGGTGTAGATTCCGTCGGCCCTCAGCCGTGGCTCCTCGAAGTGCAGGCGGGCACCGGCGAGCATGGCCAGCGCGCCGCCGAGACTGTGACCGGTGAACCAGATCGTCTGGCCGCTGTCCCGGAACTCGTCGAGGGCAGCACGCACCTGCGGCCAGATGGAGTTCAGCGCCTCACCGAAGCCGTAGTGCACGAACCCCTTGCCGCCGGGACCGGGGTAGGGCGGGGTGGACGCGTCGGACAGCCAGTCTCGAATGTTCTTCGGCTCCGTCCCGCGGAAGCCGGTGATGATCATGTGCTCACCGGCGATGGTGTACGCCTGGGTGTCCTCCAGCGGGAACGGCGGGCTGAAGCGGGTCTCGTGGTGCCGCACCCGGGGGAAGCCCCACTCGCGCGCCGTGTTCTCGACGGTGTTCTTGTCCTTGTAGGCGAGATCGGCCGCATGGGCCATACACAGGGCGTGGCCGAGGCTGTAGCCGGTGGCGCGTTGGTCGATCGTGACAGAGCTCAAGGCAGTTCCTCCAGGCAACGGGTCGCGCGACGATGCCGACAGCAAAAGTCGCGCTCTGTAGCAATGCAGCTACAGAGCGTATTGCCCTCTGGATGCCCCATCCCTCATTTCTCAAGGCGTGGCGCCGCCACGCGCTGAGCGGTACGACCTGCATGCACGAGGGTGCGGCTGCTCGGATGCGGATCGGATACGGACGTCGGCCCGGACGACACGGCCGGCATGCCGCCGCCCGGCCGTCGAGGTCAGCCCAGCGTCCGGGAGAACAGCGGCGCCGGTGCGGATTCGCCCAAGGTCGATGCGGTGCCGCGTATCACCTGTTCCAAATTCCGCAGCACTTTCTCCGCTTCCGTACGTACCTCGGTCGGTATGTCTCCCCGTTCCGCGACGAGCCGGTCGTACACCGGCACCTCCTGCCACACTTCAACCACTCCCGTTCCGTGCCGAGTTGCGCTCCGGGACGTCCGGGAGCAGCTGCCGATTGTACGTCTGCCCTGGTGCGCAGTCGCCCGCGGGCTGGCCGAGTGACCCGAATCCGACCCGTGGCGGCTCGTGGCGACGTGCTGGTGCGTAGGTTGTGGTGACATGACTGGTGAGGGTGAGGGTGAGTGGCGGACGGATCGCATCGGGACCGTTCTGAGGGGTGAGAACCCGACCGTCCTGCGGCGGCTGGAGTCGGGGTTCGCGGTGATCGGGGACGTGCAGTTCCTGCCGGGTTACTCGGTCCTCCTCGTGGACGATCCGAACGTGCAGCGGCTGTCGGATCTGCCGAAGGCCGAGCGACTGTCGTTCCTCTCCGACATGGACCAGCTCGGCGAAGCGGTCGAGCGGGTCTGCCGGCGGCTGGATCCGGCCTTCCGTCCGGTCAATCTGGAGATCCTGGGGAACACGGACCCGTTCCTGCACGCGCACGTCTGGCCGCGCTTCGAGTGGGAGCCGGCCGATCTCGTGGGCGCGCCGGTGTGGCTCTATCCGCGTGACCGGTGGAGCGACGAGCAGTTCAGGCTCGGGCCGCAGCACGACGAGCTGCGGGATGCGCTCGGCGGCGAACTGGATCTGCTGAGGTCGTCGGCCTGAGGGGCGGCCCGGCCCGTCGCCGTAACGGTCCGGGGAGCGCCCTGTCCGGACCAGCCGGGGGAGGGACGGCGGGCGGATTGTCAGTGGTGCCGTGCATGATCGGACGCATGACACTGACACACGAATCCTCCTCCGAATCCTCCTCCGACTCCGATTCCGGCGCTCTGCGCACTCTCGCCCTGCGCCATCTGTCTCCCGACGCCGCGGAGCGGTGGCTCGGTCTGCTGCGCCCCGGTGTGCGCCTTGCGGTGGCCGAAGATTCGGACACGGTGGTCGGCCGGCTCGGTGGCCTGCCGACGTTGCCCGCCGATGCGGACTGGCCGACGTGGGAAGGGCACGGGCCGCTCTCGTTCATCGCGTCGATCGCCTGTGCGGCGCTGCCTTCCGACGCCCTGGACATCCCGCTCCCGGACGAAGGGACGCTGCTCTTCTTCTACTTCGACGGTCAGTTGGATGACGGCGATGCTCTCGTCCTGGCAGAAGACCGTGACAGCTGGGCGGGTGCCCGCGTGCTGTACGTCCCGGCCGGCGCGGATACGTCGCAGCGTGCGGCGCCGCGGGTGCTGGAGCCGTATCCGGTGGTGCCACTGACCGCGCGGGTGACGATGACGGCGGCCGAGCCCTGGCATCCGCAGATCCGCGACGCGTTCGCGCCGGGGGCCCCGCTCGGGCAGCGGTACGACCACCCGGTGTGCGCCCAGGAGTTCCTCGACGCGCTGTGGGAGTTCGACGGCACGGTGGGCCACCGGATCGGCGGCCATCCGCGGCCGGTTCAGAATCCGGTGGAGGTGGAGATAGCTGCGGCGGTGCTGGACGGAGAGGTGCCCTGGGACGATCCCCGGCTGTCCGACGAGGCGGGTGGCTGGGTGTTGCTGGCGCAGTTCGACAGCGAGCATGCCGCGGACATGATGTGGGGGGACTGCGGGGCGCTGTACTGGCTGATCCGGCCGCAGGATCTGGCCGAGCGGCGCTTCGAACGGGCGGTGTTCACGTGGCAGTGCGGCTGACGAGCCGCTGTCCGCCCGCCACGCCACGCCCCCGTCCATGGCCCCGGAGGGAGTCTGCGGGCGGCGTCTTGGGCCCGCACGCTCCGTCAGCCCGTCAGCCCGTCGGGTGGGAGCCCGGTGTGTGGCCGAAGGTGCGCCGGAAGACGTCGATGAAGGCGCTTGCAGACGACCAGCCGCACCGGTGCGCCACCGAGGTCACCGGTGTTCCCTCGGCCAGCAGGACCAGTGCGCGCTGGAGCCGCAACTGCGTGCGCCACTGCGGGAACGTCATGCCGAGGTCGCTGCGGAACAGCCGGGACAGGGTGCGGTCGCTCGCCCCGACGTCACGGCCGAGTTCGGCGAGGGTGCGGCTGTCGGCCGGATCGACGCGAAGGATGTCGCACAGCGTCCGCAGCAGAGGCGAGGCCGGAGCGGGCAGGTGCAGCGGCTGTTGGAGGGAGGCCCGCAGCTGGTCGATCAACACCGCGCGCAAACGGGCCCGTTCGGGACTGTCGTCGTCCGGGGTGCGGGTGTAGGCGACGAGCAGTTCCCGCAGCAGCGGGCCGACGGCCAGCACGGTCGGCGCGTCCAGGCCGAGCGGGTTCTCGGCCGCGGGCAGCCCCACCAGGTGCAGTTCCAGCTCCCCGTGGGCCTGGTGGGCGTGCACGGTGCCGGCGGGCACCCAGATGGCGCGGGTGCCCGGAGCCACCCAGGAACCCGCGCCGGTCGTGATCGCCAGAACTCCCCGGCCGGCGTAGACGATCTGGTGGTCGTCGTGCCGATGGGCGTCGATCGCACTGCCGGACGCCAGCCACTGGGTGCGGGTCGGAGCGACCGGCTCATGACGGATCTCCTGCCGGATTTCACGACGTAGCCCATGCCGGGCCTCACGACCGATCTCATGGTGGATCTCATGGCGGCTTTTCGGCATCACGCGGCAGTTTATCGGAAGTGCGACACGGTGCCGGGCCCGGATCCTGACGGAGTGCAAAGGAATACATCGATCACTCTGCTGTCCGTCGGTCATGCCTGCGTCGACATCTACCAGGGCGCAGTGGCGTCCCTCGTCCCGTTCTTCGTCGCCGAGCGCGCCTACAGCTACGCCGCCGTCTCCGGCATCGTGCTGGCCGCCTCCTTGCTGTCATCGGTGGCCCAGCCGGTGTTCGGCGCCCTCACCGACCGCTGGGCGATGCCCTGGCTGCTACCGGTCGGCACCCTGCTGGGCGGTCTGGGCATCGCCCTGAGCGGGCTGAGCGGTTCCTACGGGCTGACGCTGGCGTTCGTAGCGGTCTCCGGGGTCGGCGTGGCCGCCTACCATCCCGAGTCCGCTCGGGTCGCCCGGCTCGTCAGCCAAGGCAGCCACAGCGCCATGAGCTGGTTCTCCGTGGGCGGCAATCTCGGCTTCGCGCTGGCCCCGCTCATGGTCGCCGCCGTCGTGGCCACCGGCGGGCTGCGTCTGACGCCGCTGCTGGCGCTGCCCGCACTCGCCGGCGTCGCGCTGTGCCTGCCCGTGCTGCGCGCGCTGGGACGGCGGCAGGCCGCCGGAGCCGGTACGGCGGTGCCGGCCGGGGACGACGACCGCGCGTCCTTCGTGAAACTGTCGCTGGCCGTGGTGTGCCGGTCGATCGTCTTCGTCGGCCTGAGCGCCTTCATCTCGCTGTACGCCACGCAGCGCATGGACGGCGGCAGCGCGGCGGGCCCCGCGGCACTGTTCGTGCTCTATCTCGGCGGCGCGGTCGGCTCGGTGCTGGGCGGCTCGCTGGCCAACCGCTGGGACCGGGTCACGGTGTGCCGCTGGTCGTACCTGATCACGGTCGGGGCGGTCGCGGGAGTGGTGTTCGTGCCGGGCCCGGCCCTGTACGCGTTCGTGGCGCTGACCTCGGCGGGTCTGTACGTCCCCTTCTCGCTTCAGGTCACGCTCGGCCAGGACTACATGCCCTCGCGCGTCGGCACCGCCAGCGGGATCACCCTCGGTCTGGCCGTCAGCATCGGCGGTCTGGCGAGCCCCGCCATCGGCAGCATCGCCGACGCAACGTCCCTGCGGACCGCCCTGGCCCCCCTGATCCTGATGCCGGTGCTGAGCTGGCTGTTCTTCCGCACCCTGCCCGAACCCTCCCCCAAGCTCTCGACTTCGCTGGAACAGGGGGGACCCTCATCGCCGCGACCTGGGCCTGTGGCGCACCCGAAGGCGGACGCCGCCGATGCTGCGCTCGCTTCGGCCGGGCCTGACCAGCGCTGACCGACCAGCCGGGGGCTCGTCCGCCCGCCGCCCAGGGAGTGCCGCTGCTATGCGGCGAGTTGGCGTTCCAGGGGGGTGCGGTAGCAGGGGGTGATGCGGGTGGTGCCGAGGAATTCCGTCAGCCGGTGGATTTCGGACTCGATGGCGGTACGGGCCTGCCGGCCGGGGTCGGTGAGGAGGCGGTGGTTGATGTGCCCGTCGGAGCGCTGGGCCCATGCACCGATGATGCGGCCGTTCCACCAGACGGTGGGGCCGATGTTGCCGTTGCGGTCGAAGAGGGCCGGGACATGGTCCGGGTCGAGATACCAGTCGCGGTGGCGCCAGCCCATGGCCGTGGGGTCGAGGCTGGGCAGGAGCGCCGCCCAGGGCTCGGGTTCGGGTTCGGATTCGGATTCGGGGGACCGTTCGGCGTCCTCGGGCAGGAGATATCCCGTGCCTTCATCGAGCGCGACGGCCTCGGCTCCGGTGGCGGCGAGGGCTTTGCGGGTGTCGGTGAGGCTCCACCCCGTCCACCACTTGAGATCGTCGGCCGTGACCGGGCCGTAGGCGGCAAGGTAGCGGCGCGCCAGGGCTGCCTTGGCCTCCTGAGCAGGGACTTCGGGCAGAGGCGTCGACGGCGCCCAACGGAACTGCGCCGAGGTCCAGGATCCGGCGGGACGGCTGCGCCGGATCCGGCCGTCGGCGGCCAGGGCACCCAGGATCGGGGCGCAGACGCGCTGCCGGGACTGATAGGACTTGCCGGGGAAGGTGGTGATCTGCACGCGCAGGGCCGGGAGTTCGGCGACGAGTTCGGCGGCGGAGGCTGCGCCCAATGCCGTGAGGACGGTGAGGATGTCGCGTTCCGCGGCGGCGTAGCGGGTCTCGTCCCAGCCGGCGGCGTCCCGCAGCCGTTGCACGGCGTCCGCGCGGTGGCTGTGGGTGTTCTTCGCCGTCGCGGAGTGGGCGACGGGTGCGAGGTGAGCGGGGAGCACGAACATGGTGCGGCGCATGCACCGTATGCGGGCCAGCGTGACGTCCTCGTACAGCGCCCGCTCCACGGAGGCGACGTCCGGGCTGGTGAGGCGGGCCGCGGCGGCGAGGAAGACGGTGGCGGGGTCGGTGGCATGGAGGCCGACCACCGCCGTGGCCGCTTCCTCGGGGCTGTCGACGCGCGCCCGTGCGGCCAGGAGCTGCCGGCGCGCCAGGCGGGCACGGCGCTGGGCGGGGGTTATGCGGGGCGGGCGGGTGATCTCCAGGGGGGTGGTCATGCGGCTCCGAGGGAGGGGATGGGGGAGGGGCGGCCTGGGGCGTCTGGGCGGGCCGCACCCGCGTGCAGGGGCGGGTGCGGCCGCCGCACCATGCCGGTCGCGAAAACGTGCGGAGGGGCGGAGTGATTCCGGGCAGGACAAGACAGGACAGGGCAAGGCAGGAGCAGTGCCGGGGCCGGGGCCGCGGCAGGTCTGTTGCGACCCGGACTTGCCGGGCCCGCTACCAGGTCTGCTTCTGGGTGACGCCGATGACGTAGCCGTTCGGGTCGGTGAAGTAGAAGATCTTCTGGCCGTTGTGCTCGAGGGTGTCCTTGGTGACGGTCACCAGCGGGCGGATCTTCTCGACGTAGGCGTCGAAGTCGTCGACAGCCAGGTAGAACATGCCGAACGCGCCGACGGGGGTGTCCTTGAGGACCGGCAGCCAGTCCCGCAGGTGCCGGTCGCGGAAGACCATCAGCGCGAACTCGCCCTCGAACAGCAGGATGCGGATGTCGTCGTTCGCATCGTCGCCACCGGGCAGGGCGGTGAAGCCGAGCTTCTCGTAGAAGTCACAGGCCGCCTGGGTGTCGGGAACGCCGAGGCAGGGGGAGATGGCGGGGGCCTTCATCGGGTGCACTCCTAGGGGGTGAGGTGCGCGGCGGCTGGGGGAGGTGGGTGGCCGGATGCTGGGCCTGCGCCGCGACGGGTGAACAGTACGTTTGTACTGTAGGTGGAGTGGGGGATGGGTGCAAGTTGGACATATGGTGCACCCTGGGTTGTTGGGTGCGGGCTCTGTGTCACGCCGGTGGGGTGCTTCGCTTCCCGTCAATGCCGTATGTCGCACGAGGGGGGCGCTACATGACCTACGAGAGGGTCGCTGTTTCGCCTGGCCGGGGCGACATGGCCGCGACGTAATATAGTACGTACGTACAGTAATCTGCGGTTGAGTAACCAGGCCCCCGCCCCCCCCGCAGAACCCGTACGGCATACGGCGCTCCGCGCCAACAACGTGGCTCGTACGCAGGCCGCGGCACACCACGCCACCAGCAGCGACGTATCCGTCAAGCGGGTGGGCGGGTGAGCGGGCAACCGCTCCCGGGGACCGCTCGGTGTGAACCTCCCATGGCGGCCCGTCAGTTGAGGTGCGGGCCGCTGGTGCGGGGGACGGGGGAGGTGGTCGCCGGTCACGGGTAGTTGGCCGCCGGTCGTCGATTGCCAAACGGGGGGCCGTCCGCACGAATACGCCCGGCGTAGCAGGTGATCAGAGCCCCTGATCAAGCATCCTGCTCATCGGCCTCAGGCCGGATGCCTGGTAGAAGGAAAGCGCGCCTTCATTGAAATCCCAGACGTTGGTCACCAGGCGTCGGCAGCCGGCGGCCCGTCCGATGTCCCGCACCGCGTCCAGCAGCGCCGAGCCGACGCCCTTGCGCGAAGCGCTGGGGTCCACGGCAATCTGCTCAAGCGAGATGACCGAGTCCGGCGCAATGAGCGCGTTGCCGTGCCGCGTGGCCACTCGGGCCATTGCGTATCCCAGGGCGTTCCCGTCGGGCGTCGTCTCGGCGATGAGGAACGTCGTGTCCGGATCTGACAGTTGACGGATCAGGAGAGCTTCGAGGGAGTCACGCGAGGGAGTGCTGACGAAGAGATCGGGCCTGTGGCGGACGTGCGCGTCATGAACGATGGCGTTGAGCCTCGTCAGTATCGCGAGGTCGTCCGACGAGGCGATGCGAAGGGTCATCACGCCCGTATCCTCTGCCGTCCCGCATACGCCACGCCACGGGGTTTCGCGGACGGGCGCGATCGGGACGTCCCTGGCTCAGGGAGCGACGCCACCCTCGACCCAGTAGGAGGTCACGGCGGTAGGGTCACGCGCATGGGGGGAGAGCTGGGCGCGGTCGAGGCGGGAGGGCTGGTCAAGGCCGCTGTGGGAGGGGCTGGACGCGGTCGACTGGGCGGGTCTGGAGCACAACTACGGGTCTGCCGAGGACGTGCCCGGTCTGCTCCGCCGCTGCGCAGGACCGGATCCCGAGGACGCCGAGGAGGCGGCGTTCGAGCTGGAAAACCTGCTGTTCCATCAGGGCGGTTGGATCTGCTCCGCCGTCCCGGCCGCTTTGCCCTTTCTACTGAGCCTGGCCTCGGCTGCGGCCCCGCCCGTTCCGTACCGTCGCGCGGCATTGGACCTGGTGGCGATGCTGGTGGCGGAGGCAGGGCAGGTCGCCGAGAGGTTCCTGGACCCCGGCTGGTCATCGGCCTGGGAACGGGTGCTGCCCGAGGTGCTGGCCTTGCTGGCCGATCCCGCGCCGGAGATCCGGCGGGCCGCGGCCGACGTGGCCCGGGTCTGCGCCGACCCTGGTGAGCTCCTGCTGCCACCGCTCCTACGGTGCTGGCAGACGGAGAGCGACCCGGCCACTCGTCTCGACCTGATCCTCGCGCTCGGCAAGGCGGTCCGGCGGGAGCCGGCCGGCGACCGTTCCCAGGAGGTCAACACCCTCCTCCATGCGTTGCTCGACTCGCCGGAGCCGCAGCGCCGGTTGGCGGCGGTGCATGCGCTCGCGGATGGCGACTCGCGTCGTGCTGCGCGGCCGCCGGAGTTCGTGCTGGCCGCCGTGCGTGACCCGAGCGTGGAGTTGTGGCAGCACACCAGCTCGGTGGCGTGTGGGGCGCAGGGTGTCCAGCATTGGGCGGCGGAGCTGTTCACGGACGCGTCCCCCGCCTTCGCGCTCGGCCTGTTGGCCCACCACCCCGACCAGGAGCAGCGGATCGGAGCCCTGGCACAGGCGGGCGGGCTGTTGTCCCAGTGGCGCTCGCCGACCACTGCGCTGCTGCCGGCCATCGTGGCGCGGTTGGACGATCCGGTCGCCGAGGTGCGCTATCGGGCGGCCGAACTGCTGGCCTGCCTCGGTCCGTCGGCCGCTGACCATGCCGACGCGGTCGCCGCACTGCTCGGCGACACCGCCACCCGGACGACACGGACGCGGGAAACGGTCGCCGAGGCGGCCCTGTGGGCGCTGGCCCGGATGAACGACCCGCGCTGCGTCCCGGGCCTGGCCGAGCGCGTGGCCGGCGCCCCGTCCGGCTTCTCCTCGACCGGCGTCTTTCACAGCGCCCGCCACGCCGTCCACTTCCCCGTCCTCCCCGCCCTCCACGAGGTACTCGTCCACCTCCCCGACCACGCAGAGCTCCTGCTGCCTGCGATCCGCCACCGACTCGGCACCACTACCGCCACCGTCAGGGACGCCACCGCCACAGACGCCACTGCCAGGGACACCACTGCCACTGACGTTCGCCTGCTCCACCAACTCTGTGACGTGCTCGCCGCCTGGGGACCCCCTGCACAGGCAGCCGTTCCGCAGCTGCTCGACCTGCTGGAGGACGACCGGACGTGGACCCCGGCCGCCACAGCCCTGGCCGCGATCGGGCCGACGGGCACCAGGGCACAGGAACTGCTGCGGGCCCGTGAAGTGTTGCTGTCCCGGTCAACCGCCGCAGGTGCAGGTGCAGGTGCAGGTGCAGGTGCAGGTGCAGGCGCGGCCGCGGAGCTCGCCGCCTGGGCGTACTGGCAGCTCGGCGGGGAGCCGGGCCCGGCCCTGAAGGTGCTGGGGCCTGCCGCTACGGAGGGCCGCTTCCCGCACCCCGCCCTGCGCAAGCTGGCCGCCCTCGGCCGACACGCCGCCGGCTACGCCGACAAGATCCAGACACAGACCACCGACACCGATCCCTGGACCAGAGTCGAGGCCGCGCACGCCCTCTGGACCACGACCGGTGACACCGACAGCGCCGTGCCGGTCCTCCTCGACACCGTCCACAATCTGGCCGACGGCACCTACCTGCCGGTCATCCTCCCCGCGGTGCGGTATCTGACGCGGATGGGCCATGCCGCCCAGCCCGCCGCGCGACTCCTGAACGACCTGCCCACCAACGACCGGCGCCTGCACCACTTCGGCGCCTGGCGCGCTTTCACCGAGGACGAGTCCCTCCGCACCGCCGTCGACGAGCTGCTCACCGGTGTCGGCTGACGGACTTTCACCTCCCGCGAGGTGAGCGCCGAACTTTCACGCGAGCGCTGTACGTGGCCGGACGAGCCAACTCACGTACCACCCAAAGGCGTTCGCCGTGCCAGGCATCGGGCATCATCTGCCTACCGTCGAGGTAGCCAACTGGCGCTGCCAGCAGCCACCTATCGGTGACGGACCTGTGTCACCGAAGGCTGAGGTTGCGTCATGTAAGTCTGAGCGTGGTCTGGTCAAGCCCGCCCACGCGGTGCATCAGTGCTGACGAGTTTCCCGGCAGAGTTTCATGGCTCGAACACCATGCCCCAGGCCGCGGTCAGGACCGTGACGGCGTCGCTGTCCACCAGGTGCGGTGCGCCGACGGCCATAGCGGCATCGAGCAGCGCACCCAGGGTCGTCTCCCACGGGTCCCCCAGGATCCGATCGCCGTCCTCGTCGAGGGTGAGGGAACCCGGACCGCCTCGATCCCGGGCGGCTGCGTTGACCGTCTTCCAGATCAGGGAGAAGCCGTACCCGATCGGTGATCCCGAAAAGCCGGCCCCGGGGATCGACAGGGTCCATGCGTGATCTCGGTTTCGGTAGGACGCGGCTTCCGGCTGTTCGGCGAGCCACCGGTCCCATGCCTTGCCGTACTCCCGCTCGGCCGCGGGATGGCGAGCGGACTCAAGCGCCCGTGCGCGTTCCTCGTCCAAGGCGCTCGCGGCCTCGACGATGCGGACGACGGCGTCGCCATGGGGGCCGAAGAGCTCTGATGAGGAAAGCTCCTCCAGTAGGTCGACGGCGATGGCACGTGTGTGGTCGGCGTGCGAAGCCACGCCCTCGGCGGCTCGTGCCACCGCGGCACGCTCCACTCGTGTCGTTGGAGGCACCGTCTGCACCTGGAAGAGCCGCCCGGACCATCTGGCGACATGCACGCGCTCCAACGCGTGATAGACCACGATCCACGGCGGAGTGAACACCGGCAGCGTCACCCTCATGCCGGCCGTTGCCGTCTTCAGGTAACCAGGGGACTCCTCGCTGATGAAAACGAAGCCTGCTGACGTGGGCGGATCCGCCAAATCCTCCACCGACACCCCTGAATCCCTGTTAGCTCACCCTTCGATGGCACGAACCTACTGGTCACCAATCTTCAGTGACAATGATCAAGCTTCGACGATACGGGACAGTGAGGTGACTGAGCGTCTCCCTTGGCGGATGACTGCTTGAGTTGGAGGGGCTCAGCCCAGGTGTGGGCAGGCAGCTGTGAAACCGTGCCTCGACACCTCCGGCGCCGCCGCATGCACGGCTCTGTGAACGTGAGCCCGGCCCCGCAGCGTCTGTGGTCACCGGTTGCTCCTGCCCCGGGTGGTTCTTGTGCGGCCGGGCGTCGGGGTCTTGCGGATCTCCTCGGTGGCTGCGCGGAACGCGGGCGCGGCGTGCCCGAAGTAGTCGAAGAGCAGGGCGCGCTGCTCGGCGGTGTCGCGCGCCAGGATCTCGGCGATGTGACGGCGGGCCGGGGACACGACTTCTCGATGCGGTCGAGTGCGTCGGGCACGGGCTCGACGATCACGCGTCTGCGGTCCTTGGGGCCCGCGGCGCGTTGCGGTCACCTCGCTATTGAACGAGCTTGTCGCCGCTTGGGGGCGGCACGATGTCGAGGCGTACAGCCAGTTGTTCACTGCGGACGCCACCTACACCACCTTCATCGGCACCCTCTCCCAAGGGCGTCAGGACATGGTCGACAGCCACCGCTCGCTGTTCACAGGGTTCCTCAACCGGGAACCAAGCCCGCGGACGAAGTTCTCGACATCCGCTTCCTCGGGCCGGATGTCGCCGTCGTCAACGGATGCGGCGACGCCTACAAAGGCAAGCGGCCCACGTGCGAGTGGGGGTTTGGGGGGCAACAATCCGCCCGGGTCTTTCAGCGTCAGCTCCTGTTGTTGGGCGCCGACTTGCCTGATCCGCCATCGGGTGAATGTTGAAGACGGGCCCCAGTTCGTCCATCCACCGCCGTGCCGCCTCGCGTTCCCGGCGCGACCCCCGTCCGGGGTACGAGACGCCACCCCACTCCCGAATGTGAGATAGATCTCGTCCGTTTTGCCGGATTACCGGGTCCCCGCGCTCCGCCACGATGCCTGGCAGGAAGTAACCCGCAGGAAGTAACCCACAGGACGTAACCCAGGGATGGAGTTCGCAAGTGGACGACAGCCAGAGCGTCGGTTCGTGGCGGGAACTCGGCTGCCATTTAGGCACCGTCGTGGTGCTGGCCGGGGGCGTACTCGTCGGCGCCGTCAATATCTATCTGGCCGCGAGCCTGCTGCCGACGGCGGTCGCGGACATTGGCGGTGGACGCCTCTACGCATGGAACATGACCGTTTTCCTGACCGCACAAGTTGTCGCGACCATGCTCGTGAGCCGAACTCTTGCCAGGCGCGGCAACATCGGTTCCTACCTCATCGGCTTCGGTGTCTTCGCCGTCGGGTCGGTTGTCTGCGCGGTCGGTCCGACCATGCCGGTGCTGCTGGTCGGCCGTGGCGCGCAGGGACTTGGGGCGGGCTTGTTGACCGGTCTGGGGTTCGCCCTGATCTATTCGGCACTGCCGCGCCAACTGTGGGTACGGGGCAGCGCGTTGATCTCCGCCATGTTCGGCCTGGGCAACTTCGTCGGTCCGACTCTGGGCGGTCTCTTCGCCCAGTTCGGGTCCTGGCGGACGGCGTTCGTCGTGTTGGCTGTCGTCTCGGGGGCGATGGCGGCCCTCGTCCCCCGAGTGCTGCCTGGCAGCGGCAGGTCCGCGGCGGGGGCGGTTCCGGTACCGCTGGGCTCGTTGACGCTGGTCATCGGGGCCGCAGGTGCCGTGAGCGTCGCCGGAATCCTCTCGAACGAGGTCATGATGGCGGTGTCCATCGCGCTGGCACTGGCGTTGGTCATGGCCTTCGTGGTGACGGAGAAACGGGGCCAGGTCCGAGTCCTACCGCGCGCGACCTACGAGGCCGGCTCAGCACTGCGGTGGGTCTACCTGACCATCGTGTTCCTCGCGGCCGGCGTCGCCGTGGAGACGTTCCTGCCGTTGTTCGGCCAGCGCCTGGGCGGACTGCCGCCGGTCGCTGCCGGGTTCTTCGGAGCGGCCTTGTCGCTCGGCTGGTCGGTGAGCCAGGTCGCGAGTTCCTCGGTACGTCGGCAGCGGACGGTTCGACGGCTCCGGGTGGCCGGTCCCGGACTCCTTGCGGCGGGGTTCGCCGTGCTCGCTCTGCTGCAGCGCCGCGATGCACCGCTGCTTCTGGTCATTGCCTGGCTGCCGGTTCTTCTTCTCGCCGGTACGGGCATCGGCCTGGCCATGCCCCATCTGTCCGTTGCTGCGATGAGCAGCACGCCGAACAAGGAGGAGGGAGAGAAGGCCGCCGCGGCGGTCGCAACCGTGCTCACGATGTCGACAGCGTTCGGCGCGGCGGTCGCCGGCCTCCTGGTCAATCTGGGCGGCCCTTCGGCGCTTACCTCCGCGCGCTACCTCCTGCTCGGCTTCACCGCTGTCTCCGCCCTCGGGATGCTTACTGCACTACGAGCCAACAGCCTCGCTCGGCAGACCGAGGTGCGGCGCGAGACTGGGACCGAGGTCGAGGTCGAGGTCGAGGTCGGGGTCGAGCAGTCCGCAGGAACTGGCTGATGAGGGTGTGAGAGACGGGCCCGGGGCGGTAACGGGTCCACCAGTGTGGTCGTACAGTGCGTCCCCGGCGGTGGCCACGGCCGGGGACGCAAGGCCCAGGGGCCGCAAGCTTGACGGCCGACCCGTCGGCTGTCGTAGGCCGTGGTGGCCCTGTGTGAGTTGAGCCGGACGTCGGTCAGTTCACCAAGGCTCGATGGCGGGCTTCGCGGATGAGCTGATCGGTGGTTTCGTCGGGAGTGAGGGCCGCGGTGTCGAACCACCAGCCGACGTCGCCGAGTTCACGCTTCATGTCGGCGTCGAGGACTTCATAGCCGTCGAAGTCGAACCGTTCGCGAGGATCCCTGATGGTGTTGCGGTACTGGCATGTCTCAATGCCCGGTGCGAGGACGACGAACAAGACGTGCCGAGTCGACAGGAGGCTCACGAAGAAGTCCAACTGCTCGCGGTCGGGGATCACCCAGTCGATCACGGGCGTGAAGCCGGCATCGGAGAAGCTGTTCGCCAGCATGCACAGGTTGCGGTTGCACAGGCCCACCTGCCGCGCTGCTTCGTCGACAGGCTCGCCCAGGGCTCCGACCCGACCGCTGACGACGAGCCTGCTGATCTGGTCACCGTCAAGCCGGGCGGAGCGTGGCAGACGCTCGGCGACCAGTCTGGTCACCGTCGACTTCCCCGCCCCGGGCATCCCCGTCACGATCAGGCAGCTCGGCCTCTCAGCAGCGATCACGCCCGGCAGCCTGCCAAAGCGCGTGCCGGCCGGCAACCGCATTACCAGGTGCGCTCGTCGGCAAGCCGGACCGCTCAAGGTGCGGAACCAAGGCGTCCAGGTCCAGGGCACTACTGAGCAGGCGGTGGGGAAGTTCACAGAGCGCCATCAGCCCCTGGTCGGCGGACTGTTCGCCTCGCGGGTGCCGGCCGCTCGCTCCACCCAGCGGTGGAGTGGGCGGGTGGAGGGCCGACCGGGCTGGAGCGCCGGGCTGCGGGTCGAGAGGGGAACGGCTATACCTGGGAAGGCATCGCACGGCTCCTCGTAGCCCGACACCTGCCTGATGCGGCGGATCGGTTGGAACGTGACTCCGAGTCCGGGCTGGTCGTTCTGCTGGGCACGGCACAGACCCTCGTGACGGTGCACGGCCGCCGCAGCGGCGTGCTCGCCCTGATACGCGGCCGCGACTGATATGGCCACGCATCTTCCTGCCCTCGCCATCGTTTTGCGTGACTACGCGTCACCTTCTCCGTCTATCGCCCGCGGCCGCCCCACTCGCCTTCGACGCTCCGAGGTGAGAACACGTACGCAACGCTGTTAAGCGCCCGCGCCGTGATCTAGTGAGGAGACTCGGCCCAGGGGACCTCGCGAGCCGCGATGAGGCCGGAGGTGGCCGGCGGCCGTACTGTCGAGCCCGTTACCGAGGAGGACTTCTGATGCGCAGGGTGACCTATTCGATGGGCGTCTCACTTGACGGCTACATCGTCGGGCCGGACGGCGACTTCAACTGGACGGCGCCCGACGAGGAGATCTTTCGCTTCGTCACCGACGAGATTCGAGGGGTCGGCGTCCACCTGTTGGGACGACGGCTGTACGAGACGATGCTGTACTGGGAGACCGCCGACCAGGATCCATCGCTCGACGACTCAATGCTGGAGTGGGCCGCGATCTGGAAGCCGCTCCCAAAGGTGGTGTTCTCCACCACGCTGTCGGCGGTGCAGGGCAATGCCCGCCTGGCCTCCGGCGGCCTGGCAGAGGAGATCGAGCGGTTGCGAGCCGAGCCCGGGGAGGGTGACATCGCGATCGGCGGCGCGAGTCTCGCTGCCGAGGCGGCCGCGTTGGGTCTGCTCGACGAGTACCGAGTCAGGGTCTACCCGGTGCTGGTTGGCGGTGGCATTCCGTACTTTCCCCAGTGCGAACGCCGGGTGGATCTCGAGCTCGTCGAGACCCGCACCTTCAGCTCAAGTGTCGTCTACCTCCGCTACCGCGTGGCGCGCTAGGGGCGTGTTTCGAAAGTGCTGGTCACAGCCCCGCGTGCGCGGGCGCCCCGGCCCCATCCGGGCGCGAAAACATGGCGGAGATCCTCGTCGAACGCTTGACGGGGCCTCGATGCAATTTCCGCGGCGCCGGGACGGCACGACCCGCCGGTCACGGCCGACCCGCCTCGCGACACACCGGCGCAGAACGTGGCAGGCACTACGGTGCTCGCGGCCGGAGCGAAAGCCACTGGTGCCGGCGCCTCAGTTCGGACAAGCTGCGGCACATGTACTGGATGCCCTTGCTCTCCACACTGACCGGTGCCGTCATCGGCATTGCAGCCACTCTGATCGCCGATCGCAACCGGTGGCGGCGGGAGGAATCCAGGCACGCACTGGAAGTACGGCGCGAGGTGTACACGGAGTATGTTTCCGCCCTCAAAGCCGCGGGTGAGGAGATACGGGCCGTCGCTCTGGGCGACCACATGTCCGAGTCGGCGCGCGACGCGGCGGTGCGGGAGGCCGTGCGTGGCACCGGGATCTACACGGCGGGCGAACGCCTCTGGCTCGTGGGCCCGCCGCAGGTCGTGGAGGCGGGGAACGAGGCGTTCCACTGCCTGCGCGCGATCCGCGATGCCTATGCCCGTGGAGTGGCTGTCGGCTCCGCCGACGACGCGCCCCTGATAGAGCGACGACGCAAGGCCATGGCGCAGATGCGTCGCCTCATGCGTGAGGACCTGGGCATCGGACCCCTTGGAATCGAGTGATGGGTCATCAGCCCTGCGCTCGTCCCAGCCTCGCGAGGTTCCTGCTCACGGCGGCGAGCAACCGGCTCTGACCTCGGCGTCTATTGTTGGACGCGCTGGGGCGTGCTTCAGAAGTGGATCAAGGTCATGTGGTGATCACGTCTCATGACTCGAGGAGACCTGACAGGTACTCAGTGGGCGGTGCTGGAACCGCTGATGCCTTGGGGCATCAAATCCGGCCGTCCTCCGGTGCACACCAACACCAAGCGGCAGCTGATCAACGGCATACGGTTCCGGACGCGGACCGGCATACCGTGGCGAGATCTACCCGCACGCTACGGCCCCTGGGAAACGGTGTATGGGCTGTTTCGCCGCTGGCAGCGGAACGGTAGCTGGCACCGCCTCTTCGAGCAGCTTCAGGCCCGGACCGATGCGAAGGGCCTGATCACCTGGGACGTCTCCGTGGACTCGACGATCGCCCGCGCCCACCAGCACGCGGCTGGTGCCCGCAAAAGGGGGATCTACAGGTCGAACCGCCCGGCCGTGTCTTCGACGAGCCCGCCGATCACGGGCTCGGACGCTCCCGCGGCGGGCTGACCACCAAGCTCCACCTGGCCGTCGAGCAGGCTCAGAAGCCGATGCCGCTGGTGGTCACCGCCGGGCAGCATGGGGACTCCCCGCAGTTCCCGGTCGTCCTCGGCCGCATCCGCGTCCCCCGGATCGGGCCTGGACGCCCGCGCAGGGGCTCGTCGAGTCCTACGGGGACCGCTGCGGCGAGGTGGGCCGACAGGTCGGCGCCCGTGCCCTCGCCCTGGGCCCAGGCGTCAAGGTTGAAGCCTTCGCTGAAGCCGTATTCGAAGGCCAGGACGGCCAGGACGGCCAGGACGGTGAAGCCGCAGCGTTCGACCAGATACCGCAGGATGCGCTCGCGCATGAGGGCGAACTCGTTGATGAAGTGGGAACTTTCGCCGATCGCGACGACGCGGGCGTCACCGATGATGGCGCGCAGCGGCTCCAGGTCATCGAGCGGCGCCTCTCGGTCGAGGTGGGTGAGCGGGACGGCATGGCCGCGAAGCCAGTCGGCGAAGGGGGTGTGGTGGGACGAAGCAGGCGTGCAGATGACTCGATTCCGAGGTGCTGGAGGTCTGAAACGGGAGTCGCGTATCGGTCAGTTGTTGGTTTCCGTGGTCCCCGGGTGTGAAGTGCGGGAACGCGAGTGGATCACTGAAGCGGGGGCGCTGCCTTCTCCAGGTCATCGACGCATTCTTCGACCTCGCCGACACGATCTCCCACGATCTCCACCGTGCGTAGCCTGATCCGGCTGGCATGGACGCCCCACCGCTGGGGCGAACGCACGAACGCACGAACATGCGAACGCACGAACCGCCGACCATGACCGCACCCCTATCCGCACGGCCTCCTACAGAGGCCGCGAGTTCGTTGTCAGTGCTCGGTGTTACTTTCTGTGACATGACCGATCACGCGCTACGGCTGCTGCGGCAGGACCGCCGCCTGGCCGAACTGGCCGCCTTCCCCTTCGACTTCGACCTGGACCGCGCCGCCCACGGCCATGTCGAGGAGGTCCACCTCGCCTCGGGCGGGCCGCTGGAGACAATAGCCGGGGACGATACCGGCGGTACGTACTTCGTGTGCGCGGACGGCTCGGTGCTCTACGCCGACTCGGAGGGCGCCGCGGGGATCATCGGCTCCAGTGTCGACGAGACCCTGGAGCTCGTGATCGGCCTGCCCGGCTGGCGCGACTACACACGTCTGTCGCCAGACGACGGCGAGGAGAAGATCCTGGCGTGCGTCGCGGAGACCGAGGACGAGATCCGTGAGTACTACGGAATCGACGAGGAGCGTGCCGAGCTCCGTGCGGCACTGGGCTTCCCGAAACGCTCCCCGGTCGAGCTGGTCGGCAGGCTGCGTGCCGCGCTGCTGCGCACCGAGCCGGAATTCATACTGCTCAACGCGGATGAGGGATGCGCGTACGACCGGATAGGCCCGCCCGGTCCCCCGCTGTGGGAGCCAGTGCTCGCGGCGGGCCGCGCCGATCTCGCCTGGCTGCGGGAAGGCGACCGCACGGCATGGCGTGAAGTCGCCGAGGACCCGGTGCGGCGCCGGATCACCCTGCGGGCCGCGCAGTTCGACCGCGCCGAGGGCGATCTGGACCTGCTGCGGCATCTACTGCGGCACGAGACACGGTCATCGATGACGGACGAACTACGGCTCGCGGCCGTGCTGGTGGGGCTGCGCGGGGACACCGGAGATCTGCCGCTGCTGCTTGAGGTCCGGGAGACGGACTTCGACACGGCGTGCGGCCTGGGCGGGATGCCGGAACCGGGCGCAAGCGCGGACGAGTTGCAACAGTGGGCGCGGACGCTCGACGAGTCGATGTTCGGGACGGACCCGTCGGACGAACCGGTCTCCACCTGGACCGACCTGGCGCGGGACCAGGGGATGACGGACCTCGCGCGGGTGACACTGATCCGCGAACTCGACAACATCTTCATGGACCAGAGCAGACTCCGCCGCTCCGAGGCGTCCCGCACCCTGGCCACGGCTCCGTTGAGAGGGCTCGCCCAGGACTTCGAGGAACTCGGCGACCTTCCCCAGGCACTGCGCGCCCAGCGCCTGTACGCCGCCCTTCAGGAGACGGCATGGGACCGGGCCTCGGCCCGGCACACCCTGGCCCGCCTGGAGCGGGAGGCGGGCCGGCTGCCGCAGGCGGCGGGCAGCCTGGCCGCCGTGCGCGACGCCCTGGCCACCCCGGGCGACGACTCACTGTGTCACTGGCAGCATGTCAACCTCGGCCGCTTCATCGCCGAGGAGCACTACCGGCTCACCCTCGCCCTTGCCGACGCGGGGCGCCCCGAGGAGAGCCGTGCCCTCCTCACAGCCGCCGACGCCATACTCGGCGAGCTCTCGGAGAACACCGCGAACGGCATCCGCGAGCTCGCCGGGCGAACCGCGGCGAGAGTGCGGGAGGTCAACTGAGGACGGACACGACGGGCGGGCCGGTCCGCCAGGAAGCAGTGGGCGCAGCGGGCCAGGTCTCCTCGCCCGCTGCTACGAGCGGCACACCACCGGCATCGAGGCGTTCTTCGTGGCGTGGGACTGGGCGCGTCGCGTTGTCAGGAACCGCAGTCGCGGCCGGCGTCGCACTGCCAGCCGGAGAAGCCGCCTTCGCGGGGATGCTCGACGGCGTGGTCGAACTGGATGAATCCCCAGGCGGCCCAGGCGATGAAGGCGATGCAGAGGGCGAGTCCGGTCCACAGGGCCAGCTTCTTCAGAAAGCCTCCGCGACCCGCGTCGTCCTTGTGGGCACCAGGCCCGTCCCCGCCGTCCCCGCCGTCCCCGTCATCCAGGAGCGCCGGACGGGTGGGTGCGGACGGCCGTGGCCGCGGTGCTCCGGCCGCCGAGTGCCGGCCCTTCATGAGTGGGCTGTCATCTCGTCGGACGAACCGGATACGTCGAAGCCGCGGGCCATTCCGGAGCTGTGGAGAGCCGGAATGGCCGATGATACGGCTGCTCGGTTGCTGCTGGCAGGTTGTGCCATGCATGTCCGCAGGTGCCTTTTGCCGTGGGCTTCACACCAGACCACGCCACCCCCGTACGGCCGTCCGCAGACACCAGCGTCCAACGTGTGGAGCCCTTGGGCGATCTCGTTGACGACGCGCTCGGTCTCGCGCCGGAAGGTGTGGCCGTCGTCGCTGATCGGTTCGGTCATCCCCTACCCCTTCACGCTACTGATCAGCATGTAGTAGAGCACCACGAGCGCGACAACAGAGCACGGGGCGAGTGCCGCGAGGGCGATGCGGTTGGCGGCGTGCTTCCTGCGCCAGGGCAGGATCCAGCTGGCGAGCAAGAGGGCGACGGGGACGAGCAGCCCGCAGAAGTAGCCGAGGAAGAGAGCCCCGAAGCGGTCCGCCTCGGCGCTGGAGCACGAGTCGCAGACCATCGGCGACATCATGCCCACGATGACGGCGAAGAACCCGGTGATCCCGGTGACGGCGGTCGAGGCGAGCGGCGCGATCCACGCGTTCGGGTCGGAATCGCCGTCCCCGTTGCCGGGTGAGCTACGGGTCGGCAGGGGGGTGGCCGGCATCCCGCCGAACGGCATGTGGTCGGACATGTACACCACTCAACCCCAGCGCCGGTCCCCGCACATGAGCCCTCGTACTCAGATCCGGACGCTGCCCAGCCACAACACCTCACGAGCGCGGCCCAGGTCCGCATCGTCACAGCCGACAGCCGCGACCGCGCCCAGCTGCTGCCCGACTGGTCTTCGTGCCTGCCGCCCGGGGAGGCTGCGGGCGTCAGCTGCCGTGCGGTGCGGCGCCCCGTACGGCAGGCAGAGGCACAGGCGCCGGCCGATGGCTCGCGGCGTGGCAGGGTGGGGATACGTGTGGCCGTTACGTCCCCCCCCCGGCGGTCCGCAGGATCTGGTCGGCCCGTTCGACGTCACGCGCTGGGATCCTGATCAGGTGCTGGACCCGAGCTGGAATGTGACTCCGACCAATGATGTGTGGTCGGTGCTGGAACGCGTCGAGCACGACACCGGCGAGATCACGCGGCAATTGCGGCCACTGCGCTGGGAGCTCCTTTATCAGGAGGAGGGCAGTCCTCCCACGGGTGTTCGCGGTCAAGGGGCCGGGCACAACTGAGCAGGTGGTGGGGATGGTCACAGAGAGCCATCAGCCCTGGACGGCGGGCTGTTCGCCGCGCGGGTGCCGGCCGCTCGTTCCACCCAGTGGTGGAGTGGGCGGGTGGAGGGCCGACCGGGTGGGGCCGACCCGGGGGACGATGCTTTTCCACCCACCCGGCTTCTAGCGTCGATGCAGGTCACCGAAGTGCCGGAGCGTCCGGTGCCGGACCGCTGGAGGCTGTCGTGGAAACCGTGCAGAGACGTCAGGCGGAGCGGTGGCGCGCCCTGGGCCTGTCGCTGAGCATGAACCTTTTCCTGCCGCTGGTCGTGTATTACGTGCTTCGGGCGCGGGATGTCGCGCAGTGGCAGGCCCTGTTGCTGAGCGGTGCGGTACCGGCGGTGCACGCACTCGCAACGGCCTTGGTGCGGCGGCGGGTGGAGTTCTTCGACGTGCTGGTGGTCGTGCTGTTGGCGGTGTCGGCGGGGCTGTCAGCGAGCAGCGGCAGTCCACGGGTGATGCTGCTGAAGGACGCGGCCATCCCTGCTGTTCTGGGGCTGTGGATTGGGGGCACCCTGTTCGCGGCCCGGCCGTTTGCGTATCACATCGGGTGTCGGCTGCGTGGGCCAGACGGTGCCCAGTCTGCTGAGCGTGTCTGGCGCGAACTGCCCGAATTCCGGGCGGCGTTGCGCGGACTGACCGCCCTGTGGGGCGGTGCCCAGCTGCTCGATGCCGCGCTGAGTGTGGTGTGGGCGCTGGAGCTTCCCGTCGACCTGGCACCGGTGGTCGGCAGGATCCACTCCTTCGCCCTCCTGGGTGCGATGGTGGCGCTGACAGCGCTCCGCAGCCGTGCCTTCAACGCCAGGTTCGGTACGCCGCTGTTCGGCGTCCGGGCACCGGTCGCATCGCAAGTCCCCTCCGGCGCCCCGGTCCACGTCGCGGACGATGCGATGGCGCGATGAGGGCAGGACGGCAGGACGGCATGACGGCATGACGGCATGACGGCATGACGGGATGGCGCGTGACGGGGTACGGAAGGTGAGGCGGGTGCACGGACCTCCGGATACGCGACCAGGTGGCGGTTCGTGCGTTCACCGTCCCCCTAGTGCGTCTACTTGTACTTGCCTGGCAACCCCGCGCGGCACGTAGGCCCACCAAAGCACGCATCACGCATGGGGTCTGGCCATGGACACAGCCAGCCCCCATGCGTGGGTGGCTCGGTGAGCGACGAGGTCAGAAGCTGGGCGCTCCCGGTACGGGGCGCGGGATCGGCGCGACGCCCTTGCGGGGGCCGGCGTTGTGGTGTGCGGACGGCTTGCAGGTGAGGTCCCGCGCCGGGAGTTGTCTGGTGCTCAGGTAGGCGTTGACCGCCCGGTTGGCGCAGGCGCGCGGGTCACCGGAGTAGACACCGTGTCCTTCACCGCCGGCGACGTACACCATGCGCGACCCCTTCAGGGCGCGATGCATGCCCAGACCGCTGGTCAGAGGCGTCTGGGAGTCCCACTGGTTCTGGACGGTGAGCAGGCCGACGTTGTTGTGCACGGCCGTGACCGGCTCGGCCGGCTTTGTTCCAGAAGGCGCAGGGTGTGATGTTGGAGCCGAAATCGCCGTACAGCGGGTACCTGGCCTTGTCCCGGATCGCGTCACGCCGGTACTGGTCGGGATCGCGTGGCCAGGCCGCGGTGTCGCCGCAGACGACGGACCAGAAGACGGCGGAGCCGTTGTCGTCCGGCAGTTGTTCGTCGGATGCGGCGAAGCGGCGCGGGCCCGGGACTTGGTCCGGCGTCGCGGAGCTGCGCGGGACGGGTTTGCCGTCGGCGGCCTTCTTCAGACCGGCGACGGTCTTGGCGGCGCTCTCCGGGCTGAAGAACTGGCGGCGCAGCGCGGCCCGGATGTCGTTGCTAACTCGCACTCCGATGTCGCAATGAACTCTCATGGAAATGTCTTCCTGATCAGTCAACTGAGCTGCAGTCGTAGGGGATTTATTACGACACTCACTGCTGCGTAGATGCGACATTTTGTGAGAAATGACAACACCCGAAGACAGCGAAGAGCACGACGAGACCGGCCGCCCGATCCCCGGCCCCATCGACGACGACGAGGCCCGCCTGGCCTACGTCGCCATCACCCGCGCCCGCCAACACCTCGACCTGGGCGGCCTTTCCTGGATCAACAACCACCCCGACGGACGCCCCTCATGAGCATGCGGCGCGCCTCCCCACGAATCCGATTCTCACTCACCGGCCGGGGGCTGGGAGGGCACGCAGCCGGGACGGCTTCGATTCCCCTCGGTCCCTGTACCACGGACAACGATCCCAGAGCTGGAAGCAGCCTGCATCTGTGAGGCGCCCCTGTTACAGCGGTAAGGGGTTTTACCTCCTCGGTCGGTTATGGCCCGGCGAGACCGTCAAGCCGCAGGCACGGGAACAGGCCCTCGGACGGAGCTTGCATGTCGTTGCCTGGCACGTAACACGCGCCCGTAAATCGGCCGAGAGTAATGCACGGGCTGTGTGCCCCTGAAACCTGTCTTCGGCGGAGTGTCTTGAACCAACCCTCAGGACCGGCTCGGAGGGCGATTTCCGTAGCCTTGTTCGCATGTCTTAGAGGTCCGCACGGTGGCTGGATTTTGCGGGATGGGCAACGATGATCTTGCTTGTTAGCCTCATGGAATGCATGTGAACACGGGAAGTTCCGGAGCCCCAGCAAGGGTCGTGGCCGTCGTGGGGTCGGGAGCCAGCGGTATTCTCACCACCATTCAGCTCATCGAGCAGGCGGGCGATGTCGACATCAAGGGGAGGTTAAGGATCCAGGTCTTTGATCGCGATGGCGACTTAGCCCGCGGGCCAGCCTATGGCACGCTTCATGATTGTCACATCCTTAACATGCGTGCATCTACCATGAGTATGTACGCTGATCGTCCGGAGCACTTCTGTGACTGGATGAACGTGCAGTTCAGGGAGGATGGTGGCGCGGTCTCGGGAGATGCGTACGTACCGCGGTCCCGATACGGCCGGTATCTGCGGGAGCAGTTGCTGAATGCCGTGGAAGGAGCCCAGCGGCAAGGCGTAGAAGTGGAGTTCGTGACCGCCGAGGTCACCGACTGCCTTCCCGGGTCCGGAAAGGCGCTCGTCCAGTGCGGGGACGTGATGTATCCCTGTGATGCGGCCGTATTGTGCTCCGGTGATATTGCGGGAAACAGGTTCCCTCAACTCACCGACACGCCGGGCTACATTTCCTCCGCGTGGCAATACGAAGCCATTGCCGGTATACACCAGTCGAGGTCGGTAGCAGTTATCGGATCCAGCCTGACGGCCGTCGATGTGCTGGTCATGCTGGACGCCTTGGGGCACCGCGGAGAAATTCACTGTGTTTCCCGGCTGCGGTCCCTGCCGAAGGTGCAGGGACCGCCCTCGCCCTGGGAGCTGCAATACGTCACCCGGGAGCGCGTCGAGAAGCTGACCGAACACGGCACGCGGCAGGCGGCGTTGGCCGAGATCGCCGCGCTCTACCGGCAGGAGGTCGAGCTGGCGACCGGAACTGCCGTGGACTGGGCAGCGGTGCTCGGATCCGCACATCGGCCCGTGGCCGACACCCTGCCCGAAGACATCCGGGAAGCCGCCGAGGGGCGCAACCGCTGGTACGCGGCACTGGACGCCACCGGGCACCTGGCCCCCTACCTGTGGAACCGGATGGACGACTCCTCCAAGGACGTCTTCCTGGCACGCTACGCTTCGCTCTGGGCGATGTACCGGCACAGCATGCCGCTGCCCAACGCCGAGAAGATCTGGCGGATGGTCCGCGAAGGGCAGTTGCACGCGCACACCGGATTCCGGTCGGTCACCCGCGCATCCGGCAGGAGTCACACCCTGACCTATGTCGCCGACGGGCGGGAGCACGAGATCACGGCCGACTATGTCGTGAACGCGACCGGCGCCTCGCCGGACATCACCGAGCTGGACGACCCGCTGATCTCCAACCTCCTCCACGCCGGCCGGCTGCGTCCCCACCGCCACGGCGGGATCGACGTGGACTTCGCCACCGGCCAGGTGATCGGTCTCGACGGCACCGCGAGCATGCCCATGTACTTCGTCGGGCCGCTCACCCGAGGCGTGCACTTCTACACCCATTCCGTGGAGACCCTGCGCACCAACGCCGCAGCCACCGCACGCGCCCTGTTGCGCGACCTCGACTGACCCGATTTTGCACCGGCTTGTGAGCACACGAAGCCGTGCACCCACACGCCCGCACGCCCCTACGTTCTGAAGCCTGTACGCCCAAGTCCCTATGCCTCAACTCCCTGAGCTCGCTGACTGCGCGCACGACCCACCCGGCACCACCACGAAAGACAGCTCCATGACCTTGCAGATCGCCTTCTTCATCGGCAGCGACGTCACGTCCCACCTCACCGTGAATGCGGCCATACGTTCCCTGGCCGGTGAGGACGTGGGAATCCACCTCTTCTACACCGGGCAGAAGCCCCCCTCATCGGCCCCGCGGGAACGCCGCGACCTCTACTTCATTGAGCACCAGCTCACCAATGGCGTGCTCTACCCCTACCTGGATGCCGCCAACGTCCCAGTCGGGCCGTACCAGACGCCGCTCGCCATCGCGCAGACAGCGCCGGGCCGGATCAGGAGCGAGCGTGTGTCAGAAATCAACTCACCCGCATTAATTGAAGAGTTGGTGCGCAAGGGTGTCACGCTCGGCTTCTCGGTGCGCTGCTACCAGAAGTTCGGGGCGGATATCATCCGCTACTTCTCGGAAGCCGCCGAGCACGCCGCACTGCTGAACCTCCACCCCGGAGCTCTCCCCGCCTACCGCGGAGTGCTCACCTACGCCCGCGCCATGGCGAACTCCGAAGAGCACGCCGGGTTCACGCTGCATCACATCAACGCCGACTGGGACGCGGGTAACATTCTCTCCTGCGTCACCCAGCCGCTGGACTACCGCAGTTCGGTGCTGGAGAACATGCTCCGACACCACCGCTCGGGTGCCGCCCTGATACGCGAGGCGGTTGTACAGACGACTGAGGGTGAGCGGCTGCTGAGCGTCCCCCAGCAGGAGTCTGCGGCTCGTTACTACACGCATGCCACGCCAGCAGAGCTGACGGAATTTCAGGACAAGGGTCTCGAGCTGTTCCGCGCCGAGGCCGTCATCGAGACGCTGGTGCGCGCCTTTTGTGTGGGTGATGACAGCACGGCCCGCGGGGCGCGCAAGCTCCTGCGGGACGCCGTGGTAGACGCCGGGATCCTGGCATGACGGCCGCGGCCGGCCTGGCGAAAGGCACCTCCGCTGGCAACGGTCTCGGGCGGGCGTTGACCGTCACGCTCACCCTGGCCTGCGCGATCTCCTCGTCCAACATCTACATCAACCAACCGGTCCTCACCGACATGGCGCACTCCTTCGGCGTCTCCGAAGGGGCCATGGGGTCGGTTCCCACAGCGACCCAGTTCGGCTACGCGCTCGGCATCCTGCTGTTGGTGCCCCTCGGCGACACCCGGGACCGCAGGAAGTTGATCCTGACGCTCGGCACGGCGACCACGGTGGCGCTGGCGGCCGCAGCAGTGGCGCCTGATCTCGCCGTGCTCACCGTGGTCAGCTTCCTCCTCGGGGCGCTCACACCGATCCCGCAGATCGTCATCCCGCTGGCAGTGGCGCTCTCCGGCGAGCGCGCCAAGGGGCGGACCGTGGGCGTCTTGCAAGGCGGTCTGCTGGTCGGCCTGCTGGCCTCCCGCGCCTACGCGGGCGCGCTCGCCGACCTGGTGGGCTGGCGCTGGGTCTACGGCTGCTCGGTCGCGCTGATGGTGATGCTGGTCGCCCTGCTGTTCTTCGCGCTGCCCAAGGGCATCACCGGCGCCTCCGCCATGCCGTACCGGGAGTTGCTGGGCAGTCTGCCGAAGCTGCTCGCCGACCACGCCTTGGTACGCCGGGTATGTCTGTCCGGTGCGCTGGTCGGCATCTCCTTCGGCGCCTTCTGGACGACGCTCGCCTTCGTCCTTCAGGACTCCTACGGCTACGGTCCCGGCATCGCCGGACTGTTCGGCCTGGTTGCCGCGGCGAGCGCACTGGGGTCGCCGCGAGCCGGGCGGCTGGCGGACCGCAAGGGCGGCAGGTACACGCAGACGATGTTGCTGATCGTTTCACTGGCCGGCTGGGCCGCGCTGGCCGGGGGAAAGAACTGGCTGGCCCTGCTGGTGCTCGGCGTCGTACTCCTCGATGTCGGCGTCTGGGGCAACCAGGTGGTCAATCAGGCCATGCTGTTCAAACTGGACCCGGCTCAGCACAGCAGGCTCAACACCCTCTACTTCACCACGCGATTCATCGGCATCGCGACGGGCTCCCTGGTCGGATCCCAGATCTGGAACGTGGGCGGGTGGTACGGCGTCGGAATCCTCGGCGTCGGCGTACTGCTGCTGGCCGCACCGATCCTGTGCACCACCCGGGACGCCGTGCCGGCGAGCGAGGACACCCAGGCGCCGACGGACATGGCCGCCAGGAAGGCCTGAGCCGCCCTCTGACACCCGTCGTCTGGACGAGCGTCCGTGTCGGGTGTCAGAGGGTCTGTCGGGCCACATCCGGCTCAAGCAAGCCACGAGGGCATCACCCGGACGGGCTACTCGGGAGTCCGCTTGCTGTCACCCGCATGGTGCTGGCGGTGGCAGTCGGCGTGTACCAGGCGGAGGTTGGTCCTTTGATCCGTGCCGCCGTCTCTGCGGTAAACGAAGTGGTGCTTGTTGAGCACTTTCTTCGATGCCGCGAACCAGTCCATCCACTCGCGTGGGCTGTCCGGTTCGTATTCGGCTCCGTCAATCAGCGCCTGTCGGCAGAGCGGGCATAGCCCCCTCTGCCGAAACGCGGGCGAGTTTCATGGGACAAACGCATGCAGGTGCACGTCGTGTGCTCGTCGCGCACCCTGTAGGTACACGCCGTCCGTTTTGGCGTTCGAGCTAGTAGTGCTTTGTTACGTGGTCTTGTCACGGTGGGTGTGTGGTAGTTCGCTGGTTGTATGAGGGCTGGGGAACTTGCTGAGTGTCGGGGCCGGTTGGAGGAGTTTGCTGGGGAGGTGTTCGCGCCGCTGGTGCGGCGGGATCAGCGTGAGAAGGGCGCCCTGTATCTGCGGGGGCTGCTGCTGGACGGCCGACGCAAGTCGATGCAGCCGATGGCTGAGCGCCTTGGGGAGGACCACCAGCAGCTCCAGCAGTTCATCACCTCCTCCACCTGGCCCTCCGATGCGCTACGAGCCCGGCTGGCATGGCGGGCCGTGCGGGTGGTCCGTCCTCAGGTCTGGGTGGTGGACGACACCGGATTTTCCAAGGACGGCATCTCCTCGCCCGGTGTGGCCCGGCAGTACTCCGGCACGCTGGGCAAGGTCGGCAACTGCCAGATCGGAGTCAGTGTCCACGCCGCCTCCGACACCGCCTCTTGTCCCGTGTCCTGGCGACTGTTCCTGCCCGAGAGCTGGGATGTGCCCGAGGCGGTCGGCCGCAGGAACCGCTGTCGCATCCCCGACGACGAACACCACCGCCCCAAGTGGCAGCTTGCCCTGGAGATGCTCGATGAACTTGCCGGAACCGGCCTGAGCTCGCCGTGCTGGTCGCGGACACCGGATACGGCGCCAACGCCGAGTTCCGCCGCGGTCTGGAAGAGCGCGGCCCGGCCTACGTCCTGCAAGCCAAGGCCGAGATGACCGCCCACGGTGAGGCCGCCGAACCCCACCAGCCTGCATACAGCGGACTGGGGCCCAGGCCCCTTCCGCGTAACCGCACCCGCCCGGTGTCCTTGCGTGACCACGTGCTGGCCGCAGGGCGGAGCCAGGGACGGACCCTGACCTGGCGCAGGGGTTCCAAAGCTGCGATGAGCTCGCACTTCGTGCTGGTGCGGGTCCGTCTTGCCGGGCGTCGGCCAAAGCCTGCCGCGGACGGCACGATCCCGCTGAGCTGGCTGATCGCCCAGTGGCCCGAGGACGCAAACGAGCCTGTCCAGTACTGGATCTCGAACCTGCCAGCCGATATCCCCGCCCGCGACCTCGTCCGCATCGCGAAGTTACGGTGGCGCATCGAGCACGACTACCGAGAGCTGAAAACCGCCCTGGGCCTGGACCATTTCGAGGGCCGCTCGTTCACCGGCTGGCACCGCCACGTCGCCCTGGTCACCGCCGCCCACCTGTTCCTGACCGAACAACGGAGGAACCCAAAAGCCCCTGCCAGGGCCTGACCCTCTACCAGGCCCTGGACCTCCTCCAATACCTCCTGGCCACCTGGACCGGCACCTGCCCGACCTGCCATCAGCCCACCCCATGGCAGCCCTACGACACCACCTAACAAAGCCCTACTAGTCGGGGTGGATGAGGCGGCCCGCTCGGATCACGGTTTGGATGTCGAGCAGAGTTTCCAGGCGGTGCAGGGGATTGTCGATTACTGCGATGAGGTCGGCGTCGTAGCCTGCGGCGATTCTTCCTTTGCGATCGGCTAGTCCGCATGATTGTGAGGCGAGGGTGGTGGCCGAGGCCAGGGCTTCGGTGTTGGTGAGGCCGAGAGAGGCGAAGTGGATGATCCCGTGGGGGAGCACGCCGTGGGGTTTGCGGGGACCGGCCCCGGCATCGGAGCAGCAGACGAGCTTCGCTCCCTCACGGTGCATCCGTGCGAAATTCTCGCTCCGTTGCTCTACTCGCCTGGCCATGTGGGGCGCGATCATCGAGCCTTCCGGGAGCCATGCTTCGGTGGCGCCGACGAAGATGCCCGCCTGCACTAGGGCCGCAATGGTGTTCCAGTCGGGTTCGATGCCGTCTTCGGTGAAGAAAGAGACGTGTTCGATGCCGTCGACGCCGGCGGCGACGGCGTCAGCGATTCCCTGGGGACCGTGAGCATGCGCGGTGACTGGCCTGCCGTGCGCATGGGCTGTTCGCGTTGCCGCTGCAAGTTCGTCGAGTGTGTACTGCGACTGATGCGGTCCCCATCCGGGAGTGATCACGCCGCCGGTTGCCATGATCTTGATGACGTCGGCGCCGTGTGCGATGCGCTCCTTAACTGCGGCCTGCACGGCCGTGATGCCGTCGGCTTCGCCACCCAAGAACCAGCAGTGCCCGCGAGACCGTGTAAGGGGCGGTCCTGCGGCGAGCATCTCCGGTCCTACCTCCGTTCCGGCCGTGTAGCGGTCACGAAGTGATACGGCGAGATGATGACGATCGCCGAGGTCTCGTACGGTGGTGATACCCGCCCGCAGCTGTTGCCCGGCGTGGACGCGCATGCGAGCCAGGGTTGTGTGGGCATCTTCTTCTGCCATCGCCTGCTTCGACTTGCTGTTGGGGTCGAAGGCGAGGTGCACGTGAGAGTCGATCAGCCCGGGCAACAGCGTGGCGTCACCGAGGTCCAGAACGTGCAGGTCTGCAGAGGGATGCGCCCCGGTCATGTCGACACCTGCAATGCGCGAGCCATCGATGAGCACAAGTGGGCGCCCGGATCGCAATGCGTGCCCGTCAAAGAGGCGCGCCGCGCGGACGGCCCAGGTCCGTCGATGCTGAACCTGTCGTTCACTGCTGGCAACCACCCCGATGCTCCTCCTCATCGTTCAGTCCGCTGACTGCAGCGATCAATCACCGATGCTGCGACAACCGGCGAGTGCATGAAGGCTCGTGCGAGCTGCGACAGCCAATGAGCTTCACTGGCTAGATCGTCACCACCGGACAGATCGGAGAGCACGTGGAAGTCATCACGGGCTCTTGACTCAACTGGAACAGAGCCCCCTTTCACTTTGGCCCCCAATGCTGCCTTGAGCTGGGCCGCTTCAATTACTGCCCGAAGCTCATTGCCGGCTAGGCCAGCTTCCCTGCCCAGCTTGGCCGTCCTCACTGATATCTCAGAATTCATATAGGGGCGCAACGCAATCTGCCCGTCACGGATCTCGATGATCCGGCGATACAAGCGATAGTTCAGGTTTGACAAGGTCGATGCCGGGGGAGGCAGTACGATCTCGGGAAGCTCTTGATACATCGCGAGCCACAATGGGTGAAGGCTGCGGTAGGTGCGGTAATTGTTCCACCAAGTATGCAGGGTCGAAAGGTGAGGTCCCCAGGACGGTATGGTGAGACCGCCGACGATGAGTGGTATGCCAATCCCCGCGCCCAGTAATGTCAATATCTCCCACTTCAGTGGGTTGAGATCGAGTTGTTCGATGACGACATCCGAAGCCCGGTTCACGAAGTTGATCGAATAGATCAGTGCACCCATGGCTGTGACGCGCAACCCACGGCGCAGCCATGGGTGCCCTGAGACTTCGGCGTATTTGCGACACAGACGAGCGATCTCGACCAGTGCCACCAGCAGCGTGCTCACGTACAGGAGCAAATACACATCTACCACGGGCCGATTAGCGTTCTGCACGAGATAGTGTGTTGAGCGTCCCGATGACCCGGCTGCCGCCGCTATCCACAATGACAGCATCGTGAGCATTACGATCACGGCTATACCAAGTCGCCACCGAGCTCTCGGCCACGCCTGCTCGGGCGCGTGCGCCCAGAACACCAGCACTACGAGCACTGCGGCGCTGAAGGCCACGCCACCGAGAAGGTGTATACACAGTGCCGCTATGTCAGGTATACCAAGTTGCCGGTCAACGGCCCGAGCCACCACAGGCGTTGCGAGCACGAACGCCGTGCCCTTCAAAGCGAAAGCGGTCAATAAAGCGAGCAGCGCCGGGGCGCGCCGTTCGAACCTCAGGCTGCGGATCTTATAGAAGAATGCCGCCCAACATAACGTAGCAAGCAGGGGGAAGACAATGCTCTCGGCTCCGGTCACAGCAACTCCAATGAGCAGGTGGATCAGAGGGCGGACCTACCTACCTCTATGATGTGCTGGTTGGAGAGTTCTTCAGCGAGCGTTCAATCCGTGCGACGGTCTCAGCGGCCTCGGGGGGCACCTTCCAGGTGGTTCCGGGGGGCCGGCGATTGGCTCGTTCGAGAATTAACGAGGCCATGATCTCCGCCTCTTCCTCCTGTCTGTCGGAGTAGGTCGTGCGGCCGAATATATCGCGCAGCAGCTCAGGATTGAGGTCCGGGAACAGCTGGTTCATGCTGGCCTTGTCGAGTTCACCGGTCCCGCGATGACAGCAGATCATATGGGCGAGTTCGTGGGCGATGATGTGCTCCTGGTGGAGTTTGCTGGTGTTGGCCTCGTAAATGATGTAGTCGGCATCGTTGGTGGCTATCCAGAGTCCGCAGGGGTCGGACGCCTGCATCACCATGGGGATGAGGTGGATCGGGTGCCCCCGTTGCCGGCCGATGTGCTCGCACAACATCCTGGTGTCAAAAGCCCCTGGAAGCCTTAAGCTCGCCAGCTGCTGCTGGCAGTTTTCCAGCAGCTGCGCTGAGCGTTTACGTTGCGTTCGGTTCACACGTCGAGGTAATTTGGTCATGGCCCGGCGTCACTCACTCCCTCTTGAATCCATCTGTGGCTGCCGCGTCGGTCTCGGAGTGAGGGGAGATCAGGACCCGCTGGTCTGTTCCGAGTCAGTCTTGGGCTGACGCATCTGCGTGATCTCCTGGATGATGCGGACCATGGATTTGCGGGTTTGATCGTCCAAATTCATGATCCTCAAGGCAACATCCCGTACATCTGCGTCGCGCATCGCGGTAGCCAATGCGAACTGGGACTCGATGCGGGCGGCTAGATCTTCGTCGAAGAAGTAGGCGACCGGCACACGGAAGAACGCTGCGAGAGCCTCAAGGTGCCGCTTGGTGGGGTTGTCGCGCTGCCCGGTCCGCAGCTGCCAGACGTACGTCTTCGAGAATGTGCCGCCGCTCAACTTGCTGCAGCCACGGGCGACTTCTTCGTAGGTGTACTCGCGTCCATTCGTCCGGATCGTGGTGAACAGCCTGTCGATCTTGTCGGCCAGGGATGACATACAGGCTCCTTACGTTCGCCAGGATGACCGTCGGACTAGGTCAACATCCATGCTAGTTGACAGAGTTCATCCGTGTCTCTACGGTACAGAAGCTGGCAGCGAAGGTGGACGGGGGGTCCATGTCTGTTTGCTCACATGAACAAGGTTCTGTGTGGACAGGACGTCCATCTCGCCCCAACCCCTGCGCTGATGTCTCTGGCAGGTGAACTGGCACGTGATGCATGTCTTCCCTTCCTCGGTGAAGAAGCAGATAACTGCAGTTCGTTGCTCCTGTCCTGAGGTCATGGGTATCAACTCCCCTCTCTCGCCCCACCTTTCACTTCTGGAGGGGGAGAACCCGCGGCACATCTGCGCCCTGACCAACGTGCAGACGGCGCTGCCGCCGATCACGGTGCACCGCCCCACGATGCGGAGCGTCGACGGTGTACACCGGCTGCGCGCGGCCGCGCTGCGCGGGGACGACGGGTACGTCGAGCCCCGGTTCGTCGAGGGCAGCGCAGAGGGCGCCCCAAGCCATCGACTGGAAACTCCACTCGCACCTCGTCGCATGGCGAGGTGCGCGCTTGCTCTCCTGCCACCATGCCACTTCTGAACAGCGGCCCCTCGCCGCGACCCGGTCGGTCGCGGCGATGAGAGGCCGGCTGGAGGTTGATTGTGTTCGGCAAAACGAACGGTGAGGTTCCGCTCGTGCGATGGCCCGCACAGGCGGAGTTACGGAACCAGTACATGAGGGATGGAATCCCACGACTGCTCGTCATCGAAGGTGACGCGAGCCCTCCGGTGCCCAGCGACCCGTACGAGGACTGGGTACGGCCTCCGATCTCACGCTTGGATCTGCAGGCCAGGGTCGCGACGTTGAGAAGCAGACTGATCGACGGCAATGTGCCGTCGATCGACTCCGTCGGCCGTCTGTCCTTCGGTTCACGGGCCGTCACGGTGTCGAGCACCCAGGTGCAGTTGATGGAATTGTTCGTCGCGCGGTTCCGGGAGGTTGTCCACCGGGACGAACTATGGCAGCGACTTACCGAGCATTCGGTGGGCGTGCCGACCAGGAACTCGCTTGATCTCCACATCCGGAGGCTTCGGCAGCGCATCGCCATCGTCAAACTCTCCCTTGAGACAGTGCGGGGGCGCGGGTATCTGCTCCAGCCCTGTTCCACCGTCGTCTGATCAACGTCTGGACGTGGACTACCTCCGGTGCCTGCCGGTTGGCGCCATGCACCCGCGGAGGGAGGCGGACCTGGGCCGGTCCGCACGGTGCCGATGCCGCTGCGGGGCCTGCTGGTGGCGCCGTCGTCGCCGTTCCTCGATCGTCAGCCAGGTCGCCAGGACTACCGCGAGGAAGATGGCCCCGGCCAGGCAGAGGCAGGCCGTGTGGAACGCGCCGATCGTGGCTGCACCGTCCTTCTCGAGGATCAGGACGAGCATCACGCTGCCGACCGAGCCCCCGAGACGTTGGATGATGTTGGCTTCCGAGGTGGCATCGGGGAGCCGGTCGCGCGGCACGGTGGCGTAGGCGACGGACAGCGCGGGCATGGTTGAGAGCCCGAGGCCGAATCCGGTGACGGCCTGGAGGGCTTCGATCACGACGAAACTGGCGTGGGCATCGAGGAAGACCAGTGGCAGCACGCCGACAAGACTTGTGGTCAGGCCGAAGAGGGTGACGATCCCGCCGCCGATCCGGTCGGTGGCCGGGCCGCCGAAGGGCATCGACAGCGCGGTGCCGCCGCCGATCCCGAGCATCAGCAGACCGGTGTGGATCACGCTCTGGTGCCGGATGAGCTGGAAGTACAGCGGGAAAAGGATCATTGTCCCCAGCAGGGCGGCCCCGGTCAGGAACACCGAGGAGGTCGCGGCCGTGTAGATGCGGTTGGCGAACAGCCGCAGGTCGAGCACGGGGGTGGCGACGGTGAGGCTGCGCCAGATGAACAGGACGAGCGCGACGATCCCCAGCGGGAGGGTGGCCAGTACCTGCGGGGAGATGACTCCGTGGTGCCGGCCGATGACGGTGACGCCGTAGATGATCAGCGGGAGACCGCCCGCGATCAGTGCGAAGCCACCGAGGTCGAACGGCCTGCCCGCGGTGGGCTTGCCACGGGGAACCAGCAACAGGCCGAGCACCAGGGCCAGGAGGCCGACCGGGACGTTGACCAGGAACAGCCACCGCCAGGACAGGTTGCTGATGAGCAGGCCGCCGATGGTCGGGCCGATGACGGGGGCGAGCACCACGACGATCTTCGTGGCGTTCAGCACCCGGCCCATCCGCTCGGGACCTGCGGCCTGGCCGATCAGGGTCTGGCCGGTCGGGACGAGCAGCGCTCCGGACAAGCCCTGCAGGGCGCGCAGGCCGACGAGGACCGGCAGGTTCGGCGCCGGCGCACACAGCGCGGAAGCCGCGGTGAAGGCGACCAGGGCGCCCAGCCACAGACGGCCGACGCCGAGCCGCCGGCTCAGCCACGCGTTGAGCGGTAAGGAGGCGGCGAAGGCAATCAGGTAAGCGCTGGTCACCCACTGCACGTCCGGCAGCGGCGCTTTGAAGTCCCGGCTGATGGTGTTGAGCCCCACATTGACCAGGGACGAGCCGAGGGTCGTCATGAACGAACCGAGGATGACGACGCCCGCGAGCCGCCACACCTCAGCCGGCACCTTGGCCTGCGGAGTCGGCCGGCTGGGCGGACTGGTGGTCGATATGGACATCTTGGCCCCCGTGGCTGCTACTGACAGTTCGCGATCGTGGGAATTCCCATTAATAGGTATACCTATGGTTGCGGTACGCTGCAACCATGTCGACCGAAGAGCCCCTCGAGCGTCCGCCCGTCCTCCTCCATCTGCCGGTCTTCGCTCTCGCGCACTTCGGCCGGGTCGCCCGCGGCGCGGCCAAGAACGCGTTTGCCGGTCAAGGGCTGTCCTCGCGGGCCCACTTCGTCCTGCTGTGCCTTGACGAGTACGGTGAGCTGTCCCAACGTGAGCTGTCCGACCGCATCGCGATGGACCGCAGCGACCTGGTCAAACTCCTCGACGAGTTGGAGCGGACCGGGCAAGTCCGGCGGCAGCCCGACCCCCGCGACCGCCGTCGCCACGCCCTGGTCATCACCGCCGCCGGCATGGAGACCCTCAAGCAGGGCGAGCGCATTCTCCACCAGGCGACCGACGAGGTCCTGGCACGGCTCAGCACCGAACAACGAGCGGAACTGCAACGACTGGTCCTACAGGCCCTCGGCGCGGATCAGAACTGAGCGCCGTCGAGAAGGCCTGACCGAAAGCTGAAAGATTCGCGGTTGGCGTCCGGTAATCATGCGACGCTCACGATCGTGAACAACCTTTCGTTTTCGGGCAGTTAGGCTGCGATCTTGACTGGTGATCATCATTGGGGATGGGTTCGGCGGCTGAACGCCGTCGAGCATCCGAGGTTACGACTGGTCTGCTTTCCGCATTCCAGCGGATCGGCGGGAAGCTTCCATTCGTGGTGTGCGGAGCTGCCGCCGGATGTGCAGCTCATGGCGGTGCAGTACCCCGGTCGGGGAGATCGGCTGCCGGAGGCGCCGGTCGCCAGCGTTGCCGAAATGAGTACGCACGTTGTGGCGGAGCTGATGCGGCTTGAACCGCGCGAACTCGTGCTGTTCGGACACAGCCTGGGTGCCTTGGTCGCATACGAAACGGCAATGGCACTGCGCGACCGGAATCGGCCGCCGCACTACCTGTTCGTATCCGGATCGCGCTCTCCGTGGCGGGCCGGCCGCGGTCACGTGCACCTGGCCACCGACGAGGACCTGTGGTCGTCCGTATGTGAACTCGGCGGAGTCGAACAGGAATTGATGGACAACCTGGAACTGCGCGACCTGGTGCTGCCGGCCCTGCGGTCCGATCTCATGGCGAACGAGACCTATCAGCCCCGGTGCGACGCCGAACCGCTGCCCTGTGCGGTTCGCTGCTACTACAGCCCGGAGGATCCGCTGGCGAACGGACCGCTCCTGGGCGAGTGGACGAAGGCCACGGACGAAGGCCTCACACTGTGTGCGCGACCCGGTGGCCATTTCCACCTACAGGTCGACACCGCCGGTCTGGTCGACGACATCATGACCACTCTCGCCGGGAAGTGTGAAAGTGTCCGAGCCTGAGTGGAGCGGGTACGAAGGGCGGGGCGGCCCCGACCTCACCGGGAAATCGGTGGTGGTGACCGGCGCAGGGACCGGAATCGGCAGCTGCATCGCGGAATGCGTGGCCATGGCGGGAGCTGACGTCACGGTCGTTGGACGCAGGCAGGCGCCGCTCGACGAACTCGCCGAGCGGGTCGGAAAGGCGCTCCACGCTGTTCCGGCCGACATCACCGCGCCGGGCGCGGCGGAACGAATCATCCAAGCGGCCGTCGACAGGTTCGGAAAGCTCGACGCGGTCGTGAACAACGCCGGAGTCGCCCGCTTCGGCCGGCTGGAAGAAATCGACCCCGCGGAATTCGACACCATGCTCCGGGTCAATGTGCGCGCTCCCGCCGAGCTGATCCGCTGCGCCCTTCCGCAACTACGGGCGAAACGCGGTTCGGTGGTCAACGTCTCGTCGGTCGGAGGCGCCCTGTCCATGCCCGGACGCGCCTTCTACGGTGCGAGCAAGGCCGCCCTGAACAGCCTGACCCGCTCGCTCGCCCGGGAGTTGGCACCGCAGGTGAGGGTCAACGCAATCCTGCCGGGCCCGGTCGACACGCCGATGTGGCGTGATGCGGGCATGACCGAAGCCGAGCAGCGGAAGTTGCACGACGACCTTTCCGCAGCGACCCCCATGGGGCGGTTCGGTGACGGTCACGAGATCGGCCGCTGGGTTTGCTGCCTACTTGACCCGAACCTGTCCGGCTGGGTCACCGGTGCGTTGATCCCCGTCGATGGAGGCCGTACGGCATGAGTTGGCGGACAGACGCCGCCCTACCAGGAACACGGAGGTGAAACGATCGTGCACAACGCAGAGATCGAATCGAGGGACCGGGTGCCTCTCGCCGCGACGATTCCGTCGTCATGTCTCCACGAGATCTTTCGTGCGGCGGAGGTGAGGGAGCGGGAAACCGGTACCGAGGTGGTGAAGCTTCACGTCGGCGACCCCTACTTCGACCCGCCGGCCGAGGTGGCTGACGCGCTGCACGCCGCGATCCGGCGGGGCGACACGAAGTACACGTCCGTGGAAGGCGTCCTGGAGCTGCGCGAGGCCCTGGTCGAGAAGCTGTCCATGGAGAATGGCCTGGACACGGCGGTCTCCCGGGTCTTCGTGACCCCGGGATCGGCCCAGGGGCTGACCGCGCTGCTGCGGTCCATCGTCGAGCCCGGAGCCGAGATCCTGTTGCCCGAGCTCCACTGGCCGGTCCACTTGCAGCAGAGCCTGTTCGCCGGGTTCCGTCCGGTCTTCTACCCGCTCGGCCCCGGCTTCCGTCCGGATCCGGAGGCAGTCCTCGCGGCCGGGACCCCGCGGACCCGAGTGCTGCTGTTGAACTCCCCAGCCAATCCGACGGGAGTGGTCCTGGACGCCGACACGGTCCACAGGCTGCTGGAGATTGCGCGCGAGCAGGGCTGGCAGGTCATCAGCGACGAGGCGTACGAGCACTACGTCTACGAGGGCGAACACACGTCTGTGGCGGCGCTGGAGCGGGACGTACCGGTCGCCCAGCGGATCGTACACAGCGTCTACAGCTTCTCGAAGAGCGCGGCCATGACGGGCTATCGGCTGGGATATGTGGTCACCGCCGACGACCGGACCGCGGATGCCATGCGGGTCGTCCAGGAAGCCGGCATCATCGCGCCGTCGACACCGGTGCAGTACGCGGGAATCGCCGCGCTGCACGCCCGTTCCGCCATAGAGTCCAACGCCAAGCTGGTGTCCCACAACCGCAACGAGCTGCTCCCACCGCTGCGTGACGCGGGACTGCTCGCCGAGCTGCCCGCCGGCGGCTGGTACGCCCTGTTGGACGTACGGAAGACCGGGCTCGATGCAGAAACGTTTTCCTCGCGCCTGCTGGACAGCAAGGGCGTGGCGGTTGTACCAGGAGCCGGGTTCACCCTGCGGCCCACACTCGGGGACACCGGGCGGGTGCTCTCCCTCGACTCCGCACCGTGGGCGCGGAGTCTGATCCGGATCGCTTTCTGCGGCAGTCCGGAACTACTCGACATCGGTGTAAAGCGAATCCTCGACTTCGTACGAGACCTTGCCGCGGAGTGACACGATGACAAGTCTGACCTATGCGGACTACCTGAATCTCGACACCCTGCTCTCGCTACAGGCGCCGCGTACACCCGACACCGCGGAACGTTCGGTCATCCTGGCCGAGCACTTCTTCGTCGTCGCGCACCAGTCGAGCGAGCTGTGGCTCAAGCAGATCGCCGCCGACCTCGACGCTGCGGTCGATGCCCTCCGCCCCGAATACGGGCCCAGCGACCCCGAATCGGGAAGCGAGCTGTTGGAGCGGGCGGCGGAGCTGTTACGCATCCTGCTCGAACAACTCGCCGCTCTCGACAAGCTGCCGGTACGGCACTTCGCCGAATTCCGGCCGTACCTTGGCAGCGCCAGCGGAGCCGAATCGGAGCAGTTCCACTACCTGGCCGAGCTGCTGGGTGACGATCAGCATCCGGGCAGGCTGTACGAGGCGTTCGCCGCGGCGACGGAACACAGCGGCACCACGGTCGCCGAGGTCTGCCGGCGCGGCCCGCAGGCCGGAGTCCACCACCGGATCGCCGAGAATCTACTGGACATCGGCAACCGGTACTGGCGCTGGAAGGTGGGACACCTGACCCTGATGTCAAAGATGCTCGGGGAACAGCCTGGCACCGGCGGGACCACCGGTGCCGCCTACCTGATCAGCCGCATCATCGTGCCGTTCGCCGAGCTGCGGCGATTGCGCGGCCGACTCCACGAGGACCTCGTCGGTAGACCCGCACAGTGATCTCGAGAGCGCCCGCCCCACCGGTCGCGCACCGGAACGTATCGGACAGTGGAGTCTGCTGTGAGCACGAACCCGTTCGACGACGAGAACGCCTCCTTTCACGTCCTGGTCAACGGAGAAGGCCAGTACGCGATATGGCCGACGTTCTCCGACCTTCCCGCCGGCTGGACGATCACCGCCGGTCCGAGCAGCCGAGCGGACTGCCTGGAACACGTCGAGCAGAACTGGACCGACCTGCGACCCGCCAGCCTGCGCGGCACCACAGACAGCTAGGAGGTGCTGAACTTGGTTGCCCGCATTCCCGACTGCCCCCTGGCGAGAACGGTCGGCCAGATTGGCCAGTGGTGGACGCTGGAGATCCTGCACGAGACCTTCGACGGACACACCAGTTTCGCGGCGATCCAGGAGAACCTCGGACTACCGACTGAGGTGTTGACCGAGCGGCTCGCCGCACTGGTCGACACCGGCATCCTGGAACCCCACGGCGACCAGGGAGGCATCTCCCGTACCGAGTACCTGCCGACTGTCCTGGGCTGTTCCCTCCGGCCGATCCTGCTGGTCATGGCGGCTTGGGGCAATCACCGCCTGGAGCCCGACCAGCGCAGCCTGATCCTCGTGGACGTCACGACCGGCGAAGAAGCCGAACCGGTCGTCGTCGACCGGGCCACCGGCCGTCGCGTCGACACCACCGGCTACGCCTTCACGGCGGGCCCGGCCGCGAGCGAGGCCCTCCGTGCCCGCTATCGGAAGCGCTAGCAGGCCCGGCCATTCCCGAAGCCCCTCCCCCCATGCGCGGCAGCCTGGCCGGCCGCCGTGCGGTCAGGAGACAAACATGTCCACCGCCCCTCTCTCCGACGTCAGCCCGCGGGGCGAGAAGCTGCCGAGATACCCATTCACCCGCACCCCCGGCTGCCCGTTCGACCTGCCCGCCGAACTTCAACAACTGCGCCGGACAGAGTCGATCACCCGGGTGTCGCTCTGGGACGGAAGCAATCCCTGGCTGCTCACCCGGTACGAGGACGTCCGTTCGGTCCTGGCGGACCGGCGGTTCAGCTCCGACCGGAGGCAACCGGGCTTCCCGCCGAGTTCGGCCGGCCAGCGGATCCGCAACGAGGTCTCCCCCTCCTTCGTCGGGATGGACGATCCGGAACACGCGCGCCACCGGCGGATGCTGGTCGGGGAGTTCAGCGCACGGCAGACCGCAGGACTGCGCCCGATGGTGGCGGAGATCGTGGACAGCCTGCTCGACGAGATGGCGCGGCAGACCGGGCCAGTCGACCTGATGGAGTCGTACGCGATACCCCTGCCCTTCATGGTGGTCTGCCGGGTGCTCGGCGTCCCCTACACCGACCGCGCCTTCATCGAGGAGCACCTGAACGTCCGCCTGGACGCCCGCTCCTCGCCCGACCTGGCCCGGGAGAGCATCTCCCGGATGCATGACTACGTCCTGGAGCTCGTCAGGCAGCGCGAGACCGAGCCGACCGACGACCTGCTCGGCCGACTCGTCCAACGTCGCGTGCACACTGGCGAGTTGACGCGAGACCAAGCCGCATCGATGGCTGAACTGCTGCTGGCCGCCGGCAACGAGACCACCTTCCACATGATCGGCCTCGGGACACTGATGTTGCTGCGCGACCCCGAGCTGGCCGCCGTGGTGCGCGACGGCGAACCGGCTCAGGTATCCAGCGCGGTCGAGGAACTCCTGCGCCTGCTCAGCATCGCGCACGCAGGGCGTCGGCGGGTGGCCCTCGAAGACGTCACGATCGGTGGCGTGACAATCCGCGCCGGGGAGGGCGTGATCGCGGCCACGAACATGGCCGACCGTGATCCCGACGAGTTCCCGCAGCCCGACCGGCTGAACCTGGGCCGCACTCGCAACCGCCACCTGGCGTTCGGTTTCGGCCCGCACCAGTGTCTGGGCGCGAGCCTGGCCAGGCTTGAACTACAGCTGGCATACCCGGCACTGCTACGCCGCTTTCCGGCCCTGCGGCTCGCGGTGCCGGAGGCAGAACTGCGGTTCATCGACGGAAAGGTCATATACGGCGTGGAGGAAGTGCCTGTCAGCTGGTGAACGGAAGTCGCGACCGCACCATCACAGCCACACCGAAGGGCGTCGATAGCCATGTCGGAACCCGTGACCACGGCCCGGCCGACCGTCACCCCGACGCAGTTCCGTACCCTGATGTCGACCTTCCCAGCCGGCGTAGCGGTCGTGACGGCCTCGGAGCCCGGCGGGCCGCTCCGGGGCACGACCTGCTCGTCGGTCTCCAGCGTCTCGACCGAGCCGGCGACCCTGCTCGTCTGCCTGCAGCAGGACAGCCCGACGTTGGCGGCCCTGCTCGGGGCTGCCAGCTTCGCGGTAAACCTGCTCCACGACCAGGCCGAGGCCGTGGCCGAACTGTTCGCGTCCCGCGTCACGGACCGCTTCGACCAGGTCCGTTGGAGGCACGAGCCCTGCTTCGGAGGGCCGCACCTGTTCGATGGCGCCCACACGATTGCGGACTGCCGGGTGGCCGGGACGGCGCTCGTCGGCGACCACGTGGTCGTGTTCGGCGAGGTGTTCCAGGTGAGCACACCGGCTGGTCCGTCGCCCAACCCCCTGCTGTACGGACTGCGCAGCTACTGGTCGCTGGGTCCGGTACCCAAGGCGGTCAACACGATCTATTCAGCGCGTCCTTGACGAAACCAATAGAAGAGGAGTGAAGTCGTGGAGTTCGGAGTTTCCCTGTTGCCGGACACCGGCCCCGAAGAGCGCTCGGGTCGTGACTACTACGCGGACCTGCTGGCGGTATCCCGCCTTGCCGACCAACTGGGCCTGGACTACGTAAAGATGACCGAGCACTACCTGCGCCCGTACGGCGGATACTGCCCGAGCCCGCTCATTTTCCTGTCCGCTGTGGCCAGTGTCACAAACAGGATCCGACTGATGACCGGAGGGATCCAGGCATCCTTCCACCATCCGATCCAGTTGGCGGCGCAGACTTCCCAGTTGGACGCGATCAGCGACGGCCGACTGGACGTGGGCTTCGCCCGGGCCTTCCTCCCCTACGAGTTCGAGGCGTTTGGCGTCGATCTCGACAGCAGCACGGAGCGGTTCCGGGAGACCGTACGGGCCGTGCTGCGCCTGTGGACCGAGCAGAAGGTGAGCGAGGACAATCCGTTCTTCCGCTACACCGACGTGACATCGTTCCCGGCTCCGACGCAGGAACCGCATCCACCGACCTGGGCCGCGGCGCTGTTCACGAAGTCCAGCTTCGAATGGATCGGCGACATGGGGATCAACCTCCTGATGTCCGCCCCGCCACGCCGCGAGGACATGGCGCACACCCAGAAAATGATCAACCACTACCGGGACCACTTCGCTCGGGCCGTGGGCTCCACGACAGAACGGCACTCGAAGGTCGCTATCAGCATCCCGCTGCTGATAGCGGAGTCGGACGACGAGGCCGGCCGCCTGGGCCGACGGCTGCTCCGGAAGCACTGGGCCCGATTCAGCGAGGCAGCGGCCTCGTGGCACAACGTGTCCTCTCCCGCGTACCAGGGATACCAGGAGGCCGTTCAGAAGAAATACGGCAATGACGTGAGTGACACGGAGCTCGACTCGACGGCCTTCTTCGGCTCCCCCGAGAGCGTGGTGGACAAGGTACGGGAAGTCCGCAAGACGCTCGCACCGGACGTGATCCTTTGGCAGGTCGACTTCGGTCAGCAACCGCTGAAGGTCATGGAGCGCACCCTGAAGCTCTTTGCCGACCAGGTGCGCCCGCACCTCTAGCCGTCGAAGCCTTCGAACGAGCGAGAAAGCGGGATCGCAGTGAAGCACTTACTCGGCTCTACCTTTCCAGAACTGTTCGAATCCACCGCCGCGGTGTCGCCCCGCGCACCGGCGGTCACCTACCACGACACGACGATCAGTTACGCGCAGTTGAACGACCGAGCGAACCGGATGGCACGACGGCTTATCGCCCAGGGAGTGGGGCCGGACTCACTGGTCGCGGTGGCGGTACCACGGTCGATCGACCTGGTGGTAGTGATCCTCGCCGTGCTCAAGGCAGGCGGCGCCTACCTGCCGCTGGATCCGACCTATCCGGAGACCCGGCTGTCCTCCATGCTGGCGGACGCGCAACCACTGCTGCTGCTGAGGACAGCGCGAACTCGCCTGTCCGGAGCGGACATTCCCGAGATCGTGATCGACGCCCCCGGTTTCCGGGCTGCCTGTGAATCGGAGCATGGTCATGACATCATCCAGAGCGAGCGCCTAGGAGAGCTCCGGCCCTGCCACCTGATGTACGTGATCTACACATCAGGGTCGACCGGCCGGCCGAAAGGCGTGGCGGTGACTCACGACGGTGTTCCCGACCTGGTCGCGACGCAGTCCTCCTGGCTCAACGCCGGCCCTGGCGACCGCGTCCTGCAGTGGGCGTCGATCAGTTTCGACGCCGCGTTCTGGGATCTCACCCTGGGCCTGTTGTCCGGCGCGACCCTGGTGATGGCGGACGCCGACGACCTGCTGCCGGGTCAGCCCCTGAAAGAGGTACTCGTCCAGCACGACATCACGCACGCGGTACTGCCCCCCGTGGTCCTGAGCATCACCGACAGCGACAATGCGCTGAAGGGCGGGACGATCATGTCCACCGGCGACGCGTGCACCAGAGCACTGGTCCGGGAATGGTCGCGCGGCAGGCGCATGTTCAACGGCTACGGACCCACCGAGGTGACCGTCGGATCCACCATCGCCGGACCCATCAGCGACGCTGACGAGATCAGCATCGGAGTCCCGTGGACCGGCGCCCGGGTCTACCTGCTCGACGAGCGGCTACAGCAGGTCCCCGACCGCCAGGAAGGCGAGCTCTACCTGGCCGGCACCGGTCTGGCACGCGGCTACCTGAACCGTCCGGGCCTGACCGCGACCAGGTTCGTGCCGGATCCCTTCGGCCCGCCGGGAAGCAGGATGTACCGGTCGGGAGACCGCGGCTGGCGCAGGGCCGACGGTGAGCTCTTCTTCACCGGCCGGGCCGACGACCAGGTGAAGGTCCGCGGTTTCCGCATCGAGCTGGGCGAGATCGAGGCGTGCCTGGCCAATCACCCCGCCGTCGACATCGCCGTGGTAGCGGTAGAAGGGCAGCTCGCTGACGCGCTCGTTGTCGCATACGTCAAGGCCCGGTCCGGTTCCCCGGTCACCGGTGCTGAGCTACGTCGGCACGTCGCGCAGTCCCTGCCGGAGCACATGATCCCCGCCACGGTCACCCTGCTCGAACAGTTCCCCGCCTCGCCGAACGGCAAGATCGATCGCAAAGCGCTGCACACCTCGGCGCATCCCGTCGCACCTCGCCCGACGCCCGAACCGACAGAAGGGGATACCACGCCTGAAAAGGTCTTGTACCGCGTGGTCACCGAGGTCCTCGGTCTGCCGCATGTGAATCCCGAGGACAATCTCTTCGAGCTGGGCGGGAATTCCGTGACCGTGGCCAAGCTCACCACCCGGATCCGCAAGGAGCTGGGGGTGAACCTGCCGATGCGATCCGTCTTCCAGACGCGCACCCTGTCGGAGCTGGCACAGGCACTCCAAGCGTTGAAGTAGCCGCTTCCGTCCGGCCTGGAGCCCACCTCGCCGAACCGTCACCGACCTTCGATGAAAGAGAATCCCGGATGAGCACGGCCGTCTCCCCTGTCCACTCACTCGACCTCACCGACCCGGCCACCTTCGTCACGCACGATCCGCGCGACTTCTGGCGTGAGGTCCGCAGGCGCGAAACCGTGTACTGGCATGAGGCCACCGAGCGGCACCCGGGGTTCTGGGTAGTGGCCGGACACGCCGACGTGCAGTCGGCCTACAACAACCCAGAAGCATTGAGTTCCGCCCGTGGAACCGTCCTGGACGTGCTGCTCCGCGGTGACGACTCCGCCGGGGGGAGGATGCTCGCGGTCTCCGACCGCCCCAGGCACCGGCTGCTCCGCAACCTGATGCAGCGCGCGTTCTCCCCCCGGGTGCTCCACGGCGTCGCGGAGCGGATACGCCAGCGCACCACATCCCTCGTCGGCGCGATGACCGGGACCGGGCCGTTCGACTTCGCGACTCAGATCGCCGAACACATCCCGATGCAGACCATCTGCGACCTACTGTCCATACCCGAGCAGGATCGCCAGCAGCTCCTGGAATGGAACAAGCGGACGCTCTCCTCGCCGACGCCGGACGCGGACGAGTTGGATTCGCTCAGCGCGCGCAACGAAATCGTCCTCTACTTCATGGAGTTGGCCGACGAGCGCCGGTTGAGGCCCGGCGACGACGTGGTCAGCATGCTGGCGACTGCTGTGATGGGCGACGGCGTTCTTCCCCTGGAGGACGTCGCACTCAACTGCTACAGCCTGATCCTGGGAGGTGATGAATCCTCACGCATGTCGGCGATCAGCACGATCCGCGCCCTCGCCGAGCACCCCGACCAGTGGCAGGCTCTCCGCGAGGGCCGAGTCCCGATCGACATCGCCGTGGAGGAACTGCTTCGCTGGGCGACTCCGGCCATGCACTTCGCCCGGACCGCGACGCGTGACCTCGTGATCGGCGGCAAGGACGTCCGCGCGGGCGACATCGTCACGCTGTGGAACACCTCGGCGAACGACGACGAGACCGTGTTCGAGGCCCCCGGCGACCTAAACCTTTCCCGGACCCCCAACAAGCACATCTCCTTCGGCCACGGCCCGCATTTCTGCATAGGCTCCTACCTGGGACGATCGGCGTTGAACGCCCTCCTCCGCTCCCTGGTGGAATCCGTCGCTGACTTCGAACTCGTCGGCGAACCGACGCGGATCTACTCGAACTTCCTGTTCGGCTACCGAAGCCTTCCAGTTCGCTTCCGTCCCCGCGGGCGTGGTTGATGATGGGGGAGATCCAGAGCAAGAACGAGTCGTCCTTCCCGGCCCGCGGACTGGTCGCGAGCCGTTCCGCGTTCGCGGCGATCGGCTAAGGACTCGCCCCCGGTTACCGCCTCGACGACATCGTCGCGCAGGTACGGCGAGCTCTCCGATGGCTGATCGAGCACGCGTCCGAACGCCATCGCCAAACTTCCGAGAGCCAACGGCGGGCGTAACGGACCAACGTCCTCGACCAGTTCAGCGATCATCCCGGGTGACCAGCCCAGTGACCTGACGATTGTGGATGATCACTGCACGTGGCCGGCCTTCCATCACGGATGCCATGGTCAATGACCACGGTCTCGGCGCACCAGCGCCAACCACGCACGAACTCGTTAGTCAGACAGGGTTTTCTTGGGGACGGATTCGCGGAGTCCGGCGGCCCAGGGCCCGCCAATCAGTGCCAGGGCGTTGTCGCGCTCCAGCTTGCGTCGTTTCCCCGGCGGCAGTTGCAGAGCGTCAAGCTCGGCCATGGTGTACTCCAGGCCGAACTCCGTTGGTGTCCAGGGGTAGTCGCCTCCCAGGACGATCGTGTGCTCGCCGACTTGGTCGACGACGAGCCGGATGGCATCCCGGTTCTGGGAGTGCGTGTCCATCCAGATCTGGGACAGGATCTGACGTAGATCTCGAGACGCCCAGGAAGGGGTTTCGCCACCAAGGAGCCGCTGGCGGAGATGCTCCTGCTTGTTGTGGAAGTCCCAACGCCCACAGCAGAACGGGGCAATGCCAGCCAACTGGCAGAACATGAACCGCACGCTCGGGAAGCGCTCGAACACCCCGGCGTTGGCCATCAGGAACAGTGCCATGGCATCGGCCAGCAGGAAGCCCAGCCCGTGCAGCAGAAAAGCCGTCTCGTTGAGCCGCATGGGCTTCACCCAGCCCGGCCACGCCTGGCCCGGATGCACGGTGACAGGCACATCGTATTCCGCTGCCAGTTCGAAGATCGGCAGATAGCGAGGGTCGTCCAGGGTGACTCCGTCCGACCCGGTCGTGAGGCCGATGCCGAAGATGTTCGGCAGCTTCAGCGACCGCTTCAGCTGTGCGAGCTCGTCGCCACCGCCCATGGGGTCGACCACTGCGGTCGCCAAAAACCGCCCCTCGGCGGCTTGGAGGTCCTCGGACAGCGAGCGGTTGTATGCCTCGGTCACCTCGGAGAGTGGCCCCATGCCTCGGAGATGGTCCGTTCCGGTGCTGATGATCAGGCCGATGTCGACACCCGTCTGGTCCATGACCTGTGCCATCACCCGCAGGTCGCGATAGGCGGGCCGGTCCTGCGCGATGCGCATCAGATCCAGTTTGCCCAACTCGTCGGTTCGGCGAAGCGGGTTGGGCATCGCTGTGGGGATGTAGTGAAGGTGGCAGTCGATACGTCGGACGTCGCCGATAGGCAGCATGCGGGCGCCTCCCCGGGCCATTTAGTTGTGACTGCATAGATAGGAATACCCATCATAGGCGTCCCCGGCTTGCGAGGGAGTAGGTCAAACGGGTGAGCTGGATTCGGGTGTGTCGATTCAACGCCCTGGCTCACATTCGGTGGTAGCGGAGCGTGACTGGGCTCGTTGGCATCGTGTGCGAGATGTCAACGAGCTCGTGGATACGGTGCTTTCGGGGCTGGGTCTGCTGGCTGTCGAGGATGTGGTCGACGAGGCCGAGCGGATCTGGGTGCGGGTGCGGACGCCCGAGGGCTCGGCTGCATGCCCGGGCTGAGGGCCTTAGCGAACAGCACAGACTCCTCACCGAGCTGCTGACCTGTTCACGTCGCTACGGCTGTAACCAGGGCCCGCAACGGTTGGATCAATTCGGGTGGTCGCCGCGGGCGGCAGATTGCAGCAGGTCGGTGGCGACGGCGAGGAGCGTGGTGCGGCCGACCGGGGTGTTCAGGATCGGGCATTCGGCGCGGACCCGGGAGGCGGTTCGGGGGGCGAGGAGGGAGTAGGCATACAGCAGCGCCGACTCGTAGTCGGCCGGCGCGAGGCCGAATCCTTCGAAGTCGAGCAGTGCTGGCCCGGTAGTGGTGAGGTTGGCGAAGTGGCGGTCGCCGTGCGCGGTGGCTCAAGCGATCTCCTTTGGTGCAGAGACGCCGGTGTATTGGGGGAGAGCGCGGTCGATCCACTGCCGGCGCACCGCCACCCGCCCGGTGGGGCGGCGGCGATGGTTCCAGGTCGGAATAGCGGGTCGGCGAGGACCAGTTCGTACTTCGGTCCGGCTCCGGCCTGCCGTCGGCGGGCACCGTGGCGCCGCTCACGCAGCGCGGATTCCCGTCAGGCCTGCCTCCGAGGGGTCAACTCCTCGATCAAACCGCTGAGATGTGTGCGGGAGAAGCCGGTAAAGGCAGGATGGGACAAGGCCGCACGGGCCCACCTCTTCTTGATCACACTCGAAGAACCCGTGCGGCCCCCTCCACGTCACGGCCACGCTCCCGATCTTCACGTCGTTACTGACTTCGGCTCGTCAGGGTGGCGTTGGGCTGTCGAGGGCCAGGCCGGTGCCGGCTATGAAGCCGTCGAGGGTGTCGGGCCGGTACTGGAGACCTTTGAGTCGGTTGCGGACGAGAGTTTCGAGCCGGTCGAGGGCCATGACAGCGAGGTTGGCGAGGCTGCGTTTGACGTGTGCCCACACCCATTCGACCGGGTTGAGGTCCGGCGAGCAGGCGGGCAACAGGAACACCGTCAGCCATGGCCGTTCGGCGATGAGGTTGCGCATCGTGCGGGAGACATGGGTGTTCAACCGGCCCCACACCAGCACGATCGGTGCTCTGACCAGCTGGTGGGTACCGTCGACCAGTGCGATGAAGTCGCGTTCGCCCATGCTGCGACGCGTGCCTTTGCCTGCGGGGTGGGTCCGTAGGCGGTGGCAGAGTCGGGTCCGGGAACCGGGCCGCATCGCGATCAGTCCGGCCACGGAGAGCCGTCCGGAACGCCGTCCGCTGACTGTCACGACCGGGGTGACGCCCCGGCGGCCCCAGGTTCGTCCGCGGGGCGGCCGTCGGGTGAAGCCTGCTTCGTCCTCGAAGCAGATGTAACCCCCGCAGACCGCCCGTGCCCTTTTACCTCCGCCCATGTCGCCTCCTTCCACCCGGTGACGGCCTGCTCGTCGCGCTCGGCGACCCGTCGTGCGGGGACCTGCGGGGAGAAGCCGAGCCGGTGCATCAGCCTCGTGGCCCCGGAGACGCTGTAAGAACCAGAAAGCCGGAGCCAAGCTTCGCGCCTACACCACCGATGACCGCATCCTGGCCTGGGACAAGACCCTGAGCGAGAGCGAGAACGACCGCTACTACGTACGCATCAAGTAGCACCCTCACAGGACAAGGGCCCCTTTCACCACCCGAGCGGTGAAAGGGGCCCTGTCACGCCCAGCGACAGAATGTCACGTCGGCAGCGAGGTCAACCAGCGACGCCTCCTCGAGCAGGTTCTCCGCACCCGCGCGGGCCGCCGTCAGCGCCGGGCGGGCCGTTGCTGCGCGCAACTGCGGTGATTGCTATGCCTCTGTACCGGCTAGTAGGATTCCGTTAGGTTGAGGTGGATCTTGTTGGCTGGTGTCTGGTCCGGGGTCGGGGCAGGGGCTGGTGGCAGGTGTTGCACAGGCCGGTCCAGCAGTTCAGGAGGTCTTGGAGGGCATCGAGGATCTGGTAGAGGGGGAGCGAGCCCTGTGTGCGGGCTTTTGGGGAGAGCCGTTGCTCGGTGAGGAAGGCGTGGGCGGCGGTGACCAGCGTGACGTGGTGGTGCCATCCAGGCCAGGAGCGGCCCTCGAAGTGGTCCAGGCCCAAGCCGTGCTTGAGCTCCCGGTCTGGCGCCGCAGGACCAGTAGTTGGTGGCGCAGCGCCAGAATCTCGATTTCCTTCCTCCGTTCGCTCATCGGCAGCAGGCGTAGGAACGTGAAGGTGTTCGTGACCGCGAGGTAACCCAGGCGTAGCAGCACGACAGGTCATGATGCCGCCCGCGCCCTGTCTGAGTGAAGACCGCGGGCCAAGCAAGCGGGTGCGCTCGAAGATTGGTGATCAAGGCCGTCACCTGGATGGACGATTTATCGGCACCCGCACTGTCGGCCGATGTGATCGCTGAACTCGTTTCCGAAGTAGGTCCGTTGTGGCAGGAACGGCATCAGGCCAGGCTGGCCTCCCGCCCACGGCTCCTGGCCACGCTCGTCCATCCGGCAAGAGACCCGGTGCCTCCCAAACTCCTGCTCGATAAAGCCATCAGCGAGGACGGTCAGATGTTAGGGACCTGCAGCTGGTCCCAACTGGTCTTGCCGGGGATGCCGTTGGCATCGTCGCCTTCGAGGCCGAGCTTCTGCTGCCAGGCGGCGTAGGACTTCACATCGCCCGGGCCCCATATGTCGGCGTTGGCGCTCGACTGGTACCGGTTGCAGTCTTCGGCGACGAGCCGTTGGTGCATTGCGGCGATGATCGGCGATTTCTGTCCGGTGTGGAAGTACGACGCACCAGGGAACGGCTCGGTATCCGGCCCGGGGGTGGGGTGTGAATCTTTGAAGTGGTCGTACGCCTCCTGAGCCGCCGCGAGGACCTGGTCGTAGATCTTGTTCATGTACGGGCCGGCGCAGACGGTCGAAGTCCAGTGGTGGTGGTAGAAGAGGTTGCTCTTGCTGGGGCGTTCGCCGATCACTTTGGCGAAGTTCCAGCCAGCGAGACGTGCGGCGTTCTTCCAGGTGGCTTCGGCGACCGTCCAGTTGGGCCCGAGTGTTGCGTTCGCCATTTCGATGCTGATCGAGCTCTGGTTGCCGGCCTTGTTGCCGACGGCCCAGGCGTACTCGTTCACCTTGACGTACTGAGCGACGGCACCGGCGGCGTCCACGTCGAAGTGGGCCGAAGCCTTACGCGTCTTCCAGCCGTTGAGCACACCCTGGTGCGAAAGCCGACTGACATTGCCGTCGTTGTGGTGCAGCGTGACCGAAGTCTTCCTGTAGGGCGTGTGGGTGACGTGGCCCGTCGCGCTCAGCTGGTCGATGAGGTTCGAGACGGGACGGTCATAAGCGATGGTCGCAGTCACTTGGGGGCCTCCGTGTCGTTCTCGACGCCGTCCTCGGCGAAGGCGACGAAGTCGCTCTCCGGAAGGTCATCGAGGTTGTCGGTGCCGGGTCCATGGGAGGTGTCTGTCTTCTCGAGAGCCGCCTTCACGTCCTCGTCGTCGTAGTTCTTCTCGGGCATGACGCCGTCCTTTCAGTTCCACGACTTTGTGTCGCCAGTTCTACGTTCGACGAGCGATCGGGGAAGAATTCCCTCGTCGCCGTGGTGAATGGCGTTGTGGTTCGATGGGTTGTTGAGATCAGGTACTCAGGATCAAGAATCCTCGCGTCGCCAGTCGAGATGTCGTCAACCGTCATCGGATTCATGTGATGTATGTAGTTACGGTCGTGAATCTCGTAGCCGTCTACACCAAAATCACATCCATTGTCACGAACGATGATCGGTCGAATCCGAAGGTCGATCTCCCGACTTCCCCGCGGAGAGAAAGGTACTGGAACCGTTCCTCGAAGGTTTTGCCTTTAGACGTTGGGGACCTGCAGCTGGTCCCAACTGGTCTTGCCGGGGATGCCGTTGGCATCGTCGCCTTCGAGGCCGAGCTTCTGCTGCCAGGCGGCGTAGGACTTCACATCGCCCGGGCCCCATATGTCGGCGTTGGCGCTCGACTGGTACCGGTTGCAGTCTTCGGCGACGAGCCGTTGGTGCATTGCGGCGATGATCGGCGATTTCTGTCCGGTGTGGAAGAACGACGCACCAGGGAACGGCTCGAAGGTGGCGGGGCTGCCACCTGACTGGTAGGCGGTCAGTGCCCTGTTCGATGGTGCGCGGCGTTGCTTGAAGACCGTCTGCACGCGGGCGTCGGCGCGTGGCAGTTTGCTGTGGCCGCTGAGAATGGCCCCCGGAATTTCGAAGTTGTAAACGACTTCGTCGCTTGCAGCCTCAACCGACACCACCTGGCTGGAAAGGACCTGATGGACTCCGGAGTAGCTCGTACGCAATTCGTGGTCGAGATAGTCCAGTTGGACATCCATGTTGAACAGGACATCCGCCCCGAGCGCAGCTCCGTTGTAAACGTGCCTGAAAAGCCCCGACCGCCGAGAGGGCGAAGTCCACTGGGCGAGGCCGACGCCGGGTAGCTTGGGCCCCTGATGAGGTGATTTCCGATCCATGATTTGGGCGGCTGTGAAATTCGTGGTTACTCCGGCGAAGTTCTGCGCGCGCATCGGGGTGGACGGCGAGCTGCCCTCGATGCGATTCGGCAGAATGGCCGACTCTGCCCACAAGTTCCCGACGATCCCGGCGGCGCCTGCGGGCGGATAACCGTACCGGTCGACGAGTTGCCTCATGCAGTAAAGCATGCGGTCGTCGGTTCCGACCTTTGTCCAGTCGCCAGCCGACGGAACCACCGCGACCGCGGCGGGCGCGTGTCCCGGTCCGAGACCGGGATCGGCTGGAAGATGTCCTGCTTCGATGTTCGAAAATTTGCCGTTCATTTCAGGCTCCTCACGCGAAGCCCGCTTCGCCCGTCGCGAGGGCGCACGGCGTCCACCACGGCTGGAGAAGCCGGGTAAGGGGATGGCAGAGACATGCTGTTGTCTAGTTGTGAACTGGTGCCGCCAGTAGTGGTCGCCCCGGCCCTGTTCAAAGCCCAACCCAAGCTCAGTGTACTGCGAAGCATCGCAGCCCGCCCTGGATCACATTGCGCGGCCATCAGGTAACCGAACGCGGCCGCCCGGCAGGCTGTCACGCGGGGGCACACGTCTGTGACGCGCGCTACCGGACAATATGAGCTTCAGGCACGAGCGTAATCGCGACCACCAAACGCATAGACGTCTCTAGACGTCGGGGACTTCGGTGGGGCTCGGTGTTTACATTTTCCGTGCTGATGCCGGGTCGGTGATCTGCTGATGAGACAGCAGGCCAGCGACAGCTTGGACGGTGTCGCTCATGTGCTCGCGGCGGCCGAGGTGACGGGCGAGGGCCCGCCAGTTCATTAGACCGTGTCCTACGTGGTGAGGCGGATGACGTGCTTGTAGCAGCACACGGCGGCGGCCAGGCCGAGGAAGGCCAGGTAGTTGCGGGGACTGCGCCGACGTCAGACGTGCGCGAACCCGCGCGGATCCTGGGGTTTCCATGACCGCTTCAAGCGGGCCTACCGCAAGTACGCCGAACTCCACCTCGGCGACGAACGGCTCGCCGGTCGGGTCGTCCACACCGTATTCCTCAGTCTCCCGTTGGCGCCGCAGCACCACGGGGCCCAAGCCGAGCGGGAGGTGGGCGAAGGCGCTCGAGCCGGGGCCCAACACGCCGGCCAGGCCCGGCGGCGGCAGCATCGGCCGGACGCAGAATCCAGCCGCCGGGCCCACCCAGTCTCACAGAATGCCCGCTGTCGGCAAGGCTGGGGTGCCGGCAGGACTTTTGGAAGCCAGCCTCATGGCCCACGTGTTGTGGGCGAAGCCAAGGGAGCGGTACAGCCGCGCGTGCTGCTCGTTGGCGTTGAGGTTGATCACCCGACATCCGTGTTGTGGGTGGATGCCGCCTCGCTGGAGACGCCGTACACCGCAGCCGCCAGATCGGTACGGCCCTCGGCCGGCTCCACACGGCTTTGGCCACCTGCCCCGTGAGCTCCTACAAGCCGAACAAGAACCGCTGGTGGGCAGCATCGGCTGGGAACCTGAGCGCGCGGGGCGAGCGGTTGCTGGGGCTGATCGACGCGGTTGGGGGGCTGTCCGAGGACGACCTGCGGCGGCGCGAACAGGTCGCTGAGCGCATCGCCCAGGTGAAGGGTCTCGCCGCCGTGCAGGCGGGACTTCCGGCCACCCCGCGCGAGCACGTGGTCCACTTCGACGCGACCGACGCCAACCTGCTGTGGGATGCCAAGGAGGTCCCAGATCCGGTGTCCGGGGGGGGCTGGCCGGTGGTTGGCGGGGTCTCACTCGTCCGAGGGATAGCGGGCCACGATGGCGAAAGGACACGCTGGCGCTGTCCTCCGGGACCTTCCCCAAACCCTCTGCATGAAGGGCCCACCATGCGACGCCGTCCCCTGCTTGCCGCTCTCGCTCTCGCCACCACCTCGCTAGCCACAGTCCTGGGGGCGAGCGCCACGACGTTCGCCGACGCCGCCCCGCCGCGCCAGGCGGCACATTCCCAGCCCGCGGCGCAGCCTGGTCTCCATGTCCCCGCCTGCGCCCCGGGCGACAACATCTGCAAGTGCGACGCGTACAAAGCCATCCAGAACTACTACTTGCAGGAGGCCGACGACGACGCGAGCATGACCCCTGCAGAATCGGTGACGGAGGACAGCGCGGCCGCTGCCTCCGGCTTGGCGGCAGCCCGCCCGTGCTCCCTCTAGTAGAGCTCGTCGCCGCCGCCACAGCGACACGGTAGGCCGATACACCAAAACGCCGACAACGTTCGGCGCGAGGGCGCCCCACGGCTTTCCGGCGGGCGCATGCGCGCGACAGCCCCCTCGTCCGGCCCGCCGGCCCGACGACGGGGGTGCTGTCGCGTGCATGCGGTGCAGCAAAGGAAAAATTCACGGACCTGGCCCGGCCGCATCGCCGCCCGGACGCGGCCCCGGTCACCCTCGCGGCAGCCGGCTGAGTCCTCCACGGCCCGTTCGCCCGCTCGTCCAGTGACGGGCGCCTGCACCGCAATCCTCCAGCAGCCGCGCGAGTGCCGTTCTATGCCGATCTGGCCGACGGTGTACGGCAGCGCCTTGCCCACATGAAGGCGACGGCGGATGGCGTCAGGCGGGGTGTGGGGATCGTGGGCCAACACGCCCCTGCCCCCAACACGCGCTCGCCGCATGAGCGCCTGCGGCGCACCCGCCGACGTCTGCGGGCTGCAACGTCAGCCGTCGCCCGGGGGCGCCGACGCGGAGTCATCCAGGTTGCGCTATCGCAGACGAGCGAGCCGGTCCAGGCAGCGCTGACCGTGCTCGGCCGACGGCCCCGGGATCGTGATGAGCCCTTCGTGCTCCAGTTGCATCGCACTGACCTGCGCGGTGCGATCCTGGCTGACGCCCACCTGGAGGCGGCGAGCCTGGCCCACGCGCGCCTGGAGGGGGCAATCCTGATCGGGGCCCGCCTGGACGGGGCGTACCTGGGCGGCGCTCACCTGGAGTGAGCGCGCCTGGGCGACGCTGACCTGGAGGACGCCTGGGATCTGACGGTCGGGCAGCTGCTGGCCGCCCGACCCTGGCAGAGCACTCTTCTGCCCGCCGCACTGGCCGCGGACACCGCGGTCCGTGGCGAGGACCTTCGCGACGGTGGTGTTCTGGTTGTGTCCGGTGACCTGCCCAGAGGCGCAGCCTGCCTGGTACGCGACGGGGGTGGCCAGCCGGCCGGTGACCAGACAGGGCGGCCGCAGCCCGTAGGTGCGCAGGTCAGCGGCGATACGGGCGTAGTCGCCGGTGCCGTCGGCGGCGGTCCGCGCGGCACGGGTCAAGATGGCGTACTGGCTCACCAGCTGCACCGCGACGAGCGCGGCTGCCACAGCAATGGCGGTCGGCCGCAGCCGGGGCGTACGGACCGGGTCGCGGAGGCCAGGGCGTCGGCGACCGGGACGGCCAGCAGAGCATAGGCGGGGAGCAGGAAGCGTGGCGCCGCGTAGTCGATGAGCAGCAGGTACGGGACTGCGATCGAAAGGCCGCACAGGGCGGGCAGCAGGGATGTGGCGAGCCGCCGGGCGCGGGCGGCCGCCAGGACGCCGCCGAGCGTGAGGGCGGGTGTCATAAACCACCAGATCGCGCTTGTCCGGTGTCGCCAGGGCACCGTGCAGGGGCGGCACAGTTCGGGGCCGCCGGCCAGTGTGCGCAGCTGGTCGCCGATCGCGACATGCCAGCCGAGGCCGCCCTCTATGACGCTGGAGCGGTGCAGCCGCGCGAGGACGCCGCCGTAGGACAGGTACGCCTCGACGATCCACTGTGCGCCGCCCAGTGCGAGCCCGGCGACGATGGCCGCGAGCAGCGCCGGGCGCCGCCAGCGGCGTACGAAGAGCCCGGCGGCTGCCATCGGCAGGGACAGCCACACCGCATCCGTGGGGCGGAAGAGTGCGGCGGCCGCGAGGGCGAGTCCCAGGCCGACGAGTGCCCGCCGGTCGTTCCGGTCTCCGGCGGCCCGCAGGAAGCAGCCGACCGCGGCGAGTCCGCTCAGGGCGGTCCAGAGGTTCGGCATCGCCTGCGGCCCGTAGAGCTGGGTCACCCACAGGCCGGCGAAGAGCACACCGGCCAGCGCGAGCACCGGCACCGGCCGCAGCCGCCGCCACACGCGCAACGCGAGGAAAAGCCCCGCGCCGGAGAGCACGGCGAGATAGACCCGCAGCGCGAGCGTGGATGAGGTCAGGAGGGTGAGCGGGGCGACAAGCACCGAGACGCCGCGGGCGCGGGGCGCGCTGAAGTACGCGGACGGGATGTGCGGGGCGACCTGGCTGGCGTACACCGACTCGTCCCAGCCCAGATGCAACCCGGGCGCCACGAACAGAAGTTGGGCCACAGTGAAGGCGAGTGCGACCCCGGCCAGCAGCAGAGTACTGCCGGCCGCGACGCCCGCCCGGGTGGGGCGGGGGCGCGGCAGTATCGGCATGGCCGAGCGCACGGCGCGGGCTACTTCCCGGCGGCGGACGTGGCGGCGGCGTTCTGGAAGTAGTCGCCGACGAGGTCGCCGACCAGGGTGCCGGCGGTGATGTCGCTGTTCACGTGACCGGCCATGTAGAGGCGGGAGTAGACGATCTGGGCGGCCATCGCCTTGTAGTCCTCGGCGCGGTGCGGGGACCAGTCACCAAGGAGGGTGACAGCGGCGGCGGACTTGGCGGCGTGCCGCGAGGGGTAGGAGTAGGGGCCCTTCTGCCCGGCCTTGAGGTGCTTGTCGGGGCGCAGGGACGGGTCGAGGACGTAGGGGGCGGGCTGCTTGTCGCGGGCGGCCACCTTCTCGGTGATCGCCTTGGCGAGCTTGAGGGCGGTCTTCAGCTCGGTCTTCTCCACGGTCCCTTGCTCCTGGGGGAGCAGTTCGCGCTGGTCGTGCGCGTAGAGCTTCCAGATGTCGCCCTTGCCGTGGGTTTCGAGCCAGGTCGCGGCCTTCTTGCCCGCGGCGGTACGGGTCTTGGCGAGCTGCTGGACCTGGTGCAGTTCGGCGGTCCGGTCGGCCTTGCTCGGCGGAGCCGGGACCTGCTGCGCGGCCCAGGTCAAGAAAGCCTTGTCGTCGCGGGTGGAGCCGTGTGCGGCCTTCCACTTGGCGAACAGGGCGTCCGCCGTGTGCTTCTGTGCCTCCTGCTGCTTGGCGAGGCCGGCCACCTGGGCGTCGGTGAAGAGCGTGGGCGGCGGATCTTTCTTGATCAGCTGGGTCGCGCCGGGCTTCTTCTTCGCCGAGGCGGGGGTGGCCGAGGCGTGCACGAGGCCGAAGCCGACGGCGCCGGCGGCGACGACGGCGATCACGGGGTACTGCCACTTCAGGCGGCGGGGGCGATTCATGCGGGGGTGTTCCTTCCGGTTCGGGCTGCGGGAGGCGTCTCGGCGCGCGGGCCCGTGCGGAAGCGGGTGCGGGCGAGGCGGCGGACGTTGTTGTCGGGCAGTCCCGGTACGAGCAGCGAGAGCCCGACGATGTACTTGCTGAGGGACACCGGCCGGGCGCCCAGGCCGAGCAGGTGCCGGTCGGCTGGAGCGGGCCGGGCGGTGCCCTTGGTCTCGACCAGGACGTAGCCAGGTTCCAGCGCCGCCGTCCGGTCGTCGCGGTGGCAGGCGAGAGCGCCGTCCAGGGTGAGACGGGTGCCGGCTTCGAGATCGGCGAGGGCCGCGCGGAGGTAGCAGACCTCGCCGGCCGCCTGGAGATCGGCAGCCGTGACCGCTACCCCGCTGTCGCGGAGCACGCTGTCGACGAAGGCGGCGGCCTCGGTGCCGCTCTCCAGGCGGCCGTAGGCATCCGCGTCGACGGTGTGTGCGCGCTTGACCGTGGCGCCGCGGCCGTCCTTGGTCTTGACCTCCATCCGGCACAGCCGGTCCTCGGCATACAGCCGGGTACGCACCTTCCACCGGCGACGACGCCCCTGCATATGGGCGCGCCAGGCGGCCAGGTGGGCGGTGTCGAAGTACGTACTGCGGTAGTCGGTGGTGCGGCGCCCGTGGATGTCCAGGACCTGGTGGGTAGCGGCCAGCTGGGATACCAGCTGGGCCGCCGAGGAGGCCGGTATCAGGTACTTGCGGTCCACCCGGTGCTGGAGGGCGGCCGCGGCGTCGATCTCGGCGAGCGAGGCCCCCCGCAGCGTGTCCAACTGCAGCAGCTCGGTGAACCGTGCGCGGGGCAGGGCCGCTACCCCAGTGTCCGGGGATGCGGAGGACATGGGGGCCGTATCCGTCGTGACGCTCACAGCGACTTCCCCCCGCCCGTCGCCGGGTCGGCGGGGACCGGCGAGGAATCCTGCCCGTCCCGCTGCCCGGGGATGAAGACCCGCGCGCCCTCTTCCACGGAGTACCGGGCTGAGACCCGCGTGGTCTCCCGTACGTAGTCGATCTCGTCGACCTCGACCGAGAGCGGTGCGGTGCCGAGCCTGGCCGTCAGGTCGGCGCGGATGTCCTCGGAGCTGCGATAGACCCGGTCGAGCGTGACCTTCATGACGTGCGTGGCCTGATGGGAGGCCGGGTCGTCGATCACCAGGACCGCGGCGAGCAGGAGGACATCGATCGCTATGATCATCCAGGTCTCGCGCTGCGGCAGCCCGTTGCTCAGCGCGATCACCAGCGCAATGAAGGCGTACGCGACATCCCTGACCGTGAAGGCGGCGCTGCGCAGCCGGACCAAGGAGAGAATGCCGAACAGCCCGAACCCGACACCGGCCGGGAACTTGCCCGCGCTGATTGCGGTCATCGCGGCGAACAACCCGAGGTTGAGCGCGGCCAGAGCGAGCGGCATCTCGGGCACGGGGCGGCGGCGCCGGTAGAGCCAGCCGACCAGTACCAGCAGCGCCAGCACGTCCAGGCCGGCACGCGCTGTCAGATCTCCCAGCGTGAGTGCCGAGGCGAGCGACTTGTCGGCGAGCATCAATGTCGGGCCGTGCATGATCGTGGTCTCCGTTCCCGGCAGCGGCCGCCGCCGATGGCGGTCGAGGCCGACTACTGCCGTAAGGCGACGCACGCTAGGGACATCGCATTAACAGACCATGAAGCCTTCTCTGCGCATCGGGGCGCCGAGGAGCACGCGGCGGCTCACGCCGGGCGGGTTACCCTTCCGGCGTGCACTTCCTGGTCGTCGAGGACGAGGTCCGGCTGGCCGACCTGATCGTCCAATACCTACGTGAATCCGGTCATACCGCCGAAGTGTGTCACGACGGGCCCAGCGGGCTCGAAGCGGCCCGCGATCCGCGGGTGGACGCCGTCGTCATGGACGTGATGCTGCCCGGCATGGACGGCGTCCAGGTGTGCCGCACCCTGCGCCGAGAGGGCAGCGACGTCCCGGTGGTGCTGCTGACCGCCCGCAGTGCGATCAACGAACGCGTCGCGGGACTGGACGCCGGCGCCGACGACTACCTGGTCAAACCCTTCGCCCTGGAGGAGCTGAGCGCCCGGCTGCGCGCGGTCTCCCGCCGCAGACCCGCGCTCGGCAGCCGACTGGAGGTCGGCGACCTGGTCCTCGACCCGGATGAGCGGCGCGCCTGGCGGGCCGGCACCGAACTGGACCTGTCCCGTCGCGAGTTCGCCGTACTGGAGATCCTGATGGAGAACGCCGGCTGGGTGGTCACCCGGACCCGGCTGCTGGAAGAGGCATGGGACGGCGAGGCCGACCTGCACAGCAACGCCATCGACGTCCACATCTCCAAACTCCGCTCGAAGATCGACAAGCCCTTCGGCCGGGCCAGCATCACCACCCTGCGCGGCACGGGCTACCGGCTGGAGACCCGGTCGTGACACCACCGGAGGGCACCGCCGGGACACCACCGGAGGGAGCGCCCGGCGAGAGGCCGGACGGTGCGTCCGGGACCGGCCGCCGCGCCCGGGGCCTGCGACGATGGCACCGGCTGCCCATCGTGGTGCGGCTGGTTCTCGCCGTCGCCGTCACCATGTCCCTCGTCCTCGGCGGGGCGACCGCCCTGGTCTACGTGAGAGTCCAGCACGCCCTGGATCAACAGCTCGACGCGGATCTGGCCGCCTACTACCACGACCTGCAGGGAGATCTGCGGGCCGGACGCAAACCGGGCGGCCCGGACGGCAGCGCGTACCAGGTCCTGGACACCCACGGGCGAGTCCTCCAGGCCAGCAACCTCGTACGCACCAAGCAGCTGCTCACCCCCGCCCAGATCACCTCCGTCACCGGCGGCACCACCGTCCATCGCGACATCGGAGGACTGCTGCCGCTCAACCCGCACACCTTGCGGATCAAGGCCCAGCGGGTCCGGCTGCCTGACCACCACTCCGTGATCGCCGTCGCGGCTCTGCGCCGCGGCCACCGCGACGAGGCCCTGCGCGAACTCCTCGCCCAGCTCGGCATGGCCGCCGGCCTCACCCTGATCGCCGCCTCGTACGCCGGCTACCGCACCGCCCGCGCAGCACTGGATCCGGTGGAACGCTACCGCCGCCGCGCCGCGACCCTGGCCGACGGCACCTCCGGCGTACGACTGCCCGTCCCCGAGGACCGCGACGACGAACTCACCCGGCTCGGACACACCCTGAACCAGATGCTCGACCGCCTCGAAGCCGCTGCCGAACGCGAACACCGCTTCCTCGCAGACGCCAGCCACGAACTGCGCACCCCGCTCTCCCTGCTGCGCGCCGAACTCGACGTCGCCCTGCACCGTCCACGCACCGCCGCCGAACTCACCGAAACCCTCCGCTCGGTGGACTCCGAGGTCCAGCGCCTCATCAACCTCACCAACGCCCTGCTGGACCTCGAACAGGTCGGCGCCACGGACCACCTCACCCGTGCCCCCGTGGACCTCCCCGGACTGATCGCCTCCGCCGTCGACCCCCACCGCACGGCCACCACACGCGCCCACCGCAGCATCACCGCCGATGCCGCCCCCGGCACGGTCGACGTGGACGCCACATGGCTCCGGCCAGCCATCGGCAACCTCGTCGACAACGCCCTGCGCCACAGCCACGGCGACATCCACATCACCGCGGCCACCCACGACGGAAACCTCCGCCTCACCGTCACCGACGAGGGACCCGGCTTCCCAGCCGACTTCCTGCCCAAAGCCTTCGAACGCTTCGCCCGCGCCGAGGCCAGCCGCACCAGCCCCGGATCAGGACTCGGCCTCGCCTTCGTAGCCGCCGTCGCCGCCTCCCACGGCGGCACCGCCCACGCCGAAAACACCGAACACGGCGCAGCCGTCACCCTCGACATCCCCTGCTAACCCAGGCCCACCTCTGCCAACCGGCCGAGAGGTGGTGAGACGACTGCGAGAAGCTGGCGGTGTATCGCCCCTCACGATGTATGACTCGTGTCGACCCGAGAGGGCGAGGTCCGCACTGGAGAAGACGAGCTGCTCCTCCAGGGGACATGACGCCCCCAGCCGTCACAACTCTGGCCTGCTGACAATGAAATAGGCCCCAGCCTGCACAGATGCGTTGAGCGTTCCCAGATCACCCTCGACGCGTTTTGGTCGTGCGTACCCCCGCTCTGACCTGCGTTGCACGACTTCCGTGCGAACCCCGGTACGGGGGCGCCAAGTCACCGTCAGGCCTTGGATGCCACATCAGCGGAGCGACCCGGTGTCGCTCCTGGGCGGGAAGGGAAGGTCTATCGCTTCTGGCTTACTGCACAGTTCTGGGGGAGTGAATGGGCGTTCGACCACTGCGGGTGGGGACGTCGTCCCGCCACTGCTTCGTCAGCCGGGTCACGCTGGCCGGCGACAGGCCGGCTGCCGAGCCGAGGAACTGCTCAAGCGCCGGGACGAAGTCCCCTGAGGACAGGCCGTGCAGGTAGAGCAGCGGCAGCACCTCGCTGACCTTGGGCGACTTGCGGCACCACGGCGGCAGGATCTTCGAGGAGAACCGCATACGTTCTCCGGTGGCCGCGTCCACGCGCTTGTCGTTCACGCGCGGGGCCGTGACCTCGACTGGACCTGCTGCGGTGGTCACGGTGCGGGCCCGGTGGTGGCCATTGCGGACCACCAGGCGGCGCCCGGCCCCGTCCGTCTCGGCAGCCAACTCGGCTATGTACTGGTTAACATCGGCTTCCAGCGCGGCGGCGAGCATCCGGCGGGGCGCCCTCGCGGACGATCTCGTCGATCAGGGAGCCGGACTCGGTCGAACCGCCGGCGTTTACTCCGCTGAGCACGGGCGTGCCTTCCCGACCCGCGCTGCGAACGCGGGCCTACTCGGTGACCATCACAGGATCATTCGGGAAGGTACGCCCTTCGCGCCGTGTCCCGAAGACCGATCCACAGGTCCTGAGCATTGCTCCACGTGCGGTGACTGCTAAGTGCCGTGTCAGGCAACGTTTGACCTGTTAGGAATGCGCCGTGACGGCTGAGCAGGGGTGGCACCGCTGAGGCGCCGGCGGTGTGGCAGGCTGAGCCGGTGCCTGTAACCCTCCGTCCCCTGGACGCCCGACACTTCTCTGCCTGGCTCGAACGCAGTCGAGCCGAGTACGCCAAGGATCTCGTTGCTTTGGGGCAAACGTCCGAGGACGCCTACCGGCAGGCGGACGAGAGCATGGCTCGCTCCTTTCCGTCCGGGATACCGGCCCCGGAGCACGTGGTCTTCGACGTAGTCGACGATGCCGGGGTAACCGTCGGCTACCTCTGGATCGGACCGGATACGAGCGACGACGCCGGCGCCTGGTGGATCTGGGACATCGTGATCGACGCCGACAGGCGTGGTCGGGGCCTCGGACGAATGGCCATGCTCCTCGGCGAGGAGTACGCCCGGGCGCAGGGCGCTCATACTCTGGGTCTCAGCGTCTTCGGGTTCAACACAGGCGCGCGTGGCCTTTACGAGTCGCTCGGTTACGAGACGACCTCGGTGAAGATGCTCAAGAAACTCGACTGAGCCTCAGGCGGCGTTTGCCCTGTCGACGACGGCGCGTAGGCGCCGGTCGTCGGCGTGGCGGTTTCGCCTGGCGGGGAAAAGGACGGACGACTGATCGCAATCTTGCAATACCCCAGCAGCCGAAACCGTCGCGATCCACGCGCTGCCCTAGGAACGTGGCAGATCAGGCTTTCTTGACCACGCTGGACTTGAGCTGCATCGCTCCGAAACCGTCGATCTTGCAGTCGATGTCGTGGCCGGCGACTGCGTCGACCAGCCGGATGTTGCGCACCTTGGTGCCCGCCTTGATTCCCGACGGGCTCCCCTTGACCTTGAGTGCCTTGACGACGACCACGGTGTCGCCGTCGTGCAGCACATTGCCGACAGCGTCCTTGACGACCGCCCCCGCGGAGGCGTCCCCGCCCTCCGCACCACTCTCGACGGGAACCCACTCATGGCCGCACTCCGGACACACCACAAGGGCATTCATCTCGTAGGTGTACTCACAGGAGCACTTCGGACAGGGAGGAAGATTCTCGATCACCCCTCCAGGGTATCCGGCGTCGACGTCCGTCCTGACGTGGCGAGAGGGGATCACAGGTGACCGCCAGATGGTCGGGCCAGGCAGCCGGTCACGGCGCAGTCTCCGTCACCGTCTTCAGTAGACCACCAGCCGCCAGCGCGGGCCGATCCCGTCGGCGAGCGCGTCGACCTGCTCGACAGTGGCGGTCGGCCGCTCCTTGGCCTTCTCGCTGCCGGCGCCCTTAATCCGGCCATGCCCGAAGGAGGTGCGTGGTGGAGCCGCACCTTCTCCCTGTGGCCGAGGCACTCACCGCGCCAGCTCCCCCGCCTCGCACCCCTCGCATCCCCTCTGCTTCCGTGCCCGCCAGGATGGAACGTTGCCCAGGCATCTGGGAGGAGTTCGTGGTCGGCTTCTCCCGAGTCGGGTAGGTCACCACCGCGCGACGTGTGTCGCATCCGGCGTCTCGCTGCTGCGCGTGCGCGAGTCCTGGGTCTCCGGGGACTTCCGTACGACGGCGCGGAGTTCTCCACAGGCCACAGGCAGAAGAGCTCCGGGACGGCGAGGGCCCGCTGATCGTCGTGTTTCAATGCAGAACAGACCATTTCCCCCGAACGGCGCTCACGCCGACCGGCCGAACTGAGCACGGAGTCGGGCTCCGAAGCTTCCGAGGAACGCCGGGAAGCCTGGCAGACCGGAAGACCTGGCACACATGAAGGGCACACAGGATGGGCATCTCCGTGGAGTACGACTACGACCCGACCGCTGATGTCCGCCTGGCTGAGGAGATGTACGCGGGGCTAGCCGAGGCTTTGCCCGAGTCCGATATCGACCCAGTGGACGTCGAGGCGCCGACGTGCACTGTCGTCGCGCGGCAAGGCGGCAGGCTCCTTGGCTGGGCGCAGGTCTACGCCGCCGTCAACGACAAGACGACCGCGTTCGTCCAGTGGCTGCTCGTCTCGCGGGCGCGGGAGCGCGCCCTCTGCGGCCACAACGTCCTGCGCGACCCGACCGGGGAGGAGACGGACGCGCTGGTGCGTCTGCTCCGGGGCGCCGCCGAACAGGCCAGGGACGCCGGGTACACCGCCCTCGTGTGGACCGACACCGACCGTTCGCTCGACGCCCGGGCCGCCGCCGAGTTGGGTGCCCCGTCAGCCGAAGATCTGGGCCGCTACTGGACAACTTCAGGCCAGCTGGCTGACTGGCGGGCCCCTGCCGGGCTGCTCAGCGTGACCACCCGTCGCATGCCACAGCCTCCCGATGATGCCTTGCTGTCGGTGTATGCCGCCTTCCACGCGGAGGTCACGGGGCAGGCGATCAGCCCGGAAGAAGTCGCGGACCGGCTTGACGACGGGCCGCTGCCGCTTGTGACACTGGACTTGCTGACTTCCCAAGGAGAGCTGTCCGCCCAGGTCACCGCGGTGATCGCGGAGGATGCGGCGTTCGTCGAAGGGGTCCTCCGCCGGAAGCAGGTGGGCGACGAGCAGGTGACCGCCCTGCTGACCGAGCTCATCGCCCAGCTGCGCTGTGACCACCCACAGGTCGCCCTGCTCGAAGTCCGGGAGCTCGACGACCCGGTGGTCGCCCGCTCCTTGAACTCGATGGCCCTGCAGATCACCGGTCACTGGCGCAGCTACCGACTCCCGCTCCAGGCCTAGGCAGTGCCCCCATCAACAGGCGCAACCGGAGTCACCCCGACCGCCTCGGAGAGCCAGCCTCCTCTTGCGCGGGGGCGTCGTCAAGTTGAGCAGGGTGTC
>NZ_JRKI01000025.1 GCF_000935125.1 Streptomyces natalensis ATCC 27448 | reverse complement strand
CCCCCAGCCTCCGGCCGGGGGGACCCCCAGGCTGCGCTCGCTCATGCCGCCACCGCCGTCCGGCCGGCGAGCACCGCCTCGTAGTGGCCGAGCAGCTGGTCCCCCACGGCTTCCCAGGTCCGGTCCTCGACGGCCGTGCGGGCCGCCGTGCCGTAGCGGACGCGCAGTTCGGCGCTGCGCCCCAGCAGCCGTACGGCGTCCCGTACCGCCCCGCCGTCACCCGGCGTCACCAGCAGTCCGGTACGACCGTGGTCCACCAGGTCCAGCGGCCCGCCGGCGCGCGGCGCGACCACCGGCACCCCGGAGGCCATCGCCTCCTGCACGGTCTGGCAGAAGGTCTCGTACGGCCCGGTGTGGACGAAAATATCCAAGGAGGCGTAGATCCGGGCGAGTTCATCGCCGGTGCGGCGGCCCAGGAAGCGCGCCTCGGGCAGGGCCGCGCGCAGCCCGGCGGCGCTGGGGCCGTCGCCGATGACGACGGTCCGCACGCCGGGCAGCCGGGAGGTCTCGGCCAGCAGCCGGACGTCCTTCTCCGGGGCCAGCCGCCCCACGTACCCCACCAGCAGCTCCCGCCCCGCTGCCAGTGAGCTGCGCAGCACCGCATCGCGCCGTCCGGGGTGAAAACGCGCGGAGTCGACGCCCCGGGGCCACAGATGGACCCGGGGCACGCCGTGCTCGGACAGATCCAGCAGGGCCGCGCTGGACGGCGCCAGGGTCCGGGCGGCGGCACCGTGCACGGTCCTGATCCGCCGCCAGGCCGTCGCACCGCCACCGCCCAGATACGTACGGGCGTAGCGGCCCATGTCCGTCTGATAGACGGCGATCGCGGGCACCCGCCGCCGGGCCGCGGCCGCCATCGCGCGGGCGCCGAGGACGAACGGGCTTGCCAGGTGCACCACATCCGGCCGGTGCTCATCCAGCGCGGCGGCCAGCCGCCGCCCGGGCAGCGCGATGCGGACCTGCGGATAGCCGGGCAGCGGTACGGAGGGCACCCGCACGACCGGGCAGGGGCTCTCGACGGTCACACCGGCCGGGTCATGGCCGCCCAGTGGCGCGACGACCAGCGGATCATGGCCCCGTCGGACGAGGTGCCGGGCGGTTTCCAGGGCGCAGCGGGCGACGCCGTTGACATCGGGCGGGAAGGATTCGGTGACGATGACGACACGCATACCGCTGTTGTCGGCGCGCCGTGCGTGGACCGGACCAAGGGGATCTTTCCAGCCGGGAAACGTCCCATGAGCGTTGCGCTGCGCCCGCCGTGACCGGGCGGCCGGTCCGCCCGGATGTCAGGCTGGAACGGGCGCCCCCGGCGCCGCATCGCAGCGAACCGGTGAGGAGACCCGTGACGGCCGACGACACGGAGCTGACCGAGCCCTCCGACGGCATTCCCCCGCAGGTCGGCGCCCCGGCACGGCGGGCCCTGGAGCGGGCCGGCTATCTGCGGCTGTCGCAGCTGGCCGGGGCGAGCGAGGCCGAGCTGCGCCGCCTGCACGGGATGGGTCCCAAGGCGCTGGGCATCCTGCGGGATGCGCTGGCGGCACAGGGGATGTCGTTCGCGCGGGAGTGACGGAGGCGGCAGGGCGTCCCCCGGGAGCGGGCGTCTGGCGCGTCCCAGGACCTGTCCGATGGGTCAGGTCCTAGACCCCTTGCGCCTCGGGCCCGAACCGGCTGCGGACCGCCGTCTGGACCTCGGCCTCCTCCGCCGGATCGGCGGCGAGGCGGCGCAGCTGCTCGACGACCCGGTCGTCGCCGGTGGCGGCGTGCCGGGCGGCGAGTTCGCGGGTGGTCTCCTCGCAGTCCCACAGGCATTCGACGGCGAAGCCGGCCGCGAAGCCGGGGTCGGTGGCGGCGAGCGCACCGGCGGCCCGGCCGCGCAGATGGGACGAGGAGGTCTCCCGGTAGATGTGGCGCAGTACGGGGGCGGCGCAGCCGACGCCGAGGCGGCCGACGCCGTCGACCAGCTCCCACAGGCCGTCCGCGTCGGGGCCTTCCTCCCTGACGGTGCGGCGCAGCGCGGCCAGCACCAGGTCGGCGTCGCGCTGCGCGCCGCAGCGGGCGAGCATCGCGGCGGCGGACCCGCCGAGCCGGTCCGTACGCCGGGCCCACAGGCGGGCCCGTTCGACGGCGGCGACGCTGCGCATCCGCTCGAAGGCGGCGAGCGCCGCGGCAGCCAGGGGTTCGGTGGTCAGCGGGCAGCCGACCGTGTCCTCGATCAGGTCGAGAACGTCGCGGTCGCCGCGTTCGGCGAGGTGGTGGAGGACGGCGGCGCGCGCCGTGTCCGGCCCGCTGCGCGCGGTGCGCAGCAGCTCGGGGCGGTCCTCGGGGCCCGCCACGGCGCCCAGGCAGCGGGCGGCGGCGAGGTGGCGGTGGTCCTCGTGCTCCGGCTCCAGGCCCTCCTGGGCCCACTGGAGGACCTCGGTCACGCTCCAGCCGGGCCGCGGCCCGCGGGGCCGCAGCTGGCGCTGCCATCGGTCGAAGGAGCCCTGTTCGCCGGCGGCGGCCAGCCGCGGGGCGTAGCGGGGGTCCTCGGCCCACAGCCGCCAGGGCCGGGGCTCGAAGGCGTCGCGGACGGCGGCGCCCAGCTCGGCCCGGCCCTCCTCGGTGTCGGGGAAGCGGGCGAGCACGGCGGGGGCCAGGCTCATCAGGCCCGCGTCGTCGTCGCGCAGGGCGAGCTCGTCGAGGGCCCAGCGCCAGTTGCTGCCGGCCGCGGCGTAGCTGCGCAGCAGCAGACGGGCGGCGTCGCGGCCGTATGCGGCGAGGTGGCCGAGCACCGCGAGGGCGAGGCCGGTGCGCTCCTCGCCGGTGTCGACGAGGTCGTCGGGGTGGAAGAGGTGCCGTTCGATCTCTTCGAGTCCGCCGTCGAGCTGCATGTAGAGGCGGGCGTAGTACAGCGAGCGGTTCTCGACCTGCCAGTCGCGCCGGGGGTCACGCAGCACGCTGTCGTTGAGCGCCGCGTGCGCCTCGGCGCGCGGCGCCGCGAGGGCATGCAGGGTCCCGTCGCCGCGGCCTCGCTGAAGGAGGCCGAGCAGGGTCCCGCTGGGCGCTATGTCTGGATCGAACATGAGGTCAGCATCCGGGGCGAGGGGCAGGCTGGCAACGGGATTTCCGCTGACCGGCATTCTTGCCGGTGACCGCGGGCCGTATGCGTCGTTCCCACCATGGATCGGCGGGCATGACAGTGTGACGGCGGCCGCAGCCTACCTGGAAGCTGTCATTCCGCCGATTCGACCCCGGGGTTGCCACAGAAGGCCCGTGGCATATGCCAGCTGCACCACCGTATCGGGTAATGCCAAATCCCTTACGGACCGTCGCAGCCTGTGCAACAGTCGTTACCGGCCCCTTCTGTCAGACCTGGCCCCGGCGCCGCCTGATCACGGAGTACGTCATGCCGTCCCCTCTCTTCGCGGATCACTCAGCCGACCGGTCTCCCGAGCGCGACACCGTCGAGGCACTCATCACGCAGGCCCGCCGCCTGCGCGGCGGCCTGGACGCGGTGCGACGGGAGTCCGCGGCGGTGGACACCGGCCTCGCCACAGACCCGCAGCTGCGCTGGCAGCGGGCGCTGTGCGACCTCGCGGTGCACCACCTCGACGACCTCGGAGGCCATCTCGACCAGCTGAGAGAGGGCCTGCCGACCGAGGACGAGACGGAGCAGGCGCCGGCTGCCGACATGCCCGCGGCACCTCCCGAGCCGGCCCCGCACGAGCGCGGCTCGCTGCTGCGCCGGGTGGGCAGCGCCGAGTGGAATCTGCTCACCGACGAGGTGAGCTGGTCCGACGAGCTCTTCACGATGTTCGGCCGCCGGCCGTCCGACGGGCCGCTGACCCTCGACGAGCTGCCGTCCCTGGTGCTGGCCGAGGACCAGGAGGGACTGGCCGCGATGGTCACCGACTGCCTGGTGGACGGCAAGCCGATCGACGGCGAATTCCGCATCGTGCGCCCGGACGCCAGCCTGCGCACGGTCCACATGGTGGGCGAGCCGGTGCTGGACGCCGACGGCAGCACGGCCTGCATGTGGGCCGTACTGCGCGATGTCAGCGAGCTGCGGCGCAGCCAGGCGGCGGTGCGCGAGAGCGTGGACTCGTTGCAGCGCGAACGGCAGATCGCGCAGACCGAGCACCGGCTGGCGGTCGAGCTCCAGGAGTCCGTGCTTCCCCAGTGGCGCGACTCGCTGCGCTTCCCGCAGGGCGGCCCGGTCGCTCTCGACTTCGCCGGCCGCTATCTCCCCTCCGGCACCAGCGCACTGATCGGCGGCGACTGGTACGACGCCCTCCAACTCCCGGACGGCACCACTCTTTTGAGCGTCGGCGATCTGACCGGACACGGCGTCACCGCCACCTCCGGGATGGCGATGGTGCTCGGCGCGCTGCGGGGCATGGCCGTCACCGGCCAGCAGCCGGGACCGCTGATGGGTTTCCTCAACCAGCTGCTGGACTCCACCGCCCAGCCCGCGCTGGGCAGCGCGGTGTGCTGCCGCTTCGACCCAAGGACCCGGCAACTGACCTGGGCCCAGGCCGGGCACCCCGCGCCGCTGCTGTTCCGCGGCGGCACGGGGCGCGCGCTGGACCCGCCCGAGGGCGTCCTGCTCGGGGCGACCTCGGGCGCGAGCTACGCCCAGCACACCGAACAACTCGAACCGGGCGATCTGCTCGTCCTGCACACCGACGGTCTGGTGCCCCGCCGTCAGCCCGCCCTCGACGCCCATGAGGGAGCCGAGCGGCTGCTGGCGCTGGCGCCACGGTTCGCCACGGCCCGTAGCGCCCAGGACAGCGTCCGTATCGTCGTCGAGGAATTCGGCAGCACCGAGCGCGAGGACGACGCCTGTGTGCTGATCGCCAGGATCGGCGACTGACACACGGGGCATCATCGACCCGCCCGGACCGGTACCCCTCGGACCTGGACCGCTCAGACCGCGAAATTGGGTCCCAGACCGCCGGCCGACCCCAGTCCCGGGCCGAGCCCCGCGCCGCTTCCCTTCTGCCTGGTCTTCGCCTTCGGCAGGACATGCTGGATCTCCTCGCGCAGGTCCTGGATCTTGGCGTAGTCGGTGTACTGATTGGTGAGCCGGAACATCTCCCGCAGCCGGTCCCAGGTGCGATGGGAGGAGTTCTCGCCGATGGACACCAGAGCCAGCCGGGCGTAGCGGTCGGCCTGTTCGGGGTCGTCGCCAAGGAAGCAGGCCGAGGCCATCGAGATGTAGTCGAAGATCTGCGATCGCTGGAAGCCCGCATTGCGCAGCCGCAGCGCCTGCTTGGCATGGCTCTGAGCGATCTTGGCGACCGACGGGTCGTGATCGGCGAGCGTACGGAAGGCCAGCGCCTGCATACCGTGCAGATCCGCCTCGTCGAACATCTGCATCCAACTGGGCGGCGGCACATCGCCCTTGTCCGAGACGAACAGCTCCTCCGCCTCGCCGAGCGTACGGCGCATCGCCTGGCCGTTGCCCTTGGCCGCCTGCGCCCACGCCTCGATGGTGTGCAGCATGGCGCGGGTCCGCGGCAGGGTGTGCTCGCCGGAGCCGGACTGGGCCAGCTTCATCAGGTCCAGGGCGTCGTCCGGACGGCCCAGGTGGACCATCTGGCGGGCGGCGCGGGAGAGCGCCTCGCCGGCCCGGGGGCGGTCGCCGCCCTCGCGTGCGGCGTGGGCGGCGATGACGAAGTACTTCTGGGCGGTGGGCTCCAGGCCGACGTCATGGGACATCCAGCCGGCCAGCACCGCGAGGTTGGCCGCCACGCCCCACAACCTGCGCTGGAGATGGTCGGGATGGCGGTAGGCGAGCATGCCGCCCACCTCGTTGAGCTGGCCCACCACCGCCTTGCGCTGGAGGCCGCCGCCGCGGTTGGCGTCCCAGGCGCGGAAGACTTCGACCGAGCGCTCCAGCGCATCGATCTCCTGGGACCCCACAGGGGCTGCTTCGTAGCGGTCGAGGCCGATCTGCTCCAGGCCGTCGGAGGTGAACGGATCGTCGTGGCGGGGGGCTTCGGCGGTCAGGGCCGGGTCGGTGTGCAGCCAGTCGTGCATGGCGCCGGTGAGAGCGGTTCCCGCGGCGAGCGCCGCGCCCGCGCCCACCAAGCCGCGTCGATTGAGCATGAGGTCCATTCCCGTGAATTCCGTGAGGACCGCAGCGGTCCGTTCGGGAGCCCACGGCAGACCGTCCATGGCCTGCCGCTTCCCCGAGCGACCGGTTCTGGCGAACCCGAGGTCCTCGATGGTTACGACACGGCCGAGGCGCTCGGTGAACAGGGAAGCCAGGACCTTGGGCACCGGGTCGCGGGGCGTCTCCCCCATATCGATCCAGCGGCGCACTCGCGAGGTGTCGGTCGCCAGCTGCGGATGGCCCATGGCCGCCGCCTGCCGGTTGACCAGTCTCGCCAGCTCTCCCTTGGACCAGCCCGCCAGGCCGAAAAGGTCCGCGAGACGGGTGTTCGGCTGCCTGTCCACGTCAAGCCCCCAGGTTCCTCGACTGAGTTGACAGTAACGGCCGGTGACATGGGCTGCGACCATTCGCCAGGGTTCGCCAGGGTGCGCCAGATGGTCTGCCACCCATCACCCGTTGTTCGGTAGGTGTGCAGCCCCCGGCCCGGTGGCGGGACCGCATTCCCCAGGGTGCGCGCCCTTGACAGGGACCCTGGATCGGCCTCCGCTCACGGACCCGTTCACCGGGTGCCCTCCACCGGGCCGGGAGCGCACTGCAACTCGTCGGCGCACGAAGGGATCTGTCTCACCCATGTATGCAGCATCGTCCGCCGTGACCGCCACCGCCCGGCCGTACCGCCCGCACCCCTCCGGCAGCGGGCCGTATCTCGACCCCTCCCCGTCAGCGGGGGGAGTCGCCGGCCTCCCCGGCGGACGCATCCGGCGGTCACAGGGGACGGGCACCCAACCGCTCAGCGGGAGACTCGACTTGTCCGGCAGCCAGGGCGCCCAGCTGCGCGCCGCCGTCGCCTCGGTGCACCGCATCTGTCCGGAGTTCCATCCGGTCCAGGTGCTGCGCCGCAGCGGCAAGTCCGTGCTCCTGGTGGGCACGACGGGCCGGACGAGCGCGGTCGCCAAGTGTTTACTGGACCACTCCCCCGCGTGGTCCGAGCGGTTCCGGCAGGAAATAGCTGCTTACCGCGCATTCGTCCGGCATCGCCCGCCGGTACGGGTGCCGCGTCTGGTGGCCGCCGATCCCGACAACTGCACCCTGATCATCGAGCGGATGCCGGGCCGGGTGGCGGCCGCGGCCCGGCATCCGGCCGAGGCCCCGCCCCGCGCGGACCTGCGGGCCGCGCTCGGTGCGATCTGCCGGATCAACCTCTGGCGGCCGCCGCCCGGCCTGTTCGAGGCGCCGCTGGACTACGCGGGCCGCATCGGCCGCTATCACGACCTCGGACTGCTGACCGACCGGGACCTGGGCGATCTCCAGAAGCTGCTGCACGGCCTGTCGCACACCCAGGGCCAGTTCTGCCACGGCGATGCGTTGCTGAACAATGTGCTGCTGTCGCCCACCGGCCCGGTGCTCCTGGACTGGGACAGCGCGGGCTGGTACCTGCCGGGCTACGACCTGGCGACCCTGTGGTCGGTGCTCGGTGACGCCCCGGTGGCGCGCCGTCAGATCAGCCAGCTCGCCCAGTCGGCGGGTCCCGCCGCGCGGGATGCCTTCCTGGTGAATCTGATGCTGATCCTCACCCGCGAGATCCGACGCTACGAAACGGCGGTCCAGCGGACCATGCGCGAGCCCGTCCCCATCGGGGCTCCGGGACCGGGACAGCCCGGTGCGCCCGCGGCGGGCGAGGAGCAGCGGCTGCTCCTGCGCCGGCTCCACGACGACTGCCAGATGGCGCGGCGTGCGGTGAGGGCGGCGGTCGGCACGCGCTGACCAGGGGTACGAAAGAGCGGCGCGCCCGGGACGGGGCGCGCCGCTCACCCATGTGTGGAAGTGACACGCCGGGTGCCGGCCACATTGGTCCATTCCACTGACGCCCCGCAGGCCGGGCGCCCGCTCCGGGAAGGATCCCCGGGAGATGCCCTGACATGCGAAATCCCGACCGGACGTGGCGTTTGAGGGAGCGTCGGCACACCTCTGGCCCCGGGCCGACGGCTGGCTTTACTCTCGGGTCCCCGCTCCGTACGGCTGTTTGCGCATCAACCGTCACATCGCGTCGGCTCGGGCCGGCTTGAGGAGGCAGTTTTGCGAGGATCCGCCCCGGAAGACGAGAAGAGCACCGCCCGCCCCGCCCTACGCAGGTCCATCACCGTCGCCGCCGCCGCGTTACTGCTGCTGCCGCTGGCCTCTGCCACCCCGTCCGCGGGCGCCGCCAAGCCCGGTCCGGATGCACTACAGCGCGCCTTCACCCAGGCCGCCGACCGCTATCACGTACCGCGCAGTGTGCTGCTCGGCGTCTCCTATCTGGAGTCCCGCTGGGACGAACACGGCGGCGCACCCAGCGTCTCCGGCGGCTATGGTCCGATGCATCTGACCGACGCCCGTACGGCCCTGTCGCGGGCGCCGGAGTTCAGCGGGCCGGACGGGGACGCCCGCGGGGACGGCTCGCGCGCCGGTGGGGCCGCTGCCGCCGCTCGGGCCGAGCGGGCGGCGCTGCCCGCCGAACTTCCCGCCCGGCTGCGCACCTTGCGCCGGGCGGCCGAGCTGACCGGGCTGTCGCCGCAGAAACTGCGCACCGATCCGGCGGCGAACGTGCTCGGCGGGGCCGCGCTGCTGGCCGCCGAACAGCGCAGCCTGGGGCGGGCCGGCAGCGCCGACCCGGCCCGGTGGTATGCGGCGGTGGCGCGGTACGGGGGCGAGGACAGCCGCGAGGCGGGCGCCGCCTTCGCGAATGACGTGTATGCGGTGATGCGGCAGGGCCAGAGCCGTATGACCGACGCCGGGCAGCTCATCACCCTGGCCGCCGCGCCCGGGCTGCGCATCGACTCCGGCCAGGCGAATCGGGCCGGCCTGCGGCAGGCGTCGGCGGCGGGCCGCCGGGCCGCGCCGGGCGATCCGGGCGGCCCGTGGGAGGTGGAGTGCCCGTGGACGGTGGCCTGTGAGTCGGTCCCGGCCCCGTACGAGGAGTTCGGCGATCACGACTACGGCAACCACGATCTGGCCAACCGTCCCCGCGACCAGCGCATCGACACGATCGTCATCCATGACACCGAGGGGTCCTGGGAGACCACGCTCCGGCTGATCAAGGACCCGAAGTATGTGTCCTGGCACTACACGGTCCGCTCCTCCGACGGGCTGATCGCCCAGCACGTCCCGACCAAGGACGTCGGCTGGCACGCCGGGAACTGGTACGTCAACTCGCATTCCGTCGGCGTCGAGCATGAAGGTTTCCTCGCCTCGCCGGACGCCTGGTACACGGAGGCGATGTACCGTACGTCGGCCCGGCTGGTGCGCTATCTGAGCAGGAAGTACGACATCCCGCTCGACCGGCAGCACATCATCGGCCATGACAACGTGCCCGGGACGACCACGGCGACGATCAAGGGGATGCACACCGACCCGGGGCCGTACTGGGACTGGGACCACTACTTCACCCTGCTGGGCGCGCCGTTCAAGCCCAATGCGGGCCCGTCGGGCGGGCTGGTGACCATCCGCCCCGACTACGACCGCAACCGTCCGCAGTACACCGGCTGCGCGAAGCCGGGGCAGCCGTGCCCGTCGCACGGTTCGACGGCGGTCCGGCTCCACACCGCGCCGGACGAGCGCGCTCCGCTGGTACGGGACATCGGGCTGCACCCCGACGGCAGCGATTCGACCATCGACGTCAATGACACCGGGGCCCGCGCCTCCACCGGCCAGCGGTTCGCGGTGGCCGACCGGGCGGGTGACTGGACGGCGATCTGGTACCTCGGGCAGAAGGCGTGGTTCCGCAACCCGGACGGCGCGCGGACGGCGGTGAACTCGCGCGGCCTGATCGCCACGCCGAAGGACGGCCGCCCGGCCATCCCGGTCTACGGCCGGGCGTACCCGGAGCAGGAGGCGTATCCGCCGGGGGTGCCCTACCAGGCCGTCTCGCCGCTGCCTTACACGCTCCTGGCCGGGCAGAAGTACGCGGTCGGGGACCGGGTGCGCGGTGACTACTTCTACTCGCCGACGTTCGATGTCAGCGGGCATGCGGTGGTGCGCGGCGAGGACGTCTACTACGAGATCCAGCTCGGGCACCGGGTCGGGTACGTCCGGGCGGCCGATGTCGACATCCGCCCGTCGGACGCGTGAGGGGCGCCGCCGGGGCTCCGGTCGGGTGAGCGTATGCGTCGCGCCCGGTGGAGGGCGGTGCCGTCCACCGGGCGCAGCGGGGGTGAGCCGTGGGGTCAGCCCTGCTGGAAGAGCTCCGCGGGCAGCGGCTTGAGCAGGGCGTAGAGATCGTCGGTGATCGGGCGGTCCCAGCTGGCGATGGTGACCAGGACGCCGTCGCTGCGGTCGAACTGGGCGCAGGAGATCCGGCTCTCGGAGCATTTGATGCGCTTGACGATCAGCAGGTTGTCCTCGTGCATCACCGGGGTGTCCTCGCTCTCGACGACCGTGACCGGCTCGTCGTTGCCGAGCGCCGCGAGCAGCTGGGCCACCTCGAAGGGCACCTCGTCGTCCTCGAGGTCGCGGGCCGGGGAGCCCTCCGGCAGATTGCCGATGATCATCGCGGGGCCGCGGCCGCCGAACAGGTCGTACCGCAGAAAGACGCCCTGGCAGGTGCCGTCGGGCGCGGGCAGCAGCCCGGCACCCAGATTGCCCGGCCAGTCGCCCGGGTCCATGGCGAGCACATCGAAGTCAGGACCAGCGGGCGTGGCTGCGCTACGGCGTCGGAGGAAGGACATGCCGCCATCGTACGTGGCCGGACGGCGCGGGCGGCGCGGACATCGGGGCGCGGGAGCGGGGCGCTCCGGGGCCGCGGGCGGCGGGCGCACGCCCCGCTCAGTTCCGACCCTGACCCATCGGACAGGCCCTAAGTCCCTGCCCGCTCGGCCAGCGCGGTGAGCAGCCGGATCGCCTCGTCGGCCGCGTCGTACGGCACAAACAGGTGATCATGGAAGTAGCCGGCGACGACGTTGCAGCTGAGGCCCTCGGCGGCGAGTTCGGCGGCGACGGCGGCGGTCAGGCCGACGGCGTCCAGGGAGGAGTGGACGCGCAGGGTGATCCAGCCCGCCACATAGGCGTAGCCCAGGCCCGTCCGGTCGGCGTCCTCCTGCCGTACGACCAGGGTGAGCCCCTCGGGTTCGGCGATCGTGACGACCGGCGCCGCCCCCTCCGGGACGGCTCCGGGCACCGTCGTGAACACATAGCGGCCCTCGTGCAGCTCGGGCCGCATGCTCCGCAGCAGCACCTGAAGATCGCGTTCACCGTTCATCTGTCCCACCGTGGCCTTCCTTTCGCCGTTCGTGGTGGCGCGCCACGCGGGCGCGGTTGCCGCAGGAGGGGGTGCACCACTCCTGGCGGGGGTGGTCCTTGACGAAGTACCGCACGCAGCGCGGGGCCGCGCAGGCCCGCAGGAGGGTGCGTTCGGGCCCGTCGAGGAAGGCGATGACGGCGCGGGCGAGCGCGGCGGTGAGCCGGTCGGCGGCGGGCGGGTCGCCGACCGGACGGCTACCGGTCTGCGGCGGGGCGTCCGGGGCCCAGACGAGGCGGGGCACGGTCGGGACCAGGGCCGCGGCGGCGTTCAGGCGGCGCAGCGCCTCGTCCTCGGGGAGCAGCCGGTGGGCGTCGGCGCGGCTGGCCGGCCGTGGGTGGACGGCGCGGGCGAACAGGGCCCGGGTGGCCGCGCGCAGCTCCCGTACGGCGGCCAGGAGCGCCGCGTCCGCGGTGGTCTGCGGGGCGCCGTCCAGGAGGGCGGTGCGCTCGCGCAGCCAGGCCGCGAGTCCGGCCGTATCGGAGAGGTCGTCGGCGATGCCGCCGTGGCCGTCGTGGCGGAGGGTTACGGCGAGTTCGAGGGCGAGCCGCGGGGCGGTCATAGGGCTAATGCTAGCCTCCGGGCAAGCCGTTAGGAATGAGGGAGTGCCATGACCGATCCAAGGACCGGCCTCCGTCAACTGCTGCGCCGGCTCCCGGTGTTCGTGGGCGGACTGCCGGCGTTCGATCCCGATGAGGCACCCGGCGAACCGGTGGCCCTGTTCACCTCCTGGCTGCTCGACGCCATACGCCGGCAGATCCCCGAACCGCACGCGATGACGGTCTCGACGGCCGACGCGGACGGCAATCCGTCCGCCCGTACGCTGATCCTCAAGGACCTCGACGCGGCCGGCCGGCGGTTCGCGGCGCATGCCGACAGCGTCAAGGGACGCGAGCCGGCGGAGCGTCCGCATGCGGCGCTGACGTTCTCTTGTCCCCCACGCCTTAAGGGCGCGGGAGGGGCCCCATCGCTCGCCCGTCGGTGGAGTTCTGGCAGGGCGACTGGAAACGCAAGCACACCCGGCTCGTCCACCGACGCAAGGCCGGCACCGAACTGTGGACGAAGGGCCTGCTGTGGCTGTGACGACGACGGACGGAATCTGTCTCAACTACTGGAAGGCGGGCCTGAGTTCGGCCCCCGACGAGGTCTGGCGGCACGAGGACGACTGCACGGCCCTGATCCTGGCCGACAACCACCTCACCGAACTCCCGGCCGCGCTCGGCCGCCTCCGCTCACTGCACACGCTCGACCTCGGCCACAATGCGCTGACCGGAATTCCCGAGGAAATCGGCGAATTGGCGGCCGGGCTGACCCGGTATCTGTATCTGCACGACAACAGGATCACCGGCCTGCCGGACGGGCTGTGCGCGCTGGACCGGCTCGGCTATCTCAATATCGGGGAGAATCCGCTGGGGCGCCTCCCGGAAAGGACCGGGGAAATGGCCGGTCTGGTGGAACTGCGCGCCCAGCACGCCGCGTTGGTGTCCTTGCCGGTGTCGGTGGGGAAACTCGGCTCCCTCCGCGAAGTATGGCTGGGCGGCAATATGCTGGCCGAACTACCCGATACCGTCGAGGGGCTGCGCTCCCTGCGGGTGCTGGAACTGCGGAACAATGCCCTGCCCCGCGTCCCCGAGGCACTGCGCACGCTGCCGCTGCTGCGACGGATCGATCTGCGGGGCAATCGGATCGGGGAATTGCCGTCATGGCTCACCGAACTGCCGTCGCTGGAAAAGCTGGACGTGCGGTGGAATGCGGTGGCGGATTCCGCGGAACCGGTTCTGGCACTACGGGAAATGGGGTGCGTGGTGCTCACCTGAGGTCCTTCCGGGGTCCCCACGCGTTCGGGGCACCCCGGAAGAGCGCGGTCGGACCGCATTCCGTCCGACCGCGGACTACGTCAGGTCGAACTCCCCTTCACGCGCCCCCAGCACGAACCCGCGCCATTCCCCGGGCGTGAAAATCAACGCCGGGATCTCCGGGCTACGGCCGTTGCGCATCGCGATATAGCCCTCGACGAAGGCGATCTGGACGTCGCCCACGCCCTGGCTGCTCGACTGCCACTCGGCGTGGGTCAGATCGAGATCGGGCGCACTCCCACCCGTCAGCCGCTGCTCGGTGATGCTGTCGGCCACGTTGCCGCTCCTCCCGGTTGGTCGGTCCGGCCGTCAGGGTAGTCACCGGGGCCGGGGACGGACAGGGCGCGACCGACCACGCCCGGCCGTCGTACGGGCCCTAGACGGCGGGCGGCTCCGCGCCCACCAGCCACATCGAGAAGAACTGCGAGCCGCCTCCGTAGGCATGGCCCAACGCCCGCCTGGCGCCGTCGACTTGATGCTCGCCGGCTCGGCCGCGTACCTGGAGGGCGGCCTCGGCGAAGCGGAGCATTCCGGAGGCGCCGATGGGGTTGGTGGACAGCACGCCGCCGGAGGGGTTGACGGGCAGGTCGCCGTCCAGTTCGGTGACGCCGGACTCGGTGAGTTTCCAGCCCTCACCCTCCTCGGCGAAGCCCAGGTTCTCCAGCCACATCGGCTCGTACCACGAGAACGGGACGTACATTTCGACGGCGTCGATCTCGCGGCGGGGGTCGGTGATACCGGCCTGGCGGTAGACGTCGGCGGCGCAGTCCTTGCCCGCCTGCGGGGAGACGAAGTCCTTGCCCGCGAAGAGGGTGGGTTCGCTGCGCATCGCGCCGCCGTGCACCCAGGCGGGCGGGTGCGGGGCGCGGGCGGCCCCGGTGCGGTCGGTGAGGATCATGGCGCAGGCACCGTCGGAGGACGGGCAGGTCTCGGAGTAGCGGACGGGGTCCCAGAGCATGGGGGACGCCTGGACCTTCTCCAGCGTCAGACCGGTTTCGTGAAGGTGCGCGTAGGGGTTCTTGAGGGCGTTACGGCGGTCCTTGTAGGCGACGAGGGAGCCGATGGTGTCCGGGGCGCCCGTGCGGCGCATATAGGCGCGGATATGCGGGGCGAAGAAGCCGCCGGCGCCCGCGAGCAGCGGCTGCTGGAAGGGGATCGGCAGGGACAGGCCCCACATCGCGTTGGACTCGGACTGCTTCTCGAAGGCGAGGGTCAGGACCGTACGGTGGACCCGGGCGGCGACGAGGTTGGCGGCGACCAGGGCGGTGGAGCCGCCGACGGAGCCCGCCGTGTGCACCCGCAGCATCGGCTTGCCCACGGCGCCGAGCGCATCGGCCAGATAGAGCTCGGGCATCATGACGCCCTCGAAGAAGTCGGGGGCCTTGCCGATGACGACGGCGTCGATATCGGCCCAGGTCAACTGGGCGTCCTCCAGAGCGCGCCCCGCGGCCTCACGGACGAGTCCGGCGATCGAGACATCGCGGCGGGCGGCGACGTGGTGGGTCTGGCCGATGCCGGTGACGGCCACGGGCTCCTTGCTCATCGCGTCTCTCCTTCCAGGACGGCGACCAGGTTCTGCTGTAGGCACGGCCCCGAGGTGGCGTGCGCGAGGGCGCGGTCGGACTCCCCGCGCTGGATGCGGGCCGCGGCCTCGCCGAGGCGGATGAGGCCGGCGGCCATGACGGGGTTGGCGGCGAGCGCACCGCCGGAGGGGTTGATACGGACCCCCGCGCCGTCCGGCCCGTCGAGCGCGAGTGCGCGGCGCAGGACGACCTCCTGGGAGGTGAACGGGGCGTGCAGTTCGGCCGTGTCCACGGGCCGTGCGAAGTAGCCGGCGCGCTCCGCGGCCAGCCGGGTGGACGGGGAGTCGGTCAGGTCGCGGACGCCCAGGGCGTGGGCCTCGATGCGGTGGTCGAGGCCGCGGATCCAGGCGGGCCGGTCGCACAGCCGGCGGGCGGTGTCACCGGCGGCGAGGACGACGGCGGCCGCCCCGTCGCCGATGGGCGGGCAGTCGCCGGTCCGGAGCGGGGCGACGACAGGGTCCCCTGCGGGTACGGCGCCGCGCAGCTGGGCGTGCGGGTTGGCCTCGGCGGCAGTGCGGCTGCGGGCCGCGATGCCCGCCAGCGCGCCCTGGTCGGTCAGCCCCGCGTCGATCAGGGCCTGCGCCTGGAGGGCGGCGAGAGCGACGGAATCCGGCCACAGCGGGGCGAGGTAGTACGGGTCGAGCTGACGGGTGAGGACCTCGCGGAGGTCGCCGGGTGAGGACTTGCCGTACGCGTAGACCAGCGCGGTCTCCGCCTCGCCGGTCAGCAGCTTGACCCAGGCCTCGTACAGCGCCCAGGCACCGTCCATCTCCACATGGGATTCGGAGATCGGCGGCCAGGCGCCGACGCCGTCCAGCGCCATGGTGAAGGAGAAGGCGCGGCCGGCGAGGTAGTCGCTGGATCCGGAGCAGGTGAAGTCGATATCGCCGGCCTTGAGTCCGGTGCGCGACACGACGTCGTGCAGCACCGGCATCAGCATCTCGACCTCGGAGGTCTCGGCGCTGCTGCGGACGTGATCGCTCTGCCCGAAGGCGACGATGGCGACCTCGCGCAGCGGGCCGGTCGAGGGGCCGCTCGGGCCGGTCGAGGGGCCGGGCATCAGATCAGCTCCTTGTAGCTGTCGTAGTCGGCGTCGGGTTCGCCGGTCGGGCGGTAGTGGTCGGGGATGGGGGCAGCTCCCATGTCTTCAGGGCTATGGGGGAAGGCGCCGTCGGCCCAGACGGGTTCGACCCGCAGGCCCATGCGGACCTGGTCGTAGGGGATGCCGCCGATACGGGCGTGCAGGGCCAGGTCGGCGCCGTCCAGGGCGATATGGGCGTAGACGTAGGGGACGTCGATGTCCAGGTTGCGGGCCTTGATGTTGACGATGCAGAAGGTGGTGACGGTGCCGCGGGGGCCGACCTCGACCTGGGTACTGGTGGCCACGCCACAGGTGGGGCACGCGCCGCGGGGCGGGACATAGACCTTGCGGCAGGCGGGACAGCGTTCGCCCAGGGTCCTGCGGTCGGCGAGCGCCTGGATGTAGCGGGACTGGGCGGCGCCGGGTGAGTAGGTGTAGTCGAGGCGGGCGGGGGCGGTGATGCCGGTGAGGAGGTCGGGGAACTGTCCGTCGTGGGCGACGGGTTCACGGGTGCGCCCGTCGTCTCCGGTGCTCTCGTCCGGTTCGAAGCAGGCGATGTCGGTGATCGCGCCGGTACGTTCGGCGGCCCAGCGGATGCGGACCCGCATCCCGGTACGTACGGCGTCGGGGCCGGGCGCGTCCAGGGCGTGCAGCAGGGCGGTGTCGGCGCCGTCGAGCCGGACCAGGACCCATGCGAAGGGCGTATCCAGGGGCTGTCCGCGGCGCGGGGCGGGGTTCCAGGCCCAGGTGGTGACGGTGCCCGCGGTGCCGACCTCGACCAGCTCGCGGATCTCCTCGGCCGTGACCGGGTCGTATTCGGCGGGCGGGACGACGACCCGGCCGTCGCTCGCCGTGACGCCGAGGACGGTACGTTCGCGCAGCCCCGTGAGGAAGGCGCTCTGCACGGGCCCGAGCGAGCGGGTGAAGGGGAATTCGACGACGAGGGGCGCGGTGAGGATCTCTGGCATGGGGGCTCCGTGAGGGGTGGGGCGGGGTGGGCGAGGCGGGGTTGGGGGACGAGGGGGGAGGGGACGCGGCGGCCCTCAGCAGGCGTCCAGGTCCTCGGGCACCCAGGTCCTCCGCCGCCCAGGGTCCGGTCAGGCGCGCCGATAGACGGGCGGCCGTTTCTCCGCGAACGCGCGTGAGCCTTCCTTGGCGTCGTCGGTGTCGAAAATCGGCCATCCACGGGCGAGTTCGGCGGCGAGCCCGTCGGTCTCGGTCATCCCCGCGGTCTCGTAGACGGACGCCTTGACGGCCTCGACGGCGAGCGGTCCGCAGGCGTTGATCTGCTCGGCGATCTCCAGGGCCTTGTCGAGCGCACTGCCGTCGGGGACGACGTGGCCGATCAGGCCGATGCGGGCGGCCTCGGGTGCCGGGTACGGACGGCCGGTGAGCAGCATTTCGAGGGCGTGGGTACGGGGGATCTGGCGGGCGAGGCGGACGGTGGAGCCGCCGATCGGGAACAGCCCGCGCCTGACCTCGTAGAGACCGAAGGTCGCGCTCTCGCCCGCGATGCGGATGTCGGTGCCCTGGAGGATCTCCGTGCCCCCGGCGACACAGTGGCCCTCGACGGCGGCGATCACCGGTTTGCGGGGACGGTGGTGCCGCAGCATCGCCTTCCAGTGCAGATCGGGGTCGGCGCGCAGCCGGTCGCGGTACCGTTCGCCCGCCATCCCCTTGCCGGCCAGGGCCTTGAGGTCCATCCCCGCGCAGAAGGTGCCGCCGGCCCCGGTGAGCACGATGGAGCGGATGTCGTCGTCCTCGTCGGCCGCCACCCAGCCGTCGTAGAGGCCCACCAGCATCGGCAGCGAGAGGGCGTTCTTCGCCTCCGGCCGGTTGAGGGTGAGCACCAGGGTCGCACCGCACCGCTCCACGGTCAGATGTTCCGTCCCGCCCCCGCCCCCTGGCCGTGCCGGGCCCTCTTCCTGGCCAGGACTTCCCGCCCGTCCTCCGCTTCCCGTGCTGCCGCCACTTCCCCCGCTTCCCGTTCCTTCCCTGCCGCCCACCATTCCGTCCTCCCGTCTCAAGGCGTAGAACAGGTAGAACAGGTTGCAGTAGCGCCACGGCGACTTCAAGGCTTTTTCTGACACCTAGTCAGATTTCTTGGCTCCGGGGCCTTCCCTGCTCCTCCCCCCGGCGCTCTAATGACCGCCGTGGTCCGGTCCGGCGGGACGGGACCAGGCCGCCGTCCGCCCGGCCCGGGAACCCTGGAGGAGACGTGGAGTACAACCTTGCCGACCTCTTCGAGTCGATCGTCGACACGGTCCCCGACCGTGAGGCGCTGGTGTACGTCGACCATCCGGGCACCGGCGCCGAACGCCGCCTGACGTACGCGGAGCTCGACCGTGCCGCCAACCGGCTCGCCCACCACCTGAGCGACCAGGGCATCGGCCCCGGCCGGCACGTCGGGCTCCACCTCTACAACAGCGTCGCCTACCTCCAGGCCGTCTACGCCTGCCTGAAGATCCGCGCCGTCCCGGTCAACGTCAACTACCGCTATGTCGAGGAGGAGTTGGTCTATCTCTACCGCGACGCGGACCTGGTGGGACTGGTCTTCGAGGCGGAGTTCACCGAGCGGGTCGCCGCCGCGCTCCCCCAGGCGCCCGCGCTGCGGCATCTCGTACGGGTCGGCACGCCGCCCGCCGGCGCCCCCGAACCGGCGATCGCCCCCGTGGCCCTGACGGACGCCGAGGCCGCCGGTTCGCCCGCGCGTGGTTTCGGACCGCGTTCCGCCGACGACCAGATCGTCATCTACACCGGCGGCACCACCGGGATGCCCAAGGGCGTGATGTGGCGCCACGAGGACATCTTCTTCTCCGGAATGGGCGGCGGCGCACCGACCGGCGAACCGGTCAAGCGGCCGCAGGAGCTGGCCGAACGGGTCGCGGCGGGCGGCGAGGGCATCGTCTTCTTCCCGACTCCCCCGCTGATGCACGGCACCTCCACCCTCACCGCGTTCATTGCCTTCCACTTCGGCCAGAAGGTCGTCCTGCACCGCAAGTACGTGCCGGAGGAGGTGCTGCGGACCGTCGCCCGCGAGAAGGTCACCAGTGTGTCGTTGGTCGGCGATGCGATGCTGCGCCCGCTCGTCGATGCGCTCGGCGGGCCGCTGAAGGGCACCGACTGTTCGTCCCTCTTCAGCGTCAGCAGCTCCGGCGCGATCCTCTCCGAGACGGTACGGGACCAGTTCAGCGCGCTGGTCCCGCATGCCCTGCTGCTCAACAACTTCGGCTCCTCGGAGTCGGGCTTCAACGGGACGGCGACCGAGGACTCCGGGCCGGACGCCGGGTTCCGGGTGCGGGTCAACGCCCGTACGGCGGTGGTGGATCCGGCCACCCGCGCGCCGGTGCCGGTGGGCGAACCGGGGCGGCTGGCGCAGCGTGGGCACGTACCGCTCGGCTACTACAACGATCCGGCGAAAACGGCCGAGACGTTCTTCGAGCGGGACGGGGACCGGTGGGTGCTGCTGGGCGATATGGCGAGCGTCGATGCGGAGGGTGTCGTCACCGTGCTGGGCCGCGGGTCGCAGTGCATCAACTCCGGCGGCGAGAAGATCTATCCGGAGGAGGTCGAGCAGGCGCTGAAAGCGCATCCGGATGTGTATGACGCGCTGGTGGCGGGCGTGCCGGACGAACGCTGGGGCAACCGCGTCGCGGCCGTCGTCCAACTCCGCGCCGGATCAGGCCCGTTGGACCTCGCGAGCGTTCAGGCCCACTGCCGCACCCGGCTGGCCGGTTACAAGATCCCGCGGGCCGTGGTCTTCACCGACCAGATCCAGCGCTCACCCAGCGGCAAGGCGGACTACCGGTGGGCGAAGGCGGTGGTACGGGGCGAAGCGGCCGGGTGAGGTGACGGGGCCATCGGGCCGAGGGGCGGGGTGACCGGGCGTGGGGCGACGGGGTCGCCCGCCCGGTCGGTCGCCCCCCGCTCACCCGCAGACCGAGCGCAGCGAGCGAGCCAGTGCCACCGTGTGCAGCGGGTCCAGGTGCCGCTCGTACCGTATTCGGGCGGCGGACACCGTCACCAGCGGAGCGCAGTACGGCGCGGAGCGGGCGTGCGGGGAGGCGGCGACGGCCCGGACCAGCTCACCGTTGAGGCGATTGATCTCCTTCCGCACCTCGTTCAGATCCGGACGCTCGGTCGGCGCCCGGGACGGGTCGGCGTCCCACTCCCGGAACAGCCCGCGCTGGACGATCTTGCTCGCCTCGATCTGGTCCCGGAAGATCCGCACCGTCACCTCGGGATCGGCCCCCAGCCGCCGCGCCTGCTCGGCCACCGAGTCCAGGACCACCCGCTCGCGGGCCGGATCATCGATCGGGCTTCCGGTGCCCCACTTCGCCGCGGCCACCAGATCACCGGTGGCCAGACGCTCGGCGGACAGCGCGGCGAGGGGGCGGAGTTGCGCGTACGGGGAGTGGGCGTACGGGGAGTGGGCGGCCGCGGGTGCAGCGGCCACGGAGGCGCCGGAGGGGGGCGCCGCGGCGGCCCCGCCGGCACCGGCGAACAGGAGGGTCGCGGTGGCGCCGGCGATCAGCGCGCGGCGCATCGTGCTGAGGATCGGGCTGATGAACGACACGGTCGGCCTCTCTCGGGTGGACTCATGAAATTCATCGTCGCACCCGGCACTGACAATCGCCGCCGGCAGTGCCGCGAACCGGGCAGCCGACGAGGCAATCTGACGGTGCCTCAGAAAAAACACAGACCTCAAAGACCGTCTCCGCGCCGGAACGGCCCCGCCCGCCCCGCTACGGTCGCGGCGCCAGAAAAGACGTCACGGCCGCAAGAAACTCCCCGGGGCGCTCCTCGTGGACGAGATGGCCACCGCCCTCGATGGTCACGAGGCGGGCGTCGGGGATGCGGTCGGCCATCTCGGCGAGCTGGTGCTGCGGGATATGGCTGGTGGGACCGCCGCCGATGACGAGGGTGGGGGCGGCGATCTTCGCCAGGCCGTCCCACCACAGCGGGTCGGGGGCGTTGCGCTCCGCCGCCACCGCGGCCGCGGCGCGCCAGTCGTAGGACTGCGGCCCGGCCGGCCGGCCGGGCACCTCCCGTGGCGGGTCGGCGGGTAGCGGCGGTGCGGCCTCCTCCAGGACCAGCCGGTCCACCAGGTCGGGGCGGTGCGCGGCGAGCAGCAGGGCGGCGCCCGCACCCAGCGAGTGGCCGATCAGAGTCACCTGCTCCAGCCCGAGCGCCGTGACGAACCCGATCGCATCGTCGCGCCAGTGCTCATGGCCGTATTCTCCGGGCCAGTCGCTGTGTCCATGGCCCCGCTGGTCGAGGGCGAACACCCGGTGCGTACCGGCGAGCCGGCCGACCACTCCGCGCCAGTCCTCGCCGTCCTCTCCCAGGCAGTGCAGCAGGACGGCCGGGGGCGCGTCCGGCTCACCCCACACCCGGTACGCCAGCCGAATCTCACCAACCCGTACCTTCTGGACGTCACTCATGCGCTGGACGCTACCCGTGGGGTCCCTGCGGCACGCCCCTTGACGTGTTCGCCGCGCGCTGATTACTTGGACCGGCATGCAGCTACCGAATGATCGGTAGGGAGAACTGAGGCGGTGACTCTCCATGCCGGAATCGGCTACGGGCGCAGAGGGCGGCGGCACGGACCGTACCCTCCCCACCTTCGACGACGCGGAACGGCTCTCCCCGGACGCCTTGCGCGCGCTGCAACTGACCCGGCTGCGCGCCTCATTGCAGCATGCCTATGAGCATGTGCCGTTCTACCGGGAGTCCTTCGACCGCGCGGGGGTCCGGCCCGACGACTGCCGTACGCTCGGCGACCTCGCCCGCTTCCCGTTCACCGTGAAGGACGATCTGCGCGCCCAGTACCCCTTCGGGATGTTCGCGGTCCCGAAGCACGAGGTGCGCCGCCTGCACGCCTCCAGCGGCACCACCGGCCGCCCGACCGTCGTCGGCTATACCGAACGCGATCTCTCCCACTGGGCGGATGTCGTCGCCCGCTCGATCCATGCGGCGGGCGGGCGGCCCGGCCACACCGTCCATATCGCTTATGGATACGGGCTGTTCACCGGCGGCCTCGGTGCGCACTACGGCGCGGAGCGGCTCGGCTGTACGGTCGTGCCGGCGTCCGGCGGGATGACCGGCCGGCAGGTGCAGATCATCCAGGACTTCCGCCCCGAGATCATCATGGTGACGCCGTCGTACATGCTCACCTTGCTGGACGAGTTCGAGCGGCAGGGCATCGACCCGCGGACCACCTCGCTCAAGGTGGGGATCTTCGGCGCCGAGCCGTGGACGCAGGAGATGCGGCGCGAGATCGAGGAACGGTTCGCGATCGACGCGGTGGACATCTACGGCCTGTCGGAGGTCATGGGCCCCGGCGTCGCCCAGGAGTGCGTGGAGACCAAGGACGGGCTGCACATCTGGGAGGACCACTTCTATCCGGAGGTGGTCGATCCGTTCACCGGCGAGGTACTGCCGGACGGGGAGCACGGCGAGTTGGTCTTCACCTCGCTCACCAAGGAGGCCATGCCCGTCATCCGCTATCGCACCCGGGATCTGACCCGGCTGCTGCCCGGCACCGCACGCCCCGCCTTCCGGCGGATGGAGAAGATCACCGGGCGCAGCGACGACATGATCATTCTGCGCGGGGTCAACCTCTTCCCCGCGCAGATCGAGGAGATCGTGCTGCGCACGCCCGGTATCGCCCCGCACTTCCAGCTGCGGCTGACCCGCGAGGGGCGGATGGACCATCTGACCGTACGGGCCGAGGCCCGGCCGGATGCGGCGCCCGAGGAGCGTACGGCGGCGGTCGGGCAGATCGCGCGGTGCGTCAAGGACGGCATCGGCGTCTCCGTCGCGGTCGAGATCGTCGATCCGGAGACGCTGGAGCGTTCGGTCGGCAAGATCAAGCGCATCGTGGACGCGCGGCCGCGGGACGAGGCGTAGCGCGGCCGGGCGTCGGGGCACGGGGCGACTGAGGTCAACGGCGGCTCCGGTCAACGGCCGGCTCAGGTCATCTGGGGATCCCCCTTGATCAGGGCGAAGGCTGCGCCCGCCGGGTCCTTGAGCATGGCCAGGCGGCCGACGCCCGGTGCATTGCTCGGCGGGATCAGGACCGTGGCGCCGCGGGACTTCGCCGCCTCGTACGTGGCGTCACAGTCGGCCACTCCGAAGTACGGGTGCCACTCCGAGGTCGAACCGGCCTCGCGGTGCTCCTTCTGCAACTGCATGATGCCGCCCTGGCCGGGGTCCCCCTCCCGGCCGCCGCCGGGCGAGGAGACGACGGAGTAGACCATGTCACCGCCCATGGGCATGTCCTGGTACCCCCAGGAGAAGACCGAGGCGTAGAAGTCCTTCGCGGCGGCCGCGTCGGTGGTGTACAGCTCGGTCCAGCACAGGGTGTTGGCTTCCATCACCGTCTCCAGCCCCTTGGTGTCGCCGGGCTGCCATACGGCGAACCGCCCGCCCGTGGGGTCGGTGTAGGCGGCGAGCCGGCCGGCCGTGAAGACGTCCATCGGCGGGACGCGGACCGAGCCGCCCGCCTGTTCCACGGCCTTGGTCGTGGCGTCCGCGTCGGAGGTCTGGAAGTACACCGTCCAGGCGGAGCTCGCGCCCTTCTCCATGAGCGGGCCGACGGCGCCGACGGTCTTGCCGTCCAGCTGGAAGAAACCGTAGCCGCCGGACTCCGGGCCCGCCGACTGCACCGTCCAGCCGAAGACGGCGCCGTAGAAGTCGGCGGCGGCCTTGGGGTCCGGCGCGCCGAGGTCGATCCAGTTGGGTGTGCCGGGGACGTAATGGGTCGTCAGCATGCTTCTTCCTCCACTGCTCTGCTGTGGCCGGTCACTGAGTCTCAGCATGGCAGGAGGCACTGACAGTCGCCCTCCGGCCGGTGCTCAGGGCGTGGCGAAGCGGTCGCGCAGCTCCCTCTTGAGGACCTTGCCGCTGGCGTTGCGCGGCAGCGTGTCGACGAACACCACCCGCCGGGGCGCCTTGAACGGCGCGAGGCGGGCACGGGCGGCGTCGATCAGCTCCTGCTCGCTCACCGCGCCGAGGGACGCATCGTCGCCATCGTCACCGCCGTCACCCTTGCCCTCGCCGCCGCAGTCGCCGTCCGTGCGCCGTACGACCACCGCGGTCACCGCCTCGATCCACCGCTCGTCCGGCAGCCCGATGACCGCGACCTCGGCGACCTGCGGATGCTCGTAGAGCACATCCTCCACCTGGCGGGAAGCGACCAGTACGCCGCCGGAGTTGATGACGTCCTTGACCCGGTCGACCACCGTGAAATAGCCCTCCGCATCGCGGACGGCGAGGTCGCCGGAGTGGAACCAGCCGTCCCGGAAAGCCTCGGCGGTCTCCTCGGGCTTGTCCCAGTAGCCGGTGCACAGCTGCGGCGAGCGGTAGACGATCTCCCCGCGGGTGCCGTCGGGCACCTCGTGGCCGTTCTCGTCGACCAGGCGGGCCTCCACGAACAGCACCGGACGGCCGCAGGAGTCCATCCGGCCCTCGTGCTCGGCCGGTCCCAGCACGGTGGCCAGCGGGCCGATCTCGCTCTGCCCGAAACAGTTGTAGAACGCGAGGGAGGGCAGCCGGGCGCGCAGCCGCTCCAGGACCGGTACGGGCATGATCGAGGCGCCGTAGTACGCCTTGCGCAGGCCGCCGAGGTCCCGGACGGCGAAGTCCGGGTGGTTCGACAGCGCGATCCAGACCGTCGGCGGCGCGAACAGGCTGTCCGCCAGGCCCGCTTCGACCAGGTCGAAGATCCTGTCGGGGGCGGGTCCGTCGAGGATGATGTTCTCCGCGCCGACCGCCAGATAGGGCAGCAGGAAGACATGCATCTGCGCGGAGTGGTAGAGCGGCAGGGAGTGCACCGGCCGGTCGCTCTCCCGGAGGTCGAGGGCGACGATGGCGCTGGTGTATTCGTGCACCAGCGCGCGGTGCGTCATCATCGCGCCCTTGGGGAGGGCGGTGGTCCCCGAGGTGTAGAGCAGCTGGACGAGGGTGTCGTCGGCGGCCGCCACCGGTGTGGGACCCGGCATCGGAGCCGCTGTCGCATCCGGCGCCGGATCCGGCTCGCCGCCCGTCTCCGCCGCCGCGGCGAGCAGCTCCAGGAGCCCGTCCGGCGCACCGTACAGCGGCATGGTGCGCACGGAGGCCGGCAGCCGGTGGGCGAGGGCCGGATCGGTGAGGACCAGCGTGCTGCCGGACTGCTCCAGGATGTAGCGCAGGTCGTCGCCGGTGAGGGCGTGGTTGACCGGCACATGCACCAGGCCGGCGCGGGCGCAGGCCAGAAAGGCGATCAGGTACGCGTCGGAGTTGTGCCCGTACGACGCGACCCGGTCACCGGACCGGAGCCCCTGCACGAGCAGCACCCGGGCCCCGGCCGTCACCGCGTCGTCCAGCTCGCGGTAGGTCCAGGCCCGGTCCCCGAACCGCACCGCCGTCCGCCGGGGCACCCGCCGCGCGCTGCGCCGCAGGACCGCGTCCACCGTGTTGCTCCGCGCTTGGGTCATGGCGCGATCCTCGGGCTCGCCTGACACCAGGTCAAGCCCTGTGGACAGAGCGTCGCGGCCCCGCCCCGCGCACCCCTGGGTTGTTTCCCCGCCGCCCACCCCGGCTTTGTTGTTTCCCCGCCGCCCACCCCCCTTCGGGGGGTGGGCGGGTCAGGAGCGGAGCCCGGCGACGGCGCCCCGCACCCCCTAAACAGCCCGCTCCCGCCCCTCCCAGTACGGGTCGCGCAGGCGCCGTTTGTAGAGCTTGCCGTTGGGGTCACGGGGCAGGGCGTCGACGAAGTCGACGGAGCGCGGGCGTTTGTAGGGGGCCAGATGGCGTGCGCAGTGGGTGAGGATGGCGTCGGCGAGGGCGGGGCCGGGCTCGTGGCCCTCGGCCGGTTCGACCACGGCCTTGACCTCCTCGCCCCAGTCGTCGTGCGGGATGCCGAAGGCGGCGGCATCCGCGACGGCGGGGTGGCCGAGCAGGGCGGACTCGATCTCGGCGGGGTAGATGTTGACCCCGCCCGAGATGATCATGTCGATTTTGCGGTCGCGGAGGAAGAGATAGCCGTCCTCGTCCAGATAGCCGAGGTCGCCGACGGTGAAGAAGTCGCCGATGCGGTTCTTCTTCGTCTTGGTCTCGTCCTTGTGGTAGCTGAAGCCGCCGGTGGTCATCCTCATGTAGACGGTGCCCAGTTCGCCGGGCGGCAGCCGGTTGCCGTCATCGTCGAAGACGGCCAGTTCGCTGATGGGCCAGGCCCTGCCGACCGTACCGGGCTTTTTGAGCCAGTCCTCGGCGGTGGCGAAGGCGCCGCCGCCCTCGCTCGCCGCGTAGTACTCCTCGACGCAGTCGCCCCACCATTCGATCATGGCCCGTTTGACGTGGTCGGGGCAGGGCGCGGCGCCGTGGATGGCGTGCCGCATGGCGCTCACGTCGTAGGAGGTGCGTACCTCCTTTGGGAGGGCGAGGAGGCGGTGGAACTGGGTGGGGACCATATGGGTGTGGGTGCACCGGTGGGCGTCCATCAGGGCCAGCATCTGCCGGGGCGTCCACTTGTCCATCAGGACGATGCGGTGGCCGATGTGCAGGGAGGCACCGGCGAATTGCAGCACTGCGGTGTGGTAGAGCGGCGAGCAGACGAGGTGGACGTTGTCGTCGAACGGCTTGATGCCGAAGATGGCGAGGAAGCCGCCCAGATACGTCTCCTCCGGGGGCTTGCCCGGGAGCGGGCGGCGGATGCCACGGGGGCGTCCGGTGGTGCCCGAGGTGTAGTTCATGACCCAGCCGAGGGTGCGGTCGGCGGGCGGGGACTCGGGTTGTCCGGCGAGGAGGCGCTCGTAGGGGAGGAATCCGTCGACGGTGCCGACGGCGTAGCGCTGCCCGGCCGGCAGCCCGGCCTCGTCGGCGGCCTGGCGGGCCGCGGCCCCGTAGCGCTCGTGGGCGATGAGCGCCTTCGCGCCCGAGTCGGCGACGATCCAGGCGATCTCGGGGCCGACGAGGTGGTGGTTGACGGGGACGAGATAGAACCCGGCCTGGGAGGCGGCCAGATAGGCGGTGAAGAACTCGACGCCGTTGGGGAGGACGACGGCGAAGGCGTCGCCGCGTTCGAGGCCCGATGCGCACAGGCCGTGCACCAGTTGGTTGACGGCGGCGTGCAGCCGGCCCGCGGTCCACTCCTGGCCGTCCGGGGCGATCAGGACGGTGCGTTCCGGGTCGGCGCTCGCCTGCGCCCAGAAGCCGTTGGGGGGCCGGCTCACGGCTGGCTCCTTCCGGCGATGCGGTTGATACGGTCGATGGCCCGTTCGAAGCCGCGGGTGAGATCGTCGAAGACCGCCTGAACGCTGCGTTCGCTGGTCATCCGGCCGACGATCTGGCCGACCGGCGTGCCCAGCAGCGGCTCCACCTCGTGCCGCTGGATACGGGAGTTGGCCTCGGCGACCAGCAGTCCCTGCAACGGCATGGGCAGCGGGCCGGGGCCGCTGGGGTCGTCCCAGGCGTCGGTCCAGTCGGTGCGCAGCTGGCGGGCGGGCTTGCCGGTCAGGGCGCGGGAGCGGACGGTGTCGCCGGGACCGGCGGCGAGCAGTTTCGCGGTCAGCCGGCGGGAGTGCAGTTCGGCCTCCTCGGTGGTCAGCCAGAGGGAGCCGAGCCAGACGCCCTGGGCGCCGAGGGCGAGGCCGGCGGCGATCTGTTCGCCGGTGCCGATGCCGCCGGCGGCGAGAACGGGCAACGGGTCGACGGCGGCGACCACTTCGGGGGTGAGGACCATGGTGGCGATCTCCCCGGTGTGGCCGCCGGCCTCGTAGCCCTGGGCGACGACGACGTCGATACCGGCGGCCTTGTGGCGGAGGGCGTGACGGGGACTGCCGGCCAGGGCGGCGACCAGGATGCCGTGGTCATGGGCGCGCCGGACGACATCGGACGGCGGTGAGCCGAGGGCGTTGGCGAGCAGCTTGATCGGATAGTCGAAGGCCACATCGAGCTGGGTGCGGGCGACCTGTTCCATCCATCCGGTGATCCGCCAGCCGGAGGCTTCCCCGTCGGCGAGCTGCGGCACGTGATATTTGTCGAGGATTTCGGTGACGAACCGCCGGTGTTCTTCGGGGATCATCGCCTCGATGTCGGCCTCGGTCAGTGTGTGATTGTCCGGGGCCTCCACTTTCTTGGCGGGCATCACCACATCGAGGCCGTACGGCAGCCCGTCGGTGTGCTCCTGCATCCAGTCCAGATCGCGGGCCAGCTCGCCCGGCGCGGTGTAGCGGACCGCGCCGAGCACCCCGAACCCGCCCGCCCGGGTGATCGCCGCGGCGACCGCGGGGAAGGGCGTGAACCCGAAGACGGCGTGCTCGACGCCCAGCGCGTTGCTCAGCTCCGTCTGCATGGGCGCAGGATGCCGCAGCGGGGCGCACGAGGGAAGAGATTTTCTGATGGTCTATCAGACACTCCTCGCCGCCCCGCCCCTCACCCCTCCTCCAGCACCGCCATCGCCGCATTGTGCCCCGGGATCCCGCTCACTCCCCCGCCGCGCACCGCGCCCGCCCCGCACAGCAGGACGTTGGGGTGGGCGGTGGCCACTCCCCAGCGTTCCGGCGCGCCCTCGGCCCGCTCGTCCTCCGGGTCCGCGTACGGAAAGGCCAGTTCGCGGTGGAAGATGTTGCCGCCCGGCAGCCCCAGCTCGCGGTCCAGGTCAAGCGGGGTCTTGGCCTCGATGCACGGGCGGCCGTCGGCGTCGGTGGCCAGGCAGTCGGCGACCGGCTCGGCGAGGTGGGCGTCCAGCTCGGCCAGGGTGGCGGCCAGCAGGCGGTCGCGAGTGGCGTCGTGGTCGTCGGTGAAGAGGCGGGCGGGGGTGTGCAGGCCGAAGAGGGTGAGGGTCTGGTGGCCCGTGCGGACGAGGTCGGGGCCGAGGATGGAGGGGTCGGTGAGGGAGTGGCAGTAGATCTCCGAGGGCGGGGCGGCGGGCAGGCCGCCGGCCGCGGCCTGCCGGTAGGAGCGCTCCAGCTGGTCGTAGCCCTCGGCGACATGGAAGGTGCCGGCGAAGGCGTCCCGGGGGTCGACCCGGGCGTCGCGCAGCCGCGGCAGGCGCGTGAGCAGCATGTTCACCTTGAGCTGGGCGCCCTCGGCGGGCGGTGGCGGGGTCTCGCCCAGGAGGTGGGCCAGTTCCCGCGGGGAGGCGTTGACCAGTACCCGGCGGGCGCCGAAGGTGCCCTGAGGGCAGGTCACTTCCGCCGCTCGGCCGTCGGTGGCGAGGGCCGTGACCGGGCAGTCGGTGACGATCTCGGCCCCGGCTTCGCGGGCGGCCTCGGCCAGGGCGTCGGTGAGGGCGCCCATGCCGCCCACGGGGACGTCCCAGTCGCCGGTGCCGCCGCCGATGACGTGATAGAGGAAGCAGCGGTTCTGGCGCAGGGCCGGATCGTGGGCGGCGGCGAAGGTGCCGATCAGGGCGTCGGTCAGGACGACGCCGCGGACCAGGTCATCCGCGAAGGTCTCCTCGATGGTCTCGCCCAGGGGGCGTTCGAAGAGGGCGTGCCAGGTGGCGTCGTCGTCGATCCGGGCGCGCAGGGCGGCGCGGGTGGGCAGCGGTTCGGTGAGGGTGGGAAAGACCCGTTGGGCGAGCCGGTGGGTGGTGCCGTAGAAACGCTGCCAGGCCGCGAACTCACGGTCGGATCCGGTCAGTTGGGTGAACGCTTCGCGGGTGCGGGCCTCGCCGCCCCCCACCAGGAGGCCGGTGGGACGGCCGTCGCGGACGGCGGGGGTGTAGGAGGAGACGGTCCGCTTCCGGACGGCGAAGCGCAGCCCGAGGTCCCGCACGATCTTCTGCGGCAGCAGGCTGACGAGATAGGAGTAACGGGACAGCCGGGCGTCGACCCCGGCGAACGCCCGGGTCGACACGGCCGCACCACCGGTGTGGTCCAGCCGCTCCAGTACCAGCACGCTGCGCCCGGCGCGTGCGAGGTAGGCGGCGGCCACCAGACCGTTGTGCCCGCCGCCGACGATGACCACGTCATACGAAGTCCGCATGCCCCTTGGTAACACATCGTCAGGCGGCCGGGTATCACGCCGGGACCCTCGGGGATCACACCGTCGAACTCCCCGGTAACACCCCATCAGACCCCTCCGGGCACACGGCTTTCGCACACGGCATCGCGCCCGCCCGGCGCAGGCGTGAAACCGCCGGTCGGGACGGTGCGGCTTCTTGACCGGGCGGGGGCCGACTTCTAGCGTCCGGCCGTGCGCCGCACCGCCCGCCGGACACACCGCACCGGGCGGTGCACGCCCCGGCCGTCCCGCCCACCCCGTGAGGTGACCCGTGTCCCACCGTCAGGTTCCCCGCACCGGCCGCATCCTCGCCACACTGACCACCGTCGTCGCCTGCTCCGCCGGACTGCTCGCCTCCACCGGCCCCGCCGGCGCCGCGCCCGACGCCCACCGCACCGCCGCCCGCCCGGACACCGCCGCCGTCGCCCGGGAGGGTGCCCGGCACGGCGCCGGGGCCTATCCCAATCTGGCGCCCAGACCCCCGATGGGCTGGAACAACTGGTCGTACTACACCTGCGACGTCAACGAGAAGGTCGTCCTGGACAACGCCCGGGCGCTCGCACGCAGCGGGCTCGCGGACCGGGGCTACGACACCGTGACGATCGACGACTGCTGGATGGCCAAACAGCGCGGACCGCAGGGCGAGCTGGTGGCGGACCCGGCAAAGTTCCCGCACGGCATGGCTTATGTCGGCCGGGAACTGCACCGGCTGGGGCTCAAGTTCGGCATCTACGAGGACGTCGGCACCCTGACCTGCGGGAAGTACCCGGGAAGTTACGGGCACTTCGAGCCGGACGCCCGGCAGTTCGCCGGCTGGGGCGTCGACTACCTCAAGGCGGACGGCTGCAATGTGCCCCGGCCGGCGGGCCGTACCAAGGAGCAGAGCTACCGCGACGTGTACGAGCAGCAGAGCCGGGCACTGGAGGCCACCGGGCGTCCCATCACCTTCTCGGTGTCGGCGCCGGCCTATTTCCAGTTCGACGGCGACAGCGTCTGGCACCGGGTCATCGAATGGTCCGCCAAGCTGGGCAACCTGTGGCGGGGCGGCCGGGACATCGCGCTGGAACAGCAGAGCCCGGCCACGAAGTGGTCCTCCATCCTCTACAACTTCCGCTACAACGCGAAGCTGGACGGTCTCCAGCGGCCCGGGCGCTGGAACGACCCCGACTTCCTGCTCGTGGGTGACTCGGGGCTCAGCCGTCACGAGATGCAGAGCCAGATGTCGCTGTGGGCGATGATGGCAGCGCCGCTGATTTCCAGTACGAATCTGGCCGAACTGTCCCCGGAGGCACGCGAGGTGCTCGGCAACCGCGCGATCATCGCCGTCGACCAGGACCCGCTCGGCCGGCAGGGCGAGGTCATCGCGCAGGACGACGGCTTCACGGTGATGTCCAAGCGGCTGCACAACGGCGACCGTGCGGTGGCGCTGTTCAACTCCGGCGATACGCCGCGGACGCTGTCCACCACGGCCGAGGCGGCGGGGCTGCCGGAGGCGTCGTCGTACTGGCTGCGCAATCTGGTCACCGGGCGCGGCCGGCACAGCGACGGGCGGATCGCGGCGCGGGTGCCCGCGCACGGCACCGTCCTCTACCGGATCACCGCACGCTCCTGACCGCCCCTGCACCACACGCCCCGACCGGCCCTCGCCTCGCACGTGAGGAGACCGGCTACCGCCGGGCGGCGCGCTCCTGGCGCAGTGCCGCGACCCGGCGGTAGAGGGCGGTGGCCTCGTCCGTACGGCCGAGCTGTTCCAGGCACTGCGCCTCGTCCGTACGGCTGGCCAGCGCATCGAGATGGCCGGGGCCCAGGACGCGTTCGCGGGCGTCGGCGACCTGGCGGTAGTCGCCCAGCGCCTCGGCCCAGCGGCCCAGCCAGCCCAGCGCCACCGCGATCTCCCGGCGGCTGACGAGGGTGTCGGGGTGGTCGCCGCCCAGCACCCGCCCGCGCGCCGCCGCCACCGCACGGGCCTCGGCCAGGGCCTCCTCCCAGCGTCCCAGACGCCCGAGGTTGACGCCCAGGCCGTGCCGGGCGCGCAGCGTCTCGGGGTCGTCGGCGCCCCAGGCACGCGTACGGGCGGCCACCACATCGCGGTAGACCGCCAGGGCCTCGGCGCTGCGGCCCAGCCGGCCCAGGGTGATACCGGTCTCGTAACGGGCGGCGAGGGTGTCGTTATGGGCGGGGCCGAAGACCTCGGCACGGGCCGCGGCCACCTCCCGGTACGTCCGCAGCGCCTCCTCCCAGTGCCCCAGCCGGCCCATCACATGGGCGTGTTCGTAGCGGGTGACCAGGGTGTCGGGGTGCCGGGGGCCGAGCACCCGGGCGCGGGCCCGGGCCACCTCGTGGGCCATGGCGTAGCAGTCCTCCAGGCGGCCCAGGTCGGCGAGGCCGAAGGCGAGGTGGTGGCGGCAGGCGAGGGTGTCGGGGTGGTCGGGGCCCAGGAGGCGTTCGCGTCCGGCCAGCACCGCGACGCAGATCTGGTGCGCCTCGAAGTGCCGGCCCCGTCCGCCCAGCGCCAGCCCCGCCTCCAGGCGGGCGGTGAGGGCGTCGGGGTCGTCGTCGGGCAGCACCGGCCGGGGAATCCCGGCGGCCGGGGAGACCTCCTCGCGACGGCCCTTGTCGCCGGTCCAGGTGTCGGTGAGGACGGCGGTGGCCGGGTCGGCCGGGGGACGGCGGACCGGATGGGCCGGGGAGCCGAGGGTCATGCCCCGCGTCCACGAGGGCTGCCGCCGGGCCACCGTACCGCCGTCGCCCGCGAGCGGGGCGGTCCCGGGGGCGACCTGGCGGGCGTCGGCAAGGCGTTTACCCAGCTCGTCGGCGTCCTGCGGACGGTCGTCCGGGTCCTTGGCGAGCAGGTCGAGGATGATGCGCTCATACGGCTCGGGGAGCTCGGGGCGGTGGGTGCGGGGCGGTTCGGGGGCGGTGTCGCGGTGGCCGACGAGGACCGCCCAGGCGTCGCCGCTGCCGAACGGCGGGGCGCCGGTGGCGATCTCGTAGAGCACACAGCCCAGCGAGTACAGATCGCTGCGGTCGTCGACGGTGTCCGCGCCGATCTGTTCGGGGGACATGTAGTCCGGGCTGCCCATGGCCACGCCGGTGCCGGTCAGCCGGGCCGTGAAGCCGATGTCATGGCCGAGCCGGGCGATGCCGAAGTCGCAGATCTTGACCGTGCCGTCCAGGGTGCGCACGATGTTCGCCGGTTTGAGGTCGCGGTGCACGATGGCCTGGGCATGGGTGTAGGCGAGTGCCGCGGCGACCTGCTCGGCGATGTCGATGACGTCCGGGACGGGCAGCGGCCGGCGCCCGTTGTCGTCCATCAGCTGGCTGAGGTTGCGGCCGCTGAGCAGCTCCATGACGAGGAAGAGGGTGCCCTCGTCCTCACCGAAGTCATGGACGACGGTGATGCCGCGGTGCTGGAGGCCGCCTGCGGCCCGCGCCTCGCGGCGGAAGCGCTCCCGCAGCACGGTGACGAAGCCCGGCTCCTGCCGCGGCCCCCTGGGCTTGAGGCATTTGACGGCGACCTGCCGGCCGAGCGCTTCGTCCCGGGCCCGCCAGACCTCGCCCATCCCCCCGCGTCCGATGACGTCGAGCAGCCGGTAGCGCCCCTGGAGCAGCCGGTCCTTCGTCATCGCGTCTCGTCACCCCCGTCCTGATACCCGCGTTCAGTGGTCCCCCTGCGGGCCCTCCCCTCCGTCCAGTATGGCGGCCGACCGGCGCAGCTTGTAGGGCGCTGGGCGGGTGTCGGGGCCGAGCCGTTCGACCGCGCGCAGGATATGACGCGGTGGGAGCCGCCAGCGCGCGGAGGGGGGAATGGCGCGAAGGAGTCGGCCGGTGGCGCGCAGCCGGCGGGTGACGGTGGCGGGCCGGGGCGCGGGGCGTCCGTACAGGTCATGGGCGTACGACGGGAGCGCACCGTAGGCCAGCGCGGCCACCCGGTGCCACACCAGGGCGCGGGCGGGGACGAGCGGGGCGGGGGTCGGCGGTCTGCGCAGGAAGGCGTCGACCTGGCGCGCCCCGCGGGTCAGGTCGAGCCGTGGCCGTACGGACGCGAAGTAGGCGGCGTACCCGGCCCGGTCACCGGGGACTCGCTCCGGGTCGAGTCCGACCAGCCGGGCGCTGGTGCGCTGCTCGTCCAGATAGGCGTCGGCCTGGGCGTCGGTGAGCGGAAAGCCGGAACGCCACAGGACGTGCAGGTAGGAGGCTGCCTCGGCGCAGTGCACCCACAGCAGCAGCTCCGGATCGTCGATGCGGAAGTGCTCGCCGGTGGCGGTGTCGACGGCGGACAGCCGGCGGTGGAGGCCGCGGACGCCTGCGCCGGCCCGCTCGGCGGCCGCGGTGGTGCCGTAGGTGACGGTTCCGACGAAGTGCGCGGTACGCATCAGCCGGCCCCAGGCATCGCGTCTGCCCCTCGTATTCTGCTGGAAAGCGGCGGAGTTCTGGATGACGCCGGCCACGGCGCGCGGGTGCAGCGCCTGGAGGTACAGCGCGCGGACGCCCGCGATCCACATCATCGGGTCGCCGTGCATCTGCCAGGTCACCGAACGCGGCCCGAAGAGCCCGGGGTCGCCTGCCATCACCGCACCTCCGTCGCGGTCAGCGCCGCACGCGGGGCATGCCGAGGCCGATCCAGGAGATGATCTCGCGCTGGATCTCGTTGTTGCCGCCGCCGAAGGTGAAGATGACGGCGGAGCGGTAGCCGCGTTCCAGTTCGCCGCGCAGCACCGCACCGGCCGAACCCTCCTTGAGCGGGCCCGCGGAGCCGGCGATCTCCATCAGCCAGGCGTAGGCGTCGCGCCGGGCCTCGGAGCCGTAGACCTTGACCGCGGAGGCGTCGTGCGGGGTGAGCGTGGAGCGCTGGAGCGCGTCGACCATCTGCCAGTTCATCAGCTTCATCGCCTCCAGCCGGGTGTGGGTACGGGCCAGCCGGCCGCGCACCCAGCCCAGGTCGATGACCCGGCGGCCGTCGGCGAGCTTGGTCCGGGCGGCCCAGCGCTGGACGTTGTGGAGCGCGCGGATGGCCATGGTGCCGTGGGCGGCGAGGGTGACCCGTTCGTGGTTGAGCTGGTGGGTGATGATCCGCCATCCCTTGTTCTCCTGGCCGACGCGGCGGGAGGCGGGGACGGTGATGTTCTCGTAGTAGCTGGCGGTGGTGTCGTGCGAGGCGAGGGTGTTGATCAGGGTGCAGGAGTAGCCAGGGTCGCTGGTGGGGACCAGGAGCATGGTGATGCCCTTGTGCGGCGGCGCGTCCGGGTCGGTGCGTACGGCCAGCCACACCCAGTCCGCGGTGTCGCCGTTGGTCGTCCAGATCTTCTGGCCGTTGACGACGTAGTGGCCGCTTTCCTCGTCGCCCTCCCGTACGGCGCGGGTTTTGAGGGCGGCGAGGTCGGTCCCGGCGTCCGGTTCGCTGTAGCCGATGGCGAAGTCGATCTCGCCCGAGAGGATCCGGGGCAGGAAGAAAGCCTTCTGTTCGTCGGTGCCGAACTGCATGATCGTCGGGCCGACGGTGTTGAGAGCCATCAGCGGCAGCGGTACGCCCGCCTGCGCGGCCTCGTCGAAGAAGACGAACTGTTCCATCGGGGTCATCCCGCGTCCGCCGAACTCCTTGGGCCAGCCGACGCCGAGCCAGCCGTCGGCGCCCAGCCGGCGGACCGTCGCGCGGTAGAAGCGCTTCTGGGCGGCGGGGTCGGCGTACTGGGTGTGGGCGTCGTCCGGCACCAGTTCGGCGAAGTACGTGCGCAGCTCGGCGCGCAACTGCTGTTGCTCGGGGGTGTATTCGAGGTGCACGGCCCCTCCAGTTCGTCCGGTCCGGCCGGCCGGACGGGCGCACCTCACCGTTCTGACGGCGCGTCGGATGCCGGCCCGAGGGGCACAGTAGAACTTGTTTCAGAAATACGGAAGGGTCCGCCGCCGGAACGCACGGAAGCCCGGCCCGGCACCCTTGCGGTACCGGGCCGGGCCCTGCCGGGACGATCAGCCCGCGGCGTGCTTCGGCGACTTCGGAGACTTCGGCGACTTGGACGGCTTCGGCGGCTTGGACATCCTCGGTGCGCTGCTCACCGGGACGTGGTTGCGCCCGACGTCCTTGCAGAATTTGACGTTGCCGCTGTTGTTGACGTGCTTCGCCGAGACCCAGGTGTCCTCGTAGTCACGGATCAGGTACCAGATGCTGTTGCCGCCGATGCTCTGCCCGCGCACCTTGCACTGGAGGCCGACTTTCGCCTGGTGGCGGAAGTGCCCCCGGATCATGGCGTCGGTGCTGGGGTCCTGACGGAAGTTCAGGCCGCCACTGGCGGTGATGACGCCGTACGGCTCACCCTGGGGCGGCCCGGGGGGTGCGGAAGCCTGAGCCGGAGCGGCGGCGAGCAAGGTCGCCCCCAGAGCGAGGGCCGCGGTCAGCGCGCCCGCGCCGGCCGCCAGCTGCCTGCCCCGGACCGCGAGGATATCGGACGTGGACATATCGGTTCTCCTGTTCTTGACGCGCAATGCCACCCATTGGCGCGATGGGGACATTACGGGCAAAAAACGGGAATCAGACGACGCAACGACGACCGAGGAGCTATTCGTGTGACAAAAACATTTTTGCTCGGGGATTGCCGCATTCGGGCGGCAAGTGCGCCCGCAGAGAAGGAAGTCGGCGCCCTGCGGGCCCGCTCCGTCAGGCCCCGAGGCCGCCCCAGCCCTGCTCCAGAAGGGTGAAGATACGGTCCACCGCCGCGGCGGGGTCCTCGCTGCCGCCGGCCAGCCGGGGCGCGGCCAGGGCGTAGTGGGCCAGCGCGCGCACCGTCACCTCGTCCGCGTCCCGGCCGGTCTCCTCGGCGAGCGCCTCGGCCAGCGCCGTCTCGTGGCGCAGCCACATCCGGTGCGCATACTCACTGAGCGCGGGTGTGCCATCGATCAGCTCCCGGAACCCGCGGAACTCGGGATCCTGCACCTTGAGCACCCGCTCCCGCAGATGGCCGCACAGCCCCTCCAGCACCGACCGGCCCGGCGCCCGGTCCCGTACGGCCGCGACCAGCGCCTCGCCCCGCTCGCCGTCCCGGTCGAACACCAGGGCCTCTTTGCCGCTGAAATGCTTGAACAGGGTGGTCACCGAGACATCCGCGGCCTCCGCCACGTCCTTGACGCCCACCTGGTCGTAGCCGTGCTCCAGGAACAGCCGGAGGGCGGCGTCCGCGAGCGCCTTGCGGGTCCGGGCCTTCTTGCGCTCGCGACGGCCGGTCGTCGGATGGGTCATCACGTCTCACTCCCAGGGGTGAACGGGCCGGAGCGTGGATCCGGCGGGGCACCGGCAACGGTCAGTGGCGGCGGGCCAGATGGCGCAGCGTGCCCCGCGGCGCATCCGCGGCGAGGGCGGCGTCCAGACCACGTGCGGCGCCCTCGGCGGCCGCGGCCGCGCGGGGCAGCATGACGGCCTCGTAGGCGCGCACGGCCTCGTCCGCATCGGCGTGCCGGGCGAGGGACTCGGCCAGGTCACAGCCGTCGAGCAGGGCGAGGTTGGCGCCCCTCGCGGAGAACGGCGGCATCAGGTGCGCGGCGTCACCCAGCAGCGTCAGGCCCGGGGTGTGGGTCCAGGTGTGGGGCACCGGCAGCGCGTACAGCGGGCGGTTGACGAATCCGGCGCCGGTGTCGCGCAGCAGCGCCAGCAGCCGGTCGTCCCAGCCGGAGAAGCGCCGGAGCAGTGCGGCCCGTACGGCTTCGGGGTCGGCGAGATCCACCCCCTGCTCCAGCGCCCAGTCCTGGGAGCCCCGGAAGGCCGCGTACACGCGGATCCGGCCGCGGCCGGTGCGCCGGGCGAGCAGGGCCTTGTTGTCGTACGCGGCCATCATGCTGCCGTCGCCGACGAGGCGGGCGACGTCCGGGTGACGGCTGTCGGCGTCGTCGATTCCGGTCTCGACGAAGGTGACGCCGCAGTAGTGCGGGGTGTCGTCCGAGAGCAGCGGACGCACCCGCGACCAGGCTCCGTCGGCGCCGATGACCAGGTCGAAGGTGTCGTCCGGGCCGTCGTCGAACTCGGCCCGGTGCGGGCCGCCGCCGAGCGGGTGGAGCGTGCGCAGATAGCGGCCCCAGCGGACGGTGCCGGGCGCGAGCGCATCCAGCAGCAGGCGGCGCAGCTGGACGCGGTCGATCTCGGGCCTGCTCTCCTCGCCGGCCTCCGGGCGGTGCCGGAAGAGCAGCGCGCCGGTGTGGTCCAGCAGCCGCATCTCCTGCCCCTCGGGACGGGCCACGGCGGCACATTCCCGGTCCAGACCCGCTGCGCGCAGGGCCACTTGGCCGGTGTCCTCGTGCAGATCGAGGGTGCCTCCCTGGGGGCGGTCTTCGGCGTACGCATCGCGGTCGAAGACGGTGACGGGGATGCCGTGCCGCTGGAGGGCCCGGGCGCAGAGCAGCCCGCCGGGCCCGGCGCCGATGATCGCGATACGGGGCGTGGTCGTCATGACTCCAGAACAGCACACCCACTACGAAGGTGCCATCACTACACTTTTTCATCGACTCAACCGGCCCCTTTCAACCTTCGAAAAGCAGGCCGTACCCCCAAGTCCGCCAACAAAAGGGATTGTTGACCGCATCCCGCCCCGACGCTTGCACATTTAGGTATGCCTAACCTAACGTAGCGACGCGTGTCGATGACCAAACCATCTGCCACGTCAACCGCCGCGTCGGGCCCACACGCCGCCGCGCCGGCCTGGCGGCGCATCCCGCTCTTCGCGGTCGGACTGTGCGCGCTCGCGGCCTGTGCCGCGCTGAGTCTCGCGCTGGGAACCCGTTCCGTACCGCTGTCCACCGTGTTCGACGCCCTGACCGGCACCGCACACGGGCGGGACGCCCTCGTGGTGACGGGCCTTCGGGTGCCGCGGACCCTCATCGGCCTCGCGGTCGGCGCGGCGCTCGGCGTCGCCGGGGCCGTAGTCCAGGGCATCACCCGTAACCCGCTCGCCTCGCCGACCACCCTCGGCATCAACGCCGGCGCCGGCTTCGCCGTGGTCGTCGCCATCTACGCGCTGCATCTGAACCAGCCCGCCGAATACCTCTGGTTCGCCTTCGCCGGCGCCGCGGCCGCCGCGCTGTTCGCCCAGGCGCTGGCCCGCCGGGCCGGCGACCTCGACCCCGTACGGCTCGCACTGGGCGGCACCGTCCTCCAGCTCGTCCTGACGTCCTGGACATCGACGGTCATGCTGGCCAGCAAGCGCTCGCTGGACGAGGCCCGCTTCTGGCTCGCCGGTTCACTGGCCGAACGCCCGCTGTCGGTGCTCTGGCCGGTGCTGCCGCCGCTGCTGATCGGACTGGTCGTCGCCCTGGCCGTCACCCCGGCGCTCAACACCCTGGCGCTGGGCGACGATACGGCGCAGGCGCTCGGGGTGCCGGTCTCCCGCATCCGCCTGGCCGGCGGCCTCGCCGTCGTCCTGCTCGCCGCCTCGGCCGTCGCCGTCTCCGGTCTGCTGTCGTTCATCGGCCTGGCCGCACCGCATCTCGTACGGCAGACCTTGCGCACCTCCGACCACCGCATGGTGATCCCCGGCTGTCTGATCGCCGGACCGCTGCTGGTGCTCGCCGCCGACATCCTCGGACGGCTCGTCATCCGGCCGTCGGAGCTCCAGGTCGGCATCATCAGTGCGTTCCTCGGCGCCCCGCTGCTGGCCCTGCTGGCCCGGAAGGTGGCCCGATGACCGACGTCCTGCGTCCCGCCCCGCCAACCGCCGTGCACCGGCGCACCGTTCGCCGTATGCCGCTGCTCACCCTCGGCACCTCCGTGGTGCTGCTCGTCCTGGTGACGATGTCGGTGTCCACCGGTGATATGCCGCTGGCGCCCCTCGATGCACTGCGGGGGCTGTTCGGGGTGGGCGATACGGCCACCGTGCTGATCGTCCAGGAGTTCCGTGCCCCGCGGATGGCCGCCGCTGTCCTCGCGGGGGCCGGTCTTGCGGTGGCCGGTGCGCTGCTGCAACGGCTGTTCCGTAATCCGCTCGCCTCCCCGGATGTGATGGGGGTGACCGGCGGCGCCTCGTTCGGCGCGGTGGTGATGCTGGCCGCGGGCGCCTCGCAGGCGCTGATGCCGCTGGCCGCACTCGGCGGCGGGCTGCTCGCCGCGGTACTGCTGGGGCTGCTCGGCTGGCGCTCGGGCACCAGCGTGACCCGGCTGGTGCTGGTGGGCCTCGCCGTCCAGGCCGGACTGACCGCCGCAGTGAACTTCATGGTCGTCCGCTTCCCCACCGAACTGGCGGGCTCCGCCCTCCAGTGGACCACCGGCTCGGTGTACGGGCGGACCTGGACCGAGGTGTGGGCCGCGGGGGCCGCGGTCGCCGTGGCGCTGGTCGCCGCCTTCGCGCTGCACCGGCGGCTGGCCGTCCTCGACCTGGGCGACGACTCGGCCGGCGCGCTCGGCCTGAACACCGACGCCGCCCGCCTCCAGGTCCTGGTGACCGCGATCGTGCTGGCCTCGGTCGCCGCCGCGCTCGCCGGCCCGGTCGCCTTCGTCGCACTGGCCGTACCGCACCTGGTGCGGTTCCTGGCCGGCCCGCCCACCGCCGGCACGCTGGCCCTGTCCGGCCTCGCCGGCGCCGTACTGCTGCTCGCCTCCGACCTGGTGGCGCAGCACCTGCTGCCGATCAGCGGCCTGCCGGTCGGGGTGGTCACGGCCACCCTGGGCGCGCCCTGGCTGCTGGTGCTGATGATCCGTCAGAGCAGTTCCCTGAACACCCTGAACAGGAGTGCCCGATGACCGCCGAACAGCTCTCCCCGCATGGCGGCAGCCGTGGTGACGGCCGTAGTGAGGGCCGTGGCAACGGCCGGGGGTCGATGTCTGGGGGCGATGGGGGTACTTCGGTGGGTGGGGGGCTCGCGGGCTCGGGGAGTGGGGACGAGCAGGGGTCGGCTCACGGGAACACGCCGGTGGCGGCTCCCGGGGAGCGGCAGGTATCGGTGCCCGGGGACGGGCAGGCGTCAAATCCCGCGAGCGAGCGGGCGGCGACTTCCGGAGGCGGGCACGTGTCAGCTTCCGGAGGCGGGCAGGTGTCAGCTTCCGGAGGCGGGCAGGTGCCGGCTCCCGGTAACCAGCTCTCCGCGCACGGACTCGATCTGCGTTACGGCGACCAGCTGATCGTCGGCGGTCTCGACCTGGTGCTGCCCGGCGGCGCCGTCACCGCCGTCGTGGGCCCCAACGCCTGCGGGAAGTCCACCCTCTTGCGTGGGCTGACCCGGCTGCTGGCCCCCGCCGCCGGCACCGTCATGCTGGACGGCTCGGACATCCACCGCATGTCGGCACGGGCGCTGGCGCTGCGGATGGGACTGCTCCCCCAGCAGCCGGTCACCCCGGACGCGATCACCGTCGAGGCACTCGTACGGCTCGGCCGCTATCCGCACCAGAAACTGCTGAGGCCCTGGTCGGCGGCCGACCAGCAGGCCGTGGAGGAAGCCCTGGAACGCACCGGAACCGCCGAACTGCGCGACCAGCCCGTCGACCGCCTCTCCGGCGGACAGCGGCAGCGCGCCTGGATCGCCCTGGCACTGGCCCAGGACACCGATCTGCTGCTGCTCGACGAGCCCACCACCTTCCTGGACCTACGGCACCAGCTCGATGTCCTCGACCTGGTCGCCGAGTTGCACGCCGAGGCGGGCCGCACCGTGGTGATGGTGCTGCACGACCTCGGGCAGGCGGCCCGCTACGCCGATCACCTGGTGGTCCTCAAGGCCGGCCGACTTGCGGCGGCCGGCGCCCCGGCGGACGTCCTCGACGCCGAGCTGGTCAAGTCCGTCTTCGACGTGGACTGCCGGGTCATCCCCGACCCGGAGACCGGCACCCCCCTCGTCATCCCCAAAGGCACCACCAAACGCCCCACCAGCACACCCGCCTGACCGACCTCAGCTGCCCTGACCCCACCTACACCTACCTCGCCCAGCATGCCCGGGGCACCGGCCCCACCGGACACACCTGCCCCACTGGCCGACGACACCGACCCCGCACTTGCCCTCCCGGCTCGCCCCTTCAGCCCCACGCCAGCCCAACTGGGCCACCACACCGACCTCATTGACCACACCAGCCCCACAAACTCCCCGCTCTCACTCCACCCACCGCGCTCTCCCCCTCTTCTCTCCGCCCCCCACCCCTCGTCCACTCGTCCGCTCGCAAAGGAAGTCGAACCCTCATGTCCCTCATGCTGACCCGAACCGCATCCCGCGGCGCCCGTAGGCTGCCGGCCGCCCTGCTCGCCGTCGCCGTGGGGACCGCCGCGCTCACCGCTTGCGGCGGCGGCAAGTCCTCGGCCGACGGCTCGGCGAAGGCCGGCGCCGGATTCCCGCGCACCCTGAAGACCGCCATGGGCGACGTGTCGATCCCCGGCAAGCCCAAGCGCGTTGTCGTCCTCGACACCGGTGAGCTCGACGACGTCACCACCCTCGGTGTGAAGCCGGTCGGCGCGGTTTCGCCGCATATGAAGTCCGAGGGCGGCTTCCCCAGCTACCTCAAGGGCGAGATCGGGGGCGTCAAGGACGTCGGCCCGCTGCTGGAGCCCAACCTCGAGAAGATCATCTCCCTCAAGCCCGATCTGATCCTTTCGTCCAAGGTCCGGCACGGGAAGATCTACGACAAGCTCAAGGACATCGCGCCGACCGTCTTCACCGAGACCACCGGCGGCCCCTGGAAGGCCAATCTGAAGGTCCACGCCAAGGCGCTGGGCCTGGAGAAGGAAGCCGACCAGAAGCTCAAGGAGTACGAGTCGCGGGCCAAGGCGCTGGGTGCGGAGATCAAGAAGAAGTACCACGGCACGATGCCGTCGGCCTCCGTGGTCCGCTTTGTCGCCGGCCCGACCCGCCTGTACCAGAAGTCCTCCTACAGCGGCGTCGTCCTCGACGACATCGGCCTGGCCCGTCCGAAGTCGCAGAGCTCCACCGACCCGGCCAAGACGATGCTCGACGTCAGCCCCGAGGAGATCGACAAGGCCGATGCCGACCTGGTGTTTGTGACGGTCGCGGATCTGCCTGACAAGACCCAGAAGAAGGACGTCACCTCCAACCCGGTCTGGAAGGCGCTGCCGGCCGTCAAGAACCACAAGGTTTTTGACGTGCCCGACGAGACCTGGATGTCCGGCATCGGCATTCAGGCCGCCGAGCACATGCTGGCCGATGTGGCGAAGGCGACCGGCGTCCCGGTGCCCAACGCCTGAGCCGATGCAAAGCCTGTAGCCAATGCCATGCCGGTTCAGCGCAAGCCGGTTCAGCGTGGGCTTGCGGCACGCGGGCCTCGGTGAGGCATCGCGAGGCACAGGCACCGGTCACGTCGTACCGGGGGCTCGCGTGTGGTTCGTGTGCGGTGTCTGGGGTGCTCCATGTACATCCCGGTGCGCCATCTCTGCTGCGCCATACCTGCGCCATATCTCGGCCTTGTACCTCCCCGGTGGGTTGTACGTCTCGAAGGTCGTACGTCTCGAAGTGGGGTGGGTGTCGCGGGGTTTGGGGCGTTGGGCGTCTGCCGCGTGCCTTGTCCTGTGCCTCGCGATGCCTCCTTGTTCCGGCAACGAATACGGAGAGTGATTCATTCCCTCCGGTGTGTTGTTTTGCTCCGGTGCATCCGATGTTCCTCCGGAAAGGCACGCGGCAGCCGGGATGTTGATCCGGAGCATCCGAGGGCCGGAGCAACCCATGAGGTGTCGACGCTGCGGTGGAGTAGCCGATCCGGGTTTCTTCTCGATCCGGGTTTCTTGTCTGGTGTTTGGCCGTTGGGCGCGCCGGTCTTGGTTTCGTTCGATAGTGACTCTGAAGGGGTCCCGCTCATGCGGATGTATTTGCTCGCCCTCAACCCCACCGACTCGGTCACCGAGGGGTTTCTGCCTGCCGCTGCGCGTCTCGGTGTTGAGGTCACGATCCTGACCGATCAGCCCGAGGCGCACCGGAGTGACGTCCCACGGGGGACGGAGGTCCTGGAGTGCGATGTTCGTGACTTCCGGGCCGTGATCACCTGTGTGGCAGGTCGGCGGCCCGCCGATGCGATCTTCACCAACAGCGATCACCTCCAGGTCCAAGCAGCCCTGGCTGCCGACTACTTCGGGCTGCCCGGCAAGGACTGGCGGGCCGCGTTGTGTGCCAAGAACAAGGCCGAGATGCGGCGGCGGCTCGCGGTGGCCGGGGTGGACACCGTACGGACCGTGGAGCTGGAGCCCGGGCAGGACCCGAGCGTGCTGGCCGCCGCCGAGCTTCCGTATCCGTGTGTGATCAAGCCGCGGGAGGGGGTGGCCAGCGAGGATGTGATGCTCGTCGACGGGCCCGGCGAACTGGTCGTATGTGCCAAGGAGATCCAGACGCGGCGGCCCGAGGTGGCGCTGGTCGCGGAGGAGTTCCTGCCGGGGCAGCTGTACACGCTGGAGACGCTCGGTGACGGGCGGCTGCGCCATGTCCTGGGTGGGTTCCGTACCGCCGTTTCCGCGCCGCCGACCTTCATCGAGACGGGGCTTGAGTTCGTTGCGGCCCATCCGCAGTCCATTACCGATCAGGTGCTGGCGCAGCTTGATGCGCTGGGCGTCGGGTTCGGCGCCTGTCATACGGAGTTCGTGGTGCACGAGGGCCGGGCGCGGCTCATCGAGGTGAACTACCGCGTCATTGGCGATCAGTGCGATCTGTTGCTGGCGCATGTTCTCGGCATACCTCTCTTCGAGCTCATTCTGCGGGCGCATTTGGGCGAGCCACTGCCTGCGGACCTCGGTGCCCGGCACGGCGGTGCGGCTCGGGTGGAGTACGCCCTCGCCGACCGGGCGGGGACGCTGGTCTCGGCGCCCGGCGCCGTGGACCGCACCGTCGACGGTGTGCGGCTTGCCTACCGGCCGCTGCGCGCGGTCGGTTCCGAGGAGCCGCACTACCGCACCAACCGCGACTACATAGGCGTCGTCCGGGCCTTCGGTACCGAGCACGGTGCGGTGGTCCGCGCGGTGGAGGGCTTCTTCGCCACCGAGAGGTGGGAGATCGCGTGATGAGTGACGTGATGAGTTTGTCCGATCAGCCGGATCCCGAGTCGGGGCTGCTCGTGCGGGTGCTGAGTGCGCTCCTGCGGGAAGACGTTGTGGGGTTGCGTACGCGCGGTGCCGTGCTGGAGCGGCCGGACGGTCCCTGGCTGCGGTTGCCCGCGGGCGCAGCGGAAGGCGCGCTGTTGCTTCCGCTGGGTCCCGACGGCTATCAGAGCCGTTATGCCGCCCGGCTGCCGTTGCTGGTGCGCGAGGCCGACGGCGCCCGGCTGACCACGCTCGACGAGGTCATCTCCGCGCTGCGCGCGCTGGCGGACCCCGTCGACCGTCCCGGTTTCGATGCGTTCGCCGAGGAGTGCCGGCAGACGCTGGTGACGATGCGGCTGCACGCCCGGACACGGGATGAGGCCGACGGGGAGTTGGTGGAGCGTCATGGACGTGAGGTTGGAGGCTGGTTGGGGTTGGGTGGGGGGCTGGCCTTTGATGCGCTGGCGGCGCGTCTTGACCATCCTGTGTACCCGACCTCCCGGGGGCGGGCCGGCCTGGACGAAACGCAGGTGCGGGCGTACGCGCCGGAGTTCCGGCCGGACTTCGCGTTGCACTGGCTCGGCGTGCCGCGGGCCGCGGTGGCCGTGGCGGGCGGCGAGGCGGCGCTGCCCGACTGGTGGCCGACGCCTGCTGAGGTGGGGCTGGCACATCTCGGGGACGGGCATCTGTGTCTTCCGGTGCATCCGTTGACGCTGGGCGAACCGCTGCGCGGCGCGCTGCGCGAGAGCGGGCTGGAGGGTGCGGCGGTGCTGTCCGAGCACGCCTGGGTCGGTGTCGTACCGACGTTGTCGATGCGCACCGTGGCGGTGGCCGACGATCCCGCCCTGCATCTGAAGCTGCCGCTGGCCACCTCGACGCTGGGGCTGCGCAACCGGCGCACCATCAAGCCTCGTACGTTGATCGACGGCGCCGAGGGGCAGCGGCTGCTGGAGAAGGTGATCGCCCGCGAACCGCGGTTCGCGGAGTCGGTTCTTCAGGCCGATGAGACCGTGTATGCGCATGCCGGTCATGAGCTGCTGGCCGTGCTGTGCCGCCGCTACCCGGCCGGTCTGGACGGGAGTGTCGTGGTGCCGATGGCCGCGCTGCTGAGCCGGGCGCCGGGCGGGGGGCTGGTGATCGACCGTCTCGCCGACCGTTTCTACGGCGGCGATCCGCTCGCCCTGCTGGACGCCTGTCTCACCCTGCTCTTCGACTGGCAGACCACGCTCTTCGGCTACGGCATCGGTCTGGAGTCCCATCAGCAGAACATCTCGCTGGTGCTGGACCCGACGGCCGGCGGCACCCGGCTGCGGCTCCTGTTCAAGGACAATGACGGGCCGCGGATCAACGCCGTACGACTGCGGGAGGCACTGGGTGCGGACGCCCCCGACCCCGCGGATTTCACCGACCCGAGGATATTCGGGGACGGTGACCGGCCGGTGCTGGATCTGTTCACGACCATCACGCTGCACCTGTGTGCGGGCTCCTACGCCTTCGGGCTCGCGCGGCACGGGCGGGCGCCGCTCGGGCGGCTGCTGGGGCTCGTCCGCGACCGGCTTGCCGAGGCCGTCGAGCGGCAGGGCACGGGGGCGGGCGAGCCGGGGGCGGCACTGCGCGCTGCCGTGTTGGACGCGCCCGAGCTGCCGATCAAGGCCATGGTCAGCGCCGGGACCTTGCTCTCCAAGGAGCGGTCGGGTGCGGCCGACATCAACAAGCACTATGCGAGCGGGCCCAATTACCTGCTGATGCGGGCGGGGGCCGTGCCCGGGGATACGCGGGGGTCCGGCCCTCCGCTGCCGCAGTCTCTGACGTCGACGGGGAGCGCTTGATGGCCACCTCCATGTCTCGTATGACCCCAACGTCCAGTTCCACGTCCAAGTCCACGTCCAGTTCCACATCCACACCCGCGCCCAAGCACAGTCCCGCGCCCAGTCCCAAGTCCAGTTCCAGTCCCAGTTCCGCATCCGCCCCCACATCCGTCTCCGCCTCCTCCGCTCCCGCGACTGCGGCTCCAGCGACCGCTGCTACTTCAAAGAACACCGTTCGGTCACAGAGAGTTGCAGGATCGCGGACGGGCGCCGCGGACGCCGTCGAGGTCGCGTCGCGGCCGGGGATCGGGCGGCGGCAGGTGTATGCGGTGGCCGGGTGTTATTTCGTGGCGTCGTTCGCCGCGCTCGGGCTGCCGCCGTATCTGACCGAGATCCTGCCGGAGCTGGGGGACGGCGCGGCCCGCTGGGCCGGTCTGCTGTATGTCGTACCGACCATCTTCGGTGCGATAGGCGCCCCGCTGTGGGGCCGTCTTGCCGACCGTTTCGGACGTAAACGGCTGCTGTTGCGGGCGCAGTTGGGGCTGGCGGCGGCGTTTCTGCTGGCCGGCTGGGCGGATTCGCTCGGTGCGTTCGCCGCGGCGCTGGTCCTTCAGGGCGTGCTGGGCGGCACCTTTGCCGCATCGAACGGCTACCTGGGGGCGTCCCTGGAGGGCGGTGCGCTGTCCCGGGCGCTGACGCTGATGCAGGGCAGTGCCCGTGCGGCGCTGGTGTTCGCGCCGATCGTGGTCGGCGCGCTGTCGCCGTGGCTCTCGCCGCACCGCCAGTACGCGTTGCTGGCCGTCCTGCCGCTGACCGCCGCCGTGATGCTGGCGGCGCTCCCGGAGCCGCCGGCGAGCGACACTTCGACGACGCCGTCCCCGACGGACGCTGCGGCGACGCCGTCCCCGGAGGACGCCAGGGCGGCCGTACGGGCGGACCTTGCGTCCCCGGCTCCCGACGCCGGGGCGGCCGCCGCTCTGCGCAGGCTCTATGTCCTGGAGTTCGCGTTCGTCTTCTCGACGGTGATTTCGTTCCCGTATCTGATCTCGCTGATCAAGGAGCGCATACCCGGCACCGGGCCGTTGGTGTCCGGCGTGCTGTTCGCCCTGCCGCATATGTGCTATCTGGTCGCGGCGATGGCGGTCCACGCACTGTTCCGTACCCGCCCGCGGCTCGGTATCGCATGTGGCTTCGGCGCCATCGCGATCGGGCTGGCCGGGCATGGCGTCGTCGACTCCCTCGTCGGGTTCGTCGTGGTGCGGCTGGTGCTCGGCGCCGGTCTCACGCTGGGCCTGGTGTGTCTGTCCGTCCTGGCCGCCGACTGCGCCAAGGGCCGGGCCCCCGGCGGGCTCTTCGGCTCCATCGAATTCTTCTCCAAGGCCGGTGCGGTCGCCGCCGGTCTGGCCGCCGCGGCGGGCAACGACTGGTTCGGTCCGGCCGCGCCGCTGGTGATCGGCACCGGGATCGCCCTGGTCACCGTGCTGGCGACGGTCCTCCCGTCGCTCCTCCCGTCGGTCCTCCCCTCGCGCCTCCTCGCGCACTTCCGTCTCCCCCGCACCCGCAGGAGCCCTTGATGCCCCCGCTGAGCAATTCCCCCACCACTGCCCAGGACCCCGCCACCGCCCAGGACGCCGGCACCGCCCGGACCCCCGAGCCCCCCGCGACCACCGGCCCCACCCAGGCCACCCCTATGACCCCAGCCCCAGCCCCCGCCCCGCCCCCCGCCGGTCCGCCCACCGCAGACCACGCCGTCGCCCACACTCTCCTGAACTGCCTGCTGCGCGAGGTCTCCGGCCCCGAGCACCAGACGGCCGTCGACGCCGGCCATCTGCTGCTGCGGCTGCCGCGCCGTGGCGTTCTGCTGCGGGTCACGTTGCGCCGTACCTCACTGATCGGCGCGCACCGCTTCGCCGGCCCGGTGACGGAGGAGGCCGACGGCGGCTGGCGGGAGGTCGGCTGGCGGCGGCTGGCCGAGTACGTCCATGCGGAGCTGTCGCTGCGGACCGGGGTGCACAACGACGAGTTCCTGGACCAGATCGCCTCCAGCCATCAGGCCGTGGCCACCGCGCTCGACAGCCGGGCGCCGGGCGGCCGCGCGCCGGGCGGCCGGACACCGGACAGGCGGGCGCTCGCCCCCCAGGCTCTCGCCACCGGGGCAGCCGGCAGCACGGCACCCGACGCGGACCGGCAAGCCACCTACCTGGCGTCCGAGCAGTCCCTCGTCCTCGGCCACCGTTTCCATCCCACCCCCAAGGCCCGCTCCGGCGACCCCGTCTCCTGGCGGTCGTACGCGCCGGAAGCCGGGGCGTCGTTCCCGCTGCTGCTGCTCGCCGTACGCGAGGAGCTGATCGTTGAGGAGGCCGCCGACGAGGGCGCCGCCGCGCCTCTGGATGCGCTGCATCGTGGTGTCCCGGACGGCTTCCGGCTGCTGCCGGTCCACCCCTGGCAGTACGAGCTGCTGTGCGGCCATCCGGGTCTGAAGGAGGCGCTGGGCCGTGGCGACCTCCGCGTCCTGGGAGCCAGTGAGACTGTCTTCGCAGCGACCGCGTCCGTGCGCACGCTCTACGACGGCGCGTCCTTCCTCAAGTTCAGCCTGAACGTCAGGATCACCAACTGCCTGCGGAAGAACGCCAGTTATGAGCTGTCGGGCGCCGTGGCGCTCACCCGGCTGCTGGCGCCGGTGTTCGCCGATCTGGCCGCGCGCTTCCCGGGGAGCGCGGTGCTGCGCGAGCCCGCCTACCGCAGTCTTGCGCTGCCGGGCCCGGACGGCCGCCCCGACACCGGGCTGCTCGAAGGGTTCGGCGTGATCGTCCGCGAGGGCCTGTCCCAGCGGCTGCTGCCCGGCACCACGCCGCTGCTGGCCGCCGCGGTCGCCGACGAGTACCCGCACAGCCCGGCGCATGTCTCGCGTCTCCTGGACGGCGCCGGTCCGCAGGCCGCGCTCGACTGGTGGGCCGCCTACCTGAATCTGCTGCTGCCGCCGGTGCTCGCCGCGTACTTCGACCACGGGGTGGTGCTGGAGCCGCACCTTCAGAACGTCCTGGTCTGTGTGGACGGCGACGGTATGCCCGCCCAGGTGCTCTTCCGCGACCTGGAGGGCACCAAGCTGGTCCCCGAACACCATGCCGGGCTGCTGGCCTCGCTCCCGGAGGACGTCGCCGGGCCGATGACGTACGACGCACAGCGCGGCTGGGACCGGGTCGTGTACTGCCTGCTGGTCAATCACGTCGCCGAGATGCTCGCCGCGCTGGCCGATCTGCATCCGGGCACCGAGGCGGACCTGTGGGCGCAGGTGCGGCGCACCCTCCAGGTCCATGCGGACCGCCACGGCTGCCCACCCCGGCTCGCCGCGCTGCTGGCGGGCGTCCCGCTGCCCGCCAAGGCCAATCTGCTGACCCGGTGGGAGCGCAAGGCCGACCGGGAGGCCGGTTACGTTCGGCTGCCCTCGCCGCTGGCCGAGTCGGTCCTGAACGGCGCCGTGCGCACCGATGACACCGTACGCACCGATGACACCCCCTCCTGGAGCACCCGATGACCGCCCCCACTCCCCCGGTACGCGACCTGGTCCGCACTCTGCGCTCCGAGGAGCTCCCGGCCTATGTGTATGACCTGACGGCCCTTCGGGAGCACCTGGCCGGTGTCCGGGCCGCGCTTCCGTCCTCCGTGGAGCTCTATTACGCCGCGAAGGCGAACCCGGAGCCGGAGATCCTGACGGCGCTGCGCCCGTATGTCGACGGCTACGAGGTGTCCTCGGGCGGGGAGCTGATGCATGTCGGCAAGGCGGTCCCCGGGGCGCCGCTGGCGTTCGGTGGTCCCGGCAAGACGCCGGCGGAGATCGGCGAGGCGCTGGAGCGGGGCGTCGAGCGCTTCCATGTGGAGAGCGTGTACGAGCTGCGCATGCTGGCCGAGCTGGCCGCCCGGCACGCCGGTGACCGGCGGATCGCCGTACTGCCGCGGTTCAACCTCCCGGTGGGCGGCGGCGCCCTGGACGGCAGTGCGCTGGCGATGGGCGGTCGCCCGACGCCCTTCGGTCTGGATCCCGCGCAGGCGGACGAGGTCGTCGCGCTGCTGACCGACGGCGGCCTTCCGCATCTCGAACTGCGCGGCGTGCACGCCCACTTGGCGAGCGGGCTGGAGGCGCCCGAGCAGCTGGCCGTGGCCGGGGCGATCGTCACCTGGGCGGTGCGGCTGGCCGCGCGGCACGGGTTCCCGCTCACCGAGGTGACGCTCGGCGGCGGGATGGCCGTCGACTATGCGGATCCCGGTGCCCGTTTCGACTGGACGGCCTACGGGGTGGGGCTTGCCCGGCTCGCCGCGGCGCACCCGGGGCTGACGCTGCGGATCGAGCCGGGCCGTGCGCTCACCGCGTACTGCGGCTGGTACGCCACCGAGGTGCTGGATGTGAAGCGCAGTCACGGTGCGGAGTTCGCGGTGGTGCGCGGCGGTACCCACCATCTGCGGACCCCGGCGACCAAGGGCCATGACCAGCCCTGCACGGTGCTGCCGTCAAACGAGCCGTGGCCGCATGCGTGGCCCCGGCCGGAGGCGTCGGGCGACCGGGTGACGCTGGCCGGTCAGCTGTGCACGCCGAAGGACGTGCTGGCGCGGGAGGTGCCGGCGCCGGGGCTGCGGGCCGGTGACCGGGTGGTCTTCGGGGTGGCAGGGGCGTACGCGTGGAACATCTCGCACCATGACTTCCTGATGCATCCGCGGCCCGGTTTCCACTTCCTGGGCGCGGGCACGGGGGACGGTGCCGCGGCTGACGAGGTCTGACGCGCTCGGCCCCCGGCAACACCTTCGGCGGGATCGGCCCGGCCGCTCAGTGGGTACCTGTGGCCTGAAGTACGGGATCAAGGGAGCTGAGCGGGAATGGCCACGAGCAATGCGTTGGTGATCGCCGGAGCGGGGCTGGCCGGCGCCAAGGCGGCGGAGACATTGCGGGCGGAGGGGTTCGACGGGCCGCTGGTGCTGCTGGGTGACGAGAGCGAGCGCCCGTACGAGCGGCCGCCGCTGTCCAAGGGGTATCTCATGGGCACGTCGGAGCGCGAGTCGGTGTATGTGCATCCGGCGCGGTGGTACGAGGACCATGACGTCGATCTGCGGCTGGGGACGGCGGTCACCGCCCTCGATGCGGCGGCCCATGAGCTGACCCTGGCCGACGGGAGCCGTCAGGGCTACGCCAAGCTGCTGCTGGCCACGGGGGCCACGCCGCGCCCGCTCGCGGTGCCGGGGGCGGAGCTCGACGGGGTGCTGTTGCTGCGTCAGCTGGCGGACAGCGACCGGATCAAGGACGCCCTGCCGGCGGCGCAGCAGATCGTGGTGGTCGGCGGGGGCTGGATCGGGCTGGAGACCGCGGCCGCCGCCCGGGCCGCGGGGGTGGCGGTGACGGTGGTGGAGACGGCGGAGCTGCCGCTGCTCGGGGTGCTGGGCCGCGAGGTCGCGCAGATCTTCGCGGATCTGCACACCGATCACGGTGTCACCTTCCGTTACGGCGCCGAGGTCGCGGAGATCACCGGCACGCTCGGCCATGCGGACGGGGTGCGGCTGGCGGACGGCACCCAGATCCCCGCGGATGCGGTGATCGTAGGCATCGGGGTCACGCCCAACAGCCTGCTGGCCGAGGGCGCCGGGCTGGAGGTGGACAACGGTGTGGTGGTCGATGCGCAGCTGCGTTCCTCGCATCCGGACATCCATGCCGCGGGCGATGTGGCGAACGCCTTCCATCCGTTCCTGGGCAGGCATCTGCGCGTCGAGCACTGGGCGAACGCCCTCCATCAGCCGCAGGCCGCGGCCAGGGCGATGCTCGGGCAGGACGTGGCGTACGACCGGCTGCCGTACTTCTTCACCGACCAGTACGACCTGGGGATGGAGTACACCGGCCATGTGGAGCGGGGCGGCTATGACCGGGTCGTCTTCCGCGGCGATACGGCGCGCCGCGAGTTCATCGCGTTCTGGCTCTCCGGTGGCCGGGTGTTGGCGGGGATGAATGTGAACGTCTGGGATGTGGTGGAGCCGATCCGGGCGCTGGTGACCAGCGGCCGGACGGTTGATACGGAGCGGCTGGCGGACCCGGGCGTGCCGTTGACGGAGCTGGTGTGAGCCGCGGCGGGATCCGCGCCCGGTTTCTGGCCACGTTTACCCCTCTGGTCGTCGGTTAGCCGCCCGGCATGACCGCGCGCAGCTGCTTGGGCGCGCGCACCATGGTTGAGGAAGGAGGGGCGCCATGACCACCGAGCCGACACCTGACGGACCGGGCCCCGTGCCGCGCGAGCCGGATCCGTTGCCGCGCGATCCCCGCCCGGCCGAGCCGGAACCGGAGCCGGGGGGACCGGGCCCGAAGGAACCGCCGGGCACGGGGCCGGGCGAGCACCCGGCGCCGGAACCGCCCGACTGAGCGGTCCGCCCGACCGGGCAGACCGCCGGCCGAGCGGACCACCCGACCGACCGACACCGCCGGCCGGCACCACCGACCGGCACAGGGTGCCTCCGGTTGCGTGCGCCGGGTGACGGGTCCACCGTGGGACATCCCACCTCCGGTTGGCGCGAGGCGCCTGCGGGAGGGTTTCGGGACGGGCCTCGGGAGCGCTCACCACGCGGGAGACAGCATGCTGCTGCCGGACAAGACCGTGCTCGCCTCGCATCTGCGGCGCTACCGGCTCTGGGAGGACCTGGTGCACGCCGAGCCCCGCGATCCGGCCAGGCGCCGCCGGCTGGAGGATGTCGCCTACACCCTGTGCGTTCTGACGGGCCGCCGCACCGCCCGCGAGGCGGTCACCGCGGCGGAGAGCTATCTCGCGAGGAGATGAGCATGCGCGACGCAGCGACGCCGCCCGCCCCGACCCACCTCGACCCCGCCGAACTGCGCACCCTGGACGCCCACTGGCGGGCGGCCAACTATCTGGCCGTCGGCCAGATCTATCTGATGGCCAATCCCCTGCTGACCGAGCCGCTGCGCCCCGAGCACATCAAACCGCGGCTGCTCGGCCACTGGGGCACCTCGCCGGGCCTCAACCTCGTGTACACCCACCTCAATCGCGTCATCAAGGCCCGCGATCTGGAGGCGCTGTGCATCTGGGGGCCGGGCCACGGCGGTCCTGCCGTCCTGGCCAATTCCTGGCTCGACGGCACGTACGGCGAGACCTACCCGGATGTCGGCCGGGACCGTGCGGGCATGGAGCGGCTCTTCCGTCAGTTCTCGTTCCCCGGCGGGGTCCCCAGCCATGTCGCGCCGGAGACGCCGGGCTCGATTCATGAGGGCGGTGAGCTGGGCTATTCCCTCGCCCATGCCTACGGGGCGGCGTTCGACAATCCGCGGCTGCTGGTGGCCTGTGTGATCGGGGACGGCGAGGCGGAGACGGGGCCGCTGGCCGCGTCCTGGCACGCCACCAAGTTCCTCAACCCGGTCCATGACGGCGCGGTCCTGCCGATCCTGCACCTCAACGGCTACAAGATCGCCAACCCGTCCGTGCTGGCCCGGATCCCGCACGACGAGCTGGACGCCCTGCTGCGCGGCTACGGCCACGATCCGCTCTACGTCGTCGGCAACGACCCCGCGACCGTGCACGATGCGCTGGCCGCCGCCATGGACCGGGCGCTGGACCGGATCGGCGACATCCAGCGCCGCGCCCGTTCCGGCGGCGAGACGGAGCGCCCGCACTGGCCGGCGATCGTGCTGCGGACGCCCAAGGGCTGGACGGGCCCCCGCGAGGTCGACGGGCTGCCCGTCGAGGGCACCTGGCGGGCGCACCAGGTGCCGCTGGCGGGCGTACGCGACCATGTCGACCACCGCCGTCAGCTGGAGGGCTGGCTGCGCTCGTACCGGCCGGAGGAGCTCTTCGACGCCGCGGGCGCGCCGCGGCCGGACGTGCTGGCGTGTGTGCCCGAGGGGTCCCGGCGGCTGGGCGCCTCCCCGCACGCCAACGGCGGGCTGCTGCTGCGCGAGCTGCCGCTGCCGCCTCTGGAGCGGCATGCGGTGGACGTCGACAAGCCCGGCACCGTGCTGCACGAGCCGACCCGGGTGCTCGGCGGCATGCTGCGGGCGGTCATGGCGGCTACCGCGCGGCGCCGTGACTTCCGCGTCGTCGGCCCCGACGAAACGGCCTCCAACCGTCTGGAGGCCCTCTACGAAGCCACCGGCAAGGACTGGCAGGCCGAAACGGTCGGCACCGACGAGCATCTGTCGCGCGAGGGCCGGGTCATGGAGGTGCTCTCGGAGCATCTGTGCCAGGGCTGGCTGGAGGGCTATCTGCTCACCGGGCGGCACGGGCTGTTCTCCAGTTACGAGGCGTTCGCGCACATCGTCGACTCGATGGTCAACCAGCACATCAAGTGGCTGCGCACCGCCCGCCGGCTCCCCTGGCGGCGTCCCGTCGCCTCGCTGAACTATCTGCTGACGTCCCATGTCTGGCGCCAGGACCACAACGGCTTCTCCCACCAGGACCCCGGTTTCGTCGACCACATCCTCAACAAGAGCCCGGAGGTCGTGCGCGTCTATCTGCCGCCGGACGCCAACACCCTGCTCTGCGTGGCCGAGCACGCGCTGCGCAGCCGTGATTACGTCAATGTCATCGTGGCCGGCAAGCAGCCGTGCTTCGACTGGCTCACGCTGGAGGAGGCGCGCGCCCACTGCGCCCGCGGCGCCGGGGCGTGGGCGTGGGCGGGCACCGAGGACGGCGGCGACCTCGATGTGGTGCTGGCCTGCGCCGGGGACGTGCCGACCCAGGAGACCCTGGCCGCCGCCGGTCTGCTGCGCCGTCATCTGCCCGAGCTGACGGTGCGGGTGGTCAATGTCGTCGACATGGCCCGGCTGCTGCCGCCGGGGGAACACCCGCACGGGATGCCGGACTTCGAGTACGACGCGCTGTTCACGCCCGACAAGCCGGTGATCTTCGCGTACCACGGCTACCCCTGGCTGATCCACCGGCTGTGCTACCGGCGCACCGGCCACCCCCATCTGCATGTCCGCGGCTACAAGGAGGAGGGCACCACGACCACCCCCTTCGACATGGTCGTCCGCAATGATCTCGACCGCTACCGCCTGGTCATGGACGTCGTGGACCGCGTCCCGGGCCTGGGGGTGCGCGCGGTGGCCCTGCGGCAGGCGATGGCCGATACCCGTACCCGCCATCACGCCTGGATCCGGGAGCACGGGACGGATCTGCCGGAGGTGGCGGACTGGACGTGGACGGGGTGAGGGAGTGAAGGGTGACGGGGCGACGGAGACAGGAGGTGCACGGATGACTCGCCCGGCGGCGGCCGCGGCGCTCGCGGCCGGGGCCGAACTCCTGGGCTGGTGGGCGGCGTTGACCGCGCTGTGGATCGTGCTGATCAGCAGCGTCGGCACGCTGGAGTGGGTGGTCGGCGCCCTGTCCGCGCTGCTGGCCGCCTGCGCCGCCCGCGCCGCGCGGCGCGCGTCCCGCGACCGGTGAACGGCTGGATGGCCGCGGGCACGGCGCTGCTGCTGTGCGACGTGCCGGCCGGCTGGGCCGCGGCCACCGGTCCGGTACGGCGGCGGGTGATCGCCCAGAACGCCACGACCACGCTGCTCGGCCTGGCCGTGCTGCTGCTCGCCCAGGGCTTCGCCCGCCCCGCGTACCAGGACCCGGCGCTGCTGCTCGCGGTGCTCGGCCCCGCCGGGACGCTGTTGTATGTGCGGCTGCTCGCGGACGCGCTGGCGGCCGGCCCGCCACCGGGCCGCGCGCTGCGCGCCGTGACGTGGTGCACCTACGGCGCCGTGCCGCTGGTGGTGGTGCCCCTGTGCGTGGTTGCGGGACCGGGCCGTGCGCTGGCGAAACTGCTGGTCATCGGGGGGTTGTTGGCGCTGGGCAGCTGGGTGGCGGGGCGGGTCGTCACGGCCGCCTCGGGGGGCGGGCGGCGACTATGTGGCGTGCTTCGTGGCGGGGCTGGCGCTGGTGGCGGCGTTGGTGGCGTGACGGGTGGGGGCACGGCGTCGTCGGGGCTCAGCGCCCTCACCCCGCCGCGGCCTCCCGGACCTCCTCGGCGATCCCCCGGTCCAGGGCCGCCCGCACCAGCGCCGAGGCGAACGCGGCCTCCTCGCCCTCCTCGATCAGCCCCGCCAGCTTCGCCCCGTCGCGCGGCAGCCCCAGCCGCTCCGCGCCCTGTACGGCCTTGGGGTCGAGAAACGGGGCGAACTCCGTCCAGATCCCCTGCACCTCCCGCAGGAAAATGGCGGCGCCCGTGGGCCCGACCCCCGGCATCTCCTGGAGCGCACGGGACAGCGCGCGGGCCTCGCCGCCGGCCGCCTCCCGCATCCGCCGCAGATCGCCGCCGTATGTGTCGAGCAGCAGCTCGGCGCCCTCGCCGAGCCGGGTGGCGGTGCTCTCGTCGTAGCGCCGGTAGCCGCCTTCGCCCAGCGCGTCGACGCGCTGCTGCCAGGTGGCGTCCAGCATCCGGCGCGGTGTGCCCATCCCCGCGTCGAACAGCGCCCGCGCCGCGGCGACCGCCACCGAGGCCCGGATCCGCGTGCTGAGCAGATCGGCCAGCACCAGGAGCTGGTAGAGCGGCTGCGGGGTGTTGCGCAGCCTGATACCGCACTCCTCGGCGTAGGTCCGGCCGTACCGGTCCAGCAGCTCCCGGACGAGGACCCGTTGCCCGCCGTCACGCACCACGTCCGCACTCCTTTCCGCCGCGCATCCGCTTCCGTACCACCGAGGCTGGGTCACGGAAACCCGCCCCGCCCCCCAACGGCAAACTCAGCCCCTTGCCGCCGGCCGCCGCCGCGCGGCCCGCAGCGAGCGTCCCCGCCCCGGCACACCCGCCCACGGCCGCGACCGCAGCTGCTCCAGCACGCCCGCCACATCCCGCAACGACCACCGCCGCGCGGTCAGCTCCGGGTCCTCCAGCTGCCGCCGGCTGATCGGCGTCGCCGCCGGCGCCCCCGGCTTCGCCCGTACCGACCACGGGGCGACGACGGTCTGGGCGTACGCGTTGCGCTGCACATCGAGGTAGAGCCGGCCGCCCCGGGCCTCCTTGCGTACGGCGGTCGTCAGCCGGTCCGGGTGGCGCTCCGCGAGCGCCACCGCCCGGTGCGCACGCCGGCCGTTCCGGTCGTCGCGTCTCCCTCCGTATCGCCCATGGGGGCGGGTGTACCCGATCGGCGCGGCCGCAGTCCCGGGCGTACCGGGGGCCCCGCTCGGCTTCACCCTTTCGGGCCCGCGCGGCCGCGGCCACCCGTCGGCGCCATGAGATGTACGCCCCGGTCCCCCCACCTACGATGAATCTCAGCGCCGACGGAAAGCGGACCCCCATGCGCCCCACGGCGAAGTTCTCCATCAGCTTCGGGCTGGTCACCATCCCGGTGGCCGCCTATTCCGCCACGGACACGACCGCGTCGGTCAGCTTCGTACGGATCCATACGGCGGACGGCGGACGGGTGCGCAACCAGCCGGTGTGTTCCCTGGAGGATGTCGAGATCCCGCCGGACGAGATCGGCCGGGGCTACAAGGCCGACGGGGACACCGTCGTACCGCTGAGTGACGAAGACCTGGACGCGCTGCCGCTGCCGACCGCCAAGACACTGACGATCCTGGCCTTCGTCGACGGCGGCGCGATCGACCCGCTCCAGATGGACAAGGGCTACTACCTGAGCGCCGACGGCGCGGCGGCGGCCAAGCCGTACGTCCTGCTGCGCGAGGCCATGGAACGCCACCGGCGCGTCGGGCTCGGCAAGGTCGCGCTGCACGGCCGGGAGACGCTCGCCATGATCCGTCCGGTCGAGGATGCACTGGTGATGCAGATCCTGCTCTGGCCGGACCAGATCCGTCCGATGGAGGGCGTGCTGCCCGAGGGCGAGGCGGCTCTCGGTACCAAGGAGGTGGCGGCCGCCGAGAGCCTGATGGCCTCCTACGGCGAGCTGTCGGAGGACGATGTGCACGATCACTACCGCGAGGCGCTCGAGGAGATCGTGGCGGCGAAGCTGGCGCATCGCGAACCGGACTTCGAAACCGCCGGGGAAGAGCCCGCCGCGCAGGTGATGGACCTGATGGCGGCCCTCCAGGACAGCGTCCGCGCCGCGAAGAAGTCACGCGGCGAGGAGACCGGCGCCGAGCCCGCCACCGTCACCGCGCTGACCGGCCACCCTGCGCGGGGCACGGCGAAGAAGGGCGCCGCGAAGCAGAGCGCCACGAAGGAGAGCCCCCCGAAGAAGACGGCGGCGAAGCGGGCGGGCGCCAGGTCGGCAGAGGCGAAGAAGTCGGCCGGCACCAAGAAGTCCGCGACGGCCGGGACAACCGGAACGGCCAGGGCCACCGCGGCCGACAAGGCGGCGAAAACGACGAAGGCGACGGGCCGGAAGACCACCGCCGCCAAGAAGACCGCGAGCAAACCCCGCCGCCAGGCCGGCTGATCCGCCGCTCCGTCTTCCCGCCCCTCCCCGTACACGAACCCCCGGCCCCCGGGTACCCGCCCCTCTGCACACCTGAGCGCACAGCGCGCCAGATCCCTTTCCCAACCGATCGCCTGACTGCCGGTTACGGAGGCGGAAACCATGGGTATCGGCGGGTGCATCGGCCTGCTCGCGGTGGGGGCGATCCTCACCTTCGCGGTGGACTGGCACATGGCCGGAGTCAACCTCGACCTCGTCGGCATCATCTTCATGATCGTCGGCGTCATCGGTCTTGCCACCTATGTGAGCATCCTCAAGCGGCGGCGCACCCAGCCTCCGTCCCCCGGCGCGCCGGTGGTCGACGTCGAGGACAACCGCCGCTGAGCTCCCCCGACATACGACGGGCCGGCCGGTGGCGTCGTCCGCCGCCGGCCGGCCCACTGCGCGAGGGCTCAGAAGCGCTCGGCCGGGCTGGGCAGCAGGGCCTCGTTCCAACGAACGTGGCTGAGATCGCTGGTGGTGTTCAACGCTTCCGCCACGATCGGCAGGACGACGGGCCCGGAGAACTCGGGCTGGCCGCCCGAGCGGCCACCGCCCGCGGCATGCGCGGGGGACGCGAGACCACCGAGTACTCCGGCGGCCAGGATGATCAGGCCGGACATACGACTACGACGCACTGAACTCTCCCAACTGAAGTCCGAGCAAAGGAACCGGCCCCGGCACCTGGCCGGAACCTGCGCTGCTAACGGGCCGGTGGTCGTTCGGTCACTGAGGTTTAGTCCTTTGGGCTGGTGGACGGCGGCCTCGGGCACGGACACAGGCTTCGGCAGGGGCTTCGACGTCAGTCCCCGGACAGCGCAGGCTTGAGCACATCCGCCGCGAACTCCTCCGCCGAGCGCGGCCGACGGCCCAGGACGCGTGAGACGCCGTCGCCGAGGCCGGCCACTCCCTCGCGGCGGTAGTTCGCGTACAGGCCGTGGAGCCCGTCGATGATCTGTGGGCCGACTCCGCGGGCCGCCAGTTCGGCACGCCAGGCGTCGTCCAGCGGTACGTCGACGTGGCGCACCGGGCGGCCGAGGCCGGCGGCGAAGCGGTCGGCGAGCTGGGGCAGGGTCAGGGACTCCGGGCCGCTGAGGGCGATCTCGCCGCCGACCGGGCGCTCCGCAAGGAGTTCGGCGACGGCGACGGCCGCGATGTCCCGTACGTCCACATACCCGCGGGCGCCGGGTCCGGCCGGGTCGGCCAGGGTGCCGTGGGCGAGCGAGGCGGCTGCGGGGAGGAAGTTCTGGAGGAAGCGGTCGGGTTGCAAGACCGTCAGTTCCCGGACGCCCGCGCTGCGCAGGCGTGCGGTGATCGTGTCGTGGGCGCCGGTGACGGGGTCCGGAGCCATGCCGTCACCCGTGAAAGGGCGGGCGCCGAGTTTGACGATCCGGCGGGCGCCGGCCTTGAGGGCGGCGAGGCCCACGGTCGTTTCGGCGGCGATCTGGTCCTCGGCGAAGGGGTGGGCGAGGTAGAGCCGGTCCACGCCGGCGACCGCGGCCCGGACGTCCGCCGCATCGGCGGCGTCCCCGCGGACGACCTCGCCGCGGACCGTTCCGAGCGCCTTGACACCGGCCTCGGAACGGACGAAGTAGCGCACGTCGGGGCGGTGGCGCAGCGCATCGGTCAGGTGGCGGCCGACCGAACCGTTCGGCGTGGTGATCAAGATGGTCATGGAAGTTCCCCGCGGGTAGCCCTGGTCAAGATCCTTTCCCTGTCAACGGCACGCAGGCGGTGGGGAATTCCCGCGTCGGGCAGGTGCGGTGGCGGCCCCGGGGGCATCCGTCGGCCCGATGGCTCACCGGTGCCCGTTCAGGCCGGCCAGCTCGGCCGCGCGGGCGAGCAGGTCGGTGAGCATGGCGGGGGTGAGTTTGCCGGTGAAGGTGTTCTGCTGGCTGGGGTGGTAACTGCCCAGGATGTGCAGCGGCCCGCGGTCGTCGCCGAGGGCGGGCAGGGTGAACTCCGCGCCGTGGGCGAAGGCGGGCCTCGGGCGGGGGATCCGCCGGCCCGCGTCGTCGAGGACGGGCAGCAGGGCCTGCCAGGCGAAGGCGCCCAGCGCGAGGACGGCCTTGAGGGTCGGGGCGAGGAGTTCCAGTTCCCTGGCCAGCCAGGGGCGGCAGGTGGCGCGTTCGTCCGGGGTCGGCTTGTTGCGCGGCGGGGCGCAGTGGACGGGGGCGGTGATCCGCACCCCGTACAGCTCCAGGCCGTCGTCCCGGTGGGTGGCCTCGGGCTGGGAGGCGAGGCCGACGGCGTGCAGCGCGGCGAAGAGGAAGTCGCCGGAGGCGTCCCCGGTGAACATGCGTCCCGTGCGGTTGCCGCCGTGCGCGGCCGGTGCCAGTCCGATCACCGCGAGCGCGGCATCCGGCGGGCCGAAGCCCGGGACCGGCCGCGCCCAGTACTCCCAGTCGCGGAACGCCGCGCGGCGGGCCGCGCCGATCTCCTCCCGCCACTCGACGAGCCGGGGACAGGCCCGGCACCGGATCAGCTGCGTCTCCATGGCGTCGAGCCCGCCGGAACGCGCCGCACAGTGCCCCGGGAAGGCGCGGTCGGTGGTGGGCGGGGGTGCGTCCGTCTCGCGGGGGTGGTGCATGGCGCCACGCTAGGGCCTGTCCGACGGGTCGGCGCGGGCCCACGCCGACCCGTCGGACAGGCTCTGGCCCGGGGAGCGGGCCGGGTTCGGTCACCCCGCGCGGGGCGGCGGGGCCCGGGATGCTCCGCCGGGCCGCGCGGCGCAGGGGTCAGGGTGCGAGGACCTTGTCCACGAACGCGTGCACGTTGGTGAGCGTGCGGTCGATGCGCTCCTCCAGGGTGAGCGATTCCTCGTAGCGCAGCAGGCCGGTCTGCTTCTTGCCGCGGAGGTAGAGGGAGCAGGCCAGGTCGGCGCAGAAGTACGCGCCGACGGTGTTGCCCTGGCGCCCGGAGGCGCCCGCCTTGCGCGCGGCCAGCAGGGCCACGCCCGACCCGGGGTGGCCGGTCAGGCACATGGTGCAGGCGGTGGTCTTGGTGAAGCTCCGGCTGACGCTCTGCGGGGTACGCAGGGTGACTCCCAGGAGCTTGCCCGCGCGCTCCGTCACGAGATAGCCGCGGTCGGGCGCTCCGGGATCGCGCCAGCCCAGGAAGTCCAGATCCGGCCAGTCGAGATCGGACAGGTCCCGCGGCAGGCTGATTCTGCTCGCCTCGCCCTTCGAGCAGTTCACGAAGGAGGCGCGGATCTGTTTTTCGCCGATCGGTTCCATGGTCGCGGAAGCTAACACGGCCTTCTGACCTGCGTCGCGGGAATATTTGGCGGGAACTTTCCGGGGCGCCGCCAGGGTGAGCCGTGTCTCACCTCGGGCGGTGCCGCTTGTCTATGCAACGAGTTGCATAGAAGGATCCGGGGCATGGCGCTCGAACACGCGATCCTCGTCTCCCTGCTGGAGAAGCCGGGCTCCGGCTATGAGCTGTCCCGGCGGTTCGAGCGGTCCATCGGATACTTCTGGACCGCCACCCATCAGCAGATCTACCGCGTCCTCAAGCGCATGGAGAGCGACGGCTGGATCGATGTCCGCGACGTGCCGCAGCAGGCCCGGCCGGACAAGAAGGAGTACTCCGTCGCCGCCCTCGGCCGGACGGTCCTCTCGCAGTGGCTCCATGAGCCGATCGAGCCCGAGAGCGTCCGGCATGAGCTCGCCGTGAAGATCCGCGGCGCGGCCTTCGACGATCCGGCCGCTCTGATCCGTGAGGTCGAGCGGCATCGCCAGGCGCACACCGAACGGCTGGCGCACTACCTCGCGGGGGAACGGCGCGACTTCACCGGCCACGAGGCCCCCGAAGCGCCCGACGCGGGCCGGGAGCTCCAGCACGTCGTGCTGCGCGGCGGCATCGCCTACGAGCGGATGACGCTCGACTGGCTCGACGACGTACTCGCCACCCTCCACCGGCTCGCACCACAGCACTGACCCTCACTCCGGAAAGGCATCCACCCATGGCCGACCCGTTGCTCTTCAACCCGCGCACCTACGACCCCGCGCACTTCGACCCCGAGACCCGCAGGCTGCTGCGCGCCACCGTCGACTGGTTCGAGGACCGCGGTAAGCGCAAGCTCATCGAGGACTACCGCTCCCGCGCCTGGCTGGCCGATTTCCTCGCGTTCTCCGCCAAGGAAGGGCTGTTCGCCACCTTCCTCACCCCGTCCTCCGCGGCCGACGGACACCAGGACAAGCGCTGGGACACCGCCCGTATCGCCGCCCTCAACGAGATCTTCGGCTTCTACGGGCTCGACTACTGGTACGCGTGGCAGGTGACCATCCTCGGCCTCGGCCCGGTCTGGCAGAGTGACAACGCGGCTGCCCGCACCCGCGCGGCCGAACTCCTCTCCCAGGGCGAGGTCTTCGCCTTCGGCCTGTCCGAGAAGGCCCACGGCGCGGACATCTACTCCACCGACATGCTGCTGGAACCCGACGGTGACGGTGGCTTCCGGGCCAGCGGCTCCAAGTACTACATCGGCAACGGCAACGCCGCCGGGCTCGTGTCCGTCTTCGGCCGCCGCACCGACGTCGAGGGTCCGGACGGGTACGTCTTCTTCGCCGCCGACAGCCGCCACCCGGCGTACCACCTGGTGAAGAACGTCGTCGACTCCTCCAAGTACGTCAGCGAGTTCCGCCTCGACAACTACCCGGTGGCCGCCGCCGACATCCTGCACACCGGCCGCGCCGCCTTCGACGCCGCCCTCAACACCGTCAACGTCGGCAAGTTCAACCTCTGTACCGGCGCCATCGGCATCTGCGAGCACGCGATGTACGAGGCCGTCACGCATGCGCAGAACCGCATCCTCTACGGCCGTCCGGTCACCGCCTTCCCGCACGTCCGCCGCGAGCTGACCGACGCCTACGTCCGCCTCATCGGGATGAAGCTCTTCAGCGACCGCGCCGTCGACTACTTCCGCTCCGCGGGTCCCGACGACCGCCGCTACCTCCTCTTCAACCCGATGACGAAGATGAAGGTGACCACCGAGGGCGAGAAGGTCATCGACCTGATGTGGGACGTCATCGCCGCCAAGGGCTTCGAGAAGGACACCTACTTCGCGCAGGCCGCCACCGAGATCCGGGGGCTGCCGAAGCTGGAGGGCACGGTCCACGTCAACCTCGCCCTGATCCTCAAGTTCATGGGCAACCACCTGCTCAACCCGGCCGAGTACGCCCCGGTACCCACCCGCCTCGACGCGGCCGACGACACCTTCCTCTTCCAGCAGGGACCGGCCCGCGGCCTGGGCTCCATCCGCTTCCACGACTGGCGCGCCGCCTACGACACCTACGCCCAGGTGCCCAACGTCGCCCGCTTCCGCGAACAGGCCGACGCGCTCTGCGAGTTCGTCACCACCGCCGCCCCCGACGAGGAGCAGAGCCGCGACCTCGACCTCCTCCTCGCCGTCGGGCAGCTGTTCGCGCTGGTCGTGCACGGCCAGCTGATCCTGGAACAGGCGCATCTGACCGGCCTCGACGAGGACCTGCTCGACGAACTGTTCGCCGTCCTCGTACGCGACTTCTCCGCGCACGCCGTCGAACTGCACGGCAAGGACTCCGCCACCGCGGACCAGCAGCGCTGGGCACTGGGCGCGGTCCGCCGCCCGGTCATCGACGACGCCCGCTCCACCCGCGTGTGGGAACGCGTCGAGGCCCTGGCCGGGACGTACGAGATGGCCCCGTAACCACAAGGGCGCTGCCGCTGCCCCCGGCGGGCAACGGCCGGGCCTCCACCGGCCGGCCCCACAGGCTCAGCCGACGTCCATCGGCGTCGGCTGAGCCTGCTGCTTCACCCGCAGCCCCCGCCCGCCGCCCGCTGCCCGCCCCGCGCATCAGCACACTCGCTCCATGACCAGCTGTTCCTCGATCAGCTCCACGGCGCGGCGGGTGCCGCCCTCGGCGCGTACCTCGGCCCACAGCCACGCCGAGCGCGCGGCGACCTGGGGATCGCCGATGAGTTCCATCAGGGCCGTACGCAGCGCCGCGGCCGTGACGTCCGCGGTGTCGATGCGGCGGGCGACGCCCAGTTCGACGAGGCGGTCGGCGTGGAGGCACTGCTCGGCCCCGTGCGGTACCGCGATCATCGGCACACCGGCGTACAGGCCCTCACCGCTGCTGCCCATACCGGTGTGCGTCACCCACGCGTCCACCTGCTCCAGGATCGTCAACGGCGGTACCCACGGCCGCGCTTCGAAGTTCGGCGGAACCCGTTCCCCCAGCTCGGCCGGATCGCCGCCGGTGGCGATCTGCAGCACCACATGCCACCCCGGAAGATCCGCGAAGGCCGCCACGCACTGCCCGTAGATCTCCCGCTGCCTGCGGTACGACGAGCCGCCCAGCGACACCAGCAGCACCTTCTCCACACCGGCCGGCCGCATCCAGCCGCCCTGCTGCCCACCGGCGCCGAAGCACGGGCCGACGAACGTCACCGCCTCGGTGTCGACCCGGTCCACATACGGCTGCATGGCGCGCGGGATCATGGCGAGCACCCGCGGCGGCCGGCCTGTGAACTCCTCCACGTTCGTGGTCACCGCACCGCAGCGGGCCAGCCAGGCGGCGAACCGCGCCCGGTGGGCGGAACCGCCGGGCAGCCTGGCAAACGCCGCGCCGACCTCCTCCAGGGCACCTTCCCAGGCCACATGCGCCGGTGAGAGCTGGACGAGGCCGCGGCCCTGCGCCTCGGCCAGCGCGCGGCCCGCGTACGCGCCGTTGTCGTAGAGGTAGAGGTCGGCGGGGGCGTCGTCGTACGCGGCGTGCAGCTGCGGCAGTACGGCCATCGCCTCGTCGAGGAAGAGGGAGGCGGAGGCGATGGGATCCTGCGGCCAGTCGCTGTCGGCGACCGGCAGGGTGGAGGCCACGTGGACCAGCTCGGCACCGGTGTGGGCCATCAGCTCGGCGACGTGGCCGGCGGTGGCGTACGTGACGCGATGGCCGCGGGCCACCAGTGCGCGGATGATGTCCAGGCTGGGCAGCACATGGCCGGCCATAGGCGTGCCGATCATGGCGATATGGGCAGGACGGGACATGTCAGCACTTCCTTGAATTGAGGTCTACGGCAGGGAAACGCTGACGGGTGCACGGAGGAAACGCGGCAGCGCGCAACGGAGCAACGCAGGGCGCCGGCCGCGGGAGCACCGCAGCGAAGGGGGCTGGTGACGAAGGCCCCCGGGCCACGGGCGTGTCCACCCGGTCCAGCGCATCGGACCAGGTGGCCTGCGAAGCCCCCTAGGACCGGCGCCCGCCGAACTGCCAGTTGTGCACCTCGATGTCGGCGTACCGGTCCGGGGTCAGCAGGGCGCGTGCCGTTTCCGGGTCCGGTGACCGGACCAACGCCGCCGTGCCCAGCCAGATGGCGCCGTCGTCGGACAGCAACGGCCCGTAGGCGATCAGCCCGTCCCGGTCGGGCGGCACCGCGAGGTCGGCGGCCTGCCCGGTGCCGAGGCCGAGCACCAGGTACCGGTTGCCGCCGGTCGGTCCGCCGGGGAAGTCCCACATGGTGCGCCCGAGCGCGTTGCGCCACCGTCGCAGCAGCACGTCCCGGTAGACGCCGGCCCGGTGGTTCGGCTCGTCGAAGGCGAACGCGCGGGCAGCGGCGGGATCGGGCAGGCCGACGATGTGCACACTGCCGGTGGGTGTGGCGCCGTCGTGGGAGAGGGTCGGGCCCCGGGCGATCATCTCCTTCCCGTACCGGTCCATATAGGACCAATGCTCTTCCAGCAGCTCGTCGCGCAGCGGCAGGGAGTCGGGCCGGTCGCGGTGGTAACAGAGGAAGTCCATGCCCAAGAATCTCTTCACGGAAGTCACCGGGTCGAGCGCGTTTCGCGGCGATGGCTGCCCGGCGGCCTGGCGCAGCAGGGCGAGGGGCCGGGTGATGCCGTGCAGCGGAGCGCTCTTGCCGGTGCAGCCCCGGAACTCCACCGAACCGAAAGAGACCCGCCCACCCTCGTCCGGTGCTGCCCGCCGCCCGGAAACTCCGTCTCTGCTCACGTGACCTTGGTGGTGCGAGCGCAGATACTGCACTTGGAGCGGTGTGGAGGCCGTTTCCGACCGCCAAGGGCCACCAAAGGCCACCGAGGACCGCCGAGATCAATAGTCGAGACCAATAGTGGTGCATACGCACTCTGAATCGCCAAGACGCTGACTGGAAAGCCCAGCCGCTCATGCCACCCGGAGGTACCCGTGAAGATGCTGATCAACGTTCCCGAGACCGTCGTCGCGGACGCGCTGCGGGGGATGGCGGCCGCGCATCCCGAGTTGGTGGTGGATGCGGAGAACCGGGTGATCGTGCGGCGGGATGCGCCGGTGGCGGACAAGGTGGCCCTGGTGTCCGGGGGCGGGAGTGGGCACGAGCCGCTGCACGGGGGGTTCGTGGGGCCGGGGATGCTGGATGCCGCGTGTCCCGGGGAGGTGTTCACCTCGCCGGTTCCTGATCAGATGGTGCGGGCCGCGGCGGCCGTGGACAGCGGGAGCGGTGTGTTGTTCGTGGTGAAGAACTACACCGGGGACGTCCTGAACTTCCAGATGGCGGCGGAACTGGCGGAGGACGAGGGGATGCAGGTGGCCAGTGTGCTCGTCAATGACGATGTGGCGGTGACCGACTCGACCTTCACGGCCGGGCGGCGCGGGACCGGGGCGACGCTGTTCGTGGAGAAGATCGCCGGGGCGGCGGCCGAGGAGGGCATGCCGCTGGAGCGGGTCGAGGCGCTGGCGCGGCAGGTGGTGGAGTCGTCGCGGAGTTTCGGGGTGGCGCTCAGCGCCTGCACGACGCCCGCGAAGGGCGGACCGACCTTCGATCTGCCCGCCGGTGAGCTGGAGTTGGGGGTCGGCATCCACGGCGAGCCGGGGCGGGAGCGGCGGGCGATGATGACGTCGCACGAGATCGCGGACTTCGCCGTCGACGCGATCCTGGAGGATCTCCGGCCGCGGCTGCCGGTGCTGGTGCTGGTGAACGGGATGGGCGCGACGCCACTGCTGGAGCTGTACGGGTTCGCCGCGGAGGTGCGCCGGGTGCTGGACGAGCGGGAGGTGGCGGTGGCCCGTACGCTCGTGGGGAACTATGTGACGTCGCTGGACATGGCGGGCTGCTCGGTGACGCTGTGTCAGGTGGACGGAGAGCTGTTGCGGCTGTGGGAGGCGCCGGTGGAGACGCCGGCGTTGCGGTGGGGGCGGTGAGCGGGCCTGTCGGAACGTACCGAGCCTCGGTCCCGGCGGACCCCGACAGGCCCCGACAGGCCCCGACAGGCCCGGCAGAGCGTCAGTGCACGGAAAGAGCAGATCGGTGCACTGAACGAGCAGAGCTGACAGAGCGGACAGAGCAGAGGAGCAGTGCGTGAGCGACAGCGAGTTGGATGCCGCGTTCTTCGTCCGGTGGATGGTGGCGGCGGCGGCCTCGGTGGAGCGGGAGGCCGGCCGGCTGACGGAACTGGATTCCGCCATCGGGGACGCCGACCACGGGAACAATATGCAGCGGGGGTTTGCTGCCGTGGTGAAGGCGCTGGAGGCCGATGCGCCCACGGCTCCGGGGGCGGTGCTGACGTCAGCCGGGCGGCAGTTGATCTCGACCGTGGGCGGCGCGTCCGGGCCGCTGTACGGGACGTTGCTGCGGCGCAGCGGAAAGACGCTGGGCGACGCGGCGCGGGTGACGAGACAGGAGCTGCGGGCGGGGCTCCGGGCGGGGGTGAATGCGGTGGCGCAGCTGGGCGGTGCGGCGCCCGGCGACAAAACGATGCTGGATGCGCTGGTGCCGGCGGTGGCCGCGCTGGAGACGTCGTTCGAGGCGGCGGCCGAGGCGGCGGAGGAGGGGGCGCTGGCGACCGTACCGATGCTGGCCAGGAAGGGGCGTGCGAGCTACCTGGGGGAACGCAGCATCGGGCATCAGGACCCGGGCGCGACGTCATCGGCGCTGCTGTTCGCTGCCCTCGCGGAGGTGGCGGCGTGACGGAGGGGGGGCAGGGCTCCGGGCCGGTGGGGATTGTGCTGGTGTCGCACAGCGGGCCGGTGGCCGCATCGGTCGCGGAGATGGCGGCGGGACTGGCCGGCGGCGGGGCGACGGCGCCGGTGGCCGCGGCGGGAGGCACACCCGACGGCGGGCTCGGTACGAGTGCCGAGCTGATCGGCGCGGCGGCGCGGAAGGTGGACCGGGGTGCCGGGGTGGCGATTCTGGCCGACCTGGGCAGCGCCGTACTGACCGTGAAGGCCATGGTCGCCGAGGGGGACGAACTCCCTGCGGGGGCACGGCTGGTGGACGCGCCGTTCGTGGAGGGCGCGGTGGCCGCCGTGGTCACCGCCTCGGCCGGCGCGGACCTGGACGCGGTGGCGGCGGCGGCCGGGGAAGCGTACGGCTACCGCAAGGAGTGAGCGGGCGGCGGGGCGCGGCGCGGCCGATCACGGCTTGCGGGCGACGGCCGCGTAGCAGCCCGCCTCGGCGTCGGCGACGTAGGTGGCGTCCTCGGGGCGGTCGGGGCGCCACTGGTGGGGGAGGGCGACGCCGGGCGCCAGCAGCTCCCAGCCGTCGAAGAAGCGGAGGAATTCGCCGCGCGAACGGAATTGGAGGACGGTGCCCGCACCGCGGTAGATCTCGACGATCTTCTCCATGGTGCCGGGGCCGAAGTCCGGCGTCGCATGGGTCATGGCGAGGGTACTGCCGCTGGGCAGGGCGGACTTGAGGGTGTCGACGATGGCGTGGGCGCGGTCGCGGCCGTCGTCGGTGACGAAGTGCATCAGGGCGTTGAGGCTGAGCGCGACGGGTTCGCGCAGATCGAGGGTGTGGCGCAGCTGCGGCGCCGCGAGGATGGCCTCGGGGTCGTTGACGTCGGACTGGACGTACGCCGTGCGCCCCTCAGGGGTGCTCAGGAGCAGGGCGGCGGCGTGGGCGAGGACGATGGGGTCGTTGTCGGTGTAGACGATGCGGGCGTCGGGGGCGATGCCCTGGGCGATGTCGTGCAGATTCGGCGGGGTGGGGATGCCGGTGCCGATGTCGAGGAACTGGCGCATGCCCGCCTTCACGAGGGCGCGGGTCGCGCGGTGCATGAACTCGCGGTTGATCCGGGCCGCGATGAGCGCGGAGGGGAAGACGGACAGCACGCTGCCGGCGGCCATCCGGTCGGCCAGGAAGTTGGTCTTGCCGCCGAGGAAGTAGTCGTAGATACGGGAGGAATGGGCGCGGTCGAGCTGGAGGTCGACGATGGGGCCGGCCGGGCGCCCGGGCCGGTGGTCGGCCGTCCCGTCGCTCGTGCGGTCGGCCGTCCCGTCGTCGATGCCCGCGTCGAAGCCCTCGTTCATGCCTTCGTTGATGCCTTCGCTCATGCCCGCGTTCACGCCCTCGTTCCTGCCGTCGCTCAACCGTCGCTCTCGCGGTCGCTCGTGCCGTCGTCGTTGCGGTCGCTCATCGTAGGGCGTTTTTGCGGTGCGGCCCGCACCGTCGCGGCGTTCCGATTGCCGTTTCCCGTACGGCAGTTGGAGACCTGCCCCGTACCGCACGGAGCATGCCCGAACGGCGCCGTGCGCCCCGGCGTACGCCCGGCGCATGCGCATGCCGACTGAACATGCCAGCGGCACGGGTAGTCATATGAATACGCAGCGGAAGATTTTCTTGCGCCCCGGTGCCACAAACAGGCGCACTTTCCTGTTCATTAGAAGTGAGGGCAGACAGTCCTCCCGCTGCGACCGGCATCCTCGGTGCGGCAGCAGCGGCGCACGGCGAACGGAACGAGGACGGCTCGTGGGCGCAAACCGGGACCGACTCCTGCCGGCGTGCGCTGAGGCGCATGGCCGTTGCGCGGACTTAGCGGCCTCGGATCCCCCGGACCGCCAACTCTCCATAGCCCTGGAGGCGTTCCACGCCACGCATGCCCGCAAGTGGCTGACGTATGCCTATCTGCACACGGGCAGCGAGGACGCGGCCCGCGCGGTGACCCGCTCCGCCTTCCGGCGGCTGGGCCGGCTGTGGCCGCATGCGCTGCGGCAGGCGTCGGTGGAGGCGTTCGCCTGGTCGGTGCTCAAGGAAGGCGTGGTGGAGTGGCTGTACGACCACCGGCAGCCCACCGCGCTCACCGAAACGGCGGCCTTCGCCGTCGTCGCCCAGGCCCTGCTGCGCGAGTGTCAGCAGCGGTTCGCGCTGCTGGAGAGTCAGCTGGGGCTGTATGCGGCGATCGCGCGGCTGCCGGAGCGGCAGTGCGATGTGATCGTGCTGCGGCATGTCATCGGCTACAACGACGCGCAGATCGGGGCGCTGCTCGGCGTCGACGAAGTCACCGTCCGCTCCTATGCCAGCCGGGGCAAACGCAGGCTCGCCGCCGCGCTCGGTATCGATCGGGGCACGGCGGCGGCCGGGGACGGCGAGCCCAGCCACGGAAACGACCACGAACGGGCCGCCCACCACGACCAAGGTGACGAGCCCACGCACCACCACGGACACGACCGGCACCACGGACACCACCGGCAGCACGACCACGACCACAGTCACGACCAAAGCCACAGCCACAGCCACGAGGAATCAGCAGGGGGGAATTGACCATGCCGCACGCCGATCACACCGGTCGCGCAGAGCACGCCGGCCGCGTCTGCCGCGCCGATCACACCGGCCGTCGCTCCGGCCATGCCGGACGGAACGACCGCCGCCGTCCCATCGGGCGCCGGGACACCGTGGAGACGCTGTTGAGCGCCGCCGCTGCGGTGTCCGGGATCGACGGCCTCGCCGGGTTCAGCGATCTCGACGATGCGGGGGCGCTCGACGGGCTCGGCTGCTTCGAGGGGGTGACGGACGGGGCGCTCGGCGGGCGGCCGGGCCCGGCACGCGCCGACCGGGGCGCGCCCAGCGCGTATCCCAGCGCCCGCGACGAGGCCACGCATGAGCTGGAGCTGGCCTGTGCGCTGGTGGTCAATGCGGCGGCGGCCGCGGCCAGTCTGGAGCGGCTGGTGGACGAGCATCACATCGACCCCGAGGGCGCCCTGGTCTTCGGCTGTCTGCTGCACATCACCGGGCGCTTCGAGGCCGCGCAGTTCTGGTGGCACTTCGGCGCGGGCGCCGGGAGCCGGACCGCCGCGTACTGCCTGTATCTCTCCCACCGGCGCAACGGCGAACACCGCGATGCGGACTACTGGCGCGGGCAGGCCGCGCATACGCCGGACGAGGAGCGTCCGGCGGTGGCCGCGTTCGACGAGAAGCAGTTGCTGCCGGACGCGGCCCGGCACAATCTCCTGGTCCAATGGCACAGCGGGCTGGCCCCGACGCTGCCGGCCGCACTGGAGAACGTGATCAACCGTCTCGTGGTGGACGGCGACGACGAGGATTTCGGTGAGATCCCGCGGCCCTCGCCGACGCTGGTACGGGATCTCGGGCGGGTCACCTACTAGCCCACGGCATCCGTCCGGCCGGCCGCACGGGAGCGCGGCCACGGCACGCGGAGGTCTGCCCCGGTCGGGTGGATCAAGCCCGCGGGCGGTTCGCCGGGACGGCGCTTACCTTGGCGACGAGGCTCGTGTCCCTGCCCCGCCGCCCTGGAGGTACCGGTGAAAGCCGTCCGTCCGGCGAGAGCCGCCCGTTCCCTGTCGCTGGCCGTCCTCCTCGCCACCGGCACCGGTCTGGCGTCGGCCACCCCTGCGGCCGCCGCCCCTCCCCCCGATCCCGCCGCCCCCCTCTATGAGTCCACCGACCTGGCGGTCTCCGGCGAAGGGGCGCACACCTACCGCATCCCCGCGCTGGAGACGCTCCCCGACGGCACCCTCGTCGCCGCCTACGACCGGCGTAACGACAGCGCCTCCGACCTGCCCGGCAATGTCGATGTGATGGTGCGGCGCAGCACCGACGACGGGCGGACCTGGAGCCCCCCGCAGGCGGTCGCCGACTACGACGGCGGGGCCGGCGCGGGCGATCCCAGCCTGATCGCCGACCGCTGGACCGGCCGCCTCTTCCTCTTCCACATGTACGGCCCCAGGGGCATCGGCTTCGGCAACGCGGGCATGGGCAACGACCACCGCAGCACCACGATCCTGCACACCGACTACCACTACTCCGACGACGGCGGCCGCAGCTGGCGCGCCCGGCGGCTGACCCGCGACCTCAAGGACCCGACGTGGCTGGGCATCTTCGCCTCGTCCGGCACCGGCATCCAGCTCTCCTCCGGGCGGCTGCTCCAGCAGTACGCGCTGCGCAAGGCCGACGCCAGCATGTGGGCGGCCAGTGCCTACAGCGACGACCACGGGAGGACCTGGCGGCTGGGGACGCCGGTGGGGCCGCTGATGGACGAGAACAAGACCGTGGAGCTGGCCGATGGCCGCATCATGCTCAACAGCCGTACCGGCAGCACCACACGACGGCTGGTCGCCTACTCCCGGGACGGCGGGCTGACCTACAGCACGCCGGTGGCGGACGACGAGCTGATCGACCCGGTCAACAATGCGTCGATCCTGCGCTACGACCCGACCGCGCCACCGGGCCACCCGCGGGCGCACTGGCTGCTGTTCAGCAATACGGCGAGCACCAGCGCCCGGCGGAACCTCACCGTCCGGCTGTCCTGCGACGACGGCCGCAGCTGGCCGGTCTCACGCGTCGTCACGCCCGGCCCGGCGGCGTACTCCACCCTGACCCGGCTCAAGGACGGCACGTTCGGGCTGCTCTACGAGTCGGGCCCGTACCGGAAAATCACCTTCGCGCGGTTCAACGACGCCTGGCTGGGCGCACCCTGTCCGGCCGGATGACCGCCCCCGTGGCCGTCACCCCGATGGCGCCGCCGCTCACACGAACGGGTCATCGCCGGGCAGCGCCGGTTCCTCGGGCGCGGGCGGCCAGGCCGGACGCGCGCCTTCGGGGACGGCCGCCAGCGCATGACCGACCGTCGGGAAGCAGGAGAAGACGCTCAGCGACTGGGTGCCGATCAGCAGCCGCAGCATTCGCACCCCGAGCGAGGCCAGGAACAGCCGGCCCTCCAGACGGCGGCACAGCCACTCCAGCGCCAGCAGACAGCTCAGCCCCCGCGAGTCGCAGAAGCGCAGCGCCGTCAGATCGAGCACGAGGAAACGGTGGCCGGCCGAGACGATGGACCGCGCCTCGGTGAGAAACGCCTGCTCGGTCCGGAGATCCAGCTCCCCGCTGACGCGCAGTACCGCGCACTCGTCCGCCTCGACGACCGTCGTGACCGCCAAGGACCGCATCTCCGCACTCATGGCGTCCAGACTAAGCGCCCCTTTCCCCCTCATCACCGGCACGGCCCGCCCGCGTACGCCGGTCGCCCCCGGATCGTACGGACGACGACGTCCGCGACGCGTGCGCGCCGGAGCGGGCGCCCGTACGGAGCCCTCCATCGGGGCGAACGGGCACCAGGAGGGGCGGCAGGCCAGGCCAGGACGGTGGGGGCCGGGCGGAAACGGGCGGATTTTCCCCCGTAACGGGCGAAGGTCCGTCGTCCTACCGTTGCTATAAACCTGCTGCGGGCAGAAACGGGCAGGGCCGTGACCGAACGGACCACCCGGACCGCCGCGGTCCGGCAGCGGCCGCGAGGATCACCGATACGGGCAGGAGCACACCATGAGGGCCGAAGAACGCCAGCGCCGCCTTCTCGTGCTGGCCCGGCAGTCGGGGCGGGTCGAGGTCGCCGAGGCGGCGGCGGAGTTCGGGGTCGCCCGCGAGACCGTACGGCGCGATCTGAGCGAGCTGGAACGGCGCGGGCTGATCCGGCGGACGCACGGTGCGGCGTATCCGGTCGAGAGCGCGGGGTTCGAGACCACGCTGGCGCGGCGGGAGACCCAGCAGGTGGCCGAGAAACAGCGGATCGCGGCGGCCGCGGTGCAGCTGATGGGCGAGGCGGAAACGGTGTTCGTGGACGAGGGCTACACCCCCGAGCTGGTCGCGACGCTGCTGCCCACCGACCGCCCGCTGACCGTGCTGACCGCCTCGCTGCGCACCGCCTCGCTGGTCTCCGCGTCCGAATCCACCACCGTGCTGCTGGCCGGCGGCCGGGTGCGCGCGGGAACCCAGGCGACGGTGGGCTCCTGGGCGCGGGACATGCTCGCCGGTTTCGTGATCGACCTGGCCTTCATGGGCGCCAACGGCATCTCCCGGGAGCACGGTCTGACCACCCCCGATCCGGCGGTCGCCGATGTGAAGAGGCAGGCGGTGCGCTCCTCGCGGCGGCGGGTGCTGGTCGGGGTGCACAGCAAGTTCGGGGCGAGCAGCTTCTGCCGGTTCGCCGAGGTCAGTGACTTCGACACGATCGTCACCGACTCCGGGCTGTCCGCGCCGGAGGCCCATCGCTACTCCCTCCTGGGGCCCCAGGTGCTCCGGGTCTGACCCGGGCGGGGCCCCCGGACGACCGGCCCCCTACGACTCCCCCACAGCCGCCGCGGTCGCAGCCTGCGCCGCCGTGCGGTCCCCCGCCGTGCCCACGGCGTGATCTCGTACACCCGAAATGAGAGGTAAGTGCCGTGAACGCACCCTTCCCCGGGCGAGGCCGCACCGGCCGCGCCATAGCGCTGACGTCGGCCGCCCTGGTCATGTCGCTGTCCGCCACCGCCTGCTCCGGCGCCGGTCAGGTGGGCAAGGGCGACGCCCAGGCCATCAATGTGCTGATGGTGAACAACCCGCAGATGGTGGACCTCCAGAAGCTCACCGCCAAGTACTTCACCAAGGAGACCGGCATCAAGGTGAACTTCACCGTGCTGCCGGAGGACGATCTGCGCGACAAGATGAGCCAGGACTTCTCCAGCCAGGCCGGACAGTACGACGTGGCCAGTCTCAGCAATTACGAAACGCCCATCTACGCCCGCAACGGATGGCTCGCCCCGCTCGGCGAACGGGCCGACAAGGACCCGGAGTTCAACCAGAGCGACATTCTCGCTCCGGTCCGCACCTCACTGACCGCCGCCGACGACAAGGTCTACGCGGAGCCGTTCTACGGCGAATCGTCGTTCCTGATGTACCGCAAGGACCTTCTCAAGGCCGCCGGGCTGACGATGCCCGCGCATCCGACGTGGCAGCAGGTCGCCGACATGGCCGCCAAGTTGGACGGCTCCCGCAAGGGCCTGAAGGGCATCTGTCTGCGCGGCCAGGTCGGCTGGGGCCAGCTGATGGCCCCGCTGACCACCGTCGTCAACACCTTCGGCGGGACCTGGTTCGACAAGGACTGGAAGGCGAAGCTGGACAGCCCGGAATTCGCCAAGGCCACCCAGTTCTACGTCGATCTGGTCCGCAAGCACGGCGAGGCGGGCGCACCGCAGGCCGGCTACGCCGAGTGCCTCAACAACATGCAGCAGGGCAAGGTCGCCATGTGGTACGACGCGACTGCCGGCGCCGGCTCGCTGGAGAGCGCCGACTCGAAGGTCGCCGGGAAGGTCGGCTACGCCCCGGCGCCGGTCGACAGGACCGACAGCTCGGGCTGGCTGTACACCTGGGCGTGGGGCGTGGAGAAGGCCAGTCAGCACCAGGACGCCGCCTGGAAGTTCATCCGCTGGGCCTCCGGCGCGAAGTACGAGCAGCTGGTGGGCCGGGAACTGGGCTGGTCGAGGGTGCCCGGCGGCAAGCGGGCCTCCCTCTACCGCAACCCGCAGTACCTGAAGGAGTCCGGGACCTTCGCCCGCGCGACCCAGCAGGCGATCAGCTCGGCGCGGCCCACTGACCCCGGCGTCCAGCCCCGCCCGGCCCCCGGGATCCAGTTCGTCGACATCCCCGAGTTCGCCGACCTGGGAACCAAGGTCTCCAACGAGATCAGCTCGGCCATCGCCGGCAAGGAGAGCGTGACCGAGGCCCTCAAGAAGAGCCAGCAGCTTGCGCAGGAGGTGGCCGATGCCCACCGCCACTGAAACGACCCGACGCGGCCCACGCGGCCAGGCGGCCGTCGCGGTACCTGGCAGGCAGGCGGCCCGGGCCCGGCGCGCACAGCGGGCCAGGGACTGGGCGCGGCGCGCGCCCCTGCTGCCCGCGCTGGTCTTCCTGGTCGTCGTGACCCAACTGCCGTTCGTGGCAACCGTGGTGATCTCCTTCACCCACTGGAACGCGCTGGCCCCCGGGAACCGCGGGTTCGCCGCCTTCGACAACTATGTGGCGGTCTTCGCGGACTCCGCGATGCGGTCGTCGGTGGTGACGACGGTGCTGCTGACCGTCACCGTGGTGCTGGTCAGCCTGCTGCTGGGGCTGGGCCTGGCGCTGCTGCTGGACCGCAGCTTCCGCGGCCGCGGCATCGTGCGCACCCTGCTCATCACCCCGTTCCTGGTGGTGCCGGTGGCGTCCGCCCTGCTGTGGAAGCACGCCCTCTACAACGCCTCGTACGGGCTGCTCAACGGCGCGCTGACGTGGATATGGGGGCTGTTCGGCAGCCATGATCCGCCGCAGCCGGACTGGATGACCAATTCGCCGCTGGCCGCGGTGGAGGTGTCGCTGATCTGGCAGTGGACGCCCTTCATGATGCTGATCCTGCTGGCCGGGCTCCAGAGCCGGGCGGCGGATGCGATCGAGGCGGCGCGGATGGACGGCGCCTCGGCCTTCGACATCTTCCGCTATCTGACGCTGCCCCATCTGCGGCGCTATCTGGAGCTGGCCGCGCTGCTCGGGACCATCTACGTCGTCCAGAACTTCGACGCGGTCTTCACCATCACCTCCGGCGGCCTGGGCACCGCCAACCTCCCCTACACCATCTACCAGACCTTCTACCAGGCCCACGACTACGGACGGGCGTCCGCGCAGGGCGTCGTCGTGGTGCTGTGTTCGCTGGTCGTGGCCACCTTCGCGCTGCGCACCGTCTCGTCCCTGCTGCGCGAGGAGGTCACCCGATGAACAGCGCACCCCTGATCCGGCGGCGGACCGGAAGTCTGCTGGGCCTGGCGGCCTGGCTGTGCGGGATCGCCTTCTTCCTGCCCGTCGCGTGGATGGTGCTGACGTCCTTCCACAGCGAGACGGATGCGGCGACCAACCCGCCGAGCATCGTCGCCGGGCTCAGCCTGCACGGCTACCGCGAGTTCTTCGGCGCGGGCACCGGCGTCAGCCCCTGGCCGCCGCTGATCAACTCGCTCACCGCCTCCGTCGTCTCGACGCTGCTGGTGCTGGCGCTGGCCGTCCCGGCGGCGTACGCGCTGTCGATCAAGCCGGTGCGCAAGTGGAGCGATGTGATGTTCTTCTTCCTGTCCACGAAGATGCTGCCGCTGGTGGCCGGGCTGCTGCCGGTCTATCTCGTCGCGCAGAACAGCGGGATGCTGGACAGCATCTGGCTGCTGGTCATCCTCTACACCTCGATGAATCTGCCGATCGCGGTGTGGATGATGCGCTCGTTCCTCTCCGAGGTCCCGGGCGAGATCATGGAGGCCGCCTCGATCGACGGGGCGGGGCTGCACACCACCCTGACCCGGATCGTCGCGCCGATCGCCATGCCGGGCATCGCGGCGACCGCCCTGATCTCCTTCATCTTCAGCTGGAACGAGCTGCTGTTCGCCCGGGTGCTGGCCGGCGTCGTGGCCGGTACCGCGCCGGTGTTCCTGACCGGTTTCGTCACCAGCCAGGGCCTGTTCCTGGCCAAGCTGTGCGCCGCCGCCACCGTCATCTCCCTCCCGGTGCTCATCGCCGGATTCGCCGCCCAGGACAAGCTCGTCCAGGGCCTCTCCCTCGGTGCCGTGAAGTGAACCGCACTCGTGAAGTGAACATAAGCCGTGAAGTGATCGGAGTCGTGACATGAAAGCCGCAGTGATCAGCGCCCCCGGGAAGGTCGAGGTCACCACCGTCGACGATCCCTCCCCCGGCCCCCGCGAGGTGGTGGTCGCGGTCGCCTCCTGCGGGCTGTGCGGCACCGATCTGCACATCCTCCAGGGCGAGTTCGCGCCCACCCTGCCGGTCGTCCCGGGCCATGAGTTCGCCGGTACGGTCGTCGCCACCGGCAGTGCGGTCACCGAACTGGCCGAGGGCGACCGGGTGGCCGTCGACCCGTCCCTGTACTGCTACGAGTGCCACTACTGCCGCACCGGCCGCAACAATCTCTGTGAACGCTGGGCCGCGATCGGGGTGACCACGGCGGGCGGCGCCGCCGAGTTCGCGGTGGCCCCCGTCGCCAACTGCATCAAGCTGCCCGACCACATCCGCACCGAGGACGCGGCCCTGATCGAACCGCTCTCCTGCGCCGTACGCGGCTATGACATCCTGCGCTCCCAGCAGCTGGGCACCCATGTCCTGATCTACGGCTCGGGGACGATGGGCCTGATGATGCTCGAACTCGCCAAGCGCACCGGTGCGGCGGGCGTGGACGTGGTCGACATCAATCCGGACCGGCTGGCCACCGCCCGCACCCTGGGGTGCAGCACCGCGGCCGCCTCCGCCGACGAGATCGACCGCCCCCGCGGCTGGGACGTGGTCATCGACGCCACCGGCAATCAGCACGCCATCCAGGACGCGCTGGGCCGGGTCGGCAAGGGCGGCACCTTCCTCCAGTTCGGGGTGGCCGACTACGCGGCCCGCGCCGTCATCGAGCCGTACCGCATCTACAACCAGGAGATCACCATCACCGGCTCGATGGCCGTCCTGCACAGCTTCGAGCGCGCCGCCGAGCTGTTCGCGACGGGTGTGGTGGATCCGCAGGTGTTCATCAGCGACCGGCTGCCACTGACCGAGTACGGGGCGGCGCTGGACCGCTTCCGGGCCGGGCAGGGCCGCAAGATCCAGGTCCTGCCCTGAGCGGCAGCGGGGTCACGGCGCTTTGACGGGCGCCAGTTCGCCGTGCAGCAGCGCCGCGCCCAGCGGTGTGAGCGCATGGACGACGCAGCAGCCCTCGCGACGGCTGTGGGCCAGACCGGCCTCGCGCAGGGCGCTGACGTGCTCGCTGGCCGAGGGTGCGGAAACCCTCAGCCGGCGGGCCAGTTCGCCCGTGGTGGCGGGTGCGTCGAGGGCGGCGAGCACCCGGGCGCGGGTGCGGCCGAGCAGCGCGGACAGGGCCTGCGGATGGCAGGCGCGAGTGGTGGCGGGCGCCCAGCCGGCGGTGTGCTCCACCGGGTAGACCAGGACGGGTGGCAGCTCCGGGTCGGCGAGCGCTATCGGACGGCGCCAGCAGAAGTGGGACGGGATCAGCCGCAGTCCGCGTCCGTGCAGCCGCAGATCGCGGTCGCAGGGGTAGTCGACGGACAGCACCGGCGGCTCCCACCGAAGGTGCGGGCGGAAGGAGTGGAGCATGGCGTCGACGCCGCCGTGGCACAGGGCGCGGGTGCGGGCCGCCCGGTCGCGGTCGGCGGTGGCGGCCGCCTGCGTCCAGCCGGGGGCGATCACCGCGCGGTGCACCTCCTGGAAGGCGGCGGCCAGTTCGTCCAGCGGCTGCCGGCTTCCCTCGGCCACCGCTTCCGTCCAGCGCGGCAGCCGGGCCGCGCTCCCGGCCCGGCGCAGCTCCGCGGTCAGCCGGGTCCTGGGGGTCTCGCGCAGGGCCCGCAGCCCCGCCGCCAGGCCGTCGCGGGAGGCATCGGGCGTCAGGAAGTCCGGGAAGTAACCGGCGGCCGGGGCCAGCGCGTTGATCAGCCGGGCGGGGCGGGCCAGTTGGCGCTCGGCCAGCTCGCCCAGGGCGCGGGCCCGCCAGGCGGCGAAGACCGGCACGCCGCCGCCCGGCGCCGTCAGATGATGCAGCGCCAGCACCGTTTCCCACAGCGGATCCGGTCCGGACGCGATCTGTACGCGTGCGATGTCCCGGTCATCGAAATGAATGCGCAACATGCGGCCCCCGCAGCATGCTCATGACCCCGTTCCCAGAGCCCCCCGTCGTTCCCCGCCCACAGATTGCCCGGCCGGTCGGGGGGTGTCCAGCGCGGGCCGTGCCCAAGGGTGGCGCGTTCAGTCGGCGTCCCCGCCGGGCCGTTCGGTTCCGGCGGCGCCTGTGCCGAGCCGTTCGGCCAGCCGCTCCAGGAACGCCCGCTGCCCCTTCACCAGCCGCTCCGCCGCCTCCTGCGGGGTCCACCACGCCACCCGGTCGATCTCCGGGAAGCTGCGGAGCCTCCCCGAGCCCCTCGGCCACTCCATCTCGAAGGTGCCGGGCACCACGCGCTGCGGATCGAGATCGCTCTCGACGGCCCAGACGGTCACGACCTTGCCGCCCGCCTGACGGACGTCGCCCAGCGGAAGGTAGCGCCCGTCCGGCGGCTCCAGCCCCAGCTCCTCCGCGAACTCCCGCCGGGCCGCGTCCCGCGCCTCCTCCGGCGCTACGTACTCGCCCTTGGGCACCGACCAGGCCCCCGCGTCCCAGCGGGCCCACAGCGGCCCGCCCATATGCGCCAGCAGCACTTCGAGGCCGCGCGGGCCGCTGCGGTACAGCAGCAGCCCGGCGCTCCGCTTGGCCGTCACGGCCGCCGCCCCTGCGCCAGCACCGTCTCCACGGTGTCCGCCTCCGCCGCCGTCTTGTCCTCCCGATAGCGCAGCACCCGGGCGAAGCGCAGGGTGACGCCCGCCGGATAGCGCGTGGACGTCTGGAGTCCGTCATGGGCGACCTCGACGACCAGCTCCGGCCGTACGGTGACGACGGCGCCGCGCCGTGCCACCGCCAGTTCCAGGAGCCGCTCGGTCTGCCAGGCGAGGGTGGCGTCGGTCAGGCCCTTGAACGTCTTGCCGAGCATGACGAAGCCGCCGTCCGGGCCGCGGGCCCCGAGGTGGAGGTTGGAGAGCTTGCCGGTGCGGCGGCCGTGGCCCCATTCCGCCGCCAGGACCACCAGGTCGAGGGTGTGCACCGGCTTCACCTTGAGCCAGGAGGCGCCGCGGCGGCCCGCGCTGTACGGGGCGTTCAGGGCCTTGACGACCACGCCCTCGTGGCCGTCGCGCAGGGTGCGCAGCCAGAACTCCTCGGCGGCGGCGCGGGCCCCGTCGTCCTCCGGGTCGGCCACCACCTGGCGGCGCACCCGTACGTCCGCCGGGGCCAGTCGCGCCAGCCGTGCATGCCGTTCGGCGCCCGGCAGTTCCAGCAGGTCGCGGTCGTCGAGCGCGAGCAGATCGAAGAAGACGGGCAAGAGCGGCAGCGCGGCCTGCGCGGCGGTGACGTCGACCCGCGAGCCGAAGCGTCCGGCGACCCGCTGGAAGGGCACCGGCCGCCCGTCGTCGTCCAGGGCGATCACCTCGCCGTCCAGGATGAAGCGCGCGGCGGGCAGCGAACGGGCGACGGCGCCGACTTCGGGGAGGCGGGCGGTGACCTCGTCCAGGGTGCGGGTGTAGATCCGTACGTCGTCGCCGTCGCGGTGGACCTGCACCCGGATGCCGTCCAGTTTCTGCTCGACGGCGCAGGGGCCGAGCCGGTCGATGGCCTCGGCCACCGAGGCGGCGCTGTGCGCGAGCATCGGTCCGACGGGCCGGCCGACCGTGAGCCGGAATCCGGCCGGCGCCGGCGGCCCCTCGGCCAGCAGCGCCCGCGCGACGTCCGGCAGCGATCCGGCCAGCATCACGGCCCGCCGTACGTCCGCCGCGGGCACCTGTGTCGCCGCCGCGAGCCCTTCGACGGCCAGGGCGTCCAGCGCCCCCTGCCGCACCTCCCCGGTCAGCAGCCCGAACAGGAACCGCTGCTCCTGCTCGGTGGCCGCGGCCAGCAGCTCCCGCACCCGCCGCCTGCGCTCGCCCTGCGCCCCGGCGCCGGCCACCCGGGCCAGGCCGGTCAGCGCGGCGTCCACCTCGCGCACGGTGAGCGTGGCCCGCTCCGCCGGCGGCACCGGCTCGCGCAGCACGCTCCAGCCGACGCCGATCCGGCCCTGCGGCAGCCGCCCGGCCAGATACGGGATGACGACCGGCACGTCCGGCGGTTCGGCGGCCCGGAACAGCCCGGCCAGCAGCGCGATCTTCCGGTTGCGCGCCGTGGTCGCGGCGACCTCCGCGGAGACCCGGGCGAGATCGGCCAGCAACATACGCTCATCGTGCCCCCGCGGCGCCGCCGCCGCGCGCCGGCCTGCCGTCGCCCCCACCCCCTCACTCGTACATGACGTACTCCGGCCGCGGCGTGAGCGCCAGGACCTCTTTCGGGGTCATCAGCCGGCTGCCCTTGGCGTCCTCCTCGTAGAACAGCTTGAAGCCGCTGTGTACGCCGTCCGGCAGCTGTGACACGAGCCTGCGCCAGGTGCCCCGCTTCAGGCCCGGTGAGCCGATCCCGTCGACGCTTTTGATCAGCGCCACGCCCGGCTGCGGCCGCAGTGCCGCCTCGTCGTGCAGCACGGAGGGGGCGACCTGATGGAAGACCAGCGGTTTCGTCGGCAGGTCGTGGCGCTCGACGAGCCGGGAGAGCCAGCGGGCGACGGCGGTCAGTTCCTGCCCGCTGGTGTGCCCGAAGGTCCGGCCGGGTATCTCCCCCGGCCCCATCTCCCATTCGGGATCGAGCGCGATCCCGACATCAGGATGGACCAGCCATCCGCGCAGCGCCTTCACCTCGTCCAGGGGCGCGGCGCGGCCCGGCTGGATGTTCAGCAGGAGCAGGGCGCGCCGGGCCCGGGCGAGTTGATGAAAGCGGCGGATCGTGGCGGCCGGGGTGCGGGAGCGGTAGCGGCCGTCGGGGCCCGCGGTGGCGTTGGCGACCACCGCCAGCAGTTCCAGTACGGGCAGGGGCTCGCGCCCCGCGGCGTAGGTGTGCGCCACCTTCTCGATCTCGGCGGCGCGGGCGCGGGGGTCGCCGATCCCCAGCCGTCCGAGCGCCGCCGCACCGGGCAGGCCGCAGAATCCTATGAGCCGGTGACGTGGGAACAACTCCCGGCCGCCACGCGGTAGTTCGGGGCGGTGGCGGGCCGGTCGGGTGGCCGGGGAGGAGGGGGAGGGAGAGGGGGATATGGAGGACGGCGGGGTCGAGTGGTGCGGCGTGGTCGGCCCGCCGGGCTCGGGTGACCTCGCGGGCGGCGGCGCGCCGTTCGCCGCGTCATGGGACCGCGCGGCCGATTCACCGCATGCCGCGAGGAGTCCGATGCCCGCCGCCGCCCCGACCGCAAGGACCCCGCGACGGCTCACCTTTTCCGCGCTCACCTTTTCCGCGCTCTTCTTTTCCGTCCTCGCCACCCTGTCCGCCCTGTTCATTACGCTGCCTCCGTCCGTGGTCGCACCGCCCCGCACCGCCCGTCTCTCCACCCCGTACCCCGCAAAACCGCGGAGTAGGTGGAGTTGGCGGAGAATGGTTCCACCTATGAGAAAAATGCGAGCAATGAGGGGAATTCGACGTGATCATCGTGTCCGGTTGGCTTCAGGTCGCACCGAGCCGGCGTACGGAGTTTCTGTCCGGGTGCCGGGAGGTGGTCGAACAGGCGCGGGCCGCGGACGGCTGTCTGGATTTCGCGCTCTCCGCGGATGTGCTGGAGCCGGGCCGTATCAATGTCTATGAACGGTGGGCCTCGGACGCGCAGCTGATGGCCTTCCGCGGCGCGGGGCCGGATCCCGACCATGCGGCGAAGATCCTCGCCTCCGAGGTGTCGCGCTATCGCGTTTCCGCCGCGGAAGCGGCCTGACCGTGGCGGCGCACACCCGCGTCTGGTACGCGGCCTACGGCTCCAACATGCATCTCGACCGGCTCACCGCCTATCTGGCGGGCGGTCGGCCGGAGGGCGGACTGCGCAGCCATCCCGGCTGCCGGGACCCCCGTCCACCCGCGCACTCCCAGCCGGTCATCCTGCCGGGACTGCTCTACTTCGCCACCGAATCCCCGGCGTGGACCGGCGGCCGGGCCTTCTACGACCCGGATGTGGACGCCCAACTTCCCGCCTGTGCACATCTCCTGACACTTGGTCAGTTCTCCGATATCGCGGCCCAGGAGATGTACCGCGCCCCCGGCGAGGACCTCGACCTGACGGAGGTGCTCCGGCGGGGACGGGCGCGGCTGGGCCCCGGCCGCTACGAGACCCTGGTGCACACCGGTGACGTGGACGGCCGGCCCGTACTGACCTTCACGGCCCCCTGGAGCAGCTCCGACATCCCGCTGAACGCCCCCTCCGCCGCCTATCTCCACCACATCGCGACGGGCATCGTCGCCGCACACGGCTGGAGCGCACGGCGGGCGGCCGAGTATCTGGCCGGGTGCCCGGGGGCGGCGGGCCGGTGGTCGGTATCGGCCATCGAGACGCTGGTCAGCGAGGGTGGGGCGGCCCGTCCGGGGACGTATCGTCCGCCGTCGTACCGGGAACAACGGGGAGCCCCAGCAGATCAGGCAGATCGGCGAAGGAGCCGATGACGTGGTCGGGGGTCCCCTCGGCCGCCCGATGTGTCTCGGGCAGATATTTGCCGGTCCTGACGAGCACCCCGGTGATCCCGCAGCGCTGGGCCGCCAGTACGTCCGACTCGATGTCGTCGCCCACCATCAGCGCCTCCTCCGGCGCCACGCCGAGGTGTGCCAGGGCGGTGGCGAAGAACGTCCCGGCCGGTTTGCCGGTGACCTCCGCCTCGGTGCGGGCGGCCCGTTCCAGGCCCAGGAGAAAAGCCCCGGTGTCGAGGTCGAGCCCCTGCGCCGTACGCCAGTACAGATTGCGGTGCATGGCCACCAGCCGCGCCCCGCCCTGGAGATGACGGAAGGCGGTATTGAGCGCCGCATAGCCGAATTCGGGGCCCGCCCCGCCGAAGACGACCACGTCCACGGTCCCGTCCGCGCCCTTCCCGTCCGCGCCCCTCTCGTTCCCACCGTCCTCGACGAAGGTCACGCCCGCCAGATCGTCGCGCACCTCACCGGAGTTGAGCAGCAGACAGCGCGCACCGGGGTGGTGCTCGCGCAGATATCCGGCGGTGACGGCGGGTGCGGTCAGGATGTCGTCTGCGTCGATCCCGAAGCCGGCCTCGGTCAGCCGTGCGGCGATGGCGGCGCGGGTGCGCGAGGTGGTGTTGGTGACCAGCGCCAGCGGCAGTCCGGCGACGCGCAGCCGCGCCATGGCCGCCGCGGCGCCGGGCAGCGGCTTCCAGGAGACGGTGAGCACCCCGTCGATATCGATCAGGGCGCCCCGGACGCGCCCCGGGCCCTTGCGTTCCATACGCGTCACCTTCCCTCGCCTCCGTACCCGCCGCACCTCCTTGGCCCCGGACCGGCGACTGCCGTCGTCGCGGACCGGGTGCTACGGGCGGTCGACGGGTGGAAACGGTGCGTGCGCCCGACTTGCGAAACCCGCTCGGACGGTGTTGTTTCGAAAGAGGTGTGGACGTGGCTTCTGTCTCCCCTGGGTAGGGGGTGCCCACTGTGCTGTTCACCGATCGCACGGATGCGGGGCACCGCCTTGCCGAAGCGCTCCGCCATCTCGCCGGGGAAGATCCTCTCGTGCTCGGCCTGCCCCGCGGCGGCGTCCCGGTCGCCTACCAGGTGGCCCTGGCCCTCGGCGCCCCCCTCGATGTGATCGTGGTCCGCAAGCTCGGCGTCCCGTACCACCGTGAGCTGGGCTTCGGCGCCATCGGCGAGGGCGGGGTACGGGTGATCAGCGACGATATCGTCCGTCGCGGCCGGATCCGGCAGGCGGACCTCCAGGCCGTCGAACGCGCCGAGGAGACCGAGCTGGTACGCCAGGCGCGCCGTTTCCGCGCCGGCCGGCAGCGGCTGTCCCTCAAGGGCCGCACCGCCGTCCTGGTGGACGACGGGATCGCCACCGGGTCCACGGCGGCGGCCGCCTGCGAGGTCGTACGGGCGCAGGGCGCGGCCCGGGTGGTGCTGGCCGTGCCGGTGGCGCCGCCGGATGCGGCCGCCTGGCTGCGCACCCAGGCCGACGAGGTGGTGTGCCTGTCCACCCCGGCGTCGTTCTCCGCGGTCGGCGAGTGGTACCAGGACTTCTCCCAGACCCCCGACGAGGAGGTCATCGCGCTGCTGACCGAGGCGGCGGCCCGCCCGGTGTCCGACCGGCCGGCTCCGGTCCACGGCTCCGGTATCACCGAGCCGGTGGAGGTGGATGCGGACGGCGTACGGCTGACCGGGGACCTCACCCTCCCGGAAGGCGCCGAGGCGGTGGTGATGTTCGCCCACGGCTCGGGCAGCAGCCGGCACAGCCCCCGTAACCGGATGGTGGCCGGGGTGCTGAACCGGGCCGGTCTGGGCACCCTCCTCTTCGACCTGCTCACCCCGCCCGAGGAAGCCGATCGGGCGAATGTCTTCGACATCGAGACCCTGGCCGGGCGGCTGGCCGACGCCACCCGCTGGCTGCACGGCCGAGTGGCCCTCCCGATCGGCTACTTCGGCGCGAGCACCGGGGCCGCGGCCGCACTGCGCGCCGCCGCGGCCGCCGATGTCGACGTCGGCGCGGTGGTCTCCCGCGGCGGCCGCCCCGACCTCGCCGGGCCGCATCTCGTCGAGGTACGGGCGCCCACGCTGCTGATAGTCGGCGGTGCCGACGCCCTGGTCCTCGATCTCAACCGGCAGGCCATGGAGGAACTGCGCTGCGAGAACCAGCTCGAGGTCGTCCCCCATGCCACCCATCTCTTCGAGGAGCCGGGGGCGCTGGACGCGGTCGCCGATCTGGCGCAGGACTGGTTCACCCGGCATCTCGCCCCGCAGGTGGAATAGGCGCTCCGGACAGCCGTCGGTACAGCCGTGCGGACAGCCGCCGGCGTCACCCGGCCGGGCGGCTCCGACGTCCTCACACGATCGGCCGAGATCGCGTTTGGGGCCGGGTCGGCGAGGTGATCCCTGGAAGGGCCGGTATGACAATACGACCCTCTAGAGGAGTACATATGCGTATCCGCACGACACTTGCCACCTGCGCGCTGGCCGCCTCCACCGTCCTCGGCGGCGCCACCGCGGCCCTCGCCGACAGCGACCACGACCAGCAGGGCCACCGCCCCCACGCGGGCCACCAGGCCGCCATCGACCACAGTGTCCGCCACGACTGCCGCATCTACAAAGAGTCCCTCAACGGCAAGGTGACCTACAGCGAAGGCTGTTCGGACAATGACAACGGGGACGGGCACGGCCGTGGCGACGGCCGTGGCAATGGCGGCGGCGGAGGCAGGGGCGACGGCCGCGGCAACGGAGGCGGCGGGGGCGGGAGAGGCGACTGCGGCGGGGGCGGTGACGGCCACGGCAATGGCGGCGGGGGCTGCGGCGGCAGCGGCGGGGGCGGGGGTTACGGCGGCGGTGGTGGGGGCTACGGCGGCGGCGACGGCGGGGGCGGCGGCGGTGCGGGCTACAGCGGCCTCGGGAGCGAGGGCGGGGGCGGGGGCGGCGGCGGTGCGGGCGTCAGCGGCCTCGGGAGCGACGGCGCCCTCGGCAGCGACGGCGCCCTCGGCAGCGGCAACACCGGGGGCTACAGCGGCCTGGAACGGTAGTCCGACACAAGCCCGCCGGGCGGCCGCGACGGGGCACCGTGGCCGCCCGGCGCTCGGACGAAAGGGCGTCAGGAGAAGGCGGGGGAAGGCGGGGGACCGGCGGTCAGAGGCGCTCACTCCTGCCGGAACAGCTCCTTCATGGACGGCCGGGCCTCCTCGGCGTCCCGCATCGCCTCGACGACCGCCTGGTGGAAGTTGCGGCTCTCCTCTTCCGAGCCGCAGGGGACGGGGCTGCCGGCCATGGTGAACCAGTCCGTGGCACCGGTGTACTGCACTGCCACATGAGCCTGGCCCTCCGTCCAGGTCGTGTGCACGCTGAGGTCGCCATCGATCACACCGACCTCTTCGGTGCGCACCACACCGGGCCGTGCGTAGATCCCGATGGTGGTCCAAGATGCCCAGGTCATGACTCTCCCCCTAGGTGGCAGGGGGCACCGGCCGCCGGCAGCCGATGCGGTGCCTCAAGTCTGACACCGGACGGGCGGGGGCGCAGCGTATCGGCGGGGTGATCCGGAACGTGGCGGTCCGCGCGGGGCCGCCCCGCCCGCCGCTGGGTAGCGCTGAATACCGCTACCCACGGTCACCACGAGGCGTCAGCCGTACCGCCAGTCGCTTGGGCCCCCGGAGGAACACCCCTGCCTCGGCGGGAGCCGTACCGTCCGCGAAGACGATACCGGGGAAGGCGTCCAGCAGCTGGTTCACGCCGACCTCCACCTCGGCCCTGGCCAGCAGCGCGCCCACACAGAAGTGCCGTCCGAGCCCGAAGGCCACATGGTCGGCGGCGGCGCTGAAAGCATGGGCCGCCGATACCTCCGTACGGAAGAGGTCGAAGGTGTCGGGGCGGTCGTAGCGCCGCTCGTCACGGTTGGCGGCCCCGATCATGCAGATGAGGGTGGCGCCGGCCGGAACCGTGCCGCCGCTGAGGGTGACGTCCTCGGCGGGCTGCCGGATGATCATCTGGACCGGCGGGGTGTAGCGCAGGGTCTCGACGAAGGCGGCGACGACGAGGCCGCGGTCGGCCCGTACGGCGGCGAGCTGGTCGGGGTGGGCGAGCAGATTGCGGAAGATGCCGGCGAGGACCTTGTCCGTCGTCTCGCCGCCGGCCGAGAGCAGCAGGCTGACGAAGGCGGTGATGTCCTGGTCGTTCATCCGGGTGCCGTCGACCTCGGCGGTGCACAGGGTGGACAGCAGATCGTCCCCGGGTGCGGCGCGCCGCGCCCGGATGATCGGGTGGAGATACGCGGACAGCTCCCCGCTGACCCGCAGTCCGGCGGCGGTGATCTCCGGGTCCTGTGCGAGGTTGCCGAAGAAGTCGACGACCGTCTTGTACCAGGCGTGGAAGCGGTCGTGGTCGGCGCGGTCCAGGCCGAGCATGTCCACGATGACACGGATCGGGAAGCGGGTGGCGAAGGCGGCCACGAGGTCGGCCTCCGTGGCATCGCGGAAGTCGTCTATCAGGTCACGCGCGTTGCGCTCGATCACCGGCAGGAACTTCTCGCGCAGATCCCGCCCCCGGAAGGCGGGCGCCACCAGGGCGCGGCGCACGGCGTGCTCGTGGCCGCTCATCCGGAGCAGGGTCCGGCCACCGTGCACCGGCTCGATCTGCCACTCGTAGTGGTCAGTGGTGAACACCGGCTCCCGGAAGGCCCGTTGGACGTCCTCGTAGCGGGAGATCAGATAGCTTCCGGTGGCCGGGTCGTGGAGCAGCGGGTAGTGCTCCCGCAGGATGCGGTACGCGGAGTAGGGGTCGGCTTCGAATTCCGGGGAGAGGATGTCGGGCGGCTGCGGAATCGTGGTCACGAGGCGTCCTCGGCTTCCGTGAACGAGCCCGGGTCGGGCGGCGGTTCCTTGCGAACGGTGCGGTCGTCCAGGTACACGGGGGTGGCTTCCGGCACCCGGGGGTCCGTGCGGCGCCGTCCGACGCTAGGGCAGCGGGAGGGGCCGGTCCAGGGGCTCTCACCACGCCGCTTCTCATTCAACTGCGTTGCACAGCAGGTCAGTTGACTGCCGAGCATCTCCTCGTCGAAGGGCGCATTCGCCCGGCGCGCGGGAGCGAATGCGGGGCGCGTCCACCGTGAGCGAGTGGCCGGAAATCCCCCTGACGGCGGGCGTCCCGCTCCCCTAGTTTTGACCGTATGACCAGATCTGAAATCTGGTCATGAAGCCGCAGCCGAAGGGGAAGAGAAGCAGGTCGTGGCGCAGAAACAGCGTGGTGAACGCATCCTGGAGGCCGCTGGTGAGCTGCTGCTCGCCTGGGGCTACCGACGGGTGACCATCGACGAGATCGCCCGCCGGGCCGGGGTCGGCAAGGGCACGGTCTACCTCCACTGGAAGACCAAGGACGCCCTCCTCCTGGCCGTGGTGCTCCGCGCCAAAGCGCGCAGTCTGCACCGTCAGCTGGAGCGGATGCGTGCCGACCCGCTGGAGGTCCTGCCGAGCCGGATGATGTGCGGGCTCTATCTCGACTATCTGGACGACCCGGTGCTGCGCGCCCTGTACAGCGACGACTCCGACGTCCTCGGCCGCCTCAACGACACCGCCAAACAGGAGCTCGCGGAGCTGATGGCGCACGGCGACCGCATCCTGCGCCGCCATCTCGGCGTGCTGCGCGGGCACGGCCTGATGCGCGACGACGTCGAGGTCGCCCACCAGCACTACGCCATGATGGCGGTGACCGCCGGTTTCTTCATGACCGAAACGCTCCAGGCCGGTCCGCCGCTCCCGCCGGCGGTCCGCACCGGCATCCTCGCCCATACGCTCCGCGGCGTACTGGAGACCCCGGACGCCACGGAACACCACGACCCCGCCACCGCGGACGCCCACCGCGCGCCCGCTGTGGCCGCCGTCGCCCCCGAGATCATCGCGCTCTACGAGCAGTTGGAAGAGCTCAGCTCGGCGGAAATGCGACGGCAGCTGCGGGACTGACACCGACTCCCGACCCGGAGGACGCCACCATGTCCGTATCACCCACCACATCCCCCACACCCGACTCCCCCGACACGGGGGCGTCCCCCGCCCCACCCGCCAACCCCCTCGCCGTGCACGTGGGAAAGCACCCCGGCGAGCCGAATGTGATGGAACCGGCCCTGCTCGCCGACCCCGTCAAGGGCTACGGTGCCCTGCGCGAACAGGGCCGTGTCGTCCGCGGCCGCTTCATGGACGATTCGCCCGTGTGGATCGTGACGCGCTTCGACGACGTCCGCGAGGTCTTACGCGATCAGCGCTTCGTGAACAATCCGGCCGCGTCCCAGGGCGGTGCGGACGACGGACCGCTGGGCCGGCTGATGGAGACCATGGGGCTGCCCGACGAGTTCCGCCCCTATCTGCTCGGGTCGATCCTCAACAACGACGCCCCCGACCACACCCGGCTGCGCCGTCTGGTGTCCCGCGCCTTCACCGCACGCAAGATCACCGATCTGCGCCCGCGGGTGGAGCGGATCGCCGACGACCTGCTGGCCCGGCTGCCCGAGCACGCCGAGAACGGCGCCGTCGACCTCATCGAGCACTTCGCCTATCCCCTCCCCATCACCGTCATCTGCGAACTGGTCGGCATCCCGGAGGCGGACCGCCCGCAGTGGCGCGCCTGGGGCGCCGACCTCGTCTCGCTGGAACCGGGCGGTCTGGCCAGATCGCTCCCGGCGATGGTCGCGCACATCCACGAACTGATCCGGACGCGCCGCGCGTCGCTGACCGATGACCTGCTCAGCGAGCTGATACGGGCGCATGACGACGACGGCGGCCGGCTCAGCGACGTCGAGATGGTGACCATGGTCCTCACCCTGGTCCTGGCCGGTCACGAAACCACCGCCCACCTCATAGCCAACGGCACGGCCGCCCTGCTCACCCACCCCGACCAGCTGGCCCTGCTGAAGTCGGACCCGGCCCTGCTCCCGCGCGCCGTCCATGAACTGATGCGCTGGTGCGGACCGGTCCAGATGACCCAGCTGCGCTACGCCTCCGAGGACCTCGACCTCGCCGGGACCCCCGTCCGCAAGGGCGACTCCGTTCTCCTCACCCTGGTGGCGGCCAACTTCGACCCACGTCACTACGACGCCCCCGAACGCCTGGACCTCACCCGCCATCCGGCCGGCCACGCCGAGAACCACGTCGGCTTCGGCCACGGCATGCACTACTGCCTGGGTGCCACCCTCGCCCGCCAGGAAACCGAGGTCGCCCTGGGCAGACTGCTCGCGCACTACCCCGACGTCTCCCTGGCCGTCCGGCCCGACGACCTCGAACGCGCCCAACTTCCCGGCAACTGGCGCCTGATGGCACTGCCGCTGCGGCTGTAGTTGCCTCCGGTCGGCTCGCTTGTCCATGGCGGTGCCGCATAAAAGCGGGACCGGGCCGCCCGAAGGCGCGCCCGGTCCCGGCCGTGATCCGGTCGGCAGCCGGTCAGCTGATGATGCCCATGCCCAGCAGCCCGAACAGCAGGCCGCCGACGATGATCCGGTAGACCACGAAGGAGTTGAAGGAGTGCTTGGCCACGAACTTCAGCAGCCAGGCGATCGAGGCGTAGGCGACGACGAAGGAGACGACCGTGCCGACGGCGAGCGGGGCGATCGCGGCGCCCGAGCCGATGGCGTCCTTCAGTTCGTAGATGCCCGCACCGGTGAGCGCAGGGATGCCGAGGAAGAAGGACAGCCGGGTGGCCGCGACGCGTTCGAGGTCGAGGATGAGGGCGGTGGACATCGTCGCGCCGGAGCGGGAGAAGCCCGGGAAGAGCAGCGCGAGGATCTGTGAGCAGCCGACCCACATGGCGTCCTTGAGGGAGGTGTCGTCCTCGCCTCGCTTGTGGCGGCCCATCTGGTCCGCCGCCCACATCACGCCACTGCCGACGATCAGTGATCCGGCCACCACCCACAGGGAGGCGAGCGGGCCCTCGATCAGCGGCTTGGCGGCCAGGCCGACGACGACGATCGGGATGGTGGCGTAGATCACCCACCAGGCGAACTTGTAGTCGTGGTGGTAGCGCTCCTCACGGTTGCGCAGACCGCGGAACCAGGCGCCCACGATGCGCACGATGTCCTTGCCGAAGTAGACGAGCGCCGCGGCGATGGCGCCGACCTGGATCACGGCCGAGAAGCCGACGACGGCCTTGTCGTCGACGGAGATCCCCATCAGGCCCTCGGTGATCTTGAGGTGACCGGTGGAGGAGACAGGGAGGAATTCCGTCACCCCCTCGACTACACCGAGGACGAGGGCTTGGCCGATTGTGATCGCGCTCATGGGGTCCACTTCTGGGGAGGGTGCGAGCCGGTGATGCGTGCGGCGATCGTACCGGGACAGCGAAGGTCTACAACACTGTAGACGAAAACTGGGGGAAGCCGGACCGGGGCCAGCCCCCGGCCGCTCCCCTCCCGGGCCCCCGCCGCGACCCCCTGACCAGGCCAATTGCCCGTGCGGGGTGGCGGCCGGGGCCCTCGGCGCCGCCTGTACCGTCGCCGTGCTCAGCGCTCAGCGCTCCGAGGTCCGAGCTCTGTGCTCCGTGCTCTGCGCTCCGAGGTCCGTGCTCTGTGTTTCGTGCTCAGCGCTCGGCGCTCAGCGCTCAGCCGAGACCGGCGGACGGGCGCTGGAGGGCCTGGAGTGCCTGGCGGGGCGGGAGGCCCGAGCGGGGCGCGTCGTTCAGGGTGAGGTGCTCGGCGGGGAGGCCGGCGAACTGCGGCAGGAGCTGGGAGAAGCGGAGGCGGGTGAACATGGCGAGGTGCCGGTTGGCGTGCCGGGCCAGTTCCAGGACCTCCGGCCAGGCCGTGTAGCGGACCAGAAGGGCGAGCGGGGCGCGCGGGACGGGGGGAATGGGCGCGCCGTCCCAGCGGGACGCGGCCAGCACCACAGGGTGCCAGAGGGCGTCGGGTCGGGGGGCGAGCCGCTGCGGGTGGCCGAGCACGGGGCGGGCTCCACAGGCGCGGGCGGCCTGTGCCCAGGCGGCGCCGCGTTCGGCGTTGATCACGGGGAGCGCGGTGCGGCTGGCGGGGTGGGCCGCGTAGTGGAGCGCGGCCCGGGTGAAGGCGGTCTCGAACGGCGACCAGGTGCTCTGGTGGACGGCGATGAGCGAGGTGGCCGCGCAGGGCCGGCCGGCTCGCCCGAAGCAGGACGGTACGGCCGCCCGGACGGCCGCCGTGACGGAGGCGTCGTGCCGGACGACCAGCAGGCCCGGAGGCGCCAGGGTTTCGTCCTCCGGGCGAGGGGTGGCCGGACAGCACTGCGGGGCCCGCGCATCGGTGTGCTCGGTCAGCAGGGCGTGCAGGGCCCAGGCGGCGGCCGGGCTCCCCGGCAGCACGAACTGCCAGACGCCGTCCGGGAGTCCGGCGGCGCGGGCGTGCTGCGCCATCCGCAGCGCGGCCACCGCGGTCCGGGTGCTCAGCCGGGTGACGACGGCACTTCCGCACAGCAGGGCGGGCAGGGCGCCCTCCAGGAGGGACATCAGGGGGCGGGCGTCATCGGTGCAGGAGGTCACCACCGCGTGCCCCGGTCCGGACCGTGCGCCGGGGCGGCCGGTCAGGTGCGGCCGGGGCAGCCGGTAGCGGCGCAGATGCGCGCGGGCGGCGGCCTCGCAGACCGGGAAGTAGCGGTCGGCCGTGTGCAGTTCGGTGATCGTGTCCACGGAGCCGAGACCGCAGCCGTGCACCAGGGCGGGAAACAGTACGGCCTTCTCCGCCCGGAACCGGGCTCGCAGCTCCCGCAGCACACCGATGCGCCGCGACAACGGGGCGGTGTGCCACAGCTGTTGGGCGGCCCTCCCTCGCTCCACGGCCCGGTGGACGTCGGTGGGCACGGACGCCGGGATGGTGGCGAGCCGCCGCCCGGTGAAGGCGCTGGCCACCGGAGCGCGGTCGTCACCCCCCGAGGCAACCAGGCCGAGCGCCGCGGGGTCGGGGAGGTCCGCACACAGCTGCGCGGGGGGAGGAGGGGCCGAGGGGGTGGAGGAGGAGGTCATGCTGCCTGTTCTGGTCTTTTCCGGCGTGGGCTGATGATGGCGAAGCGGTGTGCACGAGGCGGTGTACAGCGGTGTACAGGTGCCATCGGTGTGTTAAGGGCGACCGGGCCCCGTGGATCACAGCCCTGAGCATGAATTCACCCGCCCGGCCGCCGACCGGACAGGTGAGGGGCCGTCGTCGCTGGTCATCGGCGTACGCCTGGGTGTGCGGCCGGGGGCGGTGACGGCGTGTGACCGGGGCCGGTGGCCGGGATGTGGCCGGGGCCGGTGGCAGGGTGTGGCCGGGGCCGGGGCCGTGGCCGGATGCTCGCCGCTCCCCCGCCCCTTGCCGGGTGCTTGTGCCCCGCCCACCCTGGCCCCGGGGACATCCCCTCCGCACGCCCATGCAACCATCCCGAGCCGGTCGGTGTTTTTCTCAGTGATGGACGAGACAGCCGAGCCACTCTGCGAACGCATGGCGACGGATCTGGACGACGGTTTCACCGAACTGGTCCGGGTCCACGCCTCAGCGGTCCATGCCTTCTTGCTCCGCATGACCGGAAACGCCGCGGAGGCGGACGACTTGGGCCAGGAGACATTCCTGCGTGCCTATACGGCGCTACAGGAGTACTCCGCGCAGCGGCGCCGTGCGCTGCGTCCCCGTGCGTGGCTGATGACGATCGCCGCGAACGTGTGGCGCAACCATGTGCGCACCTGCGTCCGCAGACCCGTCGCCGCCGTGAGCGTGGAGGAGTCCTGCGAAAGCTGGGCGGCCGAGGGACCGGGTCCGCAGGACCATGCGGACACGGTCGCCGACCGGGCGCTGCTGGTCGCGGCGCTCGCTCGATTACCCGAGCGGGCGCGGGTGGCGGTGGTGCTGCGGCATGTGGTCGGGATGAGCTACGCCGAGGTGGCCGAGGTGCAAGGGTGCCCGGTCGGTACGGTCAAGGCTCAGGTCTCCAGAGGGCTGAGCGTCCTGCGTGAAGTGCTGGAACCAGAAGTCGCGTTGCTGAGGGAGGTGACGATGTGAACCGAGGTGGGAAATGGACCCCGCAGCCGGAGAGCGGTGTGGAGGCTGCCCTGGCGGGGCTGATGGGTCCCGCTCCGGGTGACTTCGCGGCGCGGGTGCTGCACCGGGTGGGCATCCCGCGGGACCGCTACGACCTGTATCTGCATCTCGACGCGCCCGCCGGAGGACTGTACGTCGCGTACGGGACGGACGCCGTGACCGGCGCCGCGCTGGGCACGGCCCTGTCCGGTCCCCAGGCGTTCGAGGAGGCGCACCGCGCTCGTACGGGACGGAGCGCGATACCGACGACCAGGCCCCTGCCGGGGCTGCGGACCGCGCTGCGCACCGGGCGGGCCAGGGGGCTGGCGATCGACCTGCCGGAGCTCACCGAAGCCGAGCGGGCCGCGCTCGATGCCGTACGCACCATTCCGCGGGGGCAGTTGAGGCCGCTCGCCTGGGTCGCGCGGGAGGCCGCGCTGCCCGACAGTGCCGCCGTCACGGCCGCGCTGGTGGCCAATCCGGTGCCGCTGCTGATCCCCTGTCACCGGGTCACTTTTGACGACGGCGGACCGTGTGACCTGCGGTACGGGCCGATAGCGGGCGAGGCGTTGCGCCGTGCGGAAGGGGTGGACGAAGCGCTGGTGGGGCTGTCGCGGGCGGGGACGGTGTTCCTGGGCAGCGACACCACCCGGATCTACTGCCATCCGACCTGTGCCCATGCACGGCGGATCACCCCGGTGCACCAGGTGCCGTTCCGTTCGGCGCGGGATGCGCGGGCGGCGGGATACCGCGCCTGCAAGAGCTGCCGCCCGATAGCGGCGTAAGGCGCACGGCGGCGTGAGGTCCGCCGAGGAGTAAGGCCGGCCGCGGCGTGAGGTCCCTGGCGCCGGGCGGACAGCGGCGGCGTGCCAGGAGCCGCGGATACAAGGGACATCCAGTCATGTCACCCAGCCAGGAGGAGTACGTCATGCATGCCATGAGCCGCAGCGCACCGCGCGAGGCGGTGGGCTCCGTGGTCGTCGCGGAGCATCACACCCCCATCGGTCGTCTGGCGCTCGCCGCCACCGGCGAAGCCCTGCTCTACTGCGGATTCTTCCCGCCGGAGACCGTACGGCAGCGGCTCGCGGCGGGCGGGCGGGGGTGCTGGGACGAGGCAGGGGCCGACGCCGACCAGCTGGCGGTGATGGCTCAGGCGCGGGATCAGATCGATGACTTCCTTGCGGGCGGACGGCGTTCGTTCACCGTGCCGCTGGACCCGAGTCTGGCCACGCCGTTCAGCAAGGAAGTGGTGCTGGCGGTGGCGGAGCATGTGCCGTACGGCGGGACGGCCACCTACGGGGAGCTGGCGGCCGCGGTGCACCGCCCCGGGTCCGCCCGTGCGGTCGGCAAGGCTCTGGGGGCGAATCCGCTGTGTGTGGTGCTGCCGTGCCACCGTGTGGTGGGGGCGTCGGGGCGGCCGATGGGGTACGCGGGCGGCCTGCGGGCCAAGCGCTTCCTGCTCGACCTGGAATGCCGGGGCTGAGCGGGCGATGCGGCCGCTCATCCGCCCAGCCCCAGGCGTACGGCGAAACCGATGAACACCGTTCCGACCACCGCCTCGACCACCCGCGCCGCGCCGGCCCCGGCGTCGGGCCGCCGCGCGGTCACCCAGCGGCGCAGCAGATGGACGGCGCCGCTCAACAGGGCCAGCCACAGCGCCGCCAGCGACAGATGGACGGCGGCCAGCACCGCCATGGTGCGCGCCGGAGGCTCCCCGGGCGGCACGAACTGCGGCAGGAACGCCAGCAGAAACAACCCGACCTTGGGGTTGGCGCCGGTGCACAGCAGCCCTTGCAGCCAGCAGCGGCGCAGGGACACCGGGGGCGGCCGGCCGGGGGCAGGGCCCGGGGCGTCCGGTGGCCGGTGGCTGCGCACGGCGGACCGCAGGGCCCGCAGGCCCCACAGCAGCATGAGGGCCGCGCCGCACCAGCGGACCGCGGTGAAGAGCCCGGGGCGGCCGGCCAGCACCAGAGAGACACCGCTGATGGCGAGCGTCGCATGGGCGGCACCGGCCGTCAGCATGCCGGCCGCAGCGGCGAACGCCGGGGCGCGCCGTCCGGTGCGCAGCACGAGCTGGGTGACCAGCGCCGCGTCCGGCCCCGGAGTGGTGATGACCAGAAGGGAGCTGCCCAGGAACCACCCGCTGATCATGAACGGCCCCGGCGGCGCGGTGCCGAGGCGGCGGCCGGTGGGAGCGCGGGAATCATGCCGCGTCCGTCTCCGGGTCCACGGTCAGCAGCGATTCGATCCGCCGGATCTCGGCATGATCGGCGTCGAGCTGCGCCGGGTCCTGGTGGGCGAGGACGACGAAGCCGAGGGACAGCGTGCCCAGCAGATCCTTCGTCGGGGCGATCCGGTCGCCGGTGCGCACGCCCACGGCCGAGACATGATGGCTTTTCACCTCACTTATGGCATCGAGGACTTCGGCATTGCGGACCACTCCGGCCGACCGGCTGATCAGGAAGACGACGCGGACCCGGCGGCGCAGCTCGTAGCCGGAGGGCAGGGGCGTGCGGCCGGTGAAGTACGCCACCGCCCGGTCGATCTGACTGTCGCCGGTCGCTGTGCGGCAGAAACGGGGGTGGCCGCCGCCGTGGGGACGGGCGTTGACCTCGATCAGCCGCGGCCCGTCGGCGGTCCTCATCACCTCGACGTGCGCGGCGCCCCAGCGGAAGCCGACCGCATCCAGCACGCCCCGGGTGTAGCGGAGGAGTTCGGGCACCTCGGGGCGGTCCTCGGGAACCCAGTCCATGGACTCGTACACCGCCATCTGCCCGCCACTGTCGATCTTGCGGTAGCGGCACACGTCGGTGACGGTGTGGTGGCCGTCGTGGGTGAAGACGTCGATGACGTACTCGGTGCCGGTGGCGTACTCCTGGACCAGCATCTGGTCGTTGAGGATCCGCCACTGGTTGAGCCGGCCGAGCTGGGCCTCGAATTCCTTGCGCCAGCCGTGCCCTCCGGCGATCCGGGTCACGCCGTCGGTGCTGGCGCTCTTGGGCGGTTTGACCACCAGGTCGTGGCCGGTCAGTCCCTCCTTCTCCAGCCAGGCGGCGACCTCGTCGGGGTCGTCGGTGCACAGCTGGCGGATCACCGGCAGGCCGGCCGCGGAAACCGCCTGTGCCATTGCGTACTTGTGGCGCCGGGCCGCCGCCAGGTGGGGGACGTTCGCCACCTCGGGCACCACCCGCGCCGCCAGCCGGTCGGCGAGTTCCACGCCGATCTCGGCGCCGGGCAGCACACAGCGCGGCCCGAGCGCGCGCAGCCGTTCCACCAGATTGTCCCCGTCCCCGTCCCAGGTCAGGACCGCATCGAAGTCCTCGGGGCGGAAGGAGCCGGCATAGGCGGGCGGGATCTGCGGATACGACACGACCGCCACCACCGGCACGCCCGCGGCGCGGAAGGCCGGGGCGTACAGGCCACCGGAGGAGAAGGGATCGACGATGACGGCGGGGCCGCCGCCGGAAGGATGCGAAGACACGGCTGTTCCTTGTCCGCTCGGTGGGGTCTTCGGGGGTCTGGGGACCGGACGGGCGCCGGGTGTCGCACGGCCGCGGCCGGGACCGCCGGGGTCCCGGCCGCACCGCGCGGTCAGCCCGCCAGGTCCGCCGACAGCGGCCGGTGCCCGGTGCAGACCTCCGCGTCGGGCAGGCCGGGGAAGACCGCGGTGACGGTGTCGCCGCTGCGTACGGCGGGGATCTCCTGCCGCAGCCGGGTCAGCGACGTTTTGCGCTCGTGCCAGGGGCACACCAGGCGGTTTCCCTCGGGGGCCAGTTCGGCCAGGTGCAGGGGACCGCCGCGGTGCGGGCAGCGGGCCCGCATCACGAAGGAGCCCTCGTCGGTCCGCGCATACACATACGGCTCGCCGGCGATCACCGCGCAGTTGTTGCGGCCGGCGACGGAGAACGTCACGACATGCACTTCTTGTAGTCCCCCACCGAGTGGATCTGGTAGACGCACTCCTCGGACTCGATGATCGCGCCGTGCAGCCGGTTGCGCTGGATGACGGTGCCCTCGCCCGCCTCGAGGATCTGGTGCGAGTCGAAACCGGAGACGAACTTCATGGTCCCGGAGACGATGTGGCACAGTTCGTCGCCGTCGTGGCAGTGGGTGTTGGACAGTTCGCCGTACGGCTCGACGATATCGGCGACGGGGGCCGTGACGCGGCCGCTGGAGAGGGCGTCCCACACGGGTGCGTGCAGCTTCTTGAACTCCGGGCCGTTGTCCATCCAGGCGATCTGGGTGGCGAAGTCCTCGTCGGCGATCTCCTGGATGCGGCGGTACTCCTCGATGCCGCGGACGATCTCCGGGATGATCTGCTCGCCGTGCTCGGCGACGAGCGGGCGGATCAGCTTCTCCAGGGCCATCCGTCCGTGGTGCTGGTCGATGTGGACGTGCTCGGTGAAGTACTGGGTGTCGGCGCGGTCGCCGAAGACGTCCTTGAGCAGGGCGGTGGCCCGGCGGCAGAAGTCCACCAGGGTGGCCTCGGTGTAGTAGAGCGCGCCCACGTACCGGAAGAACAGTTCGTGGTTCTTGCCCAGGTAGTGGAAGTAGTTGTTCATCAGCAGGCTGCTGTTGAGGTAGTACTGCCAGTACCGGTGGACATCGGTTTCGAGCCCGGCCGACTCCAGGGTGCGCTCGAAGAGCCGGCTGTGCTTGGTGTCGTGGACGCCGTAGCCGTACTCATCGATGATGATCTTGAACCACTCGGACTGGGGGGCGCCGTAGTAGCCGAGGACGTTGCGGATCATCGGCGAGGCTTCGGAGAGGAAGTCCGGGATGAACTGGATCAGCCACATCCTGGCGGCGCGCTCGCGGTCGGTGGAGTTGCTGATGGCCTTCTCGGAAAGGGAAGGACCGGCCGCCTCATGGGCGTTGAGCGACTCCAGGTAGCTCTCCAGGCTCTCGGCCGTCCAGGTCCCGGAGGTCTCGATCTCGTCGTCCAGGAAGCCGAAGGCGTAGCGCTCCAGTGCGGGCCGGATCATCTCGCCGAGCACGCGGTTGGTCGGGCTGTAGAAGCGTTTGAAGTCCTCCCACCTGCCCTCGCCCTGGAGGCCGTTCTTCGGCAGGAAAACGAGGTCGGCCTCGTAGATGCTGGTCAGCAGGCGCTGGACGGCCAGGCTGGAGTAGTCGAGGATCTCGTCGCGGCCGGGCACCCGGTCGAAGTCGAGATGCCGCAGCACCTGGGGGCGCAGCTGGCGCCGGTAGGGGTTGTCGCTGTTCTGCCACTCCTCGTTGTCGAGGTAGAGGGGGTTGCTGGCATAGCGGACGACCGCGTCGCGCAGTTCCTGGCCGTGCAGCGCGAACGGTTCGTAGGGGAACGGAGCGTGGCTCATCGGATCGGATCGGCCTTCCTGTGAGGTGCGTATGAGCGCCTTTGTCAGACATGGGTTGTCAGCTGTCAGGCGTGGGTTGTCCAGCCGTCAGGCGTGGGTGTCCAGCCGTCAGACGTGGTTGCTCAGCGGGCGAAGAGGCTGTGGTCCGTCCAGTGCAGCTCGACGTCCAGCCGCTCGCCGGGGCTGACCGGGAGGGGTTTGTCGAACGGGATCAGCGCCTGCATCCAGTGGGATCCGACGTTGTCGGGCGAGTTGCGCAGGACGACCCCGGAGCCGAGGTCGAGTTCGAACCAGGCGACCAGCGCGGTGGCCGGTCCCGCGGCGGTGACGGGCACCGGGACGACCCGGCTGCCGGCCTCCAGTGGGCCCGCGAGCAGATCGAGGTCGAGCAGCTCGACGGGGCCGGAGAGCACCTCGTGCGGCCAGGTGTGCAGCCGTACGGGGAAGTGCCCGCGGGTGGACGCCATGTTCATCAGCGAGACATCGAACCCGCCGGCGTTGCCGACCCGGTTGAGACCGTCGGCCACCTCGCTGTGGATGAGCTGGCCGAGGACCCGCGCGGCGCCCGGGATCAGCACGCCACCGGGGGCGAGCAGCTGGCTGCGGGCGTGGCGCATGGTGGGCAGCAGCCCTTCGCCGATCAGTCCGCAGTCGACGATCTCGGAGATCAGGACGTCGACCGGGCGTTCCAGGTCGGTGCCCATCTCCAGATGCGTGGAGCGCTTGTTGACGACGGTGATGACGTCGGACATGCCGTGCTCGGCGATGATCTGCCGGGCGATCTCGGCGAGCAGCGGGTTCTCCTCGCAGGTGATGACCCGTCCGGCGCCGGCCCGGGCGGCGGCCATGGCCAGCAGGCCGGTGCCGGTGCCGATGTCCAGGACATGGGCGCCGGCCGGGATACGGCGTTCGAGCGCCACGATGAGGGCGTCATTGCGCTCGGTGTCGTTGAGCATCGCGAAGTGCCAGCGCGGGATCGTCCGGGCGGCGATCTCGGCGAACGCCGCGGAGTGCGGGGACAGGCTCTCGCGGGGCCGGGCCATGGCGTCGACCGTGGCGGTCACCAGCCGGCTGAGCTCCTGCGCCTGGGTCTGGAGCGAGGCGAGTGCGAGGCGCAGCCCGGGGGACGTATCGAGCCCGAGCGCGGTGAATTCATCGTCCCGGAATTCGGTATTCCCGTTGGTCAGGGAGTTGGCGGAAATGCTCATGGCAGTGTGTGCACGCTCCTCCGGAATACTTTCCGAATTGACGGCCGCTGGGTGTGAAGTGCCCATGGGGGCGAAGCGGGTCGTTCTCATCCTCAGGACACCATCCGCCGCAGCGGCCCGGCAAGGAACCTTTCGGGAGTGCGGTCCTACTGCGGTACTTGGAGATTTCCCGATGGAGATTTCCTGAAGGCGGCGGCGGTGATTTCGCTCGACTTTCCGCAGGCTGCGAGGTAACTGGGCCATGGAGAAACCAGGTTACGGAGCAACTGGGTTACGGAGGAGCTCCTAGGAGTTCACCGCCCGCTCATACGCAATCAGCGTGGGCGCCGCCGCAAGAGGAATGTCGGCGCGCCGGATACCGGCCGGACGGCAGCCCGGCGCGGCGCCCGTGGGGCGTCGAACCGGGCTGCCCGTAGGCCGGTGCGCTCAGCCGGCCCGGTCCAGGGCGACCGTATGGGCGGCCAGGGCCAGGAGGGAGAGGGTGGTGTGCCGGTACCAGGCCGTCCAGGTGCGGATCTCGTGCCGGTCGAGTCCGGTGTGCATCCGGGCCGCATCCAGGTGCCGCCGCGCATTGCAGCAGGCCCCGGCGGCGGCCACCATCGCCTGGCCGGTGGCGCCCCGGGGGGCGTGCACCAGATAGCAGTCGGTCCGTCGGCCGTCGGGCCAGCGGTGCAGCAGCAGGGTGCGGGTGAAGCCGTCGCGCAGTGGTGCCGCGGAGCCCCAGTGCGAGGTGGCGGGCACGGTCAGCCGGGCCCAGGCGCCCGGTATGGGGCCGGGATGGCTCGGCACTTCGGGGGACGGCCACCAGCGCTGCCGGGGAATGGCGGCAGCCGCCGAGGCGGCGCCGAGCCGTCGGGCCGGTACGGCGAACGCGTAGCCGATGCCCTGTTGCTCCAGCCAGCCGCGCAACGCCTCGTCCTGGCCGTAGTCCTGGCCCCCGCACACCCACCGGAAGGGAACGGACGCGTGCATGGCACGCTCGATCATCATCCGGGCCAACTCGGCCTTGGTCCGGTAGGCGAGACGCCCCTCGGGGACACCGGCCTTCAGGCAGCGCTGCGGATCGTCGGTCCAGGTCTCCGGCAGCAGCAGTTCACGGTCCATCAGGGCATCGCCGTGCGGGGAGATATAGGCGGTCAGCACGGCGGTCTGGCAGTTCTCGACGCGGCGGGTGACCTCGGTGTACTGGCGGGCCGCGGCGACGGTCTTGGCGCCTTTCTTCAGGGTGTCGCTCTGCCCGAGGACGAGCATCGCCTCGGGGTGGCCCAGGTGTTCGGAGAGATAGCCGCGGACGGTGTCCTGGACGGCGTCGGCGTCCCAGCGTGCCCGGGTGAGCAGGCGCTGCATCCGCCAGGGGGACGCGTCGCCGACCCGCTGGGCGAGCTGCCAGGTGGTGCTGCGTCCGCCGTCGGCGAGCAGGCCCAGGGCGTACTGCATGGCCTGGGCGCGCGGTTCGGGGCGGGCGAAGAGCGGGCCGATCCGCTCGCCGAGTTCGGCGAGGACCGCGGTGAGCAGGCCGCCGTCGACTTGGGCGATGCGGTCGGCGTCATCGCCGCGGTCGGCGCGGTCGGCGCGCCGTCCGGCGGTGGGCACCGACCAGCCGGTGTCCGTCGGCAGCGGGTCCGGTAGCGGGACGGCGGCCGTCCCGGCCGGTGCTGCGGATGCCGGCGATGCTGAGGGTGCCGGAGCGGCGACGGCTTCCGGGGTGGATGTGCCGCTCGGTAAGGCGAGTTCCGTCGGTCTGGTAGCGCACTGGGTAACGATCACTAGAGCTCCTCCGTCGGGCACACGGCGATGGGGCCGCGTACCTGCTCTGGCGCGGTACGTGCTTCATTCCAGGTGGGGTAAAAAACCGTCAGAGGGCCGCGAAGAAAACGGACAGTCGCCTTCCGGTATTCGTACGCTCAGATACGCGCAGGCGAAACCCGGTCGTTCCGGCCCGGTCCGTCGTGAAGCCCCCGTGATGTCGAACGGTCCGGCGGGGCGACAGAGAAACAAACTATTCGGTCAGTTTGTTCTCCGATCGCCCGAAGATGCGCCCCCGCACACTTTCCGGACCAACCCCAGCGAACCCCACCATCGAAGGCCCGGCAACTAAAAGATAAGTCAATGAAACCTAAAGCGTACCCCATGAAAAGCGATCTTCAGTGGTCGAACGGACGGACATATGCCCAGGTAGACGCGTTACCGTCGGCAGAACGGGCGGATAACTGCCCGGATCAGAGAAATGATCGAGTCAGGCGGTTTGACTCGAATGCCGTTCCTGAAGCGCGACCTCCGCAACCTTTCGGGGCGCTGCGGTGTTCCAAGGGCGTGGGGCGGAGATTTGACGGCGGCGGGCGACGGGGCCGTATACGGGACCCGGCCTCGGAAAACTCCTCGGAATTCCTTCCGAACGGCTCCCGGCGCCGCCCGGGGAGCGGCTCGAATCCGGCCACATTCCGTGGGCAAGAGGGGCGGGAATCCTCCGGAGGGACCACAGAGAACCGGCCCCCTGGAGGCCGGGGCCTTCCAGGGGGCCGGAGTGCGCCCGGGAGCACGCAAGGGGGTGCACAAGCGGAACGCGCACGGGGAACCCGCCGCAGATCAGGCTGACTGATGGCCCGTCAGGGCAGCCTCGACGTCGTAGCCGTGCAGCCAGTCCTGCCGCTCCGGGGCGGGCGTGCCCATCGCCGCGTCCCGCTCGCGCTGCGCCTCGCCGTCCGGCAGATGGAACGCGGTGCTGTTGCCCCGGGACCGCTCCTGCACCAGCGTGGTCCGCGGCCTGCGCAGCGACTCATAACGCCGGAGCGCCGCGGGCAGCTCCCCGGCGCCGGCGTCCCGCAGACACACCGCCAGGGCCACGGCGTCCTCGATGGCCTGGTTGGCGCCCTGGCCCATGAACGGCAGCATCGGATGCGCCGAGTCGCCCAGCAGCGTGATACGTCCGGTGCTCCACCGCGCTATCGGGTCACGGTCGTGCAGCGCCCACAGACTGACCTGGTCCGCCGCCCCGATGATCGAGGTGACCTCCGCGCACCACCCTTCGTACGCCGCGGCCACATCCGCCACCCGGCCCCGGCGCGACCACGACTCGCTCCCGGAACCACTGGTGGGCACCGTCGCCACGAAGTTGACCAGCCGTCCACCCGACACCGGATAGCACACGAGATGCCGTCCCGGCCCCAGCCACAGCTGCACCCGGGGCTCGGCCACCACCTCGGGTATGCGCCGACCGTCGACCAGGCCGCGATAGACGGACTGGCCGGAGAAGCGTGGGCGGTCGTCCACCAGTGCCGGGCGCAGGACGGAGTGGATGCCGTCGGCCCCCACCGCCGCATGCGCCTCGGCGTGCGAACCGTCCGCGAACCGCAGCACCACCCCGTTGGGACCCTCTTCGGTCCCCGTGCAACGGGCATCGAGCCGCACCATGCCCGCCGGCAGTGCCTCGACCAGCGCCCGGTGCAGATCGGCGCGGTGCATCGCGTAGTACGGAGCGCCGTACCGCTCCTCGCAGTGCTTGCCCAGCAGCCCGCGGCTGATCACCGAACCGTCCGCCCAGCGACGGAACTCCATGGCCTCGGGCAGCACCGCCGCCGACCGCAGCGCGTGCTCCAGGCCGAGCCGGTGCAGAAGCCTGGTGGCGCTCGGCGACAGCTGGAGGCCCGCTCCCACCTCCCCCAGCTGCGGCGCCTGTTCGTACACCCGGCACTCCAGCCCGGCGCGGTGCAGCGCGAGGGCGAGCGTCAGACCCGCCAGCCCTCCTCCGACCACAGCGATATGCGTCGGTGCGTCGTTCCTCATCGGCCCCTCCTCTGCCGGCACGGTGGCCCTTCGGACCCCTTTACCGGCAGAACACCGGCGAGCCCAACTCCGTTGCGTTCGCCGGGAAATTGACCTCCGCCGGGCCGCGAAGTACCGCTGTAGCCGCCAACTTCTCCCCCGTTCGGCGCCGCAGCCCCAAGGATGTTGCTCCGGGCACCGCAAGGCCTTAAGAATCTGTGTCCGGCGGGAACGTACACGGGCTGAAGCCAAAGCGCTCCAAAAGTCTTTCACCCGCCCGGTCGGCCCGTTTCCCAGGAGTTCATCATTCTCCGGGTCCCTATCAATCCGCGGTTCCGACTGACGGTTCCCGTATCACCCGTGCTTACGGAGGGTGCTGTGCCCCTACTACCTTTGAGCGGAAAATCGCTGCGCCTCACCCGGCTTTCCAGGCCCGGCGACGGAAAATTTCTCATCGTACCCATGGATCATTCCGTGGCCGACGGACCAATAGCCGACGCCACCGGATTCAGCCGCCTCATCGGCGATGTGGTGGCCGCCGGCGCCGACGCCGTCGTCGTCCACAAGGGGCGCGCCCGCACCATCGAACCGCGCCTGCTCAACGGCGCCGCCTTGATAGTCCACCTCAGCGCCAGCACTCCGCACGCCCCCGACGGCGACGCCAAGGTCCTCGTCGGCGGCGTGGAGGAGGCGGTGCGCGCCGGGGCGGACGCCGTCAGCGTGCACATCAACATCGGCTCGGACACCGAGAAACGCCAGCTCGCCGATCTCGGCACGACAGCGGCGGGCTGCGAGCGATGGGGTATGCCGCTGCTGGCGATGATGTACGCGCGGGGGCCGCGTATCCAGGACCCCCGCGACCCCGCACTCCTCGCGCATGTGGTGAGCATCGCCGTCGACCTCGGCGCGGACCTCGTCAAGACCGTCGCGGCGGGCTCCGCGGAGGACATGGCGGGCATCGTCGCCAAGACCCCGGTCCCGGTCGTCGTGGCCGGCGGCGCCGGCGACGGCCGCAGCCTCACCGATTTCGCGCATTTCGCGATGGACGCCGGCTGCCGCGGACTCGCCGTCGGCCGCCGGGTCTTCCACAGCCCCGACCCGGGGGCGGCGGTCCGCGCCCTGTCCGCCGCCGTCCATGCACCACGACCGCAATCCGCCCCGAATTCAACCTCCCTACCCGAACTGGCAGGTGCGATGTGAAGTTCGCCTGGATTGACCTTCGTTCCGTTTCCGCCGAGCAGCGCGAGGCGCTGGTCGAGGCGGCCGTGCACGCCCGGATCGACGGCATCGTCGACGACGGACCGGAGATCCTGGCCACCCTCCCCCCGACCGTGCGCAAGGTACTGGTCGCCAAGGGGCCCGGCGACGGGGCCGCCGCGGACTGGGACGGCTACGACGTGCTGCTCACCGACGTCACCGACCAGAACGGCCTCGCCACGCTGCAAGGCCGCGTCCTGGAGGGCCAGGATTCCGTCGCCGCCCATGTACCGGTGCGCGACGACGCCTCGCTCACCCTCGCGTGCGAGGCCGCCCGGGCCCTGCCCTACACCGCGGTCACCTTCAAGGACCCCACCAAGATCCCGCTGGAAATCGTGATCGCCGCCGCCGACAAGGCCCCCGGCCAGCTGATCTGCCGGGCCGACTCCCTGGAGGAGGCGAAGATCATCCTCGATGTCCTGGAGAAGGGCTCGGAGGGCATCCTCCTGGCGCCCACCTCCGTCGCCGAGGTGCTGGAGCTGGCCGAACTGCTCCGGACCGACACCCCGCCGCTCCAGCTGACCGAGCTGACAGTGGAGTCCATCGAGCACAGCGGCCTCGGCGACCGGGTCTGCGTGGACACGTGCAGCTATCTGCACAAGGACGAGGGCATCCTGGTCGGTTCGTACTCCCACGGGTTCATCCTGTGCTCCAGTGAGACCCACCCGCTGCCCTATATGCCGACCCGGCCGTTCCGCGTCAACGCCGGTGCCCTCCAGTCGTATGTGCTCGGCACCGACAACCGCACCAACTACCTGAGCGAACTCGGCGCCGGCGACACCGTCCTGGCCGTCAGCACCACCGGACGTACCCGCCGCGTCGTGGTCGGCCGCGTCAAGCTCGAATCGCGCCCGCTGCTGACCATCAAGACCCGCGCCGAGGACGGCACCCTGGTCAGCCTCGCCGTCCAGGACGACTGGCACGTCCGGGTCCTGGGCCCCGGGGACGCGGTCCGTAACGTCACCGAGCTCAAGAAGGGCGAGAAGCTCCTGGGCTACCTCGCGACCGACCAGCGCCATGTCGGCTGGCCGGTGGGCGAGTTCTGCGTCGAGAAGTAGGCCAGCGCGCCGGCCCGGGCGCCCCGTACGGACCGTCTCCCACGGGGCCGTACCGGGGCGCCCGGGCCGGGTGCGCGTCAAGTAGAGGGAAGTCGCACCATGGATGAACTCGCCTATCAGCCGGCCGCCCGCCTGGCCGGAATGATCCGCCGCCGGGAGCTGTCCCCGGTCGAGCTGGTCGAGTCCTGCCTCGACCGCATCGAGCGCCGTAACCCCGCGGTCAACGCCTTTGTCACCGTCTGCGCCGACGAGGCCCTCCAGGCCGCCCGGCGAGCGGAGCGCGAGGTGCTGACCGGCAATCCGCTGCCGCCGCTGCACGGGCTGCCCGTGGGGATCAAGGACCTCGACCCGGTGGCGGGAATCCGCACCACCCAGGCGTCGTACGCCTTCGAGAACACGGTGCCCGAGGCCAACGGCATCAGCGCCGAACGGCTCCAGCAGGCCGGCGCCATCGTCATCGGCAAAACGAACACCCCGGAATTCGGCCACAAGGCCATCACCGACAACTTCCTCTTCGGGCCGACCAGTACACCCTTCGATCTGACCGCCAACGCGGGCGGCTCCTCCGGGGGCGCCGCCGCGGCCGTCGCCGAGGGCCTGGTGCCCCTCGCCCAGGGTTCCGACGCCGGCGGCTCGCTGCGCGTCCCGGGATCGCTGTGCGGGGTGTTCGCCCTGATGGGCACCTTCGGCCGGGTGCCCACCGTGGTGCGGCCCAATGCGTTCGGCCTGCTCAACCCCATGGTCTGCTACGGCCCGGTCACCCGTACCGTCGAGGACGGGGTGCTGATGTTCGAAGTGATGGCCGGCCCGCACCCCCGGGACCCGTACTCGCTCCCGTCGGCACCCGAGCGCCTGACAGAGGCCCTGCGCCGCCCACTGGCCGGACAGCGCATCGCCTACTCCCCCGACCTGGGCGGCTTCCCCGTCGAGGCCGATGTGGCCGCGGTCGTACGGGAATCGCTCGGCGCGCTGATCGACGACGGCGCCGAGGTCGTCGAGGTCGACATCAAACTTCCGCGTCCGCACCAGGAGTTCACCGCACTGTGGCGGCGGATGCAGGCCGTCCGCCAGGTGGAGTTCCTCACCCGTATGCGACGCGCCGGCGTGGACGTCCTCGCCCACCGCGACCGCATGGCGCCCACCTATCTGGAGCTCCTGGAGATGGGCGCGCGCCCCTCGGCCGTCGACTACCGCCTGGAGGACGTGCTGCGCAGCGAACTCCTCGACTCCCTGGAGGACGTCTTCGACGACTACGACCTCATCGTGAGCCCGGTGACCTCGGTGGCGCGGATCCCCAACGCCGCCGACCGCACCACCGTGGGCCCCTCCGAAGTCGCAGGACAGAGCGTCAATCCGCTCGTCGGATGGTGCCTGACGGGCCTGTACAACTTCATCGGCAGCCCCGCCGCCACGGTGCCCGCGGGCTTCACCCCGGCCGGGCTGCCGGTCGGCCTCCAGGTCGCCGCACGGCGCTTCGGCGAGCCCCGGGTCGTCGCGGCCTGCGCCGCGATGGAGCGCCGCCGCCCGTGGCACGAGGGCTATGAGCGCCTGGAGCTGCGGCGCGAGCGGGAAGGCTGAGCCACCGTGTCCCTCCACTCCCGCCGGCAGGCCGACTGGTGGGGCGCCGGGCTGCTGGAGAGCCGGCCGGCCGGTGCCCCTTGGGCGATCGCCCGCAGCACGGTCACGTACGGCCAACTGCGCGCCCAGGTCTCCTCGTTGTGCCACACCCTGCGGTCGTACGGCATCGGGGCAGGCCACACCGTCGCTCTCCAGGGCGCCCGCAGTTTCACCCAGATGTGGGCGCTGTTCGCGCTGTGGTCGTGCGGCGCTCAGGTCATGCTGATGGGTCCCGGTCTGCGCGGCCGTGAACTGGGCACCCTCCTGGACCGCTGCCGGCCGCAGTACCACCTCTCCTTCGACGCGCCCGGGTGGGCCGCCGGAACGTTTCACGACGAGTGCGAGGTCCTCGTCCGCCGTCTGAAGGGCGGCCGCCCGGCCGAAACGCCGCACTGCCTGGTGCAGTTCACCTCCGGCAGCACCGGTGTCGCCAAGGCCATCGGCCGTACGCCCGAGTCCGTGACCACGGAACTCGGGCGGTTCCGCGCGATCGGCGGCATGCCCCGGCCCGGTGAGAAGGCGCTGCTGCTGGCGCCGCCGGAGCACTCCTTCGGGCTCATCGGCGGGCTGCTGCACGCCATGAACACCGGAGCGGTGCCGGTGTTCGCCCGGGACACCGGTCCCCGGGCGGTGCTCGATGCCTGCCGGGTCCACGACGTCGAGGCGGTTCTGGGGGCGCCGGGGCATTTCGCGGGCCTGGCGTCCTGGCCGGCCGACTCTCCGGACTCCCCGGACTCCCCGGACGCTCCGGCCTCGTTGGACGCTCCGGCCTCGTCGGCGGGGCCCGCGCGGGGCGGCGTACCGTCGCTGCCCCGCCTGCGGATGGCGATATCCGCCGGCGATGTGCTGGTCCGGCAGGTCTCCACCCGTTTCGCCGAACGCTTCGGGGTACGCATCGGCCAGGCGTACGGGACGACCGAGACCGGCATCATCGCCGTCGACGCGGCCGGGGTGTACGGGCCGGGCACGGTCGGGGTGCCGGCGCCCGGCGTCCGGGTCCGCCTTGTCTCGGGGGAGCTACAGGTACGCCTGCCCGGCTCGCCGTATCTCGCGCCGGAGGAGCCGCCGGCGCGTTTCCTCGCGGACGGCGGGCGCGATCCGGGCGGCTGGCTGTGCACCCGGGATCTGGTCGAGGTCGATCGGTCGGGGGCGCTGCGGCTGCTGGGCCGGCTCGATCCGCCGGCGGACCGGCAGGTTCTGACCGCCGGCGCCACCCAGCGTCAGGTCTCCGACCGCACCGTCGTGCGGCGCCTCGACCGCGATGGTTCCTTCGCCCATTGACCAGGTATTTCAGCGCCTGCGCCAGGCATCCCGGGCCGTCCTTCGGCCCGGGATGCAACCGTTCGCGGCCCGGCGGTGTTTCCCCTTTGCATGCCACCGAACCGAAGACTCCGCGACAGAGCCTCTCCCTTCCGTACCGACCCGAGCTGGAGGCCCCATGACCGAGGCAACGAGGCACAAAGGAAAGGACGCATCCCCCGAGCGCCCCCAGCGGGTCCTGCACGTGCCCGCCGGGGAGGGCCGGACCGTCTGGGTCGACGGCGACACCTACACCATCAAGGCGAGCCATGAGAACACCGGCGGCCGCCTGGCCTTCATGGAGGCGTCCGTGCCCCCCGGGTGCGGCCCGGCCGCGCATATCCACCGCGGCGAGGACGAGGCGTACTACCTGCTCTCCGGCGAGCTCGAAGTCCTCGACTCGGGCCGGACGTTCACCGCTCACCAAGGCGACTTCGTCTTCATCCCCCGCGGGGTGACCCACCGTTTCAAGAACACCGGTCTGCACGTGGCCAAGATGGTCTTCATGTTCACCCCCGCCGGGTTCGACAAGTTCTTCCTCGAAGCCGGCGATCCCGCCCAGCCCGGTGTGCAGCCCCTGCCCTGGCCCGCGGAGCACTTCCCGCAGATCGCGGAGATAGGCGCCCGCTACGGCTGGGAGCCGGGAGAAGAACCCGCCGGCTGACCCGCCCGCCGCTTGTGGCGGCAGCCCTGTGGCCCGAGAGCCGCCCACGAACCGCACACCCCCGCCGGCCGCGTGCGCACGCGAGAAGCGCGCGGCACGGATCGCCCCGACAGCACGGAAGATACGGAAGGAAACGATGGAAGAGACCGCGGCGGCAGCCCCGCTGGAAGCCGATAACGCCCCGCGCACGGAGGCGCCCGCCGAGGGAGGCGAGCAGGCGGAGAAGGGCCTGCTGCCCATCGGCTCGACGCTGTCCTTAGGCGCCGTCATCGCCCTGCTCAGCACCACCATCGTGTCGGTGGGCATGGGCCGTCTCGCCGAGGTGTTCTCGGTGCCCCTGTCCACGGTGCAGTGGGTGAGCACCGCCTACCTCCTGGCGATCGCCGTCGCCATCCCGATCGCCGGCTGGGCGATGGACCGGTTCGGGGAGAAGACCCTCTGGCAGGCATCCCTGGTCGTCTATCTCGTCGGCTGTGTCCTGGCCGCCGTCGCCACCAGCGTCGGCACCCTGATCGGTGCCCGCGTCGTCCAGGGCATCGGCGGCGCCATGTTCGAGCCGATCATGCTGACGATGCTGGCCCGCGCGGCCGGCCCCAAGCGCGCCACCACCGTGCTGAGCATGGTGCAGATCCCCATCACCCTCGCCCCGGTCTTCGGCCCGATGGTCGGCGGTGTGCTGATGGACAACCTGGACTGGCGCTGGCTCTTCTGGTTCAACGTCCCGCTCGGACTGCTGTGCGCGGTGCTGGCCCAGCGCATCCTGCCCACCGACCCGCCCCGCGAGGAGCGTGGCGTCTCCCGGCTCGATGTGCGCGGTCTGGTTCTGCTGCCCGCCGCCCTGGCCGGACTGCTCCTCGGTTTCTCCCAGTTGGCCACCGGCGGCGGCATCGGAGCCCCGGTCGTGCAGATCTCGTTCGGCGTCGGCGCGGTCCTGCTGATCGCCTATCTGGTGCACGCGCTGAAGATGCGGGGCGTCCCCCTCATCGATGTACGGCTGTTCGCCACCGGCCGGTTCAGCGCCTCCGCCCTGGGCTCGTTCCTGTTCGGCGCCTCGGTCTACGGCATGATGTTCCTGCTCCCCCTGTTCTTCCAGCAGGCCGGCGGGTTCGACGCCTGGACCTCGGGCCTGTTGCTCGCCCCGCAGGGCGTCGGCACGGTCCTGATCCTGCCCGCCGTGGGACGCCTCGTCGCCCGCTTCGGCCCCCGGGCCGTGGTCCTTGCCGGTATGGCTCTCGCGGCGGTCAGCACCGTCGCCTACACCCAGCTCGATCCCGCCAAGGACACCGCGCTGCTCGTCATCGCGCTCCTGGTACGCGGCGTGGGCCTGGGCACGACGCTCGCCCCGGCGCTGTCCACGGGCTTCGCCAGCATCGCCCCGGAGAACACCGGCCGGGCCAGCAGCGCTCTGATCGCCTCCATCCAGCTGGGCGGCTCCGTCGGTACGGCGCTGCTCGCCGTCGTCGTCCAGCAGCAGCTCACCGACCGTCTGGGCCCGAGCGGTGCGTCCGCATCGGCCGCCAAGACGCCCCGACTGGCCGGGCCGCTCACCGAGGCGTTCGGCAGCGCCTTCTGGTGGACGCTGGGGATCTGTGTGGCCGGCGCCATAGTCGCCCTCTTCCTGCCCAGCGCCGAGCGCGGCGGCGCCCCCGCCGAATCCTGACCGCACGGACCGGGCCGGGCGCGGCACCGTCGCCCTCTGCGGCACCGCGCCCGCCACCCCGGCCCCACTCGCAGACCGCACCACCGCGGCGAGCGCACCACCGCGCCCACCGCGCCACCCGATAAGCCGCACCACAGCGGAAACAGCACCACCGAGAAACAGCACCACCTGAGATACGGCATCACCCGAGAAACAGCACCACCAAGAAATGCGAAACACCCGTGAGAGGACGCACAACGTGACGAACACGCTCAACGGCAAGGTCGCCCTGGTCACCGGGGCATCCCGTGGCATCGGGGCGGCGATTGCGCAGCGCCTGGCGGCCGACGGAGCCTCCGTGGCACTGACCTACTCCCACTCCAAGGACCGCGCCGAGGAGGTCGTCGCCGGCATCCGCTCCGCGGGCGGCCGCGCCCATGCCATCCAGGCCGACAGCGCCAGGGACGAAGACATCGCCGCGGCGGTCGACGAGACAGTACGAGCCCTGGGCGGCCTGGACATCCTGGTGAACAACGCCGGCGGCGGCACCTTCGGCCCCGTGCAGGAGCTGCCCCTGGACGCCATCGACACCATGATCAATGTGAATATCCGTGGGGTGGTCGTCGGGATCCGCGAGGCGCTGCGGCATCTGCCCGACGGGGGCCGCATCATCACGATCGGCAGCATCAACGCCGACCGCATTCCCTTCCCCGGCGGTTCCGTCTACGGCATGACCAAGTCGGCGGTGGCCGGCCTGACCCGCGGCCTGGCCCGGGAGCTGGGCCCGCGCGCCATCACCGTCAACAACGTCCAGCCCGGCCCGACCGACACGGACGCCAACCCGGCGGACGGTCCGATGTCCAGCAGCATGCTCGGCTGGATGGCGCTGGACCGGTTCGGCAGGTCCGAGGAAATAGCGGCGATGGTCTCGTATCTCGCCGGTCCCGAGGCCGGGTTCGTCACCGGTGCGAGCCTGGACATCGACGGCGGTTTCGGCGCCTGATCCGGCATGCCCTCCGGGGCCCGCCCGCCCGCAGCCGTACCGCCCGGGGCAGCCTGCTCCGGGCGGTACGGGGCACCTCGGCGCCTATCGCAGCGCCGAGGGAGACGACGACGGCGAGGCGCCGGCTACGGCAGGCGCACCGACTGGCCGTGGTGGAAGTGGTTGCCCGGGTCCCACTTCGCCTTGACCTGCTGCATCCGGGGGTAGTTGGCCCCGAAATACAGGGTGTACCACGGCACTCCGGAGGTGTTGTGCGCCGGGTCGTTGAGATCGATGTCGGCGTAATTGATGTAGCAGCCGTCGGTGGTCTCGTCCGGGACCGGAACGCCGCCCGTCTTCCGGTACACATCCTCGTAGAAGGAGCGCAGCCAGGAGATATTGGCGTCGTCGTCGGCCGGGTTGTTCCAGTACGTCTGATAGAGCAGCTTGAAACGTGAATCACGGTGCACGCTCGCGGTGTCGCCCGGCTTCACGCTGTTCACCGCGCAGCCGAAGGAGCTGAACTGCACCATGGCATGCGGGTTGACGAGATCGGTATGAGCGAGGTGCTCGTACATGGCCGCGATCTGTTCGTCGGTCACATTCCGCTTGTTGTAGGCGGACTTGTAATCCGCACGCAGTGTCGGGTCCACCAGGAAGTTGGTGGTGGTGCCGAAGAACCGGGTGGCCTGAAGCCACGGCAGCCGCTGCGGTTTGTGGTACTGCGGCATCGGCTTGTGTTCGCCCATGGTGTGAGTGACGGGGCCATGTTCGATATCGACGCCGTCGGTGATGGCGGCTATATACGCCTCCAGCAGTTTCTCCGCGCCCGGCGTGGTCGCGTCCATTTGGGAGACCAGGCCAATCTGGCCATTCGACTTGTGGTTGAGCAGCAGCGAACTCATCAGCCCGCTGTAGGCACTGCCGGGTTGGGCATTCTCGTCCGCCGTGTGCCAGGCGGAGTAGTTCCGGGCGAGCCGGATGAATGCCTCCTTCGTCATCTCCTCCCAGGACCAGGCGACGGCGCTGACCAGCACCTCGCTCGGCGGCTTGATGAGCGCCTGCTCCGGCTGGCGGCCCGTGGCGTGCGGGGAGCGGAACCAGTAGCGGGTGACCACGCCGAAGTTCCCGCCGCCGGTCCCGGTGTGGGCCCACCACAGATCGCGGTTGGGATCGGATTCCTCGCGGGTGGCGACCACGGTACGGGCGGTGCCGTGGGCGTCGACCACGACCACCTCGACCGCATAGAGATGGTCGACGATCAGGCCGTTCCGGCGGGCGAGCATGCCCCAACCGCCGCCGCTGACATGGCCGCCCACCCCGACCGAATAGCACATGCCGCCGGGGACGGTGACGCCCCACACCTTGTACAGCCGCTCATAGACGTCGAGCAGCGTCGCGCCGGCCTCGACCGCGAATGCGGAGAAGTGATCGTCCCAGGAGACCGATGTCATCTCCGACATATCGAGGACGATTTTGGTTTCGGCGTTGAAGACGAAGTTCTCATAGCAGTGCCCGCCACTGCGGACCGTCAGCTTTTTGTCGGCCCGGACCGCTTCTTGCACCACGGCCTGCACCTGCTGAGGGGAGTCGACCATCCGTACGGATTCCGGCCGGCCGACCCAGCGCTGGTTCATTCCGCGCACCAGATCGCCGTACCGCGGATCGACCGCGCCGATCGTGGTCGCGGAGAATTCCGCGGCAGGTGCGGGCTCGGGCCTCGGCTCCCTGGAGCCCCCACCCCGCGCCTGGTCCTCGTATGCGTTCGTCATTGCTCTCGTCGAGCCCTTCCTGAGTGAATTGCCCCGGACCTACTCGATTCCCGTACCACGGGAATCCCTGTGCCGTCCCACACCCACCGCAGCGGACAAGGGCGCCGCCACCAGGGCCGAAGGTGCGATCGTCGCGATCACATGCCGTATCCATGCCGTATCGCTGACAGAGAAAGCGCACGGAGCGCCAAGAAACAGATCTCCCCCCGGATCCCGGACTCCCCCACCACGCGCCGGGGTTCAATACCCGGCCCCAAATGGGGAGTCACCGAGATAATGAAGCGCGATCCACAGGATTTCAAGCCAATCGGGGAGATCCCTGCACAGTATTTGCCATTCCGGCAAGACGCCGCGACGGAACCGATGCACACCACTGCACGGTGAGCAGGGAGAACGTCGGAGTTCCGACCTCCGGGCCCGGCCCGGCCGCAACGACGCCCGCACGGCAACAGCTCAACGCGACTTCCTCCAGGGCAACATGACTAGGCGTCATGCTCTCCCGAGATCCCGCGCCGGTGGCATCCCACCAGATGTGTGTCGACCATGCCGATGGCCTCCATCAGGGCATAGCTCGTAGTGGGGCCGACGAACCGGAAGCCGTAGGAGCGCAGTTCGGCGGCCAGAGCCTTGGACTCAACGGTCTGCGTGGGCACTTCGGAGACCGTACGGGGCACGGGGGTGCGGCAGGGTTTGTGCGACCAGATCAGCCGGTCGAGTCCGCCGTGGCGGCGCAGCTCCAGCACGGCCCGGGCGTTGCCGCGCGCCGCTTCGATCTTCGCGCGGTTACGGACGATGCCGGCGTCTGCCATGAGGCGCGCGACATCGCCGTCCGTATACGCCGCAACGGCCTCCGGGTCGAAGGCGTCGAACGCCGTACGGAAGGCCGGCCGCTTGGCCAGAATCGTCAGCCAGCTCAGCCCGGACTGAAACGCCTCAAGGCTGATCCGCTCGAACAGCGCCTGTTCGCCGCGGACCGGGAGGCCCCATTCGGCATCGTGGTACTGCTGATTGAGCGGATGCGAAACGGCCCACACGCAGCGCCCGAGCCCGTCCTCCCCGACGACGGCCTCCCCCTCGGCGGACTCCCGCACGGCGGCCTTCCCCTCCGCCGGCCGGGCGTCCGACTCGCTGCCGGTTGTCGTGCTCACGCGCTCACTCTCTCTTCCAAGGCGGCCCGCCGGGGGCCACCCCTCACCACGCCGCCGTCCCCACGGGCCTTCCACCGCGCGTACTGCCGGGGCATACACACCGCACACGGCCGGTACCCCGCCGCCACAGCGGTCTCTTCATCGGCGAAGAAGACCCGGTGCCGTACGTAATGACCACGGGCGAGGGCCCGCAGCGCGGAGGGACAGTCCAGTCGCCCGTACAGTTTCCGCCGCCGGTATCCCCCCAAGGAGCCGGGCGTGGTACTCGCACAGGGCCTGCCGTCGCGCCCCGTCAGGGTGTATTTCGCGTCGGCCATGCGCCGAGTCTGCCCGCCCGACGGCCAGAGGTCCGGCGGTATTCGGACATCGCGTTGAGGGCCCCACACGCCCCGCACGAGGTGAAGCCCCCGCACGACACGGGCACCCCCACCTCACCCCTCATGCGCCGTCCACCCCCCGTCCATCACCAGCGACGCCCCCCTGATGAACGACGCCTGCGGTGTCAGGTCCAGGAGCTGGGGCGCGATGCTGCCGGGAGTGTCGTCGGGGAGGGCCGAGGCCGGGTCCGCCAGGCCAAGCTCGTCGCGGTCGACGGCCCGTACGGCGGCGCCCGCGGCCGCGAGGCGCAGGGCGCAGGGCGCAGGCGCGTCCGATGCCACTGGCTGCGCCGGTGACGAGGGCGGTGCGGCCGGTGAGGCCGGTGAGGCCGGTGAGGCCGGTGAGGCCGGTGAGGCCGGTGAGGCCGGTGAGGCCGGTGAGGCCGGTGAGGCCGAGGGATATCGGTCTTGAGGGGGTGCCGATCATCGTCATGGCGGCACCCTGGGCGGGGCGCTCCCCGACAGGTACCCGTCACCCGATCGGCCGCCCCGGATCGCCGCGCGCCCGGCCGGACTCCTACGGTCGATCGACGTGGCGTGTCGTGTCCGGCCCAGCGCCGCGGACAACGATGACCAGGCGCGTCGAGCCAAGGTTTCCGGTCCGCGTCCGGCCGACCGGTCCGGCCGGCCGGACGCGGAGAAGTCCGGCCGGGAAGCCCGATCGAGGGAGTCCGAACGAAGGAGTCCGACCATGCGAAGGCTCATCGCCGTGCCGACCGTGCTGCTCGCCCTCGCCGCCGCGGGATGCGGGAGCGGCGACGACAGCGGGGAGCGGCCGACCGGTGGGGCCGGCGGCAGCCGCGGTGAGGGCCCTGGCCCCGGGGCGAGCCCCCCGCCCTCCGGCCCGTCCGCCCCCGTGCCGGGGCAGCCGGTGAGCTGTGGCACGATCCACGACGCGCTGGGTGCGGCCCGTGACGTCGCCCTGTACGCGGACCCGGGTGCCGACGGCATGGTGGGCTGCGCCGAGGCCCAGGACGTGATGTCGGAGTTCTTTCTGCGGGCCCGCCGGCACCACGGCGAGGACCCGGGCTCGGTGTCCGTACGGGGCTGGGTGTGCCGGTACGAGAGCGGGCCGACCGGCACCTGGATCAGCACCTGCGGCAAGCACGAGCTGGAGATGCACACGGAGGATCCGTCGGACGAGGACAGCGGCCCCGACTCCTCCACCGGTCCGGACGGGCCGAGCGGGCCGGATGATCCGGGCGAGTCGCAGCTGCCGAGCATTCCCGACGAGCCGAGCGACCCGATGAACGAGCCCTCGAACGAGGAGCTCTAGGAGCGCGCACCGCCGACAGGAGCCGCCGGGCGCGCGCCGCGGAGCGCTACGCGCCCGCCACCCCGGGTGCCTCCGGCTCCGACTCCGGCTGCTCCCCCATCCCGTGGAACCACGTGGGCCCCGGCTCCATCGCCCGCTTGATACGGGTCAGTGCGTAGTCGTCCAGCTCCGGCAGGGCGTCCAGAGCGAACCAGCCCACCTCCAGCGACTCGTCGTCGTTGACCTTCGCCTCGCCGCCGATCGCGCGGCAGCGCAGCGTGACGTCCATGAACTGGCAGATATCACCGTTCGGGTACCGGACCGGCACTTCGCTCTCCACCAGGACGACACGCTCGGGCACGACCCGTACCGCCGTCTCCTCGTAGACCTCGCGTACCGCGGTCTCGGCCGGCTGTTCGCCGGGCTCGGGGATGCCGCCGATCACCGACCAGCCGCCGGTGTCCACCCGCTTGCCCAGGAGCACCCGGTCCGCGTCGTCGAAAACGACGGCGGTCACGCCGGGCAGCCACAGGAGCCGATTGCCGATGGAGGTACGGATGTCGCGGATGAAGTCCGGGGTTGGCATGTCTCGACACTACGGGACGGCGGCGGCCCCACGCCGCTGCGCACGCCCCCGGACGCCGGGAAACCGCCTGGTCAGGCCCCGGCCGGGGAACCTTTGCGCAGGCCCAGCCGGCGGCGGATGCAGCGCACGGCCGCCTCGGCGTCGTCGACCGTGACGGTGAAGGTGCGGCCGTCGCCGAGCTGGAGGACCAGGCCCTCGCCGCGGCGGACGACGACGGCGGTGCCCTGTTCGGGGCGCCAGCGGTAGCCCCAGCCGCCCCAGTGGCGGGGGGTGACGCGGGGTGCGAAATCGGCGCCGACCACCAGATCGAGCGGGATCCGGCGGCGCGGCACTCCTATATGGCCGCACCGCACTTCCAGATAGTCCTCATCGACCCGTACGGCGACATGGACGAAGGCCAGCGTGCCGAACAGCACCAGCAGACCGGCCGCGACACAGCCGACCACGGACATCACCAACGGCGTCAGCGAGGACGTCCAGGAGCTGTCGACGGCCAGCTCGATGCCCAGCGCCAGACAGCCGGCGCCCACGCCGGCCAGCAGCCACTGGGCGCGGTTGGTGGCGCTGCCGTGCCAGACCTCGGGAATCTCCGCATGGGCACCGCTCGGAGGGCGGGCGCCGCTGCCGGCGCCCTGCTCCGGGGCGTCGTGGGGGGCTGCTGCCCCCTCGTGGGGGTGGTCCCTCATGGGACGCAGGGTACGCGTCTTTGCACGCTACGGCAGTGCGCCGAGTGCGGTATTCCTGCGCCGGGCGGCGGTGGAGCTACGTCATGGCTGACGTCAGCCGCGTACGCCCACCACGGCCCCGTCGGCGCTCTGCGCGAGCAGGCGGCCCTCGGCGTAGGCCAGCGCCGTGGCGGGGAGAGCACCCGGGCGGCCGCTGAGGATCATCTGCACCCCGCCGGTCGGGGCGGCGGCGGGTGCAGGTTCGGCACCGATACGGCGCAACGCCTGGGCAGCGACGGCGTCGGCGGAGCCGTACAGGGCGAGCGCGGGGGCGCCGGGCTGCTGGAGGGCGGCGCGGATGCGTTCGGCGACCAGCTCGTAGTGGGTGCAGCCCAGGACGACCGTGCGGATGTCGCGGGGGGTGTGGCGGGCGGCCGCGGCGATGGCGGCGTCGATCGCGGCCTCGTCCGCCGTCTCGACGGCGTCGGCAAGGCCCGGGCAGGGCACGCCGGTGACGTCGGCGTCGCGGGCGAAGCGGTCGATGAGATCGCGCTGGTAGGGGCTGCCGGTGGTGGCGGGGGTGGCCCAGATGGCGATCGGGCCGCCGGCCGCGGCGGCGGGCTTGATGGCGGGGACCGTGCCGATGACGGGGATGGCGGGCTCCAGCTCGGCGCGCAGGGCCGGCAGGGCGTGCACCGTGGCGGTGTTGCAGGCGACGATCAGGGCCTCGGGGGCGTGGGCGGCGGCGGCGCGGGCGGCCTCGAGCGCATGCGCGGTGACGTCGTCGGGAGTCCGCGGGCCCCAGGGCAGGCCGTCGGGGTCGGTGGAGAGAACGAGGTCGGCGTCCGGCCGGAGTCGACGCACAGCGGCGGCCGCGGGGAGCAGCCCGGTCCCGGAGTCCATGAGCGCGATCTTCACCCGGACACTTTATCGGTTCGTCCGTCCTACTTGTCATACCAGCTCTGGAGATCCGCGCCACGGGACACGGGCACGGGACGGGACACGGGCACGGGACGGGACACGGGCACGGGACGGGGACGGGACGCGGGCACGGCATACGGCCCGTGCGCGGCTCCGGTACGGCGGCGGTCCGGTGCGGCACACTGCGGCCGTGGGAGCGATGGAGTGGATCGGCGCCGGGTCGCTGCTGGCCTGGACGTGGCTGTTGCTGCGCCAGGGTCTGTTCTGGCGGACGGACGTACGGCTGCCGGAACGGCGGGATCCGGAACGCTGGCCCCCGGTGGCGGTGGTGGTCCCGGCGCGGGACGAGGCCGCGGTGCTGCCGCAGAGCCTGCCGTCGCTGCTGGCGCAGAAGTATCCGGGGCGCGCCGAGGTGTTCCTGATCGACGACGGCAGTACGGACGGCACCGGCGCACTGGCCCGGGACCTGGCGGACGAACGGGGCGGACTGCCGCTGACCGTCTCCTCGCCCGGTGAGCCCGAGCCCGGCTGGACGGGCAAGCTGTGGGCCCTGCGGCACGGGATCACGCGGGCGCGGGAGCACATGGCCCCGGAGTATCTGCTGCTCACCGATGCCGATATCGCGCACGCGCCGGACAGTCTGCGGGAGTTGGTGGCGGCGGCCCGCTCCGCGGACCGGGACGTGGTGTCGCAGATGGCGCGGCTGCGGACGGTGACAGTCTGGGAGCGGCTGGTCGTGCCGGCCTTCGTGTACTTCTTCGGGCAGCTGTACCCGTTCCGCTGGGTCAACCGCCCCGGGGCGCGGACGGCTGCGGCGGCCGGCGGGTGTGTGCTGCTGCGGGACGGGGCCGCGGAACGGGCGGGCGTCCCGGAGGCGATCCGGCATGCGGTGATCGACGATGTGGCGCTGGCGCGGGCGGTGAAACGTTCCGGTGGCCGGATCTGGCTGGGGCTGGCGGACCGTGTCGACAGCGTACGGCCGTATCCCCGCCTGGCCGAGCTGTGGCGGATGGTCTCGCGCAGCGCGTACGCCCAGCTGCGGCACCGGCCGCTGCTGCTGCTCGGCACGGTGGCGGGCCTGGCACTGGTCTATCTGGCACCGCCCCTCACGCTGGCCGCCGGCCTGGCCCGGGGCAGCGTCCCGGCCGCGGCCCTGGGCGGCCTGGCCTGGGCGGTGATGTGCGGGACGTATCTGCCGATGCTGCGGTACTACGGGCAGCCGCTGTGGACGGCGCCCCTGCTGCCGTTCACCGCGCTGCTCTATCTCCTGATGACGGTGGACTCGGCGGTGCAGCACTACCGGGGGCGCGGGGCGGCGTGGAAGGGGCGGACTTACGGGGCGCCGTAGGCGCCGTGAGCGCCGTCACCTCCCGGCGCGGTGCCGTGCGCGCCGTCGCCTCCCGGCCGGTCACTTTCTGGCCGGCGACCAGTCCAGCCCCCATCCGTAGGCGTGATCGACGGTGCGCTGCGGGCTGATGCCCGGTTCGGGGACGAGATAGCGGGCCTCGCGCTGGACGACGAGTTCGCTGCCGGTGTTGATGATCAGGGCCAGTGCGCAGACGTTGGCGGGCACCCGGCACTCGTCCAGTGAGAAGTCGACCGGGGCGCCGTGCTGCGGCTGGAGGGTGACCGTGGCGTTCAGGCCCTCGAAGCTGCGGGCGCCGGCGTAGACGGTCACGAAGATCAGGATGCGCTTGAAGCGGGCCTGGTGGTCGAGGTTGATGGTCATGTTCTCGCCGGCCGCGACGGCGCCGGTGCGGTCGTCGCCGTCGAGCTGGATGTACGGCGGGGCGTGCAGGGCGCCGAAGCTGCCGCCGATGGGGTGCACGACACCGGCCGAGCCGTCGGTGAGCTGGTACAGCGCGCACAGGTCGAGGTCGATATCGCCGGACTGGGGCAGCAGCGCGCCGCGGGCGCCCATGGCCTCCAGGGCCTTGCGGCCGAGTTTCTTGGTCAGCCGTTTGCCGGCGCCGCCGCCGGACCAGTTGAGGTTCACCCGCATCACCCCCGAGGTGCCGCCCTGCTTCGTCAACGAAACGGCCGGAGCGTCCTTCGTGAGGGTGACTTTTGTCAGATGAACGGGAGCGGGCGCAGGGGGCGGCGCGGGCGCCCCCTGCGGCGGCGGAATTGACGCGGCGGGTTGACCGGACGGAAACGGGGGCGCCACCGGCGGGGCAGGGAGGGGGACAGGAGCCGCGGCAGGCCGGGGCGCCGGCTGCGGCGCCTCGTCCACGCTGATGCCGAAGTCCGTGGCCAGGCCCGCGAGCCCGGTGGCGTACCCCTGCCCCACCGCGCGGAACTTCCAGGCTCCCTGGCGGCGGTAGAACTCGCCGAGCACAAAGGCGGTCTCGGTGGTGGCGTCCTGGCTGTCGAAGCGGGCCAGCTCGGCGCCGCTCGCCGCGTCGAGCACCCGGATGTGCAGCCCGGGGACGCGGCCGAAGGGCCCGCCGTCGGCGGAGGCGGCGAGCACCACCGTGTCGACGGCGCCCTCGACGGCAGCGAGGTCGATGACGAGACCGTCCGTCATCCCGCCGCCGACCGGCCGTTTGCCCTCGTGGCGCACGGAGCCCGAGACGTGTGCGGGCTGGTTGTAGAAGACGAAGTCCGCGTCGGTGCGGACCTTCCCGGACGCCAGCAGCAGGGCGGAGGCGTCCACGTCCGGGGTGCCCGCCGGTGACTGCCAGCCCAGCTCCACCCGGACCGCCGGGGCCGGGACCGGAACATTGCCGCCCTTGAGCATCGGCATCGCCGCGCCTTCCTTTCGTCCGCTCGTCCACGCGCCCCGGATGTCCCGTACATGGCGACACCCGCCAACCTACTGGGCCCCGCCCTCCCCGAACGTGCCCTGCTCACGGGCCAGAAGCACCGGGAAAAGACGAGGTCTTTACAGGATCCCTACGGTCGATCGCGACCGATTTCCACAAGTTCGCTCACATTGCGGAACGAGGGCCGCTCGGAACACGTAAAACAACCCTCTTTCCAGGCTCCCCAATCGGCACATCGTGGGCTTAACTTATGAGGCATGACCTCCCCCCGCTCTACCTACGGCGGCGGCTACTACGCCTCGTCCTCCTTCCCGGACACCCCGATCTACGACAGCCTCGTCGCCGAACGCGGCACGCCGCAGATCGCACCGATCCAGGTGAACCCTTCCCCGTACGACACGGGTTCGTCCTACTTGCCGGCGCTCGCCTCGCGGCTGCCGGCACTTCCGGCCGCGCCCTCCTCCCCTTCCCCGGCGATGGGCTACCCGGGTGCCGCCGCGCAGCCGGTCGCCCCGCTCCAGCACGCGCCGGCTCCCTACATCCCCCAGCAGGCGGGCACCCGCGGCGGCTATCAGGCCCCGTATCCGCAGCAGCCCCAGCGCCCGTCGCCCGGTATGGGCGGCGGAACGGGCTACGAGGCGATGCGCCCGGCGGCCCCGGTCGCGCCCCGTCCGGCGGCGCCGCGGCCGGCCGCTCCGTACGACGACCCGTACGGCGGCCGGCAGTATCCGCGCGGGTACTGAGCGGGTACCGGGCGGGGCCGGGCGGACGGCAGGCGACGGCGGGCGGTGAAACGCCCGCCGAACATCTCCTGAACGGCCGCCGACCTGGCCCTTCGTCCGGATGTCAGAGGTGACTGGCAGGATGGATCCATGGCGAAATCGGCGCTTCGAGCGATCCATCTCTACCCGGTCAAATCCATTGCGGGGTCCGGTCCCGGCGAGGCGGTCGTGGAGCCCTGGGGGCTCGCCGGGGACCGACGCTGGATGGTGGTGGACGCAGGGCGCAAGCTGCTGACCCAACGGCCACTGCCGAAAATGGCGTTGGCCCGTGCCGAGATACTCGCGAGCGGCGCGCTCCGGCTGACCGCGCCCGGGATGACGCCCCTGACGGTCGAGGTGCCCGCGCCCGGGGAGACGGTTGCGGTCGAGCATTTCCAGGACAAGATCGATGCGGTGCCGGCCGGTCCGGCGGCGGCCGCATGGTTCCGCGAATTTCTGGGCGTAGAGGCCGAATTGGTGCATCTCGACGCCCCGGAGATACGCCGCCCCATCGACCCGAAGTACTCCGAGCCCGGGGACACCGTGACCTTCGCCGACGGCTACCCCCTGCTGCTGACGACCACCTCTTCGCTGGACGCCCTCAACTCCCTCATAGCGCAGGGCGACCACGCCGACGAGGGCCCGCTGCCCATGAACCGTTTCCGGCCCAATGTGGTGGTGGACGGCACCGCGCCCTGGGCGGAGGACGACTGGCGGCGGGTGCGCATCGGCGAGGTGGTCTTCCAGGTCGCCAAACCCAGCGCACGCTGCGTGGTCACCACCACCGACCAGCACACCGCCGAGCGCGGAAAGGAGCCGCTGCGCACGCTCGCCCGGCATCGCCGCTTCGGTGACCGGCTGGTCTTCGGCCAGAATCTGATTCCCCGTGGGGCCGGAACGATTCGCATCGGCGACCCGTTCGAGATACTCGAATGAGGGCCCGGCGCGGGCGCGCGACGGGCGGGGAGGCCACGGGGGGAGACCGAGAGCTGCGTGTCGATGCCTGCGAGGGACACCGGAGGGGGGCATCTCCTCCCTGTCCAGCATCTGCGGCCCGGGGACCACTCCTTTGTGAGCTACGGCGACGACGAGGTCCGCTGGGATGTCGTCACGGCCTTCGTACGGCTCGGACTCGCCCGCGGCGAGAAGGTGATCGTCCTGCCCTGCCCTGCCGTGTCCGAGGAGGAAGTGCTGGCCCGGCTCGACTTCCCCAGCCGCAGCCCCGCACCGGCGCGTGAGCGCGGCCAGTTGGTGCTCAGCAGCATGCGGTCGGTGATCCGGCCGGATGCGGAGTTCACCGCCGCCCGGCAGCTGGCCGGGCTGCACGCGGAGACGGACCGGGCACGGGCCGAGGGCTACTCGGGCCTGCGGACCTTCATCGACATGGGCTGGGTGGCCGCACTCGGCACGGACCCCGCGGCGGTCATACAGCGCGAGACCGGGGCGCAGTCACTGTTCGCCGGGCGGCCGTACACCGAGATCTGCGCCTACGACCGCCGCCGGTTCGACCGCGCCCTGCTCGCCGCCATGGAAAAGGCACATCCGCATGCTCTCCTGGAGCAGCTGGGCAGCCTGCGCGCGGTGCGCGGCGCCGACGACGCGGTGTGCTTCATCGGCGAGGCGGACACGGCCAATCAGGCCGCGTTCACCAGGTCGCTGGAGCTCGCACTGGCCCGTACGGCACGGGCCCGTCGGCTGGCCGTCGATCTGACCGGTCTGCACTTCCTGTCGGTCGGCTGCGCCACCCGCCTGCTCGCCCTGGTCCATGGCGCGGCGGGACACGAGCGGTTCGAGGTGCACTGCGGCCAGGGACACGGCCGGCTGCTGCGGCGGCTCGGCGCGGGCGAGGTGCCGGGGCTGACGGTGAGAGAGGTGATACGTCCGTGAGGAGACCGGATGCGGCCGGCCCCGCGCGGGCACCGGCCGAGGAGCGCGGCGTCCGGCGGCTGCTCCAGCGCCGCTTCACCGCCCGGTTGCTGCCGCAGCTGCGGCTCCTGGTCGAGGAGTGCGCGGCCCGCGAGGGACTGCGCGAGCCGCGCCGCGGCGAATTCGTCCTGGCCGTGGACGAAATAGCCGGGAACGCCGTGGAGCACGCGGGCGGTTGGGGACGGCTGGTGCTGCTGCGGGTGGGTGATGAGCTGGAGTGCCGGATCAGCGACGCCGGGCCCGGGTTCAGCGAGGCGGTGATACCCGAGCTGCTGCCGGGCCTCGACGGGGCGTCGAACGGTCGCGGGCTGTGGCTGGCGCGGCTGGTGGCCGACCGTTTCGCGGTGACGGACGCGCCCGCCGCAGCGGGAGCGGAGGACGGGGAGCGGACGGGCGCCCTGGTGACGGTGGCCGTACGGCTTCGCTGACCGGACGTACGGGGACGCTCACGGCATCTGGCGTGAGGAAGCTCTCTCTTCGCCGAACTCTGGCATGGACAGGGGGCAATGAGGTATTCACGGACACGAAGAGGGGGGAAGGGGAGGGGGAGCGGCGATGCGAGCGATCACAGGCGTCTGGCGATGGCGGCACAATCCGCTGCGACGCCCCACCGATCGGCTTGAGGCATGGGTGGCGCTGGCCGCCGCGCTCCTGATCGCCGTCGGCGCCACGACCGTGGGCCGCCTCACCGGGCAGACCGCCGACGAAGCGCTCCAGCAGGCCGCACGCGCACAGCACCAGGAGCGGCATCTGGTGTGGGCCACGGTCGACCGGCTGGCCTCCCGGGCCCCGCTCGACCCCGACCCGGAGACCTCGTCGCAGCGCGATGCCCACCGCCGGGCCATCGCCCGGTGGACGGCCTGGGATCACAGCGAACACCTCGGGCAGATCTCCACACCGCGGCCCGTGGACCCCGGCGACCACCTGCGGATCTGGACCGATGGCCACGGCCGGGTGGTGCCGCGGCCGATGGACACGAGCACCGCGCGGACGCATGCGGTGCTGGCCGGGCTGGGCAGCGCGGCGGCCGTCGGCGGACTGGTCGAGGGCGGGCGCCGGCTGCTCGTCTGGCGGCTGATGGTGCGTCGTTTCCGCCGCTGGGACCGGGCGTGGGAACGCGCGGGCCAGGACTGGGGACGGGCCGACGCGGGTGGCTGATTCCCACCCTTGCCGGGGGTCTTCCGTGAGGTGGCTGACCATGTCAACTGCCGCTCGCCAGGCGCGCTACGGTGGTGCAGCCAGCCTCTCGGCTGGGGCCTCGCAGACCCGAATGCGGACATCCGCGGACGGACTCTGCCATGCCGAACAACAGCCGCACGAGGTGGGGGCACGACAGCGCCATGGCACAGGGCTCGGTCCAGGTGACGCACTCCGGAACGTCGCGGTGGCGGCGCCGTACAGGGGAGTACAGCACGCTCGCCGCAGCCCTGGAGGCCGCCGGGGACGGTGATGTGCTCACCGTCCCGGCCGGTACGTACCGGGAAAATCTGGTACTGGAGCGCGCGGTGACGCTGCGCGGTGCGGACGGGGCGCGCGGTTCCGTGCGGATCGCCCCCACCGATGGCGTGGCGGTGACCATACGTGCGTCGGCCTCCGTCCACGATCTGCATCTGGAGGCGACCGATTCGGCCTCCCCCGCGCTCCTGGTGGAGGACGGCGCCCCGGAGCTGTCCGGGCTGCGGGTGGTGACCCGGTCCGCGGCGGGCATCGAGGTGCGCGGCGGTGCCCGGCCGACGGTCCGCCGGTGCACGGTCGACAACGCGGGCGGCGTGGGCATCAGTGTGCTGGACGAGGCCGGCGGGGTCTTCGAGGAGTGTGAGGTGGTCGCCGCCGGGCAGGCGGGGATCACGGTGCGCGGCGGGGCCCATCCGCGGCTGGAGAACTGCCGGGTGCACCACGCGTCCGGCGCCGGGCTCTCGGTGAACGGCGAGGGCAGCGCCGTCGAGGCGGTGGGCTGCGAGCTGTACGAGATCAAGGGCGCCGGCATCCAGGTGGCCGCGCGGGCCACCGGCCATCTGACCGACTGCACGGTCCACCGCACCTCCGCCGACGGCGTCACCCTGGACACCGATGCGGTGCTCACCCTCGCCGACTGCGACATCCACGACATCCCGGAGAACGCCATCGACCTGCGGTCGCGTTCGGTACTGACGCTGACCCGCAGCACGGTGCGGCACTTCGGCCGCAACGGCCTGTCCGTCTGGGATCCGGGCACCCGGGTGGATGCCGACCAGTGCGAGATCCACGACAGCACGGGCGACTATCCGGCGGTGTGGGTCAGCGACGGCGCCACCGCAGTCCTGGACTCGACGCGGGTGCACGATGTCCCTGATGCCCTGTTCGTCCTGGACCGGGGCTCCCGCGCCGACGTCGTGGACAGCGATATCTCCCAGGTCCGCAACACCGCGGTGTCGGTGAGCGACGGGGCGACCGTCCAGCTCGACGACTGCCGGATCCGGGAGGCGGCGACCGGTGCCTGGTTCCGCGACCACGGCAGCGGCGGCACGCTCGCCAACTGCACCATCGACGGCGCCCAGACCGGCGTGATCGTTACCAAGGGCGCCGACCCCACGCTGGAGGGCTGCACCGTCAGCTCGCCCACCGAGGCCGGGTTCTATGTGTCGGCGGAGGGCCGTGGCACCTTCACCGGCTGTCGGGTGACCGGGAGTTCGGGGTTCGGCTTCCATGTGATCGACGGCTGCCGTACGACGCTGACGCGCTGCCGTACGGAGCGGTGTGCGCGCGGCGGCTATGAGTTCGCCGAGTCGCTCGGGGACGGCAGCGGCGGCGGGCCGACGGTCGAGGACTGCACCAGCGACGAGAGCCGGGCTGCGCAGGCGCCGGATGTGACGGTGCCCGCGGGGCCCCCGGTGCAGCGGGCGAACCAGACCGCCGGGCTGCTGGGGAACGTACCGTCCCAGAGCCCGCCGCCGGCCGCGACGGCCGCCGCCGCACCGGCCGTCACCAGCCGTCCCTCCGAGGAGGTGCTGGGCGAGCTGGACACCCTCGTCGGCCTGGACAGCGTCAAGCGTGAGGTGCGCACCCTGATCAACATGATCGAGGTGGGCCGCCGGCGGCAGGAGGCGGGCCTGAAGGCGGCATCCGTACGCCGCCATCTCGTCTTCACCGGCTCCCCCGGCACCGGCAAGACGACCGTGGCGCGTCTCTACGGCGAAATCCTGCACTCGCTGGGGGTGTTGGAGCGCGGGCATCTGGTCGAGGTGTCGCGGGTGGACCTGGTGGGCGAGCACATCGGGTCGACGGCGATCCGTACCCAGGAGGCGTTCGACCGGGCGCGCGGCGGCGTGCTCTTCATCGACGAGGCGTACGCCCTCTCCCCCGAGGACTCCGGCCGCGACTTCGGCAAGGAGGCCATCGACACCCTCGTGAAGCTCATGGAGGACCACCGCGACGCGGTAGTGGTGATCGTCGCGGGCTATACGGCCGAGATGGAGCGCTTCCTGGCCGTCAACCCTGGTGTGGCGTCCCGTTTCTCACGCACCATCACCTTCGGCGACTACGCCCCCGAGGAGCTGCTGCGGATCGTCGAGCAGCAGGGCGAGGAGCATGAGTACCGCCTCGTCGAGGGGGCCGGCGAGGCGCTGCTCAAGTACTTCACGGCGCTGCCCAAGGGGCCTTCCTTCGGCAACGGCCGGACCGCCCGGCAGACGTTCGAGGCGATGGTCGAGCGGCACGCGGGCCGGGTCGCACAGCTGGCCGAGCCGAGCACCGACGACCTCACCCTGCTCTATGCGGAGGATCTGCCGGAACTGCCCTGAGCCGGCCTCGGCCGCTGGAGCGGCATCGCGGGGCCGAGCCGGGCGACGAGCTCGGCGCGTACGGCGTCGAAGGCCGGGTCGGACTGGTAGTCGCCATGGCCCAGGATCTGGGCGGGCAGCGGGTCCTGGAGGGTGCGGCCGAAGGCCAGCGGGTCGCGCAGCGGCCCCTGGTCGACGGTGCAGCCGTCCTCGGTGGCCAGCCGGATCGGGCCGCCGATGGGGTCGGTGAAGCGCCACAGATTGCGCCAGTCGTCCATCTCGCGGTGCAGCCCGGCGAGCACGGACGGGCCGAAGTACGCCGGGAACCAGCGCCCGTAGAGCCGCTCCAGCGGGCTGCCGTAGGTCAGCAGCGCGACCCGGCTGCGGGTGACCAGGTCCAGCTGCCATACGGCGGCCGCGGCCAGCACACTGCCCTGGGAGTGGCCGGAGATCACCAGGCGGCCGTCGAACCGCTCGGTCCAGGTGGCCATGCGCCAGGTCAGGTCGGGGACGGCGCGCTCGGCGTAACAGGGCGGCGCGAAGGGGTGCGCGGCGCGGGGCCAGAAGGTGCCGACGTCCCACAGGATGCCGATGGTGCGGCGGGCGGAGTGGTCGCGGTAGGCGCGGCGGCCCATGGTGAGCAGCAGTATGACGCCGGCGCTCATCAGCCAGGAGCCGAGGGCCTCCGCGGTCTGGGCGGCGGCATGGACCACGGGCGAGGCGCCTTCGGTGGCGCGGCCGGGTGCCAGACCGGTGAGCCAGGCACCGGCCACCGCGCCGGCTCCCAGGACGAGGGTGACGGCGGCGATGGCCGCCACCAGGACGGGCGCCGCGTCGGTCAGCCCGGCGCGGGCGATGGTGCCCGCGATACGCAGCGTACGGCCCTCGTCGGGGCGCTCCCGGGGGTCGTACAGACCCGGGACGTCGGCGGCGACATGGCGGCGGACGACGAGGATCCGTACGGCGGCGAGGACGGCCACCACGGCCACCACGACCAGGAGGGCGGGCAGGACCGACGCCTGCCAGGACAGCAGAACCGGCGGGCCGGGGATCGGCGCGTCCGCCTGCCCCGGGGTGGCGTCGCCGTCCATCCAGTCGGCGAACCGCTCGGCGACTCCCCCGGACAGCACCCCGCCCACCGCGCAGGCCAGCAGGGCGACGGCGGGCCCGCCCATTCCGTTGAGGGCGCTTCGGGCCGCGCCCACGGCGGCGCGCTGGAGGAACCAGGAGGCCACCGCCAGCGCGAGGACCACCACGCTCTGGAAGACGGCGATGGCCCCGAAGGCGGCGGCGCCGGGCAGCGGCCCGGAGCTGTGGGCGCCGGGCCGCGCCCAGGCGGTGTGCACGGTGACGACCGCCAGCACGCCGAGGGAGACATACGGCAGCGCCCGGACGATCAGGCGGTCGGACCGGTCGTCAGGCGCCGCCTCGCTACGGGCGGTGCGCCACACGATCACCACGGTGGCGGCGGCGAGCAGGACCAGCGCGGCGGTCAACATCTGCCCGCTGACGGCGAGAAGACTGCCCTCCGCCGCCCTTCGGTCCAGCTTCGCGGTGGCGATACGCAGGGCGGCGGCGATGGTGAGCACACCGGCCGTGGTGTGCGCGGCGCGCAGCCGGGCGACGAGCCGGCGGCCGTACCAGAAGCCGTGCAGGCTGAGCACGGTGCGCTGGTCGACGGGGGTGTCGCGGGAGGTGCCGGGGTCGCGGGGCGGCGGGGAGGCGGACTCGTAGGCGCTCCAGGTGCGGTGCGAGAGCCACCACAGGAAGCCGATGACGAGCAGCGGCAGCATGGAGGCGAGCGCCAGGCGGCGCCCGGGGGTGCTCCACCAGCCGGAGTTGGCCGGGCTGAGGAAGCCCAGCCAGGACTTGCCGTCGACGCAGGCCGCGGTGCCGGCGCACTGCCAGGCGGTGAGGTCGAGCGCCACCTCACAGGCCGCGGCGGCCAGGAGGACGGTCAGGGTGAGCGCCAGGATGCGCACGAGGACGTCGTAGATCCGCTGCGCCTTGTGCTCCTGCGGTGCGGCGGGCCGCATCCAGTGGGCGAGGTTGGCCACCATGAACGGCACCAGGATCAGCCAGAGGGCGCGGGCGCTGTTGCCCGAAGTGAGGTTGGACCAGCAGTACGCCTCCCGTACCGGCTCGCCGCGATAGTCGTCGGGGCGGGCCTCGGCGTCCGCGTCCTCCGTACGGCGGTAGCAGGCGGCGGTGTCATCGCCCGTAATGCGCCGGACGCGCGGATCGCCGAGCATCTCCTCGGGCGTCGCGCCGCCGACGCCGTGCACGAGCAGCTCCAGAGCGAGTTGCGGCTCGGGCAGAGCTCCGGGGGGCGAGGGTGGCGAGGGTGGCGAGGGTGGCGATGCAGGGGAGGGAGGTGGTACGGGGGGCGGGACCAGGGTCGGCCCAACTCCCTTGGTCTCTTTGTCGGGTGTGTCAGGCACGCCGAGCGTGTCAGGCGTGCGGGCGGGCGGTGTGGTGTCCGCGGTCTCCACTGAAGTTCCCCTGTTCCCCCGTTGTCAGACGGCACGGTGCGGTGCTGTGCGATGCCTTCAGGATTCTCCTTTTTCGGCGGGAGCGCATCTGTCTTCGCCGGGCTGTGGACAAGCGGTGGGGTGGGTGGCACGTCGAGCGGGACGAGCGGGCGGCCGGGTGAGGGGCGGGACGCATCGCTCGCGACTGTGCCGCTTCCCCCGGCCCCCGAAACCACACCCCGCCCCGCCACCCACCCCCGCTGTCAGTGCCTCATGCGAGGATGAAGGCACAGTGATCGCAGGCGGCGGCAGGCGCAGAGCGGCCCGAGCGAGCGAGTCGGGCGGAAGGGACGGGCCGGGGTGAGTGACAACCAGAATCTCCTCGCGGAGCAGCGGCGCGCCCTGATTCTCGATGAGGTGCGGCGGCGGGGCGGAGTGCGGGTCAATGAGCTGACCCGCAAGCTGAGCGTGTCGGACATGACCGTGCGTCGCGATCTGGACGCGCTCGCCCGTCAGGGGATGCTCGAGAAGGTGCACGGTGGCGCGGTGCCGGTCAGCGAGCCCAGTGCGCATGAGCCCGGGTTCGAGGCGAAGTCGGGGCTGGAGCTGAGCGCCAAGGAGGACATCGCCAAGGCCGCGGCCGAGATGGCGGCGCCGGGCAGTGCGATCGCGCTGGCGGGCGGTACGACCGCGTTCGCGCTGGCGCAGCAGCTGCTCGAGGTGCCGGATCTGACGGTGGTGACGAATTCGGTACGGGTGGCCGATGTGTTCTACAACGCCCAGCGGGCGGCGGCGAGCGGCGGCGGGGGGCCTCGCGCCGGGGCCGCGACGGTGGTGCTGACCGGCGGCGTGCGGACGCCGTCGGACACCCTGGTGGGCCCGGTGGCGGATGCCGCGATCCGGTCGTTGCACTTCGATGTGCTGTTCCTCGGGGTCCACGGCATATCGGTGGAGGCCGGGCTTTCCACGCCGAATCTGGCGGAGGCGGAGACAAATCGGCACTTCGTACGATCCGCGCGGCGGGTGGTGGTGGTCGCCGACCACACCAAGTGGGGCACGGTCGGACTGAGTTCATTCGCCTCGTTGGACGAGGTGGATGTGCTGGTGACGGATTCCGGGCTGTCGGCCGAGGCGCGGGCGGAGTTCGCGGAGCTGCCGCCGGAACTGCTGGTGGCGGGCGAAGAACCGTCCGACGCGGACGCCTGACGGGAGAGGCGACGAGGGAAAGGACGGGGCCCGAGGGGGCGATTGCCCACAGACCACGGACATCTGACGAAGGGTCAGCTATGGTGTGCGCGACCCGCCGCCCACCGTCACCGGCCCGGGCCCGACAACCTGGGCCGTTGGCCGCCGTCCCGTAGGGGGTGCTCGTCCATGGCACGCCGACTCCGCCCCGTAGAGCTGGACTTCGTCGAGTCCGCGCCGCTGCGGCTGGTGTTCGCCGCGGAGGTCGCCGCGCCGCCCAAGGCGGTGTATGCCGCGCTGGCGGACGATGTGGCGGGCTGGTCGCGCTGGTTCACCGGCGTCTCACGGTCGGTGTCGACGGACGGTGGCCGAGGGCGGGAGGTACGGCTGACGGGCGGGACGCGGTTCACCGAGACGGTTCTGGCCACCGAGCCGGACGAGCGTTATGCCTATCGGGTCGACACCACCAACGCCCCGGGGTTGCGGGCCCTGTTGGAGGACTGGCGGCTGACGCCGACGGGTGGCGGGACCCGGGTGCGGTGGACGTTCGCGGCCGACGGTCCGGCACCGTTCCGGCTGGTGATGACGCTGGCCCGGCCGGGGCTGGGGCGCGCCTTCCGGGAGTCCGTACGGGCCCTGGACCGCCATATCGCCGGGGAGTAGCCCGTCGTGCGGAGCGCGGATCACGGTCATCGTCCGGCGTGACGGTGACCGGCCCACGGACCAACCCCCGCCGCCCGCCCGAGACCACCCCCCGGCCTCGCGCCCCTTCAGTCCTTCAGCCCCTCAGGCGCTCAGCCCCTCAGGCACTCGGCCCGTCAGCCCCTCACCCCGTCCAGGTCCCGTCCGCCAGGAATCTCTCGATCGTCCGCGCATAGGGCGCAATGTCCAGGCCCTGGGCGGCCAGCCAGTCGTCCGAGTAGTACTTGTCGAGGTAGCGGTCGCCGGGGTCGCAGAGCAGGGTGACGACGGATCCCGTACGGCCCTCGGCGACCATCTCCGAGACGATCTTCAGGGAGCTCCACAGCCCGGTGCCGGTCGAACCGCCCGCCTTGCGGCCGATCGCCGTCTCCAGCGCGCGCACGGCGGCCACGCTGGCCGCGTCCGGGACCTTCATCATCCGGTCTATGGCACCGGGGACGAAGCTCGGCTCCATACGGGGCCGGCCGATGCCCTCGATGCGGGAGGCGGTGGCGCAGTCGGTCTTGGCGTCGCCGGTGCGCCAGCCGTCGAAGAAACAGGAGTTCTCCGGATCCGGGACGCAGACACGGGTGTCGTACTGCATGTAGTGGACGTAGCGGGCGATGGTGGCGGAGGTGCCGCCGGTGCCGGCCGTGGCGACGATCCAGGCGGGCTCGGGGTAACGCTCCAGGTGCAGCTGCTGGTAAATCGATTCGGCAATGTTGTTGTTGCCGCGCCAGTCGGTGGCCCGTTCGGCATAGGTGAACTGGTCCATGTAGTGGCCGCCGGACTCGGCGGCGAGCCGGGCGGAGACCTCGTACACGGTCCGCGGGTCCTGCACCAGATGACAGGTGCCGCCGTGGAACTCGATCAGCCGGGTCTTCTCGCGGCTGGTGGTGGCCGGCATCACGGCGATGAACGGCACCCCGATCAAGGACGCGAAGTACGCCTCGGAGACGGCGGTGGAGCCGCTGGAGGACTCGATGACGGGCTTGCCGGGGCGGATCCAGCCATTGCACAGGCCGTAGAGGAAGAGCGAGCGCGCAAGGCGGTGCTTGAGGCTGCCGGTGGGGTGCGTCGACTCGTCCTTGAGGTAGAGGTCGATGCCCCATTCCTCGGGCAGGGGGAAGCGCAGCAGATGGGTGTCGGCGGTGCGGTTGGCGTCCGCCTGGACCTTTCGGACGGCTTCTTTCAGCCAGTCGCGGTAGTCCGGATCCGTGCGGTCCACGTCGATCGTCGCCATCGGGGCCGCGGTCGACATGTCGCGGTCCGGCCCGCTCTGCGGTTGCTGTGCGGTGCTCACCGGCGCACTCCTCAGGGGTTTTGACGCCCGCGCACAACGCCGGGCCGCATTCGACTATAGCCACCCTCCGCACGCTTCTCACCTGCATAAACATCGCTTTGAGAGGCCCCAAGGAGGGCTGGGGGAGGCACTGGGGAGCGCCTGACGGGTCCCCCGGGGAGGCGCGCGCAGGGGGCAGCGGAGCTCAAGGGGCGCTCGCCGAACGGCCGTTGCCACCGCTGCGACCAGGGCACTGGTGTACGGGGCGCCATGCGGGCAAACTTCCCTGGAGGGGCGGTGAAGGGCACCTGCCCGAGGTACCGAGGAGGTGGTGGCCATGGCAGAGCCGGAGTTCAACGCGACCGGCGTACGCATCGAGCGATGGCTGCGGTCCCTGACACGCGCCGGGCAGATCGTCATCAGAGACGGCCGGCTGGCGCTGCTGACCAGTTATGGCAGGGAGATCGACAGCGCGCCGCTCCAGGCCGTACAGGCCCATAAACCGCTGTTCGCGGCGCGGGACCGGGCGCTCGCCAGGCTCAACGGCCACCGCTATTCACTCACCCTCGGGGCCCCGGAGCGCCTTTTGCAGGCGATCCAGGAGGCGCGTCCGCCGCGTTCCTGACGGGCCGGGACGGCCGCGTCGGACGGGGAGCCGGACGGGTGACGTACGGAGATGTGCGGTTGCGGGACCCTGCGGGCCGCCTGACCCTGGACTCGTATCACTGAGGGTTCACCAGCGGTGACGCTGCGATGCGGTTGTCGTCGCCGTCGCTGTCGTCGCGGCCGTCGGAACGGCGGGGTCGGCGGGGTCGGCGGGACGCCAGGCCGACGGGGACGTCACGTCGGCGCGAGCGTCACGTCGGCGGGATCGCCGTGCAGCCGGCATCGCTGGATCCGATCTTCGCCCCTGCCATGTCGTCGGGGGCGCCCGGCCTCATCAGGGAGTCGCGGTCGTGATCAGGCAGCCCAGCAGACAGCCCAGCCGACACTGCACGGTGGAGCTCCAGGCCCTTCCGGCCCGTATCGGACATGTCCGCAGGATCATCTCGGCGCAATTGCGCTACTGGCATCTGGATGCGCTGATAGATCCGGCGGCGCTGGGGGTGACCGAACTGCTCGCCAATGTCCACCGGCACGCCCGCCCCAGCAAGCGGTGTTCGGTCGAACTGTATGCACTGCTGGGGCAGTTGACGGTCTCGGTGCACGATCGCGATCCGCGGCTCCCGCGGGTGCGTGCGGCCGAGTCCTGGGAGACCTGTGGCCGGGGTCTGGCGCTGATCGCGGCGCTGAGCGCGAGCTGGGGGATGCATCCGGACGCGGACGGCGGGGGGAAGGTCGTCTGGTTCACCCTTCCGGCCCCGACCGCCGCGCCGGGGGCACCCGCCGCACCCACCGCGTCCCTGGAGGTCGCCGGATCGGCGCACTGGGAGCCCATATCGGTTGCCCCAGAGACACCGGAGTACGCACCGCTGTCCCCGTCGGCACCGCAACCATTGGTTTCCGCACCATTGGTTTCCGTACCACCCATTTCCGCACCACTCACTTCCGCACCACTCGCCTCCGCACCGGGCGCCCCCGAGCCGTCGCGTTCCGCCCCACCGGCACCGGAACCACTGCGGTCCGCTCCCCTGGCACCCGCCCCCTCCATCGCGGCCTCCGCCGATCCACTGCCCCGTACCGGGGACGCCACGGTCGGCTGAGGCCCTTTTCGTGCCTGCGCCTCCCCATGACGAGCGTCCTGCGCTCGCCGGTTAAGGCCGCCTGACGCCCCCTTGTCCGCCGCAACGGCCCGCAGTACACCGAGCCGCCGCACGCCCCGCCCCCGATGGCCGCGATCCGGTCAGCGTCTCGCCGGTCAACCCGATCGGCGCAATCGCCGTCCACGAATACCGCCGCGGACGGGGCCGGTGACGGTTATGCCGGGCCGCCCTTGGGGCCGGCACCGAAGTGCTCCTCCAGGACGGACAGTCGGCGCCAGTACTCCTCCTCGTCGATCTCGCCCGCGGCGAAGCGGCGGCCGAGGACGGCGATGGGTGTGGGTGCATCCGTACGGGCGGTCGGCCGCGGGCCGCCGAACCGCCGGCCCGGGCCGCCGTGCCGCCATACGGTGCGGCGCAGCAGGGTCACCACGCCGAAGACGGCCAGCGCCCAGAGGAGGGGAACGAACAGGATCCAGGGGCCGGGGCCGCCTGCGGTCCAGGGGTGGGCCAGTTCGAGCATGACGCTCAGCTCCTTCGGGTCATCGGGACGTAGGCCCGTCGTTTCTGCCGGTCGTCCGGTCGTCCGTGTCACCTCCGAGGTTCGTCTTCCGGACGTCGCGCGTCGTCGTACGGCCAGCGGCTTTTCGCGTACGACGGGGGAAGTACGCGGGGCGAGAAGGGGAGCACGACGCGAGTGGCATGCGTCAGGGCCGGGCGACCGCGGGGACCGTCGGCACTTGCTTCTGTAACTACTGGTATGTACGGTGCGATCATGAGCAGTACGCGGAAACCACCCCCTGCCACCCGGGAACGCCTGGTCAGCACGGCCCAGGAGCTCCTCTGGGAGCGCGGCTACGTCGGCACCAGCCCGCGGGCGATCCTGGACCGCGCCGGCGTCGGCCAGGGCAGCATGTACCACCACTTCACGGGCAAGTCCGAACTCGCCCAGGCGGCGATCCGGCGCACCGCGGAGGAGATGAAGGAGTCCGCCGAGGAGTGCCTCTCCGGCCCGGGTACGGCGTACGACCGGGTGGCCGCCTATCTGACGCGCGAGCGGCAGGTACTGCGCGGCTGCCCCATCGGCCGGATGACGCAGGACCGCGATGTGGTGCAGGACCCGGAGCTGCGGCGGCCGCTGGACGAGATGTTCGGCTGGCTGCGGGGCCGGATCGTCGAGGTGCTCACCGAGGGGCAGCGGCGCGGCGAACTGGCTGCCGGCCTGGACCCGGTGGCGCTCGCGGCGACCGTCGCAGCCGTCGTCCAGGGCGGCTACGTGCTGGCGCGGGCGGCCGACGACGCCGCGCCGTTCGATGCGGCCGTACGGGGCGCGCTGTCACTGCTGGCGGCCCAGGTCACACCCGGCACCAAGAGCGACGGCACCGCTCCTGCCGACCGCCGCTAGCCGGCCCCACCCCCACACGGACCCCACACCGCCCCCGTTCGGAGCTCCCGATGCACGCCATGCAGTACGCCATCACCCTCCCCGCCGACTACGACATGCGGATCATCCGGCACCGGGTGAAGACCAAGGGCCCCCTGATGGACGACTTTCCGGGGCTCGGCCTCAAGGCGTACGGCATCCGGGAGCGCGGGGTCGACCGCTCGCCGGTCAACCAGTACGCGCCGTTCTACCTCTGGGCCGGCCCGGAGGCCATGAACCGCTTCCTCCTGGGCGACGGATTCCGCGGTGTCGTCCGCGACTTCGGGCGGCCGGCCGTCCAGCACTGGCAGGGGCTGTTCCACCGTACGGGCCCGGCCTCGGACCGTCTTCCGGGGGCCTTCTCGCGCCGTACGGAGACCGTCCCCGAAAGCGCCGACCCGGCCACCGCCATCGCGCACGCGGTGACCCTGCACGAGGAACTGGCCGCCACGGAGGGCGTCCACTCCACCTCTCTGGCGCTCGATCCCCGCCACTGGGAACTGGTCCACTTCACCCTCTGGGCCGATGCCGTCCCGGAGGAGGCCGGTGACCGCTATCAGGTGCTGCACCTGTCCGCACCGGGCGCCACCGGGCTGGGAGCGGGGTCCCAGTGGTGAACACCTCTGCGGCAATACAGGCTGCACAGGAGATACGGGAGACACAACAGATACCGGAGAAAAAGGTGAACACCTCCGCGGCGAAGGGGAATCGGAGCGCCGGGCCCGTCGTTCGCACGGTCCTCGGCGACCTCGACCCGGCCGGGCTCGGCGTTTGCGACGCCCACGACCATCTCTTCCTGCGCAGTCCCCAGCTGCCCGGCCAGGAGCTGGCCGACCCGGGGGCCGCGGCGGCCGAGCTGGCCGCCTTCCGCGCGGCCGGCGGCGGGGCGGTGGTCCAGTGGACGCCGTACGGGATGGGCCGGGGTGCCGCCGAACTCCCGCGGCTGGCAAGGGAGTCGGGGGTGACGATCGTCGCCGCCACCGGGCTGCACCAGGCGGTGCACTACCCGCCCGAGGTGCTGGAGCAGGTCCGGGCCGATCTCGCCGGGGTGTTCGTGGCCGAGCTGACCGAGGGGATCGGCACTACGGGCGTACCGGCCGGGATGATCAAGGTGGCCGGGGGCTTCCACGGTCTGGACCGGCACGCCCGGTACACCATGGCCGCGGCCGCCGAGGCCCAGCACGCCACCGGGGCGGCCATCGGCGTCCACCTGGAGCTGGGTACCGGCGCGCTGGACGTCCTCGATCTGCTCTGCGGCGAGCTGGAGGTTGCCCCGGACCGGGTGATCCTCGGGCATCTCAACCGCTCGCCGGATCCCGTCGTCCACCGGATGGCCGCCGAGGCGGGCGCGTATCTGGCCTTCGACGGCCCCTCACGGGCCAATCACGCGACGGACTGGCGGCTGCCCGACGCCCTGGCCGCGCTCGCCGACGCGGGCTTCGGGGACCGGATCCTGCTCGGCGGCGACACGACGACGGCCGCCGCCCGGTCGGTGAACGGCGGCCCCGGTATGCCGCATCTGCTGCGCCGCCACCGGGAGCGGCTCCAACTCACCCTGGGGGAGGACCTGGTGACGCAGTTCCTGACGGCCAACCCGGCGCGGGCCTTCGCCGCCCACTGGGGACGCCACCCGCACACCACGGGCCGACGGCGACATGCCACCGGCTGATGGCGACACGCCATCGGCCGACGGCAGTACGCCCCCGGCCGGCCAGGGGCGTCACAACCGGACGGCGATGCCCACATGCGGCCGCCTGCCCCGGCGGAGCAGCGCGCCGCCGGTGTCCATCAGCCGGAAGCGCAGCCCGTATTTGCCGGCCAGCGCCCTGCGCACCCGTAGGAGCGCATCGGCGCCTTCCAGGAGGCGGGCGGTGCCCTCCACGGTCTGCGCGCCCTCGGTGAGGCGGCCGCGGACATCGCACGGGGTGAGGGTCACCCGCGGGTCGTTGCGCAGCCGCTTCACCTTCCCGCTGTCCTCCCGCGTCCACACCAGGAGTTCGTCCCCGTCGGCCACCGCCCATACGGGGGTGGCCACCGGGGCGCCGTTCCTGCGGTGGGTGACCAGGCTGACGTACGGGCTGCGGGCGAGCGTGTCGGGAATCATGGCGGCAGCCTAGAGGCGGCCGCCCCGTATGCCCTACGGGTGCCGGACCCCGCCGGCCGCCGCGCCCGTCAGCGGTCGACGACCACCAGCGGATCGTCCAGCACCGGCTGCCAGGCCAGTTCCGCCGCGCCGACCAGGCTGTTGTGGTCGAGGCTGCACGGCAGGATCGGCACGCCGCCGCTGCGGCCCCACAGGCTGCGGTCGGCGACCACCGCGCGCAGCCGCTCGGGATCGGCTTCCACGAGGGCGCGGTGCAGGCCGCCGAGGATGATGCGGTCGGGGTTGAGGATGTTGACGAGGCCGGCGATGCCGAGGCCGAGGCGGTCGATGAGGAGGTCGGCCGCGGCGCGCACGCCCGGGTCGGCGTAGTCGTTGCGCAGCAGGTCGACGGCCTGGTGGAGCAGTGAGCCCTCGGGGCCCGGTGTGCGGCCGGCGGCACCGAGGAAGGCGAGCGGATCCGCCTCGACGTCCAGGCAGCCGCGGCTGCCGCAGTGGCAGGGCGCGCCCTCGGGGTTGACGGTCAGATGACCGACCTCCAGGGCGAGGCCCGAACTGCCGCTGTGCAGACGGCCGTCGAGTACCAGGGCGCCGCCGACGCCCCGGTGGCCGGAGGCGACGCAGAGCAGATCGCGGGCGCCCCGGCCGGCGCCGTGGCGGTGTTCGGCGAGCGCCCCGAGGTTGACGTCGTTGCCGGTGAAGCCGATGCGTTCGGTGACACCGGGGATGGCGGCGTCGGCCAGGGCACGCAGGAAGAGTTCGCGGACGGGGGCGCCGGGGGGCCAGGCGAGGTGCAGCGGGTTGAGGGCCTCGCCGTCCGGTTCGGCGACGGCGGAGGGCACCGCGAGGCCCGCGCCCAGGCAGCGCCGGCCGGTCTCGCTCAGCAGGGCGGAGCCGGCCGCGACGGCCTCCGCGAGGACGTGGGCGGGGTCGGCGGGGATGGTGCCGCAGCCGGCGGCGGTCGCCACGATGCGGCCGCCGAGGCCCACCAGGGCGACGCGGTAGCCGTCGGCGTGGATCTGGGCGGCGAGCACGACGGGGCCGCGTTCGTCGACGAACAGCCGGTGGGAGGGGCGTCCTTGGGCTCCGGCGGAGGCGGTCGGCCGGGAGTCGACGGTGATCAGGCCGAGCGCTTCGAGCTCGGCGGCCACCGCACCGGCGGTTGCGCGGGTCACGCCGAGTTCCGAGGTCAGAACGGCTCGGGTGGGCGCGCGGCCGGTGTGTACGAGCTCCAGTGCGGGTCCGAGGGCGCCACGGCCCCGCTCCAACCTGGTTGTCCGATTCTGGGTCACACCCCTATTCTGACTTTGTGCCGACGCTAAACAAAATACGGACGGCCCTTACGGGGGCCCGGATCCGTACGACGCGCTCCACATCCCGACCCGCCACCGACCCGCGGCTGCTCCGGCTCCGCCTCACGATCACCACATTCTTCGCCCTGGACGGCTTTCTGTTCGCCGGATGGGTCGTCCGCATCCCCGCGATCAAGGCGCAGACCGGCGCCGGGTCGGGCGCCCTCGGGCTCGCCCTGCTCGGCGTGTCGGCGGGCGCCATCGCCTTCATGACGCTCACCGGACGGCTGTGCCGCCGGTTCGGCAGCCATGCCGTGACGACCGTTTCCGGCGTCGCGATGGCGCTGAGCATCGTGCTGCCGCCGCTGACCCGCTCCGCGCTCGCGCTGGGCCTGGCCCTGCTGGTCTTCGGGGCCGCCTACGGCTCGCTCAACGTCGCCATGAACAGCGCTGCCGTCGATCTGATCGCCGCGCTGCGCCGCCCCGTCATGCCGAGCTTCCACGCCGCCTTCAGCCTGGGCGGGATGCTCGGCGCGGGAGTGGGCGGGCTGATCGCCGGGGCGCTGTCCCCCACCGTCCATCTGGCGCTGCTCGCCGTCATCGGCCTCCTGGTGGCGGGCGTCGCGGGCCGCGCGCTGCTGGCCCACCCGGCGCCCGTCGTACCGGAGCGGCTGCCCGCGTCCGGCCCCGGTGACGAACGGGTGCGCGGCCGTGGCCTCGTGCTCGTCTTCGGGCTGATCGCGCTGTGCACCGCTTACGGGGAGGGTGCGATGGCCGACTGGGGCGCGCTGCACCTCTCCCAGGACCTGGCCGCCGGGCCCGGCCTGGCCGCCGCCGGATATGCGGTGTTCGCGCTGGCGATGACCGCCGGGCGGCTGTCGGGCACCGCCGTTGTGCAGCGCATCGGTCCGGCCCGTGCGCTGATCGCGGGCGGGTCGACGGCGAGCGCGGGGATGCTGCTCGGCGCGCTGGCGCCCACCGCCTGGGCGGCCTGCCTCGGCTTCGCGGTCGCGGGCCTGGGGCTCGCGAACATCTTCCCCATCGCCATCGCCCGGGCCGGCGAGGCCGGCGGTCCCGGCGGGGTCGCCGCGGCGTCCACCGTCGGCTACGGCGGCATGGTGCTGGGCCCGCCTGCCATCGGTTTCCTGGGGCAGGCGTTCGGGCTGCCGCTCGCGCTGACGACGGTTGCCGGGCTGGCGGCGGTCGCGGTGGTCATCGCGTACCTGACGCGCGGGGCGCACCAGGGCCGACGGGGATGAAGCACCGGCGGCCGGGAACGGGGGACCCGGCCGCCGGACCCGCCGTGACGTGGCGGGCACGAACGGCCGCTGACGGCGGCATCGGCCGGGCGAGGCCCGGCGGGGCCGGGG
>NZ_JRKI01000024.1 GCF_000935125.1 Streptomyces natalensis ATCC 27448 | reverse complement strand
GGGAACGGGGGACCCGGCCGCCGCCCCCGCCGTGACGTGGCGGGCACGAACGGCCGCTGACGGCGGCATCGGCCGGGCGAGGCCCGGCGGGGCCGGGTGACGGGGCCCGCGCCGGGCCGTTGTCAGAGGCGGCTGGCACACTCGTCGGCATGGACATCACTCAGTTCGTCGAAGCGCTGCGGCTGGACGGAGGGCTGCTGGCCGATGCCGCCGAGCAGGCCGGCCCCGATGCCCCGGTTCCCTCCTGTCCCGAGTGGCGGATACGGGATCTGGTCACCCACGTCGGGCGGGTGCACCGCTGGGCGACGGAGTGCGTGACGCGGCCCGCCGACGAACCGGCGGAGTTCCCCGCAGCCCCGGACCTGACCGACCGGGAGCGGGTGTCCTGGCTGCGCGAAGGGCATCACCGCCTGGTGGTGGCGCTGCACACCGCCCCGCCGGACCTGAAGACCTGGACGTTTCTGTCCGCGCCGTCGCCGCTGGCCTTCTGGGCGCGGCGGCAGGCCCATGAGACCTCGGTGCACCGCGTGGACGCCCAGCAGGCCGCAGGCACGGCGCTCACGCCCCTCCCGGCCTCCTTCGCCGCCGACGGCATCGACGAACGCCTGGCGATGTTCCGCTCCCAGGACCGCTGCCGCATACAGGCGGACGTGCCCAGGACCCTGCGGGTGCGCGCCACGGACGCGGCCGATGCGGACCGGACCGTCGACCTCTTCGCCCAGGAGCCCGGCGCCGGGGTGGACTGCACCGTCGAGGGCCCGGCCGAGCAGCTCTATCTGGCGCTGTGGAACCGCCTGCCGTGGGACGGGCTGACGGTCACCGGTGATGCGGCGGTGCTGGATCTGTGGCGGCAGCAGACCGCGGACTGAGAGCCACGGCGTTCTTGCCGCACAGGGCGTGGTGTCAGCCCAGCCAGCCGGGGCGTACCAGCCCCGACTCGTAGGCCAGCACGACCAGTTGGGCGCGGTCCCGGGCGCCCAGTTTGACCATGGTGCGGCTGACATGGGTCTTGGCGGTCAGGGGGCTGACGACCAGCCGGCGGGCGATCTCCTCGTTGGACAGGCCGATGCCGACCAGCGCCATCACCTCACGCTCCCGCTCGGTCAGCGCCGAGAGCGCGCCGGCCGCGGCCGGTTCCTTGGAGCGGGCCGCGAACTCGGCGATCAGCCGCCGGGTGACACCGGGCGAGAGCAGCGCATCGCCCGCGACGACCGCCCGCACCGCGCGCAGCAGTTCCTGCGGTTCGGTGTCCTTGACGAGGAACCCGGAGGCGCCGGAGCGGATCGCCTCGAAGACATACTCGTCCAGTTCGAAGGTGGTCAGCATCACGACCCGGACGCCGGACAGCGCCGGGTCCTCGGTGATCCGGCGGGTCGCGGCCAGGCCGTCCAGCACCGGCATCCGGATGTCCATCAGCACGACGTCCGGGCGCAGCCGGCGGACGGCCTCCAGGGCCTCCAGGCCGTCGGACGCCTCACCGGCCACCTCGATGTCCGGCTGCGCGTCCAGCAGCGCCGTGAACCCGGCGCGCACCAGCAGCTGGTCGTCGGCGAGCAGTACCCGGATCACGACTCCTCCTCGGGGGCGGCGGCGGTGTCCGTACCGGCGGCCGCGCCGCGGGGGCCGGCGAGCGGGAGCCGCGCCCGGACCCGGAAGCCGCCGTCCGCACGCGGGCCCGCCTCGACGGTGCCGCCGAGGGCCGCGGCCCGCTCCCGCATCCCTATCAGGCCGTTGCCACCGGCCCGCTCCCCCGGTGCGGCGGTCGCCGGGCCGTCGTCGTCGACCTCGATCTCCAGGGCGCCCGGTGCATACCGGAGCCGGACGCGGGCGGTGCGCGAGCCGGAGTGGCGCACGACGTTGGTGAGCGCCTCCTGGACGATGCGGAACGCGGCGAGATCGGCGTTGGGCGGCAGCGCGGTGCGGGCGCCCTCGGCGGTGACGGTCACGGCGAGCCCCGTGCTCTTGGCCTGTTCGGTGAGCTCGGGCAGGCGGTCCAGGCCCGGCGCCGGGGAGCGCGGGGCATCCCCGGGGGCTCGCAGGGTGTCCAGCACCTGCCGCACCTCGCCGAGCGCTTCCTTGCTCGCGGCCTTGATGGTCGTCAGCGCCGTACGCGCCTGCTCGGGATCGCTGTCCAGCAGGGCCAGCCCCACGCCCGCCTGGACGTTGATGACGGAGATGCTGTGCGCCAGTACGTCATGCAGCTCGCGGGCGATCCGCAGCCGCTCCTCGTCGGCCCGGCGCCGCTCGGCCACGGCCCGCTCGGCGCGGAGTCTGGCGAGCTGCTCCCGGCGCACCCTTATCAGCTCCGATACGGCCACCACCGCCACGATCAGGACGGCGACGAACAGCTCGTCCCCCCACGGGGCGGGCCGGTCGTGCGGGGGCGGCAGCCAGCGGTAGAGCCAGTGGCCCACGAGGAGATGACTGACCCACAGACCGCCCAGCGCACACCACGCCACGAGGCGGTACCCGGCGAGGATCGCCGCGAAGGCGCCCAGCGCGATGGTGAGGAAGACCGGGCCGTACGGATAGCCGGCCGCGAAGTAGACGGCGGCGAGGGCGGACGTCCCGATAGCGACCGTACGCGGCAGGCGGTGCCGGAACAGCAGCACGGCGCCGCCCAGGAGCAGCAGCGCCCGCCCGAAGCCGTCGAGCGGCATCCGGCCGGGCTGGGCGTGCGCCGCGAACCCGGAGCCGACCGTGACGAAGACCGTCACCACGACCGTCGAGATCCACGGCAGCCGCACCCCCGCCCAGCTCCTCGGTTCCGCGCGCACCGGCGACCACCGCGCCCACCCGGGCCCCAGGCAGCGCCGCGCCCACGGCGGCCGTGCAGTGTCCATGCCCGCAACGCTAGACCGCACCCCGGCCCGAGCGCGTCAACCCAGGGCGGTGAGCGGCAGTACTCCCGGGGTAGTAGGCGGCAGGGCGGGATCGGAGCACGGGTTGAGCCGCGGGCCGTCGACGGGCCCTATCGCGGGGCGGCCAGACCGACGCTTCGTGCCAGCTGGTGGACGGCCTGCTCGAAGAACTCGGTACGGGCCGCGATCACCCCGTTGAACTGGCCGAAGACCTCGAAACTCACCAGCCCGAACAGCTGCGCCCAGGCACCCACGAGCCGCGTCAGCACCGCGCCCGGCAGCTCCACGCCCAGTTCCGCGCCGAGGGCGAGCGCCTCGCCGACCACCGCGTCGGGCAGCGGTTCGGCGGGCTCCTTCAGGGCGCCCGCGGCATGCGCGTCACGGACCACACCGATCAGTGCGAGGCCGACGCGGGAGGCGGGACCGGCGGTGGTGCGGGGGGCGGTGTAGCCGGGTACCGGGGAGCCGTAGATCAGCGCGTACTCGTGCGGATGGGCCAGCGCCCAGGTGCGTACCGCGGCGCAGACGGCGCTCCAGCGGGCGACGGGACGCTTGGCGTCGGGGCCGGTCACGGCATCGCGGGCGGCTTCGGCGGCCTCGCCGACGGCGTTGTAGGCGTCGACGATCAGCGCGGTCAGCAGGTCGTCGCGGCTGGGGAAGTAGCGGTAGAGCGCCGAGGACGCCATGCCGAGCTCACGGGCCACGGCGCGCAGCGAGAGCTTGGCGGCGCCCTCGGCGGCGAGTTGGCGGCGCGCCTCGTCCTTGATGGCGGCGGTGATTTCGCTACGGGCCCGTTCCCTGGCGCCTCGGATCGCAGTCATGGAGGCAGTCTGGCACGGTTTGGAGCAGTGCACCAATACGAGAGCGGCGAGTAGAAAAGAGAGCACTGCTCTTGCCTTGGCGCGGAACTTCGCGCACACTATTCGCAAGCGAGAGCAGTGCTCTCGAAACGGATCCCCGACCACGGACAGCCGGTAGCGGATCCCCGACCACGAACCGTCGATCAACCTCACCGGAGGCCCACCATGTCCGCATCCCGCTACCTCAAGCCCGGCCGCTTCGCCGCCCGGCTCAACGGCATCATCGGATGGCTGGCCCGGCGCGGCATCAGCCTCGCCGGTTCGGCGGACCTCGCCGTGCGGGGGCGGAAGAGCGGGGAATGGCGGCGCGTCCCCGTCAACCCGATGGCATACGAGGACGGCCACTACCTGGTCTCGGCGCGCGGGGACTCCGAGTGGGTGCGCAATATGCGCGCGGCGGGCGGCGGCGAACTGCGGGTCGGGCGGCGCGTCCGGCCGTTCACCGCCGTCGAACTGCCGCCCGCCGAGACCCCGGCGTTGCTGCGCGCCTATCTCCGGCGCTGGGGCTGGGAGGTGAAGTCGTTCTTCGGGGAGATCACCGCCGACTCCAGCGACGACGACCTCCTGGCCGCGGCCCCGCGCCACCCCGTCTTCCGGATCATCGAATCCTGACCGACGAGCACCGACGAGCGAAGCGACCGCCCCTCAAGCCCGGTCGAACGCCTCCAGCGCCCGCCGGGCCATCGGATGGGTGCGGACCAGTTCCGCCAGGGTCGTCGTCCCGCGGGTGATCTTCGCGAAGGCGTTCCACGCGGGGCGGAAGCCCGTGAGGGCGGCGTGGAACATGCCCGGGCGGCGGGAGAAGATGCCGAGCAGGGAGCGTCCCACGCCCATCTCCACGCCCAGGCTCGCCTTGATGGCGAAGGCGTAGTTGAGGGCCTGACGGCGGGTGTCCACCGCGTCATGGGCCTCGGCGACGCGCACCGCCCACTCCCCCGCGAGCCGGCCCGAGCGCAGCGCGAAGGAGATGCCCTCGCGGGTCCACGGCTCCAGCAGGCCCGCCGCGTCGCCGCACACCAGCACCCGGCCGCGGGAGAGCGGCGAGTCCTCGGCGCGGCAGCGCGTCAGATGGCCGGAGGAGACGCTCGGCTCGAAGCCCGCCAACCCCAGGCGGCCGATGAAATCGTCCAGGTAGCGCTTGGTCGCCGCGCCCTCGCCGCGGGTGGAGATCACGCCGACGGTGAGGGTGTCGCCCTTGGGGAAGACCCATCCGTAACTGCCGGGGATCGGGCCCCAGTCGATCAGCACCCGGCCCGCCCAGTCCTCGGCGACCGTGTCGGGCACCGGGATCTCGGCCTCCAGTCCGAGGTCGACCTGCGCCATCTTGACCCCGACGTGCCCGCCTATCCGGCCCGCGCTGCCGTCGGCGCCGACCACCGCGCGGGCCAGCACCACCTCGCCGTCGGACAGCACCACCGCGACGGTCCGGCGGTCGGGCACCTCGGCGCCGTGCTGTTCGACCCGGGCGACCGTGACACCGGTACGCACCCGGGCGCCCGCCTCCTTGGCCGACTCGACCAGCCCGGCGTCGAACTCGGGGCGGTTGATGAGCCCGAAGAGCATGTGCCTGGAGCGGCGGGTGCGGGTCAGCTTGCCGTTCATCGTGAACGTCACCGCATGCACGCGGTCACGCAGCGGCAGCTCGAAGCCGGGCGGCAGGGCGTCGCGCGAGGGACCGATGATGCCGCCGCCGCAGGTCTTGTAGCGGGGCAGTTCCGCCTTCTCCAGGAGCAGCACCCGACGTCCCGTACACGCCGCCGCGTGCGCGGCCGAGGCGCCCGCCGGCCCCGCGCCCACCACCACGACGTCCCACACCTGCTGGTTGTTCTCGGCTGCGTGCTCGCTGCTCACCTGTGCGTTCGCTCCCGTTCGGTGCCTGCTGCCGTACCGCCCCGATCCTACGGGCCGAGGTCCGGCGGGCCTCCTGTGGGAAGATCGGGTGCAGTCATCCCCGTACGTCCGGCCCGTACGGCCCACAAGGACGGACGGGCCGCGTACGCATCGTCGCCCCCACAAGGAGCGTTCCATGTCCCCCATGTCCGCAAGCGCCGACAGCCCGCTCGCGCGCACCGTCGCCGCGCTGCAACCCCGCGCCCGCACCGAGCTGGCCGAGCTGGTGGCGTTCAAGTCGGTGGCGGATCCTGCGCAATTCCCCAGGAGCGAGTGCGAGGCGGCGGCCGGCTGGATCGCCGGGACGCTGCGGGCGGACGGCTTCCAGGACGTGGCTCTGCTGGACACCCCCGACGGCACCCAGTCCGTATACGGCTTCCTGCCCGGCCCCGACGGTGCCCCCACGGTGCTGCTGTATGCGCACTACGACGTGCAGCCGCCGCTGGACGAGGACGCCTGGATCTCCCCGCCGTTCGAGCTGACCGAGCGCGACGGCCGCTGGTACGGGCGCGGCGCCGCCGACTGCAAGGGCGGCCTGATCATGCATCTGACGGCGCTGCGGGCGCTGAAGGAGCACGGCGGCATACCGGTCAACGTCAAGGTGATCGTCGAGGGTTCCGAGGAGCAGGGCACGGGCGGCCTGGAGCGGTACGCCGAGGCGCACCCGGAGCTGCTGGCCGCGGATGCCATCGTCATCGGCGACACCGGGAACTTCCGGGTCGGGCTGCCGACCGTGACCTCGACGCTGCGCGGGATGACGCTGGTGCGGGTGCAGGTCGACACGCTGGCGGGCAATCTGCACTCCGGCCAGTTCGGCGGCGCGGCCCCGGACGCGCTGGCGGCGCTGATCCGGATCCTGGACTCGCTGCGGGACGAGGACGGCTCGACGACGGTCAAGGGCCTTGCGGCGGACGCGGTCTGGGAGGGCCTCCAGTACGCGGAGGAGGACTTCCGCAAGGACGCCAAGGTGCTGGACGGTGTGGAGCTGATCGGCAACGGGACGGTCGCGGACCGGGTCTGGGCGCGGCCGGCCGTCACGGTGCTCGGCATCGACTGCCCGCCGGTGATCGGCGCCACCCCGTCGGTCCAGGCGGGTGCGCGGGCGCTGGTGAGCCTGCGGGTGCCGCCGGGTACGGACGCGGTGGAGGCGACGAAGCTGCTGGCCGCCCATCTGGAGAGCGCCGCCCCGTGGGGTGCGCGGGTCGCGGTGGAGCAGATCGGGCAGGGGCAGCCGTTCCGGGCGGACACCGCCAGCCCGGCGTATGCGTCGATGGCGGCCGCGCTGCGCGAGGCGTACGACGGCCAGGAGATGCAGACGGCCGGTATGGGCGGCTCGATCCCGCTGTGCAACACGCTGGCCGGGCTCTACCCGGAGGCGGAGATCCTGCTGATCGGGCTGAGCGAGCCGGAGGCGCAGATCCACGCGGTCAACGAGAGCGTGTCGCCGCGGGAACTGGAGCGGCTGTCGCTGGCGGAGGCCGTGTTCTTGCAGCGCTATTCTCCCCACGTTGTCGGCTGACCCGCCGTAGGGGTTTGTCGCCGTTGCTCCCCCAGCTAACGCTGGGAGGTACCCCCAGCGGCGGGCGTGGGTTGTACGGGTGCGGTACCACACCTCCGGACTTCGTCCTGCGGCGCGGCCCCTCCCGTGAGTGGGGGGGGAAGAAGGCCGGTGGGGGTGCACGTAACCGTCTACGTGCGCCCCCACTGTCTTTCCCCCACCCTCAACGGGGAGGGGCCGGGCCGCAGGACGAAGTCCGGAGGTCCGGTCCCGCAGACGAACAGCCCCGCGCAAGCGGCAACGCCCGCCGCAGGCGAAACAGCGAACACCCCCACGGCGGGAAAGCCGACAACGTGGGATTACCCCACGGGAACCCCGGCCTCAAGATGGAGCGGGCAGCCGCGCTCCCGGGCCCGAAGGGCCCACCGCAGGCGGTTCCAGCGCACGGGCGGGAGCATGTCCTCGGCCTCCGACTCGGTCGCAAAGCGCCATTCACGCAGTTCGGCGCCGGGCAGCAGCAGGCTCCGGATCCGTTCTTCGGTGAGCGTGCCGCCGTCGAACAGCAGCCGCAGACCGCCGAATCCGGGCGGTTTGGGCGCCTCCCAGTCCACGACCAGCAGCCGCGGCGCCCGGGGCAGCCGGATGCCCAGTTCCTCGGCGACCTCGCGTACCCCGGCGCGGGCGGGGGGCTCGCCCGGTTCCACGATGCCGCCGGGGAATTCCCAGCCCGGCTTGTACGTCGGGTCGACCAGCAGCACCCGGTCCTGGTCGTCGAAGAGCAGCACGCCGGCCGCGATGGTCTCCGCGGTCGGCTCGGGGGTCTGCACGATGTCGCAGGCGCCGGCGCCGGTGCGGACCGCCTCGGCGACCTGTTCGGCGGTCTGCCGGGGCGTGAGCCGGCTGGTGTCGACGATGTGCGCATCGCCCCGGATCCATTCCAGCGCGCTGGCGTACGGGCCCAGATGCTCCAGACACCAGCGCCGTACGGACGCCTGGGCCTCGGGGTCGCCGCCCGGCGGCTCCGCACGCCGGGCTATCCGCTCGCGCAGGATCGTTTCCTCCGCATGCAGCAGGACGTGCCGTACGGGGATCCGGCGGGCCGCGAGGGAGCCGAAGATCTCGTCGCGGTATTCCTGGCGCAGCAGCGTCATCGGCGTCACCAAGGGGCCCGGCACCTCGGTGAGCAGCGCCGCCGCGGTGTCCACGACCATCCGCCGCCAGGACGGCAGGTCCTGATAGTCGTCGATCTCCTCCAGCCGTTTGGCCGGCAGCATCAACCGCAGTCCGCTGCCGAGGAGTTCGGGGTCGTAGAGCGTGCTTCCGGGAAGCAGGTCGAGCAATTCATGCGCCGCAGTGGTCTTGCCCGCACCGAACGTGCCGTTCAGCCAGACGATCACGGTTTCCCCTCTTCCCTAGACCCAGGTGAGTTGCCCGGAACACCCTGCCACGGAAACGCTCGGGAAGACGGATGCCGGTCAGTGCATCCCCCGTCGCGAAGCCCCCGGCAAACAAGCGCTCCCCCGCCCCTCCAGTACCGAAACACTCACCTGGATACGGGCCTCCGTCGCATATGACGGCGGCCCATCGAGCGGTCAATGGCCGGTTCTCCGCCGCCCGTCGGCCCGTCGGCGGCGGCAGGGATTTCCCGCGCCGGAATCCCGGATTCGGGCGGACGGAATGGTGGACGGTGGAGGGAATGGCGGGCGCCCGGAATTTTGGGGAGGCCGGCGAATGCGGCGCCGGATCGGGGTGCGCCGCGCGGAATGCGTATTCCCGGGCGCGGGCTCAGGACGAGGAGGTCGCGGCGGGTATGCGGCGGGGATTGTGCCCCGCGGCCCGTCGCCCGATAAGGCGTCAGCTCAATGCGGCGCCGGTGTTCACCCGCTGCCCGCAGTATTTCGCCGATCCGGCAACGCCATACGGGTCGCCGCCCGCTTTTGACGTCATGACGGGCAGGGCCCGGACGGCGCGAGGGCCGGGCGAACGACCACGACCGCACCTCTTCCAACAGACTTCAACAAGCTCTACCGTAACCACACACCCAGGACGGGGAGTTGCCCCACACCTCTCGCGAAGACGGAGACGGAGGACGCGACCATGCGCGTTCGCATCCGCACCATCCAGGGCCCGCTACGCCTCCTCGCAGCGCTGTGCGCCACGTTGCTGTGTACGGCAGGGACGCCGCCCTCCCCGGGACAGGCGGCCGCACCCCGGCTGCCCGGCGGGCTCGCCACGACCCCGCCGATGGGGTTCAACAACTGGAACTCCACGCACTGCCGGGCGGAGTTCAACGAGGGCATGGTCAAGGGCATCGCCGACCTCCTCGCGGCCAAGGGGCTCAAGGACGCCGGATATCGCTACGTCAACCTCGACGACTGCTGGGCGCTGCCCGCCCGGGACGGCGAGGGCAGGCTCGTACCGGACCCGAAGCGCTTCCCGCACGGGCTCAAGGCCGTCGCCGACTATGTCCACGCCAAGGGCCTGAAGTTCGGGATCTATACGAGCGCGGGCACCAAGACCTGCAACGAGAACGGGTTCCCCGGTGCCCTGGGGCATGAGACGTCCGACGCCCGGCAGTTCGCCGACTGGGGCGTGGACTACCTCAAGTACGACAACTGCAACAACCAGGGTGTGGACGCCAAGCAGCGCTACCGTGCGATGCGGGACGCGCTCCGGGCCACCGGGCGCCCCATCGTCTACAGCATCTGTGAATGGGGCGAGAACAGGCCCTGGGAGTGGGCTTCTGACGTAGGACATCTGTGGCGGACCACCGGGGACATCGACGACAGTTGGTCAAGCATGCTCGGGATCGTCAAGCAGAACCTGCCGCTGGCCCCGTATGCGGGCCCCGGCCACTGGAACGATCCGGACATGCTGGAGGTCGGCAACGGCGGGATGACGGACACCGAGTACCGCAGCCACTTCTCCCTCTGGGCCATGATGTCCGCCCCGCTGCTCATCGGCTCCGATCTGCGCACGGCGACCCCGGAATCCCTCGCGATCCTGGGCAACAAGGACGTCATCGCGCTCGACCAGGACGCGCTGGGCAAGCAGGCCACCGTGGCGGCCTCCGACTCCGGCCGCTGGACGCTCGTCAAACCGCTGGCGAACGGTGACCGCGCGGTCGCCCTCTTCAACGAGACGGGAGCGCCGCAGCGCCTGGCCACCACCGCCCGGGACGTGGGCCTCCCCCAGGCCGACCGCTACCGGCTGCGCGACCTGTGGCGGCACCGCGCCTCGCACACCACGGGCAGCATTTCCGCCACGGTCCCGGCCCACGGCATCGCCGTCTACCGCGTCTTTGCGGAACGTCAGCAGGTGGGCAGGCCGGGAATGGGCTGATCGTTCTCGCCACCAGTGAGGTAGACGACGCTGATGTAGACACCGGTGTTCCCGCTGTCGTCATCGGTCTTGGCCCACCAGACGTTCGTCCACTTCCCGTACGTCTCGCGGCGGCCCAGATTCGCCTGGCAGTAGAAGTAGTTGGTGCCCGCGTTGACGGTGCCGGCCTGCTGGAAGGACGCGGTGTACGAGGTCGCGGAGCGCCAGACGTCGCAGTTGGTCTTGCCGCCGCCGATGGAGACGCACGAGGTCTTCGGGGTGGGGTCGCCGCCGCCGCTGGTGCCGCTGGTGCCGCCATCGCTGCCGCCGGACGTACCGGAGCTGCCGCCGTCCGTGCCACCCGACGTACCGCCGTGGCCGCCCCCCGTGGCTCCGCCGAGCAGCCCGCCCAGACTCCCGCCCGACGCACCGGGCTCGGTGTCCTTGCCGGTCGGGTCCGACGAGGGCTCCTGGGAGGCGGACGGCGAGGCACCGGTGCCGTTCTCCTTGCCCTTGCCGCCCGCCTTGGCGTCGCCCTTGCCGGCCTGCTTGCTGCCGGACGGGCTCGGGTCGGCGACCGGCGAGGGCTTTCCGGCCGGCGGCGCCGACCGCGCTCCGCCGTCCGCGACGGTCCTGCTCGGACCGCCGCCGACCAGGGCGTAGGTCACCCCGCCGCCGGTGGCGAGGACGGCCAGCACCGCCGCAACGGCGAGCACCAGGCGGCGCCGGCGGCGGGCGGGCAGCCGCTCGGTGTCGCCCCCGGGCGCGTTCCGCGGATGCGGGTGGGTGCCGGTGTCCCCCACGGCCGGGCCGCTCACCACGCCCGGCGGGTCGAAGCCGGGGCCGAGGGCGGAGACGGGGGTGTCGGCATCGGGCGGGGTCGTGGAGGAGGCCGGGGTGCCCTGGGATCCCGGACCGCCGGACAGCCAACTGGCGGGCGGCGCACCGGAGTTACTGCCGCTTCCGCTTGCCGCGCCGGCACTCCCGGACGCCGCGCCACCGGCCCCGGCGCCCCCCGCTCCCTGCGGGAACTCCTTCGGCGGAGGCGGCGGCGTCGGCAGTGGCCGGATGTCCGTGGCGGTGGGCAGATGCGGCGCGCCCGGCACCGGCGCCGCCGACGGCTCGCGGCCCTCGGCCACCGCCGTCAGCATGCTGCGCGCCTGGGCCGCCGACGGCCGGTCGGCCGCGTTCTTGGCCATCAGGGCGTGCAGCACGGTCGTGAGCGGCCCGGCCCGCTGCGGCTCCGGCAGCGGTTCGGTGACGATCGCGGTGAGCGTGGACCACACCGACGTACGGCGGAACGGGGCGCCGCCGCCCTCCACGGCCGCGTACAGCGTCATGCCCAGCGACCAGATGTCCGAGGCCGGGGTGGGGTCCTGGCCCTGGGCGCGCTCGGGCGGCAAGTAGTCGAGGGAGCCGACCAGTTCGCCGCTGCGAGTGATGTTGGTGGCGGCGCCGTCGCCGGGGGCCTCGATGCTGGCGATGCCGAAGTCGGTGAGCACCACCCGCCCGCTGCGGTCCAGCAGTACGTTGCCCGGCTTCACATCGCGGTGCAGCACGCCCACCTGGTGGGCGGCGTCCAGCGCGTCCATCACCTGGGCGCCGATCCGGGCGATCTCCCGCGGGTCGAGGGAGCCCTGCTGCTGGAGGGCGTCGTCCAGCGAGGGCCCGTCGATCAGCTCCATCACGATGACGGGGCGGCCGTCCTCGTCGATGACGTCGTGCACGGTGACCACGCCGGAGTGGCGGATACGGGCCGCGGCCCGCGCCTCGCGCTGCATCCGGGTGCGCAGATCGGCGAGTTCGGGAGCGGAGGCGTCGGTGTAGGCGCGCAGGACCTTGACGGCGACCTCGCGGCCGAGCACCTCGTCCACGGCGCGGCAGACCACGCCCATCCCGCCGCGGCCGAGCCGGCCGGTGACGCGGTAGCGGCCGCCGAGCAGCCGCCCGGTCAGATCGGCGTCCGTACCGCGCTGGGGGCCGCTCGCCGAAGCAGCCTTGGGCGCCCCATTGCCGGGCCGTGCGGCCGCCGCCCCGCCGCTCGCGCCGCCCTGTTCGCCCGGCTCATCCGCGCCGCGGTGCTCGCGCTCCCCCGGTGTCATCGTCGCGATCCCCTCGATACCCGATTCCTGGCCCGTACGCCGCACACCTCACGGAACACGGCACGGTCGGCAACAGACTAAGGGGCGCACGGGTGCGACGGGTGGCTTCAGGGCAGAGGTGCGAAGGCATCGAGACGGGACTGTTGTGCAGCGGCCGCGGCGCCCACCACCCCGGCGTCCGTCCCCATTTGAGCGGGCACGACCGTCAGGTCCGCCACGAACGACAGCGTGGCGTAGCTGCGCAGGGCGCGACGAAGGGGGGCGAAGAGGATGTCTCCGGCGCCCGCAACTCCCCCGCCGATGACCGCGATATCGATCTCGACCAGTGTCGCGGTGGCGGCGATCCCGGCGGCCAGCGCCTGGGCGGCCCGCTCGAAGGACCGGACGGCGACGGGGTCACCGGCGCGGGCCGCGGCGGCGACGGCGACGGCGCTGGTGTCGCCGTCGGGGCCCGGCAGCCAGCCGTCGGCCAGCGCGCGGCGGGCGATGTTGGGGCCGCTGGCGATCCGCTCGACGCAGCCGCGGCCGCCGCACGGGCAGGGGTCACCGTCGAGGTCGACGCTGATGTGGCCGATGTGCCCGGCGTTGCCGGTGGGGCCCGGATGCAGCCGGCCGTTCAGGACGAGTCCGCCGCCGACCCCGGTGGAGACCACCATGCACAGGGCGTTGTCGTGGCCGCGGGCCGCGCCCTGCCAGTGTTCGGCCGCGGTCATCGCCACCCCGTCGCCGACCAGCGTCACCGGCCGCTCCCCGACCAGCGCCCGCACCCCGGCGACCAGCGGAAAGTCGCGCCAGCCGGGGATGTTGACGGGGCTGACCGTACCGGCCGAGGCATCCACGGGCCCCGCGCTGCCGATCCCCACGGCCGCCACCCGCGCCCACTCGGGCACCGCGGCGAGCTCCCCGACCACCTCGGCCACCGCGCGCATCACCGCCGCCCCGTCCTGGTCGGCGGGGGTGGGCCGGGCGGCCCGTACGACCAGCCTGCCGTGCGCGTCCACCAGGGCTCCGGCGATCTTGGTGCCGCCAATGTCGAGCGCTGCGCTCAGGTCCGTCTGCATCGGTGTGGAATCTCCTGGTGGGCCCGGGATCCGGGGCCGGTCGGCCCGGCGTGAGAACGCCAGTCTTACGGCAGCTGACAACGTTGTCCAGGGGCTATGCTCGACGGCACCCCCCGCCCCTCCGCAAGCCCCCTACAGAATGAGGCCGCACACCGTGTCGGACACCGCGCAGGGCACCTCCCGTCGCTACGGCACCCGGCCCACGATGAAGGATGTGGCGGCGCGCGCCGGCGTCGGTCTCAAGACGGTCTCCCGCGTGGTCAACGGCGAGGCGGGCGTCACCCCGGACACCGAACGCCGCGTCCAGGAGGCCATCACGGCCCTCGGCTTCCGCCGCAACGACTCCGCCCGGATCCTGCGCAAGGGCCGTACGGCCAGCATCGGCCTGGTGCTGGAGGATCTCGCCGACCCGTTCTACGGTCCCCTGAGCCGTGCCGTCGAGGAGGTCGCCCGCGCCCACGGTGCACTGCTGATCAACGGCTCCAGCGCCGAGGACCCGGCCCGGGAGCAGGAGTTGGTGCTGGCACTGTGCGCGCGGCGGGTGGACGGGCTGGTCGTGATCCCGGCCGGTGACGATCACCGCTATCTGGAGCCGGAGATCGCGGCGGGGGTCGCGACGGTCTTCGTGGACCGTCCGGCCGGCCGGATCGACGCCGATACGGTGCTCTCCGACAGCTTCGGCGGCGCCCGGGAGGCGGTCGCCCATCTGATCGCGCACGGCCACCGCCGCATCGGCTTCATCGGCGACCAGCCGCGCATCCACACCGCCAGTGAGCGGCTGCGCGGCTATCGCGCCGCAATGGCCGCGGCCGGGCTGCCGGTTGAGGAGTCCTGGGTGGCGCCGGGTTCCACCGCGCCGGAGCGGGTACGGGCCGCCGCGGCCGCCATGCTGGAGGGGCCCTCCCCGGTCACCGCGCTGTTCGCGGGCAACAACCGCGTCACCGTCACGGCCGTCCGCGTCCTGCGCGAACTCCCGCGCCCGGTGGCCCTGGTGGGCTTCGACGACTTCGAACTCGCCGATCTCGTACGGCCCGCGATCACGGTCGTGGCACAGGACGCGGCCCAGCTGGGCCGGACCGCCGCCGGCCTGCTCTTCCGCCGCCTCGACGGCGTGGACGACCCGCCGCGGCGGGTGGAGCTGCCGACCCGGTTGATCGCCCGGGGGTCGGGCGAGCTGGCCCCCGTGGGGTAGGGCCGCACGTTTTCGGCTTCCCCGCCGTAGGGGTTTTCGCCGTTGCGCCTGCGGCGGGCGTGGGTTGTACGGGTGCGGTGCCACGCCTCCGGACTTCGTCCTGCGGCGCGGCCCCTCCCGTGGGTGGGGGGAAGGGGTCGGTGGGGCGTGCGTTGTGCGTCCGGTCCCGTATGACTCGACAGACAGGCGGCACCCGACCGCTCACAGGCACCCCCACTGGTTTTCTCCCACCCACAACGGGGAGGGGCCGGGCCGCAGGACGAAGTCCGGAGGCGTGGCACCGCACCCGTACAACCCACGCCCGCCGCAGGCGCAACGGCGACAAACCCCTACGGCGGGACGGCCGACAACGTGGGGCTAACCGCCGAACGGCAAACGGCCGGCCAGTGAGTCAAGGTCGGCGCGGGTCAGCCCCGTGAGCCGCGCAACCTCGCCGGAGGCAACCGCACCGCAGTCCAGACCGCGCAGCAGATAGCCGGCCAGGGCCTTGGCGGTGGCGGGCTCGTCGGCGACATCGCCGCCCGCCTTGGCGACATACGCCGCGAGCCGGGACGCGGCCTGTTCGAGGCCCTCCAGGTAGAAGGCGTAGACCGCGGCGTAGCGGGTGGGGAGGTGGCCGGGGTGCATGTCCCAGCCCTGGTAGTAGGCGCGGGCCAGCGAGCGGCGGACGAGGCCGTGGTGCAGCCGCCAGACCTCGTGGACCCGGTCCGTCGTGCCGACCGGCAGCATGTTCGTCGAGCCGTCGGAGAGCCGGACGCCGGTGCCCGCGGCGGCCACCTGCATCACGGTCTTGGCGTAGTCGGCGGCGGGGTGGTCGAGCGACTGGTGGGCGGCGCTGATGCCGCAGGAGGCGCTGTAGTCGTAGGTGCCGTAGTGCAGGGAGGTGGCGCGGCCCTTGGCGGCCTCGATCATGCGGGAGACCGTGGCGCGGCCGTCGGGGCCCAGGATCGACTGGGTGGTCTCCACCTGGATCTCGAAGCCGATCCGGCCGCTTTCCAGGCCGCGGGCCTTCTCGAAGGCTTCCAGCAGCCGCACCATGGCGGTGACCTGCTCGGTGTAGGTCACCTTGGGCAGCGTCAGCACCAGACCGTCGGGCAGGCCGCCGGCCTCCATCAGGCCGGTGAGGAAGATGTCCAGGGTGCGGATGCCGCGGTCGCGGACGGCGGCCTCCATGCACTTCATCCGGATACCCATGTACGGGGCGGCGGTGCCGTCCTGGTAGGCGGCGACGACGAGCGCGGCGGCGCGGGCGGCGTCCGCGTCCTCCTCGGCGTCCGAGCGCACGCCGTAGCCGTCCTCGAAGTCGATGCGCAGGTCTTCGACGGGCTCGCGCTCCAGTTTGGCGCGGACCCGCTGGTAGACGGGTCCGGCGAGGGCCTCGGGGATCCCGAGGACGGCGGCGAGCGAGGCGGCGTCGGGGGCGTGCTCGTCGAGGGCGGCGAGCGCCTGGTCACCCCAGGAGCGGATGGTGTCGGCGGCGAAGGCGTCGCCTGGGACGTAGACCGTGTGGACCGGCTGACGGGTGCCGGGGTCGCCCGGGTAGCGCCGCGCCAGATCGGCGTCCACCGCGGCGAGTGCGGCGTCGATGCCCTCGCGTACGGTGTCCGCAAGGCTCGTCGCCACGGTCTCCTGCTGCCCCATTCGACACCCTCCCGGTTCTTTGCCCGGCATCCGCCGGGCATGTTTATTTTTCCACTCCACGGAATCAACAATCCGTATAGTGAAGTTAACTGTGTCGGTTTGGCGAGGTCAACACCCTCTCGCCCGAGGCGGTGCAGATCACGGCCCCGCACCGAAGATCCATAACTCCGTGACACACCGCCGCCACCCCCGCCAGACTCGCCGCATGACATGGACCGCACCCCAGATCACCCGCCGCGACATGCCCGCCGCCGCCGGCGAACGCGAGATGCTCCAGGGCTGGCTCGACTGGCACCGCGACACCCTCCTCGCCAAGTGCACCGGGCTGACCCCGGAGCAGCTCGTCGAGGCGAGCGCCCCGCCCTCCACCCTCACCCTGCTCGGGCTGGTGCGCCATCTGGCGCTGGTCGAGCGCAGCTGGTTCCGCGAGCGCTTCGCCGGCGAGGAGATCGAGGACCTCTACGACCTCGACCGCAACATCGACGCCGACTTCGACGACGCCGACCCGGCCGGGGCCCGGACGGACCTCGCGACGCTGCGCGCCGAGATCGAGGCGGCCGACGCGGCGGTCAAGGGCCGCGGGCTGGACGAGACCTTCGTCCACGAGCGCACCGGCAAGGAGCTGAATCTGCGCTGGATCTACGTCCACATGATCGAGGAGTACGCCCGCCACAACGGCCATGCGGATCTGCTGCGTGAGCGGATCGACGGGGCGACGGGCGACTGAGATCGCGCCGAGGCCCCGTACGGCACATGCGTACGGGGCCTCGGGCAGTGCCGGTCCGGGAACGGGTCAGCCCTTGCGGGTCTTGACCTCTTCGGTCAGGGCCGGGACGACGTCGAAGAGGTCGCCGACCACGCCGTAGTCGACGAGGTCGAAGATCGGCGCCTCGGCGTCCTTGTTGATGGCGACGATCGTCTTCGAGGTCTGCATACCGGCGCGGTGCTGGATCGCACCGGAGATACCGGCCGCGATGTACAGCTGCGGCGAGACCGACTTACCGGTCTGGCCGACCTGGTTGGTGTGCGGGTACCAGCCGGCGTCCACCGCGGCACGCGAGGCGCCGACGGCCGCGCCGAGCGAGTCGGCGAGCGCCTCGATGACCGGGAAGTTCTCGGCGCCGTTGACGCCGCGGCCACCGGAGACCACGATCGCGGCCTCGGTCAGCTCCGGGCGGCCGGTCGACTCGCGCGGGGTGCGCGAGACGATCTTGGTGCCCTTGGAGGAGTCGGCGATGGTCACCGCGAGCTGCTCGACCGTACCGGCGGCCGGGGCGGCCTCGGGGGCGGCGGAGTTGGGCTTGACGGTGATGACCGGGGTGCCCTTGGAGACGCGGGACTTGGTGGTGAACGACGCCGCGAAGACGGACTGCGTGGCCACCGGGCCCTCGTCGCCGGCCTCCAGGTCGACGGCGTCGGTGATGATGCCGGAGCCGATGCGGACCGCGAGGCGGGCACCGATCTCCTTGCCCTCGGCGGAGGACGGCAGCAGCACGGCGGCCGGGGAGACCGCGTCGTAGGCGGCCTGGAGCGCGTCGACCTTGGGGGCGACGAGGTACTCGGCGAACTCGGGGGCGTCGGCGGCCAGCACCTTTACGGCACCGTGCTCGCCGAGGACCTTCGCGGCCTCCTCGGCGTTCGCACCGAGGTGGACGGCCACCGGCTCGCCGATGCGACGGGCCAGCGTGAGCAGCTCGAGGGTGGGCTTGCGGACGGCACCGTCCACGTGGTCGACGTAGACAAGGACTTCAGCCATGGGGTTGCTCTCCTGCGGGAAGAATGACGGCGGTTGAGGAGCGGGCGCTGCCAGCGGCCCTTAGATGAACTTCTGACCCGCGAGGAACTCTGCGAGCTGCTTGGCTCCCTCGCCCTCGTCCTTGACGATGGTGCCGGCGGTGCGGGCCGGACGCTCGGCCGCCTCGTCGACGGCGGTCCAGGCACCCTCCAGGCCGACCTCGTCCGCCTCGATGTCCAGGTCGTCCAGGTCCAGCGACTCCACCGGCTTCTTCTTGGCGGCCATGATGCCCTTGAAGGAGGGGTAACGCGCCTCGCCCGACTGGTCGGTGACGGAGATGACGGCGGGCAGCGCGGCCTCCAGCTGCTCGCTGGCGGTGTCGCCGTCGCGGCGGCCGGTGACGACGCCGCCCTCGACGGAGACCTCGGAGAGCTGGGTCACCTGCGGGACACCGAGCCGCTCGGCGAGCAGCGCGGGCAGCACGCCCATGGTGCCGTCGGTGGAAGCCATACCGCAGACGACCAGGTCGTAGCCGGTCTTCTCGATGGCCTTGGCGAGCACGAGCGAGGTGCCCAGCGCGTCGGTGCCGTGCAGGTCGTCGTCCTCGACGTGGACACCCTTGTCGGCGCCCATCGACAGCGCCTTGCGCAGCGCGTCACTGGCGTCCTCGGGGCCCACGGTCAGCACCGTGATCTCCGCGTCGTCGGCGGCTTCCTTGATCTGCAGGGCCTGCTCGACGGCGTACTCGTCGAGCTCCGAGAGCAGACCGTCCACGTCGTCACGGTCGACGGTCAGGTCCTCGGCGAAGTGCCGGTCGCCGGTGGCGTCGGGCACGTACTTCACACAGACAACGATCCTCAAGCTCACGCCGGCTCTCCTACCTGCATCGTCTCTTCAGAACTGCCTTGTACCGGCAGCATAGGCGCCTTGTGGGGCGGCTCCGGGTCGGATACGGATCCCCGCGCCGCCCGTCATGTTACTAGCCAGTACACCCAGTCTCGTCCCCCGAATCAAGGACGCTGAACTGTGACCTTGCCAACGGTCCCGACCGGATGAAGACGACGCCGCGCGGGAACTCGTCAGTCCCGCAGCGCGTTGAAGCGGCCCTGGTGGTAGAGCAGCGGCCGGCCGGGTCCTGCGGGGTCGCCGGCGACGGGCTGGGCGAGCACGATGCGGTGGTCGCCGGCCGGCACCTTCGCGACGACGCGGCACACCATCCAGGCCAGGACGCCGTCCAGGAGGGGCACACCCTCGGGGCCGGTGCGCCAGGAGGTGGCCGGGCCGAAGCGGTCCGCGCCGCTGCGGGCGAAGGTGGCGGCGAGCTCCCGTTGGTGCTCGCCGAGTATGTGGACGCCGATGTGCGCGGCCTCGGCGACGGCCGGCCAGCTGGAGGAACCGGTGCCGATGCCGAACGAGAGCAGCGGGGGCTCGGCGGCGACGGAGGTCAGGGAGGTGGCGGTGAAGCCGACGGGGCGGGAGCCGTGCGCGGTGATCACCGCGACGCCGGCGGCGTGCTGCCGGAAGACGGAGCGCAGCAGATCGGGGCCGGCGAGAGGGGGCGTGCCGAGGTCGGGAGAGACCGTCATGGAGTTGTCCTTCTGAGGGAGTGGAGGAGCCGATGCAGGGCCGCCGGCCGCAGCGCGGTTGCCGGCGGCGGTGGGGTCGTCGCCGCTCACACGCTGGGACAGCGCGCGCTGGCGGTCCGCAGAAGGTCCACGTGCGCGCGTCCGTACAGAAGGGTTCCTGGCCGCATAACGTCACACTGACGATGCTCACGGCGCAGCGTCAAGTGGCGCCGGGCATCTGGGAGATCAATCACCGAGGGCCGTGCCCAGGGCGGCTATGACATCGGCCTTGCGGGGCTGACCTGCGGCGCGGCGCACGATCGCGCCCCGTGCGTCCAGCACCAGCACGGTCGGCGTGCGCAGAATGTTCAGATTCCGCACGAGGTCGAGATGGGCCTCGGCGTCAACCTCCACATGCGCCACGCCCTCCAGCATCTGCGCAACTTCCGCCAGGGTGCGCCGGGTGGCCCGGCACGGCTGGCAGAAGGCGCTGGAGAACTGCACCAGGGTGGCCCGCTCGCCCAGCTCCGCGCCGATCTCGGCGGCGCCCAGCCGCTCCCCGTCGTCCCGCCCTCGCACCGTCAGCCTCCCGTTGCGGCGCTGGTGCCATATGCCGAAGGCGCTCGCCGCCGCGAGCACCGCGATGCACACCATCAGTCCCGTCATGTCCGATGAGTCCCCTCATCCCGGGCCCGTCATCCCGGGCCCGCCGTCTCAGCATGCAGCATTCACGAGACCGCCATCATTCCCGCGGACGCCGCGGTTCCGGAGCGGGGCCGCGGTACGCCAGGCTGGAGCCATGCCTTCCGACACCCCTCCCCCCGCCTCGCTCGACGTCCGCGGCCCGCGGTTCGGCGCGGCGCTCACCACCGTCGTCCTGGCCGCCGTACTGATCTCCGGGAGCGGCCCGCTGCTGGCCGTCCAGGCCCTGGTCTTCGCCATCGGGGCGGCGGCCGGCGTCCAGCGCTCCCCGTATGCCGTGCTGTTCAAGGTGGCGGTACGTCCCCGGCTCGCGCCGCCGACCGAGTTCGAGTCCGCTGCCCCGCCGCGCTTCGCGCAGGGCGTCGGCCTGCTCTTCGCCGTCGTGGGACTGATCGGCTACTTCGCCGGGCCGCAGTGGCTGGGCATGGCGGCCACCGGCTGCGCGCTCGCCGCGGCGTTCCTGAACGCGGCCTTCGGCTACTGCCTGGGCTGCGAGATGTACCTCCTCCTGCGCAGGACGGCGGACCGGACGACGGCCTGAGCCCGCCTCGCCGACCCCGCCCCGGTCGCCATTCCCACCGGCCCGCACCGGTACGTACCGGTCGTTACCGTCCCTCACGTGACGAGAATCTCCCGGTCGGGGCCGTCGGCCCGCTGGCCGCCACGGCCGTGATCGGGCACGATCTCCCGGAGCCGCACAGTTACGGCCGCGTAGGTTTACGGCCGGGTAGGTTTAGGTTCACGTCACCGCCGGGAGAACCCTCCCCAGGCACAGAGAAGGGGTCTCCCGATATGGCCGAGCTCGTCTATCCGCCGGTGATCGGTGCCGCCCGCACCGTTTTCAAGGCGCTCGACCTCAAGTTCGACATCTCGGGGGCCGAGAACATCCCGCGCCGCGGCGGCGCGGTCCTGGTGAGCAATCACATCGGCTATCTCGACTTCGTCTTCGCGGGCCTGGCGGCGCGGCCCGCCAAGCGGCTGGTCCGTTTCATGGCGAAGGAGTCGGTCTTCCGGCACAAGGTGTCGGGGCCGCTGATGCGCGCGATGAAGCACATACCGGTCGACCGCGCACAGGGCATGCACGCCTACAAGCACGCGCTGACCGCGCTGCGCTCCGGGGAGATCATCGGCGTCTTCCCCGAGGCGACGATCTCCGAGTCGTTCACCCTCAAGAACTTCAAGTCGGGTGCGGCCCGGCTGGCGCAGGAGGCGGGCGTACCCCTGATCCCGCTGGCCCTGTGGGGCACCCAGCGGCTGTGGACCAAGGGCCACAAGCGCGATCTGGGCCGTAACCACTTCCCGATCACCATCCGCGTCGGCGAGGCGCTGGAGGCCGACCCCGCCGACCACGCCGAGAAGATCACCGACCGGCTGCGCGCCCGCGTCCAGGACCTCCTGGAGGCCGCCCAGCGCGCCTACCCCGTACGCCCCAGGGACGCCGAGGACACCTGGTGGATCCCGGCCCACCTGGGCGGCACCGCCCCGGTACCGGGCGCCTGACGGGGCCTCGCGGCGCGCCGACCCGGCCCCACCTGTGCCGCTCGGCGCGCAACCGGGGCGGTTCCGCTACGGACGGCGGAGCCTGACGGACAGGAAGAGCGGCTGGTTGTGGGTCTTGTCGTAGCGACGCGGATCGACCAGCCGGGCTTCCTCCGTCGCCCGGGGCTCCGCGAGCTCTTCCAGCACGAAGCCGCTGCCGAGAAGCTCGCCGAGGAACTGTTCCAGCGTCATGCGCCAGAAGTTGAGGGCGAATCCGTCGCCGAACGGGAGCTCCACACGCTCATCGGCGAAGTACGAACCGCCGAAGTAGGCCCAGTCGCTGGTCGGATGAGTGGTGGAGACGAGGAGCGTGCCGCCGGGCCGCAGTACGCGCCGGATCTCGGAGAGCAGCTCCCGGCGTGCGTCGATGTGGTGGTAGACGAGGGCCATCACCGCCAGGTCGAACGACCGGTCCGCCAAGTAGGCCAAGGGCTCCTCGAGGTCGTGGTGGTGTAAGACGGCACCCTCGCCGAGACGCTCCCGAGCGACCCGCAGCAGGGCCTCGCTTCCTTCGACGCCCACGACCTGCGCGGCACCCCGCTGCACCAGCTCAGCCGCAAGGTGGCCCGCCCCGCACCCCAGATCCAGAACCCGCAGCCCGCTCACGTCACCGGCCATCCTCAGCATGGCGGGCCGGTCGGTATACGCGTGATAGGCACTGCCGGTGGCCTGGACGGCGAACTGCCTGCCCATCTCGTCGTGGTATGCCGTGTCAGGTCTCATCGGGTCATTCTCACGCCGCCGTCGGGCGACGGGAACTGCCCGGACGGTCATGCGCGGTGCGGGTGCGCTGCCGCACGGCCCGGGCACGAGGGGTGCACGTGCTCGGTGCGCGGTCCCTGGAACACGTGGGCGGGCACCAAGATCAGTGCCCCCAGACCTCGCCGATCTCGATACGGGCGCCGGGACACGCCTTCTCCAGACACGGCTCCGCCGCTACGGCCCGGCACCTCCCCGTAGGGGGTGGGAAAAGACAGTGGGGGCGTACGTACGCAGTCGGGTGCGCGTCACGAGAACGGGACACCCGACGCCCACCCCCACCGGCCTCCTCCCCCCACCGTCGGGAGGGGCCGCACCGGAGGACGAAGTCCGCAGGGGCGGCACCGCGGCCGACACACAACCCCCGCCCGCCGCAGGCGAAACGGCGACAAACCCCCACGGCGGGAAAGCCGAAAACGTGGGGCGCGGCAAAGCGCAGCGGATCAGCGCGCGATTTCCTCCCGCAGCGCCGCCAGGAATCCGTCGACGTCCTGCTCCGTCGTGTCGAACGAGCACATCCAGCGCACATCGCCGGCCGCCTCGTCCCAGAAGTAGAAGCGGAAGCGCTTCTGGAGGCGCTCGCTGACGTCGTGCGGGAGACGGGCGAAGACCGCGTTGGACTGCACCGGGTAGAGGATCTCGACGCCGTCGATCTGCCGGACGCCGGCGGCCAGCCGCTGCGCCATGGTGTTGGCGTGCCGGGCGTTGCGCAGCCACAGGTCCTTGGCCAGCAGGGCCTCCAGCTGGACGGAGACGAAGCGCATCTTCGAGGCCAGCTGCATGGACAGCTTGCGCAGATGCTTCATGGCGCGTACGGCGTCGTGGTTGAGGACGATCACGGCCTCGCCGAAGACCGCGCCGTTCTTGGTGCCACCGTAGGAGAGGATGTCGACGCCGACGGCATTGGTGAAGGCCCGCATCGGGACGTCCAGCGTCGCCGCGGCGTTGGCTATCCGGGCGCCGTCGAGGTGCACCAGCATGCCGCGCTCATGGGCGTGTTCGCAGATCGCCCGCACCTCGTCAGGGGTGTAGACGGTGCCCAGCTCGGTGCTCTGGGCGATCGAGACGACCTGCGGCATGGCGCGGTGCTCGTCCTCCCAGCCCCACGCCTGCCGGTCGATCAGCTCGGGCGTGAGCTTGCCGTCCTCGGTCGGTACGGTCAGCAGCTTGAGCCCGCCGACCCGCTCGGGCGCGCCGCCCTCGTCGACGTTGATGTGCGCGGTCTCGGCGGCGATCACCGCGCCCCAGCGGTCGGTGACGGCCTGGAGGGCGACGACGTTGGCGCCGGTGCCGTTGAACACCGGGAACGCCTCGGCGCTCTGCCCGAAGTGGCTGCGGACGACGCGCTGGAGGTGCGCGGTGTAGTCGTCCTCGCCATAGGCGACCTGGTGGCCGCCGTTGGCGAGGGCGAACGCGGCCAGGACCTCCGGGTGGGCGCCCGCGTAGTTGTCGCTGGCGAAGCCGCGTACCTGGGTGTCGTGGTGCTGCCGGGCGTCGGTCGTGCCGGCGCCGGCGGCCGGGCTCGCCGCCCGGCCGTCCGTCGCGCTCATCGCTTCGTTCACCGCCCGCTGCACGGCCGACGGCACGGCCCGGCTCACCGCCTCGCTGACGGCTTCGGTCACGGCACGGCTCACTGCTTGGGGGTCAGCCACAGACGCTGTCCATTCACTTCCTGGGCGGGCCTGCCCCAGACCCCGGCGATGGCCTCGGCCAGCTCCGTGACGTCGGTGAAGCCCGCGAACTTGGCGTTCGGTCGCTCGGCGCGCATCTGGTCGTTGACGAGCGCCTTGACGATCAGGATGGCAGCCGCGGCGCGCGGACCCTCCTCGCCCCCCGCCTTGCGGAAGCCGTCCGCCATCGCGAGCGTCCACGCCTCGGCGGCGGCCTTGGAGGCGGCGTAGGCGGCGTTGCCGGCGGTGGGCTTCGAGGCGCCCGCCGCGCTGATCAGGAGAAAGCGGCCGTTGCCGCTGCGTTCGAGGGCGTCGTTGAAGGCGAGGGAGGTGTGCTGGACGGTACGGATCAGCAGCTTGTGCAGCGTGTCCCAGTCCGTCAGGTTGGTCTCCGCGAAGGTCGAGGAGCCGCGCCAGCCGCCCACGAGGTGGATCAGCCCGTCGATCCGGCCGAATTCCTTTTCCGTGCGGTCCGCCCATTCGCGGGTCTGGTCCAGGTCGAGAAGGTCGACGGTGTCCCCTATCACCGTGGCGCCGCCGTGCGCATAGCGCGCCGCGTCCACGGCCTCCGCCAGCCGCTCGGGGTCCGCGTCGGAGCCGACCACCACCGCACCCGCTTCGGCGAGCCGCAGCAGGGTGGCCCGGCCGGCCGGTCCGGCCGCTCCCGCCACCGCGATGACAGCGCCGTCCAGCGGCCCCTGTCCGCCCGTCGAAGTACCCATCTCCGTCGCCTCCTCGTCCTGCCCCTGGACGGCCGCCCGCCGGGAGTCGTGCCGGTCGCTGTGCGCTGTGTTCGTCATGCCGCCGCCAGCACGTCGCTGTCGGCGGTGATGCCCTTGGTGGAGGCGATCACCGTACGCAGCTTCTTGCGCAGCGCCTCGTAGAACATGCTCAGCGGGAACTCGTCCGGCAGCACGTCGTCCACCAGTTTGCGCGGCGGCTGGTCCAGGTCGAGGGCGTCGGGTCCCTTGGCCCAGACCGAGCCCGGGTGCGGTGCGAGGTAGGTCGAGACGAGGTCGTACGCGGCGAGCCAGTGGACCAGCTTGGGCCGGTCGATGCCGTCGCGGTAGAGCTTTTCGATCTCGCCGCACAGCTCGTTGGTGACCTTGGGCGCCCGCTCCCAGTCGATGTGCAGTGTGTTGTCCGTCCAGCGTACGACGTCGTGCTGGTGCAGGTAGGCGAAGAGCAGCTGGCCGCCGAGGCCGTCATAATTGCGCACCCGGTCGCCGGTGACGGGGAAGCGGAACATCCGGTCGAAGATCACCGCGAACTGGACGTCACGCGCCTGGCGGTAGCCCTCGGCCTCCAGCTTCACGGCCTCCTTGAAGGCGGTGAGGTCGCAGCGCAGCTCTTCGAGGCCGTACATCCAGAACGGCTGGCGCTGCTTGATCATGAAGGGGTCGAACGGCAGATCGCCGTGGCTGTGGGTGCGGTCGTGGACCATGTCCCACAGGACGAAGGCTTCCTGGCAGCGCTCCTGGTCGGCGACCATCTCGCGGATGTCGTCGGGGATGTCCAGGCCGAGGATGCCGACGGCGGCCTCGGTGACGCGGCGGAAGCGGGCGGCCTCGCGGTCGCAGAAGATGCCGCCCCAGGAGAAGCGCTCGGGCGCCTCGCGCACCGAGATCGTCTCGGGGAAGAGCACCGCCGAGTTGGTGTCGTAGCCGGCCGTGAAGTCCTCGAAGGTGATGCCGCAGAAGAGGGGGTTGTCGTAGCGGGTGCGCTCCAGCTCGGCGAGCCATTCCGGCCAGACCATGCGCAGGACGACGGCCTCGAAGTTGCGGTCCGGGTTGCCGTTCTGGGTGTACATGGGGAACAGGACGAGGTGCTGGAGGCCGTCGGCGCGCTGCCGGGCGGGCTGGAAGGCCAGCAGCGAGTCGAGGAAGTCCGGCACGCCGTAGCCCTCGTCGGCCCAGCGGCGCAGGTCGGCGACGAGCGCTCGGTGGTATTCGGCGTCGTGGGGCAGCAGCGGGGCGAGCTGCTCGACGGCCGCTATCGCGCGCTCGACCTCGGCGCGGACGGCGTCGGCACGCGGCGCACCGTCGGCCTCCAGGTCGATCGAGCCGTCCTTGGACTGCCACGGGCGGATGGCCTCGACCGCGTCCTTGAGGACGGGCCACGCCGGATGGTCGACCACACGCTCTGCGGTCGCGGTGCCCTCCGGGACACCCACAGGCGAAAAGATTTCCGTCATGACTGCCCTCCGGCGGTAGATCCTCTTGTCCGGCCACCGTAACCAGCCAAGGATCGCCAGCTCAAGGGGGGTCGGTGAAAATTATTCTGCGGTAACCCGCCATAGACGCATCTTTTTCCTGCGAGTGGCCGAGTCTTCAAGACGTTCTGCCCGCCAGGACAAGGGAATCCGCCATTCCTCCGGTGGTGAGAGCGGACGTCCCGGCGTAAACACCGGACAGTGGTGTGGCATATGCCACACCACCCCCAAGAGCCTCACGGCCCTCCGCTCCCCCGCGCCGGGAGGAGCCCTAGGTATAAAACTGCCGGACATTGCCCTCACCGAGGCGGGCCGCGAGGCGCTCGCCGCCTGGGCCGACGGCGCCGACGACCCGGGTGCCCCGGAGGAGTGGCAGTTCCCGCGGATCGCCCTGGACTGGAGCGAACGCCGGCACCTGGCGGAGCTGGAGCTGGCCGAGGCGATGCCGGCGGACCTGGACCGGCTCGGGGGCACTCGTACGAGCTGCGGGCACTCGTACGGGCTAGGGGCGAGTTGTCCTACAGCGCCAACAGACGGAACGGATTAGGCTGTGCGCCGTTTCGGGCAGCAGTTTGTCGACGGTCGACAGTTTTCGGCCGACACCTTCAAACCGACAGAAGCGAACCGACAGAAGCGAGGCAGCCTTGTCCTTTCTCACCATCGGACACCGCGGGATCATGGGCGTGGAGCCGGAGAACACCCTGCGGTCCTTTGTACGCGCCGAGCACGAGGGCCTCGATGTGATCGAACTCGATCTGCATCTGAGCAAGGACGGCGCGCTCGTGGTGATGCACGACGCCGATGTGGACCGTACGACCGACGGCACCGGCCCGATCGCCGAGCGCACCCTGGCCGAACTGCGCGAGCTGGACGCCGGGCGGGGCGAGCGGATCCCGGTGTTCGAGGAGGTGGTGGAGGCGGTCAAGGCGCCGTTGCAGGCAGAGATCAAGGACGTGGCGGCGGCCCGGACGCTGGCTGAGGTGATGCGGGCCCGCGATCTGACCGGCCGGATCGATGTGATCTCCTTCCACGACGAGGCGCTGGCCGCGATCCGCACACTGCTGCCGGGGGTCCGTACGGCTCTGGTCGGCGACCGTTACGGACTCGATGTGGTCGACCGCGCACAGGCGGTGGGCGCGGGCATGCTCTCGCTGAACATCCGCCGGCTCACCCTCGAACTGGTCGAGCGCGCCCACGCCGCCCATCTGAAGGTGCTGGCCTGGACGGTCAACACCCACGATCAGCTCCGCCTCGCCCGCGGGCTGGGCCTGGACGGGGTGGTGACCGACCAGCCGGAGATCCGGCGGGCGGTGCGCTTCACCGCGTAGCGGGCCCGTCGCAGCGGCAGCCGTACGCGGAAATCCGCAGTTCACAGCGGTGCAATGCGCTTCCAGCATGCGGACGTTTCGCCAATTGATCTCGACACGGGGGCCCTGGCACTGCCAGTCTCCCGCCATGCGCCTCGTCAACCGCCCCACCCACCTTGCCGCTTGGGCAACCGCTGCACTGCTCGTCACGGCCGTCGGCTGTGCCCCGCAGGACGAGTCCCCCGGTGGCGGCTCCGCCGCCGGTCAGGGAAAGAGCTGCGACCGCGGCAAACTGGCCACCGTGGCCTCCGGGAAACTCACCGTGGGCACCGACAAGCCCGCCTACGCCCCCTGGTTCGCCGACGACGATCCGGCCAACGGCAAGGGCTTTGAATCGGCCGTCGCCTACGCCGTGGCCAAGCGGCTGGGCTACGGCAAGGACGCGGTGCGGTGGCGGACCGTGCCGTTCAACAACGCCTTCGCGCCCGGTGAGAAGACGTTCGACTTCGACATCAACCAGATCTCCATCAGCGCCTCGCGCAAGCAGGCCGTCGCCTTCTCCTCCGGTTACTACGACGTACGGCAGGCGGTCGTCGCGCTCAAGGGCTCGAAGGCCGCGAAGGCGAAGAGCGTGGCCGACCTCAAGGACGCCAAGCTCGGCGCGCAGGTCGGCACCACCAGCCTCGATGTCATCAACGACACCATCCGGCCCGGCAAGTCCGTGGCCGTGTTCCAGAAGAACGATCTGGCCAAATCGGCACTGCGGAACGGGCAGATCGACGCGCTGGTGGTCGATCTGCCGACCGCCTTCTACATCACCTCGGCCGAGGTCAAGGACGCCGAGGTCGTCGGGCAGTTCCGCAGCGAAGGCGGCGCGGCCAAGGAGCAGTTCGGGCTGGTGCTGGACAAGGAGAGCCGGATCACCGGCTGCGTCTCGGCCGCGGTGGACGCGCTGCGCAAGAACGGCACGCTGGCCGCGCTGGAGAAGAAGTGGCTGACCGATGCCGTGTCGGCGCCGGTGCTCAAATGACGTACGTACAGGACGCCTTGGAGAAGGCCGACGACGGTTACCTACCCTCCGCACGGCGTCTCGAACGGGAGCGGTTCAAACGGACGCGGGCGCGGCGTGCCACCGCCCTCGCGGCGCTGAGCACCCTCGTCACCGGCGCCGTCCTCTTCCTCGTCATCACCCGCTCCCCCGGCTGGCCGCGCACCCGTGCCACCTTCTTCAGCGCCGAGTACGCACGGAAGGCGCTGCCGAAGGTGCTGGAGGGGCTGCTGCTGAACCTGAAGCTGCTGGTGGTGTGCGGGGCGGCGGTGCTGGTGATCGGGCTGCTGCTGGCCATCGCCCGGACGCTGCGCGGCCCGGTCTTCTTTCCGCTGCGCGCGCTGGCCACCGCGTACACCGACTTCTTCCGCGGGCTGCCGCTGATCATCTGTCTGCTGATGGTGGTCTTCGGGGTCCCGGCGCTGCGGCTCCAGGGCGTGACCACCGATCCGGTGGTGCTCGGCGGCTCGGCGCTGGTGCTGACGTATTCGGCGTACGTGGCCGAGGTCTTCCGCGCCGGGATCGAGTCCGTCCACCCGTCGCAGCGGGCCGCGGCCCGGTCGCTGGGCCTGTCCAGCGGCCAGGCGCTGCGCCATGTGGTGCTCCCGCAGGCGGTACGGCGGGTGGTACCGCCGCTGCTCAACGACCTCGTCTCGCTCCAGAAGGACACCGGTCTGGTCTCCATCGCGGGCGCGGTGGACGCGGTATACGCAGCGCAGATCATCGCCGGCAAGGACTTCAACTACACGCCGTATGTCGTCGCGGGGCTGGTGTTCGTCGCACTGACCATCCCGATGACGCGTTTCACGGACTGGGTCACGGCCCGGATGGACCGCCGCCGGGCGCAGGGAGGGACGGTATGAGCGCGGGGGACGACGGTATGCGCACCGCAACGGAGGCCCCGGACGGCGGGCCGGTGCTGCGGCTGGAGTCCGTACGCAAGACGTACGGGCGGGGCACGGTCGTCCTGCGGGACGTGGACCTGGAGGTCGCGCCGCACACCGTGACCGCGCTGATCGGCGCCTCGGGATCGGGCAAGTCCACGCTGCTGCGGTGCGCGAACCTGCTGGAGGAGATCGACGACGGCGCGATCTTCCTGGACGGCGAGGAGATCACCGACCCGCGGGTGGACGAGGACGCGGTGCGCCGCCGGATCGGCATCGTCTTCCAGGCGTACAACCTCTTCCCGCACATGACGGTGCTGGACAACATCACGCTGGCGCCGCGCCGGGTCCACGGCGTGCCGCGCGCCGAGGCCGAGGCGCGCGCCCATGAGCTGCTGGAACGGCTCGGGCTCGGCGGGCGGGCCGGGGAGTACCCGGACCGGCTCAGCGGCGGGCAGCAGCAGCGGGTGGCGATCGTGCGGGCGCTGGCGGGCAGGCCACGGCTGCTCCTGCTGGACGAGATCACCGCGGCGCTCGACCCGGAGCTGGTGGGCGAGGTGCTCGGGGTGGTGCGCGATCTCAAGGAGGAGGGGATGACGATGGTCATCGCCACCCATGAGATGGGCTTCGCCCGGGAGGTGGCCGATCAGGTCTGCTTCCTGGACGGCGGGGTGGTGCTCGAACGCGGCACCGCCGGGCAGGTCTTCGGCGATCCGCAGCACGGCCGCACCCGGCAGTTCCTGGAGCGGATCATCGCGGCGGGGCGGCTGTGAGAGGGGTGGGCGCCCCAGGCCGGGCGCCCCAGGCCGTCAGCCGAGCGCCTTGACCAGCAGCTCGAATTCCAGGTCGGTGCGCTGCGGGATGCCGAACCGCTCGTCGCCGTACGGGAACGGGCTCAGCTCGCCGGTACGGCGGTAGCCGCGGCGCTCGTACCAGGCGATCAGCTCCTCGCGCTGGCGGATCACGGTCATCCGCATCTCTCGGGCGCCCCAGGTGTCCCGGGCGGTCCGCTCCGCCTCGGCGATGATCGTTTTGCCGAGGCCGCCGCCCTGGAGCTCGGGGCGGACCGCGAACATCCCGAAATAGACGTGATCACCGCGGTGTTCGAGCTGGCAGCAGGCGATCATCTCGCCGTCCCGCTCGGCGACCAGCAGCTGGCCGTCCTCGGCCCGCACCACGGCCGCGACCCCGTCCGGATCGGTGCGCCGGCCCGCCAGCAGATCCGCCTCGGTCGTCCATCCGGCCCGGCTGGCATCGCCGCGGTACGCCGATTCGACCAGCGCGACGAGCCCGGGTATGTCGGCGTCGACGGCGCGGCGGAAGGTGAGCGGGGCGGCGGACCCGGACTGCTGCGGGAGGGGCTGCGGGGCGGCGGACTGCCGGCTGGTCGGTGGCATGGGGGGAGGCTAACAAGCGGGGTGGCCGCCGTGTCAGGGCCCTTCGTCCCGTCCCTTCGCCTAGGGTCCGTGCCATGGTGCAGGTACTGAGCAGCAGGGTGCTGGTGCGGCCGTCCGACCCCGCCCGGTCACGGGCCTTTTACGGCGAGGCGCTGGGGCTGGAGATCTACCGGGAGTTCGGCACGGGACCCGACCGCGGCACCGTGTACTTCCTCGGCGGCGGCTTCCTGGAGGTGTCCGGCCGCTCCGCGGAGCCGCCCACGGGCACGCTCCAGCTCTGGCTCCAGGTGGCGGACGCCGCGGCGGCGCACGAGGAGCTGGTGGCACGCGGGGTGGAGGTGCTGCGGCCGCCGGTCCGGGAGCCGTGGGGGCTGATCGAGATGTGGCTGACGGATCCGGACGGCCACAAAGTTGTCATCGTGGAAATCCCGGCGGACCATCCACTCCGATACCGACCCTGACGAAAACGCGGCCTAACGGGACCTCGGGCCACATGCCCCAGGGTCTCGGTGCTTGCCGCCGGAGTGTCCGCGGGGGGGGCGACCCTCTTCGCTGAACGACTCCGCCGGCCATCCGCTTCCCTGTCCGACCGGTCGACCACCGACTCCTCGGGGCAGGGGTACCGGCGGCCGGGGACCGCTACAAAATCTGTGAGAACTCGTACTGCAATTCGTAGAGGTGACCGGCCTCAACCGTGTCGTGGGCCTCCACGGGTCGGTCATTGTCGCTGTGGACCACTCGGAAGGTGCGCAGGACCGGCACGTTGCGTGGCAGCTTCAGGAGGGCGTGCTGCTCTTGGGTGGGGATCCGGGCGGACACGGAGTCCACGCACCGGCGCGGCGGATAGCCCAGCTGGGCCAGGAGGGTGGAGGTGCCTCCGCGGATCTTGCGGTGTTCCATCATCTCGGTGCCCTGGACGATCTGTAGCGGGAAGTAGGCCTTGACCAGTCCGGCCGGCTCGTTGTCGAACGTCAGGATCTGGGACCGCAGGAGGACAGGGTTGCCTGCGTTCAGCCCGAGCGCCTGCACGATGTGGGCCGGAGGCTTGGGCACGGGCTTGACTTCCAGCAACACGCAGGTGGCGCGTACCCCGCGCCTTCGTGCCTCAGTAACCCAGCGGAAGGGCTGCCCCGGATCGGCCGGAGCCAAGCTCCGCGCGGGTTGCATGGTCCGCTGGCGGTGCTCGAGGACGACGGCGTTCGGCGCCTCATCCGCCGTGTCGGCGCACCTGGTGACCAGGCGTTCCTCGCACAGGATGTGGAGCGCCCGTTCCACGGTCGCGCTCGACGTGACGAACCGCTTCCGCAGTTCTGCTGTCAGCAGGACGGCGCCCGGGAGGACGATTCCCGACAGGATCTCGTCCCGCAGGTCGGCAGCGACGCGCTCGGGCAGGGGACGCTGATCGGTGGTCTGCTCGCTCATTGTCGTCATGCCCCCGTTATGCGGGAGCCACGCAGGAGGGCGCCAGTGCACCATTTCGGCCAGGCGCGGATCCCGCTGAGGGTCACAGCCCCCGTCGCGCGACCCATCAAACACGCCCTGGGCCCGGTTTTGGGCCCGGTTTTGGGCCCGCCCCGACGTGCCTGTCGGCGCGAGCGGTCGATCACCCCTGCGCTATCGCCCCCGATGTTCGTGCGCTCCCCCGTTGCGCCGGTGCGCTCCCATACGCCCGGCGGGATCTGGGCAACCTGCGGGCGGAGTGATGGGGGAGGTGTGCCGTGCACGGATCGCCGTTCATCGGCTGGCTGCTGGTGCTGTTGTGCGGTGCGGCGGGTGCGTACTGCCTGTCGCGGATGCGTACGGGCAGCGCCGCGCAGCGTACCGAGCTGCGGGGGGAGGGGCTGATGGCGCTGGGGATGGCCGTGATGGCGCTGCCCGCGTCGGCGGTGGCGCCGCCGTCGTGGTCGTCGTGGCTGTTCGTGGCGGGCTTCGGGGCCATGGGGGTGTGGGCGCTGATGCGGCGTCATCTTCATCATGCGGTGGATGCGGTGGCGATGGTGTACATGGGGCTGGCGATGGTGTTGGGGCACGACGGGTCGATGGGTTCGGACGGGTCGATGGGTTCGGACGGGTCGATGGGTTCGGACGGGTCGATGGGTTCCGCGGGCGCGACGGGTTCCGCCGGGCCCATGAGTGCCACCATGCCCATGGGTTCCGCCGAGCCGATGAGCCATGGCGCGCCCGGCGGGGTGCCGTTGCTGACCGGCCTGTTGCTCGCGTACTACATCGTCTTCGTCCTCGCCGCCGGGGTCCGGCTCGTCCCTCCGGCCGTGGTGAGCGGCGGTCCGGCGGCGGCGGTGGCGTGTGTGCGGCCCCCGGTGGTGGCGGCCTGCCGGGTGGCGATGGGCCTCGCCATGATCGCCATGCTGCTGACGATGTGACCCGGCGGCGCAGAAGTGGCGTGTGTCACATAGGTCGCGCGGACGTACCCACCGGTAGTGGCCGCTCATAGGCTGGCGCCATGATGGTCCCCCTCGCGCTGATGGTTCTCGGCGTGCTGGCCGCGGCGATGGCGCCGCGGCTGATGGCCCGTTCCGACTGGCCCGACCGCGAGCCGGTGCTCGCCCTGTGGGTGTGGCAGTGCGTGGTGGCCGGGGTTCTGCTGTGCTGCGCGCTCGCGATGTCGCTGAGCGCGGCCGCCGCCTGGGAGTCCGTCCGCGGCCCGGTCTTCGGCCTCGCCCCGAGGGTGGTCGTCGAGGCATACGCCCTCAAGCCGTACGGGCCCTGGGCCGGGGCGCTCGCCGTCTTCCTGGCGGGCGGTGGCGCCTGGACGGCCGTCGCCCTGACCCGCGAGGTACGGGCCGCCCGCGCCCGTAGGCGCCGGCGGCGGGCCGACCTGCTGCGCCGCGCCCCGCTGCTGCCCGGCGAGGAGCCCGCCGGCGAACGCCTGGTCGTCCTGGAGAGCGACCGCCCGGGGGCCTGGTGGCTCCAGCAGTCCTCGCCCCAACTGGTCGTCACCACCTCGGCGTTGCGCCGCCTGAAGGACCGTCAGCTCGACGCGCTGATCGCCCACGAGCAGGGCCATGCCCGCGCCCGGCACGACCTCCTGCTCTACTGCGCCTCCGCGCTGGCCGCCGGTTTCCCGCAGGTTCCGGTCTTCGCCGCGTTCCGCGACCAGGTGCACCGGCTGGTCGAACTGGCCGCCGACGATTCCGCCTCGCGCCGCTTCGGCCGGCTGACCATCGCCCTGGCGCTGGTCGAACTCAACGAGGACCGCGGGGTGTTCGGCCCCTGTCCGCCCCAGCTCGCGCAGGTTCCGCAGCGGGTGGACCGGCTGCTGACGCCGCCGCCCCGCTTCACCCCGGCCCGCCGGCTGCGGATGACGGCGTGCGCGGCGCTGGTCCCGGCCGTACCGCTGCTGGTGACGTTCGTCCCCGGGCTCAGCGCGCTGAGGTAGCCCGGGCGCCGGAGCGGGGCCCGGGGCGCTCGCCCATGGCCCCAGGCGTACGCGAGGATCACCCCATGGCCCCCATGGCACCACGCCCCCGCCGCACCCCGGGCGCACTTCCCGTCCCTCTGCTCCTCCCCGTCCCCCTCCTCCTCGCCTTCGCCCTCCTCACGGCCCTGGTCGTCCTGCGCTGGGGCCCGCTCCTCTCCCTGGACGCCTCCCTGGCCACCTCGCTCCACCACATCGCCGTCGGCGAACCCGCCTTGACCCGGCTCAACCTGCTGCTGACCGACTGGGTGTGGGACCCCTGGACCATGCGCGCCCTCCTCGCGGTGGCGGTCTGCCTGCTGGTGCGGCGGGGTGCCTGGGTGGTCGGGGTGTGGGTGGCGGCGACCTCGCTCACCGGTACGGCGCTCCAGCAGACGCTCAAGGCGGTGATCGGCCGGGCGCGCCCCGTCTGGCCGGATCCGGTGGTGTCCGCGGACTACGCCGCGTATCCCTCCGGGCATGCGCTGTCGGTGACGGTGGCGGGCGGGCTCGTCCTGTGGCTGCTGCGGCTGCACGGGGCGCGCCGGGGCGTGCGGTGGACGGCACGGGTGCTGGTGGCCGTCTCGGTCCTCGGCGTCGGCTTCACCCGGGTCTATGTGGGCGTGCACTGGCTGTCGGACGTGGTCGGCGGCTGGCTGCTGGGCGCGGCGCTGGTGGCCGGGGCGGCCGCGGCGTACCGGGTATGCGCGGAGCGGGCGGGCGGGTTGGCGTCCTCCGGCGGCCCCGGGTTGGCCGGACGCCGTACAGCGGCCAGGATGGCCGTCATGACGACCATGACGACGTTCAAGGGTGTGCTCTTCGACTTCTCCGGAACGCTGCTGCGGATCGAGCCGGCCGAAAGCTGGCTGCGCGCCGCGCTGGACGCGTCCGGCACCGCCATGGCCGACGCCGAGGTCGCCCGCACCGCGGTGGCCTTGGAGCGGGCGGGCGCGCTGCCCGGCGGCGCCTCCCCCGTCGAGCTGCCCGCCGATCTGGCCGAACTGTGGGAGGGCCGCGACCGCGACGCCGCCCACCACCGCGCGGTGTACACCGGCCTGGCCCGCCAAGTGCCGCTTCCCGAGCCGGAGTTGTACGACGCCCTGTACGACCGCCACATGACGCCGGACGCCTGGATCCCGTTCCCCGATGCCGCCGAGGTGCTGGCGCGGCTGCACGGTGCCGGGATCCGTATCGGCGTGCTGAGCAATATCGGCTGGGATCTGCGGCCGGTGCTGCGCGCCCACGGGCTGGACCGCTATGTCGACCACTACGTCCTGTCCTACGAACACGGCGTCCAGAAGCCGGATCCGAAGATCTTCGCGCTGGCCTGCGAGGCGCTGGGGCTGCCGCCGGACGAGGTGCTGATGGTGGGCGACGACCGCCGGGCGGACGGCGGTGCCACGGCGCTGGGCTGCGGCTATCTGCCGGTGGACCATCTCCCGGCGGAGGAGCGGCCCGATGGGCTGCGGCCGGCGCTGGAACGGGTGGGGCTGACGGGTCCTGCGGGCCCGTCCCCGGACCCGGACGCATCCCGCAGCACCAGCCGCTCCTGAGGCCCGATCAGGTTCCGCTCCGGTCGGCGGCCGTCCCCACGGGCAGAAGACGGGGCCGTCCGCGGACGGCCAGATTGGCGTACTGCACGGCGGGGCTGTGGTGCGCGAGATGTTCGGCGAGCCGGTCGGCGAAGCCGCGCAGGCCGGTGGTGTCGTCGCCGTCGCCGAGTCCCTCGGTCTGACTGTCGCCCAGGGCGACGTACCGCAGGTAGCGCGGGTGGCGCGGGTCGGCGCCGTGGCCGGTGCCGGTGTCAGTGTCGTGCATGGGCGCGCTGCCTCTCTCGCAGAACGGTGATCACGCGCTCGCACCAGTCGCGGTTGCCCCGCTCGAAGGCGAGGCCGCGCAGACAGGTCAGATACGGCCCGATGCGCTCGCCGTGCCGCAGGAACTCCTCCTCGCTCCGCTCGCCCCGCATCCCGTGCAGCAGCTCGCCGAACAGATCGATCTTGGCCTGGGCGAAGGCGGTGCGCTCGGTGAGCTGCGCGATCAGCGTCCCGGTGTCGACGTGGTCGGCGGCCTGGACCTTGACGACCAGGTCGTCGCGGATGAACGAGGGCTTGGCGGCGGCGGCCGTGAAGCGGTCGAGTTCGGCCAGACCGGCGTCGGTGACCGTGAACAGGCGCTTGGTGGGCCGGGTGTCCTGGACCACCTCCCGGCCCGTGACCAGCCCGTCCTTCTCCAGCCGCGTCAGCTCCGCGTACAGCTGCTGCGGCTGCGCATGCCAGAAGTTCGCCACTCCGAGGTCGAAGACCTTGGTCAGCTGATAGCCGCTCAGCTCCTCGTCGAGCAGGGCCGCCAGCACGGCGTGCCGCAATGCCACCTCGGATCGCCTCCTCTGGCCGTGGACACGCCCTCATGATACTCATGAATCTGACTACTCAGATTCATGAGTAGGAAGACAGGAACGCAAGGTAGACCCTGCCCAGCAGCACAAAGGGCCAGCAGCACAAAGGGGACGTCATGACCGCAGCAGACCGCTTCCGCTCCGCCGTCGAGAGCCGCGACCTCGCGGCCCTGGATGATCTGTTCACCGACGACATCCGCTTCTACAGCCCCGTGAAGTTCACCCCCTTCGAGGGCAAGCCGATGGTGCTGGGCCTCTTCGGGGTCCTGCTGCGCACCTTCGAGGACTTCCGCTACGTCGGCGACTTCACCGGCAGCTCGGAGACCAGCGCGGACGGCACCGCCGCACCCTCGGCGGTCCTGCTGTTCCGGGCCACCGTCAACGGCAAGCAGATCCACGGCATCGATCTGCTGCACCTCGACGGTGACGGAGACGGCCATGGCGACGGCCGGATCAAGGAGTTCACTGTCATGGTGCGGCCGCAGTCCGCCGTGCAGGCGCTGAGCGAGGCGGTGCTGGCCGGACTGGTCTCCGAGGGCCTGGTGCCGGCGCCGCCCGGCGGAGATGCGGGTCCGCGGGCCCTGTGAAACCGTGAAGGAACAGCGTGTCCGCCGACGGGCTCGGGTGTCGACGGCCAGACACTCCCGGTCTCCCCCGGTCCGTAGGCCCCGTGAGGAGCACGCCATGGCCTCTAGGAAACGTGTCAGCGGCTGGACGGTGTTCGCCGCGGTGCTGATGTTCTTCGGCGGTGCGATGACGATCGCCGAAGGCATCGCCGCCATCGCCCACAACCACGTCTTCGTCTCGACCCGCAACTACCTGTTCTCGTTCAACCTGACGGGCTGGGGATGGATCCATCTCATCCTGGGCATCGTCGTCCTCCTCGCGGGCATCGCGCTGTTCCGCGGCGCGGTGTGGGCGCGGGTGGTCGGCGTCATCCTGGCGGCGCTGGCCGCGCTCAGCAACTTCCTGTGGATTCCGCAGGCCCCGTTCTGGGCCATGGTGCTCATGGCCATCGACATCACCATCATCTGGGCGCTGTGCACGGGTGACCGGCGCCGGGTGACCTAGCGTCGGCGGTCCGGGACCTGGGACCCGACGATGGCGACGACGGCCGCATCCGGCGATCCGACGGTGGAAGGCGCCTCCCCGCACGAGCGCGCGGCGGCCGGCAAGGCGCTGCGCGGGGAGGTCCCCCGCTCCCGGCACGGCGAGTACACCCCGGCGGCGGACCGCGCCGACCCCGTCGATCTGCTGGAGGAGCAATCGGCGCACCGGGTACCGGAGTTGGTGCCGCTGCGCTACGGCCGGATGCTGGAGTCGCCGTTCCGCTTCTACCGGGGCGCCGCCGCCGTCATGGCCGCCGATCTGGCCACCACCCCGTCCACCGGGCTCACCGCCCAGCTGTGCGGTGACGCCCATCTGCTCAACTTCCGGCTGCTGGCCTCCCCCGAGCGTCATCTGCTCTTCGACCTCAACGACTTCGACGAAACGCTGCCCGGCCCCTGGGAGTGGGACGTCAAACGGCTCACCACGAGCCTGGTGATCGCCGGACGCGAGAACGGCTTCGATGCGTCCGTCCGCTCCGGCATCGTGCGCACCGCCGCCGCGTCGTACCGCGAGCAGCTGCGCCGCTATGCGCGGATGCGCACCCTCGACGTCTGGTACGCGCGTGCCGATATGGAGGACGTACGGATCGCGGAGGCCCACCGGCTGAGCGGTCTCGGCCGCAGGCGGCTGAACCAGGCCATGGACAAGGCTCGCTCGCGCGACACCCTTCAGGCGTTCCGCAAGCTGGTGCGGGTGGACGGCGGCCGGCTGCGCTTCGCCGCCGATCCGCCGCTGATCGTGCCGCTGCGGGAGCTGCTGCCGGACGCCGAGGCCGACCGGACGGAGGAGCTGCTGCGCGGGCTGATCGAGAGGTACGCCCGCTGTCTGAGGTCTGACCACCGCCGCCTGCTGGCGGAGTACCGGGTGGTCGACATGGCCCGGAAGGTGGTCGGGGTGGGCAGCGTCGGCACCCGCTGCTGGGTCATCCTGCTGCTGGGCAAGGACGCCGACGATCCGCTGCTGCTCCAGGCGAAGGAGGCCGGCACCTCCGTGCTCGCCCGGCACACCGCCCCGAGCCGCTACGACAACCAGGGCGAGCGGGTCGTCACGGGGCAGCGGCTGATGCAGGCGGCCGGTGACATCTTTCTCGGCTGGGAGCGGGTCACCGGCCTCGACGGCGTCCAACGCGACTTCTACGTACGGCAGTTGCGGGACTGGAAGGGCATCGTCGAGACGCAGATCATGGTTCCGCGGGGGATGCGGCGGTTTGCCGCGCTGTGCGGGGCGACGCTGGCGCGGGCCCATGCGCGCAGCGGGGACCGGATCGCGATGGCCGGGTATCTCGGCAACGGCGATGCCTTCGACGAGGCGCTGGCGCGGTTCGCGGAGTGTTACGCCGACCAGAACGAGCACGACCATCAGGCGCTGGTGGATGCGGTCCGGGCGGGCCGGGTCACCGCCGAGCCCGGCTGAGGGGTGCGCCGAACCACCGCTTGCCACGGACGAGCGCCCGGCCAAAAGCTCCGGCCGGGCGCTCGCTGCGAGGGTGCCGCTCCGGCGGCCGTCAGATCACCGGATCGTGCCCCAGCTCGATGTCGAACTCGCCGCGCCCGGTGCCCTCCAGCCGCAGCGGCCGGGCGGCCGGCGGGTAGCCGCTGGCGATCACGGTGAACTCGCCGCCGTCGAGATCGGTGAAGACATACGCGCCGTCGGGGCCGGTGGTGGCGGTGCCGACGACGTTGCCGGCCGGGTCGAGCAGGGTCACCCGGGCGTCGTGCACCGGGGCGCCGTCCGCCGTGCGCACCACACCGCGCACCTGTGCGCCGTGCGCCAGCCGGACCTCGTACCAGTTGCGGCTGCCGGGGACGACCTCCACCTGGAGGGCGGAGGGGCGGTGGTGGTCGGCGCTGACGGCCAGCGTGTAGCTGCCCGGGACCAGTTCGCCGAAGCTGAAGCCGCCGTCCTGGCCGGCCAGGCCCGAGGCCACGACCTCGCCCCGGACGTCGGTGGCCACGACCAGCGCGCCGGGCACCGGCTCGTCGCCCTTCTCCTCGCGCACCTCGCCGGACAGCCCCGCCGAACCGCTGAGCGTCAGATCGAAGTGCACCGGCTCGGCCGCCAGGACCAGGGTCGCCGCCTGCGGCTGCCGGGAGCCGGCGGAGCCGATCAGGACGTATGTCCCCGGGCCGGGCGCGGGCAGCTCATAGCCGCCGTCGGCCGCGGTCGAGGCCCGGCCGAGCTGCCGCCCGCCGACGTCGATCAGGGTGACCACGGCCTGCCCGACGGGGCTGCCGTTGCCGTCCCGTACGGATCCGCGGATGACGGGGCCGTCCGCCACGGGTGCAGCGGCGGCCACGGGGACCGCCTCCCCGGCCTGCTCCGGCACCGCGGCGACCTCGGCCGCGCTCTGCGTGCCCGTCGCCTCTTCGGTGGCGTCTCCGGTTGCCGCCCCGGTCGCGTCCCCGTTGGCCTCCGCATCCGCCTGCGCCCGCGCCTGGAGTCCGGACAGCTGCCGCAGCGGCACCTCCTTGACGAACAGCACCAGCAGGAAGGCCAGCGCGACCACGATCGCGCCCATCAGGAAGACGGTGTGCATCGAGTCGGCGAAGCCGCGCTTGAACGGCTCGGCCAGCCGCGGATCGAGGTGCTGGATGAACGACGAATCGCTGAGCACCCCGGAGGAGTTCCCGCCGCCGCCCTTGAGCATCTTCAGCACCGGCGCGTTGGCCGGATCGTGCAGCACCGCGGGGTCGTGCAGCGCGGCCTGGAAGCCGTGGGTCCGGGCGGCCGACCGGAACGCCGAGGCGATCTTGTCGCCGACCGTGCTGAACAGCACCGACAGGAAGATCGCGGTACCGGCGGTGGCGCCCATCTGCCGGAAGAAGGTGGACGAGGCGGTCGCCACGCCCATGTCCTTCGGCGGCACCGCGTTCTGCACCGCCAGCACCAGGGTCTGCATACAGCCGCCCAGGCCGAGGCCGAAGACGAGCATGTAGACCATGGTCTGCCACAGCGGGGTGTCCCACTGGACGCGGAAGTGGAACAGCAGCATCGCCGCGACCATCAGCGCGGTGCCGATGATCGGGAAGATCTTGTAGCGGCCGGTCTTGGCGGTGATCTGGCCGGACGCGATGGAGGCGATGAACATGCCCGCCATCAGCGGCAGCATCTCCAGGCCCGACCTGGTGGGGCTGGCGCCCTTCACGATCTGGAGGTACTGCGGGATCATCAGCATCCCACCGAACATCCCCATACCGATCAGCACGGACAGCAGGCTGGTCATGCTGAAGGTGCCGTTGCGGAACAGCCGCATCGGGATCAGCGCATCGTCGCCGATCCACCGCTCCACGAGGATCCAGGCGATGATGCCGACGGCGCCGACCCCGTAGCAGACCAGGGATCTGGTCGAGCCCCAGCCCCATTCGCGGCCCTGCTCGGCGACGAGCAGCAGCGGTACGACGCCGATGGCGATGGTGAGCGCGCCCCACCAGTCGATGCGGTGGTCGCGGCGGGTGTGCGGGATGTTGAGCACCTTGGCGACGACGAACAGCGCGATGATGCCGATCGGCACGTTGACCAGGAAGACCCAGCGCCAGCCGGTGATGCCCAGCAGCTGGTCCTGACCGGCCAGGGCGCCGCCGATCAGCGGTCCGGCGACGCTGGAGGTGGCGAAGGTGCCGAGCATGTAGCCCTGGTAGCGGGCGCGTTCGCGCGGCGGGACGATATCACCGATGATCGCCAGCGCCAGCGACATCAGACCGCCGGCCCCCAGGCCCTGGACCGCCCGGAAGGCGGCCAGTTCGGACATCGAGGTGGAGAAGGTGCACAGCACAGAGCCGACGACGAAAACGGTGATCGCGGTGAGGTAGTACGGCTTGCGGCCGTGCAGGTCGGACAGCTTGCCGTACAGCGGGGTGGCGATGGTCGAGGTGATCAGGTAGGCCGTGGTGGCCCACGCCTGCTGGCTGAGGCCGTGCAGATCGTCGGCGATGGTACGGATCGAGGTGCTGACGATGGTCTGGTCGAGCGCGGCGAGGAACATCCCCAGCATCAGACCGCTGAGGATGGTGAGGATCTGCCGGTGACTCAGACCCCCCGCGCCGGGTATCGCCGCGGGCTTGTCCGCCACGGGCGGCGAGGTGGAGGTGCTCATACGTGTGTGTCTCCCTGATCCACGGCGTCGCCCTGGTCTCCCCCTGGGAGCTGCCGTGCGTGTTGTTCTGCCAAGTCCTCGTTGAGCCGGCCCAGGAGCCGGATCAGATCGGCCCGGTCCTGGGGCGCCCACGGTTCGAGCAGCGCGGCCAGTTCGGCATCGCGCTGGCGCCGGTACTGCTCGAAGGCGGCCCGCCCCGCGTCGGTGGCGGTCAGCAGCGTCCCGCGGCGGTCCTCGGGATCCGGGCGCCGGGCCACCAGGCCCCGCTCCACCAGGGAGCGCACCTGCCGGCTGACCGTCGAAAGGTCCAGGAAGGCATCCGCGGCCAGATCGGTCGCCCTGCGGTCCCCGCCGACCACCAGGCGGGCCAGCAGGACCCGGTCGGCCGCACCGTTCTTGGCCCGCTGCTTCCACGCCGCGATCAGCCGCGAGAAGCGCACGATCTCCGTACCCAGCCCGGCGGCCGCGTCGGCCAGCCCCGAAGCGGCCGTGATCTGCGGGGTACCGGCCGGGTCACCGGGGCAGACCGTGCCGTCGCCCATCGTCATGTCCCCCGCCATCTCTGCTCGGTAGCACTGTCGATCGGATAAACATATTGCTTGTACCCAGCAAGTCTACTCACGGCCCGGACCGCGCTCGACCACCCCCTCCCCGATCGCCCGGCTGTGGGGCCGGCTTGCTTCCGCCGCGCAGGAGCCCCGTCAGGCCGCGAGGTGGTGGGCGAGGACGGCGTGCGGGTCGGTGCCGTCGCTGGTGTGGTCGGTGTGCACGGTGGCGGCGGTCAGCCGGGGAACGGCGTGGATCAGGGCGTGCTCGGCGGCGACCGCGAGTGCATGGGCCTGCACCACGGTCAGCCGGGCGTCGACGACGATGTCCGCCTCGGCCCGCAGGGCATGACCGACCCAGCGCATACGGACCTGCCCGACGCCGAGGACGCCGTCCACCTGGCGCAGCGCGTTTTCGGCGGTGTCGATGAGATCGGGGTCGACGGAGTCCATCAGGCGCCGGTAGACCTCGCGCGCCGCATCGCGCAGGACCATCAGGATCGCGGCGGTGATCAGCAGCCCGATGACCGGGTCGGCCGCGCGCAGGCCGAGGGCGGCGCCGCCCGCGCCGAGGAGGACGGCGAGGGAGGTGAACCCGTCGGTGCGGGCGTGCAGACCGTCGGCGACCAGGGCTGCGGAGCCGATCCGGCGGCCGGTGCGGATGCGGTAGCGGGCCACCCATTCGTTGCCGGCGAAGCCGACGACGGCGGCCACCGCCACCGCCCACAGGTGCGTGACCTCGCGCGGGTGCAGCATCCGGTCGATCGCCGCGTACCCGGCCAGCGCCGAGGAGGCCGCGATGGTCAGGACGATCGCGATACCGGCCAGGTCCTCGGCGCGGCCGTAGCCGTAGGTGTAGCGGCGGTTCGCCGCGCGCCGGCCGACGACGAAGGCGATGCCCAGCGGGACGGCGGTCAGGGCATCCGCCGCGTTGTGGATCGTGTCGCCGAGCAGCGCCACCGACCCGGACAGGGCGACGACCGCCGCCTGGACGACGGTCGTCAGGCCCAGGATGCCGAGCGAGAGCCACAGCGTGCGCATGCCCTCGCGCGAGGTCTCCATCGCCGCGTCGACCTTGTCCATGGCGTCGTGGCTGTGCGGGGTGACCAGGTGCGCGAGCCGGTGCCGCAGGCGCGCCCAACGGCGCCGGGGGTGGGCGTGATCGTGGCCGTGGCTGTGGCCCGCGCTGTGGTCGTGACCGTGGCCGTGCGGAGGGGTGTGGTTGCCTGCCATACGGCCACCATGGCACGCGGAGGCGATTGCGGCGACGCCTCTCATACGGGCGCTGACCAGCTGCGATGTCGTCGCAGATGCGTATGGGGGGCGCGGGCCCGGTGTCGTACGGGCCCGCGGGGTGTCATCCGGCCGGCTGGGCCACGGGCTGCTTCTCCCGCGACCGCGGCGCGGGCGGTGTGGGCGTCGGCCCCAGGGCCTTGAGCAGCGGACTCGTGACCGCGGTGGTGATCAGGGCCATCAGGACCAGCACCGTCAGCCCGGTCGCGCTGATCAGATGGAGCTGCCAGCCGATGCCCGCCACCACCAGTTCGGTGACGCCGCGGCAGTTCATCAGGGCGCCGAAGCGCAGCGCGTCGGTGCGGGGGAATCCCATCATCCGGGAGGCTCCGCCGGCTCCGACGATCTTGGTGAGGGTGGCCGCGACCAGGATTCCGGCGAACACCAGCCAGGGGCCGGGGTGCAGGCCGAGCGCACCGACCGAGACATGGAGCCCGACACCGGCGAAGAACAGCGGCAGCAGCACGGTCAGGGTGAAGCCCTGGAGCTGCTGGTTCATCCGGGCGGTGACCGTCGAATCGCGCGGGACGGCCGTACCGAAGAGGAACGCGCCGATGACCGGGTGCAGACCCAGCAGATGCGTGATGACGGCGTAGGCGATGGCACCGACCAGCAGCAGGGGCAACAGCCGTTCCCCGCCAGGGCGTTGCTCCGCCGTGCGGACGACCGCGGCGAGCAACGGGCGCACCACGAACACGGTGAGGGCGACCAGGGCCAGGGTGATGCCGACGGTCGTCGCGATGTGCAGGGTGCCGCCGGTGCCGGTCACGGCGAGGATGACGGTCAGGCCCAGCCAGGCGACGCCGTCCCCGACGGCCGCGGCGGCCAGCGAGAACGAGCCGAGCGGCGAGCGGTCCATGCCGAGGTCGACCAGGAGCCTGGCGAGCACCGGCAGCGCGGTGATCGACATGGCGAGGCCGAAGAAGCAGACATAGCCCGCGAACTGCGGCGCCGAGCCCTTCAGCATCGTCGGGGCGAGGGCCGCGATGCCGGTTCCGACGAGGAACGGCAGGCCCATTCCCCCGACGACGGCCGCGCCCAGCGCCTTGCGGCCCGTATGCTCCGTCTGCTCCGTCTGCTCCGTCTGCTCCGTCTGCTCCGTCTGCTCCAGGCTCAGTTCGCAGCCGAGCAGGAACATGAAGGTCACCAGGCCCAGTTGGGCCGCCATGTCGAGCGTGGAGGTGACTTCCTCGGGCAGCAGCCATGCCTGTCCCGCCGGCCAGATCCAGCCCAGCGCCGAGGGTCCCAGCAGCAGCCCGCCGAGGATCTCACCGATCACCAGGGGCTGGCCCAGCCTGCCGAGAAGTACGCCCAGCAGATGGCTGAGCAGCACGATCACCGCGACGGCCAGCAGAAAGCGGGCCATCGGGTCCACCGCGCCCGCGCCGCCGGAGACGGCCGGCGTCAGCATGGCGACTCCGCCGCACCGGCGCGGACCGGGGCCGGCCCGGCCAGATGCCGAGGGGCCGGGACGGCGCCGCCGGGCCAGGAGGCGAACCGGTGCGCCCCGTAGAGCAGCGGGGTCCCGGTGACCTGCACCAGGCCGGTGACCAGGCCCAGGACCAGCGTGTGGTCGCCGACCTCCGCCAGGTGGACGACCTGGCATTCGGCGGTCGCGAAGGCGTCCTCGCTCAGCCATGGCAGACCGGCCTGGGGAGACGGCCGCCAGACGGTCTGCGCGAACCGGTCCGGCACGGGTTTGGCGAAGGTCTCCGCGGTGTGCCGGGCCCGTTCGTGCAGCAGGTTCACGGCGAACGCGCCGCAGCCGCGCAGCGCTTGGAGGGTCTCGCCGCGGGTGGTGAGGCAGACCGACAGGATCGGTGGTTCGGCCGTGACGCTGGCCAGGGAGGTGCAGGTCAGGCCGCGTGGGTCCCCGTCCGGGCCGTGGGTGGTGACCACCGCGACGCCGGCGGGGAAGGCGCTCATCAGCGACCGGAAGTCGTTGACGGGCAGCGGCGCCGGGCCGTCGTCGGCGGTCTCCCACCGGACGGGAGGCGGGGCGGTGCGTGCGGCTGGGGACAGGGGCAGGCGGCTGGCCATGCGCGGTCGCCCTTCAGGAGAGAAGGTGGGCATACGGGGACGTGCGGCGCCGATGCCCGACCGCCGGTGGGGCGGGGGACGGGCATCAACGCACGGCGCAGGAGGACCGTGCTCAGCCGGCCTTGTTGATCGAGGCGAGGTACTCGTAGCAGCTGGGCAGGGAGTTGACCAGGCGCTCCGTGTCGGCCTTCAGGGCCGCCAGTTCCGCACGTGCCGCGGCCGGATCGAGGTGCGCGAGCGTCGGGCGCGGCCGGACCGGCTCATGGCCGAGGCCCATCAGCATCGTGATCCACGAGTACTGCTCGAAGCCGTGGTAGGCCGGGTAGATGGTGTGCTCGTCCAGGATGTGCGAGGAGGCGGTCTCCAGCCGTGCGGCGAGCCCGTCCGGGATGGGGCGGACCTTGGCCTCCTTCCAGTACGCGTTGTCGTCGCGCTCCGCGGCGCGGTAGTGCAGGACCAGGAACTCCTTGACGCCGTCGAGGACGTTGGCGACGCGGTCGTTGTAGTCCTTCATCAGCGCCGGGTCCCAGTGCTGGTCCGGGAAGTTCTTCACCAGCTGCTCGATGCCGTGCTGGATGAAGAAGATGCCGGTGGACTCCAGCGGTTCGACGAAGGCGCTGGACAGGCCGATGGCCACACAGTTGTTGACCCAGGAACGGCGGTTGCGGCCGATCCGCATGCGGATGTGGTTGGCCTCCAGGTCGTCCTGGCCCGGCGCGGCGAACTCGCGCAGGGTGCGCTCGGCCTCCTCGGGGGTGCAGAACTCATCCGAGTACACATAGCCGTTGCCGTTGCGGCCGAACAGCGGGATCGTCCAGATCCACCCCGCGTCCATCGCGGTCGCGGTGGTGTAGGGCCGCATGCCCTTGGTGGCCTGGTCCGGCTGCGGGACGCGCAGGGCGACCGCCCGGTTGTTGGGCAGCACGTCCTGGAAGGACTCGAAGGGCTCCTCCAGGGTCTGGTTGATCAGCAGTCCGCGGAAGCCGGTGCAGTCGATGAACAGGTCGCCGGAGATCTCCCCGTGCTCACGCGTGGTGACGTGGTCGATCCAGCCGCGCTGGTCGCGGGCGACGTCGACGACATCGTCCACGACGTGCCGCACGCCGCGGTCGGTGCCGTACTTGGTCAGGAACTTCGCGAGCAGCGAGGCGTCGAAGTGGTACGCGTAGGGGAACTGGTCGCGCTGGTCCTCCAGCGTCGAGCGGCCCAGGGAGCCGTCGAGGTCGCCGGCGAAGAGGGAGCCGTCGAGCATCCGCGGCGAGCGCTGGGCCTCGCACAGTGCGGGGGTGATGAAGCAGGAGCGGTCGAAGGGCTCGCTGCGGTCGCCCTCCAGCAGCCACCAGTCGGCGAGGGTGAATCCCTCGGCCGTCCGCAGCCGTTCGAAGGGGTGGTAGAAGTGGTGGCCCGGCTTGCGCCAGTTCTCGAAGCGGATGCCCAGCTTGTAGGAGCCCGCACACTCCGGAAGCCATTCCCGCTCGTCCAGGCCGAGGTAGTCGAAGAAGTGGCGGACGGTACTGAATGTCGCCTCTCCGACGCCGATGGTGGAGACCCGGTCGGATTCCACCAGCGTCACGTCAACGCGGTCCCCGAACGCCGCCTTGAGGTACGAGGCGCTCATCCATCCCGCGGTGCCACCGCCGACAATGACAACTGATTTGATCACGCTGAAACTCCTGCGTCGAAGAACGGAACCAGCCGGTCAGAGATGAGAGCTGGATCGTGCCGGCACGCCGAGCCGACAGTCCGGCCGGTTTGCCTGCGGCGAAGGTAGACAGCCGGGCTTTTCTTTCGTTATCGGCTCTTCACGGCCGACTTTTCGGGCACTTGGGGTCCGGGCGCACGGGGCGAACACCGAGGTCCTTCGGGGTGGACGGGCGCCGACGCGCCGCGCGGTGCGCCCTCTCCGGCGGGCTCCGCCCGTGTTAGGCGGCCGATACGGTGCCGATAGGTCCGGCTCCTACGGTGCGAGGGGATGACCGTGTACAGATCGACGAAGGAATGACAACCGTGTACCGGACCATGATGAAGTCCAAGATCCATCGCGCCACCGTGACGCAGGCCGATCTGCACTACGTGGGCTCGCTCACCGTGAGTGCGGACCTGATGGAGGCCGCCGATCTGCTCCCCGGAGAGCGGGTGGACATCGTGGACATCGACAACGGTGCGCGCCTGTCCACCTATGTCATCGAGGGCCCGCGCGACTCCGGGATCATCGGTATCAACGGCGCCGCCGCCCGGCTGATCAGCCCGGGAGACCTGGTGATCATCATCGCGTATGCGGCGGTGGACGACGCCGAGGCCCGCGAGCTCAAGCCCCGGGTGGTCTTCGTCGACGGGCAGAACAAGGTCCTCACCGAGGGCAGCGACCCCGCGGACGTCCCGGCCGACTCCGGTCTGCTGCGCGGGGACACCGTCACCGCATAACGCCCCCCGCACGACAACGTCCGCCGGCGGAGCAGGATTCCTGCTCCGCCGGCGGACGTGTGTCGGCCCTGTTCCGCGGCTGTGACTACGGAAGGTGGAAGAAGATCATCGGGTTGTGGTCGCTCTCCCGCACCGGCTCGCTCAGGCCCAGATCCGCCTTTACCGCCGCCAGTTGCTTCGTGACCTCCGGCGCCTTCGCGGTGGACGGCGTCAGGAACTCGACGTTCTTCTCGGCCAGCCACTTCATGACGACCGAGCCCTCGCTGAACGGCTTGGGCCGCCGGCCGTGGAAGACGTCGTGGACGCTGGTGGGCGTGCCCGAGGGAACCGCCGGGAAGAGGTTGTCGATGTACCAGTGGGCGAAGCGGGCGCCGTGGTCCGCGTCGATGAAGAGGTAGTCGGTCTTCTCGGTGGGGACCTTCTCCATGTGCTGCTTGACGTCACCCTTGGTGAACGTCCAGCGGTCCGCGGAGAGTTCCTCCGGAACGTTGCGCACCACGTTGTCGACGATGTCGAACGAGTACAGATGGCCGATGCCGTTGTCGCGCAGCGCGCTCAGGATCCACATCGTCGACCACCCGTAGAAGGTGCCGATCTCCACCACGACCTCGGGACGCAGATCGCGGAGCAGCAGATACGTCATCTCCGCTTCGTAGTCGTCGAGCTGGGCCTTCATCGCCTTGCCGCGGTCGCGCAGGAACTGCCGCTGGCTGTCGCGGACGGCGCGCAGGTCGTCCTGGTACTTCTGGTAGAGGCTGGCGACCTGTTCGACGGTTATGGATTCCATGTTCCCTCCACGGGGACGTTGCGTACGGATGGGGTTGGACTCTGGTTCAGGGGGAGGGCACGTGCGGTGCGCGCGCAGCTCAGTCATGGGAAACCTCCGCGCCCCGGCCGAGACCGATCAGGGCCAGATTGCGCAGCGGCAGACTTCCCGGTACGAGATAGCCGCTGTGGGCGGCGCCCCCGGCGGCGAACGGCCGGGCGCCGAAGGAGGCGGAGGTCGGGTCGGTGCCGAAGCCGAGGGTCGCACCGAAGACGTTCACGCTGACGTGGGGGGCGCCCGCGATCCAGTCGTCGGTGCCGCGGCCGGCCCACACCGGGACCCGCACGGGCAGGTCGGACACCGAGGTCAGGCTCATACCGGGGCTGCCGAAGACGGCGACGCCGGCGAGGCCGGACGCGGTGCGGGAGGTCATCCCGCCGAGGGCCTTGCCGCACACCACGGAGCCGTAGGAGTGGCACAGGAAGGTCACCTGTGCGCGGGTGTTGGCGGCCCGCAGCTGCCGCAACAGCGTCGTCAGCAGCCGGCCGCCCTCCTCCGCACGGGCGGTGGTGGCGATCTCCCGGCTCATCGTCCGGGGGGCGTGGTAGCCGTACCACGCAACCACGGCGACCGGCGCCTCGGAGAGGCGGTTCAGCTCCGCGTACAGCGAGCGGGCGCCGCCGCCGAGGGAAGCCTGGTGGGAACCGAGGTAGTCGAAGGTGTCGACGGTGGTGTCCGATCCCGGGACCAGGACCACGATCCGGTGTGCCGCGGCCAGGTCGCCGAGGACCTCCACGGCCTGTCCGTCGCCCTTCGGGCTGAAGGAGAGGAAGGTGCGGCCGGGGGAGTTCAGTTGCTCCAGGTGCCGCTCGCGGCCGGTGTCCCCCATACGCCGTGCCGCTTCCGCGGAGTCGGATATGTAGGTGCGGTTCGCGGCGTAGCGCGCGGTCAAGGTGTCGGCCTGTACGGCAGGCAGCCGTGGCGCGGCGGGGGCGCCGGCCGTCGACCGGGTCCCCGCACTGACCGACAGCACGATCGCTGCGGCGACGGCCACCATCAGACCGCCCCTCCCCCATCTTGCCGCTCGCACAGCCGCCGTTCCCTTCCACTCATTGTCCGACTGAGTGGAACCCTAGAATTCGCGGCCGGAAAGAACATCCCGCCCGAGAGCCAACTGGTCTGTAGCTCTCAGGTATGACCTGCACCAGCCGGGGCGCAGACACCCGGTTCGCCGACTGTACCCGAACGGGGCCGACGGGCGCCGCCACGTACCGGTAACGACTCCCGGAGCTCCGGCCGCCTTCGCAGCTCTCCCGGCTGCGCGGGGGCTGCGCACGGGTGCGGAGCGCACCGACACCCCATCTTTCAGGGGGAATTGGCGAACGATATCGCCTCGAATTCCCCGTACCCGCGTCCATGCACCCGTATCCCGCTCCCGTATCCCGCTCCCGTATCCCGCTCCCATCGGGAAATGTGACGCGGGACGCCCAACGGCTCGATATCGACACGATATTGACCCGATAAGGAATCAATACGAAGGTGATATCGAGGCGATATGGCTCTGTCATAGAATTTCTTGAGCAGAAGTCTGGCCGGACGGCCTGCCGGTAGTGTCTTCAGCCTGATCGCACCGCGCGCCCCGCCCCGTACCGGCGGGCGATACGGAACGCTTAAGTCCGCACGAAGACTCTCCCCGCCGGACATGGCCAGCGGGAATGCGAAGTTCTCAATCGCTCCCGGGAGGGCTAGTATCCAGAACTCCACATGAGCAACACCAGCACCACGAGCAGCTACCGCACGCGGGTCCTTGACCACGATCTGCGTGCCGTTGAGTCGCGAATGATCAGCTTCGGGGGGAAGCCATGGGGGAACAGCTCAAATTCACCATACTGGGTGCGCTCACGGTGACAATGGATGGACGGCGGATTGCCATTGGGGGCGCTCGGCAGCGCAGCATCCTCTCGCTGCTTTTACTGAATCCCGGCCGAATTGTCTCGGTCGACACACTGGTGGAGACCGTGTGGAACGGGCGGCCGCCCGCCACCGCGCGCACCCAGGTGGCGATCTGCATCGCCGCGCTGCGCAAGAGGTTCAAGTCCGAAGGCTGCGCCACCGACGTCATCGTCACGGCCCACCCGGGGTATCTCTTCGCGCTGGAGAACCACCACGTCGACGCCGTCGAGTTCGAGCAGCTCACCGCGAGGGCCCAGGAGGCCGTCCGGGAGCACCGTACGGCGGATGCGGCGCAGTGGTACGAGGAGGCGCTCGCCCTGTGGCGGGGACCGGCGCTCGCGGGGGTGGCCGGCACGCTGGTGGAGGACGAGATGGAGCGTCTGGAGGAACTCCGGCTCGCCACCTTCGACGCCTATGTGGCCGTCAAGTTGGAACTCGGCCACCATCGGGACCTCCTGCCGGACCTGCTCTCCGTCGTCCGGGACCACCCGCTGCGCGAGCGTGCCCGCGGCGCGCTGATGCTGGCCCAGTACCGGGTCGGCCGGCGGGCGGAGGCCATGGAGACGTTCCGGGAAGGGCGGGAGCAGTTCGTACGGGGCCTCGGCCTGGAGCCGGGGCCCGAACTGCAACGGCTGCACGATGCGATCCTGCGGGACGACCCCGCGCTCGCCGTGCCCGCGGCGGCACCCGCCGGCCCCACCGAGGAGCGTGGCACACCCATCGAACTGCCCGCCGGCGTCCCCGACTTCGGCGGCCGGGCCGCGCAGCTCGCCGCGCTCGACGGCCTCCTGCACGACCAGGGGGAGCCGGGGCCGCTCGCGGCGGGGCTGATCACCGGCAGCCCGGGGGTGGGAAAGACGGGCCTGGCCGTCCATTGGGCGCACCAGGTCGCCGACCGCTTCCCCGACGGTCTGCTGTTCGCCGATATGCGGGGGCACGACGAGACCCACGACCCCGCCACCGCCGAGGCGGTGCTCGGCTGGTTCCTGCGGTCCCTGGGCGTCCCGGAGGCGGACGTCCCCGACGACTTCCACCAGCGGATCGCGCTCTACCGCAGCCTGCTGGCCGACCGCCGGGTGCTGATCGTGCTGGACGACGTCCGGACGTTCGATCAGATCCAGGCCCTGATTCCCGGCAGTTCGCGCTCCTGTGTCCTGGTGACCAGCCGCGGGCAGGTGGAGGCGCTGATGGTCCGCCACGGTGCGGTCCGTATCGACCTCGATGCGCTGTCCCGGCAGGAGTCGACCGAGCTGCTGGCGCGCATCATCGGCGAGGAACGGGTGAGCGCGGCCGGTCCGGAGGCCGAGCGGCTCGTCGAGCTGTGCGACCGGCTGCCGCTGACCGTCCGGATCGCCGCGGCGAAACTGGCGGCCAAACCGCACTGGCCGGTCGGGCACCTGGTCTCCCGGCTCGACAACGAGCGTCTGCGGCTGGACGAACTCAGCTCGGGCGAGTCCCCGGTACGGTCCGGTTTCGAGCTCACCTACCGGTCCCTGCCGTGGCAGGCCGCGGTGCTCTATCAGCGGCTCGGGCTGCTGGACGCACCGGACTTCGCGAGCTGGGTGGGGGCGGCGCTGCTCGACGAGCACACCGATACGGCGGAGCGTCTGATGGAACGGCTGGTCGACGCCCACCTCCTGCACACCGCGGGTTTCGATGCCACCGGTCAGCCGCGCTACCGCTTCCGCGGGCTCTCCCGGCTCTTCGCACGGGAGGTCGCGCAGCGGGACGGCGACGACACGGAGCTGCGGGAGGCATTGGGCCGGGCCTTCCGCTGCTGGCTGACGATCGCCGAGCACGCCCGCCGGCAGGAGAGCGGCCACGGCAGCCCGCCGCTGCGCGCTTCCGTACTGCGCCGGCTGATCGACCCGGCCATGCTCGACAAGCTGACGGCCTCGCCGTCCGACTGGCTGGCCGCCGAGCGGCCCGCCCTGATCTCCGTGATCGACCAGGCCACGCTGTGCGGTATGGACGGACTCGGCCGGGATCTCACGGCGACGCTGATGGGGCCCTGGGCGTCCAGCCGTTGCGGCTGACGGGGCGGGTGGCCGAGGGCGAGATCTCGTGGTGGGGAAAACCCCACCACGAGATCTGGCCCTACCCGTCATGACCTGCCCGGATGCAGTAGCGGAAAATAGGGAATGTGCTGATACATAACGGGGAGAAGAAGCTGGCCGCCGCATCCGTGTGGCGGACCGTTCAGGGGTGGGACCGCCGAGTGGTCTGGGGCGCGGGATGGCTGCTGGCGGCCGGATTCGCGGCCGCGCTCGCATTCTCGACGCACCTGGAGACCCATCGGTCGTGGGGACTGTGCGCCGGGGTGGGATATGCGGGGGCGGCGCTGGCCGGATGTCTGCTGCCCCGGCCGCGTGCGCGTTCCGTGGCGCTGGCATGCGCGCTGACCGGGGCCGTCGTCCTGCCGCTGCTGTACCTGGTCCTGACCGGCCGGGCGCAGAGCGAGGTCGGGGTGATCGAGCGTTCCGGACTGCTGCTGATCAGCCAGGGCACGCCTTATCTGCCGCACCCGCAGAACGTCACGGAGTACACGCCGTATCTGCCCGGGATGGCGGTGTTCGGGGTGCCGAGGGCGCTGCTGGGTGACCAGAACGGGGTGACGCACCTGCTGGGCGATGCCCGTCTGTGGTGCGCGGCGGTGTTTCTGCTCTGCCTTCAGGCGGGGCGGGTGGTGCTGCGACGACGGTCCTGGGGCGGCTCCGGCCACTCCCCCGGCCACGGCGCCCGGTACCGGATGGCGATGACGGCGCTGGTGGCCTCTCCCGTGGTGGCGATGCCGCTGTGCGTCAGCGGCGTCGATCTCCCGCTGACCGGGCTGTGCGGTCTGGGACTTGCGCTGGCGGTGCGCCGTAGGCCGCTGGCGGCGGGGCTGGTGCTCGCCGTCGCCTGCTCCCTGAAGTGGACGGCGCTGCCGGCCGTCGCGGTCGCGGTGTCCGTGCTCGCGGCCGCGGGCGGGCTCCGGCCGGCCCTGCGGTGTGCGGGGGCCTCCCTGGCCGGCACGCTGGTGCTCGTGCTTCCCGGCGCGCTGCTCTCCCCCGCGGCGATGGTGGAGCAGGTACTGGCGTTTCCGACGGGGCAGGGCGCGGTGCGCACCCCGGCCGACAGTCCCCTGCCGGGGCATCTGATCGCGGAACTCGTGCCCGGCGGCTGGTATGTGACGGTCGGCCTGCTCCTGCTGGGAGCGGTGGCGGTGACCGTCTCGCTCGTCCTGTGGCCGCCGTCCGGCATCGTCGCGGCCGTGGACCGGCTGTCGGCCGGTCTGAGCGTGGCCTTCCTGCTCGCGCCCGCCGGACGGTTCGGCTATCTGGCGCTGCCGCTGGTGCTGATGGTGTGGGCGCGGTGGGCCGACGGAACGCGGCAGCCACGGACGGTCGCGCGGTCGGCCGTACTCTGCGGCCCGCTGCCGCGCTTCCAGGCGGCGTCGCCCCGTCCTTGAGCGGCCGTCGTCCGGGAGGGCGGCGCGACCGCGCCGCCCTCCGCCCGCGTCACCCGAGGGCGGTGAGCCGCTCGCGGATGTCGCGGAGCAACTCGGCCTCGTTCGGAACGAGATAGAAGTGGTCGCCGGTGAACCCGCGCACCTCGAAGCCGGCCGTGGTCAGCTCCGTCCACGCCCGGACGTCGTCGGGGGTGGGCCCGGGGTCGTTCTCCCCGAAGTAGGCGATGACGGGGACGTCGACGGCGGGGGCCTTGGCGCCGTCCACATACGCTTCGAGCAGCCGGTAGTCCGCCCGGATCGGCGGCAGGACCAGATCGCGCAGCTCGGGGTCCAGCAGCAGCTCCGCCCCGGGGCCGCCCAGTTGGCTGACCTTGGCCTGGAGTTCCTCATCGGTGAGGTCGCCGGTGGTCAGACGCCGCAGACGGTGCGGTGCGGCCCGGCCGGAGACGAGCAGCGCCGCCGGGCCCGTCGCCCCGCGCTCCGCGAGCAGGGCCGCGACCTCGTGTGCCACGGACGCCCCCATGCTGTGGCCGAAGAAGACGGTGCGCGGCGTCATGGAGGGGGTCAGCGCATCGGCGAGCTGACCGGCGAGCTCCGCCATGCTCGTGCTGTCGGGCTCGGCGATGCGCTCCTCCCGGCCCGGATAACGCACCGCGCTCACCTCCCAGTCGGCGGGAAGGTGCTGGTGCCAGGCGCGGAAGAAACTCGCGGTGCCGCCGGCGTGCGGGAAGCAGACGAGCCGCAGCCGGGGTGAGGCCACCGGTCGGAACGTCCGCAGCCACCGGGTGGAGAGCGAGCCGGAAGAAAGAGGCATACGCGGGAGCCTAGGGACCGGAGTTATCGGCGGCCTATCGCCCGCCCCGGCCGTTCCCGTATGCCGCGTTCTGCCAGGTCACACCGCGAAGTGCCAGCGATAACGAGACGAAAGGTGAGCCACTTACCTTCACAGACTGGCGTACTACGCGGGGACTTGCGGGAGTGGTGAGGACCCTTCGTGCCGCGCCGGGTCACCAGATCGCGGGCCGAGCCCTCATACGCGCCCATGGCCTCATTACGAACGCACTAGGAGTCAGCGGCATGGCTGGAGCATCGATGCACGGTTCTGAGATGCACGGTTCTGATCTGCCGGGCGGGCAGCTTCCTGCCACGGACACGGCGGACCTCCTGCGTGTGTTGGCCGAGTGGAACGACACCGCGTGCGAGGTGCCCGCGCTGAGCCTGCGGGAACTGTTCGAGGCCCAGGTCGCGTTGACGCCCGACGCCGACGCGGTGATCTGCGGCGAGACCCGGCTGTCGTACGCGGAGCTGAACTCCCGGGCGAACCGGCTGGCGCGCCGGCTGGTCGCGCGCGGCGCCGGGCCGGAGAGCTATGTGGCGGTGGCCCTGCCGCGGACGGTGGAACTGCCGGTGGCGCTGCTGGCGGTCGTGAAGACCGGCGCGGCCTATCTGCCCGTCGACCCCGGTCATCCGGCCGACCGTATCGGCCACATCCTGTCCGACGCGCGTCCCGTCTGTGTGCTGGCCGCCACGAGCACCGTGGCGAACCTGCCCGTCGACGCCGACCGCCTCCTGATCACCGACGACGAGCCGACCCGGGACGCCCTCACGAACCTTCCGGACACCGACCTGACGGACGGCGAACTCCTCGGGAACCGCTCGCTCGGCCACCCCGCGTACGCCATCTACACCTCCGGGTCCACCGGCCGCCCCAAGGGCGTGGTGATCACGACCGGAAACTTCGTCAACTTCCTGGCGGCGATGAAGGACCTGATCGCGCCGCGGCCCTCGGACCGGTTCCTCGCCGTGGCGACGGTCGCCTTCGACATCGCGGGCCTGGACATCCACCTGCCGCTGATCTCGGGCGCCTCGGTGGTGATCGCCACCTCTGAGCAGGTACGCGACGCCGCACAGCTGGCCGAGCTGCTCACCGCCTCCGGCGCGACCCTCATGCAGGCGACGCCCTCACTGTGGCAGGGCTTGGTCTCCCAGTACCCCGACGCCCTGCGCGGGCTGCGGATCCTCGTCGGCGCGGAGGCCATGCCGCCCGCCCTGTCGCGCCGGATGACCGAACTCGCCGCGTCCGTCACCAACCTCTACGGCCCGACGGAGACCACCGTCTGGTCGACGTTCGCCGACGTCACCGGTGACGGGGCCGCGCCCATCGGCCGGCCGATCGGCAATATGCAGATGCATGTCCTGGACTCGGCGCTGCGCCCCGTCCCGGTGGGCACCCCCGGAGAGCTCTACATCACCGGTCACGGACTGGCCCGGGGCTATCTCAACCAGCCCGGGATGACGGCCGGACGCTTCGTGGCGAGCCCGTTCGGCGCCCCCGGCGCGCGGATGTACCGCACCGGCGACCTGGCGAAGTGGCGGGCGGACGGGCAGCTGGACTACCTGGGCCGGGTCGACTTCCAGGTCAAGGTCCGCGGCTACCGCATCGAGCTCGGCGAGATCGAGTCGGTGATCCTCGCGGATGCGCGCGTGGCCCAGTGCGTGGTCATCGTCCGTGAGGACCGGCCCGGTGACCAGCGGATCACCGCCTACGTCGTCCCGGTCGACGCCGACGTGCAGCTGGACACGGCCGGCCTGCGGGACCGGGCGGCGCGTGCGCTGCCCGCGTACATGGTCCCCGCCTCCTTCCTTCAGCTCGGTTCCTTCCCCCTCAACCCGAACGGCAAGGTGGACCGCAAGGCCCTCCCGGCACCCGAGCTGTCCGCCACGCCCGCCGCGCGCCGTCCGCGCACCGCACGGGAGGAGATCCTCTGCGGCTTCTTCGGCGAGGTCCTCGGCGTGGAGCGGGTCGGGATCGACGACAACTTCTTCGACCTCGGCGGACACTCCCTCCTCGCCACCCGCCTCATCAGCCGCATCCGCACCACGTTCGGCGCCGAACTCGCCGTCCGTGACCTCTTCGAGGCCCCGACGGTCGCCGGTGTCGCCGACCGGCTCGACGACGCCGCCGGGGCGCGGGCCGCGCTGGCCCCGGTGGAGCGGCCCGAGCGCGTACCGCTGTCGTTCGCGCAGCGGCGGCTGTGGTTCCTCCACCAGCTGGAGGGACCGAGCGCGACGTACAACCTGCCGATGGCGCTGCGGCTGTCCGGGACGGTGGACCTCGACGCACTGCGCACGGCGACGGCGGATCTGGTGGACCGCCACGAGTCCCTGCGCACCGTCTTCCCCGAGACCGACGGCGTCCCGCACCAGCGGGTGCTGACCGGCGACGCCGCCCGGCCCGTGATCCAGGTCGTCCACACCACCCGCGACGACGTCGCCACGGCGATCGAGGAAGCGGCCGGCCACCTCTTCGATCTGTCGGCCGAACTGCCGCTGCGCATCTGGCTGTTCACCACGGCGCCCGATCAGCACGTGCTGCTCGTCCTGACCCATCACATCGCCGGCGACGGCTGGTCGACGGACCCGTTCATCCGCGATCTGTCGGCCGCCTATACGGCCCGCTGCGAGGGCACGGCACCGCAGTGGGCGCCGCTGCCGGTCCAGTACGCGGACTACACGCTGTGGCAGCGCGAGGTCCTGGGCGACGAGAACGACCCCGACAGCGTCATCGCCGGGCAGACGGCCTACTGGCAGGACCAACTTGCCGCGCTTCCCCAGCAGTTGGAACTCCCCACCGACCGCCCGCGGCCCGCGGTGGCCAGCCACCAGGGCGACACCCTCCCCTTCGCCTGGGACGCCGGCCTGCACGAGGGCATCACCCGCCTGGCGCGAGAGAACCAGGCGAGTGTGTTCATGGTCGTGCAGGCCGCACTGGCGACCCTGCTGACCCGCCTCGGCGCCGGCACCGACATCCCCCTCGGCTCGGCCATCGCCGGACGCACCGACGACGCGCTCGACGACCTCGTCGGGTTCTTCGTCAACACGCTGGTGCTGCGCACCGACACCTCCGGCAACCCGACCTTCGCCGAGCTCCTCGCGCGGGTACGCGAGACGGACCTCGCGGCGTACAGCCACCAGGACGTGCCGTTCGAGCGGCTGGTGGAGATCGTCAACCCCACCCGTTCCCTGGCGCACCACCCGCTCTTCCAGGTGATGCTCACCTTCCAGAACAACGACGCCGCGGTGCGGCTGCCCGGACTGACGGCAGAGGACTACGCGCTGGGGATGGCGTCGGCCAAGTTCGACCTGTCCTTCGATGTGGAGGAGCAGCACGACGGGGCGGGTGTGCCCGCGGGGATGCGGGGGTCGGTGGAGTTCGCCACCGATCTCTTCGACCGCGGGAGCGCCCAGGCGATTGCTGCCCGGCTGGAGCGCCTGCTGCGGGCGGTCGTGGCGGACGCCTCTCGTCCGCTCGCGGAGATCGACATTCTTGCGGCGGAGGAGCGGGAGCAGCTGGTCAACGGCTGGAACGCCACTGGCCGCGATGTCCCCGATGCGACGCTTGCCGAGCTGTTCGAGGCGCAGGTGGCGCGCACCCCGGATGCTGCGGCGCTGGAGCACGAGGGTGCCCGGCTGACGTACGCCGAGCTCAACGCCCGAGCCAACCAGCTCGCCCACCACCTGATCGCCCAGGGCGTCGGCCCGGAGCGGTTCGTTGCCATCGCGCTGCCCCGTTGCGTCGAGGCTGCGGTGGCGATCCTTGCCGTCACCAAGGCGGGAGCTGCGTATCTGCCCATCGACCCGGACTACCCCGTCGACCGGATCGCCTACGTCCTTGGCGATGCGCGGCCCGCACTGCTCATCACCGACGAGAAGACCGCCGGGCGGATACCCGACAC
>NZ_JRKI01000023.1 GCF_000935125.1 Streptomyces natalensis ATCC 27448 | reverse complement strand
GGGGGGGGGAGCCGGTCCCCCAGGACCGGCTCGCCGAGGCGGTGCAGTCGTTCCTGGAGTACTTCGCCGTCGCCCCCGGTGGCCGTACGCTCATCCCCGCCCCGCTCTACCACGCCGCACCCAGCCAGCACGCGGTCCTCGCCCTCGCCGTCGGTCTGGACATCACGCTGATGCCGCGCTTCGACGCCGAGGAATTCCTGCGCCTGGTCGAGCGGCACCGCATCCAGCAGGTGCAGATGGTGCCCACGATGTTCGTACGGCTGCTGCGGCTGCCCAAGGACGTCCGCGAACGCTACGACCTGACCTCGCTCACCTCGGTCGTCCATGCCGCGGCCCCCTGCCCGCCGCATGTCAAACACGCCATGATCGACTGGCTGGGACCGGTGCTCCGGGAGTACTACGGCGGCAGCGAAACCGGCGCCGTGACCTGGTGCGACAGCGCCGCATGGCTCGGCCATCCCGGCACGGTCGGCCGGGCCGAGGGGACCTGCGGGGTCGCGGTCCTCGGACCCGACGCGAGGCCCGTGCCGCCCGGCACCACCGGCGAGATCTACCTCAAACCCTCCGACAACTGGCCCCGCTTCACCTATCTCGGCGACCCGGCCCAGCGCGCCGCGATGGAGGCGCCGGGCCTGCCCGGATATATCACCCTCGGCGACATCGGCCATCTCGATGCGGACGGCTATCTCTATCTCAGCGACCGCCGCAACGACATGGTCATCTCCGGCGGAGTCAACATCTACCCGGCCGAGATCGAGGGTTGTCTGCTCTCCCTCGACGGAGTCCGGGACGCGGCGGTGTTCGGCATCCCCGACGAGGAGTTCGGCGAAGTACTGGCCGCCCATCTCCAGACCGAACCGGGCGTCGTGCTCGGCGCCGAGGCCGTACGGGCCCATGTCGCCGAACGGCTGGCCGGGTACAAGGTGCCGCGGGCCGTGGTGTTCGAGGAGCGGCTGCCCCGGGACGAGTCCGGCAAGCTCTTCAAACGGCGGCTGCGGGAACCGTATTGGGATCGATCGGCTGAGGGGTGATCCCGTGCAACGTCGGCGCTTCCTCGCCAAGAGCGGCCTGTGCTACCGCGACAAGGCTGGCCGGACCGAACTGGTCGCTCTGGGCCGGAATTGACGTACCGTCACTCACCGCGGCCGTCACCCGCCACGCCGTCACCCGCTTCCGCTCCGGGCTCGCGATGACCCCGGAGGTAATGATAGAGAGGACCACGAGCGCGGCTGCTGTGCAGGTCAGAGGCAACCTGCACAGCAGTCAGGGTTCGGGGGGAGCCAAACAGGGAGCCACGGGCTGGAAGTCATGCTTCCAGGCTGGGTCCCTGGGCGTCGGAACTCTCCCCTCCAAAGATGACGTCCATCGCTTCGGCCCCCTCCGTGATCACGGGACGCAGTTGCTTCCGGTAGACCCTCTCCGTGGTGGCGGTGCCGCTGTGACCAACTACTCGTGCGATGACCTCGATCGGGATCCCGTGGTCCGATAGCAGTGAGACAGCGCTCGTTCGCAACTCACGGGTGGTCCACTCGTGCGGCTTCGTGAAGCCAGCCTCCCTGAGCAAGCCTCTGAAGTTGCGAAGGACGTTTGTCGAGGTCCGCTCCTTACCATCCTCGCCTGGGAAGACGAGCCCGTCCTCCTGCCATTCCACACCAGCGCCGGCCCATGCCTCTTGCTGTCGCCTCCGATAGGCGTCCATAACAGCAGCAGCCTGCTGCGGCATAGCGAGCGACCGCCGGCTCTTCCTGGTCTTCGTGTCACCCTTCCGGCGCACAGATCGCCACACGTCTACGTACGGTCTCCCACCATCGCTGGGCGCCGTGTGCAAATGCGACCAGGTGAGAGGGCGAGCCTCCTCCGTTCGGACACCAACCAACAGAGCAAGCACTACGTAGGCGTGGATCCAAGTCCCTTCCTTGGCTCGCAGAACTTTCTCTGCCTGTTCCAGAGTGAGCGACTTGCTTGGACGCCCTGGTTGCCCCTCCGGGAGTTCCGCGAGGTCAGCGACGTTACGCGCGACCCTGCCCCTGCGCTGTGCGTGGCCGATTGACCGACGAAGAATCGCGCGCACTCTCTTCAGTGTCTCGTGCGACAGTTCCTCTGCCCTGGACTCCAGCCATTCATCGACCTCTTCTGCCTTCAGATCACGCAGCTGGGCTTTCCCCAAGTCAGGGACGACGTGGTTGTTCGCGAGGCTGCGATAGGCGGCAATGCTGCTGTCCTCACGCCCCTTCAGGCCGTGAACTAGCCAGTCGTTCACGGCCTGTTCGATGGTGTACCTGGCTGGCGCTTTGATCCCGGCTTCGAGTTCTTTCTTGAGGGTACGAAGTTTGCTGCGGACCTCGGTCTTCGTCTTGCCGTACACCTTGGGGCGGCGACGCTTGCCATCCGGCGCATAGCCACGGGAGACGGCGCCTACGTAGCGTTGTTTGGACTTGTCCCAGTAGATCGAATCTTCGCCGTTTCCAGCCTTACGGGACCGCTCAGTCGCGTCGGTCATTGGTCGCACTCCTGAAACGAAAGCCAAGGCCCCGCCCGGAGCGGGCAGGGCCTTGGTTCGGTGTGTGGTGGGTTCAGTCGTCCGCATCGGACTCGCGCATGAGCAAGGCGACGTAGTCGTCGATGTACTGGAGCGGCACGAGTCGGCGCCGACCGATCCGGACGGTGCGGAGTCGGCCGAGCCTGATCTCCTCGAACGCCGTTGAGCGTCCGACCCCGCACAGCTCTGCCGCGACCTCGATGCTGTAGAGGCGCGGCTGTATGCCATGGACCCTCGAGGTGGCGGCCATGAGCTCCTCCTTGGTGAAAACCTCGGGGGCTGCACCCCCTTCCTGGATCCGCAACATCCGCCACGCCGCAACACCGCAGGTCAGCGGCGTGGTTTTGTGGCGGATGGCGGTTGTGTTGCGGATAGGTGCCGCCGCGCATGGCCGCAGGAGCACTTGTTGAGCGCGGTTGGTCAGCCGACGCTGCGAAGTTGGGGCGTGTCGGTTTCCACGAACATGTGGCGGCTCTCAGAAGGGCCTTCCGCCACAGCTCCACCCCCGCTGACCTGCGATGTTGCGGATGTTGCGGATGTTGCGGACTTCTCGGGGGGAGGGGGGCAGTAGCGGATCCAGGCGTCGCTCAGGTCCTCGGCGTAATAGCCCTTCGGGGTGCCGCTGCCGACACGGATGCCGCGGGGGCGGATCGGGGTGTTGTCGGGCCGGACGTACTGACTCAGGAGCTTGGACAGGCCGCGTGCGGTGAGCGGCTTGCTGTTCTGGCCGTCGTCGCTCAGGTCAGCCCACGGGGCGTCATCGAGTCCGAGGAGGACTTCGAGGATGGCGGCGGTGGGCATGCGGTCGGCGCCGCAGAACACCTTGTCGCGCAGGTCGGTCAGCAGGCGGACTCCGAGGGATGCTTCGTCACCTTCCTGCGCGGCCTTGATGAGGGCGACGCAGGCGGCGCGGGCTCGCTCGGGCCAGTGGCCACCCGCCGCGTCGGCGACGGCGAGGAGCGGCTCCCATACGTCGGCGGGCCGGTCGGTGACGCCCTCGGGCATCTCCGGCCACGCCTCGGCGATCTGCTTCTGGATGGTGGCGGTCCACTCGGCGAGTTGGTCGCGCAGGGCGTGACCCTGCTTCTCGTGGACGCGCCGCCTGTACGGTTCGGCCTTCTCGTTGGGGGCCTTCTTGCGCATGCGGATGATGATCGAGCGGGTCAGGATCGTGTCGGGTAGTGAGCCGAGTCCGGCCATGGCGACCGCGCAGAAGGAGGAGAACCATTCCGCGTTCTGGCTGGACCCGTCGCCGACGCAGCGCAGGGACTTGGCGCCGCGCCGGTAGCCGGAGTTGAGGAAGCCGCGGACTTCCTCGTTGCCGCCGGCCTTGGGGCCGAAGACGGTGTCGATCTCGTCGAAGAGGAGGGTCGGGGTGCCTGCGTCGGCCTCCACGAGTCGAAACAGCGCGTTGGCGGAGGCATTGACGGTGGTTGCCGCGCGTGGCGTGAGTGTTTCCACGATCTCCAGAGCGCGGGACTTGCCGGACCCGGGTTCCGGGGAGAGGAAGGCGAGGCGGGCGGTGCCGTCGAGTGCGTCGATGAGGTGGGCGTGTGTGTCCCACAGGGCGACGGCGACGTAGGCGGCTTCGGTGGGGAAGACGTTGAAGCGGCGGTGAAAGGCTTCGACTTCGTCCAGGAGGGCAGCGCCGTCGATGTGGTCGGTCATGAGGCTTTCCTTGTCTCGCGGGTGGCGGGGTGGCGCCAAGGACAGACGTTGCGGTGGGCTTCGTGGTCTGCGATCAGGGCGAGGGCATTGGTGCGGCCGATGGCGCTTTTGTCCCGGCCGCAGCAGCACTTGGAGGTGGCGGTGGGCACGGCCCCACGGGGCGCGCTGATGTGCAGCCAGGCGACGGGGTAGCGTCCGTCGCCGGTCGGGTGCGGGTCAGAACGTTGAAAGGACGCCCTTCGGGCAGCGTCCTTCGGCGCACTGAGGCTGGTCGTGGTGCAGGCCGGTTCGGCGGGGTGCGGCTGGCGGGTGGCCGAGGGGCTCTTAGTGGGGGGATGTTGGGCGGCGCTCATGCGGTGCGCCCTTGGGGATTGTGGGCGATGGACCAGTTCAGAGCCCTGGTGATGACGTCGTCGTAGTAACGCTGCGACTGGCCGCCGTTGGTCGCCGCTGCCCAACTAAGAGCCTCCTCGACCTGCGCGCGGGGGAGGTCGCCGGATGCGACCAGCCGCCCCAGCGCCCGCGCGGCCCGCAGCAGCGTCGCGTTGCGGGTGCCCTCGGCTGCCGTCGCGACGGCTCGGACCTCGTTGTTGAAGGCCGCGTCGGCATACCGCGAGGCGCTGACCGTGATGGGTGCGAAGCGCGCCGGTGCCGGGCGCGAGCGCGGTGCGAGGGCGCTGAGCAGCCACTGGGGCAGCGGCGCCGCGGGGGCGTTGTCGAGGACGTCGTAGGTGCCGGTTGGTGTGGTGCTGGTGGGGGCGACGACGTAGCCGCCGCCTGCCCGGGTGTCGATCCGTGGTCCGAGCGCACCGGCGGTGTTGGGCAGCCGCGCACCGGGCGGTGCGGTGAAGTACAGGTGCCCGCCGCCGCTTGGTGTCCGCACCGTGTAGGTGGTGGGCATGGGCTGGCCGGCGCGCTCGCAGAGCGCCTGGAAGGTCGTCGCGCCGCTAGGCGCGTCCTTCGTGTTGTTCTTCGGTACGTCGAGGTCGACGACGACCAATCCGGCAGGGCCGGTGGCGATAGCGATGTTGTACGGCCCGGTTGACCATGCTGCTCGGATCCGGTCGGGGTTGGTGGTGGCGCGCTGTTCCCACTTCCGGTGCCCTTCGGTGCATGGTCCGGTGTGGGGGCAGCGGGCTTCGCCGTGGAGGGCGGGGCGCTTGTCGCCGGGGCGAAGGGGGAACACGGGCCAGCCGCGTTCTGCTGCGGTCAGTGCTGCGGAGAGCAGCGCAGTTCGCGGGTCATGCGTCATGCTGGAGACCTCCTTGAGTCTCTCGCAAGGGATAAGGAGCCAGGGCGGCCCGAGGCTTTGGCGAGACGCGGGCCGCCCTGCTGTGTCCTGCGGGTCAGAACGGGGGTTCTTCGGAGGCCGAGCCCACCGGCGCCACGGCCCCCGTGGTCGTCCGATCACCGGATTCCACGCCCCAGGGGTCGCTGCCAGCCGGTGCCGGGGTGTTGCGCTGGACGGTCGCGGTGGCGAACTGAAGGGAGGGGCCGATGTCGTCGACTTCGACGGCGAGCATCGAGCGGTTCTCGCCTTCCGGGGTCTGCCAGTTGTGCTGGCGGATGCGGCCGGAGAGGACGACGCGGGTGCCCTTGGTGAGGCTTTCGGCGATGTGCTCGGCCAGTCGTCGCCAGGCGGCGCAGCGGAAGAATGCGGCGGTGCCGTCGCCCCACTGCCCGGATTCCTTGTTGTAGGTGCGCGGGGTGGAGGCGATCGTGAACTTCACCAGCGGGGCACCGGAGTTGGTGAACTTCAGCTCGGGGTCGGCGGTGAGGTTGCCGATGATGGTGATCGGGGTTTCTCCGAACGACATGCTGTCTCTCCTGGTTAGTTGGTGGGATTACTCGCAGATGCAGTCGGGGCGTTCGCTGGAGCCGTCGGCGCCGCAGCCGCAGCAGTGGGCGTACGGGTGGGGCTCGCTGTCGTCGCTCGGGTCGCACAGTTCGCAGTCGATGAACTCGTCGTCCTCGTACACGGGGGTCTCCTGGGTGGTGTTGGTGATCAGGGCTGAAGAGCGGTCGTGGTGCACCACAGGGCTGCGAGTGCGGTGGCGGTGAGGGTGAGCCAGGACAGGGCGTCGGCCCACAGGCGGCGGCCCATGCCGTTCGGGTCGGGTATGTCGGCGTAGGCATCAGCGAGGCGGGCCTGTACGGCGGCGATGAGGCCGAGGTCGGCGTACCAGCGGCCTCGGCGGTCGACTGCGCCGGTCTTCTCACCGTCGGGGTAGTGGTCGCCGTGGAGGATTGCGCGGTGGCGGTCGCTTTCGCCCTTCAGCTCGGCGCGGTTCCGGCAGACGGGGCTGGTGGTGCGGCAGACGGGGCAGCGGTAGAGGAATCTGCGCATGGTCACGTCCTTCGTGGGAGCACGGGTCGGCCCTCCCTGGCGGTGCCGGGGAGGGCCGGATCGGGGTCTGAACGGGGGTGTAGCGGGTTGATTGGATTGATTGGTTTTTGCAGGTCAACATCGGTTTGCTGATCGGCTGGCCATCGGCGGTGATTGGCGTTGTCGGCCGATCGACAGCCGATCAGTGGCCGATCGCCGGCCGATCGGGAGCCGATGCCGGGAGGGGTCAGGCGGTGGCCTCGATGGCGTCCTGGATGGCGGTCAGGCGGTAGCCGCGGGGCTGGCCGGCGAGTTCCTTGAGCCGTTCGGAGGGAAGGTCCACTCCCGCATCGCGCAGGGCGCGGCTGAGGGCCTTGCCGAGTTCGCGAAGGCGGCTGACGTCGTCCCGGTCGTCCCACGCGCCCCACCGTGCGGGGTCCGCAGCCTTCAGGCAGGTGTGGATCTGGTCCATGGTCAGGAAGGCCGGATCGTCTTCCTTCGTGAAGGCACCCCGCAGGAGTTGCAGGACCGGGGGGACCTCCCGATCGGCCGTGCCCGCGCGGAGGGCGGCGCAGAGCTTTTGCAGTGCGCGCCATTGGTGGAGGAGTCCGGCTTCGGTGAGGGTGTGGCCGAGGTCGACGAGTCCGGCTGTGCGTCGTTCGGCGGCGACGCGGGCGGCGTGCTCGGGGGTGATTTCACGGACCTGGTAGCGGGTGGGCTTGTTGGGCATGCCGGGCAGGCCGGTGGCGTAGATCTGTCCGGCGTCGTTGGGCTGGGTGTGGGTGGCGGCCTGGAGGAGGTCGGCGCGGTAGCCCTCGGCGACGGCGCCGGCGCCGAGCAGCTCGGTGATGTCGACGCGTCGGCAGGCGCCGAGGAGCTTGGCGGACAGCTTGGGGCCGATGGCCTCGCCGAGGTAGTCCTTGGTGCCGAACTGGGATCCGGCGTAAACCCAGATGGCTTCCTTACGTCCCAGGAGCAGCAGGCGGACCAGGAGCCTTTTCGCCCTCTCCGACAGCTGCGGCCACTCGTCCCCGAACACGCAGACTGCGGGGTGCTCACGGGAGACGCGCCACTTGTTGCCCCAGCCGTAGCGGGCGCGCTGACGGGCTCGGGCCGAGCACCAGGACAGCAGGAATTCCAGCACGGCGCAGATCGCCTCATCGTCCATGCAGGCGCTCAAGGTGATGGCCTGCTCCAGGTCGCCGATACCGGTGCCCGCCGGGTCGAGGTTGAGGGTTACCGCGTCGTAGCAGGCGGTGGCGACCTCGGCCATGGCGAGCATGACACCGGACTTGCCGCCGCCGGAGTCCGCCACCATCAGCAGCATCAGCCCGGCCAGGGTGAAGGCGAGCGGCGTCGCGTCCATCGCGACCCCGTAGTCGGCCAGGTCGGTGATCGACATCGACAGCGGGGCCCGGTAGGGGGCCGGGCCGACCAGTTCGGGGGTGAAGGGGTCGGTGAGGATCATCCGGACGGTGCAGGTGTCACCGCTTTCGGGGTCGGTCTCCACCAGGAGTCCGTTGCGACGGAGCTTGAGCAGCGTGATCAGCCGCCGGTAGGTCCCCGTCTCGGCGAGTTCCTCGGGGCTTCCGGAAGCGAAGACGACACGGGCCGTCCAGCCCCACGGCTCACGCACCACACCGGTGATGCCCTCGATGTCGCAGCCCTGCGCCAGCAGTGCGCGCCGCAGTGCCTCCTGCGCGTCCTCGCAGCTGGTGACATCGCGGATCGGGAACGGCTTGGCCTCCTCCTGGACGGTCTCGTGCTCCTTGCTGACGGTCGGCATGTCAGGCTTCTCCAGTTCTCGGGGGCCGACCAGGTAGGCGGGCAGTGCGCGTTGGGTGAGGGCGAGGGGATGGCGGCCGAGCCACCAGGCGGCGCCGGCCAGTACCGGCACGGCCACCAGGCCCGCGGCCGGTGCGGCGAGCACGAGGGCGAGGGCTGTGGATCCTGCCGGGAGGAGTACGCCCGCGAACCTGCCCAGGGCCCGTACGGTGCGGTAGCGGCGGATCTGCTCGCGGGTGGGTTGAACTGCGGCGATGTCGAAGGGGATCTGGGCCAGGGCGGCGCCGGCGGTGCGGCGTAGCTTCAGCTCGGTGCCGAGGTCCTTCAGGCGGCGCCCCTCTTCGGTGGTGAGGCCGAAGTCGACGGCGTCGCGAGTCAGTTTCTGGGCCTTCTTGCCCAGGCGGTTGATGTCGGCGGTGACGTCTTCGCGCTGTTCGAGGTAGGTGTCCAGGTGGCGTTTGACCATGCGGCGCCGGATCTCCTCATCCGACATGTAGGCGAGAGTCGTCCAGTGCGCGGTGGCGGCCCAGGCGTGGCGCAGGCCCGGCACGGTGCCTCCGGCGACGGCACGCAGGGCGGCGGCCGTGTACCGGCCGACGCGGACAGCCGCGGGGCGGCGACTGGGACCAGGTTTTTCTTGCTGGGGGCCGGGGGCATCGTCGTCGAGGATTTCGGCCCATACGTATTCCCCTTCGTAGGGGGCGACTTCGGTGCTGTGGTGAGTGCTCATGTGTCCTCCGTTCGCGGTCCGGGCTGGGGCGGCCCGCCACACCTCCGCTGCAAAGGTGTGGGGGACCGTCACGGCCCGGTCAGCCGCCGAAGGCCCACAGGCCGACGTTGTTGGCGGCCAGGACGGCACCGGCGACGAAGTAGCCGGTGAAGCCGAGGCCGGTGCCGTAGCAGACGCCGACGCCGCAGCCGATGCACATCTCCTTGAGGTCCTTGGCGCGGCCCTTGGCGGCGAAGAGCTTGACCCCGTACCAGGCGAGGCCGCACAGGCCGACGACGGCTCCGCCCGCGGAGACGGGCGTGATGGTGGTGTGCGGGGCGTGCGGCGTCACTGCTGTTCCGGACACCCCGTGAACGGCCGCCTCGCCGCCGGCATTCAGGCCCAGCCGCAGGGCCCCCGCGATCTCGCCGAGGACGCCGCCGGAGTTGACGGTGACCAGCAGTACGAACAGGGCGACCAGGATCACGGTGGCTTTGGCTCGCAGCCACTTGAACTTGAATCCGGCGACGATGACGACGGTGCCGATGGCGGCGAAGGCGAGGCAGCCGAAGCCGGCGTTCGCGCCGGGGTTGTTGAAGATGTTCACGTCAGGCTCCTGTGAGAACGCGGAGAAGGAAGCGGCCGGACAGCAGGAGGACTCCGCTGATGGCGGCCCAGATGGCGGGGCGGGTGACGATCCAGCCCAGCCGGGAGGTGGCAAAGCGCCAGGTGGCGCGGGTGGTAAATGCCACCGCGCTCCACAAGGGGCGGCACACGGCGCCCAGCGGGCCCGGAGCGAAGGCGCCGACGAAGACCGGCATCACGCTGCCGAGCGCCATGCCGACGGGCATGAAGACCACGCCGAGGCTGTAGTTGGACAGGCCGTGGGCCACCCACTGGGCGGCCGTGTGCTCGCCGAGCGGAACGGTGGTGGCCACCAGCAGCGACAAGCCGTTGCGCTTGAGCTGCAAGCGGCTCCAGTCGATGGGGTTGCCGTCGGCGTCCTCTCGGTTGAACCGCTCGATCAGCCCGGTGGCCAGGTCCAGCCAGCCGAATCCGAAGGCGCCGGAGATGGCGGTCTCGACGCCGCGGGAGGCGACCTCGGTCACGTCGAACCGCCGGGTGGCCGGCGGCTCGGCGTAGGCGTCGGCCGCGGTGGCCTGTGCGGGGGTGTGATCCGGCGGTGCGGGGGGAGGGCTGCTGCCGGTGATGGGGCAGACGACGTAGGTGTCGGCGGCAAGCGCGCAGCCCTCACGGATCGGGCATCCGGCGCAGCACCCGCCCTCGGGCGCTCCGAGCGGCCAGTCGGTCGTCTTGCTGAACGAGTACGGCGAAGGTTCAGCCATGGCCTGCCTCGACTTCCGGCGGGGTGGCGCCCTGGAGGCTGTCGACGACGGCGTAGAGGCGGGCCCGTATGCGCAGTTCGTCGGCGCCGGGCGCCTTCGGGTCCGGCACGGTCTGTATCGGGGCGGGTGGGAAGCCTGCGGGGAGCGGCGGCAGTACGTTTTCGTGCGGCGTGCAGGGGCGGCAGGGAAGCCGGGTGCGGGTGGCCGGGTTGGTGCTGGTGGCGAGGCGGCGCAGGTGCCGCAGGCGGCGGGGGCGTCGGATCAGCAGACAGGTGAACAAGGCACTCTCCGGAAGGAGGGACAGGCAGGCCCGCATCCGGGCGGGATGCGGGCCTGCGAGGGAGCCGGTCAGGTCGTGCGGTTGCGGGCGCGCGACCGGGCGCGGGCGCGGGAGCTGGCGGAGGGCATCGCGATGCGGAAGCCGCACGTGTCGGCCAGGGGGCATGTCGCGCAGGTGCTGGCCGCCTCGATGCGGACGACGAGAGGCGCACGGCCACTGCCCGCCACGTCAAAGACGTCGCGCTTGTTGGTGCAGGCAGCCACGCCGCTGGTGGTGGGGCGGATCGTGGCGACCGCCGCGAGCGTGCGGCGCCCCTTACCGCCACGCGTCTGGGGGCTGGTCATCGGCCCCACCGGCCGTTGCCGTCCTGTCGGGCACGCTCGCTGTCCTCCCACGCTTGGCCCTGGCGGGCGACTTTCGTCAGGTTGCGTCGGTGGCCTTCGAGGCGTTTGCGGGCGGCCTTTGCGGATGCTGATTCGCGGTCGCTGTAGGTGGTGTCGGCCAACGTGCGGTCGTTGCCGAACAGTCCGAAGAAGGCCATCACCGCTCCCTCTTCTTGGTCTTGGGGGTGCCGGGGACGGGTTTGGGCTGGGTCTTGAACCAGCCGCCGCGAGATGGCTGGTAGGTCGTCTCGTGGCGCGGGTCTGGTCTCGTTCCGGGGGCAGTGGGGATGTCTCGGCGCAGTGGCATGCTGAGGCTCCTGTCTCGTGATCGGGATAGGACTGGGGCGGCCGGTCGCTGGGGAGTGGGTGGCCGCCCCGGGACGTGAGGCGATGGCTCAGGCAGCCAGGTACAGGGCGGCTGCGGTGAGCGCGGCGATGTGAGCGCTCTGGTCGACATGCGCCATGCCGCCGTGCGCGATGAATTTGCGCTGGCCGGTGTGTTCCATCCACCAGCGGATGGGCCAACGGCGGTCGATGAGGCTGTGTGTGGCGCCGATCCACGCCACGGCGACGGCGGCGTGGATGGGCGGCAGTTGCCAGCCCAGCACTGCACTACCGAGGGCCAGCAGCGCCCCGCAGACCAGGACGTGGGTGGTGGCGTGGGTGAGGTTGGCGCGCCAGCCCCGCGCGCTCGCTTCGGCTTTGTGGGCGGCTTGGTGGTCGGTCTGGCCGGGGTAGTCGGCCAGCAGATGGCCGACCCATAACAGGATCGCGATCGAGGCGAACACCGGAAGTCCTCTTCAGGCGGTGAGAGCCGGGGCGTCTGCGCAGGTGACGCAGATGCCCAGGGATGTCGGGATGGTGTAGCCGCGGTCCTGGCCACAGCTGGGGCAGGTACGGCGGGCGGCCAGGGCCTTGTCCAGGGCCGCCCACTTCGCCGGCGTCATCGGCCGGACCGGCTCGGCCGCGTCGACGCGGTAGAGGTAGGCGGCGCGGATCCCGGGACGGGGGCGGCGCGATTGCCACAGGACCTGTGCGGCGACGGCCTGGCCGCCCGGCCGCAGCCCCTTGGCGCGGAGCTGGCGGCGGGTGGCCAGGCCGTCCGGGGCGAGCCGCCACGGGTAGGTGGGGATGCCGTAGCGGCTCCCGTCGGGGTCCCAGAAGCGGGGGTTGGGCATCAGGGTTGGTCCGGGCGGGGCAGGGCGCGGCACTTCTCGGCGTGGCTGTTGGCGTCGCGGCGGGCCACGTCGCGCTCGTTGGGGAGGTAGCGCCCGTAGTCGAGGCTGGGCCCGCGGCTCCCGTCAAACCTGCCGTCGGCGTCGCACCCCAAGCACTCCCACACGAACCCGTCGACCTCGCGCGTCGAGTCGCCGCTGACGTAGGGGCGGCCCTGCCAGGTGTAGTGGGTGGTGAAGCGGTGGGAGCGCACCTCGACAGTGGCTCCGCCCTGGGTCAGGAACCTCATGACCGCGGTGGGCGTGGTGGCAGGGACGTCGGCGGTGGTGGGCTGGCTGGTGGTCATCGAGTTCTCCGGTTCGGTGCGGCGGAAGAGGGTTCGCAGAACGGATGCGGGCATCTCGTGTCCTGATTGATCAGCTGGCGATGGATGGCACATCGGCTGCCGGCATGTCGGGAGTGGGCAGCGCTCATCGGGTCTGCTGGCGGATCTGCTCACCGGCCGCCGCGGTCTCTGCGGCCGGGTCACTCACCGGCTGCTCGCCGGGTCTGCGGTGCCATGTCGACTTCCGGCAGTCGCAGCAATGGCCAGCCCGACGGGGCGGGCTGGCCATCACTGGTGGTGCCGGACTACTGGTCTTTCTCGCTCTCGCCGGCCTCGGCCGCCTCGTCGGCGGTGTCAGCCTCCTCGTGGGACATCAGCTCGCCCCATGCCTTGCGCACGCGCTGTTCCCCACCGACGTATCCGGCGTCACGGAACGCCGAGACGGCTTGGCGGTAGGACAGGGGCGGGTCGTCGCAGTAGCGCAGGTGCCGTAGGACGACGTCGAGTTGCGTGCCGGTCAGCCGCTCGCCCGGCGCGGGCGTGGTCACGCCTGCCACGGCTGCGATCTCCTCCAGCGTCGTGGCCCCACCGATTGCCGACTCGACATCGTCTGGGGTGTCTTCGGGCTCGACGGGCGTCACGGGCGGCGTCACAGGCTCCTCGGCTGCCGCCGTGTCCGTGACGGCCGGGACGTCTGCGGGCGGGGCCTGGGCGGTGACCTGCGTGCCAGCGGAGTCATCGCCGTCGGGTGAGGCGCTCTCCAGCGCCGGATGAACGCTCCCGGCTGCGAGCGGCGTCACGCGGTCCGTCACACCCGTCACGGGGTTCGTGACGGGTGTGACGGTGGGCGTCACGGCGAACATCGCGGCGATGGCGGCATCGGCGCCGTCCGTGACGCGGTCGCGCTGGACCTCCAGCAGACGCGGCGCCAACGAGGGGTCACCGGCGCCGACCTTCCGGGCCAGCTTCCACGAGGCGCGCTCCGACTCGGCCCGCAGCTCCTTGTCCGGATGGTTCGCCGCACGGGCACGGTGATACGCCAGCGCCTGCACCACCGAGGCGGCCTTGCGATCGACTTCGACGTCCCGCCCGTCGGTGTGGACGACGATGCGGCGGGCCAGGAACGCCATGCCCTCGGCCGCCACGCACATGCCCATAGGCGTGATCGCGTAGATCACCGTGCGGCTGGAATCCGGCGCGGCCATGGCCGACATCGCGGATGCGGCGGCCGGCAGAGCCCACAGCCCCGCGCGGACCACCAGGGGGGAGGACTGGCCCAGCATCGTCAGGCCCAGCAGCACCAGCGCCAGCACAGCGGTGGCACCCTCACCGGCAGCCACCGCGCCCAGCGCCGTTCCCCTGCCGTAGGCACGAGAGACGTTGCTGAACGTGCCGACCCCACCAGCGATGCCGGTGGCGAGCATCGGCACGAATGCCGCCCCCAGGACCCATCGTTGGGCCGTGGTGAGCGGCTTGGGGGAAGAGGTGCTGTGCATCAGGCCACCGCCTTCTGGCGCTCGACGGGGTGGTGGCTGCGGCTGTAGCCGATCAGGCACAGCTGGATGCCGGCGTAGTCGACGCTGGCCTCCAGCACCCGCGTGGGCACCTCCTCCAGCTCGGTGTACGTGACCGATTCGAGCGGGATGCCCAGCGCCTGCCGCCATGTCTCGAACACGTCGAAGCCGTCGTGGCAGGCCAACTCCAGCTGGCCGGGGTAGATCCGGGAGATGGCCACATTCACGGCGGGCAGGTCGGGGAAGTCCGCAGCCAGCAGCCGCAGGGCCCTCATCGGTGCCGCGAGGTCGGTCATGGTCAGGCTGCTCATGCCGCCAGCTCCTTCGAGGAGCCGGTCCGCCGGTACCGACGGTCAGCCGCCGCACGAGCCGCTCGGCACGCAGCGCACGGGAGCTCGCTCCGCCGCAGGTGCCGACGGTAACCACGGTCCGTTCCGCAGCCAGCAGGCTCCGTCAGGTGCGTGGCCTGAGCCTGGCGGACCAGGTGGTGGGGAAGGCTCAGATGGCGGGCGATCACGCGCAGAGCGACACCGTGGTCGGTGAGGACGCGGGCGGCCATGAGCGTCTCTTCCACCGTCATCCCGACCGGGGGAACGTCGTTGACGGCACGCTCCACCGCGATCAGATCAACTCCACTGCGGTAGGTCTGCGTCGTCGAAACGTGGACGTACGAATCCAGGACGGGCCTGGAAGTAGGGTCGGACATGGGTCGTGCTCCTCTCGAAGGGAACGGCCCGACAGCGGCCCCGGGATGCACCCCGGGGCCGCGCGCCGTTGAGGTGGAAGCCGTACGCATGGGCGTCGGCGCGGCTGCCGAGAGGCGGCCGAAGTGCCCCGGCCGGGAGTCGAACCCGGCCTGCGACCCTCGGGGCGGTAATGCGTCAGTGCCGGATGCGGTATTCGCACGCCGAGCACGGCCAGCGCCGCGGGCCGTAGATGCGGATCGGCCGCACGACCATTCCGGCGGCACGGGCCTCGGCGGCCCACTGGGGGCAGTCGCCCAGCCACGTGAATCCGTCGGCGTCGACCAGTTGGTATCCCTTACGCGACTTCATGAGCTCTCCTCTGATGCAGAGCAGAAGAGTTGGGGCGCCCGCGATCGGTGATGTGCGGGCGCCCCGGCTGGAGGTGGTGGGTCAGAGCGATTTGCCGGGGTTGCGCTGGGGCAGCGGCGGCATTGGCTCGGCAGTGTCCGGCGGGCGGTCGTGCTGTGGCTCGGGTTCGCTCACCGGGTACCGCCCTGGAGCTCGGCCGCGCGGGCGGCCGCGGCCTCAGCCGCGGCGGCGGCGTGCATGGCCTCCTGGATGCGCTGCTGGACGAGCGCGTCGGCGGCCTGCTGGTCGGCGATCTCACTCACCGGGAACCACCCCCGGCACGCTGTGCGTCGGCCTGGCGGGCACGGCGCAGGGACTCGTCCGTCTGGCTCGGGTGTCCCTCGTCGCCCGGCGAAGTGGTGGGCGGGAGTGCGAAGATGTGCATCAACACAGGTCTGCCTCTCACTAGGTGTGCCTGTGGCGGGTCCCGGGGGTAGTGGCCCTGGGGCCCGTGCCTGGTTGGCGCTCGGTACGAGCAGCCACGGCCGCCCACCTGTGTGTGCAGGTGGGCGGCCGTGGTCGTTCGTGTGCAAGCGGTCAGGTGCGGATCCGGTGGGGCTCCAGCGGCAGGTTCGGGCCGCGGAGTTCAGGGACCGTGTTGGCCGGGTGGAGCCGACAGGCGTTGTTGGCCTCTTCGATCGTGGTGCCGCTGCGCTTGGCCAGCGACTTCCTTCCGGCGGCTGTGTTGTCGCGGTGCTCGGCCCACCGGGCCGCGGTGTGCCGCCTGGCGACGGCCGACCGGTGGCGGGTGAGCAGTGCCTCGACGCGGTCCTCTTGCTTGTGCTCGCGGTCTCGATGCGGCTGGGTGCGCTGCAACTGCTCGTAGAGCGCGGCGAGCCGGGCTCCGTCAGCGCAGCGGTGGGTTCCGCCGCAGCGGCCGGGCGCCCGGCCGGCCGTGCACATCGTGAAGTGCTCGCGGTAGGCGGTGAGCGCGTCGGCTGCGCTTACTGGCGCCGAAGTCATCTGGGAGATGGCCGGCAGCGCCTTCACCTGGGGTTTGCGCCGCACGCTGGTCCGGCGCCGCGACGCAGTATCCGTGACGCCTTCCGCGAGGACCTGGCGCCACTCGGCGATCGGCACATCGAGCAGCACCCGCCGGTTGGTGCCGATACAGCGCCGGGCGTTCGGCCCGTCGTGCGGGACGAGCTTCGGGGTTCGAAGGCCGGTGATTGGGCACCAGGTCCGACAGTCGGGGCAGACCACGTGCTCCTTTCCGGGCTCCAGATTGACTTCCTGGACACGGAGGGTGCTCAGCTCAAGCGCGGGGTGGTGGGACACGTTCTTGGTCCGGGTGCGCTGCGGACGCTTCCGCTTGTCGCGGGTGCTGGTAGGGCTCTGATGGGTCGCAGTGGCAGGCATGGGACTCCTCGAATAGCGACAAGAGGTGTGCAGGTGCTCTCTCCTCCCGGCAGGCACACACGGGTATCCCGGCGTCCTGGCGAGCGGACAGCGCATCAGTGATGTCCACGTGCGGCAGCCGTCGCCGGCCGTGGGATTTGGTGGAGCTATCAACCCCGACCGCTGCATGTAAGCAGCGACAACTGCTCTACTTCTGTGGTGCGAACCGGAGGTCGTGTCACGGGCCATCCGGTGTATGAGTCGCACATTTACGCAGGTCAAACAGTGCGACTCTCGGGCCCAGTGGTGGCGCCCTCACCCATTCAGATTGACCTGGGTCAATCTGAATGTCAAGCCTGCACCCCGGCTCATCTCCGAGATTGACCTAGGTCCGGTTACGCTCGGAGCTATGAATCCCAGCTCCGACGCAGCCAAGCCCACGGCCAAGGACATCGCCGCGAGGTACCGCAAGGAGATTGCGAGCGGCGAGCGCGAGGTGGGCTCCCGCATGCCGGCCGCGCGCAAGCTCGCGAAGGATCTTGGTGTTCAGCTCATGACGGTGCAGAGCGCGTACAACCAGCTCCGCGACGAAGGCTTGGTCCTCAGCCAGCAGGGGCGCGGAACTTTCGTACGCGACCCCGCGGTACCACTCGGAACCGAACCTGGAAGCAGCCCCGCCTACGTCGCACTCGCGGAGGAGCTCAACTCGATCCACGACACCCTCCGCCTGCTCGGCGAGCGTCTGGACCGCCTTGAAAGAGTCGTGGGAGATGCGACTCCGCCTGCGCAATGAGCCCGTCGGCCCGCCGCAGCAGCTGATCAGCCGCTGCACGCGCCTCGCTCAGGCTCGCCTTGATCAGCGCAAGTTCTAGGGGAGTCATGCCTCCCAGATCGCCACATCGCTCGTTGATCCCCGTCATGTCTCCGAGCATGTGGCCGCGAACTGCAGAGGACCCGGACAGAGTGTCCGGGTCCTCTTTCTTTGCAGGTCAGGCAGGTTGACGATACGTCACCCCGCGGCTGCCTCCACCGCGTCCAGCACTGCCGTCCAGGGAAGTTCGCGCCCTGACGGCGCCTCCCTAGGCTCATACAACGGCCAGACGTCCGGTCCATAGACGAGTCGGACGCCTCCCTCTCGCAGGTCCCCGAGGTGGCGCTCCCACGCCGGGTGGCGAGCATGCGCCGCGTTCACGCGAGGGAAGACGACTACCGGCAGGCCGATGGTCCCGATCGCTTCACCGACCTGTGTCAGCGCCTGGTTGTCCAGGAGACCGGTCGCCAGCTTCGCGACCGTGTTCGCCGAAGCAGGAGCGACCACGTAGCAGTCCACTTCCGGGTGCGGTCGCGCTTCTCCAGGCAGTCGTGTCTGGTCACGTACGGGCAGACCCGTCAGCTTCTCCAGCTGCTCGACTTCACCGCTCATGCGCAGCCAATGCCCCGCAGTCGGCGTCAGCGTCACCGCCACCTGCCACCCACGTTCCATCGCCGGCTCAACGAGGCCGGTGCGCAGCTTCTCCACTCCGCCGGCCGCTGAACCCACAACCCCGAGCACACCGCGTTTACCTGAATTCACTGCACCGCCCTGCACCGTTGAGCCATCACGAACACCTCCGACGAACGAGAGCCGCCGGTCACCGGAGATTGTTTGATCAGGTCCCGCAGCGTCTCACGCACCCTGGGATTGTTGCGCACGAGCTGCGGGGATGTCCCCTCAGCCGTACGCAGCTCCGCGAACGCCTCGTCCCCTTGCCCGGCCAGCGAGAGCGCACGCGCGTAGTCGATCCGGTGCGAGACGCTGCGCTCCTGGGGCATATGATCCACATTGATCCGACCGTGCTCCACCACGTACGAGATGTTGTCGAAGTCCAGCTCAACGGACAGCCGATGGAGCAGCACATTCGTCGGGCCGAAACCGGTCTGCCAGTAGTTCTCGTCCGAGCCGAGATCGTCGGCAAGCGCCTCCGCCCGACTCAACAGGCTCGTTGCGGTAGGACGGTCCTGATGCCGCGCCGCGGCGACGGCGGCACGCAGGTGGATCATTCCCAGCAGGCTGAGCGCAGCAGGGTCGTTCTCTGACACGCGAGATGACAGCCATGCTGCGGCGGTGCTCCCCAGCTCGAGTGCGTCGTCATAGCGGCCATTGGCGAGCAGGGCGTGCGTCCCGGAACGCGCGGCCGACGTGAGGACGAGGGGGTCATCGGATTCATCCGCGGCCCGCATCGCCCGCTCGGCAGCCAGCCAGGAGATATCCGATTCGCCGATCTTCGCGAGTGTCGTAGCGGCGAGATGGTGTGTACGGGCCGAAACGGCCCAGCAGTCTCCGCGGTCATCCCCGCGCCGCGCGGCACGATCTTCCAGTTCCTGCGCCGTCTGGAGGAGAGCGGGAAGCGCGGCAATGACGCTGCTGAGTCGGCCGCCCTGGTAGTCGTTCCAGGCGTGTTCCACACGCACCGCCACCGGGGCAGGCGTGGGAAGCTGCACCTCTACTTCCGGACCGAAGAGCAGGCGTGAGAGCCTGCGCGGACTCATGAGCGCATCGCGTACCGCCGGCACATCGTCCTGCTGCCGCTCGCCTTCCATGAGCACCGTCTGGCCGAGCAGGTCGCCCAGCGGAACACGCAGGATGCGCGCGAGTTCCGTGAGCATGTCGATACGCGGCGGCTTCCTGCGGCCGGTCTCGATCTTTGCAAGCCAGTCAGTGCTGCGACCTACCAGTCCGGCCAGAACCTCTTGCGTGTAGCCGCGGCGCTTCCGGTAGAACGCGATCCGTTCGCCGATGCTGAGGTGATCTCCGAGACCACGCATTGGTGCTGCCTCCTGCTGATTGTGGGGGCTTGCTTCACGGTACAGAGCCGGTAATGCGGTGGGTAGTCAGCTTCGCGACCATGCCACCGAGACGAGCGTGAAGCCCCCGAAGTGAGGAGACCCGGACGGACTGTCCGGGTCTCCTCCTTCGTGTTCGCAGGCCAGTCGTGCCCGGCCGTCCCGAGGAGCGGCTAGAGCCAGACGGACAGCGCCTGGCGATGGGCGGGTGATCACACTTCCTCCCGGGGCAGGCGGTACACACCTGCTCGCCGTTCTTACTGGAGGAATCCGGTCGGTGAGTTACAACTTGCTCTACTGGTTTCAAGCTCCGGCTGCGCTCGGTCGAGATGCAGTCGCTTATACCGAGGGTTACGTTAGTTGTTTCGAGGACTCCGCGAACAAGGGACAAGGATGGGGTGACGCGGTCCCATCGGAAAGGAATGCAGCTGTGCCAGCTCCTATCCATGAAGGCGATCATGTTCGGTTCTTCAGCGTCCAACACAACGGCCAGTACATTTTCGTGTCCGAGGACAAGGACAGCGATGGGGACAGGTATGTTGAAGCGCATCCTTACGCAGACGAGCCGCGCAACGTGTTCAAGGCCTTCCGCACGGATAACGGCCTCTTTCGCTTCACCAACTCCGCGACCGGGCATGCCATGTTCGTCTCCCAGGACAAGGTGAACGGAGATCTAGCTGTGCAGGGGCACCAGCCGAATTTCGAGACTCGTGACCTCTTCGCCCTACAGGACGCCGGTGACGGCAGCAGCTACAACCTCTGGAACCCCGACACCGGAACCTTCGTATTCTTGTCCAACGACAGAATGGGGGACGACTTCGTGATCGAGGCTCACTCTCCCCAGGAGCTCCGCAATCACTTCATTGTGGAGCCGGTGCCTGCTCCGTAGGAGTTCGCTTCATCGGAGGGCTTCCCCCAAAGGCGCCCTCCGATGCCGTCGGCGGCCACACCCGCCGACGGGGCCCTTGGGTGGGGAACGCTGAAAGGGCGGGTGCATCACTGACGGAGTCATGGCCTGTCAAGTGGCCCCTCATTACTGACACCAGTGCCCGACACCAACAGCCCCGGACGGTGGCGGCTAAGAGTCGGTAACACAATGGGGGCGTCGCCACTCGGCGTCTGTGTTCATGACACAGGTGGGCACCCGGTACGTGGCGCGTATTTCCTGGCCGTGGCGGTTTCAGTACCCGTAGCCTGCCCTCCATGCTCGAGGAAGATGAGGCGAGTCCGGCTGTCCGCGTAAGCGGGGTGAGCCCGGGAGCGATCAAGCTGTGCTTCAGCGGCCTGACGCGCTCCTTCCTGGAGGATCGGGACGATTTGATGCGCGACTTCATCGTGATCGCGCGCAGCAACACCGTGCAGATCGAGGTCACGGTGAGGACATGGGGGGGTGATGGCCTTGACGTGTTCCTGGCCGAGTTGGCGGAAGAATTCCGGGGGTGGAACGGTTACTCGGACCTGGTGTTCTTTGGAACGAGACCTGACAGTCTCGGCGAAGCACGTGGGGTCCCATGTCCAACTGACGTGGGGTCTGCACGGTCAACTCCCCGAGCGCGACTGGCTGTTGTTAGCGCGGTACCTCCAATCTGTCCGTATCGCCACCCAAGTGGCGACCCGCTAGACCCCGTCATACCATCCAAATATGGCACCTTTGCCGAACCCACTCGACCCGATTGCTCTCGACGCGTCACCGGGGCAGGCGTTTGCTAGTCATAGGGCAAGAGCAAACGGGATAGCGCAATTCTATGCAGCCAATCATCCTTTGAGTACCGTCAGCGGCACGGCCAATGAGGACAACACGATCACTTTGATCGCACACCTTCATGCCGCAACCTGCGATCCGACTTTTAAAGTAGGCGAGGACCTCAGCCTGACGGCAGCGCCACAAGCGTTGCGGAGACTGAATAAGGGTAACGGTCTAGTAGGATCCGACCAAGCATCCACGAAGCGGGACTACGACTTTGCGCTGAAAAGCCTAATGGCTATCGCCTACCGCTATCAAAATATCTTGAGTAGCGAGGATGTCAAATTTATTCTAGAAAACCTCGTTCCAGGCTACCTTAGCGGAGGGCATCCTGCTGAGATCGAAATCGTTGAACTAACGTTCCTGAATATTGATAGCCCAGAAACAGAAAATCACTTGCTGATGATCGAGAGCTCCAGGTACCTCGTCAATCAGCTCCTTCACAAACAGCCAGGAGATGTATATGACAACGCGACAAATGGACTGACTGAGTGGCTACTGGCATATATGCAAAGGATTTCCAAGCATGACTTCTTGGAGTTCAGCGCCCGTCCTTACGCGCGACTAGCCCTACATGCACTGCTCAATCTCTATGAGTTCGGTGAACCAAAAATCCGGACGGCTGCGCAGATTCTACTCGACTACACCATGGTCAAGTTCGCCCTGTCGAGCAATCGCGGGCGACGGGTGACTCCATTTAGACGGCATCAGCACAGGATAAACCACCAGGCCAACGATCTTAACGATCTTTACGCGCCCGGGGGTGACCAAATTGCAGCGTATTTCGTTGCCTACATGGGGCAAATCGACGCACAGGGCAAACTGGCAAAGCTCCCGGAAGGCTTGGTGAGAGATACTCACGGTGCCTTGATAGCAGGAACCGCAGCATATCGCCCACCACCGGCCGCCTACATCTTGGCAATGAACGCCGCTCCTCCGTTCCTGCACCGTTTCTTCCACGGGACACGCCCGCAACTGCCTGGATCGAGTGACACAATCGATAGTGGTTTGGAAATCTACTATCGATCTCCATCCTTTCTTCTATCCGCCGGAGGATCCTTTCTAAACAGCGGCTACGGAAGCGACGAGTCTGGATGGGGCGACAAGACCGCCTGGGAAGAGACTTCGCGAGCGCAGGCGACAACTCTGATCCCCACGCGCACAGGCAGCGCTATTGAACCAAAGTTTCATGATCTGCTCCGCTTCGAACCCTACCCGGATCCCCTCGTCGATCCGTATGCGGATGACCCAAACGCTCCGCACTGCTATCACACGACGGCGGTAAATATCGGCGTCCACCGTGGAATTGCAGCAGGTGCCAACCTGCGTCCCGCCGAGAAGAAATCCGTCCTGGAGCATTCAACGTCAGCCTCACCTTCTCTCACCGCTCACGGTGACAAGCTCATGATCGCCTGGAAGGGCTCAGGAAACGACGCCATGAACGTCGCCACGGTTCAGAGCACCAGCTTGCTCGGAATTGACGGCGTCGAGGGGATAGAGGAAAGAATCACGCTCACACAACAAACCACCGATGCGGCACCGGCGCTGGCGTCGCACGATGGGCGATTGTTCTTGGCCTGGAAGGGATCCGGAAACGTTCAACTAAACCTCGCAGGCTCGAGCGACAATGGGAAAACGTGGAAAACAAGGACCTTTGCGGACGCCAGTGACTACGGCCCAGCCCTGGTGTCACACGCAGGCAGGCTATTCCTTGCCTGGGTGGGCCACGGTAATGAGAAGCTGAATGTGGCCAAGGTAGTGATTTGGGCCAATTCCACGGGCGCGTGGGGCATTGAGGGACTTGAGGGTAAAGCCATGCTGGAGGCGACAAGTTCCGCACCTCCGGCATTGGCATCTCACAACGGTCGCCTGTTCCTCGCCTGGAAGGGATCCGGAAACGACACCTTGAACCTGCAGCTTTCCGAAGATCAAGGTGCCAGTTTCCGTGCCACTACACCTCTGCCAGAGACATCCTCGCAAGGACCCTCGCTGGCATCACATGCAGGCAGGCTTTTTCTCGGCTGGCGTGGCTCTGGCAACAAGGTCCTTAACGTAGCGAAAGTAGTGTTGGTCGACAGCACCGCTGGTGCATTTGGCATTGAGGGAATCGGCGATAAAGCGATTCTCGGTGAAACTAGCACAAACTCACCAGCATTGGCCTCTCGCGACGGCAAGCTGTTCATAGCTTGGGAGGGCGAAAGTAAAGATCATCTTAACCTGAGAGTATCTCAAGATGGTTCGTTCCAGGTCGACGGCCCTTGGCGGTTCCTCAATCTTAAACATCTGGGATTTTATGTCGCAGTTTACAGGGCACTCCCTGCACATCCCGAAGATCTTGACCCTCCACCAGAAAGTCTAGCCATTCTGTACGCCATGGAGGCGGACACCATGGACTTCAGTCAATTCGTGGATCTGACGGTGGAAGGTAATATCAATCTGCCGAAACAAATTGCATATGGTTCCAATCTTGACTTCCATAGTCCTGACGGCAAACACTTCAAAGTTTGGTTCCTGCTAACCACGCAGAAGTATACTGAACGAGTTTCAGAAGCGAGTAATCCGTTCGCCGATCTAGACGTACTGCCGCTCGTTAGCGGCGACTACATGAACGCACCTGGCGGGCATGACGGCGTCATCAAGATTCATCATCCCGGCTGCGAGAACTTTCCCCTCGTCCTTGATTTCCATGATTCAAGTAATCCCATTTACCGGGACAACATAGGAGAATGTCCCCAGCCATGGCTCGAACGCGCCGATGCTCTCGCGGCCCTGGCAGGGCAACTCGCAAAATCCGGAGACTCTGCAGGGGCCACTGCCGCCCTGATAGACCGTGTCGAGATACTGGCACGGTTGAGCCAAATAGATTCCGTTAAGTACGGCCCGTTGTTGGGCGCCGCCTTGATCGATTTGGTTGGCAGACATCGGGCTGAATTGGGGTCGCAGGCCGCGCTGTCCTGGGCGCAGCGCGGTGTTCAGGTCTACGAGGAACTGGCCGGCCTGCGTCCAGCAGGTTCCACCACCCCGGTCAATTACGAGAATCTAGCCGCTTTCACCCCGAATACGTACTGGTGGGACCCTTCCACCGGCGGCCTGGCGTCGGCCCTTTGGTTCCTTGCCCTCGCCTACCGGGAAGCGAACAACGACGCAGCGGCGGCAACCATCTTGATCCAACGTGTCCGCCTCGCTGAACGTCTCGCCGGAGCCGACCCCAACACCTACAAATCCTTGCTGGGCTCCATCCTGGTCCACCAGTTCATCGGGGATGCCAAGTGGCGGGCTGAATTGGGGTCGCAGGCCGCGCTGTCCTGGGCGCAGCGCGGTGTTCAGGTCTACGAGGAACTGGCCGGCCTGCGTCCAGCAGGTTCCACCACCCCGGTCAATTACGAGAATCTAGCCGCTTTCACCCCGAATACGTACTGGTGGGACCCTTCCACCGGCGGCCTGGCGTCGGCCCTTTGGTTCCTTGCCCTCGCCTACCGGGAAGCGAACAACGACGCAGCGGCGGCAACCATCTTGATCCAACGTGTCCGCCTCGCTGAACGTCTCGCCGGAGCCGACCCCAACACCTACAAATCCTTGCTGGTTCATGCGCGCGCCGACGCGGCCGCCTTCGGGTTCCGTCCGCGTCTTTGAGTTCGAGCGGCTTCCAGCGTTATGGGATCAGCCGGCAGTGCCCAAGGCCTCTGCAAGGCAGATGCCCTGATCAAGGGAGAGGCCGAAGCCCCCCCATGCGCGGACTCCAGCTGCTCAAGCAGCGTAGAACTCGACTGGGTAGGGAGTTGCATTCCCACCACTGAGAGGAGAGGCGTCAGGCTCATCGAAGTACCAAGGAGGAGCTTCCCAGAAAGGGTGGTCCAGCAACGCCTCGGCGAGAATCGTGCGCGTCTGCGGGGGAGCGTCGATGGCGTCCAGGGCACTCTCGACAACGTCGACGGCATCCGGGGGTAGTGCCGCGTCGCCGAGAACGGGCAATAGGAGGAGCAGGCGAGCGTGCGGGGTGGTGACCCCGGGGCCCACACCTGGATGCTGAGCAATGTGGACCAGTTCGCGCCAGGCGAGACCGGGGCCGGCGAAGTGGCCTTCGATGCTGCCGAGCGAGCGTGGTCGGTCCCAGCTGGGGTGGGTCAAGTAGTAGTCGATTCCGCAGCCCTCGGGAAAGTTGCGATAGACGATCAGAATAGTGTGTCCGCGTTGCAAGGGCAGCCGGAGGACAGGCCAGGAAGCCGGGTCAGTGAGAGTCCCGTAGGTCTCCTCGGTGTCCGCGCCGTCGATGCCGAACCATCCGGGCTCAGGATCCACGTCCTCCTCTTCGGCCAGCCACAACAGGTGCGCGGGCCAGAAACCGGGAAGGCCGAGCAATTCCTCATTGAACGCAAGAGGGTCGTCCTCATATCCGGGGATCACCACGCCATCATCCTGACACCTCGCTACCTGCTTCCTGGGGAGAGTGCCCAACTGCGTGACAACGCCGACGTACACCGGCGAACCCGCGCGCACAGTGACGGAACATTGGAGCAGGTGAGAGACGCAGCGGCCCCAGGTCGAGCGCCCGCACAAGTTGCTTCGGGACGAAGCAGTCGCTCGGTCGGGTCATGGGGCTCGCGATGGGCAATCAGCTCGTCCAGAAACCACCCACGCCGAGGTTCCCGGCACTGGCATGCTGGCAGGTCCGAGTATCGGACCAAAGCCCCTGGGGGACAGTGTGATCGTGAACCGGCGTGTCGGCAGCGAACAGCCTGATGAGCACGACGAACTAGAACAGCACCTCGCCACGAAGCTCAACGTCCCGCTCGACTGGCCAGAGGATGGCGCCCTCACTGCCAGCCACGTTGCCGCAATCGCCGCTGCTACAACCTGCGATACGGCGTACAACCATGCCGCCAACGGTCACTTGATCGACCTGTTCGCGGCACTTCCGTTGCCAGGAACCGCAGAAGGGAAGGACTTCTGGGAGCGCATCCGCGACGCCGGAGGCAGCGCAGCCTGGAACATCCACCCTGCCAACATGGGCGGCCCCTTCTTCGACCGCATCCATAACGGCAACGAGGGCGGTATCGCCTCCCGTGTTCTGAGCTTCCTGGGGGAGCTGACGCCAGCTCAGCGCACCCATGTGGCTGAGGCCATCGGCTCAGCCCTCGACCATGGCACAGTCGGCGTCAATGGCCAGTACGGGGGCGAGCTGTGGCTGCGGGATGCAGAGATGAGCGCATGGCGCGTCGTGCTGGCCAGTCGACGGGAGTTCGAAACGGCAGAGGACCGCGAGCGATTCTTCGAAGCGTGGCGCCGCGCCTGACCCCCTGGCACGCCCCGAATTGCAAGGCCGACGGCAATACTGGTTGGCCAGACTGATCGAACTGGTAACGCAGTGGGGAGTCGTCTTCGCGGCCGTGCCACTGAGACGAGTGTGAAGGCCATGAAGTGAGGGGACCCGGACGGACTGTCCGGGTCCCCTCACTTCATGTTCGAGGGTGAGTTGTGACGGCTATCTCGGGCCACGGTGGGGAGCCAGATCTAGGCAGGCCGGGAGCCAAAGGGGGAGCCACCAGAGGCAAATTCCGGTGGACTCTCCCGGACGGTGACGGATGGATAGTGGGGCAACTCCAGCTCACAGTGACCGCTTTGGGCGTCCCTTCCTGTGTCCCTGCTCAGCCTCGTGTTACCCCGGAGGTAATCGCCCCGTACGGCCCCGGCTGCCACCGTTGACCTCGGCGCATCCCGCGCCCCCGTCCCCGGAGAGAGGCAGACCCATGACCGCCTACGCGATAGCCCACCTCCGCCCGGCCGCGCCGCACCCCGAAATCGCCCGGTACATCGAGGAGATCCAGGCGACCATGGACCCGTTCGGCGGGCGGTTCCGGGTGCACAACGCCGAGGTCGAGGTGCGCGAGGGGGAGTGGCCGGGCGCCCTCGTCGTGCTGGAGTTCCCGGACATCGAGCGGGCCCGCGCCTGGTACGACTCGCCCGCGTATCAGGAGATCCTGCCGCTGCGTGCCCGGCACATCGAGGGCGATCTGGTGCTGGTGCCGGGCGTCGCGGACGACTACGACGCGACTCGGACGGCGGCCGGGATGCGCGCCCGAGGCGGGTGGCAGTAGGGCGGCGGCAGCACGGGAAGCAGGGCCGGAGCAGGGCGGCACGACGGACGGACAGTCGAGGGTTGAGGACATCATCCGTCCTAGATGGCTCATAGCGTCGGTGGCGCGGGTCGCGAGTGGCGCGGCTCGGGCACCGTATGGAGGAACAGCGCGATGAGCAGCGAGAAGACCACGGGCGACGCGACCGCACGGCTGAGCGGGGCGGCGTTCTGGGGGCATGACGGCAAGGCGCTGGCCGACTTCTACGCGGCCGCCCTGGGCTGGAAGGTCACGCAGACGTACGGCGACTCGGCGGCGATGATCAGCGACGGCACCACCGGCTATGTCTTCTACACGGCCAAGGACTTCCGCGCCCCCGACTGGCCGGCGGACGAGCTCGTCTTCCACCTCGAACTGGCCTGCGACGACGTCGCCGCCACCGAGGAGCTGCTGTTGTCCCTGGGCGCGACCAAGCCCGACCACCAGCCGGGCGGCGAGCGCTGGACGGTCCTGCTGGACCCGTCCGGGCAGCCGTTCTGTATCAGCGCGCGGGGATGATCAACTCCCGGGCCGCGGACGGTCTCCGGCCGCCGCGCCCGTACGGTGTGGCGGCGTCGTCGGAGGGCCGTACGGGGGAGAGCGCCGGACGTCCCGGCGGCTCGGGGGGAATGGCCCGGTAAGCGGTGGTATGTGTGTCGGGCATGAGCGAGCACAGCGAGCGAATCATGCAGAGGTGCGCGCCTCGCGCATGCGAGGCCGAGCGAAGCGTGGGGGTCCCCCGGTCGGAGACCGGGGGAGTCTCGGCATGAGCGCACGCACACGGTATGCGGCCGTCGCCCTGGCCGCCGCGCTGGCCGCGGGTTGCGGCGGTCGGCTCTCGTCCCCGTATCCCCTCCCGCATCCGGCGCCGTATCCCGTCCGGAAGCCGCTCGCCAAGGCGCAGCCGCGCGGCCCGGTCGGGGCCGGCCCGGCGAAGGACGCCCGCCCCTTCACCCTCGTCGCCTCCGGCGACATCATCCCGTCCTCCCCGGACGTGCTGCGCACGGCGCGGCGCGATGCGGCGGGCACGGGCTATGACTTCCGGCCGATGCTGACGGAGGTGCAACCGGTCGTCTCCCGCGCGGACCTGGCGCTGTGTCATCTCAACGCCCCGCTCGGCCCGCTGTCCGGCCCGTTCACCGGCTATCCCGTCTACCAGGCGCCGCCCCAGGTCGCCACTGCCCTGAAGGCCACCGGCTACGACTCCTGCTCCACCGCCTCCAACCACGTGCTCGACCAGGGCGTTCCCGGGGTGAGCCGCACCCTGGAGGCGATGGACACCGTCGGGCTGCGGCATGTCGGCTCCGGGCGCGATGCCGCCGAGGGGATGCGGCCGGCGGTGCTGCGGGCCGAGGGCGGGGCGCAGGTGGCCCAACTCGCGTACACCTACGGCACCGACCAGAAGCGCCGCCCGGCTTCCGCCCCCTGGACGGTGAATCTGCTCAATGTGGAGAAGATCATCACCGATGCGCGGGCCGCCCGCCGGGCCGGTGCCGATGTCGTGGTCGTCAGCCCGCACTGGGGCACGGAGTACCACACGGCGCCCACCAAGGAGCAGCTCACCCTCGCCCGTGCGCTCACCGCCTCGCAGACCAACGGCCGCCCCGACATCGACCTGATCCTCGGCACCCATGCGCACACCCCGCAGCCGTACGAGAAGGTCAACGGCACCTGGGTCGTCTACGGCCTCGGCAACCAGCTCGCCGGCGGGATGCGCAAGCCGGAGGGCAACTGGGGCACCCTCGCCCGCTTCCGGTTCGCCCCGCCCCGCCGGGCCGGGCAGCGCTGGCGGGTCACCAGGGCGCAGTACATCCCGCAGCTCACCGACCTGGGGCCGCCGCTGCGGGTGCGCAACCTCGCCCGGACCCAGGCGCACCGCGACGTGCGCAAGGCGATCCGCGCGGCGGTGCTCAGCCGGGGCGCCGGCGCCGACGGGCTGCGCATGGGCGGGTGAACCCGCGCTCCCGGGCCGCTCCGGCACGGGCCGCCGCAGAGGTATGAAACCCTGGTCACCCACCGGATCGCGCGGATCCCCGCGGACCGGGGAGCAAGCAGCGGACAGCGGCGGCCATCGGCGCGGCCGGGAAGGACCGGAGGCAGTGAGCGAGAGTGCGGCCGCCCGGCCCCGTAACCCGCGCGGCCAGGGCGAGCGGCTGCGGGAGGAACTCCTGCGCGCCACCGAACGCCTCCTGGAAGAGGTCGGCAGCGAGGACGCGCTGTCGCTGCGCGCGGTGGCCCGCGAGGCGGGCGTCGCCGCGCCCAGCATCTACCGCCATTTCGCGGACAAGACCGAGCTGGTCTGGGCGACCATGGAGGTCAGCTACGACCGGCTGGGCCGCGCCATGGCCGAGGCCGCCGCGCAGGCCGACGACGACCCCGTCGCCCGGCTGCGCGCCCAGCTGCGCGCGTACTGCCGTTACGCCATCGGCCACCCGGCCACCTACCGGCTGCTCTATGAGACCCGGCAGACCCCGGTGGGCCCCGAGCGGCTGGCCGGGCACCCCGCCGCGCCCCTGGTACGCGGCTTCCATGACGCGCTGACCGCCTGCGAGGAGGCGGGCTGGCGGGTGCGCGGTACGCGCACCGAGGCGCCGTATGTGCTGTGGGCGGCGGTGCACGGCCGCGTCATGCTCTGGCAGGTCATGCCGAGCCGCAAGGACGCCGGCCGGCTGGACCGGTTCGTCGACGAGATGCTTCAGCTGCTGCTGGAGCGCTGAACCGGGCCGTCTTCCGGAGCACCACCCGGCGCCCTGAACACCCCGTGGCGCCCCGAACACCTCGTGGGAACCCCTGCCACCCACTTACCTGTGCATTACACATGTAAGCTTACAGTCGTTAGGCGAACGTTCTACTCGTGGCGCACGTCCCTGTCGGCGTGCGTACAAGGAGAGTGAGATGACGATCCCCACGGCTCCGGCTCCGGCCCCGCTGCCCGTCCAGCCCCCCACCGGCTGCCCCTTCGATCCCCCCGCCGCCTTCGACGCCCTGCGCACCGAGCAGCCGATCTCCAAGATCTCGCTCCCGGACGGCAGTTGGGCCTGGCTGGCCACCCGCTACCACGACATCCGCGCGATCCTCGGGGACACCCGCTTCAGCTCCGACACCACCCTCCACGGCTACCCGCTCAGCGGGATGACCGGCGGCGGGAACACCCAGAACCGCGGTTTCATCCGCCGGGACCCGCCGGAGCACACCCGGCTGCGCCGGATGGTCACCCGGGAGTTCATGGTCAAGCGGGTCGAGGCGCTGCGCCCGGAGATCCAGCGGATCACCGACGAGCTGTGCGACGCCATGGAGCGCGACGGCGGCCCGGTGGACCTCGTCGAAGCCCTGGCCCTGCCCGTCCCCTCGCTCGTCATCAGCCTGCTGCTCGGCGTCCCCTACGACGACCACGAAGTCTTCCAGCGGCTCACCGGCACCCTGCTCTCCCGCACCGTCGCCGACGAGGAGCGCGAGGCGGCCCGGATCGAACTGCGCGACTATCTCGACCGGTTGGTCACCGCCAAGGAAGCCGCCCCGGGTGACGACATCCTCGGCCGCCTGATCACCGAACAGCAGCAGACCGGCGAGATCACGCACGACGAGGTGGCCGCCTTCGCCGCCCTGCTGCTCATCGCCGGGCACGAGACCACCGCGAACATGATCGGCCTCAGCGCCCTGACCCTGATGCGGGACCCGGAGAGCGCGGAGCGGCTGCGCCGGGACCCCGGCCTGATCCGCGGCGCCGTCGAGGAACTGCTGCGCTTCCACAGCATCATCCGCAACGGCCCCCGCCGGGTCGCCACCACCGACATCGAGATCGACGGACACCTCATCCGTGCGGGCGAGGGCGTCGTGGCGGCCGTCCCGTCCGCCAACCGCGATGAAGCCGTCTTCCCCGACGCCGACCGCCTCGACATCACCCGCCCCAACGCCCAGCACCACGTCGCCTTCGGCTACGGCATCCACCAGTGCCTCGGCCAGGCGCTGGCCCGGGTCGAACTCCAGGTGGTGCTCGCCACCTTGCTGCGCCGCTTCCCCGCCATGCGGCCCGCGGTCCCGGTGGACGAGATCCCGTTCCGTACGGACATGGCGATCTACGGATGCCACGCTCTTCCCGTCACCTGGTGACCTGCCACCTCAACGACACACGCATATAACGGAGTTACTCGCCATGAAGATCACCCTTGACGCCGACAAGTGCTGCGCGGCCGGCCAGTGTGTGCTGGTCGCCCCCGAGGTTTTCGACCAGCGCGACGAGGACGGCATCGTCGTCCTCCTCGACGCCGAGCCGCCCGCCGGACAGCACGACGCCGTCCGCGAAGCGGCCGCCATCTGCCCGGCCGCCGTGATCGAGGTGCACGAATGACCGCCCGGCCGCTCGCCGTCGTCGGAGCCTCCGCCGCCGGACTCGCCGCCGCCGAAGCGCTGCGCCGCCTCGGCTGGCGGGGCCCGCTCACCCTGATCGGCGACGAACCGCATCTGCCCTACGACCGGCCGCCGCTGTCCAAACAACTGCTGCACGGCGCATGGGAGCCGGAGCGGCTGCTGCTGCGCAGCAAGGACCAGCTCGCCGCCCTCGCACTCGACCTGCGGCTGGGCACCCGGGCGACCGGACTCGACGCGGCCACCCGCACGCTCACCCTCGACAACGGCGAGACCCTGCCCTGCGCCGGAGTGATCATCGCGACCGGCGTGGCGGCCCGTACGCTGCCCGGCGCCGAGGGGCTCACCGGGGTGCACACCCTGCGCACCCTCGACGACGCGCTGGCGCTGCGCGCCCGGCTGACCGGCACCGGCCACCGCCTGGTGATCGTCGGCAACGGTGTGCTGGGCTGCGAAGCTGCCGCGGTGGCACGGGAGTTGGGCCATGACGTCACCCTCGTCGGCGTCGAGCCGATACCGATGGCCGCGGCCGTCGGCACCGAGATCGGCGAACTGCTCGCCGAGGAACACCGGGCGCACGGCGTGACGCTGCGCACCGCGGCGGTGGCGGGCTTCGACACCTCGGGCGGTGCGGTCACCGGCGTACGGCTGGCCGAGGGGGAAGCAGACGCCAGGGAAAGGGAAGGCACCCGCCTGCCCGCCGACACCGTCCTGCTCGCCATCGGCTCCACCCCCGCCGTCGGCTGGCTCGGCGACGACCCGGCCCTGGACACCACCGACGGCCTGCGCTGCGATGCCTACTGCGCCGCCGCCCCCGGCATCTACGCGGCCGGCGACGTCGCCCGCTGGGAACATCCGGTGCACGGACGGCCGGTGCGCTTCGAGCACCGGATGAACGCCAGCGAACAGGGCATGGCCGCGGCCCGCAACCTGCTCGCCGAACTGGCCGCCGAAGAGGGCGACCAGAGCGCCTTCGCGGACGCCTTCGAGGGAGCGCCTCCCGAGCGCCGGCCGTTCGCGCCCGTGCCGTACTTCTGGTCCGACCAGTACGCCGTCAAGCTCCAGGCGTACGGGCTGACCGCAGGCGCGGACCGGATCGAGACCACCGTGCTGGACCGCGCCGGGCGCCGGGCCGTCGCCCTCTACGGCCGCGACGGGCACGCCGTGGGCGTCCTCGCCGCCGGTCTGCCGCCCCGCCAGGTCCGCGGTCTGCGCGCACTGATCGCCGCCCCCGTCCCGTGGGAGGAGGCCCGCGAGCGGGTCCGCGCCGCCACGGCCACCGGCTGACGGTGCCGGTCACGGCGGACAGTGCCCGATCATGGAGGGATGGCCGACTCGTACGTACGGGTGCGCGGCGCCCGTGAGCACAACCTCCGCACCATCGATGTGGACATCCCGAGGGACGCGCTGGTCGCGTTCACCGGGGTGTCCGGATCGGGCAAGTCCTCCCTCGCCTTCGGGAGCGTCGCCTAAGTGCACCCCCATGGATGTGCGTAGGCGCCGCTCCTGCCCTTCGGGAGAATCAGCTACATGCACTGCGATAATCGGTCATACGACCCATAGCTGACCTGAAGGATCATGAGCACCACAACAGACATAGAGCGGCCCTACGACGGTTGCGGAAAGTGCCTTGTAGGGCTGCGTCGACTTTCCCGCTCCTCCGACGCGTCATCCAGCCCGGCCAAGCAGCGGGACCAAGTGCTACAGGTGGTGCGGGCGTACGGCGGCCATGTGATCGCCTGGGCGGACGACTGGGAGGTGTCGGGCGCCACGGACCCCAAGACGCGCCCCCGCCTAGGCCCCTGGCTCCGAGGTGAACGAGGGCCGTATAGCGGCATCGCAGGTGCTTCTGTGGACCGCCTCGGCCGCAACGTCGTGGATTGCCTCAACACCGGTTACATGATGCGCGACCATGGGCTGACGCTGCTCACGTACGGCCATGACGGGCCATGGGACCTGGACGACCCCCACGACGAAAACCGCTTCACCATGGAGGCGTGGGGCGCGCAGATGGAGCTGCGATCCGTCCAGCGCCGGAACCGAGAATCGGCGGTGAAGGCGCGCCGAGACGGCAAGATCAAGTACAAGCCTTCATACGGCTACCGATACGAGCGGGACCTCCCAACGGGCCCTGTAAGCCGCGCCATTCTCGATGACGGCGCCACGCTGCCCGCGCCGTGGAACGAAGAAGACGCAGCCGAGATCATCCGCAACGTGGCCCGTCGCATCCTCGTGGACCAGACAGGGGAGATCACGGAGAATACTGAGGCAGCCCGCCTGACACGCGAGGGCTTGCTGTCGCCGGAAGACCGGAAGCGAGTGCTGTACGGGCGAAAGCCGCAGGTTTCGCCCTGGCCAGGCGCTTCGCTGGCCCGAATCCTCATGTCGAAATCCGCACTCGGCTACCTGATACACAAGGACGAGCCGGTGCTGGATGAGGCAACCGGCAAGCCCATCCGAATCGGTCCCGAACTGTGGAATTACGCGACGCACCGCGCATTGGTAAAGAAGTTGACACCGAAGGGAAAGCGGCGAATACGCAGCGCCAACAACGCTTACCTCCTCACCAAGCGGATCGTGTGCGGCAATTGCCACAACCGCATGTACGTCGCCAGAGGGCGTAGCAAAAATGCATGGGCTTGCCGCTCCAAGTTCAAGGGTCTGACGGACTGTGCACCCGCCCCGAACATCCGTATGGAAGAGATAGATGCTCTGGTGGAAGGGTGGTTCCTGGAAGAGTTCGGTAGTGGAATGATTATGGAGACCGTCTACGTGCCGGGAAATGGTGTCGCTGATCTTGTAGAGGAAGTTGAGGCGACGCGGGCGCGCCTGCGCAGCGACCGCGAAGCTGGGTTGTACGACTCGGCGGATGACCAGGAGTGGTTCCGTTCCCGCTATGCGTCGCTGGGGCGAGAGCTGGAGGGCTTGCGACAGCAGCCAGAAACCACGGGCGGAATGGTCAGGCGACCGACTGGGAAGACCATCGAGGACGCGTGGCACGAGGCAGCGGACGACGCAGGACGGCGCGAGATCCTGGCGGGATTCGGTGTCGTGATCAGCGTCTGGCCCGACAGTTCGCCCGTGCGTTGGTACCCAGGTCGGATGCATGGACCTGAGCGCAACTCGGAGCAACCAACAACAACTGAACTGCTGCCCGCGCTAAGCAGCATGGAGAACGCCGTAGCTGCATAGGCGTCGAGCGTCGTTCCGGCCCGTCCGGACTTGAGTTCCTGGCCGACGACACAGTCTGATGTGATGCAAGTCATGTTGAGGGAGTCGGCCCCGCCAAGGGTTCGGCTCCCTCTCACGTTGAGCTAGTGCCGGCTGGGCGGAGAGTGACTAAGGGGAGAGCATTGGGGGCGGAAAAACTGCCCTTGAGTCCTTCTTTCCTATACCCGCGCATAAGAAAGAAGGAGCGGAGGGCAGTTTTTCTGCCCCGTGCGGAGGGCTCGGGGCCGAGCCTTCTTAGCGTCCTGTCACGCTCACCAGTTAATGGATATGTAGGCGGGGCCACGTTTCCACTCTCCAGCGTTTGACGTGGAGGTGGGTGCGTCCCCTGCTGTTGGCTCCTCCCGCCCGCCCCGTTCTCTCCTCCGGGATGACGCACGGGAGTTGAGCCGTGGTCTCGTAGCTCAGTGGTAGAGCGCCCGCCTGTCGAGCGGGAGTGCGCCGGTTCGATTCCGGTCGGGGTCGCTTGCGAGGGGACCACGTGCGGCCCCTTGCGTTGGGAGGGGCCGACACGGACTGGAACGTTCAGGTGTTGTGCCGGGGGTGTCATCGGCTGAAGGACGAGACGGAGTTGGGGGCCGGGTGGTTCGCCGCAAAGAGACAGCGACCCCGTAGTAGTGCACTGCGACGCAAGGAATGGCTTAGCCGTAAATATTCTGGTTGATCGCCAGATCGTGTTTGGCCTTCCCTGCATTGGAGTCCCACTCGATGACGCCCTGTGGCCCGCCGTCCCCCTGCCTGTCCCGGGTGCCGTCGTCCGCGACGCGGCTGATCGACCACTCCACGTAGTACTTCCCGGAGTCACATTCGATCCTCCGATCTGCCGAGATGGTTTCGCGGTGCGAAGGCTCGCAGCATCGCTTGGTCCTGATTTCGGCGACCCGGTCTCTGTCGTACCTGCCGCCGCCAGACCATTGGTACTCCGAGTAGATGGCGGCGAACAGCCCCACGGAGTGTTGGCCTCGCTGGGTGGGGGCCGCGCGGGCGACACCGGTGGACGTCCAGATGTCGTACGCAAACTCGAACTCCGGCTCCCACCTAGCGGAGTTCAGGTCGGGCACTTCCACGCCCCAAATGGGACGGCCTGACTGGTCCTTCTTGTTCATCATCTGGTAGCGGAGGCGGGGGTGGAACGTGAACTCGCCGCAGACCTTGTGCCAGTCGTTCGAGGTCCACTCCGATTTGGACTGCTTCAGCTCAGACATGAGTACCGCCTACCGGAAGTAGGGCCAGCGCGGTATGCCCGGCTGTCGTGGCCATTCCGGCACGGCAGGAAAGCACATAGGACATCAAGATCCGCCTCCTTATGCGGTGAAACCGAACAGATGATTTTCCTCGGGGAGATCAAGTGGAACACCGGGAGTAGAAAATTCACTCGTTGGAACCCCCCTCAAGCCCCTTACGGGACACCAACAGCATCCCGATGAGCTGCGACGAGCCTCCGCCCCTTGTTTGGATGTGCCCCCATGCCCCGAAGACCCCGCCCCCTTGCAGTGTCCCCGGGTGCCCCGAGCTGACCCGCGCCGGTGGACGCTTCGAGAAGCCTCAGCGCGAGACCGAGCGGCAGCGCGGGAAGGAGTCCCTTGTCCTGGCACGGCAGTGACCGACGCTCCCGCCTACCGGCGGACTGGCAAGTCCGTCGCCTTTCTGTCCTGAAGCGGGACGGCTTCCAGTGCGTGGCCGTCCTGCGGGACACGGGGGCGCGTTGCACGGCGCCGGCCACGGACGTGGACCACATCGTCCCGGACGACGACCACGCCCCGGCGAACCTTCAGGCGTTGTGTCGTTGGCATCACGCGCGGAAGTCCAGCGTGGAGGGTGCGGCGGCTCGGCGGAGGTGGGTGTCCAAGCGGAGGCCGGAGGCGCGACACCCCGGTGAGCTGGCGTAAATAGCCGCCCAGTTCGACGAGGAGATGCAGCCGGCGCCCTCAGCGGGCCAGGAGTGCCGGGGCCGCTCAGATCCAAGCGTATTTGCAGTTGAGTCACGGCCTTGATCCCTGGGGGATGCCCCCTCTATCCCGGATTGAAAGACCGAAGCGTGATAGCAGCTCCGGTTCTGTACGGGTTCCAAGGTCTATGTACGAAGCGAGACCCACGCCCACGGGGGCAGGGCCTCGCTCGGGCGGCCTCTCTTAGAGGGTCAGGTGCGGTTGCACATCGCGTACGCCCTGGCCTTGTTGTATTGGCCGACAGTCTTGTTGATCCAGCCCTCTCCGTTCATCGCGGGCCTGTCCACGTAGATCGCGAAGCTGGGGCTTCCTGCGTTGGTCATGGTCCACGCATCAAACTGGTATCCGCCACCGACGAGGTGCGTACCGTCAGGGCACTTGGCGTACGACTCTTGTTTGGGACCGGCCTGGTTGCCCTCGACGATGATGGGTTTTGCCGAGGTGGTTGCGTTGGCGTTCGCACTGCTGATGCTCAGCGGAACGACGACAGTGGCGGCTGTGATGATTGAGGATGCGGCGGCAGCCTGCCAGGCGGATAGCTTCATACGCATGATGTGGCTCCTGGTCGCTGGATCGCCCGATGGGGCGATTGGCCTTGCGATCGTGGCAGATCGAGCCCGGTGGTTGTGTTAGCTGCCCAAGAGCCCTTTCATCGACTCCACCCGTGTGAGCCATCCAGTTTCGTGCTCGTTCGCGGCATCTTCGAATGGTTCGCGTATCCGTGCTGATTTGTCCGACAGCTGTGAGCGCACGGATACCGTACAGCGCTGTCCGCGTGGCCCTGGGGAGTTGGAGGTAACAACCATGCCGGGCCCTGTCCCGAAGCGCAGTGATCAGCGCCGAAGGCGCAACGAGCCGGACGGCCCGACCCTGGTGAAGGCGGAGGCTGGCAAGGCCCCGACGATCCCCCGGGCCTCCGGCGACTGGCACCCCATTGCGAAGCGGTGGTTCCAGTCCCTCAAGGACTCGGGCCAGGCGCAGTTCTACGAGCAGTCGGATTGGCTCACGGCGGTGTATGTGGCGGAGGCCATGAGCCGGAACCTGGGCCAGAGCAAGTTCAGTGCCCAGCTTTTTCAGGCGGTCATGTCGGCCATGACTGACCTACTGACCACGGAGGGCGCCCGGCGTCGGGCCCGGGTGGAGCTGGAGCGGGACAGCGCCGGGGAGGACCCGGCGGAGGCGGCCCGTGTGACTCTCATGGATGCGTATCGGAAGGCAGCGGGCGGTGGTGGCACGACTGGAGCCCGTACGCACGTGGCCGGACACCGTGCCGGACGCGACGCGGACCCTGGGCTGGGACGTGCTCCTGTGGACCTCCCGCTACCTCCTCCAGCCTGACGGCCCCGACGCGGGCCAGCCCTGGCGGTTCACCCCGGAACAGGTCCGGATCGTGCTCCGCTGGTTCGAGATCAACGACGCCGGGGAGTTCACCCGGCGGCAGGGCACCATCAGGCGCCTGAAGGGCTGGGGGAAAGACCCGTTCCTGGCGGCTCTGTGCGCCGTGGAGTTCGTCGGCCCGTGCCGTTTCGGCGGATGGCGGGAAGATGGCACCCCGATAGCCGTCCCACATCCGGCTCCGTGGGTCCAGGTCTGCGCGGTCAGTAAAGACCAGACCCGCAACACCATGCGCCTGTTCCCGGGCATGTTCTCTCCGGAGTGCATTGCGGAATACGGCATCGACCTGGGCAAGGAGATCATCTATGCCCGCAGTGGGGCGGTGATTGAGGCCGTCACCAGTTCGCCGCGTGCGCTGGAGGGCGGCCGATTACCGCTCCACATTCGTGGTGATGAACGAGACCCATCACTGGATCTCGTCCAACGGTGGCCACGAAATGGCGATGACCATCGCGGGCAACGTCGGCAAGTCGCGCGGTGGTGGCGCTCGAACGATGGAGATCACGAACGCCCCGTTGCCGGGCGAGGAGTCCGTGGCGGAGCAGACTTGGCACGCCTGGTCGAAGTTCGCGGAGGGCAAGAGCCGGGCTTCCGGCATGTATTACGACTCTGTGGAGTCCCCGCCGGTTGACCTGGCGGACCCGGACCAGCTCCGGGCCGGCATTCTCGCGGCGCGTGGTGACGCGGACTGGCTGGATGTGGAGTGGATCGTCTCCACTATCTACTCCGGACACATGCCGCGGAGTCGGTCCCAGCGCATGTTCCTGAACCAATTGGTCACGGCAGAGGACCAGTTGATCAGCCCGGAGGACTGGGACGCGTGCGCGGTGGGTGACCGCCTGGTGGACGGCGACGCCATCACCTTGGGATTCGACGGTGGGCGGACCGACGACGCCACGGCCCTGGTAGCCGTCCGCGTGCGGGACCGCCTGATAGTCCCCCTGGCCGTGTGGGAGCGGCCCGACGGCCCGGCCGGGGACGGCTGGGAGGTGGACCGCCAGGCCGTGGACGGTGCGGTCCGCAACGCCATGGAGCGGTACGACGTACAGGCATTTCACGCGGACGTAGCGCTCTGGGAGTCCTACGTGGACGCATGGTCAGAGGACTACCGGGACCGCCTGGTCATCAAGGCGTCCCCGCAATCTGCGGTGGGTCGGGATATGCGCGGTGGCCTCCAGGAACTGACGTTGGCCAACGAACGGTTGGTGTCAGCCGTGGAAAACAGCCAGGTGCGACACCCGGGAGAAGCGATTCCCCTGGGCCGCACGCTGCGTCGGCACGTGCTCAACACCCGGCGCCGACCGAACCGGTACGGGCTGAGCTTCGGCAAGGCCAACCGGGAGTCCGCCCACAAGATCGACGCCTACGCGGCCATGTTGCTGGCTGACCTGGCGAGACATCGACTCATCGAATCCGGCAAGACGCGGCCCTCCGAACGATCGGGGGCCGTCTTCTTTTTCTAGGAGCGGCGCAGCGTTTTGGCAGTCACGAATTCCTCCCCCGTGGAGCTGGCAGACCTCGGGTTCTCCCGGCTCCGCGCGGACCGTGAGCGGCTGGACCGAATAGACCGGTACATGCGCGGCGAGCATGACGGGCCGTACATCCCCCGCAGCGCCACAGAGGAATACAAGCTCCTGGCGAAGCGGGCCATTTCGAATTGGCTGCCGCTGCTGGTGAAGACCCCATCCCAGGCTATGGCCGTGGACGGCTACCGGCGGAGCGCGGGCCCCGGCGGGGACGCTCCGGAGGAGACCCCCGCGGAGTGGCGGGCCTGGCAGGACAACCGCATGGACGCCCGCCAGACCCCGGTCCACCGGGCCGCACTCACCTACGGCCAGGCGTTCGCCACGGTCCTGCCAGACCCGGCGAGCCCGGCTCGGCCGGTCATCCGGGGGGTGTCGCCCCGGCTCATGCACGCCTCCTACGAGGACCCGGCGGCCGATGCGCTCCCGCTGTGGGCGCTCCAGGTGGAGACCGTCCCGGACGCGGAGGGCGTGGAGGCGCGGGCGTGGCTGTACGACGCCACCCACGTCTATGACTTCCTGGTGGGCGGGAAGGGCGGCCCCCAGCTCCTGGCGTCTCGGCCCCACGGAATGGGGGTGTGCCCGGTCGTGCGCTTTGCGCCGGACATCGACCTGGAGGGCCGGGTCACGGGCGTGGTGGAGCCCATGATCCCGATCCAGGACCGGGTCAATCAAACGGTGTTTGACCTGTTGGTTTCGCAGACATTCGGGTCATTCAAAGTCCGGACGATCAGCGGGATGGCGCCCGAATTCCGGCGTGATCCGAAGACCGGGGAGATCCTTTACGACGCCAACGGGCGCCCACAGGTGATCCCCATCCAGGCGGACGCATCGCGGTTCCTGGTCGCACCTGATGCGGACACCAAGTTCTCCCAACTGGACGAAACCCCGCTCTCGGGGTTCCTGGACGCCATCGAGCTGGCGACAAAGCACCTGGCCGCGCTCTCCCAGACCCCGCCCCACTACCTGTTGGGCTCCATGGTCAACCTGAGCGCGGAGGCCCTGGCGGCTGCTGAGTCCGCGCTCTCCCGCGCGGTGGATGAGTACAAGCACGCCATGGGGGAGTCCTGGGAACTGGTCCTGTTCCTGTGCGCCACGGTCGTGGGCGCGGAGCCGGACCCCCGGGCCGAAGTCCTCTGGAAGGACGCGGAAAGCCGCTCCCTGGCCCAGACGGTGGACGCCCTGGGCAAGGCCGTGACCATGCTCAACGTCCCGGCCCGCGTCATGTGGTCACGCATCCCGGGTGTCACGGCCCGGGACGTGGAGGAGTGGGCACAGATCCAGGAGGCCGACGACCCCGGCCTACGCATGGCGGACCGTATGGCGTCGGCCGTGGCCCCGCCACCGGGTACGGAGCGCTTGGCCGGCGGTGACGGTGAGTAGAGCAACAGCGGCCCTGCTCGATGAGCACTGGCGCGCACAAGCCCGCATCGGTGCGGGCGTCTCCGCCCAGTCTCTGGCCCAGTGGTCGCGTGTGAACCCCCACTCCCTGGAGGGGAACGGTTCGGCGTGGCTGGCCTGGATGCTGGCGCTCATCCGTACCGAGCGGCGCCGGTCCCGGAGCCAGGCGGCGGCGTTCTACCGCCTCTACCGAGCCCTGGAGACCGGCCACACCCTCCCGCCCCTGTCCCGGGAGCACGTGGGCGAGACCACGACCCTGGGGGAGCTGCGGGAGGATTGGGCCCAGCAGACGGACACGATCCGCACACCGGAGTCGGACGACGGCGAGGAAATCCGGCTGGACGGCTTCGACTGGCCCGACGAGCCGGAGGACGCCCACGACCGTGCGGCCGTGGCGTCCCTGGTCTCCCAGGGCCCCGCCAAACTGCGCCAGAACGTGGCCCAGGTGGCCGACGAGCAAGCGCGCGGCAGGCTGGACGAGGCCGGGTTCCTCCAGGAGCTGGAGGACGCGTCACAGACGGCGGGCCGTGCCTCTGCCGGAGCGGCCGACCGGGAGGCCCTGCGGGCCGGGCGGGACCTGATCGACCAGGCGTCGAAGGAGGACCGACGCGCCCTCGGTTGGGCCCGCGTCACCGACGGCAACCCCTGTGCGTTCTGCGCCATGTTGGCCAGTCGCGGCGCCATCTACTCGTCCCAGGCCACGGCGGCCAGTGGAGGGCGGAGGAAGCCCCGGGGATCGGCTGACGGGCGGGCCCGCGCGAACAGGCGGCCCCCGGTGTCCCGGGAGGACCTGACCCGGTACCACAACGGCTGTCATTGCCAGACGGTCCCGGTGTTCAGCCGGAACGACTTCATGACCCCCGACGCCCGGCGGTTCGACCACGAATGGCGGGAGGTCACGCGCGGCAAGGCGGGCGCGGAGGCACGCGCGGCCTGGCGGCGCCACATCGAATCATCACGTTGACCGGAGGCCACCACATGGCGGAGAATCCCACCTCGACCCCGACCGACTCCCAGTCGGAACATGTTCCGACTGGCGACGACGATGGCCAGGAGGCCCCAGTCCAGGCGCAGCCACCGGAGGCGGAGGACGAGGGCCAGGAGCTGGACGGCGACGGCCTCCGTACGGAGCTGAAGGCAGTACGGGCAGAGGCAGCGAAGTACCGCACCAAGGCCCGGGAGACGGCAGAGGCCCTGAAGGCGGCCAAGACCCCGGAGGAGTACCAGGCCGTGGCCGACCGGGCGGCGGAGCTGGAAACGGACCTCCACCGGGAGCGTCTGGCCCGCCGGTACAGCCTGCCGGATGCTCTGGCGGCCCGGATCTCCGGCGCGGATGACGACGCCCGCGAGGCAGACGCCAAGGCGCTGGCGAAGCTGTTCCACGGCCGTGGCGGGGGAGTGGGCCGTGGCGGCCTGGACCCGTCGGCCAAGTCGGTCTCCAACGATCCGGGAGAGCTGGCGGCCAGCATTCCCCGCGCTCGCCGGTAAGGCGAGCTAAGAAAGTCCCGGGCCGACACATGCATGCGGCGGCCCGGGACCGTCATTTGCTCATTGAATTGCGGACGGCGTTGACGAGCTTGTCACGCGGAGTTGCCGTTCCGACGTGAAGACGACCCAAGCCAGCCAGCGGAGCGCGATGCGGCGGTCAGCGCGACCGTCACCGCCAATAGCGCGATGGTTGGTGCGGCGCTGGACTGCGGACGTACGAAGAGCAGGACCGCCGCCGCAATCGTTGCGACAGACAGGGCTGCGAGTGCGCCCCTCGCCATGAGGATCTTCTGCGACTGCTTCATGACGTCACTCCTGCTCATCCGAACGGGTTGCAAACCACGGCGCCGTACGGAGGAACCCCCACCGCGTACAGGATCGACCAACCATTTTCATGCTGGCAGACGTACATCTGGGCAACCAACAATCCGGCGACCGCCCCGACAACCGGAGCCGCCGGCCCAGTCGCTCCCATGGCCGCCGCCAGGCCGGAAACGCCACCCACAGCGCCGATCCCGCCTGAAAGCTTGCCGATCAGGTACTTGTCCATCCCGAATTCAACGCCGTACCAGTGCATTTTGACGTAGCCGTGCTTGCCGGACGAACTCATCGCGGACTTCGCTTGAGCGGCGCTGGACCCGGAAGCCGTCTGCGGCGCCGGAATCTTTCCGTCCTTGACGTAGCCATTCATCTTGTCGATCTGACTCTTCAGCTTCTGAAGATCAGCCGCCGGTATCTGCGAGAATGCGTTCGCAGGAGCGTCGAGCTTCCAACCCTCGGGGCTGGAAGTGACATACGGATCAAGCTTCTTGATGGACGCACCCAGAGGATTTTGGGCCAGTGCCTTGGCCTCGGATGACGCACTTACCCGCGAGACTGGCTGATCGGCGGCAACGGCAGCGGGCGCGGCGATGCCCAGCGTTACGGCAAGAGTTACGGCAGATGCGGCGGCCCTCAAGCTGCGGCGAGTGAACAAGAAATTCCCCCTGCTTTACGCGAATGGGTATCCGCACATGAGCGGACTTTGGTCGTGATCAACACCATCAGTCCTGTGAAGTGAATGTCAAATGAGTGTCACTGGTGCCAGAGTTCCCCAATTTGATGATGTGTTATTGCCTATCTCCATGGCATTTCATCTTGAATCTGGCTCCGTCAGCATAAACCTGGCATACGAGGCTTTACGTCCTTGTGGGTCGGGCGTAGGGTCCGGGGCTGGGTAGGCGCATCAGGACCGGGGGCGCCCCGATGAGGGCGCGGAGTGGAGGCCCGCGGGGGCTGCGGAGCTGGCGTTCATGTCGGAGGGCGGACGCCCGCCAAAGTTTAAGTGGCGGCAAATTCAAGGGGTTTCACCATCCAAGGGCCCATGGATATGCCGCGTGTGCTGACCCAGGGCCCCTGCTTTGAGCGGAGCACATGGCTAACAGCTTTCTGAAGTCCGAGAAGATCGCGGCGACCGCGCTGGGTCTTCTTGAGCGGGAAATGGTCCTGTCGCGTCTGGTGTGGACCAACGGCGGGTTCGATTTCACCGGCGCCAAGAACGACACCGTGACCATTCGGATTCCGGCCCAGCTTGAGGCCCGCGAGTACGAGTGGCGCAACGACCGGTCCTCGGACATCGTCCTGGACGAGCTGGCGGAGGACTCCACCACCGTCACGCTGAACAAGGACATCTACAGCGCCGTGGCGATCACGGACGAGGAACTGACGCTGGATATCCGGGACTTCGCGTCTCAGGTCCTCCAGCCCCAGGTCAACGCCGTCGCCAAGGCGATTGATACTGGCGTGGCGAACATGATTGAGACCGCCACCTACAGCAGCACGGTCACGCTGGACGAGGCGGACCCGTGGAAGGGCCTCATTGATGCCCGCGCGGTCCTGAACAAGGCGAACGTTCCCCAGGAGGGCCGTACCCTCCTGATCGGCGCGGACGTGGAAACCGCCCTACTGAAGTCCAACCGCATCGCGGACGTGTCCCAGTCCGGTTCGGACTCGGCGCTCCGTGCCGCGACCATCGGCCGCCTGGCCGGGTTCGACCTGGTGGTGTCCAATGCGATCAACCCGCGCGCCGCGTATGGCTTCATCCCGTCCGCGTTCGTCCTGGCGACCCGTGCTCCGGCCATCCCGGCCGGTGTCACTTCGGGTTCCTCGCAGTCGTACAACGGTCTGGCCATGCGGTGGGTGCGCGACTACGACGCGGCAAAGCTGCGGGACCGCTCCATCCTGAACGTCTACGCCGGGTACAACGTCATGACGGACCCGGTGGGCGGAGGCAAGAACCCGGCCAAGCGCCTGGTGCGCGCGGTGAAGCTGGACATGCCGACCGCGACGAAGCCCCCGACCGACAAGTAGGGGTCTTCATGGAGCCCCTTGCGGACGTGGCGGCCCTGGAACAGCGTCTGGGGCGCTCCCTGGTTGGGGAGGAGCGGGCGCAGGCGGAGGCGGCTCTATCGGACGCCTCCACCACCGTGCGGGCGTATGGAGATGCCTGGCCCGACCCGGCCGAGGCCCCGGCCATCGCGGTAGCGGTCACGCTGGCGGCTGCGGAGCGACGGGTGAGGAACCCGGAGGGGTACCGGTCGGAGCTGCAAGGCGCCTACCAGTACCAGCTTCCGGCATCACTGCCTGTGGGCGCCGGCCTCACCGATGGTGAAGCCCGGTTGATCCGCGCGGCCGTTGGCGCGTCCGGGGTGTTCGCGGTGCCCGTGGAGTCCTTGGGGGGTTCGCTGTGAGCCTCCTGGACTCTGGCCCGGACATCGTGACCGTGTTCCCGACCGTGCCCGTGGACGACGGGTACGGCGGCACCAAACCGGGCCCCGGCCAACCGGTGATGCTCCGGGCCCGCGTCCTCCCGGCCACCAGCGACGAAAGCGGAGAGCCGGGATATCTGACTGGCACCGAGTACCGCGTGTACGCCCGCGCCTTCCCGGCCGGGCCCTGGTCCCGCGTCGAGTGGGCCGGACACATCTGGGCCGTGGTCGGTGAACCCCAGCACTTCGGCGGCTCCCGGCGCCTGGCACACGACGTGGCGACGATCCGGAAGCGGGGATGACGTGGCAGAGGTGAAGCCCAACCTGGACAGCATCGTGGCGCACATGCCCGGCGTCCGGGACGCCGTGGCGGACGAACTGGAGCACCGGGCGGACCGCGTGCGGGCGGTGGTCGAGGCGCACCGGCACTCCGGAGCCTTGGCTGCCCACACCAGGGTCCGCACCAACCGGACGGACTCCACGGTCACCCTGGAGGACCCGGCGGTTTTCGCCATCAACTACGGCCACCTGGCGCCCAACGGCCGATGGGTGCCTGGCATTCACGCGATTGAGGCCGGCCTATGAGGCCGGTACTCCCCGATGTGGACGCCCTGGTGGTGGACGCCTTCCGCGACGGCCTGAGCGGCGCCACGATCCGGGTGGCCTGGCCCGAGGACTGGACCGACCGGCTCCCCCTGGTGGTGGCCCGCCGGGTGCCGGGCGGCTCCTCCAATCCCCTCGGCATCGACGTGGCCCTGATCGACGTGCAGGCGGCGGCCACGGACCGGCGGGAAGCATCCCGCCTGGCCCGCGTTGCGCGCGTGGTCCTGGCGGACGCGTGCCTGAAGCAGTGGCAGGGCCCTGACGGCTACTTGAGCCGCTTTGAAGACGTGACCGGCCCGGCGGAGATCCGGACCGGAGAACCCACGGCCGGACCGGATCTCTTCCGGTTCCAGGCCACCTACCGCGTGACCGCGCGGCCCATCTGACGCACCCTGGAGGCGGCCCCTTTGGCCCTGATTGACGATGCCGCGTTCGTCGCGGCAGGCGGTTACATCTACATCGCCGACCCGGACACGGCCAAGCCGACCGATATCAAGGACCCACTGGCCCCGGGGAACGGCTGGGAGTCCATCGGCCACACCAGCCTTGACGACCTGCCGGAGTTCGGCCGGGACGGTGACGACCCCGAAGTCAAGGGATCGTGGCAGAACGTGAAGCTGCGGGCGACCACGCCGGACGTGACGTACTCCGTCACCATCAAGTCCATCCAGGCCACGGCCCTGACGTACCAGCTCTATTTCGGAGCGGGCCCCGCGGCCGTCCAGGCGGACAAGTCGTTCCGTATCCCTGCCCAGCCCCGGCCGCAGACCAAGGCCCTGTTGGTTGTCCTGGTGGACGGCGCCAACTACCTGCCGCTGTGGCATCCGCGTGTCTCCCTCCTGGGCTCGGACGCCGTGGGCCTTGCGGCGGATGACTTCGTGTCCTTCCCGATCAAGGGCACGTTCCTGGGCTCCAGCCTGATCGGCAACGCCATCGGCGAATGGGCCCAGATCGCCGCACCGGAGGCGCCGCCCGTACAGGGCGGCGGAGGCGAGTAGCGCCCTCACGTTGCGTAGAGCGCTGGCTGAGCGCTCCGTGACCGCCTTCCGCCCGGACGGTCCCCCGGGTGGGAGGGCCTGCATTCCCAACGGACCGCACCACCAACAACTTTGGGGAACACACCTTGGCACTTTCTTGCACGGAGATGATGGCGGAGGCTGCGGCGGAGTACGCGGGCCTGGAGCTGGAGACACGGGCCGGTGAGTCCGTGCAGCTCCGCAACATCCTCATGCTTCCGGACGACGGCCTGAAGGCCGCCCGGGACATCCTCGCGCGCTTCGGTGAGACCGGCGCGGAGGACCTGGAGGAACTGGTCCCACAGATCCGGGACCTTCTCCTCCTGGTGGCCGACGACCCCGCCGCGCTGAAGGCGGAGATGGCGGACTGGCCGCTGGCCGTGTTCGTCCGAACTGTTGGCGCCTGGCAGGAGGAGACCCAGGTGGGGGAAGCTCCGCGCTCGGACAGCTGATCACCGAGGGGCACGGCGGGGCGCTGCGGGCAGACCTCCAGCGCTACTACGGCCTGGACCTGGCCGACGTGTGGAGGGGCACCCTCACGCCCCGTCGGGCCTGGCAGTTGTCTGAGCACCTACCACCGGATTCCGCCCTGGCCGCATCGCTGGCGGGCGGTCCCGAACACCGGGGGTGGACGGTCCAAACCCACCTCCTGGCCCAGCTCGTCAACGCCGTGAGGTTCGCCGACGCCAACAACGTCCGCGTCTCCGGCGGACGACTCAAGCGGGAACCCACACCCGTCAACGTTCCACAGGTCAAGGCGGACAAGCACGAGCGCCCACGCCTTGACCTGTCCAACCACCCCTTGGCCAAGCCCATTGCACCCAGGGGGTAGTCCATGGCTGGGCCCGGAGGCCGCGAGGCCGGGCGGCTGGCGATCCGCGTCCTTCCCGACACATCGAATTTCGCCACCAGTCTCCAGCGGTACCTAGACCGCGTCGAGCGGCGAGCCCGCGTTCAGGTCCAGGCTGTCCCGGACCTGACAGGGTTCCGGGAGCGGCTGAATACCCAACTCGCCCGCGTGCGGGCCCGGGTCCGCGTCAATGTCGATCCGGACCTGTCCGAGTTTCGCGACCGACTCCGCGGTCGTCTCCAGGGCGCGAACGCCGCTCTCGGTGTCCGCCTGGAGGTCAACGAACGCGAGATAGCCCGGCTCCGTCGGGAGCTGGCACACATCACGCCCCCGCTGACCATCCCGGCCCGCGTGGACGTGGACCGGGACCGGCTGGCCAACCTGGCTCGGGACGTGACCTCTCTGGGGGACGGCTCGGGCGGCGCCGCTCGAAAGGTCCTGTCCCTGGCGGGGTCCGTCGGGAAGCTCGCCACGATGGCCTCCAGCGTCCCGGCCGTGGCGGGCCTGGCGTCGTCCATCGCGGCCATGGCCCCGGCGGCCGGAGTCGCGGCCCCGGCCGTCCTGGCCCTGGCATCGGCCGGTGTCGCGCTCAAGATCGGCATGTCCGGCGTCTCCGATGCCTTGTCGGGCGACGCGGACGCGATGGCCAATCTGGCCCCCGCTGCACAGGGTTTCGTCACCCAGGCCAAGGCGCTGGCGCCTGCCTGGGACGAGGTGAAACGTTCCGTCCAGGGGACGCTTTTCCGGGACCTGGGCGACACGCTCACCCGGACGGCGAACTCCGTTCTCCCGGTTCTGAAAACCCAGCTCACCGGTACCGCGTCCGCGCTCAACTCCATGGCCAAGGACGCGGCCGGCACAGCGCGGACCCTGGCCCAGGACGGCACGCTGGGCAAGGCGCTGAGCGGCGCAACCCGGGGCCTTCAGAACATGAAGGGCCTACCGGGGACGGTCCTTCAGGGCCTGGTCCAGCTCGGCGCGGCGGCGGCGCCCACATTCGACCGGATGACGGGCTCCATTGGCCAGGGCCTGGACCGCCTCCGGGCCAAGTGGGACGCGTCGTTCAAGTCCGGCGCCATGCAGTCGTCCATAGAGGCGGCTGTGGGAGTGGCCCGCACCTTCGGCGGGGTGCTGGCCAACGTCGGCAAGACCCTGGGCAACGTCCTGGGCGCGGCGGCCGACGCCGGGGGCGGCGCGCTCCAGGTTCTTTCGGAACTGGCCGCTACGGCAGCCAAGGTCACCGCGACCCCCGAGGCCCAGGAGACGTTCCGGGCCCTGTTCGAGACCGTCTCGGCGGTCGGCAAGGCTGTCTCCCAGGTTCTGGGGGCCGCCTTGAAGGCCGCCCTGCCTCTGGTCCACACGTTGGTGACAACGTTGTCTGGGCCGGTTCAGAGCGCGGTCCGGACCTTGACTCCGGCGTTCGTCCAGCTCGCTCAGAGTTTGGGCGCCGGGCTGGCCCCCGTCGTCAAGGTCGCCTCCCAGGCCCTGGCCGCCATCCTGCCGATCGCGGCCCAGCTCGCGGTCCAACTGGCGGGCGCCCTGGGCCCCACCCTGAAGATCGTCGGTGGCCTGGTCGCTCAGGTCGCGTCTGCGCTGCTCACGGCCCTAAAGCCGGCCCTGGCGCAGCTCCCGGCGATCGTCGGCCCCATCCTGGCCGTTGTAGCCAAACTTGCCCCGATTTTGGGGCAATTGGTCGGGCAACTGGTCAGCGCCCTGGCCCCCGCCCTGGCCACCATCGGGTCTGCCCTCGGCCAACTCCTGGCCGCCTGCGGCCCGCTGATCGAGGCCGTCGGCACGCTCCTGGCGGGCGCCTTCCGCGCCCTCATGCCCGTGATCACCGCTGCGATCGGCATCGTCGGCAAGATCGCGGGCGTGCTCGCCTCGCTGGCCGCGAAGTACATCACCGGCATCGTGGTGCCAGCGATCAAGGCCATCGTGGCGCTCTTTCGCGGGGACTTTTCCGGAGCGCTCACCGCCGCCAAGTCCGCTTTGTCCGGGCTGGCTTCGTTCTTCGGGTCCATCTTCTCCAAGATCGGCTCCATCGTGTCCTCCGGAGTCTCCGCCGTGGTCGGCTACTTCGGCGATATGGGCTCGCGGGCCTGGTCCTACGTGAAGTCGATGGGCTCCAATGTGGCCAGCGCGGCCCGGTCGGCCATGTCCTCCATGGGATCCAAGATCTCCAGCGGGATCAGTTCGGCCGTCGGGTTCATCCGCGGCCTACCCGGCCGTGCGCGGGACGCCCTGGGCAACCTCGGCTCCACCCTCTGGAACGCGGGCGCGAGCCTGATCCGCGGCTTCATCAACGGCATCACGTCCATGATCGGCAGCCTGCGGGACAAGCTGTCCAGCATCACGTCCATGCTCCCGGACTGGAAGGGCCCGGCGGAGCTGGACGCCCGCATCCTGACCCCGAACGGCCGCCTGTTGCTGAAGGGGTTCATGCGCGGCATTCAGGACCAGGTGCCCGCGCTCAAGCGGCAGTTGGGCGGGATCACCGGAGACCTTCCGGCCATGGTCGGCGAGCAGGCCCGCATCCAGGTCCAGTCAGAACACGTTTCGCCCGCATCGCGCGGCACCGGATCCATGGCGCTCACCATCGAGAACTTCAACGCCGGTCACCTCACCCCCGGGCAGGTGGCGCGCGAACTGGAGTGGCGCATGAAGGCAAGGGGGTAGTTTGGCGCCGCATCTGCGGACGGCCGACCGCCTGATAACTCAGGACGGCCAAATCCAATACAGCAACCTGCTGTTGGGGGAAGAGACACCGTTCGTCGGCGAGCGGCTGACTGGCTGGGATGACCTCCCGGACGCCGATGTGGCCAACGTGGCCATGCCGGGACAACACGGCGTATGGCTCGGCCAGATGCTGGCCGGCTCCCGCGTCCTCCAGTGGGATTTCTCCATTCTCCCGGACGACCCGGACGACTTCCCCGGCATCTTGAACCAGCTCCGAGCGGCCACCGCGCTGGGGCAGGAGGAACGGGAGCTGGTGGTCCAACTCGCCGGAGCCCGGCGGATGATGCGCGGGCGCGTCATCCGTCGCCTTCTCCCTGCGGACCGCCAGTACACCAAGGGGGAGCCCTCCGGTTCCCTGGTGTGGGAGTGCTCCGACCCGCGCCGCTACTCCGTCAGGGAGAGCCGGGCCCGGGTCGGACTCCCGGAGGGGGAACCCGGCCTGGACTGGGGCGGCGGTCTGGAATGGCCTCTGGATTGGGGGCACGCCGGGTCCGCCGGCACCCTCAACGTCGTGAACGCCGGGGACGCCCCGGCCCATCCCGTCGTGGAGTTCCGGGGCCCGGTCGTCCGCCCATCCCTGGTGCAGACGCATAGCGGCCTGGTGCTGGAGTACGACATCACGTTGGCGGAGCGCGACACGCTCACCGTGGACTGTGCTGCCGGAACGGTCGTCCTCAACGGTGCGGCCTCTCGCCTCTACACGGCCACCCGGGCCTCCGTGCCGGAGGAGGCATTCACCGTCGAACCCGGCTCCACCCCCATGGCATTTCGCGCGGACATGGCCGCGTACGACCCGCGCGCATCGGTGACGGTCCGGTGGCGCCACGCATTTTGGTAGCAGAGAGGTGGGCCGGCTGTGACGGTTCGTAGTGGATGGCTCGTTACTCGAGGACCGGACGGTGGGGGCCAGACCCGCGAGGACACCCGCGTGGTCCCGATCGGGACGTTCGCGCCCGCTGGGGAGCTGTCGGCGCGCTCCGGAGTGGTCCCCGGTGGCAGCCCGTTCGCCCTGGTGTCCGCCGGGGAGATGGAGGCCACCGTGGGCGTGGGCCGCGCCGTCATCCAGGGCAGCGGCCCCCAGGGCGCCTATCCGGTGGCGATTACTGCCCCGGAGTCGGTGACGTTCACTCCGGGGGACGCGCAGTTCCCGCGTATCGACGTGGTGGCGCTGCGGGTCTATGACGACCCCTACGACTCGTCGGGGGAGGAGAAGGCCGTCCTGGAGGTGGTCCAGGGCGACCCGGCCGCCGCGCCCACGGCGCCGACGGTCACCGGGGCCGCTGTGGTCCTGTGGGAGGTGACCGTCCCGGCCGGGGCATCCTCCGGCACGGGCGGGATCAACTGGTCCACGGGCGTGGCTGACCGCCGGGACTACGCGGTGGCCGTCGGCGGCATCGCGGTGGGCAACACCCCCGCGTCCTACGCCGGACAGTGGCGCGACTACGGCGGCGTCCTGGAGCGCTCCAACGGCACCGACTGGGAGCCGGTCGTCCGCCTCGGCTACTCCGGCCGCCTAGAGCTGGGAGACGTGAGCCTGTACCGGAAAGGCGCCAAGACCCTGGCGACCGACCAGCGGTTCACGGCCCAGGTCGAGAAGTCCACGGCCTACTCCGCCGTGCAATCCGGCTGGAAGGTCTTGGCGTTCGAGGCCAAGAAGACCTGCGGCCTGGTCCACCTCTTCCTTGAAGTCGAGCGGACCGGGGCGCCCATCACGGCGAACAGCTCCGGCAACATCGCCGACGAAACGATCGTCACCATCCCGCCCGGGTTCCGCCCCGCCCGCGACGTGGAGGCCATCGCGTGCGACGGCTACGCCGACGGCGGATGCCGCATCAGCCCCAGCGGCACGGTCGTGATCCGCACCTGGGCCCCCAACGGAACCCTCACCAAGGGCAACGTCATCCGCATCACGCCCACCTACATTCTCTAAAGGAGCTAAACGTCCTGTCGCAGTACCGGTTTCTGTTCGCGGACCTGCGCACAGACCAGACCCTGGACCAGCTCCCCGTCCAAGGCGTCACGTTCGACGACTACATAGGCAAGACCGGCGCCCTGTCCGGCACGATCCCGGTACCGGACGCGGAGATAGCCGCCCGCGTGAAGAAGGCAGTGGTTCCCGGTCGCACCGCCCTGTGGGTGGAGCGCGGCCCTGACCTGTGGTGGGGCGGAATCGTATGGACCATGACCCCGGCCGTGGACGACAGAGGCGCCGTAACGGTAGCCATCCAAGCGGCCACCTTTGACTCCTTCTGGGACCACGCCATCCTCCGGGACACCCTGGAGGCCCAGCAGATGGACCAGTTCGACATCGCCCGGGACCTGGCCACGTACGCCACGGACCAAGAAGGCGGAGACATTGGCATCCGCATCGACTACAGCAAGACGTCCGGCGTGCGGCGGGACCGCACCTATTCGCGGTTCGACGCCACCCGGGTCCGGGAGGCCTTGGACCGCCTGGCGGCAGTCGAGAACGGCTTTGAGTGGCGGGTCCAGGTCTACCGTGAGGCGGCGACCGGGGAGCGCGTGAAGCGGCTCCAGCTCGGATACCCCACGATCACGGCAGGGGCCGCGCCGGTCATGCTGACCTACCCGGGCAACGTCCTGAACTACTCCTGGCCCCAGGACGCCACCGGCATGGCCAACACCTGGCAGAGCCGTGGCGCCACCGACAACCAGAACCAGGCGGATCAGTCCAACCCGATCATGTCCACGCTCTGGTCCTACCCGGAGAAGCTGAAAGCCGGATGGCCCCGGCTGGACGGCTCCAGCGACTACAACACCGTGGAGAAGCTGACCACGCTCAACGAGCACGCGAAGGCGGACCTGGCCCGCGCCAAGGACCCCGTGGTCATCCCGTCCATCCGGACCCGGCTGGACGGACAGGTGACGCCCGCGCTCATCGGCTCCGCCGTTCGCCTGCGCATCCGGGACACCTGGTTCTCCGATGGCCTGGACGCGGACTACCGCGTGGTGGGGCTGCACGTGACCCCGGCCCAGCGCGGACAGCAGGAATCCGTGGAGCTGTACTTGGAGGCTGCATAGTGGCGACCATCCCTCAGGACATCAACGACCGACTCCGGCGCCTGGAACAGGAGTTGCGCGCCCTGACGACAGCGGCCAACCGTCGGCCGGCACTCAACCAGATCATGCACGGAGACGTGAAGATCGGCGAGGGCGGCGGCCTGTCCGTCAAGCAGCCGGGCGGCGCGGAAACCTTCCGCGTGGGCGAGGTCGGGCCCATCGCAGGGGAACATGCCCTGGTCGTCCGGCGCCGGGACGGCAGCGTGGCCCTTTCGGTCTGGAACGGCACCACCACCGGGGGACAGGCCCAAGCGTTCCGCATCAAGGACGCCCAGGGCCACGAACTCCTCTCAGAGGACGTGGTGGCCGGGGGCCTGGCCCGCCCTCACCTGCCCATCCCCATGAGCCCGGCCCAGCCCACCAACTGGCCGTCCACCAGCTCCACGTCCTGGACGGACCTCCAGGTGGCATGGCCAGAGGCCCAACACCCGCGCTTGGAGGTGTTCGCCCAAGCTGTGGGAAACGGCAACGGCGGAGATATGCGCATCACGGTGGATGGCCAGGTCATGGCCTCCGGGACCCACAACAAGCCGATCCAGGCCACGTTCAAGATCCCCAATTACGAGTTCGGGCAGCACCCGGAAATCAAGCTCCAGGCACGCGCCAAGACGTCGTCTACCGTGTGGGCGTGCGTTCAGCGCATGTGCGGCGTCGCATCGTAGGCGCTGTCCGACGGGTCCGGTGCCGACCATCTGGCACTGAGCCCGTCGGCGTTCGTGGTGACTGGGGCGCTCAGCCCGGCAGTTCACCTGCTTCGATGCCGCTGCGGAACGCGGACCATTCGGCTGCTGTGAAGCGCAGCGCCTTACGGTGGGGGTTCTTGGAGTCGCGCACCGCGACCGCGCCACCAGGCAGCTGCGCCACCTCGACGCAGTTGTCCAATCCTTCGCTGAAGGACGACTTCTCCCACCTCACGCGCGAGAGGTCCAACGCGTAAAGATCAGCCTTCTCCATCGTGTCCTCCTCGTCTGGGCGGTTGCGCCGCATCGCTACCCAGCTCGCACGGCGCCTACCGGCCAACATTTCCGAGCCGCAGGACCCGCCGGACACTACTGGCGGGGCATCTCAAAGCTCCAGCCAAGGGAACTGCCTGGCCTGAGGAGCGTTTGAGTCAGCAGCAGGCCAAGGCAGCCAATTTCAGGCCCGATTGATGTCGATCGTTGGGCCTGCGGCGAAGGAGTCGCCCAAGGCGACGTAGTTGTCAAAATCGGACCTCTTCTTGGGGGCCATGGTCGCCGTATAGGACGCAACCGTGTTCCCTGAACTGTCCACAACGGCGAGGTGAGCGGGGGCTGCCGTCCCCTCGCTCAGCTTCAGCACCGGCACACCGTCCCGGTACTCCAAAGACAACGTGCCGAGGTCCTGCTTACTGACCTCGGTTGCCGGGATGGTGACCAGTCCCTCGTTCCCGGGCTGCTTTTGACTCATGTCAACTCCTCCTGACGATCTCAGATTGCACCGCAGTTCAGCTTACCCAGCGCAGGTAACCGGTTACCTTCCGTCAGGCAGGCGGAGGAAACAGCTCACCCATTCGCCCCGGGCCGGTCGGCCGGGGTTCCATGCAGCACAACAAGGAGGACGGCTTGGGCAAGGCCGCAGACGTGATCCGCATAGCGCGCGGAGAAATCGGCTACCGCGAAGGATTCAGCGGTGGCCACTGGAACAACCATCAGCGCTACAGCCCGGCTGTGCCGGGCCTGGAGTGGTCCCAGAATCAGGCATGGTGCGCCACGTTCGTGAGCTGGTGCGCGCGGGAGGCCGAGGTGGCCTCTCTCTTCCCGGTGACAGCGTCCGTGTGGACGGCCTGCGACTGGTTCAAGTCCAAGGGCCGGTACTCGACATACCCGGCCATCGGCGCCCAGGTGATCTATGGGCGGTCGGCGAACTCCCACACGGGCATCGTCGTGGCCTACGACTCCACGTACATCACGACCGTGGAGGGCAACACCAACGCCAACGGGAGCGCCGAGGGAGACGGCGTGTACCTCAAGCGCCGCAGGCGCCGCGACGCGTATGTTCATGGCTACGGCCTCCCTCGCTATGCGGAGGGCGTGACGACGGCGGACCCGGCCCTGAAGGGGAAGGCCGGGTTCACCTACAAGGCGACAGCCTCCGGCCCCACCACGGGCGGCTCCCACTCCGGTTCGGGCAAGGCCAAGACCGTGACGGTGAAGGCCGGCCAGACCCTCGGCAAGATCGCGGCCTCCGCTGGGGTGTCCCTCGCGGCCCTTCTGGCGATCAACCCCCAGATCAAGAACCAGGACCTGATCCACCCCGGCGACAAGATCAGCATCCCGGACAAGGGCGCCAAGCCCCCGGCCAAGTCCAAGCCGATGGTGTCCCTGTCCCACATCCGCGCGGCGGCCGTCCGTGACCCCGGCCTGAGCCAGGGCGGCACCACCTACCCGGCCGACGTGCGGCATGTGGAGGCGGCGTTGAAGGCGGAGGGCCTGTTGGACAGCCGTTGGTGCGATGGCGCGTTCGGATCCATGACGCGCATCGCGTACGCGAACTGGCAGAAGCGGGCCCGCGTCGGCGGCCCGCCGGACGGCATCCCCGGAATCGCGTCGCTCCGCCTCCTGAGCACAAAGCACGGGTTCACCGTGAAGGGATGAGACAGACGTGAGCCAGCGTGACGAGCTGGGCGGCGTCACCATCGGAGCCCGCGAAATCTATGACGAGCTGGTGGCGCTGCGGGGCGATGTACGGAGCCTGTCCCAGACCCACGAAGCAGTGACCCAGACCCTGACCGACCACGAAACCCGACTCCGGGGCCTGGAGCGGTGGCGCTACGCCCTGCCCGTGGCGGCCCTCACCTCCGCCGGAACCCTGATCGCGGCAGCCCTGAAGGCCACAGGCGCCGTGTAACGACCCCCAGTGCACAACGACAAACACCCCGCGCCCCAGGGCGCGCAACGCCTGGAGGACCCCTGTCCCCTCCCCACATCGCACTCATCGGCAAAGCCCGGTCCGGCAAGGACACCGCGGCCTCCGAATTCGGCCGGCACGCCGCCTACACCCGTCTGGCGTTCGCCGACGAGCTGAAGGCAGCACTCACCCGCCTTAACCCCCTGGTGCATTCGTGCTGTTGCTACGAGGACTACCACCTGGTGGACGCCCTGGAGGACCACGGCGGATGGGAAGGGGCCAAGGCGCTACCCGAGGTCCGGCGACTCCTCCAGGAGTACGGCCAAGCCATCCGGGACCGAGACCCGGACTTCTGGGTCCGACCCGTTCAGGCCCAGGTCCGCCAGGGGACGGAATGGAACCTGCCGTGCATCGTCACGGACGTGCGATACGCCAACGAGCTGACCGCCCTCCGGGCCGAGGGGGCCGTGGTCGTTCGCGTGGAGCGGCCAGGGGCGGGCCTGGCGGGACAGGCCGGTGAACACGACTCGGAAACGGAGCTGGACGGCATCACGCCGGACCACGTGCTCCGTAACGGCGGAACGGTGGCCGACCTCCAGGCCAGCGTCCGCGCTTTGATCGACAAGTTGGGAGACTGAATGTTCGACCTCATCCGCCATGCCATCCGGGACAACCCGGTCCGGGTCCGCACGGCCCTGGGCGCGGTCCTGGTCCTAGTGGGCCACTACATCCCCGCCGTGGCTGACGTGGCCGTCAATGACCAAGCCGTGGACGCGATTACGTTCCTGGTGATCCTCTTCCTTGGCGAGGGCGCCTCCCGGAAGGTGGCGGCGAAGTACAACCCGGCCTACGTACCGCAGGAATCGGCGGGGGACGGCACCGGGCGCTAAGGCGTGTCCGACCGGTTAAACAGACGGTCAAACAGTCGGCCGTGCGGCAGTTTGTGGTGGGAGAGGAGCGGCGATGGCCCCGTGATGGTTTCGCCCGACGCCTGGCAGTGGGCGCGTGTGTTCCGCCGCCCGCGCCATCCAGCGCAGGGCCTGACTGGCGGTCTGCGGTTCGGGGGCTGTAGTGGGTGCGGAGATCCAGCTGGTGAGGGTGAAGCGATGGTCGGCGAACTGACCGGAGGGGCAGCGGGAGACCATCACCTCGTGGAAGGCGCTGGCGGGAAAGAAGACGATCGTGTCGTGGTCGGGTTCGATCACCGTGCAGGTGTCGGCGCGGCCGGCACGACCGTCGTGTACGGCGGTGTCGTAGATGCGCAGTTGCCCGCCGTCGAAGCCGCGCGGGCGCCGGTGCAGGTAGTAGATCGCTGATACGGCTGTGGCGGGGTGGGGCACCTTGGTGGCATCGGTGTGGATGCCAAAGTAGCTGTCTGTTCCGTGTGCGGTCAGGGCTGTGATCGCTTGGGACGGCGTGGTGTCCATGCCGAGCATTTCGATGACCTGGGGCAGGCAGTCGGAGAGGTACTGGTGGAAGGCCGTGCTGTGGGCCGGTAGCACCAGCGAGTTGCGGTCTTTGTGTGACAGCTGTCCGGTCAGCGGGTCCATCACGGTCCCGTCGGTGAAGTCCGCTTGCCGGGAGATGGCATGGGAGAGCAGCGCATCAGCGTGGGTTGCGCCGAGGAAGTTCTCCATGCGGCAGATCGGCGTGGGCACCACCACCCGGGGGGTTTGCGGACCAGACCATCGGTGTACGTACGGCAGCACCTCAGTGCCGATCTCCGTGAGCGCGGTTGGTTCCGTCGTGTATCCACCCATGCCCACGACGTTAGGCACACCCCCACACGGCTCCTAGGCGGGAACAAGCCTGTCATCGTCCTGGCCGGATACATACCCGACGGGTCGGGCGGTCAGGAACCATCGGACTGGCCCTGGTACCTCGACGAGTAGTGCCGTCCACACCTGCTCACTTCAGGCCCCGTTCCGGATTGGAACGGGGCTGTCGCATACCCGAGAGGGGGCTGTCACGGGCCCCAGTGGATTCCGCCGTAAGCAACTGAGCGCGGCCCCTTGGCGGGTCCGTGAGCGAGCGGAGAGACCCGTGGCAGCCCTCAACACCATTCAGCGTTCCGGAAGCCGGTTCTACGTCGATCCCGAGACGGGCGCCAAGGCGCCGGGCGTGACCTCTGTCCTGTCCATGCTCCCGAAGGGCTTCCTTCAGTTCTGGGCCGCCAAGGAAGTGGCCACGGCGGCCGTGGACAACATCGGCCCCCTGGTCGGCTTGGCCGTGAACGACCGCTCCGGCGCCATCGACTATCTGAAGGGTGCGCCCCGCCGAGTCACCCGGCAGGCGGCCGACATTGGCTCGGACGCACATGACGTGTTCGAGCGTCTTGCGCGCGGGGAAGCCGTGGCCCGCGTCCACCCGGACCTCCGGAGCTACGCCGACCACTTCCGCGCGTTCCTGGACGAGGTTCAGCCGGAGTTCCTGTTCCTTGAGGATGCGGTTTGGAGCGACCAGCACAACTACGCAGGGTCGTTTGACGCCATCGCGCGCATTGGCGGGGAGACGGTGGTCCTGGACTGGAAGACCACCAGGAGCGGCGTCCATGAGGAAGTGGCTCTACAGCTTTCCGCTTACGCGAATGCGGGCCGCATCGTCCGGGCCGACACGGGCGAATCCGCACCTGTGCCGACCATTGATGCGGCGGCTGTTCTCCATGTCCGCCCCGAGGGCTGGAAGCTGGTCCCCGTCGCCCACACACCGGAGCTGTTCCAGGTCTTCCTTCACTTGAGGGCGGTATTCGACTGGGAGCGGGAGCTGAAGCGCGGCGTTATCGGCCGCCCGGTGGCCTCCGGCGGGGAGGCCGAGACCGGCACCCAGCGGCGCGCGGCGTAGGGCGTGCCCGACGGAGGTTTCTCGACCGAACACGCCCCATGAATCGGTCTACGTCGCAGCGGACGCGTTACTCGTCACCGTCGTAGTGCTCGTACCGGCCGTGATGGATCTCTGTGCGCATGGACATCAGGGCGCCTCCTCTCCTCACACGGATGAGCCACATCCATGGTGGCCCGCTACGCCCGCACGCGCATCCGCGTGTTTTCGGCCCTTCCGCGATGCGGCACTGGCTTGGCAGGGCCTGTCACGGCCCCCAGTGCATGGAATCAGCGAGAGGCCCGGCGGCCATACGCCGGGCCTTTTCGCTGCCTCTTTCCATGTACTTCCCCAAGGAGAGCCAGCACAGTGGCCCGCACCCTCCGCGTGTTCGACAACGACCCCTCCGCCCGCCCCAAGGTCTACAACTCCGATTTCGTCGGCCGGTTCCGAGCCGGGCAGAAGCTCAACGGCCGCCCTGTGGGGCTGTCTGCCTGGCGGATCACAACCGGCGACCCTGAGGTGGGCAAGACCGTGGCGAATCTGTACGGCGGCATGCCCCAGTCGTGGGAGACCTCCAAGGAGGATTCCTTGGAGGTGCTGACCGATGCGGACACCGTCAAGGTCATCGTGGACGGCCCCGATGCAGTGTCGTTCCGCATGGCTCTCTACGGCATGACCGGCAAGCCCATCCACGCCTGCGACGGCGTGGAGTTCACGGACTCCGAGGACCCGCGCCACGGCCAGCCGTGCGGCTGCCCGCAGACGCTCCAGGAGCGCAAGGCGGTGGCCAAGGCGGGCCACGGCCCGAAGCCTGACCAGCGCGTGGAATTTCGCCTGGCCGATGACCCGGAGATGGGCAAGTTCAAGCTCCTGACGGGCTCCTGGGACTTCATGAAGGCCCTGGAAGGAGTCTGGCGGGAGCTGGAGGCCGTCGGCGGCCCCGCGCTCTGCACGCTCTCTCTGGAGCTGGTGGAGTTCACCACCAAGGCTGGTGTGGACGTGAGCTACCGAAAGCCTGTCCTGAAGGTCCACGGCAGTGTCCCGGCCGACGTGGACGCGGCGCTCCCCTCCCGGACCAAGGCCGCCGACCCCGTTCCGTTCTGATCACTCACCGCTAGGCCGGCGGTGAACCCAGCGTGACCGGCGGGGCCGGACCAGTTTGGGCCCGGCACCACCCTTCCCAAGAAACGACAGAGGAGAGACACGTGGCGAAGCGTGGCCACATACACGACTTCACGGGCCAGGAGATCCGGGAGGGGGACACCCTGGTGTACGCGGCCCGTCGGGGCAACGGCGTGCGAATGGTGGAGGCCACCGTCCAGCGCACGTACACCGAGCAGTACAAGGGGCGCACGATTCCCATGCTGAAGGTGAAGCCCACCGGCAACGAATCGGGGTTCGTCAAGCGCTCCACGTTTCGCGTGGAGACGGTGGCAGCCGAACACGTCGCCGTGACGATCCCAGCGGAGGTTCCGGCCGGTGTCTGACGTGATCCTGGTCCTGGTCGCCATCGTCCTGGGCCTGTTCATCCTGGGGCGCGTGCTTTGGTTCCTCCTGGCCGCAACCGTGGGCCTCGTGGGTGTACGGGCCGTCCGGCGCGCCCGGTTCCGAGGCCGCCAGTGAGCAGCCCGAACAAGCAGAAGGGGACCGCATGGGAGCGGGCGGTCCGGCACTACCTGAACGCCGCCCTCGGCCAGTACGTGGACCAGTGGAAGGACGCCGCGTACCCGTGGAAGGACCCGCACGACCCGGACAACATCACCCGGCCCGCCCAGACCGGCGCCAAGGACATAGGAGACCTCCACGCCCGACCATTCGTCATCGAGTGCAAGGCAGAGAAGTCAATCCGCCTGGCCGACTACGTACGCCAGGCCAACAGGGAGGCCGTCAACGCCGGGTTTCCCTACGGCGTGGCTGTGGTGAAGGCCCCGCGCCGCCGCGTGGACGACGCGTACGCGGTCATGGACCTGGTGACATTCGGGCGCGTCCTCGACGCCCTTCGCAATCTCGACTGACCCCCCAATCCGCGGGCGTGTCACGGACCCCAGTGCATGGGGCCGGACACGCCCGCTTTGCGTTGGAGGAGAGACGTTGCGCACGAAGGACCTGGCACAGTTCCTGACCCGCTTCCCGGAAGTGGTGGAGGAGCGCGGGGAGTACGGCGTCCCCTGTCCCGTCCACGACGACCAACGGCCATCCCTCTTCTTCCGCCTGAAGGAGGACGGGCGGCTCCTGATGCGCTGCTGGGCTGGATGCTCCCGTGACGCCATCCTGGCTGCACTGGGGATGAGGCCGGCGGACCTGTTCGACTGGACCCCGGGGGCGGGGGTGAAGGCGTCGGACAAGCCGGTGCCCGGCGCCCTGGACACTGGCGCCCTGGCAGCTCTGGCCCAGTACGTGGACACCACGAACGTGGCGTTCCTGGACCCGGAGCACCCCGAAGCCCGGGACTACGTAGCCGATCGGTTCGGACTGGACACTGAGCGCGCGGTGGACCTCGGCTTGGGCCTGGACTACCCGGGACTGGACGACCGGTTCCCCTACCGCTCCACCGGCTACCTGCGTCACCCCCGCTTGACCGTCCCGCTGTGCGACTTCAACGGCAGGCCCCGCGGCCTCCAGGGCCGGGACCTGACCGGCCATTGTCCGGCACGGTGGCTGTCCATCGTCTCCCCGGACGGGTCCGCATGGGCCAAGTACGGCGTCCTACGGGCCAACTCCGGCTATGACACAGTGCTGATTACCGAAGGGCCTGGCGACGGCCTTACGGGCCTTGCTGTCGGGTATGACGTGGTGATGGTCCGGGGCGCGGGACTGGCCCGCAACGCGGCGTTGGTGGGAGAACTGGCGGCGGGGCTGGGGGACCGGGACGTGGTTCTGGCCGGTGACCGGGACAACGCCGGGGCCGCCTTCACCGACGCTCTGGCGGACGCTCTGGTCCGGGCCGGAGTCATGGTCAGGAAACTGGAGATCCCGCACGCCGGGGACGATCTCACCGACTGGCGAAAGCGTGACCCCGAAGCCTTCCCTGGCGAACTCCACGCAGCCGTCCGGCGGGCCCCGCTCCACGCCGTGGACTTCGAGGCGCAGCCGGAACCCGTTCTCAATGACGACGACCAGGAGGAGACGGCCGGAGTCCTTCCGCTCACGGACCTGGGCAACGCCGAAAGGCTGTTCCGCCAGCTTGGCGGCCACGTCCGCATGGTCCCAGGCGCGGGCGTGTTCAAGTGGCGCGGCCGGTGCTGGGCCCAAGTGCCCACGGAAGCCCTGTACGCGGACGTGCGGCGCGTGGTCAAGGAGATGGCGGACGAGCCTGGCCACGAACCGGAGAAGCTTTCAAAGCACGTGCTCAACTCCCAGCAGGCGAACAAGGTCAAGGGGATGGTGGACATGCTGACGTCCATCCCCGGCGTCTACGCCACCGTGGACCAGTTCGACGCGCGCCCGGACCTCCTGGCGTTCCGGAACGCTGTGGTGGACCTCCGGACCGGCCAGGCCCGGCCCCACGACCCGGCCGACACGAACACTTTCTACGTGGACGTGGACTACAACCCGACAGCCCAGGCCCCGCGCTGGGAACGCTTCCTGAAGGAGTGCCACCCGGGTTGTGAAGCCATGCCGGCCTTCCTGCAAATGCTCACCGGGTACGGCATCACGGGGTACGGCGTGGAGCGCGCGTTCATCATGCACACCGGTCCGACCACGAACGGGAAGACCACGTTCACGGCCGCCATCGAGGACGTGTTCCGGGAGGCGACCAAGCGCGCGGATGCGAGCTTGTTCCAGCGCCGCAGGGAGAACGGCGGGCCGCGCGCCGACGTGGTGGGCCTGCGGGGCCGACGGCTGGTGATCTCCTCCGAGTGGCCCGCGAACATGCCCTTGGACCAAGCGCTGATGAAGGCCGTCACCGGAGATCAGACCATCACCGCCCGGGGCGTATACGCACGGTCGGAGATCACGTTCCGGCCGGTGTGCCTGGTCCAAGTGGACACCAACTACGTCCCCGACGTGGATGCCACGGACGCCGCACTATGGCAACGCGTTCGGGTAGTCCCTTGGAACGAGGATTTCCGGGGACGGGAGGACCGCCACCTCCAGGCCACCCTTCACCAGGAACGCGAGGGCATCGCGGCGTGGGCCGTGCGCGGCGCCATCGAATGGTTCCGGGAGTACGAGAGTGGGCGGGGCCTGGACTACCCCGCCGTGGTGGAACGGGCCACCGCGCACTACCGCGACAGCAGCCACCCGCTTAGCGGCTTCATCGGGGAGGAGTTTGTGGTCCAGGAGGGTGCGCACGTGCCCAGGACGGAGACCTGGGAGCGCTACCGGTCGTGGGCGGAGGAGTCCGGGATCCGCCACACGATGATGCGCAACAAGTTCTACGACGCCCTGCGCACGTTCCCCGGTGTCCGGGAGGCCAAGGTGAACGGCACTCGCGTCATAGCCAACCTGGCGGACTGCCGGGCCCTGTCACGCAACCCAGTGGATGGAGGCAGCCCAGACATATTCGGCCAGGCCAGAGCAGCGGTCTAAGCGTGCGGTGTTGGGGGTCGTCCCGGTCGGGACGGCCCCCTTTCGCATGTCACAGAGCGTGGGGCCGGCGGCCGACGGACAGTGACGGAGCCCGCCACGTGAAGACCTACCGCCACCCCTTCGCCGGGGACGTGACGACCATCCACGCCCTGGAGACACCGGACGACGCTCGGGAGGCACGGGAGTGGCTGAGTGCGCACCAGCCACGTTCCCTCGCTCTCGACACGGAGACCAGCGGACTGGACACGTTCAACCCCGGACACCAGCTCCGAACGGTCCAGTACGGCACGGGGGACGTGGCGTTCGTCGTCCCGTTCGAGCGGGGCGGGGCCTTCGTCGACCTGGCCCGGACCGTGGTCACCCGGTGCCCGGAGCTGGTGATCCACAACGCCGCCTATGACCTCCTGGTCTTGGACCGCCACGGCGTGGCCCCGCTGGAGGCCGTCGCGCCTCGCATACGGGACACCAAGATCCTCGCCCACCTCTGCGACAGCAGACAGGACTACGAGGGTGGTGTGGGCATCTCCCTGAAACCCCTGTCCGCCTCGTACGTGGACCCGGCGGCGCCCGACACCCAAGCGGGCCTCACGGCGGTATTCCGCAGCCTTGGGCTGACCAAGGCCACCGGCTGGGCAGGCATCCCGTACCAGGATGAGACCTACCAGCGATACGCCGGTTTGGACGTGCTCCTGGCCGCCCGGCTCCGCCCCCACCTGGAACGCGAGCTGGAGCGCCATGGCATCCCGGACACCCTGGTGGAGTTCGAGCACCAGCTCATGACCATATGTGCGGCCATGGAACGGCGGGGGATGCTCCTGGACGTGCCGTACACGGAGGGTCTGGTGGACCGCTTGGCGGCGGACGCCCACCGCCACGTGGAGCGCGCGGCCCGCTACGGCGTGGAGAACCTGAACTCCACAGCCCAGGTGGCGGAGGCTCTGTTGGGCATGGGGGAGGAGCTGGTGGACTGCACCCCGTCCGGTGCGTGGAAGGTGGACAAGGCGGTGTTGCTGGACCTGGCGGACCTCGACGGCCAATGGCAGCCGCGCGGCACCCGCCGACCCAACCCGCTGGCGGACGCGGTGCTCCGTGCCAAGCGGGCCGCGAAGTGGCGCAAGTCCTACGCCGTGGCCATGCTCGACAATCGCGACGCGCACGACCGCATCCACCCGAAGATCAACACCCTGGGGGCCAAGACCGGCCGGGCGTCCGTCTCGGACCCGCCGCTCCAGCAACTCCCGTCAAAGGGGTGGGAGATCCGGCGGTCCGTGATCGCGGAGCCGGGCAACGTGTACTTCAGCGTGGACCAATCCAGCGTGGAGCTGGTGGTCCTGGCCGCCCTGTCCCAGGAGCCCCGCATGTGCCAGGCCATCCGGGACGGCCGGAACCTCCACGACTTCACCGCCACGCTCATGTTCGGAGGCGCGTTCACCAAACACCAACGGAGCCTGGCCAAGATCGCTGGACTGGGGACCTCGTACCAAGGCGGAGCGGCCACCCTGGCCAAGATGACCGGCGTGCCGGAGCACGTCATGAGGGACACCCTCCAGCGCTACGCACGGGCGTATCCCGGCGTGAAGCGGTGGGCCCGCGGCCTCCAATCCCACGCTCTGCGCAACGGGTGCGAGATCCGTACGCCCTCGGGCCGGCGCTTGGTCCTGGACCGGGACCGCCTCTACAAGGGCGTGGCCTACCTTTGCCAGTCCACGGCACGCGACACGATGGGCCAGGCACTCATCGACCTTCAGGACAAGGGCCTGACCCGGTATCTGAACCTCTGGGTGCATGACGAAGTTCTGGGCACGGCCCCCAAGGCGGAGGCGGCTGCAATCGCGCAAGAGGTAGCGGAGACGGTCCGGATGGACCTGTTCGGCGTCCCCATCGGAACGGACGCTGAGGTGTACGGCAAGACCTGGGCAGGGGGGTACGGCCTCCCAGAGGACTGGGCGCCCGCCGCATAAGTAGGTGTCTCTCTTCCTCCAGTAGCAGGTCATGACCCATCTTTGAGAACCCATCTCGGCCTATTACTGATTCGTGCATGTCAGACGCTGCGGGCGGGTGTGCAGCCGGGAGTTCACCGGGCCCGCGGCAGAGGGGGGATGCGTGCTGCACCCAGGGGCATCGTTACGCCCGTTTGAGTGGCAAGTCCCCTGTGGGGGCCGGGCTTGCGGTTCTTCGCTGCCTACGTTGGATTCGATCACGAAGGGGCCTGATGACCTGCCGCTTCGTTCGACTCGACGAGAGGGGCCAGGAAATGGCGAACGTGAGTGCGAAATTCCACATGGGTAACCGGACGAAGGCGTCCTTCGACGGGGTGGTGGACCCGGACGGGGCCGAAGGCTACGTGTTCTCCGGCACGGTGAAAGCCACCTGCATGCTTGACCGGTCCTCGACGGGTTTCAAGAACAAGGTGATTCTCGGGCACAGCGGCAGGTCCGTCGGGCACACCGACCTGGAGCTTTACCCTGAGGGCGCGGAGGAGAACGTTATCCCGGTCGAGGGCCGGGGAAGGCGCGCCAAGAACGAGAAAGTGGAGTTCCTGATCGGGATGAACACCGGCCTCAGCGGCCAGATGAGCTTCGGGGAGACTGTCTATGTTGCGCCTGGGGGGCCGCCTCAGAAAATTTCCCTGTTCTTCACGAAGTCCAAATTCAATGTGTCGTTCGAAGGTACTGCTTGGGCGGACGGGCCGACGGGGTATGTCATTCAAGGGCAGTTGATCCCCGCCAGCAGCACTACCGACTCGTACGTGTCCGAATACGGAACGTTCGGTTACAAGCCGTCCGGAGGTAGCTGGCAGTACGAGACGACGAAGTTCAGAGAACCCAAGCAGATCCTGATCAGGGGCAGCCGCAAGGAGGGCGCGGACCTCAGTGTGATCGTGGGTAACACCACCGGGAGTTGCAACACCTATAAGTATGGCGACGAGTCCTCCCTCTCCCTTCCCCTGGAATTCTGAGAGCCGGAGCCCCGGTCACCATCGCGCGGGTCCGCCCGACGCAGACAGAGGCGAGCCCGAAGCACTTGAAGCACCCACCCAAAGGCCCCAACTTCTCTGTGAATCAAGGGGCGTTGAAGATACCGGCGAGGCGTTCGCCTACGGCGTTTCCGCCCCGGACGGTCGCTACGGCGATCTGTCCGGGGCCTCGTACCGTCTGCGTCAGCCTGCGGTGGGAACCAGAGTAATGACCCGCATGTTCGGCGCACGGAGCGGGGCCAGGGCCATGATGCGAACCGGCACCTCCGCCCCCTCGTGGTACGGGAGACGGAACCGGCGCACGTGACCGTCCGGGTGCTCCAACGCCTCATGATCCGCCCAGATGCGAGCGGCATCCTTGCTGCCCTCCAGAATGTCATCCCGGAGTTTCAAGAGCCCTGGTTCGTCAGGGTTCTTCGCGAGCGCTACGCGAATCTGGGCAAGAAACGGCCTCGCCCAGTCTTCCGCCCAGTTCACAAGCTGTTCGCGGGCCTCCGGGTACAGGAAGGCCCAGCGCATGAGATTAGGTTCGTGGGGAATCCAGGGGAACCAATCGATTTGTGGCTGGTTGTGCGCCACGATGTTCCACGCCACGTCAGACACGTAGGCAGGATTGGGGAGTTGTGCGTCCAGGAATTCGCGCAACGGCTTGTCTACGGCGGACACGGCATCCTCTGATGGTATGGACATGGGGACGGGCGGCTTGCCCGAACCCAGGAGAAAGAGAGTCAAACGCTCCGACGCATCAAGCCGGAGGGTTAGTGCCAGCCGTTCCAGAAAGCGGTCCGAAAACTTCGCAACGTGCCCATTCTCCAGTTGCCCAATCCACTTTGAACTCACCCCAGTGAGCTTTGCCACCTCGGCCTTGGTGAGCCCTGGTGACCGGCGTCCGGTTGAGCGGACTCCATGGATTTGGCGTGGATCTACTCGCTGCCGCCATGTCGTGAGCAGGTCGGCGAGTTCTAGCTCAGGCGCCCGAGGGACGCGATGGGAGATATGGGTGTTCGGCATGACCTAGACACCGTAACAGGCGTACCGGACATGTACGTCTTACGGATTCCTAGATCCTTTGTGGCACTTAGGTAACCCTTAGTGATGTCATGGGGGAAGTGCGAGTTCCGCCCGGATTCGTGCAAGGTGATCAGCGGAAGCTGCACAGCATCTGTTGGGAGAGATCATTTTGCCTAGGTCGATCATGGTCGTCGGTGGAAGCCGAGGTATCGGGGCCGAGGTGGCCCGCCAATTCGCTGCACAAGGTGACCACGTGGCCGTCACCTCCCGATCGGGCGCAGCACCCGAGGGCACATTCGGGGTGGCATGCGACGTGACCGACACCGAACAAATAGACATGGCTTTCAAGGCAGTTGAGGAACATCAAGGGCCGGTGGAGGTCCTGGTGGCGAACGCGGGAATAACCCGGGACACCCTCCTCCTGCGCATGTCCGAAGAAGACTTCACCAGCGTTCTGGACACCAACCTGGTGGGCGCCTATCGCGTCGCCAAGCGAGCCTCCCGGGGCATGCTTCGCATGCGGCGCGGACGCATGATCTTCATTGGATCCGCGGTGGGCCTTGCGGGAGAGGCGGGTCAGGCGAACTACGCAGCGAGCAAGGCGGGACTGGTCGGATTCGCGCGCTCTCTTGCCCGCGAGCTGGGATCGCGCGGGATTACGTCCAACGTGGTCGCACCCGGCCTGACAGAGACGGACATGACGGCCGTGCTCACCGACGACCGGCGAGCGGAAATCGTCCGACAGGTCCCGTTGGGGCGTATCGCCCGACCTGCGGAAATTGCGTCGACAGTCCGTTTCCTGGCGAGCGATGATGCTGCCTACATCACGGGCGCCGTCGTGCCTGTCGATGGCGGCGTGGCCATGGGCCACTGAAACCGGCGGCTACCGCCCGCCAGGCCGGCCAACACGGCCGGTAACAAAACCGGCGCCCAGGGGCGGCAACCCCTGGACGCCGGAAAGCTCCCCTGCAAGGGAGCCGAGTTCAGCTATCGAGGCCCGCCCAACCTTTGGCGAGGGGAGCGGAAACCTCGGCTTACTACGACCAGGGATTGTTGCACTGCACCCGACATTCCGCGAAATCGAACGCCGCGCACCCATGTCCGCGCACGCCTTTTCGTGCATCCGGCGACGTGTGGCCCGAGTGCGCCAGGGGCGCTACGCCCCCCAGTTGGTGGCCCTCTTCCTATGGTGCCGCCGCAGCGCGCTGCGCGCCTTCTTCCTGCGGCTCTCCGCATTGACCCGCCCCTCCACCGGCTGTCGCGCCCTCTATCTGCCGCGCGCCATCCGGCGACGCCGGTACGCTCGCGCTGCCCGCGTCTCCCGCGACCGTGAATGCGCGCTCACTCGTCTTGCCCGCCTGTCCAGGGCTGTCGGCATCTCTAATCCGTCCCCGCGCATCTGAGCCGGACGGACTTCCCCTTTCTCAGGCCCCGCCCCGGCATGCAATGCCGGGGCGGGGCTTTCTAGTTCGCTCGCTCTGAGCTAACCCCTCCTCCGCCAACACGCGCCCGCTGACGGGCCGCGTGGCGATACCCCCTGCCCGCGCTCCGCCAGAGCGCGCCCCTACCCACGCATTCGAACGTACGTGCAGCGACCCGGGCATTCCTCTGTCCATTGATTCGAACAGGCGTGCTGATTCCGCCTGTCACGGCCCCCAGTGCATGACCCCGAGCCGGTCACCCGGGCCCCCTTTTCAAGGAGCACCACCCCATGCTTTGCCCTGCCCTGATTCGTGCTGCCCAGAACGGTGACACGGAGGCAACTGCCCAGGCACTGGAGAGCCTGGAGGGGATGATCTACCGCCTGGCGGAGCAGCGCATGGCCCACACGCCGGTCCTGTCCGCCGGATACGGGGACAGGCTGGATGACCTCCGCCAGGAGGGTCGAGTGGCCGTCCTTGAGGCCCTGGCCCGCTACGACCCGGAGGGCGGAGCGAAGTTCTCCACCTATGCCCACACACGGATCCGGGGTGCCATCTGGGACACCGCCAACACCGCCACTGGGCCGGCTGTTTCGGCTGACGCTGTGGCCACCTTCAAGGGATGCATGGGCATCGTTGGCGGGGACATGGAGGCCGCGGAGTACCTGGCAACCGTCCTCCCCAACTCCGGCCATCGGCTGAGTGCAGAAACGTCACTTCAGGTCCGGTGGGTCCTGGAGGGAACGGAGTCCCTGAACGCTCCGGACCCCGCCAGCCGGGAGGGCGACACCCTCGGGGAGAGTCTGGCGGACCCGTATCGGTACGGGGTGCCGGAGGACCTGGTGGAGCCGCGCGACGTGGCCCGCCAGGACCAGGCCCGGAAGGCTGCCCTGGCGCATGCCCTCCTGGAGACGCTTCACGGCAACGCGGACCGCGTGGTCCGCATGACGTACGGGTTCGGCCCGGAACCGCACCTGTTCAACGGCTACGACCGGGACGGCCTCCCAGTGCCCGACCACACCGCTATTGCTGAAGCCCTGGGCATCACGGTGGCCACCTCACGGCAGACGTTGAAGCGCGCACTGGACCGACTCCGCAACGTCGTGCAGACGCTGGAGCTGGACGCCGCCGAGCCGGACATGGAGCTGGCGGCGTGAGACGACGCCGGAGGCCGCGGGCCTTCCCGGCGGTCTCGCGATCCGCCCGCCGACCACGGCCCGCCCCGTACGACCGCGCGGAAATCCTGACCCGCTGGTCCGGGTGCGCGTACTGCGACGGCCCGGCGGAGGAGCTGGACCACGTCGTCCCTCTCGCGCGGGGAGGGCCTGACACCTCGGACAACATCGTGGCCGCCTGCCGCACCTGCAACGCAACCAAGTACACCCACGACCTGGCCTGTTGGGCCCTGACTGAAGGAAGCGGCGCGCCGTGCGTATGCGATTCATGACTCTGGAGGACGCGACCTTGGCCGGGGCCTCCATGACGGACCTGGGCCGGGACCTGGAGCTGGCCGCAGACCCGGACGACACCGAATGGTCCCCTTGGGCCCTTGGTGATTCGGAGGAGTGATCACGCCGCGTTCATGGCGGGCTCAGCAGACAGTAATCAAACATGGAGGAGAAGGGCATGGCTGAGGCATTCAACTGCGAGTACGACCCGGACGTGGAGCTCAAGGTCCGCCAAGACCCGGACGGGTTTGTGGAGATCTCAGTGGAGGATCCGACTCCCCCCGGGGCTCCCGGCGTGTCCTTGGCCGCGTACCTGAAACCGGAGTCGGCCCGCCGGTTCGCTCGTGCGGTCACCCTCGCATCGTTCGAGGTGGAGGGGGAGCCGCTAGACGACGTGCTCCAAGGGGAGGCGCTGGCCATAAAGGAGACCATGGAGACCGGGTCACCCTCGGAGCCATGTCCGGAGACCAACCACCGCTGCGACCCCATGTGTTCGGCCCGTGCGGAGTGCCACCGGTCCGCCATGAAGGACCTGTTCCGTTCCCCGGACAAGTCGGTGGTGTTCACCGATGAGATGGGCAACGAACGCGCAGAGGCGTTCCTAGCGGCTCGGGAATTGGCGGGCCCGGCCGCGAATCTGGACGACGTGCTGACGCTGGCCGACTACTTGGCGGCCTAGACGGAACTTGCTGCTGAGGCTCTAAGGATTCCCGATACGCAAACTGCCCCTCCGTCAGGACGACGGAGGGGCAGTTTGCTGTTCACCCGCAGTGGGCGGGGTGAGTACCGTTCTGGTGTCGAGCCTGAACGGAACCACAGGAGTCCATCATGCCGCACGAGCTGGAAGAGCAAGAAGCCATCGGACGCCGGGTCAAGCGACGCCGACTGGCCCTCGGAATGCCGCAAGCTGACCTGGGCGCGGCGGTCGGCAAGACGCAAGGTTGGGTGTCGAAGGTCGAAGGCGGCCGGATCGAGCTGGACCGCACAGGGCTGATCAACGCCATTGCTGGCGCGCTGCACTGCCACCCCAATGACTTGATCGGCCGCCCTTACGCTGGCACGGTCGCCGAGAACCAGTGGCAGGCATCCGCTTCCTCCATCCTGCGGGAGCTGCGCCGGTACGACCTGACCCCCGTATTCGACGGCACGCCCCGGCCGTCTGCCGAACTGTGGCAGGAGACCGTTCGGCTCTACAGGCTGCGGGACGCCGCCGCGAACACCGCGATCATCCGCAGCCTGCCCGACCTGCTCCGCGAATCTCGCGCCCTTGCCGAAGTGACCACTGGCCGCGAGCGCGAAGAGGCATTCGCCGTCTACGCCGTGCTCTGCAAATTCGCGCACACCGCCGCGCACGCTCTCGGCCATGCCGAACTCGTCGCTCTGTCCTGCGAACGCGCCGTGTGGTCCGCGCAGCTGTCCGGCGATCCGCTGATGCCGTCGGTAGCCGACTGGATGCGCGTGTGGGACATGTGGGCCACGGCCGATTGGGAAGACGCCGTTACCCTGTCGGACAAGGCGCTGGCGGCCACTCAGGACGCCTACGATCGCGGCGACCCCTTGGCCCTGCGGGTGTGGGGATCTGGGCAGCTGCGGGCGGCAGTCAGCGCTGCCCGAGCCGGCCGAAAAGAGGAAACGGAAGATCGGATTCGTCATGCTCGGGAGGCAGGGAAGCGTCTGGATGCCTACACGGGTCCGCAGGCGTTCGACCGCTACTCGCTGAACTTCTCCAGCGGAAACGTCCACATCCACGCGATTTCCGTAGCACTGGAGCTGGGGAATCAGGCGCAAGCGATCAACCTTGAACAGCGCGCCAAGCCAGGACAGATCGACGCCCTTCCGAACTCCCGCAGGGGCCACCACCACATGGACATGTCCAGGGCATGGCTGTGGGACGGCAACCGCAGCAAGGCCCTGGGGGAGTTGAGGAAGGCTGAGAGCCTGGCCCCGCAACTCGTGCGGAACCACCCCATCGCAAGGGCCACGCTCCGTCAGATCGTTTATGCCGAGAGGGAGTCGACGCGCGAGCAGCTGCGAGGGATGTCCAACCGATTTCACCTCGATGACCAGGAGCTATTCCGCTGATTCATATTGGGGGGTAGCGGCGTCCTTACCGTCAGTCGCATGACGGACGGACGACGCACCCCCCAAGACGTCCAGCGCCGCAGGGCGTTGGCAGATGCGGCTGCCGGATGGGAGCCCAAGCGGGGCGACCTCGCCTACGACACCGGAAAGCACTGTGTCGGTGTTGTGGTCGCCTTACCAGAGGACACCGGCACAACGGTCTACAAACTCCGCCCCGATGGCGGCGGCGACGGTTGGACGGCGCCTTACGGCCGCCTCAAGGAACACCAGTCGCAGGCAGACGACGGCCTCACCCTGGACGAATCCGCTATGCCTCCGGACGGCTTCACCCCGGGCAGTGGGGGGCACGGCGTGACCGGGAGGGCGACGCGATGAGCGGCCGTCACGTGCGCGAGCATCCGTCACGGCCCGGCCTGGCTGTCGCCGTCCTGGGCACGCTGGGCCTGATGCCACCCGCTGTGATCCTCGGCTGGACCACGGAAGCCCACAGCGCGCCCGCCTCGGTCTCCTGCCCGGACACCGACTACGGGGCTCTTGCAACGACACATAGCGCCCCGGGGCAACCTCTCGATGCCACACCCCGCACCATCCCCTAAACCCGCCGGGCGGGGCTTGCGCCCTCGTCTGACGACACGACTGCCCTGCGGCAGGGGCAGGCCCTCGCGCCCAGCTACACCGATCCCTTGCCGCAGGGTGCAGAAGGGAGAACCGGATGAACGGCACCCGGATCCGCGAACAGGAGGACGTAGTGGCGGGCACCGTCGGCGACGACGTGATGACCGTGCACGAACTCCTCCAGGTCGGCGAAACCCTCCGTCCCAAGTGCGGGGCGGGGAAGTCGAAGGACCAGGCGGTCCAGTGGCTGCGTGTCGTGAACTGCCCTGCCTGCCTGGCAGGCGAGGAATGACGTTCAAGACCTGGAAGGAACAGGGAATGAGCCGCCCCCTTGGCGCCCGTAAACCCAAAGGCGACATGAAGAAGACCGCCGCCGTGTCCAATGATGACCGCGCCACCACCAAACAACGCGCCGAAAAGGCAGAGCTGTTGAACCGGATGCGCGACCGCATCAACGGTGCGCCGGCCCACGGCTAGCCCTCACGCTCCGCCCCTCCCCCGGACGCCCTGTCCCCAGCACCCCGCGCTGTTGACAGATCCCGGTGAAGGGCGGACGCCACCTCTCATGGCGTGCATGAAAGGAACACGATGCGACGGCGCACGCGCGAAGAGTTGACCATGGTCAGGAACGCCGTGATCGCCGACATGGAAACCATCATCTGGCGATACCGCCAGGGAGATTCCATGTCCGACATCAACCACGACTATTGGTCACCGGGCGAACATTGGTTGGCGCGGAAGTTCGACGAGTGGGGCGAACCCCGCCGCAAAGCCATCCCGCGAGTGCATCGCGCCCGATGAGCACCACCCCAGTTCGGACCCTCCTATATCCAACCGCCTCTCACAGCAGAGCGATTGCCAAAGACCCGTCCCTGCCGGATGTGCCGCACTGGGGCTCCACGTGACTCATTCGGAGTCCCGGCATGGACGGCGCAAGCCCCGCCCGGGTGGCGGAAATCCTGGGTAGGTCGAGCCACCGGGGCGGGTCAGTAAGAGCCAAAACGACAGGCCCCCTCGCCGTCTGGCGGCGTGAGTGCCACCGTAGGGCAACCCAAGAGAAGAGGAGATACATGCAGGCCACCGCGACAGACCGTCAGCACCTCCCCTGGGGCATCACCCGCATGCGCCCCTACCCGAGCACCTACCACCCCGGGTACGCCACCGCCGAACTGGACCCCGCAACCCAGCTCACCGTCTTCCGCGACGAGCGCGGCGGCGTCGTGGAGATGGGTAAACACGGAACAGCCAAGGGCACTGAGACCAGCCCGCAGTCCACCAACCTCGACAGCCGCAACGACAGCGACTCCGACCAGGACGACGAGCAAGACTGATGAGCGATGCTGAACCGGTCGCAGTCGTCACCGAAGTGGATGACGTAACCGCCGACATGGTGATCACTGAACTGAATAAGCGCGGAGTGCCCGTCGTGCGGTTCGATCCCTCCGACATCGGCGACCGTCTCTCACTGACAGCCCGGTTCGGCGTCAGTACGGCCAGCCCGGCCACTCCGGCCGGCACTCTCCGTACCCCCTCCAGGGCCACCACCCTGGAGGGGGTACGAGCCATGTACTGGCGTCGCCCCACCTGGCCCCACTTCGATCACCTGGATGCCCCGGACGCGCGCTACGCGGAGGCCCAGGTCCGACACGGACTCGGCGGCACACTCTTCGCCCTGCCGAACTGCCGCTACGTCAATCACCCACTGAGCAATCGCGCGGCCGAACACAAGCCCCTGCAACTGGCCATCGCTCAACGCCTGGGACTGACCGTTCCGCCCACCCTCATCTCCAACGACCTGGCGACGATCCGGGAGTTCATCACCGAACACGCCCCCGTGATCTTCAAGACCCTCCGCTGGACTCCTTACCGCCGGGACGACGGCGTGGGCCTGACGACATGGACCGAACCTGTCACTGCCGACGAAGTGGACGAGCGGGTCACCGTGACCCCGCACCTGTTCCAGGCGCAGGTCCCCAAGGCCGCGGACGTTCGGGTGGTCGTCGTCGGCCCCAAGGTGTTCGCCGTCCGGATCGACTCCGACCTTTTGGACTGGCGCGCGGACTACAGCGCCCTGACCTACACGCCCATAACCCTCCCCATCGACGTGGAGCGGGCCCTGACTGCCCACCTTGACCGCTTCGGTTTAGCCAGCGGCAGCTTCGACCTGTGCGTCACTCCTGACGGTGACCTCCACTGGTTGGAGCTGAACCCCAACGGCCAATGGGGTTGGTTGGAAGACGAGACCGGACTACCCATTGCCGCAGCCTTCGCTGACCTCCTGGAGCAAGGAGCCACACGGTGACCGCACCCGACTCCACCGCCCTCCGCCACGACCTGGCAAACGACCTGGCGCACGGCGGCGTCCTGAAGACCGCCGCATGGCGCGCCGCAGTTGAAGAAGTCCCCCGGGAACTGTTTCTCCGGTCCTTCTTCAAGGACGCCCCCGGGCCCCGCGGCCACGAGTACACCCCCGTGAGCCCGGACGCCGACGTGGACGAGTGGCTGACCCTCGTCTACCGGAACGAAACCTGGGTGACCCAGCTCGATGGCCACCTGACCGCTGACAAAGCAACCGGCCCTGTCACCGGCTTCCCCACCTCCTCTTCCACGATGCCTTCCACCGTCGTCGGCATGAGCGAAGCCCTGGACGTGGACGACGGCATGACCGTCCTGGAAATCGGCACCGGCACCGGTTACTCCACCGCCCTTCTCTGCCACCGCCTGGGAGAGGACAACGTCACCAGCGTGGAAGTAGACCCCGACGTGGCCCAGCGCGCGGACGACGCCCTGGAGGCCACCGGATTCTCCACCTGGACCGTCACCGGGGACGGCCTCCTGGGCCACCCTCGCCGGGCGCCCTACCACCGCACCATTGCCACCTGCGCTCTCCGCCGCATCCCGTACGCGTGGGTACGTCAGACCAAACCTGGTGGCATCATCCTGGCCACCGTCGGCCCCAGCGCCTGGTCCTACGGCACCGGCCTGGCAAAGCTCACCGTGAAGGACGACGGGACAGCAGAGGGCAGCATCATCGGCCGCACCTCCTTCATGCCGGCCCGCGCAGAGGCCGTTGTTCCCCTCTCCGGGGACCTGGCGGCCCGCGCCGCGTACGCCGACACCGAACGGAAGACCAGCCTGTCCCCGGACACGCTGAACGACTGGATGCCCGCCTTCCTGGCCCAGCTCGCCGCCCCGGGCGCCCAGCTAGTCCGTGCCACCAGCGACAGCCGAGAGACGGTGTACCTGTTCGACACCGGGCGGGAGGCTTTCGCGTCCCTCACCGCTGACGGGGACCAGTGGAACCTCCGCCAGGGCGGCCCGGTCGCCATCTGGGACGCCATCGAAGAGGCGGTAACCGCCTGGCGGAAGGCAGGGGAGCCCGACATCACCTCTGTCCGAATGGCGATCACGCCGGAGGCACACGCCTACTGGATCGGCGGACAGCAGATCACCAACGACCAACGGTCGTACTGGCTCGGAGGCGAGGAACCGGCGCTCCGCTGGAAGCACCCCTACCCCCCGATGACCGCCTGACGGGCGGCCCAGACCGCCCCGTCCGTGCGTACTCCCCCGTGGCGCATGGGCGGGGCCTCGACCTGTCCGGCGATTGCCCCTGGTGGCCACGGAGTCGGGGGGTTCTGGCCAGTCAGGCGACCAAGCGCCTGTCCGGTCGGCCAGGTTGAGTCGGGCGGCCAGGGGCCCATTGGCCACCGGAGCCCTTGCTTCCTCCATAGCGGACCTGCCTGTGCGCTGGCCCCGTGGCCTAGTGGTGAATTATCCAATTTTGTGTGTAAATACAGCCATTGAACCGAATCAAGTTGGTGAAATCTATTCGTTAACATGGGAAAGCGCTTATTGGAGCAAATTCGACTTGGCGAAATACCGCCCCCGATCCTTGATCGGGGGTATCCCGGTTGGTAGCTTCGTCGTCGTAAGGGGGGAAAGTTTTTTGCTGTGCGACGGCAAGTGCTACGACCAGTTCCACTGGTCGCCCGTCGCAGCTATCTGCGAATTGAACAACCTCCATCACGCCACCTTCGGGTCCGCAGTGGCCTTTGGTTGACCAGCTAAAGGCGTAACTTTGGTGTGAGTTCGTGTGGACTGATGGCCGGCGCAACAGTGAAGGGGGTTGAGCCTTGCGGATATCTCGCGATCGGTTTAAGCACATACTTTTCCCACTGCCGGGATGGATCTTCGCCATCATCACCGCAATCCGTCCGGCATGGTGGCCTCCGATGCTCGGGTGGGCATTGATCGGAATCTCAATCGTCTTCTGGTTGATGCTTGAAATGAAGTATTCGGAACGCGAGCAGCATCGGAAATAGTTCGACCCTGCCACCCTCGCGCGAACATCGGCAACCGTGGTCGAGGAGTTCATCACGTCCCCCAGGGGATAGCGCCTGTCCTTGGCTTCAAGCTTGCGTTTGTTCGCGATGCTTCAGGATGCGAGGCAGTATCACTCTACGGTCACTGATTCCAATCAATAGGGGGTTGCTTTGAACTCGCCTCGACACGGCGTTGACCCAAGGCAAAGGTTCGTGGACGGTCTGAAGTACCTGAAGGGTTTTGCGGCATCATCCTCTGCGTCGTCCTCTAAAGGGCAAGCGCTCGCCACTCTGCAGGACAAGAACTCTCAGAACTCAATTCCGCTGCATCTTCCCAATGGGGCCAGTTTGTCGTCCGACAACGTCAGGGTCCTGGCTGGCTCCGCTGGTGAGATTGTGATCGCGCACATTAAAGGCGGCGGTCTTGCCGAACAGAGCGCTGTGGTGACGCAGATCGGCCACGACTCCTCTGTCCATACCGTCGAAACTCACTTCATCCCCATCGATGAACAGTCTGGGCGCATCAAACAGTGGGTGGATGGACACTTCAAGATCGATAAGGCCATTTCCAAAGAAGGAGCGGTTATCGATCGAAGCGATTCGATTGTCGACAGTGGCGTCGTTCACCCAGCGGACTGGTGGGACGATATGGAGAACTGCATGGAAAATGCAGGCGTCCCAGGTTGGGTATTCACCGGAATCTGGGTTGCTTGTGGGGTTGCATGCGCTCTCACTGCTGGTGGTGGATGTCTTGCATGTGCACTCGGCGTTGCAGGCATCTACGGCAATGAAGTAGCTATTTGCATCGGTGCCTAATCGCGCAAGTATCCGACGGGATTAACGTAGCCGTCCATCATGACATCGGCTACCTGCGAGATCCTGCCCGCAACAGCCTCTGCCGAGAAAGCGCACGAGGCTCCAGCTAGCTCCCTCGGCGCCAGTCCCGCTCATGTTCACCGCCTGTGGGCATGAGCGGGGACTGGCGTTTTGTGCACGCTTCGAGTCGGCTACTCCGGCCGCCCGACATCCTTCCGGCTGGACACCGCAAACCGCGCGATCGTTGACAAGGTCAGCTCGCGCTCCTCGCCGACCACGAGCCAGCCCTTATTAAGGAGGGACTGGAGGAGAGAGCGGACCTCGTCGCCTAGTTCGTCCGCTAGGTCGTCATCGGTGGGGGAGTGGCCCGCCCGAAGGAGACCGGCCAGGCGGAAGATGAGCGCTTCCTCCTCCGCGCTGATGTTGAAGTCCATGAGGTGAAGGTATGCGCGACCTCGGTCCGCGGCACGCTGACGGCCCCGGCCTCGCATGGGCGGGGCTTCGCCCTGGGCCGGGTAGGATGCACTTAACCGATTCTCCTGTTCGGCACCCTCTACGCCGAGGCGCAGCGCCGCTACTTCGAGTCGGTGGCCCCCTACGCCCGCCGCCTGATCCACCAGGTCGGCGCGCCGAAGGTCGAGGACATCACCGGCCTGCCGCCCGCCGTCGCCCTCGAACAGCGGCGCTCCGCGCCCACCTCCCGCTCTTCGGTCGGCACCGTCACCACCCTCTCCAACACCCTGCGGATGCTCTTCTCCCGCGCCGGCGACTACCCCGAGGGCGCGACGGAACGTCTCGACTCCGATGCCTTCTCGCCCAATACGGCGGCCGGGGCCTGCCCGGAGTGCCACGGGCTGGGCACCGTCCACCAGGTGACGGAGGACTCGCTCGTCCCCGACCCGTCCCGCTCCGTGCGCGAGGGCGCCGTCGCCGCCTGGCCGGGTGCCTGGCAGGGCAAGAATCTCCGCGACATCCTCGCCGCCCTCGGCCACGACATCGACCGGCCCTGGCGCGATCTGCCGCAGGCCGACCGGGACTGGATCCTGTTCACCGACGAACAGCCCGTCGTCACCGTGCACCCCGTCCGCGAGGCCGGCCGGATCCAACGCCCCTACAAGGGCCAGTACATGAGCGCCAGACGCTATGTCCTGCACACCTTCGCCGACTCCAAGAGCGACACCCTGCGCACCCGCGTCCGGGGCTTCATGACCGCCGCGCCCTGCCCGGTGTGCGCCGGGCGGCGGCTGCGCCCCGAGGCGCTGGCCGTCACCTTCGCGGGCCGCGATATCGCCACCCTCGCGGGCCTGCCGCTCGGTGCCCTCGCCGACGTGCTGCACCCCACCGCCGCCCGCCCGGACGACGCGCCCGCACCGGCCCTCGCCCGCGACCTGGTCGCCCGTATCGAGGTGCTCACCGAACTCGGCCTCGGCTATCTGAGCATGGACCGCCCCGCCCCCACCCTCTCCGCCGGCGAACTCCAGCGCCTGCGCCTGGCCACCCAGCTGCGCTCCGGCCTCTTCGGCGTCGTCTACGTCCTGGACGAACCCTCCGCCGGTCTCCACCCGGCCGATACGGAATCCCTGCTCACGGTCCTGCACCGGCTCAAGGAAGCGGGCAATTCGCTCTTCGTCGTCGAACACGACATGGACGTGGTGCGGCGCGCCGATTGGATCGTCGACATCGGCCCGCGCGCCGGGGAACACGGCGGCCGGGTGCTGCACAGCGGCCCGGTCGACGGGCTCGCCGACGTCACCGGATCCGCCACCCGCCGCTTCCTCTTCGCCGCCGAACCGCCCGCCGCCCGCACCCCGCGCACCCCCACCGGCGCACTCTCCCTGCACGGCGTCACCCTCCACAACCTGCGCGGCCTGGACGCCGTCTTCCCGCTCGGCGTCTTCACCGCCGTCACCGGAGTCTCGGGATCCGGAAAGACCACGCTGGTCACCCGGGTCCTCGCGGAGGCCGTACGCGACCACCTCGGCGAGGCCCGCTCCGATACGGGCGAGGACGCCGGCGGCGGACCGATGGCCCGGGCCCAGCTCACCGCCGCCGAGGGCCTGGACGCCGTCGACCGGCTGGTCCGCGTCGACCAGCGGCCGATCGGCCGGACCCCGCGCTCCAACCTCGCCACCTACACCGGGCTGTTCGACGCCGTACGCAAGCTCTTCGCCGCCACCGACGCGGCACGCGCCCGCGGCTACACCGCCGGACGGTTCTCCTTCAACGTCGCCGCCGGCCGCTGCGAGACCTGCCAGGGCGAGGGCTTCGTCGCCGTCGAGCTGCTCTTCCTGCCCGGTACGTACGCGCCCTGCACCGACTGCCACGGCGCCCGCTACAACCCCGAGACCCTCCAGATCACCTACCGGGACCGCACCATCGCCGACGTGCTGGCGATGACCGTCGACGACGCCGCCGGCTTCCTCGCCGACCTCCCGTCCGCCGCCCGCAGCCTGCGCACCCTCCAGGACGTCGGACTGGGCTATCTGCGGCTCGGCCAGCCCGCCACCGAGCTGTCCGGCGGCGAGGCACAGCGCATCAAGCTCGCCGCCGAACTCCAGCGGGCCCGCCGCGGCCACACCCTCTACCTCCTCGACGAGCCCACCACCGGTCTGCACCCCGCCGACACCGAGGTGCTCCTGCGCCAGCTGCACGGCCTGGTGGAAGCGGGCAACACCGTGGTCGTCGTCGAGCACGACATGGGGGTGGCCGCGGGCGCCGACCACGTCATCGACCTGGGCCCGGGCGGCGGCGCGGAGGGCGGCCGGATCGTCGCCGCGGGCACCCCCGCCGAGCTGGCGGCCGCCCCGGGCAGCCGTACGGCACCGTATCTGGCCCGCCGGAGGGCGCGGCCGGAGCCGTCCTGACGGTCGGCTAACCTACGCAGGTCACCCGCCGTGACACGCCGGCGCACCGGCACCCGCAGCACACCGAAGAAGTGCACGCAGCACACCGAGGAAACACACCGAAGGGGGCATCTCTCATGGCAGACATAGCAGACATAGAGGCGGCCAAGGCGGCGTTCAACCGGTTCGACGCCGACGGCGACGGCCAGGTCAGTCCGGACGAGTTCAAGCGGGCGATGGCCGAAATGGGCGACCCGTTCGTCACCGGCCCGATCGCCGAGGCCGTCATCAAGGCCAAGGACAGCGACGCCAACGGCACCATGTCCTTCGACGAGTTCTGGCAGGCCATCCAGAACAGCTGACCGCCCGCCGCCCCTGCGAGGCGCTCAGCCCCGCGCTGAGCCGCCCACGGGCGGCGGCGCCGCATCGTTGCCGGTTCCCCAGCGTGACGGCTTCGGGCCCACCGAGAAGGTCAGCTCGTGGTGCGTGCGCAGCGCATCGGTGGTCAGATAGGTGCGGTCGTGCGCGGCGCCGTCCAGCCGGACGGACTGGACATACCGCTTCACCGGTGACGTACCGGGAGCCTTGACGGTGAAGTGACCGGACGGGAAGTAGCGCCGGTCCAGGGTCAGGTCGACGCGGTCGAAAACCGGTGTGCTCAGCCCCCAGGTGTCGGTGCCCGGCTGTACGGGGAACACCCCGATCGACGAGAGCACCATCCACGCCGACATCGTTCCCAGATCGTCGTTCCCGGTCATCCCGTCCGGCGTGTCGGTGAACAGCGTCAGCGCCGCGTGCACCACATCCGTGGACTTCCAGGGGTGGCCGGTCGAGAGATAGGTGTACGGGGCGATCAGATCGGGTTCGTTCTGCGGGTTGTACTTGTCCGCGTTGTCGTAGTCGTACGGCCCGTTGACCCACACCGTCCGCGCCGTCCGCTGCGGGTCCTTCACCAGCCGCCGGTAGGCGAAGAAGGAATCCAGCCGCCGCTCGGCCTTTTCCCTGCCGCCGATGAGGCGGATCATCCCCGGCAGATCCTGCGGCACCAGCCACTGGTACTGCCACGCCGTGCCCTCGTGGAACCCTTCGCTCCGGGCCGGATCCGCGGACCCCGTGAAGGCGCCCCGCGCGTCCCGGGCGCGGAAGAAGCCCGTCGAACGGTCGAAGATATTGCGGTAGTTGTGCGCCCGCGCCGCATAGCGCACGGCATCCGCCCGGTGCCCCAGATCGCGCGCCATCTGCGCCAGCATCGCATCCGACAGCGCGTATTCCAGGGTCACCGAGGCACCGTGGTCGAAGTCGGAGTCGCCGGGTTTGCGATGCGGACGGCCCTTGACGTACGGGGCGAAGCCGTTGCGCAGGTATGGCGCATTGGCCTCGCGTCCGACGGCCGGGGAATCGGCCGGGGGCACCCCGTCGGCGTTCTTCTTCAGCGCCGCGTATGCCTCCTGCGCCTCTCGTCCCCGCAACAGCCCCTGCTGATAGGCATTGGTGAGGAACGGCGTGACCGGATCCCCCGTCATGATGTTCGTCTCGACCGTGCCGTAGCCCCATTTGGGCAGCCAGCCGCCCTCCTTGTCGATCCGCAGCACCGACCGCGCCATGTCCCGGGACTCGCGCGGCGCGAGCAGGGCCAGCAGCTGCGCCTGGGTGCGGTAGGTGTCCCACAGCGACCAGTTCTGGTAGTAGGTGAACCCGCGCGCCCGATGGATCCTCCGGTCCCAGCCGGTGTAGCGGCCGTCCGCATCGCTGCCGATGTTCGGCGCGAGGAAGGACCGGTAGAGGGAGGAATAGAGCGTCCGGCGCAGGGTCCGGGTGCCGCCCTGTGTCCTCACCGCTCCCAGCCGCCGCTGCCAGGCGGCGTCCGCGGCGGCCCTCGTCCGGTCGAAGGAACGCCCGCCCTCGGCCCGCAGATTGCGCGCCGCGCCCGCCGCATCGACATAGCTGAGGGCCGTGGTGGCCTCGACCGTACGGTCCTTCCGGGTGTCGAAGCGGACGTACGCCCCGTGCCGTCCGCCCGCGGTCGAACCCTTGGAGCCGGGCGTCACCTTCTCCCCGTCCCAGGTCCCGTACGACGCGAACGGCCGGTCGAAGCGGGTGATCGTGTAGAGCGTGTACGGCCCGGTGTCCTGGCAGAAGCCGTGGCCGGTGAGGGCCGTGCGGACGGTGCGGGAGTCGAGCACCTCCACCGTCGTGGAGACGTTTTTGTGCAGCGACTGGCCCGTATTGAGCAGCACATTGGCCTTGTCGGTGGCGGGGAAGGTGTAGCGCTGCCGGCCGGTACGGGCGGTGGCGGTCAGCTCGGCGGTGATCCCGCCGTACGACGTCAGGCGGACGCGGTAGTAGCCGGGGCGGGCCGACTCGCCGTCATGGCGGTAGGCGGCGGCGTACTTCGCGTCGTCGGTCTCGGTGAGGTCGCCCGTGGTCGGCAGCACCGGCAGATCGCCGCCCAGCCCGCAGCCCACACCGGAGAGGTGGACGGAGCCGAAGCCGCGGATGTGGTCGTCGTCGTAGTCGTAGCCGGTGGTGTGGCCGGTGTCGGGGGAGAGCTGCACCATGCCGAACGGGACGGCGGCCCCGGGGAAGGTGTTGCCGTCGTTGCGGCTGCCGATGAACGGGTTGACCAGACCGGTGAGGGCGCCGTCGCCACCGGGCCAGGCGGCCCGGGCGGCGGGGGCGGTGAGTGCGCTCCCGACGAGCACGGCCGCCAGAACCGCTCCCGCGGTACGCAGCCGGTGAGGACCGGGCCATGACATGGGGTCACCCCTCCGCGCTTCGGACAACGTTGTCGGAGCGCGCTCATTCTTGGCGCGGGCCAGGTGCACGTCAAGGACCCGGGGCTGCTCCGCTCGTCATGGCAAGAAGCGCAACAGCCCCCGAGCTCCCACCCGCCGCAGGCTCAGGCGTCCCCGGCCGGCTCCGCCGACTCGCGCTCCGCCTTGGCCAGTTCGGACCGCCGGTAGGAGTACGAGAAGTAGATGACCATGCCGATCACGAACCACACGGCGAAGCGCACCCAGGTCTGCCACTCCAGGAAGGTGATCAGCCAGAGGGAGAAGCAGACACCGATCGCCGGGACCACCGGCATGCCGGGTGTGCGGAAGGTGCGCGGCAGGTCGGGGCGCTTGTAGCGCAGCACGATCACCGCGACGCAGACGACCACGAACGCCAGCAGAATGCCGATGTTCGTCAGCTCGGCGGCCTCGCCGATCGGCAGGAAGCCGGCGATGACGGCGGAGGCGCAGCCCACGATCCAGGTGACCCGGGTGGGCACATGGTGGGTCTCGCTGGTCTTGGCGAACCACTTGGGCAGCAGTCCGTCGCGGCTCATCGAGAACCACACCCGGGTCACGCCGAGCATGAAGGTGAACATCACGGTGAGGATGCCGATGATCGCGCCGACGGCGATGACATCCGCGAGTTTGTCCAGACCCACCGACTTGAACGCGGTCGAGAAGCCGCTCTCCGGATCGATGGACTTGTAGTTCTGCATCCCCGTCAGCACCAGGCAGGCCAGGACGTACAGCACCATCGAGATGACCAGCGAATACATGATGGCCTTGGGCATATGGCGCTGGGCGTCCTTGGACTCCTCGGCCGCCGTGCTCATCGCGTCATAGCCGAAGACGGCGAAGAACACGGTGGCCGCGCCGGTGAACGCGCCGCTGACCCCGAAGGGGAAGAACGGGTGGTAGTTCGCGGTGTCGATGTGGAAGAAGCCGACCACGATCACGACGATGACGACCAGCACCTTCAGGGCCACCACCATCGTCTCGAACCGCGCGGCGTTCTTGATGCCGAGGGTGAGGAGATAGGCGATCAGAAGGCAGAGGACCGCCGCGAAGAGGTCCACGCGATGGCCCGGCCCGGTGCCCGGGGCGCCCAGCATCCAGTGCGGCAGATCGAGGCCCACCTCGCCGAGCAGAAAGCCGAAGTAGCCGGAGATGCCGATCGCGACCACCGCCACGATCGCGGTGTACTCCAACAGCAGGTCCCAGCCGATGAACCAGCCCGCGATCTCGCCGAGCACCGCATAGCCGTAGGTGTAGGCGGAGCCCGCCTTCGGGATCAGACCGGCGAATTCGGCGTACGAGAAGGCGGCCGCGGCGCTGGCGATGCCCGCGATGAGGAAGGAGATCAGAACGGCGGGCCCGGCCTTGCCGTTGGCGACCGTGCCGGCCAGCGTGAAGATGCCCGCACCGATGATGCCGCCGACGCCGATGGCGGTCAGCTGCCACAGGCCCAGCGCCCGGGTGAGCTGCTGGCTCGCCGCGCCTTCCGGCTCTTCGATGTGGTCGATCGGTTTCCGGCGCAATACGCCCTGTCCCGCGCGCAGGCCCATGCGACAGCCCTCCGTAGGCTCGCTGATCCGTCGTGCTCCGACGGCGGATCATCATGGACCCTCGCGGGCGCCTGAGGAAGGCGACTCCCTAGTAGCGCCGGGACTCGCCGGGAGTCGTACACGGGAGGGGTGCCCAGGTCGCTCAATCGGCGTCCGCGGGCCCCGGCCGACGCTGTGGTCAGTCGGTGTCCTCCAGGCGGAAGCCGACCTTCAGACCGACCTGGTAGTGGTCGATGGCGCCGTCGACGATATGCCCGCGGACCTCGCTGATCTCGAACCAGTCGAGATTGCGCAGGGACTGCGAGGCGCGCTTGATGCCGTTGTTGATGGCGGCGTCCACGCTGTGCTGGGACGTACCGACGATGTCGGTCACGCGATACGTGCGATCGGTCACGATGGTCTCCCCTCGGCCGGGGCGGCGCTCCGCCCGTCCACCTTCCACCGTGCCTCAGCGCGGCCCGCCCCACCAGCGGAGCCGTACGGCCTACGGAACGACCGTGACCGGCCAGCGTCCGGCCTTGACCAGGCGCACCGCGACCGACCCCATGATGCGGTGCCCGGCCGACTCCGACGCGCCGACCACCACCGCATCCGCCGTGAGCTCATCGGCCATCTGCACCATGCCGTTGTACGGGTCCCCGCGCAGCGTGTGGAACTCCCAGCGGACGTCGTATATCCCCTGGAGCCGGTCCGTCGCCTCGCGGATCTCGGCCATCAGCTCCTCGGCGACCTCGTTCGTCGCATCCCCCACCGGCGCGCCCATCGCCGCGCCGGCCGCCATCACCGGCTGCACATAGACCAGGACCAGCTTCGACCCCTGCCGCCGCGCCAGTCCGGCCGCATACGCGGCGGCGCGCCATGACGATTCGGAGCCGTCGATGCCGACGACGATGACCTTCGGGCCGTCCGTTCCGCGTTCGAAGGGCGCGGGGGTGTGCGCGTTCTCGTCCACAGCAGGGAGCGTAACCGCACATGCGTGCCAGCGGGGACCCGGGCCGTGGCGCCGGCGGCGGTACCGGGGCGGGTCAGGCGGGGGACGGGGGCCAGGCGTCGGGGGAGAGGACGCCCAGCACGTAGGCCCGGGCGACCAGCGCGGTACGGCCCTGCACCCGCCAGCGGCGGGCCAGCCGGGTGAGGTGGTAGTTCACCCCGTCGACGGTCAGCCCCAGGGCCGTGCCGATCGCCGCCGTGGTGGCGCCGCCCGCGGCCAGCGCCAGGATCCGGGCCTCCACCGGGCTCGCCGAACCGCGCGGCGGCGCGGGCGGTGCGGCCTCGCGGCCCCGCAGTACCGCCAGCAGCACCGGCGGCTGGACGGAGACATCGCCGACCGGATCCACCGTCAGCTCCCCCTCCCGCTCGGTGCCGTCCGCCGCGGAGTGCCACTGCACCTCGACCGGATAGCGCGAGCGCCGCCCCAGCCGCACCGCCTCGGCGATCCGCAGCAGCTGCTCCTTGGCCCGCGGCCGGAACATCTCCAGCAGATTGCGGCCGCGCAGCTGCCCGGGCGCCGTGCCCCACTGCTCGGCCATCGCCGGATTGGCGATCAGCACCTCGCCGTCGGCCCGGCACACCGCGATCGGCGTGGGGATACGGTCCAGCAGGATCAGGAAGTAGTTGCGCCAGGGCCCGCCCGCGTACGGTCCCGCCGGATCGGTGGGATCGTCCAGCAGGAGTGGCCGGCGGGTCGCGGGCGCGCGGGTGTCCGCATCCGACGCGCCGTCGGCGTTCCCATTGTCCATTGCCTCGTCTCCGTCCGTGCGCAAGAGCCCATGGCGAAAAACCACTGCACAATCATGCAGTTACCCGGGATCAACCCGCGCACCGGGCCGGTCACGCTGGAGACATGACCGACACCATCGCGCTTCACACCGCAGAACGCGCCGCCGCCGACGGCATCCCGGTTGCCGACGTCACCGCGGCCGGTCTCACCGCCACGCCGCTTCAGCAGGCCATGGACCTGGCCCGGGTCCACGGCCCGGCATTCCGCCGACGGCTGGGCGACCGCGAGACGCTGTTCGTCTCGTCGCTGGACCTGGTCACCGAACTCGCCGACGAGAACCGCTTCGCCAAGGGCGTGTCGGTGGTCCTGGAAAACGTCCGGGAATTCGCCGGCGACGGCCTGTTCACCGCCTACAACGACGAACCGAACTGGGCCAAGGCGCACGAGGTGCTGATGCCCGCCTTCGCGCTGGGCTCGATGCGGACGTACCACCCGGCGATGCTCAAGGTCGCCCGCCGGGTGATGGCCAGCTGGGACCGCCGGGTCGCCGACGGCAGCACCCTGGACGTCGCCGAGGACATGACCCGGATGACGCTGGACACCATCGGGCTGGCCGGTTTCGGCTTCGACTTCGGATCGTTCGCCCGCGACACGCCGCATCCGTTCGTGGAGTCGATGGTGCGGTGTCTCCAGTGGAGCGGCGCCAAATTCGCCCGTGAGGCCGGAGTCGACTACTCCGCGGAGGACGCGGCGTTCCGGGCCGATGCCGACTATCTGGCGTCCGTGGTCGACGAGGTGATCGCCGCACGGACCGCGAGCGGCGAGAGCGGCGACGACGATCTGCTGGGCCTGATGCTCGGATCCCGCGAACGGGGCGACGGGGAACAGGGCCTGGATCTGGCCAATATCCGCAACCAGGTCATCACCTTCCTCATCGCCGGGCACGAGACCACCTCCGGTGCGCTCTCCTTCGCCCTCTACTACCTGCTCAAGGACCCGGCCGCGCTGCGGCTGGTGCAGCGGGAGGCGGACGAGCTGTGGGGCGACGCGCCCGAGCCCGACCCGTCCTTCGAGGACATCGCGCGGCTTCCGTACACCCGGCAGGTGCTCAACGAGGCGCTGCGGCTGTGGCCGACCGCCGCCGCGTTCACGCGGCAGGCCCAGGAGGACATCCTGCTCGGCGGGCGCCACCCGCTGAAGAAGGGCGATCTGGTCACCGTCCTCACGCCGATGCTGCACCGCGATCCGGCCTGGGGCGACAACCCCGAGCTCTTCGACCCCTCCCGCTTCACCCCGCAGGCCGAGGCGGCCCGCTCCCCGCATGCGTACAAGCCCTTCGGGACCGGTGAACGCGCCTGCATCGGGCGGCAGTTCGCGTTGCACGAGGCGACCATGCTGCTCGCCCTGCTGGTGCACCGCTACCGGCTGATCGACCACACCGACTACCGGCTGCGCGTCAAGGAGACGCTGACCCTCAAGCCCGAGGGCTTCACCCTCGCCCTCGCCGCCCGGACGCCCGCCGACCGGGCCGCGACCCGCGCCGCGCTCGCCGTGCTCCCCGGGGGCACGGCCACCGCCGAGAGCGGCACCGCGGCCGACGAGGGCCTGCCCACCCGCGTCCCGCAGGGCACCGGCCTGCTCCTGCTGCACGGCACCAACTACGGCACCTGCCGCGAGTTCGCCGAGCGGCTCGCCGACGAGGCCACCGGCCTGGGCTTCGCCGCCGAGGTGGCCCCCCTGGACGCCTGCGCCGACGGGCTGCCCGCCGACCGGCCGGTCGCGATCGTCGCCGCCTCCTACAACGGACAGCCCACCGACGACGCGGCCGCCTTCGTCGCCGGCCTGCGCACCGCACCGCAGGGCGCGGCCGAGGGCGTCTCGTACGCCGTCCTGGGCGTCGGCGACCGCAACTGGGCCGCGACCTACCAGCACGTGCCGACCCTCATCGACGACCGCCTGGAGGCGCTCGGCGGCGAACGGCTGCTGCCGCGCGCCGAAGCCGACGCCTCCGGGGATCTCCAGGGCAGCGTCACCGCCTTCGCCCGCGCGCTGCGCACACAGCTGCTTGCCCGCTACGGCGATCCGGCGAGCATCGGCGCGAACGCACCCGCCGCCGAGGACGCCTGTTACACCGTTACAGAGATCACCGGCGGCCCCCTCGACGCGCTCGCCGCCCGCCACGACCTCACCGAGATGACCGTCACCGAGGCCCACGACCTGACGGCTACGGACTGGCCCCGCCCCAAGCGCTTTGTGCGCATCGCGCTGCCCGACGGCGTCACCTACCGCACCGCCGACCACCTCGCGGTGCTCCCGGCCAACACCCCCACCGCCGTCGAACGCGCCGCGCAGGCGCTCGGCGTCGGACTCGACACCGTCCTCGCGCTGCACTCCGGCGGCCGCCCCGCCCGCGACACCCTCCCCGTCGACCGGCCGCTCACCGTACGCCAACTCCTCACCCACCACCTGGAGTTGGGCGCCCGGCCGACGCCCGCACAGACGGCGCTACTGGCCTCCCACAACCCCTGCCCGCCCGAGCGCCAGGCGCTCGAAGCGCTCGCCGCGGCCGAGGACGATCCGCGTACCCTGATCGACCTCGTCGAGGCCCATCCGGCACTGCGCGGCGCCCTGCCCTGGCCCGTCATCCTGGAGCTGCTGCCGCCGCTGCGCATCCGGCACTACTCCCTCTCCTCCTCGCCCGCGGCCGACCCCCGCCACGCCGACCTGATGGTCTCGCTGCTGCCCGGCGGCACCGGATCGACCCATCTGCACGGACTGCGGCCCGGCGACACGGTCCTGGCCCGTGTCCAGCCCTGCCGCGAGGCCTTCCGTATCGACCCGGCCGACCCCGCCCCGGTCATCATGATCGCCGCCGGTACGGGCCTGGCGCCGTTCCGCGGCGCCATCGCCGACCGGGTGGCCGCGGGCCGGACCACCCCCGCCCGGCTCTACTTCGGCTGCGACGACCCCGACGGCGACTTCCTCCACGCGGCGGAGCTCGCTGCCGCGCAGCAGGCCGGGGCCGTTTCCCTGCACCCCGTCTTCAGCGCCCGCCCCGAGCACGGCCACCGGTTCGTCCAGCACCGCATCGCCGCCGAGGGCGCCGCGATATGGGAGCTGCTCCAGGCCGGTGCGCGGGTGTATGTCTGCGGCGACGGCAGCCGGATGGCGCCCGGCGTCAGGGACGCCTTCTGTGACCTCCACGCCATGGCGCTTGGCGCCGTGGGCGCTTCGCGCCAGGAATCCGAGGCGTGGTTGCGGGAGCTGACTGCCGCGGGGCGGTACGTGGAGGATGTGTACGCGGCCGGTTGAGTTTCTCCCCACGTTTTTGTCTGCGGCGCCGCGGTGTCTTCTCGCCGTGGCGCCTGCGGCGGGCGTGGGTTGTACGGGTGCGGTGCCACGCCTCCGGACTTCGTCCTGCGGCCCGGCCCCTCCCCGTTGGGGTGGGAGAAAACCAGTGGGGGACCCGTAGACGGTCGGGTGCCGCTTGTCCGAGTGATACGGCACTGGACGCACAACGCCCGCCCCCACCGGCCCCTTCCCCCCCACCCACGGGAGGGGCCGCGCCGCAGGACGAAGTCCGGAGGCGTGGCACCGCACCCGTACAACCCACGCCCGCCGCAGGCGCAACGGCGACAAACCCCCGCGGCGGGACGGCCGACAACGTGGGGAGAAACCCGCGACGGCGGGACGGCCGACAACGTGGGGCTAATCCACCTCGCGCGGCAGGTGGAGCACCACCAGCCCCACCCCCGCCAACAAGAAATTCCGCAGGGCCGCCTCCAGGCCGTTCCAGCTCTTCGACTGCCACATCGCAAACCACTCCCCACCGATCGCGATGAACCCGGCACCGAACAGCACCAACACCATCAGCAATCCCACCGTCGCCATCGACCGGCCGCGGCCGGCCTGGCCGCGGCCGGACCGTAGGGCGGAGGCCAGGAGCCAGGTGGCGACGACAAGTACGGCCGCCGCCGCCGTCTCCCAGGCGATGATCGCCAGATACGCCGCGTCCTGGAGCACCGGCGAGGTGATGGACCGCCACATCAGGTCCGGGTCCCGGAACGTGGTGTCCATGGCCAGCACATGCTGGACGAACGCCCGGTTCGTGCCGTAGTCGGTGATGTTGCCGAAGGCGACCAGCGCGATATAGAGCGCGACCGTCCCGGTCAGCACCGTCGCCGCCAGCGGCAGCGCGGCGGACGGCCGCGCGGTGGCAGTGCCGTCCCCGTGTTCCTGCGCATGCACCGACGCCTCATGCGCATCCGGCTTCCTGGCCATTGCATCCTCCATGGTGGTAAAAGGCCGCCCCCGCGGGCCGTCGCCGTCACCAAGTCCCGTACGCTGCTGCCCGTTCGACCGGGTAACCGAACGGATGACCGACCGGGCCGGAAACGAGGGGAAGCGGGGAACATGAACGGGAAGCGGTGTGTGGGGACGGTCGCCGCGGCGGCGGCAGCGGTGTTCGCGGTGACCGGACCGGCGGGGGCCGAACCGGCCACGACATACGACACCACTACCTCGGTGGGCGTCCACAACGCTTACGAGAAGGAGAAGTACCCCTATTTCGCCGATGCGCTGGACTCCGGAGCCTCGCTGGTGGAACTCGATGTCTGGGCCAATGGACTGGGCCGGTCCTGGCGGGTCTCGCACAGCAACCCGCTGGGGAACAATAACAATTGCGAGGGCGCCGCGAGCGCCGCGGAGTTGCGGACCAAGGACACCGACCAGGACTTCGGCGCCTGTCTGGCCGATATGCGGGCCTGGCACGACGCCCACCCCGGGCACCGCCCCATCCTGGTCAAGGTCGAGATGAAGGACGGCTTCAATGCCAAGGGCGGCCGCGGGCCCGACGCCTTCGATGCGCTGGTACGGCAGAAGCTGGGCGATGCGGTCTACGGCCCCGGGGACCTGACGGCCGGTCATGCCACCGCCGACGAGGCCGTACGGGCCAACGGCTGGCCCGCCCGCTCCGCCCTGGCCGGAAAGTTTCTGATCGAGCTGATACCCGGCACCGTCGAGGAGCACAACCCGCTCGACAAGCTGTGGACCGACGTCGAATACGCCACCCATCTCAAGGACCTCGCCGCCCAGGGCAAGCTGGCGCAGTCGACGGCCTTCCCCGCCGTGCACGGCGCGGCCGCGGGCGATCCGCGCGAGCGCTATGCCGACCCGGCGCTGCGCCCGTGGTTCGTGGTCTTCGACGGCGATGCGGCGACGTATCTGGGCGGCAGTATCGACACCTCCTGGTACGACACCCGGCACTACCTCCTGGTGATGACGGACGCCCACAAGGTCCCGCCGGTGATCGACGGCACCCACCCCACCGAGGCCGAGGCCCTGGCCCGCGTCCGGCAACTCGCCGCCGCCCATGCGAGTTTCGCGACCGCGGACTGGTACCCGCTGCCGTCGGTCCTGAAGACCGTGGTGCCGCGGGGCGCGTGAACGCCGCGCCTACGACGTCGCGCGCCGGTACAGCGTGGCCAGGTCCTTGCCCAGGCGGCTGCTGTAGGACGTGGCGTCGTCGCCGCCCTCGTCCAGGCCGCCGATGACGCCGATGAGCGACCCGGTGCCGGTGGCCGGGTCGACGTCGATGAGCATCGGGCCGCCGCTGGTGCCGTTGGGGAACCCCGGGCAGTCGAACCGGAGTTGGGTGCCGCTTTCGGCGTCCGCCGTGTGGCGGCAGGCGAGGGGGGTGTCGCGGTCCTCGGGGTAGCCGGTCAGCAGGGCCGGGCGGCCGACGGGTGCGCCGAAGCGGATCTGCTCGGCGCCGGTGACCTCCTCGACCGTCCGGCCGTCCGCCGGCCGCCCGGCCCGGCGCACCCGCAGGAACGCCAGATCGCGGTCCGGGTCCCGGTCGGCGATCCAGCGGGGATCGACATCGATCCGGGTGGGCACCCACAGGCCGTACGGCGCGATCCCGTCGCGCAGACCGGGGACGAAGACCAGCCGGGTACGGAACCCGCCGTCGTGCACACAGTGGGCGGCGGTGACGACCAGATCGCCCGCGGGGGAGTGCACCACGCTCGCCGTGCAGTGATGTCCGGGGTCGCCGTCGTCGCCGGGGGAGAACAGCGCGCCGACGGGCGGTGAGGGGGCGGCCGGGGCCGCTTGCAGGGGCCGGGAGGCCGGGAGCGGGGCGGGGCTGCCGCCGCGGTCCGCGGAGACGGGCACCAGGGGACCGGGCCGCTCCCGGTACGGTCCGGCGAGCAGCGCCGCCGCGGCCGCGTCCCCGGCGTGCCGCCCGGGCCGGTACGTTCCGGTGTCCGGGTCCCCGTCGGCCAGATACGGGTCGCGCGCCCCGGCCCACAGCACCAGGGCCGCACCGCCCGCCAGCAGCCCCGCCGCCAGCAGCGCCAGTACCACCCGCCGCTGGGGGTACCTCCCGGCGTCAGCTGGGGGAGCACCGCCGCCGGGTCCGTCCTCGGCCTCCGTCATCCGGCGCGGCGGCTCCTCCGTCGCCGTCCGCCCGTACTCGCCCGTCTCCATGGCCCTCAGTCTGCGTTACGCGCCGCGGTGACGCGCGCACCACGGCGGGCACAGGCCCGGACCGTTAGGCCGTCGCGGGGTTGTGCCCGATGAGCGTCTCCGCCAGCCCGAACGCGTTCGGGAAGTCCATCGGGACGATGCCAAGCCCGCTCCAGCCGTGCCCCTCCGGCCCCGTCAGCAGGTCCTTGACCTGCGGGTTCAGCCGGTCGGCGTTGGAGCGGGGCGGCAGCAGGGCGGCGGTGCTGACGTAGTTGGCATACAGCTTGCCGGGCTCGGCGGCCGCCTTGCGGAACTGGGCGGCCACCTTCGGCCATTTCGCGAACGGCTCCGCCACATAGTCGTCCTGGATGTCGAACAGCTGCGGATCGCCGTACCGCACACCTGGCATCCCGTCGGAATCCGCCAGCAGGACGACCCGGCCGCGGGCGTTCCCGAGGGCAGGCAGATCGCTGTCGAGGCGGAACAGCGGACGGTAGCCCTTGCCGTCCAGATAGAGGTCGAAGATCCGGCGGAATTCCGTAGCGGGGACGTCGGAGTACTCCTGCTTGACCCGCATCAGAACGGTCTCGGACGGATGCGCCCGCAAGAACGCCCGGCAGGAGTTCAGTACGTCGCCGAACATCAGCTGCTGGTAGTAGGCGCCGTGATGGATGGCGAAGGCATCGTCGACGGCGCGGCAGCGGACGTCCAGAAAGCGGATGCCGCCGGCCAGTTGGTCATCGACGGCGCTGTCCTGGCAGGCCACCCAGGGGCCGCCGATGCGGGCGCCGGAGTCGTGGGTGCCGGGGACCGTCAGCCGCTGAAGGGGCGTCGTATCGGCCAGGGCCGACATCCAGTCCTGTACGGCGGCCCGGGCAAGGACCGACGGCCGCTCCGCCGCGTCGGCCGTGAAGCGGACGCCGCCGACGCCCACCAGCGCCCCCGCCGCCGACAGTCCCGCTGCGCCCCTGAGGAATCCCCGCCGGTCCAGTGCCATTCCGTCACCCCTGCCCGATGCGAACGTGTGAACGTGGGGGTCCCCCTGCTCGACCGGAGCCGAGAGCTTGGGGGACGTCGGGGCATCGAACCACAGGGGCGGCGCGAAGGGCACCGGATCGGCGGGGAAGGGCCGGTATTCTCAGGAACGGACCGCCAGCGACAGCGCGAACCGCCCGGCGCGGTCGGTCCACCACTCGCGCAACTCCAGTCCGGCAGCGGCCAGTTCGGCCCGTACGCCGTCCTCGCGGAACTTGGCGGAGACCTCGGTGCGCACCTCCTCGCCCTCGGCGAAGGAGACCGCCAGATCCACGTCGGTGATCTTGACCGTGAGCTCCTTGAGGGCCCGCAGCCGCATCTCGATCCACTCGTGCTCGGCATTCCACACGGCGACATGCGCGAAGTCGGCCGGATCGAAATCGCCGCCCAGCTCGCGGTTGATGACCTGGAGGACGTTCTTGTTGAAGGCGGCCGTCACGCCCTGCGCGTCGTCGTACGCGGCGACCAGCGTCGCCTCGTCCTTGACCAGATCGGTGCCCAGCAGCAGGGCGTCGCCCGGCGAGAGCAGCTCGTGCACGGAGCGCAGGAACGCCGCGCGTTCCCCGGGCAGCAGGTTGCCGATGGTGCCGCCGAGGAAGGCCAGCAGCCGGGGGCCGGGCGCGCCGGGGAGGGTCAGGCCCTGCTGGAAGTCGGCGACCAGGGCGTGCACGGTCAGGCCGGGGTGCTCGGTCAGCAGCGCCTTGCCCGCCGCGGTCAGCGCCGATTCGCTGACGTCGACCGGCACGTAGGTGTGCAGCCCGGTGAGGGCGCCGATCAGATGCCGGGTCTTGTCGGACGAGCCGGAGCCCAGCTCGATGAGCGTACGGGCGTCGGTGGCCGCGGCGATCTGCGGTGCACGGGCGAGCAGGATCTCGCGCTCCGCGCGGGTGGGGTAGTACTCGGGCAGTCTGGTGATCTCCTCGAAGAGCTCGCTGCCGCGGGCGTCATAGAACCATTTGGGCGGCAGCTGTTTGGGCGTACGGGTCAGCCCCTGGGTGACATCGGCGCGCAGCGCGGCCGAGGTGGCGTCGGCGGGGAGGGTGCGGGTGATGCTGAGCGGGCTCACGCGGCGGACTCCTTGAGCGGGGTGAGGCGGACGTCGGTGCGGGTGGCGCACACCAGGGTGCGGTCCGGGACCGGTGTCCACCGGGGGTCGTCGTCGTAGGGCTCGGAGGCTACGACGGTGCCGCCTCCGGAGCGGGTGTGGTGGAAGAGGGTGTCGCCCCAGGTGGTGGCGGCGATGGTGGTGCCGTCGGTCAGGAGCAGGTTCAGCCGGGAGCCGGGCGCGGCCCGCGCGACGTCGGCCACGGTGCCGGCCAGCGCCTGCCCCGGCGTCGCCCCGGCCGCCAGCCGGTGGCACACCAGCGCGAACAGGAACGCCGCATCGCAGCGGGCGGCCAGCTGGAGCAGCGCGACGGCGGGCAGCCCGGCGGCCAGCGGGGCGAGCGCATCGGGCCAGCCGAGCACCGCGCCGTTGTGGCTGAACAGATACCGCCCGGACGCGAACGGCGCCGCCGCGGCCTCGGCATCGGCCCCCGCCTCGGTGGCATCCCGGACGGCGGCGAGCAGGGCGCCGGTACGCACCACCCGGCCCAGGTCGGGCAGCAGATCGTCGGCCCAGATCGGCCCGGCCCGGCGGTAGCGGGCGGGTATCGGATCGTCCGGCGCGTACCAGCCGACCCCGAACCCGTCCGCGTTGACCGTTCCGTGCAGCTGCCGGCGCGGCGCCCAGGACTGCCGGTAGAGGCCCTGCGGCGGTTCCAGAATCACCTGGCCGAAGGGTATCTCCGGTCCCAGATAGGCAAGGTGACGGCACATCAGGCAGCTCCCGAGGGGCGCGGGACGGGCGGCGGCGCTGCCCTCATGCGGCCGCCGTCGGCTCGGCGTCCCGGGCGGTGCGGAACCCGGAGAAGATCTGCCGCCGTATGGGCAGGTCCCAGTTGCGGAACGTTCCGCGGCAGGCGACCGGATCGACCGCGAAGGACCCGCCGCGCAGCACCTTGTACCGGTCGCCGAAGAACACCTCGGAGTACTCCCGGTAGGGGAAGGCGGCGAAGCCGGGATACGGCAGGAAGTCGCTGGCCGTCCACTCCCAGACGTCGCCGATCAACTGCCGTACGCCGAGCGGGGATTGCCCCTCGGGATAGCTGCCGACGGGCGCGGGGCGGAGGTGGCGCTGGCCGAGGTTGGCGCGGTCGGGCGTCGGGTCCTCGTCGCCCCACGGGTAGCGCAGCGCCCGCCCGGTTGTGGGATCGTGCCGGGCGGCCTTCTCCCATTCGGCCTCCGTCGGCAGCCGCCGCCCCGCCCAGCGCGCATAGGCGTCCGCCTCGTACCAGCTGACGTGCAGCACCGGCTCGTCGGGCGGCACCGGTTCGGTCACCCCGAACCGGCGGCGCAGCCACTGACGGCTCTCGCGTTTCCAGAACAGCGGGGCCCGCAGTCCGTGCTCCCGCACCTGCGCCCAGCCCTCCTTCGCCCACCAGCGCGGTTCGTCATAGCCGCCGTCGTCGATGAAGCACTGATAGGCGCCGTTGCTGACCGGGGTGGTGTCGATGAGAAAGGCCGGAACGATCCTGCGGTGCGCGGGGCGCTCGTTGTCCAGCGCCCAGGGCTCGGTGGAGGTGCCCATGGTGAACGGGCCCGCGGGGACCAGGACTTCATCGGTCAGGATGCCGTCGAAGGTGGCCGGCGGCGGGGGAGCGGACAGCACGGCGGGGCCCCGGCGGAGCTGGTGTGTGATCAGCATGGTCTCGTCGTGCTGCTGCTCGTGCTGCGCGATCATGCCGAAGGCGAAACCGGCGTCCAGCAGCGGGCCGCCGCGCAGCGGACTGGACTCCAGCACCTCCAGCACCCGGCCGCGTACCTCGGCCAGATAGCCGTGCGCCTCGGCCGGTGCCAGCAGCGGCAGCGAGGGGCGCTCGGCGCGCGGATGCTCGAAGGCGTCGTAGACGGAGTCGATGTCCGGGCGCAGCGCGTCCCGGCCGCCGACGGTGCGCAGCAGCCACTGCTCCTCCTGGTTGCCGATGTGCGCCAGGTCCCACACCAGGGGCGACATCAGCGGGGAGTGCTGGGCGACGAGGTCGGGTTCTTCGACGCTGGTGGTCAGCAGGCGGGTACGGTCGCGGGCGGCGAGCAGCGCCGCGGCCGCCCGGGTGCGGAGCGCCTCGGGGGTGAGCGGATCGGTGGTCACGGACGGTCCTTCCCAAGGAGCTCGGTGATGTCCCCGTCGCCCGGGTGCGCGCGGGCGGCTTCGGCTTCCGCGGCGTACAGGGCGTCGAGATGGTCGTCGGCGGGGCAGCGGCCGCGGGCCACATAGCGTTCGGTGAACTCCGCGACCGCCGCGATCACCTCCGGGGCGGCTCCCAGCCGGGGCAGCGCCTCCTGGGCGGCGGCGAAACAGGCCACCGCGGCCGCATGCAGCTCGGGGTCGGTCAGCGCGCCGCGGACCGCATGCCGCCACAGGGGATTGCGCGGGGCGGGACGCGAACCGGCCGTCTCCGCAAGGGGTTTGACGATGCGATAGGCCCGCTCCGCGGCCTCGGCGTCGTCGAACAGCGCGGCCGTCACCGCCAGCGGCACGATCCAGCCGCCGTCGCCCGCCTGTGCGTCGATCATCCGCAGCTCCAGATGGCCGCGCGGCCGCACCGGCGGGAAGAGCGTGGTGACGTGGTAGTCCAGATCCTCCAGGGTCGGCGGCCGGGGCCGGCCGGTGCGGACCCAGTCGCGGAAGGTCAGCCCCTTCGGCGCGTCCCAGGGCCCTTCCTCGCTCCGTACGCACATCACCGGTGCGTCCAGTACATAGCGCGCCCAGGCGGCCCGCGGGTCCGCGGACTGCGGCGGGGCGAGGGTTCGGCCGGGATCCAGCTGGGTCCAGACGACCTGGCGGGTGGTGCGATAGCCGGTAGGGCAGCCCTCGCTGGCCGGCGAATTGGCGAACGCCGCGCACAGCACCGCGCCCAGCAGATGCGCCATCAGCCACCGGCGGCCCAGCCCGAGCGGCCCCGGCTCCTCGTAGCCCGCGTCCACACAGACCTGGACGGATGCGGTGGAGCACATCATGGACCGGCCGGCGCCGCCCCAGCGGTCGAAATACGCCTCCATGGTGCTGTAGCGGGGGTCGTCGGTCAGCACACGGTGCGGCGGAATCCAGGGATTGTGGCCGTGTCCCGCCATGCCCAGGCCCATGGCACGCATCGCGGGGCGGACCAGTGCCAGATCGGCCGCGACGGACTCGATGCAGGCGGTGAGGGAGGTGGCGGGCAGCGAGCTGAGCTCCAGCTGGCCGCCGGGTTCGAAGGTCAGAAGGGAGGTGAGGGGGAGGGTGCGAAGGTGGCGGGCCGCGGAGTGCAGCCGGTCCGGTTCGACCGGACATCGGGGGTTGCGTGCATCGTGCACCAGCCATTCGATCTCGACACCGATGCGTTGTGGCGGACCGGTCTTGAAACAGATTCCGTGCAGGTGAGCTTCCAGCTCAGCTTCCGTTTCCGCAGGTCGTACGGGCAACACGGGCTACTCCCCTCGGGGATCGCGGCAGGACTGCCGTCCTCCACCTAAGCGGCTGCGCGCCGTGTGCTCAAGAGCGCGTCGGGCGAACGGGCGGTGACGGGCGGGACCCGGCCACGGTGCCGGGCGGGCGGCAGCGATTCCTGACCGCTACGCCCGTTGGGGTGAGGCGCGGGAAACCGCGGGCCTCACCGGGTGTACCGGCCCCGGTGCCCGGCCGCTGATCGTCCGGCTCCGTCACGCCTGTTACTGCCGGTACGCCGCCTACTGCCGGTACCCCGCCAGGAACCGCCCGATCCGGCCGATGGCCGCGTCCAGGTCGTCGGCGTGCGGGAGGGTGAGGATGCGGAAGTGGTCGGGGCGGGGCCAGTTGAAACCGGTGCCCTGGACGACCTGGATCTTTTCGCGCAGGAGGAGGTCGAGGACGAACTTCTCGTCGTCGTGGATGGCGTGGACGGCGGGGTCGAGGCGCGGGAAGGCGTAGAGCGCGCCCTTGGGCTTGACGCAGGAGACGCCGGGGATCTCGTTCAGCCGCTCCCAGGCGAGGTCGCGCTGTTCGCGCAGCCGGCCGCCCGGCAGGATCAGGTCCGTGATGCTCTGGCGGCCGCCGAGCGCGGCTTGGATGGCGTACTGCGCGGGGGCGTTGGGGCACAGCCGCATCGAGGCCAGGGTGCCCAGGCCCTCCAGATAGTCGGCGGCGTGCTCCTTGGGGCCGGAGACGACCAGCCAGCCGGAGCGGAAGCCGGCGATGCGGGAGGACTTGGACAGCCCGCTGAAGGTGAGGCAGACCAGGTCCGGGGCGAGCACGGCGGCGTGGTGGTGGACCGCGTCGTCGTACAGGATCCGGTCGTAGACCTCGTCGGCGAGGACCATCAGCTGGTGGCGGCGGGCGAGGTCGAGCATGCCCTCCAGGAGCTCACGCGGATAGACCGCGCCGGTGGGGTTGTTGGGGTTGATGATGACCAGCGCCCGGGTCCGGTCGGTGATCTTCGACGCGATGTCGTCGAGGTCCGGCAGCCAGTCGGCGGACTCGTCGCACAGGTAGTGCACGGCCTTGCCGCCGGAGAGGGTGGTGACCGCCGTCCACAGGGGGTAATCGGGAGCCGGGATCAGCACCTCGTCGCCGTCGTCCAGGAGCGCCTGGAGCGCCAGCGAGACCAGCTCGGAGACGCCGTTGCCCAGGTAGATGTCGTCCACCCCGACATCGGGCAGCCCGGCCTCCTGATAGCGCTGGGCCACCGCGCGGCGGGCGGAGAGGATGCCCTGCGACTCCGTATAGCCGTGTGCGCGGGAGAGGTTGCGCATCACGTCCTGGAGGATCTCTTCGGGGCATTCGAAGCCGAACAGCGCCGGATTGCCCGTATTGAGGCGCAGCACGCTGTGGCCGGCCTCCTCCAGCGCGTTCGCCTGCTCGATCACCGGCCCGCGGATCTCGTAGCAGACGTCGGTCAACTTGCTGGACTGCTTGAACTGCATACGGCGGCCTCCCGGTCCTCGCCCACCGCGCGGCGCGGCAGTGCTCGTCACTGGTTACAACACCAAACGTGCGTACTTGGTTTTACCAAGCTGGGACTTGGAAAGTCCAACTATTGTCTATGCTGAGGTCATGCCGCGCCGAAGTTATGACCACTACTGCGCCCTCGCCCGCGCCCTGGACGCCGTCGGCGACCGCTGGACGCTGCTGATCGTCCGCGAACTGCTCGGCGGTGCCCGGCGCTACACCGATCTGCACGCCGACCTGCCCGGCGTCAGTACGGACATGCTCGCCTCCCGCCTCAAGGACATGGAGCGCGACGGGCTTCTCTCGCGGCGCCGGCTCGCCCCGCCCGGCGCCGCCTTCGTCTACGAACTCACCGGACGCGGACGTGGCCTGCTGCCCGCGCTCACCGCGCTCGCCGACTGGGGCGCCCCGGCCCTCGACGCCCGGCGCCCCACGGACGCGGTACGGGCCCACTGGTTCGCGCTGCCCCTCGTCACCCGGCTCGCCCGGCACTTCGCGGAGGGCGTCGCCGTGATCGACGTCGCCCTGGACGAGGGGGAGTTCCATGTGCTGCTCGACCCGGCGGACGAGGGCCCGCGCTACGGCGACGGCCCGGCCGAACGCGCCGACGTCCGCCTCCGCATGGACACCGCGACCTGCGCCGACGTCGCCGCCGATCGTCTCTCCCTCGCCGAGGGCATCGCCTCCGGGCGGATCGCGGTCACGGTCCCTGAGGGCGAGGGCGAGGGCGAGGGCGAGGGCGAGGGCGACCGGCCGCGGCGGGAGCGGGCGACGACGGGCTGACAGCGCGCGGCGGGCATCCCCGCTCGCCGCCGCCCCTCGCCGTCCTCCGTTTGCCGCCGCCCCTCCCGCCCGTCTCCTGCCCCACCCGTCTCCCGCTCCTCATCTCATGCCCCGTCAGGAACGGTCACCCGTACGGCAGGTGCGTACCGCCCCCGGCCCTCCGTTCGGCGCTTCTGGGCGGGCGCCCGCCGCGGCACCGGGTGAAGCTGCGGGCATGGACCATGTATCCGTTACCCGGGCGCGCCCCGGGTTCGCGCTCCTGCTGGCCGCGGTGGCGCTCGCCGGACCGCTCGCCCCGGCGGCCGTGGCCGCGGCGTCACCGGGGACCGAGGCCGGCGTCGCGCTGGCCGCCGCCGACCGGCGCACCGGCTCCGCCTGGCTGCCGTACTGGGGCGACACCGAGGCCGCCTACCAGGACGCGCTGGAACACGCCGACCAGCTGCGCACCGTCAGCCCGTTCTGGTACGAGGCCACGGCCGATGCCGTCAGGGGGCAGGACGGCGCGGGGGACGAGGGCGTCATCGACGGGCTGCACCGTGCCGGCATCCGCGTCGTGCCCACCGTGACCGAGAAGCCCGGCCCCGCCGAGATGGCCGGGGTGATACACGATCCCCGGCGCCGGGCCGCGCATATCGACGCCCTGCTGGAGACGGCGGGCAGCCGCGCGTACGACGGCATGGATCTGGACTACGAGACCATGACCCTCACCAACGACCGGGCCGCCCGCGAACGCGTCCGCACCGGCTTCAACCTCCTCACCCGCGATCTGTGCGCCCGGCTGCACGCCCGCGGCAAGGAATGCGTCGTCACCGTCCTGGCGCAGACCGGCGGCTCCGGCGAGGCGTACGACTACCGGCAGCTGGGCAAGGTCGCCGACACCGTCCGGATCATGGGCTATGACCTGCACTGGGCCGGCGGCGCGGCGGGCCCGCTGTCGTCCAAGGACTGGTACGAGCAGTTCCTCCGCTATGCCACCGCCACCATCCCGCGCAACAAGATCGAGGTCGGCTTCCCCGGCTACGGCTGGGACTGGACCAAGGGCAGTACGAACCGGGCCGGCCATCTGACCTGGAAGGAGGCCGAGGCGCTGCGCCGGCGGACCGGCTCCGGCTACCACTTGGACGACGCGTCCGGCACCCCGCACTTCACCTACCTCAAGGACGGCACCGAGCACCAGGTCTGGTACCAGGACGCCCGCGGGGTCGCCGAGCAGCTGCCGCTGCTGAAGAAGTACGGGGTGCAGGGCACCGGCCTATGGGCGCTCGGCTTCGAGGACCCGGAGGTGTGGCCCGTGTTCCGTGGCCAGTAGCCGCAGGGCCGCCTCGGAGGGCGAACCGTCCGCCGCGGTGTACATCAGCACGCCCTGCCCGGACCCGTCCGGGGTCTGCATCATCTCGAACTCCAGCTCCAGCTCGCCCACCAGCGGATGGTGGAAGCGCTTGGTGCCGAAGGTGCAGTTGCGCACGCCGTGCCATGACCACAGGGCGGCGAACTCCTCGCTCTTCATCATCAACTCACCGATCAGTGCGGCCAGTTGCGGGTCGTCGGGGCGCTCGCTTGCGGTGACCCGCAGCGCGGAGACGGCGCGCCGGATCTCCGTGTCGCGGTCGGGGAAGAGCTCGCGGGTGTGCGGGTCGAGGAAGAGCAGGCGCTGGGTGTTGGGGCGGTCCAGGGGGCGGCCGGGGCTGTCGGCATCCAGGTGGCCGGCGATCAGGGCGTGTCCGAGGCGGTTCCAGGCCAGCACCTCGAAGCGCGGGCCGAGCGCCAGGGCCGGGACGCCGTCCAGGGCGCGCAGCAGCTGAAGCACTCCGGGGCGGGCCTTCTCGTGCCGGACGGCGGGGCGGCGGCGCCGCTGTCCGGGCCGGGCCAGCGCCAGCAGATACGCCCGCTCGTCGGCGGTCAGCCGCAGCGCGCGGGCCAGGGCCTCCAGCACCCCTTCCGAAGCGTTGTGGCTCTGCCCCTGTTCGAGGCGGGTGTAGTACGCGGCACTGACCCCGGCCAATTGGGCCAGCTCCTCGCGGCGCAGCCCGGGGACGCGGCGGCGCGCCCCGTAGGAGACCAGTCCGACGTCCTCTGGTTGCAGGCGGGCGCGGCGGGTGCGCAGGAAGTCCCCCAGCTCGGCGGGTGTGCCGATGCCGGGGGCGGGCATGCGGGGGGCGGTGCCAGGTGTGTCCGTAGGGGGTGCGTTCGTGCCCGGTGAGTCCATGGGGTCAGTCTCGGTGATCCGGCGGCGCGGAGCCTGACCCTGTGGGTACCAGGGTCCGCGCCGCCCGGCTCGCGGAACGCCGGACACTGTTCCCTCCAGGATACCGACCGCTTAGTATGTCGCTCGACGGCGAGGCGACGGGGCCCGGCGGGCCGGCCCGGCCGTTGCACCCCGCATATCCGAGGTCTGTGGAGGCACCTGGTGAAGGCATGGCGCGTATCCGCGAACGGCGAGCCGCGAGAGGTGATGCGGCTGGAAGAGGTGCCGGACCCCGAGCCCGGCCCCGGGCAGCTGCTGCTGCGCGTCCGGGCCGCCAACGTCAACTTCCCGGACGCGCTGCTGTGCCGTGGCCACTACCAGGTACGGCCGCCGCTGCCGTTCACCCCGGGCGTGGAGATCTGCGGCGAGGTGCTGGCCGTGGGGGAGGGCGCGACCGGCTCGGTGGGGCAGCGGGTGCTGGCCCAACCGCCGCTGCCCGACGGAGGGTTCGCCGAGTACGCGGTGGCCGATGCCCGGTCCGTGCGGCCCGCCCCGGAGGCCCTGGACGATGCGGAGGCCGCCGCGCTGCACATCGGCTACCAGACCGGCTGGTTCGGCCTGCACCGGCGGGCGCGGCTCCAGGCGGGGGAGACCCTGCTGGTGCACGCCGCGGCCGGCGGCGTCGGCAGCGCCGCCGTCCAGCTGGGCAAGGCCGCGGGGGCGCGGGTCATCGGCGTCGTCGGCGGTGCGGACAAGGCCCGGATCGCCCGCGAGCTGGGCTGTGACCTCGTCCTCGACCGGCGCGCGGACGACCTCGTCGCCGAGGTCAAGAACGCCACCGGCGGGCGCGGCGCCGATGTCGTCTACGATCCGGTGGGCGGCGACGCCTACGCCAAGTCCGTCAAGTGCATCGCCTTCGAGGGCCGGATCGTCGTCGTCGGCTTCGCCAGCGGCGCCGTCCCCAGCCCCGCCCTCAACCATGCGCTGGTGAAGAACTACTCGGTGCTGGGCCTGCACTGGGGCCTGTACAACACCAAGGACCCGGCCGCGGTCGACGCCTGCCACGAGGAGCTCACCAAGCTCGCCGCGCAGGGCGTCGTACGGCCGCTGATCGGCGGGCGCATCCCGCTGGCGGGCGCCGCCGAGGCCGTCCAGCGGGTCGCCGACGGCACCTCCACCGGCCGTCTGGTCGTCCTGCCCGGACTTGAGGAGGCACGATGACCGACGCCGCCGACCTGCGCCGCCGCACCGCGGACCTGCTCGCCGCACACCCTCCGGCCACGACCGAGCGGCTGGACTTCCTGCGCGCCCGCTTCGACGCCGGCCTCGCCTGGGTCCACTTCCCCGAAGGGCTCGGCGGGCTGGGTGCGCCGCGCGCCCTCCAGGCGGTGGTGGACGCCGAACTGGAGGCCGCCGGCGCTCCCGGCAACGACCCCGGCCGCATCGGCATCGGCCTCGGCATGGCCGCGCCCACCCTCCTCCGCTTCGGCACCGAGGAGCAGAAGAAGCGCTTCCTGCGGCCCCTGTGGACGGGGGAGGAGGTGTGGTGCCAGCTGTTCAGCGAGCCCGGCGCGGGCTCCGACCTGGCGGCGCTGGCCACCCGTGCCGTACGGGACGAAAAGGAGGGTTGGGTGGTCGACGGCCAGAAGGTCTGGACGTCGAGCGCGCATCTGGCCCGCTGGGCGATCCTCATCGCCCGCACCGATCCCGACGTGCCCAAACACCGCGGGATGACCTACTTCGTCTGCGATATGACCGACCCCGGCGTCGAGGTGCGGCCGCTGCGGCAGATCACCGGCGAGGCCGAGTTCAACGAGGTGTTCCTGACCGGGGTGCGGATCCCCGACGCCCATCGCCTCGGCGAGGTCGGCGAGGGCTGGAAGGTCGCCCAGACCACGCTGATGAACGAGCGGGTCGCGATCGGCGGCATCCGCATCCCCCGCGAGGGCGGCATGATCGGCGTCGCCGCGACCGCCTGGCGCGAGCGCCCCGAACTGCGCACCCACGACCTCCACCAGCGGCTGCTGAAACTCTGGGTGGAGGCCGAGGTCGCCCGGCTGACCGGCGAGCGGCTGCGCCAGCAGCTCTCCAAGGGCCAGCCCGGCCCGGAAGGCAGCGGGATGAAGCTGGCCTTCGCCCGCCTCGCCCAGGAGATCAGCGGCTGGGAGGTGGAGTTCCTCGCCGAGGACGGACTGACCTACGACGACTGGACGCTGCGCCGTCCCGACGGCGTCGACTTCACCGGACGCCAGGCCGGCTACCGCTATCTGCGCGCCAAGGGGAACTCCATCGAAGGAGGCACCTCCGAAGTGCTGCTCAACATCGTCGCCGAACGCGTGCTGGGGCTGCCGCCCGAGCCGCGCACCGACAAGGACGTCGCGTGGAAGGACCTCCCCCGATGACCACCCCCATGTCCGCCGCCCCCGAGCCCGATCTGCTCTACTCCGCCGACGAGGAGGCGCTGCGCGACGCCGTCCGCGCTCTGCTCGCCGACCGCAGCGATCCGGCCACCGTTCTGGCCGGGCTGGAGTCGGCGCTCCCCTACGACCGCGAACTGTGGCGCGCGCTCGCCACCGGGATCGGCACCGCCGGACTGCTGGTCCCCGAGAAGCTCGGCGGCGCGGGCGCGAGCGCCCGGGAGGCCGCCGTGGTGCTGGAGGAGCTGGGCCGCTCCGTCGCCCCCGCGCCCTATCTGACCAGCGCCGTCATCGCGGTCACCGCGCTGCTGGGCTGCGATACGGACCAGACGGACGTCGCCGGGCCGCTCGCCGCGCTGGCCGAGGGCCGCACCCTCGGGGTGCTCGCGCTGCCGCTGACGACCGCGCCCGGCGGTGCGGGGGAGCCGACCGTACGGGCCGACGCGGACGGCGCGCTGACCGGCCGGGTGACCTCGGTCGCCGATGCCGCGGCCGCGGAGCTGCTGCTGGTGTGGGCGCAGGGGCCGCACGGCCCGGCCCTGCACGCGGTCGAGGCCCCGGCCGACGGCGTCCGCACCGAGGCCGTCATCCCGCTCGACCTCACCCGGCCGCTCGCCCATCTCACCCTCGACGGTGCACCGGGCCGAGTGCTGGCCGCCGGGGACCGCGCCCGCGACGCCGTGGAGCGGGCGCTGCTCACCGGGGCGGGACTGCTGGCCTCGGAGCAGCTCGGTATCGCCGAATGGTGCCTGGCCGAAACCGTGCGCCACACCACGCAGCGCACGCAGTTCGGCCGCCCGGTCGGCTCGTTCCAGGCCCTCAAGCACCGGATGGCGGCCCTGTGGCTGGAGGTCGCCTCGGCCCGCGCCGCCGCCCGCAACGCCGCCGATGCGCTGGCCGGCGGCAGCCCCGACGCCCCGCTGGCGGTGGCCGTCGCCCAGGCGTACTGCGCACCGGTGGCGGTCCGCGCCGCCGAGGAGTGCATCCAGCTGCACGGCGGCATCGGGATGACCTGGGAACACCCGGCACATCTCTACCTCAAGCGCGCCAAGGCCGATCAGCTCGCGCTGGGGGCGCCGGGGCGGCACCGCGCGGCGCTGGCGGAACTGGCCGGGCTGAGCGCGCCCTGAGGGCGCGGGCGGTGGTCAGGCGATGACGGCGAAGGACGTGCTGTAGGCATGGGCGATGTCGTCCTGGGTGGTCACCTCCAGCGCATAGGCGCGGCCGGGCGCCACCGGCGGTAGCGACACCAGCGCCTCCCCGGTGGGCCCGGCACCGGCCCGGGGGGCGACCTGCGCCATCCGCTGCATCCGGTTGCCGTGGCGCACCGTCAGCCAGACGTCCACCTCGCGGCCGGTGTTGTTCGTCCAGGACACGCTGAAACCGCCGTTGCCCCGGAAGGTGAGGCCGGGCGCCGGTCCGTTCACCGCGATCCGCCAGCCGCGGGGTGGCGCATGGGCGGGGGGCTCCTCTTCGGGCTCTGTGTGCCGGGAGTGCGCGGAGTGCCCGGCGGGGGCGTCGTGGCCGCTGGCCTCGGCGGGGGCGGCCGGGACGCCGCGGCCCATGATGTCCGCGCGGGCGGGCCCGGCACCGGGCGGGACATCGGCCTTGCCCGACGGCCAGGGGGTGCCGTGCGACGGGAGCAGCACCAGCACCAGCAGGCAGCCGCCGACGGTGGCGACGGCGACGGCGGCCATGGACTTGAACATCGAGGTCGCCCAGCGCATCCAGGTCTCGTTTCCTCAGGGGGCGGAAATTCCCCGGGGGAGGGGCGAACTGGAACATCCCCGGTCATTTCATCATCAAAAACGCCACGCTGAGCGACCACCTGGATGGTCACGCCCGGCGCGACAGACCGCCCCGCCGCCGCGATACTGCCTCCTCGGCCGTCGGCTTCCGGTCACTCCAACGGCCCTCCCGCGGCCCTCCTGTACCGGCCCCGTCACCGGCGCTGTCTGAAAAGTGCCGTTCAGGTAGCGTCGTAGACATGAAGACCGGTACGAGGACCGCAACCCGACGCGCACCGTTCGCCCCGGTGCTCCTGCTGGTGGCCGCGCTACTGGCCGTGATCACTGTGCTGGCCCCCGGAGCCCGCGCCACCGGCGGCCTCGATGCGGCCGCGGCCGCCCTCAAACAGGGACCGGTCTACGTCGATCCCCGCGCCGCCGGTCAGTTCCCCAAGGCCGACGCGGACGCACTGGCCAAGAAGATCAAGAACTCCGGCAAGCCGATCTTCGTCGCGGTGCTGCCCCGCGCCGCGGAATACCCGCCCAAGACGCTGCTCCAGGACCTGCGCACCAAGGTCGGCATCAGCGGCGTCTACGCCGTGGAGCTGGGCAACGGCTTCAACGCCGGCGCCGACCCCCGGGTGATGCCGCACGGCGCGGTGACGAACCTGGTCGGCTCGGTCAATCGCTCCGACTACCCCACCGTCTCCCAGCGCCTGAACAGCTTCGTCGACATCGCCGACCAGCAGGCCATGGGCCACGCCCCGTCCTCCTGGGGCGGCGGCGGGAACTCCGGCATCGACACCGGCACCCTCGTCGGCCTCGGCGCGCTGGTCGTCATCGGCGGCGGCGGCGCGTACGCCCTCGCCCGCCGCCAGCGCCGCCGGCGCGCCGAGGAGGAGCGCGCCGCGCTCGAAGACCTGCGGGTCGTCGTCGACGAGGACATCACCGCCTTCGGCGAAGAGCTGGACCGGCTCGACTTCAACCCCGGCGAGCCCGGCGCCGACGACGCGATGCGCGCCGACTACAGCCATGCCCTGGACGCCTACGAGAACGCCAAGTCGGCGATGACCCGGGCCGAACGGCCCGGCGACGTCCAGTCCGTGACCCGGGCCCTGGAGGACGGCCGGTTCTCGCTCGCCACCCTCGCCGCCCGGCGCGAGGGCCGGCCGCTGCCCGAGCGCCGGCTGCCCTGCTTCTTCGACCCCCGGCACGGGCCGTCCGTCGTCGACGTCGCGTGGGCACCGTCCGGCGGCGCCGAGCGCACCGTGCCGGTCTGCGCCGCGGACAAGAGCCGTCTGGACGACGGCCGAGAGCCGCTGGCCCGTACCGTGCGCACCGAGAGCGGCGACCGCCCCTACTGGGACGCGGGCCCGGCCTACGCCCCCTGGGCCGGCGGCTACTTCGGCGGCGGCCTGCTGCCCGGCCTTCTGGTGGGCACCATGCTCGGCAACCTGATGATGTCGTCCCCCGCCTACGGCGCCGACTTCGGCGGCCCGTCGGGTGCCGAGGGCGGCGACGTCACCGGATCCGACTTCAACCCGGACGACTTCGGGGGCGGCTTCGGCGACGGCGGCGGTTTCGACGGCGGTGGCGGCGGGGGCTTCGACGGCGGTTTCTGAGCCCGGCGGCGGGGCCAGGGCCCTTCTGATGGGTCTCCGCGGCGTCGCGACGCCACGGAGACCCATCAGAAGGGCCCTGACCCCCGGGCGGCCCCGACCGCCCGCTTGGCTCCCAGGAAGCGCGCATACCGCGGCCGCGCCGCGAAGTCCGCGTAGGTCCACACGGCGGGCCGCCCGACCTCCTTGCACAGATGCAGCACCTGACCGGGCGCCAGATGGACCCCGACATGGGCGCCGTACCCGGTGGGACGGCCCGCCACCGGCCCGCCGTCGAACAGCACCAGGTCCAGCGGCCGCGGCCGTGTGGCGCGTACCGTCGCCCGCTCGTCCGCCCACAGCTCCGCCGACCGCAGCGGCGGCACCACAAGGCCGAAGTGCCGGAGGACGGCGTAGGCGTAGCGCTGGCAGTTCGCGCCCCCGGCGAGGGCAGCGGCCGCATCCCCGGCGGATGACGTGCATTCAGGTGGCCCGGCTCCCGGATGGCGGGCGGCCGAGTAGCTGACGTTGCGCAGCTCCGCGGGAAGCCCGGCCAGGGCCTGCGGCCCGCAGGGAACGGGGATTTGACGGTCGGACCGTGCGCTCATCGGACCATGATGCAGGCGATCTCCGCGATGCCGCACGTCGCGCGGTCAACGAGGCTCGGCGGAACGGCTTCGACGCGTATTCGACCCGCGAGGAGATCCCCGATGCACTGCCGCTTCCGCAAGGCCGCTCTCTGGGGCGCCACCATGGCCGCCGTTCTGGCCGCCACCGGCCCGCTCAGCCCGGCGCACGCCACGCCGCGGCCCGACCCCACGCCCCAGCCCTCGCCCCGCGGCATGCTCGACGCGATGCGCCGCGACCTGGGCCTGACGCCCGACCAGGCCCGCACCCGGCTGGCCCAGGAGGCCGAGGCGCAGCGGGCCGCCGCCGCGGTGCGCCGGGTGCTCTCCGCACCACCCGCCGGTATGTGGTTCGACAAGAACGTCGGCAAGCTGGTCGTCGCGGTCACCGTCCCCGGCGACGCCGCGCGGGTACGGGCCGCCGGCGCGCTGCCCAAGACCGTCACCCACAGCCGCGCCGCGCTCACCGAAATGACCCGCCAGATCAGCACCCGGGCCGGCAAGGGCGTACCGGGCGTCACCGGCTGGGGTGTGGACGAGCGCGCCAACGGGGTCGTGGTCCGCGTGGACCGCCGCTCCGCCGGGCGGGCGACCGACTCCTTCGAGAACGCCGTACGCTCCATGGCCGCCCCCTCCCGCATCCCCGTCACCGTCGAGCGCAGCGACCAGGCGCCGCGCCAGCAGGGCGGCCCCGTCATCGGCGGCGAACGCTGGATGCCCGGCAAGGAGGGCATCTGCTCCATCGGCTTCTCGGTCACCGGACCCGGCGGCCTCCAGGGCTTTTTGACGGCGGGTCACTGCACGGACGACATCGATCAGGACGCGTTCGGCAAGGACGGCACCCGCATGGGCACCTCCAACAAAGGCGGCGGGCACAGCGTGATCGGGCGCGAGGGTGACTTCGGGCTGGTCACCGTCGACGGGGACGGCTGGACCCTGTCGCCGAACGTGGCCGGGCAGGGCGGCCAGCCGGTCGCCGTCACCGGATCCCAGGAGGGCGTGACGGGGATGTCCGTGTGCCATTCGGGCGAGGCCACCGGCTGGCACTGCGGGGAGATCACCCGCTCCGAGCAGACCGTGGACTACGGCACCGCCATCGTCGAGGGACTGTCCTTCACCAACGCCTGCTCGGCGCCCGGCGATTCGGGCGGCTCCTACGTCACCCAGCCCGGCTCCCCGAAGGCCGTGGGAATCCACTCCGGCGGCGGCACCGCGACCTGCACCGAAGGCGGCGACACCATCACCATCTTCCAGCCGGTCGACGAGGCGCTGGCCAAATGGCACCTGTCGCTGAAGAGGGGCGGTTCCTGACAACGGATCCTGACTGGCCGTCACCAGGGCGGAGGTGCGCAGACAGCCAGTGCAGTGATCTTTCGCCGGTGCCCCGTATCGGGGGGACGGTGCCGGGAAGTACAGAGGCTGACCACCGTCTCGGCTTCTCAGGAGAAAACATGCGTATGCGCACGGCCCTTTTCGCTGCGACCCTGGCCGCCGCCGCCCTCTTCGGCGGCGCCGGCATCGCCGCCGCCGACAACTCGATCCCCCACGGTCTCGGTTCGCTCCTGGGACAGGAGCAGTCGGGTCCGTCGGACCAGGGTCCGTCGGGCTCCGACATGATGGGCGGTTCGGGGACGATCTCGCAGACTGCGGACAGCAACGTCGACAAGGCGCCGGAGAGCTCCGGCGACTCCGGCAACCCCGGCGGCCATGGGGCGAACGGTGGTGGTTCGGACGGGATGGGCTCCAGTGGGATGGGCTCCAACGGCATGTGAGGCGCGCCCCCGAAGGGGCCGGAAAGCGGCGGGGCGGGCCGGTGTGCCCGCCCCTTGCCGCGCCCTCACCCCCGCTGCGGCACCACCATGACCTCGGTGCCGGCCGTCCGTATCGACCGTAGCTGCTCGGCCGGGAGACCGTCGTCGACGATCAGCAGCTCGAAATCGGTCAGCGGGGCGAGCGCGTACAGGCCGTCCTTGGTGAACTTGGTGTGGTCGGCGACCAGCACCCGGCGGGCCGCGCTCTCCATCATCGCCCGCTTGACCTGCACCGTTTCCGGTGAGGTGTGGTAGCAGCGGCCGTTGGTGACGGCCGTGGTGGACAGAAACAGGACATCGGCCCGAAACGCCCGTACGGCGTCCGCGGTGTGCAGCCCCATGAAGGCGTCGTACGCCGGGAAGTAGGCGCCGCCCAGCGTGATCAGCGCAATGCCCGGCTCCTTGGCGAGGGTGGTGATCGCCGGGAGCGAGTTGGTGATCACGGTCAGCGGGGCGTGCTCCGCGGCCTGGTGGGCCAGCAGCAGACAGGTGGTGCTGTCGTCGAGCAGCACGGTCTGCCCGGGGACCAGCAGCGTCGCCGCGGCCCGCGCCAGCTGCTGTTTGGTCGCCGCCATGGTCGCCATCCGCTCGGCGACACTGCCGTGGAACTGCGCCGACGGCAGCCCGGTCGCCCCGCCGCGCACCTTGCGGAGCCAGCCCTGCGCCTGGAGCGCGTCCAGATCGCGGTGTGCGGTCATCAGGCTGACCCCGAACTCCTCGGCCAGATCCGAGGTGCGGACGAACCCGCCGGCGATGACGCGCTCGCGCATCCGCCGCCGCCGCTCCTCCTGGGCCTCGACCCGGTCCACCGCGTCCTCCCTCCGCCCTCGACGGGCGATCGACCGTGCGACCGCGAAGGCGGCCGCGTGATCCACCACGTGAATGCGCCGCGTTATGTTCGCACGGATTTAACACTGCGCGCCGGACCGCGGCCCTGTCCACATGCGGTTCCGGTGCGACACATCATGGCTGGTCGCGGCGCCGATGCGAACATTCCGGCGGCCATTGACCCCCCGTTCCACGCGGCGGTTCCATCACTGCGTTCCTCCCCGTCACCCCCCCGCACCTTCCTGCCCCGCCGCCGCAGAAAGGGAGATTCGATGACGAACTCTCCTCCCGCCTCGCCGCGTTCGCCGCTCGCTCGCCTGGGCATCCCGCCGACCCTGGTCTGGGGGTACCTCGGGCTCCTGCTCTTCATGATCGGAGACGGGGTCGAGTCGGGCTATCTCTCGCCGTACCTGACCGACCGGGGCTTCTCCGAATCCCGCGTCGCCCTGCTCTTCACGGTCTACGGCATCGCCGCCGGAATCGCCGCCTGGCTCTCCGGGGTCCTCTCCGACCTGTGGGGCCCGCGCCGCGTCATGTGGACCGGTCTGGCCGTCTGGACCGTCTTCCAGCTGGTCTTCCTGGCCGTCGCCCTCCCCCTGGGCAGCTATCCGCTGATGATGCTCGGCTACGGGCTGCGCGGCCTGGGCTACCCCCTCTTCGCGTACGGCTTCCTGGTCTGGATCGCCGCGGTGGCCCCCGGCGCCCGGCTGGGCACCGCCATGGGCTGGTTCTGGTTCGCCTTCACCGGCGGGCTGCCCACGCTCGGCTCGCTCGTCGCCAGCGGACTCATCCCGCACATCGGCGCCTACGCCACCCTGTGGGCCGCCCTCGCCCTCGTCGCCGCGGGCGGACTGCTCGCCCTGCTGCTGGTCCGCGACACCCGGGGCGGCAAGCGGCCGCGCGGTACGGGCGAGGGGCCGCTGGCCACCCTCGTCGGCAGCATCACCATCCTGTGGCGCAACCCCCGTGTCGGCATGGGCTCGGTGGTGCGGGTCATCAACACCGCCTCACAGTTCGGCTTCTTCGTGATCATGCCGATCCACTTCACCAAAACGGTCGGCTTCAGCCTGACCCAGTGGCTGCACCTGCTCAGCGCGATGTTCGCGACCAACATCTTCGCCAACCTGCTGTTCGGCGTGATCGGCGACCGGCTCGGATGGCGCCGCACCATCGCCTGGTTCGGCGGCGCCGGCTGCACCCTGAGCACCCTGCTGCTCTTCTACGTCCCCGACGCCGCGGGCGCCAACTTCCCGCTCGCCCTGCTGGTGGCCGCCTTCTACGGGGCTACGCTGGCGGGATACGTACCGCTGTCGGCGCTGGTGCCCAGTATGGAACCGCGCCACAAGGGCCAGGCCCTGGCCGCGCTCAACCTCGGCGCGGGCGCCAGCACCTTCGTGGGCCCCGCCGTGGTCGCGGCCTTCGTGGGCCCGCTCGGCGTCGCCGGGGTGGTGTGGATCTTCGCGGGGATGTATGCGGTGAGCACTGTGCTCGCGCTCTTCCTGAAGCTGCCGGACGAGTCGCCCGCCGCGGCCGGTGCACCGCACGCCGGTGCCGAAGCCGCCGCCTCGGCTCCGGCGTGAGAGGACCCCACTGATGTCCGTACTGACCATCGACGTCGGCACCACGGTGATCAAGTCCGTCGTCTTCGACGACCAGGGCACCGAGATCGCCGTCGCCCGCCACGCCACCGAGGTCCTGCGCCCGCACCCCGGCTGGGCCGAACAGGACATGGAGGCCGTCTGGCGTGCCGTCGTCCATACCGTCCGCGAGGTCCTCGACGGGCTGGCCGATCCGGTCTGGCTGGTGTCCTTCACCGCACAGGGCGACGGCGCCTGGCTCGTCGACGACCGCGGCCGCCCCACCGGACCCGCCATCCTGTGGTCCGACGGGCGTGCCGGGGAGCTGCTCACCGGCTGGCAGCGCGACGGCCTGCTGGAGGCGGCCTTCCGCCGCAACGGCTCGCTGACCTGCACCGGAATGCCCAACGCCCTCTTCGCCTGGCTCGCCGCCCACGACCCGGACCGGCTCGCCCGCTCCGCCACCTCGCTGACCGCCGCCGGCTGGCTCTTCCTGCGCCTGACCGGTGTGCGGGCCAGCGATGAATCCGATGCCTCCGCCCCGTTCCTGGACCACTCCACCGGGGAGTACGACCCCGCCATCCTGGAGCTGTTCGGGCTGAGCGACTGCCGGCGGCTGCTGCCCACCGTGCTCGGCGAATCGGAGCGGATCGCCGAGCTGACCGGCCCGGCAGGACGGGAACTGGGCCTGCCCGCCGGGCTGCCGGTGGTGATGTCCCCCTATGACATCGCCGCCACCGCCCGCGGAGTCGGCGTGGTCAACCCCGGCCAGGCGTGCAGCATCCTGGGCACCACCCTGTGCACCGAAATCGTCCGCACCGAGATCGACACCGGCGGCGAACCGTCCGGGATCCATATCGCCTACCGCGGCCGGGAGCGGGTGCTGCGCGCCTTCCCCACGCTCAACGGCGCCGAGGTGCTCACCTGGGCGGCGCGGCTGCTGCATCTGCCCGGCCCGCCCGAGCTGGCACAGCTGGCGTTCGCCTCGGAGCCGGGCGCCCGCGGGTTGACCTTTCTGCCGTATCTCTCACCGGCCGGTGAGCGCGCCCCGTTCCTGGATCCGCGCGCCCGCGGCACCTTCTGGGGCATGTCCCTGGAACACACCCCCGCCGACCTGGCCCGCGCGGTCTTCGACGGCCTCTCGCTGGTGCTGCGCGACTCGCTGGCCGCCGCACGTACGGACGTCAGCGAACTGCGACTGTGCGGGGGCGGCGCCAACAGCGACGCCTGGTGCGCGCTGATCGCCGACGCGACGGGTGTGCCCACGGCCCGCTCCGGCGACACCGAACTCGGCGCCAAGGGGGCGTTCCTGACGGGTCTGGTACGTACCGGGGCCGAGTCCAGCATGCACCGTGCGGCCGACAAGTACGTCCGGATGAACCGCAGTTGGCAGCCCGATCCGCAGCGCGCGGCGTTCTACAGCGAGCTCTACGAGGATTTCCTCGCCTGGCGCGGCCTGGCCAGGGAGGCCGGCTGGCGCAGCGGCGCCCGCTGGTTTCCCCGTCCGCGCGTCACCCCTTCTGCCGGAGGCACCCGTGTCTGACCCCCGCACCTCCGCCCTCGACGGCATCTGGCTCGGCCTCGACCTCGGCACCCAGAGCGCCCGCTGTGTCGCCGTCGACGGCACCGGCCAGGTCCTCGCCTCGGCCGCCCGCCCGCTGGCCGGCCGCCGCGAGGGCAGACGGCACGAGCAGGACCCCGAGGAGTGGTGGTCGGCTCTCGCCGCCGCATGCCGGGAGGCGCTCGCGGGCATCGACACCGGGCGTGTGCGCGGCCTCGCCGTCGACGGCACCTCCGGCACGATCCTGCTCGCCGACGCCCACGGCACCCCGCTCACCCCAGGCCTGATGTACGACGACGGGCGCGCCGACACCCAGACCGGGGCCGTCAACGCGGCGGGCGGGGAGGTCTGGCAGGAGCTGGGCTACCGGAGCATGCAGCCGACCTGGGCGCTGCCCAAGCTCCGCTGGCTGCTGGAGCAGGGGAAGGCGGCCCGGGGCGCCCGGCTGCTGCACCAGGCCGACCTGGTGACCTGGAAACTGGCCGGACACCAGGTGCCCTCCGACGCCAGTCACGCCCTCAAGACCGGCTATCACCTCGTCGAGGAGCGCTGGCCGGAGCGGGTGATGGACGCCCTCGGGGTGCCCGGGGACCTGCTGCCCGAGGTCGTACGGCCGGGAACGGTGCTGGGCACGGTCTGCGCCGAGGCCGCCGAGGCCACCGGAATTCCGCCCGGCACCGCCGTCGTCGCCGGGATGACCGACGGCTGTGCCGCCCAGATCGGCGCCGGGGCCCTGGCACCCGGCGCCTGGAACTCCGTCCTGGGCACCACCCTCGTCCTCAAGGGCAGCAGCCCGCACCTGGTCCGGGACCCGGCGGGCGTCGTCTACTGCCACCGCGGCCCGGGGGAGCGCTGGCTGCCGGGCGGAGCGTCCAGCAGCGGCGCCGGAGTGCTCTCCCAGTACTTCCACGGCGAGAACCTCGATGTGCTCACCGAACAGGCCGCCGCCCTGGACGCGGACGCCGTCGCCTACCCCCTGGTCTCCACCGGCGGGGAACGCTTCCCCTTCCGCGCCCCCGAGGCCGAACCGTTCATCCTCGGAGACGTCCCCACCCGGCCCGCCGCCTTCCACGCCTACCTCCTCGGCCTCGCCTGCCTCGAACGGCTCTGCTTCGACTATCTCGACCACCTCGGCGCCCCCGTCGACGGTCCGCTCACCCTCACCGGCGGCGGCGCCCGCAACCACTACTGGTGCCGTCTGCGCGCCGATGTCCTCGGCCGCCCCGTACGCCTGCCCGAACAGGCCGAGGGCGCCGTCGGCATGGCCGTCCTCGCCGCCACCTCCGGCGGCGCCGGCCTGGAGGAGGCCGCCGCTGCCATGGTCCGCATCGCAGCCGAGATCGAGCCGTCCCCGGCGCGCACCGCCCGCTACACCCCCGTCTACCTCCGCTTCGTCGACGAACTGACCCGCCGCGGCTGGCTCGACCAGGCCGTGGCCGCACATGCCCGCAGGAGGGCCGCTCCGTGACCGACTTCATCCTCGTACGCCACGGCGAAACCGTCTGGCATGCGGAGAACCGCTATGCCGGCCGCACCGACGTGCCCCTGACCGACCACGGCCGCGACCAGGCCACCACGCTCGCCGCCTGGGCCGCCACCGCCGGCCTGACCGCCGTCTGGAGCTCGCCGCTCTCCCGCGCCCGGCTCACCGCCGAGCCCGCCGCCGACGCCTGCGGCCTGGCCCCGCAGACCGACGAGCGGCTCTACGAGGTCGACTTCGGCCGCGGCGAGGGCCTGACCCGCGACGAGATGCGCGAGCGCTTCCCGCGGGAGCTGGCGGACTTCCTCGCCGACCCGGTCGCCTGCCATCTGCCCGGCGGCGAACACCCCCGCCGCGCCGCCGAACGCGCCGCCGCCTGCCTGGCCGACCTCGCCCGCGACGAGCCCTCCGGCCGGATCCTCGTCGTCGCCCACTCCACCCTGCTGCGGCTGCTGCTGTGCCACCTCCTCGGCATCCCGCTCGCCGACTACCGCCGGGTCTTCCCCCGGCTGGACAACGGCGCCCTCACCGAGATCCGCCTCGCCCACGGCCACACCGCCCTGCTCAGCTTCAACACCCCCGCGCCGACCCAGACCCCCGCCCTCCACTGACCCCACCACCCCTTTCAGGAGACGCCCCACCATGAGCACCACCGTCCTCGCCGCCGGCAACCACTTCATCCGCCCCGGCCTGTTCGCCGAGGCGATAAGGACGGCTGTAGGGGAAACACCGCTGGACATCCGGGAGTTGCAGTTCGGCTGGCCGCACACCCCCTTCGGGCCGGTCGCCGAGGTCAGCGAGGCATCCGGTACCGAGGACGAGATGATCGAGGCGCTGCGCGGCGTCGAGATCTGCGTCACCGAACACGGCCCGCTCACCGCCCGCATCCTCGCCAACTGCCCCGATCTGAAGCTGTTCTGCACCAGCCGCGGCGGCCCGGTCAACGCCAACCTCGACGCCGCCACCCGGCACGGCGTCGCCGTCTGCTACGCCCCCGGCCGCAACGCCACCGCCACCGCGGAACACACCCTCACCCTGCTCCTCGCCGCGGCCCGCGGCGTCGGCGACACCCACACCGACCTGCGCCGCGGCGTCTGGCGCGGCGACTACTACGACTACGACACCTGCGGCATCGAGATCGACGGCACCACCGTCGGCCTGATCGGCTACGGCGCCATCGGCAGCCGCGTCGCCCGGATCCTCGCCGCGATGGGCGCCCATGTCCTCGTCCACGACCCGTACGTCCGCCCCGACATGCTGGCCGGCATCGCCGAACAGGTCACGCTCGACGAGCTGCTGACCCGCTCCCGGATCGTCTCGCTGCACGCGCGGGTGACCGAGGAGACCAGGGGCATGATCGGCCGCGACCAGATCGCCGCCATGCCGCGCGGCTCCGTGCTGGTCAACTGCGCCCGCGGTGCGCTGCTCGACTACGACGCGGTGTGCGAGGCGCTGGAGTCCGGGCAGTTGTCCGGTGCGGCGTTCGATGTGTTCCCCGAGGAGCCGATCCCGGCCGGTTCGCGGCTGCTGACCGTTCCCGGCGCCGTCCTCACCCCGCATATCGCGGGCGGCAGCCGCCAGGTCGCGCACAAGGCCGCACGGATCGTCGCCGGGGACGTCGCCCGCTATCTGCGCGGCGAGCCGCTGGCACACTGCGCCAACCCCGAGGTCCTGAAGGGCGGCTGAGGCCCGGCCGCCGGGGGCGGGCTCCGGCGGCGGCGGCGCGCCCCGCAGCGGGTGCCCGCCGCCCCGGCGCCCCCTCCCTCCGCCCGGCGCCCTTCCCTCCACACCGGGTCCTCCACTCCCTTTCCGGTTCTTCAACTCCCTTATCACGCATGTGCGTTGACACTGCACGAGGGTGCCCCCACCATGCATCGCGGCTTCCTCCAGCCGTACGACAAGGAGTGAGACCCGATGAAACCCCCCGCGAAACCCCCCGCGAAACCCCCCGCGCACCGCCTGCGCACCGCGCTGGCCGCGACCCTCGGCGCGCTCGGCCTGCTCGTCACGGCCACCACCGCCCAGGCGCACAACACCCACACCCCCACCCCGTCCCACCGGACCAGGGCCGTGCCCGCCTACGACCACGTCGTGATCGTCGTCTTCGAGAACAAGCAGTACGGCGAGATCATCGGCAGCTCCGAGGCGCCCTACATCAACCAACTCGCCCAGGGCGGCGCCAGCCTGACCGGCATGAAGGCGCTCACCCACCCCAGCCAGCCGAACTACTTCAACCTCTTCTCCGGCGCCACCCAGGGCATCACCGGCGACAGCTGCTACACCGCCCGGTCGATGAACGCCCCCAACCTCGGCCAGGAGCTGATCGCCGCGGGCAAGACCTTCGGCAGCTACAACGAGGGCCTGCCCAGCGCGGGTTCGACGGTCTGCTCCAGCGGCAAGTACGCGCAGAAGCACAACCCGTGGTTCGCCTTCAGCAACGTCCCCGTCGCCACCGGCAAGACCTTCGCACAGTTCCCCAAGGACGACTTCACCGCGCTGCCGACGCTGTCGTTCGTCATCCCGGACCTGTGCAACGACATGCACGACTGCGGCGTCGCCAGCGGTGACACCTGGATCAAGAACAACCTCGACTCCTACGCCCAGTGGGCCAAGGACCACAACAGCCTGCTGATGCTGACCTGGGACGAGGACAACTACCTCGGCTCCAACCAGATCGCCTCCGTGTTCTCCGGCGCCCACGTCACAAAGGGCGATGTCGCGGGGGCGTACAACCACTACAGCCTCCTGCGCACCTTCGAGGACATGTACGGCACCGGCCACGCGGGCAACGCCGCCACGGCCACCCCGGTGACCGGGGTGTTCGACACCGGCGTCCGCTGATCCACCCTCGGGAGGAGACGTCCGTGTATCTCTCGTCCAGCCGCGCCGCCGACGCCTCGGCCGGTGTCGTCCGCGACCGGCCCGGCATCCGCCGCGCCGTCGCCGGCACCGTCGTCGCCCTCGGCCTGGTCAGCATGGTCACGGACGTCTCCTCGGAGATGGTCACCGCGGTCCTGCCGCTGTATCTGGTCGCCGGCCTCGGTATGACCCCGCTCGCCTACGGGCTGCTCGACGGCGTCTACCAGGGCGTCACCGCACTGGTCCGCCTGGCCGGTTCGTACGCCGCCGACCGCACCCACCGCCGCAAACTCGTCGCGGGCAGCGGCTACGCCCTGTCCGCGGTCTGCAAACTCGGCCTGCTCGCCGTCACCACCCCCTGGGCGATCGGCGCCGTCCTGGCCGCCGACCGCACCGGCAAGGGCCTGCGCAGCGCCCCGCGCGACGCCCTGATCTCGCTGTCCACCGCCCCCGAGGACCAGGGCCGCGCCTTCGGCGTCCACCGCACCCTGGACACCGCCGGCGCCCTCCTGGGCCCGCTCGCCGCCTTCGCCGTCCTGTGGCCGGCCCGGGACGCCTATGACGCGGTCTTCCAGGTCAGCTTCTGCTGCGCCGTGTTCGGTGTGCTGCTGCTGGCCCTGTACGTCCGCGAGCCCCGCGCCCCCCGGCACCCCGCGCACCCTCCCCGCCCGGGCCTCGTACGGGCGCTGCGCACCCTGGCCGGTACCCCCGGCGTGCCCCGGCTGAGCCTGGCCGCCGTCCTGCTGGGCGCCGCCACCCTCAGCGACGCCTTCCTCTACCTCGTCCTCCAGCAGCGCCACCACCTCGACGCCCGGTGGTTCCCGCTGCTGCCGGTCGGTACCGCGGCGGCCTTCCTGCTGCTCGCGCTCCCGGTCGGCCGCCTCGCCGACCGGGTGGGGCGGCTGCGGGTCTTCCTGGCCGGGCACGGCGCCCTGCTCGCCGCCTACCTCCTGCTGCTGGTCCCCCTCGGCGGTGGCGCCCAACTCCCCGCGACCGCCGCCCTGTTCGTCCTCCTGGGCGTCTTCTACGCCGCCACCGACGGGGTCCTGATGGCCGCCACCGCACCCCTTCTCCCACCCGCCCTGCGCGCGAGCGGGCTCGCCCTGGTGCAGACCGGTCAGGCCGTGGGCCGGTTCGGCGCCGCGGTCCTCTTCGGGGCGGCCTGGACCGCCCTGGGGCCCGCGACGGCCCTGGCCGGGGCGGCCGGCGTGCTGGCCGCCGCGCTCGCGCTCTGCCTGCCGGTCCTCGTCCGCGACCGGTCCTCCGCCGCCGGAAAGGCCGCCGTATGACGCCGTTCCTGGTACGTCACCGCCTGGCGGTGCTGCTCGCGGTCACCGCCCTGCTGGTGACGGGCGCCGCCCTCGCCGTACACCGCGCCGCCGGACGTGCCGCCGAACGCGACCGCAGCCATGCGGGTCAGCCGTCCGTGACGAAGGGCGAGGTGCGCCTCGGGGGCGGTCCCCGCCGACTGATCTTCCGGAACCTGGCCTGGGGACCCCGGCGCGACCATCTCGCCACCGTCCCCCTCACCACCCCCGGAGCCACCCGCACCACCGCCCCGCGCGACTGCCTGCGCTTCCACGCCGCCGCCGGCACCGGCATCTGCCTGCGCACCACCGGGGGAGTGGTACCGGGCCACGAGGCCGTCGTCCTGGACTCCCGCCTCAGGCCCGTACGCCGCTTCCCGGTGCCCGGCATCCCCACCCGCGCCCGCGTCTCGCCCAGCGGCCGGCTCGTCGCCTGGACGGTGTTCGTCAGCGGCGACTCCTACGCGGGCGGCGCCTTCTCCACCCGTACCGCGCTCTACGACACCCGCACCCATACCCTCCACGACAACCTGGAGGACTTCACGGTCCTGATCGACGGCCGCCGCCACCAGGCGGTCGACGACAACTTCTGGGGCGTGACCTTCGCCGCCGACGACACCACCTTCTACGCCACCCTCGGCACCCAGGGCCGCACCTATCTCGTCCGCGGCAACCTCTCCCGCCACACTCTGACCGCCGTCCACGAGAACGTCGAATGCCCCTCCCTCTCCCCGGACGGCACCCGGATCGCCTTCAAGAAGCGGATCCGGCCCAAGGGGGCGGACGCGCCCTGGCGGCTGTACGTCCTGGACCTGCGCAGCGGCCGCGAGACCCCGCTCGCCGAACGGGCGAGCGTGGACGACCAGGCCCTGTGGCTCGACCGCGGCACCCTCCTGTACGCCCTGCCCGGCGACTACGGCGCCGACCTGTGGGAGGTGCCCGCCAACGGCGAAGGCCACCCCCGAAAGGTGGTGGCCTCCGCCGTTTCGCCCGCCGTCATCGGGCCCTGACGGTATGTTCCCGCCCGGGCCGCCTCAGCGGCGCCGCACCAGCGGGAACGGCAGCGTCTCGCGGATCGACAGACCGGTCAGGAACATCACCAGCCGGTCCACGCCGATGCCCAGACCACCGGTCGGCGGCATCGCGTACTCCAGCGCCTGGAGGAAGTCCTCGTCCAGCTCCATCGCCTCCGGGTTGCCGCCCGCCGCCAGCAGCGACTGGGCGGTCAGCCGGCGCCGCTGCTCGACCGGGTCGGTCAGCTCCGAGTAGGCGGTGCCCAGCTCGGTGCCGAAGGCGACCAGGTCCCAGCGCTCGGCGAGCCGCGGGTCCTTGCGGTGCTGACGGGTCAGCGGCGAGACATCCGTGGGGAAGTCCTTGTAGAAGGTGGGCAGGGTGGTCTTCTCCTCCACCAGCCGCTCGTACATCTCCAGCACGATGTCGCCGCGCCCCATCTCGGGCTTCACCGGCACCGCCGCGCGCAGACACAGCCGCCGCAGCACATCGAGCTCGGTGTCCGCGTCGACCTCCTCGCCGAGCGCCTCCGAGATCGCGCCGTAGACCGTCTTGACCGGCCAGATCCCGGAGATGTCGTGCTCGACGAGCTTGCCGTCGGCATCGGCCTTACGGGCCGTCGCACTGCCGAACGCCGAGACCGCCGCGCCCTGGATCAGCTCCCGGGTCAGGTCCAGCATCACGTCGTAGTCGGCGAACGCCTGGTACGCCTCCAGCATCGTGAACTCGGGGTTGTGCTTGTAGGAGATGCCCTCGTTGCGGAAGGTCCGCCCCATCTCGAAGACCTTCTCCATACCGCCCACGCACAGCCGCTTGAGATACAGCTCCGGTGCGATACGCAGATACAGATCGAGGTCGTAGGCGTTGATGTGGGTGTGGAACGGCCGGGCGTTGGCACCGCCGTGGATCTGCTGGAGCATCGGCGTCTCGACCTCCAGATAGCCCCGGTCGATCAGCCCCTGGCGCAGCGCCTGGACGGCCGTACTGCGCGCCCGCACGGTCTCGCGCGCATCCGGCGAGACGACCAGGTCCACATACCGCTGACGGACCTTGGCCTCCGGGTCGGACAGACCGCGTCGCTTGTCCGGCAGCGGGCGCAGGCACTTGGCCGTCAGCCGCCACTGGGTGACGAACACGGTCAGCTCGCCGCGGTCGCTGGCGCCGATCTCGCCCTCGGCCTCGATGTGGTCACCCAGATCGATGTCCGAGCCGAAGCGGTCGAGCAGCTCCTTGCCGCTGCCGTCCCGGGTCAGCGCGATCTGGAGATCGCCCGACCAGTCCCGCAGCACCGCGAACAGCACCCCGCCGTGGTCGCGGGTGAGCAGTACCCGCCCGGCGATGCTCACGGTCTGTCCGGTCCGCGCCCCCGCCGTCAGCTCCGGGTACTCGTCGCGCACCTGGCCGAGGGTGTGGGTGCGCTCGACCCCCACCGGATACGGGTCCGTGCCCGCCTCGCGCAGCCGCTCCAGCTTGTGGTGGCGCACCCGCACCTGCTCGGGCAGCGCGGCCAGCTCCGCGGCGCGCTGCTCCTCCTCGGTGGCCGGACGGTGCACCAGCCCCAGCTCGTCCAGCGACGGCAGCCCCGCGGTGCTCGCCGGAGCCAGCACCCGCTTCTTGTGCCCCTTGCCCCACAGCTTGCCCAGGCTCGGGACCGCGACGAAGCCCTCGGCGATACCGGAGGCGAGCCCGATCCGGGCCAGTGCACCGGCGTCCGCGTAGCACAGGAAGCGCGGGTACCACTCGGGGTTGTACTTGGCGTTGGAGCGGTAGAGGGCCTCCAGCTGCCACCACTTGGAGAAGAACAGCAGCAGTTTGCGCCAGAACTTCAGCACCGGGCCGGCGCCGATCCGGCCGCCCTCCTCGAAGGCGGAACGGAACACCGCGAAGTTCAGCGAGACACGGCGCACCCCGAGCTGCCCGGACTGGGCGCACAGCTGGGCGACCATGTACTCCATGACGCCGTTGGGCGCGCTGCGGTCGCGGCGCATCACATCGAGGGAGATGCCGTCCGTGCCCCAGGGGACGAAGGACAGCAGCGCCATCATCTTGCCGTCGCCGTCGAACGCCTCCGCCAGCAGGCAGTCCCCGTCCGCCTCGTCGCCGAGCCGGTCCAGCGCCATCGAGAAGCCGCGCTCGGTCTCGGTGTCGCGCCAGGCGTCCGCCCGGTGGATGACCTCCTGCATCTCCTCGTCCGACAGCGCCGAGTGGCGGCGCAGCCGGAAGGTGGCGCCGGTGCGCTCGACGCGGTTGACGGCCTGCCGGGTCACCCGCATCTCGCGGCCGTCCAGGTCGAAGTCCTTGATGTGCAGGATCGCCTCGTCGCCCAGTTGGAGCGCGCCCAGCCCGGCGCGGGCGAACGCCTTGGCGCCGTCCTCGCTCGCGCCCATGACCGCGGGCTGCCAGCCGTAGCGCCCGGCGACGTCCAGCCATGCCTCGATGGCCGGCCCCCACGCCTCCCGGTCGCCGACCGGGTCGCCGCTGGCCAGGCAGACGCCGGTCTCCACGCGGTAGGTGACGGCGGCCTTGCCGCTGGGGGAGAAGACCACGGCCTTGTCGCGGCGGGTGGCGAAGTAGCCCAGCGAGTCCTGGCTGCCGTAGCGGGCGAGCAGCGCCCGGATACGGGCCTCCTCGTCGCCGTGCAGCGCGGCCTCCATCCGCTGCGAGCGGAACAGCGCGGCGGCGGCGTTCAGCAGCGCCAGCGCACCCAGCAGGCCCAGCACCGTGCCGACCCAGTGCGGCGGATGTCCGGCGAAGGGGTGCCCGACGACCAGCTCGCCGCTGACGCGGTTGACGGTCCACAGCAGCCGGTTGCCGCCGCCGGACCGCAGCGTGCCGGGGAACAGCGAGACCAGCCCCCAGCCGATCAGCACCGCGGCCACCAGTCCGCCGGCCAGTACGCCGATGGCCCGCAGGAACGCCCCGCGGCGGGTGATCGCGTAGAACTCGCGGTGCGCGACGAGCAGCAGCGCCAGCGAGCCCGTGCACAGCACGAGGGAGAACGCGTAATTCCAGGCGCCGTCGACGAGGAACAGCGCATCGGCCAGGGCGACCAGCAGCATGTAGGCCACCAGGAACCACAGAGCCACCCGCTTACGGGCGGCCAGTGCCGCGCCGAGCAGGAAGAGGAACGCGGCGTAGGCGAAGTTCGTCGACACCGGGATCGTCAGCGTGTCCAGCCAGTAGATCACCGGCTGGAGACCGTGCCGCAAGGGTCCGATCAGTGCTGTCAGGGCGCAGAAGAGCCCCAGCACGCTGAAAATGATGGCAAAGCCGTTGGGCACGCGGCGCCGGAAGCGCCGCCATGCCGAAAGTTCATCCTGGTCCTGCACGGTGCTCATTCCGTCACATTAGGCTTTGTGGGCTTGCTTTGGGGGCTGGCAAAGGGGTCGGCTGCGGGGGGCCCGTTCGCCCGTCCGGTCTCCCGTCCGTCGGCTGCCGTGGTCACCGACTCCTTGATCTCTCCGGCCGCCCCCCGGGCATCCTTGGTGCGGGCGACGACGGAGTACTTGGTGGCCGGCGCGGCCCTCGCACGGGAGGTCCAGACCGTATCGCCCCGGTCGAGCGCGCCCGACAGAAGGTGGCCGCGTGGATCGGTGACCGTCACCTCGGTCAGCACACCGCCGCGTGCCGTCACCTGGAGCCGGTCGCCGGTCTGCACCGTCCGCGTCCCGCCGGCCGCCCCCAGTCCCACCTGCACCGCATTGCGCTCGCTCGCCGAGGCCGCGGCGCTCCCGCACCCCGTGAGCGCGCCGGCGCCGAGCAGCGACACCAGGGCGAGCGCACCGCACCGCATGCGGCGGCGGGCAGCGGAGGGGGATCGGCTCATGCAGGGGCTTTCGTCGGTGGTGCGGGTAGGCGGTACGCCAGAGCGGCGTCCGCTAAGACGGCCGAGGACGGCACTTCGTTGCGCGCGCCGTCGCCCGGAGTGACGTGATGCGCGCCACATTGCCGCGCCGAATGGGGTGAAATCCGGCCGGTGACACGCAGTGATCACCCGATTGGCGTACCCGAGGGCGAACCGGACATACCCCGAAATACGCCAAACTGGCCACTCAGGGCCGCCCGTTCGGGCGGCGGCCGAGGAGGTACACCATGGCCATTTCCATTTCCGTCATCCTGCTGCTGGTGATCCTGACCGTGATCTTCCTGCGCAGCGGAAAACTCAAGTTCTCGCACGCCCTGGTGTGCGCCCTGCTCGGCTTCTATCTGGCGGGCAGCAGCCTGGCCCCCGACATCCACAACGGGCTCGCCGGCGCCGCCGACATGGTCAGCAGCGTCCGCCCGTGACCGACGCCGGACGGCCGCTCAGCCGAAGCTGAAAACCCCCACCGCATTCGGCACCGGCCGCTCCGCCCCGCCGGACGGATGATTGCGTACGGTCACCTCCCGGCTGAAGGGATCGCGGGTGACCAGCGTCGAAGATCCGCCGCCGTCCAGGTCGACCGCATCCTGGGCGCCCAGCCTGCTCATCAGCTCGCCCAGCTCGCGCACCGTCATCCCGGGCTCGCCGTGCGTCCCGTCCAGCGCCACCAGATACAGCATCCGGCCGCCGTCCCCGATCCCCACCGCCGTGCGCACCGTCGCCGCACCGTTGTCCAGCCCGTCCACCGGCCGGGCGTCGCGCACGACCGGGAAGCCGCCGACCGCGAAGCGCAGCGGCACCGGCCCCTCGCCGACGAGCCGCTCGCTGACCTCCACCGGATCGCCCAGGTGCAGCTTGCGCAGCTGCCGGGCCCCCTCCTCCCGCCCCACCAGCACCACGCCCCCCGTCTCGATCCCGCCCGCGCCCGGCCGGTCGGCCAGCGCCGCCACCCGGCCGTGCCGGACGGTCACCTCCGCGGTCTCCGTACTGCACGGCGCCCCCCGGTCGGTGTCCGTACCGCAGGTGGCGCGCACCCGCGACGCCGGACCCCACAGCTCGGTGTACTCCCCGATCCCGTCCACCGGCAGCGCGTACTGGTTGAGCCCGCGCAGCGGCAGCGGCCCCTCCCTCGTCCACACCGTGCCGCGCAGCGACAGCCGGTCCAGCCGCGCCCGGTGGTCGTAGCCGACGCCCAGGACGTCCTCGGTGGTCGCTCCCGGCGGCATGACCGGCCCGAACCGCTGGCCGTCGGGCACCGCGGCCTTCAGCCGCCGACCGGAGGAGATCGCCGGCCCGTCCGAGGCGCCCGTCGGCTCCACCCCCGGGTGCTGGCCCTCGCTGATGTTGAAGAAATCGCCGTTGACCGCCCCCACCGCGCCGCGCCCGGCGGCCAGCTCGGACACGGGCGAGCGGGCGGCGACCGCTCCCGGATACAGCAGATCCACCGTCACCCGGGGATCGTCCAGATCGACCGTCAGCAGATGGCCGTGCGCGATGCCGCGCGGCACCGCCGTGAGGAACTCCTCGTACTCCACCCCGGGCGCCACCGGCGCATCGGCCACCTGGCGCAGGGCGTCGCCCACCGCCGTGGCCCGCGCCCCGCCCGCGAGCCCGCCACCGGCCAGTACCGCCGAGACCACCAGCACCGTCAGTATTCCGCGCGTCCGACCGAATGGCTGCATCACGAGCCCCCCTGACGTCATGTCAACTGTTCCAGGTGCCGAAGACGCCCACTATGACCCGCAGATGTCGATTATCTGCATATTTGTTGTACGCCAGTCGTGTTCGGGCGAGGTGGCGACGGCTGCGCGGTCCGGCCGCGCGGCCGGTGTGTGCGCCGCGGCGGCGGTCAGCGGTTGGCGGCGCCGGTCAGCGGTTCGCGGCCGCGACCAGCTCCATGTAGTGCGCCCAGTCCCAGTACTGCCCCGGATCGGTGTGGTCGGTCCCGGGGACCTCGACGTGCCCGATGATGTGCTCGCGGTCCCTGGGGATCCCGTAGCGGTCGCACACCGCGGCGGTCAGCCGCGCCGACTGGGCGTAGAGCACATCGCTGAACCACTTGGGGTCATCGGTCCAGCCCTCGTGCTCGATGCCGACGGCGCGGGTGTTGTAGCCCCAGTTCCCGGCGTGCCAGGCGACGTCCTTCTCGTGTACGCACTGGGCGATATAGCCGTCGGCGGAGCGGACGACATAGTGCGCGGCGGCCTTGTGTGCCGGGTCCTGGAACAGCCGGAGGGTGTCGCCGAAGCTCTCCTGCGTCACATGCACCACCACCATGTCGATGGCGTACTGGCCCGGGCGGTTGGCGGCGGTGAAGTTGGCGGGGGCGGCGGGGGACCAGTGCAGTGGCGGATAGTCCACGGTGCCGGCCTGGACGGCCAGGTCGGCGAGGTCGCCGAGGTCGGCCGGGTCCGCGGGGTCGTCGGGGTGGTACGGGCCGTCGGGGCGCGGATGCGCGTGGGCGGAGGTCGCGGAGAGCGGGCCGAGGGCGGTGGCCGCGGCGATCGCGGCGGCGCCGGTGAGCAGACGTCTGCGGGCCGGGGGACGGCGGTCGGGTTCCATGTGTGAACTCCTGACAAGACCGAGGGTTGGTCGCGTTCATGTCACGCACGCCGATGCGTTTCATGATGCGCAACAGCTCACGCCCTGCCAAGGGGCTGGCCCTTGTGCCAATGGCTTGACCAAAGACGGAACTGTGCAGGTCAGAACTTCCCGGAAATCGCCCCGTACTGATCGCACGTCACCCGGGTGCCGCACCCCCTGCCCCGGTGGGCGGGAATGCGGCACCCGGGTGCGCTCGACCGCGGTCCGCCGACCGCTGCGAGGTCAGTGACCGATCTCGACGTTCTCCAAAATGCCCAGCGCATCCGGCACCAGCACCGCCGCCGAGTAGTAGGCGCTGACCAGGTACTTGATGACCGCCTGGTCGTTGATGCCCATGAAGCGCACCGACAGGCCCGGCTGGTACTCGTCGGGAATTCCGATCTGGTGCAGCCCGACCACGCCCTGGTTCTCCTCCCCGAGCCGCATCGCGAGAATCGAGCTGGTCTGGTCCGGGGTCACCGGAATCTTGTTGCACGGCAGCAGCGGAATGCCCCGCCAGGCGCGGACCGCGGTGCCCTCGAGCTCCGCCCCGGACGGGTAGATGCCCCGCGCGTTCCACTCCCGCCCGATCGCCGCGATGGTGCGCGGATGCGCCAGCAGGACCTGGGTCTTACGGCGCCGCGAGATCAGCTCGTCCAGGTCGTCGGGGGTGGGCGGGCCGCTGCGGGTGTGGATGCGCTGCTTGAGGTCGGCGTTGTGCAGCAGGCCGAACTCGCGGTTGTTGATCATCTCGTGTTCCTGGCGCTCGCGCAGCGCCTCCACCGTCAGCCGCAGCTGCTGGTCCAGCTGGTTCATCGGGTCGTTGTAGAGGTCCGCGACCCGCGAGTGGATCTTGAGCACGGTCTGCGCGACGCTCAGCTCGTACTCCCGCGGCGCCCGCTCGTAGTCGGCGAAGGTGCCCGGCAGCGACGGCTCGCCGACATGGCCCGCGGCCACCTCGATGGCCGCCTCACCGTGCTTGTTCTGCGCCGGAACGAGCGTGGCCCGGAAGGTCTCGACATGCTCGCGCAGCGACTCCGACCGGCCCAGCACCGCTTCGTAGTCCGCACGCGACAGCGTCAGCGCGGTCACCCGCGTGACCGCCCGTACCGTGTGCTCCCACTCCGCGTCCGCCGAGAGCAGCGCCGCCTCGCCCAGGTGGTCGCCGTCGGCCAGCTGTCCCAGGGCCGTCTCGCCGCCGTACTTGCCGGTGCCGAGCCGGTCCAGTTTGCCGTGGGCGATCAGGATGATCCGGTCGGCGGTCTGGTCCTGCTGGGCGAGGACGTCGCCGGGGGCGAACTCGTGCTGGGTGAAGCGGTCGGCCAGCGCCTCCAGCGTCGGGGTGTCGGTGTAGTCGCGCAGCGGCGCGAGCTCCCGCAACTCGGCAGGGATCACCCGGACTTCGGAGCCGGTCGTGACGAACTCCACCCGGCCGTCGCCGAGCGTGTAGGTGAGGCGGCGGTTGACGCGGTACGTACCGCCGGAGACCTGGGTCCAGGGCAGGACGCGCAGCAGCCAGCGGGAGGAGATCCCCTGCATCTGCGGCACGGTCTTGGTCGTGGTCGCCAGCTTGCGCGCGGCCGCGGTGTCCAGGCTGGAACGGTTCTGCTCGGTCTCGGACGCCTGCGGGCCGGAGGTCGGGTCCACGGATGTGGTCATGGAGAAAGCTCACCTGTTCTGTCGGTGCTGAGTGCTGCTGGGTGCTGCTGGGTGCTGCTGGGTGGTGCCGAGTGCTGCCAGGTGCTGCCGGTCGGACTGCCTACGAGGGAGGGCCGCGGAAATTCGGGGCGGCGAAGATGCCGGCGCCTTCAGTGGCCGATTTCCACGTCCTCGAGAACGCCCAGGGCATCCGGGACGAGAATGGCCGACGAATAGTAGGTGCTGACGAGGTAGTTGAGGAGGGCCCGGTCGTCGATTCCCATGAAACGTACCGACAGGCCCGGTTCGTATTCATCGGGAATTCCCGTCTGGTGCAGTCCGACGACGCCCTGCTTTTCCTCTCCGGTACGCATCAGCAGAATGGAACTCGTGCCCTCCTGCGTCACCGGGATCTTGTTGCAGGGGAAAATCGGCACCCCGCGCCACGACGGCAGCGAATGCCCGTTGACGTCCACCGCCGTCGGATACAGCCCGCGGGCGCTGCACTCCCGGCCGATCGCGGCGATCGCCTTGGGGTGGGCCAGCAGGAAGCCCGGGTCCTTCCAGACCGTGGCGAGCAGTTCATCGAGGTCGTCGGGGGTGGGCGGGCCGCTGCGGGTGTGGATGCGCTGAGTGAGGTCGGCGTTGTGCAGCAGGCCGAACTCGCGGTTGTTGACCATTTCGTGTTCCTGGCGCTCGCGCAGCGCCTGAATGGTGAGCTTGAGCTGCTCCTCGACCTGGTTCATCGGGTCGTTGTAGAGATCGCCGACCCGGGTGTGGGCGCGCAGTACGGTCTGCGCGACGCTGAGTTCGTACTCCCGCGGGGCCGGCTCGTAGTCGACGAACGTGCTGGGCAGGGGTGGTTCGCCGTGGTGGCCGGAGGCGACCGCGACCGCCTTCTCGCCGCTGGAGTTCGTCGGGTGAACGGGCCGCTGCCCGGCCGTCGCCAGATGCTCGCGCAGCGCGGGCGCCTGCTCGGCGATCTCCCGCGCGGCCTGCCGGGACAGCTCCACGACCGTCACCCGCGTCACCGCGCGATAGCTGTACTCCCACCGCACGTCGTCGTCGGTCAGCGGGGCATCGCCGAGGTGGTCGCCGCCGGCCAGCGCCTCCAGCACGGTCGCATCGCCGTACTTGCCGGTGCCGATACGGTCCACCCGGCCGTAGGCGATCAGCACCAGCCGGTCGCCGGGCCCGCCCGCCTCGGCGATCAGCTCACCGGGGGCGTACTCCCGCTGGGTGAACCGCGCACCCAGCGCGGCCAGCGCCTCGGTATCGGTGAAGTCCCGCAGGGCGGGCAGTTCGCGCAGCTCCTCCGGGATGATCGTGACCTCGGTGCCGGAGATGTCGAAGTCGATCCGCCCGTCGCCCACGGTGTGCGCCAGCCGGCGGTTGACCCGGTACGTACCGCCGGAGACCTGCACCCAGGGAAGCAGCCGCAGCAGCCAGCGGGATGTCATTCCCTGCATTTGCGGCTCGGTTTTGGTGGTGGTCGCCAAATTCCGCGCCGCGGTGGTACTCAGACTCGAATGCGCGGCGTCTTCCTGGCTTCCGGTGTGGGTCTCGTCGGCAATCGTCACAACTCCGCCTATCTCTTGGGGGGTGCGGCATGGCCGGAACTGTCCCCCCATTCAAGGGAGTTTGTTCGTCGGCGGCCTACCGAAGCGACGATAGTGGCGCTGTTTTAATCAGCACAATCGCTCGAAGGGGTGGCATGGAATTCTCTTTCCATGGAAAGGTTTAGCGGGTTCAGCTCTGGGGAGAGTGTGCCGGGGTACTGGTGCCGGCCGGATCGTCGAGGACGGCCGACAGAGCGGAATGCGCCGCCCCGAGCAGCGGCCCCTCCGCCCCCAGCCGCGACACCGTCACCACGCATCCGCCGGGCCGTGCGGCCGCCGGGGCGACAGCCGTGCGCACCGCCAACTCCCGCTCCAGGGACGGCAGGATCCAGGGCGCGAGCCCGGCCAGCGCGCCCCCGAGGACCACCGCCCGCGGATCGAGCAGATTCACCGCCCCGGCGAGCGCGATGCCCAGTGCCGTGCCCGCCTCGCGCAGCGCCCCTGTGGCGGTCGTGTCCCCGTCGGCCGCCCGCCGCGCGAGCAGCGCGATACGGGCCCCCGGCCCCGCGTGCGCGGCCGCGTCCGGTGCGATCCCGCCCGCCCGCAGAACGGCCCTTTCGCCCGCGTACTGCTCCAGACAGCCCCGGCCCCCACAGTCGCACGGGCGCCCGTCCGGATACACCGGCACATGCCCCAGCTCCCCGGCGAACCCCCGTGCGCCCCGCAGGAGTTGACCGTCGACGACCACCGCGGCCCCGATGCCGGCGTCCGCCGAGACATGGACGAAGTCCGCCGGCGGCGCGGGCCCGTCCGTGCCGCCGCCCAGCCGGAGTTCGGCCAGCGCGCCAAGGTGCGCCTCGTTGTCGACGGTGAGCGGCACCGGTGTCCCGGCCAGCCCGGAGGCGAGATCCGTCTGGCGCCAGCCGAGGTTGGGGGCGTGCACCACGGTCGCCGAACCGCGGGCCACCAGGCCGGGAACCGCCACCGTCAGCCCGGCCGGCCGCAGCCCTTCGGCGGCCATCCGGGACGTCACCTCGGCCAGCAGGGCCGACAGCCGCCGCAGTACGGGCCCCGGTGCGCTGTGCCGGTTGGCCGCGGCCACCGCCACCCGGGCGCGGACCCGGCCGCGCAGATCCACCGCGCACACGGCCAGATGGCCGACGCCTATCTCCGCCCCCAGCCCCGCAGGACCCCGGTCGCTGGCCGTCAGCCCGCTGCCCGGCCGGCCCCGCCCGCCGCCCGCCGCCCGCCCGGTCTCGACCAGCAGCCCGGCCCGCAGCAGCTCCTCGACCAGCGGCGCGACCCCGGCCCGGGTCAGCCCGATGCGCGCCGCGACCCCGGCGCGGGACACCGTCCCCGCGGCGGCCACCTCCCGCAGCACCCGGGACAGATTGCGGCGGCGCAGCGCCCGCTGGGTGTCGCCGCCCTTCGCCGCGCCGCCCGTCGCCCCCGGCGTCACCCCCGCAGCAACCCCTCGCCGGCGGTCAGCGTCGCCGCCAGCCGCTCCAGCGCCGCCTCGTCGCGCTCCCTGGCCTCGTACCGCGCGCCCCGCGCCGTACCCCACCGCCGGGCCACCGCCGCCGGGTCCTCGCCCAGGAGGAGCCCGGCCGCCTGCGCCGCCGCCCCCAGGGCCACCAGCTCCCCGGCCTCGGGCACCACCACCGGGCGGCCCGACAGCCGCCGTACGGTCTCCCGCCAGGCCAGGCCCCTGGCGCCGCCGCCGATCAGCAGCAGCGGGGCGTCGGGTGCGGTGTCCGCGTCCAGCACCTCGTCCAGGGCCCGCAGCAGGGCGAACACCGCGCCGTCGTAGGCCGCCTGGAGCACCTGGCCGGGCGTGGTGTCGTGGCGCAGCCCGTGCAGCAGGCCGGCGGCGCCGGGCAGGTTCGGGGTGCGTTCGCCGTCCAGGAAGGGCAGCAGGACGGCGCCGCCGCCCGGTTCGACGGCCTCGCGGTCCCGGCCGAGCAGCGCCGCGATCCGGTCCACGGCCAGGGTGCAGTTCAGGGTGCAGGCCAGCGGCAGCCAGTCGCCGCGGGCATCGGCGAAGCCCGCGACGGTGCCGGTCGGATCGGCGGGCCGGTGCCGGGAGACCGCATAGACCGTCCCGGAGGTGCCCAGGCTCAGCACCGGCTGCCCCGGGCGCAGCCCCAGACCGAGGGCCGCGGCCATGTTGTCCCCGGTGCCGGCCGCCACCAGCGCACCGTGCGGCAGCGGCAGATCGCCGGCGTGGACCGTCCCGGCCGCCTCGCCCGGCGCGGCGACCCGCGGCAGCGCGTCCGGCGGCAGGCCGATGCGGTCGAGGATCTCGGTGTCGTACGCCTGGGTGGCCGAGGCCCACCAGCCCGTCCCGGAGGCATCGCCGCGGTCGGTGACGCCCTGGCCGGTCAGCCGCTGGACGAGGTAGTCGTGCGGCAGCCGCACCGCGGCCGTTGCGGCCGCCGACTCCGGCTCGTGCTCCCGAAGCCAGGCCCATTTGGTGACGGTGAAGGCCGGCGCCGGCACGCTGCCGACCCGCTCGGCCCAGGCCCGCGGCCCGCCCAACTCCGCGGTCAGGCGCTCGCTCTGGGGCGCCGAGCGCACGTCGTTCCACAGGATCGCGGGCCGTACGGGCTCCCCGGCCGCATCCAGCGCCACCAGGCCGTGCTGCTGGCCGCCCACGGAGAGCGCGGACGCCTGCCGGGCCGCCTCCCCGCACTGGTGCAGCGCCTCGCCCAGCGCCCGCCACCACTGCCCCGGGTCGCTCTCCTTGCGCTCGCCGCCGCTGACGCTGTGCGGCGCATGGCCCCGCGCGACGACGGCGCCGGTGGCCGCGTCCACGACCAGCGTCTTGGTGGACTGGGTGGAGCTGTCCACCCCGACGACGAGCGGTCCGGCTGACTGTGCGCCCATCGTGCACTCTCCCTCGGCGGCTCGGTTACCGGGCCCCGTCCAGGGGGTTCCCCGGTGTGCTGCCGCATATTAGTTTGGCCGCCGCGGAATTTGTAAGGCCCGTTGACGAAACCGCCGAGGGAGTCGCGATGCGCCATCAGCCCGTACCCGAGGACAACTTCAGCTTCGGCCTGTGGACCGTCGGCTGGCAGGGCCGCGATCCCTTCGGGGACGCCACCCGGGGCGCGCTGGACCCCGTCGAGGCGGTCCACCGGCTCGCCGAGCTGGGCGCCTACGGCGTCACCTTCCACGACGACGATCTGATCCCGCACGGCTCCGACGGCCGCGAGCGCGCGGCAGCGGTCCGGCGCTTCACCACCGCGCTCGATGCCACCGGCATGGCCGTCCCGATGGTCACCACCAACCTGTTCACCCACCCCGTCTTCAAGGACGGCGCCTTCACCGCCAACGACCGCGACATCCGCCGCTACGCCCTGCGCAAGACGCTCCGCACCCTCGACCTCGCGGCGGAGCTGGGGGCGCGGACCTATGTGGCCTGGGGCGGACGGGAGGGCGCGGAGTCGGGCGCGGCCAAGGACGTACGGGTGGCGCTGGACCGGCTCAAGGAGGCGTTCGACCTGCTCGGTCAGTACGTCGTCGAGCAGGGCTACGACCTGCGGTTCGCCATCGAGCCCAAGCCCAACGAGCCGCGCGGCGACCTCCTGCTGCCCACCGTCGGCCACGCCCTGGCCTTCATCGAACGCCTGGAGCGCCCCGGGCTCTACGGTGTCAACCCGGAGGTCGGCCATGAGCAGATGGCCGGCCTGAACGTCGCACACGGCGTCGCCCAGGCGCTGTGGTCCGGCAAGCTCTTCCACATCGACCTCAACGGGCAGAGCGGGATCAAGTACGACCAGGACCTGCGCTTCGGCGCGGGCGATCTGCGCGCCGCGTTCTGGCTGGTCGATCTGCTGGAGAGCGCCGGTTACGACGGGCCGCGGCACTTCGACTTCAAGCCGCCGCGCACCGAGAACGGGGACGGTGTGTGGGCCTCGGCGGCCGGTTGTATGCGCAACTATCTGATCCTCAAGGAGCGCGCGGCGGCCTTCCGCGCCGACCCCGCCGTACAGGCCGCCCTGGGCGCCGCGCGTCTGGACCGGCTGGCGCGGCCCACCGCCGAGGACGGTCTGGCCGGGCTGCTGGCGGACCGGACCGCTTTCGAGACCTTCGACGCCGAGGCGGCCGCCGCCCGCGGTATGGCCTTCGAGCACCTGGACCAGCTGGCCCTGGACCATCTTCTCGGGGCGGCCTGACCGGCCCCGGCGCCTGACCGGCCCCGGCGCCGGCCCCGCCCTCGGGCCGGGCCGGTGCACGCCGGTGACCGCCGGGTCGTAGGGTTGCCTTGGCGTGTTCCCGTCCAAAGGTGTGCGCCCGGCGGACGGTTCAACTCCGGAATGTTCCAGGTTGGTCACCGCCTCACCCAAAACCCCGTAAAGAAGCGATCATTTCTGCCATGAGCTTTCCTCCGCCTCCGCCGAACCAGCCGCCGAACGACGCTCCGGGGGGCTTCGGCCCGCCCGCCGGTGGCTTCGGCCAGGGCGGTTACGGCCAGGGTGGCTACGCCCAGCCGGCCGGCCAGCAGCCGCCCGGTGGCTGGCAGCAACCCGCCGGCGGCGGATACGGCCCCGGCGGTCCGGCGGCGCCCGGTGGCTGGCAGCAGCCGCCCGTCCCGCCGTCCGGCGGCGGAGGCAACGGCAAGGTCATCGCGGCGATCATCGCGGGCGGCGCCCTGGTGGTGGCCGCCGTCATCACCGTCGTCGTGATGAGCAGCGGCGGCGACAGCCCGCACCGCGCCCAGCCCGCCGCCTCCAGCGCCACCCCCTCCGACAGCGCCTCGGCCACGCCCTCCGACGACCCCTCGCAGACCCCGTCGGCCGACAACGCCACGGCCACCGCGGACCCGACGCCCGGCAGCGGCACGCTGCCTTTCTACGAGCTCAAGGTCGGCGACTGCTACAACCTGCCGCCGTCCGGCGCCGGCAACAACACCTCGGCCTCGTGCAACGGCCCGCACGACGCCGAGGTCGTCACCACCCATCAGCTCGGCTCCGGCTTCACCACCAGCGAGGACATCAAGCAGAAGGCGTCCTCGCTGTGCAAGAAGGAGCTGACGAGCAAGGCTGCCCGGCAGCCCTCCGGCACCGCCGAGGGCACCTATGTGCAGTTCCCCAACCTCCAGGGCTACAAGATCGGCATCAAGACCGTCAGTTGCAGCCTGATGGGCAACCGCACCAACACCAAGAAGCTCACCGGACCGCTGTCCTGAGCCGGAGCCGGCGGTACGGTCGGGGCGGCACCTCCGCGCGCTACCCGGCCGTGCCGTCCGCCTCCGCCGCCACTTCCGCCTCCCTTTCCCCTTCCATCTCCACCGCCGCCGGATCCAGCACCCGCGCCAGAAACGTCCGGGTCCGCTCGTGCCGTGGGGCGCCCACCACCTGCTCCGGGGTGCCCTCCTCGACGATCGATCCGTCGTCCATGAACACCACCCGGTCGGCGACCTCCCGGGCGAAGCTCATCTCATGGGTGACGACCAGCATCGTCATACCGTCCCGCGCCAGCGCGCGCATCACCGCCAGTACGTCGCCGACCAGTTCGGGGTCGAGGGCCGAGGTCGGCTCGTCGAACAGCATCAACTCCGGGTCCATGGACAGCGCACGGGCAATGGCCACCCGCTGCTGCTGCCCGCCCGACAGCTGCGCCGGATAGGCCGCCTCCTTGCCGCTCAGCCCGACCCGCGCCAGGTTGGTCCGGGCGATCCGCTCCGCCTCGGCCCGGCCGCGGTGCAGCACCCGCCGCTGAGCGATCGTCAGGTTCTCCAGCGCGGTCAGATGCGGAAAAAGGTGAAAGGACTGGAACACCATCCCGATCCGGCGCCGGACCCGGTCGATGTCCACCTCCGGGTCGGTCACCTCCGTGCCCGCCACCGTGACCCGCCCGGCGCTCGGCTCCTCCAGCAGATTCACACAGCGCAGCAGGGTCGACTTGCCGGACCCCGACGGCCCGATGACGCACACCACTTCACCGCGTGCCACCGAGAAGTCGATCCCGCGCAGCACCTCCAGCGCGCCGAAGGACTTGCGCAGCCCCCGCACATCGATCGCCGCCCCGGCGGCCCGCTCCTCCGTCGTCTCCTTCGTCATCGCGCTCACCTCGCCCGCGCCGTACGGGCCTCCAGCCGACGGACCAGCTGGCCCAGGGGCAGGGTGATCACCAGATAGCACAGCCCGGCGATCAGCACCGGGGTCAGGCTTTTGTGTTCGTTGAGCGCGTCCCGGCCGAAATTGGCCAGTTCGAACTGGTTGAGGGAAAGCCCCAGGAGATACACCAGCGAGGAATCCTTGGTCAGCAGAATCAGTTCATTGGTCAGCGGCGGCAGAACGATCCGGAACGCCTGCGGAATGACGATCGAGACCGTCGCCCGGCCCTGCGACATCCCCAGCGAACGCGCCGCCTCCGTCTGCCCCTTCGGCACCGCCTGTATTCCGGCCCGGATGGTCTCCGCCATATAAGCCGCGCCCACCAGCCCCAGCGAGAGCATGACCGTGACGTTCATATCGAGTGCGACCTGGAACGCCAGCGGCACCCCGAAGCCCAGCGCGATGAACACCAGCAGCGCCGGGACGCCACGGAAGAACTCGATATAGGTGATGGCGATCCACCGGTAGGGCGGTACGGACGACAGCCGCATCAGCGCCAGCACCAGGCCGAGGCCGAGTCCGAAACCGAAGCCGAGCAGGGTGTAGAGAACGGTGTTGACCAGTGCGGTGGTGATGATGTCGGGAAACAGCGCCTTGGCGACCTCGACGTCGAAGAACGCCGTACGCAGCTGATGCCAGTCGGCCACCAGCGCCAGGGCCACCACGGCGACCACCAGGACGCCGTACTGGACGCCGCGGATGATCCGCGTGCGCCGTCGCCTGGACAGCGGCATCACGAACGGCCCGTCGTCTGCGGGGTGGTGCCGAACCACTTCTTGTAGATCCGGTCGTACCGGCCGTCGGATTTCGCCTTCTTGAGGACCGCGTTGATCTTTTTGCGCAGCGCGTCGTTTCCGGTGCGTACGCCGATGCCGTAGTGCTCGCCGGTGTTGAACTCCGCGGTGACGGCGGTGTCCGGGTTCTTCTTCACATAGTCGAAGAGCACGCCGTTGTCATTGATCCCGGCATCGACCTGACCGGACTTCACCGCCGTCAGCAGCAGCCCCAGGTCCTCGAACTCCACCAGTTCGACGCCCTTGCCGTGCGCCTTGGCGTAGATCCCGCCGGTGGTGGCCTTCTGGTAGCCGAGCTTCTTTCCCTTGAGGTCCTCGACCTTCTTGAAGGGCTTGCCCTTCTTCGTCAACAGCGCCTGGGTGGCGTTGAAATACGGGTCGGAGAAATCCATCACCTTTTCCCGGGCCGGGGTGATGGTCATGCCCGCGGCGGCCAGATCGCATTTGCGGATGGTGAAGTCCTGGCCGGTCTCGATCCCTTCGAAGGGGGTGTTGACGATCTCCTGCCGGACGCCCATGTCCTTGGCCACCAGATCCACCAGGTCCACATCGAACCCGACGATCGCGCCGTCCTTCTTCACCTGGAACGGGGCATACGGCAGATGGGTGCAGGTCGTCAGTTTCCCGGCGGAGACCAGATCCGGGCCGGAACTTTTGTTTCCTCCGGATGCGGTGCTGGTGCAACCGGCCAGTACGGCGACGGCCGCGAGTACGGAAAGGGCGGGCAACGCGGAGCGAGCGGACACGGGTCCTCCAGGCGCGGTGAGCAAGTACCAACCAAGCCGTGCATGCTGCGAGTTGGCCTGCATCCTGCCATTGGCCAGGACCTTTGTCGCCGTTGCAGGTGGTTGCGGCTGGGTAACGCCGCCCGCGCCCGCCGGGGCCTATCGGCCCAGGACCGCAGCCAGTTCGGCGATGGCGTCCGGGCCGACCCGGCAGCAGCCGCCGATGAGCCGGGCGCCGGCCGCGGCCCACGCCGCGACCCGGTCCGCGGTGAACGCCGGACTGCCGCACCACGCCCGCGCCCCGGCGTCCCAGCGCTCCCCGCTGTTGGGGTAGACCACCACCGGCTTGCCGGTGATCTGCGCGGCGAGCCGCACCGCACGGTCCGCATCGCCGGGCGCGCAGCAGTTCACCCCGACCGCGACCACCTCGTCCGCCTCCGCCGCCGGGGCAAACGCTTCTGCCAGGGGCTGTCCGGCCCGCGTGCGGTCGCCCGCCACGCTGTACGAGAGATAGGCCGGAACCCCCAGCCCGCGCACCGCCCGCAGCAGCGCCCGGCCCTCCTCGGCGTCCGGCACCGTCTCCAGCGCCAGCACATCGGGCCCGGCCGCGGCGAGCACCTCCAGCCGCGGGCGGTGGAAGCGCTCCAGCTCGTCCACCGACAGGCCGTACCGGCCGCGGTATTCCGAGCCGTCCGCCAGCATCGCCCCGTACGGTCCGGCCGACGCCGCCACATACAGCGGCCCCCGCACCCCGACCGCCTCCGCCTGCCCCGCCGCCGCACGCGCCAGCTCCACGCTCCGCGCCATCAGCTCGGCGGCCCGCGCCGCCCCGGTGCCGCGCCGCGCGAACCCCTCGAACGTCGCCTGATAGCTGGCGGTGATCGCCACCTGGGCCCCGGCCTTGTAGTACGCCAGATGCGCATCCACCACCGCCTCGGGATCCTCGGCGAGCAGCCGGGCCGACCACAGCGCATCGCTCAGATCGTGCCCGGCGGCCTCCAGCTGGTTGGACAGCCCGCCGTCGAGGACGACCGGCCCCGCGGCGAGGGCTTCGACGAACGACGGGGAGGTGCCGGCCATGGTGCGGTGCCTTTCGGTGCCGACGGGCTGCGCCGCCGCGGGTGCGAGTGATGGGCCCGGCGGGGCGTCGCCCGGCCCGTGGTCGGATCGTAACGCCGGGCGCGCCGCCTCAGCCCGGCGACGGGAACCCGGCCCGGCGACGGGAACGCTGGCCGGCGAAGGCGACTCGGCCCGGCGACGGCAACCTCAGCCCAGCGACGAGAAGACGAACGCGAACCGGGCCGGCGCCGCCTCCAGCCGGTGCTGCGGCAGCACGCCCGGCCCGCAGGACCCGCTGCCGATGCCGTGCTGCGCATGGTCGAGATGCAGCCACAGCCGGTCGCCCGGGGCGAGATCGGTGGTGTGCCGGGCCGCGGCCAGCTCGGCCACGGACCAGCGGCGGGCGGTGAAGAAGAAGTGCGGATCGCCCTCGACGCGCAGGCCCTTGCCGTTGCTGCGGGTCAGCCGGGCCCAACGCACCCCGGGCCGGGCGCCGTTCTCCTGCGGCCGGACGTACGGCGTCTGGAGCGCCTCCACCGGCATCGACCACAGGCCCACCTGCGCCGCGGCCCGGGTGTCGGGATAGCCCTCACCGGGCCCGCCGCCGAACCACTGCGCACGCCCCAGACTCCCGCACAGCGCCATCGTCACCCCCAGCCGCGGCAGCGGGACGCGCCAGTCGCCCTCGGGGTCGACGGCCACCTCCAGACGCAGCCGGGTGCCTTCGGCCGTCCAGCGGTAGACGGCGCGCAGCGCCAGATCCGTGGCGGCCGGGGCGATGCGGGTGCGGACCACCAGGGCGCCGGGGCCGGTCTCGACGGCATCGACGCGATGCCGCATCCGGTGCAGTCCGATCCGCCGCCACTGCTCTGCCGTATGCGGCCCCGGAAGCCAGGTCGGGCCCTCGTCGTTGTCCGTCGGCGCCCGCCACACGTCCACGAGGGGACCGGTGAGCTGAACGCCGTCCAGATAGCGGAGCGTGCCCGTCGTGGCATCGAAGGTGCCCGGACCGAGGACGATCACATTGCCCTCGCCGCGGCGCGGGGTCGCAGGGGCGCGGTGCGGGGGATCGGGCAGGGGGAGCGCGGGGGCCGGCAGCTGGCCCCAGGCGACCTCGTGGCCGGCGTCCGCCCAGGGTGTGTCCGCGGCGAGCACCGCCGTCACCGTCCACCAGGCTTCCCCGGTGTCGCCCTCCCGCACCGAAGGCGCCGACAGCTGCAGATCCGCCGATTCCCCGGGTGCCAGGGGCGGCACCGCCAGCCGTCCCGATCCGCGCCCCAGGCCCGCCACCTCGTAGCGCCAGCGGAAGTGCAGATGCCCCAGATCGGCGAAGTCGTGGAGATTGGTGATCCGGACCCTGCCCGTCCCGTCGTCCCCGCCGGGCAGCGGCTCGATCCGTACCGGCTCGATGACCTTCTTGAACTCCACCAGGCCGGGGGAGGGCGTCCGGTCGGGGAGGACCAGCCCGTCGCAGACGAAGTTGCCGTCGTGCAGTTCCTCGCCGAAGTCGCCGCCGTAGGCGTGGAACACCTCGCCGTCGGGCGTCAGCCGGCGCAGCCCGTGGTCGATCCATTCCCAGACGAAGCCGCCCTGACAGCGGTCGTATCTCTCGAACAGCCGCTGGTACTCGCTCAGACCGCCCGGTCCGTTGCCCATCGCATGGGCGTACTCGCAGAGGATGAAGGGCAGTTGACGCCGCCGGGCGTCCAGCTCCGGGTCGGGCAGCGGCTCCTCGGCGCGCCGTCCGATGCGTTCCACCTCGGCGTGGCCGGCGTACATCCGGGAGTACACATCGGTGTCCGCGCAGGTGCGGTCGCCCTCGTAGTGCAGCGGCCGGGACGGATCGCGCTCGCGCATCCAGGAGGCCATGGCGGACAGCCCGCGGCCGGTGCCGCACTCGTTGCCCAGCGACCACAGCACGATGCTGGGGTGGTTCTTGTCCCGCTCGACCATCCGCCGGGCCCGGTCCAGCAGCGCCGGCTCCCAGCGTGCGTCGTCGGCCGGATTGCCCCGCCAGTCCTGCCGGCCGAAACCGTGGGTCTCCAGATCGCATTCGTCGATCACCCACAGCCCCAGTTCGTCGCACAGGTCGAGGAAGGCGGGGTGCGGCGGATAGTGGCTGGTGCGCACGGCGTTGATGTTGTGACGCTTCATCAGCACCAGATCGTGGCGCATCGCCTCGGGGCCGAGCGTGCGCCCGTAACGCGGGTGGAATTCATGGCGGTTGACGCCGCGCAGCAGGATCCGGCGGCCGTTGACCTTCAGCAGACCGTCCTCGATGCGGACCGTACGGAACCCGATCCGCAGCGGGATCCGCTCGCCCGGGGTGACCAGCTCGCCGTCGTAGAGACGGGGCTCCTCCGCGGTCCAGGGACGTACGGAGACCGTTGCGCTCTCCCCGGTGGCCAGGTCGAGTCCCAGCTCCGGGACGGTCACCCGCCCGGCCGGTGTGCAGTCCACCCGTAGCGTGCCCTCGCCCGTGACGTGATCGAATCCGGCGTGCACGAAGTGGTCGACGACGGCGCCCTCGGGGCGGCGGTGCACCGTCACGTTCCGGAAGATGCCCGGCAGCCACCACTGGTCCTGGTCCTCCAGATAGCTGCCCGACGACCACTGGTGCACCCGCACCGCCAGCACATTGCCGCGCGGCCGCAGCAGATGCCCCACCTCGAACTCGTGCGGCAGCCTGCTGCCCTTGAAATGCCCCAGCTCCTGCCCGTTGAGCCAGACCCGGGCGCAGGACTCCACCCCGCCGAAATGCAGCACCGCGGGCCCCTCGCCCCAGCCGTCGGGCAGATCGAAGACCTGCCGGTGGTCGCCGGTCGGATTCTCGTCCGGCACCCGCGGCGGGTCGACCGGGAAGGGGTAGGCGGTGTTGGTGTACGCGGGCGCCCCGTTCCACTGCGCTCCTTCTTCGCCCTCCTCCGAGCCCTCGGAAGCAAAGGCCCCCTTGAGCACCCAGTGGCCCGGCACCCGCAGGTCCTGCCACTGGGCGTCGTCGAAGTCCGGCCGGGCGAAGGAGTCGTCCTCGGCATCGGCCCGCGCCGAGAGCCGGAAGCGCCAGACGCCGTGCAGCGAGATCCGGGGCGCGTCCGATGCCGCGAACCAGGCGCGCGGGGGCAGCGCACCGGTGCCGGGGGAGCGGTCTTCGTAATACGGGAGGAGACGGTCGTGCCGGTCGGTGGGGTGCGGGGTGCGGGTCGTCTCGTTGGCGGGCTGGGGCGGTTGTCCGTACGGCGTCTGCTGCGGCGAATGCGGCGAAGTGCCGGTCACGGGTCCTCCTGCTGCGGGCGGCGTGCCTGACGGTGGGGGATCGGTCCAGCGAATCACGAGCGGGGGCATGGCGCAGCAGGATGGGGCGGATTGCGCCGGGGTGGGGGATGGGCCGGACCGGGGCGATGGGCCAAACCGGGGCCGGGGCGGGCGCCGTGGGGGCGCCCGCCCTGGCGCCCGCAACCATCGCTCACCCCTGCGCCGCCGCCTCCACCGCCTCCACCTCCTCCGTCGCTTCCGCCGCCTCGGCCAGCGCGCCCGCCGGATCGTCCGACGCCGGTCCGGCCGGTATCCACCGCCCGCCGTCCTTCCGGTACGGCCACCAGCGGCCGTCCGGCCCGTAGCGCAGCTGGGCGGTGCCGTCGGCCACCGTCCAGCGGTTGCCTGCGGCCCGCAGCCGTGGCCGGTTCTCATCGTCCGTCCAGGCTGCCGCGAGCCGGTCGGCCGCCCGCGCCAGCGCTTCCGGTTCCGGCGTCCACTCCTCCTCCAGGACGGCCAGCCCGGCCGGGCCGCCCAGCTCCCAGGCCCGTACCGCCAGGTCCAGACCCCGGCCCTCGCGTCCCGAACCGGTGGCCAGGCGCGCCGATATGGCCGCGCCGGGACCGGCCGCCGCCAGCCGTACCGCATCCTGACCGGGCGTCAGCGCGGGCGGCGGCGGAGCGTCCGGATGCCCGGGGGAGAGCGCCTCCGCCAGCAGCCGCTGGGCGCGCGCCGCCGTGTCGGCGATCAGGAACTCCAGCGCGGCCGGGTCCACCCCGGGCGCGGGCGGGGTGCCGCCGCCGAGTACGGGCGCGGCGACCGGGGTCTCTACGGCCGGTGGCGGTACGGGCAGCGGCGGCAGGATGTCGCGCGCCGCGTACGCCTCGACGGCCGGTACGCCCCTGTCGGACGGTATCCCTTCACCTTCCGGCGCCTCGGCCCCCGCCGCGCTGCGGTTCTGCACCTCCGCCAGCAGCTCCCGCTCACCGCGGCCGCGCAGCAGCAACAGGAGGAACGGGTCCCGGTCGAGCAGCCGCGCCACCTGATAGCACAGCGCGGCCGTATGCGCGCAGTGGTCCCAGGCCCCGCAGCTGCATGCGGATTCCAAGTCCCCGATGCCCGGCAGCAGTTCGATCCCGCAGGCCGCCGCGTCCTCGACCAGGACCGGCGGCATGTCGTGGTCCAGCAGTGCCGCGATATGTCCCGCCCGGTCCGCGACCAGGTCCAGGAGGCGGTCCCACTCCACCGCGCTCAACTGCTGGAGCAGGACGTCCGAGCGGTGCCGGGTGTGGTCGCGGTCCTGGACGACCGCGGTGATCCGGCCGGGACGCACCGATACCGCGCCGACCGCACCCGCCCGGGCGTGCCGCCGCTCGAGTTTGACCTGCTGACCGTCGAGCGCGGTGTCCTCCAGCGCCTTGAGCCATGCCTGCCCCCACCAGGTCCGCGCGAAGCCGCCGCCACGGGCCGGCGGCAGCGCGGCGAAGGTCCGCTCGGCCTCGGTGCCGGCCGCATCCGCGTCCTCGAAGTCCCCACTCATCGTCCGCTCCCTCGCAGCTCCACCAGTTCCGCCAGTTCCGCATCGCTCAGTTCGGTCAGCGCCGCCTCGCCGGCGCCCAGCACGGCGTCCGCCAGCTGCTGTTTTCGGGCGAGCATGTCGGCGATCCGGTCCTCGATCGTGCCCTCCGCGATCAGCCGGTGGACCTGCACCGGCTGGGTCTGCCCGATGCGGTACGCGCGGTCGGTGGCCTGCGCCTCGACGGCCGGGTTCCACCAGCGGTCGACGTGCACGACATGCCCGGCCCGGGTGAGGTTCAGCCCCGTACCGGCGGCCTTCAGCGACAGCAGGAACACCGGCACCTCCCCGTCCTGGAAGCGGCGCACCATCTCCTCGCGGCGGGCCACCGGCGTCCCGCCGTGCAGGAACTGCGTGGGCACCCCGCGCGCCGCCAGATGGGTCTCCAGCAGCCGCGCCATCTGGACGTACTGCGTGAAGACCAGCACGCTCGCCTCCGCGGCGAGGAGGGTGTCCAGCAGCTCGTCGAGCAGTTCGACCTTTCCGGAACGCCCGGGAATACGCGGATCCGCCTCCTTCAGGAACTGCGCGGGGTGGTTGCAGATCTGCTTGAGCGCGGTGAGCAGCTTGACCACCAGGCCGCGCCGCGCGAACCCGTCCGCCCCGGCGACCTCTTGGAGTCCCTCGCGCACCACGGCCTCGTACAGCCCGGCCTGTTCCTCGGTCAGCGCCACCGTGCGGTCGGTCTCCGTCTTGGGCGGCAGCTCCGGCGCGATGCCCGGGTCGGATTTGCGGCGGCGCAGCAGGAACGGCCGCACCAGCCGGGCCAGTCGCTCGGCCGCCGCTGCCGCCTCCGGGGAGGCCGCCGCACCACCCTCGATGACCTGCGCATAGCGCCTACGGAACCGGCCCAGCGGCCCCAGCAGCCCCGGGGTCGTCCAGTCCAGGATCGCCCACAGCTCCGAGAGGTTGTTCTCCACCGGGGTGCCGGTCAGCGCCACCCGCGCCTTGGCCGGGAGGGTGCGCAGCGCCCTGGCGGTCGCGGAGAAGGGGTTCTTGATGTGCTGTGCCTCGTCGGCGACGACCAGTCCCCAGCCCGCCTCCGCCAGGCGCGCGGCATCGCGGCGCATCGTGCCGTAGGTGGTCAGCACGAACTCGTCCGCGGCCAGGTCGGCCAGGCTGCGCCGCCCGGCGTGGTAGCGGCGTACGGGGGTGCCCGGGGCGAACGTCTCGATTTCCCGCTGCCAGTTGCCCATGAGCGAAGTGGGGCAGACGACGAGCGTGGGGCCCGTCGAGGAGGGAAGGGCCTGCCGGTGCAGATGGAGCGAGATGAGGGTGATGGTCTTGCCGAGCCCCATATCGTCGGCGAGGGTGCCGCCCAGCCCCAGCGAGGTCATCCGGTGCAGCCAGGAAAGCCCGCGCAATTGGTAGTCGCGCAGCGTCGCGGCGAGCGCCGCGGGCTGCCGCACCGCCGAGGCGTCGGCGCGCTCCGGGTCGGCGAGCCGGTCGCGCAGCTCGGCCGGCCATCCGGACGCCTCAACGGCCACCCGTTCGCCGCCCTCGTCCTCGGCGGTCCCGGTGAGCGCGGCGCCGAGCGCGTCCAGCGGCGTGATCTTACGGTCCCGGCGGTCGCGGGCGGCCCGCACCGCCTCCGGGTCGAGCAGCACCCACTGGTCGCGCAGCCGCACCAGCGGACGGCCCGCCTCGGCCAGCCGCTCCAGCTCCGCCCGGTCGATCTCCTGGTCGCCGACCGCGAACCGCCAGCTGAACGAGAGCAGCGCCTCGGCGGACAGCAGCGAGGGCAGCCCGGACCCGGACCCGTCCGAGGGGCCGGGCGGGCCCACCACCGCCCGTCCGGTGAGCTCGCGGGCCAACTGCCGGGGCCAGTGCACCTCCACTCCCGCGGCGGCCAGGGTGCGTCCGGCGGAGCCGAGCAGCTCGGCGATCTCCTCGTCGGCCAGCGACAGCGCGTCCGGGACGGCTGCGGACAGCAGCGGGGTGAGCGGCGGCCAGACGGCGGCCGCCCGGCGGAGGGTGAGCAGGGTGTCCATACGGGCCCCCGGCCCGAACGCCCGCCCCGCCGAGGACGCCCCGGCCCACACCTCGGCGGCATCGGCGACCAGCGCCGGATCGGAGGGGCTGTGCACCTGGAGGACGGCGGTGAAGCGCGCCCCGTCGCCGGTCCCCTCGGCCGCATCCGCCGCGTCCATCCCCTGCACCTCCACCCGCAGCGAGATCCGTACGCCCGCGTCATGACCGGCCGCGACGTCCGCGGCCCAGGCGCGCTGCCCGGGGACGCGCTGCGGGGCCTCGGCCGCGAAGGCCGGGCCCCCGGTGGCCAGCGCCGCGGCGGGCGTACGGGGCAGACCGTCGGCGACCGCGTCCAGGAAGGCCCGCAGATGGCGTTCCGGCTCGGGCAGTTCGAGCGGGTCGGTGTCCGGGAGGGGCGTGGCATGGGCGTACGGCGGCATGGCGGCGGCCAGGTCGCGCAGCCGCGCGAGGTCGGCCGCGTCCAGCGGGCCCAGCCGCCAGGCATCGTGGTCGGCGGCGGTCAGGCCGGGCAGCAGCCGCCCGCGGGCGGCCAGCTGGAGCGCCAGGACACACGCCGTGCCCCAGAAGGCGGCCGCCGGATGGGCGCCACGGGCGGCACGGGCGCGGGTGAGGACCGGGACCGCGGCGGCCACGGGAAGGATCACGGCCGGAACGGCGGACACCGCCACGCCGCCGTCCTCGTCCGGCAGGGCGACGGCGACCTCACCCTCGGGTCCGGCGGCCTCGACGGGCTCGCCGTCGGGCCGCCAGAACGCGACCCGTCCGGCGCGGGGCGGGTCCGACGGCAGGAAAACCGCCGCACACCCGGTGAGCGCGGGGAGCTGAGCGGGCGGGGCATCGGGAGGAAAAGCCACTGGGTACGGACTCCTCAAGTTTGACTACTGACGCCTGGAGCGCCCGAGGGTACAGGACCGACCGGCGCAGGGCCGTATACCGACCGGCGCAGGTCCGTACACCGACCGGTGCAGGGCCGTATGACGCCCGAGGGAACCTGCGGAGCGATTTCGGCGTTCAATGGAAGACACGGAGTGCGGCGTGCGCCGCGGAAGGGGCGTGAAGGATGTCCACACAGGCGAAGGTCGCGGTCGGTGGCATCGCGGTGGGAGTGTTCCTGCTGTGGCTGCTGCCCCTCTGGGCGGCCCTCTTGGTGATGATCGGGGTGCCGGCCGTCGCCTATCTGACGCTCGACCCCTCCCAGCGGCGCCGGCTGCGCCGCGTCACCCGCAAGGAGATCGGGCGCTGAGGGCCGGGCCGCCCGGGGCCCGGCCAGAGCCCGCGGGGCCCGGGGACGGCTGCCCCGGCCCCGCTTCGGGTCGTCGTCCGGCCTAGGGTCTGTCCGATGGGCCATGGCCGGGGCCCTGACCCATCGGACAGACCCTAGACGGGGCGCACCGCCAGCTGGTCCAACGACGCCAGCAGCCCCGGCAGTTCGGGCCCGCGGCCCACGGGGTGCACCTCGCCGGGCTCCTCGTCCAGCAGCACGAACGCAATGTCGTCCGTGCGGGCCACCATGCTCCACCCGGGTCCGTCGACCCGCAGCGTGCGCGCCTCGCCCGCGGCGAACGACGACCGCACCCGGCCGGGCGGCGGCGGCTCGGCCAGATAGCCGCGCGCCTCCTTCAGCACCTGCCGCACGCCCTGGTGCGGGCTTTCGTCCTCGCTCTCGCCGTCACCCGGCTCGGCGAAGGCCACCTCGTCGTCGACCTGCTCGCGCCACGCCGCCCACTGGAGGGCGATCTCGTCGGCGCCCAGGCGTCGTTGGGCGGGGCCCCACTCCTCGGCGTCCGGCGGGCTCAGCGGGGCCGGATCCCCCTCCTGCGGCTTCGGGTCGTGCGGCTCGGGCACCCCGGGCGCCGAGACGGCGAGGGCCAGCGGCCAGCCGGGCAGCGCCCCGACGATGCTGCCCTCCCCTGGCGAGAGGTCGTACTCCATACCGCAGTCCCAGGCGGCGATGGCGCAGGACACCAACGTCACGTCCTCGGTCACCACCGTCCAGCGCGCGCCGCTGCCGTCCTGCCCGAGGACCAGCCCATAGCCCTCGGCATACGGTTCGAGCCCGAGGAAGGCACACACCTCGGGGTAGTCGTCACCGAGCACGCTCGGAAACTGCGCGGGCGTCAACATCACCGCCGTCAGCACAAACAGCTGATCGCTGTCGCTGTCGGCGCTCTCGGTCGTGGCCACGCGGCGCCTCCCTGTCGGATCCCTCCGGAACACCCTCGTCCGGAATACATCGGCGCACCTTAATTGGCCGGGGACGGCCTTGTCACCCGCCCTACGCTGCACACATGTGATTCTCCAACCGGCCGGAAGCCGTGCCGTGCTCGTAAAGTTGGTGCGACAGCGGGCGAAAGGACGGATATCACGTGCAGCGTTACGACTGGTTGCAGGAGATCCGGCGGCTCGATCCGGAACGCGACTTTCTGCGGATCTACCGGATCACCGCAACCCACGAATTCCCCTGGGACATCACCAGGGCCCTGGAATTAGCGATCTACCGCACCTATGCCGTTCCCCGCATCGGCCGGCTCCTCGCCGAGACCGCGGAACTGACCCGCCGTACACAAAAGCGCTACGACGACACCGCCCTTCTCCTGGACGCGGTCCTGGAGCACGGCTTCGACGGAGCGGACGGGCGGACCGCGATCCGCCGGATGAACCAGATGCACCGCAGCTACGACATCGGCAACGACGACATGCGGTATGTCCTGTCCACGTTCGTGGTGGTGCCCCAGCGGTGGATCGATCAATACGGCTGGCGCCGGCTGAGCGCGCACGAAAAACGCGCCATAGCGGCCTATTACCGCACACTCGGCCGCCATATGGGCATCACCGAAATCCCGCAGACCTTCGAGGACTTCGTACGCTTCCTGGACGCCTACGAAGCCGCCCATTTCGGCTGGGACGAGGGCGCCCGGAAGGTCTCGGACGCCACCTTGGACCTGATGGCGGGCTGGTACGGCCCGCTCGCCCCCCTGGTGCGCGGCGCGAGCATGGCCCTCCTGGACGACACGCTGCTGGACGCCTTCCGTTACGAGCGGCCCCACCCGACCGTCCGCACGGCCGTCCGCGGCGCGCTCAGGCTGCGCGCCAAGACCGTACGGCTGCTGCCGCCGCGCCGCCGCCCGCACTACGCCCGCCAGAACCCGGAGATCAAGGGTTACCCCAACGGGTTCCGGGTCGCCGAACTGGGCACCTTCCCCGCCGCGCCCCGGGCGGGCGGCTGCCCGCTGCCGCACACCGACGGACCCGCGCCCCGGTAGTCCGCGGCGCCCGGTGGCGGCCCGGCGCCTCGGCAGCGGCCCGGTGCCTCGGTGGCGCCCCGTCGCCTCACCCCTGGCGGACCGCCAGCGCCAGATAGCGCGCGTCCTCGTCCACGTAGCGGACCAGGTCCCAGCCGCTGCCGGCCAGCAGGGGCCGCAGATTCGGCTCCGCCCGCAGATCGCCGGGGGTGAGCGGGCGGCCCTTGCGCGCGGCGAGGGCCGCCCGGCCGATGGGGTGGAAAAGCGCCAGGCGGCCACCGGGGCGGACGACCCTGGCCAGTTCGGCGAGGCCGCCCGCCGAGTCCGCGAGGTGCGAGACGAGCCCGGCGGCGAAGACGGCGTCCAGCGCACCGTCGGGCAGCGGAAGCCGGGTCGCATCGGCGAGCAGCAGCGCCGCAAAGCGGTCCCGTCCGGCCCGTACGGCCTCGTGCAGCATCTCCGGGGTGAGATCCGCTGCCAGGACCGTCCCGCGCGGCCCCACGGCCGCCCGCAGCGCCTCGAGGGCGCGGCCCGTACCGCAGCCGGCATCCAGGACGCGATCGCCTTCCTGGAGGCCGAGTTCGGCGACACCGGTGGCGAAGGCGGGGCCGTCGCCGGGGAACTTGCTGTCCCAGTCGGCGGCACGCGGCCCGAAGAAGGCGCGGACGTCGTGCGGGTCGGCGGCATGGTGGTCGGTCATCGGTCTCCTCCGGGGGCGGCACGGGCGGGGTCGGGTACGGATGGGCGGCGGTCGGCCAGGGCGGCGGTCGCGGCATACAGGACGCCCGCGACGACCAGGGCCACCACGACGCCGAGATTCATGGCGCCCAGCGTGCCGTGTGCGGCACGTTCGCCGAGCAGAAAGCCCACGGCCCGGGCGATGTTGGGGTCGGCGGAGGTGATCAGGCCCAGTCCGACGGCGGTGGCGACGGCGAGCGAGAGCACCGCCGGCCATCCCACCGCGCGTACGGCCACCGGGGCGGGACCGGTTCGGCGGCGCCACTGTTCCACCAGGAAGACCGCCGTCCAGGCGGCCATCGCCACCCCGATGACGGACAGGAACGCCTGGAACGTGGCGAAGAAACTGGGCGAGACGAAGAGCACGTACCAGCCGCCCGCGGCCATCAGCAGACCGTCCACCACAACGGCCGTATGCCGCCGGAGCGGGATGCCCAGCGCCAGCATCGACATGCCCGAGCTGTAGATGTCCATGATCGCCCCGGAGGCGAAGCCCCCGATGGCGGTGAGCAGATACGGCACCAGGAACCAGGTCGGCAGCCGGGTGGCGAGGGCACCGACGGGGTCGGCGGCCGCGGCCTTCGCCAGTGCCGGATCGCCGGCGTTCAGCAGCACTCCGAAGACCAGCAGGACCACCGGGGCCAGCACCCCGCCGAAGGTCGTCCAGGCGGTGATGGCCCGGCCGCTGCTCGCCTTCGGCAGATAACGGCTGTAATCGGCGGCGCAGTTGACCCAGCCCAGCCCCAGCAGCGTCATCGCGAAGACGACGCCCCCGATGCACGTACCGAGATTCCCCGGCCGGCCGGCGCCCAGCGCGGAGAGATCGGTGCGGTCGGCCATCAGCACCATGTACACCACGGTCATCAGGGTGATCGCCGCCGTCAGATACTTCTGCACCTTCATGATCAGGGCATGTCCGAAGATTCCCACGACCACCACCGCCACCGCCGTCACGCCGAAGCACAGCGCCTGCGCCCCCGTGGCGGGCGTGGTCCCGTCGGCCCGTGCGAAGGCACCGGGCGAGACCCTGGCCAAGATGGCGGCGCCGCCCAGAGAGGAGAGCGCGACCAGTACGGTCTCCCAGCCGACGTTGCACACGTAACTGAACAGCGTGGGCAGCTTGTTGCCCTGGTGGCCGAAGGAGGACCGGCCGATGGCCATGGTGGGCGCGCCCGTCCGCGCCCCGGCTATGGAGACCAGGCCGACCAGGATGAACGACAGCACATAGCCGACCGCCCCGGTGGTGACCGCCTGCCACGGGCTGAGCCCGAGGCCCATGAGGTAGCTCCCGTAGGCGATGCACAGCAGGGACAGACCCGACGCCGCCCAGGGCCAGAACAGCGTCCGGGGCGTGCCGTGGCGTTCGGAGGCAGGGACCGGGTCGATGCCGTGCCGCTCGACGGCACCTGCCGAGGCGGGCGCACCGGCACGTAGCGGGCCCCGCTCCCGTTCCTGCTGCTGCGTCATGCACTCATGATCCCCCACAGCGGGAGCCGCCCGCAGGGCAAATATCCCGCGGAGAATGCACCACCGGGAGCACCGGATGGAGAACCCACGCGGTTTTGTTGAAAGGGAAGGTAACCACCATCGGTCGGAGGTACGGTCCTCGCTACGGATTTCCGGACGGCGCTGTGGCCGCCGGGGGCTCCTGTTGCCGAGCCCTGCATCCGTACACCCCGTGACGCGTGCTGCCCGCATCCTGGAGGAGACGTCCCATGAACGCTGTACAAGGGGCCCGGGAGGACGTACGGCCGGGCCCTGGCTCCGAACTGGGCCTGAAGATCGTGGTCGCGGGCGGCTTCGGAGCGGGCAAGACGACCCTGGTGGGAGCGGTCAGCGAGAGCCGCCCGCTGCGCACCGAGGAACGGCTCAGCGAAGTGGGCGAGGCGCTGGACGGCACCGGGGGCGTGGACGACAAGAGCACCACCACGGTGGCCATGGACTTCGGCCGCATCGCCATCCGGCAGGGCCTGTCCCTCTACCTCTTCGGCACCCCCGGCCAGGACCGCTTCTGGTTCCTGTGGGACGACCTGTCGGACGGCGCCCTGGGCGCCGTGGTGCTCGCCGACACCCGCCGTCTGACGGACTGCTTCCCGGCGGTGGACTACTTCGAGCGCCGCGCCCTCCCGTTCCTGGTCGCCGTCAACTGCTTTGCGCAGGACCGGTCCTACGGCGCCGACGAGGTGGCCCGCGCCCTCGACCTGGACCGTGGCACGCCGGTGGTCCTGTGCGACGCACGGGACCGCGACTCGGGGAAGGAAGTGCTGATTCGCCTGGTCGAGCACGCCGGGCGGCGGCACACCGCCCGGCGGGTGCACTCGGCCGGGTAGCGGGCCGCCCGCCCGCCGCGCAGGTCAGTCCGCCAGGTCCGCGACGGCCACCGCCTTGTCGATCCGCACCCGTACGAGCAGTTCGCCCGGTACGCCGTTGCGGGCCCCGTACTCCTCCGCGCGGTCCTCACCCATGTAGCGGGCCGCGATCCGCGCCGCCCAGTGCCGCACCGCGGCGAGATCCTCACTGAGCTCCGCCGTGCCGTGCACCACCACGAAGGAGAACGGCGGCCGCTCGTCGTCCACGCACAGTGCAACTCTGCCGTCCCGGGCCAGATTGCGGCCCTTGACCGTCTCCTTCCCGGTGTTGAACACCAGCTCATCGCCGTCCATGAGGAACCACACCGGTGCCAGGTGCGGGCTGCCGTCGGCCCGTACGGTCGCCAGCTTGCCGGTCCGGGTGCCTTCGGAAAGGAACGTGTGCCACTGGTCCTTGGTCATCTTCTGTGCCATGCCGCCATCCTCCGCCGTGGCGCCGACGGGGCCCGTGCAGGCACGCCGCGCGGCCGACCCGCTTGCCCAGACGGCGGAGGTGGGACAGGCTGGCACGGCAGTCGCGCACCGACTGCGCACTGCCGTCCGGTCAAGGAAGCGGACGGGGATACGGGGAGGAAGCGGCATGGCACTGAGCAGCGGACTGGACTGGCTGCTGGACGACTTGACCAAACGGGTGGAGAAAGTACGGCACGCGATGGTGCTCTCCAACGACGGTCTGGTGACCGGAGCCAGTCAGGCACTGGAAAAGGCGGACGCCGAACATCTGGCGGCGGTCGCCTCCGGACTGCACAGCCTCGCCAAGGGGTCGGGGCTGCATTTCCGGGCCGGACGGGTGCGCCAGACGATGGTCGAGTTCGACGACGGGATGCTGTTCGTGACGGCGGCGGGGGACGGCAGCTGCCTGTGTGTCCTGGCCGGGGCCGACGCCGATATGGGGCAGATCGCTTATGAGATGACGCTGTTGGTCAATCGCGTGGGCGAGCATCTCGGCGTCGCGGTGCGCCAGCCGGAGAGTTATCCACAGGCTTGAGGTGACGGTTGACCCGCTGTCACAGCCCGCGGCTACAGTCGTGACTGTCAGTGATTGACGCGTCGGTGGCATCGACGTCATCGATACAAGCGACTGTATTGCGGGGGAATCGACATGACAGTGATGTGTGACGGGCAGCAGACCTTCGCCGTGGGGCGAGCGGCCCAGGAACTTCAGCTGAGGAGCGGCGAGTTCGAGCTCGCCACCCAGCTCGGGGAGGTACGGACGGTCCCGTCCGGGACGGAAGGCCGGCCGGGGGCCGCCGGGCCGCTCGGGCGGCGCCGGGTCGCCGCCGGGGAGATCGCCCGGCTCCAGGCCCAGCCCGGCTTCCCGGACGCGCTGCGCGAGCGCATCCGTACGGTCGGGGCGAACGAGGGTGCCGAGCTGATGCGCATCGGCCCCGGGCGCTTTCTGCGGCTGACCCGGGCCGGCTGCTTCGGCCCGGTCAGGTTCTATGTGAACCGCTACGGTGCGGTGGTCTGGCTCTATCTCGCCGCCGAGATCGCCGAATTCGCCGACCGGGAACCGGAGTTGCTGCAAGGCAATCTCCCCGCCGTGATGCGGGTGGTGCTCGACGGCGGACAGGACTGGCGGCCCCGGAAGTGGCGCGCACGGCGGGTGGCGCAGCTGATGGGGCAGACGCACGACCCCTGGGAGTCGGCGGCGGTGATCGCCGCCGTACTCCCGCCGGAGGAATTGGCCTCAGTGGTCACCGACCCGAGGGAGCGGTCGCTGCTCCGCCGGCTCAGGCCGGTCCTGGCCTCGCTGATCACGGCGACCGCCGCCGCCCGGGAATCCTTCGAACGGGTGCTGACGGCGGAGGAGTTCGACGAGGTGATGTGGTACCGCGTCAATCTCTCCCGCACCCTGGAAACCGCCCGCAAGGAAGACCCCGGACGGGTGCGCCGGCCCCCGGCACGGCCGTCGGCGCTCCGCCGGCCGTCCGAGGCCCGGCGGCCGTCCGCGGTCCGGCCTCCTCAGTCGCCGAGTTTTCTGAACAGGCCCTCCTGGACGACCGAGACCAGCATTCTTCCCTCCCGGTCGTAGATCCGTCCCCGGGCCAGTCCCCGGCCGCCGGTGGCGATGGGTGACTCCTGGTCGTAGAGGAACCACTCGTCCGCGCGGAACGGACGGTGGAACCACATCGCATGGTCGAGCGAGGCCATGTCGAAGCCCCGAGGGCCCCACAGCGGCTCGATCGGGATGCGGACGGCGTCCAGCAGCGTCATATCGCTGGCGTAGGTCAGCGCGCAGGTGTGCACCAGCGGATCGTCACCCAACGGCCCCACCGCGCGCATCCACACCGCACTGCGCGGCTCCGCACCCTCGATCTCCTCCGGCGCCCAGCGCAGCCGGTCGACATACCGGATGTCGAACGGCTGACGGCGCGCCATCCGCTCCAGGGCCTCGGGCAGACCGCCCAGATGCTCGCGGACCTCGTCCGTGACGGTGGGCAGCTCCTCCGGGTCGGGCACCGCCCGGCGCATGGGCAACTGATGGTCGAAGCCGGGTTCCGGCTGATGAAAGGAGGCGGTCAGATTGAAGATCGTGCGTCCCTGCTGGACGGCGACGACCCGGCGGGTGGTGAAGGACCGTCCGTCACGGACCCGCTCGACCTGGTACACGATCGGCACCCCGGGACGGCCGGGCCGCAGAAAGTACGCGTGCAGCGAGTGGACCGGGCGGTCCCCCTCGGTGGTCCGCCCGGCCGCCACGAGCGCCTGGCCCGCGACCTGCCCGCCGAAGACCCGCTGGAGGCTCTCCTGCGGACTTCGGCCCCGGAAGATGTTCATCTCGATCTGCTCAAGATTCAGCAGATCGACCAGCTTCTCGGCGGGATTGGTCATGACCGGTGGCCCTCCGTCGCATCCCTCGACGACCTCGGTCGAGGCCGTCGCCCTACAGCTGACCCACGTCGGTGACGCGCACCACCGCGCGCCCCTCCTCGTCGGAGGCGGCCAGGTCCACCTCCGCGGAGATGCCCCAGTCGTGATCACCGTTCGGGTCGGCGAAAGTCTGCCGCACCTTCCACAGCCCGTGCGCCGGGTCCTCCTGAATCTGCAGCAGCTTGGGCCCGCGCGCATCCGGGCCGGTGCCCAGGTCGTCGTATTCGTCCCAGTAGGCATCCATCGCCTCGCCCCAGGCGTCGGCGTCCCAGCCCGAGTCGGCGTCCATCGCGCCGAGCTCCTCCACCTTGTCCAGCGCCGCCAGCTCCACCCGCCGGAACATCGCATTGCGCACCAGCACCCGGAAGGCACGCACATTGGTGGTGACGGGCTTGACCTCGTCCGCGTGCTCCATGGCCTCCTCGGCCGTCTCCTCCTCCGGGTTGGCGAGCTTCTCCCACTCGTCCAGAAGACTGGAGTCGACCTGCCGCACCATCTCGCCGAGCCAGGCGATGATGTCCTGGAAGTCCTCGGACTTCAGATCGTCGGGCACGGTGTGGTCCAGGGCCTTGTACGCGCTCGCCAGGTAGCGCAGCACGATGCCCTCGGTGCGGGCCAGCTCGTAGAAGGAGACGAACTCGCTGAAGGTCATGGCGCGTTCGTACATATCGCGGATGACCGACTTCGGCGACAGCGGATGGTCGCCGACCCACGGGTGGCTCCTGCGGTAGAGGCCGTAGGCGTGCGAGAGCAGCTCGTCGAGCGGTTTGGGGTACTCGACGTCCATGAGGCGCTCCATGCGGTCCTCGTACTCGACGCCGTCGGCCTTCATCTGGGCGACCGCCTCGCCCCGGGCCTTGTTCTGCTGCGCCGCGAGGATCTGCCGCGGATCGTCCAGCGTGGACTCCACGACCGAGACCATGTCCAGCGCATACGACGGCGATTCGGGGTCGAGCAGATCGAAGGCGGCCAGCGCGAAGGTGGACAGCGGCTGATTGAGCGCGAAGTCCTGCTGGAGGTCGACGGTCAGCCGGACGATCCGGCCCTCCGCGTCCGGCTCCGCCAGCCGCTCCACGATCCCGCCGTCCACCAGCGACCGGTAGATCGCGATGGCGCGGCGGATGTGCCGCAGCTGGCTGCGGCGCGGCTCGTGATTGTCCTCCAGCAGCCGCCGCATCGCCTCGAAGGCGTTGCCGGGCCGGGCGATGACGGACAGCAGCATCGCGTGGGTGACCCGGAAGCGGGAGGTGAGCGGTTCCGGCTCGGAGCCGATCAGCTTCTCGAAGGTGTTCTGACCCCAGTTGACGAAGCCCTCGGGGGCCTTCTTGCGGACCACCTTGCGGCGCTTCTTCGGATCGTCACCGGCCTTGGCGAGCGCCTTCTCGTTCTCGACGACATGCTCGGGAGCCTGCGCGACGACAAAACCGGCGGTGTCGAATCCGGCCCGCCCGGCCCGCCCGGCGATCTGGTGGAACTCCCGGGCCCGCAGCGTGCGCACCCGGTTGCCGTCGTACTTCGTCAGCGCGGTGAACAGCACCGTACGGATCGGCACATTCACCCCGACACCCAGCGTGTCCGTACCACAGATCACCTTCAGCAGCCCCGCCTGCGCGAGCTTCTCCACCAGCCGCCGGTATTTCGGGAGCATCCCGGCGTGATGGACGCCGATGCCGTGCCGCACATACCGCGAGAGGTTCTGGCCGAACTTGGTGGTGAAGCGGAAATTGCCGATCAGCTTGGCGATCTCGTCCTTCTCGGCCCGCGTGCACATATTGATGCTCATCAGCGCCTGCGCCCGCTCCACGGCCGCGGCCTGGGTGAAGTGCACGATGTAGACCGGCGCCTGCCGGGTCTCCAGCAGCTCGGTGAGCGTCTCGGTCAGCGGGGTGGTGCGGTACTCGTACGACAGCGGCACGGGCCGCGTCGCCGACCGTACGACCGAGGTGGGCCGGCCGGTGCGCCGGGCGAGGTCCTTCTCGAACATCGCGACATCGCCGAGCGTGGCCGACATCAGGACGAACTGTGCCTGCGGCAGCTCCAGCAGCGGGATCTGCCAGGCCCAGCCGCGGTCCGCCTCGGCATAGAAATGGAACTCGTCCATCACGACCTGGCCGATGTCGGCGTGCCGGCCGTCGCGCAGCGCGATGGAGGCGAGTACCTCGGCGGTGCAGCAGATGACCGGCGCATCGGAGTTGACCGAGGCGTCCCCGGTGAGCATCCCGACGTTCTCGGTGCCGAAGAGCTTGCACAGGTCGAAGAACTTCTCCGACACCAGCGCCTTGATGGGCGCGGTATAGAAGGTGACCTGGTCGTTGGCGAGGGCGGTGAAGTGCGCGCCGGCCGCCACCAGGCTCTTACCGGAGCCGGTGGGGGTGGACAGGACGACGTTTGCACCCGAGACCACTTCGATCAGCGCCTCCTCCTGGGCAGGGTAGAGCGTGATGCCCTGCTGCTCGGACCAGCCCGAAAAGGCTTCGAAGAGGGCATCGGGGTCGGCGTCGTTCGGCAGATGATCGATGAGGGTCACGCCCCCATACTGCCTGGCCCGGGGCCGGATCAGGGAACCGGCCGCAGATATGAAGATCGCGTGACCGCCCGTGCGGCCTCGCGGACGGGGTGCGCCGACGGGTGCGCGGGGCCGTGCGGGGGCGGTTACGTTGGAATTGCGGGGAAATCGGCGGACAGGGGAGTGAATTCCATGGGATTGCATATCACGATCGATATTTTCTCCGGACATCCCCGGCGCAGGCGGATACGCGGCGCCGTCCGTGAGGTCTGCCGCGGATTCGCCGGGCTGGGAATTCGGGGGGTACGGGTGGATCTCCGGTGCGGAAGACCGTTCTGCGGATCCGGCCGGCGCCATGGCGGGTCGGGCCGCTAGCCACCTACGTATTCCGGGAGAGTCATGCCCCTCGACCAGTCCGCGTTCGGCGGGGGGCGGATGCCCGCGCGAGCCGGTGATCCGGCGGTCGAACGGCACGGTATCCGGCCCGTGCCGGAAAGTAACCGCTATGGAAAACCGGGCCGTCTCTTCGCGGTCCGGTACGCGCCGAATCTCACCATGAGCGGGGTAATCGTCGGAATCGTGGGCATTTCGCTCGGACTGCATTTCTGGACCGCGCTGATCGCCCTGGTGCTCGGCACGGTCGTCGGCGCCGTGCCGGCCGCTTATCCGTGCACCTGGGGCAGCCTGACCGGCACCGGCCGGCTGCCGCTGCCGCTGCCGCTGTCGCGGCTGGCCTTCGGCGGCGGCCCCGATGCACGGCGCCGATCTCGCCTGCTACGTCGCCTTCGTCGTCGCCGTGGCCGGCTGTGCGCCCCGGCGGATATCCGGCGCGCGGGCGGGTGCGGCACCGAAGGTCACAGGCACCGCGGCGGGGTGGTGCGCCCGGTCGATGGACCGTTCGGAGGGGATTCGCCGAAGATAGCGGCCGGTGTGCGGCCGGGGGCGGTGGCCGAGGGTAAGGGTGAGGCGTCCCGTATCGCACCGCCAAGGAGCCGTGCCCGTGCTTCGTCTCAGCAGCGATCCGCTGTTCCAGTCGTTCGCCGAGCGGGTGCTCGCCCAGAGCAGCCGCGGGGGCGCCGAATACGGAGAGTGCGAGAAGACCCTGGGACGCATCCTCCCCGGAGACGCCGCCGGATGGCACCGGGAGTGGACGGCCACCGCCGCCATGGTGGAGTCCTGGGCACGGGAGAGCGATGAGCAGGGGCACCGGGTGAGCGCTCGCGAGGCGTATCTGCGGGCGACCACCTACTACCGCGCCTCCTACCTCCCGCTGTTCGGTGCGCCCGTCGACCCCCGGCTGGTCGAGGCGTTCGACCATGAACGCCGGTGCTTCGACCGCTTCGCCGAGCTCGCCCCGCACCCCCTGCACCCCGTGGCGATCCCCTTCGAGGGCGGCAGCCTGCCCGGATATCTGTGCACGCCCGACAGCGGCCCCACGCCCCGGCCCGTCCTCATCGGCGTCAACGGCTATGACTCCAACATCCACGAGATGTACTGGTCGCACGCCGTGCCCGCGCTCCGCCGCGGCCATGTCTGCCTGCTGGTCGACGGCCCCGGTCAGGGCGCAGCCCTGATCGAGGACGGCCGTACGCTGCGCCCGGACTGGGAGACGGTGCTGCGGCCGGTGATCGACCATGTCCTGACCCTGCCTCAGGCCGACCCCGCCCGTATCGCCGTCATGGGCTGGAGCTTCGGGGGCTGTCTGGCGCCGCGCGGGGTCAGCGGCGAGCCGCGGGTGGCCGCGCTGGTCGCCGATCCGGGGCTGTGGGACCCGGCGGCGGTCAGCAGGGTGCTGCCGTTGCCGGACGACCTGCGGGAGCGGCTGCCGAAGGTCGATCCGGCGGAACTGGATCCCTATCTCGCCGGGGTCGCCGACGATCCGATCTGGCGCTGGAAGCTCGTCCAGCGGGCGCTGTGGGTGCACGGACTGGAGTCGCTCGGCGAGTACCTCGTGGAGATGAGCCGCTACCACCTCGCGGAAGCGGCGGCCGCCATCGCCTGCCCCACCCTGGTCGCGTCCGCCGAGAACGACCCGCTCTCGGCGCAGGCCCAGGAGCTGTACGACGCGCTGCGCTGCCCCAAGAAGCTGGTCCGCTTCACGGCTGACGAGGGGTCGGCCGGCCACTGCGAGACCTGGAACCGCTCGCGGTTCGACCAGCGGGTCTTCGACTGGCTCGACGAGGTGCTCGCGGCACGGTGACGTACCCAGGCCCCGCCGTACCCAAGCCCGGTGAGGTACCGAAGAACCGTGCGGCGGCGGCCGCTCCGCGTCGTGGCGGTGCTCCCGGCGTACCCGCGCGACCTGCGGAGATCATCTGACGCTACGCTGAGCCGCCGGGCCGACCGGGCGTCAAAGGCCATGCGGCGGCGGCGCGATCAGATCACGCGGGCCGGCCGTACGAGCCGACACGACAAGCCCGGACGACAAGCCCGGACGACGAACAGAGCACGACAGGCCGATACGGCAACCCGATACGGCAACCCGATACGGCAAGCCGATACGACAAAGGTGGGGGAACGACCATGATGGGACCGGCGCACTCGCTGTCCGGGGCGGCGGCCTGGCTGGGGGTGGGCGCCGCGGCCGATGCCGCCGGGTATCCGATGCCCTGGCCGGTGCTGGTCTGCGGAGCCCTGATCTGTGCCGGCGCGGCACTGGCCCCCGACCTCGACCACAAGTCCGCCACCATCTCCCGGGCCTTCGGCCCGCTCTCGCGGATCGTGTGCGAGGTGGTCGACGCCCTCTCGCACGCCGTCTACAAAGCGACCAGGATGCGCGGCGACTCGAACCGCAACGGCGGCCACCGCACGCTCACCCACACCTGGGTGTGGGCCGTTCTGGTCGGCGGCGGTATGTCGCTGCTGGCGATGGAGGGCGGCCGCTGGGCGGTGCTCGGCATCCTCTTCGTGCATATGGTCCTCGCCATCGAGGGCCTGCTGTGGAGGGCGGCCCGGGTCTCCAGCGATGTGCTGGTGTGGCTGCTGGGCGCGGCCGCGGCCTGGATCCTGGGCGGCATCCTCGACCAGCCGGGCAACGGCGCGCACTGGCTGTTCACCGAACCGGACCAGGGCTACCTCTGGTTGGGCCTGCCCATCGTGCTCGGCGCTCTGGTCCACGACATCGGTGACGCGCTGACCGTCTCCGGCTGCCCCGTCCTGTGGCCCATCCCCATCGGCCGTAAGCGCTGGTACCCCCTCGGCCCGCCCAAGGGCATGCGCTTCAAGGCGGGCAGCTGGGTGGAGATCAAGGTGCTGATGCCGGTCTTCATGCTGCTGGGCGGCCTCGGCGGCCTGGGGGCCCTCGGCTACATCTGAGACACCTCGGGCCCGGCCGATGGGCCGGCGCGGGCCCGCGACCCGAGGCCGTACCCGGCCTCCAGCGCGCCGCGGTCCGAGGGCCGCGGCGCGCCCGTATGCGGTCACCCGTGCCAGGACCGCCACAGCGCCGCATACGCGCCGTCCGCCGCGACCAGCTCGTCGTGGCTGCCCAGCTCGCTGATCCGGCCCTCCTCGACCACCGCGATCAGGTCCGCGTCGTAGGCGGTGTGCAGCCGGTGCGCAATGGCCACCACCGTACGGCCGTCCAGCACCTTGCCCAGGGAACGTTCCAGATGCCGGGCGGCGCGCGGATCCAGCAGCGAGGTCGCCTCGTCCAGCACCAGGGTGTGCGGATCGGCGAGCACCAGCCGCGCCAGCGCGATCTGCTGGGCCTGCGCCGGGGTGAGCGGATGGCCTCCGGAGCCGACCTCGGTGTCCAGGCCGTCGTCCAGCGCGGCCGCCCAGTCCGCGGCGTCCACCGCGCCCAGCGCCGCCCACAGTTCGGCATCCTCCGCAGTCGTGCAGGCGAGCAGCAGATTGTCGCGGAGCGAGCCGACGAAGACATGATGTTCCTGGTTGACCAGGGCCACCTGCGCACGGACCCGTTCGGCGGGCATCTGCGAGAGCTCGGCGCCGCCCAGGGTGACGCTCCCCGTGCGCGGCCCGTAGATACCGGCCAGCAGCCGGCCCAGCGTCGACTTCCCGGCGCCGGACGGGCCGACCAGGGCCAGCCTGCTGCCCGGCCGCACCCGCAGCGAGACCTCGTGCAGCACATCGACGCCCTCTCGGTAGCCGAAGCGCACCGCATCGGCACGGACGTCCCGGCCCTGGGGCGCGGCCGTCCCGTCCGCGGCCTGCGGCTCGATCTCCCGCACGCCCACCAGCCGCGCCAGGGACACCTGGGCCACCTGGAGCTCGTCGTACCAGCGCAGGATCATGCCGATCGGCTCGACCATCATCTGTGCCAGCAGCGCACCGGTCGTCAGCTGACCCGGCGTCATATCGCCCGCCATCACCCACACCCCGCCGAGCAGCAGCACCGAGCCCAGCAGCAGCACATGGGTCACGCTCACCACGGGGAAAAGCACCGACCGCAAGAACAGCGTGTAGCGCTCCCACTGCGTCCACTCGCGGATCCGGCGCTCCGACTGGGCGATCCGGCGCGGGCCCAGCCGGTGCGCCTCGATCGTGCGCCCCGCATCCACGGTCTCTGCCAGCGCGGCCGAAACCGCGGCGTATCCGGCGGCCTCGGAACGATAGGCGCGCGGCGCCCGGGCGAAGTACCAGCGGCAGCCGACGATCAGGAGCGGCAGCGCGAGGAGGACGGACAGCGCCAGCGGCGGCGCGGTCACCGTCAGCCCGCCGATCAGCAGCGCGATCCACACCACGCCGATGGCCAGCTGCGGTACGGCCTCGCGCATCGCCTCCGACAGCCGGTCGATGTCGGTGGTGATACGGGACAGCAGATCGCCGGTCCCGGCCCGCTCCAGCACGCCCGGCGGCAGTGCCACGGACCGTACGAGAAAGTCCTCGCGCAGATCGGCCAGCATCTGCTCGCCGAGCATCGCCCCGCGCAGCCGGACCATCCGTACGAACAGGGTCTGGGCGACCAGCGCGAGGGCGAACAGCCCCATGGCGCGCCCCAGTTGGACATCGCGGTGGCCCGCGGAGAGGTCCTCGACCAGCCCGCCGAGCAGATAGGGCCCGGCCATCGAGGCGATGACCGCCGCCGCATTGACTCCGACCAGGAGGCCGAAGGCCCGCCGGTGGCGCCGGATCAGCTCGCCCACGTAGGCACGCACCGTCGACGGGGAGCCGACGGGCAGGGTCGTGGCGGTCTGCGGGGCGTCGGGATCGTGCTCCGGTGGCGCCAGGCCGATCATGCGGTCTCCTCGATCTGGTCCCAGCGGCCGAGCCGCAAGGGGGTTTCTTCCGGTGGGGCGAGCCCCGGGGTAACGGGGGCGTCATCGGTCTCGCGGGTGACAACGGCGCGGTAGGCGGGGTGGCCGCGCAGCAGGTCGCGATGGCCGCCGGTGGCCGCGACCTTGCCGTCGGAGAGGAAGACGACCTGGTCGGCGCGGTCCAGCAGCAGGGGGCTGGAGCTGAGCACCACCGTCGTCCGGCCGCCGCGCAGCCTGCGCAGACCGTCGGCGATCCGGGCCTCGGTGTGGGAGTCGACGGCGCTGGTCGGCTCGTCCAGCACCAGGACGGCGGGGTCGGCGACCAGCGACCGGGCCAGGGCCAGACGCTGGCGCTGCCCGCCGGACAGCGACCGGCCGCGTTCGGTGATCCGGGTGCGCATCGGGTCGCCGGAGTCATCGGTGGACGCCTGCGCCAGCGCGGCCAGCACATCGCCGCACTGCGCCGCGGCCAGCGCCTCCTGCGTGCCCACGAGCCCCGAGGACGGGACGTCGAGGAGTTCGCCGAGGGTGCCGGAGAGCAGTACCGGGTCCTTGTCCTGGACGAGGACGGCCGCGCGGGCGGCGTCGCGCGGGACGTCGTCCAGGGCCGTGCCGCCCAGCAGGACGGAGGGCTGTGTCCCCGCGTCCGTCCCCGCGTCCGTCCCTGCGTCCGTCCCCGTGTCCGTCCCCGTGTCCGTCCCCGTGTCCGTCCCTGCGTCCGTCCCTGCGTCCGTCCCCGTGTCCGTCTCCGCCGGATGCCCGCCGAGGCGTTCGGCGAGCCGGCCCGCGGCATCCGGGTCGCCGCAGACCACCGCGGTCAGCCGCCCGGCCGCGGCCGTGAGCCCGCTGACCGGGTCGTACAGATCGCCGTCGAGCGCTTCCGGGGCCCCGGCCGTGCCCCCGGACGGCCGGGAAAGCGCCAGCACGCGCGCAGCGCGCTTCGCCGAGGGTCTGGAGAAGGAGTACGCCATGGCGATCTCCTCGAAGTGGCGCAGCGGATAGAGCAGAAAGGCGACCGCGCTGTAGATGGTGACCAGTTCGCCGACGGCGATCCGGCCGTCCTGGACGAGCCGGACGCCGTACCAGACCACCGCGATCAGCAGCAGCCCCGGCAGCACCACCTGTACGGCCGAGATCAGCGACCACATACGGGCGCTGCGCACGGCGGCCCTGCGGACGTCCTGCGAGGCGCTGCGGTAGCGGCCGAGGAAGAGTTCCTCGCCGCCGATGCCGCGCAGCACCCGCAGCCCGGCGACGGTGTCGGAGGCCAGCTCGGTGGCCCGACCCGCCTTCTCCCGCTGGACGTCGGCGCGCCGGGTGGCGGGCGGCAGCAGCGGCAGCACGGCCAGCGCCAGAACCGGTACGCCCAGGGCCACCACGATGCCGAGGGCGGGCTGATAGACCACCAGGGCCACACAGACCCCGACCGAGGTCAGCGCCGCCGCGCCGAAGCGGGACACCGCCTCCACGAACCAGCCGATCTTCTCCAGGTCACCGGTGCTGACGGCGACGATCTCACCGGCCGCCACCCGTTGGGTCAGGGCCGAGCCGAGCTCGGTGGTCTTCCGGGCGAGCAGCTGCTGCAACCGGGCGACGGCGGTGATCCAGTTGGTCACCGCCGAGCGGTGCAGCATCACATCGCCGAGGGCGACCAGCACCCCCAGTAACACCATCAGGCCCCCGGACCGGGCCAGTTGGCCGCCGTCGCGGTCCACCACGGCCTGCACGGCCAGGCCCACCGGCAGGGGGAACGAGGCCACCGCACCGGTGTGCACCAGCCCCCACACCAGGGCCTTGGCCTGCCCGCCGAGCTGTTGCCCGTGGAGCCACAAAAGGAGCCGTCCGCCGGTACGGGCGTCCGGCACGCCGGGGTCGGGGTGCGGAAGATCGCGAATCTGCATGATGTCCAAGGCGGTCGTGGGCGGGCGTCCGGCCCCGGGCAGGGCACCGGGACGTACGGGAACGCGTGGGGGAGGGGCCGGCACGGGAGTGCGGGGCGGAGGCTGGAAGGTTGGCGCGCCGGGCTGCCGGATTTCAAACGGTTTTCCGTCGCCGACGGGGATATCGGGCCAATCGTGTGGGACGCGTACACGACGGGCGGGTGCTGAAGGATCGTCGGACTTCCGGTGCGACGATGTGCCCATGCGACTTACGGGCAGTGCGATGCGGACGGCGGCGGTGGCTACAGCGGGGCTGGTCCTTGTGGCGGGCTGCGGGGGCGGTGCCGGCGCCGGGGACGGCAAGGACGACGGTGCGGGCAAGGAACGCCCCGGCGGCCCGGCGCGCGGCGCCTCGGCCACCACGCACCTCAAGCAGATCCCCGAGGTCGGCACCGCCCTCCGCTCGCGCATCCCGGCCGACTCCCAGCAGATCGTCGCCGTCTACGGCAAGGGCTTCGACTCCGCCGAGTCCACCGTCGTGCTGTACGAGAAGGGCCCCAAGGGCTGGGACCGCACGGCGTCCTGGGCCGCGCACAACGGCCGCCACGGCTGGACGCTGCACCACCACGAGGGGGACAAGCGCAGCCCGGTCGGTGTGTTCACCCTGACCGATGCGGGCGGCGTGCTGGCCGACCCGGGTGCCCGTCTGCCGTATACGCACTCGGCGGAATTCACCCCGCCGTCATACTGGGACAAGGGCACCCGGCACGACTTCGACTATGTCGTCGCCATCAACTACAACCGCGTCACGGGCACCTCCCCGCTGGATCCGACGCGGCCCCAGGGCCAGGCCCAAGGTGGCGGGATCTGGTTGCACCTGGACCACGGCAGCGGGACCTCCGGCTGCGTCAGCCTCCCCAAGGCCGCGATGACGACGCTGCTGCGCAGCCTCGACCCGAAGCGGCATCCGGTGGTGGTGATGGGGGACCGGATGCATTTGCTGGCGTGAGCGCGTCTCCTGGTGTGTGGGCCTCCGGTGGTGTGCGGGCTCATTCCTCCGGCTGGTGTGAATCCATTCCGGGCCGCGCCTTCCTCCACAGCCCCCGGGTGAAGTCGGGAATCTCCTGCGGCGCGCCGTTCGCCTTGATCGAGAGGTCGCTCAGCGGTACGGGCGCCGACCAGGTCGCCGCGTCGTACACGTCGAAATCCGGTACCAGGCCCAGCCGCATGCACTGCATCAACCGGAAGACCAGCATGTAGTCCATGCCGTCGTGGTCGCCGGGCGGGTTGGGGTGCTCCTTCCAGAGCCAGTGGTCCCACTCGGCGTACTGGCCGAAATCGCCCCATGCGTCATTGCTCTGGTCGGGCTCGATATAGATCCGCTCGGGGTAGTCCTCGAAGAGGCCCTTGGTGCCCGCGAGGCTGTTGATGCGGCTGTAGGGGTGCGGGGTGGAGACATCGTGCTCCAGCCGGATCACCCGGCCCTTGGAGGTCTGGACGAGGCTGATCGTCCGGTCGCTCTCGATGTACGACTCCTTCCAGCTCGGGTCGTTCGGCGGCAGGTGCTCCTTGCGGTACGCCGCCAGGCCCCGTGCGGGGGTGCCGACGCTGGAGATGCGTACGGCCCGGTCACCGCGGTTGAGGTCCATGTAGTTGGCCACCGGGCCGAAGCCGTGGTTGGGGTAGAGATCGCCGCGCAGCCGGGTGTGCCACAGACGGCGCCACGGCCCCTCGTAATACGCGGGGTCGAACATCAGGCCCCGCAGATCGTGGATATAGGCGCCCGCACCGTGCAGTAACTCGCCGAACAGGCCCGCGTGCGCCATTCGCAGCACCCGCAACTCGTTCCTGCCGTAACAGCAGTTCTCCAGCTGCATGCAGTGCCTGCGGGTTCTTTCGGAAAGATCCACCAGTTCCCACAGCTGCTCCAGACGCAGCGAGAGCGGGCACTCCACGCCCACATGCTTGCCGTTGAGCAGCGCGGTCTTCGCCATCTCGAAGTGCCGGTCCCACGGCGTGGCGGCATAGACGAAATCGATGTCGGCGCGCTTGCAGAGGTTTTCGAAATCGTGGTCGCCGTGTGTGTAGACGGCGGGCGCGGGCCGGCCGGCGTCGGTGACCTTCTTGGCGGCCTTGGCAACCTTGTCCTTCACCGGGTCGCACAGGGCGACGACGCGTACGCCCGGCACCGCGAGGAACAGGTCGATCATGCTGCCGCCGCGGTTGCCGAGGCCGATGATGCCGACGCGTACGGTGCTGCGCCGCTCGAACGGCACCCCGATCATGGTTCGGCTCCTGGCCTCCGGGGCCGCGGCCGCTGCGGAGGGGCCGGTGGCCCCGGTCTTCGGTGCGGCCGCCACGGTGCCGCCTGCCGTGAGCTGGCCGCCCAGGCCCAGCCCGGCGCCCGCGGCGCCGGTGGTCCACAGGACCGTACGGCGGCTGGGGCCCGCCTTCTCGTCATGGCCGGGTGTGTGGTTCCGGTGGGGTGCCTCGTTCATCGGTCCTCCAGGGGAGCGGATGGTGCGCGGGGCATGCGTGAACCTCGGTCAGGACCTTGGCGGGTGGGCCACCTGGGCCACAAGAGGGCAAGTTGGACTCTTGGGGCGGCGTGCTTGGACTCTTCCGCGACCGCCGGCCGGACGTCGTCGTGGCATCGCCGCAAGGGTGGTCACCGTCTTGCGGCAAGCGCCGCAAGCAGCACCTTTCGCAACTTGCTGAAAAGCCTTGCGGAAAGGGTTGACGTGTCCACGAGGTAAACGGCAGTCTCCCTTACGGAATCCCCGGCGGATCCCGAGCGGATCCGGCTGCGGATTCCCAACCCCCCTCGGCGGCCTGGCGCGTGGCTGCTCTCAAGGGTGCGGTGTGCCTGCCGCACCCGTTGACGAAGGAGCCGCACCATGCAGCATCGTTCCCGCGTGCTGGGCGGGGCGCTGGCCGGAGTGCTGGCCGCGACCGGCCTGGCCACCCTCGCGCCATGGCCCTCGCAGGCCACCCCACCAGGTGAAAAGACCGTGACGGCCACCCTGTTCGAGCGCAAGTTCACCGACGTCGCCACGGCATGCACCCACCAGCTGGGCCCGGCCGGCTACGGCTATGTCGAGGTCTCACCCGCCTCCGAGCACGTCCAGGGCGACCAGTGGTGGACCTCGTACCAGCCCGTCAGCTACAAGATCGCCGGGCGGCTCGGCGACCGGTCCGCCTTCGCCGCCATGGTGAAGACCTGCCACGGCGCGGGCGTGAAAGTGATTGCAGACGCCGTCATCAACCACATGGCGGCCGGATCCGGTACGGGCACCGGCGGCACCCAGTACTCCAAGTACGCCTACTCCGGCACCTACGAGGACAAGGACTTCCACGCCTGTCGCAAGAACATCTCCGATTACACCAACCGGGACGACGTCCAGAACTGCGAACTGGTGGGTCTGGCCGACCTCGACACCGGCAGCGACCACGTCCGTACCACCATCGCCAAGTACCTCGACGATCTGCGGTCGCTGGGCGTCGACGGCTTCCGGGTGGACGCCGCCAAACACATCTCCGCCACCGACCTCGCCGCCATCAAGGCCAAGATGAGCGACCCGGGTTACTGGGTGCAGGAGGTCATCTACGGATCCGGCGAGGCCGTCCGGCCCGACGAGTACACCGGCATCGGCGACGTCGACGAATTCCGTTACGGCGCCCACCTCAAGAGCGCCTTCCAGGGCGGCAACATCGCCCAGCTCAAGTCCGTCGCGGACGGCAAACTCGGCAGCGACAAGGCCCGTACCTTCGTCGACAACTGGGACACCGAACGCAACGGCTCGACGCTCACCTACAAGGACGGCGGGTCCTACACCCTCGCCAACGTCTTCATGCTCGCCTCGCCCTACGGCTCGCCCAACGTCTATTCCGGCTACGAGTGGTCCGACAAGGACGCGGGCCCGCCCAGCGGCTCCGGCGGCTGGACCGACGAGCACGCCAAACGGGAGATCACCGGCATGGTCGGCTTCCGCAACGCGGTGGGCTCCGCCGAGCTGAGCGACTGGTGGGACAACGGCGGCAGCGCCCTCGCCTTCGCCCGGAAGGACAAGGGCTTTGTCGCCCTCAACAACGGCGACGGCGACCTGAAGCAGACCTTTGCGACCTCGCTGCCCGCCGGCACGTACTGCGATGTCGTCCACGCGGCGCCGTCCGCCTGCGGGGGGCACACCGTCACCGTCGGCGACGACGGCAAGGCGGAACTCACCGTCCCGGCCAGGAGCGCCGTGGCCCTGCACGTGGGCGCCAAGAGCTGACCGGCGGTTCCCCAGGGCGGGCCACACCGGCATCAGTCCGGCCGGGTGGCCCGCTCCAGCTCCATCAGCACCGAGTAATAGCCCCGCCCGCCGGTCGCATGGTCCATCCCCACCTCGCACATCCGGTTCGCCGACAGATGCGCATCGAAATGCCGCGCCGTGACCTCGGCCGCCTCCTTGGCCGTCGCCGACTCCGTCAGCTCCTTGTGCAGCATCCCCCGGTCGCCCGCGAACGCACAGCAGCCCGCATCGTCGGGCACCACGACCTCCCGCGCACACGCCCGCGCGACCTCCCGCAGCCGCTCCTCGATGCCCAAGTGCCGCATGGAGCAGGTGGGATGGAGTACGGCGGAGCCGACCGTGCGCAGGATCTCCAGCCGCGGCAGCAGCTCCTCGGCGGCCCAGACGACGGAGTCGACGACGGTCAGCTCGGTGTGCAGCGCGCGGTTGTCCGGCGTCAGATACGGCACCACCTCCTCGGCGAGGCCGAGCGTGCAGGACGAGGCGTCCACGACCAGCGGCAGCCGCCCGCCGGCCGTCCAGCCCCAGGCCGCCTCCACGATGCGGTTCGCCATCACGCGGTTGCCCGCGTCGTACCCCTTGGAGTGCCAGATCGTGGCGCAGCACGTCCCCGTCACATCCTCCGGGATCCACACCGGGCGGCCCGCCCGCCGCGCCAGCGCCACCACCGCCTGGGGGAGTGAGGGGCCGCGGTATCCGTCCGGTGCGCCGAAGATGCGGTTCACACACGCGGGGTAGTAGACGGCCGTTGCCCCCGCTTTGCGGGTGGGCGGCAGCGTACGGGCCGCGGCGCCCGGGATCTGCGGCAGCCACTCGGGCACCAGGTCCGGGCGCACGGCCCTGCGCACCGCGCCGGTCGCCGACACCAGCAGCCGGTCGCCGATCCGGTCCGCGGCCGCCACCGCCAGCCGCGCGGACCGCTCCAGGGTCCCGAAGTGCCGGGCGCACTGCGCGGCCGCCCACTCCTCGCGCGGTGAATGCCGCCGGTGCCGGAAGTCGCGCATCATCGCGCCGGTGTCGATGCCCACCGGGCAGGCCAGTTTGCAGGTCGAATCGCCCGCGCAGGTGTCCACCGCGGCATAGCCGTAGGAATCCAGCAGCTCGGCCGTCACCGGTGAGCCGGGCGGCTGGCGCATCATCTCGCGGCGCAGCACGATCCGTTGCCGGGGTGTGGTGGTCAGGTCCTGGCTGGGGCAGGTCGGTTCGCAAAAGCCGCACTCGATACAGGGATCGGCGACCGCCTCGACCTCCGGGATGGTCTTGAGGCCGCGCAGATGCCCTTTTGGGTCGCGGTCGAGCAGTACCCGGGGGGCGAGGATGCCGTGCGGGTCGACGGTCTCCTTGATCCGCCACATCAACTCCGTTGCCCGCGGCCCCCATTCGAGTTCCAGGAAGGGCGCGATGTTCCGTCCGGTCGCATGCTCGGCCTTCAGCGAGCCGTCGAAGCGCTCGACGGTCAGCCGGCAGAACGCGTCCATGAAGGCGGCATAACGCTCCACGTCCCCGGGCTTCGCCGCGTCGAAGGCGAGCAGGAAATGCAGATTGCCGTGCGCGGCGTGCCCGGCGACCGCCGCATCGAACCCGTGCCGGGCCTGGAGTTCCAGCAGCGCGGCGCAGGCGTCCGCGAGCCGGGGCGGCGGCACCGCGAAGTCCTCGGTGATCAGCGTCGTCCCGGCCGGCCGGGAGCCGCCCACCGCCGTCACGAATGCCTTACGGGCCGTCCAGTAGCCGGCGATGGTGCCCGCGTCCCGGGTGAGGGCATTGGTGACGGAGGCCACCGGCGCGATCAGTTCCAGGCCCGCCAGGACCCGCGCGGCGGCTTCCTCGTACGCGGCCTGCGCGGCCTCGTCCGGCGCCCGGAACTCCACCAGCAGCGCCGCCGTCTCCTTGGGCAGCCCGGCCCAGTCCGCCGGCACCCCGGCCACCTGCACCGAGGCCCGCAGTGTATTGCCGTCCATCAGCTCCACGGCCCGCGCGCCGGCCTCGGTGAAGGCCGGTACGGCCGCGGCCGCGGCGCGCAGCGTCGGGAAGAACAGCAGGGCGCCGGTGGTGTACCGGTCCAGCGGCAGGGTCTCGAAGACGGTCTCGGCGATGAAGCCGAGCGTGCCCTCGGAGCCGACCGCGAGACCGCGCAGGATCTGCACCGGGGTGGCCCCGTCCAGGAAGGCGTCCAGTCGGTAGCCGTTGGTGTTCTTGATCGCGTACTTGGCGCGGATCCTGGCCACCAGCTCCGCGTCCCCCGCGATCTCGGTCTTCAGTGCCAGCAGCCCCGCGCACAGCGCCGGTTCGGCATGCGCCAGCATCTCGTCGGCCCGCGGATCTGCGGTGTCCACGACCGTGCCCGAGGGCAGTACGAGGGTGAGCGAGGACAGCGTCCGGTAGGAGTTGCGGGTGGTGCCGGCCGTCATCCCCGAGGCGTTGTTGGCGACCACCCCGCCCAGCGTGCAGGCCACGGCGCTGGCCGGATCGGGTCCGAGCAGCCGGCCGTGGCGGGCGAGGGCGGCGTTTGCCCGCAGCACCGTCGTGCCCGGCCGGATGCGGGCGCGGGCGCCGCCGTCGAGCACCTCGATCCCGCTCCAATGACGGCGCACATCCACCAGGATGTCCTCGCCCTGCGCCTGGCCGTTGAGCGAGGTCCCGGCGGCCCGGAAGACGAGATGGCGGCCGTCGGTGTGCGCATACGCGAAGAGCGCCGCGATGTCGTCGAGGTCCTCGGCGAGCACCACCACCTGGGGCACGAAGCGGTAGGGGCTGGCGTCCGAGGCGTAGCGGACCAGGTCGGAAAGGGAGTGCAGCACCTTGTCCGGGCCGAGCAGGGCGATCAGATCGCCGCGCAGCGGCTCGGGCGTGCCCGGTGCCCGCCGGGCGGCGACCCGGTCGTGGGCGGGCGGTGCGGAGGTGGTGGGACGCAGGGACTCGGGCCCGGGCTCCAGCAGGGGCATGGCGGCACTCCTCCGATGACGGCGCGTCAGGTCAGTGCGGTTCCCCCGGCCCGTCGACCAGGGTGGACAGCAGACCGCCGAGCACCTCGCGCTGGTCGGCGGTCAGGGGAGCCAGGATCTCCTCCGCCGCGGCCCGGCGGGCGCTGCGCAACGCGCGCAGCGTCGAGCGGCCGGTGTCGGTCAGCTCGATCCGTACCACCCGGCGATTGGCCGGATCGGGCACCCGGCGCACGGCGTCCTGCGCCTCCAGCGCATCCACCAGCGTCGTCACCGCCCGGGGGACCACCTCCAGCCGCTCGGCCAGATCGGCCATCCGGGGCGGGGTGCCGCGGCAGTGACCGACGATGCGCAGCAGCCGGGACTGGGCGGGGGTGAAGGCGATGTCCAGGTGGGCCATATGACGCTTCTGGGCGCGTTGCAACCGGCGGGTCAGCCGTACCAGCTGCTCGGGGAGGTTCGTGGCGACCGTCGGCTCGGGGGTGGGCATGGCACGAGGATATCAGGACCTGGTTCATTGTGAGCTTAGGTAACAATGAGCTAAGCTCCATAAAATCCTTCGGCGCACCGCACGTCCTTAAGCGCACCGCGCCGCCCCTTCGTCTGAGCCGTTCCCCGTCCTCCCACCCTCGTAGGAGCCCATGCATCCCCACGATCCCGACTGGACCCCACCGCCCAAGGACCCCGACGCACCACCGGTCCAGCTGCGGCGGATCCTCGCCCTCTTCCGCCCCTACCGCGCCCGGCTGGCCCTGGTCGGCCTGCTCGTCGGCGCCTCGTCCCTCGTCTCGGTCGCCTCGCCCTTCCTGCTGCGCGAGATCCTCGACGTCGCGATACCGGGCCGGCGCACCGGGCTGCTCACCCTCCTCGCCCTCGGCATGATCGCCACCGCCGTCACCACCAGCGTCTTCGGCGTCCTCCAGACCCTGCTGTCCACGACCGTCGGCCAGCGCGTGATGCACGATCTGCGTACCGCCGTCTACGCCAAGCTCCAGCGGATGCCGCTGGCGTTCTTCACCCGCACCCGAACCGGCGAGGTGCAGTCCCGTATCGCCAACGACATCGGCGGAATGCAGGCGACGGTCACCTCCACCGCCACCTCCCTGGTCTCCAATCTGACCTCGGTGGTCGCCACCGTCGTCGCCATGATCGCCCTCGACTGGCGGCTGACCGTCGTCTCGCTCCTCCTGCTGCCGGTGTTCGTCTGGATCAGCCGCCGCGTCGGCAACGAGCGCAAGAAGATCACCGCCCAGCGGCAGAAGCAGATGGCCTCGATGTCCGCGATGGTCACCGAATCGCTCTCCGTCAGCGGCATCCTGCTCGGCCGCACCATGGGCCGCGCCGACTCCCTCACCCGCACCTTCGCCGACGAGTCCGAGCGCCTGGTCGGTCTGGAGGTCCGCGCCAACATGGCCGGCCGCTGGCGGATGGCCACCATCGGCATCGTCATGGCCGCCATGCCCGCTCTGATCTACTGGGCGGCGGGCATGGTCCTCCAGCTAGGCGGCCCGGCCTTCTCCCTGGGCACCCTGGTCGCCTTCGTCTCGCTCCAGCAGGGCCTGCTGCGGCCCACCGTCTCGCTGCTGACCACCGGCGTGCAGATGCAGACTTCCCTGGCCCTCTTCCAGCGGATCTTCGAATACCTCGATCTGCCCGTGGCCATCACTGAACCGGCCGAGCCGGTGCGGCTGCCGGCCCCCCGCGGCGAGATCCGCTTCGAGAACGTGTCGTTCTCCTACGACGCCGAGGCCGACGCCACCCTCCACGGCATCGACCTGACCGTCCCCGCCGGCGGCAGCCTCGCCATCGTCGGCGCGACCGGCAGCGGCAAGAGCACCCTGAGCTATCTGGTGCCCCGCCTCTACGACGTCACCGGAGGCCGGGTCACCCTCGACTGCCAGGACGTGCGCGACCTCTCCTTCGACACCCTCGCCCGCGCGGTCGGCGTGGTCTCCCAGGAGACCTACCTCTTCCACGCCTCGGTCGCCGACAACCTCCGCTTCGCCAAGCCGGACGCCACCGACGACGAGATAGCGCGGGCCGCGAGGGCTGCCCAGATCCACGACCACATCGCGGCCCTCCCCGACGGCTACGACACCCTCGTCGGTGAACGCGGCTACCGCTTCTCCGGCGGCGAGAAACAGCGCCTCGCCCTCGCCCGGACGATCCTGCGCGATCCGCCCGTCCTCGTCCTGGACGAGGCGACCAGTGCCCTGGACACCCGTACCGAGCACGCCGTCCAGCAGGCCATCGACGCGCTGTCCCGGGACCGCACCACGCTCACCATCGCGCACCGCCTCTCCACCGTCCGCGACGCCGACCAGATCGTCGTCCTGGACGCCGGCCGGATCGCCGAACGCGGCACCCACGACGAGCTCCTCGCCGCCGGCGGCCGCTATGCCGCCCTGGTACGCCGCGACGCCCACCGGGCCGACGAGCGTGACGCACACCTCACCGCGGACGCCGATCCACTGATGACCGCTAAGTGACTCGCGGGTAAGGTCTCTCTCGCGGCGGCCAGTTACCTGGTCGGGGCGGCCGCCGCACCTTTTCGTCGCCGGACGGGCGCCGTTGGCCGGGGGACCGGCGGTGGTGTTCGGGCGGGGCGGCCCCCGCCCGGTCGTTCAGAGGCTGGTGAGGTCCACCGCGGCGGCCATCTGCCGGTAGCCCTCGTCACTGGGGTGCTTGTGGTCGCCGCTGTCGTACGCCGGTGTGAGTGCTTCCGGGTCGTCCGGGTCCGCCAGCGCCGTGGCGAAGTCGGCGATCGCGTCGAAGGCGCCCGAGCCGCGTATCCAGGCGTTGATCTCCTGTCGCTTCGCCTCGGCGGCCGGGGTGTGGTACTCGGCTCCCTTGAACGGCAGGAGGGTGCCGCCGATGATCCGCACGTCCGCCGCCCGCGCCTGGGCGATCAGGTCCCGGTACCCCGCGATCAGTGCGGCGGCCGGTTGGTCCGGTGCGGGCTTGTACGTCGGCAGGTCGACCTCGCTGAACCCGATGTCGTTCAGCCCCACCAGGACGATCACCGAGCGCACACCCGGCCGGTCCAGCACATCGCGCCGGAAGCGGTTGTCGGCCCGCTCCCCGAACCATGCCGAGTCGTTGAGCAGCAGATTCCCGCCGATGCCCTGGTTGAGCACCGGCCTCGGCATCCCCGCGGCGGCCAGCCGCTCGGCCAGTGCGTCCGGGTAGCGCCGGTCGGCGTCGAGGGTCGAGCCGAACCCGTCCGTGATCGAATCGCCGAACGCCACCACCGCATCCCGCCTCGCCGGACCGCCGTCCGCCAGCTCGACGGCCGCGAGGTGATACCAGGACCGGGTCGTCTCGCCGAACGCCGCCGGGTCCGGGTCCGTCAGCCGGTCGCCCGCGGCGCGGTAGGCGGTGGCATACGCCTGGGCGTGGAAGGTGGCGGGCCCCGTCGGCCGCGCGAAGTGCAGCGAGACGGTCAGGGAAGCGAACGGCTCGGTGAACGGCGCGGCGGTCAGCTCTGCGCCCAGCTCGGCGGCGTCGCTGTGGACCTCGCCGCCCGCCGGGATGCGGACGGACGCGGCGCCGCCGAAGGTGAGCCGCCGGACCGTACTCTCCTGCACCGCCGCGCCCTTGTCCGTACGGGCCAGGGTGGCGCCGGTCACCTCCAGCGGGGCGCTCCCGTACCGGTTGGAGAGCCGGATCCGGGCCCGGGTGCCGGAGCCGGTCACCCGGACGACCTGGCGCAGGGTGTGGCCGGCGAACCCCTCCAGGGACCAGTTCGGGTGGAAGCCCTCGCTGGGGCGCTGTACGGCCGCGGCCCAACCTGCATGCCAGACAAGGGAGTTGCTGTTGTCGTTCATGGCGGTACTCGTCTCTCCGTTGATCGTCCGGTGGCGATGACAGGGAGTCTTCCGGCCGGTGCGAGGGTCACCCAGCCCTCTGTGCTTGGTACGCAGCGGATGCCTACCAACGGCAGGGTCACCCTCGGGCCCGGCGGGGGCGCTCAGCTCCGGCGCCGGGGCGTGGCTCCCGCCTTCGGCGGGCGGCCGACGAAGAGGACGGTCCCGTACGGCACTTGGGCACCATCCGTACGCCACATCGCCCTGTCTCCCGCACCACGTGGCCGCCCCCCTGTGCGCCCATGCAACCCGCCCGGGTCCGCGGAGACCGGTCCGCCGAAAAGGCCCCGCCGGTACGGTGGATCTCCGTATCGGGCCAGGAGCCCGTCCCCTCGGATTGCGAGACGTCTGATGAATCAGCCCGCAGCCCACACCTACCTGGCCTCGGCCGTGGTGGTACACAATGCGCGCGTCCTGATCGTGCGCCGCAGCTACAGCGAACGCTTTCTGCCCGGCGCCTGGGGCGTACCGTGCGGCAAGCTGGAGCGCGGGGAGTCCGCCGCGAGCGGCGCCCTGCGGGAGCTGAAGGAGGAGACCGGCCTGCTCGGTGCCATCATCGCGCACACCGGATCGTCCGCCTTCCTGAGCGACTATCAGGGCCGTCGCGTCCGCAACCACCAGGAGAACTTCGCCGTCCGCCCGCTCACCCTGGACGTGGTGCTGCCCAGCGCGGACCAGGCGTACCTCTGGGCCCGGCCGTCCGAGCTGGCCGACATCGGGGTGGACGCCTACAACATGAACGTGATCCGGCAGGCCCTCGGCGGGCGGCTGGATGCGTCCGGCCTCCCCGGCCCGGCGGCGGCCGGTCCGCTGCGGTTCGCTCCGGCCCCGTTCAATAGCCCAAAGACCGGGCCAGGGCGTCGAGTTCGGCAAGATAGGCGGCCGGCGCCAGTGGAGTCTTGGGCGGTGGATCCGGCCGCCCGGCGACGCCGTTACTCCTGACGGGGGCGAAGACATCGGTCACCGTGCGCTGCGCCGCGGTCTCCAGGAACAGCGTGACGGTCGGTTCCTCGCTCACCACACGGTGCAGCGCCCGCGCGTCCAGGCCGTAGCTGCTCCCGGCGCCGTAGCGCTCGTCGCCGGTCAGTCGCAGCCGTGCGGCGCCGATACGGTGCAGCCGCCATGCGCCGCCGGGGCCGTCGATGGTCTCGCGGTAGGCGACGGCGGGTAGGCCGTCGGCCCCTGCGCCGGGCGGCGGCCCGTCCACGGGGTCGTGTGCGAGCGGCTCATAGCACTCCATACGGACCCGGCCGCGCACCACCGCCGAGGCGATGGCGCAACGGTGGTTGTGGATGTCCTCGGGCGCGGGGCCCGGTCCGCCGTGCCACAGATGCACCCGCAGCATGTAGCGCGGGGCGCCGCCGAGCAGTAACAGCTTGTCGAAGCCCAGCACATGGCGGTACGAGAGCCGGGTGCAGCCCGCGAGGTCCTGATCGCCCGCGGATAATCGGCGCACCAGCGGGCCGAGCGTGTCCGGGTGGGCCAGCAGGGCGATCACCGCCCGCGCCGCCTCGGGCGACGGCGGCCACGGTCCGCCGCCCAGCCGGTCCACCAACAGCCGCCGGACGTCCTCGATCTGCATGCCCGCCTCCCGTTCCCCGGCTCACCCGTCTCGCTCGCCACGCCCCCGTACCCCGCAACCACCGCCGACCACCCGCCCACGTCCGGCGGACCCGTACCTCTCACGTCCGGCGGACCCGTACGCCTCACGTCCGGCGGACCTGTACCTCTCACGTCCGGCGGGCCCGCCCGCCTCACGTCCGGCGGGCCCGCCCGCCTCACGTCCGGCGGGCCTGTACGCCTCACGGCCGACGGCCCCGCCCGCCTCACGGCCGGTGGGCCATCAGCGCATAGCGGCGCAGCACCGACAGCCCCTGATACGTCATCCACACCGGATGTCCCATCGGCCCGTCCTCCCAGCGCCACACCCCGCCCCGCTGCATCCCCGACACCCGCGCCACCGCGCCCCTCAGCTGTGCCTCCCACGCCGTCGCCCCGGCGCCGTCCGCCGCGACCCGCCGCGCCCCGTCCGTCATCAGCGCACGGGCCACCCAGGCCGCCGCGAAATGCCGCACCGACAGCAGCTCCTGATGCAGCGGATCGTCGCTGCCCGGTCGTCGTACCTCCTCCTGGCAGTTGTCCAGATCGGCCGCGCCGCCCGCCAGCAGCCAGCGCAGCCCCTCCTCGCGCACCGCCCGCTGCCGTTCGTCCTCGCCCAGCACCCCCGCCGCCCGGTCCAGCGCCACCACCGCCCGCGCGGTATGCGCCGCCGACGGCGCCGGATTGCCGCGCCCGGTGGCCAGCGCCGCACCCCAGCAGCGGTGCTGGCCGCGGGCGGGATCGGCGGTGGCGCCGTTGACCAGCACCGTGCGCAGCCCGTCCAGCGCGGCCGAGCCGGGCGCGGCGCGCAGCAGCCCGCGCAGGACATTGGTCACCACATAGGTGTTGGCCAGCCCCGGCGCATCGTGCTCCGGATCCAACAGCGCCTCACAGGAGCGGACTTCGGACTCCAGCAGCCGCGGATCGGCCCCGGCCCGCGCCAGCGCACCCAGCACGATCGCACTCACCTCGGGGCGCGCCCCGCTTCCTTGCGACCGCGCGGCCCAGCCGCCGCCGGGCAGCCGCAGCCGCCACAGCGTCTCGGCGACCTCCCCGACCCGTATTCGGCCGTCCAGCGGCGCGATGTCCAGCAGGAGATGCAGACCGTAGGCCGTACCGAACGCCGTGGGATGCACCGGCGGATCGCTCTCGGCGAGGGAGTGCGGCCAGCCGGAGAGCGGCCCTCGGCCGGGCACGTCGATCACTGACAGGCCGCGCCGCAGCGCCGTATACGCACCGTCCATCAGCTCCGGCAGCGAACCGGCCGGCGACGGCGCGAGCGCGGGCGCCGCCGGCCGCGCCCCGGCCGCGGCGCGGGCATGCAGCAGCGCCGCCGCCAGCCAGACCGCCGCGCCCGTCCCGGCCCCGGCCGCCGCCGCCACGCAATACCGCGCCGCCTCGCCCGCCAGATGCTGCGGCAGGAGCCCGAACAGCGCCTGGAACACCGCGAACGCGGCAGCCGGCGCCCCGAGCCGGCCGAGCCAGGTGAGCAGCCGGGAGGGGACGGGGGGAGGCGGGACACCCGGCGTCACCGCCGGAACGGGCGCGGGCACCACACCGCCCGCGCCGGACATCCATGGCCGTACGCGCTGCCGCAGCATCATCTGCTCCCTCCCCCCGGACGGCACAACACCGCACCGCATACGCGGATTTGGCATCCCGATCAGTGTAAAAGTCCCCACTGACAGCGGGGTCGCACACCTGTCCAGGCCGGGGAGAGCGGCCTATTTCCGCCGCGGGGGCGACGGGCCGACGATCCGGCCGCTCAGAGCGACGGCCCGGCCCCGCCGCCCGTCAGCAGAATCACCTCCAGGGTCCGAGGCCCGTGCACCCCCTCGACCCGGTCGAGCTCGATATCGCTGGTCGCCGACGGGCCGGAGATCCCCGTCAGCGGGCGCCGCGGATCCAGCCGCGCCAGCGCCTCGGGCACCGACCCGACGACCTGGTCCGGCACGCGGACGACACAGAGGTGATGGTCGGGCACCAGCGTGATCCGGCGCCGCCCCTGGTCGGGCCCCGCGTCCAGGACGAGGGTGCCGGTCTCCGCGACGGCCACCGCACAGCCGGTCACCACGCTGTCCACGGCGTCGAGTTCACGGGCGGTGGCCGCCGCGCGGTCAGGAACACGGGTGGCATCCGCGGCGGCCATCCACCACGGCTCCAGCCCCGCCGGCACCGCCACCGTCCGCGCCCCGCGACGCGCCAGCAGCGTGCCGATCAGCATCGCCAGCCCCTCGGCATCGCTGCGGTGCACGACCGCCCGGTAGTCCGCGAGGTTCTCCGCGAGCAGCTCGACGGTCTCCTCGGCCGTACGGGAGCCGTGCACCCGCAGGTAGTCGCGCCGGACCGGTACCCGCTCGGGCCGCTCGCCGCCCGGCACATCCGCCAGCGCGCGCCGCACCCGCCCCAACACCACGTCCCTGCTGTTCACTTGCCCTCTCCTCCCTGCCGCGCGGACGCCGTGCCGGTGCCGCGGGTGCGCTGCCACCAGTCGCGGAACGACTCGGCCGGTACGGCCGGGAGTTCGCGGGTCTGCGACCAGGCCCGCCCCGGCCCCGGCAGCCGCCGCGGATGGAGGCGCCGGGTGCGAGCGGCAAGGCGCGTCCCGGCGCGGAGCGCGCGGGGTGATCGAAGACCCAGCCCGCGGCCCGCATCGCCGCCCGCTCCGCGGCATGCCCCCTGGCGGGCCTGAGGACCGTCCGCGTCCCGCGCCGGGTCACCTCGCCGCCCTCCACCACCCGTTCCCGCAGGTGCACCAGCACCTCGGGAATGTCGATGGCCACCGGACACACCTCGTAGCAGGCCCCGCATACAGCGACGACGCATACGGCAGAGAGGACTCCAACGCACCCTACACACCCCGCAGTTGGGGAGCCGGGCCCGTTTGCCGCGGATGGTGCGGGTGGCGTGGGTGAGATTGGCGCGCAGCCGGCCGTCGCGGGTGGCGGCGGCCGCGGCCTGGGGGAACGCGGGCATGCCGAGGTCGGTGCCGCTCATCGCAGGATCCCTTCCGTGGCGTCCTCCGTACTGGCCAGGATCTCGGCGATATGGACCGGGCGAACCGGGGATCCCTGCCGGGCGAGGGTGCCGCCGATGTGCAGCAGACAGGAGTTGTCGACCGTACAGACCACTTCGGCGCCGGTGCCGGTGAGGTGCCGGACCTTGTCGGCGCCCATCGCCGCCGAGACCGCAGGATTCTTCACCGCGAAGGTGCCGCCGAAACCGCAGCACTCCTCGGCGCCCGGCAGTTCGCGCAGCTCCAGCCCCCGGACATGGGACAGCAGGCGCCGCGGGCGGTCTCCCAGGCCCAGCATCCGCAGACCATGACAGGTGGGGTGATAGGTGACGGTATGCGGGTAATACGCACCCACATCCTCCACCTTCAGCACGTCCACGAGGAATTCGCTGAGTTCATACGTCTTGGGCACCGCCGGCGCCGCGGCATCGGTGAGCTCCCGGCCGCGCCCTTCGGCAGCCGCCTTCGCACCGATCCGCGGATAGTTGTCGCGCACCATCGCGGCGCAGGAGCCGGACGGGGTGACGACGTATTCGTAGTCCTTGAACGCCCGGTCGAAGCGGCGTACCAGCGGCTCGGTGGCATGCCGGTAGCCGGTGTTGAACCGGGGCCGGCCGCAGCAGGACTGCTCGGCGGGGAATGCGACCTCGACCCCCAGACGTTCCAGGAGCGTGACCACCGCCTGGCCCGTCCGCGGATGGAGGATGTCGTTGATACAGGTGACGAACAGTGCTACGCGCACGGTGTCCTCTCCTTTCGGCCGCCGCGGGCTCTGGCGGCCGGCCGTTCCACCGGTACATGATCACCTGTCGGCTCATCCTGCCCCAGCGGCAGGCCCAGGAGAAGAACCGGGCGGCCGGCCGTGAACGGGCCGTGCGAACGACCGTAGGACCGTAAGCAGGACGGGAAGCGGAGGACCATGCCGAGCGCACAGGAGACAGCACCGGACCGGACGGTCGACGACGGCCGCCCGCCGTCACGGCTGCGGCAGCTGGCCGCGGCGTCGGTCGGCAACGCCGTCGAGTGGTACGACTGGTACGCCTACTCCTTCCTGGCGGCCTACTTCGCCGAGCAGATCTTCCCCAAGAGCAGCGGCAACTCCCTGGTGCCGCTGCTGTCCTCCTTCGCGGTCTTCGCGGTCGGCTTCTTCATGCGGCCGGTCGGCGGGCTGGTGATGGGCGCGGTCGCCGACCGCCGCGGCCGGCGCAGCGCGCTGACCCTCACCATCCTGCTGATGGGCGGCGGCAGCCTGCTGGTCGCGCTCACCCCCACCTATGCGAGTGCCGGGGTGCTCGCGCCCGTCGTCCTGGTGATCGCCCGGCTCGTCCAAGGGCTTTCGGTGGGCGGCGAGTTCGCGGCCTCCACGACGTTCCTGGTCGAATCGGCCGGACCCGGCAGGCGCGGACTGTTCTCCAGCTTCCAGTACGTCTCCACCAGCATCGGCCAGCTGCTGGCGTCCGGGATCGCCGCGCTGCTCGCCGGGCAGCTCAGCGACCGGCAGATGGGGCAGTGGGGCTGGCGGGTGGCGTTCCTGGTAGGGGCGGTGCTGAGCCTGCTCGGGCTGTGGATCCGGCGAGGCGCCCAGGAGACCAGGAGTGCCGAACGGCAGGCCGAGCGCCCCGGGCTCTTCGAGGCGCTGCGCCGCCATCCCCGGCAGTCCCTGCTGATCTGCGGCATCACCGTCGGCGGCACCATCGCCTACTACACCTGGACCACCTACCTCCCCACCTATGCCCAGGTCAACGCAGGCTTCGACAAGGGCGATTCGCTCACCGTCGGGACCCTCTCGCTGGCGTTCTTCGCCGTGCTGCAACCGCTGGGCGGACTGCTGTCGGACCGTATCGGCCGTAAACCGCTGCTGCTCGGCTTCTCGCTGGGTTTTGCCGTCCTGGCGGTGCCGCTGCTCCATCTGGTCTCCGCCGCCTGGATCTCGTTGCTGCTGGTGCAGTGCGCGGGCATGGTGCTGCTGACCGGCTACACGGCCATCGCCGCGGCCGTGAACGCCGAGGTGTTCCCCGCGCGGGTGCGGGCGGCCGGAATCGGCTTCCCGTACTCCCTGACCGTGGCCGTCTTCGGCGGCACCGCCCCGTATGTCGGCACCTGGTTCCAGCAGGCGGGGAACGCCGGGCTGTTCCCCTGGTATGTGGCCGTGCTGTGCCTGGTGTCGTTCGTCGTCTATCTGGCGCTGTCGGAGACGGCGCGGCAGCCGCTGGAGAAGTAGCCCGCCGTACGGACGGCAAAGCGCCGCCCCTCCCGGGACAGGGAGGGGCGGCGCCGTGTTGCCAGGTACGTCAGACGAGCCAGCCGACGAGGTGGAGGACGCCGGCGAGCACGTTGGTGAGGATGTTCATCTGGCTTTGTCTCCTTGAAGCATGTGTGTGGGACCAACTCCCCGGCCCAGCAAGGGATGTCGACCGGAGGCACGGTGACGGTCTGCAGCCCGTCACTTGCGCCCCGTAAGCATCACTCGATGCGTTGCGCTTGCGAAAGCCCTTTCAGAATCGATCACGCTTTCTGGCGAACACTCGCGCACACGTTCGTTTGTTCCCATGTTTCGGATCGGTGTCGAGTGGATGACGTGCCGCCAGGTCGCCCCTATCGGCCCGCTTTTTCCCTTTCGGGGCGCATAGCGGGATCACGCCCCGTGACGGTCGCGATGTCCCGTGACCTTTCTCATTGGCGATTTTCCTTGCCGAAATGGCGGCCGGCTGTCAGCGGTCCGGAATTGACGCGCAATCAGGAGTGCCGGTGCCGGGGCATTGACGGACATTTACCGGCGCCGCCGCCACGGAACTCGCCAGTAGTGCCACGCTGCGTGAAATGCCCCCGTATTCCTGCGCGAATCAATCGCGAGATGTGCACGACTTTCACAAGACGATCACGTGTTAGCGTCCGTCGCCGCGAACCGAATCCGCGAAAGGAAACTCCGTGGGCCACATGCACCACTTCAGCGCGGGCTGGGTATCCCCCGTCCTCGCCTATGCGATGGCGTGCGTAGGATCCGCCCTCGGCCTGCGCTGCACGGTAAGGGCGCTCGCCGCCACCGGCCGCGCCCGGCGCAACTGGCTGCTGACCGCCTCCGTCGCCATCGGTTCCGGCATCTGGACCATGCACTTCATCGGGATGCTCGGATTCGGCGTCACCGGCACCCCGATCCGCTACGACGTCCCGCGAACCGTCCTCAGCCTGCTGGTCGCCATGGCGGTCGTCGGCGCCGGCGTCTTCGCCGTCGGCCATGGCTCGGCCCGGCTGCGCTCGCTGCTGCTCGGCGGCCTGGGCACGGGCGTCGGCGTGGCGGCCATGCACTACCTGGGCATGGCCGCGATGCGCCTGCACGGCCACGTCACCTACGACCCGGCCCTGGTCGCGCTCTCCGTCCTCATCGCCGTCGCCGCGGCAACGGCCGCGCTGTGGGCCGCGCTCAGCGTGCGCGGCGTGGTCGGCGCGGCCATCGCCTCCGTGGTGATGGGGCTCGCCGTCACCAGCATGCACTACACCGCAATGGCCGCCGTGCACATCCGGCTGGCGCCCTCCCGCGCACCGCTTCCCGGGGTCACCCCCATGGAATTCATCTTTCCCCTGACCGTCGTCCTCGGCTCCTTTCTCTTTCTCACCGTGGCCTTTGTCGCATTGTCGCCGACCGCCCAGGAACGTGCCGCATCCGCCTCCGCGCAATCGCTCCGCGAAGCCGAACTCCCCGCTTCTCTCTGACCTCTTGAGGATTTCATGCACGCACCACAGAGCACGGGCCATTCCGGGCCCGAAGGGGGAACGCCGCCGCCCAAGTCCGGTAATACGGGCGGCAATTACGGCCGCCACCGGACGGCCCGCCGCGCGCCACACCGGGCGCCCCGCATCCCTTTCGTGATGCCCCGGCTGATGCCCCGATCCGTACGGTCGAAGATCGTCGCGCTGCTGATGGTCCCCGTCGTCTCACTGATCGCCCTGTGGGCCTTCGCCACCGTCACCTCCGCGCGCAGCGTCTCCGACCTCAACCGGCTCAAGGAGATCGACACCACCCTGGTGATCCCCGTCGGTGACTTCATCGCCGCCGTACAGGACGAACGCAGCGCCGCGGCCCGCGCCGTCGCCGCACCCGACGCCGAACGGCAGCAGACCCTGCGCGACCGCCGACGGGCCACCGACGCCGCCGCGACCGCACTGCGCGACGGCGTCAACGGCGGCAGCGCCGACGCCGCGGACGTCGACCCCCAACTGCCCGGCCGCATCGACCGCCTGATGCGCGATGCCGCCCAACTGACCGCGCTCCGCGCCCGGCACACCACCGGCAAGGACGCCACCGACCGAACGACCGGCGCCTACGGCGAGATCGTCGACCACGGCCTGGCCACCCTCGGCGCGCTGAGCGGCCTCCAGAACCCGCCCGGCGCCTCGCAGCCGCGCGTCGTCCTCGAACTCGCCCGCGCCCGCGACGTCCTCTCCCGCGAGGACGCGGCCCTGGGCGCCGCGCAGGCCGCCGGACGGATGTCGCCCGCCCAGTTCGACGCCTTCACCGGCGCGGCGCACACCCAGCGCGACCTGTTCGCCGGCGCCGTCGACGACCTGGCGCCCGCCGACGCCGCCGCCTACCACCGGATCCTGAACGGCACCGCCTACCGCGATCTGCGGTCCGCCGAGGACGCCGTACGCGACGCCGGTCCCGGCATCCGCGCCGCCACCGCCGTCCCCGCCGCCGACTGGAGCGACGCCCACGGCACCGTGCTGCGCGCCCTGCGCACCGCACAGCGCTCGGCGGGCACCGCCGCGGCCCGCACCGCCGACCCGCTGTCCCTCGGCACGCTCGGCGGCTCCGGCCTCGCCGTGGTCCTGGGCCTGGCAGGTGTGCTGCTCTCCCTGCTCATCTCCGTCAAGATCGGCCGCCGGCTCGTCATCGAGCTGGAGGAACTGCGCAACTCAGCCCTGCGCGTCGCGGGCCGTGACCTGCCCCGGTCGCTGCGGCGGCTGTACGCGGGCAAGTCCGTGGACATCGACGCCGTCGCCCCGCTGCCCGCCGACCGCGGTGCCGGCCGCGACGAGGTGGGCCAGGTCGGCGAGGCCCTGGTGGCCGTGCACCGCACCGCGCTCAAGGCCGCGGCCGACCGCGCCGAGGCGCTCAGCGGAATCTCCGGCGTCTACGTCAGCCTCGCCCGCCGCAGCCAGCTGCTGGTGCACCGTCAGCTCGCCCTGCTCGACACCATGGAACGCCGTACCGAGGACCCGGCCGAACTGGAGGACCTCTTCCGCCTCGACCACCTCACCACCCGGATGCGCCGGCACGCCGAGAGCCTGATCATCCTCTCCGGCGCCGCGCCCGGCCGCGGCTGGCGGCATCCCGTACCGCTGCTGGACGTGGTGCGGGCCGCGGTCGCCGAGGTCGAGGACTTCGCACGGGTCGAGGTGAGCGCCGTCGCCGAGGTCCGGCTGGCCGGCGGCGCGGTCGCCGACCTGACCCATCTGCTGGCCGAACTGGTCGAGAACGCCGTGACGTTCTCCCCGCCGCACACCAAGGTGCAGGTCCACGCCGAGCGGGTGGGCACCGGCCTCGCCCTGGAGATCCACGACCGCGGGCTCGGTATGAGCACCGAGGCGCTGGACGAGGCCAACCGCCGGATCGCCGACGCCGACGAGATCGACCTCCTGGACACCGAACGGCTCGGCCTCTTCGTGGTCAACCGTCTCGCCCATCGCCAGCAGGCGCGGGTGACCCTCCAGCCGTCGGCCTACGGCGGCGTCACCGCCGTGGTGCTGCTGCCCGACGACGTACTGGCCGAGGCCGCGCCGGACGACGGGGGAGCACCGGAGGAGATGACCTCGCTGTACCACCGGCGGCGTCCGGCCAGGGCGCGGGCGCTCGGCGCCGCGATCAGCCGGCCCGCCGCGCTCCCGGCAGCGCCCGAGCCGCCCGTAGCAGGGACCGCACCCGCCCCGGAGGCGCCCATGTCCGAGCGGCCCGCCCCGCCGGAGCCCGCCCCGGCCGACCTCGACGGCCCCCTGCCCCGCCGCGTCCGCCAGGCCAGCCTCGCGCCGGACCTGCGCGACGAGCCCCAGCACAAGCCGGAGTGGGTCCCCCGCACCGAAGTCACCGCCGCACCGCGCCGCTCCCCGGAACAGGCCCGCGCCACCATGGCGTCCCTGCGCGCCGGCTGGACCCGCGGCCGCGCCGCGACGGCGCCGCGCGACGGTGCCCACGGGCCGATCACCCCCGACGACGCCACCCCCGACGACGCCACCCCTGACGACGCCGCCCCCGGCCACGACCCCCAAGGAGAAACCGCCCCATGACCACCGACCAGCACCAGCACCCTCACCTCTCCGGTGAACTCAACTGGCTTCTGGACGACTTGGTGTCCCGGGTACTGGAGATCCGCTGCGCCGTCGTCCTGTCCGGTGACGGCCTGGCCGTCGGCACGTCCGGCGGGCTCACCCGCGAAGACAGCGAACGCTTCGCCGCCATCGCCTCCGGTTTCCACAGCCTGTCCAAGGGCGTCGCCCGGCATTTCGCGGCCGGCCAGGTCATCCAGACCATGGTCGAGCTGGAGGGCGGCTTCCTCTTCGTCGTGGCGGCGGGGGACGGCTCCTGCCTGGGCGTGTTCAGCAGCGCCGAGGCCGATATCGGCCTGGTCGCCTACGAGATGGCCCGCCTGGTCAAGCGCGTCGGCGAGCACCTCGCCACGCCCGAGCGCGCCGGAGTGGAGTGACCGGCCGCCCATGAGCGACTCCACCCCGCGCTGGTACGACGACGAAGCGGGGCCGATGGTCCGGCTCTATGCGATGACCGCGGGGCGGGCCAGGCCCAGCAGCGAGGCCTTCGCGCTGATGGCCGTCGTACAGGCCGAATCCCGCCCCGCCACCGGCAACCCGCCGGCGCTCTCGCCCGAGCAGCGGGCCATCCTCGCACTGTGCGGCGAACGCCCCCGCCCGGTGGCCGAGATCGCCTCCGACTCCGGACTGCCCCTGGGGGTGGTCCGCGTCCTGCTGAGCGATCTGCTGGCGGCGGAACTGATCTGCGTCAACCGCCCTGTTCCGCCTGCCCAGTTGCCCGCCACGCACCTTCTCAAGGAAGTGATTGATGGACTCCGCGCGCTCTGATTCCGTGCGCTCCCACCCCCCGGGCTCCGCCCCCGCCTCCTCCTTCATGGCCCTGAAGATCCTGGTGGCCGGCGGTTTCGGCGTCGGCAAGACCACCCTGGTCGGCTCCGTCAGCGAGATCCGCCCGCTCAGCACGGAGGAGCGGCTGACCGAGGCCGGCCGCCCGGTCGACCGGCTCGACGGCGTCGAGCACAAGACCACCACGACCGTGGCGATGGATTTCGGCCGGATCACCCTCCACGACGACCTGGCGCTGTATCTGTTCGGCACCCCGGGCCAGGACCGCTTCTGGTTCCTGTGGGACGAGCTGGCGCAGGGCGCCCTCGGCGCGGTGGTACTCGCCGACACCCGCCGCCTGGCCGACTGCTTCTCGGCCATCGACTACTTCGAGCACCGAGCCATCCCCTTCGTCGTCGCCGTCAACTGCTTCGACGGCGCCCGCGCCCACCGCCCCGACGAGGTCGCCCGCGCCCTGGACCTCGATCCGGGCACCCCCGTACTGCTGTGCGACGCACGCGACCGCGCGTCCTGCAAGGAGGTGCTGATCGGCCTGGTCGAGCATGCGGCGGCGTCGTACGAGGCGCGGCTGCGGCCGGGGGTGGGGTCGGGTGGTTGATTGCGGGTGGTTGATTGCCGGGTGGTGGTGACGGCGTCGTGTGCCGGGAGTTCGGCCGGAGGTGGCGTATGGCGGTCTCGTGCGAGGTGCGGTTGCGGCCCGGGGCGCGGTCGCGCGGCTGATCACCGGGCCGCGGCCACGGTGTCGCGCACCAGCAGCTGCCGGACGTCGCGTACGGCGGCCCGGCCCGCCCGGTTGGCGCCGATGGTGCTGGCCGACGGCCCGTAGCCGACCAGGCGCACCCGTGCGTCGCGCAGCGCGCGGGTGCCCGCCATCTGGATGCCGCCGCCCGGCTCGCGCAACTTGAGCGGCGCGAGATGGTCGATGGCGGCGCGGAACCCGGTCGCGTACAGGATGACGTCGGCTTCGACGGTCCGCCCGTCCGGCCACACCACCCCCGTGGGCGTGGTCCGCTCGAAGAGCGGCAGCCGCTCCAGAACGCCGCTCTCGCGGGCCCGCCGGACGGCGTCCGTCATGGCCGGCCCGGTCACACCGACCACGCTGCGCGGCGGCAGCCCCTTGCGCACCGGCTCCTCGCCGTCCGGGCCGCATACCCGTGGGGTTTGGCTGTCTCTGAGAAGATCCGCACATGGCTGAGAGCTTCACGACACGAGAGATCGACGTCAGGACCGGCTCGCATGAGACGGTCTACGACCTGACCGGGGAGTGCGCGTCCTTCTTGCGGCATGTTGCCCAGGGCCGGGACGGGTTGCTGAATGTCTTTGCACCTCACGCCACTATGGGAGTAGCGCTGCTGGAGACGGGAGCGGGCAGTGACGATGACCTGTTGTCCGCGCTCCACGATCTTCTTCCGGCGGACGACCGATGGCGGCACAAGCACGGGAGCCCCGGCCATGGTCGTGACCACGTGCTTCCCGCCCTCGTGCCACCGCACGCCACGTTGCCCGTGGTCGGCGGTGAACTGGCCCTTGGAACCTGGCAGTCTGTCTGCCTTGTGGACACCAACATCGATAATGTCAACCGTCAGGTTCGACTGAGCTTCCTGGGCTGACCAAGATCGTCCTGGGGGTGGCCGCGAAATCTCCGTACCTTGCGTGTTCGAAACGGAGAAGCCTTGCGCGGTACGGACCTGGACATGATCGAACGACCCTACGACGGATGCGGGAAATGCCTGCTCGGTGTGCGGCGGCTGTCCCGCATGAAGCTGGCCACCTCCTCCCAGGAGCGCCAGCGGGAGGATGTGCTGACGGCCGCCGCGTCCGTCGGCGGCCACATCATCGGCCGGGCCGATGACTGGGAGGTCTCGGGCGCCACGGATCCCATGACGAGGCCCCGGCTCGGCCCATGGCTCCGGGACGAGCGGGGCTCAGGCAGTTCGCCGGGTCGCGGTCATTGTCTGAGTTCGGTGAGGAGCAGGGTCTCGGCGAGGCAGGCGCGTTCGAAGTCAGCCAGGTGCAGGCTTTCGTTCTCACTGTGTGCGCGGGAGTCGCCGTCGGCTCCGGCGGAGGCGATCAGGATGGCTGCGTCGGGGTAGGCGTGGGCGAACGCGGCGATGAAGGGGATGGAGGCGCCGGAGCCGATGTCGAGGACACCTTTGTCGTAGGCCTGGCGGTAGGCCTTGCGGGCGGCGTCGAACGCCGGGCCTTGCGCGTCGACGAGGAACGGTTGTCCGGACTCGCCTTCGGTGACGGTGACGTGCAGTCCCCAGGGCGTGTGGTGCCGCAGATGGCGGGCGAGGGCCCGTCTTGCCATGACTGCATCGTCGCCTGGCGCGACCCGCAGCCCGACCTTCGCTCTGGCCTTGGGGGTGAGCGTATTGGACGCGGCGTCCACTGGTGTCGAGTCGATCGCGAGTACGGTGGCCGCGGGCCCGGCCCAGAGCCGCTCGCTGATGCTGCCGCGTCCGAGGAGGTGAACGCCGTCGAGGAGACCGGCCTCGGCTCGGAATCCGGTCTCGGAGAGGCTGTCGGCGGGTGCCGTCGCGGTGCCGAGGCCTTCGATGGCGACGTTGCCCTGCTCGTCGTGGAGCGTGGCGAGGAGTCGGCACAACGCGGTCAGTGCGTCCGGGGCGGCTCCGCCGTAGATGCCGGAGTGCACGCCGCGCTGCAGGGCGCGCAGTTCCACCACGCAGGAGGTGATCCCGCGCAGGCCGGTGGTCAGGCATGGCGTGCCGGTGATCAGGTTGTCGGCGTCAGCGAGCACGATGACGTCGGCGTTGAGTTTGTCCTGGTGGCGGTCGAGGAAGGTGCTGAGGTTCGGTGATCCGACTTCTTCCTCCCCTTCGACGAGCACGGTCACGCCGATGGGCGGTCGGCCGGAGTACGCGCGCAGTGCGGCGAGGTGCGCGGCGATGCCGGCCTTGTCGTCGGCGGTGCCGCGGCCGTACAGGCGTCCGTCGCGTTCGGTCGGCTGGAAGGGAGGGCTGGACCACCCTGCGAGATCGCCGGCGGGCTGCACGTCATGGTGGGCGTACAGCATTGCGGTGGGTTGACCGGGCGGGGCGGCATAGCGTGCCAGAACTGCGGGCCGGCCGCCTTCGATGTCATCCAGGATCTCGACCTGCGGGGAGCCGGTGTTCCGGAACAGGCGGGCTGTCATTTCGGCGGAGCGGCGCACCTCGTCGAAGGAGTCGGGGTCGGCGCTGACCGAGGGGATCCGGACCAGTGCTTCGAGGTCTGCCCGGACTGCGGGCAGCACCCGGCGCACAGCCTGGCGAAGGTCATGATGCATGGTTGGCTTTCCTTCCTGCTGTGCGATCACGCCATGCGGGGGCGATCGCGGCGATGAGTACCAGTGCGGTCACGGCGAATCCGGTTGGGTAGCCCACCGGTGCGGTCAGCAGGCCGAAGCCGACGGCTCCGATGCCGAAACCGCCGTCATAGGCGAGGTTCCACAGCGCACTGGCCTTGCCGAACTCGGTCGGTGAGATGCGCTCCAACATCAGCGCCAGGGTCGCGTTCTGGCCGATGCCGAACCCGATCCCGAACAGCGCCATCCCCGCGATCACCGCGACCGGGCTTGCCACCCACACAAGCCCCGCCGTGCCGATGGCTGCGGTGAGCACCGCCGGGACCAGAAGCGGTCCAGAGCCCCGGCGGTCGCCCAGGCGTCCTGCCCCCCAGCGTGCGAAGGGGGTGATGGCGGTCTGCGCCAGTAGGGCGAGGGGGACCCACGCGCGGACCGTGGCGGGCATGGCCAACGACAAGAAGGTCTCCACCACGCCGGCTACCACCGTGAAGGCGGCGAAGATCACCGCGGGCCGGACGAACCCACTGCCGCGAAGGCTGCCCCGCATCCTGCCATGAGGTTCGCTGCGTCCCTGCTGGGCCGGCAGGCCGAGTGCTGCGACCAGGGTGGCAACAGATACTCCCGCGCTGATCAGGAAGACGAAGTGAAAGCCGAGGTGGCTGCTGAGCCACACGCCCAGTGGCAGCCCGATCACGGCAGGTACACCGACTACCACGCCATACAGGCCAAGTCCTTCACCTCGACGTTCCACGGGCACCAGTTCGGCGGTCAGTGCGGGGCCGACCACGGCCACGATCGCCAGGCCCGCTCCACGGAGCAGGCATACGGCGAGTACCAGCGGCATTCGCTCAGAGAGGGTGAGTGCGGCCGCTGAGGCGGCGAGCATCAGCAGGCCTGCTGATGCCACCGTCCGGTAGCCGAATCTCGCTACCAGACGGGCCACCGCCAACTCCATCAGGACGGTGGCAAGCATCATGACGCCGGTTGCGGCGCCGGCACCGCTCGCACCAGCCCCGCCCGCGGCGGCATACAGAGGAACGACCGAGAGCAGCAGGTAGAAGCCGATAAACGAACCGAATGACACAAGCAACAGCAAGATCATCTGACGGCTGGTGATCAGCCGGGAGGCCGTCGTGCTCGACAGGCCGGTATCGGAGACGGTCACGGCCCAAGACTCACCGCGGCCGGGGCGGCTCCGCATCGTAGAACTGCCTTATGCGAACGCCTCAGATCCTCACCACGAGCGCTTACCGCGATCTGAAAAGCTGGAGGCATGGCTACGACCAGCACTGTCTTGGCGGGGCGAGAGGAAGAGCTGTCCGCGCTCACCGAGGCATTCCAACGCGCCGGCGGCGGCCGGCCGTCCGCCATACTGATCGCCGGCGAGGCCGGCGTGGGCAAGTCCCGGCTGGTCAGCGAGTTCGCGGCACAGCTGCCGGCGCCGGCCTGGCATCTCACCGGCGCATGCCTGGAGATAGGCGAGACCGGCCTGCCGTTCGCCCCCTTCACCGCGATATTGCGTGAGCTGGTCCGCACGATCGGTCTGGAAGAAGTCCGCCACATGCTGCCGAACGGTGAGACGGGCGAGCTCGGACGGCTGCTGCCCAGCCTGAGCCGCCCGGACTCCGCGGACGAGACCGACCTCGCCCGCGCTCGCCTGTTCGAACAGTTCCTTGCGCTCCTGCAGGCCCTCGGACAACGCGCCCCGGTGCTCCTCGTCGTCGAGGATGTTCACTGGGCGGACCGGTCCAGCTTGGACCTGCTCACCTTCATCATCGGCAACCAGCAGTCAGTTCCCGATGTACTGGCAGTGGTGACCTACCGCAGCGACCGACTGGCCCCGGCCCAAAGGGTGCGCCGGCTGCTCGCCGAGATGGAGCGCATGGCGTGGGCACAGCGAATCGACCTCGGCAGACTGACCAAGAGCGAGGTCACCACGCAACTTCGTGGCCTGCTCGGACACCCGCCAACTCCTGAGCTGAGCGAAACGATCTACCGGCGAAGCGAAGGCAATCCACTGCTGGTGGAGACACTGCTGACCTGTGGTGCCGGACCGGGCGAGTCACTGCCGTCATCGATCCGCGATCTCCTGGTCGCACCACTGGAGCGACTCGCAGAGCAGACCCAGAGCGTGGTCCGGGCCGCTGCTGTCGGCGGCGTGCGCGTTGGTCATGCGCTGCTCGCCGAGGTCACCGGCCTCGACGATCCGGCATTGTCCACCGCGCTGCGGCCCGCCGTGGCGTCGAACCTGCTGGTTGTCGAAGGCGACAGCTATGTCTTCCGACACGCGCTGATCCGGGAGGTCATCGAGGGGGAGCTGCTTCCCGGCGAGCGGTCTGTCCTGCACGTACGGTATGGCGAGGCGTTGGAGCGCCATCCCCACCTTGCTCCCCCCGGCCGTGGCGCACTTGAGATGGCCCATCATTGGCACGCCGTGGCCGAGCAACATCCGCAACGGGCATTCGCTGCCGCGTGGGACGCCGCCGAGAGCGCCGAGGCATCACTGGCCTACGCCGAACAGTCGCGCATACTGGAGACGGTCCTGGACCTGTGGGATCAGGCACCCGACGTGGCACGTCGGCTCGGGAACGACCGAAGGTCCGTGCTGGACAAAGCCATCCAGGCGGCGATGCTGTCCGGCGAAGGTGGTCATGGCATGACACTGATCGCCACTGCACTCGCAGACGTCGATCCTGCCGACGATCCCGGGCGCGCCGCGCAGCTGCTCCGCCACCGAGGAGAGCTCCGTCAGGCCCTGGGACAGCCCGGCGCCGTCGATGACCTGCGGACAGCGGTGCGGATCATGCCACCACAACACCCGGACCGGCCCAACGTCCTGAACACCTTGACTCACCGCCTGCTCACCATCCCGTGTGACGAAGAAGGAATCGCCATCGCCACAGAGGCGATCCGGGCGGCGCGCGCTGCCGGCGACATCCGGGCCGAGGTGGTCGCCTCGACCAACCTGGCCTACGCGCGGGCCCGTACCGGAGACCTGGACCGACAGCTGCCACACCTGGCCCAGGCACGGGCAGAAGCACAAAGCATCCATGATCCTGCCGCGTTGATGCACACGTTCCGCTGCGAGGCCGACGTACTCCAAGGCGCCGGCCGCTACGAGCAGGCCGCAGAATCAGCGCGGCGCGGCCTCGCCGCGGCGAGCCGTGCCGGACTGTTGCGCACCTTCGGGCCCACGCACGCCGCCAACGTGGCCGAGGCCCTGATCGCGACAGGACACTGGGACGAAGCGACCGAGATTCTCGACCATTCACTCGAACTCGCCCCCGCCCCCAGCTTCCGCGCCTATCTCCTGGTCCTGCGCGGCTCGATCGCCTTGGCCCGCGGCGATCTCCCGCTGGCCGAATCCGCTGCCGCCTTCGCCCACGGCGTCTTCGGCTGGGGAACCTCCGACGCCCAAGACCTCCTCCCGCTGATCTGCTTCGCATCGGACCTGGCACTCGCCAAGGGCAACGAAGCACAAGCCGTCGCGCATGTGGAGCAAACACTGGCCAGGAACGAGGCCATATCAACTCCCCGGTACCTGTGGCCGCTGCTCGTCCTCGGTGCGCGAGTCGCCCACGCGAGCCCCACGCTGCCGGCCGCCCTGTGCGAGCTCGCCGCCGAGCTTCCCGTCATCGGGCCGGTCCAACAAGCGCAGCAATTGACCTTCACCGCCGAAACCGCACGAGTCCGCGGATCATCCCAGCTGTCGGCCTGGGACCGCTGCGCGACCGCCTGGGGCGAGCTGCACCAGCCTTATCAACAATGCCTGGCGCTCCTGCGAGCAGCGGAGGCAGCGGCCGAGGCCGGCGACCGGCAAGTGGCGGCCGACCGCCTGCGAGCCGCCCGCCGCAACGCCGATCTGCTCGGCGCTCGCGGCCTGCTGACAGACATCGAGCAGCTGGCCAGGCTGGCCAGGCTTCCGCTGAACTCCCCTCCATATGAACACCGCTCTCCAGGCCGGCACCACGGGCTCACCCCCCGTGAGCACGAGGTGCTCCACCTGGTCGCTAACGGCCGCACCAACCGAGAGATCGCAGAGGAGCTGTACATCTCCGTCAAGACAGCGAGCGTCCATGTCTCCAACATCCTCGCCAAGCTCGGCGTCTCCAGCCGAGTCCAGGCCGCCACCGCCGCCTACCGCCTCGGACTTGTCCCATCAGAATGACGATCATGGATCGGCGTACGAATGGCCCAGCACAGCCCATCCCCTCCATCCCACCCATGAGGGCTCTGAGGAGCCAATCAACCCTCTGGTGTGACCCGAAGAACGGCGACACTCTCGCGGTGCTTGCGGAACTCCCGGTACAGCGTGGAGCGGCTGATACCGAGTTCAGCGGCGACCTGCTCGGGGATCGCGCCGTCCTTGATCCGCTGGGCTGCCCCGACGCGAGTGGTGGCGTTCAGCTTCGCCGGGCACCCGGTCCGCGGACCACGGGCCTTCCAGCCTGCCGTTCACGAAGTGGAACCTTCCAACTTCGGCGTGCCGCACTGCGATTGCTTCGCTCACCGGCTGGGCAACACCGCCGCAGACAGCAATGATCGTGTCCTGGTCCCTACGCCGGGCGGTGCCGCAACGAAGTAGCCTTCGCCGCCCTCACCGGCGTCAGCCCGCTGCCTGCCAGCAGCGGCCCACGGACTCGACCGACGGCGATCGGCAACTCAACACGCTCTTCACGGCATCGTCCTCACACGATGGCGCCTCTGCCTACGAACACACGATTGCATCGCCCGGTGACGAGCCGGAGGACGCACCGACCGCGAAATCCGCCGAACGCGCAAGCGCTACCTCACCCTCGAACTCTTCCGAACAGTGAACGTCGCCAACCCACTTGACGACGCAGAGAAGGGGCTTTGGTACACCCCAATGGCGATCGTGGCGATGTCACCTGTGGTGTTCCGGTGCTTTCTTCGCCTTGGGTACACGGCCGAGCGTCGGCCGTAGGACCGGTGCATGGCGGGCCAAGAAGTCCCACAGCTGGTCGGCGACCGGCCCGTGCGGCCGGTCGCGCCGGCGAGCTGCCGAGAGTTCCTCGACCACACCGGGAAAGTGCCGTCCGGCGATGGAAAGCAGGCTTCCGTCACGCAACTCGGTCTCGATCATGAACCGCGGGACGTGTCCCCACGCCATGCCGTGCAAGATCAGCTCCTTCTTCATGAGGTGGTCCGGAACGGAGCTCCGGGGCGCGCCTTCGACCAGGAAATGACCTTGTTCCGACGGATGTCGCGCCGAATCCCGGACCACGCATTGGGTGAAGGCCTGCATCCGCTGCGGTGTGATGTCGGTGTCCGGAGGGAAAGGCAGGAAACCGGGCGCCACGACGGGCACCAGCGCGACGCGGCCGAGATCGATCCACTCCATCCGCACGTCGCTTTTGGGGACGCGGTGCACGATGAGGTCGGCTTCGTCCTCCAGCAGCCGCTCCCAGGGGCCGGTGACCGTCTCGAACTGCAGGTGCAGTCGTGTCTGCGGGCACTGCGCGAAGAAGCGGCTGAGCATCTCCAACACCGGTGGGAGTGGACACAGGTCCCCCAGCACCACTCGCAGTTCGGCCTCTTCGCCCATCGCCAACTGCGCGGCGTAGGTCTGGAGCTCCTCGGCCTCGTGCAGCAGGAAGCGCACCTTGCGGTGGAAGGCGTGCCCCGCCTCGGTGAGCTGAACCCGATAGCCCGAGCGATCCAGCAGGTCCAGGCCCAGCTGGCGCTCCAGCTTGGCGACTGCTGCGAACACAGAAGGGTGCGAGCGGTGCAGCCGCTCGGCGGCGGCCTGGAAACCGCCGTCGAGCACAACGGCGTTGAAGCACTGCAACTCGTGGAGCGTGAAGTTTGACATTGTCCAAGCAACCTACAGGGCTCGTTCGATCTTTGTAATAGAACTCTGCAGGTGGCGTTCATAGGCTGAGCGCATACCCGCTGGATCACTGGAGCTGACATGACTTCTCAGACTCGTACCGCCATCACCACCGGCGATGGCGTTCGCATCGTCTACCGCTTCGACGGTGACGAGAACAAGCCGGTGCTGCTGCTCTCGAACTCCATCGGCACCGACCTCCACATGTGGGATGGCCAGGTGTCGGCTCTGACCGAGCACTTCCGGCTGCTGCGCTACGACGCGCGCGGCCACGGCGCCTCCGATGTCCCGAGCGGCCCGTATTCCCTGGACCGACTGGGGCGCGACGTGGTGGAACTGCTGGATGCCCTGGGCCTGCAGCGGGTGCATGTGCTGGGCCTGTCTCTGGGCGGAATCGTCGCGCAGTGGTTGGGGATCCACGTTCCGGAGCGCGTTGACCGCCTGGTGCTCTCCAACACCGCCGCGTACCTCGGGCCGGCGAATCAGTGGGATCGACCGATCGCCGAACTGCTGGAAGCCCCCGACATGCAGGTCACCGCGGAGAGGTTCCTGCACAACTGGTTCCCGGCCCGCATGCTGCACGGCGACGACGAGGTTGTCGAGGGCTTCCGCCGCACCCTGCTCGCCACGCAGCGCGAGGGCGTGGCCGGGAGCTGGGCTGCGGTGCGCGACTACGACCTGCGCCGCACGGCCACGCTCATCCACAACCCGACACTGGTCATCGCGGGCGAGCACGACACCGTCACGTCCGCCGAGCACGGGAAGGAGCTCGCCGCGACCGTCCCCGGCGCGCGGTTCACCGTCCTGCCCACGGTGCACATGGCGAACGTCGAAGGGCAGGCGGAGTTCGTGGACGCTGTGGTGGCCTTCCTCACCGAACAGTCTTGACGGCTGCTGCGTCGTGTCTGGACGGCTCCTTCCCGCTGTCCCGACCAACGCCGGCGTGGATGGACAGCCGGGGCGGCCGGCCGGAGGGCTCTTGCCACCGCCAGATGCTCGACGCAGTCCGCTACCTGGTCGGTAATGGCATCAAGTGGCGGTCCATGCTGGTCACGCCCGCATCCGCCACGGACCGGGATGCCGCCCGCACGCCTCGCCCGCCGCGCAGACACTACGCGGCGACAGCAGCCGGACCTGCCCCCTTCTCACAGCCGGCTCCACGTCACCTGGGACGAACAAGACGGCCCAAGCCTGCCTCAACAACGCGGACATCGCGCCTGACCTGCGGAAACCCGCACATCAGGCTCGGAAAGAGAACCGCTGCCAAAACGCGCTCACCACCTCACCCCGGGTCGCAGGATCCCAGGTCCCATGGCCGACGCAGCGGCTACCACCCCGTGCCCGTCCGGGTGCGGCTCCCCAGGGCCGTATTGCCTGTGCCCGGGTAGAAGTACAGGGTTCCGGTGGAGCCGGCAGGGGCCTGGACGGCTTCGAGGTCGCCCTTGCCGTCGTTGTTGAAGTCGGCGCCGACCAGCTGGCGCATGGTGTCCCAGCCGGTACCGATCCGGGTGCGGCTGCCGAGGGTGTCGCTCGCATTGAGGGAGCCCGTGCCCGGATACGCCCAGAGGGCACCGGAGCGGTCCACCGCGACGAGGTCGGCCCTGCCGTCGGCGTTCAGGTCGCCGGGGCTGGTGAGTTCGGCCATGGTGTCCCAGCCGGTACCGATCCGGACACGGTTGCCGAGAGTGTTGCCGCCGGCGAGGGACCCGGCGCCCGGGTACGCCCAGAGCACGCCGTCGATGTCGACGGCCGCGAGGTCGGCCCTGCCGTCGTCGTTGATGTCGATGGCGGTCAGCTCGCGCATGCTGCTCCAGCCGGTGCCGATCCGGTTCCGGGTACCCAGGGTGTTCATGCCGTTCGCAGTGCCGGTTCCCACATACACGTACAGGTCGCCGGTGGCCGAGTCCACGGCGAGGAGGTCGGCTTTGCCGTCGCCGGTGTAGTCGGCGGCGGCGAGCTTGCTCATGGCGTTCCAGCCGGTGCCGATCTGGACGCGGGTCCCGAAGGTGCCGTCGCCCTTGCCGGGGTAGAGCCACAGCTTTCCGGTGGCCGATTCGACGCCGACCAGATCCTTCCTGCCGTCACCGGTGAAGTCCGCGGCCGTCAGGTGGACCATGCCGGCAGGCGCGGGGTCCTTGGGCCAGGGCGTGTTGATGACGACGCGTTCGCCGGTGGACTCGGTGACCATCCAGAGCTGGTCGGTGCCGGGCCAGTAGGAGAGGTTCTCCGGATTGGTGGGGGTCCTGGTCACCAGACGTACGGGCTCGCCCGGCCGGGCGTGATAGAGGCAGCCCGGGAAATTCCGGATGTGTTTCTGGTCCGGCTGGTGCTCGGCGGGCACGAACTCCGGGCAGGGGCCCGCGATGACGAACCGGCCGTTGTTCATGGCGATGCCTTGCGTACCGCCCATCGGGGACGCGAAGGCTTCATGGGCGCGCACGCGCCCGCCGGCGTCGGCCTTGAGGACGCCGGTGACCGGGTCGATGGGCCAGCGGACGACGGGAGCGGTGGCCTTGCCGAACTGCCCCTCGACCTTGCCCGGGTCGCCTTCGGCGGTGACCAGGGAGGGCTGGGAACCGCTGAGGTCGAGCGAGGCCGCGGTGATGCAGGGGCGCTGCGGGACACCGGCGTACGCGCCGCAGCCTGTGCCCTGGCCCGTGGAGGTGTAGGTGCCGACGCGTGGCAGGACGTAGCCGTGGCCCGCGCCGTGGGCCTTGCCCTTCGCGTCGATGCCGAACGAGGTGTCGGTGGTGACGTCCATCTTCCAGATCTCGTTCAGGTCGAAGACGTCGATGCGGCTGCCGGTGCTCGCCACGTACAGCTTGCTGCCGGCCCAGACCACCGCGTGGGCATGTCCGCCGGTGATCGGGACGAAGTTGTCGCCTGCGTCGTCGAGGGCGGCCAACTGAACGTGCCGGTAGGTGATATGAGCCATGTCCGACACATCGGCGAGGGTGACCCGCTCGCTCCCGGAAGCGCCGTACCAACTGGTTATCAGCACCTTGCGGCCGTTGACCAGGGCCTGTGACCGGGGGAATTCGCCGGAGCCGGTGAGCCCTTGCGGGATCCAGGAGCCGGTGTTGTCGTCCTCGGTGGACCAGCAGAAGCCCTGGGCGCCCGCGGTGTTGGTGGGGTGGCAGAGGTCGCGGCCCGCGCCGGCGCCGGAGGTGTCGGCGAGGACGTCGGCTGTTGTGACCCGTCCCAGTGCGGGGTGGGCGGATTCGAAGGCGGAGACCCGGCGCGCCTCACGGCCGTTGTCCGATTGCAGGCCCATTCCGTCGGTGCTTGTCCGGGTGATGCTGTTGTAGGTGGCAGTGGTCCCGTCGGGAGTGGCCTCGGCGACGGCGTGGCCGCTGGTGGCCAGGGAGGCGAGCGCCATCACGCCCGCCACCGCGGTGCCTCGCCCTCGGGTGCGGGTCCTGCGGAAGGGGTGTCGGCGGGCCATGGTGGCACTGGTCCTTTCATCGGCTGGGTCGGTTCCCGGAGAGTGGTGGGGAGCAGGCGGGGCCGCCACCACGCTGTGGGTGCGGTGGTGGCGGCCCTTCGGAGAGCGGCGGTCGCGGGCCTTGCGGCGGGGCTACCAGCCGGTGCCGATCTGGACGCGGGCGCCCAGGGTGTTGGTGCCGTTGATGGCGCCGGTGCCCGGGTAGCTGTAGAAGGTGCCGGTCTCGCCGACCTTGGCCTGGACGGCGTCCACGTCGCCGATGCCGTCGCCGTTGAAGTCGCCGCTGACCAGGTTGGTCATCGAGTCCCAGCCGGAGCCGATCTGGGTACGGGAGCCAAGGGTGTTGGTGCCGTTGAAGGAGCCGGTGCCCGGGTAGACGTACAGGTTGCCGGTGGAAACCTCACGGGCCACGATGTCGGCGTTGCCGTCCTTGTTCATGTCGCCGGGGCTGACGATCTGGTCCATGCCGTTCCAGCCGGAGCCGATCTGGACGCGGTTGCCGAAGGTGCCGTTGCCGTTGCCCGGGTAGGCGTAGAGCTTGCCGGTGGAGGACTCGACGGCCACCAGGTCGCTCTTGCCGTCCTTGTTGAGGTCGGCGCCCGCCAGGTCGTGCATGCCGTCCCAGCCGGTGCCCGCCTTGATGCGGTTGCCGAAGGTGCCGTTGCCGTTGCCCGGGTAGATCCACAGCACTCCGTCGTTGTCGACGGCCGCGAGGTCCAGCTTGCCCGAGCCGGTGAAGTAGCCGGAGGCCAGCTCGCTCATCGTGTTCCAGCCGGTGCCGGCCTGGACGCGGTCGCCGAGCCGGCCACCGCCGGTACCCGGGTAGTAGAACAGCTTGCCGCTGGACGCTTCGACCGCGACCACATCGGCCTTGCCGTCACCGCCGAAGTCGCCGCCCGTGAGGTTGGTCATGCCGACGTCCTTCGGAGTCGGCTTGGACTCCACGATCTTGGTGTAGCGGTAGGGGCGGTAGCCGTTGTTGTTGATGTAACTGCGGGTGTAATAGGACGAGTTGACGCGGGCGGTGGTGCCCGGACGGGCCTCTTCCCAGACCTTCGCCGTGGTGCGGCCCGAGTCGGCCCAGCCACCGAAGAGCACGACGTGGGAGTCTATGTTGTCGAGCATGTCGCCGGGCTGCAGATCGTCCAGGCTGGACAGCCGGGTGGCGACCTGCGGCAGCGTCCAGGTGGTGAGGCTGGTGTTCAGGTGCCAGGCCATCGAGACGAACCCGGAGCAGTCCTGGCGGTAATTGCGGCCCTGCGGGTCCGGGTCGTAGTCCGACTGGCTGTACGGAACGGCGCGGTCGACCCAGTACTGGGCACGGGACATGACCTCTGCGGTGGTGATCTCGCCCCCCACGGCGGAGGTGCCGGCCGCATGTGCCGGGGCAGCGGCCGGTCCGGTGATGCCCAGACCGGTGACCGCGGCGGCGACCAGGGTGGCGACGGCGGTCTTCTTCAACTTGGCTGCGAACGTCGACATGACGGGTCTCCTGAAATCTGAAAGCGTGAAAGTCCGGAAGCGGGCGCGGCGGACTGCCGCGCGAGCGGTGAAGGTGTGGCGAAGTCGGGGTGGGTGGCGCGGCTACCAGCCGGTGCCGATCCGGGCGCGGTCGGCGAGGCCGCCGCTGCCGTTGCCGGGGTAGAAGTAGAGGCCGCCGGTGGAACCGGCCTGTGCCTGGACGGCGTCCAGATCACCCTTGCCGTCGTTGTTGAAGTCGGCGCCGACCAGCTGGTGCATGCTGTTCCAGCCGGAACCGATCTGGTTGCGGCCCCCGAAGGTGTTGCTGCCGTTGAGGGCGCCGGTGCCGGGGTACTTCCACAGCGCGCCGGCCGGGTCGACGGCGACCAGGTCGTCCTTGCCGTCCGAGTCGAGGTCGCCGGGGCTCGTGAGCTCGGCCATGCTGCCCCAGCCGGAACCGATCTGGACGCGGCCGCCCAGGGTGCTGCTGCCCGCGAGGGACCCGGTCCCCGGGTAGGCCCACAGGGCGCCGTTGGTGTCGACGCCAACCAGATCCGGCTTGCCGTCCTTGTTCACGTCGACCGCGGTGAGGTCCCGCATGCCGCCCCAGCCGGAGCCGATCCGGTTCCGGGCACCCAGGGTGTTCATGCCGACCGCGCTGCCGGTGCCCGGGTAGAGGAAGAGATTCCCGGTGGAGTTCTCGACGGCGAGGAGGTCGGCTTTGCCGTCGCCGGTGTAGTCGGCGGCGGCGAGCTTGCTCATGGCGTTCCAGCCGGTGCCGATCTGGACGCGGGTCCCGAAGGTGCCGTCGCCCTTGCCGGGGTAGAGCCACAGCTTTCCGGTGGCCGATTCGACGCCGACCAGATCCTTCCTGCCGTCACCGGTGAAGTCCGCGGCCGTCAGGTGGACCATGCCGACAGGCGCGGGCGGGGTGGTGGGGTAGGGGTCGGCGTGGTCACTACCAAGTCCGGCGCTCGCCCCGCAGCTTCCCCAGGCGCCCGCACCCTGCCCGGCGAGGATCTTCTCGGCTATCAGGATCTGCTGTTGCTTGGTGGCCTGGTGCGGGTAAGTGGCGTACTCGCGGCCGCCGTAGGCGTTCCACGTCGGCAGGTAGATCTGCACACCGCCGTAGTAGCCGTTGCCGGTGTTGATCTGCCAGTTCCCGCTGGACTCGCACTGGGCGACCTTGTCCCACGTGCCGAGGGAGGCAGCTGTCGCGGGGGCAGCGGAGACGAGGGAGAGGGTGAGACCGGCGAGGGTCAGGGCGGCCGTGGCGGCGGACTTCCAGGCCGTACGGGACGTGGCGCGGGGTGTTTCGGGCATGGCGGAACCTCAATAGTGGCGATGCGGGATGCAGTGACGGGCGGCGCAGGCAGCTGCCGGGCCTAACCGGTGCGGCTCGGTACTGCGGGTGTGGCGAAGCATGTGCGGCCGGGACAACAGGGCTGCTGCGGCCGCCCTCCGGGAGCGGCTGGGAACGGTCCGGGGTGATGGGGCCGAGGCCGGGGGTTACGACCAGCCCATGGTCTGCCCGGGGGCGGCGGTCGCGGCCGAGGCGGCGATGGTGGCGACCGCGGCGGCCGTGGCGAGACGGAGACGAAGCATGGGAAAGCCCTCTTCTGACGTTGGGTCGGTGTCCTCGACCGGTTCGCATCCCGCGGTGATGCTGTCCGGTCCGTGGCCCGCCGGGCGGTGTTCCCTGCTGGCAAGAACTACTTTCGCTGCTGGTCAGAGGGGGAGAAAGGGTTTTCGGCTGGACCGAAATGTCCTTGGCCGCATCCGTCCACCGCCGGACCGGCGGGTCCCGGGTCGGACAACCACGACGCGTAGAGGGGCGTGACCAACGGTGCCTCGACGAGGGGCAGCGACCAGCCGTCGAACCCGGCGCAGCCCAGCAGCAGCCGACAGAGCCGGGCCGCCCGGGATTCCGCGGTGGCCAGGCTGTCGGCGCGTACGTAGAGACCGACCACCGGGTGGGGCAAAGCATCGGGGTGGACGGTGACGTGCTCGACGCCGTCGCCGTCGTGGATCTGGGAACGGACCAAGGGCCGCGTCTCGAGCGGGAGGGAGGCGCCGGGCGGCCCCTGCAGGCGGGCGTGGATGAGATACATGGCACCGACTGTCCCAAACCGGCAACTGGCCTTCCAGGAGCGGAATGTGGACGCTTCCGTCCATGGACACTTCGGTCCAGCGCGTCACTATTTCCTTATACCGGACATACGTATATCGGCACCGTATGGCATGATCCAGACGATTCAGAGGTGGAGTTGTGCATGCATGAGGGAGATGTGCGTTGCTGACCGTATTGGGACTCGACGCAGTCGCGGAATCCGTCTACCGCGCGATGCTGGCCGATCCGCAGGGAGGGGTAGCCGAGCTCGTCGCCAGGGTGGGCAAGCCCGAGGACGAGGTGCGCGACGCTCTCGACCTGCTCAGCGAGCTGGCCCTGGTGCAGCCGTCGATCGAGCAGTCAGGAAGGCCGAGGGCGGTCTCGCCGGACATCGGCATGGAGATCCTGATGGCCCGCCAACAGGCGGACCTGGCCGCACAACAGCAGCGCCTGGAGGCATCGCGCGCCGTCGCCGCGCAGCTGATTGCCGAGTACGCGGATCTGCGCCCGGACGCCTCCAGCCCCGGCGTCGAGCAGCTCGTCGGCATCGAACAGATCCGGGACCGCCTGGCCAAGCTCACCCGCGATGTGACCACCGAGGTCATGTCGTTCGCTCCGGGCGGCGCTCAGCCCGCGGCCCAGATGAAGGCGTCGCGCCCGCTGGACGAGCAGTTGCTGGGTCGGGGGGTGCGGATACGCACCGTCTACCTCAGCAGCGTCCGCAACGACCAGCCCACCGTCGACTATGCCAACTGGCTCACAGACCTGGGCGGTCAGATCCGTACCACCCCGGCCCTGCCCACCCGAATGATCATCACTGACGGCTCCACCGCGGTCATCCCCGTCAGCAGCGACGACACCGCTACCGGTGCCGTCGTCCTGACCAGCCAGGGCACTCTCACCGCACTGTGCGCCCTCTTCGAGGGCGTCTGGTCCTGCGCTCAGCCACTCGGCGAGACCGCCCCCAAGGACTCCCACGGGCTGAACCCGCAAGAGTCCACCACCATCGCCCTGCTGGCACAGGGCCACACGGACGAGGCCATCGCCAAACGCCTGGGGGTCTCCCAGCGCACGGCGCGACGCATCGCGACCGACCTGATGGAACGCCTCGGCGCCCGCAGCCGCTTCGCGGCCGGCGCGCGAGCCGTGCAGCACGGCTGGCTGCCGTCGCAGCCCACCTGAGCTCGGGAAAAGCTGCCTCGGGAAGAGCACTACCCGGTAGCTGGAAACGGAGCGGAAGCCACCGTGCCAGTCCCCGACCCTCCTGAGGCCCAATCACTCGACGGACGAAGGTCGTTGACGCTCACATCCCGGCGAGGTGACGAGACGGCCGCCCAGGCATCCCGCCCCTGGAACTACTCGCTCGTATAGTTGTTCCCATGAGTAAAGGGAACGATGAACTGCGGTTAAGCCGTTGGGCGCGCATCGCACTGTCCGCGGTAAGTGGCCTGGCTGTTGCCGGACTGGTGGCGCTCATGGCCTGGTGGACCGGATGGCACTTGGCGGTCGGTTGGCTCATCGCGAAGCTGGGCGTCAAGGCCGCCGTCGCGGCGCCCGTGGGGCTGGCAGCGGTAGCCGTCTGGCTCAGGAAGCGCCGGTCCGGCGGGGCGGCTGCCTCCGCCTGAGTCGGGTAGCCGGGCCCCGCGGGCCGGG
>NZ_JRKI01000022.1 GCF_000935125.1 Streptomyces natalensis ATCC 27448 | reverse complement strand
GACCGGCCGGGCGACCAGAGGCTCGTGGCCTACGTCGTCCCCGCCCAGGGGGGTGACACCACCCTGGCCGGACTGCGCGAACACGCCGCACGCGCACTGCCCGACTACATGGTCCCCAGCGCCTTCCTCACCCTCGACGCTCTGCCGCTCACCCCGAACGGAAAGCTCGACCACAAGGCCCTCCCCGCACCCGAGTTCACCGGCACCCAAGGCGGACGAGGCCCCCGTACAGCGCAGGAGGAAATCCTCTGCGGCGTCTTCGCCGAAACCCTCGGCGCGGAACACATCGGCATCGACGACAACTTCTTCGACCTCGGCGGACACTCCCTCCTCGCCACCCGCCTCATCAGCCGCATCCGCACCACGTTCGGCGCCGAACTCGCCGTCCGCGACCTCTTCGAAGCGCCTACGGTTGCCGGTCTCGCCACCCGTCTCGATGACGCCGGACGGGCGCGTACGCCCCTTACGCCGAAGGTCCGTCCGGATCGCGTTCCTCTCGCGTACGCGCAGCAACGACTGTGGTTCCTCCACCAGCTGGAGGGGCCGAGCGCGACGTACAACGTGCCGATGCCGCTGCGACTGTCCGGTGACCTCGATGTCGAGGCCCTGCGCACGGCGATCCACGACCTCACCGAACGCCATGAATCCCTGCGCACCGTCTTCCCCGCCACCGACGGCACCCCCTACCAGCACATCCTCGAAGGCGACGCCGCCCGGCCGACCATCGAGGTCGTCCACGTCAGTGAGGACGACCTCGACACCGCCGTCGACCAGGCCATCTCCCACACCTTCGACCTCACCACCGACCTCCCCCTACGCGCCTGGGTCTTCACCCTGAGCACCGACGACCACCTCGTCCTCCTCCTCGCCCACCACATCGTCAGCGACGGCGCCTCCCTCGCCCCCCTCGTCAACGCCCTGTCGGCCGCCTACACCGCCCGCCGCGAAGGAACACCACCACAGTGGGCGCCACTCCCGGTCCAGTACGGCGACTACACACTGTGGCAGCGTGAAGTCCTCGGCGACGAAAACGACCCCGACAGCGTCATCGCCGCACAGATCACCTACTGGAAGCACCAACTGACCGCACTCCCCGAGCAGTTGGAACTCCCCACCGACCGACCGCGACCCGCCGTCGCCAGTTACCTCGGTGAGACCATTCCGTTCACCTGGGACGCCGACCTGCACGACGGCATCACCCGCCTGGCGCGGGAGAACCAGGTCAGTGTGTTCATGGTCGTCCAGGCCGGTATCGCCGCGCTGCTCACCCGCCTCGGGGCCGGCACCGACATCCCCATCGGCTCCGCCATCGCCGGGCGCACGGACGACGCCCTGGACGACCTCGTCGGGTTCTTCATCAACACCCTCGTGCTGCGCACCGACACCTCCGGCAACCCGACCTTCGCCGAACTCCTCGGCCGCGTACGGGAAACGGACCTCGCGGCCTACACCCATCAGGACGTGCCGTTCGAGCGGCTGGTGGAGATCGTCAACCCCACCCGTTCCCTGGCGCACCACCCGCTGTACCAGGTGATGCTCACCTTCCAGAGCAACGACGCCGCGGTGCGGCTGCCCGGACTGACCGCGCAGGACTATGCCCTGGGCGTGACGTCGGCCAAGTTCGACCTGTCCTTCGACGTGGAGGAGCAGCACGACGGAGCCGGTGTGCCCGCGGGTATCCGGGGGTCGGTGGAGTTCGCCAGCGACCTCTTCGACCGGCGGACCGCTGAAACCATCGCCGCGCGGCTGGAGCGCCTGCTGCGGGCGGCGGTGGCGGACGCCTCACGTCCGCTCGCGGAGATCGACATTCTTGCGGCGGAGGAGCGGGAGCAGCTGGTCAACGGCTGGAACGCCACTGGCCGCGATGTCCCCGATGCGACGCTTGCCGAGCTGTTCGAGGCGCAGGTGGCGCGCACCCCGGATGCTGCGGCGCTGGAGCACGAGGGTGCCCGGCTGACGTACGCCGAGCTCAACGCCCGAGCCAACCAGCTCGCCCACCACCTCATCGCCCAGGGCGCCGGTCCGGAGCGGTTCGTTGCCATCGCGCTGCCGCGGACGATCGAGGCAGCCGTGGCGATCCTCGCCGTGACCAAGACCGGTGCGGCATATGTGCCGATCGATCTTTCGTACCCTGCCGAGCGCATCGCGTACATGCTCAACGATGTCTCGCCCGTTCTGGCCCTGACCGACACCACAAGTGCTCAGTACGTTCCGGCCGTCGACGGCATGACCGTCATCGCTGTCGACGACGCCGCCACCCTCCGGCTCGCTGCCGGGCGCCCCACCGCCAATCCCACGGATGCGGACCGGGTGAGCGAGGCGAAGACGTCCCACCCCGCGTTCGTCATCTACACCTCCGGTTCGACCGGGCGGCCCAAGGGT
>NZ_JRKI01000021.1 GCF_000935125.1 Streptomyces natalensis ATCC 27448 | reverse complement strand
CGAGAAGACCGCCGGGCGGATACCCGACACGGGGCTGACGACCCTCATCACCGAGGACATCCACACCGACGGTCTCCCCGTCACCAACCCGACGGATGCGGACCGGGTGAGCGAGGCCCGGACCTCCCACCCCGCGTTCGTCATCTACACGTCTGGTTCGACCGGGCGGCCCAAGGGTGTCGTTGTCGAACACCGGTCGCTGAACCTGTATCTGTCCTGGGCGCACGCCGCCTACCCCGCGATGAGCGG
>NZ_JRKI01000020.1 GCF_000935125.1 Streptomyces natalensis ATCC 27448 | reverse complement strand
ATCGTCCGCGAAGACCGGCCGGGCGACCAGAGGCTCGTGGCCTACGTCGTCCCCGCCCAGGGGGGTGACACCACCCTGGCCGGACTGCGCGAACACGCCGCACGCGCACTGCCCGACTACATGGTCCCCAGCGCCTTCCTCACCCTCGACGCTCTGCCGCTCACCCCCAACGGAAAGCTCGACCACAAGGCCCTCCCCGCACCCGAGTTCACCGGCACCCAAGGCGGACGAGGCCCCCGTACAGCGCAGGAGGAAATCCTCTGCGGCGTCTTCGCCGAAACCCTCGGCGCGGAACACATCGGCATCGACGACAACTTCTTCGACCTCGGCGGACACTCCCTCCTCGCCATGCGTCTCGTCAGTCGCATCCGTTCCGCCTTCGGTGGGGAACTCACCGTTCGCGACCTCTTCGAGGCGCCGACGGTCGCGGGCATCGCCGAACTCCTCGGTGCCGCGGACGACGGGCGTACGGCGCTGGTGCCGATGCCGCGGCCCGAGCGCGTACCGCTGTCCTTCGCCCAGCAGCGGCTGTGGTTCCTGCACCGGCTGGAGGGGCCGAGCGCGACCTACAACGTCCCGCTCCTCCTGCGACTCACCGGAACGCTGGACATCCACGCGCTGCGCAGCGCCATACACGACCTCACCGAGCGGCATGAAACCCTCCGCACCGTCTTCCCGGAGACGGACGGCACCCCCTACCAGCACGTCCTCGAAGGCAACGCCGCGCGGCCGACCATCGAGGTCGTCACGACGGACGCCGCACGCCTCGACGAGCGGATCGCCGCGGCCGCCCGCCACACCTTCCGCCTCACGAGTGAACTGCCCCTTCGTGCCTGGGTGTTCAGCACCGAGGAGAAGAACGAGCACACGCTGCTGATCCTGGCGCACCACATCGCCAGCGACGGCTGGTCCATGGGTCCCCTCGCCCACGACCTCGCCACCGCTTACGCGGCACGCTGCGAGGGGTCGGCACCGCAGTGGGCGCCGCTGCCCGTGCAGTACGCCGACTACACCCTCTGGCAGCGTGAAATCCTCGGCGACGAGAACGACGCCGACAGCGTCATCGCCGGACAGATCGCCTACTGGCGCCAGCAGCTCGCCGCACTGCCCGAGTGCCTCGAACTGCCCACCGACCACCCCCGACCCGCCACCGCCAGCTACCACGGCGACAGCGTCCCCTTCACCTGGGACACCGAGCTCCACGAAGACATCTCCCGCCTGGCACGCGAACACCGGACCAGCGTCTTCATGGTCGTACAGGCGGCCCTGGCGACCCTGCTGACACGGCTCGGCGCGGGCACCGACATCCCCCTCGGCTCCCCCATCGCCGGTCGCACCGATGACGCGCTCGACGACCTCGTCGGGTTCTTCATCAACACCCTGGTACTGCGCACCGACACCTCCGGCAACCCGACCTTCGCCGAACTCCTCGGCCGGGTACGGGAAACGGACCTCGCCGCGTACACCCACCAGGACGTCCCCTTCGACCGGCTCCCCCGACT
>NZ_JRKI01000019.1 GCF_000935125.1 Streptomyces natalensis ATCC 27448 | reverse complement strand
GAGGCCACCGGCGCCGATGTGCCGATCGCCGGGCTGAACAGCCGCCTGGAGCAGGTGGACGCCAAAACCTCCAAGCTCGATATGGAATTCGTCCTGGAGGAGAAGATCGCGGCCGACGGCCGGCCCGCCGGTATGGCCGGAACGGTGGACTACGCCACCGATCTGTTCGACCGCGGGACCGCCGCATCGATGGCCGCCCGGCTGGAGCGCCTGCTGCGCGCTATCGTTGCGGATGCGTCGCGGCCGATCGCGGACCTGGACATCCTCACCCCGGACGAGCGCGAGCAGCTCGTCGACACCTGGCCCCGCGCCGTACGGCAGCTGCCCGACGGCACCACCCTGCCGCAGCAGACCCGCCTCTACGTCCTCGACCACGACCTTCAGCCCGTCCCGGCCGGAGTCACCGGCGAACTCCACCTCGCCGGCACCACCCTGGACGGAACCACCCTCAACGGGCAGACGATCACCACCAACGCCTGCCTGCCCGACCCCTTCGGCCCGACCGACTCACTGATCTACCCCACCGGCACCCCGGCACGCTGGACCACCGACGGACACCTCCACCTCACCACCGAAAGCGAAACCCAAGACACCACCTCCACCACGCCGGCCCGACGCCGCAAACCCACCCCCCAAGAAGAAATCCTCAGCGGACTCTTCGCCCACACCCTCAACCTCCCCACCCTCGACATCCACGACAACTTCTTCGACCACGGCGGACACTCCCTCTCCGCCGTACGCCTCCTCAGCCGCATCCGCACCACCTTCGGCGCCGAACTCACCGTCCGCGACCTCTTCGAAGCACCCACCATCGCCGGCATCGCCACCCGACTCAGCGGCGCAGCCCAAGCACGCACCCCCCTCCCCCCCCAACCCCGCCCCCACCACACCCCCCTCTCCTACGCACAACGCCGCCTCTGGTTCCTCCACCAACTGGAGGGACCCAGCGCGACCTACAACGTGCCGATGGTCCTGCGCCTCACCGGCCAACTGCACGTCGACGCACTCCGCGACGCGATCCATGACCTCACCGAGCGCCATGAGTCGCTCCGCACCGTCTTCCCGGAGACCGACGGCAACCCCTACCAGCACATCCTCGAAGGCGACGCCGCCCGGCCGACGGTCGAGGTCGTCACGACCGACGCCGCGCAGCTCGACGCGCACATTGCCGCCGCCGCTCGCCACACGTTCGATCTCACCGGTGAACTCCCGCTGCGGGTATGGGTGTTCAGCACCGGTCAGGAGAACGAGCACACCCTGGTGATCCTCGCGCACCACATCGCCAGTGACGGCTGGTCCATGGGCCCGCTCGCCCAGGACCTCGCCACGGCCTATGCGGCCCGCTGCGACGGCGCCGCCCCGCGGTGGGTGCCGCTGCCGGTGCAGTACGCGGACTACACGCTCTGGCAGCGCGAGACCCTCGGCGACGAGAACGACCCCGACAGCGTCATCGCCGGACAGATCGCCTACTGGCAGCGGCAACTGACCGAACTGCCCGAACAGTTGGAGCTGCCGACCGACCGGCCGCGGCCCGCCGTGGCCAGTCACCGGGGTGACAGCGTCCCGTTCGCCTGGGACGCCGGGCTTCACCACGGCCTCACCCGGCTGGCGCGCGAGCACCAGGTCAGTGTGTTCATGATCGTCCAGGCCGGAATCGCCGCGCTGCTCACCCGGCTCGGCGCGGGCACCGATATCCCCCTCGGCTCCGCCATCGCCGGACGGACCGACGATGCGCTCGACGATCTGGTCGGGTTCTTCGTCAACACGCTCGTGCTGCGTACCGACACCGCAGGCGATCCGTCGTTCGCCGAACTCCTGGGCCGGGTACGGGAGACGGACCTGGCGGCCTACGCCCACCAGGACGTGCCGTTCGAGCGGCTGGTGGAGATCGTCAACCCCACCCGGTCCCTGGCACACCACCCGCTCTTCCAGGTGATGCTCGTCCTCCAGAACGCCTCCGAGGGCGACTTCGCGATGCGGGGACTGGTCGCCACCGAGGACGACGATGTCCACGCGGGGATCGCCAAGGTCGATCTGACCTTCAGCCTCGGGGAGCGGTTCGGTGAGGGCGGCGATGCCGCCGGTATGCAGGGTGTCGTCGAGTTCGCCACCGATCTCTTCGACCGGCGGACCGCGCACACCATCGCCGTACGGCTGGAAGCTCTGCTGAGGGCGGCCGTGGCGGATGCGGCGCGGCCGATCGGAGAGATCGAGATCCTGTCCGGTGAGGAGCGTGAGCTGCTGCTCAACGGGTGGAACGACACCGGCCGCGAGGTCGCGGTGGCCACGCTGCCGGAGTTGTTCGAGGCGCAGGTGGCGCGGACCCCGGACGCCCCGGCGCTGGAGCACCAGGGTGGCCGGTTCACGTACGGCGAGCTCAATGCGCGTGCCAACCGGCTGGCCCGTCTCCTCATCGGCAGGGGCATCGGGCCCGAGCAGATCGTCGCGCTCGCCCTGCCCCGCTCCGCCGATCTCGTCGTCAGCATCCTCGCCGTCCTCAAGGCCGGCGCCGCCTACCTGCCCGTCGACCCGCACTACCCCGCCGACCGGATCGCCTACATCCTCGAGGACGCACGGCCCGCCCTGCTCCTCAGCGATCGGCACACCGTCGCCGGACTGCCGGGTACCGAGCTGCCGACGCTCACCGTCGACACCCTTGACGACGGCGCCCCGGGCGCAACCGACCCGGGCGACGCCGACCGCACCACCGCGCTGCTCCCGGGCCATCCCGCCTACCTCATCTACACCTCCGGCTCCACCGGCCGCCCCAAGGGCGTCGTCGTCTCCCATCAGGCGGTGAACGGTTTCGCGGCCGATGTGGCCGACCGCTGGCAGCTGGCCGGCGACAGCCGGGTGCTCCAGCTCGCCTCGCCGAGCTTCGACCCCTCGGTGTTCGAGATGTGGATGGCGCTCCGGTCGGGCGCCTGCCTGGTGGTCGCGCAGGCGGGGCCGCTCGCGGGTGAGGAACTGGCCGATGTGCTGGACGAGCTGCGCATCAGCCATGCGCAGATGTCGCCTGCGGCGCTGGCGAGCATGCCGGTGCGCCCGCTGCCCCTGCTGCGCACGCTGATCGTCGGCGGTGACTCCGTCCCCGGCGAGGTCGCGGCGCGCTGGTCCGCGGGGCGCGGGATGTTCAACGCCTACGGCCCGACCGAGGCCACGGTGTGGGTGACGGTGAGCGGCCCGCTCTCCGGGGCCCTCGCCCCGGCGATCGGCCGGCCCGGCTGGAACACCCAGGTGTATGTGCTGGACTCCGCGCTGCGGCCGGTGCCGGTCGGGGTGCCCGGTGAGCTGTATGTGGCGGGCGCCCGGCTGGCCCGCGGATATCTGCGCCGCCCCGAGCTGACCGCGTCCCGCTTCGTCGCCAATCCGTTCGGCGCGCCCGGTGCACGGATGTACCGCACCGGCGATCTGGTCGTACGGCGTGCCGACGGCGAGCTGGAGTTCGTCGGCCGCTCCGACGACCAGGTCAAGGTCCGCGGCTTCCGGATCGAGCTCGGCGAGATCCAGAACGTGCTCGTCGCGCATCCGGCGGTCGGCCGGGTCGCGGTGGTCGTACGGGAGGACCGGCCCGGCGACCAGCGCATCGTGGCCTATGTCGTGCCCGCGGAGACGTCCGACGACGGCGTGGACCCGGCCGCCCTGCGGGAGCGGGCGGCGAAGGCGCTGCCGGATTACATGGTGCCGTCGGCGTTCGTCGTGCTGGAGGCGCTGCCGCTGACCCCGAACGAGAAGCTCGACCACAAGGCGCTGCCCGCACCGGAGTTCACCGGCAGCGAGGGCGGCAGAGGTCCGCGCACGGCGCAGGAGGAGATCCTGTGCGGCGTTTTCGCCGAAACCCTCGGCGTGGAGCGTGTGGGCATCGACGACAACTTCTTCGACCTCGGCGGGCACTCGCTCCTGGCGATGCGTCTCATCAGCCGGGTGCGCTCGGCCTTCGGTGTGGAACTCGCCGTCCGCGACCTCTTCGAGGCGCCGACGGTCGCGGGTCTGGCCGAGCGCGTCGGCACCGCGGTGGGCGGCCGTACGGCTCTGGTGCCGATGGAGCGGCCCGAGCGCGTACCGCTGTCCTTCGCCCAGCGCCGCCTGTGGTTCCTGCACCAGCTGGAGGGGCCGAGCGCGACGTACAACGTGCCGATGCGGCTGCGGCTGTCCGGCGGTCTGGACGTTGCCGCGCTGCGCGAGGCGATGGCCGATCTGGCCGGGCGGCACGAGTCCCTGCGGACGGTCTTCCCGGAGGTCGACGGCACCCCGTACCAGCGGGTGCTGGCCGGTGACGCCGCCCGGCCGCCGGTCGAGTGCGTCCGTACCGACGCCGGACAGCTGGAGGAGGCGATCGAGCGGGCTTCCGCACATGCCTTCGACCTGACGGCCGAACTTCCGCTGCGCGCCTGGCTGTTCGAGACCGCGCCGGATGAGCAGGTGCTGTTGCTCCTGGCGCACCACATCGCCGGCGACGGCTGGTCGATGGTTCCGCTCGCCCGCGATCTGGCGACCGCCTATGCCGCACGGAGCAAGGGCGCGGCACCGCAGTGGGCTCCGCTGCCGGTGCAGTACGCCGACTACACGCTGTGGCAGCGCGAGACCCTCGGGGACGAGAGCGACTCCGGAAGCCTGATCTCACGTCAGGTCGCCTATTGGCAAGGTCAGTTGGCCGATCTTCCGGAGCTGCTGGAACTGCCGACCGACCGGCCCCGGCCGACGGAGGCCAGCTACCGGGGCGAAAGTCTCGACTTCTTCTGGGGGTCCGAGCTGCACGAGGGAGTCACCCGTCTGGCGCGTGCGCACCAGTCGAGTGTGTTCATGGTCGTACAGGCGGCCCTGGCGGCGCTGCTGACGCGGCTCGGTGCGGGCACCGACATCCCGCTCGGCTCGCCGACCGCCGGACGCACGGACGAGGCGCTCGACGACCTCGTCGGGTTCTTCATCAACACCCTCGTGCTGCGCACCGACACCTCCGGCAACCCGACCTTCGCCGATCTGCTCGGACGGGTACGGGAGACCGGTCTGGCGGCCTACGCCCACCAGGACGTGCCCTTCGAGCGGCTGGTGGAGATCGTCAATCCGACCCGGTCGCTCGGCTACCACCCGCTCTTCCAGGTGATGCTGAGCTTCGAGGCCGCGTCCGCGGATGTGCCGCTGGCCGGGCTCGACGGCAGCCTGGAGACCACCGGTTCCGCCACCTCGAAGTTCGACCTGGAATTCGGGCTGGAGGAGAAGCTCGCGGCCGACGGCCGGCCCGCCGGTATGGCGGGAACGGTGGACTACGCCACGGACCTGTTCGACCGGGCTTCCGTGGCGGCGATCACCGCCCGGCTGGAGCGCCTGATCCGTGCGGCCGTTGCGGATGCGTCGCGGCCGATCGCGGACCTGGACATCCTCACCCCGGACGAGCGCGAGCAGCTCGTCGACACCTGGCCGCGCGCCGTACGGCAGCTGCCCGACGGCACCACCCTGCCGGAGCAGACCCGCCTCTACGTCCTCGACCACGACCTTCAGCCCGTCCCGGCCGGAGTCACCGGCGAACTCCACCTCGCCGGCACCACCCTGGACGGAACCACCCTCAACGGGCAGACGATCACCACCAACGCCTGCCTGCCCGACCCCTTCGGCCCGACCGACTCACTGATCTACCCCACCGGCACCCCGGCACGCTGGACCACCGACGGACACCTCCACCTCACCACCGAAAGCGAAACCCAAGACACCGCCTCCACCACGCCGGCCCGACGCCGCAAACCCACCCCCCAAGAAGAAATCCTCAGCGGACTCTTCGCCCACACCCTCAACCTCCCCACCCTCGACATCCACGACAACTTCTTCGACCACGGCGGACACTCCCTCTCCGCCGTACGCCTCCTCAGCCGCATCCGCACCACCTTCGGCGCCGAACTCACCGTCCGCGACCTCTTCGAAGCACCCACCATCGCCGGCATCGCCACCCGACTCAGCGGCGCAGCCCAAGCACGCACCCCCCTCCCCCCCCAACCCCGCCCCCACCACACCCCCCTCTCCTACGCACAACGCCGCCTCTGGTTCCTCCACCAACTGGAGGGACCCAGCGCCACCTACAACGTCCCGATGGTCCTGCGCCTCACCGGCCAACTGCACGTCGACGCACTCCGCGAGGCGGTTCATGATCTGGCCCGGCGGCACGAGACCCTGCGGACGGTGTTCCGTGAGGCCGACGGCACGCCCTACCAGCATGTGCTCGAAGGCGAGGCCGCGCGGCCGCTGGTGGAGGTCGTCACGACCGACCGCGAGCAGGTGCGACAGCGGGTGGCCGAGGCCGGGCGGCACGCCTTCGATCTGGTGAACGAGCTGCCCCTGCGGGTGTGGCTCTTCCGGACGGCGCCGGACGAGCACGTACTGCTGCTGCTGGCCCATCACATCGTCAGCGACGGCTGGTCCACGGACCCGCTCTCGCTCGATCTGTCGGTGGCGTATGCGGCGCGGTGCGCGGGTACGGCTCCGCGGTGGGAGCCCCTCCCGGTGCAGTACGCCGACTACACGCTGTGGCAGCGGGAGATCCTCGGTGACGAGAGCGACCCGGAGAGCCTGATCAGCACTCAGGTCGGCTACTGGAAGCGGCAGTTGACCGGAATTCCGGACCGGCTGGAGCTGCCGACCGACCGGCCGCGGCCGGCCGTGGCCGGGTATCGGGGTGAGGACGTCGACTTCTCCTTCGATGCGGAGCTGCACGAGGGGATCATGCGGCTGGCGCGGGAGCACCGGGCGAGCGTGTTCATGATCCTCCAGGCGGGTCTCGCCGCGCTGCTGACGCAGCTCGGTGCGGGCAGCGACATCCCGATCGGTTCGCCGATCGCCGGGCGTACGGATGACGCGCTGGAGGACCTGGTCGGGTTCTTCGTCAACACCCTGGTCCTGCGCACCGACACCTCCGGCGACCCCACGTTCGCCGAGCTGGTGGACCGGGTGCGGGAGACGGATCTGGCGGCCTATGCGCACCAGGACGTGCCGTTCGAGCGGCTGGTGGAGATCGTCAACCCCACCCGGTCCCTGGCGCACCACCCGCTGTTCCAGGTGATGCTGGTGCTGGCCAACAAGGCCGAGGGCGATTTCGCGATGCAGGGGCTGGAGGTCTCCGACGACGACTTCACCTCCTTCGCCGCCAAGTTCGATCTGACCTTCCACATCGCCGAGCAGCACACGCCGGACGGCGACGCCGCCGGGATGAGCGGTGCGCTGGAGTTCGCGACGGACCTCTTCGACCGGTCCACCGCCCGGGAGCTCACCGCCCGGCTGGAGCGGCTGCTGCGGGCCGCCGTCGCGGACGCCACCCGGCCGCTGACGGAACTGGAGGTGCTCGGCGCGGCGGAACGCCACCGGATCCTCGTCGAGTGGAACGACACGGCGCATCCGGTGCCCGCGGCCACGCTGCCGGAGCTCTTCCAGGCGCAGGCGGCGCGTACTCCGCAGGCCGCGGCCGTCGAGGACGGTGCCACGGTGTGGACGTATGCCGAGCTGAACGCCCGTGCCAACCGGCTGGCGCATCATCTCCTGGCCCAGGGCGTCGGCCCGGAGCAGGTCGTCGCGCTCGCCCTGCCCCGCTCCGCCGATCTCGTCACCGCGATCCTGGCCGTCCTCAAGACCGGCGCCGGCTATCTGCCCGTCGACCCGGACCTGCCCGCCGACCGCGTGACGCGGATGCTGGCGAGCGCGTCGCCGGTGGGTGTGCTGACGCACCGGAAGATCGTCGGGGAACTGCCCGAGACGCCGGGGGCGCTGCGGGTGCTGGTCGACGACCCCGCGACCGCCGCTGCGCTGGCGGCCCGGCCGGCCACCGATCCCACGGATGCCGACCGCAGCACCCCGCTGCTGGCCGCCCATCCGGCGTACGTGATCTACACCTCGGGCTCCACCGGCGTCCCCAAGGGCGTGGTGATGCCGGGCGGTGCGATGGTCAATCTGCTGGCCTGGCATGCGCAGGCGGTGCCCGGCGGGCCGGGGCGCCGGGTGGCGCAGTTCACCGCGGTCGGCTTCGACGTGGCGGTGCAGGAGACCCTCTCGGCGCTGCTGCACGGCGCGACCCTGGTGATCCCGCCCGACGACATCCGCCGGGACGCCGCGGCGTTCACGCGCTGGCTGGAGGCGCAGGGGATCAACGAGCTGTACGCGCCCAACCTGGTCATCGACGCGGTGGCCGAGGCCGCCGCCGAGCAGCGCTCGGGTCTGCCCGCGCTGTCGGAGATCGCCCAGGCCGGTGAGGCGCTGGTGCTCAGCGGGCAGTTGCGCGACCTGTACGCCGGGCAGCCGCAGCGGCGGCTGCACAACCACTACGGGCCCACCGAGACCCATGTGGTCACCTCGTATGCGCTGCCCGCGCAGGTCGCCGACTGGCCGTCCGTGCCTCCGCTCGGCGGGCCGATCTGGAACACCCAGGTCTATGTGCTGGATGCGGCGCTGCGGCCGGTGGCGGCGGGCGTGCCCGGCGAGCTCTACCTCGCGGGCAGCCAGCTGGCCCGCGGGTATCTGGACCAGCCGCGGCTGACGGCCGAGCGGTTCGTGGCCAACCCGTTCGGCGAGCCGGGGCGGCGGATGTACCGCACCGGTGACCTGGCGCGCTGGCGGGCCGACGGCAGGCTCGAATACCTGGGCCGGGCCGACGACCAGGTCAAGGTCCGCGGCTTCCGTATCGAGCCCGGTGAGATCGAAACCGTGCTGGCGGCGCACCCGTCGGTGGGGCAGGCCGCCGTGGTGGTCCGTGAGGAGGCGCCCGGCGGGAAGCGGCTGGTGGCCTATCTCGCACCGGCCGGCACGGCGGTGCCGGACACCACCGAGCTGAAGGCGTATCTGGCTGCGCAGTTGCCCGAGTACATGGTGCCGTCCGCCGTGGTGGTGCTGGAGGCGCTGCCGCTGACGCCGAACGGGAAGCTGGACCGGCGGGCGCTGCCGGCCGTGGACTTCGCGGCGGCGGCCACCTCTCGGGCGCCGCGCAACGCGAACGAGGAGTCGCTCGCCGCGATCTTCGCGGCGGTGCTGGATCTGCCCCGGGTCGGTATCGACGACAGCTTCTTCGACCTGGGCGGACATTCGCTGCTGGCCACGAAGCTGATCAACCGGGTGCGTACGGAAATGGGCGTCGAGCTGTCCATCCGGGCGGTGTTCGAGGCGCCGACGGTGGCGGCGCTCGCCGAGCGCGTTGTCGGGTCGAAGAAGAGAGCACGGCCCGCGCTGCGGCCGATGCCGAGGTCTGGGAAGTAATCATGATTCCGCTGTCATTTGCCCAACGCCGTCTGTGGTTCCTTCAGCAGTTCGAGGGCCCGAGCGCGACCTACAACCTGCCGATGCTGCTGCGGCTGACCGGAGAGCTGGACGTCGCCGCGCTGGCCGCGGCGCTCGGTGATGTCGTCGAGCGTCACGAGAGCCTGCGCACGGTCTTCCCGGAGGCCGACGGCACGCCCTTCCAGCAGGTCCTGCCGGCCGAGGAGGGCCGGACGGACCTGGAGGTCGTCACCTGCGCCCCCGAGGAGCTGGAGGAGGCCCTGCAAACGGCGGCCGAGCACGCCTTCGACCTGACGACGCAGACGCCGCTGCGGACCTGGCTGTTCACGACCGGTCCGGGCGAGCACGTCCTGCTGCTGCTCGCCCACCATGTGGCGGCCGACGGCGGTTCGCTGGCCCCGCTGATCCGCGATCTGACGCAGGCGTACACCGCCCGGCGCGCGGGCGGGGCGCCGCAGTGGGAACCGCTGCCGGTGCAGTACGCCGACTACACCCTCTGGCAGCGCGAGGTCCTCGGCGACGAGGACGACCCGGACAGCCTGATCTGTGAGCAGGTCGCCTTCTGGCAGCAGACGCTGGAGGGCCTGCCGGACGAGCTGGAGCTGCCCACCGACCGGCCCCGCCCGGCCGTGGCCAGCTACCGGGGCGACAGCGTCGCACTGTCCTGGGACTCCGAACTCCACGCGGGGCTGACCCGGCTGGCGCGCGAGCACCGGTCGAGCATGTTCATGGTCATGCAGGCGGCCCTGGCAACGCTGCTGACGCGGCTCGGTGCGGGCACCGACATCCCGATCGGTTCGCCGATCGCCGGGCGTACGGACGATGCGCTGGAGGACCTGGTCGGGTTCTTCGTCAACACCCTGGTCCTGCGCACCGACACCTCCGGCGACCCGACCTTCGCCGAACTCCTGGGCCGGGTACGGGAGACGGACCTGGCGGCCTACGCCCACCAGGACGTGCCGTTCGAGCGGCTGGTGGAGATCGTCAACCCCACCCGGTCCCTGGCGCGGCATCCGCTGTTCCAGGTGATGCTGGTGCTCCAGAACAACGACAAGGCCGATCTGGAACTGCCGGGTCTGCGGGTCGACTTCGACGGCGTCGACACCGGAGTGGCGAAGTTCGACCTCTCCTTCGACCTGGAGGAGCGGCTGGGCGCGTCGGGGGAACCCGAGGGCATCGACGTCGACGTCGAGTTCGCCACCGAGCTGTTCGACCGGGAGACCGTCGAGGTGCTGGTGGCCCGCCTGGAGCGGCTGCTGCGCGCGGTGGTGGCCGATGCCTCGCGCACGGTCGGCGAGTTGGAGGTGCTGGCCGGCGAGGAGCGGGTCCGGCTGCTCGACGGCTGGAACGACTCGGCGCTCAAGGTTCCGGACGCGACGCTGCCGGAGCTGTTCGAGGACCGGGCCGCCCGGACGCCCGGCGCCACCGCGGTGCTGTGCGGTGCGGACGCGCTGTCGTACGCCGAGCTGGACGCGCGGGCCAACCGGCTCGCCCGGCTGCTGCTCACCCGCGGCGTGGGGCCGGAGAGCTATGTGGCGGTGGCGCTGCCCCGCACGGTGGAGCTGCCGGTCGCGCTGCTGGCCGTGGCCAAGACCGGTGCGGCTTATCTGCCCGTCGACCCGGAATACCCGGCCGACCGCATCGAGTACATCTGCTCGGACGCGCGGCCGGTGTGCGTGCTCGCCGACACGAGCACGGCGGCGAAGCTGCCGGTGGACGCCGGTGCGCTGGTGGTCGTCGACGACGCGGCGACCCGGGCCGCGCTCGCCGCGCTGCCGGACGCCGGTCTGACGGCGCAGGAGCGGCCGGGCCCCCGCTCGGCGGACCACCCGGCCTATGTCATCTACACCTCCGGTTCGACGGGCCGCCCCAAGGGCGTGGTGGTCTCGGCCGGCAATCTGCGCAACTTCCTTGCCGCGATGGAGGAGTGGGTCGCGCCGACACCGGCCGACCGGCTGCTGGCGGTCACCACCGTCGCGTTCGACATCGCCGGTCTGGAGCTGTATCTGCCACTGGTCCATGGTGCGGCGGTGGTGCTCGCCACCTCCGAGCAGGTCCGCGATGCGGCGCTGCTGGCCGATCTGGTGACGTCGGCCGGTGTGACCGTCATGCAGGCCACGCCCTCGCTCTGGCAGAGCCTGGTCGCCGAGCGCCCCGAGGCGCTGCGCGGGCTGCGGCTGCTGGTCGGCGGCGAGGCGCTGCCCGCGCCGCTGGCGCACCGGATGGCACAGCTGGGGGCGAGCGTCACCAATCTGTACGGCCCCACGGAGACGACCATCTGGTCGGCGGCCGCGCGGGTCGGTGCCGAAGGGGCCCCGCCCATCGGGCGGCCGATCGGCAACACCCAGGTCTATGTGCTGGACGCGGGGCTGCGGCCGGTGCCGGCCGGGGTGCCCGGTGAGCTCTACCTCGCGGGCCACGGTGTGGCGCGCGGCTATCGGGGGCGGCCGGATCTGACGGCGGAGCGCTTCGTGGCGAATCCGTTCGGCGCGCCGGGTACGCGGATGTACCGCACCGGTGATCTGGCGAAGTGGCGGGCGGACGGGCAGCTGGAGTTCGTCGGCCGGGTCGACCACCAGGTGAAGGTCCGTGGCTTCCGGATCGAGCTGGGGGAGATCGAGTCCGCCCTCGCGGCGCATCCGGCCGTCGGCCAGGTCGCGGTGATGGTGCGCGAGGACCGGCCGGGCGACCAGCGCATCGTGGCGTATGTGGTGCCGTCCGGCGGCGGTGCGGCGCCGGACGCGGCGGACGTGGTGAAGACCGCGGCCCGCACGCTGCCGGAGTACATGCTGCCGTCCGCGTGCGTGGTGCTGGACGCCTTCCCGCTGACCCCCAACGGGAAGCTGGACCGGCGGGCCCTGCCGGCGCCGGGCCCCGCGGAGGCGGGCGCTCTCCAGGAGCCGCGCGATGCGCGGGAGGAGATCCTGTGCGGTCTGTTCGCGGAGGTCCTGGGCCTGGAGCGGGTCGGGACCGACGACAACTTCTTTGCGCTGGGCGGACATTCGCTGCTGGCGACGCGGCTGGTCAGCCGGGTGCGGACGGTCTTCGGGGTCGAGCTGGCGGTCCGGGACCTGTTCGAGGCGCCGACGGTGGCCGGGCTGGCCGGCCGGTTCGACGGCGCGGGGCGGGCCCGTGCGGCGCTGGAGCCGATGGAGCGGCCCGAGCGGGTGCCGCTGTCGTTCGCGCAGCGGCGGCTGTGGTTCCTGCACCAGCTGGAGGGGCCGAGCGCGACGTACAACGTGCCGCTGGTGCTCCGGCTGACCGGTGCGCTGGACGTCGAGGCGCTGCGCGCGGCGATGGCGGATGTGGCCGGGCGGCACGAGTCCCTGCGGACCGTCTTCCCCGACCTCGACGGCACGCCGTACCAGCTGGTGCTCGAAGGCGACGCCGCCCGGCCGGTGGTCGAGGTCGAGCGGACCACCGCGGACCGGGTGGACGGGCGGCTGGCCGAGGCGGCCCGGCACCCCTTCGCGCTGACGGCCGACATCCCGCTGCGGGCCTGGGTGTTCACCACCGCTCCCGACGAGCACGCCCTGCTGCTGCTGATGCACCACATCGCCAGCGACGGGGCCTCGTTCGCCCCGCTGATCGACGATCTGTCGGTGGCGTACACGGCGCGGTGTGCGGGTGCGGCGCCCCAGTGGGATCCGCTGCCGGTGCACTACGCGGACTACACGCTGTGGCAGCGTGCCGCGCTGGGGGACGAGCACGATCCGCAGAGCCTGATCTCCGCGCAGACCGGCTTCTGGCAGCGGACGCTCACCGGGCTCCCCGACCAGCTGGAGCTGCCCACCGACCGGCCCCGCCCGGCGGTGGCCGGACACCGCGGTGACGCCGCCGCGTTCTCCTGGGACGCGGAGCTGCACGAGGGCGTCGCCCGGCTGGCGCGGCAGCACGGGTCGAGCGTGTTCATGGTGCTCCAGGCGGGTCTGGCGGCGCTGCTGACCCGGCTGGGCGCGGGCACCGACATCCCGATCGGCACCCCGGTCGCCGGGCGCACCGACGAGGCGCTGGAGAAGCTGGTCGGCTTCTTCGTCAACACCCTGGTCCTGCGCACCGACACCTCCGGCGACCCCACGTTCGCCGAACTCCTGGGCCGCGTACGGGAAACGGACCTGGCGGCCTACGCCCACCAGGACGTGCCCTTCGAGCGGCTGGTGGAGATCGTCAACCCCGTACGGTCGATGGCGCATCACCCCCTGTTCCAGGTGATGCTGGTGCTTCAGAACACCGAGGACGGGGAGTTCGAGCTGCCGGGCCTCCAGGTCGGGACGGAGGACGTGGCCACGGGGGCCGCCAAGATCGACCTGGCCTTCAACATGGAGGAACTGCGCACCGACGAGCGGGCGTTCGCGGGGCTGGCGGGAACGGTGGAGTTCGCCACCGACCTCTTCGACCGGTCCACCGCCGAGCAGCTCGCCGCCCGGCTGGAACGGCTCCTGCGGGCCGCGGTGGCGGACGCCGCCCGTCCGCTGACGGAGCTGGACGTGCTCGGCGCGACGGAACGCCACCGGATGCTCGTCGAGTGGAACGACACCGCGCAGCCCGTCTCCGCCGCCCCGCTGCCCGAGCTGTTCCAGAGCCAGGCGGCCCGCACCCCCGACGCCCCCGCGGTCGAGCACGGCGCCACCGTCCTGACGTACGCCGAGCTCAACACCCGCGCCAACCGGCTGGCGCACCGTCTGATCGCCCGGGGCATCGGGCCGGAGGACATCGTCGCCCTGGCCCTGCCGCGCTCCGCCGACCTCGTCACGGCCATCCTCGCCGTCCTCAAGACCGGCGCCGCCTATCTGCCCGTCGACCCCGGCTACCCGGGCGAGCGCATCGCCTACATGCTGGAGGACGCGGCGCCCGTCGCCGTGGTGACGGACCGCGCGAGCGGCCGGGCGCTGCCGGGGACCCACGTCCCGGTGCTGACCGTGGAGGACGCGGCGGACGGCGCGGTGGACGGCGCGGCGTACGACCCCTCGGACGCCGACCGGACCACGCCGCTGCTGCCGGGGCACCCCGCCTACGTCATCTACACCTCCGGTTCCACCGGCCGCCCCAAGGGCGTCGTCGTCGCGCACAGCGGGATGGCGGGCTTCGCCGCCGACAAGATCGAGCGGTGCGGGGTCGAGGCGGGCAGCCGGGTGTCGCAGCTCGCCTCGCCCAGTTTCGACGCCTCGGTGCTCGAACTGTGGCTGGCGCTGCTGTCCGGCGCCTGTCTGGTGATTCCGCAGGGCGGTCCGTTCGCCGGTGAGGCACTGGCCCGGGTCCTTGCGGACCTGCGGATCAACCATGCGCCGATGGCCGCGGCGGCGCTGGCCAGCATGCCCGCGCAGGCGCTGCCCGAGCTGCGGTCGCTGGCCGTGGGCGGTGACGCGTTCACCGGTGAGGTCGTCGGCCGGTGGGCGCCGGGGCGGCGGATGTTCAACGGATACGGTCCGACCGAGGCGACGGTGTGGGTGACCTCCAGCGCCCCGCTGACCGACCCGGTCGCGCCGCCGATCGGCCGCCCGGTCCTGGGCACCCAGGTCTATGTCCTGGACCCGTCGCTGCGGCCGGCCCCGGTGGGTGTGCCGGGCGAGCTGTACGTGGCGGGCAGCCAGCTGGCCCGCGGGTATCTGCGGCGTCCCGGGCTCACCGCCGGGCGCTTCGTCGCCAACCCCTTCGGGGCACCGGGCAGCCGGCTGTACCGCACGGGCGACCTGGTCAAATGGCGTGCCGACGGTGAGCTGGAGTTCCTGGGCCGGGTCGACCGCCAGGTCAAGATCCGGGGCTTCCGCATCGAGCTGGGTGAGATCGAGAACCTCCTCGCCGCCCACCCCGCCGTCGGCCAGGCGGCCGTCATCGTGCGCGAGGACCGCCCCGGGGACAAGCGCGTCGTCGCCTATCTCGTCCCGGACGAGGACGGCACCCGGATCGACGTCGGCGAGCTGCGGGCGCATCTGGCCGGACAGCTGCCCGACTACATGCTGCCCGCGGCGCTGCTCGTGCTGGAGGCGCTGCCCCTGACGGCCAACAGCAAGCTGGACGTGGAGCGGCTGCCCGCGCCGGACTTCGCGGCGCTGGCGGGTGACCAGGAGCCGCGTACGCCGCGCGAGGAGACGCTGTGTGCGCTCTTCGCCGAGGTGCTGAACCTGCCACGGGTCGGGGTCACCAGCAGCTTCTTCGAGCTGGGCGGCGACAGCATCCTGTCGATCCAGCTCATCTCGCGGGCCCGTAAGGAAGGCATCGCGCTCACCGCGCGGGAGATCTTCCAGCACCAGACGGTCGAGGCGCTGGCGGCGCTGACGGCCGACGTTCCGTCCGGGGCCGCCGACGGCGACCCGGACGCCGGGATCGGGACGCTGCCGCCGACGCCGATCATGCACTGGCTGCGGGAACTGGACGCTCCGGTCGCCGGCTTCAACCAGTCCATGATGGTGCAGGTCCCGGCGGACCTGGGAGAGCAGCGGCTGACCGACGCGGTCCAGGCGCTGCTCGATCACCACGACGCGCTGCGCCTGCGGGTGCCCGCGACCCCGGCGCCGGACGCCGCGGGCGCGCCGGTCTGGCACCCCGAGGTCATGCCGCGGGGCAAGGTGGCGGCCGGGGACTGTGTGCGCCGTGTCGACGCGGCGGGGGTGGCCGGCGACGGTCTCACCGCGCTGATGGCCGCGGAGGGCGACCGGGCCGTGGCCCGGCTCGCACCGGCCGACGGAGCCATGGTGCAGGTGGTGTGGTTCGACCGCGGGCCCGGCGAAGCGGGCCGACTGCTGCTGGTGCTGCACCATTTGGTCGTCGACGGGGTGTCCTGGCGCATCCTGCTGCCCGATCTGACCGCCGCCTGGGAAGCGCTGGCGGCCGGCCGGACTCCGGAGCTGGAGCCCGCCGGGACCTCCCTGCGGGAGTGGTCACAGCGGTTGACGGCCGCGGCGCAGCATCCGGACCGGCTCGCCGAACTGCCGGTGTGGCGGGAGGCCCTGCGGACGCCGGAGCCCGTCATCGGCGGCCGGGCGCTGGATCCGGTCCGGGACCGGGGAGACGCCACCCGCTCGCTGACCCTCACCCTTCCCGCGGACCTCACCCGGCCGCTGCTGACGAGCGTGCCGGGCGCGTTCCACGCCGGGGTCAACGACGTCCTCCTGGCCGGCCTGGCGCCGGCCGTCGTGGAGTGGCGGCAGCGGTGGGGCGCCGGCGGCGGCCAGGTGCTGATCGACCTGGAGGGCCACGGCCGGGAGGAGATCGTCCCGGGTGCGGATCTGACCGGTACGGTCGGCTGGTTCACCAGCATGTATCCCGTACGCCTCGACCCCGGGCCGTACGACCGGGCCGAGGTGTGGGCCGGCGGGCCCGGGATGGGCCGGCTGGTGAAGCTGATCAAGGAACAGCTGCGGGCCTTCCCCGACAACGGCATGGGCTTCGGGCTGCTCCGCCATCTGAACCCCGCCACGTCCCGGGAGCTGTCGGGTCTCGGGAAGCCGCAGATCGGCTTCAACTACCTGGGCCGGTTCGCCGCCTCGGAGGAGACCACGGCCGCGGACTGGGACATGGCGCCGGACGCCGCGCTGCCGTCGGGCCACGACCCGCGGATGCCGGTGACCCATGCCCTGGTCGTCAACGCGGTGACCGAGGACCACGCCGACGGCCCACGCCTGTCCGCGACCTGGAACTGGCCCCGGGACCTGCTGTCGGAACACGACGTACGCGCCCTCGCCGAGAGCTGGTTCGCGGCGCTGACGGCGCTGGTCACCCACTGCGAGGGCCGGGACGCCGGTGGACACACCCCGTCCGACCTCTCCCTCGGCTCGCTGAGCCAGGACGAAATCGACGAACTCGAAGCCGAATTGGAAATGCCGTGAAGACTCAGTCCGCACTCGAGGACGTCCTGCCGCTGGCGCCGTTGCAGGAAGGATTCCTGTTCCACGCGCTCTACGACGGGCAGGCGCCCGACATCTACAACGTGCAGCTCGTCCTGCGCATCGAGGGCGACGTGGACACCGCCGTACTGCGCCGGTCCGTCGACGCCCTGCTCACCCGGCACGCCAATCTGCGGGCCGGCTTCCGTACCCGCAAGAACGGCCAGCCGATCCAGGTGATCCACCGTCAGGTGCCGGTGCCGCTGCGGGAGGCCGCGCTCACCGAGGAGGGGGAGACGGAGCGCGAGGCGGAGCTGGAGCGGCTGCTGGCCGCCGACCGCGCGGAGCGCTTCGACCTGGCCCGGCCGCCGCTGCTGCGACTGACCCTGGTACGCCTGGCCGACCGGCGCCACTGCCTGGCCCTGACCGCCCATCACATCCTGCTCGACGGCTGGTCCACGCCCCTCGTGCTGGACGAGCTGTTCACCCTCTACGCCCAGCAGGGCAGCCCCGCCGGACTGCCCCGGGCCACCCCGTACCGCGACTACCTGGGGTGGCTGGCCAAACAGGACCTCGGCGCATCCGAACGTGCCTGGCGGCAGGCGCTGGCGGGCCTGGACGGGCCGACCCGGGTGGCGGACACCGCGGACCGGACCCCGGCGCTGCCCGAACGCGTCCGGCGCGAGCTGTCCGAGGAGTTCACCGCCGAGCTGACGGCCGCGGCCCGCAGCCGCAGGCTGACGATGAACAGCGTGCTCCAGGGCGCCTGGGCGGTGGTCCTCGCCCAGCTGACCGGGCGCAACGACGTGGTGTTCGGCACGACGGTCTCCACCCGCCCGGCCGAACTCCCCGGTTCCGAGGCGATGATCGGGCTGTTCATCAACACCGTCCCGGTACGGGCCCGGCTGACGCGGGAGCGGTCCTTCCTGGACAACCTGGTCCGCTTCCAGGAGGAGCAGAGCGCACTGCTCCCCCACCAGAACCTCGGCCTCGGCCGGATCCAGCAACTGGCCGGCGAGGGCGACCTCTTCGACACCACCACGGTGTTCGAGAACTACCCGCTCGGCGCCGGCGACGACGAGGCGCCCGTGGCGGGACTGCGGCTCACCGAGGCCGACGGCCGCGATGCGACGCACTACGCCCTGAACCTGGTCGGCGACCAGCTGGGCGGTCAGCTGACCCTGCGCCTCGACTACCGCGCCGACCTGTTCGCCCGGGACACCGCGGAGGCCGTCGTGGCCCGGGTCGAGCGGCTGCTGGAGTCGGTCGTCCGGGAACCCGACATGCCGCTGGGCCACCTCGCCCTGACCGGCGCCGGGGAGCGCGACCGGCTCGACGCCTGGAACGCCACCCGGCACGAGGTCCCCGCGACGACGCTGACCGCCCTCTTCGAGGCGCAGTGCGCCACGACCCCCGGGGCCGCGGCGGTGGTGTGCGAGGACACCACCCTCACCTACGCGGAACTCGACGAGCGGGCCAACCGCCTCGCCCACCTGCTGACCGCCCGCGGCGCCGGCCCGGAGCGGCTGGTGGCGCTGGCCCTGCCCCGCTCGGCGGAGATGATCGTGGCGCAGCTCGCCGTGCTCAAGAGCGGTGCGGCCTACCTCCCTCTGGACCCCGGCCACCCCCGGGACCGGATCGCCTTCACCCTCACCGATGCCGCCCCGGGCCTGGTCCTCACGACCGGGGATGCGGCCGCCGTCCTGACCGGCGTCCCGCTCCCGCAGCTGGTGCTGGACGCCGCGGACACCCGCGCCGCGCTGTCCGCACAGCCCGCCACCGCCCCGGCCCGGCCGCCGTATCCGCCCAACCGTCCCGCGTACGCCCTCTACACCTCGGGGTCCACCGGCACTCCCAAGGGCGTCGTCGTCGAGCACGGTGCGCTGGTCAACCACATGTCCTGGATGGCCGACGCGTTCCCGCTCGACGCGCAGGACACTGTCCTGGCCCGGACCGCGTTCACCTTCGACGCCTCGGTCTGGGAGGTCTGGCTGCCCCTGCTGCGCGGCGCCACGCTCTGCATCGCCCCCGAGGCCATCTCCCGGGAGCCGGAGCGGCTCGTCGCCCATATCCGCCAACACGGCGTCACCGTCGCCCAGTTCGTGCCCTCGCTGCTGGCCGTGATGGCCGATGCGGCGGCCGGCGACGACCTGCCCCTGAAGCGGGTCTTCGCGGGCGGCGAGCCCCTGCCGCCCGCCCTGGCCGCGCGGACGGCCGAGACCTGGGGGGTGAGCGTGCACAACCTCTACGGGCCGACCGAGTCGACCGTGCAGATCACCACCCACGCCTTCGACCCCGATGCGGACACCGGCGCGGTACCCCTCGGCGGCCCCGTCTGGAACACCCGCCTCCATGTCCTGGACGCCGCCCTGACCCCCGTACCGGTGGGCATCCCGGGCGAGTTGTACGTCGCGGGCGACCAGCTGGCGCGGGGGTACCTGGGCCGACCCGACCTCACCGCCGGCCGTTTCGTCGCCGACCCCTTCGGCGCGCCGGGCACCCGGATGTACCGCACCGGCGATGTGGTGAAGCGACGCACGGACGGGCTGCTGGAGTTCGTCCGCCGCGCCGACGACCAGGTGAAGATCCGGGGTCTGCGCATCGAGCAGGGCGAGATCGAAGCCGTCGTCACCGGCCATCCCGGGGTGCGGCAGGCGGCGGTGGTCGTCCGCGAGGACCGGCCGGGTGACCAGAGGCTCGTGGCCTACGTCGTCCCCGTCCACGGGGGTGACACGCCCCTGGCCGGACTGCGCGAACACGCCGCACGCGCACTGCCCGACTACATGGTCCCCACCGCCTTCGTCACCCTCGACGCGCTGCCCCTCACCCCCAACGGCAAGCTCGACCGGCGCGCGCTGCCCGCCCCCGACGTCCTGCCCACCACCGCCTCCCGGCGCCCGCGCGACCCCCGGGAGGAGATCCTGTGCGGCCTGTTCGCCGAGGTCCTGGGCGTGGAACGGGTCGGCGCCGACGACAACTTCTTCCACCTCGGCGGGCACTCGCTCCTCGCCATGCGCCTGATCAGCCGGGTCCGCACCGTCCTGCGCGTGGAACCCGCCGTCCGGGACCTGTTCGAGGCACCGACCGCGGCCGGACTGGCCGCCCGACTGGACCAGGTCGCCGGGGCCCGCGCGGCGCTGGCGCCGGTGGCGCGTCCCGAGCGGGTGCCGCTGTCGTTCGCGCAGCGACGGCTGTGGTTCCTCCACCAGTTGGAGGGGCCGAGCGCGACGTACAACGTGCCGATGCCGCTGCGACTGTCCGGTGACCTCGATGTCGAGGCCCTGCGCACGGCGATCCACGACCTCACCGAACGCCATGAATCCCTGCGCACCGTCTTCCCCGCCACCGACGGCACCCCCTACCAGCACATCCTCGAAGGCGACGCCGCCCGGCCGACCATCGAGGTCGTCCACGTCAGTGAGGACGACCTCGACACCGCCGTCGACCAGGCCATCTCCCACACCTTCGACCTCACCACCGACCTCCCCCTACGCGCCTGGGTCTTCACCCTGAGCACCGACGACCACCTCGTCCTCCTCCTCGCCCACCACATCGTCAGCGACGGCGCCTCCCTCGCACCCCTCGTCAACGACCTGTCGGCCGCCTACACCGCCCGCCGCGAAGGAACACCACCACAGTGGGCACCGCTCCCGGTCCAGTACGGCGACTACACACTGTGGCAGCGCGAAGTCCTCGGCGACGAAAACGACCCCGCCAGCGTCATCGCCGCACAGATCGACTACTGGAAGCACCAACTGACCGCACTCCCCGAGCAGTTGGAACTCCCCACCGACCGCCCGCGACCCGCCGTCGCCACCCATCGCGGCGAGAGCGTCGAGATGGAGCTGGACGCCGAGGTGCACCGCGGCATGGTCCGGCTCGCGCGGGAGCACCAGGTCAGTGTGTTCATGATCGTCCAGGCCGGTATCGCCGCGCTGCTCACCCGCCTCGGGGCCGGCACCGACATCCCCATCGGCTCGCCCATCGCCGGACGCACCGACGACGCGCTGGAGGACCTGGTCGGCTTCTTCGTCAACACGCTCGTGCTGCGCACCGACACCTCCGGCAACCCGTCGTTCGCCGAACTCCTCGGCCGCGTACGGGAAACGGACCTGGCGGCCTATGCCCACCAGGACGTGCCGTTCGAGCGGCTGGTGGAGATCGTCAACCCCACCCGCTCCCTGGCGCACCACCCGCTCTTCCAGGTCATCCTGACCTTCCAGAACAGCAGTGACCTCGAACTCGACCTGGCCGGGCTGTCGGTCCGGGACCATGCGCTGGATGCGGCGGCGGCCAAGTTCGACCTGTCGTTCGCGCTGGAGGAGCAGCACGACGGGGCGGGTGCGCCCGCGGGGATGCGGGGGTTCGTGGAGTTCGCCACCGATCTCTTCGACCGCGGGAGCGCCCAGGCGATTGCTGCCCGGCTGGAGCGCCTGCTGCGGGCGGCGGTGGCGGACGCCTCTCGTCCGCTCGCGGAGATCGACATTCTTGCGGCGGAGGAGCGGGAGCAGCTGGTCAACGGCTGGAACGCCACTGGCCGCGATGTCCCCGATGCGACGCTTGCCGAGCTGTTCGAGGCCCAGGTGGCGCGCACCCCGGACGCCCTGGCGCTGGAGCACGAGGGTGCCCGGCTGACGTACGCCGAGCTCAACACCCGAGCCAACCAGCTCGCCCACCACCTGATCGCCCAGGGCGTCGGCCCGGAGCGGTTCGTTGCCATCGCGCTGCCCCGTTGCGTCGAGGCTGCGGTGGCGATCCTTGCCGTCACCAAGGCGGGAGCTGCATATCTGCCCATCGACCCGGACTACCCCGTCGACCGGATCGCCTACGTCCTTGGCGATGCGCGGCCCGCACTGCTCATCACCGACGAGAAGACCGCCGGGCGGATACCCGACACCGGCCTGACGCTCATGACAATCGAGGCAACGGACACCCGCGGCCTCCCCGTCACCAACCCGACGGATGCGGACCGGGTGAGCGAGGCCAAGACCTCCCACCCCGCGTTCGTCATCTACACCTCCGGTTCGACCGGGCGGCCCAAGGGCGTCGTTGTCGAACACCGATCGCTGAACCTGTATCTGTCCTGGGCGCACGCCGCCTACCCCGCGATGAGCGGACGGGCACTGGTCCACTCCCCCCTCGCCTTCGACCTCACCGTCACCGGCCTGCTCGGGCCCCTGACGCTCGGTGGGTGCGCACACCTCACCGACCTGGACGAGGGCGCTACGCCGCAACTCGACCAGCGCCCCACCTTCGTCAAAGCCACCCCCTCACACCTGACGCTCCTCAAAAACCTTCCCGCCGACGTCTCCCCCACCCAGCAACTCGTCCTCGGCGGCGAAGCACTCCTCGGCGA
>NZ_JRKI01000018.1 GCF_000935125.1 Streptomyces natalensis ATCC 27448 | reverse complement strand
CTCGACCACAAGGCCCTCCCCGCACCCGAGTTCACCGGCACCCAAGGCGGACGAGGCCCCCGTACAGCGCAGGAGGAAATCCTCTGCGGCGTCTTCGCCGAAACCCTCGGCGCGGAACACATCGGCATCGACGACAACTTCTTCGACCTCGGCGGACACTCCCTCCTCGCCATGCGTCTCGTCAGTCGCATCCGTTCCGCCTTCGGTGGGGAACTCACCGTTCGCGACCTCTTCGAGGCGCCGACGGTCGCGGGTATCGCCGAACTCCTCGGTGCCGCGGACGACGGGCGTACGGCGCTGGTGCCGATGCCGCGGCCCGAGCGCGTACCGCTGTCCTTCGCCCAGCAGCGGCTGTGGTTCCTGCACCGGCTGGAGGGGCCGAGCGCGACCTACAACGTCCCGCTCCTGCTGCGACTGACCGGGGCGCTGGACATCGACGCGCTGCGCGCTGCGATCCACGACCTCACGGCCCGCCATGAATCGCTCCGGACCGTCTTCCCTGAGGCCGACGGCGCCCCCTACCAGCACATCCTCGAAGGCGACGCCGCCCGGCCGACGATCGAGGTCGTCCGTACGAACGGCGACGGCCTGGAGGCCGCCGTCAACAAGGCCGTCACCCATGCCTTCGACCTGACCAAGGACGTGCCGCTGCGTGCCTGGGTGTTCGGCACCGAGGAGAAGGAGAACGAGCACACGCTGGTGATCCTGGCGCACCACATCGTCAGCGATGGTCTGTCCATGGGCCCCCTGGCCCACGACCTCACGACCGCCTACGCGGCCCGCTGCGACGGCGCCGCGCCGCCGTGGGCGCCGCTGCCGGTCCAGTACGCCGACTACACCCTCTGGCAGCGCGAAGTCCTCGGCGACGAGAACGACGCCGACAGCGTCATCGCCGGACAGATCGCCTACTGGAAGCAGCAGCTCGCCGCACTGCCCGAGTGCCTCGAACTGCCCACCGACCACCCCCGACCCGCCACCGCGAGCCACCACGGCGACAGCGTCCCCGTCGCCTGGGACACCGAGCTCCACGAAGGCATCGCCCGCCTGGCGCGCGAGCACCGGGCCAGCGTCTTCATGGTCGTACAGGCGGCCCTGGCGACGCTGCTGACGCGGCTCGGTGCGGGTACCGACATCCCGATCGGGTCTCCGACCGCCGGGCGGGCGGACGAGGCGCTCGATGACCTGGTCGGGTTCTTCGTGAACACCCTGGTACTGCGCACCGACACCTCCGGCAACCCGACCTTCGCCGAACTCCTGGGCCGGGTAAGGGAAACGGACCTGGCGGCCTACGCCCGTCAGGACGTGCCCTTCGACCGGCTCGTCGAACTCGTCAACCCGGTGCGGTCCCTGGCCTACAACCCGCTCTTCCAGGTGGTGCTGGGATGGGAATCGGCGTCCGACGGGGAACTCGCCATGCGGGGGCTGTCGGTCGGCGGTGCGGGTGTCGACACCGGTGTGGCCAAGGTCGATCTGGCCGTCAACCTTCAGGAAGTCTTCGGTGCGGGGGGCGAGGCGGCCGGTCTGCGGGGTGTCGTCGAGTTCGCGACCGATCTCTTCGACCGGCGGACCGCCGAGACCCTCTCCGCGCGGCTGGAGCGTCTGCTGCGGGCCGCCGTGGCGGATGCCTCGCGCCCCCTCGCGGAGCTGGACGTCCTCTCCGGTGAGGAGCGTGAGCTGCTGCTCAACGGGTGGAACGACACCGGCCGCGAGGTCGCGGTGGCCACGCTGCCGGAGCTGTTCGAGGCGCAGGTGACGCGCACCCCGGACGCCCCGGCGCTGGAGCACCAGGGCGGCCGGCTCACCTACGCCGAACTGAACGCCCGCGCCAACCGGCTGGCCCGTCTCCTCATCGGCAGGGGCATCGGGCCCGAGCAGATCGTCGCGCTCGCCCTGCCCCGCTCCGCCGATCTCGTCATCGGCATCCTCGCCGTCCTCAAGACCGGCGCGGCCTACCTGCCCGTCGACCCCCACTACCCCACCGACCGCATCACCTACATCGTCGAGGACGCGCGGCCCACCGTCGTCCTGACCCACGACGCGCACCTCGCGCATCTTCCCGTCACCGCCGCCCCCGTGCTCACCCTCGGCTCGCTCACCGGCCACCAGGCCGACGGGTCCGCCGTGGAGCCGGACGGCAACCCGGGCGCAACCAATCCGGGTGACGCCGACCGCACCACCGCGCTGCTCCCGGGCCATCCCGCCTACCTCATCTACACCTCCGGTTCCACCGGCCGCCCCAAGGGCGTCGTCGTCTCCCATCGGGGCGTGGCGAATCTGTCGGAGCATCAGCGGGTCCGGCTGGGTGCCGGTCCGGGCGGCCGGGTCTCGCAGCTGGTGTCGCCGAGCTTCGATGTGTCGGTGGCCGAGCTGTGCATGGCGCTGCTGTCCGGGGCCTGTCTGGTGCTGCCGAACGGCTCGCCGGCCGGGGAGGAGCTGGCCGCGTTCCTGGCCGAGCGGCGGATCACGCATGCGCACATTCCGGCGTCGATCCTGTCGGGCATGCCCCGCCAGGAGCTGCCGTCGCTGGCGTCGCTCATGGTGGGCGCCGAGGCGTGCCCGCCGGACGTCGCGGCGTTCTGGTCGGCGGGGCGGCGCATGGTCAACGCCTACGGTCCGACCGAGGCCACGGTGGACACCAGCTTCGCGCTCTGCGGACCCGGGCAGGGACCGGGGCCGACGCCCATCGGCCGGCCGGTGTTCAACGTCCGGATGTACGTCCTGGACCCGGCGCTTCAGCCGGTGCCGACGGGCGTGCCCGGTGAGCTCTACATCACCGGTCCGGGGCTGGCCCGGGGCTATCTCGGCCGGGCCGCGCTGACCGCCGGGCGTTTCGTCGCCGATCCGTTCGGTGCCGGTGGCGGGCGGATGTACCGCACCGGTGACCTCGTACGGCGGCGCGCCGACGGGCAGGTGGAGTTCCTCGGCCGGGTCGACCATCAGGTCAAGGTGCGCGGCCACCGCATCGAACTGGGCGAGATCGAGAATGCGGTGGCCGCCCAGCCCGCGGTCGATCAGGTCGCGGTGATCGTGCGCGAGGACCGGCCCGGCGACCAGCGCATCGTCGCCTATGTCGTGCCCGCCGGGGCGGACGGCGCGGCGCCGGACGTGGCAGAGCTGCGCGCCCGGGTGGCCGGGCTGCTGCCGGAGTACATGGTGCCGTCCGCGTTCGTCGTCCTGGAGGCGCTGCCGCTGACGCCGAACAGCAAGCTGGACCGGGCGGCGCTGCCCGTTCCGCAGCTGCCCGGTGGCGCCGGTGGCAGGGGCCCGCGGACCGCGCACGAGGAGACGCTGTGCGGGATCTTCGCGGAGGTCCTCGGTGTGGAACGGGTCGGGATCGACGACAACTTCTTCGATCTGGGCGGCCATTCGCTGCTGGCGACCCGGCTGACCAGCCGGATCCGCGCGGAGTTCGGCGTCGAGCTCGGTGTGCGCGAGGTGTTCGGGGCGCCCACCGTCGCCGGTCTGGCCGGTCGGACGGACCCGGGCGCCGGGCACCAGGGCGAGGACGACGGGCTGGGCGTGCTGCTGCCGCTGCGTACGTCCGGGTCCGGCACCCCGCTGTTCTGCGCGCATCCGTCCGTCCCGCTGAGCTGGTGCTATGCCGGTCTGCTGGGCGAACTGGACGCGGACCAGCCGGTCTACGGCCTCCAGAGCCGGGGGCTGACCGGGGAGGGCGACCTGCCGGGGACCTTCGCGGAGATGGTCGAGGACTACGCCGCGCAGATCCGGCGGGTCCAGCCGGCCGGTCCGTACCGTCTGCTCGGGTACTCCCTGGGCGGCAATATCGTGCATGCGCTCGCCACCCGGCTCCAGGAGCTGGGCGAAGAGGTGGAGCTGCTCGTCGTCCTGGACGCGTACCCCGGAGGTGACGTCGAGGCGGTCGCGCTCGATGACGCCGAGGTGCTCGCCCGGTTCCATGCGGATCTGGGCGGGGACGGCGGTGCGGTACCGGACGCGGCGCGGCAGCGGGCGACGGTGATCGACTCGCTGCGGGCGGGGCTGCCCGGGACCTTCACCGAGGAGCAGCTCTCCCGGATCGTCGATGCGATGGTCAACGGTGTCGGCAACAACAGCCGCTATATGCCGGGGGTGTTCAAGGGCGAGATGGTGCTGTTCACCACGACGGTCGGGCGGACGGACCCCGGTGCGATGCCCGAGGCATGGCAGCGGGTCGTCGCCGGCGGCGTGGAGAACCACCGCATCGCCTGCCCGCACGACGATCTGCTGGAGGGCGAGCCGCTGCGTGCGGTGGGTGCCGTTCTGGCGGAGCGGATACGGGAACTGGACGCCCGGGGGCGGCTCCTGACGGGGCGTACCCCGGCCTGAGCCGCCCGGTAGCGGCCGGGGTCCGGGTGGCGGAGCAGCGCCTGCCGCCCGGGCTCCGGCGCCTGCCACCCGCACCCCGGCGCCCGCCGTGCGTGGCCGCGAGCATGCGGTCCGCCGCGCGGCTGACGCTGCCGATAACGAAAGAGAATTACGGCCTCGTACGGTCTGGCCCGTCACTGTTCGATGTGCTTCAGAGAGCGAGACGATGGCCGGGAAACGCCTTTCCGACATACCTGAGATACACCGCCGCCGACTGCTGGGACTGGGAGCGGCGGTGGCCGCCCCCGCGATGCTGGGTCTGGGCATGCCGCGTGCGGGCGCCGTGGTGCCCGACCGGGCCGCGCCCACGATGTCGCTGCTCTCCTCGAGCAGCGGCCTGGAAGACACCAGCATCACCGATCTGCTCAAGCAGTTGGCCACCGGGAAGCTCACCTCGGTCGAGCTCACCCGGTTCTATCTGGACCGCATCGACCGGCTGAATCTCCACGGGCCCGCGCTGCACGCCGTCCTGGAGACGAACCCGGACGCGCTGAAGCTGGCCGCGCAGCGCGACGACGAGCGCCGCAGGGGCAAGCTGCGCGGTCCGCTGCACGGCATTCCGCTGCTGATCAAGGACAACATCGGCACCGCGGACAAGATGCACAGCAGCAACGGCATGCACGGGCTGATGGGCGTCCGTCCGGCGCATGACGCCACCGCGGTGGCCCGGCTGCGCGCGGCCGGTGCCATCCCGCTGGGCAAGGCGAATCTGACGTCGCTGGTCAGCTCGTCGAGCGGCTACAGCCAGCGGGGCGGCCAGACCCGTAACCCGTACAAGCTGGACCGCTCGCCCAACGGCTCCAGTGCGGGCCCGGCGGCGGCCACCGCGGCCGGGCTGTGCGCGGGTGCCATCGGGACCGAGACGATCGGGTCCATCCTGGGCCCGTCGGGCGCCAACAGCGTGGTCGGTATCCGGCCCACGACCGGACTCACCAGCCGCACCGGGATGTTCCCCGGTGCCCGCAGCTTCGACACCATCGGCCCGATCTGCCGCACGGTGGCGGACGCCGCCCTGCTGCTCGGCGTGCTGACGGGTGTGGACCCCACCGACACGGCCACCGCGGCCAGCGCGGGCAAGTTCCACCACGACTACACCCCCTTCCTCAAGCCCGGCGGGCTCAAGGGCGCCCGGATCGGCATCGTCCGGGAGGTGTTCGCCGGCTACAGCGCGCACGCGGACGCCGTCGCGGAGGAGGCCATGGAGGTGCTGCGGAAGGCCGGCGCGGTGCTCGTCGACAACGCCAACATCCCCACCGCGCAGAAGATGATGTCGGATCTGGACGCCGCCTTCACCGTCCAGATCACCGAGATGAAGCACGACATCGAGTCCTACCTCGCCCGGACGCCGGGCGACCACCCGCGCAGCGTGGCCGAGCTCATCGCGTACAACAAGCAGCACGCAAGCACCGAGCTGGAGTACTTCGACCAGAACGTGCTCCAGACCATTGCCGATTACGCGGGCACCTCGGACGCGGACTACAAGAAGGCGGTGGCCACGGTGCGCCGGGTCGCCCGGGACGAGGGGATCGACGCGGCGCTGAAGAAGCACCGGGTGGAGGCCCTGATGATGCCGACCGGCGCGCCCACCTGGAAGATCGACCTGATCAACGGCGATCCGCAGATCATGGGCAGCGCGATCCCGGTGGGCTACGCCGGTTATGCGGCCATCAGCGTGCCGGCCGGGTTCGTGCACGGCCTGCCGGTCGGTATCACCTTCACCGGCACCGCCTGGAGCGAACCGACACTGATCCGCCTCGCGCACGGTTTCGAGCAGGCGCACCCGGTGCGTCATGCGCCGACGTTCGAAGCACCGGGTGTCGGCCTCTGAGTGACGGGTTGGGGGTGTCCCGTTGCTGCACGGGGACACCTCCAACTCCTGGCGGTTTGCACCGTCTAAGCTCGTTTCGACACTCCGGAACCCCGCGCTCCTCCGTCTGCGCGGGGTCGCACAGTCCTCAGGGAGGATCTTCATGTTGGGTCGGTCTCGGCAGCCGAACTCCGGTCGGGCCGCAGGTGAGGAGAGTCCCCTGTTCCCCGGCGTACGGCCCGAGGACCGGCCGCCGGTGCCGGTGCCCGGGTTTCCCCCGGTGGAGGCCGCGGTGACGCTGCGGGAGGTGCACAAGCGCTACGGGCGCGGGAACGGCGCGGTGCATGCGCTGCGCGGGGTGAGCATCGGTCTGCCGCGCGCCAGTTTCACCGCGGTGATGGGCCCGTCCGGGTCCGGCAAGAGCACGTTTCTGCAATGCGCCGCGGGGCTCGACCGGCCGACCTCGGGCTCGGTGCTGCTCGGTGCGACCGATCTGACGAAGCTGCGCGAGAGCAGGCTCAGCGATCTGCGGCTGGCCCGGCTGGGCTTCGTCTTCCAGCACTTCAACCTGCTGCCCGCGCTGAACGTCTATCAGAACGTCCGGCTGCCGCTGAAGCTGGCGGGCCGGCCGGTCGACCGGGACCGGATCGAGCAGATGCTCGCCCGGGTCGGACTGCCCGACCGGGCGCGGCACCGGCCGGGCGAGCTCTCCGGCGGCCAGCAGCAGCGGGTGGCCATCGCCCGCGCCCTGATCACCGAACCGGACGTGATCTTCGCCGACGAGCCCACCGGGGCGCTCGACACCGCCACGGCCGCCGCGGTCCTCACCCTGCTGCGGGAGGCGGTGGACAACCTGGGCGCGACCGTCGTCATGGTCACCCATGAACCCAGCGCCGCCGCCTGGGCGGACCGGGTGGTCTTCCTCGTCGACGGAGAGGTCTCCGACGAACTGATGCTGGGCGACCCGGAGGAGATCTCGGCCCGGATGCGGGTGCTGACCTCGGCCACCGACCGTCCCCAGTCGGCGACGCCCGGGATGCGGGGCCGGGGATGACCGTTCACCTCGCCTTCGCCCAGATCCGTTCCCGCCCTTCCGCCTTCCTCGGCACCTTCGTCGCGCTGCTCTTCGGCGCCGTGGTGATCATTTCGAGCGGCACGCTGCTGCTGGCCGCGGCGAGCGCGAAACAGCAGCCGGTGCGTTACCGCTCGGCGCCGGTGATCGTCGCCGCCGACCAGTTCGTGGACGGGCAGCAACTCCCGGACCGGGCCCGCCTCGGCACCCGTCTGGCCACCCGGCTGGCGGCGCTGCCGCAGGTGTCGGGCGCGGTCGCCGATTCGGTCTTCCCGGTCACCGTCCGCGCCGCGGGCCACCCGGCGACCACCCTGGACGGCCGGCCGGCCTCCTCGGCGCGGCTGGAGGCGACCGGGTCCGGCACCGTGACGCCGCGCCCCGGGCAGACCGTGCTGGACGCCCGGACGGCCAACTCGCTGGGGGTGACCCGGGGCGACACCGTGACCCTGACCGGCCCGGCCGGGACCGCCTCGTTCCGGCTCGCCGGCGTCGTCGGCACGCGCACTACGGGCGCCTGGTTCGACGACGCCCAGGCCGGGCGGCTGTCCGGCCATCCCGGCAAGGCCGATGCGATTGCGGTGTTCCCCGAGAAGGGGGTGGGCACCGCCCAACTCGCCCAGCGGGTAGGCGCGGTGGCCGGTGCCGCGAAGGTGTTCACCGGCCCCGCCCGCGCGGAGGTGGAGAACCCGGGCTTCGGCCAGGCCCAGGAGAACACCGTCGCCATGTTCGGTGCCATGGGCGGACTGAGCATCTACGTCTCGGTGTTCGTGGTGGCCAACACCATGTCCCTGTCGATCTCGCAGCGCCAGCGGGAGACCGCGCTGCTACGGGGTATCGGGGCGCGGCCGGGCCATATCCGGCGGATGGCCGCCGTCGAGGCCACGCTGGTGGCCGTGCTGGCGGTGGCGGCCGGCAGCGCGCCAGGCTATCTGCTGGCCCGGCTGATCTTCGACGCCATGCATACCCGGCATCTGCTGCCGCCGGGCACGGAGCTGGCGTTCAGCCCGCTGCCCATCGCCGCGGCCGCCGTCACCGGTCTGCTGGCCGCCGTGCCCGGCAGCCTGATCGCCTCCTACCGTGCCGCCCGCAGCCGTCCGGCCGAGGCGCTGAGCGAGTCGGTGCTGCCCCGCCGCGGCATCGGCCCCGTCCGGCTGCTGCTGGGGCTGGGGGCGCTGGCCGGCGGGGTGACGATGGCCGTCAAGGTGCTGGCCGCGGGCGGCGCGACGGCCGACAAGGCGGCGCCGTTCGTCCTGCTGGTGTTCCTGGTCTCGGTGTCCCTGCTCGGCCCGTTGCTCGCCCGTGCCGCCACCGAGGTCCTGGGCCTGCCGATGCGGCTCCTGGGCGCCACCGGGGAGTTGGCGACGTTCAACGGCCGGGCCAGGGCGCGGCGGCTGTCCTCGGCGATCGTGCCGGTGGCGCTGGTGGTGGCCTTCGGCGTGACCAAGATCGGCCAGCAGACGACGCTGACGCATGAGACCCGGGTACAGAGCGCGGCGGCGCTCACCGCGGACCGCGTCCTGGAGGCGCCGGGCGGGCTGCCCGGCCGGGTGGCCGACGAGGTCGCCGCGCTGCCGGGTGTGCGGGCCGCGACGGGGGTGACCGAGGTGGGGCTGCTGGCCGGGCCGGGCGGCGCCGGTGCGAAGCCCGGTGACGGCACCGTCTCGGGCCGCGCCTTCTCCGGCACCGGCGCGGCGCTGGCGCAGAACCTCGATCCGCATGTCCGCGCCGGTTCGCTGGCCGACGTCCGGTCCGGGGGCCCGGGGGGCGGCACGGTGGCGGTCGACCGGCGGCTCGCCGACCGGGCCGGGACCGGGGTGGGGCGGCGGATCACGCTGTGGCTCGGTGACGGCACCGTCGTACGGCCGGTGGTGGCGGCGACGTACGACCGGGGCACCGGTGTGGGCGAGGTGCTGCTGCCGCGGGCCACCGTCAGCGGCCATCTGACTCGTCAGCTCGACGACCGCGTCCTGGTCCGCGCGGACTCGGCACACGGGCTCGCTCGGGTCGACCGTGAGCTGCGGACCGTCGCCGGTGCCTGGCCGGGTGCCGCGGTGCGTTCCGAGGCGGCGGCCGCGCAGGCCCGCGATACGGGGGGCGAACCGTTCGCCTGGCTCCAGATCATGGCGTTGAGCATGATCGCCGGCTTCGCGGGCATCACCGCCGCCAACACCCTGGCGATGGTCACCTTCGAGCAGTTGCGGGAGGTCTCGATGCTGCGGCTGATCGGCACCGGTGTCCGTACGGTGTGCCGGATCGTCCGGCTGGAGGCGCTGACGGTGGCGCTGACCGGGCTGGGCGTCGGCATGACGATCGCGCTGGTCACCCTGACCCCGCTGGTCGCGGACAGTACCGGGGCCGCACTGCCGTATCTGCCACCGCAGTTGCTGCTCGTGGTGGCGGCGGCCACGGTCGCCATGAGCCTGCTGGCCACCGGGATCCCGCTGCGGCTGCTGCTGCGGGTGCGTCCGGTGGAGGGCGTCAGCCGGCGGTCCTGAGGCGGACGCGGTACAGGGCGCAGGGAATACGGCATACGGAACATACGGCCGGCCCGGCAGTTGCTGCCGGGCCGGCCGTATGCCGTGGTACGGGTCTCTGTGCTGCGGTGTGGGTCCGTGCGCTGCGGTGCGGGTCGTTCAGGCCACCGTGGCCCGCCCGCTTCGCGCGTCGTGCTCCACGCGGCCGAAGGCCCGGCACAGCCCCACCAGCAGCAGGGCGAACACCGCCATCCACAGGAGGCGTACGGGGACCCAGGCCAGGGTGTCGGGCGCGGTGTGCAGGCCGAAGAGCGGGCCGTCGAGCCCCAGGGCGAGCGCGGTCACCGAGATCATCGCCGTCTGGTGCCAGAGGAAGACCGTGATCACGGAGGTGTTCATCAGGGCCACCGCGGCCCAGGCGAACTGGCCGGGTGTGCCACGGAGTTGACGGTCCTGCGCGGGGCGGACCGCGGACCGGGGCTGTCCGACGAGACGGCGCAGCGGGCCGCACAGCAGGAGGGCCGCACCGCACTGGGCGAGGCCGAAGGTCACGGCGGCGAGCGAGAGCGGGTTGAGGTTCGACATGGCGGCGCCGTTGACGCCGACCATGCTCGCGGGGTAGCCGCCCCACACGATCAGTGCGGCGGTGGCCGCGACCCCGCCGCCGAGCAGGAGGGCCGCGGGCCGGCGGCGGGCGAAGCCGCCGGCCGCCCACACCGCGCCCAGGCAGTACGGCACCAGCCAGCCCGCGAGGACATTGACGTTGCGGACGGTCTCTATCCAGTCGGCGCCGCCGCCGGCGAAGTGCGCCGCGTCCAGCACGGCGACGACGGCGCAGGCCACCACGGCGATCCGCCCCGGCGCCCGCCGTACGAGCGGGGTCAGCGCGGTCAGTACGAGGAAGACCAGCAGGAACCACAGGGGCGAGAGCACCAGGTTGAACAGCGTGCTGATGGTCTCGTGGGCGACACCGGCGGCGGCGAGGCCGAGCACCACCAGGATCCACAAGGACAGCAGCGTGCCCACCGGCCGCAGCAGTCGGCGCATCCGCTTGGCCAGCCAGGGGCGGTAGTGCCCGGTGGGGTAGCTCCGGGCCGCGACCCGGCCGCCGACGAAGAAGAAGATGGCCAGCGGCTGGAGCACCCAGGACAGCGGTGTCAGCGCGGGCAGATGACCCAGCGGGCTCTCGTTCATCAGATGGCCGTCGGCGCGCAGCGTCACCGCGGTCACCAGCCAGTGGCCGAGCACCACGCCGAGGGTGGACAGGGCGCGCAGCACATCGATCGCCCGGTCGCGGCCGGCCGGGGTCGCCGCGTCGATGCGGAGCACCAGGGCGTGCAGCCGGCCCGCGACCCGGGGGCCGGCGGGCACGCCGCCGGATATCGGCGCCGTACGGGGTTCGGCGGGGGGCAGGAGGCGTACATCAGCCATGGGAGACCTCCGGGGCAACGGCCGCCGGCAGCCCACGACTTTCCCGAATACGAGCGCGCATCGACAGCCGTTCCTTTCCAGTTATTCACTCAACGGAAAAGAAGGCTAGGTTTTGCCACCCGGGAAATCGTCACACCCCAGCGCCAACTGTGCATGTAGCTCTCAGGTATGACCGGCTCCCCGGTAATCGGCACCAGGTACGACGGATCAGCCGCTGCGGCCCAGTACCACCGCCGAGATCTCGCCGGCTCCGTGGTGCACATGCCGCAGCGTCAGCCCGGCGGGGCCCGCCAGTTCGGCCCATTCCTGCCGGGTCCGTTCCCGGCCGCCGGTCATCGCCATCATCCACATGTCGCCCATACGGCGCGGGTCCGGGCCGGATTCGGCCAGCACCCTTTCCAGCAGAATGAGTTCGCTGCCCGGAACCATGCCGTCCGCACAACGCCGCAGAATCTCCGCGGCCTGGTCGTCGGCCCAGTCGTGCAGCACACTGCCCAGCAGATAGGTGCCGTATCCCCGGGGAATTCCCGCCCGCATATCGCCGGGCTCGGCCGAGAACCGGTCGCCATAGCGGCGCAGCATGTCCGGCGGGACGAGGGCGATCACTTCGGGCAGGTCGGTGAGCGTGACGCGGACTGCGGCATCGCCCTCCAGGAGGAGTTCGCTGAGCCCGCCGGTACCGCCCGCCAGATCGACGACGTCCTCGGCGCAGCGCTTCAGCAGGAAGGGCAGCAGGGAGCGGTACAGCTGCTGGGCGCGCATCCGCATGTGGTCATGGAACGTGACGAGCGCGCCGGGGTCGCCGCTCATACCGGCGAAGATGCTGGTGCCGTTGGCCAGGTCGTAGCTGGGCGCCCCGCCGCGTACCGTCTCGGCGAACGGGCCCCACGCCGTGAACAGTGCGTTGTCGGAGAACTCGGCGCGCAGGCTGCCGGGCTGGTCCGAGCGCAGCAGCGTGCCGGCCGGGGTGAGCCGGACCGTGCCCGCCGCGTCGACGCGGAAGATGCCCAGTGTTTCCGCGGCCCGCACCAGGCGCCCCAGGCGCTGCGCGTCGGTGCCGACGGCGGCGGCGATCCGCTCCACGGTGCTGCCGCCGGGCGGCACGCGATCGGCGACGCCGAGTACGGAGACGGCGTACAGCACCCGGCTCGGCGCGATGTCGAACATCTCGGTGAGCCGGCGGCGTTCCTCATCAAGCGTATTCACGCACTTCCCTTTCCGCTTCGGCGCGAGCCTTCTCGTATATCTGGCCCCAGGGACCGGCGGTCCCCTCGCCGAACAGACCGTGCCACACCGTGAGATAGGAAAGCCGCTCGGCGGCCGGAATCGCGGGGAAGGTCAGAAAGAGAATGTCCGTGACCACCATGGCCCGCACGGCGAGCACCGGGTGCGGACTGACCAGCGGCCGGAAGGTGTCGCTGTGAATTCCCTGCATCGGATGGCCGGGGAAGAACTCCCCCACCATCTTCCCGGCCGCGACGGCCTCCGCCTTCAGTTCCTGCTGGACCTCCAGGACCCGTTCGCGGCGCTCCTCGGCGGAGGCGTTCACCGGGACCATGACGAAGGCGTTGTACACGCTGTCGGGCGCGCTGCGGTCGCCGAGCCGCGCCAGGGCGGAACGGGCGGTGGCCGCCAGCCGCGCGGTGCCCCGCGGCCCGCTCACATCCACGGAACTGAGCGCGGTCCGGCCCATTTTCAAGGACTGTTCCATGAAAGGGCACACCGCGCCCTTGCGCCCGAGATCGGGATGCGTCCGGGTGAGAAACGACCGGAGCCAGTGCGCTGTTTCGTTAAGGATGTGCGTGTCACCCGGCCCGTCCGACTGCACGACCACGTCCGACGGATCGTCTTGGGTGAGATGCATACATCCCCACCTCTCTCTGTGCCCGGCGAATTCGCTACACCGGCGGGAAATCCCCGGCGTATCGATCTCGCGAATGAGAAATTAGCTGCCCGGCGATGCGGCAGGGCGAGGACCGGTGGCGGCCGGCGGGCGCCGCGTACCGGCCGGACGCGTCGGACCGCAGGAATCCGTGCTGACGTCACGCTTCGCCGGGTGGACGCTAGAGGGCGGCCTTATCGGGGGACTATCGCCCCTTTAGCGGGCGGGCCGCCGCACGGACCGGGCGGCGGCGGGCCTTCGTAGGATGGGCCGGTGATACAGGAAACCGAGAGCCCGCCGCGGCGGTCGCCCCGGCAAAGCGGCGGCGGACGGCCCTTTTCCGTGGCGGCGCTGCGGGCGCTGCGTCATGAGCTGTTCGCCTTCTCCACCCGCGCCCCGCGGCTTCTGCCCCGGGTGAAGAACCGCGTACTGCGGAAGCTGCCGATGGTGTTGGCCGTGTTCTTCGCAACGGACCTGGCGGTGCCCAACGCCCTGGCCGTCTCCGACCGGCTGGATCTGGTGTGGGCCGGCGCCGCGGCCCTGGCCTGCGCCCAGTCGCTGCCGGTGGTGCTGGCTCCGGTGTGGCCCGTGGCGGCCTGGTGGCTGTCGCTGACGGCGGTGCTGCCGTACGGGATCGGGCTGGCCGCGATGGGCTCGGCCGCCCCGGCCGGTGTGCCGTGGCCGTGGACCGAGACGGGGCTGATCGCGCATCTGACCGTCACGCTGCTCGTCGCCTGGCGGGCCCGGCCGCGGGTGTACCTGACCCAGTGGGCGCTGACGGTCCTGACCGGCGGGCTGTTGACGGTGCTGGCCTCTCCGGTGGCCGATGCCAACGATCTGCTGCTGCTCGCCCTGCTCTCCGCGTTCGGGCTGGCGGTCCTCGCGGTCATCCGCGGGCGCACCGAGGCCGAGGACCGGCTGCGGGAGCAGGAGGTGCTCACAGAGTTCGAACGGACCCGCCGGGCGCTGCTGGAGGAGCGCACCCGAATAGCCCGCGAGCTCCACGATGTCGTCGCGCACCATATGTCGGTGATCGCCGTGCAGGCGGAGGCGGCACCGTACCGGGTGGCGGATCCGCCCGAGGAACTCAGCGAGAGTTTCGCCAGCATCCGGGGGAACGCCCTGGCGGCCCTGACCGAGATGCGGCACATTCTGGGCATGCTGCGGTCGGACGACCAGCCCGCGGAGGGCCGGTTCACGCCGCAGCCCACGCTGGAGAACGTCGAGGAGCTGGTGGACAACGTGCGGGCCGCCGGTCTGCACGTCGAGTCCACGGTCGAGGGCACCGCGCGGCCGCTGCCGCAGCGCGTGGAGCTGTCGGCGTTCCGGATCATCCAGGAGGCGCTGAGCAACGCCCTGCGCCATGCCCCCGGGTGCCGGGTCGACTTCCAGCTATCCTACGAACGGACCGGCATCCGCATCCGCGTGGCCAACAGCCCGGCGACCGGGGCGCGGCCGCAGGCGGGCAGGGGGCACGGTGTGCTGGGCATGCGGGAGCGGGCTTCCACACTGGGCGGCACCCTGCGGGCCGGGCCGCGCGAAGACGGCTGGTACGAAGTGACGGCGTGGCTGCCCACGAACGACGGGGAGGGGATATGACGATCCGCGTCCTGGTCGCCGACGACCAGACCATGATCCGGGAGAGCTTCGGCATCCTGCTCAACGCCCAGCCGGACATCGATGTGGTGGGCGAGGCGGTCAACGGCGAGGACGCCGTCCGTCAGGTCGGGGAGCTCGCTGTGGACATCGTGCTGATGGATGTGCGGATGCCGGTGCTCAACGGTCTGGAGGCCACCCTCCGGATCACCGAGGCCACCCCCGACGTCAAGATCATCATTCTCACGACCTTCGATTCGGACGAGTACGTCTACGAGGCGCTGCGCGTGGGCGCGAGCGGCTTCCTCCTCAAGGACTCGTCGGCCCATCAGCTCGCGGATGCGGTACGGACCGTCGCCCGGGGCGGCGCGCTGCTCGCCCCGACGGTCACCAAGCGGCTGATCGAGGAGTTCTCCCGGATGCACACGCCCCGGCTGCGCAGCGAGCGGGTCGCGGACCTCAGCGAGCGGGAGACCGAGGTGCTGCGCCTGATAGCCCAGGGCCTGTCCAACGCGGAACTGGCCGACCGGCTGGTCATCGCGGAACAGACGGTCAAGACCCATGTCAGCCGCATTCTGGTGAAGCTCGGTCTGCGCGACCGTACCCAGGCGGCCGTCTTCGCCTACGAGGCGGGCCTGGTCGTCGCGGGGCAGTGAGCCCCGCCGGCCCCGCCCGTCCCGGGAGCGGCCCGCGGAATGCAGCCGATACGCAGGCGATAAGCGCGGTTCCTAGCATCGCCGGACCGATGTTGTTGGGATCGTCCCGGGAAGGCGTCATATGCTCATTACTGGTCTTTCAACGGGGCCGGGACGCACCGGCTCCCTCCTGGCGTCCCGATGACCGCGGCGATCCACGTCGAGGACCTGGTCAAGGAGTTCGGCTCGACCCGGGCCGTCGACGGCGTGACGATGCAGGTTCCGGCCGGCAGCGTGCTCGGTCTCCTCGGCCCCAACGGGGCGGGCAAGACCACCATCGTGCGGATGCTGGCCACGCTGGCCCGCCCGGACGGCGGGCGGGCGCGGGTCGCGGGGTTCGACATCGTGACCGAGGCCCACCAGGTCCGTGGCCGTATCGGTCTGACCGGGCAGTACGCGTCGGTGGACGAGACCATCCCGGGCTGGGACAACCTCTATCTGATCGGCCGTCTTTACCGGCTGCCGCCGCGGCGGGCCAAGGCCCTGGCCGATGAGCTGCTCGAACGGTTCCGGCTGAGCAAGGCGGCCAAGAAGCTGCCGCGCGACTACTCGGGCGGTATGCGGCGCCGGCTCGATCTGGCCGCCAGCCTGGTCGGCGATCCCGAGGTGCTCTATCTGGACGAGCCCACCACGGGTCTCGACCCGCGCAGCCGGCTCGAACTGTGGGACATGGTGCGGTCGTTGGTCGCCCGGGGGACGACGGTGCTGCTCACCACGCAGTACATGGAGGAGGCCGAGGCCCTCGCCGAGAACATCGTGGTGATCGACCACGGCCGGGTGATCGCCGAGGGGACCCCCGCCGAACTGCGCGGCAGGACCGGCGGTCAGGTGCTGCGCATCAGGCCGGACCGGGGCGCCGACCTCGCCGAGATCGCGCGGCAGCTGAGCGGCACCGGCGGCCGCAGCGCCGTCACGGACCCGGACGAGGGGCTGATCACCCTGCCGGTCAGCGGCCAGGAGGAACTGACGGCCGCGCTCCACGCGCTCACCGCCTGCGGAGTGCCGGTCGACGGCATCGACACCCACACCCCCAGCCTCGACGAGGTGTTCCTCAGCCTCACCTCGGGCGACCCGGCCGACGACACACGGAGAACGGCATGACCGCCGCACTGCTCGCCCCGTCCGACCCCGAAGCCCCGCCCCGTCGGCCGTCCAGGTCCCGGGTCGGCGTACGGGACGCCGTGGGCCAGTCGCTGGCCATCGCCCGGCGCAATCTGACCCAGTTCAAGAGCGATCCCTCGCAGCTGCTCGACGCCACCGTCATGCCGATGGTGTTCACGCTGGTCTTCGTGTACGTCTTCGGCGGGGCGATCGGCAAGGGCCAGGCGGATTACCGGCAGTATCTGATCCCCGGCATCATGGTGCAGACCGTCAGCTTCGCCGCGCAGGTCACGGGCATCGCGCTCAACCTGGACTTCAGCAAGGGCGTCATGGACCGCTTCCGGTCCATGCCCATCGCGCGCTCCGCGGTGCTCTCCGGCCGGATCATGGCGGATGTGTGCCGGCTGACCCTCGGTCAGGGCGTCATCCTGGCCTTCGCCTTCCTGATCGGATTCCGGGTCCGCACCGATGTCCCGTCCGTGTTCGCCGCGGTGGGCCTGCTGGTGCTCTACGGGGTGGCCCTGTCGACGATCGCCGCGTATGTCGGTCTGGCCATCCGCAGCCCGCAGGCGGTGCAGTCGGTGGGCTTTCTCTGGATGATTCCGCTCCAGTTCGGCAGCTCGATGTTCGCGCCGCCGTCGACCATGCCGGGCTGGCTCCAGGCATTTGTGGAGGTCAATCCGACCACGCTGGTGGTCGATGCCTGTCGCGGGCTGCTGGATGGCGGTCCGGTGGCGGGAAATGTGTCCGGATCGCTGTTCTGGATCGGCGGTCTGCTGCTGGTGTTCGTTCCGCTGGCGGTACGCCAGTACGGACGCCGCACTCTGTGAGCGCAGGGTCCGGGTAATCGCGGGATACGGCCCGGGCCTCGAAAGGCCCGGGCCGTAAAAGATCCGTGGCGCTGGAGATCCGGCCGTAAAGATGGCCCGCTACCCGGCCGCGCCGTCCCTTTCCTCCTTGACCATCTGGATGGCCTTTTCGATCGCCCTCAGCTCATCGGGCTTAAGGGAGGAGAAACGGAAGGCCAGCGCCTCCAGACGGCGGTCCGTGCCGGTGACGGGCCGGGCACCGGGGGGAACGAGGCGGTCGGGCGGCACCGCGAAGAAGCATGCGAGCATCTCCCGCGTCTTGTCCGTGATATTGGGTGCTTCGCCCCGCAGAATATTGTGCACATGGCCGTGCGAGATGGTGGCACTGCCATTCGCTTCACGAATAAGCTGGGTGAGCTTTCTGACGGAGGGCACATTCCCCCGGCCGTACTTTTCTTCCAGAAGGCCCCGGACGGTACTGGCGAGCCAGACTCCGGAAGCGTCATCCGACGCCGTGTTCATGCTCGGCGACCTCCCGTCAAGCCTCTGCATGTCATGGCAGTGTACATGCCAGATAAAGAAACGCGGGACGGCCCGATACTTCTGGAAATTCATCACGGACTCGTCCCTTATCGGTACGGACCAACATATGCGGCGCCGAAAGCCCTGAGAGAGTTCCGGCGCCGCACGGCGCGAAGTACGGGATAGGGACAAGCTCAACCCGAGGCGAGATGCGGGAAGTTGAGGAGGGCGGGGAATGCGTCTAATGGGACGGCGAGGCCGTCAGCATGTCCAGTGCGGCGCTTCCGCCCGGACCGACGAGCACCTGCCCGCGCGGGCCGGCGGCGAACTCCCGACGGCGGGGCGACTCGGCGACGGACAGGCGGCCGCGGAAGGCAGGGTGGAGGGCCTCGCGCTGCTCCGCCGCGGTTCCCTCCTCGGCCGCCACCTCCCGCGCATGGAGCCGCAGCAGATCGCGGAAGCCGTAGCGCGGCTGCCCCGTGGCGTCGAAGCCCACCGACTGGAGGAGATGGGCGTCGACCAGGCACTCCAGCAGGCCCTCGGCCCGGCCGGTGTCGATGGCCAGCAGGGCCGCACCGGCCCAGCCCGTGAAGTCCGGGGCGTCCAGGAGGGCGAGTCTGCGGTACAGCAGGGCGGCGTCCGCGGGCAGCGCGCGGTAGCTCAGCGCAAAGCTCGACCGGACCTGCGATTCGCCCGAGCTGAGCTCGTCGAGCCGCAGTTCCTCGTTGGCCAGCCGGGAGACCAGATAGGCGATCGGCCAATGGGGTTTGGCGGCCAGCCGGACCGCGGCGGTCCGCACCGTCAGCGGCAGCAGGTCGCACAGCTCGACGAGCCGTTCGGCGTCCGCCCGCGCGGTGTTCACCCGGTCCGCGCCGACGAACCGCGCCAGCAGTTCCGTCGCCTCCGCGCGGTGCAGCACGTCCAGATGGACACGGACCGCACCGTGCCGGACCACCAACTGCTCCAGCAGGCTGCGGCTGGTCAGCAGCACACAGCTGCGCGAGCTGCCCGGTACGAGGTCGCGTACCTGCTCGAAGGAGCGGACGTTGTCCAGCACGATCAGCACCCGGCGGCCGGCGAGCACGCTGCGGTACAGCGCCGCGCGTTCATGCGTCCCGGCGGGGATCTCCGCCTCGGGAACGCCCAGGGAGCGCAGGAACCAGCCGAGGACGACATCGGCGGTGGCGGGCTCATGGGCTTCGTCGTAGCCCCACATATCGGCGAAGAGCAGTCCGTCGGGGAACTCCTCGGCGGCCCGGTGGGCCCAGTGGACGGCCAGGCCGGTCTTACCGACGCCGGCGCCACCGGTGATCAGGGCCATGGCCGGCTGCCGGTCCTCGTCGTGGAGCAGGGTGTCCAGGTCGGCCAGCGACTCCTCGCGGCCGACGAAGGCGGGGATGTCGGCGGGGAGTTCCAGCGGAGCGGTCCGCGGTGTCTTGGGCTGCGGCGGCGGGACGGCGGCCACCGGGGCCATCAGCGACGGGTCGTCCCGCAGGATGGCCTCGTGCAACTCCCGCATGTCCGGGCCGGGTTCGAGACCGAGACCGTCGATGAACTGCGCCCGTCCCTCCCGGAAGGTCTCCAGCGCCTCCGCCCGGCGCCCGACGCGGTACTGGGCCAGCATCAGGGCACAGCGGGAGCGTTCGCGCAGCGGATGGTCCCGGACCACGGAAAGCAGCCCGGGTATCAGGTCATTGTGGTGGCCGAGGTCCAACTGGGCGGCGACGTAACCGTCGTAGCCGGCGAGCCGGAGTTCCTCCAGGCGCTCCATCTCGTCCTCGACGAGCGTGCCGGCGACCCCGGAGAGCGCGGGCCCGCGCCAGAGCGCCAGCGCCTGTTCGTAGCGCGCCGCCGCATCGGCCGTCCGCTGTTCCTTCGCCGCCTCCTGGGCGTGCAGCATGAGGCGTTCGAACTCGACCGCGTCCACAAAGTGGTTTTCGAGGGCGAGCAGATAGCCGGGGTGCGCCGTGACGATGACATCGTCGTCGCAGCCTTCGTCCTTGAATCTTTTGCGCAGTGCGGCGATGCAGATCGCCACCTGGGTGCGCGCCGTGGCGGGCGGTCGCCCGTTCCACACCGTCTCCACCAGGGTGTCCACCGAAACAATGCGCCCCGGGTTGAGCAGCAGCAGTGCGAGAATGGTGCGCTGCCGGGCACCGCCGATGGCTATCCGCTGGTTCTCCCTGGTCACTTCCAAAGAACCAAGGATGTGAAATCTGAGCTGGTCCCCCACAATTTCCCCCTGCACTGAAAGACCGTGTCTCAACAATGAATGGGGATTCACCGGGCCGGGCGGGTGTGTGCCTGACGGTGTGACGAGCGACAGCTGAAAAAGCGGTCCCCCGACCCCCAGCCGTGTCCGCCGGTTCCCGCCGGCCGGCACGGCACTCGTGCTACGGGGTGCACGCCGCCGCCGTGCTGGGCGCACCTGGCGCCGCACCGGCAAACGGCGTTGGAGCGTGAACGTCTCACCTGGTCAGGGCGGAAGTTCACGGGATCCCTCCGGACCACCCCACGGGTCCGTCGGCCGTCGAGCCGGGTTACTCGGGCCGGATCATCCGGCAAACCCGCGGCTCACCTCACGGGAAAGCGTTCTTGGTCTTCATCGTCCATTCGAATTCAGCATGGATCGCACGGCATCTTCCGTTGGCACCGTCGTGCACTCGGCGGGTAAAAAGGGTTCCCCCCCTACCCCCCGAGTCGTTCGCGATGACGTGGGCAACGCTATGGGAACGGTTGTTTCGCGTCAAGTTTGATGGACAGTCAAGTGGACAATTCAGGGGCCCGCTCACCGGGCGCAATCCTGGCGTCACGATCCGGCGAATCGGGAATGAGAACTACCGCAACCGGGCGCTCCCGACCAGGGGTTCGGCATCTTTATCCGCTCCTTACGGAACGCCCTTACGGAACGTCCTTACGGAGGCTTTTCCCGCCCCGTTCACCGAACGGCAAGAGGGCGCCTTCTCCGCACCGTTCCGGTTCGCAGGGGTCGAACCGGACCGGCGCGCGAGGAAGGCGCCCTCCGTCGCTGCTCGCCACGCGACCGCGGGCGAACAACGGCTAGTCGAGCACGTAGCCGTCACCGTCCCGGTGTTCCCTAGAGCGGCGCAGGTCGGTCAGGACGAAGGTGCGCTGAAGCCAGCGGTCCTGCCCGTCGTAGCGGGGGCGGAAGGGCGTACGGCCGTGCACGGTCACGCGGTTGTCCACGATCGCCAGGTTGCCGGGGACCAGTCGGACGGTCTGCGCGGTCCGGTCGAACAGCTCCTGGAGTTCGGCCATGGCCTCCTTGGCCCGCACGGTGGTGGGCTCGGTGGCCGAAAGATCCACGCAGATGTCGGGGTCCTCGACGGCCCCGTAGAGCACCGCATGCGGCTCGGTCCCCACCCCGTCCAGGCCGAACGACGGCGGCGCGGCGGTGATGAACTCCTTGCTGAACAGGGCCTGTCGGGACTCCTCGGTCAGCAGCGGCAGCACCTCCCGTATGCACGCGGTGCGCAGCCCCGCCACGTTTTCGTGGTCGGCGCGCAGGCACAGCAGCATCACGAAGTCCGGGCGGTGCGGGTGGAAGGCGTTCTCGGTGTGGAAGGTCAGCAGCACCGATCCGGCGTTGCTCTGGTAGTCCTCCTGTCCGGGCACCGGCACGACGTCCTGCACGATCGCGCCGGTCTTCTCCGGGCGGTAGGCGGCGGGGTCCCCCAGACCGCTTGCGACCATGGCCAGCACGGCCGCGGACACGGTGGCGTCGCGCTGGACGGAACCGGGCTTGTCCGGGGTCGGCGGCAGCGTCGCGTGGCCGACCGGCAGGCCGCGGACCAGCATCGAGCCCGTGGGCCCGGAGTCCTTGCGGAATTCCCGCAGTCCGGCGACGAGTTCGGCCGGCAGGTCGGACCAGGCCCGGCGGGCGCGGGCCAGCCAGTCGGGGTCGTCCACCAGGGCGGCCGGTGCGGCCAGTTCGGCGGCCACCCGCTCGGTCAGCAGCGAGTCGTCGGTGCCCACCGTCAGGATCAGCGGCTGGGCGCCGGTCTGAAGTGTGCTCTCCATGCCCGTCAGCCCATCGCCTCGACGACACTGCGCGGACGCATGTCGGTCCAGTGTTCGGTGATGTAGGCGAGGCTCTCCTCGTGCCCCGCCTCCTCGTTGGCCACCCGCCAGCCGGCCGGGACCTGGCTGAAGGACGGCCACAGGGAGTACTGGTCCTCGTCGTTGACCAGGACCAGGTAGCGGCCTTCGGGGTTCTCGAACGGGTTGGTCATCGCATGTCTCTTTCTGCTGTACGTGTTGGGCCGGTGCAAAGGATGCGGAGCCGGCGGACCGTCAGGCCGTTTCGGCGACCGCGGATCCGTCCGCATCGAGTGCCGCGGATCCGTAGAGGTGACGGACCCAGTTGGACTGGTAGACCGTGTCCAGATAGCGCTCCCCCAGGTCGGGGGCGATGGCCACGGCCGTGATCCCGCCGGTGTCGGGGGCGTGCTCGGCGAACCACTGCGCGGCGCCGGCGACGACGGTCCCGGTGGAGCCGCCGAAGAGGAATCCGTGGCCGACCAGCCGGTGGCAGGTCCGTACGGTGTCGATCTCCGGGACCTGGACCACATCGTCGACGAACGACTCGTCCAGCAGCGGCGGGCGCACCCCGGCCCCCAGGCCGGGGATCATCCGGGGCACCGCCGGTCCGCCGAAGGTGACCGAACCGACGCTGTCGACCGCGACGATGCGCACCGCGGGCCGGTGCTCCTTGAACCACCGCGCGCACCCCATCAGCGTTCCGGTGGTGCCGGCCCCGATGAAGAGCACGTCCAGTTCGGGGAAGCGCCGCGCGATATGCGGTGCGGTCAGCCGGTGGTGTGCCCGCCAGTTGTTGGTGTTGAGGTACTGGTTGAGCCAGACATAGCGTTTGTCGCCCGCGCACAGGCGCTGGACGTGGGCGAGCCGTGCGCCGAGGAAGCCGCCCTCGGGGTCGGGTTCGGTGATCGTGTGGACCTCGGCGCCGAGCGCTTCCATCATCTGACGGGTGGCCAGGTTGCAGCGGTTGTCGGTGATGCAGACGAACCGGTAGCCCTTGCTCGCCGCGATCGTGGCGAGCGCGACCCCGAGGTTGCCCGACGAGGATTCCACCAGCACCGAGTCGCTGGTGAGCAGGCCCGACCGCTCGGCCGCCTCGACCATTTCCAGGGCGGCCTTCTGCTTGACGGAACCGGCGAAGTTGAACCCCTCGCACTTGAGGTAGAGGGGCATCCCGATCGAGGACCGCAGATCCACGTAGAGATCGTCCTCGTTGAATTCATGCGGAGCCGAGATGATCGGCACAGGACCTCCCGCATTCGCGCTGGTGGAGGATGCGGACCGCTCAGCCGTATCGACGCATCTCATGGAAGAAGTCCTCGACGACCGGGAGTTCCCCGGCGGCGAGCACGGTGTCGTAGACGTGCTTGCCGACCGCGAGGTCGAGCACCCCGAGGCCGAACGGCGAGAAGATCACCGGGCGGTCGGCGGCGGGGGTGAGACGTTCGGTGAGCACGTCGTCGAGGGTGCCGTCGACGAAGTCCCGGTTGCCGACCTGCTGTTCGGCCAGGTGCAGCGAGGTGTTGGCCTTCAGGCAGTGCTCGACGTCGTCGACGATGTTGGTCGCCGAGAGCACCACCTCGGGTGCGAGGTCGCGCAGGGACACATGCAGCACCAGGGGGTTGTGCGCGAACAGCCCGGGGTCGGTGACGTGCGGGGTGCCGGCGGTCGTCGCGAAGACCAGCAGATCGCTGTTGCGGATCAGGTCCTCGGCGCTGTCGTGCACGGTGATCCGCCCGGCGCCGTCCGACGCCCCCTTGAGGTAGCCGGCGAACCCGCCGGCGTACTCGGCGGACAGGTCGAACACGCCCGTCTCGTCGAAGGACCAGCCGGTGCCCGCGAGGTACTGGTGCACATAGCGGGCGATCAGCCCGACGCCGAAGAAGCCGATCCGCCGCGGGCGTTCACGGTGTGCGGAGAGCCGGTCGGCGGCCAGCGCAGCGGAGGCCGCGGTGCGGGTGGCGCTGATGATGGAGCTTTCCAGGCACGCCAGCGGGTAGCCGGTGCGGGGGTCGTTGAGGATGAGGACGGCGGAGGCCCGCGGCATGCCCTCGGTGATGTTCGACGGGAAGCTGGAGATCCACTTCAGCCCGTCCACCTGTACCTCGCCGCCGATCGACGCCGGCAGGGCGATGATGCGGGAGTCCGGGCGGTCCGGGAAACGCAGGAAGTAGGACGGCGGGTTGACGGTGTCGCCCGCGCCGTGGGTGCGGTAGGCGGCTTCGATCAGGTCGACGACCTCACGGTGCCGGCCGTCGAGGGCGCGGTGCACCTGGCCGCCGGAGATCACGGCGAACGAGGGCGCCGGGGCGGAAGGGGACATCAGGACTCCACAGGTCAAAGGTCAGGAACGGACGTGCCCGGCGAGCCGGACCGGGTTGCCGAGGATCGCCACGATGTCGCGGGCGCCCTCGTACGGCTCACGGCTGTGCGCCATGCGGAGGTTGTCGACGAGGAGGACGTCGCCGTCCTGCCACGGTTCGCCCACGGTGGCGGCGCGGTAGGCCGCGTTGAGGGTCTCGACGGTCTCCTCGGTGAGCGCGGTGCCGTCGCCGTACGCGGTGTTGAAGGGCAGGCCCTCGGGGCCGTACACGTCGACGAGGTAGTCGCGGACCATCGGGTCGAGGGTCCGCTCGTTGAGGAAGGCGACCTGGTTGAACCAGACCGGTGCGCCGGTGCGCGGGTGCTCGACGACGGCGGAGCGGCGCTGGCTGGTGCGCAGCCGGCCGTCCGGCAGCCATTCGTGCTCCAGGCCCGCCGCCGCACAGTACGCGTCGACCGCGGCCGGGTCGTCGGTGCCGAACGCCTCCGTCCAGGACACACCGATGTCGTGGTACATACGGGTCAGCAGCCAGCCGTCGCGGGCGAAGGGGGCCACCAGACCGTCGGGCAGCGCCTTGAGCACCTCCTGCGAGTCGGCCACCGCGGTGCGGCCGCCCGTGGCGGGGGCGGTCAGGCAGCCGAAGAGCAGCAGACTCGGCACCTCGGTGGCGTAACTCAGCTCGTGGTGCATGCACATGGGCTCGTCCGCGGGCCATTCGGAGGAGGAGTAGACGCCCTCCGCGTACGACCTGCGGGGGGCGAACCGCTCCCGTTCGGTCATCGGCGTCACGCCGAGCGCCCGCGCCACCGCCGCCACCTCGTCCGGCGAGCCGACGCCGAGGCCGCGCAGCAGCACCGCGCCGTGTTCGGCGATCAGGTCCGCGGCGGCGTCGCGGTGGGCCTCGGCCCGGTCGGCCGGGGTGCCTTCTCCTGGGGTGACCCGCAGGACGGGCAGGCCGGCGGGAGCGGAACCGGGGGCGTCGGCCGCGCCGTTCCCGGCCGCTACGGGGGCGGCGGGCAGGGTCTGGGAAGTCATCGTCTCTGTCTCTCTCCGTGAGGTGCTCGCGAGCGGGCGGGCGGCCGCGGTGTCAGCCGGTGTGGCCGGTTTCGCGGGCTTCCCGCTCGGGCCGCTCGGCCGCCTTCCGGTCCAGCAGCGCGGCCACGTCGGCGACGGTCGGGGTGTCGGTCAGTTCCTTGACCGTCACCGCCCGGTCCAGGGCGATGGCCAGCCGGATCGCGGTCAGTGAGGTGCCGCCGAGCTCGACGAAGCGCGAGCCGCGGCCGATGCGCTCCAGCGGCACCTTGAGCAGACCGGCCCAGAGGGCGGCGACCCGGCGTTCGGCGGCGGTCGCCGGGGGCTGGAACTCGTCGCGGCCGGCCGCCCGTTCCGCCTCGGCCGCCATCCGGACCAGGGCCTTCTTGTCGATCTTGCCGTTGGCGGTGAGGGGCAGCTCGGGGCGGCGGTGCAGATGCTGCGGCACCATGTAGCCGGGCAGCACGCCGGCCAGCGCCGCCCGCACCACCTCGGGTCCCACGTCCGCGCCGCCGGTGTAGTAGCCGACCAGATAGGGGCGTTCGGCGCTGCCCGCGGTCACCACCGCGCCGTCGCGGACGCCGGGCACCTGGAGCAGGCGGTTCTCGATCTCGCCGATCTCGATCCGGAAGCCGTTGATCTTGACCTGGGAGTCGCGGCGGCCGAGGAATTCCAGCGTCCCGCCGGGCAGCCAGCGGCCGAAGTCACCGGAGCGGTAGAGCCGCTCGCCCGGCCGGTGCGGATCGAGGCCGAACGCCGCCTTGGTGCGGGCCTCGTCGTTGATGTAGCCACGGCCGACGCAGACGCCGGAGAAGACGATCTCGCCGGGCACGCCCAGCGGCACCGGGGAGAGCCGCTCGTCGACCACGTACACCCGCACATTGCGGATCGCCTTGCCGAGCGGTACCGAGCGGTGGCCGGGAACCCGGTCCATCACCTCGTGGTTGGTGTCGTCGGACGTCTCGGTGAGCCCGTAGGCGTTGGCCAGGAGCACCCCCGGGAAGGTGCGGAACCAGCGCTCGACGAGCTCCTTCTTGAGGGCTTCGCCGGTGACGGAGACACAGCGCAGCCGGGGCAGCGCCCGCGGGCTCTCCTCCAGGGCCGACAGCACCACCTCCAGGTAGGAGGGGACCAGTTGGACGACCTGGACGCCCCCGTCGGACAGGGTGTCGAGGAATCTGCCGACGTCCAGGACGACGTCCTGCGGGACCAGGCGGGTGGTGCCGCCGACCAGCAGGGCGGAGACCAGCTGCCACAGGGAGATGTCGAAGCACTGGGGGGCCGTCTGGGCGATGACCTCGCCCTCGCCGACGCCGAGGTCCTCGATCTTGGCCAGGAGGTGGTTGAGGAAGCCGTTGTGCTCGCACATCGCCCCCTTCGGCTCGCCGGTGGAGCCGGAGGTGAAATAGATGTAGGCGAGCTGGTCGGCGGCGACCGGGAGACCGAGGTCGTCCTCGGGACCGTCCTGGGCCAGCAGGACGTCGAGGTGGGACAGTTCGACGCCGTCGCGGCCAGCGAGCGCCTGCGCCAGGTGGGGCACCCCGCGTTCGGCGAGCACCCACCGGCTGCCGCTGCGGGTCAGCACATTGGCGATCCGGTCGGCGGGGAAGTGCGGTTCGAGCGGCAGATAGCAGCCGCCCGCCTTGAACACCGCGATCACGGCGGCCAGCCACTCCAGGGTGCGCTCGGTGACCACGGCGACGACGTCCTCGTCGCGCAGCCCCCGGCGGTGCAGCGACCAGGCGATCTTGTTGGCCCGTCGGTTCAGTTCCTGATACGTCCAGGAGCGGTCCCCCAGCACGGCGGCGACCGCGTCGGGGTGGCGGCGCACCCGCTCCTCGAACAGCTCGTGGAAGCGGCGGTCCGGGAGGGGGCGGACCGGCCCGGCGAAATCCTCCAGCTGGACGGTGAGTTCCTCCGGCGACAGCAGGCTGTGCAGATGGTGCGGTGCGTCCGGGTCCTCGGTCAGCGCGCGCAGGGCCGTGAGCACATAGCCGGCGACCCGCTCGGCGCTCACCTGGTCCTGTGCGCCGACGCCCGCCCACGCCCGGAGGGCCTCGGCCCGGCCCGCCTCGGTGGCCACCTGCGCGATCACCTCGCGCCAGGTGCCCTCGCCGGCCGGCGACTCGTGGAAACCGGCGACCGTCCCCGCCACGATGACCTGTGCGGCGAGCCGGACGGTCGCGGCGTCGACCCGGCACTGTGCGGCCACCCGCTCGATGCCGTCGGCGACCTCCTGCGGCTCGGCCGGGAGGTACCCGGCCCTCGCGTCGTCGCCCTGACTTCCTGCGCTGCCCACCACGAGCGTTGCACCCCACACCGGATGTCCGTCGGATCGTGAAATCGGCGGCCGGCTTTCGGCGGCCGATTTCACCTTGTGGAAGGCAAGCTAGGCGGCCTCTATATCGATGGATTATCGAGCTTCTTTGCCCGGCCCGATACCTGGCGTCCCCTCAGGGCGCCGCGTCCCCGGTCCCGCGGAGCGGGTCGAGCAGCATCTCGGCGGCGCGGAAGGCCAGTTCCAGGGACTGACGGTGGTTCAACCGCGGATCGCAGGCGGTTTCGTAGCGCCGGTGGAGGTCGCCGACCAGGACGTCGTCGCCGCCGACGCACTCGGTGACATCGTCACCGGTGAGCTCGACATGCAGGCCCCCGGCGTGGGTGCCCAGCGCGCGGTGCACCTCGAAGAAGCCGCGGACCTCGTCCAGGATGTCGTCGAAGCGGCGGGTCTTGTGGCCGCTGGGGGCCACGAAGGTGTTGCCGTGCATCGGGTCGCAGACCCAGGCGACCACCGCGCCGTCGGCCGTGACCTTCTCGACCAGGCCGGGCAGCCGGTCGCGGATCCGCCCGGCGCCCATCCTGGTCACGAAGGTCAGCCGGCCCGGTTCGTTGCGGGGGTTGAGCCGGGCGGCATAGGCGAGCGCCTCGTCGGCGGTGGCGTCGGGGCCGAGCTTCACGGCGATCGGGTTGCGGATACGGGAGAAGTGGTCGATGTGTGCGCCGTCGAGGCCGCGGGTCCGCTCGCCGATCCACAGGAGGTGGCCGCTGCCGGCGTACGCCTGCCCGGTCCGCGCGTCGGTGCGGGTCAGCGCCCTTTCGTAGTCGAGCAGCAGGCCCTCGTGGCTGACGAAGAACTCCACGGCGTGCAGCTGCTGGGAGGTGACCCCGCAGGCTTCCATGAAGCGCAGCGAGCGGTCGATGTCGTCGGCCAGTTCCTCGTAGCGGCGGCCGGCCGGCGAGTCGGTGATGAAGGCCCGGTTCCAGTCGCGTGCGTGGTGCAGGCCCGCGTAGCCGCCGGTGGAGAAGGCGCGTACGAGGTTGAGGGTCGCCGCCGAGGCTTCGTACATGCGCAGCAGCCGCCGGGGGTCGGGGCGGCGGGCGGCCGCGGTGAAGGCCGGTGCATTGACCGCGTCGCCGCGGTAGACGGGCAGGGTGACCCCGTCGCGGGTCTCGGTCGGCCGGGAGCGCGGTTTGGCGTACTGCCCAGCCAGCCGGCCGATCTTGACGACGGGTACGGAGGCGCCGTACGTCAGCACCAGGGCCATCTGGAGCAGGGTGCGCAGCTTGCCGTTGATCGCGTCGGCGGTGACGCCGTCGAAGGTCTCGGCGCAGTCGCCGCCCTGGAGCACGAACGCCTCACCGCGGGCGACCGCGGCCAGCCGCTCGCGCAGCCGGTCGCTCTCCTCGGCGAAGACGAGTTCGGGGAGCCGTTCGAGCCTGCCGGTGGTCTCGCCCAGCAGATCCGGGTCGGGCCAGACGGGCTGTTGCGCGGCCGGAAGGGAATTGCCGTCAGCGCTGCTGCGGTATTCCGTCATCGGGAGGGGATTCATCGCGGCCTTTCGCCAGAGTCGAGTTCGGCGGCTCCATGCGTTCGGGGCACGGGGTCCGCGCAGCAAATTCCAACCGCGTCCGCCAAATGCGGTCAAGGCCCGGCGGAATGGTCTGCACGGCGCATCTCCAAGTGGTCTGGTCGCGGTCGGCCGCCCGGTGTTTTTCTTGCCGTCGCCGCCCGCCGTACTCGTGGTCGCGGCCGGAATGCATCCGAATGCCGTCCGAACCGCGGCGGACAGCGCGAAATGACCGGACAGCGCGGACAAGGAACCGAAGGAACCAGATGACACGAACGACACGGGGCCAGGACGGGACCACGGCGCGGGCGGGCGCGCCGGTGCGCGTACGTGTCACCGAATCGCCGCTGCCGTGGCACGACCCGCTCCGGCTCTACACCCGGCTGGTCGCCGGCCTCGGGCCGCAGGACGTCTTCCTCTTCGAGAGCCTGGCGGGGCCGGAGCGGGACCGCGGCGCGGCGGTGGTCGGCTGCGGACGGCTCGCCGAGGTGCGGGTGTTCGCCCGTCATATCGAGGTCGGCGGTGCGCCCACGCTGTGCGCCGCCCTGCTGGCAGCGGCCGGCGAGGCGGGGATGACGGCGGACCCGGAGGCGCCGGAGGGCGCGCCGGCCCGCCTCCGGTTCGGCGATTCCGCGCAGGTCTGGGACCTGATGCGGCGCTCCCAGCGGCTGTTCGACGTGACGACCGCCCGGCCGCAGGACTCGTTCGCCTTCGGCTTCCTGGCGGGCCTGGGCTACGAGGCGGCCTGGCACATGGACGAACTGCCGGACCGCACGGCCTCCTCCCGGGGTCCGGACATGACGTTCACGCTGTTCCGCCACACCGTCTGGTACGAGCCCGGGGCGGACGGCGCACGGCAGGTGACGGCCCATGCGGACGCGTTCCCCGCCGACCGCGTCGTGGACCTGGCCGACCTGGCGCGGGCGGCCGCCGAAGCCTCCTCGGAGGGCGACGTCCCCCCTCCCGCGGCGCCCGCGCCCCGTTCGGTACGGGACACCGTCGCCCGCGGCACGTTCCTGGACTGGGCCCGCCGGTGCCTGGAGCACATCGGGGTCGGGGACATCTACCAGATCCAGATCGGGCACCGCATCGACGTCGACACGGCGCTGACGCCCGTCGAGGTCTACCGGCGGCTGCGGTCCCGCAACCCGTCGCCGTACATGTATCTGGCGCCCCGCGCGGGCGAGATGCTCATCGGCGCCAGCCCCGAGCTGTTCTTCCGCACCGAGGGCGACGAGATCGTCATGCGGCCCATCGCCGGCACCACCCGGCAGGGGCCGACGCCGGAGGAGAACGAGCGCCGGGTCAAGGAGATGCTGGCCAGCACCAAGGAACAGGCCGAGCATGTGATGCTGATCGACCTGTGCCGCAACGACATCGGCCGGGTGTGCCGGCCGCGTTCCCTGGCGGTGCCGGACCTGATGACGGTGGAGGCGTACTCCCATGTCTTCCACATCGTCTCGACGGTCAGCGGACGGCTGGAACCAGAGGCCGATGTGTGGCAGGCGCTGTGCGCCACCTTCCCCGCGGGCACCATGACCGGCGCGCCCAAGCTGCGCGCCATGGAGATCATCGACGGCATCGAGCGGGAGCCGCGCGGGAGTTATGCGGGGGCGCTCGGTCTGATCGACGTCCGCGGCTGGAGCAGCCTCGCGCTGTGCATCCGCACGATCGTGCACGACGGCCGGACCTACTCCACCCAGAGTTCGGCGGGCATCGTCGCGGAGTCGGTGCCCGAGGCGGAGTGGGACGAGACCCTGGCGAAGATGGGCGCCGCCTACTGGGCGCTGACCGGTGAGGAACTGCTGTCATGAAGATTCTGCTGGTGGACGCGTACGACAGTTTCGTGCACATCATCGACCAGTACCTGCGCACCCTGGGCGCCACCACCGAGGTGGTGCGCTCGCACACGCGCAGTCCGCGGGAGCTGGCGGCCGGGCGGCCGGATGCGGTGGTGCTGGGGCCGGGCCCTGGGCACCCCGCCGCCTCCGGCCATGTCGAGCTGGTGCGCCGGTTCGCCGGGCGGGTGCCGGTGCTGGGGGTGTGCCTGGGCCACCAGGCCATCGCCCTGGCGTTCGGCGGCCGGGTGGAGGTCGCCGGCCATTTGATGCACGGGCGGACGAGCCCCGTACGCCACGACGGCCAGGGGCTCTTCCGCGGCCTGGGGAACAGCACGGTGGCCACGCGCTACCACTCGCTGATCGTCTCCCGGCCGCTGCCCGACGAGTTGGCGGAGACGGCGAGTGCGGAGGACGACGGCTATGTGATGGGGCTGCGGCACCGCACGCTGCCGGTGGAGGGCGTGCAGTTCCACCCGGAGAGCATCACGACCGAAGGCGGCCTGACGCTCTTCGAGAACTTCCTGTCCGCCGGGGCGCTTTCGTCCGGTGGGGCGCCTTCGTCCGGTGGGGCGCCTCAGGCGCAGCGCGCGGCGCCGGCCGCCGCGGGCCTTCGCGCATAGGCGGCGCCCAGTTCCCGGACCGCCTCCACGATGCCGGTGCGGGGCACCGCGGTGTAGCCCACCACCAGGGCGGGGGCAGCCCCTTCGGGGCGGGCGTGGTAGCGCCGGCCGCCGGGGACCAGCACCGAACGCTCCAGCGCCCGGCCGACGAGTGCGGCCTCGTCGACCCGGTGCGGCAGCCGTACGTACGCGTGCAGCCCGGCCGCCGAGCCGGTGATCCGGGCCCCGGGCAGGAAGCGGTGTACGGCCTGCTCCAGGCATTCGCGCCGTCTGCGGTAGTGGTCGCGGCGGGCGCGCAGATGACGGTCGAAGTGCCCGCTGCGCAGGAGTTCGGCGAAGGCGAGCTGGGTGAGGACGTCGGACCCCAGATCGCGGTGGGAGCGGGTCCGCTCCACCGCGGCGAGCAGCCCGGCCGGGAGGGCCAGCCAGCCGAAGCGCAGGCCGGGGGCGAGCGATTTGCTCGCCGTGCCGCCGTAGACGACGCGGTCGGGGGCGAGGCGCTGGAGGGCCAGGGGGCGGGCGCCCTGCTCCAGCCACAGGTCGCCGTCGTAGTCGTCCTCGATCACCCAGGCGCCGGTGTCGCGCGCCCAGCGGACCAGGGCCTCGCGGCGTGCCGGTGAGAGGGTGGCGCCGGTGGGGAACTGGTGGGCGGGGGTGACGAGGACGGCCCGTACCCCCGTCGCGGCGAGCGCCTCGACGTCGATGCCCTCGTCGTCCACGGGCACCGGTACGGGCCGGATGCCCACCTCCCCGACGAACTGCCGCTGGCGGTGGTGGCAGGGGTCCTCCATCGCGATCCGGTCGATACCGGCGCCGGACAGCACCGTGCACAGCAGCCCGAGCGCCTGCGCGAAGCCGGACACCACCATGACCTGTCCGGCGGTGGTCAGCACCCCGCGGGCCCGGCCGAGGTAGCGGGCCAGCTCCTCGCGCAGCCCGTCGGCGCCGGACAGCGGCGGGTAGCCGAGGTCGCCGGGGTCGACCGCCTGAAGGGCGCGCTGGTAGGAGGCGAGCCATTCGCGGTGCGGGAAGCCGGCGCCGCGGGGCAGCCCCGGGCGCAGGTCCCAGCGCGCGGGCGGCACCAGCCCGTCATCGAGCAGCGTCGGCAGGGCCGGAGCGGTCAGATGGTGCGCCACGCGGGTGCCGGAGCCCCGGACGGCCTCCAGATACCCCTCGGCGATCAGCCGGCCGTACGCCTCGACGACCACGCTGCGGGAGACCCCCACGTCCTCGGCGAGTTGCCGGCTGGACGGCAGCCGGGTGCCCGGATGCAGCACACCCGCGGAAATCTCCTCCCGTATTCGGCCCTCGATCTGCGCGGTGAGCGGTTCTTCGGATTCTCTCGACACCTCGATCAGCGCGTGCCAGGTCATTCTTCTTTTCCCCCGGGAAATTGGACTGGATTCACTGGAGACAATTGGTCTGGCCGAAGTTCCGCTGCGGCCCGCAGAATTATTGCGTGCCGCGCCCTGCAATGGGGCCGAGAAGAGGGGATGACGCGTGACCGTGACACATCGGGAAAAGTCATGGCCGGACATCTTCACGGCACTGCTGGCGGGAGACGATCTCCCGGCGGACGCCACGGCCTGGGCCATGGACCAGGTGATGCGGGGCCGGGCGACACCGGCTCAACTCGCCGGTCTGCTGGTGGCCCTGCGCGCCAAGGGCGAGACGGTGGCGGAGATCGAGGGGCTCGTACGGGCCATGTACGAGCACGCCGTGCCGCTCGACGTCCCGGGCCCGGCGCTCGACATCGTCGGCACCGGCGGCGACCGGTCCCACAGCGTCAACATCTCCACGATGTCGGCGATCGTCGCGGCGGGGGCGGGCGCCCGGGTTGTCAAGCACGGCAACCGTTCCGCGTCCTCCGCATCCGGTTCGGCCGATGTGCTCGAAGCGCTCGGGGTGGCCCTGGACCTGCCGGTGGCCGATGTCGCCGGGCTGGTCCGGGAGGTCGGCATCACCTTCTGCTTCGCCCCGCTCTTCCACCCGTCGGTACGTCATGCTGCCGCGCCCCGCAGGGAGTTGGGCATCCCGACGGTCTTCAACGCGCTCGGCCCGCTGACCAATCCGGCCCGCCCCACCGCGCAGGCGGTCGGTGTGGCGGACGCCAGGATGGCGCCGCTGCTCGCCGGTGTGCTGGCCCGGCGCGGCGTTTCGGCGCTGGTCTTCCGCGGCGACGACGGGCTGGACGAGCTGACGGTCACCACCACCTCCACGGTCTGGTCGGTGCGCGACGGACGGGTGCGTACGGAGGTGTTCGACCCGCGCGACCTCGGCATCCCGTATGCACCGCCGCAGGCGCTGCGCGGCGCCGACGCCGCCCACAACGCCGAGGTGGCGCGGGCGCTGCTGCGCGGCGAACGGGGGCCGGTGCGCGATGCGGTGCTGCTGTCCGCGGCCGCCGGGCTCGCGGCGCTCGACCTGTCGGACCGGCCGGTCACCGAGCGCCTCGCGGCCGCCATGGCGCGCGGTGCGCAGGCGATCGACACGGGAGCGGCGGCTGCGGTCCTGGAACGCTGGGCGGCCGTCTCCACCAAGCTCGCCGCGGCGGGCTGAGCCGGGCGCCGGGCGGTGCCGTTCAGCGCCGCCCCGCATTCCGCAGCGCGGTCAGCACCGTGCCGGGGCCGCCCTCTCCCGTCACCAGGGCCTCGCCCACCAGCACCGCATCGGCGCCGTGGGCGGCCAGGGCGGCCACGTCCTGCGGTCCGCGGATACCGGACTCCGCGATGCGCACCACGCCCGGCGGGATACGGGGCGCGAGCCGGGCGAAGGCGGTGCGGTCGACCTCCAGGGTCTTCAGATCGCGGGCGTTGAGGCCGATCACCGAGGCGTCGACCGCCAGGGCGCGCTCGATCTCGTCCTCGTCGTGCACCTCGGTCAGTACGGTGAGGCCCAACTCGCGGGCCAGTTCGGTCAGTTCGGCGAGCTGACGGTGACCGAGCGCGGCCACGATCAGCAGCACCAGGTCCGCGCCATGGGCACGGGCCTCCCACAGCTGATAGGGCGTCACCACGAAGTCCTTGCGCAGCACCGGAATCCGGATGGCGGCGCGTACGGCGTCGAGGTCGGCGAGCGAACCGTGAAACCGGCGCTGCTCGGTGAGCACGCTGACGGCCGCGGCCCCGGAACGCTCGTAGACGGCGGCCAGTTCCGCCGGATCGGGGATGGCGGCCAGCGGACCCTTGGACGGGCTGGCCCGCTTGACCTCGGCGATGACCTGGACGTCCGCGGCGGCACGCAGCACGGCGGCGGCGTCCAGCGCGGGCCGCGCCTCGGCGACGCGGTCGCGCAACGCGCTTTCGGGCAGGCGGCGTTGACGCTCCGCCAGGTCGTCGCGTACGCCGCCGATGATCTCGTCCAGTACGGTCATGGGGCCGGCTCCTTCGGGTGTACGAGCGGGGGAAGCGCCGCGCGCCGCAGGGGGGATGCCGCGGCGCGGGCACTTCCGGTTCGGGGGGGGTGACGGGCCGGGCGGCGGCCGTCAGACGGCGATCGGCACGACCCGGGGGTTCGCCAGTGCGCGGTAGTCCGCGGCGGCGAGGGCGACGGACAGGTCCAGGCGTGCGGCGTTGAAGTACAGCGTGGGGTGGTCGAAGAGCCCGGGGTCGGCCAGCACCGTGAGCTCGTCGTGGAACGAGAACGGAATGATGCTCCCGCTCACACAGCCCGACAGCCCCTCGGCCAGCACGCGGTCGGCGAGCCGGGCCCGTTTCCCGCCGTACTCGCCCGCGATCCGGTCCAGGTCCACCCGCCGGTCGCCGGGTATCACGGCGAGCACATGCCGGGCGCCGTCGGTGCCGCCGGTCACCGTGACGATCATGCACTTGGCCGCCGCCGCGAGGGCGTGCCCGCGCAGTGCGCTGGCCCGTACGGTCTGCCCCTCGGGTGCGTGCTCCAGCAGCTCGAAGCGGGCGCCGCCCGCCTCCAGCAGCCGCAACAGCCGCCCCGCGGCGGTATGTTCGCCTTCGGGCGCCTCCTCGGCGGGGGCCGCGCCGGCTCTGTGCGGCATGTCCGTTCTCCTTAGTCCGTTCCGAGGCGCCCGACGGATTCCGGCACGGGTCATCCCGGTCACCGTGACCTGCCGTGGTTGACGGAACTGACGCTAGGGGGCCCGTTTATCGCTGGATTATCGGGCGCTTAGAGGATCCGGCCCGCTGTCCCACCAGGTGAGACCGGGGCGGAGAGGAGTCGGCGGCGGGCCCGCGGTGCGGTCCGGACCCGTGGTGCCGCCCGAGCCCGTGCTTCCCGTCCGAGCCCGTGATTCAGTCGGCGAGGCGGTCGACGCGCAGCGCACCCGGCGCGATCAGATCCTCGGCCTGGACGCGGCGGAACAGCATGGCGACGAGAGATTCCCGGACGTTGACCACATGCAGGCGGGCGCCCGCGTCGCGGGCCTTGCGGCGCGCTCCCAGCAGGGCATTGAGCCCGCTGATGTCGCAGAAGGTGACCGCACGGAAGTCGACATCGATTCGCCGGGGCCGACGGGCCAGGCAGGTGTCCAGCGCCTCCCGCAGGCAGGGCGCGGTGACATAGTCGATCTCCCCCGAGACGACGAGGGTGGCCCGTCCGTCGGACCACCGGGGAACGGCCCGGAACCCGTCAAGCGTCACGGCCATGGGTCACCACCTCCTTGTTGATGGAGATAAACCCTGGACATAGCGGTGTCAAGGGCCACAAAGGGTGCATCTCACCCGGACGCCCCCTCCGCCCGTGTCCCGGATCCGCTCATGCCGTTGATCCCGTTCAAGAACGCGTCATCCCGAGAACGCGACATCCACTGCGGGGAGCCCCTCCATGAAGCATCGACGTGCCGCTGCCCGCCTCGTTCTGGCGGCGGGTGTCCTCGCGATCGACTGGGCCGCGGCGCCCGGCGCCTCGGCGACGTCGATCGTCGGGCTGGGCAACGCCACGTTCGACAATGTCTGCGCCAACCACGGGTCGGCCACCGCGTACGGCGTCGGCACCGGAGGGGGCGGCTTCCCCAACAGGAGGGCCTACCTCCCCGCCACCACACCCGCGAACCACTGCGGCGGCGGTCCGGGCCTCCCCCTCGCGAGCGACCCGTGCCTGCCCGAAATCCTCCACTTCCCGTCCAGCAAGGGCGAGGCGTTCGCCGTCTGCAAGGCCGTCGGGCAGAATCCGCTCGTCTAGAGCCCTGAAGGGACCCTGGGGCCTGACCGATGGGTCGGCAGGGGCCCGACGCCTAAAATGCGAAGGACAGGACTGCCCGCGCATACGGCAGTCCGAACAACGCGTGAGCAGGCGTGAGAAGGCTTGAGAAGGCGTTATGCCACCCAGCCGTACGGAGCCGAGCACACAGCCGTTCGGAACGCTGGGCGCCGACGCGGCGTCGGAGCGTGACGACGCACTGGTCAGCGCCGCCGTCAGGGCCGTCGAGGCGACCGGGGCGCATGCCGGGAGCGTGTTCCTGGTGTCGCGCGACCGCCGCTCGCTCGTGCTGAGCGCGGTCTGCGGAACGCCGCCCTCCCTGCTCGGCGGCTGGCAGCGCATCCCGGTCAGCAGCGACATCCCGGTGGCGGTGGCGTACCGGACCGGGCGCACGGTCCATCTGGCCGGGGCCGACGAGACCATGCGGCGCTTCCCGCAGCTCGCCATGGCGCTGCCGTACGCCTTCGGATCCGCATCCGTGCAGGTGAAGGCGGGAAACGTGGCCTTCGGGGCGATGGCCGTGGTGTGGGCCGCCGGTCCGGGGGAGGGCGATGGTCTGTCGAAGGCGCAGCGACGGCGGTTGCGCGCCACCGCCGACCGCCTCGGCGCCTCGCTCGCCGAGCTGGACGCACGCGGCGCCCTGGCCTTGAGCGATGCGGAGACCGTCCCGGTGGCGGTCCCCGCGCGGGCGGCTCCGGCCGTGCGGGTGGGACTGTTCGACTGGGACCTCGACACCGGGGCCCTCGTGGCGGACGACGAACTGTGCGCGATCTTCGGGATCGGCCCGGGCGAGTTCGACGGGCGGGCGGCCACCCTGGCCGCCAGGATCGACGACGCCGACCTCCCCGGCTTCCGGTCCGCCGCCCGGACCGCGGCGGCGGAGGGCCACGTCCTGGCGCTTTCGCTGCACCTGCGGGACGGCGGCGGGCACCGCGCCGTCGAGCTGTGGGGCCGCGTACCGCAGGCTCCCGACGACCGGCGGGCGCGGCCCCATCTGGTCGGCGCCGTCCTCGATTCGGGAACCGGTATGGCCGCCGTCGAGGCGATCGAGCGGCTCGCGGACGGCTTCTTCGCGCTCGCCCCGGACGGCCGGGTCACCTACGCCAACCACGGCCTGGAGAGCCTGCTGCGGGTCCGCCGGGACGACCTGCTGGGCCGGCGCCCCTGGGACGTCCTTCCCTGGCTGGCCGATCCCGCCTACGAGGACCGCTACCGGGCCGCCATGATCTCCCAGCAGCCGGTCTCCTTCCTCGCCCGCCGTCCGCCCGACCCCTGGCTGGTGTTCTCCCTCCACCCGGGCGCACAGGGCATGACGGGCTGGGTGGCGCGCCTGCGGGGACCGGTCCCGGCCGATGCCGGTCCCGGGGCGCCGGTCGCGGACGACGTGGCGGCCGGGCCGTCGCCGCCGCCCGGCGCCCCGCGCCTGGGCACGCTCTACCGCGTGCTCCAGCTCGGCAGCGCACTGACCGAGGCGGTCACCGCCCACGAGGTGTGCGAGGTCGTCGCCGAACAGCTGCTGCCCGCCGTCGGCGGCCGGCGGCTGGCCCTCTACGTGGTGACCGAAGGCCGCCTGTACCAGCTCTCCCAGCGCGGCTACCGGCAGGAGGTCCTCGACGTCCTCGACCGGTTCGAAGGCGCGCCGCTCCGCGCCGGCCTGCCCGTATCGGACGCGCTGCTCTCCGGGGCTCCGTTGTTCATCGAGTCGCGGCAGGCGTTCGCGCAGACCTACCCCGGCTTCCCGGTGAGCGAGTCCGGCTCGTGGGCGTTCCTGCCGCTCATCGCGTCCAACCGCCCGGTGGGGGCCTGCGTCCTCGGCTTCGACGAGGCCCACCGGTTCCGGGACGACGAGCGGGACCTGCTGACCGCGCTGGGCGGGCTGATCGCCCACGCACTGGAGCGCGCCAGGCTCTACGACGCCGAATTCGCCGTCGCCCACGGGCTCCAGGACGCCCTGCTGCCGCACCGGCTGCCCACCCTCCCCGACGTCCGCGTCGCGGGCCGCTATCTGCCGGGAACGCGCGGTATGGACATCGGCGGCGACTGGTACGACGTCATCCCCACCCGCGACGGTGTCGCGCTGGTCGTCGGCGACGTCGAGGGGCACAACGTCGCCGCCGCGGCCGTCATGGGCCAACTCCGCAGCGCCGTACGGGCCTTCGCCACCGCGGGCCAACAGCCCGGCGACGTGATCTCCAGCACCAACCGCCTGCTCCTGGACCTCGACCCCGGCCTCCTCGCCAGCTGCTGCTACGTCCGCCTCACTCCGGAGTCGGGCATCGCCCGCGTGGTCCTCGCGGGCCACTGCCCGCCGTTGCTGCGCCGGGCCGACGGGGACACGGCCGTCCTGGATCTGCCGCCCGGCCCCCTGCTCGGCGTGGCGGACACCGCCACCTACCCCGAATGTGATGTGCAGTTCCCGCCCGGCGCGATCCTGGCCCTGTACACGGACGGGCTGGTGGAACGGCGCGGCGCGGACATCACCACGGGCATCGACCGGCTCCGCGCCGCACTGGCCCATGTGCAGGCCGACTCCCTGGAGGAACTCGCCGACAGACTCCTCCTGGAGGCGCGCCACTCCCCCAAGCGCATGGACGACATCGCCCTGCTGCTCAGCCAGTCCGCTCCGGCGCGGACCCGTCGGAAGGCGGCTCGGCAGGAAAGAGGACGGGGCTGAGCAGATACGGCGCGCGGCCCGGCGCCGGCTCCCTGCCCAGGCGCGGTTGCAGGACCGCGACCAGTTCTCCGAGGAGTTCGGCGAGTTCGTCCGGGTTGAGCCAGAGCGTGCCCTGACGGTAGGAGACCAGGTCGGCGGTCGGGTTGGCGCCGTCGCGGTCGAGGTAGGCGTTGAACTCCGCGATGAGGACGGCCATGGCGGCGGCGAAGCCGCGGCGGTGGTCGTCCAGGGACATGGCCGCGGCGGCGTCACCGTCGATCGAGGGACGGTCCCGGCGCAGCCGGTACCGGCGCTCGACCACATTGCGTACGCGGTGCTCCGCGGCCACTTCGAGGAACCCGGCCTCCGCCAGCAGGGCGACGTGCCGGTAGACGGTCACCTTCGACGCCTCCGGCATCCGGGCGCACAGCTCGCCGGTGGTGAGCTCGCGCCCGCCGGACAGGGCGTGCACCACGCGCAGACGGACCGGATGGAGAAGCAGATCGGCGGTATCCACACCACCACTATTTCACGAGTGCTACCGTTATCGAAATTGAAATCATGAGCCACGAGGGATGGACGTCATGAGCAGCACGGGGGCGGATATGCGGCAGGCGACGGGGCGGACAGTGGCGGTGAACGGGCGCACCGTGCATGTGGAGGAGTCGGGCCGGGGCACCGACCGGGTCGTCTTCGAGGCCGGTCAGGGGCAGGGCCGGACGTGCTGGGACGCGGTGGCGCCGCTGCTGGCCGACCGGGCCCGCCTGGTGGCCTACGACCGCGCCGGATTCGGCCGCAGCGGCCGGACCGCACAGCAGGTGGGGATCGACGATATGGCCGCCGACCTGGTCGCGCTGGTCGAGGCGGTGGTTCCGGAGCCGGACGGGCTGGTGCTCGTCGCCCACAGCATGGGCGGGCTGGTCGCCCGCCGCGCGGCGGAACGGCTGGGGCCGCGGCTGCGGGGGCTGCTGCTGCTCGACCCGACGCCGGAGCGCGCGCCCGTCTACGACACGTTCGACCGGACCGCCGCGCGGGTCGACCAGGCGCTGGGGGTGACCCAGGCACTGGTGCGGTTCCGGCCGCTGGCCCGGATGGCCAGCGGGAACGTCCGTCGTGTGTTCCCGGCGGACACCTACGCCACCATGCTCGCCGAGGACTTCGTCCCGGCCGGTATCGCGCAGACGCGGAAGGAGCTCAAGGCCGTGGCCGCGGCCCTCCCCCGGCTCCGCGCCGAGCCGCCCGCCCTCCCGGCATGCCCGACGGTGCTGCTGTCGGCGTCCCGCCCCGCGAAGGGCCGGGAACAGCAGCACGCCGTCATCGCCGAGCATCAGCGGCGCTGGGTGGAGACGCTGCCGGACGGGCGGTTCGAGGAGGTCGACTCGGGTCACTTCGTCCAGGCCGAGCAGCCCGGACTCGTCGCGGACGCGATCGGGCACCTCCTCGACCGGACCGGTGGCGCCGCAGAACTCAGCGGGGAAGCGCGAAGTTCCGCTCGAAGGAGGCGGAGGCGGTTTCCTGCCGCCACTGGACGGCCGCCTTGGGGCTGGACGCGAGCAGGTGACGGCAGGCGGCACCCGGGGACCCGCTGCCGGGGAGCTGTCCGCGGCAGGCGGCGACCGGTCGGTAGCCGTCCCGTGTCGGGTTGCCCCGCCACAGGCTGCGGCCGGGGAGGAAGGCGTACTCCAGTGAGGCGCGGGCCAGGTCCTTCAGCTCGCCGTAGCCGAGGTGATACGTCCTGGAGGCGTACCGGTACTCGTGCGTGATGTCGATGCGGGAGATACCGGGGTCGTCGGTGGCCAGCACGATCGGCACGCCGTACGCGCGGTAGACCGTGAAGGGGTGCTCGGCGCCCTTGACGCCGAGTATCTGGGCGTTGCTGGTGAACGGGACCTCGACGGCCACCTCGCGGTCCGCCATGGTCCGTGCCAGCTGCCGCCAGTTGTCCTCGTGCACGAGGTCGACGCCGTGGCCGATGCGTTCGGCGTGGGCGACGTCGACGGCCTGGTTGATATGGAACTTCAGGTCTTCCGGTTTGGCCAGGCCCGGCCACAGCTCGCCGGCGTGCAGGGTGATGTGGGCCCGCGGGTAGGTGCGGTGCAGATAGGCCAGCATCCGCATCTGGAGGGTGTAGTTGCGCAGGGCGCTGTCCCCGTCCTCGGGCTGGACCAGGTTGACCGCGGTGAACCGCGGGTCCCGCTCGGCCAGGCGCATGCCCAGTTCCATCTGCGTGAAGACCCGTTCGGGGCTGCTGCCCCGGGAGACCTGGGAGTTCCAGCGCACGGTCAGGCGGCAGCCGGGGGCGGGACGGGAGGTGCCGCAGCGCGAGACCCTGCGGAACTCGGTGTCCGCCTCGTCCGCTTCCTTACGGGCCGTGGCCACCAGGCGGTCCAGCTTGCCGTCGGCCACCAGGGCCTTGTGCATACGCGCGAGGTCGCCGTCCCAACCGACCTGATCGGCAAGCTTCTTGGCTTCCTCGGAGGCGGGGGTGACCAGCGTCTCCAGGTAGAACTGGTTCTGCTCGGCCATGCCGTCGGCGACCTTCGACAACAGCGCGCCGCGGTGGCGCCAGGTCACCTCGCCGAACTTGCCGAACGTGTCGAAGAAGTGGTCGTGCCCCGACTCCCCCGGCGGGAAGTCCTGCATGGACCAGGCGCGCACCAGCGCGTCGTGGAACGCCCGGTCGGTCCGGGCGTCCGCCGCGGGCCGCTTCCCCGGCCCGCACGGCGGCGGGACCGCCGTCATGGTCTTCCGGTCGATGCACAGCCCGTCCTTCGCGGCGAGTGTGATCAGGAACTCGGTGGGGACGGCGCCGGAAAGGTGGTTGTGCAGATCACCGCCCTTCGGCAGGTGCCGGAAGAAGCCGTGCAGCCGTGCGGGGTCCTGGCGTATGGACTCCAGATAGGCGGCGGTGCGTGCTTCGGACGCGGTCAGCGAGCGTGCCGAACGCGGCTGTTGAGTCGGGGGGTCGGCCGGCTGCGCGGCGGCCGGTAGTGCGGACAACAACGACAGCGTGCTGAGGGTGGCCAGACCGGCCCGGAGAACCCGGCGACGGACGAGGGCGCGACGGCGATCATCATTCACCGTCGCATGATCGCCGCCGGGCGGGGCGCACGGGGAGTCGGTTTTCGGCACACCTTTCGCCGGACGGATGTCCGAGGCGGCTCGGGCGGCCTCACCGGCCGCTGCGGCCCTGCCGGGTTTCGGCCACCGCCCGTAGGACGTCGACCAGCGCCGCGACCGTCGGGCGGCGCTCGGCGGAGGAGCGGAACACCACGACGATGTGCCGCTCGATGGTCTCGCTCAGCCGCACCACGTCGAAGCGGGAGGCGCGCAGTCCGAGCATCAGATCCGTCACCGTGCTCACCCCGATACCCGCCTCCACCAGCGCCAGGGTGGCCGCGGTGTCCGTCACCTCGTGCTGCACATCCGGTTCGATGCCCGCCCGCCGGCAGGCGGTGCGTACGGCGCGTCCGTAGTAGCTGTCGGGCGACGGCAGGATCCATCCCAGGTCCCGGGTTTCGGCGAGGGCGACCTCGGCGCGGCCGCCCATCGACCCGGCGGGTACGGCGAGCGAGAACCGCTCCCGGTACAGCTGCATCACCCGCAGCGCCGGATCGCGCGGGATGGGCACGTCCGGATAGTCCAGGCCGAGTGCCAGGTCCACGCCGCCGGAGGCGACGGCGTCGTACACCTCGTCCACGTCCATGTCCCGGCTGTGCACCGTCAGGTCCGGATGGGCCTCGCGCACCCGGCCCAGGGCCAGCGGCAGGATCTCCGCGGCGGCCGTCGCGAACAGGCCGACCAGCAGGGCCCCGGAGACCTCGTTGCGGCTGCGTTCCAGGGCCTCGACCGCCTCGGCCTCCGTGGCCAGGATCCGCTCGGCATGACGGGCCAGCGTCAACCCGGCGTCGGTCAGCTCCACCCGACGGCCCACCCGGTCCAGCAGCTCCATGCCGGTGGCCTTCTCCAGGGCGGCGATCTGCTGGGAGACCGCACCGGGGGTGTACCCCAGGGCCCGGGCCACCGCGGTGAGCGTGCCCCGCCGGGTCAGTTCCACCAGCGAGCGCAGCTGGGCACTCGTCCAGTCCATATAGGAAGGCTAATAGATCAGAAGCAGTAACTGTTCGTGGACGTCAATGGTTGGGGTGCGTCACGATGACGCACAGACCGCTGATCGGCAGGAAGGGACCGGCCAATTGACCACCCCGTCCGCCCCATCCACCGTGTCCTCCCCATCGACCTCGTCCACCCTGACCGCCCCGTCCACCTCATCCGTCTTCCGTACCGTCCCCCGGGCCGCCGATGTCGTGATCATCGGCGGTGGCGTGATGGGGACGAGCATCGCGTTCCACCTGGCCGAGGCCGGGGTGCACAACATCGTCGTGGTCGAACGCGGCGACCTGGGCAGCGGCAGCTCGGGCAAGCCGATCGGCGGGGTGCGGGCCCAGTTCTCCGACCCGCTCAACATCGAACTGGGCCGCCGCAGTCTGCGCGCCTTCCAGGACTTCCCGCACCGTCCCGGGGCCGGTATCCGGTTCGACCGCGTCGGTTATCTGTTCCTGCTCACCAGCGAGCGGCAGGCCGCCGACTTCGAGGTCAGCGTCGGGATCCAGAACGGCCTGGACGTTCCCAGTCGCATGGTCGGCCCCCGCGAGGCCCGCCAACTGTGCCCGTACCTCAGCACCGACGGGCTGGTGGCCGCCGTCCACTCCCCCGACGACGGCCATGCCCGCCCCGCCCTGGTCGTCCAGGGGTACGCCGCCGCCGCGGCCCGGGCCGGCGTCGTCTTCGCCACCCACACCGGCGTCACCGGCATCGACACCGCCGGCGACCGGGTCACCGCCGTTCACACCGACCGGGGCCCCGTCTCCTGCTCCGCCGTCATCTGCGCGGCGGGCGCCTGGTCGGGGCGGATCGGCGACCTGGCCGGTGTGCCGCTGCCCGTACGGCCGGTGCGGCGGCAGCTCGCCTTCACCGAGCCGCTGACGCCCCCGGCGCCCCGTATCCCCTTCACCATCGACTTCTCGTCCTCGGCCTACTTCCACAACAGCGACGACGGGCTGCTGTTCGGCCTGGCCGACCCGGACCAGCCGGACGGCTTCGACACCACCTGGACCCCCGAGTGGCTCGCGCTCTTCCGGGACGTCGTACGGCACCGCGCGCCCGCCCTGGCACAGATGCGGACATCCGGCGGCTGGGCCGGGCTGTACGAGGTCACTCCGGACCACAACGCGCTGATCGGACGCTCCGGCGAGCTGACCAACTTCCTGTACGCCACCGGATTCTCCGGCCACGGCTTCCTTCAGGCCCCGGCCGTCGGCGGCATCGTGCGCGACCTGTACCTGGAGCGCGAACCGTTCGTCGACATCTCCCCGCTCGCCGCCGACCGCTTCCGGGCCGGGGCCGAGAGCCGCCCCGAAGCCCATGTGGTGTGACCCTTCGCCCGAAAGGCAGACCCGCCGATGATCAGTCAGTGGCAGCTGCGTGCCGCCTTCGCCGCGCGGCTCTCGGACATGTACGGGCGGGAGGTCCCGGCGTACACCACGCTGGTGGACGTCTCGCGCCGGGTGAACGAGGACGTCCTGCGTGCGCGGGGCGCCGACGCCGAACGGCTCGGCTCCGTCGGCCGGGTGACGGCCGAGCGGCACGGCGCCATCCGGGTCGGCACGCCCGGTGAGCTGGGCCAAGTCGCCCGTATCTTCGGGGCGTTGGGCATGTGTCCCGTCGGCTTCTACGATCTGCGCGAAGCCGCCGCCAGCGCGGTGCCCGTCGTGTCGACCGCTTTCCGCCCCGTCGAGGGTGAGGAACTGGCGCGCAATCCGTTCCGCGTCTTCACCTCGCTGCTCACCCCCGCCGACCCGCGGTTCTTCGACGCCGATCTGCGAGCCCGCCTGGAGACGTTCCTCGCCGGCCGCGAGCTGTTCCCGCCGGAGCTGCTTGCCCTGGCCGACCGGGCGGCGGCCGGGCGCGAACTGCCCGACGACGACGCGGAACGCTTCCTCCACCTCGCCGTGGCCGCCTTCGAGTTGTCCACCGAGCCCGTCGACAAGGCGTGGTACGCCACCCTGGAGCGGGTCTCCGCCGTCGCCGCGGACATCGGCGGCGTCCGCAGCACGCATATCAACCACCTCACCCCGCGCGTCCTGGACATCGACGAGCTCTACCGGCGCATGGCCGACCGCGGCATCGAGATGATCGACACCATTCAGGGACCGCCCGACTGGCAGGGTCCCGATCTGCTGCTGCGCCAGACGTCCTTCCGGGCGCTGGCCGAGCCCCGCGCGATGCGCACCCCGGACGGCACCGTCACCAGCGGCGCCCTGCGGGTGCGGTTCGGTGAGGTCGAGGCCCGCGGCATCGCCGTGACACGCAACGGCCGGGCCCTCTACGACCGGCTGCTCGACCTCGTCGACCAGCAGGCGGCCCGCCACCCCGGACTCGACCGGGCCGCCTGCGCCCGTACGGTGTGGGCCGCGCACGTCCCCGCCACCGAACGGGAACTCGCCGCACAGGGGCTGGCGTACTTCACCTACCAGGTCGCGTCCGACCGGCCGCGCGACGGCCGCCGCCCGCCCGCCGGCATCGCAGAACTGCTCCGGCAGGGCTGGGTCCGGGCGGAGCCCCTCGTCTACGAGGACTTCCTGCCCCGCTCCGCGGCCGGCATCTTCCAGTCCAACCTCAGCGGCGAGGGCTCCAGGAACGACGAGCAGGAAGGCGCCGCCTACGACAGCGGCTGGCTCTCCGGCGCCCTCGGCCGTGACGTCCTCGACCCCTATGCCCTCTACGAGCAGCAGCAGAACCGCTCCATCGCCCAGGTCGCCCGGGAACTCGGACTCGACGGCGAACTCGGCTGACCCCGGCGAACCGGCCTCCGCACACCCCAAGGGAGCATCATGACCAGCACCGCTCTGCCCACCACCGCAGACCTGCGCACCCGCGCCCGTACGAGCCTGGAGCGCATCGGCGCGACCGTCCCGGACGGCACCGACTTCCCGGCCCGCAGCCCGATCACCGGCGAGGAACTCTTCGGCCTGACGGCCGCCACCGCCGCCGGGACCGAGGACGCGCTGCGGGCCACCCGCGAGGCGTTCCTCACCTGGCGCACCACACCGGCGCCCCGGCGGGGTGAACTCGTCCGCCGCCTGGGCGAGTTGTTGCGGGACCACAAGGGCGACCTGGCCGACCTCATCACCATCGAGGCGGGCAAGATCCGCTCGGAGGCGCTCGGCGAGGTCCAGGAGATGATCGACATCTGCGATTTCGCGGTCGGCCTCTCCCGCCAGCTCTACGGCCGCACCATCGCCTCCGAGCGCCCCGGGCACCGCCTCGCCGAGACCTGGCACCCGCTCGGCGTCGTCGGCGTCATCTCGGCGTTCAACTTCCCCGCCGCCGTGTGGTCATGGAACACCGCCGTGGCCCTGGTCTGCGGCGACACCGTGATCTGGAAGCCGTCCGAGCTGACCCCGCTGATCTCGCTGGCCTGCGACCGGCTGCTGGCCCGAGCCGCAGAAGAGGTCGGCGCCCCCCGCGACGTGCACCGTCTGCTGCTGGGCGACCGCACCGTCGGCGAGACGCTCGTGGACGATCCGCGTGTCGCGCTCATCAGCGCCACCGGCTCCACCCGGATGGGCCGCGAGGTCGGGCCCCGTGTCGCGGCCCGCTTCGGACGCTGCCTGCTGGAGCTCGGCGGCAACAACGCCGCCGTCGTCGCGCCCTCCGCCGACCTCGACCTCGCCGTCCAGGGCATCGTCTTCGCCGCCGCGGGCACCGCCGGACAGCGCTGCACCACCCTGCGCCGCCTCATCGTCCACCGCGATATCGCCGACACCCTCGCCGCCCGGCTGACGGCCGCCTACGCACGGTTGCCGATCGGCGACCCGTTCGACGAGCACACCCTCGTCGGACCGCTCATCTCCCCCCAGGCCCTCGACGGCATGCAGGACGCCCTCGCCCGGGTCCAGGCGCAGGGCGGCAAGGTCCTCGCGGGCGGCGGGCGGCGCCTGGCCGACGCCGCACCGCGGGCCGCCTACGCCGAGCCGGTCCTCGTCCGCGTCGACGAACAGACCGACGTCGTCCGGGAGGAGACCTTCGCCCCGATCCTCTACGTCCTGACCTACGACACGCTCGACGAGGCCATCGCCCTGCACAACGACGTCCCACAGGGCCTGTCCTCCAGCATCTTCACGCGCGACCAGCAGGAGGCCGAACTCTTCCTCTCCGCCGAGGGCTCCGACTGCGGTATCGCCAACGTCAACATCGGCACCTCAGGCGCGGAGATCGGCGGCGCATTCGGTGGGGAGAAGGAGACCGGCGGCGGGCGCGAGTCCGGCTCCGACGCCTGGCGCGCCTATATGCGCCCGGCCACCAACACCATCAACTACTCCAGCACGCTCGCCCTGGCCCAGAACGTCAGCTTCCTCTAGGCGCTCACCGCCGGTCCGGCCGTCCGGCGGTCCGGCCGTCCGCCGGTCTCCCGTTCCCCTGGTGCGGAGTTCTTGCACCAGGGGAATCAGGTCGTCCACACCCGCACGGTCGAACTCTCCCACCCCTGTCTTCCCTTTGGCCACATCGGCCCCACCGACCGAACCGAACCAGCCGAACTGGCCGAACCGGACGACCTGGTGCGGCGCGGCGGTCCGGGCCGCCGGGAAGTTGTTCAACGCCGGGCCACCGGAAGCGGGTTGTCCAGTCCTCGCCCCGGGAACGAAAGAATTCGGACACGTCGCCGGAAGCGCCGGTACGCGTTAGTTACAAGTGTTAATTCGGGGCGCCCGCCCCGGAGATGCCCAAATGGCGTGCCGTCTCGGCGAAGAGTCGTTTCGATCTTTCCCCTTGACACGCCGCTTGGGGCATGGAAGTTTTTGGGATGCTTGTGCACGGGAAATCCGAGCGATGGACTGACCACCCTTTTCCGTCCCGTGCGCCGACCGATAGACGGGGGATAGGAGCCCAGGCTAGTGCCCACTCCGACCATTACCGCGGATCCGGGGCCATCCCGGCAGCATCCGCTTTCCAGCACGGCCGGCCACGCCCTCGGCCGCGTCCGATCTGCCACCAACTGAGCGCTTTTCACACCACCGCTCGTGCCTTTCACCATGAGGCACGGCCGCTTTCTGCGCCCAAAGCCCCGCCGTCCGCCGCTCTCCGGTGCGGGGCCCCCACACCGCACGAAAGGTAGCCAGTGACGTCGCACCTCCGGTCCCGCAGCGGGCCGCTCGGTTCAGCCCATTCCCCGCAGTCGTTCCCGTTCTCCGCGCCGACCCCGTGAAATTCCGAGTCCCGGCCGAATTCCCCGCCGGTGAAGGGGGCATTGCGTCGGGTCAGGGCGTGGCCACCGAAATCCCCGGGAGCGAAATGCCCGCGAATGCGGGCGCCCTCCGGGCATTTCACCGTGCCCACAATGCCCACGGCCGTGCTGGAGACCGGCCGTTGACGTGCCTTCCCCGGCATTGTGCCCGTGACGAACCGATGACTTACCGATACCGATGGCTTGCCGGTACCGATGACTGACCGACACCGATGACTTACCGATGGCTTACCGAAACCCTCTGTCCCGAAAGGTGCCCCGGCATGGAGACGCGTGAGTTCACCCCGTCCCTGGAACAGCTGGTGTGGACGTTCGGCGGGGCCGAACCGGTCATGCGTATCCGGCCGGGGACGGTGCTGCGACTGTGGACCGAGGACGCGTTCGGCGGGCGATTACGCAGCAGTTCGGACCGGCCGAGCGCCCTCCTCGACGACCGGTACATCAACCCGCAGACCGGCCCCTTCCACGTCGAGGGCGCCGAACCCGGCGACACCCTGGTGCTGCACCTCGTGGACCTCACCCCGGCGCGGGACTGGGGCGTCTCCACCACCTTCCCGTTCTTCGGCGGACTCACCGGCACCGACCGCACCGCCACCCTGCACCCCGCGCTCCCCGAACGGACCTGGATCTATCCGGTCGACAGTGCGGCCGGCACCGTCCAATACGCGGCGCTGGACAGCGACTTCCGCGTGGACCTGCCCCTCGCACCGATGCTCGGCACGGTGGGCGTCGCCCCGGCCGCGGGCGAAGTGCGGTCCTCCCTCGCCGCCGGGCCCTTCGGCGGCAACCTCGACACCCCGCAGATGCGGGCCGGTGCGACCTGCTATCTCGGCGTACACACCGAGGGCGCCCTCTTCTCGGTCGGCGACGGGCACTACCGGCAGGGCGAGGGCGAATCCTGCGGTACCGCGGTCGAGGGCGCGATGCGGGTGACGCTCCTCGTGGACCTGCTCAAGGGCGGCGCGCCCGGCCGGCCGCGTATCGAGGACGACGACCACTGGATCAGCGTGGGATCGGCCCGGCCCCTGGAGGACGCCTGGCGGATCTCCCAGACGGACATGGTGCGCTGGCTGGCATCGCTCTACGGCCTGACCACCATGGACGCGTATCAGCTTCTCTCCCAGACCTGCCGGGCACCGCTGGCGAACGTGGTGGACGCGGACTACACCGCGGTGACCAAGGTCCCCAAGTCGTTGCTGCCCGCCGCCGTCGCCTACGACGGCACACACCGCCGTATGCGCCTCGCGGCCGCCGGGCTGTAGCGCCCGCACAAGCTGCCACACAAGCTCCCACGGACGTCTTCGCCCGGACGCACCACACGAGTAGCACCCCACCACAACCACCCCGCAACCCGAGAATGGTGAACTCCATGGAGATGCGCAGTCTCGACCGCAGCACCCTGGGCCCGGAGAACGGTTTCTCCCAGCTCCTCAAGCCGTGGCCGGCGCTCAACTCGCCCTTCAAGGGCGCCTGGTGCGTCGTCGCGCCGGGCACCTCGACCACCCGCCATGCCCACCCCGACTACGAGATCTTCATCGCGATGACCGGCGAGGCCACGCTCTCCTCCGAGGGCAAGGAGATCACCTTCCGCCAGGGCGACATCGTCCACTTCCCCCCGCACACCGACCACCAGGTGATCAACGACGGCGCGGAGGAATTCCAGATGTACGCCGTGTGGTGGGACCAGGAGACGGCCGGTCAGTTCCTGGAGCGCCACGACGGCCAGGACGGCGGCCACGCCGGTCAAGACGGCGGCCGCGACGGCCAGGAGGGCTGACCCATGGCAGAGCGCACCACCCCCGCCCCCGGCCGCGCCCGCCCGGCCGTCATCATCGAGACCTCCCCGACCCCCAACGGCAATCTCCACATCGGCCATCTGGCCGGGCCGTTCATGGGAGCCGATGTCCACGCCAGGTACCTGCGGACCCGCGGACGCCCGGTGGTCTTCTCCACCGGCACCGACGACAGCCAGACGTATGTGATGGCCAGCGCGCGCCGCCACGGAACGACGCCGGAGCGGCTGGCGGCCGTCTCGCACGAGGAGATCGGCCGGACGCTCCGCCTGGCCGGTATCTCGGTCGACGGATACGCCCCCTACGACGAGGCGTACAAGGCGAACGTCCTGCGGTTCCTGACCGACCTGCACGACGCGGACAAGCTCGAACTGCGCACCGTGTCCTTCCCGTACAACGAGCGCACCGGGGATTTCCTGGTCGAGGGCCTGGTCGCGGGCTACTGCCCGGTGTGCGTCACGGAAAGCCGCGGCGGCGTCTGCGAGATGTGCGGGCACCCGAACAACTTCGACGAGCTGCTGTCCCCCTGGTCCACTCTGCACCCCGAGGACCCGGTCGTCCTACGGGAGGCCACCGTGCTGGTCCTTCCGATGGAGCGGTACCGCAAGGAGCTGACGGACTACTACGAGACCCACGGCGACGGGCTGCGGCCCCGCACCCTCGCCTTCCTGCGGGAGGCCCTGGCCAGGCCGCTGCCGGACTTCCCGGTCACCTACCCCATCTCGTACGGACTGCCGTCGCCGTTCCCCGGCACCGAGGGGCAGCGGCTCAACTCCTGGGTGGAGGGCATTCCCGCGGCGATGTTCTGCACCGCCCACGCCGCGGCGGAGCTGGGTGCGGAGCGGGTCGGCACCGATCTCTGGCTGCCCGAGCGGGAAGCGGAGATCATCTACTTCATCGGCTCCGACATCGTGTACTTCTGGGGCCTGACCCATATGGCGCTGCTGCTGGCGCACGACGGCCGGTACGCCCTGCCCGAGCGGATCATCTCCAACGAGTTCTACGAATTGGAGAACGAGAAGGTCTCCACGACCCGGGGGCACGTCGTCTACATGGACGAGCTGCTCGCCGACTTCTCCCGGGACGCGATCCGCTTCCACCTCACCCTGACCGGCCCGGAGCACCAGCGCACCAACTTCAGCCGGGACGCCCTGACGAAGGTCACCGAACGGTCCCTGACCGCGCCCTGGAACCGGCTCGCCAATGTGCTCAACGCCCTGGCCGCCACCGCCGGTGCCGAGCTGCCGGTCTCCGCGGGCGGCCGGCTGCGGGCCAGGGCGGTGGCGGAACGGTTCGTCGATGCCTACGAGATCGCGGCATACCGCCCGTCGAGCGCGGCCGACCTGGTGGTCAGCCAGCTGCAACGGCTGGGCAAGGACGCCGCGCGGGCCGCGGACCGGCCCGCGGCGGACCGTGCCGAGGCCCTGGGCGATCTGTTCCTCGAACTGCGGGCGGTGCTCGCGGGCGCCGCGCCCATCCTGATCGACACGGCGGAGCAGGCCCGGCAGACGGGCGGCTGGGACGGCACGCTGGACCCCGCGGCGTTCGAGGTGACCTCCGTACGGCCGTTCCGCGTGCCGCCGTTCGGCGGTGCGGGCGGCCGGCAGGGATGAGCCGGGTGGACGGGCGGCGGGCAACGGCGCCCCTGCGGACGCTGGTGGTGGGCGGCGGCATCATCGGCCTGCTCACCGCACTGGAATGCGCGCGAGCCGGCCACCGGGTCACCGTGGTCGAGCAGGGCCCGCTGCCCAACCCGGCGGCGTCCTCCTACGACCGGCACCGCGTACTGCGGGCGCTGCATCCGGGCGACGCGGGGGCGACGCGGGCCGCCCTCGCGGCCCATGACGCCTGGCGGGAGCTGGAGACCTCCCTGGGCATCCGCTGCTACCACCCGGTGGGCGCGCTCACGGTGCTGCCGGACGGGCGGGCCGAGGAGGCCGGGCGTCTGCTGGCCGCGGCCGGCGCCCCGGCACGGATCCTGGACGGCGACCAACTCGCCGCCGCATACCCGCACTTGGCCCTGCCCGAGGGGCGGGCCGGGATCCTGGAGGAGCGCGCGGGCGTGCTCCTCGCCGACCAGGTGCTCACGGCCGTGGCCGCCCGGCTGCGCGATCACCCCGGGGTCCGGCTGTGCACCGGCCGGGCCGCTACGGGGGTGGACCCGGCCGCCCGTACCGTCACGCTCCAGGACGGCGAGGTGTTACGGGCCGACCGGCTGCTGGTGGCGGCCGGGCCGTGGTCGCCCGCGCTGCTGGCTCCGTACCCGCACGGCCGGGTGACGGTGCACCGGCAGACCATGCTCTACTGCCGCGTCCCCGAGGAGGAGAGGGCGGCATGGGACGCCATGCCCGCGGTACCGGCGCTGGGCACCGACACCGGTGCCTGGCTGGTGCCCCCGGTGGCCGGTGCGCCGCTCAAGCTCTCGGCCCATGAGGTCTGCCGTACGGTGCCCGGCGTCGACGGCGGTACGGCGGATCCGGCGTACACCGGGCTGCTGAGGGAGCGGTTCTCCCGGCTGATACCGGCTTTCCGGCCGGAGTGGGTCACCGAGGCCCGCGACTGCCACTACCTGACCGACACCGACTCCGGGGACGGGCTGCTGCTCGACCTCGCGGACGGCAGGTGCTTCGCCCAAGCGGCCTGCGGGGGCGGGGCGTTCAAGTTCGCCCCGCTCATCGCACGGGCCCTGGCGCAGCGCTTCGACGGCCTCCGGCCGCCCCCGACCGGACTGAGAACCCTGGACATCCCGCGCCGCGCCGGCGCGGGCCCGACCGGAACAGCAATCCCGACAGAAGGAGGAGGAGCAGGTGATCAACTACGACGGCAAGAGGTTCCGTAACACCGAACGGGGCGCGGACGGCACCGCCCCGGTCGCCACCTACCACCAGGACGGTGACCTGGTGTGGGCCGAGGCCAGCGGTGGCGACGTACGGCGCTGCATGCTCGTCGGCGTCTGCGGCCCGGACGGCACCATCCGCATGGGCTACACGATGGTCCTCGCCAACGGGGAGACCGCCATCGGCCGCTGTGTCAGCACCCCCCGCACACTCGACGACGGCCGGATCCTGCTGCACGAGGAGTGGGAGCGCTATCAGCCGCGGCCCGGCTCCGGGGTGTCCGCCATCGAGGAAATGGAGTGACGATGACGCCTGTCGCACTGGAAACGCACGCCGCCGCCTCCCGGATGGCCCTCGACCGCCTGGCCTCGGACACCGTGGCCGGTCTCGCCGAGCGGCTGGTGCACCATCCGGCCGGGGCGGTCGACGACCCGGCCTGGGCCGCCGCGACCCGTGAGGCATGCCATGCCCTCCCGGAGGAACTGCGCGCCGCGCTCGCCCGGTTCCGTCGGCACTCCGGCCCCCAGGGTGCCCTGTTGTTACGGGGGCTTCCCGTGGGCGACGAGGCCGCTCTGCCGCCGACCCCGACCGTGCCCGACTCGGTCCAGCGCGACCCCTCGGTGTCCGCGGCCGTCCTGCTGATGACCGCCTGCGCCCTGGGCGACCCGGCCGCCTTCCGCGCGGAGAAGCTCGGCGCCCTGGTCCAGAACGTCGTACCGGTCCGGGGCAGCGAAGAGGTCCAGGGCAACACCGGATCGGTGCTGCTGACGTTCCACAACGAGAACGCCTTCCACCGGCACCGGCCCGACTTCGTCATGCTGCTGTGCCTGCGCACCGACCACGAGGGCGTGGCGGGACTGCGTACGGCCTGCATACGGCAGGCGCTCGGGCTGCTGGACCCGTCCGTACGGGAACGGCTGGCGAGCCCGGAGTTCGTCACGAACCCGCCGCCGTCCTTCGGGCCGCAGCAGGAGGGCGTCGTCCATCCGGTCCTCTCCGGCGACCCGGCCGATCCCGATGTCCGGGTGGACTTCGCGGCGACCACGGCCACGACCCGGCGGGCGGCGCAGGCGATGGACGCACTCCAGGAGGCGTTCGAAGCGGTCCAGCAGACCGTCCGGCTGCGGCCGGGCGAACTGGCGATCGTGGACAACCGGGTCACGGTGCACGGCCGGACCTCCTTCCGGCCGCGCTACGACGGAAGCGACCGCTGGCTCCAGCGCACCTTCGTGCTGTGCGATCTGCGGCGCTCCCGGGAACACCGCCCCGAGGACGGCCATGTGCTGATCAGGTAGCGGATCCGGCGGATCGGTACGGCCGGCCCGCGAAGGACGTGCGACCTCCCCGTCCATGACTTCCCGTCCATGACATCCACGACATCCCTCAGCCCGGAACAGCCTCGGTAAGTGGAGATCAGCAGCATGGAATCACTGCATTGCGCACGCCCCCCGGAGCGTGGCACGGCCGGCCCGCACTACGGCTGTGTCGGAGTCGGCGTCGGTCCGGCCAATCTGAGCCTGGCCTCGCTGCTGCACGGCGACCCGGACCTCGGCAGCCTCTTCCTTGAGCAGAGCGAGGACTTCGGCTGGCACGACGGGCAGCAGATCCCCGGCGCCTCGCTCCAGGTCTCGCTCTTCAAGGACCTGGTCACCCTCGCGGACCCGACGAACAAGTTCTCCTTCCTGTCCTATCTCCATGAACAGGGCAAGATCTACCACTACATCAACGCCCAGTTCGACGCCGTACCGCGCCAGGAGTTCCGCAACTACCTGGTGTGGGCGAGCAAGAAGAACGAGAACGTGACCTTCGGGGAAAAGGTGCTCTCCGTCGGCTTCGACGGGGTCTTCGTCGTACGGACCAGCCGGCGCACCCTCACCGCCGACCATGTGGTGCTCGGCATCGGGAACCGCCCGTGGGTGCCCCCGCTGGCCCGCCCCCTGCTGGGCGAAACCCAGTTCCACGTCAGTGACTTCATGCGGCGGGCGAAAGGCCTGGCGGGGCTGCGGGTCGCCGTGGTCGGCGGTGGCCAGTCCGGGGCGGAGGCGTTCCTGGACGTGATCTCGCGGCCGGACGGCGAGCGTCCGCGGCAGGTCTCCTGGATATCCCGCCGGGCGAACTTCTTCCCGATCGACGACACGCCCTTCACCAACGACTACTACATGCCGGGCTTCTCGGACCACTTCTTCGCGCTGGACCGCAAGTCCCGGGAGGCGTTCCTGACGGACCAGGTGCTGACCAGCGACGGTATTTCGGCCGACACCCTGCGGGCCGTCTACCAGCGCTGCTACGCGCACCGCTTCATCGACGGCAACCAGGAGCTGACCGGCCTGTATCCCGGGCGGGCCGTCACCCAGGTCGCCCGCAGCGCGGGCGGCGCGGGCTGGGACCTCACCCTCGTACCCGCCGACCGCTCGGGCCCGGCCGAGCGGATCGCCGCGGATGTGATCGTCTGGGCGACCGGCTTCCGCCCCGCGCCCCTGGACATGCTGGCCCCGCTCACGGACCGGTTGGCGTGGGAGGACGGCGAGTTGGCGATCGACCAGGACTTCGCGGTCCGCTGGGACGGCCCGCCCCGGCACCACCTCTTCGTCCAGAACGGAGCGCGGCGGCAGCGCGGGCTCGCGGATCCGAATCTGAGCCTGGTCGCCTGGCGCAGCCGGCGGATCGCGGACCGGATGCTCGGCGTGAAGACGGACGACCCGTACGCCTCGTTCGTCACCTGGCCCCCCACTGCGGACCCGGCCGTCGAAAGCTTCGCCGGGGAATTCACCGGCCCGGCCGACGAACTCCGCGACGCACTGCACGAACTGACCGATGATCAGCTGACCGAGGGAGTGTGAGCGTGGCACGGGTCCATGTCGCCATCGTCGGTGCCGGGATCATCGGCTGCCTGATCGCCCGTGAGATGGCCGCACGGCGCCCGGAAGCGTCCATCGTCGTACTGGAACGCGACCAGACGGGATGCGGGGCGAGCCGCCGGTCCGCCGGTACGCACATCCCCCGCGGCGCAACCGAACGCTTCAGACGGATGACGGAGTACAGCCACGAGTACTATGCCGGGCTCCAACGGGCCCGGCCCGCACTGCCGATCCGCGCACTGCCCATGGCGGTAGTGGCGGACGCTGCGCACGAGCGGACGATCCTGGAGCGCTATGTCCCCGCCGCCGCTCCGCTGCGTACGGACACCCTGCCCTGCCGGGTCACGGACCTCCCCGAGCGGTGCGCGGCCTGGCGGATCAGCGGTGGCCATTACGCCGATGTGCACGGCCTGACCCGGGCGCTCGCGGCCCAACTCCGGCCGCGGGTCGCCTTCCGCGAGGGCGTCGAGGTCGTCGCGGTCGACCCCTCCCCCACCGGTGTCACGCTCCGCCTGGGCACCGGCGAGACCCTGACCGCCGACCGGCTGGTCCTGGCGCCCGGCCCCTGGACCGGCCACCCGGCGTGGGCCGCGCTGACCCGGGAACTCGACGTGCGGGTGAAGAAGATCGTCGCGCTGCACCTCGACGAGCCGACCGCGCCGGACGACGGGGCGGTTGTCTTCCAGGACCATGACGCCTTTCTGCTGCCGCTGCACGCGGAAGGCCACTGGCTCTACAGCTATGTCTGCCCGCAATGGGACGTCGATCCGGACACCGTCGGCCGCGGACTGGCCCCGAGCGACCTGGTGGAGGCAGCGGAGAGTCTGCGCGCCTGCGCGCCGCGGCTGGCCGGAAGGGTCGGGTCGGCGCGCGTGTTCTGCGATGCTTACGGCCCTCAGGGGGAACCGTTGATCACCGGGGTGGCAGGCGCGGAGCGCGTCGTGTACGCCGGTGCCGGGAGCGGCTTCGGCTATCGGCTGGCGCCGGCGATCGCCGGCGAGGCGGCGGACCTTCTCTGCCAGGATTGAGGCTTCATGGATTCAGTGGCTCTGCTTGCCGTGGCCGGCGCCGGACTGCTGTCGGGTGCGGTGAATTCGATCGCCGGCGGCGGCTCGTTGTTGCTGTTCCCCGCGCTGCTCGGCGTCGGACTGCCGACCTTGACGGCGAACGTGACGAACTCCGTTGCCAACTGGCCGGGTTGGGTCGGGCAGGTCTGCGGGTTCGCCGACGACCTCAAGGCGCAGTCACGGCGCCGGCTGGTGCTGCTGTCCGTGGCCACCGGCATCGGCACCGTCGCCGGTTCCCTTCTGCTGCTGGTCACCACGAGCGCCACCTTCGATCTGGTGGTGCCCGTGCTCGTCCTCTTCGCCAGTCTGCTGCTGGCCGGGCAGAAACAGGTCAAGAAGCTGGTCCGGCCGGCCGGGCGGGCGGCGGTCCCGGCCGACGGGCGCCGCCAACTGGCGGTGCTGGCACTGGTGATGGTCGGCGCCGGTCTGTACGGGGGCTACTTCGGCGGGGCGATGGGCGTGATCATGCTGGTGGCGCTGGCGCTCGCCACCTCCGACGGCCTGCGCCGGCTCAACGCGCTCAAGGCGGCGCTGTCACTGGTCGACTCGACCATCAGTCTGCTGATCTTCGCCGTATGGGGTCCGGTCGACTGGACGGCGGTGGCGGTCGCCGCCCCGACCGCGCTGATCGGCGGCTATGCCGGAGCCCGCCTGGCCCGGCGGCTCAACGAAGAGGTGCTGCGCTGGATGGTGGTGGCCGCGGGTCTCTCCGTCTCGACGGCCCTGTTCGTGACCTGACGCGGCTGCCGGACGGCTGTCCCTGAGCGCCGGCCGGTGGGCGCGGACCGAGGGTTCGGTCCGCGCCCACCGCCTCGTCAGCTCTTCACGCCGTCAGCGCACGGTGACGTGCTCGGGGCGCAGATCGGCGATGCTGTTCACGCCGAGCAACCGCATCGTCCGCACGATCTCGGTGCGCAGGATGTCCGTCGCGCGCTGGACGCCGCGTTCCCCACCCGCCATCAGCCCGTACAGATAGGCCCTGCCGACCAGACACGCCGTGGCGCCGTGCGCCAGCGCGGCCACGATGTCCGCACCGGAGAGGATGCCGGTGTCCAGCCAGACCTCCGCCTCGCCCTGTACCGCGTCCACCGCGGCGGGCAGCAGCCGCAGCGGGGTGGGCGCCCGGTCCAGCTGGCGCCCACCGTGGTTGGAGAGAATGACCGCGTCGACGCCGTGCTTGACCATGTCGCGGGCGTCCTCGGCGCTCTGGATGCCCTTGACGACGAGCTTGCCGGGCCAGGACTCGCGCACCCAGTCCAGATCGTCCAGGTTCAGGGTCGGATCGAACATCTCGTCGATCAGCTCGGCGACCGTGCCCTGGTACGAGCTCAGCGAGGCGAAGGTCAGCGGCTCGGTGGTCAGCAGGTTGAACCACCACGCCGGATGCCGCGCACCGTCGAGGAACGTCCTCAGGGTGAGCGCCGGCGGAATCGTCAGCCCGTTGCGCATATCGCGCAGCCGCGCACCGCCCACCGGGGTGTCCACGGTCAGCATGAGGGTGTCGTAACCGGCCTGGTGGGCACGCTCGATCAGCTCACGGCCGGCGCCGCGGTCCCGCCACACATAGAGCTGAAACCACTTGCGGGCGGTCGGCGCGACCGCGGCGACCTCTTCGATCGAGGTCGTGCCCATGGTGGACAGGGCGTACGGAATACCGGCCCGCTGGGCGACCCTGACAACGGCCGGCTCGCCCTCGTGGTTCATCATGCGGGTGAACCCGGTCGGCGCGAAGGCGAAAGGAAGGGCGGAACGCTTGCCGAGGATCTGGACGCCGGTGTCCACCTCGGCCGTCCCCCGCAGCACACCGGGGTGGAATTCGATATCGCGGAAGGTCTGCCGGGCCCGGCGCAGACTGATTTCGGCCTCGGCCGCACCATCGGTGTAGTCGAACACGGCGCGGGGGCTTCGACGGCGGGCCATGTACCGTAAATCGGCGATGGTGTGGGCGGATTCGAGCCGGCGGTCGGTGGGGCTGAGGACAACGGGCTTCGGCCGCAGGATTTGTGCGAGCTCGTTCGGTCGGGGCAGGCGGCGCTTGGTCACGGAACCTCTTTCCGGGAAACGGGATACGAGATACGGGACAAGGGAAATGGGCGGGGCGGCATCGTGCGTCCGGCGGGACGGTCCGGCGGGACGGTGCCTGCTTATGTGGCGCGGGCGGGCAGCGGCTTACGGCTGGGGACCGCGAGCCGGTTGAAGGCGTTGATCACGCTGATCGACCAGACGACGGCGGTGTACTGCTCCTTCGTCAGGTGGGCGGTCGCCTCCCGGTACACCTCGTCCGGTACGTCCTGGACCTGCGAGAGCTTGCTGACCGCCTCGGTGAGCGCCAGGGCGGCACGCTCCTGGGGGGTGTAGAGGCCGGTTTCCCACCAGGCCGCGAGCAGCGACAGCCGGCGGTCGTCCTCGCCCATCCTGCGGGCATCCCTGATGTGGAGATCGAGGCAGAAGGCGCAGCCGTTGATCTGCGACGCCCGGATCTTGACCAATTCGAGCAGCTTCGGGTCGAGCCCCGCGGATTCCGCCGCGGCCTCGACCATGTCCCGTAATTCCCGTATCTGCCGATAGGCCGCGGGGAACGCGTCCGTGAGGTTGATGCGTTCGATCATGCAGCCACGCTATCCGCACGCGGCAACCTTCTTGGAGTCTGTTCTAGCCGGATATCGCTGTCCGAATCCGCGGACCGATGACACGCGCCACCTCGTCAGCGGTCCGCGGACGAGCCCTTTTCTCGGAACGCGGATGGCCGAATACCGGCCCCGCCCGTTCCCACTCCCTCCCTGACAAGTCGCTCCTCGGCCAAAAGAAGCCATCAGAAAATGGCCATCCAGCTGTCCGTCAGGCAGCACGGCGTGGCGAGCGCCGGGCTCGAAGCACCGGGTTCACAAAGCGCGCCGGATCCGCGGGATGGCGGGGAGCGCGGCCAGGAACAGCCAGGTGGTGAGGATGAAGGGCCAGGTGAGGGTGCGTCCGCCGAAGGGCGCGAAGTATGCGTTGAGGGTGGCGGTCAGCACGGTGGTGGTGGCCGCGCCCAGCAGGGTGTAGAGCGCCCGCCCCACCGTTCCGGCCAGGAAGAGGGTGCCCAGGGCAATGGCCACCAGGACCGCGTTGTAGCCGTAGACGCCTACGGCGACCGCATCCGGCGGGGCACCCAGGGCCCAGGCGACGAGTACCGCGACGGCGCTGCCCAGGACGGCGGCCAGCCCCTGGCGGAACCCGGCCACGAACAGCCCCAGCAGCATGATCATGCCGACGTACCAGTGGGCCGAGAGGGCGACCTGGGAGATGTTGGTGAAGAACCCGTGCCACAGGTCGGTCCAGGTGTAGGCGGTGCCGACGGGGGCCGAGACGGGGAGCGCGGCCGGGCTCACGCCGTGCCAGACCCGGGTGAAGGCAGGGGCCGCGCTCATCACCGCCCCGCAGACGATGCAGAACGGCGTGGTCAGCACAGGGAGTTGCCAGGGCGCCAGCAGGGTGGTCAGCGCCGAGTAGAGCAGCACGCAGACCACGGCACTGCCTGCCGTCAGCACATAGGTCGAGGGGGCGGGGCCGAGGAAGAGGACGAACGCGATGCCGGTGAGACAGCCGCCGAAGCCTTGCAGCCCGAGGTCGAGGGTGCGCTTGTCGGTGCCCAGGGCGTACGCGGTCGCGGTGGAGACCGCGGTGCCGAGCAGCGCGAAGACCCCCGTCTGCCAGCTGCCCACGAAGAGCGCGAGCAGGAAGAGGACCCCGGCCCATACGTTCGCCTGAAGGCTCAGCTGACCGAAGCCACGGACCAGCTGCATCGTGAGGCGGACCGGGCCCGGGGGCGCGGGGGTCTCGACGGTGTCCGGTGCGGCCGTATTCGCTATGTCCCGCGTGGTCATGGGTGTCTCCAAGGAGGTCCGGGAGTGCGGCTGGTGCGCCCGGCGTGCGGCGCGTTCCCCCTGCGGCGTTCGACCGCATCCGGCCTCACGGCAGGGCTTGCGTCGCCGATGCTTCGGGGTCGAGTTGCCACGACCCGTGCTCCTCGCGGACGGCGAGGACGCGGCCGCCCGACAGATGCGCCCCGGCCCCGGAGAACCAACGGGCTTCGCTCGGGTCCCACCACTGATCGCCGACCCGGATCACCTCGTGGTGCACGACCCTTGCCGCGATCCATGCGTCGCCCGCCCCGGCCTCGTTCCAGCTGGCCCGCCAGTGCGCGGGAGCCAGCGGCGCCGGGCGCAGTACGGCGCGGCCGCGGCTGTGGGGTACGGCCTCCCGCGTGAGGACCGCCGCCGCCACGTCGGCGTGGACCCCGCAGTCGCCGGTGAGCCCGTCCCCTTCCGGCAGGTCGCACCAGTGCGCCGGCCACTGCACGGGGCCCCATCGGATGAGCTCGGGGACGGCGGCGAGCGCGGCTCCCACGTTGGCGTACTGCATGAGCCTGCCGAACACGCGGTACCTGACCGCCTTGCAGCATGCCGCGCCATGGCACGCCACACGGGACAGGTCGATCCGTTCGAACCGCTTCAGCTCTGCCAGCAGGCCGGTCATGAGTGCCCCAGTTCCCGCGGCGCGGTACCGCGCCCGAAGTCGTAGGCCATCGAGGTGTCGTACGCGCCGCACATGCCGAACGCGAGGTGGTCGCCCTCCTGGACGTCGGACAGGTCGAGGCGGACGCCGAGCACGTCGTGCTCCATACAGGACCGCCCCAGGATCCGGTCCCGGCCGGGGGGCAGCGGCACCCAGCGGGATCCGTCGAACCGCGCCACCGGATGCGGGTGGTACGGCGCCTCGGGCATATCGCCCTCGGCCGCGTCGACGACGATGTCGCAGTTCTTGCGGGACTCCCGGCGCACCACGACCTGGGTCACGACGGCGACCGTCGGCTGCGTGAGGATCTTGCCCGGCTCCAGCACCAGCAGCGGATCCGCTTCGCGTGCGGCCGCGGGGCCGTGCTCCAGGACGTACCCCAGCGACGCGCGCACATAGGGCATGTCGTCGATATGCCATCCGCCGCCGACGTCCAGTACGGCCGGGGGCCCGCCCATCTGGTCCGCCAGCGGATCGGCGGCACCCAGCGCCGCCGCGCATTCACGCTGCCAGCGCGACGCGCCCAGGACGCTCTGGGCGAAGTGGAAGTGCAGCCCCCAGGTGGCCCCGAGCCGCCGGGCCAGCGAGCTGAGCAGCCCGGCCGCCTCGGCCATGACCTCGGGCTCGTGCAGGGGAATACCGAAGCGGCTGGCGACGTGGACGGGGGCGGCGCGGATCCCCACCACCTCGGCCTCCAGCTGGAACCCGTTGTCCAGCCGCGCGTGCAGGCTGCGCAGTTCGGCCACGGAGTCGGCGAAGAAGGCCCAGCAGCGTACGTGGTCGGTGGCGGGCCACCATTTCGCCGGCCCGTTGAGGATGCCCCGTTCGGCCGCCAGGCCGAACCGGTCGGCCGCTGCGAGCTCGGCCAGGCTGATCGCCTCGGCGACCATGCCGAGCCGTGCGGCCTCACGCAGCACCGCCGGCTGGGGACACGTCTTCACGCTGTGCGCGAGCAGCACGTTGCCGAGCCCTTCGACCTGCTCCTTCAGGGCCTGGAACTGTTCGGCGAACAGCGGCAGGAGGAGATGCCTGCTGGGAGTGGCCTCGGGCCCGGGAGGTGCCAGCAGTTCCTCGAATCCACCCGTCTGTGCGGTGGTCGCGGTAGGGGTCGGGACCGACTCCTCGGGCACCGCGGCGCGTTCGGCCGGGACCAGGTGCCGCTGACCCAGGCAGCTCATTCCCGAAGGATGCTTGTCCGCCGGACGGGGCAACCCGCCGGCGACCCAGCCGAACGGGGTGATGCCCAAGGCGGGGTTGACCGGGATCTCCTCGACCACACGGGTGAAGCCCGGTGCGAGGAGCCGGTCACGGCCGGCGGCCCGCCCCGCGACCAGCGCGGCGGGCAGGTTGATCCCGCACACCGACGCACCGTGGATCCAGGCGGGGAAGCGCGGGTTGAGCTCCATGAGCGTGAGCTCGCCATGCCAGCTCCGGATGAGTTCCAGCTCGCCGCCGCCGGTCCACCGGGCGTCGGCGACCAGATCCGCCAGGCCGTCCCGCAGGCTGTCGTCCAGCTCGGCGACTTCACCGGCCCATGTCTTGCCGGCGACCGTGACCAGGGCCTTCGTCACGAAAACCGCGTCGAGGAGCCGGCCGTTCAGGGCGGCGAACGCAATGCTGCACTCCTGGCCGGCCACATGCCGTTCCAGGTGCCATCCACCGCCCCAGGTGTGCTCGACGACGCTGCCCAGCGCCAGCACCTCCCCGGCGGTGTAGGCCCGGTACGCGTCGTAGACCTCACCCTTCACCCAGACGCCATGCGGGGACCGGCGGACGAACCGGTCGATGGCATGCCAGCTGGTGTCGGTCTCGGCCTCCGCCACACGGACGCCGAGCCGTTCGGCGGCTTCGACGGGAGGCTTGCGCACCATGTCCAGCGCTGCCTTCGAAGGGCCCAGGATCTTGTCGTGGAAGCCCAGCTCCGTCGCGAGCAGCCGGACCTCCAGGTCCAGGCAGGGGATCAGCAGCGCATCGTCGGGCTCCAGAAGGCGGCACATCTGCTCGACCCAGGTCTCCAGATGCGCCCGTCGCCACGTCGGCAGGCACACCAGATCATCCAGGACGTCCGAGTGCAGCCCCGAGCTCTCCGGCGAATAGTCCAGTCCGACGATCCGCAGCCCGGGCCAGGCGAGCCGCAGGGAGCGGGCCACGCTCAGACCCGGCGACGGATTGGTGTCACTGTGCATACCGCTGATGAAGACCGTGCCGGCCTTAGCCGCACGGCCGAAGGGGGCCACCACCGTTTCCGTCCCGGCCGCATAGGTGGGCTCACCCGACGACGGGTCGGCTTTCTCCACCGCCTCGGGTTTCGCGGCATTCCGGCTTACACCCACTGACTCGCGTCTGGTACGTGATTGAAGCCCCATGCCGACATCATCAGCAGATGTACCTCCCCCGCGCACCCGGTGACATCTGCCAGAGTGAGCCGACACCGCAGCTCATCACAGCCTGTGGGTCACTACACCCAGGCCCTGTCATGTACAGGAACCGCCCCACTCAGCAGATGCCCAGCCCCCCGAGCACCCGACGCTGGCGCGGCGTCGGCTCGGTCGGCCAGTAGAGGTAGCACACGCCCCCGCTGCCACTCTTGACCTTCCCCTTGTCGTCATACCGCTTCGTCCGCAGCCAGATGCTCTCGAACTGACATGCGGGGCCCTAGCAGACGCAGGATGTGGTGGCAAACATGCAGGTCAACGGCTTGGGCTCGTTTACTCCGAACGAGCCCAAGCCGGGCCGTGCTGAGTTCGTGCTGACCTCCGCTGGCGTCCGTTCCGGTGTAGTCGGGGGCGTTGCGCTGGCACGGTGCTGGTTTCCGGCGGTGGCGGGCGGAAGCACGGACAACCTAGAGCCGCAGCTTGTCCGCTCTTCACTGTGCGTCACCTCATCCCCAACGCCACCTCCGCGCGCAGGCTATGTTCGACGAACCAATGAAGGTCAATCAGCGCTGCATCGGCGCGTTTGGTGCGGCCGTGATTCGTCCCTATCGTGTCGCACTCCCGACCTCCGGAAGTGAACGGTTATGGACCAATCCATGTGGACAGTGCCGGCCCTGGCCAGCTTTCTCGGGAAGCCCGTCTCATGGGTATACGACAACCACGAGAAGCAGGCCATCCCCAGTTTTCGCGTGGGGCAACAACTGCGGTTCTGGCCCAGCGAGATCAAGACCTGGCTGGAGGACAACTGCCGCGAGCAAGAGGCTGCATGAACGAGGAGTACAAGGAGCCCCTGTACGCCGCTCCCCCGCTGCTGGCGCGGATGGTGGACGCGGGGCGGCTGGGGCGGAAGTCGGGGTCGGGGTTCTACCTGTACTAGCGCATCTGGCGACACCACCAAGTGGCGCTGTTCCAGGGCGAATTCACCCGGAACAGCGCCCGCGGCGGCGCTGCCGTCAATTGGCCCTCGCCGCCCCGCTGCCCCCATCCACGCAACTTCGCCCGGTCAACGTGGTGTGCACGGGGACATCGCCTGGTGAGCGTCGTCGACTGGTAGAGAACCTGGCCCTGACCTGGGACTTTGCGTCTTTCAGAGCCGTCAGGGCCTTTCCCGCTTACTCAGCGAAAAGTCCCTGGAAAGTCCCTGGGACAGAGCTGAAAGTCCCTGAAAAAATCCCTGGGAAGTCCTTGGTTCGGAGTGGCCCGACCAGCGTTTTGGAGCCCAGCATCGGTGGTGCGGGCGACGGGATTCGAACCCAAGATCTACGGGCTACGAGCTCAAGATCACCCATGGTGGAGGGCTGCAGTCAGTAGCGGCAGCTGACAGAACATGCGGGTCGGCGAGGCTCTCCGCCGGTTCTTGCGCCCAGAGGCCGCGGCGCACTCCGGGATCCGGTCGACCGCCTGGTTCAAGGAACCGCCGCTCGGCCACCCGCCACGATGTGGGCCGCGTCCTTGCGACCGGCGAAGCCTACAGCCGGCTGGCCCACCACAAGACGGGAACGAAACCTCGGCGCACAGGATGAGCCGCAGCCTCAGCGCGGCGGAAACTGTGCAAGGCGCTGGTCCCATTCCTCTGCTGCCCGAATCAGCTCGGTTCGGACCGTCTCGATCTCGATCACGTACTGGTAGAGGTCCAGGTCCTCATCGTGCTGCTGCCAGGGAGGCGCGGCCTCGAGCGAGAGGTGGATCCGCAGCGCTCCCGTGCCGTCATGCCACCGGACCTGGCTGAAGGCGAGGACTGGTTCGACGAAGGAAAGGTCCGGGGCGAGGTGCCCCTCCGGGTCCGGCTTGGCGTCTGGCATCCTCCCGGTCGCGACAGCACGCAGCCATGCGGACACCTCACACGCTTCGTCAATCAGCAGACACGGATCTGTGAAGGACCAGCTGCCCGCGGGAGTGGTGACTTCGGCCCCAATGACGAGCCAGTTATCGTCCCAACGGTCTCCACTGGCTACCGGAAACTGGTAACCAAGCGGCCGCAGGCCAATACCGCCTGCACGATCAGTAAGTAGCACTGCCGAAGGATGCCACGGCCCCTTAGGCCCCGCCGAACGATACATCTCAAGCTTAGAGCGTCCGGCACTCGTGGAGTTGGTCGGCGAGCGCGAGGTCGGGCCACAGCAGGGCGTCGGCCTCGGCACTGGCTCCGGTCGTGAGGCTTTCGCTTTGAGCGCCCTGGATCAGCGTCAGCCGGGCCGGCTCACCCGCGAACTGACCGTCCCCTCCAGCCCGAGCCAGGATCCCCAGGACCTGCTCGAGGACGACGATCGCTGGCGGCTCCACCAACGCTGCCTGACCGGCGATGCCCTGCCGACGGACGTCCGGGCCGGCGGCGCGATCACCCTGTTGTTCGGCCTGTCCACCGAAGGTCTTTGCCACCTGACGCCTGAACACCTCAAGTTCGGTGACAAGCACGCCCACCTGGTCCTGGGCCGCCACCCCGTCCTGCTGCCACCACGGCTCGCCGAGCTCCTTCGGCAACTTGCCGAACAGCTCCAACTGCGGCCGCAGCTCTCACGAGCCTACCCAGGCCCTCGGTGGCTCTTCCTGGGCACGGTCCCGGGCAAGTCGTTCTCGACGCACGGCATGACCCTGAAACTCAATCGGCACGGCATCCTGGTTCGCACAGCGCGCAACGGGGCGCTGGCTGCCCTCGCTGCTGATCTCCCCAGCCCGATCCTCGCCGACGTGACCGGGATGCACCGCCACACCGCGCTCCGCTGGGTCGCCTACGCCAGACGCGACTGGGCCGAGTACCTTGCCGCCCGAGCCAAGGACATGCTCTAACGATCCTGCCCAGGCAGGAGCCGCCCGACCGCGCAGGACCCGACGGTCAGCAGCCCGCCGGCGAGGAAGGTGCCACGCACCTCGGCGAGCGGCAGGACCAGTCCCCCGAGCGCGGCACCCACTGCGATGCCGGCGTTATAAGCGCCGGAGTTCGCCGCGAGCGCGATATCAGTGCGGCCCGGCGCGCAATGCAGCATCGCGTTCTGGGTGGTCATAAACACCGGCCCGAGTGCACCGCCCATCAACGCCAGGAACACCACCGCCGCCACCGGATGGGTGCCGGCCGCGTACAGGCCGAGCATGCCCACCGCCTGCGTGGCCACGGCAGTGGTCAGCGCGGACTGCGGAAAGCGGTCCAGCACCGCCCCAGTGATGCTCACCCCTGCCACACACGCAACACCGAAAACCACGAACAGGGCGCTGACCGCGCTCGGGGAGAACCCGCTCACGTCGCCCAGGAACTTCACGATGTAGGTATACCCCGCGAACGCCCCAGCGGCGGATAGCGTTCCTGCCGCCAACACGATCCCGAACCGGCGGGCGTCAGGACTGGTTCCGTAGGCGGCGGGCTCTTCTTCCGGGCGCGAGGTCGGCAGCAGAACGGCGATCGTCACGAGGGAGATGAGCCCCAGAGCCGCCAGCATGGCGACGGGCACCTCCCAGTTGCTCTGCTGGCCCAGCCAGGTCCCGGCGGGAACACCGAGCACGAGGGCGAGCGAACCGGCAACCGACAGCGCCCCAACTACACGTCCGCGGACCGCAGGCACGAACAGACCCACCGCGACCGGCCCCATCACAGCCCAGAACAGCGCCTGGGCGAGCGCGGTCAGCAGCCGCGCCACAAGGAGCAGCCAGTAAGAGGTGGCCAGCGCCGCAACGAGACTGGACACCACCAGCGCGGCCAGTAGCCCCGTGAGCACATGACGTCGGGGCACCGCCCGCATGACGTGGGCGAGCGGCAAAGACGCAACGGCCACCGTCACGCCATAACCGGTGACCAAGAGACCGACCGCCGATACGGACACCCGCAGGCTTTCGGAGATGAGCTCCAGAAGGCCGACCGGCAGATTCTCCGCAGTGTTGAAGGTGAATGCAGCCAGCATCAGCGCTACGAGCACCGCCAACCTGTGCCATGGAGCCGGTCGCGACGTGACCCTACGGTCTCGTCCTGACCTCGCCCTTTGGGCCTGCTCCGTGCCACCGTCCATGGAGGCACCCTTCTCAGCGCAGTTGCTCGGCCAGTCCGACGATGATGCCCTCCGGGCCGCGGAGGTAGCAGAGCAGATAGCTGTCCTCGAACCGGGCGATCTCGCCGACGAGTTCGGCGCCGTGAGGGCGCAGGCGGGCAACGGTGTCCTCGATGTCGTCGACGGCGAACATGACGCGGTGCGTGCCCAGAATGTTGTGCGGCCGGTTGCGCGGCCCGGCGCTGATCACCGCGGGGCTGCGGTACTTCGCCAGCTCGAGCCGGCTGTGACCGTCCGGGGTCCGGACCATCGCGATGTCACAGCGGACGCCGTCGAGTCCGGTGCACTGGTCGGCGAAGAGGCCCTCGACCTCCGCCCTGCCCTCCAGCTCCATACCGAGTTCCACGAAGAACGCGATGGCGGCATCCATGTCCTCGACGACGATGCCGACGTTGTCCATCCGCTGAATCGCCATGCTGGCTTCTCCTTCTTCCTCGTGCGGCCGGCGGTGGCCGCTGATGTCCCCGGGACGGAGCCGGTGGCACGTTCTCGACATCCGCAGACCGCCGAACTCCGATATATCTGGATCGCGCCTCAGCATCGCTACAGCAGACCCGCGGGCCAGGCGCCACCGCTGGGGGCTTCTTCCCGCCGCCCGTCGTTCGACGCGTGTCGGACACTGAGGCGGAACCACCGTTCCGTTAATCGCTGTTCCGTTGTTCCGAGGGCCGTTGAATACGCGAGCTCACCAGTCGACCCCACGTCCGGAGATCGGTGGCCGAGGTCCTGGCGCAGGAGTGCGGCGACCCGCCGCCGCCGACACCGCGGCTTGTTGCTTCGGCGTAGCTATACGAGAACAGGGCCGGGACGACGAAACTCCAGACAGAGCCCACTGCGGTCGTTCAGACTCCTGTCTGTGGACGCAGGACTGGCTGGCCTCCTCGGCGGCGTCATCGGCGTGGCGGTGGGAGCTCTCGGCGCGGCCGGCTCCGACTACATCACGGGGCGTAAGGCAGAGCAGCAGGCGCAGTGGCAGCTGTGCCTGGAGCACCTGAACCAGCGCCGCGAGCCCCGGGCCCAGGCGTACGCGGCGGTGCTGGCCCTCGCCAATGAGGTTCTAGGCGCCCTCGCTGCCGCACACAACCACCCGCCGACAAGTGTCTGGCGGGATGACACACCCGGTGATACGTCCAGAGGAGAGTGAAGCCTGTGTCTCGACAGGATCTGCGCGCACTGTTCGGTCTCGATGGGCCCCGGCTTCTGAGCTGTTATGACCCGAGGAACCGACGGACTCGCGAGTTCGCGGATGCTTTTCTGGAATTGCCGGACGGTTCGGACATCCGCCGGATACCGCTACCACTGGAAAACGTGGAGGCGCAGCGCTTCCGCCTGTACGGGGAAATGGATCTGGCGGCACTGCGACGGGAAATCGACGGCCCGTACCGGGAAGTCCATGACGAGCTGGCCGCGATTCCGCAGTATGGCTACAACGACTCCGCGTTCGACTGGAAGCACACACAGGCGGGGGCGGAGTATGCGGTACGGAACTTGTGGTCAACAGCATGGCAGTGCCACTACGCGACTGCCCTGGTGATCCACTTCTACCGGCGGATCACGCCACAGGAGTATCAGAGCCCGGCTCACATGCGTCTGGTGTACGCGGTGGGTACGGCAGTGGACTGGATCACCACGATCACCATCGTCATGGACGACTGGATGGACGGGGCACGGGTGCGCAACGGCCAGCCGACCTGGCATCTGCAACATCCTCGCTCGTTCGCGAACGACAATTTCATCCTGGCGACCCAGGCGCTCAATGTGCTCTCGGCGGTGGTGCCGGACCATCACCCGTTCAAGCGGGAAATGCACGACCGCACGGTGCGGCAGATCGCCCACGACGCGCACTACTGGGGGTATCACACGCTGCTGGACCTGCGGCGCGCCCAAGCAACGGTCGGGGGGGTTGCGCGCTCCCCGGTGCCGGTGGCCGACATCACGCTGGAGGCGCACCAACCCGTGGTGTTCAACCGTGCGACGGACTGGCTCCACTGGGCCATCAGCATGGCCCGCCTGCTGGCCTGCTACGGATCCGGGATTCCCGACGGGGGCGCCTTCCTTGACTACATCGCCGGTGCCACGACCGCCGCCTGTGTGGTGGACGACATCGTCGACGCCGTCACGGACGACGACATCCGCAACGGCGAACCAACAATCCAGCTATGCCTTGCCGCGCACAAAGCGACGGGAGGGCTGGGGCCCATCGCAGCCGAGACGGCGGCGGACATCCTCGACACGCTCCAGAATCACGCTGGTGTGGACACCGCCGCGGACATCGAGCTGGTGCGACGCATGTACGCCCGGAACGGCATTCCCGAACTGACGCTGGACTACCTGGAGGCGCTCTTGGACCGGCTCGTGCAGTTGCGGCAGGCGGCACTGCACGAGTGCAGCGCTCCAGGAGACATTGCGGCGTTCCTGCTCTACTGGCTGGCTATCGACCGGGACGCAGAGCGTGCAGGCGAGACCGGCGGCCTGCTGAAACAGGAACGCTTCGGCGATCTCATCGCACAACTGGCCCACGCCGGCGAGGACCAAGTTGCCCCTGCCCGCAGCTGAACCCTGCGCAACAAGGACCATCCGTTTCACAGGTGGTCCTTGTTGCCGCGTAGTTAGGGCTTTGGAGGAGACTGAAGGCCACGAGTGTGTGCTCACCGCCTGGGAGCAGGGGCGCGTCGTCGAGTCCGCGGCGGCGATGGTGCGAGGGTGGAGTGAGCCTCTGGCCGGGCGTGCTCTGCTCTTCTTTCATCACGCGTGGTGTTCCCTCCTGCACGGAATGAAGTGGTTTCACCAAGCTGATCGATTAACTGAAGCGGCGTCAGGGAATCGAGAGTCTGACGCAACACGCCCACACCAGACCGTAGCGCAGAGTAGTCACGCGCCCAGCGTCTCAGGGGAATACGCGACACATGAATAGGCGAGCTCACCAGTATCGATCTGGCGGCACTGCTGCCGGGGATCGGGAGTGCTGTCGGTCGTGTCGGGGAGCGGGAGGGCGTCTTGTCCCATCGGCGGCCGCGGGGACGGCACGGCGGCCGGGTCACCGTGCAGGACCTCCGTGCGGGCGGCGATGTCGTCCAGCGTTATGGGTAAGAGCGGTGCCTCAAGGGCCATCTTCCAGGCTCCGGCCGCATCGCTCGCCAGCACATCGGCCCGCCATACGCCCTCCGGGCCACGGACCTCCAGCTCCGCGTGCGCGCCGGCGTCCCGGACCGCGGCTGTCAGCTCCAGCTTCAGCAGGTGGTGCGCCAAGGTCTCCCCGGCGAGCGCGCATTCCGGGCCCCCGGGGCATGAGCGAAGAACTGCAGGCCGCCCGGGGAGCGCTTCGCGTGCATCGGGTGTCGGCACTCGTCGCAGGTCAGCGGCGCGGGCGGCCTCACCTTCCGCACCTGGTCCCACGCACGGCCGCAGCCGAGATCGGGTAAGTGTGCGAAGACGGTCCCCCACTGCGCGTGCACGGCCCGGAACGCCATCGGCCCCCTGCTTCATTGGCGAGGAGCCCAGTGTGGCGCGAGCCACTGACATCGCATCAGACCGCGATCGGTGCCCGGCGGCAGCAGCATCGGCCGGACGCATGGACGGCCGCCGGGCGGCTCCAGTGTCGCCTACACGCCGACCGGTCAGCGGTGGCGGTCGACGAAAACGCGGGCGCGCTCGTCGAGATCGGCCGCGACCCGCACCCCACGCGCCCGCCAGGGGCGGAGGCCGGAGCACAGGGAGCGGACGGCCTTGAGGGTGCGGGTCGACTTCACTCTGTCGATGGCCCGGTCCCAGCTACTCCTGCTCGATGCTGCCCTGCTCGGCCTGGGAGACCAGGTCCAAGGCGGGCCGTGGCCCGCTGACCTCCCCCGTAGCTCAGAGCGCGACCGGTCGGTACGTGAGGGCCTCGTCGACAATCTGCTCCGCAGACGCGCCCTGAAGGTGGTCCGAGGGGTGGAGGACCAGGTTACTCACCCGAGGATGCGACACGTTCGCTTCTAGGAGCCGCAGATAGTAGCCGCTCTCCGGAGCGGCTATCAGGAGTCTGCGAACGATCTCCACGAGCTCGTCCCGGGTGATGTCCGCAACCACTGGGCGAGCTGGCCTGGCCGCCTCCCTCGCGAACTCCTCCAGGCTCCTGCTTCCGTGGTATTCAGCGAAGTCGAGCGCCAGGTAGTCGTGACCGGTCATCGCGTTGAACGCCGCGATCGCCTCGCCCGCCACCTCGGGGGCGGCTTCCAGCAGGTCAGCGATCCGCTCCACCTCGGCGCACAACTCGTCCAGCCGCTGCCGGTTCACGGGCGGGGGCAGCAACTCCGGTCTCAGGTCCACAGGCGAATTATGTCCGTCCGTGCTGACACGCCCGAGTCGAGCTCTCCGGGTGCTGCCGGTTCTCATCAACATTTCTGACGGCATGATCCGCAAGACGACTTCCCCGTACCGCGGTCACCACGCGCCGCGCTACCCAGGACGCGCTGTGGCCCCGTCGGATGACGGGGCCACAGCAGATCGCATGCAGTCTGATCAGGGGGTGAGGTCCAGTACACGGACTGGCTCGCCCTCCCACCGCTTGGGAGCGGTGGTCGCGACGATCGCCCCATCGGGCCGCTCGGGAGTCGGCTGCGCAGCAAACTGGCTGTGAGCTGCGGCCCACGTCTCGTGCTGGGCGACCGCCAGCGCGGCGGGCAGGTCCAGGTCCAAGACGGTGATGCCCTGCAGTGCCGCCAGGTGCTCGGCCGTACCCGGCCGGGCCCGGTCTGCTTCCACCAGTGCGCACGAGGGCGCGTAGAGGAACCAGTCGGCTTCGGAATGGGCGCGGTGGATGAGACGGGAGGCGAGCACATTTCCCTGGCCGGCTGCGGTCATCGCCGTCTCGTCCAGCACGATGTGCATTTCACTCACCGGCCGGTCACCTCGGCCAGGCGCCGGTCCAGCTCAGTGTCCAGGTCCTGCTGCTCGGCCGAGGTCGGGGCGTACCCGTTCCACTTCTCCAGCACCATCCGCGCCTTCTCCGCGCGCTCAGCGCGCTCAGCCGGTGTAAGCAGAGTCTCAGCCAGGCGGGCCAGGTAGGCGCGCAGCGACAGGCCCTCGGCAGCAGCGATGGCGGCGAGCCGTTCCTTGGCTTCCTCGGGGAGGCGGATATTGGCATCGGACATCATCGTGCTCCTTCCCATCCCCATAGGGTACGGGTACGTACCCGTACCCGCCACTCGCCTGTCGATGCTGTCCACTACGTCGACATCGCCACCGCCATGGGCAACCTGCCCGAGCCCGCCGAGAGCGCCACACAGTGGTTGGACGATGCACACACCGTCCGGCAGCGGTGACGCGCCTTGGTCACCGCCCGCCAGGACCACCTGCGTGGCATCCAGTAGCGGCAGAGGAGATACGGCGACCGTGCCGCGCCCAACCCTCTGACCTGCACGCATTCGGCTGTGGCCCCGAACACCTGACGTGGACGCGGCGAATCCGTCTCTGGGCTAACCGGGCCGGAGTGCCGCTCCCGAGAAGGTCGACGCCGTGGGCTTCACGGGCCGCAACGGCCTCGCGGGCCGTTGCATACCTGGCGTCAACGAGGTGCAGGCTGGGCAGGTGGCCGCCGCGACATCGGCTTCCATGCCCTCAACAGGCTACGGAAAAAGGGGGTCGCAAAGACCGAGCGTGACGACGTACTGAACCTGCCCTGGCTCTTCCTGGCCTGGGTCCGGTGGTGCTCCGGCTGTCGAGTACCAGTCGGCGTATGCAGCCGGCGTGCAGGTCGTTCTGGGTGCGACGCCGACGATGGGTACGTCCAGGGTCAGCGCGTCACCGGAGCTGACCGTACCGCTGCCGGTCGGAGAGCAGAGGACTTGGGTTTGGTCGGTGAAGGTGCAAGTGCCCACCTGGGTGCCGGAGTTCCTCTTGACCAGCCGCGGCTGCGTGATGTGGTTGAACGAAGTGCCGTTAAGGCTCCCGACACGGAAGACGCCGTTTGCGTCGTAGGTGCACGTGCCTTGCTGGCAGAGCCACTGGGGTGTGTAAGCGAACGGGGCGCCTGGCACGACAGGTACGTTGCTGGTTCGAAACGACCATCCCGCAGTGTCGCCGAACGCCAGTCCTTGGCCGAGCAGCAAAGCGACAGCACTCAGGGATGCCGTTACCGCCGAGCGTAGCCCGAGTCGTCTGGTTACTCGCCGCATGTCTCCCCCTCATGTGTATGGCGGAGTGGTCAGCCACCAGGGTCCCCCACGAGACTCAAGGCCAGGTCAGTGGCCTCCGGTGGAGCCAAAGCAAGTGCACAGCAGCACCTCACCGTTGCGGTAGAGGCCGCGTAGCTGTTTCACCCCTTCGGGCAGTAGTTGTACGGGTGTTCCAAACGGTGGCCGACCCCGCTCGTGGATGCCGGAGCCACCACTGCTGAGTGAGCCCCCCGGATTCGCCAACACTGTCCACCTGACGTGTTCGGGGCCACAGCCATTCAATCGTGACAGTCCGGCCGGCGTTGGGGTCCCGGCCAGCCAGCTGGGTCAGGAGACGCTGTCGGGGTCGATGCCCTGCGCGCGGGCGAGGGCAAACAGGACACGTTCGATCGTGTCCAGACGCTGGGTGATCGACCGCTCCCTCGGCGCGCCGACGGCGTCGGCGAGGGCATCGATGTCCGCCTCCAGGTCCCGCAGCCGCTCGACGTGCATCGCCATCTCGTTCGCCATATCCACGATCTTGACACCCTCCACCCATCAGGTCACTCACCGAGCTCAGGCGCTGCGTAGCAACGGTGCGGCCCGCCTAGTGGCGAGGCGAGTGGGGCGTCAGTTCTGGTCGGGGCTCTTACCCACCAGGGCACTGAGCAGCTCGACGATCTGCGCCTGATTGCGGCCCATCGTCTCTTCAAGGGCATCAAAACGGGCATTGACCTTGGCGAAACCGTCCCGGACCTCGCGACGGAGCGCCGCTTGGCCCTCGAAAACGGCGGCGAAGTGATGGTCGATAGCCGTCGGCGACACGTTGATCAGCTCGCGTTCGGGTCCTTGCCGACCAAGGCGCTCAGCAGCTGGACGATCTGGGCCTGGTTGCGGTCGATCTCCTCGTTCAGGCCACGCACGTCTTCAGCGAGCTGGTCCACCTTCTCGTCCAGATTGCTCACCTTCTGATCGAGGTTGCCTACCTGGAGCCTCACCGCGGTGAGATCTGATTTGACGATCCCGAACTCGCGTTCCGTCGTCTCATGCCCCTGCTCGAAGCGACGGGTGAGAGCGGCGATCTCGCTCTGTGCGATGGGGTCCTCGGCCGCGCTGGGCGCTCCTGCCAGATCAAAATCAGCGGTCATCAGGCGCTCCACACTATCGCGCCAGCCGAGGCCCATGCTCCCCCATTCGGCCCAGCAGAATCCCCTCGCCTCAGGGGCGCTCCGTTCGAGTCTCCCTGGCTTTCTCGACGCTTGCCTCAAGGACGGACATGAGGTCTTGGGCATCGATGGCGGCCGGAGCCGGTGCGGCCTTGGGCGCCGTCCCGCCCGCCAGGAGTTCACGCACTCGCTCCTGGTACTGATCGTGGTGCTCTGATGGATCCCAGTCGGCGCTCAGGGCCTCCACCAGTTGGACGGCCATATCGAGGGCCTTGCCTTCGGGGGCGGCATTCGCCTCCGGAAGTTCTGGCAGCTCTTTTCGGGGGTCTCGCACTTCTTCTCCACCGTTTCGCACTCTCATGAGTGCTTCAGTCCCTGCTGCGAGCACGGCCCCGCGCTCGCAGCTGGTCAGAGTCGTGCGGGCGGGCTGAGAGTGAAGGTCGCTTCGCGTAGTTCACCCGTAGGGGTTGGAACTACTGACGAGGCTGCTCGCCTTGCCCGGAGGAGGAGGTGGTGTCGTCGCTCTTGGCGATACTCAGGAATACCCTGGCGGCAGCCCGGGAAACGGGCTCACCGCTCTCGGCGAGCTGGTGCATCGTCTCGATGAGAGCTTCGACCACTGCATCGTGATCGCCAGCTGAGACGATCAGTTCGCGGTCGAGGATTCCGCTCCCCACCATCGCCCCAATGATGATGCTGCCGGCGGTGGCGGGGTCGCCCTCTCGGAGCTTGACCCTTGCCTCCGGGATGGCGAGCCAGACCTGCTTAAGCGTCTCGGCCTGCCTTCTGGCCTCGTCGAACGACGTCATGTCCTTCTTGATCTCATCTTCGGCGCGGCTGCCGGGAGCCGCCTTCTCGATGAGCATCGTCAGCCAGTCGTCAGCGTGGCCGGGGTTGATCGCGAAGTCCATCAGGAGGTACTGGATCTCCAGGACATCGCGCATGGCATCGGACGCGACCGAGAAGTATCCGGACAGGGTCGCTTCCAGCGCCGTCATGAAGTCGGCGTGAGTGCGCTCGACTATGAAGGCGAGCTTCGAGAGCTCTGGAGTTTCAGGGGTCGAGTAGGAGCCGTGCAGGGAGTGCAGTTTGGTGTCACATGATGTGACGCTGGGGGTCCGGTAGGGGTCCAGCCAAGGTGGGGTGCCGTCCCGCACATCAACTTCCTGGGCCGCTACCTGTTCAACATCAAGCGAGCGGCCCAGGTCAGGGGCTGCGCCCGCTGCGTGACCCGGACGCCGTGCAGGAGGACGAGCCGCCCTCCATCCCGAAACTGCACGCGGGCGAGGATGTCGACGGACCGGTTGCCGAGCTCAAGGCCACGCTCGAGGTCACGGGCCTGAAGATGGGCGGTCGGAGGTTCAATCGGCCGGACGCAACTTTTTCGCATTAAGCTGGACGCATGAGTGCCCGAGCGACCACACGCCCCGGCGGGCGCAGCGCCCGCGTCCAGCAGTCCGTGCATCAGGCCGTCCGTGATCTGGAGGCGGAGGTGGGGCGGGACGCGCTGACCGTGCCGCTGATCGCCGCCCGCGCGGGGGTGACGCCGTCCACCGTCTACCGGCGCTGGGGGGACCTGCGGGAGCTGCTGTCCGATGTCGCCGTCGAGCGGCTGCGTCCCGACGGTCCGCCGGCCGACCACGGCAGCCTGCGGGCGGACCTGGAGGCGTGGGCGGTGCAGTTCTCGGAGGAGATGGCCTCGATGGCGGGTCGTACGTACATCCGCGACGCCCTGCTGGGCGACCCCGAGCAGGGCAACGCGGTTCGCTGCTCCGATTACGCCGCCGAGCAGTTGAAGGCCATCGGGGTGCGCGCGGCCGGGCGTGGGGAGGGCGTGCCCGATGTGGAGACCCTGCTGGACGTCCTCGTCGCCCCCCTCATGTACCGCATTCTGTTCCGCCCCTCGGATCTGTCGGAGGCCTACACCGACTGGCTTGTGGCGTCGGCGCTCGGCCGGGGCGCCGCTCCCTCCGGCAGTTAAAAGCTAAGGGTTTGCGTTTTGGGATGCGTGGAGCCTAATCTATCTAACGCAAAGCGTTTGCCTTTAGGCATGAGAGGTGCTCCGTGCTCAGCGTCCTGGCCCCGCCGTCCCCTTCCCGCCGCCTGCCCGTTCTGGGCCGCCGCAGCGCCTTCCCCCTCCACGCCTCCGTCCTGGTCGCCCTGCTGGCCGCCTCCAGCGCGCCGACCCCCCTCTACGCCCTCTACCAGGCCGAATGGCACTTATCGGCGCTGACCGTCACCGTCGTGTTCAGCGCCTACGCACTCACCCTGCTCGGCGCCCTGCTGACGGCGGGCACTCTCTCGGACCACCTCGGCCGGCGCCCCGTCCTGATCGGTGCGCTGCTCGCGGAGGCCGCCGCGATGGCCGTCTTCGCCACCGCCCAGGGCGTCGCGGCGCTGATCGCCGCCCGGATCCTGCAAGGCCTTGCCACTGGCGTCGCCACCAGCGCCGCCGGAGCCGCCCTGCTCGACTTCGAGGACCCCGGCCGCCCAGGACGGGCGACGCTCGCCAACAGCATCACCCCCGTGGCCGGCATGGCGGCCGGCGTCCTGGCCTCCACCGCCCTCGTGCAGTACGCCCCCGCTCCCACCCGCACCGTCTACCTCCTGCTGCTCCTGCTGTTCACCGCGCAGGCGGCTGCGGTGCTACTCACCACCGAGACCGCACACCCCCACTCCGGCGCGTGGCGCTCCCTGCGTCCCGGCATCGCCGTCGCCCCCGCCTCCCGCCCAGCCATGAGACTGCTCGCCCCCGGCGTCGTCGCCGCCTGGGCGCTGGGCGGCTTCTACTCCTCCCTCGGTCCCTCGCTCGCCCGGCTCGTCGCCCCGCACACGTCCCGCGCCACCGGCGGCCTGGTCTTCTTCACCCTGACGGCCGCAGCCGGCCTCGCCGTCCTGGCCGCGCGGCCCCTGTCCGCCCGCACGGTGAGCTCCGTCGGCGCCGCGGTCCTGGTCCCGGGGGCCCTGCTGACCCTGACCGGCCTCGTCCGCTCCGTGCGGCAGCCGACCACCGGCTGACCGGATCCTGCCGTCCCGCACCGCACCATCCGAAAGGACCCACCGATGAGCACCACCACGTCCCGCCAGGCCACTTCACCCGCACGCACGGGATGGAGCCTCGGCGACATCACCGTACGTCGTGTCGACGAGATCGAACTGCCGCGCCAGACCGGGCCCTGGCTGCTGCCGGACGCCACCAAAGAGGTGCTGGACGAGGCGTCGTGGCTGCGCCCGGACTTCGCCGACGCCGACGTCCCCCGTCTGGCGAGCCACAGTTTCGCGGTGGAGGCGGGCGGGCTGCGGATCGTCGTGGACACCGGCATCGGCAACGCCAAGCCGCGCGCCAACCCGGCCTGGAACGGACTCGACACCGACTTCCTGCAGCGCCTGGCGGCGGCCGGTTTCCCGCCCGAGTCCGTGGACCTCGTGATCACCACGCACCTGCACACCGACCACGTCGGCTGGAACACCCGCCTCTCCGGTGACGACTGGGTTCCCACCTTCCCCAACGCCCGCTACCTCACCAGCCGCACCGAATGGGACCACTGGGCCGCCACCGACCTGGACGAGGCCCGACGCCAGATGTTCCGCGACTCCGTCACCCCCGTACGCGACGCCGGACAGTACGACCTCGTGGACGTACCCGAGCAGGGGCACGAGGTCGCGCCGGGCGTCCTGCTCATCCCTGCCCCGGGACACACCCCGGGACAGATCGCCGTCGAACTGCGCGGCAGCGACCGCCACGCGCTGATCACCGGCGACAGCATCCACCACCCCGTGCAGCTCTCCCGCCCCCACGTGCACAGCTGCGTCGACATCGACCCCGCCCAGGCCATCCGCACCCGCGCCCGGCTGCTCGACACCATGGCGGACACCGACACGCTGCTCCTGGGCACCCACTTCCCACAGCCCACGGCCGGCACCGTCCGCCGGGAGAACGGCCGTTACCGGCTGCTCGCCGAGCACGCCACCGAGATCCCGGCCACCGCGGCCTGACCACGCAACCGGCCGCACCCGCACAGGCCACCGCGGCGTCCTCAGCCGCCCCACGCGAAACCTCCGCCTTCAGAGTGTCGGCCACACCGCCGCCCCAACCCCCACCGACAGGAAGAACATCCATGTCCGCCGTCGAACTCACACCGCCCGAGGCCGCCCGCTGGGCCGCCCGCGCCGGACTCGACCTGCCCGCCGAGCGCCACGCCACGGTCGCCGCGGTCGCCAACCACATCCACAGCGTCGTCTCGGTCCTGCGCGAGCTGGACTTCGCGGACGTCCCGCCCGCCGCCGCCTACCACCCCGTACAGGAGAAGCACGATGCAACCGTATGAGCTGTCCCTCACCGCCGCCGCGGACGCGATACGGAACCGGCGACTGTCCCCCGTCGAACTGGTCGACTCGGTCCTCGACCGGATCGAGAAGGCGGAGCCACACCTCGGCGCCTACGTCACGGTCACCGCGGAGCAGGCGCGCCGGACCGCACGCGAAGCCGAACACGAAGCGGCGCACGGCCGTCACCGGGGACCACTGCACGGCATCCCGATGGGCCTCAAGGACCTCATCGACGTCGACGGGATTGCCACCACGGCCAGCTCCCGGGTCCGCGCCGACCACCGCGCCACGGCGGACAGCACCGTCGCCGCGCGTCTGAGCACAGCCGGCGCGATTCTGCTCGGCAAGACCCACACCCACGAATTCGCGTTCGGCCTGACCACCCCTCAGACCCGCAACGCCTGGGACACCGGCCGGGTCGCCGGCGGCTCCAGCGGCGGCTCCGCCGTCGCCGTGGCGTCGGGCACCGCGACCTTCGCCCTGGGCACCGACACCGGCGGGTCGATCCGGGTGCCCGCCGCGCTCAACGGCGTCGTCGGCCTCAAGCCGACCTACGGTCTCGTCCCCCGTCACGGCGTCACCTCCCTGTCCTGGTCGCTGGACCACGTCGGTCCGATCACCCGCACCGTCGAGGACGCGGCCCTGGTCCTGACCACGCTGGCCGGACACGATCCGCGCGACCCCGCCTCGCTCGCTCTGCCCGCCGTGGACTACCGGCCCGGTACCGGCACAGACCTGACAGGGCTGCGCATCGGTCTGCCGCGCACCTACTACTTCGACCACGTCCACCCGCAGGTGGAAACCGCCGTCCGGCACGCCATCGGGCAGCTGGAAGCCCTGGGCGCCCAGCTCGTCGAGGTCGACATCCCGATGACCCGCTACATCCAGGCCACCCAGTGGGGCCTGATGGTGCCGGAGGCCGGCGCCTACCACGAAGGCAGCCTGCGCACGGTCCCCGGCCTGTACGAGGAGGACGTCCGCATCCTCCTGGAGGCAAGCGAGTTGATGAGCGCCGGCGACTACGTGCGCGCTCAGCGCTCCCGCACTCTCATGCGCGCCGAGTGGGCACGGATGCTGGAGGACGTCGACGTGATCGTCGCCCCGAGCGTCCCGATGCCGGCAGTCGGGGCCGGCCAGGAGACGGTGACCTGGCCCGACGGCACGGTCGAGAGCGTCTCCGACGCCTACGTACGCCTGAGTTCCCCCGCCAACATCACCGGAGTCCCCGCCCTGACCGTTCCGGTCGGCCACGACACGGCGGGCATGCCCATCGGCATGCAACTACTGGGCCGCCCCCTCGGTGAGCCCACACTCCTACGGGTCGGCCACGCCTACGAGCAGACACAGCCCGCCCGGGCCCTCGCCACGGCAGCCTGATCTGGGGAATAGTGCACGGTCGGAATAACCCCCTCCCGCCAGTAGTCCAGCACCTCGTCAAGGGCTGCTGCACACACGAGGACCGCAAGGACGGCACTGTCCGCTACAAGGTCACCGGTCGGCACTTCAAGGGCGTCACCGACGACGAGGGCAACACGATTCCCGAGGGCGAGGTCCGCCTGGACCCATGGATCGTCCTGGAGTTCGTGGCCCAGGCAATCGCGGTGGTCGAAGAGCTGGAGGCCGGCAACCTGCTTTTCTCCCGCAGCTTCTCTCGGGGGCACCGGCACGGTTCGGAAGGCGGCGATGCGGTCACGGCCCGGTTCTCGTATAGCCACGGCCAGGTGGCGTGTAGCGCTGAGTAGCCGCTTTGGCCTCATTTCCCCTCGCCGGTCTCCTCGTTGGGCTGAATGGGTGACGGCAGGTGAGGCGAAGGGCGGGTGGGCGGGTGCGGCAGGACTGGGAGCCGGAGGACCTGATCGAGGTCTGGACGCTGCTCGAAGACGACATGAAGAGGCTGCGCAACAAGTCGGGGGCGACCCGGCTCGGCTTCGCGCTGCTGCTGAAGTTCTTCGAGGTGGAGGCCCGGTTCCCGGAGTCGGCCCGGGAGGTACCGACTGCCGCGGTGGTGTACGTGGCCCAGCAGGTGAAGGTGCCGGCCGAGGCGTGGGCGGCCTATGACTGGCAGGGGGACCGGATCAAGCGGCACCGCAAGGAGATCCGGGCGGCGTACGGGTTCCGGGCGAGCACCGAGGAGGACCAGGAGCGGCTGGCCGGCTGGAGGTGGAATTCCACGATCTCGCCGGGCTGCCGCATCCCCACCGCCAGCTCCGGCAGCAGCACCGTCGACCACTCCTGCAGCCGCATCCCCGTCATCAGCGCCAGGTCGGACGCCGCCCGCCCCCGGTTCGGCGCCCGGCCGCGAAACGACCGGTCGACCTCGCCGTCGAGAGTCTGCCCGCCCAGCCCGACATCGCGGAAGAACACGTACTGGGCCAGAGTGAGATGACGGATGTCCATCTCCCGACTCATCCCGCTGGAAAGCGGGTTGGAAGTCTCGACCGACCGCAGCGGCGACGCACGACGCAGTCCCTGCCCGACCATCCAGTCCATCAGCGAGTGGATCACCGATGCCTCGCGGTCCCACGCAGAACCGCCCACAGGTTCGTCCTGCAACTCCGTACGCGAACGCCGGTAGGCCACCAGATCAGACTCGGTCGCCGTACCGAGCTGCCGGCCTCGCTCGATCAGGAAGTCCATCAGCCGCAGCACGATGTAGGCGTAGTGCCGCAGGGTGCTCTCCGGATCCCGCCCCAAGTACGCGAGGTGAAGAAACCAGCTGCAGGCCGGTTCCACCGGGCGCATATGCTCGTCCACGATCACCGGAAGACGATCCGGCAGGGCACGGAAGTCCAGTCGCCGCAAGGCTTCTTCACCCGCCTGCCCACATAGCTCAGGCCGTGCCTGCACATAGGCTCGGCTCACGAAGAACAGATCCACAACCCCTCCGGCTGAGAGAACTCGCAACCGTCAGGGGTAACGAGAAACTGCCTATCCAGTGCTGAGGGGCCGACGCCCTGATGAGAGTGTCTGCAACTGGCGGGAGAACACTTCATCCGTCCAGCGCAGGGTGTGCGCGGCGAGGACACCATCGGCGTCTGCGGTGACCGCGACGAGGTACTGGCGCTGGTGCATGACGAGCGTGCCGATGCCGGCCCGCCGTGCCTGCCGCATCGCCTGGTGGAGAAGGGCGTAGATGCCGTTGTATTCGCTGGCCTGGGGCGCGAGGTAGTACGTGCGGTCGAAGTAGACGAGCTCGATGGCGGCGACGTCGACGAACGAGGTGATCTCCAGGGCCCGGGAGCGACCTGGCGCGATGTCGTCCAGCTCTGTGGGTTCCACGACGATGTACTCGTCGCCGACCTCGAAGCCTTTGACGATCTCCTCGGTGTCGACTTCCTTGCCGGTGCGCTCGTTGACACACTTGTTGCGCACCCGGTCAGTGGTCCCGCGTTGGAGCTGCCGGAAGCGAGCTGTATGGCTCTGCGTTGCGGTGACGAGGCGGATGGGCAGGGTGACGAGGCCGATCGTCACCACGCCGTTCCAGACCGCGCTGGCCATGACGTCCTCCTTGTTCTCCTGTCGCACTCCCGCCGAGCAGTGATCGCATCCCGGTGTTGTGGCAGGTCAGGGCGTCAGGGTTGCCTCGCGGCAACGCGTGCGCCGGGGCTCACATCGTGCGGCCATGGATGGGTCAGCGTGGCGGCCCCGGTGGGGTGGCCGCCACGTATCGCCCGGCGGGGTCGCCGGACGTAGACAGGTGGCATGAGCGAAAACCAGGAGACGTACCGCCCCGGCGAGGTGGTGCCGCGAAGCGGCATCTACGAGTGCGACTGTGGCAGGGCCCACCCCCAGCACCGACGTCAAAGGCCACCGCTTCCCGCCGCTGCCGGAAGACTGCTCCGGTGGCACCTGGGTGATGAAGGACCCCGCCCACCCAGGCTGATCACCAGCCCAAAGGCGGTAGCACCCCCCTCGTCGGCCCCGACCCGGCTCCGGCCGGTGTCACGGCGGTGGTCGATGCCGCGCGCCGCGACTTCAGCGCCTGCCGCTGATGCGTAAGCATTGTCTCTTATAGCGTTGCGGCGCAACCTGTGGTTATGGCTGGACGCGCCGACGCGCGCACCGGGATCAGGGTGCCGTCCGCGACTTCATACTCAGCTCACCTCACGGTCTTGTCGGCAATCAAGCTCTTCAGATCTCGAAGAACGAGTACGTCGAGCGTGCCACCAACTCCAGATCGTGTGACCCACCAGAGCGAACGCAACAGCCACTGCGATGAATCGAACAGCATTCCAGGTACTTGTGACGACCAAACCTTGCCCGCGCGACTCCCCATCCAAGCGCATAGAGGTCTCGTAGAAGGCTACGAGCGGAATAAGCAGCCGAAAGAAGAGGCCGCCAACGCCTGGGATTCGCGCGACGTTACCCAAGAGGCCGAGAGGTGCCCCGAATGCAAACGCCAGCATTCCCCATACCGCAATTTTAGAACCTGAACCTGAGGCGCCGGCTTGCAATCCGTCCGAGGTGTCGGCAAGAATTGAATCCTTAAATAGGTAGTAAGTAACCACCCCGATGGCCAGTCCAAGGGGCGCAAGAATGACGGATTCAATTTTGGATTGACGGAAATAACCCACCAGAAATGCGTAACAGGCCCATGACCATCCGCCGGAGAAAATGACGTCCACGACTACACTGGCGGGACTGTCCCACTTTCCAGCAAGAGGGCCTAGTAGGCCAAGCAGAAAACCAACCCCGAGTGGCGCTGCCAGCGACAAAGCGCGAGCGCCCGGAAAGTTTCCGATTTCTCTTCCCCGTCCAGTCTGAGACCAAGCGGACACAGTAGAGCCCTGGGTCCACAGGGTTGCCCGTGTGGACCCAGGGTCGCACGCCAGTCGACCCCGCCTAGCAGGAATTCACCCCGCAACCAGGAATTCACCCCGCAACGCGGGGGTCGCATTTAAGCGTTATTGTAGTAGGCGTAGCAAGTGTACGCCAGGCCAATGGTTACATTGGCGTAGGAAGTCTTGTACTTCGGCACCCAGCCGCTTGAATAGTCGACGTTTTGAACTCTGACCGTGGTCAGGTGGCCCGTATCCGCGCGGTAGTTCGAATAGCACTTCTTTCCATCCACGCCCGCCGATTCCCACCCATAGCACCACGTGCCGTGAGTGACTTCTTTGCAGGTATTTCCCAACGGCTGGACAGTCGAATCGTTGATTTCGATCTTTACCACACCCCACTCAGAGGGGTTACCCAGCTCCGCGGGCGGCTTCACCCCGTCACCGCGCGTGTGGATTACGGGCTGCCCTGCCGTGAGACCGTCGGTGGCTTCAATCCCGGTATTATTGGTGACGGTGCCGCCCTGAGGGCTGTATGCAGCTGCCGGGGCGGCAAAGCTGAAGACCGCGAGCGCCATGCTCGCAAAGCCAAAAGTTATCGCTCTTCCGAATTCCCTCACGATATCCCCCTGTTTGATCCCCGTGTGAGGTTTCGGAGGGATCCCCCATGAAAGAATGGCGGCAGTCAAACAGATTGAACTACTTTGGCTGGTTCGTGGACCCGGCTTGGTGCGCACTGTCCACCTTTCGCCCGAATTTAGCGAATTGATTTCCCCCTTCCCTCCAGTAGGCGCTGTGACAGATGGCCTGATCTCTGCGCACCTCTCAAAGACGGTGGATCCCGCCAATCCGGTTAGGCGACGCCCCGAGCAACTCGTGGCTGGGGCTGTCATGAGCAGGCCGCGCGAGCGGGTGTACCGGTCGGTGGTATCAGGGCGTTGTGGTCGGCGGACCCTGCTGCCTGGCTGAGGCGGACGCCAGCCGTTCTCGACGGCTTCGGGATACGTCTCGCGCTTGGCGTGCTCGCGAGCGCCCGGTGGATGGGGCCACCGAGGGTTTTGCCCCCGCGGAGCCCACCGGTGGAAACAATTGTTTCCAGACGGCGATTGCAGGCGCTGATGACGAAGAACGCGTTCGGCATCAGCCACGCCAGGCGCCATCGCTTGCGCCTGCGCGCTACCTCGGCGATCTTCTGCCGGTGTCAGCCGGGGATCGTCTCGATGCGTTCGCGGTTGAGCAGGTACCGGGGCAGGTAGGGCTGCTCGGTCTCGAACGGGAACTCGTAGTCGTACGCCAGACACGCCATGGCCAGCGGGCCGAGCGCCACCTGGGCACGGGGCGCCGCCGAGTCGCGCCAGTACGTTTTGTGGTGGTCGAGGGCTTCGGCCAGTGCTTCGGCGAAGGCGTCGCGGTCGCGGGTGATCAGGCGGTGGAAGAGGGCGGCCGGCTGATAGTCGATCAGGTCGACGAAGTCCTTCGGGGCGTGGGTCAGAGACCGGGGCGCGGATGCCTCCATGGTGGCGATCAGCTTGTCGACGGTGTCGTTGATGGGGCGGTCGGAGCAGTAGGTCTGCAGGGTGTCGATCCAGTGCAGGACGTATGCGTCGACGGAGTCGTCGCGCTGCAGTGCCTCCAGCGGTACCTGGCACAGCCGGTTGACCCGGTCCGGCTGACGGCACACGACCGCGACGTAGAAGGCATCGAGCCATCTGCGGGCATCGGCGGGCGGCTCGGCGGGGAGGGCAGGCAGCTGCCGCACGAGGTCCTCGTCCAACCAGCACTCCTGCGGCTGCGCGCCGCAGAACAGCGCGGAGCCGAGCTGCACGGCCAGGGCCCAGGGACCCCAGGTGTCGACGTGCGCTGCGCTGGGATCGGCCGCGCAGCGGGCGTGACCGAGTGCGAGGGCGGCGGCGAAGGCGTCCGGCAGTCCGGCGGGGTCCCGGATGAGGGCCGCGATGGACGTGGCTGTGGTGTGCCTGAGTTCGGCGAGGTCCGGCGCCTTTGCGGTGGCGCCGGAGACGAGCCGCCCGGCACGGCCGCAGCAGCGGAGGCAGTATCCAGGCGAATCGCCCGGACACATCACTGAGACTTAGCGCTTCAGATGGCCCCTTAGCGGTTGAGTTGACCCGCCCGAGCGTCGGGGTTGGCCACGAAGGCCAGCCGTGGTGGCGGAGCTCCAGCATTGATCTCACGGGGCAGGCGTCTGCCTACCTGGGGCGGCAGGCACTGAGAGTGCGGAACGTGAGCTCTTGTCCGTTTCGTAGTTGAGGTTGGGGAAGGATCGCTGGTCGCGGGCGGGGGACGGCCCTCACGCGCCGGGGCGGGCGAACAAGCCGGGTTCGGGTTCGAGGAGGATGCCCCGGCTGACCAGGCGCTTCAGCTTGGACCGGATGCCTTCGGTGTTCTTCGGGAGAATCGGCAGGTCGAGGGCCTGGCAGAGGTCGCGGGCGCGCATCGGTCGGCCCGTGTCGGCCAGGGCGGTGAGGATCTGCTGGTAGGCGGGGTACTCCGGTATATCGGGGCGGTCCGGCTCGGCGGCGGGTGGGGACAGGGGGAGAGCGAGGAGGGTCTTGTGGGTGATGCGCAGGTTCTCGCTCTCCGCGTCGATCTCGCCGAGCTGCCCGGTGAGTTCCTCGATGCGGGCCCTCAACTGCTCAGCCTGGTCAGACAGTTCGCGCTCTCGGTCCTCGATGTGTACCAGAATGGCCTTGACCTGCACGTTCTCGCTCATGCGGTCCTCCAGGAGGCGATGGTGCGACCGGTGAGGCGGCGGCTCATCACGGAGGTCATCGCCCAAAGGACGCGGGAGCGGGAGGAGGCGGGCCGATGTTCGTAGTCACGCACGAGACGGCGGTAGAACATCAAGATCCCGTTCGTCTGCTCCACGATCCACCGCTTGGCCTGCGGGATGAAGCCCTTGTCGGCCGGGTTGCGCTCGACGATCTCCACGTCGATGCCCAGGTTCTTGCCGTGATCGGCGACTTTCTTCTTGAAGCCCTGGCCGACCAGGGCCTTGGTCACCGTGTCGCACTGCCCGGCGACACTGTCCAGCAGGGCGATGCCGGCGGCGTTCTCGTGGGCGCAGGCAGGCAGGACGACGCAGTCGATGACGAGGCCCAAAACGTCTACGGCCAGGCATCTCTTCCTGCCCGGCACCTTTTTCGCCGCGTCCTTGCCGGTCGTGGTGGCCGGCACCCCGACGGACGCGTGAACGCTCTGCGTGTCCAGGATTATCAGGCTCGGGTCGGCTAACCGCCGCTTCTTCTCCCGCAGTTGCCATCGCAGCAGATCATGGATGGTCTGATCGGTGCCGTCGTCGCGCCACTTGTAGAAGTAGTACTTCACCGCGCCGGCAGGCGGCAGGTCGTGGGGCAGCAGGTCCCACTGGCAGCCGCTGCGGTTCTGGTACAGGACCGCGTTCACGATCTCCCGCATCGTGTATTTGCCCCGGTGGCCACTGGCCGAGGGATGCCCGGCCTTCCACGCTGTGATCACGGGCTCGATCAGGGCCCACTGTTCGTCACAGACGTCACTCGAGTACGGCATGCGATCACTCATCCCGTCACCCAAGCGAACCCCGAACGTTTGACCGGCAACGATGCCTCAACATCACCCCATCGAGCGATGACAAGCAGGACGGAAGATCACGTACCGCACTCTTACGTTCTCAGGCGACACCTGCTACCGGGACGAAACCCCCGGAACGGATGGAACCCGTACACCACTTCCCCGGACGCAACCGTCGCCAACTCCTGGAACCGTCCGCCGAAACCGGTACCGTGGCTTCACCACGAACTCACGGGTCCATCCCCGTGACAGCGGTTGGAGCTGGACAGGGGTGCCGGCCGAGACTTCGGCAACGGCGACACCCTCGTGGTCGGTTTGTAGCATGCCAACAAGCTCCGGCCGGCGGTCCGGCGGCACCGCCGGAGGCCGTCTCGGTGGACAGCCGGTGGACGGACGCCTTCGGACGGTGCAACATGGGGTAGCAGGGGTTAACCTGCTGCACATGCTCTGATCAGGCAAGACGGCACGGGACGGCACCACGCAACACGATCCCTGCTGGTCTCGTAATGCGTAGGTCTCGGGTTCGAATCCCGAAAGCGGCTCCAAGGTAAACCCCAGGTCAGGCCTCTGACCTGGGGTTTTCTCGTTTCGTTGACCATGGGAATCGGGAAAATCGGGCACCTGGACTCTGCGCATCGCAATGCGTAGGTCGCGGGTTCGCTGGCGTCATTCATTCGCTGCGCAGCCCTGTGACCTGCGGCTTTGCCGATGATGGCGAGTCGGTTCACTCGGTCTCGGAGGGTCTCGGTGGACGACTGGTGGACAAGCGTGCATTGGTGGTGCAGATGGGAGTGCTGGGTGGCTGGGTGGCCTGCTGGCAGGGCTGTCCGTAAATGACAAGGATGGGCCCGCGGGGTGCACCCTCTGCCCGGCATCCGCATCTCACGCGTACGGCAAGTTGGTCGTGTCGATCCCCGCTTGGCCGTCCTGTACCCGACCGCAACGACGCTGACGGCGTTTGGACGCGAACCTGGTCGGCAGTGCGGTGACGTCAGTGACTGGTGTCTGGATCCGGCGACGGGTCAATACCGGAACAGATCAGCGTGTTCAGCAAGGATGTTGACGCACCATCGGGCAAATGTCGCACTTGGCGCGGGGCCGGGTCCGGACGGCAAGGGGGATCGCCCTCACGCTTCCTCGAAGGGAAGTGGCCACGATTGCAGGGGTTGCCTTGAGCGAGCGGGGCTCGTCTTTTCCGTCGGGTCGGAGAATCCCCGATGATCCCTCGGTCGGGTCCGTGGCCCGGGAGTGCAACCCGTCGGCTTCCGGCAAAGGGCAACGACGGCGGGGACTGCGGTGGTCGACCGTGCGCCCCGCTAGGGCTTGTCCGCCGGACAGGCCCTAGGACGCGACCGGCTCGGGTCGGTAGGCGTGGTCGATGTTGTCCTCGACCCACGAGCGGAGCTGGTTGAGGGGGATCGCGGCGCTCTGGCCGAGCGGGGTGAGGGAGTACTCGACGTGCAGTGGGACGGCGGGGTAGACGGTGCGGTCGAGGATGCCGAAGTCTTCCAGGCGGCGCAGAGTCTGGGTCAGCACCTTGGGGCTGACGCCCTGGAGCTTGCGCTGGAGTTCGCCGAAGCGCTGGGGGCCGTCTTCGAGGGCGCCGATGGCCAGGGCGGACCACTTGTTGGCGAGTAGGTCGAGCAGGGTGCGGCAGGGGCACTGGGCGGCGTAGACGTCGTGGTGCGAGTGCCGGCCGCTGGGGCACGTGGTCGTCATGCTCACTCTCCTCACCAGGTCACTTCCCGATGGGAAGTACTGGACCTTGAAGGTAACTATACCCACGGGGATAGCGTCGTCGACGTCGAGGGAGGGCCGCCAACGGCCCTCCACAGAGTGCTCTTTCAGGAGATGACGCATGTCCGCAGACATGATGCGCGCGGTGGTCCAGGACACCTTCGGCGGCCCGGAGGTGCTGCGGGTCGAGCAGGTGCGGCGCCCGGTGCCGCTGCCGACCGAGGTGCTGGTCCGGGTGCATGCGGCCGGAATCAACCCGGTGGACTGGAAGACCCGCGGCGGCACCGGCATGGCGGGCCTGCTGGGTGAGCCGCCGTTCACCCTGGGCTGGGACGTGTCGGGTGTGGTGGAGGAGGTCGGCTTCGGTGTGACCACGCTGAAGGCCGGTGACGAGGTGTACGGGATGCCGTGGTTCCCGCGCGTCGCGAACGGCTACTCGGAGTTCGTGACCGCGCCGGCTCGCCAGTGGGCACGCAAGCCGGCCACCCTCGACCACGTACATGCGGCTGCCGTGCCGCTGGCGGCGCTGACCGCCTGGCAGGCCGTGGTCGACACCGCCCACGTGCAGGCCGGGCAGCGCGTCCTGGTCACGGCCGCGGCCGGCGGTGTGGGCCACTTCGCGGTCCAGTTCGCCCGCCACCTGGGCGCCCACGTGATCGCCACCGCCAGCGCCGCCCGCCACCCCTGGCTCAAGGAACTCGGCGCCAACGAGAGCATCGACTACACCACCACCCGCTTCGAGGACGCCGTCGCGGACGTCGACGTCGTCATCGACCTGGTGGGCGACGCTCACGACCAGACGAGTACCCGATCGCTGAAGGTCCTGCGCCCGGGCGGCCTGCTGGTCGCGATCCCGGCCGGCGTCTCCCCGGAGCTGGCCCAGGCCGCCGAGGCGGCCGGTGCGCGGGTCACCCCGTTCCTGGTCGAGCCGGACGGCGCCGCACTGACGGCGATCGCCGGCCTGATCGACGCCGGCGAGGTCACCGTCGAGGTGGAGGAGACCTTCCCGCTGGAGCAGGCCGGTGCGGCCCACGCCCGCGGCGAGGCCGGTCGCACCCGCGGCAAGCTCGTCCTGATTGTCACCAACTGACCACCATCGCAAGAGAGTTGGACTAGCAGCATGTACTACGAGATCCGCCGCTACCAGGCGCAGCCCGGACGTCGCGAGGAGTGGGTGCGGTACATGGAGGACGTGGTCATCCCGTTCCAGGCCTCGCTGGGCATGGACGTGACCGCCTCCTTCGTCGACGCCCAGGACGAGGACGGCTACGTGTGGATCCGCCGGTTCGAGGACGAGGCCCAGAGCGAGGCCCTGTACGCGGCGGTCTACCAGCACGACCGCTGGAAGAACGAGATCGGGCCGGTCGTCTACGGCCTGCTGATCCCCGAGAAGTCCGTCGTCACCCGCGTCACCCCAACCCCCGCCTCACCGTTGCGGTGACCCGGCCCTCACCGCTGCAGCGCCACCAGCACCGCCCAGTCCCGAAGGAAACCCGTCATGACCACTGACACGCTCCAGAAGTCAGCCCCAGCCGCCACGATCACCCAGGCCGCCGCCGGCGCACTCATCGCGGCGGTGCACACCGCCGCCGCCCGGATCGGCTTCACGGCAGCCGTCGCCGTCACTGACCACGGCGGACACCTGATGGCCTTCGACCGTGCCGACGGCGCGCCCTTCCTCGCCACCGAGGTCGCGCTCGACAAGGCCTGGACCGCGGCCTCCTTCCACACCCCGACCCACGTGTGGAACGACTACCTCGCCAACCCGCGCGTCGCGCCGCTGGCCGGCCACCCGCGCCTGATGGCCGTCGGCGGGGGCTATCCGATCACCGAGAACGGCCAGTGCATCGGAGGTATCGGCATCTCGGGCGGCACGTACGAGCAGGACCAGCAGGCCGCCGTGGAGGCCCTGACCGCCCTCGGGTTCGAGCTGCCCGCTCACTGACTGACCACCGGAGTGTCGGTCTGGCCGGCGCCGACCGGCCAGACCGACACGTGCACGATCTGGACCCATGTCACCTCGCTGCGGTCCTCGGGCGGCAATCCACCACCAGATCGGCACCCGCCGACTGCCGATCCATCCGGTCCAGGTGCGTCGACACGTCGAATGCACACTCCCTAATCTGGACGGTGTCCAGATTGATGGTTCTGCACCTCCGCCTTCCCCGAGAAAGGCACCGCCGTGACCACCACACCGACAGTGAAGACCCCGCCCGCGAGCAAGGACAGGGCCACGGGAAAGGGCAACCCCCGGCTCAACTGGACCTTCATGACCGTGCTCTCACTCGCCGTCGCGGGTTACTTCGTCGGCCAGTACGCGACCGCCGGCCTGCAGACGCTCGGCGCCCAGCGCGTCGGACTGGCGAACAACTACGCCCACCGCGCACTGCCGATCCAGATCGCCTTCTACCTGCACATCGTCTTCGCCGGCCTGGCCCTTTCCGTGGGGCCGTTCCAGTTCGTCCGCGCGATCCGCCGACGGTGGCCCGCCATCCACCGCTGGACCGGGCGCACCTACGTCGTCGCCATCGCGTTCGGCTCGGTCGCAGCGTTCGTGATGTCGTTCGTCAGCGAGGCCGGGCTGGTGGGCTTCTTCGGCTTCGGCAGTCTGGCGGTGCTGTGGGCGTGGACCACCTACCGCGGCTACCGCGCGATCCGCGGACACGACGTGGCCGAGCACCGGGCGTGGATGATCCGCAGCTTCGCCCTGACCTTCGCCGCCCCCACCCTGCGACTCTGGCTCGGCCTACTCATCGGCATCCAGGCCCTGATCGGCAGCCATGCGACGGACCAGCAGATGTTCGACAACGCCTACGCCGCCGTCCCGTTCCTGTGCTGGCTGCCCAACATCGTCATAGCCGAGCTCATGATCCGTCGCCGCAACCTGCCGGGTCTGCGCTTCACCCCCTCGGCCGGACAGCGGCGCTCCCAGGTCCAAGCCGCGCCCGTCTCGGAATGAGCTGCTGGCCCGCGGTGAACGTCCGTGCCAGGATCGACGACATGGCCACTCGTTCGACGCGCACCCGCTCCAGCTACCACCACGGAGACCTCCGGGCCGCGCTCGTCGGGGCCGGGGCCGAACTGGCCCGCACGGGCGGGCCCGAAGCGATCGTGCTGCGGGAGGTCACCCGGATCGTGGGCGTGGCGCCCAACGCGGTCTACACACACTTCGGAACGCTGGCCGAGTTGAAGTCCGCGGTCGCCCAGCACGCCCTGCGCGCGATGGCCGCCGCCATGCTGTCGCACCTCGCACAGGTCGACGAGCCCGCCGACGCACGCGAGGCGGCCGAGGTCCACCTGCGCGAAGTCGGCCGCGCCTATGTGCACTTCGCGCTCGACCAGCCCGGCCTGTTCCGGATCGCCATGGACGGCAACCCCGACGGGGTCGGCACCCCGGGACTCGGCGAGAAGCAGTCGGACTCCGCGAGCGAGGACCACCCGAAGCCGGACACACTGCTCATTGCAGCCCTGCGACGCCTGACCGAGGCGGGCCTGCTTCCGGCCGAGGAGACGGACGCGGCCGTCATGGCCAGCTGGGCGACCGTCCACGGCCTGGCCACCATCCTGCTCAACCTGCAGCCGTCCAGGTCCGTCGCCGAGCGCGAGGCCGCCGTGGACGCAGGCCTGCACTACCTGCTGCAGGGTCTCACCAGCCGCGCCTGACGCCGGTGAGGTTCCGACTTGTATGGCTGTAGCGGAACGCGGTCGGGTTGGCCGCGCCAGTCAGCCGGAGGCCGCCACCTGGGCGGTGAGGGTCCGTAGGATCCGCATCGCCTCGCGGTGGTCCTCGGGTGACAGTCCCATGGCGTCACCGATGGCTACGGGGACGGCGCGGGCCCGGACCCGCAGGTCGCCGCCTTCGTCGGTGAGGCTGACGAGGACCGTGCGCTCGTCGTCGGGGCGGCGCTCGCGGCGGGCCAGGCCGGCGGCCTCCAGGCGCTTGATCAGTGGAGTCAGGGTGCCGTAGTCGAGTTGGAGGGCGGCACCGATCTCCTTGATCGGAACGCTGCCGTACTCCCAGAGCACCAGCAGGACCAGGTACTGCGGATACGTCAGGCCGAGGTCGTCCAGGAGCGGGCGGTACCGCTGGGTCACCGCGCGCGAGGCCGCGTACAGCGCGAAGCACAGCTGGTCGTCCAGCAGCAGCGAGTACTCCTGGCCGTCGCGTGCGCCCCGGCTTCCGGACATCGGCACCCCTTCCAGTGATTCCACTGGTCGAGCCTACGGTCTCGAACGGGCAGTTTCAATGTGGGCGATTAGATTGTGCACAATGTAATCGTGCAATAGGTTTCTTTCTCGGCGGCGCCACGCACGGGCCGCCGATCTGGCAGTGCGTCACATCATCTCTGTGTGTGAGGAGTCAGCCATGTCCGACAACATCCCGGCCGCGCCGGTCCTGGAGCAGGCCGCCGCCGCGTTCGCCGCGGCGACGGCGGAGCCGCCGTTCCTGTTCGACCTCGGTCCGGTGGAGGGCCGCAAGGCCGTGCACGAGGTGCAGTCCGGGGAGATCACCAAGCCCGCGGTCGACGAGGAGTGGGTCACCGTGCCCGGCGGGCCGACCGGGTCGGTGCGGACCCGGATCGTCCGTCCCGCCGGAGCCACCGGCGCGCTGCCGGTCATCCTCTACGTCCACGGCGCGGGCTGGGTGTTCGGCAACGCCCACACGCACGACCGCCTGGTGGGCGAGCTGGCCGTCGGTGCCGGCGCGGCGGTGGTGTTCCCGGAGTACGACCTGTCCCCGGAGTCCCGCTACCCGGTGGCCGTCGAGCAGGTCTTCGCCACCGCCCGATGGATCGTCACCGACGGCGCGACCAACGGCCTGGACGCCGGCCGGATCGCCGTCGCGGGTGACTCGGTGGGCGGCAACATGGCCATCGCGCTGACGCTGATGGCCAAGGAGCGCGGCGGCGTCCCGCTGGTTCAGCAAGTCCTGTTCTACCCGGTCACCGACGCGGCGTTCGACACGGGTTCCTACCGGCAGTTCGCCACCGGCTACTTCCTGCGCCGGGACGCCATGCAGTGGTTCTGGGACCAGTACACCACCGACCCGGCCGAGCGCGCCCGGATCACCGCCAGCCCGCTGCGCGCCACCATCGAGGAACTCAAGGACCTGCCCCCGGCACTGGTCGTCACCGCGGAGGCCGACGTGCTGCGCGACGAGGGCGAGGCCTACGCCAACAAGCTCCGCGAGGCCGGCGTCCCGGTCATCGCGACCCGCTACCAGGGCATCATCCACGACTTCGTCATGCTCAACGCCCTGCGCGGCACCCAGGCCGCCGAGGCAGCGATCACCCAAGCCGTCACGGTGCTGCGCCGCGCCTTCGAGGGGGGCTGAGCCCACCCGCCGGTCCTGGGCATGCTGGATCACCGCGTGCCCAGGACCGGCCGCTTGATCACACGTCAGATTTCCGTTGGCCGCCGGTGGCTTGTCCCGGCGCAAACCGGGCTGCGATGTTCGCGCTGCCCGGATCGGACGCACCGGGGCCGGCCCCGCTCTCTCCTCAACCCAGCATCGCGCGTTCCGCGCAGATTGGTTGAACCGTGTCGATAGCCACGCTGATGACCAGCGCTGCCGGCAACCCTCCACCGCCCCGCCGCCGAGCCGGACCGCCCCGATATACCGGAGCACCCCGCCTACCAGCAGATCCTCACCGCCCTGGCCGACACGGGCCGACCGATGCGCGCCCGCGACCTCTGCCAGGCCCTCGACCTGCCGATTCTCCCGAAGAACACCGAAGGCATCCGGTCCAAGCTGAAGCGCCTGGTCAGCCGGGGCATCCTCCTCGAACCCGAACCCGGCTTGTTCGCCCGCCCCGGCGCGTGAGGGCCGTCCCCCGCCCGCGACCAGCGATCCTTCCCCAACCTCAACTACGAAACGGCCAAGAGCTCACGTTCCGCACTCTGATGATCGTGGGCAGGCATACCGACACGCAAAGAGTATGGAGCCTGGACGTGCACGCTCCATGCCTTCTGCCGACCTCGGCGTCGGGGTCGGGGTCGATAGTGGGGTGCTGCTCACGGCAACCATCGCACTGGGGTCACTCGGTGGATGTGGATGAGCACGTCGAATGCATCGGCAAGGGAAGCAACGGCGAGGTGCTCGTCGGCGTCGCGGGACGGGTCGTAGACGCCGCTGATAACGCGCGCCTTCGCCGGTCCGTCCCATCGGCGACGCACCGCTTCGCGGCGCAGATCCAGCCAGTGGGCGGGCAGATCCGTCTCGCCGAGCCTCGCGTCGATCAGATCTCCGGCCGGCTCCGGGACCACGGCGACACCGAGGTCTCCGTGATGGAATCCGATCGCCACGGAGACGTACTGCGCGCCGTACCACTTGCGCAGCAGACTGCCTTCGCTGGGCTGGGGACCACGCTCGGGAGCCAGCGGGCTGGTCACCGCGGTTGCCGAAGTGTGACCGATCCCATCCCAGTAGACCACCCGCAGACCGGTCCGACGCTGGTAATCGCCGATGGCACCAGCCCATACGGCGACATCGTCCGTGGACAACCCTTGCCCGGCGACGCTGCGTTCGTGGAAGTCGACGATCATACGCATCCGCGCCAGGATGCCGTCGGCGTGGTCGGCGTCGAGCAACGACCGGATCAGCGCGAGCGCGTCGCGGGCATGCTCGGCGAACGGGCGCCCCGGGTGAATTCCCTGGGCGCGCTGCACATGCTCCGCGGTGTGGTGAGCTGTCCGGATCGGTGCCAGGTGAGACGCCACCTCCGCCAGCCGTTCCGGGGCCGATCCGCGTACGTGATCCAGGACGGCGTCGTAGTCCTCGGGTTGCGCCTGCACGGGGTTCACGCCGAAGATCCGGATGGGGTCGTTCGGGTGCTCCTGGTTGAACGCCCGGATCCACTCCAATGCCGCGGCCATCTCGACGGTGCGCCAGGGACGCCAGGCGCTGTCGAGGGCGGACGCGGCATCACCTTCGCCTGCGTGCACGTACCTGTTGAGGCCAGCGGCGACGCTGACGCTGTCCTGTATGGCCAGCGCCCGGAACCCGTGTCGCTGGACCAGCCTGCGGAAGAGTTGGTCCCGTACCCCGAAGGTTTCCCGGGAGAATCGCGTGGACTCCCCGATGCCGACGATCGTTGTCGCGGCGGCGATCCTCTCGGCAAGCTCATCGAGCGCGGCGTCGGACAGTGGGCCGACGTCGGCTTGCTGCGGATCGGTCAACCCGGTGTGGGAAGGAAAGGAGCCACGGGGAGCGGCGGTGTCGTTGTTCATGCCTCCCAGGCTCCTACCTAAAGTCCAGTTGAGGTCAAGGAGATTGGTGTGGTCGGGCCTCCGGGTTGGCCCGCGGGGTGTCGGCCGTCACGCCTGTCTGGGGTCAACCATGACGCTCAGCCGGGCCAACTCAACCGCTGAGGGGCCATCTGAAGCGCTAAGTCTCAATCACCCGCCCGGCGTACGACGCTCCGCGCTGCGGCCGGGCAGGACCGGCAGGAGGCGGCCTGGCCGCCTGGGGCCGTGCTGTCCCGGCGCTGGATCGTAGAGCGTCGCGGATCATGTGGGTCTGCCGCAACGTCAGGGACTACGAGTGGTTTCCCAGCATTCCGAGGCCCACCCCCGGCCGCCAGCTCTGCCTGACCTTCGCACCCAGTCGGCCTCAGGCATGGCCGTTGTCGGTGGCGTCCAGGAGGTGCGGGCCCCGACGGGAGTCCGTCGGCTCGTGCAGGTCAGGACGCTCGGCACTCGTGGAGTTGGTCGGCGAGTGCGAGGTCTGGCCACAGCAAAGCGTCGGCCTCGGCAGTGGCTTCGGCCGTGAGGCTCTGGACGGCCGCGGTCAGGGGCCCGGAGAGGGTTCCGGCCTGGATATAGAAGCATTCGGTGTTCCAGCGTTCGGCCGTGATGGCGGCATCGGGTCGTCGCAGGATGCGCAGGGCACGCAGGAACATGAGGGAGTTCAAGGGCGCGGGCTCGGATCTCGGGTCGGGGGCGCTGTGGCCGGGGCGGGATTCGCCGGCGTCGAGAGCGGAAGCCTGGTAGGCCCAGTGGCGGGCGTGACGCAGCTCGCCGCGGGTGATGTAGAGAAGGTGCAGGCATTCGGCCGAGGCCGGTTTGCCGGCGCCTGCGGCGAACTGCCACAGGAACTCGGCCTGCTCATCGCGGTCAGCCAGGTACAGCAGGCAGGCGAAGGTCATGGCGCCGTCGGGGTCGATCTGGTGTGTGGTGGCGAGACCGGTGATGTGCTGTGCAGCGTGCGGGCCGCGGATGGTCCAGGCGGACAGGGCCCGCAACTGGCGGGCTGCCCGTTCGCGGCGAGACGTCGGCGCCGACTGCCCTCCGTAGGGGGGCAGGAGGGGAGCAGGCTGGGGGCAGCCGCCCCATGCAAAGCCGCGGCGTACCGCGTCGGTGAAGCCTTCCTCCAGCTTTCGGCGGGATGCCCTTTCCTCTTCCCCGTCGGGGTCGTCGTCGGGGAAGACGTGGGCATCGTGCTTCGGTAATGCCCATGATGCCGGCGGTTTTGGCGGTGCTGCAGTCGAGGACGTAGTGCAGCACCATGACGTCGAACTGCCGTCCTGGCAGGCGGGCGATTGCCGGATACAGTCCGACGCTGCTTTCCATGGCGGCGAATTCGTCCCGGGCGCCTTCCAGGACTGCGCGGGCGACCCGATGAAAGACGGCCGTCTCGGCCATGGCGGAGTCCCGGCGCTGGGCGATGAGGACGTCGTCGACGGTCTCTTTGAGATGGGCCCAGGCGCTGGCGGCGGGGCCGGCCTCTTCCATCAGGCGGGGCCAGCCCTGCAGGAGACTGAGGAATACGGTGTGGACGACCCGTCCGGCGAGCCGTTCGTCGCCGAGGTGGAGTTCGGCGTACTTGCGGTAGGCCCGCTTGAAGCGGTCATGGAAACCCCAGAAAGCTACCGGGATCCGCGGGGATTCGCGCACGTCTGGCGCCGGCGCCGTCCAGTGTGTCCTTGCCTCGTTCTCGGCCATGTCTCTTCCTCCTCGCCGGTCGCGCGAGGCAGCAGCAATTCCAGGTGCCGGTGGGGCGGGTGGTCGGTGGGCCGGTGGTCAGCCAGTGAGGCAGCCCCCACCCGGACGCCTGCCGCCAGCCCCAGCCTGGCCAGACGCACGGCGTCGGAGGCGAAGACGCGCACAGCGGTGGCTATGACCAGCGCGCCGGTGAGTAGATTGGACAAGAGTGTTTCCTTCCCTTCGTCGGCACTGCCCCGCCCCCACCCCCTGGGGCCTCAACTGGACTGTGTGCCGCAGGACTTCGCTACCCTCGGGGAACAGCTAACCGGCCGGGGGTAGCCAAACGTGGAGGCCGCCTCGGAGGAATTTCAGGTCGGCCGCAACGGCAGCACTCACGCCGCATCCCCTACCAGCCAGTAGACTCACAGCGACAACCCGAACACTTCCCGTGACCAGTGCTTTTCGCTTCACAAATACCCCGTGCACCTCCGGTACCCCTAAAGTGCGCGACCTCCGGTGATCTGCATCACATGGCGTCAGGGCGCGACCGGCTCGACGCCCCCGCGCGTCGCTCTCAGCTCCAGATGCTCGCTGCGGCCGGATCGAGCTGCGGAGGGAGAGGGCTTCCTCGTCCCGTAAGCGTACGGCGGTGGCGAGCATGTCGTCGTTGGAGACCTTCCTGCCGCCGATCGCCTTGCCGTTGGTGCGGGCGGTTCCTGGCCTTCGAGGGTCTTGTCGCGGATGTAGGCCCGGTTCTCGTATTGCTACAGACGGCCACAGATGCCACTTGGCCGTAGCTATGCGAGAACAGGGCCTACAGGAGCTTCAGCTGCCGGCGTCGGTCACGAAGCTGGCGGCGTCGATCTTCGCCAGTTCCTTCACCAGCTGCTCCTGGCTGATGCCCTGCTCCTTGGCAGCTTCGATCTGCTCGCTGGTGGGGACGGGGTCGACGGTGGGCGGCGTGTCGGGGGTGTGAGGGTGGGTGCGGCCGGTGTAAGAGCCGCTGTGCAGCAGCACGCTGGAGCGGCTGACCAGGGTGCTGTTGCCACGGATAGGCAGCAGTTCGTGAGTGTCGGACCACAAGGCGCCAGCGTGGTTCGTGGGCACGTTGTAGGTGACGGCGACGATGCGATTCCGGAAGGTCTGCACGCTGTACCGGCGCGTGTAGCCCAGTTCAATGGAGGTACTGATCGAGGTCTCCAGGCTGGCGGAGGCGCCCATACCCATGAAGCTGGCGCCGGCTTCCACCCCGGTGGTGACACCAACGGTGATGCCGGTGGCCTCGGTCTGGTCGCGCTGAAAGTCGCCGATCAGTTGGCGCATGCGGCCGGGGAGCGGGTCGCCATCCATGATCGCGAAACGTCGCCACTGGTGGCGCATGCCTGCTCTGCGTCGCCTTGGTGGAGCTGCGCGAGGGCGAGGCGTGCGGTGGTGTTCGCGCGGTTGCGGCGGTAGGAGGCAGGGAACGCGGAGAGTGCCCGGTACGAGGCGGCCTCGGCCTCGGCGGGGTATCCGGCGACGTCTTGGACGATCGCTGTGAGGGAGTGCAGCTCAGCCGGGCCATAGAAGGCGATCCAGGACGGCTGCGGATCGGTTATGTCGGCCTTGCCAGGGCGTCTTCAGCGCGGCCGAGGGAGCGCAGGGCTTCGCGCCGGTCGCCGTTGTGGGCGAGGCCGAACCAGGTCGAGCGGTGGTTCGGCCTGCTGACCGACAAACTCATCCGCCGCGGCGTCCACACCTCCGTGAAGGCCCTGGAAGACGACATCACCGCGTGGATCGACACCTGGAACGAGGAACCGCAGCCCTTCACCTGGACGAAAACCGCCGACGAGATCCTCAATTCCCTCGCCGACTACCTGGCCAAAGTCACAACCACCGACACCGCCAGGGGCTTCCCGCTTCATAAGGCGGGAAGCTAACGCTTGCTCGCGGCTACCGCGACGATGCCGCTCAGGGCGGCACAACGGCGAGTACAGGAAAGTGTTCAACCGCTGGAATTCGCTGGCGGCTCCGGAGTTCATGAAGTATCCGCCCAGTCCACGGGCGAGCAGAACCACCGCCAGGCCGTACATGCCCACCAACCGCAGCCAGTCCGGGCCGATCCCCGGGATGGACTCGTTGACCATGAGGGTGAGCACGGCGCCACCGATCAGCGCCAGACCCACCAGAATGGTGCTCGGTGCCGGCGGCATCACGTCATCATCGGTGCCACCAATTGTCTTGGTAAACGTCACTACATCTTTGAACGGCCAGGGGGAGAACGCCCAGATGAAGTGCAACACACCGATTACCATGAGGACAATCGCTAACACTATAGGGACCACAGTGCGGACAATATCCAGTGCCTCCAACTCAGTGCCAAAGCGTGTGCGGCAACAGCACTCCCCCACATGCAGTTGGCCGTAAAGACTCATCTCTCGCGGCACGCGGCGGGGCGCATTCATTTTCTGTTGTAAAGGTAATCACGGGCTGGCTTCGTGTGCATGATGTTACGCGGCCCGGGTGAGGGACACGCGGGTGCGGGGTGCGAGGTGGATCACGTCGGCGCCTCGCAGCAAGTCGGCGCGCATATATGCAAGTTGATTCGAGCCAGCGGGGGCGGTGAAGCCGCGCCAGCCACTCGCAGCGCGGTCGAGGACGGTGAAGGCCAGAAAGACGCACGAGGTCTCGCCGGGGAAGCGGCCGATGAAGTTGACGCGGCGGTGGGTCTCGCCAAAGGTCCGCCCGATGAAGTTGGAGTGCCGGTTTCGCTTGTGGTTCCCGATGACCCCGGCGCACCCAATCCACGGTTATTGACAATGACTCCACAACCAAGCAGAAATAACACTCAGGAATTAAGGCGCAGAACACTAGTGTCCTGGGTCAGAGATTCTTGGGTGGTTCCGCCCCGACGCGCGTGATCCTCCAGCCTTCGCCCAAGACTGCCTGCATCCGGCGTCAGGAGCGGGCCCGCGGCCGATAGCGGCGAACGAAGCGCCATCCGCAAACATCTGGCTCAGGCCGCTGTTGCCCGGCGAGTCGATTCCACCGTTGCCGGCCCACGTAGGACATATGTCATGGCTGTTCCACCACAGGGGTCACTGTTGGTCGGCAGAGTGCGCGCGGCACCATTGCGGCATGAACATGCATACTCTGGTCCTGTACGGCTGCGCGGTCGCTGTCGTCGTACCCGGTTCGCGGCTTGTCATCGACCAGTTGGGGGACCAGCAGGTCGGCCCTGGCCGGTTGCTCGCGGCGCTGTGGCGGCGGCCGGTGCCGAGGGCCGCCGCTGTCCTGGTGGGCGTGATGACAGCGATGGCCGTGGTGCAGACCGTCGTCCCCGGTGTCATGCCCCATCTGGAGCGGGCTCCCCACGGACCGTGGTGGCGGGTGGTAACCGCACTGCTGGTGCAGACGTCGGGCTGGGGGCAGCTCGCTTTCAACCTGGCCGCCCTCGCGGTCGTCGCGCCTGTGGCCGAGCGCAGGCTGGGTGCAGTGTGGATGCCGGTGGTCTTCCTTCTGTCCGGCGTGGCGGCGCACGTGGTGAGCACGGTGGGCTGGAGTGTGCACGGCGGGGGTGACTCGGTGGGGATCTGTGGTCTGGTCGGCGCTCTCGCGACGTCTTATGCGCTGAGAGGTCGGCAACGGCAGCTGCGGCTGTTGTCCGTGCTCGTGCCGGCCGCCGGTGTGGTGCTGTGCCTGATGGAGAACAACCACGGCATCGGCGTGATGACCGGCGTGGTGCTGGGGGCCGCCTTCGCGCTCGTAGCCGAGGGCAGCCGCGAGCGAGCTGTGGCCGTGTAGTCGCGAAACCTGGACATGGCACTGTCGGCCTGATCCGCGGGACAATCCTCAGTGTCCTGCGCCGGAGATTCGTGGGCAGTTCCGCCCGACGTGCGTAATCCCCCAGCCTTCGCCTGAAACTGCCTGCCTGCATCCGGCGTCAGGGGCGGGCCTGCGGCCGATAGCTGCGAACGAAGAACTACCGACAGACTCCTGACTCGGGTCACTAGCCCGCTGCCGTCGCGATGACCTCGTCCAGGACCTCGCGTGTGTAATACAGGTCCTGGATCGAGCAGTCGATCCGGTGACGCTCCGCCTTCAGCTGCTCGACCAGCCACGGTGTCGCCATCTCTGCCGGGCCTCCGTCGTGGTCGCGCATGCAGGGAAGGAGGCTCGCGATCTTGTCACCGCACAGCCCGGTCAGCGGGATCTCGCCGCTCGGCAGTCACGGTGTGAGAGCCGACCCGGCCGCTTGCTGTGGAACTGCGGTTCGTTTCAGTGCCGAGCTGGGCAGTGGCGGCGTCGAGCTCTTTGAGGGCCCCGGGATGCGGGCCCCTTCTCTTCGATGGAGCCCGGCCGTAGCCGGGCTCCATCGAGGTGCGCGGGCCCGTCAGACCACCGTCGACGCCGGGGGCGTCCAGCGGTGGGTGCGGGACCGCTGGGAGCGGACGCCGTACTCCTGCTTCAGCTCCTCCGGGATCGCGTACTGCATGACCCGGCCGCGGGTGAGGGAGGCCAGCTCGAAGGTGGTCAGGAGGCTGCCCGCCTTGTCGAGCGCCCATTCGCCCAGCGGGCTGCTGTCCTCGATGGTCTCCAGGACGTTCAGAACGTGCGGGATCGCCTTGGCGACCGTGTCCCAGGGAGTGCGGGGCAGCTGGAGCCAGTCGCCGATGGTGTCGCCGACCAGGAAGCGGATGGTGGCGGAGACGATCGGATCGAACAGGGTGCCGGGGACCACGTCCTCGTACATCTTCACCAGCTGCTGGTTGAGGCGTACGCCGTCCTCCGACGGGCCGAGGTTGCGCAGCAGGTAGAGGTCGGCGTACTCACGTGCCTCCGTGAGGTTTCTGGGGGCCGCCTCCATGTCGCAGCCCAGGATCGTGCCGACGACCCGCCAGGCGTAGTAGTACGCCTCCGCGCCCTCCTCGCTCATGTGGATGCCCAGGCGGTCCATCGCATCCAGGACGAGGATGGAGAAGCAGATCTGACCGCCGATCATGTCCTCCTGGCACAGGGGGACGCCGTCCTGCGCCACGTCCCAGCGGTCGGAGTGGGTCAGGTGGTAGCGGACCGCGGCGTGCAGCAGCCGGACCTTCTGGGCGGCCGGGATGAACTTGCTGCCCTCCTCGAAGGCGTTGGTCTGCATGAGGTACGTGACGAACTGGCCGGTGTTCGCCATGCGGCGCGAGGGATAGTCCATCGAGTGCGTCGAGGCCAGTAGCCGGGCCACGCGGGGGATGGCGTACGTGGCCGGCATCGCGGCGAAGGATAGGCCGGTGTTGATGTGCGCGGCGTTGTCCATGAAGAACAGCCGGGCGCGCTCCATCAGGTCCCAGTCCACCCAGGAGGGGGGCATGCCGGTGGTCTGGAGGAAGGACGCGGCGGAGGCCGGGAGCGCTTCGGGGAGGTGGGTTCCCGCAGTGCTGAAGAAGCGCATGAGGGTGTTGAAGTCCTGCACTTGTCCCTGTTCGAACATGGCGGCCACGGTCTCGTCCGCCAGCGGGTCGCCCTGCCGACGCAGGGCGTCGAGCGTCGCCTCGGTGTAGCGGGGGGTGGTGGGGGTGGTCATGGTGGATGCTCGCTTTTCTGGTCAGAGGGGGCGGTTGGCCGATGTGGTCGCCAGGTCGCGCAGCGCCGTGTACGTGGCTCGGGGCAGGGGGACGGTCTCCAGTGCCCGGTGCGCCAGTGCCAGCCGTTCGGTGATCAGGTCTTCGACCTTCTGGCAGGCGCCGCTGGTCTCCATGAGGCGCCGTACCTGCGCCGCGTCGCCCTCGTCGAGGTCAGGGCGGCCCACCGTCTTGCTCAGGGCCTGCCGGTCGTCCTCGGAGGCGAGCGAGAGGGTGAGGGCCATAAGCGCGGTGGGTTTGCCGTCCCGCAGGTCGTCGAGGTTGGGCTTGCCGGTCAGGGCCGGGTCGCCGAAGGTGCCCAGCAGGTCGTCTCTGAGCTGGAACGCCTCGCCCAGCGGGAGTCCGTACGCGGTGAAGGCTGCGAGCAGTCGCTCCGAGCCGCCGCCCAGGGTCGCGCCCAGGTGCAGAGGGCGTTCGACCGTGTACTTGGCCGTCTTGTACCGGGCCACTTCCAGCGATTCCGTGACCTGCGGCACTCCGTCGCCCGTGCGCAGCACCTCCAGGAACTGGCCCGCCACGGTCTCGCGCAGCAGAGCCGACCACAGGGGCACCGTGCGCGCTATGAACGCTCCGGGCAGTCCGCACGTGGCGAAGACCTGGCCGGCGTAGCCCATGAGGAGGTCGCCCAGCATCATCGCCAGGGCTACTGGCCTGCCTTGCCCCTGTCCGCAGGCCACGGCCCGATCGGCGAAGGCGACGTGGGCCGTGGGCATGCCGTGGCGTACGCGGCTGTCGTCGATGATGTCGTCGTGTGTGCATGCCGCCGCGTGCACCAGCTCCATGGCCGCCGCCGCGCGGATGATGCCGTCGCAGTCCGGCTGTCCCGCAGCCCGCCACCCCCAGTAGAGGAACGCGGCGCGTAGCCGCTTGCCTTGTTCCAGGGAGCCGCGTAACTGTTCGCACAGCGGCGCCAGGTCGGTCGAGACCTTGAGGAGCTGGGCCGACTCCTGCTCCGCCAGGCGCAGGAGGTAGGCGTCCACGCGCCGTTTGAACTGTTCGGGCTCACCCATCGCCGGCCGCGCTCCGCTGCGCGACGACCTTGCGGGCGAGCATCTCCAGGTAGTTGTCGGAGTCCTGCGTCACGCGGCGGGCCGCCAGTTCGCCGCGGGCGTGCAGCTCCTTCATGCCGTCCGTGAGGAGGTGAGGCAGGTCGGAGCGGTGCGCTGGCTGCCGACCGCGGTCCGCGAGCTGGCGCAGCTGGTCGAAGGCCAGGTCGGCGAGGCCGAGGGCGAGCAGGCCCACCTGGCTCAGTGCCGCGAGGGAGGTGGAGGGCGGCGCGGTGGCGGGGTCCTGGGTGGGGTCGGGCATGCGTCGGTCTCCTGCCGTGTGATGTGAGCCGATAAAGGCCTTATCGCTTGTAACGATCTTCGCGGCGGGAGGGAGCGGATGGTGGGCAATCGTTTTTATGTCCAGAGGGTGGGGTGCGATGGGTGCCTGGCCTCTTGGCGGCGGGGCGGCAGGGGCCGGTGAGCGATCAATGGCTGTGGTGGCGGCAGCAACACCCTCGCGATCTCCCACAGGCTGTCCGGAACGATCCATCCCCACCGTCCGCTCCCCATGTCCAGCACAACTGCCAACTGGCCATGTAGGACGCGGTCTTAGCCTCGATCCACCGGTGTGATGCCTGGGAGATGTGTGGCGGGGACGTGAGAGATGCCTCGTGACTTGTGATGATGGGCTTGTCGAAGGCTTCTTCACGCACGATCGGCGAGGCATCTCGTGGGTGAAAGCGGCCATGCCGTTTCGGCGGTCTCTGTCTGGTTCGACGGAGCGGGTCTGATCGCGGACGCGGGTCTGTTGGCGGTGATCCGGCTGGCGGATTGGGCCCGACCGCTGTGGTGCACCGGGCCGGTACGGTGAGGACATGACGTTACCTGACAGTAGATCAGCCGGCCGTGAGGCGGTGGAGGCAATCACCTATCGCGTGGCGGTGAGCGAGAGGGACAGGTCCGCCGTCATCAAAAGCGAGTTCAGCTCGGACACCGTCTTCGAAGTGGTCGACTCCGAGGACGGGTTCACGATTCGGCCCACTCGGCTGGACCCGCCGGTTCGGAGAAATCTGGTCGCGTATGCCGGGCTGGTCCCGGTGATGCGGCTGGCCGAGCGGTGCGGGCTCGCCCGTTTGACAGCGCAGAAGGTGGCGCTGAGCGGGGCGAAGAACAGCGCGGGTGCCGCAGCGGACGCCAAAGTCACCAGCATCGTGGCCGGCATGGCCGCAGGCGCGTATACGGCCGAACCAAGCAAGGCGCGGAGTACGGCCGGTTCAAGGGCATCCGCACGCTCCACCCGCTGCTCGCTACCATCTGCACCCCCACCTGCCGGCCAGTGATCGCCGCCGTGCGGATGCGACGCGGCAAGGCTGCCGACTCCGGCGGCGCTGCGAAGCTTGTCAGCGAGGCGCTGGCCACCGCCCAGGAGGCGGGCTGCACCGGCATGCGCATCCTGCGCGCGGACTCCCAGTTCTACAACGCCGGTGTGATCGCCGCCTGCCGCCGGGCCGGCGCCCGCTTCTCCATCACCTGCGGCATGAACCCCTCCGTCAAACGGGCTGTCCTTGCCATCCCGGACGAGGCGTGGCAGCAGATCACCTGTCCCACCGCCGTGCCCGATCCCGACACCGGCGAACCCACCTTCGATGCCCAGGTCGCCGAGATACCCGCCTACACCGCGTTCGCGAACCGCAAAAAGAGCTGCCAAGTCACCGCCTGGCTGATCGTGCGCCGGGTCCGTGACCTGGCCAAACCCGCCACCATCGGGGAACAGGGCGAACTGTTCCCCGTCTGGCGCTACCACCCGTTCTTCACCGACAGCCCGGCACCGGTGCTCCAGGCGGAGCGGGAGCACCGCCACCACGCCGTCGTCGAGCAGGTCATCTCCGACAGCAAAGCCTCCGCCCTGGCCCACCTACCCTCGGCACACTTCCACGCCAACGCCGCCTGGCTGAGCCTGTGGGCCATGGCCTACAACCTGCTGCGGGCCGCAGGAACCCTGGCCTCGGCCTTCCACGCCAAGGCCACCACCGCCACTCTGCGCGCTCACCTCGTCCGTGTCCCTGGCAGGATCGCCCGCTCCGCCCGGCGCCTGACTGTGCACCTACCGCAGCGATGGCCCTGGCAGGAACCCTGGACGCAGCTGTTCGCCGCCGTCCACGCATCGCCCGAAGCAGCCCTACATCCCTGACCACTTCGCCCACCAGGGCCCGACCGGAGCCGAAATCGTGGAAGAGCTGGGCAGACCAGCGAATGCCTCCTACCCGAACCCGGCCTTAAACCCCAACATCACGCTCCGCCAACCTCAGAAGATCACTTCACAAGCCGACCGGTGGATCGAGATTTAGGCCGCAGCCCTTGTATGGAAGTCGTCAGCGAGAGCAACCAGCACGGCTCTCAGGTGCGACATCGGGACGTACTGAGGGTTGGGTGTCAGCAGTGGCTAACGCCCGTTGGTGCGGATTCTTGAAATCGGCTGCTGCCCGAGCAGATCGAGCTCGGCGGCGCCTCAGATTCAGGAAAGACCGGTCCGCCGACCGGGCAGTGAGCCGGAGAATCCCGGAAGTCAGGCCGCAGCGGTGGCGGACCATTCGATGAGTGGTGGCCGGACCTGGGCGCAAAGGGGCCGGCCCTTGGCGTCGGTGAGACGTAGGCGTGCGAGCAGTCGTCCGGAGCCCATCGCAGCAACGGCAGTGTCCGGGTCGATGGCGTCGAGCATCAGCTTGGCCCGGCGGAACAGGGTGAAGGTGCCTGCTTCGTCCACGGTGCCCCAGGACAGGAAGATGAACCGGCCTGCAGGGCGGCCCTGGATGTACGGTCCCTTGAGGTCGAGGCCGGCGTCCGTCGGCGTCGCCGTGCACTCCAGCGTCCACGTCGCGGATGAGGCGTCGCCGGGGTGCGGATCGAGCAGCTCGTCTCTGCGGTCCCGCCGTTGGACCGCGACGTGGATGTTGCTGTAGCCGGGGAAGTTCGGGCCCGCGTCACTGATCTCGTACATCGCTACTTTCCGTCGATCTCCATGAGGCGCTTGATGACCTTTGGCTCATTGTCTTGTCGGCCTTGGCGACGATCTACAGTCCGTTGCTGGTGTTCCGGAAGAAGACCCGGCCGCCCTTGCGCACGGGAGGGAGAAGACATCCGTACCGGCCAGGGATTTGCTGCCGAGGCCGAGGTCCTTGACGATGAGTTCGGTCACGGTGCGCCTGCCGGTCACACCGGGGACGGCGTCGGTGGCGATCAGCGGGGCCAGCTGGGCCCCGCATGGCGTGATGCCGCGTGAGCGACGGGTCAGCGGGGCGCGGCGGTCGGCTCCGGGGCTTTGCGGGAGGTCGGGGGCGCCGACCCGGCGGCGGAACAGGGCGCCTCCACGGCATCCGGGCCCAGGAGCCGTAGCAGTGGGCGGGTCATCGCGGTGGTCGCCAGGGCGATGAGCGTGAGGATGCTCAGCAGGCGCTGATCGATGATGTCTGCTTGGTAGCCGACTTGGAGGATGACGAGTTCGGTCAGGCCCCGCGAGTTGAGCAGGACGCCCAGAGCCAGCGCGGGCCGCCATGGCATGCCGGTCAGGCGGGCACTCAGCGCGGGGCCGGCGATCTTGGAGGTGACGGCAAGGACGAGCAGCGTCGCCAGCGCGGCGGCGGTCGGCCCGTCAAAGCTCAGCGCTCCCAAGTCGATGGTGAGGCCGAAGCCGAAGAAGAAGAACGGCAGCAGAATGGTTTTGGCCGTTCCGGCGAGGCGGTCGGCCACTGCCGTGGCCTGCCGGTGCCCGGTGGGCCAGGCGAGTCCCACCAGCAGGGCGCCGATGAGCTGATGTACGCCGACGGCGGCTGTCAGCGCCGACATCGCCGCGACCCCGGCGGCGAGCAGGACCATGGCGGTGGCCCCGCCTCCCTCCGGTTCGCGCCATGGTGTCCCGGCGGTGAGCGGGACGTCGGGCCACCGGGCCAGCAGTTTGCGCAGCGGCCCCAGGAAGAGCGCAGTCACCACAGCGGCGATCAGCACGTTCCGTATCACCCCTGACGGGCCCGCCCCGTGGAGGCCGGCCAGGATCGCGGCCAGCACCAGCCAGCCGGCGCCGTCGCCGACCGCGGCCGCCAGCAGGCTCAGCTGCCCTGGCCGTGTACGGGTCAGCCTCAGGTCCGCCAGAATCCGCGCCAGCACCGGGAAGGCGGTGACACTCAGTGCGCAGCCGAGAAAGAGGGCGAACACCAGTGGGTCGTGAGCACCACCGGTGAAGTACCCGGCCAGCGGGACCGCCGCCGCGGCTCCGGTGGCGAAGGGCACCAGGAACGACGCCTGGCAGACCAGGAGGGCCTGCGCCGCCGTACCGCGCAGTCGCATTCCGCTCAGCTCCCTGCCCACGCCGAACATGAACAGGACCAGTCCGAGCTGGGCGAGCCCGTCCAGCATCGGCAGCGTCTGCTCCGGGAAGAGCCAGTGTGCTGCCCCGGGGCTCAGCCGCCCTAGCAGGGTTGGCCCCAGGGCCAGCCCCGCGCAGATCTCGCCGATCACCCGGGGCTGTCCGAGGCGGCCGGCAGTCAGGCCGCCGAGGTATCCGGCCAGGAGGACGGCTGCAGCGGCGAGGAAGAAGTGACCTACTGTGCCGAGCCCCTGGTCCGGCACGGCGGACGGCTCTCCCGGCGCATCGCCCGCGACCCGGTGCGCGACAAGGCCGATCAATGCCAGGGGCAGCGCCCCGGTCAGGATGACCGCGGCCGTCCTGCGTGGGCTGGTGCGGAAAACGCTCTTCACGCTCAACTTCCCTCGGAGGTTCGTCTGTTCGTTGGGGACCAGCGGGGAGGCCCCACAGGGTTTCCAGGATGTGGCGGGCGGCGGCGGTGCGGGAGAACGGCGCTACGGCGCCAGAAGGCGCCCTGGGGCAGTGACCGGAGGGGCGCCCCACACCGTCGGAGCGGGCCGGGTCGGGCTGCTCCCCCACGTGCTGGACGAGGGCGAGGGCGGGGGCCTTACGGACGGGCGGGGTCAGCTGGCCGGAGCCCCGCCCGTGGCGGACTCACGTCATTGAGGTTGCTTTCACCCCGGCCTTCTCCCCGACGTCCTCCCCGGTCCGGCTCGCCGGTGGCAGTTCCCCGTCTTCGGTTTCCTCCGCCGGTTCCGGCGGCGTTGCGGTGGCCGTCCGCCGCCTCCAGGTGAGGACCACGGCCGCCAGCACCCCGGCGAGCAGGCCCCAGAAGGTGGAACCGATGCCGAAGAGGGTCATTCCCGAAGCGGTGGCCAGGAACGTGATCACGGCGGCCTCGCGCGTGCGCTCGTCCGACAGGGCGGAGGTGAGCGAGCCGCCGATCGTGCCGAGGAGCCCGAGCCCGGCGATCCCCATGACGAGCGAGGCGGGCATCGCGGTGAGCAGCCAGCCCACGACGCCTCCGAAGAGACCAACCACCAGATAGAACACGCCTGCCCATACGGCGGCCACATAGCGCTTACGGGGGTCTCGATGAGCCTCTTCCCCGTTGCAGATCGCGGCCGTGATCGCGGCCAGGTTCAGGCCGAAGCAGCCGAACGGGGCGAGCAGGGCGTTGACGAGTCCGGTCCAGGTCAGCAGGGGCGAAACCGGCGTCTGGTAGCCCGCGTTGCGCAGCACCGCGACACCAGGGAGGTTCTGGGAGGCCATCGTGACCACGTACAGGGGCAGTCCGACGCCGACGATCACATGCCAGGAGAACTCAGGCTGTACGAAGGTGGGTTCTGCCAGGGACAGGTGCAATCCGCCGAGTTTCCACGAGCCTTGGGCCGCGCTGACCGCGACACCGATGAGCAGGGCGCCGATGACCGCGTACCGGGGAAGCCGGCGTTTGCAGAGCAGGTAGGCCGCGAACATGGGGAGAACGACGGTGAGGCTCTCCTGCATCTTGGTGAACAGGCCGATGCCGAACTGCAGGAGTACCCCGGCCAGCAGTGCCGAGGCCAGCGGGACCGGGATGCGGTCCATGACGCGTTCGAACCCACCGGTGAGGCCGCTGAGCAGGATCAGGACCGCCGAGAAGAGGAAGGCACCGACGGCCTCCGCCATCGACACCCCGTGGAGGCTGGTTGCCAGCAGGGCGGCGCCGGGCGTGGACCACGCCGTGACGACGGGGGCCTTGTAGCGCAGCGAGAGTCCCAGGCAGGTGACGCCCATACCGATGCCCAGGGCCAGCATCCACGAAGTGAGCTGATCGTGCGTGGCGCCCGCGGCTCGTGCCGCGCTGACGACGATGGCGACGGAACTGGTGACGCCGATGAGGACGGCGAGAAATCCCGCAGTGACCGCGGTTGCGGGTGCGGCTGAACGTAAGCGGTGTTGCAGAGTCAAGAGCGTGCCTCGTTCCCCACAGATGTCGAAGAGAGTTCGGGTGGCTGGTCCTCCGCGCGATCGCCGTTCCGCCGCGGAGCCGCGGACACAACGGCGAGGACGACCAGCAGCCCGGTGAGCGCGAGACTGACGATGTTCACACCACCGCCCCACAGAGCCTCGGAGAGGTAGGTCATACCGGGCAACGTCGTCAAGATTGTCATGGCCGCCATGGGATGCGCACGTTGCAGGCCGACTTGGAGAACGAAGAGGGGGACGGTGATGGCCGCGACACCCAACAGCGGGATCACCATTGGCGGCACGCCGCTTTCGTGCGGTGAGCCGCCCTGCAGCACGAAGAGCGCACCGGCTCCCAGATAGGTGAGGTGGAAGCGGTGGGCGGTCACGGTGACCGGGTCCACCCCCAGCTCGCCGAGCGCCTTGGAAATCAGGGCGAGCCCGGAGGCGCCCGCCCCGGCAACCATGACCAGACCGAGGCCGGCCAGGGCGGACCAGCCCATGCCCGCGCCGCCGGTGAGGCTCCACGCCAGCGCTCCGCCGACAACAGCGAGTGCCGCGGCGGTGCCCCAGGCGCGGGGCGCCGGGCACTCACCGCCCCTCAGGACGACGGAGATCACGGCGAGCGCGAGGGGGCCCAGTGCGGTCTCGACCCCGCTGGCCAGCGTCGCCGGGACCCAGGCCAGGGAGACGTAGAAACTGACGAAGGTCAGGGCGGTGACCAGGTTCATCAGCCACATCAGCCGGCGCACACGGCGCCGGACGGCAGGGGCCGGGGCCGGCCCGGGAACGGCGGAGCGTGGCCGGCCCCGGCGTACCAGATACAGGGCGGTGAACAGCAGGGCGGACAGCAAGAACCCGGTACAGGACAGCAGGAGACTGCCGCTGGGTGTGAGCCGCCCCGACAGGTAGCCGAAGCATCCCGCCTGCATCAGTACCGACAGCGAGATCAGGACGGCGGGCACGTCACGCTCCGCCCGACGTGACCCGGAAGAAGTCACCGGCGTCCTCGATCTCATGCAGCGATTCCAGCACGCTCTCCAGCAGCGCCGCGTCCTCGTGGACGAGGAATGCGATTCCGCAGGCGCCCGTCGTCAGATAGCGGTCGCGGAGCGTCTCACCGGCCTGGGGCAGACCCGCCACGCTGTGGAAACCGGGCATGCGCCGCAGTGCCCGCAGGCCGTCGACGGCTTCCAGGACGCCCTCGCGGTGGGGCCTCAGGAAGACCTTGGCCACCGTGCGGCTCGGTCCGTAGGGAAGGGCGAAACGGCGCTCGAACTCCTCGGGCCTCAGGAAGCGTTCGACGGTCAGGTGCTGGTGGCTGTAGCCGAAGGCCGCGTGGTAGGGGTCGGGGGCCAGGCAGGGCCCCATCACACGGGAGTTGACTTCGACCAGGCGAGGTCCGTCCGGGGTGAGCATCACTTCGGTGTGCGCGGCGCCTTCGCGGACGCCGAGGGCGTCGAGGCAGGAGAACACGTACTCCACCAGCTCGCTCTCCCGACCGGTGTTCTCCGTGCGGGAGATGATGTGGCGCAGCATAGGAGCGTTGTCGGTGTGGTCGATGCGCTCGGCGTACAGCTCGGTCAGCAGGTGACTGCCGTGCAGGCTGACGGTGTTGACGATGTATTGGGTTCCCTTGAGGAACTGCTGGACGATGACCTCGTGGTTGGTCTCGCCCATGAGGTTGCGCGCGCCGGTGATGGCACCGTAGGCGGCTTCGGCGGTTGCGCGATCCGGGCAGACCGTGCATCCGTCACTGCCCGCGCTGTTGACGGGCTTGACGATCAGCGGGTAGGCGTCCCCCCAGCTGTCCAGGACCTTCCCAAGTTCCTCGGAGGAGGTCACGGTCTCGGTGCGGGCGTGCGGCACGCCTGCCGCGCGCAGTGCCTGGACCATCTCGTACTTGTCGCGGCGGGCCTTGCTGAGCACGAGGTCGTTGTGCTCGGTGCCGAGCAGGTCGGCCAACTCGTCGGCGGGTGAGACCCCGAACTCGCTGGCGGCGATGACGGTGTCCACGCCCAGCCAGGCCAGCTCCCCAGCCGTGGTCTTGCCGTCGTGGAGGAGCAGGCGGGTGGCTGCGGTGGTGTCCGCCTCGTAGGCGTGGCGCAGGTCTTCTGTGTAGACGTGCACGCAGGGTGCACCCTCCTCCCGAAACGCGATGGCAAGGTCGGCGCCGGTGGACACAGGGTTGACGAGCGCTATCACGAAGCGGGCCTTTCCGGGATACGAGAGGGTGCTGTGGCGTTGGTCGGGCCGCTGCGGGCCGCCAGGGCGTCGGGTGGAGTGCCGTCGGGGGTGCGGGCAGGGGGCACGGTGGCCAGGGCCTGGCCGACGGTGCGGGCATGCTGTGCGGCGGCGCGGAGGTAGTTGACGATGGGGAAGCGGGAGCCTGCCGCCGAGCCCACGACCCACATGCGCTCACGAGCGGCGCCCGGGTCACGGACCACCCTCAGGTCGGGTGACACCTGCGCGCTGCGGGCGCCGGGGGCCCCCGGCCCTCCGATGCGCAGCTCTCCGTCCGGGGTGGTGGTGAGAGCGGGGGGCTGGAAACCAGTCGCGCACACGACCCAGTCGATGTGCTCGGTACGGCCGTCACCCCAGTCGATGGTCCAGCCGCCCCCGGGGGCCGGCTCGATGTGCCGGGGGTAGGCGTCGGCGACAGTGAGCAGCCCCGAGTCCAAGTGGGACAAGAGCCGAGAGGCGTTGCCGACGGGAATGGAGGAGATGTAGCGGGACATGGCGGCGCGGTGGGCGGACAGCACCTGATGACGGGCCTGTTTCGGCTGGGCGGGCAGCGCGTGGTTCAGGCCGTCGATGACTTCGGCGATGGTGTCCTGCCACGGAACGCGGCCGGCCTTGGCCAGCTGCGTCTCGTGCCGCAGCCGCTCGTGCACGTCGGCGCGGTCGCTCAGCTGCCTCAGCACTGGCTGGCCGCCGTTCAGAGCCCGTACGAGTCGAAACAAAGGCCGCGCCAGGTCGGCCGAGCCCGCGCCACGGTCGAGCTGCTGCCGCCACACACGGCCCAGTCCGGCTTCGGTGGTGCGGCACAACCGGGTGCGCACGGCGGGCAGTTGGCCCGAGGGAGACGTCATCGTGGTGCGCCGCCCGGCCCGGCACAGGGTGAGCGCGGCGTCGATCGCGGAGAGCTTGGTGCCCAGCACGAGCACGGTCGCCTCCGCGGGGATCGCGCGAAGGCGCCGTATGGGGTACGGGCTGGTCAGCAACTGCGGGGCGGTGGCAGGTGCGCGCAGGGCCTCGGGAAGCCGTGGGGAGGTGCCGCCCAGGGCGATCACCACGTCCGTGGCGTCCAGCGCCTTCCCGTCCTCCAGGCCGACGCGGTAGTCGCCGGGGAAGCCGGTGACCGAGCGGGCACGGCCGCGAACGTGCACGACCTTGATGCCGTCGTGTTCGGCCAGGGCCCGGTGACGCAGATAGCTCTCCCGCGCGTACTGGGTGACGAGGTAGCGAGGCACGAAGTCCTCGCGGTGGACGGCCCACCCGCGTGCCGCGAGGTAGGTCAATAGTTCGGATTCACCCTCGGGGCGCAGCGAGGTGACGTCGACGGAGGTGTTGCACAGCAGCCGCAGGCCGCCGGATCCGAAGGCGGGGGCGCAGCCGATGTCGTTGGGGGCGACGAGATGGAGTGAGGCCACGTCCGGCACCTGGGTGAGGTGAACGAACGTGCTCACCGCGGCGGGGCCGCCGCCGATGACGACCACCTGCCTGCTCACCGTGTGTCTCCTGTGCTGAATCGGCTCATGTGTGGTGTCCGTGGTGGTGGGGCGCGGTCGGGTGGACCGGCGTCAACGGATATGTCATATCAGTGTGTTTCGAAGATCATGTCGCGGAGCAGCTCGCTCGCGCCCGCGGCGATGGTCCCCGCCATCGCATCGCGGTAGAGGCGGGAGGCTGTGGCGTCGTCCAGGTAGCCCCGGGCACCGTGGTACTGGACGCAGGTCTGCGCCGCCGTGACGGCGAGTTCGGTGGCCTTGAGCTTGAGCACCGAGGCGGTGTGGGTGTCGAGACTGCCGATGCTGTGCAGCCAGGCGGCGTGGTAGGCGTAGGTCCGGATCAGCGCCAGGTCGCTGTTCAGCTCGGCGACTCGGTGCCGTACGGCCTGGTGGGAGGCGAGCGGAACGTCCTTGACCTGGTGCTCGCGCACGAAGCGGTTGAGCAGCTCCAGACAGTGGCCGACGCCGCCGACGGCGAGCAGACCGGCCACCAGGCGCTCGAAGTCGAGGCCCTTCATGAGGTGCATCAGCGCCAGGTCACGTCGGCCGACGAGCCGGTCGGCCGGGACCAGGACGTCGTCGAAGTCGACGCGGCAGACATCGGCGCTGCGCCAGCCTGTCATCGGCTGCGCGGTGCGGGTGACGCCGGGGGCATCGGCGTCGATCACCAGCAGGCTGACTCCGGTCAGTCCGCGGTCATGTGACGTCTCCCGGGTCTTGACCAGGGTGACGTAGAAACCTGCCTGGGAGCCGTTGGCGACGTAGCACTTCTGGCCGTTGACCCGGTAGCCGTCGTCCCCAGCCGGTTCGGCACGGGTGAGCAGGTGCCGCAGGTCGGTTCCGGCTCCGGCCTCGCTGATGGCGAGCGCGGCGATCCGTTCACCGCGGCAGGTGGCCGACAGGAGGGTCTCGCGCTGTTCGGCGGTGCCGAACATGCGCAGGTAGGAGGTGGCCATGTAGGCGTGCACGCCGATACCGGCCCGTATGCCCGCGTATCCCGTGCGCCCGAGTTCCTCCAGGAAGACCGCGCTGTGCAGGAAGTCGGCTCCGTCATGGGCGAGTTCGAGCAGTCCGTGTCCGCCGAGGGCGCGCCAGCCGTCCGGGGCGATGTACCCCTGTCGCTCCCAGGTGTCGGCGTGCGGCAGTACGGCCCGGGCGAGCCGGTCCCGTACGCGGGTCCGGGTGGCCTCGTGTGGGCTGGTGAGATGGGGCAGGGACGTGCTGCGGCCCGCCGTCGTCGCGCTCACTTGACTGCGACCACCCGGTGCTCGGGGAGTATGTCGGTGATCTTCCCGGAGATCTTGAAAACGGCGTGTGGGGTGCCGGCTGCCGCCCAGGTCTCCTCGAAGGCCAGCAGGTCCGCGTCGACGAGCAGGGTCAGCTGCTCCTTGTGCCCCAGGGGTGGGACGCCTCCGATGGAGTACCCGGTGACCCGCTTGACGAAGTCGGCGTCGGCCTTGCCGATCGTGCTGCCGAGCTGCTCGGCCAGGGTCTTCTCGTCCACCCGGTTGGTGCCGCTGGCCAGGACCATCACCGGGGCACCGGTCGAGGTGTCCTTGAAGACCAGCGACTTGACGATCTGTGCCTTCTCGCATCCGAGCGCGCGGGCGGCGTCGTCGGCAGTGCGGGTGGAGTCCGGCAGCTCGACGACGGTCAGGTCGAGGCCACGCTCGCGCAGTGTCTCCTGGAACTGCTGGGCACGCTTGCTGATGTTCATGACGTGGCTCCTGTCGGTTCGTGGGTTTCGAGGGTGGCAAGCAGAGCCCGGCGGTCCACCTTGCCGGTGGCCGAGAGCGGCAGGCCGTCGGCCAGATGGATGCGGGTGGGGACCATGTACTCCGGAAGGCTCCGGCGCAGGTGCTCCCGTATCGACTCCGCTGTGCAGTGGTCGCCGGTGGGCACGACGAAGGCCAACAGTTCCTTGCCACCGGTGGCGTGGGGGCGGACGGTGACATGGCTCTGTTTGACATCCGGGTGGCGGCCGAGGTGGTGGGCGATCTCGCCCAGCTCGATGCGGAACCCGTTGATCTTGACCTGGTCGTCCAGACGGCCCTGGAAGACGAGGTTCCCGTCCTCCGAGAGATAGGCGCGGTCGCCTGTCCGGTACAGCCGCTGCCGGGCTCCGTCGATCTCGTACTCGACGAACCGCTCGCGTGTGACGTCCGGCATTCCCAGGTACCCCGGGGACAGCCCGGGGCCGGCCAGCAGGATTTCGCCGGTCTCGCCGGGGCGGCAGAGTCTGCCGTCGTGCACGAGGTAGGCGCGCGTGTTCTGGATCGGGCGCCCGATGGGCAGGCTTGATTCGCCCGGTTTCAGCGCGCGCACAGGATAGAAGGTGGCGAACGTGGTGCACTCGGTGGGCCCGTAGACGCTGACCAATCGGTCCGGACCGTAGGTGTCGAGGGCCTTGGCGATGTGCGTGAGCGAGTGCGCCTCGCCGCCGGTGAGGATGGTTTCCACGTTCTCCAGAGTCCGTGGAGCCTCGTCCACCAGGGTGTTGAACAGCGCCGTGGTGAGGAAGACGGTGCTGACGCCGTGCGTGTCCACCACGCGCTTGAGCTCGGAGAAGCGCATGAACGCCGAGGGGTACAGCACGCAGGTGCCACCGGGCAGCAAGGCGCCCCAGATCTCGAACGTCGCGGCATCGAAGGAGACCGGCGCAAGCTGGAGCAGTGTCGTCTCCTCGCCGAGGCGGGCGTAGCGGGCCCCGAAGACCAGGCGCGTGATCCCGCGGTGGCGGATCGGGACCCCCTTCGGCCGGCCTGTGGAGCCCGAGGTGAAGTTGATGTACGCAATGTCATCGGGCGAGATGCGGACGTCGGGGTCAGGAGGGTTGCCCCTGAGCAGGTCCCTGTCCACCGGCGTGACGCGGTGGCGGGAGAGGCGCTCGGTGAGCGTGCTGCGCTGCCGGGTCAGGACCTGTGCACAGCCGGCACTCTCCAGGAGGCCGTTCAGCCGCTCATCGGGCCAGGAGGCGTCGAACGGCAGGTAGGCCGCACCGCATTTGACCACGGCGAGCAGGGCGACGATGAGCTCCACGGAGCGGTCCAGGCTGACGCCGACCGTCTGTCCGGGGCGCAGGCCGTCCTTGCGCAGCCGGTCGGCGAGGCAGTTCGCCAAGCGGTTCAGTTCGGCGTAACTGACCACCGTGCCGCGGTGAATGACAGCGATCGCCTCGGGCCGCCGGGCAGCGCAGCGCTCGAAGAGCTCCTTGACGCTGCTGCCGTCGGGGTACGGAGCGGACGTGCGGTTGAGTTCGCGGTGCGGCTCGATCGCCGCTTCGTCGTACGTCGGCGTGTTCATACGTCCCCCTGCAAGCGTGAGTTGATGACGTCCAGCAGCTGCGGGCGGTGCGTTTCGAGGAAGAAGTGACCTCCGTCCATTTCCAGCAGCTCGCTCGCCTGTCGTGTGAACCCCTTCCAGCCGGCCATGCTTGCGTGGTCGTCGATCGGGTCGGTGCGCCCGTACATGGCAGTGAGGGGAGTGTCCACACCTGTTCCATGGCGGTCGTCCCACAGTTCCGCGAGTCGGATCTCGGCGTGGATGGCCGGCAGGAAGAACCGCATCATGAAGGTGTTGTCCAGGATTTCCGCGGGGGTTCCGCCCATCCCGCGCAGCGCGTCGATGAATCCGTTCTCGGACATCTCATGCATGTATGGGCGGCGCTGCGACTGGTCCGGGCTCCTGGAGCCGGAGATGAAGAGCCGGCGTGTCATTCCCGGGAATGTGGCCGTGGTCAGCTGAGCCAATTCGTAGGCCAGGCGGCCACCGAAGCTGTGGCCGTATAAGGCGTGTGGTTCAGCCACGTGGTGCACCAGTGCGTCAAAGGTGTCCTGGAGCAGGGTCTCCCAGTCCTGGTAGTGCGCTTCCTTGATGCGTTTTCCCCGGCCGGGCAGCCTGACGGCGAGAAGCTCTACATGGTCACTCAAACCATCCGACCAGGCCCTGAACAGATCGGGGCTTCCTCCGGCGTAGGGAAAACAGATCAGTTTGACACTCGGCCGCTTGACGGCCTGCTTGAGCGTGATGACCCACTTTTCTTCGTCAGGCTGCATCGCCGGGCCTAGCTCTCGCTCGTGACGGGTGCGCGACCGCTGTTTGCCAGAATGCATGCGGCGATTTCGCGGACGGTGCTCCTGGAGAAGAGGTCGTCCGGCGGCAGAGCGTCCTCACCGAACGTTTCCTCGGCCTGAGAAATGATCTTCATGGCCGCCAGGGAGTTCCCGCCGGCTTCGAAGAAGTCGGCGTTCACGTCAGCGGCCCGCAAACCGATCTTCTCGCACACCGAGAGCACCCAGCGCTCGATTTCCTCCTGCGCTTCCATGACAGTCACTGTTTTCAGCCCTCCTGACGCACGGGGAATTTGAATCCATTGACGGTGCTGTCGACGAAACGATTGTAGCCGTACTCGTCCTTGCCCGAGACCAGCACGTTGCCGAATTTGTCGAGGCTCGCCTTGCCGCCGAACTCCTCGAGGCCCTCGGAGTAGGGGTAAACGCGGACCTGGGTGGGCAGGTAGCGCCCGGCGAAACCGAGCCGCATCTGGTCGGTGAGGCCGCTGTGCGGGTGCGACGCGTGCATCAGCGTCGACCAGAAGATGATGAACTGACCCTGCCGCATGACCTGCGAGACGGCCTTGGACTCGTCGGGCTGCCAGTCGGGGTCCTTCTGCAGCTGGCGGTAGTCATAACCGAAGAAGCCGCGCTTGACGCCGTTCTTGTCCAGGCTGTTGATGGCATCCGGGTCGTACTCCATGACCTTGGACTCGTCGTAGTTCATGGAGGTGTGGGTGCCGGGGATGAACTGCAGGCAGCCGTTCTCGACCGAGGCTTCCGTGAACGCGGTCCACACGGTAATGGTGCCGCCGAAGTCGGAGTCCTCGGGCCAGAGGATCTGCGGGTACTTCGAGCCGGCGACGTTGGAGAAGTTGTCGGCCTGGTGCCAGTCGGTACCCTCGTCACCGGGGTACTTCGGGAAGAACTCCGAGCGCCAGCACATAGTGTTCGGCCCGAGAATGCTGGAAACCCGGTCGGCGATTTCCGGGCGGGTGATGTGCTCCGCGAGGAAGTCGACGTCCAAGTGGCGGTCGTAGTTGGCCAGGTTGGTGTTCCCGGACACCGCCTTGTCCTGCTTGTAGATCGCCTTCTTGGTGTTCAGGAGCTTGGGACGGAGAGCCTGGAGGTTCGCCTCCATCTCGTCCTTCTCGTAAAGGTCGAACGGGCCGATAAAGCCGTCCCGATGAAATTGTTCGAGCTCTTCCTGGCTAAGGGAAAATACGGTTCGCTGTGCCATTGCTCATCTCTCGTCATCTGCGACTGCTGGGGCGCAGGGAATTATTGAATGACTGCAACTGCTGTACTGCGAGCTGCAGGGGAAATCATTTCCCCCACCCGCTGATCCGAGTCCAACACAAGGTGATGATCTTCGTCAACGGGTATCCAGATTCTGGATCGGGCATGCATATTGCCGCGCCGGGGACCGTTGAATGCCCCTATGGAATACCCGTTTGCACGGGACGGGAGGAGAGGGGACGAGGCTGTGCGCCGATCGGACTGACCGGCCCACCGCATTGTCAGCGAGCACTGTGCATCTTGGATATCAGCTCGCCCAGTCGGCCGAGCCCCTCGTCGAGCACCTCGGCGGGGCGGGCGTAACTGACCCTCAAGCCCGCCTCGGAGCCGAAGACCTCGGCAGGCATGACCAGCACGCGCTGTTCGTCGAGGAGCCTTTCTGCGACGTGCTGAGAGGATGCCGGGATTCGGAGGTTGAACCAGGCGAAGGGTGTGCCGGCGGGGCGCACCAGTTGCATGTGCGGGGCGTGTTCTTCCGCGAAACGGAGCAGGCGACTCAGTCCCTCGTCGACGAACTCGTGGTACCGCTGCACATGCCGGTCCCGGTCCTTCAGCACGTCCACCGCGACGCGCTCCCAGACCCAGGAGTTCGACACCGTGGTGTAGCGCTTGTAGTTGACCATCGCCGCGATGATGTCCGGCGTTCCGATGGCCCACCCGATACGCAGCGCCGGGAGCCCGTACACCTTCGAAAGTCCGGAAACGGACAGTGCCTTGGGATAGCGATGCACGACGGATTCGGCGAAGTCCAGGAGGTATTCCTCGTCGTTGACCACGATCAGGTCGTGCGCCCGTGCGACGTCGAGCAGGACCGTCCAGTCGCGTTCGGTGAAACGGTAGCCGGAGGGATTCCCGGGGCTGTTCAGTACCAGCAGCTTCGTCTTCGGAGTGATCAGCCGGGCCAGGGCCTCTGCGTCGAAGGGCTCGCCCGGCGTCATCGGCAGGACGGACACCTCACACCCGATGTGGGAGGGCACCTCCCACGATTGCTGCCAGCCCGGACTGGTGGTCACCACGTGGTCGCCTGCCCTCAGGACGCTGCGGTAGAGCAGATAGAGCGCCTCCTGCGCACCGTGCGTGATCACGATGCTGTCCTCGGACGACGGCCGCTGATACAAGCCGGCCACTGCTTCCCTGAGCTCCGGTATGCCCCGGTCGATGCTGTAATCCAGCTCCCAGTCGGGGTCGAGCTCGATGTCGCGCAGCCGCTGGAACTGCACGCCGCTCTCGGCGAGGTCGATGTCGTAGCGGCCGCGCGCGTCGGCGAACAGCCACTGCTGGATGGAGTAGGTGGCAATCATTGTTCCGCTCCTGTAGGGGAATTGACGTGGTCATCGGCCCGGGGACAAGGCCGGGATGCGGGGTGCTACTTGCCCACGGGCACGTCCGATGCACCGGTCCCCTCCGCGGCCCCGGCGCCGGCCTGCTCCCGCTGACGCTCACCCAGGACGGAGTGGCGCATGCCGTAGGCGAAGTAGATGAACGTTCCGATGGCCATCCAGACCAGGAAGCACAGCCAGGTGAACACGCTCAGGTTGACCATGAGCCACAGGCACGTCAGCGCGGCGAGGACAGGCACCAAGGGCACCAGCGGCGTACGGAACCCGCGCGGCAGCTCGGGCCGGGTCCTGCGCAGGACGATGACGCCGATGGAGACCAGGACGAACGCCGACAGTGTGCCGATGTTGACCATCTCCTCCAGCTTCTCGGCAGGGGCGAAGCCGGCGACCGCCGCCACCACAACGCCCACCAGGACCGTGGCCCGCACGGGCGTGCCCCTGGAGCCGGTCACCGCGAACTGGCGGGGTACGAGCCCGTCACGCGACATCGCGAAGAGCACCCGGGTCTGGCCCAGCAGCGTCACGATGGTCACGGTCGTCAGGCCGACCAGCGCGCCGACGGCGACGACCGTGGCTGCCCAGTTGACGCCGAGGTCGGCGAAGGCGGTGGCCATGGTGGCCTTGGTGCCGTCGGGCCTGTTTTTCAACGCCGTATACGGGCGCATACCGGTGACCACAAGGGACACGGCGATGTAGAGGGTGGTGACGATGGCGAGCGCCGTCAGGATGCCCCGGGGCATGTCCTTCTGCGGGTTACGCGTCTCCTCGGCCGCGGTGGCGATCATGTCGAACCCGATGAAGGCGAAGCACAGCAACGAACCCGCGGCCAGCACGCCGAAGATTCCGTAGGTGCTGGTCTGGCCGCCGAACACCAGAGAGAACAGCGACTGGTTGTCGCCGCTGTTGCCGGCATCGGGCGTTGCGGACGGCGGGACGAAGGGAGAGTAGTTGGCGGGGTCGATGTGAGAGAAGCCGACCACGATGACCAGGAGCACCACCGTGATCTTGATGGCGGTGATGACCTGGTTGACCCGGGACGACAGCTTGGTCCCGAGCGCGAGCATGGTGGTCAGTACCGCCACGAGCAGGACCGCCGCCCAGTCGAACGGCACACCGCCCACGTCAACCGTCGTGGGCAGGTTCGTTCCCGTGACCAGTTCGACGCACTGTTTGAGATAGGTCGACCATCCCTTGGAGACGACCGCGGCCGCCAGTGCGAACTCCAGAATGAGGTCCCAGCCCAGAATCCAGGCCACAGACTCCCCGAAGACGACGTAGGAGTACGCGTAGGCGCTTCCCGCGACCGGGACGGTCGAGGCGAACTCGGCGTAGCACAGGGCCGCCAGCCCGCAGGGCACCGCGGCGAGCAGAAAGGAGACGGACACGGCGGGGCCGGCCATGTTGCCGGCGGTACTCGCCGCGAGCGTGAAGACGCCGGTGCCGATGACGACGGCGACCCCGAAAACGGTCAGGTCCCACGCGGTGAGGACCTTGCGTAACTTGGTCCGCGGCTCGTCAGTATCGGCGATCGACTGCTCGATCGATTTGGTGCGTAAGATGCCGTAGCGCGACATTGAAGTCCATTTGCTGTGCGTGAAGTGGGGGATTCAGCCGAGGATCTGGCTGAGGGCGAGATAGACCCCGGTGCCGGCGAAGATGGCCAGTAGCGGGTTTCTCCGCCAGTGGTGGACCGCCGACGTCACCGCGATACCCACGATGCTGGGCAGGCCGTACGGCGACGCCGTGAAGTCCACAGAGCTCACCGTGTAAAAGACGAGGATGAGCATCACGCCGCCGGGCATGACCACACCGAGGTATTGCATGAGGTCGGTGTCGGCGATTCGCCTCAGGGCCACGAACAGCAGTCCGCGCAGCGCGAATGTCACACACGTGATCACCAGGATGGCGCTGAGGATGTAGACGTTGTTCGTCATGTGACGTCCCCTGTCGCCTTCTTGCGCCGCAGTGCGAACCAGCCCAGCAGCATGGCGACATACACGGTGAGCGCGACCGCCAGGAAGCTCCTCTCGCCGAAGCCGAGGGCGGCGAAGCCCGCCGCGAGCCCCATGACGGTGGGAGCGGAATCCTTGCGCTTGTAGAAGCAGTCCTGTGCCAGCACCACAAACAGGGCCGTCAGTACGAAGCCCAGCCCGTCGATGGACGCCGGAAGGGCGAATGACAGCAGAGCGCCGATTGCGCTGCCGGACACCCAGTAGGCATGGCTGAGCAGTTGGATGAAGGTCAGACGGTTGGCGCTCATCTCCTGACGTGGAACCGTAGCCATCAGCGAATAGGTCTCGTCGGTGAGCGCGAAGGCTCCGTAGACCCGCCGGCCCCAGCCCCGCAGCAGGTGCATGGGAAAGGACAGGGCGTAGAAGACGTGACGGAAGTTCACCGCCAGTGTCATCACCGCGATCTGAAGCAGCGGAGTACCCGCCGTTATCAGTCCCACGGCGAGAAACTCCATCGACCCGGCGAAGATCAGCCCGGCTGACAGCGGGGCCCAGTACCAGGCGAGTCCGCTGTTCACCAGGAGGATGCCGAATGCGGCTCCGAGCGGTGTGTAGCCCATCGCCACGGGGACCGTGTCCCGCAGCGCGCGCCTGAAATCGGCACGCACGGCCCCTTCTCCCCCGGCCTCGGGTATGCCCCGGTGTGCGGTCTCAGTCATTGGCCTTGACGGTCACCACGATCACGTCGCGGCGGGCCTGACCGGGGAGCTTGGGAGTGAACGGGGAGACGTAGTGCTTGACCGCCTTGTCGTCCAGAACGAGGGTCTCACCGGGATTCATCGGCCGGTCGAAGACGATGATCTCCTCGTTCGTAGCGTCCGCGATCATGGAAGTGCCACCGTTGACGTTGTCCTGGGCGACCGCGGTGACCGCCACATAGTCGAAACCGTCGTGGTGGAAGCCCTCCGGTGCCGGGTAGCCGGTGTGCTCGTCGTCGGCGATGACACGCATCTGGTGGACGCCGATGGTCAGTTCCTCGGCATCGAACATATTGCGCTTGCCCGGGTCCGCCATGAGCTGCTGGACGAACTCCTGGGCTTCGCTCCCCAGCGGCGCGAACCTGCGTTGCATGCCGCCCGCGTAGCCGTTGATGTCCTCGCTCTGGAAGAACTCCCCCTCCCCGCCCCACAGGACCTTGTCCCCCTTGACGCGCCCCTCTCCGAACGCCCGGTAGCGGAAGACGAAGTCGCCCTTGAGGTACGGGTCCGGGCTCAGCCGCCCGAAGCTGTCGAGTAGCGGCTTGGAGATCTTGTCGATGTTGTTCGTGACTGTGTAGTACACCGTGTTCCCCGTGAACAGTCCTGCGGAAGCAGAGTTTTGTTGAAGTCGATACGATTAAGTCGGCGAGGCGGCCGGACGCTCCTGCCGGATCGCCGACATTGCCGATCCGCTTCCATGGGGAGCCTCGCAAGGTGACCCGCGAGGCTCCCGGCCGGGCACAGGAGATTCCGTCAACTCGTACTCATTCGACGCACGTTGACGAACTGCCTTAACCCGTGCCGGAGCGACCCGAAGGCCGCGAACGCCCCCGAGGGGGAGTTGGCGTGCGCAGGGCGCACTTTCCTGGCCGTGCAGGCCTGCAAAACACCTGGCAGGAGAAGTGCCCTACAGGCTCTTGGCGGCCATGGATGAGTGACTTTAACTCGCGGAACCAAGATCAACAACCCCGATAAAGTTTCCGAACCCACCGTCGTGGACTGCGCGTTCCGGTGCACATAACCAAGGCACGCCGGTTGACCCGAAGGCATATAGAGGCCAGACCCCGTCATGCTTCACCGGATACCGCGGGGCTGTCGGCACCTTCGAGACATGGATCACACGAGGAGGTTCTTGCTGCCAGCTCGGCAGCTCCGTTTGGATTCGGAGGTGACCGCTGGGCGTTGTCGATTAACTGCCCGGCAGAAGAGCAGTATTCACCGGGGGAACGGCGTGCTGGTAGACAACTCTGTTGCGATGAAGGGCAGTTACCTTCTGGATGCTGACTCCGCTTGCACCACTCGGGGCTCAGGAGGATCGCCGGGGGCTGCCCCGCAATGGATCCAGTGCCTCTGCGCCAGGGCGCCCCGACGCGGAGGGTGTCCACACTCCGGACGGGGTGGCCCAATAGCCCAGCCCTTTGTCATGATCTTCGTGTGAGTGACGACCAGCGCACAGCTCCGTCGAGGGTCGCTCCTCGTCCGACATACGACCGACGAGGAGCGCAGCCGGTTTCGCATGGCGCTGAGCGGAGCGCGGGCACGGCTCTTTGGCCTGTGGCCGACGGCGTCTTCGGTGAATTCCCCATGGATGACGCCGCCTTGGGCCTCTGACATAAGGCGTGCGAGGGCTCCCGCGCCGCCACGACCGCTTTTGATTTCCTTCGACGACACGGCGGAGTTCCGAGGCGAGATCACCCACGCTGCGCCATGTCCTTACGCACATAACCGAGGAGCACTTTTGCATGCCACAGACCCGTCAACGGGCTCAGTCCACAGATGCGAATAGACGGGATACTGCCCCATCGGAAGCTGCTTCCGCACGGGTAAAAGACGGCTGGACCATTTGACTGCGGCCCGACGCAAAGAGGAGGCCGGCATGAGACGTGGCGAGTCTCATGCCGAACGACGGGCCTTCGCAACGGTCATGTGGGAATTGCGCCGGATGCGCCCCTGAATTAATCCGCATGGCATGCCTCAGGAGAGGGCTGGCACAGCCTTGTCCTGGTGAGTGCCGGCCGGGCGGACGGGGTATCGGCCCTTCCCTTCTCGTAGACGGTGAGCCCCCGAGAAAGGCGGAGGGGTACCGTAGTGCTCCCGCACCGCCGACTCGAACGCGTAGAAGCTTCGGGAGCCGTCGTAGGACTCGTCGCCGAGCATCACCCCGGCCCACTGGCGGTCCGGCATCGCACCGGTGCCCGAGTCGGTACAGAGGTCGATGTACACCATTTCGGACGGCAGTAGTCCGAGGTTGTATCCGGCGTCGACCAGCGCCGCCCGGCGTTCCTCCACCGTGGTCAGGCGCAGCGGCTCGACAGCCTTGATCCGCCACGGCTCCGCCGGATGCCGTAAACCATGGGAGCCGTCACGACTCCCACCTGCGATCGGAGTACCCACAGAGATCCTTCCTCTTGGCACCAATCGGAGGACGACGCGCCCCGCCAGCCATGCCGTTCTCCTGCGGGACTTCGCCTCCCCCACCAACGACGATCACGGCAACGGTCGGCGGGTGCCACCGTTGTTACGACCGAGCCAGGAGAGCGAAGGACGCCTCGATGCACGGCCGGTCTGCGTTTGCCGGACATGGAGCGTGCACCACCGCGCGCCCGTGCTGCGTAGGGGGCGAGTACGGCTATTCCAGAAAAGGGCTGGAAAATGTTCACGTCTGCTCTTCTTTGCCACGATAGAGGAGGGCGGTTGTTCGAAGAGCTGGAGATGCGGGGCGGATTCAGAGGTCGAACCCGCGGCGGTTTCTGCCGAGCCGGAGCTGGCCCGAGACGGACGTCAGGGAGGAGGGCCGGCCTTGCGTGTTCGACCGAACATGATCTCGAGCGCTGGTCGACCAGCATCGCGCACGCGCTCTGCGCTCCCTTGAACGTGCTCACTACATACAGCAAGGACACGATCACGCGGACATGGTCCCAGTGGACCCACCGCACCCCGCTCACCTGCGGCGACGACTTTTCGAGCGGGACAGGCCCTTGGACGCCGCCCAGCGGAAACAGGATCGGAACGGAGTCCAAGAGCCCACTGCGTGTCCCACCCGTGTACGCCGCCCACGAGCCCGGTGGGTACGGTGAAGAACGTCTTTCCCGCACTGAATGACTCACGCTCCATCAGATCGGCCAACTCCCCGAAACCAGCGCCTGCCCTGCGCCGCCGGAGGGCAGTGACAGCGAAGGCGACCAGCAACGCGGTCCCGGCACCGAAGAACCCCCACCACAGGACACTCGCCGCGAAGTCCATGCTTGCGCCTCACAGGCGTGGGCAGCCGCAGTGGTCAGCAGACGGCAGCGACTGGGCGGGGGCACCGACCACGTGCGCTGCACGGAACGACAACCGCCTGCAACGGCCGGACGATCACGACGAAGGCGCCCCAGTCGGCTCGGTGCTGGGCGGGCGGGCGCGCGGCGGTCAGCTTTCCAGGCCCGCGTCCCGTGACAGTAGTGCCGCCTGTACCCGGTTCTCGCAGTCCAGCTTGGCCAGGATCCGGCTCACATATGTTTTGACCGTTGCCTCGCTCATGTGGAGTCGCTGCCCGGCGTCCGCGTTGGAGCGGCCCTCGCCCAGGAGGGCCAGGACCTCCAGTTCGCGGCCGGTCAGTGTCTCCAGCCGGCGGCGTGCCTGCTCGGCGCGGAGCGTGGTCCGGCTGGATGCCAGCGAGTCCACGACGTGGCGGGTGGCGCCCGGTGACAGGTACGCCTCGCCGGCCGCTGCGGCGCGCACGGCGCGGATGAGTTCCGTGGGTGCGGAGTCCTTGAGAAGGAAGCCCGCGCTGCCCTCGGTCAGGGCGTGCAGCACGTTGTGCTGGGCACCGAAGGTGGTGAGGATCAGTACGCGGGTGTCGGGGACGGTCCGGCGCAGTTCGGCCAGGGCCGTCAGCCCGTCCATGACCGGCATCTGGATGTCGAGCAGCGCCACATCGACGCGCTGGGCGCGGGCCAGTTCGATCGCCTCGCGGCCGTTGGCCGCCTCGGCGACCACGTCGATGTCGTCGGCCGAGGTGAGAATCATCCTGATGCCCGCCCGAATGAGCGGCTCGTCGTCCGTGACGAGAACCCTGATCACGACTCTCCTGCGCTGTTCCGAGCGGTCATCCCGCAGCCACCTTGACAACATCATCCCCGGAGCCGCCACCCACCCGGATGGCAGGGCCCCGATCCCCCTCAGCTCCTGACCTCGAACGACTTCTTCTCGATCAGCTCGCCGCCCTTGAAGCAGAACCGGAACACCGGCTCCATGTTCCAGCTGCTGCCGCTCTCGGTGGACATCAGCGTGAGGCACTTGGCCCCCTTGGGCTCGGGCGGCGCGCCCTTGTCCAGGCCGTGGGCCAGGACCGAGTTCCCGTGGGGCAGCTTCTCTCGGACCGCCGCCTCGGACTGGCCCAGCTTCACCGCGTCGTACTGCTGCGGATTGATCGCGGCCTTGTCCGACTCGTCGGCCAGGAAGAGCGCGGCGACGCCCACGGCGACCACCGGCAGGACCACGAAGATCAATGCCGCAACCCCGCAGCCGATGGCCATGCCTCTTCGCTTCTTGTTCCAGTGCATCGCCTTGACCAGTTCCTTCGGCAGGCCGACCCCGTCGATGACGAGATCGCCCTCGCTCGGGGAGCCCGCCGGGACCTGCTGCCGGAAGCCGCTCGTAGGACCGCCGAACGTGGTCTGCGCACCTTCCGGTGAGCGGCCCGGGGCACCGCCCTCCGGCGAGGTGTACGGCAGCACGCCCGCCAGCCGGAAGCCGCCGTCCGCCGCCGGGCCGGCGTGCACCATGCCTCCGATGAGCCGGGTCCGCTCCCCGAGCCCGGTCAGCCCCTGACCGCCGCTCACCACGCTCCGTCCGCTGTCCGCCGTCCCGAGGGCGGGGCCGTTCACGACCTCCACGACCAGCGCATCCGGCTCGTACCGCAGCTCGATGGTGATCGAGGCGCCCGGGGCGTGCTTGTGGGCATTGGTCAGGCCCTCCTGCGCGACGCGGTATGCCGCGTGATCGGCGGTCGGGGCCAGCGGGCGCGGCTCGCCACAGCGCCGCAGCTCCACGGCCGTACCCGCGCTCCGGGACGCCTCCACCAGGCCCTCGATGCCGGCCACCCCGCGCGACGGCGCCGTGGCGTCCTCCTCGCCCATGGCTTGAAGGGCACGGGAGGCGCCCCCGTGCCGGGGATTCTCGGTGCCGTCCCGCAGCAGCCCCACCACCTCGCGCAGCTCGTGCATCGCGGCCACCGACGCCTCGCGCAGCACACCTACGGCCTGCCGCTGCCGTCCGGTCAGCTCCCGGTCCACCTCCAGCGCGCCGGCGTGCACCGAGATGAGTGTGAGCTGATGGCCGAGGCTGTCGTGCATGTCCTGGGCGATGCGTTGACGCTCCCGCAGCCGGGCCTGGCCGGCGATCATCGCGCGTTCGCGCAGCAGCTGGGCGTTGTACTCCCTAAGGGTGTCTGTCAGCGTGCGGCGCTGTGACCAGTAGCGGCTGATGAGGCCGGGTACGACGATCATGACCAGCAGCGTCGGGGCGCCGACGGCAAGGGCCAGCAGCAGGGGGAGCTCTCCCTGCAGGAGGGCCAGGCCGAGGCTGAGGAGGTATGCGGCGGTGAAGGCGCCGGCCGCCTTGCTGATCCCGTCGATCCGCCGCCCGGCCGACCAGGCGGCGACCAGGATCAGTGGGGCGAGGCCGTCGAACTCGGCCGAGCCGATGGCGGTGATCAGAAGTACGGTCGCGGGAAGGACCCGGCGCAGCGGTGACAGGAGCGCAGCGGCCAGGGCCACCGCGACGATCCGTACGGTGCCGCCGCCGTCCAGGGCCTCGCTCGCCGCCGCCAGCAGCCCGAACACCGCGCCCAGCAGCGATTCGCCCACGATGCGCCAGGGAGTCCACATCCCGGGGGCGAACAGTGCCCTGCCCGGACCGGTCATCCGCCGGGGCGCCGAGCGCAGCCATGCTGTCAGCGCGTGGCGAGCCGATGCCACCGGGTCTGTACGTTCCACACGAGTCACGCGGCCACGTTAGGCAGCCACAGCCGGACACCGCACCCGCCATTGGTCGCGACGGTTCACGACGAAAGTCGCACGGGCGCTGTCGTCCGGCACCGCTGCCGTCCGGAAACCTGCGCAGCCAAAGCGACTTTCGTTGGGCCGGTCGTCCTGCGGGGTGATGGCTGATCGGCCCCTGAGGCTGATTACCGGGCCACGATCCGCTGCCAGGCTTGGGGCATCGGCCCAGCACCGGCAAGGAGCGTCACCCCCCCCCCCGTGATCAGCGTGATCAGCCGGTGGCGCGGATGGCCGGTTCCCCGTAACCCACCAAGCCGCCACCGGCCGCCCGCGGAGTCCGTTTGCTCCGTCCTCTTCGCGTCCGGTGTCATAGATCGGAATTGCCTCATGCCCATAGCTGCCCGAAAGGCCGTACGGGTCGGCGCGCTGAGCGCGGCCGCCGTACTGGCCGTCACCACCGTCGTCGGATGCAACGGCAACAAACCCCTGAAGACCTCGCCCGGGTCCTCGTCGGCCGCGAACGCCTCGTCGTCGCGTCCCGGCCCCGTCACAAGCGCCCTGCCGACTTCGCTGACCGGGCAGAAGCTCAGTTGGAAGCAGTGCGCGGCGCCGACTTCCGCGCAGGGCGGCGGTAAGGCCCCGGGCGGCGAGTGGGAGTGCGCCACGCTCAAGGCACCGCTGGACTACGTCAAGCCGGGCGGCGAGACGATCGGCCTCGCGCTGATCCGCGCCAAGGCCAAGGACCAGGGCCACCGCATCGGTTCGCTGGTCTTCAACTTCGGCGGTCCCGGCGGCTCCGGCATCACCACGCTCCCCGGCCTCGCCAAGGACTACGACACCCTGCACTCGCGCTACGACCTGGTCAGCTTCGACCCGCGCGGTGTGGGCGCCAGCGCGGGTGTGAAGTGCCTGGGCGACAAGGAGACCGACGCCGCGAGCGCGGTCGACGGCTCGCCGGACGACGACGCCGAACTCAAGGCCGCGACTACCGCCAACAAGAAGTACGTCGAAGCCTGCCAGCGCAACTCCGGCAAGACGCTTCCCCACGTGGACACGGTGAGCGCCGCGCGTGACATGGACCTCATGCGCGAAGTCCTCGGCGACAAGAAGCTGAACTACTTCGGCATCTCGTACGGCACCCAGCTCGGCGGCGTCTACGCCCACCTCTTCCCCCACAACGTCGGCCGCTCGGTGCTGGACGCCGTGGTCGACCCGGCCAAGGACCCCCTCCAGAGCGCCCTCGGCCAGGCGAAGGGCTTCCAGCTCGCACTGAACAACTACATGAAGGACTGCGCCACGAAGGGCTCTGGCTGCCCGACCGGAAAGGGCGGAGCCGAGGGCAACCAGAAGCTCGCCGCACTGCTGAAGAAGCTCGACAAGCACCCGCTGCCCACCAAGGGCGGTCGCAAGCTCACCCAGGACCAGGCGCTCACCGGCATCGGAGCCGCGCTCTACAACAAGGAGAACTGGGACACGCTGACGATAGGGCTGGGCGAGGCGATGAAGCTCGGTCAGGGCAATGTGCTGCTGGCGCTCGCCGACAGCTACAGCGGCCGTGACGAGCAGGGCCGCTACAGCAACTCCAACGCCGCGAACCGTGCCATCAGCTGCGTGGATACCAAGCGGCGCTACACCGCCGACGATGTGAAGGCGAAGTTGCCTGAGTTTCGCAAGGCTTCCCCGGTCTTCGGCGAGTCCATGGCCTGGGGTCTGACCGGCTGCACCGACTGGCCGGTCACCGGCAAGAGTGACAAGACCGAGGTCAGCGCCAAGGGCTCGGCCCCCATCGTCGTCATCGGCAACACCGGCGATCCGGCTACTCCGTACGAGGGCGCCAGGAAGATGGCCAGGGAGCTGGGCGACGGCGTGGGCATCGAGCTCACGCTCAACGGCGAAGGCCACGGCGGCTACAACACCGGCAACCCCTGCCTGAAGAAGGCCGTGGACGGCTACCTGCTCGACGGCAAGGTCCCGGCAGCCGGCACCACCTGCTCATAACCCCGACCCCATACGACGTGCCGAGGGCCGGACCGCCTTCCGCACGGACACCCCCGGCGAATGCCCCAGCCCCGCCCCAGCGGAACCAACCGGTACAGCGGGGGCGGGGCTGGGGGCAGTACGAGGTGGTGAGCACACCGCCTGGCCATGACCGCCATAGAGACCGGTAAGACCTCCTGCGACCCGGACTATGCCCCCAAGAAGGCCAACGCCGAACACCTCTAAGCGATCGCCGACGCGGAGTCATACCCGATGAAGGCGAGCCCGAAGCCGTGTTCTGCCTGGACGAGTTCGGCCCGCTCGCCTCCAGCCCCACGCGTACCGGCAGTGGACCGAGCGCGGTGAACGGCACACGGACCCGGGCCGGGATCCCAGGGCAGGCTTCGCCGGAACCGCCGTACGGGGTCAGACAACGGAACTGGACGTGTGACCTGCGACGCCCCCCTCGAATCCGGCCCCACGACCACATGTCCGGACACAAAGCAAGGGAATGGTCCGCGTCTCACGTGATCTGGTCCGATTCGCCGCCGGTCTCAGGTGGCCTGTCAAGGCTGACCACCACGACAGCGACCCGCTGGGGTGCGGCGGAGAGTGATTCGCCTGCGGCGGGGGCGGCTGAGCCGTACTGTCGCTCACCAGAGCCCAGGCTGGAGGAATCGTGCCGCAGACACCGAGGCAGTTACTGGAGTGCTTTCAGCAGGCGATGCTGGACTTCTCGCCGGATGCGCTGGCTGACTTGTTCGCCGAGAACGCCGTCTATGAGTTTCCCTTCCTTGCCCCGCGGCGGGAGGCGTCCCGCTACGAGGGCCGAGAACAGATCCGTGCGGGTTTCACCCGTGCTTGGGCTTCGCCGTATCCGTCACCAGTGGCCGGGTTCCGTGAGGTACGGGTGCACGACACAGCGGACCCGGAGCTGATCATCGCCGAGCACGAGTTTGACGCTGTCAACCACGCCACAGGAGAGAGCTTCACGTCCGGGTTCGTCCTCTTCCTGCGGGCCCGCGGAGCGCAGATCGTCCACGTGCGGGACTACGCCGACGTTCTGAGACTCTCAGCCGGCTTCGGGCAACTTCCCCAACTGTTCGAGCAACTGCAGAACTCCGACCCTTCGTAAGGCTCGGATGGCGGACCGCCCAGGCGTGGTTTCCGTTCGAAACAGCCCAGACAGACCAGATCAACTGGGATGGCCACAGGCCTCTGCCCTTCCCGGGCCAGATCAACCGAGATACTCGGCGTCCCCGTGTGTTGTCGGCGTGGATCTGGATCTCCCGGCCGGCGAGGTTGTTGGCGATGTTGATGACGTCGATCAGCGAGGCGTTGGCTCCGCCGCCGACGTTGACGATGCCTGTGTCGATGGGGGCGCCCGCGGCGGCGATGGTGGCGGCGACGGCGTCGTCGATGTACGTGAAGTCGCGGCGCTGGTGTCCGTCTCCGTACAGGCGCAGTGGCTGCCCTGTCATCGCGGCGTGGAGGGCGCGGTGGGTGAACATGTCGGGGCGCTGGCGGGGCCCGTAGACGGTGAAGTACCGCAGGGCGATGACGCTGGTGCGGCAGTCGGCTCGGGAAGCGTAGGCGAGGCAGAGCTGTTCCTCGGCGAGTTTGGTGACTGCGTACGGGGAGGCCGGTCGGGGCTGATCACCTTCGACGCTGGGGCCGCCGTTGGTGGGGCCGTAGACGCTGGAGGAGGAGGCCACGACGAGCCGGGGGACGTGCATGCGGGTGGCGGCGTCCATGAGCCGCGGGGTGGCGAGGATGTTGGAGTTGACGTACTCGCTGAACTGCGGACCCCACGAGGGCCGTACACCGGGGACGCCGGCCAGGTGGAAGATCACGTCTGCGTCGATGAGGAGTGGATCGATGGCGCACGTGAGGAGGTCCGCGGTGATGTGCATGTAGCCAGGGAGGCTGTGCAGTGCGGCCATGTTGGCGGCGGCTGTCTGATCTCTTGCTGGGTCGCGGCGGTCGACACCGATGACCGTGGCCCCTGTCTGGAGCAGGGCGTGAGCGAGGTGGGATCCGATGAAGCCGGTCGCGCCGGTCACCAGCGCGCGCCGGGGGCTCGATGTGGTCGCGGCCGTGTGGCTGTCTGACACGGAACTCTCCAGTGGTGGGTTGGCGGGTGGGGTGGTCAGCTCAGTTGGGCCAGGACGGTGTGCCCGTGGGCGCTCAGGACGGCGTCGCCCTGTTCGTGACCGCGGACGATTGCGGTGACAGCTTCGATGGCGCCGAAGCGCTCCAGGAGCCGTTGTTCGGTATCCGTGAGGCGACTTCCGTAGCCGGTGAAGAACGCCTCACGCAGTTGAGGGGCCGCCTGCCAGTGGCGGAACTCGAGTCGGGCGAAGTCCCGGATGCGGGCGTCGCGTCGCATGTGCTCGAAGTCGAAGGTCCAGAAGCCGACCCCGACGTGCCAGTTCCTGGGTTGGTAGTCGAGGTGGCAGATGGCGCTGTCCATGGACGTGCCGACCAACTTGTTTGCGGTCTGCAGGAGAAGGCTCCGCTGGGTGCCCGATAGGAGGTCCGTGCTGTCGGCCCTGGTAACCCAGCTTCGGAAACGATCTGCCAGCGCGGCTCCCATGTCTCCGGTGCCACGACGTTTGTCGCGTGGTGGAGACCGCGAAGTGCAGCTCCGGCGTCGTGGTGTGCTCGCTCCTCCTCGTCCGAACCGGGCAGCAGTGTGTCACCGCTTCGGCCAGGCACTGCGGTGAGCAGGAGGGTGTGCGTCGAGTCCTGGTGGCCGACTAACTCGGGGGCGTGGTCTTGGAGATGGCGTCTCCACGTCAGGTAGGCATGCGCCTCTTGGACGTATCGGGCCTGGCTTCTGTGCTGCTTGGCGAAGTAGGTGTTGCTCCGGCTATCGACGAGCTGGAGGAGGTGGGGCGGGAGCGTCGGGTCGGCAACGATGCTGACAGCTCCGACCGCCTCGCGCGCGAGTTGGATGCGCGGGTCGGCGTGAGCTGTGCTCATGGCGTCGTTCCCGCTGCTAATGCGGCGAGGTGGGCGGTGTCGTTGTGCCGGTCGAGCATCCAGCGGCGCTGGCCGAGCCGGTTGTGGTGGTGCTGCCAGCGGGTGACGGAGGCATGGGAGACGTTGAAGCCGGCTTCCGTCATCGGCCCAAGTCCGAGCAGGAGGGCGTGTGCGGCGAGGATCGTTTCGCCGTGTGCGGCGAACAGGACGCGGCCGCCGTCGTGGCGGGCGATGAGGTCGTAAAGGAACGCTTCGGCTCGCTGGAGGTAGCCGTTCCAGGTGTCGGATCCCGTGGCCCAGGGTTGGTCTGGGTGGGCATGCGGTCCGCCGTTGGCCGTGGTCTTCACGTAGTGCCAGGGCTTGCCGTCGGCCGCACCGTGAACGGGGCCATCGAGGCCGGGATCAACGAGGGGGCTCAGCCCGCATCGGTGAACTCCTCGGCCACATTCGCGACTTGGAAGCCGAATGGACCGAGGAGACCATCCAACGGATCGTCGCCGAGCACACCGCCCTCAAGCAGCGCGTCCGCCAGCTCACGGCCGACAACCGCACCCTCGACGAGCGGCTGAAGGCCGCCCGGTCCAACCTCCGCTTCCAGGACCGGCGGGTCGCCGACCTCGAAGCCCAGATCGCGGGCACCTGACAACCCGGTGCAGAGCCGCTATGTCCGGCCCGATGGCCACGGGGATACCGTGGTCTCGGGCCGGACAACATGGCAGGCTCCTCGCATTTGCGACGCCTGTCGGGTCAGCCGCCGTAGCCGTCATCGGTCGCCCGCTTCCGGTGACGATCAGGGTCGTAGATCGCGGTGAGAAACGGCGTGATTCCCAGGGCATAGAAGCCGTACTCCAGCTGCTGGTACCACGCTCGTTCGCTCTCAAGCTCCTTGGACACCTGAACGGGTACTCCGCCGGTGTGGTCGCCGGTCGACACCATGACCACGAACGACGTGCCCTCGTCTGCTGGGTCAGACGGATTAGCGATCACCGTGAAGTCCCAGGTTGCTGCGCCGAGAACGTCCGAGCCGGCATCCAGGCGCCGCAGGATGAACGTCGGCTGTCGCAGCAGTACTCCGGACTGTGCCCGGATCGCCATCGTCTTCTGTCCCACGATCCGCCAGGGTGGCTCCGGGCGCGTGTGGTGAACGTCGGAAAAGAGTTGGTCCCGCAGTTCCGAGTACCTGGCGGCTGTCTGGGCGAAGGCCCTTGTGTCCTCGGCCAGTTGGCGTCTGGAGTCGCAACTGTCGAGCAGACTGCCCAGTGAGTGCAGTCTGCCCCGGATCCATGGCTTGAGGAAGCGATCAAGGGCACCCAGCCGGTAGGCGTCCTCGGCAGACTCAGCAACCAACAGCGCACCACGCGCCAGAGCCTGATATCTGTCTGCGAGCTCCATCGACTCCCCTCCCCGAGACGACAATCACCGCTCACCGTATCGATCAACAAACCGACAGCGAAGGCTGATCGGACAGAACCCGACGGCCCGTTGCAGTGCCCCGTTCCCGGCACCCTTGTCGACAAGCAGCGCGCCGATCTGGTGACGCATACCGCGCAGCGGCGAGCCAAAGTGGCAGGACAGCGTCATCGACAGATCCTCGGAGGACACCGCAGGAGACCTGCAGGACCGCCGCTGATGGAGATATATGAATCACCTCACCCGGCGCTCGGTGGCGACCACGGAGTTGCTCACCTGAAATCCCAGGCACATAGTCGCCGACCTGCACGAGGCGTGGGATGGACGATCATGGCGGCTCCGATGCCCTTGGTGCCGCCGGTGACTAGGGCGCGCCGACCTTCGAGGGATTCGTTGATAGAGGTGGTCACGGTGTGGTCCGTTCCGGGGCGCGGGCCTGCGAGGCACCACCCCTCTCGTCACTGCTAAAATAAAAGCTAGTAACTTCGATTTTAGCAGTAACTGGGGATGGTTGCCATGGCGAGCCGGATCAGGCTGGAGGACCGCGAGTGCCCGCTGTCCACGACGGTGGAGCACGTCGGCGAGTGGTGGACGCTGCTGATCCTCCATGACGCCTTCGACGGCTACACGCGCTTCGACCAGTTCCAGGAGAGCCTGGGCATCTCCTCCAGCATGCTCACCACCCGCCTGAAAACCCTCGTCACGGACGGACTACTGGAGCGCAGGCCATATCAGACCAGCCCCGTCCGCCACGAGTACGTACTCACCGAAGTGGGGCGCTCCCTGCGACCGGTGATCGTCGCCCTGGCCGCCTGGGGCAACTCCCGCCTCGCACCGGACAAACGCAGCATGATCCTCGTCGACGCGAACAGCGGAGAGCAGGTCGAGCCCGTGGTCGTCGACGCCAAAACCGGCCGCCGGCTCGACGACAGCGCCGCGTACGTCTTCACGGCGGGCCCTGCGGCCAGCGATGCCATGCGCAACCGCTACGCGAAGGGACCAACACCCCCGGCGGAAGGAGCTTAGAGCACGCGAAGTCGGTCCGTGCAGAGGTGCTGGCTCGCTGCCTTGCCACGACGTGACGGAGGTGGCCGTGACGCGACTCCGGAGGGGACGAGCCAGTCAGGGCAGAAATGCGCAGCATGAAGCACCGTGCCGAGCAATCCACGGAATAGCACACCCGAAACGCCAAGCGGCCGAACGGCCCGGCGCCCCACTGGAGTTGTATTCGCCACACTTCCCCAGTCCGTTGGAACCCGATCAAGCGGGGCGAGGAGCGACACTGGCCGTTTTCAAGAATCGCCATCACCGCCAACACCGAGACTGCTCGGACGAGTTACGAGTAGCCCCACGATTAGAGGACGGTCTGGCCCGAGCCGCGGTTCTGTCTACCCGGGCCGGTCCGCGGCCAGGATCAGCTGATCAGGGCACGAGTACGATGCGCCCGCGCAGGCCGCGCGAGGCCAGGGCGTCGTGGGCCGCGGCGGCTTCCGCGAATGGCATCGTCCGGTCCACCCGCAGGGTGAGACCGCCGACGTCCGCGAGCGCAGCCAACTCGGCGAGCCGCACCGTGTCGCTGTGTACCTGGATCTGCGAGATCCGGATCCCACGCTCTGCTCCTGGACCCGCGCCGCGAACGCTGACAAACGCGCCGCCGTCTCGCACTGCACCGATCACTGACCCACCCAAGGCGGCTGCATCGATCAGCCCGTCGACTCCGCCGGAAACGGCTGCGCGGATCGCGGCGGTGGGGTCCTCGGAGCGCGGAACGAAGATGTCGGCCCCGAACTTGCGCACAAGCCCCTCGTCCTGCGGCCCGGCGACGGCGACGGTCCGCAGACCGCGCGCGACCGCCAGTTCGACAAGGTAGCCGCCCACGGCGCCTGCCGCACCGGTGATCGCCACCGTGGCGCCGTCGGCCGCGCCGAGCAGGTCCAGGGCCTGCCAGGCAGTGAGTCCGTTCAGTGGGAGTGTCGCCGCCTCGATTGGACTTGCGTGCCGGGGCGCGGCGGCGACCGCCGTGGCGGGCAGGACGACGTACTCGGCATGCGTGCCCGCCTGGGTGTCTGGCCAGTCGGACAGGCCGATCACGGCGTCGCCAACCGCGAAGCCACGGACACCGCCGCCCAGGGCGTCGATGGTGCCCGCGACATCGAGACCGGGAATGTAGTAGTCCTGTACGGGGACGCGCGAGGCCAGGGCGCCGGACCGGATCAAGGCGTCGGCGGGGTTCAACGCGGCCGCCGCGACCCGGATGCGGATCTGACCGTCACCTGGCTCAGGGGCTGGCACTTCGGCGACGCGGAGCACGTCGGGGCCACCATATTCGGACACGATGACAGCACGCATCTTTACGTCTTCTCTCTGAAGGTGCCCTGACCGGGCAGGTCCCGGCAGGCTGTCCCTGGAACCTGGACGACTGGCTTCTCATTCCGTCGGGGCGGCATGAAAACCAGTCATCTCATCAGGCGGTCGTGTCGGTAGTGGACACGCGTGACCCATGCCCCGGTGTCAGGACATGAACAGCCGAGCGGGAACATTCAGAGTGTGAAGTCAAATTGGGCCCGCGCGGCCTGCTCCGATGCTGCGCTGTGCGGGATCTCCAAGGAACACCTGGGGGCCCTGATCGCCGAGTTGGCCGGTCCGTGGTCGGCGGCCCGGGAAGCCGGGCAGGACGAACGGCGTGGTCATGCCCGGATACGGGCGGCCGGGGCGGGCCCTGACCACCGGCTGGTGTTCACCGATCGGGTGCTGGTGACATTGGTGGCGCTGCGCTGGCAGCTGTCCCACCGAGTGCTGGCGGTGCTGTTCGGAGTGTCCGGCTCCACGGTCGACCGGTCGGTGGCCGAGGTGCGTCCGCTGCTGGCCGCGCGCGGTTTCGCCGTCCCGGACCGGCCCGGGATCCGGCTGCGGACCCTGGCCGACGTGTTCTCCTATGCCGAGCCCGAGGGGATCACGCTGCGGATCGACGGCACCGAGGTCCAGGTTCGCAGGCCCAAGGCACACCGGCCGGGACGGCGGGCGTTCGTCTCAGGCAAGAAGCGACAGAACACTGAGAAGGCCGTCGTCATCAGCGACGGGCAGGGCCGGGGCTTGTGGCTCGGCGCCATCCGGCCCGGGCGGATGCACGACGTCACCCAGGTCCGTAGCGAGGGCATCGAGGAGCAGCTGCGCCTGCACCCCAATGTCCGGGCCGAGGTCGACTCCGGCTGTCAGGGTCTGGCCCGCGACTTCCCCGGACAGGTCAGCGCCCCGCCGAAGAAGCTGGGCCAGGATACCGGGCCGGGCGAGCGCAACTTCTACGACAACACCCGCCACCGCCATTCCCAACAGCGGATCATGGTCGAGCACGCCATCGCCGAGCCGAAGCAGTGGCGGTCACTGCAACGCTGGACCGGCCGCCGAGGCGACCTCCCAGAGGCCATGGCCGCGATCGGCGCCCTGGTCTCAGACCGGGCCGCCAGGCGCATGACCCTCCGCAAGCCAAGCGCCGAGCTGGTCCTCGCCGGCCCGACGGCCTGCTGATCAACCCCCGAGCCGAACCGCCAGGCCGGCACGCCCCGACCGCAATCGTGGGGCTACTCGTAAGTCCTGGGACCGCGCCCTCAAACGCCTCGGCCTTCCCGACTACAACCCGCACGACCTCCGGCACAAGTGGGCCACCGTGCCCCTGAGCAACGGTGTGCCCATCCACGAGGTGTCGCGGTGGATGGGCCACAGCTCCATCAAGATCACGGTGGACCGGTACGGCCACCTCACCCTCGACGGCAGCGAGCGCTGCCGTCAGGTCATCGAGGCCACCTTCGGGGTGCACATGCTCAGCGGATTCCCAGCTCCGCGAGTACCCGGTGCTGAGTTGGTGCTGGCTTAGCCGGGAAGTAGAGGTAGCAGACACCTCCGGAACCGCTCTTGACCTGGCCCTTTGCGTCGTACCGCTTCGTCCGCAGCCAGATGTTCTCGAACTCCCGCCGCCTGTACACCCGCCGGACAGCAGCATCATTCGGAGACGCCGGGTCGTTCGCGATGACATCGCCGGACGGGGTGAAGCCGATGACGGTCATCAGATGGCCGGCGGTGCCGTAGCCCGCGCCGTCGAGTTCGGATTTGAGGAAGGACTGGGACGTTATGACCGGGATTCCGGCGTGGACGAGGCGTTCGGCGTCCGTGAGGGAGGCCAGGCGGGTGATGACGGCTTCGAGGTTGCGGTAGGTGGCGGCGTAGGCGGCGTTGAAGGGCCAGTTGCCGCAGCCTTCGTACTGGTAGTCGTAAGTGTGGCGGGCGGCCTGGCAGACCTGGGGGTCGGTGTAGGCGGGGTTGACCCAGGCGAGGTCCTCGGGGGTGGGCCTGCGGCCCCAGGACTCGATGATCATCTGGGAGGAGGTGGGGCTGCACCAGGCCTCTCCCCCGTTGTCGTACTCCGGGTACTGGCCCTTGTGGATCTCCTGCGAGTAGCGGGGTACGTGCAGCTCCCGGCCCACCCAGGTGGGCTCGGACGGCGGTACCTCGAAACGGTCGGGGATGTCGGAGCCCATGGCGCCGAGCCGCCAGACGGTCGGGGTGAGGCGGGTGCCGGGCCGGCGGTGGAGGGTCACCCGCAGCTGGTACGCGACCAGGCGGAGGCCGCTGGACGGATCGTCGACGGCGAAGGTGTCGGTGGAGATGCTGCTCCTGCCGTCCTTCTGGTCGTCGACGGAGGTACGGCGGATGTCGCCGTCGCCGTCGCCGGACGTCCACCGGCCCATGACGTACCAGGGGGTCCGGCCGCCGCCGCTGTAGGTGCCGCGCAGTTCGACGGCGATCCAGGTGCCGGACGGGGTGTGCGCGTTCCAGGACGCGACGGCCTCGGTGGCCGGGACCTTCAGGGTGTGGGCCGGGCTGGTCCAGGTGGCGTACTCCCAGGCCATGGTCTTGTGGGTGTGCGGGTCCTGGTAGTCGACGGTGCCGACGGGCCGGGCGATACGGATGCCGGGGCGGGCGGCGTGGGCGACGGAGGTGCCGCGGTGGCTGCCGGTGTGCCAGTCGGCGGCGGTGGTCCAGGCGTGATAGTCCACCAGGCTGTTCGGATGGTCCACGAGGTTCTTCGATCTGCGGGGTGCGGCGCTCCGGCCGGTGGCGTCCCCGGCCCGGCCGGTGGTGGCGCCCCCGGCCCGGCCGGTGGCCGTACGGGGCTCATCGGCGGCCTGGGCCAGGGCCACGGGGGCGGCGACACCCGCCGCGGCGGCGAGTGCGGCGGCCAGAACGGTGCGCCGGGGCGCGGAGCTGGTCATAGGTGGTCCCCCAGTCGGCCTACGAATGGCGGTCAATGGCCCAACTATCGCTGCTTCCCGCGCCCTTCGGCCAGCGGTTCGGCGCGCGTCGCCGGAGGAAATATTGGTGTGGACCACTGGCGTACGCTGGTGGGGTGGAAGCGGATCCCGTGGACGAGGACCTGACGGCGCTGGCCGGGCGGCTGCGGGCGCTGCCGGCCTCCTGCGGGCCGGTCCGGCTGATCGCGGTGGACGGGCATGCGGGGTCCGGCAAGAGCACGTTCGCCGGGCGGCTGGCGCAGGCGCTGGGCGGGGCTCCCGTGATGCACACCGATGACCTGGCCACCCATGAGGAGCTCTTCGGCTGGGACGAGCGGTTCCGGGAGCAGGTGGCGGCGCCGCTGTCCCGGGGGGAGTGCGCGCGCTACGAGGTCTATGACTGGGTGCGGCGGGAATTCGGTGAGCGGCGGGAGCTGGCGCCGGCGCCCGTGGTGCTGATCGAGGGCGTCGGCACGGGTCGCCGTGCGCTGCGCCCGTATCTGGCGTGCCTGTTGTGGATGGAATTGGCCCGCGAGCACTCCTGGGAAAGGGGGCAACTCCGTGACGGGCCGGACCTTTCGGCCTTCTGGGATGGCTGGATCCGTGCGGAGCGCCGGCACTTCGCGGCGGATCCCTCGCGTCCGTACGCCGATCTCCTGGTGCACCAGGGGCCGGTGGGGTACGAGGTGTGCCTGGGACAGTCCGGGCGATCGTGATCACCCCCGGATTTGACGCTCCGTAACCACCCACGAGCCGGAACGGCGAGGACAGCGACAGGGTCTTGCCGACTGCCCAACTCGGCTTGACCTAGGGGGCGTACAGGACTTACGTTCTCAATGTGCGGTTCAACGGACCGCCCGCAGATGCGAAGCCCCCGGTTGTTCCCCCGTGATCGGGGGCTTCGTTCTGCGTGAATCCTTCAGGGGAGCCGTTCCGCGGGCCGTCCAAGGCCGCCCGCTCCTCACCCTCGGTCACCGCACTCTTCGCGCCGTTGTCCTGTGCCGTCCCGGCCGCGCTCCCCCGCGCCGCCCTCTTCGGCCCGCACCGATCTCGCGGGTACCATGCGAGTCTGTGCCTGCGCGGAACCCGTACCGCCGTGCGCGCGGCGAGGGGAACGCCCGCCCGCCGTACGCCGGTTGGGGCCGCCGCGGCCCGGCACACACCCGGCGGCGCACACCTCGGGGGGACGTTTTGTGGGGGGACGGGATGGACGTCGGCACGCAGGGCTCGCCCGCCCCGGCCGAACTCGCCTGGCTGCGCGCGGTCGATGCGTACACCGTGGGCGCGTATCCGCAGGCCGAGGAGGAGTTCCGCACCGCGGTCGGGCTCGATCCCACGATGGCCGACGCCTGGCTCGGCCTGCACGCGCTGCGCGCCGACACCGCCACCGCGCTGCTGCGGATGCACCAGCACCGCGACCGCTTCGGCGAGCAGCGCACCCGCCACCGCCGCACCCTCAACTCCTGGTACTGGCTGGGCTGGTGGGTGCAGCCGGTGCTGGAGACCGGCCGCGATCTGCTGCTCGCACACGCCTCCCACTGGCTCGACGGCCGCCATGTCGCCGAGCTGGACCAGGCGTTGGCCGGCTGTCCCCCGGTCGACACCGACCCCCAGGTCCGCTTCCTGCACGCCTGCCGCGCCTATCTCGTCAAGGACTGGGACCAGCTCGTACGGCACACCGAACCGCTGCTGACCGATCCGGTGCTGGGCATCGAGGCGGGGCTGTTCGGCGGGATGGCACGCGTACGGCTGGAGATGTACGCGCAGGCCGAACCGCTGCTGGCCACCGCGCTGATGCGCTGCCGCAGCGAGCAGCCGCAGCGCAAGGAGCTGCGGTACTGGCTCGCCCGCGCGCACGAGGGCACCGGCCGCAGCGCCGCCGCCCTGCCCCTCTACCGTGCGGTGCACCGCGTCGACCGGGCCTTCATGGACACCGCGGCGCGGCTGGCCGCCATCGCCGAGTCGGACGGGCTGGACGACGGCCCCAATCTCGCGGCGGTCTCCGCCTCCGGCGCCGGCCAGGAGGCGGTGGGCGATCTGGACCCGCTGGCGCCGCTGGACCCGGTCGACGGGCGCGAGCTGCTGGCCACCGGCGATCCGGAGGGTCCGGCGGAGGCCGGTGGGCCGCCCGGCGGCGAGGCCGTCGTACGGGCCAAGGCGGCGACACCGGGCCCGCGCGGCGCCGAGCGGCTGCCCACCGGGCCCGCCGATCCGGTGCTGCTGGAGAGGGCGCTGGCCGAGCTGGAGCGGATGGTCGGCATGGAGCCGGTCAAACGGCAGGTGCGGGCGCTGTCGGCGCAGCTGCGGATGGCACGGCTGCGGGCGAGCCAGGGACTTCCCGTTCAGCCGCCCAAGCGGCACTTCGTCTTCTCCGGGCCCTCGGGCACCGGCAAGACGACCGTGGCCCGGATACTGGGGCGGGTCTTCTATGCGCTGGGGCTGCTCGGCGGCGATCATCTCGTGGAGGCGCAACGGGCCGATCTGGTGGGCGAGTTCCTGGGGCAGACCGCGGTCAAGGCGAATGAGCTGATCGATTCGGCGCTGGGCGGGGTGCTGTTCGTCGACGAGGCGTACAGCCTGTCCAACTCCGGCTACAGCAAGGGCGATGCCTACGGGGACGAGGCGCTCCAGGTGCTGCTCAAACGCGCCGAGGACAACCGCGACCGGCTCGTCGTCATCCTGGCGGGCTATCCGGAGGGCATGGACCGGCTGCTCGCCGCCAACCCGGGCCTGTCCTCCCGTTTCACCACCCGCGTCGACTTCCCCAGCTACCGCCCGCTGGAGCTGACCGCGATCGGCGAGGTGCTGGCCGCCGAGAACGGCGACCACTGGGACGAGGAGGCCCTGGAGGAGCTGTGCAGCATCAGCGGCCATGTCGTCGACCAGGGCTGGATCGACGAACTGGGCAACGGCCGCTTTCTGCGCACCCTGTACGAGAAGAGCTGCGCCTACCGGGACCTTCGGCTGTCGACCTGGCGCGGCACCCCGACCCGCGACGACCTCGCCACACTGCGGCTGCCGGATCTGATGCAGGCGTACGGGGAGGTGCTGTCGGGGCGGGGGCCGGAGGTCTGAGGGCGGTGCGGGGACGGCCGCGAGCCGGGCCGTCCCCAGGGTGCCTACCCCGCCAGTGCCGGGTCCTCCTCCAGGGCGGCACGAGGTTCCGGCGTCCGGCGGTGGGCGGGGTCGCGGACCTCGCCCACCAGCATTTCCAGGACGTCCTCCAGGGCCACCAGCCCCAGGACCCGGCCACCGGCGTCGGCGACGGCGGCCAGGTGGGAGGCGGCACGGCGCATGGCGGTCAGGGCGTCGTCCAGGGGGAGTTCGGCGCGCAGCGTGGCCATCGGGTGCCAGACGCGCTGGGGTACTGCGCGGTCGCGTTCCTCCAGGTCGAGCACGTCCTTGACGTGGAGGTAGCCCATGTAGATGCCGCCGGGCGCGCAGACCGGGAAGCGGGAGTAGCCCGTTTTCACGGTCAGTTCCTCCACCTGGCGCGGTGTGACGCCGGTGCCGACGGTGATCAGGGCCGCGCGGTCGAGGAGAACGTCGGTGACGGGGCGGCTGCCCAGCTCCAGGGCGTCCGACAGGCGTTCCTGCTCCTCGGGCTCCAGCAGGCCCGCCTGGCCGGAGTCCTCCACCAGATGGGTCAGCTGCTCACTGGTGAAGACCGCCTCGACCTCGTCCTTCGGCTCGACGCGGAAGAGCCGCAGAATGCCGTGGGCGCAGGCGCCGAGGAGCGCGGTGACCGGCCGGCACAGGCGGGCGAAGGCGACCAGGGTGGGGCTGAACCACAGGGCGGTCTTCTCGGGCGCCGCCATGGCGAGGTTCTTGGGGACCATCTCGCCGATGACGAGGTGGAGGAAGACCACCAGGGCGAGGGCTATGACGTAGCCGAGGGGGTGGATGAGGGCTTCGGGGAGGTGGATCGCCTCGAAGGCCGGTTCCACGAGGGCGGCGACGGTCGGTTCGGCGACCGCGCCGAGGGTCAGGGAGCAGACGGTGATGCCGAACTGGGCGGCGGCCATCATCTGCGGGAGGTTCTCCAGGCCGTGCAGCACCTGCCGGGCCCGTTTGGAGCCGTCCGTGGCCAGCGGCTCGATCTGGCTGCGGCGTACGGAGACGAGGGCGAACTCGGCGCCGACGAAGAATCCGTTGGCGAGGACCAGGAGTATCGCGAACATCAGCTGGGCCAGGCTCATCGCGCCACCTCCGCGGCGAGCGCTGCGGAGGGCACGGCGGCGGTGGCCGTCCGTACGATCCTTATCCGCTCGGCGCGATGGTGGGAGACCAGCCGGACCCGCAGCCGCCAGCCGTCGAGTTCGGCGGTGTCGCCGGGGGCGGGGATCCTGCCGAGTATGTGTGCCACCAGTCCCGCCACCGTCTCGTACGGGCCGTCGGGGGCCTCCAGGCCGATCCGCCGCAGCGTGTCGACCCGGCAGCCGCCGTCGGCGTCCCAGGCGGGGCGGCCGTCCTCGGCCGGGGCCTGGCCCAGTTCGGGGAGGTCCACCCGGTCGTGTTCGTCGCGGACCTCGCCGACGAGTTCCTCGATGATGTCCTCCAAGGTCACCACCCCGGCTGTGCCGCCGTACTCGTCGACGACCACGGCTATCGGCTGCTCGCTGCGCAGGCGCGCCAGGAGCGGCTGGACGGGCAGGGTCTCGGGGACGAGGAGCGGCGGTACGGCGATCCGTACGGCGGGGGTGCGCAGCCGCTCCTGGGCCGGGATGGCCAGGGCGTCCTTGAGGTGGACCATGCCGACGACCTCGTCGAGCCGGGTGCGGTAGACGGGGAAGCGGGACAGTCCGGTGGCGCGGGTGAGGTTGACGACGTCCTCGGCGGTGGCGGACGCCTGGAGGGCGCTGACCCGTACGCGGGGCGTCATCACGTTCTCCGCGGTCAGGTCGGCGAGGGAGAGGGTGCGCACGAAGAGGTCGGCGGTGTCCTGTTCGATCGCACCGGCCTGGGCGGAGTGCCGGGCCAGCGAGACCAGCTCGCCGGGGGTACGGGCGGAGGCCAGCTCATCGGTCGGCTCCACGCCCAGGGCGCGCACCAGGCGGTTGGCGACGGTGTTCAGGAGGGTGATCACCGGGCGGAAGAAGCGGGAGAAGGTGTGCTGCGGGCCGGCGACGAAGCGGGCGACGTGCAGCGGTTTGGAGACCGCCCAGTTCTTGGGGACCAGCTCGCCGATGACCATCTGGAGGGCGGAGGCCAGCAGCATGCCCAGGACGACGGCGACGCCGGGTGCCGCGGCCTGCGGCAGTCCGGCCAGGTGCAGCGGGCCGGTCAGCAGCTCGGCGAGCGCGGGCTCGGCGAGCATGCCGACCACCAGGGAGGTGATGGTGATGCCCAGTTGGGTGCCGGACAGCTGGAAGGAGAGTTCGCGCAGCGCGCTGACGACGGTGGCGGCCCGCCGGTCGCCGTCGGCGGCCGCGCGCTCCGCGTCCGCCTTCTCCACGGTGATCAGGCCGAATTCGGCGGCCACGAAGAAGCCGTTGGCCAGGATCAGGACGAGGGCCGCCGCAAGCAGGAGCAGGGGGCCGGTCATGCCGCCGCCTCCCCGGTATGCGGTGGCTCCAGGGGGGCGGCGCAGGTACTACAGGGCGATCCGTCCATTGCCGGAGGGATTCACTCCTCGGTTCGCAGGGTGGGCCGCGCAAGGGCACGGCCGGGACGCATGATGCGTCCCGGAGAACAGAGTAACGACCTGGGGAGCAATAGGGACCGGAAGAAGGAGCGGCGTCCGGTGCGGTCGATCGCAAGGCGCCGGAAGGTCCTCGTAGCGGAGCTACTAGGACATTTCGGCAACGCCGCGAGCGGCCGTGCCGGACGCCGCGACGCCGGTCCCTATTGCTCCCCAGGTCGTAAACAGCCGGGCCCGCATTAGGGCAGGCTCACCCGGCCGTGGGGTCGCCGGTGCCGTGGGTATCGGCGAGCTGCCGCAGGGCGCGGGCGTCGCGCAGGGCCGCCTCCCGGGCGATACCGGGCTGAATGCCCATGACGGGCAGGCTGGTGCCGTCGGCGAGGTCGAGGGTGACCCATGGGTCACCCGCCCTGAGGTTGACCCGCAGCACCTGGGGCCAGGCCAGCTCGCGCCGGGTGGTGAGGTTGACGACGGTCAGGCCCTCCTGCCGGGCGTCCACCCTGGGGCGGGCGAGCAGCAGGAGGACGGCCAGCACCAGCAGGCCCGTGACGACGAAGCTGATCCGCTCGCCGCCGGTCAGCCTCGGCAGCGCCAGCGCGATGGCCGTCAGGGCGGCGAGCTGGGCGAGGCCGACGGTGTACAGGACGGCCCGGGTGCGGGTGGGCCGGAAGGTCACCGGGAGGCTGGGCAGAGACGGGGATACGGGTTCGGCGGACACGTCGTCGGTCTTCCGTGGGTGGGGATGGGGGTCCCCCCTGCTCATGGGGTCCCCCCCCGCTCGAGCGAAGTCGGGAGTGGGGGGAGGAGTCGAGAGCTCGGGGGAGGGCGGTCAGAGCCGGCAGGCGTGGATGCCGGTGGTCAGGATCGCGCGGGCACCGAGGTCGTAGAGCTCGTCCATGATCCGCTGGGCGTCCTTGGAGGGGACCATCGAGCGGACCGCGACCCAGCCCTCGTGGTGCAGCGGGGAGACGGTGGGCGACTCCAGGCCGGGGGTGAGGGCGACGGCCTTCTCGACGTGCTCGACGCGGATGTCGTAGTCCATCATCACGTAGCGGCGGGCCACCAGGACGCCCTGCATACGGCGGAGGAACTGGCGGACCTTCGGGTCGTCCTCGGGGGCGCCGGTGCCGCGGATGACCACGGCCTCGGACTTGAGGATCGGCTCGCCGATGATCTCCAGACCGGCGTTGCGCAGCGTGGTGCCGGTCTCGACGACATCCGCGATGATCTCGGCGACACCGAGCTGGATGGCGGTCTCCACGGCCCCGTCGAGGTGGACGACGGAGGCATCCACCCCGTTGTCGGCGAGGTGCTGGGTGACCAGGCCGGAGAAGGAGGTGGCGATCGTCATCCCGCCGAACTCGGTGACGTCCTTGGCCGTGCCCGGACGGGTGGCGTAGCGGAAGGTCGAGCCGGCGAAGCCCAGCTGGAGGATCTCCTCGGCGTCGGCGCCGGAGTCCAGCAGCAGATCGCGGCCGGTGATGCCGATGTCGAGCTTGCCGGAGCCGACGTAGACGGCGATGTCCCGCGGGCGCAGGAAGAAGAACTCGACCTCGTTCTCGGCGTCGACCAGGACCAGTTCCCGGCGGTCCTTGCGCTGGCGGTAGCCGGCCTCATGCAGCATCGCCGACGCAGGCTCGGACAGTGAACCCTTGTTGGGGACAGCGATGCGCAGCATGAGAGTGAATTCCTTTACCGGTAAAGGGAGTTGGGCTGGTGCAGGGGGTGGTGGCCTACAGGTGGGCGTAGACGTCGTCCAGGGAGATTCCCTTGGCGAGCATCATCACCTGAAGGTGGTAGAGGAGCTGGGAGATCTCCTCGGCGGCGGCCTCGTCGGATTCGTACTCCGCGGCCATCCAGACCTCGGCGGCCTCTTCGACGACCTTCTTGCCGATGGTATGGACACCGGCCTGCACCAGCTCGGCGGTGCGGGAGGTCGCGGGGTCGCCGGTGGCGGCCTTCTGCTGGAGCTCGGCGAAGAGCTCCTCGAACGTCTTCTTGGACATGGTGACGCCTACCCTACGCGGTCGCCCGGCCCCGGTCAGCGCCAGGGCTCGGAGACCGAGCGCAGGGTGGCGGCGGTGGCGACCGCGGCGGTGACCGCTTCGTGCCCCTTGTCCTCGGTCGATCCCTCGATGCCCGCGCGGTCCAGGGCCTGCTCGTCGGTGTCGCAGGTCAGCACGCCGAAGCCGACGGGGACGCCGGTGTCCACCGCGACCTGCGTCAGGCCCTGGGTGACGCCCTGGCAGACGTAGTCGAAGTGCGGGGTGCCGCCGCGGATGACCACGCCGAGCGCGACGATCGCGTCATAGCCGCGGCCGGCCAGGACCTTGGCGACGACCGGGAGCTCGAAGGTGCCGGGCACCCGCAGCAGCGTCGGCTCGTCGATGCCCAGCTCGGTCAGGGCGCGCAGCGCGCCGTCGACCAGGCCGTCCATCACCTTCTCGTGCCACTGGGCGGCGATCACGGCGACCCGCAGATCGCCACAGTTCTTCACGGTCAGTTCGGGTGCGCCCTTGCCGCTCACGGTTCTCCTCGTACGGGTGATGGTGGGGTGGTGTGCTGACGAGTGGGGGGTCCGGCCGGGTTACCGGCCCGGTCATTGGCCCAGTTACTGGTCCGGTTACTGGTCCGGTTACTGGTCGCCGCAAGTGGTGGCGCTACCAGGGGGCGCGGCGTCAGCCGCTCCAGTGGAGCCGGTGCTTGCACCGGGAAGCCAGGGCAGGTCGTGGCCCATGCGGTCCCGCTTGGTGCGCAGATACCGCAGATTGTGCTCGCCGGCCTGGACGGGCATCGGCTCGCGGCCGGTGACCTTCAGGCCGTGCCGCACCAGGGCGGTGGTCTTCTCCGGGTTGTTGGTCATCAGGCGCAGCGAGCGCACGCCCAGGTCCTGGAGCATCTGCGCACCCGCGGCGTAGTCGCGGGAGTCGGCGGGCAGCCCCAGTTCGAGGTTGGCGTCGAGGGTGTCGCGGCCGCGCTCCTGGAGTTCGTAGGCGCGCAGCTTGGAGAGCAGGCCGATGCCGCGGCCCTCGTGACCGCGCAGGTAGATGACCACGCCGCGGCCGGCCTCGGTGATCCGCTCCAGTGACGCCTCCAGCTGCGGGCCGCAGTCGCAGCGCAGCGAGTGGAAGATGTCGCCGGTCAGGCATTCGGAGTGGACCCGGACCAGGACGTCCTGGCCGTCGCCGATCTCGCCGGCGACCAGCGCGATGTGCTCGACACCGTCGACGGTGGAACGGTAGCCGTACGCGGTGAACTCGCCGTGCGCGGTCGGCAGCCGGGTGGTGGCCTCGCGGCGGACGGTGGGCTCCGACGCCCGGCGGTAGGCGATCAGGTCCTCGATGGAGATGATCGCCAGGCCGTGCTTACGGGCGAAGGGGACCAGCTCGGGCAGGCGCAGCATGGCGCCGTCCTCGCCGGCGATCTCCACGATGGCGGCCGCCGGGCGCAGGCCCGCCAGCCGGGCGAGGTCCACGCCGGCCTCGGTGTGGCCGTTGCGCACCAGGACGCCACCGGGCTTGGCTCGCAGCGGGAAGATGTGGCCCGGCCGGACGAAGTCGGTGGGGGCCGCGTCACCGGAGGCCAGCATCCGCAGGGTGGTGGCGCGGTCGGCGGCGGAGATGCCGGTGGTCACGCCGTGGGCGGCGGTGGCGTCGACGGAGACGGTGAACGCGGTCTGCATCGACTCGGTGTTGTGCACGACCATCTGCGGGAGTTCCAGCCGGTCCAGTTCGTCGCCCTCCAGGGGGGCGCAGATCAGTCCGCGGCATTCGCTCATCATGAACGCGACGATCTCGGGGGTGGCCTTCTCGGCGGCGACGACGAGGTCGCCCTCGTTCTCGCGGTTCTCGTCGTCCACGACGACGACGGGGCGGCCGGCGGCGATATCGGCGATGGCCCGTTCGACGGGGTCCAGCACCAGGTTCTCGGCGGCCTCCGCCTCGTACCAGTTCTGCAGTGCGGTCATGCCGCTGCTCCTTCCAGGACGGGGCGCGTGGCGGCGCGCGAGCGCAGCCACCAGTCGCGCAGTCCCCACACGACGAGGGCGAGATAGACGACGTAGACGAGACCGGAGAAGGCGAGTCCGCTGCTGAAGGCGAGGGGGACGCCGACGACGTCGACCAGCAGCCAGGCGAACCAGAACTCGACCAGACCGCGGGCCTGGGCGACCATCGCGGCGACGGTGCCGACGAAGATGTACGCGTCCGGCCAGGGGTTCCAGGACAGTTGCGGGAGCAGGGTGAACAGGGTGCCGACGGCCGCGGTGCCCAGGGCCGTACCGCCGATCAGCAGCCCGCGCTCGCGCCGGCTCGCGAACCGTACGGCGATCGAGCCGTCCTGCGCCTGCTGCCGGCCGCGCTGCCACTGCCGCCAGCCCCACAGCGCCACGCCGATGACGAGCAGCTGCTTGCCGATGCCGCCGCTGAGGTGGGCGGAGGCGTAGGCGGCGACGAGGACGAGGCCGGAGAGGAACTGGGCGGGCCAGGTCCACAGGGAGCGCCGCCAGCCGAGGGCGAGGGCGGCCAGGCCGATGGTGTTGCCGGCCATGTCCGACCAGATGACGTGCTGTCCGAAGGCCGTGAACGCCACGCCGTTCAGCCAGCCGAATGCGCTCAACGGTCCATCTCCAAAACCTCTTCGAGGTCCTTGAGGTCCTCGGCGCCCCGGCCGAGCAGCCGCTCGACGTACTTGGCGAGGATGTCGACCTCAAGGTTGACGGGATCGCCGACCTGCTTGATGCCCAGGGTGGTCAGGTCGAGCGTGGTGGGGATGAGGCTGATGGTGAAGTAGTCGTCGCCGGCCTCGACGACGGTCAGGCTGACGCCGTCGACGGTGATGGAGCCCTTCTCGACGACGTACCGGGCCAGCGCGGCCGGGAGCGCGATCTTGACGAGCTCCCAGTGTTCGGCCGGGGTGCGTGCGGCGATGGTGCCGGTGCCGTCGACATGCCCCTGGACGAGGTGCCCGCCGAGCCGTCCGCCGAGCGCCATCGGGCGCTCCAGGTTGACCCGCGAGCCGGCGCTCAGCGCGCCGAGGCTGGAGCGGTCCAGCGTCTCGGCCATCACATCGGCGGTGAATTCCCCGTCGGCGGTGTCCACGACGGTCAGACAGACACCGTTGACCGCGATCGAGTCGCCGTGCTTCGCGTCCGCGGTGACGACGGGGCCGCGCAGGGTGAATCGAGCAGCGCGCGTGGGGGCACCCCCAGCGTTAGCTGGGGGACTGTCGCCGAGGTCCTCCACGGCGACGACCTCGCCCAGTTCTTCGACGATTCCGGTGAACATGTCAGTTCTCCTCGGGAAGGGCGGGACGGATGGGGGTGGCGGTGATGCGCAGATCGGGGCCGAGCCGTTCGGTGTCGGTCACGTCGAGCCGCAACGCCTGGCTGATGGTGGTGATTCCGGCGTCGGCGAGGACGGCCGGTCCGGCGCCCAGCAGGGCGGGCGCCAGATAGCCGACGACCTTGTCGACGGCGTGGGCGGCGAGAAAGGCCCCGGCGAGCGTGGGCCCGCCTTCGAGGAGTACGGAGCGCACCTCGCGCGCGTACAGGGCCTTGAGCAGTGCGGGGATGTCCAGGCCGCGGCCGCCGGCGGCGCGCGGCAGCCGCAGCAGCGGGGCGAGGCCGTCGAGGTGGGCGGCGTCCGCGTCCTCGGCGACGGCGATGAGGGTGGGCGCGGTGCCGTCCAGGACGCGGGCGCCGGCCTTGACGACGGTGGCGCCGGAGTCGACGACGACCCGCAGCGGCTGGCTGATCTCGTCGTCGGACAGTCCGGCGATCCGGGCGCCGAGCTGCGGGTCGTCGGCGCGGGCGGTGCCGGAGCCGACGATCACCGCATCGGCCGCGGCGCGCAGCCGGTGGACGTCGGCGCGCGACTGCGGCGAGGAGATCCAGCGGCTGGTGCCGTCGGCGGCAGCGATCCGGCCGTCAAGGGTGGCGGCGTACTTCCACAGCACGAACGGGCGGTGGCGCAGCACGGCGGTCAGCCATGCCTCGTTGCCCGCGGCGGCCTCGTCGGCGAGCAGACCGCCCTCGACGTCCACCCCGGCCTCGGCCAGGGTGACGGCGCCGCCGGTGGCGGTCGGGTCGGGATCGGCGACGGCGTAGACCACCCGGGCGATTCCGGCGTCGATGAGCGCCTGGGCGCAGGGGCCGGTGCGGCCGGTGTGGTTGCAGGGTTCGAGGGTGACGACGGCGGTGCCGCCGCGGGCCCGCTCGCCGGCCGCGCGCAGGGCATGGACCTCGGCATGCGGGCCGCCGGCGCGCTGGTGCCAGCCCTCGCCGGCCGTACGGCCCGCGGAGTCCAGGACGACGCAGCCGACGACCGGATTCGGGCTGGTGTGCCCCAGGCCGCGCGCCGCGAGCTCAAGGGCTCGGCGCATCGCCGCGGTCTCATCGGGGGCTGCGGTGGCCACCGGGTCCTCCTGCCTCATCGGGCACGGACTCCGGGGCTGTCTGGACGACAGAAAACGGGAACGGAGCAACGGGGACACCGAACCGGAAGGCGTCGAACCCGTCCGGATACGACCGGACGCGCCGCCGACGGCGGTGTACCGAGCTCGCCCGCCGCGCACTGCCTCCCATCCGGACTTTCACCGTCGGTGCAGGAATTTCACCTGCTCAACCGGCCGCTGGCTGCGGACGGGTCGCGGACTGTAACCGCCGGTTCGGAATTACACCGACCCCGGAGTGCGCTGCTGCTCTTATGTCAGTACAGCTTCAGTCTGCCACGACTGATCGTCGGCCATGCGGGCGAGGGCCTGTGGGGTGGCTCACAGGGGGCGCGGGCGCGTCGGTCGTCACGGACGGGGCGCCTGCGTCGTCACAGTGGGAAACCCCACCTCACATCCACTTCTGCCCCTGCTGGCATCCCCTTCCGAGGACTGATCTGCACATGGCGACAATTCTGGTGACCGGCGGCACGGGCACGCTCGGACGGCCCCTGATCGACCGGCTGCTCGGCGACGGCCATGATGTGCGCTCGCTGAGCCGGCGGCCGCACACCGGCCGGGAGCGACCGCGGCTGCGCTCGTACGCGGTCGATCTGCGCGACGGCACCGGGCTGGACGAGGCGCTGGCCGGGGTGGACGCCGTCGTGCACTGCGCCACGGCCCCGGCGGGCGGCGACACCGAGGCGGCGGGCCGGCTGATCGACGCCGCGAAGGCGGCCGCCGTGCCGCACCTCGTCTACATCTCCATCGTCGGCATCGACCGGGTCCCGCTGCGCTACTACCGCGCCAAGCTCGCGGTGGAGCGGCTGATCGAGGACTCCGGGCTCGGCTGGAGCGTGCTGCGCACCACGCAGTTCCACGATCTGGTGCTGATGCTGGTGAAGGCGGGGGCGCGCTCGCCGGTACTGCCGGTGCCGGCGGGTGTGCGGGTGCAGCCGGTCGACGTCCGGGAGGTCGCCGTCCGGCTGGCCGGGCTGGCGGCCGGCGCACCGGCCGGACGGGTCGCCGATTTCGGCGGACCCGAGGTGCTCGACGCCCGGGACCTGGTCCGGGCCACCCTGGAGGCGGGCGGACGGCGCCGGCTGCTGATGCCCCTGTGGCTGCCGGGCGGGACGTTCGCCGCACTGCGGCGGGGCGGGATCCTCACCCCGGAGCATGCGGACGGGACGCGCACCTATGCGGAGTTCCTGGCGGAGCGGGGAGGGACACCCAACTGACGCCCGGTGCCGGGCAGTTGGTCCTCGTGACGGCGGTCTGGTTGCTGCCCGCGGCGGAGAAACACCTGGCGGCGCCGGCCGGTGACCTGGGACGCTTCCGGGCGGCGCCGTCACCCACCCGCCGTTGCCCAGGAGCAGCCATGACCACCGCAGCCGAGCCCTTCCGCTTCCCGCCGGAACCGGTGCGCAACGTCCGCATCAGGCACGTCTGCCAGACCTCGTGCGGCGGCCCGTTCGCCATCGTCACCCTGGACTTCGAACCGCTGCCGGACGAGGAGTTCGCCCCCGTCGCCTTCGACTGGCCGGTACGCGACCGGCAGCACAACCGGGATCTGAGCGGCCGCTCCCGCTACCCGCGGGAGTGGCTGCCGGACGACCTGGCACAGGCGCTGGAAGAGGGCGTCACCCAGGCCCTGCGCGCGCTGCCGCCGGACATCCGGCCGGCGGCCTGGTGCACCGTCACCGAGGCCGTCTGGCACGAAGTCGACTCCCACGAGCGGGGATTCCGGCAGGCCGGCGTGATGGCCGTACGGGAGGCCCTCCGCCGCTGCGGACGGTGACGCGGGCGGATGGTGGGCTCGGGGGGCCGAGGCTCAGGCGGCCTCCGCCGCCGCCTCCGGGCGTCGTAGGGCGTCGGCTGTTGCGCGGGCGCGGTCCGACCACGGGGTGGGGCGCATCGTGGCGAAGTCCACGCGGACCAGGACCCGGTGGCCCTGGGCATAGGTCTCGGTGCCGTCGGCCGAGCAGACCCGGAAGCCGTAGGTCAGCCCGGTGCGGCCGAGGCGTTCGATCCAGAGGTGGGCGGCGTAGCGGCCGGCGCGGGTGATCGGGCGTTCGTAGGCCAGGCGCATCTCCTTGATGACGTTGCACATGTCCCCCGCGGCGGCCCAGTCGCCGTCGAAGGAGAAACCCTGGGCGTGCCAGTACTCGCCCCAGGCGCGCTCGACCAGCAGCGGATAGCGGGAGTTGTGCAGCATGCCGAGCGCGTCGAGGTCGTCGAAGTGGACGGTGACGGGGACCAGCCGGCCGTAGGGGACGGCGTCCGGGGCGGGGTCGGCGGCCTGGAGGGATTCGACGCTCACGGGTGGTGCTCCTGGGGTACGTGCGGTGGTGTGCGGGACGGGACACCACCCATCGTAAGCGGCCGCTTAGTACAGGTTCTCCGCCGGGTTGCGGCCAGGTACGTCCGGAACCAAGCGACGTCAGCCTGCGAGCCCTGGGGTGATCGAGCGAGGGGCGAAGGCCGGCCGTGGCCGCGAAAGGCCGTGGCACGCCTCAGTCGTTCCGGTCGGTGGACCCGTCGAAATCGCCGGTCCCACCGTCGAGGAGCGGCGTGCGGCTCTGGCCCGCCACGCGCGAGAGCCAGCGCAGGGAGTGGTAGCCGGTGAGCACGATGAGCGTCCCCAGGGCGATGCCGCTGAGTTCGAAGGTCGCTGTGAACTTCAGCGAGACGCCGCCGATGGCGATGATGATGCCGGCCGCGGCGGGGATGAGGTTCAGCGGCACGGTGAAGTCCACCTTGTTCCGCACCCAGATCTGGGCGCCCAGCAGACCGATCATGCCGTACAGGATGACGGTGATACCGCCCAGCACCCCGCCCGGAATCGCCGCCACCACGGCGCCGAACTTCGGGCAGATACCGAACAGCACGGCGAAGGCCGCCGCGGCGGAGTAGGCCGCGGTCGAGTAGACCCGGGTCGCGGCCATCACGCCGATGTTCTCCGCGTATGTCGTGGTGGCCGGGCCTCCGACCGCGGTCGACAGAACCGTCGCCGTGCCGTCGGCGACGATGGCCATGCCCATCTTGTCTTCCAGCGGGTCACCGGTCATCGCGCCGACCGCCTTGATGTGCCCGGCGTTCTCGGCGATCAGCGCTACCAGGACGGGCAGTGCGACGAGGATCGCGGAGGCCGAGAAGTTCGGTGCGTGAAACGTGGGAAGGCCGATCCAGTCGGCCTTCTCCACACCGGAGAAGTCGATGCGCCAGTGGTCCGTGAGCTTGCCCGCACCGTTGACCGAATGGATCCTTCCCGCGGTCCGATCGAGAATCCAGGACAGCGCATAGCCGAAGACCAGGCCCAGGAAGATCGCGATACGTGACCAGAAGCCGCGGAGCACGACGAGGGCCAGGCCCGTGAAGAGCATCGTCGCCAGGGCCGTCCACTGGTCCTGGGGCCAGTAGGTGGAGGCGGTGACGGGGGCGAGGTTGAAGCCGATCAGCATGACGACCGCACCGGTCACCGTGGGCGGGAGTACTGCGTGGACCACGCGAGGCCCGAGGACATGGATGGCGAAGCCACAGGCGGCCAGGCAGACGCCCACCACGAGCATCGCGCCCGTCAGGGTGCCGACGTCACCGCCCTGGCCCGCGATCACAGCGGATACGCCCACGAAGGAGAGGGACGAACCCAGGTAACTGGGGATGCGTCCGCGGGTCATCACGAGGAACAGCACGGTTGCGACACCCGATGCCATGAGGGCGAGACCAGGGTCCAGACCCATGAGCACCGGGGCGACGAAACATGCGCCGATCATCGACACCACATGCTGGGCGCCGAGCGCGATCGTCCGCCCCCACGTGAGGCGTTCCCCGGGCTTGACCACCTCCCCCGGCTTCAGGTGTCGCCCGTCTCCATGAAGCTTCCACCCGAAGCCGGCCATGATCACTCTCCACATCTGCGACGCCCTGCACGTCACAGAGCCGAGGTGATTCATAGTCGAACAACTGCGTCCGGACAACCGGAGAGGGAACGTGGACGACGGCATCTGGGAAGACGCGGTCGCGGCGGCCCGGATCTGCTCGATCGCGGCCCACTGGACGGCGGCCGAGCCGAAAAGCCGCACCGAGCAACGCGCCCAGGCCGACAAGCAGATGAGACCCCGCGGCCGGTACGCCGTTCAGGGCACCGGGTCGCGGCACGGGCCGCCGGTGCGTGGGCCGGTGTCACGCTGAGCGGATGACGACGACTCAGGAACGGGGACCGTGGCCGCCCGGCCCCCGGCGGCCGGTGCCCGCCGCGGTGGCGGATGTGGGCGGGGTGCTGGCGCGGATGCGGGACCTGGACGCGGCGCTGCCCGCCGGGGACGGGGTGGCCGTGTTCAACCGCGTCTATCTCACCGTCACCGAAGCGGTGGTGCGGCGCATCGAGGACGGGGGATTCGCCGATCCGGGGGCCGCGGGCGAGCTGGACCTGTGTTTCGCCCGCCGCTATTTCGCCGCGGTGGACGCCGCGGCCGCGGGCCGGCGGCCGCCCGCCTGCTGGCGTCCGCTCTTCCAGCTGCGCCGCCATCCCGGCGTCCGCCCGCTCCAGTTCGCGCTCGCCGGGATCAATGCGCACATCGGCCATGACCTGGCGCTGGCGGTGGTGGACGCCTGCCGGGCGCTGGAGTGCGAACCGCCGGACCTGGAAGGCGACTTCGACCGGATCGGCGTGGTCCTGACCGGGCTGGAGGAGCGGATCCGGGAGAGCCTGATGCCCGGCCCCGATCTGCTGGACATCGCCGATCCGCTCACCCATATCGCCGGTTCCTGGAGCCTGGAGATGGCCCGGGACGCCGCCTGGGCCGCGGCGCGGATGCTGTGGGGCGCGCGGCGGCTGCCGGAGGTGGCCGAGGAGTTCGCCGAGCGGCTGGATGCGAGCGTGGGGCTGGTGGGGCGGTGCCTGCTCACCCCGCTGAACTGAGGACTGCCCCGGCCGCCCCGGTACCCGTACCGCCGCGGCATCCCCCGTCGTAGGGTGCGGCCATGACGTTACGGCTCGGACTGGGCCTCCCACAGCTGGCGCGGTACGACCCTCGGCGCGATGTGCTCGAAGTGGCGCGGGCGGCGGAGCGGACCGGTTTCGACAGCGTATGGGTCTTCGAGCGGGCGGCCTTCTCGCTGGAGCCGCTGGACGACCTGTACCGGGTGCCGGGGCTGCCCTGGCCCGGCACCTGCCGCCACGGGCCCGATCCGCTGGTCGCCCTGTCGCTGGCCGCCGCCGTCACCGGCCGGGTCCGGCTGGGCGGCGGGGTGCTGGCCTTTGGGCCGCATGCACCGTTTCCGTTCGCACGGACGCTGGCGACGCTGGACGCGGCGTCCGGCGGCCGGGTACTGGCGGGGCTCGGCACCGGCTGGTCGCGGGAGGAGCACCAGGGCACCCGGGTCACCGAGTTCGGAGACCGGGACGCACGGCTGGAGGAGCTGCTGGATGTCTGCGCGGCTGTCTGGGGGGCCGGTCCGGAAGGGCGTCAGGACGGGCGTCAGGACGGCCGCGCCACCCCCGCGCCCGCCTCCATGGGCCCCGGATCCGCCCGTCCGGTCCCCGTGCCGTCATCCGCCGCCCCCGGCCCCGCCCGTCCGATCCCCGTCTATCTGGCCGCGACCGGCGGCCGGGCCCTGGAGCGGGTGGCGCGGCGCGCCGACGGCTGGCTGCCCGGCCCGCTCACCGGGGACCAACTCGCCCCGTTGCTCGGGCAGTTGACCGATACGGCGGAGCGCTACGGCCGCACGGCGGCCCTCGATGTCGCGATGCGGGTGGCCGTCGAGCCGTCCGGGGCGCCGCTGCGGGAGGCGGAGCGCCGCCCGTACTCCGGCAGCCCCGAGCAGATCCTCGGCGACCTGGCCGGGGCCGCCGAGGCCGGCGCCCGCGAGATCCTGCTGGATCTCCAGGGGTGCTGCCGCGACGGCAGGGAACTGGCCGACCTCGCCACCGAGCTGTACGCCCGCATCCGCGCGGCCGGCCTGTAGCCGTACGGCCCCGGTCAGCCCTCGGGCGGCTCGACTCAGTCCTCGGGCAGCTCGACCGGCGCGATCTCGTCGTAGACGTCCCCGGGGCCGGGGTTGGTCGCGTCGGTGGCGCCGCCGAAGTGGTGCATCACGCCCCAGACCGCGTTCAGCGCGGTCTGCACGGCGCCCTCGGCCCAGCCCGCCGTCCAGGAGATGTCGTCGCCCGCGAGGAAGAGGCCGCGCTTGTCCTCGGGGAGGCGGTCCTGCATGAAGTGGGTGAACAGGCGACGCTGGTAGCGGTAGTGGCCGGGGAGGTTGGCCTTGAAGGCGCCCATGAAGTAGGGCTCGTTCTCCCAGGAGACGGTGACCGGGTTGCCGATGATGTGCTTGCGGATGTCGACGTTCGGATAGATCTCCGACAGCGACTTGAGCATCACCTCCATCCGTTCGTTGGCGTTCAGCGGCAGCCACTTGAGGCTGTCGTCGCACCAGGTGTACGAGAGGCAGATGACGGCGGGCTTGTCCGGCCCGTCGTCCAGGAGGTAGGTGCCGCGGGTCATCCGGTCGGTCAGCGTCATCGACATGACGTCCCGGCCCGTCGGATTTCCCCTGTCGTCGACGGCCTTGTCCAGCCAGAACGGCCGGTCGACGGGGACGAAGAGCTTGGACGACTCCATGTAGTGGGTGCGCTCCATCGCCGTCCAGTGGTCGATGGGGAACAGCGCGTCATCGCAGGCGATCTTGCTCAGCAGCATCCAGGACTGCGCGGTGAAGACGGCGGCCTCGTAGGTACGGATGTCGCCGGAGGCGTCGGTGACCGTGATGCGGTTGCCCGCGGTGCGGTGCAGGCGGGTCACGGCCGGGCGCGGCGCCCCGTCGTGGAGCGCGGAGAGCGAGGTGCCCGGCGCCCAGTGCACGATCTTCGCGGGCTCGCGCTCCCACAGGCGCAGCGGGAGCTGCTGGCTGCCGCCGACGATGCCGCGGTGGTGGTCGTCGGCCTCGGTGTAGACGACCCGCAGGATCTCCAGGATGGAGTTGGGGAAGTCGGTGTCCCAGCCGCCGGTGCCGAAGCCGACCTGGCCGAAGATCTCGCGGTGCCGGAAGGAGGTGAAGGCCGACGACTCGCAGAGGAAGCCGTAGAAGGTCTGGTTGTCGAGCTTCTCGACGAGACGGGCCCAGATCTCGCGGATGCGCGGGACATCGCGCTCGCGCAGCGCGCGGTTCATGTCGGAGAAGTCCGCGCCCTCCTCCAGGCAGGCGTTCCAGGCGGCGGCGACATCGCGGTAGACCTGCGGCAGGTCGTCCACGGTCTCGGCGTAGTGGGACTCCCCCTTGAGGTCCACGACCGTCGACGGGGTGGATTCGGCAAGGGGGTTGGGGAACGGACTGGTCTTGAGGCCGACCAGGTCGATGTAGTGCTGGAGCGCCGTGGAGGACGGCGGGAAGCGCATCGCGCCCATCTCGGCGGTCAGTGACGGGTCGCAGCCCTCGAAGCCGACGGTGCGCAGCCGGCCGCCTATCTGGTCCGCCTCGTAGACGACGGGCTTGAGGCCCATCTTCATCAGCTCGTAGGCGGTGATGATCCCGGAGAGGCCGCCGCCGATGACCGCGACCTCCTTGCCGTGCTCGGTGGCGGGAACCTGCCCCAGGCCCGCGGGGTGCGCGAGGAAGTCGTCGTAGGCGTACGGGAAGTCCGGGCCGAACATGGTGATCGGCGGCTGGGCATCCGCGTGGTGGGCGGCGGTGGGCACCGTGGACGTCATCGGGGCGTACTCCTTGCAGGCAGAGCAGGGCGGGGCGAGCAGGGCGGGCCGGGGCGGGCGTGACCGCGGCGCGTCAGGGGACTTCGGAGGGGACGGGCGGTGGGGGGCGGGGCTCAGGTCAGCGGGCCGTAGAGCTCCGGCCGCCGGTCGTGCAGATAGGGGTTGTCCGCCCGCGATTCCTTCAGGAAGGCGAGGTCGACATCGGCCCGCACCAGCTGCTCGGTACGGCCGGCGCGGGTGCGGACCACACCGTCGGGTCCGGCCAGGGTGCTGAGCCCGACGAACTCGAACTCGCCCTCCTGGCCGACCCGGTTGACGTACGCGACATACATCTGGTTCTCGAAGGCGCGCACCGGGATGACGGATTCGGCGACGAACTGGAAGGGGTGCATCTGCGCGGTGGGCACCAGCAGCAGATCCGTACCGGCCAGCGCATGCGCCCGGACGTTCTCCGGGAATTCGACGTCGTAGCAGATCAGCACGCCGATCCGGGCGCCGGACAGCTCGGCCTGGACGACGGGCTGATCGCCCGGGGTGAACCACTCGCGCTCGAAGCAGCCGAAGAGATGCGTCTTGCGGTAGTTCGCCAGGCGGCCGCCGTCGGGGCCGATCAGCTGGGCGGCGTTGTAGACGGCGCCGTCCGGGTCGTCGGCCCCACCGCGCTCCGGGTAGCCGTAGAGGACCGCGATGCCGTACTCGGCGGCGGTCCGGGCGACGGCGCGGGCGCTCTCCCCGTCGGCGGGCTCGGCGAGGCGCCGGACGCCGTCGCCGATGGCATAGCCGGTCAGGAACAGCTCGGGGCAGACGAGCAGCCCGGCACCGGTGGCGGCGGCCTCGCGGGCCGCGTCGTGCAGTATCCGAAGATTGTGCGCCACGTCGCCGGGCCGTCCCGAACTCTGGAGCAGGGCGGTGTGCAGGGACGGCATGGAACCCCTCGGCGGTGCGGTGCGGGCGGGACGCATTGACGGTACGGGGCGCCCTTGACCTGGGACAAGGTTCCGCCGTTGCGTGCTGACGGAGGAATCGTTGCGTGTTTTTGCGGCTCGGCGGCGATTCATTGCGCGAGCCGGGCGGGGACGTCATGCGGGCACCCGCGGGCCCGCGGGGCTCATGCCCCCTGCCCCGCCGGCCTCTCCCCCGCCAGGTCCCCCACCGCCTCCGCCAGCACCGCGCGCACCAGCCCGCGCAGCCAGCGGTGTCCGGCGTCGGCGTCCTGGCGCGGGTGCCAGGCCATCTCCATGGTCATCGGCGGCAGGTCGAGCGGGACCGGCAGGGTGCGCAGGCCCAGGGCGCGGAGGGTGGAGGCCGCGGTGCGCTCGTTGGCCAGGCCGACGGCGTCGCTGTCGCGGATCATCATCAGCGCGGCGGCGAAGGTCGGGACGGTGGCGACCACCTTGCGGCGCAGTCCGCGGGCGGCGAGCGCCGCGTCGATGGGGCCGGTCAGCCGTCCGCGGCGGGAGAAGTTCAGATGCGGGGCGTCGGCGTACCGGCGCGCGGTGAGCTTGCCGGTGGTGAGCGGATGGCCCTCGCGCACCACCGCGACTCCGTGTTCGGTGAACAGCTCCTGGGTTCGGATCTCCGGCTCGCGGCTGTCGATGACGCCCAGCTCCAGGTCCGCGGCGCCGTCGCGCAGCATCGGCACGTCGATATGGCTCTCGCCGAGGAAACGCAGCACCACCCCCGGCGCCTGCTCGGCGACCCGGGCGACGAGCAGCGGGCCGATGGCGGTGACGAACCTCGGCGCTGCGCATCGTCTGGACCCGGGGCACAGCGCCCCGGCTCCCGGCGGACATGACGGCCCGAGCGGAACCGCCCTCGGGGGTCGCGCCCGCCCGGGGAGGCCGCCCCTACCCCGGCGCCCCCGACCCGAACCGCCGCAGCAGCGGCGAGAGCACCAGCACCGATTTGGTGCGCTCCACGAACGGTTCGCCCGCGATCTTCTCCAGGACGCGCTCGAAATGGCGCATATCGGCGGCGAAGACCTGGAGGATGGCGTCCGCGTCACCGGTGACGGTGGAGGCGGACGCCACTTCCGGGTAGCGCGACAGGCCGCGGTGGATCGCCTCGGGCGAGGTGTTGCGGCTGCAGTAGAGCTCGATGAACCCCTCGGTCTCCCAGCCGAGGGCGGCCGGATCGACCCGTACGGTGAATCCGGTGATCGCCCCCTCGGCCCGCAGCCGGTCCACCCGCCGTTTGACGGCCGGGGCGGAGAGCCCGACCTCCTGGCCGATGTCGGCATAGCTGCGGCGGGCGTCCTCGGCGAGGGCGTGGACGATGCGTTCGTCGAGATCGTTCAGTCGCACTGCGGGTGGATCATTTCTCTGCCGGGGCCAATCGGGAGCGGCGCTTGCCGTAACCGAAGTAGACCACAAGCCCGACGGCCATCCAGACCCCGAAGACGATCCAGGTCACGACGTCGAGGCTGACCATCATGCCGATGCAGAGGATGAAGCCGATGACGGGGAAGAGCGGGGAGAGTGGCGTACGGAAGCTGCGCGGCATGTCGGGGCGCTTGTAGCGCAGCACCACGACGGCCACGTTGACCAGTGCGAAGGCGAAGAGCGTGCCGATGCTGGTGGCGTCGGCCAGCTGGCCCAGCGGGATCGCCGCGGCGAGCACCCCGCAGAACAGCGAGACGATCACGGTGTTGGCGCGGGGCGCGCCGCTCTTGGCGTGCACCTTGGAGAAGACCTTGGGCACCAGGCCGTCCCGGGACATCGCGAACAGGATGCGGGTCTGGCCGTACAGGACGGTCAGGACGACGCTGGCGATGGCGACGACCGCACCGAGGGCGAGCAGCACGGCCCAGAAGTCCTGTCCGGAGACGTCCTTCATGATCCCGGCCAGGGCGGCCTCCGAGCCCTTGAACTTCTGCCACGGCATCGCGCCGACCGCGATCGCGGCGACCAGGCAGTACAGCGTGGTGACGATGATCAGCGAGAGCATGATCGCCCGCGGCAGATCGCGCTGCGGGTTCTTGGCCTCCTCGCCGGCCGTGGAGGCGGCGTCGAAGCCGATGTAGGAGAAGAAGAGGGTGGCGCCCGCGGCGCTGACGCCCGTCATGCCCAGCGGCATGAAGTTTGCGTAGTTCCCGGCGCGGACGCCCTGGAGCGCGACGCCGCAGAACAGCAGCAGCGCGACGATCTTGACGGCCACCATGATCGTGTTGGCGCGGGCGCTCTCCTTGGCGCCGCCCAGCAGGAAGACCATGGCGAGCATGACCACCAGGAGCGCCGGGAGGTTGAAGATGCCGCCGTCACCGGGCGGCGCGGAGAGCGCGTCGGGGATGGTGAACCCGAAGACGCCGTTGAGCAGTTCGTTCAGATACTGCCCCCAGCCGACGGCCACGGCCGCGACCGAGACCCCGTACTCCAGGATCAGACACCAGCCGCAGACCCAGGCGATCAGCTCGCCCAGGGTGGCGTAGGCGTAGGAGTACGACGAGCCGGAGACCGGGATGGTGCCGGCCAGCTCCGCGTAGGACAGCGCGGAGAACAGCGCGGTGATACCGGCGAGGACGAAGGAGAGGATGACCGCGGGCCCGGCGTCCGGGACGGCCTGGCCCAGGACGACGAAGATGCCGGTGCCGAGGGTGGCGCCGATGCTGATCATGGTCAGCTGCCAGACGCCCATCGAGCGGCGCAGCGTCCCGCCCTCGCCCTGGCCGCCCTCGGCGACCAGCCGTTCGACCGGCTTGCGGCGCAGCACGCCGGTGCCGAGACCGGCGGGGGTGGGCGGTCGGGTGTCGCTGTCCGCTGCGGGCGGGGCGGCGCCGTGCTCCAACACTGGGGGGCTCCTTTATCGCTGCCGGTCGGCTGCGGAATCCTGGTCGGGGATTCCGTCGACGGATTCCGATGACGGGTCCGTACGGGCGGGTCGCTGTCCCCCTGGCGGAGGTGACGGATTCCCGGGACGGAGAGGGACGGCGGCGACCGGCAGCGGTTCGCACCGCGGGCATGCCGAAGCAGCCCGCAAGGGGGGAGACCGCCGAGCAGGCGGTCCCCGCCACTCCACGTACGGCGACGACCTTACGGGGCGGCCTTGACCTGCCGTAATGCGGGTTCCTTGCGCAACCGCGGAGGATCGTTGCGCACCGCCCCGAAGCGCGGTTGATCATTGCGTAAAGGCGTCCACCATGTGGACGCGCCCCCGGGACGGCGGCCGGGCCCGGACATGCGAGCGGCCCCGCACCCTTGAAGGGTGCGGGGCCGCTCGACGGAGGCGTCAGTTCCAGCTGTTGTGCAGCGGCTTGCCCTCGGCGTAACCGGCGGCGCTCTGCACCCCGACCACGGCCTTCTCGGCGAACTCCTCCAGGGAGCCCGCACCCGCGTAGGTGCAGGAGCTGCGGACACCGGCGATGATCGAGTCGATCAGGTCCTCGACGCCGGGACGGGCCGGGTCGATGAACATCCGCGAGGTGGAGATGCCCTCCTCGAACAGGCCCTTGCGGGCACGGTCGTAGGACGACTCCTCGCTCGTACGGCGCTGCACCGCACGGGCGGAGGCCATGCCGAAGCTCTCCTTGTACGGGCGGCCCTCGGCGGTGTGCTGGAGGTCGCCGGGCGATTCCAGGGTGCCGGCGAACCAGGAGCCGATCATGACGTTGGAGGCGCCGGCGGCCAGCGCCATGGCGACATCGCGGGGGTGGCGCACGCCGCCGTCGGCCCAGACGTGCTTGCCGTACTTCTTCGCCTCGGCGGCGCACTCCAGCACCGCGGAGAACTGCGGCCGGCCCACGCCGGTCATCATGCGGGTGGTGCACATCGCGCCCGGTCCGACGCCGACCTTGATGATGTCCGCGCCGGCCTCGACCAGATCGCGGACGCCCTCGGCGGCGACGATGTTGCCCGCCACGATCGGGACCTGCGGGTCCAGCGCGCGCACCGCCTTGACCGCGTTGATCATGCCTTCCTGGTGGCCGTGCGCGGTGTCCACCACGAGGGTGTCCACACCGGCCTCCAGCAGCACCTTGGCCTTGCCCGCCACATCGCCGTTGATGCCGACGGCGGCGGCGATGCGCAGCTTGCCCTCGGCGTCGGTGGCGGGGGTGTAGAGGGTGGCGCGCAGCGCGCCCTTGCGGGTCAGGATGCCGACGAGCATGCCGTCCGCGTCGACGGCCGGGGCAAGCTTGCGGTTGGCGGCGTCGAGGCGGTTGAACGCCTCGCGCGGGTCGATGTCCGCGTCCAGGACGAGCAGGTCCTTGGACATCACCTCGGAGACCTGGGTGAAGCGGTCCACCCCGGCCAGGTCGTGCTCGGTGACCACGCCGACCGGACGGCCGCTCTCGACGACGATGCCCGCACCGTGCGCCCGCTTGGGCAGCAGCGACAGGGCGTCGGCGACGGTGGAGACCGGGGACAGCACGATCGGGGTGTCCAGGACCAGGTGGCGGCGCTTGACCCAGGTCACGACCTCGGTGACGACGTCCAGCGGGATGTCCTGAGGGATGACGACCAGGCCGCCACGGCGGGCGACGGTCTCGGCCATCCGGCGGCCGGCGATCGCCGTCATGTTGGCGACGACCAGAGGAATGGTGGTGCCGGTTCCGTCGGGCGCGGACAGATCCACCGCCTGCCGGGAGCCCACCGCGGAACGGCTGGGCACCATGAACACATCGTCGTACGTCAGGTCGTACGGCGGCTTCGCATCGTTCAGGAAACGCATACTGGCTCTCTCACCTGCGGTTTTACGTCTGGGCCGGTGGGGAGTCAGCACCGAACCGAACCCCGGGTCAGGCTGCGGCTCCTAGGACATCATCGCTCATCCCCACGTGAAGCGACGAACCGGCGTTCCCTTTTGGTGTACTCCGACGAGGGCCGGACCGCCTCCCCTGGGCGTTCCTACGAGCCGCGCCGCGCCGCCCCGCGCGCCATGATCACGACGAGTCCGGTGTCCGTTCCGCGCCAGTGGCCCACCGCGTCGGCGAGCACCTCCTCGAAGACGCTCCACTCCTCGGGCACCGCCGACGCATACCCCTGCCAGCCGGTGAGGACCAGCAGCCGGCCGCCCACGGCGGGGCACCAGGACAGATCGGTCAGACAGTCGGCGAGCGCGTCCCAGTTGCGGCCGAACCACTGCGGCAGCCGCAGCGCGCGGGCGCAGCGTTCCATGAACTCCGCCTTGTCCAGGGCCCCTTCGAGGTCGAGCGCCGCGCCGCTCCACCCCGCGTCCCGGGCCGCGGCCAGCGCATCGGCCACCGGCCGGTCCGCGGGCCAGGTCAGCACGCCCGGCGGCGTACTGCCGTCGAGCACGGCCGCCAGCGGCCGGGGTACCGGTCCGCCGCCATCTTGCGCAGTCCTCATCGCAGCACCGCCCTGAACGTCCGGTAGTGATCGTCGGTGTAGTACGTCTCCCGGTGGTCGCCGGTGACCAGGCGGCGGGCGCCGCGGTCCGGCGAGCCCGGGGTGGGCACCGTGTACTCGTGGTAGTAGCCGCGCGGCTGCGCGGGCAGCCGCCGTTCGCGGTTGCCGAAGACGGTCCCGTCCTGGCGGTACGGGAAGGGCCCGCCGGCGTCGATGCGCCGGAGGGTGGCGCGCGCCTGGGCGGGCAGCGCGCCTGCGGCGACCGCGGGCATGCCGTTGGCCCAGCCGGGTGTGCCGGCCGTACGGGAGGCCGGCGCCCGCGCGCCCGGTGAACTCCCCTTCTGGCCCGCCCCCGTGGAGCATCCGGTGAGCACCAGCAGCAGCCCGGCGAGCAGCGCACCGAGGAGGGCCGCGGCCCGGCGCGGGGCGGAGGGGATCACCATGGCGCCGATGCTGTCACAGGCGCGCCCGCGCTGCCTGCCGGTGTCCGGCGGGCGGCGCGGGCGGCGGCGCGGCGGCGGTGGGCCCGGTGAAGCCCCGTCAGGCCCCGTCGGGGTCGGCCCGGTCGAGGGCGGGGCGCGGGCCGGGGCCGGTCTCCAGGAGCAGGTGATCGGCGGCGGCGGTGTCCGTCACCAGGCTGGTGACCAGGCCGGAGCGCAGCACCGCGCCGATCGCCGCGGCCTTGCGCCGGCCGCCGGCGATGGCCACCACCTCGGGGATCCGGCGCAGCCGGTCCGCCTCCACGGTGATACAGCGTTCGCCCAGGTCGCGGCCGATACGGCGGCCCTCGGCGTCGAAGAGGTGCGCGGACATCTCGGCGGCCGCGCCCAGCGAGGCGTAGTGCTCGCGCTCCTCCTCGCTGAGCATGTCGTAGACGGTCGAGACGCCCGGCTCCCAGGAGCCGATGGAGACGCAGGCGACGGTGACCTTGTCGAAGTATTCGAACGCGCGGGCGATGCCGGTCTGGCGGCGCAGCGCCTCGGCGGTCGCCGAGTCGGGCAGCAGCATCGGGGCGTAGATCGGGTGCGCCTCGCCGCCGGAGACATCGGCCGCGCGGCGGACCGCCTCGACCGAACCGCGGTCGGCGGTGCCCGCGTCGTAGACGCCGGTCAGCTGGACGACGGTGCACGGCGGGAGCCGGTGCAGGGCGGCCGCCATATGGATGGTGGACCGGCCCCAGGCCAGGCCCAGGACGTCGCCCTCGGCAACCAGCTCGCCCAGCAGGTCGGCCGCGACCTCGCCGAGGTTCTCGGGATCCGCGGCGTCCTCGGAGGCGTCGGCGGGCGACTCGACGACGACGGCGTGCCGCAGGCCGTAGCGGGCCCGCAGCGCATCGGAGCGCTCGGCGTCGAGTTCGGAGGGCACCCGGATCTCGATCCGTACGAGATCGCGCTCCAGGGCCGTCTCCAGGACGCGGGCGACCTTGAACCGGCTGACGCCGAACTCGTCCGCGATCTGGATCTTGGACTTGCCCTCAAGATAGAAGCGGCGGGCCATCGCCGCCGCCTGCACCAGCTCGGCGGGGCCCATTCCGGACTGTGGGCGGCTGGCTACCACGAAATTCTCCCCTTTTGCGCATCTGATCGAGTCTTTGCTCATCCTTTCAGAAACCGGAGGTGTACGGGGACCATGACCGCCTCGACGGCCATGAACGCTCGGTTGCGCCTCGGACAACCCACGGCACGGTCCGCCCAAGGGCAGACCGCCCGCCCCATACGCCTCACACGTCTCAGTGCGCGCAGCCCCAGCCGGCCGGAGTCGCCGCCTCGGCCTGCGCCCGCAGTTCCCGTACCGCCTTGGCCGGATCGTCCGCACCGTAGACGGCCGAACCCGCCACGAACACATCGGCGCCCGCCTCCGCGCACCGCTCGATGGTGGCCTCGGAGACCCCGCCGTCGACCTGGAGCCACAGCTCAAGGCCGTGCTTCGAGATCAGCTCACGGGTCCGGCGGATCTTGGGCAGCATGATGTCCAGGAACGCCTGGCCGCCGAAGCCCGGTTCCACGGTCATGATCAGCAGCATGTCGAGCTCGGGCAGCAGATCCTCGTACGGCTCGATCGGGGTGGCGGGCTTGAGCGCCATCGACGCCCGCGCGCCCTTGGCCCGGATCTCCCGCGCCAGCCGTACGGGCGCCGCCGCGGCCTCCACATGGAAGGTCACGGACCCGGCCCCGGCCTCGACGTACTGCGGCGCCCAGCGGTCCGGGTCCTCGATCATCAGATGCAGGTCGAGCGGGGTGTCCGTCGCCTTGCGCAGCGACTCGACGACCGGCACGCCGAGCGTGAGGTTCGGGACGAAGTGGTTGTCCATGACGTCGACGTGCAGCCAGTCGGCGCCCTCGACGGCCTTCGCCTCCTCGGCGAGGCGAGCGAAGTCGGCGGACAGGATGCTGGGGTTGATCAAGGCCATGCCACCAGTATGGACTGCGGCCCGGTGCGCGACGGAGGCGGGCAGGCAGCGGGCCCGTGCGCACACGGAACCGCCCCGGCCGGGAACCCCGGCCGGGGCGGAACCTGCGCCGTGCGGCTGCCTCAGGCGAGGGTCGCCAGCGCCTGGTTGAGGGTCTGCGACGGGCGCATGACCGCCGTGGCCTTGGCCGGGTCGGGCTGGTAGTAGCCGCCGATCTCGGCCGGGGAGCCCTGCACCGCGATCAGCTCGTCGACGATGGTCTGCTCCTGCTCGGTCAGCGTCTTGGCCAGCGGCCCGAACGCCTCCGCGAGCTGCGCGTCATCGGTCTGCTTGGCCAGCTCCTGCGCCCAGTACAGCGCGAGGTAGAAGTGGCTGCCGCGGTTGTCGATGCCACCGAGGCGACGGCTGGGCGACCTGTCGTTCTCCAGGAACGTGCCCGTCGCGCGGTCGAGGGTGTCGGCGAGCACCTGGGCGCGGGCGTTGCCCGTGGTCTGCGCGAGGTGCTCGAAGCTGACGCCCAGCGCGAGGAACTCGCCCAGGCTGTCCCAGCGCAGGTAGTTCTCCTTGACCAGCTGCTGGACGTGCTTGGGCGCCGAGCCGCCGGCGCCGGTCTCGAACAGCCCGCCGCCGTTCATCAGCGGCACGACGGAGAGCATCTTGGCGCTGGTGCCCAGCTCCAGGATCGGGAACAGGTCCGTCAGGTAGTCACGCAGCACGTTGCCGGTGACCGAGATGGTGTTCTCGCCGCGGCGGATGCGCTCCAGGGAGAACGTGCAGGCGTCGACCGGCGCCATGATCTCGATCCGCAGCCCCTCGGTGTCGTGCTCGGGGAGGTACTGCTTGACCTTGGCGATCAGGCCGGCGTCGTGCGCCCGGCCCTCGTCCAGCCAGAACACGGCCGGGTCGCCGGTCGCGCGGGCGCGGGTGACGGCGAGCTTGACCCAGTCCTGGATCGGCAGGTCCTTGGTCTGGCACATCCGGAAGACGTCCCCGGCGCTGACGACCTGCTCCAGCACGGCGTTGCCGGCCTCGTCGACGACCCGGACGGTACCCGTCGCGGGGATCTCGAAGGTCTTGTCGTGGCTGCCGTACTCCTCGGCCTTCTGCGCCATCAGACCGACGTTCGCCACCGAGCCCATCGTGGCCGGGTCGTAGGCGCCGTGCGCGCGGCAGTCGTCGATGACGGCCTGGTAGATGCCCGCGTAGCTGCTGTCGGGGATGACCGCGAGGGTGTCGGCCTCCTTGCCGTCCGGGCCCCACATGTGGCCGGAGGTACGGATCATGGCCGGCATCGAGGCGTCGACGATCACATCGCTGGGGACGTGCAGGTTGGTGATCCCGCGGTCGGAGTCGACCATCGCCAGCTCCGGGCCCTCGGCCAGCTCGGCCTCGAAGGACGCCGCGATCGCCGCACCCTCGGGCAGCGACTCCAGGCCCTTGAGGATGCCGCCGAGCCCGTCGTTGGGGGTCAGCCCGGCCGCGGCCAGCGCCGCACCGTGCTCGGCGAAGGTCTTCGGGAAGAAGGCCCGTACGACGTGGCCGAAGATGATCGGGTCGGAGACCTTCATCATCGTGGCCTTCAGGTGCACGGAGAACAGCACGCCCTCGGCCTTGGCGCGGGCGACCTGCGCGCTCAGGAACTCCCGCAGCGCCCCGACGCGCATGACGGACGCGTCCACGACCTCGCCCGCCAGCACCGGCACCGACTCGCGCAGCACGGTGGTGCTGCCGTCGTCCCCGTGCAGCTCGATGCGCAGCGCACCGGCCTCGCCGATCACCGCGGACTTCTCGGTGGAGCAGAAGTCGTCGGCGCCCATGGTCGCGACGTTCGTCTTCGACTCGGGCGTCCAGGCACCCATCCGGTGCGGGTGCGCCTTGGCGTAGTTCTTGACCGCGGCCGCGGCGCGGCGGTCCGAATTGCCCTCGCGCAGCACCGGGTTGACGGCGCTGCCCTTGACCTTGTCGTACCGCGCCCGGACGTCCTTCTCCTGGTCCGTCTTCGGGTCGTCCGGGTAGTCCGGCAGCGCGTAGCCCTGCTGCTGGAGCTCGGCGACCGCGGCCTTCAGCTGCGGGATCGACGCCGAGATGTTCGGCAGCTTGATGATGTTCGCGCCGGGCGTCTTGGCCAGCTCACCGAGCTCGGCGAGCGCGTCGTCGATCCGCTGGCTCTCCTCCAGGAACTCCGGGAAGTGGGCGATGATCCGCCCGGCCAGGGAGATGTCACGGGTCTCCACGGTGACGCCGGCGGTCGATGCGTACGCCTGGATCACAGGCAGGAACGAATGCGTCGCCAGGGCCGGAGCCTCGTCAGTGTGCGTATAGATGATGGTCGAGTCAGTCACCGGGTGCTCCGCTCCAGGTCTCTCCACGTCTCCAACATTGCTCGACATCAAGATATCTCGTGATCGGGGGCGGCTCGACAGGGGTCTGCACGGTCGGCTGCGGCCGGCCGTTCAGCCCACCCGCCGCAGCAGCGCCAGATACATCGCATCCGTGCCGTGCAGATGCGGCCACAGCTGGACGTCCGGGCCGTCGCCGAGGGCCGGGACGCCGGGCATCAAGGGGCGGGCGTCGAGAAGTTCCGCCTGCGGGGCCGGGCCACCGCGGCCCTTGAGGACGTCGTCCACCACGGCGCGGGTCTCGGCGAGGTGGGGGGAGCAGGTGGCATAGCCGACGACGCCGCCCGGGCGGACGGCCGTCAGGGCCTGGCGGAGGAGGTCTCGCTGGAGGGGGGCGAAGCCGTCCAGGTCCTCCGGGCGGCGGCGCCACCGGGCCTCGGGGCGGCGGCGCAGGGCGCCCAGGCCGGTGCAGGGGACGTCGACCAGTACGCGGTCGAAGGCGCCGGCGCGCCAGGCGGGGCGGGTGCCGTCGGCGGCGATGACCTGGTACGGGCCGGGGTTGCCGTCGAGCGCCCGGGCCACCAGGCGGGCGCGGTGCGGCTGCTTCTCGGACGCGAGCAGCGTGGCACCGCGCTCGGCGGCCAGCGCGGCGAGCAGCGCCGCCTTGCCGCCGGGGCCCGCGCAGCCGTCCAGCCAGACGCGGTCGGGGCCGTCGAGCGGGGCGTTGGCGAGCGCGAGCGCGACCAGCTGGCTGCCCTCGTCCTGGACGCCGGCGCGCCCCTCGCGTACGGGGTCCAGCGCGCCCGGCTCGCCGCCCTCCGCGAGCCGCACCGCATACGGCGACCAGCGGCCCGGCAGCGCACTCTCCTCGCCCACAACGGCCAGCAGCTCCTCGGCCGTGGACCGGCCGGGCCGCGCCACCAGCGTCACCTCGGGCCGCTCGTTGTCCGCCTCCAGCAGGTCCTCGATCCCGGCCCGGCCGCCGCCGAGCGCGTCCCACAGGGCCGAGACGATCCAGCGCGGGTGGGCGTGGACGACACCGAGGTGGTCCTCGGGGTCCTCGTCGTAGTCCGGCGCGACCCGTTCGAGCCAGCCGTCCAGGTCGTGCGCGGACACCTTGCGCAGCACGGCGTTGACGAACTTCGCCCGCCCGTCGCCGAGGACGACCCGCGCCAGCTCGACGCTCGCGCTGACCGCGGCGTGCGTGGGGATGCGGGTGCCGAGCAGCTGGTGCGCACCGAGGGTCAGCACGTCCAGCACCGGCGGGTCGACCTCGCGCAGCGGGCGGTCCACGCACTGCGCGATGATCGCGTCGTAGGTGCCCTGCCGACGCAGCGAGCCGTACACCAGCTCCGTCGCCAGCGCCGCGTCCCGGCCGTCGAAATCGCCCCCCTCGCGCGCCTTGCGCAGCAACGGCGGCAGCACGAGATTCGCATACGCGTCCCGTTCGTCGACGGCCCGCAGCGCCTCGAACGCGAGGACCCGGACCGGGTCCTTCTGCGGGCGGCGGTAGGGCTTACGGGTGCCGTGACGGCGAGGCGGCTGCTGGCTCACAGAAAGGTGCTCCGGATACGGGAAAAAGGGTCCGGCCCCAGCCTACGCCCGAGGTCAGCCGCCCTGGACCGGTCCGGTCGGTCGGCCCGGTCGGCCCGGGCCTAGCCCACCCGCTCCCCCGCCTCGATGCGCACCCCGCGGGCCCAGTCGGCCGCCTTCATCGGCTTCTTGCCCTGCGGCTGGACCCACAGGAGTTCCACGGCGTGGCTGCCGGTGCCGGCGTACACCGCCTTCTTGGTGACGTCGAGGGCGCCGGGGGCCAGGTCGGCGCGGTCGGCCACCAGGGCGGCGGACATCAGCTTGAGCCGTTCGCCGCGGAAGACCGTCCAGGCACCAGGAGCGGGCGCACAGGCCCGGACGAGCCGGTCGATGCGCAGGGCGGGCGCCGCCCAGTCGACCTTGGCGTCCTCGACCTCGATCTTCGGCGCGAGGGTGATGCCCTCGGCCGGCTGCGGGACGGCCTTCAGGGTGCCGTCCTCGATGCCGTCCATGGTGGCGGTCAGCAGACCGGCGCCCGCGAACGCCAGCCGGGTGAGCAGATCGCCGCTGGTGTCGGTGGGCCGGATCTCCTCGGTCAGCACGCCGAAGACCGGGCCGGAGTCCAGGCCCTGCTCGATCTGGAAGGTGGCGGCGCCGGTCACCTCGTCGCCCGCGAGGACGGCGTGCTGGACGGGCGCCGCGCCGCGCCAGGCGGGCAGCAGCGAGAAGTGCAGATTGACCCAGCCCTGGGCGGGGATGTCGAGCGCGACCTTGGGCAGCAGCGCGCCGTAGGCGACCACCGGGCAGCAGTCGGGGGCGATCTCCCGCAGCCGGGCCAGGAAGTCCTCGTCGCGCGGCCGGGCGGGCTTGAGGACCTCGATGCCCGCCTCCTCGGCGCGCTCCGCGACGGGGCTGGCGACCAGCCTGCGGCCGCGTCCGGCCGGCGCGTCGGGACGCGTCACCACGGCCACGACCTCGTGCCGGTCCGAGGCGATCAGGGCATCGAGGGCGGGCACGGCGACCTCGGGGGTACCGGCGAAGACGAGCCTCATGGGTGGCGCACTACCTCTCACATGCTTCACGCGCATCACACGCAGCGGAACGGCGCACCAGTCTATGGGTCCTGATGCGGCGTCGTACGGCGGACCGCGAGGCCCGCTCCGGCCCCCGTCCACCGGGCACGGTACGGGGGCGTGCGCCCATACCCGCGCCCCGCATGGAAGCTCGTACGCCCCCATACCGTGACCAGAGCCGCTCCTGTCGCGTTGGTCAAACAGCATTGACCTGTGACGGGCCGCCTTGGCGGCCCGCTCGCTTTCATCCTTCTTCTTTCACGCCGGTTCGAGAGGCTCGCTCATGGCCGACCACGCAACCCACGACGCCCAGGCACGCGCCAGCCTGCATCTCCTGGTACGGGACATCGAGCGGGTCCGCCGACAGGTGGACGCGCTGCGCACCCTGACCGCCCAGCTCGGCAATGTCTACCGGCCACGCCGCACGGGCCCTTCCGCAGGCTTCGTGGTCTACGGGCGCGCGCCGGCCCCGACGGTGCGGCTGGCCCAGGAACTGCGCGACAGCGTCGAGACGCTCGTCACGGCGGCGGTCGACTTCGACCGTTCGCTGGGCTTCTCCTGGGATGCGGTGGGCTCGGCGCTCGGCGTCACCAAGCAGGCGGTGCACCGCCGTTACGGTGCCCGCCGGGCCGCCGCCCAGCCCCCGGCGGACGGCACCGAGCGCCCCTCGGAGGCCCACTCCGGCCGCACGGTCGGCGTGGCCGCGGCGGGCCTGCCGGGGGCCCCGTCCGTCCCGGCCGCCCGCGCCATGCCCGCCCAGTCGGCCGCCACCGGCCGGGAGGAGACCGCCGCCCGGCCGGGCGCCTTCCCCGGGCCGCGCAACGGCTGACCCCGGCTCCGCAAGCGGGCCGTCCGTCGGCGTCCGCCAACGCTCCGGGACCGCCCGCCGACCACGGTCCCGGGGCGGCGCCGCAGCCTTCACCCCGGAGCGGGCGGAACTCACCGCAGACCCGGCGAATACCAGCCCAGCCCCGACGGACCTCACCCCGGATCCGGCGTATCTCACCCCAGATCGGGCGGATCGATCCGCACTCTGACCTCCCCCTCCCGTTTGACCAGCCGCGCCGCGCGCGCCGCCTTGAGCGCCGCCGCCAGCGCCGCGCCCTGCCCCGGACGGACCCGCACCAGCGCCCGCTCCCACGCCTCCCCCACCGGGGGATCCCCCGGCCGGCGCGGCCGCCCCGGATCCGGCACCGGAAGCGGTACGGGCCCCAACACCTCGGCCCCGGGCGGCAGTTCGGCCGCCTCCAGCAGCTCGGCCACGTCCTCCGACCGCCCGGCCACGGCGGCCATCCGCGACACCGGCGGAAAGCCCAGCTCGGCCCGCTCGGCCAGCTCCCGTACGGCGTGCCCGACCGGGTCCCAGCGCACCAGCGCCTGCACCGGCCGCAGCGTCGGCTCCGCGATCACCGCCACCGTGCCGCCGTCCTCCTGGCCGCGCACCAGCGCCGCGGCCCCCAGCCAGCGCCGCAGCGCCTCCTCCCCCGCCCGCAGGTCCGGGCGGTTCAGCAGCGCCCAGCCGTCCAGCAGGAGCGCCGCGGCGTAACCGCCCTCGGCGACGGGCTCCGCCCCCGGTGTGGACACCACGAGGGCGGGCCGGTCCGGGACCGTGTCGAGGATGTGATCGCGGCCGGACGTGCGCACCGGCACCGCGGGAAACGCCCGCCCGAGCTCCTCCGCCGTGCGCCGCGCCCCCACGATCTGCGCCCGCAGCCGCGCACCCCCGCAGGCCGCGCAGTGCCACTCCGGGGCGTCGCGCCCGCACCAGGCGCACTCCACCGCTCGGTCGCCGCCCGGTGCTTCCAGCGGCCCGGCGCAGTGCCGGCAGCGCGCGGGCTCCCGGCACCGCTCACACGCCAGCCTCGGTACGTACCCCCGGCGCGGCACCTGCACCAGCACCGGCCCCCGGGCGAGCCCGGCGCGCGCCGTCTGCCAGGCCAGCGACGGCAGCCGGGCGGCCCGTGCCGCTTCGTCGCGCGCCACCTCCCGGTCGTCGACCGTACGGATCAGCGGCGCGGCGGCCCGCACCCGGTCGCGCCCGGCCTCCAGCGACCGCGCCCAGCCGTTCTCCACCAGCTGCGTGGCCTCGACCGTGCGCCCCAGATCGCCTACCAGGCACGCGGCCTTCTCCTGTACGGCCCGCAGCAGCAGGACGTCCCGGGCGTGCGGATAGGGGGCGTTGGTGTCGCCGTGGCTGGAATTCCCGTCGTCCCAGATGGCGACCAGCCCCAGATCCTCCACCGGGGCGTACATGGCGGCGCGGGTGCCCACCACGGCCCGCACCGCGCCGCGGCGTATCGCCAGCCAGCGGCGGTAGCGCTCCTCGGGCCCGGAATCGGCCACCAGCAGGGCATGCGCGCCCCGCCCCACGAGCTCGGTCAGCGCCGCGTCCACCCGGGCCGCGGACCGCCCGTCGGGCAGGACGACCAGGGCGCCGCGCCCGGAGGCCAGCGTCGCGGCCACGGCGGCGGCCAGCTCCCACGGCCAGTGCGGCCCCGGCAGCGCCGTCCACACCGCCCGCGGCGTGCCTCCGCCCGCCAGCGCTTCCAGGAACGCCGGGCCGTCCGGATAGCGCGCCCAGCTCGCGAGCGGAGGAACGGCCGGCGGCGGTGGCGGCGCCGGGAAGCGCTCCGCCTCGGCCTTGGCGTTACGCGGTGGAATGGCCAGCTGGAGCACGTCGGCGAGCGAACCGGCGTACCGGCCGGCCACCGCCCGGCACAGCGCCAGCAGCGACGGACTGAGCACCGGCTCGGGCGAGACGACCTGGCTGAGCGCCGCCAGCGGCCCGCGGTAGTCCGACTCGGCGATGCGCTCGACGATGAAGCCGTCGAGCAATCCCCCGCCCTCGCGCCGCCCCTCGCGCACCTTCCCGGTCCCCGCCCCGAACCGCACCCGCACCCGCACCCCGGGCTGCGCCTCGGCGTCCATCGCCGCGGGCACGGCGTAGTCCCACAGCTTGTCGAGATGCACCGCCCCCTTGTCCACCAGCACCCGCGCCACCGGCAGCTCCCCGGCCAGCGCCGCCCCCCGCCACGTCCGCGGCCTGGCCCGTGGCGCCTTCGCCTTGCGCACGGTCTCCCGGATCAGCGCCAGCTGCTCGCCCCGCTCCCCCGGATCCCGCCCGTTCTCACCGCTCACAGCATCAGTCTTAGCAGACGGCACCGACAGCGCCCCCGGCCCGAACCCGTCCCCGCGACCGCCCCGGAGAACGCCGGCGGCCCCGTACCGCGGCGTGCGGTACGGGGCCGTCGAAGGCGTCGGGCAGGTGGTGCTTACAGCCCCGCGGCCGCGCGCAGTGCGTCCACCCGGTCCGTGCGCTCCCAGGTGAAGTCCTCCAGCTCACGGCCGAAGTGGCCGTAGGCGGCGGTCTGGGAGTAGATCGGGCGCAGCAGGTCGAGGTCGCGGATGATCGCGGCCGGGCGGAGGTCGAAGACCTGGGCGATGGCCTGCTCGATCTTCTCGACGTCGACGGCGGCGGTGCCGAAGGTCTCGACGAAGAGACCGACGGGCTCGGCCTTGCCGATGGCGTAGGCCACCTGGACCTCGCAGCGCTGGGCGAGCCCGGCGGCGACGACGTTCTTGGCGACCCAGCGCATGGCGTAGGCGGCGGAGCGGTCGACCTTGGACGGGTCCTTGCCCGAGAAGGCGCCGCCGCCGTGGCGGGCCATACCGCCGTAGGTGTCGATGATGATCTTGCGGCCGGTCAGACCGGCGTCACCCATCGGGCCGCCGATCTCGAAGCGGCCGGTCGGGTTGACCAGCAGACGGTAGCCGTCGGTGTCCAGCTTGATGCCGTCCTCGACGAGCTCGTTGAGGACGTGCTCGACGACGAACTCGCGGATGTCGGGCGCGAGCAGCGAGTCCAGGTCGATGTCGGAGGCGTGCTGCGAGGACACGACGACCGTGTCGAGGCGGACGGCCTTGTTGCCGTCGTACTCGATGGTGACCTGGGTCTTGCCGTCGGGGCGCAGGTAAGGGATGGTCCCGTTCTTGCGGACCTCGGACAGGCGCTTGGACAGGCGGTGCGCGAGGTTGATCGGGAGCGGCATCAGCTCCGGGGTCTCGTCGCAGGCGTAGCCGAACATCAGGCCCTGGTCACCGGCGCCCTGGCGGTCCAGCTCGTCGTCGTCGCCCTCGACGCGGAACTCGTGGGCGGTGTCGACGCCCTGGGCGATGTCCGGGGACTGCGCGCCGATGGAGACCGAGACGCCGCAGGACGCGCCGTCGAAGCCCTTCTTGGACGAGTCGTAGCCGATGTCCAGGATCTTGTTGCGGACGAGGTTGGGGATGTCGGCGTACGCCTTGGTCGTCACCTCGCCGGCCACGTGGACCAGGCCGGTGGTGATCAGCGTCTCGACGGCGACCCGGGAAGTCGGGTCCTCCTTGAGGAGCGCGTCGAGGATGGTGTCGCTGATCTGGTCAGCGATCTTGTCGGGGTGGCCCTCGGTGACGGACTCCGAGGTGAACAGGCGGCGGGACACATCGCTCCCTGGGGTTGCAGCGGCTGCTGGCTGATCATTGGCGGAAGGGCCGAGAGCTGCGCTCGGCCCGGTCCACGGCCAGTTTATCGGTCGTATGCGACGTTCGGGCACGCAGTCTCGATTTATGGACCCCCCGTGACCTGGGACACCACGGCCGACACCACGCCCACCATAGGACGATCACCTTCCGGAGGCTCTCGGGTCAAGAGGGCACGCCGTGAAAGGTGAGACCGATGGGGCCAGGTGGCGGGCCGCGGGGGCGTCAGGCCGGGCGGTCGGTCAGCCGTGGCGCAACAAGGTCCCAGAGGGTTTCGGCCAGGGCTTCCTTGGGGCCGAACGGCACCGCGGTCTCGGTGCCGTCCGTGGCGAGGATCACCGCTTCGTTACGGTCCGCGCCGAACGCCTTGTGCTCGCCGACCTCGTTGACAACCAGCAGGTCACAGCCCTTGCGGGCAAGTTTGGCGCGGCCGTTGGCGAGGACGTCGTCGGTTTCGGCGGCGAAGCCCACGATCACCTGGCCGGGACTGCGCCGTTCGGCGGAGAGCTCGGCGAGGATGTCCGGATTACGGACCAGGGTGACTGGTTCCGGCTCCTCGCCGTCGATCTTCTTGATCTTGCCGGTCATGTAGACGGCGGGCCGGAAATCGGCCACGGCGGCGGCCATGACGACCGCATCGGCGTCCACGGCGGCTTTCAGGACGGCCTCGCGCAGCTGGCGGGCGGTGCCGACGGGGACGACGTCCACGCCGGCCGGGTCGGGCAGCTCGGTGTTGCCCGCGATCAGCGTGACGCGGGCGCCGCGGGCGGCGGCGATGGCGGCGAGGGCGTAGCCCTGCTTGCCGGAAGAGCGGTTGCCCAGGTAGCGGACCGGGTCCAGGGGCTCGCGGGTGCCGCCGGCGGTGACGACGACGCGGCGGCCGGCCAGATCCTGGGTGAGGGCCGCCCGGCCGCGGGCCAGCACCCGGCGGCAGAGGTCGAAGATCTCCACGGGGTCGGGGAAGCGGCCCTTGCCGGTGTCGACGCCGGTCAGCCGGCCGACGGCGGGCTCGATGACGACGGCGCCGCGGCGGCGCAGCGTGGCGACGTTCTCCTGGGTCGCGGGGTGCTCCCACATCTCGGTGTGCATCGCGGGGGCGAAGATCACCGGACAGCGGGCGGTGAGCAGCGTATTGGTCAGCAGGTCGTCGGCCAGGCCGTGGGCGGCCTTGGCCAGCAGGTCGGCGGTGGCCGGGGCGACCACGACGAGGTCGGCGGCCTGGCCGATGCGGACGTGCGGGACCTCGTGGACGGATTCCCACACCTCGGTGGAGGCCGGGTTGCCGGAGAGCGCGGACCAGGTGGCCTCGCCGATGAAGTGCAGCGAGGCGGCGGTCGGTACGACCCGTACGTCGTGCCCGGACTCGGTGAGCCGCCGCAGCAGCTCGCACGCCTTGTACGCGGCGATCCCGCCACTGACCCCCAGGACGACCCTGGGCCGCTCCCGCTCCCGGCCCTGCTGCCGGTGCTGCTGCGCCTGCTCCTGCGTCTTCATGCCCCTATGACACACCAAGGGCCCGGCGGTCGTCCCGCCGGGCCCTTGGTGAAGATGCTGATGCCGCTTACTGAGCCGGGCCCTCGACGGCCTCGGAGGTCAGCAGGCCCGCGTTGATCTCGCGCAGCGCGATCGACAGGGGCTTCTCGTGGACATGCGTGTCGACGAGCGGACCGACGTACTCGAGCAGGCCCTCGCCGAGCTGCGAGTAGTACGCGTTGATCTGGCGCGCACGCTTGGCGGCGTAGATCACGAGGCTGTACTTCGAGTCGGTGGCCTCGAGAAGCTCATCAATGGGCGGGTTGATGATGCCCTCGGGCGCGGTGATGGAAGAGGACACTCTCTGCCTTCCGTTGCGATCCAACGATGATGCGAATCCTTGCGATCCCACGATGAAACGCTGATGCGCGTCAATCGTCCACGATCCGGGAGCCGTGGGATATCGCTGCGTTAGCTGCTGATGTCCTGGTCCCCGGACCGATGCAGCATCAAGGCTAGCAGCTCACGGCTGACGGCCTCGACGGAGGTGTTGACGAGGGTGAGGTCGAATTCCGTCTCGGCGGCCAGTTCCACCTTGGCGGCCGCCAGCCGGCGCTCGATGACCTCGGGGGCCTCGGTGCCCCGGCCGGTGAGCCGGCGGACCAGCTCGTCCCAGCTCGGCGGGGCCAGGAAGACCAGGCTGGCGTCGTCCATGGACTCGCGGACCTGGCGGGCGCCCTGGAGATCGATCTCCAGCAGGACCGGTTCCCCGGCCTCGAGGCGGTCCATGACCGCCTTGCGCGGTGTGCCGTAGCGGTGACCGGCGAATTCGGCCCACTCCAGCAGTTCGCCGTTGGCGATCAGCTTGTCGAATTCCTCGTCCTCGACGAAGAAGTACTGGACACCGTGCCGCTCCCCGGGGCGCGGCTTGCGGGTGGTGGCCGACACCGAGAGCCAGACCTCGGGATGGACCTTGCGCAGATGCGCGACGACCGTGCTCTTACCGACCCCCGAGGGGCCGGAGAGCACGGTCAGTCGCGGTTGTCTGACCGGGGGTACGGGGGTCTCCCCCCGGGAGACTGCAGAACTCATGCAGCGATTATTCCAGCTTCCCGGCGATGCCGGAAAATTCAGGAGGCGCTGCTGCCGAACTCGCGCTCCAACGACGCGATCTGGTTGGTGCCGAGCCCCCGCACGCGGCGGCTCTCGGAAATGCCGAGCCGCTCCATGATCTGCTTGGCACGAACCTTGCCGACGCCGGGCAGGGACTCCAGGAGCGCGGAGACCTTCATCTTGCCGATGACGTCGTTCTTCTGGCCCTGCTCGATGACCTCGTGGAGCGAGGCACCGGAGTGCTTGAGCCGATTCTTGACCTCGGCGCGCTCCCGGCGAGCCGCGGCGGCCTTCTCGAGCGCGGCTGCGCGCTGTTCAGGGGTAAGGGGCGGAAGAGCCACGCCTACGTCACCTCGGATGTCGAACTGTCGGATACGGACCGGTGTGGAACCTAGTCGCCCCGCACCTGCGGAGCAACGAGCAACGCGCTTACGTGCAGTGCTCTCGACGGAGACTAGCGGGCAAGTGCGCCGTAGTCAGCGAGAACAGACGAAAAGTCCTGGTCAGACTCTGCTGACCAGGACAATTCGGGACCAAAACACCTGCCGGAGCGCCCTTACCGGACCGCGCCGCCGACCGCGGTGCGCACCTCGTCGGCGAAACGTGCCGCCGCGGCGCGCAGACCGGCGGCGTCCGGGCCGTGCCGGAGCACCCCGCGGCTGACGCTCGGCAGGACATTGCCCACCGCGTCCCCGAAGACCGTCGGAAGGTCGGCCGGGGTCGCGCCCTGGGCACCGATGCCGGGGGCCAGCAGCGGCCCGTTGATCGCCAGATCGAACGAGGACAGGTCGCCGAGCGTGGCGCCGACGACCGCGCCGAGGGACCCCAGCGGCTCGGCGCCGGCGTTCTCGGTCTTGAGGTGGGCGAGCATGGTCGCCGCGACGGCGGTGCCGTCGGCGCGTACGGCACGCTGAACCTCCTGGCCCTCCGGATTGGAGGTCAGGGCGAGGACGAAGACGCCGCAGCCGTTGAGCACGGCCGCGTCCAGCGCCGGACGCAGCGATCCGTAGCCCAGGTAGGGGCTGAGCGTGACGGCGTCGGAGAACAGCGGGCTGCGCGGGTCGAGGTAGGTGTCGGCGTAGGCGCCCATGGTGGAGCCGATGTCGCCGCGCTTGGCGTCCATCAGGACCAGGGCGCCGCGCTCGCGGGCCTCGGCCACCGCGGTCTCCAGGACGGCGATACCGCGCGAGCCGAAGCGCTCGAAGAACGCGGACTGCGGTTTGAAGACCGCGACCTGCTCGCCGAGCGCCTCCACGACGGTGCGGGTGAAGCGGGCCAGGCCGGCTACATCGTCGTTCAGGCCCCAGTCGGCCAGCAGGGAGGCGTGCGGGTCGATGCCGACGCACAGCGGGCCGCGCTCGTCCATGGCGCGGCGCAGGCGGGCGCCGAAGGGCTCCGGGGACGAGCGCTGCGGCCCGGAGGGCCGCGTTGAGGGGTGGTGGTCGGGCGACGGGCGGGCGGTCATGCGGTCACCTTCCTGGCTTCGGCGCCGACCGCGTCGGCGAGGGTGGCGTACGGGCTGGTGCGCAGGCGCGCGGCCAGGCCCTTGTGGATCGCGCGGCACCAGAACGGGCCCTCGTAGATGAAGGCGCTGTAGCCCTGGACGAGGGTGGCACCGGCGAGGATGCGCTGCCAGGCGTCCTCGGCGGTGGTGATGCCGCCGACCCCGATGAGGGTGATCCGGTCGCCGACGCGGGCGTAGAGGCGGCGCAGGACCTCCAGGGAGCGCTCCTTGACGGGGGCGCCGGAGAGGCCGCCGGTCTCGGCGATGAGCTTCGGGTCGGAGGTCAGGCCCAGGCCCTCGCGGGCGATGGTGGTGTTGGTGGCGATGATGCCGTCCAGGCCCAGCTCGACGGCGAGGTCGGCGACCGCGTCGATGTCGGCGTCGGCGAGGTCCGGGGCGATCTTGACCAGCAGCGGGACGCGGCGCTCGGTGACCGTACGGTCGGCGGCCTCGCGCACGGCGGTCAGCAGCGGGCGGAGGTGCTCGACGGCCTGGAGGTTGCGCAGCCCGGGCGTGTTCGGGGACGAGACGTTGACGACCAGGTAGTCGGCGTGGACGGCGAGGCGCTCGGTGGAGGTGACGTAGTCGCCGATCGCCTCCTCCTCCGGGACGACCTTGGTCTTGCCGATGTTGACGCCGAGCGTCGTCGGGAAGACCGGGTTACGGGCGGCCAGGCGGGCCGCCACGGACGCCGAGCCGTCGTTGTTGAAGCCCATGCGGTTGATCAGCGCGCGGTCCGGCACGAGGCGGAACAGGCGCTTCTTCGGGTTGCCGGGCTGGGGCTGGGCGGTGACGGTGCCGATCTCGACGTGGTCGAAGCCGAGCATGGTCATCCCGTCGACGGCCACCGCGTTCTTGTCGAAGCCGGCGGCCAGGCCGAAGGGGCCGTGCATCCGGCGGCCGAGCGCCTCGGTGCGCAGCTCCTTGTAGCGGGGCGCGAGGGCGGCGGCGAGGAAGGTGCGCAGCACGGGGATACGGGCGGCCAGCCGGATCCAGCCGAAGGCCAGGTGGTGGGCCTGTTCGGGGTCCATGCGCCGGAAGAAGAGCCGGAAGAAGAGCTGGTACATACGGGTCCTCGGGGGGGTCCTCATGAGGAGGGGGACACCGTTTCCGGTGTCCCCCTCGTGGGCTGCTAGTCGCGGGCCGCGGTCAGGTGTTCCGCGTGTTCCTGGAGTGACCTGACGCCCACATCGCCGCGGTTCATCGCCTCGATGCCCTGGACGGCGGCCGCGAGGGCCTGGACCGTGGTCAGGCAGGGCACGGAGCGGGCCACCGCCGCGGTACGGATGTCGTAGCCGTCCAGCCGGCCGCCGGTCCCGTAGGGGGTGTTGACGATCAGGTCGACCTGGCCGTCGTGGATCAGCTGGACGATGGTCTTCTCGCCGTTCGGGCCCTCGCCCTCGGACTGCTTGCGCACCACGGTGGCGTTGATGCCGTTGCGGCGCAGCACCTCGGCGGTGCCGGAGGTGGCCAGCAGCTCGAAGCCGTGGGCGACCAGCTCGCGGGCCGGGAAGATCATCGAGCGCTTGTCGCGGTTGGCGACGGAGACGAACGCGCGGCCCTTGGTGGGCAGCGCCCCGTAGGCGCCGGACTGCGACTTGGCGTAGGCCGTGCCGAAGACCGAGTCGATGCCCATGACCTCGCCGGTGGAGCGCATCTCCGGGCCCAGGACGGTGTCCACGCCGCGGCCCGAGGCGTCGCGGAAGCGCGACCAGGGCATGACGGCTTCCTTGACGGAGATCGGCGCGTCCAGCGGCAGCGTGCCGCCGTCGCCGGTCTTCGGCAGCATGCCCTCGGCGCGCAGCTCGGCGATGGTGGCGCCCAGCGAGATCCGGGCGGCGGCCTTGGCCAGCGGCACCGCGGTGGCCTTCGAGGTGAAGGGCACCGTGCGGGAGGCGCGCGGGTTGGCCTCCAGGACGTAGAGGATGTCCCCGGCCATCGCGAACTGGATGTTGATCAGGCCGCGGACGCCGACGCCCTTGGCGATGGCCTCCGTCGAGGCGCGCAGCCGCTTGATGTCGAAGCCGCCCAGGGTGATCGGGGGCAGCGCACAGGCGGAGTCGCCGGAGTGGATACCGGCCTCCTCGATGTGCTCCATGACGCCGCCGAGGTAGAGCTCGTGGCCGTCGTAGAGCGCGTCGACGTCGATCTCGATGGCGTCGTCGAGGAAGCGGTCGATGAGGACCGGGTGCTGGTCGATCAGGCCGGCGTGGCGGGTGAGGTACTCGCCGAGCGACGGCTCGTCGTAGACGATCTCCATGCCGCGGCCGCCGAGCACGTAGGACGGGCGGACCATGACCGGGAAGCCGATCTCGGCGGCGATCTTCTTGGCCTCGTCGAAGGAGAAGGCGGTGCCGTACTTGGGGGCCGGCAGGCCCGCCTCGGTCAGCACCCGGCCGAAGGCGCCGCGCTCCTCGGCGAGGTCGATGGCCTCGGGCGAGGTGCCGACGATCGGTACGCCGTTGTCCTTGAGCGCCTGCGCCAGGCCCAGCGGGGTCTGCCCGCCGAGCTGGACGATCACACCGGCGACCGGGCCCGCCTGGGTTTCGGCGTGCACGATCTCCAGGACGTCCTCCAGGGTGAGCGGCTCGAAGTAGAGCCGGTCGGAGGTGTCGTAGTCGGTGGAGACGGTCTCCGGGTTGCAGTTGACCATCACGGTCTCGTAGCCGGCGTCGCTGAGCGCGAAGGAGGCGTGGACGCAGGAGTAGTCGAACTCGATGCCCTGGCCGATGCGGTTGGGGCCGGAGCCCAGGATGATCACGGCCGGCTTCTCGCGCGGGGCGACCTCGGTCTCCTCGTCGTAGGACGAGTAGAAGTACGGGGTCTTCGCGGCGAACTCGGCGGCGCAGGTGTCGACCGTCTTGTAGACCGGGCGGACGCCGAGCGCATGGCGCACCTCGCGGACGACGTCCTCGCGCAGCCCGCGCAGGGCCGCGATCTGGGCGTCGGAGAAGCCGTAGCGCTTTGCTTCCGCAAGGATCTCCGGGCCGAGCTTGTCGGCGGCGGCGATCTCGTCCGCGATCTCCTTGACGAGGAAGAGCTGGTCGACGAACCACGGGTCGATCTTCGTGGCGTCGAAGACCTCCTGCGGGGTGGCGCCCGCGCGGATCGCCTCCATCACGGTGTTGATCCGGCCGTCGGTGGGGACCTGGGCCTTCTCCAGCAGCGCGGCCTTCTCGCCCACCTCGGCGACGAAGTCGAACTGGCTGCCCTTCTTCTCCAGGGAGCGCAGCGCCTTGTTGAGCGCCTCGGGGAAGTTGCGGCCGATCGCCATGGCCTCGCCGACCGACTTCATGGTCGTGGTCAGCGTGGCGTCGGCGGCCGGGAACTTCTCGAAGGCGAAGCGCGGGACCTTGACGACGACGTAGTCGAGGGTCGGCTCGAAGGAGGCCGGGGTCTGCTCGGTGATGTCGTTGGGGATCTCGTCCAGCGTGTAGCCGACGGCGAGCCGGGCGGCGATCTTCGCGATCGGGAATCCGGTGGCCTTGGAGGCCAGCGCCGAGGAGCGCGAGACGCGCGGGTTCATCTCGATGACGATGACCCGGCCGTCGACGGGGTTGACCGCGAACTGGATGTTGCAGCCGCCGGTGTCCACGCCGACCTCGCGGATCACGGCGATGCCGATGTCGCGCAGGATCTGGTACTCGCGGTCGGTGAGCGTCATCGCCGGGGCGACGGTGATCGAGTCGCCGGTGTGCACGCCCATCGGGTCGAAGTTCTCGATGGAGCAGACGACCACGACGTTGTCGTTCTTGTCGCGCATCAGCTCCAGCTCGTACTCCTTCCAGCCGAGGATGGACTCCTCCAGGAGCACCTCGGTGGTCGGGGAGAGCGTCAGGCCCTGGCCGGCGATGCGGCGCAGCTCCTCCTCGTCGTGGGCGAAGCCGGAGCCGGCGCCGCCCATGGTGAAGGAGGGGCGGACGACGACGGGGTAGCCGCCGAGCTCGTCGACGCCCGCCAGGACGTCGTCCATGGAGTGGCAGATGACCGAGCGGGCGGACTCGCCGTGGCCGATCTTGCGGTTGACCTCCTCGACGACATCCTTGAAGAGGTCGCGGTCCTCGCCCTTGTTGATCGCCTCGACGTTGGCGCCGATGAGCTCGACCCCGTACTTCTCCAGGGTGCCGGCCTCGTGCAGGGAGATGGCGGTGTTCAGGGCGGTCTGGCCGCCGAGGGTCGGCAGCAGCGCGTCGGGGCGCTCCTTGGCGATGATCTTCTCGACGAACTCGGGGGTGATCGGCTCGACGTAGGTCGCGTCGGCGATCTCCGGGTCGGTCATGATCGTCGCCGGGTTGGAGTTGACCAGGATGACGCGCAGACCCTCGGACTTGAGGACCCGGCAGGCCTGGGTGCCGGAGTAGTCGAACTCGGCGGCCTGCCCGATGACGATCGGGCCGGAGCCGATGACCAGGACGGACTGGATATCGGTGCGCTTAGGCACGCTGGCCCTCCATCAGGGATACGAAGCGGTCGAAGAGGTACGCGGCGTCGTGCGGACCCGCGGCGGCTTCGGGGTGGTACTGGACGCTGAAGGCCGGCTGGTCGAGCAGCTGGAGACCCTCCACCACGTTGTCATTGAGACACACGTGGGAGACCTCGGCTCGGCCGTAGGGAGTGTCGGAGACCGTGTCGAGCGGGGCGTCGACGGCGAAACCGTGGTTGTGCGCGGTGATCTCGACCTTGCCGGTCGTACGGTCCTGCACCGGCTGGTTGATACCGCGGTGGCCGTACTTGAGCTTGTAGGTGCCGAAGCCCAGCGCACGGCCCAGGATCTGGTTGCCGAAGCAGATGCCGAACAGCGGGGTCTTTCGGGCCAGGACGGCCTGCATCACGGAGACGGGGTGGTCGGCGGTGGCCGGGTCGCCCGGTCCGTTGGAGAAGAAGACGCCGTCCGGGTTCACCGCGTAGATGTCCTCGGCGGTGGCGGTGGCGGGCAGGACGTGCACCTCGATGCCGCGTTCGGCCATGCGGTGCGGGGTCATGCCCTTGATGCCGAGGTCCACCGCGGCGACGGTGAACTTCTTGGTGCCTATGGCCGGGACGACGTAGGTCTCCTCGGTGGCGACCTGGGCGGAGAGGTCCGCGCCCTTCATCTCGGGGGCCTGGCGCACCTTGGCCAGCATGACGCCCTCGTCGGGCAGCGCCTCGCCGGAGAAGATGCCGACCCGCATGGCGCCGCGCTCGCGCAGATGGCGGGTGAGCGCACGGGTGTCGACGCCGCTGATGCCCACGATGCCCTGGTGGACCAGCTCGTCGTCCAGGGAGCGCACCGAGCGCCAGTTGGACGGGATCCGGGCGGGGTCGCGGACGACATAGCCGGCGACCCAGATGCGCGCGGACTCGGGGTCCTCGTCGTTCACCCCGGTGTTGCCGATGTGCGGGGCGGTCATGACGACGACCTGGCGGTGGTACGAGGGGTCGGTCAGCGTCTCCTGATAGCCGGTCATGCCGGTGGAGAACACCGCTTCGCCGAAGGTCTCCCCCACGGCCCCGTAGGCACGGCCGCGGAAGGTGCGGCCGTCCTCCAGGACGAGTACGGCGGGGATCTTGGCGGTCCCCCTGGTGGAGGTCGTCATCGTGCGCCTTCCGTTTCGGTGTGCTCGGTGGTGGTGCGGGTGGTGCTCAGTGCGGTGAGGGCCGCGACCCAGGCCGGGTGCTCCTCGGCCCGGTCGGAGCGGAACCCGGAGTCGATCTCCTTGTCCCCGTGCTCCCAGGTGACGATCAGCAGACCGCCCTCGGTGAGGACCTTGCCCGCGATGCCCTTGTCGAGGCGGGCGCCGCGCAGGGCGGCGGCCGGGACGAAGAAGTCCTGCGCGCCCGGCCGGACGACGGCCAGGCCCTGGTCCGTCAGCGTCAGCTCGGCGCGGCTGCGGGTGCCCAGGCCGTGGGCGACGATCCGGTCGAGCCACTGCCCGGCGGTGGTGGAGCCGTGGTAGCGGCCGGCCATGGTCAGCCGCGGTTCACCCGGGGCGTCGGGGGCGCCGGGCAGTTCGGGCAGATCGCCCTGGAGCTTTCCGCGCCATTTCCAGCCCTCGCGCATCAGCCAGTACAGGAAGATCACGAAGACCAGCAGACCGGCGACCCAGGCGATCCGGCCGGACCAGTCGGTGACCGGCGCGGAGTGCTGCGCCTCGGCCAGATGGATCAGTGAAGGAGTCACGCCAGCTTCCCGTCGACGACCGTTGCCCGGCCCCGCAGGAAGGTGTGGGTGATACGTCCCGGCAGCTCACGGCCCTCATAGGGGGTGTTGCGGCTGCGCGAGGCGAAGCCCGCGGGGTCCACCTCTCCACGGTAAGCGGAATCGACCAGGGTGAGGTTGGCGGGCTCACCAGCCGAGATGGGGCGGCCGTGGCCGGTGGCCTGCCCGATCCGGGCGGGGGCGAAGGACATCCGGTCCGCGACGTCCGCCCAGGTCAGCAGGCCGGTGTCGACCATCGTCCGCTGGACGACGGACAGCGCGGTCTCCAGGCCCACCATGCCCATGGCGGCCGCGGCCCACTCGCAGTCCTTGTCCTCGTGCGGGTGCGGGGCGTGGTCGGTGGCGACGATGTCGATCGTGCCGTCGGCGAGCGCCTCGCGCAGCGCCATGACGTCGCGCTCGGTGCGCAGCGGCGGGTTGACCTTGTAGACCGGGTTGTAGGTGCGCACCAGCTCGTCGGTCAGGAGGAGGTGGTGCGGGGTGACCTCGGCGGTGACGTCGATGCCGCGGGACTTGGCCCAGCGGACGATCTCGACGGATCCGGCGGTCGACAGATGGCAGATGTGGACGCGGGAGCCGACGTGCTCGGCGAGCAGGACGTCCCGGGCGATGATCGATTCCTCGGCCACCGCGGGCCAGCCGCCCAGGCCCAGCTCGGCGGAGACCACGCCCTCGTTCATCTGGGCGCCCTCGGTCAGCCGGGGCTCCTGCGCGTGCTGGGCGACGACGCCGCCGAAGGCCTTCACGTACTCCAGGGCGCGGCGCATGATCACGGCGTCGTCGACGCACTTGCCGTCGTCGGAGAAGACGGTGACGCCGGCGGCGGACTCGTGCATGGCGCCCAGCTCGGCGAGCTTCTTGCCCTCCAGGCCGACGGTCACCGCGCCGATGGGCTGCACATCGCAGTAGCCGTGCTCCTGGCCGAGCCGGTAGACCTGCTCGACGACGCCGGCGGTGTCGGCGACGGGGAAGGTGTTGGCCATGGCGAAGACGGCGGTGTAGCCGCCGCCGGCCGCGGCGCGGGTGCCGGTCAGGACGGTCTCGGAGTCCTCGCGGCCCGGCTCGCGCAGATGGGTGTGCAGATCGACCAGGCCCGGCAGGAGGATCTTGCCGTCGGCCTCGATGACCGTGGCGCCCTCGGGCGACAGGCCGCTGCCCAGCGCCGCGATGGTCTCGCCGTCGATGAGGACGTCCTGCGGCTCGCCGCCCAGCACCTTCGCACCGCGGATCAGGATCTTGCTCATGGTCTTACTTCTCCTCGGTACGGTCGGTACGGGGGCTGGAAACGGCGGGCTCGTTGCCGCCAAGGAGCAGGTACAGGACGGCCATCCGGATGGACACGCCGTTGGCCACCTGCTCGACGGCCGTGCAGCGGCCGGAGTCGGCGACCTCGGCGGTGATCTCCATACCGCGGACCATCGGGCCGGGGTGCATCACGAGTGCATGCTCGGGCATCCGCGCCATCCGGTCGCCGTCCAGGCCGTAGCGGCGGGAGTACTCGCGCTCGGTCGGGAAGAAGGCGGCGTTCATCCGCTCGCGCTGCACCCTCAGCATCATCACGGCGTCGGACTTGGGCAGCACGCTGTCGAGGTCGTAGGAGACCTCGCACGGCCAGGTCTCGACGCCGACCGGCACCAGGGTGGGCGGGGCGACGAGGGTGACCTCGGCGCCGAGGGTGTGCAGCAGGTCGACGTTGGAGCGGGCGACCCGGCTGTGCAGGACGTCGCCGACGATCGTGATGCGCCGGCCGCCGAGGTCCTGGCCCAGCCCCGCGTCCGGCCCGATCAGCCGTCGGCGCATGGTGAAGGCGTCGAGCAGGGCCTGGGTGGGGTGCTGGTGGGTGCCGTCGCCGGCGTTGATGACGGGGGCGTCGATCCAGCCGGAGGTGGCGAGCCGGTAGGGCGCGCCGGAGGCGCTGTGCCGGATGACGACGGCGTCGACGCCCATCGCCTCCAGGGTCTGCGCGGTGTCCTTGAGGGACTCTCCCTTGGAGACGCTGGAGCCCTTGGCGGCGAAGTTGATCACGTCCGCCGAGAGCCGCTTCTCGGCGGCCTCGAAGGAGATCCGGGTCCGGGTCGAGTCCTCGAAGAAGAGGTTGCAGACGGTGCGTCCGCGCAGCGTGGGGAGCTTTTTGATCGGCCGGTCGGCGACCCGGGCCATTTCCTCGGCGGTGTCGAGGATCAGCACGGCGTCGTCGCGCGTGAGGTCGGCGGCCGAGATGAGGTGGCGCTTCATCCGGTTTTCTCCGTGAGTGAAGGAGGTGGTACGGGAATGTCCGTGGCGCGGGCAGGCGTGCGGGCCCGGGGTCGCCGGGTCCGTCTGCGGTGCCTAGCGCTCGTCGGCCGGGGCGGTCCGGCTGAGCCCGAGCAGCACGGCGTCGCGGCCGTCCTCCTCGGTGAGCTGGACCTTTACCGCCTCCCGCAGCGATGTGGGGAGGTTCTTGCCGACATAGTCGGCGCGGATGGGCAGTTCGCGGTGGCCGCGGTCGACCAGCACGGCGAGCTGGACGGCGCGGGGGCGGCCGATGTCGTTCAGCGCATCGAGCGCGGCGCGGATGGTGCGTCCGGAGAAGAGGACGTCGTCGACGAGGACCACCAGGCGGCCGTCGAGACCGTCCCCGGGAATCTCGGTGCGGGCCAGCGCACGCGGCGGGTGCATCCGCAGGTCGTCGCGGTACATGGTGATGTCGAGCGAGCCGACCGGGACCTGGCGGCCGGTGATGTCCTGGAGCTTGGCGGCGAGCCGCCGGGCGAGGAAGACACCGCGGGTCGGGATGCCGAGGAGCACCACGTCGTCGGCGCCCTTGGCGCGCTCGACGATCTCGTGGGCGATACGGGTCAGCACCCGGGCGATGTCCGGGCCCTCCAGAACGGGCCGGGCCACGACGGCGGCGCCGTCGGCGGAACTGTGTGCGTCCATACGAAACGGACCCCCTTCTCCGCCTCACGGGACGGACTTTAAAGGACGTCGGAATTACGTGGCTCAGGTTACCAGGGGGCCGCGCCACGCCGGTCTGCACCCCTGACGGGCGATGGTCTGGCCCATTCGGCTTGACGAAGCCAGATTACGCTGCGTAACCTCACAGTGAGTTACCAGCCCGCGGCTCAGCCGCATGTCGATACAGCCGTCTGGGGAGCTTTATGTCCAGCGAATACGCCAAACAGCTCGGGGCCAAGCTCCGCGCCATCCGCACTCAGCAGGGCCTTTCTCTCCACGGTGTCGAGGAGAAGTCCCAGGGTCGCTGGAAGGCCGTGGTGGTGGGCTCCTACGAGCGCGGCGACCGTGCCGTGACCGTGCAGCGCCTCGCCGAGCTCGCGGACTTCTACGGGGTGCCGGTCCAGGAGCTCCTGCCGGGCACGACGCCGGGCGGCGCGGCCGAGCCGCCGCCGAAGCTGGTGCTGGACCTGGAGCGCCTGGCCCACGTCCCGCAGGAGAAGGCCGGACCGCTCCAGCGCTACGCCGCCACGATCCAGAGCCAGCGCGGCGACTACAACGGCAAGGTCCTCTCGATCCGCCAGGACGATCTGCGCACCCTCGCGGTGATCTACGACCAGTCGCCCTCGGTGCTCACCGAGCAGCTGATCAGCTGGGGCGTGCTGGACGCCGATGCGCGCCGCGCAGTGGCCCACGAAGAGCTCTGATACCGCCACCACCTGCAGAAACGTACCGCCGCTCCGGGATTCCCGGGGCGGCGGTCGTGTTGTCGGCGGTGCGTTATGTCCGGCGACAGCGGGTTTGTGTGCGGGTGGGACCGGCGGGCGGGGGGCGGCAGGGCCGCCAGGCGCCGCTGTGCGGGCATACGAAAGGCCCGGAGCACTCTGCGGCGCTCCGGGCCCGTTCGTCTGCTCAGCGGTCCGTACGGCGTCCCGGCTAGCTGGCCTCGCGCCGCAGTCCCGGCTTCAGTTCCTTGAAGCGGCCGAGGAGGCCATTGACGAAGGCCGGGGAGTCGTCCGTGGAGAACTCCTTGGCGAGCTGTACCGCTTCGTCGATCGCCACCGCGTCCGGTGTGTCGTCCACCCAGATCAGCTCGTAGGTGCCGAGCCGCACGATGCTGCGGTCGGCGGCCGGCATCCGGTCCAGCTCCCAGTCGACGGCGTAGGTGGAGATCAGCTCGTCGATGCGGCTGGTGTGCTCCGCATACCCCTCGACCAGCTCCAGGGTGTATTCGTTGACCGGCGGCTGCCGGGGGTCGGTCCGGGCGTGCCGCATCCAGTCCGCGAGCACGGACTGCACGTCGACACCGCGCTGGTCGGCCTCGAAGAGGATCTGGAAGGCGCGCTTACGGGCCTTGCTACGGGCAGCCACGGTTAGCTGGTCACCCGGCCGAGGTAGTCGCTCGAGCGGGTGTCGACCTTGATCTTCTCGCCCGTGGTGATGAAGAGCGGCACCTGGATCTGGTAGCCGGTCTCCAGGGTGGCGGGCTTGGTACCACCGGTGGAGCGGTCGCCCTGGACGCCCGGCTCGGTCTCCTGGACGGTCAGCTCGACGGCGGCCGGCAGCTCGACGAAGAGGACCTCGCCCTCGTGCTGCGCGACGGTCGCCTCGAAGCCCTCGATCAGGAAGTTGGCGGCGTCACCGACGGCCTTGCGGTCGACGTGCAGCTGGTCGTAGGTCTCCATGTCCATGAAGACGAAGTACTCGCCGTCCATGTACGAGAACTGCATACCGCGCTTGTCGACGGTGGCCGTCTCGACCTTCACGCCGGCGTTGAAGGTCTTGTCCACCACCTTGCCGGAGAGCACGTTCTTGAGCTTGGTGCGGACGAAGGCCGGGCCCTTGCCGGGCTTGACGTGCTGGAACTCGACGACGGACCAGAGCTGGCCGCCTTCGAGCTTGAGCACCATGCCGTTCTTGAGGTCGTTCGTGGATGCCACGGTTGCGGAATCTCCTGGACTGCAGGTGGTGGGACCACGAAGCCGCACACCGAGCCGCTACGGCTCACAGTGCGAGCAGCTCCTTGGTCGTGATCGTGAGTAGCTCGGGCCCGCCGTCCGCCTCGGGACGGACGACGAGTGTGTCGTCGATCCGGACACCCCCGCGGCCCGGGAGGTGAACCCCCGGTTCGACGGTGACCGGCACGCAAGCGTCCAGTTTACCCATGGCGGCCGGTGACAACTGCGGGTCCTCGTCGATTTCGAGTCCCACCCCGTGCCCGGTCCAGGGCCCGAGCCGCTCACCGTAGCCCGCCGCGACCAGCGTATGGCGGGTCACCTGGTCCACCTCGCGGCACTGCACACCCGGCGCCAGCGCCTCGCGGCCCGCCCGCTGGGCGGCGAAGACCAGGTCGTAGAGGTCAATCTGCCAGTCGGCCGGCGTGGTGCCGATGACGAACGTCCGGCCGATCTCACAGCGGTAACCGCGGTAATTGGCACCCAGGTTGACGGACAGGAAGTCGCCCTCCTCGACCCGCCGGTCGGTGGGCAGATGTCCGGGGCGGCCGGAGTTCTGGCCGGTGGCGACGGAGGTGGGGAAGGCCGGTCCGTCGGCGCCGTGGTCGACGAGCCGGCGCTCCAGTTCGAGGGCCAGATGGCGTTCGGTGCGGCCCACCAGGATCGACTCCAGCAGTTCACCCAGCGCCTGGTCGGTGATCTCGGCGGCGATGCGCAGACAGGCGATCTCGTCGTCGTCCTTGACCAGCCGCAGCGCCTCGACGGCACAGCCCAGGTCCGCCAGCCGCACCCGGGGCGCGACCTGGCCGAGCGCCCGGTGGCGGGCCACGGTCAGATGGTGCTCCTCGACGGCCAGGATGTCGGCGCCGGACTTGGCGGCCAGATCGGCGCCCGCCACGACGGGGTCGCCGCCCCGGGTGGGCAGCACGGAGATCCGTACGTCCTCGGCGGGCCGCCCCTCGGACGGGTCGCCGCTCAGCGGCATTCCGCAGACCAGGACGTCGTCGGCCGGGCCCAGCAGCAGGGCGGCGCCGGACGGGGCGCAGCCCGTGAGATAGCGGACATTGGCGGGGCGCGAGATCAGTGCGGCCGTGCTTCCTGCTCCGGCCACGCGGTCGCGCAGCCGCGTGCGTCGGACCGCGTACAACTCGGACATATCCCGAGGGTACGGCGGCACCGCCCGGACGGCCGGTCGAGGGCCGCCGCCCGGGGGACGCGATCCGGCTACCAGCTGGGCGGGCTGGCGATGGAGCGGGCGACCACATCGTCGAGCACCCGCACGGTCGTGGCGACGTCGTGCTGGGAGTTGTCGATGATCGGCAGCCCGGAGCCGTACCAGCCGGCCATCCGGCCGTGGATACGGGCGACCTCTTCGTCGGACAGCCGGCGGTTGCCGCTGCGCCGGGCGTTGCGCTCCAGGACGATCTCCAGGCCCGGCAGCAGCACGATCGGCAGCAGCCCGGGTCCCACATGCCGCTTCCAGCCGCCGAGGCCGACGACCGGGCGGTCGGGGAAGACGGCGTCGTCGAGGATGCAGGAGATGCCGTTGGCCAGGAAGTTGCGGGCGGCGAAACCGCAGGTCCGGCGGGCGAGGCGGTACTGCGCCTCGGAGTTGTCGTTCCAGCCCTGCTGCGGATCGGCGAAGCCCGCGCGGACCCATTCGCGGACGTCGTCGAGGCTGATGTGCGCGGTGGGCACCCGCCGGGTGTCGGCCCAGTGGCGGGCGACGCTGGTCTTGCCGGCGCCGGCCGGGCCGATCAGCAGGACCGCGACGGTGGCGTGCGCGGCGGCGTCGTGGGCGGCGGTGCCGGCCGGCGGGTCGGGCAGCGCCACCGGGGCGCCCGGGGGCAGCCGCAGATGGCCGGTGATGTCCGTGCTGTGCGGGGTGGGCGCGTCCTGGTACGGGGCGGGGCCGCCCCAGCCGGGCTGCTGCGCGCCGGGCGGGGCGGGCTGCGGTGCGGCGGGCTGCTGCGGGGAAGGCGGTACGGGCGGCGCGGGGGGCGGCGGTGGCGCCGCGGGAGCCGGCGGTGAGCCGGGCGGGATGGGCTGTCCGTGGTGGGGGGTCCAGTTCATGGTGGCCCCCGTGTCGGATGCCGGCCGGCGGGGCGGTGGCAGCGGAGCCCCCACTGCGTACTGCATCCGATGGATCTCCGTCTCGTGCGGTCGACGTATGCGGTGCTCCCCCAGCTCATGCAGGGTGGGGGTGCCCCCAGCGGTAGCCGTCGGCGTGGGTGGTGCTGATCCGAACGGTACCCTCCCAACTGCCGGTGGGTGGAGGCTCTCTGGCGTCCGCCGCCCCCGGCGCTCACGGGGTGAACGGCCGAGGGCGGCGGGGAGTGCCCGGAAAAAGGGCGTCAGCCGGTCAGTTCCTCGGCCAGTGCCCGCAGCGCGAGGCGGTACGAGCCGATGCCGAAACCGGCCACCGTACCGCTGGCCACGGCCGCGATGACCGAATTGTGGCGGAACTCCTCGCGGGCGTACGGGTTCGAGATGTGCACCTCGATGAGCGGGGCGGTGCGCTGCGCGGCCGCGTCCCGCATGCCGTACGAATAGTGCGTGAAGGCACCGGGATTGATGACGACCGGGAGCGAGGCGTCGGCGGCCTCGTGCAGCCAGCGGATCATCTCCCCCTCGTCGTTGGTCTCGCGGACCTCGACGTCGAAGCCCAGCTCCTTGCCGAGCGCGGTGCACTGCTCGACCAGGCCGGCGTAGGAGGTGGCACCGTAGACATCGGGCTCACGGGAGCCCAGGCGGCCGAGGTTGGGGCCGTTGAGGACGAGGACACGGGTGGTCATCCGGCTCATGCGCATCCCTCGCTTCGCTCGGCCTGGCATGCGCCAGGTTCGCACCTGTCGATTCTTCGCTCGCTGCGCTCGCTCATGAGGCGATCTCGGCGTGTGCGGCGAGCAGCATGGCCGGATCCGGGCCCTCCAGGACGGTGGGCTTGGCCAGGCCGTCCAGGACGATGAAGCGCAGCCGGTCGCCGCGGGACTTCTTGTCGACCTTCATCGTTTCCAGCAGCTTGGGCCACTGGTCGCCGCGGTAGGTCAGCGGCAGTCCGACCGAGGCGAGGACGGCGCGGTGGCGGTCGGCGGTGGCGTCGTCCAGACGGCCGGCGATCCGGCCGAGCTCGGCGGCGAAGACCATGCCGACCGAAACGGCCGCGCCGTGGCGCCAGTTGTAGCGCTCGTTCTTCTCGATGGCGTGCGCGAGGGTGTGCCCGTAGTTGAGGATCTCGCGCAGACCGGACTCCTTGAGGTCGGCGGAGACCACCTCGGCCTTGACCCGGATGGCCCGCTCGATCAGCTCGGCGGTGTGCGCGCCGTCGGGGCGCTTGGCGCCCTCCGGGTCGGACTCGATCAGATCGAGGATGACCGGGTCGGCGATGAAACCGGCCTTGATGACCTCGGCCAGACCGGAGACGTAGTCGTTCACCGGGAGGGAGTCGAGGGCGGCGAGGTCGCACAGCACCCCGGCCGGCGGGTGGAAGGCGCCGACGAGGTTCTTGCCCTCGGCGGTGTTGATGCCGGTCTTGCCGCCGACCGCCGCGTCCACCATGCCGAGCACGGTGGTCGGCACGGCGATCCAGCGCACCCCGCGCAGCCAGGTGGCGGCCACGAACCCGGCGAGGTCCGTGGTGGCGCCGCCGCCGACGCCGACGATCACATCGGTGCGGGTGAAGCCGGTCTGGCCGAGCGCCTTCCAGCAGTACGCGGCGACCTCGGCGGTCTTGGACTCCTCGGCGTTCGGCAGCTGGATGGCGATCGCCTCGTAGCCCTGGGCCGCCAGGTCCTCGCGCAGCGCCTCACCCGTGGCGGCCAGCGCCTCCGGGTGCAGCACGGCGACCCGCTTGGCCGCATCCCCGATCAGGCCGGGGAGTTCGCCGAGCAGCTGCCGCCCGACGAGCACCTCGTACGGGTCGGTGCCCGCCGTACCGCCCACCTGGATGCGGGTGGCCTGCTCCGTCATGCCTGTTCCTCCCTGTGGGCCGGCCGCGGGGCATTCGCCGCGGACAGCCGTAGCTCCAAAGCGTCCAGGATCGTCTCGACGACGTCCTCGGGGGTGCGCTCCCCGGTGTCGATCACGGCGCGGGCGACCTCGGTGTACAGCGGACGGCGGCGCTCCATCAGCTCGCGCCACTGCTTGCGCGGATTGACCGCCAGCAGCGGGCGGGGCGCGTCCAGGCCCACCCGCTTGACGGCGTCGGCGAGCTGGACGTCGAGGAAGACCACCGGCAGCCCCCTGAGCAGCTTCCGGGTGCCGTCGTCCATGATCGCGCCGCCGCCGAGGGAGAGCACGCCCGGGTGGCTGTCGAGCGCGGCCCGTACGGCCGTCCGCTCCAGCTCCCGGAAGTGCGGCTCACCCTCGTCGACGAAGATCTCCGCGATCGGCTTGCCGGCCGTGGCGACGATGTCCGCGTCGGTGTCGCGGTAGCCCACGCCGAGCCGCGCGGCCAGCAACGCACCCACCGTGGACTTGCCCGCACCGGGCGGGCCGATGAGGACGACGGCCGGCGAGGTCACTTGATCGCCAGGTTGTCGAGGAAACCGCGGACGTTGCGGCGGGTCTCCGCGACGCTGTCGCCGCCGAACTTCTCCACCACGGCGTCGGCGAGCACCAGGGCCACCATCGCCTCGGCGACGATGCCGGCCGCCGGGACCGCGCAGACGTCCGAGCGCTGGTGGTGCGCCTGGGCGGCCTCGCCGGTGGTCACATCGACCGTCGCCAGCGCCCGCGGAACCGTCGCGATCGGCTTCATCGCGGCCCGCACCCGCAGCAGTTCACCGGTGGTCAGCCCGCCCTCGGTGCCACCGGAACGGCCCGAGGTGCGCTTGATGCCGTCCTCGGTGGCGACGATCTCGTCGTGCGCCTTGGAGCCGGGCACCCGGGCCAGGTCGAAACCGTCGCCGACCTCGACGCCCTTGATCGCCTGGATGCCCATCAGGGCACCCGCCAGCCGCGCGTCCAGACGGCGGTCCCAGTGCACATGCGAGCCCAGGCCCACCGGCACGCCGTACGCCAGCACCTCGACGACCCCGCCGAGGGTGTCGCCGTCCTTGTGGGCCTGGTCGATCTCGGCGACCATCGCCTTGCTCGCATCGGCGTCCAGGCAGCGCACCGGGTCGGCGTCCAGCTTCTCGACGTCGGAGGGCCTGGGGTAGACGCCGTACGGGGCCTTGGCCGCGGCCAGCTCCACCACATGCGAGACGATCTCGATACCGGCCGCCTCCTTGAGGAAGGAGCGGGCCACCGCGCCCAGGGCGACCCGGGCGGCGGTCTCACGGGCGGAGGCACGCTCCAGGACCGGGCGGGCCTCGTCGAAGCCGTACTTCTGCATACCGGCGAGGTCGGCGTGGCCGGGGCGGGGGCGGGTCAGCGGGGCGTTACGGGCCAGCTCGGCCAGCACCGCGGGGTCGACCGGGTCGGCCGCCATGACCTGTTCCCACTTGGGCCACTCGGTGTTGCCGACCATCACGGCCACCGGCGAACCCAGCGACAGCCCGTGCCGGACCCCGCCGAGGAAGGTGATCTCGTCCCGCTCGAACTTCATCCGGGCACCGCGGCCATAGCCGAGCCGGCGGCGCGCCAGCGCGTCCGCCACCAGATCGGTGGTGATCGGGACGCCGGCCGGAAGGCCCTCCAGCGTCGCCACCAGTGCGGGGCCGTGCGACTCCCCCGCCGTCAGCCAGCGCAACCTGCTCAACGGTGCTCCTCGTGTACTGCTCATCCGCGTACGGTCTCCCCCTGATCCTCCCACGTCACGCGGTCGGGGCGGCGCCCCGTCCAGGGAACGGAACGGCCCGCCCGGGGGCTGGTCGGCGCGCGGCGCGGGCGGGCCGGGGGGAGCGGCCGGTCAGCCGACTCGGCGGGCGGCCGGGGCAGCCCGGGGGAGCGGCTGCTCAGCCGACGTGGCGCGCGGCGAGGGCCGCCTCGCCGGCCCGGCGCATCGCGGCCAGTGGGGCCGGGGAGCGGCCGGTCATCTGCTCCACCTGGAGAACCGCCTGGTGGACCAGCAGGTCGAGGCCGCCGACCACCGCGCCGCCGCGGTCCGCCCAGGCGGCGGCCAGCGCCGTCGGCCAGGGCTCGTAGAGGACGTCGAAGAGGGTGCCGGGGCGGTCGGGGACGGCGGCGGCGAGCGCATCGGTGGTGCCCGCCGGGGTGGTGGCGACGGTCAGCGGCGCGTGGAACGCCTCGGCCGCGTCGTCCCAGGAGGCGGTGCGGACCGCGACGCCCAGCCGCTCGCCCCAGCCGCGCATCTCGTCGGCGCGGGCGGCGCTGCGGACGTACGCGGTGACCTCGCCGGTGCAGATGCGCGAGAGCGCGGCCAGCGCGGAGGAGGCGGTGGCGCCGGCGCCCAGGACGGACGCCCGCTCGACGCGCTCCACCCCGCGCTCGGCCAGCGCGGCGAGCATGCCGGGAATGTCGGTGTTGTCGCCGATGCGCCGTCCGTCGGCCGTGAAGACAACGGTGTTGACCGCCTCGACCGAGGCCGCGGTGCCGGAGATCTCGTCCAGCAGCGGGATGATCGCGCGCTTCAGCGGCATGGTCAGGGAAAGACCCGCCCATTCGGCCCCGAGTTTCCCGACGAATTCCGCCAGCGCCGCCTCGTCCACCTCGTGCCGGCCGTACTCCCAGCCGGTCAGGCCGAGTTCGGCGTAGGCGGCGCGGTGCAGCACCGGGGAGAGGGAGTGCGCGATGGGGGATCCGAGGACCGCCGCGCGGCGTGTGGGGCTCATGACTGGGGCTTTCCGTGTTCCTTCAGGTAGATCTTGCGGTTCCGCTCCTGCTCTGCGTTCGTCGCGGCGAACAGCGTCTTTTCCGGGCTGATCGAGACGAAGTAGTACCAGTTGCCCGTGGCCGGGTGTAGGGCCGAATTGATCGCCACCTCACCCGGGTTGCCGATCGGTCCGGGCGGCAGCCCCTTGAATTTGTAGGTGTTGTACGGGTCGTTGAATTTCCGCAGAGCGTCGACGGACCCGGTGTCCAGGGTGCTCCGCGACCTGGCGTAGTTCACCGTCGAGTCGAAATCGAGCAGCCCGTAGGTCTCGGTGTTGGCCGGTTTGAGGCGGTTGTAGACGACCCGCGCGACCTTGACGAAGTCGTGCTTGTACTTGCCCTCGGCCTGCGTGAGGCTGGCCACGGTGAGCAGCTGGAGCGGCGACCCGAGGCCGAGCCTGCGGGCCTTGCCCTCCAGGTCGTACTTCGCGTAGACCTGATTGGCGCGGGCGACCATCTGCTTGAGAACCGCGGACGGCTTCGCCTGATCGCCCACGCTGTACGTGGACGGGTAGAGGAATCCTTCCAGCGGGTCCTTTATTTTCCCGTTGTCGTCGGCCCACGAGGGCAGGCCGAGGTTCTTGGCGTCGTGCTCGGCGACGTTCTTGGTCGTGCCCGCCTTGAGCTTGAGCTTCTTGTCGATGAGCGCGTAGACGTCCTTGTTCCGCAGCCCCTCGCGCACCGTCAGACCATTGCGGCTCTTGGGGTCCAGCATCAGCTCCATGGCCGCGGACGCCGACATGTGCTTGCGCAGCGAATACGTACCGGGCTGCAGAGACCTCGACTTCCTGTCGTCGGAGGACGCCGCCTGGGTGAAGGCACCGGCGCTCTTGAGCACGCCCTTGTCCGCGAGGATCTGCCCCATTTCCGCGACCGACGCACCGACCGGGATCTCGACCTCCACGGAACCGGACCCCTCGCCCGCATAGTCGGGCGCCGCTCCGAAATGGGCCATGAAGAAGTCATAGCCGAAATAGCCGACGGCACCGACCGCGCCGGCGAAGACCAGCGTCGCGACCAGGCATGTGGCCTTGCTGCGCCGCTTCTTGTTCTTCTTGCCCTTGCCGCGCCGCTCGCGGCCGCCGCTGCGCTCGTCCGGCTCGTCGTCGTAGTCATCGTCGTCCTCGCGGTCGTCCGCGAAGAACGAGTGCTCCGGCTCCGGCTTCCGCCGCGGCTCCGGCTCGGCCCGCCAGTCGTCGCCCGCGGCCTCCTCGTACGGCGCCTCGACGTGCTGCTGGTACGGCGCCCCGGCGTGCTGCTCGTACTGCTGCGGCGCATACTCCTGCGGGGCGTACTGCTGCGGCGGGTACTGCTGATGCGGCACCTGCTGATGCTGCGGATGGGCCGGCGCCTGCTGCTGGTAGGGGTCCTGCGCCTGGTAGGGGTCCTGCGCCTGATAGGGATCCTGCGGGCCGTTGCCGTAGGCGGGGCGGCCCGCCCCGCCGTACGGATCGGCCGGCGGCTGCTGGGCGTACGGGTCGTATGGGTCGTACGGCAGCTGCCCGCCCTGCGAACCGTCCCAGCCGCCGTGGCCACCCTGGCTCCCGTGTCCCCCCTGGTGCTGCTGGGGGTACGGGACGGACTGCTGCCCGTCCCACTGGGGCTGCTGTGCCTGGCCCCTGTAGGAACCCTGGTCTCCGTAGAGCGGGTCCTCGGGATGCCACGGTTCGGAGCCGTAGCCCCGGCCATACTCGGTCATCGATCCCCTAGAGCCGAGAGGCGGTGCGCTCCGGCCCGGCAGCGCGACTGCGGTGTACCGATCCGCCTCTACTTGCACGCGCGGCTGTTCGAACCGGCGCCACATCGCGCGGAACGTTACCGTATCGCGATCAGATGACCACTTCGACGCTCTCCCCCGGGACCTGTCCGGAGGTCCTTTCGGTTTCCAGCGCGCTCTGGAGGATGACCACCGCGGCGGCCTGGTCGACCACCTTACGGCCCTTCTTGCTGCGCACTCCGGAGGCCCGCAGGCCGTGGGTCGCGGTGACCGTCGACATCCGCTCGTCGACCAGCCGGACCCCTACGGGTGCGATGTTCCGGGCAAGTTCCTGGGCGAAGGCCCGGACCTTGGCCGCGGCCGGCCCCTCTCCCCCGCTGAGGGAGCGGGGCAGGCCGACCACGACCTCCAGCGGTTCGTACTCGTCGACAATCGCCTTGAGCCGGCGGTGTGCTGACGGTACGTCACGTCCCGGTACGGTCTCGACCGGGGTGGCGAGGACCCCGTCGGGGTCGCACGAGGCGACCCCGATACGGGCATCCCCGACATCCACGGCAAGACGCCGGCCGCGTCGCATCTCACTCACGCGCTTCAGGCCGCCTCGGCGACCAGGCGCTCGACGGCCTCGAGGGCCTCGGGCACGGCGGCCGGGTTCTGGCCGCCGCCCTGGGCGACGTCCGGCTTGCCGCCGCCACCGCCGCCGAGCGTCTTGGCGGCCGTACGGACCAGGTCACCGGCCTTGATACCGCGCTCGCGGGCGGCCTCGTTGGTGGCGATCACCGTCACCGGGCGGCCGTTGGCGACCGAGAAGAGGGCCACGACGGCGGGGCGGCCGCCCTGGATGCGGCCACGGACGTCGAGGACGAGCTTGCGCAGATCGTCGGCGGAGGTGCCGTCGGGGACCTGACCGCAGGCCAGGGCCACCCCGCGCACGTCCTTGGCGCCCTCGGCGAGCCCCGCGGCGGCGGCCAGCACCTTCTCGGCGCGGAACTTCTCGATCTCCTTCTCGGCGTCCTTCAGCTTGGCCAGGACGCCGGAGATCTTCTCGGGCAGCTCCTCCGGGCGGCCCTTGACCAGCTCGGTCAGCTGCGAGACGACGGTGTGCTCGCGGGCCAGGAAGCGGTAGGCATCCACGCCGACCAGCGCCTCGACGCGGCGCACGCCGGAGCCGATGGAGGACTCGCCGAGCAGCTTGACCAGCCCCAGCTGGGCGGTGTTGTGGACGTGGGTGCCGCCGCACAGCTCCTTGGAGAAGTCGCCGATGGTGACCACGCGCACCCGGTCGCCGTACTTCTCGCCGAACTCGGCGATGGCGCCCTGCTTCTTGGCCTCCTCCATGCTCATGACCTCGGCATGGACGTCGAGCTCACGGGCGAGGACGTCGTTGATCTTCTGCTCGACGTCGGTGAGGACCGAACCGGGCACGGCGGCCGGCGAACCGAAGTCGAAGCGGAAGCGGCCCGGGGAGTTCTCCGAACCGGCCTGGGCGGCCGTCGGGCCCAGGGCGTCGCGCAGCGCCTGGTGGGTGAGGTGGGTGGCGCTGTGGGCGCGGGCGATGGCGCGGCGGCGGGTGACGTCGATGGTGGCGTACGCGGTCGAGCCGAGCACCACCTCGCCGACCTGGACGGCGCCCTTGTGGACCGTGACGCCGGGCACCGGCTGCTGGACGTCGCGGACCTCGATGACGGCGCCGGACTCCAGCTTGATCCGGCCGGTGTCGGCGAGCTGGCCACCGCCCTCGGCGTAGAACGGGGTGCGGTCCAGGACCACCTCGACCTCGTCGCCCTCGTGGGCGGCGGGCGCCGAGGCGCCGTTGACCAGCAGACCGACGACGGTCGACTCGCCCTCGGTGGCGCTGTATCCGGTGAACTCGGTGGCACCGGAGCGGTCGGCGACCTCGCGGTAGGCGGACAGATTCGCGTGGCCGCTCTTCTTGGCCTGGGCGTCGGCCTTGGCGCGCTCCCGCTGCTCGGTCATCAGGCGGCGGAAGCCCGACTCGTCCACCGACAGGCCCTGTTCGGCGGCCATTTCGAGGGTGAGGTCGATCGGGAAGCCCCAGGTGTCGTGGAGCAGGAAGGCCTTGTCGCCGGACAGGACCGTGCCGCCGGAGGACTTGGTCTCCGTGACGGCGGTGTCGAGGATGTTCGTGCCGGCCTTCAGCGTCTTGAGGAAGGCGGCCTCCTCGGCGAGGGCGACCGTCTCGATGCGACGGCGGTCCTCCAGCAGCTCGGGGTACTGCTGGCCCATGGTTTTGATGACGACGTCCAGCAGCTCGCCGACGACCAGGCCGGTGGCGCCGAGCAGGCGCATGTTGCGGATGGCGCGGCGCATGATGCGGCGCAGGACATAGCCGCGGCCCTCGTTGCCGGGGGTGACGCCGTCGCCGATGAGCATCGTGGACGTGCGCAGGTGGTCGGCGACCACGCGCAGCGAGACATCGGAGTCGTGCGAGGTGCCGTAGCGGACGCCGGTGAGTTCGGTGGCCTTGTCGATGACGACGCGCAGGGTGTCCGTCTCGTACATGTTGGGGACGCCCTGGAGGATCATCGCCAGGCGCTCGAGGCCGAGGCCGGTGTCGATGTTCTTGCTGGGCAGCTCGCCGAGGATCTCGAAGTCCTCCTTGCCGGTGCCCGCACCGCGCTCGTACTGCATGAAGACCAGGTTCCAGATCTCCACGTACCGCTCGTCGTTGACGGCCGGGCCGCCCTCGACGCCGAACTCGGGGCCGCGGTCGTAGTTGATCTCGGAGCACGGGCCGCAGGGGCCCGGGACGCCCATGGACCAGTAGTTCTCCTTCTTGCCCAGGCGCTGGATGCGCTCCTTGGGCACCCCGACGACCTCGTGCCAGATGCGCTCGGCCTCGTCGTCGTCGAGGTAGACGGTGATCCAGAGCTTCTCCGGGTCGAGGCCGTAGCCGCCGTCGGCCTGCGAGCTGGTCAGCAGCTCCCAGGCGTACGTGATGGCGCCTTCCTTGAAGTAGTCGCCGAAGGAGAAGTTGCCGCACATCTGGAAGAACGTGCCGTGCCGGGTGGTCTTGCCGACCTCTTCGATGTCCGGCGTGCGCACGCACTTCTGGACGCTGGTGGCGCGCGGGGCGGGCGGCTTGACCTCGCCGAGGAAGTACGGCTTGAAGGGGACCATGCCCGCGTTGACGAGCAGCAGCGTCGGGTCGTCCGCGATGAGCGACGCCGACGGCACGACGGTGTGCCCACGCTCTTCGAAGAAGCGCAGCCAGCGGCGGCGGATTTCAGCCGACTCCATCAGTGGTCCTCATTTCCAGTCGGTCCGGTCAGCCCCGGGCGGCCCGGGGTTCTCGTGGTTCGGTACGGCGTATCGAGCGCCGCGTGGGAGCGCGGCGCAGGCAGCTCGGCGACCTCGCCGGTGGGGCGAAGGCCGAGCGCGTCGTTCAGCTGCTCTTCACGGTCCGCCATTCCCGCGCGTACGTCCAATGCAAATTGGCGCAGCCGGTGTCCGGTCTCGACGGCCTTGTCCGCGGCCTGTGCGGCGAGGCTGTCGGGCTGCAGCTTGCGCAGCTTTTGGTGGACCTTGGTGGTGGCCCAGACCCCGGCGGCGGCGCCGGTGGTGAACCAGAATGCGCGGCGGAACATCGCGTGATCAGTCCTTGGAGCGGCGGTTGCGGCGCCCGCGGCGGGCGCCGGGCAGGGAGGTGCGGACGACGACGGTGCGCTTCGGCTCGGGTGCGGCCTTCTTGCCCATCGCCCGGCGCACTCCGTAGCCGAACGCCGCGACCTTGACCAGCGGTCCGCCGAAGGCGGAGGAGACGGTCGAGGAGAGCGCGGAGGCGTTGGCGGTGACCTCCTGGACGTCGGCGGCGATGGCGTCGACGCGAGCCAGCTGGGTGTGCGCGGAGCGGACCGTCGCGGACGCATCGGCCAGGAGCGGTACGGCCTTGTCGGAGATCTCGGTCACCATCTTGGTGGCCGCTTTGAGGGTCTGCGCCAGTCTCGCCAGGGCAAGGGCGAGGAAGGACACAAGGATCGCCCAGAAGACGGCCACGAGGATCCCGGCCACCTCTCCACCGGACACGCTGGCACCACTCTCCGACTGCTTGGGGCTGGCTCTCGACCTGCTCGGCTCGTCCCGCTCGGCGTATCCCGCCCGAGAGGCACCCTTGACCTTATCGCGCCGTGACACTCCGTCCGTACCCGCGTACCCGGGCTCCGCCCGCCACAGACACGCCCGCCGCCTCGCCCTCCGCGAACGGCGGTGGGGAGACGGCGGGCTGAGCGTGTCGCTGCGGCTGGGCCGTGGCTCAGCGGGCGTAGTACTCGACGACGAGCTGCTCGTCGCAGATCACCGGGATCTCCTTGCGGTTGGGGTCCCGGTCGAGGCGGAACGCCAGCGCCAGGAGGTTGACCTCCAGGTAGCGCGGGGTCTCGCCGTCGAGGGCGTAGCCACCCTCGCGCGCGACCTGGAAGGGGTGCTTCTCGCGGCTGCGCTCGCGGACCTGGACCACGTCGCCGGGGCGGACGCGGAAGGACGGCTTGTCGACCTTGCGGTCGTTGACCGCGATGTGGCCGTGCACGACCATCTGGCGGGCCTGGTAGATCGTGCGGGCGATCCCCGAGCGCAGGACGAGCGCGTCCAGACGGCGCTCCAGCTCGACGACCAGGGCCTCGCCGGTCTTGCCCTCGGCCTTGCGGGCGCGGTCGTAGGCGCGCGCCATCTGGCGCTCGCTGATGTCGTACTGCGCGCGCAGACGCTGCTTCTCCAGCAGCCGGACCTTGTAGTCACTGCTCTGCTTGCGGCCGCGGCCGTGCTCGCCGGGCGGGTAGGGGCGGGCCTCGAAGTACTTGACGGCCTTCGGGGTCAGCGCGATGCCGAGCGCGCGCGACTTCTTGACCTTGGGACGCGACTGGTTCACGTGGAACGGACCTCCGTGTAAGTTAGGTGAGGCTTACCTTAGCGCGAGGAGAACGCATGTTTCGACCTGGGATCCCCCTGCCCGGCGCAGAACGCACCGAGGCGGGTCAGCCGCGTCCCGTGGAAGACGCCCAGCGGCCCACTGCCGCCGAACGCGTACGCACCCTCGTCGAGTCCCATGGTATGGCGTCCCTGAACATCCCAGGAGTCGAGGAACCCGACGAGACGGGGCTGTCCGACCCCGTCTGCCGGACCGTGACGGCCGACGGAGACGTGCTGTTGCTGGTGCCTGGCGACTCGGCGGCGGCCCGGGCGGCCGCCCACGCCCAGGACGACGATCTCGCGGCCGTGATGGAGATCACCGATGTGGCACCGGTTTCCGTGCCCCATCGCATCCGCGGCCGCGCCTGGGTGGCCGGCTGGCTGACCCCCGTACGGGGTGCGCAGCGCGCCGAGGCCGCCCGGCTGCTCGCCGAGCGGCACCCCGTGGGCGAGCTGCTCGGCATCGGCGAGGCCCTCCAGCCCGACCCGGCGCCGGGGCTCCACGGGCGGCCCGCCTGGATGCTGCTGCGCCTGGAGGTCGGCGAGGGGGCGGTGGACGACCTGTGGGGCGCCGAGCCCTTCGAGCCCGACGAGTTCGCCGCCGCTGCCCCCGACCCCCTGGTCGCCCACGAGGCCGAACTGCTCCAGCATCTGCACGCCGCCCACAGCGAACAGGTCCAGGGCCTGTGCGCACTGCTCGACGGCCGTTCCCCGGTCTGCGGCCTGGCCGACCGCGCCGTCCCCGTGGCGCTGGACCGCTTCGGGCTGCGCGTCCGGTTCATGGGGTCCGGGGGCCGCTCCTCGGGAGACGGCAGCACCGAGGCGGGCCAGACCGCCTTCGACGCCCGATTCGACTTCCCCGAGCCGGTGCGCTCCGTGGCCGAGCTGCGCCGGGCCATGCACACCCTGTTCGAGGCGGCGGCGCAGTAGGCGGGCGGGCAGTAGGCGGGCGGGCAGTAGGCGGGCGGGCAGTAGGCGGGCGGGCAGTAGGCCGCCGCGCGGTGGTCGGGCCCCGGCGGCGCTACTCGGCGCCGGGCTCCCCCGGGGTGCCCTTCAGGCGGGCCCGGACGCGCTCGGCGACGTCGGCGTAACGGGCCTCGGCGCCGTGGCGGGTGGGGCTGTAGTACCGCTTGCCGTGGACCTCGTCGGGGGCGTACTGCTGGGCGGCGATACCGCCGGGCAGGTCGTGGGGGTACTGATAGCCCTGGCCGTGGCCGAGCTTCTGTGCGCCCTGGTAGTGGCTGTCGCGCAGATGGGGCGGTACCGCGCCGGCGTGGCCCGCGCGGACGTCCGCCAGGGCGGCGTCGATCGCCAGATACGCGGCGTTCGACTTGGGGGCCAGGGCCAGCGCGATGGTGGCCTGGCTGAGCGTGATCCGCGCCTCGGGGAAGCCGATCATGGCCACGGCCTGGGCGGCGGCGACCGCGGTCGCCAGGGCCGTCGGATCGGCCAGGCCGATGTCCTCGCTCGCGGAGATCATCAGCCGGCGGGCGATGAACCGGGGGTCCTCACCGGCCTCGATCATGCGGGCCAGATAGTGCAGGGCCGCGTCCACATCGGACCCGCGAATGGATTTGATCAGCGCGCTGGCGACGTCGTAGTGCTGATCGCCGGCCCGGTCGTACTTCACCGCCGCCCGGTCGACGGACTCCTCCAGCGTCTGGAGGGTGATGACCTGCTCGCCCTTGGCTATCGCGGACCCGGCCCCGGCCTCCAGGGCCGTCAGCGCCCGCCGGGCGTCGCCGCCCGCGATCCGCAGCAGATGCGCCTCGGTGTCCTCGGGCAGGGTGACCGCACCGGCCAGGCCCCGCGCGTCGGTCAGCGCGCGGTGCAGCAGCCCGCGCAGATCCTCGTCCGTGAGCGGTTCGAGGGTCAGCAGGAGGGAGCGGGAGAGGAGGGGGGAGATCACCGAGAAGTAGGGGTTCTCGGTGGTCGCGGCGATCAGGGTGACCCAGCGGTTCTCGACGGCCGGCAGCAGCGAGTCCTGCTGGGCCTTGCTGAAGCGGTGGATCTCGTCCAGGAACAGGACGGTCTCCTTGCCGAAGCCGCCGGAGGCGCGGCGGGCGCCGTCGATGACCGCGCGCACCTCCTTGACGCCGGCCGTGATCGCGGACAGCTCCACGAAGCGCTTGTTGGTCGCCTGGCTGACGACATACGCGAGGGTGGTCTTGCCGATGCCGGGCGGACCCCAGAGGAAGACGGACGACGGCCCCGCCGGGCCGCCCTGGCCCTCCCCCACCAGCCGCCGCAGCGGCGATCCCGGTTTGAGCAGATGCTGCTGGCCCACCACCTCGTCCAGGGTGCGCGGACGCATCCGTACGGCGAGCGGGGACCCCGCGGGGTCCTTCTCCTGACGGTCTTCGGCGGCGGCGGTGAACAGGTCGGGCTCCACGTCGACGAGCCTATGCCACCCCACTGACAACGCCCCGGCCCACTGACAACGCCCCGGCCGTCCGTGGGGACGGGCCGGGGCGCGAGAGTCACGGGGCGCGGCGAGGCGCTAGAGCAGCGTGCTCCAGTACGTCGACCACCACTTGGTGAGGATCAGCAGCGCGATCACGCCGTACCAGAGCACCGGCACGACCCAGTGGAACTCCACCACGGTCCGGCGCAGTCCGTCGGGGGCCGGGATGATGCGGTGCTTGAGGTTGTGCACGGTGGTGTACCAGAACATCAGGATGGTGACGCACCAGGTCAGCGTGCACCACAGGCACAGCGAGTTGATCACGTACAGCGACTGGGACATCAGCCACATGCAGAACACCGTGCCGAGCAGGGTGCCGATGTTCAGCCCGATCCAGTACCAGCGGCGGAAGCGGGCGCCGGCCAGCAGGCCCATGCCGATGGCCATCACCACGGCGAAGCCGACCAGACCGGCCATCGGGTTGGGGAAGCCGAAGACGCCCGCCTGCGGGCTCTTCATGACATTGCCGCAGGAAATGATCGGATTGAGGCTGCACGCCGGCTGGAAGTTCGGGTTCTTGAGCAGCTCGAACTTGTCCAGGGTGATGACCCACGCCGCCAGGAGGCCCAGCGCGCTGGTGATCACGAGGAGCAGGGCGTAGCCGCGGCCCGATCCGATGGTGCCCGCGTCACCGGCGGGCCGGTCGTCGGTGGACACGTCGTCAGCCGCTGTCATCGTCATATCGCCGTTCCGTCGGTCGCTGGGCAGAGGGGCCGGGCGCGCCCGCGAGGCCGCGGGCCCGCCCGTCATTCTGCCTCAACTCGCCCACGGACCACCGTTCGCTGTGCATAAACAGCTGTGCAGGAACGGACGGCGCCCGGACCGTGTGAATCCGCGCGCCGCCCGTTGACACCCGGCCGCTGCCGGGCCCGGCTCAGGCCAGCGCCCGCCGGACCTCGTCCACGACGGCGTCCAGCGCCACCGGCGTCTGCTCACCGCTGGTGAGGTCCTTGAGCTGGACCACGCCCTCGGCCAGATCCCGCTCGCCGGCCACCAGCGCCAGCCGGGCTCCGGACCGGTTGGCGGACTTCATGGCGTTCTTCAACCCCTTGCCGCCGTAGGCGAAGTCGGTGGCGACACCGGCCCGGCGCAGCGCGGTGACCGCGCCGAACAGCACCCGGCGGGCCTCGTCGCCGAGCGGGACCGCGTAGACGGACGTCGCGGCGGGGATGTCCAGCGCGATGCCCTCGGCCTCCAGCGCCAGCACCGTACGGTCGACGCCCAGCGCCCAGCCGACGGACGGCAGCGCGGGCCCGCCGATCATCTCGGACAGGCCGTCGTAGCGGCCGCCGCCGCCGACCGCGGACTGCGAACCCAGGCCGTCGTGGACGAATTCGAAGGTGGTGCGGGTGTAGTAGTCCAGCCCGCGCACCAGCTTCTCGTCGTCCTCGAAGGCCACCTGGGCCGCGGTCAGCAGCTCGCGCACCTGCTCGTGGTACGCCTTGCACGCCTCGCACAGGTAGTCGCGCAGCATCGGCGCCCCGGCCAGCTGCTTCTGTACGTACTCGCGCTTGTCGTCCAGGACGCGCAGCGGGTTGATGTCGACCCGGCGGCGGGTGTCGTCGTCCAGGTCGAGTCCGCGCAGGAAGTCCTGGAGTGCGGCGCGGTAGACCGGGCGGCACTCCTTGTCGCCCAGGGAGTTGAGCAGGATGCGGAAGTTGCGCAGCCCCAGCGAGCGGTACGCCTGGTCGGCCAGGATGATCAACTCGGCGTCCAGCGCCGGGTCCTCCGTACCGATCGCCTCGGCGCCGACCTGCGAGAAGTGGCGGTAACGGCCCTTCTGCGGCCGCTCGTAGCGGTAGTACGAGCCCGAGTACCAGAGTTTGACGGGGAGGTTGCCGCCCTTGTGGAGGTTGGCCTCCAGCGCCGCGCGCAGCACGGACGCGGTGCCCTCGGGGCGCAGCGCCAGCCTGTCGCCGCCCTTGGTCTCGAAGGCGTACATCTCCTTGGTCACGATGTCGGTGGACTCACCGACGCCGCGGGCGAACAGCTCGACGTTCTCGAAGCCGGGTGTCTCGATGTAGCCGTAGCCGGAGTTCTTCAGCGGGCCGGAGATCGCCTCGCGGACCGCCAGATAGGTGGCGGAATCCGGCGGCAGCAGGTCGTAGGTGCCCTTGGGTGCCTGAAAGGTGCTCACGGAAGGTCTCGTCACATTCCTCGTCGTGGAGCGGCGGCGATGCCGTCTCCGAGGCCGGCGGCCACCTGCCGCAGGAAGGGGTTGGTGGCGCGCTCATGGCCGATGGTGGTCTGGGGGCCGTGGCCGGAGAGGACCACGGTCGAGTCGTCCAGCGGGAGGCATACGCGCCCCAGCGACCGGAGGATCTCGGCGTGGTCGCCGCCCGGCAGATCGGTGCGTCCGATGGAGCCGGCGAACAGCAGGTCGCCCGAGAAGAAGACCGGCGGAATGTCCGCCTGCTCGGGCATCCGGAACGTCACCGACCCCTTGGTATGGCCCGGAGCGTGCGCGACGGAGAACTCCATTCCGGCCAGTTCCAGCGCGCTGCCGTCGGCCAGCTCCTTGACGTCGTCCGGCTCCCCCACGGTCAGCTCGCCCATGAGCTGCTGACCGATGGAGCGGCCCAGCGCCTTCTCCGGGTCGCTCATCATGAAGCGGTCCTCGGGGTGGATCCAGGCGGGGACGTCGTGCGCGCCGCACACCGGGACGACCGAGGCGACATGGTCGATATGGCCGTGGGTGAGGATGACGGCGACGGGCTTGAGCCGATGCTTTGCGAGCGCTTCCTCGACTCCTTGGGCAGCCTGATGGCCCGGGTCGATGATCACGCACTCCTCGCCTGCGGCGGGGGCGACCAGATAGCAGTTGGTCCCCCAGGCCCCGGCGGGGAACCCGGCAATCAGCACGTTCGTCCTTAAGGGTCGGTGGCGGTCGGTCCGCGGGAGGACTCCCGGAACATCTCGGCAGCTCCAGAGCTTACCGACGCGACTCCCGCGGGGGCGAACCCGTATACGGTACGGCCACGGCGGACGACGGCCCCCGACGGCCGGACCGCGACGCCCGGAACCCGACCCACTCGATGCCCAGCGATGATCGGACAAGGAGACGACCGGTGGTCAGCAAGGATCAGCGGCGGCGGCAGCTCGCCCGGGAGAAGTTCGCGCGCCGGCAGCAGCGGCGCACCGCCGACCGGCAGAAGGCCCGGCGCCGCACCGTGATCATCGCGTCCGCCCTGGCGGTGGCCCTGGCCGCGGGTGTCGCCGCGTTCTCGTCGGCCGCGCTCATGGGCAACGACCGGGCCGGCGACGACCGGGCGGCGGACCCGTCGCGGACCGCCGCGCCGGACCCGTGCCGCACGCCCGCCAAGGGCGCCCCGTCCACGGCGAAGTGGAAGAAGGAACCGGCCATGTCGATCGACACCGGCGCCTCCTACACCGCGGCCCTGCACACCACCTGCGGACAGATCGAGCTGAAGCTGGACGCGGCCCGGGCGCCGCACACGGTGAACTCCTTCGCGTTCCTGTCCGGCAAGCACTTCTTCGACCACAGCCGGTGCCACCGCTTCCTCGACCAGCGCATCTACGTCCTTCAGTGCGGCGATCCGACCGGCACCGGCACCGGCGGCCCCGGCTACACCCTCCCGGACGAGAACCTCAAGGACCCGAAGATCAAGGGCGGCGTCTATCCGGCGGGCACGGTCGCGATGGCCAACAGCTACGACGGCAAGCACGACAACACCCGCAACAGCGGCGGCAGTCAGTTCTTCCTCGTCTACAAGGACAGCCCGCTGCCCGCGAACTACACGCCGTTCGGGACCGTCACCGGCGGTATGGACGTCCTGAAGAAGATCGCCGCGGCCGGATCGCGGCCGGACCCGCAGATCGGCAGTACGGCGCCGAACGCCACCGTCGTGATCGACAGGGCGACCGTCGGCATGAGCTGACCCCCGGTGACCGGCATGCGGCTTTCCGCCGCCCGGCACGTCCGCCCGCGGCCGAACCGCGGAATTTCGGTCGTGCTGGATGCGGACAGCCGGACGCGGGTCGCCTAGATTGGCGGTGGGGCAGGGTGCCCGCCCGACGGTGCCACCCTCACCCGCAAGAGAGCACGTCGGACCGGCCAGGGCGCTGCTCTGCCGGACAGAAACTGTGGACGATGCCGGGGGGCCGCACGCCCCCGTCGGCATCATGTGGAGGAGGCGCTGTGAGCAGCGACCCATGGGGCCGCGTCGATGAGACGGGGACCGTGTACGTGCGTACCGCCGACGGCGAGCAGGTCGTCGGATCGTGGCAGGCGGGTACTCCCGAGGAGGCCCTCGCCTACTTCGAGCGCAAGTATGAGGGCCTGGTCGTCGAGATCGGCCTCCTCGAGCGCCGGGTCAAGACCACCGACCTGTCGGCGAAGGACGCCCAGACCGCCATCGACCATCTGCGGCACCAGGTCGACGAGCACCATGCGGTCGGCGATCTGGAGGCACTGAGGAAGCGGCTGGACAAGCTCGTCGAGACCGTCGAATCGCGGCGCGAGGAGCGCAAGGCGCAGAAGGCCAAGCAGAGCGACGAGGCCCGGCTGGCCAAGGAGAAGCTGGTCGCCGAGGCCGAGGAGCTGGCGGCCAGCGAGCAGTGGCGGGCGGCGGGTGAGCGGCTGCGGGCGCTGGTCGACACGTGGAAGAGCCTGCCGCGGCTGGACCGCAAGGCGGACGACGAGCTGTGGCACCGCTTCTCGCACGCCCGCTCGGCGTTCTCCAAGCGGCGCAAGGCGCATTTCGCCTCGCTGGACGCACAGCGCGAGGAGGCCCGTAAGACCAAGGAGAAGCTGGTCAAGGAGGCCGAGTCGCTGTCGCAGTCGACGGACTGGGGCGCCACCGCCGCCCGCTACCGCGAGCTGATGGCCGACTGGAAGGCCGCCGGCCGGGCGCAGCGCGAGCACGAGGACGACCTGTGGAACCGCTTCCGCGGTGCGCAGGACATCTTCTTCCAGGCGCGCAGCGAGACCTTCGCCGAGCGTGACGCCGAGCAGCGGGAGAACCTGACCCGCAAGGAGGAGCTGGCCATCGAGGCCGAGAAGCTGCTCCCGGTCACGGACCTCAAGTCCGCGCGGGCCGCGTTCCGCTCGGTCAACGAGCGGTGGGAGGCCATCGGCCACGTCCCGCGCGATGCCCGGCCCAAGATCGAGGGTCGGATGCATGCCGTCGAGCGCGCCATCCAGGAGGCCGAGGAGGCCGAGTGGCGGCGGACCAACCCCGAGGCGCGGGCCCGCGCGGCGGGGCTGACCGGCCAGCTCCAGGACGCCGTCGACAAGCTGGAGAAGCAGATCGAGACGGCGCGCGCGGCGGGCAACACCGCCAAGGCCGACAAGCTCGGCCGTGAGCTGGAGGGCCGCAGGGCGCTGCTGGACCAGGCGCTGAAGGGCCTGGAGGAGTTCGGCGGCTGAAAGCTGACATACGGCGGCCCCGGTACGGAGATCCGTACCGGGGCCGCCGTATCCGTTGCTACGGGCGCCGGGCCGACGTCACCCGGTACACGTCGTACACGCCCTCCACACCCCGTACGGCCTTGAGCACATGCCCCAGATGCTTGGGGTCGCCCATCTCGAAGGTGAAGCGGGAGGTGGCGACGCGGTCGCGGGAGGTCTGGACGGCCGCGGAGAGGATGTTGACGTGCTGGTCGGACAGGATCCGGGTGACGTCCGACAGAAGGCGGGAGCGGTCCAGCGCCTCGACCTGGATGGCGACCAGGAAGACCGACGACTGGGTGGGCGCCCACTCGACGTCCAGGATCCGCTCCGGCTGCCGGGACAGCGAGTCGACGTTGACGCAGTCGGCGCGGTGCACCGAGACGCCGTTGCCGCGGGTGACGAAGCCGATGATGGGGTCGCCCGGCACCGGCGTACAACAGCGGGCCAGCTTGACCCACACATCGTCGACGCCCTTGACGACCACACCCGGATCGGCGCTGGAACGGCGCTTGGACCGCGGCCGGATCGGGGTGGACTCGGCGATGTCCTCGGTGGCCTCGTCCTGCCCGCCGAGCGCCTGCACCAGCTTCTGGACGACGCCCTGCGCGGCGACATGGCCCTCGCCGATGGCGGCGTAGAGGGAGGAGATGTCGGGGTAGCGCATCTCGTGGGCGAGGGTGACCAGGGAGTCGCCCGTCAGGATCCGCTGGATGGGCAGGTTCTGCTTGCGCATGGCGCGGGCGATGGCGTCCTTGCCCTGCTCGATCGCCTCGTCGCGTCGCTCCTTGGAGAACCAGCCGCGGATCTTGTTGCGGGCGCGCGGCGATTTGACGAAGCCGAGCCAGTCGCGGGACGGTCCGGCGCCCGGCGCCTTGGAGGTGAAGACCTCCACCAAGTCGCCGTTGTCCAGGGTCGATTCGAGCGGGACGAGGCGTCCGTTGACCCGCGCTCCTATCGTGCGGTGGCCGACCTCGGTGTGCACCGCGTAGGCGAAGTCGACGGGCGTGGCGCCGGCCGGCAGCGCTATCACATCGCCCTTCGGCGTGAAGACGAAGACTTCGTTGCGCGAGAGGTCGAAGCGCAGCGATTCGAGGAACTCGCCCGGGTCCTCGGTCTCCTTCTGCCAGTCGAGCAGCTGCCGCAGCCAGGCCATGTCGTTGACGGTGTCCTGGCCCTTGCCGGCGTTCTTCGGCACGTCCGTACGGATCTTGGAGGCGCCGGCGACCGCCTCCTGCTTGTACTTCCAGTGCGCGGCGATGCCGTACTCGGCGCGGCGGTGCATGTCGAAGGTGCGGATCTGGAGCTCGACGGGCTTGCCGCTGGGGCCGATCACCGTGGTGTGCAGCGACTGGTACATGTTGAACTTCGGCATCGCGATGTAGTCCTTGAACCGGCCGGGGACCGGGTTCCATCGCGCGTGGATCGTGCCGAGGGCGGCGTAGCAGTCGCGGACCGTGTCGACCAGGACGCGGATGCCCACCAGGTCGTAGATCTCCGCGAAGTCGCGGCCGCGGACGATCATCTTCTGGTAGACGCTGTAGTAGTGCTTGGGGCGGCCGGTGACGGTGGCCTTGATACGGGCGGCGCGCAGATCGGCCTGGACCTCGTCGGTCACTATCGCCAGATACTCGTCCCGCTTGGGCGCCCGCTCGGCGACCAGACGCACGATCTCGTCGTACATCTTGGGGTAGAGGATCGCGAAGGCGAGGTCCTCCAGCTCCCACTTGATGGTGTTCATGCCCAGGCGGTGGGCGAGCGGGGCGTAGATCTCCAGCGTCTCGCGGGCCTTCTTCTCCTGCTTCTCCCGCTTGAGGTAGCGCATGGTGCGCATGTTGTGCAGCCGGTCGGCGAGCTTGATGACCAGGACGCGCGGGTCCTTGGCCATCGCGACGACCATCTTGCGGACGGTCTCGGCCTGCGCGGCCTCGCCGAACTTGACCCGGTCGAGCTTGGTGACGCCGTCGACCAGCAGCGCGACCTGGTCGCCGAAGTCACGGCGCAGCTGCTCCAGGCCGTATTCGGTGTCCTCGACGGTGTCGTGCAGCAGGCCCGCCATCAGCGTGGCCGGGTCCATGCCCAGCTCGGCGAGGATGGTGGTGACCGCGAGCGGGTGGGTGATGTACGGGTCGCCGCTCTTGCGCTTCTGGCCGCGGTGCCAGCGCTCGGCGACCTGGTAGGCCCGCTCGACCTGGCGCAGCGTGGCGGTCTCGATCTTGGGGTCGTTGGCGCGGACGGCGCGCAGCAGCGGTTCGAGGACCGGGTTGTACGGGCTGGAGCGCTGTACGCCCAGTCGGGCGAGGCGGGCGCGGACGCGGTTGGGTGTCCCGGAGCGGCCCGCGGAGGCGGACGGGGCCGGCTTGGGCGCCGAGGAGGCGGCGTGCGCTCCGGGCGGCCCGGCCTTGGCGGGCGGCTTGGGCGCGGCGGTGCCGGGACGGGCTCCGGTCGCGGTGGCGCCCTGCTTCTGCGGATCCGCCGGACGGGGCGTGGCACCGCTCTTGCCGGCCCCGGACGTGGCGGGGGACGCCGCGTCCTCGGTCTTCGGCTCGTCCTGGCGCGCGGCGGTGGATCCCTTCGGACGCAGTCCGGGGGAGAGCGGCTGGGCCTCGTCTGGCAAGAGCACTCCTCAAGCGGTTCCGGACCCCGAGACCACGAACAGGCCGGGGTGCCATGGTATCGACCCGCGGCCGGGTGCTCTTGCGCGGCCTGGTTCCGTACATGACACAGCGGCAGGGGCACCCGGAATGTTCCCGGGTGCCCCTGCCGCCCACGAGGGTCCGCGCTCAAGGATCAGACCGTGATCAGGGCCTCCAGCGGAGCGCCCTTCAGGCCCGGCTCCAGCCGCTGCCGCCCGGCGAGGAAGCCGAGCTCCAGCAGCACCGCCACGCCCGCGACCTCGGCGCCCGCACGGCGGATGAGCTGGAGCGAGGCATCGGCGGTACCGCCGGTGGCGAGCACGTCGTCGATCACCAGCACCCGGTCCCCCGGTGCCAGCGCATCGGCGTGGATCTCGATCTCGGCGGTGCCGTACTCCAGCTCGTAGCTCTGCCCGAGCGTCTCCCCGGGCAGCTTGCCGGCCTTGCGTACGGGGACGAAGCCGACCCCGGCCCGTACGGCGACGGGCGCGGCGAGGATGAAGCCGCGCGCCTCCAGGCCGACGACCTTGTCCGCGCGGTGCCGGGCGCACAGATCGGCGAAGGCGTCGGTCAGCGCGCCGAAGGCGGCCGGGTCGGCCAGCAGCGGGGTGATGTCCTTGAACATCACGCCCGGCTGCGGATAGTCCGGGACGTCCGTGATCCGGCGGAGCAGCAGCTCGCGCAGCGCTGCGGGCGCGGTCATCGGCGCTTGCCCGACGGACGGCCGCGGCCGCGGCCCCGCGCGATGGGCTGGTGGCGGGGTCCGACGACGGAGGCGCCGTCCTCGGGGTCGTCGTCCTGCGGGTCACCCGACGTCTCCGCCCGGCTCGCCTCCTTGGCCTCGGCCGAGGCGCGCTTGGCCTTGACCCGCTTGGCCAGCGCCTTCATCTGCGGCTCGCGCTCCTTGAGGTCGGCGACCAGCGGAGTGGCGATGAAGATGGAGGAGTAGGCACCGGCCGCCAGGCCGACGAACAGGGCCAGCGAGATGTCGTTGAGCATCCCCGCGCCCAGCACCCCGCCGCCGACGAACAGCAGACCGGCGACCGGCAGCAGCGCCACGACCGTGGTGTTGATGGAACGCACCAGGGTGCCGTTGATGGAGCGGTTGGCGATCTCGCTGTAGGTGAAGCGGGTCTGCTTGGTGATGTCCTTGGAGGCTTCCTTCAGGCTGTCGAAGACGACGACCGTGTCGTAGAGGGAGTAACCGAGGATGGTCAGCAGACCGATGACCGTGCCCGGGGTGACCTCGAAGCCGACCAGGGCGTAGACGCCGACGGTGATCGTCAGGTCGTGGATCAGCGCGATCAGCGCGGCCAGCGCCATCCGCCACTCGAAGGCCACGGCCAGATAGAGCACCACCAGGACCATGAAGATCCCCAGGCCCAGCCACGCCTTGTCGGCGATCTGCTCGCCCCAACTCGGGCCGACCAGCTGGGTGTTGACGTCCTTGACCGGGACCTTGAGGTCCTTGGCGATCTCTTCCTGGACGGGCAGCGACTGCTTGGTGTCCAGGCCGCTGATCTGGATGCGCAGCGTGCCGTTGCCGAGCTTTTGCACCATGGCCTGGTGGCCGGGGGCCGCCGACTCGGCGGTGTGCTGGCCCTGTGCGGACGACACGGAGGTCGCCGGAGTGCTGAAGACCGCACCGCCGGAGAACTCGATACCGAAGTTCAGCCCCCGCACCGCCAGGCCCACCAGGGCCGTGATGGTGATGAGGATCGAGATGCCGTACCAGATCTTCCGCTTGCCGATGAAGTCATAGCCGACCTCACCGCGGTAGAGCCGGGCGCCGATGCTTCCGAGCTTGGACATCTCACGCCTCCTTCGTCTGGGTGGGGGCGGTGCGACGGCGGCGCAGCGGCGGCTTGGCGCCCAGGCGCTTGGGGTCGAGTCCGGACCAGGGGTGACCGTCGGCGAAGAACTTCCGCCGCGCCAGCAGCGTCATCAGCGGCTTGGTGAAGAGGAAGACCACGACGACGTCGAGCAGGGTGGTCAGGCCGAGGGTGAACGCGAATCCCTTCACCTTGCCGACGGTGACGATGAACAGCACCGCGGCGGCCAGGAACGACACGAAGTCGGAGACCAGGATCGTCCGGCGGGCCCGGGGCCAGCCGCGTTCGACGGCCGGGCGCAGGGTACGGCCCTCGCGGATCTCGTCCCGGATGCGTTCGAAGTAGACGATGAAGGAGTCGGCGGTGATACCGATGGCGACGATGGCGCCGCAGACCGCCGGCAGGTTCAGCGCGAACCCGATGGCCGGTCCCAGCAGCGTCATGATCGTGTACGTGAGGATCGCGGAGACCGTGAGGCTGGCCAGCGCGACCAGCGACAGGCCCCGGTAGTAGGCGACCAGGTAGAGGACGACCAGGCCGAGGCCGATCGCACCGGCCAGCAGACCGGCGTGCAGCTGCTCACCGCCGAGCGCCGCGGTCACCGTGGTCTCGTCGTCGATGTGGAAGGACAGCGGCAGGGCGCCGTACGACAGCATGTTGGCCAGGTCCTCGGAGGACTGCTGGGTGAAGCCGCCGCCGGAGATGGTGGCGCTGCCGCCGTTGAGCTGCTGGTCGACGCGCGGGTCGGAGACGACCGCGCCGTCCAGGACGATCGCGAACTGGTTCTGCGGCCGCGGCTTGGCGGCGAGCTTGCCGGTGATGTCCGCGAACTTCTTGCCGCCGTCGGAGGTGAAGTCCATCTGGACGATCCAGCCCTGGCCGCCCTGGCTGTCGAAGGCCGCCTTGGCGTCCTTGACGTCCATGCCCTCGACGGCCACCGGGCCGAGCACGTACTTCTGCGTGCCCTCCTGGTTGCAGGCGACGATCTGGTCGGACGGCTTGGCGTTGGCGGCCTGCTGGCCCGCCAGCGCGCGGCCCTGCTTGGTGGAGCAGTCCAGCGCCGCCAGCTGCTTCGCGATCCCGGAGCCGGCACCCGGCAGGGTCGGCGACGGCTTCGGCGAGGGCTTGGCCGAGCCGGAGGGAGTGGGCTTGGCGGACGGCGCCTTCTTCAGCGCGTCGGTGACGGCCCGGCCCTGCGTGGTGGGCGAGGCGCTGGGCTTCGACGGGGAGGTGGCCTTCTGCTGCGAGCCCTGCTTGCCGGTGGCCTTGTCGCCCTTGCCCTGGTCGTTCTTGCCCTGCTGGCCCTTGGAGGGGTTCGGCGTGGGGGTCTTCGTGCCCGGGGCGATGGTCAGCACCGGCCGGAAACCGAGCTGGGCGGTGGTGCCGACCTGCTGGCGGGCCTGCTTCGCGTCCGTCCCCTTGGGGATGTTCACGATGATGTGGTCGTTGCCCTGCGTCTGGACCTCGGTCTCGGACACACCCAGACCGTTGACCCGCCGCTCCATGATCCCGGCCGCGGTGTTCATATTGGTCTCGTTGATCGCATTGGGCTTACCGGGCTGGTTCTGCGCCGCCAGCGTGAAGCTGGTGCCGCCCGCCAGATCGATGCCCAGCCGCGGCGTGAGATGTCCGTACCAGAACATCCCGCCGACCAGCCCGATCATCACGATCAGGATCAGGGCCAGGGTGCGGCCCGGATGCCCATGGCCCGCGGGCGTCCTGCGGCCCTTCTTCGGTGCTGCCACCTTTTCGTATCTCCCTGTCCAACCCCTCGGCTTCGGGTGTTGCCGAGCGGCCACGAAGTCTTGTGGGGACGTGCCCCCCGCCGGAGCCTAGACCGTCAGGGAACCGCGGTGCGCCGTACGCGCGGCGCAGCGCGGCTCCCTCGGGGCGGACTACTTCGCGTCGTCGCCGCCGGTCTTCTTGTCCTCCTCGGCGGATTCCGCATCGGCCTTGGCGGCGTCCTTGCCGGTCTCGGCACCCTCGGCGGGCTTGTCGGCCTCGGCCTTGGGGGCGTCCTTGCCCAGGTCGATCTTGTCGGCCTTCTCGGCCTTCTCGGTGTCCTCATCCGCGATGCCGCCGGTCAGCGACGAGGCGTCGTCCGGAACGACCGGCTCGTCGGTCTTGATCGGGTCGGCGCCGTCCAGGATGCGGTTGTACTCGTCATCGGCGAGCACGGCGCCGATGGCGTTCTTGGCGTAAATGGCGTGCACGCCCGGTGCCACCTCCAGGAGGACCGACTCCTCGTGGATTTCCTTGACGGTGGCGTACATGCCCCCGATCGTCCGGACGCCGGTGCCAGGCTGCATCTCGTTGCGCATCTGCTGCGCCGCTTGCTGCTTCTTCTTGGCCGACCGGGTCATCAGGAACATGGCCCCGATGAGGACGATGAAGGGGAGGAGAGTCACGAGACTATTGGGCACGGGACGGACATCCTTCGCACGACCGCTGGTCCGCGGTCTGATATACGGGGGTGGTTATGCGGTCCGTACGGACGGCATCGGCGGAGTCTAAGCGAGTCCCCACCACAGGAACAACGCTCAGCATCGCACCGCAGTTCCTGACCGGGCGAGTCTCCGCGCCGTCACGGCCCGAACAGTCCCTGCTGCCCGCCCGCCCCCGCCTGCTGCTGCGGCGGGACCAGCCCCATGTGGGACCAGGCCGCCGGCGTGGCAATCCGGCCGCGGGGCGTTCTGGCCAGCAGTCCTTCCCGTACGAGGAACGGCTCGGCGACCTCCTCGACCGTCTCGCGCTCCTCCCCCACCGCGACCGCCAGCGTCGACAGGCCCACCGGGCCGCCGCCGAACAGCTTGAGCAGGGCGGTGAGCACGGCGCGGTCGAGGCGGTCCAGGCCGCGGCCGTCGACCTCGTAGACGTCCAGGGCCTGCTCGGCGGTCTCGCGGGTGATCACGCCGTCGGCCTTGACCTGGGCGTAGTCGCGGACGCGGCGCAGCAGACGGTTGGCGATACGGGGCGTGCCGCGCGAGCGGCCGGCGATCTCGGCGGCGCCCTCCGGCGCTATGTCGACCTCCAGCAGGCCCGCCGAGCGGTGGATGACGCGCTCCAGCTCGACCGGGGCGTAGAACTCCATATGGCCGGTGAAGCCGAAGCGGTCGCGCAGCGGCGGCGGCAGCAGACCGGCCCGGGTCGTGGCGCCGACCAGGGTGAACGGCGGGAGTTCCAGCGGAATGGCGGTGGCGCCCGGCCCCTTCCCGACGATCACATCGACCCGGAAGTCCTCCATCGCCATGTACAGCATCTCTTCCGCCGGACGCGACATCCGGTGGATCTCGTCCAGGAAGAGCACCTCGCCCTCCTGAAGAGAGGAGAGGATCGCGGCCAGATCGCCGGCGTGCTGGATGGCGGGGCCGGAGGTGATCCTGATCGGGGCGCCCATCTCGGCCGCGATGATCATCGAGAGGGTGGTCTTGCCCAGGCCCGGCGCACCGGAGAGCAGGACGTGGTCGGCGGTGGCGCCGCGGGCGCGGGCGGCCCGCAGCACCAGGTCGAGCTGTTCGCGCACCCGCTCCTGGCCGACGAATTCCTCCAGGTCCTTGGGCCGTAGCGCGGCCTCGACGGCGGTCTCCTCACCGTCGGCGTCGGCCGCCACCAGACGGTCGGGCCCGGTGGCGGCGTCGTCGGTGGACGGTGCGGTCTCGTCCCAGTTCACTGCGGATTGCCTCGCGGGGTCGGGGCGGCCGGGCCGCCGGGGTGGTCGTACGGTCGGGGGCGCGCGGCCCGTGCGGCGGGGGTCATCGCGAGCGGTTGAGGGTCTGAAGCGCCGCCTTGAGCAGCTGGGGAACCTGCGGCCGGGCGCCGTCGGCGAGCGCCGCCTCGGCCTGCGGGGCGACCGCGTCCAGCGCCTCGTCCGCCTCGCGGGCGGCGTAGCCGAGCCCGATCAGCGCGGCATGCAGCTGATCGCGCCAGCCGTCCGCGCCCGGGGCGGCGCCGCCCGCGCGGCGGGTGCCCACCGGCGCGCCGAGCCGGTCCTTGAGTTCCAGCAGCAGCTTCTGCGCACCCTTCTTGCCGATGCCGGGCACGGCGGTCAGCGTCTTCTCGTCGCCATTGGCGACCGCGAGGCGCAGGGTGTCCGGGGAGTGCACGGCCAGCATCGCCTGGGCGAGCCGCGGCCCGACGCCGCTGGCGGTCTGGAGCAGCTCGAAGGTCCCCCGCTCGTCGTCGTCGGCGAAGCCGTACAGGGTCAGCGAGTCCTCGCGGACGACGAGGGAGGTGGCGAGCCTGGCGTGCTCGCCCACGCGCAGCCCGGACAGGGTGTCCGGGGTGCACTGGACGGCCATGCCGATCCCGCCGACCTCGACGACGGCGGTATCGGGAGCCAGGGCCGCGACCGGGCCGGAGACAAAAGCGATCATCGGGTGCCCTTCGGCGTACGGACGGGAGCGGCGCGACGGGCCGCGGCATGCGCCTGCTGGAGGCGGTTTATCGCGGGGGCGCGCCAGATGTGGCAGATGGCGAGGGCGAGCGCATCGGCGGCATCGGCCGGTTTCGGCGGCGCGTCCAGCCGCAGCAGCCGGGTCACCATCGCGCCGACCTGCGCCTTGTCGGCCCGCCCGGATCCGGTCACGGCGGCCTTGACCTCGCTGGGGGTGTGCAGCGCGACGGGCAGTCCGCGGCGCGCGGCGCACAGCATGGCGACGGCGCTGGCCTGGGCGGTGCCCATGACCGTACGGACGTTGTGCTGGCTGAACACCCGCTCCACGGCGACGAATTCGGGGCGGTGTTCGTCGAGCCAGGCCTCTATGCCCTGCTCGATGAGGACGAGGCGGTGGGCGATGTCGGCGTCCGCCGGGGTCCGGACGACCCCGACCCCGGCCATCTTCAGCGGCCGCCCGGCCACCCCTTCGACCACGCCGACACCACAACGCGTCAGCCCCGGGTCCACCCCGAGCACCTTCACGGTGCCCCTCCCCTCTTGCCGTGTTGCCGCCGGCCCTCTTGCCGTGTTGCCGCCGGCCCTCTGCCGTACCGTTTCGTCCGCCGTCTTCCCCACGGGGGGACCGGAGATCCCCTGCTCAGCACAGTAGCGGGTGGGTCTGACAACGGGCGGCCCCGACAGCAGATGAGGCCGGTGGCGAGTGGCGCCGACAGCAGCCGACCCCCACAACGCCACGGGCCGACGGGGTGTGTTCCCCGTCGGCCCGTGCGGTACGGCCGTGTGGCGCGGCGTCAGGCGTCGACCTTCGCCATGACGTCGTCCGACACATCGAAGTTGGCGAAGACGTTCTGCACGTCGTCGCTGTCCTCCAGTGCGTCGATCAGCTTGAAGATCTTGCGCGCGCCCTCTTCCTCCAGCTCGACCTGCATGGTCGGGACGAAGTTGGCGTCGGCGGAGTCGTAGTCGATCCCGGCGTCCTGGAGGGCGCTGCGGACCGCGACCAGGTCGGTGGCCTCGCTGAGCACCTCGAAGGACTCACCGAGGTCGTTGACCTCCTCGGCGCCGGCGTCCAGGACCGCGCCCAGGACGTCGTCCTCGCTCAGCTCGCCCTTGGGGACGATCACCACGCCCTTGCGGTTGAACAGGTAGGACACCGAGCCCGGGTCGGCCATCGAGCCGCCGTTACGGGTCATCGCGACGCGGACGTCCGAGGCGGCGCGGTTGCGGTTGTCGGTGAGGCACTCGATGAGCACAGCGACGCCGTTGGGGCCGTAACCCTCGTACATGATGGTCTCGTAGTCGGCGCCGCCGGCCTCCAGGCCCGCGCCGCGCTTGACCGCGGAGTCGATGTTCTTGTTCGGCACCGACGACTTCTTGGCCTTCTGGATGGCGTCGAAGAGGGTCGGGTTACCGTCCGGATCGGCGCCGCCCGTGCGGGCCGCGACCTCGATGTTCTTGATCAGCTTCGCGAAGAGCTTGCCGCGCTTGGCATCGATCACGGCCTTCTTGTGCTTCGTCGTAGCCCATTTAGAGTGGCCGGACATCCGCCTGTCTCCTTCGCGTAACCCAATTCCGAAACGAACGCCATCGATCCTACCGGGGCTGGATCACCCGGTGTTACTCAGCCGATGCGCGCACCATCTCGACGAACAGCGCATGGACCCGGTGGTCGCCGGTGAGCTCCGGGTGGAACGACGTGGCCAGGACGTTACCCTGCCGCACGGCCACCGCGTGGCCGCCGTACGTCGCCAGGACCTCGACCGCGGCGCCGACCGACTCGACCCAGGGCGCGCGGATGAAGACGCCCTCGACCGGTCCGCCGGGGATGCCGGCCACCTCGATGGCCGCCTCGAAGGACTCGTTCTGCCGCCCGAAGGCGTTACGGCGCACGATCATGTCGATGCCGCCGAGCGTCTCCTGGTCCTCGCGGGCGTCCAGCAGCTTGTCCGCGACCATGATCATGCCGGCGCAGGTGCCGTAGACCGGCTTGGCGTCCCGCACGAACGCGCGCAGCGGTTCGAGCATGCCGAAGACGACCGCCAGCTTGGACATGGTGGTGGACTCGCCGCCCGGTATGACCAGGCCGTCGACCTCGGCCAGCTCCTCGGGACGGCGTACCGGCCGCGCCTGGGCGCCGGCGTCCGTGAGCGCCTTGAGGTGCTCACGGACATCGCCCTGGAGCGCCAGCACACCGATGGTGGGGGTGCTCAGCTCAGTCATCTGCGTTCTTACGTCCTTGTTCCTGCGTTTGCGTTCCGGCGTTCCGTGCGCGCGCTTTACCAGCCGCGGTTGGCGTAGCGCTCGGCCTCGGGGAGGGTGTCGCAGTTGATGCCGACCATGGCCTCGCCCAGGTTGCGGGAGACATCCGCGATGACCTTGGGGTCGTCGTAGAAGGTGGTGGCCTTGACGATGGCGGCGGCGCGCTTGGCGGGGTCGCCGGACTTGAAGATGCCGGAGCCGACGAAGACGCCCTCGGCGCCGAGCTGGCGCATCAGCGCGGCGTCGGCCGGGGTGGCCACACCGCCGGCGGAGAACAGCACGACCGGCAGCTTGCCGAGCTCGGCGACCTCCTTGACCAGCTCGAAGGGGGCGCGCAGCTCCTTGGCGGCGGCGTAGAGCTCGTTGTTGTCGCAGCCGCGCAGCTTGGCGATCTCGCCCTTGATCTGGCGCAGGTGGCGGACCGCCTCGACGACGTTGCCGGTGCCGGCCTCGCCCTTGGAGCGGATCATGGCGGCGCCCTCGGCGATCCGGCGCAGGGCCTCGCCGAGGTTGGTCGCACCACAGACGAAGGGGGTGGTGAAGGCCCACTTGTCGGAGTGGTTGACCTCGTCGGCCGGGGTGAGGACCTCGGACTCGTCGATGTAGTCGACGCCGAGGGACTGGAGGACCTGGGCCTCGACGAAGTGGCCGATGCGGGATTTGGCCATGACGGGGATGGAGACGGCGTCGATGATGCCGTCGATCATGTCGGGGTCCGACATACGGGCCACGCCGCCGTCCTTGCGGATGTCGGCGGGGACCCGCTCCAGGGCCATGACGGCGACCGCGCCGGCGTCCTCGGCGATCTTGGCTTCTTCCGGCGTGACGACGTCCATGATCACGCCGCCCTTGAGCTGCTCGGCCATACCGCGCTTGACGCGTGCCGTTCCGGTCTCGGGGTTCTGGGGCGTGGTGGGCGTGCTGGACACGGTTGACCTCACTCATTACGGGTGGTTGTGCGTGCGGACCACACAACCGTTTGCGTGGCGGCTAAGGAAAGGGCCAATTCAAGGTGGGTGGCTCGTTACGGCTTGGAGTGGGGTGGCCGGGAGCCGTGGGGAGCTGCTGAGGGCCGGCGTTTCGCAGGGCGGTGGCGTCCTCGGGTTCCCATTGTCAGGCGCCGGCGGACCGGTCGTCCAGGATCGCCGGGGGTTCGTCGTCCATTTCGAAGGCCAGCGGGAACGGGGCGTGGCCGGCGAGGCGGAGGTAGCGCACGAGCCGGTGGCGGCGGACGGCGCGGGCGGCGCGTACGGCGTCGTTGTGGAAGCGGCGGGCCATCGGGACCCGGCGTACGGCCGCGGTGAGTTCGGCGACCGTCTGCTCGCCGCCGGGTGCCTCCCGTACGGCCGTCAGCTGGGCCTCGTCCGCGAGGATCGCGCGCAGTGCCTGGCTGAGCTCGCTCTCGGCGACCTCGCGGTGGTCGTCCTCGGCCTGCCGGGCTTCGTGGGCGGCCTGGTAGAGAACGATGGAGGCGGCGGGGTCGAGGACGCCGGAGGTCCCCACCTCCTGGGCGACCGAGGCGCGGCGCAGCAGCTGGGCGTCGAGGGCGGCCTTCGCGGCGTCGATGCGCACGTGCAGACGGTCGAGGCGGCCGGCGGTCCAGCTCAGATAGACGCCGATGAGGACGATCGCGACGGCGATCCAGATCAGGGTGGTCACGGCGAGCGACGTTACCTGGGCCAGGGCCCTTCTGATGGATCTCCGCGACGCCGCGGAGATCCGTCAGAAGGGCCCTAGGAGCGTTACCCGGCCGAACGCCGCTGTGCCGGGGGCCGCGTACGGTGCCGCGGCCGCCCATGGTGCCGGGCGGCCGGGCCCCGTCTCAGTCCCTGGCCAGTCCCCACCGTGCGCGCAGCCCCACCCGTTCGTCCGTCGCCACCGAGGCCGCGCCCGCGGCGACCGTCTCGTAGACCGCGAGGATGTCGGCGCCGACCGTCGACCAGTCGAAGCGGCGTACGTGCTTGGCGCCGCGGTCGCGGAGTTCGGCCAGCCGCTGCGGGTCGCGCAGGAGGCGTACGGCGGTGGCGGCGAGGGCGTCGGCGTCCTCGTTGGTGAAGAGTTCGCCGGCCTCGCCCTGGTCGAGGACCTGGGCGAAGGCGTCGAGGTCGCTGGCCAGGACGGGGGCCCCGGCGGACAGGGCCTCGACGAGGATGATGCCGAAGGATTCGCCGCCGGTGTTGGGCGCGATGTACAGGTCGACGCTGCGCAGCAGGCGGGCCTTGTCCTCGTCGGAGACCATGCCGAGGAATTCGACGTGGGAACGCAGGTCGGGCGGCAGCTGGGCGACCGCCTCGTCCTCGTCGCCGCGGCCCGCCACCAGGAGGCGGGCGTCCGGCACCTCGGCGAGGATCGCGGGCAGCGCCTTCATCAGGACGGGCAGGCCCTTGCGGGGCTCGTCGATCCGCCCGATGAAGCCGATGGTGCCCGCCCGTCGCCCACCACCGCCCTTGCCGGAGCTTCGCGCCCCTTCCGATTGCCATTCAGGCTTGGGCTCGGCGCGGGCGAAGAAGTCGACGTCGACGCCGTTGGGGATGACCACCGCGTCGCCGCCCAGGTGTTCGACGAGGGTGCGGCGGGCGTATTCGCTGACCGCGATGCGGGCGCTGATCTTCTCCAGGGCGGGCTGGAGGATCGGGTACGCGGCGATCATGGCCCGGGAGCGGGGGTTGGAGGTGTGGAAGGTGGCCACGATGGGGCCCTGGGCCGCCCAGCAGGAGAGCAGGCCGAGCGAAGGGGAGGCCGGTTCGTGGATGTGGATGACGTCGAAGGCGCCGTTCTGGAGCCAGCGGCGGACCCGGGCGGCGGACAGGAAGCCGAAGTTGAGGCGGGCGACGGAGCCGTTGTAGGGGACGGGGACGGCGCGGCCGGCGGAGACGACGTAGGGGGGCAGCGGGGTCTCGTCGTCGGAGGGCGCCAGGACGGAGACCTCGTGGCCCAGGGCGATGAGGTGTTCGGCCAGGTCACGGATGTGGAACTGGACGCCGCCGGGGACGTCCCAGGCGTAGGGGCAGACGATGCCGATCTTCACGCCGCGGTCTCCGTTCCGGTGGCGCGCACTTCGGGGGCGCGTGGTTCGAGGTCGGCGAGCCACAGGCGCTGGAGCATGTGCCAGTCCTCGGGGTGGTCGGCGATGCCGGAGGCGAAGACGTCGGCGAGCGACTGGGTCATCCGGGCCGCCTTCTCGGTGCGGGTGCCGGCCTGGGGCACCTCGATCTCCGGGTGGACGCGGCCGCGCATGACGGGGCCGTCGTCGTACCAGAGGGTGACGGGCAGCAGCATCGCCCCGGTCTGGAGGGCGAGCATCGCGGGCCCGGCGGGCATTTTGGTCTCCTCGCCGAAGAACGTGACCGGGATTCCGGAGCTGGACAGATCGCGGTCGGCGACCAGGCAGACCAGGCCGCCGGCCCGCAGGCGCCGGGCGAGGGTGCCGAAGGCGGCGCCGCCGGTGTGCGGCAGGACCTCCATGCCCAGGCCCTCGCGGTAGGCGACGAAGCGGTCGTACACGCTCGCCGGTTCGAGGCGCTGGGCGACGGTGGTGAAGGGGGTGTTGAGCTTGGTGGTGACCCAGACACCGGCGAGGTCGTAGTTGCCCATATGGGGCAGCGCGAGGATGACGCCGCGGTCGCTCGCCAGGCCGTCGGTGAGGTGGTGCACGTCCTCGGGGTCGAAGCCGTTCCTTATCCGCTCCTTGCTCCACGCCGGCAGTCGGAAGGACTCCATCCAGTAGCGCATGTACGACCGCATACCGGCGCGGGAGAGCTCGGCCAGGCGCTCGGGAGAGGCGTCCGGAACCACCCGGGCGAGGTTCGCCTCCAGGCGCTGGATGCCCTTGCCGCGGCGCTTCCAGGTGAGGTCGGCGATCTGCCGGCCCAGGAGGACGGCGGCTGATTCGGGCAGCTTCTTGACGGTGCTCCAGCCCAGGGCGTACAGCGTGTCGCTGAGCCAGTCGGCGTTGATCCCCGGCAGGAGGCCCTTGCGTGACGTCATGCGGTGTTTCCCCCTTGGGTGACGGCGGCGTCCGCCTCGGCCGATTCGCGGCGTACCGTCACCACGCGCTGACCGAGGGTGACGGCACTGCCGACGGCGACGATCCACAGCGCGATCGGCAGCAGGACCTCGACGCCGGGCACGCCGAAGGCGTGCAGACCGGAGAGGCCGCAGGCGACCAGCGAGATCACCAGGCGCTCGGCGCGTTCGACCAGGCCGTTGACGTTCACCGGCAGGCCGATGGCCTCGCCGCGGGCCTTGGTGTACGAGACCACCTGCCCGCTGGCCAGGCAGAAGATGGCGATGGCGCAGAGCACCAGGTCGTTGCCGCCCCCGGCGTACCACAGGGCCAGCCCGCCGAAGATCGCCGAGTCGGCGACCCGGTCGAGGGTGGAGTCGAGGAAGGCGCCCCAGCGGCTGGAGCGGCCCAGCTGGCGCGCCATGTTGCCGTCGACCAGGTCGGAGAAGACGAACAGGGTGATGACGACCGTGCCCCAGAAGAACTCGCCCTGCGGGTAGAAGATCAGGGCCCCGGCCACCACACCACCGGTCCCGACGAGGGTGACCGCGTCCGGGCTGACCCCGAGGCGGATGAGCAGGGCGGCGAACGGTGTGAGAACACGCGTGAAGAAAGCACGCGCGTACTTGTTCAGCATGGCCTTCCCGGAGGTCGATACGGGCCGCGCGGTCAAGGGGCCACCGGCGGGCCCATCGTAGCCAGGCGGCCACGGGCCACCGCGAACGCACCGCGGCGTCGGGTGCCACGCACGGCGCACGGGCCGGGGCGCGCGCCGCGGGGCGTCCGCGGGGGCGGGATCGCGCCAGGCCGCCCGATCGGGGGCCGCGCCCTGTATGGACGCATGGTGACCGCGGTGGAAAGCTCGAATCACCGCAAAGTGTCGACCTGGAGGCGAGACACATGAGCGAGAAGACGAGTACACACCCGGGAGCCGCCGGAAGGGCACCCACGGCCGACCGGCCCACCGCCCTGAGAAACGTGGTGCTGGTCGGCCACAGCGGCGCGGGGAAGACCACCCTGGTCGAGGCCCTGGCGCTGGCATCCGGCGCGGTCAACCGGGCGGGCCGCGTCGAGGACGGCGGCTGTCTTTCCGATTACGACGAGATCGAGCACCGCCAGCAGCGTTCCGTACAGCTCTCCCTGGTCCCCGTCGACTGGGGCGGCATCAAGATCAATGTGCTGGACACCCCCGGGTATGCGGATTTCGTCGGGGAACTGCGGGCCGGTCTGCGTGCGGCGGACGCGGCCCTTTTCGTCGTTTCGGCGGCGGACGGCGTGGCCGGGGCGACCCGGATGGTCTGGGACGAATGCGCGGCGGTCGGTATGCCGCGGGCGCTGGTCATCACCCACTTGGAGGCGGCCCGGTCCGACTTCGGCGAGATGATCCGGTCGTGCCAGGAGACCTTCGGCGGCGAGGACCCCGATGCGGTGCTGCCGCTGTATCTGCCGCTGTACGGCACGCCGGGGGCCGACGGGCACGCCCCGGTGACGGGCCTGATCGGGCTGCTGTCCCAGCGGGTCTTCGACCACTCGTCGGGGGAACGGGTCGAGCGCGCGCCGACCGAGGAGGAGCTGCCGCTGATCGAGCAGGCGCGTAACCGCCTGATCGAGGGGATCATCGCCGAGAGCGAGGACGAGACCCTCATGGACCGCTATCTGGGCGGCGAGGAGATCGACGTCAAAACGCTCATCGGGGATCTGGAGACGGCGGTCGCCCGGGGCACCTTCCATCCCGTACTGGCCGCGGCGCCGGCCACCGACGGCGCCCGGCAGGGCCTGGGCACCGTGGAGCTGCTGGAGCTGATCACCGGCGGCTTCCCCACTCCCGCTGAGCGTGCCGCGCCGGCCGTGACCGGCATCGACGGCTCCGCCTGCCCGGAGCTGGCCTGCGATCCGGACGGCCCGCTGGTGGCCGAGGTGGTCAAGACCGCCTCCGATCCGTACGTCGGCCGGGTCTCTCTCGTACGGGTCTTCTCCGGCACCCTGCGCCCCGACGAGACGGTGCATGTCTCCGGGCACGGCCTGGAGGACCGCGGGCACGAGGACCATGACGTCGACGAGCGGATCGGCGCGCTGTCGGCGCCCTTCGGCAAGCAGCAGCGTCCGCTGTCGCAGGCGATCGCCGGCGATCTGGCGTGCGTGGCCAAGCTGACCCGCGCCGAGACCGGCGACACCCTCTCCGACAAGGACGCGCCGCTCCTGATGGAGCCCTGGACGATGCCGGACCCGCTGCTGCCCGTCGCCATCGAGGCGCACAGCAAGGCCGACGACGACAAGCTCTCGCAGGGGCTGTCCCGCCTGGTGGCGGAGGATCCGACGCTGCGGCTGGAACACCATCCCGACACCCGTCAGATGGTGCTGTGGTGTCTGGGCGAGGCGCATGTCGATGTGGCACTGGAGCGGCTGCGCTCCCGCTACGGCGTGCAGGTCGACACGGTGCCGCACAAGGTGGCGTTGCGGGAGACCTTCGGTGAGGCGGCCTCCGGCCGCGGACGCCATGTCAAACAGTCCGGCGGGCACGGCCAGTTCGCGATCTGCGAGATCAGCGTCGAGCCGCTGCCGGGCGGTTCGGGCATCGAGTTCGTCGACAAGGTGGTGGGCGGCGCGGTGCCCCGGCAGTTCATCCCGTCCGTGGAAAAGGGCGTGCGGGCGCAGGCCGCCCGCGGGGTCGCCGCCGGGTATCCGCTGGTCGACGTCCGGGTCACGCTGCTCGACGGCAAGGCGCATTCGGTGGACTCCTCCGACGCCGCGTTCCAGAAGTCCGGTGCGCTGGCGCTGCGGGAGGCCGCGGCCGCGGCCCGGATCGATCTGCTGGAGCCGGTCGCCGAGGTGAGCGTGCTGATTCCGGACGATTTCGTCGGCCCGGCGATGAGCGATCTGTCCGGGCGGCGCGGCCGCGTGGTGGGCACCGAGCAGTCCGGGGCGGGCCGTACCCTCGTGCGCGCCGAGGTCCCCGAGATCGAACTCGGCCGCTACGCCGTCGATCTGCGCTCCCTGTCGCACGGCACCGGCCGCTTCACCCGCAGCTACGCACGGCACGAGCCGATGCCGCCGCAGCTCGCGGAGAAGGTACGGGACGAGGCCGCCAACGGCGCCTAGCGACGTGTGAGGGGCGGCGTCCGCCGCTGTCCGGCTCGGGCCCTGCGGGCTGGACGGCGGCGGTACGCTGAATGCGGTGGGCGGCTCAACAGGTGTGCCGTGAGCGGTAGTCGGGAAGAGCCAGCAGCATCGGATGCGTGCGGCGTTGGGGGCGGTAGTGGCAGACGGCTTTGATTTCAGTCCGGGGGCGCAGGTGCCGGTCTCCGGGGGCGCCGGGCAGACGGCGGCGACCCAGGCGCTGGCCTCGGCCGCCTATCGCGACTGCAAGCTCTCCAAGATCTCCGAGGCCGACTCCGATTCCGGCAAGTCCGGGATCAAGAAGCCGAAGCTGTCGCTGTTCGAGCCCAACCTCGGCGAGGCGTTCTCGCGCGCCGTCCAGGTCCGGATGCTGGGCGGCGGCCGCAAGCCGCTGATCCAGTCCTTCGGCACCGAGCCGCAGACCATCGTCGAGCACTGCCTGTCGGCCACCCGGCTGCGCAAGCAGCGCGACGCCCAACTGTCGGTGATCATGGTGCTGTTCGGGCTGCTGTTCCTGCCCGGGGTGCTGCTGTGGCTGGGCGGCTTCCAGCTCAAGAAGATGCTCGCCAAGGACGGCGGGGGCGTCTCCCTGCTGGGCGGGGCGCTGCTGGCCGTGCTGGGCGTCGTCGGGCTGTACTTCATGGTCAAGCTGCCGCTGTCCGGTTTCTGGCCGCTGTACGTCCGTGCCATGGTCGTCGCCCCGGTCATCGGCTGGTGGTGGGCCAAGCAGATCTGCGAGAAGGCCGCGGTGGCGATGCGGGGGGCCTGGCAGGGGCTGCTCGAGGGCGGCGGGGTGGCGGCCAAGATCCCCGAGGCGGTCCCCCAGGACCCGAACCAGACCGCCGCCGAGACCCTCCGCCAGAACCTCGCCAAGGTCTCCGCCGAGCAGAGCAGCAATGTCGTCTTCTACGCGGGCCCCAAGGGCATACTCGGCATGGGCACGCGCTGGGGCAGCTGGCAGCTGGCCGAGGAACTGCGGCCCGCCCAGGAAGGCGTCGAGATCCATCCGTTCCGCAGCTGGGACGTCGTACGGGTGATCCACGACCGGCTGCGCATGCTGGAGCGCTCCCCGCTGCACACCGGCGGCTTCCCGACGCCGTCGGTCCGCCACTGGATCGTCTCGCCGGTCGGCGAGAAGGCCGGCGCGGTCTCCCGCCCGGACGGTACGGACACCGACGCGTATCAGATCCGCGGCCACGAGATAGAGCGGATCTGCAACGAGCAGCAGTTCGGTGCCGGCAACCGCCATTACCTGGGTGTGCAGTTCGTCCTGTGGGACGGCCAGTTGGTGCTCACGTTGATGATCACCGTCACGGTGCTGCACGAGACGCTGCGCATCGAGGTGACCGGGCACGCCCTCGGCCCGGTCAACGGCCTGTTCACCAGCAAGCCGGAGCCCAAGACCAAGGATGTCGCCAAGACCGTCCGGTTCTGGGAGACCAAGAAGATCACCCTTCCGCTCATCGACTCCGACGAGGTCGTCCGGCTCGCCGCCCGCGCCCCGCTGACCTGGTTCCCGCCGGTGCTGGACTTCCTCGGCGGCAAGCTCACCCTCCCCGAGCCGTTCGGGCTGCGCCATGTGTGGGCCGACAAGCCCTGGCGCCACCGCTTCATGGCCGATGACGCGCTGCGCGCCGCGACCCCGGTGCTGCGGGTCGTCCACGCCGCCGCGCTGAGCGTGCTGAAGGAGAACGGCGTGGACGTCGAGCGCTTCGACAACCGCTCGCTGGCACTGAGCGGCATGGTCCAGAGCGCGGAGCCGAAGAACGCCGACGAGTACAACGCCTAGGCCGGGAGTTCACCGAACTCCCGGCCGCCTAGCGGAAGATCCCCGTGTGGCCCAGTGAGTACCGACCCGGCTGCGGATAGACCGCGAGCCCGTGCGGCCCCTGGCCCACGGGGATCTTGGCGAGTGTTCTGCCGGTACGGGTGTCCAGGGCGTAGACCTCGGAGTTGTAGCGCCCCGACAGCCACAGCACCTTGCCGTCCGCCGACACCCCGCCCATGTCCGGGCTGCCGCCCCCGGGGATGTGCCATTTCCCCACGAGGTCCCCGGTCGCGAAGTCGAGCAGCGAGATGGAGCCCTCACCCCGGTTGGAGATGTACATCTTCTTGGAGTCACGGCTGACGTAGAGCCCGTGGGTGCCCTTGCCCGTGGGCAGCAGCCGCGGTGTGGTGAAGCGGTCGCCGTCCAGGACCCACACCCCGTCGGCCATCATGTCGGCGATGTACCAGGTCCTGCCGTTCGGCGAGATCTTCACGTCCTGCGGCATCGCCCCCTCGAACGGCAGCTTCTCCTGGCCGATCACCTTCATCTTCTCGGTGTCCACCTTGAGCAGTTCACCGGAGAACTCGCAGGAAACGATGAAATACCGCCCGTCCGGCGAGAAGTCGGCGTGATTGACGCCCCCGCAGCTGACCGGCAGCGTCTTGCGGATGGCCATGGTGTGCGGATCGCGGAAGACCAGCTGACGGTCCATCGAGGCCATCACGATCGCGTACTTCCCGTTGGGCGTGAAGTAGAGGTTGTACGGGTCATGGACCTTGACGGGCTTTCCGGCCTTCCCGGTGGCCGGGTCGATCGGGGTGAGGTCGTGCCCGCGGTTGTTGTTGACCCACAGCGTCTTCAGGTCCCATGACGGCACGACGTGCTGCGGCTGCACCCCCACCGGGATCGTCTCGATCACCTTGTAGGTCTTGGGGTCGATGACGCTGACCGAGTCGGAGCCGGTGTTGGGGACGTAGACCCGCGAGGGAAAGTCGCGTACCTGCGGCGCCAGCCGGTTGGGCCGGTCCGCGGCGTACAGATCCCTCGTGTCCACCAGCGGCGGCATCCCGGGCAGCCCCGGTCCGGCCGCGCGGGCGGCCGAAGGGCGCGCGGGGCGCGGGCCGGACTGGGCGGCCCGGGTGTCGCCGCCGGAACAGCCCGCCGCCAGCAGGACACAGACCAGGGCGAGCGGTGCGGTACGGCGGCCGGGGCGGGGGGATCTACGGGCGGGGGTACGGTTCCGGTCAGCCATCAGGTCATTAGCTCCGTTGTCGTCACCGCGCGCAGCCCGCGCCGGCGGAGTCCGTCGAGGATCGGGGGTAGCGCGGCCACCGTGCCGGCGTGCCCGAGGTGGAGGCTCACCACCGAACCCGGCCCGATGCCGTCCAGAACGGTGCGCCGGACGGCCGGGGCGCCGGGGTCGGTGGAGTCGAGGGAGTCCAGGTCGTAGGACAGGACGTGCGGATAGCCGGCCCGGCGCGCCAGGCGGGTGACCAGGTCGGTGGCCCGGCGAGCCTGCGAGGGCCGGAACCAGCTGCCGATGCTGCCCGTCAGCCGCCGCAGCCGGTCCGCGCACCCGGCGATCTCCGCATACGCCGCGGCCTGCGGCAGCGCGCAGATATTGCGGTGGTGCATGGTGTGATTGCCCAGCTCATGACCGCCGTCGAGGATCCGGCGGGCCATCTCGGGCCGCTCGTCGAGCCAGTCGCCGACCGCGAGGACGGTCACCCGGGCGCCGGCCCGTTCGGCCTCGCCCAGCAGAGCCCTGGCCAGGCGGGCATCGCCCCGGCCGTGGAAGGTCAGCGCGACCGCCCGGCCGTCCCGGGGCCCGTGGTCGAGCTGTACGGGGCGGCCGGGGACCCTGGTGGGCGGCCGGGTGGCGTGCACCGGGGTCCGGGCGCCGGGGCGCGGCACGGCAGCGTCCCGTACGGTCCGGTCCGTACGGCCCGGGGCGCAGCCCGCGGCGAGCGCACCGGCTGCAGCGGCCGAGGTGGTGGTGCGCAGCACGGAGCGACGATCCAGAGAGGTCACCACACTATTAGAGTGGCAACCATCCGAATTTGAGGCGATATGCCCGATTCTTCCGGGATCGTGTCGTTACTCCGGACGCCCGGCATCCGATGCCTGCCCATCGCCCGGCCAGGTCGCCCGCCGCCCATCGCCCGGAGCAACCGTCCGCCCGTCCGCTACACGGGCCAGGCCGCCGCCAGCATCGCCCGGGTGTCCGCGAGGAGTTGGGGCAGCACCTTGGTGTGCCCGACCACCGGCATGAAGTTGGTGTCACCGCCCCAGCGCGGCACGACATGCTGGTGCAGATGCGCCGCGATCCCGGCCCCGGCGACGCCCCCCTGGTTCATCCCGATGTTGAAACCGTGCGCCCCGGACGCCGTGCGCAGCGCCCGCATCGCCCGCTTGGTGAACTCCGCGAGCTCCGCGGTCTCCGCCTCGTCCAGCTCGGTGTAGTCCGCGACGTGCCGGAACGGCACCACCATCAGATGCCCGCCGTTGTACGGATACAGATTCAGCACCGCATAGACATGCTCACCGCGGGCGATCACCAGACCGTCCTCGTCGGACTTCTCGGGGATCGAGCAGAACGGGCAGCCGTCGTCGGCCCCGGGGCCGCTCGGCTTGTTCTCACCCTGGATGTAGGCCATCCGGTGGGGCGTCCACAGGCGCTGGAAGGCGTCCTGGGTCCCGACTCCGATCTGCTGTTCCGGCTCGCTTGTCATACGGGCCAGCATATTGCGTCGCCCCTTGGCAGCGTGTCGCTGGGGCGGAGGTCACCGGGCGCTCGGCGATGCTGAAGCGGTGGACAGACGACAGCGGCTGCACCAGTGGGAGCGCGCCGCCGAGCCCGGTCTCTTCGCCGCCTCCCTGCTCTTCCTCGCCGCCTATTCCGTCCGCGTCCTGGTCCCCGGCCTCTCTCCCACCTGGCATGCCTTCTGGGCCGTCGTCACCGCCGTGACCTGGGCCGCGTTCATCGCCGACTATCTGGCCCGGCTGCTGCTCAGCGACCATCGGCTGCGCTTTGTGCGCCGGCACTGGCTGGACCTGGTGGTGACCGTCCTGCCCCTGCTGCGGCCGCTGCGGATGATCGACACCTACGACCGGGTGCAGCGCCGCCGCGACCATCCGCGGCTCGCGCTCGAAGCGCGGGTGATGACCTACACCGGCCTCACGGCCCTCCTGCTGGGGTATGCGGCCGCCCTCGCCGTCTACCACGACGAACATCACGCCCCGCACGCCGATATCCGCACCTTCGGCGATGCGGTCTGGTGGGCCGCCTCCACCCTGACGACCACGGGCTACGGCGACGCCACCCCCGTCACCCCGCGCGGCCGGGTGATCGGGGCGGGCCTGATGTTCGCCGGGGTAGCCCTGGTCGGCGCGGTGGTCGGCTCGTTCTCGTCCTGGCTGGTGCGGCGCTTCCGGCAGGACGGGGACACCTGAAAAAACGGGGACACCTGAAAAACGGGCGGCCCCGGGGAGCGGGCGGCTCCCCGGGGCCTTGCACCGGTCAGGGCGGGCGTCACACCTGGACGCGGCGCTCCACGATGTCCAGGATCTCGGCGATCGCCTCGTCGCGCGGGATGCCGTTCTTCTGCGACCCGTCGCGGTAGCGGAAGGACACCGCACCGGCCGCCATGTCCTCATCACCGGCGAGGATCATGAACGGGACCTTGCTCTTCTGGGCGTTGCGGATCTTCTTCTGCATCCGGTCCGACGACGCGTCCACCTCGACCCGCAGCCCCTTGGCCCTCGCCTGCCGGGCGAACTCCTCCAGGTACGGAACGTGCGCATCGCCGATCGGGATGCCGATCGCCTGCACCGGGGCCAGCCACGCCGGGAACGCGCCCGCGTAGTGCTCCAGCAGCACGCCGAAGAACCGCTCGATCGAACCGAACAGCGCGCGGTGCAGCATGACCGGCTGCTGCTTGGAACCGTCCGCCGCGGTGTACTCCAGGCCGAACCGCTTGGGCTGGTTGAAGTCGACCTGGAGGGTCGACATCTGCCAGGACCGCCCGATCGCGTCCTTCGCCTGCACCGAGATCTTCGGGCCGTAGTACGCGGCGCCGCCCGGGTCCGGGACCAGCGGAAGGCCCTGCTTCTCGGCCGCCTGGCGCAGCGCCTCGGTGGCCTCCGCCCAGTCCTCGTCCGAGCCGATGAACTTGTCCGAGTCGGGGTCGCGGGTGGACAGCTCCAGCTCGAAGTCGGTCAGGCCGTAGTCGCGCAGCAGGTCGAGCACGAAGGTCAGGAGCGTGTCGAGCTCCTGGGGCATCTGCTCCTTGGAGCAGTAGATGTGCGAGTCGTCCTGGGTGAAGCCGCGCGAGCGGGTCAGACCGTGCACCACGCCGGACTTCTCGTAGCGGTAGACCGTGCCGAACTCGAAGAGACGCAGCGGCAGTTCACGGTAGGACCGGCCGCGCGACTTGAAGATCAGGTTGTGCATGGGGCAGTTCATCGCCTTGAGGCGGTAGTTCTGCCCGTCGAACTCGATCGGCGGGAACATGGCCTCGCCGTAGTGCGGCAGATGCCCGGAGGTCTCGAAGAGCCCCTGCTTCGTGATGTGCGGGGTGTTCACGAACTCGTAGCCCGCGTCCTCGTGCCGGCGGCGCGCGTAGTCCTCCATCACCTTGCGGACCACGCCGCCCTTGGGGTGGAAGACCGCGAGGCCGGGGCCCAGCTCGTCCGGGAAGGAGAACAGGTCCAGCTCCGCACCCAGCTTGCGGTGGTCGCGCTTCTCGGCCTCGGCGAGGAACTCCAGATACGCCTTGAGCTCGTCCTTGGTCGGCCAGGCGGTGCCGTAGATGCGCTGGAGCTGCTTGTTCTTCTCGCTGCCGCGCCAGTAGGCGGCGGCCGAGCGCATCAGCTTGAAGGCGGGGATCACCCGGGTGCTGGGCAGGTGGGGACCGCGGCACAGGTCCTTCCAGCACAGCTCGCCGGTCTTGGCGTCGAGGTTGTCGTAGATGGTCAGCTGCCCGGCGCCGACCTCGGCGGAGGCGCCCTCGGCGGCGTCCGCCGCGGAGCCCTTGAGGCCGATCAGCTCCAGCTTGTACGGCTCGTCGGCCAGCTCCTCGCGGGCGGCGTCGTCGCTGACGGCCCGGCGCGCGAACTTCTGCCCGCGCTTCTGGATCTCCTGCATCTTCTTCTCGATGCGCTTGAGATCGTCCGGGTGGAAGGGAGTCTCGACGTCGAAGTCGTAGTAGAAGCCGTCCTTGATGGGCGGGCCGATGCCCAGCTTCGCCTCCGGGAACAGCTCCTGCACGGCCTGCGCCATCACATGCGCGGTGGAGTGCCGCAGGATGTTCAGACCGTCGTCGGAGGTGATCTCGACCGGCTCGACCTCGTCGCCGTCGGCGATCTCGTAGGCCAGGTCCTTCAGCTCCCCGGCCACCCGTGCGGCGACGATGCTGCGCTCGCCCTGGAAGAGGTCGGCGGCCGTAGTGCCCGTGGTCACCACGCGTTCTTCCCGCTCGGAATCGCGTTGGACGGTCACACGGACGTCTGACACCGGTCTCTCCTGACTCATGTCTCTTTCACGTCAGCGATTGCTGCGCAGGCGAATCGTACCGAGCCACCCGACCCGACCGCGAAACGGATTCCGGTGCCTGTGGACAACCTCCCTTTTCACGCGTCCTCCCCTGCTCGCTCCTCCCCCTGTTCACTCGTCCCTGTTCACTCGTCCTCCCTGTTCGCCCCTCCTCCCGGTTCAGTCCTCGCCGCCGCACGCCTCCTCGAAGACGTCGAGATTCTCCTGGAGCGATTTGAGCAGCCGGTCGCGCTCCGCCTCGTCGACCTGTACGGGGGTGACCTCGCGGCCCCCGGTGATCCGCCGGAACCCGCCCCGGCTCTCCAGCCGTCCGCTGACCTGGATCGGCAACCCGACCAGATGGGCGTGCCCGGCGATGCGGTAGTCCTCCTCCCCCAGCGCGGCCCTCACCTGCACCACATCCGCCCCGGCGATCACCCGCAGCCGCACCGTTCCGGGCCCCTCCGGCCGCTCCCGCCGCAGCCGGACGACCGCGCCGGTCACCCGCACCGGCAGCGAGGGCTCGTCCCGTACGTAGCGCTGGGCGGCCTGCTGGAGCGCGGGCAGATCGCCCGGCGAGAACTCCACCGGCTCGGGGCGGGGTGCGAAGCCGGCCGGGGTGCCGGCGGCGGGCGACCACTCGACCGCGATGCGCACCCCCTCCGCGTCCCGCACCAGGGCGATCAGCGCCTGCGCCAGCTCATGGCAGACGCCCAGCTCGACGGCGGCGTCGAAGGCTTCCGTCCGGCCGGTCGCGCGCTGGTAGTCGGTGGCGTCGCGGGCCGCGTGCAGCGCCCGTTGGAGGGCGGCGACGGCGCCGCGCCCGTCGCGCACGGGGACGAAGGCGGCCAGCCGGCTCCCGGCGGACACCGGGCCGACCAGGACGTCGGCCAGAAATCCCTCGGCCCGCCGTTTGTGCCGGGCGCCGTAATACCCGGCCCGCGCGTACGTCCCCAGGGCCCCGGCCATCAGCATCGAGCGGGCCGCGCCGCGCAGCCGCTCCTGCGCCACCCAGTGCGCGGCGGCCGAGCCGTCGTCCGGGATCTCCCGCTCCCAGCGCACCTCGTCGCTGGGCACCGTGAGTCCCATCAGCACCTCGCGGGCCGACGGCGCGGCGCTGTGCGCCAGCGCCGCCAACGCCTCGGCGAGCAGCTCGCCGCTGTCGGGGAAGCGGCGGTCGTGCGGCACCAGCAGGCTGGCGCCGGCCGCCCCACCGGGCGGCGTCCACCGGGTGTAGTGGCCGGCGGCCCCGCCCCGGCGCCGCCAGCCGTGCCGGGCGAGCAGCGCGGCGAGCACCCCGGGGTCGAGCTGCGCGGGATCCGGCGGCCGCAGGTCGTGGTCGTGCCCATAGTGGTCATCGGTCGGCCGGTACATCAGGGTCTCCCTCCCGCCCCGACCCGCGTCATGATCTCCACGAGCGCTCGGTCGTCGAAGATCCGCGTGGTCGGAATCCGCACAGTGGTCCTGCGTCGGCCGGTCACGGGGTGTCCGGCCAGATTGATCCAGTAGCAGCAGTGGCGCAGTTCGAGGCGGTCGTGGCCGGCGTGCAGCCAGTCGTCCTGGGTGCGGGGCACCAGCATCACGACCAGGATCTTGTGCACCGATACGGGCGTACGGGCCAGCTTCACCAGGTGGTCGTTGTCGAGGGTGAAGGCGAAGGTCGGGCCCGGTGGGCGGGGGGCGGTCTGGTAGGTGCATTTGAGCTGCACCTTGATGGTGACCTCGTCGTCGACGGTGTGGTCCGGCGCGGCGTGGCTGACGTGCCAGTCGATTCCGTTGTCCGGGAAGGGCTGCGCCAGCGAGCACCCGGAGGCGGCGGCGACCGCGTGCAGATAGCCCACCTGGAGGGTCTCCATGCAGGCAGTCATGGCGAGTGCGCCGCGCTGCGGAGTGATCCGCTGAGCGCCCGGCTCCGGCTGCGCGAGTGTCATCGCGGGGGCCTTCCGGGCTGTGCCGATCGATGCGTGGGCTGGCGGGCGGCCGGATCCGGAGGCGGCCCGTCCCTGTGGTTGTCTCCGTGTCAAGTGGGCGTCAAACAACGACGGTTCGAGAACCGGTCCGCTCGGGTATCACCAGCTCGGATGGCCCGTGTCGTCATCCGCCCCATCGATGCGAGGAGTTGGGATGATGCCGCCCTGGTACGACGGTCCGCTTGCCGCCTTCGACACCGAGACGACGGGCATCGATGTCGAGCACGACCGCATCGTCTCCGCCGCCCTGGTGGTCCAGGAGACCCCGCGCTCCGCCCCGCGGATCACCCGCTGGCTGATCAATCCCGGCGTGGAGATACCCGAGGCGGCGACCGCGGTGCACGGTCTGACCGCCGACCATCTCGCGCTGCACGGCCGCTGGCCGGCGCCGGTGCTGGAGGAGCTCGCGCGGGCGCTGGCCGCCCAGTCGGTGGCCGGCCGCCCCCTGGTCGTGATGAACGCCCCGTTCGACCTGACCCTGCTGGACCGCGAGTTGAAGCGCCATCGCGCCAGCTCGCTGGGCGCCGCGCTGGGCTCGCATCAGCTGTGCGTCCTCGATCCCCGGGTGCTGGACAAGCACCTCGACCGCTACCGCAAGGGCCGCCGCACCCTGACCGATCTGTGCGCCCACTACGAGGTCGAGCTGACCGACGCCCATGAGGCCGCCGCCGACGCCGTGGCCGCGCTGCGGGTCGTACGGGCCCTGGGCCAACGCTTCGCCGCCCGGTTGGAGGGACTGCAACCGGGCGATCTGCACACCCGCCAGGCGATCTGGCACGCCGCGCAGGCCCGTGGGCTCGAGGCGTGGTTCGCCCGCAGCGGCACCCCCGAGCCGGTCGATCCCCATTGGCCGCTGCGGCCCGCGCTCCCCGCGGCGGCCTGAACGGACCTCACCCCTTTTTCGGCCATACGGAAAATGGCCGAGGCGCGGCCCCTTCCCGGACTTCCCCGCCCCGTTTCCACGAACCCGTGCCAATGCACCCGGGCCAATGCACCTGTGCCAGCGCACCCGGACCAACGCGCCCGTTCCAACGAAAAGGACCGGGCCGCCAATTGGCGGCCCGGTCCTTGATCCCGGTGGGCGATACTGGGTTCGAACCAGTGACCTCTTCGGTGTGAACGAAGCGCTCTCCCACTGAGCTAATCGCCCGGGTGTCTGCGGGTTTCCCTCGCGAACGAGCAGAACAATACAGCCCGTCGCGGCCTTCCATCAAATTCCTGTGACCGGGCCGCCGGGCCGGGGCCGCTCAGCCCCGGGCCAGCCAGGCGGCCAGGCCGCGGCGCCCGCCGCGCATCATCAGCGCGTGGTTGAGCCGGAACAGCGGACGCCCCGGCAGTGCCAGGCAGCGCAGCAGCGGTTTGCAGACCTCGACGTCCTGCTCGAAGAGCACCCGGGTCCCGCCGTGACCAGGGCGGATCGTCCAGCGCGCCCAGCCGCCCAGGTCACCGCGGAGCGTTATCTCCAGCACGCCCGCTCCCGGATCCCGCATCCGCTCGGTGGCCACGACCGACAGCTCGTACGGCAGCCGGCTGCGGAAGCGGGCCAGTCCGCTGTGCTCGTCGAGGGGGGTCACCTCGCGCACCTGCGGCCACCAGCGGGGGTAGGACTCGGCGCGTTCGAGGACGGCGTAGACGACGGCGGGCGGGGCGGCGAGCAGCCACTCGCTACGGAAGCGGTAGCGGTGCAGTCGGCTGGACCAGGCTGGCATGATCCCAGTGTGCGCCCCGCGGCGACGCGGGGGCCCAAATACCGCAACGACCCGGAGACTTCGTGTCTCCGGGCCGCATGCCGGGGTGGGCGATACTGGGTTCGAACCAGTGACCTCTTCGGTGTGAACGAAGCGCTCTCCCACTGAGCTAATCGCCCGGCGCACGGCCAACATTACCGCACGTCGGCGGGCCCTTCTGACCACATACGGGTCACTGGCCGACGTGCCACGGCAGGACCGGTCCGAACTTTGCCACATAGGCCGCCAGCAGCGCGGCGATGATCACCACGCCGATGGTCGTGAGAATGATGTTGCGGCGGCGCACTTTCGGGTCGAGTGCTTTCTTCGCCGCCTCGGTGACCTTTCGTTTGGTCCAGCGCAGTACCAGCTGGGCCCAAACGAATTCGGTCGCCCAGAGCGCCATACCGGCGAAGATCACCAGCCAGCCGGGGCCGGGCAGCGGCAGCATGATCACGCCGGCGACCACCACCGCGAGGCCGAGGACGAAGACCGCGACCTGCCAGCTCAGGTGCAGCGTGCGGGAGCGCCGGATGAAGCGCGGCGCCCGCGAACCGAGCGCCGGACCGGTGCCCTCGCCGGTGTCCTCCCCGTCACCTCCCGACCCCCCGTCACTCTCCGTATTCATGGATCCAACGTACCGGACGCACTCGCTCCGCTGAATTACCGCCGAGGACGATCCTGCAATCCGCCGTAAGAGGTACGTGAAGCCACCCAAAACCGTCAGAGGGGTTTACAACGGCACCGTAGGTGGCATGTCGATTTCGCCGACGTGCGAATCCCCGAGCGCACACTGAGCGAAAGGCCCTGGCGCTTATGAACACCACGGTCAGCTGCGAGCTGCACCTGCGCCTCGTTGTGTCGAGCGAGTCCTCACTGCCTGTACCCGCGGGCCTGCGGTATGACACGGCCGATCCTTATGCCGTGCATGCCACCTTCCATACCGGAGCCGAGGAGACCGTCGAATGGGTTTTCGCCCGCGACCTCCTCGCCGAGGGCCTGCACCGGCCCACGGGCACCGGCGACGTCCGCGTTTGGCCGTCCCGGAGCCATGGTCAGGGTGTGGTCTGCATCGCCCTGAGCTCTCCGGAAGGCGAAGCCCTGCTGGAGGCCCCGGCGCGGGCTCTTGAATCCTTCCTGAAGAGGACCGACGCCGCCGTACCACCGGGTACGGAACACCGGCATTTCGATCTCGACACCGAGCTTTCCCACATCTTGGCGGAGAGCTGAGACGCACCACAGCCGCCCACCGCAACCACCCGCTCACACTTGCGACCGTCCGACTCGGGGCGACGGCGCAGGACCGACAAGTTCATACGCACGCTCCGGCGCCGTCGCCGCGGACCCACCGCGGAGGCGGCGCCCAGGCTTGTTCGAGGCGCTAGAGTCGGCGACCATTCGGCAACGACACCGGGGGCGGCGCCCGCCCGCTCCCCACTCGGCCAGGGAGCGGAACCGTGCTGATCACCCATGACACCCGGTGCGCCCTCGATGCCGTGGTCGATCTGCTGAACACCGCACCGGAGGGCGAGGCGCCCGGCGCCCCGGACACCCTCCCCGGCCTCCCGGCGCTCGAGGAGTTCGTACGGCGCCACAACATCAGCGATGTCGGCATCCTCGGGGAGGCCGACCTGCGGGCCGTACGGGAGCTGCGCGCGCGGCTGGCCGAAGTCTTCACCGCCCGGGACGACCGCAAGGCCGCCGAGCTGCTGAACGCGCTGGTCGCCTCCGCCGGCACCACCCCGCAGCTGACCGATCACGACGGCTACAACTGGCACGTCCACTACTTCGCACCGGGCGCCTCGGTCGCCGACCATCTGGCCGCGGACGGCGGGATGGCGCTGGCGTTCATCGTCGTCGCCGGGGAGCGCGAGCGGCTGCGGCACTGCGAGGCACCGGACTGCCGGCACGCCTTCGTCGATCTCTCCCGCAACCGCTCCCGCCGCTACTGCGACAGCCGCACCTGCGGCAACCGGCTGCATGTGGCCGCCTACCGGGCCCGGCAGCGGGATGCGGCCGGCTGAGCGGTCGGGCGGCCGCCCGACCGCGCCGGCGGCTCACAGGATGTAGAGGTCGTGTACGGCGCCGAGGAGCAACAGAAAGCCGATGACGGTCAGGAACAGCATCAGCGGGGGCTGGGACAGCGCGAACAGGCAGCCGCGCGTTTCGGGGGCCGGGGCGTTCTCCCGGGCCAGGGCGCACTCATCGTTCATCTCGCGCGCATCATGGCGCAGTTGATCGTCTCCCTGCTCCCAATATCCGCTTCAGCAGGGGGAGTTCATCAGATCCCGTGTTTTTTCAGGATCGCTTCGATGTCCGAGAAGTCATCCTTCGGTGCGCTGCTTGCTCCCTTGGTCTTGGCTTTCGCGGCCTCCTTCGCGGACTGCCGGTCCGCACCCCGGCCGGCGGTGAGGGAGGGCGCCGAGGCGGCCGGCGCCACCGCACCCGCTCCGGATGCCGCGGCGGCCTTGCGCTCCTTGCGGCTGCCTATGCCGCCCCGGCGGCGCTCCACCGTCCTGCCGATCGCGAGCAGGAGCGCCGAGAGAGCAAGCAGGCCGAAACCGGCCCAGACCGTGGGCTTGAAGACGATATTGGTGACCCAGTCGATGACGCCCGTCATCACCAGGCCGATGGGGATCAGCGAGAACGCCGCGATCCGCAGCGCGGCCAGGAACCGCTTGCGGTAGGCCGTGATCGCGGCGATGCCCAGGCCCGCCGCCGACACCGCGGCACAGACGGTCGAGGTCAGCATCCGGTCCTCCTGCCAGTGAATGGTCGAACGGGGATGACCGGCCCGGTCATCCGCTCCCTTCCATCCTGCCCTCTCCGCCGCCCGAACGGACATGTTCCGCCCGGTCTTCAGGGACATCTCAGGGTCGGCTCGGGGTCGGCCTCCTCCCCAGGTGCCGGTCCTGCTCCCCAGGTGCCGGTGCGGCCCCGGCCGGGGGTACCTCCGGGTGTGCGGCGGCGGCGGGCTGGAAGACTGACCCCATGAACGACGCCACCTCCGCCGGCCCCACCCCTCCCCCGCCCGTCCTCGACGTGTGGTGCGAGTTGCAGTGCCCGGACTGCCATGCCGCCCTCGACGACCTGCGGGCGCTGCGCGAGCGCTACGGCGACCGGCTGGACATCCGGCTGCGCCACTTCCCGCTGGCCAAGCACAAGCACGCCTACGCCGCCGCCCAGGCGGCCGAGGAGGCCACCGAGCAGGGCCGGGGCTGGCCGTACATCGAGGCGGTGCTGGCGCGTACCGAGGAGCTGGCCAAGGGCGGCGAGAAGCTGCTGCTGAAGGTGGCCGGGGAGCTGGGGCTGGACGCCGAGGAGATGGACACCGCGCTGGTCGACGGGCGGCACCTGCTGATCGTCGACGCCGATCAGGCGGAGGGCAAGGCCATCGGCGTGACCGGCACCCCGACGTATGTGATCGGCGGCGAGCGGCTGGACGGCGGCACGAGCCAGGAGGGGCTGCGCGCCCGCATCGAGGAGATCGCCGACCGGCTGCTGGCCGAGCGCTCCGCCGGGCAGGACTGAGCCGCCGGGGGCCGCCGCCTGGGGCACCGGAGGCCGCCTGGGGCACCCGGAGGACAACAGGGGCACCAGACCCGCCCCCGGTCGGGCCCACGGCCTCCAGCGACGCCCTACAGGATCGGCTTCCACAGCTCGTACGCGGTCGGCCGGTAGCCCAGCGCCTCGTACAGCCCCAGCGCCGGGGCGTTGTCCGCGTACACGGTGAGACCCAGCACCGGCCGGCCCGCCGCGAGGCACACCCGCTCGGCGACGAGCATCAGCGTGCGACCGTGGCCCCGGCCGCGATGGGCGGGATCCACCCGCACGTCGACGACATAGCCGCCCGGATGCCCGGGGATCTCCACCGCGAGCCAGAGCGTGCCGACGTCCACGCCGTCGTGCCGCAAAATGCGCAGCGCATGGCCGTGGGTGTCGGGGCCGTCCGGGAGCATCTCGGCGTGCCCCTCGTACGACGCCCGCTCGGCCCGCTCCCGGGGCACGCCCAGACCCGTCTGCACCCGGATGTGCTCGGCGATCGCCGCCGCACGCCAGGCCGGGTACTCCGCCGCGCCCATCCGGCGCTCCCGGCTGCCCTCGGGCAGCTCGGGCGGCGCGTCCAGCGCCTTGGTCATCCTGCGGCTGCGCTCGGTGTAGCCCAGGGCGGCGGCCAGGCGTACGACGGCCTCGGAGGCTGCCGGGACGGTCACCTCGATCTGCCGGCAGCCCCAGCCGCGCAGCACTTCCTCGGCGGCCAGCGCGGCCACGGTGGCGCGGCCGCGGTGCCGGTCGGGGCGGTCGATGTCCAGCGCCTCGATCCGCCCGGCGACCGGCCCGAACCGGGCGTCGGTAGCCAGCCGGATCCCGCCGACGCGGCGGCTGTTGACGCAGACGTCGTACGAACGGGCCCGGCCCCCGTCCTCATGGCGTGTCTCGGGTCCCGATGGACGCAGCGTTGTGGTCACGGGGACTTCCTACCCTGCTGCCGCGGGCCGGTCACCACCGGGACATCAGCGGTGTCTCACCGGGGATCGGTGTCCGCGGCCGCCTGCTCGTCGAAGATCCGCATGGCCTCGGCGGTCACCGGGCCCGGCCGCTCGGCCAGTTGGCGCCCGTCGATCCGGGTCACCGCCTGCACATCGCGCAGGGTGGAGGTCAGGAAGATCTCCTCGGCGCGCTCCAGAACGTCCAGCGGCAGATCGGTCTCCTTGGCGCCCGCCCAGGTGACCGTCAGGGCGCGGGTGATGCCGGCCAGGCACCCGGAGTGCAGCGGCGGGGTGTGCAGCTCGCCGTCCAGGACGACGAAGACATTGGAGCCGGTGCCCTCGCAGAGCTGTCCGACGGTGTTGGCGAACAGCGCCTCGGAGGCGCCCAGTTCGCGGGCGCGGGCGAGCGCGACGACGTTCTCGCCGTACGAGGTGGTCTTCAGACCCGCGAGCGCACCGCGTTCGTTACGGGTCCAGGGGACGGTGATCGCGGCGGTGGTGTCGGGGCGGCGGGGCGCCTCGGAGACCGCGATGACCAGCGTGGTGCCGTCGTCGCCGCGGTCCGAGCCGAGCGGGGAGAGCCCGCCGGTGTAGGTGATCCGCAGCCGGCCGAGCGCCACCGGGTTGGCGTCCAGGACGGCCGTGCAGCCGCGGCGCACCTCGTCGAGATCGGGCTCCGGCAGGCCGAGGCCCCGGGCGGAGGTGGCCAGGCGCTCCAGGTGGCGGGTGAGGGCGAAGGCACGTCCCCGCTCGGCCTTGACGGTCTCGAAGACGCCGTCGCCGACCGTCAGCCCGTGGTCGAAGACCGAGACGCGGGCACCGTCGGCGTCCCGCAGTCCCCCGTCGAGCCAGATCCTCATCGTCGTCCTCCGCTCACTTCGTGCACCCCCGACGCTACCGCGAGCAGCCGTTCCGCCTTCAATTCGGTCTCGGCCCACTCCCGCTCCGGGTCGGAGTCCCAGATGATGCCCGCGCCGGCGCCGAAGCGCAGGACGGGGCCGCCCGGTGCGGCGCGGTCGATCCAGAACGTCCGGATGCCGACATTGAGCTCGCCGGTGCGGCGGTCCGCGTCGACCCAGCCGATGCCGCCGCAGTACGGGCCGCGGGGCGCGGTCTCCAGCTCGTCGATGATCCGCAGCGCGCTGGACTTGGGCGCTCCGGTGACGGAACCGGGCGGGAAGGTGGCGGCCAGCAGATCCGCCCAGGCGCTCGCCTCGTGCGCCCCGTCCAGTTCGCCGCGCACGGTGGAGACCAGGTGGACGAGGCCGGGGTGCGCCTCGACGGCGCACAGCGCCGGGACGGTCACCGTGCCCGTGGCGCAGACCCGGCCCAGGTCGTTGCGGACCAGGTCGACGATCATGACGTTCTCCGCCCGGTCCTTCCCGGACAGATCCGCGGCCGTCCGGCCGGTCCCCTTGATCGGCCCGGACTCGACCGTACGGCCCGTACGCCGCAGGAACAGCTCCGGAGAGGCGGAGGCCACCTCGACGCCATGGGCGGGCAGCCGCACCGTACCGGCGTAGGGGGCGGGGTTGCCGTGGGCCAGCACCGCGGACAGCGCGTCCACATCACTGCGCGCGGGGTCGGGCAGCGGCGCGGACAGCACCCGGCAGAGGTTCACCTGATAGACCTCGCCCGCCGCTATGTAGTCCCGCACGCTGCGCACCCCGGCGGTGTAGGCGTCGCGGTCCATGGAGCTGTGCCAGTCCGCGCGGGCGGGGCCGGCCCAGCCGCCGGGGGCGGGCTCGTCGACGGGGCCGGCGGGCCGTACGTCGCCGAAGCGGGCGCAGACCACACCCCCTTCGAAGTCGGCGACGACCGCCCACCAGCCCGTGGAGTCCAGTGCCGCGGGATCGGTGGTGACATCGCGCAGGTCGGTGGCTATCAGGCCGCCGAAGCGGGCCATGGGAGGGAAGTCGCGCACGTCAGTGAGTCTATGGCGGGGGGACCGACAGCGGACCGGGCCGAGCGAGCAGCGCAGCACGCTGCACAAACGCGTTTTTGTACTGGCCCCGGAATCCGCTAGAGTTCAACACGTCGCCGGGACGCGGAAGCGCCCCGGAGGCCAGGCAGCTCCCGGACGTGGTCCGGGGGATGCATCTGCGGACGTAGCTCAGTTGGTAGAGCACCACCTTGCCAAGGTGGATGTCGCGAGTTCGAGTCTCGTCGTCCGCTCGATGTGGGGGATCTTCCCGAACCCCCTCACTCCTGGTGGAGTGGCCGAGAGGCGAGGCAACGGCCTGCAAAGCCGTCTACACGGGTTCAAATCCCGTCTCCACCTCCAAGGACGATTAGCTCAGCGGGAGAGCGCTTCCCTGACACGGAAGAGGTCACTGGTTCAATCCCAGTATCGCGCACGCAGCCGGGGATCTTCGGATCCGTGGTCCCGAGGACGATTAGCTCAGCGGGAGAGCGCTTCCCTGACACGGAAGAGGTCACTGGTTCAATCCCAGTATCGTCCACACCCGAAACCGAGGGCCGGAGCACTTCGCTCCGGCCCTCGGCTTTTTGTGGCCGAAACCGGACCGCAGCCGAAACCACCGCACAAGCGTGATGGCCGGGCATCTCCCCAGATGCCCGGCCATTCCTGCCGTCCGCCGCACCCCCGTCCCCACGGGGTTGACCGGAAGTCCCTGTCCCGGGCCGCTCTCCCAGGACCGGGGCGCCGTTCAGCGCCCCAGGATTCCGGCCACGGACGACGCCTGTGTGACGACGGCATCCCAGCCGCCGAAGACCACGGTCAGGAGAACCGCCAGCGGCACCGCCATCGCCACGGCGACGAGGGGATGGCGCCTGCCGGGCCTACGGCCGCCGGCCGTGCGCCATGAGGTCTCCGCCATCGCCCCACTCCTGTCGTGTCTGGGGCGGCGGGCGTCTGACCTCGGGGGACGAGTGCGCCGCCCGCCGCGTGAAGACCACATTAAGCATCCGGCGGCGCCAGGGCGTCATGCCGTCGTACCGCTTCCGTGGCCTCCAATGGGATGACGGCACACCATCCGGCGTACTCCGCTGGGTGGAGAGGGCCGGTGGAGCAAGCGGGCGGAGGGTGCGGCGGCAGCAGCGGGGCCCGGACCTGGGGCTCCCCGAGGAACCACCCCTTTCCGGGTGACTTCGCTCACTTCGGCCACCGCCCTGCACACCGCCGTCCCCACACTTCGCCCGGCTCTGCCCGCCACCACGGCGTACGCCCCGGAGGTGTCCCCGGCATCCACGGCTCTCCCGGCCCGGTCACCTTTCGTTGCGTCAAACTCCGTTCCGTGACGGATCATTGAGCTCTCGCACGGGAAGTCGGGCCGCACCGCGGCCGGTTGCGTCCCGCTGCTGAAGGATCCCGCCCGCCACCGACAATCCACTTGCCGACGCATGCGCGGCCTTAGCGCACAGCGAGCCGTCAATCCGTAAGCTGTGCCACGTCAGACGGTTGGCAGCGGGGTGGGGCCTCCCCACCACAGGCAGGGGACGACGGACATGGCGATGATGCGGCTCCGACGCGAGGACCCGCGTGTCGTCGGGACGTTCCGGCTGCACCGCCGGCTCGGCGCGGGCGGGATGGGCGTGGTCTATCTCGGTTCGGACAAGCGCGGGCAGCGGGTGGCGCTGAAGGTGATCCGCCCGGATCTGGCGGAGGATCAGGAATTCCGGTCGCGGTTCGCCCGCGAGGTGTCGGCGGCCCGGCGGATCCGCGGCGGCTGTACGGCCCGGCTGGTCGCGGCCGATCTGGACGCCGACCGCCCCTGGTTCGCCACCCAGTACGTCCCCGGCCCCTCGCTGCACGACAAGGTCAACGAGGAGGGTCCGCTGTCCCCGGCGGAGGTCGCCTCCATCGGGGCGGCGCTGTCCGAGGGGCTGCTGGCCGTCCATGACGCGGGCGTGGTGCACCGCGATCTGAAGCCGTCCAACATTCTGCTGTCGCCCAAGGGCCCGCGGATCATCGACTTCGGTATCGCCTGGGCGACGGGCGCCAGCACACTCACCCATGTCGGTACGGCGGTGGGATCGCCCGGCTTCCTCGCGCCGGAGCAGGTGCGCGGTGCGGCGGTGACGCCGGCGACGGACATCTTCGCGCTGGGGGCCACCCTCGCGTACGCCTGCACCGCGGACTCGCCCTTCGGGCAGGGCAGTTCGGAGGTCATGCTCTACCGCGTCGTCCATGAGGAGGCGCAGCTGGCCGGGGTCCCGGATGCGCTGGCGCCGCTGCTGGCGACGTGTCTGGCCAAGGATCCGGCGGACCGGCCGAGCACCCTGTCGCTGTCGCTGCGGCTCAAGGAGATCGCGGCCCGCGAGGCGCACGGGCTGTCCGGCGATCCCGCGGAGGGCGGCGCGGGCTGGGAGCGGCTGGAGCGGCGGCCGGCGGGGCAGCGGGCCGAGGAGTACGCACGGCAGCGCACCGAGCGGCGGACGGGGGGCACTCCGACGCCGCGGCCGCCCGGCGCGCGTCCTCCGGCGCCGCGCGAGGCGACCTCGCGGCCGTCCGGCCCGGGACCGTCCTCGGGCACGGGAGGCACGCACGGGCCGCACGGGACGAAGGCCGCGCACGGCGCCAAGGGCACGAACCCGCGGACCGGCGGCGGGCGGGGCGGGGCCCGGGTCCCGGCGGCCCGGGGCACGGGACGCAACGGGGCGCGCACCCCGGTCCGTACGGGATCGGGCCGCCGCCCCGGCCCCGACCGCCGGCTGCTGCGGCAGCGGGTGATCGTCTTCGTGGTCGTGACGCTGCTGGTCGCGCTGGGCATCGCGGCGGCCCAGGGCTGCCAGGGCCCGGCCCGTGGGCTGGGAGAGCGGCGGGCGGTGACGGTGGCGGGCGTCGGCGTCCCTGACGGGGGCTCCGAGCGGATCCTCTAGCGGGGGTTCCGAAGGAACTTCCCGGACCGGCTGCGAGGGTGACCGGCTCGGTGTCGGCCGGGCCGTGGTGTCAGGGGTGTGGGGCAGCGCCGCCGCTCGGGCCCTTTGCTCTTCCGAACTTCCGTGCGGCCAGGCCGAAGAGCAGACCGCCGATCAGGAACCAGGGATTCCACAGCGCCAGCGTCCACATCCGCTGTTCCGGGCTCACGTGGACCTCCTGGCCCGCCGTGTCGGCCAGCAGCAGCGCCTCGACGGCGATACCGCGGGCCAGCAGCACGGCGCAGGCACACCACCCCAGAACCCTGAGCGTCCGTCCGAACAGGCCACGAGGCCGCGGTCGGGCGAGGAGCCATCCCAGCACGCCGGCGACAAGGCACAGCAGCCCCACACCCCACAGGCCCACCGCCACGAACCACCCGGGGCGTGTCTCGGCCAGAGACCCCGCCGAGACGCTCAGGCCCCGGCTGCCGCCCAGCGCCCAGTAGAAATGCAGCGCGGCGAAGGCGACCGCCCAGGTGCACGCGATACGCCCCCACAATGCGGGTGTTGTCGTGTCCTGCGGATCCTCGTACGCGGGGGTCTGGGGGCGGCTAGGCACGATCGGCCGTGGCCACCGCGTAGAAGGCGACGGCGGCGGCCGCGCCGACGTTCAGGGAGTCGACGCCGTGGGCCATGGGGATGCGGACCCATTCGTCGGCGGCGCGCAGGGCGCCCGTGGTCAGGCCGCCGCCCTCGGCGCCGAGCATCAGCGCGGCGCGCTCCAGGGTGTGCGGGGCGGCCTCGGCGATGGGGGTGGCCTTGTCGGAGGGGGTGAGGGCGAGGAGTTTGAAACCGGCTTCCCGTACGGCCGCCAAATCGCGGGGCCAGCTCTCCAGGCGCGCGTACGGGACGGAGAAGACCGCGCCCATGGAAACCTTCACCGAGCGGCGGTAGAGGGGGTCGGCGCAGTCCGGGGAGAGCAGCACCGCGTCCATGCCCAGGGCCGCCGCGCTGCGGAAGATGGCGCCGATGTTGGTGTGGTCGTTGACGGCTTCCATCACCGCGATACGGCGGGTGCGGGCGAGGAGTTCGGTGGCCGTGGGCAGCGGTTTGCGCTGCATGGAAGCCAGGGCGCCGCGGTGGACGTGATAGCCCGTCACCCGCTCGGCGAGGCCGGGGCTGACGGCGTAGACCGGGGCCGGGACCTCGTCGATGACATCGCGCATGACGTCGACCCACTTGGCGGAGAGGAGCATCGAGCGCATCTCGTAGCCGGCGTGGAGGGCGCGGCGGATGACCTTCTCGCCCTCGGCGATGAACAGCCCTTCGGCGGGCTCGCGGCGGCGCCGCAGCTCGACGTCGGTCAGGCCGGTGTAGTCGGCCAGCCGGGGGTCGTCCGGGTCATCGACGGTGATGATTTCTGCCACGGGGAGATCGTGCCTTGTCGGTGTGGAGGTGCCAAGGGCGGGGGCGGGTTGGCGGGGCGCGGTTACTTGGGCGGGCCGGGCGGGGCGCGGTTACTTGGGGGTGGCGGCCGGGCCCACGGTGACGACGTCGCCGATGACGATGACCGCGGGGGGACGGACGCCCTCGGCCCGTACGGTCTCGCCCAGGGTGGCCAGGGTGGCGTCCACGCGGCGCTGGGTGGCGGTGGTGCCTTCCTGGATGACGGCGGCGGGGGTGTCGGCGGGGCGGCCGTGGGCGATGAGGGCGGCGGCGATGGCGCCGCTGTTCTCGACGCCCATGAGGACGACGAGGGTGCCGCGGAGCCGGGCGAGGGCGGGCCAGTCGACCAGCGAGCGCTCGTCGTCCGGGGCGACATGGCCGCTGACGACGGTGAATTCGTGGGCGACGCCGCGGTGGGTGACGGGGATGCCGGCGGCACCGGGGACGGAGATGGTGCTGGAGATGCCCGGGACGACGGTGCAGGGGATCCCGGCCTCGGCCAGCGCCTGGGCCTCCTCCATGCCGCGGCCGAAGACGAACGGGTCGCCGCCCTTGAGGCGGACCACGGCCTTGCCGGCCTTGGCGTGCTCGATCAGGGCGTTGTTGATGGCTTCCTGGGCCATGAAACGGCCGTAGGGGATCTTTGCGGCGTCGATGACCTCGACGTGCGGCGGGAGCTCGGCCAGGAGGTCGCGGGGGCCGAGGCGGTCGGCGATGACCACGTCCGCCTCGGCGAGGAGGCGGCGGCCGCGGACGGTGATCAGATCGGGGTCGCCGGGACCGCCGCCGACCAGGGCCACGCCGGGGGTGTGCGGGCGCCGGTGGTGCGGGGCGGCGAGGCTGCCGTCGCGCAGGCCCTCGACGATGGCGTCGCGTACGGCGGCGGAGCGGCGCGGGTCCTGGCCGGTGAGGACCGCGACGGTGACGCCTTCGCTGCGGCCGGTGGCCGGGGTCCAGGCGGTGGCGGCCTCGGCGTCGTCGGAGCGTACGCACCACACCCGGCGGGCCTCGGCCTCCCGGGAGGCGGCGGCGTTGGCCTCCGGGTCGTCGGTGGAGATCAGCGCGTACCAGGCGCCGTCGAGATCGCCGTCCTGGTAGCGGCGGCGCTCCCAGCGGATCTCGCCGGTGTCGGCCATCGCCTCGACGGAGGGGGTGGCGGAGGGGGAGATCAGGAGGACGTCCGCACCTGCGGCGATGAGCGAGGGGAGGCGGCGCTGGGCGACCTGGCCGGCCCCGAGGACGACCACGCGGCGGCCGGACAGCCGCAGTCCGACGGGGTACGCGGCGTGTTCGACGACATGCTCGGCCATGGTGATACGGCTCCTTGTGCGGTGGTGCGAATTCGACGACCGGCTCAGTCGCTGCGGCTCTGGAGCAGCTGGTGAGGTGATACGGACGGCGCGGGGCGGCTGGTGAGCGGTACCGCCCCGGCCCACAGCCTATGGGGCTGCGGGCCGGGGGTCATGCGGGGGCGGCCGGTACGGGCCACGGCCCGGTCGGCGCTCCGTCGCTCAGCGCTGCTCGGTCGCTCAGCTCTTCTCCGTCACTCCGGCGGAGTCGAAGGTGGCGACTTCGTGCATGGCGCGGGCGGCGCTCTGCACCACCGGGAGCGCCAGCAGCGCGCCGGTGCCCTCGCCGAGGCGCAGGTCGAGATCGATCAGCGGGCGCAGACCGAGTTTGGTCAGCGCCGCGACATGGCCCGGTTCGGCGCTGCGGTGGCCGGCGATGCAGGCGGCCAGCGCCTCGGGGGCGATGGCGCGGGCCACCAGGGCGGCGGCGCCGGCGCTGACGCCGTCGAGGAGCACCGGCGTCCGCAGCGAGGCGCCGCCGAGGATCAGACCGACGAGGGCGGCGTGTTCGAGGCCGCCGACGGCGGTGAGGACGCCGATGGGGTCGGACGGGTCGGGCTGGTGGAGTTCGAGGGCGCGGCGGACGACATCGACCTTGCGGGCGTGCGTCTCGTCGTTGATGCCCGTGCCGCGGCCGGTGACCTCGGCCGGGTCGGCGCCGGTGTAGACGGAGATCAGGGCGGCCGAGGTGGTGGTGTTGGCGATGCCCATCTCGCCCGTGAGCAGCGCCTTGTTGCCGGCCGCGACGAGGTCCCGGGCGGTTTCGATGCCGACCTCTATGGCCTTGAGGACGTCTTCCTGGGTCATCGCCGGGCCCTGGGTGAAGTCGGCGGTGCCGGGGCGTACCTTGCGCGGCAGCAGGCCCGGGGTGGCGGGGAGGTCGCCGGCCACGCCGACGTCCACGACGCACACCTCGGCGCCGACCTGGTTGGCGAAGGCGTTGCAGACCGCGCCGCCGCCCAGGAAGTTGGCGACCATCTGGCCGGTGACCTCCTGGGGCCAGGGGGTCACGCCCTGGGCGTGCACGCCGTGGTCGCCCGCGAAGATCGCGACGGCGGCGGGCTCCGGGATCGGCGGCGGGCACTTGCGGGACAGTCCGCACAGCTGCGCGGAGATGATCTCCAGCATGCCCAGCGCCCCGGCGGGCTTGGTCATCCGCTTCTGCCGCTCCCACGCCTCGCCGAGCGCCTTGGCGTCCAGCGGGCGGATGCCCTGGAGGGTCTCCTGGAGGAGGTCGTGCGGGTCCTCGCCGGGCAGGGCGCGGCGCCCGTAGGTCTCCTCGTGGACGACCCAGGACAGCGGGCGGCGCTTGGACCAGCCGGCCTGGAGCAGCTCGGGCTCCTCGGGGAACTCGTCGACGTAGCCGACGCACAGGTAGGCGACGATTTCGAGGTGCTCGGGCAGGCCCAGTTCGCGGACCATCTCGCGCTCGTCGAAGAAGCTGACCCAGCCGACGCCCAGGCCCTCGGCGCGGGCGGCGAGCCAGAGGTTCTCGACGGCCAGCGCGGAGGAGTACGGGGCCATCTGCGGCTGGGTGTGCCGGCCGAGGGTGTGCCGGCCGCCGCGGGTGGGGTCGGCGGTGACGACGATGTTGACCGGCGTTTCGAGGATGGCCTCGATCTTCAGCTCGCGGAACTGCTTGGCGCGGGCCTTGGGCAGCGATTTGGCGTAGGCGTCGCGCTGCGTCATCGCGAGCTGGTGCATCCGCTCGCGGGTCTCGCCGGAGCGGATGACGACGAAGTCCCAGGGCTGGGAGTGGCCGACGCTGGGGGCGGTGTGGGCCGCCTCCAGGACGCGCAGCAGGACGTCGTTGGGGATCGGGTCGGAGCGGAAGCCGTTGCGGATGTCGCGGCGTTCGCGGATGACGCGGTGGACGGCGGCGCGCTCGGAGTCCTCGTACCCGGGGGCGGCGGCCTGGGGCTCGCCGTCCTCGGCCGGGGTGCCGGCGGGCTCGGCGTCGGGCGCCGGGGCCTGGTCGGCGGCCTGCGGCTGGTCGTCCGTGTCGGCCGTGTTGTCCGTGGGGTGCTCCTCGTTCCGGTCCGGGTCCTGGCTCTGGTCGCCCTGGGCCCGGTCCTGCTGGTCGTGCTCCTGTTCCTCGCCGAGCTGGACGAGTTCGGCGGGGTCCTGCTGGTGGGGGCGGTCCTCGGGGTCGGGGACCGGTTCGGCGGTCGCCTGGGCCGGGATCTGGACGGCGACGGGCCGCGGTGCGGCGGGGGCGGCGTCGGTGAGCGGGGCGGGGGCCTCGTCCACCGGGGGCGCGAGCTGCTCGGCGGCCTCGGCCTCCGGTGCGGCCGGGGCGTCCGTCGCGGCCGCACCAATGACGGCGTCGGCGGCGGGCGTTACCGGCTGGTGCTCGGCCGCGGGGTCGGCGGGGGTCTCGGCCGGTGCCTCGGCGGCGGGCTCGGCCGGGGCTTCCTGGCCCTGGGGCGCGGCCTGTTCGGCGGCCGGGGTCTCCTCGGCGGGCTGCGGGAGTTCGGCGGCCGGGGCCGGTGCCTCGGGCTGCTCTATGACGGGCTCTTCCGGGGGCGTGCTGTTCTCCGGGGCGGGCAGCGCGATGGGGCCCTGGGGAGCGGCGACGGCCGTCGGGGCGGCCTCGGGCTCGGCCTCGGGGGCCGCCTCCACGGGCGCTGCGGGCTCCACGGGCTGGAGCTGCTCGGCGGGCTGCGGCTGCTCGGCGGGCTGCGGGGCCGGGGCTCCGGCGGCGGACGTCGGCTCGGAGGCGGGCGTCGGCTCGGAAGCGGCCGGCTGCGCCTCGGCCGGGGCCTGGGCGGGGGTTTCGGCCGGGGTGTGGGCCGGGGCCTCCTGGACGGCGTCCACGGGGGCGGCGGTCCCGGGGGCGGCGGTCCCGGGGGCCTCGGCGACCGCAGCGGGCTCGGCAGCTACGGCAGCCGGTACGGCCTCCGGCGCGGGCGCAACGGCCCCGCCCTGCGGCTGGTCGGCCTGCGCGGCCGGGGCCACGGCCTCCTGCGGCTGCTCCTCGACGGGCGCCGCCACCGGCTGGGCCTGCTCGGGCGCGGCCGGAACCTGGGGCGTGCCGTCGCCGGCCGCGGGCGCCTGGGCCGGCGCCACGTCAGCTGCCGGACCGTCAGCCTCCTCGGCGGACTCGGCCACCGCGTCCTGTACCGGGACGTCTTGGACCGGAATATCCTGGGCCGGTACATCCTGAGCCGGTACGCCCTGAACCACTACGGCCTGGACCGGCACATCCTGCGCCGCCGCAGCGGTATCCGCGGCGGCCGGCATCGGCATCGGCTGCGCCTGTTCGACGGGCAGCGGGGCGTCCTCCGGGGCGGGCGCGGCAGCGGCGGGCGCGGCCGTTTCCGTGAGCGGGGCCGCGGCCGCCTGGGCCGATGCCTCGTCCCACGGCGGCATCTGCGCCGGGACCTGCGCGGGGATCTCCCCCAGCTGCGGGCCGGGCAACGGGCCCTGGCCGGCGGCGCCGTAGGACTGCTCGGCGTGGAGCTGGCCGTCGTAGGGCTGCTCGCCGTACGGCGGCATGGCCACCGGCTGCGCGGCCGGCGCACCGGCAGGCTGCTCGGCGGCGGGCGCGGCCGCCTCGGCTGGTACGGCGGTCTCGGCCTGGACGTCGAGGTATTCGGGCCCGGCGGCCGGAGGGCCCGCATGGCGGCCGGGGGCCGGTGACGGGGCGTCGGCGGGGCCGCGGTCGGCCAGCGAGCGGACCACGCCGCCGGTCGGGTCGGGCACCGGCGGGCCCATGTGCAGCGGACGGCGCGCGGGCTGCGGTGCGGCGGGCTGCGGGATGCGGACGGCGGTGAGGTCGTGCGCGCCGGAGTCCCGGCCGCCGCTCTCGTGGTCGCCGGCCGGGGCGGGCATCGGTGCGCCCTGCGCGGGCGCGGCCTGCTGCGGCATCGGCTGCGCCTGCTGCTCGCTCCAGGCGCCCTGGGCGCCCGGCATCAGCAGCAGATCGTCGTCCTCGACGGCGGCCTCGGCCCCTTCGAAGGGGTAGGCGTCCGGCTGCTGCGTCGATCCGGCGTCGGCAGGGGAAGGAACGGGTGCCGGCTGCGGCTGCCCGGGATGTCCGCCTGCGTTCTCCGGCTGTCCCTCGCCCGGGACCTGGCCGGTGTCGGTCATGCGTACCCCTCGCCCATGTGCTAGTGCTCCTTCCAACCGCTCGTGCGACGCGCTCGACCGGGACGCGCCGACGCCCCGATAGCGAGAACGAGCGAGCGCGCCGCGCGGCACGTCCGCCCTCTAGAGCTTTATTTTCCGCCAAAACCACGGGAATTTCCGGATATTGGCGTACTCACCCGAACGCGGAACAGCGGCGCAACGATCCGCCAGCCTACCTCCCGCGGGTTGCGTTCCAGGTCACGGGTGAGGAACGCGATAGCCGCTGAGCAGAAAGACCACGGAACGTTCACGTTCCACCCAGGCGGTGGTGTCCAGATCGACGGACTGGAGCAATGCACATTCGACGTCATATCCCCCGTCGGCGAGCGCCCTTCCGAGTGCTTCGGCCTCGTCGCGGGTGGCGGCGTGGGTGACGATCCGTTCGGGGCGGCGGTCGGCGCAGGCGGTGACGACGGCCGCTCCCCCGCCGCCGATGCGGACCACGTCCGGTTCGGGCAGGTCTTCGAGGATCTGCGGCGCGCGGCCGGCCACGACCTGGAGTTGGACGCCGTAGCGGCGGGCGAGGGCGGCGGTGCGGCCGCAGGCTTCGGGGTCGGCGTCCACCGCGATGACGGCCGCGCCGAAGCGTGCGGTCTCCACGGCGGCCGCGCCGCTGCCCGTACCGATGTCCCAGACCAGGTCCCCCACCTGCGGCCCGAGGCGGGCGAGTTGGGCGGTGCGCAGCTGGCCGGACTCGCCTTCGCCGAGGGCTCCGCCGTATGCGGCGGCCGGCAGGCCCCAGCCGCGGGGGCCGGCCGGGTGGCCGACCTCGTGGGCGGCGATCCAGCCGGTGCCCTGGGCGGCGGCACCGGCGGGTGAGCCGCCGATGACGATGACGACGTTGGGGTCGCGCCAGACGTGGTCGGCGACCCTGTCGGAGGTGAGGACCGTCACCCGTTCCCGGTCGGTGCCCAGTTCCTCGCAGATGACGAAGGTGCGGTGGACGCCGCCGAGCAGCAGGGCGAGTTCGGCGGGGCCGGCGCCGGGTGAGGTGAGGACGGCGACCTTGGTGTGGGCGCGGCAGACGTTGACCGCGCGGCGCAGATCGCGGCTGTGGGCGACGACGACCTGGGCGTCGTCCCAGGGCATGCCGGCGCGGGCGAAGGCGGCGGCGACGGAGGAGACGGCGGGCACCACTTCGACCTCGAGGCCGTATTCGGGGGCGCGCAGGGTGCGGACGACGCCGAAGAAGCCGGGGTCGCCGTCGGCGAGGACGACGGCGGTGCCGCGGTGCTGGGCGATGCGGCGGGCGGCGAGGGTGAGACTGCCCAGGCGGATGCGTTCGGCGTGCGGGGGGACTTCGGGCAGTGCGAGATGGTGGGCGGCGCCGGCCACGAGCGTCGCGGCGCCGAGGGCGGAGCGGGCGGCGGCGGTCAGTGCGGAGCCGTCCCATCCGATCACCGTGACCCGGTCGGCCATGCGCGTCAGTCTCCTGGGGCTGCTGGGGTGCGGGAGGGGGCGCCGTAGGTACCCCGCGGGGGTGTCCTCGCTGGTGGCGAGGGGTGCGGCGGGCCGAGAGTACCCCGTCGGGTACGGGCCGGGCGCGGCACGGGGTCAGTTCCACCCGGGGTAGGCGAATCCGTTGGCGTCGACCCGCTGGGCGGGTACGCCGTCGAGGTCCTCGGGCAGCAGGCTCCAGACGATCTGGTCCGTGCGGATGTCGGTCCAGCCGCCGTCCTCCGTACGGCTGCGGGCTATGCAGGCGTTGCGCAGCACTCCCTCGCTGATGCAGCCGATCTTCTGGGCGACCTGCTGGGAGGCGGTGTTCCCGGCGGCGGTGCGCAGCTCCAGGCGCTCGAACCCCTGGTCGTCGAAGAGCCACTGGGCGCAGGCGAGCGTGGCCTCGGAGGCGTAGCCCTCGCCGCGGGCCCAGGAGGCGATGATGTACGAGATCTCGGTGGAGCGCACCCGCCAGTTGGTGTTGCCCAGCTGGACGACGCCGACGAGGCGCTGGGTGAGGAATTCGCTGACCGCGAGGTCGAGTCCGCGGCCCGCGGTACGTTCGGCGGGGGCGTACCGGGTGACCCAGGTGCGGGCGGCGTCCCGGGTGTAGGGCTGGGGCAGCGCGGTCCAGGCGGCGACCAGCTCGTCGTTCATCATGTCGGCCAGGGCGGGGATGTCGTCCTCGTCGAGAGGTCGTAGCACCAGCCGTTCCGTGCTGAGGGAGATGTCCGGAAAGGTGGATGTCATGCCGCTGCTCCAACGCCGTTGGCTGTAGTGCTCCGGGCCGTCACGGGCCGCTGTGATGTGGGGTCACGTGAGGTCAGGGGCGTGTTGACCGTCTTTGAGGGCACCAGCATGCAGCATCCGCCCGGGGATGTGCCACGCAGAGGGGCCCCGGTCCGCGGCGGCGCGGTCCGGGGCCCGTGCGGGCTGCGGTGCAGGTCAGCTCTTTGCGGGACCGAAGGCCGGGATGACCGAACCGTCCTTGTACGTGTCCTCGATGAACTTCTTGACCTCGGGGGAGTTCAGCAGCTTGGCCAGCTTCTTGATCCGCGGGTCGTTCTCGTGGCCCTTCTTGACGGCCAGGAAGTTGGCGTAGGGGTTGTTCTTGGCGCTCTCCAGGGCCAGGGCGTCCTTGGAGGGCTTGAGGTGGGCGCCGATGGCGAAGTTGCCGTTGATGACGGCGGCGTCGACGTCGTCGATGCGCGGCGCGGTCTGGGCGGCCTCCAGCTCGGTGAGCTTGACGCCCTTGTCGTCCTTGACGTCGGTGAGCTTGGCGTCGGAGCCGGCGCCGGGCTTGAGGGTGATCACGCCGTTGTCGGCGAGCAGCTTGAGCGCGCGGCCCTCGTTGGAGGGGTCGTTGGGCACCGAGACGGTGGAGCCGGACTTCAGCTCCGACAGCTTGTGGATCTTGTGGGAGTAGACGCCGAGCGGCTCGATGAGCACGTTCTGGACGGGCACGATGTGGGTGCCGTTCTCCTTGTTGAAGGTGTCCAGGAACGGCTTGTGCTGGAAGAAGTTGGCGTCGACCTGGCCGTCGTCGGTGACCTTGTCGGGGATCTTGTAGTCGTTGAACGGCTTGACGACGAGCTTGAGCCCGGCCTTGGCCGCCAGCTTGTTCTTGACGAAGTCGAGGATGGTGCCGTGCGGGGTGGGGCTCGCGGCGACGACGAGCGGGGCGTTCTTGTCGCCCTTGGCGCTCGCGGTGGTGTCGGACGGGGCCGAGCAGGCGGCGGTGCCGAAGGCGACGGCGGAGGCGGCGGTGGCCGCCACGGTGATCTTGATCAGGGTGCGCACGAAGAGTGCCTCTTTCTTGTTCACGTTCACGCGCCGGTGGCGCGTGGGTGTCCGCCCGGCAAAGGGTCCGGGCTCGTGGGGTGGTGCTGTGGGGGTCAGGCGGCCTCGGTGACGGCGGCCGGCTCCTCGCTGCGGGCGCGGCGCAGGCCGACGCGTACGGAGGAGGCGCGGGTGCCGCGGGAGGCCAGACGGCGGACGACGAGGTCGCCGAGCAGCTGGACGAGGGTGACCAGGAGGATCAGCTCCACGACGGTGGTGATCATCAGGGAGGTCTCGTACTGCTGGTAGCCGTAGGTGTAGGCGAGGTTGCCCAGGCCGCCGCCGCCGACCGCACCGGCGATCGCGGAGTAGCCGATCAGGGTGATGACGGTGGTGGTGACGGCTGCGACCAGCGCGGGCAGCGCCTGCGGGAGCAGGACCTTGAAGACGATGGTCCAGGTGCCGCCGCCCATCGCCTGGGCGGCCTCGACCAGGCCCTTGTCCACCTCGCGCAGTGCGGCCTCGACGAGGCGGGCGAAGAAGGGGACGGCGGCGATGGTGAGCGGGACCACCGCGCCGGTCGGGCCGATGGAGACGCCGACGACGAGCCGGGTGAAGGGGATCAGCACCACGATCAGGATCAGGAACGGGAAGGACCGTCCGACGTTCGCGAGCGTGCCGAGGGCCTTGAACACCACGACGTTCTGGAGCATGGCGCCGCGCCCCGTCAGATGCAGCAGGACGCCGACGGGTATGCCGATCAGCACGGCGTAGAACGTCGACCACCACACCATGAAGAGGGTGTCGAGGGTGTTGTCGTACAGCAGCGGCTGCATCTCGTTCCAGCTCACTTGGCGGCTTCCTTCTCGAGCGGGGCGGCGGGGGCCGGGATCGCGGCGGCGTCGGTGGGCCCGGCCTCCGCGGCCACGTCCACCTGGAGTCCCTGCTCGCGCAGGAAGCCGATGGGCACGACGTTCTCCTCGAAGCGGCCGGGCAGTTCGATGCGCATCCGGCCGATCTGCTTGCCGCCGACGGTGTCCATGGCGGCGCCGAGGATGGAGATGTCGACGTTGTAGGTACGGGCCAGCTCGGAGATCACCGGGCGGGTGGCGGCCGAACCGTGGAAGGTGATGTCGACGACGGTGCGGTCCTCGCCGGAGGGCTCGCCGCCCACCGGGAACAGCTCGCGGGCCAGCTCGGAGCCGGGGGTGGCGAGCAGCTCGGCGACCGTTCCGGCTTCCACCACGCGGCCGTTCTTCATGAGGGCGGCCGAATCGCAGATGGTCTTGACGACGTCCATTTCGTGCGTGATCAGGACGATGGTCAGGCCGAGCTGGCGGTTGAGGTCGCGCAGCAGCGTCAGGATGGAGCGGGTGGTCTCCGGGTCCAGGGCGCTGGTGGCCTCGTCGGAGAGCAGCACCTTGGGGTCGCCGGCCAGGGCGCGGGCGATGCCGACGCGCTGCTTCTGGCCGCCGGAGAGCTGGGCGGGGTAGGCCCCGGCCTTGTCGGCCAGGCCGACCAGGTCGAGCAGTTCGAGGGCCTTGCGGGAGCGCTCGCGCCGGTCGACCTTGAGGATCTCCAGGGGCAGTTCGACGTTGTCCTGCACGGTGCGCGAGGACAACAGGTTGAAGTGCTGGAAGACCATGCCGATATGGCTGCGGGCGGCCCGCAGCGCAGCGTTGGCGCGCTGTCCGCGCCCGGCGAGCGCGGTCAGGTCCTGGCCGGCGACGGTGACCGTGCCAGAGGTGGGTCGCTCCAGGAGGTTCAGGCAGCGGATGAGGGTGGATTTGCCGGCGCCGCTCTGGCCGAGGACGCCGTACACCTCGCCCTCGCGGACGTGCAGGTCGACGCCGTCCAGGGCGGTGACTTCGCGGTCTCCTGAACGGTAGACCTTGGTCAGGCCCGTTGTGGTGATCACAGGGAATTCCGTCACTGTCGAGTGCCGGGCGGTCGCCCGCCGGGCACGGGGCATTCTTGCGAGTGCGGCAAAGGGGTACCCGGGGGGCCTGGGGCCCGGCTTCGGGTTCCGGTGACGCGGGGCGGCCGGTGTGTCATGGCTGACGTACGGCTCATGAGGCGTCCCCCTGCTCCGTCGGAGCGCGGGGGGAGGGTCTCGCTTCGGGGCGCGAGGCTCAAACGGGGGCCCTCAGCGGTCACACATTCGACACAGGCAACGAGCACCGGGCGTCGTGATCGCCTCGGTCGCGCGGATGCGGCAGCTCGTCGTGGTCATGGCGGCAAGTAAACCAGACGGCGGCCTGGCCGGATCAAGCTCGTCCGTATAGCGGACAGGCCCGACCGCTCCGTGGACGGTGGCTCGCTCCCCGGCGGGGCTCCCCGTCGCCCGGCCGGTGGCCTGCACGGATACCGCCGGTAGCCCGGCCGCGCCGCCGCCCCTGCCCCGCTCCCCCGCCCCCGGTGTTGTGGTCAACGCCACGGCCGGCCAGCCGCCCGGCGGCGGGCGAGGCGCGGCCGGGCCTCACGGGCGGCGTGCCGTGCCGGGGCCGGGCGCACCCGCCCGCCCGCCGCCGATTAGCATCGCCCCATGCCCCACAACCCCCCGGCGCACCGCAGCCCCGCGCGGAGGTCGCGGTGATCGACGCGCTGACCGTCGCCGTCGCCGCGACCGCTCTCGCCCTGGCCGCCTGGTGCGGCTGGGCCACCTATCGCGACCAGCCCACCAAGGACTGGCACTTCATCGGCATGGCCCTGGTGTCCCTGCTCGGCATCGCCCAACTGGTCATAGGGTGCGTGCAGTTGGCGCGCGGGCAGTCGCCGGACGAGGGCACCGCGATCTTCGTGGCGTATCTCCTGGGGGCCTCGGCCTGCATCCCGGCGACCGGTTTCATGTCGCTGTCCGAGCGGACCCGCTGGGGTTCGGCCACCGTCGCGGCGGGCGGCATCGTGCTGGCGGTGCTGGAAGTACGGCTTTTCGACATCTGGGGAGGCGGCAGTGCCTGATACCACGACGTCCGCGGCGTCCACGGCCCCGGAGGCCGCCTCGGCTCCGGCGAAACGGTCCCTGGGCACCGGCCCCGGCCGCCTCCTGGTCACGCTCTACGGCGTCTTCACCGTCGCCGCCGCGTCCCGCTCCCTCTACCAGGTGATCGCGCAGTTCCAGGTGGCCCCGCTGGCGTACAGCCTCTCGGCCGTCTCCGCGGTCGTCTACGGCTTCATCCTGGTCTCGCTGGTCCGTGGCGGCGAGGGCGCCCGCAAGGCGGCGGCCGTCTCCTGTGCGCTGGAGCTGATCGGGGTGCTGGGCATCGGCACCTGGACGCTGGTCGAACCGTCCGCCTTCCCCGACGCCACCGTGTGGTCGGACTACGGCATGGACTACCTCTTCATCCCCGTCGCCCTCCCCGTCACCGGCCTGATGTGGCTGCGCCGGGCCCGTACGGAAGCGGCGTAGGGCCCACCCGCCGGACCGGCCCTGCCCCCGGGCGGACAAGCAAACGGTGCGCGGGCCCGCCCCCACAGCGGGCCCACGCACCGGTCCGGGGGGTCAGGCACCGGCGACGTAGACGTCGGCCGCCGCCGGCTCCTTCTCCAGGGTGATCTCGCTCAGCGTGCGGCTGAGCCGCTCGGTCCCGACGGGCAGATAGCCGTGGCTGCGGTAGAGCCGCAGATTGCCCTCGCTGCGATGACCGGTGAGGAGGCGGTAGCGCTTGGCGGAACACTCGGCCGCCAGCCGCTGCTCGACGGCGTCGAGCAGCCGGCCGCCCAGCCCGTGCCGCTGCATGCGCGGGTGCACCATCAGCTTGCCGATCCTTGCCGTCCCGTCCGCGTCGACGGTGCCGCGTACGGATCCGACGACCTCCCCGCCGAGCCGGGCCACCAGCACGCACCCCTCGTCCAGTTCGGCGCGCAGGGCAGCGAGCGTCTGGGTGAGCGGCTCGATGCCGTAGTCGTCATAGAGCGCGGCCTCCGACTGGTAGCAGAGGTACTGGAGTTTGAGGATCTGCTCGGCATCCTGGTCGGACGCCGCAGAGATGGTCACGCTGGTGCCCATGCGCGTATGCCTCCCCTTTTCGGTTCGCTGCGTGTTTCCGGATTCCCCGGAAAGTGGCAGTGGCAATCCCCACCGACCTCATGCTCCTGTGTGACATTCCCAACTCAGATGAGACAGGAGGGAAATTCCGGGGGTGGGATGCGGCGCTCGGCGGGCGTCACCTCTTACGGAACTCCGCGGCGGCGAGCAGCGCGGTGTCCGGATTGTCGGAGAACATGCCGTCGAGGCCGGTCGCCAGGCACGCCCGGAAATAACCCAGCGCGTCCCCATGGGCGTTGGGGTCGGCGCCGCGGCGGTAGTCGGTGGGCAGGAAGGTGTTCTCGTTGCGGCCGGTATACGGGTGCAGGACCAGGCCGACGGCGTGCGCGTCCTTGACGAGAGAGGTGGGCGCACCGGATGTGCCCGATGCGTCCCTGGGGATGATCTGGTCCAGCGCCGGGCCGATGCCCTGGGCGAATCCCGCGATCCACCTCAGGCCGTAGGGCTTGATGAGATCGGCGACGGTGCGGGGATCGCCGGCCTCGACGAAGTCCCACGGCCGCGTGTCGGGGCCGTCCAGCAGGACGATCTTGGGGCAGCCGACCAGCCGGCCCAGGCGCTCCGTGTGGTGCGTATGCTCCTTGAGGTGGGGGGTAGCCTGACTCGTACCTGCCAAACCGCCGCAGATCGTCAGCACGCGGGGGTGACGTACGGCAACACCAGAGGGAATCCGCGGTAACACACGTCAACCGCGTGTCAACTCTCCGTATCGGCCCGGTGAACCCGATGTGCGCGCGCTGATGACCCGCGAGTATCGTCCTGGGCTGCAGAGTTCGCTGCCGCCCCGACGTTGACCCGTCACGACCGGAGGACCCGTTGTCCCGCATTGTGCTGAAGGCGATTCTCGGATTCCTCATGCGTGTCCTCTACCACCCCAAGGTCGAGGGCATGGAGCGCATCCCGGAGACCGGCCCGGTGATCCTGGCCGGCAACCACGTCACCTTCATCGACTCGCTGTTCCTGAGCCTGCTCGTCAAGCGCCCGGTCTACTTCATCGGCAAGGACGAGTACGTCACCGGCAAGGGCTTCAAGGGGCGGCTGATGGCCTGGTTCTTCACCAGCGCCGGCATGATCCCGGTGGACCGGGACGGCGGGCACGGCGGGGTCGCGGCGCTGATGACCGGCCGCCGCGTCCTGGAGGAGGGCAAGGCCTTCGGTATCTACCCCGAGGGCACCCGCTCCCCCGACGGCCGCCTCTACCGCGGCCGCACCGGCATCGCCCGGCTCACGCTGATGACCGGCGCCCCCGTCGTCCCGTTCGCCATGGTCGGTACGGACAAGGTGCAGCCCGGCGGCAAGGGCCGGCCGCGGCTCGCCCCGGTCACCGTCCGCTTCGGCGAGGCGCTGGACTTCTCCCGCTACGACGGGATGGACCGCGACCGCTACGTCCTGCGGGCCGTCACCGACGAGGTGATGAGCGATGTGATGGACCTGTCCGGCCAGGAGTACGTCGACATCTACGCCACCAAGGCCAGGGCCGCCGCCTGACCCGGCCTCCGGCCCCTTGCCCCAGGGCCCCGTCCTTCCCGGACGGGGCCTGTTTGCGTTCCGCCGCCCGCCCTCTTCGGCACGGCGCTGCGCACGGGATTCAGCGCAGGATTCAGCACGGCACCCGGAAACCGCCCGGCGCGCGCTGGCCTTCGGGGCCTCCGGTCTGCGCCGTGCGCAGCGCCGCCTCGGGCCGCGGGACCTTGCCGCCGCCGGACTGCTGCTGGAAGTGCTCGGGGACGCTGCCGATCCGCGCGCCCGGTACCTCCGTGTTCTTCACCGCGACCCGGTTGAGCGGGGCGGGCGTCAGCTGCTGGTGGGTGCGGAGGAATGCCACGAAGCTCTCGAAGTCGCGGGTGTGGCGTACGGGGGCGGTGAACCCGGAGAAGGCGCTGTAGCCGTCCTGGTTGATCAGGGTGTACGAGGGGGCGGCGAGGCGGTAGCTGCGGGCCGGATCGAGTGCGGCGTTGCCGATGAAGACCTCGGCGGGGTCGACGCGGCGGCCGATGGGCCCGGCGGCGTCGAAGGTGTAGCGGACGTTGGCGGAGACGGCCAGCGGCGCGAAGCCCAGGCCCCCGTCGGCGGTGGGGGCCCACTGTTCCTCCAGCGCGTCGTGGATCTGGGCCCCGGTGACGGTCACCGTCATGATCGGGTCGCCGAAGCCGACGGCGTTCCAGGCGCGGCCGAGCGTGATGGTGCCGCCCGATGCCTCGTCGCGTACCAGGTCGCCGGCGATGATGGCCTGGCCGACGCGCGGGGCCAGCGCGATGACGGCGAGTTCGGCCGGGACGTTGGGGTTGCCGCCCGCGTCGTCCATCGGGCCGTGCGGTTGCCCGCCCGCCCAGAGCGCCCAGTCGGCCACCAGATCGCCCATGCTGCTCTCGCCCGCGGCGTTGCGCCGGCGGGTGAAGGAGGCGGACTGGGTGCCGAGCGGGGTGGCGGCGCGGCGGGTGGCGTAGCCGGCCCAGTAGTCGGCGATCGACCGCAGTTCGGGATGGGGGGTGACCTCGCGGGTGTTGGGGTGGTTGGTGGCCGTGGTCAGCGGCCGGATCACCTCGCCGGTGACGGGGTCGAGGCGCAGATTGATCTCGTTGATCAGCTGGCCGTAGCAGCCCGCCTCGACGAACGGGCGGGGGGTGCCCTGGGGGTCGGGCAGCATCATGGTGAAGGCGCAGTGCCAGTGGCCGGTGACGATGGCGTCGATGTCCGAGGTGACGCGCAGCGCCAGTTCGTAGGCGGGGCCGGAGGGGTTGCTGCCGCTGGAGAAGTCGCTGCCGGCGACGGCGCCGTCGTGCATGCTGAGCACGATCGCGTTGACGCCGCGTGATTTCAGCTCGGCGGCGCAGCGGTTGGCGGTCTCCAGTTCGTCGAGGGTGCGCAGTCCGGGCTGGTAGGAGCCGGGGAAGGTCTCGGCGCCCAGGGCCGTGAGGTGGATGAAGCCGATGGGCAGGGTGCGGCCGCGGCCGGCGTCGACGTAGACGATGTTGTACGGCGGCAGGACGGTCTCGCCGCTTTCGTTCCAGACCATATTGGCGCTGTAGTACGGGAATTTCGCGCCGCGGAAGCGCTGGCCGGTGGAGTCCTCGAAGGAGTCGTCGCGGTCCACCGTCGGGTAGGAGACGCCTTTTGCCATATGGGACGTCAGAAAGGTCGCCGATTTGTCGAATTCATGGTTTCCGGCGGAGGCGAAGTCCAGTCCCAAGGCGTTGAGCGCTTCGATGGTGGGTTCGTCGGCGAGGGAGGCCGCATCGAACTCCCAGCCGGAGAAGAGGTCTCCGGGGGCGAAGAAGAGGGAGTTGCGGTGGTCGGCGCGCAGCCGTTCCAGATGCGCCGCCATGTACGCGACGCCGCCGACGGTGTAGGTCGCACCGCCCGTTCCCGTAATGCGGGAGTGTGCGCCGGGCGCGCCCTGGAGATAGCCGTGCAGGTCGGTGATATTGAGCAATTGCACATCGACGTATTCGTCGGCGGTGCCCGCGTCGCGGGCGTGTCCGGTGGCGTAGGCGTTGCTGCCGATGGCGCTTGCGGTGGCGAGGGCCCCCGCGGCGGTGAAGAAGTACCGTCGTCCGATGTCGCGCACTGCGTCTCTCTCCTGAGCGGGCCGACCGTGGGGGGACGACGGGAGAGTCGAGCGAGCCGTGCGGGATGTCCGGCCGCCGGGGCACCTGCCGGGCGTGAACGGCCGGGGGACAGTCGCCCCCTAGGCGTGTCGTTGTGGATCATGGCGCGTGCATGGCACGGCGCCTTGGAGGACACGCCCGTGGGCGGTCGGTCATGACCCGGATGTCGCCGGGCGGGGGCGCGGCGGGGCGGCCGTTCCGGTAGGTGTCGGACCGTCGGCGGCGGGGGGCGGCCCCCTCAGGCGCCCCCGCCGCCCAGCGTCTCCGGCTGCGGATCCCGCTCGGCGTCCGCGGCCGTCTCCGGCTGCGCCGGGGTGTTGCCCAGTTCCTGGCCCCGCAGGAGGAACCATGCGGCGACGGCCGCGCTCAACAGCACCACGGCGCTCACCCCGACGGCGATGTCCAGGCCGTCGACGAAGCTGTGCTGAGCGGACTTCACCAGGGCGGTGGCCTGGTGGGCGGGCAGGTCCTTGGCGGCCTCCATGGCGCCGCCGAGCGATTCGCGGGCGGCGGCCTCGGTGCCCGCGGGGATGCCGGGGGGCGCCGGGAAGTCGCGGTAGATGCCGGTGACGATGGAGCCGAGCAGGGCGATGCCGAGGGCCGCGCCGAGTTCGTAGGCCGTCTCGGAGACCGCCGAGGCGGCGCCGGCCTCCTCCTTGGGGACGCTGGAGAGGATGACATCGGCGGTGACGGTGAAGGAGAAGCCCGCGCCGACGCCGACGACGAAGAGGATCAGGCCGATCGAGGCGGTGCCGGTGTCGGCGTGCAGGGTGGTGGAGCCGACGAGCGAGAGCCCGACGATGGCGAGGCCGCCGGCCACGACGAGGCGTACGGACAGTCGGCGGGCGACATACCCGGCGGCGAGTCCGGCGCCGACCGCGCCGACCGCGGCGGGAAGTTCGGTGAGCCCGGCGTTCAGCGGCGAGCGCACCTGGACCATCTGGAGGAACTGGGAGAGGAAGAAGACCAGCCCGGACAGGCCGAGGATGGTCAGCAGATCGGCCAGTACGGCGCCGGAGAAGCCCCGGTGGTGAAAGAGCTTCATGTTGAGCAGGGGGGAGTCCAGGCTGAGCTGGCGGCGTACGAAGACGAACAGCGCAAGCAGGCCGATCAGGCCGGCGGCCAGGATGTCGCCGCGGTAGCCGTGGACCGCCGCCTCCTTGATGGCGTAGACGACGCCCACGATGCCCACCAGGGACAGCGCGACGCTGGGGATGTCCCAGGGGCCGGGATCGGGATGGCGGGATTCGGGGATCACCCTGATGCCGACGACGACCAGGAGGGCCATCACCGGAAGGTTGATCAGGAAGACCGAGCCCCACCAGAAGTGGCCCAGCAGAAAGCCGCCGAGGACCGGGCCGACGGCGGTACCGGCCGAGGCCATCGCGCCCCATATGCCGACCGCGAGGCTGCGCTCCTTGGGGTCGTGGAAGAGGTTGCGGATCAGCGCCAGGGTGGACGGCATCAGCGTCGCACCGGCCACACCCAGCAGGGCGCGGGCGGCGATCATCATCTCCGGGGTGGTGGAGTACGCACACACCACCGACAGCCCGCCGAACGCGACGGAGCCGATCAGCAGCAGTTTCTTGCGGCCGATGCGGTCGCCGAGGCTGCCCATGGAGACCAGGAGACCGGCGATGACGAAGGAGTAGATGTCGCCGATCCACAGCAGCTGGGTGCCCGACGGCTTCAGATCCTCACTCAGGAACGGGGTGGCCAGGCCGAGGACCGTGGCGTCGACGCCGACCAGCAGGACGGCGAGGACGAGGACGGCGAGGGCGAGCCAGCGGCCCGGTCGGGGCTGATCGTCCACATGGGCCGAACCGGCCGGTCCGGACGCTGCGGTCTCGGTCATTTCTCCATGCTCCGTCGGATGCCGCCGAGCAGCAGCTCGGCGATCGAGTGGTTGAGTTCGCCCCGCGCGACGCGCCCTTCGTGGACGGCCCAGGCGGCCGCGCCGATCAGGCCGTAGGTGGCCTCGGTCAGCCAGGCGGCGCTGAGGTCGATACGGAGATCGCCCTCCTCCTGGCCGCGGCGGAAGAGGGCGTGGAGGCGGGCGTCGAGGCGGGCCCAGCCGGCGTTGACCTCCGCGCCCTCGAAGAGCTGGTTCTCGGTGAAGAGGAAGGCCAGCACGCCGGCGACCTGTTCGGCTTCGGTGATCAGCCGGCGCAGCGCATCGGGGGCGGGTCCGTCGTCGAGCCGGGCGGCGTCCATGGCCTGGGTGAACTGTTCGATGCCGAGCTGTTCCAGGGCGCGGATCAGCGCATCGCGCCCGGCGAAGTGCCGGTGCAGGGTGGCCCGGCTGATGCCGGCCGCGCGGGCGATCTCGTCCATCGAGGTCGTCGACCGCCGGGCGAGCAGCGCGGCGGCTTGGGTGAGTACCTGTTCGCGATCCACAGCCATGAGACACAGACTAACCGAATGAGACGCCAATGTCTCATCGAGGCGGGTCATTCGGGCCCGAACGGGATCCACGGCAGACGACGGCGGCCCCCGCCCGATGACCGGACGGGGGCCGCCTGAAGGCTGCCGTCGTGCGCTACTTCCGCTTGGCCGCCGCCCATTCCTGCTGTGCGGCCAGATCGGCCCGGACCTCGGCGAGCTGGACCGCGACCGCCGAGGGCGCGGTGCCGCCGCGGCCGCTGCGCGAGGCCAGCGCGCCGGGGACGTTGAGGACGCCGCGGACCTCGGGCGTCAGATGCGGCGAGATCTTGGCGAACTGTTCGTCGGTGAGCTGGTCCAGCTCGATGCCGTGCGCCTCGCACTCCTTGACGCACTCCCCCGCGACCTCATGCGCCACCCGGAACGGCACGCCCTGCCGCACCAGCCACTCCGCGATATCGGTGGCCAGCGAGAACCCGGCCGGGGCCAGCTCCGCCATCCGCTCGCGGTGCACCGTCAGCGTGGCCATCATGCCGGTGAACGCCGGGAGCAGCACCTCCAGTTGGTCACAGGAGTCGAACACCGGCTCCTTGTCCTCCTGGAGGTCGCGGTTGTAGGCGAGCGGCAGCGCCTTGAGCGTGGCCATCAGACCGGTCAGATTGCCGATGAGCCGGCCCGACTTGCCGCGCGCCAGCTCGGCGATGTCCGGGTTCTTCTTCTGCGGCATGATCGACGAGCCGGTGGAGAAGGCGTCGTCGAGGGTGACGAAGGAGAACTCCTTCGTGTTCCAGATGATGACTTCCTCGGCGATACGGGAGAGGTTGACGCCGATCATCGCCGTGATGAACGCGAATTCGGCGACGAAGTCCCGCGAGGCCGTACCGTCGATCGAGTTGCCCGCGCTGCCGTGCTCGAAGCCCAGATCCGCGGCGACCGCCTCGGGGTCCAGGCCGAGCGAGGAGCCGGCCAGCGCGCCCGACCCGTACGGCGAGACGGCCGTGCGCTCGTCCCACTGCCGCAGCCGCTCCGCGTCCCGCGACAGCGACTGGACGTGCGCCAGCACATGGTGGGCGAAGAGCACCGGCTGGGCGTGCTGGAGGTGGGTCCGGCCCGGCATGGCGACGTCCGGGTGCGCCTCGGCCAGGCCGATCAGCGCCTCCTGGAGGTCGGCGATCAGCCCGCCGATGATCCGGGCGTGGTCGCGCAGATACATCCGGAAGAGCGTGGCCACCTGGTCGTTACGGGAGCGGCCGGCCCGCAGCTTGCCGCCGAGGTCCGGGCCGAGCCGCTCCAGCAGCCCGCGCTCCAGGGCGGTGTGGACGTCCTCGTCGGCGATGGTGCCGGTGAACGAGCCGTCGGCGACATCGGCCTCCAGCTGGTCGAGCCCGGCGATCATGCGCGTCAGCTCGTCCTCGGTGAGCAGTTTCGCCTTGTGCAGGACCCGGGCGTGCGCACGGGATCCGGCGATGTCGTACGGGGCGAGCCGCCAGTCGAAGTGGACGGATGCCGACAGCTGGGCCAGGGCGTCCGCTGGTCCGGCGGCGAAACGGCCGCCCCAGAGCCGGACGTCACCGCTGTTGCTGCTCACTGCTGCTCCTCGGAGGGGTGGAATGTGCGGCACCGCCTCCTCGCCGCGAGGGCGAGGAGGCGGCTTTCGTACGTAACGAGAAGGGCTCAGGCCAGGTCGCGCTTGGACGCGATCTTGCTGGACATACCGAAGAGCTCGATGAAGCCCTTCGAGAGGGACTGGTCGAAGGTGTCGCCGGTGTCGTACGTCGCCAGGTTGAAGTCGTAGAGCGACTGGTCGGACTTCCGGCCGGTGACGACCGCGCGGCCGCCGTGCAGCGTCATCCGGATGTCGCCGGAGACGGCCTGGTTGGCCTCGTCGATGAAGCCGTCCAGGGCCCGCTTGAGCGGGGAGAACCACAGGCCGTCGTAGACCAGCTCGCCCCAGCGCTGCTCGACCTGCCGCTTGTAGCGGGCCAGTTCGCGCTCGACGGTGACGTTCTCCAGCTCCTGGTGCGCGGTGATCAGCGCGATCGCGCCCGGCGCCTCGTACACCTCACGGGACTTGATGCCCACCAGCCGGTCCTCGACCATGTCGATCCGGCCGATGCCCTGGGCGCCGGCCCGCCGGTTGAGCTCCTGGATCGCCTCCAGAACGGTGACCTTCTTGCCGTCCAGGGCGACCGGGACACCCTGCTCGAAGGTGATGACGACCTCGTCGGCCTCGCGGGGGGTCGCCGGGTTCTGGGTGTACTCGTAGACGTCCTCGATCGGACCGTTCCAGATGTCCTCCAGGAAGCCGGTCTCCACGGCCCGCCCGAAGACGTTCTGGTCGATGGAGTACGGCGACTTCTTGGTCGTCGCGATCGGGAGGTTCTTCTCCTCGCAGAAGGCGATCGCCTTGTCCCGGGTCATCGCGTAGTCCCGCACGGGGGCGATGCACTTGAGGTCGGGGGCGAGGGAGGAGATACCGGCCTCGAAGCGGACCTGGTCGTTGCCCTTGCCGGTGCAGCCGTGGGCGACGGTGGTCGCGCCGTGCTTCTTGGCGGCGGCGACCAGATGCTTGACGATCGTCGGCCGGGAGAGCGCCGAGACCAGCGGGTAGCGGTCCATGTACAGCGCATTGGCCTTGATCGCCGGCAGGCAGTACTCCTCGGCGAACTCGTCCTTGGCGTCGGCGACCTCCGCCTCCACCGCGCCGCAGGCGAGCGCACGCTTGCGGATGACGTCCAGGTCCTCGCCGCCCTGGCCGACGTCCACGGCAACGGCAATGACCTCGGCGCCCGTCTCCTCGGCGATCCAGCCGATGCAGACAGAGGTGTCCAGGCCGCCCGAGTAGGCGAGTACGACGCGCTCGGTCACGGGATTCTCCTTACGGTGCATACGCTGATGGGTATAAGTATGCACTCCACCGTATGTTTCGTCAATGCATCACCGAAAGCGCAGGTCAGTGACGCACGGACGGAGCGCCGGAAGGGGTGCCGGGCGCGGTTCGACAGGGACCGCCGTACGGAATCGGGAGCCCTCGTGCCGTCAGGAGTCCTCGCCCAGGAGATCGAGGAGTACCTGCACATGACTTCGCCCCACGTCCTTCGTCGCGGTGAGCAGCGTCAGCGGCCCGTCCGCCGCCAGCTCCCGCAGCCGGTCCAGCGCGGGCTGCACCGCGTCCTGGGCCAGCTCCTCGCGATAGCGCTCGGCGAAGGCGTCGTAGAGCCCCTCCTGATGGCCGTACCAGCGCCGCAGCTCCGACGAGGGCGCCGCGTCCTTGCACCACTCGGCCAGCGCCGCATCGGACTTCGACAGCCCCCGCGGCCACAGCCGGTCCACCAGCACCCGGGCGCCGTCGTCCGGCTCCGGAGCGTCGTACACCCGGCGCACACGAATACCGGCAGAACGTGCACCTTCTCGGTAGGAACCGGCATTACGGGATTTTCGGGTCATACCTCATCCAAACACGGCCCGGCAGCGCCCGCCCGGATGCCCGGAATCGGCCGGAAGGGGCCCCGCTTTGGAATCAGGGCCGGGGACAGGGTATTTTTCTTCTGCACGCCCCGGCCGGGACTCTTCCGGTCGGCACGAGCACCGGGACGTGGCGCAGCTTGGTAGCGCACTTGACTGGGGGTCAAGGGGTCGCAGGTTCAAATCCTGTCGTCCCGACGGTGCGACAAAGGCCCGCCGATACGGGAGAAAATCCCGGATCGGCGGGCCTTTCCCATGCCGCGTGAGGTTCTTCCACGCCGGGTCACGGTGCCCCACGCCGGGTTACGACAGCATGCCGATCTCGCTGCGGACCTTGTTCACGACGCTCGCCGGAAGCGTCGCATAGCCCTGGAAGGTCAGGTTCTGCTGCCCCTTCGGGCTGGCGACATAGGTCAGGAACGCCTTGGTGGCGGGCCAGGTCGCCGGTTTGTTGCCCTTGTTGCAGACGATCTCGTAGGTGACCGCGTTGATGGGGTAGGCGCCCGGCGCCTTGGTCGCGTAGTCGAGTTTCAGCAGGACGTCATTGCCCGTGTCGACGGTTTTGGCACCGGCGATCGCATGGGAGGACGCGATCACATTGGCGTCGGCGGGGGCCGTGGCGCCGGTGTCGACCGAGACCGTGCGCAGCATGCGGGCGACGGCATACGGCAGGTCGACATAGCCGATCGCGCCCTCGGTCCGCTGCACCTGGGTGGCCAGGTCCGAGGATCCGGTGACGGCCTGGCCGCCCTTGGCGGGCCACTCCTTGCTGTGCGCATACGGCCAGGCGCCGTGGGCCGTGGCGGCGAGATAGGCCGTGAAGTTGTCCGTCGTGCCGGAGGAGTCGGCGCGGTGGAACGTCTTGATCGGCGTCGCGGGCAGCTTGGCACCCTTGTTGAGCTGCGCGATCGCCGGATCGTTCCACTTGGTGAGCTGCCCGTTGAAGATCTTGGCGAGGGTGGGGGCGTCGAGGATCAGCCGGTCGACGCCGGGGAGGTGGAAGGCGACCGCGATCGGTCCGGCGACGACCGGCAGGTGGACGGCGTGGCCGCCGCCGGTGCAGACCTTCTTGGACTGGTTCACCTGGTCGGCGCTGAGCGGGGAGTCCGATCCGGCGAAGGCGGTCTTGCCGTGCAGGAAGTCCTTCTGGCCGGCCCCGGAGCCGTTGCCGTCATAGTTGATCTTGGTGTCGTGGCACGCCTGGGTGTAGTTCTTGATCCAGTACTTCATCGCGTACTGCTGCGCCGTCGAGCCCGAGGCGTTCAGCGTGGCCGCCTTGCCGCAGGCGATACCACCCGCGGCGGTGCTGACCGGCGCGCTGCCGGAGGGTTCGGAGCTGCTGCCCGAACAGCCCGCCAGGACCAGGGCGCCGCAGAGGACCGCCGTACCGGCCGCCGTGCTGCGCGGCCCGCCCTTCCGCCGAAGCTTCACTTTTCAGCGCTCCTTCCTGCGGACCGGCCCCGGCCGACGCAGCAGAGGTGGTGACGCCGCGCTCCGGCGGCGCATGACCGTACGGCGGCGCCGCCCGCAGCAGGACGTCACGGGCTCACCACCGCACCGCCGGTCACTATATGCACATAAATCCGCACGGAGGGTGAAGGGCGGGGCCGGAAGGGTCAGTGCGCGCCCTGGGCCAGCCGCAGGAGATGGTCCGCCAGCGCCTGTCCGCCGGCCGGATCGCGGCTGATCAGCAGCAGGGTGTCGTCACCGGCGATGGTGCCGAGGATGTCGTGGAGTTCGGCCTGGTCGATGGCCGAGGCCAGGAACTGGGCGGCGCCGGGCGGGGTGCGCAGGACGACGAGGTTGGCGGAGGCCTCGGCGGAGATGAGGAGTTCGCCGGAGAGGCGGCGCATGCGCTCCTCCTTGGCGGACTCCCCCAGAGGCGCGCGCGGTTTGCGGTCGCCGCCCTCGCTGGGCACCGCGTAGATCAGCTCGCCGCCGGTGTTACGGATCTTGACCGCGCCCAGCTCGTCCAGATCGCGCGACAGCGTCGCCTGGGTGACGGACAGGCCGTCGTCGGCGAGCAGCTTGGCGAGCTGGCTCTGGGAGCGGACCGGCTGCCGGTTGAGGATGTCCACGATCCGGCGGTGGCGGGCGGTGCGGGTCTGCGGTACCGCCGGGCCGCCGCCGTTGGGCGACCCGGTCTCCTGCGGCTCGGTCATCGTTGGTGTCAGTCTCCGGATCGTTGTTCCCCGTCGGCCCCTTGGCGGGCCGTGTTGAGGACGGCGGGGAGCTTCCCGAGGAACGTATCCGCCTGCTCGTCGGAGACGATCAGCGGCGGGGCGAGCCGGATGACGTCCGGCGCGACCGCGTTCACCAGGAGGCCCGCGTCCTGAGCCGCCTGCTGCACCTGGGGCGCGAGGGGCTCGGTCAAGACGATACCCAGGAGCAGGCCCGCACCGCGGACCTGGCGGACCATTGGGTGCCCCAGCGCCTCGATTCCGCTGCGCAGACGCTCACCGACGCGCTTGACGTTCTCCAGGATGCCGTCCTTGTCGAGGGTGTCCAGGACGGCGAGGGCGGCGGCGCAGACGACCGGGTTGCCGCTGAAGGTGGAACCGTGCGAGCCGGGGCTCAGCAGGTCGGCGGCCGGGCCGAAGGCCAGCGTCGCGCCGATCGGGAGGCCGCCGCCCAGGCCCTTGGCGAGGGTGACGACATCGGCCTCGACGCCCTGGGCCTGGGACTCCAGCCAGTGGCCGGTGCGGCCGATGCCGGTCTGGATCTCGTCGAGGACGAGGAGGGTGCCGGTGGCGGCGGTGATCTCGCGGGCGGCCCGGAGGTAGCCGGGCGGCGGGACGACCACGCCGTTCTCGCCCTGGACCGGCTCCAGGATGACCAGCGCGGTGTCGGTGGTGACGGCGGCGCGGAGGGCTTCGGCGTCCCCGTACGGGACGTGGTCGACGTCGCCGGGGAGCGGGGCGAACGGGGCCTGTTTGGCGGGCTGGCCGGTCAGGGCCAGGGCGCCCATGGTGCGGCCGTGGAAACCGCCGGCCGTGGAGACCATATGGGTGCGTCCGGTGAGCCGGCCGATCTTGAAGGCGGCTTCGTTGGCCTCGGCGCCGGAGTTGGAGAAGTAGACCCGGCCGGGGCGGCCGCCGGCCAGCGCCAGCAGCCGCTCGGCCAGGGCCACGGTGGGCTCGGCGACGAAGAAGTTGGAGACATGGCCGAGGGTGGCGACCTGGTCGGAGACCGCCCGGACGATCGCGGGGTGGGCGTGGCCCAGGGAGTTGACCGCGATACCGCCGAGGAAGTCGAGGTAGGAGTTGCCGTCGGCGTCCCACACCACGGCGCCCTCGCCACGGACCAGCGGCAGCCGGGGGGTGCCGAAGTTGTGCATCATCGCGCCCTGCCAGCGCCGGGTCAGTCCCGCGTTGTCCGCCGGTCCCCCGCCGTGTGCCGCCCCGTTCATGCCGTCCCCTCGGTCGTCTCGGTGTCCGCGTCCGGCACGACCATCGTGCCGATTCCTTCGTCGGTGAAGATCTCCAGCAGGATCGAGTGCTGGACCCGCCCGTCGATGACCCGGGCGGTGTGCACACCGTTGCGTACGGCGTGCAGACAGCCCCGCATCTTGGGGACCATGCCGCTGGCCAGGTCGGGCAGCAGTTTTTCCAGTTCGGCGGCCGTCAGGCGGGAGATCACCTCGTCGCTGTTCGGCCAGTCCTCGTAGAGGCCCTCGACGTCGGTGAGGACCATCAGCGTCTCGGCGCCGAGGGCGGCGGCCAGGGCGGCCGCGGCGGTGTCGGCGTTGACGTTGAAGACGCCGAAGTCGTCGCCGTCGTCGCTGCTGCGGGCGATGGAGGAGATGACGGGGATCCGGCCGTCGTCCAGAAGCGCCTCGACCGCGCCCGGGTCGATGGCGGTGATCTCACCGACCCGGCCGATGTCCACCCGCTCGCCGTCGACCTCGGCGAAGTGCTTGGTCGCGGTCATCAGCTGGGCGTCCTCGCCGGTCATGCCGACGGCGAGCGGGCCGTGCTCGTTGAGCAGGCCGACCAGCTCGCGCTGGACCTGGCCGGCCAGCACCATCCGTACGACGTTCATCGCCTCGGGCGTGGTGACCCGCAGGCCGCCCTTGAACTCCGATTCCAGACCGAGCAGATCCAGCTGGGCGCTGATCTGCGGGCCGCCGCCGTGCACGACGACGGGGCGCAGCCCGGCGTGCCGCAGGAAGACGACGTCCTGGGCGAAGGCGCGTTTGAGCTCCTCGTCGATCATGGCGTTGCCGCCGAATTTGATGACGACGGTCTTGCCGTGGTGCCGGGTCAGCCAGGGCAGCGCCTCGATGAGGGTGCGGGCCTTGGGGAGCGCGGTGTGCTTACGGGTCGTGGTCATGAGGAGTACGCGCTGTTCTCGTGGACGTAGTCGGCGGTGAGGTCGTTGGCCCAGATGACCGCGGACTCCTTGCCCGCGGCCAGGTCGGCGGTGATGCGGACCTCCCGGTAGCGCATGTCGACCAGGTCGCGGTCCTCCCCCACCGAGCCGTTCTTGCACACCCAGACGTCGTTGATGGCGACATTGAGCTGGTCGGGCTCGAAGACGGCGGAGGTGGTGCCGATCGCGGAGAGCACCCGGCCCCAGTTGGGGTCCTCGCCGTGGATGGCGCATTTGAGGAGGTTGTTACGGGCGATGGACCGGCCGACCTCGACGGCGTCGTCCTCGCTCGCGGCGTTGATCACCTCGATACGGATGTCCTTGCTGGCGCCCTCGGCGTCGCCGATGAGCTGGCGGGCGAGGTCGGCGCAGACGGTGCGGACGGCCTCGGCGAAATCGTCCTGGTCGGGAACGATGCCGGAGGCGCCGGAGGCCAGCAGCAGGACGGTGTCGTTGGTGGACATACAGCCGTCGGAGTCGACCCGGTCGAAGGTGGTGCGGGTCGCGGCGCGCAGCGCGGTGTCCAGGGCGTCGGCCGGTACGTCGGCGTCGGTGGTGAGCACCACGAGCATGGTGGCCAGGCCCGGGGCGAGCATGCCGGCACCCTTGGCCATCCCACCGACCGTCCAGCCTCCCCCGGCCTCCGGCCCGGCGGTACCCCCACCGCTGACCTGCGCGGTCTTGTGCACGCTGTCGGTGGTCTTGATGGCGATGGCGGCCTTCTCGCCGCCGTGGTCGGTCAGTTCGGCCGCCGCCTGCTCGACCCCGGGCAGCAGCTTGTCCATCGGGAGCCGGAGGCCGATCAGTCCGGTGGAGGCGACGGCCACCTCGCCCGCGCTGTGGCCGGCCAGCGCCTCGGCGACCTTCTCCGCGGTGGCGTGGGTGTCCTGGAAGCCCAGCGGGCCCGTACAGGCGTTGGCGCCACCGGAGTTGAGAATGACGGCGGAGACCCGGCCGCCCTTGAGGACCTGCTCGGACCAGACGACCGGTGCGGCCTTGACGCGGTTGGAGGTGAAGACTCCGGCGGCGGCCAGGCGCGGCCCGTTGTTCACCACGAGGGCGAGGTCCGGGTTGCCGTTCTCCTTGATGCCGGCGGCGATACCCGCCGCCGTGAATCCCTTGGCTGCCGTCACACTCACGGCGCGACTCCGATCGTCGAAAGTCCGGTGGTCTCGTCGAGACCGAGGGCGATGTTCATGGACTGGACGGCGCCGCCCGCGGTCCCCTTGGTGAGGTTGTCGATGGCGCTGATCGCGATGATCCGGCCGGCCGCCGTATCCAGCGTGACCTGGAGGTGGACGGCGTTGGAGCCGTACACGGCGGCGGTCGAGGGCCACTGCCCCTCCGGCAGCAGCCGGACGAACGGCTCGTCGGCCAGCGCCTTTTCGTACGCGGCCCGTACGGCGGCGGCGTCCACGCCGGGCCGGGCCCTGGCCGTGCAGGTGGCGAGGATGCCGCGGGGCATCGGCGCGAGGGTCGGGGTGAAGGACACGCCGACCCGCTCGCCCGCCGCGGCGCTCAGGTTCTGGATCATCTCGGGGGTGTGCCGGTGGCCGCCGCCGACGCCGTACGGGCTCATCGAGCCCATGACCTCGGAGCCCAGCAGATGCGGCTTGGCCGCCTTGCCCGCGCCGGAGGTGCCGGAGGCCGCGACGATGACGGCCTCGGGCTCGGCGAGGGCGGCCTGGTAGGCGGGGAAGAGGGCGAGCGAGACGGCGGTCGGGTAGCAGCCCGGGACCGCGATGCGCTTGGCCCCCTGGAGCGCGGCGCGGGCTCCGGGCAGCTCCGGGAGGCCGTAGGGCCAGGTGCCCGCGTGGGGCGAGCCGTAGAAGGTCTCCCACTCGGCGGCGTCCTTCAGCCGGAAGTCGGCGCCGCAGTCGACGACGAGCACATCGGGGCCGAGCTGTTCGGCGACCGCGGCGGACTGGCCGTGCGGCAGCGCGAGAAAGACGACGTCATGGCCGGCCAGCGCCTCGGCGGAGGTGGCCGCGAGCTCCCGGTCGGCCAGCGGGAGCAGATGCGGCTGGAGGGAACCCAGGCGCCGGCCCGCGCTGGAGTGTCCGGTGACCGCGCCGATCTCGACCTCGGGGTGCGCCAGAAGCAGACGCAGGACCTCACCTCCCGCGTATCCGCTCGCTCCGGCCACTGCTGCTCGTACCGTCATGGACCCTCCTCCTTGATGGCATGACTATACGGACAGCGGCAGTTTTATGCAACGCGCGCCCCTCTTCCGGTGCGCGCCCGGCGCGGGCCCCTCGTCGGGCGCGCGCCCGGCGCCGCGGCCGACCCACCGTCCGCAGCGCCGGAACCCCTCGCGCACCCCGTAGGTGCCGGACCCTTGCGCACCCCGTGGCGGTCAGGCGTGCTGCACCGCCTCGTCCTTGAGGGCGGAGCGGATCTGTGCGCGCAGCTCGGGGCCGTCCGTGTGGCCGTGGACGGACACGGCGTGCTCGGTGGCAGCGCGGACCACTTCCTCCTCCTCACCGGCGATCACGAGGGTGCAGTGCATCTCGCTGGGGTGATCCCGGCAGTCGACCATCTTCCGCATGGCGCACCTCCTCCCCTCCAGTGTCGGCCCGGAATATCGGGAATGTCAGCACACCCGCCGGGCGCCCGCATACGGGGAATCCCGTATGGCGCGGAGCCCGTTCCGCCTGCTGGAGTGAAGTGGAGCGGTCCGGCCAACCGCGTTCACGCCGTCGGCCGCCATGCGCGGCCGACGCCCCCGGCCGGTCTTCCCCCGGCCGGCCGGGCGGCAACCCCACGGAGGTTCCCTGCGTACGGTCCCTGCGTACGGTCCGTGCCCACGGCGGTGATGGCGCCCCGCCGGTGGGCCGAACGGCACCTTGACGCGGCCCCGCGCCGCCGCCCACGCTGGATGCATGAGCACGGCCGCGGAGGCCGGTCTGCGACGCATCTTTGACGTCGTGGACCTCCTGATCGATGCCGTCGACGAGGAGAGCCTTGTTCCGGCCCTGCTCCCACTGCTGCTCGACGCCGTACCGGGCGACAGCATTGTCTGGGCACCCAGCCCCGACCCCACGCACCGCACCCCCACCACCCTCCCCGCGGATCTGGTGACCCTGGACAGCCAGGCCGCCTTCGACCGCCATGCACCGGCCGACCCGCTGGTCGCCCACACCTGGACCGCCACCGGAACCCCGCTGCGCCGCTCGACCCTCCAGAGCGACCGCGCCTACCACGCGCTGGCCGCTTACCACGACGTCTACCGGCCCCTCGGCGCCGAGCGGCAGCTCGCGATGTCCTTTTCCGGCGGCTACGTGGACGGCACACCCCGCAGCATCTGTCTGGTGATCAACCGCAGCGGCCCCGACTTCACCGACGACGACGTCCTGACCGCCGCCCTGCTGCGCACCCGCCTCGCCCATGTCCTGCGCCGCCTGGCCCCGCCGCCTGCTCTGCGCTGCGAGGTCACCCGCCGCGAGTCCGCCGTCCTCGCCCTGCTCGCGCACGGCCTGACCAATCAGCAGATCGCCCACCGGCTGGCCATCAGCCCCCGCACCGTCGACAAACACCTGGAGCACGCCTACGCGAAGCTGCGCGTCGGCGGCCGGGTGGAGGCCGCGAACGCCTGGCTGACCAGGGGCGATGCGGTGCGGCCGACATCGTGGACGGGGATGGTGGCCGGGCACCGATGAGCGCGGGCCGGGCCGGGGTCCACCTCGTGACCGGCCGTACCGGGGCCGGGTTCACGCCTCCAGTGCCAGGCTCCAGTTGCCCGCGCGCCCCCGCAGGGTCGTCACCGACAGGGGCTGGACGTCGAGCCGCCAGTACGTGTGCGGGGGCGCCTGGAGCGCATAGGTCAGGGCGGCGCGTACGACATTGGGCTCGGCGACGGCCACCAGACCGGCGCCGTCCCCCGGGGGCCGGGTGTCGAGCCAGGTGCCGATGCGGGTGATGAAGGACAGCAGCGACTCGCCGCCGTGCGGGGCGGAGCGGGGATCGGCGAGCCAGGCGTCGACGGCGCGCGGTTCGGCCGCGGTGACCTCGGCCAGGGTCCGGCCGCGCCAGCGGCCCATATCGCAGTCGCGCAGGGCCGGTTGGGCGAGCGGGGTGAGGCCGAGGACCTCACCGGTCTCCCGGCAGCGCGCCGACGGCGAGCAGTAGCGCAGCTCCGCGGCGGCGAGCCGGCACAGGACGGGCGCGGCGCGCTCGGCCTTCTGCCACCCGGCGGCGTCGAGCGGGCGGTCGTCCTCGAACCGGGTCTCCAGCAGCATGGAGCTGCGGGCGGCGGCGAGCAGTTTGAGGCGAACGTGCATTCGCCGATGGTAGGGGTACCGCCGATCCGGTCGGCCGTTTTGATCAGATACCGAGGGGTCCCGGGTCCATCAGCCCCATCGTCATCCACTGCTCCGGCGCGGCCAGCGGCCGGAAGCCGATCTTCTCGTACACCCCGTGCGCGTCCTTGGTGGCGAGCGTGATCCTGGGCAGCCCGCAGGACGCCAGGTGGTCGGCTATGACCTCCACCAGGGCGGTGCCCAGTCCCTTGCCGCGGTCGTCGCGGGCGACGTAGACATCGCAGAGCCAGGCAAAGGTGGCGTGATCGGTCACTACCCGGGCATACGCCGCTTGTCGCCCCGAACCGGTCTCGTACAGACCGAAGTTGAGCGACCCGGCGACGGCCCGCTCGTACTGCGCGCGGGGCAGGCCCATGGACCAGTAGGCGTCGGTGGACAGCCAGCGGTGGACCAGGCCGGCGTCCAGTCGGGCCGGGTCGGTGGAGATCTCGTAGCCGTCGGGTGCTTCGAGCGGAGGAGCGGTCATGCCGGGAGGTTGGCAGACGGGCGGGGGCGGCGTCGAACCGGCGGGCGGGGCGCGGGACCGGCGGCCCCGGCAGGCGTCGAACCGGTGGCTCCGCACGCAGCGAACCGGCGGCCCCGCTTCGCGTCGGACCGGCGGCCCCGCCTGGCTCACCCCACCGCGATGCCCAGCTCGTCGCAGGCCCGGCGCAGCCGCCGCGCCCCTTCGGTGAGTTCGGCGGCGCCGGACGCGGACGCGAAGCTCAGCCGGAGGTGCGGGGCGGGCGGTTCGGCGGCGAAGTAGGGGCGGCCGCCGGCGACGGCGACGCCGGCGCGCAGGGCCGCTCCGGTCAGCGCGGCCTCGTCGGTGCCGTCCGGGAGGCGCACCCACAGGTGGTAGCCGCCGGGCGGGACGAACAGGGCGCTGCCGGCGAGGGCGGGCAGATGGCGGTGCAGGGCGGCGAGCAGGGTGTCCCGGCGGACCGCCAGTTCGCCGGCGATCATCCGCAGATGACGGGCCCAGGCGGGCGAGCCGACCAGTTCGACGGCGGCCTCCTGGAGCGGTCCGGGGACGAAGAAGCTGTCGACGACCTGGATGGCGCGCAGCCGGTCGAGGACCGGGCCGCGGGCCGCCAGGGCGCCCACCCGCAGGCTGGGCGAGGTGGCCTTGGTCAGCGAGCAGACATGGACGACGGTGCCGTCGTGGTCGTCCGCCATCAGGGTCGGCGGAAGGGCGGGCGCGCCGTCGTGGACCAGGCGCCGGGCGAAGTCGTCCTCCACCACGAACGCCCCGGCCGCGCGGGCCACCCGCAGCACCTCGCGCCGCCGCTCGGCCGCCAGCACCGTGCCCGTCGGGTTCTGGAACAGCGGCTGGCACACGAACAGCCGCGCCCCGCTGGCCCGGAAGGCGTCGGCGAGGAGGTCGGTGCGCACGCCGTCCGCATCGACCGGTACGGGGACCGGGCGCAGGCCGGAGGCGCGGGCGGCGGCCAGCATGCCGGGGTAGGTCGGGGATTCGACCAGGACCGGTGCGCCGGGCGCGGCGACCGCGCGCAGGGCGCAGGTCAGCGCGCTCTGGCCGCCGGCGGTGACCAGGACGTCGCTGGTGGCGAGCGCGCCGCCGGGGCCGCCGATCTCCCGGGCGAACCAGGCGCGTAGCTCGGTGACGCCCTCGACCGGCGGGCGGTTCCAGGCGCCGGGCCGCCGTCCGGCGCGGGCGAGCGCTCCGGCGAGGGCGCGTTCGGGCTGGAGGTCGGGGTGGAGATAGCCGCTGTGGAGTTCGATGACGCCGGGGGCGGGGGCGGCGAGGGTGGCCAGCACGCCGGTGGCGTCGACGCTGCGGGGCACCTGGTCGCCGCCCGGTTCGGCGCTCAGGGCGATCTCCTGCCAGGAGGTGTCGGCGGGGCGCGGGGCCTCGGGGCGCGGTGTGGCGCGAAAGGCGCCGGCGCCGGGCCGGGTGACGACCAGGCCCTCGGCGACGAGCTCGGCCAGCGCCCGGGAGACGGTCACCGGGCTCACGCGGTGCCGCTCGATCAGGGCGCGGCTCGACGGGAGCTTCTCTCCGGGTGAGTAGCGGTTCAGCTCATCACGGAGGCTCGCGGCCAGCTCAGCAACACTGCTACGCTCATGCATGAGACATAACGATAGCGCTATCACCCAGGAACGGATAGCGGAACGGATAGCGGTCGAGGGCACCGGCACCGCACCGGCCACCGCCTCCACCACCCCCGCAGCGGCCGCCGCCGACGTCCCCCCGGCGCGCCCGGCCGCCCCGGCCCGCGGCGCCCTGCTCGCCGCGCTCGGCGTCGCCGCCTTCTCCCTCACCTTCCCCGGCACGGCCTGGGCCCTGGAGGGCATGGGCCCGTGGACGGTGGTGATGCTGCGCAGCGTGCTCGCGGCCGTCCTCGCCGGCGGCTGTCTGCTCGTCCTGCGGGTGCGGGTGCCCGAGCGGCGCCACTGGGCGGGCATCGCCGTCGTGGCGGGCGGTGTGGTCCTCGGCTTCCCGCTGCTGACGACGCTGGCCCTTCAGACCTCCACCACCTCGCATGCGGCCGTGGTGGTCGGCCTGCTGCCGCTGACCACCGCCGCCTTCTCCGCCGTACGGACCGGGGCGCGGCCCTCGCGCACCTTCTGGATCGCCTCGCTGGCCGGCGCCGTCGTCGTCATCGGCTTCGCGGTGCAGCAGAGCGGCGGGGCGCCCGGCACCGGCGATCTGCTCCTGTTCGCGGCGCTGCTGGTGTGCGCGGCCGGATACACCGAGGGCGCCCGGCTGGCCCGCCGTATGCCGGGCTGGCAGGTGATCGGCTGGGCGCTGGTGCTGGCCCTGCCGCTGACGTCGGTGGGGGCGGCGGTGGCGCTGGCGGGCGAACCGCTGCGGCTGACCGTGCACGCGGTGTGCGGTCTGCTGTGGCTGGCGTTCGGCTCACAGTTCCTGGGGCTGGTGGTCTGGTACCGCGGTATGGCGGCCATCGGCGTGTCCAAGGCCAGCCAGCTCCAGCTCGCCCAGCCGCTGCTGACCCTGGTGTGGTCGGTGCTGCTGCTGGGCGAGCACCTGCCGCCGGGGGCGCCCGTCGCGGCGGTGGCGGTGCTGGTGTGCATCGCGGTCACCCAGCGGACCCGCGGCTGACGCAGCGCATCCGGCAGCCGCTGCCGGATGCGCGAGCGGCCCGCGGACGTAAACTTGCCGCGATGGCACGTAGCGCCGTCCGGACCGTCACCCGGCCCGTCAAGCAGGCAAACCCTTGGTCGCGCAACCGTCCGGCCGGAGTGCACCGTCGGCCGCCCCCGGTCCGCGGCCGCCCGAAGCGGGAGGACCTCTGATGCACGCAAGCAGGGGCGACCGGCTGGTCGTGCACGGCAGAATCGTCGGGCAGCACGATCACGCCGTGGAAATCGTCGAGGTACTGGGCACGAACGGCGAACCGCCCTACCGCGTCCGCGCCGAGGACGGGCATGAATCGATCATGTCCCCCGGCCCCGACTGCGTCGTCCAGCACGACAAGGCCACCGACATCACCGGCCGCTGACGCGCTCCGACGACACCGGGGCCCGTCACCGGCCACCGGCCACTACGGCCGCACCGCGCCGCCGTAGTGGTCCCGTACGACCCGGGCCAGCGCGCCGGCCCGGTCGTGCACCACATCCCGCGCCGAGAAGAAGACATGCCCGCCGACCTGCCGGTAGCGGCGCGCGAGTGTCAGGTGCCGGGAGAGCTCGGCCGGATCCTGCCAGGCCGTTTGCTGCGCCGGATCGCCCGCCCGGTAGAGGGCCTCGCCGATGTAGAGGTCCACGCCGGTGCCGGTGACGGTCTGCGCCCACCAGGGCACGAGCTTGGCGTAGTCGGCCGCCGGGAAGCCGATGTTCCAGTACGTCTGCGGCACGATGTAGTCGATCCACCCCTCGCGCACCCAGCGGCGGGTGTCGGCGTACAGGGAGTCGTACGCCTGGAGCCCGTGGGTGTCCGAGCCCGAGGAATCGGTGGATTTGTTGCGCCAGATCGCCGACGGGCTGACGCCGAACCGCACCGGCCGTCCCACCCCGGCGACCCTCTCCTTCATCTCCCGCACCATCCGGTCGACGTTGTCCCGCCGCCAGCTCGCCCGGTCCGCGAAGCCCGCGCCGTGCTTCTTGAAGGCCGCATCGTCGCAGAAGCGCTGCTTGGCCACGGGATACGGATAGAAGTAGTCGTCGAAGTGCACCCCGTCGACGGGGTAGCCGCGCACCGCGTCCAGCATCGCCTCCTGCACGAAACCGCGGACTTCGGGCAGGCCGGGGTCGTAGTAGAGCCGGCCGCCGTAGGGGATCACCCAGTCCGGATGCCGGCGGGCGGGATGGCCGGGCGCCAGCCGGGCGGCCTCGGCGTGGTTGGAGATCCGGTACGGGTTGAACCAGGCGTGCAGCTCCAGATCGCGCCGGTGCGCCTCACTCACCGCGAAGCCCAGCGGGTCCCAGCCCGGGTTCTTGCCCTGTTCGCCCGTCAGGGACTGCGCCCATGGCTCGTACCGCGAGGGCCACAGGGCGTCGGCGGCGGACCGTACCTGGAAGAACACCGTGTTCAGCCGGCGTTCGACGGCCGCGTCGAAGAGGTCGAGCAGCTGGCGCCGCTGCTGGGCGGGGGAAAGGCCCGGCCGGGTGGGCCAGTCGAGATTGGCGACGGTGGCCAGCCACATGCCGCGCACCCCGGTCCGCCGCGCCCGGGCCGGCGGACCCGCCGCCTGTGCCGCGAGGATCCCGCCGCCCGGGGCGAGCAGGGACGACGCCGCGCCGAGCACGCCCGCCGCGAATCCCCGCCGGGTGATCCGTTGTGTGATCCGTCTCATGATCCCTCTCATGAAAAGACACGGGATTGCTCCCTTTGTCCCGTCCTGAGGGCTCAGGATGCCCGCCCCGGCGCCGGTGGCACGCCGCCGCGCGGAGTAACGTCGGGGCCGAAGCGGGCGTCGGACCCTTACGGCGTACCGCAGGGTCCCGAAGATCAGCGAAAGGCACGAGGTGAGCGACACTTTCACCGACATCGCACGCGTCGGCGTGGTCGGCTGCGGCCAGATGGGCGCCGGCATCGCCGAGGTGTGCGCCCGCGCCGGGCTGGATGTGATGGTCGCCGAGACCACCGGCGAAGCCCTGGAACTGGGCCGCACCCGCCTGACCAACTCGCTCGAGAAGGCCGCCGAACGCGGCAAGATCACGCCCGCGGAACGCGATGCCACGCTCGGCCGGCTGAATTTCACCACCGACCTCGGCGAGTTCGCCGACCGCGATCTGGTCATCGAGGCCGTGGTGGAGAACGAGCAGGTCAAAACGGAGATCTTCCAGGTCCTCGACCAGGTCGTCACCCGCCAGGACGCCATCCTGGCGTCCAACACCTCCTCCATCCCCCTGGTGAAGCTGGCGGTCGCCACCTCCCGCCCCGACCAGGTCATCGGCATCCACTTCTTCAACCCCGCCCCGGTGCAGAAGCTGGTGGAGCTGATCCCCGCCCTGACCACCGGCGACGAGACCATCAAGCGCGCCGAAGCCCTGGTCCACGACGTCCTGGGCAAACGCGCCATCCGCGCCCAGGACCGCTCCGGCTTCGTCGTCAACGCCCTGCTGATCCCGTATCTCCTCTCCGCAATCCGGATGTTCGAGTCGGGCATCGCCAGCCGCGAGGACATCGACAACGGCATGGAACTGGGCTGCGCCCACCCGATGGGCCCGCTCAAACTCTCGGACCTGATCGGCCTGGACACCGTGGCCTCGGTCGCCGCCTCCATGTACGAGGAGTACAAGGAGCCCCTGTACGCCGCTCCCCCGCTGCTCGCGCGGATGGTGGACGCGGGGCGGCTCGGCCGCAAGTCGGGGTCGGGGTTCTACCCCTACTAGGGGGTGCGGCGGACCTGCCAAGTGGCGCTGCTTCAGGGGGAGTTCACCCCGGAGCAGCGCCAACAGCGATGCCGCGCTCGGACGGCTCACGCCGCCCCGTCGCCCCCAGCCACGCAGCCGGCCGAGCCAGTGTGGCCTGATACAGCCTGGCGAGCGCGATCAGCTGGCAGGAAACAGCCCTGACCTGGAGCTTTGCTTCTTTCACGGCTGTCGGGACCTTTCTCGCTTACTCAATGGAAAGTCCCTGGAATGTCCCTGAGACAGAACTGCAAGTCCCTGAAAAATCCCTGGGAGTCCCTGATTGAGGATGGCTCTCGCCCCTACGGGACAGCAGGCGTCCACCCTCTGCCGACTGACGCGGTCCAGTCCAGTCACACCTTCCACCTACTATCGGGGGCCGCCTCTAGGGGCTGTCTCCTTGAAGGCAGAAGCCCTAGCTCGGGCCGAGGGCTCTTGCGTTCTCCTGCGAAAGTGGTGCGGCAGCGTGACCCGCGCGAAGGGGGGCATTTGATGCGTTTCTGCTCGGCGAGCAGGGTGTGGTGCAGCTTCTCGAAGACGCTGACCTCGTGCCACCGGCCCAGTCGGCGCCAGCAGGTCTGTCCGGAGCCGAACCCCAGCTCCAGCGGCAGCAGTTGCCAGCTGACGTCGTTGTAGAGCACGCACAGGATGCCCTGCAGGCACAACCGGTCATCCACTGGCTTCGGACGGGATGCCTTCTGTGGCCAGGGCGGCAGCATCGGCTCGATCAGCGCCCAGAGGTCATCGTCCACAATCCACGGTCGAACACTCACACTCTCCCAAACGGCTGAATCGTCACACCAGTCACTTGCGTCCCGCTGCGAGAGCGGCAGGCGCATCTACGACGGCCAGGGCGATTCATCGGTGGCCAGGTCGGCCTCGCCGCAGTCGGTGGCCGACTTGGACGGACGGCTGCGGGATGACCGCACGGATGCCCCGGCGCCTCAGGTGGCTGCGGATGGCACGTGAGGAATACGCGCAGTCGGCCAGAAACCGAGCGTCCCGGACTGGTTCGTCCGGGCGGTCAGCTGCCGCACGCCGAGCCGCCCCGCCCCGAGCGGGCTACGGGCGCCGGGATGATCTCGGCCCCGGCCCAGCCGGGATACACCATTCCTGAGAATGCACAGAGTGATGATGCGCACACGTTCGCCACCCAATGTCACGATTTGCAGATAAAGCGTATGTGTACGCATTGTTGGCATCCACGGCCAGCAGCGAGGATCGCTTCTATGAACCAGATACTTTCCCCCGCAGCCGCTCCTGTCACGGTCGCGAAGTGGACCCACGCGACGGTGGGGGCGCTGGGCGGAGGGCTCGCTCTCGGAATTCTCACCAATCTCGCCCAGGGCTTCCTGCCCAGCCCCTGGGATCAGATCCCCAATTCCGGCGCCGTCTGGTCCGTCGTTGCGTTCGTCGCCGGCGCCTTGCTGGCCGGGCGGGCGTCCCTGCGCGTGGTGGCTGTGGCCGGCCTGTGCGCCGAGGTCGGCCTGGTCGTCGGGTACTACGGCTACGCGGAATTCGGGCGGGACGGCATGGGGGGCCTCACGTTCCCGCTCTTCTGGCTGGCCATGGCCTTGATCGCTGGACCTCTTTTCGGTGTCGCGGGCGCCTGGTGGCGGCGAGGCCGCACCGCGCGGCACCGTGTGACCGGGTTGGCCGCGCTCGCGGGCGTTTTCGGCATGGAGGGCATCCACTATGCGTGGACCTTGCATTACGCCGCCCAGGCATGGGCCTGCCTGGCGGTCTTCCTCCTGGTGCCGCTGGTGATGGCTCGCGGCCACAAGGAGCGGGCGCTGACCTTGGTGGCCGCTGCCGCCTTCTCGCTCCTCGCCTACACGGCCGTTGAGCTTCCCTTCCAGAACTTCTCCGCGTGAAGGCCCCACCGCCGGGGCCAGCACGGCAACTCCTTTCCGCCTGGAAAGATGCTGACCAGGAGCGCGCGCCGTCCCAGTGCCGCCGCCGACGAGTTCGATGCTGTCCGGTACGTATTCGCCCCGCCGCCTCACCGGCACGCCCCGATAACACCCGATGAAATCCGCATTCCGGAATGAAACAACGGGAGAAAACGACCTCTTCAGCGCCGATCGGCTGCAGGGTTCGGTTCCTCCTTCTCAGCGCAGTTGCTCGGCCAGTCCGACGATGATGCCCTCCGGGCCGCGGAGGTAGCAGAGCAGATAGCTGTCCTCGAACCGGGCGATCTCGCCGACGAGTTCGGCGCCGTGAGGGCGCAGACGGGCAACGGTGTCCTCGATGTCGTCGACGGCGAACATGACGCGGTGCGTGCCCAGAATGTTGTGCGGCCGGTTGCGCGGCCCGGCGCTGATCACCGCGGGGCTGCGGTACTTCGCCAGCTCGAGCCGGCTGTGACCGTCCGGGGTCCGGACCATCGCGATGTCACAGCGGACGCCGTCGAGTCCGGTGCACTGGTCGGCGAAGAGGCCCTCGACCTCCACCCTGCCCTCCAGCTCCATACCGAGTTCCACGAAGAACGCGATGGCGGCATCCATGTCCTCGACGACGATGCCGACGTTGTCCATCCGCTGAATCGCCATGCTGGCTTCTCCTTCTTCCTCGTGCGGCCGGCGGTGGCCGCTGATGTCCCCGGGACGGAGCCGGTGGCACGTTCTCGACATCCGCAGACCGCCGAACTCCGATAAATCTGGATCGCGCCTCAGCATCGCTACAGCAGACCCGCGGGCCAGGCGCCACCGCTGGGGGCTTCTTCCCGCCGCCCGTCGTTCGACGTGGGGCGCAAACACCGCTCCGTTAGAGGTCGCGCAGATAGGCGTGTGATCAGGGGCGGCGGTTCGGAGGTCCGTCCCAGTGGTGGGTCGTCCACGCCCTGCGGAGCAGGCTACGGACGGTGATGATCGTATCGGCGAGGTCGAAGAAGGCGTCAATGACGGCGGCGCGGCGCTCGTAGCATCGGGCGAGCCGGTGGAAGGCGTTCTGCCAGGCGTGGGTGCGCTCGATGTGCCACCGCTGGCTCGCCTGGATCGGCGCCTTCTCACCCCGACACCCGTGCGCTCGCACTGCCCCGTATCAGAATGCGGGATGCGGAAGCTTCGCCACCCAAACGGATACCAATCACTCGATTTCATTAATCGCCGCACAAAGGAGTGTCAGCTCCGGTGTCCGGTGTCACATTGCACGTCATGAGCGCATCGGCTGAACCGGTCTTCTGCACGATCATTCCCCCGCACATCTTCGACAGGCTCGCGGAGTCTGAGGATCCCCTGCACCACGAGCCCGCGCGCCGCGCCCTCGAGCACGATGGCCTCCTTCGCACCCGGCGTCGGGTCGCCGCCGCCCGCGGTCTGCCCCCGACCACCCCCGCCGCCGCCTCGGACAACCCGAACCGCACCATCTACGACGCCCATCACGTGACGACCCTGCCCGGCAGCGAGGTCCACACCGAGGGCGCCACCCCCTGCAAGGATCCCGCGGTCAACCGTGCCTACACCGCGCTCGGCGCCACCTTCGACTTCTACCTCAAGGTCTACAAACGCTGCTCCATCGACGGCACGGGCATGCCGCTGAACGCCTCCGTGCACTACGGCGACAAGTACGACAACGCCTTCTGGGACGGCGATCAGATGGTCATCGGCGACGGGGACGGCACCATGTTCCTCGACTTCACCAACTGCATCGACGTCATCGGCCACGAACTGACCCACGGCGTGACCCAGTACACCGCGAACCTCGAGTACTACGGTCAGTCCGGCGCCCTCAACGAGTCGGTCTCGGATGTCTTCGGTTCGCTGATCAAGCAGTACTCCCTCGGCCAGACCGCCGATCAGGCCGACTGGCTGATCGGCGCGGGCCTGCTGGGCCCCGGCCTCAGCGGCGCGGCCCTGCGCTCCCTGAAGGCCCCCGGAACCGCCTACGACAACCCCCAGATGGGCAAGGACCCCCAGCCCGCCACCATGGACGACTACGTCAAAACACCGCGCGACAACGGCGGTGTCCACATCAACTCCGGCATCCCAAACCACGCCTTCTACCTCCTCGCCACCGCCCTGGGCGGCCACGCGTGGGAACGCGCGGGCAAGATCTGGTACACGACACTGGCCGACGGCAGCCTGGCCCCCGACGCCGACTTCGCCGCGTTCGCCCGGCTGACCGCGGCCACGGCCACGAACCTGTTCGGCGACGGCGACGAGACCAAGGCGGTGCTCAAAGCCTGGTCCCAGGTGGGGGTCCCGGCCTCGTAACCCGGCCCGTACCGGGCAACAATGGCGGCATGCGGATCGTCATCACCCGTACCGGCGGGTTCGCCGGCATCGAGCGTCGGGCCCAACTGGACACCTCCGGCCGACCCGACGCCACGCATCTCCAGACCCTGGCCCGCCGCGCCCTCGCCCCGGGCCACGACTCCCCCGCCCGCGGTGTCCCCGACGGCTTCCAGTACGAAATCACAGTCGACAACCGCAAGGTCCACCTCGCGGACCCGCACCTCACCGAGGACCAGCACGAGCTGATCCGCACGGTGCTCCGCGAAGGCGCGTGACCCTCTTCCGGGGCAGGCGGAGCCGTCCATCATCAGCGCCGCACCACGCGCCTGACCAGCCAGCTCTCCGAGGTGGTCAAGGTTGGAGGTCGCACGCTAGGCGTGTGGGGAGCCCCTCCGGGACAGCACAGGAAACGGCCGGGCGAATCGCCCGCCGACTGACCGCCGCCGAGCCGGCCTGAGCGGTTCGCGCATCAGCGGCGGTGCCGCAACACAGCATCTGGGCGGCACACCGGACACGGCACCGTGACGTCCGGTCCGGCGAGTGCTGCGAGCGCCTCGCGGTCCGTCAGCATGCCGCCGGCCGACTGCGCCTGGGCGCAGTCGAGGCGGTGGAGGTAGGCATCTGCCCGGCTGTCCTGGGCCGGGGGCGGGGACAGACGCCACTGCTTGCGTTTCTCGGGCGGAGGCGGGTCGAGGCTGCTGTAGTCCTCCCCCGGTATCGGCTGCACCACGGGGTGGGGCGCGCAGATCGTGATCGTGCGGGAGGTGAGAGTCGGCCCGTGGCGGCGGTCCTCGGACCGGTCGGGAAGTTCGATCTGGAGGTCGTACCACCACGTGCCGGAGCGGTCCCGGCGCCGACGGGTGACCGGCGCTGTGAGGCGCTGGCCGTCGGGGAGGGTGACCTCCGCCCGTGGGGCCGAGGCGCCCTGCGGGTCCTCGCGTGCGTCGTCCATCACTGGGCCGAGGCGGTATCCGCTGCCTCGTCATCGTGGACGTGCTTGAGCGCGGAGCGTGCGGTGACCGGGTCATCGCACGTAGCCCAGAAGGGGTGGGGGAAGATGTGGTCGACGAGTTCCATCTGACGGGCTCGCAGCGCATCTACCTGCGCTTTCTGCTCTTCTGTCCATCCCGGGGAATCGGGCCGCGAAGATTCGTAGGAGCGGCCGCCCTCCTTGGTGTGCGTCCAGCCGGGCAGGGGTTCGACCGACCACGGCAGCCGCTTGTAGAGGGCGGACAGCTCTGAGCGGACCTTGTGCAGCTCCCCCTGCGCGTCCAGCAAATCGCGCGGGAAGTCGAAAGCGTTGGGTGTCTTGGCCACACCCAAAGAATACGCGCACATGTTCGATTGCCTGGTCGTGGTGCTACCCGTGTCTGCTTGATTCACCCGGCCAGGCTGCGTGATGGTGCCGCCGGGGTAGGGGCCCCTTCGTGACCCGGTGAGCGGACGGACCTGGCACAGCACTGCCGGGTGCCTGGGCGAGGGGGCCGTCACACTCCCCGCCCAGGCACCTGGCTGCCCCTGTGTCCTGCGCTTGGGGGCTCAGTGCTTAAGGGCTTCCAGCAGGGCTGCGCGCTGCCTGGAGCCCAGTCCGCCGATGCGGCGATCAGCGGGGATCTCGGCCTCGTCCATAAGCTTGGCGGCCTTCACCGGGCCGATCCCTGGCAGCGCCTTGATAATCGCCGCGAGCTTGGTCTTTTTGACGAGGTCTTCCTTATCGGCCCTCTTCAGCACTTCGGCCATCGACACCCTGCCCTTACGGACCTGTTCGATCAGTTCCGTCCTGGCCTTGCGGACGGTGGCGGCCTTCGCCAGCGCAGCGCTGCGTTGTTCGGCGGTCATGGTGGGCAGAGTCATAGGATTCTCCCTGGTTGATGGCGGGTGAGGCGGGGTCAGGCAGAGGTGAGTCCGGCGGCCAGCTCTCCGATGTCGAACAGCACGCTGCCGACCGTCTGCCAGTCGTCCGTTTCTTCGACGAGGCCGTCCAGTTCCAGCACCGTCTCCAGGTGCCAGGCCAGGATGGCGAGTGTTTCCTCGTCCGCACCCAGGACCTCGATGAGGTCCGCCTCGGGCCGCAGGGCGTCGACGTCGCAGTCCAGGACCTTCGCCATGACGGCCATGGCTCGCTCGGTCAGGTCCTTGGCCTCCTGCTCTGCCAGTCGGTCGTCTGCGCCTTGGACCACCGCGTCGACAGGAGTGCCAAACACCTCCGGTACCGGCCCAGTGACCTGGTCGACCGCCTGACCGGGCCCGCCGAACGATCCGCCACCCATCCGCATCCTCCTCCGCGTGCAAACTGATCTTGACGACACGAATTTGATGCCCGCAGCCGGAACCAGCTAACGCGAGCAGGATCAGACCAGCCCGAATGGGTGGCCCCCGGCCTGTCGTTAATCGATCGAATGACGAGCATGGCCAACCTGGTCTACAAGCGGGTGTCGACCGACCAGCAGTCGACCGACCGTCAGAATTTCGTCCTCGCCGAGGCCGGGATCGAGGACCCGGTGACATTCGAGGAGGAGGCCGCACCTCCAGTCGCCTCCACCCGCTTCAGCAGCCGAAGTTCGGCGAGCTGCTCACGTACGCGCGGCCAAGCGACACCGTGCACATCTCCGAGCTGTTCCGCGTCGTACGCGACACCGGACACATCCTCGACGTACTCGACATCCTCCACCGCGACTAAAGCGTGTTGCAGAAGGCTGTGATCTGGGCATTTTCCCTGTATGGGTGGGGTGCTGAGGGCTGAGTCGTTGTGGGTGGAGACGTTCACCGGGTTGCGGATGCGGCAGTTCGAGCGGTTGTTGAAGGTAGTGCGGGAGCGGGGCGGAAACGGCCCTGGTGGCGGTCGGCCCTGGTGTCTACCGCTTGCGGACAGGGTGCTGTTGGTGGCCGTGTACTACCGCACGAACCTCACGATGCGGCAGCTCGCGCCGCTGTTCGGCTGTTCCCCGGCAACCGTGTGTCGAGTCATCCAGCGGCTGAGTCCTCTCCTTGCCCTCGAGCTGGCAACGCGTCCCGCCGACGCGGCGGAACGGCTGTGGATTGTGGACGGCACATTGATCCCGGTCCGGGACCGACGCGTCGGTGCTTCCTCCCGCAACTACCGGTTCTCGGCGAACGTGCAGGTCATCATCGACGCGGACACGAGGCTGGTGATCGCCGCCGCTCGTCCCGTTCCGGGCAACAGGGCCGACGCCCGTGTGTGGCGGGAGTCCGGCCTGGCCCAGCACGCCGCGGGCGTGACCGTGCTCGGAGACGGCGCGTACATCAATACCGGCCTCGTCGTCCCGCACCGCAAACGCCCTGGACGGCCACTGCTACCCGGCGAGGAAACCGACAATGCCGAGCACCGGCACGTGAGAACCCGCGTCGAGCACACCTTCGCCCGCATGAAGCACTACAAGATCCTCCGCGACTGCCGGCAACACGGCAACGGCCTCCATCACGCGGTCCAGGCTGTCGCCCATATGCACAACCTGGCCCTGGCTGCCTGACGAAGACCGTCAAACCCAGCCCTGACCTGCTTGATCACAGCCTTCTGCAACACGCTTTAGTACTGCAACGGTGTTTGCCGTGACGGTTGGCCAGGCAGGTCGTTGGTCTGTTCATGGGTGGGGACCTTGCTGATGTCAGGGTGTGGGCCGATGAACTGGACGCTGTGCACGAGCGGTTCGTGCATCGGTTTTCCAGATCGGAGCCGCGGGAGTCGGCGCTTGCCTATATACGGGGACTGATCGCTCCACTGGAGCGGAAGAACGGCTGGACACTGGCCGAACAGGCCGGTCACGCTGCTCCGGACCGTATCCATCGGCTGTTGAACCGGATCGAGTGGGAAGCCGATGAGGTCCTCGACGATGTGCGCGACTACGTCATGGAGAACCTCGGCGACCCCGAGGCGGTTCTCATCGTGGACGACACCGGTTTCCTGAAGAAGGGGACCCTTTCGGCAGGGGTGCAGCGGCAGTACTCGGGAACAGCGGGGCGGACGGAGAACTGCCAGGTCGGCGTCTTCCTCGCCTATGCAGCCGGCGGTGGCCGGACGCTGATCGACCGCCGGTTGTATCTGCCCACCTCCTGGACGGACGACCGCGAACGCTGCCGCAGGGCCGGTATCGATGACGCGGTCGGCTTCGAGACCAAGGTCGTCATGGCCAAGAAGATGGTCCGCCGCGCGATCGCGGACAAGATCCCGTTTAGGTGGGTGACCGCGGATGCCGCCTATGGATTCAGCAAGGGCTGGCGCTATGAGCTGGAACAGGCCGACGTCTTCCACGTCATGGCCACCACCCGCCACGACACGGTGGTCACCCGCTGGGCCCTGGACCACCCCGTCCACGACCTGTTCACCGGCCTGCCACGGCAGAAGTGGAAACGCCGCTCCTGCGGGAACGGTGCTCACGGGATGCGGGTGTTCGACTGGGCTCGTGTCGAAGTCCGTCCCTGGCACCGCGAGGACCGCCGACACTGGGTCGTTGCCCGTCGCAGCGTCAGGCGGCCCGAGGAGATCTCCTACTACATCGCCTACTGCCCGGCCGGCACCACCCTGGACGAGTTGATCCATATCGCCGGCAGCCGATGGGCCGTCGAGGAATGCTTCCAGACCGCGAAGCAGGAGTGCGGCCTGGACGACTACCAGGTCCGCCGCTACCCGGGCTGGCACCGCCACATCACCCTGGCCATGGCAGCACACGCCTGCCTGACCGTCCTGCGGGCCCGTGAACTCGATGCCGGGAAAGCAGAAACGGATCCTCCCAGCTCATCCACCTCAGCCTCGCCGAGATCAGACGCCTGATCACTCGCCTCACCAACCGCCAACCCACACCCGTCGACCACATCCTGCACTGGTCACACTGGCGCCGAAAACGACAACACCAAGCCCGCATCAGTCACTACACACGACGCGGACACAGCCCATAAAACTGCCCACCCATCAACACAAACACCGTTGCAGTATTAGGGCCTGTCTCTTTGGTCAGCGTCCGGTCCAGATGAGGAAGCGGTAGGCGGTGGCATCGGCTCGTGTGGCCAGGCCGCGCCGCTGCTTGAGCCGGTTGCTGCACCGCTCAAGGGTGCGGGACTGCGCTCGGTGTGCGCGCGGAGAGAGGCCAGGTTCGAATGGTTACGCTGGATCGGCGGGCTGGAGGAGGTTGCGATCTGTATGAGTGACGGGCACGGGCCTGGACGGTCTGAGCAGGAGGACTCGCTCGGCGCCGGATGGGAGAGTCATCGGCCCGCGGTCTTCGGTGCGGCGTACCGGCTGCTGGGGAGTGTGGCCGATGCCGAGGACGTGACCCAGGATGTGTGGTTGCGGGCGGCCGGAGCGGATCTGCGGGACATCGGTGACCTGCGGGCTTGGCTGGTGACGGTGGCCGCGCGGCGGTCGTACGACATTCTCAAGAGTGCCCGTGTCCGTCGGGAGAGCTATGTCGGGCCGTGGCTGCCGGAGCCGCTGCTGACGGGTCCGGACGCGTCGCAGCCGGTACTCGTCGATGAGTCCGTCAGCTCGGCGATGCTGCTGATCATGGAAGAGCTGAGCCCGCCGGAGCGGGTGGCTTTCGTCCTGCACGATGTCTTCGGTCTCGAGTTCGGCAAGATCGCCGAAGTACTGGACGTTTCCGTGCCGGGTGCCCGGCAGCTCGCCTCGCGGGCGCGACGGCGGGTGGCCAAGGCGAAGCAGTCCATGCCGCAGGCGTCGAAGGCGGAGCGCGAACGCGTCCTCGCGGTTTTCCGCGCCGCGTACGAGGCCGGGGACCTGGCCGGCCTGGTCAGGCTCCTGCACCCGGACGCCGTCTTCGTCACCGACGGCGGCGGCAAGGCCTTCGCGGCACGCAAGCTCATCCGCGGCGGCGAGCGCGTCGCCGAGGTCATGGCGCGTGTCGGGCGCCAGTGGCACCCGGACCGCATCGACTTCGCCGAGGTCGGCGGCGAGCTCGCCCTGGTGTTCTACCGCGAAGGCCGGGTCCACTCCGTGGACACGGTCCAGATCACGGACGGTCTGATCACCGCGTACCGCAGGGTCATCAACCCCGACAAACTCGTGCGCCTCTGAGCTGTCACACCCGCAGGGGCTACCTCGTCTCCTTGGTGAGAACGCAAAACCGTGCGACGGAGGACGCGGAGGTGAGATCGATCGTGCGCAACGGCACACATCCACCTGCTGCGCCTTCCCCACAACGAGTCGCTGCGAGCCCTGTGAACGGACCGCGCACTCGAGTCGCTCCTCCCGAGCAAGGACCTGCCCCATCATGATCAAAATGCGGATAGCCAGTGGCCTCCTGGCGGTTGCCACGTTGGCCGCGGCCACGGCCTGCAGCAACTCGACCCCAGCCGCCCACGCCCATGCCTCGGCCGCGACCGTCGCATCGAAGCACCCCAGCGATTCCCTCAAACCCCTGCTCCAGCAGGACCTTCCGAACGTGAAGGGCAAGACCTTCACCACGGCGATCGTCGACTTCCCGCCCAACGCCCGCGCGGTACCACACCGGCACGGCCAGGCATTCGCCTACGCATACGTCCTCGAAGGCAGCGTACGCAGCAAGCTCGAAGGCCAGCCCACCACCACCTACCACCAGGGCGAGAACTGGGTCGAGCCGCCGGGCGCCCACCACGTCCAAGCCGAGAACACCAGCACGACCAAGCCGGCCAAGCTTCTCGTCGTCTTCATTGCCAACCCCGGAGACGCACTCAAGACCGACGACCCGAAGTCCTAGTCGGGGATACGCAGCGGGCGGCCCCTCTCTGCGCACTCTGTCTCTCCCAGAACACACTTCGGCCTCCTGGTCGTGCCCGAAGGGCGCGACGCAGGTCACACGAACCAAAGAAGGAACCATGAACGACTCCCACCGCGTCAACATCGCCAAGCAGCACCCGGCCGCCTACAAGTCCCTCACCGCCCTGTCGACAGAGGTGCAGGAGACCGCTGCCGCAGTGGGTCTCGACCCGCTCCTGGTCGAGCTGCTGAAGATCCGCGCCTCCCAGATCAACGGCTGCGCGTTCTGCCTGCGCATGCACACCCGCGATGCCCTCCAGATGGGCGAAAACCCCGACCGGATCGCCGTACTGCCCGGATGGGAAGAGACCAGCTACTTCTCCGAGACCGAACGCGCCGCCCTCCGCCTCACCGAGGCCGTCACACGCGTGTCGGACGGACACGTCAGCGACGAGGACTACAACGCCGCCGCGGCCGTGCTTACCGAAGACCAGATCTCGGCCATCATCTGGCTGGCCATCCTGATGAACGCATTCAACCGCCTCGCGATCACCAGCCGGTACCCCGTCGAGAGCTGACCCCGACAGTGACACCGGCGACGAGAACGCGTCACGGCCTAACGCGTGTCTCTTGGTCGGTAAGTCAGTTGATCGGATGTGTCCGTCCGATTAGTGATCGCTGATGCCATGTGGGACCGGATCGAGCCGTTGATGCCGGCCGATCCGGTCCGGCCGGCGGGCAGTTCGCCCCTACCCTCATGCAGTGCGCCATCGCGCTCCGTCCGGCTTCAGTCGCGGACTCCGAGGCCGGGCAGCAGCTGTGGGAGTTGCTGGGCACCGTGCTGAACGCCGCGCTTGCCGCCCCGCCGCCGGGGCCGGTCGGGCGGCGCTGAGCCGCGCCCCAGCCCGTCACGTCCGAGGCGCCCAGTACACAAGTACATAGGTACACAGCTGAGCGCGTCCACCAGGGAAAACGCGGGGTTTGGTACACAAGTGCACAGCCGGACAGTCGTCCCCCACCAGGAATGTGGGAGACGGAGTGGTCACCCGTATCCACGGCCGGGAAGCGTCACGCAGGCCGACGGTGACGGCTGGCGTGACGCTCGACCTGGCGGCCGTCGTCGAGCACCAGGACGAAGTCCGGCCAGTGCAGAACCCCGGCTGCCGTGAGAACACTGCCTCAGCCGGTCAGGGAGATCCGGTCACCACCAGAGCCCCGTCCTTCACCCTCCGAGTCGAACTGAGTCTCAGTTGCGGAGACGAGTAGAGCAACGCGCCGCCACGGTACAGCTCGTACTGGTACCACTTGGCCCGCTCCAGGTCACGCCGCTGCTGCGGGTCGGCATCCGGCAACGTGAGCTCAAGAACGCCACAGCCGTCGCGCAGGATGCCCTGGGACGTGATGCTCCCGGTGATGGTCACCGAGACGGAGCCGGTAATGAGCCGGACAGCATCACCGCTTATCGGCCGGGGCCCGGGGAACCCGGTCACGCTGTCACCCCCGCAGCGGTCCGCGTCTCATACTGCGCCGTGTCCATCTGCGCCCCTCCTGCCGACTGAATGCCTTGCCCATCCTCGCGGTGCCGCACAGGTCTGCGCTATCCCCTCGCGTGCCACAACGGCGAAGCCGCCGCCCGATCCTTCTCATCAGCACAATCCCCGTCGTACGGCGGTGCTGGACGTCCCGATAGCGTGGCCGCCGGCACGGGATGCCGGGGCTGACGATGGAGGAGACGGACATGGGGTGGGAGCAGGCGTACGGGCAGGCGGGGGAGCTGGCCGCACTGGACCAGCCGGTCGTCGACGACAGCTGGGACTACACCGGTGTGCGCGCCATCATCGCCATCGCGCTGACCGCCCTCGGCGAAGGCGTCGAGGATTCAGCTCCGGTGCCAACCGGACATCTCCTGTGGCATCTGGGCAGGGGCCCCGCCAACGTGCGGAGGCTGGCCGCCATCCTGCTCGGCGAGGAGCTGGCGCAGGCGACGGACATCGACCCGGCGACCGTGGACATGGACAATCCAGTGGTGTCGACGTGGGTGTGGCTGACGCGCACCTGGCCCGCCGACGGCCCGTGGGGTGGGATGAGCCGCGGCATCGCCCGTGGCCAGACGGATCCGGCGATCGACATTTTGACCAGCTGGGCGGCCCAGGCCGCGTCGACGGGGCTGAGAAGGTGCTCTTGAACCGACGGCTTCGCGTCGCGGCGCGGTTGTCCGAGAGCGAAATTCGCCCGGCCCATCCCGCCCATCCGATATCGCGGACAAGCGCTCCGGCGCAGTGGATGCCTCCGGCTGCTGAGGCCCGCTGCACATACCTCGCCGACTGGATCGGCACCAAGCTCCGGTGGGGCCTGACCGCCGACCGCACCGAACAGGACGCCCTGCGCCAACTGGCCGCCGAGTGCCCCGACGTACCGGTCAGCTACGAACCGGCGTAGCGACGGGGTTCTGAGCGCCCCTGCCCGGAAGGCGTTGAAACTTCAGCTGGAATGCACATGAGCCGGTACCGCCAAGCGGTACCGGCTCGTGTTGCAGTCTCACGCACCAATCGTGATCATGCTGTCCCTGGTGTGGTTGGAGCCAATGTCAGGGGCGATGTCAGGGATCGTCGCAGGCGGTTCGTTCGGTGACAACGAAAATCGGGTCAAGGCTGCAGGAACCAGGGACTTGGTTCGCGATTTTCGCCAGCGGATATTCGCTGCTCTCCGGGGAACCCGAGGTCAGTGCAGTGCGGCTCACCGGGGCAGGATTGATGCGCCTGTCCCAGAGGGCATCGACAAATTTTCTGCATTGTGACGCTCGTGCATCAATGGTCACGCGTCCAGGGCGTGTCCTGGCACGATGCTGCGCACTGCGGGTGACACCAACACCCACAGTGCGTAACAGAGTTGGAGCCAATGAAGCGGTGTCCGGCGGCCTGAGGCTGCCGGACACCGGCCCAAGGAGTCGTCGTGCCCTACCGTCGCTTACCTCTCCCCTGTGCCGCCCAGCCTTTCCGCCGAAGGCTGCGTGTGGACGAAGCCGTCGTGATCATCGTGGTTCTGGTGCTGGCGGGCGCCTTGGCCGGCTACGGCATGCCGCCTGCGGAGGTCCTGTCGCTGCTGGCAGGCGCCGGGCTCGTCGCGGTGGCTGTCGTGGGGCTGTGGGCTCTGCCGCCCCGGCGAGTTTTCCACGCTGTGCTTCGCGCGCTGCCTGCAGTCCTGCTCCCCGCCGACTGAGGCAGGCCGTGACTCATCGCGCGAAGACGACACGGGGGCCGGCACGCCGCACCAGCCCCGGCATATCCCCGGCTCGGCCCCCAGGCCGACCGGAAAACCCCATCCCCTTCCCCGACGGGGCCCTCGGACGACTCGCCCAGTGCCTGCGTGAGGGCCGCACCCTGCGAGGACTGACCTACGCAGACCTGGGGCGCCGTACCGGCTACCACCCCACCACCTTGCAAAGGGCAGCAGCAGGCGAGCGGCTGCCGACCCGTCAGGTCGCCATGGCCTACGGCCGCGCCTGCGGACGGAGCGCCACTCTCGTCGGCCGGCTGTGGCAGGAAGCGTGGGCCGAGGCCCGACGACGCTCCCGACGCCGCCCAGGCGCCGCCGAGGCCCCCAAACCGGACCTGGTACGCGACTTCGCGGATCTCGCCGCCGCCATGGTCGCCGAACACGAACGCCACGGAGCCCCTCCCGTCCGGGTTATGGAACTACGGGCGGAGGCCCGAGCCAAGGAATACGGAACACTGTCGCGATCGACTGCACAGCGCCTCCTGAGCCGTCAGAAGACACCAAGCAGCCGAGAGCAGCTGCAGGCATTCCTCTTCGCCTGCGGAGTCCCCTCGTCCGAGTGGCGACCCTGGATGGAAGCGTGGCGACGCGCCCTCCAAAACCTCGACCTCGAACGCAGGACGGAACCGACCGTGACGCAGCTCGAGACGCCCTTCGCGGACGAGTCTGGGCGGGTCTCGTCCCGGCGGGCAATCGCGCTGGCGCGGACCGCAGGGTTCAAGCCCTTGGAGGCGTACCAGGGGTTCGGCACCCCTTGGACTGTCAGGTGCTCCAGCTGTGGATCGGCGCAGCGAGTGCGGCTGTCGGACCTGCTCTACGGGGGAAGCTGCATATCCTGCGGGAAGAGTGGGGAGCGTGTGACGTTTGTCGTAGATGGACCGTCCATCGTCTGCGGCTCCTGCTGAACTACCCGAGCAACCGCAAGCGCGGCTTCTTTCCGGCTCGCATGGAGCGTCATGTATGCGAGAAAGCCCCCGGCGGGATGTATACGCAGATAGGCGCCTGCCCGGTCAAACCGGCAGCTCACCATCACGGCCCGTACTGGCCGTCGTTCGCTCATGCCGTCTTCGCGAGCGCCTGGTGCACCGCCTCGCCAGACCCTACGCCCGCACGTTCGGATCGGACCCGGCGCAGTGCGGCTGCGTGGGCGGCGTCGGGGATGACGGCGACGCTCGGCGCGGGCGTTGGTGCCGCGGTGCTGCGCTGCGGGGGTGGGTAGGGTGAGGTCACCAGTTGCCAAGGGGGACCAATGCCCGAGCCCGCAAATCGTCGCACGCACGCAGCGCTGCAGGCATACAACTGGGCGCGCGTCGCTAGCAACTTGAGGCTCACGCGCAGGGAGTGGGAGGAGGCCAGGGAGCTCAGCAACGCCGGGCCCGGATCCGGAACCGAGTGGCACCGGTGGCTGCTGGACCACCTCGATGCTCAGATCGATCTGCGACAGGCACTTGAGCTTGCCGAGATGTGGACCAAGGTCGCTGCGGTACAGCCTGATGACAGCTGATGGAGACGTTCTTCTCCGACGCAAAGCTGTGGCGGGATGGACCGTATCCGCATTTCCTGGTCCTGCTCAGGGAGCACCCCGCATACCAGGCATACGCCCGCGCTCACCGCGATCTGCTTGAGCAGCACCCGCTCGGCGTCATTCCGGGTGAGTGGCTGCACGCCACGATCCAGGGGATTCACCACCGGGTCTCTGCGGGGCAGTTGGATGAGCTGAAGGCTGCGGCCCGGGACGAGCTGCGTGAAATGGAGCCCTTCTCGGTCCAAATCGGCCCGGTCTGGCCGGGGGTCACCGCTGTCACGGCGGCTGTCTATCCCGAGGACGGCATGACGGAGCTCAACAGACGGGTGCGGCGGGCGGCGGCCCGCATACCCGGGATCGCCATGCGGCCTGCGGAGTCACGGTTCTGGGCTCACAGCACGCTCGCGTATGCCCGCGAAGAATTCGATGACCGCAGGCTCAACCGGGCCCTTCGAGCGCTGCGGCCAGCGCGTGTCGATATCACCATCGACCGAGTGCACCTCGTCAACCTGCACCAGGACCCGGCGGCCGGCTACTACACCTGGGGCGTCCTTGAGGAGTTCCGTCTCGGCGCCTGACGACCCAGGCCCAGACCTGATGACGAAGCAGCCGCCAACACCATAGTGATCACACGCCTCCGGCCCGTCGCCGTCCGCGTGGACGCCCACTCTGAACTTGCCCAGCATCCGTACAGCCTGGTCCTGCTCTACCTCGGCCAGGGCCCGCGGCACCCTCCACAGCAGCCAGCGTTCGAGAGCTTCGTGGAGCCAAGCTCCAGAGACACCGCAGCTAAGAGGCGTCGCTTCGCCGGATACTGTCCGGGCCGTGCTGGCTCAGCGTGCTGACGATGGCCTCCTGGAGCAACCGCGCACGGCACGGCCACTCGTGTCCACACGGGCACACGTACTCTGCCGGTTCCCCCCATACACCGCGGATCGTCAGCCGCTCATCGTTGGAGCACGACGGGCAGGCGACAACCGTCTCGGTCAAGATCGGCCGATACCCATCCAGCTCCAGCAGACCCGGTGATTCCGCATGGAGCTCATTGAGCCGGATGTTGATCTCATCGGGTTCCCACTCCACGATGCGACCGACCGGGACATGCCACACATCCCCCGGCCTAACGGCCTCCGGTCGTTCCAACTCCCCCATATGAAGCCCCCTGATCGTTTCCGCGAGCTGCTCAGCCGCCCCGCCGCTCTGTGTCATACCTTCACCGTAAGGCCCGACCTCAGTGCAGGGAACGCATGGCTTTGGCCTGCACGGCAGCGCCGGCATCGAGCAGACGACCACCGTCTGAGACTGTGCCCCTCCCCCCGGCATCACGGTTTCGGGAGCTGGCTGATCATCCCGCTGACATGGCATCAGCCCCGTGGCAGGGTCGACAGTGATCGGAAACGGCAGACGGAGGGGGCTTCCGTGGAAGCACGGATGTGGGACGCACTGGTCGACGTGGTGAAGAACGCGTACACCGCCGGGCTGGGCGAGGGCACGGCGCCGCGCCCGGTCATCATGCCGCTGGTGCGCGGCGAGCTGGTCGGCCTGATCTGGGTCCGTCCGCTCAAGGTCGGCGAGGACGCGCTCACCGGCATCGCGGAGCTCGCGAACATCGCCGCAGCGGCCGACGCGGACGAGGTTGTCCTCGCCTGGGAGACCCACGACGTCGCCACCGCCTGCCAGCTGCCCATCGTCGGCCTGGCTTTGTTCACGAGAACGGGTTCTGGCTCAACAACTGTGGAGCCGCCACTCTGAGTGACGGGTGACGGTCGCCGTGGTCTCCCTCCCGCCTCCCAGAAGTTGCCCGAAAATGATCAGCCCCGAGCCTGGTGGGGCTGACAGTTCCGGCTCGTGGAAGATGTGGTGCTCCGGCTGGAGGAGCTGCTGTTCCCGTCGATCGCGGATGTCGCGGTGCTGTCGGTAGACGTGAACAACGAGACGGTACGTATCGAAGCCTGCTGCACAGCTGTCGGGGCCGTATGCCCGGGTTGCGGCGACCGGTCGAGCCGGGTGCATGGGTCCTACCTGCGGTTTCCCGCCGATTCACCCAGCGCGGGAAGACGCGTGGTGCTGTGTCTCGAGGTCCGCCGATTCATGTGCGGGAACCCGTCGTGTGATCGGCGGACCTTCGTCGAGCAGGTGTCGGGGCTGACCCGGCGGTTCGGCCGGTGGACCGAGGGGTTGCGGTCAACGTTGGCCGCTGTCGGCCTCGCGCTCGCAGGCCGGGCCGGCGCCCGCATGGCTGGCGTCTTCGGGGTCTCTGTCAGCCGCAGCACGGTACTTCGGATGGTCTCGGCCCTTCCCGAACCGGAATCACCGGCCCCGCGGGTGGTCGGCGTCGACGAGTATGCGACGCGCAAGGGCCGGGTCTACGGAACCGTGCTGGTCGATGTTGAGACACGGCGACCGGTGGACCTGCTGCCTGACCGTGAGGCTTCGAGCCTGGCCGCGTGGCTGGCCGAGCGGCCGGGGATCGAGGTCGTATGCCGCGACCGCGCGCCGTTCTTCGCGGAAGGCGCCGCCACCGGAGCACCTCAAGCGATCCAAGTCGCAGACAGGTGGCATTTATGGCACAACCTGGGCGAAGCCACCGAGCGGAGCGTCGCCCAGCACCGCGGGTGCCTGCGAGTCCTGGTGCCTGAACCAGCTCCCCGGACCTCCCCCGAACCCACACCACCCGAGGAGGCTTCCAGCTCGCCGTGGCCAACCGGTCACCGGTTCGCCGACCGGATCCGAACCAGACACGCCACCGTTCACGCGCTGCTGGAAGCCGGCCACAGCCGCCGATCCATCGGCCGCCAACTGCACATGACGCACCGCACGGTCAAAAGCCTCGCCGATGCCCCCAAGCCGGAAGACCTCTTCCGCGGGCAGTGGCAGAACAACCGAACCTCCGTCCTCGACGAGTACAAGCCCTACCTGGACGACCGCTGGAACGCGGGCTGCACCAACGCCTGGAAGCTATGGGAAGAGATCGTGCCGCTCGGCTACAAGGGCACCTACGGGATCGTCAGCGCCTACATCAGGAAAAAGCGCACGTCACCGCAACCGGTGACGGCAAAGCCACCGTCACCCCGAACGGTCTCCAAGTGGATCCTCAGCCGCCCCGAAACCCTCACCGAAATCGAGCAGTTACGGCTCAAGACGGTCCTTGCTCAATGCCCCGAACTGGAGGCCCTCACCGGACACGTCCGATCCTTCGCGACCATGCTCACCGAGCGCCAAGGCGAACGGCTCCCGCAGTGGCTCGACGCCGTCCGGCAAGACGACCTTCCCAGTCTCCACACCCTCGCCGCAGGCATCGACCGCGACCGTCAAGCCGTCATCGCCGGCCTCACGCTTCCCTGGAACTCGGGCGTCGTCGAAGGCCACGTCAACCGGATCAAGATGCTCAAGCGCCAAATGTTCGGCCGAGCCGGATTCCAACTCCTCCGGAAACGAGTCCTCCTGTCGTGACGGACAGTGCCGGCTCCACAGTTGTTGAGCCAGAACCCGAGAACGAACAGCAGATGTTCACGACTTCGGGAGGCGGTCCAGCGTGCCCAGAAAATCGAACGCTGAGCCACGGACGGCTCTTACGAGGGGGAATTTAGGAGCATCGGCGTCAGATCTTGCGCCTGTACCGGTCTCGGGAATCAACGAAACCGTGGCTACCGGTGAGAACGATCACGGAGCCGGAGCCCGCCCCGCTCGCGGGCCCGGACGGCGCCGAGCTGTCGTGCTGACCAGCCCGGTCGTCGCCAGGGGTGAACGAACCGCGACCGCGGCGACGACGGGCGTGAACACCACTGCGCGGTCGTTCCAACGGGTCGGTGTTTGGGGCGCTTTAGGTCCCGTACAGGGCCGCGTACTCGCTCTGTGAAGCGAGCTCGCCCCCAGGGGTCACCTTGTCGACCAGGTCGGGCAGTTCCTGCGCGAGCTGGTCGGCGTAGTCGCGTGCGGCCAGTCCGGCGGCGTCGGCGGCCTCGGCGAGGAGTCCCTCCGGAGCGGCGGCGATCAGCTCGCCTCCGGTGACGGTCGCGTTGGGGGTCTCCGGGCTGATCCAGGTGCCGACCTGGTCGGCGAGCCCTCCGTCGGCGAGCAGGAGGAGGAACGCCCCCAGCTCTTCGCGGTCCAGCCCTGACGTGTTGACGGCACTCACTTGGAGCCCTCCTTCGCCTTGGCCGTGGCCTTTTCGCCCAGCGCGCCAAGCTGCTCGCCGATCTTCTGCTGGGCTGTGTCCACCTGGCTCTGGTACTTGTTCTGGGTCCTGGCGTCGAAGGCGTCTCCCGACTTTTCAACGCCCTGCCTGGCCTGATCTGGGTGGTTCTTGATCAGGCCCTTCAACTTGTCCAGCATCGACATCGGCATCACTTCCTCTTCCAGATCGGATCACGGGGCTTCCCTGAGACGGCCGGCGACGAGGGAGCCAGCAGTGATCGTCACACCTTCCCTGCCCGGCTTAGCTGGGCTCAGGGAGAATTCACCCGTTAGGTGATGCGCCATCAATCAGCGGCGAGTCCTTGTCCGATCGGGGATGTGACACCGCTCGCCGGCCAGCAGGGCCTATGGCTGAATAACTGTCAGAGTTGATCTGTCGGGGGGGCGTGGTGTAGTGGTATCCGGGCTCGGAGTTGCGCGAGTGTGCGGGCCGGTTTTCCGGGCAGCGGAGTGACGACGAGGCGGTGGAGGTCCAGGAGCCGGTGGCCGTCCTGGAACTGGTTGGACAGGTTGGTGCGGCCGACATTCAGCAGTTGAGCCAGGAGTGTCAGGACGGCGGCCTCCTCGCGGCAGCGGTCGTCCCTCGCGAGCCCAGACAGAGCCGATCGGCGCCCCGTCGGGCCGGGCGTAGTCGAAGCGGGCCTGCTCCCTGCGGCCTTCCAGCCAGCTGGCGGCCGCGGACTTCACGTACAGGTGGTCGGCGCTGGCCACGCCACGGGAACGGCGTCCGCACACGTGGGGCTGGTCGGCCGGGCCCGGGTTGTGCGCGAAGTGGCAGACGCGATCCGTGTAGAGCTTGGTCGTCAGCTGGCCACCGCAGCCGCCGAGCAACAGCCCGCACCAAAACGAGTCCTCCTCGTATCGACGGCGGAAGGCATCCAGCTCAATAGCCTCCAGCGGGGGCACCAGCGGCTGGTCGGAGTCGGCGTTGCTCAGGACTGCTGTTTGAATCCGCCGCCTGTCTAACCGCAAGAGCCCCCACCTCCGTCGCCTCATCCCATCCTGCCAGCAGAGACATTCGCCGAGCAGGCAGACGGACAGATAGCGGCAGGTATTCGTAGGCGAAAGCGGCGTGGGGGGACGCGTTGCTCAGGGCAACCG
>NZ_JRKI01000017.1 GCF_000935125.1 Streptomyces natalensis ATCC 27448 | reverse complement strand
GGAGAGTAGGACGCCGCCGAACAATCTTTCAAGGACCCTTGGTCCCAGCGTTCAGCTGGGATCAAGGGTCCTTTTTTGTTTGCCGAAGCGCGCCGAACTGGTCGGTGCGTGAGAATGAATGCAGTACCGAAGACAGGAGTCACGTCGATGTCCACCAACTCTTCCGACGATCGTTCGGAGCGCCGGCCGCAGCGGCGCGACGGCGGCGACCGCGGTGGTTTCCGGCGTGACGCCCCGGGGCCGCGTCGCGACAGCCGTGGTGACAACCGCGGTGGTGAGCGCGGTGGTGAGCGCGGTGGGTTCCGTCGTGATGACCGTCCGTCCGGTGGTGAGCGGGGCGGGTTCCGTCGTGATGACCGTTCGTCCGGTGACCGTGGTGGCTTCCGGCGTGAAGACCGCCCGTCCGGTGACCGCGGTGGCTTCCGTGGTGGCGAGCGCCGCGATGACCGGCCGAGTGGGCCGCGTCGCGACGATGAGCGGGGTGGCGGATTCCGGCGCGATGACCGGGGCGGGGAGCGTCCCGCATTCCGGCGGGACGATCGTCCGTCCGGTGGTGAGCGGGGCGGGTTCCGTAGGGATGACCGGCGGGACGAGCGGCGCGATGACCGCGGCGGTTTCCGTCGTGATGACCGCGGTGGCGACCGCGGTGGGTTCCGGCGGGACGAGCGGCGGGATGACCGTGGTGGTTTCCGTCGTGATGACCGTCCGTCCGGTGGGGACCGTGGTGGTTTCCGGCGGGACGATCGTCCGTCCGGTGGTGAGCGGGGCGGGTTCCGTAGGGATGACCGGCGGGACGAGCGGCGTGACGACCGCGGTGGTTTCCGTCGTGATGACCGTCCGTCCGGTGGGGACCGCGGTGGTTTCCGTCGTGATGATCGTCCGTCCGGTGGTGAGCGGGGCGGGTTCCGTAGGGATGACCGGCGGGACGAGCGGCGTGACGACCGCGGTGGTTTCCGTCGTGATGACCGTCCGTCCGGTGGGGACCGCGGTGGTTTCCGTCGTGATGACCGCCCGTCCGGTGGGGACCGCGGTGGTTTCCGTCGTGATGACCGTCCGTCCGGTGGGGACCGCGGTGGTTTCCGTCGTGATGACCGCCCGTCCGGTGGGGACCGCGGTGGTTTCCGTCGTGAAGACCGCCCGTCCGGTGACCGTGGTGGCTTCCGGCGTGATGAGCGTCCGTCCGGTGGGGACCGCGGGGGATTCCGTAGGGATGACCGTCCGTCCGGTGGGGACCGGGGCGGGTTCCGTCGCGACGACCGGCGGGATGAGCGGCGCGATGACCGTGGGGGTTTCCGGCGGGACGACCGTGGCGGCGAGCGCGGTGGGTTCCGTAGGGATGACCGGGGACCGCGGCGGGATGACCGCGGTGGCTTCCGGCGGGATGACGAGCGCGGTGGGCGTCGGCCGTACGGTGGCGGGCGTGGGCGCGACGATCGGCGTGACGATCGGCGGGACGACCGGCGCGACCGGGACCGGGAGCCGATCAAGCGGCTGCCGATTCCGGAGGACGTCACCGGTGAGGAGATCGACAAGGACGTGCGGCAGCAGCTGCTGAGCCTGCCGAAGACGCTGGCCGAGGATGTCGCCAGGAACCTGGTGATGGTCGCCAAGCTGCTGGACGAGGACCCGGAGAAGGCGTACGGGTACTCGCGGGTGGCGCTGCGGCTGGCGTCGCGGGTTGCGGCGGTGCGCGAGGCCGCGGGCTTTGCGGCGTATGCGGTCGGCAAGTACAGCGAGGCGCTGGCGGAGTTCCGCGCGGCGCGGCGGATGACCGGCAGCGTCGAGCTGTGGCCGGTCATGGCCGACTGTGAGCGCGGGATGGGCCGGCCGGAGAAGGCGCTGGCCATGGCCGGTGAGCCGGAGGTGCAGCGGCTGGACCGGGCCGGTCAGGTCGAGATGCGGCTGGTCGCGGCCGGTGCGCGTCGGGACATGGGGCAGGCGGATGCGGCCGTGGTGACGTTGCAGAGCCCCGAGCTGGCGTCGAGCGCCGTGCACCCGTGGACGGCGCGGCTGCGGTACGCGTATGCGGATGCGCTGCTGGAGGTCGGGCGCGAGAAGGATGCGCGTGACTGGTTCGCCAAGGCGCTGGAGGCCGATCAGGCCGGTTCGACGGATGCCTCGGACCGGCTGGCGGAGCTGGACGGTGTGCAGTTCACCGATGTGCTTGAGGACGGCGAGCATGGTGAGGACGGCGAGCACGACGGCGACGGCGAGCACGACGGCGAGCACGGCGACGCTGAGGCAGCGGGGGAGGAGCCGGGCGCGGCTGACCAGCGCGTGGTCGGTGAGGGCGAGGGTTCCTCCGAGGCCGACAAGGGCTGAGTAACACGCGGTGAGACGAAGGGCGGGACCCCGGTGGGGTCCCGCCCTTCGGCGTTGGCGGAGTCAGGGGGCGTAGGGGGCGACGGGGTTGCGGAGGGTGCCGATGAGCTGGAGGGCGCCGGCCGGGTCCTGGAGGTCGACCATCTCCTGGTTGTTGCGCAGCTGGAGGCGGTTGAGGCAGGAGAGCGCGAACTCGTCGGTGAAGAGGTCGTACTGGGCGAACCTCGCGGACAGCTGGGGGTGCGCCGCCTGGTAGTCGGTGATGCAGTCCGCGACCGTGCGCCAGAAGTCGTCCTCCGTCAGGACGTCCAGGTCGGCGAGGGTGCCCGACAGGAAGCGGAAGAAGCAGTCGAAGACGTCGGTGAAGAGGGAGAGGAGCTTTTTGTCCTCGGGGACGTCGGCGCGGATGCGTTCGACGGCGGGGGGCAGCACCGCGGCCGCGTCCATGACGGCGATCTCCTCGGCGATGTCCTTGAAGATCGCGCGCTGCACGGTGCCGTCCTCCGCCAGGACGAGGATGACGTTTTCGCCGTGCGGCATGAAGACCAGGTCGTAGGCGTAGAAGGCGTGCAGGACCGGGGTGAGGTAGGCGTCCAGGTAGCGGCGGAGCCAGGTCGCCGGGGCCAGGCCGGACTGTTCGATGAGGGCGGCGGTGAGGGAGGAGCCGTCGGGGTCGGTGTGGAGGAGGGAGGCCATGGTGGCCAGGCGCTGGCCGGGCTCCAGGGTGGGGACGGGGCTTTCCCGCCAGAGGGCGGCCAGCATCTTGCGGTACGGGGAGCCCTTTTCGGTGGCGGCCTCGTACGGGCGGTGGTGGTAGCCGAGGGCGGCGCGCTCGCGGATGATCGAGAACCGGGCGGCGCCGAAGGTGTCGTCGGCGGCGATCAGGCCGGCCAGCCAGTCGTTGATGGCCGGGGTGGCTTCCATGTACGAGGCGGAGAGGCCGCGCATAAAGCCCATGTTGAGGACGGAGAGGGCCGTTTTGACGTAGTGGTGGGTGGGGTTGGTGGTGTTGAAGAAGGTGCGGATGGACTGCTGGGCGAGGTAGTCGTCGTCGCCGGGGCCCAGGCAGACCAGGTGCTGCTGGGCGATCTCGGCGGCGAAGGTGACGGAGAGCTTGTTCCACCACTGCCAGGGGTGGGCCGGGAAGAAGTAGTAGTCGGCGGGGTCGAGGCCGCGGTCGGTGAGGGCGGTGGCGAAGCGGGTGCGGGTGGTGTCGCCGAGTTCGCTGTGGATGAGGGTGTCGTAGTCGAGGCCGGCGCCGGCGGTGAAGGTGGCGCGGTCGCGGCGGGCGGCCAGCCAGATCAGCCGGATGGGGGCGGCGGCCTCGGGGGCGTAGGCGTGGTACTCGTGGACGCCGAAGCCCAGGCGGCCGTTGTTGGCGACGAAGCAGGGGTGGCCCTCGGTCATGCCGGTTTCGATGGCCTGGAAGCCGGACTTCGCCAGTTCGGCGGCGGTGGGGCGGTCGCCGGCCAGTTTGTACGCCGTACCGGAGAGGGTGGAGCTGATCTCCTCCAGGTAGACGGGGAGGATCGCGGGGGTCAGGCCCAGGGTGTCGCGGAGTTCGATGAGGAACTCCAGTGCGTCCAGGGGGAGTTCGTCCTGGCCGCGGTGGCGGGTGAGGCTGTCGGCGTCGATCTGCCAGTGGTCGAGGGCCCGTCTGCGGGCGGTGAAGCGGTATTCGGTGCCGTCGTCGTCGCTGCGTACGGCGTAGTGGCCGTCGGCGGGCAGCCTCCTGGGGGTGAGCAGGCGCTCATGGGCGAATTCGGCGAGGGCCTTGCGGATCAGCAGGCGGTTGGCGCGGGCCCACAGGCCGGGGGTGAGGTGGGCGACGGCGTCCTGGGCGGTGGGCCGGGTTGCGGCGGTCATCGGGGGTCTCCTTGGGTGGCCAGGAACTGGTCGCGGGTGCAGGTGCTGAGGTGGGCGTCTTTGGAGGGGAGGGAGACGGTGCGGACGACCTCGAAGCCGACTGCCTTGTTGAGGGCGTGGACGGCGGTGTTGCGGGCGTCCGGCTCGACGACGATGCGGCGGGTGGCCGGGTCGGCGAAGAGCATCTCCATGACGGTGGTGATCACGGCGCGGGTGAAGCCGTGCAGGGGGGTGGCCGTGGGGGCGGTGAGGAAGTGCATGCCGACGTCGCCGGGTTCGGCGGCGTGGACGCCGACCAGTTCGCGGTGCGCGGGGTCGTAGCGCTCCATCAGGAAGGCGGGGGCGCCGTTGTGCAGGCCCAGGAAGGCGTCGTGGAAGGGGTCCGCGTCGATCCGGGTGAACTCCTTTTCGACGGCGGGCAGATCGCAGTCCTGCATCAGCCAGAAGACGGCCTTGGGGTGGGTGACCCAGGTGTGGAGCAGGGGGGCGTCGGCGGGCGGGTCGACGGGACGGAGGGAGAACTCCCCGAGGGCGGCGTCGGTGCGGGTGAAGACGGTGGTGCTCATGCTGCGGAGGTCTCCAGCGGGTGGTGCGGGGCGGCCGGGCCGGCCGGGGCGGCGAACTCCTGAAAGGCGATGGCCTTTTCGACCGGGTAGTACTCGCGGCCGAGCAGCTCGCGGACGAGGCAGGAGTTGCGGTACGCGGCCATGCCGAGGTCGGGGGTGACGAAACCGTGGGTGTGCAGCTCGGCGTTCTGGACGAAGATGCCGCGGCCGGTGGTGTCGATGCTGTAGTTGCGGGCGACGTCGTAGCGGCCGGAGTCGTCCCAGGCGATGCGGTCGTGTACGGGGGCCAGGAAGTCCGGTACGCGGTAGCGGTAGCCGGTGGCGAGGATCAGGCCCTGGGTGGTGAGGGCGAAGTCCTGGCCCTGTTCCTCCTGGCGCAGCCCGAGGGTGTAGGTGCCGGTGGCCGCCTCGTAACTGGCCTGGTGGAGCGCCGCGTTGGTCAGCAGGCGGGTGGGGACGGGGCCGGCCAGGCTCTTTTGGTAGAGCAGGTCGAAGATGGCGTTGACCAGCTCGGAGTCGATGCCCTTGTAGAGGTGCTTCTGGGTGGCGTTGAGGTGGTCGCGGGTGGCCGCCGGGAGGGCGTGGAAGTAGTCCACGTACTCCGGTGAGGTCATCTCCAGCGTGAGCTTGGTGTATTCGAGGGGGAAGAAGCGCGGGGAGCGGGTGGCCCAGGTCAGGTGGTAGCCGTGGCTGTCGATGTCCTGGAGGAGGTCGTAGTAGATCTCGGCCGCGCTCTGGCCGCTGCCGACGATGGTGACCGAGTCCTTGGCCTGGAGGGCGGCCTTGGCGTCCAGGTAGTCGGAGTTGTGCAGGACGTCGCCGCCGAGGCCGCGGCAGGCGTCGGGGACATGGGGCGGTGTGCCGGTGCCGAGGACGAGTCTGCGGGCGCGGTAGATGAGCCGTTCGCCGGTGCGGAGGTGGTCGGCGTGGACGGTGTACAGCTCGGCGGCCTCGTCGTACTCGACGGTGGTGACCTGGTGGTGGAAGCGGAGGGTGTCGAGCTTTCCGGCGGCCCAGCGGCAGTAGTCGTTGAACTCGGCCCGCAGGGGATAGAAGCTCTCGCGGATGTAGAAGGGGTACAGCCGCCCGGATTCCTTGAGGTAGTTGAGGAACGAGAAGGGGGAGGTGGGGTCGGCGAGGGTGACCAGGTCGGCCATGAAGGGGACCTGGAGGTGGGTGCTGTCGAGCATCATGCCCGGGTGCCAGTCGAAGGCCGGTTTGTTGTCGAGGAACAGGCCGTTGAGCTCGCTGATGGGATCCGTCAGGCAGGCCAGGCCCAGGTTGAAGGGGCCCAGGCCGATGGCGAGGAAGTCGTACGGGGTGGGGTCGTACGCGGAGGAATCGGGCGTGGGGGAAGCGGACGGGGTGGGCACGGGGTCTCCGAAGGGGGTGGTCGGCTCGGGGCGCGGGGGTCAGCGGGCGCTGAGGGCCGGTCGGGGCCGCTCGGCGAGGTAGCTGCCGGCGTGCTCGGCGATCAGGTCGAGGACGGTGGCGATGTCGTCGAGCGTGGTGTGCGGGTTGAGCAGGGTGAACTTGAGGTAGTGGCGGCCCCGGACCGTGGTGCCCGCGACGATGGCGTCACCGGAGGCGAACAGGGCGTCCCGGGCATGCAGGTTGACCTGGTCGCTGAGGCCGGGGTCCGGGTCGGCGCCGGGGACGTAGCGGAACACCAGGGTGCTGAGCTGGGGCTCGACGACGACCTCGAAGCGGGGGTCGTCGTACAGGAGCTTCCAGGCGTCCGCGGCGCGGTCGATGACCTCGTCGAAGAGTTCGCCGAGGGCGCCGGCGCCCATGATGCGCAGGGTGAGCCAGAGTTTGAGGGCGTCGAAGCGGCGGGTGGTCTGAAGCGATTTGTCGACCTGGTTGGGGATGCGGGCCTCGGCCATCCGGCGCGGGTTGAGGTAGTCCGCGTGGTAGGTGACGTGGCGCAGGGTGGTCCGGTCGCGGACCAGGACGGCGCTCGAACTGACCGGCTGGAAGAAGGACTTGTGGTAGTCGACGGTGACCGAGTCGGCGCGTTCGATGCCGGCCAGGAGGTCGCGGCGGCGGGAGACCAGCAGGCCGCAGCCGTAGGCGGCGTCCACATGCATCCAGGCGCCGTACCGGGCGCACAGGTCGGCGATCTCGGGCATCGGGTCGAGGGAGCCGAAGTCGGTGGTGCCGGCGGTGGCGACGACGGCCATCGGGATCAGGCCCTCGCGGTGGCAGCGCGCCAGTTCGTCGGCCAGGGCGTCGGTGCGCATCCGCTTGTGCGCGTCGGCCGGTACGGCGATGACGGCCTCGGCACCCATGCCGAGCAGGGTCGCCGACTTACGGATGCTGAAGTGGCTGCACTCGGAGGTGAGGATGCGCAGCCGGGGCAGGACGTCGGTGAGCCGGGCGTCCTCCGGGGAGCCGTCGCCGCCCAGTTCGTGGCGGCAGGCCTCGTCCCGGGCGAGCAGCATGGCCTGGAGGTTGGACTGGCTGCCGCCGCTGGTGAAGATGCCGTCGGCGCTTTCTCCGAGGCCGATGCGGGCGGCCGTCCAGTCGATCAGCCGGCGTTCGATGAGGGTGCCGCCGGCGCTCTGGTCCCAGGTGTCCAGGGAGGAGTTGACGGCGGAGAGCACGGCCTCGCCCACCAGCGCGGGGATCACCACGGGGCAGTTGAGGTGCGCGAGATAGCGCGGGTGGTGGAAGTAGACGGCGTCGCGGAGGTAGACCTCCTGGAGTTCGTCGAGCGCGGCGGCCGTGTCGTGCAGCGGGGTGTCCAGGTCGACGGCGGCCACGGTGGGCGCGAGGCCGTCGACGGTGATGCCGGTGAACGGGCGCTCGGTGGCGGCGATGGTGGCGCCGACCCGGGAGACGGCCGCGGCGACGGCGGCGCGGTAGCGGCCGGCGGTGGCGTTGGTCAGCAGATGGTCGGTGCTGTCGTCGGATGCGGCGGGGGATATGCCGGCGGGCGACGGGTCCTCGGCGGAGGGCGCGAGGAGGCTCATGAAGGGGTCCTCCCTGGAACGGACTTGACCACGTCCTGCGCAGGCGGAGGGGTGCGCAGGGGCAGGGAAACCCGCCCGGGCGACGTAGTGAGGTAAGCCTAACCTAACTCGTCATATGCCCGGGTTCGGGGTGCCGGTGGGGTGCCGTCAAGGGAGCCGATCGGCTAAGAGGTCATTTCTCGCCGACATCCAGCGTGCGCATCACCAGCCCGGTCGCGGGCTTGGGGCCGAAGGACGTGGACTTGCGCGGCATCGTCACACCGCACTGGGCGAGTTGGCGGACCGTGTCCTCGGACGTGGCGCGCATCAGGACGGCGGTGCCGCCGAGCCGGGCGGCCTGGGCGACGGCGGCCTCGGTGTGGTGCAGATAGCCGATGTCCGACGGGCGGTCGGGGATGCGCCAGACCTCGTCCAGGAGGACGGAGTGCAGCACCGTGGCGTCCAGTCGCCGCCATGCCTCGGGGCGGTCGGTGCGGACCGTGCGGTCGAGCAGGGCGGGGTCGGGGCGGTCGAGGAGGTGGAAGTCGTCCGGGCCGCCGGCCAGGACGAAGGCGGTGCCCGGCGTCTCGTCCAGGGTCTTCAGGGCGCCGGACAGATCGCCCGGCAGCCGGCGGACGCGGAAGGCGCCGCTCACGCCCGTCAGCGCCTTGGTCAGCGGCAGATGCGGCAGGACGCGGTGGATCGCCCGGACCTGGAGGGGATAGCGGGCCGTGTCGACCAGCAGCACCAGACCGGACGCCCACGGGGACGCCGGCGTCGCATCGGGCTGCTGCTCGTAGAGCCGCTGATAGGTCGCCCAGCGGTGATGCCCGTCGGCGATCAGGGCCTCCCGGCGGGCCAGGTCGGCGTCGATGGCGGCCAGGTCGGCGGGGTCGGAGACGGCCCACAGCCGGTGCGCGAAACCGTCCTCCGTAGTGGTGGCGAGCAGCGGCGCCGCCTGCACGGTCCGCTCGATGACGGCGCCGGCGCCGGTGGCGGCGCCCTGGCCGCGGTAGGAGAGCAGCAACGGCTCGAAATTGGCGGCCGCCGCGCGCATCAGCGCGGCCCGGTCCTCGACGACCTCCGGGATGACGTCCTCGTGCGGCAGCACCGGCCCGTCCAGGCGCAGCGCGCCGATCAGCCCGCGCTGCAACACCTCGCCGCCGCGCTGCTCGTACACATACAGCGCCGGCCGCTCGTCCGTCGTCAGGATGCCCTCGGCGCGCCAGCGGTGCAGGGTGTCGGCGGCCTGGCGGTGGCGGGTGGCGGGGTCGGGGGAGTGCGGCAGGATCAGCCGGACGATGTTGTACGGGTCCGCGGTCTCCAGCTCGCGCACGCCGTCCGGCCGGACCACGACGTCGTACGGCGGGGAGGTGACAGCGGTCAGGCTGCTGACCCGGTCCGGGGCGTAGCGCAGTCCACGGAAGGGGAGGAGTCGAAGTCCGTCGCTGGTCATTGAAGAATGCTATGCCGATTGCGCGCAGAGGGAAGATCGGGGTACAGCCGGTACGTGGCCGGAAAATTCGGCCGGAATACCGGCTGGACAAACCGGTCGCCGGGAGACCGGAAAGCGGCCCCGGGGCGCAGCCGGTGCGAGGCCCGTCGGACACTGGGGGGACGACGCACGGCAACGAGGAGCGAAGCGGCATGAACGAGCAGGTGCGCAGGCGGCCCGACGGATGCGGGCGTCCGCTGAGCGAGGCGTACGACACCGCGCTGCTGGATCTGGACGGGGTCGTCTACGCCGGCGGGCAGGCCATCGCGCACGCCGTGGAGTCGCTGACGACGGCGCGGGACGGCGGGATGCATCTGGCGTATGTGACCAATAACGCGGCCCGCACCCCGCAGGCGGTCGCCGCTCAGCTCACCGGCTTCGGGCTGCCGACCGCGGCGGACGAGGTGATCACCTCGGCGCAGGCGGTGGCGCGGCTGATCGCCGAGCAGGTGCCGTCCGGTGCGCGGGTGCTGGCGATCGGGGGCGAGGGGCTGCGGGTGGCGCTGCGCGAGCGCGGGCTGGTGCCCGTCGACTCGGCGGACGACGATCCGGCGGCCGTGGTGCAGGGCTATGACCCGTCCCTGGACTGGGCAAGGCTCGCGGAGGCGGCCTACGCGGTGCAGCGCGGGGTGCCGTGGTTCGCGTCCAACACCGATCTGACCATCCCCAAGGAGCGCGGGATCGCCCCCGGCAACGGCGCGCTGGTGGAGGTCGTACGGATCGCCGCGGGCGGCGCGCCCCAGGTGGCGGGCAAGCCGCTGCCGCCGATGCACCGGGAGACCGTGTTGCGGACCGGCGCGAAGCGGCCGCTGGTGGTCGGGGACCGGCTGGATACGGACATCGAGGGCGCCTTCAACGGCGGGGTGGACTCGCTGCTGGTGCTCACCGGGGTCACCACCGCGGCCACGCTGCTGGCCGCGCCGCCGCAGCACCGGCCCACCTATGTGGACGCCGATCTGCGGGGGATGCTGCGGCCGCAGCCCGCGGTGACCGAGCAGGACGGCGGCCATGCCTGCGGCGGCTGGCGGGCCGCGGCGGCCGGTGAGGCGCTCGTCCTGGACGGCGAGGGCGATCCGCTGGACGGGCTGCGGGCGCTGTGCGCGGCGGCCTGGACGGCGGCGGGGGAGGGCGGCTGCGGGGCGGATGCGGGCAAGGCGCTGGGGCGGCTCGGGATGTGAGGGCCGGGCCCGGTTCCCGCATACCGCGGGGCCGGGGCCCGGCGTGAGGGCGGGGCGGCCCCCTGTGCGGGGGCCCGGCCCCATGTCCGCCGCCGCTCAGTCCTCTTCGGCCGCCGGAGCCGTGCCCGCCGTCAGCTCCGCGAGCAGCTCCTCCTCGGAGGCGCCGCGCCGCCAGTAGCCGGTGAATTTCACGGCCCGGCGGTCGAAGCCGCGTTCGCGGACCAGATGCCGGCGCACCTCCCGTACGGTCCCGGCCTCACCGGCGATCCAGGCGTACGGGGTGCCCTCCGGCAGCTCCGCGGCGCGTACCGCGTCCGGCAGTTGGCCGGGGGCGTTGCGCACGAGCCAGGTGACCTCGGCGTCGGCGAACGTCGGCAGCGGCCGCCGGTCGTCCGCATGGGCGGTCTCGATCCAGACCCGGGCGCGGGTGCCGGGGGAGAGCCAGGCCAGGATGCCCGCGATGGCGGGCAGCGCGGTCTCGTCGCCGGTGAGCAGGATCCAGTCGGTGCCGGGCGGCGGACGGAAGTCGACGCCGCCGTTGTCCTCGACGACCGGGGCGAGCACGGTCAGCCGGTCGCCGACCCGGGCGCCGGCGGCCCAGCGGGCGGCCGGACCGCCACCGGCCGCGCCGTGCCCGGCACCGTGCAGCGCGAAGTCGACGGCGAACTCCCCGGTGCCGGGGCGCTGTTCGCTGATGGTGTACGAGCGCATCAGCGGGCGCTCGGCCGGGTCCTGGGCGCGCCAGGTGGCGTACCAGCCCTCCGAGGTGTCGGTGAAGACCGGCCGGTCCTGGTGCGGCTGCGGCAGGAACAGCTTGAAACGCTGGTCGCGGCCGCCGGAGGCCAGCTCGTCCAGCCGTTCGCCGCCGAAGGTGATCCGGACCATGGACGGACTCAGCCGCCTGACGCCCGTGACATGGACGTCGAAGAAGCGGAAGGGGGCGGTGGCGGGGGCGGCGGTCGTGGTCATGTGGGGGACCTTCCGTGACGTGTGCGGCGGCGTGTTCCGTGGGGTGTGCGGTGACGCTTTCCGTGACGGTGTGTCAGTTCCGGGTTCCGGTACGGGTGTCGGCTACGGCTGTCAGCCGACCTTCTTGGCGCTCTCGATGGCCCGGGTCAGCGATTCGAGCAGCGGCGCCGCGCCCGCGTAGGAGAAGCGCGGCTCGCTCGACCAGGGCGTGATCTGGCCGGCCTTGACGGCGGGGAGCTTGGTCCAGGAGGGCTTGGCGGCCAGGTCCTTGGGCTGGAGGGTGGCCGTCCGGTTGTCCAGCAGCAGGACGTCCGCCTTGTACTTGTCGGCGTTCTCCCAGCTCAGGCTCTCGAAGTAGCCGCCCTTGTCCAGGTGGTCGGGGACGATGAGGTCGACGCCGAGGGACTTGAAGTACTTCAGGTCGGCGTTGATGCCGGGGTTGGAGGCGTAGAAGAGATCGGCGCTGCCGGAGCAGGCCAGCACCTTGACGGGGTGGGACTTCGCGGCCTTGCGCAGCGCCGCCGCGGCCTTTTCGAACCGGGCCTTGGCATCGGTGACCTTCTTGGCCTTCATATCGGCGCCGAGCGACCGCGCCAGGTCCGCGTACCGTTCGATGATCTTGACGAGCGGGACGCGGGAGGAGGTGATCGCGACGGACTTGGCCAGATGCGTGATCTTGTCCTTGCTGTCGTCGGGCACGAACCACAGGGCGCCCGGCTCGTACATGTTGGTGACCAGCAGATCGGGGCGCAGCGCCGCGTACTTCTCGACGTTGAACTGGTTGTAGGCGTTGCCGAGGATGGTGACCTTGTCGATGTCCAGGTCGCCGGCCTGCGGATCGGGCTTGCCGTTCCCCAGCCGGGTCGGGCCGAAGACGCCGACGATCCGGTCGTCGATGCCGAAGTCGTGCAGTGCGGCGGCCGTTCCGGTGAAGGCGACGATGCGCTGCGGTGTGCTTCCCAGGGAGACCTTCGTCCCGCGGTCGTCGGTGAAGGACCACGGGCCGCCCTTGCCACCGCCGTTGGCGCCGCCCGGACCCTTGCCGCCACCGCAGGCGGCGAGCAGGGCGCCGATGCCGACGGCGCCGCCCGCGGCCAGGATGCCGCGGCGGGAGGGGGCGATGCTTCGGGGAGTGCTCATGGTGGGTGCGCTTCTCTCTGGGTGCGACGGGTTGTGGCGACGGGCCGGTGCGGCGGTCTTGTACGGCCGGGCCGTCAAGGCGGTGCGGCCGAGGCGATGCGGCGGGCCCCTCGGAACGGGTGGATATGAGGGTAGGCTAACCTAACTGTCGTGTTGGTTGACAGCCCCCCCGAGGCACCCCCCGAAGCGACAACGGCCCCGCCCCCAGGGGCGCCACGGCGCCGACGGCTCACGCGCTCCGTGGGGCTGGCCGCCTCCGTGGTCCTGCTGGCCGCCGTCACCGTGCTCGGCATCGTGGTCGGCGCCAAACAGATCCCCCTCGACCAGGTCTGGCACGGGCTCTTCCACTACTCCGGCTCCGACACCGATGTCGTCATCCGCGATGTACGGCTGCCGCGCACCCTGCTGGGCGTCCTCGTCGGCGCCGCCCTGGGCCTGGCCGGTACGGTCATGCAGGCGCTGACCCGAAACCCCCTCGCCGACCCCGGAGTTCTCGGCATCAACGCCGGTGCCTCGGCCGCGGTCGTCACCGCCATCAGCTTCTTCGGCGTCACCTCGCTGACCGGCTATGTGTGGTTCGCCTTCCTCGGCGCCGCGGTCGTCAACGTCGCCGTCTACGTCCTCGGCGGCACCCGCGGCGCCACGCCCGTACGGCTCGCCCTGGCCGGCACCGCCCTCACCGCCGTCCTCACCGGCTACCTCAACGCGGTCAACCTCCTGGACAACGCGGCGCTGGACAAAATGCGCTTCTGGACGGTCGGTTCGCTGGCCACCGCCACCATGCCGAACGTCATCCGGATCGCGCCGTTCCTCGCCGTGGGCGCCCTCCTCGCGCTGCTGCTCGCCCGGCCGCTGAACGCCCTCGCCCTCGGCGACGACCAGGCGCGCGCCCTGGGCACCGGGCTGCTGCGCACCCGCGTCCTGGCCATGCTCGCCATCACCCTGCTGTGCGGCGGCGCCACCGCGGTCTGCGGCCCGATCGTCTACGTCGGCCTGATGGTCCCGCATGCCGTACGCGCCCTCACCGGGCCCGATATGCGCTGGATCCTGCCGTACTCCGCGGTGCTCTCGCCGGTGCTGCTGCTCGGCGCGGACGTCCTGGGCCGGGTGGTGGCCCGGCCCGGCGAACTCCAGGCCGGCATCGTCACCGCCGTCATCGGCGGACCGGTCTTCATCTACCTCGTACGGCGTCGGAGGATGGCCCAGCTGTGAACGCAACGCTGAAACCGGCGAAGGCCGCCCGCAGGACGCGGACCGTACGGACCGGCGGCGGGCTCTCGCTGCGGCTGGATCTGCGGGTCGTGGGTGCCTGCCTGCTGCTGGCGGTTCTCGCGCTGGCCGCCGCGGTCGCCCTGATCGGCTCCGGCGACTACCCGATGACGCCCGCCGAGGTCATCGCCACCCTCACCGGCGGGGGCGATGCCGGACAGACCTTCATCGTGCAGGACCTGCGGCTGCCGCGCGTCCTGGTGGGACTGCTGGTCGGCGCGGCCTTCGGGATCTCCGGGGCGGCCTTCCAGACCGTCTCGCGCAATCCGCTCGGCAGCCCCGATGTGCTGGGCTTCGCCCAGGGCTCGTCGGTCGGCGCGCTGGTCGTCATCGTCTTCTTCCAGGGCGGGACCGTCGCGGTCGCGGCCGGCTCCGCCGTCGGCGCCGTGGTCACCGGCCTGGCCATCTTCCTGCTGGCCTGGAAGCGCGGCATCCAGGGCTACCGCTTCGTCCTCGTCGGCATCGGGGCGAGCGCCATGCTCTACGCCCTCGTGCTCTACCTCCTGACCAAGGCGAACATCGTCGAGGCGACCCGGGCCACCACCTGGATGAACGGCTCCCTCAACGGCCGGGACTGGGACCAGGTCTGGCCCCTGGCCGCCCTCTGCGCCGTCCTCCTCCCGCTGCTGCTGTGCTACGGACGCCCGCTGCGGATGCTGGAGATGGGCGACGACGCCGCCTATGCGCTCGGGGTACGGGTGGACCGGGTGCGGGTGGTGGTCCTGCTGGCGGCGGTCCTGCTCGTCGCCGCCGCCACCGCCGCTGCCGGGCCCATCGCCTTCGTGGCCCTGACCGCCCCCCAGCTCGCCCGGCGCCTGACCCGCGCCCCCGGCCCCAATCTGCTGCCCGCCGCCCTGATGGGTGCCGCCCTGCTGGTCGCCGCGGACTGGTCCTCGCAGCGCGTCTTCGGCGCCGACCAGCTGCCGGTGGGCGTGCTCACCGGCGTCCTCGGCGGCGGCTATCTGCTGTGGCTGATGGCGACGGAGCGACGGGCGGGGCGGATATGAGGGCGCGTACGAGGGCGCTTATGACGGCGCTCACGACGGCGCTTCCGGACCGCGGGCGCCGGACGTCCGTACCGGACCGCAGCTCCGTACCGGACCGCAGCTCCGTACCGGACCACCGCAGTGACCACCACAACCCAGGAGCCACGAAGTGAGCCGTCTCGCGGCCGAGAACGTCACCCTCGCCTACGACCAGCGGGTCATCGCCGAAAACCTCTCGGTCACCATCCCCGACCGCTCCTTCACGGTCATCGTCGGCCCGAACGCCTGCGGCAAGTCCACGCTGCTGCGCGCCCTGTCGCGGATGCTCCGGCCGAGCGCGGGAGCGGTGCTGCTGGACGGCAGCGCGATCTCCTCCCTGCCCGCCAAGAAGGTCGCCCGCACACTCGGGCTGCTGCCGCAGACCTCCGTCGCACCCGACGGGATCACGGTCGCCGACCTCGTGGCCCGCGGCCGCTATCCGCACCAGGGGCTACTGCGGCAGTGGTCGGCCGACGACGAGCGCATCGTGCGCGAGGCGATGGCGGCCACCGGCGTCGGGCAGCTGGCCGACCGCTCGGTCGACGAACTCTCCGGCGGCCAGCGCCAACGCGTCTGGATCGCCATGGCGCTGGCCCAGCAGACACCGCTGTTCCTTCTGGACGAGCCGACGACCTACCTGGACATCCAGCACCAGATCGAGGTGCTGGACCTGTGCGCGGAACTGCACGAGGAACAGGGGCGCACCCTGGTCGCGGTGCTGCACGACCTCAACCACGCCGCCCGTTACGCGACCCATCTCATCGCCATGAAGGACGGCGCCGTGATCGCCGAGGGCGCGCCCGGCGACATCGTCACCGCGGAGCTCGTGGAGCGCGTCTTCGGGCTGCCCTGCCAGATCATCGACGATCCGCAGACCGGGACCCCGCTGGTCGTCCCGGCGGCGCGCACGTCCCGGAAAGCGGCTACAGCAGGGTCCGCAGGCGCAGCAGATCGCGCAGACTCGCTTCCAGTCTGACGCGGCCGCTGCCCCAGGCCCTGGCGAAGTTGAGCCGGCCGTCCACCAGTGCCACCAGATCGTCGCCGGACATGGCGAGACGGATCTCGGCTCTGCTGGGCGGCGGGCCGGGGGCCTGGGTGACGTCGCGGATGGTTCCGTCGGCCAGCCGCCCGAGGAAGGTCACGTCCAGGTCGGTGATGCGGCAGCTGAGTGAGCGGTCGAGGGCGGCGGCGCTGCGCATGTTGCCGTCCGCGGTGGTCATGTTCTGGGCCAGCCGGTCGAGCGCGGCGCGGCACTGGTCGAGGGTTGCCATCGTGAGCGACGATACGCCAGCTCGCGGGCGGCTCGTTCGCTGTGGGCGCGGGCGGCCGCGGTAGCGTCTTGGGTATGGAAGAGCCGATGTCCGGACCCGAGCCGGCAGCAGTGGAGGGGGATGCGACGGGGGAGCCCGCGGGGCCGGGGGAGGCCGCCGGGCCCGACGCGTCCGCCGAGCCCGCCGGACCGCGGCCGCTCGGCGTCGGCACCACCCCGACCGGGCAGGCGGCCGTCGACGCCCCGCTGCGGCGTCTTGCCGATGCCGACCACCTGCCGGTCAGCGGCCATCTCCCGGTGTACGAGGATGTACACCGTGGGCTGCGCGAGGCGCTGGCCGCCCTCGACCAGCGCCCCGGGCCGCCCGCTCCTTCCTCACCTTCCCCGACGCCGTACGACAACAGGAGCTGAACCGGTGGCAGGAGTGGCACGACGCCGACTCGACGCGGAGCTGGTGCGCCGCAAGCTGGCCCGCTCGCGCGAGCACGCGAGCCAGCTGATCGCCGCGGGACGGGTGACCGTCGGCGGGACCACCGCGACCAAGCCCGCCACCCAGGTCGAGACCAGCGCGGCCGTGGTCGTCCGCGAGAACGACGGCGACCCCGACTACGTCTCGCGCGGCGGTCACAAGCTGGCGGGCGCCTTCGCGGCTTTTGTCCCGCAGGGACTGCGGATCAAGGGCCGCCGGGCTCTCGACGCCGGCGCCTCCACCGGCGGCTTCACCGACGTCCTGCTGCGCGCCGGGGCCGGCCATGTGGTCGCCGTCGATGTCGGCTACGGACAGCTCGCCTGGTCCCTCCAGAGCGACGACCGGGTCACCGTCAAGGACCGCACCAACGTCCGTGAGCTGACGCTCGACCAGATCGACTCGCACCCCGTCGACCTCGTCGTCGGCGACCTCTCCTTCATTCCGCTCGGCCTGGTGCTGCCCGCGCTCGTCTCCTGCACCGCCCCCGACGCCGATCTCGTCCTGATGGTCAAGCCGCAGTTCGAGGTGGGCAAGGAACGGCTGGGCAGCGGCGGGGTGGTGCGCAGCGCCGAGCTGCGGGCCGGGGCGGTGCGCGGCGTCGCGGCGCGCGCCGCCGAGCTGGGGCTCGGCGTATGTGGCGTGACCGCGAGCCCGCTGCCGGGCCCCTCCGGTAATGTCGAGTACTTTCTGTGGCTGCGCGCCGGGGCGCCTGCACTCGACCCGGCCGACGTCGACCGTGCAGTGGCGGAGGGGCCTCGTTGACCACAACCCAGGCAGTTGAAGGCAGCGCACGACACGAAGACGACGCCGCGAAGCGGACCGTCTTCCTGCTCGCGCACACCGGCCGCCCCGCGGCCGTCCGCAGCGCCGAACTCGTCGTCCAGGGGCTGCTGCGCAACGGCATCGGGGTGCGGGTGCTGGCCGAGGAGGCGGCGGATCTGCCGCTGCCGGCGGCGGTCCAGCGCGTCGAGTCCGAGCAGTGCGCCGCCGAGGGCTGCGAACTGCTGGTGGTCCTCGGCGGCGACGGGACGCTGCTGCGCGGTGCGGACTTCGCCCGGACGTCCGGGGTGCCGATGCTCGGCGTCAATCTCGGCCGGGTCGGCTTCCTGGCGGAGGCGGAACGCGACGACCTCGACAAGGTGGTCGACCGGGTCGTCTCCCGTGCGTACGAGGTCGAGGAGCGGATGACCCTCGATGTCCTCGTCCGCAACAACGGCACCGTGGTGCACACCGATTGGGCCCTGAACGAGGCGTCCGTGGAGAAGGCCGCGCGGGAGCGGATGCTGGAGGTCGTCACCGAGGTCGACGGCCGGCCCGTCTCCCGCTTCGGCGGCGACGGCGTGGTCTGCGCGACCCCGACCGGCTCGACCGCGTACGCCTTCTCGGCGGGCGGCCCGGTGGTCTGGCCCGAGGTCGAGGCGCTGCTGATGGTGCCGATCAGCGCGCACGCCCTCTTCGCCAAGCCGCTGGTCACCTCCCCGCGGTCGGTGCTGGCGGTCGAGGTCCAGCCCAAGACCCCGCACGGCGTGCTGTGGTGCGACGGCCGCCGCACCGTCGAACTTCCCGCGGGCGCCCGCGTGGAAGTCCGCCGCGGCGCCGTGCCCGTCCGCCTGGCGCGGCTGCACCATGCCTCCTTCACGGACCGGCTGGTGGCCAAGTTCGCCCTGCCGGTGGCCGGGTGGCGGGGGGCGCCGCACTAGCGCCGCTCCAGCGTCGCACCCGCCCGCACCCGGTCCGTCACCCGGTGTGACGAAAAAGGGGAGGCCGTCGCGGGGCGGCCCCCGGACCTCGTATGGTCGTATCCGTGTTGGAGGAGATGCGGATCCGGTCCCTGGGCGTCATTGACGACGCCGTTGTCGAGCTGTCCCCGGGCTTCACGGCGGTGACCGGCGAGACGGGCGCGGGTAAGACCATGGTCGTCACCAGCCTCGGCCTGCTGCTCGGCGGGCGCGCGGATCCCGCCCTGGTGCGGATCGGCGCCAGATCGGCCGTGGTGGAGGGCAGGGTCACCGTCGCCCCCACGGCTCCGGCGGCCCTGCGGGCCGAGGAGGCCGGCGCGGAGCTGGACGACGGGGCGCTGCTGATCAGCCGCACCGTCTCCGCCGAGGGCCGCTCGCGCGCCCATCTGGGCGGCCGGTCCGTACCGGTCGGCCTGCTGGGCGAGTTGGCGGACGATCTGGTCGCCGTGCACGGCCAGACCGATCAGCAGGGCCTGCTGCGCCCGGCCCGGCAGCGCCAGGCACTGGACCGTTACGCCGGGGACGCCGTCGCCGTCCCGCTCGCCAAGTACGCCGCCGCCCACAAGCGGCTGCGCGCGGTCGCCGCCGAGCTGGAGGAGCTGACGACCCGGGCCCGCGAGCGCTCCCAGGAGGCCGATCTGCTGCGCTTCGGCCTGGACGAGATCGCCGCCGCCGAACCGCAGCCCGGCGAGGACACCGAGCTCGCCGCCGAGGCCGAGCGGCTGGGTCACGCCGAGGCGCTGGCCTCCGCCGCCTCCGCCGCACACGCCGCGCTGGCCGGAAACCCCGAGGACCCCGAGGGCGTCGACGGCACCACCCTGGTCGCCGGGGCCCACCGGGCGCTCGACGCCGTTCGCAGCCATGACCCCGAGCTGTCCGCGCTGGCCGGCCGGCTCGCCGAGATCGGCATCCTGATGGCGGATGTCGCGGGCGAGCTGGCCAGTTACGCGGACGGGCTGGACGCCGACCCGCTGCGGCTGGCCGCCGTGGAGGAGCGGCGGGCCGCCCTCAACCACCTCACCCGCAAGTACGGCGAGGACATCGCGGGCGTCCTGGCCTGGGCCGAGGAGAGCGCCGAGCGCCTTGCCGAGCTGGACGGCGACGACGACCGGATCGGCGAGCTGACCGCCGAGCGCGATGCGCTCCGCAGTGAACTGGGCGGACTGGCACAGGAGTTGACCGACGCCCGGACCGTATCGTCGAAGCGCTTCGCCGACGCGGTGACCGCCGAGCTCGGCGAACTGGCCATGCCGCACGCCCGGGTCGGCGTGCAGATCCGGCAGACGGAACTGCCCGCCACGGCCGACGCCGCGGACGGTATCGAGGTCGGCGGCCGCACGGTGGCCTACGGGCCGCACGGCGCCGACGAGGTCGAACTCCTCCTGGCCCCGCACCCGGGCGCCCCGCCCCGCCCGATCGCCAAGGGCGCCTCCGGCGGTGAGCTCTCCCGGGTGATGCTCGCCGTCGAGGTGGTCTTCGCCGGCTCCGACCCCGTACCGACCTATCTCTTCGACGAGGTCGACGCGGGCGTCGGCGGCAAGGCGGCCGTCGAGGTCGGCCGGCGGCTGGCCCGGCTCGCCCGGTCCGCGCAGGTCGTGGTGGTCACCCACCTCCCGCAGGTCGCGGCGTTCGCGGACCGGCAGCTCCTGGTGGAGAAGACCAACGACGGCTCGGTCACCAGGAGCGGGGTCACCGTCCTGGAGGGCGAGGAGCGGGTGCGCGAACTCTCCCGGATGCTGGCCGGCCAGGAGGACTCCGAGACGGCCCGGGCGCACGCCGAGGAACTGCTGGAGACGGCGCGCACGGGCCGTTAGGCACGCCTCGTGCACCGGGACCGCAGCCGGGCGCGGCCCGGATGGGCGCCGGCTCTAGGCTGGCCGGACCGGGGACCGGCACGGTGCCGGGCGAGGGGAGTGCCATGGTGGCGGCGACGGGCGGCGCGGTGCTGAAACGGATCTCGGCGGTGCTCACGGCGGCGGGGGCGACCCGGGCCGCCTACGGGGCGCTGCGGCGGCGGCCACCGGGCGGGGCCGCCCGGTGGGACCGCACGAACTACGCGGGGCGCTCGGTCCAGCTCCATGCCGGGCTCGCGACGGCCGCGGGTACCGCGCTCACCGCCGCCACCGCACCGGGACTGTCCGCCCGCACCCGGGGCGCCGCCGCCCTGGCGGTGCTGGCCGCCGGGGGCTGCGGGGCGTACGACGACCTCCTCGGCGCCGGCGACCCCCGGCGCGGATTCCGGGCGCACCTCTCGGCGCTGCGCCGGAAGGAGGTCACCAGCGGGGCGGTGAAGCTGTTCGGCATCGGCGCCGCCGGGCTCGCCGCGGGCGCGCTGCTCAAGCCGCGCCCGGCGGACAAACTGCTCGCCGGTGTGGTGATCGCGGGCTCCGCCCACCTGGTGAACCTCCTGGACGTCCGGCCGGGCCGAGCCACCGGCGCCGTCCTGGCCCTCGGCGCGCCGGGGCTGCTGCGCGGCGGCGCGGCCGGGGTCCTGTCCGGTGCGGCCCTGGGGGCCGCGGGCGCGGTCCTGGGCGACGATCTGGCGGAGCGCACCATGCTCGGGGACGCCGGGGCGCATGCGCTCGGTGCGGCCCTGGGGCTCGCCATCGTCGCCGGGAACGGGCGTACGGGGCTGGCCGCGCACGCCGCGGGGCTGGTGGCCGCCGCGGCGGCCGGGGACCGCGTCAGCCGGGCGGCGGCCACGATCTGAGACGCGGGGGCGCCCGTGCCCGCCCCGGGCGGCGAGTTCCGGCCAGCTCTCCGGCCCCGTTGGCAGCCCCGGGAAGCCCCCGATTTATCGCCCATGTGGGTGATCCCGCGGTGCCCGGGGCCGTGGGATCCCACCGCCGGGGCGTCCGGAGCGTGCCGAACCGGTGCCGCGGGGCTGGCATCCTGGGCGCGGTGCGCGGCACCGGGCGCGCTCGCCCTGCCCGCCCGGTCGGGGGACGTCGTGCGGGCGACCGGCAGCGTGCCGCAGCGCCTTGTAGTACTCGGACCGCACCACCGGTACGGTCCCTACCGTCCCCGACCCAGGAGCCCCGACCTCGTGACCAGCACCCGCACGCCGCCGCACGGCCAGTCGCCGCTGCGCACGGTCCAGGTGCTCGGCCACGGCAGCGCCGGCAGCGCCGCACACGTCCGCTCGCTGACCGCCGGCCTGGTGGCGCGCGGCGTACGGGTCACCGTCTGCGCCACCGCGGACGCCGAGCGGACCTATGACTTCACCGGCGCGGGCGCACGGTTCCGGCAGGTCGGCCCGCGTATGGAACCGGCCGGGGTGGCCCTGCTGCGCAGCGCCTGCTGGGACGCCGACCTGGTGCATGCGCACGGACTGCGGGCCGGGATGCGGGCAGCGATGGCGCTGCGCGGGCTGCGCGGCCCCCGGGGCGCGCACGTTCCGCTGGTCATCACCTGGCACACCAAGGCGCACTCCGAGGGCGCGCGGGCCCGGCTCGTGCATCTGATGGAACGGCGGGTGGCCCGGGCGGCCTCCGTCGTCCTGGGGGCCTGCTCGGCCCTGGTGGACCGGGCGCGCGAGCGGGGTGCGCGGGACGCCCGGCTGGCGCCGGTCGCGATCCCCTGCCCCCGCCCCTCCCACGCCCCGTCCGAGCCGGAGGATCATGACCGGATGCGGCGCAAGGAACGGGCCGATCTGGGCGCGGTGGACCGGCCGTTGCTGCTCGCGGTCGGCCGCCTCGAACCGCACCAGAGCCACGACCTGCTGCTCGATGCCGCGCACGCCTGGTGTGCGCTCGATCCGCAGCCGCTGCTCGCCATCGCGGGCGAGGGGGAGCAGCACGCCGCGCTCCAGCGGCGGATCGACGCCGAGCAGCTGCCGGTCCTGCTGCTGGGCCGCCGCGACGACGTCCCCGAACTCCTCGCCGCCGCCGACCTGGTGCTGCTGCCCAGCCGCTGGGAGGCGCGCTCCCTGATCGCCCAGGAGGCGCTGCGGGCCGGCGTCCCCCTGGTGGCCACCGACACCGGCGGCACCCGCGAACTGGTCGGCCAGGCCGCCGAACTCGTCCGCTACGGGGACGCCGCCGCCCTGGCCCGTCGCGTCCTGGCCCTCCTCGCCGACCCGGCCCGCCGGGATGCGCTGGCCGCGGCGGGCCGCCTCCAGGCGGCCGGCTGGCCGACCGAGGACGATACGGTCGCCCAGGTCCTGAGCGTGTACGACGAGTTGACCGCACCCTTGCAGTCCGCGTGATCAGGGGCCGTCGGCCGCCGCGGGCAGGCGGGCGGCCTCGGGGTGCAGCACGTACTGCGCCAGCCCGTCGCCGAGCGACCAGTCGGCCGCCGCGTTCTCGGTCACGGTCACGAACACATTGCGCGGCGCGGTTCCCGCGTACGCCTGGGCGAGTTCGGCGATCCGCCGGTACAGCGCCTGCTTCTGCCCGGGTGTGCGGCCGGCCCGCATGGTGATCGCGATGTACACGATGCCGTCGTCGCGGTCCGGCCCGAAGTAGGTGCCGTAGCGCAGCGTGCTCGCGGTGCCGTCGTGACCGACGAGGACCTGGAAGCGGTCGTCGGGCGGAATGCCGAGGGTCTCCTCGAGGGCGTCGTGCACGGCGCGGCCGAGCGCGTCGAGGCGCTCCCGGCCGGCACCCATGGCATCGATACGGACGAAGGGCATGGCGGTCTCCTCTGTTCGTACACGTACACGTACACGTTTCGTGCACGCACACGTTGGCCCGTACATACTAGTAGGTACAGACGATGTCACCGGCGAGTCCGCGCCCAGTGCCACCCGCTAGGCTCGCCCGAACCGGAGGCCCGCTGACGAGGGGAGAGCGCCGTGACGGTGGCGATATGGGGGTTTGCGCTGTTCGCGCTGCTGATGACGATGACGCCGGGGCCGGACACCCTGCTGGTGCTGCGCAACTGCGTACGGGGCGGCCGCCGTTCGGGCGCCGCCACCGCCCTCGGCGCCGCACTCGGGTCGCTCGCCTGGGCGGCCGCCGCGGCGGTCGGGCTCGCGGCGGCGCTCCAGCGCTGGGACACGGCGTTCACGGTCGTCCGGCTGGCGGGCGCGGCCTATCTGGTGGTGCTGGGCGGGCAGGCGCTGTGGGCCCACCGGCGGTCCGCCGCGGCGCCGGGAACGGGCGCCGAACCGGCGGCGGAAGAGGCCGCGGACCGCGCGCCCCTGGGGCCCGTCCGCGCCTTCCGGCAGGGGCTGTTGAGCTGTCTGCTCAACCCGAAGGTCGGCATCTTCTTCGTGGCCGTGGTGCCGCAGTTCCTGCCCGAGGGGCATTCGGTCCTGGGGGGCACGCTGCTGCTGGGGGCCCTCGATGCGGTCATCGCGGCGGTCTGGTTGCTGCTGGTCGTGGTCTGCGCGGGCCGCCTCCTGGAGCGGCTGCGGCGCCCCCGGGTCCACCGCACGCTGGAGCGGACGACGGGCGGCGTGCTGGTCGCCCTCGGCATCGGCACCGCGGCCGAAACCGTCGCGGGATAGGGCGCACAGGGGCGGGCCCACGCCGACCCACCGGACGGGCCCTACGGCCGGTCCGTGTGCCGCCGCGCCCGCAGGGCCAGGCGCAGGCCGAGCACCGTCTGAGGGTCCTCCAGATCGGTGCCCAGGAGCTGGGCGATACGGGCGAGACGGTCGTAGAGGGTCTGGCGGTTGACGTTGAGATCGCGGGCGGTCTCGGCCTTGCGGCCTGCGCTGGCCAGATAGGCCTCCAGGGTGGGCAGCAGGGGCTGGCGGGCGCCGCGGTCGTGGGCCAGGAGGGGGCCGATGGCGCGGTCGACGAAGTCGGTCAGGACGTCCTGCTCACCTTGTTCGCGCATGCGCCACAGCAGCAGTTCGATATCGAGCCGGCGGGCGTCGTACCACGGCTGGTCGGGCAGGCCCTGGGCCGCGTCCGCCGCCTGTGCCGCATGCCGCAGCCCGGGGCCGGCGGCCGCCCAGTCGCCCGCGGCGCCGACGACGACCACCGGGCGCTGTGCGGCCGGACGGTCCAGCCCCGCGCGGACGATGCCGGCGCGCAGCGCCTCGGCGATCCGGTCGGCGAGCGCCGCACGGTCCTGGCCCGCGCGCAGCGCCACCAGGATCGGAACCCGGCCTTCCACCGGCCGTACGCCCAGCAGCACGGGCACCCCGGGGGCGGCGAGTTCCTCGCGCAGAGCCTGGGCGAGGACGGCCCAGCTGCCGGGGGTGGGCAGACCGGCGGGCAGCCGCATGACGACCGGCAGGACGGGTTCCGCGCCGGGGCGGAAGCCGAGCAGCCGGGCCTGGGCCGGGGCCTCGGCCGCGGAGATCCGGCCCTCGGCCAGATCGGCCAGGAAGTCGCCGCGCCCGCGGGCGGCCAGCACCTCCTCCTGACGGGACTGGAGCATGACGACGGCCAGGAGGTCGGCGGCGCGTTCGGCGGCGATCCGGTGGACGGGCGCCAGCGGCGCATTGACGGGGAGCAGGACCAGCCGGGCGCGGACGGCGTCGGGGCCGTGGCCTCCCCCGGGGATGTCGATCCGTACACCGGTGTCGCGCAGGCCCTCCCAGGCCAGCAGGGGATCCGCTTCGGCGGGCGCGTCCTCGTCGCCGCTCTCGGGGCCGGCCGCGTAGAGCGGGCTGCCGTCGGGGGCCTCCAGGCAGAGGGGATTGCCGGTGAAGACGGCGAGCAGCCGCAGCACCTCGGGGGCGCCCCCGCCGCGCAGCAGCACGTCCCGGCAGCGGCGCAGGATCTCGTCGGCCCGGCGCAGCAGCGCGTAGTGGCTGTTGACGATCTCGGTGTGGATGGCCTCGGTGACCGTGACGTAGGGGACCTCGCGGTGCAGCTGGATCAGCGGCAGACCGCACTCCCGGGCGCTGTCGATCATCGCCGAGGGCAGCGAGTCGAATCGCGAGCCGAGCTCCACGACGAGAGCGGCGATCTCGCGGTCGGCGAGCTTACGGATGAAGGCGCGCTGGTCCGACGGCCGGGCGCCCAGCCCCAGGCCGGTGGTCAGCAGCAGCTCACCGCCCTTGAGCAGCGAGGCGATATGCGGCACCTCGCCCGCATGGACCCAGCGCACCGGCCGGTCCAGCCGGTCCTGCCCGGCCAGGACCTCCGGCAGCCCACGCCGCAGCGCGGGCAGCTCCAGTGCCCTGCGTACCGTGATCTCGGCGTCGACGTGCGCTTCCTGTGCTTGCGGCCCCATGGCGACGAACGGTACGCGATGACTTCCTACGAGGACTCCCGTACCACCAGCCGCGCCGCCGTGATCACCGGCGCGAGCTCCTCGCCCGCCTCCGGTCCGGCCCCCAGCCGCCGCAGCAGGAGCCGGGCCATCAGGCGGCCCATCTCCTCGACGTCCTGCCGCACGGTGGTCAGCGGCGGATCCGCCCAGGCCGCGGGTTCGAGGTCGTCGTAGCCCACCACCGCCACATCGCCCGGCACCCGGCGCCCCTGGGCCCGCAGGGTGCGCAACGCGCCGCTCGCCATCAGATCGGAACAGACGAAGACGGCGTCCAGGTCGGGGGCGGCGGCCAGGAGCCGGGCCATCGCCCGCTCGCCGCCCTCCGCGGTGAATCCGCCGTCGGCGATCAGACGGGGGTCGGGATCGGCGACGCCCAGGGCGTCGCGGTAGCCGTCGAGACGGTCGAGCGCGGAGGTCTGGTCGAGCGGGCCGGTGATCACGGCGATCCGGCGGCGGCCGCGGTCGAGGAGATGGCGTACGGCCTGACGGGCGCCGTCGCGGTTGTCGGTGTCGACGAACAGCGGCCGCGGTGCGCGGTCGGCGCCCGGCCAGTCGGGGCGGCCGCCGTAGACGGTGGGCAGCTGGCACCGCTCGGCCATGGCGGGCAGCGGATCGCCGTCGTGCAGTGAGAACATCAGTGCGCCGTCGACATGTCCGGCCGCCAGATAGCGGCCGATGCGGGCGTGGTCGTCGCGGTGCTGGACGAACAGCAGCAGGAGCTGGGTGTCGGCGGCGGACAGTTCGCGGCTGATACCGCGCAGCTGGCGGCCGAAGAACGGATCGGAGAAGACCCGGGTCTCCGGCTCGCCGATGACCACCGCGACCGCGCCGGTGCGGCGGGTGACCAGCGAGCGGGCCGCGCTGTTGGGCACATACCCCAGCTCGTCCACCGCCCGGCGGACCCGCTCGCGGACCGCGTCCCGCACGCCCGTACCGCCGTTGACCACCCGCGAGACCGTCGCCCGCGAGACGCCGGCGCGCGCCGCGACCGCCTCCAGGGTGGGCCGCCGGTCGTGCGGGCGGCGGGGCCTGCTGGGTTCAGAAGTTGTCATCGGGCACCGTCCAACTCCTTTTTTGACGCGATGTCTTGACGGCATGTCGCCGAGTCGGCAGGGTTCCCCCTGGTACGGGTGAGAGCGCTCTCATCATCCGTATCCCCCTGGACTCCTCACTACCCCCCACTGCACCGAGGAGGAGAATGTCATGAGCATGAAGATCAGGGAACGGAAGGCCATACCCGTGCGAAAGAGAGCGGTGCTCTTGGTCGCGGGCACCGCCCTCGTCGCCGCCTACGCCGTCGCCCTCCCCACGGCCTCCGCAGGGCAGGCGACCACCACGGCGAGCGCCGCCCCCACCCCCTTCAAAGAGGTGTGGCGTACCGACTTCGACGGCGCCGCAGGATCGCGGCCCTCCGCCGACGACTGGATCACCGACACCGGTACCGGCTACCCGGGCGGCCCCGCCAACTGGGGCACCGGCGAGCGCGAGACGTACACCGACCGCCCCGAGAACCTCCAGCTCGACGGCGCCGGCCACCTCCGGATCAGCGCCCTGAAGGACGGCGCCACCTGGACCTCCGGCCGGATCGAGTCCCGCCGCACCGACTTCGCCGCCCCGGCCGGCGGCAAGCTGCGCATCGAGGCGAGCATCCGGATGCCGGACCTCTCCGGGGACGCCGCCCTCGGCTACTGGCCGGCCTTCTGGACGCTCGGCGACGCCTACCGGGGCAACTACCGGAACTGGCCGGGCATCGGCGAATTCGACGTGATGGAGAACGTCAACGGCATCGACAAGGTCTGGGGCACGCTGCACTGCGGCGTCAGCCCGGGCGGGCCGTGCAACGAGACCCAGGGCAAGGGATCCTCCCGCGCCTGCCCCGGCACCGCCTGCCAGGCCGGATTCCACACCTACGCGCTCGAACTCGACCGCACCGACAGCGCCGCGGAATCGCTGAACTGGTACGTGGACGGACAGCGGTACCACACCGTCAAGTCCTCGGAGACGGACGCCGACACCTGGGCCAGGGCGACCCACCACGGCCACTTCCTCCTGCTCAACCTCGCGATGGGCGGCGGATTCCCGGACGGCGTCGCCGGTAGGGCCACGCCCACGGACGCCACCCGGCCGGGCGGCTCGCTGCTCGTCGACCATGTCGCCGTATCCGTCGCGCCGCCCGCCCGGAACCGTGCCGCCCGCCAAGGAGCCGCCTCGTGATCACCCGCCGCACCCTTCTCGGCGGGCTCGCCGCCGGCGCCGCCGCTGCCTCGGGCCTCACCCTCGCCGGCCGCGCCCTCGGCTCCCCCGCCACGGCCGGCCGGGCCGCCGCGAGCCTGCCTCTCCACATCGTCAACTCCTCTGGCCGGTACGCCAATTCCTCCGTATGGATCTACATCGTCGGCAACGACGGCACCCAGCAGGTGCACGTCACCCCCGACGGCGAACTCCGCCCCGTCGCCCTGGCCGACAACGGTTCCGACGGCTTCACCGACTACGCCATCCCGCTCGCCGCGAGCGGCACCACCACCCTCCGGCTGCCGCAGATGTCCGGCCGGATCTACACCGCGCTCGGCGACAAGCTCAAGCTCAAGGCCGTGGCGGACGGCAGCGGCAAGGCGGCGCTCGCCTATCCCGCGGGCTGGGTCGCCTCCGACCCCAACTACGACGTGCTGCACGACTGCGCCGAATTCACGTACGCCGCGGGCGGGATGTACTGCAACACCACCATGGTCGACATGTTCAGCGTCCCGCTCGCGCTCCGGCTCAGCGGCGCCAAGGACCAGACCACCGGCACGCTCCGCGACGGCGCCCGCGCGAAGGTGTTCGCCGACGTCAAGGGCGCCGAGGGCTTCGACCGGCTGGTCATCGGCGACAAGCGGGTGATCGCCCCGGGACACGGCCTGGACAGCGGACTGTTCGCCAAGGACTACCTCGCCCCGGCCATCGACGAGGCGTGGTCCGCGTACGCGTCCAAGGACCTGACCGTCACCACGAACGCGGGGAAGTTCACCGGACGGGTCAACGGAGGCAAACTCGCCTTCACCGGGCCCGGCACGGTGGCGTTCGACAAACCCTCCACCCGCGACGTCCTCTTCTGCGACGGCACCCTCGCCGCCCCCAACGACGGAACCCTCGGCCCCGTCGCCGCCATCCTGGGCGCCGCCCTCAACCGCTCCACGCTCACCACGCACGCGGCCCAGCCGACCACCGACCCGGCCGCCTTCTACCAGGAGCGGCTCACCAACCACTACGCCAAGGCCATGCACGCGGCGACGAAGGACGGCAAGGCGTATGGCTTCGCCTTTGACGACGTTGCTGGTTTCGCCTCGTACGTCGAGGACGGGGCGCCGAGGGAGCTCACCCTCACGGTTACGCCGTTCTGACTTGGCCCCACGTTGTCGGCTTTCCCGCCGCGGGGGTTTGTCGCCGTAGCGCCTGCGGCGGGCGTGGGTTGTACGGGTGCGGTGCCACGCCTCCGGACTCCGTCCTGCGGCGCGGCCCCTCCCGTGGGTGGGGGGTAAGAGGCCGGTAGGGGCGGGCGCCGCATGTCCAGTTCCGTATGACGCGATCGACAAGCGGCACCCGACCGCCAACGGATCCCCCACTGTTTTTCTCCCACCCCAACGGGGAGGGGCCGGGCCGCAGGACGAAGTTCGGAGGCTCGGTCCCGCTGCCGAACAGCCCCGCGCAAGTGGCAACGCCCGCCGCAGGCGAAACGGTGGGAAAGCCCGAACGTCGGCTCAGGCAAAGCGCAGCGAACGGGCAACGGCGAGAAGAACCGCGGCGCCGCAGACAAAAACGTGGGGCTAACCCCCGTAGGCCCCGCTGGCCGTAAGCCGCAGTGCCGTGTCGATCAAGGGAACATGGCTGAACGCCTGCGGGAAGTTGCCGACCTGGCGCTTGAGCCGCGGGTCCCACTCCTCGGCGAGCAGGCCCAGGTCGTTGCGGAGGGAGAGCAGCTTCTCGAAGAGCCTGCGGGCCTCTTCCACCCGGCCGATCATCGCCAGATCGTCGGCGAGCCAGAACGAGCAGGCCAGGAAGGCGCCCTCCTCGCCTTCCAGGCCGTCGACGCCGAGGTCGTCCTCACCGGAGGTGGGGTAGCGCAGGATGAAGCCGTCCCCGGTGGACAGCTCGCGCTGAATGGCCTCGATGGTGCCGATGACGCGTTTGTCGTCGGGCGGGAGGAAGCCCATCTGGGGGATCAGGAGCAGCGAGGCGTCCAGTTCCTGGGAGCCGTAGGACTGGGTGAAGGTGTTGCGCTCCTTGTCGTAGCCCTTCTCGCAGACGTCGCGGTGGATGGTCTCGCGCAGGTCCTTCCAGCGTTCGAGGGGCCCGTCGACATCGCCGGACTCGATCAGCTTGACGGTGCGGTCGACGGCCACCCAGGTCATGACCTTGGAGTGGACGAAGTGCCGGCGCGGACCGCGGACCTCCCAGATGCCCTCGTCCGGCTCGTCCCAGTGCTTCTCCACCCACTGGATCAGCTTGATCTGGAGCAGCGAGGCGTAGTCGTTGCGGGCCAGCCCGGTCATGTGCGCCAGGTGCAGGGCCTCGGTGACCTCGCCGTAGACATCCAGCTGGAGCTGTCCGGCGGCGCCGTTGCCGACCCGAACGGGCTGTGAATTCTCGTACCCGGGAAGCCAGTTGAGGTCGTTCTCGCCGAGCTCCCGCTCGCCGGCGATGCCGTACATGATCTGGAGGTTCTCCGGATCGCCGGCCACCGCGCGCAGCAGCCATTCGCGCCAGGCGCGGGCCTCCTCGCGATAGCCGGTGCGCAGGAGGGAGGAGAGGGTGATCGCGGCGTCGCGGAGCCAGGTGAAGCGGTAGTCCCAGTTGCGGACGCCGCCGATGCACTCGGGCAGCGACGTGGTGGGCGCGGCGACGATGCCGCCTGTCGGGGCGTAGGTGAGGGCCTTGAGGGTGATCAGCGAGCGGACCACGGCATCGCGGTAGGGGCCGTGGTAGGTGCAGTGCTCGACCCACTCGCGCCAGAACTCCTCGGTCGCCGTCAGGGACGCCTCCGGCTCGGCCACGGCCGGCGGCTGCTTGTGCGAGGGCTCCCAGCTGATCGTGAAGGCGATCCGCTCGCCCGGCGAGACGGTGAAGTCGGAGAAGGTGGTCAGGTCCTTGCCGTAGGTCTCGACCTCGGTGTCCAGCCATACGGAGTCGGGGCCGGCGACGGCGACGGTGCGGCCGTCGCGCTTGTGGACCCAGGGCACCACCCAGCCGTACGCGAACCGCATCCGCAGCTCCGAGCGCATCGGGACCCGGCCGCTGACGCCCTCCACGATGCGGATCACCTGCGGGGCGCCGTCCCGCGGCGGCATGAAGTCGATCACCCGGACCGTGCCGCGCGGGGTGTCCCATTCGGATTCCAGCACCAGGGAGTCCCCCCGGTAGCGGCGGCGGTCGGCGGGGCGGGGGCCGTCGCCGGGGCCGTAGGCCGGGCCCATCCGCCAGAAGCCGTGCTCCTCGGTGCCCAGCAGGCCCGCGAAGACCGCCGGGGAGTCGAAACGGGGCAGACACAGCCAGTCGACGGTGCCGTCCCGGCATACCAGGGCGGCCGTCTGCATGTCTCCGATGAGTGCGTAGTCCTCGATGCGCCCGGCCACGTGCATCTCCCGTCGAACTGGAGTGACGCCCCCCATGGGACGTGTGTGCTGTCCGTCCTGCCCATGAAACGTCGCCGAGCAGCGGGACCGGAAATCGGGCGGGGGTGGTGCCTTCCCGGGCGGCTCGTTGGCGAGTGTCCGAGCAGGATACGACGCAGATGAGCGATCCGCGCGACGCTCGCAAGGAGTGGGGTGGGCCGATCGGGTGGCCTGCGTCACGTGGCTGTCACATGGAATCGGCCATGCGTGGCCGGGCGCGACCATGCCCGGTCGCTGATAGCCTGGTACCCCGTGGACCGGTGGGCACGAGAACCCCCGAACCGCAGCGACGGCACCCCCGAAACCGGGCCGGTTGCCCTCGCACCTCTCCACCTCGCGACCACGGGAGCCCCCTCTTGGCCATGCCGCCCTCTGCTTCTCGAAAGAATGCAGCCACGACGACCAAGCACCTCTTCGTCACCGGGGGCGTCGCCTCCTCGCTCGGCAAGGGGCTCACCGCTTCCAGCCTGGGTGCGCTCCTCAAGGCGCGCGGCCTGCGGGTCACGATGCAGAAGCTCGACCCGTACCTGAACGTCGACCCCGGAACGATGAACCCGTTCCAGCACGGTGAGGTCTTCGTCACCAACGACGGCGCCGAGACCGACCTGGACATCGGCCACTACGAGCGCTTCCTGGACGTCGACCTCGACGGCAGCGCGAACGTCACCACCGGCCAGGTCTACAACACCGTGATCGCCAAGGAGCGCCGCGGCGAGTACCTCGGCGACACCGTGCAGGTCATCCCGCACATCACCAACGAGATCAAGCACCGCATCCGGCGGATGGCGACCGAGGACGTCGACGTCGTCATCACCGAGGTCGGCGGCACGGTCGGCGACATCGAGTCGCTGCCGTTCCTGGAGACCGTCCGCCAGGTCCGCCACGAGGTCGGCCGCGACAACGTCTTCGTCGTGCACATCTCGCTGCTCCCCTACATCGGCCCGTCCGGCGAGCTGAAGACCAAGCCGACCCAGCACTCGGTCGCGGCGCTGCGCAACATCGGTATCCAGCCCGATGCGATCGTGCTGCGCGCAGACCGCGAGGTGCCCACCGCGATCAAGCGCAAGATCTCGCTGATGTGCGACGTCGACGAGGCCGCCGTGGTCGCCGCCATCGACGCCCCGTCGATCTACGACATCCCCAAGGTCCTGCACGCCGAGGGCCTGGACGCCTATGTCGTGCGCAAGCTGGACCTGCCGTTCCGCGACGTGGACTGGACGCAGTGGGCGGATCTGCTCGACCGCGTCCACAACCCCGACCACGAGGTCAAGGTCGCGCTCGTCGGCAAGTACATCGACCTGCCCGACGCCTACCTCTCGGTGACCGAGGCGCTGCGCGCCGGCGGATTCGCGAACAAGACCCGCGTGAAGCTGAAGTGGGTCACCTCCGACGACTGCAAGACGCCCGCGGGCGCCGCCGAGCAGCTCTCCGACTGCGATGCGGTCTGCATCCCCGGCGGCTTCGGCGACCGCGGTGTCGACGGCAAGGTCGGCGCCATCACCTACGCCCGCGAGAACAAGCTGCCGCTGCTGGGCCTGTGCCTGGGCCTCCAGTGCGTGGTCATCGAGGCGGCCCGCAACCTCGCCGGGATCGAGGGCGCGAACTCCACCGAGTTCGACCCGGGCGCCGCCGACCCGGTCATCTCCACGATGGCCGAGCAGCTGGACATCGTCGCCGGTGAGGGCGACATGGGCGGCACGATGCGGCTGGGCATGTACCCGGCCAAGCTCGCCGAGGGCTCCATCGTCCGCGAGGTCTACGGCGGCAAGGAGTACATCGAGGAGCGCCACCGCCACCGCTACGAGGTCAACAACGCCTACCGCGGCGAGCTGGAGAAGAAGGCCGGGCTCCAGTTCTCCGGCACCTCCCCGGACAACAAGCTCGTCGAGTACGTCGAGTACCCGCGCGAGGTGCACCCCTACCTGGTCGCCACCCAGGCGCACCCGGAGCTGCGCTCCCGCCCGACCCGCCCGCACCCGCTCTTCGCCGGGCTGGTCAAGGCCGCCGTCGCCCGCAAGACGGGTGTCGCGAAGTAGCGGACACCGCTACGGATACGGTTGCCGGGGTGGGGCCTCACGAGGCCGCGCCCCGGCTTTCCGCGTCGGTCGATGCTCAGGCACATACAGGGAGGACGTCGCGCCATGGCGATCAAGGACACCCCGGAGGAGTGGACGGTCACCGCGACCACGACGCCGTTCACCGGGAACAAGACCAGCGTGCGCACCGACGAGGTCGTCATGCCCGACGGCAGCCGCGTCACGCGCGACTACCAGGTCCACCCGGGCTCGGTGGCGGTGCTCGCCCTCGACGACGAGGGCCGGGTGCTGGTGCTGCGCCAGTACCGCCACCCCGTACGCCACAGGCTGTGGGAGATCCCGGCCGGGCTGCTCGACGTCCCCGGGGAGAACCCGCTGCACGCCGCGCAGCGTGAGCTGTACGAGGAGGCGCACGTCAAGGCCGAGGACTGGCGGGTGCTGACCGATGTCTACACCACACCGGGCGGCTGCGACGAGGCCGTACGGATCTTCCTGGCCCGGGATCTGTCCGAGGCGGAGGGGGAGCGGTTCGAGGTCTCCGAGGAGGAGGCCGACATGGAGCTGGCGCGGGTGCCGCTGGCGGAGCTGGTGCGCGGGGTGCTCGCCGGTGAGCTGCACAACAACTGCCTGGTGGTGGGGGTGCTGTCGCTGACCGCGGCCCAGGCCGGCGAGGGGGTGGACGCGCTGCGTCCGGCCGAGGCTCCCTGGCCCGCCCGTCCGTTCGCGTCCTGACCGGCCGCGGACCGGTCCCTTACCCACCGGTCTGATGATCTGCTGTTCCGATCGAGTGACCAACCGCCCCGCTGAGCGCGGCCGGTGACGGATCGTGAACTACGCTCGGCACCGTTCCCGCCGCCGAATGCGGCGGGCTCGTACGCGCAGCTGGACAGGAGCGTGGCCGGTGACGGATCAGGCGGTGGGCGGCGGGCAGCTCCCGCCGGAGGCGAGGGACCGGCCGGCCGGGGGCGCCACGGCCGCGCCGTCCCGGCGGGCATCGGGGCCCCGCCGGGACGGCGCCGTCACCGTCCCCGCGCCCTCCACCCCGCCCCCTGCCGCCCGGATCGCCGGCCGCCGCCGCGAGCTCAAGGCGCTGCGCGCCGACATCGAACGCACCGGCCTGGACACCCTCACCGGCCGCCGGGGCGCCCGCAGCCGCGTCCTGCTGATCGCCGGCCGCCCCGGCTCCGGCCGTACCGCGCTGGCCGAGGCCCTGCTGCGCGAGCTCGCCGCCGACTACCCCGACGGGGTGCTGCGCACCACCCTCACCGGCCGGGACGGCGAACCGGCCGCCACCGAGGTCATCGCCCGCGAGCTGCTCGATGCGCTCGGCACCACCGCCCCGCCCGGCGCCCCCCTGGACGAGCTGAGCGAACTGCTGCGCGGCGCCCTCGCCGGCCGCCGTGCGCTGCTCTTCCTGGACGACGCCCCGGGCGCCGAACAGGTCGAGCCGCTGCTCCCGGACGCCCCGGACTGCCTGGTCGTGGTCGTCTCCCAGGGGCCGCTGACCGGCATCCCCGATGTCCGGCCGTGCACCCTGGGCGGCCTGGACACCGCGGCCGCCGTCGAACTGCTCGCCAGTTACGCCGGGCCCACCCGGATCACCGTCGATCCGCGCACCGCCGAGGCCATCGCCGAGGAGTGCGCCGGGCAGCCCGCCGCGCTGGTACTGGCCGGCGGCTGGCTCGCCGCCCGGCCCAAGTCCTCGCTGGCCGATCTGCACCAGGCGCTGGCCGCCGTACCGCCCCCCGACGGCCAGTCCACCGCCGCCCGGCCGCTGAACCGCGCCTTCCGCATCGTCTACGACGCGCTGCCGCAGACCGCGGCCCGGATACTGCGACTGACCGTCATGGCCCCCGGCGGCCTGCTGGACGCGCACACGGTCTCCGCGCTGGCCGGATGCACGCTCGCCACGGCCGGGACGGCGCTGCACGACTTCACCGAAAAGGGGCTGCTGCGCCCGGTGGCGGGCCAGGAGGAGGCGACGGCCGCACCCGACGGCGCCACCGGGCACCCCGCCTACCGGCTGCCCGGCTGCCTGGCCCCGCTGGTGCGCACCCTGCTGGAGGACACCGAACGGGCCGCCGACATCCAGCTGGCCCGCGCCCGGATGCTCCAGCGGACCGTACGGCTGCTGGTGTCGTGCCGGGCGATGACCGAGCCGCCCGGTTCGCCCGCGCGCCAGAAGGTCGCCGCCCTGCCGCGTTCGCTGCGCTTCTCCTCCCGGGCCGCCGCCGCCACCTGGCTGCGCGGCCGCCGCGACGTGCTGCTGGACGCCGCCCGGATCGCCGTCGCCGACGGTGAACTGGACACGCTGGACCGGCGGTTGATGGCCGCGCTGACCCGTACGCTGCTCGCGCACCAGGGCCCCGAGGCGGCCGCGCCCGACCTCTACACCCTGCACGGGCTCCTCCTGGAGGTCGCCACGCGCCGCCGGCTGCCGCGCGAACAGGCCGCGGCCCTGCTCAACCTCGCGGACCTGGACGCCCGCACCGGCCGCACCGAAGCGGCCCTCACCCGCTACCGCGGCGCCCTGGAGGCGGCCCGCGCGGCGGGCGACGAACCGGCCACCGGGCGCGCGCTGGAGTCGCTGGGCGGCACCTATGCGGCGCTGGACGACTGGCAGCGGGCCGCGGACTGGTACGGACGGGCGCTGGAGCTGCGGCTGGCCCGCGGGGAGCGGGCGGACGCGGCCCGCCTGCACGGCCGGATCGGCTCCGCCTGCGCCCGGACCGGCCGGTGGGAGGAGGCGCTCAAGGCGTGGCGGGCGGCCGCGCGGACCTACCGCAGAGCCGGCGATACGGCCGGCCAGGCGCGGGCGCTGGGTGAGCTGGCCCACGTCCTGGAGTGTGCGGGAGCGCACGAGGAGGCGCTACGGACCGCACAGGAGGCCCTGGAATCCGTCCGCGTGGCGGACGACCCCCGCCTGGAGGCGGCACTGCGACTGCGGATTGCGGACGCCCTCGAACGCCTCGGCGACCCAGCAGCCGCACGGCTCCACCGTGACCTGGGGGAGCAGCTCCTCGAAGATCACCCCGACTGACCTACGAAATCGGTAGTACCTCCGGCGAGAATTATGGCTTTACAAGGCTAGACAAGAAGAGCTCCTTCAATAGACTGGGTGGGCCGCGTACGGCGCGGTCAGTTCCGTCATGCATCGCATGAGGGGATAATTCCTCTGCAAGCTCTCTTTCAAGGACCGTGATCGACGTGAAGGTCGGTATCCCCCGCGAGGTCAAGAACAACGAGTTCCGCGTGGCCATCACGCCCGCCGGAGTGCACGAGCTCGTCCGCCACGGCCATGAGGTCGTCATCGAGAAGGACGCCGGCCTCGGCTCGTCCATCACGAACGAGGAGTACGTCGCCGCCGGCGCCACCATCCTCGGCACCGCCGATGAGGTGTGGGGCAGCGCTGACCTGCTGCTGAAGGTCAAGGAGCCGATCGCGGAGGAGTACCACCGTCTCCGCAAGGACCAGACGCTCTTCACCTACCTGCACCTGGCCGCCTCCAAGGAGTGCACGGACGCCCTGCTGGAGTCCCGCACCACCGCCATCGCCTACGAGACGGTCGAGACCGCCAACCGCGCGCTGCCGCTGCTCGCCCCGATGTCCGAGGTCGCGGGCCGGATCGCCCCGCAGGTCGGCGCCTACCACCTGATGCGCCAGGCCGGCGGCCGCGGCGTCCTGCCGGGCGGTGTCCCAGGCACCCACGCCGGCAAGGCCGTGGTCATCGGCGGCGGCGTCTCGGGCTGGAACGCCGTGCAGATCGCCGTGGGCATGGGCTTCCATGTCACCCTGCTCGACAAGGACATCAACAAGCTCCGCGAGGCCGACAAGATCTTCGGCACCAAGGTGCAGACGATCGTCTCCAACGCCTTCGAGCTGGAGAAGGCCGTCGTCGAGGCCGACCTCGTCATCGGTGCCGTCCTGATCCCGGGCGCCAAGGCCCCCAAGCTGGTCACCAACGAGCTCGTCGCCAAGATGAAGCCCGGAAGTGTCCTTGTCGACATCGCGATCGACCAGGGCGGTTGCTTCGAGGACTCCCGTCCGACCACTCACGCCGAGCCGACCTTCCAGGTCCACAACTCGGTCTTCTACTGCGTCGCCAACATGCCCGGCGCGGTCCCGAACACCTCCACCTACGCGCTGACCAACGCCACGCTGCCCTACATCGTGTCGCTGGCCAACAACGGCTGGGTCGAGGCGCTGCGGCGTGACCCGGCGCTGGCGAAGGGCCTGAACACCCACGACGGCAAGGTCGTCTACCCCGAGGTCGCCGAGGCGCACGGCCTCGACTCGGTCGAGCTGCGCACGCTCCTCGGCTGATAAAGCGTCAATCTGTCGCGTTCGCGCGAGCGGTCCGGCCGGGTCCTGTCAACGGGGCCCGGCCGGTCGTATGTGCGACACGCCGTGAGCCGGTCTTCGGTCGACGGACTCTCAACTCGCCGTGAACGTAACCCTTTAACCGATTCGCCACCCCCCGAAACATCGGGTTGAAGCGCCCTGCGCCCTTGACATTCGGGGGTTGAGTTACCGACACATCGTGCCGCGTCCGGTGGATTGTGTTGCTGCGAACGCCCGACACGCCATAGAGTCGCCAACCGTCGGCATGGTGCCACGCTGACCTATCGATAAGTTTCCTGGTCGCATCCAAGGAGGTAAGACGACTTGTGAATGAGTCGACATTTACTCCCGGAGGTGGCGCGCCAGGAGCGGTTGCACGGGGCCAGGGTCCCTCGGGGCTCGAGGCTGTCGGCTCCGTCGCGGTCCACACCTATGCAGCGCACCAGAGCATTTCCACGACAGCCCACCAGAGTATGGACGGCCATCACGTGAACGCCATGGCCGGCGACCGGGGCAGTGGAGAACCCGCCCGTCTCGCCGACTACGACGACCTGCCCGAGGGGCACTTCTACGATCCGGACGCGGAGTACGAGCCGGACCCCGAATACGCCGCGACGCTCGCGCCGGACGCCGCGCGCCAGCGCCGCGAACGCGTCGGCCCGACCGGACGCCCGCTCCCTTACTTCCCCATCCCGGGGCCGCTGTCGGACCACGGTCCGGCGAAAATCATCGCGATGTGCAACCAGAAGGGCGGGGTCGGCAAGACCACCTCGACCATCAACCTGGGCGCCGCACTCGCCGAATACGGACGACGGGTCCTGCTCGTCGACTTCGACCCCCAGGGCGCCCTCTCGGTCGGCCTCGGCGTCAACCCGATGGAACTCGACCTGACGGTCTACAACCTGCTCATGGAGCGGGGCATGTCGGCCGACGAGGTGCTCCTGAAGACCGCCGTCCCCAACATGGACCTGCTGCCCAGCAATATCGATTTGTCAGCGGCAGAGGTGCAGTTGGTCAGCGAGGTCGCCCGCGAGTCGACCCTCCAGCGCGCCCTCAAGCCGCTGTTGGCCGACTACGACTACATCGTCATCGACTGCCAGCCCTCGCTCGGTCTGCTCACCGTCAACGCCCTGACGGCGGCTCACAAGGTCATCGTCCCGCTGGAGTGCGAGTTCTTCGCGCTGCGCGGTGTCGCGCTGCTCACCGAGACGATCGAGAAGGTCCAGGAGCGGCTCAACCCGGAGCTGGAGCTCGACGGCATCCTGGCGACGATGTACGACTCCCGTACGGTGCACAGCCGCGAGGTCCTGGCGCGCGTCGTCGAGGCCTTCGACGATCACGTCTACCACACCGTCATCGGCCGTACGGTCCGCTTCCCCGAGACCACCGTCGCGGGCGAGCCGATCACCACGTACGCCTCCAACTCCGTCGGTGCCGCCGCCTATCGTCAGCTCGCCAGGGAGGTGCTCGCCCGGTGTCACGCCGAGTGAGTCTGCCCGGAGCCGACGAACTCTTCCGCACCACCGGGGGGATGGGACTCCAGTCCTCCCCGCCCCGCCGGCCGCCGAGCGGCTCCGCGGCGGGCGGCTCTCCGGCGCCGGGGGAGCCACCCCGGGTGCCGGCGCCGGCGGGCGAGGCCGACCCCGGTGAGGACCCGGTGCAGGCGCCGCCCGCCGCGGCCGAGCACGGCGGCCGGGGGGCGGACGAGGCCCCCAAGGGCCCGGCGGTCGTCGCCCAGCCCGGCGGCCCGGCCCGCCGCCGCGGCGCCGGCCGCGGCGCCAACCGCCGCCCCAGCGGCCGCGAACGGCACGACGAGAAGATCACTGTCTATGTCTCCGCCGAGGAGCTCATGGACCTCGAACACGCCCGCCTGGTCCTGCGCGGCGAACACGGCCTCGCTGTGGACCGCGGCCGCATCGTCCGCGAGGCCGTCGCCGTCGTCCTCGCCGACCTGGAGTCCCGCGGGGACGCCAGCATCCTGGTACGGCGGCTTCGGGGGCGCTGACGCGCGGCGCGGTGGTGAGCGTCCCGCGGGGCGGGCTGCGGGATAGCCTGTGGACCGCGATGCCCACGACGACCCACGACGACACCTCCGTCACCCGAGCCCGGCGCCCTGTGGGGCGCGGGCCGGGGGGCGAGCCGCAGGAGGAACCGGACGTCCCCGGCACACCGGACGCGCCCGTCGTTCCCACCGCCTCCGCCGAAGCCCCGCAGCCCGACGACCGTAGGTTCACCGTCCGGCTGAGCAACTTCGAGGGGCCCTTCGATCTCCTCCTCCAGCTCATCGCCAAACACAAGCTGGACGTCACCGAGGTCGCGCTGTCGAAGGTCACCGACGAATTCATGGCGTACATCCGCGCCATGGGGCCGGACTGGGATCTGGACCAGACCACCGAGTTCCTGGTGGTCGCGGCGACACTGCTGGATCTGAAGGCGGCCCGGCTGCTGCCCGCAGCCGAGGTGGAGGACGAGGCGGACCTCGCGCTGCTGGAGGCCCGTGACCTGCTCTTCGCCCGGCTGCTCCAGTACCGCGCGTACAAGCGCATCGCGGACATCTTCAGCGAGCGGCTGACGGACGAGCAGCGCCGCTACCCCCGTACCGTCGGGCTGGAGCCGGAGCACGCCGAGCTGCTGCCCGAGGTGGTCCTCGGCATCGGGGCGGAGGGGTTCGCCAAGCTGGCCGTCAAGGCGATGCGGCCCAGGGCGAAGCCGCAGGTCTATGTCGACCACATCCACGCGCCGCTGGTCAGCGTGCGCGAGCAGGCCGAGGTGGTGATGGCGCGGCTGCGGGAGGCGGGCCGGGCCGGGTTCCAGGAGCTGGTGGCGGACGCACCGGACACCCTCACCGTCGTGGCGCGCTTCCTGGCGCTGCTGGAGCTCTACCGGGAGCGGGTGGTCGCGCTGGACCAGGAGGAGGCGCTGGGGGCGCTGACGGTGCGCTGGACGGGCGCGGAGGGAGCCGTGCCGGTCGTGACGGACGAGTTCGACCAGGAGGCGGCACCGGAGGCCGCGGAGGAGCCCCAGCGGACGGAGGAGGCACAGTGAGCGTGAACGGGGCGGACCGGGCGGACGGGGCGCGCCAGGACGCGTACGAGGTGCAGGAAGCCGGCGCCGAGGACGCGGGGCCCGCGGCGCCGGCGGGGGCGCTGGGGGTCGCCGAGCTGGCGCTCAAACCCGCCCTGGAGGCCGTCCTGATGGTCGTGGACGAGCCGGCAACCGAGGAGCACCTGGCGAAGGTCCTCCAGCGCCCGCGCCGCGCAGTGGCCCTCGCGCTGCGCGAGCTGTCCGACGACTACACCCGCGAGGGCCGCGGCTTCGATCTGCGCCTGGTGGCCGGCGGCTGGCGCTTCTACTCCCGCGCCGCGTACGCCGACGCCGTCGAGAGCTTCGTCCTGGACGGCCAGCAGGCCCGCCTCACCCAGGCCGCATTGGAGACTCTGGCCGTGGTCGCGTACCGTCAGCCGGTCAGCCGTTCCCGGGTCTCGGCCGTACGTGGGGTGAACTGTGACGGTGTGATGCGCACGCTCCTCCAGCGCGGTCTGGTGGAGGAGGCGGGGACGGAACCTGAAACAGGTGCGATCCTGTACAGGACGACGAATTACTTTCTGGAGCGGATGGGCCTGCGCGGCCTGGACGAGCTCCCTGAGCTCGCACCGTTCCTCCCGGAGGCGGACGCGGTCGAGGGCGACTCCCCGGAAGGTATCCCGTCGTTCGACGTAGACGACAGCGGCGACTCTCAGACGGATCATTGATGCGAAGCAGCGGCAGGAACAGCAGGGGCAGCAGCGGCGGCGGTAGGGGCAACCACCGCGGTGCCGGCAACCAGCGGGACGACAAGCAGCAGCGCTCGGGCCGCCCCCGTCCCGAGGAGCGCCGCTACGACGTGGGCGGATCCGGCGGCGGCACCGGCGACGGCCCCCGCAAGGGGCGCGGCGATGCGGCCCGCGGCGGCGCCAAGGGCGGTCCCCGTACGGGAGCGAAGTCCGGCTTCGGCGCCAAGGGCGGCGGTCCCCAGCGCGGCCGCGGCCAGGGCCCCGCGCGGCCCCGCGAGTACGACGCCCAGGTCGAGGAGCGCAACCGCGCCCGCCACGACAAGCCGCAGGTCAAGACCCCCAAGACCTTCCCCGGCGCGGAGCAGGAGGGTGAGCGGCTCCAGAAGGTGCTGGCCAGGGCCGGTATGGGCTCGCGGCGGGCCTGCGAGGAGCTGATCGACCAGGCGCGGGTCGAGGTCAACGGCAAGATCGTCACGGAGCAGGGCGTCCGCGTCGACCCGGAGAAGGACGAGATCAAGGTCGACGGCCTGACGGTCGCCACCCAGTCCTACCTCTTCTTCGCCCTCAACAAGCCGGCCGGCGTCGTCTCCACCATGGAGGACCCCGACGGCCGCCAGTGCCTCGGCGACTACGTCACCAATCGCGAGACCCGTCTCTTCCACGTCGGCCGCCTGGACACCGAGACCGAGGGCATCATCCTGCTCACCAACCACGGCGAGCTGGCCCACCGCCTCACCCACCCGCGCTACGGCGTCAAGAAGACCTACCTGGCCGCCATCCAGGGCCCCCTCCCGCGCGACCTGGGCAAGCGGCTCAAGGACGGCATCGAGCTGGAGGACGGTTACGCCCGCGCCGACCACTTCCGGGTGGTCGAGAACACCGGCAAGAACTACCTCGTCGAGGTCACCCTCCACGAGGGCCGTAAGCACATCGTGCGCCGGATGCTCGCCGAGGCGGGCTTCCCGGTCGACAAGCTGGTCCGTACGGCCTTCGGCCCGATCTCCCTGGGCGACCAGAAGTCGGGCTGGCTGCGCCGGATGACCAACACCGAGGTCGGCATGCTGATGCGCGAGGTCGAGCTGTAGCCGGACCCCGCTTGCCGCTTGCGGTATTGCCGCGCCACCCCTTAACGTCATAATGACGATTAAGGGGTGGTTTTTCATGGGGGAGGCAATGATGGACGCGATGGGGGACACGAACTCCGCCGCCACCGGCGCGCTCATCGGGCTCGCGCTCGGTGACGCGCTCGGCTTTCCGACCGAGTTCAACGACGTGCCGGCGATCCTCGCCAAGTGCGGGCCATGGCGGCGGATGGAGCTGCCCGATCCCGCCATCGTCACCGACGACACCCAGATGACGCTGGCGCTCGGCCGCGGGCTGCGCACGGCCATGCAGCAGGGCGAGCTCACCGCGCGGAGCCTGGAGGGCCCCGTACGCCGGGAGTACGTCGCCTGGTGGCGCTCGCCCGACAACAACCGGGCGCCGGGCTACACCTGCCTGCGCGCCTGCGAGCTGCTCAGCGACGAGGACCGGCCCTGGGCCGAGGCCACCCAGATCACCTCCAAGGGCTGCGGCGCCAACATGCGCGTCGCACCCGTCGGGCTCGCCCCCGGGCTGAGCGGCCGGCAGCGCTCCGGCGCCGCCCAGTTCCAGTCCGCGCTCACCCACGGCCACCCCACGGCGCTGGCCGCCTCCGACCTGACCGCGTACGCCGTACGCCTCCTCGCCGACGGGGCGCGCCCCGCCGAGCTGACCGGTCTGCTGCGCGCGTACGTCCACGCCCACCGCACCGAATACCGCGAGGACTGGCTCGGCGACCTGTGGCGGTACGCCCAGGACCCCACGCCGACGACGTTCATCGCCCGCGGCTGGGACGAGTGCCTGGGCGTCCTGGACCGGCTGGACGCGGCGCTCGCCGCGCCGGACCCGGAGGCCGATCCGTGCCTGGCCACCGGCGCCGGCTGGATCGCCGAGGAGGCGCTGGCCACGGGCCTGCTGTGCTTCCTGCTCTTCCCCGACGAACCGCTCACCGTACTGCGGCGCGCGGCGTGTACCTCCGGCGACTCCGATTCCATCGCGTGCCTTGCCGGCGCGTTCGCCGGGGCTCACGCGGGCGCTGACGCGTGGCCCGCGGAGTGGTCCGCCCGTATCGAGTACCGGGCGGAACTCGTTGCCTTGGGCTGATGGCCCCACGTTTTCGGCTTGCCCGCCGTAGGGGTTTGTCGCCGTTGCGCCTGCGGCCCGTTCGCTGCGCTTTGCCTGAGCCGACGTTCGGGCTTTCCCACCGTGACGCCTGCGGCGGGCGTTGCCGCTGGCGCGGGGCTGTCCGGCAGCGGTACCGCCCCTACACGGCTCCGCCGCTACGGTCCGGCACCTCCCCGTTGGGGGTGGGGAAAGACGGTGGGGGCGGGCACGGGTTTTTACCCCCCACCGTCGGGAGGGGCCGCGCCGCAGGACGAAGTCCGGAGGCGTGGTACCGCACCCGACAAACCCACGCCCGCAGCTGGGGGTACCTCCCAGCGTTAGCTGGGGGAGCAACGGCGAGAACACACCACGGCGGGAAAGACAAAAACGTGGGGCCATCAGCCAAGGGCGGAGGCACGGCGGACCCGGAAGAGGAAGTCCGCCACCCGGGCCCGGTCCGGTTCGGCCGGCAGCGGGGAGCCCGAGACGGCCGCCTCGGCCTCCTCGGTGAGCGCCACCAGACGGCGCTCCACCTCCTCCCACGGCACCTCCCCGCGCCGGACCGCCAGCAACTCCTCCCGGGCCTCGCCGATGTCCAGCGTGAGGACGCCCGTCCGCAGCAGATCACGCGAGCTCGCCAGCAGCCGCAGCAGATGCATGGCGTGCTTCCAGCGGGGCGCGCCGCGCAGCCGCACATCGGCATGGAGCTGCTTGAGCTGCCCGGCCGCGTAGCCGGCGAAGGTGCGGTGCGCCTGCCGGGAGAGGAACGCCTCGCGCAGTGCGAGAAGCTCGCGGCCCGTGGCGTCGATGCGCTCGACGAGGGGGGAGTGCAGGCACTCCAGGGCGGTGGGATTGGCCCGCAGGGCCAGCTCGCAGAAGCGCTCCAGCTCCCAGGAGAACTCCTCCTCGCGCGGCCCCTCCACATGCGTCGGCGGCTTCTCGAACGCCCAGAAGAGCCGGGTGGGCGCGAGATAGACCCCGCGCCGGTCGATGTCGCTGGACTCCGTCGCCAGCCCGAAGGCGCGCGAACCCATCACACACGCGTACACGGTGTGGTGGGCAACCAGCTCAGGGCCTGCGGGAACGGTCGGGCGGTCGGTCGGCATGCGGGCGATTGTCACCGGTCGGGGCGGTGGCTGTCACCGGAATTGCACTGGCTCGGCGCACGGTTGTCAGCGCCTCTCGATACGCTGATCTGTGCGGACGCAGAGGCGTACGCACAGAACGCAGGGAGCGGTGACGTGGCGGTACGAGCGGTCCGGGGGGCCGTCCAGCTGGAGCGGGACGACGCGCAGCACATGCGGGAGCAGGTGGCCGAGCTGCTCCTGGCCATCCTGGAGCGCAACGACCTCGTGCCGGAGGACCTGATCAGCATGTGGTTCACCGCCACCCCCGATCTGCACAGCGACTTCCCGGCGGCCGCCGCGCGCAGTATCGGGATCACCGATGTGCCGCTGCTGTGTGCCCAGGAGCTGGAGGTGGCCGGCGCGATGGAGCGGGTGGTGCGGGTGCTGGCCCATGTCGAGACCGGGCTGTCGAAGGCCGGGGTCGCGCACGTCTACCTCGGTGCGGCGGCGGCGCTGCGGAAGGACATCGCCCAGTGAGGACCGCACTCGTCATCGGAACGGGCCTGATCGGCACCTCGGCCGCGCTGGCGCTCAACGCCCGCGGCGTCCAGGTCTACCTCGAGGACCACGACCAGGCGCAGGCCCTGACGGCCGCGGCGCTGGGCGCGGGCCTGGCGGAGGCGCCGCCCGGCCGCGTCGACCTGGCGATCGTGGCGGTGCCGCCGGCCCATGTCGCGGCGGCGCTGGCCGGTGCCATGCGGCGCGGCGCGGCCCGCGCCTACATCGACGTCGCCAGCGTCAAGGGCGGCCCGCGCCGCGAGCTGGAGGCGCTGGGCTGCGATCTGTCCGGCTACCTCGGCACCCACCCGATGTCCGGCAAGGAGCGCTCCGGGCCGCTGGCCGCCACCGCCGATCTCTTCGAAGGCCGGCCCTGGGTGCTCACCCCGCGGCCCGACGGCGACACCGAGGTCCTCAACCTCGCGCTGGAGCTGGTCGCGCTGTGCCGGGCCGTGCCGGTGGTGATGGACGCCGACGCCCACGACCGCGCCGTCGCCCTGGTCTCGCACACCCCGCAGCTGGTCTCCAGCCTGGTCGCCGCCCGCCTCAAGGGCGCCGACGAGACCGCGGTGCGGCTGTGCGGCCAGGGCATCCGGGACGTGACGCGGATCGCGGCCTCCGACCCGGCGATGTGGATCGACATCCTCTCCGCCAATCCGGGGCCGGTCGCCGATGTGCTGGCCGAGGTCGCCGCCGACCTGGACGAGACCGTACGGTCGCTGCGCTCCCTCCAGTCCGCCGACGAGGACAAACGCGGCGCCGGCGCCGGCGGTATCGCGGACGTCCTGCGCCGCGGCAACGCCGGTCGCGAGCGGGTGCCGGGCAAGCACGGCGCCGCCCCGGCCGCGTACGAGACGGTCGCGGTCTACATCGGCGACCAGCCCGGCGAGCTGGCCCGGATCTTCGCCGACGCCGGCCTGGCCGGGGTCAACATCGAGGACGTCCGCATCGAGCACGCCACCGGCCAGCAGGCCGGCTTCATCCAGCTCACGGTGCAGCCGGCGGCGGTCCCGGCGCTGACCGCGGAGCTGAGGGAGCGGGGCTGGTCGATCCGCCAGTGAGACCGTGGACGGGGCGGTGCGGGCGAGCCAGTAACCTTGTCCGAGGCCACTTATCGGCCGTGGACCTCCGCCCCGTGCACAGGAAAGGTGTTCGTCACCGTGGAAACCGCCACCCGGACCGCCCCGGCTGCAGTGATTGTCGCCATCGACGGCCCCGCAGGCACGGGCAAGTCCAGCACGTCCAAGGCCGTCGCCGCCAAGCTGGGCCTCGGCTATCTCGACACCGGCGCCCAGTACCGCGCGATCACGTGGTGGATGCTGAGCAACGGCATCGACGTCCAGGACGCCACCGCCGTCGCCGATGCCGCCGCCAAGCCGCACATCGTCTCCGGTACGGACCCGGCCGCCCCGACCATCTCGGTCGACGGTCTGGACGCCGCGGGCCCGATCCGCACCCAGGAGGTCACCGCCGCGGTCAGCGCCGTCAGCGCGGTCGCCGAGGTGCGCGCCCGGATCACCGAGCTCCAGCGCACCATCGCCGCCGAGGCGCCGCGCGGCATCGTCGTCGAGGGCCGTGACATCGGCATAACGGTCCTGCCCGACGCCGACCTCAAGGTCTTCCTCACCGCGTCCCCCGAGGCCCGGGCGGCCCGCCGCGCGGGCGAGCTCAAGGGCAAGGACGCCACCGACCTGGCCGCCACCCGCGAGGCCCTGATCAAGCGGGACGCCGCCGACTCCTCGCGTAAGACCTCCCCGCTGGCCAAGGCGGACGACGCGGTCGAGGTGGACACCACCGAGCTGACCCTGGAGCAGGTCATCGAATGCGTGGTCACCCTGATCGAGGGCGCGAGCGCCGCAAAGGCGGGACTCGCCCGGTGACCGAATCCGGCAGGGCGCCGAGCGAGGCCGGCGCCGCGGTCGGCCGGCGGATCGGCATCGGCCTGATGTACGGGCTGTGGCGGCCGCGGGTGCTGGGCGCCTGGAAGGTGCCGTCCGCGGGCCCGGTGATCCTCGCCGTCAACCACTCGCACGGTATCGACGGCCCGATGCTGATGGGCACCGCGCCCCGGCCGGTGCACTTCCTCATCAAGAAGGAAGCCTTCGTCGGCCCGCTGGATCCCTTCCTGCGCGGTATCGGGCAGCTGAAGGTGGACCGCGACGCCACCGACCGCAAGGCGATCACCGACGCGGTCGGTGTGCTGGAGCGCGGCGGTGTGCTGGGGATCTTTCCCGAAGGCACCCGCGGCGAGGGTGACTTCGCGTCGCTGCGCGCCGGGCTGGCGTACTTCGCGGTGCGCTCCGGGGCTCCGGTCGTGCCCGTCGCGGTGCTCGGCAGCACCGACCGCACCAGCCGGCTGAACCCGGCCATACCGCCGCTGCGCGGCCGCGTCGATGTCGTCTTCGGTGACGGCTTCCAGGCGGGCGACGGCAGCGGGCGGCGCACCCGTAAGGCGCTGGACGAGGCGACCGTACGGATCCAGGAGCGGCTGACCGCCCACCTGGCCGAGGCCAGGCGCCTGACCGGGCGCCGACCGACACTTTGAGTAGTGGGGCGCGTACCAGTGCCCCACCGATGACGATGATGAACGAGGAACGGACTTCATGAACGACCAGACCCCCACCGGCGACGAGCACGGTGCGCTTGGCGACGCCGAGTACGCGGAGTTCATGGAGCTCGCCGCGGAAGAGGGCTTCGACCTCGAAGAGGTCGAGGGTGACATCGCGGCGGCCGGACACGGTCCGCTGCCCGTCCTCGCCGTCATCGGCCGCCCCAATGTCGGCAAGTCGACGCTGGTGAACCGCATCATCGGCCGCCGCGAGGCGGTCGTCGAGGACAAGCCGGGCGTCACCCGCGACCGCGTCACCTACGAGGCCGACTGGAACGGCCGCCGCTTCAAGGTCGTCGACACCGGCGGCTGGGAGCAGGACGTGCTCGGCATCGACGCCTCCGTGGCGATGCAGGCCGAGTTCGCCATCGAGGCCGCCGACGCGGTCGTCTTCGTCGTGGACGCCAAGGTCGGCGCCACCGACACCGACGAGGCCGTCGTCAAGCTGCTGCGCCGCGCCGGCAAGCCCGTCGTGCTGGTCGCCAACAAGGTCGACGGCCCGTCCGGCGAGGCGGACGCCGCGATGCTGTGGTCGCTGGGCCTGGGCGAGCCGCACCCGATCTCCGCGCTGCACGGCCGCGGCACCGGCGACATGCTCGACGCCGCGCTGGAGGCGCTGCCCGAGGCACCCGCGCAGACCTTCGGCGCCGCCCTCGGCGGCCCCCGCCGGATCGCACTGATCGGCCGCCCGAACGTCGGTAAGTCGTCGCTGCTGAACAAGGTCGCCGGCGAGGAGCGGGTGGTCGTCAACGAGATCGCCGGCACCACCCGCGACCCGGTCGACGAGATGATCGAACTGGGCGGCAAGACCTGGAAGTTCGTGGACACCGCCGGTATCCGCCGCCGGGTGCACCTCCAGGAGGGCGCCGACTACTACGCCTCGCTGCGCACCGCGGCGGCCGTGGAGAAGGCCGAGGTGGCGGTCGTCCTGATCGACGCCAGCGAGTCCATCAGCGTCCAGGACCAGCGGATCATCACGATGGCCGTGGAGGCCGGGCGCGCCCTGGTCATCGCGTACAACAAGTGGGACACCCTCGACGAGGAGCGCCGCTTCTACCTGGAGCGGGAGATCGAGCGGGATCTCGTCCAGATCCCGTGGGCGATGCGGGTGAACGTCTCCGCGCGCACCGGGCGCCACATGGAGAAGCTGGTCCCGGCGATCGAGACGGCGCTGGCCGGCTGGGAGACCCGTATCCCCACGGGCCGGCTGAACGCCTTCCTCGGCGAGATCGTCGCCTCCCACCCGCACCCGATCCGCGGCGGCAAGCAGCCCCGCATCCTCTTCGGCACCCAGGCCGGCACCAGGCCCCCGCGCTTCGTGCTCTTCGCCTCCGGCTTCCTGGAGGCGGGCTACCGCCGCTTCATCGAGCGGCGGCTGCGCGAGGAGTTCGGCTTCGAGGGGACGCCGGTCCACATCTCGGTACGGGTGCGCGAGAAGCGCGGCAGGAAGAAGTAACGGCGGCAGCACGGCGCCCGGACCCCGGCGGGGTCCGGGCGCCGTCGTGTCCGTGCGGGGTTCAGCGGCCCTGGGAACGGGCGTCGCGCTGGCCCGGGGGAAGGGCCGCGGGGATATGGCCCCGGGGGTGGTAGGGCTGGCGGCCCACGACCTCCCAGTGGCCCGTGGAGGCCGTCGTGCGGTTCCAGTTGCCGCGCAGCGACTCGGGGACCTCCGCCTCGTCCGTACGGTCCCCGGGCAGTGCTTTGAAGGAGCGGCGGTACTCGGCGTAGAGCGCGTCATAGATCGGGGTGCCCGAGGCGCGGTCCGGCGAGTGCCCCCCGGGCTCGTGCGACGGGCGCATGCCGGGGATCGGGTGGTACGGGGCGCGGGAGGAGGGGTCGTATGCGTGCACGTATCTGCAAACGACCCCGGTGCCCGGAGGGTGCGGCTTTCGGCCGGAAAGGGCCGATCGCGGGGCAATACCGCCCATCAGGCGGCGTCGCTCCCGCGATCGGTGGCTGCGGCCGGGCTCAGGCGGCGGTGCCGGCCAGCGGCATCGCCGCGGCCACCAGCACGCCCTGGGCGGCGGCCTGCTCCAGCGCCTGGCGCATCAGGTCCTCGCGCGGCTGGTGGCCGATGGTGCCCGCGGGCGCGGCGTACATCAGCACGGCCTGCGCCTTGTTGGCCGCCGCGCGCCAGCCCTCGGAGACCGCCAGCGGCTGATGTGCCTGCCACCATGCGGACTGGTTGCCGGCCGAGCCCGGCTGGAGCACGGCGTGCAGCTTGCCCATGGCCAGCAGGGCGGACCAGCCCGGGTTGGGGGCGGGGAGCTGGTTCATGTCCGTCACATTGCCGAAGCCCTGCTCCCGCAGCAGCGGGAGGAATTCGTCCTGCTGGCTCATCGAACCGGGGCGGGCGATGGGGCCGTTGGGCTCGACGACCAGCGCCGGGCGCAGTTCGCCCTCGATCAGCACCAGGCCGCAGGTGATTCCCAGGGTCGCCTGATGCTCGCCGGCGGGCGGCGGGGCGACGGGGCCGGGCTCCTGCACGGGGGTGTGGGCGGTGTCGTCGTCCTTGCCGGTGATGGAGCGGACGGCGCCCTTGAGCTGCTCCTCCGACACCGGGACGACCTGCGAGGGGATGCAGGTGGCGTGCGCGAACGCGAGCACCGCGGTCTCCTCGCCCACGAACAGGACGGTGCTGGTGCGCTCCTGCTCGCTGTCGCCGGGGGTGCGGCATGACGTGCAGTCGTAGCTTCCGGGGGCGTCGCCACCGTCCAGCAGGCGATCGGCTTCTTCGTCGCCGATCTCGGCGCGGACCTCGTCGCTGACGTCGAGCATGCGCGGCACGGGGGCTCCTCGATCTCTGAGCGGCTGCCGGGCGTTGTCCCGGCTCCTACAAGGACAACGGGTGACCTGCGGCCGGAGTCACGCGCGGACGGGAACAGAATCGAACCAAACGACGCACAGCGAAGAAGGGCGGCGAGTGGGGGAAAAGCGGTCGTGAATGATCGGTTTCGGTAGGGAAAACAGACGCGAATGGGCGGTTTCCTTACGCCGTCGCGGGCGGGGACGCCCGGCGTGGCGGGCGCGGCGCGTGAGTCCGCGGCGGGAACCTGCCTAGCGTCACCGGCTATGTCCGACCACTTTCCGGCGCTCCGGCGCCGTGCGGGTGCCTTCTCCGTGCTCGTCGCGGCGGCCGCCGCCCTGGTCCTGACCCTGCCCGGTGGCCCGGCCGACGCACAGGCCCGCCCCGGGGACGGGAACGACGGGGGAGCGGTGGATTACTCCTGCGCCGCCGACCGCTGGCCGTGGGGCTGCATCGCCCGGTGCGAGAGCGGCGGCAACTGGCGCGCCAACACCGGCAACGGCTACTACGGCGGCCTCCAGTTCGGGTACCCGACCTGGCGGGGCTACGGCGGCCTCGACTTCGCACCGCGCGCCGACCTCGCCTCCCGCGAGGAGCAGATCGCGGTCGCCGAGCGGGTCCTCGCCTCCCAGGGCTGGGGTGCCTGGCCGGCCTGCGCCCGGCGCTACGGGCTGAGCGGGACCACCTACGTCCCGCGCCCCGACCCGCTGGACCCGGCGCCGTCGCCCGACCCGACGGCCGCGCCGCCCCCGGGGGCGCCGGCCGCGCCGCCCACCGGCCGGCCCGCCGCCCCGTCCGACAACCCGGCCCCTGCGCCGTCGGCCGCTCCGCCGGCGGCTCCGGCCGCGGGGCCGTCCATGGCGCCGTCCGGCCCGTCCGGCCCGTCCGGCCCGTCCGGCCCGTCCGGCCCGTCCGGCCCGTCCGGCCCGTCCGGCCCGTCCGGCCCGTCCGGCGGACCGGGCATCTGACGGAGGATGCGATCCGGTCCCGGAAGGTTCCCTTCCGTCGCTACCGATGACCTAACTTTTAAGGAACAACTTGGCGAAACCCCCCAACCCGGAACTCCTTTGCGGTGTCCAACCGTTCAGCAGCCGGACGTATGACGCCGTCGGGGGGCGCGGGATGTCGTCCGCGCGGAGTCCGGGCACGGCCGGAAAACGGAAGACCAGGGGACACGGGGACGGATGCACATCTCATTCCTGCTACACAACGCGTACGGGATCGGGGGGACGATCCGCACCACGTTCAACCTGGCCCATACGCTCGCCGAGCGGCACGACGTCGAGATCGTCTCCGTACTGCGCCACCGCGACACCCCGGTCCTCGGCCTCGGCGCCGGGGTCACGCTGCGGCATCTGGTGGACCTCAGGGAGGACGGCCCCGGCTACGAGGGCGCCGACCCGGCGCACCGGCGGCCCGCCAAGGTGTTCCCCGCCGCCGAGCGCCGCCACGCCCAGTACAGCGAGCTCACCGACCGCCGTATCGCCCAGCATCTGCGCCGCCTCGAAGCGGACGTGGTCGTCGGCACCCGCCCCGGACTGAACGTCCACATCGCCCGGCAGGCCCGGCGCGGGCCGGTGCGGATCGGGCAGGAGCATCTGACCCTGAACACCCACTCCCGGGAGCTCCGGCTCGCGCTGCGCGGCGCCTATCCGCGGCTGGACGCGGTCACCACCGTCACCGAGGCCGACGCCCGCGCCTACCGCGGCGCGCTGCGGCTGCCCGGCGTGCGGATAGCGGCGGTGCCCAACAGCGTGCCCGCCCCCGGCGTCCAGCCCGCCGACGGCGGCAGCAAATGGGTCGTCGCGGCCGGCCGGCTGGCCCGCGCCAAGCGCTACGACATCCTGGTCCGCGCCTTCGCCGAGGTCGTCGCCCAGCGCCCCGACTGGCGGCTGCGGATATACGGCGGCGGCGTGGAGAAGGCGGCGCTGCGCGCGCTCATAGACGAACTCGGCCTGTACAACCACGTCTTCCTGATGGGCCCGGCCAGCCCCCTGGAGCCCGAGTGGCCCAAGGGCTCGATCGCCGCGGTCTCCTCCAGCCTCGAAGCCTTCGGGATGACCATCGTGGAGGCCATGCGCTGTGGCCTCCCGGTCGTCGCCACCGACTGTCCGCACGGCCCCGGCGAGATCATCGACGACGGGGTGGACGGCCGGCTCGTACCGGTCGGCGATCCCCCCGCGCTGGCCGGCGCGCTGCTGGAGCTGATCAACGACGACGGCGCCCGCAAGCGGATGGGCCGCGCCGCGCTCGCCGCCTCCGGCCGCTTTGATCCGGCCGTCGTCGCCGGACGCCACGAAGCCCTCTTCGGCGAACTGCTCGCCCGCCGCCGCGGCCACCGCCTGCGCGGCACCTGGCACCGCACCCGGGGCGCGCTGCTCAGCGGCGTCTACGCCACCAAGGACGCCGCCCGCGCGGTGAGAGGGGTGCGCACGGCATGACCGCCTCGACCACCACGCCCGGGACCCCCACGACGCCGATGAGCTCCACGACGACCCCGACACCCCCGACGAAGGATGCGGTCATCGACCAGGAACCCCAGGCCGCGGCCGCCGCTCCGGTGGAGCTGCGGGCCGACTGCATCGCCGACTCCGCCGGCGGCCTCACCTTCGACCTGAACGCCCCCGAGTCCGCCCCCACTTCCTGGAACGCCGCCCTGGTGCTGCGGCTGCGCGGCGGCGACGGCGTCGACGACGAGGTCCGGCTGCCGCTGGGCCCGAACGGCTCCGGCCGGCTGCGCGCCGTCCTGCCCAGCACCGTCGCGCTCGCCGAGGGCCGCTGGAACGCCTACGCCGACCTGGGCGACGGCTCGGACCCGCGGCGCCTGCTGCCCGGCATCAACGATCTGCGCTCCCTGGTGGACCGCCGCCCGCTGGCCGGTATCGGCCGGCTCGGCGTGCGCATTCCGTACGCCACGAAATTCGGCAATCTCGCCCTGCGCAGCTGGCTGCGCGGCCCGCACGCCGAGGCCGGCGACATCCGGGTGACGCCCGAGGGCATCACGGTCTCCGGCCGGCTCTACGGCGCCTCCCCGGCGGCCGGTGCCCGGGCCGAGGCGCGCGCCCGGCGCACCACGCGGGCCGTGGACGACGCCGCGCCCGCCGTCACCGTCCCGCTGGACATCGAGGGCCCGGACTTCACCTTCACGTTGACCCACGAGGAACTGGCCGGCACCGGGCCGGACGGCGGCGAGCCGTGGGACCTGTGGCTGCGCCCCGCCGCGGACGCCCACCCGGTGCGCATAGCCCGCCTCCTGGACGACGTACCGGACAAGAAACAGATCTTCCGTTATCCCGCACTGCCGTTGCCGACGGCGGCCGGGCAGGTCAAGGTCAAGCCGTACTACACCCTCGACAACGACCTGGCGCTGCGGTTCACCGGTACGGAGGACCAGGGGCTGTCCGAGGGGCCCGTCCGCCGGGAGCGGCCGTAGACCCCGGGCCACAGGATGTGCGGGAAATGTGCGTGGGCTGTGTCTCGTCCGGCCATATTCGCCCGGCGGTAATTGTGACCGGGGGAGGGGATTCCCGCGGCGGGGCCGGTCGAATTCCCGGGCTCCGGTGCGATCCCCGGCGCCGGGCCGGTGCCGGGCCGGTGCCGGGATTAGCCGGTGATCAAGGGAGGAATTCCGGCCGCATTGTTTTCCACCCGTTTGCCGCACCACACGGCTCGTACGGGTGAGGAAGTTACCGCAAACGCCGCAGCGTCGGCTGTGACACAAGTGTGACCAATGACGGACCGTACGGACACCGAAGTGTGCGCCGGGCGGGCCTTCCGCGTAACGCCGCGGGCACCTACGGTGGCTGGCATGGCACCCGTACCGGATCTTCCCAGCGAACCGCAGGACGACATCGAGGCTTATGTGGGTCTTGCCCGGCAGGCCGCCGAGGAGCGGGCCCGCGAGCGCGGCTGGACCACCGTCCGGTCGCTGCCGCCGGGGGCGATCATCACCATGGAATACCTCGTCGGCCGGATCAACTTCGAGGTGAAGGACGATGTGGTGCACCGCAGCTGGCAGGGCTGACGGCCGCCGACCGCTCGCCGAAGACGCCGAAGGCCCCGGCTGCTCGTGAAGGAGCGGCCGGGGCCTTCGGTGCGGGGTGAGGGTGTGCGTACCGGCCCCGCGGTCTGCCGGGCGGTCAGCCGGTGGTGTTGCGGCCGCGGCCGGAGGCCGGGCTGAGCGGAGTGGTGCGCGGGACGCGGTCCGCGTGCGGCGGGCGGCGGCTGCCCGTGGGGGCGGCCGGGGAGCGCTCGGAGCGGATGGCGTACGGGCGCGTCGCGTGGTGCGGCCAGCCGTCCTGGGGGCGTCCGGGGGCGGTACGGCCGACCGTGCCGGCGCCGATGGTCTCGCGCACCAGCACGTCTCCCTCGGGCGTCAGGCGCCGCCGGGAGAACCCCGGGGCCGGCACACCGACCGGGAGCGGGCCGCGCAGCGAATCGGGGCGCAGCCGCAGCCAGAGCCGCAGGATGATGCCCATCAGGCGGTCCTCGACCCAGGTGATGCCGGGCTCCAGCCAGGGCATCGCCAGCAGCACCAGAAGGCCCGCGGCCCAGCCGAGCACCACATCGCTGACCCAGTGCGTACCGAGGTAGACGGTGGTCATGCCGACACCCAGCGCGCCCAGTGCGGCGATCACCGACAGGATGCGGCGGCGCAGCGGGGTGGTCGCGATATAGGCCAGGACACCCCAGGTGACCACGGCGTTCGCGGTGTGGCCCGACGGGAATATGTCGCCGCCCAGCCACATCTCACTGGCGCCGACGGTCGTCGCGTAGTGCGGACCGAGCCGGCCCATGCCGATCTTGGCGGCGCCCACGGTCATGTTCAGCAGCAGCAGCGAGGCGCCGAGCACCAGCAGCGGGTGGAGGTTGCGCTGGCGCCAGCAGCGCCAGCCCAGCCAGGCCGCCACCGCCACCGCGGTCGGGCCGCGCTGGCCCAGGACCACGAAGTAGTCGAGGAAGGCGTGGATTTCCGGCCACTGCTTGTAGGGCCGGAAAAACATGACCTGCCAGTCGAGGGTGACCAACCATGACGTGGTCAGCACGCCGATCACGATCGCGAGATACACCGCCAGCGTGCCGCCGAACAGCCACAGGCGGGTCGGGGTCATCGGGGGCGGTTGAACGCGGTCGGTCGGGCGCTCCTCCATCTGGTCGAGCTTGTCATCGGTACGCACTCAATGGACGTTACCGCGTGTGATGTAGGTGCCTGGTCAAACTGTGCGCTTTGTAATGACGATGTGATGTGGAATGCGTCTCAAGCGTGATGTTGCCCACGGGTTTTGGAACGGAATTCGGCGCGTTTCCGAATCCCCGGCGGGTGCTCCGCGTGTCGGTGCCGCGAGCAGTTATCCGTTTTTCTCCGGAGGCGTTTATCCGTGCTTTCCGCGGGCGTCGCGGGAAGTTTGCCCGCACGGGGGTTCACAACGGGGGAACTTCTGTTCGTCCCGTCGGTCACGGGGGCCCGGAACCGTTCAGCCAGAACGCCCCGTAGACCGCCGATGCGGCCGCCACCAGCCCGACGACCAGCCAGGACCGCGCCGGCCGCCATCTCGCCAGCCCGGCCGCGAGTGGCAGCAGCAGCGGATAGGCGGGCATCATCAGCCGCGGTTTGGAGCCGAAGTAGCCCTTGGCGGTCAGCGCCATCAGGAGGACGGTCCCGCCGTAGACCGCGAGCGGCAGTGGCTGGCCCCGCCGTACGCCGCGTACGTACAGCCAGATCACCAGCGCCACGCCCAGCGCGAGACCGAGCCCGGCGGCGGGCGGCAGCTGCCACAGGAACCGGGTGAAGGCCACGCCCCCGTCGAAGCCGTTGCCCCAGCCGCCCTGGACGTCCAGATAGCCGGTGAAACTGCCCTGCCGCGCGCCCACCCACAGGAAATAGCCGCACCAGCCGAGGGGGGCGAGCAGAACGCCCGCCGGCAGTCCGCGGTGCGCCCGCAGGGCCGCGCGGATCCCGTCGGAGCGGGCGCGCCACAGCGTCACCGCGGCGGTGATCCATACGGCCGCCACGACCGCGGCGCCCACCGGCCGGGTCAGCCCCGCCAGCGAGGCCAGCACGCCCGCCGCCACCCAGCGTTCGGTCAGTACGGCGTACACGCCCCAGGCCGCGAGTGCGGTGAACAGCGATTCCGAGTACGCCATCGACTGCACGACGCCGACCGGCAGGGCGGCCCACAGCGCGGCCAGTGCCACCCCGGTCCGCGGGCCGTGCACCCGCTCACCGGTCGCATACAGCGCCCAGGCCGCGGCCAGCGAAGCACACCAGGCCACCGCCAGTCCGGCGTCCGCGGCCGACAGCGGCGTCACGGCCGCCAGGCCCTGCTCCAGCCACGGAAACAGCGGGAAGAACGCCAGGTCGGAGTGCACGGCGCCGTTGGCGAGGTGAAGGGTGTGGCCGTAACCGTGCTCGGCGATGCCGGTGTACCAGAGCGCGTCCCAGCGCGCGCTCAGCAGCGTGTGCCAGTCCTTGCCCTCGGCGCTCGACCAGACCACGAGCACCAGCACGCCCAGCAGCCGGACCGCCGTATAGCCGGCCAGCGCGGGCGCGGCGCGGCGCAGCGCGGCCGGAAAAGCGGCGGCGCGGCTCGGGCCGGGAACCACGGCGGGGGCAAGATCGTTCATCCGGACGATTATCGATGATGATCCAGGTGGCCGAAGAACGACCGTCGGCGGGGGATGAGGCGGGACCAGGGGGAACGTCCGGGGCTGCGATGAGCGTCTCACCGTGAGGTGGGCCACGCGGCACGCTGGGTGTCTCGCGTAGTCTGACGTCTCAACTCGCCCGTGCCGCCGGTTTTGCCCGGGGCACTGTCGCGCCTGGATCCGCGAGCCGCGAGAGCATGACAGGAGGAACTGCATGTCCGGGACGACCGCGTCCGGCAGTGGACGGACGACTGGTGTGACCCGGCTTGCACGCGACGGCGCCCATCGCTGGACCGTGCTGATCGTGCTGTGTATCAGCCTGCTCTTCGTCGCGCTGGACACCACGATCCTTTACGTGGCCGTGCCCTCCGTCACCGAGGACCTGCGTCCCGGGCCGGTGGAACTGCTGTGGATCGTCGACATCTATCCGCTGATAGCGGCGTCCCTGCTGATCCTCTTCGGCACGCTGGGCGACCGTGTCGGCCGCCGCCGCATCCTCCTGCTCGGCTACGGCCTCTTCGGCCTGGCCTCGGCCGGCGCGGCCCTCGCGCCCAATCCGCAGATCCTGATGGTGGCCCGCGCGCTGCTCGGCATCGGCGGCGCGATGATCATGCCCGCGACGCTGTCGATCCTGCGGCAGGTCTTCCCCGACCGGCGCGAGCGCGCGGTCGCCATCGGCGTGTGGAGCGCGGTGGCCGCGGTCGGCGCCGCCGTCGGCCCGGTCCTCGGCGGCTTCCTCGTCGAGAACTACTGGTGGGGTTCGGTCTTCCTCATCAACATCCCGATGATGGCCGTGATGCTGCTGGTGGGGCGCTGGCTGCTGCCGGAGTCGCGGGGCGAGCGCAACGGCCCCTGGGACGTCATCGGCGCGATCATGGCGGCACTCGGTGTGCTGGGCATCGTCCTCGGCGTCAAGCGCATCGGCAACGGGTCGGCGCTGCTCGGCCCGGCCACGCTCGGCCCGATCGTTCTCGGCACGCTGCTGCTGATCGTCTTCGTACGCCGCCAGCGCCGCCGTGAGCACCCGCTGATCGATATGCGGCTATTCGCCCGGCCCGCGTTCGGCACCTCCGTCGGCTGCATCGTGCTGGCCATGCTCGCCCTGGTGGGCCTCCAGCTGATCGCCGTCCAGTACCTCCAGCTCGTCCTGGGGATGAGCCCCCTGGAGACCGGCGTGCGGATGCTGCCGCTGGTGTTCTCCGCCATGGCGGCGGGCCTGACCGGCTCGAAGATGCTCCAGGCCCTCGGCCCGCGGCTGATGGTCTCGGCCGGTTTCACCCTGACCGCCATCGCGGTGCTGTGCCTGACGATGATGAGCGACCAGGACCGCCCCTGGCAGCTCTCCCTGGGCTTCGTCCTGCTCGGCTACGGCTATCAGTCCACGCTGTTCGGGGCGTACGAGTCGATGCTCAGCGAGTCGCCCGCCGAACAGTCCGGCGGCGCCGCCGCGATCGGCGAGACCTCCTACCAGCTCGGCGCGGGCATCGGCGTCGCCCTGCTCGGCAGCGTCATGAACGCCGCCTATGCGCCCGGCCTCGCCCATGTCGGCAAGGTGCCCGACCATGCCGTCGCCGCCGCATCGCATTCGCTGGGCGAGGCCTACAAGGTGGCCGCCGCTCTCGGCCCCGCCGCGCGGAGCGCACTGCGCGCAGCCGCCCGCGAATCGTTCGTCCACGGACTGCACATCACCCTCGTCGCCAGCGCCGTCCTGCTGATGGTCGGCGCGGCCATCGCGCTGCGGCTGCCGCGCCGGGCCGCGGAGTCCACCGAGCGCGCCGAGGGCGAGGCCCCCGCGGGCGAGAGCGCCGCCGGCCCCGGCCGGGACGGCACGCCGGCCCCCGCCGGCTCCGCCCGCTGACCGCCTTCTCCCCCGCCGGAATCCGCCGCGCGGCAACGGCCCTTGCCCGCGCGGCACCGGGGCCGTAACGTCGGATGCGCCATAACTACCACTGCTAGTTTTACGCGCGAGCGCTGAACCCGCCGGAGGTCCGCATGTCCGCAACGCCGTCCTCGAAGCTCCCGCCGTTCGACCCCCGCGACCCGCTGGGCCTGGACGATCTGCTCACCGACGAGGACCGCGCGGTCCGCGACACCGTGCGCCAGTGGACCGCCGACCGCGTCCTGCCGCATATCGCGCAGTGGTACGAGGACGGCGAACTGCCCGGCATCCGCGAACTGGCCCGCGAGCTCGGCGCCCTCGGCGCGCTCGGCATGTCCCTGACCGGCTACGGCTGCGCCGGCGCCTCCGCCGTCCAGTACGGCCTGGCCTGCCTGGAGCTGGAGGCCGCCGACTCCGGCATCCGCTCGCTGGTCTCCGTGCAGGGCTCGCTCGCCATGTACGCGATCCGGCGCTTCGGCTCCGAGGAGCAGAAGCAGCAGTGGCTGCCGCGGATGGCGGCCGGCGAGGTCATCGGCTGCTTCGGCCTCACCGAGCCGGACCACGGCTCGGACCCGGCGGGCATGCGGACCTACGCCAAGCGCGACGGTGGGGGAGACTGGGTGCTCAACGGGCGCAAGATGTGGATCACCAACGGATCGGTCGCCGGGGTCGCCGTCGTCTGGGCGCAGACCGACGACGGGATCCGGGGCTTCGTCGTCCCCACCGACACCCCCGGCTTCACCGCCCCCGAAATCACCCACAAGTGGTCCCTGCGCGCCTCGGTGACCAGCGAACTCGTCCTGGACGACGTCCGGCTGCCGGCCGCTGCCGTCCTGCCGGAGGCCAAGGGCCTCGGCGGCCCGCTGGGCTGTCTGAGCCACGCCCGCTACGGCATCGTCTGGGGCTCGATGGGTGCCGCCCGCACCTGCTTCGAGACGGCCCTCGACTACGCCCGCACCCGCGAGCAGTTCGGCCGTCCCATCGGCGGCTTCCAGCTCACCCAGGCCAAGCTCGCCGATATGGCCGTCGAGCTGCACAAGGGGATTCTGCTGGCCCATCACCTGGGGCTGCGGATGGACGCGGGACGGCTGCGCCCCGAGCAGGTCAGCTTCGGCAAGCTGAACAACGTCCGTGAGGCCATCGAGATCTGCCGCACGGCGCGCACGATCCTGGGCGCCAACGGGATCTCACTGGAGTACCCCGTCATGCGACACGCCACCAACCTCGAATCGGTGCTGACCTACGAGGGCACCGTCGAGATGCACCAGCTGGTGCTGGGCAAGGCGCTCACCGGCGGCCTGGACGCCTTCCGGTAAGCGGGCCCCGCCCCTCAGCTGTCGTACTGCATTTCCCGGGGGACGCCCCCCGGGCCCCCGGCCGGAACACCACCGCCCCCCCGTAGCCTCAGCTCTGGTTGAAGAACCCCCCGTTACGGTGGCCCTCCTGCCCCCCGCTCACCACCTTGTAGGCGGGCGGGGTGAGCAGGAACACCCGGGTGGCCACGCGGTCGATCGAACCGCGCAGGCCGAAGATCAGGCCCGCGCAGAAGTCCACCACGCGCTTGGCGTCGGTGGGGTCCATCGCCGTCAGGTTGACGATCACCGGGACGCCCTCACGGAAGAGCTCGCCGATACCGCGGGCGTCACCGAATCCGTCCGGGGTGACCGTGGCGATACGGGTGCCCTGGTCCTGTGCGGTCCGATCGGCCACCCGCACCCGGGGATCGGTCACCCAGGGTTCGCCGGCCGGGGCGGCGGACCCGGGTCCCTCGGCGTAGTCGTCGTCGTAGTAGCGCTCGTCATCGTTGTCGTCGACGAGGCCAAGCCAGGCACTCGCCTTGCGCACCGATCCCATTGACGCCTCCTCTCACCCGCGGTGGTGTTCCGTCTTTCCGTGTTCCGTCCCCTATCGTCGTGCATGATGCGGAGGGTGTGCCAAGTGGATAGCCGCCGCACGGGGGGTTCGTGACACATCTGGTGCAAAGAGGGTGGCGCGACGTCAGTTTGCGCGCCCCTGCGCGAAACTGACAGTGCGATGGACATCACGGTCGGTACCTGACCGGCGATGTCGACAAGTGGTCACGGGATACCGGATCCAACCTTGGGGTCGGTTCCGGCACGGGACCAGGGCGGATACCGGGGGCCAGCGGCGTCCCCCCCCCCGTGAATGCGAAGCCGACGTCCAGCCGCTCGAACGCATCGAGGAACCGCAGTCTCCTTCCCGCGTCCCGGCACAGATGCCGGTTTCTCCTCCGGCGTCGCCTCGAAGGCGGTGCCCGCGCTCGTGGCGACCGTCAGCCCGCACGGCTGGGTGAGCGGGGTGACGGAGGGCGCCTGCCCCGTTTGCGGACGTCGGCGGGCAGCAGCGCGGCGGCGAGGAAGGCGGCGGCGCGGGGCAGGGTTCGGTCAGGGGCGAGGGGTCTCCAGATGCTTGTCGAAGGCCAGCGGGCCGACGGACTCCGGGGCGGCGGTCGGATCGAACAACGGCCGGTAGCCCGCGGCCAGATACAGGCACCTGGCCTCCGGCTGCCGGGGCCCGGTCGTCAGGCAGATGCGGGTGTAGCCGCGGGCGGCGGCCTCCCGCTCCAGGATGGTGAGCACCCGCCGGGCCAGGCCGCGCCGCCGGTGCGCGGAGTGCGTCCAGATCCTCTTGAGCTCGGCGGTCACGGCGTCATGGCGCCGGTACGCGCCGCCGGCGACCGGCCCGCCGTCCTCCAGAAGCAGCACAAAGGCGCCGCCCTGGGAGGGGGTGAACGCATCGGCGGGGTACTCCCGGCTCAGGTCGACCGGCCGCTGGTAGCGGGTGCTGTACTCGTGGGTGAGCTCGTCCAGCAGGGGGCGGGCGAGGGGGTCGGTGACGGTGGTGTGCAGGACCGTGGGGCCGGACTTCGGCACGGTCATCGAAGGGCCTCCGTGGTGAGCGGGAACGGGGCGCCGTGCCGCTTCCCGAAGCCGGAGGCTGCCAAGCCCAACTCCTCCACAAGGAAGGGGAGTTCGACGACCTCACGGGGGCAATGGCACAACGGAGGAGGATAGGAGGGGAGAGGGGGATGAGGGGAGGGCGCGCCGGCCGGTGGCGCGAAGTGTGAAGGCGCGGTGGCAGAAGGAGAACCGCGAAACGGCCCGGGCCGGGGGCGGTGCCTCAGGGGCGGCGGGCGTCAGGGCAGGGGGTCAGTTCAACAGGAGGACGACCACACACGACCGAAGTCGATGTGGTCGCGGGTGACCAGCCGCTGCCAGGAGTACATGCGCCTAAGTGGAACAGGCATCCGTTTCCGCGTCAACCAGATGTCGGATCCACGCTCACCGTGCGGACGCCCTTGACAGCCAGCGGTGTTCACCCCATAGCCTCAGGAGCCGGTCGTGCTGAGGGGCGCGACCGCTGCGTATCAACGGCGCACGCCGGCCTGTGTGAAGGCGCTTCACTCCCGTGTTCGATCACTGCATCCACGGAGCCTTCGCATGTCCTTGGTCGACCCCGCCTCCGACACCTTCGCCGAACCGGCCCCGCCCGGCCCCGCCCCCCACTTCCTGACCACCGCCGTCCTGCGCGGTCCGGGCCGCACTCTCTGGCTGACCGCGCTCGCCATGGCGCTGGGCTTCGTGCTCTGCACGCTCCTCGCCATCATGCGGCTGCCGGCGGCGCCGCGGCTTTGCCCGGCATGGCTCGCGGCCGGTGCCCGATGACCGCCGCCTCGCTCGTCATCGTCGGGGCCGGTCCGCGGGGGACCGGGCTTCTGGAGCGGCTGGCCGCCAACATCCCCTCCCTCTACGGGGACCGGCCCCTGGACATCCATCTCGTCGACCCGCACCCGCCCGGCGGCGGCCGCATCTGGTCCCAGGAGCAGTCGCCCCTGCTGTGGATGAACTCCATGGCCGAGGACGTCACCATGTTCACCGACGAGACGGTGGAGCAGGAGGGCCCGGTCCTGCCGGGGCCGACGCTCGCCGAGTGGTCCGGGGCCGACGGGCGGGCCTTTGCGAGCCGGCGGGCGCAGGGCCGGTATCTGAGCTGGGTGTACGCGCGGTCGGTGGCCGCGCTGCCGCCGGGCGTCGCCGTCCATGAGCACCGGGACACGGCGGTACGGGTCTCCGGTCCGCCGGGCGGCCGCCAGCAGGTATGGCTGGCCGGCCGCCCGGCCCCGCTGCCCGCCGATCTCGTCGTCCTCGCCCAGGGCCATCTGGAGTCCGAACTTCCTACCGATCAGCGGGAGTTGAGCGATTTCGCGGCCCGGAACGGCCTGGTCCACCTCCCGCCCGCCTTCACCGCCGACAGCGATCTGGGCGTGCTGCGCCCCGGCGAGCCGGTCCTCGTCCGCGGCTTCGGGCTGGCCTTCGTCGATCTGATGGTGCTGCTGACCGAGGGCCGCGGCGGGAGCTACACCACCGGGGCCGACGGGCGGCTGACCTACCGGCCCTCGGGCCGCGAGCCCGTCCTGCACGTGGGGTCGCGGCGCGGCGTCCCGTACCGCTCCAAGATCGGCTACGGCCTGACGGGCGAACCGCCGCCGGTGCCGCGCTTCTTCGGTCCGCAGCAGGTCGACGAGCTGCTCGCCCGGCGCGGGGACCTGGACTTCCGGCGCGATGTCCGGCCACTGATCGACAAGGAACTGGGCTTCGCCCACTACCACCGGCTGTTCACGGCTCATCGCGCACGCACCCGGATGAACTGGCCGGACTTCGAGGAGAAGTACGCCGCCGCCGACCCCGGCAGTGCCGTACTCCAGGCTCTGGTCGGCGCCGCCGTCCCGGACCCCGCCGACCGCCTCGACCTGGACGCCCTGGACCGCCCGCTGGCCGGGGTCCGCTACCGGGACGGCGAGGCCCTGCAAGAGGGGCTGCGCGGCCATATCGCGGCCGACCTCGCCCGCCGCCACGACCCCGCGCACAGCCCCGACCTGGCGGTCTTCCTCGCCCTGCTGTCCGTGTACGGCCAGCTGGTGCGGATCGGCGACCGCGGCCCCTGGTGGCACGGCTTCTTCAGCTCTCTCGCCTCCGGGCCGCCCGGCCCGCGGCTGCGGCAGCTGCTCGCGCTCTCCCGGGCCGGGGTGGTGCGCTTCCTGGGTGCCGGCACCACCGTCACCGCCGATGCGCGGCGCGGGGTCTTCCGGGCGTCGAGCGCCAGTGTGCCGGGGGAATCGGTCGAGGCGCGGGCGCTGGTGGAGGCGCGGCTGCCGGAGCCGACCGTCGCGCACACCCGCGACGCCCTGTTGCGTGCCCTGTACGCCGACGGCGCGGCCGCCACCCCCGCCGGTCTGCTCGCCGTGAGCCCCGACGACGGCCGGATCCTGGACCGCTCGGGACGCCCCCACCCGCGCCGGTTCGCCCTCGGCCCGCACACCGACGCCCGCGCCGGCGGCGCCTTCGCCCGCCCCCGCACCAACGCCCCCGCCTTCCGGCAGAACGACGCCACGGCGCGCGCCCTGCTCGCCTTCCTCCGGGACCGAACCGCCCCGCTCGCAGGCCACTTCGCCAAGGGAGCCACCCGATGAGCACGACGACTGCGACCCGCGCAATGGTCGAGATCGGCTCCGTCCGCAAGAGCTTCGGTGTGCTGGAGGTGCTCCGCGGGGTGGATCGTGGACGGCGCCCGGACCGTCGAGCAGGGCCCGCCCGCCCAGGTCCTCGACAGCCCGCGCCATGAGCGCACCGCGTCGTTTCCTTCCGAGGTCCTGTGACGCGGCTTTCCGGGGTCCTGTGAGGTGAGACCCGCCCGGCAGCCTCAACAGGGCTGCCGGGGCGGCGCGTTGGGCGCCACGCCGTGCTCCGGGCGCCGCCGGGGTGCGCGGCGCGCGGCCGCTGTCCGACATCTTCCCGCATCCCTCTTGCGCTCCGGCCCGGCAGCCCGGACACTCCGGTCAGCGCTTGTCAGGGGCACGTCGAACACCGTAGCGAACGGCACCCCCGCACCGCCGTGTACGGATCTCCGCATGCCCCTCGGCTGCGCCTCACCGGCCGCCCGCAGGCGGCCAGTCATCCCCCTCGGAGGCATCACGTGAGGAACGAGCGCACCACCCCCCGCAGCGGCGCGGCGAGACGCACCCGGCTGATCGCCGTGGCGTCCGGACTGGTGGCCCTCGGCGCCATCGCCGTCCCCACCGCCAGCGCCCAAGACCCCGCCCCCGCACGGACGTTCAGCGCCACCCAGCTCTCCGCCGCCGGCCAGGCCGTACGCGCCGCCGATGTAGCGGGCACCGCCTGGGTCGTGGACCCGAAGACCCACACCCTCGTCGTCACCGCCGACCGCACCGTCTCCCGGGCCGGGATCGCCCGCATCGAGCGGGCCGCGGGCAGCACCGCCGGCGCGCTGCGCATCGAGCGCACCTCCGGCACCCTGCGCAAGCTCATCTCCGGCGGCGACGCCATCTACGCACCCAGCTGGCGCTGCTCCCTCGGCTTCAACGTCCGCAGCGGCAGCACCTATTACTTCCTGACGGCAGGGCACTGCACCGAGGGCAAACCGCCCTGGTACACCAACTCCTTGGACACCACCGGCATCGGGCCGACCACCGGCACCAGCTTCCCCGGCAACGACTACGGCATCGTGAAGTACACCAATACCTCCCTGTCGCACCCCGGGACGGTCGGCAGCCAGGACATCACCAGCGCCGGGAATCCGACCGTCGGCCAGTCGGTCACCCGCCGCGGCTCCACGTCGGGCGTCCACAGCGGCAAGGTCACCGCGCTGAACGCCACCGTCAACTACGGCAACGGCGACATCGTCTCCGGCCTCATCAAGACCACCGTCTGCGCCGAGCCCGGCGACAGCGGCGGCCCCCTCTACTCCGGCACCAAGGCCCTGGGTCTGACCTCCGGCGGCAGCGGCGACTGCACCTCCGGCGGGACGACGTTCTTCCAGCCGGTGACGGAGGCGCTCAGCGCGTACGGCGTGAGCGTGTACTGACCGCGGGCCCGTCGGCCAGGTCATGACAAGGCCAGGCCCCCTGCGTCCCCCTGCGCCCCCTGCGTCCGCCGTTCGCCTCAGCCCCGCCAACCGGGCATACCATGGTAAAAGGCGTCATTCGGTCGGTGAGGGCCGGATGGTGAACGGCTTACGGCGGACGTCAGGGGGCCGTGATGCTCGAAGAACTGGTGACGGCCGGGGTGGCGGTGGGGTGCGCCGGCCTGGTGTACCTCATGGCCGCGGCCCGTGTGATCAAACAGTACGAGCGGGGTGTGGTGCTGCGGCTGGGGCGGCTGGCCTCCGAGGTGCGGCCGCCGGGATTCACCATGATCATTCCGGCGGTCGACCGGCTGCGCAAGGTCAATATGCAGATCGTGACGATGCCGGTGCCCGCCCAGGAGGGCATCACCCGCGACAACGTCACCGTCCGGGTCGATGCGGTGGTCTACTTCAAGGTCGTGGACGCCGCCGACGCGGTCATCCGGGTCGAGGACTACCGCTTCGCGGTCTCGCAGATGGCGCAGACCTCGCTGCGCTCGATCATCGGCAAGAGCGAGCTGGACGATCTGCTCTCCAACCGCGAGAAGCTCAACCAGGGGCTGGAGCTGATGATGGACAGTCCCGCCATCGGGTGGGGCGTGACCGTCGACCGGGTGGAGATCAAGGACGTCTCGCTGCCGGAGACCATGAAGCGGTCGATGGCCCGCCAGGCCGAGGCGACCCGCGACCGGCGCGCCCGCGTGATCAACGCCGATGCCGAGCTCCAGGCGTCGAAGAAGCTGGCCGAGGCGGCCGCGGCGATGTCCGACCAGCCCGCGGCGCTGCAACTGCGCCTGTTGCAGACGGTGGTGGCGGTCGCCGCCGAGAAGAACTCCACCCTGGTCCTGCCCTTCCCCGTCGAGCTGCTGCGCTTCCTGGAGCGCTCCGGCCTCCAGGCCCAGGCGCAGACGGCACAGACCGAGGCGGAGCAGCGCCGGCGGGCCGAGTCGGACGGCGCGGGGGCGCAGGGCGCGGGAGCCGACGACGGGCCCCGCACCCCGGATGCCGACGGCGGGCCCCGCACCCCGGATGCCGGCGGCGTCGACGACATCGGCGACATCGACGGCGTTGCCGACCTCGGCCGGGTCTCGGACCTCGATCGCGTCTCGGACGTGGACCGCGATGCGGACGTCGACCGTGTCCCGGGCGCCGAGGAGGCCCTGGACACCCAGGAGGCCCCGGACGGCCACAACGCGGGCCGCGGCGCCGAACGCGGCTAGCAGCCCGCCCCGACCGTAATCGATCGCCGTACGTGCCCCGGGCGCGTACGGCGATCACTTGCGTGCGCTCACGCGCTTCCGGCGCTCGCGTCCGTCCGGCGACGACCTGCGTGCGCCCAAGGTTGCAATCCGGACAGGCGCCGCCCGCCCGTGCCCCACCGCGTTCGTCCGCACTTCGAGACGGCACGCCCCGCATATCGGTCGGAACCCGTTGAAACGTCGTCCGGTCACACGTGTGACCGCCATGTGTGGAAAAGGTGAACTCCCGTACTCAAGGCCGGTACTCAGCCTTGTGCGCGAGTGAGAGGGGTGGGAATACTCGGCTTCGCACGTTGGCATGGACGCGACTCACCGGAGCGCTGATTCCTCAAGTGCTGCTACGCCGGGCGGAACGTTTGTGTCCAGATTCCTCACACTCTCGGGCCCGCGCATCTCCCCACGGAGCCGGGCCCATCCCCCCACGGGAGGCACTGAGTTGAAGCACCGACGCATACCCCACCGCCGTGCGGTCCTGGCAGGCGCGGGAGCGCTCGCCCTCGCCGCCACCGCCACCGTCACCCTGGCCAACGCCCACGCGGCCCCCGCCCCGACCATCCCCAAGCCCCTCAAGCTGACCTCCGCCGCGGCCACCGCCCTGGCCTCCCAGCTCAAGAGCAATGCGGCCGGCGCGTACTACGACGCCCGGGCCAAGAAGCTGGTGGTCAACGTCGTCGACGAGACCGCGGCCAAGGCCGTACGGGCCAAGGGGGCCCAGGCCAGACTCGTCAAGCACTCCCTCGCCCAGCTCGATGCGGCCCGGCAGACGCTGAAGTCCAGGGCGACCATCCCCGGCACCGCCTGGGGCGTCGACCCGGTCAGCAACAAGGTCGTGGTGACCGCCGACCGCACGGTCAAGGGCGCCAAGCTGGACCGCCTCACCAAGGTTGCCCGGAGCCTCGGCGACAAGGTCGAACTGCGCCACAGCCAGGGCGAGTTCAAGCCCTTCATCGGCGGCGGCGACGCCATCTGGGGCGACAGCGCCCGCTGCTCGCTCGGCTTCAACGTCGTCAAGGACGGCCAGCCGTACTTCCTGACGGCCGGTCACTGCGGCAACGCCGTCAAGAGCTGGTCCGACACGCAGGGCGGCTCGGAGATCGCGACCACCGAGGCGTCCACGTTCCCCGGTCACGACTACTCCATCGTCAAGTACACCGGCAACACCGATCACCCCAGCGAGGTGGACCTCTACAACGGCAGCACCCAGAAGATCACCCAGGCCGCGGACGCCACGGTCGGTGAGAAGGTACAGCGCAGCGGCAGCACCACCCAGGTGCACGACGGCACCGTCAAGGCGCTCAACGCCAGCGTCAACTACCAGGAGGGCACGGTCGACGGGCTGATCCAGACCGACGTCTGCGCCGAGCCCGGCGACAGCGGCGGCGCGCTCTTCGACGGCGAGTCCGCGGTCGGCCTCACCTCCGGCGGCAGCGGCGACTGCACCAACGGTGGCGAGACGTTCTTCCAGCCGGTTCCGGAGGCCCTGTCGGCCTACGGCGCGCAGATCGGCTGACCGGCCTCGGACGACCGGTCTCGGCTGACCGGCGGGCACGGCCCGACGGCAGACGGCAGGGGTACGGCCCCGGACACCGCGAATGTCCGGGGCCGTACGTCGTGCGTGGTCGGAACGTCGTGCTCGGTCAGAAGCGGAACACCGACTGCTGGGCGGCGTCCATCATGCAGGAGTTGGGGTAGGTGTAGGTGTACGACACCCGGCGGCCCTCCCAGACGCCGTCGGCGGTGACGACCACCGGGTTCCATATCTTGGTGCACATGCGCTCCGTTCCCGTGCCGGTCACCTTGGCGAAGTCACCGGACGCCGAACGCAGCTGGGCGCAGGCGGCCTTGGGGTTCGGGTGGCTGCCGGTCGCCCCCGGCATACAGCTGAGGGTGACCGCGCGCTCCACCGTGGCCGTCGCGCGGGTCTCGCCCTGGCCGACGGTCATCACGAGCTCCGTCGGGGCGTACAGACCACCCGTACGGATGCTGTTGTGGACCGGGGCGTCGGCCGCCTGAGCCGTGGTGGCCAGCGAGCCGAGAACCAGCGCCGCGCCGAGCGCCAAAGCACCGGAGATGTACCGCATGACGTGAACTCCCTTGGTTGTTGGTGCGGGATGCCGAACGGGAGTCTGGACCCAACGGCGCCCCGGACGCACCTCGGCCGATCGCTTTGAGTCGGTAGATGCATGCGGTGGGTAATGGCGCGAACGAATGCGGCGGAGTTGTGAAAAGGGTGTGACCGCGTGGTGTGCGGCCAGCGGGGACGGGGCGCCCGTCGCCGTACGGGAGGCGGGCTCCGCGGCGCCCGGAAGGAGGGAATCCGGCCACCGACCGGTCGTTCGGGCGGGGATGGATCTTTGCCAAATGTCCGAAGAAGGTGGCCGGAGAGGGCCTCCGCATGGTTTTGGGAGGGGGTACGGCGGGGCAGGAGTCCACGCTCGGCCCGTCGCCCTACGCCCCCGCGCCGTCGAGGGGCTCCGCCAGCCCGGCCGTCAGGGCCCTAGGTGACGCCTCCTACGACGTGGGCGGCCGCGCCCCGGCGGCCCTGGCCTCGTCACCCGCCCCCGCCCCGGCCCCCCTGCGCAGAGCCGAGCGGACCAGGGTGACCAGGGTGCCGCCCACCGCCCATGCCGCCAGTACCAGCAGCGGCCCGGTCATCGCCCGCCCCCGGAAGTAGGCGACGGAGCGGGCCGCCCAGGTGCCCGCGCCCGGGGGCAGGGCCGGGCCGATCGCGCGCCAGAAGGGCGGCAGCAGGGGATAGGGATAGGCGCCGCCCGCGCTCGGATTGCCGAGGACCACGATCAGCAGGATCGCCAGGCCGATGCCGATGACCCCCAGCAGCGACTGGAAGGCCAGCGTGGTCGCCCCGACCGCGAAGACGATCAGGGCGCCCAGGCCCCACAGCCCGTAGAGGCTTCCGGGCAGCGCGCCCAGGACCGGCCCGACGACGAGCGCGCCCGCCAGCCCGGCGACGAGCGCATAGGCCCCGAGCGCGGCCAGCCGGATGACCGCGCGGGCCCCGTTGGCGGGCCGGGCGCCGGCGCTGACGGCGAGGATCGCGGCGCACAGATAGCCACCCACGCACCAGCCCACGACCAGGTAGAACGACGTCAGGCTGCGGCTGTCGGCGGCGTCGGCCGGGATCATGTCCACCGTACGGACGGTGCGCTTCTGGGACTTCTCCGCTTCCCGGACGACCACTTCGACCGACTGCGACAGGGACGCCCCGCCGCCGCTCGCCACCAGGAGCCGGTCGGTGGTGCCGCGCGGATCGACGAGCAGCGCGGCGTCGAGCGTCCGGTCCGCGATCTGCTGCCGTGCCTGCCGCTCCGAGCCCACCGTGCGCGGGGCGAGCGGTGAGCCCGGCAGCCGGTCCAGCTTCGCCACCACCTGCCCGGCCGCCCGCGCGGGCGCGACCACGCCGAGCGGTACGTCCTTGGGCCTCGGGTGATGGAACGCCCCCGCGTAGGACGTGATGAACGCCACCATCAGCCCCAGCACGCCGGTCACCAGCAGCGCGGCCCGGACCGTCACCGCGCTGCGGACCTCCTCCGTGAAGGTCATCCGGGTGCGGGTGCCGTCATCCGTGGTGCCCATGCGCCGCTCCGTTCGGGGGCCGGTGTCCCCACATCCTCCGGCCGTCGCGGCGGCTCCGCAGACCGGGCGGGGCCGAACGACGGATGGCCGGCGGTCTCCCCGAGCGTGTGTTCGTACGCATGTTCGAGTTACGCGTTATGGTGGAGGAGAGAAACCAGAGGGACCGATGAAGCCAGCGGGACCGAGGGCAGCCAGGGGGCGAATGAGGCGCAGGAGGTGTGGATGGCCGGGTTCACGCATCTGCACACCGCTTCGGGGTTCTCCCTGCGCTATGGCGCCTCCCACCCGGAACGGCTGGTGGAGCGCGCCGCCGAGCGGGGCATGGACACCCTCGCGCTGACCGACCGGGACGGCCTCTCCGGCGCCGTACGGTTCGCCAAGGCCGCCGCCCGGGCCGGTATCCGCCCGCTGTTCGGCACCGAACTCGCCGTGGCGGACCGCGAGCCGGCGCCCCCGGCCACCGCCCGCCGCCGCACCCCGGTCCGCGGCGGCGCCTTCCTCGACGAATCCGCCGCTCGCGCCGTCTTCCTCGCCCGCGACGGCGCGGCGGGCTGGGCCGCCCTGTGCCGCCTGGTCTCCGCCGCCCATGCCGGCCGGCGGGAGCGGCCCCTGGCGCCCTGGGACGCGCTGGAATCCACCGCCGACGGCCTGACCGTCCTGCTCGGCCCGGACTCCGAGGTCGGCCGGGCGCTCTCGGCCGCCCGCCCCGACCGCGCCGCCCGCCTCCTCGCCCCCTGGCGCGAGCTGTACGGCGATGCGCTGCGCCTGGAGGTCGTCGACCACGGCCGCCCCGGCAGCGGCCCCGGCTCCCCGCGGCTGGCCGCCCGTATGGTCGGCTTCGCCGTCGACCAGGGCGTCCGCGCCGTCCTGACCAACGCCGTCCGCTACGCCGACCCCGGCCAGGGCCCGGTCGCCGACGTCCTGGACTCCGCCCGCCGCCTGGTGCCGGTCGACCGCCGCCCCGAGGCCCGGGACGGCGGCGAGCGCTGGCTCAAGGACACCGCCGCGATGGCCCGCACCGCCGAGCGGATCGCCGAGGCGGCCGGATTCCGCCGCGCCCTGGCCCACCGGCTGCTGGCCATGACCGAGGAGACCGCGGGGGAGTGCCGGGTCGATCCCCGGGGCGACATCGGGCTCGGCCGGATCCACTTCCCCGAGCCGCAGCTGGTCGGCGCCCACCGCCGTACCGCCGCCCGGGTGCTGCGCTCGCGCTGCGCCGCCGCCATGGTGCTGCGCGGCTACGACCGCGACCGCGAGCGCTGGGCGCGCCTGCACGACGAACTGCGCACGATCGAACGGCTCGGCTACCCCTCCTACTTCCTGACGGTCGCCCAAGTGGTGGACGACATACGGGAGTTGGGCATACGGGTCGCGGCCCGTGGATCCGGCGCCGGATCGCTGGTCAACCATCTGCTGGGCATCGCGCACGCCGACCCGGTCGAGCACGGACTGCTGATGGAGCGCTTCTTGTCCGCGCGGCGCAAGGCGCTGCCGGACATCGACATCGACGTGGAGTCCGCCCGCCGGCTGGAGGTCTACCGCGCGATCTTCGACCGGTTCGGGGAGGAGCGGGTGGCCGCCGTCTCGATGCCCGAGACCTATCGCGTACGGCACGCCGTACGGGATGTGGGCGCCGCCCTGGGCATGGACCCGGCGCAGGTGGACCGGCTGGCCAAGGCGTTTCCGCATATCCGCGCCCGCGACGCACGGGCCGCGCTGGCCGAACTCCCCGAGCTGCGCGGCATGCGCGAGGCCGGCAGCGAACGGCTGTGGCAGCTGGTCGAGGAGCTGGACGCGCTGCCGCGCGGTATCGCCATGCACCCGTGCGGGGTGCTGCTCTCCGACGCCACGCTGCTGGACCGTACGCCCGTGGTGCCCACCAGCGGCGAGGTCCCCCTCGGCCACAAGGGCGCGGAAGGGGATCCCCCTGGCGGGAGCGCGCCCCTCCCCATGTCGCAGTTCGACAAGGACGACGTGGAGGAGATGGGGCTGCTCAAGCTCGATGTGCTGGGCGTACGGATGCAGTCCGCGATGGCGCACGCCGTCGCCGAGATCGGCCGTGCCACCGGGCGCCGGATCGACCTGGACGATCCCCGGCAGGTGCCGCCGGGCGACCGGCGGACCTACGACCTGATCCGCTCCACCGAGACGCTCGGCTGCTTCCAGATCGAGTCGCCCGGCCAGCGCGATCTGGTCGGCCGGCTCCAGCCCGCGACCTTCCACGATCTCGTCGTCGACATCTCCCTCTTCCGGCCGGGCCCGGTCGCCGCCGATATGGTGCGGCCCTTCATCGAGGCCCGGCACGGCCGCAGGCCTGTCCGCTATCCGCACCCGGACCTGGAGGAACCGCTGCGCGAGACCTACGGGGTGGTGGTGTTCCACGAGCAGATCATCGAGATCCTGCGGATCATGACGGGCTGCGGACGGGACGAGGCGGACGAGAAACGGCGCGCGCTGTCGCATCCGGAGGTGCAGGGGCAGGTGCGCGCCTGGTTCGCGCAGCGGGCCGAACGGCGCGGCTACACAGCCGACGTGATCGCGCACACCTGGGAGATCGTGGAGGCGTTCGGCGCCTACGGCTTCTGCAAGGCGCACGCCGTCGCCTTCGCGGTGCCCACGTACCAGTCCGCCTGGCTCAAGGCGCACCACCCCGCGGCCTTCTACGCCGGGCTGCTCACCCATGACCCCGGGATGTACCCGAAGCGGCTGCTGCTCGCGGACGCCCGGCGGCGGGGGGTGCCGGTGCTGCCGCTGGATGTGAACCGGTCGGCGGTCGCCCACCGGATCGAACTGGTGTCCGGCGGGGACGTCGACCGCGGCGTCTGGGGGCTGCGGCTCGCGTTCTCCGACGTCCACGGGATGAGCGAGGCCGAGGCGCGGCGGATCGAGACCGGGCAGCCGTACCGCTCGCTCCAGGACCTGTGGCAGCGGGCCCGGCCGTCCCGTCCGGTGGCCGAACGCCTCGCCCGGGTGGGCGCGCTGGACTCCTTCGGCGCCAACCGGCGCGATCTGCTGCTGTACGTCGCCGAGCTGCACCATCGTCACCGCGGCGCCGCAGGCGGGCAGTTGACGCTGCACACCGGACAGGAGCCGGAGGCCGACGCGGTCGAGCCGGCCGGACTGCCCGACCTCAGCGATATCGAACGGCTCAGCGCCGAGCTGGGCGTCCTCGGCATGGACGCCTCCCGTCATCTGATGGCCGACCACCGGGAGTTCCTCACGGAGCTGGGCGCGCTGCCGGCCCGGCTGCTGCGCGGCGCCCGGCACGGCGAGACGGTGCTGGTCGCCGGGGCCAAGGCGGCCACCCAGACCCCGCCGATCCGCTCCGGCCGCCGGGTCATCTTCACCACCCTCGACGACAGCACGGGCCTGGTCGACTGCGCCTTCTTCGACGACTCGCACGCGGCCTGTGCCCACACCGTCTTCCACTCCTGGCTGCTGCTGGTGCGCGGGACGGTCCAGCGCCGCGGGCCGCGCAGCCTCAGCGTGGTCGGCACGGCCGCCTGGAACCTCGCCGAACTGGCCGAACTGCGCCGTACCGGCGGTCTGAAGGCGGTCGCCGCGCGGCTGGCCGAAGGCCCCGACCGCCCGGCCCCGGCGTCCGGCCCCGAGCCCGGCCCGGAGGCCGGATCCGAGGAGCCCTCGCCCGCCGCCCCCGGCCGTACCATCCGCCTGGAGACCGGCTACGAAATGCACCCGTGGGCCGACCTCCAGCCCGCCGGCGAACGCGCCGCCACCGGCCGCAAGCTGTGGCACTCCAGCCCGGGGAGCGCGGGATGAACACCGATGCGGGCACCGGCTCCACCGGAGCGGCCGGCGCTGCGCCCCCCGCCGCCCCGCCGGCCACGCTCCACATCCGCTTCTTCCGGACCGCCGACGGCGCTCCCGTCGGCGCCGACCGCTATGAGCAACTGCTCCATCTCCTGGGGCAGTTCACGCCGGTGATCGAGGCGCTGCCGCCGGACGCCGCACTGGCCGACGTCCGCGGGGCGCTGCGCTATTTCGACCGGGACGCGGAGGGCATCGCGGAGCTGATCCGGCTGCGCGCGCTGGCCTGGTACGGCGTGTGGTGCACGATCGGCATCGGCGCCAACCCGCTGCTCGCGCGGATGGCGGCCCGGACCGCGTCGCCCGGCGAGATCCGCGCCGTCCCCGCCGACACCGCCTCCGTCACCTCCTTCCTCGCCCGCCGCCCGGCCTCGGCGCTCTACGGCGTCGGGCCCGCGACCGCGCGCACCCTGGGCGCCTACGGACTCGACACCGTCGAACGGATCGCCGCCGCCCCGCCCGCCACCTTGCAGCGGATCCTCGGCGCGAAGACCGGCCGCGCGGTGTACGAGCGGGCCCGCGGCATCGATCCGACGCCGGTGACCCCCAACGCCGCTGCCCGCTCGACGGGCGCCGAACACCGCTTCCCCCACGACGAACTGGACCCCCGACGCCGCCGCCAGGCCCTGCTCTCGCTCGCCGACGACCTCGGGGCCCGGCTGCGCGCGAGCGGGCAGGCGGCCCGCGCGCTCACCCTCACCGTCCGCTACGCCGACCGCTCCACCACGACCCGCACCCGGCGGCTGGAGGCGCCGACCGCGCACGGGCCCGCGCTGACCGAGGCGGCCTATGCCCTGCACGCCGCGCTCGGGCTCCAGCGGGCGCGGGTGCGGTCCGTGGCGCTACGGGCGGAGGACCTGTGCCGCGCCGAACGCGCCGCGCGCCAGCTGTCCTTCGACCCCGTCGCCGACAAGGCGTACCGCATCGAGGCGGCCGTCGACCGGGCCCGCGCCCGCTTCGGCACCGGCGCCGTACGCCCCGCGGCGAAGCCCGGCGGCAAGGCCACCCGCTGACCGCCGCCCCGCCGCTCGCCGTCGTTTTCGACGGTACGGGACGCCACTGACAACCGGCCCGGCCGCAGCCGCACCCGCATGTCCGGGGGAGATTCGGTGCTTTTTCCTTCACCGTCACGCGGCTGGCACATCTTGCTTACCCGGCCGTAACTTACTTGGGAGTCAACTGCGTTGGCCCTTGCGATCCGGATCGCAGGTGAACGGCTCACCGAGCACTTCGGAGTCCCCTCACCCCCCCCGCAAGGAGCATCGTATGAAGCTGCGCTGGTCACGAGCGCTGACCCTGCTCTCCTCCCTCGCCCTGGCGCTCGGCGTCACCACCGCCCCGGCCTCCGCCGAGGCCGCCGCCGTCACCAGCGGCTGGAACAACCTCTCCTGCACCCCGTCCGCCGAACACCCCCGCCCGGTGGTCCTGGTGCACGGCACCTTCGGCAACTCCGTCGACAACTGGCTGGGCCTCGCGCCCTACCTGGTGGCCCGCGGCTACTGCGTCTTCTCCCTCGACTACGGCGAGCTCCCCGGCGTCCCGCTCTTCCACGGCCTGGGCCCGGTCGACGCCTCCGCCCGGCAACTGGCCGCCTACGTCGACAAGGTGCTGGCCGCCACCGGAGCGCACAAGGCAGATCTGGTCGGCCACTCCCAGGGCGGCATGATGCCGCGCGTCTATCTGAAGTTCTACGGCGGCGCGGACAAGGTGAACACCCTGGTCGGGCTGGCCCCCGACAACCACGGCACCGATCTGGACGGCCTGACCCGCCTCCTGGACCACTTCCCCGACGCCAAGAAGTACCTCGGCACGCTGACCCCCGGCCTGACCGACCAGATCGCCGGCTCCGACATCCTCAGCCGCCTCAACGCGGGCGGCGACACCGTCCCGGGCGTGCACTACACCGTCATCGCCACCCGGCACGACGAGGTCGTCACGCCCTACCGTTCGGGATTCCTCGACGGCCCCGACGTCCACAACGTCGTGCTCCAGGACCTGTGTCCGGTCGACCTGTCCGAACACGTGGCCATCGGCCTCGGCGACCGCATCGCCTTCCACGAAACGGCCAACGCCCTCGACCCCGCCCACGCCACCCCGACGACCTGCGCCTCGGCGGCCTGAGCGCCCGCCTGCCCCTGCTCAGCGCGACGCGTCAGGTGGCCGACGCCCCGTCACCGCGCAGGCTCAGCAGCGCATCGGTGCACCGCTCCGCCAGTTCCTCGGCATGGGCGGGCAGCGGTGTGCCGGCCCGCAGAGGACGGCGGACGACGGAGAGCGGGACGTCGATGACCGCGAGGGTGACCCGTTCGGCCTCCTGGGCGTCGCGCGCCCCCAGCGCGTCGGCGAGCTTCGCGGTGGCCGCCCCCACCCGGCGGTTGCCCTCGTCGGCGCGCCGGCGGTGTTCCGGCGCCCAGTCCTCCCGCCCGAAGTCCTGGGCCCCGTACAGCAGCAGCCCGGCCTCCAGGGGGTGTGCGCGGGTCCACGCCACGACGTGCCGGGCCGCCGCACGGCCCGCGGCGCGCGGGTCCGGGGACGACTCCAGTGCGGCGAAGTAGCCCTCCTGGAAGCGCTCCACGGTGCGCAGCCACACCTCGGCGAGCAGCGCGGAGCGCCCCGCGAAGCGGTGGTAGAGCGAGCCGCTGGGCGCGCCGGCGGCCGCCGCGACCGCGGACATGGTGACGCCCGGGGGGCCGTGCTCGGCGGCGAGCCGTACGGCGGCGTCGAGGAGGTCCGAGATGTCGAAACGGGGTGGCCTGGCCATGTTCTAGAGGGTAGCCTCCATAATATTAGAGAGAACTCTCTAGAAGCCCTCTCCAGAAGGTTTCTCCAGAACGTCCCAGAAGGTCTTTCCAGAAATGGGGTCTGCCGTCCATGGGGGTCTACAACGTCCACGAGAGGGTGCTGCCGGTGTCCGCGGCCGAGGCGGGAGCGCTGATCGACGGGCTGTCCGGCGACGCCGACCGGCTGTGGCCGGGCCGCGACTGGTTCCCGATGCTGTTCGACGCCCCGCTGGGCCCGGGGGCGGCCGGCGGCCACGGCCCGGTCCGCTACAGCGTGGCGACCTATGTACCGGGCCAGTGGGTGCGCTTCGCCTTCCGCGGGCCGCGCGGCTTCCACGGCTTCCACGAGTACACCGTCCATCCGCTCGGCCCGGACCGCACCCTGCTGCGGCACACCCTCGCCATGCGCGCCCGCGGCCCGGCCCGGTTCAGCTGGCCGCTGGCCTTCCGTCCGCTGCACGACGCGTGCCTGGAGGACAGCCTGGACCGCGCCGAACGCGCCTGCACGGGCACCGTCGCCCGGCCCGCCCGCTGGAGCGCGTACGTCCGGCTGCTGCGCCGCCTCGTCGCCTGACGCGGCGCGGTCAGTTCCGTACGAGCACCCGCCGCGCGGTGAGGAACGAGAAGGAAGCCACCGCCAGGACGAGGGGAATCAGCAGCAGCCACCCCGAGAAGGCGAGCACCACCACCGTCAGCACGGAGGCCGCCGCCACGCCGTACCACAGGGGAGTACGACGCGGCAGCAGCACCAGTGCGGCGGCCAGCCCGGCCAGGGTCACGGCTGCCAGACAGGTCGCGGTGGCCTCCATCAGGAGGCGCAGATCGGCGCCGCGCCACTGGGCCGCCACGGCCAGCGCGACGGCGGCCGTGCCCACCACCGCGAGCGAGCGGCGCGGCACCTCGCCCGGTTCGCCGCCCTTGGCCATCCAGCGGGGCGCCGCCCCGTCCCGGCCGAGGGCGGCGCCCAGCCGGGAGGCCCCCGCCAGATAGGAGTTGACGGCCCCGAAGGTCAGAAACAGGGCCGCCGCGGCGGCGACGGGACGGGCGGCGACGCCCACGCTCTGCGCGAGCAGCGCGGTCAGCGGGGTGTCGGTGTCGGCCGCGGCCGGACCCAGCGCGCCGATCGTGGCGACGGCCAGGCCCAGGTAGAGCACGGTGATCACGGCGAGCGCGTTACGGGTCACCCGCGGCAGATCCCGCCCCGGGTCGGCGAATTCGCCCGACAGATGGCTCGCCGCCTCCCAGCCCGCGAACGCGAAGAACAGCACCGACGCCGCCGAACCGACCGACGTCCAGCCGCCGGGCAGGAACGGGGTGAAATGCGCGGCGGTGATCCGCGGGGCCGCGGCCAGTACCGCGCACAGCAGCACCGCCGCCAGCAGACCGCCCATCATCAGCTGCACCCGCCCCGACATCCGCAGCCCGACCGCATTGGACACCAGCGCCCCGGCCAGCACCAGCCCCCCGACCGCCGCTGCGCCCGCCTCGCCCCAGCCGACCGCGTCGGCCACGTACTTCCCGCCGATCCAGGCCGCCGCGACCACGCCGATGGGCACCGCCCCGTAGAACCACCACCCCACGACGGCCGCCGCCCGCGGCCCGATCGCCCGGTGGACGAAGGTGGCCACGCCCCCGCCGTCGGGGAACCGTACGCCGAGCGCCGCGAACGAGGCGGCCACCGGCACACACATGGCCAGCAGGACGACCCAGGCCAGGATCGAGGCGGGCCCGGCCGCGGCGGCGGCCAGGGACGGCAGGGTCAGCACACCGGGGCCGAGCACGGCACCGGCGCACAGCGCGGTACCGCCGCCGACGCCCAGCCGCCGTACATCCGGCCGTGCGGAAGCGGAAAGTGTGGTTTCTTGTACGGTCACGATCGCAGAACGTAACCGAAAAATTGATCATTTTTCCTTGTCGCCGAATAAAATTCGGCGGTGGGCCGCATCATGGATGTCATGGACGACATTGATTCGGCGATTGTCCGCGAACTCCAGCGCGATGCACGGCAGACCAACCGCGAACTCGCCCACAAACTCGGCATCGCCCCCTCCACCTGCCTGGAACGGGTCCGTGCGCTCCGCGCCCGCGGGGTGATCACCGGCTATCGCGCGACGGTGGACCTGGGCGCCCTCAACCGCCCCGTACAGGCCCTGCTCACCATCCGGATCCGTCCCATGAACCGCGAGGTCATCGAGCGCTTCAAGGCGTTCCTGGTCTCGCTGCCCGAGGTGCTCAACATCTATGTCGTGGCGGGCGGCGACGACTTCCTGGTCCATGTCGCCGTACCGGACCTCGACCGGCTGCACACGCTGTTGATGGACAGCGTCTTCAAACGCCGGGAGGTCGTCGACTGCCGCAGCTCGGTGATCTACCAGCATGTCGCCAATGACGTCATCGGACCGCTGACGGTGTGACGCCGCCCCCTCCGGGGCGGGGAGGGGACGGCGTCACGGTGCGCCGGGGCCGTCGCAGGCGGCCCCGGCGGGCCTGGGTGCCGGCCGGAGCCGGCGTCGTACGGGACTGTCAGCGGCGGGCTCCCCTGCGGCGAGTGGTGGCGAACAGGACCCCGGCGCCCGCGGCCAGGACGGCGGCGCCGCTGATCGCGAGCGGGGCGGTCGAGCTGTCACCGCCGGTTTCGGCCAGGTGCTTGCCACCGGCCGGGCGGACCACGGCGTCCGGGTGCGCGCCACCGGCCGCCTTGTCATGCACCGCGGCGGAGCCGTCCGTGGCGGAGCCGTGCGCGGTGCCGGTCCCATGGCCGCCGTGGCTCATGTTCATCGACTTCATCGATGACTTGTCCGCCCCCGCCGCGATCTGACGGTCCGTCGGCGCGGAGGCGGTCGGCGCAGGGGTCGCACCGGAGCCCGCGGACCCGCCGTTGTCCTTCCCGAACACCACATCGGAGCAGGTGTAGAACGCCTCCGGGCTGTCCGACCGCTGCCAGATGCTGTAGATCAGCTGCCGCCCGGTGCGCTGCGGGACCTTCCCGGCGAAGACGTACTCCCCGTTCGTCAGCTTCGGGTCGGTCACCTTCGCGAACGGCTTGGCCTCCAGGTCCGACCACTTCAGCGGTTTGGCCGGGTCGTAGCCGGCCTTGGTGAGGTACAGCTCGAAGCTGCCCTTGTGCGGGGCGGTCGCCTTGTAGTGGAAGGTGTGCGTGCCCGCCTTCATCGCGGTCGACGGCCAGTCGCCGCGCGGCAGATCCAGCCCCTTGTACTCCGGGTTGCCGGCGCTGCACAGCTTCCCGTCCGGGATCTTCGTCTTCGACCGGCCCGCCGCGTTGCCGTCCCGCACCGCGTTCCAGTCGTAGAGCGCCTGCGCGCCGCCGACCTGGACGGCCGCCTTGCACGCCGCGGACTTGGGGCTCTCGGGACCCTCCGCGTAGCACGCGAAGACCCGGCTGACGGGGTCCGACATCGAACCGTGCGCCGCGGCCGGCCCCGCGGTCACGACGGTGAGTGCGAGCGGTGCCACGCCCGCCAGGGCGAGCCGGGCGGCCCTGCGGCCGGCCGTGTGACCGGTCTTGCGGCTGTCCTGACGACGAGCGGTCATCGTGGGGGTCTCCTTCATCGGATCTGCCGGACGAGGCGGCCGGCGAGACGAGCCGTGGGGGGTCGGGACGCATGCCCGGTGCCGCCCCCCGATGAACGGCACCAATGGCACGAACCCCGCCTTGCGAGAAGCACGCTAGCCGCGCTGAACAGCGGATTTGAGCCCCGAGGGCCGATCCTGGAGATCCTTATGGTCGCTTTAAGGAAGGGCTAAGCGGGGGCACAGGCAGGAGCGCCCAAAGCGGGCATTGTCAGTGGTCGATGGCACCCTCGAGACATGACCACCAACGATCTGCCCACCGCCGACGCCGCCTACTGGGAAGCCGCCGCCGAGCGCTTCGACGACGAGCCCGATCACGGGCTGCGGGATCCCGCCGTGCGGGCGGCCTGGGCCGGGCGGCTGCGGTCCTGGCTGCCGGACGGGCCCGCTCGGATACTTGACCTCGGGTGCGGTACGGGGAGCCTGGCGCTGCTGGCCGTCGAGCAGGGGCATCGGGTCACCGGCGTCGACCGCTCGGCCGGAATGGTCGCGCGGGCGCGCGCCAAGCTCGCGGGGCATGACGCCCGGTTCCTGGTCGGGGACGCCGCCGAACCGCCCGTGGGGGAGGGGCGGTTCGATGCGGTGCTGGTGCGGCATGTGCTGTGGGCGCTGCCCGATCCGGCGGCCGTGCTCCGGCGCTGGGCCGGCCTGCTGGTGCCCGGTGGGCGGCTGGTGCTGGTCGAGGGACGGTGGGGCGAGGCGGAGCCCATGGGCATACCGGGCGCCGAACTGACCGGTCTCGTGGCCCCGTTGGCGGTCCGTACCGAGCTGGAGTCGCTCTCCGGGGATTCCGTCCTGTGGGGCAAGGAGGTGACCGATGAGCGCTATGTGCTGATCGCCCACGCCCCGTGAGGTACGTCCGGCGGCTCACCCCGGCCCCGTGAGGTACGTCCGGCGGCTCGCCCCGGCCCCGTGACGCACGTCCGGCGGCTCACCCCCGTCCCAGCTCCCGGACGCACCTCCATTCCCCGAGGAACGGCCGGTAGCCGAAGGAGTGGTTGATGGCGAGCATCGGGGCGTTGGTGGCGTCGTTGCCGGTGAAGGCCACGGTGCAGCCGGCGTCCCGGGCGCGGCGGAGGGAGTGCGCCTTGGCCAGCCGGGCCAGGCCGCGGCCGCGGAAGGCGGGGCGGGTGCCGGTGCCGACCGAGGAGTAGCGGCCCAGGTTGTCGGTGGCGGCCAGGCTGTAGGCGGCGACCGTGTCGCCGACGGTCACCACGGAGGTCAGGTCGAGGTCGATATCGGGGCGTTCCCAGATGGTGCGCAGCCAGTTGTCGTAGGTGAGGGCGTCGGTGGGGACGTCGCCCGGCTCGTCGGCGATGGCCTCGGCGTCGGCGGCGAAGAGGGGGTGCGGGTCGGCGCCGAAGTCGGCGGCGGTGAGCAGGCGGACGCCGGGCGGGAGCGGGGAGGGCAGCGGCGGCAGATCGGCGGTGGTGAGGTCGAGGCGGAGGCAGTGGGCGGAACGGGTGCGGCGGTAGCCGCGGCGCTCGGCGAAGGCCAGGGGGCCGGGTTCGTCGACGGCCCAGGTGAAGAGGTGGGTGGCGCCGACCGCCGTCAGATGCTCCTCGGCCGCGGTCAGCAGGGCGGTGCCGGCGCCCCGGCGCCGGTGGTCCGGGTGCACCTTCGGGGTGGCCGCGCCCTGGCCCGGGGTGCTGCTCTCGCACAACAGCCTGCTGCTGACCGAGCCGACGATCCGGCCGTCCAGCTCGGCGACGAACATCCGCAGGTGCTCCTCCGGGAGCGCGTCGGCCGCCTGCCAGGCGATGCCCTGCGGCGTGAAGACCATGAAGGGCAGCGCGGCACGCTGCAACTCCGCCACGGCCTTGGCGTCGGCGGCGCGGAAGTCGCGTACGAGAAGAGTCATGAGCGCGGACGGTACGCCGCCCCCGGCCGTTTTGCCTCTCCTTTTCCGCTGGGCGGCGGGCAGTTGGCCGTCCCTTTTCCGAAGTGTGGCAGGGGTGTGGCTCATTCCGGACGGCTTGTGCGGCTAATAGGTGGCCACTGCATCTATCTGGGCGTACGGTGACGCCGGCCGGATGCGGCGGCCCGCCGCACCACCGTGGAGAGGAGCCGCGAACCATGTGCGGAATCACCGGATGGATCTCCTACGACAACGACCTGACGGGGCGCCGGGCGACCCTGGAGGCGATGACCGCGACGATGGCCCGCCGCGGGCCGGACGCCGCGGGCATCTGGCTCGACACCCACGCCGCGCTCGGCCACCGCCGCCTCGCCGTCATCGACATCGAGGGAGGCGCACAGCCCATGGCCGTCGAGCACGACGGCCGCACCCTGGTCGTGACGACCTACAGCGGCGAGGTCTACAACTACCGCGAACTGCGCGAGGAGTTGACCCGGCTCGGCCACACCTTCCGTACCAGCAGCGACACCGAAGTCGTCCTGCACGCCTACCTCCAGTGGGGCGAGGGCTTCGTCGAGCGCCTCAACGGTATGTACGCCTTCGCGCTCTGGGATCCGCGTACCGAACAACTCCTGCTGATACGCGACCGGATGGGGATCAAGCCGCTCTACTACTACCCGACCTCCGACGGCGTCCTCTTCGGCTCCGAACCCAAGGCGATCCTCGCCCACCCCTCCGTACGGCCCACCGTCGACGCCGAGGGCCTCGCCGAACTGATCACCTTCACCAAGACCCCCGGCCACGCCGTCTACAAGGGCATGTACGAGGTGCGCCCCGGCCATATCGTCCGGGTGGGCCGCGGCGGCCTGACCATCAAGCGCTACTGGGCGCTCACGGCCCGCGAGCACACCGACGACCGCGACACCACCGTTGCGCGGATCCGCGCCCTGCTCGACGACATCGTCGCCCGCCAGCTGATCGCCGATGTGCCGCTGTGCACCCTGCTCTCCGGCGGCCTGGACTCCTCCGCCATCACCGCGCTCTCCGCCAAGGCACTGGCGGCGGAGGGCAGCGGCCCGGTCCGCTCCTTCGCCGTCGACTTCACCGGCTACACCGAGAACTTCACCCCCGACGACCTGCGCGGCACCCCCGACGGGCCGTACGCCCACGCCCTGGCCGAACACGTCCGCTCCGACCACCGCGACATCGTCCTGGACACCGCCGACCTGATGGACCCCGCCCACCGCGCCGCCGTCCTCGCCGCCCGCGATCTGCCCAACGGCTTCGGTGACGGCGACACCTCCCTCTACCTGCTGTTCAAGGCCGTCCGGGAACAGTCGACCGTCGCCCTCTCCGGCGAGTCCGCGGACGAGATCTTCGGCGGCTACCGCTGGTTCCACGACCCCGAGGCCGTGCACGCCGACACCTTCCCGTGGATCGCCGCGGGCCTGTCGGGACGCTTCACCGGCGGCAACGCCACCCGCGAGGCGCTGCTGGACCGTGCCCTGCTCGACAAGCTCGATCTGCGCGGCTACCAGGCCCGCCGCTACCGCGAGGCGCTCGCCGAAGTCCCGTACCTGGACGGCGACACCGGACTCCAGCGCCGGATGCGCGAGATCAGCTACCTGCATCTGACCCGCTTCGTGCAGATCCTCCTCGACCGCAAGGACCGCGCCAGCATGGCCGTCGGCCTGGAGGTCCGCGTCCCGTTCTGCGACCACCGCCTGGTCGACTACGTCTTCAACACCCCCTGGTCCCTGAAGACCTTCGACGGCCGCGAGAAGTCGCTGCTGCGCGCCGCCACCCGCGACGTCCTGCCCGACCTGGTCGCCGACCGCGTCAAGAGCCCCTACCCCAGCACCCAGGACCCCCGGTACAGCGAGGTGCTGCGCGACCGGCTCAGGGACCTGACCGCCGACCGCACCGCCCCCGTACGGCCGCTGCTGGACGCCGGCGCCACCGCCGAGGCCACCGCCGACGGCGCCGACAACGACATCCGGCCCGGCGCCGAACTGGTCCTCGGCATCGACGCCTGGCTCCGGACGACCGGTACGTCCCTGGAGCTCTAGAACCCGTCCGAGGGGTCGGTGCCGGCCCGCGGCACACTCCGGACAGGCCCTGGGCCCCGCCTGTCACACCGGCCCGTCACCACCCCAAAGGGCTACCGCCGGAAAACCGGCGTGGTGGCCGCTCCTGGCGCACAATGGGTGCCCCGCACCGACGTCCGCACCAGGAGCGCCACCGTGTCCCCGCAGACCCTCACGATCACCATCGATCCGGACGCGGCCGACGCGCCATTCGAGCAGGTACGCACCCAGATCGCCGACCGTGCCCGGGACGGCCGGCTGCCCGTCGGCTACAAGCTCCCCACCGTCCGCGGGCTCGCCGAAGAGCTGAGTCTGGCCGCCAACACCGTCGCCAAGGCCTACCGCGCCCTGGAGAGCGACGGGGTGATCGAGACCCGCGGCCGCAACGGCAGCTTCGTCGCGGCGGCCGGCGAGGCCGCCGACAAGGAGGTCGCCGCGGCCGCCGAGATCTACGCCCGGCGCGCCCGGCGCCTCGGCCTGGACCACGGCACCGCCCTCGCCGCGGTCCGCGATGCGCTGCGGGCGGCCTACGACACGGACGCCTGACCCGCACCGACCCCTTCCCCGGCCTCTCCCTTCCTCTCTCCCCCTGTCCTCTCCTCTCCTCCCGACCCGAAGGAAAGCGACTCATGCCCAGCCCCCAGGCCCTCGTCCGCCGCCCCGGCCCCCGGATAGCCGAGGGTCTGGTCACCCATGTCGAACGCCGCCCGGTGGACCCCGCGCTCGCCCTGGACCAGTGGGAACGCTATGTCCGTACGCTCCGGGACCACGGTTGGCACACCACCGAGGTCGCGCCCGCCGACGACTGCCCGGACGCGGTGTTCATCGAGGACACCATGGTCGTCTTCCGCAATGTGGCGCTGATCGCCCGGCCGGGCGCGGAGGTGCGCCGGGCCGAGATACCCGCCGCCCGCCGCGCCGCCGAGGCGCTGGGCTGCTCGCTCAACGAGGTCCGCGCGCCCGGCACGCTCGACGGCGGCGACATCCTCAAGATCGGCGACACCGTGTACGTCGGCCGCGGCGGCCGCACCAACGCCGAGGGGGTACGCCAACTCCGCGCCGCCTTCGAACCGTTGGGGGCCCGTGTCGTCGCCGTACCGATCAGCCGGGTGCTGCATCTGAAGTCCGCGGTCACCGCCCTGCCGGACGGCACGGTCATCGGCCACCCCGCCCTGGTCGAGGACCCCGCCCTCTTCCCCGCCTTCCGCCCCGTTCCCGAGGAGGCCGGCGCGCACGTCGTCCTCCTGGGCGGCGACGCCCTTCTGATGGCCTCCTCCGCGCCGCGCACCGCGGAGCTCTTCGCCGGCCTCGGCTACCGGCCGGTCCTGGTGGACATCGGCGAATTCGAGAAGCTGGAGGGCTGCGTCACCTGCCTGTCGATACGGTTGCGCGGGCTCGCCGCATAACGCGCTGATCGCGTTCACTCCCTGCATACTGGGGCACATCGGGCATGATCGCCTCGCTGTGCCGGGCGGGCCCGGACGGCGGTGTCCCAGGAGGTGCAGGGTGATGGCGCGGCTGGAGCTGGCGGCGGATGTGCTGGTGGTCCGTCTGGCCTGGTGGGAGAGGGTGGTGGCCCGGCGCGGATCCCTGCGCGTGCCCCTGGGGGCCGTCGCGGAGGTGTCGGTCCAGGAGGACTGGTGGCGCGCCGTGCGGGGGACTCGGGTGCGGGGGCTCAAGGTGCCCGGCTCCCTCTGCCTGGGGGAGTGGCGCCACCGCGACGGACGGGACTTCCTGGCCCTCGCCCCGCGCCGAGGCCCCGTCGTCCGGATCGAGCTGCGCCCGACCGCCCCGTTCAGCCGGATCGCCGTCACCGTATCGCAGGCGTCGCAGGTGTGGCGCGAGGCGGCGTCGCGGACGGGGGCGACGGGGACGGGCGCGTCCGATGTGCGCCCGCTGTCGGCCTCCGGTCCCTCAAGTCGGCCGTAGCAGCAGCGATTTATCGACTCCCGGGCGTGCTGCCATCGCCTTGGCCGTGATCGACGCCGCGGGGGACACTGGCACCGTGACCACACAAGCCAGCATCCGGGTGATCGTGGCCGACGACCAGGCGGCGGTGCGCGAAGGACTCGTTCTGCTCCTCGGGACCATGCCGGGCATCACGGTCGTGGCCGAAGCGGGCGACGGCGCGGAGGCGGTCGCCCAGGTCGCCGAACACCGCCCGGACGTCGTCCTGATGGACCTGGGCATGCCCAACGTCACCGGCGCGGAGGCCACTTCGCGGGTGCGGCGGGACCACCCCGGGACCCAGGTCGTCGTCCTCACCACCTACGCGTCCGAGGACCTGGCTCTGGAGGCGCTGAGCGCCGGGGCCCTGGGCTATCTCACCAAGTCCGCGACCAAGGACGCCATCGCCCGCGCGCTGAGCGCTGCCGCCGCCGGGCAGGCGGTGCTCGACCCCGGCGTACAGCGCACCCTCATCCAGGCGGCGACCCGCGGCCGGCCGGTCCCGGCGCCCGCCGACGGGCTCACCGTGCGGGAGATCGACGTCCTCAAGCTGATCGCCGCCGGATGCGGCAACCGCGACATCTCCCGGCGGCTGTTCATCAGCGAACCCACCGTCAAAACCCATATCAACCGCATTTTCGCCAAGACGGGAAGCAAGGACCGCGCCCAGGCGATTCGCTACGCCCAACAGCACCGTTACGCCGACACCGACACCGACACCGACACCGACCCCGTATAACCGGGGATGACCGGCCAGGTGGAGGCAGGTGGACGGGAAATCCACCTGCCTCCACCCGAAGTCCACCCGCGGACCGCCCCGGTGCGGCCGATCGCCGCGATAGCGTCGAAATCCGCCGGCGGGAAAGCCGGAATCCGCCGGAGCAAAATCCGGAGAGAAGTCCGGAAAGACGTCCGGACGGAAATCCGGACGGAAATCCGGAGAGAAAACGGAGGGAGAAAAGCATGGGGGCCTTGGCGCTGAACGGCGACATGCTGATGAATTTCGTGCTGTTACGGTTCGCCCTGATCGCGGGCGGTGTCCTGCTTCTCGCCATCATCGCCTTCGCGGCGCTGCTGTACCTCAGGCGCCGGGGAACGGCCGGTCAGGAAACGCTGAACCGGGCGCGCGAGCACGCCGTACCGCTCGCCCGCACCGTCCTGGACAGCCGGCGCCACCGCGACCGGCGGCGGTGACCGGCCGGCCATGACGCGGTACGCCTCCGCGAACGTGGTCATGCAGATCGTCGGCTTCGGTCTGCTGGCCGGCACGCTGGCCACCGCCCGCGAGGGCTCCCTGACCCTGTGGGTGGTCTACGGCGCCTGCTGCGCCGGCTGGTTCGCCTTCCACTTCCTCGTCACAGCCCGGCCGCGCCGGGCCGGGGTCGCGCTGCTCCTCAGCGCCCTGCTGCCCGCGGTGGCCGCGGGCTGGGCCCAGGACTCCACCGCGGTGATCCTGGTGAGCGTGCTGCTCGGACGGTTCGCCGCCTGGCACCGGCCGAGGGCGGCCGCCCTGTGGCCGGTGCTCTGCGGCTGTCTGCTGCTGACCCTGCTCACCTCGGCGGCCGGCGGCGCCGGACCGGGCGATCTGGCCGGCTACGCCGTCATGATGCTGTTGCTGACCCTGCTGGGCCTCAACCAGCGGCAGTACCGGCTGCGGGCCGACCAGGCCGAACGGCTGCTGCACCAGACCACGTTGATGCAGCAGGAACAGGCCCAGGTCGCCGTGCTGGGGGAGCGGGCCCGTATCGCGCGGGAGATCCACGATGTGCTCGCGCATTCGCTGGGCGCGTTGACCGTCCAGCTCAAGGCGGCCGATGCGCTGCTGGAGGGCGGGGACCTCGACGGCGCGCGGGCCCGGGTCCGGCGCTCGGGCCGGCTGGCCGACGACGGCCTGGCCGAAGCGGCGGCCGCGGTCGCCGCGCTCCGCGACGAGGTGATCCCGCTGCCGGACATGCTGGCCGCGCTGGTGGCGGACTTCGGCCGCGACCACCGCACCGACGTGCGGCTGACCACCACCGGGACCGCGCGCCCGCTGCCCTCCGGCCCCGTAGTCGTCCTCGTCCGCGTCACCCGTGAGGCGCTCACCAACGCCGCCAAGCACGCACCCGGCGGCGCCGTCACCGTCGGCCTGGACTACGGCGCCGACCGCGTCCGCCTGGAGGTGCGCAACGACATCCCGCGCGCCGCCGCCTTCGTCACCGCCGGCCCGCCGGTCTCCGGATACGGCCTCACCGGGATGCGCGAACGCCTCGCCCTGGTCGGCGGCACGCTGCACACCGGCCCGGACGCGTCCCGCCGCACCTGGCGGCTGGTCGTGGAGGTCACCGCCTGAGGGGCCGGCGACCGCGTCGGCCGGCTCGTGAAGCAGGCCGCCCCTCACGAATACAGCCGCTCACAGGTACAACCCCGCCTCCCCTCCCGGGCCCTGGGCCGGGACCGATGCCGGGCGGGTTCCGCGGCGCAGGGCGTACAGCTCGGCCAGGGAGGCGCCGTCGCGGCCGATGCCCTCCTCCGTGCCGAGCCAGCCGGCCGCTTCCCTGCGGGTCAGCGGGCCGACCTCGATACGGGCCAGACAGCGGCCGGGGCGCACCACCGCGGGGTGCATCCGTTCGAGGTCCTCGTTGGTGGTGACGCCGACCAGGACGTTGCGGCCCTGGCCGAGCAGCCCGTCGGTGAGGTTGAGCAGCCGGGACAGCGCCTGGCCCGCGGTGTGCTTGGCCTCGCCGCGGATCAGCTCGTCGCAGTCCTCCAGGAGCAGCAGCCGCCAACGGCCCTTGCCGGCGCCGTCGTCCTCGCCGATGGCGATGTCCATGAGATAGCCGACGTCGTTGAAGAGCCGTTCGGGGTCCAGTACGCAGTCCACCTGGCACCAGTCGCGCCAGGAGCGGGCCAGCGTGCGCAGCGCCGAGGTCTTGCCGGTGCCGGGCGGGCCGTGCAGCAGCAGGAGGCGGCCGGCGATCTCCTCGGGCGCGACCTTCATCAGCGCATCCATCGCCTCGGCCACCGGCGCGGTGTAGTTGCGGCGGATCTCCTCCCAGGTGCCGGCCGTGATCTGCCGGGAGGTGCGGTACGGACCGCGGCGCGGCGAGAAGTACCAGAAGCCCATCGCGACATCGTCCGGCTGCGGCTCCGGCTCGTCCTCCGCACCGTCGGCCGACTGCCCCAGCACCTTCTCGGCCAGTTCGTCGGTGACGGCGGTGACCGTCACATCGGCGCCGCGGCTCCAGCGGGAGACCAGCAGGGTGTAGCCGTCGCCCTCGGCCAGGGTGGCGCTGCGGTCCTCGTCGCGTGCGGCCCGCAGCACCCGCGCCCCCGGCGGCAGCAGCGTCAGCCCGGACTTCACCCGGTCGACCGAGCGGCTGCGGGCGTACGGCTGCTCGCCGTTGGCGAACCGCCCCAGGAACAGCGCATCGACGACATCGGCGGGCGCATCGCTGTCGTCCATGGTCAGCCGGATCGGCAGCGCCTTCCCGGCGGCGGACGGCGGCGCGGCGGCAGGGGGTACGGCGTTGGGTGGCTCGGCGGACGGCGGCACGAGGGACGGCTGCACGTGATCGGCACACATGCCGCCATGATCCGCCAGACGGCCCCGCCGCGTATACGGAATAACCCGGCTCCGCGGAGACGGAGCAACCCGGCCACGCGGCCCCGGCGCCGGAAGCCGGGCCTCGATGTCGCGCGGCGCCCGTCGGCCCGTCAGGACGAGGGCCGCCCACAGACGGCGCAATGGCCGGACGGCGGCCGCGGGCCGGCGGACACTTGTGCCGGCGTGACCGCCGCTCGAAGGGAGCCGCCGCGTGGAGCCGCCGAGCGGAACCGCCCTGACGGTGGTCATGGTGTGCCTCACCGTGGCCACCGGTGTGCTCGATGCCGTCAGCTTTCTGGCCCTCGGCCATGTCTTCACCGCCACCCAGACCGGCAATCTGCTCTTCCTCGGCTTCGGTATCGCCGGGCAGGGCGGGCTCCCGGTGGTGCTCACCGTCGTCTCGCTCGGCTCCTTCGCGCTGGGCGCGGTGCTCGGCGCACGGATGGAAGCCACGCTGGCCGACCGTCAGCAGCACTGGTTCCCGGCGGCGTTGCTGGCGGAGGCCGGGCTGCTGGCCGCCGCGGCGGTGACCGGCTGGGAGGCCGGCCCGGCCTGGGGGCCGGCGCTCGCCCGGCGCTGCACCGTCATCGGCCTGATGGCGGTGGCGATGGGCGTCCGCAACGTCACCGCCATACGGGTCGGCGCTCCCGACCTGACCACCACTGTGGCGACCCGGGCGATGACCGCCCTGTTCAGCGGCTCCCCGCTCGGCCACGACAGACGGCTGGGCCACGGCACCCACGCCGTGCCCCGCCGGCTGGCCTCGGTGGCCTCGATGTTCCTGGGCGCGCTGCTGGGAGCCTGGCTGATCGGACTGGGCACCCGCCCGCACCTGGTCCTGCTGCTCGTCGCCGTACTGGTCGCGGCCACCGCGCTCCTCGTACCGGGACTCACCCACCGTCAGGACGGCCCGCCAAGGACATCGCAGTGAAGATATCGCGGTGAAGATCCGGACACATCGGTGGATGTCCCGTGAATGCTGGACGACACGGGAGGGATTCTTGGCATGGACACTTCCGGCGCTCCGGGGGTCCTGCTACCACGAATAAGGCAGAGATCCTGCTATGGGAGGTTCCATGAGACTGTCCCGTGCGGCGGCCCTGGGGGCCGCCTTCCTTGTCACCACGGCGCTCACGCTCACCGGCGCGAGCGCCGCCGCATCCGACCAACTCTCCGGCGCCACCGGCTATGTGGCCCTCGGTGACTCCTACTCCTCGGGTGTCGGAGCCGGCAGCTACGACAGCAGCAGCGGCTCCTGCAAGCGCAGCACCAGGGCCTACCCGGCCCTCTGGGCCGCCGCCCACACCCCCTCGACCTTCTCCTTCACCGCCTGCTCCGGCGCCCGTACGGGTGATGTTGTCAACGGCCAGCTCGGCCCGCTGAACAGCTCCACCGGACTGGTGAGCATCACCATCGGCGGCAATGACGCCGGTTTCGCCGACACCATGACGACCTGTGCGCTCCAGGGTGAGAGCGCCTGCCTGGCCCGCATCGCCCAGGCGCGCCAGTACATCGACACCACGCTGCCCGGCAAGCTCGACACCGTGTACAACGCCATCCAGGCCAAGGCCCCGTCCGCCCGTGTGGTGGTTTTGGGCTACCCGCACTTCTACAAGCTCGGCGGGGTCTGCGTCGCCGGGCTCACCGAGAAGTCCCGGTCCGCCATAGACGCCGCGGCCGACGACATCAACGGCGTCATGGCCAAGCGCGCCGCCGACCACGGCTTCTCCTTCGCCGACGTCAACCCCACCTTTTCCGGCCATGAACTGTGCTCCGGCAGCCCCTGGCTGCACAGCGTGACCTACCCGGTCGACGAGTCCTACCACCCCACCGCCGCCGGTCAGTCGGGCGGCTATCTCCCGGTCCTCGCCTCCGCTGCGTGACCGTCCGTACACACGACGCCGGGGAGGAACCGCCCTCCCGGAACCTCCTCGTGCGTCCCGTTGCCCCGTCAGATGGCCCCAAGCGGCCCGACGGTCAGTCAACTCGCCCTGCTGAGCGTCCTGTAGGGGTCATTACGTATGGTGTTCGGCAACGTCAAGAGAGGCAGGTGAATCCGTTGACCGGTCTGCACGCATGTCCTCCAAGGGAGATAGGGTTACCCTGCCCGTGCCGGGTGCCCTCGTCAGGGTGGGGAGAGTCATGGAACAGATAACAGTGCGAAGCAGGGCGAGAGTCCCTGCCATCAGTTGCGGAAGCGGCGCGTCCAGTGCGCGTCTGGACCGCCATCTCGCGGTGCTCGGCGGACCCGCCATACCGCAGCGGGAGACGGAAGGTGCGACGTCGCTGATGCGCGAACTCACCACCCGTGATCACTCCCGCACGAGGAAGAGCCGCGGAGCCAGGGTGTCGCTGTTCGCTCCGCTGCGCAGGCTTCGGCGTTCGCTGTTCGGCGGCCACGGCTGACCTGACGCGAGACCTCGCGCGACCACACCGTCCCGGCACCGCGTTGCCGCGCAGCGCGTCGGTGTGCTCGCCGAGGCACGCACCACCCGGCTCTTCCTTCACCACCCGTTCTTGTGACGGGTGGTTTTTTCGTGGGCCCCCTTCCGGGGACTGTTGCGCGGACCGCTCACCACAGCGCGAACTGGCCCTCCGGCCCCTCTTCCTGATGGTCGAGCACGGATGCCGGGCGGCGCGCCGCGGCCGGTACGGGAAGGACGCCCGCCTCCCGCAGCTCCTTGGCGGTCAGCTGCGGGGCGTCCGCCGTACGGGCCGTCAACCCGGCGAGCTCCGGGGCCATTTCGGCCAGCAGCGCCAGCACGGTGATCAGTTCCAGCAGCTCCGAGGTCCACTCCTGCGGCCAGGCGGGGGTGCGCAGCGCCGCCAGCGCGCCCTGCGCGGGGTCCGCGGGGGCCGTCCGTTCCTCGAACCAGGACTCCAGCACCCGTACCCCGCCCGCGTGGAAGTCCCAGGCGCCCTGCGGCACCGGCGAGATCCGGCCGTCGCCGAGCAGCAGGGCCTCCTCGCCGTCGTCGTAGGCGAGAGAGGCCGGCAGACCGCGGGCGGGCAGTGCCGAGCGGACGTAGGGGCGGCGGCCGCCCGGCATCCGCGGCCGTTCGCCGACGCCCGCCCCGTAGGGATGGGCCCCGTACGTGTGCAGCCACAGCAGGCGCTCGCCGAGCGCGACGCCGGTGTCCCAGACGTCCGCATCCGTGGTGAGGGGGACTTCGGTGCCGTCGGGGGCGTGGCGGCCGCTCGCGGCGATCCAGGCCAGCAGGTCCGTCGGGCCCACCGGGCGGTCCAGGCGGCGGGCGAGGAGGCCGAGCAGGCCGGGCGCGATATTGGGTTCGGCGCCGCCGGGACGGCGGTGGAGGGGGTGGATCCGGCCCGGGCGGCCGGCCGGGGAACGCCCGTCCGGCAGGAGGGCGGAACACACCACGGCGGGTCCCGGCGTCTGTGGCACCGGCCCCAGCTCGACCGCGAACAGCTGCCGGGCGTCCGCCACCCGCCACAGCTCGGGCCGCGCCCCGTCGATCAGCCGGTGGTCGGGCAGCAGCCACTGCCGGTCGAAGGGGCCGTGCAGGATCCGTACGGGCTCGGGGCAGGGGCCGCTCGCGCGGGCCAGCCGGCCGGTGGGCGTGGCCTGGCCCGGCAGCTGGGCGACGGCCGAATGCAGGGTCCGCGACCGCGACGGGCGGAACAGCCGCTCGCGGGCGGCCGCGTCCTCTGCGGTCACCAGCGCGTTCCACCGGGCGCGCAGCACGGCCGGATCCGGCCCCCGTACCCAGGAGCGGCCCAGCCGGAGCGGCGGCACCGACCACGGCATCAGGTCGGCCAGCCGTGGCGCGGCCGCCTGCGGTGCGTCCTTCCGCGGTACGTCGTTCCGTGGCGCGTCCTGCTTCGCCGTCACGCGGAGCCCCTCCCGGACCGTTCGGCTGACCCCGGCATGGTAGCGACGGGCGCGAGCGCCCCGACGGCGTGCCCGTCCCGCCCCGGTGCGCCCTTCCGCCAACTGATCTTGGACGGTACGGTCCCGCCAACGGACAGGCCCTACGCCCGACCGGGCCGCGCGAGGACCGTACGCAGGGGAGACCGTATGCAGGGGAGGACGGTATGACCGACACCGCCGTGGCGGGAGCGCGGGCCGCGGCACGGCTGGACCGGCTGCCGCCGTCCCGCTGGCACCGCCGGCTCACCCTCACCGTCGGGATCGGTGCGTTCTTCGACCTCTACGAGATCTTCCTGGGCGGGGTGCTCGCCGCAGTCCTCGCCGCGCAGTGGCACCTGGGGGACGTCGCGAAGTCCGCGGTGATCGCGTCCGGGTTCCTCGGCATGTTCGTCGGCGCCAACGTCCTGTCGGTGCTGGCCGACCGCTTCGGGCGGCGCCGGATGTTCCTGGTCAACCTGGGCGGCTATGCGGCCTGTTCGCTGGCCTGCGCGCTGGCTCCCGATCTGCGCGCGCTGCTCGTGCTGCGGTTCCTGTGCGGGCTCGGCCTCGGCGCCGAACTCGTCCTCGTCGACACCTACCTCGCCGAGTTCCTGCCCCGGGCGGTACGCGGCCGCTATATCGCCCTGGCGTACACCTTCGGCTTCGCCGGGGTGCCGGTGGCGGCGCTGCTGGGCGCGCGGCTGGTGGCCGGACACCAGCCGCTGGGCATCGACGGCTGGCGCTGGCTGCTGGTCGCGGGCGCGCTGGGCGCCGCCTTCATCCAGCTCATGCGGCGCCAACTGCCGGAATCCCCACGGTGGTTGACGGTCCAGGGCCGCGAGGAGGAGGCCGCCCGGATCGTCCGCGGGATCGAGGAACGGGTGGCCCACGAGACCGGCCGGACGCTCCCGTCCGTCCCGGAGGCCGAAACCGTCCCCGAGCGCCGGGTGCCGCTGGGCGAGATGTTCCGCGGCGACTTCCGGCGGCGCACCGTGATGTGGTGGCTCTTCCAGGTGCTCCAGACCGTCGGCTACTACGGTTTCGGTTCGCTGGCGCCGGTGGTGCTGACGGCGAAGGGTCACACCGTCACCGAATCGCTGCTGTACGCGGCCCTGAGCTACTGCGGCTATCCGATCGGCTCCGCGCTGTCCGTCCCGCTCATCGACCGGATCGAGCGCCGTACGCTGATCATCGCCGCCGCGCTCGGCATCGCCGGCTGCGGTCTCGCTTTCGGCTTCGCCGACGCCACCTGGGCGATCGTCGCGTTCGGCTTCCTGCTGACGGTGTGCAGCAACGTCTTCTCCAACGCCTTCCACGTCTACCAGACCGAAATCTTCCCCACCGGCCTGCGCAGCAGCGCCATCGGCATCGCCTACTCGCTGTCCCGGCTGACGTCCGTGGTGCTGCCGTTCGTCGCGCTGACGCTGTTGGACCGGCTGGGCGCGGCCGCGGTGTTCACCGGGTCGGCGGTGCTGATGGTGCTGCTGTGCCTGGACGTGGCGCTGCTGGGGCCGCGCACCACGGGACGGAGCCTGGAGCGCATCTGAGCGGACGGGCGGCCGCCGTCAGTGCGCGTCCAGCGTGACGGTGAACGAGAACCGGTCGCCGCGGTAGTGGATCACCGCGATATCGACCACCCGGCCGTCCTCGTCACAGGTCAGGCCCGTGTAGTGCAGGATCGGGCTGAGCAGCGGCACCTGGAGCAGCGCCGCGGTCTCCGGATCCGCCAGCCGCGCCTCGACGGTGTCGGTGATCCGGCCGATCCGTACGCCCACCGCGTCCCGCAGCACCTTGGTCATCGGCCAGCGCTCCAGATCCGCCGGGTCGATCCGGTCGGCCACATCGGGCCGGACGTAGTTGCGCGCGTGGTTGGTCGGCTCGCCCGTCTCCTCGTCGCTGCGCAGCCGCCGGAACCCGGCGACCTCCGTCAGCCCCGGGAAATGCTCGGCCAGGCCGGACGGTACCGGCACCGGCCCGTGCTCCAGCAGCTCGGTGCGCATCCCGGACTGCTGGGCCACGATCGCATCGACCGAACCCAGCAGCCGCACCGGCGCACCGCGCTGCGCCCCCGGCTCGATGAACGTCCCGCGCCGCCGGTGCCGGCTGATCAGCCCCTCCGTCTCCAGTTCCTTCAGGGCCTGGCGCATCGTCAGCACGCTCACGCCGTAGTGCGCGGCGAGGGCGTCCTCGGTGGGCAGCCGCAGCGGTGCGTCGGGCGAGCGGCCCAGTATGGAGGCGCGCAGCGACTGCGAGACCTGGTACCACAGCGGCAGCTTGCGGTTCAGGGCGAGCGAGTCGGGGGCGAAGGTGGTCACAGAGGGGCTCCGGTGTCAGGGCGTTCCCCGTCTCAAGGGCGGAAGTGGCGCTGGAGACCTTGCCATACGTCGTCGTAGGCGCGCTGGAGATGGTCGGCATCCCGGGCCTGGGCGGTGAGCGTCAGCGGCCAGCGGGTCTCGAACATGAAGGCCAGGCCGTCGTCGACCTTCTGCGGCCGCAGCTCGGCCGCGCTGGCACGGTCGAAGGTCTCCCGGTCCGGGCCGTGCGCCGACATCATGTTGTGCAGCGAGCCGCCGCCGGGGACGAAGCCCCCTTTTCCGGCGGTCTTCGCGTCGTACGCGCCCTCGATCAGGCCCATGTACTCGGTCATCACATTGCGGTGGAAATAGGGCGGGCGGAAGGTGTCCTCGCCCACCAGCCAGCGCGGTGCGAACACCACGAAGTCCACGCCGGCCAGGCCCGGGGTGTCGGAGGGGGCGGTCAGGACGGTGAAGATCGACGGGTCGGGGTGGTCGTAGCTGATGGACCCGATGACATTGAAGCGGCGCAGGTCGTAGACGTACGGGACGTGGTTGCCGTGCCAGGCGACGACGTCCAGGGGGGAGTGGTCGTAGGTGGCCTTCCACAGGGTGCCGCAGAATTTGTTGACCACCTCGACGGGGCCCTCGACGTCCTCGTAGGCCGCGACCGGGGCGAGGAAGTCCCGCGGGTTCGCCAGCCCGTTGGCGCCGATCGGGCCGAGGTCGGGGAGCTGGAAGGGCCGGCCGTAGTTCTCGCAGACATAGCCGCGAGCCGTCGGGCCCCGCCCGTCGGACGCGGCGTCCAGCAGCTCGACGCGGAAGCGCACACCGCGCGGGATCAGCGCCACCTGGCCCGGTTCGGCGCGCAGCAGCCCGAATTCGGTCCGCAGCAGCAGCCCGCCGCGCTCGGGCACGATCAGCAGCTCGCCGTCCGCGTCGCTGAACACCCGGTCGGTCATGGAGGCGTTGGCGCGGTAGAGGTGGACGGCCATGCCGGTGCGCTGGGTGGCGTCGCCGTTGCCGCCCAGCGTCCACAGGCCGGAGAGGAAGTCGGTGGGGCCGTCGGGCTCGGGCAGCGGGTTCCAGCGCAGCCGGTTGGGGTCGGGGACGCAGTCGGTGAACGGCGCGGAGCGCAGCGCGCCCTGCTCGGCGCGGACGAACGGCGGATGCGCGGCCGAGGGCCGGATGCGGTAGAGCCAGGAGCGGCGGTTGTGGGCGCGCGGTTCGGTGAACGCCGAGCCGCTCAGCTGCTCGGCGTACAGGCCCAGCGGGGCGCGCTGCGGGGAGTTGCGGCCCACCGGCAGGGCGCCGGGGACGGCCTCCGAGCTGTGCTCGTTGCCGAAGCCGCAGGAGTACGCCGGCCCGTCGGCGCTCTTCCCGGCCTGCTCGTCGCCCGTACCCGTCATCGTGTGCTCCCGCCGCTCGAAGACCTGTGCACCAGCCGCGCGACGACCTGTGCACCATCGGACACCGTCCGGCCGGATCCCGTACCCGGCCGAATCCTATGCAAGACATTAGGATTGCTGTCCGGTGCCTCGCCCGTCAATGGAGACTCTTGGCCGTGATGGCCGGATCCCGGCGTCGGTACCCTCCCGCCGCCCCGCCGGGCAGGATGTCCGCGTGCAGCAGCCGACCCCGTTCCGACACGTCCCCGTCCAGCAGCGCAGCGCCCGGCGCCTGGCCCGCATCCTCGACGCCTGCGCCGAACTCCTCGACGAGACCGGCTACGAGGAGCTCAGCACCCGCGCCGTGGCCGACCGCGCCGGCGTCCCCATCGGCTCGGTCTACCGCTTCTTCCCCAACAAGCGCGCCATGGCCGAGGCGCTCGCCCGGCGCAATCTCGACGCCTACGCGGACCGGATCACCGCCCGCCTCACGGCCCCGGACGCGGCAGCGGGCTGGCGGGCCGCCATGGATGTGGTGATCGACGAATATCTCGCCATGAAGCGCACGGTGCCCGGTTTCACCCTGGTGGAGTTCACCGTCCCCGCCCCGCCCGCGGACCGCCGCGCCAACTACGACGTCGCCGACCGGCTGCTGGCCCTGCTCGCCGCCCCGCTCGGCCTGGACGCCGCCGACGAGCGGCTGCGCACCGCCGTCCTCGTCGGCGTCGAGACCGCCGACGCGCTGCTCCAGCTCGCCTTCCGGACGGATCCCGGCGGCGATGCCGCGATCGTGACGGAGTGCAAGGAGCTGCTTCGGGCGTATCTGGTGCGGTATCTGGACCAGGGGGCCGACGGCCTGGAGGGGCGTTGACCCCGCGGGGCGCTGATACCCGCCGCCACCTGGGGTTTTTGGCGACCTGGCCCCGACAGCCGTGATGCTGCTGGGCGCCGGACCGCTCTTCGGCATCATCCAGCCGGCCGCGTGCGTGATCACCGCCATTGCCCCCGGCCGGCTCGGCCTCGAGATCGGATCACGCCATGAGCGTGGTCTTTCCCATGCCTCTGGGGTGGGCATTGATGTGCACATTATGGATAATTTCGACTCGAAAGTGAGGTGTATTCGCAACGGATAAACGCATATCTGTCAGTTCCGTTCTCTCCGTGCTCGATTATGTGCGAACGGTAATACGGTCGCGTTTGTGCAGCTCCGCTATTCCTACCGGGCTTACCCAGGCGCCTCTCGACGTGCCGCATTGGCCAGGGCGTTCGGGTGCGTTCGTGTGGTGTGGAACGACTGTCTGCGAGATCGGAGGGAGGCGCACGCGGCCGGGCTGCCGTATGTGTCGTCGGCAGAACTGTCGCGCCGGCGGATCACGCAGGCCAAGCGCACCGAAGCGCGCGCCTGGCTCGCCGACGTGTCGGCTGTCGTCCTCCAGCAGTCTCCACGGGACCTGGATGCTGCCTACAGGAACTTCTTCGACTCCCGCAAGGGCAAGCGCAGGGGGCCTGAGGTCTCTCCGCCGCGGTTCAAGTCGAAGAAGGACTCGGCACAGTCCATCCGCCTCACCACCAACGCCTTCTCCCTCCGGGAAAACGGCACCGTGTACGTGGCCAAGGTCGGCGACATCAGGGTGAAGTGGTCCCGGCGCCTACCCGTCGCGCCGACGTCCCTGACAGTCACCAAGGATGCCTCCGGTCGGTACTTCATGAGCTTCGTCGTGGACACCGATCCGGACATGCTGCCCGAGCTGGATGCCGAGGTCGGCATTGACCTCGGCCTGGCCACTTTCGCGGTCCTCTCCGACGGCACGCGCATCAGCTCGCCGAAGTTCCTGCGGCGTGCGGAGAAGAAGCTCAAGCGGCTGCAGAAGGATCTGTCCCGTAAGGCGAAGGGATCGAAGAACCGGGCCAAGGCCCGTATCAGGGTCGCGCAGCAGCATGCCCGCGTGGCTGACCGGCGGCGGGACTGGCACCACAAGGCTTCCACGCGCATCATCCGCGCCAACCAAGCGGTGTACGTTGAAGACCTCGCGGTGTCCGGCCTCGCCCGTACCAAGCTGGCCAAGTCCGTACACGATGCAGGCTGGTCGGCCTTTGTCGCCATGCTGGAATACAAGGCTCAAAGGCACGGGCGGTACTTCGGGAGGATCGGCCGGTTCGAGCCGACCTCGCAGGTCTGCTCCACCTGCGGGATCAAGGACGGCCCCAAACCCCTCAGTGTCCGCGAGTGGACGTGCAAGGGGTGCGGAACGGTCCACGACCGTGACGACAACGCCTCGAAGAATACGCTGGCCGCTGGGCGGGCGGACAGGCTGAACGCCTCGCAGAGCGCAGGTAAGACCAGGGCGAGAGTCCCGGCGCCGCGCGTTGAAGCAGGAAGCCACCGAGACGGTCAGTCGGCCGTGGCAGGAATCCCCGGGCTTTAGCCCCCCCGGGAGCACGTCAATGGCCGGATCCGGTCCCTCGTCGGGGCATGTCACGGATGGCCGGGCGCCGTGATCGCGTCAATGTGTCCGGTACCGCCGGGTCGCGGCCCGGGGCGCGTTGACGGTGCGGCGGGCGGTGCCAAGGATGTGCGTTCAGCCGGCCCGTCCGATGGTCCATCAGGAGGAAGTGTGAAGCGTTCCCATGCCTTTGCCGTCTGTGCCCTCGTCCTCGCCTCCGGTACGGCCGTGACCGCCCACGCGGCCGACGGCTCCCCCGACGCCACCCCGCCCGCCGCGCACGGCAGGTCGGCCGCCGCGGCCTGGTGCACGCAGCAGGGCGGCGCGGTCCAGACCCGCGTCCCGTACTACACCGGCACCGGGGAGAAGCTCACCCCGCTGGGCGGCCAGCGGGAGATGTGCGTTTTCAGCGCCAAGGACGGCAGCCGGATCATGATCGCCGCGGACACCCTGGCCGCCGACAAACCGACCCTGGCCGCACTCGCCTACGTCCGCAAGCCCTCCGGCCCCAGCAGCCCCGGCAACCCCTCCATCGCCTACTGCCAGGGCATCAACGGCACCGCGATGTTCGGCAACCGGCCCACGGACGGCGGCGGTTGGGGCGCCCGGGGCGAGAGCGACCCGTCGAAGGTGACCTCGGCGTGCATGTTCGGCGACGGGTCGGTGATCGATGCCTGGGGGCTGAAGTACCACCAGGGCGGGGTGATCCGCGGCGCCGACCTGACCAAGAAGTTCCGCGCCGACATCCCGAAGACCTGAGGCCGGCCCCCTGCGGACCGCCCGGCCCCCTGCGGACCGTCCGGCCCGGACCGTCATGATGTCCGGATGACGAGCGCCACTCCCGCCGGGGGTGGCGCCCCTCAAACTAGCGCCGTTAGTTTGAGGGCCGCGGCGGAGTGCTGCGTACCTGGACCCCTCGGGAGGACGGCGAGATGCAGGACGGCGAGATGACGGCACACGACGGGATGTACATCGACGGAGCCTGGCGGCCCGCCGCCACCGCCGCCACCATCGAGGTGCGCAACCCCGCCGACGAACGGGTGATCGCGACCGTACCGGCCGGCACCGCCGAGGACATCGACGCCGCCGTGCGCGCCGCCCGCGCCGCACTGCCCGCCTGGCGCGCCACCGCCCCCGCCGAGCGCGCCGCCCGGCTGACCGCGCTGCGCGACCGCCTCGCCGCCCGCGCCGACGAGATCGCCGCCACCATCACCGCCGAACTGGGCTGCCCGACGTCCTTCAGCACCCGGGTCCAGGCCGCCCTGCCGATCGCGGTGACCGGTTCGTACGCCGAACTGGCCGCCTCGTACGCCTTCGAGGAGAAGCTCGGCAACTCCACGGTGCTGCACGAGCCGGTCGGTGTGGTCGGCGCGATCACCCCCTGGAACTACCCCCTCCACCAGATCACCAACAAGGTCGCCCCGGCGCTCGCCGCCGGCTGCACCGTGGTGCTCAAGCCCGCCGAGGACACCCCGCTCACCGCCCGGCTGTTCGCCGAGTGCGTGGACGCGGCGGGCATCCCGGCCGGTGTCTTCAATCTCGTCACCGGGCTCGGTACGGTCGCCGGCCAGGCGCTCGCCGAGCACGAGGGCGTCGACCTGGTCTCGTTCACCGGCTCCACGGCCGTCGGCAAGAAGATCGGCGCACTCGCGGGCGGCGCCGTCAAGCGCGTGGCCCTCGAACTGGGTGGCAAGTCCGCCAACGTCATCCTGCCCGGCGCCGACCTGGCCAAGGCCGTCGGCGTCAACGTCGCCGACGTCATCCGCAACGCCGGACAGTCCTGCAATGCGCTGACCCGGATGCTCGTCCACGCCGACCAGTACGACGAGGCGGTCGCCCTCGCCGCGCAGGGGTTCGCCGCCTGCGCCCCCGGCGACCCGACGGCGCCGGAGACCCGCCTGGGCCCGGTCGTCAACGCCAGGCAGCGCGACCGCGTCCGCGGCTTCATCGCCCAGGGCGTCAAGGAGGGCGCGCGCCTGGTGGCCGGCGGCGAGGACGCCCCCGAGGGCCTCGAGCTCGGCTACTACGTCCGCCCGACCGTCTTCGCCGACGTCACCCCCGACATGACCATCGCCCAGGAGGAGATCTTCGGCCCGGTCCTGTCGGTCCTGAGGTACGAGGACGAGGCCGAGGCCGTACGGATCGCCAACGGCACCGTCTACGGGCTCGCCGGCGCGGTCTGGGCCGCCGACGAGCAGACCGCGGTGGCCTTCGCCCGCCGCCTGGACACCGGCCAGGTCGACATCAACGGCGGCCGCTTCAACCTGCTGGCGCCCTTCGGCGGCTACAAGCAGTCCGGCGTCGGCCGGGAACTGGGGCCGCACGGCCTGAGCGAGTACCTCCAGACCAAATCGCTCCAGTTCTGACCCGTCGCCTCTCACGGGTCGCTCCACTTCCGCAAAAGGCCCCCGCTCCGTCCCGTTCGCCGCCGTACCGAGGAGAATCCGTGGCCGTCCGCGCCGCCGTACTGCCCGCCGTCAACGCCCCGCTCCAGGTCGCCGAGATCGACCTGCCCGAGCCGGGCCCCGGCCAGGTCCGTATCCGCCTCGCGGCCGCGGGCGTCTGCCACTCCGATCTCTCCCTGTCCAACGGCACCCTGCGCCAGCCCGCCCCGGCCGTCCTCGGCCACGAGGGCGCGGGCACCGTCACCGCCGTCGGCCCGGACGTGACCACGGTCGCCCCCGGTGACCAGGTCATCCTCAACTGGGCGCCGTCCTGCGGCAGTTGCCACTTCTGCGGGCTGGCCGAACCCTGGCTGTGCGCCCACGCCGCACGCGGCGCGGAGTCCCCGTACGCCACCCTCGCCGCCGACGGCAGCGCGCTCTACCCCGGTCTGGGCACGGCCGCCTTCGCCGAGGAGACGGTGGTGCCCGCGGCCGCCGCCCTGCCGCTGCCGGACGGCGTACCGCTCGCCGACGCCGCGCTGCTCGGCTGCGCGGTGCTCACCGGCTGGGGCGCCGTGCACCACAGCGCACGGGTGCGGGCGGGGGAGTCGGTGGTGGTCCTCGGCGTCGGCGGCGTGGGCCTGGCCACCCTCCAGGCGGCGCGGATCGCCGGGGCGGGCCCGATCGTGGCCGTGGACGTCTCCCCGGGCAAGGAGGAGCTGGCGCGGGCGGCCGGGGCCACCGAGTTCGTGGTGGCCGGTGACGACACCGCCAAGCGCGTCCGCGCCCTCACCGGCGGCGTGGGCGCCGATGTCGCCATCGAATGCGTGGGCCGCGCCGACACCATCCGTACGGCGTGGTCCGCCACCCGCCGCGGCGGCCGCACCACGGTCGTCGGCATCGGCGGCCAGGACCAGCAGGTCACCTTCTCCGCCCTGGAACTCTTCTACTTCGGCCGCACCCTCTCCGGCTGCGTCTACGGCAACAGCGATCCGGCCACCGACCTCCCGGCCATCGCCGTCCACGTCCGTTCGGGCGCCCTGGACCTCTCCGCCATGGTCACCGAACGCATCGGCCTCGACGACATCCCGTCCGCCTTCGAGGCGATGGTGGCGGGGAAGGGCGGACGGGCGCTGGTGGTGTTCTAGAGCCTGCCCGGCGGGGCGGGTTGGTGCCTGGACGCATCCGGCGATTTGTGCGGGAGCGGCCCTTGCCACACCTGAAGGAGTGGTTTGCGAGGCCCGTCCATGGATCGGCGTTTTTCTGATGAACACCGGGAGAGAAATCGGCCGATCGTTTCCTCAGCAAAAGGAGCCCGCCATGCGCGCACGTATCACCCTGACCGCCGTCGCCCTCGCCGCCACCGGAGTCCTCGCAGGAGCCGGTGTCGCGTCGGCCCACGGCGGGGCCAACGGTGCGGCCGTGAACTCTCCCGGCGTCGTCTCCGGCAACGTCATCCAGGTGCCCGTCCAGGTGCCGGTCAGTCTCTGCGGCAACAGCATCGACATCGTGGGGCTCCTCAATCCCACCTTCGGCAACACCTGCGTGAACGACTGACCGCCGGGGGCCATCGGCCCCCGGCCCCGCCGCCCCCTCACCCCGTCACCCTCCGCAGCCGCGGAAACGCCGGTGCCGCCGTCAGGAAGGCCAGCGAGACCAGGACGAACGGCCAGGTGAAGGTGTGGCCGCCGGACGGGGCGAGGAGGGCGGCGAGGGCGGGGCTCAGGGCCGTTGCGGCGGCGGCGCCGGTGAGCGCGTAGACCAGGCTCCAGGCGTCCGCGACGAGAAAGACCCCGCACAACGCCATCGCGACGAGTACCGCGTTGTAGCCCATCGTGCCCTCGGCCACCTGCCCGGCCGGTGCGCCCAGGGCCCAGGCGGTGGCGATACCGACGACGCTGCCGGCGCAGGCCAGTGCGCCCGCCCGGCGGCTGGCGAGGAAGATGCCCAGCAGAAAGATCAGGCCGACGTGCCAATGGGGGATGAAGAAGATCTGCCCGACGTTGGCGAAGAAGGCGTGCCAGAGGTCGGTGAAGGCCAGGGCGGTGGGGCCGGCGGCCGGGCGGGAGAGCGCGGCGGGGCCGGCGTCCTCGTGCCAGACCCGCTGGAATCCCGGGGCGGCGATGGTCATCGCGCTGGCCGTGAGGCAGAAGGGCAGGGTGAAGGTCGGCAGTTCCCAGGTGGCCAGTATCCGCGCGGCGGCGCCGGTGAGGACCGTGACCACCGCGCTGCCGGCCAGGGCGAGCAGTGCGGTCGACGGATGGGCCGCGCCGAGGAAGACCGCGCAACCGACCGCGACCAGGCAGGCGTTGAACCCCTCCAGGCCCGCGGTGATCCGGTCCCGGTCGACGCCCAGGAAACGGGCGGTGGCGGTGCCGACGGCCGTGCCCGTCAGCCCGTAGACGCCGAACTGCCAGCCCGCCGCGAACAGCGCGACCGAGAACACCAGGCCGGTCAGCGCATTCGGCAGGAAGTCGACCTGGGCCTGACCGCGCAGCACCTCGATCACGAACCGTCCGTAGCGCGTCTGCAAAGGCCCGCCGATGGCCGTGCCCGGCTCCTGCACCCCGCCCCCCATGCGTCATGGCCGAACTGCCCCTGTCCGCAAGGGGCCGGTGCACTTTATCGCTGTTGTATACGGTCCGGCTGCGGCAGGCGTGCGGGATGCTGGAGCGCCAGCCCGTCCACCAGCGCCCGCAGGCCGTCCTCGAACGCGCCCTCGTCCACCTGGCGTTGGTGCTCGGGCAGCAGGTGGGCCTGGCCCAGGTGCGGGTAGTCGGCGGGGTCGTAGGCGCCCGGGTCGTCCACGAAACCACGGGCGAACGAACCCAGGGCGGAGCCCGCCACGAAGTAGCGGACCATCGCGCAGATCCGGGTGGCCTGGGCCGGCGGCCAGCCCGCCTCGACCATGCCGCCGAATGCCGCGTCGGCCATCTTCAGCGCGGCCGGGCGGCGGCCTGGGCCCTGGGCGAGGAACGGCACGATGTGCGGATGCGCGGCGAGCGCGGCGCGGTAGGAGCGGGCCCAGTCCAGCAGCCCGGCCCGCCAGCTGCCGCCCGCCTGGAACGTCGACACATCGACCTTGGCCATGACGGTGTCCGCGACCGCGTCGAGGATCTCGTCCTTGGTCGTGAAGTGGTTGTAGAGCGACGGCCCGCTCACCCCCAGCTCCGCCGCGAGACGCCGGGTGGACAGCGCCGGCAGCCCCTCCGCGTCGATGAGCGCCAGCGCGGTGGTGACGATGCGTTCGCGGCTCAGGAGGGGCTTGCGGGGTCGGGCCATGCAGCACATATTGAAGTGCTCTCCTTCCCCCGGCAAGCCGGGGGAACGGCACACCGGAAGGAGACTCCTGCCTACCTTGCGGTGGCGGGCTTGACGCCACGGGTGCGCCTGACGACTGCCCTCCCGGCAGCCGGGATGAGCGCGAGGCCCATCCGGTACAGGTGCAAGATGTTCCGGCCTGCGTTCCAGTCGGCATTGCCGGACCAGGCGCAGTCGGGGTTCTTGCCTACTGGTCATCGGGCGCGCGCTGACGGGGGTCTCGGCCTTCTGACGCCCGCCGCACCGGGCGCTAAGCGCTTGCTCAGCGGCGCGGTATGGTGTTCGATCCGTCACGGGAACGTCCCTGGCGGATCGAGGAGCGGGGTACGCGATGGGTGCGGCGGCACAGCGCGCTGAGGCGGAGAACGAGGAGTGGGCCGGGGTCACCCCGGACGCCGCGCGACGGCTGGTCAGCGCCGCGGTCGCGGCGTTCGCCGAGCGCGGCTACCACGCCACCACCACCCGCGACATCGCCGGCCGGGCCGGGATGAGCCCCGCCGCGCTCTACATCCACTACAAGACCAAGGAAGAACTCCTCTACCGCATCAGCGGCATCGGCCACGAAAAGGCGCTGCGCATCATGGGCGCCGCCGCCGAGGCCGAGGGCGGCGCCACCGAGCGGCTCGCCGACGCGGTCCGTACCTTCGCCCGCTGGCACGCCGAGCACCACACCACCGCCCGGGTCATCCAGTACGAACTCCAGGCCCTGGGCGCCGACCACTACGCCGAGATCGCCGATCTGCGCCGCCGCACCGACCGGCTGCTGCGCGGCATCATCCAGGACGGTGCGGACAGCGGCGAGTTCCGGGTCGACGACGTGCCGGGCACCACGCTCGCCGTGCTGTCGCTCTGCGTGGATGTGGCCCGCTGGTTCTCGGCCGACGGCCCGCGCACGCCCGACGAGGTCGGCGCGCTCTACGCCGACCTCGTCCTGCGGATGGTGGGCGCCCGCACCGCGCCCGCCACGGAATAGACCCGCGCCCGCTACAGATAAAAACGGCTGACCGATTCCGCCACGCACACCGGCTTCTCGCCGCCCTCGCGTTCGATCGTGACGAGCGTGGTGAGCTGCACCCCGCCCTTCACCTCGGCCACCTCCGCGATCTTCGCGGTGGCGCGCAGCCGCGAGCCGACCGGGACGGTGGCGGGGAAACGCACCTTGTTGGTGCCGTAGTTGATGCCCATCTTCACGTTGTCGACCCGCATCAGCCGCGGTACGAGGGCGGGCAGCAGGGACAGCGTCAGATAGCCGTGCGCAATGGTCGTCCCGAAGGGGCCGGCCGCGGCCTTCTCCGGGTCCACATGGATCCACTGGTGGTCGCCGGTGGCGTCCGCGAACAGGTCGATCCGCTTCTGGTCGATCTCCAGCCAGTCGCTGGGTCCCAGCTCCTCACCGACCGCTCCCCGCAGATCGTCGACCGATGCAAACACTCGGGGCTCTGCCATCTTCGCCCGCCTCCTGGGGTCCCGTGCTCGGCGCACGCCTGCTGAGCAATTACTAAGCGCTTGCTCAGCATGCGCAGCGGGGGCGGCCGTGTCAACGGCTGAGGGGCCGTCGCCGAGATGCTGAGGGGCCGGCGCCGAGATCGTGCGGGCTAGTGTGGAGACGTGCCACAGCTTCCGTACAAGGTTCATGAACTCACCGTCGGCCAGCTCTCCGCGCGCAGCGGCGCCGCGGTGTCCGCGCTGCATTTCTATGAGTCCAAGGGGCTGATCAGCAGCACCAGGACGGCCGGCAACCAGCGCCGCTACTCCCGGGACGCGCTGCGCCGGGTCGCCTTCGTACGGGCGGCGCAGCGGGTCGGGATCCCGCTGGCGGTGATCCGGGACGCGCTGGCCGAACTGCCCGACGAGCGCACGCCCAACCGCGACGACTGGGCCCGGCTCTCCCAGCTCTGGCGCTCCGAACTGGACGAGCGGATCGGCCAGCTGGTCGAACTGCGCGACCGGCTGACCGACTGCATCGGCTGTGGCTGCCTCTCGCTCCAGAACTGCGCGCTGTCCAACCCGTACGACAACCTCGGCGAGCAGGGGCCCGGCGCCCGGCGGCTGCGGGTCGACAGGAGCGCCAAGGACCCGGAGCGCCGGCCCGCGAGCGGCGCGCGGCGCGGCGCCGGCGCGGACGGGGACGGCCCCGCGACCGACGACCGCGCGGCCTGCGTGCCGGGCGCGGAGAGCGCCTGCCGGTGAGCGCGCCCGCCCCGCTACGGGGCGAGCGCGGCGGTGCTCACCAGACCGGCGGCCTGCGGGCGGCCCAGGGGCGGGCCTGTTCCAGCTGGGCGGAGAGGGCGATCAAGGTGGCCTCCTCGCCGTAGCGGCCGCCGAACATCATGCCGATCGGCAGGCCGGCGGCGTTCCAGTGCAGCGGGACGCTGACCGCGGGCTGACCGGTGGCGTTGTAGAGCGCGGTGAACGGGGTGTACGTCCCTATGGCGGCGAACTCGGCCTGCGGGTCGGCGTCGTTGCGCAGCGCACCGACCGGCAGCGGCGGCCCGGCCAGCGTGGGGGAGAGGATGACGTCGTAGCCGCCGGGCGGCATCAGTCCGTCGGCGATGGTCTGCCCGAGCATCCGGAACGCGTACAGCGCGCCCGCGAATTCCTGGCCGGAGATCTCCCCGCCCCGCCTGCGCAGATAGCGGGTGAGCGGCATCAGCAGCTCCTCGCCCTCCGGCGGCACCGGGCGGTTGGCGGCCATCACCGACCAGACGCGGGTGAAGGCGAACAGGATGCTGTCGTCGGCGGGGAGCGTCAGCTCCTCCACGTCATGGCCCAGTCCGGTCAGCAGCGCGGCCGTCTCGGCGGTGGCGGCGCGGCAGTCCGGATGGACGTCGATGCCCGGTATCGGCGGATCGGCCAGACAGGCGATCCGCAGCCGTCCGGGGTCGCGGACGGCGTGTGCGGCGAAGGTCTCGCCCGGGGGCAGCGACGGCGCCACATACGGATCGCCGGGCATCGGGCCCGCCATGACATCCAGCAGCGTGGCCGCGTCGGCGACCGTACGGGCCAGCGGGCCCGAGGTGCTCAGGCCCGTCACGTCGTACAGCAACGGGCCGCTGCTGATCCGGCCGCGGCTGGGCTTGATCCCGTACAGCCCGCACAGCGAGGCCGGGATACGGACCGAGCCGCCGCCGTCGCTGGCATGCGCCACCGGCGCCAGGCCGCCGGCCACCGCCGCCGCGGCGCCGCCGCTCGAACCGCCCGCGCCGTACTCCGGGTTCCAGGGCGTGCGGGCGGCCGGTCCCAGACCGTTCTCGGTGTAGCACGGCAGCCCGAACTCGGGGGTGTTGGTCTTGCCGAGCAGGACCGTCCCGGCCTCTCGCAGCTTGGCGGCCACATGGTCGTCGGTGGCCGCAACATTGTCGGCCAGCGCCCGCGAACCCATCGTGCAGCGCACGCCCGCCACCTGGTTGAGGTCCTTGACCGGCACCGGAACGCCGTGCAGCGGCGGGAGTTCACGGCCCTCCCGGCGGGCCGCGGCCGCCTCGCTCTCGGCGTCCGCGGCCTGTTTGCGGGCGATCTCGGGGGTACGGGTGAGGAACGCACCGAGGGTGTCGTCCAGCCGGTCGATCCGCGCCAGATAGTGCTCCGTGAGCTCGACGGGCGAGATCGCACCGGACCGGATACCGGCGGCCTGTTCGAGCGCGGTCAGATCGTGCAGTTCGGCCATGGCGTCCACTCTCTCGTCCGGCGTCCGTGCCGCCCGGGTGCCACACGGACCGTGCGGGCCGACGGTGTTACCGGCCGGTCTGCCCGTGCACAGTTGTGCCAGCCCCCGGGTGAGTTCGTAAAGCCCGTGGACGAGCGTCACGCCCGCCCGCAGCCGCCCGAGCAGCGGGGGAACGCCGCGGCGGGCGGGGCGCGGAGGGCCGTGCGGCGGTGGTCATTGGCCGGTTTGCTGCGGTGGGGTGGCCGGGGAGCGTCCGTTCGGCCCGCCCCCCTGCACAGCGCCCGCCCCCCCCGCACAGCGCCCGCGTCAGCCCGTCGGCAGCTGGTCGTCGCCCCGGGCGGCCCGGGCGGCCGCGGCGCCGCGGCCGTCGTCGTACAGCGCCCTCGCCGCCCGTATCAGCCGGGCGTTGTCGGGCGCCGGGGCGCCGTCGGGGAGCAGCAGGGTGTCCTCCAGGCCGATGCGGGTGTCCAGGCCCAGCTCTCCGGCGAGCCGCAGCACCGGCCAGGCGCCGCCGTCGACGCCGTGCAGCAGCACCGGGCGGTCGTGCCCGGCCGCCGTCAGCTCGGCGAGCAGTTCCCGGGCGGTGTGCCGCGCGGATTCGCCCTCGGGGCCGATCACTTCGGCCAGGATGCGCAGGACCCGTGGCGCGAACGGCGAGCGGGTGAAGCGGGCCGCGGCGTCGGTGCCGGACCAGAGCCCTGCCTCGATGCCGATACCGCGCTCCAGCAGGGCCGCGGCGACCGTATCGGCGCCGGGCTCGTGCCAGTTGACCGAGGCGTAGTCGGGCGGCACCGTCCAGGAGGCGATCCTCCCCCGTAGCCCTGAACGGGCACGGGAGGTGCCCCCATGGCCCTGGCACCCGGCGTCCGGATCGGCCCAGGCGCCGGTCGTCACGCCGACCGGAACGTCCACCACCGCCCGTATCGCCTCCAGGACCGGGCCCACCACCCGCGGCGAGAGCGAATCCTCGCCGCAGGGGGTTTTGGGGTGGACGTGGACCTCCTGGGCACCGGCCGCGACCGCCTGCCGGGCGGCATCGGCGAGCGCGGACGGTGTGAGGGGCACCGCGGCGGAATCGGCCGCGGTGCGGACGCCGTTGAGACATACCTGAAGCATGATCCGATGGTGACATGCGGGTCTGACAATGCCCGCGATCCCCGGCCACCTCGCGGGAGCCGACCGGACGTCGTGGCTCACGCCGCACGCCGTGGCTCACGCCGCCGCTCACGCCGTGGCTCAGGCCGCGGCGAACGCCCCCGCGCCGCCGGTCCGGGCCGCGGAGAGCGCCTCCGGGGTGAGCACGGACGCCGGGGCCACCACTCCGCACTCCCGGCAGGCGGGCCCGGGCGCCGGGCAGTCGGCGGACCCCGGCAGCCAGGCGAAGCGGGTCCCGCCGCACACCGGGCAGTCCCGGCGCGGCCGCCCCGCCTCCATCGCCGCGATCATGCGGCGCAGCACCACCGCGAGCCGGGCCGCCGGATGCCGCTGCGGCGAGGCGCACGGCACGATGTCGCAGCCGCCCCAGGTGCGCCGGTGCCAGTCGTCGAGGGCGCTGGGCTGGCGGATGCCGTCGTGCTTCTCGCGGCGCCGCCGGGCCGCGAACTGCCGCTCGTAGGCCAGCCAGACGGTGCGGGCCTCCTCCAGCTCCGCCAGCGCGGCCATCAGCCGCTCGGGATCGGGATTGCGGTCGTGGGCCGCGAATCCGGCCCGGGTGCACAGATGGTGCCAGGTGGTGCGATGCCCGTACGGAGCGAAGCGCTCCAGGCATTTGCGCAGTGCCGTACGCCGCTGAGTTGCCACGAGCCGTGGATTGCGGACCTGTTGGGCGAGCGCTCTGAAACCGGCCATATTCATCCCACCTCCGTGGGGAGGACCCGACTGGACAGGGAAGGGACGTAGCCGATCTCCGCCTGGATCCCTCGAATTCCCGTGCGGATTCGTCGGCCTCCTCCGCTCTCCTCCCTTCTCCTCCCCTCTGTTCCGGACTCTTCCGGTCTCTCCCTGCCCCTCCCGACTTTCCCGAACCCTCCCGGCCGCGCGCCACCCTGTCGCCCGGCCATCTGTGGGGAATTCGAAAAGGTGACTGTTGTTCATCTTCCGGCCACGCGTAACCGCCGGTAACGTCCCGCGCACCCTCCCCGGGCTCTTCAGGAGCCGGGGACCCCCATCGAGGAGCAGGGATGCAACGACGTACCGGAAGGCTCAGGGCGGCCGCGGCGGCCGCCCTGTTCGCCCTGGGCGCCATGCTCGTGGCGCCGCCCCCTCTCGCGGCGGCCGCCGCCGGCAACTCCCCCACTCTCGACTTCGCTCGAGCGGGAGGTGCCCCCATCCGCGACTACTGCCACGGGCAGTGCGCCGACATCCTGCCGCCCGGCGCCACCGGCAATGCCACCTTGGTGCAGATCCTCGGCAACAAGCTGTTCGGCACCCACCCGCCGCACTCCACCGACCAGTTGGCCCCCTACGGTGCGCTGGCCGGCGGCTACCAGAACCTCACGGACGGCACGCTCACCGACTTCTTCAACGACGCCTCCTTCGGCGTCCCCCAGGACCAGGTCGGCGACGTCACCACACCCCGCGACGACGTCACCATCACCCGCGACAAGAAGACCGGCGTCCCGCACATCAAGGGCACCACCCGCTACGGCACCGAATACGGCGCCGGCTACGCCGCGGGCCAGGACCGGCTGTGGCTGATGGACCTCTTCCGCCACATCGGCCGCGGCGAACTGACCTCCTTCGCCGGCGGCGCACCCGCCAACCAGGGCCTGGAGCAGCAGTTCTTCCCGCAGGCCCCGTACACCGAGCAGGACCTGCAAAAGCAGGTCGACGCGATCCGCGAGAACAACGGAGCGCGCGGCAGGCAGGCCATGGCCGACGCCCAGGCGTATATCGACGGCATCAACGCCTACCGGGAGCAGTCGAAGAACGGGCGCTACTTCCCCGGCGAGTACGTCCTGACCGGGCACATCGACGCGGTCACCAACGCCGGTGAGATCGCGCCGTTCAAACTCACCGACCTGATAGCCCTGGCCTCCGTCGTCGGCGGACTGTTCGGCAACGGCGGCGGCGGCGAGGTCAATTCGGCCCTCGCGCTGCTCTCCGCCCAGCACAAGTACGGCATGCAGAAGGGCACCGAGGTCTGGGAGTCCTTCCGGGAGCGCAACGACCCCGAGGCCGTCAAGACCCTGCACGACGGCCAGCGCTTCCCGTACGCCGTCAAACCCGCCAGGGCCAAGGGCACCGCCCTGCCCGACCCCGGCTCGGTCACCCCCGAACCGCTGGTCTTCGACCGCACGGGAGCCGCGGCCGCCAAGGGCGGCAAGGCGCCCCAGGATCCGGTCCCGGCCCCGAAGAAGTACCAGAAGCTTCAGGGCCTCTTCAAGGACGGGGTGCTGCCCAAGGGGAGCTTCAACCCCACCCAGCACCGCGGCATGTCCAACGCCCTGCTGGTCTCCGGCAAGCACACCGCAAGCGGCCATCCGGTCGCCGTCTTCGGTCCGCAGACCGGCTACTTCGCGCCCCAGCTGCTGATGCTCCAGGAGATCCAGGGGCCGGGCATCAGCGCCCGCGGCGCCTCCTTCGCGGGCGTGGGGATGTACGTCCAGCTGGGCCGCGGGCAGGACTACGCCTGGAGCGCCACCTCGGCCGGCCAGGACATCACCGACACCTACGCCGTCGACCTGTGCAACCCGGACGGCTCGAAGCCCACCAAGGACTCCACCTCCTACCGGTACCACGGCGCCTGCCTCCCCATGGAGAAGCTGGAGCGGACCAACTCCTGGAAGCCCACCATTGCCGACCCGACCGCCGCCGGCTCGTACCGGATGCAGGTCTACCGGACCACATGGGGCACCGTCACCCACCGCGCCACCATCAAGGGCAGGCCCGTCGCCTATACGGCGCTGCGCACCACCTACCGGCACGAGGCCGACTCCATCATCGGCTTCCAGATGCTCAACGACCCCTCGTACGTCCGCGGCGCCGCGACGTTCAAGAAGGCCGCCCAGCACATCGGTTACGCCTTCAACTGGTTCTACGCCGACTCCCGCGACATCGCGTACTACAACAGCGGCCTCAACCCGGTCCGCAACCCGGACGTCGATCCGGCACTGCCCATCGCCGCCGATCCGGCCTACGCCTGGAAGGGCTACGACCCCGCCACCAACACCACCGACTACACCCCGCCTGCCCAGCACCCGCAGTCCGTCGACCAGGACTACTACATCTCCTGGAACAACAAGCAGGCCACCGACTACGACTCGGCCGGCTTCGGCAACGGCACCGTGCACCGCGCCAATCTGCTCGACGACCGGGTGCGCGCGCTGACCAAGGAGGGCGGCGTCACCCGCGCCTCGCTGACCCGGGCGATGGCCGAGGCCGCCGTGACCGATCTGCGCGGCGAGGACGTCCTGCCCGAGATGCTGCGGGTGCTGCGCAGCAAGCCCATCGGCGACCCCGCGCTCCAGACCGCCGTGCAGCAGCTGGAGTCCTGGCGCAAGGACGGCGCCCAGCGCCGCGAGACCACCCCCGGCTCGCACACCTACACCCACCCCGACGCCGTACGGCTGATGGACGCCTGGTGGCCGCGGATGATCGAGGCCACCTTCAAACCGGGCCTCGGCGGCGACCTCTACCAGGCCCTGACGTCCAACCTGGCCATCGACGAGTCCCCGTCGGCCGGCCACGGCCCCACCGGGGCGCACGCCGGTTCGGCCTTCCAGTACGGCTGGTGGAGCTACGCGGACAAGGACCTGCGCTCGGTGCTCGGCGACCAGGTCAAGGGACCGCTCGCCCAGCAGTACTGCGGCAACGGCAAGCTCTCGGCCTGCCGCGACACCCTGATCGACACCCTGCGGCAGGCCGCCGCCCGGACGGCCGAGCAGGTCTACCCGGGCGACGGCAACTGCAAGGCGGGCGACCAGTGGTGCGCGGATGCGATCATCCACCGCGCGGTCGGCGGTCTGACGCACGCCACCATCAGCTGGCAGAACCGGCCGACATACCAGCAGGTGGTGGAATTCCCCGCCCACCGGTGAGACGGCCTCGGCATGCGGCAGGCCCCGGGCGCGCGCCCGGGGCCTGCCGCATGGCCTCCGGACCGGTTTTCCCTCGGAGGTTATGCTGCTGAGCCGTTGAACTCCGGGGAGCGGGAAGGCGAGTGGGGGCGCATGGCCTCAGAGGATCCGTTGCAGTATCCGCCGGAGCTGCTCGACACCACCATGGACCAGTTGCGCACCTTGATCACGGTGCGGGAGGAGGGCACCGCGCTCGGCGCCGCCCGTCGGCTGGGCCGGGAGCAGTCCAGTGTGCAAAAGCAGCTGGACACCATGAACCGTACGTTCGCCGCGCTGTGCGGCGAGGAACTGGTGCTCAAACAGGGGCGCGGACGCGACGCCCTGTTCACCGCGACCGGTGAGGCGCTGGTCGACCTGGCACGGCGGACGCTCGGCGACTGGACGGACGGGGTGCACCACGCCCGCCGCCGGCTGGGCCGCACACTGTCCGTCGGCACCACCCGCTACACCCTCGGCTTCCTCCTGGACGCCGTGGAGCGCCTGCGCGAGGAGTACGAACGCGACGGCGTCGACCTCAAGGTCACCCATGTCCGCACCGGCGATCTCTTCGACCGGCTCCGCTCCAAGGAGCTGGACGTGGTCTGCGGCAGCGTGGTGGTGACGGAGGGTCAGGAGCGCGAGCAGCTGGCGCCGTACGAGGTGATGGAGTGGCGCCGCAGCGGACTGTCCCTGCTGACGAACCTGCCGCCCGAGCGCCTCCCCGGCCGCTCCTTCGGCGCCGGGGACCTGCCCGGACTGCCGCTGGTGATCTCCGCAGGCGGTCTGATCGGCCGCTTTCTGACCTCCCGGTACGGCCCCGACTACCGCCAGAAGCTGACCGTCGCCGCCGAGATAGAGGCCGCCCACTACGGCTTCGAGCTGCTGCGCTCCGGGGTGGTCAGCGGCGCGATGCTGGTCACCCGCGGCATCGGGGACGCGGCCACGGACGGCCGGCTCCCGGAGGCCGCGGGGCTGCGGATGCTGGACATCGTCGGCGACGTCGGGCCGCGCACCGAGGTGCTGGTCGGGGTCTTCGCCCGGCGCGGCGAGCGGGACGCCTACGGGCCCGACCATCCACTCAACCGCCTGTGGGAGGCGCTGTCCTGGGAGAGCGAGCGGTGGTGGCTCAGGCCGTGAACGCGCCGTCGCCCAGCAGCTCCACCAGCCGGGCGGCGAAGGCGCCGGCGTCCTCCACGTAGCCCGTGTGCCCGCCGGGCAGCTCCGTGATCTCCAGGCCGAGCCGGCCGGCGAGCGCGGCGCCCATACGGCCGGGCGTCTGCCCGGCGGAGTCGCGGCCGACGCCGATCAGCAGCCGGTCCGCCGCCTTGCGCAGCGCGTCGGTATCGGGCTCGTAGGAGGTGACCTCGATCAGCTCGTGCTCCAGGAAGAACGGTTCGTTGGCCGCCATCCGTTCCATCAACTCCCGTATGTCAGGCGGTAGTTGGGACAGTGGTGGCATCTCCCAGGTGTCGTCCACCAGCCCGACGCCCGTCAGGAACTGCCGCATCGCCACCGCGGCCCCCTGCCGCCGGTGGGTGGCCCGGACCTCGTCGAACAGCCGCCGGTAGGCAGCCGCGTCCGGCAGCAGCCCGAGCGCCGGCGGTTCATGGGCGAGGACCCTGCGCACCCGCTCCGGGTGCCGGGCGAGCAGGTCCAGCGCGACGACGGCGCCGGAGCTGCTGCCGTAGACCAGCGCGGGTTCGTCGGTCAGCTCGCCGATCAGCCGGTGGATGTCATCGCTGTGCTCGGCGACCCGGGGCGTGCCGCCGGGCGGGACGAGCGGGCTGCGGGAGTGGCCACGGCGGTCCGGCGCCACCACGGTGAAGTGCTCGGCGAGCGGACCCGCGATCTCGTGGAAGACCCCGGCGTCCCCGGCGCCGCCGTGTATCAGGACGAGCACCGGCCCGCGGCCGCGCACCTCGTAGTAGAGGCGCGCGCCGGGCACGTCCAGGGTGGCGGCCCGAGGTGTGGTCATGGTGAACCTCCGAGAAGTCGGGTGAGCGGCCCGGCGGGAAGCCGTACGGCCGGGCATCGGCCTGCCGCCAGTCTCCTGTGCGCCACCGACAGGCCGCCGATGTCTCGCCTACACGCCGAACGAGCCCCCGAATCAACCCGGTTCGCATGCCCGGTCTCCGGCAGGTGCCCGCCCTAGGCGTACCGCAGATATCGCCGCCGCAGCCTGCGGAACCGTCGCAGCTCCTCCTGCCAGTGGTCCACCACCTCGTCGGTCCCCGCGCCCGCATCGATCATCGTGCGGACCGTCGCCGAGCCGGTCAGATGGTCGATGCCGTGGCCGGGCAGCCAGGCGAAGCCGGACCAGATCCGTTTGGCCGTCACCAGCAGGCCGATGCCGGTGCGTACGGGGTCGAAGGCGGCGCGGTCGTGGACGTGCAGCTGGACGCCGCCGACGGTCCTGCCCTGGAACTTGGAGAACGTGGGGGCGAAATACGCCTCCCTGAAGTGGACGCCGGGCAGGCCCAGTTCGCCGGCGGCCGCGGCCCAGCGGGCGTCGATGCCGTCGGCGCCCAGCAGCTCGAAGGGGCGGGTGGTGCCGCGGCCCTCGGAGAGGTTGGTGCCCTCGAAGAGGCAGGTGCCGGAGTAGACCAGGGCGGTGTCGGGGGTGGGCATATTGGGGCTCGGCGGCACCCACGGCAGCCCGGTGGCATCGAAGAAGTCCGCGCGCCGCCATCCGGTCATCGCCACCGTCGCCAGCTCCACCGGCCGCCCGGCGGCCTGCGGTACGAACTCGCCGTTGAACAGCAGCGCCAGCTCCAGCGCCGTCATCCCGTGCGCCTGGGAGATCGGCTCGCGGCCCACGAAGGAGGCGTACTTCTTGTCCAGTACGGGGCCCGTCGCGGCCCGCCCGGTGACCGGATTGGGGCGGTCGAGCACCACGAAGCGCTTACCGGCGAGGACCGCCGCGACCATGCAGTCGTAGAGGGTCCAGATGTAGGTGTAGAAGCGGGCGCCGACGTCCTGGATGTCGAAGACGAGGGTGTCCACACCGGACTCGGCGAAGATGCCGGCGAGCTCCCGGCCGCTCTTGTCGTAGGTGTCGTAGACCGGCAGCCCGGTGGCCGGGTCGTCGTAGCGGCCCTGTGATCCGCCGGCCTGCGCGGTGCCCCGGAAGCCGTGTTCGGGGCCGAAGACGGCGGTCAGGCGGACGCGGTCGTCGGCGTGCAGCACGTCCACGATGTGGCGGACGTCCGGGGTGACCCCGGTCGGATTGGTGACGATGCCGACCTTCTGGCCGTCCAGGAGGCGGTAGCCGTCGGCGCGGAGGCGGTCGAAGCCGGTGCGGACGGGGCGGGCGCCGGGGCCCGCCCCCCGGGCTCTCGGCTTCGCCTGAGCAGGGGGGTCCCCCATGGCCGCACGGGCGGGGGCCGCGGCCCCGGTGACCGCGCCGGTGGCCGCCAGTCCGCCCACCAGAACGCGTCGCGACAGAGCCATGCGCACACCTCCGTGATCGGGATACGTGATCGGGATACGGGAACGGACCGAGCCAGGTGTCGTGAGCACGCTAACGCGCCCCGAGGGCTACGGGAACGCACCCGGCCGTGACGATGGGTGAATCTCCCTCCTGGGCGTGGCCGAGAGGGGGCGCCGGGGCTTTCCCTTCCACATACCGACTGGTTAGTCTGCCGTGGTCGAGTCAGCGCGACCGAGGGAGACACCACGTGGCAGCCGTACGGGACAAGTCCGTTGTCGTGACCGGGGCGGGCGGGGGGATCGGCGCCGCGCTGGCCCGCCGGTTCGCCGCCGAGGGCGCCCGGGTCGTGGTCAACGATCTGGACGAGGCCAGGGCCAAGGAGACCGCGGCGGAGATCGGGGGCCTGGCCGTCCCCGGCGACGCCTCCGGCATCGTCCCGGCCGCCCGCGAGGCGCTCGGCGGCACCATCGACGTCTTCTGCGCCAACGCCGGCGTCGGCACCGGCGGCGGACCCGAGGCGCCCGAGGACGCCTGGGAGCTGGCCTGGGACGTCAATGTGATGGCGCATGTGCGGGCGGCGCGCGAGCTGCTGCCAGAGTGGCTGGAGCGGGGCGCGGGCCGGTTCGTCTCCACGGTGTCCGCCGCGGGCCTGCTCACCATGGTCGGCGCCGCCCCCTACAGCGTCACCAAACACGGCGCCTACGCCTTCGCCGAATGGCTGTCGCTGACCTACCGCCACCGCGGCATCCGGGTGCACGCCATCTGCCCCCAGGGCGTACGCACCGACATGCTGGCCGCCACCGGGGCCGCGGGCGACCTCGTCCTCGCGCCCACCGCCATCGAACCGGCCGCCGTCGCCGACGCGCTCTTCGCGGCGATGACCGAGGACCGCTTCCTGGTCCTGCCGCACCCGGAGGCCGCCGACTACTACGCCGCCCGGGCCACCGACCCCGACGGCTGGCTGACGGCGATGAACCGCCTCCAGCAGAAGCTGGAGGAGCGCGAGGGGGACGCCCGGTGATCTCCTACCAGGACAAACCGTGGCTGGCGCAGCTCAGCGAGGCCCAGCGGGCCCCCGTCCAGCCGCCGCCCTCGCCCCTGCACGCCTTCAGGGCGGCCGTCCGCCGCACCCCGGACCGCACCGCGCTCGCCTACTTCGACGCGCGGCTGTCCTACGCCGAGACCGACGCGCTCTCCGACGCCCTCGCCGCCCACCTCACCGCCCGCGGCTTCACCCGCGGCGACCGCGCCGCGGTGATGCTCCAGAACACCCCGCACTTCGTCCTCGCCGTGCTCGGCGTCTGGAAGGCCGGCGGGGTGGTGGTGCCCGTCAACCCCATGTACAAAGCGGGCGAGATGCGGCACATCCTGGGCGACGCCGAGGTCACCGCCGTGATCTGCGCCGACCACACCTGGGACGCCTTCCTGCGCGCCACCGCCGCCGCGACGCCGTCCGTACGGATCGCGCTCACCGCCCACGAGGCCGGCCTCCAGACGCGCAACGACGCCCGGGTGCTGCGCGACGGGAATCCGGGGCCGTGCGAGGGCGCCGACGATCTGCTGGCCGTCGCCCGCACCGCCAAGCATCTGCGCGCGGTGCCCGCCGACCCGGACCTCACCGCCGACGACCTCGCCCTGATCAGCTACACCTCCGGCACCAGCGGCACCCCCAAGGGCGCCACCAACACCCACGGCAACATCAGCTACAACGCCGAACGCCAGCGCACCGGCCTGGGCCTGCCCGACGGCGCCACCTACTTCGCCCTCGCCCCCCTCTTCCACATCACCGGCATGGTCTGCGAACTGGCCGCCTGCATCGCGGGCGCCGGCACCCTCGCCCTGGCCTACCGCTTCGAGGCGGGCGTCGTCCTGGACGCCTTCCGCGAACACCGCCCGGCGTTCACCGTCGGCCCCTCCACCGCCTATATGGCGCTGATGGCCCATCCGGAGGTCAGCCGCGACCACTTCGCGTCCTTCCACACCCTGTCCTCCGGCGGCGCCCCGCTGCCGCCCGCCCTGGTGGAAACGTTCCACACCGCCCTCGGCCCCTACCTGCACAACGGCTACGGCCTGACCGAATGCACCGCCCCCTGCGCCACCGTCCCGCCGGGCCGCCGCGCCCCCGTCGACAAGGTCTCCGGCACCCTCGCGGTCGGCGTCCCCGGCCCCGACACCGTCGTACGGATCCTCGACGAGCACGGCGCCGAGGTGCCGTTCGGCGAACAGGGCGAAATCGCCGTCCGCGGCCCCCAGGTCGTCCCCGGCTACTGGCGCCGCCCGGACGCCACCGCCGCGGCGATCCCCGACGGCGAACTGCGCACCGGCGACATCGGCTTCATGGACACCGACGGCTGGCTCTATGTCGTCGACCGCAAAAAGGACATGATCAACGCCTCCGGCTTCAAGGTGTGGCCCCGCGAGGTGGAGGACGTCCTCTACACCCACCCGGCGGTACGCGAGGCGGCGGTCGTCGGCGTGCCCGACGCCTACCGCGGCGAATCGGTCAAGGCCTACGTCAGCCTGCGCCCGGGGACCGCCGCCGAGCCCGCCGATCTGGCCGCCTACTGCAAGGAACGGCTGGCGGCGTACAAATATCCCCGCGTGGTGGAGATCCTGCCCGAGCTTCCCAAGACCACGAGTGGCAAGATCCTCCGACGGGAGCTGCGCCACCGCGGATGACGGTGCAGGCCACGGCGTACGAGCACTAAGGACAGGTGAGGGCGATGGCCGGCACGAGGGACGGCGGCAACGGCAGCGGCGGCACGAAGCCGGTGGCCCGGCGGCTGCTGGCCACCGCCACCCGGCTCTTCGCGGAGCAGGGCTACGACCGCACCTCCGTCCAGGAGATCGTCGACGCGGCCGGCGTCACCAAGGGCGCCCTCTACCACTACTTCGGCTCCAAGGAGGACCTGCTCCAGGAGGTGTACTCCCGGGTGCTGCGCCTCCAGCAGGAGCGCCTCGACGCGTTCGCCGACGCCGACGCGCCCGTCGAACAGCGGGTACGCGAGGCCGCGGCCGACGTCGTCGTGACCACCATCGAGAACCTCGACGACGCGTCGATCTTCTTCCGCTCCATGCACCACCTCAGCCCGGAGAAGAACAAGCAGGTCCGGGCCGAGCGGCGCCGCTACCACGAGCGGTTCCGCGCGCTGATCGAGGAGGGTCAGCGCAGCGGGGTGTTCTCCACGGCCACTCCCGCCGACCTGGTCGTCGACTACCACTTCGGGTCGGTGCACCACCTGTCCACCTGGTACCGCCCCGAGGGCCCCCTCAGCCCGCAGCAGGTCGCCGACCACCTGGCCGATCTCCTGCTGCGGGCCCTGCGGCCGTAGCTGCCCCGCCGCTACAGGTACCGCTTGATCTCCCGCCGCGCCAGCGACCGCTGGTGCACCTCGTCCGGCCCGTCCGCCAGCCGCAGCGTGCGCGCCGCGGCCCACAGCTCGGCCAGCGGGAAGTCCTGGCTGACGCCGCCCGCGCCGTGCAGCTGGACCGCCTTGTCGAGGATGTCCACCACCGTCCGCGGAGTGGCGATCTTGATCGCCTGGATCTCGGTGTGCGCGCCCTTGTTGCCGACGGTGTCCATCAGCCACGCGGTCTTGAGCACCAGCAGCCGCAGCTGTTCCACCGCGACCCGCGCATCGGCGATCCACCCCTGGACCACCCCCTGCTGCGCCAGCGGCTTGCCGAAGGCCGTACGCGACACCGCCCGCCGGCACATCAGCTCGATGGCGCGCTCGGCCATCCCGATCAGCCGCATGCAGTGGTGGATCCGGCCGGGCCCGAGCCGGGCCTGCGCGATGCCGAAGCCGCCGCCCTCCTCGCCGATGAGGTTCGCCACCGGGACCCGGACGTCCTTGAAGAGCACCTCGGCGTGACCGCCGTGGTAGTGGTCCTCGTAGCCGTAGACCTGCATGGCCCGCTTGACGATCACGCCCGGGGTGTCGCGCGGCACCAGCACCATCGACTGCTGGCGGCGGATGTCGGCGCCGTCCGGGTCCGTCTTGCCCATCACGATGAAGATCTGGCACAGCGGATTCATCGCCCCGGAGATGTACCACTTGCGCCCGTTGATGACGTAGTCCTCGCCATCGCGCGCGATATGCGTCTCGATGTTGGTCGCGTCCGACGAGGCCACCTCCGGCTCCGTCATCGCGAACGCCGACCGGATCTCGCCCGCCAGCAGCGGCCGGAGCCACTGCTTCTGCTGCGCCTCGTTGCCGAACTGCGCCAGCACCTCCATATTGCCGGTGTCCGGCGCCGCGCAGTTCAGCGCGGTGGGCGCCAACTGCGGGCTGCGGCCGGTGATTTCGGCCAGCGGGGCGTACTGGAGGTTGGTCAGCCCCGCGCCGTGCTCCTCGTCCGGCAAGCTGTGCTGGTCCACAAAGAACAGGTTCCACAGCCCCTGCCGCCGGGCCTCGGCCTTCAGCTCCTCGACGACCGCCGGGGTGTCCCACGGCGAGGCGAGGGCGGAGCGCTGCTCGTGGGCGGTCTGCTCGGCCGGATACACATGCTCGTCCATGAACGTCAGCAGCCGCTCACGCAGCTCTTCCGTACGGGCGTCGAATGCGAAGTCCATGGTGTCTCAGCCTTCCTTGAGGGTGGTGAGTCCGTGGTCGATGAAGACGGGGACGAGCTCGCCGATCCGGTCGAAGCCCGCGCCGACGGTCTGGCCGAGCGTGTAGCGGTAGTGGATGCCCTCCAGGATCACCGCGAGCTTGAACCAGGCGAAGGCGGTGTACCAGGAGATATGGGAGGTGTCGCGGCCCGAGCGGGCGGCATAGCGCTCGATCAGCTCGGCGGGGGAGGGGTGCCCGGCCGCGCCGCTGGTGGTGCTCACCGGTGACTGCGCGAGGCCCAGGTCCTGGCTGTACATCACCAGCAGCCCGAGGTCGGTCAGCGGATCGCCGAGGGTGGACATCTCCCAGTCCAGGACGGCCTTGATGCGGTCATCGGCACCCACCAGGACGTTGTCCAGACGGTAGTCCCCGTGGACGACAGCCGCTGCGGGGGAGGCGGGCAGCCGTCGGCCCAGTGTCTCGTGCAGCTCGTCGATCCCCGCCAGCTCGCGGTTCTTCGAGGCGCTCAACTGCTTTCCCCAGCGCCGCAGTTGGCGCTCCAAAAAGCCCTCCGGCCGCCCGAAGTCGGCCAGCCCGACGGCCTTGGGGTCCACCGCGTGCAGATCGACGAGGGTGTCGACCAGGGACAGCACCACGGCGTGCGTACGCTCCGCGCCGAGCGGGGCCAGCTGGGCCGCCGTGCGGTACGGCGTGCCCTCGACCAGCTCCATCACATAGAACGGCGCGCCGATCACCGCGTCGTCCTCGCACAGCAGCAGCGTCTCGGGCACCGGCACCGGCGTCGCGTGCAGCGCGCTGATGACGCGGTGCTCGCGCCGCATGTCGTGCGCGGTGGCCAGCACATGTCCCAGCGGCGGACGGCGCACCACCCAGGAGGAGGCGCCGTCGGTGACGCGATAGGTCAGATTGGACCGCCCGCCCTCGATCAGCTGCGCGCGCAGCGGCCCGGCGGCCAGGCCCGGCCGCTCCCGGTCCAGATGCGCGCGCAGGCGGGCGAGGTCGAGGCCGGGGGGTTCGGCCCGGTCCGCGTCCTGCGGGGGCGGGGTGCCCTGGGTCATCGTTGTCCTCCGTACGGCATGACGACGGCATGACGGTCATCCGGTCGACCGCTGCCCCGATCATGCCGACTAGTCGGTATGGAGTCCAGTGCCCGCCCGTGGGGCGTCCGTCACGCGGCGCGTTTCCGCCGCCCCGGGGCGCCCCGCCACCCGGCCCGTCACGCGCCCCGCCCCCGGCCCGTCACGCGTGGCAGGCCATCGGAATCCCGCCGTTCATCGCCGTCATCTCGCCGAACGCGGTCAGCGCATCCAGCGGCGCCCCCGGCTCGGCGCCCGCCAGCTCCGCATACGCGCGATGCAGGTTCGCCACCAGCCGCTCGCTCTCGGCCAGCCCGGCGAACGGTCCGAGGTCCGCCTCCCGCGCCGCCTCCAGCGGCGTCCGCCCGGCCGCCCGGGCCTCCCGCGCCAGCCGGTCGACGTACCGCAGATAGCGCTCGATCCCGTCGTACACCTCGGGGCCGGTCACCGGGCCGTGCCCGGGGACGACGGTTGCCGCATCCAGCGACCGCAGCAGCTCCAGCGCCCGCAGCGAACCGGACAGCGACCCCATGAAGACGAACGGCGTCCCGCCGTGGAAGACCAGGTCCCCGGTGAAGACGATGCGCTGCTCGGGCAGCCAGACGACGGTGTCGCCGGTGGTGTGCGCGACGCCCGGGTGCAGCAGGCGGACCTCGATGCCGCCGACGTGCACGCTCAGTTCGTCGGTGAAGGTGACCGTGGGCGGGGTCAGCCGGATGTCGCCGTACTCCACCTCGGGCCAGACCGCATGCAGCTGCCGGCCCGCGGCCAGCAGTTCCCGGCGGCAGGCGGCATGGCCGATGATCGTCGCCTCGGGGGTGAAGACGCCGTTGCCGTAGGTGTGGTCGCCGTGGTGGTGGGTGTTGACCACCATGCGCGGCGTGGCGGCGCCGCTCTGCGCGATCCGCTGCCGCAACAGCAGCGCCCGGCGTTCGGTGGCGGCGGTGTCCACGACGAGGGTGGTGTCCCCGTCGGTGACGAAACCGGCGTTGTTCAGACACCAGCCGCCGTCCGGCTGGATGAAGGCATGGACGCCGGCGGCCAGTTCGGTCAGATAAGGCTCTTCCACAGGTGCTCTCCCCAAGAGTCGCGGCGGTTCAGTGTGTGCTCGCTATCGTGGCCCCGAAGGCTGCCAGTGCCACCGTGCAGCCCGCCGCCGACAGCGCGATCCGCGGCGTCAGGGGCGTGTGCCGGGCGGCGGCCATCTCGCGGACCCGGCGGTGGGCCAGCGCCACGAACGCCACCCACACCAGCATGAGCAGCGCCGCCAGACCGGCCTGCACCGGCCCCGCAGCCCCGCCGGCCAGCAGCCGCCGCCCGGCCAGCAGGACGGCGACCGTGCAGGCCAGGGTCGTACGCCGCCAGGCCAGCCGGGTGCGTTCGGGCTGGAGCCCGGCATCCCAGCCGCCCGCCGGGGCCCGTGCGCCGTCGCGCCGCGCCTCGCTCATCGCCAGCCGATCCGTCCCAGCACGACGAGGACGGCCATCACGACCGCCAGCGCCCCGACCCCCAGGGCCAGTACGGACGGGAAGCGCGACAGCGGCAGATCCTCGCCGCGGCGCATCGCCCGCTCACAGCGCACCCAGTGGTTCACCGCCCGCAGGGCACACAGCGCACCCGCCACCAGCAGCATGAGCGTGCCGGTCAGCCGGACCGCCGGATGCAGCCGGGGCAGGAACTGGTCGACCGCGAAACCGCCGGCGACCAGCGCCAGCCCGGTCCGCAGCCAGGCCAGGAACGTGCGCTCGTTGGCCAGCGAGAAGCGGTAGTCGGGCGTGCTGCCCTCCTCGCGGACCCGCGCGGGCGCCAGCCACAGCCGTACGGCCGCGCCGATCGACCGCAGCCCGTCGGAGAGGATCATGACCCCGACCCTAACGGCCCGCCGCGCGCGGGTCCTCGGGGGAGCCCTCGGGGAACTCCCGCCGTTCCAGCAGCTCCCGGTACGCCGCCAGCCCGTCCGGCGTCCACGGCCACTGAGCGAGGCGCCGGGCCAGCTCCTCCTCGGCCATGAAGGCGTACCAGTCGATCTCCGCGGCCTGCGGGTCGACGGGCCCCGTCCAGCGCACCTGATAGACCGCGGACCACCAGGTGTGCTCGTCCGTCTCGTACAGGAACTTCAGCAGCGGCTCCGGCTGCGGCAGCCCCCGTACGCCCAGCTCCTCCTCCGCCTCGCGCAGCGCCGCCCGGTCGTAGCTCTCGCCGGCGCCGACCACCCCGCCCACGAACATGTCGTAGTGGGCGGGGAAGACGAGCTTCTGCGCGGTGCGGCGGTGGACGAAGATCCGGTCCTCGGCGTCGCGGACCAGGATGAAGGTGCAGCGGTGGCGCATCCGGCGGGCGTACGCCTCGCCGCGCGGCGCCTGCCCCACGACCTGATCGTTCTCATCGACGATATCGAGCATTTCGTCGGCGTCGAGCCGGGGCGGCATGTCGTGATCCGTCATGCCCCCATGGTGTCTCCCCACCCGTCCGCTGCGCTTTGCCTGGGCCGACGGTTTCGGCTGTCTCGCCGTTGCGCCTGCGGCGGGCTGGGGTTGTTTGTCGGCCGCGGTGCCGGACTTACAGACTTCGTCCTACAGTCCGGCCCCTCCCGATGGTGGGGGGTGAAAAGGCCGGTGGTCCGCCCCCACCGTCTTTTTCCACCCTCAACGGGGAGGCATCGGTCCGTAGCGGCGGAGCCGTGTAGGGCCGGTGCCGCTGCCGAACAGCCCCGCGCAGCGGCACCGCCCGCCGCAGGCGCAACGGCGAAACACCCCCACGGCGGGAAAGCCGACAACGTGGGGCTGGCAAAGCGCAGCGAAGAGGCGCCCCCACCTGACGATGGGGGCGCCTCACCGCGGCTGCAACTCCCGTACGGGGTCGGCCTTGCCGGCCCCGGGCGGCATGGCCGGATGGCTGCCGATCAGGACGATCCCCGCCACCACGGCCGCTATCCCGGCCGCCTCCCAGGCCAGCGCCCCGGTCGTCACCCGCAGCTGGTCGCCCAGGAAGCCCACCCCGCAGGCGATCCCGGCCAGCGGCTGGGCGGCCGTCAGGGCGGGCAGCGACAGCCGCAGCGGGGCGGTCTCGAAGGCGCTCTGGACCATGACCAGGGCCAGCACGCCGAGGACGACGATGGCGTACGGATGCCAGGTGGACAGCAGCCCGCGCCAGCCGCCCTGGCCGAAACGCTCGCCGCTGATCCGGGTCAGCGCGTCCTGGAGCCCGTACAGCAGCCCGGCCGCGACACCCAGCAGCGCCGCCTCCAGGCTGACATGCGTCCGCTCGCGTTTGGCGACGGCCGCCAGCACCAGGGCGGTGGCCAGCACCAGGCCCATGATCAGCCACTGGGCCGGCCGCCCGGCCTCGCCGGCGCCGCCGTGCGGCCGCCCGGCCACGATGAACGCCGTCACCCCGCCCGCCAGCAGCCACAGCCCGGCCCACCCGCTGCGCCCGAGCCGCTGCCCGCTCAGCCGCCGGGCCAGCGCCATCGCGAACAGCAGATTGGTGGCCAGCAGTGGCTCCACCAGAGTGATGTCACCCATTCCCAGGGCCAGCGCGCCCAGCGCCATCCCCGTCACCATCAGCGCGATACCGGCCAGCCAGCGCGGCATCCGCACCAGGTCCAGCAGCAGCCGCAGCGAGAGATAGTCCTTCTGGGGGGCGTACTGCGCCGCTTCCTGCTGGAGCACGAAGCCCAGTCCCAGACAACAGGCCGCCCCAAGGGCGAGCAGAATCACCGTCACGTCGCACACCTCGTATCGCGCGGAGCGGGGGATTGCGCCTGAGGGCAGCCATCCGGCGGCTGCCCGGGGTGGCCCTCAACACCCCCCATTCTTGCGCGCACCCGCGCATACCGCCCGGTAACAAAGGGTTGACGGCATGGTCCGCCACGCTGAGGATCGTGACCGTCACGGCGGCCGGGGCGGCCGGCGGGCCCCGGTGAGGAGAGCTGAGATGGCGTACGACGCGGATGTGATCGTGATCGGTGCGGGGCTGGCGGGACTGGCCGCCACCGCCGAGCTGGTGGACGCCGGACGCAAGGTCATCCTGCTCGACCAGGAACCCGAGCAGTCGCTCGGCGGCCAGGCGCACTGGTCCTTCGGCGGCCTGTTCCTGGTGGACTCGCCCGAACAGCGCAGGCTGCGCATCCGCGACAGCCGCGAGCTGGCCTGGCAGGACTGGCTGGGCACCGCGGGCTTCGACCGGCCCGAGGACCACTGGCCGCGCCAATGGGCCGAGGCGTACGTCGACTTCGCCGCGGGGGAGAAGCGCGCCTGGCTGCACCGCCAGGGCGTACGGATCTTCCCCGTCGTCGGCTGGGCCGAGCGGGGCGGCTACGACGCCACAGGACACGGCAATTCCGTCCCCCGCTTCCACGTCACCTGGGGCACCGGACCGGGCCTGGTCGCCCCGTTCGAGCGCCGGGTGCGGGCCGGGGCCGCCCGCGGCCTGGTGGACCTGCGCTTCCGCCACCGGGTCACCGCGCTGTCGCGCAGCGCCGGGAGTGTGGACACGGTGAGCGGGGAGATCCTGGCGCCCTCGGACGCCGAGCGCGGCCGGCCCAGCAGCCGCGAGGTCACCGGCGCCTTCGAGCTGCGCGCCCAGGCCGTGATCGTCACCTCCGGCGGGATCGGCGGCAACCACGACCTCGTACGGGCCAACTGGCCCGAGCGGCTCGGCAAGGCCCCCGAGCGGATGCTGTCCGGGGTGCCGGCCCATGTGGACGGCAAGATGCTCGGCATCACCGAGGAGGCCGGCGGCCGGATCATCAACCGCGACCGGATGTGGCACTACACCGAGGGCATCGACAACTGGAACCCCATCTGGCCCCAGCACGGCATCCGGATCCTGTCCGGCCCCTCCCCGCTGTGGCTGGACGCCCGCGGCAAGCGGCTGCCCGTTCCGCTCTTCCCCGGCTTCGACACCCTCGGCACCCTCGAACACATCATGCGCACCGGCCACGACCACACCTGGTTCGTGCTCACCCAGAAGATCATCGAGAAGGAGTTCACGCTCTCCGGCTCGGAACAGAACCCGGATCTGACCGGCAAGAGCATCCGCGAGGTGCTGGCCCGGGCCCGGTCCGGCGCCCCGGGCCCGGTGCAGGCGTTCATGGACCACGGCGTGGACTTCATCGTCGACCGCTCACTGACCTCCCTCGTACGGCGGATGAACGCGCTCACCGAGGACGAGCTGATCGACGAGGCCGCGCTGCGCCGCGAGATCGTCGCCCGCGACCGCGAGATCGCCAACTCCTTCACCAAGGACCTCCAGGTCACCGCGATGCGCGGGGCCCGCAAATACCTGGGCGACCGGCTGATCCGCACCGCCGCCCCGCACCGCCTGCTCGACCCCAAGGCCGGCCCGCTGATCGCCGTGCGGCTGAGCATCCTCACCCGTAAGACGCTCGGCGGCCTGGAGACCGATCTGTCCTCGCGGGTGCTGGCCGAGGGCGGCGAGCCCCTGCCGGGCGTGTACGCGGCGGGTGAGGTGGCCGGGTTCGGCGGCGGCGGGGTGCACGGCTACCGCTCGCTGGAGGGCACCTTCCTCGGCGGCTGCCTGTTCTCGGGGCGTACGGCGGGGCGGGCGGCGGCCAGGGCGGTCGCCTGACGGGATGGGACGGGGCGCGGCCAGGGCGGTCGCCCGACGGGGCCCGAGGCCGTCCGCGGCCGCCGGTCCGGGCCCGCGGCCGAAACGGAAGCCGAACTGCCGGTTCCGGCTGTCGGGCGGTCAATACCGTTACCCGGAAGGGGAGTTGGGGCAATCCGGCCAATCCCCGGCCGCCCTTGACGCGGTGCTGTGTCGAACGCTTTGCTGTGCGTGACATTTCCGCAGTGGACCAGACCACGTCCGCCGCGCGCTACGCGCGCAGACCGGTCCACCGCCGCCGGCGGCGACACGCCACGACCGACCCGGCACGACGACACACAGCGAGGTGGAAGAACGGTGCAGCGCGGCCTGGAGACCCCTGGTCCATGAGTCCGCCCCCACCCCCGCTGGGACGCCCGCGCCGCAAGGACGCCCCGGTCCTCACCCCCGGCCTCGACGACACCCAACTGGCCGCGTCCGTCACGGCGTTGACCCACGGACGATGGGGCGAGGTCCGCACCCTGATCGCCGAGACCGGCACCGACTGGGACCTGCGCGGCCACCGGGTGACCGTCCTCGGCGCCGTACCGGGCTGCGCCTCCTGGGCCCGCGACTGGCAGCTCGCCGAACCCGACAGCGGCGACGCCGCCACCCTGCTCGCCGGCGCCGCCGTCCAGCGCGCACTGGCCGGCAAGGACAGCCTCCACGCCGCCGCCACGGCCTGCCGCACCGCCGCCCGGATGCTGCCCGACGACCCCACCCCCTGGCTCGGCGCCCTCCTCCTCGCCCGCCACACCGGCACCGTCGACGAACGCGAGCAGGCCTTCGACCAGATCCGCGCCCGCCACCCCGACCACCACCACGCCCACCACCTCATGACGGCCTGCCTGGCCGAACTCCAGCAGGGCGACCGCGACGACCCCCTCCACCAGGTCTACGACTTCGCCGCCTGGGCCGCCGAACAGGCCCCCGCCGACTCCCCGCTGGCCGTCCTCCCCGTCATCGCCCACGCCGAACGCCACCGCGTCCTGGCCGCCCACGGCCTGCAACCCGACGCCGCCGGCCACTGGTCCACCCGCCGCGCCCGCCAGGCCATGAAGGCCGCCTTCGACTGGTGGCTGGAATGGGAGGGCGAGGGCCACCCCCGCTCCAAGGTCGACCTCAACTTCCTCGCCCACGCCAAGTTCCACGAGGGGCGGATGGCCGAGGCGGCCGCGCTCTTCCACCGCATCGGCACCCACGTCACCCCCGAACCCTGGTCCTACACCGGCCGCGACGCCCTCAAGGCGTTCAAGGCCGCCCGCGCCACCGCATTCGCCGCCACCTGACCACACGCCACGCCCCGGAAAGGACAACCCCGCCATGCCGATGGGCAGTACGGGAAAGACGAGCAGCGCCACCGCCCCCGCCGCACCCGGGCGCACCACCGGCCCCGACGGCCAGATCCGCACCTTCAAGGGCACCGAACGCGCCCTGCGGGCCGACCGCATCGGCACACCGGGCCTCCTGCTGTCCGTACTGGCCGCCAGCGCACCCCTCATGGTCGTCGCCGGCGTCATGGCCACCACCTACCAGGTCATGGGAATCGTCGGACAGCCACTGCTCTTCGTCATCCTCGGCGTCGTCATGGCCCTCTTCAGCGTCGGCTACGCCGAAATGAGCCGCCACGTCCACAACGCCGGCGCGTTCTACGCCTACATCGCCCGCGGCCTGGGCGGCACCGTCGGCGCCGGCGCCTCCTTCGTCGCCCTCGCCTCCTACAGCACCCTCCAGTGCGGTATCTACGGCATCTTCGGCTTCGAGGTCTCCGGCCTGCTGGAACGTCACTTCTCCGTCACCGTCGCCTGGTGGATCCCCGGCCTGCTGGCCGTCGCGGTCACCGGAGTGCTCGGCGCCCTGAAGATCGACCTCAACGCCAGGGTGCTCGGCGTCCTCCTGTGCATCGAGGTCGCCATGATCGTCGTCTTCGACACCTCCTTCGCCACCCGGCCCGGACCGCAGGGCCTGTCCCTGCACGCCTTCGACCCCACCACCCTCGGCGGCGCGGGCCTGGGCACCACCCTCTGCTTCGCCGTCACCGCCTTCGTCGGCTTCGAACAGGCCCCCGTCTACGCCGAGGAGACCAGCCGCCCCGGAACCGTCGTCGCCCGGGTGATGTTCCTGTGCGTCGGCATCGTCGCGGTCTTCTTCGCCCTCAGCTCCTGGCTCATCGGCGTCGCCACCGGACCCGACCACGTCGTCGCCACCGCCGGCAAGTACGGCCCGCAACTGATCTTCGCCCTGTCCGAACCGCGCCTGGGCGCCGTCTTCGTCGACGTCCTGCACCTGTTCTTCGTCACCGGGATCTTCGCGTCGATGCTCAGCTTCCACAACGTCGTCGCCCGCTACGCCTTCGCCATGGGCCGCGAGGGCCTGCTGCCCGCCCCCCTCGGCCGCACCGCCAAGGCCAGCGGCGCCCCCGCCCTCGGCTCCCTCCTCCAGACCGTCATCGCCCTGCTCGTCGTCACCGCCTTCGCCGCCACCGACGACAAGCCCGCGGGCGACCCGACCGCCCCCGTCCTCCAGCTCTTCACCTGGGCCGGCAACGTCGGCGCCATCGGCGTGATCCTGCTGATGGCCACCGCCTCCGTCGCCGTCATCGTCTTCTTCGTACGCCGCGGCGCCGGCCGCGCCCAGGCCACCCGGCTGATCTGCGCCGCCCTCGCCGCCCTCGCCCTGCTCGTCGTCCTCGGCTACGGCGTCACCGACTTCGACGTCCTGGTCTCCGCCGAGCAGGGCTCCGTACTGACCTGGCTGCTGCCCTCCCTGATCGGGATCGCCGCCGCCATCGGCCTCGTGCACGGGCGCGTACTGCGCGCCCGGCAGCCCGAGCTGCACGCCCGGATCGGGCTCGGCAACGAGGCATTCCAGCTGGACAAGGCGGCCGGCGCGGCGACCCCCGCGACCGCCGTCCCGCACGAGGAGAACTGACCATGACCCCCCACCCCCTCGACCCGCTGACCGCCGACGAAATCACCACCGCCCGCACCGTCCTGGAGGACGCCGGCCTGGCCGGGGAGACCACCCGCTACCCGCTCGTCCTCCTCGACGAACCCGACCGGCACACCGTCACCGCCCACCGCCCCGGCCACCCCGTCGCCCGCCGGCTGCGCGTCACCCTCCTCGAACCGGCCACCGGACACGGCCACGAAGCCCTCGTCGACGTCACCGCCCGCACCGTGCTCGCCCACCGCCCCCTCGACCCCGAAGCCGACGGCCAACCGCCGATCCTCTTCGAGGAGTACGAGCGCTGCGACGCGATCGTCAAGGCCGACCCGGGCTGGCGCAAGGCCATGGCCGACCGCGGGATCACCGACACCCAACTGGCCGTCTGCGCCCCGCTCGCCGCCGGCAACTTCGCCATCGAGGAGGAACGCGGCCGCCGGATGCTGCGCTCCCTGACCTTCCTGCGCTGCGAGACCACCGACAACGCCTTCGCCCACCCCGTCGCCGGCCTGGTCGCCGACGTCGACCTCACCGAGGCCCGCGTCCTCCGCCTCACCGACACCGGCCCCGTCCCCGTCCCCGCCGAATGCGGCCGCTACGAGCCCCAGTTCACCGGCCCGCCCCGCACCGACCTCAAACCCCTCGACATCACCCAGCCCGACGGCCCCTCCTTCACCCTCGACGGAACGGTCCTCACCTGGCAGAACTGGCAGTTACGGCTCGACTTCAACGCCCGCGAGGGCCTCGTCCTGCACCAGATATGCCACCGTGACGGCGACCGGCTGCGCCCCATACTGCACCGCGCCTCCCTCGCCGAAATGGCCGTCCCGTACGCCGACCCCGACGCCACCCGCAACTGGGTCTGCTACCTCGACGTCGGCGAATACACCCTCGGCCGCAACGCCAACGCGCTCCGCCTGGGCTGCGACTGCCTCGGCGAGATCCGCTACCTCGACGCCGTCGTCGCCGACGACCACTGCACCCCGCAGACGCTGCCGAACGCCATCTGCATCCACGAGGAGGACCACGGCCTTCTGTGGAAACACACCAATATGTTCGCCGACTTCGCCGCCGAGAGCCGCCGCTCCCGCCGCCTGGTGATTTCCTTCATCACCACCCTCGGCAACTACGACTACGCCTTCTACTGGTACCTCTACCAGGACGGCACCATCGAGTTCGAGGCCAAGTCCACCGGCCTGGTGCAGACCACCGCCACCGCCCCCGGCGAACACACCGGCCACGCCACCGAGATCGCCCCCGGCCTCCAGGCACCCTTCCACCAGCACCTCTTCTGCGCCCGCCTCGACCCGGCGGTCGACGGCCACGCCAACACCGTCGAGGAGATCGACGTCGTCCCGCTCCCCACGGGCCCGGACAACCCGCGCGGCAACGCCTTCACCACCCGCACCACCCCCGTCGCCGATGCGGCGGAAGCGGGCCGGTTCGCCGACACCACCGCCGGCCGCCGCTGGGCGATCACCAACCCCGCCGCCCACAACCGTATGGGCCGCCCCGTCGCCTACACCCTCGTCCCGCAGCCCGGCCCCACCCTCCTCGCCCGCCCCGACTCCGCCGCCGCCCGCCGCGTCGGCTACGCCACCCGCCACCTGTGGGTCACCGCCACCCGCCCCGAACGCCGCTTCCCCGACGGCGACTACCCCAACCAGCACCCCGGCGGCGCCGGCGTCCTCGCCTGGTCCCGCCCCGGCGAATCCCTCCTCGCCACCGAACTCACCCTCTGGCACACCTTCGGCCCCACCCACCTCCCCCGCCTGGAGGACTGGCCGATCATGCCCGTCGACCGCTGCGGCTTCACCCTCCGCCCCACCGGCTTCTTCGACCGCAACCCCGCCCTCGACCTGCCGGCGGAGGGGGGCGGGCACTGCGGGGGTGAGGGGTGCTGACCCCGGTGCGGGCAGACCCATGACGAAAGTCTGACGCCGGGGCCGGGACACTGGCCCCGGCCGCCGTGCGGTGTTCGAATCGGGGGGTGACCAAGGACGACGCACATCCGCCCCACACCGCGGACGGCAGCGGTACCGACGGCCGCGGCGCCCCCGTGGGCCGCCGCCTGGTGCTCGGCATGCTCGCCGCCGGCGCCGCCGGGATCGCGGCCGGCCCCGTCCTCCAGCGCGCATACGACGACACCATCGGCGCCGCCGCCCAGAAGGACCCCACCGGCCTCTCCGGCCTGCTCCCCGCCGGCGGGGGCTTCCGCTACTACTCGGTGACCGGATCCGTACCGCACAAGGACGAACACACCTACCGCCTCACCCTCGACGGCCTGGTCCGCCGCCCCACCACCTACCGCCTCGCCGATCTGCACCGCCTCCCGCAGACCCGGATCGTCCACGACGTCCAGTGCGTCACCGGCTGGCGGGTCCCCGGCACCCCCTTCGAAGGCGTACGCCTCGCCACCCTCCTCGACGCCGCCGGCATCGGCCCCCGCGCCAAGGCCGTCCGCTTCACCTCCTTCGACGGCTCCTACAGCGAATCGCTCACCCTCGCCCAGGCCCGCCGCCCGGACGTCCTGGTCGCCCTCCGCATGCAGGACAAACCCCTCGGCCACGACCACGGCGGCCCGGTCCGCCTCTACGTGGCCCCCATGTACTTCTACAAATCGGCGAAATGGCTCTCCGGCATCACCGTCACCGACCGCGTGGAACCCGGCTTCTGGGAAGAACGCGGCTACGACGTCGACGCCTGGGTCGGCCGCTCGAACGGACGTGACGATGCCCCGACCAGCTGACCGCACCACGGATTCCGGTGGCGGCCCCGGGGCCGCCACCGGAGGCGGCACGGGAGGCGGCACGGGAGGCGGCACGGGCCCCGGAGCCCGCATCCCCCGCTTCACCCCGGCCGAACGCTGGGTGCACCGCACCACCGCCACCCTGCTGACGATCTGCATCCTCACCGCGGCCTGCCTCTACCTCCCCTTCCTCGCCGAACTCGTCGGCCGCCGCGCCCTGATGGTCACCGTCCACGAATGGTCCGGCATCCTCCTGCCCGTCCCGCTCCTGCTGGGCCTGGCCTCCCGCGCCCTGCGCGCCGACCTCACCCGCCTCAACCGCTACGGCCCGCACGACCGCCGCTGGCTCCACTCCGCCCTCCGCCGCCGCCGTACCGGCCGCCCGGCCGGCAAGTTCAACGCCGGTCAGAAGCTCTACGCCGCCTGGATCGCCGGCGCCGCCCTGGTGATGATGGCCACCGGCCTGCTGATGTGGTTCACCCACCTTGCCCCGCTGATGTGGCGCACCGGCGCCACCTTCGTCCACGACTGGCTCGCCCTGGCCGTGATCATCGTCGTCGCCGGCCACGTCTGGATGGCCTTCGGCGACCCGGAGGCGCGACGGGGGATGCGGACGGGCTCGGTGGACGCGAAGTGGGCCCGGCGCGAGCATCCGCTGTGGGAGCACAGGGGGAGGCCCTAGCCGCGGACCGGAGGCGGATCACCCATCGAGATACCGTGGTGTGTCGAAACGTCTTCGGAGCGTCTGGCGAGAGAGGTGGCTCATGGCCGCGACGACGGGAACGGCACCGGCACCGGAGTCGGGTGATCTGATCGAGGTGTTCAAGGCCCTCGGCAACCCTGCCCGTCTCCAGATCATGCAGTGGCTCAAGGACCCCGAGGTGCACTTCAGCGCGTACGAGCCGATCGCGGACCGCCGGACGGTCGGTGTGTGCGTCACCCACATCCAGGCGAAGTCGGGTCTCGCGCAGTCGACCGTCTCCAGCTATATGAGCACCCTCGAACGGGCGGGACTCGTGCGTCCCACCCGGGTGGGCAAGTGGACCCACTACCGGCGGGACGAGGAGCGGCTGACGCAGGTGGCACGAGCGATCGGCACCACCCTCTGACGCACACATCCGACGCACACATCTGAGGCACGCATCCCGGGCGCACATCCGAGGCACACGGCCCATCGTCACGGGCCATCGCCCTATCCCATTGACGCATCGCAATATGTCGATATGATTCTTCCATGTCGACCTTCGATGCTGCGCCCACCGCCCTGATCGTTCACGCTCACCCCGAGCCCCATTCGTTCAGCACCGCCCAGATGGCCACCGCGGCCCAGGCCCTGCGCGATGCCGGGTACCGGGTCGACGTCCTCGACCTCTACTCCGAGGGATGGACGCCGGCCCTCGGACGCGAGGAATTCGGGCCGGTGGAAGGCCACTTCAAGCCGCAGGCCGAGCAGCAGCGCGCGGTCAAGGACGGGACGCTCGACGCGGTCGTCAAGGCCCATCTCGACCGGCTGCTCGCCGCCGATCTGCTGGTGCTGTCGTTCCCGCTGTGGTGGTTCTCGCTGCCCGCCATCCTCAAGGGATGGGTGGACCGCGTCTTCGTGATGGGCGCCGTCTTCGGCGGGGACCACGGCCTCTTCGGTGACGCGGCGCTCGCCGGGAAGCGGGCGATGCTGCTGTTCACGACCGGCGGGTCCAGTGAGTCCTTCCGGCCCGGTGGCGCCCTCGGCGCGATGGACGACTTCCTGTTCCACATCCACCGCGGCATGCTGGAGTTCGTCGGCTACCAGGTCCTCAACCCCGTGGTCACCCATGCCCCGGCCCGTATGACCGACCGGGAAAGGGCGGCCGCACTGGACACGGTCAGAGAGTCCATAGCGCTCGCCGCGGCGGAGGTGGGGGCCGCCGTCCGCTGACCCCCTAACGTCCGTCGGCCGCGGGCAGCTCCACCTCGAACCGGCACCCCGCCCCGGCATTACGTACCGTGGCCCGCCCGTCGTGTGCCTCCACGATGCCCCGGACGATCGCCAGGCCGAGGCCGGCCCCGGTTCCGCCCTCGCCGAGGGGGGCACCTCCCGTGCCTGGGGAGAGGCCGAGAATGGGGGAGCGAGGGGTGCGGGCGGGTGCGCCCCGCCAGCCCGTGTCGAAGACGCGCGGCAGGTCCTCCGGCGGGATGCCGCCGCAGCTGTCCTGGACGGCCAGCACCACACGGCCGCCCTCCGGCCGCGCGCTGACCGCCACCGTGCCGTCCGCCGGCGTCGCCCGGATCGCGTTGACCAGCAGATTTCCCAGCACCCGGGTCATCTGCTGCGCATCCACCCGGACCGGCAGCGGAGCCACCCCGCCGTCCACCAGCCGCACCCCGCTCGCCCGCGCCAGCGGCCGAGCCCCCGCCAGGGCGTCGTCCACCAGGTCGTACACCGAGACCCGCGAGAAGGTCAGCGCCAGCGCCCCGGCCTGGATACGGGACAGTTCGAAGAGGTCGTCCACCATCGCCGCCAGCCGGTCCACCTCGACCCGCATCCGGGAGTGATAGCGCCCGGTGTCCTCCGCGACGCCGTCCTCCAGCGCCTCGGCCATCGCCCGCAGCCCGGCGAGCGGGGTCCGCAGATCGTGCGAGATCCCGGCGATCAGCTCGCGCCGCGCGGTATCCATCGCCCGTTCCCGCTCCCGGGCCGCCGACAGTCGCCCGCTGGTCTCCTCCAACGCCCGGGACAGCGCGGCGAGTTCGACCGTCGGCGGCTCGGCGGGTGCCACGAACCCGCCCTCGCTGCCGACCGTACGGGCCGAGCGTGCCAGCTCCCGGCTGCCCTTGGCGATCCGCCGTCCGAACAGCAGCGCGGCCGCCAGCGACACCACTCCGGAGACGCCGACGACGGCCATCACCACGCCCAGGTCATGGCCGGAAAGGAACATCGCCTGGGCGACCGCCACCGTCCCGGCCGCCATCGCGGCCACCGCCAGCGCCGCCACCGCGAACAGCGACAGCGCGACCGAACGCCGCCGCAGCACCCGTACGGCGGGCGCGGCGAGCAGCCCGACGACGGCCGCGCCGAGCGCGGCCAGGGCCACGATGACCAGGAAGTCCGTCATGTCCGGGGCCCGCCTTCCGCCGGGTCGAAGCGATAGCCCGCCCCCCACACCGTCGTCACCAGCGCCGGCGCCGCCGGATCGTCCTCGATCTTCTCGCGCAGCCGGCGCACATGCACCGTCACCGTCGACAGATCCCCGAACTCCCACCCCCACACCCGGTGCAGCAGCTCCTCCCGCGAGAAGACCTGCCCCGGGTGCCGCATCAGAAAGACCAGCAGGTCGAACTCTCGGGCCGTGAGGGCGAGTTCGCGCCCGGCCCGGTCGGCGCGGCGGCCGCCGGGGTCGGCGGTGAGGTCGCCGCAGCGCAGTACGGGGGAGTGCGCCGCGGCCGGTGGCGCGGATTCGGCGCGGCGCAGCACCGAGCCGATCCGCAGGACCAGCTCCCGGGGGCTGAACGGCTTGGTGACGTAGTCGTCCGCGCCCAGTTCGAGCCCGAGGATACGGTCCGCCTCGTCGCCCCGTGCCGTCAGCATCACCACCGGGACGGCGGGCCCGTCGGCCGCCCGGCGCAGCCGCCGGCACACCTCCAGGCCGTCGATGCCCGGCAGCATCAGATCGAGGACGACCAGATGCGGGCGGAAGGCCGCGGCCCGGTCGAGCGCGGCGAACCCGTCGGCGGCGTGCTCGATCGCGTACCCGGCACGGGCGAGATAGCCGGTCACCACCTCGGCGACGGTCGGATCGTCCTCGACGACCAGCACACGACGCGGCGGCCCGTGCGGCGGGATCTGCGCGGACGGCGGGGGAGCGGCGGGCGCGGCCGCGGAGGGCCGGGGGGACGCAGGGGACGTCATGTTTCCAGCCAACACCACCGGAGGGCCGGAGGGGAGTACGGTCCCGCCCCGTGACACGTCCCGTAAGACTCCGGTAATCGTCAGACTCCGGTAATCGTCGGCGCCGGTCTCGGGCCCCGTATCGGGCGCCGGTATGGGGCTGGGCATCGGGTGCCGGTCATCGCCCGGGTGGCTGTCCCTCCAACCCCTCCCGCACCCGCCGCGACACGGTGATCGCGTACAGGTCGAGCACCCCCGGCGGTTCGGCGAGCCCCGGGCCCCCGGCCCGTATCCAGGAGGCGATGTCCGCCAGCGCGTCGTCGTCATTGACCAGCCCCAGCCACACCGGCCGCCCGCCCGCGGCCCGGCCCGCCGCCGACGGCTGGACCACCACCACATTCGCCTGGTCACACACGTCCAGGCACTCCGAGGCACGGACCGGCGCCGCGCCCGCGAGCGCCGCGCGCAGCCGCGGAATCTGTTCGCTGTGGTCGACACCCGGGATCTTGGCGGGATCGCCGCAGCAGCAGCCGCGGCAGACGGTGACACGACACGGGGCCTCGGCGGCCGCCCGGCCGGAACGCTTGCTGATCATCCGGCCCATGCTACGTGCCGTACCGGCCCGGCCTCCGACGCGTTTTCCGGACACGAACTGGACAGGAATCCGCCATGACCATGACCATGACCATGACCATCCCCGGCCCCGACGGCCTCCCCCTCCTCGGCTCGATGCTCGACCTGCGCCGCGACTCCCTCGGAACCTTCTTACGGGCCCGGCGCGAACACGGCGATGTGGTCCGCCTGGAGGCCGGCCCGCCCGGTCTGCGCAGCGTGTTCTACGCGGTCTTCGCCCCCGAGGCCGTCCAGCAGGTCCTCGCCTCCGAGGCCGTCACCTTCCGCAAGGACCACCCGCTGTACGAGGAGGTCCGCCAGAGCTTCGGCAACGGCCTGCTCACCAGCCAGGACGCCGACTATCTGCGGCAGCGGCGGCTGGTGCAGCCGTTGTTCACCAAGCGCCGCGTCGACGGCTGTGCGACCGCCGTGACGGCCGAGGCCGACGCCGTCGCCGCGCGCTGGCGCACCGCCGCCGACCACACCGTGGACCTCGTCCCCGAAATGAACCGCCTGGCCCTGCGCACCGTCTCGCGCATCCTGTTCGGTACGGACGCGGAGGCGGCGGTGGACGCCATCGACCGCTGCGCTCCGGTCATCAACGCCTATGTCGTACGGCGCGCCTACGTCCCCGTGAAGATCCCGCGCGAGTGGCCCACCCCGGGCAACCGGAAGGCACGCGCGGCCATCGACGAGCTGAACGCACTGTGCGACCGCATCATCGCGGAGCGACGCCCGGCGACCGGGCCGACCGTGCAGACCGGGCCGACCGACGGGCCGACCGCGACGGCCGAACCGGCTCAAGAGGGCAAGTCGGCCGCCGACGACCTGCTGACCCTCCTCACCGAGGCCGCCAACGACGAGGACGGTTCGCTCGACGCCACCGAAGTGCGCGAACAGGTCCTGATCTTCCTGCTGGCCGGCCACGAGACGACGGCGACCTCGCTGGCCTTCACCCTCCACCTCCTCGCCCGCCACCCCGAGGAGCAGCGGCGCGTCCAGGACGAGATCGACCGCGTCCTGGGGGAGGGCACACCGGGCGGCACCACGGGCGCCACCCCGCGCCCCCCGACGGCCGCCGACCTGGAGCGACTGCCGTGCCTGACGCGGGCGTTGAAGGAGGCCATGCGACTGTACCCGGCGGCCCCGGTCATCAGCCGCCGCGCCGTCGAGGCCACCACCCTCGGCGGCTTCACCGTCCCGCCCGGCGCCGATGTCGTCGTCTCGCCCTGGGTCACCCACCGCCACCCGGACCTGTGGCCGGACCCGGACCGCTTCGACCCGGACCGCTTCACCCCCGACCGCGAGGCGGCCCGCCACCGCTACGCATGGTTCCCGTTCGGCGGCGGCCCGCGCGCCTGCATCGGCCAGCACTTCTCGATGCTGGAATCCGTACTGGCGCTGGCGACGCTGCTGCGCGCGTACGAACTGGAGGCGGTGGACGAGGAGGTGCCGGTGGCGGCCGGGATCACCCTCCAGGCGACGGGCCCGGCGCGCGTACGGCTGCGACCGCGCACCCCCGCTCCGTAGAGCTCAAGAGGGCTCAGGCAAACGCAACGAAAATAGCGTTTGCGTTTCCGTGGCGGTGCGCGTACGGTCATCACCGGTTCCAGCGCGCCGCCACGGCGCCACCGTCCCGACAGGAGAAGGCCGTTGCTCGTCTGAGGTCCTGAGACACCGCGCCCCGCGATATGCCCCGCGCCCGCGATCCCCATCCGGATCGCCGCAGTGCACCGGCATCGCGCGGCCGACCGTCCGCGACCTCGGCGTACCCGCACGGCCGCCTGAACGGCCCCTGCAGGGCCCGGCCGGCACGGCCACCCTGCACGGCGTACCCCGGTGCACCCGACGACGATCTCCCGCGGTGTCTCCCTGCGCAGTCCCCACGTCCCGCCCCGCGCACCAGGAGACCTGTATGTCAAAGCCCCGCCCCACCCCCTCCGCCCCCTCCCTCACCTGCACCGACCTCACCTTCGCCTGGCCCGACGGCACCCCCGTACTGGACGATTTCCAGCTCGCCGTCGGCCCCGGCCGTACCGGCCTCATCGGCCTCAACGGGGCAGGGAAATCCACCCTGTTGAAGCTGATCGCGGGCGAACTGACCCCGACCGCCGGCCGGGTGCGCATCGCCGGCGAGGTCGGCCACCTCCCGCAGCACGCCCCGCTCGACACCCACCTCCGCGTCGACCAGGCCCTCGGCATCGCCGAGACCCGCGCCGCCCTGCACGCCATCGAGCGCGGCGAGACCGGCGAGGAGCACTTCACCGCCATCGGCGAAGACTGGGACGTCGAGGAACGCGCCCGCGCCACCCTCGACCAGCTGGGACTGTCCGCCCTCGACCTCGACCGCACCATCGGCGAGGTCTCCGGCGGCGAATGCGTCCTGCTCCGCCTGGCCGCGCTCCTCCTGCGCCGCCCGGACGTCCTCCTGCTGGACGAACCCACCAACAACCTCGACCGCACCGCCCGCCGGCGGCTCTACGACGCGGTCAGCGGCTGGTCCGGCGTCCTCCTGGTCGTCAGCCACGACCGCGAACTCCTCGAACGCGTCGACCGGATCGCCGACCTCCGCGCCGGAGAGATCCACTGGTACGGCGGCAACTTCACCGCCTACGAACAGGCCCTGGCCGTCGAGCAGGAGGCCGCCGAGCGCATGATGCGGGTCGCCGAGGCCGACGTCCGGCGCCAGAAGCGCGAACTGACCGACGCCCACGTCAAGTTGGCCCGCCGGGTCCGCTACGGCAACAAGATGAGCGCCACCAAACGCGAGCCGAAGATCGTCATGAACGAGCGCAAGAGGGAGGCCCAGGTATCCGCCGGCAAACACCGCATCCTGCACACCGAACGCCTCAAGGAAGCCAGAGAACGCCTGGACGAGGCCGCCGAAGCGGTCCGCGACGACGACGAGATCCGCATCGACCTCCCACACACCGCCGTACCGCCGGGCCGCACCGTCCTGACCCTCGACGACCTCACCCTCCGCTCCGGCGCCCACGCCCACCTGGAGGTCCGCGGCCCCGAACGCATCGCCCTCACCGGCCGCAACGGCTGCGGCAAAACCACCCTGCTGCGCACCCTCACCGGCGAGCTCCCGCCACGGTCGGGAACGGCCGTGACCCACGTCCCCCACCGCTTCCTGCCCCAACGCCTGGAGGTCCTCGACAACGACCTGACCATCGTCGAGAACGTCGCCCGCTTCGCCCCGGACGCCACCAACAACCGCATCCGCGCCCGGCTCGCCCGCTTCCTGTTCAAGGGCGCCCGCGCCGACCAGGACGCCGCGACCCTCTCCGGCGGCGAACGCTTCCGCGCCTCCCTCGCCGCCCTGATGCTGGCCGAACCGGCGCCGCAGCTGCTGATGCTGGACGAGCCGACGAACAACCTCGACATGGCCTCCGTCCGCCGCCTCGTCACGGCCCTGGAGTCCTACCAGGGCGCTCTCCTGGTCGTCAGCCACGACCTGCCGTTCCTGCGCGACCTCGGCATCACCCGCTGGCTGGCCCTGGAGGACGGCGAACTGACCACCACCGAACCGATGTAGCGCCTACGCCGCCCGGCGGGGCACCTCCGTGAACCACTCCCGCCCCAGCAGCAGCCCGAAGACGGGGACCGGCAGGCGCACCAGCGCCCGCAGCACCGGCGCGAGCCGGCCGGTCCCCGCCACCTGCGACCGATGTGCCGCCAGCGCGGCCTGCTTCTGCCGCGCGAAGCGCCGGACGTCGATGGTGTGGGTGATCTCCCGGCGCGCACTGAAGCGGTCACACAACGCTGCGTCCTCGTACCGGAACGGAATCCGCAACGCCCGCACCAGCCGCACCAGCCGCTCGACCGTGTCCCGCGGCACGGTGGCCTCCAGCACGCGCGGAACCCCGGCCAGGGCGGCGGCCCGCCGGCCGACCCGATGCACCCTGACATGGTCCCGATGGCCGTAGCCCCCGTTGGCGTCATAGCTCACCAGGACGTCCGCCCCCTCCTCGCGCAGCACCGCCGCCAGCCGGCCGGCCGCCTCCTCCGGATCCGCCCGGACGAACCGCGGCCGGTCCGGCGGATCCGGAAAGAGCACCGGACCGTGCCCGCTGTCCGCATAACCGAGGTGCACCACACGCGCCACACCCAGCACCGCGGCACTCGCCCGCAGCTCCGCCATCCGCGGCGGCTCACCCTCCGCAGGCCGGGCCCCCATGAGACCGTCGGCGGCCACCACGACCACCACCCGGTGGCCTTCCGCCGCGGCACGGGCCAGCGTGCCGCCGGTCAGCAGCACCTCGTCATCGGGATGCGCATGAAACGCGAGAAGGGTCGCCATGGGCCCATCCTTCACCACGGGTATGCGGCCCGCCTCAGAAGTGCTCCGCCAACTCCCCGAACGCCGCCAGCCGCAACACCTTCTCATCGGCCGGATCCAGCTCGCCGTGCTCCAGCACCCAGGTGTTGTCGTTCGGGATGAAGACGGCATTCAGCCCGGCCGCCCGCGCGGGCAGGACATCCGACTTGGGGGAGTTCCCGATCATCCACGTCGAGCCGGGCACCAGCCCATAGGCGCGCACCAGCTCCTCATACGTGGTCACGTCCTTCTCCGCCACGATGTGCACACCCTTGAAGTGCCCCGTCAGCCCGGACGCCGCCACCTTCCGCGCCTGTTCCTCCCGCTCCCCCTTGGTCAGCAGCAGCAACTCATGCCGCCGCGCCAACTCCGCGAGCGTCTCCGGCACCCCGGGTATCAGTTCCACATGATCGGCCTCGAACGCCGCCGCCCACCCCGCGATCCGCGCCGTCTCCTCGGCCGTGGCCGCCCGCCCCCGCAGCCGCGCCACACACTCCCCGAGGCTGTGCAGAAACACCTTGCTCCCGTACCCGTGGGTGACCGCATTGGCCGCCTCGATCCCGTCGAGCGCCTCCCGCACCCCGCCCCGGTCGAGTCGCGCCGTTCCCTCCGCCCCCGGCAGGACCATCCAGTCCAGAAACTCCTCGATGACCCGCTCGAAGATCACGTTGTTCTCCCACAACGTGTCGTCCGCATCAAAAATCAGCACCCCGGGCTCCTCCCCATCGGCAACCCGGGCAGCCTAAGCACGCCCCCACGGCCCCGCACCGGAATATCGGCGCGGCGATGGGCCCTGCTACAGCTGAACCGAGAGCCCGGGGGAGGGCACCGGGCCGTCCCAGGCCGCCAGCCGCAGCGCGCTCTCGAACCGCCTCACCCGCCCGTCCACCGGATCGGTGAACTCCAGCCGCCTGGCCAGCAGTTGCAGCGGCGCCCCGAAATCCCCGGACTCCCGCTCCGGCCCCTCCTCCCGCACCACGGGATACACCGGATCATGCAGGATCGGCAGCCCCAGCCGATTCATGTGCACCCTCAGCTGATGGGTACGCCCCGTGGTCGGCAGCAGCCGGTAACGCCCCAGCCCACCGCACCGCTCCACCAGCTCGATCCGGCTCTCCGCATTGGGCTCACCGGCCACCTCCTGCGCGGCCAGCACCCCCCGCTCCTTCACGATCCGGCTGCGCACCGTCACCGGCAGCGCCACCCCGGCGTCGTACGGCGCCACCGCCTCGTACTCCTTGCGCACCCGCCGCTCGGCGAACAGCCCCTGATACGCCCCCCGGTCCCCGGGCCGTACGACGAACAGCGCCAGCCCCGCCGTCAGCCGGTCCAGCCGGTGCGCGGGCTGCAACGCGGGCAGCCCGAGATCCCGCCGCAGCCGGGCCAGCGCGGTCTCGGTGATATGCCGCCCACGCGGCGTCGTGGCGAGAAAGTGCGGTTTGTCGGCCACCACGATCCGCTCGTCCCGATACACCACCCCCACCGCGAACGGCACCGGCACCTCCGGCGCAAAGTCCCGGTGAAACCACACAAACCGCCCGGCGATGTACGGCTCGTCCCCCCTCAGGACCCCCTCCACCCCGACAAACCGCCCGTCCCGCAGCATGGCCGCCACCCGCCCGACCCCAAGAGCCCCCCGAAACCGCTCGACCAGATGCTCCCCGACCGTCCCCCACGCCCCCTCCGGGTCGGCGGGCAACCGCACCCGCACGGGATCGATCCCGTCACGCTGGGGGAGCGGGGCGGGCGGAAGAGGGGATCGGCGTCTCACGAGGTCAAGGGAACCCCAGCCGGGTGCGGATTCTCAAGCCGCGCACGGACGGCTTGACGTGTACGGGGCGATCTGCCGTGCCCGGTGACGCCCCGGCTCACCCCCACTCAGGCCGACACCGCCCCGCCACTCCCCACACCGCCCCGCTCCGCCCGATACCGTCCGGGCGTCGTCCCGAACTCCCTGTTGAAGGCGTGCGAGAGGGCATACGGGCTGCCGTAACCGACGCGGCGGGCGACGGTGGCCAGGGAGTCGGAGGTGTCACGCAGCAGCGCGGCCGCGAAGGTCAGCCGCCACCACGTGAGGTACGCCATCGGAGGGCGGCCGACCAGCGTGCTGAACCGGCGCGCCAGCGTGGGACGGGAGACGCCCGCCGCGGCGGCCAGCCGGTCATTGCTCCACGGGGCCGCCGGATCCGAGTGCAGCGCCCGCAGGGCGGCCGCCGCCACCGGGTCGCCCAGCACGGCGGGCCAGGCGCCGGTCGTGCCCTCGGTCATCCAGGAACGGATCATATAGACGAGCAGCAGGTCGAGCAGGCTGGGAACCGCCACACACGACCCGGGCCGCTGCGCATCCAGCTCGCGCCCCAACAGATCGATGGCGGCCCGCAGTTCGGGATGACTGCCCACGCGATGCGGCAGGTGGACGACCGTCGGCAGCTCGGCCATCAGCGGGTGCACGCGACTGCGGTCGAGCCGGTACTTGCCGCACAACATCTCGACCTCGGCCTCCCCTTCGACCTCGGCCTCCCCCTCCGCCTCTCCCGCACCGCCGGCAGGCCGGACCCCCGGCCCCCCACCCTCCAGCCACCGGTCGAACGGCACCGCCCGCTCCACGGCCACCGCATCCACGGGAGAGTCGGCGGTCACATGCCCCGTCCCGTGCGGCAACAGCACCACATCACCCGCCCCGAGCAGGACCGGCGCGCCGCCGTCGGGCAACAGCCAGCACCCGCCCTCCACCATCACATGAAATCCCGCCCCGTCATACGGAGCCAGCCGCGCACACCAACTCCCGCTCACCCGAACCCGGTTGGAGGAGGGGCGCCCGATGCGCACGGCCGAAATCGCGTCGCTCACCACATCCATCCGGCCACCGTATCTCCGCCGTACGGCCACCGACATAGGCCCACCAAGCCCCCACCACGCCCCACCGCTCCCCCCACCACGCCTCAAACGTGAGACGCACACGTATCCAGCTGAGCAAAACGGGCATTGAGACGCTCACCGCCCCTCCCTAAGGTCGACCACATGAGAAACAAGATCCAGATCCAGAGCCCGCCGCAACGCTTCAAGCTCGGAAACGTCGAGATCATCCGGATCATCGAATGGCAGGAGGCGTTCGTCCCCGCCCGCGCGATCGTCCCGGACTCCACCGCCGAGCTCTGGAAGGACAACGCGGACTGGCTGGCGCCGGACCACTGGGAGCCCGACAGCGACCGGGCGGTGGTCACCGTGCAGACCTGGGCACTGCGCAGCGCAGGGCGGACCATCCTGGTCGACACCGGGGTCGGCAACGGCCGCGAGCGCCCCGGCGCGCCGCACTTCCACCACCTACAGGGCGACTTCCTCGACCAGCTGGCGCGGGCCGGCATCCGCCCGCAGGACGTCGACGTCGTCGTCAACACCCACATCCACGGCGACCACGTCGGCTGGAACACCGTGGACGCCGACGGCGAGTGGGTCCCGGCATTCCCCCACGCCCAGTACCTCATTCCGGCCGCCGACAACGCCCACTACGGCCCGGACAACGCCTACGGCAACGGCCTGCGCGAGAACGACCCGCTGATCTACGAGGACAGCATCGCGCCCATCCACCGGGCCGGACAGGCCCTGCTGTGGGACGGCACCCACCGCATCGACGAACACCTCACCCTGGAGTCCGCGCCCGGCCACACCCCTGGCTCCTCCGTGCTCCGGCTCGCATCCGGCGACGACCGGGCGGTCTTCGTCGGCGACCTTCTGCACAGCCCGGTCCAGATCCTCCAGCCCGCCTGCAACAGCTGCTTCTGCCTGCACCCCGAACAAGCCGCGGCCTCCCGCCACCGCATCCTTGAGCGGGCCGCCACCGAACGGGAACTCGTCGTCCCCGCCCACTTCGGCGGCCCCGGCGCCGTGCAAGTCCGTCGGCAAGGCAGCGGGTTCGCCCTCGGCGCGTGGGCGGCTTACGACACGGAGCCGGGCGTCGAATCGCGGGGTCAGGCCGAGGGGTGATGCAGCACAGCGGGCCGTGATCGATTGATCACGGCCCGCCGGTGATGCCTTCTTGGCTATGTGCTATGTCGCTATGTGTCCGAGGGGGGACTTGAACCCCCACGCCCGATAAAGGGCACTAGCACCTCAAGCTAGCGCGTCTGCCATTCCGCCACCCGGACCAGGTGTCTGCCGTTCCGGCCTGGGCCGTTCCGACGGAGAAAACAATAGCAAACCTTCGGGGGTGGTCGATCACGCGTACATCTCGCCGGACGCGAGCTTGTGACCAGCACATGTACGGAGGATTGCGGCCTTGGGCGTGACGGGCAGGAGGGGGAGGATGGCGGTGGACCCCCGCCGTGGCCGCGCTCCCCCGGGGAACGCGCCGCGGCCGTGAACCAAGAGGAGGCACTGTGAGCGAGCTCCGCGAGCGAGCCATGGAGAGGTGCGAGCCCTGCGAATGCGGGGCCGGGCGAAGCGAGGTTTCAGCATGAGCGAGCTCCGCGAGCGAGCCATGGAGAGGTGCGAGCCCTGCGAATGCGGGGCCGGGCGAAGCGAGGTTTCAGCATGAGCGAGCTCCGCGAGCGAGCCATGGAGAGGTGCGAGCCCCGCGAATGCGGGGCCGAGCGAAGCGAGGTTTCGGCATGAGCGAGTCGCAGCCGGTCCGTACGGTCACTGGTGAGGACGAGGTCGTCGACCTCTGCCGGGATCTGATCAGAATGGACACCAGCAACTACGGCGACCACTCCGGACCGGGTGAACGGGCCGCCGCCGAGTACGTCGCGGAGAAGCTCGCCGAGGTCGGGCTGGAGCCGCAGATCTTTGAATCGCACAAGGGCCGGGCCTCGACCGTCGCCCGTATCGAGGGCGAGGACCGTTCACGGCCCGCGCTGCTCATCCACGGCCACACCGACGTCGTACCGGCCAACGCCGACGACTGGACCCACCACCCCTTCTCCGGGGAGATCGCCGACGGCTGCGTCTGGGGCCGGGGCGCGGTCGACATGAAGGACATGGACGCGATGACGCTGGCCGTCGTACGCGACCGGCTGCGCACGGGGCGGAAGCCGCCGCGGGACATCGTGCTGGCCTTCCTCGCCGACGAGGAGGCGGGCGGCACCTACGGTGCGCGGTTCCTCGTCGACAAGCATCCCGAGCTCTTCGAGGGCGTGACGGAGGCGATCAGCGAGGTCGGAGGCTTCTCCTTCACCGTCAACGAGCAGGTACGGCTGTATCTGATCGAGACGGCCCAGAAGGGCATGCACTGGATGAAGCTGACCGTCGACGGCAACGCCGGGCACGGTTCGATGATCCACAAGGACAACGCGATCACCGAACTGTCCGAAGCCGTCGGGCGGTTGGGGCGGTACGAGTTCCCCGTACGCGTGACCAAGACGCTGCGGTCGTTCCTGGACCAGCTCGGGGACGCGCTGGGCACCGAACTCGACCCGGAGAACATGGACGCCACCCTGGCCAAGCTCGGTGGTATCGCCAAGCTGATCGGCGCCTCGCTGCGGAACACCGCCAATCCGACGCAACTCGGCGCCGGCTACAAGGTCAACGTGATCCCGGGGCAGGCCACCGCGCATGTCGACGGCCGATTCCTGCCGGGCTACGAGGAGGAGTTCCTGGCCGACCTGGACCGCATCCTCGGCCCCCGCGTCAAGCGGGAGGACGTCCACGCCGACAAGGCCCTGGAGACCACCTTCGACGGGGCGCTGGTCGAGGCCATGCAGTCGGCCCTCCAGGCCGAGGACCCGATCGCGCGGGCCGTGCCGTACATGCTCTCCGCCGGTACGGACGCCAAATCCTTCGACGACCTCGGCATCCGCGGATTCGGCTTCGCACCGCTGAAGCTGCCGCCGGAGCTGGACTTCGCCGGGATGTTCCACGGAGTGGACGAGCGGGTGCCGGTGGACGGGCTGAAGTTCGGGGTGCGGGTGCTGGACCGCTTCATCGATCAGAGCTGAGGGCTCGATCGTCCGACGTTCCCGCCATTCGTGCGGCACGGCGGGGAGCGCATGCAACGGCACGTATGCAGCGGAACGCATGGAGCGGAACGCATGCAGCAGAACGCACGGAGCGACGCGGGCTGTTGTGTGGAGCATTGGCTGAACAGGGGGACTGTCAGGGGGAGATGACCAAGGGGCTGGTTGGCGGAGACTTCGGGAGGCCGGGGGAGGCCGGGGGAGGCCGGGGGAGGTCGGGGGAGGTCGGGGGGGGCCAGGGGACACCGACCGGGGAGCCCGGGGCGATGTCGGCCTGCCGAATTCGAAGCCCGGTTCCTTTCCCAGTGCCTTATTCGGTGCGAACTTCCTACCATTCGCATCGAATTCACTGAAACGGGTGAATGCTGCGATGTGTTCGTAGCTTCAACGCACCGACCTCGTTGCAGTGAGTGCGGTCCGCGGCTGGGATCGCATTGCCTACAAGGAGGAACAATGATCAAGAAGATCGTCGCCGCTGCGGCAATCACCGGCGGTCTCGTATTTGCCGGTGCGGGCCTGGCCGTTGCCGACTCGGGTGCCCAGGGCGCGTCCCTGAACTCCCCTGGTGTGGCTTCCGGCAACACCGTCCAGGTGCCGGTCCACGTCCCGGTGAACGTCTGCGGAAACACGATCTCCGTGATCGGGCTGCTGAACCCGGCCTTCGGCAACACCTGCATCAACAAGTGACGTTCTGACGTCCATTGACGTTCCGACGTCCTTGACGTTCTGACGTTCTCTGACGTTGCGCATCGGCCCGGAGTAAGGGCCTGATCCAGGTCGGCTCCGGGATGCAGGTCGTGCATTCCGGAGCCCTGGGTATTTCTGTGCCGGGGGCCGTTCCGTATGGATCCCCTCGGACGCTTTCCTGTAAGGCACTAGGCAGGGGAAAACCTATGAGACAGGTCGCACGAAAGGGCCTGATCACGATCGCCGCCGCGGGTGGCGTGCTCGCCGCCCTCACCGGAAACGCCCACGCGGCCTCCGGAGCGTCGGGCTTCGCGGCGAATTCACCGGGCGTCGGCTCCGGTAACACCGTCCAGGTGCCGGTCGACGCACCGGTCAACGTGTGCGGGAACACCGTCAACGTCGTCGGGGTGCTGAACCCCGCGTTCGGCAATCACTGCACCAACGGCGGCAAGCACGGTGGCGGTCACCATGGCCACGGTCACAGTCAGCCGGGTGGCTCCGGCAGCCACGGCGGCTCCGGCGCCCACGGCGGAACCGCCGGCTCGCCGGGCGTCGCCTCGGGCAACACCGTCCAGGTGCCGGTCCACGTCCCGGTGAACGTCTGCGGGAACTCCGTCGACGTCGTCGGCCTGCTGAACCCGACCTACGGCAACGACTGCGGCAACGAATCAGGCCCCCAGTCGCCGGGCGGCTCACACCACCCGGGGCACCCGGGCCACCCGGGGCACCCCGGTCACCCCGGTCACCCCGGTCACCCGGGTCACCCGGGTCACCCGGGTCAGCCTGGCCACCCGGGACACCCCGGTCACCCGGGCCATCCCGGCCAGCCGGGCCACCCTGGTCAGCCTGGCAACCCCGGCCAGCCCGGCCACCCGGGTCAGCCCGGTCACCCTGGCAACCCAGGCCAGCCGGGTCACCCGACGCCGGGGCAGCCCTCGGCACCGGGCGGCTCGCACCACCCGGGCCACCAGGGCGGGTCGGAGACCGCGACCCCGGAGCCCGGTACGGGTCCGCAGCCCGGCGCGCATCTCGCCCACACCGGCGCCGACATGATCGGCTACGCGGTACCGGCCAGCGCCGGACTGCTGCTCGGCGGCGCCGTGCTCTACCGCCGGGCGCGCACCGCCCGCCGCTGATCCGCGCCACATCCGGTGATCCGCACCACATAGCGCGCACCGCCAAGGGCGGACGCACGGTGTGGATCGCATAGCGCGGACCAAGAAGCGAAAACACGAAAAAAGAGCGGGCCCCTGTCGCCACGGGGCCCGCTCTGCTGCGCCTGGCCTGGTACGACCTGCGCCTGGCCTGGTACGACCTGCGCCTGGCCTGGTACGACCGACCCGGCATCTCCGGACCCTCAGGCCGCTGTGCCCCTTGGGCAGACCGGGTGTGCCCCTTGGGCTCGGTCTGGCCCCGCCACGTCTGGGCTCGGCACAGACCTTCCGCCTGCTACAACCTTGGGGCGGCGACAGGGGCCCGCTCGCTTTTGCGGCCCTCGCGCGCCTACCCGGTGGCCGGCCCCTGGCTGCCCCCGATGCGCCGGCCCGTGGCCGGCGTGGTTACTTCCTGGCGCGGGGGCACCATGCGTAGCAGGCGGAAGGCGCGACGTGGCTCGGCCAGGCCGAGCCCAGCGGTAGGCACCTGGCGCGGCTAGGCGGTCACCACGTGGCACGCCTCGGGGCCACCGCGTGGCGCGGGCGGGCAGCCACCAAGTGGCGCGGGTGAGTGATCACCACGTGGCGCGGAGCTGTCGGATGATCCGGCGGCGCAGCCGCACCTTGCGGCTGCCGTCGGGGTTCAGGCGGAGGCGGTCCAACTCCCAGTGCCCGTACTCGGCATGGTCGGTCAGCAGGCGTGTGGCGGCCGACCGGGAGACCCCCCGGGGCACATACACATCGCAGAATTCGTATTCCGGCATCGCATCTATTGTGCGGGACCGGCCCCGGTACGGATAGCGTCTGCACTATGTCTGATGCTGCGCAGCCTTCCGCTGCCGAGGTACGTGCCGCCGCAGAGGCGGTAAAAGCCGCGCTGGACCGTCACCTCGACGCGGTCGAACGCCGCTCGGGGCCGGACGACCCGGCCGTCTACGCCGCGTTCGACGAGCTCGCCGCGGCGGCTGAGGCCTATGACGAGCTGCTCTACGACGCCCACGACGAGGTCACCCCCTTCGAGATCCCCGGGAACGAGACCCTGCCCGCCTACGCGGGCCCCGAGGAACCGAACGCGCTCAGCGTGCTGATCCGGCGCGACTACACCGTCGCCCACCCTCAGCGGCTGCTGCATCAGGCGCAGCGCATCGCCGATCTCGACCCGGACGCTGTCGACGAAGCGACGTCGAACGGCTCGGGCGAGGCCGCGGGGGTGGTCGGCACCAGCGTGCATGCGGCGCTGGGGGTGCTGTTCGGGGAGTTCGAACCGGACGAGATCGCCTCCCGGCACAAGGAGTTCGGCCTGGAGGAGGGCGACTCCACGCTGTGGGTGGCGGCCGCCGACGATCCGGCCGAGCCGGGAGAATGGCTGTCCGCGCCGTTCGACCAGGCCGACCCCCAGCGGGTGGTGTGCCGCTTCGACGTCAGCTCGGTCTTCGACGAAGAGCTGGGCGACGAGGATGACTTTCTGGAGCCGCTTGATCGGGAGCGGTGAGGGTGGTGATCGGCACCCGGGAAGCGGTGACGTTGACGGGGTGCCGACGGGGTGACGGGGAGCGGTGATGTGAGGCGGCCGTTGCCCGTCGGGGTGCGTTTCCCGCCTGTACCTGGTCGAACCCGCCTGTACCTGGTCGAAGCGGCACACCACCCGCTGGGGGTCGGCCTGTAGGGGTGCGTTTCCCGTGGGGTCCCGTAGGGGTGGGTTGTGCGCGGTGACCGGCGGGTGGCTGGGGCCTTGGCAGGCGTTGATTGGTTGAGTTGGTTGATTGGTTGGCCTTGTGGGCCGCCTGCCTTCCTTCCGCCTGCGTTCCTTCCTTTTTACGGCAACGTTTACGGAGTGTGATTAATTCCCTTCGCTGAGTGATTCCGGGGTGGGGTTTTGGAGGCGGAGGAGGGTGCGGAGGCGGGTGGTGCGGTCCTTTGCGGGGATCTCGGTGACGGCGCGGGGGAGGGCCTGGTCGGCGCCCTGGACCACGGAGAGATGGCGTTCGCCCCGGCTGAAGGCGGTGTAGACCCAGGCGCGGGTCAGGCCGGCGGCCGCGTCGCCGGGCAGGACGACCACGGCGGCGGGCCAGCGTCGGCCGACCGCCTGGTGGGCGGTGAGGGCCCAGCCGTGGCGTAGTGCGCCGGCCTCCACCTGTTCGCGGGGGACGGTGAGCGCGGTGCCGTCGCAGTCGAGGTGGAGGCCGGAGGCGTCGGCGCCGGTGATGGTGCCGGGGAGCGTACGGCCGGGTGCCGGGGTGTAGGCGATGCGGTCGCCGGAGTCGAAGCCGGCGAAGCGGCCGGGGCCGGGGTTGAGGCGTTCCTTCAGGGCGGCGTTCAGCGCGCGGGTGCCGGCCGCGCCTCCGTGGCCAACCGTGATGACCTGGGTCTGGTCGGCAGGGATGCCCAGCGCTCGGGGGACGGAGTCGGCGACCAGCTGGACCGTGCGGTGGACCGCCTCGCCGGCGTTGTGCACCGGGACGATCACCACCTCCTTGCCGGGCGCCTCGACCTCGTTGAGCTCGCCGATGCCGATGCCCGACGCCAGCTCGCCGATCGGGTCGAAGTCCGGGGTGCGGGAGGTCACCTGGGGGCAGAAGCGGGCCGCGAGGAGGTCGGCGAAGAGGCGGCCGGGGCCGCCGGACCACAGGACGGCGGGGTCGCCGCTGAGGATCAGCCGGGTGCCGTCGGCCAGCGACTCGACGAGCATGGCGGCGGATTCCAGGTCCAGTTGCGGGGCGTCCAGGACCACCAGGAGGTCGAGGGCGAGGGCGCCTTCGGCGTCCCGGCCCGGTCCTTCCTGGCCGGACAGCAGCCCGGAAACGGTCACCGATGCCGCGTCGAGGCTCTCGGCAGGTGCGCCGGGGGCGGCCTCGGCCAGATGGGTGGCCAGTCGGCGGCGGCCGTTTTCGGTGTGGGTGGCGCCGTAGGCCGCAAGTCCCAGGGAGCGGGCGGCGGCGATCAGGGCGGCCGGTTCGGCGCGGGCCGCCTCGGCGCCGGTGTGCGTCACCAGGCCGCTGGTTGCGGCGGCCCGGATCAGCGCGGTGGCGGAGGGAGACGGGGCGGCGGCCGCCGCGGTCGTCCAGGCGGTGAGGGAGGGGGAAGGGGAGATGGAGGTGCGGGATGGGGTTGTGGGGAGGCCGCCCTCGGTGTGGTGGTTGCCCCCGATGTGGTGGTCGTTGGTTGGCGGGGTTGCGGAGTCGTGGGGCGGAGTGGCGGCGTCGGGTGTCTCCCCGGCGTCCCCGGCGGCCTCGGCGTCTCCGGTGTCTTCGGCGGCCGTCTGCCTGTCAGGGGTGCCCAAGCTGTGCGGGGTACTCAGGGATTCCGCGTCGCTCGGGGTTTCCCCGTCAATGCCCGGGGCTTCCTGGTCGGACGGTGCCTCGAAGTCGGACGGTGCTTCGAAGGTGTTGAGCAGCCGCGCCAGGCCGTCGGCCACGCTTTCCTCGGCCATTGCGAAGCGGTCGAGGCCCAGCAGGATCTGGACGGGGCGCTCTTCCTCGCCCTCCTCGTCGCTGTCGGCCGTGGGGCGGGGGCGGCCCGGGGTGTCGAGCTCGTCCTGGAAGACCAGCACCGCGCCTTCGGTGATGGCTGTTTCGAGGGCGGCGTCGGGGTCGGGTACGGCCCGCTGGGAGAGCGCGGCGCGCAGCGCGGATGCCTCAAGGGCGGAGTGGCCCGCGACGGCGGCCTGTTCCAGCAGCCACAGGACCAGGGCCTGGGCGCGCCGCTCGTCGTCCGGGCCGCAGGCGGGGCCGAGGAGGGCGCGGGCGAAGCCGTCGGCCTGGTCGGGGCGTACGCCCGGTACGGCGAGCAGCTGCCAGGGGTCGGCGCGCAGCGCCTCGGCGGCACGCTCGCCCAGTACCTGCGCGGTCTTTTCGGCCAGCGCCGCCGGGGCGCCGCCCTCGGTCAGGATCTGCCGTACGCCTTCGAGCCCGGCTGCCGTCGGTGGGATGGGCCGGGGAGCCGCAGCGGGAGCGGCGGGCGACTGCGAGGCGGATACCGGACCGGCGGGCGGAGCGCTCGGTGGGGTGGCCGTGCGCTGCGCGGTCACCTCCGGTCCCGGGCGGCTGCGCTCCGCCGGGGCACCCTCCGGCTTTGCCGCGGGACGCTTCGCGGTCGTCGGTCCGGTCGGGCGCGAGGGCCCGGTGAAGAACGAGGCGGCCGGGCGTGCACCGCTCTCCACGGCCCGTACGGCCGCCGCCAGCTGCGCGGCCGTCGGGGCCGCCCCGGACGTGGCAGCCGGGGGGTTGGCCACGGCAGCCGGCGCGGCGCTCGCTGTGGTGCCTTCCCCCGCCCGATCGCTCCCCTGACCCGTGCTTGCCGCTGGTCCCTCGCTCCCCTGGCTCGCGGCTGCTCCTGCCCCCTCGCCCGCCAGGCCCGCGGGTGTCGCTGCCCCCTCGTCCGCCAGGCCCGCGGGTGTCGCTGCCGGCTCGTCCGCCTGAGCGGCCCCGGCCTCGTCTGTCTCAGCCGCCCGGGCCTCGTTCGTCTCAGCCGCCCCGGCCTCGCCCGCCTCAGCCGTTCCGGCCTGATCCGCCTCAGCCGTTCCGCCCGCGGTGGCCGTCCGCTCCTCGGCTGTGGCCGCCGGCTCGCGCTCGCCTGTGGCCTCCGGCTCGAGCGGGTTGTCGCCGGCGAGGTGGTCGGTGGTCACAGCGTGCTCCAGTCGTGGTCGGGGTAGTGGTGCACCGGAGCCGATACATCGTCCAGCGCCCGGCGGATCTCGTCAGGAAGACTAAGGGTCTCCACTGACAATGCCGCTCTGAGCTGCTGCGCTGTGCGGGCGCCCACGATCGGGGCGGTGACGCCGGGGCGGTCGCGGACCCAGGAGAGGGCGACCTGGAGCGGGGTGACGGCGAGGCCGTCGGCGGCGGTGCTGACGGCCTCCACGACGCGGCCCGCGGTCTCGTCCAGGTAGGGGGCGACGAAGGGCGCCAGATGTTGCGAGGCACCGCGGGAATCGGCGGGGGTGGCGTTGCGGTACTTGCCGGTGAGGACGCCGCGGCCGAGCGGTGAGGAGGGCAGCAGGCCGATGCCCAGGTCGAGGGCTGCGGGCAGCACCTCGCGCTCCACGCCGCGCTGGAGCAGGGAGTATTCCATCTGCGTACTGGCCAGGCGGGTGCGGACGCCGGGTGCGGACAGCTGCCAGGTGGCGGCCTTGGCGAGCTGCCAGCCGGAGAAGTTCGCCAGCCCCACATAGCGGGCCCGGCCGCTGGTGACCGCGAGGTCGAGGGCCCCGAGCGTCTCCTCCAGCGGGGTGTGCGGGTCGAAGGCGTGCAGCTGCCACAGGTCGGCGTAATCGGTGTCCAGGCGCTCCAGGGAGGCGTCGAGGGCGGCGAGGAGATGGCGTCTGGAGCCGTCGACGCGGCGGTCCGTTTCCAGGACGCTGCCCGCCTTGGTGGCGATCACCAGGTCGTCGCGCGGAATGAGGCCGTCCGTCAGTCGGCCGAGGAGGTATTCGGCGCCGCCGTCGGCGTAGATGTCGGCGGTGTCGACGAGCGTGCCGCCCGCCTCCCAGAAGGTCTTGAGCTGGTCGGCGGCTTCCTGCTCGTCGGTGTCGCGTGCCCAGTTGAGGGTGCCCAGGCCGAGGCGGGACACGCGAAGGCCCGTACGGCCGAGGTGCCTTTGCTCCATGGGCCCTGAGGTTACGCGCCGCGCGCCGCGATCAGGGAACCTGTGGACAACCGGCAGAAGAGGCCCCGGGAGAGGCCCCAATGGAGGCCCCGGGAGAGGGGGCCTGAGGGCCGGTTGGCCGAGTGGTGCGGATCGGAGGGGAACAGTCGCTGACGCGCGTGCGGCGTGCGCGCTACAGTCCCCCGCAGGAGAGACGTTACTGACGAGTAAGGGGAGCGGCATGGGCATGAGGCTTGGCATCAACCTCGGCTACTGGGGCGCCGGGATGGACGCGGACAATCTCGCGGTGGCGCAGGAGGCCGACCGCCTCGGTTATTCCGTGTGCTGGGCCGCCGAGGCCTACGGATCGGACGCCGCCACCGTACTGTCCTGGGTCGCCGCCCAGACCGAGCGGATCGACATCGGGTCGGGCATCTTCCAGATCCCCGCCCGTACGCCCGCGGCGACCGCCATGACGGCCGCGACCCTCGACTCGCTCTCCGGCGGCCGGTTCCGGCTGGGGCTGGGGGTGTCCGGCCCGCAGGTGTCCGAGGGCTGGTACGGCGTCAAGTTCGACAAGCCGCTGTCGCGCACCCGTGAGTACGTCGAGATCGTACGGAAGGCGATGAGCCGTGAGCGGCTGTCGTACGAGGGCGAGCACTGGACGCTGCCGCTGCCCGGCGGGCCCGGCAAGCCGCTGAAGCTCACCGTCCATCCGGAGCGTGCGCACATCCCCGTCTACATCGCGGCGATCGGCCCGAAGAACCTCCGGCAGACCGGTGAGATCGCCGACGGCGCGCTGCTGATCTTCCCGTCGGCCGAACATCTGGAGGAGACCGCCGTCGCGCACCTCCGGGCGGGCCGCGAGCAGGCGGGCAAGACGCTGGACGGGTTCGATGTGTGTCCGACGCTGCCGCTCGCGGTCGGCCAGGACAAGGATGTCAGCGCGCTGGCCGATATGTTCCGGCCGTACACCGCGCTGTACGTGGGCGGCATGGGCAGCCGCAAGCAGAACTTCTACAACCAGCTCGCGCAGCGGATGGGCTACGAGAAGGAGGCCGCCGAGATCCAGGACAAGTACCTGTCCGGCGACAAGGAGGGCGCGGCCGCGGCCATCCCGGAGCGGCTGATCGACCAGACCACGCTGCTCGGCTCGGTCGAGCGGATCGCGGAGCGGATGCAGGCGTACGCGGCGGCCGGGGTCACCACGCTGTCGCTCGCCCCGGCGGGCTTCACGAGGGAGGAGCGGCTGGCGTCGCTGCGGGCCGGGATCGAGGCGGTGGAGCGGGCCGGAGTGGCCTGAGGCGGCGGGGGCCGGTCCCGGCCGCCGTACGCCACCGAGGCCCGGCAGGCCCGCCCACGCACCCGGCAGGCCCACCCACGCAAAGGCCCGGCGCGTGGGCGCCGGGCCGCTCGGGGCTGCGGCCGTGGTGGGGGCTCGGGGGTCTTCCCCGCCACGGCCGTCACGCAGCACAACGTTCCGGTGGCGTGCGGGTTACGCCCCGCCGCCACCGGGGGGAGTCGTTCGAACGGGCGCATGCCCGGGCACCAACGGGCGCACCGGCCGTCGCTGCGGTTGCCGCACCCAGGAGGCCGCATTTGACTTGCCATGACGGGTCCTGCGGAAGGTGGTGCGGATGCTCTCGGCCCGAAGCGTGTTCCAGGAGATCGTCGACAGCGACGATGCGTACCGTTTGTTCTGTTCCATCGCGGCCAGCGGAGAGTCCCAGGGCGGCTGGGAGAACGGCCGGATCGCCGCGCTGCTGCCCGCCTCGCAGCGGGAGCTCGCCCCCAAGGTCGCCCGGCACGGCGCCGACGAGGACAAACACGGCCGTATCTTCAACGCCCTGCTGCGCAAGCGCGGTCTGACCCCCACCGACGTCCCGGCGGAAACCGACTACACCATGCTGCTGGAGCGGCGCGGCATCGGACTGGCCCACGACAAACTGCGCCGCGACGAGCCGCTGGCCGTCATCGACGTCATCACCTACCTCGCGCACAGCCGGGTCACCGAGCAGCGCGCCGCCGACCAGATGGAGATGCTCAAGACCTTCTTCGGCGACCACCCCGAGGTCGGCAAGGCGGTCCGGATGATCTCCCAGGACGAGGACAACCACCTCGCCTACTGCCACGAGGAACTGCTGCGGCTGGCCCGCGCGGGGCACGGCCGCACCATCCAGCGGATCCTGCACGAGTGCGCGCTCGCCGAGGTCGGCATCTACCGGGACGTGAGCCTGGCGGTGACGGCTCATATGGGCCGTATCCTGCGCTGGCCCGCGGCCAAGTCCCGGGTGCTCGCCGCCGCGATCTGGGGGATGTACGCGTATGAACGGACGGTCGGCTGGCGGCGGATGGTCACCTTGCGGATGCCGGAGCGGCGCAATGCGCTGGGCGGGCCGGCGACGTCGGCGCCGGAGTTCGCCTGAGGCCCGGGGGCGACGGCCGACGGGCGGATGCCCGAGGGACGGTGACAGAGCCGTCGCCCCGTGCCCTCACAGCCACCCGCGCCGCTTGAACAGCCGGTACAGGCACACCTCGATGACGACCATGACCAGCAGGACCGCCTCGTAGCCGTAGCGCCAGTCCAGCTCGGGCATGCGGTGGAAGTTCATGCCGTAGACGCCGGCGATCAGGGTGGGTACGGCGGCCAGCGCCGCCCACGCCGAGATCTTGCGCATGTCGTCGTTCTGCCGTACGCCCATCTGCGCCAGATGGGCGGCGAGAATGTCCGAGAGCAGCCGGTCGAGGCCCTCCACCGACTCGTTGGCGCGGGTGAGATGGTCGTCCACATCGCGGAAGAACGGCCGGGCATGGTCGTGCACGAACGGCACCCCGGGGTTCTGGAGACGGGTCATCGGATCGGCCAACGGGGCGGTGGCGCGCCGGAATTCCATCACCTCGCGCTTGAAGGCGTAGATGCGGGCCGCGGTGTTCTTGGTGTCGCCGCGGTCCGGGGAGAACACCTCGGCCTCCAACCCCTCCAGGTCCAGCTGGAGTTCACCGGCGACGTCGATGTAGTGGTCGACCACCGCGTCGCTGACCGCGTAGAGCACCGCCGTCGGCCCGTGCCGCAGGATCTTGGGCTGCTGCTCCAGCCGCCTGCGGACCGCGCGCAGCGGGCTGGCCGCGCCGTGCCGGACGGTCACCACGAACGAGTCGCCGACGAAGAGCATCAGTTCCGAGGCGGTGACGGTGTCCGCGCCGATGTCGTAGGTGATCGGCTTGAGGACGACGAAGAGCGAGTCGTCGTAGACCTCCAGCTTGGGCCGCTGGTGGGCGTTGAGGGCGTCCTCGACGGCCAGGGGGTGCAGGGAGAATTCGGAGGTGACCATGTCGAACTCCTCCTGGGTGGGCTCGTACATGCCCAGCCACAGGAAGGAGTGGCCCTCGGCGCGTGCCTCCTGGAGGGCGCGGCCGAAGTCGGCCGCGCAGTCGATCCGGCGGCCCTCCCGGTAGGTGGCGCAATCCACGATCACACCTGGCATTCTCGCCCCTCCTCCGGCGGCCTGCCAGGAATGGGCACCGGGTGACGTACGGCCCGGGGACGGCACCCCTCGTGGCCCCCGCCCCCGGGAACGTAGGCTGGCGGCCATGCCCACGCTGATTCTGCTCCGGCACGGCCGCTCCACCGCCAACACCTCCGGTGTGCTCGCCGGACGGCTGCCAGGTGTCGGGCTCGACGATCGGGGCGCCGCGCAGGCCGCCCGGCTGCCCGCGCGCCTGGCGGGAATTCCGCTGGCCGCGGCGGTGTCCAGCCCGCTCCAGCGGTGCCAGGAGACGCTGCGGCCGCTGCTGGCCGCGCGCCCCGGGCTGCCGCTGCACGTCGAGGAGCGGATCAGCGAATGCGACTACGGGGACTGGGCCGGGCGCAAGCTGGCCGAGCTGAACGACGAGCCGCTCATGGAGGTCGTCCAGCAGCACCCCTCGGCGGCCGGCTTCCCCGGTGGCGAGTCGATGCGGGCCATGCAGGGCCGCGCGGTCGACGCCGTACGGGAGTGGAACGCGCGCATCGAGGAGCAGTACGGCGCCGAGGCCGTCTATCTGATGTGCTCGCACGGGGACATCATCAAGGCCCTGGTCGCCGACGCCCTCGGGATGCACCTCGACCTCTTCCAGCGGATCTCGGCCGAGCCCTGCTCGGTCACGGTGATCCGCTACACCCGGCTGCGGCCCTATGTCGTACGGCTCGGCGACACCGGTGACTTCGCCTCCCTGGTGCCCCCGGAGGAAGGCGCCGGACCGGCCGCGGAGCGCGATGCGGCCCTGGGGGGCGGGGCCGGAGCGCCGTGACCTCGTGATCCCCCGGCTTCCTGAGCACGGTGATCAGTCGGCGCAGTAGGGTGGTGCGACGGCGCTGCTCTGCCGTGCCCCTGTGAACAGTGCAGTCACCGCAGGACCGCGCAGCGACCGCAGTGCCCCCGAAGTCGAGCAAACGGAGCAGGACGTTGTCCCGTCAGGTGTTCTTCTACGACGCGCCGGACCGCTTCGTCGCCGGTACGGTCGGGCTGCCCGGACGCCGTAGCTTCTATCTTCAGGCCACCGCGGCCGGCCGCACCACCAGCGTCGCTCTGGAGAAGACCCAGGTCGCCGCGCTCGCCGAGCGCATCGACGAGCTGCTGGACGAGGTCGTGCGGCGCAGCGGCGGCAGTGCCCCGGTGCCCGCCGTCTCGCCGCCCGAGGTGGCCGACACCGCGCCGCTGGAGTCGCCGGTCGAGGAGGAGTTCCGGGTCGGCACCATGGCGCTGGCCTGGGACGGCGAGGACGAGCGGATGATCGTCGAGGCACAGGCGCTGGTCGAGCTGGAGGCCGACAGCGACGAGGACCTCGCCGATGCCGAGGAGCGGCTCCTCCAGGACGACGAGAACGGCCCGCCGATGCTTCGGGTGCGCCTGACCGGCACGATGGCCCGGGCCTTCGCCAAGCGGGCCCTGGAAGTCGTCAACGCGGGCCGTCCGCCGTGCCCGCTGTGCAGCCTGCCGCTCGACCCGGAGGGACATGTATGCCCGCGCCAGAACGGATACCGGCGGGACGCCTGAGCGCCGTGGAGCCCGCCGCCGCACCGGCCGCCGAGCCCGCGGACCGGCCGGGACCGGCTGCCGAGGAGTCTGCGGCGGCCCGTATGGACGCCTTCCTCGCCGACGGTGAGCTGACGGTCCGCGGGCAGATCCGCGAGGCGTCCAACGCGGTGCTCTACTGCACCGTCGAGCGCGACGGGCGCACCGCCTCCTGCGTCTACAAGCCGGTCGCGGGCGAGCGCCCGCTGTGGGACTTCCCCGACGGCACGCTCGCCCAGCGGGAGGTCGCCGCCTACGAGGTCTCCCGGGCCACCGGCTGGGACCTGATCCCGGCGACGGTGCTGCGGGACGGGCCGTACGGCACCGGCATGGTCCAGGAGTGGATCGAGGCGCCCGACGGGGCGGACGACGGCGAGGGCGGCGGTGCGGACGACGGCGACGGCGAGCGTGCGGTGCCCGAGCTGCTGGCGCTGATCGAGGATGCCGAGCCGGGGCCGGGCTGGAAGGCCGTCGGGTACGCGGACATCGGCGAGGGCCGTACCGCGCTGCTGGTGCACGCCGATCACCCCTGGCTGCGGCGGCTCGCGGTGCTCGACGCGGTGATCAACAACGGCGACCGCAAGGGCGGGCACCTGCTGCCCGGTGCCGGCGGGCGGCTCTTCGCCATCGACCACGGCGTCACCTTCAACGCCGAGGACAAACTGCGCACCCTGCTGTGGGGCTGGGCGGGCGAGCCGCTGACCGAGGAGGCGGTCGAGGTCCTGCGCGGGCTCCGGGAGGCGCTGGCGGACGGTGCGCCGCTCGCCGCCCGACTGGCCGAGCTGATCACCGGCGCCGAGATCGCGGCGCTGCGGGAGCGGGTGGCGGAGCTGCTGCGCACCGGCAAGCACCCCGAGCCCAGCGGGCAGTGGCCCGCGATTCCCTGGCCGCCGGTCTGACCGGAGCCGGGAGCACGCTTCGGCCCGGAACACAAGACCCCGAATTCGGCCAAGACCGCCGGTCCGGTTCGTATGCGGAACATGCGTCCGGTTACGCTCAAGGCATGCATGCATGGCCCGCTTCTGAGGTCCCCGCCCTGCCTGGCCAGGGCCGCGACCTGAGGATCCACGACACCGCGACCGGCGGACGGGTGACCCTCGACCCCGGTCCCGTCGCCCGTATCTACGTCTGCGGCATCACGCCCTACGACGCCACCCACATGGGGCACGCGGCGACCTACAACGCGTTCGACCTCGTTCAGCGCGTGTGGCTCGACACGAAGCGCCAGGTTCACTACGTGCAGAACGTCACCGACGTCGACGATCCGCTGCTGGAGCGGGCCGTGGCCACGGGCGACGACTGGACGGCGCTCGCCGAGCGCGAGACCGCCCTGTTCCGCGAGGACATGACGGCCCTGCGGATGCTGCCGCCCCGCCACTACATAGGAGCCGTCGAGTCGATACCGGGCATCGTCCCGCTGGTGGAGCGGCTGCGTGACGCCGGTGCCGCCTACGAGCTGGACGGCGACACCTACTTCTCCGTCGAGTCCGACGCCCACTTCGGTGAGGTCTCCGGCCTGGACGCCGACGCGATGCGGCTGCTGTCGGCCGAACGCGGCGGCGACCCGGAGCGCGAGGGCAAGAAGAACCCCCTCGACCCGATGCTGTGGATGGCCGCCCGCGACGGGGAGCCGAGCTGGGACGGCGGCTCGCTCGGCCGCGGCCGCCCCGGCTGGCACATCGAGTGCGTCGCCATCGCCCTGGAGCACCTGGGCATGGGCTTCGACGTCCAGGGCGGCGGCTCCGACCTCGCCTTCCCGCACCACGAGATGGGCGCCTCGCACGCCCAGGCCCTCACCGGCGAGCACCCGTTCGCCAAGGCGTACGTCCACGCCGGGATGGTGGCCCTGAACGGCGCGAAGATGTCCAAGTCCAAGGGCAATCTGGTCTTCGTCTCCACGGTGCGCCGTGACGGTGTCGATCCGGCCGCGATCCGCCTGGCCCTGCTCGCCCACCACTACCGCGCCGACTGGGAGTGGACCGACGCGGTGCTGGACGAGGCCGTGGAACGGCTCGGGCGCTGGCGCGCCGCGGTCTCCCGCCCCGACGGTCCGCCCGCCGAGGCCCTCCTGGAGGAGATCCGTACGGCTCTCGCCGACGACCTGGACTCCCCGGCCGCCCTCGCCGCGGTGGACCGCTGGGCCGCCGCGCAGCAGGACGGCGGCGGCACCGACGAGGGCGCGCCGGGCCTCGTCTCCCGTACCGTCGACGCGCTCCTGGGCGTGGCGCTCTGACGGGCCGCGCGAGCGCCGTGACGGCCTCCTGAGGGCCGCGCGCCGACATCTGTCCGTCCTTCGGGGCGCCTCCACCGGGCGGTGGGGGCGCCCCTTTCCCGTACGGGGGCGGGTAGGCGAAGGCCCCGAACACCGGCCCGGCGGGCGGTGGTTCGGGGCCTCGGGTGAAGGCGGTGCGCGTGGTCCTGCGGGTCAGTGCTCGGTGTCCTCGGGGCCGCCGGCGTCCGGATCGGCGCCGCCGGAGGTGTCCGTGGTGCCCTCGGTGTCCGCGCCCCCGGCCCCGGTGCCCCTGCCCTTGTCCTCACCGGACTTGGGCCCGTGCGGCTCCCTCGGCTCGGGCGACTCCCGTGGCTCCCGCGGCTCCTTGGACACCGGCCGCGGCGGGCGCGTACGGCCGCTGGCGGTGTCGCGCAGATACGAGGCATCGCGGTCGCGGCCGTCCGCGACCCCGCCCTCCGACGCCAGGCCCGGTCCGGCCTGCGGATCGCGGCGCCGCAGATAGCGCTCGAATTCGCGGGCGATGGCCTCACCGGACGCCTCCGGCAGCTCGGCGGTGTCCCGGGCCTCCTCCAGCGACTGGACGTACTCGGCGACCTCGCTGTCCTCGGCAGCCAGCTGGTCCACGCCCAGCTGCCAGGCGCGGGCGTCCTCGCTCAGCTCGCCGAGCGGGATGCTGATGTCGAGCAGGTCCTCCAGCCGGTTGAGCAGCGCCAGGCTGGCCTTGGGGTTGGGCGGCTGGGAGACGTAGTGCGGCACCGCCGCCCACAGGCTCACCGCCGGGACGCCCGCGTGGGTGCACGCCTCCTGGAGGATGCCGACGATGCCCGTGGGGCCTTCGTAGCGCGACTCCTCCAGATCGAGCCGGGTGGCCAGGTCCGCGTCGGAGGTGACGCCGGTGACCGGAACCGGCCGGGTGTGCGGGGTGTCGCCGAGCAGCGCGCCCAGCACCACCACCATCTCCACGCCCAACTCATGGGCGAAGCCCATGATTTCGTTGCAGAACGAGCGCCAGCGCATGCTGGGCTCGATGCCGCGGACCAGGACGAGATCGCGCCGCCGACCCTTGCCGCCGTTGTCACCGACGCGGACGACGGACAGCCGGGTCGTGGGCCATGTGATCTTGCGAACGCCGCCGTCCAGGAAGACGGTCGGGCGGTTCACCTGGAAGTCGTAGTAGTCCTCCGCGTCCAGCGCGGCGAAGACCTCGCCCTTCCATTCCCGGTCCAGGTGCGCGACCGCGGCGGAGGCGGCGTCACCGGCGTCGTTCCAGCCTTCGAACGCGGCCACCATGACCGGGTCGATCAGCTCGGGAACCCCCTCGAGCTCGATCACCCGCGCCTCCTTCCGACCGGTGGGGCCGCCCCGCGGCGGTCACCGGTTGCCGTTCCATTACGTGCGTCCCCCAGCCTACGGCGTCCGGCGCGCCCGCCCGCAGCCCCTGTGCAGGAACGGGTCCTGTTTCATCCGACCTATTGCGAAGATGATCACTGCTGGTCGCTCGACTTCCGTCCGTGGTCCGGGGGAGCGGACGCGGTACGGATGCGGCGCGGGCGGAGGGTGGCGTGTGGTACGGGGGCTGGGCTGGGTGCGGGTAGGGGGTCTGGACGCGGTCTCGGCCCCGGGTCTATACATCGGATGACCCGGAAAGGTCCGATGTTCCGGGCAGGCAGTTGCCTGTGGTGATCCGGCCGAAGTTCCGGCCGGATTTCCGGCACGGAGCAACCGGGTGAGGGCAGCCTCCGGCCGGTCCTCAGCGACAGCAAGGGGGCGCGCCCATGGCCGTAACCGACACCGTCACCGGGCTGGAGGTCCACGACGTCCGTTTCCCCACCTCGCGGCGGCTCGACGGCTCGGACGCCATGCACCCCGACCCCGACTACTCCGCCGCCTACGTGGTGCTGCGCACCGACGGCGGCCCACCGGGCCACGGCCTGTGCTTCACCCTCGGCCGCGGCACCGAGGTCATGGCGGCCGCGATCCGGGCGCTGGCGCCGTATCTCACCGGCCGCCCGGTGCCCGCCACGGCCGCCGGTCTCGCCGCACTGCACCGCGAGCTGACCCACGACTCCCAACTGCGCTGGCTCGGCCCGGAGAAGGGCGTGATGCAGATGGCGGCGGGCGCGGTGGTCAACGCGGCCTGGGATCTGGCGGCCACCCGCGCGGGGCTGCCCGTCTGGGAGTTCCTCGCCGCGATGCGCCCGGAGGAACTCGTCTCGCTGGTCGACTTCCGCTATCTGACCGACGCCCTGACGCCCGGCGAGGCGCTGGACCTGCTGCGCGCCGCCGCACCCGGCCGCGCCGCCCGCGCCGCCCGCCTGCGGGCCGAGGGCTACCCCGCGTACACCACCTCGCCCGGCTGGCTGCGCTGGTCACCAAGGCCGGCCGCCGGCTGCGCCCGCTCGTGCCGGGGGAGGAGGCCGACGGCCAGGGCTTTGTGGACACCCCCGCACGCGCCCGGGTCTGGGACCTGACCCGCGCCGGCATCCGCGCCGGCCTCGATGCCTCCCTGGCCCGGCTCGGCGTGGACGCGGTCGACATCGTCCTTCTCCATGACGTCGAGGACCGGCTTCCCGAGGTGTACGCGACGGGCTTTCCGGCCCTCGCCGAACTGCGCGACCAGAAGGCGGTGCGCGCCGTCGGCTTCGGCATGAACCACAGCGACGTCCTGGCCCGCCTGGTGGCCGACCTCGACGTGGACGTCGTCCTGTGCGCGGGGCGCTGGACCCTGCTGGAACGCACCGCCTTCGACGACCTTCTGCCGGTGTGCGAGCGCCGCGGCACCTCGGTGGTCGTCGGCGGCGTCTACAACTCCGGCCTGCTGGCCGATCCGTCGCCCGGCGCCCCGTACAGCTACGCGCCCGCGGCGCCCGCCCTCCTGGCGCGCGCCCGCCAACCGGGCGAAATCTGCGCGGAGTTCGCCGTCCCGCTGAAGGCCGCCGCGCTGCGCTTCCCGTTCGGCCACCCCGCCGTCGACTCGGCCGTCGTCGGCGCCGCCGGACCGCAGGAGGCCGCGGAGAACGCCGCGCTGTTCGCCTGGGAGATCCCCGACGCCCTCTGGCACACCCTCGTCGCCCGTGGTCTGCTCGGCCCGGACCTGCCGCTGCCCCTCACCGCCCCGGGAGCCTGATGCGCATCGACGCCCACCACCATCTGTGGGACCTCGGCCGCCGCGACCAGCCGTGGATGGACGGGCCGTGGGCCGACCCGATCCGCCGCAGCTACGCACTGTCCGACCTCACCCCGCAGCTGACCGCGCACGGCTTCGCGGGAACGGTCCTCGTCCAGTCCTCCGCCTCGTACGCGGAGACCGCCGAACTGCTCGCCCTCGCCGCCGCGGACGGGCCGGTACGGGGCGTCGTCGGCTGGGCCGACCTCACCGACCCCGGCCTCGCGGACGTGCTGGCGGCGCAGCCCCGGGGGCCGGGCGGTCTGGTGGGCATCCGTCACCAGGTCCAGGACGAACCGGATCCCGACTGGCTGACCCGCCCCGAGGTGCTGCGCGGCCTGGGTGAGGTGGCCGAGGCGGGCCTGGTCTACGACCTCCTGGTCACCCCGCGCGAACTGCCCGCCGCCGAGGCCGCCGTACGCGCCCTGCCCGGTCTGTCCTTCGTCCTCGACCACGCCGGCAAACCCGCCGTCGCCCGGGGCGACTGGCAGCCCTGGGCCGATCGGACCGCCGCCCTCGCCCGCCACCCGAACGTCAGCGGCAAACTCTCCGGCCTGGTCACCGAGGCCGACCACGCCGCCTGGCGCCCGCAGCAGATCCTGCCCTACGCCCGCCACGTCCTGGACGCCTTCGGCCCCGACCGTCTCCTCTTCGGCTCCGACTGGCCGGTGTGCACCCTGGCCGCGGACTACGACGACGTCCTCGCCCTCGCCGAGTCCGCCACCGCCCGCCTCACCCCGGCCGAGCGGGCGGCGGTGTTCGGGGGGACCGCGGGGCGGGTGTACGGGGTCGGGGCGCCGCGCGGGAGGTGAGGGCGGACCGCCGCACGGCCGGGCGGGTTCCCGTCCGGATTCCGCGAGCCCCGCTGTGCGGGCCGCCGGACGATGGAGCCGTACCGCCGCCACCGGGGGCGGTGCGGTCCACGGGACGGACTCCTGACATACGAGGTGAGGACGATGACGTGTGCGGTGACGAGTGCGGTGACGAGTGCGGAGACGGCTGCCCAGGGGCGGCCGCTCGGCGGCAAGGTGGCGTTGGTGACCGGCGGCAGCCGGGGGATCGGCGCGGAGATCGCGGTGCGGCCGGCCGCCGACGGGGCCGCGGTGGCGCTGACGTACCGCAGCCGCGAGGACCTTGCGGAGCAGGTGGTCAAACGGATCGGGCGCCGCCCTCACCGTCGACGGCGGCTTCGCGGCCTGAGCACGGCAGGCGAGCGGGGCGGGGGAGCGGGCGCGGCAGCCGCCCCGGGTCACAGCGATGCGCGCAGCCACTGCTCCACGCTGGCGATATGCACCGTCGCCCACGCCTGCGCCGCCTGTGCGTCCCGGTCGCGCAGGGCGCCGAGGATCGCCCGGTGCTCGGTGAGCGTACGGGCCACCGCGTCCTTCTGGGTCAGACCGCGCCAGATCCGGGCCCGGGTGGTGGGGCCCGACAGGCCCTCCAGCAGCGAGCACAGGACGGAGTTGCCGGAGGCGGCGACGATCGTGCGATGGAACTCCAGATCGCCGGCGACCAGATCCTCCACGGACGGCTCGGGTCCCGGCGCGGTCAACTGCCCCTCCAGCGCGTCCAGTTGCTCCGGGGTGATCCGGCCGGCCGCCATCGCCGTCGCGGCCGGCTCCAGGATCCGGCGCACGGCCAGGAACTCCAGCACCGTGTCGTCGCGGTGGAAGTCCACCACGAAGCTCATGGCCTCCAGGAGCAGCTGGGGGTCGAGACTGGTGACATAGGTGCCGTCGCCCTGGCGGACGTCCAGGATGCGGATGAGGGAGAGCGCGCGCACCGCCTCGCGCAGCGAATTGCGCGACAGGCCCAGCTCGGCCGCCAGCTCGCTCTCCTTCGGCAGCCGGTCGCCCGGCCGCAGCGCGCCGGAGAGGATCATGCCCTTGATCTTCTCGATGGCCTCGTCGGTGACCGCCATGGCCGCCCTCCCCGTACAGACATCCGATGTCTGCGGTCATTATGGCCTCCCCGGGCACGGCGGGGTGCACACAGACGACGAGGGGGCGGCCCCGTGGACCGCCCCCTCGTCGCCGCCTTCCGGCCTGACCTGGCGTCAGTCGGTCAGCATGCCCTTCACCCGGGCCCGGACGTCCTCCGTGTCCAGGCCGCGGATCATCAGCGTCGTACGGCGGCGCAGCACGTCATCGACGGTCTCGGCCCACTCGTGGTCGCGGGCGTAGGCGACCTGTGCCCAGATCTCCGGCGCGTCGGGGTGGATCCGCTCGGCGAGCGCGGGGTTCTCGTTGGCCAGCCGGGCGATGTCGAAGGACAGCGACCCGTAGTGGGTGGCCAGGTGCCGGGCGGTGTCGGGGGCCATGTGCGGGCCGGGGGTGCCGCCGTCGACCAGCAGCCGGTGGGCCACCGCGTTCGGGTTGGCGATACCGGGCAGCGGAAGCTTCTTCGGCAGACGGGAGATCGGCTCCATGTCCTCGGCCAGCGGGTGGCCGGGCAGCGCGGCGAGCTTGTTCATCACCGTGCGGCCGATGTGCCGGAAGGTCGTCCACTTGCCGCCGGCGACGGACAGCATTCCGCCGCTGCCTTCGGTGACGACGGTTTCGCGCTTGGCCTTGGAGGTGTCGCCGGGGCCGCCGGGCAGGACCCGCAGACCCGCGAAGGAGTACGTGATCAGGTCGCGGGAGAGCTGCTGGTCGCGGATGGAGAAGGCGGCCTCGTCCAGGATCTGGGCGGTGTCCTTCTCGTTGACGGCGACGTCGGCCGGGTCGCCCTCGTACTCCTCGTCGGTGGTGCCGAGCAGCAGCATGTCCTCCCAGGGGAGGGCGAAGGTGATGCGGTACTTGTCGATCGGGGTGGCCAGCGCGGCCTTCCAGGGGGCGGTGCGCTTGAGGACCAGGTGCGCGCCCTTGGACAGGCGGATGGAGGGGGCCGCGTTCGGGTCCTCCATCTTGCGCAGGTGGTCGACCCAGGGGCCGGTGGCGTTGAGGACCAGGCGGGCGCTGACGCCGAACTCGGTGCCGTCGAGGCGGTCCTTGAGTTCGGCGCCGGTGACCCGGCCCTGGGTGAAGCGCAGGCCGGTGACCTCGGCGTGGTTGAGGACCGTGGCGCCGGCCGCGACGGCGGCACGGACGGTCATCAGGGCCATGCGCGAGTCGTTCATCTGGTCGTCGCCGTAGACGGCCACGGCCTTGAGGTTGTCGGTGCGCAGTTCGGGCACGTCGCGTGCGGCCTTGGCCGGGCTTATGACGTGGCCGACGCCGTCGCCGAACGCGGACAGTGCGGAGTAGGCGAAGACGCCCGCGCCGAGCTTGGCCGCGCCGTGCGGGCCGCCCTTGTAGACGGGCAGGTAGAAGGTCAGGGGGTTGGCGAGGTGCGGTGCCACCTGGCGGGACACCGCACGTCGCTCGAAGTGGTTCTCCGCCACCAGCTTGACCGCGCCGGTCTGCAGGTAGCGCAGACCGCCGTGCAGCAGCTTGGAGGAGGCGGAGGAGGTGGCGCCGGCGAAGTCACCGGCGTCCACCAGGGCCACCCGCAGCCCGGCCTGCGCGGCATGCCAGGCGGTGGAGATGCCCAGGATGCCGCCGCCGATCACCAGGAGGTCGTACGTCGCCTTGGAAAGCTGCTCCCGGGTCTCGGCACGGCTCGCGGTGGAACCGCTGGCCGGGTGCGTCCCGAGGGCCGGGACGCTCTGCAGGGTGCTCATGATGTGCTCCTCGTCAGCTCTCGTCGTCGTCGAGCCAGCCCATGGTCCGCTCGACGGCCTTGAGCCAGCTCTTGTATTCGCGGTCACGGGTGGCCGCGTCCATCCGGGGGGTCCATTCGGCGGCCCGGCGCCAGTTGGCGCGCAGTTCGTCGGTGCTGGACCAGAAGCCGACGGCCAGTCCGGCCGCATAGGCAGCGCCGAGGCAGGTCGTCTCGGCGACCATCGGGCGCACCACTGGGGCGTCCAGGAAGTCCGAGATGGTCTGCATCAGCAGGTTGTTGGAGGTCATACCGCCGTCGACCTTGAGTGCGGTCAGTTCGACGCCGGAGTCCTTGGTCATGGCGTCGGTGATCTCACGGGTCTGCCAGGCGGTGGCCTCGAGGACGGCGCGGGCGATGTGCGCCTTGGTGACGTAGCGGGTCAGGCCCGCGATCACACCGCGCGCATCGGAGCGCCAGTAGGGGGCGAACAGGCCGGAGAAGGCCGGGACGAAGTAGGCGCCGCCGTTGTCCTCGACGGTGCTGGCCAGCGTCTCGATCTCGGCCGCGGAGTTGATCAGGCCCATCTGGTCGCGCATCCACTGCACCAGCGAGCCGGTGACGGCGATGGAGCCTTCCAGGGCGTAGACCGGCTGCTGGTCGCCGATGCGGTAACCGACGGTGGTCAGCAGGCCGTTGTACGAGTTGACCGGCTCATGCCCGGTGTTCATCAGCATGAAGGTGCCGGTGCCGTACGTGGACTTGGCCTCGCCCTGCGCGAAACAGGTCTGGCCGAAGAGCGCGGCCTGCTGGTCGCCGAGCGCGGAGGCGACCGGGACGCCGGCGAGGACGCCGGACGCGCTGGTGCCGTAGACCTCGGCGGAGGACTTGATCTCCGGCAGCACGGCGGCCGGGATGTCCATGGACGCGAGGATCTTCTCGTCCCACTCCAGGTTGTGGAGGTTCATCAGCATGGTGCGCGAGGCGTTGGTCACGTCGGTGACGTGGTGGCCGCCGTTGACGCCGCCGGTGAGGTTCCAGATGACCCAGGAGTCCATCGTGCCGAAGAGGATGTCGCCGCGCTCGGCGCGCTCGCGCAGGCCCTCGACGTTGTCGAGCAGCCAGCGGATCTTCGGGCCGGCGAAGTAGGAGGCCAGCGGCAGGCCGGTCTCGCGGCGGAAGCGGTCCTGGCCGACGTTGCGGCCGAGCTCCCGGCAGAGCGCGTCGGTGCGGGTGTCCTGCCAGACGATGGCGTTGTGGACGGGCTCACCGGTGTTCTTGTCCCACAGCACGGTGGTCTCGCGCTGGTTGGTGATGCCGATGGCCTTGACGTCCTTGGCCGTGATGCCCGCCTTCTCGACGGCGCTGTCGACGACCTGCTGGACGTTGGTCCAGATCTCGGTCGCGTTGTGCTCGACCCACCCGGGCTTCGGGAAGATCTGCTCGTGCTCCTTCTGGTCGACCGACACGATCCGGCCGTCCTTGTCGAAGACGATGCAGCGGCTGGAGGTCGTGCCCTGGTCGATCGCCGCGATGAAGGGGCCGTGGCCGTGCGAGGAGGTGCTGGGGGTGTCGCTCATGGTGTGCTCCAAGAAGTCTGTGCGGGCGGAGTCGGGGCGGTCAGGCGGCTTATGCGAACGCCACCTGGTAGATGCCACCGGCGATGGCTCCGCCGATGAGCGGGCCGACGACCGGGATCCAGGCGTAGCCCCAGTCTGAACCGCCCTTGTTCGGCAGCGGCAGCAGTGCGTGCACGATGCGCGGACCGAGGTCGCGGACCGGGTTGATGGCGTATCCGGTCGGGCCGCCGAGCGACAGACCGATGCCGGTGACCACCAGGGCCACGAGCAGCACACCGATGCCGGAGAGGGCGATGCCCTTGGTCAGGCCGAGGCAGAGGATCGCCAGCACGAGCACGATGGTGGCGATGATCTCCGTGACGAGGTTCTGCACCGTGTTCCGGATCTCCGGGCCGGTGGAGAAGATGCCGAGCACCGGGCCGGCCTTGGGCGCGGCCTTCGGGTCGACCAGGCCCTCTTCGCTGGAGTGGTCCGCCAGCACCTCGGGGTCGGTCAGATGCGCCCGGAACTGTCCGTAGTACGCGAGGTAGACCAGGACGGCGCCGATCATGGCGCCGAGCATTTCGCCCGCGAAGTAGACGGGCGCCTGGCTCCACTTGATGCCGCCGGTGATGGCTACGGCGACGGTGACCGCGGGGTTGAGGTGGGCGCCGGACTTCGCGGCGATGTACGCGCCCGTCAGGACGGCGAAGCCCCACCCGAAGGCGATGGCCACCCATCCGGCGTTGTGTGCCTTGGAGCGCTTGAACGTGACGGCGGCGCAGACGCCACCACCCATCAAGAGCAGTACGGCAGTACCGATTGTTTCGCTGAGGAAGATGTCGGAGCTGGACACCGGCGACTCCTTTGTCCTTCGTCCAGGGGAAGGCGAACCCCGGGTCCCTCCGGTGGTCCGCGCCCTCCGAGAGGGCGGTGGTCGACCGGCGGCAGCGCCCACCATAGCGAATATTGTCGTTAGGTGTTCGACAATGCCGACCGACGAACGGCAGTTTTGTTCACCGTAAGGACCCCGTCAAGACTTCCGTGGCGAAATAATTACGTGAACAAAGCGGTGCGTTTCGGTCAAAAGCGTCCTGCGCCAAGATCCCTTGACACCGCGCGTGCACAATCCCTCACCGCAGCGATGATTTCCGGCCGCAGTTCACCCTCCCGGCAGACCCGCTCGACGGCCCCTGTGACACCCACCGCACCAACCGGCATCCGCCGCCGGTCATGGATCGGCGCGGCCACCGAGGCGACGCCGTCCCAGGTCTCCTCCACGTCCGCGGCCCAGCCGCGCGCACGGGCCAGGTCCAGCAGCTTCTCGAAGTCGGCCAGGTCCGTCACCGTGCGCGGGGTGAGTGCCTGCCGCTCCGCCTCCGCGGCCTCGCTGTGCGCCACCGGGTCGTACGCCGAGAGCACCTTGCCCAGCGCCGTGCAGTGCAGCGGATGCATCGCCCCGACCTCCAGCACCTGCCGGCTGTCGTCGGGCCGGAAGACGTGGTGCACGATCAGGACGCCCTGCTGGTGCAGCACGCCCAGATAGACCGCCTCCCCGCTGGACCGGGCCAGATCGTCGGTCCACACCAGGGCGCGGGCGCGCAGCTCGTGCACGTCCAGATAGCTGTTGCCCAGGCGCAGCAGCTCCGCGCCCAACTGGTAGCGGCCCGAGACCGCGTCCTGTTCGACGAAGCCCTCCTGCTGGAGCGTGCGCAGTATTCCGTGGGCGGTGCCCTTGGCCAGCCCCAGCGACGAGGAGATGTCGGAGAGCCCCAGTCGCCGCTCCCCTCCTGCGAGCAGCCGCAGCATTGCGGCCGCTCGCTCCAGCGACTGGATGGTGCGAGCCATCGGGCAACCTCCGAGGTATGTGGTTCGACAATGCCAAACGATATCGGTCCATGCCGACTCATGGGCAGAAGACAGGGTCTGCCAATGATCATGAATAGTCCAGGGACCCCCCACCCGGCCCCGCTGTCCACGGCGTGGAATGGGGAACCCCTGTACGGGACCGGCAGCTACGCTGGCCGGGTGCGCCCTCTCAGGGAGGACGCAAAGCCGACAGCCGTCGCAACCAGGGAGCATCTCCATGGCCTCGTACACGCCATCGTCCACCAGCCCGTCCCGAGCCGAATCACTGCGTGAGGCCCTCGCCTCGCGCGTGGTGGTCGCCGACGGCGCGATGGGGACGATGCTGCAGGCGCAGGACCCCACTCTCGAGGACTTTCAGCAGCTGGAGGGCTGCAACGAGATCCTCAACGTCACCCGCCCCGACATCGTCCGCTCGGTCCACGAGGAGTACTACGCCGTCGGTGTGGACTGCGTCGAGACCAACACCTTCGGCTCCAACTACACCGCTTCCAGCGAGTACGAGATCGCCGACCGGATCGTGGAGCTGTCCGAGGCCGGAGCCCGGATCGCCCGCGAGGTCGCCGACGAGTTCGCCGCGAAGGACGGCCGGCAGCGCTGGGTGCTCGGCTCGATCGGCCCCGGTACCAAGCTGCCCTCGCTCGGCCACATCGACTACGCCACGATCCGCGACGGCTACCAGCAGAACGCCGAGGGCCTGCTCGCCGGCGGCGCCGACGCGCTGATCGTCGAGACCACCCAGGACCTGCTCCAGACCAAGTCCAGCCTGATCGGCGCCCGCCGGGCGATGGACGCCCTCGGCGTTTCCGTACCGCTGATCTGCTCCCTTGCCTTCGAGACCACCGGCGTCATGCTGCTCGGCTCGGAGATCGGCGCGGCGCTGACCGCCCTGGAGCCGCTGGGCATCGACCTGATCGGCCTGAACTGTTCGACGGGCCCGGCCGAGATGAGTGAGCACCTGCGCTATCTCGCCCAGCACTCGCAGACGCCGCTGATGTGCATGCCGAACGCCGGCCTGCCGGTCCTGACCAAGGACGGCGCGCACTTCCCGCTGACCCCGCCGGAGATGGCGGACGCGCAGGAGAACTTCATCAACAGCTACGGCCTCTCCCTGGTCGGTGGCTGCTGTGGTTCCACGCCCGAGCATCTGCGTCAGGTCGTCGAGCGCGTGCGTGACATGCAGCCGCCGCAGCGTGCCCCGCGCCCCGAGCCCGGCGCCGCCTCCCTCTACCAGACCGTGCCGTTCCGTCAGGTCACCTCGTACATGGCGATCGGTGAGCGCACCAACGCCAACGGTTCGAAGAAGTTCCGCGAGGCCATGCTGGATGCCCGCTGGGACGACTGTGTGGAGATGGCCCGCGACCAGATCCGCGAGGGCGCGCACATGCTCGACCTGTGCGTGGACTACGTCGGCCGGGACGGCGTCGCCGATATGCAGGAGCTGGCGGGCCGCTTCGCCACCGCCTCCACCCTGCCCATCGTGCTGGACTCCACCGAGGTCCCGGTGATCCAGGCGGGGCTGGAGAAGCTCGGCGGGCGCGCGGTGATCAATTCCGTCAACTACGAGGACGGCGACGGCCCCGAGTCGCGTTTTGCGAAGGTCACGACGCTGGCCAAGGAGCACGGTGCCGCGCTGATCGCGCTGACCATCGACGAGGAGGGCCAGGCCCGCACCGTCGAGCACAAGGTCGCTATCGCCGAGCGCCTCATCGAGGACCTGACGACGAACTGGGGCATCCACGAGTCGGACATCCTCATCGACTGCCTGACCTTCACCATCTGCACGGGCCAGGAGGAGTCCCGGGGCGACGGCATCGCCACCATCGAGGCGATCCGCGAGCTGAAGCACCGCCATCCGGACGTGCAGACCACGCTGGGCCTGTCCAACATCTCCTTCGGCCTCAACCCGGCCGCCCGCGTCGTCCTCAACTCCGTCTTCCTCGACGAGTGCGTGAAGGCTGGTCTGGACTCGGCGATCGTGCACGCCTCCAAGATCCTGCCGATCGCGCGCCTGGAGGAGGAGCAGGTCAAGGCCGCCCTCGATCTGGTCTACGACCGGCGCGCCGAAGGCTATGACCCCCTCCAGAAGCTGATGGCGCTGTTCGAGGGCGTCAACATGAAGTCGATGAAGGCCGGCAAGGCCGAGGAACTGCTCGCCCTGCCGCTGGAGGAGCGCCTCAAGCGCCGCATCATCGACGGCGAGAAGAACGGCCTGGAGGCCGACCTGGACACGGCGCTGGCCGAGCGCCCCGCGCTGGAGATCGTCAACGACACCCTCCTGGAGGGCATGAAGGTCGTCGGCGAGCTGTTCGGCTCCGGCCAGATGCAGCTGCCGTTCGTCCTCCAGTCCGCCGAGGTCATGAAGTCCGCGGTGGCCTATCTGGAGCCGCACATGGAGAAGTCGGACGCGGAGGGCAAGGGCACCATCGTGCTCGCCACCGTCCGCGGCGACGTCCACGACATCGGCAAGAACCTCGTCGACATCATCCTGTCCAACAACGGCTACAACGTCGTCAACCTCGGCATCAAGCAGCCGGTCTCCGCGATCCTGGAAGCCGCCGAGGAACACCGGGCCGACGTCATCGGCATGTCCGGGCTCCTGGTCAAGTCCACCGTGATCATGAAGGAGAACCTGGAAGAGCTCAACCAGCGCAAGATGGCCGCCGACTTCCCCGTCATCCTCGGCGGCGCGGCCCTCACCCGCGCCTATGTCGAGCAGGACCTCCACGAGATCTACGAGGGCGAAGTCCGCTACGCCCGGGACGCCTTCGAGGGCCTGCGCCTGATGGACGCCCTCATCGCCGTCAAGCGCGGCGTGCCCGGCGCGGCGCTGCCCGAGCTCAAGCAGCGCCGCGTGGCCAAGAAGGACACCCCCGTCCTGGAGGTCGCCGAGCCCGAGGGCTCGGTGCGCTCCGACGTCGCCACCGACAATCCCGTCCCCACCCCGCCGTTCTGGGGCACCCGCGTCGTCAAGGGCATCCAGCTCGCCGACTACGCCTCCTGGCTGGACGAGGGTGCGCTCTTCAAGGGCCAGTGGGGCCTCAAGCAGGCCCGTACGGGCGAGGGCCCCACCTACGAGGAGTTGGTGGAGACCGAGGGCCGCCCCCGGCTGCGCGGCTGGCTGGACAAGCTCCAGACCGAGAACCTGCTGGAAGCCGCGGTGGTGCACGGCTACTTCCCCTGCCACTCCAAGGGCGACGACCTCATCCTGCTCAACGAGGACGGCACCGAACGCACCCGCTTCACCTTCCCGCGCCAGCGCCGCGGCCGCCGGCTGTGCCTGGCGGACTTCTTCCGCCCGGAGGAGTCCGGCGAGCCCGATGTCGTCGGCCTCCAGGTCGTCACCGTCGGCTCGAAGATCGGCACGGAGACGGCCAAGCTCTTCGAGGCCAACTCCTACCGCGACTACCTCGAACTGCACGGCCTGTCCGTCCAGTTGGCCGAAGCACTGGCCGAGTACTGGCACGCCCGGGTCCGCTCGGAGCTGGGCTTCGCCGGCGAGGACCCGGCCGACGTCGAGGACATGTTCGCGCTGAAGTACCGCGGTGCGCGCTTCTCGCTGGGCTACGGCGCCTGCCCCGATCTGGAGGACCGCGCCAAGATCGCGGACCTGCTCCAGCCGGAACGGATCGGCGTCCAGCTCTCCGAGGAGTTCCAGCTGCACCCCGAGCAGTCCACCGACGCCATCGTCATCCACCACCCGGAGGCGAAGTACTTCAACGCGCGGTAGCGCGGTAGCGCGGCTGTGGCTGTGGCTGTGGCTGTGGCGGCGGGGGGGCCGGGGGCCGCCCCGGGGCCGTTCCCGGAGGACTTCCATCCGCTTCCTTCCGCCACACCGCGCACTTCCGGCCGCGGCGTCGTACACTTGTCGGTCCGGTAGAGGCCGGTCGCAGCCCCCCACCGGGGGCGGCGACCGGCCCTTTCGTCCCTTCGGGGACGTCCCCCACGGAGGTGGATGGATGACCAGCAGCATCCCCGTAGTCGGCACCCGCACGGCCGAGCCCGCCACCCTCCAGGCCGTCTTCCTCGACCTGGACGGCACCCTCGTCGACACCGAGGGCTTCTGGTGGGAGGCCGAGGCCGAGGTCTTCGCCGAACTGGGCCACATCCTGCACGACGGTCACCGGGAGGTCGTCGTCGGCGGGCCGATGACCCGCAGTGCCGGCTATCTCATCGAGGCCACCGGCGCCCGGATCGGCCTCGCCGAGCTGAGCGGGCTGCTCAACGCCCGCTTCGCCGCCCGGATCGCCAGCGGGGTCCCGCTGATGCCGGGCGCGCGCCGACTGCTGGCCGAGCTGCGGTCCCACCAGGTGCCGACCGCCCTGGTCTCCGCCTCGCACCGCAGCATCATCGACTCGATGCTGCACTGGCTGGGCCGGGAGAACTTCGATCTGACGCTGGCCGGCGACGAGCTGGAGCGCACCAAACCGCACCCCGACCCGTATCTGCTGGCCGCCGCCCGGCTGGGCGTCGACCCGGCGTACTGCGCCGTGGTCGAGGACACCCTGACCGGGGTGACGGCGGGGGAGGCCGCGGGCTGCCGGGTCGTCGCGGTGCCGTCGGTGACACCGATTCCGCCAGGTCCCGGCCGTACGGTCGTGGGCTCGCTGAAAGACATCGATCTGGCATTTCTGCGCGCGCTCATCACGGAAAGCCCGCGGCCCTCACGGAAAGCAAAGGAATCCGCCACCGAGCGTACCGACCGTGGCCGCCGGGATAAGGCCGGGAACTCAGGGGAGCGGCGCGCTTATTTTCCGTGACGAATCCGTGATGAATCCGCGGGGAATGCGGCGGCCGAATTCCTACGGAACCGCCGACGGCGGGATGCGTGACGTTTCTCACGTGCCGCGGCGTCGACAGTTGGGGTAAGAGCTGTTCCAGGGGGTCTGTGTGGGGTTTTCTGCGGGGGTAAGTGTCCGGATTGGTGGGGCAACGTGCGAATCGTTCCGCCGTCCGGATATCGGTCACGCCGTCGCACTCATCCCGGCCCTTCATTGATTCAACTCCGTTGTGTCCCGGACCGGCTGACCATTCCTACTAATGTCGTCGCGAGCAACACCTCTGCGCTGATAAGGAACCTGCCGACGATGAACCGCAAGACCTTGGTGCTGCCGGTCGTGGCCGGTCTGATCACCCCCGTACTCGCTGCCTGCGGTAGCTCGGACGGAGCGGGCGACGGCGGAGCGCCGATCGTCGTCGGGGTCGCCTCACAGATCGAGGCCACCAAAGCGGCGCCCGCCCCCCTCGACCCGGCGCAGGCCTACGACGTCGACGCCTGGAACATGCTGCGCGGCACGCTCCAGACGCTGATGCGGCTGCCCCGGACCGGTACCGCCCCGGTGCCCGAGGCGGCGGAGTCGTGCGGGTTCGTCGACACGCAGAACGAGCAGTACCGCTGCACCCTGCGCAAGGGGCTGAAGTTCTCCAACGGCCATGCGCTGACCGCGCAGGACGTCAAGTTCTCCATCGACCGGATGCTCCGCATCAACAACACCAGCGGCCCCGTGTCGCTGCTCGACGACATCGACAAGGTCGAGACGCTCAGCGGCACCGAGGTCGTCTTCCACCTGAAGAAGCCCGACGCAACCTTCCCGCAAAAGCTTGCCACCCCTGCCGCGGCCATCGTCGACCCCGAGGTGTACCCCAAGGACCACCTCTACACCGGCTTCGACCTGATGGGATCCGGCCCGTACACCCTCAAGGCCGAGCACAGCGGGGGCCGCATCACCCAGGCCGTCTTCACCAAGAACCCCGACTACAAGGGGGGTATCACGGTCCGGAACGACAAGGTCGAGATGCGCTTCTTCGACGACTCCGAGCTCATGGAGAAGGCGCTGGGCAAGGGCGATATCGATGTGATGAACCGCGGCCTGTCGCCGGACCAGATCAAGGGCCTGCAAAACGCCCGCGACAAGCACCTCACGCTCCAGGAGATGCCCGGCCAGGAGATCCGCTACCTCGCCTTCAACACCAAGGATTCCAAGGTCTCCAACAAGGCCGTGCGGCAGGCGATTGCGCAGATCGTCGACCGCTCGCAGCTGGTGCGTGACGTCTACTCCTACACCGGCGACCCGCTCTACTCGATCGTCCCCACCGGCCTGACCGGCCACACCAACTCGTTCTTCAACAAGTACGGCGACCCCAGCGTCGCCGCCGCCCGCAAGACCTTGCAGCAGGCGAACATCACCACCCCGGTGAAGTTCACCCTCGCGTTCACCACGAACCACTACGGCTCCAGCACCGCCAAGGAGATCCGTACGCTGCAAAAGCAGCTCAACGACAGCGGCCTGTTCGACGTCGCCATCAAGGGCGTCGACAGCTGGCAGCAGTACCGGGCCGACTCCCGGGCCGGGAAGTTCAGCGCCTACGGGATGGGCTGGTTCGCCGACATCCCGGACGCGGACAACTACATCGCGCCGTTCATCGGCAAGGGGAACTTCCTCAACACCCCTTACCGCAACGCCAAGATCGAGTCGCAGCTGATCCCCGCCACCCGCCAGGAGACCGACCGCAACGCGGCCGCGGCGGGCTTCAAGCAGGCACAGGACATCCTCGCCGAGGACGTCCCGATGCTGCCGCTGTGGCAGGGCAAGACCTATGTCGCCGCCCGCGACGACGTCACCGGTGTGGAGTGGGCGCTCAACTCCTCCTCGGCGCTGCAGATCTGGGAGCTGGGCCGCGGCGTCGCGGACTGACCCGGCACCGCCCGTACGACACCGGGGCGGCCGCGACGGACCGGCCGCGACCGCCCCTTGCACCACCGCCCCTTGCACCACCGCACCTCTGCGACACCGCACCAATGCGACACCGACTGTGAGGAACCACCCAGTGAGGCAGCGTGACCAGCGGCTGGCCGCCCCGATCGGAGCAGGGCTCGCGACAGCCCTGCTGGCGCTCGCGGGATGCAGCACCGACGACTCGGGAACGGCGGGCCACGGCGCGCCAGTCGTCATGGGCACGACCGAGAAGGTCGTCGCCACCGACCCCGCCGGCGGCTATGACCCGGGCTCCTGGCTGCTGTTCAACAACGTCTTCCAGTCACTGCTGAGCTTCCCCAAGGGCGGCACCAACCCCCAGCCGGAGGCCGCCGAGAGCTGCACGTTCACCGACAGCCACAGCAAGGTCTACCGCTGCACCCTCAAAAAGGGCCTCACCTTCAGCAACGGTGACAAGCTGACCTCGAAGGACGTCAAATTCTCCTTCGACCGCATCCTGCGCATCAAGGACAGCAACGGCCCCGGCGTGATGCTCTCCGCCCTCGACGGGGTCGACACCCCTGACGCCAGGACGGTCGTCTTCCGCCTCAAGACGCCCGACGCGACCTTCCCCATGAAGATCGCCTCCGGCGCCGGCTCGATCGTCGACCACACCGCCTACCCGGCCGACAAGCTGCGCACCGACGGCAAGGCCGTCGGCTCCGGCGTCTACACCCTGAACAGCTACGGCTCCGACAAGGCCGTCTTCCACGTCAACCCCTCCTACAAGGGCCCCGCCCAGACCAAGAACTCCGGCATGACGCTGAAGTTCTTCAGCAGCCCCGCCACGCTCAAGAAGGCCGTCCGCGGCGGCAGCGTCGACGTGGCCTACCGCGGGCTGAGCATGCAGGACACCGCCGCGCTCTCCGACGCCTCGCTCCAGCAGCAGCACGGCACCCAGGTCGTCGAGGGCAGCAGCGCCGAGATCATGCACCTGGTCTTCAACCTCAAGGACCCCGTCGCCGGCAAGCTCGGCGTCCGCAAGGCCATCGCCTACCTCCTGGACCGCTCCACGCTCGTCCGCGACGTCTACCGGCACACCGCCGAACCGCTGTACTCCGTCGTCCCCGCGGGCATCACCGGCCACACCACTTCCTTCTTCAACACCTACGGCGACCGGCCGCAGCCCGACAAGGCGGCCGCTGCCCTGCGCGCCGCCGGCGTCAAGGGCAAGGTCCCGCTCACCCTGTGGGCCACCCCCGACCGCTACGGCCAGGGCACCGTCCCCGCCGTCCGGGAAATCGCCCAACAGCTCAACGCCGGCGGCCTGTTCGACGCCAAGGTGCGCAGCGTGCCCACCAAGGAGTACGAGCAGGGCATGGCCGACGGCCGCTTCGGCGTCTACGTCAAGGGCTGGATCCCCGACTACCCGGACCCGGACAACTTCACCCAGCCGTTCTTCGGCAAGAACAGCGTGCTGGACAACCACTACAGCTCGCCGGACATCGCCGGCCGGCTCCTGCCCAAGACCTCCGACCAGCCCGACCGCAGCGCCACCAAGGACGCCTTCCGCCAGGTCCAGGACATCGTCGCCCACGATCTGCCGGTCATCCCGCTGTGGCAGGGCAAGCAGTACGCTATCGCCCGCGACGGGGTCTCCGGCCTGGAATGGACGCTGGACTCCTCGACCGTCTTCCGCTTCTGGGAGATCAGCAAGGCCACCGACGACAGCTGACCGGGCCCGTACGGCACGAAGGGCGGGGCCGCACCGGCCCCGCCCTCCTGCATGTCACACCGGCCTGCATGTCACACCGGACGCCACCGCGGGCGCCCCGCCGCTCACCGCCGCACGGCCGAGCCGCTCGGCTACTGCGCGCCGGGGCGCACCAGCCCGCTCTCGTACGCGTACACCGCCGCCTGCACCCGGTCGCGCAGCCCCAGCTTCGTCAGCACATGCCCCACATGCGTTTTGACCGTCGTCTCGCTGACGAACAGATCCGCGGCGATCTCCGCATTCGACAGCCCGCGCGCCACCAGCTTCAGCACCTCCACCTCGCGCTCGGCGAGGGTGTGCAGGGTGTCCGGCACCGACTCCTCGCCCGAGGGCAGATGCCCGGCGTACTTGTCCAGCAGCCGCCGGGTGATGCTCGGCGCCAGCATCGCCTCGCCCGCGGCCACCACACGGATCGCCTGCACCAGCTCATTGGCCGGTGCGTCCTTGAGCAGAAACCCGCTGGCCCCGGCCCGCAGCGCCTCGACGACGTACTCGTCCAGATCGAACGTCGTCAGCACCAGCACCTTCGCCGGACCGTCCTTCGCCGGGCCGGTGATCTGCCGGGTCGCCTCGACGCCGTCCATCCGGGGCATCCGGATGTCCATCAGCACCACATCGGGCTGGAGCGCACGGACCTGTTCCAGCGCCTGCAAACCGTCACCGGCCTCGCCGACGACCGCCAAGTCCTGCTCGGCCTCCAGAATCATCCGGAATCCCGTACGCAGCAGGGGCTGGTCGTCGACCAGCAGGACGCGGATGGCCACGAGCTCTCCTTCGTTCCGCCCAAACTGGGCCTAGATCGCCTCCATTCTGCCCTGCGGCTCCCCTCCGGCGTCCGCCGGGCGCACCTGGAGCGGATACACCGGGGGAGTGCCGCCGAATTCCGGACAGTGCGCCTGGTGGTCGCACCAGCCGCACAGTTTGGTCGGCCGCGGCCGCCAGTCGCCCGTCCGCGTCGCCAGCTGGATCGCGTCCCACAGCGCCAGCAACTTCCGCTCCACACCCCGCAGATCGGCCTCGGTCGGGTCGTACGTCACCACATCGCCGCTGCCCAGATACACCAGCTGAAGCCGCCGCGGCACCGCACCGCTGCGCCGCCACACCACCAGCGCATAGAACTTCATCTGGAACAGCGCACCCTCGGCGAACTGCGGCCGCGGCGCCTTGCCCGTCTTGTAGTCGACGATCCGCACCTCGCCCGTCGGCGCGATGTCGACCCGGTCGATGAAGCCGCGCAGCTGCAACCCGGACTCCAGCACCGTCTCCACGTACAGCTCGCGCTCGGCGGGCTCCAGCCGCGTCGGGTCCTCCAGCGAGAACCACCGCTCCACCAGCGCCTCGGCCTCCGCCAGCCACGCCGCCAGCCGCTCGCCGTCCGCATCGTCCGCGAACAGCTCCGCCAGCTCCGGCCGCTTGGCCAGCAGCCTCTCCCATTCGCCCGGCACCATCGCCCGCGCCCCCGGAGCCGTACGCTCCGCCGCCGGCGCGTCGAAGAGCCGCTCCAGCACCGCATGCACCACCGTGCCCCGGGTCGCCGCGGCGCTCGGCTTCTCCGGCAGCTTGTCGATCACCCGGAAGCGGTACAGCAGCGGGCACTGCTGGAAATCGCTCGCCCGCGACGGCGACAGCGCCACCGGCGGCTGCGCCCCGCCTGCCGCCCGCTCCGCCTCCGGCGCCACGCGCGGGGCCCCGGGCCCGCCCGCGGTGAGCTGCGCGCTGTGACCGTCCTGCCTGGCCGCCTCGGCCCTCTCGCTGCTCATTCCCATGCCCCAGACCCTACGGCCCGCCACTGACAACGGCGTACGAGCGGCCAAGACCGGGACACCCACAGCGGATACGGCCCGAACGCTCCGCATACCATCGACGTCAGACCCCTTTGCCCTGCATGATCGGGAGATCACACCACGCAGGTACAAAGGCCGCATTCGACGAGGGGACGCCGTGGACGACAGCGGGAAGCCGCAGGACCCCCAGGAGTCTGTGCAGCACCGACCGCCCGAGCCATCCACGGAGACCGAGGAGCGCGGGGCGACGCCGGCGGACGAGCCGACGGGCGGCGCTCCGGACAGCGAGGCGCCGCGGGCCACCGCCCCGGCCAACGCCCCCAAGCCCGAGGCCCCGGACGCCAAGAAGGGCGGCGGCATCCTCATGGGCCGCCCCTTCGGCGTGCCCGTCTACGTCGCCCCCAGCTGGTTCGTCGTCGCCGCCCTGATCACCTGGGTCTTCGGCGGCCAGCTCGAACGCGTCCTGCCCGAGCTCGGCGCGGCCCGCTACCTCGTCTCCCTCTTCTTCGCCGTCGCCTTCTACGGCTCCGTCCTCGTCCACGAGCTCGCCCACACCGTCGCCGCCCTGCGCTTCAAGCTCCCCGTACGCCGCATCCAGCTCCAGTTCTTCGGCGGCGTCTCGGAGATCGAGAAGGAGAGCGAGACCCCCGGCCGGGAATTCATCCTCGCCTTCGTCGGCCCGCTGCTCTCCCTCGTACTGGCCGGCGTCTTCTCCCTCGGCATGCACATGGCCGAACCGGACACCGTCCCCGGCGTGCTGCTCGCCGGCCTGATGATCTCCAACCTCATCGTCGCCGTCTTCAACCTGCTGCCGGGCCTCCCCCTGGACGGCGGCCGGATGCTGCGCGCCGTCGTCTGGAAAATCACCGGCAAGCCCATGACCGGCACCATCGCCGCCGCCTGGGTCGGCCGCGCGCTCGCCGTCACCGTCCTCATCGGCCTCCCGCTGCTCACCCACACCGGAGCCCTCGGGACCGCCCCCGAAGAGATCGGCGGCACCGACTCGCTCACCGACGCCCTGCTCGCCGCGATCCTCGCCGCCATCATCTGGACCGGCGCCGGCAACAGCCTGCGCATGGCCCGGCTGCGCGAACGCCTCCCCGACCTGACCGCCCGCACCCTCCCCCGCCGCGCCGTCCCGGTGGAGACCGACACCCCGCTCTCCGAGGCGCTGCGCCGCGCCAACGACGCCGGTGCGCGCGCCCTCGTCGTGGTCGACGGCCAGGGCAGCCCCACCGCCCTGGTCCGCGAGGCCGCCATCGTCGGCGTCCCCGAACACCGCCGCCCCTGGGTCCCCGTCGGCACCCTCGCCCAGGACCTCAAGGACGGCATGCGCGTCTCCGCCGAACTGGCCGGCGAGGACCTCCTGGAGTATCTGCGCGCCACCCCCGCCACCGAGTACCTCGTGGTCGAGGAGACCGGCGAGATCTACGGCGTCCTGTCCACCGCCGACGTGGAACGCGCCTTCGTCTCCGCAATGGCCCGCCCGTCCTGACCCGCTCCGGCCCCGGCGGGCTTCGCACCCGCCCCCTCCGGGTAGCCCCCAGCCGGGGGGTCGTGCATGTTCGAACGGCCGGATAGCGGCCCGCCCCGGCCGCACCCGCGCCGCCCCGCCCGGCGGGCTGCGCCCCCGCCCACTGGTCCGCCGCGCCCCGATCGGCCGGTAGGCTGGTCACATGTCCGAACCGACCGGTGCCGCCCGCCGTCGCGGGCCCTTCAAGGTCGGGGACCAGGTCCAGCTCACCGACCCCAAGGGACGCCACTACACCTTCACGCTCGAAGAGGGCAAGAGCTTCCACACCCACAAGGGAGCCTTCCCCCACGACGAGCTGATCGGTGCTCCCGAGGGCAGTGTTGTCCGTACCACCGGGAACGTCGCCTACCTTGCGCTGCGCCCGCTGCTCCCCGACTACGTCCTGTCCATGCCCCGCGGTGCCGCCGTGGTCTACCCCAAGGACGCGGGGCAGATCCTGGCGATGGCCGACATCTTCCCCGGCGCCCGCGTCGTCGAGGCAGGTGTGGGATCCGGCTCGCTCAGCAGCTTCCTGCTCCGCGCCATCGGCGACGACGGCATGCTGCACTCCTACGAGCGCCGCGCCGACTTCGCCGAGATCGCCACGCAGAACGTCGAGCGCTACTTCGGCGGTCCGCACCCCGCATGGACGCTCACCGTCGGTGACCTCCAGGACAACCTGTCCGACACCGACGTCGACCGCGTCATCCTCGACATGCTCGCCCCCTGGGAGTGCCTGGAGGCCGTCTCCAAGGCCCTGGTCCCCGGCGGCATCCTCTGCGCGTACGTCGCCACGACCACGCAGCTGGCCCGCACCGTCGAGGCGATCCGCGAACACGGCACCTTCAACGAGCCGTCGGCCTGGGAGACCATGGTCCGCACCTGGCACGTCGAGGGCCTGGCGGTCCGCCCCGACCACCGCATGATCGGCCACACCGGCTTCCTGCTCACCGCCCGCCGTCTCGCCGACGGCGTCGAGCCCCCGCTGCGCCGCCGCCGGCCGGCCAAGGGCGCGTACGGCGAGGACTACACCGGGCCGGGCGGGCGGGAAAAGGCAGAGCCGGGCGGGCGGGAGAAGGCAGAGCCGGGCGGGCGGGAGAAAACGGCCTCCGCGAAGAGCACCGAGGACGCGGCTTCCGCGGGCCCCGAAGCCGCAGCGGAGCGCGACTGACCCTGTAGAAGGGGTCGGACATCCCACCACACATCCGGCCCTGATCCGGCCGTCGAACCACCCGGCGCCGCCGACGAGTTCTCCACGGAACCGTCGGCGGCGCCGCCGCTTTTGAAGGTCCGGTAACGGGCCGCGAAACTCCGGTACCAACGGTTCCGCGCCGCCTGCTCCTGTGGAACGATGCTGGGCACCCCACCGCCACAGCTCTTCACAGGAGTTACCCCGCGTGCAGCCCTTGGTCGGCCAGGACCTTACGCACACCCAGCCGCGCCTCATGCACTGGCTCGCCACCGCCACCGCCGTCTCGGGCGTCGTGGCGGCCGCGTCCTTCGTCCAGCCCCCCGATGCCACCGCCACGACCGCCCGCGCCGGCAAGGCCACCTACGAGACCAAGTCCGCCGCCCGCCCCGCGGCCGCGCCCGACCCGCGCCGTGTGACCTTCCCGGTCGACTGCGGACCCAACCGCCTCGACGTGGTGCACAAGGTCTCCGGCGACCTCGATCTGGACGGCACCACCGAGACCGTCGCCGTGGTCCGCTGCCACACCGAGACCGGAACCCCGCCCAGTGGCGTCTTCGTCCTGGCCCGGCCGACCGACCCCAAGGCCCCGCCGCGCGTCGTGGCGACCCTTCTCGCGCCCTCCCAGAAGCTCAGCGTCCAGGCCCTCACCCTCCAGGGCGGCGAGATCTCCGCGACGCTCCTGGGCTACTCCACCCTCGATGTGCCGCGCTGCTGCCCGGATGTGCGCAAGAACACCAAATGGCAATGGCGGGACGGGAAGTTCCTCCAGACCGAACTTCCCGCCGAAGGCACTACCGAGGGTGCCTGATCCGTCACCGTCACCTGATATGCGCGTAGGCGGAGCGATTCCTACGCTCCGCCTACGCCCTGTCTGTGGCATGTCTACGCTGCGTCGCCCCGACATGCGCGGCCGCTACGGCGCGTTGCGGCAACGCCGCCCTCTGGCCACTGTGCGTGGCGACTACTCCGCGTCCGGCCCGTAGACCTCGACCCGGTCCGTGACCCTGCGCACATGGATGCAGTCGCCGGGGCATTCCTTGGCGGAATCGCGGACATCGTTGAGCAGCGGCAGCGGAACGGGCGTTGTGGCCCCCTTGTCCTGCAACAGCTCGTCGTCCGTGCTCTTCACATAGGCCAGGCCGTCGATGTCGAGCTCGAATACCTCGGGCGCATACTGCACGCAGATCCCGTCGCCCGTGCACAGGTCCTGATCGATCCAGACTTCGAGCTCCGGAGAGGCTTCATCCTGCGCGGTCATCTCGCCTGCCGTTCCTGCGTACGTGAACCGTTTTTGTCTCAGTGACACCAGCCCTGACGGGTGTTGACCGACTCGACGATACAACCGCTCGCTTTCCGATGTTGTTGGGTGGGTATTCCCTTGGCGTGAGGACGTGCGCAAGGGTGAAGATCGGACACGCCCCGACAGTCTTTTCGATCTAGGGGTTTCAACCTGCACCGGCCCAGGTAGGGTCAGGAAGCGTCCAGCTCCTTGGAGGAGGTGAGGACCGTGGCAGCCCACGACGACGACATCAACCGCGGCATCCGGCCGGGGCGCGGGTCTGAAGATCCGGCCGGCCAGGTTGCCTATCTTGAGCAGGAGATCGCCGTCCTGCGACGCAAGCTCGCCGACTCTCCGCGGCATACGAGGATTCTCGAAGAGCGGATCGTCGAGCTGCAGACCAACCTGGCCGGCGTTTCCGCCCAGAACGAGCGACTCGCCAATACGCTCCGCGAGGCCCGCGACCAGATCGTCGCGCTCAAGGAGGAAGTCGACCGCCTGGCACAGCCCCCGGCCGGCTTCGGTGTCTTCCTGAAGGCGAACGAGGACGACACCGCCGACATCTTCACCGGAGGCAGAAAACTCCGGGTGAACGTCAGCCCCAGCGTCGAGCTCGACGACCTCCGGCGCGGCCAGGAGGTTATGCTCAACGAGGCGCTCAATGTGGTCGACGCCATGGAGTTCGAGAGCGCCGGCGACATCGTCACCCTCAAGGAAATCCTTGAGGACGGCGAGCGTGCGCTGGTCATCGGGCACACCGACGAGGAACGGGTGGTGCGGCTCGCCGAGCCGCTGCTGGACATCACCATCCGCCCCGGCGACGCCCTGCTGCTCGAACCCCGCTCCGGCTACGTCTACGAAGTCATCCCGAAGAGCGAGGTCGAGGAGCTCGTCCTCGAAGAGGTCCCGGACATCGACTACACCAAGATCGGCGGTCTGGGCGGCCAGATCGAACTGATCAGGGACGCGGTCGAGCTTCCGTACCTCTACCCCGACCTCTTCAAAGAGCACGAACTGCGCCCGCCCAAGGGCGTCTTGCTCTACGGCCCGCCCGGCTGCGGCAAGACACTCATCGCCAAGGCGGTCGCCAACTCCCTTGCCAAGAAGGTCGCCGAGGTGACCGGCCAGCCCGCGGGGAAGAGCTTCTTCCTCAACATCAAGGGCCCCGAGCTGCTCAACAAGTACGTGGGCGAGACGGAGCGCCACATCCGGCTGGTCTTCCAGCGGGCGAGGGAAAAGGCCAGCGAGGGCACCCCCGTCATCGTCTTCTTCGACGAGATGGACTCCCTCTTCCGCACCCGCGGCTCCGGCGTCAGCTCGGACGTGGAGAACACCATCGTCCCCCAGCTGCTCTCCGAGATCGACGGTGTGGAGGGCCTCGAGAACGTCATCGTGATCGGCGCCTCGAACCGCGAGGACATGATCGACCCCGCGATCCTGCGCCCCGGCCGCCTCGACGTGAAAATCAAGATCGAGCGTCCGGACGCCGAGGCCGCCAAGGACATCTTCTCGAAGTACCTCACGGAAAATCTGCCGCTGCACGCAGACGATCTCTCCGAGCACGGCGATTCCCGTAAGGCCGCGGTCAGCGCGATGATCCAGTCGGTCGTCGAGCAGATGTATGCGGAATCCGAGGAAAATCGATTCCTGGAGGTCACCTACGCCAATGGTGACAAGGAAGTCCTCTACTTCAAGGACTTCAACTCCGGAGCCATGATCGAAAATATCGTCGGACGTGCGAAGAAAATGGCCATCAAGGCCTTCCTCGAGCACAATCAAAAGGGTCTGCGGGTCTCCCACCTCCTCCAGGCATGCGTGGACGAGTTCAAGGAGAACGAGGACCTGCCCAACACCACGAACCCGGACGACTGGGCCCGGATCTCCGGCAAGAAGGGCGAGCGGATCGTGTACATCCGTACGCTGGTCACCGGAAAGCAGGGCGCCGACACCGGCCGCTCCATCGACACGGTGGCGAATACCGGCCAATACCTGTAACACCGCACTCCGGCTGCGGATGTCCTGCACGGGGCGTCCGCAGCCGGACGCTTTTCCGGGAGCCGCAGTGATCGGCCCCCGTAAGAGGGCGATGGACCAGGGAAAACCGGACTGGAGCAATGACTGTAATGATCTCCCCAGCACCGCAAAGGCGTTCTAGGCTCGTCCATACCGCCGCGAATCGGTGTGCGGGAGCGGGGAACGTACACGCACCGGAAGCGCAGCGGTACTTGAGCGCCGACCCCACCCGGGGGCGCCGCCGGGCAAGGAGGGCCGCATGACCGTACGGCGAGTAATGGGGATCGAGACGGAGTACGGGATCTCCGTTCCGGGCCACCCGAATGCCAATGCCATGCTCACCTCGTCCCAGGTCGTCAACGCCTACGCGGCCGCGATGCACCAGGCACGACGGGCGCGCTGGGACTTCGAGGAAGAAAACCCGCTGCGGGACGCCCGCGGCTTCGACCTCGCCCGCGAGGCCGCCGACTCCAGCCAGCTCACCGACGAGGACATCGGCCTGGCCAATGTGATCCTCACCAACGGGGCACGCCTCTACGTCGACCACGCCCACCCCGAATACAGCGCCCCCGAGGTCACCAACCCCCGCGACGCCGTCCTGTGGGACAAGGCCGGCGAGCGGATCATGGCCGAGGCCGCCCAGCGGGCCGCACAGGTCCCCGGCGCCCAGCCGATCCACCTCTACAAGAACAACACCGACAACAAGGGCGCCTCCTACGGCACGCACGAGAACTACCTGATGAAGCGGGAGACCCCCTTCTCGGACATCGTGCGCCACCTGACGCCGTTCTTCGTCTCCCGCCAGGTCGTCACCGGCGCCGGCCGCGTCGGAATCGGCCAGGACGGCCACGAGCACGGCTTCCAGCTCAGCCAGCGCGCCGACTACTTCGAGGTGGAGGTCGGGCTGGAGACGACCCTCAAGCGGCCCATCATCAACACCCGGGACGAGCCGCACGCCGACGCGGAGAAATACCGCCGCCTCCATGTGATCATCGGCGACGCCAACCTCTCCGAGATCTCGACCTACCTCAAGCTCGGCACGACGTCGCTGGTCCTGTCCATGATCGAGGACGGCTTCATCGCCATCGACCTCGCCGTCGACCAGCCCGTACGCACCCTCCACCACGTCTCGCACGACCCCACCCTGCGCCATCTGATCACGCTGCGCAGCGGCCGCACGCTCACCGCCGTACAGCTCCAGATGGAGTATTTCGAGCTGGCTCGCAAATACGTCGAGGACCGCTACGGCGCGGATGCGGACGAGCAGACCAAGGACGTGCTGACCAGGTGGGAAGACGTGCTCGGCCGGCTGGAGAACGACCCGATGAGCCTGTCGGGCGAGCTGGACTGGGTCGCCAAGCGGGAGCTGATGGAGGGCTACCGCCGCCGCGACGGCCTCGAATGGGACGCCGCCCGGCTGCACCTCATCGACCTCCAGTACGCCGACGTACGCCCCGAAAAGGGCCTGTACAACCGTCTGGCGGCCCGCGGCAAGATGAAGCGGCTCCTGGACGACGCCGACGTCGCACGGGCCCAGCTGAAGCCGCCGGAGGACACCAGGGCCTACTTCCGCGGCCGCTGCCTGGAGCAGTACGCCGACGACGTCGCGGCCGCCTCGTGGGATTCGGTCATCTTCGACCTCCCGGGCCGTGACTCGTTGCAGCGGGTGCCCACACTGGAGCCGCTGCGCGGGACCCGTAAACACGTCAAGGAACTCCTGGACCGCTGCCGCACGGCGGAGGACCTGGTCAGGACGCTCTCCGGGCGCTGAGGCGCGGCCGGTGCGCGGCGGACGCGGGGACGCGTCCGGGAGGGATCTTCCCGCGATCGAGGGCCGATCCGGGGCTGAAATGGCCGTGGCGCGGGAATGATCCTGGGGACTCCCGGACGTTGCACCATGTGCAGGGCCGATGTCGGACCCTGCTTGTAGGGTCGGATCTTGAAGGTCACATCGAGCGGTCAAACCGAGCGGGGTGAGGGATATGGCGACCAAGGACAGCGGCGGCGGGCAGCAGAAGGCCACGCGTTCCACGGAAGAGGTCGAGGAGCAGGCGCAGGATGCGCAGGTTTCGGAGGATCTCAAGGAACGGCAGGAGAAGCTGTCGGACGATGTCGATTCCGTCCTGGACGAAATCGACGATGTCCTCGAGGAGAACGCGGAGGACTTCGTTCGAAGTTTCGTTCAGAAGGGCGGGCAGTAGCCTTCGAAACGAAGGTGAAACGGGGGGTGCGCGGTGGAAGAGTCAGAATCGAAGTCGAAGCGCTGCTCGCGGTGTCATGTAGACAAGCCGCGAGCCGCCTTCGCTCGCAATAAGTCGATGGGTGATGGTCTGCAGGCTTATTGCCGGGAATGCTGGTCCGCGTATCACCAGCAGCGGCAACTGGCCAAGGGGAGGAACATCCGCCCAAAGGTGCCCGCGCCTGATGGGCACAAGTACTGCCGACGTTGCAAGACGGTCAAGCCACACAGCGAATGGGATCGGAACCGGCGAGCCTCGGACGGCTTCTCGACTCGTTGCAAGGTGTGCCGAGCCGCTGAAGGCAGGGCAGGCCATCTCAAGCGCCAGTACGGCATCACCGAAGCCGAACGTGATGCGATGGTCGCAGAGCAGAAGGGCCTCTGCCCGATCTGCCTCACGCCCGACCCCGCGCATGTGGATCACGATCACAAGACGGGTAAGGTCCGAGGCGTACTGTGCTTCAACTGCAACTCGGCACTCGGCAAGTTGAGAGATGACCCCGACGCCATACGACGGGCCATCGCCTACCTGGAAGGAAACGCGTGGAAGCCAACACTCGTAGCACCGGGCGACTGCCAGCAGCCTTCCTGACGCCCGGATCGTCTTCGTTCATGGATTTTCTCGGGGCGCACTCGCCCGACCTGCTGCCGGGCAACCGCCCGCTGCCGCCCGTGCAGGGGGCCATCGAGGCGCCGCACGGGACGACCATCGTGGCGGCGTCGTTCCCCGGCGGCGTGGTGCTCGCCGGTGACCGTCGGGCGACGATGGGGAATGTCATCGCGCAGCGGGACATCGAGAAGGTCTTCCCGGCGGACGAGTACTCGGCGGTCGGTATTGCCGGCACGGCCGGGCTCGCCGTCGAGATGGTCAAGCTGTTCCAGCTGGAGCTGGAGCATTTCGAGAAGGTGGAAGGCGCCCAACTCTCCTTGGAGGGCAAGGCGAACCGCCTGTCGACGATGATCCGCGGCAATCTCGGGATGGCGATGCAGGGGCTGGCGATCGTGCCGCTGTTCGCCGGCTGGGACGTGGACCGCCAGAAGGGCCGGATCTTCTCGTACGACGTGACCGGTGGCCGCTCCGAGGAGCACGGTTTCGCGTCGACGGGTTCGGGTTCGGTGTTTGCGCGCGGTGCCCTCAAGAAGCTCTACCGCGACGACTTCACGGAGAATCAGGCAGCCACGGCCGTCGTCCAGGCGCTGTACGACGCGGCGGACGACGACTCGGCGACGGGCGGCCCGGATCTGGCCCGGCGGATCTATCCGATCGTGACGGTGATCACCGAGGACGGCTTCAAGAAGCTGACCGAGGCAGAGGTGTCGGACATCGCCCGTGCCATTCACGAGCGGCGCCTCGAGCAGCCCGACGGCCCGCGGGCCGCACTGCTCTGACGGGACGGTGGTTCCGTGATGCTCCCCCGGCTAACGCTAGGGGTGCCCCCAGCCAGTGAGAAAGTCATTGACAGGAAGGGACGGATAGCCGGTGTCGACGCCGTTCTATGTCTCACCCCAGCAGGCCATGGCCGACCGCGCCGAGTACGCCCGCAAGGGCATCGCACGCGGCCGCAGTGTCGTGGTGCTGCAGTACATCGACGGCGTGGTCTTCGTCGCCGAGAATCCCTCCCGGGCCCTGCACAAGGTCAGCGAGATCTATGACCGCATCGCCTTTGCGGCCGTGGGCAAATACAACGAGTTCGAGAATCTGCGGATCGGCGGTGTGCGGTACGCCGATCTGCGGGGTTACACCTACGACCGGGAGGATGTGACGGCCCGCGGGCTGGCGAACGTCTATGCGCAGACGCTCGGCACGATTTTCTCCAGCGCCGCGGAAAAGCCGTATGAGGTCGAGCTGATCGTCGCCGAAGTGGGCAATGCGCCCGAGGACGACCAGATCTACCGGCTTCCGCATGACGGCTCGATCGTGGATGAGCACGGTTCGGTCGCGGTGGGCGGCAATGCCGACCAGATCAGCAGTTATCTCGATCAGCGGCACCGTGAGGGCATGACGCTGGGCGAGGCGTTGAAGCTTGCCGTGGAGTCGCTGTCGCGGGACACGGCGGGCGCGGAGCGCACGCTGACCGCGGAGCAGCTCGAGGTGGCGACGCTGGACCGTACGCGGCCGCAGCAGCGCAAGTTCAAGCGGATCCTGGGGCGTCAGCTGTCGCGGCTGCTGGATGAGCACGTGGGCGCGGAGGCCGGGAAGTCCGCGGACGGCGATGAGGATGCGTCGGACGAGGCGGCGGGCGGTGCTGCCGGGGAGTCCTCGGGAGCCTCGGGGGCTTCCGATGCCGAGGCCACGTCCGGCAAGGACGATTCCGGTAAGGACGATTCCGGTTCCTCGAAGGGGACGGAGACGTCGGAGGATTAGGAAGGCGGTGGCGGCCCCGAGGGGCCGAGCGCCGCTTCTCACGCGCCCCGGCGGGTCATTGCCCGCCGGGGCGCGCGGCGTTGGGGGCGTCGGCGGGCGGCGGGGCCGTGGAGCCGCGGGCGATCAGTTCGACGGGAAGGGTGGGGGCCGGGGGGCGGCCGCCGTCGAGTACGGCCATCAGGGACCGCATGCCGGCTTCGCCGAAGTCCTCGGCGGGCAGCCGTACGGTCGTCAGTTCCGGTTCGACCGCCACCGCCAGGGCCAGATCGTCGAAGCCGGTGACGGAGATGTCCTCGGGGATGCGCAGGCCCAGGCGGCGTACGGCCTTGCAGGCGCCGGCGGCGATGATGTCGTCGTCGCACAGGAGGGCGGTGGGGCGGGGGCCGGGGGCGGTCAGTGCGGTGTGCGCGGCGCGCAGGCCGGCATCGACGGCGAGGGTGGACGGCTCGCGGCGCAGGTGGGTGCCGGGGACGTCGGCGAGCGCCTCGGTGACGGCGCGGGAGCGCAGGGCGAAGGTCCAGGAGTCGACGTCGGCCGCGAGGTGGGTGATGCGGCGGTGGCCCAGGGTGGTGAGGTGGGTGGCCAACTGGCGTGCGCCGTCGGCGATATCGAGGTTGACGGTGGCGGTGGCGCGCGGGTCGTCGGGGTCGCTGTCGAGCATCACCAGGGGCAGACCGGCGGTGCGCAGGCCGCTGAGGGCGTCGGCGGCCATGGAGGAGGCGATCACTCCGTCCAGGGTGGCGGCGGCGGAGTCGAAGGGGTCGGGAATCAAAGGGGCCCGAACGGGCCTTCCGCTGTGGGTGGTGGAGGGCGACGGGCGGGATGGGCCGATTCCTTCGGGGGAGGGGTAGAGGACGACGCCGAAGCCGTGGTCGGCGGCGGTGCGGGCGGCTCCGGTGTAGACGCGGGCGAAGAATTCGGTGGTGAGGGCGGGGACGACGAGGAGGACGGTGCGGGTGCGGCCCATGCGCAGGCTGCGGGCGGCGAGGTTGGGGCGGTAGCCGAGCTCTCGGGCAGCGGTGCGTACGGCTTCGGCCTTGCTCTGCGAGACCCGGCCGCGCCATTTGTCGCCGAGCACGAGGGAGACGGTGGCCTGGGAGACCCCGGCGGCGCGGGCCACGTCGCGGCTGGTGGTGCGGGCGGTGGCCGGGCGGCGTGCGCCCGCCGTGGCCTCGTTGCTGGTCACCGTGTGCTCTCCTTGCTCCGTCCGCCGCGGGGTGGACCCGTGGGCGTGGCCCATGGTACGTATGACCTCGGACGTTATACGTAACACTTCCCGGCGCTGCCGGGCGGAGAGGGGGGCCGGGATGGCCGCGGGATATGGGCAGCTCCTCAGGACGCGGTACGCCGCGCGGCTGCTGGCGGGCACGCTCGTCGGCCGGCTGCCGAATGCGACCGGCCCGCTGGCGGTGGTGCTCTTCGCCCGCGCCGAGGGCGGCAGTTATGCGCTGGCCGGTGCGCTCTCGGCCGTCTACGGACTGTGCAACGCCGTCGGCCAGCCGCTGCTCGGCCGCGCGGTGGACGTCTACGGGCAGCCGCGGGTCATGCTCCCCGCGGCCGTGCTCTCCGCGCTGGGCATGGTGCTGCTGGCCGCGGTGGGGCTGGACCCGCTGCCGGTCGCGTATGCGGCGGTGGCGATGGCCGGTTTCTTCACCCCGCCGCTGGAGGGCGGGCTGCGGGCCCTGTGGCCGGGGGTGCTGGGGCGGGCGGACCGGATACACGCGGCCTATGCGCTGGATGCGGCGGCGCAGGAAGTCATGTTCACGGTGGGGCCGTTGCTGGTCACGCTGTGCGTGGCGGTCTGGTCGGAGCGCGCCGCGCTGCTGGTGATCAACCTGCTCGGGGTGCTCGGCGCGCTGTCCGTCGTCGTCTCGCCGCCGTCCCGGCGGTGGCGCAGCGCGCCGCGCGAGGCGCACTGGCTGGGGGCGCTGCGCTCGGGCGGCATGCTGGTGGTGCTCGGGACGTACTTCTTCGTCGGGATCGCGCTGGGGTCGATCGCGGTCGCCGCGGTCGCCTACGCCGACGAGCACGGCGGCGGCATGGTCGCCAGCGCTCTGCTCTCGGCGCTGGGCGCGGGCGCGCTGCTGGGCGGGGTGGTGTACGGGGCGCGGGAGTGGCCCGGTGAGCCGGAGAACCGGCTGCGGGTGCTGATCGTGCTGGTCGCGCTGGGGTTCGTGCCGCTGGCGCTGGTGCCGGGGGTCCTCGGGATGACGCTGCTGGCGGGGCTGGCGGGGCTGTTCTTCGCGCCGTCGCTGGCGTGTGCGTTCGTGGTGGTGGACCGGCATGCGCCCAAGGGCACGGTCACCGAGGCGTTTTCGTGGCTGGTGACGGCCTTCGTCGTCGGGTCGTCGGTGGGGATGACGGTGGAGGGGCCCGCGGTGGAGGCGGGCGGCGCGGCGGCGGGCTTCGCCGTCGCGGGTGCGGGCGGGCTCGCCGCGCTGGCCGTCATGCTGACGGCCCGGCGCTTCCTGCCGCCGCTCGCGGCGCCGACGATGACGGTGGCCACGGGCCCGGCCGCGGCGGAAAATGATCGAAACGATGCCGACGATCCCGGTTTCAGAACACGCCATCAGGCGTAATGTTCAGTCATGGACCGCCGCATTTTCGGGCTGGAGAACGAGTACGGCGTCACGTGCACGTTCAGGGGACAGCGCCGACTGTCGCCTGACGAAGTGGCGCGGTACCTCTTCCGCCGTGTCGTGTCATGGGGCCGCAGCAGCAATGTCTTTCTGCGGAACGGCGCCCGGCTGTACTTGGACGTGGGTTCGCACCCGGAATATGCAACTCCCGAGTGCGACAACGTGACCGAGCTGGTCACCCACGACAAGTCGGGCGAGCGTATTCTCGAGGGCCTGCTGGTCGACGCCGAACGCCGCCTGCACGAGGAGGGAATCGCGGGCGACGTCTATCTCTTCAAGAACAACACCGATTCGGCGGGAAACTCCTACGGCTGCCACGAGAACTATCTCGTCGCCCGGCACGGTGAGTTCTCCCGGCTCGCGGACATTCTCATTCCCTTCCTCGTCACCCGTCAGCTGCTGTGCGGTGCGGGCAAGGTGCTGCAGACCCCGCGCGGCGCCGTCTACTGCGTCAGCCAGCGCGCGGAGCACATCTGGGAGGGCGTCTCGTCGGCGACGACCCGTTCCCGGCCGATCATCAACACCCGCGACGAGCCGCATGCCGACGCCGAGCGTTACCGCCGGCTGCATGTCATCGTCGGCGACTCCAATATGTCCGAGACGACCATGCTGCTGAAGGTCGGTGCCACCGATCTCGTCCTGCGCATGATCGAGGCGGGCACGGTCATGCGGGATCTGACGCTGGAGAACCCGATCCGCGCCATCCGTGAGGTCAGCCATGACATCACCGGCCGGCGCAAGGTGCGGCTGGCCAGCGGCCGGGAGGCCTCGGCGCTGGAGGTGCAGCAGGAGTACTACGAAAAGGCCGTCGACTTCTGTGAGCGCCGCGGAATCCGTACGGGTACCGTCGAGCGGGTCCTTGAGCTGTGGGGCCGCACGCTGGAGGCGGTGCGGGACGAGAATCTGGACCTCATTGCGACCGAAATCGACTGGGTGATGAAATATCAGCTCATCGAGCGGTATCGCAGCAAGAACAACATGACGATGTCCCACCCGAGGGTGGCGCAGATAGACCTCGCGTATCACGACATTCACCGTCGCCGGGGGCTGTATTACCTCCTGGAACGCAAGGGTCAGGCCGCGCGGATCTGCAACGATCTGAAGATCTTCGAGGGCAAGTCGGTGCCGCCGCAGACCACCCGTGCGCGTTTGCGGGGCGATTTCATCCGGCGGGCCCAGGAACAGCGCCGGGATTTCACGGTCGACTGGGTGCATCTCAAGCTCAATGACCAGGCGCAGCGCACGGTGCTGTGCAAGGACCCGTTCCGTTCGGTGGACGATCGGGTGGAGAAACTGATCGCCGGGATGTGAGCGCGGACACGTTCGGCGCGGTGCCGGGAGCGCGGGCTTCCGGCACCGCGGCGTGTGCGGACCCGGTGTGTTGTGGCGCTCTACGTGCACAGAGAAGGGTCGTAGAGTGGCGGACATTGCCCACCCACCCCCCGAGCCCGAGTTGGACTGATGAACCTCACGAAGAACACCCGTCGCGCCGCCGCGGCTGCGTTGACCGTGCCCATCATGCTGTTCGCCGCCGCCTGCGGGTCCGATGACGGCAAGGCCGCCTCGTCGGGCGAGCCCGTGGCCAAGGTGACCGGGAAGGCGGGGGCGCAGCCCAAGATCACTGCGCCGAAGAACGCCAAGGTGGCCGATGCGGTCGTCACGAAGTCGCTGGTCACCGGGAAGGGGGCGGCCGTCAAGAAGGGTGATGTGGTCCGGCTCGACGTCGTGGCGCAGACGCTCAAGGGCCAGCGTCTGGACAACACGTGGGAGCCGGTGCCGGGGCAGAAGACGGTGGGTTCGGCGCACCGGCAGGTGGTCGCCGAGGTCACCGACCAGCTGACCCAGCCGACGATGCCGCCGAAGGTGCTGAACGCGCTGGCGGGTAAGAAGGTCGGCAGCCGTGTCGAGGTCGAGGCCAGTGCCAAGGCGGCGTACGGCGCGGACATCGCCCAGCGGATCGGGCTGCAGCCGGACGAGGGCCTGGTGTGGGTCGTCGATGTGGCCGCCGCGACCAAGGTGGACAAGAAGGCGGCGGCCGAGGGCAAGCAGGCCGCGTCCGAGAGCGGTATGCCCGAGGTGAAGGCCGAGGCCGGGAAGGCCGCGACGATCACCGTTCCCAAGGGGGAGAAGGCGCCCACCAAGCTCGGCGAGCAGGTGCTGATCAAGGGCAAGGGGCCGGAGGTCAAGGCCGGCCAGGGGCTGATCGCGCAGTACACCGGTGTGAAGTGGCGGGACGGCAAGAAGTTCGACTCGTCCTGGGACCACGGCGGTGCGACCGCCTTCCAGATCGGTACCGGCAGCGTCGTCCAGGGCTGGGACAAGGGCCTGGTGGGCAAGCACGTGGGTGACCGCGTGGTGCTGTCCATCCCGGCCGATCTCGCCTACGGGGACACCCCGCCGCAGAACAGCGGTCTGGCCAAGGGCGACGCGCTGATCTTCACGGTCGACATCCTGGGCACGGCCTGATCGCGATCTGCAAGACTGGCGCGGTAATCGTAAAGATTCGTAAGTAGGAGCACACTTCGTGAACATCGACAAGCCCGAGATCGACTTCCCCGAGGGTCCGGCTCCCCAGGAGCTCCAGATCGTGGACCTGTGGGAGGGCGACGGGCCGGTCGCCAAGGCCGGGGACTTCGTGAAGGTCCACTACGTCGGCGTCTCCTTCAGCACCGGCGAGGAGTTCGACGCGAGCTGGAACCGCGGTACGCCGCTGGAGTTCGAGCTGGGCGCCGGCAAGGTCATCGCCGGCTGGGACCAGGGCGTGCAGGGCATGAAGGTCGGCGGCCGCCGCCGGCTGACCATCCCCGCGCACCTGGCGTACGGCGACCGCGGCGCCGGCGGCAAGATCGCCCCGGGTGAGACGCTGATCTTCGTCTGCGACCTGGTCTCCGTCTGAGGCCGCGTCCGACGCGAACCGAGGGCCCGTGCCGTCTGCGGCACGGGCCCTCGGCTTTGCCCCGGGGACCCCGAGCGGTACGGTCAGCGCTCGGGAGTTCCACGAGAAAGGGCGTCGATGGCCATTGCCAAGGCCGAGCGGCTGATGAATCTGGCGCTGTGCCTGCTGGGGACGCGACGCCCGCTGGCCAAGCGCGAGCTGCGCTCGTCCATCGAGGCCTATATCGAGGCGGGCAGCGACGACTCCTTCAACCGCATGTTCGAGCGGGACAAGGACGATCTGCGCGAGCTCGGGCTGGTCATCGAGACGGTGGACGCCTTCGACGGCGAGGTCGGCTATCTCGCCCGCCGCGACAGCAACCGCCTCCCGCCGATCACCCTGGACGCCGAGGAGGCCGCGGCCCTGGGGCTCGCCGCCAAGATCTGGCAGCAGGCGCGGCTGGCCGGCGCGGCCAGCGGGGCACTGCAAAAGCTGCGGGCGGCCGGGATGCCGCTGGCCCAGGACGGCGCGGACTACGAGGACCGCACGCCGCACAGCGCGCTGGAGCCCCGTATCCCGGCGCATGAAGCCGCCTTCGAACCGCTGATGCTGGCCTGCCGCGACCGCCGCCCGGTGGTCTTCGACTACCGCAAGGCCAATGCCGCCCGCCCCGAGCAGCGGCATGTCGAACCGTGGATCCTGGAGTGCTGGCGCGGCCACTGGTACGTCGCCGGCTGGGACCGCGGCCGCCAGGCCGAGCGGGTCTTCAGGCTGTCCCGGATCACCGGCAAGGTCCGTTCCCGGCAAGGGGCGTTCACCGCGCCGGTGCCCGACCACGTCACCGTACGGGAGACCGTCGAGAGCTGGGCCGGGGAGACCGCCACCGGCACCGCCCGGATCCGGCTCCGCGCCGACCACGGCTATCCGCTGCGGGCCCGCGCACGGTCCGTACGGGACCTGGGGGACGGCTGGGACGAGCTGGAGATCCCCAACGGGCACGGACTCGACGCCTGGCTGGTGGAGTTCGGGCCCGATGTGGTGGTGCTGGAGCCGGCCGAACTGCGGGCCGAGGTCATCGACCGGCTGCGCGCCGTGGCCAAGGGCTGAGAGGGAGACGACGACCCATGGCGACGAACGCGATCGACCAGACCCGCCGGATGCTGTCCCTGGTGACCTATCTGCGCGAGCGCCCCGGCGCCCGCGTCAGCGACGTCGCCCGCGCCTTCGGCATCTCCGAGGACGAGCTGATCGCCGACCTGGACGTGCTGCCGATGTGCGGGACGAGCTTCCGCGGCGGCGATCTGCTGGACATCGACACCGACGGCGACCGCATCTGGTGGCACAACCCCGACGATGTGGCCGAGCCGCTGCGGCTGGCCGCCGACGAGGCGACCGCGCTGCTGGTCGCCGCCCGCGCGGTGGCCACGCTGCCCGGACTGCGCGAGGGCGACCGGCAGGCGCTGCTGCGGGCCACCGCCAAGCTGGAGGCGGCGGCGGGCGAGGCGGCCGGTGCCAGCTCCCGGCTGTCGGTGACCTTCGAATCCGAGGGCGGCGTCTTCGCCGACGTCGACCGGGCCATCGCCGAGCGGCGGCGGCTGTGGCTGCGCTACTACTCGCCGGCCCGCGACGAGCTCACCGAGCGCGAGGTCGACCCGATCCGGCTCTTCGCCGTCGGCCACACCTACGTCGAGGCGTGGTGCCGGCTCTCGGAGGCGCGCCGCACCTTCCGGCTCGACCGGGTCGCCGAGATCAAGCTGCTGGACGCGCCCGCCGACCCGCCGCCCGTCGAGCTGCGCGATCTGTCGGAGGGCCTGGTGCAGCCCGCCGCGGAGGACCCCGAGGTCGTCATCGAGGTCGGGCCCGGCGGCCGCTGGGTCGCCGAGTACTACCCGCACGACAGCGCCGAGGAACTGCCCGACGGCGGCCTGCGCATCACCCTGCGCACCCCGGACCCGGCGTCGCTGCGGCGGCTCGCGCTGCGGCTGGGGCGGGACGGGCGGATCGTGGCGCCGCAGGCACTGGCCGACAATGCCCGGCGGGCGGCGGGCGCGGCGCTGGCGGCGTACGGCGAGTGACGCGGCGCACGGCGGGGGAATCCGGCGGACGTCGGACGGGCGCGGCAGCGCGGACACCGTAAGGAGGAGGCAGCGAAGGATGACGATCACGACGGCGAGGCCCACGAGGGCGGCCACCACGGTGCTGTTCAAGGCGGCCTGCCCGCACTGCCGGGGTCGTTTCGAGCTGGCCTCGGACGCCTTCCGGCTGGCCATCGGCGCCAGCCGCCGTACCACCTTCTACTCCTTCACCTGCCCCGACTGCGGCCGCGCGGCGCGCCGGCCGGCGGGGGAGCGGATCGTGGAGCTGCTGACCGGCGGCGGGGTGCGCACCCTGCGGCTGCACACCCGCTGACACCGCTGCCCGATAGGCTCGTCCCATGCTCTGGCCCATGATCGCTGTCGCCCTCGGCTTCCTGGGGATCGCCGTGCTCGGCGTCCTCGCCGTCCGTGTCTTCGCCGAGGTACGGCGCCTGGCCCGGCAGGTTGGCGTGGCGTCGGAGCGGATCCAGCGGGCCGCCGAGGATCTCGAACGGGCGGCCACGCCGCTCGCCTCCTCCTTGGATCTGACGAAGAAGTGACGCCGGGCGTACGGTCCGGGCCCGCCGCTCACCCCGGGCGGTACGCTGGTGCCCAGGGCCGAGTGACGAGGCGCGGCCCCGCAATCGGGAGTGCGCACAGGGGTTGCTCCCCATTCACCCGTGAGCGCTACGATCGCTGCAAGTACGGCGGGCGGACGGATGATGTCCGGCCTGGTCAGCTCGTTCCATCCCCAGCCGCCTCGGTGAGAAGGTAAAGACTTATGTTCGGTGGAAAGATCGGCGTTCCTGAGCTCATCCTCATCGTCGTCGTCCTCTTCCTTCTGTTCGGTGCGAAGAAGCTTCCCGACATGGCGCGCTCGCTGGGCAAGTCCGCCCGGATCCTGAAGAGCGAGGCCAAGGCGATGAAGGCCGAGGCGCAGAAGGAGGACGCGCCCGCCGACCCGCCGAAGGACGAGGCCGACGCCGAGCGCAAGACCATCAAGGCCGCCCCGGGGGATGTGACCAGCGCGCGCCCGGTCGCCGATCCCGAGCACACCGCGCAGCGCTGACCGAGGGCCCCCTACTTGCGGCGGCGGCCTGGACCGCCGCCGGTGGCATGAGATGAGGACGTGGGTTGCGCAAGTCTGCCCCCAAGAAGCCGGCCAAGGAGAAGGACCCCGAGGGGCGTATGCCGCTCGTGGAGCATCTGCGTGAGCTGCGCAACCGGCTCGCCAAGGCAGTGCTCGCCATCGTCATCGCGACGATCATTGCGGCGTTCTTCTACGAAGCGATCATCAACTTCTTCACCAAGCCGGTGCTGCACTCGGTCGGCTGCCATACGCAGTTCACCGACATCGCAAAGCTGGGCAAGGGCCAGCGCTGCGCCAACATCGTGATGCTGGACCTGCTCGGCCCGTTCACCCTGGCGCTGAAGGTGTCGCTGGTGGCGGGCGTGGTGCTGTCCTCCCCGATCTGGCTGTACCAGCTGTGGGCCTTCCTCGCGCCCGGTCTGCACCGGCACGAGAAGAAGTACACGCTGAGCTTCGTCGCCGCCGGATTCCCGCTGTTCGCGGCGGGCGCCTACTTCGCGTACTGGACGCTGCCGACCACGGCGAAGGTCCTGACCAGCTTCACGCCCGCCGGCGTCGGCAACCTCCTCCAGCTGGACATCCTGCTCGACCTGATCACCCGCATGGTGATCGTCTTCGGGCTGTCCTTCGAGCTGCCGCTGCTGCTGATGATGCTCAACTTCGCCGGGGTGATCACCGGCAAGCGGATGCTGGGCTGGTGGCGCGGGATGGTCATGGGCATCACGGTCTTCGCCGCCATCGCCACGCCCAGTACGGACCCGCTCACCATGCTCGCGCTGGCCGTGCCCATCGCGGTGCTCTACTTCATCGCCGTCGGCATCGCGCTCTCCAACGACGCGCGCCGCAGGCGCCGGGAGGAGGCCGGGCCCGCCGATGACGAGGCCTCCGAGCTGGATCTGACGCCCGAGGACATCGGTGAGCTGGAGCCGGTGGTGGCGCCCCGCGCGCTGACCGACGGCAGCGACGCCGAGAGCCGCGACGCCGACGGGCGCGGCGGCTACGACGACGTCACCTGAGACCCTCGGCGCGGCGACGGAAACGACAAGGAGGCGGGGAGCTCTCGGGGCTCCCCGTCTCCTTTGCCGTGTCCGGGCCGGTCAGGGGCGTGACGTGCCGGATCCCGTGGGTGAGGGCGCAATGATCTCCGGGCCGAGGGCACCGGAGGGCAAGCGGGAGGGTAAAGGGCGCTCATAAAGATCGGGTCGTTGTCAGAGGTGGCCGGTAGGCTCGTAAGCACGATGACCGAGGACATGTCCCCTGCTGAGCGCTATGCCGCCGCCAAGCTCCGGGCGGCCGAGCAGGCCACCGCACTCGCCCCTTTCCGAGAGATGTACGACTTCGGTCTGGATCCCTTCCAGATCGAGGCGTGCCAGGCCCTGGAGGCCGGCAAGGGAGTGCTGGTCGCGGCCCCCACCGGATCCGGCAAGACGATCGTCGGCGAATTCGCCGTGCACCTGGCCCTGGAACAGGGCCGTAAATGCTTCTACACCACCCCGATCAAGGCGCTGTCCAACCAGAAGTACCTGGACCTGGTCAAGCGGTACGGCCCCGAGAAGGTCGGCCTGCTGACCGGCGACAACAGCGTCAACTCCGAGGCCCCGGTGATCGTGATGACCACCGAGGTGCTGCGGAACATGCTCTATTCCGGTTCGCAGTCCCTGATAGGTCTCGGCTATGTGGTCATGGACGAGGTCCACTACCTCTCCGACCGCTTCCGGGGTGCCGTCTGGGAAGAGGTGATCATCCACCTCCCCGAGTCGGTGACGCTGGTGTCCCTGTCGGCCACGGTCTCCAACGCCGAGGAGTTCGGCGACTGGCTGGACACGGTCCGCGGGGACACCGAGGTGATCGTCGCCGAGCACCGGCCGGTGCCGCTGTGGCAGCACGTCCTGGCGGGCCGGCGGATGTACGACCTCTTCGAGGAGCGTGACGGGGGCCAGGGCGGCGGCCGCCGCGAGGTCAACCCGGACCTGGAACGGCTGGCGCGGATGGAGAACAGCCGCCCGACGTTCGGCCGGGACAAGCGGCGCGGCCGCACCATGCGCGAGGCGGACCGTGAGCGCGAGCGGCGCCAGCGGGCCCGGATCTGGACACCCAGCCGGCCCGAGGTGATCGACCGTCTCGACAGCGAGGGCCTGCTGCCCGCGATCACCTTCATCTTCAGCCGGGCCGGCTGCGAGGCCGCCGTCCAGCAGTGCCTGCACTCCGGCCTGCGGCTCAACGACACCGAGGCCCGCGAACGGGTCCGCCGCATAGTCGAGGCCCGTACGGCCGGCATCCCGGACGACGATCTGCATGTGCTGGGCTACTTCGAATGGCTGGAGGGCCTGGAGCGGGGCATCGCGGCGCACCACGCCGGCATGCTGCCGACGTTCAAGGAGGTCGTCGAGGAGCTGTTCGTCCAGGGGCTGGTCAAGGCCGTCTTCGCGACCGAGACGCTGGCGCTGGGCATCAACATGCCCGCCCGTTCGGTGGTGTTGGAGAAGCTCGTCAAGTGGAACGGCGAGCAGCACGCCGACATCACCCCCGGCGAGTACACCCAGCTGACCGGCCGGGCCGGGCGCCGCGGCATCGACATCGAGGGCCATGCGGTGGTGCTGTGGCAGCGGGGGATGAACCCGGGCGCCCTGGCGGGCCTGGCCGGGACGCGGACGTACCCGCTGCGGTCCTCCTTCAAGCCGTCGTACAACATGGCGGTCAATCTCGTCTCGCAGTTCGGCCGGCACCGTTCGCGGGAGCTGCTGGAGATGTCCTTCGCGCAGTTCCAGGCCGATAAGTCGGTGGTCGGGATCACCCGGCAGGTGCAGAAGAACGAAGAGGGCCTGGCGGGTTACCGCGGCTCGATGACCTGCCATCTCGGCGACTTCGAGGAGTACTCCCGGCTGCGGCGCGAGCTCAAGGACCGCGAGACGGAGCTCGCCAAACAGGGCGCGGTGCAGCGGAGGGTGGCGGCCGCGGCGGCGCTGGAGAAGCTCAAGCCGGGCGATGTCATCCATGTCCCGACCGGCAAGTACGCGGGCCTGGCGCTGGTCCTGGACCCGGGTATGCCCTCGGGCCGTACGGACCGGCACCGCGGCTTCGAGATGCAGGACGGCCCGCGGCCGCTGGTCCTGACAGCCGAACGGCAGGTCAAGCGGCTGGCGTCGATCGACTTCCCGGTGCCGGTCGAGGCCCTGGACCGGATGCGCATCCCCAGGTCCTTCAATGCCCGCAGCCCGCAGTCCCGCCGCGATCTGGCGTCCGCGCTGCGCACCAAGGCCGGTCATCTCGTACCGTCCAGGCACCGCAAACCGCGCTCGGCGGCGGTCGACGACCGCGAGATCGCCAGGCTGCGTACGGAGTTGCGCGCGCACCCCTGCCATGGCTGCGATGAGCGCGAGGACCATGCCCGCTGGGCGGAGCGCTATCACCGGCTGCTGCGCGACACCCGCCAGCTGGAGCGCCGGATCGAGGGTCGGACGAACACCATCGCCCGCACCTTCGACCGGATCTGTGCGCTGCTGACCGAACTGGACTACCTGGAGGGCGACACCGTCACCGAAGAGGGCAAGCGGCTGGCGCGGCTCTACGGCGAGCTGGACCTGCTGGCCAGCGAATGCCTGCGGGACGGCGTCTGGGAGGGGCTGGGCCCGGCGGAGCTGGCGGCCTGCGCCTCGGCGCTGGTGTACGAGGCGCGGCAGGCGGACGATGCGGTGGCGCCCAAACTGCCCTCCGGCAAGGCGCGGGACGCGCTGGGCGAGATGGTGCGGATCTGGGGCCGGCTCGATGCCCTGGAGGAGGACCACAAGATCAACCAGGCCGAGGGTGTCGGCCAGCGCGAGCCCGATCTGGGCTTCGCCTGGGCCGCCTACCGCTGGGCGTCGGGCTTCGGCCTGGACGAGGTGCTGCGCGAGGCGGAGATGCCGGCCGGCGATTTCGTCCGCTGGTGCAAGCAGCTGATCGACATCCTCGGCCAGATCGCGGCCGCGGCTCCGGCCGACGGGACGGTCGCCCGGGCGGCCCGGAAGGCCGTGGACGGTGTGCTGCGGGGGGTTGTGGCGTATTCGTCGGTGGGCTAGTGGCTAGTGGCTGGTAGCCCGTGGGCTGACGAGTGGGTCGGCGGTGCCCGTTCCCCTGGGGTGTTCCCGGGGAACCGGCACCGCCGGCTGCGTTACGCCACGGGCTGCGGCACCGGTTACGCCACCGGCTGCGGCAGCTGCCGCGCCGATGCCCGGCCATCGGCCCTGTTGTCCGGCCGGTCGTCCGCCTGCCCGGCCGCCGATTCGGCCGACGTGTCCGCCCGTGCCGCGTCCCGTTTGGCGACCTCCTCGCGGACGATCGGGATGACCTGGCGGCCGAAGTCGATGGCGTCGTCGAGCAGGTCGTAGCCCCGGGCGGAGATGATGTCCACGCCCAGGTCGTAGTAGTCCAGCAGCGCCTGCGCCACGGTCTCCGGGGTGCCGACCAGCGCGGTGGAGTTGCCCGCGCCGCCGGTGGCCGCGGCGGTCGGCGTCCACAGGGCCCGGTCGTGCCGCTCGCCCGCGGCGGCGGCCGCGAGCAGCCGCTGCGAGCCGGCGTTCTGCGGGTTCGTCAGCCCGTGGTGGCGGGTGAGCGGCGCGCCCGCCTTACGGGCCCTGATCCGCTCCAGGGTGCGGTGTGCCTTCTCCCGCGCCAGCTCCTCGGTGGGCGCCAGGATCGGCCGGAAGGCGACCTGTATCCGGGGCACGTCGGTGCGGCCCGCCGCCCGTGCCACGGCCTTGACCGAGGCGATCTGCTCGGCGGTCTGCGCCAGCGGTTCGCCCCACAGGCAGTAGATGTCCGCCTCGGCGCCGCCCGCTGCATACGCCGCGGCCGACGACCCGCCGAACGACACCAGCGGATGCGGCCGCTGGACGGGGAAGGTGTCCGAGACGAAGTCGTGGAAGCGGTAGTGGGCGCCCTCGTGGTCGAAGGGCTCGTGGCTGGTCCAGACCTTCTTGACGATGCGGATGTATTCGCGGGTGCGGTCGTAGCGCTCGTCCTTGCCGAGCGTGTCGCCCTCGCGGCCCTGTTCGTGGTCGTTGCCGCCGGTGATGAAGTGCACGGCGAGCCGTCCGTCGCTGATCCGGTCCAGCGTGGCGAAGGTCTTCGCGGCGAACGTCGGATACGAGACGTTGGGGCGGTGCGCCACCAGAAGCTGGAGCGTTTCGGTGCGGGCGGCGATATAGGCGGCGGCCGGGGAGGGGTCGGGCGACCCGGAGGAATAGGCGAACAGCACCCGGTCCCAGCCGTAGTCCTGGTGGGCGCGGGCCAGCTTCAGCGTGTAGTCCTTGTCGAAGGACGCGCCGGAGCGGGGGCTGACTTCGGATCCGTCGTGGGTCGCGGCAATGCCGAGGAACTCGACAGGCATGGGTGTGGCCTCGTCTTCTCGTAGGGCTGTGCACAGGGAAGGCGGAGCGGGTCCGCGCTACGGAGAAGTCAGCGGCAACAGGACGCCGACCACACCCGACCGAAGTCGATGTGGTCACGGGTGACCAGCCGCTGCCGAGGACGCATGCGCTCAGTGGAACAGGCGGAGGCAGACTCCGTCAACCACCGTCGTCCGTAGGCAGGTTGACGTGGGCGGCTCGTCGGAGTGCGCCATCGCCAAGGCGCGCCCGGGGCTCCGGGTGATCCGGTCGGCTGACCGGATAGCCAGGCTATCTATCATGGCCGGTGCACCGGCGGGGCAAGGGCGAGGAAAGGGCGGCGGATGCGGATCGGGGAACTGAGTCGGCGGACGGGTGTGGCGGTGCCGACCATCAAGTACTACGTGCGCGAGGGGTTGTTGCCCGCGGGGCGGCTGACCAGTCCGAATCAGGCGGACTATGACGACAGCCATATCCGCCGGCTGCGGCTGATCCGTGGGCTGATGGACGTTGGCGGGCTGTCGGTCTCCGTTGTGCGTGAGGTGCTGGCGGCGGTCGATGCGCCGGAGGAGCCGGTGCACAAGGTGCTGGGTGCGGCGCAGGAGGCCATCACACCGCCGACGGTGGGGGAGCCGGACGGGCTCGACGAGGCCCGGCGCGCGGTTGCGGAGTTCATCCGGCGCCGGGGCTGGCGGGTGGATCCGGGGCATGTCTCCGCCGAGGCGCTGGCGGTGGCGCTGGCCACCTTCCGGGGGATCGGCCATGGCGCGTTCGAGGAGGTGCTGGACGACTACGCCGTGGCATGTGAGCGGATCGCCGCTGCCGATCTGGCGTACGTGGGGCGCCAGGTGGACGTCGACTCGCTGGTGGAGAGCGTGGTGGTGGGGACCGTACTCGGCGATGCGGTGCTCAGTGCGATGCGGCGGCTGGCGCATGTGGACGGCTCGGCGCGGCAGTACGAGGGCTGAGCGCACCCGCCCGGGGGGATCGACAGCCCGCCGGTGTCGGGCCGGGCGGGGGAGTGCGGTCATGGCCGTGCGGGGTGTGGTGGCCGGATGATGTGTCGTCAGCGTGGTGGTCAGTGTGGTGATCAGCGATGTGTTCATGCAAGCGACGGTAGGTCGGGCGTGGTGCGTCGGCGTCGCCGCAGGGGTTGAATGCGGGCGTCATACCTGGGGTTGACGCGCTTCAGGCAGCCCCCGCCGAAGCCCCGGCCCCGGCTTCCGCTCCGGCCCCCGCCGTCTCCTGTTCCGCCTCCACCCGCTGGTTCCAGTCGCGCTTGGACGCCTGCCAGCCGTCCTCGTCATGGCCGGTGCGCCAGTAGCCGGAGATGGAGAGGTCCTCGCGGGGGACGTTGTGATCGATGCGGAGCAGGCGGCGCAGCTCCTTGACGAAGCCGGCCTCGCCGTGGACGAAGGCGTGGACCCGGCCGGCCGGGAAGGTCAACTCCCGTACGGCGGCGAGGAGTTCACGGCCGACCGGTGCGGCGCCGCGGTACAGCCAGGTGATCTCGGCGCCCGCCGGGGCGGTCAGCTCCTGGCGCTCCTTCGGGTCTGCGACCTCGATGAAGGCGTGCACCGGTACGCCCGCGGGCATCCGCGCGAGGGCGGCCGCGATGGCCGGAAGTGCGCTCTCGTCCCCCGCCAGCAGATGCCAGTCGGCGTCCGCGGCCGGGGCGTAGGCGCCGCCGGGGCCGAGGAAGAGGATCTCGTCGCCCGGCTTCGCCGCGACCGCCCACGGACCGGCCAGCCCCTCGTCGCCGTGCACCACGAAGTCGAGGGTCAGCTCGCGGGCCGCGGCGTCCCAGGAGCGCACGGTGTACGTACGCGTCCGGGGCCACTGGTCGCGGGGCAGATCGGCGCGGATCCGGGCCATGTCGAACGGCTCCGGGTAGGCGACGCCGGGCAGCGGGAAGACCAGCTTGACGTAGTGGTCGGTGTACTCGCCCGCGACGAAGTTCCCCAGGCCGTCGCCGCCCAGCACCACCCGCATCATGTGCGGGGTCAGCTGCTCGGTGCGCACCACGCGGCCGCGATGCAGTGTGGGCTGTTTACGGGCCGGACGCTCTGCTGCCACGACATTCCCCTGACCTGATCGCCGAATGAATGAATGAACCAATCAACCAAACGTAACGAGCGAAACGAACGGAACGGATGAACGAATTAGGTATGGCTAACCTAACAGGTCATCCGTGCAGGGTGGCGAGCAATCGCTGCAAAGATCCGCCCAGCCCCCACCGGTCGGCGAGCGCTTCCAGCCACTCCGGGTCGGCCGGTTCCGTGGGCAGCGTGTGGTCGGCGTCGGGGACCGGCGCATCGGTGGCCACCCGTACGACCTTGGGCGCGACTTCGACGTACGGGCGCGCCTCCAGGAGGCGTTTGCGCTGGGCCGGGGTCAGCTTCGAGGCGGGGTCGGCGGCGGCAGCCATGATGCCCGCCAGGTCACCGTAGGCGTCGAGCAGTTTGGCGGCGGTCTTCTCGCCGATGCCCGGGACGCCGGGCAGGCCGTCGCTGGGGTCGCCGCGCAGCAGGGCCAGATCGGCGTAGCCGGAGCCGTCCACCCCGTACTTCTCGCGCAGCAGTGCGGCGTCGGTGATCTGGAGGGTGCCGACCCCCTTCACCGGATACAGGATGCGGATGCCGCGGTCGTCGTCGACCAGCTGGAAGAGGTCGCGGTCGCCGGTGACGATGTCGACCGGGCCCCGCGCCCGGGCGGTGAGGGTGCCGATGATGTCGTCGGCCTCGTAGCCCGCGGCGCCGATCCGGGCGATGCCGAGCGCGTCCAGCACGTCCTCGATGACCGGGACCTGCGGGGAGAGGGTGTCGGGGATCTCTTCCTCATCGGGCTCGGCGGACCCGGCGGGGGCCTCCTCGGCGACCCGGTGCGCCTTGTACGAGGGGATCAGGTCGACCCGCCACTGGGGACGCCAGTCGGCGTCCATACAGGCGACCAGCTCGTCGGGATGGTGGTCGTGGACGAGCCGGGCGATGAAGTCCAGCAGTCCGCGCACCGCGTTGACCGGAATGCCGTCCGGGGATTTGACCGATTCCGGTACCCCGAAATAGGCGCGGAAGTAGAGCGAGGCGGTGTCGAGGAGCATCAGGCGTCGAGTCACACCCCGCATGATGCCGTATGCCCCTTACGTCAGACGGAGCCAGACGGAGTCGGAGGGAGTCGGACGGAGTCGGAGGGAGTAGGAGGGAGTCGCAGGGAGGTGATCTGGCGCACCGTCTGATTGCGCCACATAAGGACGGGCAGGCGCGCGGCCGCCCCGCCGCCCCGCCGAGCCGTCTCCCTTGACGCAGCCGCACCCTGACGGCCCGCCGCCCTGATGGAGTACCGGCTCCACCTACCGGCCGCGCCCGCATCGCGCCGCAGCCCGTGCGGTGATTCGCTCCCAGAGTGCCGGTCGTCCGTGCGGCCGCCGGGCCGTGGCCGGTGCAGGAGGAGGCGACCGTGAACGCTGCCCGTACAGCCGCCGTCGCCGTGCTCGGCGCCCTGACCCTGGGACTGGGCGCGCCCGCCGCGGCGGCGCTGGTCGAACCGGACCCGATGGCGGCCGGACAGCGGGTGACGGTCAGCGACGGCCGGCGGTGCCCGGCGGACCGGGGGGCCACGGCGGACTCGACGCTGTTCGGGTCGGTGGTGCTGGAGCCGGCGGCGCGCGGGATGGCCGCCGATACGACGGTCGCCCGCGGCGCGACGCCCGGCCACTACCGCGTCACCATCGCCTGCGGCGGATCCGGCGGCGCGCGCTTCAGCGAGACCGTGACCGTACGGGACGGCCGCGCCGAGGGGGTCGACGCCAGCCAGGCGGCCGGCGGGCTGACCCTTCTGGCGCTGGCGGGCGGGGCGGCGTATCTGCTCCGCCGCAACACCACCGCCCGTTCCTGAGGCGGGAGTTGGCCGCGGGCGTACGGTGGGGGAATGACCCGAATCGGCCCGCCCCGGCGTGTGGTGTCCCTGGTGCCCTCCCTTACCGAGGCGAAGACCTGGTACGGACCGTCGTTGGTGCAGACACCGCAGGTGCTGGCGGCGGCGTTGGCCGCGGCCCGCTGATCAGCCCGCGGGCGGCGCCAGGAGCTCGCCGCGCACCAGGCCCAGCGCGGTGCGTGTACCGGCCACCGCGACCGCCGCCACCAGGACGGCGAACAGCGCCACCGCCAGGTCGCCGAAGGCGGCGAGCCCGGTCTGCCGGGCCAGGCCCGCCGCCCCCGTGACACAGGTGCCGATCGGGAAGGTGAAGGCCCACCAGGTCATCGCAAAGCCCATCCCGCCGCGGACCGCCCGCACCGTCATCGCGGTGGCGAACGCCAGCCACAGCAGCGCGAAGCCCATCACCGGCACGCCGTAGAGCACGGCGAAGGCGGCGAGCACGGGCGCGGAGGGCACGGCGAGGGTCCCGGCGGCGACGGCGAGGTGGTGCACGGCCGTGGTGGACTGGCCGAGCGGCCCGAGGACCAGGAACAGCGTCGGGGTCAGCGCGAGCGGCAGTGGGCCGTGGTGGAAGAGCCGCCCCAGGACGAGCGGCAGCACCAGCAGCGTCATCAGCAGCGACATCCCGAACATCGCGTAACAGGCCGTCAGCAGCGTCGCCGGCATCGGCCCGGCCGGCAGATGCACCGCCAGGGCCGGGCCGTTGGCCGCCGCCACCATGGGGCTGACCAGTGGCAGCAGCCACACCGGAGAGGCGCCGTCGGCCGCGATGCGGTGCCGGGTGACCATCAGATACGGGATCCCGGCGGCGGCCGTCAGGCCGACCAGAGTGCCTGCGGTCCACAGCGCGGCGTCGGCCGTCAGCGCGGCCCCGGCGCCGATCAGGTCCGGCCCCACGGTGAGGGTGCCGGCGCCGACCGCGAGCAGCGCCATCGACAGACATCCGTAGAACGGCGCGATCCGCGGATCCCCCAGCTGCCGCCGGGCATGGTCGCCGTGCCGTATCCAGTGCACGCTGCGCGCGCCCAGCAGCGCCACCAGCAGCACCGCCGACAGGGCCCAGGCGACGTCGCAGGCCCGCCGCAGCCCGGGGACGGCGAGCGGCAGGGCGGCACCGGCGTTGGCGACGATCGCGGTGCCCATCACGACGGCGTACCAGTTGGGGCCGAGATGGCGGAGCGAGGGGCCGGTGCCGGTGCCGGTGACGGTGGCGGGCGCGGCGGGTGTGGCCGGTGTTGCGCGCGACGGTGCGTGCGTAAGGAGCGTCATGGAACGAGGGTCCTGTGGTGCGACCGCCCCCACCAGGGGCCTTGTGTCTATGGGGGCATAAACTGGGCTTATGCCCAGCGCCCAGTCCGGCGGTGACACCCAGGCCGGTGACTACGTCCCGCTCGCGCACCGGGTCCCCGACCTCGGTGCGCTGGAGCTGCTGCTCGCCGTCGCCCGGCTCGGCAGCCTGGGGCGGGCCGCCCGCGCCCTGGGCATCACCCAGCCCGCCGCCAGCAGCCGGATCCGCTCGATGGAGCGGCAGCTCGGGGTGGCCCTGGTGGAGCGCTCCCCGCGCGGCTCCCGGCTCACGGATGCCGGGGTGCTGGTCACGGACTGGGCGCGGCATGTGGTGGAGGCGGCCGAGGCGTTCGATGCGGGCGCGCAGGCGCTGCGCGGCCACCGCGACTCCCGGCTGCGGGTCGCCGCCAGCATGACGATCGCCGAGTATCTGCTGCCGGGCTGGCTGATCGCCCTGCGCGCCCGGCGCCCGGCAACCGCCGTCTCGCTGCTCGCGGGCAACTCCGGCGCGGCCGCCGAACGGCTGCTGGCGGGCGAGGCGGACCTCGGCTTCGTCGAGGGGCTGGACATACCGGCCGGGCTGGACGGCACCGTCATCGGCCACGACCGGCTGATCGTGGTCGCCGCCCCCTCCCACCGCTGGACCCGGCGCCGCACGGAGCTGACCGCCGCCGAACTGGCCGCCACCCCGCTGATCCTGCGCGAACGCGGCTCCGGCACCCGCCAGGTCCTCGACGCCGCCCTGGCCGGGCACGGCGGCCTGGCCGATCCGCTGCTGGAACTCGCCTCCACCACAGCGGTCAAGGCGGCCGCGGTCAGCGAGGCCGCCGCCCCCACGGTGATCAGCGAACTCGCCGTGCGGGAGGAGCTCGCCGCCCGTCGCCTGGTGGAGATTCCGGTGGCCGGTCTGCGGCTGGTCCGCGATCTGCGGGCCGTCTGGCCGGCCGGCCACCGCCCGGCGGGCCCGGCCCGGGAACTGCTGGGGCTTACGCGGGGCGCCTAGAGCCGGTCCCGGAGCGCAGCCCCAGGAGCGCCGACAGCGCGATGGCCGTCAGGGCGGCGGCCGGTACGCCGCTGCCGAACAGGGTGCGGGCCCAGCCCGGCAGGGGTGCGTACAACTGCGGGGCCAGGATGGGCAGCAGGCCCGCGAGCAGGGTGAGGGCGAGGACCGTGGTGGTGGCGCGGTCGGCGGGTGCGGTGCGGCGGAGCATCTCGATGCCCATCGTGGCGATCACCGCGTAGATCACCAGGGCCGCGCCGCCGACCACCGGGGTGGGCAGGGCGGCGAGCACCCGGGTGACGGGCGCGAGCAGTCCGCTCACGAGGAGCAGCACTCCGGCCCCGGCGGTCACGAACCGGCTGCGGACGCCGGTGAGTTGGACGATGCCGATGTTCTCCGCGCTGGTCACCATCATCGTCCCGCCGAGCAGTCCGGAGGCCAGCGAGGCGACGGCGTCCGCGCGGGCGGTGCGCGGTACATCGCGCGCCGGGTCGGGACTGCGGCCCACCGCCTCGCTGGTGAGCACCGTCTGGCCGGTCGCCTCGGCCAGCGAGGCGAGGGCGAAGACCATCAGGGGCAGCGCGGCGAGCAGATCGAGATGCGGGACGCCGTACGGGAACGGCCGCGGCAGCGCCAGCACCGCGTCGCCCGGGACGCCGCGGAAGGCCGCGCCGCCGGTGAGCGCGACCGTGGCCGTCCCCGCCGCCATGCCGATGAGCACCGACAGCTGCCGCCACACCCCGCGCAGCAGCAGGAAACACAGGGCGGCCGCGGCGATGGTGACCAGCGCCGGTCCCCGCCCCGCGAGCGCCGCCGGCGCCGCGACATGGATCATGTTGACGCCGATGACCAGCACCGTCGCCCCCATCACCAGCGGTGGGAAGAACCGTACGAGCCGCCCGTACACCGGCAGTACGGCCAGCAGCAGCGCGGCCGCGAGCAGGACGGACCCCGAGGCGGTGGCCGCGCCGTGCGCGCGGGCGGTCTCCAGGAAGAGGGCAACCGCCGCCCCGCCCGGCAGCATCATGAACGGCAGCCGGGCACCGGTCCGCAGCACCCCGAAGGACTGGAGCAGCGCGCCCGCCCCGCACACCACCAGGGTGGCGCTGAGCAGGGACGCCGTGCCGCCGGGCGAAAGATGCAGTCCGGCCGCGATCAGGAAGACCGAGGAGAGGGGCGACGCGATCATGGCGAGGACATGCTGGGCGGCGAGCGGCAGCAGCCGCGGCAGGGGGAGCCGTTCGTCCACGGCGGGCGGTCCGGAGGTGGCGGGCGCGGCGGTCCGCGGGGGCGTCGTCATCGTTCACACCCGCCGCTTCAGCCACGGCAGCTGCTCGGCGTCGTAGCGATAGGCGCGGAATACGGCGTTGTTGAGCGACGGAAAGAGCGCCCCGACCTCGGGCTCGCGATAGCTGCCGAACTGCGGTACGACATACTCCCAGCACACCAGCCCCTGCGCCGTCACCTCGAAGAGCCGTCCGGCGGGGGAGTCGGTGATCAGGGTGTTGCCGTTCGGCAGCCGCTGGGCGCTGCCCATGAAGGGCGCGAAGAACGCCTCGCGCGCCGGGTCGTGGTACTCCCACACCACCGTCCCCGACGGCCGTGCCACCTCGATGACCCGGGAGTACGGCACATCGCAGCCGGGCCGGAAGACGCCGTTGTCGAAGATGAGGAGGTTGCCGTCCGGCAGTTCGGTGGGGTGGTGCTGCTGGGAGACCAGCCCCGGCCGGGTACGCCACAGGATCTCCCCGGTCTCGCGGCCGATGACGACCACCGCGGAGACGCTGCGCAGGCTGGCCAGGACATTGCCGTCGGCGAGCGGGAGGACGGAGTTGATCAGCGGCCAGTGTTCCCGGGAGTAGTGCGGGTGCAGGGCGTACTCCGCGCGGTCCAGGTGGTCGGCGGCCCGCCAGGACCACAGCAGCCTGCCCCGGGCGTCGACCTCGCGGAGGGTGTCGGCGTAGACCGTGCCGCCCTCCGGCTCCGAGCCCGCCACCCCGCCGCGCACGGCCGCCGCGCGCGCGCCGGTGAGCGGCTCCAGCGCGCTGTAGAGGATCCGCCCGTCGCCGTAGTGGTGTGCATCGTGGTGCTGGAGCGGATCGGTGAACTCCCGCAGTACGGTTCCTTCCGGGTCGATCTCCTGCATCAGCCCGCCGCGGTACTTGTGCCACATAGGGAACAGCGCGTCCTGGCCGGGGAGCGTGGCGTTGTAGGCGAGGTTGCCGTTGGGCAGGATGCGGGCGTGGCGTCCGGGGCGGTGCGGCAGCCGCCAGCGGTGCGCCACCTCGCCGCGCAGATCGATGAGCACCACCTCGCCGCCGCCGGTCAGCGGTGCGTAGAGGGTGTAGCCGGGGTGGGCGGCCTGTTCGTCGAGGGCGATCAGGCCGGTGCCGCGGCGGCGGCGTGTGGTGTGATCGACTGCGGTCATGGTGATTCCCCTGGTCAAACGGTGGTGTCGGCTGTCGCCGAGCTTGAGTACGTCAAACTTTGTTTGATGGGATCAAACAGCGTAGACGCTAGGGACGTCGTGTTGCAGAGCTGTGAACGCATCAATAAGCCCCTCGATGAGCACCTCGGTGAGCCCATCGACAGGCCGGTGGCGGCCAAGGGGCCCGCGGGTGGGCACGGGCAACGGAAGCGAAGGGAACAGAGATGAGCGAGGCGGCGGCAGAGACTCCGCGGGTCGGTGCCGGGGTGCGCAGGCGCCGCCGCGCCCTGGAGCTCACCCTGGCCGAACTGGCCCGCCGCACCGGCCTGTCCGTCCCCTTCCTCAGCCAGGTCGAGAACGACCGCGCCCGCCCCAGCATGCGCTCCCTCCAGAAGATCGCCGATGCGCTGGAGACCACCGCGGTGACGCTGCTGGCCGCCGCCGACGGCCCCCGCACGGTCGATGTCGTCCGCGCCGACTCCGCGGCCGTCCCCGAGGACGGTGACCAGGGCCGGGTCCGCCCCCTGGTCCGCGGCCGGCAGCAGCTGCATGCGCTGGAGTTCACCGGACGCCACGACTGGCAGCGCGAATTCCGGCATCCGCACGATGAGTTGATGTACGTCATCGAGGGCTTCGTGGAGGCCGAGGCCGAGGGCCACCGCCATCAGCTCGGACCGGGCGACACCTTCTACTGCTCCGGCGGCGTCACCCACCGCTGGCGCTCTCTGGTGCCGGAGAGCCGGGTCCTGCTGGTCGGCGTGGCGGACGACTTCCGGCCGTAGGCGCCCGCCCGCTCCGCCCGCCCGGGCATGTGGTGCGCGGATGCGGGAGCTGACGCACTCTGGTAACAGCGGTTCCGGAGGTGATCGTCATGGTGAAGATGCAGACCGCTGTGGGATGGCATGTCGAGATGGAATTCGAGGAGGATCATCACCGCACCCGGGCGGCCGCGCTGCTGCGGCTTCCCGACGGCAACGAGGTGCGCGCGCACGGCTATGCCAGCCGCCACCCCGCCGATTCGGACCAGCCCAGGGTCGGCGAGGAGGTCGCCGGGGCCCGGGCGCTCAACGAGATGGCGATGAAGCTGCTGACCAAGGCGCATGACGAGATCGACTCGGCGTCGGGCCGGGCGTCGTATCCGCTCACGCACTGAGCGGGTTCGTGCGGAGCGGGGATCGTACGGAGCGGGGGCCGCACCGGGCGCAGAGCGTGTGGAGCGGGGATCGCGCCGACCCCCGGCGGCCGGTCACACCCCCGGCGGCCGGTCACACCCCGGCGCCGCCCCACGCTCCCCGGCTACCGCGGGGAGGCGCCCCCAGCAGCCGCCACCAGCGCGTCCATGACACGTGGATCGTCCCCGGCCTCCGGGTGCCACTGCACGGCCAGGGCGAAGCCGTCCGCGGCCGGGAGTTCCACCGCCTCGATGGTGCCGTCCTCCGCATGGGCCGAGGCCAGCAGCCCGCGCCCGAGCCGGTCCACCGCCTGGTGGTGGTACGTCGGTACGGTGACCGGCTCCGGCAGGGCCCGGGCCAGCAGGGTGCCGGGGACCGGTTTGACGGGGTGGTGGTCGAAGACGCCGTCCGGGCCCGCATGGCCGTCGAGGTGCTGGATGAGGGTGCCGCCCAGCGCCACGTTCAGCAGCTGGAGCCCGCGGCAGATGCCCAGCAGCGGCACCCGGGCCGCCAACGCGGCCTCGATCAGGGCCAGTTCCCAGGCGTCCCGGTCCAGCGAGGGCGGACCGGTGCGGGGGTGCGGCTGGGCCCCGTAGCGCGCCGGCTGGACGTCCGCGCCGCCCGCGATCACCACCCCGTCCAGCCGGGCGACCACCGCGGCGGCGGTGTCCGGATCGCCGGGCGGCAGCAGCGCCGGCAGGCCGCCCGAGCGCTGGACGAGCCGGGGATATCCGGCCGGCACCAGCGCGGCGGGCAGTGTCCAGACCCCCCATCGGGCCTCCTGCTGGTAGGTGCTGATGCCGATGAGGGGCTGGGACACGAATCCTCCGGTGGGGTGCTGGTGCGTTCCGGCGCGGTTTTTCAGAATTCCAGTTCGTGCTCGATGGCGGCCAGCTCCTCCTGCGAGCCCTGGACCTTCGGGCCGGTGAACCATTCGCGGGCCGACACCAGCCACCAGGCGCCGGCGAAGCCGAGGACCAGGAGGACGGCGAGCGGGGTGTAGTTGAAGTTCTCCGCCGTGACCGGGCCGGTGGTCGGGAGCATGAAGAGGACCGAGATGACCAGCGTCCAGGCGACGGCGATGACGCCGACGGGCTTGCTCCAGCGGCCGAGGTGCCAGGGGCCGCGCTGGAAGCGGTCGCCCTGGAGCAGGCGGAGGATGACCGGCAGGACGTAGGCGATGTAGAGGCCGATCACGGCGATCGAGGTGACGGCCGCGTACGCCGTGGCGTTCCACAGGTACGGCAGGCCCAGCAGGAAGGCGCCGCCGGCGGCCAGCCACACCGCGTTGGTCGGGGTCTTCGTCCGCTTGTTGATGCGGTGCCACAGCTGCGAGCCGGGCAGTGCGCCGTCCCGCGAGAAGGCGTAGATCATGCGGGAGTTGGCGGTGACCGAGGACATGCCGCAGAAGAACTGGGCGCCGATGGCGACCAGGAGGAGCAGTTTGCCGCCGGTGGCGCCCAGCGCGTCGATGAAGATCTGCGCCGGGGGCACGCCGGTCTTGCTGGCCAGCGCGCCGTCGTAGTTCTGGATGGCGAAGGTGATGCCGACCAGCAGCACCCAGCCGGCGACCAGGGAGACCAGGATCGACATCACGATGCCGCGCGGGCCGGCCTTGGCCGCGTCGACCGTCTCCTCGGTCATGTGCGCCGAGGCGTCATAGCCGGTGAAGGTGTACTGCGCGAGCAGCAGTCCCAGCAGTCCGACGTAGAGGCCGGAGTGCCAGCCGGTGTTGTTGGTGAAGTGGGTGAAGACGAAGGAGGCCGACTGGTGCTTCGCGGGCACCACGACCAGGGCGCCCACGATGACCAGCACGCCGAAGACGTGCCACCACACGCTGACGTTGCTCAGGAGGGAGGCCAGCTTCACGCCGAGGGTGTTGAGCAGACCGTGGGCCAGCAGCACGATGCCGAACAGCATGATCGTGTGCACCGGGGTGGCGGCGAAGCCGAACTGGAGGTCCAGCAGCGCGTTCATGAAGGACGCGGCGCCGAAGTCGACCCCCGCGGTCACCGCTACCTGGCCGAGGAAGTTGAACCAGCCGGTGAACCAGGACCACGCCGGGCCGTGCGAGGGGGCCAGCTTCGCCGCCCAGTAGTACAGGCCGCCCGCCGTCGGGTAGCTGGAACAGACCTCGGCCATGGCCATGCCCACGAACAGCGTCATGAGGCCGACCAGCGGCCAGCCCCAGGTGATCATGGCGGGCCCTCCGGTGTTCATGCCGAAGCCGTACAGCGTCAGACACCCGGAGAGGACCGAGATGATCGTGAACGAGACGGCGAAGTTCGAGAACGCCGACATCGAGCGCGCCAGCTCCTGGGCGTATCCGAGCTCGTGGAGGCGCTGTTCGTCGCTGGACAGCTCAGGGGGTCGGTCTTCCTGGTCCGGGTTCGTCGCGTGCTCGTTGATGGACATCACGCCTCCGAGGGCTTCGATGATCCGCGGCAGGTACGGCCGTCGGCGAACCGCTACCAGCCCCGCAAAAAAGGTATGAGCCGATACCTTTGTCTTCGGGTTGGCCGAGCGCAAGACCCCGGCGGGAAAATCTCGTAACAGGCAGGTTTCCCGAGCCTCACGAGCCCGGCAAGTCTCACGAAAGGAACCCGCGCAGCAGCGCCGCCGTCCCGCAGCAGTGCTCCCGCATCACCTCGCGCGCCCCGTCCGCATCGCCGTCCAGCACGGCCTCCACCAGCGCGGCGTGCTGGGTCTGGGAGTGCTCCAGATTGCGTACGAGCAGCGGGATGCAGTCCAGCAGGTCGTTCACGTTCGCCCGTACCGCCGCGTACTGGGCGGCCAGCGACGGGGATCCGGACAGCTCGGCGAGGGTGAGATGGAGCAGGGTGTCGCGCCGGCGGTAGTCCGCCAGCGGGGCCTCCTGGGTCGCCGCCAGCGCCCCGCGCAGCCGGCCGGCCGCCTCGTCCGACAGCCCGTGGGTGGCGCACAGCCCGGCCGCGCCCACCTCCAGCACCTCCCGGAAGCGCAGGGTGTCCTCGACGTCGATCTTCTCGATGCGGCGGCGCAGCTCGGCCTCGCCCGGGTTCTCCGTACGGACGCGGACGAAGGTGCCGCCGTAGCGCCCGCGCCGGCTCTCCACCAGGCCCTCGTCCTGGAGGACCTTGAGCACCTCGCGCAGGGTGACCCGGCTGATGTGCAGCCGCTCGGCCAACTCCCGCTCCGCGGGAAGCCGTTCGCCCTGCCCCACCAGTCCCAGCCGGACGATCTGGAGTATCTGCTCCAGCGCCTCCTCGAAACCGTTGCCCGCCCGCACCGGTCGCAGCACCGGCGTCAGCCGGTCGGATGTCCCGTCCATCGTCACCCCTTCCCAATCAATGGTTCGTGTGCCTACCTTATGACCTCCGGATGCAGTGACAGGAGGCAATACCGTGGCAGACCGCACGCCCCCGCTCTCCGTCGAGGAGCTCAGGGTCCTCGTCGACACCGGGGAGATCGACACTGTCGTCCTCGCCTTCACCGATATGCAAGGCAGGCTCCAGGGCAAGCGGTTCGCCGCCCGCTATTTCCTCGACACCGTTCTCGACCACGGCACGGAGGGCTGCAACTACCTCCTCGCCGTCGACGTCGACCTGAACACCGTCGACGGCTACCAGATGTCCTCCTGGGAGCGCGGCTACGGCGACTTCGCCATGCACGGCGACACCGCCACCCTGCGCCGCACCCCCTGGAACGCGGGCACCGCCCTGATCACCGCCGACCTCGCCTGGCACGACGGCTCCCCGGTCGTCGCCTCGCCCCGCCAGATCCTGCGCCGCCAGCTCGACCGGCTCGCCGAGCGCGGCTGGACCGCCTACGCCGGCACCGAGCTGGAATTCATGCTCTTCAAGGACACCTACGAGGACGCCTGGTCACGCGGCTACCGCGACATGAACCCCGCCAACCAGTGGAACGGCGACTACTCCGTCCTCGGCACCGGCCGCATCGAGCCCGTCCTGCGCCGTATCCGCAACGAAATGGGCGCGGCCGGGATGACCGTCGAGTCCGCCAAGGGCGAGTGCAACCTCGGCCAGCACGAGATCGTGTTCGTCTACGACGACGCCCTCACCACCTGCGACCAGCACAGCATCTACAAGACCGGCGCCAAGGAGATCGCAGCTCAGGAGGGCATGGCGCTCACCTTCATGGCGAAGTACGACGAGCGCGAGGGCAACTCCTGTCATATCCACCTCTCGCTCCGGGACGAGGACGGCCGGCCCGTCATGGCCGACGACGGTGGCCCGTACGGCATGTCGAAGACCATGCGGCACTTCCTCGCAGGCCAGATCGCCGCGATGCGCGATTTCACGCTCTTCTACGCCCCCAACATCAACTCCTACAAGCGCTTCCGCCCCGGCTCCTTCGCCCCCACCGCAGTCGCCTGGGGCCCGGACAACCGCACCTGCGCGCTGCGGGTCGTCGGCCACGGCCGCGCCCACCGCCTGGAGAACCGCCTGCCCGGCGGCGATGTGAACCCCTATCTCGCCGTCGCCGCCATGGTCGCCGCCGGGCTGTACGGCATAGAGAACGAGCTGGAGCTGCCCGAGGCCACCACCGGCAACGCCTACGCGGGCGACGCCGCGCACGTCCCGACCACGCTGCGCGAGGCCGCCGAGCTGTGGGAGGCCAGCCCGATCGCCCGCGCCGCCTTCGGTGACGAGGTCGTCGCGCACTACCGCCACATGGCCCGCGTCGAGCAGGACGCCTACGACGCCGCCGTCACGGACTGGGAGCGTTTCCGCTCCTTCGAGCGCATGTAAGGAACCACCGTGTCCCATGGTCTGCACGAGCTGAACATCCTCAACCCGGCCACCGAGGAAGTGGTGGCCACCGTCCCCCCCCCCTCGCCCGCCGAGGTCGACGCCGCCGTCCGCCGGGCCGCCGCCGCCCAGGAAGCCTGGGCCGCCGTGGCCCCCGGCGACCGCGCCCGCCTCCTGCGCCGCTTCGCCGACGCCGTCGACGCCCAGATCCCGCAGCTCGCCGAACTGGAGCTGACCGAGGCGGGCCACCCCCTGGGCAACGCCGAATGGGAGGCCGGCAACGTCCGCGATCTGCTGCACTACGCCGCCGGGGGAGCCGAGCGCCTGACCGGCACCCAGATCCCGGTCGCGGGCGGACTGAACATCACCGTCCAGGAGCCGCTCGGCGTCGTCGCGGTCATCGCCCCCTGGAACTTCCCGATGCCGATCGCCGCCTGGGGCACCGCCCCCGCGCTCGCCGCGGGCAACGCCGTCCTGCTCAAACCCGCCGAGACCACCCCGCTCACCGCGCTCAGACTCGCCGCGCTCGCCCTGGAGGCCGGGCTGCCCGAGGGCCTCTTCCAGGTCCTGCCCGGTGAGGGCCCCGTGACCGGCACCGCACTGGTCGACCACCCCGGCGTCGCCAAGGTCGTCTTCACCGGCTCCACCGCCACCGGCCGCCAGATCGCCGCCCGCTGCGCCGAACAGACCAAACGCCTCACCCTGGAACTCGGCGGCAAGAGCCCCAACATCGTCTTCGCCGACGCCGACCTGGAGGCCGCCGCGGCCGCCGCCCCCGGCTCCTTCCTCGACAACACCGGCCAGGACTGCTGCGCCCGCAGCCGCATCCTCGTCCAGCGGAGCGTCTACGACCGCTTCATGGAGCTGCTGGAGCCCGCCGTCCTGGCCTTCACCGCCGGCGACCCGGCCGACCCGGCCACCAGGATGGGCCCGCTGATCTCCGCCGCCCAGCGTGAGCGGGTACGGTCCTACGTCCCCGAGGACGCCCCGGCCGCCATCCGCGGCGAGGCCCCGGCCGGCAAGGGCTTCTGGTACCCGGCCACCGTTCTGGAGGGCCGCCCCGAGGACCGCAGCGCGGTCGAGGAGATCTTCGGCCCGGTCGCCGTCGTCATGCCCTTCGACGACGAGGCCGACGCCGTACGCCTGGCCAACGCCACCGACTACGGCCTCTCCGGCTCCCTGTGGACCCGCGACGTCGGCCGCGCCCTGCGCGTCTCCCGGGCCGTCGCGGCGGGCAATCTCTCCGTCAACTCCCACAGCAGCGTGCGCTACTGGACCCCCTTCGGCGGGTTCAAGCAGTCCGGCCTCGGCCGCGAGCTGGGCCCGGACGCGCTGCGCACCTTCACCGAGACCAAGAACATCTTCATCAGCACAGAGGAGTCCTCGTGAGTGACGACCAGACCGCAGTGTGCCGCCGCCTCGTCGGCCGTACCGCCGTGATCACCGGAGCCGGCAGCGGCATCGGCCTGGCCACCGCCCGCCGGCTGGCCTCCGAAGGCGCCAACGTCGTGTGCGCGGACATCGACGAGACGGCCGGCAAGAAGGCCGCCGAAGAGGTCGGCGGGCTCTTCGTCAAGGTCGACGTGACCGACTCCGACGAGGTCGAGGCGCTCTACAAGGCCGCCTTCGACACCTACGGCTCGGTCGACATCGCCTTCAACAACGCCGGTATCTCGCCGCCCGACGACGACTCCATCCTCACCACCGGACTCGACGCCTGGAAGCGCGTCCAGGAGGTCAACCTCACCTCCGTCTACCTGTGCTGCAAGCACGCCCTGCCCTATATGCAGCGCCAGGGCAGGGGCTCCATCATCAACACCGCCTCCTTCGTCGCCGTCATGGGCGCCGCCACCTCCCAGATCAGCTACACCGCCTCCAAGGGCGGCGTGCTGTCGATGTCCCGCGAGCTGGGCGTGCAGTTCGCCCGCGAGGGCATCCGGGTGAACGCGCTGTGCCCGGGGCCGGTCAACACCCCGCTGCTCAAGGAGCTGTTCGCCAAGGACCCCGAGCGCGCCGCGCGCCGCCTGGTGCACGTCCCGGTAGGACGGTTCGCCGAGCCCGAGGAGATCGCCTCCGCCGTCGCCTTCCTCGCCAGTGACGACTCCTCGTTCGTCAACGCCGCGGAATTCCTCGTCGACGGCGGAATCGCGGGCGCATACGTCACCCCGCTGTAATCTCACTTTCTGAAACCCCGTCACCTTCCGCCTTCGGTCACCGGGACCGGCACCACCACGTGCCGGTCCCGGTCTTCCTGTCCGGCATCTGGAGGACGAATGCGCATCCCCCACAGCCTCGCCACGGGCCTGACGGCGGCCACCGTGCTGGCCGCCACCACCCTCCCCGCCACCGCCGCGGCACACCCCCGCGCACCCGAACGCTGCCCGCAGCTCTCGACGACGATCCCCTGGTACGGCGACAACCGCGCCCGCCTCCAGAAAATGATCGACGAGCGCGGCACCTGCTCGGGCCACCACGGCCCGCGCCCCGTAGCCGCCTTCGACTGGGACAACACCGTCGTCAAGAACGACATCTCGGATGCCACGCTCGCCTGGGCGCTGCGCCACGACAAGATCCTGCGGCCCCGGAGCTGGAAGAACACCAGCCCCTGGCTCACCGACGCCGCCGACCGCGCGCTGACCAAGGCGTGCGGCACCGCCGTCCCGCCCGGCCGGCCGCTGCCCACCGCCGGGAACGCCCCCTGCACCGACGAGATCCTGGAGATCCGCGGCGAGGCCAGGACGATGGACGGCGCGGACGCCTTCGCCGGCAGCTGGAACCACCGCCGCACCAAACCCGAATACGCCTGGGTGCCCCAGCTGTTCGCCGGGCTGACCCCCGGGCAGCTCACCGCCTACGCCCGCCAGGCCCGCGCCGAGAACCTCGCCGCACCCGTCGGCGCCCAACAGACCGTCGGCACCCACAAGCTGGCCGGCTACATCCGCTACTACGATCAGCAGAAGGACCTGATCCGCACCCTCAAGGCCGCCGGATTCGACGTCTACATCGTCTCGGCCACCGCGGAGACGGTCGCCGAGGCATGGTCGGGCGGGGTCGGCGTGGACCCGGCACACACCCTCGGCGTCCGCAGCATCGTCCGCGACGGCAGGCTGACCACCGGCATCCGCGGCTGCGGCGACGTCAGGGACGGCCATGGCGAGGTGATCCCCTACATCGACGGCAAACGCTGCTGGATCAACCAGGAGATCTTCCACGTCAAGGGCGCCGCCGCCTGGCGGCAGCAGGACCGGGCGCACCGGATCGCGCTCGGCGGCGGCGACGCCGACACCGATGTCACCTTCGTCGGCGACGCCACCGGCGCCCATCTGGCCCTCAACCGCAACAAGAACGAGCTGATGTGCCGCGGCTACGACAACGCCGACGGCCGCTGGGTGGTCAACCCGATGTTCATCGCACCGCTGCCCCGCAAGTCCGGGAGCTACCCCTGCTCCACCGAGGGCGCCACCCGCCCCGACGGCAGCCTGGGCCCGCTGCGCCGCGCCGACGGCACCGTCGTACCCGACCAGAGCGACCGCATCCACGGCTGACCGCACCCAGGGCCGGCCGGAGCCGGGGCCGTACCGTCACAGGAAGGTGCGGCCCTCGCCCCGGTACGTCGGCACCGTCGCGACCACCCGGTCCCCGTCGACGAGGTGCAGCTCCGCGAACCGCTCGCACAGCTCGCCCGCCTTGGCGTGCCGGAACCACACCTTGTCCCCGAGCGCCAGCCCGTCCGCGGCCGCCCCCAGCAGCGGCGTCTGCACCTCGCCGGGCCCCTCCTGCGGGTCGTAGCGCAGCCCCGCCGGCAGATACGGCTCGGGCAGCCGGTCCGCGCCCGCCACCCCCGACGCCGGATAGCCGCCGCCCAGCACCGTGACGACCCCCGGGCCCGGCCGGCGCACCACCGGCTGGGCGAACAGCGCCGCCGGACGCCCGCGGAACGAGCGGAAGTTGTCGAACAGCCGCGGCACGTACAGCCCCGATCCGGCCGCGACCTCGGTGACCGCAGCCTCCGCCGCGGTGTGCTGCACACTGCCGGTCCCGCCGCCGTTGACGAACTCCAGCCGCGGCGCCACCGCCCGCACCGCCCGCACGGCCTCCCAGCGCCGCCGCGCCAGCTCCTTGCGCGCCGCCGCCTGCATCACCCGGACCGTCCGCGAGAACACCGGCTTCCCGGCGACCTCGTCGCCCACCCCCGCCACATGCCCCTCGTACGCCATCAGCCCCACCAGCCGGAACCCCGGACGGCGCACCACCAGCCGCGCCAGCTCCGCGATCCGCCCCGGATCCCGCAGCGGCGAGCGCCGCGCACCGATCCGCACCTTCCCGCCCAGCACCTGGTACGAGGTGTCCAGCTCCAGGCACACCCGGATCTCCTCGCCGGCACCGCCCGCCGGCCGCGCCGCATCGATCAGATCCAGCTGCGCCGGGTCGTCGGCCGTCACCGTCACCGCCGCCGCGAGCTTGGGATCGGCCGTCAGCTCGGCGAATCCGGCCCGGTCCGCCGACGGATACGCCAGCAGGACGTCCGGGAAGCCCGAACGGGCCAGCCACAGCGACTCCTCCAGCGTGAAGCTCATGATCCCGGCGAAGCCGTCCCGCGCCAGCACCCGCTCCAGCAGGGCCCGGCAGCGCACCGACTTGCTCGCCACCCGGATCGGCTTGCCCTGCGAACGGCGCACCAGATCGGCCGCGTTGGCGTCAAAGGCCCGCAGATCGACGACGGCCAGCGGCGCGTCCAGGTGGGCGGTCGCCCGGTCGTAAGAGGCTTTGTCGCCATATACCGCATCTGCGGCGGCGGGGTAGTGGGGCATGGCCGCAGCCTGCCAGAGTCGACTACCACTGGGTAGGGGAGAGATTGCGACAGAGCGGACACAGGTTGGAGCGTCGACGGCCGCAGCCCTTACAGTGTCGGCACGCCGCAACCAGCAGGTCAGCGGCATCATGTCCGGATACGAACCACCGTGCCCCGATTGCGGATCGGGGCCGGGCCGAAGCGGCGCAAGGGGGAGCGCGGGTGGGTACCGATGCCGACTGCGCGGGCACGCAGCACACCCCTCCCATACCCCCGCAGCCGCCGCGCCAGGACGCGCCGGCCGCACCGGCGCCGCCGCCCCGGCCCAGGCGCCGGCCCGCCTCACCCGACGCGGATCCACGGACCACCGTGCTGCGCGCGGTGCCCGCCGACCCGTCCGTGCCGCCGCGCCAGGACGCGCCGCCCGCACCGGCAACGCCACACCAGCCCGGGCGCCCGGCCGCCACCCCGCTGCCCCCGCAGGCCCCGCCGCGCCCCGCGATCCCGCCGCCCGCGCCGCTGCGCCCCCGTACGCAGCCGCCGGCCGCTCCGCGGACGCCGCCCCACCCGGCCGCCCCGCCCGCCCCGCCCGCGCCCCCGCGCCAGGCCCCGCAGGCCGCGCCGCCGCCCCCGCGCCAGGCTCCGCCGGCCGCTCCGGCAACGCCACCCCCGCCCAGGCGCTCCGCGTCCTTCCAGGACACGGCCGCCTTCCACCTCGCCAACAGCCAGGCGCTCTGGAACGGCGGCCGGGCCCGCGGCCGTACCCCCGCCGCGCCGCCGACTCCCCGCCCCTCCCGGCCGGTTGGCGCGGCCACCGGACCGTATCGGGGCGCCGCCGGCCCGTCGGCCGCACCTGGAGCGCGAGCGCCCCGGTCCCGCCGTCGCCGGCTGGCCATCGCCGCCTGCCTGGTTCTCGGCATGGGTCTGATCGGCGGTGCCGCGGCCGGGAGTTGGCTCACCGGCGCCGCCGACGCGGCCCCCACCCCCGCGGACTCCTTCGCCAAGGGCCGCGACCTGTGGCACGACACCCCCGTCGACACCCTCTTCCCGCGCACCATCGACGGCCTGGGCGTCGGCCCCGGCGGCTCCGACCGGCGCTGGACCCGGATCGCCGTCGCCCCTGACGGCGGCTGCGCGCAGGCCCTCGACCCGGCCCTGGCCAAGGCGCTCGCCCCGGCGGGCTGCACCCGGCTGATGCGCGCCACCTATACCGACGCCACCCGCTCCAGCGTCATCACCGTCGGCGCCCTGACCACCAAGTCCGACGCACCGGGCATGCTGAAGCTCAACTCCCGCTTCAGCACCGACAATCTCGGCGCCCGCACCACCATGCTGCCGCTGCCCTATGCCGCCAAGGGCACCCCGGCCGCCGGCTTCGGCCGCGCCCAGCGCGCGAGCTGGACGGTCCGCATCCTCACCGACGTCCCGGTCGTCGTCTACGCCGTCTCCGGCTTCGCCGACGGCCGCACCGTCACCGACCCGCAGCCCGCAGAGTCCGCGGTCCGCCCCGGCACCACCACCGCGCCCGCCGAGTCCGGGCTCGGCAACGACGCCAAGGCGCTCGCCGACCGCACCGAAGCCATCCTGCGCAAGGCGGCGGGCATCCCCGGCCAGACCACGGAGGAGCCGTGAGCCGTCCGACCGTGCGGCGCGCCGCCGCTCTCGCCCTCGCCTCGGCCGCCCTGACCGTCCTGCCGTCGCTGTCCGCCCGCGCCGACACCGTCCGCGCCCAGGAATGGGCGTTGCAGGCGATGCACGCCCAGGACGCATGGCGCGCGACCAAGGGCGCGGGGATCACCGTCGCGGTCCTGGACACCGGAGTCGACGCCACCCAGCCCGACCTCACCGGCCAGGTGCTGCCCGAGAAGGACCTGGTCGGCTTCGGCGCCGGGCCCGGCGACCGGCAGTGGGCCGACCACGGCACCGGTATGGCCAGCGTCATCGCCGGCCACGGCCACGGCGCGGGCCGCCAGGACGGCGTCCTCGGCATCGCCCCCGAGGCCAAGATCCTCCCCGTCCGCGTCATCCTGGAGGACAAGGACCCCCAGCGCGACCGGGCCCGTACCGAAAAGGCCGGGGCCCTCGCCGACGGCATCCGCTGGGCCGCCGACCACGGCGCCGATGTGATCAACATGTCCCTGGGCGACGACAGCGAGACCGCCCACCCCGAGCCGCGCGAGGACGCCGCGATCCAGTACGCCCTCGGCAAGGGCATCCCCGTCGTCGCCTCCGCGGGCAACGGCGGCGAGAAGGGCGACCACATCTCCTACCCCGCCGCCTACCCGGGCGTCATCGCCGTCACCGCCATCGACCAGCAGCGCCGGCGCACCCCGTTCTCCACCCGCCACTGGTACGCGACGGTCTGCGCACCCGGCGACACCATCATCATGTCCAACCCGGACCGCACCTACTACAACGGCAACGGCACCAGCCCCGCCGCCGCCCTGGTCTCCGGCACCATCGCCCTGATCCGCGCCCAATACCCCCACCTGAGCCCGGCCCAGATCAAACAGCTCCTGGCCGCCACCGCCCAGGACACCCCCCAGGGCGGCCGCGACGACGCGTTCGGCGCCGGTCTGGCGGACGCCTCCGCCGCCCTCGAACGGGCCGCCGGCCTCAAGCCCGCGCCCGAGAAACCGGCCCCCGCCGCCTACGCCAGGCGCTACTTCGGCCCCGGCCCCACCCCCGAGCCCGACGGCATCGGCAGCCCCGCGTCCTGGATCCCCTGGACCGCGGGCGGCATCGGCGTCCTCCTCGTGACCGCCGGCACCGTCCTGTGGCGCACCCGCCCCCGCACCTGACCGGCACCCGGCGGCCCCGCGCGGCGGGCGCACGAACCCCAGCCGATACGCTCACCGGCGTGCAGAAAAACATCCCCGACCCCGGCTTCGGCGACGACGACGGCTCCGCCGATCCGGCGGTGACCGAGGCGCTGGCCGCCTACGACCGGGACCGGAGCACCGAGCCCGGTCTGCTGTCGGCGCTGGCCGGCGCGCGCGTCCTGGTGCCCGTCGTCGCCGTGCTCGGCGAGGTGGAGACCGGGGCGGACGGGCTCAAGCGCGAGAAGACCAGCGATATGGCCGTGCCCACCCTCACCGCCCCCGACGGCCGCCGCGCCCTGCCCGCCTTCACCTCCATGGAGACCCTCGTTCGCTGGCGCGCCGACGCCCGCCCGGTGGCGGTGCCGATGCGCCAGGCCCTCCTGGCCGCCGCCCACGAGAAGGCCGACACCGTCGTCATCGACCTCGCCGGCCCGGTGACCTACCAGCTCACCGGCGCCGCCCTGCGCGCCCTGGCCGAGGGCCGCACCACCGCCGACCCGCTGGCCGATCCGGCCGTCACCGGCGCGCTGCGCACCCTGCTGGCCGCCGAACCGGCCGTTGCGCTCGCCCGTCTCCTGCCGTCCGACGAGACGGACGCGACCCTCGCCCTCGGCCTGACGCCGGACGCGCCCACCGCCGAGGTCGCCCAGCGGCTGGCGCAAGCGCTGGCCACCGACGAGGTGCTGCGCGCACGCCTGGTCCGCGGCCTCGACCTGGCCCTTCTGCCACCGGGTACAGACGGCGCCGACACCCCGCTCTACCGCCGCTGACACCGGCCGGCCGCGCTCCCTCCGACGGGCGCATCCGCCTCCCCGGGCTCACCATGAGAAGAGCTCAAGATCGCAGAGCTCTTGATCCGCGGGAGGAGAGCCCATGGAGACCACGCAGACCCGGACCCTCGTGGCCGAATTCCTCGGCACGCTGCTCCTGGTGTTCTTCGGCGTCGGCGCGGCCGTGCTGGCGGGCGAATACATCGGCACCTTCGGCATCGCGCTGGCCTTCGGCTTCGTCATGCTGGCGCTGGCCTATGCCCTCGGCCCGATCTCGGGCTGCCACATCAATCCGGCCGTCACCCTCGGCATGCTGCTGGCCCGCCGGATCGGCGTCCGTACGGCCGCCGAGTACTGGATCGCCCAGCTGCTCGGCGCGATCGTCGGCTCCGCCCTGCTCTTCCTGGTCGCCAAGCAGGTGCCGGGCCTGGGGACCCACGACGCCTTCGGCACCAACGGCTGGGGCGACCGCTCGGCGGTGCACCTCAACCTGGGCGGTGCGTTCGTCGCCGAGATCGTGATGACGTTCCTGTTCGTCTTCGTGGTGCTGTCGGTCACACACCGGGTGGCCGTGCTCGGCTTCGGCGGCCTGGCGATCGGCCTGGCGCTGGGCACCGTTCACCTGATCGGCGTCCCGCTGGACGGCACCTCCGTCAACCCGGCCCGCAGCATCGGCCCGGCCCTGTTCGCGGGCGGCGGCGCCATCGCGCAGCTGTGGCTGTTCATCCTCGCCCCGCTGATCGGCGGCGCACTGGCGGCCGTGGTGCACCAGATCACCCACCCGCCCCACGAGCCCCGTCAGATCGCGGACGAGGCGGCCACCGACGAGTCCGCGCCGGGCGAACGCGTCTAGAGCGGCCACCGGCACATCCTTCCGCCCTCGTACGACGACGCCCTCGTACGACGATGCCCTCGTACGACGACGAGCCCCGGCCACAGCGGCCGGGGCTCGTCGGGGTGCACACGGCGTCGTGGCGGTCAGCCGTGGACGGGACCGGTGAACTTCTCCCCGGGACCCTGCCCCGGCTCGTCCGGCACCACCGACGCCTCCCGGAAGGCCAGCTGGAGCGATTTGAGCCCGTCCCGCAGCGGCGCGGCGTGGTACGAGCCGATCTCGGTGGCGCTGGCCGTGACCAGTCCGGCCAGCGCATGGATGAGCTTGCGGGCCTCGTCCAGGTCCTTGTGGTCCTCGCCGCCCTCGGCGAGCCCGAGGTTGACCGCCGCCGAACTCATCAGATGCACCGCGACCGTCGTGATCACCTCGACCGCCGGCACCTCCGCGATATCGCGGGTCATGTCCTCGAAGCCGGGGCCCGACGGGCCGGCCGGATCCGCCGGGTGCGCGGCGGGTTGCTCGGGCTGCTGCGGGGTCGTCTCGCTCATGTCCTGGTGCTTCACTTCCTGCTGAGGGGAATGCCTCCAGCCTAGGACGCCCGCCGCCGGACCCCGCGGCCGGGAGTGCGGGCGCGGAAGCGCGGGGCGAGAAGTGGGGTTCCCCCCTTGACTCGTGTATTCTGGGTGAGCGACCGGCCGGACACCTATGTGACCGGCCCACAAGTGGAGGCTCCGATCTCCCACCCGGCCGACCTCAGGTTGGCGGGTCAATGGTCCGGCTGCGCCCCGCGGAGACTTCGCGGCGGTGCTCCTGGTTCAGTTCCGGAGCCCCGCCTGTGTCCCGTCCGGGGCGTTTTGCATGTACCGGCGCGGTTGGTCACACCTAAACAGACATATGCGCGGCAGTCCGCCAGGCCGTCGCGTGGTGCTACCGAGGAGGATCCATCAGCACCGAGCCCCGCATCAACGACCGGATTCGCGTTCCCGAAGTGCGACTTGTCGGTCCCAGCGGCGAGCAGGTCGGGATTGTTCCGCTTGCCAAGGCCCTGGAGCTTGCTCAGGAGTACGACCTCGACCTGGTCGAGGTGGCGGCGAGTGCACGTCCGCCGGTCTGCAAGCTCATGGATTACGGCAAGTTCAAGTACGAGTCGGCCATGAAGGCCCGTGAGGCGCGCAAGAACCAGGCGCACACGGTCATCAAGGAAATGAAGCTCCGGCCGAAGATCGACCCGCACGACTACGACACCAAAAAGGGTCACGTCGTCCGGTTCCTCAAGCAGGGTGACAAGGTCAAGATCACGATCATGTTCCGTGGTCGCGAGCAGTCCCGCCCGGAGCTCGGTTTCCGTCTGCTCCAGCGGCTCGCGGAGGACGTCCAGGAGCTCGGCTTCATCGAGTCGAACCCCAAGCAGGACGGCCGCAACATGATCATGGTCCTCGGTCCGCACAAGAAGAAGACCGAGGCGATGGCCGAGGCCCGTGAGGCGCAGGCCGCCCGCAAGGCGGAGCGCCAGGGCGGAGCTCCCGCGGAGGAGCACGCCGAGGAGCCCGCCGGGGAGCCCGCCGAGGCGTGATTCGCGGGCGTGCGCCCCGGATGAAAGCCGGGGCACCCGCCCCGGACACCAACCGATACATCTGACGCTCCCGCGGGCCGCCCCGTGCCCGGTGGGAGCGCCACTGACGAGGAGAGAACGGCGCATGCCGAAGAACAAGACGCACAGCGGTGCCAGCAAGCGGTTCAAGATCACTGGCTCCGGCAAGGTGCTGCGCGAGCGCGCAGGCAAGCGCCACCTGCTCGAGCACAAGTCGTCCCGCGTGACGCGTCGCCTCACCGGCAACGCCGAGATGGCCCCGGGCGACGCCGCGAAGATCAAGAAGCTTCTCGGCAAGTGAGCCGCGGCGCCCCGAAGACCCGGGGCGCGCGACTCGGACCGGGACTCAATCGACTCGGGCCGCGTGAATACATCCGCGGCCCCGCTACAAGGAGTTAACAAGTGGCACGCGTCAAGCGGGCAGTCAACGCCCACAAGAAGCGCCGGGCGATCCTCGAGCAGGCCAGCGGCTACCGCGGCCAGCGCTCCCGCCTCTACCGCAAGGCGAAGGAGCAGGTCACCCACTCGTTCGTCTACAACTACAACGACCGCAAGAAGCGCAAGGGCGACTTCCGTCAGCTGTGGATCCAGCGCATCAACGCCGCTGCCCGCGCCAACGGCATGACCTACAACCGCTTCATCCAGGGTCTCAAGGCCGCCAACATCGAGGTGGACCGCAAGATCCTGGCCGACCTCGCGGTGACGGACGCCAACGCGTTCGCCGCGCTGGTCGAGGTCGCGCAGAAGGCGCTGCCGAGCGACGTCAACGCCCCGAAGGCTGCCTGATCCTCAGCCCGAAGACGTGGTGACGACGCGGCGATGACCACGTCGCGATGACGACGTGGTGACGACGCCGTCGTGATACGGACCCGCAGGCCCGGCCTGCGGGTCCGCCGTGTTTCCGGACCGGGCAGCCACGGCCCGGCCCCCGTACCGAGCGAAAAGAAGCGAGCCGCCGCCCATGGGCACCCCCGAGCTGATCTCCCCGCGTTCCCCGCGTGTCTCCGCCGCCCGGCGGCTGGCGCGCCGCGCCTTTCGCGGCAAGGAGCGCCGGTTCATCGCCGAGGGCCCGCAGGCCGTACGGGAGGCCATCGCGCACCGCACGGACGGCGTCCCCACGCTCATCGAGCTGTTCGCCACCGTCGAGGCGGCCGAGCGGCACGCCGAGATCGTCGAGGCGGCCCGCGCGGCCGGGGTGCGGGTGCACTTCGCCGACGACAGGACCGTCGCCGAGATCTCCCAGACCGTCACCCCGCAGGGCCTGCTCGGCGTCTGCCGCTTCCTGGACTCGCCGTTCGAGGACATCCTCGCCGCCCGCCCGCAGCTGATCGCGGTGCTCGCCCACGTCCGCGACCCGGGCAACGCGGGGACGGTGCTGCGCTGCGCGGACGCCGCGGGCGCCGACGCCGTCGTGCTGACCGACGCCTCGGTGGACCTGTACAACCCCAAGTCCGTACGGGCCTCGGTCGGTTCGCTCTTCCACCTCCCGGTCGCGGTCGGCGTCCCCGTGGAGCGCGTGGTCGACGGGCTCAAGGGGGCGGGCGTACGGATTCTGGCCGCCGACGGCGCGGGCGACCGCGACCTGGACGGCGAGCTGGACGCCGGTTCCATGGGCGGCCCCACCGCCTGGGTCTTCGGCAACGAGGCGTGGGGCCTGCCGGAGGAGACCCGGGCCCTGGCCGATGCCGTCGTCCGCGTCCCCATCCACGGCAGGGCCGAGAGCCTCAACCTCGCCACCGCCGCCGCGGTCTGCCTCTACGCCTCCGCGCGGGCCCAGCGCTCGGCCGGCGGCTGCCGCGCGGTGTCACCCGCCTGAGGGGTGTCCGGCGGATCTCCTGGCACAGGAGATCCGAGCTAGTAGGGTGGCGTGCTCGGGGGCCCGGAAGGGGGTAACGGGGATGGGTGTGAGGACTTCCGGCAGCACAGTCACCAAGGACAACGGGCCGTCGGCCGCCGAGGGACCGTCGGCCGCCGCGGGCCCCGGGCTCGACCCGGACGACCTGCCCGACGGCCTGGTGGTCGCCGATGAGACCGGGCGGGTGGTCACCTTCAACGCCGCGGCCGCCCGGATCACCGGCATCGACCCCCGGCGCGCCCTCGGCCACCCCCTGGAAAGAGCCCTGCCCCTCCAGGACCTCGAAGGCCGCGCCTGGTGGCAGCTGACCTCCCCGTACGGCGGGCTCGCCATCCGGCGCGGGCAGCCCGAGCGCAATCTGCTGCTCGGCGGGCGCGAGGTGCTGGTCTCCGCCCGTTATGTCCGCAGCGGTCCCACGGGGCCCGTCCAGCGGCTGGTGATCGGGCTGCGCGGCACCGAGGCCCGGCGGCGTACGGAGCTCAGCCACGCCGAGCTGATCGCCACCGTCGCCCACGAACTGCGTTCGCCGCTGACCTCCGTCAAGGGCTTCACCGCCACCCTCCTCCAGAAGTGGGAACGCTTCACCGACGACCAGAAGCGGCTGATGCTGGAGACGGTCGACGCCGACGCCAACCGGGTCACCCGGCTGATCGCCGAACTGCTGGACATCTCCCGGATCGACTCCGGGCGGCTGGAGGTGCGCCGCCAGCGGGTGGACATGATCGCCGCCGTGCGCCGGCACGTCCAGGCGCAGACCACCGCAGGCCAGCAGCCCGACCGCTTCCTGATCCGGATGCTGGAGCCGCTGCCCGATCTGTGGGCGGACCCGGACAAGGTCGACCAGGTGCTGGGCAACCTGCTGGAAAATGCGGTGCGCCACGGCGAGGGAACCGTCACCATCGAGGTCGGACCAGCATCGGAGGCGACGAGCACGGAGGGGACGACCGTCACCGTGAGCGACGAGGGCCCCGGCATCCCGGAGGAGTCGATGAGCCGTGTCTTCACCCGCTTCTGGCGGGGCAGCAAGCGCGGCGGCACCGGCCTGGGCCTGTACATCGTCAAGGGCATCGTCGAGGCACACGGCGGCACGATCACGGTCGGCCGGGCCCCCGCCGGCGGCGCACAGTTCCGATTCAGCCTGCCCGTCGCGGCTCCGGCCTTCATGGGCTGACGGAGACGGCGGCGGGCGTCCCCAGTGACGGGGCTCGGACCTGCCGCGTCGGCCGTCCCCCTTAGACTTGACCTTTGGCACCTTTGGCGCACCAGCATCGCGGGCGAGCCGAGGCGACGCGAGCCAAGCCAAGCCAGTCCACCGGAAGCACGGGAAGAGATGTCCGCACCCAATAAGTCGTACGACCCTGTCGAGGTCGAAGCCCTGAAACCGGAAGAGATCGCCGCCCGGCTGGACGAGGCGCTGGCCGCCATCGCCGCCGCGGACTCTCTGGAGGCACTGCGTGAGGTGAAGGCCGCGCACGCCGGCGACCGCTCGCCGCTCGCCCTGGCCAACCGCGAGATCGGCGCCCTGCCCCCGCACGCCAAGGCGGACGCCGGCAAGCGCGTCGGCCAGGCCCGCGGCCGCGTGAACCAGGCCCTCAAGGCCCGCCAGGAGGAGCTGGAGGCGGAGCGCGACGCCCGCGTGCTGGTCGAGGAGGCGGTGGACGTCACGCTGCCCTACGACCGCACCCCGGGCGGCGCCCGGCACCCGCTGACCACCTTCATGGAGCGGGTCGCCGACGTCTTCGTCGCGATGGGCTACGAGGTCGCCGAGGGCCCCGAGGTCGAGGCCGAGTGGTTCAACTTCGACGCCCTGAACTTCCTGCCGGACCACCCGGCGCGCCAGATGCAGGACACCTTCTTCGTCCAGGGCAACGGCAAGAAGGGCGATGAGTCCGGCGTCGTCCTGCGCACCCACACCTCGCCGGTGCAGGCCCGTACGCTCGTCGACCGCGAGCCGCCGGTCTACGTCGTCTGCCCGGGGCGGGTCTACCGCACCGACGAGCTGGACGCCACGCACTCCCCGGTCTTCCACCAGATCGAGCTGCTCGCCGTCGACGAGGGCCTGACCATGGCCGACCTCAAGGGCACCCTCGACCACATGGTCCGGGCGCTGTTCGGCCCGGACATGAAGACCCGGCTGCGGCCGAACTACTTCCCGTTCACCGAGCCGTCCGCCGAGATGGACATGGTCTGCTACGTCTGCCGTGGCGAGTCCGTGGGCAACCCCGACCGGCCCTGCCGCACCTGCTCCAGCGAGGGCTGGATCGAGCTCGGCGGCTGCGGCATGGTCAACCCCAAGGTGCTCATCGCCTGTGGTGTGGACCCGGAGAAGTACAGCGGTTTCGCTTTCGGGTTCGGCATCGACCGGATGCTGATGTTCCGGCACAACGTGGAAGACATGCGTGACATGTTCGAAGGCGACGTCCGGTTCACCCGGCCGTTCGGGATGGAGATCTGATGCGGGTCCCGCTTTCTTGGCTGCGGGAGTACGTCGACCTGCCGGCCACGGCAACCGGTCGTGACGTACAGGAAAAGCTCATCGCGGTGGGCCTGGAGGTCGAGACCGTCGAGCGCCTCGGCGAGGGCCTCAAGGGCCCGCTCGTCGTCGGCCAGGTGCTGACCATCGAGGAGCTGGAGGGCTTCAAGAAGCCGATCCGCTTCTGCACCGTCGACGTCGGCGACGCCAACGGCACCGGCGAGCCCCAGGAAATCGTCTGCGGCGCGCGGAACTTCGCGGTCGGCGACAAGGTCGTGGTCGTGCTCCCCGGCGCCGTCCTGCCCGGTGACTTCAAGATCGCCGCGCGCAAGACCTACGGCAAGAAGTCGCACGGCATGATCTGCTCCGGCGACGAGCTGGGCATGGGCGACGACGGCACGCACGGCATCATCGTGCTGCCGCCCGAGTACGAGGTCGGCACCGACGCCATCGAGCTGCTGGAGCTCGTCGACGAGGTGCTGGACATCGCCGTCACCCCGGACCGCGGCTACTGCCTGTCGATGCGCGGTGTGGCCCGCGAGACCGCCACCGCCTACGGGCTGCCGCTGCGCGACCCGGCGCTGCTGGACGTCCCGCCGCCCAACGCCGGCGGCTACCCCGTCAAGGTCGCCGACCCGATCGGCTGCGACCGCTTCACCGCCCGTACGATCACCGGTCTGAACGTCGAGGCCCGCTCCCCGATCTGGCTCCAGCGCCGCCTCCAGAAGGCGGGCATGCGCCCGATCTCGCTCGCCGTCGACATCACCAACTACGTGATGCTGGAGCTCGGCCAGCCGCTGCACGCCTACGACCGCGCCACGGTCGACGGCCCCATCGGCGTCCGCCGCGCCACGCCCGGCGAGAAGCTGACCACTCTGGACGGCACCAAGCGGGTGCTGGACGCCGAGGACCTGGTCATCACCGACAACCGCGGCCCCATCGGCCTCGCGGGTGTCATGGGCGGCGCCAACACCGAGATCGCCGGTGCGGTGGCCGACCCGGAGACCGGACAGCTGCGCGGCACCACCGACATCGTGGTGGAGGCCGCGCACTTCGACGCGATCACCATCGCCCGTACGGCTCGCCGGCACAAGCTCTCCTCGGAGGCCGCCAAGCGCTTCGAGCGCGGGGTCGACCCCGAGGCCGCCTCCGCCGCGGCGCAGCGCACCGTCGATCTGCTGGTGCTGCTCGGCGGCGGCACCGCCGAGGACGGCGTCACCGAGATCGTCTCGCCCCGCGGACCGCGCACGATCTCCGTGGCCGCCAACCACCCCGACAAGGTCGCCGGTGTGGAATACGGCCGGGAGACCGTCGTCCGCCGCCTCCAGCAGGTCGGCTGCGACGTCTACGGGCAGGACGAACTGGTCGTCACCGTGCCGTCCTGGCGGCCGGACCTCTCCGACCCCAACGACCTGGCCGAAGAGGTCATCCGGCTGGAGGGCTACGAGAACCTCCCCTCCACCCTGCCGAAGCCGCCGGCCGGCCGCGGGCTGACCGAGCGTCAGCGGCTGCACCGCCGGGTCGGCCGCGCGCTGGCCGGTGCGGGCTATGTCGAGGCGCTGAACTACCCGTTCACCGGCCCGCAGATCCTCGACCAGCTGGGCATCGAGCCGGACGACCCGCGCCGGGTCGCCGTCACCCTCGTCAACCCGCTGAGCGACGAGGAGCCGGACCTGCGCACGACCCTGCTCCCGGGGCTGCTGGGCGCGCTGCGCCGCAACCAGGGCCGGGGCACGCACGACCTCGCGCTGTTCGAGACCGGCCCGGTCTTCCGGCCGACCGGCGACGAGAAGCCGGCCGCCCGGCTGGTGGTCGAACGCCGGCCGAGCGACGACGACATCGCGTCGCTGGACGCCTCCCTCCCGGACCAGCCGCGGCGCGCCGCCGTGGTCCTGGCCGGCGGCCGCGAGCAGGCCGGCTGGTGGGACGAGGGTCGCCCGGCGATCTGGGCGGACGCCGTCGAGGCGGGCCGTATCGTCGCCCGTGAGGCGGGCGTCGAGCTGATCGTGCGTCAGGACCAGCACGCGCCGTTCCACCCGGGCCGCTGCGCGGCGCTGCTCGTCCTCGTCGACGGCGAGGAGGTCCTCGCCGGCCACGCCGGTGAGCTGCACCCGCGGGTCATCAAGACCCTGGCCCTGCCCGAGCGCACCTGCGCGATGGAGATCGACCTGGACCACATCGAGCGGGCCGCCGCCGGGCCGCGGCGCGCCCCGCGGATCTCGGCCTTCCCGGTCGCGACCCAGGACGTGGCGCTGATCGTGGACGACAGCGTCCCGTCGGCGGATGTCGAGTCCGCGCTGCGCGACGGCGCCGGCGCACTCCTCGAATCGCTGCGGCTGTTCGACGTCTTCACCGGCGACCAGCTCGGCGAGGGCAAGAAGTCCCTGGCCTACGCGCTGCGCTTCCGCGCCGAGGACCGCACGCTGACCGCCGAGGAAGCCTCGGCGGCCCGCGATGCGGCGGTCGCGGCGGCGGTGGAGCGCACGGGGGCCGTGCTGCGCGGCTAGCGCAGATCCGCCGTGAGACCCGGGGGCCGTGCGCATACCGCGCACGGCCCCCGGAGCCGTTTCCGGGCCCGTACGCCCTCACCCGTTCGAGTGGGATACCGGACAGGCCCGCCGCACCGGCCCCGGACGCCGTAAGAATCGTGGCGGTCGAACTAGGGGGACCATCGCCATGATCCGGGCCTGGGCGAGGGGCGGGCAGTCCACGGGTGCGGTGCGCGTCCGACGGGCCGTCGTCCTGGTCCTGCCCGGTGTGTGGGTCCTCGGTGTGGTGCTCTGGGAGCTGTGCCGGCCGAGCAGTGGTCAGCTGCTCCAGCTGCTGGCCGCCGCGCCCGCCATCGCCTGCGCCGGCACCGGCCGCCGCCAGTGCGTCCTGCTCGGCGGGGTGTGCGCGCTGCTCGCGATGCTGCCGTTCGGCGCGGTGGAGCCCGCGGCCCCGCTCGGCACCCGGGCCACGACCTGCGGGGCGATCCTCGCCGTGGTCGGCGCCAGTTACCTGACGGCGGGACGCCGCCGGCGGCTGCTGCGTGAGCTGGCGCGCAGCCGGGAGGTCGCCACCGCCACACAGCGGGTGCTGCTGCGGCCGCTGCCGTCCCGTATCGAGGGGCTGACGCTGGCCGCCGGCCATCTCTCCGCGAGCGAGGGAGCCGTCGTCGGCGGGGATCTGTACGAGGTGACGGCGACCCGGCACGGCGTACGGGCGGTGATCGGGGACGTCCGCGGGCACGGCCTGCCGGCCCTCGGCTCCGTCGCGGCGCTGCTCGGCAGCTTTCGCGAGGTGGTGCACGACGAGCCCGAACTGACCGGTGTGCTGCGCAAGTTGGAGCGGTCGCAGCGTCGGCAGCTGTGCGAGCGGGCGGACAGCGGGCAGGCGGCGGACGGCGCCGCGGAGGAGTTTGTCACGCTGCTGTTGGTGGAGGTGGCCCAGGACGGCGCGGTGACGGCGCTGAACTGCGGGCACCCGTGGCCGTACCGGATCGGCGGCGGGGAGCCGCGGCCGGGCCCGGCGGTCGCCCCGCTGGCGTCCGTGGAGCCGCTGCCGCCACTGGGGCTCTTCCCGCTGCCCGACGCACTGCCCACCGTCGGCTGCGGCCGACTGGGGCCCGGCGAGGCGCTGTTCCTGCACACCGACGGCGCGGCCGATGCACGCAACGGCGCGGGCGAGTTCTTCCCCCTGGAGCACGAACTGGCCGCGGCCGTGCGAGCGGCGGGCGGCGCGCCGTCGCTGGTGGTCGCCGGCGTACGGGAGGCGCTGCTGCGGCACTGCGGCGGGCGGCTGACCGATGACGTGGCGCTGGTGGTACTGCGCAACGACCCGGCGCGGGTGCCGGCGCAGCAGCCGTCGCCGCGTACGCCAACTCCCGTTGCCGTCATGCCCCGTGGGAAGCGCGGTTCGCTGCGCTGAAGGCCCTGGTGCCCGCCCTGTTACGCGGCCTGTCGGCCGGCAGGGCCGGGGGCGACATGGTGGTGTGAGCCGCCGGGCGCGGCACCGCTGTTGGCCCTGCTCCGGAGTGAACTCCCCCTGAAACAATGCCACTTGGCGGCGCCGCCGCGCGCATCTAGTAAGGGTAGAACCCCGACCCCGACTTGCGGCCGAGCCGCCCCGCGTCCACCATCCGCGCGAGCAGCGGGGGAGCGGCGTACAGGGGCTCCTTGTACTCCTCGTACATGGTGTCACCGTGCGCGGATACCGCTCTCACCTGCGGTTTCAGGGCCCGCTCGGGGTCTTCGGGGCGTCCAGGGACTTCTCAGGGACATTCGGTTGCGGATCTTGATCGAACCACTCGTCCATGGCGGCGAGGCCCCGCTTGCCCGCGTCGGGCATGAAGTGAGCGTAGTGCTTCAGCGTGGTCTGCGGCGAGGCGTGCCCGAGCCACTCCGACACGCTGACGAGCGACTCGCCGGCTTCGAGCTGGGTACTCGCGTACGTGTGCCGGAGGACGTGGAACATGTCGGCGCGGGAGAGTTCGTAGACGGGGTACCTACGGGTGCGGCCTCCGTGCGTTCCGACCTTCTCGCCGGCCTTCTTCAGGCAACCGGCCGCCGCGAGTGCGGGCTGCCAGCTTCGCTTGTTCCACGTCGCGTAGTTGATGCGATTGCCCTGGGAGGTGCTCAGGACCAGCCGGACGGTGATCGGTTTGCGCTGTCGCGCTTCCAGCTCGGTCGTCGGCGGCTCGGGGTCGCGCCACGGGAGCGTGAAGGAGACCGAAGGGAAGCGGCGCAGGTGGTCCTGGACGCGCTTTGCGAGGTTGGGGGAGAGGGGAACAGATCGCGTCTTCCCGCCCTTCGGCAGGCAGAAGTACGGCCTTCCCTTGGAGTCCCACCGCAGCTGTCGGCGGATGTGTACGAGGCCGGCATCGAAATCGAAGTCCTCTTCGCTGAGGCCGAACGCCTCGCCTTGGCGCAGGCCGAGGCCGACGCCGAGGTCCACCGCGATGTGGTATCGCTCCTGAAGGCCAGCCCGGACAGCATCCACGGTTGACCTGGACCACGCCTTGGCCCTCTTCTGCGAGGGCTTGGGCGCTTTGACCGTCCGGTGAGCCTTGCAGGGGTTCTTGATCAGTCGTCCGTCGTCGACGGCAGCTTCGAGGATCGTGGAGAGGTGAATCCAGATCACCTGGGCTGTGGATGCCTCGACCCGCGTCAGCAGCTGGGCCGTCCAGGCGCGCAGGGTGGCAGCGTCGATCTCCCGGAGCGCTGTTGTTCCCAGCAACGGCATGATGTGGTTCCAGATCTTGCTGCGCATCGGGGCGGCGGTCGATGGTTCATCCGACCGGTTCGGCCACCAGTGCTTCTCGATGTACTGGCCGAGGGGGAGCGTTCCGTCGCGGGGGTCGACGAACTCGCCACGTGTGGTGTCGGTTCGCGCATTCGCGAGCCACTGCTTCGCGTCCTCGCTCGTGTCGAACGAGCGGTCCCGGACGCCCGGAATACCCTTCACCCGGTAGCGCTTGCCCTTGCCCCACAGGGCTGTTCGCTCCCGCTTCCCGGTGTCCTTGCTGGGCTTCTTCTTGAGCCAGCGGTCTTCTATGTACCCCGCCAAGGGAAAGTTCTCCTGCAGTCTCAATACGAATTTTTGTATGGCATGGTGGGAATCTGCGCGTCGGCACGCCGAAAGGTCGAGGTGCTACCTTCGGACTTATGCACAGCCTTCAATGAGTGCGAACTGCGCGCTGCTCCGGCTTCTGACGGAGGGGGTTGCGAGCAGCGTTGGAACGTGAATCCGCCTGCTCCTGCTCTATGACCCATTCATTGAGCGCGGAGATCCGGTACATAACGCGGCCCCCCATGCGGAAGCTCGGCGGACCCTGCCTTCGGTGGCGCCAGACGTACAGGGTGTTCGGCGAAATTCCGAGATGTTTGGCTGCCTGGTTCAGATTCAGGAACGCGGCTTCATACGTGGACGTGATCTGGTCGTGCATTCCGGTCTCCAGGGTGCGAAGCATCGATGCACGCCATGATCCGGAGAAGTTCGGGTTTGGTGAGGCCGGGAAATTCTGGTAGCGCGTCTACTGGGGGCCTCGGAAGGTGCTGAGATGCGGCTCTTGCTCTCGGGCATAGCACTCCATGGCGCTCGTCCATCCTCTCGTTGAGCTGCGGTTTTGCCAGTACCCGTACGTTGACATGGTCTCCGAACAGGTCTCCAGTCGTGGGCGTCTGCCGTAGGCGAACTGCCGTGAGCCAGGACCGGCGTCTACCTCGGCGATGGTGAACCCGCAGAGGGGCGATACATGTGGAAGCCTCGATATACACTCGCTGGGCGAGGTGCCAGGTGTGGATGGTGAATAGGTACGGTCCCAGCCCGCTATCTGCCGAGATGGTTTTCCTTTGTACTCGTAATGCGTAGGTCTCGGGTTCGAATCCCGAAGGCGGCTCGGATTAACCCCAGGACTCACTCGCCGTGACCTGGGTTTTTCTTTTGTCTGGACTCGGCGGGCCGAAACTCGATGATCTTCGCTCCGTCCTGCGTGCCCGTTGCGTGCCCATCCTGTTCGGCAACCTCTTCGGCCGTCCCGGCAAGCTGAGCGAGAGCCTGCTTGCGGGCAAGGCGACACAACTGGAGATCGACCGGGCCGCCGCACCGCCGCCCGTCGGCCGGCGCTCCACCCCCGAGGAAGCAGCCACCCACCCAGGGCTTCGGCGAAGTCGGTTGTTGTCCGTTTCGTGATCACGTAAGGCCGAGGAGCGCGAGGGGCCGGCGTGGGTCGCGGGCATTTCGGCGGAGGCCGGCGGCGATGTTCGTGACGCCGCCCAGCCGTAGGGCTCCGATGGCGAGGTTGCGCCAGGTGGCCATGACGCGGGGCGCGTTGCCGGTCCGCAGCTGGGAGGCGTCCTCGGCGAACGTGGTGTCCCGGACATGGTGCAGGGCCTCGATCGCCCAGTGACCGCGCGCGAGTGCCGCGAGCTGGGTCGCGGGGGCCTGCTCTGCAGTCAAACTGGTAACGGCGTAGACGGTCTTGATGGTGGCCTTACCAGTCTTGCGGTCAGTGCGCCGGCGCTTGATCTGGACGGCCTGCCGGGCGCCGGGGAAGAGCAGGTTGTGCACGGTGGCGACTTTGATGCGGCGGATCTCAGAGCGTCCGTGGCTGGTGCCCTTGGTGTGGCCCTGGAGCGGGATCTCCCGCCAGGGAAGGGACTTGAGCTGCTTACGGAGCTTCTTCTGGTTGCCCTTAACGATCACGATGTAGTCGGTGCCGCGGCCCAGGAGGTAGGCGGCGTGCTCGCGCTGAGTGTGCATCGCGTCGCTGGTGACCACGGTGCCGGTGAGGCTGGCAACCGTGTCTAGCAGCGGCTGGAAGCAGGTGATCTCGTTCGTTTTCTCCTCTACGTCCAGCTGGGCCAGGACAAGGCCGGTGGTGTGGTCCAGCGGCGCGCAGGTGGATCTTGCGGCCCCTGGCCTTGGCCGCGCCGCGCAGGCTCTTGCCGTCCACGGCCAGTCCTCGCAGCCCGGCAGTACCAGTCGTCTCGGGGCGACGGTCGGCGAGCCAGCGGCCCACCGACCGGTCCAACGCGTCGCCGTCGATCCGGGCGAGCAGGCGCCGAACGGTCGTCTCCGCCGGCAGGCACCGACGCGGGGTCAGGGGGTCGATGCGCACGCCGACCTGTTCCAGCACGTGCGAGGGGGTGTCGGCGATCCACTCGCCGACTGCCAGCAGCGACGTCGCACCAGCCAGCACGGCGCAGGCGGTCAGGGCGAGAACGACGACCAGGGAATGCCGCACTCCGCGTGGGTCACGGGGATCGGGCACCTCGGCCAGGCGCTCCAACAGCCCTGACACGTCCTCGGGCGCGACCTGTGGGTGCTCACGGAGTTGATCAAGAGCAGGTGGGATCGGTGATGATGCGTCGGCTGGCACAGTCTTCCAGGCAAGTCACGGGGCGTCGAGAACTCCATGATCTTGGAAGGCTGTGCCTGTTCGGCTTCCAAGGCGCCCCTGAGTATCGTCACGAACAGACGCCCCGCCGAAGCCCTGCCCCCCACGCCCCGCCGGGGTGGGGGGCAGGCCGCCGTGCGTCCTTCCAGCCCAGCAGCAGTCATGGGGTGGTGAATTTGCCGCCGAGATCGTGCCAGTCGTTCTCGGGCCACCATTTCCCGTCGCCGCTCCAGGCTCTGTGGAGCATCTGGGTGCCGGGCCCGAGGCCGAAGACATCGAGCCGGTCCGGTCCCCACGAGACAACCGTCGGCGGGGTGGTGAAATTGCCGCCGAGATCGTGCCAGTCGTTCTCGGGCCACCATTTCCCGTCGGCGCTCCAGGCTCTGTGGAGCATCTGGGTGCCGGGCCCGAGGCCGAAGACATCGAGCCGGCCCGGTCCCCACGAGACAACCGTCGGCGGGGTGGTGACGTTGGTGTCGTACAGCGGCGGTTGCGCTACGGAACGATGCTTGTAATTCTTCGGTTCACCCATACGCTCGGGGATGTACCATGGCCGGCTAAAGTGTTCATCACCGAATGAATCGATCGAATGTCCCGTCGACCACGGCTCGATGTCGCGATTGAGGCGAGGATCGTTGCTTTCCGAGCCGTAGACATGGTCGGCATCCAGTCGTTCCGGATGACCGCGCTGAGTCTGCCAGAGCGCAAAGAGTCGATCAACGTTGGAGTGAAGCAGGAATACGAAAGGATCGCGGAACGAGATATGCCGCCCACCCATCGCCGCAAATCCGTGCATACGATCGTGAAGCCGCTCGAGGAGAGCCCGCATTGCAGCGTAGTCGCCTTGGGCCACAATAGCTGCGTCTTCAGCTTTGCTGGCCTGAGACGGATTTCCCTGTGGACCGACCGCGCGCGTCACCAAGGCGGGCGGATCGGCGGCAGTCCCGTCGTTGGAGTCTCGATTCGGATTCGCGGTCGGCACGTAGAACCCGGCACTGAGCCACGGCTCGCCTATCGGCTGTTGCGTCGGTCCGCCATAGCCCATGAAGTCAGCGGTGAAGAGGTTCAGTGTTCCACGATTCCCGTTGCCCAGGTTGGCGCTAGTGATCGCTCGGGGGTCTTGAGTCCAATCCCAGTAATGCAAGGAGAGTTTCGGGTTGACGCTCCGCAGTAGCTCCTCGAGCCGATTCACGATCTCGCGATGCCATGGGAGGAACTCAGGCCCTCCGTGTACGTGCGTGGCCTGGTGAATCTCGTCCTGCTTGAACCACCAACTCACCCCGCCAGGCACTACTAGGGAAGGTCGGCTCGAGTCAGGTCGGTCATCGCGACTGCCAGGATACCGACGCCTGTTCAGCTCCATGAACGCATCACGAAGTAGAGCTCGCTCGACAGGATCGACGTCAGCGATGTTCCTGCGTACCCCATCCCCTAAAGCCATTGTCACACCATCCTCGTCACCAGTTCGGTGTTCACCTTCGACGATAGGGCGGGTGGTCGTAACCGGCATCCGGGCTCAGGTAGGGGTGCTCGGTCCACTGCCCGAGCCTTTTCGTCAGGTCGGTGAGCCAGGGCTTCGGCGAAAGTAGGCCCGTCCAGATCAAGCGCCGGCGCACTGACCGCAAGACTGGTAAGACCACCATCAAGACCGCCTACGCCGTTACCAGTTTGACTGCAGAGCAGGCCACCGCGACCCAGCTCGCGGCACTCGCGCGCGGTCACTGGGCGATCGAGGCCCTGCACCATGTCGGAGCCCTACGGCTGGGCGGCGTCACGAACATCGCCGCCGGCCTCCGCCGAAATGCCCGCGACCCACGCCGGCCCCTCGCGCTCCTCGGCCTTACGTGATCACGAAACGGACAACAACCGACTTCGCCGAAGCCCTGGCCACCCACCTAGGCATCCACGACCCGGACTTGGTCGCCTTGTTCGTCACGATGACCAAGCAGATGCAGACCCAACAGGCCGAGCGGCAGCGCAGCGCAGCCGCCGGCCACAACTAGGAGCAGAGAAGCCGCCAGGCCAGGCCAGGCCGGGACACCCCTGCCGCGCCATCCGCCCCACCGGTTCCGTTACGGCTCGGACCGCGCTTCCCCACGAGTGCAGCCCCTGCTCGGCAACAACCAACGACCTCGACCCGGCACCACCGGAGCGAGGTCAGCACAACGGGAGGACAGCGTTATGAGGACTCGGCAAGGGATCGCGGCGGCAGCACTGCTCGCATCCCTCTGCGTGGCTTGGATCATGGTGGTAGTCGCGGTGGTCGTACCTGGCGAGCAGACCCTGCTCATCTGGGCAGGCATCGCCCTCGGCACGGGCACCGCGCCAATGCTCGTCATCATCCAGAGACGCCGCGCGGCCGAGGCCGCTTACGACGAGGCGTACCTCCTCGGGCTCAAGCACGCAGGGCCGGACCTTCTAAGGGGCCATCCACCGTCACGGCGGCAGGGGGCCGACATCCCCTAGACGAGTAAGTCCGAAGTCGGTCAGTGGTCGTAGGCGATCAGTGAGCGGGTGACGGGCTGGCTGGTGGCCCGGTTGCAGCGGACCGGAGGGGGCCGACGCCCCGACGTGGGTAGTCCTTCCGTCCTCATCGATGGACGGGACGTCGGCAGGAAGTGAGATCAGGGCGGACAGCAGTGGCCGGCGCCGCTGCTGCTGGTCGGCAGGACGGACACTGGGGGCGCGGATAGCCTGGAAGGAGCCGATCCGGCAGGACCGCGCCCTCTCGTGGCGCGATGGCCCCGACCCCAGCCAATGTGCGAAGGGGCTTGTCATGACTACCCAGGTAACACAGTTCACTTTGGAAACCGTCGACGATTCCGGCACCGTCCTCGGCCAGTCGTTCCTCACCCTGAACGGCGCCGGCGAGCCCGCCATCGCGTACCAGGCCCAGCAGGGCAACCGGCGCGCCGTCATGGTGGCGCGAAGAAGGAACGGCCATTGGAGCCATGAGGACACCGGCGGCGCCGGCCTGGCCGATGGCGTGCCGATCAGCATCGGGATCGACTCCCACGATCTTCCCCACCTCGCCTACAGGGGCGCTGGCTCCCATGCCATCTACGCCGTCAGCGACGGTGCCGCCTGGTCCGCCGAGGAGATCCCCACGGGCGGCGGCGTCGTCGTTTACGACGTCGCCACCGTCTCCATGCAGCTCTACCGGCGCCTGTGGTGGGGAGGCGATCCTGACATCGACATGCCAGCCGTGGCGTACCGCGACTCGAACAACCACGACCAGCTGACCGTCGCCCTGAAGCCCGGCGGCGGCTCATGGCAGTTCAGCACGGCCGATCCGTCGAGCACTGACGCCCTCGACGGCGTCTCGCTGGCCTACGACTCCAGCGACTCGCTCAGGATCGCCTACGTTATCGGCGTAAACGACGGCACCGATCCCTTCCCCGAACGGCTCAAGCTCGCGGAGGTGAAACCCACCGTCGTGGAAGGCGATCCGCCCTGGCCGCCGCCGGAGTTCTTCACCAACGTCATCGACCATGACGTGCGCGCCGTCGAGACCGTCTCCATGGCCCGCAACACCTCCTCCACCTCCCTCATCGCGTACGCCGACCACAAAGAGGGCTATGTCAGAGCGTGGATCAGCAAGTTCGGACAGCCAGGCCCGACCATCGAGTCGGTCGTCCAGGGCAACGGCGGCGCCAGCCCGCGCCGCCCATCGGCTGCCACGGGTCCCGGCGAGCGAGCCTTCGTCGCCTACCTCGACAACGGCCGGATCATGCTCGCCCAGCGCGCGCCCGATCACTCCTGGAGCAGCCAACAAGTCGCCCCCGGTGGTGGTTGGCCGTCCCTGGCGTTCGGCTCCGACGGAACGGCGCACCTGGCCTACGGCACGGGGACGTTGATGTACGCACGGGGCGTCGGCGGTCACGCCTGACACCCGAAGCCGAACCCCCGTGGCCTCGTCCAGGGTCCTCAAGAAGGGAACATCTCCGCCTGCGCGGAGCGGACGCCATCCTGTACCAGGCATGGGCTGAGGGCACCGGAACAACTCCGCTTGAGCGGAGCGGACGTAGTTTTCTACGGCCCCGCCGAACTCCAAGCCGGATCATCTCTGCATACGCGGAGCGGACTAGCTTGATCTTTAACGTCCGGCGTCGAATGGTGTGTCGAACTTGATCACCTGGTCCGGTAACCGCCGTACTCGGAAGCGGCCTTCGGCTGAACATGTGCTCCGACCAAGGAACACACACGTTCAGCACGAAGGCCGTGAGGATGAGTCTGCTGCATCACTACGCCCGGCGAGAGCCGTTGGAGCAACTGTCATGCTTCCGAGGCGAGTTCTACGCCTGTCTGACCAGTCGTTCGGACGCGCTGTTCGAGCTTGCTGATGCTGTTCTGTGCAGTGACGGGCCGGTGAGATCGCTGGCCGAGTTGTCGCTGGTGGGTGAACACCGTCGCGGCCATGGAGGGCTCTATGCGGCTTTGGCCCGTGGACGCGTTGATGCCTGCCGGCTGCGGCGGGCACTGGCCGAAGTGCCGCTGCCGCGGGCTGCCGACGGCCGGCTGGTCCTTGCTGTCGATGTCACCTGCTGGCTGCGGCCCGACGCCCACACCTCACCGGACCGGATCCTGTGTCACACCTACGGTCGGGGCAAGGACCAGCACATCCCGGTCCCTGGCTGGCCCTACTCGATCATCTGCGCGCTCGAGCCGGGCCGCAGCTCATGGACCGCCCCGCTGGACGCACTGCGTCTGACACCCGGCGACGACACCGCCACCATCACCGCCCGGCAGCTGCGCAATCTGATTCAGCGACTGATCACCGCGGGGCAGTGGCAGCCGGGTGACCCGGACATCCTCATCGTCGCGGACGCCGGATACGACGCACCCCGCCTCGGCTTCCTCCTCAAAGACCTGCCGGTCCAGGTGCTGGCCAGGATGCGATCCGACCGCGTCCTGCGCAGGGCTGTCCCACCCCGCCTCCCGCACACCCAGGGCCGACCGCCCCGGCACGGCGGCGAGTTCGTCTTCGGGCAACCCGACACCTGGGGCACCCCAGACACCGAAACGGTCACCGACACCCGCCTCTACGGCACCGCCCGAGCCCGCTCCTGGGACCGGCTGCACCCCAAGCTGACCCATCGCTCTTCCTGGGCAGCTGCCGACGGCATCCTCCCGATCGTCGAAGGGACGGTGATCCGCCTGGGCATCAGCCACCTGCCCAGCGGAGCAACACCGAAGCCGGTCTGGCTGTGGTGGTCAGGCACCGATGCCACTTCGGCGGACGCCGACCGTCTCTGGCAGGCATACCTGCGGCGCTTCGACATCGAGCACACCTTCCGCCTCTTCAAGCAGACCCTCGGCTGGACCTCCCCGAAGATCCGCACCCCCGAGGCAGCCGACCGGTGGACCTGGCTGATCCTCGCCGCCTACACCCAACTGCGGCTCGCCCGAACGCTGGCAGCCGACCTGCGTCGGCCCTGGGAGAGACCAACCCCGCCGGACAGGCTCACCCCCGCCCGCGTCCGCCGCGACTTCCGGCACATCCGCCCCAAGGCCAGCTGCCCAGCCCAAGCACCGAAACCCTCCCGCCCCGGCCCCGGACGACCTCCAGGCAGAAAGAACACCCGACCCACACCCCGCCACGACGTGCACACACCCCGCAAAACACCGGCGGCGAAGCAGCCAACGCAGAAGTCAGCCACCCCACGACCCCGCCGCACAGGTTAAAGATCAAGCTAGGGCGTGTATCGAAAGTGGATCTGGAGCTGTGAATGATCACGGTTCATGGGGCGGGGAGATCTCACGGATGACCAGTGGGCGCTGTTGACGCCGTTGTTGCCGAAGGGCACGAGAGCGGGACGGCCGCCTGTCTGGTCTCGGCGGCAGTTGATCAACGGCATACGGTTCCGGGTCCGGACCGGTGTGCCGTGGCGGGACGTGCCCGTCGAGTACGGGCCGTGGGGCCGGGTCTACGACCTGTTCCGCCGATGGCAGCGGAACGGCACCTGGCACGAGGTCCTCACCCGACTCCAGTCCCTGGCCGACGCCAAGGGTGCGATCACGTGGGACCTAAGCATCGACTCCACGGTGTGCCGCGCCCATCAGCATGCGGCCGGGGCCCGCAAGCGGGGTGACCTGCAGAAAGAATTACCGGGCGGGGCGTTCGCCGAGCCGGGCGATCACGGGCTGGGACGTTCACGCGGCGGGTTCACCACCAAGCTGCACCTGGCCGTCGAGCAGGGCCAGAAGCCCATGTCAATCGTGATCACGGCCGGGCAGCGCGGCGACTCGCCGCAGTTCGAACCCATACTCAAGAAGGTCCGCGTGCCCCGCATTGGGACGGGCCGTCCACGCGTCCGTCCTGATCGGGTCCGAGCGGACAAGGCGTACGCCTCCCGCAGGAACCGCGCCTACCTGCGCCGGCGCGGGATCCGCTGCACCATCCCGGACAAGGCCGATCAGGCGCGCAACCGCAGAAAGCTTGGCTCCCGAGGCGGACGGCCGCCGCATTTCGACCCGGCCGACTACCGCGAGCGCCACGCGGTCGAGTGCGGGATCAACCGCCTCAAGAGGCATCGGGCCGTGGCCACGCGGTACGACAAACTCGCGGTCCGCTACGAGGCGACCGTCCTCGTCGCGGCCATCAACGAGTGGCTGTGATCAGCGCTTTCCCAAAAGACTCCAGATGTGGACGGACATCGTCACGGCCACGTCGTGGCAACGCCGCGACCTCCCGGATGTCGACGGACTCCGCGTCCGGCACGGTGACGAAGTAATACGTCACGGCCCACGCCACGCGATCACTCGGCCGGTGAAGACACGTCACCTGAGTACCGCTCCCTGCCGAAGCCGCTGATCTCCACGTGCATCGCCCGAAGTTCGCGTATCGCGGCCGGAAGATCACAGTCCTCGGGATAGGCAATGGCGTCCTCCCAGTGAAAATAGATCTGGTCCGACCGGGTCCAGGCCAGAAGGTCGACGATCCGCGTGAACGCCGACGGGGCAAATGGCGGGACCGGATCCTCATTGTCGCCCTCGAGGTATGCCGTGGCACGCAGCTTCCGCCCTGCCAGCAGTTGCAGCCAGGCCGCCGCCGCATAGGCCGACTGGGACACGAGGTGCCGCTCCGGGGCCTGGTCCTCGGAGTAGCACAGACCCACCTCGGTCAACTGCTCGTACACCGCGTCGGCGTCGACCGGCTCTCCTGCGGCAGCCTTGCGCAGGTCATGCACCGCGTCCGGGGTCGACAGGACGGGGTTGTCGCTCAGCTCCTCGTCCTCTCGCTCGATGCGGTTGAGCAAGGGAGCCATCAGGCCAAACAGGCAGGCCAACCGTTCCCGAGGGTCAAGCCTTTCGGCGAACTCATCGATGATTGCCAGCCATTCGTCGTACGTCGTATCCGTCATGCACGCATGGCTACCACGCGGTACTGACATCCAGTGAACGGCCTGACTTGATGCTGTACAGCAACAACGCGGCCTCAGTCGTGCCCACTAGTCGCTCGTCAGGTCACCACGCACCACACCGCGTGATCATTCACGACGAAGATCGACTTTCGGTACACGCCCTAGACGGACAGGGGAAGGAGGAGGTGCGACTCCGGAACATCTCCGCATGCGAGGAGCGGACATCCGCTCCTTAACCGAGCGGTACCTGTGGGGCGGAATATCTCCGCTTACGCGAGCAGGCGGTACACGGACTTACCGTGCAAGAGCGTTGTCGGGATCACCGCCGCGGATACGTGGAGCGGACACGCCGTACTCCTCGCGGATGTGCTCGTACCCGGGAGCATCGCCTCGTACGCGGAGCAGGCCATTGGTCCGTGCGTGGAGAACCGTGGGACATCCGAGCATCTCCGCTTACGCGGAGCAGACACCCAGTGCGTGGCGATCGATCCGAAGGTCGACGGAGCATCTCCGCGTAAGCGGAGCGGCATCCTGTCTCAGTACAAGGGCAAGTGGTACACCGGTTCATCTCCGGCTGCCCGGAGCGAACGTGGACGGAAAGGGTGGCGGCGACCTGGAGCCCGGCACCTCTCCACCTACGCGGAGCAGACGACAAGCCGGCGAACCGGATGCCGAAGCCGAACGGGCATTTCCGCATTCGCGGAGCGGACTGGGGTCGGTAGATGCCGACAGCGAGTTAGTGCGGCGCATCTCCACCTGTGCGGAGCGGACTACCTCCTGCGCTGGAACCACCGACCCACACCGGGCGCATCTCCGCCTGCGCGGAGCGGACGCGTAGACGGTGACTGGTTCACTGCGCCGGGCCGGAACATCTCCGCCTGCGCGGAGCGGACGCTCGATCATCCTTGATGTGCTGGATCGCGTACGGAGCATCTCCGCATGCGCGGAGCAGACGCGGATGAACTCGGCGGCATCCGCGTCGAGTTCGGAGCATCTCCGCCTGCGCGGAGCGGACAACGAGCTCGCGGCTAAGGCGGCCGCCCCGTACGGAGCATCTCCGCCTGCGCGGAGTGGACCCCTGTGTGACCGCCGCCCCGCAGTTCGTGCAGGGAACATCTCCGCACGCGCGGAGCGGACGCGTGGGACCGCCTGGCTCGCACGCTGGAGAACGGACCATCTCCGCGTGAGCGGAGCGGACAGGTCACTCGGGATTCGTACGTACCACGGCGTCGGAACATCTCTGCATGCGCGGAGCGGACAACGGCGAGCAGAGGTGCAACAGCACCGTGAACGGAACATCTCCGCATGCGCGGAGCGGACGAGCTGAACCGTCCGGTGACGGTGCCGTACTGCGGAACATCTCCGCCTGCGCGGAGCGGACAGCCCCAAGGTGACCCCCGGCGGAACCGCGTACGAAACACCTCCGCCAGCGCGGAGCGGACGAGCTGGTGAAGCTCCACTCGCTTTCGGGCAGCGAAATATCTCCGCCTGCGCGGAGCGGACGGCGTCACCGTCGAGCGGATCCGTGACCTCGTCGGCCCATCTCCGTCTGCGCTGAGCGGACGCCGTGAGGTCAGTAGTGTCGTTCAGGTTCCACGGCGCATCTCCGCCTGCGCGGAGCGGACGTTTGCTTTCAGCCGGGTCTGTGTCGGGGCGACGGCACATCTCCGCCCACGCGGAGCGGACCGCGGGAAGATCTTGGCCAGGTTGTGGCCGCTGGGAACATCTCCGCGTGAGCGGGCGGACCGCCTGCCGGGGGACTGGGTCGCAGGCGCAGCGGAGAATCTCCGCGTACGCGGAGCAGACGAGGTGAGCGTACCCGTCTTCGGCACGTTCAACGGATCATCTCCGCCTGAGCGGAGCGGACGAGTCCACACTCCCCTTGGGGTCCTGGTCCTCCGGAGCCTCTCCGCCTGCGCGGCGCGGACGCCTGGGCAGTGCCGGGGACTTGGTCGAGAGGCGGGACACGACGGCGAGGATCAGCGGGCTGCCACCCACCGGATCATCTCCGCGTGCGCTGAGCGGACCGGATCCCGATTCTGCCCGCGGCAGGAATGACCGGAACATCTCCGCCTGCGCGGAGCGGACCGGCGAGCGATGCCGACGTACTCACACATCCGAGGAGCATCTCCGCATGCGCGGAGTGGACATCCTCGCCCTCGGTCACGGCATGCCGATCAACGGAACATCTCCGCATGTGCGGAGCGGACGTCGGGGCGTACCGGTCGTGCCAGTCCCCCGCTGGAACATCTCCGCATGCGCGGAGCGGACGTGTGCTCGGGGCCGGTGAGGTCGCCGTTCGCCGGAACATCTCCGCATCGCGGAGAGGACCCTCTCGACACCTTCTATCCGAAGACGAACGGCGGAACATCTCCGCATGCGCGAAGCGGACATCCTTAACGTCCAGCTGGAGTACCACGGCCGTGAAATATCTCCGCGGACGTGGAGCGGACGACTTGGTCAGCGACGACGGAGTGAAGAACCCCGGAGCATCTCCACGGACGCGGAGCGGATGACGGCGAAGTCATCCCTCAATCCTGTGCCCCGGAACATCTCCGCGTCAGTGGGGGCGTACGCGGACATCGCGTGGGTGTGGCCGACGACCTTCGGAGCATCTCCGCCTGCGCGGAGCGCACGGCGCGCAGCTGGAGTGGGCGCTGTCGAACTACGGAACAGCTCCGCGTACGCGGGGCGCACATTTCGGAGACCGGGCCGTCCATGCCCGGGATCGGTACATCTCTGCGTGCGCGGAGCGGACATCCTGTCCCAGTACAACGGCAAGCGGTGCACCGGTTCATCTCCGCATGCCCGGAGCGAACGCGGACGGACAGGGTGGCGGTGACCTGAACCCGGCACATCTCCGCCTGCGCGGAGCTGACTTCATGCTGTAGATGACGATGGTGTCGGCCATCGGCGCATCTCCGCCCGCGCGGAGCGGACAGGGTACGGCGGACCATCTGCGCGGCCCGAGTCGGCGCATCTCCGCCTGCGCGGAGCGGACGCCTGCTACATCGGCCCCACGCTCATCCGGGAGGGCGCATCTCCGCCTGCGCGGAGTGGACCGCCGAGACGTACGCCCCCGGCCGTCCCGGCCCGGCGCATCTCCGCCTGCGCGGAGCGGACTTGTCCTGCTGACTGGCCAACTGATCACGTTTCGGCGCATCTCCGCCTGCGCGGAGCGGACCCTTCACGGCCTGCGCTTTTGTGGGGTCTTTACTGTGTCGTTATCAAGGTGCGTGTGGTTCTGTGCCGGGTGCTGTGTGGCATCGGTTGGCTTGTTCACGGTAGCGCTCTCTGCTGGCCTGGTTGTCACGTGTGCTGCTTTCGAGGGCGGATTGTCAGTGGTGGCCGGTAGGACTGTGGGGAGTGTGGGAGGAGGCTGGCGGTGTTGGTGGTTTCGGAGTTGGCGCGGCTGTTGTGGGCCAAGACTTGGCGTAAGGGGTGGGGGCGGGAGGTGCCTCCTGGTGCGTCGTGGCATTCGCTGATCGCGCATGTGTGGGACAGCGGGCATGCGGGGGGATGGCTGTGGGATCACCTGCTGGCGGAGCGGGTACGAAGGCTTCTGGCCGATGATCTGGGCGGGTGCGGGGAGTCGGCGCGGGCGCGTTTGTCGTGGCTGGCGGCTGATCACGACCTGGGCAAGGCGACGCCTCCCTTCGCCGGGTTGGATGTGCAGCGACGTGCTGATCTGGTGGCCGCAGGGCTGACCGTCGACCTGTCAGTGAAGGGTGTGCTCCCGCACGGCTGGTTGTCAGGGCGCCTGGTGTACGAGTTCCTCTGCGACGGGGGTTGGGATCCTGCTGCAGCCGAGTTCGTGGCCCTGACCTTGGCCGGACATCACGGCATCTTCCCCGGTGTGGGGTGGCTGGGGGACAGGGTGAAGGCGAAGCGTCGTGGGACGGGGGCGTGGAAGCCGTTGCAGGCCGAGGTCCACGAGGCGGCTGTGGTGGGCAGTGGAGCGGCGCTGTACCAGAGGGAGTGGAGCAAGAGCCTGCCGTCGGTGGCGGCGCAGTTGGTGCAGGCCGGCGCGGTGACCTTGGCGGACTGGCTGGCCAGCAACGAGGATCTCTTCCCCTACGAGGGCCCGCTGCAGGACGGCTACCTGGACACATCCGCGGTCCGCGTGGGGCGCGCAGGCGAAGTCATGGGCGTACGGGCGGCCTGGACACCGGACTCCGGTAGTGCCTGGATGGGCGCCCAGGGGTTGTTCGGCTCACGCTTCGGGGTGGAGGCACCGCGGGATGTGCAGACGGCGGTTTATGACCTGGCGTGCTCGGTGACCGGGCCGGGACTGATGCTGATCGAGGCACCGATGGGGGAGGGCAAGACCGAGGCCGCTCTGGGGGCGGCGGAGGTGCTTGCCGCCCGCCTGGGTGGTAATGGCGTCTTCTTCGGTCTTCCGACGCAGGCCACGGCGAACCAGATCTTCCGCCGGGTGCTGAAGTGGCTGAAGCGGCAGGGCGCCGATACGACGGTGGCCCTTGCGCACGGCAAGGCGGCCCGGCAGGAGGACTACCGGGCGTTGCTGCACGCCGCTGCGGGGGCGGACGAGTGTGGCGGGGGCGCGGTCGGCTCGAAGTGGATTCTTGGGCGCTATCGGGCGCTACTGGCGCCGGTGGTGGTTGCCACCGTCGACCAGCTGCTGCTGGCGGGCCTGGCTTCGCGCTATGTGTCGGTGCGGATGCTGGGCCTGGCTGGCAAGGTCGTGGTCCTGGACGAGGTGCACGCCTACGACGCCTACATGTCGGGACTGCTGCACGGGGTGCTGGCGTGGCTGGGGGCCTGCGGCGTGCCGGTGGTCCTGCTGTCGGCGACGCTCCCGGCCAAGCAGCGCGCTGAACTGGTGCAAGCGTATGCCGGGCGGCCTGCGGAGCTGAAGGACGATGCCGCCTACCCACGTCTGACCTGGACGGACGCGCCCGGCCCGGCAGGAAAGGGGGAGGCGCCTCGGGTCGTTGCGGCGACGACGGACCGCCGTCTGCCGGTGAAGGTGACGATGCTGCCGGAGCCGGACGTGACCACCGTCGCCGACGAGGCGAAGAAGCTGCTGGCGGACGGCGGCTGCCTGCTGGTCATCCGCAACACGGTCGCCCGCGCACAGGAACTGGCTGAGCAGCTGAGGCAAGCGTTGGGCGATGAGGCGGTCACGCTCATGCATGCCCGGTTCACGGTGGCGGACCGCCGGCGCCTGGAGACATGGTTGGTGGAGCAGTTCGGGCCTGGGGGTGCGCGGCCGATGCCGCACGTCGTGGTGGCCACCCAGGTGGTCGAGCAGTCGCTCGATGTCTCCTTCGACGCGCTGATCACCGACCTGTGCCCGATCGACCTGCTGTTCCAGCGGATCGGCCGCGAACACCGCCATCCGGCCATCAACCGGCCGAAGTTGATGAAGGATGCTCAGGTCGTGGTGACCGGTTTCCAGAACCGCCCGGACGCACCGCCGCAGGTGCCCAGGGGATCGCGCACGGTCTACGGGGAGCATCTGCTGTGGCGTACCGCGGCGGCACTGCCCGACTACGCGACATTGGAGTTGCCCGGGGACATTCCGGAGCTCGTCAACCGCGTCTATGGCACCGAGACGCTGGGGCCGGACTCCTGGCAGGAGGAGCTAGTCGCCGCGGCACGGGCGGACGAGGACAAACGGGAGCGGATGGCCGGCCAGGCCCGACACATTGCGCTGAAGAATCCGCACGAGGTGGAGACCCTCGCGGAGTTGCACGATGTTGGCGCGCTGAGCGGCGATGACGACGAGAACACGCCACAGGTGCAGGCGCTGGTCCGACTCGGACAGCCGTCGTTGGAGGTCATCTTGCTGCGCGCCGGAGACACGGACGGGACGACATTCTCCGTCTCCCAGGGCGCAGATGCCCCGGTGCCGTTGGACCGGCTGCCAGATGCGGCGATGGTCGAGACGGTCCTGGATCAGGCGATCCGGCTCCCGGGCTGGTCAGAGAAGCTGACGGACGCAGCCCAGGAGGCCGCTTTCACGCCAGAGGCGTGGAAGGACTCCGCCTGGCTCGGCTCGGTCCGAGTCCTGCTGCTGCCCGCCGACGGTCGGGCTTTGCGACTGGGAGGACAGAGCCTCACGTACTGCTCGCGGGAGGGCCTCACGGTTGTTTGACCAACAAATGCCCCGAGATGCAGAAAGGTTTGATGCCCTTCGCTCGTGCGTGGACGAGGCGCAGGGACAGTCTGCGCGGGTGATCTCCGCGTGCGCGGAGCGAAATGTGCAACTTACCCGAGTCGGACCTCTGAATAAGAGGCATCTCCGCGTGCGCGGAGCGAACTGTTCAGGGTGAATGTGCCACGTCTGTGCGGCGGAAGCATCTCCCGTGCGCGGAGCGAACCCGCGTGATCAATCCTAACCAGCATGCCACCAGGGCCTCCGGTTTCGGCCACATGGAATAAGTCCAGCCAAGTTGCGGTCAGTTGAGCTGAGTGAGAGCGGGCCGAGGTGTTCGGCTCGCTACGCTCCTTCCAAGTATTCAGAGGTTCGATCTGGTTGGCTATCCACCCAGCATCGACGCGCGAGGAGGTTCCATGAATCGACAGTCACCGCCGCCTGCAGGGACGACTGCTCATCGAGCCGTAGTGGGGGTCCGAGGGCTGGTCATTCTGCTCCTGGCAGGTGGCGCTGGTGCCCTGACTGCCCAATCGTGGGGCCTGGGCGCTGGCCTCACCTCCACCCTCGTCTCGATCGGCTCTCTGCACCGGTGGTTGGGCGAATAGAGCTGGTGCCTCATAGCTGCCGTTGAGGGTCACCCTTCGTGGCGCTCAACGGCGCAGCCGTGGCGCAGGAGATTTGTCAAGGTCAGCGTGCGTTGTCAGTGGGGGGCTGTAGGTATGGAGTCGGAGCCGGGCACCAACCGCTGCGCGGCGCCGGGTGACCCGTCATGCCTACGTGGTGGAGCATTATGGAATTCAATCTGGTCGACGACGACTGGCTCCCGGTTGTCTTCACGGACGGCAGCCCAGGGGAGCTCTCGCTGCGCGAGGTGCTGGTGCGCGCCCACGAGGTACGCAGCCTGGCCTTGGATGTGCCGTCGCAAGTACCGCCGGTGGTGCGGTTGTTGCTTGCTGTCGCGCATCGTGCCCTTGCGGGGCCGACGGATGAGAAGCAGTGGCGGACCTGGTGGGACGAGGCCGCCTTCAACGAGACGGTGATCAACTCCTATCTGGATGAGTACCGTTCACGGTTCGGGTTGTTCGACGCGCAGGCCCCGTTCATGCAGGGCGGTGGGCTGCAGGCGTTGAACGGGAAGACGAAGACCGCGGCCCTGCTCGTGCCACACGTGGCCAGCGGCAACAACGTGCCGCTGTTCTCCGCCGAACGTGATGCCCGGCCCGATGCATTGAGTCCGGCTCAGGCAGCGCGGTGGCTGCTGCACGCCCATGCCTGGGACACCGCGGCGATCAAGACCGGTGCCGTCGGCGACAAGAAGGCCAAGGCCGGCAAGACGACCGGTAACCCCGTCGGAGCGCTGGGCCAGCTGGGCGTGATCATGCCCATGGGCCCGACCCTGTGGCACACCCTCATGTGCAACCTGCTACCCACGGAGGCGGCAGCCGGGGGCGACCTGCCGGTGTGGGAGCGCCCGCCGTTGACGGGCCAGTGGGCGGAGCGGATGCCCAAGGGGCGGCTGGAGCTGTACACCTGGCCTGCGCGCCGCATCCGGCTGATCCCTGAGCCGGACGCCGGGTTGCCCGGTGGGGTCGCGGTGCGGAAGGTGGTGGTGTGCGGCGGGGACCGGATCGCGCTCACCACCGGCCAGGAGCTGCGTGGCTGGATGAGCAGCGAGCCGCATTCGGCGTGGAAGCGCAGCGAGAACCTGGAGCGCAAGCGCAAGTTCCCGCTGGTGTACTGGCCGGTGCGCCACCGCGTCGAGCGGCAACTGTGGCGCGGGCTCGCTCCCCTGCTGGCCCGAGCCGAGCTACCGTCCACCGCGGCCGGGAAAGACGCCCCCACGCTGCGGGGTCCCGCCGTGTTGGCCCAGCTGGGCACTCGGGAACGGCTGTCGGCGCTGAAGGGGATGCCGCTGCGGGTCTTGGCGGTCGGCTTCGAATACGGCAATCAGAGCGCGGTGATCGACGAAGCTTACGGCGATGAGCTGCCGCTGCCCATCGCTGTTCTCTCGGCCCAGGACGACGACTGGCGCAACGCTGTACTGGACGCCGTGGCGGCAGCTGAAGGTGCCGTGCGTGCCCTGGCATATCTGGCGGAGAACCTCGCGGTGGCCTCGGGCTGTCGCCCCTCGGAGGAGGGCTTGCTGGCCGGCCATCGTGAACGGGCCCGCGAGACGGCCTACGCCGAGCTGGACGCTCCCTTCAGGCGCTGGCTCGCCCTCCTCGCCGACGACGCCGATCCTGACGAGGCTCTGGATCGATGGGCACACGAGGTGCAGCAGATCATCCGCAGCCAGGCCCGCGAACTACTCGCCTCCACATCCCCAGCAGCCTTCCACGGCCAGGCATCGGGCGCGGGCGATGACGCCCAGGTCATGGACGCCTTCCTCGCCGAGATCTTCTTCCACCGCGCCCTGCACAAGGCCCTGCGCGAACTCTTCGACACCGACACCGACACCGACGGCCCCGACGACGATCCCACCGACCTGGAGCACCCCGAATGACGACCACCGTCGCTGAGCGGCGCACAGAGAGCGGCCCGCCTGCCTGGCACACCCGCCTCGCCGAGCAGCTCAAGAAGATCGACCGCGACCCTGCCCTGGCCGCGGCGTGCCGGCGAGGCCGCAACACCGAGCCGCTGGACGAAATCGACATGCACGCGCCGATCACCTACGTGCTCGAAGGCGACGAAGACACCACGCTCTCGGAGTACGTCCCGCTCGGGCAGCGCGAGGCGGTGACCGCGGCCGTGCATCACAGCCTGGCGCTCTACGCCTGCCACATGCAGTCGAAGTCCGCCCCTATGCACCGGCGCGGCATCTCCCTGGGCACCGCCGCCCGCAAACTCCAGACGGCGATGCCGTCCAAAGACGGCGCCGCCCAACGCTTCCGCGCCGCGATCAGCGCCGACTCGATGACCGAACTCACCAGCCACCTGCGCTTCTTGGTCTCTCTGCTGCGCACCTATGACATCGCGCTGGACTACGTCGCCCTCGCCGACGGCCTTGCGACCTGGGAGCAGCCCGAACGACGCCGGGGATTGGTACGCCACTGGGGTATGGACTTCCGCCGCACCCCGTCCAAGACCACCGACAGCAACACGACCGAATCGCCCAAGGAGTAGCACCATGGCCTTCCTCGACATCCACATCCTGCAGAACGTTCCGCCCTCCAACATCAACCGCGACCAGGACGGAAGCCCCAAAACCGCCCGTTTCGGTGGCGTCAAGCGCGCCCGCGTCTCCTCTCAGGCATGGAAGCGGGCCACCCGCACCGCCTTCGAGGCCGACGGTGCCCTGGCGGGCGAGGACGCCGTCCGTACTCGCCACCTGCCCCAGATGATCGCCGACCAGCTCGCCGAGCGCGTCCCGGACCTTGAGGGCAAGGCCGATGCCATCGGTATGGCGGCAGCCACCGCGATGTTCAAGGTCGCAGCCAAGAAGCCCAAGAAGAAGGGCGAGGACGGCAAGCCGGTCGAGGAGCGCCCGGTCACCGAATACCTGCTCTTCCTCGGCCGCACGCAGATCAACAAGGTCGTCGACACGCTCGCGGCGCACAGCCAATCGCTGGCCGACGCGGAGACCGACAAGGACCTGGTCGACCTCTTGGCAGGGCTGGGCCTTAAGGAGCTGGGGGTGACCGCTCACCCCGGTTCCGTGGCGCTGTTCGGACGGATGGTCGCCAACTCCCCCGACACCGGGGTGGATGCCGGCTGCCAGGTCGCGCACGCCATCTCCACCCACGAGGCCATCACGGAATTCGACTACTTCACCGCCGTCGACGACGAGCAGAAGGACGAGAACAAGGGCGCCGGCATGATCGGCTCGCTCGAATTCAACTCCGCCACCCTCTACCGCTACGCCACGATCGACCTGCGCACCCTGCACAGCAACCACGATCATCACGACGAGAGCACCCTGAAGTCCGCGATCGGCTTCATCCGCGCCTTCGCCGCCAGCATGCCCACAGGCAAGGCCAACACCTTCGCCCACCACACCAGGCCCGAAGTCATCGTCCTGAGCCTGCGCAAGGACCGCCCCGTCAGCCACATCGACGCCTTCGAACGCCCCGTCCCGCGCACCAGTGACGGATACCTCGCAGCCTCCGCCACCGCACTCTTCACACACATCACTGACGCCGACGAGCAGTGGGGCGACACCCCGGCCTGGACCGCCGCCATCTACCCCTCCGTCCTGGCACACCAGCCCACCGACGGCAGCGATTCGAAGCTCCCGCAGCGCGTCACCTGGAAGACGGCCCTGGGGCAGGCGGAAGAGGCTCTGGCGAAGGCCCTCCCGGAGGCGCAGGCGAAGTGAGCGTCCTGACCATGCGGCTGGCCGGGCCGCTGCAGTCCTGGGCAGTGAGTAGCCGGCACAACATCCGCACCACACTGCCCTACCCCAGCAAGTCCGGCATCGTCGGACTCCTGGCCGCCGCCTGCGGCATCCCACGCGACGGCACCCGCTCGGAAACGACCGACGTCACCCTGGCGCAGCTGGCCGCCCTGCGCCTGGCGGTCCGCGCGGACCAGCCCGGACAGCTGCTGGTCGACTACCACACCGTCAGCGGCGCCTCCCACGCCCCGACCGAGCCAGCGCGCCAACGCCTGCCGACCGCAGATGACGGAAGCCTGCAGGTCAAAGACTCCACGAAGATCACCCGTCGGCACTACCGCACCGACGCTGTCTTCACCGCCTACCTCGAAGGCGACACCGACTTGCTGGCCAAGGCCGCCCACGCCCTGCGCCGGCCCCGCTTCCCGCTCTTCCTCGGCCGCCGCTCCTGCCCACCCAGCAAACCCCTGTTCCTCAGCGTCGAGCGTGACAGCGACCTCGACCACGCCCTGCGCACCACCACCTGGCAGGCCGGTGCACACGAGATCGCCCGCCACCGCACACGGGGACAGTCCAGCGTCCTACTGGAAACGGTTACCGAGGACCCGGCCGGCACCGACGTCCTCCAGGACCAGCCCCTCGCCTCCGCGCCGCCGTTCCGCCACCGCTACACCAAACGCTCTATCCGGCACGGGCACATCACCCTGCCCCTGTTACCGGATAGCGCCACCCACGACCCCTTCGACCTGCTCGGCTGACAGGACCGCCCTATGTACCTCACCCGCGCCTACCTCAACCCCCGCCGCCAAGGCGCCATCAAACTCCTGGGCAACCCCCGCGCCCTCCACGCACTGATCATGGGCTGCTTCCCCGACCAACCGCCCACACCCCCAGGCCAGACACCCCCACGCGTCCTGTGGCGCCTGGACGCCGACGACGTCCGCCGCCCGGTCCTGTGGACCGTCTCACCCACCCGCCCCGACTACACCCAGCTCATCGAAGACGCGGGCTGGCCCGCTGCCCAGACCCCGCAGTGGGAAAGCAAGCCCTACACCCCTCTCCTCGACCGCATCGAAACAGGCCAGCGCTACGCCTTCCGCCTCACTGCATCCCCCACCTACCGCACAGCATCCCCCGCACCCGACCAGCGCGGACGACGCCTCCCCCACACCACCGCACGCCACCAACTGCGCTGGCTCACCGACAAAGCCCTCAAACACGGCTTCACCATCCCCCCAGCCGGCGCACCCGACGACATCGGCCCCGACGGCGAAGTCCCCCTCCGACTCCAGCTCCGCCACCGCGGCAAAAACACCTTCGGCAAACGCGACCACAAGGACAAGCCCATCCGGGTCGCCCTCACCACCGCCACCTACGAAGGAGCCCTCGACGTCACCGACCCCCAAGCCCTCCGCGCCCTCCTCACCACCGGCATCGGCCAAGGCCGCGCCTACGGCTGCGGACTCCTCACCCTCGCCCGCCTCAATAAGTAAAGAATGGGCAAAGTGCCCCCAATGGTGCAGGTCGCGAAGGGTCCGCTCCGCGCACGCGGAGATGGTCCATACGAGTTCAGGGTCAGGCAGCCCGCGCGGTCGTCCGCTCCGCGCACGCGGAGATGGTCCGGACAGCACGGGCGCCACGGTCTACGTGACCGTGTCCGCTCCGCGCACGCGGAGATGGTCCGAACGCCGCCGAGACCGCGTGGAGGGCAGACGGGTCCGCTCCGCGCACGCGGAGATGGTCCGCGGCGCATCCCGGCGATGGGCGCCGCGCTCATGTCCGCTCCGCGCACGCGGAGATGTTCCGGACACGTTCGCCGGGCCCTCCGGCTCGCCGCTGTCCGCTCCGCGCGCGCGGAGATGTTCCGTTGCCGGCCAGCCCCTTCTTCAACTGTGCGAGGTCCGCTCCGCGCACGCGGAGATGTTCCGCCCGACGGGTGCATGCCGCAGCTCCCCGTCGAGTCCGCTCCGCGCACGCGGAGGTGTTCCGCTCACCACCAACGGCATCTGGGGCTTCGAGAGGTCCGCTCCGCGCACGCGGAGATGTTCCGCCCAACGCCCAGACCATGGGGGACGGCATTGTGTCCGCTCCGCGCACGCGGAGATGTTCCGTGCCGGCCACCGAGACTGATGG
>NZ_JRKI01000016.1 GCF_000935125.1 Streptomyces natalensis ATCC 27448 | reverse complement strand
AGTAAAGAATGGGCAAAGTGCCCCCAATGGTGCAGGTCGCGAAGGGTCCGCTCCGCGCACGCGGAGATGGTCCATACGAGTTCAGGGTCAGGCAGCCCGCGCGGTCGTCCGCTCCGCGCACGCGGAGATGGTCCGGACAGCACGGGCGCCACGGTCTACGTGACCGTGTCCGCTCCGCGCACGCGGAGATGGTCCGAACGCCGCCGAGACCGCGTGGAGGGCAGACGGGTCCGCTCCGCGCACGCGGAGATGGTCCGCGGCGCATCCCGGCGATGGGCGCCGCGCTCATGTCCGCTCCGCGCACGCGGAGATGTTCCGGACACGTTCGCCGGGCCCTCCGGCTCGCCGCTGTCCGCTCCGCGCGCGCGGAGATGTTCCGTTGCCGGCCAGCCCCTTCTTCAACTGTGCGAGGTCCGCTCCGCGCACGCGGAGATGTTCCGGACACGTTCGCCGGGCCCTCCGGCTCGCCGCTGTCCGCTCCGCGCGCGCGGAGATGTTCCGGACACGTTCGCCGGGCCCTCCGGCTCGCCGCTGTCCGCTCCGCGCGCGCGGAGATGTTCCGGACACGTTCGCCGGGCCCTCCGGCTCGCCGCTGTCCGCTCCGCGCGCGCGGAGATGTTCCGGACACGTTCGCCGGGCCCTCCGGCTCGCCGCTGTCCGCTCCGCGCGCGCGAAGAGGTTCCGTTGCCGGCCAGCCCCTTCTTCACCTGTGCGAGGTCCGCTCCGCGCACGCGGAGATGTTCCGCCCGACGGGTGCATGCCGCAGCTCCCCGTCGAGTCCGCTCCGCGCACGCGGAGGTGTTCCGCTCACCACCAACGGCATCTGGGGCTTCGAGAGGTCCGCTCCGCGCACGCGGAGATGTTCCGCCCAACGCCCAGACCATGGGGGACGGCATTGTGTCCGCTCCGCGCACGCGGAGATGTTCCGTGCCGGCCACCGAGACTGATGGCGTATCCGTGGCCCGCTCCGCGCACGCGGAGATGTTCCGGTGTTGGCGTTGGCCAGCGCCATGATGGCCTTGTCCGCTCCGCGTACGCGGAGATGTTCCGGTCACGGTGAACGACTCCGGCCGCTCGACTGGGTCCGCTCCGCGTATGCGGAGATGTTCCATAGACCTCTCGCAGGGCGGCGGCGGCCACTTCGTCCGGTCCGCTTCTGCGGAGGTGCTCCGTACCAGCCGTCATCTAGTTGGTAGGCGTGGCCGTTTGCTCCGCGTACGTGGAGATGCCCCAGGCGGGGCAGGCAAATCCACCATGCTCGCGCAGCCGGCTCCGCGTCCGCGGAGATGCTTCGATGATGCCCCATTCAGACTTCGGCGCATGACGAGTACGTGTGCAGACGACCGGGGCCTCTCGTTACGAGAGGCCCCGGTCGCTTCGGAGGACAAGACCGCTAGCGCGCTACGCCGTGATTGTTTCCCGCCCAGCCGCCCCGCAGGTGCACGAACATGTGCACCCCTCAGCCATGCCAATGGCGGTTACGGGCTGCACGGCACGCCGCTCGATCGCCGTACGGATCGCTCGGGGAGCACGCGGCACGAGCTTGACCACCGCTTCCGCCGCCGCACGGGCCAGGTCGTCGAGGACGGACTGGTAAATGTCGCGGGTGATGCGTGTGTCGCTGTGTCCCAGTGTCTCGGATATGACCTTGATGTCGACGTCGGCCGCCAGCATGAGGGTCGCGGCGCCGTGGCGCAGGTCGTGGAGGCGGATCGGCGGCAGGCCGGCCTCGGCGACGAGGCGTTCGAAGAGGTCGGAGATCTTGCCTGGGTGGAGAAGAGAGCCGTCCTCCTCAGTGAAGATGCGGCCTGTGTCCTGCCACGCGTCATCCCAGGTTCGCTTCTCCTCATCCTGGGCGGCCTTGCGCAGCTCGATGAGGTCGACCGTCTCTTCGTCAAGCGCGATGGATCGGATGCCGCTGTTGGTCTTCGGGAGCCCCTCAAGGATCTCCCAGCCGTCCTGGACGAGCTGGGTGGCGATCTCCAGCGACCGCGATTTCTTCGAGTAGTCGATCCAGCGCGGAGCGCAGCCTTCACCGCGGCGCAGGCCACGGAAGGCGATCATCCGCCACATGGCCTCCAGACGGTCGCCGATGATGTGGTCCAGGAACTTGCCGGTCTGCTCCGGCGTCCAGACCATGACCGGGCTGGGCTTCTCGCCGGTGGCCAGCCAGTGCGCGACGCGCTCGTCGGTCCAGACGAGGGCCTTGGGCTTGGTACCGGGCTGCAGTTCGACGTGCTCGGCCGGGTTGTAGTTGGGGATGATCCGCTGGGCGATAGCGGTGTTGAGCGCCGCTCGCAGGGTGGCCTTGATGTGGTGCTGCGTGTTGACCGTGGTGACGCGGCGGAAGGGTGGCATCTGGTCGATGGCGGCCTTCAGCCACTTGCGGCGTGCTCGGTTTTCCGTCCCCTTCCACGGGATGGTCTTGAGTTCGTCCAGAGCGGCACGCCGCTGGGTGTTTTGCTCCTGGATTTCGATGTTCGCTTCGTTGATGGCATCGAACATGCGGTCCAGGTGGGGGACGTTGACCTTGTCCAGGTGTATCTCGCCCAGGTGGGGCTTGAGATGGACGCGGACGTCGCACTCGTACCGCTTGTGGCCGCCCACACGGAGGCGCTTCTTGCCGGCGAGCCAGAGGCCGAGCCACTCGGCCACCGACATCTTCGAGTTCAGCGCCTGACCTGCCGACAGCCGCCGACGCGTTTCGTCGTAGTCCGGCAGCGGTTCCTTCTTCTTGGCGCAGTCCTCCAGCATGTCGCTGATCGCCAGATGCCCCGCTTGGTCGTCCTCATCGGGTATGGCGAGCAGCGCGCGGACCTTGCCCAGTTCCTTGGTGGCGTCGGTCGAGGATTCGAAACCGCTGCGCCGGAACTCCCACCGAGTGCCGTCGGATCGATTGACGAGTTCGTGGCGTATGGACCAGTTGCCATGGCGGCGATTGGCAAGTTTGGGGCATGCCTTGCCGTTGTTCTTGCCCGTCGTGGGGTTGCGGCAGGAACAGCGGCGGGTGACCGTGCCGCCGTAGGTGGTGCTGGCCAAGGCTAGTCCTCGGGATCGGGCTCGTCGACGAAGGAGAGTTCGTTGGGGAGGGCCGGTGGGGCGAGGCCGCGCTGCTGCATCGTGAGGCGGAACTCCCGGAGCTCTCTGCAGTCGTCGAAGGCGAGCTGTTCGTACGCGCCCGCGGCTTCGAGCAGAGCCTCACGGCGGCCGGAGTCGAGGGTGGTGCTGGCCTTCCGACGGCGCTCCTTGGCCAAGCGGGTCGAAGCCAGGGCCGTTGCCACGGCGTCGCTGTGGGCGCGGAAGGTGTCCAGCACGCCGCGGGCGGAGTCCTCGGGCGCGGGCCTCTCCAGCCGTGTCTCGCCGGTGAACCAGGCCACAGCATCCCAGGTCGAGACCTCCCGGTCTGGAAGCACTTCGACGGAGGCTTCCAGACCGAGGGGAAATAGCAGGTTGACCGGCGGGACCTTGTAGACCTCGGCCAGGACGAGGAATTCCGCGAGGTCGATCGAGCTGCGGCGCCCGGTCTCCAAGTTCGTGATCGTCGTCTTCGGGACCGCCAGGCCCAGAGCCGCGCATGCCTCGGCCGACTCCGTGACGGTGAGGCCGGCGGCCTTGCGCGCACGGCGCATCTGCTCGGCGACGCGGGCGGTGAAGGTCGGTGACCACTCCCTGTTTGTCATGGTGACAACTTACGCCAGGAAAATGTGTTGTAGCAACATTCGTGGTAGACAGTTCGCCGTCAGGGCAACTTTTGTTGATCGGAATACATCATGACTACACGCAAAGCTGCGCGAGGGATGACCTACGAAGAGCTGCTCGCGCTGCCGGCTGCCGGCTGCCGTCGACCTCGACACAGCCAACAAGGCGCTGACGATCGGCCGGAGCACCGGATACGCCTTGGCGAAGAGGGACGAGTATCCGGTCACCGTCCTCAAGCTCGGGAACGCGTACCGCGTGGTCACTGCGGAGCTGCACCGGCTCCTCGGCGTACAGCCGGAGGAGGCGGTCGGGTGCAGTGCCCCTTCCACGTAGCCGTCGGGGACGTTGCCCCCTGGCCTGGATGCCGGATCGCGGAGTGCGGGGCTCGCGGAGGCGAACCCTTCCATGGGGTGGGCATGCCTGCGGAGGTTTGTGGGTGCCATGCTGCGACCTCGTGCCCGCGGCCGGGTCAGGACACCGCTTGGAACGGTGGGGTCGGCGCGAGGGGGACAGGGCGGAGCATCGGGCCTGTGAGATCAGCGGGTGCATTCAAGCCGTCCAGAAGCACGATGACGCGATCGATGTTCGTGAGCCGCCGCTGCCCAGACTCCAGCATCGACAGGAAAGCCTGGCTCAGCCCCGTCAGGAGCGCCATGTCCTCCTGACGGAGATGCCCGCGTTCTCGCACGAGCTGGCATAGCCTGCCGAAGTCCCGCTGAACTAAGGCGTCTTTGACGTCCTCGTACGTCCAGACCTGGGTCGGGACGAAGGGGCATGTTGTCTGTGCCACCGTCCCACTGCGGTTACAAACGGAACAGACGGTTTCGCTGTTATACCGGCTCAAGCGGCACCGGCAGGCGGTACACCGGCGACCGCCCCACGCAGCAGCTACCTCGGTGGTTCGCTGTCTTGACACTGTGATCGTCTCCCTCGCCGAGTGATCAACCTTGGCTCCGGCAAGTACTCCGCCGGGGTGGGGCCCATCACATCTGCGTTCGGTGCCGCGGAGTATCACTGGTGCTTGGCCAAGCCGCTCATCATCGGGCGACGTGACTTTTCAACATCCGCTTACACATGCGTTCGCGCGGGGCAGACTTAGTGTCCCGATCATGGTGAGTAACGGGCAGGCGGTAGCAGTCATGGCGAAGAGCCGTGCGGGGTGGCAACCGGGCCAGCTTCGCTCCATGCGCGAAGCACATGGCCTGACGCTTGAGGGTGCCGGTGAGCGGCTACGTGAGGTGGCGCGCGCTGCCGGACTCACCGTGCCGGCGGCGAACTTCCAGACCTTGTGGCAGCACGAGCAGGGTGAGGTGTATCCCGGCCCGCATTACCGCCGGGCCTACTGCCTTCTGTACCGGGCCACCGAGCCTGAGTTGGGGTTCCGGAAGGCGTTGCCGGGTGAGCAGACTCAGCTCCGGCTCACGCCCTCGAAGGTGGAGCCGCTCGGCGACCATGTGCTGGCTGTTGAGCGCGCGGTGCTGCAGATCGCTCCGGGTAATGCCGACAGCAACGGTCAGGAGGTCCAGCAGCGCATCATTGATGCGTGGAGACGCCGTCACACGGGCGGCGACCCGAATCAGCCCACGCTATTGATGGTGGGCGGCCTCGCCGGCAGTGGGAAGTCGGAGTTCTCACGGTTCATCTCGCGGCTCACCGGGTGGCCGGTCCTCGATAAAGATCCCATCACCCGTCCGCTTGTTGAGCGGCTGCTCGTTGAGATGGGAAGCGATCCAAACGACCGCCACTCCCCGGTATATCGGGAGAAGGTGCGGCCCTTGGAGTACCAGTGCTTGCTGGAGACCGCCTACGCCAATGTCGACTGTTCGATCAGCACTGTGCTCACCGCACCGTTCGTTGCTGAGGTGAGCGACGAGCGGTGGATGCGCCGGTTGATCAACCGGTGCGAGGCGCGGGGAGTGACGGTGGCGGTTATCTGGATCCAGTGTGACCTTGAGACCATGCACGAGTACATCAGCTTCCGCTCGGCAGCCCGCGACAGCTGGAAGTTGCAGAACTGGGATGAGTACGCGGCGACGATTGATCCGGAACTGCGGCCGGTCGTACCGCACTTGGTGGTCGACAACCGTCTCGGTACCGCGATATCCCTCACCGATCAGGTTCGGCAGGTCTTCGGGACGGTGTTCGCATGAGCCAGGGCATTCTGCTGTACGGTCCACCCGCATCCGGGAAGGACACCATCACCACGGCACTGTGCGACTTCAACGACGCCTATCGCGCGTTCATGCGTCTCAAGATTGGTAGTGGCCGTACTCGTGGCTACCGGATGGGGACCGCCGATGAGCTCGGAGAGCTTGAGGCACGCGGGGACGTGATCTACCGCAACGACAGGTACGGCAACATCTACCTCGTAGACCGTCCCGGCCTTGCCCAGGCTATGCAGGACGGGTGCATTCCCGTCCTGCATCTCGGGCAGATCGCAGGTATTGAGGCGGTGGTGGAGAAATTCCCCGCCTCGTGGACCAGCGTGCTCCTGTGGTGTTCGCGGGAGAGTACCGCGGACCGCTCCAAGGGGCGCGGTGACAGCGATACCGAGGCCCGCCTCTCCGCCTGGGACGCGACGGCCCACGACATCGAGACCAGCACAGATTTCGCTTGGGACCTACGGCTCGATACCGACGCCATCTCGCCTGCGGAGGCGGCGCACGAGATCGACCTGCTGATTCGCCGCGCCATCTGACCGCGGGCGAACCGCGCGGACCCGGCTACGGTTCGTCATGCCCCTCACGACCGTGGTCGACATGCAGGAGCGCGAGCGCCTCGGCGACGGTGAGTTCACGGTCTCGGGCGCTGGCCCACTGGTGAAGAACTCCGCTGGCTGCTCGCATCAGATCGTCCGGCAGCCTGGCCTCCCGCAGCAGAGCTGCTGCATCGTCCAGTTCAGGGCCCCAGCGCCAGGCACGGGAGGCAGTCTTGGGGATGTAGCCGGTCTCGGTCAGGTAGCTGCCGCCCCGTTTCCCAGCGATCTTGACGAGCTCGTCGGCAACGCCGTTCGCATCAGCGACGCCGTAGGCGAGCGCCGCCAGGATGCGGGAGACCTTCTGGTAACTCGAGTACGACAGCTTCAGCGCAGAGGCCGTACCCACCTCGGCACCCAGCACATGAGGTTTCACGTCACTCACGGCGAACAGGGACGCGACCCGAGAGCAGCCGTCAGGGGCTCCGGACAGATACAACGTGGGCTGCTTGCCACCCACCGGCGGGGAGCCGACCACGGCGCCATCGATGACCACGGCGCCAGGAAGAAGCCCTGAGACCTCCCTGACGCGATGCGGCGTGATCGCGTTGGCCTCGATATACAACCCGCCGTCGAGGCCACAGGCCGCCACCTGCTGCGCGACATCCACTGCAGCGGCAGGCGGACACAGAGACAGCAGCACATCGGCACGCGCCACGAGCTGCGCAAGATTCTGTACGCCTTCGAGGCCGGCATCCTCGGCCCGTGCCCGGGACCGGCTTCTGCGGCCGTCCATGCACCACAGCACCCGCACGTTGCGCCGTCGCAACTGGGCGCCGAAGGCGGCGCCCATGCTGCCGGGATGCAGCAGTCCAACCGTGATCGCTTCAGAGTTCACGACGAGGTCCTCTCAGCTCACGGTGGTGAGCAGCAGATTGATCGCTTGGCATACATCAGTGGTGGCGTGGTCCGGCTCCGTGTCGTCCCCGGGCCAGGACCTGCCGCCGCTGATCCAGATGGTGCGTAGTCCGGCCGCTCTGCCGCCGCGGATATCGGTGTCCACGCCGTCGCCGATCATCCAGCCGCCGAGTGCGAGGTCGGCTCCGCATGAGGCGGCCGCCTTCTCAAAGATCGCTACCTCCGGCTTACGCACTCCGGCTGCCTCAGAGGCGCACACCGCATCAACGTGATCGGCGATCCCTGACATGGCCGCTTTCTCGGTCTGGATCTCATTCGCGCCGTTCGTGGCGACGGCGATTTTCCAGCCGGTACGTCGGAGCGTGGACAGGCCCTCAAGCACATCAGCAGGGCAGCTGACTGAGCGAGCCATGTATGCGCAGTAGTCACGCCACAACGCCTCGGCCGAAGGGGCAAGGCCGTACTGCGCACGGATCGTCTCGAAGGCCGAGGGGTAGGCACGTGCATGCACCACCTGGAGCAGATCCGCTCGGTCGTGATCATTCAGGGCGTACTGCGAGGAGAATGCCGAGACCCAGTCCGTCAGGGGACCTTGGCGGTCAACAAGGGTGTTGTCAAGATCGAAGATCGCCAACCGCTGCATGGAAGCAGACCTTACGGGACCGTGAGTTGTCCGGAACGCGCAGTTGGGCGCCATGATGACGAGGTCTCGTGCAGCGTGGGCTGACCGGCCGGCGGGCGCGTCGAAGACGTGGCGGACCCGATTCGCCAAGTCCTGCTCTATGCCGTGGCGTTCACAGCCTCGCTGCTCAGCCCTTCAGCGATCGGTTGGCGCGCAGGGCATGGGCATATCACAACGGTGATGTGATCGACTCGCGCCGATGAGCCACTCTTGCATCCACCCTCCGCTCGCGCTCACGGCTGTCTCCCATGACCGTCGGCAGGGGCTGATCCAACGAGGTACCGAAGGGGGATACCGCTGATGACGAATATGCCTGCTCAGCTGGATCTAGATACGGGCGAGCGGGATCCAGACCCGCGAACTGTAATGATTCAGGGTAAGTCCTGCCTCGACATGCAAAATGGGCAATGCGGGTGGTGCGAGGATGCTCTCGCCGGGATGCCGTTTCCCCGCTCGCCGGAGTTGCTGGAGCCGCTGAACCGGCTGCATGCGAACAACAGTCGGCAGTGGGACGCCGAAGATCGGGTGCGGCGAGCTGGGGACGGGGAGATTCCGGCCATCAAGCGGGAGATCGACGAACTCAACTGCCGTCGCCACGAACTCATCGAGCAGGTCGATCGAATCTTTGATGCGGTGTGGGGCGCGGACCAAGACGTGCCTCCCCTTACCGAGTCGATCGGCTCGGCGCTGGACCGCCTCTCGGTGGAGACGCTGCGGATCATGCATACCGAGCAACTCGTCGAGGATGACGCCGGCGCGGTGGAACGTGTCGCGATTCTGCGTCGTCAGCGTGACGATCTCGTGTGGTCTATCGCGGTCGCCTGTGAGGACCTTGCGTCCGGCCGACGGCGCACGCCCCGACCTGAACGCATGAAGCTCTACGGGAAGCCCGGACGATGAGCGCGGTCGTGTTGCTCTTCCAAGGCACTGGAGTCCGCGATGACAACTGATTGCTCCGGGTATGGGGATGATTTCGCAGACTGGCGCAACGGCCTGTTTCTGTGCCCCGATGGCGACAACGCGGACGTGCTTGTCGAGCTCATCCGCGGTGCACTCGATGAGGCGCTGAGCCATCAGGGTGCAGGGCCCGTGTATCCGCGCTGGGAGCAGGAAGACGGGCGCTCACTGGGTGGCGGACACCTGCCGGAGGGCCCCGTCGCCTCGGAGGCGGTTCTCAGTCAACTGCCGCGGTGGCTGGCTGGTTCGGTCAAGGTGCATCACCACATGTTCGCCAAGAACGTCGTTCCGCCGCCGTCGTTCGTCAACCTGGCGGCGCTATGCGCGGTGTCGTTGTTCATGCCGAACGGCGTCACCGGAGAGGACGCCGCGGAGACCCTTACCGCCGAGCTGTCCTGTGCCCAGGCGCTGGCGCGGCTGGCGGGATACGACCCGGATCAGGCAGGCGGTCTGTTCACGTTCGGCGGCACTGCGACCAACCTGTACGCGATCAACGTCGGCATCTCCAAGGCACAGCCCGACCATGCCGAGCGGGGGATCGAGCCTGGGATGGCCGTCGTCGGTTCCTGGCCGGCGCACTACTCGCAGAAGTCCGCGTGCGCGTGGCTTGGTATCGGCACCCGAAACTACATATCCGCTGCGTCGCTGCCCGACCAGACCACGGACCTGGAGTCGATGGAAGCGGCCTGCCGCGACGTGCTGGCACGCGGGCACCGACTTGCATGCATCATGGGCGCTGGCGGGACGACCTCCAATATGGCCGTCGATGACTTCGGCGAGATCGCTGCGATGCGGGATCGGCTGGCCGCGGAATATGGATTGGATTACACGCCCCACGTGCATGCGGACACGGTCATCGGGTGGGCTTATCTCTGCTTCATCGATTACGACCTGCATCGCAATCCCCTCGAATTCAGCCCGCCTGTGGTGGCGAAAATCTCACGGCTTGTGGAGCGCCTGAGAACAGTGCGGCACGCCGACTCGTTCGGAACCGATTTCCACAAGACCGGTTTCGCACCGTACACGTCCAGCATGATCATCATGCGAGACGGGCGGGACTTCTCGCGGCTACGTCGCGACGGCGGAGTCATGACTCCGCTGTTCCATGACAAGGACGCGTACAACCCTGGGACCTTCACGCTGGAAACTTCCAGGTCAGCGGCGAACATGGTCGCGACCTGGGTTGGCCTGCAGGCCCTAGGCAAGCAGGGAATGCGGAAACTTCTCGGTCACGCGCTTGAGACAGCCGAAGCCCTCCGACGCCACGTTGATGCCGTGGCAGCTGGCGATGTGACAGCCATCAACAAGCATTCGTACGGCCCGGATGTGTTCTTGCGCTGTTACCCGCCGGATGACCCTGCCGCTTCCGAGGAGGACTTCAGCGACACCAGCTCGGTGCGCCGAATAAACCAGTACACGTCTGACCTGTTCGCGTGGCTATCGCGTCAACGTGTACCGGAGGCCGAGCAGATCGCGTTGAGCAAGACCTCCGCGGCCTTCTACACGCCGGCTGGCGAGCCGGTCGTGGCTCTGCGGGTGTACTCCCTCAACCCGTACTTCTCCGATTCTCACGCCAGGGAGCTGGTCGCGCGCCTCCTCAAGGGCAAGCGACAGTTCGACGCCATTCATCCGGATACAGATGTGTACGAGGGGGCCCGGTGAACGGACCATCGATCAACGGACGAGAAGAGCTGCCGACGCACTTCTCCGCCGCCGACCTCCCTATCCGCGACTGCGTCGAGTTGACGGCTGGCCTGGCCTCCTACGCCCGGAGACACGGACTATCTCAAGTCGAGGTGAGCGGGCCACCGGCGATCGGTGAACTCATCGAGGAATTCGGATTCGATGAGGTGCGCTTTGTCGATGCCCACGGGAAGCCCGCTGCGGATATCCCGGCGGTTCCACGGACTTGGCGCTGCGGCCAACGTGGGCTGCGCTGCCTAAGCGAACAACTCGCGGACGCGGCAAGACTTCCGTCCGAGGCGGACAAGGCACCGCCGACGACGCTCCCCGGCGGGTCCGTGATGCGGTTCGCCCGGCACAATCGTCTCGGCGATGCCCTGGGCATCGTCACCGGCCTGGAGCACTACTGCCGCGACAACGCCATAGCATCAGTCGCCGTCACCGGTTCGCCCATCCTCGCCGAAGTTGTCGAGGTGTTTGCATGCGGGCGAGTGAGCTACGTCCCTTCGCCCAGCGAAGCGATCAGTGGCGACGCGATCTTCGCCCGGTCTTCATGGAGCCTCCCGTGGCTTGACCGGTTCAACCACGCCGTGACTGACACCTTCGGGGGACGAGTCCGCCACCGAGTGCCGCCGCTTCCCCTCCGTGCAGCTCCAACGCCCAGTGGCCAAGAAGACGTGGTGTATTGCCAGCTCGATGCGCGTTCCAGCACCCCGCTGCCGCGACAGTCGGCCCGACGGCTCCTGAGCCAGGTTGCAGCACACGGCGAAGTCCAGATCCTCGGCGGCCCTGACACCCAGGACTACCTCGGCGACGACCTGACCTACGTACGGGCAGACCTTCCCGAGATGGTCACCCGCCTCCTGTCATGCCGTCTTTTCGTGGGGTGCGACAGCGGCCTGGGCCACCTCGCGGGTTACCTCGGCGTCCCCGGCCTGATCGTCAGCACCGACGACTTCGAGACGACCTGGGCATTCTTCCGTGGCTACGCCAGCCTCAGCGTTATCCCGCTCGCGGCAACAGAATTGCTCCTGCCATGAAGCCCCCCACAGAGCAGGAAGCCCTGAAAGCGGCCAGTCGGTGCCTGCGCCAAGAGGCCGTGGCCGCCCGCCGAATCTCGATGGGCCGCAGCCACTTCGTGTTCACGGTGGGGCTGAAGTCCGGTGAGTCCGTGATTGCACGGATCACTCGACACGACCGCGCCGAGTGCTTCGCGGGATTCGCGTATTGGCGGCGCCAGCTCGCTCGGGTAGGAGTGCCCGTCCCCCGCGTACTGTCCATGGACCTCACCGGGACCGTACTGCCCTGGCCAATCATGCTCCTTGAGCAAGCCCCAGGGGATGATCTCTGCAACGTCTACGCCAACCTTAAGGCCGCGGAAAAGCACACCGTTGCCGACGACCTGCTCGACATCCGACACCGCATGAGCGGGCTTCCGCCCGGTCCCGGATACGGCGGCATCGCCAGCTACAGCGACCTGCGCTGCCACTCCCGCTGGTCGGACGTGCTCTGGGAGTACTTCACCGGCGCAATCGATCAGCTGACGCCCTCGCAGCGGCAGAGGCCGGCCATCGGAGAAATCCGCAGAACCATCCGCGAGCTACGCCCCGAGTTCGATCGCATCGATCCGTTGCCCTACCTGATCGACGCCACCCACCAGAACGTGCTGGTGGATGGCGGGAGAGTCACGGCGATCGTCGACCTCGACGAGCTCGGGTTCGGTGACGCCCTATACCCCCTCGGCGTCGCTCGCGCCGGCCTTTTGGCCCGTGGACCGGAGGCGGACTGCATCGAACGAGTTGCCGCGCCACTGTGCGTCGGCCCCATTCGGCAACGCATATTCGATCTGTACTCAGCGATCGCCAGCCTCAAAATGCTCTCCCCGAGTCCACTCAGCGTCAGCGGCCCGCCCTCGGCCGGCAGCCCGATCGCCACCCGGCTCTGGACCTTGCTCGATTTCTTCGCCGCCGCCGCGGCCCACAAGGAGTAACGCCATGCCCGGCACCGTCTTCGTGAGCCTCGACGACTTCACCCGCGAGGGCTTCACCAATGGCCTGTTCCTTCAAGTCCGCGAGCTACTGCAACGCGTCAAGCGCCGAGGGCACCCAGCCAGCCTCGCCTGCATCGCCCAACACAGGAATCCCGGAATCGAACGCAGAACCCGGACAGTCCAGGGTTGTACTGTCCACGAAGCTTTCATCGGTGCCCCGGGGTCAGCGAGCGCGTACCGGCAGGCGCTTCAAGATCTTCTGAAGGAGCTGGACCCCGACGTGATCCTGCTCAACTCCTGCGCGGTCCGGCTCAACGAAGCGCATCGTGCCGTGCTGGACGAATGCCTCGCGAGTGGTCGGCATGTAGCAGTGCTCGTGACCGACCAGCTTTACCCCACAAGCCATGACCACGCCGCCGACGAGGTCCGGGGTTACTACGATCTGATGCGGCAGGCCAGTGTGCACGCGGTCAGCCAGACGATCGCCGACGCCTTTCACAGCCAGACCGGCGTGCCGGCGCAGGTGCTCCCTAACCTCCTTCCCGAGCGACGAGTCAGCCCGACGCCCGTAGGCGCGGCGGGACGATCCCTGACATTGATCAACCACCACCCCATCAAGGGCCGGCGTGTCTGGGACGCACTCATTCGTCAGCGCCCCAGCGACGCATACCTGGTCGTGGAGACCTGGCCCGACGTCCCGCCGTACGCACCGCCCTCCGCGATCGTCCAAGTGGCCTCCTTCAGCCCGGACCCCACCGCGATTTACAACCGCACCAGGATCCTGCTCATACCGTCCCTCGGTCCGGAAGGTCTTCCACGAGTTGCGCTTGAAGCAATGGAGTCAGGAGTACCTGTCGTGGCTCACCGAATAGGCAGCCTGCCTGAGCTGGGGAATGCCGCGATGTTCGTCTCTCCGCCACCGATCGCCGGCTACGAGCTCGAAGGCAATGTGCTGTATCCCCTGGTTTCTCCCAACGACATCGAGCGGGCCGCACGGGATTTCGGGCAGATCATCGACGAGATCGATCATGATCCCGCGCTCCGTACCCGACTCGTGGCCGGCGGCAAAGCACTCGTGCGTGATTATCGTGATCACAGCGAGGCTGTGATCGGTCGACTACTCGACGTATGGTTGGGGACGGCGTGAACCAGGACGCTCCGGGTGTGCGGCGACCCGGTCACTGCACGTAAATGGCCGCTGACCAGTACAAACACGGATGGCAGCCTGGACCACTACACTGGCCGCCACACTGACACACGCGACTCTAGGAGACACAGGACCGTGACGGCCATCGTCGACGAGTTCCAGTGGCGCGGGCTGATCGCCCATGCCACTGACCAGGACGCACTGCGCAAGGCTCTCGCGGATGGTCCCGTCACGTTCTATTGCGGCTTTGACCCGACCGCGGCCAGCCTGCACGTGGGCCACCTCGTCCAGGTGCTCACCCTTCGCCGGCTCCAGCAGGCCGGGCACCGGCCGCTGGCACTCGTGGGCGGTGCGACCGGCCATATCGGTGACCCTCGACCGACCGCCGAGCGCACCCTGAACGACCCGGAGACCATCGCCCAGTGGGTGACCCGGCTGCGCGCGCAGATCGAGCCGTTCCTCTCCTTTGAGGGCGACAATGCGGCGACCATGGTCAACAACCTGGACTGGACCTCGGGCCTGACCGTGATCGGGTTCCTGCGGGACATCGGAAAGCACTTCCGGGTGAACAAGATGCTCACCAAGGACTCGGTCGCCCAGCGCCTGGCGTCCGACCAGGGCATTAGCTTCACGGAGTTCAGCTACCAGTTGCTCCAGGGTATGGACTTCCTGGAGCTGTACCGGCGGTACGGCTGCACCCTCCAGACAGGCGGCAGCGACCAGTGGGGCAACCTCACGGCCGGCCTGGATCTGATCCACCGCATGGAGCCGCACGCCGAGGTGCACGCGCTCGCGACGCCACTGTTGACGAAGGCGGACGGCACCAAGTTCGGCAAGACAGAGACCGGCACGCTGTGGCTTGACCCGGAGATGACCACTCCGTACGCGTTCTACCAGTTCTGGCTGAACACCGACGACCAGGACATCTCCCGATACATGCGCATCCTCTCCTTCAAGACCCGCGAGGAGCTTGAGGAGTTGGAGAAGGTGACCGAGGAGCGACCGCAAGCCCGTACCGCGCAGCGTGCGCTCGCCGAGGAGCTGACCACGCTGGTGCACGGCGCCGACCAGTGCGCCGCGGTGATCGCGGCGTCGAAGGCGCTCTTCGGACAGGGCAAGCTCGCCGACCTCGACGAGGCGACACTGGCCGCTGCGCTCTCCGAGCTCCCGAACACCAAGGTGAGCGAACTCGGCCTGGTGACCGATCTGTTCGCGGAGGTTGGCCTTGTGGCAAGCAAGTCGGCCGCCCGCCGCACCGTGAAAGAGGGCGGCGCCTATGTGAACAACGTGAAGGTGGCCTCCGAGGACACGGTGGCCACGGCTGACGAGCTGTTGCACGGACGCTGGCTGGTGCTTCGCCGGGGCAAGAAGAACCTGGCGGCGATCGAGGTCACCGGGGCCTGAAGCGGCCCGGGAGATGGAAGCTCAGCCGTGAGCCGGAGGAGTACCTCCGGCTCACGCACCCTGGCTACGGCTACCGTGAGCAAGCAGGCCCGTCGGCAATAACCCGCGGACCGGTCGTGAATGGCGTAGCGGCCGGTCCGATTGCCTGCGAGGCACTGCTGAAGTTCAGTGCGTAGGGGTGGCCAGCAGCTTGGGTAGGTCGCGCATATCGTCGAACAGGGTGGTGCCTGGGCCTTCCAGTCGCGTGGCCGGTGTGAGGCCGCCGCAGTAGCCGAAGGCCTGCATGCCGGCGGCACGTGCTGCCTGAACTCCGTACGCGCTGTCCTCGATCACCGCGCACCGCTCGGGCTCCGCGCCCATGGAGCGAGCAGCGTGCAGGAAGAGGTCGGGGGCAGGCTTGCCTCGGGGGACATCGTCTGCGCTGAAGATGCGCTCCTCGAAGTGGTCCCTCAGCGCGGCGATCTCCAGGTTTCTCCGGATGCCGGCGTGGTGTGTGTTCGATGCGACGCAGACGGGTGTGGTGAGGCTGCTCAGGGCTTCTGCGACGCCATCGACAGCGGTCAGTTCCGCGTCGAAGGCCGCCTGGTACAGATGCTCGTATTGCTGCAGCCAGTCCTTCTCCAGACGCCGTCCAAGCTGTTCCTCTACGGCGGCTGTGTAGACCTCGGTAGACGAGCCGACGAACTTCTCGATGATCTCTTCCTCGGTGAACGCGCATCCCAGGTCAGCCATGATCATCGCGTCAACTTTGACGCATATCCGCTCGCTGTCCACCAGTACGCCGTCACAATCGAAGATCACCAGCTCGACAGGGCTCTGCGTCATGATCGGCAGTGTAGACCCGCGGCGTATGGGCCTGACAGGACTGTCGCTCTCCAGACGAGGGGTGCCTGTTCAGGGTGTGACGGAAGCGATCGCAGCCACCAGCTGCTGTACGTTTTCCAGGCTGTCGAGAACAACATCGGCCCCCGCTTCCTTGAGGTCCTGTGCGGAGGTCTTGCCCGAGGGCACACCGAGAACCGAGGCGCCGCCCTCAAGGCCCGTGCGGACATCCTCAAGGGAGTCCCCGATGATCACCGTGTTCGAACGCGTGAAGGCCGTCCCGTGCTTGGCCTGCGCGCGTCCCTGTGCGATGCTCACGAGCGCGGGCCGATGGTCGTCGTCGGAGGCGAATCCGCCGATCTCGGTATCGAGGTAGCCGTCGAGGTCGAAGGCCGCGAGCTTTAGCAGCGCATTCGGCTTGAGATTCCCCGTGACGGCCGTCGGCACCAAGCGCGGGTGGTCGTGGACGGCTTGGAGCGCGGCCCTCGCGCCGGGCATGAGAACCCCTTGCTGCCGTAGGTCTTCGCTGTGGGCCGCGAGCCGTTTGGGCAGCAAGTCCACGATGCGCGGCAACAGGTCAGGGACGGCTGCCTCGGGCACGCCGTTGTCCAGGAGCAGCGATCGGATCGCGAGGGGCATGGTGACGCCCGTACCGCGAGCCGGCAAGTGTTCGGCTGGGCGGCCGACGACTTCGGCGAAGGCTTCGCGGTACACCTGACGATCGATGCCACCGACGTAGAGCAGCGTACGGTCAATGTCCCAGAGAACGAGGGTCTGTTGGTTGTCGGTCACGTGCGATTCCTCGCTCCCGTCACGGCGGCGGCACGGTCCAGTAGATCTTGAGCGTATGTGGCGTCTCTCACCGCTTCGAGGTCGCTGAGCATCGCCTCAACGTGCTCGTTGAGGCGCGCGGACTGGAGCTGCTCGGCCAGGTCGAGAGCCCGGTGCGCGGTGTCACACCCTGCTTCCGCGTCCCCTTGCCGAACGAGAGCAGACGCGGCCCGTGACAGAAACAGGGCCCGCGTGCGCTGGTCTGAGGGGTTGAGCGAGTCATGCGCGTGCGTGAAGCTCGTGACGGCTCTCTGCGGCTCACCCAGATCGAGGTAGCAGCTGCCGGCTTGGCCGTGGATCTCACCTTCGTTGATCCAGTACAACCAGTGGGGATCGCGTTCGGTACGTCCTTGAGCGCACAGTTCAGCTGCCTGACCTAGCGCGGTGAATACCTCCTGCCGTTCGCCGAGCTTTGCGTGCCCCCGGGCTTGCCGCGTCAGCAGCATTGCCTCCAGGGCCGGGGCACCGAGGTGCTTGATCTTCTCGCGAGCACCTCGCGCTGCGGTAACCGCATCGCGTGGTGCACCCGTGGAGTAGCCGTGGATGGCCAGGTAGGAGAGAGCTCCGACGCCGAGCCGCACGTCGCCGGATGCCTTTGCGGCGCGGAGTGCAGCGAACAGGTAGGTAGGGCTTCGGTCTCGATCTCCAGAGTCGAAGGTGAACCATCCTGTCTGGATGGCGGTGTCCGCGATGATCGCAGCGAGTCGCTGCCCCGTGTCCTTGTCGTAGGAAGCCTGCTCAACGAGTCGCTTGAGGAGTAGCAGATGAGCATTGCCGAGGTCGGCCAACGTGCCGCTGCCTGCGCTCGCGTCCATACTGCGCAGGTTGTCCGTGGTCCCCTGGAGGCTGTCGAGGAGCTCGTGCGTGAGCCGGCTGCCCTCCGCGGCGCGGACGAGCGGTTCCGCTTCGGCAGTGCTCCAGTGGTGCACGAAGGCGGTGAGCGCCAGGCCGCTCACCGCAAGGAACCGTCGGCGGTCCATCGCGCTCCCTCCAACTGCAGTGCCTAACGCCGTCACCATACGACTCGCCGTCCATGGCAAGGCCGGGTCGAGATCGCCGGAGTACAGGTCCCGGGAGGGACGGAGGGGGCGGGGAAGCGGGAGCGGGGCCAGTTCGGGGGGAACGCCGAGACCAGTGAGGAACTCGACGATCTTGTCGATGTTGGTGAGACGGCGATGCCCTGACTCAAGCATGGAGAGGAACGCCTGGCTCAGGCCCGTCAGATGGGCAATGTCGTCTTGACGCAGCGACCCCTGCTGGCGGATCAGACGGGTGGCCGTGCCGAAGTCCCAGGAAGCTAGGGCTTGTTGGATCTCTTGGTTGCGCCACACGCGTTCTGGAACGGAGAGGGCGTGTTGGTTCAGGGTGCGGGAGCGAACGCAGGCCGAGCACAGCGTCCCAGAGTTGTACTGGCTCAGTCGGCAGCCGCACTGTTCGCAGCCTCGCGGCGACTGCGCAAGCACCTATGCCTCCCCCTTGAAGAGATTTATGCGACCTCAACTTGCCCTGGCAAAACCGAAATCACTCAAGTGATATCACCTCGGAAATGTGTGCACCGGGCGTTTCCCCATCACTCTGGGACTCCCGCAGTGCACGGCGCTGGCGAACCGCCCGAGAGTGGATGATTCGGACGGACTCGTAGCCCTCCTGCTGTGGATCACCTGTTGTCCCTGAACTCGTCCACCGGAGTCGAAGGTGTCCTCGGTCCCGTACGTACGGATGGCACAGTCCCTGCCGCTGGATCGCCAGCGGAAGACGGCGTGGCGGCCCCTCCCGCGTTGTGGCAAGCGGATCTCCTCAGAGGTGGGCCCGTGATCGTTAGCTTCTCAGCCGTGGTGTTCCTGGGCGTGATCGTCTTTCTCCTGGTGAAGAAGGGCGGCCTGAACATGGGCCACGCCATCGTGTGCGTCCTGTTCGGCTTCTTCCTGGCAGGGAGCTCCGCAGCGCCGAGCATCAGGGACGGCGTGCAGGGCGCGGTTCAGCTGATCAAAGAGATCGACTTCTAGACCGGCCGTCGGGGCGCTGGTGAGGTTCTGGATCCCCTCCTTTTACCCCTGGGCCCTGACGGTCTTTCCACTTCCGGACGTGACGCGAGGACTCTTGATGAAGCCGATACCAACTGTGCCTCTGGGCCTGGCTGTGGGTACGGCCACCGCCGAGCGAGGGCGTCGTGAGTAGTCGTAAACCGGCTCTGGACCGGCATCCGGCCCGCGACGACGCTCAGTTACGGGTGGTGGTCGAGGACGCGGCGATGGGCCGCTGGGAAGGGGCCCGGGGTCTGCTGGCTGCAACGGGCGCAGACTGGGATCGGCGCATCTTCCGCCTTCAGGTCCTTGCCCGTGTCGGAGCGCGGCTGACATTTGCCGACACGTGGGCGCAAGCCGAACCGCAGTCGCCGCATGCTCTTGCCCTTCTGGCCCATGTGCTTGCTCTGCGGTCGATGGCCGGCGGTCGAGGACGGGGCCGCAGTGAGGCGATGGAACTGGCATGGGACGCCTGTGACGCAGCCGGCGACAGGATGCCGAGCGACCCCTCACCGTACGTGGTGATGCTCGCATTGACCCGCTTCCACTCGCCTCCCCAGAACCCCGAGTGGCGCGGGACGGTACGACAGCTGTGGCAGCAGGTGATCGAGCGCGACCCGTGGAACCGCGAGGCGCACCACGAACTCCTCACCTACTTGTTCCCCTCCTGGCACGGCACCGGCGGGGAGATGTTCCACTGGGTGCAGGAACGGTGCACTCACGCCCCGCGTGGCCTGCCGGCGCATGTCCTTCCCCTGGTCGCCCTCGCCGAGTCGCACCGGCAGCGGATGGAAGTGGAGGGGCACCGCTACGGACTGACCGTTCACCCCTGGACGGACAATCCGTCGACCTGGCAGGCGTGGGACAACTGGTGGTCCTACCGAGCCCCGAACCGTCCTCACGCCGCATTCCACGAGGACGCCAACTACCTCGCCCACGCACTGTCGTTCGCGAACCGGCACCGCGAAGCCGGAGAAGTCTTCGACGCCATCGGCCCGTACGCCACCGACGTGCCATGGAGCTATTGCGGAGACGCCCCAATGCTGTTCAACCGCCACCGCGCCTGGGCTGTCAAAGCCTCCGCGCCGTAGTCCGTACCGCCGGGACAGAGCCGGAGCCTCTGTTGCCGTCCCACCAGTTAGCGCCGACGAAGATGAAGGAATCATCCGAATGCCCCTGGATATACCAAGCGTTACGCCTTCGGAAGAAGAGCGCCTCGCCGAACTCGGCATCACCCAGACCCTGGACCGCTCGATGTCCGGGCGTCAGAACTTCGCCGTCTCGTTCACCATCATCAGCATCCTCTCCGGCTGCCTGACCATGTATGGCTTCGGCATGAACACCGGCGGACCTGCCCTGATCATGTGGGGATGGGCCATCGTTGGGCTGATGACGCTCTTCGTCGGGCTGGCCATGGCGGAAGTCTGCTCCAGCTACCCGACGAGCGCCGGCCTGTACTTCTGGGCCCACAAGCTCGCTCCCCGCGGGTCGGCGGCCGCCTGGGCATGGTTCACCGGCTGGTTCAACACCCTCGGCCAGATCGCCGTAACCGCGGGCGTCGACTTCGGCGCCGCCTCATTCCTCAACGCCTACCTGAACCTTCAGTTCGGCTACGCCGCCACCCCCGGGCACACCATCACGCTCTTCGGCATCATCCTGGTGCTGCACGCCCTCGTGAACACCCTCCGTGTGCGCATCGTGGGCTTCTTCAACACTGTCAGTGTCTGGTGGCACCTGATCGGCGTGGTAGTGATCGTCGGCGTGCTCCTGCTCGTCCCCGACCACCACCAGTCCCCGAAGTTCGTGTTCACCGAGTTCGTCAACAACACTGGCTGGGGCTCTGCCGTCTACGTCGGCTTGATCGGCTTGCTGATGGCCCAGTACACCTTCACCGGGTACGACGCCTCCGCCCACATGACGGAGGAGACGAAGAACGCCTCAGTGGAGGGACCGAAGGGCATCGTCCGCTCCATTCTTGTCTCCTGGGCGGCCGGTTTTGTCCTGTTGTTCGGCCTGACATTCGCCATCCAGTCCTACACCGGCGCACTGGAGTCGAAGACGGGGGTGCCGCCGGCGCAGATCTTCATGGATGCTCTGGGCGAGAGCGCGGGCAAGACGATGTTGCTTATCGTGATCGGCGCCCAGCTGTTCTGCGGCATGGCATCGGTTACGGCCAACTCCCGGATGATCTACGCCTTCTCGCGCGACGGTGCCCTGCCCTTCTCCAAGGTGTGGCACAAGCTGCACCCGGGGACTCGCACCCCGACCAACGCGGTCTGGCTCGCCGCCGGCGGCGCCTTCGTCCTCGGCCTGCCCTACCTGTTCAACACGACCGCGTACGCCGCGGTCACCTCCATCGCGACGATCGGCCTCTACATCGCCTACGTCATCCCGACGCTGCTGCGACTGCGTCAGGGGGAATCCTTCCACCGCGGCCCGTGGCACCTGGGCCGCTGGTCCAAGCCCGTAGGCGTCCTCGCGGTGACCTGGGTCGTAGTGATCACCGTGCTGTTCATGCTGCCGCAGGCCGCCCCGGTGACCATCGAGACATTCAACTACGCGCCCATCGCGGTCGGTGTCGTGCTCGCCTTCTCCGGCACATGGTGGCTTGCCACCGCCAGAAGGTGGTTTCTCAACCCGACCCACCCGAAGAACAGCACTCCGCCGCTGCCCGCCTCACAGGGAGCGACACGTTAGCCGGCACGTTGATCCACCTCCCGTAGGTGGAAGACGGCGGGGCGGCGGCGTGGCACCGCTGCCGCCCCGGCAATGCCTCGGCTGCCCGTTCGGGAGGCTGAAGAGGCAACGGCGACCCGGACGACCCCGTGCGACAGCTGATTCCAGCGGCGCCATACGGGTCGTGTTGTGAACAGAAAGGTGCACCACCGTGAAGCCCCTTCCCACCGCGGACCGCAGCCTGCTGTCCACGGTGACCGACACCCTGCGGGCCGAGCGCCCCCACCCCACTACCGCATGGTGACGCACATGCACGACGAGACCGTGCGCGGCGACGAGCTCCTCGTCAAGATCCTCTCCGATCGGTACGGCGTCGAAGTGGGCTCCGCTGAACTTGTGCCGATCGGCACTGAGACCATCAACCGGCGCGTCACCCTCTCCGACTCTCGCCGGATCTTCGTCAAGCAGTACCTCTCGTCCGCCGACCTACGGCAAGCCAAGACCGCGTGGACCATGTCGGAGTTCTGTCGCACCGCTCACGTCCCCGCCCCACCAGTCTGGTCCAACCAGGATGGAGAGATCCTCACCCGCGTTGACGGCACCGCCTGGGTGGTGACCGACGAGATGACCGGCCGTGTCGCGACCGAGCCTATGACCGTACCGCGCGCCCAGTACATCGGTCTGGTACTCGGCCGCATGCACTTTGTCCTGGCCTCGTATCCACGGCCGGCGCGCATCCGTCAAACCAGATGGCGGTCCGCGCCCGTCGACACCGCACTCGCGGCGACCGAGGCCGTCCTGGCTCGCGCGACCGCGCACCACGATCCGCGGCTTTGCCAGTTGCGTGAGGAGCTGGAACAGCGGCGAGACGACCTGCACACCCATGTGCCTCGCCTCCGTAGCGGCTTGCCCGACCAGCTTGTGGTCCAGGCCGGGCACGCCGACTTCACGCGCACGAACCTCCTGGCTCAGGAAGACGTGATCACTGCGGTCCTGGACTTCCAAGGAGAGGCATGCCTGCCAGCATGGGAGTTGGGGCGCGCAGCATTCGACCCGCGGACTGTGGCGAACAGCCCGTCCTGGCGGCAGAGAGCCATCCGCCTGGTAGGCGCCTACCTATTTGAGAACCCGCGACTGCCCTATGCCGACGTACGGGCCTGCGCCCGCGTCACTCTGCTATATCTGCTGTTCAGCATGTACGGGGCCACCACAGCCGAATATGGGCTGCCTGTGTCGGCGGAGGCCGACCTGCGGCGTCACTGGTTCGAACGGCAAGTCACCATCCGACGACTCCTCGATGAACTCGACGACATCGAAGCGGCGCTCGCAGCGATCAGGCCGGGTAGCTGGGGCCAGGCATGACCAGCGTGGGTCCTGGATCTTCCGCCTCCCGCGGAGGCACCGGCGGTGGCCAGCGCATTCAGGCCCAGTTCACTGCCGGACGGTCTTGCCGCCAGCGATCACAAGGTGGATGTCACGCAAGGCGTGGAGATCAACGAGAGGGTTGCCGTCAACAACGAGAAGGTCTGCGCGTTTCCCCGTGGCCAGGCGTCCGCTGTCGGTAATCCCCAGTGCCTGGGCGGCGTCGGCGGTGGCCATATCGAGGATCTTCTCGTTGGAAATCCCCAGGTACTGGTAGAACTCCAAGCTGTTGACCAGCTTGTCGAAGACGGCGCGAGTGACTCCGGCGTCTGTGCCAGCGATCATGGATACGCCCCTGTCGGCCATCCAGCGCATGGACGAGAAGAGATGCTCGGCGCGGTCGTAGCCAACCCTTTCAGCGAAAGCCCGCCAATTGGGGCTGGTGGCCGTGCACACGTAGATGTGCTGGGCCTTGATCGCGGCGAGGAGATCGTCCTGAAGGTCGAACTCGCCCCCCTCGGTCATCCAGGTGCAGTGCTCGATGGTGTTCACGCCGGCGGCTACGGCGGCTGCGATGCCGTCGGTGCCGTGGGCGTGGACGGCGACGGGTAGGCCGAAGCGTTTGGCTTCCTCGACCACGATGCGCAGCTCGTCCTCGGTGAACTGGTTTTGCCAGATTGCAGGGCCGCCCTTGGTCATTCCACCGCCCGTGGCCATGACCTTGATGACGTCCGCTCCGATACGGGCATTGCGTTGCACCAAGTCTCGAATGGCCTGCTCGCCCTCGACCTCTCCGCCGAAGAAGTTGCAGTGGCCGCCGTGGGAGGTCAGTGGTGTTGCCGCCGACAGGATGCGTGGTCCGGGCAGGGCACCAGAGGTGATGGAATCGCGCAGGTGGATTGCGAGGCCATTGCGGTCTCCGAGGTCCCGAATGGTCGTTACGCCGCTGAGGACCAGTTGCTCAGCGCGCTCGGCCATGCCCTCCAGCAGTTCCTCGTCGCTGCTGTCCTGGACGGCAGCTACAGGGTCGGCACTCGCGTCGAAGATGAGGTGCGTGTGGGCATCGATCAGGCCCGGCAACACCGTGCCGCCCGTAAAGGACAGGGCGCGGCATCCGTGGGGGGCGAGCTGCTCAACCTCCTTGCGCGGGCCGACGGCGGCGACGCGGTCCCCGCGGACGAGAACGGCGCCATCGGTAACGCTGGTGCCGTTGGGCCCTGTGATGACCCGGTCAGCCGTGATCAAAGTTTCCGTCATGGTGCCGCTCCTCGTCTGGCGTTGCGTGTCGATCGGGCCCGGCTGGCATGTTCTTGTGCTGGCTACCGCGCTCGTGCGTGCGGTTTGAGGGCGTCCGACAGTTCGATCAGCTGCCAGACGTCGGATTCGAGGCTGTTCTCGTCCGGGAGTGCTACGGCAATAGCTTGTGACGATGCCGCTTCGCCGTTGGCATGGGCGCGCAGCGCGTGTCGTAGGTGGCTGGCAAGAGACGTGTGCGGCGTGCCGTCGTTCACTCCTTGCTGTGCCAGGTACGGGCTGATTCTCACGAGACCGTCCCGGCATTCGATCACCCGGCGGTAATAGCGGTAGTGGGTACCGCGCAGGAACAGGAACTCCCGCCAGCCGCTGGTGGGCACGCGGCTGAGGGCGTCTTGCGGAAACGCGTGGTGCAGTGCATCCCACAGTGGGCGAAGACGCCGGTACGCCTTGCGGTGGCACAGCCAGACCCGCACTCTCGCCATCCGCATCGCGGCGCCGGAATAGACGACGCCGACGATGAACACCGGGACGGCAAGTGCCAGGAGGCCCTGCGTGCCGTCGTGCAGCCATGCCGGGACCTGCGCACCACGCCACCGTGTCACATCGATACCGAGGCGGCCGATGTTGGCCACCACCATGCCGGCCAGGGCCCCCACCGTCAGCCATAGCCCCGTGGACAGCGGGCGGAGGGACATCCGTGCATACCGCCAGGTCCACCACAGGGCTTCAGCGAGTGCGTAGATCAGGTAGAGCAGCGCGGTCATGAAGAACAAGGCCACTGGCGTTGCCGTCATGTCAGCGGTGGCGAATTCTCGGCCCCTGAGTCCGACCGGCGTTGCGACGGTCGTCAGTGCGAGGACGATAACGGCCGATGCCAAGGGCAAGGCTTCCCAGCGGGCACGGCGGCCGGCACGCTCCCGCTCCTCGGCGGAGAAGAGGTAGAAGCACATCAGGCAGTAGACCGCGCCGAGCAGCAGTGCGTTCTGCACCAGTCGCGCGGAGCCTGGGCCGGTGAGGTCGTCCACGAGACGGGCCGCGGAATCCAGGCCGAGGGCGAACGAAGCATCGGTGCAGATGAGGCACAGGGTCACAGCGCGGAGAGGGAGGTCGCGGGGATCCCGGGCGAGCTGAATGAGCTTCCACACCACGGCCAGGTCGAGGATGGCAGCGGTAAAGAGCAGGCCGGTCACAGCCACCCCTGCCGGTCGCCAAGGGCCGTCTGCACGCGACGCAGGGAGGGAGTGGCGGCCCGCCGCGGGGCGACCCGGTCCAGTACGGAAGCCCACTCCAGAATGATGGTGGCGACCAACTCCGCTTGATGTTCATGTTCTTCGTCGTATGACGTCCGCCGCAGGAGCCGTTTGACCGATCCTGCCGAGAGGTCCGGGACCGCCCCGTTCCAGAGCGCGGCATCGTCGATTCCGTCGCTCTGGTGGTCCGCCAGGATGTGGCCCACTTCGTGGAGGATGATGTGCCGCTGATGACTTGCAGTGGTTTCCTGCTGATACAGGATGTAATCGGTAGACGCGGTGGCGATCCATGCGCCGAACGGCCCTGGCACCGGCATCGGGTGCGACACCAGCCGGATGGGGCGGCCCCGCCGTTCCCCTAGTTGCTGGCAGAGCACGTCCACTTGCAAGGGGGGCTGGATATCAAGGGCTCGCAATTCCCGTTTACAACTTCTGCGAAGCTCTCGCTCTTTCACGGTCATTCTCCCGCACACGACACGTGTCGCGGCAACAGCACCCCCTCGCCGCGGAATCACGCCGTTGACGGCGCGTCATTCGCGGTGCTCTGCCTGCTCCAACTTGTAGACAACGTCAAGCAGGTCCATTACCTGCTTTCTTCGCGCTTCCGACAGTTCGCCGGCGCGCATGGCCATCAACTTCACATCGCGGTCTTCGAGTGCCTCGTTGACGTTCGCGCGCTCGGCTTCGATTTGAGCCAGTCGGCCATCTACTTGTCCAGCTACGGCGTCGTCGAAAAAGTACGAGATCGGCACACCGAAGAAGTTCGCCAGACCCTGCAGGTGGCGCACGGTCGGGTTGTCCTTCTTCCCCTTCCGTAGCTGCCAGATGTAGCTCATGGAGATGTTGATCCCCGTCTGGCTGATGGCGTTCGCCGCGTATTCGTTGCTGTATTCCCTGCCGTCGTCGTCCTTGATCGTCGCGAACAGATGGTTGATCTTCTCCGCCAAAGAGCGGCCCGTCTCCTCGCTCACCACTTCCCCTCCTCTCGTCGAGAGTCCATCAACCAATGTACACGAGTGGAGAGTGCGCGGGTCGACGTCTTCACGTCAGTTGAGCGGATGGCGGTCCCCGTATAGGGTCCTCATCAGCGTCTTCCACTGAGGTGAAAGTTTGTAAAGGGATGTTCTTGTATTCGAGTGAAGAGACTGATCGGTTCGAGCGTCAGCGCTCGGGGTGGAGTGATCCGGCCTCGATGGCCGGCCTCCGTTCAGGTTGCTCTCGGCGCCCCGGTGAATACTTTGCCACCCTTCGCTGGACGGGTGGGTCTCGCTCGACTGGGGACGGTCGGCGCAAATCACCCTTTTCGTCTGCGGCGGGTCTCGGTGTGAAAGCGCTGCGACCAGCGCCGGGCGAAGATCGAATTACGTACAGGGGTTGTCTGGAAACTCTGCGCGCTGTGATGGACCCCTCGAATTTGTTCGTGGCCCGTCAGCCCATCTGTCGGGGTGATGGTGGAGGGCGAGTGCGACCTCCGGCTGGGCGTCGTGGAGGGGCCTCCGGATACGTCTGGATCTTCGCGCGGAAACTGCATATGTTGCTGGTCCCTCGGCTGGACTGCCGGAACGCAACCCAATGAATGGGAAGGAGGGAGACCGGATGAGTAGGCGTCAAATCTCAGATCACCGAGGGAAATGAAGAAGGCGCCCAGAAGTTAGCAGCTTCTGGGCGCCGACTCCGCCACCCCGAAGGGGGCGGATGCATAACCGGGGCGAGTTGGCTGACCTTTTCGACGAGAACGGCCGTCTCACCCCGCCTACGAGTGAGGAATTCTCGCATGCCCAAGTCCCGAAGCGGAAGGGCCCTCGTTGCCTCGCAGGCCGAGGCCGACGAACCCACCGCCGACACTCGTCGGCGCCGTCTGGTCACGCTCCTTGCGGACATGGTGCCCGGAGCCTGTACCGTCCGCGTCTCGCAGCAGCAGCCCGGCCAGAACTGGCCCAGCCCATACGCCCGCGCGTATGACGCCCAAGGGCAGCTCATGGCCCTCAACCGAGCCCAGCGCGTGACAGTTGCCCGCTGGGTGATCCGCGCCCACCCCTACGTGCCCTGGGATGAGACGTACGACCTCGACCTTGCCACTGGCGCCCTCCGTGCCACGGGCGGGGGCCGCTGATCATGGCCAGGATCCGCACTATCAAGCCCGAATTCTTCACCAGCGAGTCGCTCGCCGAGGTGAGCGTTCACGCCGAGCGGACCTTCGCAGGTCTCTTCACCCTGGCCGACGACCACGGTCGTTTCCGCGACAACCCGGCGGTCATCGCTGGCCTGCTCTGGCCGCTGCGGGCTGAGCACACCGCGGTGCACGTGGAGGATGACCTGCAGCAGCTGGCCGATGCGGGCCTGATCTGCCGGTACACCGGCTGCAACGGCCGCCGGTACCTCCACATCGTCACCTGGTTCGAGCACCAGAAGATCGATAAGCCGTCGCAGACCCGCGTCCCGGCCTGCTCGGACCACCACGCCACCCAACGCTGCGGAACTTGCAAGGGCACCTGCACCGTGTTCGCCGAAAGCCAGGCGAACACTCCCCGAGGACTCCCCGAAACCTCGGCGAAGGCTCCCCGCACCCTCGATCGGCCGACGAAGACGCCCGTGACGCCTCCCGCCGACGAATCCGCGAGCACGAGCAGCCAGCAGGCGACGCTCGACGGCACCATCGAGGCGCCCAAGCGAAACGCGAAGAAAACCGCAGGTCACAAGCCTGTAGGGAAGGCATCCCCGAAGACTCCCCGAACCCTCCCCGAAGGTTCGGCGCCTGGATCTAGGATCTTGGATCCTGGATCTACTAATCCTTCGGGGCGCACAGCGCCCGCACCCAGCCCGTCGGCCCAGGACCTCCTCGGCGAGTACGTCGCCGCATGTGTCCAACGCCCGCCGGGCGACGTGATCGGCCACCTCGGTCGCATCACCAGGAAGCTCCTGGACGAGGGGATCGCCCCGGAGCACATCCGGGCCGGGCTGCAGCGCTTCGCCGCCAATCCCAAGCACCCCAGCGTGCTGACCAGCATGGTCAACGAGGCCATGAACGCCTCGTCGGCCGGTTTGGTGCGGCCGGAATCGCGGTCTAACCTGCGCGGTCACCGGGCCTGGGCCAATCCCGCTGACCCTGCCGCCGCCTACGCCGAGGAGCTGTGATGCGCGACCACGACGCCCAGCCCGTCGGCGGCATCGCCCGCCGCCTGGCCCACATCCTCACCACTCGGGGCATCGACCCGAACGCCCAACTCACCGACCCGGCCGAGCCCGTACCGGCCCTGCAGGCGGCGCAGGCCCGCATCCCGGCCCGCTACCAGGAGGCCGTCGCCGACCACCCCGCGGTCGCCGCCTGGGTCCGCGAGGTCGCCCAAGCAGGCCGCCCCGGGCCGAAGGGAGCCCCGGGTATCGCCCAGGGGCGCTCGCTGCTGATCGTCGGCACCACCGGCACCGGCAAGACGCACCAGGCGTACGGCGCGGTCCGGTCCCTGCTGCTGGCCGGCGTCCGGCTGCGGTGGAAGGCGATCACGGCCGCCGACCTGTACGCGGAGCTGCGGCCCCGCCCCGGCCACGACGGCGAGCGGGAGCTGATGGACCTCTCCCGCTGCCCGCTGCTGATCATCGACGACCTCGGTGCGGCCAAGGGCAGCGAGTGGACCGAGGAGATCACGATGCGGCTGATCAACCGCCGCTACAACGAGATACTCCCGACCCTGGTGACCACCAACCTCGGCATGACCGACCTGCGCGCCCACATCGGCGACCGCGTCGCCTCCCGCCTGACCGAGATGACCGACAAGGTCATCCTCGACGGCCCCGACCGCAGAAGAGCCATCGCAGCCCAGCGCCGCAGCCCCGCTGCCACCACTGCGCCGCGGACACGCACTGAACCCGCTGCACCAGCTGCTGCCACCGCGGTATCGGCTGCTCGCCACCTCAGCCGCTAACGGCCATCTCGCGACCGCCGTTACCGGTCGCCTCCCCTCACGCATCAATCCCCACGACGCGGCTTCCCTGCCCGAACGCGCCCTGGGGGCAACGGAGATACCCATGCACCACACCGAGAACGACATGCTGCGCACCCTCGGCGACCTGACCTGGCATGACGAAGCCGCCTGCTGTGCCACGGGCCCCCACCAGGTCGATCCGGACAACTTTTTCCCCGAGCCGGACGAAATGGACCGCATCCGCGCCGCCAAAGCCCTGTGCGCACAGTGCTCCGTCCGCAACACCTGCCTGGATGCCGCCCTTGAAAACGGCGACAGCATCGGCATCAGGGGTGGCATGACCGAAGAGGAACGGGCCGATCTGCATCGCAAATTCCAGCGGCGCCTCAACTACGCCCGCGTCAATGCTGTCCTGGCCGGCCAGGACGTCCACCTGACGAACGCCGAGCGCGACGCCGTCGTCCTCGCCGCCTACCAGGCCGGAACTCCGGCCGAACAGCTCGCCCGGATGCTCAAGATCACGAAGGAGCACGCCCAGAGGCGGTACCGCAATACCCGCCGCCAGATCCGCGACCGTGCGATCGAACAAGAGAAGAAGGCGAACAAGGGCATGAAGAAGTCGATGAAGCCCGAGAGCCGGACCATGGCGCTCAAGGAGCCCAGGACGAAGACGTCCCGCGGCGACCTCGGGACGGCCGCGTGAGCCACATCGCTCCGATACCCGCGCGGATCACCGGCTGGGACCGGGCCGCCATCGTCGCCCTCGGCGGCGCCGGATGCGCCCTGTCCTACGACGCACTCCAGCAGATGGCCATCGCCATCCACATCCGCGGATTCCTCACCTACGTCTTCCCCCTGGTCATCGACGGATTCATCGCCTACGGCGTACGCGCCCTCCTGGTCCTGCGTACCGCACCGCTCGCCGCCCGGTGCTACGTCTGGCTGCTCTTCGGCACCGCAACGGCCGCGAGCATCTGGGCCAATGCCCTGCACGCCGTACGCCTTAACCAACAGCGCCCGGAGGGCACGGGACTCCGGCTCGGCGACGTTACCGTCGGCATCCTCTCCACCCTCGCACCGCTCGCCCTGGCAGGAGCGGTCCACCTGTACATCCTGATCGCCCGGCGAGTCGCCGAACCAGCTGTTCCCGGACACCCGGACACCACCAGTGTCCGAACTGACCGGGTCACCGCCGACCGCCTGGAGACTCCCGTTGGCCAGGACGAGCCCCGGCCGGCGCCGGTCACCTGCGGACACCAGGTCGAGCTGCCCGCCTCGGAGACCAACCACCCAGCGGACACCGTCGGCCAGGACACCCAGGAAGCGGGTGCCTCGCAGGACCTGTCCGGACAACAGGACGGTCTGGCTGAGCCGGAGCCGGAGCACGGCGGCCGAACCGCTGACCTGCGCGGACACCCGGCCAGCAGACCCTCCCCGGTCACCCGCCTCCACCCGGCCGCGCCGCTCGCCACACGGCCGGAGACTGACCCGGTCACCACTGCGCAGAACGAGGACAACCACACTCCGGATGCCGACCCGGTGACCGAAGAACTCCTGCCGATCGCCCGCCAGGCGGTCACCGAGGCAGGCAAGGCCACCCGCCAGGTCGTCGCCGACGCCATCCGCGGACAGAACCTCCCGCTCGGCAACGACCGGCTGACCGTCCTGATGCGCCGACTTCGCGCCGAGAGCCACACACAGCCGGTCACCAAGACGGGCTGACCGAACGCACCACGCACGCCGGTGACCTGGCCGATCCGCATCGCCAGGTCACCGGCCCGCGCGCCACACCATCGACTTCTCCACACCATGGAGCCACCACGATGCGCACCACAGCGGCCACCCACGCCGAGGCCGACGCCTGGCTCACCGTGCTTCGCGACCACGGCCACCTCCACCGCGCCGAACCCGGCCCCGACGGCAGCTGGACCGTCCAGCAAACCCCGGCAAGCTCACCCCGAACCCTCCACCACCCGGTCCTCGCGCTCGACTACGTCGCCGAGATCCTCCGCGACGTACGCGGCCACACCGCGGAGACGCCCCGATGAACCCCTCCGAACCGTCCAGCACCACCTCCGAACTGCAGCAGGACCACTGCCCGGCACGAGGCCGAGCAAGCTGTACCTTCCGAAACTCCTCCGCAGCCACGGGCAGCGGAGGAGTTTCGCAAGGGCTTGCCCCCGCCCCGGGAGGGACGGGGGACGCCCGGCACCAGGGGGTGCCAGGCTCTGAGGCTGCGACCGAGGGCGGACCGCAGCCAGGAGGGGAACCGCACGCACCTGCCGCGCCACGAACGCGTCCTCGCCTGCGCCAGAGCGTGCACCGCGACCAAGTCCGCAGTGTCCGCCTGACTCAAGACGAACTCGACACCGTCACCCGCGCCGCCGAAGCCGCCGGCTTGAAGACCGCCGGGTTCCTCGCCGACGCCGCGGTCGCTGTCGCCCAGGCCCAAGGCGGTTCCAAGGCGTGGCTGTTGGATCAGCGAGGCCGGGTGGAAGAACTCATGGCCGCCAGTGCCCAGCTCGCCCGCGTCGGCAACAACCTCAACCAGATCGCCCGCATCCTCAACTCCGGCGGTCACGTCGATCACGTGGACGAGGCAGTGGCCCGGGTCCTGCGGGCTGCGGTGCGAGTTGAAGACGCTGCCATCGAGATCGCGCGACGCTGACGATGGTGCCCGACATCTCCACCGGCAGCCGCACATACGGACTACTCAACTACCTCTACGGTCCCGGTCGGCGCGAAGAGCACACTGACCCGCACTTGGTCGCTGCCTGGATGCCGGAACTCGCCCCCGACCCGGGACGCGATCCGGCCGCCACGCTCAAGCAGCTCACCGACCGGCTCGACCTGCCCGTCCTCGCCCTGCCCAAGCACCGCCGCCCGGCCCGTCACGTGTGGCACTGCCCTGTACGCACCGCGCCCGGCGACCGCCACCTCACCGACGCCGAATGGGCCGAAGTCGCCCGTCGCATCGTGCACGCCACCGGCATCGCCGAACACGGCGACGACAAGGCATGCCGCTGGATCGCCGTACGCCACGCCGACGACCACATCCACATCGTCGCCACCCTCAAGCGCGAGGACGGGCGCAGCCCGCGCCGCCACGAGGACGGCATCCGCGCCCAGGCCGAATGCCGCAAGATCGAAGCCGAGTTCGGCCTGCAGATCCTCAATGAAGGAGACCGCACCGCCGCCCAACGGCCCACCAGCGCCGAACGCTCAAAAGCCGAGCGCGCCGGACGAACCGAGACACCCCGCGAGACCCTGCGCGAGCGCGTCCGCCAGGCCGTGGCCGGAGCCGCGAGCGAGGAGGAGTTCTTCCGCCGCCTCGCCGAGGCCGGCCTCCGCATCGAAAAACGCCTCGCCCCCTCCGGCGACACCCTCGGCTACAAGGTCGCCCTCCCCGGCGACCGCAACCGCCACGGCGAACCCATCTGGTTCCCCGGCTCAAAGCTCGCCCCGGACCTCTCCCTCCCCAAGATCCGCCAGCGCCTCGACGCAGGACTGCCCGACAGTGACGCATCCGCCACCAACCGCCCCGGCGAACCAGCGCCACGTCCGGCTCGCGCCCGGCGTGAGGCCGTCCCAGTTGCCGAGCGGGCGGCTTCCGTTCTGAGCGGAGACGGCGACGCGGACTCGGCTGCCCAGCTGGTTGGTGTCGGCGAACTGCTCGATGCGGTCGCCCAGACCTCCCCGGCTTCGACCCGCAAGGAACTCGGCGAGGCCGCCCGCGCCTTCGAACGCGCCACCCGCTCCCACATCCGCGTCGAACGCGCCGACAGCCGCGCCATCCGCTCCGCCGCCCGCGGCATCATCCGCGCCGGCAACGCCCTCGGCAAAGGCGAAGACGGCGGCGCCACCGCGATGCTCCTGTCCACGATGGTCCTCGTCACTATCGCCGCCGCACGCTGGCACTCCGCCCGCGGCCACGCCCAACAGGCCGCCGCAGCCCAACAAGCCGCCCAGCACCTGCGCGCCGCCTACCGGACCGCTGCCACCACCCCCATGACGGCCATGCGCGACCACGGCCGCCACCTCCCCGAACCCGTACGCCAGCGGTACGCCGGCACCCTCGAAGCCACCCTGCCCCAGCACGCGGATCACCTCTTGCGCGAACCCGGCTGGGACGCACTGGCCGCCACCCTGGACCAGGCCGAACGAGCGGGACACGACCCTGACGCCCTGCTCCAGCAGGCCATCGCATGGCGCGAACTGGACACCGCCGACAGCGTCACCGACGTCCTCGTATGGCGTCTGCGGCGCCTGGGCAACCTGCCCGCCACCACCGACTCACCCCGCACGCGGACGACCTCGCGAACGTCCCAGCATCAACCCCCGGCACCGAAGCAGCAGGCACCCGAGACCACCCCCCGGATGAATCCCAGCGCTCCGCGCGCCCGAGGAGCAAGGCGCTGACCAGCACAACAAAAGGCTGGACACCGGCAGCCACGCCTGTTACGGCTGGTTGAAGAGAGACATGGAGACGATGCGGATGCTCAGCGAGAACCTTCAGGCCCCGAGAACCCTTGTGCCCGAGACGGCATTCGGCGATGACCCGCTGCTGCGGCTCCAGCAGGAGACGCAGCCGGCGGGCGGGAACATCGGCCTGCGCGCCACCACACACCCCGAGGAAATCCGCATCACCGGGATCACCGTGATGTGCCCCCAGTGCGGCGCCCGACGCGACTGGATGGTCATCTGCAACCGCAACGAGATCAGCATCCGCTGCCGCTGCGCACACCAGTGGGTCGAACGCGAACTGACCCGCGCGGACTACCTGGCGATGATCGGCGAAGGCATCGGCCAGGACTATCCGAGCCTGGAGGCCGCAGCCCAGGCAGCGGGGTACGACGGCACACTGGCCGGCACCTATCTGTCCGAGCCCCGTCCAGAGTGAGGCTCTCGACCGCACCCGCGTGTGGCCCGGCCGCGGGGACCAGCGGCACTACATCCGCCTGACCGTCTGGTAGTCGGCCGTCTGCCCGGCCCAGACGGGACGACACGAAAACGTTCGCCTTCTGAAGACGAGGCGTGCCCGGGACGGGGCCAAGAGTTATCACCGCGAGCTGGCCGAAATCTTTCGACGTCGAGCAGAATGCGAGGCATGACGGAGGGCGCGCCAGAGGAAGACATCATCGAAGCCGCATGGCAGAAGCTGCTTACCACCCAACGCGTGGGCGGCCAGTTGCTACGCACCGCCTACGCCGAGCCTCGGCTACGGCAGCTGTTCCCCTGGGTCGGCATGGCCGAGTTGCACTTCAGCCGGTGCACAGAGCCGCGTTGGACCTGGGACATCCCGTTCATTGCCCCGATGATGGGCGGCGGCTTCTTCGTCGGCGGGCCCTCACGGTCCCAGAGCGTCGGCCCCGCCCCGACCGCGGAGGCTGCCATCGCGATGGTGGTCGAACGACTCCCGCCAGACTGCGGTCGCGCCTTCGTCGGCACGCCCGAGGAACTGGCCGAAAAAGAACAGTCGGAGTAGTCAGGGCGGATGCTCCAGAGACCTCATAAGCCCGCTGAGGGCTGCCCCGGCGTGGGGCAGCCCTCAGCGGTTGGGATGGATGGCGTCAGGAAGCGGCCAGGTGGTTGGCGAGGTGGAGGGAGTCGGTGGCCACTGTCAGAGCAGCGTGAAGACCGGTGACCTCGTACAGCGTGGGATGGACGATGGGCGTCCAGTCACCGTTGAGGCTGGGCCAGGTGGCGAGTACGACAGTGGTCGTGGCCAGCCCGAGGCGTGCGGTCACGTCCATGCCGCCGTCGCGGCCGGGCTTCCAGCTCAGCAGGATCGCGCCGGGCTGGAGCCGCTCAGGTCCCCGGGCGGTGCCCCACATGGCGCGGATCGGCTCGGTGGGGCGTGGGAAGACGGAGCGCAAGAGAGCACCGCGTGCCGAGGCGGGCATGGGGCGGCGAACAAGATTGCTGAGGTCCAGGTGCGGGGCCGGGCCGCTCGCATGCGCCGAGACACGCGTAGGGGCGCGGTAGGTCATACGGCCGCCCAGCCGAGCTCGGTGCGGACCGTGGGAGGGAGTACGCCCTCCTGGCCGTTTTCGGCGAGGTACACGGCGCCGTTGGGGCCGGGGACTTCGACGATGCGGTCGATGTAGTGGGCGTGGGGCCAGTCGGGGTTGATGGCGAGGTATGCAGGCAGGTCGGGGTCGACGGTCTGGAGCTGGTGGATCAGTTGGCGGACGGTGATCTTGTGCGACAAGGCGGCCTCCGGGAGGAAGAGTAAGCGGGGAGGGGGAATAGGCGAAGCGTGCAGGGGGTCGGTCAGTCCGCTGCGTCGAAGCGCAGGAGCTGGCGCACTACGGCAGGGCCCTTCGATGGTGGTGCGGATTTCGCCGGGAGCTGGTTGGAGCGGTGGCGTCTGCCCTGTTCGGCGGCGTAGGTCTTGGTGGATGAGGGGCTGCTGGTCCACTGGTTGCAGCTGCAGGTCGCGAGGAGTCGCTCCCGTCCGGTACATCCCTTGGTGAGGGGGCTGCCGCCGGTGGTGTGCCGATGCTCGGAGGGGCAGATGGTGCCGTCGGCGTGATACGCGGTCACGGTGATCGAGTGGCGGGGCATGCGGGACCTCCTGGTCAGATGCAGGTGCAGTAGCGGCTGGGGGAGGAGATGAGGGCGGCGAGGAATCCGGCGACGGCTTGTGCCGCGGTGTCCGGCCCGAAGCTCTGGTGCCAGGCGGTAGTGCCGTTCGTCCTCTTGACGTGGATGTGCCACAGTTCGCCGCGCCCCGCTGCCGGGCTCTCGGGGAGGAATCCCACGTACACGCGTTGGTCGGGGCTGGAGCAGTGGACGTTGCAGTCCGCGTCGGAGACGACGTCCCATCCCTGGTTTTTGAGGAGGTCGGTGACGGGGCCTGCGCACTGGCAGTCGAGCAGCCACTCGCCCTCGCCGAGGGCGGGGAACGGAAGCGCGGCGGGAGCGTTGAGCGGGGTGGTGGCGGTGAGTGTCACGAGCAGCAATCCCTTCGTTGACCTGCGGTTTTTCGCGGTGTCCGTACGTTGGCATGGTCTGGGAGGGGGTCTCCAGTCCTGTCCGGCGGTGTGCGTCTGCCGTGGGCGAACTGGCGAGGGGGCGGGCTGCTGATGTCCGTGCAAGGGGGAATGAATCGGTCGCCCGCGGGGCTGTTCCGGGGCGACCGATCGCTGTGGGAGGTTGGGTTGGAGAGCGAAGAGATCCGTAGGTACGGCGAGGCGGTCGATGACGCGGAGGCTGCGTCCCTGGGCCGGGCCCGTATGGCCGACGGCAGACGGATCGAGCTGACCGTGGATGAGCTGGCGCAGCTGGTCGCCCCGCCACGGTCACCATGCTGCCCATCGTGGAGGTGCGCCACGGCACACTCACCGTAGGGGTCCTGCCGCAGTAAGTCCGATATCTACTGTGGCGGTTGAGTGTTGGCAGGGGGTGGTGAGGCGGGGGGGGTGATGCGCCCCCCTGGTGCGCCTGTGTGCGCCCTTCTGTTCACCTGTCCGTCGGATAGACATTCGATCCATTGGGGATGTAGGGGATGCGCCAATGAGTTGTTAGTCATGGTCGGCTACGTTCCTGCGCTCTTGAGGCGGGAGCCTGTTGAAGGGCGGCCTCAGATGACGAAGACCGTTTCGTCCGTCCTGATATCTCTCCATGCTCCGTTACCCGGTTACGGTGCGCCGTCCCGGAGGGCAGCGGGCGCAAGGGAGGTGGTGGTCGCGGGCCGGGGGCGGCTGTGATGGCGCGGGATTCGGCAGCATCGGTCGCGGGGTCGGGGACTGTGCACACGGACGTCGGAGGGAAGCCGACCCCCCATCCTCCCCTCATTCCCCGGCATCTGGGCATCGTTATGGATGGCAACCGGCGGTGGGCCCGTGAACACGGACTGCCTACAGCCGGACACGGCCACCGGGCAGGTTTTGGCAAGATCCCTCATCTGCTGGATTGGTGCGATGCCTTCGGCATCGGCACTGTCACGCTGTGGATGCTGTCCGACGACAACATCCGCAACCGCTCCTCAGCCGAACTCGCCGACTTGTATGCCATCAACGGCGATGTCGTCGAAGGGCTGGCTGCCGCCCGCCGCTGGCGACTGCACCCCATCGGTTCCATGGAGTTGCTGCCCTCGTGGCTGGCCGACCGGCTGCGGGATGCCGAGCGAGCTACCGAGCATCTGAACGGCATGCTGGTGAATCTCGCGATTGCGTACGGAGGCCGCAGCGATCTCATCTGCGCGGTGCGTGCGCTCGTCGCGGACATGGCCAGTGGCCAGGTGGACTCAGTCACCGAGGAGGTCTTGGCCCGGTATCTGTCCACCGCGGGCCAGCCCGACCCCGACCTCGTCATTCGGACCTCGGGAGAGGTGCGGACCTCGGGCATCTTGCTCTGGCAGGCGGCTCTCGCCGAGCTCTACTTCTGTGACCGGCTCTGGCCCGACTTCAGCCGCCAGGACCTCCATGACGCTCTGGACGCCTACAGCCGACGCCAGCGCCGCCTCGGTGCGTGAACAAGGAGACATCCCATGTCAGAACGACAGCCGACATCCCACCAGGAGCCGGCTCCTTCCATGGGCGACACTCAGACAACGGCCGGCCTCAGCGACCTGATCGCTCGATGGCGGCGCGAGAGCCAGGCCGTTGAGGACCTCATGCCATGGGTCCGGTCACGCATGGCAGCGGTGTTCTCCGCGGTCGAACCAGTACCCGAACACGATCCGTTCGACGAGAACATGTACCGGTGGGGGATGAGCACCGGCGTCTACAGCGCCGTCAACGCCCACGAACTGGCCGCCATGCAGTGCGGCCTGGTGGTGCGCCGGTGCATGCCCAACCTCCCAGACCAGGCACGAGAGCCAGTTGCCATGTACCTGATATGGATCACCGCCGTCGACGATGGCATGGTCGATCACGGCAGCTCCCTGGACGAGGTGGCCGCCGTCGCCGACGGCGTGCTGCGTAGGGGCGAGACCACATCGGAATCGCCGACCGCCCGCGCCATGGCCGATCTGCGGCGAACGCTTTTGGAGCGCGGCGGGACGGATCTCCTACCCATCCTCGCCGACCTGGTCGGTGAAAACCTTGAGGCATTCCGACGCAAGCAGACGCACCTGCGCGAGGACCGCCTCCCGCCGTTGAACGAGTACGTTGCTCTGCGCGGTCTGGACGATTCGATCCGCCCCATGGTCGCCATGCACCAGTGGTTCCTGAGCCCCACCAGCGCCGAGGGTGCGGCAGCGACCCTGCTGGACGAACTGAACCGGCTGGCGGGCCAGCTCGGCGGACTGGTCAACGACCTGCTCGGTCTGCCTGCTGACCTGGCCCGCCCGGAATTCATGAACGTCGTCTTCGCTCTGGCCCAGGACTACCAGGTCTCCCTGGTGACCGCCTGCCGCGCCGCAGTCGCTGTCGTCGAAACGCTGCACGAGCGGGCGGAGTGGGTGTGCAACGCCATTCGCACCCTGCCCGACGGCTCCCCCGCTCTTGTTCAGCAGGCCGAGGCCGCCCTCTACTGGCCAGACGTCCTGCACCTGTGGACCAGCACCGGCAGCCGCCATAGCCCGGAACACGCCTACGGCCCCACCAGCGTACGCACCTTGTGACCACCCTGATCCACCCCGGGGAACATCAGGGCCTCCAACAGACCCGGGGCGGATCACCCCAGCACCGCCAACCGATATGAGGAAAGGAAAAGCCTGTGAACCGTGCCACGCGTCCTTCACCGCTGGACGCCATTCTGTACCACGACCCTCTCATGCGTGTTGGCTTCATCCTTCACCTGAGCGGGCAGGCACCGCCGCTCGACCATCTGGCCGCACACGTGCGAAAGCGTCTCGACGAGCTTCCGAGCTTCTCCCTGACCCTCAAGGGCCGGGGAACGAAGGCACTCTGGTGCCATCAGCCACCAGACCTTGACCACCATCTACGCGCCGTCGAACTCCCGGCCGGGGCAGATGTGTACGACTCAGTCCGCGAACTGCACAAGGAGCCCTTCGCCGACGACAGGCCGCCTTGGACCATGACGCTGTTGCACGGGCAAGCCCCGGGCCAGTACTCCATCTTCTACCGGATCAATCACGGCCTGCAGGACGGCGGCGCCATTGCGCGCACACTCGAAGTCCTCTTCGCGACCGAACCGATCGACGCGCTGGCCTCATCTGCGGTGGTGCACGGCTCGGGCGTCCCCCCGCGCCCGGCTCCGCGGCACTACGCGTACGCTGCCAAGCTCCTGGCTCGGTCGACAGCAAAGTCCCTCCTGTGGCCCCACCCAGAGGTTGGCTACTCCACAGAGCGGGTGTTCCACTGGACCGTGGTACCGACCACGACGCTGCGGAACATGGCCCATGCCCATGGAGGCAGCGTCAATGACGCCTTCGTAGCCACGCTGGCCCGCACCGCATCGCAGTGGGCCGCACGGCACCACCCGCACTACGACGGGACGGGCCTGCCGGTGATGCTGGCGATCAACAATCGCCGCCCCACAGTCGTCGATGCTCCAGGAAACCGTGCTTCCACCGGGCGCTTCAAAGTACCCGGGCACCTCGATCCGCTCGCCCGAACACTGGAGGCAGTGGTCGCGGCGACCAGACCGCTGAAGCAGCCCCCGTACCGGGAAGCGGTTCGTCGGCTGTCCGAGAACATCCCACCGTCCGTTATCGACCGCTCCTTCAGGTCCTTTTTCACCCCCGAGCGGGCCGCTGTGTGCTCATCCAATGTCTCGATCCGCCATCCACTGGCGCTTGCCGGCACCCCCGTGCACGCCATCGACGGGGTCACCGTGCTGCCTCTCGGAGCCCCTGTCTCGGTGGCGCTGATCAGCTATCAGGGCAGCTCCCGGGCAGTGTTCGTCACCGACCCCGTCCTGCCCGACACGGAGGAGCTCCACCAGGAGTGGAGCGCCGCAGTAGCAGACGCACCCCCACAGGCCACTAACTGCCGAAGCTGACTCACTGGGCAGGAGACTGTGAACGACAAAACGGAACTCTGCGCGGACGAGCGGCACTCCTACCGCGTTCCGATCGGGGTGTGCGTACTCCTGCGCCGCGGTGATGGGGCCCTCCTGGCGGACATGCTGGCGGAGGCGGTGAGTTGGCGCCCGGGAAAGCATGCCCCCAGCCGGACGGAGGTGCTCCGCGATGAGCGCATCGCCTAGCTGCCGGGCGATATGGGAGCCGTGGCGGTGGGGGCGGTCTGGCTGCGGCTGTTCGCCGCGCGGCCGGGTTACGGCTTTGCCGGTGTTGGTGTGCCGGAACTGACCGTGGGAGTGGTATGAGTCTGGCGGGGGCGGGGCGTTGGGCGTGCGCTGTTGCGGGAAGCGGCCCGCACGGCCGCCGAGGCAAGCTTCGAACGCATCTCTTTGAATGTGGAGCCGACCAACCCGGCCCGCGCCCTGTACCAGGAGGAGGGTTTCACCACGGTGAAGTCCCGGCCCGACGACCAGAGCATGGTCAAGTTCCTCTCCGTACGCCCCCGTGGCGAGGGCCTGGGTAAGCCGTGATCCGGTTCTACCAGGGAACTCGTCCGCCACGCTGACGGCATGGGGAACCGCCCTGGGCTAAGAAGCCGTTCTCCTATCGATCAACGTTTTGCTTTTGATCGAACAGGGGCCCTGGTCGAGTGATCCAGCTTTGCTGGTGGCATGAAGGAGGGGGGTACTACGAGTCGTTTACCCGATTCGCCCGGGTCGGGTATGGAGCGGGTACGGCTCCTTCGCCGTCTTCCTGAGTTGGCACATGCCCCGCGGGAGGGCCATCACACGGGCTGCGCGTGACTCCGTTGTCGAGCAGGAGACGGAGGGTGGCGCCTGTCAGGACGGTTTCGCGGTGTGTGACCACCAGCACCGCGCAGTGCTGTCCGATGTGCTGCAGGGCCGCGAGTACGGATTTTTCGGCGGCGGGGTCCAAGTGGGCGGTTGGTTCATCGAGAAGGACGAGTGCAGGGCGCGGCGCGAGGGCTCGGGCGATGGCGATGCGCTGCCGTTGGCCTCCGGACAGGGCCGTGCCGTGTTCGCCGACCATGGTGTCCAGGCCGCCGGGCAGTGTGCGGACGTGGGTTGCCAACCCGGTGAGTTCCAGGAGGGTCCACAGTTCGTCGTCGGTGGCCTCGGGTGCGGCGTAGGCGAGGTTGTCGCGGATGGAGCCGTGCAGGAGGGGGTTGTGTTGTTCTACGAGGCCGACCACGCGTCGGTACTCCGCCATGGGCCATCGCATCGCGTCAGTCCCCTGAAACAGGACGCGTCCGCCGTCTGGTGTGTAGAGACGGGCGGCGAGGTTGAGCACGGTTGTCTTGCCTGAGCCGGAGTCGCCGAACAGTGCGGTGACTCCGCGCGGCGGCAACTGGAAGCTTGCTCCCCGTAGCACCATGCGCTCCCGCTCGTGGCTGTACCAGACGTTGTGAAATTCCAGTACGGGCGTGCCGGGCGCGGGGGCCGGGGTGGCGCCGGCTGGTGCCGGCTGCGCTTCGCGGTGGCTGTCGGCTTCCTGCGGCTGGGCGAGGGTTTCGGCGATGCGGCCGGCAGCGCCGCTGGCCTGTTGCAGCAGGGCGGCGGCGCTGACGAGGGCGGTGAGGGGGACGGAGAGATAGTTGAGATAGAGCAGGAAGGCCGCCAGGTCAGCGATCGAGGCAGTGCCCTGAGTGGCGCGGACTGCCCCGACCACGACTGTCGCGGTCAGCGCGGTGTGGAGGGCGAGCTCGCTGGCCGGCATGAGACCCGCGTTCAGCCGCGCCATTCGGATCCCGGCGGCGCGGGCTTGGCGGGCGTGAGCGGTGATGCGGTCGGCCTCGCGCTGGGTGGCGCCGCTCATGCGCACGGTGCGGATGGCGCTGAGCGCACGCTCCAGATCGGCGCTCATATTGCCCAGCATCCGCTGGTTGGTCTCGGCGGCCGGGCGCATGCGGTGCAGGGCGGGCAGTACCGCGAGGGCGATCACCGCGACGACGGTCACGGCGGTCGCCAGCAGCCACGGGTCGAGCCATGCCATCAGTGCGAGGGCGCCGAGCAGGCCGATGACTCCCGTCACGGTGTCGGTACAGGCCGTGGTGAGGCCGGCTCGCAGGGCTGTGGTGTCGGTGCTTGCGCGGGAGAGCAGATCACCCAGGCGGTGGTGTTGGTAGTCGCGGGCCGGCAGCCGCAGAAGGTGGCCGATGAGAGTGGTCCGAAGCTGCAGGACGATGTCCTCACCGGTTCGTCCCAGCACGTAGCCGCTGGCGGTCTGTAGAAGTGCCTGGGCCGTGATGAGGGCGGTCAGGGCCCCGACGGCGGGCCACGGAGGTGGACCGTGGCGCCCGGCCGTATCGACGATATGGCTCACCAACAGCGGCTGGGACAAGCCGAGACCCAGAGTGCAGAGCGTCAGCACAGTGCACAGGGCGAGGACCTTGTGGTGGCCGCGGGTCAACCGGGCCAGCATACGAAGCGTGAGCATGCTTTCTGATACGACGTCGCTCACGTCGTGGTCGGCGGTACGTGGGGGCCGACAGCCATGATGGTCCGGTAGTGGTCTGCCGGTTGCGGCTCGTCGACGGGTTGCCCTTCAGCCTCTACCCATGCGTGGGCGGCGAATGGCTGGGTGCGCACTCCGGTACACCAAGTGGGCCAGCTGCCCCACATCCGACACAGCAGCGCGGTGGCGAGGGAGCGTTGCAAACAGCCCTCACCCGCGCAGAACACGCTGAGCGCGACCACACTGCCACGGGCCCGGCGTGCCTCGGCGAA
>NZ_JRKI01000015.1 GCF_000935125.1 Streptomyces natalensis ATCC 27448 | reverse complement strand
CCGGCCCCCTGTTGGAGCGGGGTTGACCTCCGGGCTTTCGCCTTTTCGGCCTTTCCGACTTTAGCAGATCCGCTCCTTGCCGTTTCCCTTTCGGATTACGGTTCGGCGGAATTGCTTTCCGGCGGATGGTTCTTCGCGCCTTTCGGCGTGGCCGCTACTTTAGCGACTTTCCTGTGCGGCTCATAATCGGGCCGACGGGATCGGATTTTGGCAATGCCAAAGGCGACCCGTTAGGGAAGTGCACGTAGTGGTTGGTTGTGCCGTTCGGTGGTCTGCGCAAAGGGCGCTGACCTGCTCCAGCGGCTTGGGCTACGTTAGGCGTTCGGCCCTCGAGAGTCAAGTAGCACGGGGCGCTCACGGGGCTGACGTGGTGCGGCGGCGCGGGGTGTGCGGGCGGTACTGGCTGACGGTGCGGTCGCCGGCGATCCAGTAGCGCCAGGGGTGGTCGGCGCCGTCGCCGCCGACGCCCACGCGGGGGCCGTTGCGGACCTCGGCGGGGGCGGCTGGGGTGCCGTACAGAACGGAGAGCGGGGCGGTGGGGTCGCCGCCGTGGCAGACGTCGGTGCCGTCCAGGGTGCGGTCGATGTCGAGGGCGGTGGCCAGGCGGGCCGGGCCCTTGGCCAGCTCGTGGGCGTTGCGGGCCTTGGGGCGGCGGCGGGCGGCGAGGGGGGCGCCGGTGATGATCTCGCCGGCGCGCAGCAGGATGCCGCTCGCCTTGTCCTCGGGGCCGCAGACCAGGTTGACGCTGAACCACATGCCGTAGATGAAGTAGACGTACGCATGGCCGGGCGGGCCGAACATCGAGGCGTTGCGGGCGGTGCGGCCGCGGTAGGCGTGGGAGCCGGGGTCGGTCTCGCCGTCGTAGGCCTCGACCTCGGTCAGGCGGAGCTCGATGGGGCCGTCGGGGGTGTGGCGTACCAGGGTGCGGCCGAGCAGATCGGGGGCGACGTCCAGAACGGGGCGGTCGAAGAAGTCGCGGGAGAGCGGCATACGTTCCGGTACGTCGGTCATGCGCACCGAGCGTAGTGCAGGCAGGGGGCGGGCGACTGGCCGCCGGGGCGTCGGGGTTGGGAAGGTGTGGCCCGTAGAGATCGCGCCGGGGCGGACGAGGGTCCGCAGCCCGGTGCGTGTGCACTGAGCACAGGCGTTGCGCCTGGGGAGGACGAGCATGGGGTTCAAGAAGCTGCTGGCGAGCTTGGGGGCCGGGGGCGCCAAGGTGGAGACGGTCCTCTTCGAGGAGAACGTCGTGCCGGGCGGGGTCGCGCAGGGCGAGGTGCGGATGCAGGGCGGGTCCGTGGCGCAGGAAATCCAGGGGCTGTCCGTGGGGCTTCAGGCGGTGGTCGAGGTGGAGACCAGCGACGGGGAGCGCAGGGAGAACATCGAGTTCACCAAGCTCCGGGTCGGTGGCGCGTTCCAGGTGCAGCCGGAGGCCGTGCACACGGTGCCGTTCGGGCTGGAGATTCCGTGGGAGACGCCGATCACGTCCTTCCTCGGGACGCATCTGAAGGGGATGAGCGTCGGGGTGTCGACGGAGCTGGCGATTGCGCGGGCGGTGGACTCCAGTGATCTCGACCCGGTGAGCGTGCATCCGCTGCCGGCGCAGCAGGCGATTCTGGATGCGTTCGGCCGGCTCGGTTTCCGGTTCAAGAGCGCCGATCTGGAGAAGGGGCGCATCCGGGGAACGCGGCAGAAGCTGCCGTTCTACCAGGAGATCGAGTTCCACGCGCCGCAGCAGTACCGCGGGCTGAACCAGGTCGAGCTGTCGTTCGTCGCCGATGAGCGGGAGATGGACGTGGTGCTGGAGATGGACAAGAAGCCGGGGCTGTTCACGGGCGGGTCGGATTCGTACCGGCAGTTCACGATGGATCTCGACGACTACGAGTCGACCGACTGGGCCGGTTACCTCAACCAGTGGCTGGCGGAGGTCGGCGGTAAGCGGAACTGGCTCTAACCTGGCCGGACAGAGTGTCAGCAAGCGACCAGGAGGTTCGAGTGTCCGAGCTGAAGCGGCGGCCGCTCCCGCACGATTTCCATCCGCCGGTACCGGAGTTCGCGGTGTCGAGCGAAGAGGTGGAGCCGGGCGGGACGCTGCGGCCTGAGCAGGTCTTCGCCCAGGGGAACCGTTCGCCGCAGCTGCGGTGGGAGGGGGCGCCGGCGGGGACCGGGAGCTACGCCGTCACCTGCTACGACCCGGACGCGCCGACGGGCAGTGGGTTCTGGCACTGGGTGCTGTTCGATATTCCGGCGTCGGTGACGGAGCTGCCGGCCGGGGCCGGGAGCGGTGACATGAAGGGGCTGCCCGAGGGCGCCGTTCATGTGCGTAACGACTACGGGACGCGGGACTTCGGGGGCGCGGCGCCGCCGCCCGGGGACGGTCCGCACCGCTATGTGTTCACGGTGTACGCGGTGGACCAGGAGAAGCTCGGGCCGGATGCGGAGGTCTCGCCCGCGGTGGTGGGGTTCAATCTGCGGTTCCACGCGATCGGGCGGGCCCAGCTGATCGCCGAGTACGAGGTGCCGGCGCAGGGCTGAACCCGCGCGGGGCCCGTGGTGACGTGGCCCGTAATTCCGTTGCGCCCCGGCGCTTCCCGCACGCACAGTGGTGGCTGGTCGGCGACCTGAAAGGGCCGTCGGGCGGCCGGTACCGCAGTGGCGGGAGCGGCGGGGCGCAGGTGTGTCGCCCCTCCTCCCCCAAGCTCTTGAGGAGCAGGGGGACCCCCATCCGGAGTCCGCCGTTGGGCGGGCGTCCTCGTCGGCTGCCGTGCGCTCCGGGTCCCGTGTGTGTCACGGGGGCGGGATCCGGAGCGTTTTTCCTCTGCGGTCCGCCCGGTGTCGGTCCGGGTGTGGGGATGGGGTTCGAATACAGGGTATTGGTCCCGGTTTCTGCCCCGTTGTCGCCTTGTCGCCCCCCTCCTACGGCTCGTTCGGGGTGCCGTCGGATCACCTCTTCTTCATCTTCTCCTCGCCTTCCATTTCCCTTGTGGCGTACGGAAATTGCGTTGTTCGGGGAATACCTGCCACTGCACAGTGGAGCAACTTCGCCGCGGGGGCGGAGCGGGTCCGGAAGGTGGGCGGGATGCGCGAGACGCTGGTGCTCAATGCGAGCTTCGAGCCGCTGTCGACGGTGTCGCTGCGACGTGCGGTGGTGCTGGTGATGCAGGACAAGGCCGTGGTCGAGAATGCGCACCCTGGGCTGCGGATCCGTGCCGCTTCGGTGGATGTGCCGGTGCCGCGGGTGATCAGGCTCAGCAGATACGTACGGGTGCCGTTTCGAAGACGTGCGTCCTGGTCGCGGCGGGGGGTGCTGGTGCGTGACCAGCACCGGTGCGCGTACTGCGGGCGGCGGGCGACGACCGTCGATCATGTGGTGCCGCGGGCGCAGGGGGGCGAGGACACCTGGCTGAATACCGTCGCCTCGTGTGCGGAGGACAATCACCGCAAAGCGGACCGTACGCCGGAGCAGGCGGGGATGCGGCTGCTGCGGAAGCCGTTCGAGCCGACGCCGGCGGATGCGATGCTCTCGGCGCTGGGGGTGTCCGTACGGGAGGAGCTGCCGGACTGGCTGCGGGCGCTGCCGGCGTAACGAGCCCGGGCCATCGCCCAACTTGCCTCATTTGAGGAGGAGTTGGGCGATGGCTGCGAGTCCCACGAGGACGATGACCGCGCGCAGGGCGATGGGCGGCAGGCGGCGGCCGACGGTGGCGCCTATCTGGCCGCCGAGGGCGGAGCCGACGGCGATCAGCAGGACGGCGGTCCAGTCGAAGCGGGCGACGAAGAGGAAGAAGACCGCCGCGATGCCGTTGACGAGCGCGGCGAGGACGTTCTTGAGGGCGTTGAGGCGCTGGAGGTCGTCGGTGAGCAGCAGGCCCATCAGGGAGAGGTAGATGACGCCCTGGGCTGCGCCGAAGTAGCCACCGTAGACGCTGGCGAGCATCAGGCCGAGGAGCAGCAGGGGGCCGCCGTCGCGGGGCGCGGTGGTGTTGTTGCGGGCGCGCCGGGCGCGGAGGGCGGCGGCGAGCTTCGGCTGGAGCACCACGAGGACCAGGGCGACGGCGATCAGTATCGGGATGACCGTGTCGAACGCGGTGGAGGGCAGCGCCAGCAGGAGAATCGCGCCGCCCAGGCCGCCGATGAGGCCGGCGGCGCCGAAGCGGAGGATGCGGGTGCGCTGGCCGCTCAGTTCGCGGCGGTAGCCGAAAGCGCCGCTGAGGGAACCGGGCACCAGGCCGAGCGTGTTGGAGACGTTCGCCGTGACCGGCGGCAGGCCGAAGGCCAGCAGTACCGGGAAGGTGAGGAGGGTGCCGGAGCCAACGATGGTGTTGATGGTGCCGGCGCCGATTCCCGCGGCGAAGACTGCGACGCATTCCCAGAGGGACATGCCATCTCCTCACATGCTCAGTGGTCGCCTCCCCGCCATCAAGGTCGAGGGGCCACCATTGATCATGCATCAGGGGCGCCCGGGTGTCAGTCGATCGGGGGGGTTTCCCGGTTCGGGGTGCTGGGCTTGGGGATGGAGCCGCCGCCGGTGGGCGGGGCGAAGTTGCCGAGGGCGCCGCCGAGGCCCTTGAGTGCGTCGCCGATCTCGCTGGGCACGATCCAGAGCTTGTTGGCGTCGCCCTCGGCGATCTTCGGGAGCATCTGGAGGTACTGGTAGGAGAGCAGCTTCTGGTCGGGGTCGCCGGCGTGGATGGATTCGAAGACCACCCGGATCGCCTGGGCCTCGCCCTCGGCGCGCAGGGCGGCGGCCTTGGCCTCACCCTCGGCGCGCAGGATGGAGGACTGCTTCTCGCCTTCGGCCGTCAGGATCTGGGACTGCCGGACACCTTCGGCCTGGAGGATGGCGGCGCGCTTGTCACGGTCGGCGCGCATCTGCTTCTCCATCGAGTCCTGGATGGAGGTCGGCGGCTCGATGGCCTTGAGTTCGACGCGGTTGACGCGGATGCCCCACTTGCCGGTGGCCTCGTCGAGGACGCCGCGCAGTGCCGCGTTGATCTCCTCGCGGGAGGTCAGGGTCCGCTCCAGGTCCATGCCGCCGATGATGTTGCGGAGTGTGGTGACGGTGAGCTGCTCGATGGCCTGGATGTAGCTGGCGACTTCGTAGGTCGCGGCGCGGGCGTCGGTGACCTGGTAGTAGATGACGGTGTCGATGTTCACGACCAGGTTGTCCTGGGTGATCACCGGCTGCGGGGGGAACGGCACGACCTGTTCGCGCAGGTCGATGCGGTTGCGGATGGAGTCGATGAACGGGACGACGATGTTCAGTCCGGCGTTGAGGGTGCGGGTGTAGCGGCCGAAGCGTTCGACGATGGCGGCGCTGGCCTGGGGGATGACCTGGATCGTCTTGATGAGTGCGAGGAACACGAGCACCACCAGGATGATCAGGACGATGGCGATATCCACAGCGGCTCCCGTGCCCTTCGTAGCTGGTCCGTGCCGGCCGCTCACCGGCGTGACGGTCAATCGGTCGTGCGGTCGTGCGTCGTTGCCGTTGATCAGTCTTTCAGAGACGTGGTGCGTCGTGCAGTGCGTTCCGGTCAGATGACGACGGCGGTGGCGCCTTCGATCTCGACGACATCGACTTTCTGGCCGACTTCGTAGGTCTGGTCGTCGTCGAGGGCGCGGGCGGACCAGACTTCGCCGGCGAGTTTGATGCGGCCGCCGTCGGTGCCGTCGATGCGTTCGAGGACGGTGGCGGTCTTGCCCTTGAGGGCGTCGATGCCGGAGGCGAGTTGGGGGCTGCCGCGGTGGCGGTTGGCGATGGGGCGTACGACGGCGATCAGCGCAACCGATACGGCAGCGAAGACGAGGAACTGCGCGACGGTGCCGCCACGGAGCGCGGCGGTGACGGCACCGGCGACGGCGCCGACCGCGAGCATCCCGAATTCGGGCATCGCGGTCACGACGAGAGGAATGCCCAGTCCTACGGCGGCGATCAGCCACCACACCCATGGATCCACGGGTTCATGGTAGGTCCGCGATGCGGCCCGGGACAGGGCGCGACCGGGTCGCGCGGGATCACGCGAGGGGCAGTCCCTGGGCGGTCCAGCGGCCGCCGTTCTGCTCGACGACGAGGGGGAGGCCGAAGCAGTGGGAGAGGTTGCTGGAGGTCAGTTCGAGGTCGAGGGGACCGGCCGCGAGCACCTTGCCCTGACGGATCATCAGGACGTGGGTGAAGCCCGGGGGGATCTCCTCGACGTGGTGGGTGACCATGATCATCGAGGGGGCGTACGGGTCGCGGGCGAGGCGGCCCAGACGGCGGACGAGGTCCTCGCGGCCGCCGAGGTCGAGGCCGGCGGCGGGCTCGTCCAGGAGGAGGAGCTCGGGGTCGGTCATCATGGCGCGGGCGATCAGGGTGCGCTTGCGCTCGCCCTCGGAGAGGGTGCCGAACTTCCGGTCGAGGTAGTCGTTCATGCCGAGGCGGTCGAGGAAGGCGCGGGCGCGCTGTTCGTCGACGTCCTCGTAGCTCTCCTGCCAGTGTGCAGTCATGCCGTACGCGGCGGTGAGCACGGTCTCCAGCACGGTCTGGCTGCGCGGCAGCTTGTCGGCGAGGGCGATACCGGCGATGCCGATGCGCGGGCGGAGGTCGAAGACGTCGACCCGGCCGAGCTTCTCACCGAGGACGGTGGCGCTGCCGGTGGACGGGAAGAGGTAGCTGGAGGCCACGTTCAGGAGGGTGGTCTTGCCGGCGCCGTTGGGGCCGAGGATCACCCAGCGCTCCCCCTCCTTCACCGACCAGGAGACCTGCTCCACCAGAGCCCGTCCTTCGCGGACCACGGATACGTCCACCAGCTCCAGCACATCGCTCATGAGCGCGTTGTCTCCCATTGCTCTCGGTCGTCTCGTGCGCCTGTGGGCGCCTCCCCCCAGCAAACCTACGCCACTCGTTGTCGGTGCCGTTCCCTAGGCTGGGGGCCATGCTCGATGAACCTCGTTCAGGACGGCTGGCGTCGTGGGGAAATGCCCTGTTGGCCGGACTTGTCTCACCTGATGAAGCCGCGCACCGTATCGCGGACGACGACACGGTGCACCGCGTCGTGGACCTGCCCGGCGAGGAGGCGCCGGTCGGGCTGACGCTCGCGCTGGGGCGGCTGCGGCGGCTGGGGGCGGTGGGTCTGCGGGTGGCGCTGCCGGTGCCGGGGCATCCGCTGGGGCTGAGCGGACCGCCGGAATTCAATGCGCGGGCGCTGGAGGCCGAGGAGGCGGTGCTGGCCGTCGGGGCCGGGCTGGGCCTGGTGCCGGAGGCGTACGAGGCGGGGCCGGAGGGCGGCTCGGGGCCCGATGTGCATATCGAGGTGGTCTGGCGCTGCCTGCCCGCGCGGGAGGCGCCGCCGGCCGATGTGCCCTCGCTCGGCGAGGCGGAGCGGGAGCTGGCGGAGGCGCTGCGGGAGGCGACCGAGGTGCTCTCGAAGCTGGATGTGGCCGGGGCCGGGCCGGTGGCGCAGGCGGCGCTGGAGGCGTACCGGGCGCGGGCGGAGGCCGGCCGGAAGGTGCTTGCGCCGGGCTATCCGCCGCGTGCGGTACGGGTGCTGGAGCTGGCGCAGCGGGTGGGTGCCCTGATCGACATCGCGCAGCAGGCGGGCGGTGAGCACGGCGGGGCGGTGAGTTCCTCGGAGATCGCGGCGCGTGCCGAGGCGCTGCGGCCGGTGGAGCGGACGGCCCGGCGGGCGCAGGTGGCGGCGTACAACTCCGCGGTGGAGGAGCGGCAGGGGTGAACGGCGACGGCCCCGCCGGACCGCGGTGCGGTCGGCGGGGCCGTCGGGAAGGAGCCTGCGCGGTCCGGGGGTCGGGGCCGGGCCGGGCGGCTCAGTAGTTCAGGGAGCCGTTGCCGAAGGCGGAGTTCAGCACGCCGACGACGTTGATGCTGTTGCCGGTGACGTTCACGGGCACGTCCACCGGGGCCTGGACGACGTTGCCGGAGAGGACGCCGGGAGAGTGGACGGCCTTGCCGCAGGCCTGCGCCCCGTCGGCGAACGCGGTGCCGGCGGCGGCACCGGCGGCGAGACCGGCGGTGGCGAGGACGAGGGCGGCCTTCTTGGCGGTGTTCATGAGATCGAGTTCCTCACTTGGCGGCTCGGGGCCGCGATGACAGGGCTGCGTGGAGGGGACCGGCCGCGCGCCCAGGAGTCCGCGCGGCCGGTCCGGCGTGACGGCGCGGACCGTGGCGTCGCGCGGTCACCGGGGTCGTACCGGCAGGGCTGCGATCAGAAGTTGATGCAGTGGTTGCCGAAGACCGGGTTGAGGGCACCGACGATGGTGGCGGTGTTGCCGCAGGCGTTCACGGGGACGTGGACCGGAGCCTGGACGAGGTTGCCGGAGAGGACACCGGGGGACCCCACCGCGGTGCCCAGAGCCTGCGGGCTGTGGGCGGAGGCGACGCCGGCACCCGCGGCGGCGAGGCCGCCCGCCACCATCGTGATGGCCGCAACTCGCTTGATGTTCTTCACTTCTCTTGCTCCTCGTTGCCGATGCCGCGACCAGCCGCCGCGACTGCACTGGACAACGCCCGGCCCCGGAGAGGGATACGCCGAATGGGCTACCGCTACACGACAGTATGAATCTCGGATCGGAAGACGACGTTCCGCTTCCGTCGTGGCGGGGCACCGCGGTAGAGGGGCGCCCCGCGCCGTCAGTCCCCCATGCCGTGGCGGACCGCCCAGAGCGCGGCCTGCGTCCGGTCGGCGAGATCGAGCTTCATCAGGATGTTGGACACATGGGTTTTCACGGTCTTTTCCGACAGCACGAGTGCACGGGCGATCTCGCGGTTGGAGCGTCCGTCCGCGATCAGGGCGAGCACCTCGCGCTCCCGTTCGGTCAGTGAAGTGCCGCGTCCCTGGCCGTTGTTGCCCTCCTCCTGGGAGAGCAGCGCGCCGGCCACCTCGGCCTGGAGCAGGACGTGTCCGGCGTCCACCGAGCGAATGGCGGCGGCCAGCGCCTCGGGGTCGATGTCCTTGTAGACATAGCCCGCCGCGCCGGCCCGCAGGGCGGGGACGACGGTGCGCTGTTCGGTGAAGCTGGTGACGATCAGCACCCGTGCCGGGTTGTCCAGTCCCCGCAGGGTGCGCAGCGCCTCGATGCCGTCCGTGCCGGGCATCTTGACGTCCATCAGGACCACGTCCGGGCGCAGCTGTTCGGCGGCCGCGACGCCCTCGGAGCCGTCGGATGCCTCCCCCACCACCTCGATGTCGTCCTGGACCTCCAGGAACGTGCGCAGTCCCCGCCGTACGACCTGGTGATCGTCCACCAGCAGCACGCGGATCGAGCGGGTGTCAGCCACCGGGTACCTCCATCTCCACAGCGGTGCCCCGGCCGGGCTCCGACGTCACGGTGAGCTTGCCGCCGACGCCGCCGGCGCGGTCCCTCATCGATACGAGGCCCAGGTGCCGGCCCGCCCGGCGGACCAGTCCGGTGTCGAAGCCGCGGCCGTTGTCGGCGATGCGCAGCAGGGCGCCCAGGCCGTTGCGGGTGAGGGTCACCTCGACCTGGCCGGCGCCCGAGTGCCGCAGCGCATTGTGCAGCGCTTCCTGGGCGACCCGCAGCAACGCCTCCTCCTGGGAGGCCGGGAGGGCGCGGACGCCGTGGGAACAGAAAGTGACGCGGGCGGTGTGGGCGCGGTCGAGGACCTGCACCTGGGAGCGCAGGGTGGCGACCAGGCCGTCCTCGTCCAGGGCGGCCGGGCGCAGCTCGACGACGGCGGCGCGCAGTTCGTCGGCGGCCTCCGCGGCCAGCGCGGTGACCTGGTGGAGCTCGTCCTTGGCGCGGGCCGGGTCGCGGTCGACCAGGGCGGTGGCGGCCTGGGCGGTCAGCCGGAGGGAGAAGAGCTTCTGGGAGACGGCATCGTGCAGTTCGTGCGCGAGCCGGGCGCGCTCCCCCGCGATGGTCAGCTCGCGGCTGCGCTCGTAGAGGCGGGCGTTGGTCAGGGCGATGGCGGCGTGCTGGGCGAGTATGCCCAGGAGGTGCTCGTCGTCCTCGGTGAAGCCGCAGCGGCCGTCTTCTTTGGGGCAGCGCTTGTTGGCCAGGAAGAGGGCGCCGAGGATGTCGTCGCCGTCGGCGACCGGGAGGCCCAGGAAGTCGGACATGTCCGGGTGGGCGGCGGGCCAGCCGCCGAAGCGCGGGTCCTCGCGGACGTCGGCCAGGCGCTCGGGGGTCGCGTTGTGCAGCATCGCGGCGAGGATGCCGTGCTGGCGCGGCAGCGGGCCGATGGCCTTCCACTGCTCGGCGCTGACGCCGTCCACCACGAACTGGGCGAAGCCGCCGTGGTCGTCGGGCACGCCGAGGGCGGCGTACTCGGCGTCCAGCAGTTCGCGGGCCGAGGCGACGATCGTCTTGAGGACGTCGCGCACCTCCAGATGCCTGCTCATGGCCAGGATCGCGGTGCTGACCGCGGGGATCCCGGCTCCCCGACCGTTGCTCATGCCAAGACCTCGCTGCGCTCGGCCCCGCATCCGCGAGGCGCGCACCTCTTCCTGATTCTCCGCCGGCCTCCGGCCGGGGGGACCCCCACGCTGCGCTCGCTCATGGGCTCACCGTACCGGCGGGTCGGCCGGCCCGTATCGGTCCGGCGGCGGCCGCCCGCTACGACCCGCGGCCTAGGTCGAATGCCCCGCTCAGGGCCCGTCCAGGGGCCGACGTCCCGCGCGCGCCCGCGTTCCTAGGTTGGGGGCGAGGGCCGGGAAACGGACTGCCCGGCCCGGACAGGGGACGTGATCATGCCGGTGGCGGTCATGACGGGGGCGTCGAAGGGGCCGGGCCCGGCGCCGGCCCTGGATGCCGTGCGGCTGCTGGTGAGCCGGGGCGGGGCCGCGCCCGCGCACCATGCGTTCGGGGAGCTGCCGGGGCTGCTGGCGCCGGGGGACGTCCTGGTGGTGAACACCTCGCGGACGCTGCCGGCGGCGGTGGACGGCCGGACGGGGGACGGGCGGGGGCGCGGTGAGCCGGTGGTGGTGCATTTCTCGACGCGGGCGGACCGGTGGCATCCGGGGGGCCGGGAGGTGGCCGGGTGCTGGGCGGTGGAGCTGCGCACCCCGGACGGGCGGGGCGGCACCCGGCCGCGGGCGGGCGGCCCCGAAGGCAGGGTGGTGCGGCTGCCGGGCGGGGCGCGGCTGACGCTCCGGGCGCCGGTGGATCCCGGGGGCGTACGGCTGTGGTGGGGGCGGGTGACGGGCGCCACAGCGATGCAGGTGATGCACCACCACGGGCGGCCGATCCGGTACGGGCCCCCGGATCAGGAGCAGCCACCGGCGGCGTACCAGTCGGTGTTCGCGGAGGACTCCCCCGGCGCCGGCAGTGCGGAGCTGCCCGGTGCGGCCCGGCCGTTCACGGCGGGGCTGGTGGCGCGGCTGGTGGGTGCGGGGGTGCGGTTCGCGCCGCTCTCGCTGCACACGGGGGTGGCGTCGGCGGAGGCGTTCGAGCCTCCGTATGCGGAGCGGTTCGCGGTGCCGGCGGCGACGGCACGGCTGGTGAACGCGGCGCGGGCGCGGCGGCGGGCGGCTCCGCGTGCCCCGGGCGGGCGCGTGGTGGCCGTGGGGACGACGGCCGTACGGGCCCTGGAGTCGGCGGCCGGGCCGGACGGGCGGGTGCGGGCGGCGTCCGGGTGGACGGATCTGGTGGTGACCCCGAAGCGGGGGGTGCGGGCGGTGGACGGCCTGCTCACCGGGCTGCACGAGCCGACGGCCTCGCCGGCCCTGATGCTGGCGGCGGTGGCGGAGCCGGACGCGCTGGAGCGGGCGTATGCGGCCGCCGTGGCGCGGCGCTATCGGTGGCGGGAGTGCGGCGACCTGCATCTGGTGCTGCCGGGGTGAGTCCCGGAAAGAGCCTTTGCCGTGATTCCGGCCGGGTATCCGGCACCGGAATGCGGAGTGCCCGATTTGACCGGAAAAGAAATGAATTAAGCCTTCGCGCACGTCTGCTCGATACCGGCTGTGCTTTTGCAATTACGGCTGGCGAGATAAACCCTTCACCACTGTGACGCCGGGCACAGGACGCATATCACTTACGAGCCGGGTTAGTGGGCTGACATCTCCCCTCTGAGCAGGGAGTTCGTTACCTAGGACGTAATTCTGGGTCCCCGGGTTCCACTATCCCGGGTCGTACGTCACACCTTTGCCGGGTCAATTTTCGGCCGCTAAGAATGGCTCCCGTCGCAAGGCGCCGTGAGGGGAACGGCGTAATCCGCCGCTCATGGTCCCTGCGACGTTCCCCATCGGAGAGGTCAACCCAGCCATGCCTAAGCACGCCATTCCTGGATTCACCCGCTTCACCCGGACCCACAAGCTGTCGGCCGCCGGTGTCGCCGCGGCCGGCGCCGCCGCGCTGGTCTTCGCGCTCGTCCCGGGTGCCGACGCCGGCCAGGGCGCAAGCCAGGCCTCTGCCGCTGAGAACATCAACCTCAAGCCGGTCGCCTTCAGCGAGGTCGCCAGCGCGGTCAAGAGCCAGCAGGCCACGGTCGCCAAGCAGGCCACCGACACCGCCGCCCAGGCCAAGGCCGAGGCCGCCGCGAAGAAGGCCGCCGCCGTCAAGGCCGCCAAGGCCAAGGCCGCCGCCGAGGCGAAGGCGAAGGCCGAGCGGGCGCGCAAGGCCAAGCTGGCCGCCAGCCGCTCCGCCGCCCGTCCCGCCGCGCCCAAGCCGGCCAAGCCGGCCAAGAAGATCTACCCGAACAACCTGGACGGCTGGATCCGCGAGTCGCTGAACGTCATGGCCGCGCACCACATCCCCGGCTCGTACAACGGCATCTACCGCAACCTGATGCGCGAGTCGTCCGGCAACCCGATGGCGATCAACCTCTGGGACGTCAACGCCCAGAACGGCATCCCCTCCAAGGGGCTGCTCCAGGTCATCGACCCGACCTTCAAGACCTACCACGTGTCCGGTACCTCGTGGAACATCTACGACCCGGTCGCCAACATCACCGCCGCCTGCAACTACGCGGCCGCCAAGTACGGCTCGATGGACAACGTGAACTCGGCCTACTGAGCCGCGCTGCCATACGCATACCGCCGAGGGGCGGCACCCGGTGCACGGGTGCCGCCCCTCGGCGTACTGGCTGATGCGGCCGCTACTTGCGCATGACCTCCGGCTCGTGGCGGCGCAGCAGGCGGGCGACGACGAAGGCGAGCGAGACGCCCAGGGCGATCAGGATGATCATGTCCATCACATAGACGCCGGTCTGGTGCTTCCACAGCGGGTCGGGGTTGCCCGGCTCCCACGGCAGCAGCGTGTTCATATCGGCGGTCGCGCCCATGGCGGAGACCGCCCAGCGCGACGGCATCAGCCAGGCGACCTGCGCGACGCCCGGGGTGTCGAAGAGCTGGAAGAGCACGCCGGTGAAGACGACCTGGACGATGGCGAACATGACCAACAGCGGCATGGTCTTCTCGGCCGTCTTGACCAGCGCGGAGATGACCAGGCCGAACATCATCGAGGTGAAGCCCAGCGCGATGATCGCCAGCGTCATCTCGATCGCCGGTTTCGCGGGCACGATCAGGCCCTCGGACGGCATGTTCCGGGTCGAGAAGCCGATCACCGCGATGATCACGCCCTGGATGGCGGTGACCACGCCGAGGACGATCACCTTGGACATCAGATACGCCGACCGCGACAGGCCGGTGGCCCGTTCGCGCTCGTAGATGACCCGCTCCTTGATCAGCTCTCGGACGGAGTTGGCCGCGCCGGAGAAGCACATGCCGACCGCGAGGATCAGCATGATCGTGCTGGCGTCGCGGTTCGGCCGGAAGCCGCCCGGTTTCGTCGGCCCGTATCCCAGCCCGTAGTCGCTGGGGATCAGCATCGAGACGACGCCGAGCACCGCGGGCAGGATCACCATCAGCGCCAGGAAGCCGCGGTCGGAGGCGAGCACCGAGACATAGCGCCGCATCAGGGTCCACAGCTGCGAGCCCCAGCTCTGGGACTTCTGCATCCTGGCCGGCGGGGCCTGGACGTTGACCGACTGCGGGGCGACGGCGTCGATGTCGGCGGCGTACATCTGGTAGTGCGGGGAGCCGCGCCAGCGGCCCATCCAGTCGTAGTCGCGGTAGTTCTCGAAGGCCGAGAAGACATCCGCCCAGGTGTCGTACTGGAAGAAGTTCAGCGCCTCCTCGGGCGGGCCGAAGTAGGCCACGCCGCCGCCCGGGGCCATCACCAGCAGCTTGTCGCAGATACCGAGCTCGGCGACCGAGTGGGTGACGACCAGGACGGTACGGCCGTCATCCGCGAGGCCGCGCAGCAGCTGCATCACATCGCGGTCCATGCCCGGGTCGAGACCGGAGGTCGGCTCGTCCAGGAAGATCAGCGACGGTTTGGTCAGCAGCTCCAGGGCCACCGAGACGCGCTTGCGCTGGCCACCGGAGAGCGAGGTGACCTTCTTCTCCCGGTGCACATGCAGCTTGAGCTCGTGCAGGACCTCGTCGATCCGGGCCTCGCGCTCCGCCTCGGCGGTGTCACCGGGGAAGCGGAGCTTGGCGGCGTAGCGCAGCGCCTTTTGGACGGTCAGTTCCTTGTGCAGGATGTCGTCCTGCGGGACCAGGCCGATGCGCTGGCGCAGCGCCGCGAACTCCTTGTAGAGGTTCCGGTTGTCGTAGAGGACGTCGCCCTGGTTGGCGGGGCGGTAGCCGGTCAGCGCCTTGAGCAGCGTCGACTTGCCGGAGCCGGACGGGCCGATGACGGCGATCAGCGACTTCTCCGGGACGCCGAAGGAGACGTCCTTGAGGATCTGCTTGCCGCCTTCGACGGTGACGGTCAGATGGCGGGCGGAGAAGGAGACCTCGCCGGTGTCGACGAACTCCTCCAGGCGGTCGCCGACCAGCCGGAAGGTGGAGTGGCCGACGCCGACGATGTCGTTCGGGCCGACCGGGGCCTTGCCGGACTTGGGGACCGGCTGGCCGTTGACGTACGTACCGTTGTGGCTGCCGAGGTCATGGATCTCGAAGCGGCCGTCGGGGGTGGCCCGGAACTCGGCGTGGTGGCGGGAGACCTGGAGGTCGGAGACGACCAGTTCGTTCTCCAGCGCACGGCCGATGCGCATCACCCGGCCCGTGTCCAGGCGGTGGAAGGTGGTCGGGCTGCGGTCGCCCTGGGCCTGCGCCGGGCCGCCCGCGTTCTGGGCGGGGGGCTGCTGGGGGCCGGGCTGCTGCGGCTGCCCGCCCTGCTGCGGCGGGATGTACGGCGGCTGCTGCTGAGCCTGCGGCGGCCCTTGCCAGCCCTGCTGGGCGGGGGGCTGCTGCACCGGTGCCTGGTGCGCGGGCGGCTGCTGCACGGGCGGGGCCTGCCAGCCCTGCTGCTGCGGCGCCGCGGCCTGCTGCGCGCCGACGGCGCCCGCGGCCGGCGCGCCGGCCGCCGCGAGGCTGATCCGCGGACCGGTGGTCGCATTGCCCAGGTGGACGACCGAGCCGGGGCCGATCTCCACCTGGTGGATGCGCTGGCCCTGCACATAGGTGCCGTTGGTGCTGCCCTGGTCTTCGATGATCCAGCCCTGGCCGGCCCACCGTACGGTGGCGTGCCGCCAGGAGACCCGGGCGTCGTCGAGCACCATGTCGCCCTGCGGATCGCGGCCCACGTTGTAGGACCGGGACGGATCGAGGGTCCAGGTCCTTCCGTTCAATTCGAGTACGAGTTCAGGCACTCCAGCCCCATTGCGTAGTCCCCCGAGCGACACCCTGGATGGGAAGTCAGGGATGGCGATTCATCATGAGGAACTATTTCAGGCTCGGCCCTCCGACCGGAAACCGGGAGGCGAGCGGGGCGCATCGGCGCTCCGGGCGGACCCGGCAATGCCTCGCCGAGGGACGGAATGGCCCCGGGGTGCCCGGGGATCGGCGGATTGCGGGGGTTGTGGGCGGCTCTGGGTACGGGCTCCGGGTCGCACATCGGGCGAAATGGCCGTATCAAACGGCGAGTTGGGCCGGTGGTCCGCCCTTACGTGCCGGGCGGACGGGCCGGGGCGGACACGAGTCGATAACGATCAACGCCGTCCGCCGGGCGCGGGTGCGGCGGGGGGAGCGGGCCGCGGCAGTCGGGCGGATCCGCGGTCCGAGGCACGGACACCTGTACGGCCGGGCCCGTCCGGCGGTTACGGTAAGGGCACCATGAGCGCATCGCAGATCCCGCCTGCCACCGCCGTACCGGGCGACGACGCCCCGACCCTCCTCGTGAAGATCTTCGGGAAGGACCGGCCGGGCATCACCGCCGGTCTCTTCGACACCCTCGCCGCCTACTCCGTCGATGTCGTGGACATCGAACAGGTGGTGACCCGTGGCCGCATCACCCTGTGCGCCCTGGTCACCGCCCCCGCACCGGCCCAGGGCGCCACCGGCTCGTCCGAGGGCGACCTGCGGGCCACCGTGCACAGCTGGGCGGAGTCGCTGCACCTCCAGGCGGAGATCATCTCCGGCCGGGGCGACAACCGTCCGCGCGGTGAGGGCCGCTCGCACGTGACCGTGCTGGGGCATCCGCTGACCGCGGAGTCGACGGCCTGTATCGCCGCCGCCATAACGTCCACGGGCGGCAATATCGACCGTATCTTCCGGCTCGCGAAGTATCCGGTGACCGCGGTCGAGTTCGCGGTGTCGGGTGCCGCGACCGATACGCTGCGGTCCGTCCTGGCCCTGGAGGCCGCGCGGCTCGGGGTCGATGTCGCGGTGGTCGCTGCGGGGCTCCAGCGCCGGGCGCAGCGGCTGGTGGTGATGGATGTGGACTCCACGCTCATCCAGGACGAGGTCATCGAGCTGTTTGCGGCGCACGCCGGATGCGAGGCCGAGGTCGCCGAGGTGACCGCCGCGGCGATGCGCGGGGAGCTGGACTTCGAGCAGTCGCTGCACGCCCGGGTCGCGCTGCTGGCCGGGCTGGACGCGTCCGTGGTGGAGACCGTGCGCAAGGAGGTGCGGCTCACCCCCGGGGCGCGCACCCTGGTGCGGACCCTCAAGCGGCTCGGCTATCAGGTCGGCGTGGTGTCGGGCGGGTTCACCCAGGTCACCGATGCGCTCAAGGAGGAGCTGGGGCTGGACTTCGCGGCCGCCAACACCCTGGAGGTCGCGGACGGCCGGTTCACCGGCCGGGTGACCGGCGACATCGTGGACCGGGCCGGGAAGGCGCGGCTGCTGCGCAGCTTCGCGCAGCAGGCCGGGGTGCCGCTGGACCAGACGGTGGCGATCGGCGACGGCGCCAATGACCTGGACATGCTCAACACCGCGGGTCTCGGGGTGGCCTTCAATGCCAAGCCGGTCGTACGGGAGGCGGCGCACACCGCGGTGAACGTGCCGTTCCTGGACACCGTCCTGTATCTGCTGGGTGTCACCCGCGAAGAGGTCGAGGCCGCGGATATGCACCTGGAGTGAGCGGTCCGTACGGCAGGGGGCCCCGGCGCGCGCTGCGCCGGGGCCCCCTGCCGTACCGGCGCCTTCGCCGCGGCGCCCTACGGCTCAGCCCTGCGGGGTCCAGTACGCGACGAGCCGGCCGACGCCGTGCTCGACCGACTTCCACGACCCGGTGAAGGTGACCACGGCGACGGCGGCCGTAGGGAAGCCGCTGCGGTTCATCCGCGGCAGCAGATCGCCGTCCGCCTCGCCCGACAGCGCATCGGCGAGGGCGTGCACACCCGGGTTGTGGGCGACCAGCATCAGGTCGTCGACGTCGTCGGACGTCTCGTTCAGGAGCGCGATGAGCTCGCCGAGGGAGGCCTCGTACAGCCGCTCCTCGTAGACGGTCTTGGGCCGCTGCGGGAACTCATGGACGGCGAGCTTCCAGGTCTCACGGGTGCGGGCGGCGGTCGAGCAGAGGGTCAGATCGGGGGTGATCCCGCTGTGGGCCAGCCAGCGGCCGGCGGCCGGGGCGTCCCGGCGGCCGCGGTCGGCGAGCGGGCGCTCATGGTCGCTTTCCTGCGTCCATTCGGCCTTTGCGTGTCGGAGGAGGACGATCCGGCGGGGTGTATCGACGCTCATGCGTCCAAGCTTCGCATGAAAGGCAGCCCGGGGCGCGGGGTGTTGGGGGAGGCTCCGCCCCGGCGGGTGACGGCCGTCAGGCCACCCCCACCAGCCGCGCGAGGATGCCCAGCAGCGCCGCGGGAGCGCTGCGGAAGGCGTCGGCCGCGCTCGCCGGGGACGGGCTCGATATCAGCGCGAGCAGGGCGACGAAGGAGAGCACCGGCAGGGCCGGCGCCCACCACGGCAGCCGTCTGCGCAGCCCCGGAGCCTCGGCGGCGGAACGGCTGCGCAACGCGGTGGACATGGAGATCGCCTCCGGGGCGGATCGAAGGGCCGCGCGGCCGCGGGGTGCGGCGCGCCCACCGCGCCGGGCGGTGTACTTCGACGCTACGGATCCGCGGCGGCCGCGCCTATCCGGGAAAACCCCGACTCAACCCTGAGACGCACCCCTCAGGGATCCGGGACCCGTCCACCCTCCGGGGTCCGGGACCCGGCCGTCACGGTGCGGCGATACTCGCGATGATCGCGACGACGACGGTCACGCCGAGCATGAGGCCCAGCACGAGGAGCAGCTTCTTCTGGCTGTTCTGCGGGTTCGGTTCGAGCACTGGCATGCGCCCAGTGTGGCATTCACCTCTCGTCCTCGATGCGGCGGTCCCGGCCGGCCAGCACGCCCACCGCCATCTGCGGCACCAGCAGCCCCGCCATCAACGCGATCGGCAGACCCCAGCCGCCGCTGTGCTGGTAGAGCGTGCCGACGAGCAGCGGTCCGGGGAGGGAGATCAGATAGCCGACGGACTGCACGAAGGCCGAGAGTTCGGCCACCCCCGCCGAGCTGGACGCCCGCATCCCGATCATGGTCAGGGCCAGTGGGAAGGAGCAGTTGGAGATGCCCATCAGCAGCGCCCAGGCCCAGGCTCCGGCGGCCGGGGCCAGCCACAGTCCGGCGTAGCCGGCGATGCCGCAGGCGGCGAGGCCCACCGCGAGCGGCCCCTGGTGCCGCATCCGGGAGGCCACCCGCGGCAGGACGAAGGAGAGCGGCACGCCCATCGCCATCGTCACGGCCAGCAGCACGCCCGCGGTGGCCGCCGAGACCCCGGCGTCGCGGAAGATCTGCGGCATCCAGCCCATCGTGACGTAGGCGGCGGTGGCCTGGAGGCCGAAGAAGACGGCGAGCGCCCAGGCGGTCGGCGACGAGGTGATCCGTACGGGGGCTTCTCCGGCGGCCGCGGCACCGGGAGCGGCACCGGTAGCGCCCGCCGAGCGCCGCCGGACGACCGCGAGCCAGGGCAGTACGGCGACGGCGGCGAGCAGCGCCCACACCGCCAGCCCGGTCTGCCAGCCGCCGCCCAGCGCGGAGGTCAGGGGAACGGTGGCCGCGGCGGCCAGCGACGTCCCCAGGGCCAGCGCCATGGAGTACAGCCCGGTCATCGGGCCGACCCGGTCGGGGAAGTGGCTCTTGATCACGACCGGCATCAGGACATTGCCGACCGCGATACCGGCCAGGGCCAGCGCGCTGGCGGCCAGAAAGCCCGCGGTGCCCCCGGCGAACGGCCGCAGCGCGACGCCGACGGCGATCGCCACCATCCCGCCGCAGACGATGGCGCCGGGCCCGAACCGCCTGGCCAGCCGGGGTGCGGCGATACCGAAGACGGCAAAGCACAGGGACGGTACGGACGTCAGCAGACCGGCCACCGTGCCGCTCATCCCGAGGCCGTCGCGAACCTCCTCCAGGAGCGCGCCGAGGCTGGTGATGGCGGGGCGGAGGTTGAGCGCGGCGAGGACGATCCCGGCGATCACGATCCGGCGAAGCCAGCGCGTTCCCCCGCCACCGGGCCGGGCCGTGCCGGAGGCGTTGCCGCTGGTGTCGTTGCCGGTGTCGTCGCTGGTGTCGAGGGGGTGCGGGGCCGTGGCGGGCCCGGCGGGCGGGCCGGGGGGCGCGAGGTCTTCGTCGGGCATGGACGCCATCATAGAATCATGGGATGAATACTTGTCCAGCCGATTGCCCGCCCGAGAGGGCCGCGGTGACGGATAGCCTCTGCCGTCGCACCCGACGCCGCGGACCCGGCCGGCCCGCACGCGTGCGCACCGTCCGTCCGCCCCACCCCTCCGGAGCACCGTCATGCCCCTGACCTCGCCCCGCCGGTCCGCCCTGGCCGACCAGGTGATCGCGCAGCTGCGCGCCCAGATCACATCCGGCGAGTGGCCGGTGGGCGCCCGTATCCCGACCGAGCCGGAGCTCGTCGAGGAACTCGGGGTGGCCCGCAACACCGTCCGCGAGGCCGTACGGGCGCTGGCCCACAACGGCCTGCTCGACATCCGGCAGGGCTCGGGCACCTACGTCGTGGCCACCAGCGAACTGGCCGGGGTGATGAACCGCCGCTTCGCGGACGCCGACCCCCGGCACGTCGCCGAACTGCGCAGCGCCCTGGAGGCGGAGGCCGCCCGGCTCGCCGCGCAGCGCCGTACGGAAGGGGATCTGCGGCAGCTCGACGCCCTCCTGGAGCGTCGCGAGGCGGCCTGGGAGTCCGGGGCGGCCGATGCGTTCGTGGAGGCCGATGCGACCTTGCACATGGCCGTGGTGGCCGCTTCCCACAACGAGGTCCTCGCCGGGATCTACGCCGACCTCGGGGGCGTGCTGCGCGACTTCCTGCGGGCCGATGTCGGCGAGGTGCTCCGCCCCGAGGCGCATATGGACCACGCCCGCCTGGTGGCTGCCATCCGCGGGGGCGACGCCGCCCTGGCCGCCTCCGAGGCGGGCGCCCACTCCTTCGGCTGCCGGTTCCCGGCCCTCAAGCCCACCTGAGCACGGGCCGCCGCGGCGCGGACCGCCTCACTCCGCCTCCTGGCTGACCCATGCCTCGGCGATCTCCTGCCAGCAGTGGCCGGTCAGCGTGATCTGCTGGGCGGGGCCGTCCGGGGCGGCGCGGGTGTCCACGTCCGGGTCGTACCAGCGGCGGCATTCGATGTGGAGCCGGATCCGGCTGAGGTTCCCGTTGGGGTTGAAGCAGCGGGCGGTGGCGGTGCTGCCCGCAACGGCGGTACGGCACTGGGCGCGCGGGATGTCCTGCGGATCGTCGGCGGCCGGTGGGGGCACGGCCCGTGCGGCCGATGCGGTGGCGCCCAGGAGGGCGGCCAGGGCGAGCGTGAGGGCTGCCGTACGGCGGCGGGATGCGGGCACGCCGAAGCCTCCTCCCCGTACTGCACGATGCGCCGGGTACTGCACGATGCGCTTGCGCCGGCGGTGCCGGGCGCCTCGTCCAAGTGTGGGGCGGGGGCCGCCGCTTCTCGACTCGAAAACGCGTTCTGCCCGCCCCGGCGGACCGGGACGGGCAGTGGGGATGCGCGACGGGCGTCAGGCGCCCATCATGTGCACGCCGCCGTCGACATGCACGATCTCACCGGTGGTCTTCGGGAAGAAGTCCGAGAGCAGACCGACGACGCCGCGGCCCGCCGGCTCCGGGTCGGCCAGGTCCCAGCCGATCGGGGCGCGGTGGTTCCACACGTCCGCCAGCTCCTCGAAGCCGGGGATGGACTTGGCGGCCATCGACTTGATCGGGCCGGCCGAGACCATGTTGACGCGGATGTTCCGCCCGCCCAGGTCACGGGCCAGGTAACGCCCGGTGGACTCCAGGGCGGCCTTGGCGACGCCCATCCAGTCGTACTTCGGCCAGGCGATCTGCGCGTCGAAAGTCAGACCCACCACCGAGCCGCCGCCGCGCTTCTCCATCAGCGGCAGCAACGCCATGGTCAGCGACTTGAGCGAGAACGCCGAGACCTGCACCGCCGTCGAGACGTCCGCCCAGTCCGCCTCCAGGAAGTTGAAGGCGCCCTGCGGGCCGAAGGCGATCGAGTGCACGATGCCGTCGATGCCCTCGTCGTCACCGAAGTACTCGCTGACCTTGGCGGCCAGACCGTCCAGGTGCTCCGGGTTGGTGACGTCCATCTCGATGACCGTGGTCGGCTCGGGCAGCCGCTTGGCGATGCGCTCCACGAGCGAGACCCGCCCGAAGCCGGTGAGCACGACCTCCGCGCCCTGCTCCTGCGCGACCTTGGCCGCGTGGAAGGCGATGGATCCCTCGGTGAGGACTCCAGTCACCAGAATGCGCTTGCCTGCAAGGATTCCACTCATGCTGATCAGTGACCCATGCCCAATCCGCCGTCGACGGGAATGACGGCTCCGGTGATGTACGCGGCCTCGTCGGAGGCCAGGAAGCGGACCGAGGCGGCGATCTCCTCGGGCTGCGCATAGCGCGCGAGCGGCACCTGCTGCAGGATCTTCTCCTGCTGGTCGTCGGTGAGCGCGCGGGTCATGTCGGTGTCGACGAAGCCCGGTGCGACGACGTTGACGGTGATGTTGCGGCTGCCCAGCTCCCGCGCGAGCGAGCGGGCGAAGCCCACCAGACCCGCCTTGGAGGCGGCGTAGTTCGCCTGTCCCGCGCTGCCCAGCAGGCCGACGACGGACGAGATCAGCACGATCCGTCCCTTACGAGCCCGCAGCATCGCCCGGTTGGCGCGCTTGACCACCCGGAAGGTGCCGGTGAGGTTGGTCTCCAGGACCGAGGTGAAGTCCTCCTCGGACATCCGCATCAGGAGCTGGTCGCGGGTGACACCGGCGTTGGCCACCAGCACCTCGACCGCGCCCTGCTTCTCCTCGATCTCCTTGTACGCCTGCTCGACCTGCTCGCTGTCCGTGATGTCGCACTTCACGGCCAAAAATCCCGCGGGCGGTTCGCCCGAGCGGTAGGTGATGGCGACCTTGTCGCCAGCCTCGGCGAAGGCACGGGCAATGGCCAGGCCAATGCCGCGGTTGCCTCCGGTGACCAGAACCGAGCGGCTCAAGAGATCACCCTTTCCATTTCCTGATCCGTCCTGAGTTCGCTACGAAACTATCGGTCACAACGCGTTTCCGGAGAATCGAGCCTGCACAGGGGCTCGCGCCGGTCACTGTCGGGTCCCCACAGAAGCAGGGCATGATCAAGGCGCCGACCACCGGGAGGATGACGTGCCTGCACCCCATGCCCTTGACGAGACCTTCACTGCGCTGCCGCTGCGCGCGCTGGCCGACGCCGCGCTGGCGCGGGCCCGCGCACTGGGCGCCGACCACGCCGACTTCCGCCTGGAACGGGTCCGCAGCGCCACCTGGCGGCTGCGCGACGCACGTACGGCCGGGAGCGCGGACACCACCGACCTCGGCTATGCGGTGCGGGTGGTGCACGGCGGCGCCTGGGGGTTCGCCTCGGGGGTGGATCTGACGATGGACGCGGCGGCGCGGGTGGCGGCCCAGGCGGTGGCGATGGCGAAGCTGTCGGCCAGGGTGACCGAGGCCGCCGGGTCCCGGGAGACGGTGGAACTGGCGCCGGAGCCGGCGTATCCCGACCGCACCTGGGTCTCCTCGTACGAGATCAACCCGTTCGACGTGCCCGATGCCGACAAGACCGGGCTGCTGGCCGAGTGGAGCGCGCGGCTGCTGGCGGCGCCCGGGGTGGCCCATGCGGACGCCCTGCTCATGACCGTCCAGGAGAACAAGTTCTACGCGGACACCGCGGGCACCAGCACCACCCAGCAGCGCATCCGCCTGCACCCCGAGCTGACCGCGGTGGCGGTGGACGAGACGACCGGCGAGTTCGACTCGATGCGCACCCTGGCCCCGCCGGCGGGCCGCGGCTGGGAGTATCTGACCGGCCCTCACCACGACTGGGACGGCGAACTGGCCCGGATCCCCGAGCACCTCGCCGAGAAGATGCGCGCACCGAGCGTCGAACCGGGCGCGTACGACCTGGTGGTGGACCCGTCCAACCTCTGGCTGACCATCCACGAGTCGATCGGCCACGCCACCGAGCTGGACCGGGCCCTGGGATACGAGGCCGCGTACGCGGGCACCTCGTTCGCCACCTTGGACCAGCTGGGCACGCTGGCCTACGGCTCCGCCCTGATGAACGTGACCGGCGACCGGACCGCCGAGCACGGGCTGGCGACCGTCGGCTACGACGACGAAGGGGTGGCCGCCCAGTCCTGGGACCTGATCAAGGACGGCACCCTGGTCGGCTATCAACTCGACCGCAGAACCGCCGCGTTGACCGGTTTTCCGCGCTCCAACGGCTGCGCCTTCGCGGACTCGCCGGACCATGTGCCGGTCCAGCGGATGGCCAACGTCTCGCTGCGCCCGGCGCCGGACGGGCCCTCCACCGAGGAGCTGATCGCGGGCGTGGAGCGCGGCATCTATGTGGTCGGCGACCGGTCCTGGTCGATCGATATGCAGCGGTACAACTTCCAGTTCACACAGCAGAGGGCATACGCGATCCGGAACGGGCGCCTTTGCGGACAGCTTCGGGACGTTGCCTACCAGGGAACTACGCCCGACTTCTGGGGCTCCATGATGGCCGTCGGAGGACCGCAGACGTACGTCCTAGGAGGGGCTTTCAACTGCGGAAAGGCCCAGCCTGGACAGATCGCCGCCGTCTCTCACGGGTGCCCGTCAGCACTGTTTCGGAACGTGAACATCTTGAACACTTCGACCGAGTCTGGCCGCGAGTGACGGAACGCCCCGCAGGCTCTCAAAGTCTGCACGGGGTCTACACGCCGACACAGGGAACCACCTAGGCCGCCCCCTCGTGGTCATCGTCACCCGCTCCCGCCCCAAGCCACTGGGGTGGGGTGATGACGCCCTTGAAGGGAGCCAAGTCGAGCCCCAAGCGGTTCTCCATGGCGTTGGCACCACGAGTCATTGCACGTCGCACAAGGTGCCCATACACCACCTCGGTCACTCTGGTGGTGCGATGCCCAACCCATGCAGCGATCTCAAAGAGCGGGATTCCCTCATGAATCGCCTGAGAGATGAAGAAGTGACGGAAACTCTTTGGTGTGTACTCGGGGGTACCCGCCTTCTTCGCTGCCTCTTTGAACTGGTTAAGGAACCAGTCGTAGGAGGGATGCTGATCGGACTTACGCGGTGATTCGAAAAGCCACCCTCGTTCTCCCCAGACACCGAATGAATCGATGTGGTCGGCAAATATCTCTGCGACCGATGCCGGTACGGGTGCCTTCACCACCAAGTCTTCTCGTTTAGGATCTCGATGCTTGGTGCCTCGCTTCACACCGCGGTTCTGTCCGCTGATCTCGTTGCAGCCATGAGCAGAAACCTGATGGGTCTTGTGGAGGATCGACCCTTCCCAGTCCATCGAGAGATCCGACAGCGCCAACGCTTCACCGGGACGACAGCCGCAGCCGGCCATACCCCAGAAGCCCGCACGAATCCTTTTCGGCGCCTCCGCGATAATCCCTAGAACTTCCTCCATCGTAGGAATCTCTTCGTCGCTCACCGGAATATATGCACTCCTGCGTGCATTCTTGCGAGCGTTTGCCTTCCGGCATGGGTTACGGCCGATAATTTCCGCGTCGACGGCATAGTTAAACACGGACGACAGCACATTAAACCGCCCCTGCACTCCGTACGCGGCGTACTTGGCATGCTGTTCTGTCTCCCACTTGGCGATGTCGCTCGGGGTGATAGCACCGATGGGGCGAGAGCCAAAAGGAACTCCGTAGTGATTCTTGTACACACTGGTGTAGTTGGCCTTACTGGATGCCTCCAACACGCCAGCACTCACCCACTCCTCCCATACGTCAGAAAAGGTGCGCTGCCCCTGCTTGGGGTGGATGTACGCCCCTAAGTCCTTGTCGCGCTCCACCTTCACCGCGAAGGCTTGCGCATCTTCCAGGAGTTTGAAGCTGACTTGACGCGGCTTTCCCGCCCGTCCTCCTGGCTCACGGTACGTAACCCGGTAGGGCTTGTGCGGGCAGGTTGGCTTCTTGCGCCGCGGGCAGGAGCAATCCACTTTCTTGACGGTCGCCACGCTTGTTGAACCTCCGCATGTTGATTGGTCAGTGACTTGATGTGACGTTAGCCACCCTGCATCCGAGCGTCAACCCAGTTGTGCAGATCGCGAGTTCGGAACCGGACATGCTTGCCAACCTTCAGGTAGGGGATACCCCATCGACGGTAGGAGTCCATGAGAACCCGCTTCGTCACGCCCAGTTCGGCAGCTGCCTCATCAGGCGTCATGAGCAGGTTGCTCCCGCCCCTCACAGCTCTCTCCCGCAAAACATGGCACCCCTTGCCCACCCCTCGTCTTCCTTTGCCTCTTTGTAGAACCGTCGAGCCTCAGCATGATCACGTGCGATCCCGGCAGCGAGTTCAGCAGCCCCCGGAGTGTGACCGGATCCGACGTATCGCCACACCGATTCGGTGACAGCCGTCTCATCCTGGTTTTCTGGATCGGCGCTGGATGCAGAGCGCACGTGATCAGTACGAGCAGCGCGGAGCGCCGTGTAAGTGGTCGAGTAGACCCGCGATTTCGTAAGGACATGCCCTCGGTAGCCCAGGGCATGAGCCCACTGTCGAAGCCTCAAGTCCTCCAGTTCCCCAAGGCCGCCGAGACGCCAACATGTCCCCATGAGTGTCCGGATGTGAGTGTTAGAACTTGCATACTGAATCTCGGCGGCCGAGGTGAGCCGGCGGTCTGCTCCGCCCACTTCAGAGACGGATTTGCCGACGTACTTAGCTACGTAGGCCGCCACCCTGTCATCCGTCACCGGAGCGCCATCGATGAACGACTGAATCGCATGAATATCTAGCTGAGTTCCCCACCTGGCGACGAATTCACCCACAGCTACTGAGTACGGCATAGGGACGGTCACCTCATCTGCTGCTTCCCGAATCGCGCTTTCCAAGAGTGCAGCGGACGCCCATTCCGGCGGGGGGACTTCAGGGCCACTGGGTCCATCAAGGCGAACCACGGCGTGATAGTGGATTGCGGCACGTAGTTGGTACTCAGCGACCTTTGCGAAGGACAGGCGTGCGTGATCCTTCAGCTTGTTCTGAGCGATCCCCACAGAAGTAGCCAGTATGCGCCGGACCCTGTCACAGAATCGGCTCCACAGGAGCCCCGCGTGTGCGTGCCAGAGGACGTGCCCAGCGTAGTCATAGCAGGCCGCGCACAATGGCTGTCCCAACAACGGGTCACCGTCACTGTGCACCAGGCGGCATCCGCGTGAGCGCCCATGCTCGCAGTTACCGTTTTCACGGCGTGGCAAACACTGTTTCCCGCCTTCCGTGATGTGGTGCACGGGACCGAAGGAGGGAGCCGTGAGCGTGACGAAGAGACGGGGATGATCCCGGACTTCGGATGGCGTTCCCTTACCGCCAGCCAGACCTGAGCGAACAAGTTGGAACGTGTCGCCGGCGTGCAGGTAGGAGCACGGGGCACAGCGGGTCTCCCTGCGGTTTCGGCAGCGCACGGCCAGTCGTCCGCCAGGTTCGCTCGCTGTGTCGAAGTGCCGGAGCACTGCACCAGAATCCGGGTCCCGGACAGTCGTATATCCCACGAGGTAGATCGGGTGCGCACAGCCGCCCACGGATCGAATCTGGTCCATCCAGCGGTGAAAACCAGGATCTGCCACTAAGCGAACAAGGTCTTGTTCAGTTGCGGAGAGAGAGCGGAGGCGATCTTCCAGAGCGAGTGTGGCCCGCCGCGAATCGTCATCTGTGAATGGATTGCCGGAGTTGCTGATCAGACTAGACATGGAGGACCCCTTTCCAGAAAAGTGGTGCATTTCCTTGCGGAACTGTCCGGAGAGAAAGCCGCCTGAAGAGGGGCCGCGGCAAGGCTAGTTAGCCTCAGCCGCGGCCCACGAGTGGTAGCGGTACCGCCCGTCAGGGGCCCTTTCCGCACGAGCCGATGACGACGCCGATGAAGACCACTACCGTCATGAACTTGAGGAATGCCTTCATGCGTTGCTCTCCCTCAGTGGACGGCATGAACGACTAGGCTGATCAGCCAGAGCAATGTCGTTCCCAGGGGGGTTAGCGCGAGGCAGAAGCCCAGGAGCCCAGCGATGAATGCCTGCCAGAATTTGACTTCGCCCGACCGGACGAGCATGACGACGATAAGCGCAGAGAATGCGATCAGGAAGAGGATTTCTCCTTGTGTCAATTTCATTCCGACGTCCCTCCCCCGGTCATGCAGTGCGCCAAGACGGGCAAGTGCGGGGTTAGATGGGCGTGTTTGTCGGCGACGGTCCGAGCTTGTTCTGGCGTCGTGAGATCAGAGCGAGCACGCATCCACCGACCCCCGACCGTGGTAACGGCGACGCCCTTTTCGTCAGGTTCGATCGTCTGGGCAACCGCGATGGCATCGGGAGACAAGTCACCCAGAGCCATCTCTGCTGTTGCCTCATCATTGACTCGATGTGCGATCCTGCCGCCGAGCTGAGCCCGGAGAGCAGTTACGCCCGGCCCGAGTTCGGAGCCGACCCGCTGGCCGGCGACCACCAAATGCAGGCCGAGAGCCGCCCCTAGCTGAGCCACCCGCAGGAGCAGCGTCGCGCATTGCGCCACTTCGTCGCGGGACTCCCGGGAACCATCCGATAGATACAGCTCTGCCAGCTCATCCACCAGGACCACGATCGGAACGGGACGCTCGCTCTCTGGCAGCTGCCAGATTGACCGCACGCGGGCCGCTCGGCACGCCGCCATCCGATCTTGCATCTCTTGCACCAGGGCGCGGAGCAGTTCGATCGCTTCCGGCCGGTTGCAAGCGAGCGCCGATAGCCGCGATTCGACCAACCCGAGTTCCAAGCCGCCCTTGCAGTCGATGCCCACCAGGGCTAACCGCTGTGGAGCCAGTCGGACCACCCACGCCGCCAGGAGCGTGGACTTACCCGATTGGGTCGCGCCGACCAAGAGCCAGTGCGGAATCTCGCGCAGATCCAGCACCCAGGCGCCACCATCTTCGATCCGGCCGACCCGGGCAGCCAAGAACCGGTCCGGCTGCTGATCAGCCTTCGCGTCTCCTCGACTCAGCGAGTCCTGAGCCGTGACCGTCACGATCAGCTCGCCCCGCCGTGGTGAGCTGATGCGCACACGGTGCACCCGCCAGGCGTGTTCCAGTGCGCCCGTCGCGTTCAGGAATGGACGGGGAGTCTGGCCAGGGTTCAAACGAACCCGCACGACCAGTCCTGTACGCGTGACGCGAGGTAGCCCGAGACTCGGTGCAATCGGCCGCAGAGCAGTACCTCGTACGGCCAGGTCGCCGACCGCCATACGTGTGGGTTTCCGGCTGATCGACAGGTCGTTGATCAAACAGACCTGCTTCCAGCGCCACCGTATCCGGATCACTGTTGCCGGAAACCCCAGCAGGTACCAGCGCAAGGGGAACGCGCGCCAGTCGACGCCTGATTTGGCCAGCCACGGATCCCACCATCTTTGAGTGAGGACCGCGAGGATCAACAGTGCCGAGCCGAACCACACCGCCAGGGACCACACCATTACGACACCCCCCTTTCGCGACGGTTCATATCGGCAAGCACCCTCCGGGCGGACCTAGCGGCCAATTCGCCGTTGTCGCACGTCAGTCGCAGCAGCCATCGGACGGTGACGACGTCGGGTGCCACATCGAACAGGCGCTCTACGCCGTGCAGGAGTTGCAGATGCCGCCTGAGCCGGGCCACTTCTTCAGGCTCTACGTCGTGAGCAGTCATCAGGCATCACCGCCCGACTTGCCGCGGTTTCCCGAGCTGCTGGCGGAAGGGCCGGCGGGAGGACCGGCCGGGGTGATCGTCGAGGCGCGGAACGCGATTCCGGACCGGTCACCGATCTGCCAGTACGTTGCCACCAGGTGATTTACCAGCACGGGCATGCCTTCGGCGATCCCCTGCGGTTCGGCCGGAACGGAAATGTCGATGACGTCCGCGCGCCGCCGGTCTGCCTGACGCACCGCAACTCCCACCACGTAGATGGGATTGCCGTCCCGATCCTTCCGCAACTCCCCGGTCTCTGGATTCGCCCGCGGTTCGGGTGGCACAACACACAGGAACGTCCCCAGACGCCCCACATCAATGGGCATGGTCTGCACGCTTTGCACTCCTCCACCGTTGATGCAGGCGCACAGCTCATCCGTACGCCTCTCGTTATAACGAGTGCACTCATGCTCCATCTTGTGAGCCAGTTAGGCAACCCCTTATTCTAATGAGTGATAGAGCCGATCACCGCTAGCCACCCTCACGGCAGCTGCCGGACAGGAGTCATTCGATGCCGGGCGACATCACCCGTCCTACCCCCATGTACAGGCAAGTCGCCGACAACCTGGCACAGGCGATCAAGTCAGGCGAGTACGAACCTGGGAGCAAGCTACCAAGCGAGACCGAACTCATTGAGCGGTACAAACTCAGCCGCATGACCGTGCGACTCGCAGTCGCCGAACTGCGGACCATGGGTCTAGTTGAAAGTCGGCAAGGGCAAGGTTCCTTCGTCCGCATGGTCAGCCCTACGTCTGCCATCCCGCGGACGATCACGAAATCGGGCAAGCGCTTCTCTGTGCCAGAGATGCATGAGGCGGAAGAGCCGAGCATCACTCGCACTCACATCATCGGCACACTCGCTGAACTTCTGGGTCGCCGGGAAGAGGACGCCACCGATGCCTTCAGTGTCGATCGCCTGCTGACCGATCCAGCGACCGGCGCTCGCAGTACACAGCGTTTGATCATTCCTCTTGACGTAGCAGCCGAAGCCCCGGCGTTGGGGGAGACTCCCGACGCCCCGGTAACCGATCTGTACGCACATCTAGTCGCAGCCGGCCACGACTTGTACTGGCTGGAGTACGTCGACGCGCGGACGCCCCTGCCCGACGAGCGACAGGCCCTTGGATTGTCCGACGCCAGCCCGATTCTCATCACCTATCGCGTCACCTACGGCACCGATCACCGTCCGCTTCTCTGCGAGGAGCTGCACACCGCCGCCGCCAAGTCCCGGCTTGTCTTTCGGGTCACCCCCGAGAAGGCGCCAGCCAAGCGCCCCCGCAAGGCCCAGAGCGAACCTGCGTAAAGTTTCTTCACTTACTCAAGGGCGCGCCAGGGCGCGCCGGGCGGCCGGACGGTCCGGCCGGGCGTGCGGCCTTCGGCCGGTCCCGCCCGGCCGCCAGCCGCCCCATTCGCCGAAGCGCTCCCAGGCGTGCGAAACCCCCGCCGGTCAGCAACCAGCGGGGGCCTTGTCTTGCTGTCAACGGTGACCGGGTAGACGACCGGGCCAGCGCAGGGCGCAGCCCCTCAGTTCAGCGGCGGCAAGTGCGTGCGTGACGCTCGGCGCTGAGTCGAGGAACGCCGAACCCGCGGACCATCGTCCGCTTGCGGCAGCCCGCGCAAACCACCCATTTCACGCCCCGGCCGTCTTCCTCGATGTGTACCTCACTGCCTGACTGGGTCTTGAGAGTTCGTCCTAATCCCATCTGATTCCCCAATCACGGCCCCCTTGGGAGCCTTCGTCATGTTGGCCGTTGCGTTCGCGGCATCTCCTGGCTTACGGACACAGACGCTGCCGACTCCAGCGACTCTGTTGTCCCGCCAAGACCGCTGGCTACGGGAGGGAAGTGGGGTCGTGGGGGCCCGGTCGCCGTCCGCTGCACCGGTGATGGGCCGGCCGCCGTACCGCCACCGTCAGCACCGCAGGCGCGTAAGCGGACCTTGCACCCCGTCACGGGCTAAGGGGGAGCTTCCTGCTGCCGCGATGTGGCCGGGCGCCGTGGGGGCGCTCCGCTCAGCGCGGGCAGTCGAGGGCGCGCCGTCCGCCAACGAGGCCGCATGTGGTGAAGGCAGTCACCAGCGGGCACGGAATTCGCCACCAACCCCTCTCCTATGCGGACCACTTGCACACGCATTGCGCATTGGCGAGAAGCCGAGCCATCACCCGTACCGCAGTCGGAGTCAGCCAGACCACCCCCTCACCCAACGGCCCCGTGTGCGGCGAAGCCCTAAGCAACTCGGCATTGCAACCCGCCGTGAGTACAGCCGCGTTGAAGTCACGCGCCGCTTCCTCCGCATCATGCCAACCCGCCAGGTAATCCGCCCCCCGGACCCAAAGACCTTCATCGTCATCATCGGCCCACGGTTCCGAACCCACTTCACAGCACCCCCGCTACTAGCTCAACTACTAGTTGCCGCTGGCATATCGCCCGACGAACAGACCAGACAAGCAGCCCGTGTCAGGTGCATGCAAGCGACGCGACCGAAGACCCCGCCCAACGGAAAAAACGTTCCTGCCAGAAGGATTTTCGGAAGACGAAGACGGCCCCCTCCCGTCAGACGAGAAGGGGCCAACGCGCATCACCGGCTAACTCCTACTGGAGATACTGCTTCCAGACGTATCCGCGCGTCTGATACGGCAAACCGCCAGCACTCCGACCCGTCAGCATCACCCCCACCCAATCGGAGTTATACGACGGATCGAATGTGATACGGACAAACACTCGGTCCCCGCTATACAGCAGACCCTCGGTCGTGCCCCCGAAACTCGGGGCCGACCGCAGACGTAACCCGTCCACTGCCACGGTGGACATCTCCCCTGCCTGCACACCAGATGCCGACTGCGACGCGGCCGACTCAGGGGCAGTCGCCGCTGAAGCGCTGGCCGCACCCGCACCCAGACCCGCCACCGTCACCGCACCGACAACCATGAGCGACCGCACACGCGTAGATACCTTCATGTGAACTCCTTGCACGCTGATTGACGAGCGCCACGAGGTCCCAGCTGGGCACTCATCCGAACAAGTAACAAGCATGAAGGATGCGCAAACGAGAGGCAACCACTTATCTTAATAAGTTCCCCACGGATGCAGCGGCGGGGCACTCTTGCTGGTGAGCCCCGCTGGCTGAGCCCACCAACCATGAATGCCCCGTTCGCATACCTCGGGGGAAGCAGGCGAACGGGGCACCTACGGGATGCTCAGCAGCTACTCCGCGTCATTGGGACCGGGAGTGGCAGTCGTGGCAGACCACCCACCACCCGTTCGCATCCTCTTCGTTGTGGGTGTTACTTGACCCGCACACCGGACACGTGCCGCCAGCCGTTGGGGTCAGGAGCGGGTCAACCTCAGAGAGCGGGTCGACCTGAGTAGGTGCTATCTGGTTGCTGTCTAACCGGGGTGGCGCTAGGCAAGGCATTTTTGTCTCCTCCCGGCCGCTCGTGCGTGATCTTGTAGCCGCACGAGATGCATTTTTGGACGTGGGTCCCGTCCGTCTTGATGTTGGTTGTGTGGTACTCAGACGAACATCCGTGCTCTGCCATCGTTGGAATCACGGGTCTCCCCTTCACTCGTCTTCCGAGCCTCCCAACTCCTCCTCTCCTGCGTCGAGATAGACACCCACCGAACTGTTGATCGGTGGAAGCTTCCGTCGAGACGGGGGCTCTAGAGCTAGTCGCCTGCGTTCTTTGGGCCGCAGCCCTTGCAGCACATGGCCGGACCGCCCTCACATTCGGCAGCTCCTGACGGATGAAGCCACAGCGTCAGATCAGGCCCATAGCCAGCCTCAGCCATCAGGTCCTGTGTCATGTCCAACGCGACGGTGCGGGCAGGAGTCGATGCCGGCTCATCTGGCGTGTGGTGAATGAACCCCCCGAGATCGGAGCACAGCGTTTCGTACACGCGCGTATTCAGGATGAGTGCATGCCACCCCTTGTCTACGAGCTTCGAAGGGCGCATGTCACAGTCGGGGAACTTGGCAGCTGTGGCTACGAATTTCAGTGCCTCCGCAACGATGCGGGACGCACTGTCATGGCCCATCTCCGGGTTGTCCCTTTGCACGGTTGCGGTAATGGCGCGGAAGGCGTCCTCGCTGAGGAGATCTCGTGCATTCGTCGGATCTTGTAGGCGGAGTTCTTGCAGTGCAGTCACAGCCATGCTTCCTGTCGTTGTAGAGGTGGTGGTGGTGAGTGACCCGACCCCCTCCCTCGGGCAGGCGTTGGGAGTCGGGGGCTTATGGCAGCCGCCCCGCCCGCTCGGCACAGGGAAGCCGCTTCGTGAGGAACACCCCCGGCCAGCACAAGCCGGGGGTTGTAACCCGCTCCCTGGCCCCTCAGTCCCAGGGAGCGGGAGTTCATGAGAGCTTGCCCGTAGCGGACAGGACGACGAAGAGCACGACCGTGCCCCAGACGGTCAGGGCGAGGATGCCGCCGATGAACCAGCCATCAGGGGTGATCCGTACGCGCTGCCCTTTCCTCCGCGCAGTCATCACGCCACCTTCTTGATGCAGTGGCCGCACGGGGAGAGCCCGTCGCGCGTTGCTTGGGTGCGGGATGTGACGGTGATGACCGGCACGGGGCACTTGCCGAGGGTGGAGCAGCTTGGCGCAGCGTGATAGCTGCCTTTGGCGACGTAGACCGGGCCATCGGGGCCCACCTCACGACGAGGGGAACCTCGTTCGACTGACCGGGAACGGGGCGGTGGGTCGCTGGGCGGTCCGGGAGCGTGGAAGACCACCGTTACGCCGTGCAACGCGCAGGAATATGTCCACTTGGAGAGCCGCTTCATGTCGTGCATGGACATGACGGGGCATCGCATGGTCATTTTCCCTTCCGAAGAGCGCCCGCAAGCTTCGCCGCTGTGCCGATACCGACTCGGCCAAGGTTGATCCGAAGTTCTCCGGTGTCCGTGTCGGTGATCAGCAACTCAGGCAACCGCACCTGGGCGTCACTGAGGGCGAGTTGAAGTTCCTGAAGGACCTGCACACCTGAACGCGCTTTGGCTGTCATTGGCGCCCCTTGTGCGGGTGGTTGCGGAGTTCGATGTTGATGTCGGCGACTTTCGACCAGTCGCCCCGCGCCTCCGCGGTCTGCCGCTGGTGCACCAAGGCTTTACAGATGTCGCACTCGGCCGCAGCCGGCTGAGAGTTGGGGATGCCGAGCTGTGCGCGTGGGGTCAGGCGTGTCACGACTACTCCTCTCCGTAGTGCTTCCACTACCGGGGGGCTTCAGCGTGGCCTACAGTCGGCATGTCCTCAACTTGTGCCATTTGAATGGAGAGTTGGTTACCCGGATGGTGAACCGCAAGGAATTGGACCCCGAAAAGTCGCCCAGTGCGCGGTTTGGTCAGCGCCTACGCACGCTGCGGGATGAGCGCGGCTGGACACAGGACGAGCTAGCCGAGCGCATGGGGTGCTCCGGAACGCATATTTCTGCCGTCGAAACTGGCCGCCGCTCCCCAACTCCTCATTTTGCGGCGAGCGCTGATCGAGTGTTCGGTACTGGTGACAGACTCGCACGTCAGAGCCGAGCTGCGCGTCACACAGCGCTCATTGAAGGATTCCCGGAGTACGTCGCACATGAAGCGCGAGCCGCAGAGATCAGGCTGTACGAAGTAGGTGTTATCCCTGGCCTACTCCAGACGCCGGAGTACGCAGCGACGCTAGAAGCGGACGCAGTACGGCGGGAAGCGATCACCCCCGAGCAAGCCGACGAACGTGTTGAGCTGGTGGCGAATCGGCAAACCACCCTCGTCCGGTCGCCGTCGCCACTGATCCTCGCGGTACTTGATGAAGGGTGCATCCGTCGGCCGATGGGGAACCGCAGTGTCATGGACGCTCAGCTCGCGCGCTTGCTTGAGTTCGCAGAGCGGCCGAACACCGTGTTGCAAGTCGCACCGTTCTCCATGGGAGCACGCAGGCCGTTTAGCCTGCCCGTCACCGTGCTAACGATGCCGGACCGCTCGCTGATGTCCTACGCCGAGTCTGCCCACCGGGGCCATCTCGAACGTGAAAGTACATTCGTCCTGCCCATACTGACGGCCTACCATCAGCTACAGGCCGAAGCGCTGTCACAGGCGGCATCTGTGGCCATGATCGAGCAAGTACGAAAGGGCATCTCGTGAAGACGCAGTCCCCCCGCTGGTTCAAGAGTTCCTACAGTGGCAACGGCGGCCAGTGCATCGAGGTTGCATCCAATATCCCTGGCGTCGTCCCCGTCCGTGACAGCAAGGACCCAAACGGCCCGGCGCTTACCTTCGAGCCGTCCGCCTGGTCTTCGTTCGTGTCAGCCGCCAAGGCCGGCGAGTTCGGCGCCATCTGATCCGCCCCCGACCAAGGCCCCGCAGCAAGCTCACGCTCTGGCGGCCCTGTGCGGCCCCCGCCCACGCGGGACGTCGGGGCAGTCGAAGCGCTACGCCCCACGTGACGGCCCGCAGAACACACGAAAGCCCCTGCCCCGTGGCGGGGGCTCCGTCGCATCCAGGGGCCGCCGAGAAGCAGGCACGACCACCCTGGATCGATCGGCCCCAGTTCGGTCGGTCACACGGAGGAGAGAAGCCCCCACCAGTCAGGCGGAAACGGTTTGCATTAACTTCGCTACGGTACGTGCGGGAGGGTCGTTATAAGCCTCCATTCAGCACAGATGCCTCTCGATAGGCTCTGCTCCCAGGTCGACACCAAGTCATCACCAGACCCCGCACAGTCCGGTTTGAACCGGTATGAACAGGGATTGAGCGCAGACCGTGAAAAGCAGCCTGACCTGCACAGACGCCCAAAATAGGGGGATGCCCTCCGCTCCCCCGGTGAACTTCCAGTTCACAGAGCAGAGGGCATACGCGATCCGGAACGGGCGGCTGGCCGGGCAGCTGCGCGATGTCGCGTATCAGGCGAGCACCACCGACTTCTGGGGCTCGATGACCGCGGTGGGCGGCCCGCAGACGTATGTGCTGGGCGGCGCCTTCAACTGCGGCAAGGCGCAGCCGGGGCAGATCGCGGCGGTGTCGCACGGCTGCCCGTCGGCGCTGTTCGAGGGCGTGAACATCCTTAACACGACGCAGGAGGCGGGTCGATGAGCGCGCACCACGGAATCGGCCGGGGGGCCGGGGGTTGCTCCCCCGGCGAGCACAGTCTTGACACGACGCAGGAGGCGGGTCGATGAGTCCCCGTACGAACCACACGAACCGCACCGGCCGCACGAGCCGCAGCAGCAACCCCCACGAGATCGTCGAACGCGCCCTGGAGCTCTCCCGTGCGGACGGCTGTGTGGTCATCGCCGACGAGCACTCCAGCGCCAATCTGCGCTGGGCGGGCAATGCGCTCACCACCAACGGGGTCACCCGCGGGCGGACGCTGACCGTCGTCGCCACGGTCGACGGCGGGCAGGGCACCGCGTCCGGGGTGGTGTCGCGGTCGGCGGTCACCGGGGCGGAGCTGGAGGAGCTGGTGCGGGCCGCGGAGGCGGCCGCGCGGGCGGCGGGGCCGGCGGAGGACGCGCAGCCGCTGGTGGCCGGGCAGAAGGCGTCGGCGGACTTCACCGAGGCGCCGGACGAGACCACCTCGGAGGTGTTCGCGGACTTCGCGCCGGCCCTCGGCGAATCCTTCCGGCAGGCCCGCTCCGGCGGCCGGGAGCTGTACGGGTTCGCCCACCACGGGGTGGTCTCGTCCTATCTGGGCACCTCGGCCGGGCTGCGGCTGCGCCACGACCAGCCCACCGGGACGCTGGAGCTGAACGCCAAGTCGCCGGACCGTACGCGGTCGGCCTGGGCGGGGCGGGCGACCCGTGACTTCGCCGATGTCGATCCGCGCGAGATGGACGCTGAGCTGGCGCGGCGGCTGGGGTGGGCCGGGCGCCGCATCGAGCTGCCGGCCGGGCGCTACGAGACGCTGCTGCCGCCGACCGCGGTGGCCGATCTGCTGATCTACCAGCTGTGGTCGTCCTCGGCCCGGGACGCCGTGGAGGGCCGTACGGTCTTCTCCCGGGCGGCCGCCGGCGAGGGCGGGGCGGCGCGCACCCGGCTGGGCGAGCGGCTGTCCGAGCTGCCGCTGACGCTGCGCAGCGACCCGTCGGCGGAGGGGCTCCAGTGCGCGCCGTTCGTGCTGGCGCACTCCTCCGGGGACGAGGCGTCGGTCTTCGACAACGGGCTGCCGCTGGCGCCGACGGAGTGGGTGCGCGAGGGGGTGCTCAACCGGCTGGTGTCCACCCGCCACAGCGCCGGGCTGACCGGGCTGCCGGTGGCGCCGGGGATCGACAACCTCCTTCTGGAGGGCGGCGGTTCGCGCTCCCTGGAGGAGATGGTGGCGGCCTCCGGGCACGACGGTCCGGTGCTGCTGCTGACGTGTCTGTGGTACATCCGCGAGGTGGATCCGGCGACGCTGCTGCTGACCGGGCTGACCAGGGACGGGGTGTATCTGGTCGAGAACGGCGAGGTCGTCGGCGAGGTCAACAACTTCCGGTTCAACGAGTCGCCGGTGGGCCTGCTGGCGCGGGCGGTGGAGGCGGGCCGTACGGAGCGGACGCTGCCGCGTGAGTGGAGCGATGACTTCACCCGGGCGGCGATGCCCGCCCTGCGGATCCCGGACTTCCACATGAGCTCGGTCAGCCGCGGGGTGTGAGCGGGCCGGGGAGGCGGGGGCCGGGGTGCCCGCACCGAATAGACTGGCCCCTTGCCTCCCCCTTGGGGTCCTCCCATGGGGAACCACGATCGATCAGGGACGCCATGACACGCCTCGGCGAATCCGTCGCCCGCGCCAGCACACTGCTCTCCGCCGACCTCTCCTCGGACGGCACCGTCCAGGAGCTGCTCAAGGAGACGGGCGCCCGGCGCTATCTGGATCTGTCGGACCTGTCCGCGAAGGAGCAGGCCGAGCTGATCGCGTCCCGGACGGTCGAGGTCCTGCCGGGCGTGGACAAGCTGGCCGAGCGGATCGAGGAGCGCCGGGCGGCCGGCCGGGGTCTGCACATCAAGCTGGGCATCGACCCGACGGCGACCGATGTGCACCTGGGGCATGCGGTCCCGCTGATCATCCTGAGCCGGTTCCAGCGGCTGGGCCATGACGTCACGCTGATCATCGGCGACTTCACGGCCAAGATCGGTGACCCGTCCGGCCGTACGGCCGAGCGTCCGCCGCTGACCGACGAGGACATCGCGAACAACCTGGCCACCTACCGCGAACAGGTGCGCCCGTTCTTCGACTTCGAGAAGGTCAGCTTCCGGCAGAACAGCGAGTGGCTGGCGCCGTACACCTTCCCCGAGCTGCTCGGGCTGCTCGCCCATGTCCCGGCCTCGCAGCTGCTCCAGCGCGAGGACTTCCGCAACCGGCTGGCGGCCGGCTCGGGTCTGACCATGACCGAGCTGCTGTACCCGATCGCGCAGGGTCTGGACTCGGTGGCGCTGAACTGCGATGTGGAGCTGGGCGGCTCGGACCAGCTGCTGAATCTCCAGATGGCGCGCAAGCTGATGGAGCTGCGCGGGCAGACGCCGCAGCTGGTGGTGACCATGCCGCTGATCGAGGGCACGGACGGCACCGGCGCCAAGATGTCCAAGTCCAAGGGCAATTACGTCGGGCTGAGCGCGCCCGCCGACGATGTCTTCGGCAAGATCATGTCGGTGCCGGACCGGCTGATGGAGCCGTACCTGAAGGCCTGGACGGAGTGGACGGACGACGAGGTCGCGCTGGCGCTGGGCCGGGTTGCGGACCGGTCGCTGCACCCGATGGATCTGAAGAAGGTCCTGGCGGGTGAGGTCGTGGCGGCGCTGTACGGGCTGGAGGCGGCGATGGCGGCGCGGGCCGGGTTCATCGCACAGTTCTCCAAGAAGTCCTTCGCCGATGTGGAGTCGCTGCCGGTCGTCGATGTCGCCGAGCACGGCGGCGAGACCGTCGCGGCGGTGCTGACCAAGGTGCTCCAGTTCACGCCGAGCGCCTCGGCGGCGCGGCGGCTGGCGAAGCAGAACGCGCTGCGGCTGGTGGTCGAGGGCGAGGACGGCCAGCAGACCGTGGTCCTGGCCGAGGCCGAGTCGGTGCGGCCGCTGGCCGAGGTGCTGGCCGAGAAGGTGGCCGGTGCGCCGGGCACCGCGTACCTCAAGGCGGGGCGCAAGCTGGCGCAGCTCGAGGGCCGCTGAGCCCCGCGGGCGGACGGGCGGCCGGTGCGCGAGCGTCTCGCGCACCGGCCGCCTCGCCGTGTCGCCGGGAGATCAGGTCTCCCCTCCCTTACGGCCGCGGACCGCGACCCACAGGCGGTCGCCGACGGCGACGATGAGGATCGCGCCGACCAGCTGGAGCAGATGCCGGGTCCAGTCGATGCCCCGGGTCTCGTTGATGCCGAGTCCGGTGGCCGCCCAGTTGCCCAGGACGCTGCCGAGCATGCCGAAGATCACCGTCAGCCAGAGCGGGATCTGCTGCTTGCCGGGGATGACGGCCTTGGCGATCAGGCCCAGAATCAGGCCGACGATGATGGCCCACAACCAATTCATGTCGCCTCCTCCGCGGCTCGCGCCACGGCACGGTGCGGGCCGCCGCGCCGGGAGCCGTTGCCCCGCCAGTGTCGCTCCGCATCTGCTACGCCGCATGCCGGAGCGGGGGGGTACGTCGATGGGCCCGGCAGACCCTGTCTGTGCAGGCCATGCCCCGGTCTCGAAGCCGTCGCAGCCGCGGCGTACCGTGGAATCTGCCCGGAAGCGGGGAGAATCCGGCACAGGCGAGCAGGTGGTGGAATGTGATGCGGAAGCAGAGCGGAGCCCAGACCTTCCGGATCACGGGAGCGCGGCAAGGGCTGTCCGAGGACGTCAAGGGGCGGCAGCGCCGCTATGTGATCTCGATGGTTGTCCGGAGCCTGGCGGTGGTGCTCACCGTCGTGCTGTGGAACATCGAGCGGCCTTTTGCCATTGCGACGCTGGTGCTGGGCATGGGGCTGCCGTATGTCGCGGTGGTCATCGCCAACGCGGGCCGGGAGAACGCCCCTTCGCTGCCGAGGACGTTCGTCGCCGTACCGCCCCGGCCCATGCTGGGGCCCGGAAGCGAGGGCAAGGACGCGGCACAGGGGTCGGCGGAATCCGTTCCGGAGTCGCCGGAGGATGACGTTCCGGGGGCTCGCCGCGAGCAGGACTGAGTGCACGCGTCTGCAAAGCTCAAGAAAAGCTCAGATCAATCATGCGGATCCGGTGCACTGCGCACCATTCCCCGTGACATACTGCGTACGCGCTCCGCATCCCCCGTCGGAGCGACGGACCGACGCCGGGCGGCTCCCCCCGTGGCTGCCCGGCGTCGCCATGTCCGCCGCCAACCGGCGCCGGTGGGGCGGGACGTAGGGTTGAGGCCGTGAACTCCCCGAACACCACCCCCAGCAGCACCGAGAACGTCACCGTCTGCTCAGCCAAGGGCTGTCGCGCCGATGCGGTGTGGGTGCTCGCCTGGAACAACCCGAAGCTGCACACCCCGGACCGCCGCAAGACCTGGCTGGCGTGCGAGGAACACCGCGAGCATCTGTCGCAGTTCCTGGGCGTGCGGGGGTTCTTGAAGGATGTGGTGACGCTGGCGGAGTGGGAGCGGCGGTCGTCAGCCGCCGATGGCTGACATCGGGCGCTCGGGCTGAAGGAAGGACGGGTCGTCCAGTCCGGAGCCCGCCTTCTTGCCCCACATCGCCAGCTTCCATATCCGGGCGATCTCGGCGTCGGGGGCATCGGAGCGCAGGGCGGCGCGCAGATCCGTCTCCTCGGTGGCGAACAGACAGGTGCGGATCTGTCCGTCGGCCGTCAGGCGCGTACGGTCGCAGGCGCGGCAGAACGGGCGGGTGACGGAGGCGATCACGCCTACGCGGTGCGGGCCGCCGTCGACGATCCAGCGTTCGGCGGGGGCGGAGCCGCGCTCGTCCCGGCCCTCGGGGGTGAGGGTGAAGCGGGTGCGCAGCGAGGCGAGGATGTCGCCGGCGGTGATCATGCCGTCGCGCTTCCAGCCGTGCTGGGCGTCCAGCGGCATCTGCTCGATGAAGCGGAGTTCGTAGTCGTGCTCGACGGCCCAGGCGAGGAGGTCGGGGGCCTCGTCGTCGTTGAGGCCCGGCATCAGGACGGTGTTGACCTTGACCGGGGTCAAGCGGGCGGCGCGGGCCGCCTCCAGGCCGCGCAGGACGTCCGCATGCCGCTTGCGGCGGGTCAGGGCCTGGAAGACATCGGGGCGCAGAGTGTCGAGGGAGACGTTGACGCGGTCGAGGCCGGCGTCGCGCAGGGCGGCGGCGGTGCGCTCCAGGCCGATGCCGTTGGTGGTGAGGGACATCTGGGGGCGGGGCGTGAGCCGGGCGACGCGCTCGACAATGCCGACCAGGCCGGGGCGCAGCAGGGGCTCGCCGCCGGTGAAGCGGACCTCTTCGATGCCGAGGTCGCGGACGGCGATGGTGATCAGCCGGACTATCTCGTCATCGGTGAGCAGATCCGGCTTGGCGAGCCATTGCAGCCCTTCTTCGGGCATGCAGTACGTACACCGCAGATTGCAGCGGTCCGTGAGTGAAACGCGCAGGTCGGTGGCCACGCGACCGTAAGTGTCGATGAGCACAGGGCCCCCTCCCCGACTGGGGTTGATCAGTTGCGTGCGGCGGTGGATCGGTACGTCTTTGAGCCTACGCGATGGGTGTGACAGTGAGCAGGGCGCGGAAGCACGAGGTGGGCGGGGTGGCGTCGTAGTTCTCTACGATGCCGCCCCGCCCACGCACTGTAGGGATGACTCACCTCGCGGTCATCCGGCTAATGGGCACCGGTTCCGGTCAGCGCGCGCACCTCCAGCTCGGCGTACTTGCGGGCGTCCGGCTCCTCCTTGGAGAGCAGGGAGCCCAGCCAGCCCAGGAGGAAGCCCAGCGGGATGGAGATCAGGCCGGGGTTCTCCAGGGGGAAGACGTCGAAGCCGGCGGCGGGGAACATCGAGGTCTCCTTGCCGGAGACGACCGGGGAGAAGAGGACCAGCAGGACGGACGAGGCGAGGCCGCCGTAGATGGACCACAGGGCGCCCTGGGTGGTGAAGCGCTTCCAGAACAGGCTGTAGAGGAGGGTGGGGAGGTTGGCGGAGGCGGCGACCGCGAAGGCGAGCGCCACCAGGCCGGCGACGTTCAGGCCGCGGGCGAAGACGCCGAGCACGATGGCGACGGCGCCGATGCCGACGGTCGCCCAGCGGGCCGCGGCGATCTCTTCCTTCTCCGTCGCCTCGCCCTTGCGCAGCACATTGACGTAGATGTCGTGGGCGAAGGACGAGGACGAGGCGAGGGTGAGGCCGGCGACCACCGCGAGGATGGTGGCGAAGGCGACCGCGGAGATGACGGCGAGCAGGACCGCGCCCCCGGTGGAGCCGGCGCCGCCGCCGATGACCTCGGCCAGCTGCGGGGCCGCGGTGTTGCCCGCCTTGTTGGCGGCGGTGAGCGCCTCGGGCTTGATCAGGGCAGCGGCGCCGAAGCCGAGCGCGATGGTCATCAGGTAGAAGACGCCGATGATGCCGATCGCCCAGTTCACCGACTTCCGGGCGGCCTTGGCGGTGGGGACGGTGTAGAAGCGGATCAGGATGTGCGGCAGGCCCGCGGTGCCCAGGACGAGGGCGAGGCCCAGCGAGATGAAGTCGATCTTCGAGGTGGCGGTGGCGCCGTATTTGAGGCCCGGCTGGAGGAAGGCGGCGCCCTTGCCGCTGTTCTCGGCCGCCTTGCCCAGCAGTGCGGAGAGGTTGAAGTCGAATTTGAGGGCCACCAGGAAGGTGATCAGCAGGGTGCCGGCGATCAGCAGGACCGCCTTGACCATCTGGACCCAGGTGGTGCCCTTCATCCCGCCGATGGTGACGTAGAGGATCATCACGATGCCGACGAGGACGACGACCAGGATCTTGCCCGTCTCGCTGGTGATGCCCAGGAGCAGGGTGACCAGGGCGCCGGCGCCGGCCATCTGGGCGAGCAGGTAGAAGATCGACACGACGATGGTGGAGGTGCCGGCGGCCGTACGGACCGGACGCCGGCGCATGCGGTAGGCCAGGACGTCGCCCATGGTGAACCGGCCGGAGTTGCGCAGGGGTTCGGCCACCAGGAGCAGAGCGACGAGCCAGGCGACGAGGAAGCCGATGGAGTAGAGGAAGCCGTCGTAGCCGAAGAGGGCGATGGCGCCGGCGATGCCGAGGAAGGACGCGGCGGACATGTAGTCGCCGGAGATGGCCAGGCCGTTCTGGAAGCCGCTGAACCGGCGGCCGCCGGCGTAGAAGTCCTCCGCGCCACGGGTCTGGCGGCCCGCCCAGACCGTGATGGCGAGGGTGGCGGCGACGAAGACCGCGAAGAGGCTGATGATCAGGGGTCGGTGCGCGCCCGCCGGGCCGGCCGCGAGCTGCTGGGTGAGGGTCATGCGCCGGCCTCCAGGCGGGACTTGAGGGCCTCGGCCTTGGGGTCGAGCGCGGCGGCGGCGTGCCGGGAGTACCACCAGGCGATCAGGAAGGTGGTGGCGAACTGGGCGATGCCGAGGACGAAGGCGACGTTGAGGTGGCCGAGGACCGGGGTGGCCATGAAGCCGCCGGCGTAGCTCGACAGCAGGACGTACACCAGGTACCAGAGGAGGAAGCCGAGGGTGATCGGGAAGGCGAACGAGCGGTGGGCGCGGCGCAGTTCGGTGAATTCCGCGCTCGACTGCACCTGGCGGTAGTCGGGCGGTTCATGCGTCCCGGTGTCGGTGGTGGGTACGGCGCTCACGGGTCTCCTGACGCGTAGGGGGGTGGGTGTTACGCCCGAGAATAAGGCCCGGATAAGTGACGTGGATCACGCATCGTAGGGCCGCGGGTCACGATCCGACAGGGGGCGGTTACGGGAATCCGCGAAGAAAATCGGAGGAATACGGGCGGGGCCGCGACCGGCGCGGCGGCGCTTCGTTGGGCCGGGCGTGACCGTGCCGCCCACGCAGACCCCGAAGCCGTCCGACCCCCGCCGGCACCCCTACGGCAGCGTCCGGCTGCCCGCCCCTCTCGCCGCCGCCCCGGTGGCGCAGCGGCCGTGCGGGCTGCGGATGCGCCGCTGGTACGGCCCCCGCGTCGCGCTGCCGCCGCTGAGCATCGACGCCCTTCGGCGCGACCTCTGACGCCGCCGTGGTGCGCGGCCCCGACCGCGCCCCCGACGCACCCCCGAAACGACCCCGGCACGACCCTGACGTGACATCAATTTTCCGTCCCTGACGGGTTTTTCCCGGTTTCCATTGCTGTACGTCGCTGATCGCCGATAACTTCACGTCGCATTGCTTCCGCCCGTGCGCAACCCCGTGCACGGGCGGTCTCACGGATGATGTGGAGTACCCATGGCTCATCCCCGTTCCAGACGCGCGCGGCTCCTGGCCCTGCCGCTCGGACTCGCCCTGACGGCGTCCCTCGGCTTCCTTCCGGGCGCGGCCACCGCCGCACCGCAGGACACCGCCGCCGCGGCCCCGGCCGACGGCCCGCTGCTGTCGTACGTCGTGAACGCCACCCCGGTCCACGCCGTGCTCGGCGGCGTGGAGAAGGCGATAACCAAGGCCGGCGGGAAGGTGATCATCGCCCATGAGCGCATCGGCGTGATCGTCGTCCACTCGGCCAACCCCCGCTTCGCCGAAACGATGCGCACCGTGCCGGGCGTCCACTCGGCGGGTGCGACCCGTACCGCACCGCTCAAGGCGACCGGCACCACCGACATCGGCAAGCCGCAGAAGATCGAACGACTGTCGAAGTCCCAGCTCAGGGCCGTGACGGCGGCGGCGAAGGCGAACGGCCGGGAGCCGCTCGAACCGCTCCAGTGGGATCTGCCCGCCATCAAGGCGGACCAGGCCGCGAAGGTGAACCCCGGCAGCCGCAAGGTCACCGTCGGCATCATCGACACCGGTGTGGACGACACCCACCCGGATCTGAAGGCCAACTTCTCCGCCAAGCAGTCCGCCAACTGCGTGGGCGGCGTGGCCGATACGTCCCCGGGCTCATGGCGCCCCTGGGACCCGGACGAGGACTACCACGGCACCCATGTCGCGGGCACGATCGCCGCGGCCCGCAACGGCGTGGGCGTGGCCGGGGTCGCGCCGGGCGTGAAGATCTCCGCCATCAAGGTCAGCGAGCCCAAGACGGCCATGTTCTACGCCGAGAGCGTGGTGTGCGCCTTCGTCTTCGCGGCCGACCACGGCATCGCGGTCACCAACAACAGCTATTACGTCGACCCGTGGATGTTCAACTGCAAGGATGACGCCGATCAGGCCGCGATCATTGACGCGGTCGGCCGGGCCGCGAAGTACGCCCAGGGCAAGGGCGTCCTCAATGTGGCCGCGGCGGGCAACTCCAACCTGGACCTCGCGGCCGACAAGCTCCCCGACGCCACCAGCCCCGACGACTCCACCCCCGTCACCCGCACCGTCAGCCCCAAGACCTGCTGGGACGTGCCCACCCAGCTGCCGGGCACGGTGACCGTCGCGGCGACCGGGGTGCACCAGGCCAAGTCGTACTACTCGAACTACGGCCTGGGCCAGATCGATGTGGCGGCTCCCGGCGGCGACGCGAAGCAGGTGCCCGAACTGCCCGCCAAGAACGGCAACATCCTCTCCACCGTGCCGGGCGGCGACTGGGCCTATCTGGCGGGTACGTCCATGGCCACCCCGCATGTCGCCGGTGTGGCGGCGCTGCTGAAGAGCACGCACCCCACGTCGAGCCCGCAGGAGATCCAGTGGCTGCTCAAGGAGCAGGCGGACAACCCCGGTTGCCCCGCGGGTGACGCCACCTGCACCGGCACCAAGCACCTCAACAGCCACTTCGGCTATGGCATCGTCGATGCGCTGACCGCCGTGAAGAAGTAGGCCGGCCGGTAACGGCAGCAGGTCAGGCGGTAACTGCCGTGGGGGGCCGGTCGGTTGGCCGCCCGGTCCCCTGCGGCTTTCCGCCTCGCGCGGCCGCGCGGAGTACGCCCTCGGCCAGCGCGGCCTGCGCCGCCGCGTAGGTGAGCATGATCCAGAACTGCGGGAGCGGCGGCTGCGGCCAGTGGGCGATCCCGCCGGCGATCAGGGTGTCGGAGAGCAGGAAGAGCAGCCCGCCGGCCGCCGCCCAGGGCCCCGCCCGCAGCGCCCCGAAGGCCATCGCGGTCAACAGCAGGCTGTAACCGGCCACCGGGACACGCAGGGCGGCCGGGAGGTCCGGCCACAGGAGGGCGACGGTGGCGGCCAGGACCACCGCGTAGCCGCCGCCGAGCACCCCCGTACGGGCCCGTCCGCCCGGCGGGGTCCCGTGCCGGGCGCACAGGACCAGGTAGCACAGGTGGCCCGCGGCGAACGAACCCATGCCGACCAGGAAGACGGTGCCCCCGCCGATCTGGAGGAAGGTGTCGCCGCCGCAGCCGAAGAGCAGCGCACCGGCGAGCAGCGGCGGTCCCCCGCGGGCCAGGACGGCGGCCGCGAGCACCGGCATCAGCGCGGGTTTGGTGAGCTGGGCGAGGGTGGCGGCGCCGGTGAGCAGGGCGGTGAGATGGACGACGGCGAGCGCGGCGAAGGCCCCGAGCAGCGGGCCCGCCGCCCGGGGCCACCGGGCCGTCACGCGACGCTCTCCCCCACCGGGGCGGCGGCGGTCTCCTGGGCCGCGGTCCGGTCGGCGGGCTGCCAGCCCGGCCCACGGAAGAGCCGCCCGGCCCGCTCGCGCCAGCTGTGCGCGGCCCGGATGTCGCGGGCGATGGCGGCGTACTCGTGGGTGGCCACCCGCAGCGGGTTGAAGGTGTTGATGTTCTTGGTGAGGCCGTAGACGGGCCGCTCGGTCTCCGCGACGAACGAGCCGAAGAGCCGGTCCCAGACGATCAGGATCCCGCCGAAGTTACGGTCCAGATAGCCGCCCTGCGAGGCGTGGTGCACCCGGTGGTGCGAGGGCGTGTTGAACACGAACTCGATCGGGCGGGGCAGTTTGTCGATCCGTTCGGTGTGCACCCAGAACTGGTAGACGAGGTTGGCGCCGGAGGTGAAGGCGATGGCGGCCGGATGCACGCCGGCGGCGACCAGGGGGACGTAGAACGGCCAGACGGTCCAGGTCGTCCAGGGCTGGCGCAGCGCGGTGGTGAGGTTGAACTTCTTGCTGGAGTGGTGCACCACGTGGCAGGCCCACAGGATGCGGATGACGTGGTGGCCGCGGTGCGACCAGTAGTAGAAGAAGTCCTGGGCGAGCAGCAGCAGCGGCAGCGTCCACCACACCACCGGGATGCGCAGCGGGGTCAGTTCGTAGACCGCGGCGTAGATCGCGACGATGGGTATCTTCCACAGCGCATCGAAGACGAGGCTGCCCAGGCCCATACCGACGCTGGTGGCCGCGTCCCTGGCCTCGTAGCCCTCCGCGTCCTCGTCGGGATGCAGGCGACAGCTCACCATCTCCACGACGGTGAGCAGGACGAAGGCCGGTACGGACCACAACACGACATCGGGCAGGTGCGGCATGCCCCGCACCATAAAGCCGGTGGCGGGGCCGCCGCTAGAGGTTGTTACCGAGAAGTATGTAAGACGGACCGTCAGCTGCGCGGGCCCGTCCCCCACGGGATTACCGTCGGTAGCCGTCGGCCGGGCTCACCACACCCGTACCGACCCGCCCGGTGCGAACGCCGGGCTCGTCGCGTCCGCGGGGATCTTCTCCAGCGGCTCGGCGATCTCGGCGGCCGTCGGGCCGACACGGGCCGCGATCGGGGCCAGGCGGTCGAGGTCGAAGCCGTAGACGCGGGCCGCGTTGCCGCCGAGCAGGGCGGCGACCTCCTCGGCGGGCAGGTCGGCGTAGGCCAGCCGCAGCGCCTCGCGGGAGTAGGGGGCGGTGCCCTCGTCGTGGGGGTAGTCGCTGCCCCACATGATCTTGTCGAGGCCGATGCGGTGGCGCAGCGGGACCTCGTGCGGACGCATGAAGCTGGCGCCGACGTAGCAGTGGTCGCGCCAGATGTCGGCCGGACGCTCGCCCATGGTCGCGGCCAGCCCGGCGCCGAACCTGGCCTCGGCGGTGGCCGCGCGGGTCGCGGACGCCACCAGGCGGTCGTGGTAGTAGTCCAGCATGTCCAGAACGCCCGGGATCCAGCCGGAGCCCTGTTCGGTGAGGACGAGCCGGAGGCCGGGATGGCGGCGGAAGGCGCCGCCGAAGACCAGATGCCACAGTGCGCGGTGGGAGAACCAGGTCGTCTCGACCATGAAGACGGCGCGGGCGGCGGGTTCCTCGCCCAGCGGCGGGGAGGCCGAACCGCCGTGGTGGTTGACCGGGACGTCCAGGTCGGCGCAGACCGCCCAGAGGGGGTCGTAGACCTCGCTGTGGAGTTCGGGCAGGCCCGAGCCGGGCGGGGTGCCGGGCAGCAGGATGCCGCCGGTCAGGCCCGCTTCCTTCGTGCGGCGCACCTCCCGTACGGCCTCGTCCACGTCGTTGAGCAGGATCTGCGCGACGCCCGCCCGGCGGCCCGGGGCCTGGCCGCAGAAGTCGGCCAGCCAGCGGTTGTGGGCGCGCAGGCCCGCCCAGCGCCGTTCGGACTCCTCGCGGGTGGCGGGGGCCGGGGCCATCAGGGAGGCGCTGGGGAAGAACGGCGGGATGGTGTTGGGGAAGACGACCTCGGCGACGATGCCGTCGGCCTCCTGCTCGGCGAGCCGGCGCTGCGAGTTCCAGTTGCGGTCGGCGGTGTCGGCGAGGAGGTCCTCGTGCGGATTGACGTAGGTGGCGGCCCAGGCGTCGAAGGCGTCGTGGTGGCGGGACTCCAGGTACGGCTTGTAGTCGAGGAGGTCGGCGCCGGCGTGGCAGTCGGCGGAGATGACGGTGTAGCGGTCGGTCATGAGGTCACCCCTAGCGTCGGGAAGTCGTGGTCGGTCAGCCAGTGCCGGCCCACCTCGCGCGAGCGCGCCCAGGCGGCCTCGACGGCCGACTGGTCGGCGCTCTGGCCGAGTTCGGCGGGGGTGGGGCCGATCCGGCGGGCCAGCGGGGCCAGTGCTGCGGTGTCGAAGCCGAAGACCCCGGCCGCCGACTCGCCGAGCATCCGGCGGGTCTCGGCCACCGGGATGTCGTGGAAGGTCTTCCTCAGCCAGGCGCGGGTGTCGGGCCAGGTGCCCTCGGGGTGCGGGAAGTCGCTGCCCCACAGGATGTTGTCGACGCCGATCTCGTAGCGCTGGGCGAGCTCGCGGCGTTTGGTGTTGGTGGCGCAGACGAAGATCTGGCGGTCGAGGTACTCGTGCGGGGGCCGCTTGAGCCCGGCGAACGGGGAGAGCTTCTTGCCGCCGTGCGCGCCCAGGTAGAGGCGGTCCATGAACCACAGCAGATTCGGCAGCCACCAGCAGCCGGACTCCGCGACCCCGAACTTGAGGCCCGGGTGGCGTTCGAAGACCCCGGACCACAGCAGGAACCACAGCGGGCGGGCCGGCCACCAGGTCACCTCGGAGACAAAGATGCCCAGATGGTCGCCGTATTCGTGGCGGGGCGACGCTCCGGAGTGGGTGAGGACCGGCATCGCGCAGGCGGCGGCCGCCGCCCATACGGGGTCGTAACGGCGGTCGTGGTAGGGCTCCTTGTCGACCCACATGGAGGGGATCATCAGGGCGCCCAGGCCGGACTCCTTGGCGCGGTGGATCTCGGCGACGACCTTGCCGGGTTCGGCCGTGACGGGCAGCAGGGCGACGCCGCAGTGCCGTTCGGGGTGGGCGGAGACGAAGTCGGCGAGCCAGCGGTTGTGCGCGCGGGCGCCCGCCATGCCCAGGTCGGGGTCCTGGTCGCCGGACAGGCCCAGGCCCACGCCGAAGGGGGCGGCGGTTGTGCTGTCGACGGCGTCGGCGTCCGGGAAGACGACCTCGGCGGCCACCCCGTCCCCGTCGAGTTCCTTGATCCGCTGGGCGGGGTCCCAGCCGCCGCGCAGGCCCTCCTCGTGGTCTTGGAACCACCTCGCGGCGAAGTCCTCGTTACGGACGCCGAGGCGGGTGGCCTCCGCCCGGCGGGCGTCGCGCCGGCCCAGGAAGTCGTCGAAGGCGCGGTGGAAGCGGGTGTCGAGGTAGGGCCGGTACTCCTCGGTGGGCAGACCGGCGTGGCAGTCGGAGGAGATGATCAGGTAGGGGGCGTCGGGGCCCCGGTCGTCCGGATCCGTCATGACGGCTCCTCAGTCGTCCGTGTCCAGGATGAAGCGCTCCAGGTGGGCCGGGTCCGCGCGCTCAAGCATCGACTGCGCGCGGGCCCGGATCTGCCGGTCGGTGTGCTCGCTTGCGGGCAGCAGCCAGAAACGGCCGGCGGCGATGCCCTCGGCCACGCAGTCGGCGACCTGCTCGACGGGGGTGAACGCCACCTCGCACAGCACATGCACCGCGCCGAAGGCCACGAACGCGGCGTCGGCGAAGGCGGCGACCTCCTCGCGTACGCCGACGTCCACGGTGCGCGCCAGCACCTCGGCCCCGTCCGCCCGCAGCGCGTCGGCGGCGGCGCGCAGCGGCTCCTCCTCCACGTCGCCGAGGACGACCCGGAGCCCGTCGGCGGCGGACCGGCGCGCCATGGCCAGGCCGACACCTCCCCCACTGCCTGAACGGCGTGGGAGGTGCCCCCGGCCGCGCCGGTGACCACCGCGACCTGTCCCGCCCGCAGCCGCATCACGCGCTCCCCTCGGGCGGCCCGTCGAGGGCCTGCTGCGGGTCGTCGTAGCGCTGGTGGAGATACGGCAGCAGGTCCCGGGGGCTGACGCGCTCGGCGACCCGGCCCTTCTGGTCGGTGGTCTTCTCGCCGAGGGTGATCTCGATCAGGGAGCGGACGGGGAGGTCGGCGACGGGGTCGTACCTCGACTCGCGCAGGACGACCTCCCCGGTGACCCGTTCCAGCCTGCGGATCCGCTCGGTGCGGGTGCAGTGCACCAGGACGGGGCCGAGGTCGAAGCCCGAACCGTCCACGGCGGGCAGGAACTTGAAGTAGAAGTCGGTCTTCTGCGCGGGCTCCGGGAGCGGCAGCGGGTCGCCGACCGCGCCGCGGATCTCGACGAAGGCGATGCCGTGGCGGGCGAGGGCGGCGCGGACGGCGGGGCCGTCGCGTTCGACGGTGACCTCGCCGAGCTTCTTGGGCTCGCCGAAGACCTCCCGGCCGCCGGTCAGGGCCCGTTCGTGGGTCATCGGCATGACCAGCGGATACCAGCCCTCGGTGCCCCGGTGCGCGGCCGCGACGGCGAACGAGCCGGCGCCGAGCGGGTAGCCGGGCAGGGCGACGGTGGAGACGGTCACCCGGACCAGGGGGCGGGCGGTGGGTTCGAGCGGCGGCGGCAGGACGGCCGCGACCGCGTCCGGATCGGTCTCCCAGACGGCCACCACGCCGGTGGACCAGATGTCGGGGAGCTTGGCGCTCGCGGTGCGCGCGGCGGCGATCTCCGCCTCGGTGCGCGCGGCGTAGCGGATGCGTGCCATGTCGTACCGCCCTTCGTCGTGGGGACTCGCGGGGGTCGTGCCAGGCTCTGTAACACTGTTACACCGAGGCGCGCGAAGGGTAAAGGGCCTTGTGCGCAAGGGAGTTGCCGGGGTAGAGGGAGACCATGACACGTACCGCGCTGACCGGCGAAGAGGTGCTGACGGCGGCCGCACGGCTGGTGCGGGCGCACGGACCCGGGGCGCTGACCATGCGCCGGCTCGCCACGGAGCTGGGCACCGCCGTCACCTCCATCTACTGGCACGTCGGCAACCGCGAGTCGCTGCTGGACGCCCTGGTGGCCCGCACCGTCCAGGAGATGGGCGCGATCCGCCCGGTGGGCGCGACGCCGCACGCCCGGATCGTCTCGGTGGCCCGCGCCCTGCGCACCGCGCTGCGCGAGCGGCCGCATCTGATCGCGATGGTGCACGAACGCGGCCTGACGGAGCGGATGTTCTGGCCCGCGCAGCAGGCGCTGGTCCACGAGGCGCACGCCGCGGGGCTGCGCGGCGAGCTCGCGGCCGAGGCGGTACGGGCGGTGCAGTTCCAGGTGGTCGGCTACGTCCTGACCGAGCGCAACCGGGAGCGGTCACCGCAGCAGCACCCCAGCGAGGGCGAGCTGTGGGACGCGCCCGGCGCCGGGGACGATCCGGCGCTGGCCCGCGCACTGGCCGCTCCGGCAGACACCGAACGGCTCTTTCAGGTCTCGCTCGATGCGCTGGTGGGGTGTCTGCTGGCACCGGGCGACGATGCGGCGAAAGCCCCATGGCGGCCGGATCCGGACGACGGCGGTTCGGTGGCTGTCAGTGGCGGCCCGTATCCTCAGTGACCATGCTCGAAGACCGCATGGCAGCAGCGCCCTCGATCACGCCCGCGATCGGGCCGCAGCCGGGCCCGCAGACGCCGCCGGATGCCTGGCCCGAGGGATATCCCCAGGGGTATGCGGTGGTCGACGTGGAGACCACCGGCCTGGCCCGCGACGACCGGATCATCTCCGCCGCGGTGTATCAACTCGACGCCCGCGGCGAGGTCCAGGACCACTGGTACACCCTGGTCAATCCGCAGCGGGACCCGGGCCCGGTGTGGATCCACGGTCTGACGAGCGAGGTGCTGGCCGGGGCGCCGCTCTTCCCGGACGTCGTCCCCGAGCTCTCGCGGCGCCTGGCGGACCGGGTGCTGGTCGCGCACAACGCCATGTTCGACTGGTCGATGCTCGCCCGCGAGTACGCCCGCGCCCGCGCGACCGCCCCGGTGCGCCAGCGGCTGTGCACCATCGCGCTGTCCAAGGAGCTGCGGCTGCCGCTGCCCAACCACAAGCTGGAGTCCCTGGCGGCCCATTACGGCGTCGTCCAGGAACGCGCCCACCACGCCCTGGACGACGCCCGGGTGCTGGCCGAGGCATTCCGCCCCAGCCTGCGCCGGGCCGCCCGGGAGAAACTGCGGCTGCCGCTGCTGACCTGCCAGCCGCTGACGGAGTGGTCGGACTCCCCCGCCGCCCGTCCGCAGTCCCCCGCGGCGTACCGCCCCACCTCCTGGCGGCCGGCCCGCAAGCGGCCCGCGTGCCCGTATCCCAACCCGGGGCGCTATGTGGCGGGCGGCCGGCTCGTCCAGGGCATGCGGGTCGCCTTCTCCGGGGACACCTCCGTGGACCGCGAGCTGCTGGAGGACCGGGCGGCCGAGGCCGGGCTGCACGTCGCCACCAGCCTGTCCCGGCTGACCAGCCTGCTGGTCACCAACGACCCCGACTCCCGCACGTCGAAAACCGCAAAGGCCGCCCAGTTCGGCACAGTCGTCGTCGACGAGGCGGCCTTCATGCAGCTGCTCCAGGACGTCCGGCCGGCGCCGGGAGCGGGCCCGTCGGCTCCCTCGGATGCAGGGCCTGCGTCCGGGTGAAGCCCGGCCAACACACCCGTTCGCAGCGCGTTCCGCGGCGGCCCCGCACGCACGCTGTGGCGCATGGACGTGAAACCAAAACGTTGTGAGGTCTGCGGAAACGAATACGGCATGGCGTTCGAGGTGCACGCGCAGGGCGCGGTGCACGTCTTCGACTGTTTCGCCTGCGCCATCCACCGCATGGCGCCGATCTGTGAGCACTGCCGGTGCCAGATCATCGGCCAGGGAGCCGAGGTCGACGGCAAGTTCTTCTGCGGGGCGCACTGCGCCCGCTCGGAGGGGAAGGTGGGCATCGTCGACAGAGTCTGAGACCGCCCCGTGACCCCGGCCGCCACCACCACCCGACGGCTTCCGGCCCCCGGCAGGACCCCCTGCCCGGGGGCCTTCGCACGCCAGGTACGGTCGATGCCGTGTACCGCTTCCTGTTGTCCCGGCAGTGGGTGATCCTCACCCTCGTGGGCCTCGCGCTGATCCCCGCCATGATCAAGCTGGGCTTCTGGCAGCTGCACCGCCATGAGCACAAGGTGGCGCAGAACGCGCTGATCGCCGGCAACCTGGCCGCCCGGCCCGTCCCGGTCACCGAGCTCACCGCCCCCGGGCACACCGTCCCGCACGACGACATGTGGCGCCGGGTCACCGCCACCGGCACCTACGACACCGCGCACGAGGTCGTGGTCCGCCAGCGCACCGCGGCCGACGAGCAGAGCATCGGCTACTACGTCCTGACCCCGCTCCGGCTCACCGGCGGCAAGGACGTCCTGGTCAACCGCGGCTGGATCTCGGCGGGCAACGATCTGACGAAGTTCCCCGACGTGCCCCCGGCCCCCAAGGGCGAGGTGACCGTCACCGGCCGGATCATGGCCGACGAGACCACCGCGGCCAGCGGCATCAAGAACACCAAGGGCCTGCCGGCCCGCCAGGTCATGCTGATCAACAGCAAGCAGATGGCCGGGCGGCTGGCGCAGCCGGTGCTCGGCGGCTACATCGAGCAGACCGGCCCGCAACCGCCCGGCGGCAAGCCCGAGCTGGTGCCCGAGCCGGACCACGACAGCATCGGCCCGCATATGGCCTACGCCGTCCAGTGGTGGCTGTTCGCGGCGGCGGTCCCGGTCGGCTGGGTCATCCTCGCCCGCCGTGAGCGCCGCGACCGGGCGGAGGCGGCGGCCGAGGAGGCCGAGGCGGCCGGAGCGGCCGGAGCGCCCGAGGAAGCCGGAGAGGCTGACGGTGCTGAAGAGGCTGAAGCGCCCGGAGAGGCCGAGGCGGCCGGAGCGCCGCAGGAGGCCGGGGAGCCCGTAGCCCGGACAGCCGCCACCGCCGACTAACGGCCGCACCGGGCGGGAAGGCGCCCTGAGTGCACCCACGTATCGAGGACTATGCGCTCATCGGCGATCTCCAGACCGCCGCCCTCGTCGGCCGCGACGGTTCCATCGACTGGCTGTGCCTGCCCCGCTTCGACTCCGGCGCCTGCTTCGCCGCCCTCCTCGGCGGCAAGGACAACGGCCATTGGGGCCTGGCCCCCACCTCTCCCGATGCCCGCGCCGAGCGTTCCTACCGCGGCGACTCCCTCGTCCTGGACACCGACTGGCACACCCCCGACGGCGCCGTACGGGTCACCGACTTCATGCCGCACCGCGACCGCGCCCCCGACGTCGTACGCATCGTCGAGGGCCTGCACGGCAGCGTCGCCATGCGCGGGGTGCTGCGGCTGCGGTTCGACTACGGCTGGGTGATCCCGTGGGTGCGGGCCGCCGAGGGCAGCCGGGTGGCGATCGCCGGACCGGATTCGGTGTGGCTGCGCACGCCGGAGCGCTCCCGCACCTACGGCAAGGACTTCAGCACCCGCTCGGACTTCACCGTCGCCGCGGGCGAACGCGCCGCCTTCGTCCTGACCTGGCATCCCTCCGAGGAGCCCCGCCCGTTCCAGATCGACCCCTTCGAGGCGCTGGAGACCACCCTGGAGGACTGGTACGCCTGGTCCGCGCGCTGCCGCTACAACGGCCCGCACCGCGGCGCCGTGATCCGTTCGCTGATCACCCTCAAGGCCCTCACCTACGGGCCCACCGGAGGTATCGTCGCGGCCCCCACCACCTCGCTGCCCGAGGCGCTCGGCGGCGTCCGCAACTGGGACTACCGCTACTGCTGGCTGCGCGACGCCAGCCTGACCCTGGACTCCCTGATCTCGGCCGGCTATCTGGACGAGGCCGGCTCCTGGCGGGATTGGCTGCTGCGGGCGGTCGCCGGCGCCCCCGAGGACCTCCAGATCATGTACGGCCTGGCGGGCGAACGGCGGCTCCCGGAGTCCGAGCTGCCGTGGCTGACCGGATATGCCGGCTCCGTCCCCGTGCGGATCGGCAATGCCGCCGTCCAGCAGCGCCAGCTCGATGTCTACGGCGAGGTCCTGGACTGCTTCCACATCGGGCGGCAGGCCGGAATAGAGTCCGAGGCGCATGCCTGGAGCATCCAGCGCGCCCTGGTGGACTACCTGGAGTCCACCTGGCGCGACCCCGACGAAGGACTGTGGGAGATCCGCGGACCGCGCCGGCACTTCGTCCACTCCAAGGTCATGGCCTGGGTCGCCGCGGACCGCGCCGTACGGGCGCTGGAGGCCGATCCCAAGCTCGGCGGGGACCTCGACCGCTGGCGGGCGATGCGCGACGACGTCCACCGCGAGGTGTGCGAGCGGGGCTACGACGCCGAGCGCGGCACCTTCACCCAGTACTACGGCTCGGCCGCGCTGGACGCCGCCACCCTGCTCATCCCCCGCGTGGGCTTCCTGCCCGGTGACGACCCCCGGGTCATCGGCACCGTCGACGCGGTCCGCCGGGAGCTCTCGCACGACGGTCTGGTACAGCGTTACAGCACCGACGACGGCACCAACATCGACGGGCTGCCCGGCGGCGAGGGCACCTTCCTGGTCTGCTCGTTCTGGCTCGCCGACGCGCTCGCGCTGACCGGCCGCGGCGCGGAGGCACGCGCCCTGTTCGAGCGGCTGCTGGCACTGTGCAACGACGTCGGCCTGCTCTCCGAGGAGTACGACCCGGTGGCCGGGCGTCAGCTCGGCAACTTCCCGCAGGCGTTCAGCCATCTCGGCCTGGTGGGGACCGCCTTCGGGCTCCACGGGTGCGCCGGGGCAGACTAAGGGCCATGGACCTTGGACTCACCGACCGGACGTACATCGTCACCGGAGCCACCCGCGGCCTCGGCCTGGCCACCGCCCGTGAGCTCGTCGCCGAGGGCGCCCGGGTGGTCATCAGCGGCCGCACCGAGGACAGCGCGCTCGCGGCCGCCGCCACCCTGGGCGAGCGGGCGCTCGGCGTCGCGGCCGACAACGCCGACCCCGAAGCCGCCGCGCGCCTGGTGGCCGCCGCCCGCGAGCGCTTCGGCCGGCTGGACGGCGTCATGATCAGCGTCGGCGGCCCGGCCCCCGGCACCGCCGCCGACAACACCGACGAGCAGTGGCTCGCCGCCTTCGAAGCGGTCTTCCTCGGCGCGGTACGCCTGGCCCGCGCGGCCGCCGCCGCACTCGACGAGGGCGGCGTCATCGGCTTCGTCCTGTCCGGCTCCGTCTACGAGCCCATCGGCGGGCTGACCCTCTCCAACGGACTGCGCCCCGGGCTGGCCGGTTTCGCCAAGTCGCTGGCCAACGAGCTGGGCCCGCGCGGCATCCGCGTCCTGGGCATCCTGCCCGGCCGGATCGCCACCGACCGCATGACCCAGCTCGACGCCCTCTCCGGCGACCCCGAGGGCACCCGCGCCCGCAACACCGCCGCCATCCCCCTGGGCCGCTACGGCACCCCCCAGGAGTTCGGCCGCACCGCGGCGTTCCTGCTCTCCCCGGCGGCGTCCTACGTCACCGGGGTGATGGTCCCGGTGGACGGCGGGGCGCGGCGGGGGTTCTGAGCCCCGGTCAGCCGACCCGCTCCGCCCGGTGCCGTACGCCCCGCAGCCGGACCTCCGCCGGCAGGTCGTCCAGGCCCGCCGAGACGCGGGCATGGGTCACCGCCTCGTGCGCGAAGCGCCGCACGACCGTGGCGGGATCGGCGTGCGGGGCGAGCGCCAGGACGGCGATGACGCGCGGCTGGGTGCGGCGGCGGCCGGTCAGCCGCGCCCCGGCCGCGTCCACGCCGTCCAGCGCCTCCGTCTCGGCCGTCAGCACCGCTTCCAGCGCCCGGCCGCGCAGCACGGCGCCCTCGCCGTCTCCGCTGTCGACGAGGATCTCGCCGAGCCGGCGCCGGCGGAGCTGGGTCACCAGCCACCACAGCGCCAGCAGCACCAGCACGGCCAGGACGGCGATGACGGCGGGCCACCACCAGCCGTGGTCCGTCCACCGGGTGCGGTTCTGTTCGGACAGCAGCACCTGGCCGGGGCGCGTCCACGGCCAGCCGTCGGGCAGCCGGAAGTGCCAACGGGCGGGCAGGTCCAGCCCGGCCACCAGGACCGCTCCCCCGGTCCCCAGCAGCACCGCGCCGATCAGGCCCAGCAGCACCCGGTTCGTTCCTCTGCGTACCGTGCGCATCGCGCGCTCACCCCTTCTTCGGGCGCCGGACTTCGACGGTCAGATGCAGCCCGTGGGCCAGCCCCAGCTGGGCGAGGCCGTCACCGAGCGCCCGGTCGAGGTCGCCGCGGACCTCGTCCAGCTCGCGGAAGTGCGCAAACGCCCGCGCCCTGGCCTTGCGGCGGCCGACGGTCATCCGTACGGACTGCACCCCGGCGACCTCCATGGCACGGTCGCGCAGCACCAGGGCGGCGGCCGACCGGTCCAGACGGGCCCGCACCCCAGGGGCGGTGCGGCGCATCGGCAGCAGCTCGCGCAGGCCCGGGGTGAGGGCCAGCACGAGCAGCCAGACGCCGAGCAGCACGGCGAACGCGGCGGCGGCCAGGACCCAGGTGCTGTCCAGGTGGCGGGTGGCCAGCTGGTGGGCGAGCCAGGTACGCCAGGCCATCGCGGGGCGTCCGGCGCGGACCGCGGCCACGTCGTACAGCAGCAGCCCCAGCGCGCCGAGCAGCACCACGGCGACCAGCGCGGCCGGTACCCGCCGCGCGGACCACGGGCGCCGCCCGGAGTGGTCGTCGTCGCCCGTGGGCGCATAATCCGCCGCAGAGCCGGACTGCTCCAGGCCGTCCCCGCCGCCCGGCGTCTTTTCGAGCGTCGGGAGCCGTGCGGTGTCGGCGGCCCGCGCCTCGTCGTCGCTCATTGCACCCTCCCCGGCTTCGCGCCCTCCAGCAGCGGCGAGTGCAGACGCTCCACCTCCACCGCGACCTCCGGCACCTCCATGCCCGCCAACGCCCCTACCCGCTCGGTGACTTGGCGACGCACCGCGCCGCAGTGCGCACCGATGTCACAGGGGTAGCCCAGCTCGACGGCGACCCGTACCCGGGCCTCGCCGAAGGTGCGCCGGGTCGCGCGCCGCCGGACGGTGACCGTCGCATGGGCGTCGGTGGGGCCGGCGGGGGCCGCCGCGCGCAGCGCCTCGCGCGCCGCCTGGGCGGCGATCTTGGCCACCACCCGGTCCGCGATCGTGGTCGCGCCGCGCTCCCCCGCCGGTACGGCAGGGGCAGCGGCGGCGGGGGACACCGTCGCCACCCGGCCTCACCGCCGCCGGCTGTCGCGGTCGCGGGTCCGGGGACGGAAGAAGTCGCCGACTTCCAGATCCCCGTCCAGGAATCTGCCGGCCACGAACCCGATGGCACCCAGGGCCGCCACCAGGACGAACGCCCCGAACCCGCCGAAGTATCCGGCAATGCCCAGCGCCATGCCGGCCAGAAGGCCGACCCCGGCCATGCTCATCGTGCGCTCCTTCGCTGCCACTGGGGCCCGGAATGCAGTCTCTGAATGCGGTCTCTGAATGCGGTCTCTGAAAGCGGTCAGGGAATGCGGCCGCTGGATGCGGTCGTGGAAGGCGGTCAGTGGATGCGCGGCTCCGCGTGCTCCTCCTCGTCCTCCTCGTCGGGCAGCTTGACGTCGCTGACCGCGATATTGACCTCGACGACCTCCAGGCTCGTCATCCGCTCCACGGCGGCGATGACGTTCTCCCGGACGGCCCGCGCCACCTCGGCGATGGAGACTCCGTAGTCCACGACGATCTCCAGGTCCAGTGCCGTCTGCACCTCCCCCACCTCGGCCTTCACCCCGCGCGTCACCGCCGCCCGGCCGCCGCCCGGTACCCGCTCCCGTACGGCCCCCAGGGTCCGCGCCAGGCCGCTGCCCATGGCGTGCACCCCCACGACGTCGCGGGCGGCCAGTCCGGCGATCTTCTCCACGACGCCGTCGGCGATGGTGGTACGCCCACGGGACCCGGGTTCGCCGCCGCCCCGCCTGAGCGGCGACCTCCCGCTGTCCGGCATCTGCTGACTTTCCGTCATCACCGTGCATCCCTTTCGGAGGGGATCGGGGGACGCCTCCCACCCTATGACCGGTATTCCCGGCATGCCCCGTTATGCGGCAAGGGGGTGCTCCATCCGGCCTCCCGCGCGGCACCGCCCTGCCATACGGGGCGGGCTGCGGCAGGCTGGAGGCACCATCGGAGAAGGGGTGAGGCTGGTGACCGCGAACCCGTTGGCGCCGGCCGTGCGCCGGCAGCTCGGCATCGGCCGGGTGCTGCCGCTGGGCGGACCGGCGGACGGCTCATGGATCACCGAGCGCGCGGCCGCCGGGGCGCTGCGCGCCGCCGTCGGCGCACCGGCCGGACTGCACCTGGGCTCCCTGCGGCTCACCGTCGCGGACCCCGGCGCCGCCCCCGCCCCGGCCGTACCCCCGCCACCGAGCGCCCTGCCACCGGGACCGCTGCGGCTGACCGCCGACTTCGCCGCCCCCGTCGGCCCGCCGCTGCCGGACCTCGCCGATGCGCTGCGCGCGGCCCTCCTGACGGCGTCGGACCGGCTGCTGGGCCTGGTGGTGGGCCCGGTGGACCTCCGGGTCACGGAGCTGCTGACGGCGGGCGGGCCCCCGGCACCGGCGCCCTCCGCACCGCCCCCGTCCCCCGTGGGCGACGCCGCGCCGAACGGCCGCACCGGAGCCACCGAAGAGGGCCCGGCGGGGCTCGCCGTCGTCGTCCGGGCCGTCCCGGGCGTGGCCCGCCTCGCCCCCGCCCTCGGCGGCCACTCCCGCCCCGTACGGCTCACCGGCGGCCATGCCCTCGTCCAGTTGGCGACCGCGCCGGGTCATCGCGCCCTGGACGTCGCCCGGGCCGTCCGCGCCGCGGCGGCGGGCGCACCGTACGCCCCGGAGACGGTCGCCGTCCTCGTCACGGCCGTCGGGCCGTACGGCTGAGCGCCCGGCCGGCGGACGGGCGCACAGTCCGCCGGCCGGGCGCCGGGACTACTCCCCCAGACCCGCCAGATCGCGCAGCCGACGCGCCTGGGCGGCCCGCTCCGCGGTGCGCTGTTCCTCGTACGTACGGCCCGCGGCGCCGGCCAGCAGGGCCTTGGTCTCGATGACGGCGTCGCGCGGCGCGGCCAGGAGCGCGGCCGCCAGATCGGCCACCGCGCCGTCGAGTTCGCCGCCGGGCACCACGAGGTTGGCCAGGCCGGTCCGCTCGGCCTCCGCGGCGTGCACGAAGCGCCCGGTGGCGCAGATCTCCAGCGCCCGGGCGTAGCCCACGAGGCCGACCAAGGGGTGGGTGCCGGTCAGGTCCGGCACCAGGCCCAGGCTGGTCTCGCGCATGGCGAACTGCACGTCCTCGGCCACGACCCGCAGATCGCAGGCGAGGGCGAGCTGGAAACCCGCTCCGATCGCATGGCCCTGGACGGCGGCGATCGACACCAGGTCGGTCCGCCGCCACCAGGTGAACGCCTCCTGGTACTCGGCAATCGTGGCGTCCAGTTCGCTGTCCGCACCGCGCGCCAGATCCAGGAACGACGGCTCGCCGTCGAACCCCTCGGGCGTGAACGCCTGCCGGTCGAGCCCGGCGGAGAAGGACTTGCCCTCACCGCGCAGTACCACGATCCGGACGTTTCCCGGCAGCAGCGAACCCGCCTCGGCCAGCGCCCGCCACATGGCCGGCGACTGCGCATTGCGCTTGGCCGCGTTGGCGAGGGTCACCGTGGCAATCGTGTCGTCCACGGTGAGCCGCACACCGTCTTTGTCGAGCAGAGTCATCGAGCGCCTCCGAGTCAGCCGACCGCACCTGCGTGCGTAAGTGACTGAACGGTAACCTCCCGGTCGACTACTCGATCGACCGGGGGAGAACCGCCTGCTGCCCGGAGTCGCGGGGCTCAGGCCGTAGCGGCCTTCTTACCCCTGGTGGCTCCTCCTCGACCGCGCAGGACCACACCGGATTCGCTGAGCATCCGGTGCACGAATCCATAGGAGCGGCCGGTTTCCTCGGCCAGCGCCCGGATACTTGCCCCGCCGTCGTACTTCTTCTTCAGGTCTGCCGCGAGCTTCTCGCGCGCAGCGCCGGTTACCCGGCTGCCCTTCTTCAGAGTCTCGGCCACCCGTGCCTCCTCATGGGAAGTGCGCTCTGGACTCTCATGATCACCCCTCTCCGGCTTCCTGGCCACCCATTCCGCAAGGGATATACGGCGGGAATTGCCACGGGATGCCCCGCCGACCCGCGCGGAATGATCACTTCCGCCCGTGGGGCACGGGACCCGTCCCGTGGATCGCCCGAGAAGCGCCAGGTCAGGGGAGTGTCCAGGACCATACGGACGAAAAGGTGATGACCGGGCCCGTTGGGGTCCGGTCCTCTCCCGCAGACTCGCCGGTGTATGAGCCGTTCTCACACAGATGACGGATCACGCATAGGCCGAATGATCCAGACAGCATGATCCAGACGGCCGTTCCGCCCTCTGCGGACGGTCAGGCCAGCGCGACCAGATCCGCGTAGTCCTGGCCCCACAGGTCCTCGACACCGTCGGGCAGCAGGATGATCCGCTCCGGCTGGAGCGCATCCACCGCGCCCTCGTCGTGCGTCACCAGAACCACCGCGCCGGTGAAGGTGCGCAGCGCGCCGAGGATCTCCTCGCGGCTGGCGGGGTCGAGGTTGTTGGTGGGCTCGTCGAGCAGCAGGACGTTGGCGGACGAGACCACCAGGGTCGCGAGGGCCAGACGGGTCTTCTCGCCGCCGGAGAGGACGCCGGCGGGCTTGTCGACGTCGTCGCCGGAGAAGAGGAAGGAGCCCAGCACCTTGCGGACGGCGACCAGGTCCATGTCCGGAGCGGCGGAGCGCATGTTCTCCAGGACCGTACGGTCGGGGTCCAGGGTCTCGTGCTCCTGGGCGTAGTAGCCCAGCTTCAGGCCGTGACCGGGGACGACCTCGCCGGTGTCCGGCGTCTCGACGCCCGCCAGCAGCCGCAGCAGGGTGGTCTTGCCCGCGCCGTTGAGGCCCAGGATGACGACCCGGGAACCCTTGTCGATGGCCAGGTCGACGTCGGTGAAGATCTCCAGGGAGCCGTAGGACTTCGACAGGCCCTCGGCGGTGAGCGGGGTCTTGCCGCACGGCGCCGGGTCCGGGAAGCGGAGCTTGGCGACCTTGTCGGAGGCGCGCACCGCCTCCAGGCCGGCCAGCAGCTTGTCGGCACGCTTGGCCATGTTCTGCGCGGCGACGGTCTTGGTGGCCTTGGCCCGCATCTTGTCGGCCTGGGAGTTGAGCGCGGCGGCCTTCTTCTCGGCGTTCGCGCGCTCGCGCTTGCGGCGCTTCTCGTCGGCCTCGCGCTGCTGCTGGTAGAGCTTCCAGCCCATGTTGTAGACGTCGATCTGGGAGCGGTTGGCGTCCAGATAGAAGACCTTGTTGACGACGGTCTCCACCAGGTCGACGTCGTGCGAGATGACGATGAAGCCGCCGCGGTAGGTCTTGAGGTAGTCGCGCAGCCAGACGATGGAGTCGGCGTCGAGGTGGTTGGTGGGCTCGTCCAGGAGCAGGGTGTCGGAGTCCGAGAAGAGGATCCGGGCCAGCTCGACGCGGCGGCGCTGACCGCCGGAGAGGGTGTGGAGGGGCTGGCCGAGGATGCGGTCGGGCAGGCCCAGGCTGGCGGCGATGGTCGCGGCCTCCGCCTCGGCGGCGTATCCGCCCTTGGTCAGGAACTCCGTCTCCAGGCGCTCGTACTTCTTCATCGCCTTCTCGCGGGTGGCGCCCTTGCCGTTGGCCATCCGGTCCTCGTTCTCGCGCATCTTGCGCAGCACGGTGTCCAGATCGCGGGCGGAGAGGATGCGGTCGCGGGCGAGGACGTCCAGGTCGCCGGTGCGCGGGTCCTGCGGCAGATAGCCGACGTCGCCGGAGCGGGTGACCGTACCGGCGGCGGGGATGCCCTCGCCTGCCAGCACCTTGGTGAGCGTGGTCTTGCCGGCGCCGTTGCGGCCGACCAGGCCGATGCGGTCGCCCTTGGCGATACGGAAGGAAGCGGACTCGATGAGGATTCGGGCGCCGGCGCGCAGCTCAAGGCCGGAGGCGGTGATCACGGAAAAAACTCCAGGGCAGGAAGACGGCGGGTTGGACGGACAATCCGGAGCGGTCAGCGCCGTCTAATGAACCCAAAGGAGAACTGCCATACAGGCAGTCTAACGGGGTTGGGCAACCGCTTTTCCCCCTGCGCGGTATCCGCAGGTCAGGGCCGGCTTCCGAGGCATTGTCAGACCCCGCTGCCAGACTGTGATGCAGGTCTCACGACGGCCGCGGCGCGGGGGTGCGGCGGGGGTTGCGGGGCGGCGGATACGACCGGAGGGGGACGGGGATGGAAGCGGTGACGGCGACGGTGACGGCGAGGACGACGAGCGGGGCGGCGGGGGCGCACGGGCCGCCCCGTTCGTGCGCCTTATGCGCCGCCGGTGTGCACCTGGAACGCGGCGCGGCGGACGGCCTTGGCGAGCGCCGGGTCCGGATGCGCCGCGGCGAGGGCGACGAGCACCTGGACGGTGCGCGGGTGCCCGACGGCGCGTACCTCTTCCAGGAGGCGCGGCACGGAGCCCTGGACCGCCGAGTCGAGGTGGCGGATCAGGAGTTGGGTCTCACCGTGGTCCGCGACGGCCGCCGCGGTGTCCACCCACAGCCAGGTCGCCTCCTCCCGCGTGAGCACCTCGGGCGCGGTCTCCGGGTCGCCGCCCTCGTGCTCGGCCAGCCACAGCAGGGCGTACGGGCGCAGCGCGGGCTCGTCGGCCGCGGTGCGGACGGCGGGTTCGGCAGGGGCGCCGACGGCACGCAGCGCCTCGAAGGCCAGCCCGCGCAGCAGGGCGTCCTCGCCGCGGGCGACGGTCAGCAGTTCCTCGACGGCGGCGCCGGCCGCGCGGGCGGCGAGCCAGGCGCGGTATTCGGTGCGGGCCGGGCCCGGGGTGAGCCGGGCGCAGCCGCGCAGCATCGCCTCCGCGGACTGCTCGATATGACCCGCCGGGCTCTGCGCGGCGACACAGATCCGCTCCAGCTTGACCCACACCGACCAGTGGCCCAGCGGCGTCAGCTGCGCCTCGTCGCTGCTGTAGGGACCGCCGTCGTAGGAGCCGCCGTCGTAGCCGTCGCGGCCCTGGGGCTGCTGGTGGGCGCCGGTGCGGGCCGCCGCGTGCGGGCCGCGCGGCGGGACCATCGCGCCCACCGTCGTCAGCGCGCCCAGCGCCCAGTCCAGCAGTGCGGCGAGCGGGGCCCCCGCGGCCTCGTTCGCGCTCCCCTCGGCGCCGTCGGCGTCGGCCGCATCCCGGCCGTAGGGGACCTCGCAGCGTTCGGTGCGCAGCTCGGCGACGCGCTGTTCGAGCATGTCGAGCAGCGCGGTCAGCCGTACGGGCCCGGCGGACAGATGCAGCAGGGACAGCAACTGCGGTACGGCCTCGACCACTTCGGCGACGATCGCGGGGCCGGCGCCGACCGGTGCGGGACGGGCCAGCGACCAGGCGTCGAACAGCGCGACCCAGCCGCGCAGCGCGGCGGCGTCGTCGCGGTCCCAGGCGCGCAGCCGCCAGCCGGGGCGGGCGACGCCGCCGTGCAATTCGATCAGGCCGGCGAGCCGGGCGCGGTCCCAGTCGGTGCGGACCTGGTGCGGTGTCAGGTCCAGGTCCGCGGCGGCGCGTTCCACGGCGTCGTCGGGCAGCGCCCCGTCGGGGCCGGCCCGCAGGCCCGCGCCGGTGGCGCCCGGGCCGTCGGCCCAGCGGGCGAGGCGGGCCGCGCCGGCCAGGGCGGCGCGGGCCTGGCGGGCCAGTTCCGCCGGGGCGGGCGTGCCCGCGGGCGGGCGGGGCGCCGGGCGGGCGGCCCGGGTGCTCACCGCCCGGCGGGCGGCCGCAATCGGTTGACCGGAGACGAGTCGGAGCCGGGAGTCGCGCGGAGTACGGGACGTCACAGGAGCAGTCTTGCCGCTGACGGCCCGAAAGCCCAATCGGAACGAGGCGTGGGGTCTTCCCCGGCCGCGTCATCCCGCCGACCCATCCCTGATGTGGGGAGTTGTCCCCCCGTATGCCCGCCGGTCACCGGCGCGGCGGGGCCGGGAGCGGGGCTGGGGGCAGGGCCCGGGGCGGGGCCGGGAGCAGGGCCGGGAGCGGGGCTGGGGGCGGGGCTGGGGGCGGGTTCACATCAGGGGAGTGAGGAAGCGGCGCAGGGCCTCTTCGTACCGGGTGGGGTCGGCGTTCCACATGGCCGCGTGCGGAGCGCGCGGGACGCTCTGAAGGGTGATCAGGTCCGGGCGGCGGGCGGCGAAGGAGCGGGAGACGTCCCAGGGGGCGAGGGTGTCGCCGGGGCCGTGGATGAGGAGCGTGGGGACGGTCAGGGTGGCCGGGTCGACCGCGTCGGCGGGGCGGTGGACGGGCAGTCCGGTGATGCCCTCGGCGGCGCGCACCACCAGGGGCAGCAGGGCGCGCGGGACCCCCCGGGCGGTGGCCAGCGCGCGGACGGTGGCGTGCCGGTCGAGGACCGGGGAGTCCAGGATCAGGCCGCTGATGCGGTCGCGCAGCGCGGAGTGGGTGGCGGCGCGCAGCGCCATGGTGGCGCCGGTGGACCAGCCGTAGAGGACGACGTCGCGGGCGCCGTAGCGGACCGCATAGCGGATGGCGGCGTCCAGGTCGCGCCATTCGGCGTCGCCGAGGTGGTTGATGCCGTCGGCGGTGGCGGGGGCACCCAGGTCGTTGCGGTAGGCGACGTCGAGAACCGGAAGGCGGTGGTGGCGCAGGAAGGGCATGACGACCATGGGGTGCTCGCGGGTGGTGCCCAGACCGTGCGCGGTGATCACCCAGGTGTCGCGGACGCCGGGGAGGAACCACGCGGGCAGCGGTCCCAGTTCTCCGGGGACGTCGACATCGGCGCATTCGATGCCGAGGGCGTCGCGGGGGTTGCCGATGTGCACCTGCGGGGTCAGCCGCATCCGGGCGCCGGGCCGCAGGGTGCCGTGGGTAACGCGGGTCAGCCGGCGGACGACGGTGTCGGGGGCATGCGGGGAGCCGTGGACGACGGGACCGATCACGGCGTGGCAGCCGGCGCCGGTCAGGCCGTAGACACCGGGGCGCAAGGACGCGAAACCACGGGTCAGCGTGACCAGATCGTCGGTGAAGGAGTGCACGGTGAGACGGGTGTCGCCGGGCAGGGGGCGGTTGGGGGGCGGTTTCAGGGCAATATCGCCGGCGTACCGGCCGATCGCCACGGCGGCCACCCCGGCTCCGATCACGGTCGTGGCGGCCACGGCCGCCGCGGTACCCCGGCGCACCCTTCCAGTGTGCAAAGGAGGGCCGGGGGCGGCCAGCGGGACGGGCGCGGGCGGGTGACGGGGTCAGTCGTGGCGGCCGTAGCCGTCGAGTTTGGCGCGGGCCTCGTCCAGCTGGGCGGGCGACAGCAGGCTGGGGGTGTGCCCCGGCAGGGAGCTCGCGGCCAGCCATACCCGGCACATCCACTCCAGCTGGGCGGTGCGGTCCAGGGCCTGGCCGAGGCCGTCTCCGTAGGCGATCGTGCCGTGGTTCTGGAGCAGACAGGCGGTGCGGTCGCGCAGCGCCTCGCGCATATGGCTCGCGAGTTCGTCGGTGCCGTAGAGGGCGTAGCGGGCGACGCGGACCGGGCCGCCGAGGGCGCCGGTCATGTAGTGGACGGGCGGGAGTTCGGTGACGAGGGTGGAGACGGCGGTGGCGCAGGGGGCGTGGGTGTGCACGACGGCGGTGGCGGAGGTGTCGCGGTAGACCGCCAGATGCATCGGGAGTTCGCTGGTGGGGCGCAGGGAGCCGATGATCTGGCGGCCTTCGAGGTCGACGGCGGTGATGTCGCCGGACCCGAGCCGGTCGTAGGGGACGCCGGTGGGGGTGACCAGGATCAGGTCCTTGATCCGGCAGGAGACATTGCCGGAGGTGCCGACGACCAGGCCGTCGGCGACGGTGCGGCGGGCGGTGTCGACCAGTTCGGCCCAGGACTCGGCGATGCGGTCGGGGTGGTCGTGCATGGTGTCCTCCGGTGCGGTGGCGGCAGCGTGCGGACGGGCGGATGCGGTGCGCGCCACCGTACGGGCAGGCGGGGGCACGGTACGACAGGGGCACGTTGTCCGGTATCCCCCATATGAGGATTACCGCGCGCTTCATGGCGAATGGCCGAGGATCGACCGTCCCGGGTCGGGCGGCCGCTACCTTCGGGCAGACGTGCAGGGATGCGGCACCCGAGCAGCTCCGGGCGGCCCCAACTGCTCGATGTGCAGCGCAGAAAGTTTGCCAACGGGTGTGATGGAAGTGACTTCTGAGGTACTTTCGCGTGAATCATGCGGTGGTGTCACTGGCGAGCCCCTCTTCGTTCACCTTCCGTTCACCCACCCTCCCTACGGTCCGAGCGACACTGACCTTCGAACTGATTGCCTGGGTGAATGGAACACATCACGCTTCTCATCGGGATCGTGATCGTCACGGCCTTGGTGTTCGACTTTACGAACGGCTTCCACGACACGGCCAATGCAATGGCCACCACCATCTCCACCGGGGCATTGCGACCCAAGACCGCGGTGGCGATGTCGGCAGTGCTCAACCTCGTAGGTGCGTTTCTGTCCGTGGAGGTGGCCAAGACCATCTCCGGCGGGATCATCGATGAGAGCGCAGGCATCAGACCAGAAGTGATCTTCGCCGGCCTGGTCGGCGCGATCGTCTGGAACCTGGTGACCTGGCTGGCGGGCCTGCCCTCCAGTTCGTCCCACGCCCTTTTCGGCGGTCTGATCGGCGCCACGGTGGTGTCGGTGGGCACCGGCGGGGTGCACGGCGACGCCGTGGTGATGAAGGTCCTCATCCCCGCGGTGGCCGCGCCCTTCGTCGCCGGCCTGGCGGCGATGGCCGCGACCCGGCTCACCTACCGGCTCACCCGGGGCCGCGACGAGGCGGACACCGCCAAGGGCTACCGCGCCGGGCAGATCGCCTCGGCCGCCCTGGTGTCGCTCGCCCACGGCACCAACGACGCACAGAAGACGATGGGTGTGATCACGCTCGCGCTGATCACCGGCGGGGTCGTCGCCCCGCACGCCGACCCGCCGCTGTGGGTCATCGCCTCGGCCGGTCTGGCCATCGCCCTGGGCACGTACCTGGGCGGCTGGCGGATCATCCGCACCATGGGCAAGGGCATCACCGACATCCAGCCGCCGCAGGGCTTCGCCGCCCAGACCAGCGCCGCAGCCACCATCCTGGCCTCCTCCCACCTCGGCTTCGCGCTCTCCACCACCCAGGTCTGCTCCGGCTCCGTCATGGGCTCGGGCCTGGGCCGCAAGGGCGGTGTGGTGCGCTGGTCGACGGCCGGGCGGATGGTGCTGGCCTGGGGGCTGACGCTGCCGGCGGCCGGTGCGGTCGCGGCGGGCGCCGCGTTCCTGACCAAGCAGGGCTCCTGGGGCGTGGCGGCGGTCGCCATCCTCGGCCTCGGGGTGTGCGGTGCGATCTGGGCCGCCTCCCGGCGCAAGCCCATCGACCACAGCAATGTCAATGACGGTCCGGCCGCGGAGCCGGTGGGCGTGGTGACCGCCGCGCTGAAGACCGTCTCCCCTCCCCCGGCGGGTTCGGTGACCGCGCAGGCCACCGCGGCGGACGCCGCCGAAGCGTCCGCCCCCGCCGCCCGTACGAAGGCCGCGACGGCCACCACCCGCTAGCCGCCGCGCAGACCGACCCGCAGGTCCTCCTCCCATAAGGAACACGGAACACATGAGCATCGACTGGGCAGCTCTCGGCCAGGTCTTCGGCGTCACCCTCGCGGTGACGGTCGGGATCGTGGGCCTGTTCACCGTCGGCATCGTCGGGACGTCGCGCCGGCCGGCCGTCGAGGGCGATGCGGCCGCGGCCACCGCCCCCGGTACGGGTGCACGGACCACTGCGGTGGCCGCCTTCGCCCTGTGCGCGGCGGCCGTGGCATACGGCATCTATCTGATCGTCGCCGCCTGAGCGACGGCGCCTGAGCACCAGAGCACCGCAGAGGCGCTCAGCGGCCGCGGGGATCCCCCCGGCCGCTGAGCGCCTCGTCTGCTTCCTTGGCCAGTTCGTCGGCGATGGCCGTGCGGCCCCGGCTGCCGAGGAATTCCGAGACCCGGATCTGCACGACCTTGCTGAACGTCTGGTAGTGGGCGCTGCGCGGGCGCGGCTGGGCCGCCCGCAGCGCGGCGTACAGCGTCCGGGTGTACGACGGCACCTGCCCCGGCCGCGGCGCCGGCGGCGAGGCGGCGCCCCGCTCGCCGCGCTGGGCGTCCCCGGGCGGCAGCGGGCACGAAGGGGCACCCGCCCCCTCCAGGTAGGCCGAGTCGCGGGTCGCCGCGAAGCCCCGTTCCAGCAGGCAGCGCTCGCTGCCCCGGCCGGTGAGCGCCTCGATCAGCGCGCGGGCGCCCTCGGGCCGGGTGGTGTGCGCGGAGACGGCGAGGTTCTGCCCGCCCAGGACGGACATCCGTTTGCCGTCGGAGGGGCGGGCCGGCAGCTGGGCGACGTCGAACTGGACGCCGGGGGTGAGCTTCTCTGCAACCGAGGCGTACTCGACGGGCCAGTTGCGCATGAACAGCGCCCGGCCGTCGGCGAACCAGCGGCGGCTCTCGGTCTCGTCCATCGTCGTGGCCTCGTGCGGCATGATCGCATCGAGCCGGAGCTTGAGGTCGCCGACGCCCTGCTGGAGCGAGCCGACCTGCGCGCCCTTGGTGAAGCTGGTGGCGTCCGGGTCGCCGCCCGCGTCCCAGGCGGCCTCCAGGGTGTTGACGGTCAGCCCTTCGTACGGCCGCAGCTGGGCGACCATGCCGTACATCCGGGGCGGCTGCTTCTTCCCCTTCGGCGTCCGGGCGGCGTCGCGGTTGCGGTCCGCCGCGACCTGTTCGGCCATGGTGGTCAGGTCCTCCCAGTCGGCGGGCGGTTCGTCATGGCCGTACTTCTTGAGGATGTCCTTGCGGTAATAGAGCAGCCCGGCGTCGGTGTTGAAGGGGACGCCCCAGACCTTGCCGTCGTACTCGGCCGTCTTGACGACCGAGTCGAGGAAGTCGCCGTCCAGGCTCGTGCCCCAGGGCTGGATCACGCCCGCCTCGGCGAACTCCGCGGTCCAGGCGACATCGATGTTCAGGACGTCATAGCCGCCGTTGCCGGACTGACCGGCCGCCAGCAGCTGGCTGCGCTGGCCGTCGGCGGTGTCGGGGAGGGTGACGATGCGTACGGTGCGGCCGCTGCGCCGTTCGAAGGCGCGGATGAGGTCCTGGCGGACGCCGGAGCTGCTGAGGTCGCTGCCGGTGGCCAGCACGATCGGGCCCTTCTCGGGGAGCGGCCCGGGGCCCGACGTACAGCCGCTCGCCGCGGCCAGGATCAGGCAGGCCAGCGCGGTACGCGTCAGGGTGCGCGAGAGCGTCACCGGTCCCCCTTTGCTGCGGTGCCGATCGAGGCGATGAAACCGGCGAGCTGATCGGGCGCCCCGGGACTCCCCGTCACACAGCGGCCCTTGGAGGCACCGGCCAGCCATTGGAGCGCGAAGGTGTCGCAGCCGGAGCGGCCCAACGACAGCGTCAGCACCGGCACGTCGGGGCCGTCCTTCAGCAGCCCGGCGAGCGCCTTCTCGACGCCCGCGGCGCGCCGGGATCCGCCGTCGTCCTGGTCGAGGATCAGCACGATGGCGTTGCTGGTGCCCTTGGCCTGCTTCATCGTGCGGACGGCGGCGGTCAGCGCCTCCTCCATCGCCGCGCCGTGGTCGACCAGTTCGCCGCCCGCGATCCGCGCCAGCGCGGCCCGGCCGGGGGCCGGATCGGCGGTGCCGAGCCGGACCGCCCTGTGCACCGCATCGGGGTCGTCGGGCCGGGCGCGGTCGGGGAAGGTCCACAGCCCGTACGTGTGGTGGGCACCGACCATCTCCAGCGCGCGGCCGGCCGCCGCGGCGGCGACGGGCAGTTTGCCGCCGTCGGCCATGGAGGTGGAGGTGTCCATCAGGATCAGCAACTGGCTGGACTTCTGGGCCTTGTCGTAGCCGTCCAGCACCTCGGCGACCTGGTCCGGGTCCGCGGTGAAGGGGACGACGGGGACCTGCGGGTCGGTTTCGGTGCGGCTGTCGAGCAGCGGCGAGCCCTTCGCCGGCTGCGGCATGGCGCCGTCCTTGCCGGGCACCCCGCGGTAGCCCTGCGCGACGAGGATGCGCTGCCCGCCGTCCGGATCGCGCAGCCACTGGGCGAAGCGGTCGACGGCGGCCCGGCGGGCGGTGGCGTCGGCGGCGCCGCGCCAGGCGACGCGGATCAGCGGGTGGTCGAGGGCGGGGACGTTCTTGGGGTAGTAGGCGGCGTAGCGGTCGCGCAGCGGGAGCGGTCCGGAGCGGGCCGGGCAACTCCCGGTGGCGCGGCCGAGGTTGAAGTCGGCGAGGGATTTCTCGGAGACCAGCGGTGCGGACCGCGCGGCGGCCCCGGAGCCGGCCGTGGCGCCGGCGGCCGCGCCCGCGTCGGGGCGCAGCGAGCACAGCAGCTCGGTGCTGCCGGCGTACTGGCTGCCGGGGGCCGAGAGCCGGCTCTCGGCGTCGTCGGCGACGGCGGGGTCGGGGGCGGTGCCCGCGGAGCCGAGGGCGGCGCCGTCGTGGGCGAGGTAGAGGCCGATGGTGTGCAGCAGGCCGGTGCCGGACAGGACGGGGCTGGGGCGCAGCAGTTTGAGGTTGCGGTGGTCGGCGTCGGTGCCGGTGAGCAGGTCCCGCCAGGTGGCGGCGCCCTGTTCGACGTCGTCCAGCCGCTTGTTGGCCGGGATGCCGACGACCAGCGGGGTGTAGGCGACGGGGCCGGTGTTGTGCAGGGCCGCCGGGGATCCGGTGGCGGGCACGGCCCGGCGGGCCTGGTCGTAGTCGGCGCTCGATTCGGGGATCCACAGATCGGGTTGCGGGCCGGGCCGGTAGAGGGGGTCGGTGCCCTTGTCGTCGGCCGCATCGCCGTCGCCGGTGCCCTGGGCCTCGCCCTGCCAGCGGGCGGCGGCGGCGAAGCCCTGGTCGATCTGGTCCTTGGCGGCGGAGTAGACGGTGATCTGGGCGCGCCGGCAGCCGTCGGCGTAGTCGCCCTCGCCGGCGAGGGGGCGGGTGTTGGCGGCGGACATCTCGTAGGCGAAGGCCGCCTGGCGCAGGGCGGGTTCGTCCTCGGGGGCGGTCAGCAGCCGCAGTTCGAGGGCGGGGCGGCAGGCCGGGGGCTCGCCGGGGAGGTTCAGCAGGACGATGCCGCCGGTGGCCGGTACGAAGACGATCGCCAGGATGAGCAGCAGCCGGACCCAGTGCCGCAGGAAGGGGTTGAGCCAGCGGCGTAAGCGGATCCGCAGCGGGGTCCGGGGCCTGGGCTCGGAGGTCGCGAAGGAGAGGACGACGTCGTCGGTGGTGTTCTGCTGCGCGGAGCGGGGCTCCCACACCTCGCCCATCGGGGTGCGCTCGTCGGCCAGCTCGGCGCGCAGCGCACCGACCAGGTCCTCGAAGGTGACACAGCACCGGCCCGGGATGCCGCGGCCGAGGATGCGCACCACGGCGCGGGTGAAGACGCTGCCGCCGGCCGGTTCGTCGCCGCTGAAGATGCGGCGGTTGGGCTGCGCGGCCATCAGCAGCGACAGGGGTTTGCGGGAGGAGTGGAATGCCTCGCCGGCGTTGCCGGAGTAGCAGCACTCCAGGATGATCACGATCCGGTCGGCGCGTGCGTTGTCCAGATAGCGCAGCACCAGGTCCTGCCAGGAGACGGTCTTGTGGCGCGCTTCGGAGGCCCCGACCATCAGCTGGAGGTCGCCGCCGTCCGAGCCGACCCGGCCGTGCCCGGAGAAGTGCACCAGCAGCAGTCCGCGCGCCTCGGCGGTGACCGCGTCCAGCGCCTGCTCCACCTCCCAGGGCTCCTGCGGACGGCAGATACGGACCTCGCCCTTGGTGAACAGGTCGGTGGCCGGATCGACCAGGACCCGTTCCAGCTCCTCGGCGTTGTCCTTCACGGCGGGCAGCGGGCGCAGATGCCGGTAGTCGCTGACACAGATCAGCAGCGCCCGGTTGACCTTGCCCCGTGCGTCGTATTCGGACATCCGCTCAGTCCCCGGCGGTGCTGCCGCCCCCGGCGCCGCCGAGCTCGCGCAGCGGCCCGTCGCCCTCACCGACCGCGACGGCGGGTTCCTCGCCCTGGCTGCGCTCCTCCCGGCGGCGGCGCAGCCACTCCTGGAGGGCGATGGTCAGGCTCTTGGTGACCTCCGCGGCGACCGCACCGATGACGGCGAGGATCACATCGTCCACGCCGAGGGCCATGTCGGCCGGGCCCGCCGCCCCGGCGCCGTCGTCCTCACCGGCCGGCCGCGGGCGCTGCGCCCACTCGTGCGGCCGCTGCGTCAGCCAGGGCTCGCGCTCCAGCCAGGCGCGCAGATCCGCGGCGTCCTGCTCGGGATTGTGCGTCCCCGAGATCCTGATCCGGATCTCCTGACGCTCGGCGCTGTTCGGCATCCCCCGACCCCCTTCCGGCGGGCCGCATCGCCCACCGCGCACCAGATAGTGACGCGGGATCAGTCCCAGGGGCAACTCCCGGTGACCCACCGACCACCCTGTGGTCCGCACCACACCCCCTGACACAGGGCTGCGCCGCAGGTCAAGTGTGAGTTGACGGGCATTCGCGGGGCGTGGTGGACTGCCCGGGCCAATCGGCGACAGCAGAGGAAGTCCGGTGCGAATCCGGCGCGGTCCCGCCACTGTCACCGGGGAGCGTTCCTCCGAGCGACGGCCACGGCCCGTGTTCCTTACGGGCGGGAAGGCCGGGGGCGACGCCGATCCGGGAGCCAGGAGACTCTTGTCGCCGTCACGTCGAGCCAGGGCGCGGACCCTGAGTGAGGACACCATCGCCATGCCCGGCCGCAGCAGTTCCAGACGCCCCCGCCCCTTTGAGGCACTGCCTCGCCGAGGCCCGGCGGCGGTCTGATCCGATGCGCGGCGAACACGCGGGATATGCGTGCGGCGCGGCCCTGGGCTTTCTCGGCGACCTGATCGCGGCGGACCCCCGGCGCGGCCATCCGGTGGCCGCCTTCGGCCGGGCCGCGGCCGCGGCCGAACGCCGGCTGTGGCGCGACCATCGCGGATACGGGGCGGTGCACACCGTGGTGTGCGCGGGCGGCGCGACGGCCGCCGCGGCGCTGGTGCAGCGCACCGTGCGCACGCCGGCGGCGCGGGCCGCGCTGACCGCGGTCACCGTCTGGGCGGTGCTCGGCGGCACCTCGCTCGGCCGGGAGGCGCGGGCGGTCGGCGAGGCGCTGACGGCGGGCGATCTGACGGCGGCGCGGGCGCGGCTGCCGCATCTGTGCGGCCGCGATCCGCAGGCGCTGGACGGGCCGCAGATGGCCCGCGCGGTGGTGGAGTCGGTCGCCGAGAACACCTCGGACGCGGTGGTGGGTGCCCTGGTGTGGGGCGCGTTGGGCGGTGTGCCCGGTCTGGTGGCGTTCCGGGCGGTGAACACCCTGGATGCGATGGTCGGTCATAAATCGCCGAGGTACCGCCGGTTCGGCTGGGCGGCGGCCCGCCTCGACGATGTGGCCGGCTGGCCCGGCTCCCGGCTGACCGCCGCGCTGACCGTGCTCGCGGGCCCCGACCGGCGCGGTGCGCTGCGGGCGTGGCGGGCCGACGGCGGGGCGCATCCGAGCCCCAATGCGGGCCCGGTGGAGGCGTCGTTCGCGGGCGCGCTCGGCGTACGGCTGGGCGGCACCCTGGCGTACGGCGGGCGGACCGAGCACCGCCCGGTGCTCAACGGGGCGGCGCCGCCGCCCGCCGTGCCCGATATCGAGCGGGCGGTACGGCTCTCGCGCCGGGTCGGCGTCCTGGCGCTGGCGGCAACGGTCGCGGGACGGCTGGCGGCGGGCGCGCTACGACACAGGAGGAGGACCCGGTGAACGGGCGGTTCGGGCAATCCGGGAATCCGGGCGGCGGTCTGCTGGTGGCCGGTACGACGTCGGACGCGGGCAAGAGCGTGGTGACGGCGGGCATCTGCCGCTGGCTGGTCCGGCAGGGCGTCAAGGTGGCCCCGTTCAAGGCGCAGAACATGTCCCTCAACTCCTTCGTCACCCGCGAGGGGGCGGAGATCGGGCGGGCGCAGGCGATGCAGGCGGCCGCGGCGCGGGTGGAGCCGACCGCGCTGATGAACCCGGTCCTGCTCAAGCCGGGCGGCGAGCGCAGCAGCCAGGTGGTGCTGCTGGGCAAACCGGTGGGTGAGCTGAGCGCCCGCGGCTACCACGCGGGGCGGCAGGAGGAGCTGTTCGGTACGGTCACCGACTGCCTCGCCGAACTCCGCCGTACCCACGACGCGGTGATCTGCGAGGGCGCCGGCAGCCCCGCCGAGATCAACCTGCGGCGCAGCGACATCGTCAACATGGGCATCGCGCGGGCGGCCCGCCTCCCGGTGGTGGTGGTCGGCGACATCGACCGCGGTGGCGTCTTCGCCTCCTTCTTCGGGACCACGGCGCTGCTGTCGCGGGAGGACCAGGCGCTGGTCGCCGGATACCTCGTCAACAAGTTCCGCGGTGACGTGACGCTGCTGGAGCCCGGACTGGAGATGCTCAAGCAGCTGACCGGGCGGCCGACGCTGGGCGTGCTGCCGTACGCGCACGGGCTGGGCATCGACGAGGAGGACGGACTGAGGGTCTCGCTGCGGGGAGCGGTGCGCGAGAGCGTGGTGGCCCCGCCGGTGGGTGCGGATGTGCTGCGGGTCGCGGTGTGTGCCGTTCCGCTGATGTCCAACTTCACCGATGTGGACGCGCTGGCTGCCGAACCGGGCGTGGTGGTGCGCTTCGTGGACCGCGCCGAGGAGCTGGCGGATGCGGATCTGGTGGTGCTGCCCGGGACGCGCGGGACGGTCCGCGCGCTGGCCTGGCTGCGCGAGCGGGGGCTGGCGGACGCCGTCGCCCGGCGGGCCGCGGAGGGGCGCCCGGTGCTGGGCATCTGCGGCGGCTTCCAGATGCTGGGCGAGCGCATCGAGGACGAGGTCGAGTCGAAGGCGGGCACGGTCGCGGGGCTGGGGCTGCTGCCGGTGCGCGTACGCTTCGCGCCGGACAAAACCCTCGCACGCCCCGTCGGCACGGCGCTGGGCGAGCCGGTGGAGGGGTACGAGATCCACCATGGCGTGGCCGAGGTGTCCGGGGGTGAAGCGTTCCTCTCCGATGACCGAGGGCGCAGCCTGGACGGCTGCCGGGCCGGCTCGGTGTGGGGCACGCACTGGCACGGCTCCCTGGAGAGCGACGGTTTTCGCCGGGCGTTCCTGCGGCGGGTGGCGGCGGACGCGGGCCGGGCCTTCGTGCCGGCCCCCGACACCCGCTTCGGCGCGCTGCGCGAGGAGCAGCTGGACCGGCTCGGCGATCTGATCGAGGAGCACGCGGACACCGACGCGCTGCTGCGGCTGATCGAGAAGGGGGTGCCGACGGGGCTGCCGTTCGTGCCGCCGGGGGCGCCCCGCCTCTCACCTGCGACCTCCGCTCACGCGGAGCTGACGGAGCGCGAACCGCAGCGCTGTTCGCCGTGCCCGGCACACCCCCGCGGCTGCGGGGAGAATGACGCAACCGTCGCACAGCACAAGACCGATGATGCGTCCGACCACAGCAATTCCCTCGAAAGGGGTGCCCCGTAATGGCATCGGTGCCTTACCCGTTCACTGCGGTCGCCGGAATGGACGACATGCGCCTGGGCCTGCTGTTGAACGCCATTTCGCCGGCCATCGGCGGCGTCCTCGTCCGCGGGGAGAAGGGCACCGCCAAGTCGACGACGGTGCGCGGTCTCGCAGCGCTGATGCCGAGCGTCGAGGTCATCACCGGCTGCCGCTTCGCCTGCGCCCCCGCCGACCCCGACCCCGGTTGCCCCGACGGCCCACACGAGGCGGACGCGTCCGAGGACCGTCTGACGCGCATGGTCGAACTGCCGGTCGGTGCCTCCGAGGACCGCCTGGTCGGCGCGCTGGACATCGAGCGGGCGCTGTCCGAGGGGGTGAAGGCGTTCGAACCGGGGCTGCTCGCCGACGCGCACCGCGGGATCCTGTACGTCGACGAGGTCAACCTGCTGCACGACCACCTGATCGACCTCCTGCTGGACGCCGCCGCCATGGGCGCCTCCTATGTGGAGCGCGAGGGCGTCTCCGTGCGCCATGCCTCCCGTTTCCTGCTCGTCGGGACCATGAACCCCGAAGAGGGCGAGCTGCGGCCGCAGTTGCTGGACCGCTTCGGGCTGACCGTCGAGGTGGCGGCGTCCCGGGAGCCGGCGCAGCGGGTGGAGGTCGTCCGGCGGCGGCTGGCGTACGAGGACGATCCGGCCGGTTTCGCGGGGCGCTGGGCCGGCGAGGAGGCAGCGCTGCGGGAGCGGATCGCGGCGGCGCGGGCGCTGCTGCCGGACGTGGCCCTGGGCGAGAAGGCGCTGCACCAGATCGCCGCGGCCTGCGCCGCGTTCGAGGTGGACGGGATGCGCGCGGACATCGTGATGGCCCGGACGGCGACGGCGCTGGCCGCATGGGCGGGCCGGACCGAGGTCCGCTCGGAGGACGTCCGGCAGGCTGCGCTGCTGGCGCTGCCGCACCGCAGGCGGCGCAATCCGTTCGATGCGCCCGGCCTGGACGAGGACAAACTGGACGAGGTGCTGGAGGAGTTCGGCGGCGCGGACGGGGACGACGACCCGGATCCGGAGCCCGAGGGCCCGGACGGCGGACCGGACGACGGTCCCGACGGCGGCCCGGACGGCGGCGGGCCCGGCGGCGTGCCCCCGCAGGGCGACGGCCAGGAGGGCCCCGCGCAGCAGACCCCGCCCACCGGGCCGGACGCGGATGCCCCCGGGGCGCCGCCGGAGGAGCCGGCCGGGCAGCCCGCGCCGTCCGCACAGGGCGGCGAACAGGCAGCCGTGGGTGCCGCCGAGCCGTTCCGTACGCGGCGGCTGGACGTTCCGGGGCTGGGCGAGGGCGCCGACGGCCGCCGCTCGCGGGCCCGTACCGCCCATGGCCGTACCACCGGGGCCCGGCGGCCCAAGGGTGCCCTCGGCGCGCTGCACCTGTCGGCGACCGTACGGGCCGCCGCGCCGCATCAGCATGCGCGCGGCCGCCGCGGCCCGGGGCTGGTGGTGCGCCGGGACGATCTGCGCGAGGCGGTGCGCGAGGGGCGGGAGGGCAATCTGGTCCTGTTCGTCGTGGATGCGTCCGGGTCGATGGCGGCGCGCAAGCGGATGGGCGCGGTCAAGGGCGCGGTGCTCTCGCTGCTGCTCGACGCCTACCAGCGGCGCGACAAGATCGGCATGATCACTTTCCGGGGGAAGGGCGCCGAGCTGGCGCTGCCGCCGACGTCCTCGGTCGAGGCGGGCGCGGCGCGGCTGGCGCAGCTGCCGACGGGGGGCCGTACGCCGCTGTCGGAGGGGCTGCTGCGGGCCCATGAGGTGCTGCGGGTGGAGCGGCTGCGGGATCCCTCGCGGCGGCCCCTGCTGGTGGTCGTGACGGACGGGCGGGCGACGGGCGGGCCGGAGCCGCGGCTGCGGGCCGCCCGTGCGGGGCGGCTGCTGGCCGCCGAGGGCACCGCCTCTGTCGTGGTGGACTGCGAGACCGGCCCCGTACGGCTGGGCCTGGCGGCCGAGCTGGCCCGGGAGCTGCACGGCACCGCCGTCACCCTCGACGAACTGCGCGCGGAGAGCGTCTCCGCGCTCGTACGGACCGTTCAAGACCATCGGAGGGCCGCGTAATGCCTCAGGGACAACCGACCGTCGTACCGGACGACGGGCTCACCACGCGTCAGCGCCGCAACCGGCCGCTGGTGTTCGTGCACACCGGGACCGGCAAGGGAAAGTCCACGGCGGCCTTCGGTCTGGCGCTGCGGGCGTGGAACCAGGGCTGGCCGATCGGGGTGTTCCAGTTCGTGAAGTCGGCGAAGTGGAAGGTCGGCGAGGAGCGGGCGCTGAAGGTGCTCGGCGACTCCGGCGAGGGCGGGACGGTCGCCTGGCACAAGATGGGCGAGGGCTGGTCGTGGGTGCAGCGCGACTCCCAGTTCAGCAACGAGGAGGCGGCGCGCGAGGGCTGGGCGCAGGTCAGGCGCGACCTCGCCGCGGAGACCTACAAGCTGTACGTCCTGGACGAGTTCGCCTACCCGCTGAAGTGGGGCTGGATCGACACCGACGAGGTGGTGTCGGTGCTGCGCGACCGCCCCGGCACCCAGCACGTCGTGATCACCGGGCGGGGCGCCCCCGAGCCGCTGCTGGACTTCGCCGATCTCGTGACGGACATGACGAAGGTCAAGCACCCCATGGACGCCGGCCAGAAGGGCCAGCGGGGTATCGAATGGTGAGCTGGGCATGACCGGGACCGCGATCCCCCGTCTCGTCATCGCCGCGCCCTCCTCCGGCGCGGGCAAGACGACCGTCGCCACCGGCCTGATGGCGGCCTTCGCCGAGGCCGGTCTGACGGTCTCGCCGCACAAGGTCGGGCCGGACTACATCGACCCGGGCTACCACTCCCTGGCCACCGGCCGCCCCGGCCGCAATCTGGACGCGTATCTGTGCGGCCCGGAGCGGATCGCCCCGCTGTTCCTGCACGGCGCGGCGGGCGCGGACCTGGCGGTCGTGGAGGGCGTGATGGGGCTGTTCGACGGCGCGTCCGGTAGGGGCGAACTGTCGTCGACGGCGCAGGTGGCGAAGCTGCTGCGGGCGCCGGTGGTGCTGGTGGTGGACGCCTCCTCGCAGTCCCGGTCGGTGGCCGCGCTGGTGCACGGCTTCGCGTCCTGGGATCCGGAGGTGCGGCTGGCCGGGGTGATCCTCAACAAGATCGGCTCGGAGCGTCATGAGGCGCTGCTGCGCGAGGCGATGGACTCGTCGGGGGTGCCGGTGCTGGGCGCGCTGCGGCGTACCCGGCAGGCCCGTACGCCCTCGCGGCATCTGGGCCTGGTGCCGGTCGCCGAACGCCGCGCCGAGGCGGTGGAGTCGGTACGGGAGCTGGCCGCGCGGGTGCGCGAGGGCTGCGATCTGGAGGCGCTGCTGGCGCTGGCGCGCGGGGTGCCGGCGCTGCCGGACGTGCCCTGGGACCCGGCCGCGGAGGCCGGTCCCAGGACCGGCGGCGACCGGCCGCGGATCGCCGTCGCGGGCGGCGCCGCGTTCACCTTCTCGTATGCCGAGCATGCCGAGCTGCTGACCGCGGCGGGCGCCGAGGTGGTGCCCTTCGATCCGCTGCGCGACGAGCAACTCCCGTCCGGCACCCGGGGGTTGGTGATCGGCGGCGGCTTCCCCGAGGTGTACGCACCGGAGCTGTCGGCGAACGCGCCGCTGCGGGCGGCGGTGGCCGCCCTGGCCGCGGGCGGGGCACCGGTGTCCGCGGAGTGCGCCGGGCTGCTGTATCTGTCCCGCTCGATAGACGGCCGGCCGATGTGCGGGGTGCTGCCCGCCGACGCCCGGATGACCGAACGGCTCACGCTGGGCTACCGGGAGGCGGTGGCGCTGAGCGACAACGCCATGGCGGCGGCCGGGACGCGGGTGCGCGGCCACGAGTTCCACCGCACGGCCCTGGAGCCGGGCGCGGGCGCCGCCCCCGCGTGGGGGATGACGCATCCCGAGCGGCGGGTGGAGGGTTTCGTCAGCGGCGGGGTGCATGCCTCGTATCTGCATGTGCACTGGGCGGCCGAGCCGGCGCTGGCGCGGCGGCTGGTGGCGAGCGCGGCGGCCGGCTTCCGGTGAGCGGCGCCCCGGTGGTCGTCGGGGTCGGTGCCGGGCGCGGGGTCCCGGTGTCCGAGGTCCTGGAGCTGATCGCGGCCGCCCGCGCGGCGGCCGGATGTGCGCACCGCCCGCTGGCGGCGCTGGCGACGGTGGCGGCCAAGGCCGACGAGCCGGGGCTGGTCGGGGCGGCGCGGCGGCTGGGGGTGCCGCTGTGGTCGTATCCGGCCGGGGCGCTTGCCGCCGTCGGGGTTCCGGCGCCGTCCGGGGCCGTGGCGGCCGCCGTCGGGACGCCGAGCGTCGCCGAGGCGGCCGCGCTGCTGGCCGCCGGGCCGGGCGGGCAACTGCTCGCGGGCAAGCGGAAATCGGCGCCCCGGGGGCGCCCGGCGCGGGCCACCTGCGCGCTCGCCGTACCGGGCAGTAACGGATAACCCCGTCCTTACCGCTGGTAGGAGGGGAGTGCCCGCCACCGCCTGCCCCGCTGCCGATATCGTCATGACCTCTCCCAACCCGCTCCGCCGTGACCCGGATCGGCGGACGACGGTCATCGGCGACAAGGCACCCGACAGTGAAACCCCGGTACCAAGGAGACCCAGTGACCACCCCTCCCGCATTGCTCATCGCCGGTCACGGCACCCGTGACGAAGGCGGGGCCGAGGCCCTGCGCACGCTGGTGCGGGTGCTCGCCGCCCGCCATCCGGACGTGCCGGTCGCCGGCGGGTTCTTCGGCGCGGCCGACTCACCGCTGCCGCTGGGCGACGCCGTCGACGAACTGGCCGGACGGGGCGTCACCCGTCTCGTCGCCGTACCGCTGCTGCTGGCCCCCACCGGTCGGGCCGGGGAGACCCTGGACGCCGCGCTGGCGCGGGCCGCCGGGCGCCACCCCGGGCTCGACCACGCCTGCGGCGCCGAACTGGGCCCGCACCCCCGGCTGCTGGAGGTGCTGGAGCGGCGGCTGGACGAGGCGCTGGGCGGCGGGGTGCGGCGGCCCGAGGACCGGGCCCGGACGACGGTGCTGCTGGTGGGGCACGGGGCGAGCGATCCCTATGCCAATGCCGAGGTGGTACGGGCCGCGCGGCTGCTGTGGGAGGGCCGCGGCTTCGCCGGTGTGGAGACCGCGTTCCTGACGCAGGCGGCGCCCGATGTGCCGGCCGGTCTCGACCGGTGCCGGGCGCTGGCCGCCGCGGCCCCGGCGGCGGGCGGTCCGGGCCGGATCGTGGTCCTGCCGTACTTCTTCTTCCCCGGCGGCCTGCTGGAGCGGCTGCGGATGCAGACCGAGGGGTGGGCGGCGGTGCACCCGCACACCGAGGTGCTGGGCGCCGGAGTGCTGGGCACTCCGCCCGAGGTGGCCGAGGTGGTCATGGAGCGCTACCGCGAGACGGTGGCGGGCGGCGTGCCGGACGAGCACCGGGCGGCGGCGGAGGACGCCCGGGACGCGGACGGTGCGGCGCAGGAGCCGGGCGACGGGGACGGGCCGGAGGCGGGCGACGCGGACGGGCGGGGCGGGGACGTCCGGGGCGCACAGGAACGGGATGCGCATGCGGGCAATCGCTGACACCGGGACCGGGACCGCGGCCGGCCACGAACCGGATCTGCGCCACCACGGCGACGCCGAGGTACGGGCGGCGGACGGGGCGGAGGGGGCAAACGGGTCGGACCCGACGGCCCCGGCCGATCCGAACCGCCCGACCGGCCCGACCGATCCGACCCCTCTGACCGATCTGGCGGTCAACGTCCGGGCCGGTACTCCCCCGGCCTGGCTCAAGGCCGAGATCGCCGCCTCGCTGGACGGTCTCGCCGCGTATCCGGACGGCCGGGCGGCGCGCCGGGCGGTGGCCGCGCGGCACGCTCTGCCGGTGGAGCGGGTGCTGCTGACGTCGGGCGCCGCGGAGGCGTTCGTGCTGCTCGCCCGCGCCGTCCGGGCGAAGCGGCCGGTCGTGGTGCATCCGCAGTTCACCGAGCCCGAGGCGGCGCTGCGGGACGCCGGGCACACGGTGGAGCGGGTGCTGCTGACCGAACGGGACGGGTTCCGGCTGGATGCGGACGCGATCCCGTCGGATGCCGATCTGGTCGTCGTCGGCAACCCCACCAACCCCACCTCCGTCCTGCATCCCGCCGAAACCCTGGCTTCTCTGGCCCGGCCCGGCCGGACGCTGGTGGTGGACGAGGCGTTCATGGACGCGGTGCCCGGGGAACGGGCCGCGCTGGCCGGGCGGACGGATCTGCCGGGGCTGGTCGTGCTGCGCAGCCTCACCAAGACCTGGGGGCTCGCGGGCCTGCGGATCGGCTACGTCCTGGCCGCGCCCGACCTGATCGCCGATCTGGCCGGGGCGCAGCCGCTGTGGCCGGTCTCCAGCCCCGCGCTGGCCGCGGCGCGGGCCTGCACCACGCCCGCGGCGCTGGCGGAGGCGGCCGCGGCGGCCGAGGAGATCGCCGCCGACCGGGCCCATCTGCTGGCCCGGCTGGGCGAGTTCCCGACGCTGCGGGCGGTCGGCCCGGCCGAGGCGCCGTTCGTGCTGATCCGGCTGCCGGACGCCATGACGGTACGGGCCGGGCTGCGGGCGCGCGGCTTCGCGGTACGGCGCGGGGACACCTTCCCCGGCCTGGGCCCGGACTGGCTGCGGCTCGCCGTCCGGGACCGGGCGACCACCGACCGCCTCGTGACGGCGCTGGCGGAGGTGCTGGGCGCGGCGGCGTCCTGAGCGGGGCCCGGCGCGCGCAGCCGGGGCCCGGCGCGCCGTCCTCGCCGGGGGTCTCGCCGGGACCTCGTAGGCACCACGCCCGTACGAGATCCCGGCGAGGGGTGGGGCACGCCGTGCGGAGCGTGCCCCGGCCGTCCCCGCACCGGCGCCCCCACAGCACCGGCACGGGCACGGGGTTGTCAGCCGCGGCCGTCCGGCGCGGCGGTGCGGCGCCGGCGGATGAGGCCGAACGTCCCGGCGCCCGCGGCGAGCAGCAGGGCGGAGCCCCCGGCGAGGTACGGGGTGGCCGAACTGCTGCCGGTCTCGGCGAGGTCGCCCGTAGCGGGGTGGGAGCCGGACGGGGTGTTCACGTGGGTACCGCCGGAGGACGAGCCGCCGGAGTGGCCACCGGTCGACTGGCCGCCCGACTGACCGCCCGTCTGACCTCCTGAGGCGCCGCCCGACTGACCGCCCGACTGACCGCCGGACTGGCCCCCGGTCTGGCCGCCCGAGGCGCCCCCGGACTGGCCTCCCGTCTGCCCGCCCGTCGTCCCGCCCGAGCCGCCGTGCGGCGTCTCGCAGGTCGCCTCGGCGAGCGTGACCCGCCCCCGGACCTCGGCCACATTCAGCTTCAACGGGTTGACACCGACGTTCAGTTGCAGCGCGGTCGCCGCCGCGCTGCGGCCCGTCACGCTCCGCTTCGACAGATCGAGCCGGACGTCACCGACGCCGGGCACCTTGACGTCCGTCGTCCCGCCCGCCTTCAGCGTGACCTTCTTGCCCAGGACCAGCACGCTGCCCAGCACATTCGACGTGGCACGCGGCCGCTCGCCCGCCGCGCACACCGCCCGCGACGTCACCTGCCGGACCTCGATCAGGGACAGCCGCCCGAGCCCGGGGACGTGCACCTTGGCATGCACGAGGTTGGCGTAGCCCTCGGCCTTGTGGCGGTCGGCGGTGGCCCGCGCGGTGGCGACATCCGCGCGCAGCACGCCGAACGGCCGGCCCTGGTCGATACCGTCGAGCCGGACGGAGAGCGCCGTCTTGTCGGCGGAGCCGGGCGCGTGCACCTCGTCGAGGGTGGCGCGCAGCGGCACCTGGAGCGCCCTGGCGAGCAGCCCGACGTTCAGGTCGGTGCGGAGCACGACGGCGCCGGAGGAGCCGTGGGTGCGGCCGGTGGCCTGCGCCGGGACGGCGCCCATGAGGACGGCGGGGCCGGCCGTGAGGGCGGCGGCGACGAAGGTCGCGGCGAGCCGTCGGGGCCTGCCGAAGAAGCCGGTGGAACTGGTGGACACGTGAGTGGAACCCCCACAAGAGAAATGGAGCCGCCGGCCGCGCCAATGGGGGACATCGCGCGGGCCGACGACCTCGACCCGCACATCGTGGACGCACGGAGGGTGAACGGGCAGCCACGCGAGATCAGTTCACCCTATTAGGTGATTTTCGCCTGTCCGCTGCGCTTTGCCTGGGCCCCACGTTGTCGGCTTTCCCGCCGTGGGTGTTGTTCGCCGTTGCGCCTGCGGCGGGCCCGTTCGCTGCGCTTTACCTGAGCCGACGTTCTGGCTTTCCCTCCGTAGCGCCTGCGGCGGGCGTTGCCGCTGGCGCGGGGCTGTCCGGCAGCGGTACCGGCCCTACACGGCTCCGCCGCTACGGCCCGGCACCTCCCCGTAGGGGGTGGGAAAAAGACGGTGGGGGCGAACGTGCGCTGTCCAGTGCGCGTCACGGGAACGAGACACCCGACGCCCGCCCCCACCGGCCTCTT
>NZ_JRKI01000014.1 GCF_000935125.1 Streptomyces natalensis ATCC 27448 | reverse complement strand
AAGTCTGTAAGTCCGGCACCGCGGCCGACAAACAACCCCAGCCCGCCGCAGGCGAAACGGCGAGACAGCCGAAACCGTCGGCCCAGGCAAAGCGCAGCGGACGGTCAGCCGACAACGTGGGGAGAAGCCTGCCCCCGCAGCACCACCAGCCGCGGCGCCCCCAGCACCCGGACGTCCAGTCGCGGATCGGACTCGTAGACCACCAGGTCGGCGGGGGCCCCCTCCGTGAGGCCGGGGCGGCCGAGCCACTCGCGGGCGCCCCAGGTGGTGGCGGAGAGCGCCGCTTCGGCGGGCAGGCCGGCCTTCATGAGTTCGGCGACCTCGTCGGCCACCAGGCCGTGCGGGAGGGAGCCGCCGGCGTCGGTGCCGGCGTAGATCGGGACGCCGGCGTCGTAGGCGGCCCGCACGGTGTCGTAGCGGCGGGCGTGCAGACGGCGCATGTGGTCCGCCCACTTCGGGAACTTCGCCGCGCCGCCGTCGGCGAGCCGCGGGAAGGTGGCGATGTTGACGAGGGTGGGGACGATGGCGACGCCGCGCTCGGCGAACAGCGGGATGGTGTCCTCGGTCAGGCCCGTGGCGTGCTCGATGCAGTCGATACCGGCCTCGACGAGCGGGGCGAGGGTCTCCTCGGCGAAGCAGTGGGCGGTGACGCGGGCCCCGAGGCGGTGCGCCTCGGCGATGGCGGCCTCGACGGCGCCGGGCGGCCAGCAGGCGCTCAGGTCGCCGGTCGAGCGGTCGATCCAGTCACCGACGAGCTTGACCCAGCCGTCGCCGCGACGGGCCTCCTGGGCGACATAGGCGACCAGGTCGTCCGGCTCGATCTCGTGGGCGTAGTTGCGGATATAACGCTTGGTACGCGCGATGTGACGGCCGGCGCGGATGATGCGGGGCAGGTCGTCGCGGTCGTCGATCCAGCGGGTATCGGACGGTGACCCTGCGTCGCGGATCAGCAGGGTGCCGGCGTCACGGTCGGTGAGGGCCTGTTTCTCACTGGTCTCGGCGTCCACCGGGCCGTGCGCGTCGAGGCCGACATGGCAGTGGGCGTCGACCAGGCCCGGCAGCACCCAGCCCTCGACGGTGGTGACCTCCCGCATCCCACTGGGCCGTTCGAACGTCACCCGACCGCCGAGAACCCACAGCTCGTCGCGTACGTCGTCCGGCCCGGTCAGGACCCTCCCCTTGAGGTGCAGCGCCGCACCTTCGCTCATGGACGTCATACAGGCACTGTAGGGCGCGGTGCCCTGCGGCCGGGGGGCCACCGTCCACGGCCGCCCCAGGGGCGCTGCACGGGCGCCGCCGCCGTAATTCGCCGGTGGTTTCCCGGAAACCCGTGCGACTACCCGGATTTCCTTCCAGCACACCGTGGCGCGGAGCTTCCGGTTGCGAATTCCCAATTCTTCAGAAGCCAGCTTCCCGTATTCTTCTGCCCGCTTTTGCGCAGCTCAAACACCAAGATTTCGCTAGTGCCAAGTAGTCAGAATTCGGACGGATCTCAGCGACGTTACGGAGCTGTGACCGACTACACAGCGTGCCCGTTTCACCCCAAACTTCCGGGGCAAACCGGTACATTTTGCGACCTCGTCGCGCGCTCGTACGCACCCGCGCGATAACACAGACGGATCGCTTGCGTAACCCCTGCCCGCGATGCAATTTCCTTTTTCCCTCGGTAAATTTAATTCCCATGACCGCCGCACAAGCAGACCATGCACGTGCCCACAGCGATATCAGAGAATTGCCGGAGGGCTTCAAGCTCGACACCCCACGCATGGAGGACGGAGCCGCGATCTGGCGTATCGCCCGCGACTCCAGGACTCTGGACCTCAACTCCTCCTACAGCTACCTGCTGTGGTGTCGGGACTTCGCCGCCACCTCCGTCGTCGCCCGCGACGCGGAGGGCGAGCCGGCTGCCTTCGTCACCGGCTACATCCGCCCCGAGCGCCCACAGACCCTCGTGGTCTGGCAGGTCGCCGTCGATGACGCGCACCGTGGCCAGGGGCTGGCGGCCGCTCTCCTGGACGGGCTGACCACCCGCGCCGTGGACGACCTGGGCGTCCGCTACGTCGAGACCACCATCACGCCGGACAACGCCGCCTCCATGCGGCTGTTCGCGTCCTTCGCCGAACGCCACAGAACCGGGCTCCGGCACGAGGTGCTCTTCGACGCCGGGCTCTTCCCCGAGCAGGGCCACGAGCCGGAGGTGCTGCACCTCATCGGCCCGTTCGAGGCGCCACCGGGACGCATGGACTGACCGGGCCCCGGCGGGCAGCAGGACCGGCACCGAACGCCGCGCCCTGTATGCCCGCGCCCGTGCGGCAGGCCGTATCCGTACGGCACCACCGTGCAGGGGCCCACGGGACCGGAAGCCGCGCACCGCACTCCCCCCGTGCCGCGCCGCGCCGGACCCGCCGCCCCGCCCCCACAGACTTCGCACTTCCTCCGCACTCATCTCCCCTGGAGCTTGCCGTGACCATCACCCAGCCCGACCTGAGCGTCTTCGAGACCGTGGAGTCGGAGGTCCGTAGCTACTGCCGCGGCTGGCCGACCGTGTTCGACCGCGCGCAGGGCAGCCGGATGACCGACGAGGACGGCCACAGCTACCTCGACTTCTTCGCCGGCGCCGGATCACTGAACTACGGCCACAACAACCCGGTCCTCAAACGCGCCCTGATCGACTACATCGAGCGGGACGGCGTCACCCACGGCCTGGACATGTCGACCACGGCCAAGCGGGCGTTCCTGGAGTCGTTCCAGAACATCATCCTGCGGCCGCGTGACCTGCCCTACAAGGTCATGTTCCCGGGCCCGACGGGCACCAACGCGGTCGAGGCCGCGCTGAAGCTGGCCCGTAAGGTCAAGGGCCGCGAGTCGATCGTGTCCTTCACCAACGCCTTCCACGGCATGTCGCTGGGCTCGCTCGCCGTCACCGGCAACGCGTTCAAGCGGGCCGGCGCCGGTATCCCGCTGGTGCACGGCACGCCGATGCCGTTCGACAACTACCTCGACGGCCAGACCCCGGACTTCATCTGGTTCGAGCGCCTCCTGGAGGACTCCGGCTCGGGCCTGAACCAGCCCGCCGCCGTCATCGTCGAGACCGTGCAGGGCGAGGGCGGCATCAACGTCGCGCGCGCCGAGTGGCTGCGTCAGCTCGCCGAGGTGTGCAAGCGCTGGGACATGCTGCTCATCGTCGACGACATCCAGATGGGCTGCGGCCGCACCGGTGCCTTCTTCTCCTTCGAGGAGGCGGGCATCGTGCCGGACATCGTCACCGTCTCGAAGTCCATCAGCGGCTACGGGCTGCCGCTCGCGCTGACCCTGTTCAAGCCGGAGCTGGACGTCTGGGAGCCGGGCGAGCACAACGGCACCTTCCGCGGCAACAACCCGGCCTTCGTCACCGCCGCCGCCGCGCTCGACACGTACTGGGCCGACGGGCAGATGGAGAAGCAGACGCTCGCCCGCGGCGAGATCGTCGAGGAGCACCTCAAGGCGATCGTCGAGGAGCACCCGGGGACCTTCGCCGAGTACCGCGGCCGCGGGATGGTGTGGGGCCTGGAGTGCGTCGACAAGAGCCTCGCCAACAAGATTGCCAAGCGCGCCTTCGAGCTGGGTCTGCTGATCGAGACCTCCGGCCCGGAGAGCGAGGTCGTCAAGCTGCTTCCGGCGCTGACGACCACGCCCGAGGAGCTGGACGAGGGGCTCCGTACCCTCGCCCGCGCGGTCCGCGACTGCGCCTGACCGCCCCCGGGGCCGGCCGGACCCCCGGCCGGCCCCGGCTCCCCGACCGTTTCACAGAAAGGCACGACCACCGTGATCGTCCGATCCTTCAAGGACATCGAGGGCACCGACCGCCACGTCAAGGCCAAATCGGGCACCTGGGAGAGCAAGCGCATCGTGCTCGCCAAGGAGCGCGTCGGCTTCTCCCTGCACGAGACCGTGCTCTACGCGGGCACCGAGACCTCGATGTGGTACGCCAACCACATCGAGGCGGTCGTCTGCACCGAGGGCGAGGCCGAGCTGACCAACGACGAAACCGGCGAGAAGCACCTGATCACGCCGGGCGTGATGTATCTGCTCGACGGCCACGAGAAGCACACCATGCGGATCAAGAAGGACTTCCGCTGCCTGTGCGTCTTCAACCCGCCGGTCACCGGCCGCGAGGACCATGACGAGAACGGCGTCTACCCGCTGCTGACCGAACCCGAGGCGGAGCCCGACCTGGTCTGACCGGGTCGGCGCGTCACCCGTCTGCTCCGTCCGGCAGCCGAGAGGAACGCAACACCGGCAAGTAGCTGATAGCACGTACGAGAGGAGAGGAAGGCAACACCATGACCACCGCACCCGAGCGCATCGCCGACCTGTACCCGACCCGTGGGGCCGCCGAGGTCCTCACTCCGCGGCAGGACCCGGTGGTGTGGTCGCAGCCCGGAGCGGCCGGCCCCTTCGCGCCGTCCGAGCTGAGCGACTTCGAACGCGACGGCTTCTTCGCCATCGAGGAGCTCATCACGCCCGACGAAGTCGCGGTGTACCGAGCCGAACTGGACCGGCTGGTGAACGACCCGGAGATGCGGTCCAACCCGCGCTCCATCGTCGAACCCACGACTCAGGACGTCCGGTCCGTCTTCGAGGTGCACAAGATCAGCGAGGTGTTCGCCAAGCTGGTCTCCGATCCGCGCGTGGTGGGCCGCGCACGGCAGATCCTCGGCTCGGACGTCTACGTCCACCAGTCGCGGATCAACGTCAAGCCGGGCTTCGGTGCCTCCGGCTTCTACTGGCACTCGGACTTCGAGACCTGGCATTCCGAGGACGGTCTGGCCCGGATGCGGACGGTGTCCGTCTCGATCGCGCTGACCGAGAACTACGCCACCAACGGCGGGCTGATGATCATGCCCGGCTCGCACCGGACGTTCCTGGGCTGCGCCGGTGAGACGCCCAGGGACAACTACAAGAAGTCCCTGCAGATGCAGGACGCCGGAACGCCGTCGGACGATGCGCTGACCAAGCTGGCCGAAGCGCACGGCATCCAGCTGTTCACCGGCAAGGCCGGTTCGGCGACGTGGTTCGACTGCAACTGCATGCACGGCTCGGGCGACAACATCACGCCCTTCCCGCGCAGCAATGTGTTCATCGTGTTCAACAGCGTGGAGAACGCCGCGGAGGAGCCGTTCGCGGCGCCGGTCCGGCGCCCGGACTACATCGGTGCGCGGGACTTCACGCCGGTGAAGTAGCCCGGTACGGCACGGGTTCGGTGGCGCGGCCGCCGCACGGCACAGGTCCGTGCGGCGGCCGCGCCGTTGTCGTCACGGGCGAGTGGCGCGCGGCCGTCGCGCTCGGCGTCGTCCTTGCCGTCGGTCAGTCGTCCAGCACCGGGTAGTCGAGGTAGCCGCCGTCGTCGCCGCCGTAGAAGCTCGTCCGGTCGGGGGTGTTGAAGGGGCCGCCGAGGGCGAGGCGGCGGGGCAGGTCGGGGTTGGCCAGGAACTGCCGTCCGAAGGCCAGCAGATCGGCACTGCCGTCCTCGATCAGGCCCAGGTCCGCAAGGCCCGTGGGGCGGCCGCCGTTGGCCGGATTGAGGACGAAGGTGCCGGTGAAGTGCTTGCGCAACCGGGCCAGCAGCGCGCGGTCGGAGACGTCGCAGACGTGCAGATAGGCCAGGCCCAGCGGTTCGACGGCCTGGAGCAGGGTGGTGTACTGCGACTCGGGGTCGGGCTCGTCGATACCGTTGAAGGGGTTGCCGGGCGAGAGGCGCAGCCCGGTGCGGTGCGCGCCGATGGCCTCGGCCACCGCACGGGTCACCGCCACGGCGAAGCGGTTGCGCCGCTCGGCGTCGCCGCCCCATGCGTCCGTGCGACGGTTGCTGTTGGGCGCGAGGAACTGGTGCACCAGATAGCCGTTGGCGCCGTGGATCTCCGCGCCGTCGAAGCCCGCCTCCAGGGCGTTGCGGGCGGCCGCGGCGAAACCGTCGACGGTCTCGTGGATCTCGGCGTCGGTCAGCTCGCGCGGGGTGACGCAGTCCTTCATCCCGTCCTCGGTGAAGACCTGGCCGTCGGCGGCCACCGGGGAGGGCCCCACGGGTATCAGGCCGTCCGGCAGCAGCACCGGGTGGCCTATCCGGCCGCCGTGCCACAGCTGCGCGAAGATCCGGCCGCCCGCCTCGTGCACCGCATCGGTCACCCGGCGCCACCCGGCGACCTGCGCGGGGGTGTGCAGGCCGGGGGTGAACGGATAGCCCTGGCCGACGACGGCGGTCTGGGCGGCCTCGGTGACGATCAGTCCGGCACCGGCGCGCTGGGCGTAGTAGGCGACCATCGAGTCGGTGGGCACCCCGCCGCCCTGGGTGGCGCGATTTCTGGTCATCGGCGCCATGACGATGCGGTTGGCGAGCGGGAGGCCGGCGAGGTCTACGGGGTCGAACGCAGTGGTCACTGAGGCCCTTCCAACTGCTGTGGGTGTGCTGGCCCTTGTGTCAGCGCGCGGCCGGGCGCAGGCATTCCCGCCCGGCGCCGTTCAGGTCAGCGCCGTTCAGATCGGCTTCGACCCCGGCGCCGTTCAGATCGCCTTCGACCCCGGCGCCGTTCAGATCAGTTTCAACAACCGGTCGACGTCGTCGGCCGAGTTGTAGAGGTGGAAGGCCGCCCGCAGCAGCCCCTCGCGCACCGCGACCTGCACGCCGGCTCCGGTCAGCCGCGGCTCCGCGTCCGTCAGGCCCGGCGTGGAGACGATCGCCGAGCCGGGTGCGGGGCGGGGCACCAGGCCGCGTTCGGCCAGCCCGGCGCGGTAGCGGTCGGCGAGCGCGGTGTTGTGGGCGTGGATCGCCGCCACGCCCAGCTCCTCGATGAGCGCCAGCGACCGCTCGGCGGCGACATACGAGAAGTGGGCGTGCGGTTCGTCGTAGCGCCGGGCGCCGGGGGCCGTCCGCAGCAGCGGGCCGTAGTTCGACGCGGCGAGGTCCTCGCCGGCCACCCAGCCCGCATGCAGCGCCTCGGGCCATGCCTCACCGCCCGAGGTGCCCTCGCGTCCGAACGCCAGGAAGGTCGTACCGCGCGGGCACAGCAGCCATTTGAAGGCGCCGCACACCACATGGTCGAAGTCGTCGGCGCGCAGCGGCAGCCAGCCCGCGGCCTGGGTGACGTCGAGGTAGGTCCGCGCCCCATGGGTCCGCGCGGCCTCCCGTACGGCCGCCAGGTCCGCGATCCGGCCGTCCAGCGACTGCACCGCGCTGAACGCGACCAGCGCGGTCTGTGGCCGGACCTCCTCGGCGAGCCGCTCCAGCGGTACGGTGCGCAGCGTGATGCCGGGGCGCACGGCGAGCGGGTTGACCAGGGAGCTGAAGTCGCCTTCGGGGGCCAGCACTTCGGAGCCGGGCGGCAGGGAGGCGGCGATCAGCGCGGACTGCACCGCGACCGAGCCGCCGACGGCGACGCGCTCCCCGGGGAGGCCGACCAGCCGGGCGAAGGCGGCCCGTGCGGCGGCCGCCGGTCCGAAGTAGTCGCGGCCCATGGTGCCGTAGGAGGCCGATTCGTCGAGGGCGGCCCGCAGCGCATCGGCGCTGCTGCGCGGGAGCAGGCCGCTGGCCGCGGTGTTCAGGTACGTCGTCTCGGGCGCGAATTCCGCCCCGCCCAGTGGCGCAGGTCGCTGCATGGTCCCACTGTGCGGGACGGTCCGCGCCGCGTCCATGGCGCGGCCCGCCACTCCACCGCCCGCCACTCAGCTGCCGGGCACCGCGCAGCCGTCGTCCCCGCACACCCCGGCCTCGTCGGCCGCCAACACCTGTATGGCTCCGTCGGCGTGGGCCCGCTCCAGCGCCTGCCGGAAGACCTCGGCGGGCTGGCCGCCCGAGATGCCGTACCTGCGGTCGATGACGAAGAACGGCACACCGGTGGCGCCCAGCTCCGCCGCCTCGCGCTCGTCGGCGCGTACGTCCTGGGCGTACGCCTCGGGGTCGGCCAGCACCCGGGCGGCCTCCTCGGCGGGCACCCCGGCCGCGACGGCGATCTCGGTGAGCACCGCGGGGTCGGCGAGCGGGCGGGCCTCGGCGAAGTTGGCCCGGTAGAGGGCGTCGAGCAGCGCGTCCTGGACGCCGTGCGCGGTGGCCAGGTGCAGCAGGCGGTGCAGATCGAAGGTGTTGCCGTGGATCCGGTCGGACCGGTAGTCCAGGCCCTCCTCGGCCGCTGCCTGAGCCACCCGGGCCTCCATGGCCTCGGCCTGCGCGCGGCTGACGCCGTACTTGGCGGCGAGCATGTCGAGCACCGGCACATCGGTGGCCGCGGGCGCCGCGGGGTCCAGCTCGAAGGACCGGTGCACCACCTCGACGCTCTCGCGCTGCGCGAACGCGGCGAGCCCGGCCTCGAAGCGGGCCTTGCCGATGTAGCACCAGGGGCAGGCGATGTCGGACCAGATTTCGACGCGCATGGGGCTTGCTTTCCTCGTTCGGTTCCCGTTGCCGGGTGCGGACCCGCCATCCCGTCGGCGGACGCCGGTACAACCCGCCGGTGCCGCCGGCTATTCCCCGGGTACGGTCCGGGCATGACCTCGTCACGGGATACGGGCGGATTCTGGGAGACCACCGGTGCCGCCAAGACCTTCACCCATCCGCTCGACCCGGCGCTGCTGGAGGAGTTCGTGCCCCTGGGCGCGCGGGTGCTGGACTACGGCTGCGGGTACGGCCGGCTGACCGCCGAGCTGGCCGGGCTCGGGTACCGGTCGGTGTGCGGGGTGGACTTCTCGGCGGCGCTGGTGGAGCGGGGACGGCGGGCGCATCCGGGGGTGGAGCTGCTGCACTGGCCGGGGTTTCCGCTGCCGTTCGAGGATGCGGCGTTCGATGCGGCGCTGCTGTTCGCGGTGCTGACGTGTGTGACCGGGGATGCGGACCAGGAGCGGATCGTGCGGGAGCTGGGGCGGCTGGTGCGGCCCGGCGGTGTGCTGTATCTGAGCGATGTGCCGTTGCAGAGCGATCCGCTCAACCGGGAGCGCTACGAGCGGTTCGCCGGGCGGCACGGCACCTACGGGGTGTTCGAGACGCCCGACGGCGGGGTGTTCCGGCACCATCCGCCGCAGTGGCTGCGGGGCCTGGTGGGCGCGGCCGGCTTCGTGGTGGTGCAGGAGCGGCAGGACATCGTGGGCACGCTGGACGGCCGGACCGTCGGGCGGCTCCAGCTCATTGCGCGGCGGGAGCCGTCAGCGGGAGCGTGAGCGCGAGGTGGGTGGCGTCGGGGGCGGGGCGGCGCTGCGGGTCGGGCCGCCAGCCCAGGCGGGCGTAGAAGGAGCGGGCCCGGTGGTTGTGCCACAGGACGTCGAGGACCGCACGGGAGCAGCCCGCCGCGCGCCAGGCGTGCAGACAGGCGGTGTGCAGGGCGCGGCCGACGCCGGTGCCCCAGTGGCCGGGGTCGACATGCAGCTGGTGGAGTTCGGCGGTGGCGGGGCCGTGGACGTCCTGGCGGTAGGCGGCGGCACCGACGACGGTGCCCTGGCGTACGGCGCACAGGACGGGGGTGCGGTCGGGGCCGAGGGCGCGGTGCCAGGCGGTGTGCAGCCGGGTGTGTTCGGCGGCGGTGTCGAAGGGCGCGTCGGGGAAGCGGGCGCGCTGGTAGGCGGCGCGGACGGCGGTGTGCAGGCGGGCGATGGCCGCCAGGTCCGCGGGGCCGGCGGCGCGGACCCGGAGGGTTTCCTCGTGCGGTGCGGGCACGCCGTTACCCGCTCTCGGGGCGGCCGTCGACGCGGCGGGGCAGGCCGAGCGGATTGTCCTCGCGCAGCTCGGGCGGGAGCAGGGCGGGCGGGGTGTCCTGGTGGACGACCGGGCGCAGCCAGCGGTCGACGGCGGCGGAGCCGACGGAGGTGGCGGTGGAGGTGGTCGCCGGGTAGGGGCCGCCGTGGTGCTGGGCGGGTGCGACGGCGACGCCGGTGGGCCAGCCGTTGACGACGACGCGTCCGGCGAGCGGGGTGACGTCGGCCAGCAGCCGGGCGCCGCGTCCGGCCGGGTCCGTCCCGGCACTCTCCGCCTCGCCGAGGTGGAGAGTGGCGGTGAGGGTGCCGGTCAGGCGGGCGAGGACGGCGGCGATCTCGGCGTCGTCGGTGTAGCGGACGAGGACCGTGACCGGGCCGAAGCACTCCTCCAGGAGGAGGTCGTGCGGCCCTTCGGCGGCCAGGCGGGCCGCCGGGACGGTGAGGAAGCCCGCGCTGACGGTGTGCTCACCGCCCGCGCCCGGGGTCACCGGTGCGTCGACGCCGGCGAGCCGGCCGCGGCTGCGGACCCCGTCGAGGAACGCCTGCCGCATCCGCTGGTCGAGCAGGACGCCCGCCTCGGTGTCGCTGACGGCATCGGTCAGCGCCGTCAGCAGCCGGTCGCCGCCGTCGCCCGCGGGCGCGAGGACCAGACCGGGCTTGACGCAGAACTGGCCGGTGCCCAGGGTCATCGATCCGGCGAGCCCGGCGCCGATCTGCTCGGCACGTTCGGCGGCCGCGGCCTCGGTGATCACGACGGGGTTGAGGCTGCCCAGCTCGCCGTGGAAGGGGATGGGGTGCGGACGGGCCGCGGCGGCGTCGTGCAGGGCGCGTCCGCCGCGTACCGAGCCGGTGAAGCCCGCGGCGGTGATCAGCGGATGGCGGACGAGGTCGAGCCCGGCCTGGAGGCCGTGGACCAGGCCCACCACGCCCTCGGGCACACCGGTCTCGGCGGCGGCGCGGCGCAGCAGGGCGGCGCACAGTTCGGAGGTGGCCGGGTGGTCGGGATGTGCCTTGACGACGACGGGGCAGCCGGCCGCCAGCGCGCTGGCGGTGTCGCCGCCGGGGACGGAGAAGGCGAGCGGGAAGTTGGAGGCGGCGTAGACCGCGACGGTGCCCAGCGGGATCTTGTAGCGGCGCAGATCGGGCCGCGGCGGGGCGAGCGCGGGGTCGGCGTGGTCGATCCGTACGTCGAGGAAGGCGCCCTCGTCCACGCTGTCGGCGAAGGCCCGCAGCTGGTAGGTGGTGCGGGCCAGTTCGCCGGTGAGCCGGCCGGGGCCGAGTGCGGTTTCCGCGTCGGCGGCCTCGATGACCGCCTGGCCCGCCTCGTCGAGCAGGTCGGCGGCGCGGCGCAGCAGCGCGGCGCGCTCCGGGCGGCCGGCCAGCGCCGTACGCGCCTGGTGGGCGGCCCGTACGGTCTGGTCCACCTCCGCCGCTGTGGCCTCCACCGCAACCTGTTCGCGCTGCTTCCCGGTTCGGGGGTCGACGCTCCAGACTGGTGCCGCTGCCGCTGTTGCCACCGTGCATTCCTCTCGCAAGAACACTTGCCGCACCCTGGACGCCGTTCGATATGCTGAACGATGTCTCAGATGGTGAATAGCTGGGACTCTATGGCGGTCCGAACAGAGGGGTCAAGGGCGATGCCAGCTGCCGATACCGGTGGATCGCAGGTCAAGTCCGCGGTGCGGACGGTGGAGCTGCTGGAGTACTTCGCGGGCCGCCCCGGTATGCACAGCCTCGCCGCCGTCCAGGAGGCCGTCGGTTATCCCAAGTCCAGCCTCTACATGCTGCTGCGCACCCTGGTCGAGCTGGGCTGGGTCGAGACCGATGCGACCGGCACCCGCTACGGCATCGGCGTGCGCGCCCTCCTGGTCGGCACCTCGTACATCGACGGCGACGAGGTGGTGGCCGCCGCCCGGCCCACGCTGGACCGGCTCTCGGACGACACCACCGAGACCATCCACCTCGCCCGCCTGGACGGCACCAATGTCGTCTATCTGGCCACCCGTCAGTCGCAGCACTATCTGCGCCCCTTCACCCGGGTCGGCCGCCGGCTGCCCGCGCACTCCACCTCGCTCGGCAAGGCGCTGCTCGCCACGTACACCGACGACCAGGTCCGCGGCATGCTGCCGCCGACCCTCGCCGCGCTGACCGAACACACTCTCACCGACCGTGAGGCGCTGATCGAGGAGCTGCACGCGGTACGCGAACAGGGCTATGCGGTCGACCGCGAGGAGAACACCCTGGGCCTGCGCTGCTTCGGCATCGCGATCCCCTACCGCACCCCGGCGCGGGACGCGATCAGCTGCTCGGTCCCGGTGGCCCGGCTCACCCCGGACCACGAGCAGATGATCAAGGACCTGCTGTTCGACGCCCGCGACCGGCTGACGCTGGCCACCCGCCGGCTCTGAGGCGGCGCCCCCCGCGCCTCCCGCCTCCCGCCTCCCGCGCCCTGCGCGCGCCGCCGCGGCCGTCACCCGTTCGTCCCGGCCGGACGGGCCCGCCCGCCGCCGGGGCGATTAGCTCGGAGACCAGAAGGTGCGGGCCTTCCTCCCCGTGGCACAACGGCGTGCCGCAGGCCGCGCTCCGTGGAGGTCCCTGCCATGCGCACCCCGCGATCCTGGCGCCTGCCCCGGCTGGTCACCGGCGCCGCGTTGTCCGCCGCGGCGTTCGGCCTGGCCGCGCCCGCCGTGTCCGCCGGTGACTTCGGCGAGGTCGAGGCCACCCCGCAGCCGGCCCGGGCGGGCGCACGGGTGTCGCTGGCCACCCGGGACTGCGGGCGCAGCCGTTCGGCGACCATCGACGCCAGCGCGCTGGGCGGGGGCACCCTCACCCTGCGGCCCGCGGGCGACGGGGGCGCGCTGGTCGGCGAGCTGAGCCTGCGTCCGGACACCCGGCCGGGCAACTACGGCATCGGCGGCAGCTGCGCCGACGGCAAGGACCTCACCGGCATGGTCAGCGCCGCCCGCGGCGGAAGCGGCGAGGCGACCGCCGGGCAGGAGGAGAGCGCCGCCACCAGGTCCGGCCCCAAGCCCCGGGGCGGAATGAAGACCGGCGCCGGCGCCCCGCCCGAACGCCCCGGCACCACCGAGGTCCTCCTGGGCGCGGCCCTGATGCTGGCCGCCGCCGCGGGCGGGAGCTGGGTGCTGCGACGGCGTCACCGGGGCGGCGGGGGCTGAGCGGGGGCGCTTACGGCGGCCCTCAACTCCCCATCGCACAGCCCCAGTTCGGTGTATGCCGCCGCGCAGACCGGACAGCAGCACACGGACATCGGATACCGCGCGGCGCCGCGGCCGGTTCCCGCCCGTGCCCGATCAGCCGGGCGAGCCGCTCGACGTGCACCGGGTCCGGTGCGTCCAGCGGCGGCCGGACCTCGCCGACGTCCCGGCCGCGCAGCCGCACCCCGGCCTTGACCGGCGATACGGCGTATCCGCGGCCCTGGGAGCGCAGTTCGGCCGGCGGCCGGTGGAAACCCGTCCAGGAGGCGGTCGACGGTGTCCCGGCCGCCGGTGAGCAGGGCCCGGCGGAAGGCGAGGGCGATCTCGGGCGCGAAGGCGGTCACGGGGAAGAACAGCGGTCCGTCGAGGCGGCCTGCGAGCTGGGGGGTGCGGTCATGGGCCCTCCCTGACGAGTGCGTGGGGCGCCCCGGTCGGAACGCACCTCACATGGCTGACGGCAAGCGGATTCACCGCGCCGGTCAAGTGTCTTGACCGGGTGTGCGTGCCTTCCTAGCGTGCCCACGCATGTGAATGCCGTCCACCCATACGGCCGTCCGGCCTCGAAGGAGCCCCGCCCATGCCCGCACCCCGCACCGTTCTGCTCACCGGCGCCGCCGGCGGCCTCGGCACCCTGATGCGCGAGCTGCTGCCCCCGTACGGCTACCGGCTCCGGCTCTTCGACCGGCGGCCGGTCGACGGCGCACCGGATGCCGTCACCGCCGACCTGGGCGACAAGGAGGCGCTGCGCACGGCCCTCGCCGGGGTCGACGCGATCGTGCATCTCGCGGGGATCTCCCTGGAGGCCCCGTTCGAGAAGATCCTGCGCTCCAACATCGAGGGCACCTACCACCTCTACGAGGCGGCCCGGGAGGCCGGGGTCCGGCGGGTCGTCTTCGCCTCCTCCAACCATGCGGTCGGCTTCACCCCGCGCCCCGAGGACGGCTCCGCCTCCATACCCGTGAACACCCCGCGCCGCCCCGACACCTACTACGGCCTGTCGAAGGGCTTCGGAGAGGACCTGGCGTCCCTCTACTGGGACCTGCACGGCATCGAGACCGTCTCGGTACGCATCGGCTCCTGCTTCCCCGCGCCCACCTCCGTACGGATGCTGTCGATCTGGCTGAGCCCCGGCGACTGCGCCCGCCTGCTGCACGCCGCCCTCACCGCCCCCGCTGTCGGCCACACCGTCGTCTACGGCTCCTCCGCCAACACCCGCCTGTGGTGGGACCTGTCCGCCGCCCGCGCCCTCGGCTACGACCCGCAGGACGACTCCGAGCCGTACGCCGCCGGACTGCTCGCCGCCCAGGGCGCACTCGACCCCGCGAACCCCGAACACGCCCACCTGGGCGGCGCCTTCTGCACCGACCCTCCCCGGTGGCCGTACTGAACCGGGGGCGCTGACGGGGGCGCGGGGAACGCCCATGAAACGGCCGCCGGGAACGTGGCGCGCACCACGCCGTGCAACCGGTCCGCTTCCGGCGGCGTCCTCGTGTACGGACCGGCCCGCGGGGCAGGAACCTTTTGGCAAGACCTCACGGCAGGAACGAGGAAGGCATCATGGGCATCATCACGTGGCTCGTACTGGGGCTGATCGCGGGCCTGGTGGCCAAGATCCTGCTGCCGGGGCGGGATCCGGGCGGCGTGGTCGGCACGACCCTGATCGGTATCGCCGGCTCGTTCATCGGCGGCTGGCTGTCCACGAAGTTCCTGCACCGCCCGATCCCCCAGAACATCGGCGAACCGTCCATGTGGATCGCCGCGATCGCCGGCGCCCTGGTCCTGCTGATCGCCTACCGGCTGCTGTTCGGCAATTCCCGCGAACGACGCTGAGGACGGCCGCGGACGCGCGCCGGGGAACGGCAGGGCCCTGATACGCCGTTGACGGCGAGTAATGGAACCGCAAAGGCGCGCCGTTCGTTACCCCTGATATGACCGCTATGACTCCCGGCTCGAACCTCCCGCTCACCACGGCGCGGGTGGCGGTGGATGTCACCGCCCCCGCGCGGCTGGATGTGTCGGGCCTGCTGCTCACCGCCCATGGCAAGGTGCGCTCCGACGCGGACTTCGTCTTCTACAACCAGCCCAGCGGCCCCGGGGTGACCCACTCCGCGGCGGCCGCCGGCCGCGGCGACACCATCACGGTGGACACCTCGGCGGTGCCCGCGGACATCGAGAAGATCGTGGTCACCGCGAGCCTGGACGCGCCCGGCGCCACCTTCGCGGGCACCGAGCCGACCGGCACGGTCCGCAGCGCCGACGACGGCAGCGTGCTCGCCACCTTCACCCCACCGCGGCTGGGCCCGGAGACCGCGCTGGTCGTCATGGAGATCTACCGCCGCAACGGCGCCTGGAAGGTCCGCGCGGTGGGGCAGGGCTACGCCAACGGGCTCGCCGGGATCGCCACCGACTTCGGCGTCACCGTCGACGAACCGGCAGCCGCCGCCCCGCAAACGCCGCCGGCCGCGCCCGCGCCGCCCGCCCCCGCCGCTCCCCCGGTGGCGCCCGCCCCGGCCCAGGCCGCCCCGCCCGCGCCGCCGGCCCCGCCCGCCCCGGCCCCGGGCACCGGCAAGGTCAATCTCGACAAGGGCCGGGTCAGCCTCCAGAAGAACCAGACCGTTTCCCTCGTCAAGGGCGGCCGGCCGCTGCTCGGCTCGGTCGCCATGGGCCTGGGCTGGGAGCCCGCCTACCGGGGCAAGAACATCGACCTGGACGCGTCCGTGATCGCCTACGGCCCGGACCGCAAGAAGATCGACAACTGCTTCTTCGGCAAGCTGATGATCCTCAACGGTGCCATCCAGCACTCCGGCGACAACCTCACCGGCGACGGCTCCGGCGACGACGAGGCCATCACCGTCCATCTCGGCGGCCTCCCCCAGGAGGTCACCGGCCTGGTCTTCACCGTGAACTCCTTCTCCGGCCAGAAGTTCTCCGACGTCGCCAAGGCGTACTGCCGGCTGTCGGATGCGACCACCGGCGAGGAGCTGGTCCGCTTCGACCTCACCCACGGCGAACCACGCACCGGCGTGCTGATGGCCAAGCTCATCCGCCAGTTCTCCGGCGAATGGGAAATGACCGCGATGGGCGAGTTCGTCGACGCCCGCACCGTGCGCGGCATGGTCAAACCGGGCGCCGCGGCCCTGTGACCCCGGCCGCGGGGTGAGCGGGCACCGGCCCTCGCACCCCGCGGCGCCGGTCGCCGCTACCGCCCGGAGCGGACCCGCTTCCACGGCCCCGTGATCGCCAGCATGATCCCCGGCTCCTGGATGTTGGCGAACAGCGTCCGCCCGTCGGGCGAGAACACCGGGCCGGTGAACTCGCTGTACTCCGGCTTGTCCGGGGTGCCCATGTTGAGCTCGTTGCGGGCGACGGGGTAGGTCCGCCCGTCCTCCGTCGCCCCGAAGAGATGCTGGAGGCCCTCGCCGTCCTCGGCGATGATCAGGCCGCCGTACGGGGAGACGCTGATGTTGTCCGGCCCGTCGAAGGCGCCGTCCCGGTCCGGGTCGGGGTTGACGCCGAAGCGGATCTTCAGTGTCAGCGTCCGCCGTCGCGGGTCGTAGAACCACACCTGCCCGTCGTGCCGGCCCGGGCTCTCCTCGCGGGCGTAGGACGACACCACATACGCGCCGCCGTCCGCCCACCACATGCCCTCCAGCTTGCGGGCGCGGGTGACCTCCCCCTCCGCGAACTGCTTGCGGACCGAGACCGTCCGGGCGTCGCGGTCGGGCACCTCGATCCAGTCGACGCCGTAGACCGTGCCGACCTTGGTGGCGCGCGAGAGGTCGTCGACGTACCGGCCGCCGGAGTCGAAGCACTTGGGAGCCGCCAGCACACCCGCGTCCTCGGCCAGGGTGCGCAGCTTGCCGCGGCCGTGCTCGAAGCCCTTGGGCGGAGTCCAGCGGTAGAGCAGGCCGTTGGGACCGGCGGCGTCCTCGGTCAGATACAGATGGCCGCGCTTCGGGTCGACGACCACGGCCTCATGGGGGTAACGGCCCAGCGCCTTGATGGGCTCGGGGTCGCGGCCGGCCGCCCGGTCGTGGGGGTCGACCTCGAAGACATAGCCGTGGTCCTTGGTCATGCCGTGGTCGCCGGCCTTGTCCTCGTTCTCCTCGCAGGTCAGCCAGGTGCCCCAAGGAGTCGTCCCGCCCGCGCAGTTGGTGGACGTCCCCGCGATGCCGACCCATTCGCCGACGGGCGTGCCGTCCTTGGCGACCTCCACGACGGTGCAGCCGCCGGCCGCCGCCGGGTCGTAGACCAGGCCCTCGGCGAGCGGCACCGGGTGCGGCCAGTTGGCGCGCGGGCCCTTGAGCTCGTGGTTGTTGACGAGCAGCGTGGTGCCGCGGTGGCCGGCGAAGGTGCCGGTCCCGTCGTGGTTCGAGGGGGTGGACTCGCCGCTCTCCAGCGTGGTCACGCCGGTGCGGGTGATGATCCGGTACGAGAATCCGGCGGGCAGCGCGAGGATGCCGTCCGGGTCCGGCAGGAGCGGGCCGTAGCCGAGGGCCGTGCCGCCCGCCGCGTCGCCGGGGTCCGCCTGCGGGAGCTCCTCGCCGAGCGCGCCGGGCGCGGTGGCCAGGACGCCGACGCTGCCGGCCAGCGCCACCGAGGCGCCGGTGAGGGCGGAACGCTTGGCGAAGTTTCTCCGGGTGAGCGGCATTGTCATCTCCTGGACGGCCGGTGGCTTCCCCTGTGGTCTGCGCCCCGCACCCTCTCGTGCTCCGCCGAACTCCAGTTGAACGCCGCCCTACGGCCAGGAAGCGGTTGGCCGCCCGCGCCCGCGGCTCAC
>NZ_JRKI01000013.1 GCF_000935125.1 Streptomyces natalensis ATCC 27448 | reverse complement strand
CCCGGCCCCCCCGCCGCACACCGACAACAATCCGCCCGGGGCTCAGGCCGTCCGGCGCGAGCGTGCCTTGAACGCCGCCTTACGGGCCTCCTTGGCGGCCTTCTTGTCCGGGTGCAGCCGCCCCATCGCCTCCAGGACGTCCGCGGTCGCCGGGTGGTCCACCCGCCAGGCCGCCTCGAAGAACCCGCTGTGCTGTTCGGTCAGGCCCGCCACCAGATCGCGCAGCTCGGCCGCCGCCTCGTCGTCCGCGCTCTCCAGCTGGGCGGCGATGGTGTCCACCGTCAGCCAGAAGATCATGTCCTGGGTCGGCTCGGGGATCCCGGGCAGCGCCCGCTCGGCGAGCCAGACCCGGGCCAGTCCGCCCAGCTGCCGGTCGTCGAGCACCTCGCGCAGCGCGGTCTCGGCCTCCGGCGCGACCAGGGAGAGGGTCTGCTGGGCGGCGAGCCGGCGGCCGGGGGCGCGGTCGTCGTCACCGCGGGCGGCCGCGAGCAGATCGCGGGCCGCCTCCAGCGGACTGCGGGCGGCGAGCCACAGCTCGGACTCGGACTGGGCGAGCGTCTCGGGGTACTCCGGCAGCGCGTCCAGCAGGACGTCGGCGCCCTTGTCGCTGAGGTCGCCGACGGCCGGGGCGTGCACCCCCGCGTCCAGCATCCGGGCGCGCACCGCATACACGCCGAGCGGGGTCAGGCGGACCATGCCGTAGCGGGAGACGTCCTCGTCGGTGAGCGGCTCGGCCGCGCTGACCGTCTCGCCCTGCTCGTCCAGCTCCTCGATCAGCGCCTCGTCGACCGGCCGGTAGGCCACCAGCCCGATCGGCTCCAGCACCCGGAACTGGTCGTCCAGCCGCATCATCGCCTCGGAGACCTCTTCGAGGACGTCGTCGGTGGGCTCGTCCATATCGTCCGGGACGATCATGGACGCGGCCAGGGCGGGCAGCGGAACGCTCTGGTCGGGGCTCTCGGCGAGGGCGGTGAGCAGATAGAGGTTGCCGAGGATGCCGTCGAGCAGCTCGGCCTCCTCCTCCGGGTTCCAGTCGATCGCGTCCAGGTCCAGCTCGCCGCCCTCGGCGATCTGGTCGGCGATATCGGCGAGGTCGGGGGCGGCCGCGTCGGCGAGCACCGTTTCCATGCCCTCGAGCCAGATGTCGAGGATGTCGTGCGGGCTGCCGGAAGTGAGCAGGCCCAGCTCCTCGCCGGGGCGGGCGGTGCCCGACACCGCGTCCTCGGCGCCGTCCTCCTCGCCGGGGTGCTCCGTGATCTCCACCAGCCCGGTGTCCACCGCCAGCTGCCATGCCTCGGCGGTGTGGGCGGGGCCGTCCTCGTCGTCCGCCAGCCCCAGGAGGACGGTGGCCTCGCCCAGCGCCTCCTGGAGGATCTCGCCGCCCGCACCGACGGGCACGCCCCGCTCGGCCCAGCGGGCGAGCTCGGCGGCGCGGGCCATCAGCGGGGCGCCGAGCGCCTCCCGGGCCAGCTCCGCTTCGGAGTGCAGCCGCACCGGCGGCAGGGTCGGGCGCTCAGCGGACATGAAGGGTCAGCTCCTCGGGGACGACGTGCGAGTGCGCCGCCCAGCGTAGACGGAATTCGCCGCATCTCGGGCGGTTCACCCTCCCGTAGGCCGCCGGACACCCGGAAAACCTTGACAACTCCCTTGCGCAGAACGGAGATTGACGCGCGTAGCACAGCGCCGGTCCCGCACGCTCGCACGCACTGCTGCTCCATCCCCCACACTCCCTCGGAGGCACAGCATGCCATCTGGTCGTTCGCTCCGCAGGCCCGCCGCCATCGGCGCGGTGGCCGCGGCCGCCCTCGCCGGCGGCCTGATCACGGCCACCCAGTCCGCCACTGCGGCCGGCGCCCGGATCCACGACATCCAGGGCACCACCCGCACATCCCCGCTCGCCGGAAAGCAGGTCAGCGACGTACCGGGCACGGTCACCGCGGTCCGCTCGTTCGGCTCGGCGCGGGGCTTCTGGCTACAGGACCCGCACCCCGACTCCAACGACGCCACCAGCGAGGCCGTCTTCGTCTACACCGGCAAACAGACGCCGGATGTGAAGGTCGGCAACGCGCTCACCGTCAGCGGTACGGTCAGCGAGTACTACCCCGGCGGCAAGGACGCCGGCCTCCAGTCCGTCACCGAAATCACCGGCGCCACCTGGAAGGTCACCGCCGCCAAGGCCCCGCTGCCGGCTCCGTTCAAGCTCAACGCGTCCTCCATACCGCACACTTACGCTCCCGACGCGGGCGGCAAGAGCATCGAATCGCTCGCCCTGCGGCCCGGCAAGTACGCCCTGGACCGCTACGAGTCCCTGGAGGGCATGCGGGTCGCGGTCGTCAACTCGCCCGTCGTCGGCCCCACCAACACCCATAACGAGCTGTGGGTCACCGCCGATCCGGACCACGACCGCACCGCCCGCGGCGGGGTGCTCTACGGCTCGTACGCGGACCCCAACGGCGGCCGGGTCAAGGTCCAGTCGCTGGTCCCCTTCTCCCAGCACCCGTTCCCCAAGGCCGATGTCGGCGACCAACTGGCCGGGACCACCGCCGGGCCGCTGGACTACGACAACTTCGGCGGCTACACCGTCCAGGCCACCACGCTGGGTTCGCTGACCGGCCACGGTCCGGCCCCGGAGACCACCCGCCGGCAGAAGGCCGACGAGCTGGCCGTGGCCACGTACAACGTCGAGAACCTCTCCCCCGCGACCCCGCAGGCCAAGTTCGACCGGCTGGCGAAGGCGCTGGTGAAGAACCTGTCCTCGCCGGACGTGGTGGCACTGGAGGAGGTCCAGGACGACAGCGGCCCGAAGGACGACGGAACGGTCACCGCCGGGACCACGCTGAAGAAGCTCACCGACGCGATCAAGGCGGCGGGCGGTCCGGCCTACGAGGCGCGGCAGATCGACCCGGTCAACGACCAGGACGGCGGGCAGCCCGGCGGCAACATCCGGGTCGCGTTCCTCTTCAACCCCCAGCGGGTGGGGTTCACCGACATCAAGGGCGGCAACGCCACCACGCCGGTGAAGGTCGTCTCCGACCACGGCAAGGCCACGCTGTCCGCGTCCCCGGGCCGTATCGCGCCCACCGACCCGGCGTGGAAGACCAGCCGCAAGCCGCTGGTCGGGCAGTTCTCGCTCAAGAGCCGTCCGGGCAGCCGGGTGTTCGTGGTCGCCAACCACTTCGACTCCAAGGGCGGCGACCAGGGCCTCGACAGCCGCTTCCAGCCGCCGGCCCGCAGCTCGGAGATCCAGCGCACCGCGCAGGCGAAGCTGGTCAACGGATTCGTCAAGGATCTGCTGGCCAAGGACCCCAAGGCCGAGGTGGTCGTCGCCGGCGACCTCAACGACTACCAGTTCTCCCCCGCCCTGAAGGACCTCACCGCCGGCGGGGTGCTCACCGACCAGGTGGGCCGGCTGCCCCGGGCCGAGCGCTACGGCTACGTCTACCAGGGCAACTCCCAGGTCCTGGACCACATGCTCACCACCAAGGCGCTCGCCGGGCCCGACTACGACATCGTCCACGTCAACGCCGAGTACGCCGACCAGGCCAGCGACCACGATCCGCAGGTGCTGCGCATCCGGCCGTAGGCTCCGCCGCCCGCCGGTCACGGCACGACGCGGCCGCCGCACCCCAGGGGTGCGGCGGCCGCGTCGCTGCCCAGGGTCAGTACCCCTGCTGGGGCGCCTGGACCCGAGCCTCCTCGGGCTCCTGCTCGTCGGCCGGCAGCAGGTCCCGCACCAGCAGCGTCGCGCCCGCGACCGCGCCCGGCATCAGCACCACCGCCACGAACGGGATCAGGAACAGCAGCACCACCGGGGTGCCGAAGCCGACGGCGAGCGCCTTGCGGCCGCGCAGCAGCCGCAGCCGCTCGCGGACCGGGACGTCCCGGCGCTGCATCGCCACCGACGTCAGCTCGACGGCGAGGAAGAAGCCGTTGACGCAGAAGCCGACGACCGGGATCACCGTCTGCCCGAGGAACGGCACGAAGCCCAGCGCGAACAGCAGGATCCCGAACCCGGCCGCCCGCAGCAGGACATGCACGCTGTCGCACAGCGCGATCCAGATCTCCCGCCACAGCGGCCGGCCGGGCCCCTCGGGGCAGCCGCCCTCGTCCTTCTCCACCTGCTCGGACAGCGACTCGTAGAAGGGGTCGCCGATCACCAGCGTGACGGCGGTGAAGGTCAGTACGGACAGCAGCAGCGCGCCCGCGAACAGCAGCGCGACGAAGAGCCCGCGCAGCAGGCCCTGCCAGGGCGCGCCCCAGCCGTCGGCGAACGGCGTCGCCCAGGCGGCGATAGCGCCGGAGAACAGGGCGAGCACGGTGAGCACCGCCCCGTAGAGCACCAGGGCGATCAGCGCGGGAATCAGTCCGAATCCCCACCACCGGCCGTGCCGGGCGACCCAGCGCTGTCCCTGACCCAAGTACCGTATCCCCGCTGCAAGATCGCGCATGCGGCCAAGCCTATCGGCGTGCGTCGCGGCGCCCGCCCACGGCCTCCGGACCGGGATGAGCCGGTTCGGTGTCGCGGTGGCCGGGCAGCACCCGCAGCCGGCCGCCGCCGATCCGTACGAAGTCCTCGAAGCTCACCTGGCCGTGCCCGGCCGCGCAGTCGCCGCAGGACCCGGACAGCACCCGCCAGCCGGTCCGTCCCCAGCCGGCGTCCACGAAGATCTCCGGCGGCCGCCCGCAGCCGCACGGCGCGATCCGTGCCACCCGTACCCGCTGCCGGGCATGGCGCATCCCGCGTTCGAAGCGGATGTAGGGGCCGAGCACCGCGATCTCCAGGATCGCCGCCCGGCGGTGCGTACCGGAGCGGGCCAGGGCCAGCGCCTGGGCGAAGGTGTGCAGACAGGAGAAGCCGCAGTCGCAGCGCAGCGCCGGAGCGCGGTGCCGCCGCCCGTACTGGCAGCGCGCCTCGTCGACCACCCCGTAGGGCTGGGCCCCGCCGGTGGTGATCCCGGCGAATCCGATCCGGCCGCAGTCCTCCGCCAGCACCGGGTGGGCGAGCTGGTATCCCCGGGGCGGTTCGGCGGGGCGTTCCCGCGGCAGGCGCCGCATCATCGGCCGACCAGCGCCCCGACGAACGGCCCGGCCGCCTTCCCGGAGCCGGCCACCGCCAGCTCGTCCAGCGGCACGACGGCCGCCCAGGCCCCGGCCCCCCACTCCTCGGCCAGCACCTCGCCGGCCTCTGGTCCCACTTCCTCCGCGACGCCGACAGCGAGCGGTTTGCCCAGCCTCATGGAGCCTCCCGGCGCGGTCCGTAGTACACCGTTTCCGCCATGGTGGCCCAGCCCCGGCCCCGCCGACAGCAGCGCACTGCGGCCCCGGGCCCCGCGCCGGGTGCATACGCTGTCCCGCGCCCGCGCACGGCCCGGACACCACCCCCCACACGCCACTCACCGGCCCCGTCCGCCGCATGCGACGGCCCGGCGGGATCCCCCGCCGGGCCGTTCTACGCTGTGCCGGTGGCGTCAGTTGTGGCTGTGCAGGATCTCGTTGAGACCGCCCCAGGCCGCCTTGTTCGGGCGGGCCTCGACGGTGCCGGTGGTGGAGTTGCGACGGAAGAGGATGTTGTCGCCGCCCGACAGCTCCAGGGCCTTGACGATCTGTCCGTCCGGCATGGTGACCCGGGTGCCCGCGGTCAGGTACAGACCGGCTTCCACGACGCATTCGTCGCCCAGCGCGATACCGATGCCGGACTCGGCGCCCAGCAGGCAGCGTTCGCCGATCGAGATGATCTGCTTGCCGCCGCCGGAGAGGGTGCCCATGGTCGAGGCGCCGCCGCCGATGTCGGTGCCGTCGCCGATGACGACGCCCGCGCTGATCCGGCCCTCGACCATGGAGGTGCCCAGCGTCCCGGCGTTGAAGTTGACGAAGCCCTCGTGCATGACGGTGGTACCGGCCGCGAGGTGGGCGCCCAGCCGCACCCGGTCGGCGTCGCCGATGCGCACGCCGGCGGGGGCGACGTAGTCGGTCATCCGCGGGAACTTGTCGACGCTGGTGACCATCAGGTGCAGCCCCTCGGCGCGGGCGTTGAGGCGCGCCGTCTCCAGCCGGTCGACGGGCACCGGGCCCAGCGAGGTCCAGGCGACGTTCGCCAGCAGGCCGAAGATGCCCTCCAGGTTCTGGCCGTGCGGCTTGACCAGGCGGTGGCTGAGCAGGTGCAGGCGGAGGTAGGCGTCGTGGGCGTCCAGCGGCTTGTCGTCCAGCGAGGAGATGACCGTACGGACGGCCACGACCTCCACCTCACGGACCGGGTCGGGGCCGATCGCCTTGAGCACGGCGTCGCCGAGCAGCTCGGTGGCGCGGTCGCCCTCCAGCCGCTCGGTGCCGGCCGGGCCGGGGCTCTCGGCGCCGGCGGGCACCAGCTGGGGCGCCGGGTACCAGGTGTCGAGGACGGTGCCGTCGGAGGCGAGGGTGGCGAGGCCGGCGGCGACGGCGCCGGTGGTACGGGGAGAGGAAGCAGCATCGGTCATGCTCGAAACCTAACCGGAGGGCCCCGGCCGAGGCGAACCGGTCTCAGTGACCGGCCCGGGACCGTACGGTCGCACAACCGGGTTCGTAGGGGCGCACGAGCCAGATCGCAGGTCCGTGGGGCCGCACGAGCCGGATCACCGTCCCGCCCGGCGCCGCGCTCAGGCCAGCACCCCGGCCAGCCCGGCCCGTACCGCGGCGGGTTCGAAGGGCTGCCCGGTGAGCAGATGCTGGAGCAGCACCCCGTCCAGGAAGGCCACCACGGCCCGCGCAGTGTGCTCGTCGCCGATCCGGCGGCCGAGCAGCCGCACCATCTCGTCCAGGCATTCCGCGGCGATCGGCCGCACCGCCTCGCGCCGCAGCGCCGTCAGATACAGCTCGTACTCCAGCTCCACCCGCGACCGGTCCCCGGCCAGCGTCTCCCCGATCAGCTCGGCCACCTGCTCCGCGAGCGGCACCGTGGGGTCGATCCGCTCCACCCAGCGCGCGAAGTCGGCCAGGCACACCCCGTTGACCTGCCGCAGCGCGGCGACCAGCAGATCGTCCAGACTCGCGAAGTGGTACGTCGTCGACCCCAGCGGCACCTGGGCAGCGGCGGCCACGGCGCGGTGGCTGAGCCCCGCGATCCCCCGCTCGCCGACCACCTCGATCGCCGCATCGATGATCCGCTGCCGTCTTTCCGGGTCGTAGCGCCGCCGTCCCATCAGTGCGCCCCGCCCAGATTCAGCACCACGACCCCGGCGATCACCAGCAGCACTCCCAGGATCCTCAGCAGGCTGGTGCTCTCCCCCAGGAACACCATCCCGATCGCGGCGATGACGGCCGTCCCGGACCCGGCCCAGATGGCGTACGCGGTGCCCACGCTCATCGTCTTCAGCGTCTGCGCCAGCAGCGCAAAGGCCAGCAGATAGCCAACGGTGGTGCCCACGGACGGCCACAGTCGGGTGAAGCCGTCGCTGTATTTCATCGAAGTGGTCGCGAGGATCTCGGAGACTATCGCCCCGGCCAGCGTCACATAGCCCATGCGTACGAGCGTACACAACGTTGTGTACGGTCGTACATAACGCTTGGTCGCCCGTGAACGGCGAAACGGCCGCGCCCGCCGGGAGGTCCCGGTGAACGCGGCCGTATCGGCGCGGCGGAGGCGGTCGCCTCAGACGTTGAAGCCCAGCGCGCGCAGCTGCTCGCGGCCGTCGTCGGTGATCTTGTCCGGGCCCCACGGGGGCATCCAGACCCAGTTGATCTTCAGCTCGTTGACGATGCCGTCGGTGGCCGACTTCGCCTGGTCCTCGATGACGTCGGTCAGCGGGCAGGCCGCGGACGTCAGCGTCATGTCGATGGTGGCGATGTTGGCGTCGTCGATGTGAATGCCGTAGATCAGGCCGAGGTTGACGACATCGATGCCCAGCTCGGGGTCGACGACGTCGTAGAGGGCCTCGCGGACCTCTTCCTCCGAGGCCGGCTTGGTGGTCGTTTCGGTCATGCGGTCTTCGCCTCCTCGGAGAGGGCCTTGGCCGTGGCGTCTTTCCAGGCCATCCAGCTGAGCAGGGCGCACTTCACGCGCGCCGGGTACTTGGAGACGCCGGCGAAGGCAACGGCGTCCTCCAGCACCTCCTCCATCGCGTCATCCGGCTCCATCTGGCCCTTGGACTGCATCAGCTCCAGGAAGGTCTCCTGGATCTTCTGCGCCTCGCCCAGCTGCTTGCCGACGAGCAGGTCGTTGAGGACGGACGCACTGGCCTGGCTGATGGAGCAGCCCTGCCCCTCGTACGACACGTCCTCGATCGTCGCGCCGTCCAGGCGGACGCGCAGCGTGATCTCGTCGCCGCAGGTCGGGTTGACATGGTGCACCTCGGCGTCGCCGTCCCGAAGACCGCGCCCATGGGGGTGCTTGTAGTGGTCCAGGATGACGTCCTGGTACATGGAATCCAGCTTCACGGCTTTGTCAGTCCTCGCCTCATCCGCTGTGCTTGATAACCGGCTGTGCTTCTTTAACCGAAGAAGTTGCGGACGTGCTCCAGTCCCTCGACCAGGGCGTCGACCTCGCCGGGGGTGGAGTACAGATAGAACGACGCTCGCGTGGTCGCAGGAATTCCGTAGCGCAGGCAGACCGGACGCGCGCAGTGGTGACCCACCCGGACCGCGATGCCCTGCTCGTCCAGCACCTGGCCGACGTCGTGCGGGTGGATGTCGCCGAGCGTGAAGGAGATCGTCGCCCCGCGGTCCTCGGCCGTGCTGGGGCCGACGATGCGCAGGTCGGGGACCTCCAGCAGCCGCTGGACGGCGTACTCGGTGATCGCGTGCTCATGCGCGGCGATCTTGTCCATACCGATCGAGGTGAGGTAGTCCACGGCCGCGCCGAGGCCGACGGCCTGGGCGATCGGGGGCGTACCGGCCTCGAACTTGTGCGGGGCGGGCGCGTAGGTCGAGGAGTGCATGGACACCGTCTCGATCATTTCGCCGCCGCCGAGGAACGGCGGAAGGTCCTCCAGCAGCTCCTGGCGGCCCCACAGGACGCCGATGCCGGTCGGGCCGCACATCTTGTGGCCGGTGAAGGCGACGAAGTCGGCCTGGAGCGCCTGGACGTCCAGCACCATGTGCGGGGCGGCCTGGGAGGCGTCGATGCAGACCAGCGCGCCGACTTCCTGGGCCCGGCGGACGATCGTCTCGACCGGGTTGATGGTGCCCATGATGTTGGAGACCAGCGTGAAGGAGACGATCTTCGTCTGCTCCGTGATGATCTCGTCGATGTTGGACAGGTCCAGGCGCCCGTCGTCGGTGATGCCGAACCACCTCAGCTTCGCGCCGGTGCGCTGCGCGAGCAGCTGCCACGGGACGATGTTGGAGTGGTGCTCCATCTCCGTGATGACGATCTCGGTCTCGCGGTCCACGCGGTAGGGCTCATCGGCCCAGCCGAGCATGTTGGCGACGAGGTTGAGCGATTCCGAGGCGTTCTTGGTGAAGATCACCTCGTCGCGGCTCGGCGCGTTGATGAAGGCCGCGACCTTGTCGCGGGCGCCTTCGTACAGCGCCGTGGCCTCCTCGGCGAGCACATGCACGCCGCGGTGGACGTTGGCGTTATGCCGTTCGTAGTAGGCGTTCAGGGCGTCGAGGACCTGGCGCGGCTTCTGCGAAGTCGCCGCGTTGTCCAGGTAGACGACCTTCTTCCCGTCGTGGATCTGGCGGTCCAGGATGGGGAAGTCCTTACGGATCGCCTCGGTGTCGAGGAGGCCCGGCAGCTGTGTCACGCGGTTGCGCCACCCTTCGTGTATGCCTCGTAGCCCTCGGCCTCCAGCTTGTCGGCGAGCTCGGCGCCGCCGGACTCGGCGATGCGGCCGTTCGCGAACACGTGGACCTGGTCGGGCTTGATGTAGCGCAGGATGCGCGTGTAGTGGGTGATCAGCAGGGTGCCGACCTGGCCGGTCTCGCGGACGCGGTTGACGCCCTCGGAGACGGTGCGCAGCGCGTCGACGTCCAGGCCGGAGTCGGTCTCGTCGAGGATCGCGATGGCCGGCTTGAGCAGCTCCAGCTGGAGGATCTCGTGGCGCTTCTTCTCACCGCCGGAGAAGCCCTCGTTGACGTTGCGCTCGGCGAACGAGGGGTCCATCTGGAGGCGCTCCATGGCCTCCTTGACCTCCTTGACCCACAGCCGCAGCTTGGGGGCCTCGCCGCGGATCGCGGTCGCGGAGGTGCGCAGGAAGTTGGAGACGGAGACGCCGGGGACCTCGACCGGGTACTGCATGGCGAGGAAGACGCCGGCGCGGGCGCGCTCGTCGACGGACATCTCCAGGACGTCCTCGCCGTCGAGGGTGACGGTGCCGCCGGTGATCGTGTACTTGGGGTGACCCGCCAGCGAGTAGGCGAGGGTCGACTTGCCGGAGCCGTTGGGGCCCATGATGGCGTGCGTCTCGCCCTGCTTCACGGTCAGGTCGACGCCCTTCAGGATCTCGCGCGGGCCGTTCTCGGCCTCGACGGAGACGTGCAGGTCGTGGATCTCAAGCGTTGCCATGGGTGACTCAGGGCTCCTGGGTGACGGAGACGAGCACGTCGTCCCCTTCGATCTTTACGGGGTATACGGGGACGGGGCGCGTCGCGGGAAGGCCGCTGGGCTTGCCGGTGCGCAGGTCGAAGCTCGAACCGTGCAGCCAGCATTCGATCGAGCAGTCCTCGACCTCGCCCTCCGAGAGGGAGACATTGGCGTGCGAGCAGATGTCGTTGATGGCGAACACCTCGCCCTCCGTGCGGACGAGGGAGACGGGGGTGCCGTCGATCTCGACCCGCTTGGGGGTGTCCTCCTCCAGCTCGCTGAGCGCCGCTGCGCGTACGTAGCTCATACCGAGGACGCTTCCAGCTCGGCCTCGATCTTGCTCATCAGGCGCTCTTCGACGTCCGGGAGACCGATCTGCTGGACCAGCTCGGCGAAGAAGCCGCGCACGACCAGCCGGCGGGCCTCGTCGGCCGGGATGCCGCGGGCCATCAGGTAGAAGAGCTGCTCGTCGTCGAAGCGGCCGGTGGCCGAGGCGTGGCCGGCGCCGACGATCTCGCCGGTCTCGATCTCCAGGTTGGGCACCGAGTCGACCCGCGCGCCGTCGGTCAGGACGAGGTTGCGGTTGAGCTCGTAGGTGTCCGTGCCGGTGGCGGACGCCTGGATGAGGACGTCGCCGATCCAGACGGCGTGGGCGTCCTCGCCCTGGAGCGCGCCCTTGTAGACGACGTTGGAGCGGCAGTTGGCCGCCTCGTGGTCGACGAAGAGGCGGTGCTCGTGGTGCTGGCCCTGCTCGGTGAAGTACAGGCCGTAGAACTCGGCCTCGCCGCCGGGGCCCGCGTACGTCACCCGCGGGTGGAGGCGGACGAGGTCGCCGCCGAAGGTGACGACGACGGACTTGAAGGTCGCGTCCCGGCCGACCAGGGCGTTGTGCTGTCCGGTGTGGACGGCGGTCTTGTCCCAGTCCTGGACGGAGACGACGGTCAGCTTGGCGCCGTCGCCGAGGAGGTAGTCGACGTTGGCGGCGAGCACCGCGTCACCGGTGTGGTCGATGACGACGACCGCTTCGGCGAAGGCACCGAGCTCGATGACCTGGTGGCCGAAGGCGGTGCCGCCCTCGCCGTGCACGGCGATGCGGATCGGCTCGGTCAGCACGGTCTCCTTGGGGACCGTGACGACCGACGCCTTCTCGAAGGTGCTGTACGCCTGGGCGGCGACGCGGTCGACGGGCTTGCCGGCCTTGCCGACGCGGGGGTCGGCGCGGTCGACCAGCTCGTGGGTGACACCCTCGGGCGCGGAGATGTCGATCTTCAGGTCGGGACCGCCGGCCGCGGCACTGCCGTCGTGCAGGCCCTTCAGGCGCGCGAGCGGCGTGAAGCGCCACTCCTCCTCGCGGCCGTGCGGCACCGGGAAGTCCGCCACGTCATAGGACGGCGGGGCGCTCATCCTGGTGGCGACGGTGGACTCCGCGGCCACCGCAATGGAGCCGGTGGTCGTGGAACCCGAGGGGATGTTCTGAGCCTCAGCCATGGCTGTCGTGATGCTCGCTTTCTGGTTGCGATCCGCGGCCTGCCCGCAGGACGGCCGCCGCGTCGGTCGTTGAGTGTGCCGTGGCCGTCAGCCGACCGCGCCTTCCATCTGCAGCTCGATCAGCCGGTTGAGCTCCAGCGCGTACTCCATCGGCAGCTCACGGGCGATCGGCTCGACGAAGCCGCGCACGATCATGGCCATGGCCTCGAACTCCGTCAGGCCGCGGGCCATCAGGTAGAAGAGCTGGTCCTCGCTGACCTTGGAGACCGTCGCCTCGTGCCCCATGGAGACGTCGTCCTCGCGGACGTCGACGTAGGGGTAGGTGTCCGAGCGGGAGATGGTGTCCACCAGCAGCGCGTCGCACAGCACGTTGGACTTGGAGCCCGCGGCGCCCTCGCCGATCTCGACCAGACCGCGGTAGGAGGTGCGGCCGCCGCCTCGCGCCACCGACTTGGAGACGATGTTGGAGGAGGTGTTCGGCGCCATGTGGACCATCTTGGAGCCGGCGTCCTGGTGCTGGCCCTCGCCCGCGAAGGCGATCGAGAGGGTCTCGCCCTTGGCGTGCTCGCCCATCAGGTAGACGGCCGGGTACTTCATCGTCACCTTGGAGCCGAGGTTGCCGTCGACCCACTCCATGGTCGCGCCCTCGTAGGCGACGGCGCGCTTGGTGACCAGGTTGTAGACGTTGTTCGACCAGTTCTGGATGGTCGTGTAGCGGCAGCGGCCGCCCTTCTTGACGATGATCTCGACCACCGCGGAGTGCAGCGAGTCCGACTTGTAGATCGGCGCGGTGCAGCCCTCGACGTAGTGGACGTAGGCGTCCTCGTCGACGATGATCAGCGTCCGCTCGAACTGGCCCATGTTCTCGGTGTTGATCCGGAAGTAGGCCTGGAGCGGGATGTCGACGTGGACACCCTTGGGGACGTAGATGAACGAGCCGCCGGACCACACCGCGGTGTTCAGCGACGCGAACTTGTTGTCACCGACCGGGATGACCGTGCCGAAGTACTCCTGGAAGAGCTCCGGGTGCTCCTTGAGCGCCGTGTCGGTGTCCAGGAAGATGACGCCCTGCTCCTCCAGGTCCTCGCGGATCTGGTGGTAGACGACCTCCGACTCGTACTGGGCGGCGACGCCGGCGACCAGGCGCTGCTTCTCCGCCTCGGGGATGCCCAGCTTGTCGTAGGTGTTCTTGATGTCCTCGGGCAGCTCCTCCCAGGAGGCGGCCTGCTGCTCGGTGGAGCGGACGAAGTACTTGATGTTGTCGAAGTCGATGCCCGACAGGTCCGAGCCCCACTGCGGCATGGGCTTCTTGCCGAACAGCTTCAGGCCCTTGAGGCGGAGCTTGAGCATCCACTCCGGCTCGTTCTTCTTCGCCGAGATGTCCCGGACGACGTCCTCGGAGAGGCCGCGCTTCGCCGAAGCGCCGGCCACGTCGGAGTCGGCCCAGCCGTATTCGTAGTTGCCCAGACCCTCGAGCTCAGGGTGAGCAGTCTCCGTGGGGAGCGTCATGCGGGGTTCCTCCCGGCCGTGCGTGCAGATGCTGTGGTGGTCTGTGTGGTGCGCCCACCGGTGGGGTGAGCCGCCTTGCCGGCACCGGCCTTCGGAACGAAGGTCGTGCACACCCCGTCGCCGTGGGCGATGGTGGCAAGGCGCTGTACGTGGGTCCCGAGCAATCGGGAGAAGACTTCGGTCTCCGCCTCGCACAGCTGCGGGTACTGCTCGGCCACATGGGCGACCGGGCAGTGGTGCTGGCAGAGCTGTTCACCGAGCTGGGGGTTGGGGGCGCTGCGCGCCGTAGCAGCGTACCCGTCCGCGGTCAACGCCTCCGCCAGGGCCTCGGTACGGCCCTCGGGACCGGCGGCCTCGACCGCCGCGCGGTAGCCCTGGGCCTGGGCCGCGAACCGGGCGCGGGCGAACGCGGCGACCGCCGCCTCGCCCATCGCCCCGCCGCCCGCGCTCTGCGCGATCCAGCGCAGCGCATCGGTGGCGAGCTGGTCGTAGGCCTGGTCGAAGGCGTCCCGGCCGCAGTCGGTCAGCGCGAAGGACTTGGCAGGTCGGCCGCGGCCCCGCGCGCCGTAGATCCGCTGCTCGCGGGGCTCGACGACGCCCTCGGCGACCAGCGCATCCAGATGGCGGCGCACCGCCGCCTGGGTGAGCTCCAGGCGCAGGGCCAGCTCGGCCGCGGTGGACGGACCGTGGTCGAGAATGGAGCGGGCGACGCGATTGCGGGTGCCCCGGCCCTCGTCGTGCGCCGACGGGGCGGAAGCGGAAGGGGTCGCCTTCTGCTGCACCGTGCGCCCGGGCGCGGGGGCAGCCGGCCCGGCGGTCGGCTCGACCGCGGGCGCTTCCCGATCCTCGCTCGGCTTTTTCACAACGCCATTGTTGCGTAATTCCTCAGAGCGATTCAACCCATGTCCGGATCACGGACTGGTGGCCTCTATCACTAAGGGTCACCTAAATTCCAGCGCCCCCGGTAGATTCCGGCCCCCTCGGTGGCCGAAGCCGAGCCCCGCCCGTCCCCCGTCCGGCCGCGCTCCGTAAACTGCCCGCCATGCGTACCGAGCCTGCCGTCGAGGTCGTCGGCCTGGTCAAGCGATACGGGACCAAGACCGCCGTGGACGGGCTCGACCTGACCGTCGCACGCGGCACGGTGACCGCCGTGCTCGGCCCCAACGGCGCCGGCAAGACCACCACCGTGGAGACCTGCGAGGGCTATCTGCGCCCGGACGGGGGCACCGTCCGCGTCCTGGGCCTGGACCCCGTCTCCGACGCCACCGCGCTGCGCCCCCGGATCGGCGTGATGCTCCAGTCCGGCGGCGTCTACGCGGGGGCCCGCGCCGAGGAGATGCTGCGGCACACCGCCACCCTGCACGCCCACCCCCTCGATACCGGCCTGCTGATCGAGCGCCTGGGCCTGGGCGGCTGCGGCCGTACGCCCTACCGGCGGCTCTCGGGCGGCCAGCAGCAGCGGCTCGCGCTGGCCATGGCCGTCGTCGGCCGCCCCGAGCTGGTCTTCCTCGACGAGCCCACCGCCGGCCTGGACCCGCAGGCCCGGCGCGCCACCTGGGACCTCGTACGGGAACTGCGCTCCGACGGCGTCGGCGTCGTGCTGACCACCCACTTCATGGACGAGGCCGAGCAGCTGGCCGACGATGTCGCGATCATCGACGGCGGCCGGGTCATCGCCCAGGGCAGCCCGGAGGAGCTGTGCCGCGGCGGGGCGGAGAACAGCCTGCGCTTCACCGGCCGCCCCGGGCTGGACCTCGCCTCCCTCCTCAAGGCGCTGCCCCAGGACAGCACCGCTGCCGAGCCGGCGCCGGGCACCTACCGCGTCACCGGCACCGTCGGCCCCCAGCTCCTGGCCACCGTCGCCTCCTGGTGCGCACAGAACGGCGTCATGCCCGACGCGATAGCCGTCGAACGGCACACCCTGGAGGACGTCTTCCTGGAGCTCACCGGTAAGGAGCTGCGCGTATGAGTTTCGGCCACGCCTCTTCCGGCCGGGGGTCCGGGGGTTGCCCCCCGGAAAGACACAGCCTGGAGCTCACCGGTAAGGAGCTGCGCGTATGACCGCCACCGAGGCCGATCCCGCGGCCGCCACCGGGACGTTCACCCCGCGCCCCGGTGCCGCCCCGCTGCCCCGGATGATCCGCGCGCAGGCGGCGCTGGAAACCAGGATGCTGCTGCGCAACGGCGAGCAGCTGCTGCTGACCGTCGTCATTCCGACCCTGCTCCTGGTGCTCTTCTCCGCCGTCGACATCGTCGCGGTGCCTACCGAAACGGCGGGGGGCTCCGGCCGGGCCGTCGATTTCCTGGCGCCCGGCATCCTCGCGCTCGCCGTGATGTCCACCGCCTTCACCGGCCAGGCCATCGCCACCGGCTTCGAGCGGCGCTACGGCGTCCTCAAGCGGCTGGCCGCCTCGCCGCTGCCGCGCTGGGGGCTGATGACCGCCAAGACCTGCGCGGTGCTGGTCACCGAGGTCCTCCAGGTGGCCCTGCTGACGGCGGTCGCCCTCGCCCTGGGCTGGTCCCCGCACGGCAATCCCCTCTGGGTGGCGCTGCTGCTCCTCCTGGGCACCGCCGCCTTCTCCGGTCTCGGCCTCCTGATGGCCGGCACCCTCAAGGCGGAGGCCACCCTCGCCGCCGCCAACCTCGTCTTCCTGCTGCTCCTGGTGGGCGGCGGGGTGATCGTCCCGCTGACGAAGTTCCCGGAGGCGGTGCAGACCGTCCTCGGGCTGCTGCCGATCGCTGCCCTGTCGGACGGGCTGCGGGGCGTCCTCCAGCACGGCGCCGGGCTCCCCCTGGCCGACCTGGGCATCCTGGCCGCGTGGGCGGTACTGGGGCTGGGCGCGGCGGCGGCGTTCTTCCGCTGGGAGTAACTGCCGGGAGCAGCGGCGGCGTTCTTCCCCCGGAAGGGCATGCGTGGGGGGATACGTACGCAACCGCCCCCCTCGTGAAAACACGCACAAGCCGCCGCCTACGATGGCCCCCGTGCCGAACACGCTGAATCCCCTTGAGCTGATCGCCCGCCGCTGGCAGCCGTCCGCCGCCTTTGTGCGACGGGCCGCGCTGGCCACCGTCATCATGGCCGTGATCATCGTCGTCACGGGCGGCGCCGTGCGGCTCACCCAGTCCGGACTGGGCTGTTCGACCTGGCCCAAGTGCACCCCGGACAGCCTGACGCCGACCGCGGCGATGGGCATCAACGGCATCATCGAGTTCAGCAACCGCATGCTGACGGATGTGCTGTGCGTGGTCGTCGGCGTGTTCATCATCGCCGCCCGCGCCCGCCACCCGCGGCGCCGCTCGCTCACCCGGCTCGCCTGGGCGCAGTTCTGGCTCGTCATGAGCAACGCCGTCATCGGCGGCATCACGGTCCTGTCCGGCCTGAACCCCTACATCGTCGGCTCGCACTTCCTCGCCGCCACGGCGCTGCTCACGGTCGCCGTACTGAGCTGGAAGCGGGCGAGCGAGGGCGACGAGGAGCCGCGCGACCTGGTCGCCCGCCCGGTGCGGCAGCTGGCCTGGCTGCTGGTCGCGGCGGCCGGCGCGCTCACCGTCATCGGCACCGTGGTCACCGGCGCCGGCCCGCACGCGGGCGATGCGCACAAGGTCCACCGCATCCCGGTGAACTGGCAGGAGATCACCCAGCTGCACGTCGACTTCGTCTACATCGTCGTCGGCCTGACCGCCGCCCTGTGGTTCACCCTGCGCGCCGTCAAGGCCCCGGCGGCGCCCCGCCGAATGGTCGGGGAGCTGTTCGCCTGCCTCGCCCTCCAGGGCGTCATCGGCTACGTCCAGTACTTCATGGGCCTGCCCGAGATCGTCATCGGGCTGCACATGCTGGGCTCGACCCTGGTGTGGATCTGCGCGCTGCGGCTCGCCCTCTCGCTGCGCGACCGCGGCCCGCTCCCGGCGGATCCCGAGGAGCCCGCCGGGACGCCCGAGGCGGCTCAGCCGGTCGCCGCAGCCGGAAGCCGGTAGACCCGCCGCGCCGTCCCGGCGCCGATCATCTGCGCGATCCGCCGCCCCTCGCCGGGGCCGCACATACCCTCCTCGGTCCACTCCCGTACGACCCGCTCCAGGGCCCGTACGAACAGCCGCGCCCCGGTGACGTAGAGCTCGGGCAGCCCGCGCGTGCCCGAGGAGAACAGCAGCTTGCCGAACGGCGCGTGGCCGAGCGTCTCCTCGGGGCGCGGGCCGGTGTCGGCATAGACATGGGCGAAGGCGGCGGCGAGCTGGGCCGCGCGGCGGTGGTGCGGCGCGCCGGGCAGCAGGACGACATCCGCGCCGATACCGGCCGTGGCGCGCAGAAAGCCCGCCAGCGGCTGCGGATCGGGGCAGTGCAGCTGTACGGGCAGCCCGGTGGCCATGGCGCTCCACAGCAGATGGCGGACGAGGGCGGGCTCGGCGAGCCGCTGCCCGGGGCGGCGGCCGCGCAGCCAGCGGTCGGCGGCGCGCCGTACCTCACCGGCCGGGGGAGCATGGCCGTCGCAGTAGGCGGCGCCGGAGGCGAAGGCGGTGGCGTGCTGGGCGGCGGCGTAGAGGGCCTCGGCGGTGTAGCCGATGAAGGAGTCGACGCTGCCGGAGGTGTCGGCGACCTGTTCGGCGAGGGATTCGAGGCGGACGACCTCGTGGGCGCGGGCCTCGGCGGCGGTGGCCAGCTCGGTGGCCGAGGTCAGATCGCTGGGGGTGCCGGCCTCCAGCAGGAAGGTGCCGATACCGGCGCCGCGCAGCAGCATCCGGCCGGCGCGGAAGGCGCCGAGCTCACGGCGGCGGGCCAGATAGCGGGCGGGCGGGCAGTGCGGTTCGAGGCCGAGCAGCGGGGGGCACCAGCGGCGCAGTGCCAGGCCCGTCCAGCTGTCGAAGTAGCTGGTGCCCGCGGGGGCGGGGCCGTGGGCGCCGGCCGCGGCGGCCAGGTGGGCCTCGAAGGAGCCGAGGCCCAGTTCGCCGTGGACCGCGCCGTGGCTGTGCTGATCGATCAGCGGTGGCTGATCCGCCAGGGAGGGAAGGCCGTCCATCCGCTCCTCCTACCCAAGAGCCCGCCGGACGCGAACGAGACGTCGCGCCCGGTGGGCTTAACGGGCAAGGGGGTGGTGAGGTAGCGGGCTGTGCCCGCGCGGCGTGCGCTCCGGCGCGCGGCGGCCGTGCGGCGTCAGGCGCCGGCGTTGGCCGGGCCGCCGAGCTGGAGGCCCGCCATACGGGTCCACTCGTAGCGGCCGGTGCGGACCTTGGCGGCGAGGTCGCCGTCGAAGTCGTCGTGGAGGGTCAGGCCCGCCTGGGCCGCGGCGTCCTTGGCCTGGTCGAAGCTGTCCGCGACGAGGTTTCCCCACTCGCCGTTGGCGCCGACCAGGGCGATCCGGGTGCGGCCGCGGCCGATGTGGGCGAGCTGGCCCTCGGCGCCGCCGCCGTGGGAGGCGGCGAAGGCACGGATCTGCCGGGCCAGCCGGGCCGCCCGCCGGTCCCCGCTCTTGCCCGCCGCCGTCGCCGCCGGCTCGGCCGCCTCGTCCGCTTGCTGGGTGTCTGCCATGGACAGCATGCTACCCGCCGGTAATCACCTGAGGAAGGGCCCGGACACGGCGCGGGAACGTGATGCTCAGCGCAGGAACGGGTCCACCGCGACGGCCACGAACAGCAGCGAGACATAGGTGATGGACCAGTGGAACAGCCGCATCTCCTTGAGCTTCCCGCCGGTGACCTCGGCCCTGGCGCGGTTCTGGAGACCGTGCGCCTCCCACAGCCAGAAGCCGCCCGCGAGCAGCGCGACCGCCGTGTAGAACCAGCCGGTGTAGCCGAGCGGCGTCAGCAGCAGCGAGACCCCGACCATCACCCAGCTGTAGAGGACGATCTGCCGCGCGACCACCTTGTTCGAGGCGATGACCGGAAGCATCGGCACGCCCACGCGCGCATAGTCGTCCTTGACCTTCATGGACAGCGGCCAGTAGTGCGGCGGCGTCCAGAAGAACATGACCAGGAAGAGGATGACCGGCGCCCACGACATGGAGTCGGTGACCGACGACCAGCCGATGAGGACGGGCAGGCACCCCGCGATGCCGCCCCACACGATGTTCTGCGACGTACGCCGCTTGAGGATCATCGTGTAGACGACCACGTAGAAGAGCAGTGCGCCCAGGGACAGCCAGGCCGACAGCCAGTTGACCGCGAAGCCGAACAGGAGGGTGGAGACCACCGCGAGCGAGATGCCGAAGACCAGGCATTCGGCCGGGCTCACCATGCCGGTGACCAGCGGCCGCTGCGACGTGCGCTCCATGAGGGCGTCGATGTCGCGGTCGTACCACATGTTCAGCGCGTTGGCGCCGCCCGCAGAGAGGTAACCGCCGACGCAGGTGATCAGCACCAGCTTCAGGTCGGGCACGCCCTGCTGGGCAAGGAACATCACCGGAACCGTGGTGATGAGCAGAAGCTCGATGATCCGCGGCTTGGTCAGCGCCACGAACGCCTTGACTCGGGCACCGAACGGCCGCCGGCCCCGGCTGCTGCTCGTCAGCGCTCCCGCTGGACGGGATTCGACGGCCGTCACGCACACCCCTGACAGAGACTCCAGCGAGCCCCCGAAGCAGACCACTTGGATGTGAAGTCCCGGCAACGACTCGCGCGTACCACGCCACTCTAGACGTTGCCCATACCTTGCCCTTCGCGGGGGTGGGGTCGTGTTGGCCCGCCTCTGTCACGGGAAGGGACAGCGGAAAAGGGACCTTTCCCCGGACGTTCGCCCAGGGTTCAGGAGGCGAACGGGACCGCCGCCCGTCAGTCTGGTCGTATGGCCCCTACCCAGGACCGCATCCCGGTCGGGAACGCCTGAAGTCCTGACTTGGCCGTGCAAAGCGACGAGTCCGCCCGACACCGCCCGACGACTGAGCGCCGGCGCCACCGACTGAGCACAGACTGAGCGCCGAAAACGCCGACTGAGCGTCGAAAAGGCGCATGCACCGGCGGGGGTAGGCTCGGCAGCACCGCCGCCGACATACCGTCCCGGCGTTCGACATGTGGAGAGGAGCCCTGACTCAGGGTGAGCACCAAGCCGACCACAGATTTCGAGTGGACCGATGTGGACCAGCGGGCCGTGGATACGGTCCGCGTCCTGGCCATGGATTCCGTGCAGAAGGTCGGTAACGGCCATCCGGGTACGGCCATGAGCCTGGCTCCCGCCGCCTATGTCCTCTTCCAGAAGATGATGCGGCACGACCCGGCGGACGCGGACTGGACCGGCCGTGACCGGTTCGTCCTCTCCGCGGGCCACTCCAGCCTGACCCTCTACATCCAGCTCTACCTGGCCGGCTACGGCCTGGAGCTGGACGACCTCAAGGCGTTCCGCACCTGGGGCTCGAAGACCCCCGGCCACCCGGAGTACGGCCACACCACCGGCGTGGAGACCACCACCGGCCCGCTGGGCCAGGGCGTCGCCAACGCCGTGGGCATGGCGATGGCGGCCCGCTACGAGCGCGGTCTGTTCGACCCGGAGGCGGCGCCCGGCACCTCGCCGTTCGACCACCACATCTTCGCGATCGCCGGTGACGGCTGCCTCCAGGAGGGCATCTCCGCCGAGGCGTCCTCGATGGCCGGCCACCAGAAGCTCGGCAACCTGATCCTGCTGTGGGACGACAACCACATCTCGATCGAGGGCGACACCGAGACCGCCATCTCCGAGGACACCTGCAAGCGCTACGAGGCCTACGGCTGGCACGTCCAGCGCGTGGCGGCCAAGGAGAACGGCGACCTCGACCCGGAGGCGCTCTTCCGCGCGCTGGAAGCCGCCAAGGCCGAGACCGAGCGTCCGTCCTTCATCGCCTTCCGCTCGATCATCGCCTGGCCGGCCCCCAACGCCCAGAACACCGAGGCCGCGCACGGCTCGGCACTGGGTGCCGAGGAGGTCGCCGCCACCAAGCGGGTGCTGGGCTTCGACCCCGAGCAGGACTTCGAGGTCGCCGAGGCGGTGCTGGCGCACACCCGCGGCGCCTCGGACCGCGGCCGGGACGCCAAGAAGGAGTGGGAGAAGTCCTTCGCCGCCTGGCGCACGGCCAATGCGCAGCGCGCCGCCGACTTCGACCGGATCGCCGCGGGCGAGCTGCCCAAGGGCTGGGAGGAGCACCTCCCGGCGTTCGAGACCGGCAAGGCGCTCGCCACCCGCGCCGCCTCCGGCAAGGTGCTCCAGGCCCTGGGCGCGGTCATCCCCGAGCTGTGGGGCGGCTCCGCCGACCTCGCCGGCTCCAACAACACCACGATCGACAAGACGTCGTCGTTCCTGCCGGCGGGCAACCCGCTGCCGGAGGCCGACCCCTACGGCCGCACGATCCACTTCGGTATCCGCGAGCACTCCATGGCCGCGGAGATGAACGGCATCGCGCTGCACGGCAACACCCGCATCTACGGCGGCACCTTCCTGGTGTTCTCCGACTACATGCGCAACGCCGTCCGGCTGTCCGCGCTGATGCATCTGCCGGTGACGTACGTGTGGACGCACGACTCCGTCGGTCTGGGCGAGGACGGCCCGACCCACCAGCCGGTCGAGCACCTGGCCTCGCTGCGCGCCATCCCGGGCCTGAACATCGTGCGCCCGGCCGACGCCAACGAGACCGCCCTCGCCTGGCGCGAGATCCTGCGGCGCTGGACGAAGAAGTTCGGCGCGGGGGCCCCGCACGGCCTCGCGCTCACCCGTCAGGGCGTGCCGACCTACCCCGCCAACGAGGCCACGGCCAAGGGCGGTTACGTCCTGTTCGACGCCGAGGCCGACGGGAAGACCGTCGAGCCGCAGGTCGTCCTGATCGGCACCGGCTCCGAGGTACAGCTCGCCGTCGAGGCGCGCGAGCAGCTCCAGGCCGCGGGCATCGCGACGCGGGTCGTGTCGATGCCGTCGGTCGAGTGGTTCGAGGAGCAGGACCGGGCCTACCGCGACAGCGTGCTGCCGCCGTCCGTCAAGGCCCGGGTCGCGGTGGAAGCCGGCATCGGCCTGACCTGGCACCGCTACGTCGGGGACGCCGGGCGCATCGTCTCGCTGGAGCACTTCGGTGCCTCGGCCGACGGCAAGGTCCTCTTCCGCGAGTTCGGCTTCACCGCCGACGCGGTGGCGGCCGCCGCCCGGGAATCGCTGGAAGCCACCGCGCGCTGACGCCCGTACACGACAAGTAGGAGATGCTTAACCCATGACAGACGCACTCAAGCGCCTCTCCGATGAAGGCGTCGCGATCTGGCTGGACGACCTGTCGCGCCAGCGCATCACGTCCGGCAATCTCGCCGAGCTGATCGACCAGCAGCACGTCGTCGGTGTCACCACCAACCCGTCGATCTTCCAGAAGGCGATCTCGGACGGCCACGGCTACGACCAGCAGGTCGCCGACCTCGCGGCCCGCAAGGTCACCGTCGAGGAAGCCATCCGCATGATCACCACGGCGGACGTGCGCGACGCCGCCGACATCCTGCGGCCGGTCTTCGACGCCACCGGTGGCCAGGACGGCCGGGTCTCCATCGAGGTCGACCCGCGCCTGGCCCACAACACCGCGGCGACCATCGCCGAGGCCAAGCAGCTGGCGTGGCTGGTGGACCGCCCCAACACCCTGATCAAGATCCCGGCCACCAAGGCGGGTCTGCCGGCCATCACCGAGGTGATCGGCCTGGGCATCAGCGTCAACGTCACGCTGATCTTCTCGCTGGAGCGCTACCGCGAGGTGATGGACGCCTACCTCGCGGGCCTGGAGAAGGCCAAGGCCGCGGGCCTGGACCTGTCCCTGATCCGTTCGGTCGCCTCGTTCTTCGTCTCCCGCGTGGACACCGAGATCGACAAGCGCCTGGAGGTCATCGGCACGGACGAGGCCAAGGCGCTCAAGGGCAAGGCCGCGCTGGCCAACGCCCGCCTGGCGTACGAGGCGTTCGAGGCGGTGTTCGGCTCTGCCGACAACTCGACGCAGTCCTCGGACCGCTGGGCCGCGCTGGACAAGGCCGGTGCCAACAAGCAGCGTCCGCTGTGGGCCTCGACCGGCGTCAAGGACCCGGCCTTCAAGGACACGCTGTACGTCGACGAGCTGGTGGCCCCGGGCACCGTCAACACCATGCCGGAGGCCACCCTGGTGGCCACCGCCGCCCGCGGACAGATCACGGGCGACACGGTGCGCGGCACCTACCAGGCGGCCCGCGCCGAGCTCGACGCGGTGGCCAAGCTGGGGATCTCCTACGACGAGGTCGTCCAGCTCCTGGAGGACGAGGGCGTCGACAAGTTCGAGACGGCCTGGAACGACCTCCTCAAGTCCACGGAGGCGGAGCTCAAGCGCCTCGCTCCCTCGGAGGGCTGATCTCCCTTGACTGCATCCCACGGAGCCAACCCGCTTCGTGACGCACTGGACCGACGGCTCCCGCGTATCGCGGGGCCGTCGGGCCTGGTCATCTTCGGCGTCACGGGCGATTTGTCCCGTAAAAAGCTGATGCCTGCGGTCTACGACCTGGCCAACCGCGGTCTGCTGCCGCCGGGCTTCTCGCTCATCGGCTTCGCCCGCCGCGAGTGGGAGCACGAGGACTTCGCGCAGGAGGTCTACGAGGCGGTCAAGCAGCACTCGCGGACGCCGTTCCGCGAGGAGGTCTGGCAGCAGCTGGTCCAGGGCTGCCGCTTCGTGCAGGGCAACTTCGACGACGACGACGCCTTCGACACGCTCAAGACGACGATAGAAGAGCTGGACAAGGCCCAGGGGACCGGCGGCAACTTCGCCTTCTACCTCTCCGTACCGCCGAAGTTCTTCCCCAAGGTCGTCCAGCAGCTCAAGAAGCACGGACTGGCGGATCAGAAGGAGGACTCCTGGCGCCGCGCGGTCATCGAGAAGCCCTTCGGGCACAACCTCGAAAGCGCCCAGGAGCTCAACCGCATCGTCCACGAGGTCTTCCCGCCCCACGAGGTCTTCCGGATCGACCACTACCTGGGCAAGGAGACGGTCCAGAACATCCTGGCGCTGCGCTTCGCCAACACGATGTTCGAGCCGCTGTGGAACCGCTCGTTCGTCGACCATGTCCAGATCACCATGGCCGAGGACATCGGCATCGGCGGACGGGCCGGCTACTACGACGGCATCGGCGCCGCCCGTGACGTCATCCAGAACCACCTCCTCCAGCTGCTCGCGCTGACCGCCATGGAGGAGCCCTCCTCCTTCGACGCGGACGCGCTGGTCGCCGAGAAGACCAAGGTGCTCGGCGCCGTACGGCTGCCCAAGGACCTCGGCCGGGAGACCGTCCGCGCGCAGTACACCGAGGGCTGGCAGGGCGGCGAGAAGGCCGTCGGCTATCTCCAGGAAGACGGCATCGACGCCAAGTCGAAGACCGACACCTACGCCGCCATCAAGCTCCAGGTCGACAACCGCCGCTGGGCGGGCGTCCCGTTCTACCTGCGCACCGGCAAGCGGCTGGGCCGCCGGGTCACCGAGATCGCGGTGGTCTTCCAGCGCGCCCCGCACTCCCCCTTCGACCACACGGCGACGGAGGAGCTGGGCCAGAACGCGCTGGTCATCCGCGTCCAGCCGGACGAGGGCGTCACGGTCCGCTTCGGCTCCAAGGTGCCCGGCACCTCGATGGAGGTCCGGGACGTGTCGATGGACTTCGCGTACGGCGAGTCCTTCACCGAGTCCAGCCCCGAGGCGTACGAGCGGCTGATCCTGGACGTCCTGCTGGGCGACGCCAACCTCTTCCCGCGGCTGGAGGAGGTCGAGCAGTCCTGGCGGATCCTCGACCCCATCGAGGAGTACTGGGACCGGAACGGCAGGCCCGCGCAGTACCCGGCGGGCACCTGGGGCCCGGCCGAGGCGGACGAAATGCTCGCACGAGACGGACGGAGCTGGCGTCGGCCATGAAAATAGATCTGACGGAAACCACGGCCAGCAAAATCAACAAGGCGCTGGTGGAGGGCCGTCGCGCGGTGGGCACCCCGGCCATCGGCATGGTGCTCACCCTCGTCATCGTCACCGACGAGGAGAACGCCTACGACGCCCTCAAGGCGGCCAACGAGGCATCCCGCGAGCACCCCTCGCGCACCCTCGTCGTCATCAAGCGGGTCAGCCGGTCGCCGCGCGACCGCGCCAAGGCCCGCCTGGACGCCGAGGTCCGGGTCGGCACGGACGCGGGCACCGGCGAGACGGTGGTGCTGCGGCTGTACGGCGAGGCCATCGACCACGCCCAGTCCGTGGTGCTGCCGCTGCTGTTGCCGGACGCCCCGGTGGTGGTCTGGTGGGCGGTCAACGCCCCGCTGGACCCGGCCAAGGACCCGCTGGGCGCGCTGGCGCAGCGCAGGGTCACCGACGCCTACGCCGCCGAGCAGCCCGTCCAGGAGCTGTCCGGACGCGCCGCGACCTACACCCCCGGCGACACCGATCTGTCCTGGACCCGCATCACCCCCTGGCGCTCGATGCTCGCGGCGGCGCTGGACCAGGCGCCGTGCACGGTCACCTCGGCCGAGGTCGAGGGCGAGGAGTTCAACCCCAGCTGTGAGCTGCTGGCCATGTGGCTCGCCGGCCGGCTGAACGTCCCGGTCACCCGCAAGGTGTCGGCCGGCCCCGGGCTGACCGCCGTACGGCTGGAGTCCAGCGGCGGCACGATCGTGCTGGACCGCCCCGACGGTTCGCTGGCCACGCTCTCCATGCGCGGCCAGCCCGACCGGGCGGTGGCGCTCAAGCGGCGGGAGACCTCCGAGCTGCTCGCCGAGGAGCTGCGCCGGCTCGACCCGGACGACATCTACGCCGCCGCGCTCAAGTACGGCGTGGACAAGCTCGCCGAGGACGGCGCACGGCCCGCCGCGCCTGAGCCGTCCGTGGCCCCGGACGTGGCTCCGGACGAGGCCCCGGCCAAGCCCGCGGCGAAGAAGGCGCCGGGCAAGAAGGCGGCCGCCAAGTGAGCGCTCCGCAGGTCGTCGTCCACCGCGACAAGGAGCTGATGGCCAAGGCCGCGGCGGCCCGGCTGATCACCAAGATCGTCGATGCCCAGGCCGCCCGCGGCTCCGCCTCGGTCGTCCTGACCGGCGGCCGCAACGGCAACGGCCTGCTCGCCGCCCTCGCCGAGTCACCCGCGCGCGACGCGGTGGACTGGCACCGGCTGGACCTGTGGTGGGGCGATGAGCGCTTCCTGCCCGAGGGTGACCCGGAGCGCAACCACACCCAGGCGCGCGAGGCGCTGCTGGACAGCGTGCCGCTGGACCCGGCGCGGGTGCACCCGATGGAGCCGGCCGGTGGCCGCTTCGGCAACGACGCGGACGCGGCGGCCGAGGAGTACGCCCTCGAACTGGCCGCCGCGGCCGGTCCCGAGGACCACGCCGCGGTGCCGTCCTTCGACGTCCTGCTGCTGGGCGTCGGCCCGGACACCCATGTCGCCTCGCTCTTCCCGGAGCTGCCCGGCGTCTACGAGCAGGAGCGCACGGTCGTCGGCGTGCACGGCGCGCCCAAGCCGCCGCCCACCCGCGTCTCGCTGACCCTGCCGGCGATCCGCGCGGCCCGGGAGGTGTGGCTGCTGGCGGCCGGCGAGGACAAGGCCAATGCCGCCGCCATCGCCCTGTCGGGCGCGGGCGAGGTCCAGGCACCGGCCGCGGGTGCCCGCGGCCGCAGCCGCACCCTGTGGCTCCTGGACGAGGCGGCCGCGGCCCAGCTGCCGCGGGATCTGTATCCGCCGGCTTCGGCCTGAGCACACCGCATCACACGACGAGGGCTCCCGTACCTTCCCGGTACGGGAGCCCTCGGTCATGTGCTCAACGCCCCCGCAGCGCCCGGTACTTGGCGACCAGACCGGCCGTCGACGCATCCAGCCCCGGCACCTCGGCCCCTTCCGTCAGCGCCGGTTCGACCCGCTTGGCCAGGACCTTGCCCAGTTCGACGCCCCACTGGTCGAAGGAGTCGATGTTCCACACCGCGCCCTGGACGAACACCTTGTGCTCATAGAGCGCGATCAGCTGGCCCAGCACGGACGGGCTGAGCTCGGTCGCCAGGATCGTGGTGGTGGGGTGGTTGCCGCGGAAGGTCTTGTGCGGGACCAGGTCCTCGGCCACGCCCTCGGCGCGTACCTCCTCGGGCGTCTTGCCGAAGGCCAGCGCCTGGGTCTGGGCGAAGAGGTTGGCCATCAGCAGATCGTGCTGGGCGACCAGGCCCGGCCGGAGGTCGGCGACCGGCTCCGCGAAGCCGAGGAAATCGGCCGGGATCATCTTGGTGCCCTGGTGCAGCAGCTGGTAGTAGGCGTGCTGGCCGTTCGTACCGGGCGTACCCCAGACGACCGGGCCGGTCTGCCAGCCGACCGGATTGCCCTCGCGGTCCACGGACTTGCCGTTGGACTCCATGTCCAGCTGCTGCAAGTACGCGGTGAACCGGGAGAGGTAGTGACTGTACGGCAGCACCGCATGCGACTGAGCATCCCAGAAGTTGCCGTACCAGATGCCCAACAGGCCCAGCAGCAGCGGGGCGTTCTCCTGCGGCGGGGCCGTGCGGAAGTGCTCGTCGACGAGATGGAAACCGGCCAGCATCTCGCGGAAGTGCTCCGGGCCGATCGCGATCATCAACGAGAGGCCGATGGCGGAGTCGTAGGAGTAACGGCCGCCGACCCAGTCCCAGAACTCGAACATATTGGTCGTGTCGATGCCGAACTCCGCCACCTTCTCGGCGTTGGTCGACAGCGCGACGAAGTGCTTGGCCACGGCTTCTTCGCCAGCCCTGAGGCCGGTCAGCAGCCAGTCGCGCGCCGAGGTCGCGTTGGTGATCGTCTCGATGGTGGTGAACGTCTTGGAAGCGATGACGAACAGCGTCTCGGCCGGGTCCAGATCCCGTACGGCCTCGTGCAGATCGGCGCCGTCCACGTTGGACACGAAGCGGAACTGCATGTCCCGGTGGGTGTAGGCGCGCAGCGCCTCGTACGCCATCGCCGGGCCCAGGTCCGAACCGCCGATGCCGATGTTGACGACGGTCTTGATGCGCTTGCCCGTGTGGCCCTTCCAGGCGCCGGAGCGGACCCGCTCGGCGAAGGTCGCCATCTTCGTGAGCACGGCGTGCACGGCCGGGACCACGTTCTCCCGGTCGACCTCGATGACGGCGGAGCCGGGCGCGCGCAGCGCGGTGTGCAGGACGGCGCGGCCCTCGGTGACGTTGATCTTCTCGCCGCGGAACATCGCGTCGCGCAGCCGGGCGACGCCGGTCGCCTCGGCCAGTTCGCCCAGCAGCCGCAGCGTCTCATCGGTGACCAGGTGCTTGGAGTAGTCCAGGAACAGATCGCCGACCTGGAGGGTGTAGCGCCCGGCGCGGCCCGGATCGCGGTCGAACAGCTCGCGCAGGTGCACCTCCCCCAGCTGCTCGCGGTGCTTGTTCAACGCGGTCCACTCAGGCATCTGGTCGAGCCTGCTGCGGCTTTCTGCGTTCATCTCGGACATCAGCCTTCTTCGTCTCGATACCGGCACCCCGCCGGAACCCAACCTAATTGATCAGGGCTCGGTAGGAGGCATCCGTCCTGCGGGGGACGGCGGGCTGACGGGCGCGTAAACGCACGGCGGCCCGGCCGGAGGGGTCGTCCCTCCGGCCGGGCCGGTGCTACGGCTGCCGGTGTGTCAGATCTCGCCGCGGAGCTTGGCCAGCGCCTCCGCGAGGATCGCCTCACCGTCGGCGTCGCTGCGGCGCTCCCGGACGTAGGCGAGGTGGGTCTTGTACGGCTCGGTGCGCGGCGGGTCCGGCGGGCTGTCCCGGTCCTTGCCGGCCGGAAAACCACAGCGCGGGCAGTCCCAGGTGTCCGGGACCTGTGCGTCGCCGGCGAAGCTGGGCTGCGTCTCGTGCCCGTTGGAGCACCAGAAGGAGATGCGGATGCGCGGCGCGGACTCGCCGCGCTCGGCCTCCCCCATCGGCCCCGCCCCGACCCGACTTCCTCGGATCGCGTTGCCACTTGCCACGGTCGTAACTCCCTGCGTGATGGTGCCGCAAAGCATGAACAGCAGCTGCGCTGCGGGCGCTCCAGTCTATGAAAGGCCCAACGCGCGTCCAGTGACAGGAGTTACACCCCGCCCAGGACGCCGCCCCCAATGATAGGCCGCGCCTTCGACGGGATGTCAGTTGCCGAGCTTCATCAGGACGCCGAGGACCACGATGCACGCGAACCACAGCAGACCGACCACAATGGTGATGCGGTCCAGGTTGCGCTCGGCGACCGAGGAGCCGCCCACCGAGGACTGCATGCCGCCACCGAACATGTCGGACAGGCCGCCACCCTTTCCCTTGTGCATGAGCACCAGCATCATCAGCAGCATGCTGAAGAGGATGAGGGCGATCGAGAACCCGATGACCACGGCTGGACCAACTCTCTGGGACTGGTTGAAAATGGTGCGGGGCCGGACGGCGCAGTGAACACCGGACCCGGCCCCGACAGGGTACGACGGGCCGGGCCCGTCGTCATAGCTGCTACTGGTCGCGGAAGCGGACGATCTTGACGAATTCGTCCGCGTCCAGCGCCGCGCCGCCGATCAGCGCGCCGTCGACGTCCGGCTGCGCCATGATCGCCGCGACGTTGCCGGACTTGACCGAGCCGCCGTACTGGATGCGGACCTTGTCGGCCAGCTCCTGGCTGTAGAGCTCGGCGAGGCGGCCGCGGATGGCACCGCAGACCTCCTGCGCGTCCTCGGGGGTGGCGACCTCGCCGGTGCCGATGGCCCAGACCGGCTCGTAGGCGATCACGATCGTCTCGGCCTGCTCGGCCGGGACGTCCTTGAGGCCGCCGTCGACCTGCGCAAGGGTGTGCGCGACCTGGTTGCCCGCCTTGCGGACGTCCAGGCCCTCGCCGACGCACAGGATCGGGGTCAGGCCGTGCTTGAAGGCGGCCTTGACCTTGGCGTTGCAGATCTCTTCGCCCTCGCCGTGGTACTGGCGGCGCTCGCTGTGACCGATGGCCACATACGTGCACTTCAGCTTGGCGAGCATCGCACCGGAGATCTCACCGGTGTAGGCGCCGGAGTCGTGCGCCGAGACGTCCTGGGCGCCGTACTTGATCTTGAGCTTGTCGCCGTCGACCAGGGTCTGCACGGAGCGCAGATCGGTGAAGGGCGGCAGGACGGCGACCTCTACGGCGTCGAAGTCCTTGTCGTTGAGGGCGAAGGCGAGCTTCTGGACATGGGCGATGGCCTCAAGGTGGTTGAGGTTCATCTTCCAGTTGCCCGCCATCAGCGGAGTGCGGTCCGTCACGGTTGTTCAGTCCTCCAGAGCGGCGAGGCCGGGGAGCGTCTTGCCCTCGAGGTATTCGAGGCTGGCGCCGCCGCCGGTCGAGATGTGGCCGAAAGCATTCTCGTCGAAGCCGAGCAGCCGGACCGCGGCAGCGCTGTCGCCGCCGCCGACGACGGTGAAGGCCGGCGAGTCCAGCAGCCCCTGCGCGACGGCCTTGGTGCCGTTCGCGAAGTCGGGGTGCTCGAAGACGCCCATCGGGCCGTTCCAGAAGACCGTGCCCGCGTCGGCGAGCTTCGCAGCGTACAGCTCGCGGGTCTTGGGGCCGATGTCCAGGCCCTCCTGGTCGGCGGGGATGGCGTCCGAGGCGACGGTGGTGGGGTTGGCGGGCGTCTTGCCCTTCAGGTCCGGGAATTCGGGCGAAACCAGGACGTCGACGGGCAGAACGAACTCCACACCGCGCTTCTCGGCCTCCGCCAGGTACCTCAGGCAGACCGGAACCTGGTCTTCCTGGAGCAGCGAGATGCCCACCTCGTGGCCCTTGGCCTTGAGGAAGGTGTACGCCATGCCGCCGCCGACGAGGATGCGGTCGGCCTTCTCCAGCAGCTGGTCGATGACCGCGAGCTTGTCGGAGACCTTGGCGCCGCCGAGCACGACCACGTACGGGCGCTTGACGTCCTCGGTGAGCTTCTTCAGCACGCCGACCTCGGTGGCGATCAGACCGCCGGCGGCGTGCGGAAGGCGCTTGGGCAGGTCGTAGACCGAGGCGTGCTTGCGGTGCACGGCGCCGAAGCCGTCACCCACGTAAAGCTCCGCCAGGGCGGCGAGCTGGTCGGCGAAGGCCCCACGCTCGGCGTCGTCCTTGCTGGTCTCGCCCGCGTTGAAGCGGAGGTTCTCCAGCACGGCCACCTGGCCGTCGGCCAGGGACGCGACCACGGCCTGCGCGGACTCGCCGACCGTGTCGGTGGCGAACGCCACGTCCTGTCCGAGGAGTTCGCCCAGGCGCCTGGCGGCGGGGGCGAGCGAGAAGGCCGGGTCCGGGGCGCCCTTGGGACGGCCCAGGTGCGAGGCGACGATCACCTTGGCGCCGAGCGCGGCGAGCTTGGCGATCGTCGGCTGGACGGCGCGGATACGGCCGTCGTCGGTGATCGTGGTGCCGTCCAGCGGCACGTTCAGGTCGGCGCGGACGAAGATCCGCTTGCCTGCGACGCCTTCGGTGGCGAGGTCGTCGATCGTCTTCATGGTGACTCCGTGACTCTGTTCGGAAAGTCAGTCATAGCACGGGGCCCGTACGACGCTTCATCGCGTCGTACGAGCCCCGTCCTTACATCTGCGGTGACTTAGTGGTCAGACACCGGTCAGAGCTGGCCGCCGACGAAGACGGTCAGGTCCACCAGACGGTTGGAGTAGCCCCACTCGTTGTCGTACCAGCCGACGACCTTGACCTGCTTGCCCTGCGCCATCGTCAGGGAGGAGTCGAAGGTGCAGGAGGCCGGGAAGTTCACGATGTCCGAGGAGACGATCGGGTCCTCGGTGTACTCGAGAATGCCCTTGAGCTGGCCCTCGGCGGCCTTCTGGAAGGCGGCGTTGATCTCGTCCTTGCTGACCTCGCGGTCGAGCTCCAGGACCAGGTCGGTGACCGAGCCGGTGGGGACCGGCACGCGCATCGCGATGCCGTCGAGCTTGCCCTTGAGCTGCGGCAGGACCAGGGCGGTGGCCTTGGCGGCGCCCGTCGAGGTCGGGATGATGTTCTCCGCGGCGGCGCGGGCGCGGCGCAGGTCCTTGTGCGGGAAGTCCAGGATGCGCTGGTCGTTGGTGTACGCGTGGACCGTGGTCATCAGGCCCTTGACGATGCCGAAGCTCTCGTCGAGCACCTTCGCCATCGGCGCCACACAGTTGGTGGTGCACGAGGCGTTGGAGATGACGTGGTGGTTGGCCGCGTCGTACTTGTCCTGGTTGACGCCCATCACGATCGTGATGTCCTCGTCCTTGGCGGGCGCGGAGATCAGGACCTTCTTGGCACCGGCCTGGATGTGCTTCTCGGCGTCGGCCTTCTTGGTGAAGATGCCGGTCGACTCGATGACGATGTCGGCGCCGAGCTCGCCCCAGGGGAGCTGCGCCGGGTCGCGCTCGGCCATCGTCTTGAAGGTCTGGCCGCCGACCGTGATGGTGTCGTCGGTGTGGCTGACGTCCTGCTTGAGACGGCCCAGGATGGTGTCGTACTTGAGCAGGTGGACCAGGGTGGCGTTGTCGGTCAGGTCGTTGACACCGACGATCTCGATGTCCGCACCCTGCTCCAGGAGCGCGCGGAAGTAGTTACGACCAATGCGGCCGAATCCGTTGATGCCTACGCGGATCGTCACGAACCGATCTCCTCGTTGGTACGCCGGCGCAGTCACCGGCGAGCTGTATGGGATGTCCCCGACCGCCTCCGACCCTACCCCCTAAAGGAGACGTACGTGACATTGACAAAAGCGCTTCCAGCCCCTCAAACGAGCACCGCGGCCTGCTCTTTCCGCGGCTGATCACACCGCCCCCGACCGGGGGCGATGTGGATGTGACGGGGTGATACGAGGGGGATACGAGGTGCGTACGCGGCGCGCGGGCGGTCAGCCGACCATGCCCTCGGCGAGCTCCTCGGTGAGGTTGGACTCCGTGCCCGGAATACCCAGGTCCTGTGCGCGCTTGTCGGCCATCGCCAGCAGGCGGCGGATCCGGCCGGCGACCGCGTCCTTGGTCAGCGGCGGATCGGCCAGGGCGCCCAGCTCCTCCAGGGACGCCTGCTTGTGCTCCATGCGCAGCCGGCCGGCCGCGGCGAGGTGCTCGGGGACCTCCTCGCCCAGGATCTCCAGGGCCCGCTGCACCCGGGCGCCCGCGGCGACCGCGGCGCGCGCCGAGCGGCGCAGATTGGCGTCGTCGAAGTTGGCGAGGCGGTTGGCGGTGGCGCGGACCTCGCGGCGCATCCGCCGCTCCTCCCACGCGAGCACCGACTCGTGCGCACCGAGCCGCGTCAGCAGCGCGCCGATCGCGTCACCGTCACGGACGACGACGCGGTCCACGCCGCGCACTTCGCGGGCCTTGGCGCCGATGCCCAGCCGGCGGGCCGCGCCGACCAGCGCGAGGGCCGCCTCGGGACCGGGGCAGGTGACCTCCAGCGAGGACGAACGGCCGGGCTCGGTCAGCGAGCCGTGGGCCAGGAACGCGCCGCGCCAGGCCGCCTCGGCGTCACATGTCGCGCCGGAGACCACCTGTGGTGGCAGCCCGCGGATCGGCCGGCCGCGGCCGTCGACCAGACCCGTCTGCCGCGCCAGCTGATCGCCGCCGGCGACCACCCGTACGACATAGCGGCTGCCGCGGCGCAGCCCGCCCGGGGCCATCACCACCAGGTCGGAGCTGTGCCCGAAGATCTCCAGGATGTCCTTGCGCAGCCGCCGGGCGGCGATGCCCGTGTCCAGCTCCGCCTCGATCACAATGCGGCCGCTGACCAGGTGCAGACCACCCGCGAACCGCAGGATCGACGAGACCTCCGACTTCCGGCAGCAGGTCCGGGTGACGGGGAGCCGGGAGATTTCATCCTTCACCGCAGCCGTCATCGCCATGGGCCGATCCTTCCATGCATCCGAAAAATACGGTCGTACGCGGCTGCCAGCAGCTCCGGGTCGTGCCGGTCGGGGGCCGGCCCGGCACCTGGCCGGGCGTCGTCTCCTTGGGCGGCGACCGCAGCCAGCTCGACCTCGCTGCCCACCAGTTGCTTGGCGGCAACCGTCAGACCTTCGATGTCGGGCACGGCGGCCTTGTCGGCCAGCACCACGTCGAAGGCGAGTTTAGGGGCGTGTCGGGCCAAAACCTCCAAATGACGCTGCGGTGAGAAGCCATCGGTTTCGCCCGGCTGGGGCGCAAGGTTGAGCGAAAGGACCTTCCGGGCCTTGGTCTCCTCCAGCGCTTCGCGCAGCTCGGGCACCAGCAGATGCGGAATGACGGACGAGAACCACGAGCCGGGGCCCAGCACCACCCAGTCGGCGTCGCGCACCGCGGCGACCACCTCCGGCACCGCCGGCGGATCCTCGGGCACCACATGGACCGACAGCACCTCGCCCGGGGTGAGCGCGACCGTCGCCTGGCCGCGCACCGTGGTGACCACGTCCGGACGGGCCGCGTCATGGCCCCTGACCTGTGCCTGGAGCTCCAGCGGCACCGCGGACATGGGCAGCACCCGGCCGTGCGCGCCGAGCAGCCTGCCGACCAGGTCGAGCGCCTGGACATGGTCGCCCAGCTGTTCCCACAGGGCGACGATCAGCAGATTGCCCACCGCATGGTCGTGCAGCTCGCCCTCCGACTGGAAGCGGTGCTGGATCACCCGGGCCCAGGTCTGGCCCCAGTCGTCGTCGCCGCACAGCGCGGCCAGCGCCTTGCGCAGATCGCCCGGCGGCAGCACGCCCAGCTCGTCACGGAGCCGGCCGCTGGAGCCCCCGTCGTCGGCGACCGTGACCACGGCCGTCAGATCGCCGGTGATCCGGCGCAGCGCCGCCAGCGAGGCGGACAGCCCCATGCCTCCGCCGAGCGCCACCACCTTGGGGGTGGCGCCCTTCTTCGTCGTACGGCCTCCGGGAACGAATCTGCGGACCCGGCGCAGCCGCGGCGTACGGCCGGTCATTCGCGCCCCATGTCCCGGTGGACGACAACCGTTTCGACGCCTTCGGTCACCAGACGGCGGGCGAGCTTCTCCGACATCGCCACGCTGCGGTGCTTACCGCCCGTACAGCCGACCGCGATGGTCACATAGCGCTTGCCCTCGCGGCGGTAGCCCTCCGCGACGATGCGCAGCAGCTCGGCGTAGCCGTCCAGGAACTCCTTGGAACCGGGCTGGCTGAAGACGTACTGCGAGACCTCGTCGTTCAGGCCCGTGAAGGGGCGCAGCTCCGGGACCCAGTGCGGATTGGGGATGAAACGGCAGTCGATGACCATATCGGCGTCCACCGGCAGGCCGTACTTGAAGCCGAAGGACATGACCGTGGCCCGCAGCTCGGGCACCTCCTCGCCGGCGAACTGGGCGTCCAGCTTGGCGCGCAGCTCATGGACGTTCAGGCTGGAGGTGTCGATCACCAGGTCGGCGTCGCCGCGCAGCTCGCGCAGCAGATCCCGCTCGGCGGCGATGCCGTCGACGATCCGGCCGTCGCCCTGGAGCGGATGCGGACGGCGCACCGACTCGAAACGGCGCACCAGGGCGTCGTCCGAGGACTCCAGAAAAACGATCCGGCGCTTGACGTTCTGCGCGTCCAGGGTGGCCAGGGACTCCTTCAGATTGGCGAAGAAGCGGCGCCCGCGGACATCGACCACCACGGCGATCTTGGCGACATTGCCCTGGGACCGGGCCCCCAGCTCGACCATCGGCGGGATCAGCTCGGGCGGGATGTTGTCGACGACGAACCAGCCGAGGTCCTCCAGGCACTTGGCGGCCGTACTGCGGCCGGCCCCCGACATGCCGGAGATGATCACCAGCTCGGGGATCGCGGCGCCCTCGCCCTGGTCGGTCGTGCCCGTACTCACCTGTGCCCCGTCTCTGTCGGTTTCCTGTGCGGCATGCTCTGTGCTCATCGGTCCTGCCCCCGTTCTGCTGACAACGCGGCCGAGGGGACCCCGTCATCCTCAATGATCTCTCCTGTGGCGGTGTTCACCGCCGGGGCGGACGGCGCCGCCCCCGCCAGCGCCGCCGCGACGGACTCGGCCGTCTTCCGGCCGATGCCCGACACCTCGCAGATCTCCTCGACAGTGGCGGCCCGCAGCCTCTTGACCGAACCGAAATGCTTCAGCAGCGCCTGGCGGCGGCTCTCCCCCAGGCCCGCGACGGCATCCAGCGGCGAGGACCTCAGCCGCTTGGTGCGCTTGCTGCGCTGGTAGGTGAGGGCGAAGCGGTGGGCCTCGTCACGCACCCGCTGGAGGAGGTAGAGACCCTCGCTCGTCCGCGGCAGGACCACCGGATCGTCCTCCTCGGGCAGCCAGACCTCCTCCAGGCGCTTGGCCAGCCCGCAGACGGCGACATCGTCGATGCCCAGCTCGTCCAGCGCCCGGCGGGCGGCGGCCACCTGGGGGGCACCGCCGTCGACGACCACCAGCTGCGGCGGATAGGCAAAGCGCTTCGGCCGGCCGTCGTCGTCCGTGGGCCGCCCCGCCATGGCGTCCGGCACCCCGTCGTCCTCCACGGGGGCCTCGCCGGCCGGCTCCTCCGTCCACTCCCCCGACCGCTGCTTCTCCTGGAGATAGCGCTTGAAGCGGCGGCCGATGACCTCGTGCATGGACCGGACATCGTCCTGGCCCTCGAAGGTCTTGATCTGGAAACGGCGGTATTCGCTCTTCCGGGCGAGACCGTCCTCGAAGACCACCATCGAGGCGACGACGTCCTCGCCCTGGAGGTGGGAGATGTCGAAGCACTCGATACGCAGCGGCACGGTCTCCAGGTCCAGGGCGCGGGCGATCTCCTCCAGGGCGCGGGAGCGGGTCGTCAGATCCGAGGCGCGCTTGGTCTTGTGCAGGGCCAGCGCCTGCTGGGCGTTGCGCTCCACCGTCGCCATCAGGTCCTTCTTGTCGCCGCGCTGCGGAATCCGCAGCGAGACCTGCGAGCCACGGCGCTCGGCGAGCCACTGCTGGACCGGCTCGACGGGCTCCGGCAGCGCCGGGACCAGGACCTCCTTGGGGACGGCGTCGCCCCGCTCCTCCCCGTAGAGCTGCTGGAGGGCGTGCTCGACCAGACCGGCGGTGGAGACGGCCTCCACCTTGTCCGTGACCCAGCCCCGCTGGCCGCGCACCCGGCCGCCGCGGACGTGGAAGATCTGCACGGCGGCTTCGAGTTCGTCCTCGGCCACGGCGATCAGATCCGCGTCGGTGGCATCGGCCAGGACCACCGCGCTCTTCTCCATCGCCCGCCGGAGCGCGCCTATGTCGTCGCGCAGCCGGGCCGCGCGCTCGTACTCCATCTCCTCCGCCGCGTCCTGCATCTGCCGCTCCAGGCGACGGATGTAGGCACCCGTACGGCCGGCCATGAAGTCGCAGAACTCCTCGGCCAGTTCGCGATGGTCCTCGGCCGGAATGCGGCCCACGCAGGGCGCCGAGCACTTGCCGATGTAACCGAGCAGACAGGGGCGGCCGATCTGGGCGGAACGCTTGAAGACGCCCGCGGAGCACGTACGCACCGGGAAGACCCGCAGCATCAGGTCGACGGTCTCGCGGATCGCCCAGGCGTGCCCGTACGGACCGAAATAGCGCACGCCCTTCTTCTTGGCGCCGCGCATCACCTGGACCCGCGGAAACTCCTCGTTGAGCGTCACCGCCAGATACGGATAGCTCTTGTCGTCCCGGTACTTGACGTTGAATCGCGGGTCGAACTCCTTGATCCAGCTGTATTCCAGCTGGAGCGCCTCGACCTCCGTGGAGACCACCGTCCACTCCACGGAGGCGGCGGTGGTGACCATCGTGCGCGTGCGCGGATGGAGCCCCGCCAGGTCCTGGAAGTAGTTCGCCAGGCGCTGGCGCAGGCTTTTCGCCTTGCCGACGTAGATGACCCGGCCGTGCTCGTCGCGGAACCTATAGACCCCCGGCGAGTCGGGGATCTGTCCCGGCTTGGGTCGGTAGCTGCTGGGGTCTGCCATGCCCACCACCCTACTGACCGCCACCGACAATCACGGCGGGCCGAGCGAGCGGGGCGGGGAGGACGGGCCGGGGGCGGGGGTGAGGCCGCGGACCCGGCCCCACCCCCGCCCCCGTCCCCCGTCAGCCGCTGCGCCGTCTCCGTATCGCGGCCGTGCCGCAGAGGCCGAGCGCGAGGAGGGCGGCGGCGCCCGCGACGGCGGAGGCGGCCGTCACCGGGATGCTGTCGCCCCCGGGCGCCTCGGCCACGGCGGCCTCCTTGCCCGGGGCCGCCGGCGCAGGCGCGTCCTTCGGGGCCGCGGACCCGGGCCCGTACCCCCCGGCCTCGCCGCGCTTGTCGTACGCGGATCCGGGGAGCTTGTCGCCGTACGCCTTCGTCACCCGCTCCCGATAGGCGGCGAGGGTGGTGCCGCGGGTGCCGACCGCCTTCCTGGCGTGCGCGTCCAAGGGCTCGATGCGCTCGCCGCGCTGCACGTACCAGGCGTCGATCTGCGGCTCGTGGAAGACCGTCCCGGCGCCCACGGCCTTTGCGTAACGGGTCTCGTCGTCCCCGCCGGCGATGTTGACGACCTTCCAGGCGGCACCCCGCCGCACCGTCCACACCGAGGCCGTCCGGCCGTCGGCGGCGACCGCCTTGCTGGCGAGGAACTCCAGCCGGGCGACGGGGGCACCGGCCCGGCCGCGGACGAAGTCCGGGGACAGGACGTACACCGGGACGGCGGCGCCCTCGATGTGCGGGGCCCCCTTCGGGGCGGCGCCACCGGGGCGGCGGGCCGCTCCGGACTCCCGGGCCGCCCCGGGCTCGGCGGCGAAGAACCGGGCGAGCGTGTCCAGGGTGGCGGGGGCGGTTGCCGCGTCGTGGGCGGCGGCGAGGCCCGCACGGGTCGGGGCCTGGGGAGCCACCGGGGCCTCGGCCGCCTCGGAGGCGTACGGGGCCAGGCCGGTCAGGGCGAGAACGAACGCCCCGGTGGCGGCGGCGCGCAGGGTGGTGCGCACGGTGCGCTTCGGCATGGCCTCAGGCTCCTATCCGGTAGAGGGAGTGCGTCCAGGAGAAGGAGCTGCCGTTCACGTAGTAGTCGTAGTCACCCCAGTTGTAGCGGCTGTTGGAGGCCCACGGGTCGCCCCAGTAGACCCAGTTCCGGTCGGTGTCGAAGCCGTAGAGGACATGCATATGACCGCCGCCGGAGGACCACTCGATGCGCGTCTCGATGGGCCGGTTGGCGTTGATCTCGTTCTGCACGGTGCCGTAGCGCAGATAGCCGGTCACATAGGAGCCGGGAGCGATGCCCATCCAGTCGAGGGCGTTCTGCACATTGCCGAGCGTCGCCTGGTTGTTGGGGCAGGTGGTGCCCTGCTGGCGCCCGAAGGCGGCGTTGCAGAACTGGTTCTGGCTGTAGTTCCTGCCGTACCAGGACGCGATGGTGTTGCCGGAGCCGGCCCAGCACCAGTTGGACTTCTGCTGGGCCTGCATCGTTATGTCGAGCCGGTTGGCGGCGGCCGCGACAGCGTGCGCTGGGGGCGTGGCAGCCGAGGCGGTCGCCCCTGGAAGCGTGGTGAGCGCCGTGAGTGCAGTGACGGTGAGCGCTGCTGCCGACAGCCGTCTACGGCGCGCACGACGTGCGTGGGGAGCACGGGTCATGGCGTTCCTCCCTGATGAGGGGGGTGAGGGAGTGAGAGGAGCGCATCCGGATGCTGATGTGGAGCATCGGGTGTTGTCGCACGCAGGTCAACACGCTTCAATGCGAGGTGACATGGGGGTGTGGACGGACGGGCCCGGATGTGAACGGCCGGGGTCCGGCGTACTGCAGTGAACAGGCAGTAAGAGCATGCGGCGTGCAAGCCGGTTGTGAACTTTCACCCGCGCGCCGGAGGATCGAGGCAATGGCACAGAACACTCCCGAGTCGGCCGAGCTGGCGCACCTGCTGCGGACCGGACCGTTCCATCTCGCCCTGCGCTGCGCGCTCACCGCCCGCGGCCTCGCGCTCACCCGCGTCCAGCACAAGCTCGCCCAGCGCGGCATCAAGGTCGGCGTGACCAGCCTGAGCTACTGGCAGCAGGGCGCCCGGCGGCCGCAGCGGCCCGAATCGCTCCGGGCGGTGCGCGCCCTGGAGGAGGTCCTGGAGCTGCCCGCGCACTCGCTGCTGCGCCTCCTGGTCCCCGAGGGCGGCGCCCGCCTCGAGGCCGAACGCCCCGCCGCGCGCTCGTACCGCTCCCTGGTCGCACCGGCCGGCGCGCTCCAGCAGCTGTTCGCCGAGCTGGAGACCCCGGCGGACGGCGGCGTGCACACCCTGGGCCATCACGAACGGGTCCTGATCGGGCCGCGCCGCGAGCTCAGCGCCCGTACCTCGCATCAGGTCGTCCGCGCCCACCGGGACGGCGTGGACCGCTATGTCGCCATCCACCGGGGCGATACGGGCTGTGCGCCGTCCCGGGTGCGGGTCCGGGCGGCGGAGAACTGCCGGCTGGGCCGGGTCCGCGGGGACGCGGAGAGCGGGGTGGTGGTCGCCGAGCTGCTCTTCGACGCCCGGCTGCGGGCCGGCGACACCCATGTCTTCGGGTACGCCTTCGAGGACGGCAGCGGCGGCCCCAGCACCGAGTACGTACGCGGCTTCAGCTTCGCGGGCGGCCACTACGTCCTTCAGGTGCGCTTCGACGAGGCGGCGCTGCCGGTGCGCTGCCGCCGCTTCGCCCAGGTCTCGGCGGGCGCCCCGCGCAGCGGCCGCCAGGAGCTGACGCTCAGCGGTACGCACCGGGCCGTCCATCTGGTGGAGCAGAACGTGCGGCCCGGGATACTGGGGATCGACTGGGACTGGGGATAGGGCCCGGCCACGGGGCCCGGCTCGGGACCGCGGGCGGCGGCCGTGGCGCGTCAGCCCGCGATCAGCTTGCCGTCCTTGGTTTTGACCGGCACCTTCGGCAACGGCTCGGCCGCCGGGCCCTGGAGGACCTGGCCGGTGGTGACGTCGAAGCGGCTGCCGTGGCAGGAGCAGGTGCCCTCCTTCTTCTCGACCTCGGCCAGGACGCAGCCGCGGTGGGTGCACATGGCGCCGAAGCACCGGAATTCGCCCTTGGCGGGCTGCGAGACGACGAGCCGGTCCTCGCGGTAGAGCTTGGCGCCGCCGACCGGGACGTCGGCGGCGGGCCCCAGCTCGACCGGCTTGTCGGGCACCGCCGAGGCGTGGCTGCCGGAGTCCCCCGGCGAGCAGGCCGTCAGCCCGAAGCCGGCGGCACCGGCGAGCGCGGCGCCCCGCAGTACGGTCCGGCGGTCGGGGGACTGGCTCATGGCTGCTCCAGGAGGGGTCAGGGAGGCGGGGGGCCGGAGAGACACGGAGCCACCGGCCGACGGCCCCCGACGATACCGGGGCAGGTTCTTCCGCTCCGGGGCCGGTCCCCGGCCTCGCCCCGGCGGCGGCTCGCGCTCGGTCACCTCCGCAGCGGGGTGTGCACGCAGACGCCTTGCGCGGGCGCGGTGCGTAAACGCTTGCGCAAGCGTTTACGTCGGGCTCTCGGGCTCGTACTGTGAGGGGCGTCGCGGGGCCGGGACCCCGGGGAGGATGAGGCGGATGACGACGATGGTGGACGTTGCGCGGCGGGCGGGTGTCTCCGTGGCCACGGTCTCGCATGTGCTCAACGCGACCCGCCCGGTGCGCCCGGACACCCGCGCCGCGGTGCTCGGCGCCGTCGACGAGCTGGGCTACACCCCCAACACCCTCGCCCGCTCGCTGGTCACCGCCCGTACCCGCTCCATCGGCCTAGCGGTCTCCGCGATCAGCAACCCGTACTTCACCGAGATCCTCCAGGGCGTCGAGGCGAGCGCCCTGGAAGCCGGCTACGGCCTGCTGATCGCCGATCCGCACGACGATCCGCGCCATGAGCGCACGGTCGTCCAGCTGCTGCACGAGCGGCGGGTGGACGGCGTGATCGTCGCACCGTCCGCGGAGCCCGCGAAGATGGTCGGCTATCTGGCCCGCCGCACGGTGCCCGCCGTCTTCCTGGACCGGCTCGTCGGCCCGGCGCCGGAGGGGGCACGCCATGACCAGGTGTGCGCCGAGAACACCGGGCCGATGCGGCATCTGGTCGAGCATCTGGCGGCGTTGGGGCACAGCCGGATCGGCCTGGTGGCCGGACTGCCCGGCCTGAGTACGACCACCGAACGCCTCCAGGGCTATCGCGAGGGGCTGCGCGCCCGGGGGCTGCCGTTCGTCCCGGAACTGGTGGCGGGCGGCAACTCCGCGGCGGACGGCGCCCGCGACGCCACCGGGCGGCTGCTCGCCGCGCCCGCGCCGCCCACCGCGATCGTCACCGCCAACAACGCCATGACCATCGGCGCCCTGCGGGCACTGCGCGAGCGTGGCCTGGAGGTTCCCCGCGATCTCGCGCTGGCCTGCTTCGACGACTTCTCCTGGGCCGATCTGTTCACGCCCCGGCTGACCGCGGTCGCCCAGCCCAGCAGGGAGATCGGGGCCACGGCCGTGCGCCTGCTGCTGGAACGCCTGGAGGAGCCGGACCGGGCGCCCCGTACGGTCCGGCTGCCGTGCACAGTGCGGCACCGCACGTCGTGCGGCTGTCCCGAGCCCGCCCCGGCGCCCCTGCCCCGCACCGTCCCGCCCACCGCCGCGGCCGCCTCCCCGGCCGCCGAGGAAAGGAACCGCACCCCGTGATCGTCGTCGCCGGCGAGGCGCTGATCGACCTCGTCCCCAGCCCCCAAGCCCCTTGCGTGAACGGCCAGTTGCCCGCGCTGCTCCCCCGGCGCGGCGGCGGTCCCTACAACACGGCGGTCGCCCTGGGGCGGCTGGGTTCGCCCACCGCCTTCTGCTCGCGGGTTTCGGCCGACGCCTTCGGCGAGGCGCTGCTGGACGGGCTGCGGGCCGGCGGGGTGGACCTCGCGCTGGTGCAGCGCGGCGAGGAGCCGACCACGCTCGCGGTGGCGGACATCGGAGCGGACGGCTCGGCCGGCTACGGCTTCTATGTGGAGGGCACGGCCGACCGCCTCTTCGCCCTGCCGCCCGCGCTGCCCGACGGGGTGCGCGCCCTCTCGCTGGGGACCTGTTCGCTGGTCCTGGAGCCGGGTGCGAGCGCCTACGAGGACCTGCTGCGGCGCGAGGCCGCACGCGGCGTGTTCACCGCGCTCGACCCCAATGTCCGGCCCGGACTGATCCCGGACGCCGACGCCTACCGGGCGCGCTTTCGTTCCTGGCTGCCGTCCGTGGCCCTGCTGAAGCTGTCGGAGGAGGACGCCGGGTGGCTGGCGGGGGCGGCGGACGGAGCGGACGGGTGCCGGAACGCCGTTGCCGTCGCGGCCCGGGAGTGGCTGGACGCCGGGCCCGCGGCGATCGTGCTCACCCGGGGCGGCGAGGGGCTCACGGTGCTGACGCCGGGCGGCGGGGAGGTGAGCGTGCCGGGGCAGCGGGTCGAGGTGGTCGACACGATCGGTGCGGGCGACACCGTCAATGCCGCGCTGCTGCACCGGCTGGACGCCCATGACGCCCTCTCCCGCGAGGCCGTCGCCGCGCTCGGCCCCGACGACTGGCGCGACATCCTCGGCTTCGCCGCCCGCGCCGCCGCCGTCACCTGCTCCCGCGCGGGCGCGCAGCCGCCGTATGCGACGGAACTCGACTGAGGCGCGGCGAGGGCGGCGGCCTCGGGCCGGGGGAGGTACGGCCGCTGCCGGCCGTACCTCCCCCGCTCGGCCTCAGGTGAGCCGACGGGCCTTCGCCGCCGCCTTCTTGGCCGCCGCCTTCTTCGCGGCGGCCGTCTTGGCGGCGGTGACCTTGGTCGTGGTGGCCTTGGCCGCGTCGACCTCGGTCGAATTCGCCTTGGCCACCGCCTTCTTCGCGGTCGCCTTCTTCGTGGCCGCCCTCTTCGGCGGCGTCCCCGAGGTCGCGGCATCGCTGACCCGGTCGCCGAGGATCTCCCGCAGGAACTTGCCGGTGTGGCTGGCGGGGACCGAGGCGATCTGCTCCGGGCTGCCCTCGGCGACGACCAGTCCGCCGCCGCTGCCGCCCTCGGGACCCATGTCGATGACCCAGTCGGCGGTCTTGATCACATCGAGGTTGTGCTCGATGACGATCACGGAGTTGCCCTTGTCGACCAGCCCGGACAGCACGGTGATCAGCTTGCTGATGTCCTCGAAGTGCAGACCGGTGGTCGGCTCGTCCAGGACGTAGACCGTACGGCCCGTCGAACGCTTCTGGAGCTCGCTGGCCAGCTTCACCCGCTGGGCCTCACCGCCGGAGAGGGTCGGCGCGGACTGGCCGAGGCGGACATAGCCGAGGCCGACCTCGTGCAGCGTCCTCAGATGCCGGGAGATGGTGGGCACCGCCTCGAAGAAGTCCAGCGCCTCCTCGATGGGCATGTCCAGGACCTCGGCGATGGACTTGCCCTTGTAGTGGACCTCCAGCGTCTCGCGGTTGTAGCGCGCACCGTGGCAGACCTCGCACGGGACGTACACATCCGGCAGGAAGTTCATTTCGATCTTGATGGTGCCGTCGCCGGAGCAGTTCTCGCAGCGGCCGCCCTTGACGTTGAAGGAGAAGCGCCCCGGCAGATAGCCGCGGACCTTGGCCTCCATCGTCTCCGCGAACAGCTTGCGGACGTGGTCGAAGACGCCGGTGTAGGTCGCCGGGTTGGAGCGCGGCGTACGGCCGATGGGCGACTGGTCGACATGGACGACCTTGTCGACGAGGTCGTCGCCGTCGACGCGGGTGTGCCGCCCGGGGACCGACTTGGCGCCGTTCAGCTCGCGCGCCAGGTGGGTGTAGAGGATGTCGTTGACCAGCGTCGACTTGCCGGAGCCGGAGACGCCGGTGACGGCGGTCAGCACACCGAGCGGGAAGGAGACGTCGATGTCCTGGAGGTTGTTCTCCTTCGCGCCGTGCACCGTCAGCCGGCGGGCCGGGTCGGCGGGCCGGCGGACGTCGGGCGTGGCGATGGCGCGCTTGCCGGACAGGTACTGCCCGGTGATCGACTCCTTGTTGGTCAGCAGCTGCTTCAACGGGCCGCTGTGCACGACCTTGCCGCCGTGCTCGCCCGCGCCGGGGCCGATGTCGACGACCCAGTCGGAGGTCTTGATGGTGTCCTCGTCGTGCTCGACCACGATCAGGGTGTTGCCGAGGTCGCGCAGCCGTACCAGGGTCTCGATCAGCCGGTGGTTGTCGCGCTGGTGCAGGCCGATGGAGGGCTCGTCCAGGACGTAGAGCACGCCCACCAGGCCGGAGCCGATCTGGGTGGCGAGCCGGATGCGCTGGGCCTCGCCGCCGGAGAGGGTGCCGGCCGCGCGGTTCAGCGAGAGGTAGTCCAGGCCGACGTCGACCAGGAACCTCAGCCGTTCGTTGACCTCCTTGAGGACCCGCTCGGCGATCTTCTTCTCGCGGGCGTTGAGCGTGAGCTGCCGCAGGAAGTCGGCGCAGTCGCTGATCGACATGGCGGCGACGTCGGCGATGGAGCGCTCCTGGACCGTGACGGCGAGCACTATCGGCTTGAGTCGGGTGCCTTCGCAGGTGGGGCAGGGCACCTCGCGCATATAGCCCTCGAAGCGCTCCCGGCTGCTGTCGCTCTCGGCCTCGCTGTGGCGCCGCTTGACGAACGGCACCGCGCCCTCGAAGGGCGTGGTATAGGCCCGCTGACGCCCGTAGCGGTTGCGGTAGCGCACCTCGATACGGGTCTTGTGGCCGTGCAGCAGGGCCTTCTTGGCGCGGGCGGGAAGGCCGGCCCAGGGGATGTCCGTACGGAATCCGAGGGCGTCGGCCAGGGCGTCGACCAGGCGGCCGAAGTATTCCTTGGTGTGTCCGCCGGACCAGGGGTGGATGGCACCCTCGTCCAGCGAGCGCTCCTCGTCGGGGATGATCAGCTCGGGGTCCACCTCCATCCGCGTGCCGATGCCGGTGCAGTCGGGGCAGGCGCCGAAGGGGGAGTTGAAGGAGAAGGAGCGCGGTTCGAGCTCTTCGAAGGAGAGGTCGTCGTAGGCGCAGTACAGATGCTCGGAGTACATCCGCTCGCGCTGCGGGTCGTCCGGATCGAGGTCGACGAAGTCGAGGATGACCATGCCGCCGGACAGACCCAGGGCGGTCTCGACGGAGTCGGTCAGCCGGCGCTTGGCGCTCTCCTTGACGGTAAGGCGGTCGACGACCACCTCGATGGTGTGCTTCTCCTGCTTCTTCAGCTTGGGCGGCTCGGAGAGCTGGATGGTCTCGCCGTCCACGCGGGCCCGGCTGTAGCCCTTGGTCTGGAGGTCGGAGAAGAGGTCGACGAACTCGCCCTTGCGCTCGCGCGCCAGCGGGGAGAGCACCTGGAAGCGGCTGCCCTCCGGCAGCTCCAGCACCTTGTCGACAATGGCCTGCGGCGACTGCCGGGCGATGGGCCGCCGGCACTCGGGGCAGTGAGGTCTGCCGATCCGGGCGAACAGCAGGCGGAGGTAGTCGTAGACCTCGGTGATGGTGCCGACGGTGGAGCGGGGGTTGCGGGACGTCGACTTCTGGTCGATCGAGACGGCCGGGGACAGCCCCTCGATGAAGTCCACATCGGGCTTGTCCATCTGCCCGAGGAACTGCCGGGCGTAGGAGGAGAGCGACTCGACATAGCGCCGCTGCCCCTCGGCGAAGATCGTGTCGAAGGCGAGCGAGGACTTGCCCGACCCGGAGAGCCCCGTGAAGACGATCAGGGAGTCGCGGGGGAGGTCGAGCGAGACGTTGCGGAGGTTGTGCTCGCGAGCGCCACGGACGATGAGACGGTCGGCCACGCCGGTCGGCACCTTTCTTGGAGAGGGGCGGAAGCCGCGGCTCTGCGTCCGCCGCACGGTGATGGAGCAGAGGCGGCTGGCGCGGAGCGGAGCCCCCGCCCCAGGGTATGGGGACCGCCGCGGCACTGTCTTTGTGATGCCATAACGAGCGTATAGCACGTGCATTCGATTTACGGCATGCGCAAGCCCAGTTCACCCAAACGTGTGGCGGCCCCGAAACCTTCCCACCCCCGCCGACCAGCGATGACGCCACCCGGGTCCCCGTCAGCTCCCGCCCAGCCCCCCGTCCGGCAGCGCCCGCTCCAGCGCGTCGAAGGTCCGCCGCAGGACCTCCTCCTGCCCCGCCGCCACCTCACCCGCCGGGTCGCCCGCGAGCTGCCGGCCCGCGGCCTCGACATGGGCCGCCCGGATCCCGGCGATGATCAGCGCCGCGGCCAGCCGGGAGCCGCGACCGGGGCGCCCCGCCTCTTCGCCCGCGGCCTCGGCCAGCAGCCCGGCCAGCGTGTGCTCGATCTCCTCGACCGCCTCGCGCGCCCGCGCCCGCAGCGCCGGCGAGTCCAGCACCGTACGCCAGAAGTGCTCGAACCCCTCCCCCACCCCGCCCAGCGGATGCCCCTGCGCCAGCAGCTCCAGGGTCAGCCGGCGCAGCGCGGCCAGCGGCGTCTCGTCCGCCCCGCGGTCCCGTACGGCCCGGGTGATCAGCTCGTGCCCCTCGGGGATCCGGTCGAGGAAGAGATCTTCCTTCCGCGGGAAGTAGTTGAAGACGGTCATCGTGGACACCTCGGCGGCGCGGGCGACCTCGGCGACCGTGACGTTGTCGAAGCCGCGCTCCATGAAGAGCAGCGTGGCCTCGCCGGAGATCCGCTGCCGGGTCCGCAGCTTCTTGCGCTCGCGCAGCGTCAGCCGTCCGTCGTCCTCCGCATGCCCCGCCCCCGCCGCATACCCGGCCTCCTCCGCCGACCCGGTCTCCTCGCGGCCTGTGCGCTCCCTTTTCGCCATACCCGGGATCTTAGGCACCTCCGGGCATTAATTTTTACTCGCCACAAATTTTTAGTGACTATAGTTCCGCACATGAGTCATGACGCAGACGTAGTAGTGGCAGGGGGCGGCCCGGTGGGGCTGATGCTCGCCTGCGAACTCGCCCTGGCAGACGTAACGGTCGTCGTCCTGGAGCGGCTGGCCGAGGTGGACACGACGATCAAGGCGGGAGCGATCAACTCCCCCAGCGCGGAGGCCCTTTACCGGCGCGGGATGCTGCCCGCCCTGATGGAGGTGCAGCGCGCCGCCGCGGAGCGGTTCAGCTCGTTCATGCGGCAGCGGCAGGCCGCCGGCGCCTCGGGCATCAAGGCGGCGCCGAGGTTCGCCGGGCACTTCGCGGGCATCATGCTCCGCGGCGACCTCCTGGACGAGTCGGACCCGGACTTCGGCACCAGCGGCCCGGCCGCCGAACTCGGCCTCATCCCCCAGGAGGCCCTGGAACGGGTGCTCGCCGCCCGCGCCGCCGAACTCGGCGTCTCCCTGCGCCGCGGGGTGACCGTGACCGGCCTCGACGCCGACGACGAGGGCGTCGACGTCCACACCTCCCGGGGATCGCTGCGCACCGGCTGGCTGGTGGGCTGCGACGGCGGCCGCAGTACGGTGCGCCGGCTCGCCGGATTCCCGTTCCCCGGCACCGATCCGGGGATCACCGGCCACCAGGCCCTCGTGGAGATGACCGGCTCAAAGGCCCTGGGGGCGGGCTGGAACTGGACGAAGACCGGGACGTACGTCCACGGGCCGATGCCCGGCCGGATCCTCACCGTGGAGTTCGACGGCCCGCCCAAGGACCGCGAAGCCCCCATCACCGCCGAGGAGTTGCAGACCTCGCTGCGCCGGGTCTCCGGCGTGCCGGACGTGACGATCACCAAGGTCCACACGGCCACCCGCTTCACCGACAACGCCCGCCAGGTGCCCGACTACCGCTCGGGACGTGTCCTGCTGGCCGGCGATGCGGCACATGTGCACTCCCCGTTCGGCGGCCAGGGGCTCAACCTCGGCCTGGGTGATGCGATGAACCTGGGCTGGAAGCTGGCGGCCACGGTCAAGGGCCGGGCCCCCGAGGGCCTGCTCGACACGTACACCGCCGAGCGGCACCCCATCGGCGCCTGGGTGCTGGAGTGGACGCGGGCCCAAGTGGCGCTGATGCGGCCGGAGTCGCATGCCCAGGCGCTGCGCGAGGTGATCGCCGAACTGTCCGGGACGCCCGACGCCACGACCTTCTTCGTCAAGAAGATCTCCGGCGTCCGGCAGCGCTACGACCTGCCCGGCGACCATCCGCTGACCGGCCGCAGCGCGCCCGACCTGGAGCTGTCCGACGGCACCCGGCTCGCGGACCACCTGCACGGCGGGCGGGCGCTGCTGCTCGATCTCGCCGACGACCCCGAGCTGCGCAAACGCGCCGACGGCTACGACGGCCGGGTGGCGGTGCACACCGCCGCCTGCCCGGACCGGCCCGGCCTGGCGGCGCTGCTGGTGCGCCCGGACGGCACCGCCGCCTGGGCGGCCGACACCGGGGAGACGCCGGACGGGCTGGACGCCGCGCTGCACCGGTGGTTCGGGGCGCCCGACGGGACGGCCGTCTGACCTGGG
>NZ_JRKI01000012.1 GCF_000935125.1 Streptomyces natalensis ATCC 27448 | reverse complement strand
GGGGGGGGGGGGGGGGCAACTCCTGCTGCTCGCCCTTGAGCGCCGTCATGCGGCGCTGTGCATCGGTCAGTCGGGGGCAGTGGCTGCGGCCGTGGCGGAGTTGGTGAGGCTGTCGAGTCGGGCGGCGATGTCGGGGTGGGCGGCGGTCAGGTGGGGGCGGGTGGTGTTCAGGGGGCGGACAAGGGCGGCGGGGTCGTCCTGGGCGAGAGCCGCATCGAGTTGGCTGAGCGGGAGGTGGGCGGCGGTGGGGAGGTCGGTGAGGGCGGTGATCTGGCCGGCGATGCGGCGCAGGTCGGCGGCGTTGTGGCGGGCCCAGGTGGCGATGGTGCGGTCGGCGGCGCGGCGTTCGCGGGTGGCCTGGACGCGTTGTTCGCCGGTGGTTCCGGCGGGGCCGGGCCGGTTGCGCAGGTAGCGCCGTTCGGCGGCCTGGCGGCTGGCGACGCCGAGGGGGTGGGCGAGGTCGGCCCAGCTGGCGCCTGCGTGGCGGGCTGTTTCGATCAGGTCGGTTTCCCATCCGGCGAGCTGCTCGCGCACCTGTCGCAGCAGCAGGAGGGAGGCCAGCGCCTGCTCCGGGCCGGCGCCCTCGCCGCCGGGGGTGCCGGGGGCCTCGTGCTGGGCGGCGCGCAGGGCGCTGTTGATGGTTTCCAGTGCCGCCGCGGCAGCGAGGAACGAAGCCGGGCTCTGGGCATCGGTGCTGGAAGAGGCGGGCTGGTCGGCTGCTGCCATGGGCGCCTCCTTCAAGATTGTCATCGTTTCGACGACGCCATGTTTGTCATCCATTGGATGACATGTTACAACAGTTTCAGTGAGGCGCATTGGCAGCTACTGCCCGAACCTTCTGGAGGTGTTTCGCGATGTTGATGCGCACTGACCCCTTCCGTGAACTCGACCGGCTGACTCAGCAGCTGATGAGCCCGGGCACCTGGTCGCGGCCGTCCGCGATGGCGATGGACGCCTACCGCGAGGGTGACGAATACGTGGTGGCCTTCGACCTCCCCGGCGTCAGCGCGGAGGCGATCGACATCGACGTCGAGCGGAACATGTTGACCGTCAGGGCCGAGCGCCGGCCCGTGACAAAGGCCGACGACGTACAGATGGAACTGTCGGAGCGGCCGCTGGGCGTTTTCTCCCGCCAGATCGTGCTGGCCGACACGCTGGACACCGAGCACATCAAGGCCGACTACGACGCCGGGGTGCTCACCTTGCGCATCCCGATCGCCGAGCGCGCCAAGCCCCGCAAGATCGCCGTTGGTGGGGAATCCTCCCGCAGGGAGATCTCCGGCTGAGCCGGGAAACCGGGCCGGTCAGTGGCGGAGGACGGGCACCTGATCTCCCGCTCACCCGTCCTCCGCACCGGTACTGAAGAAGGGTGGCGGTCGACGTGACCCTGCGATGGGAAGCGTTCCTCGACCATGTGAAGGAACGCGGCGAGTACGGGAGCCGGCAGGAAGCAGAACGGGCGGCCCGTGTGGTGCTCGCCCTGCTGGGCGCGCACCTGGTCGGCGAGGTACGTGCCCAGCTGGCGGCGCGCCTGCCGGAAGACTTCGCCCTGATCCTGCTCAACCCGCTGCAGAGCGCCGAGCCGCTGCCACCGGAGCGGTTCGTGCGGGCGACGGCGGCCTGGATCGAGGGAGCCACTGAGCGGACCGCGGCCTGGGACGTCAGCGCCGTCCTGAGCACGGTCGCCGACGCTGTCGGCGACGCCCTGCTCCAGCAGATCCTGCTCCAGCTCCCCACGGGCTACGACTTGCTCTTCGGCCGCCCCCAGCCCACCTGAGCACCCACACACCTGGTGTCCGCACACCCCGCCGGGCACCGGCACACGACCTCGACGGCAGAAAGGCAACCACCGCAGTGATGCCCGACCGGCCCGCACCGCTCCAGCACCTGCCCCAGATGACGTTCGACCAGATGCTGGAGAAGGTCCGTTACGACGGCGCCTACCCCACCCGGGAACGGGCCGAGGAAGCCGTCCGCCTGGTCCTTTCGGGACTTGGACGCCAGCTGACGGGCGATGAACGCGTCGAACTGGCCGCCCGCCTGCCCCTGGAAGCCGCACGCCTCCTGACCGAACAGATCCCCGACACCGAGCCCCTGACGGGCTGGGCGTTCGTCAAAGACCTTGCGGCCCGGACCGGCACCACCGTGGCCGTCACCCGCTGGGACACCGGCTCCGTCCTGGCCACCGTCGCAGCCCTGGCCGGCCCCGAACTGCTCACCCGCATCCTGCACCAGCTCCCCTCCGGCTACGCGCTCTTGTTCGGCCGCGCCGAACTCACCCAAGCCGCCTGAAGAGCTGTGCGACACCCGCACATGTCCGGGTAGCGCGAGGGAAGGCCCAGCGGCCGAGTCAATCTGCCGCCCACGCTGACAGGCATCGGCATCAGTGGGCGCGAGAGCGGCCCCGGTCCCGGCAGGACCGTGGTGGGCGCTGGGCTTGGCCTTGAAGGGGAGCAGGTCCCGGCCGCCTGGCCGGGGCCTGCGGCGTGACGCCTCCCGCACCGTCCGCCACGTCACGCCGCGCTTGCACTCAAGCTCCCGTATGGAATGCCGCCGCGATGGTCACGCCGGATCGCCGCGTACAGCTCGACGTTCGACATCCGCGGCATGACCAGCACCTTTCACCAAGAGCATCCCGATGCTGTCCTGGCATGAGACCCGATGCCTCCCAAACTCAGGTTCTGGCTCAACTCTTGTGAGGCGTGCACGTTGAGTGATCGCTCCACAGCCGGACCTGGTCATGGCGCTGAGATGAGCAGATGAGCGGCGAGTGTGGTGATCAGGGCGCTGGAGGCTATCGCGGTGACGAGCCGCCCGCGGCTGCTGGCCAAAGTTCGGCCGAGCAGTGCTCCGCCGCCAGCGAGAAGCAGCTGCCAGCTGGCGGATGCTGCGAAGGCCGCGAAGACGAACAGGGCCTGTTCGAGGTGGCCTGGAGCCGCTGTGGTCTGACTGCCGAGCACGAGCGCCGCAAAGTAGATCACGGTCATAGGATTCGTCATCGTGATCCCCAGCAGTCTCATATAGGCCCGTACGGGCTTGAGGGGGACCTCGTCGGTCTGAGGTGTCGCCTGCCGGGTGCGGTACTGGCTGATCGACGTGACGCCGCTGCGGGCCGCCAGCGCGATGAGCACCAAGGCCGAGACCCATCGCAGGGGAACCATGATCGGTTCGATTGCAGGGATGATCGCGGAGCCTCCGAGCACGGCGATCAGCGCATAGAGGCCGTCGGCGGTTGCGACACCCAGTGCGGCACAAGCGCCAACCTTCAGAGAGGTTCGGGCTGTCAGAGCTACCAGGTACGTCCCCACCGCTCCCACGGGCACGGCGATGCCGTAGCCGGCGAGGAGCCCCGCGACCAGGGCGGCGATCACGAGTGCGCGAGCGTCGGCCTTCGCAGTCGGCCCAGCTGCTGCTGGACGCGCACCGATCGGCCGGTGGATGCCAGAGGCAGGAAGACGATAGTCGTGGTCATAGGAAGATCTTGAGGAGATCTCGGCTGTCCGGACAACTCATTTTTGAGAGTGCGATTGTTGGGAGGCTGGCTCTGTTGATCACCGCAATCTCTGGAGCCGACAGGAACAGCAACTCCTCCGTCCGGAGCGAGACCTCGTTCACGGCGCAGAACTGTCAGCCACACCGGGAGATGGCCTGATCGATGCGGTCAGTACGCGCTCGTAGCAGTGGGGCCCGCGCAGCCTCACATCCGGGATCTCAGCACGTCGACCTCACAGCCCGGCGCGAACGGGTCGAAGCCGTGCTCGACCAGCCAGCGAACCGCCAGCAGGCTTCGCAACGACCACCACGCGCGGATCACTTCGAGGTCGACGTCGGTGCCATAGCCGGCGACGACGTCGCCGAGGCGCTCCTCGTGTCCGAGCGTCAAGATGGCGAGGTCGAACAGGGCGTCACCCTGGCTCGCCTCGGACCAGTCGATGATGCCCGTGATTTCGTCGCCGTCGACGAACACGTGAGTGATCTGCAGGTCGCCGTGTGTGAACACCGGAGTCCACGGCCGGAGCGCGGCCTCGGCGACCTGGCGGTTGCGGGTGACCAGGTCGGCGGGCAGGACGCCGTTCGTCACGAGCCGCTCGCACTCGCCGTCGAGATCCGCCGCCAACTCGTCGAGGCCCCGGCCGCCCCGGCCGGGCCAGGGCGGCAACGGCGCGTCGTGCAACTTCCGGATGGCGGCACCCGCCGCGGCCCACGCCGCCGACGATGCGGTCGACGGCTCGCCGAGGCGGCCGAGCGCCGTCCCCGGGACCGCGGCGATCGCGAGCACGGGCGGCTTGCGCCACAGGACCTCCGGGGTCGGGACCGGCGCCAGGGCCATCGCCTCGACCTCGACGGCGATGCGCGCCTGATCGGCGTCCACCTTCAGGAACATGTCGCCGACGCGCAGGGTCGCGCGCTCGGAATGGGCGACGACGACCTTGACCTCATCCATGGCGTCCAGTATCCCGGGATGACCGTCGATGTCGCCGGGTTTATCGCGTGCGATTGCGCGGCTGACCGCGTCCCACTACCCGGTGGCCTCGTGCACGGCACCTACTGCTGACCAGGTCGAGCCCACCACTTTTGTCAGGAGTCCTAAGTGTCATAGCTGGCGACAGCGAAGGGGTGGTTCACGTCGCGCTCGGACATTCCTGCTTCCTGTTCTTGGGTCGGACAGAGGCCGAGCTATGAGGCAGGTTGCGCAGGCTGGTGGTGAGGGCGGCTCGGATGCGGCCCTCGGCCCGGGCGCGCCGGCGGTGCAGTAGCTCCAGCGCGGCGATCGAGGTGTCCTTGCTGTTGGTGGCGAAGCACGTCAGCCGCATCCCGTCGGCGTCGGTGAAGCTCAACTGGGCGCCAGGATGCCGGCGTTCCTTGCGGACGATCAACCGTGCCCTTCGGCCAGTCGTTGCGCACCGTCTCCTTCCAACTCGCGGACGCGGGTGCCCGCGCGGGAGACGGCCGTGCGGTCGAGGGCCGCGGCGAGAGATGTCGTACCGCAGCGGCCGGAACCGGTGACGAAGCCGCGCGGCGGGAGACCCTGGTGACCGGCCACTCGCTCTCCTCCTCTCCGTCCGCGGGTCAGATCGCCGCGATGAGACGGGCGACCTCAGGAGTGACCGCGGGGCTGTGGACGACGGTCCCGGCATCGCCGAGTTTGCGGTAGGCGAAGGTGGTGAGGCAGGCCCTGGCGACCTCGGTGAAGCCGAAGGACGCTTTCGTGGCGGCGAAGCGGTCCACGGCCGCGCTGTCACCCGCTTCGACCGCCGTACGCAGTCCCCGTTCGAGGTCCACAAGTTCCCGTACGGCGGCGCGCACGTCGTCCGGGCCGCCGGGCAGGGCGGGCAGCTCCACCGGTGTCACCTGTTGTGAGATCAGTTTGCCGGCCAACTCGATCTCGTTCTCGTAGACATGGAAGGTGCCGGACTGGTGGATGTAGGGACCGCAGGCGGCATCCAGCAGGGCGGCGGCAACCTGGTGCATCACCATGAACAAGAAGGCGTCGTAGGGAAGCACGGTCAGGGCCTGCTGCGCCCGCATCACGGTGATCCAGGTGAGCGCGCCGTCTCGCAGGAAGAGCTGGACGCCGGCGGCGCAGGGGTGCTCGCGGGACTGTGTGAAGTGGTCCGCGGGATTGAGGATGACTGCGAACGTCCTGCGATGTGCCGGGTCACGCCGGATCCGCTCAATGATCGCTGCCAGCTGGTCTCCCTCCGCCGCGGCGTGCAGCCGTCGGCCGAACGCCCCGCTCAGCGTGTGCTGGTCGTCGGAGTATTCGTAGGCGCCGCGGCGGTAGTAGGCGGGTGTGCCGACATCGTCCCTGCCGTCCAGCGACCATGCCGCCAGGCCGAAGCAGTAGGGGAGATGGACCGGCAGCAGGGGCGTGAAGGCCAGGCAGGACCGTGGTGAGCCGATGCGTAAGGTGTGTGCGAGCAGCTCGCGGTAGGGCCTGTCCTGAATGCCGAAGCCGGAGGCCTTGGACAGCGGATCCTGCACGGACGGGACCTTGGCACCCTGGGACAGGATGCTCTCCAGCCCTCCGGTATAAGCCTGTGCGAACGTGTCGTAGTGGGACACTTGTGCTCCTCAGCGGTTCGAGAACTGTCGGATGGAACGGGATGTGGTGGCGCACGCCATCATCGCGAGCGCGCCCACGGCCAGCGCCGCACCGGTCGCGGGGTAGCCGCCCCAGGTCACCAGCGCTCCCACGGCCGCCGGCGCCAACGGCGTGACGGCATTGCTGAGCAGGTTCACCGCCGAGTGCACGCGGCCCTGCAACTCGTCCGGTGCGTGCGCCGTCTGATAGCCGAAGATGATGCTCTGTGTCGGCGCGATCGTCGTGGCCAGCACAAAGATCACGATCGCCACGGCCCAGGGTGCCGAGCTGACGGCGAGGACCGCGAGCATCGGGGGCCACAGCCACCCCAGGGCGACCAGCAGGGCTCCGTCGCGGTACTTCGCGCGCAGCTGCGGCACGGCCAGCGCCCCGGCGACCCCGCCGATACCGCCGCATGCCAGCAGTATCCCGATGACCGCCGGTGTGACTCCGGCCGTACGCAGACCGACGATGACCCCCAACGGCATCGCCGCGACGATGGCGTTGATGGCGCAGAGATAAGCCAGACTCGCCCGGCCCGGCCGGTCGCGCCAGACCCACCGCATGCCCTGGAACAGTTCCGACGTGACCAGCTGCACCTGGTGCTCCGCGCCGGAGAGGCGGGTGGTGATGCCCAGCACGGCGGCGAGCGACACGAGGTAGGAGCCGGTGTCGACGAGGAACGGCACCGCGGCTCCCAGCGAGAACAGAAACCCGCCGACGGGCGCGCCGGCGATCGTCGCGGCCTGGAGGTAGACCTGGTTGTGCGCGATCGCCTCGCTCAGCCGCGCGCGTGGGACGAGGTACGGGAGCACCGCGCGTTCCGCCGAGAAGAAGAACACCGAGAACGCACCTTCGAGGAAGGCCGCACCCAGGATGAGGGGATAGCCCGCCGTTGCGGTGAGGACCGCCGCGGCAAGGCCACCGGCCGTGACGGCCCGGCCGACGTCGCACCAGATCAGTACGCGCTTCCTGGAGCAGACGTCGACCACCAGTCCTGCCACCAGGCGCAGCAGCAGTCGCGACCCCGTGCTCACCAGCCCCACGAGGCCGGCCTTGAACGGGGTCCCGCCGAGTTGCAGCACGAGCAGGGGATAGGCCAGATCGCTGGCCGCCGAGCCCAGGCTGGAGACTCCCTGCCCGAACCACAGCAGCCAGAAGTCACGGCTGAACCGGGGCCGGCCCGGGCGGGCGCCGGCCCGGGCCGGGCCGGGCACCGGGACCGGGTTCTCACTCATCGCGGCGGTCAGACCTGGGAGGCGTCCGACTGCTGATCGAGCACCCGCATCCGCTCGGCGAACTCCTCGGCAAGGACGCCGTAGAGCACTGCGTCGACCGGGACGCCATTGACCAGCCGGGCCTTGCGCGCGACCCCCTCCTGGACGGCGCCGGCCGCCTGGCAGGCGGCGGCCGCGGGCAGGTTCTGCGCGAGGACCCAGGCGTAGATGCGGCGAAGTCCCATGACGTGGAAGCCGAATTCGGCCATCAGCAGCGCGGCTTCGCGGCCGAGTCCCAGCCCCCGGGTGCTGACGTCGCCGAGTGCCAGCGAGACCTCGGCCGACCTGTCCTCGGAGCCGGGATTGCGCAGCGCACCGAGCCCCAGGGCGACGCCGTCCTCGGTCGAGCACAGCATGAAGGTCGCGTCGTGGTACGAGGGCTTTCCGTGTCTGTCGATCCAGTCCCGCCAGCCGGCGCGGCCCACCGGGTAGCGGTAGCCGAACATGTCACGGAAGTACTCCTCCTGGAACCATGCATAGAGCACCTCCGCGTCCTCGGGTTCCAGAGCGCGTAAGGCGACCCGCTTTCCTGGTGTCACCACGAACTGTCCTCTCCTTGAGCCGGGCAGGGCCGCTACTTCCGTTCGAGCAACTGAGCGAAGCGCCGCTCCCAGGCGTCCTGATTTCCCTTGGCCTCCTGGACGAACCGGCTCCGAGCGATCCCCTGGATCACCAAGTTGTTGACCAGGGAGTACGGAAAGGCCATCGGCCGTACGACATCCATGAACAGCACGGCACGGTCCTCATCGGTCCCGTTCCACGCTTCATGTACGTAGGTGTCGTCGAAGAACATCCCGGTCCCCTCATTCCAATGTGCCTCTTGTCCGCCGACGCGAATACCGCAGGCGTTCTCGGGAGACGGGATCTTCAGCGCGAGGTGATAGCGGACCACACCCTTGTACGGGCCGCGGTGCGGTGGCACGTGTTTGTGGGGTCCGAGGATCGAGAAGAAGGCCGTTTTCAGACCGGGGATCCGGGCCAGCAGTTCAGCCGTCCGCGGGCACCGCTCGCAGTTGGCGTCGAACCGGAACCCGTAACCGTAGAAGAAATAGGTCTTCCATTGGTTGTCGTTGGTGATGCGGCGTTGGTCTGTGGAGATGTCCTGGAAATTGGGCAGCGCTTCGCGGTGCTCCAGCAGGGCGTCGAGTTCGGCTCTGATGTCACGCCAGTTGCCTTCGAGTCCACGGCTCCACGGGAACGCCGATTCCGAGATGAACGGGCTGTCATCGAAGTGAGAGTGGTGGACCATCTGCTTTTCGATCCACTTCACCAGCACGGGAAGAACTTTCGGCACAACCACACCCCCGAATCCGTCAGTTCGTTTGCCGGTCTCAGGTGCGTGGCATCGCGAGCTCGACCCGGCCGCCGACGGGGACGACCGGACCGAGCAACTCGGTGGTGCACCGGTTGAGTTCGTCCGGGTCGAAGCTGCCGGCCTCGACGGCGAGGTACCTGACCGGCGCAATGGTGTGCACTCCCGCGACGAGCGGCGGCACTTCCTGACCTCGTTCGATGAGGAGAATCATGGGCTTGGCCATGGCCGACATCCAGCCGATCTCCACCATCGTGCCCGGGGAGGGCGGATCACCGGGATACGCCACGAAGAGTACGGCCTTGCGCAGTGCGAGATAGTCCAGCCGGGTGCACACGTCCGGGGTCATGACCTCGGCCCCCCAGGCTTCCCGGCGATGGGCGTTGTCGACCTCGAACCCCAGCCCCGCGAAGTGATCAATAAGGGCACGGTAGTTGCTGCGGTGGCGCTCCGGAAGAAGCCCCGTCGCCGGGTCGAGCAGCCCTTTGAAGGGGCCGCCGACGAAGACCAGAGGCTTGCTCCCGCCGGGCTGTAATGGCTCGTCGGCGGGCAAGGGAAGCGATTCGGGGTGGCTCACCGGGAGGTTCCCTCCGTTGTGGAAGCTTTCGGTTGTGTGGTGGGCGCCGATTCTCCGTTGCCGCGGGTGCGTTGACGACCCCGTGCAGCACGCAGGGCGTGAGTTCTTCGGTGAATCCGACACCCGCGACAGGAATTTTTCGTTCCTATGACGGAAATTTTGCGCCCTCATTTGCCGGGACGTCACAACGTGTGAGGGGCGAGCGTCGTGGCGCCTTCCGGGGCGACGTCCCGCCTCGGGATACCCGGTGTTCTGCCCGGTGAGGAAGGGCGAATGGCGGATTCCGCATGGGCGTCCCCCGATTTTTACTCGTCATTACGGAAGATGGCGGGTCGACTGCCAGCTTCGAATGATCCGAAGTGCGTGTCAAGGTCATGACCCGGACGAGCCTGGCCAGTAAGGACGGTTGTGGGCGATTGGAAATCGATGTTAACGTCGGCCCGGTGTCTGGTCAGCAGCAGTGACCGACGACTTCGGCGACGAATTCCTTCTGCTGCTGAGAGGATCTTCGTGCCAGGGGGCCGAGACATGGATGCACCACTTCCGTTAGCCGCACCAACCTCCATGGAACTGGTCTACTTCGGGCTGTTCGACAACTGCAATGCCCGCTGCAATATGTGTGAGTGCTGGCTCGCCCCGAGGACCGGCCTGTCACTCACCCACTACCGGAATGTGCTGTCGGCGGTGCTGTCCCTGCAACCACGGGCGGTGCGCTTCACCGGCGGTGAACCACTGCTCTTCGCCGAGCTGCCGGAACTCGTGAGTCAGGCCGCTGCGGACGGCGTTCGCGTCTCCGTCATCTCCAACGGGCGCATTCTCGGCCCCGGCAAAATCCGCGCCCTGATCGATGGCGGATGCCAGGAGATGGTGCTGAGCGTCGACGCGCTGCGCGAGAAGCACGACCGGATACGAGACACCCCGGGGCTGTTCGACCGTTGCATGGAGGCCATCGGGCACCTCCGCGAAGCGAAGCTGGACTACGGCGTCAATACGGTGCTTCAGGCGCTGGGGGCGGACGACCTCGCATCGCTGGGCGAAACGCTCCGCGCGCAGCCCAACCCCCCGTCGTGGTGGCACCTCATCCCGGTCCGGGGCGACGACGCGCTCCGGCCCAGCGCCGTTCAGCGGGCGCGCATGCGGGAACTCATCCCGAGGCTGAGGGATCGGATGGCTTCGGCGGGGACCCGGATGGTCGCGGCCGATGACCCCTTTCTCGACGCCGGGCCCGCGCCCTGCACGGTGCCGGCCTTCACCTCGTATGTGCGCGGTGAGACCGGCGACATCTTCGGGTGCAACATGCTCGTCTACGCCGATCCGCCGGTCGGAAACGTCCTCCAGTGGCGTGCGCGGGACGCGTGGAACAGCCTGGACGCCCACAGCCTGCGGGCCCGCTGCGCCACCGGCACGAACAGGTCGTGCGCCCGGTGCGACCCGAGTTCCAAAGCGATGAACCATGTCCTGAGGGAATTGGCCGCTCCTGTCGCACCCGAGGAATCACTGTGACCACCAACACCAGGCCGGACTCCGGCATGCTCGCCATCAACGGTGGCCCCCCGGTCCGCGCGAGGAAGAAGGCGGCGGATCCGGTCATCGTGGAGGCCGCCAAGGAAGAGGCCCTCCGCGTCCTGGACAGCGGCCAGCTCGCCAGGTTCTACGGCGGCACGAAGGTCGCCGAATTCGAGGCGGCCTACGCCGCGTGGTTCGGCAGGCGCCATGCCGTCGCGGTCAGTTCGGGGACCGCGAGCCTGCACATCGCCTACCTTGCCGCCCGGCTGCCCGAGCACAGCGAAGTGCTGGTACCCGCCAACGCCTATGTATCGGCGCTGTCCGCGCTGATCCAGGCCGGCCTGGTCCCCGTGATCGTCGACATCGACCCGGCCCGCTGGGCGATGGATCCCGCCGACTGCGCCCGTAAGATCAGCGACCGCACGAGCGCGATCGTGCCGGTGCACATGTACGGACAGCCCTGCCCGATGACCGAACTGGCCACGCTGGCACGGCAGCACGGGCTCACCCTCATCGAGGACTGCGGCCAAGCGCACGGCGCCCTCTGGGACGGCACGAAAACCGGCACATTCGGTCTCGCCGCGGCCTTCAGTCTCTGCTGCCGCAAGCACATTGCCGTCGGCGAGGGCGGCATCGTGATCACCGACGACGAGCAGTTCGCCGACACCGCGCGGGCACTGGCGCACAAAGGCAAGGGCACCGGCTGGTTCGACTACCGGGAGATGGGCTTCAGCTACAACATGACGGAGATCCAGGCGGTGCTCGGACGCTGGCAGCTGTCCAGGCTGGACACCGAGCTGCGGACCAGGGCCGCGCTCGCCGAGCGGCTGCGCGCGGGCCTCGCCGACCTCGGACTGGAGTTCCCCGAGGTGGCTCCCGGCAGCACCCATGCGTACTTCAAACAGAACGCCCTGCTGCCGGCCCGGCTCGCCCCGCACCGAAACGCCGTCGTGGACGCCGTCCGCGCCGAGAACGTGGGCTGCGACCCCTCCCACCCGCACCTGCTCGACATCGACTGGATCCGCGAGCAGCGCCCCTCCCTCTACCGGGCGCTGCCTTCGGAACACCGTCCCGACTACGGCGCACACACCGCGCCCCTCGCACGGGACGTGCTGTCCCGGCAGATCTGCATCGAGATGGGACCGGGGCTGGACGAAGAGGACATCGACGACACGATCAAGGCCATCCGGAAGGTGGTCATCACCTTCGACCAGGAGGCCATGTGACTGTCGACGACCCCACGGCCGGCACCCCCGGTGACGACGAGGCCGCCACGGACGCCCTGCACCTCGGCCTGCGGGACGGAGAAGCCCCGCTGACGCGTGAGCAGGCGGCTGCGCTCGTCCGCGCCTCCCATCCCGCGCACTCGGACGTGCGCCCATGCGAGGCCTGTGGGTCCCCAAGCACCCGACCGGCCACCTGGCGGCGCGGCTTCCGCATCGCCGAGTGCCTGGCCTGCGGTTTCCTCTGGGTCGATCCGATGCCGACCGCACAGGACATGTGGGCCTACTACAACAAACGCATATGGAAGCCGTACCCGCCCGAGGTGATCCGGCGCAAGTACGCGCCGTCGGTGGCAGCGGTACTGGCCAACGTCCCGCCCGGCCAATCCGTCCTCGACGTCGGATGCGACCACGGGCACTTCGCGGCACTCCTGCGCGACCGCGGATACGACGCGGCCGGGGCGGACATCGACGGGCTCGCCCTGACCTACGCCACCGACCACTACGGGCTGACGGTCTACCAAGGGGACCTGCCCGACATCGACTTCGACCGCCGATTCGACGCGGTGACCATCCTCAGCTCCCTCGAACACATGGTGAACCCCTTCCACGTCGTCCGGGCGGCAGCACGGGTCCTTCGCCCCGGCGGCGTGCTGCTCATCTCGACACCGAGGGCCGACGGCCTCGTCCACGCCGTGAGCCGGACAATATTCGCCCCCGTGCTGCACACCTGGGAGTTCCTCGCACCCCCCAGCCACCTCACCTACTTCGGCCGACGCTCGCTGCGCGCCATGCTCCGTCGCGCCGGCTTCGACGCCGTCACCTTCAGCCACCAGGAACGCGACGCCGCCTACCGGGCCCGCGAACTGGCGGAGACGCTCGCGGAGTGCCCGGACGCGCCCGGCTGGGCCAGGGCCACCTATCCGCTCCTGCGCCATCTGCGGACCCCCGCCCGTCTGCTGGACCTGGGGGACATGACGCTGTGCGTCGGCCGTACGCCGGCGCCGTCCGCACCCGGCACGGAAGGTGCCTGACCATGGCCGGCAAAGACAGGCCGGTGCCGCCGACGTGGCATGACGTCCCGGCACCGGCCGGCGCCGCCCGGTCCACGGTCGTCTTCCGCGGGCACGACTTCGGCTGGGGGAGCGCCGGAAAGCTGCACGCCGTCCTGACCGAACTCACGGCCCGCACCGCACACCCACCGAGGCTCATCGGCGTCGGCACGGTGCTCGGCCGGTCCCTGCTCGCACAGCTGCCGGTGGACACGTGGTACGACCAGTGGCCGAGCACCACCGGCGAACTGCGGAACCTGCTGCGACGGCACGGGGTGACCGCCGCCCTGGTCGTACTGGACTCGGAGTTCGCCGCGGCCCTGCTCGCAGCGGGCTGCCCCACGGTATTCGTGGACAGCCTGCCCTACCTGTGGACCGGCAACGACACGATCCCCCACGACGCGACCCGCTACTGCGCCCAGCTGTGCGAGTCCCTTCCCCGGACCTGTTGGGAACCGCTGCGCAGAATAGAGCGGCTGACGTGGACCGAGGCGATCCTCAGCGCCCCGCCGCCCACCCGCCGGGCAGGCACGCCCGGCCTGGCCGTGCTCAACTTCGGCGGGCTGCATTCGCCCTTCGGTGAGGGCAGCGCCCACGCCTACCCCCGGCTGGTGGCGGAACCGGCCGTCCGGGCGCTGTCCGACGCCGGATTCCACACCGTGGAGATCTGCGGGAACGTCGACACCGCCATGCTTCCGGAGCAGGACACCACCCCGGGTGTCGCGGTGAACGCCGGTCCGCGCTCCCACGAGGAGTTCCTGGACCTGCTCGACCGGGCTCAGCTGCTGGTGACCTCGCCGGGCCTGACCACGTTGCTGGAGGCCGGCCAGCGGCGCCTGCCCACCGTCTGCCTCCCGCCGCAGAACGTCAGCCAGATCCTCAACGGGAACCGCTTCGCCGCGGCGGTCGACGCGGCCTGCCGGGTGCCGTGGCCGTCGGAGGTCCTCGACCCGCGGCAGGTCGACGCCGTACGCGCACAGGGTGAACACGCGGCCCTGACAGTCGTCTACGGGGCGATCGAGCGCGCCGCACGACAGACACACTCCTGGGTGCGGCAACGACTGCACCGGGACATCACCACCGCCATCGAGCACTCCCGTGGGGTACGGGACTGGGGCGGCCTGCTCGGCCGGACGGGCGGCCGCGGAGCACACCAGGTGGTGCAGCGCCTCACCGAAGTGCTCGCGGAGCACTCGGCTCCGGCGCCGGTGAGCCAGGGGGCCGGATGATCCTGGCCTTCCTCCGGCACACCGCGGCGATCAGCTCCTCGGAGGTCTACCTGCCCGACGACCGCCGGATTCTGACCGAGCGCGGGCGGACGCACGCCGCTGCCCTGCGCCCCGTCCTGCGCCGTTTCGCGCCCGACGCCGTCTGGTGTTCCCCGCTGCGCCGCGCGGTGGAGACCTGGACCCTCGCGGGCACCGGACTCGGCCTCGACGCCCGTCTCCACAAAGACCTGGGGGAGCGCTCGTTCCCCTCCCTGGCGGGCCTCACACTGCCGCAGATCGCGGCGCGGATCGGGCCGGCGCAGACCGCGCTGGCACGCGTCTCGACCGACCTGGTCGATCCTCCCGGGGAGGACTCGGTACGCGCGGCGAGCCGGCGCTTCGTCGCGGCGATGAGGTCGGTGGTGCGGGAGGCCGCGGCGCTCGGCGCCGAGCGGGTGCTCGTCGTCTCGCACGGCGGCCCGTCGAGCTGGTTGCTGTGCCATCTGCTCGGCGTGCCCTTGGAGCGCAACCGGGTCTTCCGACACGACCAAGGGCGCTTCCACCTGCTGGAAGTGGACGAAAACCTGACACTGACGAAGGCAATCGCCCTGAACACCGCACAGCTGCCGGAACCGAGAGGTGCTCCCGAGCCACCGGACCAGGCCACGGCACCCTTCTCATGGCATTGACGATTGGAATTGCAGCGCTATGGCACATGTGCCCGTCATCGTGATCACGGGGCCTTCCGGCACCGGCAAGACCGTCACCGGCTGGGAGATCCGCGAAATCCTGAGGGAACGCAAGGTCGCCCACGCCCTGATCGACATGGACAACATCCGCTGGTGTTACGTTCCCGACTCCCGTGACCGCTTCAACCGGACACTCGGCGCCAAGAACCTCGCAGCGGTGTGGGCCAACTTCCGCGAAGCCGGCGCCGACCGGCTGGTCCTGAGCGGAATCGTGGAAAGCCATGAGGACATCCGGCTCATCGAACAAGCGGTGCCGGGCGCCGACATCACGGTCTACCGGCTGCACGTGGACGAGGCCACGCTGGAAGGCCGTATGCGCCAAAGGGAGCGCGGCCGGGGACTCGACCGCAACCTCGCCAGGGCGAAAGAACTCACCGACATCATGGCCCGCAACGGGATCGGGGATCATCTGATCGACGCGGACCGCGAACTTGACGAGATCGCTCAGGAAATCATCGGCCTGAGCGGCTGGCTGTCCTGACGCGACCGCGGGAGCGTGCGATGAAAGTGAGCCTGCTCGTGACCGGGGAGGAGATCCTCGGACTGCTGAGCTCGTCCGAGGTGAACGACCTGTGGTCGGGCGGCGCGCACCTGCCGTACTGGCAGCCGGCCGCCCTCGCCGCGCGCATCGAAGCCGTCGGACGGCATGAGGTGGCGCTGTTGGTCATCGAAGGGGACGGCGGTATGTCCATCGGTGTTCTTCGGCATCGCCGAAACGGCGTCATCAGCACGCTCATCCCCCGCGAGCCCTTTCTGTCCAACCAGCCTTTCCGCGACGCGGACCTGCTGCGCGCGCAGCTGCTCCGGGCCGTGGAGAGAATCGGCGCCAGGGCCTTTCATCTGCACGAGACGGAACGCCACGCCCCGGTCGTCGAGTGCCTGGCCGATCAGCCGGACACCGCAGTGGTGGTACGCCTGCCGAATCCGGTCATCGACTGGCACGACAACGGCGAGGACATGCTGATCGGAGCACAACGGCATTTCGGCCGGACATTCTGGCGCCGGGTCCGGCGCTGGGACCGTGAGTTCGAGGTGACCACGGTTCGAGGCGAGGCCGCGATCGACGTGGTGGAAAACGTCGAGCGACGGTCCTGGAAAGCGCGATGGGGCACCCATCTCGACGAAGGGGAGCTGGCGTTCTACCGCGCGCTGCTGATGCGGGACGAGTGCCTGCTCACTCTCGCGACGGCCGGGGGAGAACCGGCCGCGTACTTCTTGGAAATGCGCGTCGGCGACGTGGTCTACGGCATGCAGAGTTCCTACGCCGAGACCTTCGCCAGGCGGTCTCCCGGCGCGTTCCTGACCACCATCGGCCTGCACCGCCGGTGGCACGGCAGCGGTATCGCGACGTACGACCTGCTCGGCGGCAGCGGGCCGCTCAAGGACGCCCTCGCCTCGCGCGCGATCCCGCGTGTCGATGTGGCCTGGCCGGTCTGCGCGGCGACCCGGGACCTGCTCAAGGAGCGCGTCAGGTTCGACTGCCACAGGACAGCGGCGTCGGAGCGCGGACGGGGCGCGCGCCATGTCGCCGCGACCTACGAGAGCTGAGAGGCGGAGGTCTTTCCGGATGAGCCACCCCCCTGTGCAGGGTTCCTACGGCCCACTGGCCTGGGTCGCCGACGCGATGCACGGCATGTACCCGGACCGCGAGCCCCACCTCCGGCGGCTCGGGCTGCGGCCGGCGGACGACGAGATCAGCACACAGGTGCCGGTGGTCGGTCTCCTGGGAGCCGCCGACTGGCGCGCCGCGACCTGTGTGCTGGCCTCGCCGTGCATCGACCACTCGTCGGGGCGGATATCCGGGCTCACCGCCTCCGTCGCGGGCGATCTCCTGATCGGGCTCCATGTAGCGGAGGCGCTCGGACTGCCGATGGTCAGTTTCCTCGGGAGCGGGGAGGAGACGCACCTGGTGCCCAGCGGCGAGGAGCGGTGCGCGGACTGGCAACGGGTCGCCGAGCACGTGGCCGGCCTCGGAACCCGTTGGGCACGGGGCCGGGTCGACGCGACCTTTGTACGCACCGGTGACCCGGTCGCATGGGCCACCATCAGGGCACAGACCGCGGCGGACCACCACCGCGTTGCCCAGGACGCCCTCGACGGCCTGCACCGCCTCGCCGACGACCTCCCGTATCCGCGGGGGACCCGTTTCACCTACCTCTACGACTACTACCGGTCCAACATCTCGCACTACCGCCGGCCCGTCATCGAGGCGCTGGCGGGCGTCGACACCGCACATGTGCTGGTGGTCGAGAATGTGCAGCAGATCAAGTGCGTCGCCCAGGCCCGTGCCCTCAACGACGCCGACGGCATCCGCACCAGCCATCTGGTGACCTGCCCGGCACCGGATGTCACCAACAGCGTCCGGGTGAGCCGGGCCGAGCCTCGGCACCGCATCATGCTCGCGGACGTCCTTGACGGGCAGCCGCCCGGCAGCGCGCCCTACTGGGCGTTCCTGTCCTCCCTGCGCGACCGCTTCGATGCGCATGACTGACCTGGACGCTGCGGCGTGGGACGAGCAGCTGGCCCGGTGCCATCCCGGCCCTGTGTACGTGTACGACCTGGACCGGGTGACGGCCGCCGCGGAAGACCTGCGCGCGGCGCTTCCGGCACCGAGCCTCGTCTACTACTCCCTCAAGGCCAACCCGCACGAGGACGTCGTACGGGCACTGCGGACCGCCGGCTGCCGCGCGGAGATCAGCTCGGCGGGAGAGCTGGCCTGCGCGCTCGGTGCCGGGTTCCGCGGCGCCGAATGCCTGTACACGGGGCCCGGAAAGACGGACGGCGAGATCGCGCACGCCCTGCGGCACGGGGTCCTCGACTTCTCCGTGGAATCAGCGCACGAACTGCGGCGGATCGATCGCATCGCGGCCGTCGAGGGCCGCCGGGCCGGTGTGCTGCTGCGCGTGAACGGAGAGCGTGCGGCCCCGGCCGGCGGCATGCATATGACCGGTTCACCCTCGCAGTTCGGGATCGATCTGGAACTCCTCGGCCCCGCGCTCGCAGTGGCCGCGCGGTGTCCGCGGATCGACCTCACCGGCCTCCACCTGTTCTCGATGACCAACGCCATCGACGAACCGAGCCTGATCCAGGAACTCCGTCGCAGTATCGCTACTGCCGCCGCGGTGTGTGACCAGTACGGGTTGGCACCGCGGATGCTGGATCTCGGCGGCGGCTTCGCCGCTCCGTACACGCAGTCCGGCCGGCGGCCCGGCTATCCCGGCCTGGCACAGGCACTCCGGCAGGAACTCGATCTGCGGTTCCCGGCCTGGCGCACGGGAGCCCCCGTGATCGCCTTCGAGTCCGGCAGATATCTCGTCGCCGACTGCGGCACGCTGATCTGCACCGTCACCGAGGTCAAGAACAGCAAGGGAAAGCAGTTCGTCGTGCTCGACGCGGGGATCAACGCGCTCGGAGGACTCTCCGGGACGGGGCGGCTGCTTCCGCTGTCCGTGGAGCCCGTCGGTATCCCACGGGCGGCCGACGCATCCGGCGGAGCCGAGGTCCTCGGCCCTGCCGTGACGTCGGCACGCATCGTCGGGCCGCTGTGCACTCCGGCCGACCTGCTCGGGCGGGAGGTGCCGGTACCGCGGCTGCGGCCCGGCGACCGGATCGCGATCCCGAACGTCGGCGCCTACGGCCTGACCACCGGCCTGCTCGGCTTCCTCAGCAGGCCCGCCCCGACCGAGCTGGTGGTACGCGGCAGGAGCGTCGTCTCCGCGTCCCGCCTGGAGCTGATACGTGTGCCCGTCGACAGGGAGTGGGAAGACGATGCCGTGGGATGACCGGTTCGAGGCACTGCTGCGCGCTGCGCTGCCCTATCTCTCCCCGGACGAGCCGCTGCCCCCCGATGCCGAACTCGTCGACCTCGGTATCGACTCCATGGCCGCGGTCGAGCTGCTGAGCACTGTGGAACAGACATATGACGTGCGGTTTCCGGACGACAGCCTCCACCGCGAGACCTTCCGCACCGCCGGCACCTTGTGGGCGGTCCTGAGCCGGCTGTTCTCCCAGGAGCCGACACCGTGACCGCCGAGGTGCGGCAGGGGCCGGCCCTGTGCCATGTCGTCGATGTGCTGGACCACGCGGCGGCTGCCCGCGGCGGCGAGCTCGCCGTGACCGACGACCACGGCGACTGGAGCTACGCCCAACTCGCCGACCACAGCCGGAGGTTCGCACAGTGGCTGCACCACTCGGGCGTGTCCGCCGGGGACCGTGTGGTGGTGCGCGCCACCGCGAGCCGCGAGTTCGTCGCCATGCTCTACGGCTGTCTGCGGGCGGGGGCGGTCTTCGTACCGCTCGGCCCCGCGACAACGGCGTACCAACTGGGCCAGGTCGTCGCGGACGCCCAACCCCGCCTGGTCATCACCGACCGGACGCCCCCCGACGAGACAGCGGCCACGGCACGCAGCCTGCAAGAGGTCTGGGCGGAGGTCCGGCGACCGGGCGGCCCGGCGCCGCACACCCGCGCCGAAGCCGCCCCGGCAGACACCGCACTGCTGATCTACACCTCTGGCAGCACCGCCGCGCCCAAAGCGGTCGTCTCCCCACACGAGAGGGTGCTGTGGGCAACCCGGGCTGTCGCGGCGCGGCTGCGCTACCAGACGGACGACATCGTCCTCTGCCGCTTGCCCCTCGCCTTCGATTACGGCCTCTACCAGGTCTTCCTGTGTGCTCTGGCCGGGGCCCGTCTGGTGCTGCTCTCTCAGGCGGCGGATCTGCGGCTGGCCGCCGTCGCGCGGGAGTGCGGCGCCACCGTGGTGCCGTTGGTGCCCTCGCTCGCGACCATGCTCCTGCACAGCGCCCGGCGCGACCCCGGACCGAGCCGGATCCGCCTGTTCACCAACACCGGCGAAGAGCTCCCCCACGCGGTGCTCGCCCAACTGCGCGAGCACTTCCCCCGCGCGGGCATCCAGCTGATGTACGGAACCACCGAGTGCAAGCGGATCTCCGTACTGGAGGTCGACGGCGACCGGCGCAGGCCCGGCTCCGTAGGCCGCTCGCTCGACGGCACGCGTATCCGCATCCTGACCGCGGACGGCGTCCCCGCCGCACCCGGCGAGACGGGCGAGATCGTGGTCAGCGGACCGCACGTGATGGCCGGGTACTGGCGGGCGCCCGAGCTGACCGCAGCGCGCTTCAGGAGCGATCCGCAGACCGGCGAAGTGCGGCTGCACACCGGGGACTTCGGGCACCTTGACAGCGACGGCTACCTCTACTTCCACGGTCGCGGCGACGACATGTTCAAGCGCCACGGCGTGCGCACCAGCGCCGCCGAGATCGAGTCCGCCGCCCGGGACATACCAGGGGTGGACCATGCGGTGCTGCTGCCACCCACCGACCGCCGGGACATGGTGCTCTGCGTGGTCACGACGCTGACGCCGGCCGAGGTGCTGCGCCACCTCGGCACGCTGCTGGACCCGGCGCGCGTCCCCGACCAGTGCCGGGTCTTCGACCGGTTTCCGCTCAGCGCCAACGGAAAGACCGACCGGGCCTGGCTGTCCCGGCAGGCCGTCAGCTGAGGCCGGAGGGGTCGCGTCATGTGTGCGTGACTGTGGCGGGTGAGCGGGTGAGGGGGCCTGGAGCAGGTGCAGCGCGGTGCCGGCATCGGCTGTACTTCGTTCACCTGGTGTGTGGTGGCGGTGGTCCGCGACATGCGCGCGGTGCGCCGTATTGCTCTGCGGCCTGCCGCTCGTCGGCCTGTGAGGGACCGTCGTGCGCCGGCCACCGACCAATCGCCCCGGTATCAAGATCATCGCTCCAGGGAGACGCCCCCTGTCGACCAACCGGGCAAGCCGGGGGTTGGCAGGGCGTAGTGCCGCACCAGGGGCGCATCGGTATAGCTCGGGCCTGGCGAGGGGGCGAAGTGAGCCGGACTTTGCAGCCTCAGTAAGGTGCCGCCACCTGGGGCGGGGTGGCGACCGGAGGAAACGGACAACCGCATGGACTACTGCGTTGGATGCGGGAGCTATCTCGGCGGAGCGGAGGTGTGCCCGACGTGTGCCCATGTCCACGACGGCGCAGCCACTGGGTACGGCCCGCCACGGCCGCACCCCCTCTATCGGAGCGGCGTCCCGCCGACGCCCGAGCCGCCGGTCCACGAGCACCGGGGAGCGCACGGGCGCGCCGGGAGCCTTGAGGCCCCGTACGCGTACGAGCAGACGCACGCGTACGAGCAGACGCAGGCGTACCAGCCGCCGGCGTCGTACGAGCCTCTGGAGCCATACGAGCCCCTGGAGCCATACGAGCCCCTGGAGTCCTACGAGACGGGGCCCCTTCCCGAACAGGGCGGCGAGCCGGATGTACCCGGCCCGGCCGATGGAGACTTCGACCCCGGCACGGCCACCGGCTTTGACGCGGCTGCGGTTGCCGGTCCCGCTGACGGCGACGAGGCGAACGCCTCCCACCGGACGCCGGCGACGCGCCGCCGCAGGAAGGGGCCGCGCCGGGCGCGCCGTCGCAAGAGCGGCACGACCAAGCTGGCCCTCGGCGTCGCGGGTGGGATCGTACTGGTCGGCGTCGTCGCGACAGGCATGTCGGGGGAACTGCTGCCCACCGGCCCGACGCACGGGACGGACACGGAGTCGCGGGCGTCGGCCAAACCCGTCGAAGCGTCCGCCACCGCGCAGCCCGCACCGAGCCGGACCGCGGGAGAGTCTGCTCGTCCGTCGCACACCACCAAGCCGTCGGCATCGGAATCGGACATTGCCGTCTCCCACTCCGCGCTTCCCGCATCCGCGACCACGGCGCCGCCCGTCGCCACCCGGCCCACTGCCAAGGAGCCGCCCCGGCCAAAGCCCTCACCCACGAACGCGGGGTCGGACCCGACGCCCGCACCACGCCCCACACGGTCGCCGACCTGCTTCCTCTTCTGGTGCTCCTAGAAGATCGATGCCGAGGGGGCCGGAGCAGGTGGTCGATGTCGCCCCGTCCACGTTTCGCGCTGGTCCGCCAGGCTTCGTGGGCCGGTCGTGGCGGGGCCGAGCGGAGCAGTCGGTACGGATGGGCGGGGGCCGACTGCCATCCATCGAGGGGGCGGGAATGGGCATCCGGTGGTGCACACGGTCGGCCGCGACCACAACCGGGTGTCCGACGTTTCTCACTGCTTGCGGGTGAACCACGAAGCCACGCCCTCGTGCCGACCGAAGCTGGACGATCGCGCCCGTTATTGTCAATTCTTGTGCCGTTGAGCTGTGCGTTTGTGAACCTCAAGCCAGGCGTCGGAAAGACGACGAGTGCCGTGTGGCTGGCCCATGCGCTCCATGAGTCGGGTCGGTCGCCGCTGCTGGTCGACGGTGACCCGGCCGCTTCCGCGCTGCGCTGGAGCGAGCTGGCCAATGGCTTTCCGTTTCCGGTGATCGCCCTGCCGGTGGGCGACGTCCACCGTCGCGTGAACGACTTCCTCGGCAACCGGCAGGCCGTCGTGCTCGATGCGCCCCAGCTGGAGGACCATCCCCGCATCGCCCGCAGCATCATGAGGTACGCCAACGAGTGGATCGTGCCCGTGACCCCCGCCCCCATCGAACTGGACCGGATGGCACCCATCCACGGCGAGATGGCGGACGTGCAGTCCCTGCGTGCCGAGCCGGCCCGTTCGTCGGTCCTGCTCAATCGCACCAACCGTCCCGATGCCACGCGCACCGGGCCCGATGCGGACGCTCGCGAGGCACTCACCGAGCGGGGTTTCGAGGTGCTGGACACCCAGATCGCGCGGCTCGACCTGTACGCCCAGTCCTTCGGGAACCCGGTCCAGGCCAAGGGTTCGGCGTACATGGACTTCGCGGAAGAACTGATCAAGCGTCAGGATGAGGCATGAGCCAGCGCAAGGAAAACTACCGCGCGGCATTGCAGCGCGGGCAGGACGTCTCCGCACCCCGGTCCACCAAGGTCACCACGCTGCACAGCAGATACATCCGGGTGACCGTCGAGGTCGATCCCGACCTGCGAGGCGATCTGACGCGGTGGATGGGACGTCCGGTCGCCTCGGTCGTGCTCGCCGGCGCGACGGTCCTACATACCCTGGCCGCGACCGCCGGCCTGGTCTCCCGGCCCGGAGACCAGACTGCGTCCGTCCCGCGTGAGGCTCCGGATTCGGGTCGCTGACCAGGTGGCTCGCATGGCACGGCGGCCCTGCCTGAGGTAGCTGTCGCGCGGCGAAGGCCCCTGCCGTGTCTTGACAACGGCGGGGTCCTGCGGCGGCGTTGATGCCCCATGGACCGTCGTCGCCGACGGTCCATCAGCCGTGGAAGTAAGTGACGCCGTGGGTGGGTGGAAAGTCGCTGGGAGCCGGTCGGGCTTGTCCTGCTCCGCCCAGCAGGAGCCCGTGGTGCGTCTGACCTCGAGCGGGCCGAATTCGTCGAAGGCGAAGACCCGGTCCGAGAAGCGTTCCAGGACGTGGTGGATGCGGTCGAGCTTGGGCGTCGCGCGCATGGTCGGGCGACTCTTTCCAGGTCTTGGTGCGCTGGCAGGTGATGCCGCGGCACAGCAGCAGGCAGCGTAAGGCTTCCCGTTCGATGCGGATGCCCCGAACGGCGCGGAGGTCTGGACCACGTCGTGCCGCATGGCCCCGGGAGCCGGTCTATTTCCCTGCTTGGCGCCGTGGAGGCTGACTTGCTGACCCGAAATGCCCGGCTGACCTGCAACGGTGCCGTGCCGCGCCTCTTCGGGTACAACCTCCACCGGACGACCGTCTTCAACCCGTGAAGTACACACCACCGGCAAGCCAGCGACATAGCGCCGACCTTCGGCACAGCCCTGGCAACGATCCGCGGGCCCGATCCGCCCGTCGGCGATGACTCCGCATACGGCGATGACATTGCATACGTCCTGGTGACGGCCTTGCCCCTTGCGGCGGCCCAGTGCGTTGCCCCCTGGTGTTCGACTGTTCGAAGCGTGCCTGAGAGGCCATCAAGTCGGCCTGTGGTTACCGAAGATGAAGGCGGTGTGGGCGACGGCTATTTCATGCGCCAAACGTGCTCACCTCAGATAGTCCGAATGCCGTCGGTCATCCGGGCAAACATGGTGCGGAGCGAGATCACTGCATCGAAGTAACTCCAACGGCCTCATGGGGCGAGCTGTGCGTACAGGCCCTTTACTGTTCTCGGGGCCTGGACGGATTTCCCGATGTTCGCCCTCTTTTTTCTTCTTTCATTCATTGGCTTCCGCTGCGTAAGCCGGTCACCACACTCGCGAAGGAGAGCTCGCCCGATGACCGTTGGGACCAGCCCGGAATCGCAGCTGGAGCCGCCTCGGCAGTCCAGGCCGAGTACCGCGGCTTCGGAGGTGTCGAGGTGCTGACTGTGATCGCCGGACAGCGCGTCCAGCGCGCCTTCCGCGTCGGCGCGGTCGTGGCCGAGCACGAGGCCCATGGCGAACAGAGCCAGAGCGACCTGATCACCGAGGGGCGAAGCAGCCAGACTCATGTCGGCAGTTACCCCGCGCACCCTGCTCGGTTCAGGCCCCGCTGCTGCGCTGTGTGCGGCGCCGGGCTTCCGTGCCCACATGCGGCAGAACACCTCGGTTCCTCTCCAGCGGAAGAACCGTTACGGCGACGGCGGGATCGGCATCGCGATGTCCGCCGGTCGAGCCCCGCCATGCGAACCGGCGAGGACGACCGAGGGGGCATCGGTCTGCGACGGGCCGGCCTGCTGGAAGAGCACGAGCCGGGCCTGTCGGTGTGCTTCATGGGGGTCAGCGAGCAGGCGATCGCCTCATCCCTGGTGACCACATACTGCCCCGCCGCCCGCTTGGTGCCCGACGCGCTCCGCGTGCTGGAGAGCATGAAGATCGCCCGCAGACGCGACTAGAGAACCCGTCCGACGACCACGACGGCCCGGACCGACCCGGATCCCGGGCGAGCGCGTTCGGGGACCGGGGACAGCCCACCCACCTCACCAAGGAGCTACGGATGCCCGGTCCTGGGTTTTCCCGTCCGCAGCCGAGCCTGCCTGCCGCTGCGGCCCGGTCCCACATCCCCACCCACGCTGCCGGTTCCGAAGCCGCCGGCGAAGCCCTGCCTGGCCTGCCCGGCCCACCGTCCGTCCCCGTCTCTGCCGCAGGGGGCGTTCCCGTAGGGGTGTCCGTACGCGAGGGCGCCCCGGGTGGGAGCCTGATCGATCGGCACGTGGGGGAGGGTGCTGCTGCGGTGAGGCCGTCGAAGCCTGCGGTGGTGACGCAATCGAGCCCTACTGCGGTGGTGCAATCGAACCCTGCCACCGTGACGCAATCGGGTGCTGCCGCGGTGAGGCCGTCGAGTCCGGCGGCGGTGACGCAAGCGAGCCCAGCCCTGGAACGGATCCTGCGTGGCCCCAGCGGTCTGGGCACGGAGGGCCTGCACCTCGCCCGGCGCGAAGAGCTTCCGAGGCTTCCGGTGTCTGCGGCGCCGGAGACACCGGACGAGCCCGAGACACCGGAAGAGGGTAAACCGATCCCGGGTCTCTACCACCACCCGGTGCCGGAGCCCGACCCGGCGCGGGTCGAGGAGGTCAGCCGCAGGATCAAGGCATGGGCCGTGCACGAGGTCCAGATGTACCCCCCGGAGTGGGAGGACCAGTTCGACGGCTTCTCCACCGGCCGCTACATGGTTGCCTGCCATCCGGACGCGCCCACCGTCGACCATGTGATGCTCGCCGCGCGGCTGATGGTCGCCGAGAACGCGGTCGACGACTGCTACTGCGAGGACCACGGCGGTTCGCCCATCGGTCTCGGCGGCCGTCTCCTGCTGGCGCACACGGCCCTCGACCCGCTGCACACGACGAAGGACTACGAGCCGGGGTGGGTGGAGTCGCTTGGGTCGGACGCACCTCGGCGTGCCTACCGCTCGGCCATGGAGTACTTCGTTCAGATGGCGACCCCCTCCCAGGCCGACCGGTTCCGGCACGACATGGCCCGTCTGCACATGGGGTACCTCGCGGAGGCCGCCTGGGCGGAGACGGACCACATGCCCGAGGTGTGGGAGTACCTGGCGATGCGTCAGTTCAACAACTTCCGCCCCTGCCCCACGCTCACCGACTCCGTCGGCGGCTACGAACTGCCGGCGGACCTGCACGCACGGCCCGACATACAGCGGGTCATCGCGCTTGCCGGCAACGCCACCACCATCGTCAACGACCTGTACTCGTACACCAAGGAACTCAAGAGCCCCGGCCGACACCTGAACCTGCCCGTGGTGATCGCCGAACGTGAGGGCATCTCCGACCGGGATGCCTACCTGAAGGCGGTAGAGGTCCACAACGACCTCATGCACGACTTCGAATCCGAATCCACCGCCGTGGCCGCCGCCTGTCCCGTCCCGAGCGTGCTGCGCTTCCTGCGGGGAGTGGCCGTTTGGCTCGACGGCAACCACTACTGGCACCAGACCAACACCTACCGGTACAGCCTGCCCGATTTCTGGTAAGGAAGGACTTATCTGTGACCACCACCCAGCTCATCTCCGCCAACGGCACCTCCGCGTTCGTCCCCGCCCCGGCGTCGCCCTACCAGGGTGACATCGCCCGCTACTGGGACCAGGAGGCCAGGCCCGTCAACCTGCGTCTCGGTGACGTCGACGGGCTGTACCACCACCACTACGGCATCGGCGAGGTCGACCACGCCGCCCTCGGGGACCCCGGTGACGGCCAGTACGAGAAGCGGCTGATCGCCGAGCTCCACCGCTTGGAGTCGGCGCAGGCCGAAGTCCTCTTGGACCACCTCGGCTCCATCGGGCGTGACGACACGCTCATGGACGCCGGCTGCGGCCGGGGCGGTTCGATGGTCATGGCCCACCAGCGATTCGGATGCACGGTCCAGGGCGTCACCCTGTCGGCCAAGCAGGCCGACTTCGCCAACCAGCGCGCCAACGAACTCGGCATCGAGAGCCACGTCCACGCCCGCGTGTGCAACATGCTCGACACGCCCTTCGAGACGGGGCAGGCCGCGGGCTCGTGGAACAACGAGTCGAGTATGTACGTCGACCTGCACGACCTCTTCGCCGAGCACTCCCGCGTCCTCGCGGTCGGCGGCCGCTACGTGACCATCACCGGCTGCTGGAACCCGCGTTACGGCCAGCCCTCGAAGTGGGTCTCCCAGATCAACGCGCACTTCGAGTGCAACATCCACTCCCGCCGCGAGTACCTGCGCGCCATGGCCGACAACCGTCTCGTACCGCAGACAGTCATCGACCTGACTGCGGCGACCCTGCCCTACTGGGAGCTGCGAGCCACGTCCTCCCTGGTCACCGGCATCGAGGAGGCGTTCATCAACTCGTACAAGGACGGCTCCTTCCAGTACCTCCTGATTGCGGCCGACCGCGTCTGACCGATCGCCGATCGCCGATCGCCGACCGCCGACCGCCGATCGGGAAGGGCCGGGTCCGTCGAGTGACGGGTCCGGCCTTTCCGGTTACCGCGGCCTTGGCCCGGTCAGGGCGTCGGCGAGGGCGGTTTCGACCTGCACGGGCAGAACCGTGAGCCCTGCCGGCAGCTGTCCCATGCCGGTGGCCGGGGCCCGATCCAGTGCCACGTCTTCTCCGGCGACTCCTCGCGGTTGTTCCTTGGCGCGCAGGAGAACCTGTACGTGGTCGAACCCGGCGAAGGGCGAGGTGGCCGACAAGGTCATGGGCGCGTCGGAGCGGCTGTTCGAGCTCGCCTCCAACCCGGACGGGAGGTACCTGGCGATCGGCAGCTTCAGCCGGAAGCTGAGCTATCCGGTAAGACGGAGACAGCCGTCTTCGGCAAGGGGTCGGGCATCAGTAACTGTCCGTCAGACGAGCAGGGCTCGGGAGACCTCACCCCCTGACGCTGCCGGTTGATTAGGCTCAGGGTGGTTGGGGAGTCGAGGAAGCCGTTCCGCCACGAAGTGACCGTGCTCATCGCCGCCGTCAACGAGTGGCTGTGACCAGCGGGTTCGTGCGAGCGGGGAGTGGCGAGGTCGGCTATCGGTGGCTCAGCACGTTGACCACCCGGCCGTTGGGGTCCCGGACGAAGAACCGGCGTACTCCCCATTCCTCGTCCTGCAACGGGTGCACGATCTCCGCGCCGCTGTCCCGCACGATCGCGTAGACCGCGTCCACATCATCCACTTCGACGCTCATGTCGGGGACCACCGGTGCGGTCTTGTCGTTCGCCATGACACTGACCTGCGCTGCCGGAGCCGACGGCGAGGCAAGCGTCGTGATCCAGCCGAGGTTCATGACCTCCTCGAAGCCCAGCAGGCCGTAGAAGACCCGGCTCTCTTGCAAGGTCTCGGACTGGATGTTGGGCACGACACGGCGTACGGCCATCAACGCCTCCATGTGAGAGAAATGTGTCTCAGGTCCTCCCCGGGGCCCTAGGGTTCACCCCTCATCCCTGTACGGCAGTTCCCTGAGCGGTGCATCCGTCAACCCCGTGACTTCCTTGAGGGCCCAGGGTAGGCGAGCGGGGACTGGCTTGGGCATGCATGACGTGAGGAATGAGGCCCGCAGGGTGCGGGAGAAGAGCAAAAGAGGCTCCTTGCGCGTGTTTCGTACAGCACGTGCGCGGCTCCGGGGGACACGCTCGGGTCAGGCCGCACGCACCGATCCGAGTGAGCAATGCGGGAGCGGGCGGCCCGCAAAGGCCGTCCACTTCCTGGCCTTTGCGAACGCGGCCTGCACTCACATCCGCCTCCGGTGACTCACCAGACGAGGGCCTCCTACTGGGATCAGGCCGACGGCGCGCGAGAAGGATTCCCCCGAGGGCGCTCTCGGCTGAGCTGAGAGTTCTGTGTGCCTCGACGGTGAAGCCGGCGGCAGGTAAATGACGTCGGTGTTCCGCTTCGAGACCTTGTGTGTACAGCGCGTGAAGGGTGGGACGTTCGATGCACCACGCCCTACGTGTGCGTGCAGTCTGGCGTGTGGCGGGGGTCATTCAAGGCGTCCCGCCGCAGTGCGCCATGCATTGCAACCATCACTAGAGAAAAAGGACGCTCATCATTATGAGCAACACCTCCCGCATTGAGACCCGCGAGATAGCTGACGACGACCTCGACAACGTCGCGGGTGGTCTCTCCGTCAGTGGCTCGCTGGAGGGCCTGACGGCCAAGTTCGCCCCGGGTCCCAATGGCGTGCCCGTCCTGACCGGCGGCTCCATCAAATCCCTCAGCGTTACTGTCTCGGACATCCCGCTGGGCCCGATCGGCGGCTGAGACACGGCTGGATACAGCTTTGGCACGGTGCGCAGGCACCGGGGCCTCGGAACTGGCCGGGCCGTTGTGAGGTGAGCCGGGGTGGGTTCCGGGGTGGGTTCTGCGTGACGTCGGCCTTCAAGACCTGGTTGTGGTCTTGGAGGCCGACGTTGTCGTATGGGGTTGGTTGTTGGTTGCTGACGATGGCTGTGTGGTCAAGGGGAGCCTGGCGATCCGGGACCGGGGCGAGCCGGCACGGTTGCTCGCCGATGCGGTGTTCGCGGGGCTCAGCGTGACGCAAAGCCCATCAAGGACAGGAAACCCACCGAGGACATGGACGGCCACGTGCGACCGCAGCGGTGGCGCCTTGGAACGCGGGCGGGTGGTACGGCGTCGCCCTCCTCGGCGTCGGCGTCGGCATCGGTGTACTGCTGCTGGCCGCGCCGATCCCGTGCACCACGAGGGACCCGGTGCCGGTGCCGGTGTGCGAAATCACCCCGGCGCCGACGGATGCAGCCGTCCAGGAGGCATGATGCTTCCTCAGGTGGAGAGCGGATACGAACTCAGCTGGTGGCGGGGGCCGCGCCGGCGCGTGCCATCCGGGCGAGTGCGGTGCGCAGCGCGGTGTTGAATTCGGTGGGGCGTTCCTGGTGTGGCATATGGCCGGAGCCGGCGATGACGGTGACCTCGGCGCCGGGCGTGAGCGCGGCGCAGGTCCGGGCCACCTCCAGCGGGATCGGGACGTCCAGCTCGCCGTGGATGTAGTGGATCGGCACCCGCAGACCGGGCAGCGTCGGACGTGGGTCGTAGTCGGGGGCAGCGGCCTGGTGGTCGTCGATGTAGACCCCGGAGTCCAGGATCTGGCGGACCGTCCAGTCGATCAGGGCGGACGCGGTACCCGGCGCGTACCATCCCGGCACCCAGCCCGCGACCGTACCGGCCCGGTCGCGGCGCAGATCGTCGAGCAGCTCCGCCTGCGGCCCGCTCGACGGCCAGTACGCGGGCCCGTCCACCGAGACCACCCCGCCGATCAACTCGGGGTGCCGTACCGCCAGTTCCGTGGCGAAGGCCCCCCCGACCGACGAGCCGATGACCACCGGCCGGTCCAGCCGCAGTGCGCCGATCAGCGCCACCAGATCGCTGACCACTCCGGCGATGGTGTTCCCACGGGCGGGACGGGCCGAGCGCCCGCAGCCACGCCAGTCCACCGTCACCACCCGGTGGTTGGTGACGAACCCGGCCTGCTGCGCACCCCAGGTGCGCCCGCTCGTTCCCCAGCCGTGCAGGAACAGCAGCGCGGGACCGGTCCCCTCGTCCTCGTAGTAGAGCGTGGTGTCGTTGACGTCCAGATACGGCATACCGCATCCCCTCTCCGTTGCGCCCTTGCCGACCCTCTCGGGCCGGTCGGGCGTGCCGTTCGCTGATGTCTCCACCCAACAGCGATCACCGCCGACGACCAACGAGCGATCCGCGCCTACACTGATCGCGAACGGTGATCAATCGAGGCACGAAGGGTCGGGGGGAGCCGGAGAGCCATGGAAATTCGCCAGCTGCGCTACTTCCTCACCGTGGCGGAGGAGCTCCACTTCGGCCGTGCCGCCGAGCGGCTGCACATCGTGCAGTCCGCGGTGAGCCAGCAGCTCCGCCGACTGGAACACGAGCTGGGAACGGAGCTGTTCGCCCGCTCCACCCGAGTGGTACGGCTCACCGAGGCCGGCCACCGGCTCCTCCCTTATGCCAGGGAGATGCTCGCCCTTCAGTCGCGTGCCCGGGAGGCGCTCGACGAACTGCGTGCCGAACAGGCCGCGACGGTGCGCCTGGGCACCAGTTCCGGGCTGGGCGGACGCCTGGACGCGGTGCTCGCCGCGTTCGCCCGGATCGCCGGTCACGCTCAGCTGGAACTCGTCACCGGCACCACCGAGGAGCGCCTCCGGCAGGTGTGCTCCGGTGAGCTGGACGCCACGCTGCTCCGTGGTGAACGGACCGACCCCGGGCTGGAGTTCCTCCCGCTGTGGCAGGACGCGCTACTGGCCGCGCTGCCTGCCGGCCACGACCTCGCCGCACACGAAACCATCGACCTGGCCCGGCTCGCCGGGCTGCCGCTGCGGCTCTCCCCGGCCTCCCGCAACCTCGCCCTGCACGACCTGGTCATGCGCTCCTGCCGGGAGGCCGGCTTCCAGCCCGTACCCGGACCGGAGTTCACCAACGACCAGGACACCCTCGCGGCCATCGGCCACGGCAGGCCGTCCTGGACGGTGTTCTACGCCTCGCAGGCCCGCCAACTGCCGGTACCCGGCGTGGCCTTCCGTTCCCTGCGCGACCCCGCCCCCGTCATCCGGACCTATCTCGCGGTCCGACCTACCCCACCCCGCGCCGGACTGCGTGCCCTGATCGAAGCCTGCTACGCCATTACGGAAGCGGAAGCGGAAGCGGAAGCGGAAGCGGAAGCGGAGGATCGGGGGTGCCCGGGCCCGCGTACCTCCTCGTCGGACCGGCGGCGCTGACGGTGCATCAGGCCCGCCGGGCCGACAGTCAGCTCCACCAGGCGTGGAATGTCGTGGGCAACGCCCTCAGCGCATCCAACTCGGCCGCCAGCTCGGGTGCGGCCACTTCCATCCGTTGCCCTTCCACCAGCGGCGCGGAGCTGTAGATCTTGCGCAGTGAGAAGTTCCAGGCGTTGCAGACGGCGCGATCCCTGGGAGCAGGCCCGGTCTTGACCTGCAACCGGTGCAGCTCGTACCGGACCATGGCGCTCTCCGGTTCCGTGATGGCGCAGGAGTCGAACGCGGACCACAGCTGCGGATCCGTCATCCGAGCGAGCCGGGCCGGGGTGAGGGTTGTGCTGTCGAGGAGGTGGCAGGCCAGGCGCCGGACCACCGAGGCCGGACCCACGCTGTCCCACGAGGTGTGCAGCCGTGCTTCCCCGCAGATCAGGTCGACGAGCGATGCGGCGGTCGGGCGGTCAGCTGACACCGCGGCGTCCCTGATGTCGAGCCTGCGCAGCATGACAGCGGGATCGGTACCGAGACGTCCGGCGGCCCGCCCACTGCGCACGAAGGAATCGAGATGGTCGAGATTGAGCACGCCCGACGGGTTGGTGAGCGGCGAGTGCGATTGCTTGCCGAGTGCGGCGGTGACGGCCTCGGTGCGGATCCCGTGATTCTCCAGCACAGTACGGATCGGGTCGGTCCGCAGGAGCTGCAAGCCGATGGCGTGATGGTCGAGGCCGGAAATGCCTTCGATGGTGTGGCTCAGGGGGAGGTGGCCGATGTCGTGCAACAGCGCGGCGACCCGCAGAAGTTCGTCCTCCGGACGGAAGTGCGCGACCAGCGCGAGGACACCGAGGGTGTGCTCAAGCCTGGAGTACGACTGCAAGGTGCTGACCGTCGAGGCGCCTCCGTGCGCGACGAAGTGCAGGCGCCGCAGCGGTTCGGTACGCAGCAGAGCGACTTCCACGGGGTTCAGGCGGACGGGTATCCGCCACAGTGGGTCGGTGAACGTGGCGGTCCGGCCCATCACGTTGGTCGGGACGGTCCATGCGTCGTTGTCCCTGGCTTCCCTGGCTTCCCTGGCTCCCTTCGGCGAGCTTGGGGGGTCATTTTGGCTGTCCACCAGGTCAACTCTAGGGCGGGCACTGATGTCGGCACGCCAACGATTTCTGCTACAGGCTTGGTACATAGGAGCCGTGGCGCTGATCCGGGGTGGCGCGAGACGATGGGTGCACAGACCATCGGATACCGAGGAGCTGCCGTGACTGGCGAGTGCCATGGCCCTCTCCCGTCAACCGCGGCACACAAAAGTGCTTGTTACGCTTCCGGGAGCACGTGCCCGACGGCATCCCGTCCCATCCTCGGCGCGTCCGGGGAAATGGACTCGGATGTGGCCGGGGAGGTACTTCTTCCGTGAGGCTAAGTGTCAGTTAGCTGGAGTGGCGTGCCGTCGTAGGCACGGTGCGAGATGCGCAGAGCAAGGGGAAGCGTGGCTATCGAATTGCCGGACGGGCTGGTCTGGGTGATGGACCTGCTCGGGCTGAACTGGCCCCAGGTCAACGAGGACAAGGTTCGCGAGTTCGCCGGCCACGTGAGGGAGTTCGCGGCCAATCTCGAGAAGTCGCATGGTGCGGCGAGCGACAGCATCAAGGCGATGGGAGAGCACTACCAGGCGGCCTCGTACGATCAGCTCGTCGAGCAGTGGTCGCAGATGTCTTCGAGCCATATGACGGAGCTCGTGGACGTGTGCAATACGGCTGCTTCGGTGCTGGACATCGCCGCGGTCGCGATCGTGGGCGCCAAAATGGCGGTGATCGCCGAACTCATCGTCATGGCTGCCGAGTTCATTGCGGACCAGGTTGCCGCCGTCTTCACCTTCGGATTGGCCGAGGCGGCGGAGGTCGCCTTGATCGCGGCCACGAAGAAAATCGTCGATGTGATCCTGAAGGAAGTGGAACAGCGGATCATCGGCGAACTCGTCGAGCAGGCGACCCAGCCATTGCAGCAGGCCGTAGAAAAGGCGGTGAGCGGTCTGGTGTTCAAGGGGGCGGAGAAGGCTCTTGGGGTCGCCTCGGGCGGCGGCGCCGGATCCGGATACACGATCCATCCCGACGAGCTCCTCACTCACGCCTCGAAGTTCAAAAGCCACGCGGAGGACGTCGCCGGACACGCCGCGAAATTCGCCACAGCCACTGAAGGGATGTCCTTCAGTTGACGCACCCGATAGCCAAAGCGCTGGAGGACACGGCCGGCAGCATCTCCAAGGCCGTGGCCAAGGACGCGGCCGGAGCCGTCGGCGGCCTTTATCGCAAGACTGCCCATGGTGCCGAGCAGGTGGCGAAGAACGTCGCCGAAACGGAAGCCAAGCACAGCAAGAGCTTCTCCTCGCTGGCCAAATCCGGAGAGAAGTCCGGCGGCGGCCCCAAGCGCCGCGCGAGCCGATCATCGTCCGGATCCGACAAGGGAAGCCCGCCGCCGAAACGGCAGCGGAAGGACAGCAAGTACCCGCTGCCGTCGAATGCCGACCGCAACCCCAAGCAGACCGCCACGAAGGTCGACCCGAAGACACACGACCTGGCACAGAAGGTGAACGACCGGCGCAAGGCGGACAGCGACCGCTCCAAGAAGAACTACGCGGCCTTCGAATGGGAGGACGAGCACGGCCAGAAGCACGTGGAGATCGGGCACAGCGACGGGACGCATTCGGAACGGGTCATCGGCGTGCCCGTGCTCGACCGCCAAAAGCGTCTGGCCGAGGAGAAGGAGAACGCCCTGACGGAGGGCCGCGACCCCGGCCCGGACCGGAAGATCAAGGTCACGCGTATCTATTCGGAACGTGATTTCTGCAACCAGCGGTCCCCCAACTGCAATGACTGGACTCGGCATTATTTCCCGGATGCCGAGCGGAGCTACGCTGTTGAATATGATCACCACACGCCGGGGTCGAAGAAACAGGGAAATCGCGATCTGGAAGACCACATCCGATGGGTCTTCGGGGACAAACCCATCAAGCGGCGAAGCTGACGTACGAATGCCACGCATGCACATGCAGAGGAGCGCCTGAATGACCACGCCCGCTTCCGGTCGTCGCGGGGGGTTGCCGGCACGTCGCTGGAGTTCCGCACGACTCGAAGACCTGGGGGTGCCCTCGCCCCTCCGGGATCTGCTCGCGGCATCGGGGCTGCCGGAGTCGGTCGGCCCGTACTTCCGCGCCGCCCGCGAGCCCCTGCCCCTCACCGGCTACGCGACCGAGGCCGGGCTTCCCCAGCCGTTCGGGGAGGTGCGCGGGTTCTGGTACCTGGGCGACGACCGCGGCGCGCAGATCTGCTGCGCCCCGGAAGGCGAGGTGGTCTCGACGTCGTGCGCGGGAACGCATCCGACGCGCCTCGTGAACACCACCGTACGCACCTGGCTGGCCTGCCTGGCCGAACTCGGCCGGCTGCTCCAGGACCTGCCGTCCGACCCGGTCGGCCGGGACGCGGTGGCCGCCGTCGCACAGTTCCAGGAACGCCTCACCGCCCTCGACCCGGAGGCGATGGCGGACGAGGAGCACTGGTGGCCGCTGGTCACCGATGACCTCCGCCTCACCAGCTCGGTCGACTCCTCGGGCATCTTCGAATTCCGTACGGCCACGGGTGCGGAGCGGACGGTCTCCGGCTACACCGTCCCCGGGCAGGGGCATGCGCTGCGGCGTCTGGGTGGCGAACTGCTGAAGCGAGGCATCGCACCGGAGCGGGTCACCCGGGCCCATGCCGATCTCGAACCCTGCGCGCTGCCCGGCTGCTACTGCGCCGAGTGGCTGGCCACCACCTTTCCCGGAGCCGAGGTCAGCTACAGCTTCGGCTACGGGCCCGGTGCCGCCGACCGCGAGGCGGGCATCCGGGAACTGGTGGCCTTCATCGAGGACGAGGACGAGGGCGACGAGGAGGAGTCGAAAGAGTGATCGACAGCGATTCCCTGACCGGCGATCCCAGCGCGGCGAGCGCCGGCACAGTGGACGAGGGCTTCCCTTTCGGGCGGCAGGCCGTTGCGGACGCGTTCCGGGAATGCGTGAAGGGGACGCCCGACGGCGGCACGTTCTATGTGACGGGATCCCCCGGCAGTGGACGCAGCACGCTGCTCACCTGGCTGTTCCTCCTCAATCAGGCGGACCGGGACGACGGTCGAACGGATCGGGACGACAGCCGGGCGGATCAGGACGACGAGGGGACGGACGAGCCCCGATCCGGGCCGCTCTTCCACGCGGCGCTCGGTGCGCGGGGCCGCGGCGTCGATGATCTGGCGGTGGCCATCGGCGGGCAACTCGGCTACGAGACCGCCACCGCCGCCGAGCTGCTCTCCGTCATCGCCATGGACGAGCGCCCCGTGTGCGTGGCCGTCGGCGACTTGGACGAGGCGGGCGCCGTGCCGGACGAGCGGCACACGGCCCGCCTCATCGAGTCCCTGCTGGCCCCCATGGCCCGGCTGCCGAACGTACGGCTGGTGACCGAAGGCACGCAGAAGTGGGCCCACCACTTCGAGGACTGCGTCATCGTGGACATCGACACCTCCGACTGGACCGATCGCACGGCCTTCGACCGGTACGTCGCCGCCCTGTGCGCCTTCGTCCCGGAAGCCGAAACCGGCCCACAGCCGAGCGGCGCGCAACCGGACGCGTTCGCGCAGGCGGTGGCGCAGGCCGCCTACCCCAACTTCCTCCTCGCTCAGCTCCTCGTCCTGGACCGGGTCTCCGCGGGGGCAGAGGCGGATGCCGCCGGCGTGGACGTCCTGCCGGATGGCATCGATGTCGAGGGTGTGGTCGCGCGGCACGTGGACCGGCTGTCCGCCGAGTCCCCCGTAGTCGCCGACGCCTTGTACGCCCTTGCCCTGGCCGGGCCGGCCGGGCTCGGCGGGCGCCTGTGGCGCCTGGCCACCGCTGCCGTGGCGGGACGCCGGATCGATGCGGGGGAGTTCGCCACGGCGGCCGAGCTGTGCTGGGCGCTGCTCCAGCCGGACCACGACGGACCCGGCGGTTCCGGTGCGTCGGGAAGCCACTTCGCCCTCCGTCACCCCGCCATAGCCACCGCGCTCCTCGCCCGCCGGTCCCCACAGGCGGAGCTGCAAGCGCGCCGCACGCTCGTCCACTCCCTGGCGGCACAGGTACCCGTCGAAGCGGTGGGCGGGGGGCCGCTGGACGACGGACCACCGGATGAGGGGGGACCGGTGTATGAGGGACCGCCTCGTCCCCTCTGGCAGCGGAGCGACCCGGTGCTGCTGTCGGAGCTGCTGAGGCACGCGTCTGCCGTCCCCAAGGCGCTCGCGCCGTTGCTCGTCTTCCCCGAGGTGCTGCTCAGCGCGGACCTCGAAGAACTCCGCACCGTACTCGACTGCTCCGACGAGCCCGCCGCCGCGGCCCTGCGCCCGGTGGCCGCCCTCCTGCACCCGGTGTCGCACGAGCAGCCGGCCCGACTCCAGGTCGCTGCCCTCCAGCATGGCCTGAACCATCTGGCGGCGGCCGTCGAGTCCGCCTACGGACGGCTGCCGTTCCGCGCGCTGCGTCTCCTTCCGGGGGGAGGCGACGGCGACGCGGCCGGAGCGGCTGCGCCCGTTCCCCTCGATAGCCCTGATCCCTCCGTTCTCCCGGCGCCGCCCGAGGTCGCCCTCACCGAGACGGGGGCCGTGGAGGTCGGTCAGCGGCTCGGCGATGCCCCGGCCCTGCGATGGACGTTGCACGGGACGCCGTGTACCGCCGCGCGGGCCGAGCTGCTCGACGGTGTGACGGTCGTGGCGGTGGCGGACCGCGAGGGGCTGCTCCAGATCCGGAGCGCGGACGACGGGCGGCTCGTCCACCCGATCGTCCGCGCCGACGAAGCCCCGGAGCTCCTGTGCGCCCTCGCGGGGGCGCCGGACCCGCTGAGCGTGTGCACGGCGGCCGACCGGCTGTGGGTGGTGAGGCTGGCCGACGGATCGACGCTCGCCGAGCTCCGCTTCGGCTCGAACATCGCGGCCATCCGCCGTGCCGCCGAGCACGAACTCGACGTCGACCTCGGCGGGTTCGGCATCCGCCTGTCCTTCGACCTCGCCGTACTGCGGACGCTCGCAGGGGCGACGCCCGCCACCAGTGACGCCGGGTACTAGGCTCGGCTGACCCGACGTTCCGTCTTGGAGACACGATGACCTCGCCGTTCACCCCGCTGTGGGCCCGTCTGAGGCCCTCGGACGACGCCACGCCGCGCACGTGGACCAGCTGGCCCGGCCCGGTGATCGCCGCGCAGACGGCCCACCATGAGGGCCGGACGGTGTACGGAAGCATCAGCTTCACCACGCCCCACCGGCTGCACCTCGTCGACGCCCGCACCGGGGAGAAGGTGACGCCCCCGGTCCTCTGCGACGCCGGACAGGACACGTTCTCGCTGGTCGCCGGCCCGGAGGCACTGGTGGCCGCCGGAGCGCGGGAAATGGTGGAGCCCCTGAACGGTGTGCGCCGCTCCTACGAGGCGGACGAAGCGGAGGGGGCGGACGAGGCAGTCGCCGGTGACGCGGACAACGTCGGGCTGGTCGCCGCCGTGAGCGGCTCGGCCGAGCCCGTGCTCGTCACCGTCCATCCGTTCCAGAGCATCGCGTTCTGGGATGCGACCACAGGCGACCGACTCGCCGCCGTACCGCTGGACGACATGAAGAGCCCGGAGCGTCTGTGCGCCGGTGTCGTCGACGGCCGGCTGTGTGCCGTGGTCGGCGAGGGGGCCGAGCTGTGCACGTATGCAGCGGACACCGGCAGCGTCGTGGCGCGCTGGACGATCGCTGACGAGGCGTCAGAAACATGGATCGTGCGGATGGTCTGGGCCCAGGGAGTGGCCGGTGCACCGGCTGCCGTGCTCACCGCGGACACCGGGTCCCGCCTGCGGGCATGGTCCCCGGACACCGGTGAACAACTCGGCGAGGCGTGGCCCCTCCCCGACCGGCCGCTGCACCTCAGCGCCGCCGTCCTGCACACCGAGGGCGGTGAGCTCTCCGTCGTGGCCTGCGCCTACGGGGACGGAGTCCAACTGCTGCGGACCGACACCGGGCGCGTCCTGCTCGACCTCCGGCCGAGCGCCCGCACACGCACAGCGCACCTCACCGCGGACGGACTGCTGCTGCTCGGCACGCTCGACGGCCCGGTCGCCCTCCAGCTCGACACGGAGCGACTGACCGCCGCACCGGGCCACCAGGCCGAAGGCGAAACCGAACATGACGTCGAGCGCGATCTCGCCGTCGGCCTCGACCTGGACCTCGACGGGTGGCTGACGGCCGCCGTGACCGACGAAGACGACTCGCCCGACACCTCCGACCACCCCTCGCACGCCGACCTCGTGGGCCTCTGGGGCGCGGACCAGATCATCCTCCTCGCGGAGGAGCAGGTCGGTGCGGAGATCACCGGCCGGAACCGGGACATCCTGTGCCGCGTCGGCCTCCCCCTTGCGCCGCTCCCCGGTCTGACCCTGGACCAGGACCTGGCCGAGGACGGCCCGGCCCCGCTGGAAGAGGTCGGCGTCGGTCCGGCGGACCCCGACGACCCCGACGCCAGGTACGTCCCCGAGGGGCTGGACGGCTACTACTGGCTGGGCAGCTGGCACGACGACGACCTGGTCCTCAGCCCGACCGGAGCGGTCGAAGCGGTCGGCGCCGAGTCCGATTACGAAGAGGCCCTGCCGGTCAACTCCAGCCTCGCGGCCTTCGTCGCCTTCGCGTATCAGTACGCGGTGGCCGCTCTGCGCCAGGAGCCGGAGTACGGCACCGAGGCGCAGGAGGAGCGCGCCGATGCACTGGAACTCCGCCTGCGCGCCGCCGACCCCCTCGCCTTCGCCGAGCACGGTTCGGAACACTGGGCCGACGCCCTGAGTGACCTGGCGGCCGGCATGTGAGTCGGCCTCGCACGGTTCGGACGTCGTGGACCGTACCCCAACGTGACCACGGTGGCGGGCACTTGGCTGCAAGGGGCAAGTTCCGGCGGGAATCCCTGGATCGCCGCTCCGGGTTTCACCCCCGTTAACCGACCGCCCGTTCGATAGGGCGGAAAGGAGGGGTGATACATGCTCAAGCGCACACGGATCGCCGCGGTGTTGGCCTCGACGATGTGCATGGTGACCGCCGCACTGCCCACGGTGGCGCAGGCCGCGGCCCGTTCGGAGGCGTTGCCCGGTAAGAGCGAGTGGCTGGCCGATGTCGCGCCCGTCGCGTCGGACCTGCGGGACTACTTGGGGCATCGGCTCGCCGGCGTCCCGGCCGGGGAGAAGCCCGCGATCGTCCTGGACATCGACAACACCTCGCTGGCGACCCACTACGACCCGGGCCGGCCGGTCCAGGCCATCCTGGACGCCGTTCGCTACGGTCAACAGCACGGCGCGGCGGTGCTGTTCGCCTCGTACCGCGACGCCGATTCGCATGACTCGACCGTCCAGGAGCTGACCTCGGCCGGCTACCCCGTCGACGGCCTCTGCCTCAAGCCGTCCGGCGACAGCCCCGGCAAGGCGCAGGTGAAGCTCGCCTGCCGGAAGAAGTACGAGGGCGAGGGGTACACGCTGATCGCGAACGTCGGCAACCGCAGCACCGACTTGGAGGGCGGGCACTACGAGAAGGGATTCAAACTGCCCGACTACGACGGCGCGTTGAGCTGACCGAGGCGTATGCCCTCACCGCGCCCCCTCACGCGTTCCAGCGCAGTACGGCGCCGAGGCCGCCCGCCGGACCCGGTGTGCCCGCGGGGACCAGCAGGACCTCGGCGTCGGCCGCTGCGGCGGAGCGGAGGAGGGCGTCGTCCGCACGGGCCCGTTCGGGCTTGGTGACGCCCATGGCCCGGGCCTCGCCGCGTTGTACGGCGACCTGGTCGACACCGGGGCCGATCCAGACGTCGCGGCCCGCGTCGGGTGCGTCCTGTACGAGGAGCAAGGTGTCCACCTGGTGGCTGCGGGCCGCGTCCACGAGGGCGGGCACTCCTTCCGCAGCTTCTCCGGGACGGCTGTCGACGCCGCGCACACCGTGCTCGCCGGGGCGGCCGCGTCCGGCGCGGAAGCGGCCCAGAGCCTCTTCGAGGCGGGCCTGGGCATGCTGCGCGCACGCCTGCGCGATCTGCTGGTCGAGCACGCTCCGGGAGGCGCCCGGGGACCTGCTGCCGTTCTCGGCCTCGACGGTGACGGCCCGGAGCGGCTCGGGCAGCCGGTTGTGCACGGCCCGGCGCTCACGGGGGCCGCCGGTCAGGACCAGCAGCTGTGCGCCGCTCTCCGGCCACTGCCGGGCGAGCTCGCCCGCGATGATGTCGGCGGTCTCGTTCCAGCTGTTCTCGACCTTGTTCCGGTAGTGCCACTCGTACCGGTCCTCGGGGACGCTGCGGTGCCCTCGGCCCCGCCACTCCTTGCCGTGCGCCGTGGCCACGGTCCGGCTGCGCTGCGCGTCACGCAGTTCCAGATCGGCGCCGGTGTGGTCGATGTACGCGACCAGGCACGTCGGCTCCTCGCCGATCAGCCCGGGAAGCGGGGCGATATGCGGCAGCAGGGACCAGGTCGCCTCCGTGCGGACCGGGGTCACACCGAGCGGGATGTCGAGGACGACCTCGGCGCCGGCGGCGAACACCGCCCGGCCGGGAGGCGCCCCGGAAACCGGCTCGTGGGCGAGCCGCTCCGTCACCGCCCGGCACGTATACGGGTCGGCACCCCCGTCGATGAGCTGTGCGGCGACGGAGCGTTCACGGAGCTTCTGCTGTTTGAGCGCGTCCTCGGTCGCGCGGGTGGTGTCGATGTACACGGAGGCCCAGGGGCCCAGACGGTCGAAGAGCGGCTTGAGAAACGCGAGTTCCATGATCTTCCCTCGGTTCGGGGCCGGTTTCGCGGACGGTTTCGACGACGGTGAGAACGACGGGGTCAGGGTGAGGGCGCTGTCCCGAGGCCCTCCCTACGGAGCGGGGCCCTCCTTACGGAGCCGGGCCCTCCTTACGGAGCGGGGCCCTCCTTACGGAGGAAACGGCGCAGGCGCGCCAAGGGCCAGGTGTTGATGACCTCGTCGGCGGTCAGCCAGCCCCGCTGCGCGGTGCCCACGCCGTAGCGCAGGTACTCCAGGTGGAGCGGCGCATGGGCGTCGGTGTTGACGGCGAACTTCACGCCGTACCGCTTGGCGCGCAGGATGTGCTCGTCGGACAGGTCGAGCCGGTCGGGATGGGCGTTGATCTCCAGCGCCGTCCCGGTGCGGGCGCAGGCGGCGAACACCGCGTCGAGGTCCATGTCGAGGCCCGGCCGCTTGCCGATCAGCCGGGTGGTCGGGTGCCCGATGATGTTGATCTGCGGGTTCTCGCAGGCCGTGACGAGGCGGCGGGTCAGGGCGTCCCGTCCCTGGTTGAAGTGCGAGTGCACGGAGGCGACGCAGAGGTCGAAGTCCCGCAGGAACTCCTGCGGCCAGTCCACCGTCCCGTCCGGGCCGATGTTGAGCTCGGTGCCGTGCAGCAGCCGCATCTTGCGGTGCCGGCCGTCGAGTTCGCGTACCCGCTCGCGTTGCGCCAGCACCTTGTCGTCGGTCATCCGCTGCATGAAGAGGTTCGGGGCGTGGTCGGTGATCGCGTAGTAGCGCAGGCCCCGCCGGGCCGCGGCTTCCACCATCTCCTCCAGCGGGGCGAGGCCGTCGGTGAGGTCGGTGTGGGTGTGCAGGTCGCCCCTGATGTCCGTCTCCGTGACGAGGTCCGGCAGCTCGCCGTGCAGCGCAGCGGCGACCTCGCCGCGGTCCTCGCGCAGCGTCGGCGGGATCCAGACCAGACCGAGGCGGGCATAGACCTCCTCCTCGGTCTGCGAGACGATCTTCTTTCCGCTCCTGACGTGGAACAGGCCGTATTCGGAGAGCTTGAGCTTGTGGTGCACGGCTATCTCGCGGGTGCGGATGTTGTGCGCCTTGGACCCGGTGAAGTACTGGAGCCCCGCGCCCCAGGAGTCGGGTGGCACGACCCGCAGATCGATCTGGAGGCCCTTCGTGGTGCGGATGGAGGTCTTCTTCGTGCCGTGGGCGATGACCTCGGCCGTGCCCGGCAGCTGGGTGAAGGCGTCCATGAAGGGGGCGGAGCGGCCGGCCGCCACGAGGATGTCCACGTCACCGATGGTGTCCCGCATACGGCGCAGCGATCCGGCGTACGCGCAGTGCTCGCAGCCCGGCAGGGCGGACAGCTCGGCCACGATCTCCTCGGCGACGTCCATGGCCGCGTTGAGGGGCACCCGGTCGCCCGCGGCCTGCATCAGGCCGATGCCGTGCCGGATGTTCTCCTCGGTCTTCGGGCCGAAGCCCTTCAGGTCGCGCAGCCGCTCCTCGTCGAGGGCGTCGAGGAGCTCGGGCACCGAGGAGATGTGCAGATCCTCGTAGAGCGCCATGGCCTTTTTGGGGCCGAGGGTGGGGATGGCCATCAGCTGGCGTACGCCTGCCGGGACCTTCGACCGGACATCCTCCACGGCGGGCATCCGGCCGGTCTGCAAGTACTGGAGCACCTTGTCGGCGATGGACCTGCCGACGTTGGGGATCTCCCGCAGGCCCTCGGCGTCGAGCTTCGAGACGTCGGCGTGGTGGCCGCCGATGGCGCGTGCGGCCTTTTCGTAGGCGCGGGCCTTGAACGCGTCTCCGCCGGTGATCAGGACGAGGTCGGCGTACTCCTGGAGCAGCGCCTCGACCTCCTCGTTGGGCCGGACCACACGGCCATTTTAGTGCGGGCCGGTGCCGCGGGCCTGGTCCCCGGCCCGCCCCGTCCGGCCCTGGCCCGCCTCGTCCGGCCCCGGCCCGCCTCGTCCTCCCCCCCCGCAGGCCCTCTCAGGCCCCCACGTACGCCGCGAGGTGCTCGCCGGTGACGGTGGAGCGGGCGGCGACCAGGTCGGCGGGGGTGCCCTCGAAGACGATCGTGCCGCCGTCGTGGCCGGCGCCCGGGCCGAGGTCGATGATCCAGTCGGCGTGCGCCATGACCGCCTGGTGGTGCTCGACGACGATGACCGACTTACCGGAGTCGACGAGCCGGTCGAGCAGGCCGAGCAGCTGCTCGACATCGGCGAGGTGCAGACCGGCGGTCGGCTCGTCGAGGACGTAGACGCCGCCCTTGTCGGCCATGTGCGTGGCCAGCTTGAGGCGCTGCCGCTCGCCGCCGGACAGCGTGGTGAGCGGCTGGCCGAGGGTGAGGTAGCCGAGCCCGACGTCGGCCATCCGCTGGAGAATCCGGTGGGCCGCCGGCGTGCGTGCCTCACCGGCGGCGAAGAACTCCTCGGCCTCGGCCACCGGCATCGCGAGCACTTCGCTGATGTCGCGGCCGCCGAGGTGGTACTCCAGCACCGATGCCTCGAACCGCTTCCCCTCGCACTCCTCGCAGGTGGTGGCGACGCCCGCCATCATCGCCAGGTCGGTGAAGATGACGCCGGCGCCGTTGCAGGTGGGGCAGGCGCCCTCGGAGTTGGCGCTGAACAGCGCCGGCTTCACGCCGTTGGCCTTGGCGAACGCCTTGCGGATCGGGTCGAGCAGCCCGGTGTACGTCGCCGGGTTGCTCCGCCGCGAGCCGCGGATCGGGGTCTGGTCGACCGATACGACGCCCGCGCCGGCCGGGATCGACCCGTGGACGAGCGAGCTCTTGCCGGATCCGGCGACGCCGGTGACGACGGTCAGCACCCCGAGCGGGATGTCGACGTCGACGCCCCGCAGGTTGTGCATCCTCGCGCCGCGGATCTCCAGCGAGCCGGTGGGCTTGCGCACCGTCTTCTTGACGGCGGCCCGGTCGTCGAGATGGCGGCCGGTGACCGTGCCGCCGGCCCGCAGCCCCTCGACGGTGCCCTCGAAGCAGACGGTGCCGCCCGCCGTACCGGCGCCGGGGCCGAGGTCGACGACGTGGTCGGCGATCGCGATCACCTCCGGCTTGTGCTCCACGACGAGCACCGTGTTGCCCTTGTCCCGCAGCCGCAGCAGCAGGTCGTTCATCCGCTGTATGTCATGGGGGTGCAGGCCGATGGTGGGCTCGTCGAAGACATAGGTGGTGTCCGTGAGCGAGGAGCCGAGGTGGCGGATCATCTTGACGCGCTGTGCCTCGCCGCCCGACAGCGTGCCCGACGGCCGGTCCAGCGAGAGGTAGCCCAGGCCGATCTCCACGAACGAGTCGAGGGTGTGCCGCAGCGCGGTGAGCAGCGGCGCCACGTTGGGGTAGCCCCTGCTCGAAGAGCTTGGGGAAGGCTCGGCGAGGCCGCGGACCCACTCGGCAAGATCGCTGATCTGCATCGCGCAGGCGTCGGCGATGCTGACCTTCTCGATCTTCGACGACCGGGCCGCCTCGGTGAGCCGGGTGCCCTCGCAGTCGGGACAGGTGGTGAAGGTGATCGCCCGGTCCACGAACTCCCGGATGTGCGGCTGCATCGCCTCCCGGTCCTTGGAGAGCATCGACTTCTGGATCCGCGGGATCAGCCCCTCGTAGGTCATGTTGATGCCCGCGATCTTCATCCGGGTCGGTTCGAGGTGCAGGAAGTTGTGCAGCTCCCGCTTGGTGTACTTGCGGATCGGCTTGTCCGCGTCGACGAGGCCGGATTCGGAGTAGAGCCGGTAGTTCCAGCCGCCCGGCTTGTAGCCGGGGATCGTGAGCGCGCCCTCGCCCAGCGACTTGGCGTCGTCGTAGAGCTGGGTGAGGTCGACGTCGGTGACCGAGCCACGGCCCTCGCAGCGCGGGCACATACCGCCGGTGATGCTGAAGGAGCGACGCTCCTTCACCTTCTGTCCGCCGCGCTCCACGGTGACCGCACCGGCTCCGCTGATGGAGGCGACGTTGAAGGAGTACGCCTTGGGCGGGCCGATATGCGGTTCACCGAGCCGGCTGAAGAGGATGCGCAGCATCGCGTTGGCGTCCGTGGCGGTGCCGACCGTGGAGCGGGGGTCGGCACCCAGCCGCTGCTGGTCGACGATGATCGCGGTGGTCAGCCCCTGGAGTACATCGACCTCGGGCCGCGCCAGCGTCGGCATGAAGCCCTGGACGAAGGCGCTGTACGTCTCGTTGATCAGCCGCTGCGACTCCGCGGCGATGGTGTCGAACACCAGCGAGCTCTTGCCCGAGCCGGAGACGCCGGTGAACACCGTCAGCCGGCGCTTGGGGATCTCGACGCTGACGTCCTTGAGGTTGTTCTCGCGGGCGCCGTGCACGCGGATCAGATCGTGGCTGTCGGCGGCGTGCGGGGTGGGCGTCTGCGTGTCCGTACCCGTGGTCGTGGCCATGCGCATCGTGTCTCCGTGTCCCCATCGGTGAGGCGGACCGCGCATTCGCGGTCTGCGTCGGCGTCGCCTGGTTCGACCTGGTCCGGCCAGGTTTGATCGCGGCAACGGTCGCTGGCCACGATATCGACGGGGTCTGACAAAGCGGCGTGATGCCCGAAATGGGCGGCGTTCGCTGCCGTGCGATGCTGGTGCGCGTGACGATCGAGGATCTCGTAAGGCTTCGCCGTGCACGGGACGTGATGGACCGCGACTACGCGCAACCGCTGGACGTCCCGGCGCTGGCCGATGTCGCCCTCATGTCGCCCGGCCACTTCTCCCGCAGCTTCCGCGCCGCCTTCGGCGAGACGCCCTACAGCTACCTGATGACGCGCCGTGTCGAGCGGGCCAAGGCGCTGTTGCGGCGGGGCGACCTCAGCGTGACGGAGGTCTGCTTCGCGGTCGGATGTACGTCGCTGGGGTCGTTCAGCTCACGATTCACCGAGCTGGTCGGCGAGAGCCCGAGCGCGTACCGGGCCCGCGGCCACGGGGCGGGCGCCGCGATCCCGGCGTGCGTGGCCAAGATCTTCACGCGACCGCTCAGGAACGGCCCGTCGTCCGGCGGCGGCCAGTCGTCCGGCGGTGGCGCCTCGCCCGGCAACGGCGAACCGGTCAGGATCGGAGAAGCGGAATCCGCCGGGGCCTCGTAGCGTCGGAGACATGAACATCAAGCTCTCAACATGTTTCATCGCTGTCGACGACCATGACAAGGCCCTCGCCTTCTACCGCGACATCCTCGGCCTGGAAGTACGCAACGACGTCGCGTTCGAGGGGATGCGCTGGGTGACCGTCGGGTCGCCCGCTCAGCCCGGCGTGGAGATCGTCCTCGAACCGCCGCTCGCCAACCCCAACGCCTCGCCGGCCGACAAGCAGGCGATGGCGGAACTGCTGGCCAAGGGCATGCTGAGGGGTGTGATCTTCTCCACCGACGACGTCGACGCCACCTTCGAAAAGATCCGGTCCGCCGGTGGCGAAGTCCTCCAGGAGCCGATCGACCAGCCCTACGGCGTCCGCGACTGTGCCTTCCGCGACCCGGCCGGCAATATGCTCCGCTTCAACCAGCCCCGCACCCGCTGACCCCATTTTTCGCCCCCCCGAGCCCGCTCGGGGGGCTTGCCCCACCCACGACACCCCAGCTGCCACGACGCCTCACTGATCACGACATCTCAAGGGCGGCGATCTCGCCCGCACCGGATCCGACACCCCCGTCGGCCTCCTCGCCGACACCCCCGTCGGCCTCCTCGCCGACACCCCCGTCGGCCTCCTCGCCGACACCCCCGTCGGCCTCCTCGCCGGCATCGCCGCGGCCCTCGCCGCAGCGGGCGGAGCCCTGGTGTGGTGGATGCGCCGACGCCGGTCCGCACGGCTTTGACGTCTGCGCGGCACGCCGCTCCGCACCCAGCGGAGCGGCGTTGCGGAACGCGTCCCTGACCTCCTCAAGATCTCCACCACGGCGAAGTTCGTTGCCAATTCTTTATTGTCAGCACTGGCGTGGCCTTGGAGGATATGTTCAAGATCGGATAAGGAGTTGGGACCGTGCTGACTACGGGGGACGCAGGGCCGATGCTGGGGCTTGACCGCGATGGGGTGATATCGGGCCATCTGCTGGCCGCCCTGTACGCGCAGGCGGCGGCCCGGGAGAGCATTACCCGCCACGAACTCATCCGGCTTGCCGATGCCTCGTGCGACGAGACGGAACGGGCCATTGACAAGCTGCTGCAACTGCGGGTGTTACGGCCGCTGCCCGGGGAACCGCAACGGCTCGCCCCCGTTGCCCCGGCCACCGCGCAGGCTCAGTTACTGATGCCGAAAATCAGGGAGTTACGCGACCATCAGTCGATGATCAACGAGGCGAGCGCGCTGCTCGCCTGCCTGCTTCCCGTGTACGAACGCAGTGTCATGACATCCACACGAGAGCAGCTGTTGCATCGCCTCGAGGACGTGGAAGCCGTCCGGTCCACCCTGTTGGAGTTATCGGCCCGCGCAACCGACGAAATCCTGACTTCTCAGCCCGGTGGGCCCCGTCCCGAGGGCGTTTTGAAGGAGTCGACCGAGCGTACCGTACAGGTGCTGGATCGGGGCGTGCGGATGCGCACGCTCTACCAGTATACGGCACAGTTCCATCAGCCCACCGTCGATCACGCCTCTCTGCTGATGGAGCACGGGGCCGAAGTCCGTCTGGTCACGGACGCGTTCATGCGGCTCATCGTCTTCGACCGTGAAGTCGCGCTGATCGAGCTGCTCGACAATCCCGACGGGGCCCTGCTGGTCCGCGACGCGAACGTCGTCGACTATCTGACGCGGGCGTTCGAGCGCTCCTGGGACCGCGCTCTGCCCTTCCCGCACGCCCATGAACGCGACCAAGTGCTGCGCAGCTCCGAGGAGATGAAGACCGCGATCATCGAGCTCCTCATCGAGGGCTACGACGACAAAGTGGTCGCCAAACGTCTGGGCATCTCGCTGCGCACGTTACAACGCCATCTGGCCGAGGTGTTGCGCCGTATCGGTGCCAGCAACCGCCTGCACGCCGGCTATCTCCTGCGCGATCTCGACATCGTCCATGAGAAGTACGCTCGGCAGCACAACCCGTGAGCGGCCGGGCCGTTGCCGGTCATCTGCGCCGCGGGCGGGCGCCGCCGTCGAGGGACGCCCGTCAACACCGTCAACTCCGAAGGACATCATGACGACCACCTCTCAGCCTCCTGCGGCTGTGACCACGCTTCTCGACCAGGCGCGCCGCGACTATGCGGCCCTCACGTCCCAGGGCCTCGCGCTGGACCTGACCCGAGGCAAGCCCTCACTCGTGCAGCTCGACATGGCCGCCGAACTCCTCCAACTCCCCGCGGACCGGTACCGGGCCGCCGACGGCACCGATTGCCGCAACTACGGGCCCCCGAGCAAGGGGCTGCGCGAGCTGCGCGAGATCTTCGCGCCCGTCCTCCAGGTCCCCGTCGAGCAGTTAGTGGCGGTCGGCAACTCCAGCCTGGAGCTGATGCACGACTGCCTCGTCCATATGCTGCTGAGTGTCGTGCCGGGGGCCGAGCGCCGCTGGGCCGATCAGGACGTCGCCTTCCTCGCCCCGGTGCCCGGCTACGACCGCCACTTCGCGCTGTGCGAGCGGTTCGGCATCGAGATGATCCCCGTCCCGATGACCGCCGACGGGCCGGACATGGACGTCGTCGAGGACCTGGTGCGCTCGAACCCCAAGGTCAAGGGGATCTGGTGCGTGCCCAAGTACAGCAACCCTGACGGTGCGTGCTACAGCGACGAGACCGCGCGCCGGCTCGCGACCATGGAGACGGCGGCACCCGACTTCCGGATCTTCTGGGACAACGCCTACCCCGTCCATCACCTCACGGATGAGGAGGTGGAGGTCGCCGACATCCTCACCGGGTGCGCCGAGGCCGGGCATCCGGACCGGGCGTTCGTGTTCGGCTCCACCTCGAAGATCACCATGGCGGGGGCGGGGGTGGCGTTCTTCGGCTCGTCGCCCGCGAACGTCGACTGGTGGATCTCGAAGGCCGGCATCCGGTCCATCGGCCCGGACAAGGTCAACCAGCTCCGGCACGCCCTCTTCCTGGGCGACACCGACGGCCTGCGCGCCCATATGCGGCGTCACCGCGAGATCCTGCGCCCCAAGTTCGACACGGTGCTGCGCATCTTTGCCCGTGAGCTGGAGGGCAGCGGGCTGGCGACCTGGTCGGACCCCAAGGGCGGTTACTTCATCGCGCTGAGCGTGAAGAAGGGGTGTGCGCGGGACGTCGTGCGCCTGGCCAAGGAGGCCGGGATCGCCGTCACCCCGGCGGGCGCCACGTACCCCTACCGCAGCGATCCCGAGGACAGCGTCATCCGGATCGGCCCCACCTACCCCTCGCTGGAGGAGCTGGAACAGATCGCCCAGGGCCTGACGGTCTGCGTGCGGCTCGCCGGATACGAGAAGCTGGCCGCCGAACAGAACTGAATTACCGTCAGTAACTGAACTACGCGCACCTACGCGCACCGACGTACACCCGAATACCGACGAACAAGGGCAAGGCCGGGTACCCACCCGCCTTGCCCTTGTTGCTTTGCCTACCGACGTCGGCTCGTCAAGGTGGCCATGACGGATCCGCGCCACCGAAGGTGGGATCGCGCCACGACGGCACACCCGATCCGTCGCATCTTGCCCCGGTTTGCAGTATGGCGGATCTACGCCAGTCGTAAGGGCGATCATTCGCCGACGCGACACACAAGTAAGGGTGGAGGCAAGATCGTGACCGTGCTCCACGGTGCATTGAGTCACCATTGCGCCCGTCGGTAAGGATTGATGAATTCGTGCGCTCCATCGCCCTTCACCTCACTGTCCCGGCATTTTCGGCCCGCTCCGCCGCCGATGTCTCCGATGCCCTCCGCCGCCCACAACTGCCGCAGGCCGGGCGCGCTCCCGCCGCTCCCTGCGACGACCTCGGCTGGGGACGAAACGCCTGACCAGCGCCCCGCCCGGCTTCACCGATCGTGCCACGCGACGACGCTAGGAAACACCCATGGAATTTCCTGAAGCCACCTTCACTCCCTACAACAACAAAACCATTTCCCGGGCCCCGCAATGGGAGCGAATACCCGAAGACCTGCGCGAGGCCGTAAACGTGGTCTCCCAGGTCCTGCCGTTCCGCACCAACCAGTACGTGCTCGACGAACTCATCGACTGGGACCGCATTCCCGACGACCCGATCTTCCGGCTGAACTTCCCCCACCGCGCGATGCTCGAAGACGCCGACTACGCCGCCTTACGCGAGGCCCTCGCGGCCGGGGACCAGGGTCGGATCGCGCTCCAGGTCCGCAAACTGCGGGAGCAGATGAACCCGCATCCGGCCGGCCAGCAGACGCACAACGTGCCGGAGCTGGACGGCGAGGAAGTGCCGGGCATCCAGCACAAGTACGGCGAAACGGTGCTGTTCTTCCCGAAGGCCGGTCAGACCTGCCACGCCTACTGCACCTTCTGCTTCCGCTGGCCGCAGTTCGTCGGCGATGACGAGCTGGCGTTCGCCGCCAAGGACGCCCAGGGCCTGACCAGTTACCTCAGGCGGCACCATGAGGTCACCGACGTTCTCATCACCGGCGGCGACCCGCTCATCATGCGGACGCACACCCTCGCCCGCTACATCGAGCCCCTGCTGGCCCCCGAGTTCGCCCACATCCAGAACATCCGGATCGGCACCAAGTCGGTCGCCTACTGGCCCCAGCGCTTCGTCACCGACCGGGACGCAGATGACCTCATGCGCCTGTTCGAGCGCGTGCTCGCCGCCGGCAAGCACCTGGCCCTCATGGGGCACTACAACCACCCCGCCGAGATCCGCCCCGACATCGCGCAGACCGCCCTCAGGCGCATCATCGCCACCGGGGCCAACGTGCGCCTCCAGTCCCCGGTGCTTCAGCACATCAACGACGACCCCGCGGCCTGGCGCGAGCTGTGGACCACCGGAGTCCGCCTCGGCGCGATCCCGTACTACATGTTCGTCGAGCGCGACACCGGCGCCCGCTCCTACTTCGAGCTGCCCCTGGTGCGGGCCTACGAGATCTTCCGCGCGGCCTACCAGTCGGTCTCCGGCCTGTCCCGCACGGTACGCGGCCCGTCCATGAGCGCGTTCCCCGGCAAGGTCCTCATCGACGGCACGCCCACCATCCGCGGCGAGAAGGTCTTCGCGCTCCAGCTCCTCCAGGGCCGTCACGCCGACTGGACCCGCAGGCCGTTCTACGCCGCGTACGACCCGAACGCGACGTGGTTCGACCAGCTCACCCCCGCCTTCGGCGAGCAGAAGTTCTTCTTCCAGAACGAGCTGCCGCTCCCCGCGGACGAGGCCCGGGAACTGGCGGTGGTCGCATGACCAGCGCAGCAACCCTGCCCGTGTACGAGGTCCTGGCGTTCCGGTTCGGCAGGCACGCCGGACGGCTGGCACGGGAGAACTTCCTGTTCGCGGACGATCCGTGCGCCACCGACGCGCCGGCGGACTACGACTTCTCCTTCTGGGTCATCCGCAACGACGAGCGCGTCATCGTCGTCGACACCGGATTCCGGGCCGAGACCGCCGCGCTGCGCGGCCGCGAGCAGCTCCGCCACCCCATCGCCGCACTCGGCGATCTCGGCATCGACCCGGCTCAGGTGTCCGATCTGCTGGTCACGCACATGCACTGGGATCACACCGGTCACCTCGACGCGTTTCCCGGCGCCCGCGTCCATCTCCAAGAAGCCGAACTCGCCTTCTGCGCGGGGCGCGCCATGCGCCACGCCGCACCGCGCCGCCCCTTCGAGGCGGACGACGTGAACACGGCGATCCGGCTGCTCTTCGAAGAGCGCCTCCAACTGCACCAGGGCCCGGCCGAAATCACGCCGGGAATCGAGGTGCACCCGGCACCCGGGCACACCCCCGGACTTCAGGTCGTACGCATCCACACCCGCCGCGGCTGGGTGGTGCTGGCCAGCGACTCCGCGCATCTGTGGGCCAACATCCGCCGGCGTGCCCCGTTCCCCATCCTCGATCACCTCGCCTCGATGGTCGACGCCTACGAGACCGTCGAGGCCCTGGCAGACGGCGAGGACCACATCATTCCCGGTCACGATCCCCAAGTCGCCTTCCGTTTCCCCGAGTTGGCGGGCGCGCCGGGCTGGGTCCGGCTGCACGAGCCGCCCATCGCGCCGTACGTCGAGCCGGAGCACAAGCCGGCGGAGGTGCGGGCATGAGAACCGCTCAGGTCACCATCGTCGGCATGGGATCGCGCGGCTTGGGTGTCCTTCAACAGCTCGCCCAAGGCGCTGACCGCCTCCCCTCCGGCACCGGGCTGGACGTGCACCTCGTCGACCCCGGCGAGAGCGGACAGGGAGTGCACTCCGGCCGCCAGCCCGACCATCTGCTCACCAACACCCTCGCCAGCCAGCTCAGCATGTTCCCCGACGGAGACGGCCCGACCTTCACCGAGTGGGCCGCCCAGGCCGGTTACCGCCGCTTCGGCACCTCCTACTACCGCACCCACCCGGCAAACGGAGAGCCGATCGGGGAGCACGACTACCTGCCGCGCAACATGCTCGGCGAGTACCTCACCTTCGTCTTCGACCGCACCGTCGCACAGCTGCCCGCGCAGGTGCGGGTGGTGCACCACCGCAGCCGCGTCCTGGACATGGAAGAGGCCGACGGCCGGTATGTGGTGCACACCGAGGACGGCTACCGGATCACCTCGGACGCCGTCTTCCTGACCACCGGCCACGGCCGACGCACCCCGACCGACGACGATGTGGCATTCGAGAACTTCGTCGCCGACAACCGGGCGCGCAACGACCGCCTCGCCTACCTCACGGACCCGTACCCGGTCGAGACGCTTCAGCGCATCGCCCCCGGGAGCACGGTCGCGATGCAGGGCTTCGGACTGACCGCACACGATGTGATCGCCGCCCTCACGGTGGGCCGCGGAGGCCGTTTCGAGGACGAGGGCCACCAGATGCGCTACGTGCCCTCCGGGCGGGAACCCCAGCTGCTGCTGTTCTCCCGCCGGTGCCTTCCGGCCGCCGCCCGAGGCATCAACCAGAAGGGCCTGACCGGGGACTACACGCCGCACTTCTTCACCCCCGACGCCGTACGCGACCTGCGCCGGCAGGCGGAGACCGCCCGAGGGACGACGCAGATCGACTTCGAGGCGGACGCGGTACCGCTGCTGCTGCGGGAGATGGGCTACGTCTACCGCTCGACACGGGAACAGCGCGACATCGAACCCGGCCAGTACGAGTTCACCGCCGAGGACCAAGCGGCGGTCGCCGCCCTCATGGATCCGCTCGGCGGCAAGGAATTCGCGACGCTGGACGACTTCCGGACCTTCTTCACCGCATTCGTCACCGACGATCTCGACCATGCCGCGCGGGGGAATCTTTCGAGCCCTGTCAAGGCGGCGACCGACGTGATCCGCGATGTGCGGGCCGGCCTGCGCGAAGCGGTCGAATTCGGCGGGCTCACCCCCGCCTCGCACCAGGCGTTCGTCTCCCGCTGGGTACCGCTGATGAACCGGATCTCGTTCGGCCCCCCGCGGCGCCGCAACTACGAACTCCTCGCCCTCATGAGGGCCGGGGTGGTCGATCTGGCCGGCGGACCGGGCTGCCGCATCATCCCCGACCGAGAGGCGGCCCGGTTCGCCATCGAAACGCCGTTCACCGACGAGCCCGCCGTACGGCACGCCGACACCTTGGTCATCGCACGGCTCGATCTGTTCCACCCGGAGACGGATGACGCGCCCGTCACCGCACGCCTGTTGGCCCGCGGTCTGATCCGTCCGTATGCGAATGGCGGCTACCAGCCCGGCGGCCTGGACATCACCCCCGCCGGCCGGGTCATCGACAAGACGGGGGAGCCGCTCGCGGGCGTGTGGGCGCTCGGATACCCCGTCGAAGGCCCCCGCTACTACACCTACTACCTGCCCCGTGCCGGGATGGCCTCGCGGTTCACCGTCGAGGCGCGCGACGCCGTCGGCGAACTGTGGCAGCACCTCCACACGACCCTTTCGGAAGAGGACATTGATGCCCGTCCAGACCGGCAGCCGGTTTCCCTACCCTGAATTCAAAGCTCGCTACGACATCCCGCCGCAGCAGCCGGTGCACTGGCAGTGGTCGCAGCTCGCCCAGGGCCTGGGGGACGTCGAGCATCCCGAGCGCGGCACCCTCGCCCTGTCGCTGCCGGACGGCAGCGCCGAAGTCCTGCGTGATGTCGCCGTCGGCTATCAGGTGGTGCCCGCCGGCGAGCACACCGGCCCGCATGCGCACAGCTGGTACCACCTCTCCGTCGTCCAGACCGGCACCGGCACCGTCACCTTCGACGAGAGCGGGGAGACGGTCGAGTTGAACCCCGGCGACATCCTGCTCGTACCCGCCTGGTCGCTGCACCGCTTCACCAACCCCACCAGCCAGGACCTGGTCCTGCTGAACCTCATGAACATCCCCCTCCTCGCCCGGCTGGGGAACCTCGAGGTCGTGCAACAGCAGGAGTCCGCCCCGTGACGACGCAGGACATCGACCCCACCACGGCCCCCGCCCCGCCGGCCACCCGCGCCGGCGGCTCGTACAAGTGGGTCGTCCTGTCCGTCGCGGTCACCGCGCTGACCACGGGCTCCGTCCTCTACTCCGGCGTCAGCGTCCTGATGCCGTTCTGGAAGGACACCTTCCATCTGTCCGCCGCGACGGCCGCACTCGCGGCCACCGCGATCCAGGCCGGGCCGATCACCTCCATGCTGGTCATCGGGAGGGCCATCGACCGCTACGGGGAACGATGGGTCGTCTCCCTGACGATGATCGCCATGGGCATCACCGCGTTCATCGCCGCCGCGGTCGGCCCCAGCTACCCGGTCCTGCTGCTGTTCATCCTGGTCATGGGCGCCTTCTACGGAAGCATCCTGCCCGGCGGACAACGGGCCATCACCCGCTGGTTCGAGCCCTCCCTCCAGGGCATGGCCACCGGCATCCGACAGAGCGGCCTGCCGATCGGCGCCTCGCTCGCCGGTGCGATCCTCCCCGCCCTGGCCCTGCACCACGGCTGGACGGCCGCGGTGGTCGTCCAGGGCGCCGCCGGAATCACCGGCGGCATCATCTTCGCCACCTTCTACCGCAAGGCCGGCGACAACACCGCCGGCACCCGGAAGCCCTCGGTCAAGCTGCGCCGCCTCATTGCGGACCTGGTCAAGGACCGGCTGGTGCGCTCGCTGCTCCTCAGCGGTCTGGCGCTGGCGGCCTTCCAATACGTGTTCTCGGCGCAGATCCTGCTCTTCCTCACCGGTTACCTGCACATTCCCATCGTGACCGCCGGGTTCATGTACGCCGTGGCGCAGGCGGCCGGGATCGGCGGTCGGATCGGCCTCGCCTGGATCAGCGATCGCTTCTGGCCCGGCAAACGGATGCGCTCGCTGAAGTGGCTCCTCGCCGTCTCCGCTCTGCCGGTGGCCGCCCTGACCCTGCTCGGCCCCGGCTCACCCCGCGTCCTGGGCTACGGGCTGTGCGCCCTGCTCGGACTGCTGTCCGTCGGCTGGTACCCGCTCTACCTCGTCCAGATCGCCGATATCGCGCCGAGCCACGCCGTGGCCTCCACGATCAGCTTCGCGATCTCCCTCAACCAGATCATCGCCGCCGCCATGCCGCCGCTGTTCGGCGTGCTCGTCGGCGTCACCGGCTACACCGCCAGCTGGCTGCTGCTCACCGCAGTCCTCGCGGCGACCGCCGTCCAGCTCCATCGCACCCAGACCCTTACCGCCCGCCTCACCAAGGAGCATCGTGCTTAGATGTCATCTCATTTGGCTCGGTAAGCTTGCGGTCGTGGTCTCGATCGTTGAGCGGCTGGTGCCGGATGAGTTGTGGGAACTGTTCCAGCGGGTGGTTCCGGAGGCTCCGTCGAGACCTCAAGGCGGCGGCCGACGTCGGCACGGTGACCGTGAGGTACTGGCTGCAATCGTGTTCGTGGCCACGTCGGGCTGCACGTGGCAGCAGCTGCCGTCCGCGTCGTTCGGCCCGTCCGGAGCGACCGCTCACCGGCGCTTTGCCGAGTGGACGAAGGCCAGGGTGTGGGCCAAACTTCATCGCCTGGTCCTTGACGAGCTCGGCGCCCGCGGCGAGCTTGATTGGTCCCGCTGCGCGATCGACTCGGTGAACATGCGGGCCCTGAAAAGGGGGACCTGACAGGTCCGAATCCTGTCGACCGGGGCAAGTACGGCTCGAAGATCCATCTGATCACCGAGCGGACCGGTCTGCCCCTGTCCGTCGGAATCTCGGGAGCGAACCTCCACGACAGTCAAGCACTGATCCCGCTCGTGAAGGGCATACCACCCATCCGCTCCCGGCGTGGGCGCCGGCGACGCAGACCGGCAAAGCTGCACGCGGACAAGGGATACGACTACGACCACCTGCGGCGATGGTTACGTGGCCGCGGCATCAGGCACCGCATCGCCCGCAAGGGCATCGAGTCCTCGACCCGTCTGGGCCGCCACCGCTGGACCGTCGAGCGCACGATGTCCTGGCTCGCCGGATGCCGCCGCCTGCACCGCCGCTACGAGCGCAAAGCCGAGCACTTCCTGGCTTTCACCAGCATCGCCTGCACCCTCATCTGCTACCGCAGAGTCACCAAATGAGATGACGTCTTAGCCATGCCTTGGCCTTCTTCCTCGCGGCTTTGGGGGCCTTGACCGTCCGGCTGACCTTGCAGGGATTCTTGATCAGGCGCCCGTCGTCGACGGCCGCTTGGAGGATCGTGGAGAGGTGAATCCAGATTACGTGGGCCGTGGACGCCTCGGCCCGCGCCAGCAGCTGGACTTTCCAGGCGCGCAGCACGGCAGCGTCAATGTCCCGGAGCGCCGTTGCACCGAGGAAGGGGATGACGTGGTTCCAGATCTTGCTGCGCATGGGGGCGGCGGTCGACGGTTCGTCTGACCGGCTCGGCCACCAGTACTTCTCGATGTACTGAGTGAGGGGGATCGCCCCGTCGCGGGGGTCGACGAATTCACCACGCGTGTTGTCGGTCTGCGCTTTGGCGAGCCACTGCTTCGCGTCCTCGCTCGTGTCAAACGAGCGGTCTCGGACACCCGGGACGCCCTTCACCCGGTAGCGCTTGCCCTGGCCCCACAGGGCAGTCCGCTCCCGCTTACCGGTGTCCTGGTTGGGCTTCTTCTTGAGCCAGCGGTCTTCTATGTACCCCGCCAAGAGAAAATGCTCCTATGAACTCAACTGCGTATTCCTGTATGTTCTGGTGGAAAAACGCGCACCGGAACTTCGGCGCACTACCTTCCGGCTCGGATTGACGTCAAGGAGTGCGTACTGTGCGTGTCATCGGCTTCTGACTGAGAGGACTGAGAGCAGCGTTGGAACGTGAATCCGCCTGCTCCTGTGCTATCACCCACTCGTTGAGTACCGAGATCCTGTACATCACGCGACCTCCCATGCGGAAGCTCGGAGGGCCCTGCCGTCGGTGACGCCAGATATACAGGGTGTTGGGTGAAATGCCGAGGTATTCTGCCGCGTTGGTCAGGTTCAAGAACTCGGCTTTATGTGTGGACGCGATCTGGTCGTGCATCTCCGGTCTCCAGTGGGTGAGAAGCGTTGATGCGTCCACGATCCGGAGAAGTCCAGGTTTGGTGAAACCGGGAATCTGGTAGCGCGCGTACTGGCTGACTCAGGGGCGCTGAGGTGCGAATGTGAATCTCGGGCGTAGTAGTCCATGGCAGCTGATCGTCCTCCCGTTGAGAAGCGGTTTTGCCGGCACCCGTACGTTGGCATGGTCTCCGGGCAGGTCTCCAGTTATGGGCGTCTGCCGTAGGCGAACTGCCGTGAGCCATTACTCGGCGTATAAGGCCGACTCGTCCGCCCCTACCTGGGACTTCATCTCGGAAAGGCCTTCTGGCCTGCGTCGGGGACCCTTTCCGGCCTTTCAAGCGCTTGCCGCTCTGGGTAGCCGAAACTCCCTCGAAAGTCCCTCTGACAGAGCTGAAAGTCCCTGAAAAACCCCAGAGGTATGGGGCCGCCGGAGGCGTCTGAGCAGCCTCCTTGTCCTCTGTCATCCCAGATGACGACTGCCACTTGGCGCGGTTGGAGAGCCGTCAGTGCGGGCGTCATCCGTGGCCTGCGCACGGGAGAAGTTGTTGCGATCCTCGGCCGCCCTGGAGTGCGACCGCCACGCTGACTGAACAGCGGAAACACGATGGTGGGAGCCGGGGTACGGATCCCCGGCTGGAGCAGAAATGGATGAAAGGGGCACTCTTCTTCGGTGCGATCCGCATGTCGCGTGTGTGCTTGTGGTTCCGAAGCGGCGGTTCACAGGACGAGATCGTCGCGGTGGTCGCTGCACCGCGGCGATGTCGAGGGTCTGGCTCGTCGACCGCGCCCGTGACGGCCTGACCCGTCTGGCCGTCACCGGCTTCTGGTGGTGACGGGCGCCCTGGCCCTGACCTGTTGGGGAGGCATCGGTGGACGGCACGGACACCGTCAACGGGCCGCGTCCAGGGGCGGAGGCGGAGGCACGGCGGACCGGGGCGGTGGGGGATCCCTGAGGGGATTTCAGCGGGCGCCCTGTACTTCTGGCCAATCCTGGCCAAAAGATGCACTGCTGACCCTACCTAGACCATCTATTTACCTACACGTTGCGCCCCCTTGAATATTGTCTGGTGAGCTGCTGCGGGGTTTCGACAAGGGGGAGCAGTATGGCGATCGAACTGCCTGGTCAGGTGGTGTCGTTCCTTCAGTTCATCGGGGTGAACTGGCCGAACATCAATGAGGACAAGGTCCGCGAATTCGGGTCCCACGTACGGGATTTCGCGCAGAAGGTGGATGACACCCACAAGGACTCCACCGCCACGATCAAGCAGCTCGAAGACGTCTACCAGGGCGCGTCGTACGAGGCGCTGCTGGCCAAATGGGGCCAGATGTCCGACAGCCACATGACGGAACTGGTCAACGCCTGCCATGTGGTGGCCGACGCGCTGGACATCGCCGCGGACACGATCGTGGCGATGAAGGTAGAAGCCATCGCCGAACTCACCGTGTTGGCTATCACGTTCGTCGCTGATCAGGCCGCGGCCGTCGCCACCCTCGGCCTCGCCGAAGCCGCCGAGGCCCTGGTCGTCGAAGCCGCCGAAAAGCTCATGGACTACCTCGTCCAGCAACTGGAGCAGTACATCATCGGCCAGGTCATCGAAGCGGCCATCAATCCCCTCGTCGAGACGGTCGGCAAGGCGGTGGGCGGGCTGGTCTTCCAGGCCGCGGAGTCTGCCCTTGGCGTCTCAGCCGGCGGCGGAGGGGGACGTGCCGGCGAGAGCTTCTCCATCCACCCGGAGGCGCTGCAAGCACGCGCGGAGAAGCTGCACGCACATGCACGGACGGTGGCCGGGCACGCCGCCGAATTCGAAACGAAGGCTGCGGGGGCGAGCTTCGAATGAGCAATCCGATCGTCAAGGCACTGGAGCACGCCGCCGAAAAGCTGGGCAAGACCCTCGGCAAGGACGCGGGCAAGGCGGTCGAGGACCTGTACCACGGGACAGGTCAGCGGATGAAGAAGGTCGCCACCAACCACGCCGAGAACGAGGCCAAGCAGGCCGCGGAATTCGGCAAACACCTCAAGGACAGCAAGCAGGACATGCCGCACGCGCCCCACGGCACGAGCGACGGCGGGCGCCCGTCCGGTGGTGGGCAATCCGGCGGCCGGTCCGGCGGAGCCCACGAGCAGGCCAAAGCCGACCACGAGAACGCCAGTACCCGCCAGGAGAAGGGGATGTGCACCGATGGCACGGACCCTGTCGACCTCGCCACGGGCAGGGTGTTCCTTACCCAGACCGACATCTCCCTCCCTGGCGCCCTACCGCTGATCTTCACCCGCAAATACGAGTCCTCGACACGCATCGGACGCCACATCGGGCCGTCGTGGTCCTCCACCATCGACCAGCGCCTGGAAATCGCCAACGACGAGATCATCTTCGTCACGGAGTCCGGGATGCTGCTGCGCTACCCGATACCCGAGACCGGCGAACGCGTACTGCCCCGGCACGGCCCGCGCTGGCCCCTGATGCGCACCCTCCAGGACGACTGGGCCGTCCACGACCCCGAGACCGGCCAGACCCGCTACTTCGCCGATGCCCTGCACACCCCCGGTCTGGCCCTGCCGGACGAGATCTCGGACCGCAACGGACAGCGGATCACCTTCGACTACGCCGACGAGACCGGCATCCCCTACGCCATCCGCCACAGCGCCGGCTACGAACTCAAGCTCACCTGCGACGAGAACGGCCGCCTCACTGCCCTGCACCTGACCGGTGCCGCCGACGATGGCTCGGACCAGCTAATCCGCTCCTACGGCCACGACGAGGACGGCAACCTCACCACCGTCACCAACTCCACCGGCGCCGTGACCCGGTTCGAGTACGACACCGACCACCGCATGACCGCCTGGGTCGACTCCAACGACTCCCGCTACGAGTACAGCTACGACGAACGCCACCGCTGCACCGCCCAGTCCGGCATCGAGGGGCACCTGGCCAACCGGTTCGCCTACGGCGAGGTCGACCTCGAGACGGGCCACCGCACCACCACACGCACCAACGGCGAAGGCTTCCCCACCCGGTACCTCATCAACGACCGCCTCCAGGTCATCGCGGTTACCGACCCTCTCGGCAACACCACACGCACCACCTACGACGCCCACGACCGCCCGCTGCAGATCACCGATCCTCTCGGCAACGCCACACACCTCACCTACGACGAGGACGGCCACCTCGTCTCCGTCATCCGCCCGGACGGCTCCACCAGCACCGCCGCCTACACCGACCTCGGCCTCCCAGCGGAGATCACAGGACCCGACGGCCTCACCCTCCGCCAGGAGTACGACACCAAAGGCAACCGGGTCGCCGTCACCGACCCCACCGGCCACACCACCCGCTTCACCTATGACGAACGTGGTCATCTCACCTCCGTCAGCGACCCGCTGGGAAGCACTACCCGAATCGAGTGCGACGCGGCAGGGCTCCCCCTCACGGTCACCGACCCTCTCGGTGCCGTCACGACATTCCGCCGGGACACGTTCGGCCGCGTCACGTCCGTCGTCGACCCCCTCGGTAACACCACCCATTTGCGGTGGACCCCGGAAGGACATCTCGCAACCCGCATCAATCCGGACGGCACGCAGGAAGCCTGGTCCTACGACGGCGAGGGCAACCGCACCGCCACCACCGACCCCCTGGGTCAGGTCACCACCTTCGAATACGGCCACTTCGACCAATTGAAAGCGCGCACCGACCCGGACGGTGCACGCCACGAGTTCGTGCATGACACCGAACTCAAGCTTATGAAGGTCACCAACCCTCAGGGCCTGACCTGGCGCTACGAGTACGATGAGGCCGGGCGCCTGATCTCTGAAACGGACTTCGACGGGCGCACTCAGACCTACACACAGGACGCGACGGGCCGACTGACCTCCCGCACCACCCCGCTCGGCCACACGATCCGCTTCACCCACGACGCACTGGGCCGCACAACCGCCAAGAACGTCAACGGCGAACTCACCACCTTTACCTACGACGCCGCCGGCCATCTGACCCAGATCACAGGACCGGACAGCGAACTTACCTACACCCGCAACGAGTCCGGCCGAGTCGTTGCCGAGACGGTGAACGGCCACACCACCACCTTCACCTACGACGCCCTTGGCCGCCGACAATCCCGCACCACCCCAACCGGCGCGGTGAGCGCCTGGACCTACGACGCAGCCGGGCAGCGCACAAGGCTTGACGTTTCCGGCCGCACACTGGCTTTCGAGCACGATGCTCGCGGCCAGGAACTCTCCCGCACCCTCGGCGATATCACCATCGCCAACCAATTCGACGCCCTCGGCCGCCTCACCGACCAGCAGGTCACCTCAGCCGCCAAAACCATCCAGCACCGCGCATACACCTATCGCGCGGACGGCAACCTCACCGGCATCGACGACCACCTCAATGGCCCCCGTCTCTTCGAGCTCGACGCCGTCGGCCGAGTCACCACCGTCTCCGCCCACAATTGGACCGAGAGCTATGCCTACGACTCGGCCGGAAACCAGACCCACGCCACCTGGCCCGACCGTCACCCAGCCCCCGAAGCCCGAGGCGAGCGCGCCTACACAGGCACCCGCATCAACCGCGCTGGAGCCGTCCGCTACGAATACGACGCAGCCGGGCGCACCACCCTGCGTCAGAAAACTCGCCTCTCCCGCAAGCCCGACACCTGGCACTACACCTGGGACCCCGAAGACCGCCTGATCGCCTGTACCACTCCAGACGGCACAACCTGGCGCTACTGCTACGACCCCCTCGGCCGACGCACCGCCAAACTACGTCTCACCCCGGACGGCCAGAGCATCGCCGAACAGGTGAACTTCACCTGGGACGGCACGACCCTGTGCGAGCAGACCACCCTCGTCTACGGCGACCCCAGGCAAACGACCCTCACCTGGGACCATCAGGGGCTCACCCCCGTGACCCAGCGCGAACGTCGCACCACATCCCACACCCCGCAACACGAGACCGATCAGCGCTTCTTCGCCATCGTTACCGACCTCGTCGGCACCCCCACCGAACTCCTCGACGAAGCCGGCACCATCGCCGCCCGTACGCGCACCACCCTGTGGGGCACCACTACCTGGAATACTAGCGCCGCCGCCTATACTCCCCTTCGCTTCCCCGGTCAATACTTCGACCTTGAAAGCGGCCTTCACTACAATTTCCATCGCTACTACGATCCGGAAACTGCTCGATACGCCACCCCCGATCCACTCGGGCTCACCCCTGCACCCAATCCGGCGACTTACGTCCACAACCCGTATATATGGAGCGACCCACTCGGGCTCGCCCCAGAATGCACGGTTACGGTATACCGGAAGCAGGATACTTCGATTCCGGAAACCATGCGTCTCACGGTCAACGAAAACGGGGATGTCTCACTTTCAGGGAGTGGCGCTCTCTACCTCAACATGACTGGCGATATTTCTCACACTGAAGCGTTCAAGGGAAATCAGATCGTCGCATTCGATGTCCCTAGGTCCTTCGTCGACGAAATCGACCGTGACTCCCTACCTCAACGTAAACCCAGCTGGTGGGAAGGTAGTGCCCGAGACTGGAACCGAGCGCTCAAGGTTGCGCCTGATCAGTCCGACGGTCCAGGGTTGTTCGGCCTTCCGGATAACACCAAACACGGAAAGAATTACTTCGACGCGCTCAGAAACGCAATAATCCCGGGGTCCGGTAGAGTGATCGATGCCAGTTAACATGAAGAGGAACCCATGAACCGCTATGACCCGACGCATGAACTATCACGTTTGCGAGCGCGCCCGACGCAAGAACCCATCAAGCTGTTGGGACTTCTGATCGTGGCTCCTGCATCCAGCTCTGCAGAATACACAGCACGCTTGCGAAGCCTTCTTTCCGAAGCCATCGAAATCTCCCGTGAGGCAGATTTCGATGAGGAGGATGTCGCACCTGATTCCCTCCCATCTTGGTTCTTGGCTCTCACCAACGGGCATCCGGAAGGTGTGGATGACGATCCCGTCGGCAGTGAAGGGAAGGGCCGGTATCTCGCAGCTCGGGATAATCGCCCCTGGGAGGCTGTGGAGTGGATCTACACCTTCGACCCAGAACTCCGTTCTTGGTCCTGGTGGGACGCCACCGAAGACGACCACGGAAATGTCAGAATCTGGATCGACACCAAAGGGGAGCCGCGCGTTCCCATGGAAGAGCTATGGTGGGCGGTGTACTTGGCGGGCGCCCGTAATGTCGAGCCCATGTCATTGGAATACGCTGAAGTCTGGCGCCGGCAGGCGAGTCTCCCAGCAGATACCTAATCTAGGGCCCTTGAGGCGCTGTGGCGTGGAGGATCTCCGGCCGTGCGGAGATGCTCCGCCGGGTCGCATAGGGGACTGGGTGCGACAGGTCAGGTTCCCTCCACGCCCCGCGCTGCCCATTCCCGCTCGAGGATGGAGTGCACCACGGAGTCTCGCCACTGCCCGGCCTTCTGGATGTGCGCGCGAATGATGCCTTCCTCCATCATGCCGACGGCCGCCATCGTCTTCGCAGACGCTCCGTTGAGCGGGGAACGTGCGCCCCAGACGCGGTGGGGCCCTAGCTCCTCGAATGCAAGGCCGAGCAGAAGGCGGACGGTTTCCAGGCCGTAGCCGACGCCCCAGGCATCAGGTCGGAGGGCGAACCCGAAGGTGGCTGCGCTCTGCTGGTGGGCGTCGGTGGCGAGGCGTCCGAACCCGATCAGGTCGCCGCTGTCGTGCTCGACGACGGCGAGTGCGTACTCGCTGCGTGGCGTCGCGGTCGCGCATGCGATGGAGCGGGCCACGATCAGGCCGACGTCGGCGCGACTGCGTGGCTCGAATGACAGGTGCTCTGTCGCCTCCCGACTGCCGTAGATCGCGAGGACCGCCTCCACGTCGTCGATGGTGAGTTCGCGGAGTTCGAGGCGTGGGCTGCGACGACTGACCGGGTACATGTCTGCGGACTCTACCGGCGTGATCTTTAGCGTGGCAGGGCCGGACGTCGCGCCGGCTCGAAGAGGGCGATCTCTTCACGGAGGTCGCGAGCGAGGATGGCGTCCCGCACGGGGCCGACCGTGACCGCGTGCCGGACGCGGGCGGCGGAGACCACGATGCCGTTGTTCCGTAGTGAAACGGAAAGGTCGAGCACCGGGCGGATGGCATCCGCGGCGCCGTCCAAGTCACCGGCGTGCAGGCGTACCAGGGCGAGGTTGCACTGAGAGCCGGCAAGGTCCCCGAAGGCCCAGGTAGGGTCGTCCGGGTTGCTGAAGCCCCCGACAGCCTCCTGAGCTTGAGCGGCCAGTTGTGAGCTTCCGTGCCCGAGCAGGACCGCGATCGCCCGCCGCGGGCTGGGGATAGGGCGCTGGGCCTCGCCCTCGGCGGGTGTCGGCGAGTGGCGCTGGCGTTCTTGCAGGTAAAGCGGCCGATCGCGGAGTCCGACGCGTCTGCGTCGGTCCTGAGCAGGAGCAGACGGATCGTATCCGCGTGAGGCGGGTGGATGAGGCCGGTCAGCAGATCGGGCCGGAAGCCGAGGCGGGCCAGCACGTGCGGGGGCGCGTCGGCTGCCCACTCGCCGATCGCCGCCAGCGACCGTGCACCGGCCAGTACTGCTGCCGCCGCGCACGCCAGCAGCGCCACGGCCGGGTAGCGCACCCCGCGCGCTTGGCGCGGATCGGGCACTGCTGCGAGGTGACGCCGCAGTTCAGCGGCAGTATCGGCGGTGATGGGAGCAGCGGTGGGCCCCAGCCGGTCAAGCGTGGAGGGTATGAGGGATGATGAACGGGCAGGCACGGTCTCGCTTGGCGGTCACGGGCTTCGACACCACATGATCACCGACGCCGTGCTTGCACTCGTTTCCGGGCGGGGGCTTGTGAGGCTTCACTTCGAGGTGACGTGCTGGTGGGGCGGGTGTAACTCCCGGCCCTCGTCACTGGCCCACCCTTCCGTCGGTGCGCTCGCGCAACAGGTCGGCGTGCCCGCAGTGGCGGGCGTACTCCTCGATCCTGTGCACCATCAGCTCCCGAACCGCGATCCGGTCCTTCCCCAGACGCTCGCCCAGATCCGGGTGCTCGGCCAGCGCGGCATCGGTCGCGGCCTGCTCGCGTTCCAGAGCGGAAAACGCGGCGTCGACCTCGGCCTGCTCGGCGACAGCTCCGTCGAAGTCCGCGTCCTTCTTGCCGTACAGCTTCGGTATCGGGTCACCGTCGCTGATCCAGTTGCGCCAGTCCCGTTCCACCTCGACGAGGTGCCGAACCAGGCCGAGTAGCGACATCGTCGACGGCGGAACCGACCGACGGGCCAGTTGCTCCGGATCCAGGCCCTCGCACTTCATCCGAAGGGTCATGCGGTAGTTCGTCAGAAAGTCCTGCAGCGTCGCAAGCTCGCCGTCCGGACTGGGACCTTCTGTGTTGCGGGGGTCGTCGTCCGGGTTGGCCCACATGTCGGGGTAGACGGTTGCCTGGCTCCATCGCGCGGGTTGGTCACTCATGCATTGCATGTTCGTCTGTGACGAACCAAGCTCGCTACTGAGTTCTCGCTTTGAGGTGATGACAGGGGGCGTCAGGACGCCAGTCGCGGCGATGAGGTGAAAGAGTTTCAGTCGGGTGGGGGCCAGACAGCCCCTGTCGGGAGGCCCATACACCCAGGACTGCACCCGCCCCCACCAGCACGTCACCTCGAAGCGAAAGCCTCAGTTGTGACCTCTCAGGTATGGGGGTAGACCATCGCTTATCCCCATCAACCACCCAACTCCACTTCTTTCGAAGACCCTGCGGTGGTGGGCAGGTCGACGGCCCGGCTGACGTGCCGGGTGGGCGCCGGGTGGGCGCCGGGTTCCACTGCTCCGGGTCGGATGGCGCTGCTTGTAGGGACGGAGGCGCTGCTATTACCCACTCGGGATGGCTGACTCTCTCGCCAACTGTTGAGCGGCCGGATCAAGCCCCCACTCAAGCCGCGCAGCTGGCGCAGGGCGTCCTCCGTGTGCTCCGCCTCGACGACCGCCGGGCCGCTTCCACCGGCGTGTGTGCGGTGCCAGGAAGCGAGCGTGCGGTGCACGCTGTGCGCATTCCGGCCCCAGGGGAGACTTCGTAGACTGTGCCCCGTTCGGTCCAGCAGGCCGTTGGCGTGCATTCGCCGCAGGATCTGCTGCGTGTTCTGGGTGCTGAGCCACGGCAGTGCCGCGGTGATCTTCGTGAAGCGCATCTGGCCGTGCTGCGCGACGGTCTGGAGCGTCCAGGTCGTCAAGCGGGGAGCGAGGCGGTCGATCGCCTGGCTGACGAGTGTGGCGTCGTGTGCCGATATGCGGTGGTCGGGCATGTCCAGTTCTCCGGGAGTCGGTCAGGGCGCTGTCGCGGGAGCGCGCAGAGCGTCCAGCAGGGCGGGTGAATTCGGGGGATCAGGAGCGGGTGCGCCCACCCCGCGGCTGTGTGGCGGGGGCCGCCGGCGTCTGCGGATGGGTGGTGGTCCGGCTGCCGCTGCTGCCGTGGGGTGAGCGGGCCCTGGCGGCCTCGGCGCGACGTCCGAGAGGCTGTGTGGCGGCGGATGCCTCCCGTTCGCGCTCCAGTCGGCGCGCTGCGGTGCGGTAGGCGGCCTGGTCCTGGCGCTCGCCGACGGCCAGGAGGTAGATCTCCCTCTTGTGCCGGGAGGAGGCCGGGGCGTCCCGGTACTGGATGACCAGCCGCCACCGGGTCTCCGGATCGACGTAGACCTTGTGGCAGCCCGCCAGTTCGTGGTGCAGAGCGGCGCCGCGCTCGTTGCCGTGGACCAGGTGCTGCAGTTCCAGCAGGGCCAGGTCACGGATGTCTTCCGGGACGGACCGCAGGTCGGCGAGGGCCTCGGGATGAGCTGCGAAGGCGTACCGGGCCCGGCTCACGGCGCGCTCCGACGTACACGTGCCGGCGCAGCCGACGGCGATCGAGGCGGTATGACGGCAGCCGGTGGCACGGCGAGGCCACCGGAGTTGACCGTCGAGCGGGCACGGGCAGCCTCGGCCCGCAGGCCGATCACGCCGTCGGGAGCCGGAGCCAGGGGAAGGGGAGCGGATCGCTCCCTCACCCAGGTGTCCGCGGCTTCGACGGAGGGGAAGGCGCCCGCGCGCATCGTGTAGGAGCGGAAGTCCTTGGTGGTCTCTTCGAGGAAGACCCGGTACGGCGCGTGCGCGGAGGTGGGGTGGCTGTCGTGGACGAGAGTGCTGACCTCGATGCCGAAGTCGAAGGAGCACGGGTTGTCGGTGGAGTGGTCCAGGACCGTGTACCGATCGTCCGGGTTGGCCCTGAGCATGTCCTCAAGGCGGGCCGTGAGCGCGTCGGCTGGCCGCTGCCCGTGGTTCTTGGACAGCTCCGCCGCTTCGGCAGGGCAGCCCTGGTGGATGAGCCAGTTCTGCGCCAGGGGAATGACTGGGTGGCGCTCGTGTGCGAAGTCGAACGTGCGCTGGGCGGTGTCCCGGGTGATGTGCAGCGTGACGTACTCCGCTGGACCGGGGATGTCCCAGATCGCGGTCCGGTCGTACAGCAGCAGGTAGGTGTCGCGGCCATCGGCGCTGTGGTGCTTGGCAAGAGGCACAAGCATGTCTGCCGAGAGCGTCACCGAGAAGAAGGCGTCCTCGGTCTGTCCGGTGGCGGCCTTGTAGCCGTCGATCCGGTAGTCCGCGCGCGGTGGTTCGTAAAAGCTGGCCATGTCAGACCCCGGCAGCCTCGGGCGAGGCCAGCAGACGGTGGTTGGGCCGGGCCGGGCTGGTGGTGCACGCACCGAACGGGCCGTCCGGCGTGCGGAGTTGCAGGAGGGCCGGGTCGAGGTGGTCGCGGTGCCAGGTGGAGGGTCCGGCCAGGCCGGCCTCGACGTCGGTGAGCTGCTGCCAGGCCAGCCACAGGGCGTGCAGCCGGGCAACGGCCTCGGGGTGCTCGTGCCACTGTTGGCACCACGGGCGGCCGGTGGTGATCTCTCGCCCGTAGACCGGCAGCAGAAGGTGGTGCACCCATGTTGTCAGCGCGGCGAGTTCCTCGGCGTACGCCGTGCCGTCGAGCGCGAGGATGAAGATGGAGGACGGCCCTTCCGCCGGGGGGCAGCCGCATCGCTGCCCGCCGGGGCCGGAGTGGTCTCTTCCGTGTGAACGGGCTCGTCGTGTTCGCTGTCCTGCTGGGGTGGCTGTTCCTCGGTGAGCCGGGCGAGCGTCTCGCCCTGCTTGCGGCTCTCCGTGACGAGCTCTGTAACGGTGGCGACGAGGTCGTCCAAGTTGTGGTCCGGTATGCGTACCGGCTCGCTGTCGCGGGCGGGTTCAGACATCGATACCCCTTGGCGTGAACGTGTGGGGTGTCGAGGTTCCGGAGAAAACAGGTTTTGGCCCTGCCGGGAATTTGGTGTAAAAGCACCGCTCAGAGTTCTAGACGATGCGGACAGCCCTGAGATGAAACTGGCGCTCTGGCACGCGGACGAGGACGCGGTGTGGCTGATGTTGATCCGCGACGCCGACGAAGGGTGCACCTCGCGGCTGCTCGCCAAGGGCAAGCGTGCTCTCAGAGGCGGCAAGCTTCCTCATGGCCACAACATCTTGGGCGTGCTTCGAGTCGGTACGCACTGTGGTGCACACGACATAGAGAACACGAACAGTGAAGATCCACCATCTTGAAGACGCTGGTCAGGGGACGGGTGTGAGTCGTTGGTCGTGTACTCGTGCTGGTCGGGGACCGTTGTCCGTCGTCAAGATCGTCTGCCGTTGGGGGCGCCAGGTGGCTCAGGATGCGGAACCGGACCTTCGGGAGCTGATCACGTCCCCAGGGCCGAACCTGAGGTGCAGGCGGAGAAGTTGAACCAGCAGCTTCAGGAGGTGCGCGCCGAGCTGGAGGTACCCACCGTCGCCGAGCGGGTCGTGCGTCGGCTGGCCGAGCAGTGCAGACAACCGCCCACGACCAGTACGCGTACGAGATCCCTGACTCACACCGGCCCCGATGGCCTGCGGGTTCGAACTTGGAGGAGGCTCAGTGGTCCTGAGGCGGGCCGAGTACGCGGTGCAGGCCCGGCTCGATGTCCGGGGCGCTGATCGAGCCGTAGCCGAAGACGAAGCCAGGGCGCGCGGAGCGGTTCGCGGCGACCTCCGCCAGGGTGTAGACCGCCACGCCGGATGCCCGGGCCCGGCCGGCCCGGTCCGCGAGGGTGTCGGGGTCGGCGAGATGGCCCCGGGTGAATGTGGTCACGTGCAGGCCCGCGGCGGAAGGCACCAACTCGGCCAGGTTCGCGAAGCGGTTGGTGAGCGCGCGGGTGAGGGCTTGGTGGCGGGTCGCGTACGTGTGCTGCATGCGGCGGACGTGCCGGGCGAGCAACCCGTCGTCGACGAAGCGGGCGAGTGCCGCCTGCGTGGGGACCGCTGTGTGCCAGTCGGCGGTGTACTTTGCGGTACGCAGCGCTGTGCGCAGGGGGGTGGGCGCCACCAGGAAGCCGACGCGCAAGGAGGGCAGCATCACCTTGGAGAACGACCCCACATAGATGACGTGTCCGTTCCGGTCCAGGCTCTTCAGCGTCTCGACCGGCCGCCCGCCGAAACGGAATTCGCTGTCGTAGTCGTCCTCGATCACTGCCGCGCCGTGCCGCCGCGCCCACCGCAGCAGCGCCGTCCTGCGCCGCAGGGACATCGGCATGCCGAGCGGGAACTGGTGGGCGGGGGTGACGTACACGGCGCGGGTGTCCGGCGGGATGGCGTCCACCAGCAGACCCTCGCCGTCGACCGGTACGCCCGTGACCTCGGCGCCGTGCGCCAGGAACGGCAGCCGGGCCGGTGGGTAGCCGGGCTCTTCGACGGCCACCCGGTCGCCCGTTTCGAGCAGCACCCGCCCGATGAGGTCCAGGGCCTGCTGCGTGCCGGTGGTCACCAGCACGTCGTCCGGGCCGGTCCGCACGCCGCGGGAGAGTCCGATGTGCCGTGCGAGTGCGGCCCGCAGCCCGGCGTGGCCGGCCGGGTCGCCGTATCCGACCGCTCCACCCGCGGAGGGGCGCAGTTCGCGGGCGATCAGGGGACGCCAGGCGTCGTACGGGAAGAGCCGGGTGTCCGGCAGGCCGGCCCGGAAGTCGTGGGCCGCCGTGATCGGCCCCGTGGTCTCCGGAGCTGTCCAGGGGGACAAGCCCGCCCACAGGGCGCGCGGGCGCAGTCCCGATCCGGTGGTGCCGGTGGCGGTCGCTGCCCCGGGCGTGGGCAGGCCCGTCGTCCGCACATAGGTCCCGGAGCCGACCCTGCTGTCCGCGTAGCCCTCGGCGACGAGCCGTTCGTAGGCGACGCCGACGGTGTTGCGGGCCACTGCGAGGCGGCGGCCCATCTCCCGGGTCGGGGGCAGCGGATCGCCGGGCCGTAGCAGGCCCTCATGGATCGCGGTGCGCAGCTGGCGGTAGATCTGGCCGGACAGGTCGCGCTGCCCGTCGAGCCTGACGTGCACGTCCATCTCGGCTTTCCGCTTTCGGCTCGGCTGTTGTTGGCTTTCAACCCAGCAATTGGCTCAATCATTTGGCAGCCTATTGGCTCTGGAGCTGAACCGCTGTGCGCTTTTACGCTCCAGCCATGGACATACGACAACTGGACCACCAGGCGCTGTTGCTGACTGGGGAGTTGGTCTCCCAGGTGAAGACCGACCACTTGAGGTTGGCGACGCCGTGCGCGGACTGGACCCTGTACGGCCTGCTTCGGCATCTGGTCAACCAGAACGAGGGGTTCACCGCTTCCGCCCGCGGCGTGGGGCAGACGTGGGCCGTATGGCGCGACGGGGACCTCGGCGATGACCCGGCCGGAGCGTATGAGGCGTCGGTGGGCGAGGTCACCGCAGCGTTCGCCGAAGACGGAGTGCTGGAGCGGCGGTTCGCGCTGCCTGAGGTGGGCGAGGGCTTCGCTCTCCCCGGACAGATAGCGATCGGCTTCCACCTGCTCGACTACGTGGTGCACGCCTGGGATATCGCGGTGGCGATCGGCGCTCCATGGGAGCCCGACGCCGAACTCACCGACGCCACACTGCGCGTCGCCGCCCTGGTCCCCGACGAGGGCCGCGGCGCGGGTGCCGCGTTCCGGCGACGGATCTCCGTCCCCGACGACGTCCCGCCGGGCGACCGGTTGCTCGCCCTGCTCGGCCGCGATCCGTCCTGGAGGCCGGGGCCACGCTGAGGAGCCTCCGCTACCAGGGCCCGCCCGGGGACTCCCTTGGCGACCGCGCTGCGGCGAAGGGCGTCGACAGCGGCATGCACGGTAGCCGGAACGGCCCACTGATCGTCAGCATCACCGACTTCTCCAAAGACGCATGCCGAGACTTGTTCGGCGCCGCTGCACACCGCGATGACCTTGAGGGGGTTGGTGAATTCGGCGGCCTGCTCACTGCCGGCCTCACCACGGCGTCACGTACTTGGGCACTCGACGGCGGCCTCTTACACCGCCCAGCGCTTCGAGGGCGCCCGACAGGCACCCGACGCGGCCCGGGATCGACTTGTTGCCGCCTTCCGGTAGGGGTAACAGGCAGGCGCATTCCGAGACTTCGACCCCGACAGGATGGCGACGACCGTACGGCCCGCGATCGATGCGGCGGGCCCACGGTTCGCCGAGGGCACGGACCCCGCCCGCTACGCCGACGAACTGGTCACCCTCTTCGACCGCGCCGCCCGGAAGGCTGAAGGCGATGATTGACATCACGGACCGCGCCGCGGTCGAAGGCCCACACGAGGGCGCGAACTGGGTGGCACTCTTACTGCCCGTCGTCCTCGACGTCGCCGTTCCGACCGCCCTCTTCGACGTACTCCGCGGCAGGGCAGCGGTACCCTACCCTCCGGTCTGCTGTCCGGCATCCTCCCTGCCGTCCGCACGCTCTTTTCAATGGTGACCCGCCGCCCCGTCGACGGTCTCGCCCCCTTCATGCTCAGCGCACTGATCGTGGGCAGCGCCGCCTCGCTCCTGGTACACAGCGCCCTGCTGCTCCTGGCGAAGGACGGCGTCATCACGGCACTGTCCGGGATGTGGATGCTGGGCACATTGGCCCGCCTGCGCCCGTTCTTCCTGCACGCCGGCGAAACCACGCCATCGCCAAGCGCGGCTCGGTCAAGGGCGCCGCCTGGGCCCGACGCTGGGCCGACGAGGCCGCCTTCCGGCACGGACTTCGGCTCCTGACGAGCCTGTGGGGCACCGGCCTCGTCCTGGACGCCGGCATCCGGCTCGCCCGTGCCTACTCCCTGCCCGGCGACGAGGTGCCGCTTCTGACGTGCATCCGGTGGTACGTGCTGGGGGCACTGCTGTACGTCGTCACACTCATCCATGCCGTCCGCAGGAAGCTGCTGGCTTGAGCGGCGTGAAAGCCGACGCGCTCCTACGCCGAACCTCGCGTGGTCAGTTGCCGACGAAGTTCCGCTTCGGGCATGCCGCAGAAACGACTGAGGCGGGTGCGCATGTCGTCGGCAGCAGTGCGGACCTCAACGGAACGGATGCCGCCATCGCGGTCGACCAACCCAGCCTATCCGGCGAGGGTGCCGTCGAGGTCGCCCTGGCGGACCGTACGCCGCCGAGGAACCGGACTCACACAGTCGTGCACGCGCAGTGCCCCCGGCGCGCCTTCGGTCGGTGGTCCATAACGGGGAAAGGTAGAACTGCTTTGTATGAAACATCTACCAACACTGAGAAAGTGCATAGGGAACATGGGCAGCGGGATACCGCGCAGCTCTGGCGACCACCGACGCCCGGAGATCCCGATGCCATCATTGCCCTCACACCACGCGAGCGTGAAGTACTTTTGCTGCTGTCTGGCGCCGCGTCAAACCGCGATATAGGCCGCACACTCAACATAGCCGAACGAACCGTGAAGGCTCACCTGACCAGCATCATGACCAAGATCAGCGTCAGTTCACGGACCGAGGCGGCCCTGTTCGCCTACGCCCACCATCGCCACATCGTCCGCTGCGACAGGCCCGGCACCACCCGCTGAAACGCCATCGCGCCCCGGGAAGGGAAGCCTCCTTCACGGGGCGCCATTCTCTATTCTCACGCACGGTCAGCCGGTACGGCGCAGATACACCGTGTGCCCCGCCACTCCCAGGGTGAAGGCCACAAACACCAGACGTGCTCACGCTGCGTCCACCAGCGATCGGCATCCGGCAGCGAATCGTAGCCCCCCGCCCCGTCAGGTCCACCCCGGGGACCGTACCCGCCAGTGCGCCGGCGGCGCGTTCCGCCAGCACCGCACCACCAACAGCATCAGGACCACCAGCACCGGCCCTACCCTTTTTCGGAGCGGTGCCGCTACCGCCACGCACTGCAGAGCAATGCTCATGACCTTTGGATCGGCCTCGGGTTGGACGCGAAGGGCGTACGTTCCCGAGTGATCGACTTCTGGTCATCGAGTAGGCCGACGTTGCACCGTCGGCCGGCAAGGCACGCCCGTGCTCAGCGTGGTGAATGCCGATGGAACGGCCGAGACCGGCTCCTGATCGACGACGTCGTCCGTGAGGGGGTCCGGCGGATGCTGGCGGCCGCCCTGGAAGCCGAAGTCAACACCTATATAGCGGAGTTGGCCGATCAGCGTGACGAGCGCGGGCGTCGCCTGGCGGTCCGCAACGGCTACCACCAGCCGAGGAAGGTCACCACCGCGGCCGGTGAAGGCGCCGCGAGTCAACGACAAGCGCGTCGACGAGGCCACGGGCGAGCGCAAGCGGTTCTCCTCCGCGATTTTGCCGCCCTGGTGCCGCAAGACCCCGAAGATCAGCGAGGTGCTGCCACTGCTCTATCTGCATGGCCTGTCCTCCGGCGACTTCGTGCCTGCGCTGGAAGCAGTTCCTCGGTAGCTCCGCCGGGCTCTCGCCGGCGACCGTGACGCGGCTGACCACCCAGTGGCAGGCCGATCACGCCGCCTTCGGCGAGCGGGATCTGTCGGGCAGCGACTATGTCTACGTCTGGGCCGACGGCATCCACCTGCGCATTCGCCTGCGGGAGGCGAAGTCGTGCGTCCTGGTGCTGATGGGGGTGCGCGCGGACGGCACCAAAGAACTGATCGCGATGGCCGATGGTTACCGCGAATCCGCCGATTCCTGGGCCGACTTGCTGCGGGACTGCGCACGTCGGGGTATGCGGTCTCCCGCCCTCGCAGTCGGCGATGGCGCTCTGGGCTTCTGGAAGACCCTGGCGGAGGTGTTCCCCGAGACCCGTCATCAGCGGTGCTGGGTTCACAAGATCGCCAATGTCGCTGAACGCCCTGCCCAAGTCCGCCCAGCCCGGCGCGAAGAAGGCCCTGCACGCGATCTACAACGCCGAGGACCGCGACCACGCGCTCAAGGCCGTCACCGCGTTCGAGAAGGCGTACGGCGCGAAGTTCCCCAAGGCCGTCAAGAAGATCACCGACGACGTGGACGAGCTGCTGGCGTTCTACGACTTCCCCGCCGAGCACTGGATTCATCTGCGGACCACGAACCCGATCGAGTCGACCTTCGCCACCGTCCGGCTGCGAACCAAGGTCACCCGGGGCCCCGGCAGCGCGGCCGCCGCCCTCGCCATGGTCTTCAAGCTCGTCGAATCCGCCCAGGCACGCTGGCGGGCGGTGAACGCTCCCCACCTCGTTGCTCTTGTCCGCGCCGGGGCCCGATTCGAACGCGGCCACCTCGTCGAACAACCCGAGACCCTCGCGGCGTGAACACGTCCCATTGCAGAGTAGAGATCTGCCTGATGTTGAGTCGGGCCGCCCGCCTGTGTCTAAAGGTCCGCTACGAGAAGCCGGTAGCCGACGTCTAGTGTTTCGCAGTCGAGCAGGTCAGCATGGCGTTCGTGCCAACGGCCGCAGGACAGGTCGCTGGACAGCCGGGTCAGACCCGGGCGGAGAACCTCCTCGCCGGTCTGGGCGAGCATCGAGATGCCGGCTCGCACCTTCGGATCGAGGTATGCCTCAGGTCGGCGCCAGAAGGCGGCGCCAAATCCGTCGGTGCAGTCGTGCGGAATCGGGACCGTCTCGACGCGGGCGTCTGTCAGCAGCGCAATCAGCCGATCGATGGGAACGGTCTGTGTTTCGGTGAACGCGGCTACCTCGGGCAGGTACTCGTCCAGCAGCCAAAACCTGCGGAAAATGGCCTGGTCCCAAGTGAAGATGACGACGCGCTTCCGGGCGACCCGAAGGACTTCCCCGATACCGGCTTCCAGGTTCGCCCAGTGGTGCACAGTCAGGATGGCCATCGCCGCGTCGGCCGACTCGTCGGCGATGGGGATCGATTCTGCGGATGCCTGCAGGGCCCGCGCGGATCCAGCGGGACGTTGGGCGATCATCACTGCACTGGGTTCAACTGCCAGCACGGTTTGCGGTGGTTCGTAGGAGCCGGCGCCAGCACCGACGTTGATGACAGTGCCGACTTGGCCGAGCGCCTCGTGGATCTTGACAGCGATCCGGTGGTCGGGGCGTCGCGTGTGATTGTAGGTCGCACCGATGCGGTCATACCTCGTCACGACTGACAGTATGCCTCGTCACTCACCACCTGCCGTTGCTGATGAGCCATCCACAAGTATGGACATTCTCCGCACTCTCTGCACCATCCAGCACACTGTTCCACAGGGCCGGGCCCGGCCACCGGCCCAGCCCGCGTGACCCAGGCGACCGAGTGGTTCCCTTCCGCGCCAACACCAGACGAGACCACCCCACTACAGCAGCGCCGACACCGCAACACCGATGGCCGCACCAACCGCGCACTTCACCCGACATGCCTACGGGCGGCCTGCTGCTACCACCCACGTCGTTGGCGCCCCGCCGCGCAGCAGGTCCGTGGAGACAGAGCCCGTCGCGGACACCACCCGATACACGACGCACCAGTCGTGTTCTGCGTTATCCGTTCCAGGCTCACACCCGACCGACCGACTGAGACGTTCGGGCATGACCCCTACGTCTGACGCCCGAAGATGCAATAGAACGCGTGAGCCTCTCACGGCGAAGATGCCTACGGCGCAGGCCGCTTCCGGTCTGAACGCCAACACACCTACCCTTCTAGGAACTTGGGGGATCTTCCCATGAACCGCAAACTCCGCTTGACTGCGGCGTCCGTCGCTGCGGCGGTCGCTCTCGGTGTTGCCGCCCCCACGGCGCAGGCTGCCACCGAGCATGCGCCCGCACGGGCCGCCGCCACGCAGACCATCACCGTGGACAGCAACGCCGAGGCTCGCACGCTGTCCGCCTCCCTCACCCACGACGGCATCGCCGCCAAGACCATCGGCCAGACCTCTTCCGTCACGGTGCAAAGTGACCTGACCACCAAGGGCGTGCCCTGGCGCCAGGTGATCAGGGCCTACAAGCTCCTCAAGAGGGTGCCCGGTGCCGTGAGCTGGTCCGCCAAGGTGGCCAAGGAGGCCGTCAAGCTGGGCAAGGCCAAGGGCGTCGCCTACCTGAAGAAGAAGATCGGCGAGCTGCACTTCTGGAACCCTGTCAAGTGGGTGTGGAAGACCATCCTCGTCTTCGCCAACAACGCCGATACGCTCTGGTCGATCATCCAGTACATCGTCCACCACCACTGATCGGCAAAGGTGATTTACCGGCCCCCGCTGCCCCGCAGCGGGGGCCAGTCCCGTGGCATGAGGAATGCATGACATCGGCATGCCAGGAGACCCGACCGGCCGGCGGCCGCGCAGGAAAAGGGCAAGGTGGCGGCGCTCTTCGGCGAGCCCTCACCCCGTTATGCGACCACCCTGCTGCGGGCTCTGCTCGTACTGAGCGCGCCGAACTCGCACGCTGACACAGACCTTGGGATCAACCGCCCACGACCAGGACGAGTACAAGATCACTGACTCACACCAGCGCCGATGACCTTCAGGTTCGAAGTTGGAGGAGGCTTACTGACTTCGGCTCGTCAGGGTGATCCTTCGCGAAGTCCCTGATCGGGCTGGAGTATTGCCTGTATCCCGTGTGTATGAGGTATGCAGATGGGGGTGGGCTGAGTCCTGCGGGGCGTCAGCGCCGGGAGACGGTACGGATGCAGGCCGCCGAGCTGTTCGAGCAGAAGATCAAGCCACCGGAGACCGCCCGGCGGCTGCGAGTGAGCCGGAAGTCGACTTATGAATGGCACCGGCTGTGGCGGAACGGCGGGGCCGAGGCTCTGGTATCGCGTGGACCGAGTGGATCACGGTGTCGGTTGTCGCCGCGCTGTCTGGAAAAGCTGGCCGCATACCTCGATGAGGGGCCGGCCGCGCACGGCTGGGTGGAGGACCAGGTGTGGACCGCGGCGAGGGTGGCCACGCTGATCGGCAGGAAGTTCCACGTTTCTTACAGCGTCTCCGGGGCCACGAGGCTGATGCACCGGCTCGGCTTCTCTCCGCAGGTGCCCGCACGCCGGGTGGCCGAGCGCGATGAGCGGGCCGTCGAGGTGTGGAAGGAGGCGACCTGGGCCGAGGTAAAAGAGCCCGGGCGGTCTGCGGGAGCTACATCTGCTTCGAGGACGAGGCGGGCTTCACCCGACGGCCGCCCAAAGGACGCACCTGGGGCCGACGCGGCGCCACCCCGGTCGTGACAGTCAGCGGGCGGCGCTCGGGACGGTTGTCAGTCGCCGGGCTGATCGCGATGCGGCCCGGCTCACGCACCCGGCTGTGCCACCGCCTGCGCACCCACCCTGCGGGCAAGGGCATGCGCCGCAGCATGGGCGAGCGCGACTTCATCGCTCTGATCGACGGCGTCCGCCAGCTGGTCAAGGCGCCGATCGTGCTGGTGTGGGACCGGCTGAACACCCATGTCTTCTGCGCGATGCGGCAGTTGATTGCCGAGCGGGAGTGGCTGACGGTGTTCCTGCTGCCTGCCTACTCGCCCGACCTCAATCCGGTCGAAGGCGTGTGGGCTCACGTCAAACGCAGCCTGGCCAACCTCGCAGTCGTCGCCCTCGACCGTCTGGAGACACTCGTACGCAACCGCCTCAAACGCCTCCAACACCGGCCCGACACCCTCGACGGCTTCATAGCCGGAACCGGTCTGCCCCTCGATACCCCAACGTCACCCTGAAGGCCGAAGTCAGTAACGCCCCCTCTCCCGGTCCAATGGTCCGAGCCGGGTATAGCAGAAAAAAAGACACCAACCTGCACTCTCTGCTTCGCTCCGACTCGCACATTGCAGTGCCCACCGAACCCCGAAGCGAGCAGCCCTGTTGCGGTCGGTCACGCGGTTGTCGTCAGCGTGCTCCGCGCGGAAGGCGAGGTCTTCCACATCGCCGGGTCCCGCCGAGCCCTGTCAAGATCCCTTCAAGGCTCGCGCAGGAGTCGTTCTTGCTCGTCGGTGGTCCCCACCATGTCCTCTCACTCGATCAGTCGTCATTCTGTCGGCTCGTTGATCGCCGAGTACGCGGGCGAGTTGGGCACGGAGGCGCCGGTTCTCCTCCGCCAGTTGCCGAACGCGGCTGTTGGCCGCTTCGAGGCGCCGCAGCAGGGAAGCCTCGGACGCGCGCTGGCCAGCCGGGAGCTGATCTGAGGGTGCTCGGCGGTGTAGTGCCCGTAGGCGTTCGACCTCGGTCCGCAGATCCGGCTGGCCGTAGAGCCAGGAACGGGAGACGGGCGCTCGCTTCGCGACGGCCTCGAAGGTGACCGGTTCCCCGGCGGCGTCGAGCTCGCGGAGTGCCTGGATCGCTCTGGAGCGTGTGTACTCGCTGCGGCGACGGGCGGCGTCGACGATGTGCTGGCTGTTGTCAGCTCGCATCGGCGGTCGCCTCCGACTGTCCGGGGTCGGCTTCCAGGCCGGTGATGATCTTCTCCAGGTTGCCGAGAGCCTGGCGGTTCATCTCGGCCACGCGTTCTTGGCCGCGGGCCTCGGCGACCGAGACGATCTGCAGCAGCTGCTGTCGTTGTTCGCGGTGCTGCAGTAGGAACTCGGGGGTGGTGACGAACATCGGGCAGGTCAGGCAGGCATTGGCATGCGGACACGTTCGTTGCATCGGCAGGCCGCAGTAGCCGTTGGGCAGCGCCTGGGTCACGCGCCCGAGTCGCTGCTTGGCCCAGGTGGCCTCGGCGAGAGGGCCGTCGGGATCGACGGTGACGCTCTGGCCCTTGATGTTGACCTTGCGTGCTTTCTCCCAGTGCCGTCGGACCGTGGTGTCGTGCAGCCGGGCATAGTGGGCAGTCATCTCGCCGGAAGAGTGATCGAGAAGGACGCGTACGACTTCCTGCGGGACATCCCGGTTGATCAGCCTGGTACCAAAAGTGTGGCGCCATTGATGAGGCGTCAGGTGGACCGGTCGTCGGTGTTCGTCCTGGACGTCGCATCGCTCCAGCCAGCGGTCGAGCTGGCCTCGGTAGGAGTGTGTGGTCAGTGGGCGAGTGCCGTCGGGGTTGTGCTCCGGCCATGGGTGGCCCCCAACCGGAGCGGCTGGACCTTCTGGACCATCGACAGCACCGGGGAACGCTTGAAAACCCTGCGCAACAAACGCTGACGCCGTCCTCACCCCCAGCAGGGCGTGACGGGGCGGTGGGCTGCACGGTGGGCACGGCTCGACATCTCCCGGCAACCGCCGCCTCGCTGCCCCAGCACCGCCCGGGGCGGAACCCCACGCAACCTAGTCCAACCGCGCCGGGCCCCGGCCGCCGCCAACTCACAGTCCGCCGAGCTACCGGGAACACCGCCCTGTGGTACGCCACCGCACACCCACCACATGCACGCCTACGCCAACACATCGCCGACCCCGCCCCTGTACCGCGCCAGCACAGCCCAGGGCCCGAGACCGGCCTTCGCGCCATCGCCCTCCCGGAGGGCGTAGACCCGCACGGCGCGGTTCGGCACCCCACCCCGTACCCACAACAGACCGGACCTACAACTCGCTTCTTTCGTGTGGGCGCCCCGCGAGCTCACGCTCCCAGCGAGGCCGGACAGGATGCGCTCAGGCCACAGCCCGGGCACAGCCCAGGTCGTGAGGGAGACCCGGGTGCGGTGCACGGTGGCCACTGGGGTGGGGCCCTGAAGGCAGCGCCTCCAGGGCCCTGGAGGTCATCGCCGTGAGTGATCCGGACTTGTCAGCCTGAAGCGGGCCATGTTCTCCTCGGCGGCCCACCGGCGGAAGCCGGCCTTCTCCAGCACGCGGACGGAGGCCGGGTTCGACAGTTCCACGTTGGCGAACACGGTATGGACACCGGGCGCGGAGAGGGCGAACTCGGCGAGAGCCTCGGTGGCCTCGGGGGCGTAGCCCCGGCCGCGGCGGGAAGCCACGATGCCGTATCCGATTTCCAGCATTCCCTCACTGGGCGGCCAGAACAGACCGATCGAACCCACCACCAGACCGCTGTCACGCTCAATGATCAGACGGTGGCCATGTTCGCCGAGCCATGCGGGATTCTGGTCGAAGAGGCCCGCAACGACGTAGTCGCCTTCGGCGGGAAAGTCGTCCGCCCAGCGCGTGGACCTGGTGTTGTCGCGGACTGCGGTGGCCTCGCTCGTGGTCCAAGGCCGAAGGATGAGGCGCTTGGTGATCACGTCAGCGTAGGCAGGTGAAGAAGAGGAAGACACGTGTTTCTCCTGGTCGTTGAAACGACCGGGCCGCGCTTTGCTATCGCGCGGGCCGGACAAGGGCATGCCGATGGGGGCCGGCGACGGCCATATTCATCAACCTCCCTGTCCCGTGATCACGCGTCTGTCGCGCTGGCGCGACGGTAGTAGCTGCTCCCCGGCGGGGGCAACATATTTTCGAGCTTGACCAGTCACCTGATCAGAGCGTCGACCTCAGAGAACTTCAACAAACCCCCGCAGAACACCCCACGAGACCTGCCAGCCGTTGCCGCTGGCGTTCCCTCCCTCAGAAGTGGACGCACAGCTAAGAGGCTGTGGAAGCACAGCTAACGACACCTGGAAGGTATCCCGGCATTCTGATGGAGACAGCCGGACGAATTCGTTGCCGCCTCGAAGAGCGGCACTGTCCCGCGCCGTCGTGTGCCGGCGACGTACGGGGTATCGGCTGTCGAAGAATGCGGCGCCGCTCTACTGGCGGCCCGCTCACCAAAAGGAGGATTCGCCATGAAGCGCAAGTTGGCCATGACGCTCGGCGTCGTATCGCTCGGCGCCGCCAGCATACTCGTCACTGTGTCAAGTGCTGGGGCTGCGACCGTCGGGGAACACACCGCCACAGCACAGCAGAAGGCCGTATACAACCTTTCGCACCCGGCTGTGGTGAGCAAGGCGGCGAAACTCAACGAGCTCAAGAAACTGACGAGTGCTGCATCCTCCGCTCACGACCAGGATGCCGCTTCAAAGTCCGGCCCCATGGTCATGTATGTCGCGTCCCCCCACGGGGCGCCCCTGTACGCCAAGCCGGATTCCCACTCGAAGCGCTTTGGCATCGCCCCGCAAAGCACACGCGAGGAGATTCAGTGCCAGACCACCAAGACTCCTTCAGGAGCACGCTGGTTCAAGCTCTACAACAACTACCCGGACACCTGGGTGTGGAGCGGACACTTTATCTCCTCGGTTCACCACCCCAAGGACTGCTGGTGATCCAGGTCAGCTGTCCAGTGACGTCGCAGTCTGCGGACTGAAACTTCACTTTGCGGGGGATCTTGCGGACTGAAGAGTTACCTTGCGGGTCCGGCAGGCCGCTGCGGGGTGTGGGTGAGTTATCGCGTTGCACGGACGCCGGAGGGGCCTTTACCCTGTTTGAGTTCCGCCTGTGCCCGTTCCGGGGCCCGGCGCTGTGTTTCGAGGTGACGATTTATCTCCCAGGCCAAGTAGCCGTCCGCAGCTCCCCACGTTCTGAGGCTTCGAACGTGTCCGGGGGCGGACGTCGCGCTGGCCTGAGTTGCGTCACCCACCCCCGCGTTTCCCTGTCATTTTCCGGGTGCAGCTCTGCCGACTGCCCCGGGTTTCGTGTTCTCCAACCCCAGCGCGGCTGACGGCAGGGCTCCCCGACTCCTTGAATCAGGAGCCCCACAGTGCCTTCCCCCGCGCTCGGCAACGAGCCGCAGCACACCGCCGACCCCCCGGCTCACGACGTACCGGACCGGTCGCCGAAGATGACCCGGGCCGCCCGGATCGCCCTCGTGGTCGTCCTGGTCGCCGAGCTCATGGACATCCTCGACCAGTCGGTCGTCCTTACCGCCCTGCCCGCAATCCAGGCGTCGACCGGCACCGGACCAGCCGCGGTGCAGTGGCTGACCGCCGGCTACTCGCTGACCGTCGCCGTCGGACTGATCACCGGCGGCAGGCTCGGCGACCTTCACGGCCGGCGCAAGATCCTCCTCATCGGCACCGCCCTGTTCACCCTCGCCTCGCTGCTGTGCGGCATCGCCACCGGACCCGGTGTACTGATCGCCGCCCGCGTCATCCAAGGCGCCGGAGTCGCCGTAATGATCCCCCAGGTCCTGGCCACCCTCCACGTCACCTTCGACAGCGAGAACCGCAGCAGGGCCTTCGGCCTCTACGGGGCCGTCCTGTCGCTGGCCTCCGTTCTGGGGCCGGTTCTGGGCGGCGTGCTCACCCAGCTGGATCTGTTCGGACTGTCCTGGCGGCCGATCTTCCTGATCAACGTGCCCGTCGGACTCGCCGTGATCATCCTCGGACGGAAGTTCATCCCCGAATCGACCGCACAGAACGCCAACCGCCTGGACCTCACCGGGATGCTGCTGTCCGCACTCGCCATGGCCCTGATCATCTTCCCGCTCACCGAAGGCAACACCCACCACTGGCCGCTGTGGTGCTTCGCCATGCTCGCCGGCGGGCTGCTGATGCTCGGCGTCTTCCTGCG
>NZ_JRKI01000011.1 GCF_000935125.1 Streptomyces natalensis ATCC 27448 | reverse complement strand
GCCCCCCGCCCCCCCCCCCGCCCCTCCCCCGCCCCCGCGTACGCCCCGGTGGCCGCCGGACGACTCCCGAAGTCGCCCCGGTGGCGCTAGCTTCGGAGCATGACCCACACCCTGCCGGACTTCCCGCGCGACGCCAGTGCCGTCCGTGAGGCCACCGACCGGCTTCTGGTCTCGGCCGGCAAACTGGACGACGAGGCGATCGCCGAACCGTCCCTTCTGCCGCACTGGACCCGTGGCCATGTCCTCGCGCACCTCTCCCGTAACGCGGATGCCCTGACCAACCTCCTGACCTGGGCGCGTACGACGGTGCGCACGCCGATGTACGCGAGCGACACGGCCCGCGACGCCGATATCGAACGCGACGCCGGCCGTCCGCTGGCCGCCCATCTGGAGGATCTGCGCGAGAGCGCCGCCCGCTTCGATGCGGCGGCGCGGGCGCTGCCGGAGGAGCGCCGGGCGTACGAGGTCGAGATGCGCAACGGCGTCATCGAGCGCGCCGGCCGGCTGGCGCTGCGCCGGCTGGCCGAGGTCGAGCTGCACCACGTCGACCTCGGCGTCGGGCACACCGTCGACCAGCTGCTGCCCGGCTTCGTCGACGGCTATCTGGACCTGCTGGCCACGGTGAAGTTCGCGGGGCACAAAGAGCTGCCCACCCTGGAGCTGCATACGCAGGGCGGCCGTCACTGGCGCACCGGAGGCGGGGCGCCCGGGGCCGCGCCGGTGGTGGTGACGGGCGCCGCGGCGGAGCTGGTCGGCTGGCTGAGCGGACGCTCCGACGGCGGGCAACTCGACAGCGCAGGCTCCCCCCTGCCTGCCGTCCCGCCGCTTTAGAGTGATCCCATGATGGCCTACAGCGGAGCAGTCCAGGTCGGCGGACCGGCCGACGTACATGAGCTGAGCGACCTGATGATCTCGAAGGTCGCGGTCGGTCCGATGAACAACAACGCCTATCTGCTGCGGTGCCGGGCCACCGACGAGCAGCTGCTGATCGACGCGGCCGCCGAACCGCACACCCTGCTCACGCTGATCGGCGACAGCGGCATCGCCTCAGTGGTCACCACCCACCGGCACGGTGACCACTGGGGCGCGCTGCGCGAGGTGGTCGATGCGACCGGTGCGCGCACCTATGCGGGGCGCTACGACACCGAGGGCATCCCGGTCCCCACGGACGTCCCCGTCGAGGACGGCGACACCCTCACCGTCGGCCGGGTGCAGCTGACGGCACGTCATCTGGTCGGCCACACCCCGGGCAGCATCGCGCTGGTCTACGACGACCCGCACGGCGCGCCGCATGTCTTCACCGGCGACTGCCTCTTCCCCGGGGGCGTCGGCAACACCTGGGGCGATGCCGAGAACTTCGCCAGCCTGCTCGACGACGTCGAGAGCAAGCTCTTCGGTCAACTGCCGGACGAGACCTGGGTCTACCCGGGCCATGGCGACGACACCACGCTGGGCGCGGAGCGTCCGCATCTCGCGGAGTGGCGCGAGCGCGGCTGGTAGCCCCGGCGGGCCCGTACGGCCGGTCGGTCGTACGGGCCCGCCGGCGGTCTCAGACGGTCAGGTCCTCCCTGGCCGCCACCTCGGCCGCCTGCCGCTCCTTCTTCGAGGCGCGCAGGCTGGTGAGCGTCGTGATGACGAGGACCGCGCAGATCACCCCCAGCGAGACCGGAATGCTGATCTCCGGTACGGCCACCCCGGACTCGTGCAGCGCGTGCAGCACCAGCTTCACCCCAATGAAGCCGAGAATCACCGACAGGCCGTAGGAGAGGTGGACCAGCTTCTCCAGCAGCCCGCCGATCAGGAAGTACAGCTGCCGTAGTCCCATCAGGGCGAAGGCGTTGGCGGTGAAGACGATGTACGGGTCCTGGGTGAGGCCGAAGATCGCCGGGATGGAGTCCAGGGCGAACAGGACGTCGGTGGTGCCGATCGCCAGCATGACGATCAGCATCGGGGTCATCAGCCGGCGGCCGTTCTCGACGATGAACAGCCTGGTGCCGTGGTACGCGTCGGTCGAGGGGAAGCGCCGCTCGACCATCTTGAGGAAGCGGTTCTCCTCGAACTCCTCGTCGTGTTCCTCGGCGCGCGCCTCCTGGACGAGCTTCCACGCGGTCCAGATGAGGAACGCGCCGAAGAGATAGAAGATCCACGAGAAGTGGGCGATGATCGCGGCGCCGGCGCCGATGAAACCGGCCCGCAGGACGAGCGCGATCAGCACGCCGACCATCAGGACCCGCTGCTGGTACTTCGCCGGGACCGCGAACTTGCCCATGATCAGCACGAAGACGAAGAGGTTGTCGACGCTCAGCGACTTCTCGGTGACGAAGCCGGCGAAGAACTCACCGGCGGGCGCGCCACCGCCGAAGACCAGCAGTCCGAGTCCGAACAGCGCGGCGAGCGCGATCCAGACGGCGGTCCAGATTCCGGCCTCTTTGAGGGAGACCTCGTGGGGCTTGCGGCCGCCGATGAAGAAGTCGGCGGCGATCAGGGCGCACAGACCGAGGATGGTCAGCGCCCACAGGGTCAGGGAAACGTCCACTGCTCCTCCGGCAGAGTCGTACGGCACTCACAGCGTCGTCGCTGCCGGAGGTCTCTTCCGCCCAAGGGCAGATGCCGGGCCGGCGCCCCGGGATCCGGTGAAGCTCGTCGGTCCGTGATGACGGGTACGCCGCAGCGGGAATACTCCCCTCCGCACCAAGAAGGGTAAAGGATAACCAAGAAAGAGTAAAGGAAACGGCAAATATGCTGGTGGGAGGGGTGATGCGTCGAGGGGTAGGCAGCGTCGGGCCGGTCAGTGCCGTTCGGCCGGGCGGGCCTGGGCGAGGCGGCTCAGGACCTGGCGGACGATCGGGCTGCCCTGGGGGGCGAGCGCCGGCTCATACGTCCAGGCGTGCCCCACCCAGGGGTCGGCGAGATGGGCGTCGGGCACCGGTGTGAGGCGCAGCAGGGACCGCCACAGCGGATCGAGGACCGGGCCGTACTCCTGGGACTGGGCGCGGTCGGCGACGATCAGCAGATGCACCCCGACCGCCGGGCCCTCGTCGGCCAGATAGCGCAGCTGGTTGACGGCGCGGTCGTCGAAGCCGTGCGGGAAGTCATGGACGATCAGCAGCTGTTGGGCGGTGTCGACATCCGGCGGCAGGGAGTCGGCCGCACGGTTGCGCACCGCCATCTGGACCAGGTCCACCCGCCGGATCAGTGCCTCCAGGGTCCGGGCGACCCCCTGGGCGCCGGGGGCGGGGGGCTCGCGCAGGGCGCCGGTCTCCAGCAGCGGGGCGAGCGCGGGCGCGGCCGTACCGCCGGGGTCGATGACCTGGAGCGCGAAGTCCCCCACCGGGTGGGCGGCGAGCAGCCGGGCCGCGACCGCGACCGCGGTGTCCAGGGCGAGGCGGCCGAGCACGGCCTCGTCGGGCGGGCCCTCGGTGAGCGCGCTGCCCAGCTCGCGGCGGCCGAACTCCCGCCCTGGGTCGGCCTGCCAGGCGTAGGAGGACGGTCCGCTGTCGATCCACAGGCCGCGCTCCAGGGGGAGACGGACGAGCATGGGGATGCGCAGGTCCAGGACCTCGGGGAGGTGCAGATCGCCCAGCCGGACCGCCATCGGGGGCTCCTGCGGGGCGTGGTGGCCCTGCCAGACGGGGCTGTCCCAGCGGGCGAAGGCGGGCGGCAGAGCGGGCTCGACGACCTCGGATTCGGCGGTGAGCTGGGTGAGGTCGCGGTCGAGGGCGGCGCGGGCCTGGGTGACCAGGGCGGCGTGCCGGTCGCGGGCGGCGGCGCGGGCGGCGGCGGCTGCCGAGCCCAGGCGGTTCCTCGGATCGGCGAGGGCCTGGTCGAGCTCCTGCTCCAGCCGGGACTCGGCGAAGGAGCAGGCGCTGCGGTAGGCGGCCACCGAGCGGGCCAGGTCCTCGAACATGCCCCAGACCTGGTTGTAGAGCCGCTCGTCCATGCTCCATCCGGCGGCGTCCCCGGCCACCGGGGTCTGCGGGCCGTCGGGGGCTTCCGGGATCTTTGGGCCTTCCGGGGCGGCCGCGGGGGCCGGGGCGGGGGCCGTACGGCGCCGGGGGTGGCGGTAGTCGACGCGGTCGCCGCCGTGTGCGGGGGCCGACGGGGCGGAGGCATCGGGGGCGGGTGACGCGGGGGCGGGGCCTTCGGGGACGGGCGGCGCGGCCGTGGGCTGTTCGGCGCGGCCGGCCGCCACCGGGGAGGGCACCGCGCGGGCACGGCCCAGGCCGACCGCCTCCTCGATCTCCGCGGCCAGCTCCGCCGCCTGCGGCAGCCCCTGGTCACGGAGCATCGCGGCCAGGCCGTCGGCGTAGCCCTGGCCCACCGCGCGGACCTTCCAGGCGCCCTGCCGACGGTAGAGCTCCACGGCGACGACGGCGGTCTCGGCACCCAGGCCGGTGATCGAGTACCCGGCGAGCGGGGTGCCGTCGAGGCCGGTGACGGCGACGCGGGGCGCGGCAGCCGCGCCGAAACCGGTCAGCGAGGACACCGTGGCGGGAAGTGCGAGCAACACGCTCACCCGGTGGACGGTGTCCGCCACCGCGTCGAGGTCCACCGCGATGCGGTGCTCGGAGGCGGCCTGGCGGGGGACCTCGACGCCGGTGCGGCAGGGCGCCCCCGGGTGAGCCACCGCGTCGGTGCCGGACAGCCTGCCCTGATCGTCGCCGAGCGTGACACCGGCCATGACGGGCCCGCCCGCGCTGATCCGGATCTCCACACGGGTGCGGTCCAGTGGATGGTTCTGGCCACGGACCAGCTCGGCCGTCATCGTTGTTCCCCCTGCTCGGTGTCGCGTCCGGGCCGGGTGCCGGGCGCGGCGCCCGGGGTGCGGCGGCGCGGCCCGGTGCGCGCTGCCGCCGTGGTGCGGTGGCTACAGATGCGGCAGCATCGCGGGCACCAGGTCCTGGAAGGTGCGTCCGTTGGCGGGCTCACCGATGGCGGTCATCGACCAGCCGTTGCCCGCGCGGTGCACCTTGGACATGACCTGCGCGGTGTACTGGCCGCCGCCGGTGAGGGTGTAGCGGGCCAGCTCCTGGCCGGTGGTCTCGTCGACCAGGCGGCAGAAGGCGTCCTGCACCTCGGCGAAGCTCTGGCCGGTGAAGGAGTTGACGGTGAACACGATCTGGTCGATGTGCACCGGCACCCGCGACAGGTCGACCAGGATCGCCTCGTCGTCGCCGCCCTGGCCGGCGCCGCCGACGCGGTTGTCGCCGGTGTGCCGCACCGAGCCGTCGTCGCTGATCAGATGCTGGAAGAAGACCACGTCGACGGGGGTCTGCCCGGCGAACAGCACCGCCGAGGCATCGAGATCGATCTCGTTGGTGCGCCGCCCGAACAGGCCCCTGCGCGGCGCCGAGCGCCAGCCCAGCCCCATCCGCACCGCGGCCAGCGTGCCTCCGTCGGACTTCTGCAGGCTGATTCCCTGCCCCTTGGACAAATTGACCGACACGCGCTGTCCCCTCTTCGTACGTCCCCGCCCGCATTTCCGGCGGTGTTCCCGACCCTACGCACGGCGGCACGGCAACGCCGTCGCGGCCCCGCGTTTTGTGGCGTTTCTGCAACACAGGCCCGCACGCGGGGCCCGGCCGCACACCAGCGTGGGCGGGCCCTCCCCGGTGTGCGGATCCCCCTCCCCCTCGGCCCTCGTGGTCTCCCCCTACTGCACTCCGGCCTCCTTCATCTGCCGCAGCTCCTTCTTCAGTTCCCCGACCTCGTCGCGGAGCCGGGCGGCGACCTCGAACTGGAGCTCCGCCGCGGCGGCCCGCATCCGCTCGGTCATCTCCTCGATCAGCGCGGCCAGTTCGGCGGCCGGACGGTCGGTCACCACCGCACCGGCCTTGCCGCCCTTGCCCCGCGCGGCCGCGGCGCCGAGCGCCGGCACCGGTGCCTTGGCGCCCTTGCCCGCCTTGCCCCCGGCGGCCTGGGCGGGCTTGCGGAAGTCCGTGCCGAGCAGCTCCTGGGTGTCGATCTCCTCGCGGGCGAGGGTCGCCACGATGTCGCCGATCTTCTTGCGCAGCGGCTGCGGGTCGATGCCGTTCGCCTTGTTGTAGGCCAGCTGCTTCTCCCGGCGGCGGTTGGTCTCCTCGATGGCCTTCTCCATCGCCGGGGTGATCTTGTCGGCATACATATGGACCTGGCCGGAGACGTTACGGGCGGCGCGGCCGATGGTCTGGATCAGCGCCGAACCGGAGCGCAGGAAGCCTTCCTTGTCGGCGTCGAGGATGGCCACCAGGGACACCTCGGGCAGGTCGAGGCCCTCGCGCAGCAGGTTGATGCCCACCAGGACGTCGTACTCGCCCGCGCGCAGCTCGCGCAGCAGCTCCACCCGCCGCAGGGTGTCGACATCGCTGTGCAGATAGCGGACCTGGATACCGAGCTCGAGGAAGTAGTCGGTGAGGTCCTCGGCCATCTTCTTGGTCAGGGTCGTGACCAGGACGCGCTCGTCCTTCTCGGTGCGCCGGCGGATCTCGTGCACCAGGTCGTCGATCTGCCCGTCGGTGGGTTTGACGACCACCTCCGGGTCGACCAGGCCGGTCGGGCGGATGATCTGCTCCACGAAGCCGTCGCCGCGCGCGAGCTCGTACTTGCCGGGGGTCGCGGACAGATAGACGGTCTGGCCGATGCGCTCGAGGAACTCCTCCCACTTCAGCGGCCGGTTGTCCATGGCCGACGGCAGCCGGAAGCCGTGCTCGACCAGGGTGCGCTTACGGGAGGCGTCGCCCTCGTACATCGCGCCGATCTGCGGGACGGTGACATGCGACTCGTCGATGACCAGGAGGAAGTCCTCCGGGAAGTAGTCGATGAGGGTGTTGGGCGCGGAGCCGGGCTCGCGGCCGTCCATGTGCATCGAGTAGTTCTCGATGCCGGAGCAGGAGCCGATCTGCCGCATCATCTCGATGTCGTACGTGGTGCGCATCCGCAGCCGCTGGGCCTCCAGATGCTTGCCCTGCTTCTCCATGGTGGCGAGGCTGTCCGCCAGCTCGGCCTCGATCCCGGCGATGGCCTTCTCCAGGCGCTCGGGGCCGGCGATGTAGTGGCTGGCCGGGAAGATGTACAGCTCCTGGTCCTCGCTGATCACCTCGCCGGTGAGCGGGTGGAGCGTGGACAGCGCCTCGATCTCGTCGCCGAACATCTCGATCCGCACGGCCAGCTCTTCGTAGACCGGGAAGATCTCGATGGTGTCGCCGCGCACCCGGAAGGTGCCGCGGGTGAAGGCGACGTCGTTACGGGTGTACTGGATGTCGACGAAGCGGCGCAGCAGCTGGTCGCGGTCGAATTCGTCGCCGACCTTCAGGGGCACCATCCGGTCGACGTACTCCTGCGGCGTGCCCAGGCCGTAGATGCAGGACACCGAGGCGACCACGATGACGTCCCGCCGGGTGAGCAGCGAATTCGTCGCGGAATGGCGCAGCCGTTCGACCTCCTCGTTGATGGAGGAGTCCTTCTCGATGTACGTATCGGACTGGGGGACGTACGCCTCGGGCTGGTAGTAGTCGTAGTAGGAGACGAAGTACTCGACGGCGTTGTTGGGCAGCAGCTCGCGGAATTCGTTGGCGAGCTGGGCCGCGAGGGTTTTGTTGGGCGCCATGACGAGGGTGGGGCGCTGCAGCTTCTCGATCATCCACGCGGTGGTCGCCGACTTGCCGGTGCCGGTCGCGCCCAGCAGGACGACGTCCTTCTCACCGCCGCGGATGCGCTGCTCCAGCTCGGCGATGGCCGCCGGCTGGTCGCCGCTGGGCTGATAGGGGCTGACGACCTCGAAGGGCGCCACCGTGCGTTCGATCTTTGATACGGGCCGCATGGCACCCACCGTACGACCCCCCACTGACAACCGGCGTGACAAACCCTCCGACCAGCGGATTCGCCGGAATGGCCGCGGCCGCGCGGGGAAGTCGGGCGGACCGGCCGGGCGGCCCCGCGGCGGCCTTCGCCGTGCCGCGGTGGGCCGGGCCGGGTCGCCGCGGCGGCTCTGACCTCGCCGGGCGCGCGAGGGAGGGTGCGGGCGGGGCGCGGCGGGGCCGCGCGCACGGGGCAAAACCGGGCGCAAGAACGACGGGTGACGCGGTGTCGGCCGAGATGCGTAACGCTGAGGGCTCCGGCAAGTTGGACGGCATCGGGCGCACGTCTGCTGCACGGCGATTACGGGCATCCTGCACCTACGGCGCTCACACGGAATACCGGCCCCGTTCCCTTCAGTCCCCGGCAATCCGCCGACCACTCACCACTACGGCCCGGCTGCGAGCCTCCGCCCGTATGGCCGGTGCACGTCACCCGAGGTCAGCCACGTCCCCCCGACGTCACGAGGAGTCCGTATGCGTATTCGCCCCGTCGCCACCGCGCTCGCCGGTGCGCTCATGGGTCTGTCCGCGCTCGTCCTCTCCGGCGCGCCCGCGCAGGCCGCGGCCAACGGGCACAAAACGGTGGTCGTCGGCCACCGCGGCGCCCCGACGCACGCCCCCGAGAACACACTGGCCTCGATCGATGCGGCCAGCCGGCTGGGCGATCTCTGGGTCGAGAACGACGTCCAGCGCACCAAGGACGGCGCGCTGGTCGTGCTGCACGACAACTCGCTGGCCAGGACCACCAACGTCGAACAGGTCTTCCCCGACCGCAAGCCCTGGAATGTCAAGGACTTCACGCTCAACGAGATCGAGAAGCTGGACGCGGGCAGCTGGTTCAGCCCGGACTTCGAGGGCGAGCGGGTGCCCACCCTCGAGGACTACATGGACGAGGTCGAGGACAACGGCCAGCGGCTCCTGCTGGAGCTCAAGTCGCCCGAGCTCTACCCGGGGATCGAGCTGCAGACCCTTCGGGTGCTGAGCCGTGCGGGCTGGCTGGACCGCAGCCACGTCCGGCGCCGGCTGGTCATCCAGAGCTTCGACGCCGACGCCGTCAAGACCGTGCACAGCCTGCGCCCGGACATCAAGACGGGCTTCATCGGCACGCCGCCGGTCGCCGGTCTGCCGAAGTACGCGGAGTTCTGCGATGAGATCAACCCCAACCACACGACGGTCACCCCGGGCTACGTCGATGCCGTGCACCGGCTGACCGGCCCGCACAACCGCCGGATGCAGGTGAACGCCTGGACCGTCGACGACGACAGCAAGGCGATCGCGCTCGACCGGATGGGTGTCGACGGCATCATCAGCAACAGGGCCGACGAGATCCGCGATGCGCTGGAGACCGGCGAGGACTGAGCATCGCAGGGAGTCCCCCTCGCCCGATCGGGCCGCGTTGTCAGTGGCACGTCCTACGCTGATCGTGTGAGGGATTCCGAGCACGATTCCGGGCACGATGCCGAGCACAGCACGCAGGGGACCCCGGCCGCGGCGGGCGCGGAGCGCCGCGACTGGGGCTGGACGCGGACGGCGACGCCGATCGGCCCGCTGCTGCTGGCCGCGACCCACCGGGGCCTGGCCCATGTGGCCTTCCATGCCGACGAGCGCACCTGCCGGCGCGCGCTGACCCGACTGGAG
>NZ_JRKI01000010.1 GCF_000935125.1 Streptomyces natalensis ATCC 27448 | reverse complement strand
GGGGGGCCCGCCGCTCCCGGAGATACCCCATCTGGCGGCGGCCACCGCCGAGCTCGCCGCCTATTTCGCCGGGGAGCTGCGGTCCTTCACGGTCCCGCTGGACTGGTCGCTGACCTCCGGCTTCAACTCCCGGGTGCTGCAAGCCCTGGCCGACGGGGTTCCCTACGGCAGCGTTGTCGGCTATCAGGACCTCGCCGACCGGGTCGGGGAGCCGGGCGCCGCCCGTGCGGTGGGCGCGGCGATGGGATCCAATCCGCTGCCGGTCGTCGTGCCCTGTCATCGGGTCGTCGCCAGTGACGGCGGTATCGGGGGCTTCGGCGGCGGTCTGGAGACCAAACGGCTGCTGCTGGCCCTGGAGGGCGTGCTGCCCGCGCCGCTGTTCTGACCCTGTCCCCGTCCCCGCCGTCGTCCGGTTTCTCCGAAGGGCTCGCACCATGTCCCGTCAGATCGCTCTGCTGCGCGGTATCAACGTCGGCGGTCACAACTCCTTCCCCAAGGCGCAGCAGCTGGCGCTCGCCGAGCCCCTGGGCCTGAAGGACGTCTCCGTACTGCTCCAGACCGGCAACCTCGTCTTCGCCGACCCGGGAACGCCGCCGGAGGAGACGGCCCGGCTGCTCCATGAGCGGATAGCCGCCGATCTGGGGCTGACGGTGCCGGTCATGGTGCGCACCCGGGACGAGCTGGCCGCCGCCGTGGCCGCCAATCCGTTTCCGCAGGCCGCGGCGGAGCCCAAGACCCTGCACCTGACGTTTCTGTCGGCGGTGCCGGATGACACCTCCGCGCTGGACGCGCTCGACCAGGGCGCCTTCGCGCCCGACCGCTTCCAGCTGGCCGGGCGCGAACTGTATCTGTGGTGCCCGAACGGCATCGGCCGCTCCAAGCTCGCCGATGCGGTCGGCCGCGCCCGGCTCGGTGTGACGGCGACCGCACGGAACTGGAACACCGTCACCAAGCTGCTGGCCCTGGCGGACGCCTGACGGCCGCGCCGCACCGAGGGGGCAGCGCGCAGCGCTTCCAGGGAAGGGCGGTGGCGGGCGACGGGAGGGCCGTCAGCGCCAGCCGTAGCGCTCGCGCAGCCGGTTGACGACGAGGTTGAAGCGGCCGCGGTCCAGCGCGCACGCCTCGCGTCGCATGCCCTCCGGGTGCACCCGCAGTACGCGGTCCACCGCGACCCAGGAGTCGCGCCCGGCGCGGTCCCACGGGCCGACGCCGATGGCGACCCAGTCGTAGTCGTCGGCATGCCGCTTGCTGGACAGCTGCACGGCCAGGAGGGTGCCGGCGCTCTCGCGGGCGACGACGAGGACGGGCCGGTCCTTGCCGCGGCCGTCGTTCTCCTCGTACGGCGCCCAGGTCCACACGATCTCGCCGGGGTCCGGGTCGCCGTCGTGGTCCGGTGCGTAGGACATCCGGACGGTGCCGACGGAGCGGGGGTGGGCCTCCACGGTCGCGGTGGGCCCGTGGCGGCCGGGCAGCGCGGAGTCGTCGGAGGAGGAGGCGGCGGAGGGCGTGGAGGATGCGGATGACGTGGTCATGGCGTCACGCTATCCGCCCTCGTCAGCGGGGTGTGCGGCGGCCCCGGCGGGCGTGTGGCGGTCGATTGTCAGTGGTGGGTTCTACGGTTTTCAGCAGCGGGGGAACGGTCGCTGGGACCGGCCCGGGGAGGGGAGTTCGCCATGTCCGAGACCATGACGCAGGCCGCGTCCGACATCACGACCTATCTGGAACTGTCCCAAGACGGCGGCGGTGCCCACAAGTTCTACGAGGTGACGGTATCGGACACCGTCGTCTCGGTTCGGTACGGGCGGATCGGCGCGGCCGGACAGCGGCAGACGTCGTCCTTTCCGACGCGGGAGAAGGCGCAGGCCGCGGCCGCCCGGAAGATCGGTGAGAAGGTGCGCAAGGGCTATGCTCCGGCCGTCCAGGGGCAGCGTGCCGCCCGGCCGGTGACGCACCGTCAGGTCACTTCGGCGCCGTCCACGGCGCCTGCGGTCGCGCCGGTGCTGTGGCGCTTCCGTACGGGCGCCTCGGCGTTCGGGATCCATATCGCCGAGGACCGCTGCTGGGTGGGCAACCAGAACGGCGATGTCTTCACCCTCGGCCACGACGGCGAGGTACTGGCCCGCTATCAGCTGCCCGAGGGCGTCAAGTGCCTGGTGGCGGACGACTTCTGGATCTACGCGGGCTGTGACGACGGCACGGTCTACGACCTGTCCTCGAAGCTGCCGTTCGCCGCCTATGACATCGCACCCGACGTCGACATCTTCTGGCTGGACATCCGCGAGGGCATCCTCAACGTCTCCGACCGCGGGGGCGGGCTGACGGTCATCGACCACGAGGACGAGTACCAGTGGTCGCGGCGCAGCGGGGGCGAGCACGCCTGGATGGTGCGGCGCGACGAGCACGCCGTGTACCACGGCCACCGCCTCGGGGTGACCGCCTACCGCGCCGACGGCAGCGGCGAGCTGTGGCACACCCCGACCAGGGGGGCGGTGCTGTTCGGCTGGCAGGAGGACCGTGCGGTGTACGCCGGTACGGACAAGCGCGTCGTCCAGCGGCTGGCGAAGGACAGCGGCGCTGTGGAGGCCACTTACGCCTGCGACTCGGTCGTCTACTCCTGCGCCACCGCCCTTGACGGCCGCCATGTCTTCGCGGGGGACTCGGCGTCCTCGGTGTACTGCTTCGCCGCGGACGGCACCCGGCTGTGGAAGCTGGGCACGGGCGGCGGTTCGGCGCTGTCCATGCAGTATCTGGACGAGAAGCTGTACATGGTGACCACGGACGGCTCCCTGGTGTGCGTGGATGCGAGCGATGCGGCGATCGCCGCCGCCCGCTCGGGTACGGTCCCCGTCGCCCGGGACGTCAAGTCGGCCGCCGCGCTGCCGACGTACACCCCGTCGGCCACGGTGCAGACGGTGAGTTCCGCGGCTGCCTCCGGGATCGTCGTGGAGTGTGTCCAGGAGAGCGGCCGGCTGCGGGTCCATGTGGTCTCCGAGGGCTATGAGCCGTCCTGGAACGTCCAGTTCCCCCGTCAGATACGCCGTCCCGGGGCGCGGTATGTCGTCGAGGACCTGTCGGCGTCCGCGGGCGGGTTCTACCGCGTCCGGGGCGAGATCCGGCAGCTGGTCTGACGCCCGGGGCCGGTCCCGGGGGTGCTCAGCGCAGTCCGGACCAGGCGGGGCGGCGGGGGTCATCGGCCCGTACGACGACGTCCGCGGCCTCCTCGGGCCGGGTCTCGTCCTCGTAGCGCGCGAAGGCGGGCAGCGTCCAGCGCCGGTCCGGCGGTGTACGGCGGGCCAGCGCGGCGGGCGACAGCTTCAGGTGGACCGAGAAGTCGAAGGGGAAACCATGACCGAGCAGCAAGGGGCCGTGCAGCACCAGCACGCCGCCGGGCGGCAGTTCCACGTATCGGCTGCGGGTGGCGCGGTCCGCGACGGGGTCCCACAGGTCCGGCAGGACCCGTCCGGTGCCGGCCGGCTCCAGCGGTGCGAACACCTCGCGCCACAGGGCGCGCCGGTCGAACCACTCGTCGTGGAAGGCGTCGGGGTCCTCGCGGCCGTACTCCAGCCGCAGCGAGGCGGGGCGCAGAAAGCCGAAGGCGCCGGCCTTGTGCACCGCCCGCCCCCTGATCCGCAGCGCCTCGGCGAGCCGTCCGGCCGGTTCGCCGGGCGCCGCGGCGGGGGCCCCGTCGACCGCGATCCGCAGCCAGGGGCTCCCGTCCGCCGCCGTCATCGCGGCGATGTGCCCGGCGAGGGCGTCGGTCAGCCGGTCCCAGGTGATCGCTTCGAGCCGCACCCGGCCATTGTGCCCGGCCGCCCGGGAGGGGCCCCGCCGGGTCAGCGCGGCCCCGGGCGGTCGGGGGAGCCGCCGAGGGTGAGTCCGCCGGAGATGGTGCCGGTCTGGATCACCGTGCCGTACTGGACACCGCCGCTGATGGAGTTGCGTACCTCGACCGCGGGCAACTCCCCCAGCAGGGCACGCAGTTCGGCCGCCGCCTCCGGGTCGTCGCGCAGCAGGCGGCGCAGCTGGTGCCGCCAGTGCGCGGTGGCATCCGCCCTGGTGGCCTCGTCGCCCTCCTCCAGCGCGGCCATGAGATCGGCCCGCCAGTCCTCCAGCTCCCGCTCGGCCGCCTCCTCGTCCGCTCCGCCCCGGCGCCGGGCGAGGAGCGCCGCCACCCTGCGGCGTACGGTCTCCCAGCCCTGCGTCGTCATCTGCTGCACCAGCGTGGTCGCTCCCGCGGTGGCGAGCGTCACCAACTCCGCGTCCATCGGACCCCCTTGTGTGTCGTTACACCAGTGTCGCCGGGGCTCAGGTCTGGTCCGAGGCCGGGCGGGCGGCTCCGTGGCGGCTGAGTTCGGCCGCCGCCTCCTTCGTCGCGTCGATGACGCTCTGCGGCGGCTGCGGCATCACGGTCCTGGGCTTGAGGAGCAGCGCGGAGCCCATGATGGCGCCGTCCCACATGATCGGGGCCGCGCAGGAGTTCCAGCCGGCCATGCACTCCTCGAACCCGAGGGCGTGGCCGAGGTCGCGGACCTCCCCCAGGGACGTCAGCAGCGCGTCGTTGTCCCGGTAGACGCCGGGTCCCGCCTGGTCGGGCACGGGCTCGGCCAGGACCCGCTGCTGGAGGACCGGCGGCAGGTAGGCGAGGATGGTGCGGCCGGAGGCGCCGGTGCGCAGCGAGCGGGTCACCGACAGCACATCGCGCGGGGTCATGCCCAGTTCGGCGAGGTCCGAGTCGCCGACGGCCATGTCGACGCACTGGCGCTGCGCGCCGGAGAACGGCGCGACCATGTAGAGGAACGCCAGCCCGCCGTCGGTGGCCTCGCGCAGCCGGCGCAGCACGGTCTGGGTGATATCGCCGTCGAGGCGGTGGTCGAGCGCGGTGAAGGCGAGCTGGGCGGCCGAGGTCCGCAGCCGGTACAGGCCGCGGTCGACGCGTTCGAAGATGCGCTGGTAGATGCCGGACTGCAGGATGCGGTAGACGACGGAGTCGTCCAGGCCGGTGAAGTCGGCGATCTCCCCGGGCCCGTGGGCGTATCCGCCGAGGTCGGCGAAGGCGGTCTGGACGAGGAAGACCCGCTCGGCATGGCCGGATCCCGACGCCCGCGGCGTCGCCGTGGAGGCTCCCGACGCTGTGGTGCTGTTGCCCATCGTGTGCTCTCTCCCCTGGCAGTGATCCGCGCAGCCTGGCGCGCGGTTGGTGCGGTGCCCGCCGTGCAGCGCCGGCTAGCGGGCGACGTCCAGGGCGAGCTTCCCGGTCGGGGTGCGGGCGGCCAGATCGTGATGGGCCCGCGCCGCCTCACCAAGAGCGTAGGTGGCGCCGGTCAGCGGTGTGAGCCATCCGTCGGCCACGGCCTCGAACAGTGCCCGCATGGACTCCGGCAGGGCCCCGCGGTCGGCGTACAGCTGCGGCAGCCAGAAGCCGGAGAGCGTGAGGGACCGCTCCATCAGCTCCCGGGTCGACACGTTCGCCAGCTCGCCGCCCGCGAAGCCGTACACCGCCAGCCGGCCGCGCGGGGCGACGGCGGCGAGGGTCCGGGCGAAGGTGGCACCGCCGGTCATCTCCAGCGCCGCCTGCACGGGTCCGCCCGCCGCGTCCACGATGCGCTCCGTCAGGTCCTCCGCGGTGGAGTCCACCGCGGCGTGGGCGCCCAGTTCCGTCGCCAGTTTGCGCTTTTCCTCGGAGCCGGCCAGGGCGATGACCCTGGCGCCGGCGTGCGCGGCGAGCTGGACGGCGAGCGAGCCCACGCCCCCGGCGGCGGCCGGGACGACGAGGCTCTCGCCCTCGGTGATGCGCAGCGAGGTGAACAGCAGATGCCAGGCGCTGTTGCCCTGGAGGGCGAGCGCGACGGCCTGTTCGTCGGTGATGGCGTCGGGCACGTCCCAGGTGACCCGGCGGTGCAGCAGCGCCCGTTGGGCGTAGCCGCCGCCCCGGGTCAGGCCGACGACGCGGCGGCCACCGTCGACGGTGCCGACAACTTCGTTGCCGGGGATATAGGGCAGTTCGACGGGCGCGAGGTAGGAGTCGTCGCGTACGTGCATATCCGCGAAGTTGACGCCCGCCAGGGTCACATCGACCGCCGTGTGCCCGGCGCGGGGTGCGGGCTCGGGCACGTCCTCCAGCCGCAGGACGTCCGGGCCGCCGAATTCTCGCATCACGATCGCGCGCACGACTCTCCCTCGGATTCTTCGGTGCGGTGCCCGCACAGGGTAGGCACGGCGCCCGACAATCCGGGGCCACCCGATCATTTCGCGCCAACCATGCGGCCTGTGATGCGCCAACTTTCCGCTGTGGGCGACGCATATCCGACGGCTTTCTCACGACGCGAGAAAGCAATGATCCGCTTTCTGTCGATTGCGCCGCTTTGGTGGGGGTCTACCCGGCAGTATCCCCGGGGTGGCTCCTACGCGTCCCTCGTCGTATTCCGGCTACCGGAAGTGATCCACGCCGCCTACGATCCGGAACTGTGCCCGTCGTCGACCGGATGTGACGGCCGTGCCCCCTGGGACCGCACGCAGTATGCGAGGCAGTTGCGCCGGTCCGTCCCACCCGGTGATACGGGCGGGTGGCCGAGGGTGTGGCCCGGTGTGCGGTGGGGCGGGCACGGCCTGAGGGGGAATCATGATGGGGAAATCGGGGGGCGGCAGGCCGGCGTCCGCGCCGGCCTGCCGGGACCCTCAACGAGTTCAGCCGCTCCTGACCACAGCGGTGCGCGTTCTGCGGTCCGCCTCGGTTTCCCTGCCCGCCTCGTTGACGGCATCGCTCACGGCCGCCACGGACGCCGTCATCGCCGCCGCGCGCCGGCACTCCCGTATGAATGCGGCACCGCCCTTTCTGGAGGCGACCCGCTACCCCGGGGACACCGCGCGCTCCCGCCGAGAAAGGCATTGCCCATGAACGCGTCGCGCAGTACGGGCCCTTCCGGGCTCCAGTTCACCCACCCGTTTCTCGCCGTCGTGCTGGGCGGAGGTTTCACGGGGATGCTCGCCGCCGCGGCGCTGTCCGGGTACGCCGAGGTCATCGTCGTCGAACGGGAACGACTGCCGCGCACCCCCGCCCTGCCCACGGACCTGCCACAGGCCCGGCACGCCCATCTGCTGTCGGCGGACGGCGCCCGCGCGGTGGAGTCGCTGCTGCCCGGGGTGAGCGAGCGGTGGCTGGCGGAGGGGGCGCGCGCCCTGCCGCTGCCGTCCGGGGCATCGGGGGCCGCCCCGCAGGGCTGGTCGGTGCGCCGTCCCGCGCAGTGTGTGATCGCCTGCTCGCGCGATCTGCTCGACCGGGTCGTCCGCGAGCAGGTGCCGGCCCTCGACGGGGTCGGCGTACTGGACGCGACGGAGGCCGAGGGGCTGACCGGCACGGCGGAGCACGTCACCGGGGTGCGCATACGGGACACCGTCACCGGCAGGGTCCGCCGCCTGGACGCGGACCTCGTCGTCGACGCCACCGGCCGGCACTCCACCACGCCCGACCGGCTCGTGCAGCTGGGTCTGCCCGCCGTCGCCGAGGAGCGGACCGACCCGGGCATCGTCAGCGCCACCAGGATCTTCCGCGCCCCGCCCGGCGCCCCGAACTGCCCGGTGATCACCGCCCGTTCGGTCCCCGAGGAGCATGCGGGCCCCGGTCGGACGGCGACGCTGGTGCCCATCGAAGGCGGCCGCTGGCTGGTCACCCTCACCGGCGCCGGGGCCGACCGCCCCGGCGAACACGCCGACCGCTTCGTGCCGTTCGCGCGCCGCATACCCCAGTGCGTCATCGGCGACCTGATAGCCGACGCCGAGCCGCTGAGCGAGGTCCATCTGGCCCGCGACACCGCCAGCCGGCTTCGGCGCTTCGAACAACTGCGGCCCTGGCCCACCGGATTCGTCGCCCTGGGCGGCGCGGTGGCCGCGTTCGCCCCCGATTACGGCCAGGGCCTGTCCATCGCCGCGCACAGCGCCCTTGCGCTGCGTCAGGCGCTGCGCCGGCGCGGGCTGGACGATCCGGGGCTCGCCCGTACGGTGCAGCAGTCCCTCGCGCGCATCGCCCAGGCACCCTGGACCGATGCCACCGGACGGCCGCTGCCCGCGGCCGCCGGAGCCCGGCCCTCGGCGGCCGGCCGGTTCGTCCGCGGGGCCGTCAACGGCGTACTGGGCACCGCGCTCGGCCGCTCGCCGGTCTGCCGCGCCTATGTCGATGTGGTCAAGCCCGCCGCCCGCTTCACGCGGCCGTCCGCCTCGGTGCCCGTACCGGCGGCGGCGGCCGCCCGGCGCAAACCTGCCGATCACTGACCACCGCTGCGCCCCTTCCCAGGGCCACACCCGCCGGCGGGGAAAATCCGTTCGCCCGGTGCCCGCTCGGTGGATCACAGTGGTGGGGCGCTGCACGGGCGGCGCGGACGACCGGTGTGCATCTGCCGTGCCACTGGGGAAACGGGGACGGGGCATGTCGACGCTGCGCGTCACGGTGGAGCACCTGACGATTCATGACCATCCGAACGCCGATGCGCTGGAACTGGCCCAGGTCGGGCTCTACCGCGCCGTCGTCGCCAAGGGGGCGTTCCGCACCGGCGACGTCGCCCTGTACATCCCCGAGCAGGCCGTCCTCCCCCAGGAGTTGGTCTCCGAGCTGGGGCTGACCGGCAAGCTGGCGGGCAGCGCGGCCAACCGGGTCAAGGCGATCCGGCTGCGCGGCGAGCTGTCACAGGGCATCGTCTGCCGACCGCGGGCGCTGGAGGACACGGATCTGGCGCGGGCGGCCGAGGAGGGCACGGACTTCGCTGCGGACCTCGGGATCGTGAAGTGGGTGCCGCCGGTGCCGGTGTCGATGAGCGGTGAGGTCGAGCCGGCGCCCGATCTGCTGCCGTGGATCGACATCGAGCATCTCAAGCGCTATCCGGAAGTGTTCGCCGAGGGCGAGCCGGTGGCGGTCACGGAGAAGGTGCACGGCACTGCCTGCTGTCTGACCTACAGCGCCTCCTCCGGCCGCGTCCAGGTGACGTCCAAGGGGCTGGGCGCGCAGCGGCTGGCCCTGGTGGAGGACCCGAAGAACCTGTACTGGCGGGCGGTGCGCGCCCATGGGGTGGCCGAGGTCGCGGCGGAGCTCGCCGCGGAGCTGGGGGCTTCGCGGATCGGCGTCTTCGGCGAGGTGTACGGCGACGGCGTCCAGGATCTGGGGTACGGCGCGGACGGCCGCCGCGGCGATCCCGCGTATGCCGCGTTCGACGTCGCGGTGGAGGCCGGCGGGCAGGTGCGCTGGCTGGCCCCGCAGGAGCTGGCCACGGCGGTGGAGGGGCGGCTGGCGCTGGTGCCGACGCTGTTCACCGGCCCGTACGACGCGCGGCAGGTGATGGGACTGGCCGACGGGCGCGAGACGGTCTCCGGGCGCGGGGTGCACCTCCGGGAGGGCGTGGTGGTCCGTCCGCTGGGCGAGCGCTACAGCCCGGTGGTCGGCGGCCGGGCCGTCGCCAAGGTGGTCAGCGGCGCGTATCTGACCCGAAAGGGCGGTACGGAGTACGAGTAGCCGCCCGACTGTTGCCCGTCGGTCAGCCGCCGTCCGGGCGTCGGTCAGCCGGTCCGGACCGTCGGTCGGCCCGCCCGCTCCAGGAGGCGCTGCGCGAGCGCCAGCGGGGCGCCGGGGTCCCGGGCCGGCACCGGGGCCTTGGTCCGGTGCGTGGGCGGCCGCTCGACCGTCGTCGCGCCGGTGTCGGACTCCAGGGCGGGGGCGTACCCCGCCGCGCGCAGCGCCTCCAGGGTGGCGGCCGGCGGCCGGCCGCTGACCAGGACGGTCGGGGCGACGGCCCGCAGCCCGAGGGTGCGCAGGGCGTGGTGGGCGGCCAGCTCCCGTACGAGGGTTTCGTCGTCGGAGCGGATGCAGCAGGCGGCGGGCAGGACCCGCATCCGGCCGTGGCTGCGGGCGGTGTCCCGGATGAGGTAGTCCAGCGGCTGCGGCAGGCCGCCGAAGACCGAGACGGCGGTGAGCCCGTCGAGGAGGGTGTCGGCGCTGTGGCCGGTGTCCAGGGCGCGCCGTACGGAGGCGGGGGTGAATCGCCAGGTGACGGCGTGGCCTTCGGACTCCCGGTCGGCCGCGGCGGCGAGGAGCGCATCGAGGGCGGCGGCGGGGCGTCCAGGGACGACGGCGGTCAGATCGCCCTGGAAATGGGCCTGTTCGACGAGCGGCGGCAGCAGATCCCGTAGGGGCGCGTCCAGGTCGCGCGGATCGGCGAGGAGGGCCCGGCCCAGCGGGGTGAGGGTGCCGTGGGCGAGGAGGCCGAGCCAGGCGGCTTCGTGCAGGGTGTGGGCGGCGCGCTCCTCGGCCGGCGGCTGTGCGGTGACGGCCAGGGGGCGGTGCCAGTCCGCGGCGGCGAGGAGGTCGGCCAGCGGCTTGTCGTCGGGGGAGGACAGGGGCGGCAGGGGCGCCCCGGTGCCGAGCGGGACGGTGGCCAGCGTGGCCAGGAGGGCGTGCCGCAGCGCCGGGGCATGCCGGTCGTGGCCCCGTACGAGCGCGGTGGGGGTCTGGCCGAAGGGGGTGTGGGTGGGGACGTCCCACAGGGCGGACCAGGCGGCAAGTACGGGCGCGAGGCGCTCACGGGGCGGGCGGGTGAGCCAGTCGTCGTAGGCGCCGGTGGGCAGCGCGGTGATGCCGGACGAGGTGCGGGTCAGGGCGATCAGGTCGGCGGCGAGGGCGAGATCGAGCAGGAGCCGGGTGAACGGTTCGGTGGCGCCGGCCGCCTTGGCCAGCCGTTTGATCTCACGGATCGTCAGCCCGCCGGACTTGCGCAGCGCCGCGGGCTGCGCCGCCAGAGAGGCCAGCAGGCGTTCCAGGGTGGCGGCGAGGGTGGCGGTGGCGGTCCGCGCTTCGTCGAGCAGGGACGCGTCGGTGGGCGTCCGCCCGGCGGGGGCGGGCGCGGTCTGCGGGGCCGGCCGTGGGGCGTGCGCGACGAAGGAGCCGAGGTCGTGGGCGGCCAGGAGCTGCGGGGTGCGCGGCGGGACCACGATCGCGCCGTCCTCCGCCCGCGCGGCCAGGCCGTCGTCGTACAGGGCGTGCAGCGCGCTCTCGGCGGCCGTCCGCGCCGGTGCGGCGGTGGCACCGAGCGCGGCGTACACCTCCTCGGGCGGGACCGGTTCGCTCGCCAGGTGGGCGAAGGACAGCCGGTGCGCCATCAGGGACTGGTAATCGGCGCCCGGTGCGGGGGCGGCGGGCCCCGGGGCGGCGCGTGCGGCGCGCTCCTGGCTGAGGCGGGCGGTGGTGGCGAGCACCTGCAACCGGGGGTGGTCGAGGTGGATCACGAGCTGGTGGAGGACCTCGTACGACCACAACGCGCTTGCCAGTTCGCGCAGTTGGGTGGGGGCAGGGCGGCGGGCGAGCGGCTCGCCGTGGCGGGTGAGGAGTACGGCGAGCTGCTCGGGGGTGCGCCGGGCGAGGGATCGGGTGAGTGTGTCGAGACCTTCCACGGTGCCGAGGTTAGTCATCGCGCGAGCAGGGTGGTCAGGGCGCCCACCGGGTCGGGGTCCGCGGGCCCGGTGGGCCACCAGTCCTCGGCGCCGGGCTCGGATTCGTACGGGTACCAGCGGTGGTCGCGGCCGTAGCGCAGCTGGATGCGGCGCAGGGGGTCGGTGAGGTGGTTGTGGCGCGGGCGCAGGGAAGGGAGGTCCGCGGCGATCAGGGCGCTGCGGGCGCGGTCGAAGTCGCCGGCCGGGGGGTTCCAGGTGGTGTCGAGGAGGGCGAGGCCCTCGGGGCCGCCCTGCCGCCAGGCGGCCACCGAACGGGCCACCTCGGTGGAGGTGCGGCCGGTTGCGGCGGCCAGGTCGCGGTAGAGGGCGCGCGTGGCCGAGGTCAGGCCGGCGGTGGGATGGGCGGTGGCGGCAAGGCGGACGGCGTCCTGCCATACAGGGAGCTGCGGGAACGGGCTGCGCACGGGCGGCCGTTCGCCCCCGGGGGCGGCGGGTGCGGAGGCACTTCCGGTAGCGGCGCTCCCGGTGGCGGACGGGGCGGGTGGGGCGGCCGGGAACGACAGAAAGGCATGGGCGCGGGCCGCGGCGTCGGCGGCCAGGAATTCCAGGGCGGCCGGATCGACGGGAAGGCCGTCGGCATCCGGGAGGGCCGGCGGCCGCCCGGGGTGCTCGGGGAGCGCCAGGGGCGGCGGAAGCGGCGGCCGGTGGCGGTCGGCGAGGGCGTCCCGGGCGAGGACCCCGGCGGGCTCGCCGGGGGCGGAGGCTGCGGGGGACGGGGCGTCGGACAACGGCGTATCGGGGACCGGGGCTTCGCGGGTCAGCGAGCCGGGAGCCGGGGAATCGGCGGCCGGGCCCGGCATTTGGGCGGCGCGGCTCCCGTCGGCCGTATGCCTCGCCGTACGCGCCGTATGCCTCGCCGTAGGCGCCGTATGCGTCGCCGTCTCCGCCGCCGTATGCGCCGTAAGCGTGGCATGACGGCGGGAGAGCTCATCGAGCAGCTCCCGTTCGCCGCGGCCGCGCATCAGCAGCAGGACGAACGGGTCCGCGTCCAGGAGGCGGGCGACCTGGAAACACAGCGCGGCGGCGTGTTTGCAGGGCCGCCCGAGGTCGGGGCACGAGCAGCGGGGCACGAGATCGCCCGGCCCGGGGAGCAGCCGCACGTCCCCTTCGGCCAGGGCGCTGGGCAGCTTTTTGGCCAGCAGCGCGGCCAGCTGGGTGGGGTCCGCGGCGACGGCGCCGAGCAAGTCGTCCCACTCCTGGCCGGAGAGGGTCCGCAGGCGGATTTCCGCGCTGTAGGGGCGGGGTCTGCTGCCCCGTACGGTGGCGACGATGCGGCCCGGGGTGACGTTGATGGTGTCGACGTGCCCCTCCCGCGCATACGCCCGGCCGCGGTCGAGCCGGGCGCCGTCGAGCGCGGTGCTCTCCAGCGCGTCCACCCAGGCACTCCCCCACCAGGATGCGGCGAACGGGCCCTCGGCGCGGGCGGGCAGCGGCGGGAACGTGCGCGAACGGTCGGCGCGCGTCTGCCGGTCGGCCACGGCGGCGCGCCCCCGTGCCGCGGGCCGCCCCCGGAAACCGGAGGCTTCCCTGCGGACCTCCCCGGCCGCATCCGACCATCTCGGGCTCATGCGGACCTCCTCAGGGAGACCAGATCGGCCAGTTCGGCGTCGGACAGCTCGGTGAGCGCGGTCTCGCCCCCGGAGAGCACCGCGTCGGCGAGCTGCCGCTTGGCGGCGAGGAGTTCGGCGATGTTGTCCTCGACGGTGCCCTCGGCGATCAGCCGGTGCACCTGGACCGGCTGGGTCTGGCCGATGCGGTAGGCACGGTCGGTGGCCTGCTCCTCCACGGCCGGATTCCACCAGCGGTCGTAGTGGATCACATGACCGGCGCGGGTGAGGTTGAGGCCCGTGCCCGCCGCCTTGAGGGACAGCAGGAAGACCGGGGCGTGGCCGGACTGGAACCGATCGACCATCCGCTCCCGCTCGGCGACGGGCGTTCCACCGTGCAGCAGTTGGGTGGGAATGCCACGGTGGGCGAGGTGCGCTTCGAGGAGCCGGGCCATTCCCACGTACTGGGTGAAGACCAGGGTGGCGCCGTCCTCGGCCAGGATGGTGTCCAGGAGTTCGTCGAGGAGTTCCAGCTTCCCGGAGCGGGCCGCCAGGCCCGGTGCGGTCTCCTTGAGGTACTGCGCGGGGTGGTTGCAGATCTGTTTGAGGGCCGTGAGCAGCTTCATCACCAGGCCGCGCCGCGCGATGCCCTCGGCCGTGCCGATCCGGCCGAGCGCCTCATGGACAACGGCCTGGTACAGCGCGGCCTGTTCGCGCCCGAGCGCCACCGGGTGGTCCGTCTCCGTCTTGGGCGGCAGCTCCGGTGCGATCCCCGGGTCGGATTTCTTGCGGCGCAGGATGAACGGCCGCACCAGTCTGGCCAGCCGCTGCGCCGCCTGCGGGTCCTCCCCGCCCTCGACCTCACGGGCGTGCAGCGCGCGGAAGGTCTTGAGGGGGCCCAGGAGGCCCGGGGTCGTCCAGTCCAGGAGGGCCCACAGCTCGGAGAGGTTGTTCTCCACCGGGGTGCCGGTCAGCGCGATCCGGGCCGGGGCCTTGATACGGCGCAGCGCCTTGGCCGTCGAGGACCGCGGATTCTTCACATGCTGTGCCTCGTCGGCGACCACCCATGCCCACGCATGGGCGGCCAGTTGGGCGGCGCTGCTGCGCATCGTCCCGTAGGTGGTCAGGACGAAGCCGCCGGCCAGGTCGTCGAGGGAACGGCCGGTGCCGTGGAAGCGGCGGACGGGCGTACCGGGCGCGAAACGCTCGATCTCGCGCTGCCAGTTGCCCAGGAGGGAGGCCGGGCAGACGACGAGCACCGGGGCGGCGGGCCGCCGGTGCCGGTGCAGCGCGATGACGGTGACGGTCTTGCCCAGGCCCATGTCGTCGGCGAGACAGCCGCCGAGGCCGAGGGACATCATGCTGTCGAGCCAGGCCACACCGCGCAGTTGGTAGTCGCGCAGGGTGGCGTGCAGTCCCGGTGGCTGGGGCAGGGCGCGGGCGGGAGCGGTGAGGCGGGCGCGCAGCGCAGCGAGCGGCCCCAGGGGCACCACCTCCACCTCCTCGCCGTCGACCTCGGCGGTGCCGCCCAGTGTCGCGGCGAGCGCGTCGGCCGGTTCCAGTTGGCCCAGTTCGCGTTTACGGGCCTTGCGGACGAGGGCGGGGTCGACCAGAACCCACTGGTCGCGCAGTCGGACGACGGGGCGGTGGGCCTCGGCGAGGGCGTCCATCTCGGCCTCGGTCAGCGGTTCGCCGTCCATCGCCAGCTGCCAGCGGAACTGGAGCAGTTGCCCGGTGTCGAAGAACCCGAAGCCGTCCGCCGCTGAACCCGGTGCGGGGCGCAGCACCGCCGTGGCGGTCAGCCCGCGCGCCAGTTCCCTGGGCCAGTGCACGGCCACCCCGGCGGCGGCCAGTTTGGGCGTGAACGGGCCCAGGAGGTCGTTCAACTCGTCCTCGCCGAGCGGCAGTACGTCGGGCACCGGCCGCTCCAGGAGGCGGGCCAACGGCTCCCAGACGCGGGCCGCCCGCCGGAGCGCGAGCAGGGTGTCGACGCGGGACCGCGGCCCGAAGTGGTCGGGTCCTTCGCCTTCCCACAGGTGGCGGGCGTCGGCGACCAGGGTCGGGTCGGTCAGGCTGTGCACCTGGAGCACCACGGCCGCCGCGCTGCGCTCCCCGGCGCCGTACCCCTCCCCCTGGCCGTCGTCCGGCCCGGCTTCCCGGCCGTCGTCCGGCCCGCCGTCGAAGAGCTTGTGCGCGGGGAGATCGAGGCGCAGCGAGAGCCGTACGCCGGCGTCGATACCGGCCGCCACCTCCGCGGCCCACTCGCGGGCACCGGGCAGCGACTGCGGCGCACCGGACGCGAACGGGGCGCCGGCCACGAGCGCGGCGGCGGGCGTACGGGGCAGGGTGTCGGCCACCGCGTCCACGAAGAGCCGCAGCAACCCCATCGGGTCGGGCAGCCGCAGCGGGCGGCTGTCGGCGACGGGGACAGCGTACGCCTCACCGGGCATGGCCGCGGCGATGGCCCGCAGATGCACGATGTCGGCGGGATCCAGGGGGCCGGCCCGCCAGGCGTCGATGTCGTCGGCCGTCAGACCGGGCAGCAGCCTGCCTCGCGCGGCGAGATGCAGGGCGTGCAGCGTGGCCGCGCCCCAGCAGGCGGCGGCCGGATGCGCACCCGGATCGTGCCGGGCCCCGGCCAGCAGCGGCACGGCCTCGGCCAGCGGAAGCAGCACGGCGGGGACCGCGCGGCCACGGGCCCCGTTGCCGTGCCGCCGGGCAACGGTCAGCTCCGTCGGCTCACCGGCCGGCCCGCCGTCCCCTGCGGGCAGCGAACCGCCGTCGGGTCGCCAGAGGGCCATCTTCCCGGCACGCGGCGGCCGGGCGGGGAGGAAGGTCACGGCACAGCTGCCGAACACAGCCCCGGCGCCGCCGACGCCGCCGCCCGCCGTCTCCCACCGCCTCACCGTGCCGTCCTTTCGTCCCGCCGCTTGACCACTCCGCGCCTGCCGCGCCGCAAAACCGATGGAAACACACGGCACTGACAATGCGGCCCGCCGCCTGCTCCGCCCACTGCCCTCGCAGGTCAACGACGCCTTCCCCCGAGTTGTCCACAGGCAGAAAAACACTTCCCCGCGCCGCCCCCAAACCCACTACAGTCCGTCACATCGTCACTTTCAGTGACGGCCCGATCTCAGCGAGGAGGCCATTCATGCACACCACCGCTCCCACCCCCACACCCACCCCCACACCCGAGCAGACCGCCGCGACCGACACCTTCCGCACCGGGGCACATCTCGTGATGCAGGCCGGCGCCGGCACGGGCAAGACGACCACCCTCGCGATGCTCGCGCACACGGCTCGGCGCCAGAGCCGGTTCGGCCGCTATATCGCCTTCAACAAGGCCATCGCCCGCGACGCCGCCAGAAAATTCCCCGCCGACGTCGCGTGCGGCACCGCCCACTCCCTCGCGTACACCGCGGTCGGCCGGCACTACCAGGCGCGGATGAACGCGCCGCGCCAGGCGGGCTGGCGAACGGGCGCGGCCCTCGGCATCGACGAGGGCATGTCCGTACGCATCGGCGCACGCAACGTCACCAACAAGGCCCTGTCCTATACGGTCCTGCGCACGGTCACCCGCTTCTGCCACTCCGCCGACACCGGCCTCGCACGCCATCACGTGCCCTCGTTACGCGGCGCCGAAGCGGAGGCCCTGCACGATCAGCTCGCCGGCCTCGTCCTGCCGTACGCACGCCGGGCCTGGGCCGATCTTCAGCACCGGGACCGCGGTGTGGTCCGCTTCGAACACGACCACTACCTCAAGATGTGGGCCCTGCAAGAGCCCGTGATCCGCGCGGACTTCCTGCTGCTGGACGAGGCGCAGGACACCAACCCCGTGGTCGAGCAGGTCTTCTCGGCCCAGCGCGACCACGCCCAGCTGGTGCTGGTCGGCGACTCCGCCCAGGCCATCTACGGCTGGCGCGGGGCACGCGACGTCATGACCGGCTTCGACGGCGAACAGCTCACCCTCTCCCGTTCCTTCCGCTTCGGGCCGACGCTCGCCACAGAGGCCAACCGCTGGCTGTCGATCATCGGCGCGCCCCTCCGACTCACCGGATCACCGCAGCGGGAGACGGAGTTGAGAGTGGTCCCCGCCCCGGAGGCGATCCTGTGCCGGTCGAATGTCGGGGCGATGGTCGAAGTGATACGGCAGCAGGAGACGCACCGCAGGGTCGCCCTGGCGGGCGGCGGCGAGGCGCTGAGCGCACTGGCGCGCGCCGCACACGACCTCAATGAGGGACGGCGGGCCACGCACCCCGAGCTGATGCTCTTCGAATCCTGGTCGGAACTGCGCGAATACGCGGAGTACGACCCGGCCGGGCGGGATCTGCTCCCGCTGGTGGAGCTGGTCGACGAGCACGGCACGACCGCCCTGCTGCGCGCCCTGGACCGGCTCTCCCCGGAGGGCTCCGCCGAGGTGACGGTGTCCACGGCGCACCGCGCCAAGGGACGGGAATGGGCGAGCGTGCGCATCGCGGACGATTTCACCGGCCCCGACGATCTCGACGAGCGCGACGAGCACGGCACCCCGCTGCCCGGCCCGATCGACATCGACGAGGCACGCCTGGCGTATGTGGCGGTGACCCGCGCCCGCGCACAGCTCGACATCGGCGGCTTGTCCTGGATCAACAGTCACCCGGCGGGCGACCCCTCCCCCTGGACGGCCACGGCCACGGCCACAGCCACAGCCGCTACAGCGAGTACCGGGCCGACACGGTCCGAGCACCCGCCCACGGTCCACGGCCCGGCCGGCGAACCGATTCCTGACCCGAATCAGTGACCTGCCCACCGATCAGGAGGATCCTGGAACGAGGAGAGGGACGCAGATGCGTACGGGAAATGAGCCGCTTCAGGCGCGCAGCCCGCTGAAGATCCGCTGTGGGCTGGCGCTGTGGGGGCTGCTGTGGACCATCGCGGGCGCCGTCGCGTTCGCCACGGCAGGCCGCCCGGAATGGGCGGCGGCCTGCGCGGCCCTTGCGCTGGTGGCCGCCACGGATCTGGTCATCGTCATACGCCACATTCGCCAGGGACCGCACTACCAGCCGGGCAAGGACATACCCCCCTACGAACCGGACGACGGCCGCAACGACGTCTTCGACCACCGGAACACCAACGGCCGTCAGCGCCACACCAGACCGTAGGTCCTCCTGCCGGGGAGCGCGGGCGCCGCGCCTACTCGCCCCTGCCCTCGGCCCCGTCGGCAGGCGCGAAGCGGGCCGCTTCGAGGAGGTCCGGGCGGGGTTCCAGGGCGGCCGCGAGGCGGAAGTGGCGGAGGGCCTCGTCGGGGCGGCCGGCACGTTCCAGGGTGCGGGCCAGGGCGAAATGGGCGAAGGCGTTGGCGGGCTCGCGTTCCAGGACGATCTGGAACTCCAGCTCCGCCGAACGCAGTTGGGCCGCCAGGAAGAACGCGCGGGCGCGCAGCAGGCGGGCCGCGGTGTTCTCCGGGTGGGCGGTGATGACCGGATCCAGCAGCCGGATCGCGCCGCGGGGGTCGCGGGCGGCCAGCAGCTGGTCCGCGGCGCGGAAGTCGATGACATGTGTCTCGGGGCTGCGCTCGGGCACGGCCGTCTCCTCTCCGTAGCCGTACGGGCGGCTCGAAGCGGCCACCCGTACGGCATGCACGTGCCCCAGAACAACCGCCTCAGTCGCCTCATTCCCCGTCGAGGAGGTGAATGCCCGCGTGCCCGTACGCCAAGCGCTCGCCCGCCCGCCCGCTCGCAGGCAGGCAGGCAGGCAGGCAGGCAGGCAACCCTGCCCGCTACAGGCTGATGTGGTACGCCTTGCGCAGCGTCTCGTGCACGGTCCACCGTGTGCGGTCGCCCTCGCGCAGGATGCAGGCGTCGCCCGGTCCCACCTCAAGCACCGAGCCGCCCTCGACCTCGATGGTGGCGCGTCCGCTCACGACGACGAAGAGTTCATTGGCCTCGGTGTCGGTCACCACGCCGGGCGTGATCTGCCAGATGCCGCGGATCTGCTTGCCGTCCGGGGACTCCCACAGCACCTTGCCCGTGACCACCGGCTCACCGGAGACGATCTGTTCCGGGTCCAGCGGCTCCGGCTCCAGATCCGCGTCCGCCATGCCGGGGATGTTCACGGCGAAGGACGCCGGCGCGGCCACGGAGCCGACGGACGGGGCAGCGGGCGAAGCCGCGGCGGGCTCGGCGGCGGAGGTCCGCGGGGCGCGATCGGTAGCACTCATGGCGGCGAGGGTACCGTCCTGCCTCACGCGGCCCGCAGCCGCTCCCATACCTCGCGGACCTGCGGTTCCAGCGCCTCCAGCGGCCCGTCGTTGTCGATGACGAGATCCGCGATGGCCAGGCGCTGTGCGCGGGTCGCCTGGGCGGCCATCCGGGACTTGGCCTCGTCCTCCGCCATATCGCGCAGCCGTACCAGCCGGTCGAGCTGGGTCCCGGGGGAAGCATCGACGACGACGACCAGGTCGTAGAGCGGCGCCAGGCCGTTTTCCGTCAGCAGCGGCACATCGTGGACGACGACGGCGTCCGGCCCGGCCGACGCCTCGAGTTCGGCCGAACGCGCGCCGACCAGCGGGTGCACGATCGCGTTCAGCGCCTTGAGCTTGTCGGGGTCGGCGAAGACGATCCCGCCCAGTTTGGGCCGGTCGAGGGTGCCGTCCGGGGCGAGTACGCCGTCCCCGAACTCCTCGACCACCGCCGCGAGTCCGGGCGTACCCGGCTCGACGACCTCGCGTGCGATCTTGTCCGCGTCCACGATCACCGCGCCGTACGACGCCAGCAGGCGCGACACCGCGCTCTTGCCCGCCCCGATACCGCCGGTCAGCCCCACCTTCACCATGCGCCCACGCTATACGGTCACGCCGCAGCGGCCCGGCCAACCCCCGTACCCGCCGCCACACCCGCACCCACGCCCCGCCCTGGGCACGGCACCTCTCAGAGGCCGCCCCCGCCGCCCTCGGCCTCCCGCTCCGCCAGGAAGCGCTCGAATTCCCTGCCGATCTCGTCGGCGGACGGCAGATCCACCGGCTCGGCGACCAGATTGCCCCTGGTCTCCGCCCCGGCCACCGCGTCGTACTGGTGCTCCAGCCCGCTGACCAGCGTCGTCAGCTCCTCATCGCCCTGCGAGAGCTGCCGCTCGATCTCCTCCTGGGTGCGCAGCGCCTCCGTACGCAGCACGTGCGCGGCACCCGGCAGCACCAGGCCCGTCGCCGCCGTCACGGCTTCCAGGGCCGTGAGCGCGGCGTCCGGGTAGGCGGAGCGGGCGATGTAGTGCGGTACGTGCGCCGCCACGCCCAGTACGTCGTGCCCGGCCTCGGCCAGCCGGAATTCGATCAGCGATTCCGCGCTGCCCGGGACCTGCGCCTCGTCGAAGAGGCTGCCGTGGCCGGGCATCAGGTCGATGCGGTTGCCGTGTGGGGTGATGCCCACGGGCCGGGTGTGCGGCACGCCCATCGGGATGCCGTGGAAGTTGACCGCCAGCCGTACGCCGAGCCGCTCGACGATCTGGCGGACGGACGCCGCGAAGCGCTCCCACTCCACGTCGGGCTCGGGGCCGGACAGCAGCAGGAAGGGCGCTCCGGTCGCGTCCTCGACGAGCCGCAGCACGATGGCGGGGTCCTCGAAGGCGGTCCAGTGGTCGCGCTCGAAGGTGATCAGCGGGCGCCGGGCGCGGTAGTCGACCAGCCGGTCGTGGTCGAAGCGGGCCACCACGCGGTGGGAGAAACCCTCCAGCAGCCGTTCCACGATCTGGTCGCCGGTCTCACCGGCGTCGATGTAGCCGTCGAAGTGGTACAGCAGCACCATTCCGGCGGAGTCCGTGGCCGCGATCGCCTCGACCGCCGCGAGCCCGCTCGGCTCCCATTCGTACAACCCCTGGGGATCCAACACAGTGACCGCTCCTCCTCATGTCCGTGGGCAAGAACGTCCGGGCGCGGGCTCGCATTCCCGGACCGGCGCCCTCGTACCCGTACACGGCGCAAAACGGCCGGCCCGGACCGCGTCAGCCGCCCGCCGCCACCCCGTGGCACATACGCCCCCGCACACCCCAACTCCCCCACGGTGCAGCGCTGTTGGCTTCCCCGCACCGCCGCCCCATCGCCCCCGAACGCCACCACACACACGACGAAGGCCCGCTCCCCCAAAGGGGGAACGGGCCTTCGCCTATCGGCTACCTCGCCTGTCGGCTAGTGCCTGGCGGTCGAGCGGTTCAGCTCTGGCCGCCGGCCAGCTTCTCGCGGAGCGCGGCCAGGGCCTCGTCCGACGCCAGGGCGCCGGAGTTGTCCGCCGACTCCGAGGAGTACGAGCCGCCGGAGACCTGGCCGCCACCGGCCTGGCCGCCACCGGTCGCCGCCGGAGCCGCAGCGCCCTCGGCCGCCGCCTGCTCGTCGGCCTCGCGGGACTTGATGACCTGGGCCTGGTGCTGCTCGAAGCGCTGCTGCGCCTCGGCGTACTGGTTCTCCCACGCCTCGCGCTGGGTCTCGTAGCCCTCGAGCCAGTCGTTGGTCTCGGGGTCGAAGCCCTCGGGGTAGATGTAGTTGCCCTGGTCGTCGTAGGACGCGGCCATGCCGTACAGGGTCGGGTCGAACTCGACCGCCGACGGGTCGGCACCGAAGGACTCGTTGGCCTGCTTCAGCGAGAGGCTGATGCGGCGGCGCTCGAGGTCGATGTCGATGACCTTGACGAAGATCTCGTCGTTGACCTGGACGACCTGCTCCGGGATCTCCACGTGGCGCTCGGCCAGCTCGGAGATGTGGACCAGGCCCTCGATGCCCTCGTCGACGCGCACGAACGCACCGAAGGGAACGAGCTTGGTGACCTTACCCGGGACGACCTGACCGATCTGGTGGGTCCGGGCGAACTGCTGCCACGGGTCTTCCTGGGTCGCCTTGAGCGACAGGGACACGCGCTCGCGGTCCATGTCGACGTCCAGGACCTCGACCGTGACCTCCTGGCCGACCTCGACGACCTCGGAGGGGTGGTCGATGTGCTTCCAGGACAGCTCGGAGACGTGGACGAGACCGTCGACGCCGCCCAGGTCCACGAAGGCACCGAAGTTGACGATGGAGGAGACGACGCCGGAGCGCACCTGGCCCTTCTGGAGGGTGGTGAGGAAGGTCTGGCGGACCTCGCTCTGGGTCTGCTCCAGCCAGGCGCGGCGGGACAGGACCACGTTGTTGCGGTTCTTGTCCAGCTCGATGATCTTGGCCTCGAGCTCCTTGCCCACGTAGGGCTGGAGGTCGCGCACGCGGCGCATCTCGACCAGGGAGGCCGGCAGGAAGCCACGGAGGCCGATGTCGAGGATGAGACCACCCTTGACGACCTCGATGACGGTACCGGTGACGATGCCGTCCTCTTCCTTGATCTTCTCGATCGTGCCCCAGGCCCGCTCGTACTGGGCGCGCTTCTTCGAGAGGATCAGGCGGCCTTCCTTGTCCTCCTTCTGGAGGACGAGGGCCTCGATCTCGTCACCAACGGCGACGACCTCGTTGGGGTCGACGTCGTGCTTGATCGAGAGCTCGCGGCTCGGGATGACGCCTTCGGTCTTGTAACCGATGTCGAGCAGGACCTCGTCCCGGTCGACCTTCACGATGACGCCGTCGACGATGTCGCCGTCGTTGAAGTACTTGATCGTCTCGTCGATCGCGGCGAGGAAGGCTTCCTCGTTACCGATGTCGTTGACCGCAACCTGCGGGGTGGTGGCGGTGGTCTCGGTGCTGCTCGTCATGTGGGAAAGGGCTCCGGTACGGACATTGAAGTCGTAGGTACTGCTACGCCGAGAGCCCGTATCGCTTCTGCATAAGCCGGACAGTGTCAGAAGCGGACCCTGCGGAAGCCCGAATGCCAGAGCATTCGGATCCACCCGAGACGCCTCAAAACCGAGAGGTACATACAGATGCGAGCGCGGCCTGCTCCGTCTGAGGCGCGCAGGCCCGCAGCGCAACTTGTAGCATACGGGCGCAGCCGGACACGGTCAATGCGCGAACGCGCACACCGGGGGCGGAACGCCCATATCCGGCACACACGGTGTTCCGCGAGGTCGAACGGCCTCACAGTCCCTAGCCACAAGCAGTGCGAAGACTACGACGACGGGCGCGATGAACCAAGAGTACGAGCCGGAGGCGACCCGGCGTGATGCCTCGGACGCCGAGAGCAGCCGGGCGAGCCGTGGCTGGTGGGACCGTCACGCCGATGAGTACCAGAGCGAGCACGGTGCGTTCCTGGGGGACGACCGCTTCGTGTGGGGGCCCGAGGGGCTGGACGAGGCGGAGGCCGGGCTGCTGGGCCCGGCGGCGGAGCTGAAGGGCAAGCGGGTCCTGGAGATCGGGGCCGGGGCGGCGCAGTGCTCGCGCTGGCTGGCGGCGCAGGGTGCCCGCCCGGTGGCGCTCGATCTCTCCCACCGGCAGTTGCAGCATGCGCTGCGGATCGGTGAGGGGGCGGCGGGCGAACCGGGTCTGGTGGAGGCGGACGCCGGGGCGCTGCCGTTCCGCGACGGCGCGTTCGATCTGGCGTGTTCCGCCTACGGCGCGATTCCCTTCGTCGCCGAACCGGTGCGTGTGCTGCGCGAGGTGCGCAGGGTGCTGCGGCCCGGTGGCCGGTTCGTGTTCTCGGTGACGCATCCCGTCCGGTGGGCGTTCCCCGATGAGCCGGGGCCGGAGGGGTTGTCGGTGGCGGCCTCGTATTTCGACCGCACGCCGTATGTGGAGCAGGACGAGAGCGGCCGGGCGGTGTATGTCGAGCACCACCGGACGGTGGGCGACCGGGTGCGGGACGTGGTGGCCGGCGGGTTCCGGCTGGTGGATCTGGTCGAGCCGGAGTGGCCGGAATGGAACGCCCAGGAATGGGGCGGGTGGTCGCCGCTGCGGGGGAATCTGATTCCGGGGACGGCGATCTTCGTGTGCGAGGCCCCGTGATCCGAAGCGATGCGCTCGCGCGGCTGCCGGTGCGGACGGCGCTGCCCGCACTGCGGGAAGCGCTCGACGGAGCCGGTACGGCCGTGCTGTGTGCGCCGCCGGGGACGGGCAAGACGACGCTGGTGCCGCTGGATCTGGCGGGACTGACGGGTACGGGGCCGGCTCGGCGAGTGCTGGTCGCCGAGCCGCGGCGGATCGCGGCGCGGGCGGCGGCGCGGCGGATGGCCTGGCTGCTGGGTGAGCGGGTCGGTGAAACGGTCGGGTTCACGGTGCGCGGGGAGCGCCGGGTGGGTCCGCGTACGGCCGTGGAGGTGGTGACCACCGGGGTGCTGCTCCAGCGGTTGCAGCGGGATCCGGAGCTGGCCGGGGTGGCGGTGGTGGTGCTCGACGAGTGCCATGAGCGCCATCTGGACGCCGATACGTGTGCGGCCTTCCTTCTGGACGTACGCGAGACGCTGCGGCCGGAACTGCGGCTGGTGGCGGCGTCGGCGACGACGGATGCCGAGGGGTGGGCCCGGTTGCTGGGCGGCTCCGGGGGCGCGGCCCCGGTGGTCGAGGCGGCGGGCGTCTCGCACCCGGTGGAGACGGTGTGGGCGCCGCCGGAGCGGCCCGTGCGGCCACCGCACGGTATGCGGGTGGATCCGGCCCAGCTGGCGCATGTGGCCGCGGTGGTGCGGCGGGCGCTGCGTGAGCAGAGCGGCGATGTGCTGTGTTTTCTGCCGGGGGTCGGGGAGATCGGGCGCGTTGCCGGGCAGTTGGCCGGGGTGGACGCCGAGGTGCTCCAGGTGCACGGCCGGGCGCCGGCCGAGGTGCAGGACGCGGTGCTGGCGGGGAGCGAGGGGACAGGTGCACGGCGGGTCGTGCTGGCGACCTCGGTGGCCGAGTCGAGTCTGACCGTGCCGGGGGTGCGGGTCGTGGTGGACAGCGGCCTGGCGCGGGTGCCGCGGATGGATCATGCGCGGGGGCTCAGCGCGCTGGCGACCGTACGGGCCTCGCAGGCGGCGGCGCGGCAGCGGGCGGGGCGGGCCGGGCGCGAGGCGCCGGGTGTGGCCTATCGGTGCTGGCCGGAGGCGGAGGACGGGCGGCTGCCGCGGTTCCCGGATCCGGAGATCAAGGTGGCCGATCTGACGGCGTTCGCGTTGCAGGCGGCGTGCTGGGGCGATCCGCAGGCGGCCGGGCTGGCGCTGCTGGATGCGCCGCCGGCCGGTGCGCTGGCGGCGGCGCGGGAGGTGCTGACGGCGGTCGGCGCGGTGGACGCGGACGGCCGGGCGACCCGCCGCGGCGTACGGATGGCCCGGCTGGGACTGCATCCGCGGCTGGGCCGGGCGCTGCTGGACGGGGCGCGGGAGATCGGGGTGCGGCGGGCCGCGGAGGTGGTGGCGCTCCTGAGCGAGGAGCCGCCGCGGGCCTACGGGGACGATCTGGCGGCGGCGTGGCGCACGGCGCGGCGGGGCGGCGATGCGTATGCGGCCCGGTGGCGGCAGGAGGCGCGGCGGCTGGAGGCGGTGGCCGGGGAGGCGGACGGCGGCAAGCAGGCCGGGGCCGGGGCGGATGCCGATGCGGGGCTGATCGCCGCGCTGGCGTTCCCGGAGCGGGTGGCGCGCGCCAGGGGCGGCGGCGGTTTTCTGATGGCGTCCGGGACGGGGGCCGAGCTCGGCGGTGAGGGCTCGCCGCTGCGGGAGGCGTCCTGGCTCGCCGTTGCGGTGGCCGACCGCCCGGTGGCCGCGGCGTCCGCCCGGGTGCGGCTGGCGGCGGTGATCGACGAGGCGACGGCGCGTACCGCGGCGGGTGCACTGTATTCCTCGGGTGAGGAGGTGCACTGGTCGGACGGGGACGTGGTGGCCCGCAGCGTGACCCGGCTGGGGGCGATCGAGCTGTCCTCCAGGCCGCTGGGCGCGCCCGATCCCGTACTGCTGCGCGGGGCGGTGGCCGAGGGGCTGCGCCGCGAGGGGCTCGGTCTGCTGCGCTGGTCGGCGGGCGCGCAGGCGGTGCGGCAGCGGATGGCGTTTTTGCACCGGGAGGTGGGCGCGCCGTGGCCGGATGTGTCGGATGCGGCGCTGCTGGAGCGGGTCGAGGAGTGGCTGGGGGTGGAGCTGGACCGGGCGCGGCGGCGGGCCGATCTGGAACGTGTCGATGCGGGGCAGGCGCTGGCCCGGCTGCTGCCGTGGGCGTCGGGCGAGGCGGCGCGGTTCGAGGAGCTGGCGCCGGAGCGTATCGAGGTGCCGAGCGGTTCGCGGATACGGATCGACTACGGCGGCGAACAGCCGGTGCTGGCGGTCAAGTTGCAGGAGCTGTTCGGCTGGCAGTCCTCGCCGCGGGTGGCCGGCGGCCGGGTGCCCGTACTGGTCCATCTGCTGTCCCCGGCGGGGCGCCCGGCGGCCGTCACCGCCGATCTCGCGTCCTTCTGGCGGGAGGGCTACCGCGCCGTACGGGCGGAGCTGCGCGGCCGCTACCCCAAGCACCCGTGGCCGCAGGACCCGTCGGCTGCCGAGCCGACGCGGCACACCTCGGCGCGGCTCAGGCGGGGCTGAGGGGCGGCTGCGGGGCCGGGCCGGGGCCGGCGGGGCGGCGGCTGCGGGCCTCAAGGTGCAGGCTGAGCGCGAGCAGGGCGGCGCCGAGGGCCAGGAAGCCCCAGGGCAGGTAGCTGGTGAGCAGCAGGACGAGGGTGCGCCGGCTCTTGACCAGGGCGACGGTGGAGGCGACGTAGTCGTCGCGCATCTTCACATGGCCGGCGAAGGCGGTGACCTTGCCGCCGCCGGGCAGCAGGTCCCCGCCGCGCAGCTCCTCCTTGTGGATCTCCTGGCCGTTGACGGGCGCGCCGGTGACCGGTTCGACCCAGAGCATCCGCTTGGTGGTGTACCAGCGGGTGGTGCCCATTTTCTCGACGGCCTGCGGGGTGATGCCCTTGACCGGCATCTTCTTGGGGAGCGGGACCCTGGTCCAGGGGATGGTCTGCTCGAAGTAGTAGACCTGGAGGCCGTGGAAAGTGCGGGTGCCCTTGTAGTGGATGGGGGCGGAGGTGCGGGTCTGGGCGTCGAAGTAGACGTAGTCGCGCTTCTCGGCGAGGAAGGGCCACTTGAACTCGATGCCCGCGCGGTGCACGGGGTCGCCGTCGACCATTTCCCCGGTGGCGTGCACGGGCTCCTGGGAGTGGGCGTCGAAGATATAGCGCTCGGGGATCTGGGAGACCATCTTGCCGTCGGGTCCGGCCACGTAGGACAGCGCGTCCCAGACGACGACGTCGCGGCCCGCGGTCTTCTCGATGCGGTCCGAGGCGGCGACATCGCCCTTGAGGGTCTGCACGATGGTGACCTCGGGGACCTTCTTGGCCTTCATGGTGCCGTAGTCGACGAGGGTGGCGGGCCGCGCCTCCAGGACCATGTCCTGGTACTGGCCGGCCGGGATCTTGGCGAGCCGGGGGAAGGCGTAGAACCGCATCAGGGGCGACAGGGCGGTGAAGAAGACGGCGAAGGCGAGCAGAACCAGGCTGGCCGTGCGGCGCATGGCGGTGGCGTCCCTCCCTCAGGGGTGCTTGGGGACGGTGGTCAGCAGCGGTTTGGGCGAGGTGGTGCCGGTGGGCGCGCCGATCGCCGTCATGGTCAGGACGAGGGCGAACGCGGCGGCCAGTCCGAGCGCGGTGGCTGTCAGGACGCGCATGGTCGGCCTCCCGTGAGCTGATACAGCGTCAGGTCGGGGCACCGTAGCAACGGGCGGGCGAGATGAGAACACGTGGCGCCCAGAAGAGGCGGCGCCGCCGTCCCGGCCCGGACGGAGGGCGGGGCGGCGGCGCCGGGCCGGGCGGCGCGCTCAGGAGCCGGCCGGGGCGGTGACCTGGAGCTCGACGGTGAGGACGGCGCCGTCGGCGGTGGTCAGCCGCAGGAGGAAGGTTCCGGTGCGGGTGTCCGTGGCGATTTTCGGGAGCCGGAGCAGCCCGTGGGCGTCGGTGGTGAGCTTGGTGAGGGTGCGCACCGGGCGGTCCTTGTCGGCGCCGGTGGCGTCGGGGTCCGTGAAGTAGGGGCCCCGGTCGTTCTCCACGGGGTGGCCGGGGTGGCCGGGGTCGTCGGTGACCATGGTGGCGGTGACGGGCACGCCCGCCGCGGCCTTGCCCCGGTAGGTCGCCCGCACCTCGGCCGCGCCGTCCGCGAACGCCCGGCCCGCGGTCGTCGTCACCTTCGCGTCGGAGGTGCGGACGAGGCCGTCGGCCCGGGGCGCGGGTGCCGCCTTGACGGTCAGGGCGAAGTCGACGGCGGGCACGGTGCGGCCGTCGGCCGTCGCCCAGAGGGTGGACGCCCCGGCCTTGGCACCCGCGTGCAGCGTGGGCGCGGTGGCCAGGCCGTCCTCGCCGGTGGTGACGGTGACGGTGGTGGCGTGGTCGGTGAACCGGATGCCGGTGGTGCCGGTGAGGGTGAAGCGCACAGGGATGCCGGCGAGCGGCCGGCCGGCGGAGTCCTTGGCGCGGACCGTCGGCGCGGTCGCGAAGGCGCTGTCCGCGGTGGCCGTCAGGGCCTTGTCGCCGACCGGGTCGAGCACGGTGAGCCGGGCGGGCTCGCCGGGCTTGGGTGCCGGGGGCGGGGTCTGCCGGTGGGAGCCGCCGGGGCGGTCGGGCGCCTTGGGCGCCTGCGGCCGGGGCAGGGCGTGGGGGTGCGCGGTGTGGCCCTTGGCGGGGTGGCCGTCTCCACCGTGGTGTTTGCGGTGGCTGCGCCCGTCGGGGCCGCCGCGGTGCACCGGGAGCACGCCCTTGCCGTCCGGCACCTCGTACGCCCCGGTGCGGTAGAACGCGTACCAGGACAGCACCGTGCGCAGATACACCGAGGAATCGTTGTAGCCGAGGACCGCCCGGTGGAGGTCGTGCGCCACGGACAGATCGCGGCCCCCGGCGCACAGATAGCGGCCGGCGGCGAGCGCCGCGTCGAAGATGTTGTGCGGGTCCTTCTTGCCGTCGCCGTTGCCGTCGGCACCCCAACCGGCGCCGTCGGGTCCGCCGTTGGACCAGGTGGACGGGATGAACTGCATCGGGCCCACGGCGCGGTCGAGGGTGGTGTCGCCGTCCAGGAGGCCGCCGTCGGTGTCGCGGATACGGGCGAAGCCGTGCCCGTTGAGGCGGGGGCCGAGGATCCGGCTGAGGGTGGTGCCGGCGGCATCGACCGCACCGCCGCGCGCCTGGCCGGATTCGACCTTGCCGATGCCGGCGAGCAGTTGCCACGGCAGCCGGCAGCCCGGGGCGTCGGCCTCCAGGTGGGCCGCGGCGTTCTTGTACGCGGCGAGGACGGTGGCGGGGATGCCCGCCTCGGCGGGGCCCATGGCGATGCGGAACCTGCCGTGGCCGCGGTGGTGGTGCGAACGGACGTGCGGGGCGGGGCGCTTGTGGGGCGGCAGATCGGTGAAGTAGCCGGAGCCGCCGTCGATGGGGATGCCGGCCGGCGGGGCGGGCTCCGGTGCGCTCGCGGCCGCGTTCTTGGTGGCGGCCGGCGCCTGAGAGGTGGTCAGCGCGGCCAGTACCAGCGCCGCCACGGCCGATGACGCCGCCCCCCTGCGGAGCCGCCGCCCGAATGTGGCTGCCATACGTGCCGTCCCCTCCGTGGTGAACTGCCGCGCGCACCCCAGGGCGCACGCCCCCGGCGCTCCAACTCGGCCGAGACTACGACAACTCGGGCCGATCAGCTACCACTCCCATCGGCCGACATAATGATCCGAATCGATCGGCCCATCGATCAAGGAGGGGGTCATGCCGTTCACGCTCAGTCATGCGGCCGCGGTGCTGCCGGCGATCCGCAGGACCGGCGAGGGGCGCGGACCGCTGATCGCCTCGGCGCTCGTGGCCGGGGCGTTCGCACCGGATCTGCCGTATTACGCCGACACGGTGGTGCCCGGGGGCATGGAGTTCGGGGAGGTGACGCATGGTCTGCCGGGGGTGCTGACGGTGGATGTGGGGCTGACCGCGGTGCTGGTGGCCGGCTGGCTGCTGGTGCGGGAACCGCTGCTGGCGCTGCTCCCCCGCGCGTGGCAGGGCCGGGCGTACGCCTTTGCCCGCGGCCGTCCCTGGAGGCCGCGGGGCCCGCGCCAACGGGCCGCACTGGCGGGCGGGTTTTTCCTCAGCGCGGTGCTCGGCGGGGCGACGCATGTCGTATGGGATGCCTTCACCCATCCGGGCCGCTGGGGCACCCGGCTGGTCCCGGTGCTGAACGAGCCGGTGGGCGGCCGGCCGGTCGCCGCGTATCTCCAGTCGGGGACCTCGGCGCTCGCGCTGGCGGCCCTGGGATGGTTTCTGTGGACGGCCCTGCGCCGCGGGCGCGCCGGATCCGGCGCTCCGCCGGCCGCCGTGCCCGCGCTGAGCGGGCGGCAGCGGCCGGTACTGACCGCATGGCTGGTGCTGTGCGTTCTGGCCGGCGCCGCCCACCGCACCCTGCGCGCGTATGCCGTCTACGGCGGCGCGGTCGGCTGGTTCGACTACGTCCCGTCGGCGCTCTTCGGCGCGGGCGCCGGGCTCGTCGTCGGACTGCTGGGCCTCGGCGTGGCCGTACGGCTGCCGCTGCGGCGCCGGACGCATGCGGCGGCGGGGCGACGCGGGCCGGTCTGACCGGCGCCGCCCCCGGGGCTCAGTGCGCCGCCGACTCCCAGTCCGTGCCGGAGCCGACCGAGACGTCCAGCGGGGCGCGCAGCTCGACCGCATCGGCCATTTCGCGGCGGACCAGCTCCTCGACCTTCGTCCGCTCGCCGGGCGCCACCTCGACCACGATTTCGTCGTGGACCTGGAGCAGCAGCCGGGAGTCGAGCTTCGCCGCGCGCAGCGCCGCATCGACCTTGAGCATGGCGATCTTGACGATATCGGCGGCGGTGCCCTGGATCGGGGCGTTCAGCGCCATCCGCTCGGCCATTTCGCGGCGCTGGCGGTTGTCGCTGTTGAGGTCGGGCAGATAGCGGCGGCGGCCCAGGATCGTTTCGGTGTAGCCGGTGGCGCGGGCCTCGTCGACCACGTTGCGCAGATAGTCGCGCACGCCGCCGAAGCGCTCGAAGTAGGTGTCCATCAGCCCGCGGGCCTCGTCGGGCTGGATGCCCAGCTGCTGGGAGAGGCCGAAGGCCGACAGACCGTACGCCAGGCCGTAGGACATCGCCTTGATCTTGCGGCGCATCTCCGCGTCGACCTGGTCCTTGGCGACCGAGAAGACCTGGGAGGCGACGGTGGTGTGCAGATCCTCACCGGAGGTGAACGCCTCGATCAGGCCCTCGTCCTCGGAGAGATGGGCCATCACCCGCAGCTCGATCTGGCTGTAGTCGGCGGTCAGCAGCGATTCGAAGCCCTCGCCGACGACGAAACCGCGGCGGATGGCCCGGCCCTCGTCCGTGCGCACCGGGATGTTCTGGAGGTTGGGGTCGGTGGAGGACAGCCGGCCGGTGGCGGCCACCGTCTGGTTGAAGGTGGTGTGGATGCGGCCGTCCGCGGCGATGGTCTTGATCAGGCCCTCGACCGTGGTGCGCAGTTTGGCCTGCTCGCGGTGGCGCAGCATGATCACCGGGAGGTCGTTGTCGGTCTGCGCGGCCAGCCAGGCCAGGGCGTCGGCGTCGGTGGTGTAGCCGGTCTTGGTCTTCTTGGTCCTGGGCAGGCCCAGCTCGCCGAAGAGGACTTCCTGGAGCTGCTTGGGCGAGCCGAGGTTGAATTCGTGGCCCGCGGCGGCATGCGCCTCCTTGACGGCCTGCTGGACGGCGCCCGCGAACTGCTGCTCCATCCGCTCCAGCCAGCCCCGGTCGGCGGCGATACCGGCGCGCTCCATCCGGGCCAGCAGGGTGCTGGTGGGCAGCTCCACCTCCCGCAGCAGCTCGGCTGCGCCGGCCTCGGCCAGCCTGGCCGTGAAGGCGGTGCCCAGGTCCAGGACGGTGCGGGCCTGGCCCATCAGGGCGTCGGCCTCGGCTGCCTCATCGGGCTCATCGACTCCGAAGGCCAGCTGGCCGTCCCCGGCGGCGGCCGGGGCCAGATCGCGGCCCAGGTATTCGAGGGAGAGGGCGTCCAGCGCGAAGGAGCGGCGGCCGGGCTTGACCAGATAGGCGGCCAGCGCGGTGTCCATGGTGACGCCCTCGATCAGCCAGCCGTGCTCGCCGAAGACCCGCATCAGGCCCTTGGCGTTGTGCAGGACCTTGGGGCGGGCCGGATCCGCACTCCAGGCGGCGAACGCCCGCTCGTCGGCCTCGTCCAGCTGGGACGGGTCGAACCAGGCGGCCGGGCCCTCGGGGGTGGCCAGCGCCACCTCTGCGACGCTGCCGCTGCCCAGGGTCCAGACGTCCACGGTGGCCACACCGAGCGGCCCGGTGCCGTGCTCGGCCAGCCACGGGGCGAGCTCGCCGGTGCCCAGCACCGTGCCGTCCACCTCGACTCCGGCGGCCGGCGCCGCCTCCTCGGCGCTCTCCTGGGCGCCCGGGTCGACGGCGTGCAGCCGGTCGCGCAGGCCCTGGTTACGGATCTCCAGGGCGCCCAGGAACACCTTGAGCGCCTCGCGGTCGTAGGCCCCGCGCGTCAGCTCCTCGGGGCCGCAGGGCAGCTCGACGTCGCGGACCATCTCCGTCAGCCGGCGGTTGAGCTTGACCGCCTCCAGGTGCTCGCGGAGGTTGGCGCCCGCCTTGCCCTTGACCTCCTCGGCGCGCTCCACCAGCTCCGCGAACGAGCCGAACTGGTTGATCCACTTCGTGGCGGTCTTCTCGCCGACGCCGGGGATGCCGGGGAGGTTGTCGGACGGGTCGCCGCGCAGCGCCGCGAAGTCCGGGTACTGGGCGGGGGTCAGGCCGTACTTCTCGAAGACCTTCTCCGGGGTGAAGCGGGTCAGCTCGGAGACGCCCTTGGTGGGGTAGAGGACCGTGACGTCGTCGGAGACCAGCTGGAAGGAGTCGCGGTCGCCGGTGACGATGGAGACCTCGAAGCCCTGCGCGACGGCCTGCTGGGTCAGCGTGGCGATCACGTCGTCGGCCTCGAACCCCTCGACGGCGAACCGCTTGACGTGCAGGGCGTCGAGCAGCTCGCCGATCAGCTCGACCTGGCCCTTGAACTCGTCGGGCGTCTTGGAGCGGTTCGCCTTGTAGTCGGGGAACTCCGCCGAGCGCCACGTCTTGCGCGAGACGTCGAAGGCCACCGCGAAATGCGTGGGCGCCTCGTCGCGCAGGGTGTTCGCGAGCATCGACGCGAAGCCGTAGATCGCATTGGTCGGTTGCCCGGTGGCGGTGGTGAAATTCTCCACGGGCAGGGCGAAGAACGCCCGGTATGCCATGGAATGCCCATCCATCAGGAGCAGGTGGGGACGGCCGCCCGCCGCCTTGGTGCCGGTCGCTTCGCTCTTCTTCGCTGCCTTTGCTGCCACGCCCCCGATCCTGCCACGCCCCACTGACAATCCCCGCCGCGGACGCCCCCCGCCCTGCCCGCACGCGCGCGGCACCGCGCCGCTACACCACTCCGGCCGTCCGTGACAGGATCGGATGTGCAGGGCAACGATCCGCCCCTCCCGGCGGACGCCACCCACCACACCGCACACGGCTCAAGGGAGAGCGTCATGGCAGGCAAGCCGCCCTCATCGGACCCGGTCCAGGACGCACCCGAGGTCGGCGCGCCCCAGCACTCGGCCGTCGGCCTGCCGGCGATCACCCACGCGCTGCGCGTCTCCCAGCAGCAGATGGGCGTCAAGCGCACCGCCCTGACCCTGCTGCGGGTCAACCAGAAGAACGGCTTCGACTGCCCCGGCTGCGCCTGGCCCGAGGGCGACGAACGGCACACCGCCGAATTCTGCGAGAACGGCGCCAAGGCCGTCGCCGAGGAGGCCACCCTGCGCCGGGTCACCCCGGACTTCTTCGCCGCCCACTCCGTCGCCGACCTTGCCGCCCGCAGCGGCTACTGGCTCGGCCAGCAGGGCCGGCTGACCGACCCCATGTACCTGGCAGAGGGCGCCGACCACTACGTCCCCGTCTCCTGGGAGCGGGCCTTCGACATCGTCGGCGAGGAACTGACCGCCCTCGACACCCCCGACGAAGCCGTCTTCTACACCTCCGGCCGCACCAGCAACGAGGCCGCCTTCCTCTACCAGCTCTTCGCCCGCGAATTCGGCACCAACAACCTGCCCGACTGCTCCAACATGTGCCACGAGTCCTCCGGCTCGGCCCTGACGGAGACCATCGGCATCGGCAAGGGCAGCGTCCTGCTGGAGGACCTCTACAAGGCCGACCTGATCATCATCGCCGGGCAGAACCCGGGCACCAACCACCCGCGGATGCTCACCGCCCTGGAGAAGGCCAAGGCCGGCGGCACGAAGATCATCTCCATCAATCCGCTGCCCGAGGCCGGCCTGGAACGCTTCAAGAACCCGCAGACCCCGCGCGGCCTGGCCGGCCGCGGCACCGCCCTGACCGACCTCTTCCTCCAGGTACGCCTCGGCGGCGACCAGGCGCTCTTCCGCGCCCTCAACCGCCTCGTCCTCGACACGGACGGCGCCGTCGACGAGGACTTCATCCGCGAGCACACCCACGGATACGAGGAGTTCGCCCGCACCGCCCGCTCGGGCACCGACTGGGACGAGACGCTGCGCGCCACCGGACTGACCCGCGCGGAGATCGACCGCGCGCTGGCCATGATCCTCGGCTCGAAGCGCACCATCGTGTGCTGGGCGATGGGCCTGACCCAGCACAAGCACGCCGTGCCCACCATCAAGGAGGTCGTCAACTTCCTCCTCCTGCGCGGCAACATCGGCCGCCCCGGTGCCGGCGTGTGCCCCGTACGCGGCCACAGCAACGTCCAGGGCGACCGCACCATGGGCATCTTCGAGCGCCCCGCCCCCGCCTTCCTGGACGCCCTGGAGAAGGAGTTCGGCTTCGCCCCGCCCCGGGAACACGGCCTCGACGTCGTACGGTCCATCCGGGCGCTGCGCGACGGGCAGGCCAAGGTGTTCTTCGCGATGGGCGGCAACTTCGTCTCCGCCACCCCCGACACCGACGTCACCGAGGCCGCCATGCGCCGCGCCCGGCTGACCGTCCACGTCTCCACCAAGCTCAACCGCTCGCATGTGATCACCGGCGCCCGCGCCCTGATCCTGCCCACCCTGGGCCGCACCGAGCGGGACCGGCAGGGCGGCACCGAGCAGTTCGTGACCGTCGAGGACTCCATGGGCATGGTGCACGCCTCCCGCGGCCGCCTGGAGCCCGCGAGCCCCCGCCTGCTGTCCGAGACCGCGATCGTCGCCCGGCTGGCGCGCCGGGTGCTGGGCGCGGCCAGCGCGACGCCCTGGGAGGAGTTCGAGAAGGACTACGCCACCATCCGCGACCGCATCGCCCGCGTCGTGCCCGGCTTCGAGGACTTCAACGCCAAGGTCGCCCGCCCCGGAGGCTTCACACTGCCGCACGCCCCCCGGGACGCCCGCCGCTTCCCCACCGCCACCGGGAAGGCCAACTTCACCGCCGCCCCGGTGGAGTACCCCACCGTCCCCGAAGGACGGCTGCTGCTCCAGACGCTGCGCTCGCACGACCAGTACAACACCACCATCTACGGCCTCGACGACCGCTACCGGGGCATCAAGAACGGCCGCCGGGTCGTGCTGGTGCACCCCGACGACGCGCGCACCCTGGGCCTGGCTGACGGGGCCTACGCCGACCTGGTCAGCGAATGGACGGACGGCAGCGAACGGCGGGCGCCCGGCTTCCGGGTGGTGCACTACCCCACCGCCCGCGGCTGCGCGGCCGCCTACTACCCCGAGACGAACGTCCTCATCCCCCTCGACCACACCGCCGACACCAGCAACACCCCCGCGGCCAAATCCCTGGTGATCCGCCTGGAGCAGACACAGGCGAGCTGACACGGGCGCGCCGATGCAGGCGCACCGATGCGGACGAACCGATGCGGGCGAGCCGACACGGGCCGCGGGCGGACGGGCGGGAATGCCACCGCCGCGCTGAGCGCTTGCTCAGTGGCCTGATAGGAACGGGCACGGATCGACGACGATCACGCGCGAGCGAACGGAGACGCAGGCCATGGGTGAGCAGAGCACGACCAGGTTTCCGCAGGAAATCCTCGACCAGTGGGCCGGCCTCGGCCTCGACCTGCCCGCCCTGTTCTCCGCCGGACATCTCGGCGAGCGGATGAGCGTGCAGGTCACCGAGGCCGCACCGGACCGCATCGTCGGCACCATGCCCGTCGAGGGCAACACCCAGCCCTACGGACTCCTGCACGGCGGCGCCTCCGCCGTCCTGGCCGAAACCCTCGGCTCCGTCGGCTCCATGCTGCACGGCGGCCCCACCAAAATCGCCGTCGGCGTCGACCTCAACTGCACCCACCACCGCGGCACCCGCTCGGGCCTGGTCACCGGCGTCGCCACCCCCGTCCACCGGGGCCGCTCCACCGCCACCTACGAAATCGTCATCACCGACGAGCACGACAAGCGGGTCTGCACCGCCCGCCTGACCTGCCTGCTGCGCGACGTGGACGCCGACGTCTACCGCGGCTGATCCACCTCCCACGGCGGCCCCGCGCCCGGCACCGGGAGCGGGGCCGCCGTCCGCATTTCCGTAACGCTGCGTGAGGTGTACGAAATCCCGCGCCGCGCCCACCCCCCGCTCCCCGCACGGCCGTTGACGCCCCCGCGCCCGCCGCCTCCGATAACCGGACACGGTACCGACACCCCCGTCCAGTTTTCCCCGCGGAAGTGCGAGTTCGTCCTCCGCACCGCGTCCGCCCCGCGGGTGTAAGGACCATGGGCGCAAAACGCCCGTCGAAGGTCATAACAAGAGCGTCACATCCTGGTCAGCGCCTCTGCCGGGCCGACGAACGGCGCTCTAGAGTTCACCGCCAGTCACCGCGCCGCCGGGCGCACCGCGAGCACGGACCCGTACCTCCCGTACCCCCGTACGGACCGGCGGCGAATCGGCCATGCGACAGCCGTGGCCGCGCCAGGGAAAGGACTGATCGTGCGTCACCGTTCCTTGCTTCTCATCACCACCGCACTCGCCACCGGCGCCCTCACTCTCACCGCATGCGGCACCCGGGGCGACAACAAGAGCGGCGACGGCTCGAAGACCACCGTCGTCATCGGCCTGGACGCCCCCACCACCGGTGAGCTCTCCGCACTGGGCCTGGGCATCCGCAACTCCGCTCAGCTCGCCCTCGACACCGCCAACAAAACCGGCGAGGTCAAGGGCGTCACCTTCAAGCTCGAAGCCCTCGACGACAAGGCCCTGCCCAACGTCGGCCAGCAGAACGCCACCAAACTCGCCGGCGACAAGAGCGTCCTCGGCATCGTCGGCCCCCTCAACTCCGGCGTCGCCCAGTCCATGCAGCAGGTCTCCAAACAGAACAACGTCACCCTCATATCCCCGGCGAACACCACCCCCGACCTCACCCAGGGCCCCGGCTGGCGCAAGAACAACCGCGCCCGCCAGTTCCCCACCTACTTCCGCACCGCCACCACCGACGAGGTGCAGGGCGCCTTCGACGGCCAGTACGCCTGGGAGAAGATCAAGGCCAAGAAGGTCTACGTCATCGACGACCAGAAGACCTACGGCGTCGGACTGGCCTCCTCCTTCAAGGACCAGTTCACCAAGCTCGGCGGCAAGATCGCCGGCACCGAGCACATCAGCCCCGACGACCGCGACTTCAAGGCCGTGGTCTCCAAGGTCCAGTCCAAGAGCCCCGACCTGGTCTTCTACGGCGGCGAATACCCCGCCTCCGGACCGCTCAGCCAGCAGCTCAAGGACGGCGGCGTCACCGTCCCCCTCATGGGCGGCGACGGCATGTACAGCGGCGACTACATCAAACTCAACAAGAAGGCACAGGGCGACTACGCCTCCTCCGTCGGCAAGCCCGTCGAACAGCTCGCCTCCGCCAAGAAGTTCATCGCCGACTACAAGGCCGCCAGCTTCAAGGAAGCCTACGAGGCCTACGGCGGCTCCACCTACGACGCCACCTGGGCCCTGATCCAGGCCGTCAAGAAGGTCGTCGCCGACAACGCCGGCAAACTCCCCGACGACGCCCGCGCCAAGGTCGTCCAGGCCATGAACACGGTCACCTTCGACGGCGTCACCGGCAAGGTCGCCTTCGACAAGTACGGCGACACCACCAACACCATGATCACCGCATATCAGGTCGACAAGGGCGCCTGGAAGTCCCGCTTCAGCGCCGAGTTCAAGAAGTTCGACAAGAGCTGACCGGCCGGCCGACCGCGCCGCGCCAGGACGCCACACCCCTGGCGCGGCCCGCGGCACACGGCGTACCGCAACCCGGCACGCCGGCCCCCTCCCTTCCACCCAACGGAGGCCTGCGGTGAACGAACTGCCGCAACAGCTGGCCAACGGACTCATCCTCGGCGCGATGTACGGACTCATCGCGATCGGCTACACGATGGTCTACGGCATCGTCCAGCTCATCAACTTCGCCCACGGCGAGATCTTCATGGTCGGCGGCTTCGGCGCCCTCAGCGTCTACCTCGCCCTCCCCTCCGGCACCTCCCTCACCCTCGCGCTGCCCGTCATGCTGCTCGGCGGCATCGCGGTATCCGTCCTCGTCGGCGTCGCCGCCGAACGCTTCGCCTACCGACCCCTGCGCGGCGCCCCCCGCCTCGCCCCCCTCATCACCGCCATCGGCCTGTCCATCGCCCTCCAGCAAGCCATCTGGAAGTGGTACCCCGACGGCAAACAGGCCCGCGTCTTCCCCCAGTTCAAGGGCCGCGCCCTCGACATCCTCGGCGCCACCGTCCAGCGCGGCGACCTCTTCGTCCTCATCGCCGCCCCCCTGTGCATGCTCGCCCTGGGCTTCTTCGTCTCCAAGACCCGCAGCGGCCGCGCCATGCAGGCCACCGCCCAGGACCCCGACACCGCCCGCCTCATGGGCATCAACACCGACCGCATCATCGTCCTGGCCTTCGCCATCGGCGCCGCCTTCGCCGGCGTCGCCGCCGTCGCCTACGGACTGCGCACCGGCGAAGTGCAGTTCCGCATGGGCTTCATCATGGGCCTCAAAGCCTTCACCGCCGCCGTCCTCGGCGGCATCGGCAACATCTACGGCGCCATGCTCGGCGGCCTCGTCCTCGGCGTCGCCGAAGCCCTCGCCACCGCCTACGTCGAAAACATCCCCGGAATGCAGCAGTTCGGCGGCGGAGCCTGGAAGGACGTCTGGGCCTTCGTCCTCCTCATCCTCGTACTCCTCCTGCGGCCCCAGGGCCTGCTGGGCGAACGCGTCGCGGATCGGGCGTGATAGCGATGACCACCCACACCACCACAGCCACCCCCCGCGCACCGCTCCCCCTGCCCGAACGCGCCGCCCGCCTCACCACCGCCGCCGGCGCCCTCGCCACCACACTCAGCACCGCCCTCGCCTGGACCTGGAGCAGCGACTTCCCCGGCGACCTCACCTACTACTTCTCCCCCGCCGGCCTCCAGCTCGTCACCCTCGCCGGCGGCCTGCTCGCCCTCCTCCTCGCCGCCTCCGGACTCGGCCTGCGCGGACTGCGATGGCTCACCCCCGGCGGCCGCAACGCCGCCGTCCTCCTCGCCGCGCTCGCCACCTTCGCCGCCACCTGGTTCACCCTCGGCGCCATCGCCGTCCAGCTCGGCGGCCTGGTCAACCTCGAACCCGGCGGCGCCGTCGCGGGCCTCGCCGCCCTGCTCACCCTCCTCGGCGCCCTCGGCCTGCCCCCCGACCGCACCGACGGCCCACCCCCCGCCGGCCCCTGGCAGCGCTTCACCGCCACCCTGGCCGCCACCCCCGTACGCCGCCGCACCCGCGAACTCCCCTCCTGGGCCGAGATCCTGATCATCGCCGCCGCCTTCGCCGCCGGACTGATCGTCTTCACCTACGGCATCGACACCGACGACGGCGCCCCCTTCGTCGGCTACCTCCTCTTCATGGTCCTCGCCGTCCCCGCCCTGCACCGCGCCGGCCTGATCGCCCGCCTGACCCAGCTCACCCACACCCACCGCGGCATCGCCCTCACCGCGGCCTTCCTCGCCGCCGCGCTCTTCCCGTTCACCCAGGACACCGACCAGTACACGATCATCGGCGCCAACATCCTGATCTTCGCGACCGTCGCCCTGGGACTGAACGTCGTCGTCGGCCTCGCCGGCCTCCTCGACCTCGGATACGTCGCCTTCCTCGGCGTCGGCGCCTACGCCGCCGCCCTGGTCTCCGGCTCCCCCGAATCCGCCCTCGGCCTCCACTTCCCCTTCTGGGCCGCCCTGCTCACCGGCGCCGCCGCCTCCCTCGTCTTCGGCGTCCTCATCGGCGCCCCCACCCTCCGGCTACGCGGCGACTACCTGGCCATCGTCACCCTCGGCTTCGGCGAGATCTTCCGCATCGCCATGCTCAACCTCAACGGCACCACCGGCCCCGACATCACCAACGGCGCCATGGGCATCCCCAACATCCCCAACCTCGAAATCTTCGGCTTCAACTTCGGCGAACCCCACCACATCCTCGGCATCCCCGTCGCCACCTACGGCAACTACTACCTGCTGATGATCCTGGTCACCGCCTTCGTCGTCCTGGTCTTCCGCCGCGCCGCCGCCTCCCGCATCGGCCGCGCCTGGATCGCCATCCGCGAGGACGAAACCGCCGCCGTCGCCATGGGCATCAACTCCTTCCGCCTCCGCCTCCTCGCCTTCGCCCTCGGCGCCTCCCTGGCCGGACTCGCCGGAACCGTCCATGCACACGTAGTAACGACCGCCACCCCCGAACAATTCCAGTTCGCCGGACCCCAACCCCCCAACTCCGCCTTCCTCCTCGCCGCCGTCATCCTCGGCGGCATGGGCACCCTCAGCGGACCCCTCGTCGGCGCGGCCCTGCTCTTCCTCATCCCCGCCAAACTCGACTTCCTCCAGGACTACCAACTGCTCCTGTTCGGCATCGCCCTCGTCCTGCTGATGCGCTTCCGCCCCGAGGGCCTCATCCCCGACCGCCGCAAACAGCTCGAATTCCACGAAACGGGCCAGCTCGACGTCCCCGACCAACGCCTCCCCGACACCGACGCCACCCTCGGCGCCACCCAGGCAAAGGCGTGACCACCATGACCACACCCACCATGCCCACCGCCGGCGCCGCCGTCCTCGAAGCCCGCGGCGTCACCATGCGCTTCGGCGGACTGACCGCCGTACGCGACGTCGACCTCACCGTCGGCCCCGGCGAAATCGTCGGCCTCATCGGCCCCAACGGCGCCGGCAAGACCACCTTCTTCAACTGCCTCACCGGCCTCTACGTCCCCACCGAAGGCAGCGTCAGCTACCAAGGCACCCGCCTGTCCCGCAAACCCCACCTCGTCACCCAGGCCGGCGTCGCCCGCACCTTCCAGAACATCCGCCTCTTCGCCAACATGACCGTCCTCGAAAACGTCCTCGTAGGACGCCACACCCGCACCAAAGAAGGACTCTGGTCCGCCCTCCTCCGCGGCCCCGGATTCAAAAAAGCCGAACGCACCTCAGAGCAACGCGCCATGGAACTCCTGGAGTTCACCGGCCTCGCCCACAAACGCGACCACCTCGCCCGCAACCTCCCCTACGGCGAACAACGCAAGCTCGAAATCGCCCGCGCCCTCGCCAGCGACCCCGGCCTCCTCCTCCTGGACGAACCCACCGCCGGCATGAACCCCCAGGAAACCCGCGCCACCCAGGACCTCGTCCTCGCCATCCGCGACCAGGGCACCGCCGTCCTCGTCATCGAGCACGACATGCGCTTCATCTTCAACCTCTGCGACCGCGTCGCCGTCCTCGTCCAGGGCCAAAAACTCACCGAAGGCACGGCGGAGGTCGTCCAGGCCGACGAGCGGGTGGTGGCGGCCTATCTGGGCACACCGGTCGGGGAGGAAGCCGGTTCCGGGGACCGGGCCGCCGAGGCGAAGACGGGAGACGCCGGGACGGCCGGGGCCACCGCGGATGCCGAGGGCCCCGCAGACACCGCGGACGCTGCGGACACCGAGGACGCCACGGACGCCGCGGATAGGACCGCCGAATCGGAGACCGCCGACACCGAGACCGCCGGGACCGGAGAGACCACCGAGGAGACCCCGGACACCGCACAGACCGGAGACACCCCATGACCGCACTGCTCGAAGTCGAGGACCTCCGCGTCGCCTACGGAAAGATCGAAGCCGTCAAGGGCATCTCCTTCACCGTCGAAGCAGGCCAGGCCGTCACCCTCATCGGCACCAACGGCGCCGGCAAAACCACCACCCTGCGCACCCTCTCCGGCCTGCTCAAACCCCTCGCCGGAAAAATCACCTTCGACGGAGAACCCCTGGGCGGCGTCCCCGCCCACAAAATCGTCGAACGCGGCCTGGCCCACTCCCCCGAAGGCCGCCGCCTCTTCCCCCGCCTCACCATCGCCGAAAACCTCCAGCTGGGAGCCTTCCTCCGCAAGGACACCGCCGGAATCGACGCCGACATCCACCGCGTCTACGACCTGTTCCCCATCCTCGGCGAACGCCGCAAACAAGCCTCCGGCACCCTCTCCGGCGGCGAACAGCAAATGCTCGCCATGGGACGGGCCTTGATGTCCCGCCCCAAACTCCTGATGCTCGACGAACCCTCCATGGGCCTCTCCCCCATCATGATGCAAAAGATCATGGAGACCATCCGCGAACTCCGCTCCCAAGGCACCACCATCCTCCTCGTGGAACAGAACGCCCAAGCCGCGCTCTCCCTCGCCGACCAGGGCCACGTCATGGAAATCGGCCGCATCGTCCTCTCGGGCAGCGGCTACCGATTGCTGCACGACGAATCCGTCCGCAAGGCGTACCTCGGCGAGGACTGAACCCCGGCCACCCGCCCCGCCCCACACGAAGCGGCCCCGCACCGGTCACCACCGGTACGGGGCCGCCCACCCGCGCTGCGCGCGCGGGCCCATCAGTCCTTCTTCTGCTGCTGCTTCTTCTCTTCCGCGTCCTCGATGACCGCCTCGGCGACCTGCTGCATCGACAGCCGCCGGTCCATCGACGTCTTCTGGATCCACCGGAAGGCGGCCGGCTCCGTCAGGCCGTACTGCGTCTGGAGAATGCTCTTCGCCCGGTCCACCAGCTTGCGCGTCTCCAGCCGCTGGGTGAGGTCGGCGACCTCCTTCTCCAGCGTCTTCAGCTCCGTGAACCGGCTCACGGCCATCTCGATCGCCGGGACGACATCGCTCTTGGAGAACGGCTTGACGAGATACGCCATCGCACCGGCGTCCCGGGCCCGCTCCACGAGCTCGCGCTGCGAGAAGGCGGTGAGCATCAGCACGGGGGCGATGCTCTCCTCGGCGATCTTCTCCGCCGCCGAGATGCCGTCCAGGACCGGCATCTTCACGTCCAGGATCACCAGGTCGGGCCGGTGCTCCCGGGCCAGCTCGACGGCGGTCTGGCCGTCCCCGGCCTCGCCCACGACGCTGTAGCCCTCTTCTTCCAGCATCTCTTTGAGGTCGAGACGGATGAGGGCCTCGTCCTCGGCGATCACGACGCGCGTGGTCAGCGGCGGGACATGCGACTGATCGTCTTCGGCGACGGGCGGCTCGGGCTCGGCGGCGCTCACGGGTCTCCTCTTGCTGGCAGGTGGTGCCCCATGAGCCTACCTATCTCCTGTATGTTTGATGCACGGCGGGTCTCCGTTGACCTTCACTTCGAAGGAAGCCCCGGTAGCCCAGCGGCAGAGGCGATGGTCTCAAACACCATATAGCGTGGGTTCGAATCCCACCCGGGGCACTTGACCTTCAAATCGAAGGTTTCACGCGGGGTTTGCGATCTTCACTCGACTCGGTGAACATCTCTTCGATTCATGCTCTTGCCGTAAAGGTCGCGCCAAGCTCGCGAGTATGTACGACTACGAAATCCGCGAGCGAGCTCTCGTGCTGCTTCGGCAAGGTGTCACCAATCGTGTGGTGGCAGAACAGCTGAATGTTCCGCGCGGCACGGTCGGCTGGTGGCGCCACGAAGATCGAAAACGTCGAGGCGAGAAGTTCGAGCGCCCCCACGACTGCCCTCGGTGTGCGGAGCACCCGTTCGACCACGGGGCCTACGCCTACTTACTCGGCCTGTACCTCGGCGACGGCCACATCATCTCCAAGCCGAAGCAGCACCACCTGTCCGTCTTCTGCGACGAAGCCCGGCCCGGCCTGATCGAAGCTGCCGAAAGCGCGATGCGCAAGGTGATGACGCTGCCGAGCGTGAGAAGACGCCATAGGAGCGGCTGCGTCGAGGTGAAGTCCTTCAGCCAGCACTGGAAATGCCTCTTCCCGCAGCACGGCCCAGGCAAGAAGCACGACCGGCTGATCGCCCTGGAGCCCTGGCAGCAGGCCATCGTGGACGCCCACCCCTGGGAATTCCTCCGCGGGCTCATCCACTCCGACGGCTGCCGGATCACCAACTGGACCACACGCATGATCGGCGGGGAGCGCAAGCGCTACGAATACCCGCGGTACTTCTTCACCAACACGTCCACTGACATCATTCGGCTCTTCACCAACACCCTCGACCAGGTCGGCGTCGAGTGGAAGCCCGCGCGGCAGTCCCGTAAAGCGGAGAACATCTCCGTCGCCCGCAGAGCCTCCGTGGCTCTCATGGACCAACACATCGGGCCGAAGTACTGACAGGGACGGCAGTCAGTTCCTCGGCCCAGCGGGTTCAAGAGCGGTGCAGGTGGGGTTACTTCGGGGAGTCGTCCTCGCCGATGTGGTGGACGCGGACGAGGTTGGTGGAGCCGGGGACGCCGGGCGGGGAGCCGGCGGTGATGATGACGACGTCGCCCTTCTGGCAGCGGCCGATCTTCAGGAGCTGCTCGTCGACCTGGGCGACCATCTCGTCGGTGGAGTCGACGGTCGGGCCGAGGAAGGTTTCCACGCCCCAGGTGAGGTTGAGCTGGGAGCGGGTGGCGGTGTCGGGGGTGAAGGCGAGCAGGGGGATCGGGGAGCGGTAGCGGGAGAGGCGGCGGACGGTGTCGCCGGACTGGGTGAAGGCGACGAGGAACTTGGCGCCGAGGAAGTCGCCCATGTCGGCGGCCGCGCGGGCGACGGCGCCGCCCTGGGTGCGGGGTTTGCTGGTGACGGTCAGGGGCGGCAGGCCCTTGGCGAGGATGTCCTCCTCGGCGGCTTCGACGATGCGGCTCATCGTCTTGACCGTTTCGGTGGGGTATTTGCCGACGCTGGTCTCGCCGGAGAGCATGACGGCGTCGGTGCCGTCGATGACGGCGTTGGCGACGTCGGAGGCTTCGGCGCGGGTGGGCCGGGAGTTGTCGATCATCGAGTCGAGCATCTGGGTCGCGACGATGACCGGTTTGGCGTTGCGCTTGGCGAGTTTGATGGCGCGCTTTTGGACGATCGGGACGGTTTCCAGCGGCATTTCGACGCCGAGGTCGCCGCGGGCGACCATGATGCCGTCGAAGGCGGCGACGATGTCGTCGATGTTGTCGACGGCCTGGGGCTTTTCCACCTTGGCGATGACGGGGAGGAAGCGGTCTTCCTCGCGCATGATCCGGTGGACGTCCTCGATGTCGCGGCCGCTGCGGACGAAGGAGAGGGCGATGATGTCGGCGCCGGTGCGCAGGGCCCAGCGGAGGTCGCGTTCGTCCTTGTCGGAGAGGGCGGGGACGGAGACGGCGACGCCGGGGAGGTTGAGGCCCTTGTGGTCGGAGACCATGCCGCCTTCGATGACCTTGGTGCGGACGCGGGGTCCGTCGACGCCGGTGACTTCGAGGGTGACCTTGCCGTCGTCGACGAGGATGTGTTCGCCGGGGGTGACGTCGTCGGCGAGGCCGGCGTAGGTGGTGCCGCAGAGGTGGCGGTCGCCTTCGACGGACGGTTCGACGGTGATGGTGAACTCGTCGTCGCGTTCGAGAAGTACGGGCCCTTCGCGGAATCGGCCGAGGCGGATCTTCGGACCTTGAAGGTCGGCGAGGATGCCGACGCTGCGGCTGGTTTCGTCGGACGCCTTGCGTACGCGTTCGTAGCGGGCTTCGTGGTCGGCGTAGGTGCCGTGGCTGAGGTTGAAGCGGGCGATGTCCATTCCGGCGTCGACGAGGGCTTTGATCTGCTCGTACGAGTCGGTGGCGGGTCCAAGTGTGCAGACGATTTTTGCTCGGCGCATGTTTCGACCCTATGACCTACCCGACGGTAGGGAACGGGAAAGAAGTGACAGCCCAACGTCCGCCGGATGAAAGGGTGTTGACAAGTATTGGAATGGGCGTGGGGGCGCTCTGATGAGCGGATTTCCGGGGGTGCGGGGTGTGGTCTCAGAGTGCGGGACGGGTCATGGTGAAGCGCGCGTTGACGTGGGCGTGGACGGTCTGGCGCTGGGGCTGGAGGTCGAGGGCGGGGGTGGCGGGTGCGCCGCCGAGCGCTGCGGGGGGTGGCGGGGCGCCGTAGCCGCGCGGGGCGCCGGGTGCGGTGGGGGTGGTGGGGGCGTCGGCGCCGAGGTCGGCGAGTTCGACGAGGGCGTCGAGGCGGGCGCCGAGGGCTTCGGCGTATTCGCGGGCGCGCTGGACGGCTTCGCGGACGGCTTGGGTGCGGGCGGTGCGGTGGGCGGGTGAGTCGGGGCGCAGGGACCACCAGGGGCCGGCGAGGCGGGTGAGGTCGAGGTCGCCGAGGCGGGTGGTGAGTTCGCCGAGGGCGGTGAAGTCGCTCAGGGTGGCGGTGAGGGTGACGCTGCCGTGGTAGGCGCGGATGCGTTCGCTGCGGCCTTTGTCGGTGAGCTGGGGGGTGATGCTGAAGGCGCCGGTTTCGAGTTTTTCGACGGCGTCGCCGTAGCTCTTGATGAGGGTGAGGGCCTGGTCGTTGCGGTGGGTGAGGTCGGTGAGGGTGGTGGTGCGGTCGGTGCCGCGGGCGGTGACGGTGACGAAGATCCGGGCGATTTCGGGCTCGACTTCGAGCCGGGCTTCGCCGCGGACGGCGACGCGGGGGGTGTCGGGGGTGCCGTAGGGGAGGGGGGTGTGGGGGTTGGCGGGTATGTCTTGGGGGGCGTCTTCGGGGGTGTGTGCGGGGCTGGGGTGGTCGGTCATGGGTGGGTCTGCTCCCGGGGGTGTGGTGGGTGTGGGGGTGAAGGGTCGCATACCGGGAGCGGGTTGAGGGGTGGCGGTCCGGGGGCGGCGCTCGCGGGGCGCTGTCGGAGGGCCGGCGGCGGGGCCGTAAAAGGGAGGGCGCAGCACGAGAGGGCGGGGCGGCGGCGTGGGTGGGGGCGCCGCCCCGCGGTGTGTCAGTGGCGGGGGGCGAGGGGGGAGCCCTGGCGGGGGACGGTGCCGGTGCGGGTGGGGGCGGGCTGCTGGAGGCCGAAGGTGGTGAAGGCGGTGCGGGTGGGGAGGGGGTAGGCGGGGGTGTCGGTGAGGGAGTTGAGGATGGTGGCGCTGCGCCAGGCGGCGAGGCCGAGGTCGGGGGCGCCGACGCCGTGGGTGTGGGTTTCGGCGTTCTGGACGTAGATCGCGCCGGTGAGGGAGGGGTCGAGGGCGAGGCGGTGGTGTTCGTCGATGCGGGGGCGGCCGGCGCGGTCGCGTCGTACGAAGGGGTCGAGGGCGGCGAGGAGGGTGTCGAGGCGGCGTTCGCGGTAGCCGGTGGCGAGGACGACGGCGTTGGTGGTGAGGCGGGAGCGGGTGCCTTGCTGGGTGTGGTCGAGGTGGAGTTCGATCATGGTGGTGCCGACGCGGCCTGCGGTGCGTACGGCGACGCCGGGGGTGAGGGTGGCGTCGGGCCAGCCGCCGTGGAGGGTGCGGCGGTAGAGCTCGTCGTGGATGGCGGCGAGGGTGTCGTGGTCGATGCCCTTGTGGAGCTGCCATTGGCCGGGGATGAGGGCGTCGCGTACGGGTTCGGTCAGGCCGTGGAAGTAGCGGGTGTAGTCGGGGGTGAAGTGTTCGAGGCCGAGTTTGCTGTATTCCATGGGGGCGAAGGCCGGGGTGCGGGCGAGCCAGTGGAGACCTTCGTGGCCGGTGGGGCGGGCGCGGAGCAGGTCGAGGAAGATTTCGGCGCCTGACTGGCCGGCGCCGATGACGGTGATGTGGTCGGCGGCGAGCAGGCGTTCGCGGTGGGCGAGGTAGTCCGCGGAGTGGAGGACGGGGACGGCGGGGGCGTCGGCGAGGGGGCGCAGGGGTTCGGGGATGTGGGGGGCGGTGCCGATGCCGAGGGCGATGTTGCGGGCGTAGGTGCGGCCGAGGGCCTGGGCTTCGCCGTCGGTGTCGAGCTGGGTGAAGTCGATTTCGAAGAGGGCGCGTTCGGGGTTCCAGCGCAGGGCGTCGATCTGGTGGCCGAAGTGGAGTCCGGTGAGGTTTTCGCTGACCCAGCGGCAGTAGGCGTCGTATTCGGCGCGGTGGATGTGGAATTTTTCGGCGAAGTAGAAGGGGTAGAGGCGTTCGCGGCTGCGGAGGTAGTTGAGGAAGGTCCAGGGGCTGGTGGGGTCGGCGAGGGTGACGAGGTCGGCGAGGAAAGGGACTTGGAGGGTGGCGCCGTCGATGAGGAGGCCGGGGTGCCAGTGGAAGGCGGGGCGTTGGTCGTAGAAGGCGGTGCGCAGGTGGGTGAGGGGGTGGGCGAGGGCGGCGAGGGAGAGGTTGAAGGGGCCGATGCCGATGCCGGCGAGGTCGAGGGGGGTGTCGGGACCGGTGGTGTCGGGACCGGTGACGTCGGGACCGGTGACGTCGGGACCAGTGACGTCTGGGCCGGTGGCGTCTGGGCCGGGGGTGTCGGTGCCGTCGGTGTCGGGAGGGGTCATCGAGGGGTGTGGCCTTCCACGAGGGTGAGGAGGGTGGTGAGGTCTCCGGGCTGGGTGTGGGGGTTGAGGAGGGTGGCCTTGAGCCAGAGGCCGGTGGGGGTGGTGGCGCGGCCGAGGACGGCGTGTCCGTCGGTGAGGAGGGTGCGGCGGATGGTGGCGAGGGTGGCGGGGTCGGCGCCGGTGGGGCGGAAGAGGACGGTGGAGAGGGTGGGGCGGGAGTGGAGTTCGTAGCGGGGGTGGGCGTCGATGAGGTCGGCGAGGGTCTGGGCGGCGGCGAGGGTGCGGTCGACGAGGTCGCCGAGGCCGGTGCGGCCGAGGGCTTTGAGGGTGACGGCGATTTTGAGGATGTCGGGGCGGCGGGTGGTGCGCAGTGAGCGGCCCAGGAGGTCGGGCAGGCCGGCTTCGGTGTCGTCGTTGGCGTTGAGGTAGTCGGCCTGGTGGGCGAGGGGGGCGAGGGTGGCGGGGTCGGGGACGGCCAGGAGGCCGGCGGCGACCGGTTGCCAGCCGAGTTTGTGCAGGTCGAGGGTGACGGTGTGGGCGCGGTCGAGGCCGGTCAGGGCGGGGCGGTGGGTGTCGCTGAACAGGAGGGGGCCGGCGTAGGAGGCGTCGATGTGGAGGCGGGCCCGGTGGTGTGCGGCGAGGTCGGCGAGGGCGGGGAGGGGGTCGATGGCGCCGGAGTCGGTGGTGCCGGCGGTGGCGGTCAGGAGTACGGGGCCGGTGTGGCCGGCGAGGTTGGCGAGGCAGGTGTGGACGGTGTCGGGGGTGAGGATGCCGTCGGGGGTGGGGAGGGTGAGGGGTTCGGGGAGGCCGAGGAGCCAGGCGGCGCGGGGGATGGAGTGGTGGGCGTTGGCGCCGCAGACGATCTGGAGGGGGCCGGCGTCCCGGGGGGCGCTCTCGCGGGCCAGGAGGGCGGCGAGCAGGTTGGATTCCGTACCGCCGGTGGTGACCAGGGCGTCGGGGCGGGCGGCCGCGGGGTGGACGAGGGCGGCCAGTTCGCGGCAGGTGAGGGCCTCTAGTTCGGAGGCGGCGGGGGCCTGGTCCCAGGAGTCCATGGAGGGGTTGAGGGCGCCGGCGGCGAGGTCGGCCGCGGTGGCCAGGGCCAGCGGGGGGCAGTGCAGATGGGCGGCGCAGCGCGGGTCGGCGGGGTCGGCGGCGCCGGCGGCGAGGGTGTGGACGAGGGTGCGCAGCGCGTCGTGGGGGCCGGTGCCGTGTTCGGGGATCAGGGGTGCGCAGGCGGTGCGGACGGTGTGCGCGACGGCGTCGGGGCCGCCGGGCGGGAGGGGGCCGGCGCGGTGCTCGGCGCCGGTGGCGAGGGCGTCGAGGACGATGTCGAGCAGGGGGCGGAGGGCGCGGGGGCCGTCGGCGCCGCCTGCGAGGGCGGTCCCGGCAGGGGGCTCGGGCATCAATGCGGTCTTCTTCGGGGGGAGTTCGGGCGGCGGTCCGCTGGGGACCAAGGCCGCCCTAAGCTACTTTCCCCGCACGGTGCGCAGGCACGGGTTGCCGCACCACCACTCGTACGGGCGGTGGTACCACCCTTTTGTGTTACGGGCCGGCAAGCAGGTGTTCGGGGCCGCCGGGTGCCGGTCCGGCGGCCCCGGTGGTGTCAGGCGCCCCGGACCGTCAACGCCCTTCGCAGGTCGTCGAGTTGGTCGATGAGTTTGCGGCGCAGGGCGGGGGGCGGGTTGCCGTCGGCCAGGCAGGTTTCGCCGAGGCGGAGGGTTGTGGTCGTGATGTGGGTGGTGGGGAAGGCGTAGCGGCCGGCGGCGTCGGCGAGGGCGGGGCCGCGGTGGGTGGCGAGGGCGGGGGCTTCGGCGAAGTAGCGGGGGACGTAGTCGCGTAGGAGGTCGTCCTGTTCGGGCTGCCAGAAGCCCTGGGCGGTGGCGGTGAAGAGGTGGTTGGACAGGGCGGCGTCGTTGTCGGTGGTGAACAGGGCGTGCCAGGCGGCCTGTTTGGCGGCGGGGTCGGGGAGGGCGGCGCGGCAGCGGGCGGCGCCTTGTTCTCCGGTGGCGCTGGGGTCGCGGGCGAGTTCGGCGTCGATGGTGTCGGGGGTGAGGGCGCCGAGGGTGGCGAGCCGGGCCAGGATGCGCCAGCGCAGTTCGGGGTCGAGGTCGGGGCCGCCGGGGACGCTGCCGCCGTCGAGCCAGTCGCGCAGGGCCTCGGGGGTGGTGGCGCTGTCGATGAAGGCGCGTACGGCGGTCAGGCGCAGGCCGGTGGAGGTGCCGTGGGCGGGGCCTTCGGTGCGGCGCAGTATGTCGCGGGTGAGGGCGGTGAGGGTGGCCAGGGCGGTGCCGCGCTCGGACGGGGGGAGGTAGCGGTCGGCGATCTGGGTGCGGGCGAAGGTGAGGACGCCCTGGACGAGGGCGAGGTCGGTTTCGTGCGGGAGGTGGGCGCGGGCGGCGTCCAGGTAGGCGGTGGGGGCGAGTTCCCCGTCGCGGACCATGTCGCGGGCGGCGTTCCAGACGACGGCGCGGGTCAGGGCGTCGGGCAGGCCGGACAGGGCGGCGAGCGCGGTGTCCCAGGAGGCGGCGTCGAGGCGGACCTTGGCGTAGGTGAGGTCCTGGTCGTTGAGGAGGAGCAGGGCGGGGCGGCGGCCGGGGGTGGCGGGGTGGCCGGTGGGGGCGCCTCCCTGCGCATGGGGGTCCCCCCGCTCGACGGCAGTGGAGAGTGGCGGAGGAGTCGAGAGCTTGGGGGACGGGAGGTCCCAGGTCAGCGGCTTGCGGGGGACGAGGCGGCCGGGGTCGGCAGGGTGCTGGTCGTAGAGGCCGACGGTCAGGCGGTGGGGGCGGGTGCCGTCCGGGCTTCCGGTGTGGTCGATGTGCAGGGTCCAGCCGCCGTCCTCGGTGTCGCCGATGACGGGGGTGAGGGTGTCGACGCCGGTGGTGCGCAGCCAGCGTTCGGCCCAGGTGTGGACGTCGCGGTCGGTGGCGCGGGCGAGGGAGTCGATGAAGTCGGCGAGGGTGGCGTTGGCGAAGCGGTGCCGGGCGAAGTGGTCGTTGATGCCGGCGAGGAAGTCCTTTTCGCCCATCCAGTGGACGAGTTGGCGCAGTGCGGAGGCGCCCTTGGCGTAGGAGATGCCGTCGAAGTTGAGCATCGCGGCGGCGGTGTCGGGGACGTCGTCGGGGGCGGGGGCGACGGGGTGGGTGGAGGGGCGCTGGTCGGCGTCGTAGCCCCAGCCTTTGCGGGTGAGGGCGAAGTCGGTCCAGGTGCCGTCGAAGGAGGTGGCTTCGGCGAGGACTTGGTAGCCCATGTACTCGGCGAAGGACTCGTTGAGCCAGATGTCGTCCCACCAGCGGAAGGTGACCAGGTCGCCGAACCACATATGGGCCATTTCGTGGGCGATGACCATGCCGCGGGTCTGGCGTTCGGTGGCGGTGACGGCGGAGCGGTAGATGAATTCGTCGCGGAAGGTGACGAGGCCGGGGTTCTCCATGGCGCCCCAGTTGAACTCGGGGACAAATGCCTGGTCGTAGGAGTCGAAGGGGTAGGGCTCGTCGAAGATCTGGTGGTAGCGGTCGTAGCAGCGGCGGGTGAGGTCGAGGATTTCGTCGGCGTCGGGGTCGAGGTGGGGGGCGAGGGAGCGGCGGCAGTGGATGCCGAAGGGCAGTCCGGCGTGTTCGGTGCGTACGGAGTGCCAGGGGCCGGCGGCGAGGGCGACGAGGTAGGTGGGGAGGGGCGGGGTGGGGGCCGCCTTCCAGTGGCCGTTTCCGAGGTGTTCGGTGATGCCGTTGGCGAGGACGGTCCAGTCTTCGGGGGCGGTGACGGACAGGTCGAAGACGGCTTTGAGGTCGGGCTGGTCGAAGGCGGCGAAGACGCGGGGGGCGTCGGAGGGGCCGCACTGTGTGTAGACGTACACGCGGCCGTCTTCGGGGTCGGTGAAGCGGTGCATGCCTTCGCCGGTGCGGGAGTAGCGCATGGTGGCGTCGAGGCACAGTTCGTGGTCGCCGGCGGTCAGGGCGAGGGGGAGGCGGTTGCCGTCGAGGGCGGCCGGGTCGAGGGGGCGGCCGTCGAGGGTGACGGTGTGCAGCGTGGCGGGTGTGATCTCGACGAAGGTGTCGCCGGCCTCGTGCGAGCGGAAGTGGATGACCGTACGGGATCCGAAGGTGCCCTCGCCCTGGGTGAGGTCGAGGTGGATGTCGTAGCGGTGGACGTCGAGGAGGCGGGCCCGGGCCTGCGCCTCGGTGCGGTGGAGTGCGGGCATGGGCCTCATGCTGCCACCCGGGTCCTGGGGGCGCACGGGTGTTTGGGGCGGCGGCCGGGCGGCCGTTCCCGGCACTCAGGGGCCCGGGCCGCTCACCAGTGGCGGGTTGTCCGGGGCCGGGATCTGGGTGGACCAGCCGCCGGGGACGGTGTGGGTCTGGCGGTCGCGGAAGCGTACGGGGGCGGTGCCGACGCGGCGGGTGAAGAGGCGGGAGAAGTAGGCGGGGTCGTCGTAGCCGACGCGGCGGGCGACGGCGGCGACGGGGAGGTCGGTGGCGGCCAGGAGTTCCTTGGCGCGGCCGAGGCGGATGCCCAGGAGGTAGTCCTTGGGGCTGCATCCGGCGCCGCGGCGTACGGCGGCGCGCAGTTCGGCGGGCGTCATGCCGTGGCGGGCGGCGTGTGCGGCGACGGAGAGGGGGAGGAAGGCGTCGCGGGCCAGGGCCGCGAGGACGGGGTCCTGGCCGGTGCCGTCGTCGGCGCGGGCGCGGCGCAGGGCGACGAGGAGTTCGTGGACGGCGGCGGAGGTCTCGACCTCCAGCAGGGGGTTGCCGCGGCGGGCGGCGCGGGCGATGGTGCCGACGGCGGCGCGGGGGCGGGCGGTGTCGGCGAGCGGGACGAGGGGGCGGTCGGGTTCGATGTAGCCCAGTTCGGTGTAGGTGGCGGTGGCCGGGCCGGTGAAGTCGACGAAGCTTTCGTCCCAGCCGGTGGCGGGGTCGGCGCCGTAGTGGTGCGGTACGCCCGGGGTCAGCCAGAGGAGGGCGGGGGCGGTTACCGGGCGGCGCCGTCCGTCGGGGGCGGCGAACCAGCCGCGGCCGGCGCCGACGATGACGGCGACGTGGTGGTCGAGGGTGCGCGGCCCGACGGCGGGCAGGGTGCCGTGCTGGAGGCCGACGCCCAGGCAGACGAGGCCGAGCCGGTGGTGGACCGGGCTGGGCGTGAAGTACCGCATCCAGGTGTGGTACATGGCGTGGCTCCCGTCGTGCCGTGCCCCGTGGGCGTGCGGGCGTCGCTCCGTCCCCGTCCTCGAATCCTTGTCCATGGGGCGGTGTGTCGCCAGAGGGCGGGGCCGGAACGGGTGCCGTCGGGTGCGCGGGAGCCAGAGGGCGCCCCGCTCCTGGTGGGGGCAGGAGCGGGGCGCCGGTCGGGGTGGGCTCGCGGGTGATCAGAGTGCGTGTACCTCGAAGGAGTCCAGGACGTATTCCGCGGTGCCGTCGTCGCCGGTCTTGCGCAGGCCCACCCAGACCTCGCCGGTGGCGGGGGCGGTGAACTCGTAGGTGTGGGTGGCCGGTTGGGTGGCGACGGGGAGGGGGGTGCGGGTCAGTTCGCGGGGGCCGGGGGTGTCGACGGCGGTGATCCAGGCGTACTGGCCGGCCTTTTCGTTCTCGTAGCGGAAGGTGACCCGGTAGCGGCGGCCGGGGGTGAAGCGGACGGTGTGCGGGACGGTGCGGTAGACCAGGCCGGTGTTCTCGCCGCGGGATTTGAGGGACTGGGTGCCGTCGATGACGTCGTCGATGGCCTTGCCGTTCCAGCCGCGCTGGGTGAACGGGGCGTGCCGCTGGGCGATATGGGTGCGCGGGTCGGTGCTGCCGCCCGCGTCGCCCTTGACGAAGGGGCCCCAGCCCTGGGGGACGTCCTCGAAGTCCTCGTGGACCAGGGCGCCGTGCGGGGCGGTGGGTGCGGCGGGGACGATGCGGACGTTGTCGAAGCGGATGCGTGCCCGGCCCGCCGCGGCGGTCAGGGCGAGGGTGAGGGGGCCGCCGCCCTCGGGGACGGTGAAGCGGGTGAACAGGCGCTGGAAGCGGGTGCCGGATTTGCGGTCGGCGGCGACGTAGTTGACGGCGGTGGAGGTGTCGGTCCAGTTGGCGGCGGTGCGGCCGTCGGCGGTACGGACCTTGAGGGCGGCCCGGCGCCGCTCCCCCGCCGTGGCGCCGACCTCGACCTGGACGGAGGCGGCATAGCTGCCGGGGGCGAGGCGGCGGAGTTTCTGGGCGACGGTGGCGGCCGGGCCCGCGCCGATGACCAGTTCGTGGTTGCCGGGTGCGGAGCGGTGGACGGCGGCGGGGCCGGTGACCTGCCAGGCGTCGAGGGTGCCGGAGTGGAAGCCGGGGTCCTTCAGCGCGGTGCCCTCACCCCAGTCGGGGTCGGGCTGCCGCGGGGCCTTGGTGCGGTGGATGACGTAGGGGGTGCGGGGTTCGGCGGTGAGGGTGATCCGGCCGCCGCTGACCGGGATCCGGGTCTCCTGGGTGCGGCCCTGGTCGGTGAGCCGGTACGCATACACCTCGGTGGCGGTCCAGCCGCGGGGCAGTTCCCAACTGGTCGTGCCGCCTTGGGGGTTGTAGTGGTAGAGCCGGTCGGGGTCGGTGGCGTGGCGGGGCTCCCAGGGCAGCAGGTAGGTGCCGTTGTCGTAGACGCGGCGGCCGTCGGTGGTGATGGTGCGGGTGCCTGCGGCGTCGCTGACGGAGGTGTGGGTGGGGCCCTCGAAGGTGATCTCGTGGGCGGTCCAGGTCCGGATCGGGTACGCCTGGAGGTATTTGGCGGGCAGGGCGTCGCGCCAGATGACGGCGTAGAAGGCGGCCCAGTCGGTTTTGCCGGTCCAGCCCTCGAAGTTGCCCATCCGGGGCGCGCCCAGGAGGGTGGGCCATTTGTCGGCGAAGACGTCCTTGTGGTGGTGGTGGAGGAAGCGGATGAGCCGGGAGTTGATACCGCGGGAGGTGTCGGGGCCGTAGTCGGTCTCGTTCGCCCAGTGCGACCACAGCGAGGAGCGCTCCAGGCCGTGGCCCCATTCGCTGGCGATCCGCCAGCCCTGGTCGCGCAGATGGCGCTGGAGGCGGTCGGAGTTCCAGCCGGATTCGCGGAAGACGTCGAGGTAGACGGTGGTGAGCGCCGGGTCGGTCTCGGCGCGCAGCCGGGCGAAGCGGCGGGCGATGTCGCCGGAGACCAGATCGCGGCGGGCGTCGATGCGGTAGGACTGGTCGAGCCAGTCCCACTGCTTGTCGTTCTTGTCGACGAGGGTTTCGGAGAAGGCGTGCGCGACGGGGTAGGACTCGGTGGCGTTGACGTGGACGGCGAAGTCGCTGTGCCACGTCGTGCCGGCGCGGAGCAGGGTGTTGAGGTCGGCCAGGCCGCCGGCGCGCCGGTTGTAGTTGCCGCCGTAGTCGGGGTGGGCGGAGTCGTGGCCCTCGGACTGGTAGCCCTTGAGCAGGGTGAACTGCCGCAGCCCGTCGGTCGCCAGGCAGATCCGTTTGACGTGGTCGAGGGTGGCGAGGAACGGGTTGGTGGCCTGGCTGGCGAAGTTGAACGGGATGTGCGGTACGACCCGCAGATGCTGGTCGTCGGCGCCCAGGGTCACGGGCAGGATGTCGCGCAGCGCGATGGCGGCGTCCTGCCAGTCGGTGCGGCCGTCGCCGTTGCGGTCGCGGGTGACGATGACGGTGGCGTACGGCAGCGGGTCGGTGGCGTCGAGAGGCTGGCCGGCGGCCCGGTGGGTCCACTGACCGGGCGTCAGGTGGGCCGCCACGAAGCCGTCGCCGCGCACGGTCTGGTGCCACAGCCGGCCGTTCTCCCAGGTGGTGGCACCGGAGGGGGTGTCGTGGACGGTGTTGGCGTCGACGGCGGCGGCGAGTTGGTCGGTTGCGACGACGGCGTAGGCGCATCCGGTGGGTGCGGTTTCGACGGGGGTGTCGGCGGTGACTTGGACGAGGGTGTCGCCGCTCTTGGCCTTGTCGAGGTCGATCCGGGCGGCGAGCAGGGTGGCGCCGGGCTGGTCGCTGCGGACGCTGAGCAGGGCGAGGCCGGGGATCTGGAGGGTGCCGATGCGCAGGGCGGGGGTGTCGGTGAGGGAGGTGACCCGCCAGGTGGTCCGCCATCCGTCGACGGCTATCTCGACGGTGATACGGGCGTTGCCGTCGAAGGCGAGGGTGTAGACGGCGCGGCCGTCGCGGGTCCGGTGGGTGACCTGGGGGGTGCGGGCGGTGCCGTCGATGAGGACGTCGGTGACGGGGGTGTCCTGGCCGTACAGGACGTGGCCGGTGGAGCGGTCGGTGTAGGAGACGATGCGGGGGAAGGCGGTGTCGACGCGGACCTCCAGCGCGTCGGAGCGCAGGACCGCCTCGGTGGCGTGGGGCGCGGCGAGGGCGGGGTGTCCGCCGAGCGGGACGCCGGCGAGCGCGGCCGTGGCGACCGAGGCGGCGACGACCTTTCTGCGGCTGGGCCCTGGCTGCTGCGTCACGCGCGCTTCCTCCTTCGCACCGGCACCGGCACCGGCTGTCGCGGGACAGCGTGCGGTGCGGACGGGCCGGGCGCCCATGGACAAAGGTGGGGCAGCTGTTGGACTAACGGGCGCGGGGGCTCCCTCCATGGCGTAGGGCCCGGGGCATGCGCTCCGGGCCCTACGTCTGAGCGGTACCGGCAACGGCTCCTGTCCCGGCCGGCCTCGCCGCGGGGTGCCTCAGCCGCCGAGCTTGTCGGCGGCCGCCTTGATGTCCTTGGCGAAGGTGCTCACCTCGCTGTAGACACCGGGCTTGCCGGGCCGTGCGCAGCCCTCGCCCCAGGAGACGATGCCGACCTGGAGAAAGGCCCCCGAGTCGTCCTTGCGGAACATCGGGCCGCCGGAGTCGCCCTGGCAGGTGTCGACGCCGCCGGTGTCCAGCTTGCCGGCGCAGATCTCGTCGCCGGGGGTGAGCTGGTCGCCGTATGCCTTCTGGCAGGTGGCGTCGTCGACGAACGGGACGGTGGCCTTGAGGAGGTAGCGCTGCTGGTCGCCGCCTTCCTTGTCGGCGCCCCAGCCGGCGATGGTGAAGTCGCCGTTGTTGAGCTTGTCGTCCTGGGCGATCTTCAGGGTGGGCAGGTTGTCTATCGCCTTGTCGAGCTTGATCAGCGCCCAGTCCTTGCCCTTGCCGTTGTAGCCGGGGGCCTGGAGGACTTCCTTGGACTTGACGTTGATCGCCTTGGAGTCCTGGAGGTCGGCCACGCCGGCGGTGGCGGTGATGGAGGTGTTGGGGCCGCTGCCGTCGACGCAGTGGGCGGCGGTGAGCACGATGTCCTTGGTGTAGAGGGCACCGCCGCAGCCCATGGACAGGCGGACCATGAAGGGGAATTCGCCCTGGTCGGCCTTGGTGCCGCCGACGACCTTGGTGTGGACGCCGCCGGGCCGGGGGGTGGGGGCGCCGCCGGCGAAGGCGGAGCCGGGCTGGAGGCTGACGGCGGCGAGGGCGACGGCGCCGACGGCGGTGGATCTGGTGAGGAGCTTCCGGTAGCTGCGCAACGGGCTTCCTTTCGTGGGGGGTTGCACGTCGATGACAGGCCCATGCCAATACCGGAGCCCGGACGTGGCCGCCACGGAAAGCGCGTGGAAGGCAGCACACCGTGAGGCGTCCGGACCCAGTGGGGGATGAGTCCGTCACAGCGTCCTGCGATTATGTGGACAGTACGAACGGCCGACAAGGGCGCGCTTCCGGCCAGTTTCCGGGCCAACTCCCCCGCTGCGGCCGCCCCGTGCACCTCGTACGCCCCGTATGCCTCATACGGCCTGTACCGGACGGCTTCCGGCCGCCCGTACAGTGGCCGGATGGCAACGGGCGGCGGCGAGATCGCGCACGGATTTCCGCATCTGGAGACGGTGCGGGCGGCCGTCACGGCACTGTTCCGGCGCCTGTCGTACGACACCGTCAGCACCTTCGACACCAGCGTGCTGCCGGTCGAGGTCGCCTTCGACGACACCGAGGACATCCACCTCGGCGCCCAGCGGGTGGCCCGTGCGATGGTGCGTCAGCTCCATCTGCCCGACGCCCGGATCGTCATCTCCTTCCGGGAGATGGAGCACGCCGCCACGGTCGAACTGACCGCGGGACCCGAGTACTTCATCGAGTTCAACGAGCGCTTCCGCGCCCACCGCAAGGACATCGGCGCGGCGCTGGCCCACGAGGTCATGCATCTGTGTCTGCACCGCCTGGACCTGTCGTTCCCCGGCACCCGCGACAACGAGATCCTCACCGACACCGCCACCACCTACCTCGGCGCGGGCTGGCTGCTGCTGGACGCCTACCGCGAGCACGGCCCGTTCTCCCAGAAGCTCGGCTATCTGACGCCGGAGGAGTTCGGCTATGTCCTGGCCAAACGGGCGGAGTTCTTCGGCGAGGACCCGGCGCCGTGGTTCACCAGCCCCCAGGCGTACGACGCCTACACCGCGGGTGCGGCGCGGGCCCGCCAGGACGCCCGCCGCCCGCCCCTGGCCGCGGCCGGCCGCCTCGCCCGCCTGCGCTACGCCAAGGACCGCCACCTGGCCCGCTCCGGCCGCCCCGGCCCGCGGTCCGCCGACGGCTACGCCTTCGAGGGCACGGCCCCGCTGCGGGTGTCCTTCCCCTGCCCGGTCTGCCACCAGCGCATCCGGGTGCCGGTACGGGGACGGCTGCGGGCGCGGTGCGGGCTGTGCGGGACGGTGCTGGAGTGCGAGACGTGAGGCGCGGCCGGGGCCGTTGCGGACCGGGGAGTGGAGGCGGACCCGGGGACCAGGAAGTGGTCCGGTGGCTCAGAGCCAGCCGTCCAGCCCCGTCATGAACCCCTCGAAGTCATCGCGGTGGATGGTGTGCCCGGCGCCCGTGACGGTGCGGACCTCGAAGCCGCGGGTGCGCAGTTCCTTTGCGGCCTCGTCGGTGAAGAGGAAGCCCTCGCCGGCGATCTGGACGAGGGAGGGGACGACCGGGCGCCGGGGGGTGCGGTCGGTGCGGTGGTCGCCGGAGAGGGCGAGGGTGGTGCCGGTGTCCCAGGCGGCGAGGGTGGCCAGTTCCAGGTCGATGTCGGCGTCGTCCCAGCGGGGGTTGAAGGTGCGGACCGTCTCGCGGGTGGCGTCCTTGAACGTCAGGAAGACGGCCGGGTCCACCACTTGGCCGGTGCCGCCCAGTGACCAGGCCGGATCGCAGTAGACCGCGCGCCGCGGCCGCAGCCGGCCGGCCGCGAGCGACAGGGCCAGTCCGCCCAGCGAGTGCCCCAGGGCCAGGTCCGCGCCGGCCGGGAGGGTCTCCACCAGGTCGTCGGCGAACAGTTCGGGCCCGTAGTCGCCGCGGGGGCTGCGGCCGTGGCCGCGCAGATCGACGCCGATGACGCGATAGCCGCGCTCCGCGAGGGCCGGTGCCACCCGGTGCCAGGTGCGGTGGTCCGACATCATCCCGTGGATCAGCACGGCGGTCCGTTCGCCGGTGCCCCATTCATGGGTGTGCAGCTTCATACGGCCGGAGGTTACACGTGTAAGGGAAGTTTTTGTACGTCCCGGGCGGCCACACCGCGGGCACAAACCCCTGTGCGAGGATGCCCAGCAGCATGACTGACCCCGCCGGCCCCCGGGCCACCCCAACACCCCCGACCAGTGCGGCCGTTGCCCGCCGCGCCGGGGTGTCCCGTGCGACCGTGTCCTACGTCCTGAACGGGCAGGCCGCCGGGCGGGTCGGGGAGCGCACACAGGCGAAGGTGCGGGCCGCCGCCGAGGAGCTGGGATACGTCCCGCATGCCGCGGCGCGGAGTCTGCGGGCGGGCCGCGGCAGCATCGTTCTGCTGGCCGCTCCCGCCGATACGGCCCCCGCCTTCGGTTCGCTCTTCACGTCCTTCCTGGCCGGCTTCCAGACCGCGCTGCACGGCCTGGGGTACACCGTCGTCCTGCACGGCGCGCCCGCCGCCGCTCCCCTGGCCGCCGCCCGCGCCTGGGCCGAACTGCGCCCCGCAGCCGTCCTGACCCTCGACGCCCCGCCGCCGGACGCCGCCGCCGTCGCCCTGCTCCGCCGCTCCGGCACGGCCGCGGTGCTCACCCACGGCCCGCCCGCCGCCCCCGGCGCCCACACCCTCCTCCTGGACCAGCACGAGGCGGGCCGGGCCGCGGGCGCCCATCTGCTCGCCCGCGGCCGCCGCCGCATCGGCGTGATCCGGCCCGCCGAACCGGGCCTGGCCCGCTTCGCCGACCCCCGCCTGGCCGGAGTACGCTCCGCCGCCGCGGCCCATCCCGACGCCGTCGTACGCCCCCTCGACCTCGCCCTCACCGAGCACTCTGCGGCCCAACTGGCCGCGGCCTGGCCGGACTTGGGGCTGGATGCCGTATTCGCCTACAACGACGAGTACGCGATGCTGCTGATGCGCGCCCTCCAGGACGCAGGGCACGCCCTCGGCACCGCCCCGGACGGGATCGGGGTGGTCGGCGCCGACGATCTGCTGCTGGGGCGGCTGCTGCGGCCCCGGCTGACGACCGTACGAGCCGAGATCATCCCGCCGGAGCGGATCGCCGCACTGGTCGACCGGCTGATCCGCACCCCGGACACCGCGCCCGCCGCGCACCGGCTGGGCACGTTCGCCGTGGTGGCCCGCGACTCGGGGTGAACGGGCGGCCCTTGGGGCACGGGCTCGTCGGGCGGCCCTTCGTCGAGGCCCCGTCGGACGGGCCTACATCCAGTCCTCCTCCGGTGTCGCCGCCGCCAGCACCGCCCGCGCGTCGCCCCGGATCGGCCCGCCGTGCGGGACGCACACCGTGTCCACGTCCTCCAGGGCGGCCAGCCGGCGGAAGGAGGCGACGGCCGCAGCCCGGTCGGTGTTGCCCGGTCCGAGGACCGCGCGCCGGCCGTCGGGGTCGGCGCCGATGATGTCGCCGGGGAACAGCAGGCGGCTTTCGGGAAGGTGGAGGGCCACGGAGCCGGGCGTGTGGCCGGGGACATGGAGGACATGGACCGGCTCCGGCCAGCCGGGCAGCGTGTCGCCGTCGTGGAGTTCGGTATCGACCTCGACGGGGCGCGGCGGCGGGATCTCGGCGGCGGCGAAGTCGGCCATGATGCCGTCGAACAGGGTGCGTTCGGCCGCGGTGCACACGGGCGGCGGTTCGGGGGCGGTGCCGCGGATGACCGGGGCGTCCAGCGCGCCGGCCAGGACGCGGGCGCCGGTGGCGGCGACCAGGTCGGCGGCGGAGCCGATGTGGTCGATGTGGGAGTGGGTGAGCACGATCTGCCGCAGGTCATGGGGGCGGCCGCCGAGCCCGGCCAGGGCGCCGAGGACCGCGGGGGCGGATCCGGGGATGCCGGTGTCGACGGCGGCATAGCCGTCACCGGGCAGCGCGACGAGGTACACATGCCCGACGGGGAAGGGGAGTTGCCAGACACCGGGGGCGATTGCGACGGGAGTGGTGGTCATGTCGTCGACGCTAAGGCGGCGGCCGGGTGTGCGGCCCGGATATATGCCGGGAGCAGATTGCGCCCACGGCGGACGGTGGGCGGAACCCGATTCCGGTCCGGCACGTCCCATGCGTGATCAAAGGAGGCATGACATGCGAGAAATGCTCACCCCCCGCCGTATGCGCGCCGCTGCGCTCGCGCTGACGGCGGCCGCCGCCGTCGCACTGACCGGCTGCGGAACGAAGACCCAGGCGGTGGAGCCCGCGAGCCCGCCGGTCAAGCTCGATGCGTTCCAGCAGCGGGCCCACGAGGTGGCGCGGCAGTGGCCGAAGGCCACCCCCCAGTCCGGGCGCCACGAGGCGGTGCTGCCGCTGGCCGGTGCGGACCGCCCGAAGTCGAAGACGGTACGGGAGATCACGGTGACCGTCCATCACAGCGCCTGCGACGTCCACTACGGTGCGCGCGGTTACGAGACCGGCAGCCTGGTGGTGGTCTCCGGCTGGGGCAAGAAGAAGAGCGCGAAGGGCATGTGCACCGAGCTGCTCGCCACCGACAAGGTGAAGGTGAAGCTGGACAAGCCGCTGGGCGGCCGCACGGTGGTCGATGCGGCCACCGGCAAGCGGCTGAAGCTCGGGTGAGCCGGGCGGCGTCCGCTCCCCCCGGATCCACCCCGGCGTGACCGCCACCGGTCAAGGGCGCGATACGGGGAGCGTCAGGGAGGGGGCGAGCGCCTCGTCGGGCAGGGCGAGGCGCTCGCGGAAGGCGGTGCGGCCGGCGTCGGTGACGGTGAGGATGCGGGTGCCGGGGGCCTTGACGATCCACGCCTGGTCCATGGCGTGCCGGCACAGGGCGGCGCCGACCGCGCCGGAGAGGTGCTGGCGGCGCATCGTCCAGTCCAGGCAGGTGCGCACATGGGCGCGGTGGGCGACGGAGGGGGCGGTGTCGGGGATGCCGAGGGCGGTCAGCCAGCGGGCGCCGTCTTTGGTCAGGACCAGGCCGTAGTCCCGGGCCAGCAGGCCGCGTGCGGTCATGGCGTCGGCGATCGCCACGCCCAGGGCGCCCGCGATGTGGTCGTAGCAGGTACGGGCGTGGTGCAGCGCCCGGCGGTGGTTGGCCTCGGCCAGGGAACGGACGGGGACCTGGCGGTAGGGGGCCAGACCGGCGAGATTCTCCAGCGCTTCGGCGGTGTCGGGTCCGGCCAGGCGGACATAGCGCCGCCGCCCGCGGCGCTGTTCGGTCAACAGCCCTCCGGAGACCAGCAGGTTGAGGTGTTCGGTGGTGGTGGAGGGGGCCACCGCCGCGTAGTCGGCCAGCTCGCCTGCGGTCCAGGTGCCGCCGTCCAGGAGGGCCATGCAGATGGCGGCGCGGGTGCGGTCCGCGAGCAGCTGCGCGAGGGCGGCCACATCGGGGGTTTCCGCGGCGCTCCCGGCCGCGCCGCCCCGTTCCGCGCCCCGTTCCCCGTCCTGTTGGCCGGCCCGTTCGCCGCCCGGTCGGGTGATGTGCTGATGATTCGTGTGCAGATGTTTCTTGTACGGGTGGTTCATGTGCAGAGAGTAAGCTCTCATCACACTTCGGTGAGGGCCGAATCGTCCTGCTTCTATCCTCGGGGGCATGAAAGGCGTGCTGGAGAAGAGCAGTTCAGCCGCGCCGGCGCTGCTGTCCACGGAGAACGACGACGGGACGTTTGCGCTGGTGTCGCTGCGGATCCGGTGGGAGCTGGGACCGGTGGTGTGTGCCGTGCTGCCGGCGCGCGGGCGGACCGCGCGCAATCTCGCGGTACGTCCGGATGTCGTCGTCAACCTGCCGCAGGCGCCGGGCGCGGCCGGGGAGAGCGCGGCGCCGGATGCGCCCTGGACGGAGCCGTCGGAGCTGGTACGGCCGCCGCGGCTGCTGAACTGCCCGGTGCAGCTGGAGGCGCGCCGGGTCGGTGAGCTGCGGGAGTGCGACGGGGCCTCGGTGCAGCTGGAGGCGCAGGTGCTGCGGGTGCACGCCGATCCCCGGTGGGTGCTGCCGCTGGGCGACGGCCGTATCGATCTGTCGGCGTGGTGCCCGCCGGTGCACGACTTCCGTCCCTCGGCCGGGCCGCCGCAGCGGGCGGTACCGGCGCCCGCGCGGGAGATGGCGCAGGAGCTGGGGCGGCGCTTCCCCGGGGCCTGACGGGGTCCGCGAACGACGCGCGGCGCCTGCCCTCCGGTCGGGGGGAGGGGACAGGCGCCGCGCAGTGCCGCCGCACGACGTTGTACGGGGACATCGGGGGACGGTCGGGCAGGGCCGTTACACGGTCAGTGCGCGATCCGTCGGCTTGATGGGGGCGGGCAGGGCGCTGACGCCGGTCAGGAAGCGGTCCACGCCGCGGGCGGCGGAGCGGCCCTCGGCGATGGCCCAGACGATCAGCGACTGGCCGCGGCCGGCGTCACCGGCGACGTACACGCCGGGGACGTTGGTGGCGAAGTCCGCGTCGCGGGCGATGTTGCCGCGGGCGTCCAGCTCCAGGCCGAACTGCTCGACCAGGCCGTTGTCCTGGTCGGTGCCGGTGAAGCCCATGGCGAGGGTGACCAGCTGGGCGGGGATCTTGCGCTCGGTGCCCGGCTTCTGCTCCAGCTTGCCGTCCTTGAACTCCACCTCGATCAGGTGCAGGAACTGGACGTTGCCGTCCTCGTCGCCCTCGAAGTGGGTGGTGGAGACGGAGTAGACCCGCTCGCCGCCCTCCTCGTGCGCGGAGGTGACCTTGTAGAGCATGGGGAAGGTCGGCCAGGGCTGGCCGGCGCTGCGCTCCTCGCCCGGCTTGGGCATGATCTCCAGCTGGGTGACGGAGGCCGCGCCCTGGCGGTGGGCGGTGCCGACGCAGTCCGCGCCGGTGTCGCCGCCGCCGATGACCACGACGTGCTTGCCCTCGGCGGTGATCGGGGTGACCGTCAGGTCGCCCTCCTGCACCTTGTTGGCGAGCGGCAGGTACTCCATCGCGAAGTGGATACCGTTCAGCTCACGGCCGGGCACCGGCAGGTCGCGGGAGGTGGTGGCACCGGCGGCGATGACGACGGCGTCGTAGCGCTTGCGCAGCTTCTTCGCGTCGATGTCGCGGCCGATCTCCACCTCCGTACGGAACTTGGTGCCCTCCGCGCGCATCTGCTCGATACGGCGGTTGATGTGGCGCTTTTCCATCTTGAACTCGGGGATGCCGTAGCGCAGGAGTCCGCCGATACGGTCCGCGCGCTCGTAGACGGCGACGGTGTGGCCGGCCCGGGTCAGCTGCTGGGCGGCGGCCAGACCGGCGGGGCCGGAGCCGATGACGGCGACGGTCTTGCCGGAGAGGCGCTCGGGCGGCTGCGGGGTGACGTCCCCGTTGTCCCACGCCTTGTCGATGATGGAGACCTCGACGTTCTTGATGGTCACCGGCTGCTGGTTGATGCCCAGCACACAGGCGGCCTCACAGGGGGCGGGGCACAGGCGGCCGGTGAACTCCGGGAAGTTGTTGGTCGCGTGCAGCCGCTCGCTGGCCTCGGTCCAGTCCTCGCGGTAGGCGTAGTCGTTCCACTCGGGGATGAGGTTTCCGAGGGGGCAGCCGTTGTGGCAGAAGGGGATGCCGCAGTCCATGCAGCGCGACGCCTGCTTGGTGATGATCGGCAGCAGGGAGCCGGGCCGGTAGACCTCGTTCCAGTCCTTGACGCGCTCCTCGACGGGGCGGGTCGTGGCGATCTCGCGCTGGTGGTTCAGGAAGCCCTTGGGGTCAGCCATTGGTCGCCGCCTCCATCATCTTCTCGTGGGTCTCGGACTCGGACAGTCCGGCTCGCTCGGCGGCGTCCTTGGCGGCGAGCACTGCCTGGTAGGTGGCCGGGACGACCTTGCGGAAGCGCGCGGCGGCCGCGTCCCAGTCGGCGAGGAGCTTGGCGGCGACGGTGGAGCCGGTCTCCTCCTGGTGGCGGCGCACCACATCGTGCAGCCACTGCTTGTCGGCGTCGGCCAACTCCGTCACGGTGTCGGCCAGTTCGCGGTTGACCATGTCCGGGTCGAGGTCGATGACGTAGGCGATGCCGCCGGACATGCCCGCCGCGAAGTTGCGGCCGGTCTCGCCCAGGATGACGGCGTGGCCGCCGGTCATGTACTCGCAGCCGTGGTCGCCGACGCCCTCGGAGACCACCAGCGCACCGGAGTTACGGACGCAGAAGCGCTCGCCGACCCGGCCGCGCAGGAACAGCTCGCCGCCGGTGGCGCCGTAGGCGAGGGTGTTGCCGGCGATGGTGGAGTACTCGGCGAGGTGGTCGGCGCCGCGGTCCGGGCGGACGACGACGCGGCCGCCGGAGAGGCCCTTGCCGACGTAGTCGTTGGCGTCGCCCTCCAGGCGCAGCGTGACGCCGCGCGGCAGGAACGCGCCGAAGGACTGGCCGGCCGAGCCGGTGAAGGTGATGTCGATGGTGTCGTCGGGCAGGCCCGCACCGCCGAACTTCTTGGTGACCTGGTGGCCGAGCATGGTGCCGACGGTCCGGTTGATGTTGCGGATCGCGATCTGGGCCCGGACGGGCTGCGCGGCCTCGGCGCTCTCCGCGGCCAGGGCGTCGGCGGCGAGCTCGATCAGCTCGTTGTCCAGCGCCTTCTCCAGGCCGTGGTCCTGGACGGTGACCTGGTGGCGGACGGCGCCCTCGGCCAGCTCGGGGACGTACAGCAGCGGGGCCAGGTCCAGGCCCTGCGCCTTCCAGTGGTCTATGGCCTTGGCGGTGTCGAGCAGTTCGGCGTGGCCGACGGCCTCGTCCAGGCTCCGGAAGCCCAGCTCGGCCAGGAGCTCGCGGACCTCTTCGGCGATGAACCGGAAGAAGTTGACGACGTATTCGGCCTTGCCGCTGAACCGTTCGCGCAGCGTCGGGTTCTGGGTGGCGATGCCGACCGGGCAGGTGTCCAGGTGGCAGACGCGCATCATGACGCAGCCGGAGACGACGAGCGGCGCGGTCGCGAAACCGAACTCCTCGGCGCCCAGCAGCGCGGCGATGACGACGTCGCGGCCGGTCTTGAGCTGACCGTCGGTCTGCACGACGATGCGGTCGCGCAGGCCGTTGAGCAGCAGCGTCTGCTGGGTCTCGGCGAGTCCCAGCTCCCAGGGGCCGCCCGCGTGCTTGAGGGAGGTCAGCGGGGAGGCGCCCGTACCGCCGTCGTGGCCGGAGATCAGGACGACGTCCGCATGCGCCTTGGAGACACCGGCGGCGACCGTGCCGACGCCGACCTCGGAGACCAGCTTCACGTGGATGCGGGCCGCCGGGTTGGCGTTCTTGAGGTCGTGGATCAGCTGCGCCAGGTCCTCGATGGAGTAGATGTCGTGGTGCGGCGGCGGGGAGATCAGGCCCACGCCCGGCGTCGAGTGCCGGGTCTTGGCGACCCACGGGTAGACCTTGTGGCCGGGCAGCTGGCCGCCCTCGCCGGGCTTGGCGCCCTGGGCCATCTTGATCTGGATGTCGTCGGAGTTGACGAGGTATTCGGACGTGACGCCGAAGCGGCCGGAGGCGACCTGCTTGATGCTGGACCGGCGCGCCGGGTCGTACAGGCGCTCCGGGTCCTCGCCGCCCTCACCGGTGTTGGACTTGCCGCCCAGCTGGTTCATGGCGATGGCGAGCGTCTCGTGCGCCTCGCGGGAGATGGAGCCGTACGACATGGCGCCGGTGGAGAAGCGCTTGACGATCTCGGACGCCGACTCGACCTCGTCGATCGGGATCGAGGGGCGGTCGGACTTGAAGCCGAACAGGCCGCGCAGCGTCATCAGCCGCTCGGACTGCTCGTTCACCCGCTCGGTGTACTGCTTGAAGATGTCGTAGCGGCGCTCGCGGGTGGAGTGCTGGAGCCGGAAGACGGTGTCCGGGTCGAAGAGGTGCGGTTCGCCCTCGCGGCGCCACTGGTACTCGCCGCCGATCTCCAGCGCGCGGTGCGTGGCGGCGATGCCGGAGGCCGGGTACGCCTTGGCGTGGCGGGCGGCGACCTCCTTGGCGATGACGTCCAGGCCCGCGCCGCCGATCTTGGTGGCGGTGCCGTGGAAGTACTGGGCGACGAACTCCTCGTCCAGGCCGACGGCTTCGAAGACCTGCGCGCCGCGGTAGGAGGCGACGGTGGAGATGCCCATCTTGGACATGACCTTCAGGACGCCCTTGCCGAGCGCCTTGATCAGGTTCTTGATGGCGGTTTCGGTCTCGACGCCGGGCAGGAACGTTCCGGCCCGGACCAGGTCCTCGACGGACTCCATCGCCAGGTACGGGTTGACCGCGGCGGCGCCGTAGCCGATGAGCAGCGCGACGTGGTGGACCTCGCGGACGTCACCGGCCTCGACCAGCAGGCCGACCTGGGTGCGCTCCTTGGTGGCGATGAGGTGGTGGTGGACCGCGGAGGTCAGCAGCAGCGACGGGATCGGGGCGTGCTCGGCGTCGGAGTGCCGGTCGGACAGGACGATCAGCCGGGCGCCGTCGTCGATGGCCGCGTCGGCCTCGGCGCAGATCTCCTGGATCCGGGCGGCCAGCGCCTCGCCGCCGCCGGAGACCCGGTAGAGGCCGGAGAGGGTCACGGCCTTCATACCGGGCATGTCGCCGTCGGCGTTGATGTGGACGAGCTTGGCCAGCTCGTCGTTGTCGATGACCGGGAACGGCAGCGTGACGCTGCGGCAGGAGGCCGCGGTGGGCTCCAGAAGGTTGCCCTGGGGGCCGAGCGAGGAGATCAGCGAGGTGACCAGTTCCTCGCGGATGGCGTCCAGCGGCGGGTTGGTGACCTGCGCGAAGAGCTGGGTGAAGTAGTCGAACAGCAGCCGGGGGCGCTCGGAGAGCGCGGCGATCGGCGAGTCGGTGCCCATCGAGCCGATCGGCTCGGCGCCGGCCTTGGCCATCGGGGCGAGGATGACGCGCAGCTCTTCCTCGGTGTAGCCGAAGGTCTGCTGGCGGCGGGTGACCGAGGCGTGGGTGTGCACGATGTGCTCGCGCTCGGGCAGGTCGGCCAGGTCGAGCAGGCCGGCCTCCAGCCACTCCTGGTAGGGCTGCTCGGCGGCGAGCTGCGCCTTGATCTCGTCGTCCTCGATGATGCGGCGCTCGGCGGTGTCGACGAGGAACATCTTGCCGGGCTGGAGGCGGCCCTTGCGGACGACCCTGGCCGGGTCGATGTCCAGGACGCCGACCTCGGAGGAGAGCACGACCAGGCCGTCGTCGGTGACCCAGTAGCGGCCGGGGCGCAGACCGTTGCGGTCGAGGACCGCGCCGACCTGGGTGCCGTCGGTGAAGGTGACGCAGGCCGGGCCGTCCCAGGGCTCCATCATCGTGGAGTGGTACTGGTAGAAGGCGCGCCGGGCCGGGTCCATGGCGGGGGCGTTCTCCCACGCCTCGGGGACCATCATCAGCACCGAGTGCGGCAGCGAGCGGCCGCCGAGGTGGAGCAGCTCCAGGACCTCGTCGAAGGAGGCGGAGTCGGAGGCGTCCGGCGTGCAGACCGGGAAGATCCGCTCCAGCTTCTCGCTGCCGAACAGCTCGGAGGCGAGCTGGGACTCGCGGGCGCGCATCCAGTTGCGGTTGCCCTTGACCGTGTTGATCTCGCCGTTGTGCGCGACGAAGCGGTACGGGTGGGCCAGCGGCCAGCTCGGGAAGGTGTTGGTGGAGAACCGCGAGTGGACCAGCGCGATGGCGGTGGCGAAGCGGCGGTCCGAGAGGTCCGGGAAGAAGGGCTCCAGCTGGCCGGTGGTCAGCATGCCCTTGTAGACGATCGTGCGCGAGGAGAGCGAGGGGAAGTAGACCCCGGCCTCGCGCTCGGCGCGCTTGCGCAGCGCGAACGCCTTGCGGTCCAGCGCCAGGCCGGTGTTCTCGCCGTCGCCGACGAACAGCTGGGAGAAGGCCGGCATGGTGGCGCGGGCGCCGTTGCCCAGCAGTTCGGGGGCGACGGGGACGACCCGCCAGCCGATGACGTCCAAGCCCTCTTCGGCAGCGATCGTCTCGATGCGCGAGACGGCGTCGGCCGCATCCTGGGCTGCGGACGGCAGGAAGGCGATGCCTACGGCGTAGCCGCCGGCCTCGGGGAGCGCGAAGGTGACCTCGTCCCGCAGGAAAGCGTCCGGAACCTGGAGCAGAATGCCGGCGCCGTCCCCGGAGTCGGGCTCCGAGCCGGTGGCACCGCGGTGCTCCAGGTTCGTCAGGACGGTGAGCGCCTGCTCGACCAGCGTGTGGCTGGCCTCGCCGGTGAGGGTGGCCACAAAGCCGACGCCACAGGCGTCGTGCTCATTGCGAGGGTCGTACATCCCCTGCTGGGCGGGGCGCCCGTCCATGGGCGACCAGGCGGCGCTGGCGCTGCCGGTGGTCGCGGAGTGCGTGGACGCGGAACGCATCGGCTCTCCCAACGTCGTCGTGGCATAGGTATTGCCGAGGGACGACGTTGGCCCTCCGCGAAAATTTTCGTGCAGGTTACAGGATGGCCCACTTCTCAAGAAGCGGATAGCGCCTTCCAACATACGGACACCGCGCGGGGCGGTGGATCAGGGACACAGCGGACATTCCGCCATCCTGTAATGCGGCGATCGTCGAGCGACTCTGCCCGCGACGCGCCTGGGCCTTATGCCCCGCCGTCAACAAATCGAAACCGCCGAGTAACACATTCATTATGCGAGGCCCCGCACGCCGCGTCACCCTACGGCGGTTCCGAACAACGTTCCCAGGATGTACGTCACACCCGCGGCCGCGCCACCCAGGGCCAGTTGGCGCAGCCCGCTGAACCACCACGAGCGCGCCGTCACACGCGCCACGACCGCCCCGCAAGCAAACAGTCCGACCAGCGCCAGCAGCACCGCCGGCCACAATGCCGTGGCCCCCAAAAGGTAGGGAAGCACAGGCAAAATCGCGCCCAGAGCAAATGAACCGAAGGAAGAAATGGCGGCTACGGCGGGCGAAGGAAGGTCGGACGGGTCTATTCCCAATTCTTCGCGAGCGTGAATTTCCAGCGCCTGCTCGGGGTCGCGGGAGAGCTGCTCGGCCACCTGCCGGGCCAGCTCCGGCTCGACGCCCCGCGAGGCGTACAGCGCCGCCAGCTCCTCCAGCTCGTCCTTGGGGTGCTTGCGCAGCTCGGCCCGCTCGATGTCCAGCTCGGCCTGCACCAGCTCACGCTGCGAGGCGACCGAGGTGTACTCCCCCGCGGCCATCGAGAAGGCACCGGCGGCCAGACCGGCCAGTCCGGTCAGCACGATGGTCCCCGGCGCCACGGCGCCGCCGGCGACACCGGTCATCAGGGCGAGGTTCGAGACCAGCCCGTCCATCGCACCGAAGACGGCGGGGCGCAGCCAGCCGCCGTTGACGTCACGGTGCGTGTGGTTGTCACGGTGCGCCACATGCGTCGGCGCCGCGCTGTCCATGATCTCCAGGACTGACATCTAGGGACCCTCTCCCTTCCGCGAGGTGTGGGCCGATGGCGGCGCTTCCCCCTGCAACACCTCGAAGTTATGCGGCAAGACCCCTGCGCCGCTAGCAAGGAAGGCCGAACTTACCGCTCTGACCTGCGGCTTTACCGAAAACCCGTTGCTGATGCATCATCAGATGGCGCCGTCGACCGGGTGACCTCGCCGCCCGGGGCGCCAGAGGCGGCCCCTTACGGGGGACGGATAGACCCCGACCCGTACGAGGAAAGGGCCCGCCATGAGCGCATCCGCTCCCCCGTCCGCGCCGGCGCCTGCGCCGGATGCGCTGCGTGACCGGGGGCGCGGGGCGATGCTCGGGCTGGCGGTCGGCGATGCGCTCGGCGCGCCCGCGGAGAACATGAAGCCCTCGGAGATCCGCCGGCGCTGGGGCCGTATCGAGGGCTTCGTCGAGGACGTTCCGGCCGGTACGGACGACACCGAGTACGCGATCTTCTCCGGACTGCTGCTGGCCGCCCACGGTGCGGCGCTGACCGTCGCCGATGTGGAGGCGGCCTGGCACCAGTGGATCGCGGACCGTGACGAGGGCCCGTTCCGCGGTGCGGGCTTCAGCGAACGCGGCACCCTGGAGAACCTGCGCCGGGGACTCGCCGCCCCGATCTCGGCCCAGCACCGGCACGCCTGGAGCGACGGGCTGGCGATGCGCGCCGCGCCCTTCGGGGTGTTCGCGGCGGGGCGGCCCGCCGAGGCCGCCCGGCTGGTGGCCGTCGACGGCACGGTCAGCCACGACGGCGAGGGGATCCACGGCGGCCGGGCGGTGGCCGCCGGGGTCGCCGCCGCCATGGTCGCCGGGGATCCCCCCGCCGTCGCGGTGGACGCGGTGATCGCCGCCGCGCTCTTGGTCATCCCCGAGGACTCCTGGACCGCCCGCTCGCTGGGCCGCGCGGTCGGCGCCGCCCGGCGCTGCCGGCACGACCCCGGCAGCACACCGCTGGACACCGAGCGGGCGGTGCGCTCGGCCGTCGTCGTCGGCGGCTACCCCTGGACGGATCTGGCCCCCGAGGCCGTCGGACTGGCCTTCGGGGCGTTCGCCGCCGCCCGCGGGGACTTCGCACGATCGGTCCTGACGGCCGTCAACATGGGCCGCGACGCCGACACCACGGCCGCGGTCGCGGGCGCCCTGGCCGGGGCGCTGGGCGGCGCCGCGGCCATCCCCCCTGCCTGGGCCGCCGCCATCGGCCCGGCCCGCGGCAGCTGTCTGCCCTCGATCGCGGGCCACCACGTCCTGGACATCGCGGAGCTGCTCACGCCCGCCGGCGCCGGCGCCGCGGTATGACCCCGCTCCGCGGCCGGATCGAGGGCCTGCTGCTCGGGCTGGCCGCCGGGGACGCCGCCGGCTGGCCCGCCGCCCGGCACCGGGCGGCGCGGATGCCCGAGTGGACCCGGCGGCTGACCCGCGAGCTGGACACCTTCGCCGAGCAGAACGCCACCACCACGCTGCCGGTCCCCATCGCCCTGAACCAGCCGCCCGAACCGCTGCGGCTGGGCCCCTCCGACGACGCCGAGTGGGCCGCCTTCACCGCCGAATCGGTGCTCACGGCCGCCGGCACACGGCTCGGCGACCCGGGCCGCGACCACCGGATGCGAGCCGCCCTGGACCTGGCCTGGACCGGGCTGGCCGGGGAGATCGCCGCGGCCGCCGACCGGGCGCCCGAGGTGGAATCCGCGGTCCTGCCGCTGCGCGCCCGGATCTCGGTACGGGCCGGGCTGGGCAACCTCGCCGCCGGGCTGCGCCCGCCCGCCACCGGCCACGACAACCCGCACTACTTCGACGACGCGGCCTGCGTACGGGCCGCCGTCCTCGCGGTGGTCCGTCCGGGTGACCCGGCCGCGGCCGCCGACCTGGCCGAGTACGACGCCCGCTACACCCAGGACGGCGACGGGGTGCACGGCGCCCGCGCCATGGCCGCGGCGGTGGCGGCGGCCCTCGGCCGGGCGCCGGTGGACGCCTGTGTGGACGCGGCCCTCGGCCAGCTCCCCGAGGGCACCGAGATCCGCCGCAACGCCTGGCACGCGGTCGCCCTCGCCCGCGGTGCACCCGGCGGCGCCTTCGCGCTGGTCCCTGTCCTGGAGCACGAGATCGTCGACCACGTGTACAGCTACGGCATCGCCGCCGCCGAGACCGTCCCCGTCGCCCTGGCCCTGGCCCTCGCGGGCGGCGGCCGGGTCGCCGAGGCGATCCCTGCCGCCGCCTGCCTCTCCCGCGTCGCCGACTCCGCACCCGCCCTCGCCGGCGCTCTGACCGGCGCGCTCGGCGGCGCCGCCGCACTGCCGCCGAGCTGGCGTGCCGCCTGCCGGGTGCTGTCGGGCTGTGCGCTGCCACGGCTGGCCGGAACGGATCTGGTCGAGCTGGCGGGGCGGCTGGCCGACAGCGAACCGACAGGCCGTCACCCCGACGGGCACCGCGGCGTTGCCCCCGGCGATACGGGCCCCACGGGCGGCCCGCCCCACTCCCTCACCGTGGAAGGACCGACCCGCACATGACCGACACGATGCAGACCTCCCCGAAGGGCCCCCTGACCGGGCCCTCCCCGCTGGCGGACCGGGCGGCCGGCTGCCTGGTCGGGGCCGCCGTCGGCGATGCGCTCGGCGGACCGGTCGAGGGCTGGACACCGGAGCAGATCACCGCCCGGCACGGCGGCCGGGTCACCGGCATCGTCGGACCGTTCCACGAGAACTGGCGCACCGCCCGCCCGCTCGCGCCGTACCACAAGGGCAACGGCCATGTCACCGACGACACCCTGATGACCCATGCGCTGGTACGGGTCTACGAGAAGGTCCGCGACCATCTCGACGCCTTCGACATCGCCGACCATCTCGTCCCGGATCTGATCGGCACCCCGCGTTGGATCCCCGAGCTGGAGGACGAGGCGCTGCCGCTCCAGCGGATCTTCCTGGCCGAGAAGTGGATCGTGGCACGGCTGCACTACGGGCACATCGACCCGCGCGAGGCCGGCGTCGGCAATATCGTCAACTGCGGGGCGGCGATGTACATGGCGCCGGTCGGCATCGTCAACGCCGGTCATCCCGACCGCGCCTACGCCGAGGCGCTGGACATCGCCGGCGCCCACCAGTCCTCCTACGGGCGGGAGGCGGCCGGGGTCTTCGCCGCCGCCGTGGCCGCCGCCTTCGCCCCGGACGCCACCGTGGCCTCCGTGATCGGGCATGCGCTGCGGCTGGCCAAGGACGGCACCCGCGCGGCGATCGAGGCGGTGTGCGAGGCCGCCGCGCTCCACACCGGCTACGAGGCCGCGCTGGCGCCGCTGCGTTCGGCCGTCGCCCCCTTCGACACCGTCGGACCCGATTACCGCGACCCGTCGCTGGGCGCCCGCCGCCCCTCCCGGCTGCACGCCATCGAGGAACTCCCCGTCGCCCTGGGCATGCTGCTCGCCTGCGGCGGCGACTACCGCAGCACGGTGCTGGGGTCGGTCAACTACGGGCGCGACTGCGACTCCATCGCCACGATGAGCGGTGCGCTCGCGGGCGCGATGCACGGCGCCGCCGCCGTACCGTCCGAGTGGGCCGACGAGGTCGCCCGCGCCAGCCGCCTCGATCTGCACGCCCCGGCGGCGGCGATGGCCGCCGTCGCCCGCGAGGTCTTCGCCCGCGATCTGGCCCGCCGCCGGGCCCATGAGCGGGCGTTCGCGGCGCTCGGCGGCGCATGACCGCGGCGGCGGTCGGGCTGCGGGTGACGTGGGTGCAGCCCGAGGACCTGGTGGGGCATGAACTGCGGCAGGCCGCCGAGGACGGGCGCGAGGCGGGCGCGCTCGGCCGGCGCTGGCGCGCGGCGGGCGGCACACCGCCGCCCGACCGCGCCGGGGCCTCGCCGCGCCCGCCGGACCCTTCGCTGCGCCCGCTCGCCGAACGCCTGCTGGACGAACTCGCCCTGATTCCCTGCCCATTGGACGGGGACGAGCCGACGGACCTGACGGCGATCCGGGCGGCCTGCCCGCAATGGCCCACCGTTCAGGGCGAGGTGACGGAGCATCAGACATCCCTCACCGCCCGGTTGGAGGCCGCCTGGCTGGGCCGGGCCGCTGGCTCCCGCCCTGCGCGGGCGGGACTCCCCCACTCTCGGCTCCTCCCCCGGTCTCGGATCCTCCCCCGGTCTCGACTCCGTTCGACCCGGGGGACCCCCATGCGCGGGGCGACCCCCGTCCGGCCGGGGCCAGGTCGTGGACATGGCGATCATCGAGCCGATGCTGACCGTGCTCGGCCCGCAGCCCGTCTGGTACGACCAGCTCGGCTACGTCCAGCCGCGCACCGGCAACCGCTCCGCCAACAACGCGCCCCGCAACACCTACCGCACCGCCGACGGCTCCTGGGTAGCGGTCTCCGCCTCGGCGCAGTCCATCGCCGAACGGGTGATGCGGCTGGTCGGCCGCCCGGAGCTGATCGACGAGCCCTGGTTCACCACCGGCGAGGGACGGGCCCGGCACGCCGACACGCTCGATGCGGCGGTCGGCGACTGGATCGCCCGGCACGGCAAGGAGGAGGTCCTCGCCGCCTTCGAGCGGGCGGAGGCGGCGATCGCACCGGTCCAGGACATCCGCGAGGTGCTGGCGGATCCGCAGTACCGGGCGCTGGAATCGATCACCGAGGTCCCGGACGACGAGCTGGGCACCGTACGGATGCAGAACGTCCTCTTCCGGCTCTCCGAGACGCCGGGTGCCATCCGCTGGGCGGGCCGCGCGCACGGCGCGGACACCGACGAGGTGCTGGCCGGGCTCGGGATGACCGGCGACGAGATCGCCGCGCTCCGGGAGGCGGGCGCGCTGTGACCCCCGCGCAGTGCGCCGACCTGCCTCCCCTGACCTGGCTGTACGTGCCCGGCGACCGGCCGGGGACGGTTGCCAAGGCGCGGGACTGCGGGGCGGATGTGCTGGTGATCGACCTGGAGGACGCGGTCGCCGGGGACCGCAAGGAGTATGCGCTGCGCGCCACCGCCGAGCTGCTGGCCGACCCGGCGCCGGGGCCCCCGGTCCACGTACGCGTCAATGCGCTGGACGGCCCGCTCGCCGAGCGCGAGATCCGCACCCTGGCGGGGCTGCCGGGACTGGCGGGGCTGCGGCTGCCCAAGGTGCAGGGCCCGGCCGAGGTCCGCCGCGCGGCCGCCTGGGCCGACGGCGGGGCCGGTGCGGCGGGGCCCGCGCTGTACGCCCTGCTCGAATCCGCCCTCGGCATCGAGCACGCCTACGCCATCGCCACCGCCCATCCGGCGCTGCGCGGGCTGGCGCTGGGCGAGGCGGATCTGCGCGCCGAGCTGGGGGTACGGGACGACGCGGGGCTGGCCTGGCCGCGCAGCCGGGCGGTGGTCGCGGCCCGGGCGGCCGGTCTGGCGCCGCCGCCGCAGTCGGTCCATCCGGACGTCCGCGATACCCAGGGCCTGGCGCGGTCCTGTGCACAGGGCCGGGACCTGGGCTTCTGGGGCCGGGCGGCGATCCATCCGCGGCAGCTTCCGGTGATCGAGGCGGCCTATCTCCCGTCGGCCGCGGAGGTCGAGGCGGCACAGCAGATCGTGGGGGCCGCGGCCACGGAGGAGGGCGCGCTGGCGCTGCCCGACGGGCGCTTCGTGGATGCGGCGGTGGTGGCGGGGGCGCGGCGGGTACTGGCGCTGGCAAGCAAGCGCCGACGTGCGAGCGCCGACGTGGCTGACCGGGGCGGGAGCCGTTGACGGTTGCGGTCGCCGGGTACTGCGGGTGCTGACATCGGCGGGGCGCCGGCGACAGGGGGTGGCATCCCGGTGGGCGCACCGGAAGGCGAAACGCCGGGCGGCCCGCCACCTGGTGGAGGTGGCGGGCCGCCCGGCGCTCGGGATGGTGTGCGGATGCCTCAGGGCTTCTTGGTGCCGCCGCTGCCGGCGGGGGCGTCGGCGTCCTCGGCTTCGTCGGCCTGCCCGGCGGGCTTCGGCTTCTCGTCGGCCGCCCCGTCCTTCTCGGGCTCGTCCTTCGCAGGCTCGTCCTTCGCAGGCTCGTCCTTCGCGGACTCCGCCGCCTCGGCCCCGGGCTTCTTCTCGACCGAGACCTTGGCGTCGGCCTCGGCCTCCGCGTCGGCCTCGGCCCCGTCCGCAGTCTTGGCCTCGGCGTCGGTGTCCGCGCGGGCGGCGGCGTCCGTGCCCTCGCCGTCCGCGCCGTCCGCGCTCTCGCCCTCGGCAAGCTGGGCCCCCGGCTCCACGACCGCCTCGCGGCCCGGTGCCTTCTTGGCCGAGACCACCATGTAGACGACGGCCAGGACGAAGACGATCAGCGCGGTCCAGACGTTCAGCCGCAGGCCCAGGATGTGGTGCGCCTCGTCGACCCGCATGTACTCGATCCAGGAGCGGCCCGCGCAGTACGCGGCGACGTACAGCGCGAAGGCCCGTCCGTGGCCGAGCCGGAAGCGCTTGTCGGCCCAGATCACCAGGGCGGCGACGCCCAGGCACCACAGGGACTCGTACAGGAAGGTCGGGTGGTAGGTGCCGCCGATGCGGCCGATGGCCGGGTCGGAGCTGATCTTCAGCGCCCAGGGCACGTCGGTGGGCTTGCCGTAGAGCTCCTGGTTGAACCAGTTGCCCCAGCGGCCGATCGCCTGCCCGATGGCCAGGCCCGGCGCCAGTGCGTCGGCGTAGGCGGGCAGCGGGATGCCGCGGCGGCGGCAGCCGATCCAGGCGCCCACGGCGCCGAGTGCGACCGCGCCCCAGATGCCGAGGCCGCCGTGCCACACCTTGAAGGCGTCCAGCGGGTGGCCGTTGGCGCCGAAGTACGGCTCGTACGTCGTGATGACGTGGTAGAGGCGCCCGCCGACCAGCCCGAAGGGCACGGCCCAGACCGCGATGTCCGCGACGGTCCCGGAGCGGCCGCCGCGCTGCACCCAGCGCTTGTTGCCGAGCCAGACGCCGACGAAGACGCCGATGATGATGCAGAATGCGTAGCCGCGCAGCGGGATCGGGCCGAGATGCACGACACCGGTCGACGGGCTGGGAATGAATGCGAGGTCCATGGCAGGACCGACGCTACCGCGCCGGGCGGGGTCGGCGACAACCACACCCGGCAACGGCTGCGTAACGACCCTGGGTATCGGGCCATGACGCGGGGTGTCCGGCCGTAACGGCCTGCCGGACAGGCGCGCTACGAGCGGGTGCCCGATCCCGGCTGCCGGGCGCCTGTGGGCGCCTGGGCGGAGTGCCCCTGTGCGGTCCCGGGCGCATGCGAGGCGGGGTGGCCGTGTGAGGTCTTCGGTTCGTGCTCGGCCTTCGGCGGCTGCGCGGGCTTCGGCGAGCGCCCGGGCTCGGGGGCCTGGGGTGTCTGCGGTGTCCCCAGCGGCTTCCCCTTGCTCTCCTCCAGCACCATCTTCTTGAAGTCGGCGGGGCTGAACTTGCCGCCCTTCTCCTTCGAGAGGTCCTTGCCGCCCAGCAGGACGGTGGGCGTGCCCTGGTATCCGGAGCTGGAGAAGGCGGTGCTGGACTTCTCCACGAAGCCGTCGTAGCGGCCGTCGTTGACGCATTTGGTGAAGGCGGGGGACGACAGGCCCTTGACCTTCACGGCGAGCTGGAGCAGGTACTTCTTGTCGGCGAACCGATCCTGCTCCTCGGGCGGCTGCTGGCTGTAGAGCATGTCGTGGTACGCGCGGAACCGGCCGGCGTCCTGGGCGCACAGCGCGGCGTTGGCGGCGGTGTGCGAGCCCCGGCCGCCGGTGTTGCCGTCGATGATCGTGGCGAGGTGGTACTCGGTCTTGAGCCGGCCGGAGTCCTCCAGTTCGTGGATGACGGGGCGGAAGCCGGTCTCGAACTGGCGGCAGGCGGGGCAGCGGAAGTCCTCCCACACCGTCATCTTGACGGGGGCGTTGGGGGCGCCGACGGGGACGGAGGGCTTGTCGCCGCCGCTGGCCAGGTGGGGGCGGGCGCTTTTGTTGTCGGTGCTGCTCTGGCCGCCGCCGACGGTCGCGGCCCAGATGCCGATCCCGGCGGCCGCCGCCAGCGCCGCCACCAGCGAACCGGCCACGATCGTCTGCCGGCTGCGCCGGGCGCGCGCCTGTTCCTTGGCCCGCTGTGCTTGCAGCCGCTCGCGGGCGCTGCGCTTTGCGTCATGATTTTTCTGGTTCACACCCCTGGACAACGAAGCGGAGGGGCGCCGTCGCACCCCTCCGCACCGATGTTCGCCCTATCGGGGGACGCCCGGGAACGTCCCCGGGCCACGGGCTCAGGCCCGCTTGCGCACGCCCTCGGCCAGCTCGCCCGCCAGGGCGCGGACCCCGGCCAGACCGGCGTCGAGGTCGCCGTCGGCGGCCAGCAGCCGCTTGACGAACGCCGAGCCGACGATCACCCCGTCCGCGAACCGGGCGACCTCGGCGGCCTGTCCGGCGTCGGAGACGCCGAGCCCGACGCACACCGGCAGCGCCGTCGTGGCACGGGTGCGCGCCACCAGGTCCTCGGCCTCGCGGCCGACGGACTCGCGGGTGCCGGTGACGCCCATCAGGGAGGCGGCGTACACAAAGCCCGAACCGGCCGCGGTGATCTTGGCGAGCCGCTCGTCGCGGCTGCTCGGGGCGACCACGAAGACGGTGGCCAGGCCGTGCTGCGCGGCGGCCTTGCGCCACACCTCGGACTCCTCGACCGGCAGGTCGGGCAGGATGCAGCCCGCGCCGCCCGCCTCGGCCAGGTCGGCGGCGAAGCGCTCGATGCCGTAGGCGTCGACGGGGTTCCAGTACGTCATGCACAGCACCGGCGCCCCGGTGGCGGCGTGCACCTCGCGGACCGTACGGATCACGTCGACGATCTTGACGCCGCCGCGCAGCGCGATGTCGTCGGCGGTCTGGATGACCGGGCCGTCCAGGACGGGGTCGCTGTGCGGCAGGCCGACCTCGACGATGTCGCAGCCGCCGTCGAGGATCTCGGTCATCGCACGGATGCCGTCGTCGACGGTGGGGAAGCCGGCCGGGAGGTAGCCCACGAGGGCGGCGCGGTTCTCGGTGCGGGCCTGGGCCAGCACCGAGTTCAGGAGCTCAACGTTGCCTGCCATCACTTCTCCCCCTCGCCGGTGGGGCGGATCGCGCCGTTCACGTCGGCCTCGCCTTTGTCGTCGTACAGCCCGAAGTAACGGGCTGCGGTGTCCATGTCCTTGTCGCCGCGGCCGGAGAGGTTGATCAGCAGCAGGCCGTCGGGGCCCAGCTCGCGGCCGACCTCCAGGGCACCGGCCAGGGCGTGGGCACTCTCGATGGCCGGGATGATGCCCTCGGTCTGCGACAGCAGTCGCAGCGCGCGCATCGCCTCGTCGTCGGTGACCGCGCGGTACTCGGCGCGGCCGCTGTCCTTGAGGTAGGCGTGCTCGGGGCCGATGCCCGGGTAGTCCAGACCGGCCGAGATGGAGTACGGCTCGGTGATCTGGCCGTCCTCGTCCTGGAGGACGTAGGACCGCGAGCCGTGCAGGATGCCGGGGGTGCCCTCGGAGAGGGTCGCGGCGTGCTCACCGGTCTCGACGCCGTGGCCGCCGGGCTCGCAGCCGATCAGGCGCACCTGCTCGTCGGCCAGGAAGGCGTGGAAGAGGCCGATGGCGTTGGAGCCGCCGCCGACGCAGGCCAGGGCCACGTCGGGCAGGCGGCCCGCGCGCTGGAGGATCTGGCGGCGGGCCTCGACGCCGATGACCCGGTGGAAGTCGCGGACCAGGGCGGGGAAGGGGTGCGGGCCGGCGACCGTGCCGAAGAGGTAGTGGGTGCGGTCGACGTTGGCGACCCAGTCGCGGAACGCCTCGTTGATGGCGTCCTTGAGGGTGCGGCTGCCGGACTTCACGGCGATGACCTCGGCGCCGAGCATCCGCATCCGGGCGACGTTGAGGGCCTGGCGCTTGGTGTCGATCTCGCCCATGTAGATGGTGCAGTCGAGACCGAAGAGGGCGCAGGCGGTGGCGGTGGCGACGCCGTGCTGGCCGGCGCCGGTCTCGGCGATGACCCGGGTCTTGCCCATCCGCTTGGTGAGCAGTGCCTGCCCCAGCACGTTGTTGATCTTGTGCGAGCCGGTGTGGTTGAGGTCCTCGCGCTTGAGGAACACCCGGGCCCCGCCCGCGTGTTCGGCGAACCGCGGCACCTCGGTGAGCGCGCTGGGGCGCCCGGTGTAGTTGACCAGCAGATCGTCCAGCTCGGCGGCGAACGCGGGGTCGGCCTTGGCCTTCTCGTACTCGGCGGCGACCTCGTCCACGGCGGCGACCAGCGCCTCGGGGATGAACTTGCCGCCGAAGGCGCCGAAGTAGCCCGCGGGGCTGGGGACGTGACCCTCGGGGTCGGGAATGAAGAACTCGGAGGACATCTGACGCGCTCCTCGATCGGGACAATTCGCCCCGTCGTATCGGATTTCGGATATCACGCTACGGGAGATGACTGCGGCGCACGCGGGTACCGGTGGCGGCGGGTACGCCCCATGGGCGACCCGCTGCGACCGGTGGGCACGGCACGGCCGTGCGGCGGCCGGGGACCGTCGGGCCCCCGGTCAGTGCGCGCAGGCCGGACGCCATCGGCGCCCGTTGATCTGTCCCGGCTCCGAGCCGATGTGGTAGCGCACACGTCGTCCGTGGACGCGCCTGGCGGGTGCCCGGCAGCCGCGCGGCCGGCAGCCGCGCCCCAGCGCCGCATGCCGGCCGTCCCCGGCGGCCGCGGCGAGCACCACCGACGGGCCCGAGCACAGGCTCGGACCGGGGCGGCGGATGCGGGAGGCGCTGTCGGTCATGGGGGGCGTCCGGCCTCAGGAACGCCCGTGGCGGATCGCCGGGTGGGAGCCCGCGGCGACCAGGTCGGCGACCGCGGTCCGCGGGTCCTTGCCGGTGACCAGGGACTCGCCGACCAGGACCGCGTCGGCGCCGTCGTTGGCGTAGGCGATCAGATCGTGCGGGCCGCGGACACCGGACTCGGCGATCTTGACGATGTGGTCGGGGATCTCGGGGGCGATCCGGGCGAAGTTGCCGCGGTCGACCTCAAGGGTCTTCAGATCGCGGGCGTTGACGCCGATGATCTTCGCGCCGGCGTCCACCGCGCGGGCGACCTCCTCCTCGTCGTGCACCTCGACCAGCGGCGTCAGCCCGATCGACTCGGCCCGCTCGATCAGCGAGACCAGGGCCTCCTGCTCCAGCGCGGAGACGATCAGCAGCGCGAGGTCGGCGCCGTGGGCGCGGGCCTCCCACAGCTGGTAGGCGGTGACGATGAAGTCCTTGCGCAGGACGGGGATGTCGACCTTGGCGCGGACGGCGTCCAGGTCGGCCAGCGAGCCGCCGAAGCGGCGCTGTTCGGTCAGCACGGAGATGACCGCGGCGCCACCCGCTTCGTAGTCGGCAGCGAGCGCGGCCGGGTCGGCGATCGCGGCGAGCGCGCCCTTGGAGGGGCTGGAGCGCTTGACCTCGCAGATCACCGTGACGCTTTCGCCCTTGAGGGCGGCCACGCCGTCCTTGGCGGGGCGCGCCTTCTGGGCCCGCTCCTTGAGCTCGTCGAGGCTGACGCGTGCCTGCCGCTCTGCGAGGTCGGCGCGGACTCCGTCGATGATCTCGTCGAGCGCACTCACGCGAGCGGCCTCCTTCTAGAGCGGTGGGGGCGGACGGTGGCCCCTGCTTCGAGGTGCCGTCCCATCAGGCACTCCGATGGTATCCGCCATGGGGCGGAGGTCCTGCATCCGGTTGACCGCGGTCCCACCACCTGGACATCCGGCGGGCATCCGCCGCGTGCCCGGTGACCTGGGACCGCCCGCCCGGTCATGGTGCGAGCCCGGTGCCGAAGGGGAGGTTGCGGACAGCCGTGAAGGCCAGCAGCAGGACGGTCAGCGCCCACCAGTGGCCGGGCCTGGGCCGGGGTCCGGCCGTCGGGCGGCCGCGGGCGGCCCGGCACAGCCAGCGGGCGCAGTGGGCGGCGAGGACGGCGTAGCCGGCCACCGCCAGGGCGTTGGCGTGCAGCGCGGCGGCGAGGTCGCCGTGGGCGACGGCGTAGGCGCTGCGGAGCCCGCCGCAGGCCGGGCAGAACAGCCCGGTGAGGTGGCGCAGCGGGCAGACGGGGTAGTGGCCGGGCTCGTGCGGATCGACGGCGCCGACCAGGGCGAAGGCCGCGGCGAAGGCCGTGACGGTGCCCAGCGGCGCCACGAGCCGGCGCGGCAGTGCAGGTGTCCTCGGGGCCGCGGCCACAGGATCGGTCACGTGCCCATGGTGAGCCCTCATACGCGAAGGCGCAGCTTCTCGGCCGCCGTACGGGGTGGGCACGGACGGCGGGTACGCGCCCAGGGGGCGTACGGGCCGGGAAGCGGCGCCTTCGGGGTGCTGCCGGGGTGGGAGCGGTGGTCAGCTCTCCTGCGGCTGGGCCTTGGCGGCGACGGGGCGGGCGGAGCCCTTGGGCACCGAGCCCAGGCCGGCCATGTGCATGATGCCGCCGGCCACCGCGCCGAGGCCGATCAGGGCGAAGCCGGCGACCATGCCGGGCACGTTCTCCAGGACCATGAAGGCTCCGGCGACGCAGAAGCCGATGAACGAGATGATGACGCCGGTCCAGGCGGCGGGGGTGTGTCCGTGGCCACTGCTCGACATGAGTGCTCCTCGTTGCTCTCTCGCGCCGGGGTCCGGGCGCGTTGACCGTCGTCCATTGTCACCGATGCCGGGGCGGGCACCGTTACCGGGTGGGGTCCTCGCCGCGGTCCAGGGACTTCCAGATCTCCTCCGGACGGTCCGGGTCCGCGGGCGGCTGGGCGCGCCGGGGACCGCGGGCGCCGCCCGGTGTGCGCTCGTACTTCCCCGACATCGCGGGCCAGTGGCGGCCGCGGAGCAGGGCGAGCAGCCCGGCGATCAGGAGCAGCGCGCCGCCGGCCGCGGTCACCCAGGGCCACAGGGTGTACGTGACGTGATGCACATCGGTGCCGGCCACACCGACCGCCGTGGACGCCTTCTCGCGCAGCGCCGCGGTGTCGGAGAGGCCGAGCACGGCGGCGACGGCGGTGCCCAGGCCGCTGAGGGTCAGCAGGGCGGCGACCGCGATCCGGCCGGCCCGGCGCACCGCGAAGACGGCCACCAGGGCGGCGAGGCCGACGACGGCGAGCGCGCCGGGTACGCCGGTGACATCGCTGCCGGTCACGCTGCGCGGCAGCGATCCCTGGGCCAGGACCGCGGAGCCGGTGGCCCAGGTCCGGCCGGTGGCGAGCAGCGTCAGCCCGGCTCCGGCCGCACCGGACAGCAGCGCCACGGCCAGGCTGCGCCTGCCGCCGGACGCGGGCGGGGCCGCCACGGGCTCGGGCGCGGGCTCGTCCGCGGGCGCGGCATCGATACGGGGCTGGGGTACGGCTTCCACGCGTACCACTATCGCGCACCACCCCCGGGCACCCGCCGCGCGGGGGTGGGCCGCGTCAGGTGCCCAGGTGGTTGGCGGTGTGCACGGCCCGCAGAACGGCCGCCGCCTTGTTGGGCACTCCGGGCAACCCGCGGCGGGGTGGACCGGGGCAGGAGCCGATGGTGGTCCCGCCCGGTGGACCACCCGCAGCGGGCTACTTCCCCAGGTGATTGGCCGTGTGCACCGCCCGCAGAACGGCCGCCGCCTTGTTGCGGCACTCCGTGTCCTCGGCCAGCGGGTCGGAGTCGGCGACGATCCCGGCGCCCGCCTGGACGTAGGCGGTGCCGTCCCGCAGCAGCGCGGTACGGATCGCGATGGCGGTGTCGGAGTCCCCGGCGAAGTCGAGATAGCCGACGCAGCCGCCGTACAGCCCGCGTTTGGTCGGCTCCAGCTCCTCGATGATCTGCATGGCACGCGGCTTGGGCGCGCCGGAGAGGGTGCCCGCCGGGAAGCAGGCTGTCAGCACGTCGAAGGCGGTACGGCCCTTGGCGACCGTGCCCGTCACCGTCGACACGATGTGCATGACATGGCTGTAGCGCTCGACGGACATGAAGTCGACGACCTCGACGCTGCCCGGCTCGCAGACCCGGCCCAGGTCGTTGCGTCCCAGGTCGACCAGCATCAGATGCTCCGCGCGCTCCTTGGGATCGGCCATCAGCTCGTCGGCGAGGGCCTGGTCCTCCTGGACGGTCGCGCCGCGCGGCCGGGTGCCGGCGATCGGATGCACCATCGCCCGGCCGTCCTCGACCTTCACCAGCGCCTCGGGGCTGGACCCCACCACATCGAAGGCCGCACCGTCCTCGCCCTCGAACCGGAAGAGGTACATGTACGGGCTGGGATTGGTGGCCCGCAGCACCCGGTAGACATCCAACGCACTCGCCGTGACCGGCGTTTCGAACCGCTGCGAGGGCACCACCTGGAACGCCTCACCGGCCCGGATGCGCTCCTTGATGTCCTCGACGGCGTCCTGGAAGGCGGGCCCGCCCCACTCGGCGCTGTACGGCGGCACCTCGGACGGCGGCAGCGCGGCGGCACTGGCGGGCGCGGGCCGCGCCAGGTCGTAGGCCATGGCGTCCAAACGCGCCACGGCATCCGCATACGCCTCGTCGACCCCCGTCTCCAGATCATTGTGGTTGATCGCATTGGCGATCAGCAGCACCGTGCCGTTCCAGTGGTCGAGGACCGCGAGATCGGAGGTGAGCAGCATGGTCAGCTCGGGCAGCCGCAGATCGTCGCGCGTACTGTCGCCGATCTTCTCCAGGCGGCGCACGATGTCGTAGCCGAGGTAGCCGACCATGCCGCCGGTGAACGGCGGCAGGCCCGCGCCCTCGACCAGGTCGTGCGGGGTGTGCAGGGCCTCGACGGTGGCCCGCAGCACGGCCAGCGGATCGCCGTCGACGGGCACGCCGACGGGCGGGGTGCCCAGCCAGTGGGCGCGGCCGTCCCGTGTGGTGAGGGTGGCGGCGCTGCGGACGCCGATGAACGAGTACCGCGACCACGTACGGCCGTTCTCGGCGGATTCGAGCAAGAAGGTGCCGGGGCGTTCCGCGGCGAGCTTGCGGTAGAGCCCCACCGGGGTGTCGCCGTCGGCGAGCAGGCGCCGGGTGACGGGGATGACCCGGCGGTCCTTGGCGAGGGCGCGGAAGGTGTCGAGGTCCGGAGTGGCGGTGCCGGTGGTTCCCGTGGTCATGGCGTCGGATCCTAGTAGCGATCAGCGCCGCCCGCGGCGCGCGTCCGCCTGATGACCGGCCGGGGCGTGCGGTCAGTCCTGCCGGAGGAGGACATCCGCGTCGAAGCAGGTGCGGGCGCCGGTGTGGCAGGCCGCGCCGACCTGGTCGACCTTGACCAGGACGGTGTCGGCGTCACAGTCCAGGGCCACCGACTTCACATGCTGCACATGGCCGGAGGTGTCGCCCTTGACCCAGTACTCCTGGCGGCTGCGGGACCAGTAGGTGGCCCGCCCGGTGGTCAGCGTGCGGTGCAGCGCCTCGTCGTCCATCCACCCCATCATCAGCACCTCGCCGGTGTCGTACTGCTGGGCGATGGCGGGGAACAGACCGTCGGCGCCGCGCTTGAGGCGGGCGGCGAGGGCGGGGTCCAGGGCGGAGGCGGTGGCGCGGGTGTTCATGAGGCCCATTGTGCCGTGCGGCGCGCCCAGTACGGCATGCTGCCGGTATGCCTGCGCCGCCCCTGCCGCCCCCGCCGCCGGATCCGGACCGGGCGGCGCGGGTCGCGCTGCGGGTGCTGGCGGCGGTGTTCCTGGCCGCGCTGGTGGTGAGCGGCGTGCTGGTGGTGCTGACGCGCTGAGTGTGGCGCCGTGGCAGCGGGCGGATCACGGTCGTAGGGTGACCGTATGTCGACCCATGCGAAGCGTGAACGGCTGCTGCTCGCCGATCTGTTGGAAAGCGCGGGCCCCGAGGCGCCGACCCTGTGCGCGAACTGGACCACGCGGGACCTGGCCGCGCATGTGGTCGTCCGCGAGCGGCGCGCGGACGCGGCCGGCGGACTCCTGATCAAGTCGCTGGCGGCGCGCCTGGAACGCGTACAGGCGGAATTCGCCGCCAAGCCCTACGACGAACTGATCCGATTGATCCGCACCGGTCCGCCCCGCATGTCCCCGTTCTCCCTCAAGCAGATCGACGAGGCGTCCAACACGGTGGAGTTCTTCGTCCATGCCGAGGACGTACGCCGCGCCCAGCCGGACTGGAGCCCACGGGAACTGGACCCCGTCTTCGCCGACGCCCTGTGGTCCCGCATCGAACGCATGGCCCGCGTCCTGGGCCGCCAGGCGCCGGTGGGCGTTGTCCTGCGCCGACCGGACGGCCAGACCGCGGTGGCCCACCGCGGCACCCCCGTCGTCACGGTCACCGGCCCCCCGGGCGAACTCACGATGTTTGCGTTCGGCCGGCAGGGTGCGGCCGACGTCCAGTTCGACGGCGACAAGGAGGCCGTGGACCGCCTCGTCGCGGCCGCGCTCGGTATTTGACCCCACGTTGTCGGCCGTCCCGCCGTAGGGGTTTGCCGCCGTTGCGCCTGCGGCGGGCGGTGCCGCTTGCGCGGGGCTGTTCGGCAGCGGGACCGGGCCTCCGAACTTCGTCCTGCGGCCCGGCCCCTCCCCGTTGGGGGTGGGAGAAAAACAGTGGGGGTACACGTGGGCGGTCGGGTGCCGCATGTCCGTCGAGTCATACGGAAACGGACGGACGGCACTCGCCCCCACCGGCCCCTTCCCCCCACCCACGGGAGGGGCCGCGCCGCAGGACGAAGTCCGGAGGCGTGGCACCGCACCCGTACAACCCACGCCCACCGCTGGGGGTACCTCCCAGCGTTAGCTGGGGGAGCAACGGCGAGAACACCCCACGGCGGGAAAGACGACAACGTGGGGAGAAACCCGCGACGGCGGGACGGCCGACAACGTGGGGAGAAACCCCCCGCTACGCGGGGAGAAGCCGCCCTCGGAGGATCCGTTCCAGCTCCCGCGCCGCCCGCGACGGCGAGACGTCGGTGCGGTGCGCGACGGAGACGACCCGATGCATACCGGCCGTCGCGAAGCGGGTCACGCGCAGGCCGGACCGGTCGGCGACCATGCTCGGAACGACGGCGATGCCGAGCCCCGCACGGACGAAGCCGAGGACCGCGTCCATCTCGCCGCCCTCGACGGTGAAGGCCGGTTCGAAGCCCGCCGCGCGACACGCCGCGGTGGTGAATTCCCGCAGGTCGTAGCCGCGGCGGAACATGGCCAGGGGGCGACCGCGCAGATCCTCGACGCGGATGCGGGTACGGCGGCCGGTGACGGGCGCGGGCCGGTCCGGGGCGGAGACCACGACGAGTTCCTCGCGCAGGAGGTCGGAGGTGGCCAGGGCGGGGGCCTGGACCGGCAGCGGGGTGATGATCAGGGCGAGGTCGAGTTCGCCGTCGGCCAGGGCGCGTACCAGGTCCTGGGAGCCGTCCTCGGTCACGAGCAGTTCGACGCCGGGATAGGTGGCGTGGAAGGCGCTCAGGACGTCGGGGACGAGGCTGGCGCAGAGGCTGGGCGGGGCGCCGAGCCGGAGCCGGCCGCGGCGGAGCTGGGCGACCTCCTGGACCTCGCGGCGGGCGGTCTCGGTGTCGGCGAGGATCCGGCGGGCCAGGGGGAGGAGGGTCTCGCCGGCGTCGGTGAGGGTGATGTGGCCGCGGGCGCGATGGAAGAGCTCGGCGCCCAACTCCCGCTCCAGTGACCGGATTTGCTGGGAGAGGGAGGGCTGCGCGACGTGTTCGCGCTCGGCGGCCCGGGTGAAGTGACGGGTGTCCGCGACGGCCGTGAAGTAGCGGAGCTGCTGCAACTGCATAAGGCGAATGTAAGGCATCGATAGGCGCAGGCTATGGAGATGAGCCGGAGCATGTCTTGGACTGATGGAGGGCTGCGTCCTTACCGTCGGCCTCATGGCAGCACTGGACACGCGGACGGACCGACGGCCGTCCTTCGCCGGCCTCCTGTGGGGCTCGACCGTCGGCAAGAAAACGGCGATGGCCGTCAGCGGCATCGTGATGCTGCTGTATCTGGTCGTCCACATGCTGGGCAACCTCAAGATCTTCTTCGGGGCCGGGACCTTCGACGGCTACGCCGCCTGGCTGCGCACCATCGGCGAGCCGTTCCTGCACCACGAGTGGTTCCTGTGGATCGCGCGGGTGGTGCTGGTCGCGGCCGTCGTCACCCATGCCGTGGCCGCGTACCAGCTCAGCCGCCGGGACATCGCCGCCCGCCCGGTCAAATACGCCCGCCCGTCGCCCGGCCGCCACCCCCGTTGGAGGCGCTTCGCGCCACCCCTCTCCCGGCGGCGCCGCGCGAGTTACGCCACCCGCACCATGCGCTGGGGCGGCATCATCCTCGGCCTGTTCATCGTCTGGCACATCCTGGACCTGACGACGCTGACGGTGAATCCGCACGCCGCGCCCGGCCACCCGTACGCGAACGTCGTGGCCACCTTCTCCACCTGGTACGGCGACGTCATCTACATCGTCGCCATGCTCGCGCTGGGCCTGCACGTCCGGCACGGCTTCTGGAGCGCCGCACAGACCCTCGGGGCGGGCAGCGCCGCCCGCGACCGGGCTCTGAAGACCACCGCCCATGCCCTCGCGCTGCTGCTGACGGCCGGCTTCATCTCGGTACCCGTCGCCGTCATGACCGGATTGGTGAGCTGACGTGACCGCATCCACTGCTTCCACCGCGTACACCGACTACCCGACCGGCGACCCGGTCGTCGACACCAAGGCCCCCAAGGGCCCGATCGCCGAGCGCTGGGACACCCGCCGCTTCGAGGCCAAGCTGGTCAACCCGGCCAACCGGCGCAAGCACACCGTGATCGTCGTGGGCACCGGCCTGGCGGGCGGCGCGGCCGGCGCCACGCTCGCCGAACAGGGCTACCGCGTGGTGCAGTTCTGCTACCAGGACTCGCCGCGCCGGGCCCACTCCATCGCCGCGCAGGGCGGGATCAACGCCGCGAAGAACTACCGCAACGACGGCGACTCGGTCCACCGGCTGTTCTACGACACCGTCAAGGGCGGCGACTTCCGGGCGCGCGAGTCCAATGTCCACCGGCTGGCGCAGGTCTCCGTCGAGATCATCGACCAGTGTGTGGCGCAGGGCGTGCCGTTCGCCCGGGAGTACGGCGGGCTGCTCGACACCCGCTCGTTCGGCGGCGTCCAGGTCTCCCGCACGTTCTACGCCCGCGGCCAGACGGGCCAGCAGCTGCTGCTCGGCGCGTACCAGGCCCTCAGCAGGCAGATCGCCGCGGGCGCCGTGGAGATGCACCAGCGCACCGAGATGCTCGATCTGATCGTCGTCGACGGGCGGGCCCGCGGCATCGTCGCCCGCGATCTGCTCACCGGCCGGATCGACACCCACTTCGCGGACGCGGTCGTCCTGGCGTCCGGCGGCTACGGCAACGTCTTCTACCTCTCCACCAACGCCATGAACTCCAACGCGACCGCCGTCTGGCGGGCGCACCGGCGCGGCGCGTACTTCGCCAACCCCTGCTTCACCCAGATCCATCCGACGTGCATCCCGCGCACCGGCGACCACCAGTCCAAGCTGACGCTGATGAGCGAGTCGCTGCGCAACGACGGCCGGATCTGGGTGCCGAAGGCGAAGGGCGACCGGCGCTCCCCGAAGGACATTCCGGAGGACGAGCGCGACTACTACCTGGAGCGTATCTACCCGTCGTTCGGCAATCTGGTGCCCCGTGACATCGCTTCCCGGGCGGCGAAGAACGTGTGCGACGAGGGGCGCGGGGTCGGGCCCGGCGGGCAGGAACAGAGGGGCGGAGCCGAAGGCTCCTCGGTTGAGGGTGGTGGCGGGCGACGGGAGGGCGTGTACCTGGACTTCGCCGATGCCATCGCGCGGATGGGCCGCAGCGCCGTCGAGGCGAAGTACGGGAACCTCTTCGACATGTACGCGCGGATCACGGACGAGGATCCGTACGAGGTGCCGATGCGGATCTATCCGGCGGTGCACTACACGATGGGCGGGCTGTGGGTCGACTACGACCTCCAGACCACCGTCCCGGGCCTGTTCGCCATCGGGGAGGCCAACTTCTCCGACCACGGCGCCAACCGCCTGGGCGCCTCCGCGCTGATGCAGGGCCTGGCCGACGGCTATTTCGTGCTGCCCTCGACCATCAACGACTATCTGGCCCGGCACCCGCACAAGGACGAGGTCGACGGCGGTCATCCGGCGGCGGTGGCGGCCGTACGGGAGACCGAGGAGCGGCTGGCCCGGCTGCTGGCCGTGGACGGGGACCGTACGCCCGACTCCTTCCACCGCGAGATCGGCGAACTGATGTGGGAGTACTGCGGGATGGCCCGCACGGACGCCGGACTGCGCAAGGCGCTGGCCCGCATCCCGGAGATCCGCGAGGAGTTCTGGCGGCGGATCAAGGTGCCGGGCACCGGCGAAGAGTTCAACCAGTCGCTGGAGAAGGCCAACCGCATCGTCGACTACCTGGAGCTCGCCGAGCTGATGTGCCTCGATGCGCTGCACCGGGCCGAGTCCTGCGGCGGCCATTTCCGCGAGGAGTCGCAGACCCCGGACGGCGAGGCCGCCCGCCGCGACGAGGCGTTCTCGTACGCGGCCGCCTGGGAGTTCGCGGCCACCGGCGCCGCCCCCACCCTCCACAAGGAAGACCTGGTCTTCGAGTACGTCCACCCCACCCAGCGGAGCTACGCATGAAGCTCACCCTGCGCGTCTGGCGCCAGAAGAACGCCGACGCCGACGGCACGATGTCCACCTACGAGGTGGACGGCATCGCGAAGGACATGTCCTTCCTGGAGATGCTCGACACGCTCAACGAGTCGCTGATCCTCTCCGGCGAGGACCCGGTCGCCTTCGACCACGACTGCCGCGAGGGCATCTGCGGTGCGTGCAGCCTCGTCATCAACGGCGAGGCGCACGGCCCGGAGCGGACCACGACCTGTCAGCTGCACATGCGGGCGTTCTCCGACGGCGACACCATCGACATCGAGCCGTGGCGGGCCTCGGCGTTCCCGGTCGTCAAGGACCTGGTGGTGGACCGCGGCGCCTTCGACCGGATCATCCAGTCCGGCGGCTACATCACCGCCCCGACCGGCGCCGCTCCCGAGGCGCATGCCACGGCGGTGCCCAAGCCGGCCGCCGATACGGCCTTCGAGCACGCCGAGTGCATCGGCTGCGGCGCCTGCGTCGCGGCCTGCCCGAACGGCTCGGCGATGCTGTTCACCTCGGCGAAGGTCAACCACCTGGGCGTCCTGCCGCAGGGCGCGCCCGAGCGTGAGTCGCGGGTGCTGGACATGGTGGAGCGGATGGACGCCGAGGGCTTCGGCGGCTGCACCCTGACCGGCGAGTGCGCCACGGCCTGCCCCAAGGGCATACCGCTGTTCAGCATCACCAGGATGAACCGCGAGTTCGTCCGGGCGGCGCGCAAGCGGGGGTAACGGCGGACACGGTGCGGGCGGGGGCCCGGCCGCGGTCACCGCACCGGGTGCCCGGCCCCCCGCAGCGCGTCCTTGACCTGGCCGATGCGCAGATCGCCGAAGTGGAAGACGGAGGCGGCCAGGACGGCGTCCGCGCCCGCGGCCACGGCCGGGGCGAAGTCCGCCAGTTTGCCGGCGCCGCCGCTGGCGATGACCGGGACGGTGACGTGCTTGCGGACGGCCTCGATCATCGCGGTGTCGTAGCCGTCCTTGGTGCCGTCCGCGTCCATGGAGTTCAACAGGATCTCGCCGGCGCCCAACTCGGCGGCGCGGTGGGCCCATTCGACGGCGTCGATACCGGTGCCGCGGCGGCCGCCGTGGGTGGTGACCTCATAGCCGGACGGGGTGCCGGCGTCGGTGCGGCGGGCGTCCACGGACAGCACCAGCACCTGGCTGCCGAAGCGTTCGGCGATCTCACGGATCAGCTCGGGGCGGGCGATGGCGGCGGTGTTGACGCCCACCTTGTCGGCGCCGGCCCGCAGCAGTTTGTCGACGTCCTCGGGGGTGCGGACGCCGCCGCCGACGGTGAGCGGGATGAAGACCTGCTCGGCGGTGCGGCGGACCACGTCGTAGGTGGTCTCACGGTTGCCGGAGGAGGCGGTGATGTCGAGGAAGGTCAGCTCGTCGGCGCCCTCGTCGCCGTAGATCTTGGCCATCTCGACGGGGTCGCCCGCATCGCGCAGGTTCTGGAAATTGACGCCCTTGACGACCCGGCCGCCATCGACGTCCAGGCAAGGGATGACTCGGACCGCCAGGGTCATTGCTGTTCAGGCCTCTCTGAAGAGTGTCCGGTCCGCGGGTTCGGACGGCTGTCGGAAAGCTTCCAGCTCGACTTCCACCAGGACGCGGGAGTCGGCGAAGCCGGAGACCACGACCACGGTCGTGGCGGGCGGGGCCGCGCCGAAGAGCTCCTTGTGGGCCCGGCCGGCGGCGTCCACATCGCGCAGGTGGGTCAGGTACATACGGGTGCGCAGCACGGCCGAGGCGTCCAGGCCGAAGGGCTTAAGGGCCGCCAGCGCATGGCCGAAGGCGGCCCTGGTCTGCTCGTACGGGTCGCCCTCGCCCTGGAGGACGCCGTCGGCCAGCGGCATGGTGCCGGCGACCAGGACCCGGTCGCCGGCGGCCACCGCGCGGACGGACCCGAAGGTCTCTTCCCAGTGACTGCCGGTCCGTACGCGTTCGATGGTCATCACGCCGCCTTTCGCTGCCGCTAGGTCACGGTTATGACACCGCCGCCAGGGCCTCTTCCAGGGTGAAGGCCTTGGCGTAGAGCGCCTTGCCGACAATGGCGCCCTCGACACCTTCGGACACCAGGGTCGCAAGCGCCCGCAGGTCGTCGAGGGAGGAAACGCCGCCGGAGGCCACCACCGGGCGGTCGGTGGCCGCGCAGACGTTCTTGAGGAGGTCGAGGTTGGGGCCCTGGAGGGTGCCGTCCTTGTTGATGTCGGTGACGACGTAGCGGGCGCAGCCCTCGGCGTCCAGGCGGGCCAGCGTCTCGTAGAGGTCGCCGCCGTCGCGGGTCCAGCCGCGTCCGCGCAGCGTCGTCCCGCGCACGTCCAGGCCGACCGCGATCTTGTCGCCGTGCTCGGCGATGATCTTGGCGACCCAGTCGGGGTTCTCCAGGGCGGCGGTGCCGATGTTGACGCGGGTGCAGCCGGTGGCCAGGGCGGCGGCCAGCGAGTCGTCGTCGCGGATGCCGCCGGACAGCTCGACCTTGATGTCCATGGAGCGGGCGACCTCGGCGATCTGGGTGCGGTTGTCGCCGGTGCCGAAGGCGGCGTCCAGGTCGACGAGATGCAGCCATTCGGCGCCGGCCCGCTGCCAGGCGAGGGCCGCCTGGAGCGGGTCGCCGTAGGAGGTCTCGGAGCCGGACTCGCCGTGGACGAGGCGGACGGCCTGGCCGTCGCGGACGTCGACGGCGGGGAGGAGTTCGAGCTTCGGCATCAGGGTGCTCACAGGGTGTTGATCCAGTTGGTCAGGAGCTGGGCGCCGGCGTCGCCGGACTTCTCGGGGTGGAACTGGGTGGCCCACAGCGGTCCGTTCTCGACGGCCGCCACGAACCGCTCGCCGTGCGCGGCCCAGGTGACCTTCGGCGCGGCGATGTGCGGGTTGCCGGTCTCCAGCTCCCAGTCGTGCACCGCGTAGGAATGCACGAAGTAGTAGCGGGCGTCGGCGGGCAGCCCGGCGAAAAGCCGCGAGCCCTCGGGAGCGTCGACGGTGTTCCAGCCCATGTGCGGGACGACCTCGGCCTTGAGCGGGCCGACCGTACCGGGCCATTCGTCCAGGCCCTCGGTCTCGACGCCGTGCTCGATGCCGCGGGCGAAGAGGATCTGCATACCGACGCAGATGCCCATCACGGGGCGGCCGCCGGACAGCCGGCGGCCCACGATCCAGTCGCCGCGGGCCTCGCGCAGGCCCTTCATGCAGGAGGCGAAGGCGCCGACGCCGGGGACGAGCAGGCCGTCGGCGTTCATGGCGGTGTCATAGTCGCGGGTGATCTCGACGTCCGCACCGACGTGCGCGAGGGCGCGTTCGGCGGAGCGGATGTTGCCGAAGCCGTAGTCGAAGACGACGACGCGCTTACGGGGTGCGGCGGTCAATTCCACACCTCCAGCCGGAGCACGCCGGCGGCCAGGCACAGCGCGGAGCCGATGGCGAGCACGGTGATGATGCTCTTGGGCAGCTGCTGCTTCCAGAAGGAGTAGACGCCGCCGAGGAGGAAGAGCCCGAGCAGGATGAAGACGGTCGACAGGCCGTTCACAGCGCTCCCTTGGTGGACGGGAGGATGCCGGCCGCCCGCGGGTCGCGCTCGCTGGCGTAGCGCAGCGCCCGGGCCAGCGCCTTGAACTGGCATTCCACGATGTGGTGGGCGTTGCGTCCGTAGGGGACGTGGACGTGCAGGGCGATCTGCGCCTGCGCGACGAACGACTCCAGGATGTGCCGGGTCATCGTCGTGTCGTAGGTGCCGATCATCGGCGCCATGTTCTCCGGCTCGGTGTGGACCAGGTACGGCCGGCCGGAGAGGTCGACGGTGACCTGGGCGAGCGATTCGTCCAGCGGGACGGTGCAGTTGCCGAAGCGGTAGATGCCGACCTTGTCGCCGAGGGCCTGCTTGAAGGCGGCACCCAGGGCGAGGGCGGTGTCCTCGATGGTGTGGTGGGTGTCGATGTGCAGATCGCCGTCGGTCTTGACGGTGAGGTCGAACAGACCGTGCCGGCCGAGCTGGTCGAGCATGTGGTCGTAGAAGCCGACGCCGGTCGCGACGTCGACCTGCCCGGTGCCGTCGAGGTCGATCTCGACGAGGACGGACGTCTCCTTGGTGATGCGCTCGACGCGTCCTACGCGGTTCATGCGCTCAGCTCCTTCTTCAGATCTCGGACCGCGTCGAGGAACGCGTCGTTCTCGGCCGGGGTGCCGGCGGACACCCGCAGCCATCCCGGTACGCCGTTGTCCCGGACCAGGACGCCCCGGTCGAGGATCTTCCGCCAGATCGCGTGGGCGTCCTCGAAGCGGCCGAACTGGACGAAGTTGGCGTCGGACTCCGTCACGTCGTAGCCGATCGCGCGCAGCTCGGCGACCAGCCGGTCGCGCTCCCGCTTGAGCTGGTCGACGTAACCGAGCAGGGTGTCGGTGTGCTCCAGCGCGGCGAGCGCGGTGGCCTGGGTGACGGACGACAGGTGGTAGGGCAGCCGGACGAGCTGGACGGCGTCGACGACCGCGGGGTCGGCGGCGAGATAGCCCAGGCGCAGCCCGGCCGCGCCGAACGCCTTGGACATCGTGCGCGAGATGACCAGATGCGGGCGTCCGTCGAGCAGCGGCAGCAGCGAGTCGCCGTGGCTGAACTCGACGTATGCCTCGTCGACGACCACCAGCGAGGGCCGGGCCGCCTGGGCCGCCTCGTACAGGGCGAGGACCGCCTCGGCGGGGACGGCATTGCCGGTGGGGTTGTTGGGGGTGGTGATGAAGACGACGTGGGGGCGGTGCTCGGCGATGGCCCGCTCGGCGGCCGCCACGTCGATGGTGAAGTCGTCGTTGCGCGGGCCGGAGATCCAGCCGGTGCCCGTGCCGCGGGCGATCAGCGCATGCATCGAGTACGAGGGCTCGAAGCCGATCGCGGTGCGGCCCGGTCCGCCGAAGGTCTGGAGCAGCTGCTGGAGGACCTCGTTGGAACCGTTGGCGGCCCAGACCTGGTCCTTGGTGACCTGGTGGCCGCCGGTGCGGGTGAGGTAGCGGGCGAGCTCGGTGCGCAGTTCGACCGCGTCGCGGTCGGGGTAGCGGTTGAGCTCGCGGGCCGCCTCGGTCACCCGCTCGGCGATCCGCGCCACCAGCGGTTCGGGCAGCGGATAGGGGTTCTCGTTGGTGTTCAGGCGTACCGGCACGTCCAGCTGGGGGGCGCCGTACGGGGACTTGCCGCGCAGCTCGTCCCGGATGGGGAGGTCGTCGATACGGGTCACGTGCTCGCTCACTTGCTCTGCGGGACCTTCCAGTCGGCCCAGTCCTTCAGTTCGGCAAAACGTGCCTTGATCGCCGCGCCGTGGGCCGGAAGGTCCTCGGCCTCGGCGAGGGTCACCACATGGTGGGCGACCTCGGCCAGCGCGTCGCGGGTGTAGTCCACGACATGGATGCCGCGCAGGAAGGACTGCACGGACAGCCCGGAGGAGTGGCAGGCGCAGCCGCCGGTGGGCAGGACGTGGTTGGACCCGGCGCAGTAGTCGCCGAGCGAGACCGGGGCGTAGGGGCCGACGAAGACCGCGCCGGCGTTGCGGACCCGGGCGGCGACGGCGGCGGCGTCGGCGGTCTGGATCTCCAGGTGCTCGGCGCCGTAGGCGTCGACGACCCGCAGGCCCTCGTCGAGGCCGTCGACCAGGACGATGGCGGACTGCCGGCCCGAGAGCGCCGGGACGATGCGGTCCTCGACGTGCTTGGTGGCCGCGATCTGCGGCGCCAGCTCCTTCTCGGTCCTGTCGGCCAGCTCGACGGAGTCGGTGACCAGGACGGCCGCGGCCATCGGGTCGTGCTCGGCCTGGCTGATCAGGTCGGCGGCGAGGTGGACCGGGTCGGCGGTGTCGTCGGCGAGGACGGCGATCTCGGTGGGGCCGGCCTCGGAGTCGATGCCGATACGGCCCTTGAGCAGGCGCTTGGCGGCGGCGACGTAGATGTTGCCGGGGCCGGTGACGAGGTTGGCGGGCAGGCACTCCTCGGTGCCGTAGGCGAACATCGCAATCGCCTGGGCGCCGCCGGCCGCGTAGACCTCGTCCACGCCGAGCAGCGCGCAGGTCGCCAGGATCGTCGGGTGCGGCAGCCCCCCGAAGTCGGCCTGGGGCGGGGAGGTGACGGCGAGCGACTCGACGCCGGCCTCCTGCGCGGGGACGACGTTCATGACGACCGAGGACGGGTAGACCGACCGGCCGCCGGGGACGTAGAGACCCACCCGCTCGACGGGGACCCAGCGCTCGGTGACCGTGCCGCCGGGGACGACCTTGGTGGTGTGGTCGGTGCGGCGCTGCTCGCGGTGGACGAGCCGGGCGCGCCGGATGGACTCCTCCAGGGCGGCGCGGACGGCCGGATCCAGCTCGTCCAGGGCGCGCTTGAGCGCCTCGGCGGGGACCCGCACCCGCTCGATCTCGACGCCGTCGAACCGCCGCGCGTACTCGATCAGCGCCGCGGTGCCGCGATGGCGTACGTCCTCGCAGATGGGCCGCACCTTCTCCAGGGCGGCTTCCACGTCGAACTCGGCACGGGGCAGCAGGTCGCGCAGGGCGCCGCCCTCGGGGAGGGCGTCACCGCGCAGATCGATTCGGGAGATCACCCTCCCAGTGTCTCAGACCCGATCTCGGGCCCGGCCGCCCGTATCACTCAGTGATACACAGCGAGGCACGGCCGGACGCCCGCTGCAAGGGCCGGTACCGGCCGCGGGAAGTTGACCGGAGTTACCCCTCACTGCGCGTGTTCAACCGGTCACGGACCGGGCAAGGGATCCGTACAGACGTACGGATGCAGGGGATGCGTCCGCGATGACCACGCGAGGCACGGGGGCAGGGAAAGGGGGATCCAGGTGACCGGTCCGGCAGACGGCGATGCGCCCGCCGACCTGCGGCTGACATCGGCGGAATGGAGCATGTGGCAGGCCTTCCGCAACGGCAGTACCTGCGATCTGCACATCGGGGACCCGGCCCGCGACGATCCGCACGGACAGCATCTGTGGGGACCCGAGCGGCGGGTGCGGGCCCGGGTGCTGGCGCTGCTGCTCCTCGAAGGGCCGGCCGCACAGCCGGGGCGGGTCTCGGCGCTCAAGCTCACGGGTGCGTACATCACGGACACTCTCGACCTTGCGGGCGGCACGATCAAGCCATTCATCGAGCTGCGGGACTGCCGGTTCGAGGCCGAGGTGGTACTGCCCGAGAGCCGGTTCACCACCCTGCGGTTGGTGAACTGCGCGATCCCCCGGCTGGAGGCCGCCCGGCTCCAGACGGAGGGCGATCTGCACCTGCCGCGCTGTGTGGTGCAGAACGGCATACGGCTCACCGACGCCCACATAGGCACCGACCTGATGCTCAATCAGGTCGTGGCGCACAAGGACCGCCAGGGCCGCTCGATCATGGCGGACGGCCTGACCGTCGCCCAGGACCTCCAGGCCGAGATGCTGGAGTCCTACGGCGAGCTGTCGCTGCGCGGCGCCACCATCGGCGTCTCGCTGAGCCTGCGCGGCAGCCGGCTGAGCAACCCCTTCGGCCGCCGCGCACTGAACGCCCCGCAGCTGACCGTGGAACGCACCCTGTATCTGACCGCCGCGGGCCTGGCGAACTCCCCGTTCTCCAGCGGCACCACTCCCCCCTACGGCATCTCGGTCACCCCCACGCGCGGCACCCGGATGCAGCGCTTCGAATGCGAGGGCGGCATGCGGCTGGACGACGGGAGGTTCGGCGACGCCATCGATCTCGAACACGCCCGCTTCCTCATGGAGTCCGACCAGGAGCTGTCGCTGCGCCGCATCCAGACGCCCGAGCTGCGGTTCCTGTGCGAGCGGCCGCAGCGCGGGCGGGTGATCCTCTCCGGCGCCCGGGTGGTCAACCTCGTCGACAAATCGGCCAGCTGGCCGGGGCTGGGCGGGCTGTGGATGGCCGGCTTCGCCTACGAGACGCTGATCCCGCGCGGTCATTTCCCGCTGGCGCTGCGGCTCCAGTGGGTGGCCGCGGCGACCCCGGAGTACGCGCCCGAGCCGTACGAGATGCTGGCCGCCTCGCTGCGCACCAGCGGGGAGGACGCCGACGCCCGCGAGGTGCTGCTGGCCAAACAGCGACGGCGCCGCGAGACGCTGCCGCTGGCGGCCAAGACATGGGGCTTCCTACAGGACTGGACGGTGGCGTACGGCTACCGTCCGGGCCGGGCCGCGGTCTGGATGGCCATCCTCTGGGCCCTCGGCACCCTCTACTTCTCCGAGTACCCCCCGCCCCCGCTCAAACAGGGCGAGGCCCCGCCCTGGAACCCGTATCTCTACTCCCTCGACCTCCTCCTCCCGGTGATCGACCTCAACCAGGGCTCGGCGTGGAAACCGGGCGGCGGGGCGCAGTGGGTGGCGGCCGTGTTGATCATGCTGGGCTGGGTACTGGCCACGACGGTGGCGGCCGGAGCCTCGCGGTTGTTGAGGCGGCAATAATCCCGTACGGCGGGGTGGGCCGGGGCAGGAGCCGTTGGTGGTTTCGCACGGTGGGGCGGGGCGGTGATGCCTGCGGCCCACCCGCGGGGGTGGCTCCGTGGCCACAGGCTCTAGGCTTACGGGCTGTGACCTCCCTGCGCCTGCCGCTCTTCCCGCTCAACTCGGTGCTGTTCCCGGGGCTCGTTCTCCCGCTGAACGTCTTCGAGGCGCGGTACCGAGCGATGATGCGCGATCTGGCCGAGCGGCCCGAGGACGAGCGCCACTTCGCGGTGGTCGCCATCCGGGACGGCCGGGAGGTCGCCCCGACGGCGCAGGGCATGCCGGACGCCACGCTGCCGACGGCCGAGGGGCCCGCGGCCGGCTTCGGTGACGATCCGATCCAGGCGTTCCACGCGGTGGGCTGTGTCGCGGACGCGGCCACCATCCGCGAAAAATCGCCCGGCCCGGACGCCGGCTACGAGGTGCTGGCCACCGGCACCACCCGTTTCCGGCTGCGGTCGGTGGACGCCTCCGGGCCGTATCTGACGGCCGAGACGGAGGAGCTGGAGGAGGACCCCGGCGAGGGCGCGGGCGCGCTGGCCTCCGGGGTCGTACGGGCCTTCCGTACCTACCAGAAGCGGCTGGCCTGGGCGAACGAGCGGACGATCTCCAGCGGCCAGGACCTGCCGGCCGACCCGTCGGTGCTGTCGTACCTGGTCGCCGCCGCGGCCGTGCTGGACGTACCCGCCAAGCAGCGGCTGCTGGAGGCGCCCGACACCGCGGACCGGCTCGGCCAGGAGCTGACACTGCTGCGCCAGGAGTCGGCACTGCTCGGTAAGCTCCCGTCGCTGCCGGCGGTGGACCTGACCCGGCAGCCGACCAGCCCCAACTGACCGCCCGCACCGGCAGGTCCGCCCGACGCGGGGCACGAAACGCGGGGCAGGAAACGCGACGCACGAACGCGAGGCACGACGACGTTGGCGAAGAAGTCCAGGAAATCCGTGGGCACCCCCGCGACGGTGGCCCTCACCGAGGCGGGCGTCGCCTTCACCACCCACTCCTATGCGCACGACCCGGCCGTCGCCTCGTACGGCGAGGAGGCCGCCGAGGCGCTCGGGGTGTCGCCGGACCAGGTGTTCAAAACGCTGCTGGCGGAGGTGGACGGGGCGCTGACGGTGGCCGTGGTGCCGGTGTCCGGTTCGCTGGATCTCAAGGCGCTGGCGGCAGCGGTGGGCGGCAAGCGGGCCGCGATGGCGGATCCGGCGGCGGCCGAGCGGGCCACGGGCTATGTCCGCGGCGGCATCTCGCCGCTCGGGCAGCGCAAGCGGCTGCGGACGGTCGTCGACGCCTCGGCGGAGGACCGGGAGACGGTGTGCGTCTCGGCGGGCCGGCGCGGTCTGGAGGTCGAGCTGGCACCCGCGGACCTGGTGACGCTCACGGGTGCCCTGCTCGCGCCGATCGCCCGGCTCCCTTAGGGCCTGTCCGACGGGTCAGGGTCGGAAAGGCCCCAAGGCCCTCAGGGGGCCGGCGGCTGCTCTTCTCCCGGCCGTTGCTGCTCGTGCGGTGCCGGACGTTCCTGCCCGCTGGGTGCCGGGCTGCCGTCCGACGGGGCCGGGCCCTCCGGCGCCGCGGTGCCGTCCGCCGCGGGCCAGTACCCGGCCGGCTGCGGGTCGGCCGGGCCGAACAGGGCGGTCAGCACGAGGTGGGTCAGCGTCGCGGCGACCGGCCAGGCCAGGAGCGCGCCCTTCATGCCCAGCAGGAGCGGGCCGTCGAAGGTGACGCCGGGGCCGACCTGTTTGGCATGGGCGGCGACATCGGCGACGGGGCCCAGCCACATGCCCATCCGCCAGCCCAGCAGCGCGCCGACGAGGCCGCCGACGGCCAGCGCCACCACCAGCGGGACGCCGCCCCGGCGGCGGAAGAGGAAGACCGCCGCGGCGGTGAGCGCGCCGAAGGCCAGCGAGAGCAGGATGAAGGTGCCGTCCGCGGCGATGGCCTCCTCGCCCTCGGTGTTCTTGAGATAGACGGCCTTGGTGTCGGCGATCAGCGGGGTGTGCGGGGCGAGCCAGTTCCACAGCGCGCCGAGCAGCAGGCCGCACAGCGCGACGACGAGCGCGATCATCGCGGCCTCGCGCAGTTCGCGGGCGAGGCCGGGGCCGCCGTCCTCGGCCGTGGCCCCGTGGTCCGCGGCGGGCACGGCCCAGGGGCTGGGCGCGTCGTCGGCGGGCGGCCGGCCGTGGTGCGGCGGCTCGTTCGGCGGCTGGTTGTTGCGTGGCGTCAGCGGTGCGGTCACCCCGTCATCGTGCCAGGTCGGCGCGCCGGGGCGGGAAGAGGGGAGGAGGGTGGGCAGGAATGAAAGAGGTCGGTGGGACGCCAGGGCCGCCGTCAGCGGGCCGCGGCGCGGCGGTACGCCCAGGTCGCGGCGGTGAGCGAGAGGACGCCGACGGCGGCGCAGACGCCCAGGTCGGCGCCGACCATCAGCCAGTCGGGGCGCGCCGCGAAGCTGCGGGTGAGCGCCTCCACCCCGTAGGTGGAGGGCAGCAGATCGCGGGCGTAGTCGATCACCGTGGGCATCCCGCCGGGCGGCAGGACGCCGAGCAGCAGGGCGGCCGACATGCCCAGCTGGCCGCAGAGCGTGGCGATCTCCTGGCGGGGGGCGAGCAGTCCGAGGGCTGCGCCGAGGCCGGAGAGCGCGGCGCCGGAGAGCGGGATCACCGCGGCCAGCACCCACAGATGCGCCATCGGCAGCCGGAAGAGGACGCCGCCGGCCAGGGCGGTGGCCACGGCGCCGGGGACGGTGAACGAGGCGTAGGCGGCGGCCGCGCCCAGCACCACGGCGGCCGGCGGCACCGGCAGCGTGGCGTAGTGGTCGAGTCCGCCGCCGGCCCGGAGCTGCCCGAAGTACTGGGCGAGGAGGTTGAGCGCGACGAAGGCGACGACCAGCACGCTGGCGCCGGAGACCACGAAGCGGGCCTCGGTGCCGCCGTCGACCACCCCGCGCATCATGATCATGATCCCGACGGACTGGAAGGTGGCGACGAACAGCAGCGGGATCCGGGCGACCCGGGCGCGGGAGAGCTGGGCGCGGTAGACAGCGCCGAGCGCGGGCAGCAGCCGGGCGCGGGGCGCCAGCGGGGCGGCCGGTTCGTCGTCGGGCCCCGTTCCGGTGCCTGGGGAGGCCGGAGCCGCCGCCTGTGGGGGAACCACGCTCACGCCGTCATCCAGCCCTTCTTGGTGTTCGTGCTCTGCGCCGTCCCCCTTGGCCGCCCCCGTCGCCGTGCGCTCTTTCATGCCGTGACCGGTCCCTTCATGCCTTGACCAGCCCCTGGCCGCGGCCGCCGAGGGAGAGATAGACGTCCTCCAGGCTCGGCGTGGCGAAGGTGAAGTCGTCCAGGGCGGCGAAGGCGGGGCCGGTGGTCACGGCCGAGACCGCGGCGCGGGCCTCGTCGGCCGGCAGGCGCAGGGTCCAGCGGCGGCCGGAGACCTGGGCGGCCGGGCGCAGGGCGGCGACCTCGGCGACGTCCAGGGGCGGCCGGTCGCGCCAGACCAGTTCGAGGCGGACCTCGTCGGCGACGCGTTCCTTCAGGCCGCCGGGCGTATCGCAGGCGATGACCCGGCCCCGGTCGATCACCGCGACCCGGTCGAGCACGCTCTCGGCCTCCAGGACGTTGTGGGTGACCAGGACGACGGTGGCGCCCCGCTCGGCGCGGCGGCGGTCGACCGCGGCCCATACGGCGCGGCGCGCGACCGGGTCCATCCCGGTGGTCGGCTCGTCCAGGACCAGCAGCGGCCGCTCGCCGATCAGCACGGTCGCGAAGCAGGCCAGCCGGCGCTGGCCGCCGGAGAGCTTCTTGAGGGGGCGGGCGGCGATGCCGGTCAGACCCAGTTCGGTGAGCACCGCATCGCGTGCGCTGCGGGCCCCGGCGGCGTCCAGGCCGCGCAGCCGCCCGGTGGTCTCCACGGCGAGCGCGACGGTCATCTCGTCCAGGGCGGTGGACTCCTGGCCGAGATAGCCCAGCAGCCGGGCGGCGCGTTCGGGGTGGCGTACGAGGTCGTGGCCGAGGACGCGGATGGTGCCGGAGTCGGGGCGCAGCAGTCCGGTCAGCTGGCGTACCAGGGTGGACTTGCCGGCGCCGTTGGGGCCGAGCAGCCCGAAGATCTCGCCGCGCCGTACGTCCAGGCTGATGCCGTCGCTGGCGCGCACGGCGGGCCCCCGGTCCGCCCCGCGCCGCCCGCGCGCCGCCGGGTAGGTCTTGACCAGGTCCCGCACCGTGCATGCCGCCGCGCCGCGGTCCACCTGTTTTGCGCCCGTCCTCACGAGCTACGAGGGTACGCGGCCCGGAGGAGCCCCCGGTCCGCGGGGCACTGGGGGAACGGACTCAGTCACCGGCCGGTGCGTGTTCGGCCGCCGTGCGCAGATCGACTTCGCGCCAGAATCCGGCCCGGATGGCGTAGCGGTCGTGTTCGTCGATCTGGTCGTCCTTGTGGGCGAGCAGGCCGAAGCGGGCGGCGTAGCGCAGCAGTTCGCCGTCGATGCGGTGCGGGATGCGGGGGTACTCGGTGGAGAGCTGCTGGAGGTGGGCGGTGTCGGTGAGCCGGTCGGTCCAGCGGCGGGCGAAGACCTGGCCGACCTCGAAGGGGTCGCCGCTGACGGCGGTGATGTCCTCCTCGCGGTCGGCCCAGCGCTGTTCGGCGCTGGTGAGCTGGGCGAGGGTGGGCAGGGAGGCGGTCTCGGACGGTTCGCCGACGGGGCCGCGTTCGGCCCAGCCCTTGTCGGAGGACCAGCGCAGGGTGGCGGAGGGGGCGGGCACCTGGGTGCCGTTCCCGTTGCCGTTGCCGTTGCCGTTTCCGTTGCCCTGGGGCGCGGCGTGGGTGCGGCCGAGGCCGGCGAGGTCCTTGGGGGTGGGCACGACGCGGGAGGACCCGGAGGCGGACGGGCCGGCGTTCGCCTCGTCGCGGCCGTCGGCGGCGGGGCGGGCGGTGCCGTTGCTGCCGCCGCGTTCGTGGGCGGGGCCGTCGGAGTCCGCGCCGGCGGCGGCCGCCGCGGCCGCGGCGACGGCGGACTCGGGCAGCGGGGCGGAGAGGATGGCGGCGATCTCGGGGCGCGGGGCGGGCGGCGTGGCGCAGGGCCCGCCGAGTTCCTTGGCACGTACCGCGCGGGTGATCCAGGTCCGGTCGAGCACCCGTCGTTCGTCGGCCTCGGCGACCAGGTCCTCGGACTGGTTGTAGTCGCCGTCGGCGGCCTGGACGGCCCACAGGTGGACGGCCACGCCGTGTTCCTTGGCCGACATCAGTCCGGGCAGCAGATCGCCGTCGCCGGTGACCAGGACGATGTCGGAGCAGGCGCGGTTGCGGGCGAGCTCGGTCAGCTCGGCGTGCATGGCGGCGTCCACGCCCTTCTGCGCCCAGCGGCCGTCGCTGCGGGTCAGGGCACCCAGCCGGACGGTGACCCGGGGCATCACGCGCAGTCTGCGGTGTTCGGGCTGGGGGACGCGGTCGGGGGCGCCGTCGAACCAGTAGATGCGCAGCAGGGGCCGTTCCGTATCGGCCTCGGCACGCTGGCGCAGGCCCTGGATGAGGGCGGTGTGATCGACGGTGATCCGGGCGCGGGCGGGCTCTCCCGCGAGCAGACTCGCGGCGGCGCCCAGCAAATAACCGGCGTCCACCAGGACGACGCAGCGATCCACGTTCCACCCTCTTCCCTGAGGTGCTGAAGTCCGGACGCCCCCCGGCTCGGCCCGTGGCACGAGTTTCTCTTCGGCTTTCCCTCGAGTCTGCCCGACCGTACGGGTGTTATCTGCCCCGTCTGGATCATCGGCGTGGCGGATTCGGCGGGGAAGTTCGGTGCAAGTGGTGAGCATTGGCGGGATACGGCGCCTCACGCCCCCTCTCACGCACAGTAATTGCCCGAAATGCGGCTTTTGTCGTGCCGTGTAACTCTGATCCCGGTCCCGATCCAGGATCCCCCTCAGGAGGCACGGCCATGGCCAAGAGCAAGAAGGAACGCAAGCAGCAGAAGAGCAGTCCGGCCGAACGCGGCCAGCAGGCGGCCGAGAAATCGACCATCGAGGCCATCTCCCAGCCCCAGGCGCACGCCCAGGGCAGCCCGGCCGATGTCGCCCGTAAGCATCAGCGGCGGTTCGGCCACAACTGACGTGATTCGAGTATGAGTTGAGGGGCGCGCCCGGCTGCGGGCGCGCCCCTCGGCGCGGCATGACACGGTCCTGCCCGGGCTCCCGGCTCAGCCCGCCAGGCAGGACGGGCCCAGCAGCACCTTCAGATCGCCGAAGAGGGACGGGTCGGCGGTGACCCGGTGGCGGTCCAGGCGCAGCACGGTCGTCTTGCGGGTGCCCAGCAGCTTGATGCGGACCTCCGTCGAGCCGCGGTGGCTGCTGAGCACCTCGCCGAGCTTCTCGACCATCGGCGGGGTGACCTTGACCGTCGGGATGGTGATCGTCACCGGGGCGTTGGTGCCCGCCTCCGAGAGGTCGGGGACCATCATCTCCATGGCGACCAGCCGCGGGACGTCCTCGCGCTTGTCGAGGCGGCCCTTGACGAAGACGATCGTGTCCTCGACGAGCTGGGTGGACACCAGCTGATAGGTCGCCGGGAAGAACATGCAGTCCAGGGAGCCGGCCAGGTCCTCGACGGTGGCGATGGCCCAGGCGTTGCCCTGTTTGGTCATCTTGCGCTGGAGGCCCGAGATGATGCCGCCGATGGTGACGATGGAGCCGTCGGAGTAATCGCCGCCGGTCAGCTGGGAGATGGCGGCGTCCGCCTTGTCGCTCAGGACGTGTTCGAGGCCGAAGAGCGGGTGGTCGGAGACGTAGAGACCGAGCATCTCGCGCTCCTGGGCCAGGAGGTAGGTCTTGTCCCATTCGACGTCGGAGAACTCGATGTCCAGCCCGAAGCCGGGGCCGTCGTCCGCGGTGTCGTCGCCCATCCCGCCGAAGAGGTCGAACTGCCCCTCGGCCTCCTTGCGCTTGACCTGCACCACGTTGTCGATCATCGGCTCGTAGTGCGCCGTCAGGCCCTTGCGGGTGTGCCCCAGCTCGTCGAAGGCGCCGGCCTTGATCAGCGATTCGGTGGTGCGCTTGTTGCAGACGACCGCGTCGACCTTGTCGAGGTAGTCGGGGAAGGAGGAGTACTTCCCCTTCGCCTTGCGGCAGCGGATGATCGAGTCGACGACGTTCTGGCCGACGTTACGGACCGCGGTCAGGCCGAAGAGGATCACGTCATCGCCCTGGGCCGCGAAGTTGGCCTCGGATTCGTTGACGTTCGGCGGCAGCACCTTGATGCCCATCTTGCGGCACTCGTTGAGATAGACCGCGGACTTGTCCTTGTCGTCGCGGACCGAGGTGAGCAGCGCGGACATGTACTCGGCCGGGTAGTTCGCCTTGAGATAGGCGGTCCAGTAGGTGACCAGGCCGTACGCGGAGGAGTGCGCCTTGTTGAAGGCGTAGCCGGCGAAGGGGACCAGGACGTCCCACAGGGCCTGGATGGCCTGGTCGGAGAAGCCCTTCTTCTTCGCGCCCTCCTGGAAGAGCACGAAGTTCTTCGCCAGTTCCTCGGGCTTCTTCTTGCCCATGACGCGGCGCAGGATGTCGGCCTCGCCGAGCGAGTACCCGGCGATGATCTGGGCGGCCTTCTGCACCTGCTCCTGGTAGACGATCAGGCCGTAGGTCAGGCCGAGGGTCTCCTTGAGCGGCTCTTCCAGCTCCGGGTGGATCGGGGTGATCTCCTGGCGGCCGTTCTTGCGCTCGGCGTAGTTGATGTGCGAGTTCATGCCCATCGGGCCGGGCCGGTAGAGGGCCGAGACGGCGGAAATGTCCTCGAAGTTGTCGGGCTGCATCTGGCGCAGCAGCGACCGCATCGGGCCGCCGTCGAACTGGAAGACACCCAGGGTGTCACCGCGGCACAGCAGCTCGAAGGTCTTGGGGTCGTCGAGCGGTACGGACAGCAGCTCCAGATCGACGCCCTTGTTCTTCTTCACCATCTTGACGGCGTCGTCCATGATGGTGAGGTTGCGCAGGCCCAGGAAGTCCATCTTCAGCAGGCCGAGCGATTCGCACTGCGGGTAGTCCCACTGTGTGATGGTCACGCCGTCGGTGTGCCGGACCCAGACCGGGGCGTGGTCGACGATCGGCTCGCTGGACATGATCACGCCGGCCGCGTGCACGCCCATCTGGCGCACCAGGCCCTCGACGCCCTTGGCGGTGTCGATGACCTTCTTCACGTCGGGTTCGTTCTCGTACATCCCCCGGATCTCGCCGGCCTCGCTGTAGCGGGGGTGCTTGGGGTCCGTGATGCCGGAGAGGTCGATGCCCTTGCCCAGGACGTCGGCGGGCATGGCCTTGGTGAGGCGGTCGCCCATCGCGTACGGGTAGCCCAGCACGCGGGCGGAGTCCTTGATGGCGTTCTTGGCCTTGATCTTGCCGTAGGTGCCGATCATGGCGACCTTGTCGGCGCCGTACTTTTCCGTGACGTACCGGATGACTTCGACGCGCCTGCGCTCGTCGAAGTCGATGTCGACATCGGGCATGGAGACGCGCTCGGGGTTGAGGAACCGCTCGAAGATCAGCCCGTGCTCGATCGGGTCGAGGTCGGTGATGCCCATGGCGTACGCGACGATCGAACCGGCCGCGGAGCCACGGCCGGGGCCGACCGCGATGCCGTTGTTCTTGGCCCACATGATGAAGTCGGCGACGACGAGGAAGTAGCCGGGGAACCCCATCTGGATGATGACGTCCATCTCGTACTCGGCCTGGCGCTGGCGGTCCTCGGGGACGCCGCCGGGGAAGCGGCGGTTCATACCGCGGCGCACTTCCTCCTTGAACCAGGTGACCTCGGTGTAGCCCGCCTCCGGGATCTCGAACTTGGGCATCAGGTCGCGCTTTTCGAACATCCCGCTGACGTCGATCTGGTCGGCGATCAGGCGGGTGTTGTCGCAGCCCTGCTGCCAGGCGTCCGAGGAGTCGATGGCGTACATCTCCTCGGTGGACTTGAGGTAGTAGCCGGTGCCGTCGAAGCGGAAGCGGTCCGGGTCGGAGAGGTTCTTGCCGGTCTGGATGCACAGCAGGGCGTCGTGCGCGGTGGACTCGTGGGCGTAGGTGTAGTGCGAGTCGTTGGTGACCAGCGGCGGGATGTCGAGCTTCTTGCCGATCTCCAGCAGGCCGTCGCGGACCCGGCGCTCGATCTCGATGCCGTGGTCCATCAGCTCCAGGAAATACCGGTCCTTGCCGAAGATGTCCTGGTATTCGGCGGCGGACTTCAGGGCCTCGTCGTACTGGCCCAGGCGCAGCCGGGTCTGGAGCTCGCCGGAGGGGCAGCCGGTGGAGGCGATCAGGCCCTCCGACCACTGGGAGATGGTCTCCTTGTCCATCCGGGGCCACTTCTGGAGCCAGCCCTCGGCGTAGGCGTCGGAGGAGAGCCGGAAGAGGTTGTGCAGACCGGTTTTGTTCGCCGCCCAGATGGTTTTGTGGGTGTAACCACCGGAACCGGAGACGTCATCGCGCTTCTGGTGCGGCTGACCCCACTGGATCTTGCGCTTGTTGCGGCGCGACTCGGGGGCCACGTATGCCTCGATGCCGATGATCGGGGTCACGTCGGCCTTCTTCGCCGAATGGAAGAAGTCGTAGGCGCCGTGGAGGTTGCCGTGGTCGGACATGGCGATATGCGTCATGCCCATGTCCTTGCACGCAGTGAACATGTCGCTCAGCCGCGCGGCACCGTCCAGCAGCGAGTACTGGGTGTGGACGTGCAGGTGCGTGAAGGGCGGCTTGGCCACGGCGAGGGACCTCCAGAGGATCGGTACGGCGGTCTCGAAGTCTACGACTCCGCGCCGACAATCGACCGCTCCCGAGTGATCGATGCGGGCACTCCCGAGTAGCCTCGCCCGTTGTCATTCGCAGATCCATAACGAACAATCGCGGACACTCATCGATCGCAATCCGTCATGGATCCGCTTACCCCTCTTCCGCACATCTCCCGCACATCAGGAGGCACCCAGCGATGCCGTCCCCGCACGCCCCGGCACCGGACGCCGCACAGCGCGGCGAGGAGATCCTCGCCGTCTTCGACACCGCCTTCGGAGAGCTGCTCACCGCCGACCCCGCGGCCTTCCGCGTCAAGTTCCGGAAGATGGCCGCCTCGGCGTTCGCCTTCTACCGGGGCACCGCCTGCCTGTTCTACAAGGACCTGGAGGACGGCAAGGACAGCGGTCCCTACCTGGACGACCGCACCGGCCGGGTGTGGATCCACGGCGATCTGCACGCCGAGAACTTCGGCACCTACATGGACGCCACGGGCCGGCTGATCTTCAACGTCAACGACTTCGACGAGGCGTACGTCGGCCCGTTCACCTGGGACCTCAAGCGCTTCGCCGCCTCGGTGGCACTGATCGGCTACGCCAAGGCGCTCAGCGACGAGCAGATCACCGGCCTGGTGCGGATCTACGCCGCCTCCTACCGCGAGCGCATCCACGCGCTGGCCTCCGGGGCCAAGGATGACGAGGTGCCGCCCTTCACCCTGGACACCGCCGAGGGGCCGCTGCTGGACGCGCTGCGCGACGCCCGCTCGCTGACCCGCTTCGGGCTCCTGGAGTCGATGACCGAGATCCGCGACTTCGAACGGCGCTTCGCCGAGGGCGGCGGCAGCGTCGAACTGGACGCGGCCACCCGCTACAAGGTCCTCGCCGCCTTCGACGGCTATCTGGAGACGCTGCCGGAGTCGAGCCTGGACCGCCCGGACTCCTACCGGGTCAAGGACGTCGTCGGCCGCCGCGGCATCGGCATCGGCTCGGCCGGGCTGCCCTCGTACAACATCCTGCTGGAGGGCAACAGCGACGCCCTGGAGAACGACGTCGTCATCTACATGAAGCAGGCGCAGACCCCGGCCGTCTCCCGGCACATCGCCGACCCCGCGGTCCGCGGCTACTTCCAGCACGAGGGCCACCGCACGGTGATCTCCCAGCGCGCCCTCCAGGACCACGCCGACCCGTGGCTGGGCTGGACCGAGCTGGACGGCGCCGGCCAGCTGGTCGCCGAGATCTCCCCGTACGCCGTCGATCTGGACTGGTCGGACATCGACGACCTGGAGGAGATCGCCGCCGTGGTCGCCGACCTCGGGCGGGCGACGGCCACCATGCACGCCGCCGCGGACGACGAGAGCGGCCACTCGCTGGTGCCGTTCTCCACCGAGCGCGCCATCGACGCCGCCCTCGCGGCCGACGAGGACGGCTTCGCGCCGCTCCTGGTGGACTTCGCGCACTCCTACGGGGCCCGCGCCCGCGCCGACCACCAGATCTTCGTGGACCTCTTCCGCAACGGGCGGATCCCCGGCCTCTGAGCCCCCTCCCGCACCGGGCCGTCCGTATCCGTCGGTCCGTACCAGGCGGTCCGTACCGGTCGGTCCCTACCGGGAAGCCGTGACGGGCTCCCGGTACGGACCGTGCCGGTCAGCGGACTGTGCCGGTAAGGGGCATGCTGAGAGATTTGTGAGATTTCTGTGGGTTCGGGCGCCTTGGGCGCGGCCTTCACGGCCCCCGTGGCACACTCGCTGCCATGGACATCTCGGCGGCACCCCTGCGGGCACTGCGCGCGGCGCTCTTCGCCGCGCTGTGCGTGACGCTGTCCGCCGGGTCCCATGTGCTGCTGTCCCGTATGCCGCTGCCGCTGACCACCGTCGCCGCGCTCTCCGCCGCCGTCTTCGCCCTCGCCTATGCGCTGGCCGGGCGGGAGCGCGGCTACTGGCGCATCGCCGCGCTGCTGCTCCCCCTGGAGCTGGCCGCCGACACGGTCTTCAGCATCGGCCAGCACATGTGTTACGGGGAGGGCGGCGGCCCGGCCACCGGGCCGCTGCGCTCGCTGGGGATGGATCTGCTGTGCGGCGGCGGCGCCGTCGGTGTGCCCTTCCTGCGGCTGTCCCAGGACGCCGCCCCCGCCGCCCCCTGGCTGCTGCTCGCCGCCCATCTGCTGACCGGGCTGCTGGCCGCGGCCTGGCTGCGCCGCGGCGAGGCGGCGCTGACGCAGCTGCTCGGCGCGGTGGCCGCCTGCGCCGTCCGCCCGCTGCTGATCGCCGTCGCGGTCGTCGGCGCCACCGCCGCCCCGCACCGCCCGGCGCCCGCCCCCGTACGCTCCGCGCGGCCCGCCCGCGCCGTCCCGCTGCTCGTGCACTGCGTCGTACGCCGTGGACCTCCCTGCGCCCTCGCCGCCTGAGGCCCCGGCGCCCGGCGCCCCCACCGCACTCAGGCACTCCCCCGGCACGGGCCGGGACGCACGGACCCCTTTCACGGACTTCGACGGATTCGACGGAGCGGAACAGTCATGAGCAATCGCAACACCCAGGCCAACAAGCAGGCGGCCCGCGAGCGGCTGCGCGCCGAGCGCGAGCGGCAGGCGAAGAAGGACAAGACGAAGCGGCAGCTGATCGTCGGCGGCGCGGTCGTCGGCGTGCTGGCGGTGGCCGGCGGAATCGGGCTGGCGGTCGCCAACGCCGGCGGCGGCAGCTCCGGCAGCGTCTCCTCGGGCGGCGGCACCGACTGGGCGAAGGTCGCCAAGCAAAAGCTCGTCAAGCCCGCCAACACCTCCGGCACCAACGGCACCACCGTCGTCATCGGCAAGCCGGACGCCAAGAACACCGTCAGCCTCTTCGAGGACCCGCGCTGCCCGGGCTGCGCGGTCTTCGAGGAGAACGTCGGCGCGACCGTCGAGAAGGACATCAAGGACGGCAAGTACAAGGCGTCCTACCACATCGGGACGTTCCTCGACGCCAACCTCCAGGGCACCGGTTCCAAGAACGCGCTCAGCGCCCTGGGCGCCGCGCTCAACGTCAGCCCGGACGCGTTCCTGAAGTACAAGTACGCGCTGTACTCGAAGCAGTACCACCCGGACGAGACCGGCCCGGACAAGTTCGCCGACGACAGCTACCTGCTCAAGGTCGCGAACACCGTCCCGGCGCTCAAGGGCAACGCGGCCTTCCAGAAGAACCTCAAGTCCGGCACCTACGACCGGTGGGCGCTGGCGATGTCCGACGACTTCAACTCGCACAAGGACGTCACCAGCACGCCGAGCATCAAGGTCAACGACACCGTGATCGGCACCAAGACCCCGCAGGGTGTCGCGGCGCCCTCCACGGTCGCGCAGTTCAACTCCATGGTGGCCAAGGAGCTCAAGCACTGAGCCACCGCGGCACCAGCGCCCAGGCGGATGCCGATGCCAAATCTTGACCCGGGAGTCTGCCGTGCCCATGGCAGACTCCCGGCATGCAAGGGAGGGGACGAAGCGAACACCGGGCCGTGATGCGCCCGTTGCTCCCCCTCCTCGTGCACTGCCTAGTGCGCCGCGGCCCCCCTCGAACGGTCACCGCCCCGCCGGTCCGGTCGCCCGACCGGACCGTACGAGCACGCCCACCCTCGAGGAACGGGAACCCCCCCATGAGCACGCGCAACAGCCAGGCCGCCAAGAACGCCGCCCGCGAACGCATCCGCGCCGAGCGCGAGCGGCAGAAGAAGCAGGAGAGGACGCGGCGCCAGCTGATCGTCGGCGGCGCGGTCGTCGGCGTGCTGGCGGTGGCCGCCGGTATCGGCTTCGGCATCATGAAGCTGACCGAGCCCACCGGCTGGGAGGCCGCCGCTCGGGCCAAGCTCGTCGAACCGGCCCATACCCAGGGCAAGAACGGCACCGAGATCCTCATAGGCGATCCGAAGGCCGCCCAGACGCTGGAGGTCTTCGAAGACGTCCGCTGCCCGGCGTGCGCGGGCTTCGAGCAGAGCACCGGCCAGGAGCTGATCAAGGACATCAAGGAGGGCCGGTTCAAGGTCCGCTACACGATGTACTCGTTCATCGACGGGCTGTCGGGCGGCGAGGGCTCGAAGAACGCGCTGAGCGCCCTGGGTGCGGCGCTCAACGTCAGCCCGGACGCGTTCCTGAAGTACAAGACGGCGCTGTACTCCGCCAAGAACCACCCCGACGAGCGCGAGGACGTCTACGCCAAGGACTCGGCGCTGCTCAAGGTGGCGGCCGAGGTACCGGAGCTCAAGGGCAACAAGGCGTTCGAGACGGCGGTCACCAAGGGGACCTACGACCGCTGGGCGATGGAGATGACCAAGCTTTTCGGCCGTAAGGGCGTGCGGGGCACACCGACCTTCATGCACGGCGACAAGAAGCTGGCGATGGACAAGATCGTCCCGACGCAGCAGATGACGCAGGCGCAGTACAACCAGCAGTCGCTGAACAACTTCAAGAAGATGATCGACAAGGAGTTCGGCCCGGCCAGGACCCCGGGGAAGGGGACCGGCAAGGACTCCGGCAAGGGCTCGGGCAAGGACGGCGGGCAGGGCATCGCCAAGGGCGAGAAGGACCCCACGGGCAAGAACTGATCACGGTAAAGGGGTCTTTGGGGGAACGGGTCGGCGCATTACCGGGTAAGCCGGGCAGGGTCCCCCCTCCCCCATTTACTTAAGGGCATGGGAGGTACCCCCACCTACCTACTGGCCAGTAAGGTGATCGGCCGTGACCGATCATGACCACATCACACGCCGCTCCGCCGTCACGGCCGTAGCCGCCACCGCCGCGCTGCTCCCGCTGGCCGGCGCCGCCACCGCACACGCCCAGGGCGGCCCCGGCCCCCGCCCCTTCCGGCACGGCGTCGCCTCCGGCGACCCGCTGCCCGACGGCATCCTGCTGTGGACGCGGGTGACCCCGACCGACGAGGCCACCCCGGGCTCGGGCCGCGGACCGGCCGTGAAGGTGGCCTGGCAGGTGGCGAAGGACGAGCGCTTCGCCACCGTCGTGGCGCACGGCAGCGTCACCGCCACCAGCGCCGCCGACCACACCGTCAAGGCCGACGTCCGCGGCCTGCGCCCGGCCACCACGTACTACTACCGCTTCACCGCCGACGGACAGCACTCCCCCGTCGGCCGCACCCGCACCGCGCCCGCCGCCGGCACGTCACCCGGCAACGTCCGCTTCGGCGTGGTCTCCTGCGCCAACTGGGAGTCCGGCTACTTCTCGCCGTACCGGCATCTGGCCGCCCGCCGCGACCTGGACGCGGTGCTGCACCTCGGCGACTACCTCTACGAGTACAAGTCCGGCGAATACCCCGACTTCAAGTACGTCGTACGCCCCCACTCCCCCGCCCACGAGCTGCTCACCCTCGCCGACTACCGCGTCCGGCACGGCGTCCACAAGACCGACCCGGACGCGCTGGCGATGCACGCCGCGCACCCGGTCATCGCGATCTGGGACGACCACGAGTTTGCCGACAACGCCTGGAAGGGCGGCGCGGTCAACCACACCCCGGCCACCGAGGGCCCGTGGGCGCGGCGGATGGCCGCGGCGAAGCAGGCGTACTTCGAGTGGATGCCGGTGCGCCCCTCCGTCGCCGGGACCACCTACCGGCGGCTGCGCTTCGGCACCCTGGCCGATCTGCATCTGCTGGACCTGCGGTCCTTCCGCGACCAGCAGGCCGAACCGGGCAGCGGCGCGGTGGACGACCCCGGCCGTACGATGACCGGCCGGGCCCAACTGGACTGGCTCAAGACGGGACTTGCGCGCTCGGACACCGCCTGGCGGCTGGTCGGCACCTCGGTGATGATCTCGCAGATGGCGTTCGGGGCGATACCCGCGCATCTGCTGGGCCCGCTGGCCGACATCCTCGGCATCCCCAAGGAGGGCCTGGCCGTCAACACCGACCAGTGGGACGGCTACACCGACGACCGCCGCGAGCTGCTGACCCACCTCAGCGACCGCGGAATCGACAACACGGTGTTCCTGAGCGGCGACATCCACATGGCCTGGGCCAACGATGTGCCGGTGGAGGCGGCGACCTATCCGCAGCGCAAGCCGGTGGCGACGGAGTTCGTGGTCACCTCCGTCTCCTCCGACAACGTCGACGACATCCTGCACGTCGCCCCGCACACCGTCTCGCTGGCCGGGGTCGCCGCGATCCGCGCCGCCAACCGCCACGTGAAGTGGCTGGACATGGACTCGCACGGCTACGGCGTCCTCGACGTCACCGCCGAGCACACGCAGATGGATTACTTCGGCGTCTCCGACAAAACCGACCCGAACGCCACCAGCGCGCCGCTGCGCTCCTACCGGACGCGCAGCGGCACCCAGCAGATGGAGAGGGCGGACGGGCCGGTGGGGGCCTGAGGGCCTACAGCCCCTCCAGGAACCCCAGCGCCACCCTCCAGGTGCTCTCCGCCGCCTCCTCGTCGTAATCGGGCAGGCCGGGATCGGTGTAGAGGTGGCCGGCGCCGGCGTAGCGGAAGATCTCCACATCCGCGCCGGCCCGGCGCATCTGGAGGTACCAGGCGGTCAGCCAGTCGTGCGGCTCGTACGGGTCGGGGTCGGCGACATGCAGCTGCACGGGCAGATCGTCGGCGGCGGCGCCCTCGGCGAGGTCGGAGGTGCCGTGCAGCAGGAGCAGCCCGCGGGTCTTCTCGTCGGCCAGCGCCAGATTCTGGGCGATGGCGGCGCCGAAGGAGAAGCCGGCGTAGACCAGACCGCGGTCGGAGTACGGGGCCACGGCCGTCACGGCCCGCTTGAGCAGGTCGTCCTTGTCGAACTCCTCCTTGAGGGCCATACCGTCGGCCACCGAGTCCGCGGTCCTGCCGTCGAACAGGTCGGGGACGATCACCTCGTGTCCCGCGGCGCGCAGCCGGTCCGCCGCGGCATGCACCGCGGGGCGCACCCCGCACACCGAAGAAAACAGGACGATCGTCGAAGAACCGCCGGTCGCGGGCTCGCTGGGCTCGGGCACGGATATCACTCCCCTGGGTCGTATCGCTCTGTCCCATGGTGCCAGCTACGGTCGAAAGGACCGTTACCCACGGCCCCACAGCAAGGAGGAAGCCCGTGTCCCTGGAGGACGTGCTGCGCCCGATTGCCGTCATCGGCGGTGCGATCGTGGTCACGCTCATCCTGGTCCATCTCGCCGACCGCACCCTGCGCCGGATCGATGCCGCACACCCGGAGACGCCCCTGTGGGGCCTGCTGCGCCGCTGCCGGATGCCGGCTCAAGTGGTGCTGGGCGCGGCCCTGTTGCGCGGTGCCTACGACCAGACCGGGCTCGCGGTCGTCGCGGAGCACGACACGGGGATCGCCCGGGCGCTGACCCTGGTGCTGATCGCGGCCACCGCCTGGCTGCTCATCAAGGCCGCGGCCGCCATCGTCGAGTCGGCGTACACCCGCTACGCGGCCGGCGCACGGGACCAGGCGCGGGTGCGGCGGGTCCGCACGCAGGTGACGCTGATCCAGCGGGTGGTGACGGCCGCGGTCGTGATAGTCGCCGCGGCCGCGATGCTGCTGACCTTCCCGGAGATGCGCGCGTTCGGCGCCTCCATGCTGGCCTCGGCCGGGCTGCTGGGCATCGTCGCCGGTATCGCCGCCCAGTCCACGCTGGGCAATCTCTTCGCCGGTCTCCAGATCGCCTTCGGTGACATGGTGCGCATCGGCGACACCGTCGTCGTGGACGAACAGTGGGGCACGGTCGAGGAGATCACCCTGACCTTTCTGACCGTACGGACCTGGGACGAGCGCCGGATCACCATGCCGGTCTCGTACTTCACCGGCAAACCGTTCGAGAACTGGTCGCGCGGCGGAGCACAGATGACCGGCACGGTGCTCTTCCACCTCGACCACAGCGCGCCGGTGGAGAAGATGCGCCAGCGGCTGCTGGAGATCCTCCAGGAGTGCGAGGACTGGGACGGCCGGTCCTGGAGCCTGGTGGTCACCGACACCACGCCGTCGACGATGGTGGTCCGGGCGCTGGTGACCGCCCGCGATGCGGACAGCATCTGGGCGGTGCGCTGCCAGGTGCGGGAGCGGATGATCGAGTGGCTGCGCACCGAGCACGCCTATGCGCTGCCCCGGATCGCCACGGCGCCCGCGCCACTGGGTGACCACGCCCTGACCAGGGACGACGAGGATGCGGGCCCGGCGCGTTGAACCGCTGACCGGGCGCCGCGTCAGGGCGTGCCGCGCAGGCTGCGCATGTCCAGATGGCGCAGCACCCGGTCGACGACCTCCGGGTCGGCGCCCGGCTCGCTGCGGGCCGCGAGCACCTCGTGCCGGGCGGCCGAGAGCATCTCGCCCTGGATGCGCTGCACCTTCTTCAGCCGGCCGAGGCGCTTCTCGAACAGCTCGCGCCGTTCGTCGTCGACGATCTCCGGGGCGATCCGGGCGCCGATGTCGTACGCCCGGCGGGCCAGCTGGTCGCGGACCTCCTCGGACAGCTCCTCGACCTCCATGATCTCCTTCAGCCGCCGCTTGGACGCCTTGATCACCCGGATCGCCAGCTCCCGCTCCATCGCGTCGGGCGCATCCTCGTCGGCCCGTACTCCCAGGGCACGCACCAGCCGGGGCAGGGTCAGCCCCTGGACGAGCAGGGTGGTGAGCACCACGGCGAAGGCGATGAAGAGGATCTCGTCGCGGGCGGGGAACGGCGCACCCGCGTCGGTGGTGAAGGGAATGGCCAGCGCCAGGGCGACGGACGCCACCCCGCGCATGCCCGACCACCACACGATCAGGGTCTCCCGCCAGCTCATCGGGATGTCCTCGTCGTAGTCGCGCAGCCGGTGCATCCGCTTGGCGAGCCAGGCCGCGGGCAGCAGCCACACCAGCCGTACGGCGACGACGACGGCGACCACCGCGGCCCCGGCACCCAGCATCGCGCCCCAGCGCCCGGCGGCGGCCCCGAAGATGGTGTGCAGCTCCAGTCCGATCAGCCCGAAGGCGACGCCGGTGACGAGGGTGTCGACGATCTCCCAGAAGGTGTAGCCGGCCAGCCGGCCCAGCACGTCGTCGGCGTCGACGGCGTACTCGGCCAGGAAGAGCGCGGTGGTCAGGACGGCCAGCACCCCGGATCCGTGGAAGTTCTCGGCCATCACATAGGCCACGAACGGCACCAGCAGCGTCAGCCCGATCTGGAGCGTGGGATCGCCCAGCAGGCCCATCAGCTTGTTGGTGACCCAGCCCAGGGCCAGCCCCACCACTATGGCGACGACCGCGGAGAGCACCAGCGAACCGGCCGCGGCGGGCAGCGAGAACGCGCCGCCGACCGCCGCGGCCAGCGCCACGTGGTACAGCACGATCGCGGTGACGTCGTTGAACAGCCCCTCGCCCTCCAGGATGGAGACCATCCGGCGGGGCAGCCCCAGCTTTCCGGCCACCGCGGTGGCGGCCACCGGGTCGGGCGGGGCGACCAGCGCGCCCAGCACCACCGCGGCGGCGACCGGCATACCCGGCACCACCGCCTGGGCGACCGCCGCCACCGCCGCCGTGGTCGCGAAGACCAGCAGGACGGCGAGCAGGAAGATCGGCCGGATATTGGCGGTGAACTGCCGCCAGGAGGTGCGCTGCGCGGCGGCGTAGAGCAGCGGCGGCAGCACCAGCGGCAGGATGAACTCGGGCGGGACATCGACGTTCGGCACGAACGGCAGCAGCGCCAGCACCGCGCCGGCGAGCGTCATCAGCACCGGGGGCGGCAGCCCCAGCCGGTCGCCGACCGGCACCATGACCACGGCTCCGAGCAGCAGGAAGAACAGCAGAGCCAACTGGTCCACGGTGGTAACGCTCCGGAAGGGTCGGATTCGGTCACTTTCCGTCCCAAGCGTGCCATGACGGGCCGATCCGCCCCGGTGTCCGCCCCGGGTGTCCGCCCTGGAGCCCTGGAGTCAGCCCGGGGTGTCAGCTGCTCTCGTCGCGCACGGTGTCGAGGGCGTGCTGGAGATCGTCGGGGTAGGCGCTCGCGAACTCGACCCACTGCCCGTCCGAGGGGTGCTCGAAGCCCAGCCGGACGGCGTGCAGCCACTGCCGGCCGATGCCCAGGCGCTTGGCGAGGGTGGGGTCCGCGCCGTAGGTCAGGTCGCCGACGCAGGGGTGGCGGTGGGCGGCCATGTGCACCCGGATCTGGTGGGTACGCCCGGTCTCCAGCTTGATGTCGAGCAGGCTGGCCGCCCGGAACGCCTCGATCAGGTCGTAGTGCGTGACCGAGGGCTTGCCGTCGGCGGTGACCGCCCACTTGTAGTCGTGCTGCGGGTGGCGGCCGATGGGGGCGTCGATGGTGCCGCTCATCGGGTCCGGGTGGCCCTGGACCAGGGAGTGGTAGCGCTTGTCGGGGACGCGCTCCTTGAACTGCCGCTTCAGGGACGTGTACGCCCGCTCGGACTTGGCGACGACCATCAGGCCGGAGGTGCCGACGTCCAGGCGGTGGACGATGCCCTGGCGCTCGGCGGCGCCGGAGGTGGAGATGCGGTAGCCGGCCGCGGCAAGGCCGCCGATGACGGTCGTCCCGCTCCAGCCGGGGCTGGGGTGCGCGGCGACGCCGACCGGCTTGACGATCACCACGATGTCGTCGTCGTCATGCACGATCTCCATGCCCTCGACGGGCTCGGCGACGATCTCCACGGGCGGTGCGGCCTGTGGCATCTCCACTTCCAGCCAGGCGCCGCCGGAGACCCGTTCGGACTTCATCACCTCGGAGCCGTCGACCCGGACCTTTCCGGCGGTGGCGAGCTCGGCCGCCTTCGTCCGGGAGAAACCGAACATACGGGCGAGTGCGGCGTCGACGCGCTCGCCCTCCAGGCCGTCCGGTACGGGCAGGGTGCGGATCTCGGGAATCGTGCTCACCTTTAGGAGTATGGCAGCCGCGGCACGCCGCATCGGGGCGGGCCGGGGCAGGAGCCGTTGATGGTGCGGTTTGACGGAAACCAGCGCCTCCAGCCGCGGCACCCCGCATCGGGGCCGGCCGGGGCAGGAGCCGTTGATGGTGCGGTTTGGTGGAGGCCGGCGCCGTCAGTCCTTGTGCACTGTCCCGTCCGGGTCCAGACCGCGGAAGGACAGGAACACGATCAGGATGCCGCCGCAGACGATCGCGGAGTCGGCCAGGTTGAAGACGGCGAAGTGCGCGGGGGCGATGAAGTCGACCACCGCGCCCTCGAAGATGCCCGGCGAACGGAAGACCCGGTCGGTGAGGTTGCCGAAGGCGCCGCCGAGCAGCAGGCCGAGCGCGATGGCCCAGGGCAGGCTGTAGAGCTTGCGCGCGATCCGGGCGATCACCACGATCACCGTCGCCGCGATGATCGTGAGGAAGATCGTCAGCGCCTCGCCCATGCTGAACGCGGCGCCGCGGTTGCGGATCACATTGAACTGGAGCAGCGTGCCGATCACCTCGATTGGCGCATGGTGCTCCAGCTTGGCGACGACCAGCAGCTTGCTGCTCAGGTCCAGCGCGTAGACCACGGCGGCGACCAGCAGCAGCGCGCGGATCCGCCGCCCGCCCCGGCCGGTCTTCTGCTCGGCCGTCTCCTCGGTCCTGTCCTCCTGCTCCACCGGCTGCCCCCCTTCGGAATCCGGCCCGGATTCCGGCGTACTGGTGATGCGTTCCGCCTCTGCCACGTGTGCGTCCTCAGCCCGTTCGAATCGGCCGTCAGGCCACGCCTGACCGGTCACGAGCGTACGGCACACCCGTGCGGTCGCGGGCGTCACGGGGCGTGCCCGGCCCCGGCCGGGCCCGTACCCCGGGGGCCGGATCCGCAGGGACCGGGCTCACGCCCGCCGCTCCTGTTTCTGCTTGCACTCCACGCACAGCGTCGCCCGGGGGAACGCCTGCATCCGGGCCTTGCCGATGGGCCTGCCGCAGTTCTCGCACAGGCCGTAGGTGCCCGCATCCAGCCTGCCGAGGGCGCGTTCGGTCTGGTGGAGCATCTCGCGGGCGTTGGAGGCCAGCGCCAGTTCGTGCTCGCGGGTGATGTTCTTGCTGCCGGTGTCGGCCTCGTCGTCGCCCGCGCCGTCACCGGAGTCCCGCATCAGTCCGGCGATGGCGTCCTCGGACGCGGTGATCTCCCCGTTCAGCCGCCCCACCTCTTCCCGCAGGACGGTCCGGGCCTCGGCGACCTCCGCCGGGGTCCAGGGGTCCTCGCCGGGCCGTACGGCGAGCTCACCGGGCGTCGCGGCCGCGCGGGCCGGGGGGACCGCGCCATCCATGGCATGCGCCGCGGGCGCCGCCGTCTTCTTCGCCTCCACCGTCTGCGCTCCCGTCTTCTTCGCGGGCGCCGCGGCGGGCTTCTTCGCCGCCGCCTTCTTCGCGACCGTCTTCTTCTCCGCGGCCTTCTTGGCCACGGTTTTCTTCGCCACGGGCTTGCGCGGCGTGGCGTCCTTCGCGCCGCCGGCGTCCTCGGCCGCCGGCTTCGCCTTCTTCGCCGTCCGGGGAACCGTTTTCGTCGAGGCGGGCCGCTTCGCGACGGCCTCATCGGCCTCATCGGCAGGCGTCGAGCTCGTCTGCGCGGCGGTCTTTTTCGCCACCATGGCCGCGACCCCTTCACATCTTGTGCGCGTATGTGAGCTTGTACGCGAATCGTGACGGGAACGATAAATCGCCACACGGCACGCGGCAACGGGACGCACCGCCCGGCGGGACCCGGCCGCCCTCGTCCGCGGGCCCGGTCTGCCTGCGTTGTGCCCCGCTGCCCGCCCCGCACACCCACCCACCGGCATCTGGCCATTCGGGTCCGCCCGGAAAACCGGTCGGCCGCTGTCGGCGCGGCCCCGTACACTGGGCCACGCGACAGGCATTGATGGGACGAGTAGCGTCGTACGCAGCCAGCAGCGACCCGGGGACGGTGCGAGCCCGGGGGTGTGCGCAGCGTGAAGATCACCCCGGAGTCGCCGGAAGAAAGCTTTGGACAGTGGGCTCCGCCCACGGGCCTCGGGCCACCCAGGGCAAGTAGAACCGGCAGCGCGACCCCAATGAGGGGGCGGTGTCAGCGACGCCGCCAAGGAGGGTGGTACCGCGGGAGCCCAGGCTCTCGTCCCTCCGGACGGAGAACGCACGTGGTGTCCGCCGGAGGAAGCCCCCGATGAGTCAGCAGCCCCAGTACCGCCAGGTACCCGCACAGGTAGACCTCCCCGCCCTCGAGCACGCCGTGCTCGATTTCTGGCAGGAGCAGAAGGTCTTCTCCCGCACCCTCCAGCAGTCCGAGGGACGACCCGAGTGGGTCTTCTTCGAGGGCCCGCCGACCGCGAACGGCATGCCAGGCGCCCACCACATCGAGGCCCGCGTCTTCAAGGACGTCTTCCCCCGGTTCCGCACGATGCAGGGCTACCACGTCGACCGCAAGGCCGGCTGGGACTGCCACGGCCTGCCGGTCGAGCTGACCGTGGAGAAGGAGCTGGGCTTCAGCGGCAAGAAGGACATCGAGGCGTACGGCATCGCCGAGTTCAACGCCAAATGCCGCGAGTCGGTGACCCGGCACACCGACGCCTTCGCCGAGCTCACGACCCGGATGGGCTACTGGACCGATCTGGACACCCCGTACCGCACCATGGACCCCGACTACATCGAGTCGGTCTGGTGGTCGCTGAAGGAGATCTTCACCAAGGGGCTGCTGGTCCAGGACCACCGCGTCGCCCCCTGGTGCCCGCGCTGCGGCACCGGCCTGTCGGACCACGAGCTGGCGCAGGGCTACGAGACCGTCGTCGACCCGTCGGTCTTCGTCCGTCTGCCGCTGACCTCCGGCCCGCTGGCCGGCGAGGCGTCCCTCCTCATCTGGACGACCACGCCCTGGACCCTGGTCTCCAACACCGCCGTCGCCGCGCACCCCGACGTCACGTACGTGGTCGCGACGGACGGCAGCGAGAAGCTGGTCGTCGCCGAGCCGCTGCTGGAGAAGGCGCTGGGCGAGGGCTGGACGGCCACCGGGCAGTCCTTCACCGGCCGCGACATGGAGCGCTGGGCCTACGAGCGCCCCTTCTCCCTGGTGGCCCTCGACGGCGCCAACTTCGTCGTCAACGCCGAGTACGTCACCACCGAGGACGGTACGGGTCTGGTCCACCAGGCCCCGGCCTTCGGTGAGGACGACCTGAAGACCTGCAAGGGCTACGGCCTGCCGGTGGTCAACCCGGTCCGCCCGGACGGCACCTTCGAGGAGGAGCTGGAGCTGGTCGGCGGCGCCTTCTTCAAGAAGGCCGACGAGACCCTCGTCGCCGACCTCGACGCCCGCGGCCTCCTCTTCCGGCACGTCGCCTACGAGCACAGCTACCCGCACTGCTGGCGCTGCCACACCGCGCTGCTCTACTACGCCCAGCCGTCCTGGTACATCCGCACCACCGCGGTCAAGGACGCCCTGCTCCGCGAGAACGAGAACACCAACTGGTACCCGGAGTCGGTCAAGCACGGCCGGTTCGGCGACTGGCTGAACAACAACATCGACTGGGCGCTGTCCCGTAACCGCTACTGGGGCACCCCGCTGCCCATCTGGCGCTGCGAGGAGGGCCATCTGACCTGCGTCGGCTCGCTCGCCGAGCTGACCGAGCTGACCGGCACCGACCAGTCCGGCCTGGACCCGCACCGCCCGTTCATCGACGAGATCACCTTCGGCTGCACCACCGAGGGCTGCTCGCTCACGGCCACCCGCGTCCCGGAGGTCATCGACGCCTGGTACGACTCGGGCTCGATGCCGTTCGCGCAGTGGGGCTACCCGTACCGCAACCAGGAGCTCTTCGAGAAGCGCTACCCGGCGCAGTTCATCTCGGAGGCCATCGACCAGACCCGCGGCTGGTTCTACACCCTGATGGCCGTCGGCACCCTCGTCTTCGACAAGTCGTCGTACGAAAACGTCGTCTGCCTGGGCCACATCCTGGCCGAGGACGGCCGCAAGATGTCCAAGCACCTGGGCAACACCCTCCAGCCCATCCCGCTGATGGATCAGCACGGCGCGGACGCGGTCCGCTGGTTCATGGCGGCCGGCGGCTCCCCGTGGTCGGCCCGCCGGGTGGGCCACGGCACCATCCAGGAAGTGGTCCGCAAGACCCTTCTCACGTACTGGAACACCGTCGCCTTCCAGGCGCTGTACGCCCGCACGTCCCAGTGGGCGCCGTCCGCGGCCGACCCGGCCCCGGCCGAGCGTCCGCTGCTGGACCGCTGGCTGCTGGGCGAGCTGAACAGCCTGGTCGAGGGGGTCACCGAGGCCCTGGAGTCCTTCGACACCCAGCGCGCCGGCAAGCTCCTGTCGTCCTTCGTCGACGACCTGTCCAACTGGTACGTGCGCCGCTCGCGCCGCCGCTTCTGGCAGGGCGAGCCGGCCGCGCTGCGCACGCTGCACGAGGTCATCGAGACCGTCACCCGCCTGATGGCCCCGCTCACCCCGTTCATCACCGAGCGGGTCTGGCAGGACCTGGTCGTCCCGGTCACCCCGGACGCCCCGGACTCGGTGCACCTCTCGTCGTGGCCGGTCGCCGACGCCTCGGCCATCGACCCGGCGCTGTCCGCGCAGATGCAGCTGGTGCGCCGGCTGGTCGAGCTGGGCCGGGCCACGCGCGCCGAGTCCGGTGTCAAGACCCGTCAGCCGCTGTCGCGGGCGCTGGTCGGTGCGGCCGGTTTCGCCGACCTCTCCGACGATCTGCGCGCCCAGATCGCCGAGGAGCTGAACGTCTCCTCCCTCGCCTCCCTCTCGGAAGTCGGCGGATCCCTCGTGGACACCACCGCCAAGGCCAACTTCCGTGCCCTGGGCAAGCGGTTCGGCAAGGGCGTCCAGGCGGTCGCCAAGGCGGTCGCTGCGGCGGACGCCGCGGCGCTGTCGCTCGCGCTGCGCGACGGTACGGCGTCGGTCGAGGTCGACGGCGAGACCGTCTCCCTGGCCCCCGACGAGGTGATCATCACCGAAACCCCGCGCGAGGGCTGGTCGGTGGCCTCCGACGCGGGCGCCACGGTCGCCCTGGACCTGGAGATCACCCCGGAGCTGCGCCGTGCGGGCCTGGCCCGCGACGCGATCCGGCTCATCCAGGAGGCCCGTAAGAACAGCGGTCTGGACGTCGCCGACCGGATCGCCCTGCGCTGGACCGCCACCGACGAGGACGTGCGGACGGCGCTGACCGACCACGCCGGCCTGATCTCCGACGAGGTCCTCGCCACGGACTACGCCCAGGGCGAGCCCGACGGCTCCTTCGGCCCCGCCTTCACCGACGAGAGCCTGGGCCTGACGTTCCACCTGCACAAGGCGTAAGCGCCACGGCCGCCACGGCGGCACGAAGCCCCCGGCATCCGCGAGGTGCCGGGGGCTTCGCCGTGCACTGCCCAGAGGGCTTCGCCGTTTCCGCCTCCGGGGGGGTCAGGGCCTGTCCGCCCTACGTCCCCGGTGTCGCGAAACAGGGCCGGGCAAAGGGCCGGGCCCCGAGGGAATCCCTCGGGGCCCGGCCCTTGATTGCCGACTCCGCGTTGTCAGGCGAAGGTCAGTTGTCGTCCTCGTCGATCAGGAAACCGCGCATCGGGGACGGCGCCTGGCCCATCGGGGACGGGCCCTGCGGACGCACCGGTGCCATCGGCTGGGTCATCGCCGGGGACATCTGCTGCTGACCGCCGTAGGACGGACCGCCGCCGGAGCCGTTGCCCATCGGCTGACCGCCACCCATGGTGTGGTTGCCCCCCATGGTGTGGTTTCCGCCCATGGTGCCGGCACCGGCCGACGCCATCGACGGGGACGGCGGCAGCGAAGGGGCGGCGGTCGCGGGGGCCCGCGGCGGAGCCAGCGAGTCGTCCGACTGGTTCTCCAGCTGACGCAGCTGGCTCTCCAGGTAGGACTTCAGCCGCGTGCGGTACTCGCGCTCGAAGCCGCGCAGGTCCTCGACCTTGCGCTCCAGCGTGGCGCGGGCCGACTCCAGCGAGCCCATCGCGACGCGGTGCTTCTCCTGCGCATCCCGCTCCAGCGCATCGGCCTTGGCGCGGGCGTCCCGCTCCAGACCCTCCGCGCGGCTGCGCGCCTCGCCGACGATCTTGTTGGCCTCGGAACGGGCCTCCGCGATCGCCTGGTCGGCGGTCTGCTGCGCCAGCGACAGCACACGGGCGGCACTGTCACCGCCGGGGCCGCCCTGCTGGCCGCCCTGCTGAAGCTGCTGCGGTCCGCCGGGGCCGCCGAGCGGGCCGCCCATCGGACCGTTGGGGCCCATCGGACCGGGGCCGTGCGGGCCCTGCGGACCGGGACCGTGGCCACCGGGACCTGGAGGCAGCTGCGGTGCACCACCGGGCAGTTGGGGCGGGCCACCCATCCCCTGCTGCTGCGGCGGGACCGGCTGCGGACCGGATATGGCGGCGGGCACAGGTGCCCCGCCTCGCTGCTGCTGCTCCTGCTGCTGGTCGGGTCCCTTGCGCAGGCCCTGCTGCTGCTGGTTCTGCGCGGCGGCGCGCGTAGCAGCGGCCAGCTTGGCGCGCAGGTCCTCGTTCTCCCGGAGCAGCCTGGTCAGCTCTGCTTCAACCTCGTCGAGGAAGGCATCGACCTCGTCCTCGTCATAGCCTTCTCGGAGGCGGACGGTCGTGAACTGCTTGTTCCGCACGTCCTCGGGGGTCAACGGCATCTCTACTTCACCTCAACGTAGTCGTCGGCAATCGGCAAGACCGTATCGTTCACACCAACAACACCGACCTCACAACGGTGATCAGGATGTAGACGATGATCATCAATACGAAGAAGGACAGGTCGAGCGCCACGCCCCCGAGACGCAGCGGCGGAATGACCCGCCGCAGAAGCTTGAGTGGCGGATCGGTGACAGTGTAGGTGGCCTCCAGAACGACCACCATCGCCTTGCCGGGTTGCCATGAACGGGCGAACTGGAACACGTAGTCCATCACCAGACGGAAGATCAAGACGATCAGGAAGCAGTACAGCGCGATGTAGATCACCTGCCCGAAGACACTCATCTCGCGCGTCCCTCTCCCCTTTGGTCCCGTTTGGCCGGTTAGGCCCTGGTGTGCCCGGTGTTGCGTCTCAGCTCTGGTTGAAGAACCCGCCCTCTGCGATTCGGGCCTTGTCCTCCGCCGTGACATCGACGTTAGCAGGCGACAACAGGAACACCTTCTGCGTCACCCGCTCAATGCTGCCGTGCAGACCGAAGACTAGACCCGCAGCAAAGTCGACAAGTCGCTTCGCGTCGGTGTCGTCCATCTCCGTGAGATTCATGATCACCGGAGTGCCCTCACGGAAGTGTTCCCCGATGGTACGGGCTTCGTTGTAGGTCCGGGGGTGAAGCGTCGTGATGCGGTACGGCTCCCGCTCGGACACAACCTTGGGCATGATCACCGGTGCGTTCTTCTCCAGATTCGGGCGGTCGGGTGTGATGGATGCCACGGGGGCGATTCGGGCGGGTCGTCCGGTTTCCGCGGCGACCGGGGCAGGCTCGCGCTGCGCCGGAGGTGTCACGACCCGGACGGGTTCCTCCCGTTCCGGGCGTGTCTCGGCCGGTACTTGGTGCTGCTGACGCCGCCCCCGTTCCGGCTCCGGATCAAGCTCGGGCTCGAACTCGTCGTCGGGGTCGAAACCCCGGCCGTCGTACCCATCGTCCTCCACGAGGCCGAGGTAGACCGCCATCTTGCGCATCGCGCCGGCCATTCTCTGCGTCCTCCGCTCTGTGGTGGATCGGCCCCGTCACCGGTCGCCTTGGATCCACATTTCGGTCTACCCGCCGCCTTTTGGCGGGAATGACCATATTTTGTGCTGTGGTCCGACTTGCTTCGCGACGTTACCCGAGCCGTGGTCGGACTCCGAGTACCGCAGTGCCGACGCGTACATGTGTCGCTCCGGCCCTGATGGCGTCCTCGAGGTCCGCGCTCATGCCTGCTGACACCATGTTGGCAGCAGGATGGGTGGCGCGCAGGTCGGTTGAGATTTCCATGAGTCGTTCGAATGCGGCGAGTTGCCGCCCGGCATACGGTCCGCTCAACGGCGCGACGGTCATCACACCGTCCAGCCGCAGACCTTGGGCCCCGGCGATCGCCTCGGCCAGCGCCGGCACCGCGTCCGGTGCGGTCCCGCCGCGGTCGCCCTGCTGACCTGACTCGGCGTCAAGTGCCACCTGGATCAGGCAGCCCAGCTCCCGTTCGGTGCGCACCGCCTCCTTGGAGAGGGCGGTCACCAGACGGAGTCGGTCGATCGACTGGACCATCCCGGCATAACGGGCAACTGACCGGACTTTATTCGTCTGCAATTGACCGACGAAGTGCCAAGTAAGAGGCAAATCGGCACATTCGGCCGCCTTCGGTGCCGCATCCTGATCACGGTTTTCCGCGACATGACGCACCCCCAGCTCCGCGAGCAGCCGCACATCACTGGCCGGGTAGGTCTTGGTGACCACGATCAGGGTCACCTCGTCGCGCGCCCGGCCCGCCGCGGCGCAGGCGGCGGCGATACGGTCCTCCACCCGCGCGAGGTTGTCGGACAGTTGGGCTCTGCGTACGTCCGTCATGGCTCAGCCTCCCCCAGCCTGCGGCCGGGAAGTGCCCCCAAGCCAGACATAACTCGCGAGCCGCCCCGTCGTGCGGTCGCGCCGATAAGAGAAATGGTCCGCGGATTCCAGCGTGCACACGGGAGATACCTCGGCGGCCGGCACGCCCGCGGCGGCGAGCTGGGCCCGTACCCCTGCGCCGACGTCCACCGCCGGGGTGCCCCAACTTGTCGTCGACCACGCCTGTGGCACCACGGCCGTGACCTCGGCGCGCATCGCCTCGGGCACCTCGTAGCAACGGCCGCAGACCGCGGGCCCGGTGTACGCGATGATCCGCGCGGGCTCGGCGCCCAGCTTCTCCATCGCCTCGACGGCCGCCGGTACGACCCCGGCGACCAGGCCCGGCCGGCCGGCGTGCGCGGCCCCGGCGATCCCGGCGACCGGGTCGGCGAGCAGCACCGGAGTGCAGTCGGCGGTCAGTACGGCGAGCGCCAGGCCCCCACGCGCGGTCACCACCGCGTCCACACACGGGATGTGGCCGGTGCTCCAGGGGCCCTCGACCACCGCGACATCGCGGCCGTGGACCTGGTTCATCCAGACCACCGCGGCCGGGTCGAGGCCGAGTTCCGCGGCGGCGCGGGCGCGGTTGGTACGCACCGCCGCGGGGTCGTCACCGACCGCGCCGCCCAGATTGAGCTGATCATACGGAGCGGCGCTCACCCCGCCCCACCTGTCGGTGAAGGCGAAGTGCGCGCCGCTTACGTGGTGCTGGTGCCCTATCACTTCGGTACTGCGGTCACTTCAGGAAATCGGGGACGTCGAGCTCCTCGGCCGCGCTGTCGCTGTACGACGGGCGGGCCGGGGGAACCTGCGCTCCACTGGCCGGGGAGGCGGAGACCTCGCCCAGCGAGGACGACGATTCGGCCGGGGCCGGCTCCTCGTCCCGTACGGGCACCGAGCCCAGGCCCCCGAAGGAGGAGGTCCGCGGCTCCGGCGGGGTGGCCGGACGGCTCGGGGCCGGGGCCGGCTCCTCGCGCTTGGCCGACGTCAGCCCGCTCGCCGCCGAGTCGCGACGGGCCGGCGGCTGCCCCCCGTCAAAACCCGCGGCGATGACCGTCACCCGGACCTCGTCGCCCAGGGCGTCGTCGATGACCGCACCGAAGATGATGTTGGCCTCGGGGTGTGCCGCCTCGCTGACCAGCTGCGCGGCCTCGTTGATCTCGAAGAGACCGAGGTCGGAGCCGCCGGAGATGGAGAGCAGGACGCCGCGGGCGCCGTCGATGGACGCCTCCAGGAGCGGCGAGGAGATCGCCATCTCCGCGGCGGCCACCGCACGGTCGTCGCCGCGCGCCGAGCCGATGCCCATCAGGGCCGAGCCGGCCTCCGACATCACGGACTTGACGTCGGCGAAGTCGAGGTTGATCAGGCCCGGGGTGGTGATCAGGTCGGTGATGCCCTGGACACCCGACAGCAGCACCTGGTCCGCGGACTTGAACGCGTCGAGCACGCTCACCTGGCGGTCCGAGATGGACAGCAGCCGGTCGTTGGGGATCACGATGAGGGTGTCGACCTCTTCGCGCAGCTGGGCGATGCCGTCCTCGGCCTGGTTGGCGCGACGGCGGCCCTCGAAGGTGAACGGCCGGGTGACCACACCGATCGTCAGGGCGCCCAGCGAGCGGGCGATGTTGGCGACGACGGGTGCGCCGCCGGTGCCGGTGCCGCCGCCCTCACCCGCGGTCACGAAGACCATGTCGGCCCCCTTGAGGACCTCCTCGATCTCCTCGCGGTGGTCCTCGGCCGCCTTGCGCCCCACGTCCGGGTTGGCGCCGGCGCCGAGTCCGCGCGTCATTTCGCGGCCGACGTCGAGCTTGACGTCGGCGTCGCTCATCAGCAGCGCCTGCGCATCGGTATTGATCGCGATGAACTCGACGCCCTTGAGCCCGACCTCGATCATCCGGTTGATGGCGTTCACGCCACCGCCGCCGATGCCGACGACCTTGATGACTGCGAGGTAGTTCTGCGGTGCTGCCACGTCGAAGGCCTCTCGCCTCGAGTTACGTGTCGCCGTCTCACATTCCGTGTGGACGCCGACTGATGCCGATGGGACGGTCCGTACTGCCGACCCGAACCCTAAACCTCAAGTTTAGGGTTACCTGTGCCCGTGTTCCTTGGTTCCATAGTCCCTTTGGAACGAGACACTAAGTCGACAAGGTGCGCGCGTTCAACGAACACGCCGAACCTCCCGTTTTTCTTTTCACCCTATGTGATCACCCATAGTCGTAGCCATCCAGGGTGCTGGCCTGCGGCTACGGACGTCAACTCCCCGATACAGCAGGGGCGCTGGGCACCGAGACATCGAAGTGGCGCGCCTCACCCGCGGCTTTCAGCAGCGCGGTGAGCACCCTTGCCTTCTCCGCGCCCTGTTCGCGACTGCCCCACACGACCGTGCGAGACCTCGTCAACTCCAGGGTGAGGGAGTCGTACGAGGCCACGCGGACCGTGCGGACATCCTTGCGCACCGCGCCGGGGAGTGCCGCGACGGCGTCCGCGGCCGCATGACGCAAGCGGTCGGTTCCGAAACGGGACAGACTCGGGGAATCGGAAACGGCCATTTCCAGAAGGGGAACGCCCCGGGGAAGGGTCCGTACGGTGGCGAAGGAGACGCCGTCACGGTCCACTTCGCGGTAGTTTCCGCCCGATCGCAACGCCAGTTGTGGCGTTCTTTCCGTCACTTTCAGACCGATGGTGTGCGGCCAGGACCGCACCACCGCAACGTTTTTGACCCTCGGCAGCCGGTCCCGGATCCGACGGGCGAGTTCGTCGGTGTCCACCGAGGCCAGCGGTGCGTTTATCGGAGCGCGCGCCGCGGCCAGCACCTCATCCGGCGTCAGAACCGTGGTGCCGGTGGCCTTGACGTGGCGCAGCCGCAGCCAGTCCGACCCGTACAGGGCCCAGGTGGCGAAGCCGCCGAGTCCCAGGACGAGGACCAGCGCCAGTGCCAGCCGACGGCGTGGGGTGTCGAACGGGGCGCCCAGCCGGGCGAATCGCCACGTACGGGGCGCGGAGGCGGGGGGCGGGCCGGTGGGCCGTTTCTCGTCGCCGCGCCGGGCGGTTCTGGATCCGGCCACGCTCCCCTGCCTTTGCTCGTCGCTAGTTGCGCTGCTGGGCGATCGCCTCGTACACCATGCCGACCAGCAGCTCATCGGCGTCCCGGCGGCCGAACTCGGAGGCCGCGCGGGACATCTCGTACAGCCGGTGCGCATCGGAGAGCACCGGGAGCACATGGGACTGCACCCACTCCGGGGTCAGCTGGGCGTCGTCGACCAGCAGGCCCCCGCCGGCGTTGACCAGCGGCTGGGCGTTCAGCCGCTGTTCGCCGTTGCCGATGGGCAGCGGGACGAAGGCGGCCGGGAGCCCGACGGCGGACAGCTCGGCGACCGTCATGGCGCCCGCGCGGCAGAGCATCATGTCGGCCGCGGCGTACGCCAGATCCATCCGGTCCACGTACGGTACCGGGACGTACGGCGGCATCCCGGGCATGTTGTCCACCTGCGGCAGTTCGTTCTTCGGGCCGACCGCGTGCAGGACCTGGATGCCGGCGCGCTGGAGCGCGGGGACGGCGGCCTGGATGACCTCGTTGAGCCGGCGGGCGCCCTGGGAACCGCCGGAGACCAGGAGGGTGGGGAGGTTCGGGTCGAGCCCGAAGGCGGCCCTCGCCTCGGGGCGGACCGCGGCGCGGTCCAGGGTGGCGATGGTGCGGCGCAGCGGGATGCCGACATAGCGGGCGCCGCGCAGCTTGCTGTCGGGGGTGCTGACGGCGACGAACTTGGCGTAGCGCGAGCCGATCTTGTTGGCCAGGCCGGGGCGGGCGTTGGCCTCGTGGACGACGATCGGCACCCCGAGCCGCTTGGCGGCCAGATAGCCGGGCAGCGCCACATAGCCGCCGAAGCCGACGACGCAGTCCGCCTTCGTGCGCTCCAGGATCTGCTCGGCGGCCTTGATCGTGCCGCGCAGCCGCCCGGGGACGGTGATCAGCTCGGGGGTGGGTTTGCGTGGCAGCGGTACGGCCGGGATCAGTCCCAGCTCATAGCCGCGCTCGGGCACCAGACGGGTCTCCAGACCCCGCTCCGTGCCGAGGGCCGTGATCCCCACGGTCGGGTCCTGCCTGCGCAGGGCGTCCGCGAGGGCGAGCGCGGGCTCGATGTGGCCGGCGGTCCCCCCACCGGCGAGTACGACATGCACCGAAATTCACCGCTCTCCGGACGGCCGTCCCATAACGCGCCGTCTCATCGTCTTCCATCTCACCCCGGCCGACCTTCTGCCGAAACCCGGCTTCCGCTCGGCCAGCGCGGCCAGTGCCGCACGCGCCGCGGGCTCGTCACGCGCGAAGGCGATCAGCAGTCCGACGGCGAACATCGTCGGCAGCAGGGCGGAGCCCCCGTAGGAGAACAGGGGGAGCGGGACTCCGGCGATCGGCAACAGACCGAGCACCGCACCGATGTTGATCACGGCCTGCGCCATGATCCAGGTGGTCACGCCTCCCGCTGCGTACCTCACGAAGGGGTCCTCCGTGCGTCCGGCCACGCGGATACCCGCATAGCCTAGAGCCGCGAAGAGGGCGAGCACCGACAGCGTCCCCGCCAGACCCAGTTCCTCCCCGGTGATGGCGAAGATGAAGTCGGTGTGCGGTTCAGGGAGTTCACCCCATTTTTCCATACTTGCGCCCAGGCCGGAACCGAAGAATCCGCCGGAGGCGAGGGCGTAGATGCCATGGACCGCCTGCCAGCACTGATCGCCGGGGCCCGGATCGGTGGCGCCGATGCAGGCCAGGCGGGACATCCGGTTGGCGCTGGTGAGGATCAGGAGCGCGCCGATGGCCACGGCGCCGCCGAGGACGCCGGTGAACAGCCGGGTGGGGGCGCCGGCCAGCCACAGCAGTCCGAAGAGGATCGCCGTGAGAATGATCGCGGTGCCCATGTCGCCGCCGAGCATGATCAGCCCGAGCAGCAGAAAGGCGACCGGGGTCAGCGGCACCAGCAGCTGCTTCCACTGCGTGAGCAGCTTCTTCCCCTGCTTGCGGGCCAGCAGATCGGCGCCCCACAGCACCAGGGCGAGTTTGCCGAACTCGCTCGGTTGCATCTGAAAAGGCCCGCCGAGGTTGAGCCAGTTCCGGTTGCCGTTGACCGAGACCCCTATGCCCGGAATCTGCACCAGGCACATCAGGAACACCGACCCCACGAGCAGCGGATACGCCATCGCCCGGTGCAGCCTCACCCGCAGCCTGGCGGCGGCCAGCAGCAGCACTCCGCCGATGGCCGCCGCGAGCAGCTGTTTGCGGAAGAAGTACGACGGGGCGAGGCCGGACTGGAGCGCCTTGATCTGGGAGGCCGAGTAGACCATCACCAGTCCCAGGACGAGGATCAGCAGGCTGCCGCCGAGGATGAGGTAGTAGGCGGTCAGCGGCCGGTCCCAGGCCCGCCGCAGCCGGGTGTACAGGCGTCTGGGGCCGCCGCCGGGGCGCGGCGGGCGCACGGTGGAGGTACGACGGGCCGGTCGCGGGGGCCGTCGGGACACAGCCTTGGCCGATCGGGCCGTCATCCTCGTCCCCTCCACAGGTGCGCGCGCCGCGGTACGCCGACGACGGCGGGGAGCGGCTAGTTTTCCTCGGCGGTCAGCTCACGGACCGCAGCGGCGAAGGCGTCGCCCCGCTGGTTGTAATTGACGAACATGTCCATCGAGGCGCAGGCCGGGGCCAGCAGAACGGTGTCGCCGGGCCTGCCGAGCCGGGTCGCTTGCCGTACGGCCTCGGACATCGCCCCAGTGTCGGTCCGGTCGAGGTCGACGACCGGGACATCGGGGGCGTGTCGCGCCAGCGCCTCGCGAATCAGCTCCCGGTCGGCGCCGATCAGCACCGCTCCGCGCAGCCGCTTCGCCGACTTCTGCACCAGCTCGTCGAAGGTCGCGCCCTTGGCGAGCCCGCCGGCGATCCAGACGATGTGCTCGTACGCCGCCAACGACGCCTCGGCGGCGTGGGTGTTGGTGGCCTTGGAGTCGTCGATGTAGGTCAGCCCGCCGGCGTCGGCGATGTGCTCGATACGGTGCGGCTCCGGCCTGAAGGCGCGCAGCCCCTCGCGTACGGAGGCCGGGCGCACCCCGAAGGCCCGCGCCAGCGCCGCCGCGGCGAGCGCATTGGCGATGTTGTGCGGGGCGGGCGAGGCGAGGTCGGAGATCTCCGCCAGCTCCTGGGCGGCCTGCGGGTCGGCGACGAAGGCGCGGTCGACGAGGATGCCCTCCACCACGCCCAGCTCCGAGGGGCCGGGGGTACCCAGGGTGAAGCCGATGGCCCGGCAGCCCTCCTCGACCTCGGCCGCCCGGACCAGCTCCTCGGTGGCGGGGTCGGCGACGTTGTAGACACAGGCGATGGTGTTGCCCTCGTAGATGCGGCCCTTGTCGGCCGCGTAGGCCGCCATGGAGCCGTGCCAGTCGAGGTGGTCGGGGGCGAGGTTGAGGACGGCCGCGGAGTGGGCGCGCACGGAGGGCGCCCAGTGCAGCTGGTAGCTGGAGAGTTCGACGGCCAGGACGTCGTAGGGCTCGGCCCCGTCCTGCCCGTTGCCGAGCACCACGTCGACGATCGGGGTGCCGATGTTGCCGACGGCGGCGGTGTGCAGGCCCTCGGCCTCCAGGATGGCCGCCAGCATCCGTACGGTCGTGGTCTTGCCGTTGGTGCCGGTGACCGCGAGCCAGGGTGCCGACCCGGGCGGGCGCAGCAGCCAGGCGATCTCGACGTCGCCGACCACGTCCACCCCGGCCTCGGCGGCCGCCGCGAACAGCGGGCTGTCCGGCTTCCAGCCGGGCGAGGTGACGATGAGGTCGGTGCCCTTGGGCAGGGTTTCGCCGTCGCCGAGGCGGACGGTGATCGCCTCCGCCTCCAGCTCGCGGGCGGCGGCCTGCTGCTTGTCGCCGCTGCCGCCGTCCACGACCGTGACCTGGGCGCCGAGGCCGGCCAGGGCGCGGGCGGCGCTGATGCCGCTCACGCCCAGGCCGGCGACGGTGATGTGCCTGCCGGCGAAGTCCTGCGGGCCCTGCATGGTCACTTCGCCGCCTGCCAGCCGCCGTAGAAGATGCCGAGTCCGACGATCACGCACATGCCCTGAATGATCCAGAACCTGACCACCACAAGGACTTCCGACCACCCCTTTAGCTCGAAGTGATGCTGAAGTGGCGCCATACGGAAGACCCGCTTGCCGGTCAGGCGGAAGGAGCCGACCTGGATGACCACGGACATGGTGATCAGGACGAAGAGACCGCCGAGGATGGCCAGCAGCAGTTCCGTACGGGAGCAGATCGCAAGGCCGGCCAGCGCGCCGCCCAGGGCCAGCGAGCCGGTGTCCCCCATGAAGATCTTGGCGGGTGAGGTGTTCCACCACAGGAAGCCGAAGCAGGCACCCATCAGGGCCGAGGCGACGACCGCGAGGTCGAGGGGGTCGCGGACCTCGTAACAGCCCGGTCCCGCGGTGATCTGGTTGGCGCAGGACTCCTGGTGCTGCCAGATGCCGATGAAGGTGTACGCGCCGAAGACCATCACCGAGGCGCCGGTGGCCAGACCGTCGAGGCCGTCGGTGAGGTTCACGCCGTTGGACATCGCCAGGATCATGAACAGCGCCCAGATCACGAAGATCACCGGGCCGATCTGCCAGCCGAAGTCCTGGGTGAAGGACAGCCGGTCCGAGGCCGGGGTCTGTCCGCGCAGGTCGGCGAATTGCAGCGAGAGCACCGCGAAGGCGATACCGACGATCAGCTGGCCGGCCATCTTGGCCTTGGCCCGCAGGCCCAGCGAACGCTGCTTGACGATCTTGATGTAGTCGTCGAGGAAGCCGACCAGGCCCATGCCCGCGAACAGGAAGAGGACCAGAACGCCGGAGAAGGTCGGATCGCTGGAGGTGATCACCTTCGTCACGACATAGGCGATGATCGTGGCCAGGATGAAGGAGATACCGCCCATGGTGGGCGTTCCCTTCTTGCTGCCGTGGGTGCGCGGGCCGTCATCGCGGATGAACTGCCCGTACCCCTTCTTGGCCAGCAGCTTGATCAGCAGCGGAGTGCCGATCAGGGTCAGGAAGAGCCCGATCATTCCGGAGAAGAGGATCTGCTTCATCGAGTTCATCGGGTCGCGGCTCCACCCTCGCAGGCCACAACGCCCTCGTCGTCCAGCAATGCTGCGGCGACCCGCTCCAGCCCCACCGACCGGGACGCCTTCACCAGCACGACGTCTCCCGGCCGCAGCTCGCTGCGCAACAGGTCGACCGCCGCCCGCGCGTCGGACACGTGCACCGACTCCTCACCCCACGAACCCTCGTTCTTGGCGCCCATGTCGAGCCAGGCCGCTTCCCTGCCGCCGACCGCCACGAGCTTGCTGACGTTGAGCCGGACGACCAGGCGTCCGACCGCGTCGTGTTCGGCGAGCGAGTCCTCGCCGAGCTCGGCCATCTCACCGAGCACCGCCCACGTACGACCGCCCTTCGCCTTGGCGGCGGTGCCCATCGCGACCAGCGCTCGCAGCGCCGCTCGCATGGACTCGGGGTTCGCGTTGTAGGCGTCGTTGACGACCGTCACGCCATCCGCGCGCTCGGTGACCTCCATCCGCCAGCGGGAGAGCGTGCCGGCTTCGGAGAGCGCGGTGGCGATCTCGTCTACGGGCATGCCCAACTCATGGGCGACGGCGGCCGCGGCGAGCGCGTTCGACACGTGGTGCTCACCGTACAGCCGCATGGTCACATCGCTGCACCCGGAGGGTGTGCGAAGCGTGAAGGCGGGCTGTCCGAGCTCCGTGAGCCGGACATTCTCGGCGCGCACATCGGCATTTTCGGCCTCGCCGAAGAAGACCGTACGGGCCTTGGTCCGCGCGGCCATGGCGCTGACGTACGGATCGTCGGCGTTGAGCACCGCGATGCCGTGCGCGGGCAGCGCCTCGACCAGTTCGCCCTTGGCCTCGGCGATCCGCTCCCGGCCGCCGAACTCGCCGATGTGGGCGGTGCCGACGTTGAGCACCACACCGATCTCCGGCGGGGTCAGCTCGGTCAGATAACGGATGTGGCCGACGCCGCGGGCGCCCATTTCCAGGACGAGATGGCGGGTCGTCGCCTCGGCGCGCAGCGCGGTCAGCGGCAGCCCGATCTCGTTGTTGAGGTTGCCTTCCGGCCAAACTGTCGGCCCGTGCCGTTGCAGCAGCTGGGCGATGAGGTCCTTGGTGCTCGTCTTGCCGGCCGAGCCGGTCAGGGCGACGACCTTGGTGCCCAGCCGCGCGACGACGGCGCGGGCGAGCGCGCCGAGGGCGGCGACCTGGTCGGGGACGACGATCGCGGGCACGCCGACCGGGCGGGCGGCCAGGACGGCGACCGCGCCCGCCTCGATCACCTGGGCGGCGAAGTCGTGGCCGTCGACGCGCTCACCGGCGAACGCGACGAACAGCCCGCCGGGCCGTACCTGGCGGGAATCCATCACGACGGGACCGGTGACCGCGACGCCGGGATCCGGTATGTCGTGCATCGCTCCGCCGACGATGCCGGCGATCTCGGCGAGGGACAGGGAGATCACAGGTCACCCCCGGCGTCGGGCAGAGGGTGCCAGTCAAAGGGTTGTGCGCGCATGGCGGTGTGTCATCCCTGGTGGTTCGGCTGCTGTGACTTCATGGAAGCCTCGATGGCCTCGCGGAGCACCTGGCGGTCGTCGAAGGGACGGACCACTCCGGCGATGTCCTGGCCCTGCTCATGGCCCTTGCCCGCGACGATGACGGTGTCGCCGGGCTCGGCGCGGGCGACGGCCGCGGCGATGGCGGCGGCCCGCTCCTCCTCCAGGAGCACCGTGCCGCGTTCGTGCACCGGCACCTCCGCGGCGCCCTGGAGCATGGTCGCCAGGATCGCGAGCGGATCTTCGGTGCGCGGGTTGTCGGAGGTCAGGATGGCCGTGTCGGCGAGGCGGGCGACCGCGGCGCCCATGGGGGCGCGCTTGTGCGGGTCGCGGTCGCCGCCGCAGCCGAGGACGGCGTGCAGCTTGCCGTCGGTGACCTTGCGCAGCGCGCGGAGGACCGATTCGACGGCGTCGGTCTTGTGGGCGTAGTCCACGACCGCGAGATACGGCTGGCCGGCGTCGACGCGCTCCAGGCGGCCGGGGACGCCGGGGACCGCGGCGACGCCGTCGGCGGCGGTCTGCGGGTCGATCCCGGCGGCGATCAGCGAGACGATCGCGGCGAGCGCATTGGCGACGTTGAACGGGCCGGGGATCGGGGAGGCGGCGCGCAGCGTCTGCCCCTGGGGGCCGTGCACGGTGAACGTCGAGCCGAGGGTGCCGACCTCGACGTCGGCGGCGCGCCAGTCCGCGTCCGGGTGGCCCTCGGCGGAGAAGGTGGTCACCGGGACCTCGGACTCGCCCCCGGCCAGCCGCTTGCCGTACTCGTCGTCGAGGTTGACGACGCCGGCACGGCTGCGGGCCTTGGTGAAGAGCCGGGCCTTGGCCTGGAAGTAGTCCTCCATGCCGGAGTGGAACTCCATGTGCTCCGGGCTGAGGTTGTTGAAGATCGCGACGTCGAAGACGCAGCCGTCGACCCGGCCCAGGACCAGCGCATGGCTGGAGACCTCCATGGCGACCGCCGTGACGCCGCGCTCGCGCATCACCGCGAACAGCGCCTGGAGGTCGGTGGCCTCGGGGGTGGTGCGCTCGGACTTGAGGCGCTCGTCGCCGATCCGGGTCTCCACCGTGCCGATGAGGCCGGTCAGCCCGCCCACCGGTCGCCCGCCACCGCCCTTGTCCGACTGCGCTTCGCGCAGGCCCCCCTCGTCGCTCTCCTTCGCGGCCGCGGCCCGCAGGCCGCCCTCGATGAGGTACGCGGTGGTGGTCTTCCCCGAGGTGCCGGTGATGCCGATCTGGAGGAGGTCCTCGCCCGGGGCGTCGTAGATCGAGACGGCCAGGGAGCCCATCCGGGCGCGCGGGTCCGCCACGGCCAGGACCGGCAGGCCGGTCTCCGCGGCGCGGGCGGCGCCGGTCGGGTCGGTCAGGATCGCGGCGGCGCCGAGGTCGGCGGCCTGGGCGACGAAGTCGGCGCCGTGCAGACGGGCGCCGGGCAGCGCGGCGTAGAGATCACCGGGGCGTACCGCACGGGAGTCGTGGGTGATGCCGGTGACCATGACAGGCTGCGCGGCGTCAGCCGCTCCGGTGGAGCCGGTGCCCGCACCGGAGGAGGCATGGTCCGGTGCTGGAATACCCAGCTGTCCGGCCAGGTCCGCCAGGGGTGTGGGGCGGACCTGCTCGGGACGGGGCGCACCCGGATATCTGCCGGGGCCGCCCTCCTCCGTCGTCGGGGGTTTCGGGGACTGATCAGCTTGTGACACGGCGGTGAGCGTACCGGGCCCGCCGGGCCCGGGGCGAAGTGAGGGCCGCGTGCGGGAGCCGTTTTCCGGGTCGGGGGTGCCGTTGGTGGTGAGGGTCGTCACGGCGGTGGTGCCTCGATTTCATTCGCCTGGCTTGAAGGTGACCGGCAGGCGCGGGGGCCGGGCGCCGGTCGGCGGAACCTGGAGGGTTTTCAGCGCGAACGCCATGACCTGCTTGTAGATCGGGCCGCAGACCCGGCCACCGTAGTAGCTCCCCACGGTGGGGTTCTGGACGGCGCAGTAGACCGTGATGCGGGGCTTGTCGGCGGGGGCGAAACCGGCGAAGGAGGCGGTGTAGCCACGGTAGCGGCCGGTTTTGGGGTCCACCCGGTTGGACGTGCCGGTCTTGCCGCCGACCCGGTAGCCGTCGATCTTCGCACGGGGGCCGGTGCCCTCCTTGTCGTCGACCACCGATTCGAGCATGGCGGCCAGCGTGGCGGCGGTCTTCGGGCTGACCACGCGGGTCCGCTCGGGCCGCGCGGCGGGGGCGAAGCGGCCGTCGGGGCCGGTGGTGCCGCTGATCAGCGAGGGGACGATCCGCTCGCCGCCGTTGGCGATGGTGGAGTAGACGGAGGCGGCCTGGACGGCGTTGAGGGACAGCCCCTGGCCGAAGGGGATGGTGTACTGCTGCGAGGTGTTCCAGTCCTGCGGCCTGGCCAGGATGCCGTCGGTCTCCCCGGGGAAGCCGAGTCCGGTCGGCCTGCCGATGCCGAATGCGTGCAGGTAGGAGTAGAGCACCCGGTTGGCCTCGGCCTGGGTCTTCCCCAACTGGCCGGCGGCCAGGATCGTGCCGATGTTGCTGGACTTGGCGAGCACCCCGTTGAGGGTCAGATACCAGGTGCGGTGATCGACGTCGTCGGCGAACAGCCGGTCGCCGCGGTGCAGCCGGTTGGGCACGGTCACCCGGGTGGCCGGGGTGGCGACGCCCTCCTGTAGGACGGCGGCCATCGACATCAGCTTGCTGGTGGAGCCGGGCTCGTACGCATCGGTGAGCGCGGCGTTGCCCAGCGCCTCGGGGTCGGCCCTGGCCACGTCATTGGGGTCGAAGCCGGGCGCATTGGCCAGCGCCAGGATCTCGCCGGTGCGGGTGTCCTGGACGACGACGTAGCCGCGGTCGGCCCCGGATTTTCTGACCTGCTCGGTGATGGCCTGCTGCGCCGCCCACTGGATGTCGCGGTCAAGGGTCAGCCGGACGTCGGTCCCGGGCACGGCGGGGTGCTCCTGGACGTCCGCGGTGGGCACCCGGCGGCCGCCGGACTGGGCGTAGACGAGCTTGCCGTCCTTGCCGGCGAGTTTCCTGTCGAGCAGGGCCTCTATTCCGCCGCTGCCCTTGCCTGCGCTGTTGACGAAGCCGAGGACGCCGGAGGCCAGGTCCTTGTTGGGGTAGACCCGCTTGCTGTGCTTGTCGGCGAAGATCCCGACCAGGACGTCGGGGCGGGGCGCGCGCTTGGGTGCGACGGCGGCCGCAGCGTCCAGCGTCTTACGGAGGTCCTTGATCCGCTTCCAGACCTGCGGGGTCTGCTGACGGGCGAGCAGCACATAGCGCGTTTTGCGCTGGGCCAGCTTGGCGGCGAGGGTCGCACGGTCCTCGTGGAGGAGGGGCGCGAGCAGCTTCGCGGCGCGCTGCGGGGCGTCGTCGATGCCGGTCCGCTCGGACGTCAGCAGGCTGGGGTCGGCGGTGATGTCGTACGCGTCGACGGTGGCCGCCAGCGCCACGCCGTCCCGGTCGGTGATCGCACCGCGCTCGGCGGCCAGCTTGACGGGGACATAGCGGTTCTCGTTGGCCTTGGCGGCGAACGCGCTCGCGTCCACGGCCTGCACCTGGAAGAGCCGTACGACGAAGGAGAGCAGTACCACCGTCAGCCCCAGCGAGACCAGGCGCAGCCGGGGGCGCGGGCTGCCCAGGCGGAGCGCGGCGGCGGGCCGGGGGGCGGACTGCCGGGGGGCGGTGCGTGGGGCGGCGGGCCTGGCGGCGGTTTTCGCGGCGGAGGGGGCTGCGGACTTCGCGGCCCGGGCCGTGGTCCTGCCGGCCGCCGGGCGCGGCGCGCCGCCACGGCCCGCCGCGGGTCCGGGCCGGGCGGGGCGCGGGACGCGGCGGCGGGGTTGCCTGGGCTCGGTCATGCCGCCGGTCACCTGCCGTGGGTCGTCGGGGCGGGAGCGTCCGCGGCGGCGCGCCCGGGAGGCGTGGGCCGGGCGGAGGTGCCGGGTGCGGCCGGGGCCGCGGGGGACGGGGTGGCGGACGGGTCCGCGAAGGGCGTCAGGCCCGGCCGGGACGGCTCGGCAGGCGCGCTCAGCGCCGTCTCCTCGCCCGTGGCCACGCTCGGCTTGCCGCGTACCGTCCCGTCGGGCATCAGGAACGCCGGATTGCCGCCGGGCACCATCCCCAGCTTCCGGGCGCGCTTCTCCAGGGCGTCCGGCGCGGAGTAGCCGTCCACCTCCTGTTGCAGCGCCTGCTGTTCGTCCGTCAGGTCGTCGGTCTTCTTCTCCAGCCTGCTCAGCTCGAACGACCCTTGGTTCAGGGCGGAGTTGAGCAGCAGGAGGGTGATCAGCCCGGAGCCGAGCAGCACGACGATCAGCAGGACGAAGGGGGTGCGGGCCGCGGTGCCGGCGCCTGCGGGAAGCAGCGCGGCCAGCCGTCCGGGTCTCCGGGGCGGCCGCCCCCGGGCCTTCATGCGCGGTCCTCGACGTTCTCGCGGATGCGCTCGGCGCCGCGCAGCCGGGCGGGGGCCGCGCGGCGGTTCTCGGCGATCTCCTCGTCCGTCGGCAGTTCCGCGCCGCGGGTCAGCAGCTTCAGGCGCGGCTGGTAGCGCTCGGGGACCACCGGGAGTCCGGGCGGCGCGGTGGTGGCCGCGCCGGCCGCGAAGACCTGCTTGACCAGGCGGTCCTCCAGCGAGTGGTACGCGAGCACGGCGATCCGGCCGCCGACCGCCAGCGCCTCGACCGCGGCCGGAATGGCCCGCTCCACACAGGCCAGCTCGCCGTTGACCTCGATGCGCAGCGCCTGGAAGGTGCGCTTGGCGGGGTTGCCGCCGGTGCGCTTGGCGGCCTGCGGCAGCGCGTCGCGGATCAGCTCGACCAGCCGCGCGCTGTTCGTGAACGGCTCCTTGGCACGCTCGCGCACGATCGCCGAGACGATCCGCTTGGCCTGCTTCTCCTCCCCGTAGGCGCGCAGGATCCGCACCAGCTCACCGGGGGCGTAGGTGTTGAGGACGTCCGCGGCGCTGATGCCGGTCGACTGGTCCATCCTCATGTCCAGCGGGGCGTCCTGGGCGTAGGCGAACCCGCGCTCGGCCTCGTCCAGCTGCATGGAGGAGACGCCGAGGTCGAAGAGGACGCCCTGGACGCGCGGGGTCCCGAGCCGGTCCAGGACCTCGGGCAGCTCGTCGTAGACGGCGTGTACCAGGGTGGCGCGCTCGCCGTACGGGGCCAGCCGCTCGCCGGCGAGCTTCAGGGCGGACGGGTCGCGGTCCAGGGCGATCAGCCGGGCCTCGGGGAAGGTGGCGAGCAGCGCCTCGCTGTGCCCACCGAGGCCGAGGGTGCAGTCGACGACGACCGCTCCGGGCTCGGCGAGCGCGGGGGCGAGCATGTCCAGACACCGCTGGAGCATGACGGGTACGTGCCGGGAGTTACTCATGCCTCTTCCGATGGGGTGGGCGGCAGGTGGGTCCCCGGCCGTTGGCTGGGGGGTGCCGTACGTACCGCTTGGTCCCCGCCCGCTCTGAAGGGGAAGTGGTCCTCCGGCGACGGGGAAGTGGCGTCGGAAGTACCGGTGGAGCGGGAGGAGGCCGAGCCGTACGTGCGACGCATCGCACGCGAGGGATTCGGGATCCAAGGAGAGCGTCACGCCTCCCACTTCGCGCCACTTTAGTCCACCGGCTGCCCCGGTCAATCAACCGGTTCCGCGCGTCCCGCGACGGGTTTGGCGGACCGGTCGTTCACCCGTACAGAGGCATGTCCGTCATCACTGTGGGTTACCTCACACGGAGTGATGTTGACCCCTATGCCCGTCCTCACACGCGACCGGAACGGGTGTTGCCCATTACCGTGAAGGCATGCCCATACCTGCGTCGCAGCCGCTGCCCCCGTCCGCCGACCGCGCCGCCGCCCGCGCCGGTGAGAGCGGTCCTCCCCACTCGGCGAAGGCCGAGAGCCCGGGGACGGTCACCGATCGCCTCGTCGAGGCGAACCGCCACTATGCCACCGACTTCACCGACCCCGGGATGGACGCCCGGCCGGTCCTCAAGGTCGCGGTGGTGTCCTGTATGGACGCCCGTATCGACCTGCACGCCGCGCTGGGCCTAGAGCTCGGCGACTGCCACACCATCCGCAACGCGGGCGGCGTGGTCACCGACGACATCATCCGCTCGCTGACGATCAGCCAGCGCGCGCTGGGCACCCGCTCGGTCGTCCTGATCCACCACACCGGCTGCGGTCTGCTCAGCCTGACCGAGGACTTCCGCCATGAGCTGGAGGCCGAGGTCGGACAGCGGCCCACCTGGGCGGTCGAGGCGTTCAAGGACCTCGACGACGACGTACGGCAGTCCATGCAGCGGGTGCGTACCTCGCCCTTCCTGCCGCACCGGGACGATGTCCGGGGCTTCGTCTTCGATGTGACGACGGGCCTGCTGCGGGAGATCGATCCCCGGCCGTAAGGATCCGGCCAAGCCGACTGACACCCCCGGCCCCGAACGCCCCGGACGCACCGGACATATCACCCCCAGTTATCCACAGGCCATGACGCGAAGCCGCGCGGACAGCAAGAATGCGTGGGTGACCAGTGCTTGGGGAAGGGCCGGGGAGGGCCGAGTGACGACGTACGACGACCGCGTGGGCCTGGGAGATCTGACCGCCACGGTGGAGCGGGTGCACCGTTCGGTGGAGGGTGTGATCGAGGGCAAGCCGGAGGTCGTACGGCTCGCGCTGACGGTGCTGCTGGCCGAGGGCCATCTGCTCATCGAGGACGTGCCGGGGGTGGGCAAGACCATGCTTGCCAAGGCGCTGGCCCGCTCCATCGACTGTTCGGTGCGGCGGATCCAGTTCACCCCGGATCTGCTGCCCTCCGACATCACCGGGGTCAGCATCTTCGACCAGCAGCGCCGGGAGTTCGAGTTCAAGCCCGGCGCGGTCTTCGCCCAGATCGTGATCGGCGACGAAATCAACCGCGCCTCCCCCAAGACCCAGTCGGCGCTGCTGGAGTCGATGGAGGAGCGCCAGGTGACGATGGACGGGCAGACCCATGAACTGCCCAGCCCCTTCATGGTCGTCGCGACGCAGAACCCGGTGGAGATGGAGGGCACCTACCCGCTGCCCGAGGCGCAGCGGGACCGCTTCATGGCGCGCGTCTCGATCGGCTATCCCAGCGCCGCGGCCGAGCTCCAGATGCTGGACGTGCACGGCGGCGCCTCCCCGCTCGACGACCTCCAGCCGGTCGCGCACGCCGATGAGATCGTCAAGCTGATCGACGCGGTGCGCACGGTCCATGTCGCCGAAGCCGTCCGCCGATACGCGGTGGACCTGGTGGCGGCCACCCGCAGCCATCCCGAGCTGCGGCTGGGTGCCTCGCCGCGGGCCACGCTCCATCTGGTGCGGGCCGCGAAGGCCGCGGCGGCGCTGGCGGGGCGGGAGTTCGCGCTGCCGGACGATGTGCAGTCGCTGGCCGCCGCGGTGCTCGCGCACCGGCTGCTGCCCACCGCACAGGCCCAGTTGAACCGCCGTACCGCCGAGCAGATCGTGCTGGAGATCCTGCACCGCACGCCGGTCCCCGATCCGTCCTCGCCGCAGTGGCGGCCGGGCCGCGGCCAGCAGCCGCCCGGAGTACGGGGGTTGTGATGTCCGACGGGGGGAGCTTCGGGGCGGGGCACGAGGGGACGCCGCAGCGGGCGGGGCTGCGGGCGGCGCTCGGGGGGCTGACCACGCGCGGCAGATCGTTCCTGGCGGCCGGGGTGGCCGCGGCGGTGTGTTCGTTCCTGCTCGGGCAGGCGGATCTGCTGCGGGTCGGGCTGCTGCTGGCGGCGCTGCCGCTGGTGTGCGTCCTGGTACTGCACCGCACCCGGCACCGCGTCACGGGCAGCCGTACGCTGACGCCCGGCCGGGTGCCGGCGGGCGGCGAGTCCCGGGTCCGGCTGCGGATCGAGAACGTCTCCCGGCTGCCCACCGGGGTGCTGATGCTCCAGGACCGGGTGCCCTACGTCCTGGGGCCGCGGCCGCGTTTCGTGCTGGACCGGGTGGAGGCCGGCGGCCGGCGGGAGGTGTCCTACCGCGTCCGGTCCGATCTGCGCGGCCGCTATCCGCTGGGGCCGCTCCAGCTGCGGCTGTCCGATCCGTTCGGCATGTGCGAGCTGGCCCGTTCCTTCAGCACCGCCGACACCCTGATGGTGGTGCCGCGCACCGAGCCGCTGCCGCCCGTCCGCCCACCGGGCGAGACCCCCGGCTACGGCGACGGTCGGCAGCGCTCCCTGGCGCTGGCCGGTGAGGACGACATCATCCCCCGCGGCTACCGCCACGGCGACGATCTGCGCCGGGTCCACTGGCGGTCGACCGCACGCCACGGCGAGCTGATGGTGCGCCGGGAGGAACAGCCCCAAAAGGCGCGCTGCACGGTCCTTTTGGACACCCGGGTACAGGCGCACGAGGGAGCCGGTCCCGAAGCGGCCTTCGAATGGGCCGTCACCGCCGCCGCATCGGTGGGCGTCCATCTGCTGGAGCGGGGCTTCTCGGTGCGGCTGCTGACCGACACCGGCAGCCCGGTGCCCGGCCTGGACGGCACCGGCGCCGCCGCGTCCGCTGACACGGCGGGCCTGCTGCTGGACACCCTCGCGGTGCTGGAGCCCTCCGAGGAGAGCGGGCTCTCGGCCGCATACGACGCCCTGCGCGGCGGCAAGGAGGGCCTGCTGGTCGGCTTCTTCGGCGATCTGGACGAGGAGCAGGCGGCGGTCGCGGGGCGGATACGGCAGCGCTGCGGCGCGGCGGTGGCGTTCGTCCTGGACGGGGATGCGTGGCTGACCGGCCCCGGCGGGATCCGGTTCGCGTCGGACCAGCTGCCGGTGGCGGAGCGGGTGCTGATGCTGCGCAAGGCGGGCTGGACGGCGCTGCCGGTGACCGCCGACAGCTCACTCGCCGATCTGTGGCGGTGCGCCGCCGACCACGCCGGGGCGGGCCCGGAGCGGCCCGCACCGGACGGCGCCACGGCGGGAGGCGGGGCATGAGGGCACGGACGGGCGGAGCCGAGCGAAGCGAGGTGTCGGCATGAGCGAGCACAGGGAGCTCATCAGAAGGGGGTGCGCGCTCCGCGAATGCGGAGCCGAGCGAAGCGAGGTGTCGGCATGAGCGGTCGGGGTCGACTGGCGCTGTGCGCGGCGATGGCGACGCTGTGCGCGGCCTGCGCACTGCTGCCGCTGGTGCAGCCCTTCGACTGGCTGGTGCCGGCCGCGATCCTGCTGGCAGTCGTCAGCGGTGCGGGCGCGCTGATGCGGCGGGTGCCGCTGGCCAGACCGCTGACCATCGCGGCGCAGGCGCTGCTCGCCGTCCTGCTGCTGACCGTGTGCTTCGTCCACGACCGGGCGGTCCTCGGGCTGTTGCCCGGACCGGACGCCGTTACCGAGTTCGCCCGGCTGGTCCACGAGGGCGTACGGGACGCCGGCCGCTACGCCACCCCGGCGCCGGCCACCCCCGGCATCCGGCTGCTGCTGGTGGCCGGGGTGCTGCTGATCGGCCTGGTGGTGGACGCGCTGGCGGCCACCTACCGCAGCGCTGCCCCCGCCGGGCTGCCGCTGCTCGCGCTGTACTCGGTGGCGGCCGGGCTGTCCCAGGGCGGCGCGGGCTGGCTGTGGTTCCTGGTGGCGGCGGCCGGCTATCTGATGCTGCTGCTCGCCGAGGGCCGCGACCGGCTCTCCCAGTGGGGCCGGGTCTTCGGCGGGACGGGCCCGGCCCGGCCGGGCGGCTTCGGCTCCGCGGGCGGCGCCCCGCCCCCGGTGCGTACCGGCCGCCGGATCGGCGCGCTGGCCCTGGGGATCGCGCTGGTGGTGCCCGCCGCGCTGCCCTCGCTGGGCGGCGGGCTGATCGGCCCGCCCGGCGACGGCAGAGGCCCCGGCGGCGGGGGCGGCACGATCTCCGCGGTCAATCCGCTGGTCTCGTTGCAGAACAGCCTCAACCAGCCGGAGGACAAGGAAGTCCTCAACTACCGCACGACCACCGGGGACACCAGCGATCTGTATCTTCGGATAGTGGCCCTGGACCGGTTCGACGGCGCGGCCTGGAGGCCGTCCGAACGCACCGTCACCGATGTCCCCGACCGGCTGCCGGGACCGCCCGGCCTGTCCGCCGAGGTGCCCACCACCACGGTCAACACCTCCGTCTCGACCGCCGACTGGTACGCCCAGAACTGGCTGCCGCTCCCCTACCCCGCCTCCCGGGTGGACATCGCCGGGCGCTGGCGCTTCGAGCCCGCCGGACGCACCCTGGTCGGCGACCGGGGGCAGACCACCCGCGGGGTGCAGTACCAGGTCGAGAGCCTTCAGGTGCGGCCGACCGCGAAACAGCTGGCCGCGGCCCCGCGGCCGCCCGCCCGGCTGGTCCGCGAGTACACCAAGGTCCCCGCCTCGCTGCCCTCGGTGGTGCACCGGACCGCGCTCGCGGTCACCCGCGGCGCGCACACCGCGTACGACAAGGCGGTCGACCTCCAGGACTGGTTCTCGCTCAACGGTGGTTTCACCTACAACACTCAGGTCAACGCGGGCAGCGGCAGCGAGGCCATCGCCCGCTTCCTGAAGGACCGGGAGGGCTTCTGCGTCCACTTCTCCTTCTCGATGGCGGCGATGGCGCGGACGCTGGGGATCCCCGCCCGGGTAGCGGTCGGCTTCACGCCGGGCACCCCGCAGTCCGACGGCACCACCTCCGTCAGCCTCAAGGACGCGCACGCCTGGCCCGAGCTGTACTTCCAGGGCATCGGCTGGACCCGCTTCGAACCGACCCCGAGCCGCGGCAGCGTCCCCGACTACACCTACCGCGACCACGGATCGGCCGGAGCCGATCCCACTGACCCCGCTCCCCGGCCCGCACCGTCCGCCGAAGCGCCGCACGCCCCGTCCACGGCCCCGAGCTGCGCCCCCGGTGAGGGGCGGCAGGGCTCAGGGACGTCCTGTGCGGCGGCTCCCGCCCGACCCGGCGCCGGACCCACGGCCGGTGGCCCCGCCCTCTGGCCGGTCCTGGCCATCGGCCTGGCCGCGCTGCTCGTCGCGTTGTTGCTCTGCGTGCCCCTGCTGTGGCGGCTGCGGATACGCTCCCGATGGCTGGCGGGCGGTGACGCGGCAACGGACCCCCTGCCCGCCTGGCAGGAGCTGCTGGACACGGCCTGGGACTTCGGGATCCTGCCGGACGAATCGCTGACGCCGCGCAGGGCGGCCGCCCGGATCATTCGCATCGGGGAACTGCAAGGGGAAGCCGCCGAGGCCGCCCGCCGCATGGCCGCGGCGGTCGAGCAGACGCTGTACGCCCCGCAGCCGCACCCGGTGTCCGGTCTCACCACCGACGTCCAGCGGGTCCACGCCGGACTGCACACGGCGGCCACCCGCGCCCTGCGGCTGCGCGCCCGGCTCGCGCCGCGCTCCGCGGCCCGTCTCGTCCAGGCCTGCTCGGCCCGCTGGACGGCCTTCGCCACCCGCTGCCGCACCAGCGCCCCGGTCACCGCGGCCCGCCGCGCGGCATCGGCCCTGCGGCCGGGACGGCAGCGCGCGTAGGGGGCAGGGGGCAGGGCCGGCGTGTGCCGCGGGGCGGACGCCGACGCAGGCGAGGTCTCCGGACGGACGAGGACCCTGGACGGACGAGGGCTACGGACGGACGAGGGCCACGGACGAACGCCGGCGCGGGCGGGGGCCGTGGGCGGCCGTTCGGGTCCTCGCGCCCTGCCCGGCGTACGCGGAGCCCGGCTCCCGGCCCGTCGTCCGGCCCCGTACACACTGCGGCGCGGCCGCCCGATCCTGTCGGGTGGCCGCGCGGAGTCCGGTGAAGTGTCCGGCGAGCGGGGGGCGGTGGGGCTCAGTGGCCCTGTTCGTCGCGGCGGCGCTGCCAGCGGTCCTCGATGCGGTTCATCATCGAGCGGCGCTGCCGGGTCTGACGGCGGGCGGGTCCGCCCGAGGAGGACTGCTGTTCACCCGGCTTGGGGGCTTTGCGCCATCCGGTGACGGCCAGCACCGCGCAGCCGAGCATGACGAGGAAGCCCACCACGCTGACCCAGATCAGCGGGACGACCATGCCGGCCATGAGCAGGCCGATACCGATCAGGAAGCCCGCGACCGCTTGGTAGACCCGTCGCCGGGTGTACGTACGCAGCCCGCTTCCCTCAAGCGCTGTCGCGAACTTGGGATCTTCGGCGTACAGCGCTCGCTCCATCTGCTCGAGCATGCGCTGCTCGTGCTCCGAGAGCGGCACGGAGTCCTCCTACTCGTCGGTCGCGGGGGGCGACCGGGGTGCGACCCTTTCAGGATAGGCAGGGATTCGCCCCCGTGAAACCCGCCCCTCAACGCCAGTTCACCGCTCCGGGCCGCCACGGCGGCCGGTGTGATGCTGCCTGCATTCCCCACCCGCCCTTCCGTCATGCCGGAACGTCGTACCCCGATCATACGGGGAGAAGGGGCCGATCGGGTGGTCCGTGACCGACAGCACGCGGTAATCGTGCAGCTCGCACGGGTCAGCGACGGGCCGTCGGCGGCCGCCGGGTGCCGACCCGGGGGGGCGGCTCAGTCGCGCTCGGCCAGGACGTGCAGCTGGGTGGCCACGGCATGGAAGGCGGGCTGCTCCGCGGCGGCCGCCTCCAGCTTGAGCAGGGCGTCCACGGCGCCCGGCTCGGTGTCGACCAGCACACCGGGGACCAGGTCGGCGAAGACCCGCACGCCGTGCACCGCGCCGACCGTGAGGCCGGTGGCGGCGACCAGGTCGGTCAGCTGTGCGGCGGTGAAGCGGCGCGGCACGGGGTCGCCCTCGCCCCAGCTTCCGGCGGGGTCGGTGAGGGCGTGCCGGGCCTCGGTGAAGTGACCGGCCAGGGCGCGGGCGAGGACGGCGCCGCCCAGGCCCGCGGCGAGCAGGCTGAGGGTGCCGGCCGGGCGCAGCGCGTCGACGGCGTGCCGCACGCCCTCGGCCGGGTCGTCGACGTACTCCAGGACGCCGTGGCACAGCACGGCGTCATAGCCGGAGCGCTCGACGACGTCGAACAGGCCGTGGGCGTCGCCCTGGACGGCGCGCACGCGGTCCTCCACCCCTGCCTCGGCGGCCCGCCGCTCCAGGGCGAAGAGGGCGTTGGGGCTGGGGTCGACGACCGTGACGCGATGGCCGAGGCGGGCGACCGGGACGGCGAAGTTGCCGGTGCCGCCGCCGGTGTCCAGGACGTCCAGGGCGTCGCGGCCGGCGGCTTTGACCCGGCGCTCCAGGGCGTCCTTGAGGACCTCCCAGACCACGGCGGTACGGAGGGAGGCGCGGGGGCGCAGCGGGTCAGACACGGCGGATGGCTCCTCGGCGGGGGCATGAACGTCCAGTCGTCCACCACCCTATTCCGTCCCGCGGGGTGCGTGGCCTGCGGAGCCGTGCCGCCTGCCGCCCGCGTGCCGCCCGCGCCGCCGCGGCACCCGCGCGCGCCCGCCCGAGGCCCGGCACAAGCCCGCCGGGGCCCGCCGCCCGAAGCCCGGACAAGCCCCCGGCGGCCCGCCGGAAGCCCGGCACGGGCCGCATCGGCCCGCCCGGGCCCCGGGGCCGCCCCGGATCAGCCCGCCCGGCGCCGGGCGGCTCCCTCCTCCCCCGCCGCCGGACCGCCCGCCCGCTGCGGCGGCAGCGCGGGCTGGAGCAGCAGCATCCGCTCCACCAGGCGCAGGAACATCGCCACGTCCCGCAGCAGGTCGTCGGCTTCGCGGCGGCCGGCCGCGCCGGCTATGCCCGCCTCGGCCCTGGCGCGGCGTTCGGCTCCGGCGGCGAACAGGGCGCTCCATTCGGACAGTTCGGGCGCGACCTCGGGCAGCACCTCCCAGGCGCTGCGTATCCGCTGCCGGCGGCGGACGGTGGTCTCGGGCCGGCCGCGCACCGCGAGCACGGCGGCCGCGGTGCGCAGGGCGGCCAGATGGGCAGTGGCGAACCGTTCGTTGGGCGTCTCGAGGGTCTGTGCTTCGTCGAGGCCCTGGCGGGCCTGGGTGAGCAGATCGAGGGCCGCGGGCGGGGCTGCCGCCCGCCGCAGGACGGGGTGGACATCGTTCGGGGGACCGTACGCAGCGGAGCTGCCCACGCGGGGACGAGCTGCCATGACGAACCTCCTGTCGTCGCCTGCCGGTTCGGGACCGAATGGCGATTCGGGACCGTATGACCCCATCGTGAGGGGCACCACTGACAATCGGCGCTGACCTGCACTTTCCCCGAAAAGCGGACGATGCGGCGGCGTAGGCGCGGCGGACGCGCACGAATTCGGCGGCTGTTTTCCCCACCCCCTTGCGTACCGGCGGTACGGCACCCGATACTTTTGAACTGACCGGTCAGTTCAAGCACAGTCCGAGGAGGGGAAGGATCGTGGACAGCACCCCGCGCGGGGCGGCGGTCACGGCCACGGGATTCGGCGTCAAGGGCCCCCGCGGCTGGGCGTTCCGGAACATCGGCATCACGGCGGCGCCCGGTTCGCTGATCGCCGTCCAGGGACCGTCGGGTTCCGGGCGGACGTGTCTGCTGCTCGCGCTCACCGGGCGGATGACGTCCGCCGAGGGTACCGCCGAGATCGGCGGTCTGCCGCTGCCCAGGAAGATGGCCGCGGTCCGCTCGGTCACCGCGCTCGCCCACGTACCCGGGGTCGCCGAGCTCGACCCGGCGCTGACGGTGGGCGAGCATCTGCGCGAACGCGCCCTGCTCCAGGGCCGGTTCGGCGGTTCGCTGCGGGCGCTGCTGCGGCCCCGGCAGGAGCGTCGGGCCGAGGCCCGCGCCCTGGTGGACGGCGCGCTGGAGGCCGCCGGGCTCGACCTGGAGACGCTGCCCAAGGGGATCCGCACCTCGGTCCGCGATCTGGAGCGGCTGGAGGCGCTGCGGCTGTCCGTGGCGCTGGCGCTGATCGGCGGCCCGCGGCTGCTGGCCGTGGACGACACCGATCTCAAGCTGTCGGACGACGAACGGCGCCGGGCCTGGGCGATGCTGCGCGGCCTTGCGGCGGCGGGCACGACCGTGCTCGCGGTGTGCAGCGAGCCGCCGGCGGACGGCACGGACGGGGCCGCGGGTGGGGAAGTGGTCCTGGTGCGCACCGGCCCGCCCGAGGCCGTACCGGACGGGCCGAAGACCGTGGTGGGCGATGCGGATGCCGTAACGGGCGGGGCCGCACCGGAGACGGACGCCCCGGAGCAGGCCGCCCCGCAGAACGACGCGGACGACAGGGACGACAACGAGGAGGGGGCGGCCGATGCGCTCGCCGAAGCTGGCCGCGCTTGAGCTGAAGCGGTTCGGGAGGGGGAAGCTGCCGCGCGCCGCACTGGCCGCGCTGCTGCTGTTGCCGCTGCTGTACGGCGCGCTGTACCTGTGGTCCTTCTGGGATCCCTACGGGCGGCTCGACAAGATACCCGTCGCGCTGGTCAACCAGGACAAGGGCGCGAACGTCGACGGGAAGCGGATCTCGGCGGGCGAGAACATCGTCGACGGACTGGGCGAGAGCCACACCTTCGACTGGCGCCCCGTCGACGCCAAGGAGGCCGCCAGGGGCGTCGAGGACGGCACGTACTACCTCTCGCTGTCCATCCCCGCGGACTTCAGCAAGCGGATCGCCTCCAGCTCCGGTGACCACCCGGAGACCGGCGCCCTCAAGGTGCGCACGAACGACGCGAACAACTACATCGTCGGGCAGATCTCCCGGACGGTGTTCTCCGAAGTGCGCTCGGCGGCCTCGGAGAAGTCCGCGCGCACCTTCTTCGACAAGATCTTTGTCTCGTTCTCGACGCTGCACGGGAAGACCGAGGAAGCCGCCGAGGGCGCCGACAAGCTCAAGAACGGCCTCGGGAAGGCCAAGGACGGCAGCGGCAAGCTGGCCGACGGGCTGGGCACCGCCAAGGACGGCAGCGGTCGCCTGGTCAAGGGACTGGGCGACCTGGACGCGGGCGCCGGACGGCTCAGCCGGGGCAGTACGGATCTGGCCAACGGCGCCGGTACGGCCGCGGGCGGAGCGCGCCAACTGGCCGACGGCTCCGGCCAGGTGGCGCAGGGCACCCAGCAGCTCGCCGACACCGTCAACGACCTCGACGCCAAGGTGGGCCCCTTCGTGCGGGCGCACGGCAGGGAGATCGGCGAGGCGGCCCAGCTGGTCGCCGACGGTTCGCAGGCTCTGCGCGACAACCTGGACAGGCTGCCCGGCGCGGCCGCCACCGGGGCGCAGCTCTCGCGCGGCGTCTCCGACCACCTGGCCACGTACTACCGGCTGCACTGCGAGACGGGGATCAGCCTCGATCCCACCTGCGGCGAACTGAAGAAGATCAACGACGACGCGGCGACCGCGGCGGACGCCGCCGAGCGGGTCAGCGGCTACGTCCACGACCAGAAGAACCTCGACCAGCTCGGCCGGGACCTGGACACGCTGCACTCCCTGGCGAGCGAACTGGCCAAGCACGGGCCCACCATGGGCCGGGACATGGACGCCGCCGTCAAGAAGATCAACGCTCTCAACGACGGTGCGCACAAGGTGTCCGCGGGCGCCCGCAAACTGGCCGCGGGCAACGCCCAGCTGGCCTCCGGGGCACGGCAGCTGGACGACGGCACGCACCAGTTGCACGACGGCACCGGCCAGGCCGCCAACGGGATGGGCGACCTCGACTCCGGTGTGGGCAAGCTCAAGGACGGCGCGCAGACGCTCGACGGCGGCCTGTTCAAGCTCTCCGACGGCTCGCAGAAGCTGGCCGGCGGGCTGCACGACGGTGCCCGGCAGATCCCCGACTACGGCAAGAAGGCCCGCGACGCCCGCACCAAGGTGATGTCCGACCCGGTGCAGCTGGCCTCCGACGCCGCCCACAAGGCGCCGAACTACGGCACCGGCTTCGCCCCGTACTTCATCCCGCTGTCCCTGTGGGTCGGCGCCATGGTGGCGTACATGCTGATCCAGCCGCTCAACCGGAGGGCATTGGCGATGGGCGCCTCCTCCTGGCGGGTGGCGGTGTCCGGGTGGCTGCCGGTGGCCGGGATCGGGGTGCTCCAGACCGCGGCCCTGATGTCCGTACTGCACTTCGCGCTCGGCCTCCAGATGGCCAGGGCGGCCGGTACGCTCGGCTTCCTCGTCCTGGTCACGGCGTGTTTCTCGGCGATCGTGCAGTGGCTGAACGCCAAGTTCGGTCCGGCCGGCCGGATCCTGGTGCTGGCGCTGCTGATGCTCCAGCTGACGTCGGCGGGCGGTACGTACCCGGTGCAGACCAGCCCCGGCTTCTTCGGCGCCATCCACCCCTATCTGCCGATGAGTTACATCGTCGCGGGGCTGCGCCGGCTGATCACCGGGGGCGACCTCGCGCCCGTATGGCAGGGCAGTGCGGTGCTGGCCGCCTTCACCGTGGGCGCGCTCGCGCTGACCACTCTGGCGGCCCGCGGCCGCCAGGTGGTGCGGATGAAGGACCTCCACCCGGAGCTGAGCCTGTGAGCGGGCGGGCCGCGCGGAGCGGCACAATCGCCCCCATGGACAGCTCCACTTCTCGCCGCGACGCCACCAGGCGCAAGCTCTTCGAGGCCGCGGTCACCCTCATCGCCGAACAGGGCTTCTCCTCCACCACGGTGGACGAGATCGCCGAACGGGCCGGCGTCGCGAAGGGCACGGTCTACTACAACTTCGCGAGCAAGAACGTCCTCTTCGAGGAGCTGCTGCGGCACGGCATCGAGCTGCTGGCGGCCTCCTTGCAGGACGCGGCCGACGAGGTGACCGGCCGCGGCGGCACCCGGATCGACGCGCTGGACGCGATGATCCGGGCCGGACTGGAGTTCATCGCCGCCTACCCGGCGCTCACCCAGCTCTACGTCGCCGAACTGTGGCGTACCAACCGCGCCTGGCAGTCCACCTTGATGGTGGTGCGGGGGCGGGCCATCACCGTGGTGGAGGGTGTGCTGCGCGAGGCGGTGTTGGCCGGTGAGCTGAGCGAGGAGATCGACGTCCCGCTGACCGCCTCGGCGCTGTTCGGGATGGTCCTGGTGGCCGCCCTGGACTGGCAGTCCTACCAGCCGGACCGGTCGCTGGACGAGGTGCACGCGGCGCTGTCGCGGCTGCTGCAAGGGAGGGTGACCGGCCGCCAGGAATAGGTCCGGGGGCCGGGCCGCCCCCCCCGGTGGCCAAGGCCCCGCACACAAAAAACGCGCTGCCCTGGCGCGGATCGTTCCCCCATCGATCCGACCAGGACAGCGCTTCCCCCGTGCTCCCCCGTACTTCCCCCGTACTTCCCCCGTGCTCCCCCGTCACGGCCGGGAGCCGCGCCGTTCCGCCGCCCCGTGTCGGCGGTGCGGCGCCGCGTCCCTTCCGTGGTGCCCACTCTTCCTTCCCGGCGGCCCCCGGCCCATCCGCGTACCTACTCATCTCGCCGCCTGAGTACGGATACTCACCCGTGAGCACCCGTGCCCTGCGCCCCCCCTGGCCGCCCGGTACGGCGCGCCGCCCGTCTACGATCTCCTGCGTGTCCGTACTCCCTCTGGTCTTCACCAGCGGCTGGGCGAGCGGGATCAACGCCTATGCCGTGGTCCTGCTGCTCGGTCTGCTGGGCGCCACCGGCGTCACCCACGAGGTGCCCGCCGCGCTGGAGCGCCCCGACGTCCTGATCATCGCCGCGGTCCTCTTCGTGTGCGAGGCGGTCGCCGACAAGGTCCCCTACGTGGACTCGGTCTGGGACGCCGTCCACACGGTGATCCGGCCCGTCGCGGGCGGCGTCGTGGCGGCGCTGCTGGCCGGGCACGACGGATCGCTGCCCCAGCTGGCGGCGGGCGCGGTGGGCGGCTCCACGGCGCTGCTGAGCCATCTGGTCAAGGCGGGCATGCGGATCGCGGTCAACACCTCGCCGGAGCCCGCGAGCAACATCCTGCTGAGCCTGGCCGAGGACCTCGGCGTCGCCGGCCTCATCGCCTTCGCCCTCTTCCACCCGGTGATCGCGGCGGGGATCGCGGCGGTGCTGCTGATCGGCGGCATCGCGACGGTGATCTTCCTGTGGTCGCGGATCCGCCGCTTCCTGCGCCGCCGCCGCGAGCGGCGGGAGGAGAAGAAACGCCTGGCCGCGGGCGTTGTCAGTGGCGCCGGATAAGGTCACGGACATGGCACGGATTGCGGTGATCGGCGCCGGGATGGGCGCGATGGCGGCCGCTGCCCGGCTGGCCGTTGCGGGTCACCAGGTGGCGGTGTACGAGCGCGGGGCGACGTACGGCGGCGCGCTCGGGCGCTTCGAGCGGGACGGCTTCGGCTTCGACACCGGGCCCGGTCTGCTGCATCTGCCGGCCGTCTACCGCGATCTGTTCCTCAAGACCGGCAAGGAGCCGCTGGAGAGCCGTATCGCGCTGGCCCAGGTCGATCCGGCGAGCCGCCATGTCTTCGCCGACGGCACCGCCGTCTCGCTGCCGAACGCCTCGCGCGCCGGGGTGCTCGCGGCCCTGGACGAGGCGCTGGGCGAGGGCGCCGGCGAGCGCTGGAGCGCCTTGATCAACCGCGCCCGGGACGCCTGGGACGCCACCCGCCGCCCGCTCCTGGAGGAGCCGCTGTGGCGGGACCGGCGGGTGCTGGGCCGCGATCCGTATCCGGCGGTGCGCAGGCGGGGGCTGTTCGGGCGCGGCAAGGGCCCCACGACCGCCACCCTCGACGGGATCGCCCGCCGCGAGCTGGCCGACCCCCGGCTGATCGCCCTGCTGGAGAGCCATGCGCTGGCCTACGGCCTCGACCCGCGCACCGCCCCGGCGAGCGCGGCGGTGCTGCCGTACATGGAGCAGACCTTCGGCAGCTGGTATCCGCGCGGCGGGATGCGGGCGCTGGCCGAGGCGGTGTACGAGCGCTGCCGGGAGCGCAGGGTGGAGTTCGCCTTCGGTGCGGAAGTGACCGGCATCGTGGCGCGCGAGGGCCGGGCGTCGGGCGTCGAGCTGGCTGACGGCCGGGTGGCGGAGGCGGAGTCCGTGGTCGCGGGCATCGACCCGGCGCGGCTCCCGGCGTTGCTGAAGGGGAGCGATCCCTACGGAGCGGACGACGTACGGCCCCAGGCCCTGTCCGGGGGGCGTGCCGCGGGGCGGCTGACGGTCTGCCTGGCGCTGCGCGGGGCGCGGCCCGCGCAGGCGGTGCACCGGACGGTCGTGCATCCGGCCGACCGTGCCGCGGAGCTGGCCGCCGTGTTCGGGGACGGCGGCGTGCGGGGGCTTCCCGAGCGGCCGACGGTCACGGTGCTGCGCCCCGACGACCCCACGTCCCGGCCCGACGACGGACACGAGGCGGTGACGCTGTCGGCGGCGGTGCCGGTCCCCTGCGGCGCGGACGCCGCGGCCGTCGAGGCGGCCGCGGACCGGATGACCGAGGCTGCCGAGGCCGCCGTCCCGGGCCTGCGCGAGCGGGTGCGATGGCGGGAGGTCCTGCCGCCCGCGGACGACGAGTGGCTGCCCGCGCCGGCGCTCGCGGGCCAAGGCGGCCGCTGTCTGCGGCCCGGCAACCGCACCCGGATACCGGGCCTGTACGCGGTCGGTGGCCGCGCGCATCCGGGCGGCGGTCCGGCACACGCCGGGATGTCCGGCGCGATCGTGGCGGGTCTGATCGTCAACGGGGACGACTGGAGCGGCTCCACCTGAGCGGCTCCGCCTGAGAGCGCGGCCCGCGGCCGGGGCCCGTCCCGGATGGCGCGTCAGTAGCGGTAGTGCTGCTCGTCGTAGCCCTGCTGCTGATAGGGCGGGTACGGCTGCTGCTCGGGCGGGAGTTCACCGTCGCGCTGCTGCGGCACCCAGGACCCGCCCGGCGGTGTCTGGGAGTAGCCCTCGCCCGGGTTCTGGCCCACGCCGTCGTACTGCCCGGCGGTGTAGGGCGCCTGGCCGTAGGGATCGGGCTGCGCGTACGGGTCGGGCTGTGCGTACGGGTCGTAGGGCGCGCCGTACTGCTGGGCGCCGATGTACGGGTCGGAGTAGGCGGCCACCGGCCCCTGGTCCGTGCCGTCGCCGTACCCCGCGTACGGGTCGGCGTAGGCGTCCGCGTAGGCGTTCTGACCCGGCGCGCCCTGGCCGTAACCGCCGCCGTAGCCATAGCCGTTGGCGTCGCCGTCCACGGCGCCCGGGGCCGCGCCCGGGGCGGTGCCGTACGGGTCGTAGCCGGGGTAGTCGGAGTAGCCGGGCTGCGGCTGCCCGGCGCGGGCGTCCGGGCTGTATATGCCGTACTGCCCGGTCTCGTCGGGCATCGGCTGGGGGGCGTACACCGTCGCGTCGGAGGCGGAGTTCTGGCCGGCGTACGTGCCCTCGGCGGAGGCGCCATAGCCGCTCTCGTTCCCGTACGGCCCCTGGCCTCCGTACGCGTACGCCTCCTGGCCCCCGTACGACCCCGCCGCCTCATAGGACCCGGACGGGTCGTAGGGGCTCTCGCCGTAGGAGCCCTGCGCGCCGTAGACCGCGTCCTGGCCCGCGTACCCGCTCTGAGCGGCGTAGCCGTCCTGGCCCTGGAAGGCATGCGCACCCGCGAAGACATTCTCGTCGTCCTCGTCGCGGGCCGGGTCGTCGGTGACCGGCCCCGCCTCCAGATCGGAGACCTGGAGGGCCGGTTCGACGGCGGGCGCGCCGCCGGAGCGGGCCCGGCGGCGCCCCTTCTCGGCCGGTTTGGTTCGCAGCGCCCAGCCGGTGGTGAAACCGCGCCGGAAGGAGAGCGTGACATTGGTCTGACCGACGGCGAAGGCGGCCACGCCCACTCCGATGACGATCACCTGGGGCAGCAGGACGCCGACGACCACACCGAGAAATCCCACGAAAGCCAGCAGCCGCCAGCGCAGCCGCGCCTTGTTCTGGAGCAGGACCTCGGCCAGGAGCCAGACGGCGACCAGGCCGAACGCGATGTAGAGGATCGTCCATCCCATATACGCCCCTCTTCCGCCGCTGTCCGGCCACCGTTGCTCAGGACCGCTGGTGCAGCCCCAGATTCTCGTAGATCTCCAGGGTCGCCGTGGAGTGGTTCAGGGTAATGAAGTGCAGCCCCGGAATGTCCTCGGCCATCAAGCTCGCACACAATTCCGTGGCGTACTCGATTCCAATGGAGCGTACCGCCGCCGGATCGTCCTTGACCGCCATGATGCGGTCCGCGAGCTCGGGCGGGAAAGCGGCGTTGCTGAGCTGGGCGAAACGCTCGATCTGGCGGACGTTGGTCACCGGCATGATCTCGGGGATGATCGGCGTGCTGCAACCCGCCGCGGCGACCCGGTCGCGCAGCCGGAAGTAGTCCTCGGCGTAGAAGAACATCTGGGTGATGGCGAAGTCGGCGCCGGCCCGGCATTTGTCGACGAAGTGCCGGACGTCGGCGTCCCAGTCCGTCGAGCGGGGGTGCATCTCGGGGAAGGCGGCGACGCCCACGCAGAAGTCGCCGGACTCCTTGATCAGCTGGACGAGCTCGGCGGCGTATCCGACGCCCTCCGGGTGCTTGATCCACTCGCCCATCGGGTCGCCGGGCGGATCGCCGCGCAGCGCGAGCATGTTGCGGATACCGGCGTCGGCGTACTGGCCGATGATGTTGCGCAGGTCGGCCAGGGAGTGGTTGACGGCGGTGAGGTGGGCGACCGGGGTCAGGGTGGTGTCGGTGGCGATGCGTTCGGTGGCGCGGACCGTGCCCTCACGGGAGGTGCCGCCGGCGCCGTACGTCACGGAGACAAAGGTCGGGGAGACGGCCTCGATCCGGCGAATGGCGTTCCACAGGGTCCGCTCGCCCTTCTCGGTCTTCGGGGCGGCGAACTCGAACGAATAGGACTGCTTGCCGGAAGCGAGCAGTTCGCGCACGGTGTGCGCCCGATCAGTCCTGGTGGAAGCTGTACCTAGGGCCATACCGGCAGGTTAACCAGAGCCTCGGCACATACCAACCAGTGGCGCTTTTTGTCCACGGGCTGGACATTTTCCCGGCCACGGAACGTCCGGAAACCGTCACTGCGGCGGCGCATCCGCCTTTCGCCGGACGGCACACCGGGCTCCCCGGCTAGACGTCCCGGGAGCGGATCCGCTTCGCCAGATCCGCGGCGGCCGCGGCGGGGTCGTCGGCCTCGGTCAGGGCCCGGACGACCACGACCCGGCGGGCGCCGGCCTCCAGGACCTCGTCGAGATTGCCGGCGTCGATACCGCCGATGGCGAACCAGGGGCGCTCGGGGGCGCGGGCGGCGGCGTAACGGACCAGGCCGAGGCCGGGAGCGTGACGGCCGGGCTTGGTGGGGGTCGGCCAGCAGGGGCCGGTGCAGAAGTAGTCCACCCCCGGCTCGGTCAGCGCCGCGTCCACCTCGGCCTCGGCGTGGGTGGAGCGGCCTATGAGGACGTCGGGGCCGAGGAGCGCGCGGGCGGCCGGGACGGGGAGATCGCCCTGTCCCAGGTGGAGCACCTCGCTGCCGATGGCGTGGGCGACATCCGCGCGGTCGTTCACGGACAGGAGCTTGCCGTGCCGCCGGCAGGCGTCCGCGAAGACCTCCAGATGGCGCAGCTCCTCGCCGGCCTCCATGCCCTTGTCGCGCAGCTGGACGATGTCCACGCCCGAGGAGAGCACCGCGTCCAGGAACTGCGGCAGATCGCCCTGGCGGGTGCGGGCGTCCGTGCACAGATAGAGCCGGGCGTCGGCGAGGGCCTGTCGTGCGGTGGTCATCGGGCGTCTTCCCCCCAGGTCGGGGGCGTACGGACCGGGCTCGGTCCGCACGCCCCGGTGCGGTTACGGATCAGGGTGCGGCGTCAGACGGCGAGCGCCTGGGCGCGGCGCTTGACCTCCGTGCCGCGATTCTCGCGCAGCGCCTGCGCCGGGGTCCCGGGCAGGGTCTCATCGGGGGTGAAGAGCCACTCAAGCATTTCGTCGTCGGCGAAGCCGTCGTCGCGCAGCAGGGTCAGGGTGCCGACGAGTCCCTTGACGACCTTGCCGTCCTTGATGAAGTCGGCGGGCACCTGGAGCACCCGGTTCTCGCCGCGGCGCACCGCGATCAGCTGGCCCTCCTTGACCAGCTGCCGCACGCGCGTCACCTCGACGCCGATGTTTTCGGCGATGTCGGGGAGGGTGAGCCAGGCGGGGACGAGTCCATCGATGTTTGCGTCAATCTCGGTCACAGGACAAGCCTGCCACCTCGCACTGACAGTCGGTAGCCGGGCCTCGCCATCAGGGTCTGCGGGGCACACCGGAGGGTGACATCCGTTGGCGCGTCCTGGCTGGAGGACCGCGCCCTAGAGGACCGCGGACTTCAGGGGCAGCGCGGCGTCCGCGGCCCGGTCGCGGTCGAGGGCGGCGCCCTTCTCGATGAGCTTGCGGCCCTGGGCCAGATCCCTGGGCCGGCCGACGGCCAGCAGCGCGACCATCCGTCCCTCGTGCAGCCACAGCACCGACCAGGAGGCGCCCGCCGGGTCGCCGCGCCAGATCATCTCGTCGGCGGCCTGGTGATGGCCCGCGTACTGGACGAACCGCCCGAACTGCTCGGACCAGAAATACGGGACCGGGTCGTAGACCACGCCCTCCGCCGCCCCACGGGCGATGTTCTCACCGACCGTACGGGGCCCCTGGAGGGCGTTGTCCCAGTGGTGGATCAGCAGCCGGCGGCCGTAACGGGCGGAGGGGAAGGAGGCGCAGTCGCCGACCGCGTAGACGTCGGGGACGGAGGCGCGCAGCTGCTCGTCGGCCAGTACGGAGCCGTTCTCATGCGAGAGGGCGACGCCGGAGCCGGCCAGCCAGCCGGTCGCGGGGCGGGCGCCGATGCCGACGACCACGGCGTCGGCGGGCAGGACGGTGCCGTCGGCGAGGACGACCGCGCCCGGTTCCACGGCGGCGACGCCGGTGCCGGTGCGCAGTTCGGCGCCGGCATCCGCGTACCAGGAGGTCATATGGGCGGCGACCTCGGCGGGCAGCGCCCCGGCCAGCGGGCGCTCGGCGGCCTCGACCACGGTGACCGCGCAGCCCGCCTCGCGCGCCGCGGTGGCGAACTCCGCGCCGATCCAGCCCGCCCCGACCACCACGATGCGGCGCTGCGCGGCGAGCACCGGACGCAGCCGCTCGGCGTCGTCCAGGGTGCGCAGCAGATGGACGCCGGGCATGCCCTCGCTGCCGGGCAGCAGCACCGGTTCGGCCCCGGTGGCGATCACCGCGTAGTCGTACGGGACCGGGCCCTCTGCGGTGTCGGCCTCGTGGTCGCCGGGGCGCAGCGCGGATACCGGGCGGCTGAGGTGCAGATCGATGCCCAGGCCCGCGAAGTCGACGTCGAAGGCAGCGCCGTCGGCCTTGCCGAGCAGCAGGGCCTTGGACAGCGGGGGGCGGTCGTAGGGCTGGTGGGGCTCGTCGCCGAGCAGGGTGATCGCGCCGCGCCAGCCCTGTTCGCGCAGGGCGACCGCGGTCTGCACCCCGGCGATGCCCGCGCCGGCGATCAGCACGCGGCGTGTGTGGTCAGGGGCCTGCAAGGACGTCCGCTGCTCGCTCATGCCGAAACCTCGCTCCGCTCGGCCCCGCATTCGCGAGGCGCGCACCTCCTGATGGTTCGCTCGCTTCGCTCGTTCATGGCGAAACCTCGCTCCGCTCGGCCCCGCATTCGCGAGGCGCGCACCTCCTGATGGCTCGCTCGCTTCGCTCGTTCACCCACTCACTCTAGGACGGCGGGGGACGACGGGAAGGCAGCCGGGAGCAGCCCGCAGCGAGATCTCTGACACAGCGTCACGGACGGTGACGCGGGCGGGCGGCCCCGGGGCGCTCCCTTACGGCGTGTTGCGGGCCCGTACTAGGGTGACGGGTACACGCACTCGCGGGAGCCCGGACGCACCGGGCTGAGAGGGAGGCTGGCCGGCCTCCGACCGTACGAACCTGATCCGGGTCATGCCGGCGAAGGGAGGGGCTGGACGCCCATGCATCCATCCGCGACATCATCGCGACCAGCAGCCGGGCACCCCGATGTGCTCGTCATCGGAGGCGGCATCATCGGGCTGGTCACCGCCTGGCGGGCGGCCGGCCGGGGGCTGCACACCGTGGTGGCCGATCCGGCGCCCGGTGGCGGGGCCGCCCGGGTGGCGGCCGGAATGCTGGCCGCCGTGACCGAGCTGCACTACGGCGAGCAAACCCTGCTCGGCCTCAATCTCGCCTCCGCGCGGCGCTATCCGCAGTTCGCCGCCGAACTGGAGGAGGCCAGCGGGCAGCGGATCGGCTACCGGCCCTGCGGCACCCTGGCCGTGGCACTGGACGCCGACGACCGCGCTTTTCTGCGCGACCTGCATGCCCTCCAGACCCGCTCCGGGCTGGACTCGCAGTGGCTGACGGGGCGCGAGTGCCGCCGGCTGGAGCCGATGCTGGCCCCCGGGGTACGCGGCGGGCTCCGGGTCGACGGCGACCATCAGGTCGATCCGCGCCTCCTGGCGAGCGCGTTGCTGATCGCCTGTGAGCGGGCCGGGGTGGTCTTCCACCGGGAGCAGGCGGTGCGGCTGACGGTCGAGGGCGGACGGGCCACCGGCGCCGAACTCGCCGGCGGCGCCCGCCTGGCGGCCGGTCAGACCGTGCTGGCCGCGGGCAGCTGGAGCGGACGGCTGGCCGGGGTCCCCCCGGAGGTGCTGCCGCCGGTGCGGCCCGTCAAGGGCCAGGTGCTGCGGCTGCGGCTGCCGGTGCCGCCGGCCGGGAGCCCCCCGTTCCTCTCGCGCACCGTACGGGCCGTCGTCCGCGGCAATCCGCTCTACCTGGTGCCCCGCGAGAGCGGCGAGCTGGTGCTGGGCGCCACCAGCGAGGAACTGGGCTTCGACACCACCGTCACCGCGGGCGGCGTCTACGAGCTGCTGCGGGACGCGCACGAGCTGGTCCCGGGCCTGACCGAGCTGCCGCTCGTGGAGACCTGCGCCGGGCTGCGGCCCACCTCGCCCGACAATGCGCCGCTGCTCGGCCCGACCGCGCTACCCGGCCTCCACCTGGCCACCGGGCACTTCCGCAACGGCGTCCTGCTGACCCCGGTCACCGGCGAGGCGATGGCCGAGCTGCTGGCCACCGGGAGCCTGCCCGAAGAGGCCCGCCCGTTCTCCCCCGCGCGCTTCCCCGCCCCACGGGCCGAGCGCGCCCGCGTCCCAGAGGAGCAGCCCGTATGAGCGAGCGAGCCATCAGGAGGTGCGCGCCTCGCGAATGCGGGGCCGAGCGAAGCGAGGTTTCGGCATGAGCGCCCCCAGTGGCCCGACCGTCTCGGTGTCCGTCAACGGCGAGGCCCGGCAGATCCCCGGCGACCTGACCCTGGACCGTCTCGTCGCCACCCTCACCCGGGCGCCCTCCGGCGTGGCCGCCGCGGTCAACGAGACCGTGGTGCCGCGCACCCGGTGGTCCGCCACCCCGCTCGGCGACGGCGACCGCGTCGAGGTGCTCACCGCGGTCCAGGGAGGCTGATCCGCGCAGATGGCCTCCGACCTCACCACGTCCCCGGCACCGGCCGCCCACCCGGCGGACGACCTCCTCACCATCGCCGGCACCACCTTCGAGTCCCGTCTGATCATGGGGACCGGCGGCGCCCCCAGCCTCGACGTCATGGAGCGTGCGCTGCTCGCCTCCGGTACGCAGCTGACCACGGTCGCCATGCGGCGGCTGGACCCGACCGTGCAGGGCTCGGTGCTCTCCGTACTGGAGCGGCACAAGATCCGGGTGCTGCCCAATACGGCGGGCTGCTTCACCGCGGGCGAGGCGGTGCTCACCGCCCGGCTGGCCCGGGAGGCGCTGGGCACCGACTGGGTCAAGCTGGAGGTCGTCGCCGACGAGCGCACCCTGCTGCCGGACCCGATCGAGCTGCTGGACGCCGCCGAGACCCTGGTGGACGACGGTTTCACGGTGCTGCCCTATACGAACGACGACCCGGTACTGGCCCGCAAGCTGGAGGACGCGGGCTGCGCGGCGATCATGCCGCTGGGTTCGCCGATCGGCTCCGGGCTGGGCATCCGCAATCCGCACAACTTCCAGCTGATCACCGAGCGGGCGGGCGTCCCGGTCATCCTGGACGCGGGCGCGGGCACCGCCTCCGACGCGGCGCTGGCCATGGAGCTGGGGTGTGCGGCCGTCATGCTGGCCTCGGCGGTCACCCGGGCCCAGGAACCGGGCCGCATGGCCGCGGCCATGCGGCATGCCGTTGTGGCCGGTCGCCTGGCGTACCGCGCGGGGCGGATTCCCCGGCGGCACTTCGCCCTGGCCTCTTCGCCGGAGGACGGCGTGGCGGCGCTTGACCCCGAACGCCCAGCGTTTTAGGCCCCACGTTGTCGGCCGTCCCGCCGTGGGGGTTTGTCGCCGTTGCTCCCCCAGCTAACGCTGGGAGGTACCCCCAGCGGCGGGCGTAGGTGTTTCGGGTGCGGTGCCACGCCTCCGGACTTCGTCCTGCGGCGCGGCCCCTCCCATGGGTGGGGGGTAAGAGGCCAGTGGGGGCGAGCGTCGTATGTCGCGACGAGCGGCACCCAACCGCCCACAGGTCCCCCACGGATTTACTCCCACCCACAACGGGGAGGGGCCGGGCCGCAGGACGAAGTCCGGAGGCGTGGCACCGCACCCGAAACACCTACGCCCGCCGCTGGGGGTACCTCCCAGCGTTAGCTGGGGGAGCAACGGCGGGAGAGCCACAACCGTCGGCCCAGGCAAAGCGCAGCGGACGGGCGCAACGGCGAGAAGATCCGCGGCGCCGCAGACAAAAACGTGGGGCCTAAACTCGGGCGGGTGGATACGACCCTTCAGGACCCGCTAGAGGGCCAGCTGCTCGACGGCCGCTACCGCATCCAGGCGCGCATCGCCGCAGGCGGCATGGCGACGGTCTACCGGGCCTTGGACACCCGGCTCGACCGCGTGCTCGCGCTGAAGGTGATGCACCCGAGCCTCGCCACCGACGCGGCGTTCGTGGACCGCTTCATCCGGGAGGCGAAGTCGGTCGCGCGGCTGTCGCACCCCAATGTGGTGGGCGTCTTCGACCAGGGCACCGACGGTACGTACGTCTATCTGGCGATGGAGTACGTCGCCGGGTGCACCCTGCGCGATGTGCTGCGCGAGCGGGGCGCCCTCCAGCCGCGGGCCGCCCTGGACATCCTCGAGCCGATGCTCGCCGCCCTGGGGGCCGCGCACCGCGCCGGGCTGGTCCACCGGGACATGAAGCCGGAGAACGTCCTGATAGGCGACGACGGCCGGGTCAAGGTCGCCGACTTCGGGCTGGTGCGCGCGGTGGACACCAACACCACCGCCTCGACCGGCTCCGTTCTGGGCACCGTCTCCTATCTCGCGCCCGAGCAGATGGAGCACGGCACCGCCGACGCCCGGGTCGATGTCTACGCCTGCGGTGTGGTGCTCTACGAGATGCTCACCGGCGGCAAACCGCACACCGGCGGCACCGCGGCGCAGATCCTCTACCAGCATCTGCACGAGGACGTTCCGCCGCCGTCCGCCTTCGTACCGGGGCTGGCGCCGGAGCTGGACGATCTCGTCGTGGGCGCCACCGCCCGCGACCCGCAGCGGCGCCCGTACGACGCGGTGGCGCTGCTGTCGCAGGCCCGCGCGGTCCGCAGCGCGCTGACCGACGAGCAGCTGGACGTGGTGCCGCCGCAGGCCCACGCGGTGCCCGCCGGCGACACCGAGCGCACGGACGTCCTGCCGCGGATCGGCGCCGCGCCGCTGCCGGACGAGGCGGAGCTGAACCGCACCAGCCTCCTGGAGGTCCCGCCCGCGGAGCAGACCACCCGGCTGCGCCCGGCGCCCGCCGCGGCGGCGCCGCGCGGCGGGCTGGTGCAGCGGCACAAGCTCCTCGCCGTCGTCGCGGCGGTCCTGCTGGTCCTCGGCGTGGGCACCGGCGTGTGGTACGTCAGCGCCGGCCAGTTCACCACCGTCCCCGCCGTCCTGGACATGCCGCAGGCCAAGGCCGTCAAGACGCTGCGCGACGACGGTCTGGGCGTGAAGGTGGAGCGCGGTTTCAGCGCGAATGTGGCGCGCGGCCATGTGATGAAGACCGATCCGGGACCGGGCAAGCGGATCCGCGGTACGGGCACGGTCACGATCACCGTCTCGCGCGGCCCGGACATCGTGACCGTTCCGGATCTGTCGGGCACCCCGGTGGCCGACGCCAAGCGCCGGCTGCGCGATCTGGGGCTGAAACCGTCCACCGTGCGGCGCGAGTTCAACGATGACGTCGCCAAGGGGTCGGTGATCCGTACGGACCCGGCCGGGGGCACCAAGCGGCATCCGGACACGGCGGTGGCGCTGACCGTCAGCCGGGGTTCGGAGATCTCCGTACCGGATGTGGTCGGCGACGACCGCGCCGATGCGGTGGATTCGCTGCGCGGGGAGGGCTTCAAGGTCGAGTTCGCCGACCAGCCGGTGTTCTCCGAGGAGGACAAGGGCACCGTCGCCCAGCAGTCACCGGGCGCGGCCACCCCGCTCGGCAAGGGCGACACGGTCACCCTCACGCTCTCCAAGGGCCCGCAGATGGTCACCGTCCCGGACGTCACCGGCCAGAACACGGCGGACGCCAAGAAGGCGCTGACGGATGCCGGGTTCCAGGTCGAGGTGAAGAAGCCGTGGCTCTTCCCGCAGGACGTGGTCGAAAGCCAGTCCGTCGAGGGTGATCAGCAGGCTCCCAAGGGCAGCACGATCACCATCAGGCTCAAGGGCGCCCTGTAGGTGCCGTGCAGGTGTCCGGCGGCCGTCCCGGGGGACGGCCGCCGCGGCGCACCTGGCACCCTGGGAGCGTGAGTACAGCCGAGCACGACGGGCAGCGCGCCCGCGCACGTAATCCGGTCGGCGGCCATGTGCCGGTGGCCGGCGGCCTGGCGAGGACCGGCCTTCCCTACGCCCGTGAGATGGGCGCCGAGACCGTGCAGGTCTTCGTGGCCAATCCGCGCGGCTGGGCGACCCCGCCCGGCACCCCGGCCCAGGACGAGGTCTTCCGGGCGGCCTGTGCGCAGGAGGACATCCCGGTCTACGTCCATGCCCCGTATCTGATCAACTTCGGGTCGCACAACGAGGCGACCGTCGAGAAGTCGGTGGCGTCGCTGCGGCACTCGCTGCGGCGCGGGCGGGAGATCGGTGCGCTCGGGGTGGTGGTGCACACCGGCTCGGCGACCGGCGGACGGCCGCGCGCCGAGGCGCTGGCGCAGGTACGGGAGCGGATGCGGCCGCTGCTGGACGAGCTGACGCACGACGACGACCCGTGGCTGCTGCTGGAGCCCACGGCCGGGCAGGGCGCCTCGCTGTGCTCGCTGGCCGAGGATCTGGGCCCGTACTTCGACGTCCTTGACCGCCACGCCCGGCTCGGGGTCTGTCTGGACACCTGCCACGCCTTCGCGGCCGGTCACGACATGGCGGCGCCGGGCGGGATGAAGGCGCTGCTGGACGAGCTGGTGGAGGTCACCGGCGAGGGGCGGCTGAAGCTGATCCACGCCAACGACTCCAAGGACGTGGTGGGCGCGCACAAGGACCGCCACGCCAACATCGGCGCCGGTCACATCGGCGCGGACCCGTTCGCCGAGCTGTTCCGCCATCCGGCGACGGACGGCGTGCCGCTGGTCATCGAGACGCCGGGCGGCAAGGAGGGGCATGCGGCGGATGTGGCGCGCCTGAAGGAGCTGCGGGCGCCGGGCGCCGCGTGAGGGGTGCCCGGGGCTCAGAGCTCCGGGCCCTCCCCCGGTTCCTCCTGGTACGAGTAGCGCTGTTCGCGCCAGGGGTCGCCGAGATTGTGATAGCCGCGTTCTTCCCAGAATCCGCGGCGGTCGGCCGTCATGTATTCGATGCCACGGACCCATTTGGGGCCCTTCCAGGCATAGAGCTGGGGCACGATCAGCCGGACCGGAAAACCGTGTTCGGCGGTGAGCAGTTCGCCGGAGCGGTGGGTGGCGAAGATGCAGTTCTCGGCGGCGAAATCGTCCAGCCGCAGATTCGAACTGAACCCGTACTCGGCCCACACCATCACATGCGTGACGTCCGGCGCGGGCGGCGCGAGGTCCAGGATCGTTTGGGTGCGGACCCCGCCCCATTCGGCGCCCAGCATGCTGAATTTCGTGACACAGTGCATATCCGCGACGACCGTGGCATACGGCAGGGCCGTGAATTCCTCATGCGTCCAGCAGTGCTTTCCGCCGTCCTTGGTGGCGCCGAAGGCGCGGAACTCCCAGCGTTCGGGGCGGAACTTGGGGACCGGACCGTAATGCGTCACCGGCCAGCCCCGCTGCAGACGCTGCCCCGGAGGCAGCTGTGGATGCCCCTCTTCGCGGCTGTGCGGCTGACCCATGCCTCCATGGTGTCAGACCGTGAGGGGTGCCGATGACCAGGGAGGGAAGGATTCGGGCAACTCGTACTAAGCGTGAACTTACTGGACTGTGCGCTCCGCGCGGTGCGAGGATGCGCGGCACCTGCCCAGTTCCCGCGCGGAAGGAGCCCGCAGCCATGCAGGGCGACCCCGAGGTCATCGAATTCCTCAACGAGCAGCTGACTGCCGAACTGACCGCGATCAATCAGTACTTCCTGCACGCCAAGATGCAGGAGAACTTCGGCTGGCCGAAGCTTGCGAAGTACACGCGCAGCGAGTCCTTCGACGAAATGAAGCATGCGGAGGTCCTGACGGACCGCATTCTCTTCCTCGAAGGGCTGCCGAACTATCAGCGGCTGTTCCATGTGCGCGTGGGCCAGACCGTGACCGAGATGTTCGAGGCGGACCGGCAGATCGAGGTCGAGGCGATCGACCGGCTCAAGCGCGGAATCGAGATCATGCGCACCAAGGGCGACATCACCTCGGCGAATATCTTCGAGGACATCCTCGCGGACGAGGAGCACCACATCGACTATCTCGACACCCAGCTGGAGCTGGTGGAGAAACTCGGCGAGGCGCTCTACATCGCCCAGCTGATCGAGCAGCCGAGCTGACCGTACGGTCCGGGCCGGCCGTACGGGCCGGGCTCACCGGCGGGGCTACGCGGCCTCCTGGAGCGCCACGGGCACCACTGCGGCCACCTCCGCGACCGGCGGCGCAGGCGCGGCCGTGGTGCCCAGGGGCTCGGGGCTGCCGCTGTCGATGAGCTCACGGCGCGGGCATGCGCCACGGCCGAGCAGCTGCTGGATACGGCGTACACAGTTGCCGCAGTCGGTGCCGGCCTTGCAGGCGGAGGCGATCTGGCGGGGCGTGCAGGCGCCCGTGCCCGCGTGTTCGCGGACCTGCTGCTCGGTGATCCCGAAGCATGAGCAGACGTACACGCGGTTTCACCTCCGTAGGGATGCCCCGGCTCACGGCGGTCCCGTCGGGCCCGCGATCTTGAGTGAGGTAACCCTTACCTTACCTGGCCCGCGGGACGGCGACAATGCGCGGATACGCCGATGGGGCGCGGATCACAGGATCCGCGCCCCATCGGCGTATACGGCCGGGCCCTACTGGTCGCGGTACATCTCCGCCACCAGGAACGCCAGGTCCAGCGACTGGCTGCGGTTGAGCCGCGGGTCGCAGGCGGTCTCGTAGCGCTGGTGCAGATCGTCGACGAAGATCTCGTCGCCGCCGCCCACGCACTCGGTGACATCGTCACCGGTCAGCTCGACGTGGATACCGCCCGGGTGCGTGCCGAGACCCTTGTGGACCTCGAAGAAGCCCTTGACCTCGTCCAGCACGTCGTCGAAGCGCCGGGTCTTGTGGCCGGACGCCGCCTCGAAGGTGTTGCCGTGCATCGGGTCGCAGATCCACGCCACCTGGGCGCCGGAGGCGGTGACCTTCTCGACCAGCTGGGGGAGCTTGTCGCGGACCTTGTCCGCCCCCATGCGGGTGATGAAGGTCAGCCGGCCCGGCTCGCGCTCGGGGTCGAGGCGCTCGATGAGGGTGAGCGCGTCCTCCACCGTGCTGGTCGGGCCGAGCTTGACCCCGATCGGGTTGCGGATGCGGGAGGCGAACTCGATGTGCGCGCCGTCCAGCTGCCGGGTGCGCTCGCCGATCCAGACCATGTGGCCCGAGACGTCGTAGAGGTTGCCGGTGCGCGAGTCCACGCGGGTCAGCGCCGACTCGTAGTCCAGGACCAGCGCCTCGTGGGAGGCGTAGAACTCGACGGTACGGAACTCCTCCGGGTCCACCCCGCAGGCGTTCATGAAGTTCATCGCGCGGTCGATCTCGCGGGCCAGCGCCTCGTAGCGCTGACCGGAGGGCGAGGACTTCACGAAGTCCTGGTTCCAGGCGTGCACCTGCCGCAGGTCGGCGTAGCCGCCGGTGGTGAAGGCGCGCACCAGGTTGAGGGTCGCGGCGGAGGCGTTGTACATCCGCTTGAGCCGCTGCGGGTCCGGGATCCGGGCCGCCTCGGTGAACTCGAAGCCGTTGACGGAGTCGCCGCGGTAGGTCGGCAGCGTCACGCCGTCGCGGGTCTCGGTGGGCTTGGAGCGCGGCTTGCTGTACTGGCCGGCGATCCGGCCGACCTTGACCACCGGGACGGACCCGGCGTAGGTGAGGACGGCGCCCATCTGGAGGAGCGTCTTGAGCTTGTTGCGGATGTGCTCGGCGGAGACGGCGTCGAAGGCCTCCGCGCAGTCGCCGCCCTGAAGCAGGAACGCCTCACCACGGGCGACCGCTCCCAGGCGCTCACGCAACTGGTCGCACTCGCCCGCGAAGACGAGCGGCGGATAGGACTCGAGCTCCGCGATCACATCGCGCAGAGCCTCTTGGTCCGGCCAGTCAGGCTGCTGCGCCGCGGGCAGGTCTCGCCAGGTGTTGCCACCGGCGTGGGTTTCAGCGTTCACGGTCACGAACACCACATTACGGGGTCCCGACGGGGGTCCAGCACGTCGACCGGAGTGTGAGACGGCCCGTGGACACACCACCGCAACGAAGCCGCCGACCCGGCATCGGCGGCGCCGTCGGGTAGGGTGCCCCCCATGCACGCGCCGACAGCCATGAACATGACCTGGTGGTGGACCGCTTCTCCGGCGGCCCACTGATTCGCGCGCACACCACAGACTCCGCGAAGGCCGCCCCAGGGGCGGCCTTCGGCGTATGTACGGCAGGCCGTCCCTCCCCCCTCCCATGAGTGAGAAGGACGAGGACCATGCATCTGACCGAGCTGCTCGCCGACGACCGCCCCGCCCGCCCGTCGCCCGCCACCGCCCTCGGCCGACTGCTCTACGAGCAGACTCCTTTTGCTTTGCTGCGCCGCCGTACCCCCGGCCGGGATCAGGACACGGTGGAGGTCCTGACCGGCCCGGTCGCCTCCTACGACCGGCTCGCCGACCTTCCCGAGGGCCTGGCCCTGGTGCCGTTCCGGCAGATCAGGGAGCGCGGTTTCGACGTCCGGGACGACGGCACCCCGCTGCTGGCACTGACTCCCGAGGAACGCTGCGAGGTGCCGCTCGCCGAGGCCCTGGCACAGCTCCCGGCGCATGAGGTGCGGGTGGCGGACGGGGCCTTCGATGTGTCCGACGAGGAGTACGCCGAGATCGTCGGGCGGGTGGTCCGGGAGGAGATCGGCAGCGGCGAGGGCGCGAACTTCGTCATCCGGCGGACCTTCGAGGGCGCGATCCAGGACTTCGGCCGGGCCGATGCGCTCGCCCTGTTCCGGCGGCTGCTGGTCGCCGAGCGCGGCGCGTACTGGACGTTCGTGGTGCACACCGGGGAGAGGACGCTGGTCGGGGCCAGTCCCGAGGTGCATGTGCGGATGAGCGGCGGCACGGTCGTGATGAATCCGATCAGCGGGACGTACCGCTATCCGGCCGGCGGACCGACCGCCGACGATCTGCTCGGCTTCCTCGCGGACGGCAAGGAGATCGAGGAGCTCTCCATGGTCGTCGACGAGGAGCTGAAGATGATGTGCACCGTCGGCGACATGGGCGGCGTGGTGATCGGGCCGCGGCTGAAGGAGATGGCACATCTGGCGCACACCGAGTACGAGCTGCGCGGGCGGTCGTCGCTGGATGTGCGGGAGGTGCTCAAGGAGACGATGTTCGCGGCGACGGTCACCGGGTCGCCCGTACAGAACGCCTGCCGGGTCATCGAGCGCCACGAGCCCCTCGGACGGGACGGCGCGGGCCGCGGCTACTACGCGGGCGCGCTGGCGCTCATCGGGCGCGATGCCGGCGGCGCCCAGACCCTCGACTCCCCCATCCTCATCCGCACCGCCGACATCGATGCGGCCGGGCGGCTGCGGGTGCCGGTCGGGGCGACCCTGGTGCGCGGTTCGGATCCGGCGGGCGAGGTGGCCGAGACGCACGCCAAGGCGGCGGGGGTGCTCGCCGCGCTCGGTGTGCGCAAGGCTCCGGCGGGCGGGGGCGGGGGCCGCACGGCGGACGCCGCGCCGCCCCGGCTGGCCGACGACCCTCGGGTCCAGGCGGCGCTGGACGCCCGCCGCGCCGATCTGGCCCCCTTCTGGCTGCGGATGCAGACCACCGCACCGATCGCCGCGCTGCGCGGCCATGCGCTGGTCATCGACGGCGAGGACACCTTCACCGCGATGCTGGCGCATCTGCTGCGCACCTCGGGGCTGACGGTTTCGGTGCGCCGCTACGACGAGCCGGGGCTGCGTACGGCCGCGCTCGCCCATGAGGGCCCGGTCGTGCTGGGCCCCGGCCCCGGCAACCCGTCCGACGCCGCCGACCCCAAGATGCGGACGCTGCGGGCGCTCGCCGCCGACCTGCTGCGCGAACACCGTTCAGCACAGCAGCGCGGAGCGCTTCCCGCGAAGGGTGGTGGCGGGCGACGGGTGGGCCTGCTCGGCGTGTGCCTGGGCCATGAACTCCTCGCCGGCGAGCTGGGGTTGGAGATCGTCCGCAAGGAGGTGCCCTTCCAGGGCGCGCAGGAGCGGATCGACTTCTTCGGGCGCACGGAGACGGTCGGCTTCTACAACACCTTCACGGCCCGCTGCGACGAGTCCACGGCCGCCGAACTGGCCATGCACCGCATCGAGTTGAGCCGCGATCCGCGGACCGGGGACGTGCATGCGCTGCGCGGTCCCGGCTTCGCGGGCGTGCAGTTCCACCCCGAGTCGGTGCTGACCCTGGACGGCGCCGCGATCACCGCTCGGCTGCTCGCGGCTGTCCTTGTGTGACCAGCATGTTCTCGTTGGTGCGGTGGGCCAGGTAGTCCTCGACGTTGCCGACCGTGGCGTCGATGATCTGGCCGACCGCGTCCCGGGTGAAATACGCCTGGTGCGAGGTGACCAGCACGTTCGGGAAGGTCATCAGGCGGGCGAGGATGTCGTCGTCCATGACGTCGAGGGACTTGTCGAAGGTGAAGATCCCGGACTCCTCCTCGTAGACGTCCAGTCCGACGCCGGCGAGTTTGCCGGTCTTGAGGGTGCCGACCAGGGCCGCGGTGTCGACCAGGCCGCCGCGGCTGGTGTTGATCAGGATCGCCTCGTTGCGCATCGCGGCCAGCGCGGCCCGGTCGACGAGGTGACGGGTCGCCGTCACCAGCGGGACGTGCAGGCTGATCAGGTCGGCCTCGGCGAACAGCCGCTCCTTGTCCGCGTACGTCATGCCCAGCGCGAGGCAGTTGGGGTTCTCGGCGATGTCCCAGCCCAGGAGGTGCATGCCGAAGCCGTGGGCGATCCGGGTGAACGCCTCGCCGATCCTTCCGGTGCCGAGCACGCCCACGGTACGGCCGCGCAGATCGCGGCCCATCAGCCCGTCCAGCCGGAAGTCGAAGTTCCGGGTGCGGTGGGCGGCGAGGACGATCCGGCGGTTGACGGCCAGCGCGAGGCCCCAGGCGAACTCCGCGACCGCGTACGGGGAGTAGTCCGCGACCCGGCCGATGGTCATGCCGAGGTCGGCCGCGGCCTCCAGGTCGATGTTGTTGAAGCCGGTGGAGCGCTGGGTGATCATCTTGGTGCCGCCGGCGGCGAGGGTCTGGAGCACGTCGGCGCCGAGGTCGCCGTTGACGCTGGAGCTGACGATTTCGTAGCCGTGCGCGATCGGGGCGGTGTCGCGGTTGATGACGACGCCCAGGCTGCGCACCTGGTGACGGCCCTCAAAAGCCTTCTCCAGCGGCGCCCGCTCATCCGCCTGCACCCCGAAGGCGACGATCTCCACGTTCTCTCCCGCCGGTACGGTTTGCCCCGTATACGCGCAATGGGCCGTATATGTCGCGTACGGCGAATATACGGCCCATGGGCGCGCGGCGCCGGGTGGAACACCGGCCTGCGGCCCCTCCCCGTCGGCCGGAGAATCCCCGGCCGACGGACCTCAGCCGAAGAAGACCCCCGCCTCCGCGTACAGCGCCGGATCGACGGTCTTCAGCTTGGCGGTGGCCTCGGCAATCGGGACGCGGACGATGTCGGTGCCGCGCAGCGCGACCATCTTCCCGAAGTCGCCGTCATGGACCGCGTCGATGGCGTGCAGCCCGAAGCGGGTGGCCAGCCAGCGGTCGAAGGCACTGGGCGTACCGCCGCGCTGGGTGTGCCCGAGGACCGTCGTCCGGGCCTCCTTGCCCGTGCGGGACTCGATCTCCTTGGCCAGCCATTCGCCCACGCCCGAGAGCCGGACATGGCCGAAGGAGTCGGTGGAGTCGTCCTTGAGGACCATCTGGCCGTCCTTGGGCATCGCGCCCTCGGCGACGACCACGATCGGCGCGTAGCGGACCTTGAAGCGGGATTCGATCCAGCCGCAGACCTCGCCGATGTCGAAGCGCTGCTCGGGGATGAGGATGACATTGGCGCCGCCGGCCAGGCCGGAGTGCAGGGCGATCCAGCCGGCGTGCCGGCCCATCACCTCGACGACCAGGACCCGCATATGGGATTCGGCGGTGGTGTGCAGCCGGTCGATGGCCTCGGTGGCGACGCCTACGGCGGTGTCGAACCCGAAGGTGTAGTCGGTGGCCGACAGGTCGTTGTCGATGGTCTTGGGGACGCCGACGCACGGCACGTCGTGTTCGCCCGACAGCCGGGTGGCGACCCCCAGGGTGTCCTCGCCGCCGATCGCGATCAGCGCCTCGACCTCGTACTTGGCGAGATTGTCCTTGATCCGGCGGACGCCGTCCTCCTCCGTGAACGGATTGGTCCGCGAGGAGCCGAGGATGGTGCCGCCGCGCGGCAGGATCCCGCGGACCGCCGTGATGTCCAGCGGCACGGTGTTGCCCTCCAACGGGCCGCGCCAGCCGTCCCGGAAGCCGACGAAGTCATATCCGTATTCCTGGGTGCCCTTACGGACGGCGCCCCGGATCACCGCGTTCAGACCAGGGCAGTCGCCGCCGCCGGTGAGTACTCCGACCCGCATCGCTTCACCTACATCCCGTGTCGACGGCCGCGCACGGCCGTGCATGACGTGTATGAGCAGACGCGGTCACGCTAATGGTGATCCAGGTCACTCCGGGATGGGGCACCTGTCGATTTCGTGGCGGTACAGGTGAGTTGACGGCACGGCATTCACTCGTACGAGGGGAACCCCTGGCGGTGCACGCGCCATCGGGCAGGCCCTCGACCGGCCCTACGCGTCGTCCAGGCCGCGCTCGATGGCGTAGCGCACCAGCTCCACGCGGTTGTGCAACTGGAGCTTGCCGAGGGTGTTCTGGACGTGGTTCTGCACCGTGCGGTGCGAGATGACCAGGCGTTCGGCGATCTGCTTGTACGAGAGGCCCTTGGCCACCAGGCGCAGCACCTCGGTCTCCCGCTCCGTCAGCTGCGGGGCGCCCGGTTCGTCCGGTGTGGCGGGGGCCGGTTCGGTGGCCAGGCGGCGGTATTCGCCCAGGACCAGACCGGCCAGGCCGGGGGTGAAGACCGGGTCGCCGACGGCCGTACGGCGCACCGCGTCGAGCAGTTCCCCGGTGCTCGCAGACTTCAGCAGATAGCCGGTCGCACCGGATTTGACGGCCTCCAGGACGTCGGCGTGCTCACCGCTGGCGGAGAGCACCAGCACCCGCAGCCCCGGCAGGGAGCCGACCAGTTCCTTGCACACCTGGACGCCGGGCAGCTCCGGCAGATTGAGGTCGAGGACCAGCACATCGGGTGCGGCGGCACGGGCCCGGCGCACCGCCTGGAGGCCGTCGCCGGCCGTCGCCACCACCTCGAACCCGGCCTCGGCCAGATCCCGCGCGACCGCGTCCCGCCACATCGGGTGGTCGTCGACCACCATCACCTTCAGGCCCGTGGGGCCCGTCCGGTCGTTCACGCTCTCGCCTTCCCCCTGCCCTTGGGCTGCGTGCCCTTGGGAACCGTCAACTCCACTTCCGTGCCCTGGCCGGGGACCGAGATCCACTCGGCGCGGCCGCCCAGCTCCCGCAGCCGGCCGCGGATCGACAGGGCCACCCCGAGGCGGCCCTCGCGCTCGGCGTCGGCGAGGCGGCCCTCGGGGATGCCGGGGCCGTCGTCGCGGACCGTGACGATCACCGCCTGCGGTTCGTCCTCGACCAGGATCCACGCCTGGGCACCGGCCCCGGCGTGGACCCGTACATTGTCCAGCGCGGCACCGACAGCGGCCGCCAGCTCCGCCGCGGCGGCACCCGGCAGCTCCACCGGGGCGCCGGGTTCGGAGAAGGTGACGCCGGCGCCCGCGTACGGGGCGAGCAGGGCGCGGACGTCGCACGGGCCGCCGTCCGGCGTGCGCGGCGCGGCGGTGACCGGGGCCGCGGCGGGCTGCACCGGCGGCTGCGCGGTGCGCTGCGGCATCAGCCCGCCGGAGACCAGCGTGCGCAGCGCGACCTCCTGTTCGCCGGCCATCCGGCCCAGTTCGGCCGCCTCGCCGCCGATCGCGGCGCCGCGCCGCTGCACCATCGCCAGCACCTGGAGCACGCTGTCGTGGATGTCGCGGGCCAGCCGCTCACGTTCGCGGGTGGCGGCCTCTATCTGGAGGGCGCGGGCCAGGGTGCGCTCACTGGCGCGGGCGACCTCGACGACATAGCCGATGGCGACGCTCGCCACCCACACCAGGACGACGTTGTGGATGGTGTCGCGTGCCAGGTCCTGGCGCTCGGCGAGGTTGGTGACCGCCACCAGGGCGGAGGCCACCGCGGCCCAGCGCCAGCCGCGCTTGATCGCGAAGCCCAGGACCGCGCCCGCCGTCCAGATGGAGGGCAGCGTGGGCCCGCCGTCCATGATGCGGGCGTGGGTGTCCACCAGGGGCGTCAGCAGGATCCCGCCGACCGCGAAGCCGAGGTCGGCCAGCAGGAAGTGCCGGGTGCAGCGCTCCGCGGAGGTGGTGCACCGCCAGGTGAAGCCCATCCAGACGGTGAGCGCCGCCATGTACGCGGCGGCGCCCAGCGGATGGGCGTACTGCTGGTAGGAGAGCGCGAACAGGCACAGGACGTAGCCGAGGGTGAGGATGCGGTAGCCGGTGAGCGCCCGCCACAGCGGCAGCTCGACGGACATCCGCAACACCCTTGGCGGGCGCTTGCCGTGGCGCCTGGCGGCGCCGCTCACCGTCCCTATATCGGCATCCGTCATGCCGGCCCCCCACCCCTCGCCGGGCGCCGCTAGGCCCCGGCCGCCTCGGCCTTCCCCGTCTCGGCGGGCTTGCCGGCCGCCTTGTTGGCGTCCGCCTCCGCCTTCTTGTGCGCCTCCGCCGCCTTCGCCGCGTCGGCGATCTGCCGCTTGGCCGCTGTCGCGTAGATGTCGACGTACTCCTGGCCGGACAGCTTCATGATCTCGTACATGACCTCGTCGGTGACCGACCGCAGGATGAAGCGGTCGCCCTCCATGCCCTGGTAACGGGTGAAGTCCAGCGGCTTGCCGATACGGATGCCCGGCCGGATCATCTTCGGCACGATCTTGCCGGGGGGCTGCACCTTCTCGGTGTCGATCATCGCCACGGGGATGACCGGCGCCCCGGTGGCCAGCGCGACCCGTGCCAGACCGCCCGGCTTGCCGCGGTAGAGCCGGCCGTCCGGGGAGCGGGTGCCCTCCGGGTAGATGCCGAACAGCTCACCGCGCTCCAGCACCTCGATGCCGCTCTTGATGGCCGCCTCGCCCGCGCCGCGGGCACCCGAGCGGTCAACGGGCAGCTGGCCCACGCCCTTGAAGAACGCGGCGGTCAGCTTGCCCTTGATCCCCGGGGAGGTGAAGTACTCGGACTTCGCGATGAAGGTGACCTTGCGGTCGAGCACCGCGGGCAGGAAGAAGGAGTCCGAGAAGGACAGATGGTTGCTCGCGAGGATCGCCGGACCCTCGGCGGGAACGTTCTCGATGCCTTCCACCCAGGGGCGGAACGCAAGCTTGAGCGACCCGCCGATGGAAAACTTCATTGCGCCGTAGATCAACCGACTGCCTCCTGTGTGTGACGCAAAGACCTTAACCTGCCCCGGCCCCCCGCTTGCCGCGGCGGGGCTGCGACGGCCCGATCCGGTGCGGAATGGGGCGCGGGCCCAACGGCCGGGCCGGGTGGGGCACACCCGAGCCGCGCGGTGGCCGCCGGATCTATCCGCTCCGCGTCGCTCCGCGTACGCTGAGGTAACCCACCAGGCCCCTTTATCGATCGGAGTTCCCCGGTGCCGCTCCTTCCCGGAGCCGAGCCGTTCCGCCGTGACGGCGGAGAGGTCGGCGTGCTCGTCTGTCACGGCTTCACCGGCTCCCCGCAGTCCGTACGCCCCTGGGCCGAGCATCTGGCCGACCAGGGGCTCAGCGTCGCCCTGCCCCTGCTGCCCGGGCACGGCACCCGCTGGCAGGACCTTCAGATCACCACCTGGCAGGACTGGTACGCCGAGGTCGACCGCGAGCTGCGCGCGCTCACCGAGCGCTGCACCAAGGTCTTCGTCTGCGGCCTGTCGATGGGCGGCGCACTGGCGCTGCGCCTGGCCGCCCGGCACGGCACCGCGATCAGCGGCGTGGCCCTGGTCAACCCTGCCAACAAGGTCCATGATGCCGCGGCCGGGCTGCTTCCGGTGCTGCGGCATCTCGTACGGACCACGAAGGGCATCGCCAGCGATATCGCCAAGCCGGGCGCCGAGGAGGTCGGCTACGACCGGGTGCCGCTGCACGCCGCCTACTCGCTGCGCCGCTTCTTCCAGCAGGTGGACTCCGAACTGCCCGGCGTCACCCAGCCGTTGCTGGTGATGACCAGCCCCCAGGACCATGTCGTACCGCCCGCGGACTCCGAGCGGATCCTGGCCCGGGTGTCCTCCACGGACGTGCGGCATCTGCTGCTGGAGCGCAGCTACCACGTCGCCACGCTCGACCACGACGCGGAGAAGATCGGCGCGGAGACGGTCGCCTTCATCACCCGGCTCGCGGCCGAGGCGGCGCCGGGCGGCGCCGCGGAGGAGGCGGCGGCCCGTGGCGGAGCGTAGCCCCCGCGACCCCCGGGATCCGCTGGACGAGGAGGCCGCCTGGGCCGAGATCGTCGCGGGCTACGGCGAGCAGCCGGAGTTCCCGACGGCGGACGAGCGCCCGGCGAGGACGGGCCCGGACAAGGGCGACGCGGGGGACGAAGCGGGGGACGACGCCATGGACGAGGGCCCGGCCGGTACGGACACCAAGACCGGCAAGGGCGCCGCGGGCGCGCGTCCGGGCTCGTTCATCGTCTTCGCGCCCGGTGTGGGCCCGCGCGACTGGTCCGCCGCCGAGGCGTCCGACGACGACTTCGACGCAACGGACGAGGGGCACTTCACCCCGCCCGAGCCGCCCCCGCTGCCCCAGGCGGACGTCACCACGAAGTTCGCCTGGATCGCCGTACTGGGCGGGCCGCTGCTGCTGGTGGCGATGGTGATCATCCAGCAGCCGGTGACGTGGTGGATCGCCGTCCTCGGCATCGGCGGCTTCCTCGGCGGCTTCGCCACGCTGGTCGGCCGGATGAAGAACGACGGCGGGGACGACGACGACCTGCCGGGCGGGGGCGCGGTGGTGTGAGCCGCCACTGAGCCCCCTAGGCCGCGGCCGGTACCCGCAGGGTCGCCAGCACCGGCAGATGGTCGGAGGCGGCCTCCAGGTCCGCCTGCCGCACTCCGGGGAGCCCGTGCGGGACCCCGCACCCGAGCACCTCGACGCCCTCGCTGACGAAGACCGCGTCGATCCGCTGATACGGCTCCCGGGGCGTGGAGGTCATCTCCCCGCCCCGCGGCCGGGCCGCCCAGGCGTCCGTCAGCGCGCCCGCCAGCCGCCGGAAACTCCGGCCGTCCGGACGGTCGTTGAGGTCCCCGCCCGCGACCGCGTACGGCGCGTCCAGCAGCACCAGCCGCTCCAGCAGCAGCCCGGCCTGCGCGTGGCGCTCCGCGTCGGCGAGGCTGAGATGGCAGCTGAGCACGCCCAGCCGGGCACCGGCGATCCGCACCACTGCGGTCGCGAAACCGCGTTGGTGCAGGCCGCGGGTGCGCGGCAGCAGGATGTCCTCGGTGCGCTCCACATGGGCGCGCAGCGTGGAGAGGATCATCGGGCCGGCGGTCGTGGCGCCGCCGGTGACGTAGACCAGCCCGGCGGAACGGGCCAGCCGCTCGGCGGCCTTGCGCCAGCGGAAGAACCGCGGCGCCTCCTGGACCAGGACGAGATCGGGGGCGCAGGCACGGAGGACCCGGGCCAGCGCCGCCCGGTCGTCGCGCAGCGAGCGGATGTTGTAGCTGAGCACCCGGATGACCGCCGAGCCGCTCACGTCACCGGTGTCGGGCGCAGGGCCCTCGCCGGTGGCGCTCGCGAGAAGTCGGGGGTGCTCAGCCACCGCGCCTCTCAGCCCTGGCGCGCCAGGTCGGCCGCGCCCACCAGACCGGCCTTGCCGCCGAGCTGGGCGGCGAGGACCTGGGCGTGCGGGCGGTACTGGTTGCCCACCAGCCAGCGGCGGAAGGACTTGCGGATCGGGTCGAGGACCAGCTCGCCCTCGTCCGAGACGCCGCCGCCGACGATGAAGGCGGACGGGTCGAAGAGCGAGGCGAGGTCGGCCAGGCCCGCACCGGCCCAGCGGGCCAGTTCACGGAAGGAGTCGATGGCGACCTTGTCGCCCTGGCGGGCGGCGGCGCTGATGTGCTTGCCCTCGATGCCCTCGGGGGTGCCGTCGCCGAGCGAGAGCAGCACCGTGGCGTTCTCGGGGGTGGCGAAGGCGCGCTGCTTGGCGTAGCGCAGCAGGGCGCGCCCGGAGGCGTACTGCTCCCAGCAGCCCTGGCTGCCGCAGCCGCACAGCAGGCCGTCGGGCACCACCCGGATGTGGCCGAATTCCGCGGCGACGCCGAAGCGGCCGCGGCGCAGCTTGTTGCCGATGATGATGCCGCCGCCCAGGCCCGTGCCCAGGGTGATGCAGATGACGTCGCTGTGGCCCTGTCCGGCGCCGAACTTGTACTCGCCCCACGCCGCGGCGTTGGCGTCGTTCTCGACGACCACGGGGAGGCCGACGCGCTGTTCGACCTTGTCCTTGAGCGGCTCGTGGCGCCAGTCGATGTTGGGCGCGAAGAGGACCGTGGCCCGCTTCTCGTCGACATAGCCGGCCGCGCCGATGCCGACCGCCTCGATCTGGTGGCCGCTGCCGACCGTGCGGACCGCGTCCGCGATCGCCTCGGTCAGGGCGTCGGTGGCCTGCGGGGTCGGTACCTGGCACGTCTCAAGGATCGAGCCCTCTTCGTCGACCACGCCGGCCGCGATCTTCGTGCCGCCGATGTCGACGCCGATGGTGAGTCCCATGTGTCCCTCAGTTTTTCGCTCGGCTCCCCGCCGGGATCAACCGTACCGGAGGAGGGACCGCCTTCCGTGTCCTCGTCGCCGCTGACGGGGGCGGGACGTCAGTCGAGGTCGATCCGCTCGGTGCCGGTGGGGCCGCCGTCGTCGTCGCGCGGGTCGGTGGAGCGGCCCTCGGGGCGCCCGTCCGTCCCGTCGCGGGTCCAGCGGCGTTCGCTGCGCTCGACGGCGGAGCGGTAGGCGGCGAGGAGTTCGGATCCGGCCGCGGCGAGATGGTCGAAGACATCGGGGTTGCGCTCGATGACCGGCTCGACGGCGGCCTTGGCCTGCCGGAACAGCTGGCTGACGGCGCTCTGTGCGGCGATGCCGCCCAGGGCTCCGGGCAGCTGGATCCCGGCGAGCTTGTCGGTGACGGCCTCGGCGAGCTTGCGCAGCTCGTCGGCGGCGCTGCCCGGCGGCGGGCCGTACTGGCCGCGGCGGCGGGCCTGCTCCGCCGCGAGGTCCTCGGCGCAGGCGGTCTCCCAGGCATCGGCGTCGTGGCCGTCCGTACGGTCGGCGGGGCGCTCGGTGGCATCACTCATGGTGGTCTCCGTGGACTCCAGCGGCGGGCTACTCCCGACGTTACCCGAATGGTGGTACGCCGTTCAGGAACTCTCCCCGGGGCCGGCCGCACCGCTCTGGGGCCACAGTCCGGGGTCGGGGGTGAAGCGGATGTCGAGGACGCCGCCGTGCAGTCCGGCGCCGGAGACCGAGCAGCGGCGCAGCGCGGACGGCAGCGTACGGATGCGGCGGAAGGGGCCGACGGTGACGACGATTTCGTCGCCGCGGCGCACCAGGCCGAGGCCCTCGCGGCGGGCGCCGGGCAGCGGGACCCGCCACAGCAGGATGCCGTCGGTGGCGAGGCGGTCCTCCATGGTCCAGGAGTCGCCGCCCGGCCCGGTGTCGCCGATCTCGCCGGCGGGCCCGTCGATCAGCTCGTCCAGTTCGTCGACGCCCTGCGGGTCGCGGCCCAGGTGCGGCACCTCGTGCACCGGCACATCGGGGAATTCCTCGCGCAGCGCCTTCAGGGCGGTCTGCTGACTGCCGGAGAGGCCGGCGAGGAACGGGTCGGCGGAGCCGGTGGGCAGCAGCCGGTTGACGACGATGGCGTCTGTGTGGCGGCCGTGCAGGGCCAGCCCGGCGCGGAGCGCCCGCAGCTGGGCCAGCGCGAGGGGGCCGGGGTCGGTGACCAGGCGGACGCGGGTGCCCGGCGCCTCGATCACCCGCTGGACGGCGGCGAGTTCGTGCTCCCAGCGGCCGGCGGCCTCGTACAGCTTCTGGGCCGGCATCGGGACCCCGGCGAGCTGGGCGAGCACCGGGCGCAGGGCGCGGGCGGCCTGGCGTTCGGGCGGCAGGAGGCGGCGCAGATAGCGGCGGACCTGGGCGGGCAGGGCGAGCAGCCGGATCGTTTCGGCGGCCGGCGGCATATCGAGGACGAGCAGGTCCCAGGCGCCCGAGGCGTGCTCGGTGCGCAGGGCGTGCAGCAGCGCGAAGGGCTCGGAGCCGGGGAGTTCGGTGAGTTCGTCCTCGTCCAGGGGGGCGGCGCCGAGCAGATCGAGGGCGGCTCCGGCGCGTTCCTGGAAGGCGAGGAACTCCTGGCGGAAGCGCTCGCCGGAGTCGATGCGGCGGGCGTGCAGGCCGGGGGCTATCGGGGTCGCGGCATCCGCGGCCGGCGCCGTGCCCAGTACGGCCTCGGCCGTCTCGCCGCCGGTGGTCAGCAGCAGGACGCGCGCTCCCCGCCGGGCGCCGGCCAGGGCGGTCGCGGCGGCGAGCGTGGTGCGGCCCGCGCCGCCGGGGCCGGTGAACAGGAGGGTCTGCACGCTCAGAGCTTCTTGCCCTCGTCGGCGGCGGAACCCTCGGCGGACCCGCTCTCCACGCGCTTCTTGAGACCGGCCAGCGCCCGGTCGATGATGACCTTCTCCGCCTTGCGCTTGATCATCCCGAGCATCGGGATCTTCACATCGACGGTGAGCCGGTAGGTCACCTCGGTGGCGGCGCCGCCGCGCACCGCCGCGAGCCGGTAGGAGCCGTCCAGCGCGCGCAGCATCTGCGATTTGACCAGCGACCAGGCGACCTCGTTCTCGCCGGTCCAGGTGTAGGCCAGGGTGTGGTCGTCCTTGATGGCCCCGGCGTCGAGCACCAGGCGCACCTGCTCGGCGCGGCCGCGGTCGTCCTTGGCGAGCACCTCCGCCTCCTTGACCTCGCCGGTCCACTCCGGATAGCGGTCAAAGTCGGCGATCACTGACATCACTTCGGCGGGCGCCGCCTCGATCGTGATGCTTGAGCTGGTGTGTTCGGCCATCGCCGTGACTCCTCCATGCCTTCCATGCCGATGCGCGGTCCGCCGACCGGGTCCGCCGACTCGCGTCAAGCCCGTAAAGCCCGTCAACTCCGTGTCTGTGCTGCTGAAGGCTACCGCGCGGGGGCGAAGCGGCGGACGCGCGGCCGGATCCGCTCCCCGCCTCCGGATTCACCACTGAAGGACATACGGCGTCCCCGTCGCGTTGAAGTGCCCGACGTTGACGCACTCCGTGGCGCCGATCCGCATCCGGCGGACCAGCGGCTGATGGACGTGCCCGAAAAGGGAGTAACGGGGCCGGGTGGCGCGAATCGCCTCCAGCAGGGCCGTACTTCCCCGCTCGAAGCGGCGCGCGACGGTGTCGTAGCACAGCTCGGGCACCTCGGGCGGAATGTGGGTGCACAGCACGTCCACCTCCCCCACCGCGGCGATCTTGGCGGCGTATTCCTCGTCCCCGATCTCGTACGGGGTGCGCGCGGGGGAGGCCAGTCCGCCCCCGACGAACCCGAAGACCCAGCCGCCGATCTCGACCCGCTGCCCGTCGAGGACGGTCACGCCCTCCCCCGCGTACTCCTTCCACAGTCGCGGAATATCGACATTCCCGTAGGTGGCGTACGTAGGAGCGGGGAAGGCGGCGAACAGCTCGGCGTACTGCTTTCGCACCGCGTCCTCGATGACGGACTCGCGGCTGCGGCCCGCCCCTGTCACCTCTCCCCAGAGCCTTCGCCCCAGGTCACGGGCCTCCTCGAAGCGGCGGGCGGTGCGCAGCTCGACCAGGGCGCGGGCGTTGTCGGCGCCGAACAGGTCGGGGAAGATGCCGCGCGAGTAATCGGCGTAATCGAGGAAGAGCACCAGGTCACCGAGGCAGACCAGGGCGTCGGCACCCTCTCCCGCGGCGGCCAGACCGCTGCTGTTGCCATGGACGTCACTGACCACATGCACACGCATGGCGCCACCCTAGATGCCCGGGGCAGATGCCGGGAGGGCGGTCGCGACCTGGGGTTACTTTCGGGTCGGCATCGTGCTGGACTAGTCTGCGCGGAGCAGTCCCCAGGCGTGTCGTAAGGCGTGTCGTAATCCCCTTGTAAAGCGTGTGACGCATCAAACATCTGGCCGTAACCCCCTATCCCAAAAGCGATACCGGTGGGTAACGTCCGGGCAGTCCACTCCCCCGCAGATCATGGACCGCAACCGGTGTTCACACAGCGTCGTGGCACCGGCGCCAATGAGGAGCAGCACCTTGCGCGAGTTCAGCCTTCCGGCCCTGTACGAGGTCCCTGCCGACGGCAATCTGACGGATCTCATCCGCCGAAATGCCGCGCAGCACCCGGATGTTGCCGTCATTGGACGCAAGGTGAACGGCCGGTGGCAGGACGTCACCGCCACCGCCTTCCTCGCCGAGGTCCGCGCCGTCGCCAAAGGCCTGATGGCCTCGGGCGTCAAGCCCGGCGACCGGGTCGGCCTGATGTCGCGCACCCGCTACGAGTGGACGCTGCTGGACTTCGCGATCTGGAGCGCCGGCGCGATCACCGTCCCGGTGTACGAGACCAGCTCCGCCGAGCAGATCCAGTGGATCCTCGGCGACTCGGGCGCGGTGGCCTGTCTGGTGGAGTCCCCGGCGCATGAGGCCACCGTGGAGGCCGTCCGCGACCGGCTGCCGGACCTGGAGAACATCTGGCAGATCGAACGGGATGCGGTCTCCCGGCTGCGGGCCGCGGGCGAGGACATCACCGACGAACAGGTCGACGAGCGCAGCGCGATGGCCGATGCGGACTCGCCCGCCACCATCGTCTACACCTCCGGCACCACCGGCCGCCCCAAGGGCTGTGTGCTCAGCCACCGCAGCTTCTTCGCCGAGTGCGGCAACATCGTCGAGCGCCTGCGCCCCCTGTTCCGTACGGGCGAGGCGTCCGTCCTGCTCTTCCTGCCCATCGCGCACGTCTTCGGCCGCATGGTGCAGGTGGCCGCGCTGATGGCCCCCATCCGCCTCGGCCACGCCCCGGACATCAAGAACCTCACCGACGATCTGGCGTCCTTCAAGCCGACCATGATCCTCGGCGTCCCCCGCGTCTTCGAGAAGGTCTACAACTCGGCGCGCGCCAAGGCGCAGGCCGACGGCAAGGGCAAGATCTTCGACAAGGCGGCCGACACCGCGATCGAGTACAGCCGGGCGCTGGACAGCGCGGGCGGCCCCTCGCTCGGCCTCAAGCTCAAGTACAAGGTCTTCGACCGCGTCGTCTACGGCAAGCTCCGCGGCGTCCTCGGCGGCCGCGCCACCCACGCCATCTCGGGCGGCGCCCCGCTCGGCGAGCGCCTGGGCCACTTCTACCGCGGCATCGGCTTCACCGCCCTGGAGGGCTACGGCCTGACGGAGTCCTGTGCGGCCACCGCCTTCAACCCCTGGGACCGCCAGAAGATCGGCACGGTCGGCCAGCCGCTGCCCGGCTCCGTCGTCCGGATCGCCGACGACGGTGAGGTCCTCCTGCACGGCGAGCACCTCTTCACCGAGTACTGGAACAACCCCACCGCCACGAAAGAGGCCCTCTCCGACGGCTGGTTCCACACCGGCGACATCGGCACCCTCGACGAGGACGGCTACCTCGCCATCACCGGCCGCAAGAAGGAAATCCTGGTCACCGCGGGCGGCAAGAACGTCGCCCCGGCGGTCATCGAGGACCGTATCCGCGCCCACGCCCTGATCGCCGAGTGCATGGTCGTCGGCGACGGCCGCCCCTTCATCGGCGCGCTGATCACCCTCGACGAGGAGTTCCTCCCCCGCTGGGCCGAGGAACACGGCCACCGGGGCGATGTCGCCCCGGCCGACATCGCCGAGGACCCCGAGCTGCTGGCCGCCGTCCAGCGCGCGGTGGACGACGGCAACGCGGCCGTCTCGAAGGCCGAGTCGGTCCGAAAGTTCCGCATCCTGCCGACGCAGTTCACGGAGGAGTCGGGGCATGTGACCCCGTCCCTGAAGCTGAAGCGGAACGTCGTGGCGAAGGACTTCGCGGAGGAAATCGAGTCGCTATACCGCGCGTAGCGCGGGGTTTCTCCCCACCCGTCCGCTGCGCTTTGCCTGGGCCCCACTTTTTCGGCTTTCCCGCCGTAGGAGTCTCTCGCCGTTGCGCCTGCGGCGGGCGTGGGTTTGTACGGGTGCGGTGCCACGCCTCCGGACTTCGTCCTGCGGCGCGACCCCTCCCGTGAGTGGGGGTGAAAAGGCCGGTGGGGGTGCGCGTATCGACTACGTGCACCCCCACTGGTTTTTCTCCACCCCCAACGGGGAGGGGCCGGGCCGCAGGACGAAGTTCGGAGGCCCGGTCCCGCTGCCGAACAGCCCCGCGCAAGCGGCAACGCCCGCCGCAGGCGCTACGGAGGGAAAGCCAAACCGTCGGCCAAGGCAAAGCGCAGCGGACGGGCGGGGAAGCCGAAAACGTGGGGCGCTAAAGCAACCGCTTCAGCCGCTCGGCGAGCAGGTCCCAGCGCCACCGCTCCTCCACCCAGGCGCGCCCCCGCGCACCCATCCGCCGGCGCAGGGCGGGATCCTGAAGCAGGGCAACGAGCCGCTCGGCCGTGGGGGTCGGGGAACCCCCCGGGACCACCCATCCCGTCTCGCCATCGAGAACGGCGTCGGGGGCGCCCCCTGAGTCGCCCGCGACGACCGGCAGGCCCGTGGCGGACGCCTCCAGGTAGACGATGCCCAGGCCCTCCACGTCGAGGCCGCCGCGGCGCGTGCGGCAGGGCATGGCGAAGACGTCGCCGGCGCCGAAGTGGGCGGGCAGGTCCTCCCAGGGGACGGCGCCGGTGAAGCGTACGGAGCCGGCGACGCCCTTCGCCTGGGCCAACGCGCGTAGGTCCGGCTCGTAGGGGCCGCCGCCGACGATCAGCAGGACCGCGTCCGGGACCGCGGCGAGCACCGCGGGCATCGCCTCGATGAGGGTGTCCTGGCCCTTGCGCGGGACGAGCCGGGAGACGCAGACGATCACCGGGCGGTCGGTGAGGCCGAGGCGGGCCCGTACCGCCGCACCGCCCGAGTCGGGGTGGAAGGTCTTCTCGTCGACCCCGGGCGGGAGTTGGACCATACGGGCGGCGGCCGCGGGCGTGAGCGCGGCGGCGATCCGGGAACGGGTGTATTCGCCCAGGTACGTCAGGGTGTCGGTGCCCTCGCCGATACGGCGCAGCAGCTGCCGGGCGGCGGGGAGCTGCGCCCAGCCCGCCTCGTGGCCGTGCGTGGTCGCCACGATGCGGCGGGCGCCGGCGGCCCGCAGGGCCGGGGCCATCAGGCCCAGCGGCGCGGCCGCGCCGAACCACACGGAGGAACAGCCGTGTTCGCGCAGCAGGGCGGTGGCGCGGCGGGTGACCCGGGGCGTCGGCAGGAGCATGGTCGTACGGTCGCGGACCACCGTGAACGGCTGCTCGGCGTCGAAGGCGGCGGTGGCCGCGCGGCCCTCCTCGGTGTGCTTCCAGGTCGAGGCGTAGACGACGACCTGGGAGGGGTCCAGGCGCAGTGCCATGCTGTGCAGGAAGGCCTGGATGCCGCCGGGCCTCGGCGGAAAGTCGTTGGTGACGATCAGGGTCTTGTGCACGGTGGGTCTTTCGGCGGGGTCGCGGGCGCGGCCACGGCAGGCCGGTTCCGGCCGACAGTACCGCCTCGCCGCCCGGCGGCGAGCGCCACCGCCGCCCCCGGGAGCGGCCGCCCGCCGCTCACCGCAGCTGCCCCTCGACGTACTCCCGCCACTCCCGCGTGAACTCCGCCAGCCCGACGCCCAGTTGGTCCCGCATCGCCCGGTCCAGCCGCTCGGCCCGCTCCGGGCGGCGGTCGTGGGCGGGGGCCGAGCCGGGCGAACGGTGCGGGCGGGGGTGGTGGGCGGCCTGGAGGGCCTCCAGGGGCGGCCCCAGGCGTCCCGAGGCGCTCTCGGTCCCGGTGCGGCCCGCGGCCCGGTAGAAGGCGAGCAGCCTGGCCTCGCCCCACTTGTCGGCGATCATCCGGCACGCCAGCCAGCCGCCCTCGTACGCCTTCGCCAGCCGGTCCGCGCCGGCCTGGAAGCCGAAGTCCTCGTCGGTGGGCAGGCTGTCGGGGGTCTTGCCGTCGGCGACCGCGTGCGAGAGCTCGGGGGCGGTGGTGGCCGCCTTGTCGGGGACGTCGCGGTAGGCGACCCAGTCGGCGAAGCCCTCGGAGAGCCAGAGCGGGGTGGCCGCGGTGGTGACCGTACGGGTGGCGACATGGGTGGTCTCGTGGGTGAGGACGACCTCCCGGCCGAGGGCGTTGAGCTCCTGGTACGCCTCGGGGTTGACGATCACCCGGTCCGCGGGCGCGGTCGCGGAGGCGCCGGCCTCCCCGGTGGTGACGGCCGCGATGCCCGTGTACCCGTCGCCGTCGCCGCTGCCCAGCAGCTGTGCCATCTGGCCGACGGTGTCCGGGGCCTCCACCACCACCGTGCCCGACCACCGGCCCTTCCAGGCGTCGGAGACGGCCGGTACCGCCTCGTCCACCTGGTTCGCCAGATCGCGCAGCCGCGCCGGGTCCCCGGCGCCGCCCAGCACCAGGCTGTGCCGGCCGCGCACCACCCGTACCGGGCCCTGGTCCCACAGCTGACGGGTGCCGGGCCGGCCCACGGCGGCGCCGTCGGTGTCGCCGGAGATCCGCCAGCGGCCGGCACGTTCGGTCAGGGTGAGGTACTGGAGGGAGGTGACCGGTGCGGTGTCATAGCCCCGCAGGCGGTAGCTCAGCCGCACCTTGGCCGCCATCCGGCCGCGGGGGCCGCCCGGGAGGGCGAAGGCGTCGGTGGAGAGCAGCTCGTAGCGCCAGTCGGTGACGGGGACCGCCGCGAGGTTGGCGATCAGCCGGCGCTGGCGGGCGCGGAAGGCCGTGGCGGACGGGTCGACGGTGGCCAGGAGGGCGGCGGTGTCGCCGTGGCGGACGGCGCGGGCGCGGGCGTCGAGCATCTGCTGGATGCCGGGGTAGCGGTCGCCCGGCGGGGCCTGGGGCGCGCAGCCGCCCAGCGGGACGAGCAGCGCGAGGAGCGGGACGGCACGGGTTGCCGCCCCGGTCCGCGACGGCCGGCGCCGTCCCGCCCGCTGACGTGACATGCCGCTGATCGTAAGTGCGGCCCGCGCGGCGCAAAAACGCTGGGCGGCCGATCAGGCCGCATCCGCGCGGGCCGCCGTCCGGGCCGCCGCCGGTTCGCGCCCCGTTCCCCACCGGTTTCCCGTACCTTCCCCGGCGGGTTCTCCGCCCGTTCCCCGGCGGGTTCTCACGGCCTGGTGATGGCGGCGACCGGCATCATGCCGACCGGGTCGTAGCGCACCCGGGCGCCGGGATAGGGCGCGTGGACGACCTTTCCGTCCCCCACGTACATCCCGACATGACTGGCGTCGGAGCGGTAGATGACCAGGTCACCGGGCTGCATCTGGGACACCGGCACCTGCCGGCCGGCGCCGCGCTGGCCCTGTGAGGTGCGCGGCAGAAAGACTCCGGCGTGCCCGTAGGCCCATTGGGTGAGTCCGGAGCAGTCGAAGGAGCCGGGGCCGCTGCTGCCCCAGGCGTACGGGGAGCCGACGGCGGCGCGGGCCGCGGCGACGGCCGCCGCGGCCCGTCCGGAGGCCGCGGCGGCGTCGGGCAGGCCGGACAGACCGGAGAGGTCGGCGAGCCCGGGCAGCATCGGGTCACGGCCGTCGCCGCGCGAGGTCCGGTCGAAGGCCGCGCGGGCGCCCGGCGGCAGCGCATGGAACAGCTTCCGGGCGGCGGTCAGCCGGCGCCGGACGTCCTTCTTGTGACGGGCCACGTTGCGGCGCCCGGCCACCAGGTCCGCCAGCTTCGCCGCGGTCACCCGGCGCTGCTGCTCCAGCTCCCGCTGCGCGGCCCGCAGCTCGCGCAGCTCACCGGCCTGGCTGCTGGTGATCCGGTCGAGCGCGGCGGCCTTCTCCAGGAAGCTGTCGGGGCGTTCGGACAGCAGCAGCCGCACCGTGGGGTCGATGCCGCCGCCGCGGTACTGGGCGGCGGCCAGGGCGCCGAGCCGGGTGCGCAGCCGGTTGACGCGTTGCTGGGCGCGGGCGGTGCGGTCCTGGAGGCGGGCCACCTCCGCGCGCAGTGCGCGGGTGGCCTCGGCGACGCCGTTGAACTTCTCGGTGGCCCGCTCGGCCTGTTCGAAGAGCGTGCCGAGCCGGGCGGCGGCCGCGTCCCGGCCAGTGGCGGGCCGTTCGACGGGGTCGGCCGAGGCCGGTGTGCCCGACAGTGCGGCCGCAGCGGTGGCCAGGGCCGCCGAGACGACGGTGACACCGGTGCGGGTGGCGGGACCTGCCTGGGAGGTACGGCGATGGGAGCCCACGGGTGGCGCACTCCTTCCGGCGGGGGTCTCCCCCCTGCTCGCGGCCGCTGCCGCCCGGGAGGGCGGACGGTGCCTCGCGGCCGCGAGGGCAGGACAGTAACCGCGCCGGTAGGCGGCGGCCAAAGACCCGTTGCCGTCCCCACAACGCCGCCCCGCCGGTGACTGTGCAGGTCACCGGCGGGGCGGGAAGTCAGCGGCGGGGGCCGCAATTCGCCCGTTCGGGCGGGAGGTTGGGCCCGTTCGGACGGCAGGGCCCGTACGTCAGACCCGCACTCCGAACTGGAACGGCATGTTGTTGATCGACTCGTAGCGCACCGAGGCGCCCGTGTGCGGGGCGTGCAGCACCATGCCGTTGCCCGCGTAGAGGCCGATGTGGTGCAGGTCGCCGAAGAAGAGCACCAGGTCGCCGGGCTTGAGGGCGCTCTCCGAGCCGATCCGGGTACCGGCGTTGGCCTGCTCCTGGGAAGTGCGCGGAATCGTCTGGCCGGCCTGCTGGTACGCCCAGGAGGTCAGGCCCGAGCAGTCGAAGGAGGACGGGCCGGTGGCGCCCCAGACGTAGGGCGAGCCGATCTTGGACTGGGCGGCGGACAGGGCGGCCGCACCGCGCGGCGAGGCGGGCGCGTCGTTGCCGAGGTCGGCCCGGCTGTTGTCGCGGTTGGCGCGCTGCTGCGCCGCCTCCATGGCCGCCTTCTCCTTGGCGGTCATGGAGTTCAGCAGCTGCTGCGCCTTGTTGAGCTTGGCCTGGATCTCGTCCTTCTTCGCACCGAGCGCCTTACGGGTCTCGGAGAGGTCCTTGATCTTGGCCGCGGCCTCGGCGCGCTCCTGGGCGAGCTGACGCATCTTGTCCGCGATGGTCTTCAGCTCCTGGGCCTGGTGGCCGCTGAGCTGGTCGAGGGTGGAGGCCTTGTCCAGGTAGGTGTCCGGGTCTCCGGAGAGGAAGAGCTGGACCGAGGGGTCGATGCTGCCGCTGCGGTACTGGCCGGAGGCGACGGCGCCCACGCTCTTGCGGAGGGTGTTGAGCTCCTCCTGGCCGCGGGCGACCTTGTCCTGGAGGCGGTCCACCTCTTTTTGGAGCTTGTTCTGGTCTTCCTTGGCCCCGTCGTACTTCTCGGTGGCCTGCTCCGCCTGCGCGTAGAGCTTGTCGACCTGGGCCTTGACGTCCTTCTTGTCCTGCTTGGGCGTGGCCTGGGCGGCCTGCGAGGAGAGGGCGACGGCCGCTGCCGCGGTCGCGGTGAGCACGGTGACGCGCGTACGGCTCGGCTGCTTGGGTCGACGGTGGGACGCCACGGGGGCGAGCTCCTTCTTCCTCCAGCCGCCTACCGGGAAGTGGGGGGACAAAGCCCCGGCTCCGCGCGAACGCCGCGGACTCGGCGGTACCTTCACTGACCACCCCGGTTGGATGATCACCAATATGAAGGTTCGGTGCCCGACCTTAGTAACCGAGTTGTGATCGCTTCAAATCCCCACGGGAAAAAACTGCGCCACCATCCCCATCCTTTACCAACATCACACAGGCAGTAAGCGCCATTTGACGCTGCGATACGGAAGGTGGGAGGAACGCAAGCGATTTTCCGGGCGGGATGGGCACCGGAGGGTGCAAAACCGTCAGGTCCGGGCAAGTCGCTTGAGCAGCAGGGCCGATGCCACCGGACGGGCGCCCGCCTTGGCGACGCCGTCGGCCACCTCCCGGTCGGTGGAGACCACGACGACCGGGCGGCCGGGCGGCTCGGCCCGTACCAGCTGGCGGATCAATTCATCGGCCGTCACGCCCGGTTTGCTGAACAGCACCCGCACCCCGCGCGGCGGCGCGAGCAGCACCGGCGCCGCCAGCTCCGCACCGTCGAAGACACAGGTCATCTCGGCACCGGTCTGCGCGGCCAGCACCGCGAGCCCGCCCAGCAGCCGCAGCCGCTGCTTGTCCAGCGGCATGGTCGGATAGCCGGTTTTGGTCACGTTGTAGCCGTCCACCACCAAATGCGCCTGCGGCAGCGCCAGGAGCTGGTCGAGCAGCGCCGGGTCCATCTCCGACAGCGCCCGGGTCGCGATGTCCTTGGGCGTCATCCGGCCCGGGGCGACCGCCTCGACGGTGTCCGCGGGGTGGATGCTGGCGGGCGGCAGGGCCAGTTCGCGGCGCAGGCCCTGGGCGGCGTCCAGCACCGTGTCCAGCAGCAGGCGCACCCGCATGTCCTCGACGCTACGGCCCTCGCGGGCGGCCCGCCGGCTGGCCTCCAGCGCCGATTCGGCCTCGGCGATACGGGCCTTGAGCCGACGCAGCTCGCTGTCCGCAAGGGCTTTTTCGGTCGCGCTCCGGGAACGCACCGCCTCCAGCGCGGCATCGGCCTTGCGCACCGCCGCCTCGCCGCGTTTGACATCGCTGAGCGCACTGCGCAGTTTGCGCTGGAGCGACTCGTTCTCCTTACGGGCCGCGTCCAGATCCGCCCGTACCCGCTCGACGTCGCCGCGCGCCTCGCCGCGTACCTGAGCCAGCTCCTCGCGCAGCCGCGCCAGCTCCCGCTCGGCCTCCTCGCCGGCCCGCTCGGCACGCGCCCGCTGCGCCTCCTCGCCGGCCGCCGCGACGAGCTTGACCCAGCCCTCGGGGCGCAGCACATAAGCGGCCGCCGCGACATCGAGCGGATCGGCGGCCGCGGGCGGGGTGCCGTCCTCCAGCGCCGCGGCCAGCTCCGGCTGGGCCTCGCGCAGCTTGCCCGCGATCCGCTGCCGGAAGACCGCATCGCTCTCCAGCGCCGCGGCCATCGCATTCCCCGCGAACTTGGCGCGACGAGTCGGGGTGAAACGGGCGTACTGCCGCAAGGGGGGTGGCAGTTCGGTGACGGTCAGCGCGCCGAAGGACTCCGCGGTGAGCGCCACGACCCGGCGCCGTACGCCCTCGGGCAGCGGACGGTCGAGCACGTCGTCGACGGCACCCTCGGATGCGTCGGCGTACGCCGCTCCCTGCTCCCTTTCCGGACGCTCCACCACGGCTTGCTCGCTCCGATCTCAGGCGCTCGCGCCCGGCCGGTCCACCAGCTCGATCTGGTCGACCGCGTTGCACCAGCGGCAGCGCACGGACTCGATGCTCTCACTGAGCACCTCGCGCTCCTCCACCTTCGGCTCCCCGGCCAGATCCAGGTGCACGTACTCCACCACCTTGGACCGGCGGGTGACATCGAACCTGGTGAGATTGCCGCAGAGCGTGCAGCGCCACCGGGTCTCGACCGTCGGCATGGGAACACCCATCATGCCGTCCTCTCTTTCGGGCTGCGAAAGTGCGCAAGGTTACGCAAGGTACTGACTGCAACCCTACGGCCTGACGGGGGGCCGGTGCGGGCCCCGCCCAGGAGGCGGGACGCGGCGAGGCACTCTGTCCCGAATGCCCGCATTAAGCCATGATCACTTCATGACGGCGCCGTCCCTGTTCCCGGGTATCCCCCGGCCACCGCATCCCGTCCGCTCCCTGGCGGCGGTTTTCTCGCGGATGACGAATGTCCTGATCGCGCTGTGCTGCGTGATCTTCGTGGTCGGCCCGGCCTCCGGACTGAACCAGATGTACGGTCACGGCCAGGCGCTGGCCCAGGCGCAGACCGCGTATTTCGCGCGCTGGGGCGTGATCCCGCTCGACCTGTGGAGCGGCTCACCGCACGCCCTGCTCACCCCGCTGACCGCGCTGTTCATCCACGGCGGCTGGCTGCATCTGCTCGGCAACCTGCTGTTCTTGTATGTCTTCGGCGGGATGACGGAAACGCGGATGGGGCGGTTCGCCTTCACCGCCTTCTACCTCATCGTCGGCTATCTGGCCCTGTTCGGCTACGCGGCCGCACACGCGGGCTCCCCGCAGACCCTGGTCGGCGCCTCCGGCTCGATCTCCGGCGTCCTCGGCGCCTTCCTCTACCTCTTCCCCAGGGCCCGCGTCACCAGCGTCTTCCCCTTCCTCTTCTTCCTCCCCCTGCGCTTCCCCGCCTGGATCGTGCTGCTCTTCTGGTTCGTCCTCCAGTGGCAGTCCGCCCAGGACGACCCGCGCGGTCCCGGCGTCGCCTACCTCGCCCATGTCGTCGGCTTCGCCCTCGGCTTCCTGTACGCATGGGCCCGCTACGGGAGGGATAGTGTGGGGTCCACCAGGGGGAACGAACCGGGAAGCGAACCGGCGACCGAGGGAGAGAGCCAGCCGTGATCACGTCGATCGTGCTCATCAAGACCAGCGTGGACCAGATCCCGGAGATCGCCGAGAAGATCGCCGCGCTGGAAGGCGTCAGCGAGGTCTACTCCGTCACCGGCGCGCACGACCTGATCGCGATGGTTCGCGTGGCGAAGCACGACGATCTGGCCGACGTCATCCCCGGCCGCATCAGCAAGATTCCCGGGGTCGCGTCCACGGAGACGCACATTGCGTTCCGCACGTATTCGCAGCATGACCTTGAGGCCGCGTTCTCTATTGGCCTAGACGCGTAGCGTCTTCTCCCCACGTCTTCGGCTGTCCCGCCCGTCCGCTGCGCTTTGCCTGGGCCGACGTTGTGGCTTTCCCGCCGTTGCGCCTGCGGCGGGCGTTGCCGCTTGCGCGGGGCTGTTCGGCTGCGGGACCGGGCCTCCGAACTTCGTCCTGCGGCCCGGCCCCTCCCCGTTGGGGGTGGGAGAAAAACAGTGGGGGTACACGTGGGCGGTCGGGTGCCGCATGTCCGTCGAGTCATACGGAAACGGACAGACGACGCACGCCCCCACCGGCCCCTTCCCCCCACCCACGGGAGGGGCCGCGCCGCAGGACGAAGTCCGGAGGCGTGGCACCGCACCCGTACAACCCACGCCCGCCGCAGGCGCAACGGCGAGAAGAAACCGCGGCGGGATGGCCGAAAACGTGGGGAGAAAACCCCGCTACGCGGCGGGCACGCAACGCCCGTCCTCCGTCCGGTAGTTCCACCGCGCGCCGTCCGTCACCAGTTCCTTCACCGCCCGGACGAAGCGGTCGACGTGTTCGTCCGGCGTGCCCGCGCCGAAACTGACGCGGATGGCGTTGAGGGAGCGCTCGCCGGGGGCCGCCTCAGGGGCGCCGCATTCGCCCGGGTCCTGGGGCTCGCTGCCGAGGAGCGTGCGGACGAGGGGGTGGGCGCAGAAGAGGCCGTCGCGGACGCCGATGCCGTACTCGGCGGAGAGGGCGGCGGCGAAGTGGGAGCTGTTCCAGCCGTCCACGACGAAGGAGAGCACGCCCACCCGCGGGGCGTCGTCGCCGAAGAGGGAGAGGACCTTGACCTCGGGGACCTCGGCCAGCCCCGCACGAACCTTGGCGATCAGCTCCCGCTCGCGGGCGACCAGGGTGTCGAACCCGGCCTCGGTCAGGGCCTGGCAGGCGGAGGCGATGGCATAGGCGCCGATGACGTTCGGCGAACCGGCCTCGTGGCGGGCCGCGGTGGTGTGCCATTCGACGTCCACGCCGCCGTCCGTACGCCGCGAGACCTTGCGGCTGGCGCCGCCGCCCGCCAGGTACGGGTCGGCCGACCGCAGCCAGTCGGCGCGCCCGGCCAGCACCCCGGCGCCGAACGGCGCGTAGAGCTTGTGGCCGGAGAAGGCGACCCAGTCGACGTCCAGTTCGGCGATGTCCAGGGGGTGGTGCGGGGCGAGCTGAGCGGCGTCCAGGACGATCCGGGCTCCGTGCGCATGGGCCGCGGCGGCCAGTTCCCGGACGGGCCACAGCTCGCCGGTCACGTTGGAGGCGCCGGTCACGCACACCAGCGCCGGGCCGCAGGGCTCGCGCTCGGCCAGCGCCTTCTCCAGGGTGTCGACGGCCTCGCCGTGCGTCCGCGGTGCGTTGAGGTAGGTGACCTCGACGCCGGCGCGCTGCTCCCACGGCAGCAGGGAGGCGTGGTGCTCGGTCTCGAAGACGAACACCCGGGTGCCCTGCGGGAGTACGGCGGCGAGGAGGTTGAGCGAGTCGGTGGTGGAGCGGGTGAAGACCACCTGGTCGTCGGCGCGGCAGCCGAGGAAGTCCGCGATGGTCGTGCGGCTGTTCTCGAAGAGGTCGGTGGACAGCTGCGAGAGGTATCCGGCGCCGCGGTGGACGCTGCCGTAGTACGGGGCGTAGGCGGCGACGTCGTCCCAGACGCGCTGGAGGGCGGGGGCGCTGGCGGCGTAGTCGAGCGCGGCGTAGACGGCCTCGCCGCCGGTCACCAGCGGGACGAGGACATCTCGGCCCAGAACCGGCAGCGGGGCACAAACGGAACGGTCGGCGGCAACGGCGGAGACAGACATGGCGAACTCCCGTGAGAGGTAAGCGAATTCGCTGCGGACGGGTACGCGGAGGCGCCGGCGGAGGTGCACAGAGGCGCACGCAGAACGGCCGCAGCGGTTGAAGAGGAAGAGGCGGAGAAGCGGGGCCGTAGGCCCCTATCGCATTCGCTGCATCACGGAAGGGCTCCCTCGAGGACCAGGATCCCTGGCGAGGGATCCGCGCTTGCCGCAGACCTCGCTGCCTGCGGCCTGGTCATCACCCGGGGCACCCCGCCACGGACGGAGGGTTGCCGGACAGCGGGCCGGGGCCTACATCGCTGTCACTCGTGACCTGAGCTGCATCATGCCATACGGCAATGCGCGCGCAAGCCCCGGTCCGGATACCGGACAGGGGCTTGCGTCACACTCTGCGTGACGGCCGTGCGTCACGGCTCGGGCGTCACGGCCGGCGCACGGCGCCTCAGGCGTTGCTGGCCGCCACCCACCGCTCCAGGGCCCGTTTGGCCGCGCCCGAGTCGATGGCCGCGGCGGCCTTCTCGATGCCGGCCCGGATCTGCTCCGTCAGCGGCGCCCCGGACGGATGCAGCGCCACCAGGGCCGCCGCCGCATTGAGCAGGACCGCCTCGCGCACCGGGCCGGTCTCGCCGTCCAGCAGACGGCGGGCCACGTCCGCGTTGTACGAGGCGTCGGCGCCGCGCAGGGCCTCCACCGGGACGAGGCCGATGCCCACGTCGCGGGGGTCGAAGCCCTCCTCGCGGACCGTGCCGTCGCGGACCACCCACACCCGCGAGGTGGCGGTGGTGGTCAGCTCGTCCAGCCCGTCGTCGCCGCGGAAGACCAGCGCCGAGGAGCCGCGCTCGGCGAGCACCCCGGCCAGGATCGGCGCCATCCGGGCGTCGGCGACGCCGGTGGCCTGGGCCCGTACGCGGGCGGGGTTGGTCAGCGGGCCCAGCACATTGAAGGTGGTGCGGATGCCGAGCTGGGCGCGGGCGTTGGCGACATGGCGCAGCGCGGGGTGGAACTTCACCGCGAAGCAGAAGGTGATGCCCGCCTCCTCGGCGACCTCGGTGACCCGCCGGGGGCTGAGGTCGAGATTGACGCCGAGCTTTTCGAGGACGTCGGAGGCGCCGCTGGCCGAGGACGCGGCGCGGCTGCCGTGTTTGACGACCTTGGCGCCGGTGCCGGCCACCACGATCGAGGACATCGTGGAGATGTTGACGGTCTTGGCGCCGTCGCCGCCGGTGCCGACGATGTCCACGCTGGGGCCGGGCACCTCGATCAGCCGGGCGTGCGCGTACATGGTGCGCACGAGCCCGGAGATCTCGGCGACGGTCTCGCCCTTGGCCCGCAGCGCCACCGCGAAGCCGGCGATCTGGGCGTCGCTGGCCTCGCCCCGCATGATCCTGTCCATCACCCAGGCGGTGTCGTCGGCGGCGAGGTCACGGCCGTCCAGCAGGGCGTTGAGGATGGCCGGCCAGGTGTGGGCCGCCACGCTGTCGCCGCCCACCGGGGTCACAACGTTCATGGTCCACGCTCCTGGTTTGTCTGGTGCCTCTGCCGTTCACCCTATCGAGCCCGGGGCACGCCGGAGGGCCCCGTCCGGTGGGGGTCCCCCCTGCTCGAGCGAAGTCGAGAGCTTGGGGGACGGACGGGGCCCTCTGGGTGGCGTACTACCTGCGCCTCAAGGCGCTGCGGTGATCAGTGGTGGCCGTGGCCGCTGGTGATCTCCTTGTACTCCTCGACGGTCGGCTTGGGGATGACGTTGTCCTCGCCGTAGTAGCCCTTGGAGAGCTTCGCGCGCAGCTTCTGCCCGCGGGTGAACTTGCGGCGGACGCCGTTCTCGTCGACCTCCGGGCCCAGCTCGTAGGGCTCGGGCTGCTCATGCTGGGTGAGCATGTGCAGCTTCTCCTGGTCGAGCGGCTCGTGGACCTCGATGAACTCACCGTGCGGCAGGCGCTTGATGATGCCGGACTCGCGGCCGTGCAGCACCTTGTCCTTGTCGCGGCGCTGGAGGCCCATGCAGACCCGCTTGGTGGCGATGAAGGCCAGCACCGGCCCGACGAAGAACGCGATCCGGACGAACCAGGTGATCGAGTTGATCGACAGGTGGAAGTGCGTCGCCCACAGGTCGTTGCCGCCGCCGATCAGCATCACGAAGTACGCGACCAGCCAGGCCACACCGAAGCCGGTGCGGGTGGGAACGTTGCGCGGGCGGTCCAGGATGTGGTGCTCGCGCTTGTCGCCCCGTACCCAGGACTCGACGAACGGGTAGACGGCGATGGCGACCAGGACCAGGGGGAAGATCACGATCGGGATCAGCACACCGAAGTTGACGGTGTGGCCCCAGAAGTTCCACTCCCAGCCCGGCATGACACGGACCAGACCCTCGGCGAAGCCCATGTACCAGTCCGGCTGCGCACCAGTGGAGACCTGGTCCGGCCGGTACGGCCCTATGGCCCACACGGGGTTGATGCTGGCGATCGCGGCGATCACCGAGATCACACCGAAGACCAGGAAGAAGAAGCCTCCGGCCTTGGCCATGTAGACCGGCAGCAGGGGCATGCCGACGACGTTCTCGTTGGTCTTTCCGGCGCCCGGGAACTGCGTGTGCTTGTGGTAGAAGACCAGGATCAGGTGCGCGACCAGCAGGCCGAGCATGATGCCGGGCAGCAGCAGCACGTGGACCGTGTAGAACCGCGCGATGATGTCGTGGCCGGGGAACTCGCCGCCGAAGATGAACATCTGGAGGTACGAGCCGACCAGCGGGATCGCCAGGATGACGCCCTCGATGAACCGCACGCCGGTGCCGGAGAGCAGGTCGTCGGGGAGCGAGTAGCCGGTGAAGCCGGTGAACATGCCCAGCACGAACAGCAGGAAGCCGAACAGCCAGTTGACCTCGCGCGGCTTGCGGAAGGCGCCGGTGAAGAACACCCGCATCATGTGGACCATCATCGCGGCCAGGAAGACCAGCGCGGCCCAGTGGTGGATCTGACGGATGAGCAGGCCGCCGCGGACGTCGAAGCTGATGTCCAGCGTCGACTCGAAGGCCTGGGTCATCCGGATTCCCTGCATGGGCACATAGGAACCGTGGTAGGTCACCTCGGCCATGCTCGGGTGGAAGAACAGCGTCAGATAGACACCGGTCAGGATGATGATGACAAAGCTGTAGAGCGCGACCTCACCCAGCATGAAGGACCAGTGGTCCGGGAAGATCTTGCGCATATTGGCCTTGGCGAGGCTGTAGATGCCCAGCCGGCCGTCCGCCCAGTCGGCGATCCGCTCGCCCCGCGGCGCAGGGCCGCGGCGCGTGGTGGTCGCGCTTGTCTCGTTACTCATCCGCGCTCCCAGAAGCTCGGGCCGACGGGCTCACCGAAGCCGCTCGCGGCCTCCAGGAAACCGTCCTTCTCCGTGATGTGCAGCTGCGGCAGGGCGTGCCCGGCGGGACCGAAGATCACCTTGCCGCCGTCAGAGAGGTCGAACGTCGACTGGTGGCAGGGGCAGAGCACGTGGTGGGTCTGCTGCTCGTAGAGGCTGATGGGGCAGCCCACGTGGGTGCAGATCTTCGAGAAGGCCACGATGCCCTCGTGCGACCAGGACAGTTCGTCCTTGTCCTTGATGTCCTGCGGCTGGATCCGCACGAGCATCAGGGCGTCCTTGGCGATCTTCTCGTTGAAGTCCTCCTGGTCCTCCTCCAGGCCCTCGGGCTTGGCGAAGGTCAGGGAGCCGACCGCGATGTCCTCGGGACGCAGCGGAAGGTTGGTGGACTGGTTGACGAGGCGGACGCCCTTCTTCCAGTTCGTGGTGCGCAGCTTGGTCCCGGGCAGCGGGCCGAGGTCACGCAGCAGTACGACACCGGAGAGCGGGACCATCGCCATGGCACCGAACAGGGTGTTGCGGATCAGCTTGCGCCGGCCGAACTGCGACTCCTCGGCGCCCAGCTTGAAGTCCGCCAGGACTTTGGCCTTGACCTCGGGGGCGGCCTCGATGGGGTGGCGGTCGTCGGCGACCTCCACGTCCGACATCAGGGTGCGGGCCCAGTGGACCGCGCCGGCGCCGATGCAGAAGAGCGCGACACCGAGGGTGAGGCCCAGCGCGAAGTTCAGGCCGCTGATGTGGCCGATCGGCCAGATGTAGACGATCTTGTCGATCGGGATCGTCACGTACGAGGCGATGAAGCCGACCGTGGCCAGCATCGACACCAGGAACAGCAGGGCGACGGTGTTCTCGGAGCGCTTGGCGGCCCGCTCGTCGATGTCCTGCGCGCGGTGCTCGTGCTCGGGCAGACCGGGGTCGGCGAACGGGTTCTCCGCCGTCGCCACCGCGCCTTCGTGCGCCGTCTCCCGCTCGGGAAGGGTTTCTTCTGGCACGTCTTCGTGTCGTCCAGTCTCACTCATGACTTCTTGGCCTTCGTAGTCCGGGCTGCGACCCAGATGGCGACTGCGATCAGCGCGCCCAGGCCGAAGATGTAGCCGAAGAGACCCTCAGTGACCGGACCGAGACCGCCGAGTTCCAGGCCGCCGGGGCTCGCCGACTCATCGCCGTTGACGGCGCCGAGGTACGCGACGATGTCCTTCTTGTTTTCCTTCGACAGGGAGCCGTCGCCGAAGGAGGGCATGTTCTGCGGGCCGGTTTCCATGGCCTCGTAGATGTGCTTGGGGTCCACGCCCTCAAGGGTCGGTGCGAACTTGCCGTTGGTCAGCGCGCCGCCCTTGCCGGTGAAGTTGTGGCACTGGGCGCAGTTCGTACGGAACAGCTCGCCGCCCTTGGCGACGTCCGCGCCGGCCGCGCTGTACTGCTGCTTGTCCGGCACGGTGGGGCCGGCGCCCAGCGACGCGACGTAGGCCGCGAGCTGGTCGATCTGGGCGTTGGTGTAGATGTTCCGCTTCCGCGGCACCTGGGCGCCGGGCTGCTGGGCGGGCATACGGCCGGTGCCGACCTGGAAGTCGACGGCTGCGGCACCGACGCCCACCAGGCTGGGGCCGTCGGAGGTGCCCTGACCGCCGGTGCCGTGGCAGCTGGCGCAGCCCACGGCGAAGAGCTTCTTGCCCTCCTTGATGGCAAGGGACTGGGCGGTGTCATCGGCCTGAGCCTTGTCCGCCGGCGCGAACGCGGCGTACAGCCCCCCAGTGACCGCCAGCGCGAAGAGTAGGACGACGAGCGCCGCCAGTGGATGGCGCCGTCGTGCGGAGAGCTTTTTCACGGATTACCCCGGTGTCAGGATCTTCTGCGTCGATGCTTTGGCTATGTCTGTCGGTAATGCGTATCCGGTCGGGGACCGGTTACCGGATCAGTTACCGGATCAGGTAGATCGTGGCGAAGAGGCCGATCCAGACGACATCGACGAAGTGCCAGTAGTAGGACACGACGATGGCCGCGGTGGCCTGCGTGTGGGTGAACCTCTTGGCCGCGTACGTCCTGCCCAGGACCAGCAGGAAGGCGATGAGTCCGCCCGTCACGTGCAGTCCGTGGAAGCCGGTGGTCAGGTAGAACACCGAGCCGTACGGGCCGGACGAGAGCGAGAGGCCCTCGTGCTTGACCAGTTCGGTGTATTCGAAGACCTGACCGCCGATGAAGGTCGCACCCATGACGAAGGTGACCACGAACCACGCGCGGAGCTTTTTGACGTCACCGCGCTCGGCGGCGAATACGCCGAGCTGGCAGGTCAGGGAGCTGAGCACCAGGATCGTGGTGTTGGTCGCGGAGAACGGAAGATTCAGCGCACTGGCCGATTCCTTCCAATACGCCTCGCCGGTCACCGATCGAAGGGTGAAGTACATCGCGAAGAGGGCCGCGAAGAACATCAGCTCGGAACTCAGCCAGATGATGGTTCCGACGCTGGTGAGGTTCGGCCGATTGACCGACGGGTGCGCGTGCCCGGTTTCTACTGTCGTTGCTGTCGCCACGACCGACATTATGTCGGTCGCTTATCCCGCCCTCACTCCGGGGGGTGCCGTTCGGTGTGTCAAGGCCGTACGGCCTGCTCGCGGGGGTCGTCGCGGCGGTCGCCCGAAGGGGGGACGCGGCCGGTCGCCCCGGGCCCGCCGGGCCGTCCGCGCAGCGGTCCTGACGCCGCATCGGTCAGCGCGCGAAGCGGTACGAACCCTCCTGCGGGCACCTGGTACGGGAGTAGCATCCGCGCAACGATCGACCCCGAAGCCGGCCCGCCGACAAGCTGGAGGAACGATGCAGCCGACCGCCACGGTCCTGGTCTACAGCGACAACGCCCACACCCGCGAGCAGGTCCGGCTGGCGGCCGGCCGGCGGCCCGCCGCCGATGTCCCCCAGATCGAGATCCTGGAGTGCGCCACCGCTCCGGCCGTCCTGGCGGCCCTGGAGCAGGGCGGGATCGACGTCTGCGTCCTGGACGGCGAGACCGCGCCCGCGGGCGGGATGGGCGTGTGCCGGCAGATCAAGGACGAGATCTTCCGGTGCCCGCCCGTCCTGCTGCTCATCGGCCGCCCGCAGGACGCCTGGCTGGCCACCTGGAGCCGCGCGGACGCGGCCGTGACCCATCCCCTCGACCCGGTGGCGTTCGCGGACGCCCTGGCCTCGCTGCTGCGCCGCAGGGCACTCGTCCAGGTCTGAGCCGGCGCCCCACGAGCGGCTGTGCGGCCGCTGGGGAGCCTTCACAGCTCGGGGCGGAGCCGGGCGTCGGCGGAGGAGTCCGGCCGGCGCTCGGCGGCTCCTGTGGTGCTGGAGCCCTTGGTCTTCAGGGCGCTGCCGGCCCGCCATTCCTTCCAGGGCATGTTCCAGTCGCCGAAGCCGTTGTCGAACGGGGTCATGGTGTCGCCGGAGCTGTTGACGACCTTGACGATGTCGCCGACGCGGACGTGGTTGAAGAACCACCGGGCGTTGCCGGTGGACATGCCGGTGCAGCCGTGGCTGACGTTGGCGGCGCCCTGCGAGCCGACGGACCAGGGGGCGGCGTGCACGTACTCGCCGCTCCAGGTCACCCGGGTGGCCCAGTAGACCGGCAGGTTGTAGGAGTCCGAACTCCCGGCGGAGATGCCGACGGTGGAGGAGCGCATCCGTACGAAGCTCTCCTTGCCGAGGACGACCTTGACGCCGTTGCGGGTGGAGAAGCCGGGCTTGCCGGTGGTGACGGGGATGGTGTTGATCTCCTCACCGTTGCGCAGCACCGTCATCCGGTGGGCGGCGGCGTCGGTGATGGCCTCCACCGCGTCGCCCGTGGTGAGCCGGACGGGCTTGGCGGGGCCGCCGTAGAGCCCCCGGGCGATCTTGAGGCCGGCCAGGTTGCTGTGGACGGCGATGGTGGCGTGCGCGGGCCAGTAGTCCTTGGGGCGGAAGTGCAGTTTCCTGCCGTCGATCCAGTGCCAGGTGCCCTCGACCCGCGGGATGGAGTCCACCTTCAGGGCGCTTTCGACGACGGCCCGCTGCTTGGGGTCGGTCACGTCCCTGCTGAGTTCGGCGGTGACGGGCTGGCCGACGCCGTATTCGCCGGTGTCGGGGCCGAAGGTGACGCGCAGTCGGTCGTCGTTGTTGTCCGTGGTGTGGACGACGAGGGTTTTGCGGCCGGGGGCGCCGTCCTCGTTCTCGGTGCTGACCTGCACCGTGTAGCGGGTGCCGGCGGCCAGTGGCACGGTGGTTCTCCAGCGCCTGCCGTCGGCGCTGAGTTCGCCGCGGATGTAGCGGCCGGAGGAGTCGGTGGCGGTCACGTCCGTGATCCGCGCCTCGTCACCCTTGACGGAGACCTCAAGCGGCTTGTCGGGGTCCGCTTTCTGCTTGCCGTCCGGGGTGTTGGCCGTGATCTGGTCGGCCGCGTCGTAGGGCTTGGCGGAGAGCGGCTGCGACGTCGAGTCCCCGCAGGCGGTGGCGCTCACCGCAAGGGGCACTATCAGGAGGCCGCAGCTCAGCACCGTCCGGGTTCGAGGTCTGGTACTCATGCCCCAAAAATATGAAGAACCACCTCTTGCGGCGCGCTGGATGACTGCAAACGGGGTGCGCGCGGGAGACATTCTTGACCCGAAAGGCAAGCCGCCACGCCGGAAACGACGGCGGGCCCGGACACCTGATCGGGTGTCCGGGCCCGCCGTGTACGGCGTGTCCGCGTCCTACTGGGTGCGGTTCTCGCCGTGGTAGTACTCGAAGACCCAGCCGAAGAGACCCACCAGGATCACCGGGGCGGAGAAGTACAGCAGCCACCAGCCGAAGACGACGCCCATGAAGGCGAGCGCGCCACCGACGGCCAGGGAGAGCGGCTGCCAGCTGTGCGGGCTGAAGAAGCCCACCTCACCGGCGTCGTCCGAGACCTCGGCGTGCTCGTTGTCCTGGGCACCCGCGTCGACCCGCCGGGCCGTGAAGGCCAGGTAGTAGCCGACCATGATGCACAGGCCGAACGCCAGGAAGAGCGCGGTGGTACCGGCCGGCTCCTTCGACCACACGCCATAGACGACCGCCATGGCGAGGATGAAGACACTCAGCCAGATGAACATCTTGCCCTGGATCTTCACTTGCCCGCCTCCTTGCCGCCGGCGAGGGACTTGTCATCCGCGCCGTGACCGTTGTGCAGCGCGTCGAGGGCCGCGATCTCCGGGTGGTGCAGGTCGAACGCCGGGGATTCGGAGCGAATACGCGGCAGGGTGAGGAAGTTGTGCCGCGGCGGCGGGCAGGAGGTCGCCCACTCCAGCGAACGGCCGTAGCCCCAGGGGTCGTCGACCTCGACCTTCTTGCCGTACTTGGCGGTCTTCCAGATGTTGTAGAAGAACGGCAGGATCGACAGGCCCAGCAGGAACGAGCTGATCGTCGAGATGGTGTTCAGCGTGGTGAAGCCGTCGGCCGCCAGGTAGTCGGCGTACCGGCGCGGCATGCCCTCGGCGCCCAGCCAGTGCTGGACGAGGAACGTGCCGTGGAAGCCGATGAACAGCGTCCAGAACGTGATCTTGCCGAGGCGCTCGTCCAGCATCTTGCCGGTGAACTTCGGCCACCAGAAGTGGAAGCCGGCGAACATCGCGAAGACGACCGTGCCGAAGACGACGTAGTGGAAGTGCGCCACGACGAAGTACGAGTCGGAGACGTGGAAGTCCATCGGCGGCGAGGCCAGGATGACACCGGTCAGACCACCGAAGGTGAAGGTGATCAGGAAGCCGATCGTCCACAGCATCGGCGTCTCGAAGGACAGTGAGCCCTTCCACATCGTGCCGATCCAGTTGAAGAACTTCACACCGGTCGGGACCGCGATCAGGAACGTCATGAAGGAGAAGAACGGCAGCAGCACACCGCCGGTCACATACATGTGGTGCGCCCACACCGTGACCGAAAGACCGGCAATCGAAATCGTCGCCGCAATCAGACCGATGTAACCGAACATCGGCTTCCGGGAGAACACCGGAATGACCTCGGAAATGATGCCGAAGAACGGCAGGGCGATGATATAGACCTCGGGATGCCCGAAGAACCAGAAAAGATGCTGCCAGAGCAATGCGCCGCCATTTGCGGCATCGAATACATGGGCACCGAATTTACGGTCCGCCTCCAGGGCGAACAGCGCGGCGGCCAGGACCGGGAAGGCCAGCAGGACCAGCACACCGGTCAGCAGCACGTTCCACACGAAGATCGGCATCCGGAACATCGTCATGCCAGGCGCACGCATGCAGATGATCGTGGTGATGAAGTTGACCGAACCGAGGATGGTGCCGAAGCCGGAGAAGGCCAGACCCATGATCCACATATCGGCGCCGACGCCCGGCGAGCGGACCGCGTCCGACAGCGGGGAGTAGGCGAACCAGCCGAAGTCGGCCGCACCCTGCGGGGTGAGGAAGCCGGCCACCGCGATCAGCGAGCCGAAGAGGTAGAGCCAGTAGGCGAACATGTTCAGCCGCGGGAACGCCACGTCGGGCGCGCCGATCTGGAGCGGCATGATCCAGTTCGCGAAACCGGCGAACAGCGGGGTGGCGAACATCAGCAGCATGATCGTGCCATGCATGGTGAACGCCTGGTTGAACTGCTCGTTCGTCATGATCTGCTCACCGGGGCGGGCCAGCTCGGCGCGCATGAGCAGCGCCATCAGGCCGCCGACGCAGAAGAACGCGAACGACGTGACCAGGTACATCGTGCCGATGGTCTTGTGGTCGGTGGTGGTGAGCCACTTGACCGCGGCGATACCCGGTTGCTTCTTGCGTACGGGCGGTGCTGCCGGAGCCGTCTCGGCGGCGGCACCCTGAGGTTCGTTGAGGATGCTCACGTGTTCTTCGTCTCCGCATTCCTGGCGTGATCCGTCTGCTTGATGCCCGACGGCAGGTATCCGGTCTGGCCCTTCTTCGCCAGGTCCTTCAGGTGCTCCCGGTACTTAGCCGGGGAGACGACCTTGACGTTGAAGAGCATCCGGGAGTGGTCGACGCCGCACAGCTCGGCGCACTTGCCCATGAAGGTGCCCTCCTTGTTGGGGGTCACCTCGAAGACGTTGGTGTGGCCCGGGATCACGTCCTGCTTCATCAGGAACGGGATCACCCAGAAGGAGTGGATGACGTCACGCGACGTGAGGACGAACTGAACCGTCTCGCCCTTCGGCAGCCACAGGGTCGGGCCCGGGTTGCCGGTCTGCGGGTTCTTCGTCGCCGGGTTGCCCGTGTCGTAGACGCCCTCGGCACCGGCCGGAGCGGACTTCTTCCACTTGTCCGGGATGGCAGAGAGTTCGGGAGAATTGATCCCGGTGGTCTTGTTGTTGCCGTCCACGTTCTCCAGGTAGTTGAACGCCCAGCTCCACTGGAAGCCCACCACGTTGATGACGTGGTCCGGCTTCTTGGAAGTCTTGAGAACGTAGCTCTCATCGCGCGCGGTGAAGTAGAAGAGCACCGCGATGATGATGAACGGGACGATCGTGTACAACGCCTCGATGGGCATGTTGTACCGCGTCTGAGTGGGGACCTCCACCTTGGTCCGGCTGCGGCGGTGGAAGATCACGCTCCAGATGATCAGGCCCCAGACCAGCACGCCCGTTGCGAGGGCGGCGGCCCAGGAGCCCTGCCAAAGAGAGAGGATTCGCGGCGCCTCGTCGGTGACGGGCGTCGGCATGCCGAGGCGGGGGAAGTCCTTGTATGAGCAACCAGTAGAGGTCGCCAGGACCAGGCCCGCAGCAAGCACCTGCGGCAGCTTCCGCCGCATCGGGCGCCGCGACGAGCGGTCGGAGCCGTTGGGACTCACGTAGCGCCTTCCCGAGAGTCTCGCCCGCGCGGTCGGCTGCGGCCTTAACTCGCTGGTCGGTCGCCGCCCTGCGTCGGGCAGGGGTTTGGATGTTTATGCGGACCAAACCCTACTGGACGCTATTTGGGGTCGCGCGGGGAGGGTGCCCAACGCGCCGCGAGCCACCCCGATGGGGTGGGCGTGTCGGTCGCCGGGCGTCCCCCGGACGCCCGATTACCCGCTCCCACCAGGCAACTGACGGCTTGGCGAGCGTCCGCAGCGGTGGGCGGCAGCCCCGGCGTCAGCCGGGGGGCTACCGTCTCGTACGTGCCCTACTTCGACGCCGCCTCCGCCGCCCCGCTGCATCCCGTCGCCCGCGAGGCCCTGCTCGCCTCGCTGGACGAGGGCTGGGCCGATCCGGTCCGCCTGTACCGGGAGGGGCGGCGGGCCCGGATGCTGCTGGATGCTGCGCGGGAGGCCGCGGCGGAGGCCGTGGGGTGCCGGCCCGACGAGCTGGTTTTCACCCCTTCGGGGACGCAGGCGGTGCATTCCGGGATGTCCGGGGCGCTGGCGGCCCGCCGGCGTGTCGGCCGGGGGCTGGTGCACTCCGCGGTCGAGCACTCCGCCGTCCTGCATGCCGCCGAGGTCCATACGGCGGCCGGCGGCACGGTCACCCAGGTCGGCGTGGACCGTACGGGCCGGGTCGCGGCCGGGGAGTTCGCCGCCGCGCTGCGGGCGGACACCGCGCTCGCCTGCCTCCAGTCCGCCAACCACGAGGTGGGCACCGAGCAGCCGGTCGAGGAGGTGGCGGCCCACTGCCAGGAGGCAGGGGTGCCGCTCCTGGTGGATGCGGCGCAGTCTCTTGCCTGGGGGCCGGTGCCGGGCGCCTGGTCGCTGCTGACGGCGAGCGCCCACAAGTGGGGCGGCCCGCCCGGTGTGGGTCTGCTCGCCGTCCGCAAGGGCACCCGCTTCGCGCCCCAGGGCCCGGCCGACGAACGGGAGTCGGGCCGCGCGCCCGGTTTCGGCAACCTGCCGGGGATCGTCGCGGCGGCCGCCGCGCTGCGGGCCCTGCGCGCCGAGGCGGCGGGCGGAGCGGACGAGGCGGCGCGGCTGCGGGAGCTGGTCGGCCGGATCCGCACCCGGGTGCCGGAGCTGGTCGGCGAGGTGGAGGTGGTCGGCGACCCCGTACGGCGTCTCCCCCACCTCGTCACGTTCTCGTGTCTCTATGTCGACGGCGAGGTGCTGTTGCAGGAACTCGACCGGGCCGGCTTCTCCGTCTCGTCCGGATCGTCCTGTACCTCCAGCACTCTGACGCCGAGCCATGTGCTGCGCGCGATGGGTGTGCTCTCGGAGGGGAATGTCCGGGTCTCGCTCCCGTACGGCACGGACGAGGCCGATGTGGAGCGGTTCCTTCAGGTGCTGCCGGGGGTGGTGCGCTCGGTACGGGAGCAGCTGGGGGTGCCGGTGGAGAAGCCGGAGAAGCCCGCGGCGGCGGGCGAGGAGACGGGCCTGGTGGTCGACGCCCTCGGCAGGCGCTGCCCGATCCCGGTCATCGAGCTGGCGAAGGTCATCGGCCGGGTGCCGGTCGGCGGCACGGTGACGGTGCTGTCGGACGACGAGGCGGCGCGGCAGGACATCCCCGCCTGGTGCGCGATGCGCGAGCAGGAGTACGTGGGTGAGCAGGATGCGGAACGCGGCGCCGCATATGTGGTGCGGCGCCGCGTATAGGCGCGAAAGGCCCGGTGGGTGAGGCCCGGCGCGAAAGCGCCGAAGGGCTCAGACCAGGTGCTCCTGGACCTCGGCCGCGGCCTCGTGCCCGTAGGCCTTGGTGAAGCGGTCCATGAAGTGGCTGCGGTGCAGCTCGTACTCCTGGGTGCCGACGGTCTCGATGACCAGGGTGGCGAGCATGCAGCCGACCTGGGCGGCGCGCTCCAGGTCGACGCCCCAGGCCAGGCCCGACAGGAAGCCGGCACGGAAGGCGTCGCCGACGCCGGTCGGGTCGGCCTTGGCCTTCTCCTCCGGGACGCCGACCTCGATGACCGGCTCGCCGACGCGCTCGATCCGGACGCCGTTGGAGCCCAGGGTGGTGACGCGGGTGCCGACCTTGGCCAGGATCTCGTCGGCGGTCCAGCCGGTCTTGGACTCGATCAGGCCCTTCTCGTACTCGTTGGAGAAGAGGTAGGCGGCGCCCTCCATCAGGGTGCGGATGCCCTCGCCGTCCATGCGGGCGATCTGCTGGGAGAAGTCGGCGGCGAAGGGGATGCCCCGGCTGCGGCACTCCTCGGTGTGGCGGATCATCGCCTCGGGGTCGTCCGCACCGATCAGGACCAGGTCCAGGCCGCCGACGCGCTCGGCGACGTGCTGGAACTCGATCAGCCGGGCCTCGCTCATGGCGCCGGTGTAGAAGGAGCCGATCTGGTTGTGGTCGGCGTCGGTGGTGCACACGAAGCGGGCGGTGTGCAGCACCTCGGAGATCCGTACCGAGCGGGTGTCGACGCCGTGGCGGTCGAGCCAGGCGCGGTACTCCTCGAAGTCGTTGCCCGCGGCGCCGACCAGGATCGGCTGGATGCCCAGCTGGCCCATCCCGAAGCAGATGTTGGGGGCGACGCCGCCCCGGCGGACGTCGAGCTGATCGACGAGGAAGGAGAGGGAGACCGTATGCAGCTGATCGGCGACCAGCTGGTCGGCGAAACGGCCGGGGAACGTCATCAGATGGTCGGTGGCGATGGAGCCGGAGACTGCAATACGCACGACGGGTCTGCTCCTGGGGCGGAGGGACTAGCGGACGTGGGACAACGCTACCGGGCATAGCGCCGGGCCACCCGGTCATCCCGGACGATCGGACATACCGAAACTACCCAATAGTAGGTCTTTCTTCGCGGAAGGCGGCTGCGTACGGTGCCGCTATGACCAAGCCTGTGAAAGCCGTCACACCGTCCGCCGCCCGTGCCGCGTCCGCCACGGCCGACCCGGAGTCGCTCGACCAGCTGCGCGGCGACTGCGCGCGGATGGCGCCGCGCTTCACCCGCAGCCGGTGCGCCGAGCCCGCCGAGGGCAAGGCGTCCGCCCGGGGCAAGGCGACCGAACTGCACGGCGTCTCGGTCCCCGAGAAGTCTGCCGCACTGCTGGAGGGCATGTCCGAGTACGGCGACTGAGCCGGCGTACGGCGACCGGGCCGGTCCCCCGCCGGACGGGGGAACCGCCGCCGCCCCTGCTTCGTCCCATCGGCGTCCGTGAGTACGGACACGGAAGATGGTCGGCGGAGCCGAAGGAGCGATGCGGTGAACACCGAGGACACCAACGACACCGGGGACGGCGCGGCGCCTGCCGGGAACCCGGAGCCCACGGCCCGCAGGCGGCCCAGCCGGCTGGTGATCGCCTCCATGGCCGCCGCGGTGCTGGTCGCCGGGGGTGGCGCGGCGTACTGGGCCTCGTCCGCGTCCGGCGGCCGGGACGCCACCGCGGGGGCCGCGGCCGGCAATCCGCCGCCGCTGGCGCTCGACGGCTACACCGGCGGCGGGATAGCGGCGGGCGAGCCCAATCCGCAGGGTGCGCACTACAAGGCGGTGGCCAAGCTGCCCGGCGGTCCGGCGTCGGCGCCCGTGTACCGGCCGCAGGGCCAGATCTCCCAGGCGGCGGTGGAACGGCTGGCCAAGGCCCTGGATGTGGCCGGAAAGGTTCGCTCGGAGGGCAACACCTGGAAGGTCGGCGGGCCCACCGCGGACGGTCGCGGCCCCGTCCTCCAGGTCACCAAGACCGGCTCGGGATCGTGGACGTTCTCGCAGTACGGCACCCCGGGCGGGACCAACTGCGCGCTGCCCGCCTCGCCGAAGGGCGACACCGGCGCCTCGCCGTCCGGCCGGCCGGGCTGTCCCTCGTACCGCGGCGCCGGGGACGCCTCCACGGAGGACGACGGCAGCGGCAAGGGCGCGGTGTCGGAGGCGAAGGCCAAGGAGGCCGTGCGGCCCGCGCTGGCGGCCCTCGGCCAGAAGGACGCGAAGCTGGATGCGAGCGGGCTGTCCGGCGCGGTACGGATCGTGAGCGCCGACCCGGTGCTCGGCGGGCTGCCGACGTACGGCTGGCAGAGCGATCTCCAGGTCGGCTCGGACGGTCAAGTGGTGGGCGGCAGCGGCCAGTTGGCGCACCCCGCCAAGGGCGCGGTGTATCCCGTACTGGGCGCGCAGCAGACCCTGGACCGGCTGAACTCGCACGACGGCCGCAAGCCCGCCGACTGCCCCTCGGCGCTGTCCGGGAAGGGCGGCGCGGGCATCGCCCCCTGCGAGCCCGCGCCGACGAAGGGCCAGCGGCCGACCGAGGTGACCGGCGCGGTCTTCGGCCTCGCGGTGCAGTACGTGAACGGCGGACCGGCGCTGGTCCCGTCCTGGCTCTACCGGGTGCGGCAGCCGGGCGCCGGCAACGGCTCCGACGCGACCTCGGTGATCGCGCATCCCGCCGTGAACCCGAAGTATCTGGCGCACCGGGACCGCACGCCGCAGGTGCCGTCGGGGAAGCCCGGGGTGATGGCGCTGGAGTCGTATGTGGTGGGCGACGGCGGGCGGAAGCTGACCGTGCACTTCTGGGGCGGGGTGTGCAGCGTCTACACGGTGAGCGCCGAGGAGTCGGCGACGACGGTGCAGACCAAGGTCGTCGGCCGGGACAAGAAGCCGCACCAGATCTGCGTGAAGATCGCCAAGGACTTCACCCGGACCGTCACGCTGGACAAGCCGCTGGACGGCCGGAAGGTGATCGATGTCTCGACCGGCAAGGCGGTCCCGAAGCGCTGAGGCCCCGAGCGCCGAGCGCGCGTCTGCGCCCTGAACACCACGAAGGCGGCACCCCGAGCGGGGTGCCGCCTTCGTCGGTCAGTGGCGCGGTGGCTCAGCTGAAGGAGTCGCCGCAGGCGCAGGAGCCGGTGGCGTTCGGGTTGTCGATCGTGAAGCCCTGCTTCTCAATGGTGTCGACGAAGTCGATCGAGGCACCGCCCAGGTAGGGGGCGCTCATCCGGTCGGCGACGACCTTGACGCCGTCGAAGTCCTTGACCACATCGCCGTCGAGCGAGCGCTCGTCGAAGAAGAGCTGGTAACGCAGTCCGGAGCAGCCGCCGGGCTGGACCGCCACCCGCAGCGCGAGGTCGTCCCGGCCCTCCTGCTCCAGCAGGCTCTTGACCTTCGACGCGGCCGCGTCGGACAGGATGATGCCGTCGCTGACGGTGGTCTTCTCGTCCTGAACGCTCATCTACATCTCTCCCGGGTTGTACGGACCGCTTGCCATCGGTTGCCACAGCTGCAACCGGCGACGTCCCGGATCTATTCCGGCTGCGCGCGAGGTGTCCTTCTGTTGTCTTCATGCTCGCACATCGCCGGGCGGGCACCGGTGGGAGACCGATCACGGAGCGGCGCGGGCGGCGGGCCAGACGTACGGACACGCATACGGAGGGGGTCCGGGGCAAGGGGGAGCCGGATGCGTCACATCGACACTATGGCCATCGTCAAACTGACGTGAAGCAGTTATGATAGATAACGTCAAATAGACGAGAAGGCATGTATCCGGGAGCGGATGCATGCCCACGAGCTGTCTGCAGAGAAGAGAGGGTGCGTGTCGTGACCACCGCCCAGCCCCTGGATGTCCAGCCGACTCCGCTGGCCCTGCTCCTCCTCGGCCGCGAGGCCGACCCGAAGAGCGAGCGCGGTGTGGAGTGCCCCGGTGATCTGCCGGCCCCCTCCGACCCCGGCCTCGTCGAGCGCGCCCGCGCGGCCAAGGAGAAGCTCGGCGACAAGGTCTTCGTCCTCGGGCACCACTACCAGCGCGACGAGGTCATCGAGTTCGCCGATGTGACCGGCGACTCCTTCAAGCTCGCGCGGGACGCGGCCGCCCGGCCGGACGCGGAGTACATCGTCTTCTGCGGTGTCCACTTCATGGCCGAGTCCGCCGACATCCTCACGGGCGACGACCAGCAGGTGATCCTCCCCGACCTGGCGGCCGGCTGCTCGATGGCCGATATGGCGACGGCCGAGCAGGTAGCCGAGTGCTGGGACGTCCTGACCGAGGCCGGGATTGCCGAGCAGGTGGTGCCCGTCTCGTACATGAACTCTTCCGCCGACATCAAGGCCTTCACCGGCAAGCACGGCGGCACGATCTGCACCTCCTCCAACGCCAAGCGCGCGCTGGACTGGGCCTTCGAGCAGGGAGAGAAGGTCCTCTTCCTGCCCGACCAGCACCTGGGCCGCAACACCGCCGTCCGCGATATGGGCATGTCCCTCGACGACTGTGTGGTCTACAACCCCCACAAGCCCAACGGCGGCCTGACCGCCGACGAGCTGCGCGCCGCCAAGATGATCCTGTGGCGCGGCCACTGCTCCGTGCACGGCCGCTTCTCGCTGGACTCGGTCAACGACGTCCGCGAGCGCATCCCCGGCGTGAACGTCCTGGTCCACCCCGAGTGCAAGCACGAGGTCGTCGCCGCGGCGGACTACGTCGGCTCGACGGAGTACATCATCAAGGCCCTGGAGGCCGCCCCCCGCGGCTCCAAGTGGGCCATCGGTACGGAGCTGAACCTGGTCCGCCGCCTGGCCAACCGTTTCGCGGCCGAGGACAAGGAGATCGTCTTCCTCGACAAGACGGTCTGCTTCTGCTCCACCATGAACCGCATCGACCTGCCCCATCTGGTGTGGGCCCTGGAGTCGCTGGCGTCCGGCAAGGTCGTCAACCGCATCCAGGTCGACAAGGAGACCGAGAGCTTCGCCAAGCTGGCGCTGGAGCGGATGCTGGCGCTGCCGTAGGCACGGCCGCACACCGCAGCGGGGCGCCCCTTCCCGAAGGGGCGCCCCGCTGCGTCTGCCTCGGCGGTCAGGAATCCAGCCGGTCGCCGTTGGTCCAGGCATAGACCTGCTTGCCCCTGACCACCACCCGGTACTGGAACTCGTAGGAGCAGTCCACCCGCCCGTCGCTCTCCCCCACGCCCTCCGGCCACCAGCTCGCGTCAAGCTGCGGCACCCCGTTGAAGGCGCCGCCGGAGCAGCTCTTCGCCCCGGTCAGCTTCAGCGGCGCCGCACCGAGGGTGAAGCGCATCAGTCTGGCGTCGCCGGTCGTCTGCACCTTCTCCGTGATCTGCGTGGCGTCCTTCGGGACCCACTTGGGGAGGATGAACAGCAGCTCGTGGTCGCCGAGCTTCGGGGCCTCGCCCGCGGTCGCGAAGGTCTTGATGCGCTCGTGGAAGAGGTGGTCGGTCACCACGTCCGGCAGGTCGTCGTCGTACTTCTTCAGCAGCGGCGCCGCGGCGGCAAGGCCGACGGCCACGCACAGGGCGACGATGAGCAGCACCTTTTTCTTCATCCGCGCATTGTGCCTTGTCCTGGTCCCGGGCCCGGCCCGGCCCGGCCGTCAGTAATCGTCCACGTACCGCCGCATCCACGCATCGACGCCGCCCTCGTCGCCGAACACCACGACGGGCGCGGGGCAACGAAGATCGTGCTCTCGTGCGGCAGGCCACCGAAGGGCGCGGCCCGCCCCGGAGCGATGACGGGACGGGCCGCTTGCCCCTGGGGACCTCGGTCTCCAGGCGCCCGGCTCAGGCGAAGGTTTCGCTGGTTTCCGGGCTCAGGGCGGACAGGTCGATGGGGGCGCCGGCTTCCAGGCCGGCCAGGGCGAGGTTCTGCTCGACGTGGGGGCGGGCCTCCTGGAAGCTCGGGGCGTCGATTTCGAAGGTGGGGCCGGCACTGAGGCCCTGGGCCGCCCGCTTGGGGTCGGGGTGCGGGTTGCGGTAGAGCTGTTCGGAGCGGTCGCGCAGCTCCAGCATGGTGGGGATGGCCAGGGCCATCGCCCGCGGAGTGCCGTTGAAAGCCGTCTGGAGGTAGCTGAGCAGCGCGGCGTAGCGGGAGTTGAAGGCGGCGGCCTGGGCGTGGACGTCGCTGGTCCCGGCGTACTTGCGGTAGTCGGCCAGCTTGGAGTTGCCGTCGATGCGGTAGGCGTCGTCCCAGGTGACGTCCACCAGGGGGCCGCTGGGCGGCTTGCCGGGGACGTCGTGCTGCCCGTACCTGCGGCCGGTGTAGATCTCGTTGAAGCGGAAGTAGTGGGCCAGCTGCCGCTGCTCGCCGAAGATCAGGTCGTCGCTGTCCCAGATGGTGCCCTTGACGCCCTCGCCCTGCTCGCTGATGACGCGGATCGCGGTGTGCGCCTGGTCCTGGTTGTGGACGGCGAAGACCTCGCCGCCGGAGTTGTAGAAGTCCTCGGGGCCGACCTGGTGGTTGCGGTCGCCGGTGAAGACGGCGCCGTGGCCGAGGTCGCGTACGAGGTTGTCCAGGCCCTTCTTGATGCAGTCGTAGAACTGGCCGATGGAGGTCCAGCCGTCGCCCGGCTTCGGCTTGGGGGCCATGTCGCGGGGGCGTTCGATGGTCAGAAAGGTCTCCAGGGCCTTCGGGGAGAAGTGCTGGAGGCCGATTTCGGGCAGCTCGGGGCCGCTGAAAGGGAGCTTCGCCGGGTAGGAGGCGACGAATTCCTTGCGGCCCACCTTTGGTTTGCCGCCGACCGCGTTGAGGAGGTTCGCCGCCAGCGTCATGTGCAGCATCTCCTCCAGCAGGACGCTGCGGAGGGTGAAGTAGGCGGTGCGGTTGGTGCCGGGGGTGATCGTGTACATCCCGGTCATGTAGACGGGGATGGTCAGATGCTCGACCTCCATCGCGGCCTGGAGGTAGGTGTGCAGTTCTTCGAGGGTGGCGGGGATGCCGAAGCCCTGCTCGTCGAGGGTGGTTGCGGTGATCATGCCGTCGCCTCCGCCATCGTGCTCGCGTCCGGGTTCGCCGTGGTGCGCACCTCGATGGGGCGGCGGGCGGCGATGAGTGCCTGGTGGATATGGGCGGCGCTGCGCAGGGCCAGCGCCATCATGGTGAGGGTGGGGTTGCTGGTGCCGATGGACGGCATGCTGCCGCAGCCGATGGCGTAGACGTTGTGGTGGTCGTGGAGGCGCTGGAACGGGTCGACCACGGAGGTCCTGTCGTCGGTGCCCATGACGTGGGTGCCGGCGCCGTGTCCGGCTCCGCTGTAGGCCAGGTCCAGGGTCTTGTGGTTGAGCTGGTGGACGAAGTGGCCCAGCGGGGGGACGCCGTCGCGCGGGGCGTGGTTCGTGTGGTCCTCCGCGTCCAGGCCCTTGAAGATCTTCCGGGCGACGAGCCGGGCGGCGAACAGACCGTCGCGGGTGTGCTTGTCGAGGTTGTAGGTGAGGACGGGGCGGGGGTTGCCCATCGCATCGCGGTAGCGGGCGGGGTCGATGGTGACGCGGTTGGCGGGGTCGGCGGACTGTTCGACGGCGATCTGGAGCTGGAGCTGGCGGCCGATGGCGGAGCCGAGCAGCCGGCGCAGCTCGGGGCCGAAGACGCCGTCCTTGCGTACGGCGCCGTGCGCATCGCCGCCGATGCCCAGGGCGGTGGCGACGTTGCTCATCGGTGCGCCGGTCGCCCAGCCCCAGCCCCAGTTGCCGATCTCGATACGGAACGGTGCGCGGGTGCGCCGTCCCTTGCCGAAGCGGAAGGTCTCCCAGCCGGAGGTGTGGCCCGGTCCCCGGAACGGCCCGAGGGGACCGTCGGCCTCCGGGGACAGCGCCCAGTTCAGGATGGTGGGGTGGTCCATCAGGTTGCGGCCGACCTGGCCGCTTTTCGTGGCCAGCCCGGAGAACAGCATCAGCCGGGCGTTCTCGATGGCGTGCGCGGCGAGGATGACGATGTCCGCCTCGGCGATATGGGACCGGCTGACCGGCGAGGCGGGGTCGGTGTAGGTGCGGTATTCCACGCCGGTGGCCAGGCCGGTGTCGGCCGCCGCCCGCACGCGGGTGACGACGCAGCGGTGGGCGAAGGTGACGTTGTCGCGCAGGCCGGTCTGGAGGCGCAGCGGATGGGATTTGGCCTGCACCGGGCAGATGGGCACACAGCTGGCGTTGCCCACACAGCGCTCACCGTAGTTCGGCAGTCCGACGGCGCCCTTGACGCGGTAGGTGCCGTGGTCGTACTCGGGGTTGGGGGTGGAGTTGCGGGCCTGGGGGAGGCCGGTGACCTTCAGCTTGTACTTCTCGTCCGGGACGGTCTCGTCCTTGACGACCGCGTCCTTGAGCTTGCGGTGGCAGTACTGGTCGATATAGCTCTGCGGGATGTGGTGCATCGGGTACTGGTGGTGGGGGTCGGTGACGACGCCCAGTTCCTTCTGCTCCGCGGTGTGGCCGGCCACGCCGAGTTCGCGTTCGGCCTCGGCGTACCAGCGCTGGAGGTCCTGGGCGGTGAGCGGCCAGTCCCGTCCGTAGCCGTAGGTGGTTTGGGTGGCGAAGTCGTCGGGGTGCATCCGGGGGACGGCGCCGAGCCAGTGCATGGCGGTGCCGCCGAGGGCGCGCAAGTAGTCGGTGCCGTAGGGCAGTTTTCCGTTCTGGACGAAGTAGCCCTGGGCGGTGAACTCCGGCTGTCCGGTCTGCGGGTTGCGGACCGGGGCGAGGTCCAGCACATCGGGCGAGGGGGCGGCGGTGTTGGGCCGGTAGGCGGAGTTGGGGACCTTGGCCACGGCGGAGTAGAAGGTCGACAGGGAGTCCAGATAGCCCGGCCAGGTCTCGGTGCCGCCGTTGCCGGCCTCCAGGACGAGCACCTGCCAGCCCTGGGCGCCCAGCCGCTTGGCGAGGATGCTGCCGGCCCAGCCGCCGCCGACGATGACGGCGTGGTAGCGGCGGCGGGCGGCGTCGTCCGCGGTGACGGTCGTGCCGGTCATACCGGGTCCTCCTCGGGGGTGGTGGGGGCGAGGGCGGTGGGCACGGCGGACGGAGGGATGTCGCGGGAGAGCCGGTGGCCGGGCAGCAGATGGGCGGGGATGGCGTCGGGGGACACCCCGTCGGGCAGACCGGTGCGGTAGACGGCGTCGGCGGGGAGGCCGAGGTCGTCGCGTAGCTCGGCGGCCGGGACCATGGCGGGCGGCTTGACGGCCCAGGTGCCGAAGCCGGGGGGTTTGGCACCTCCGGGGTGGCCGTGGAACGTCCGCCACACCAGCCCTTCCGGGTAGGCGCTGGGCGAGACGATGAACTCGACGTTGGCCATGTCGCGGCGCAGTTCGGCATGCGCGTCGGGCGCCAGGCGCGGCCACGCGCCGGTGAACCAGAGGTAGGTCAGGGCCCGTGCCACCTCGCGGTGGGTGGGGCCGAGCAGTTCGGGGCCGCCGCCTGCGGCAGCGGCGGTCCGCCACTTCTCCCAGAATTCCGCGAAGCGTGCGGCGCCCACCTGGCGGCGGGCGGTGTCCAGATAGAGCCGGGCCATGCCGGTGGCATAGAGGTCGAAGGCGGCGAAGCCGGTCAGCGGTACGCAGTATGCGACGAAGTCCTTGAGTTCGGCCTGCGCTTCGGCCTGGGTTTCGTCCTGGGTTCCGTCCGCTGCTGCGGGGGCGGTCATTGCTCTCCTTCCGGGCGACGGGTGCGGGGCATCTGTGGGGCATATACCGCTGGCCATGTTTCTCGGGCACGTACGCGGAATGCGCCCATACGCCGGTAAACCGCCCGAACGGGGCATGCGAAAGCCCCCGCGGCCTGGAGACGGGCGCGGGGGCTTTCTGGGGGGGGCTGCCGAGTAAGGACCGGACCGGGGGATCAGACCGAGGGATCAGACCCCGGCCGGCTCCGGTGACCGCTCCTCGGGCTGCTCCGCCGGGGCGCCGGACCTCCCGGCGCGCTTGGCGGCCTTCTTCTTCGCCCGGCGTTCCTTGCGGAGTTCGATGATCGCGTAGAGCGTCGGGACGAGGAGCAGGGTCAGCAGGGTGGAGCTGATCAGACCGCCAATGACGACCACCGCAAGCGGCTGGGAGATGAAACCGCTGTTGCCGGTGAGGGACAGGGCCATCGGGACCAGCGCCATGATCGTGGCCAGGGCGGTCATCAGAATGGGACGCAGACGGTGGCGGCCGCCCTCGATGACGGCCTCCACGACGCCGTAGCCCTGGGCGCGGTACTGGTTGATCAGGTCGATCAGCACGATGGCGTTGGTGACCACGATGCCGATCAGCATCAGCATGCCGATCATCGCCGGGACGCCCAGCGGGGTGCCGGTGGCGACCAGCAGGCCGATCGCACCGGTGGCCGCGAAGGGTATGGAGATCAGCAGGATCAGCGGCTGGACGATGGAGCGGAAGGTGCCCACCAGCAGCATGAAGACGATGGCTATCGCGGCCAGCATGGCCAGGCCGAGGGAGCCGAAGGCGTCGGACTGGTCCTGCGAGACACCGCCGATCTTCGCGGTGGCGCCGTCCGGCAGCTTCAGGGCGTCGACCTTGCTCTGGAGCTTGGCGCTGACCGCGCCGGTGTTGTCGCCGGCCGGCTTGGCGGTGATGGTCGCCGAGCGGGCGCCGTCGATCCGGGTCATCTGGACCGGGCCGGGGGCCGTCTTGACGGTGGCGATGGTGGAGAGCTTGACCATGCCGGATGGGGTCGGCACGGCCAGGTTCTTCAGCTGGGCCTCGGTGGTGGCCGGGTGGGCCGACTTGATCACGACATCGCGCTCGGTGTCGTCCAGGACGGCCTTGCTCTGGCTGGTGGTGCCGCGGACCGCCTGGGCGACGACGCCGCCGAGGGTGGCCTGACTGTAACCGGCCGCCGCCGCCTTGGCGTTGGGCGTGACGGAGATCCGCGGCACGCTCTGGGCGAGGTCGCTCTGGACGTCGGTGACGTCGAGCGAGGCGACCGCCTTGCGGACCTGCTCGCTGGCCTTCTTCAAGGTGGCGGCGTCACCGGCCTTGACGACCACGCTCAGGTTCTGGTTGCCGAAGCCGCCGCCGCCCGCGGTGACGGTGGTGTCGCCGATGGACTTCCCGAGCTTGTCGAGCCCGGAGCGCAGGGCGTCGGTGACCTTCGCGGAGTCGTCGGAGCTCTTGAGCTTGACCTGGTAGGTGGCCTGGTTGGCGCCGCTGCCGCCGCCGAAGGCCGCCATGAAGCCGGAGGAGCCGACGGTGACCTGGTAGTCGGCGACGCCGTCGGTGCCGGCGAGAAGCTTTTCCACCTTCTTGGCCTGGGCGTCGGAGGCGGACAGGCTCGTACCGGGCGCGAGCTCCTGCTTGACGGTCAGGGTGTCCTGGTCGCTCTGGTCGAAGAAGTTGGTCTTCAGCAGCGGGCCCATGCCGAAGGTGCCGATGAGGATCGCGACGGCGATGAGCAGACTGGTCACCCGGCGGCGGGTGGCGAAGCGCAGAACGGGGACGTAGAGGCGCTGGAGCGGGCTCTTGGCCTCCTTTTCCTCGGCCCGGCGGCGGAGTTCGTCCGCGGTGGTGCCCTCCGGGATCTTGGGGGCGCGCAGGAACCAGTACGACAGGACCGGGACGACCGTCAGCGAGACGATCAGGGACGAGAGCAGGGCCACCGTCACCGTGATCGAGAACGATCCGAAGAGGGCGCCGACCATCCCGCCGACCACCCCGATGGGCAGGAAGACCGCGACGGTGGTCAGGGTGGAGGAGGTGATCGCGCCGGAGACCTCCTTGACGGCCGTGAGGATGGCCTCGCGGCGCTCCTCGCCGTAGCCCAGGTGCCGTTTGATGTTCTCCAGGACGACGATCGAGTCGTCGACGACGCGGCCGATCGCGATGGTCAGCGCGCCGAGGGTGAGCATGTTCAGGGAGAGGTCGCCCGTCCACAGCACGATCAGCGTGATGACGACGGACAGCGGGATGGAGACCGCGGTGACCAGCGTCGAGCGCAGGCTGAGGAGGAAGAGCAGGATCACGACCACGGCCATGACCAGGCCGAGCAGGCCCTCGGTGGTCAGCGAATCGATCGACTTGGAGACCGCCGGGCCCTGGTCCGAGACGACCGTGACCTCGGCGCCCTTGCCCAGGTTCTGCCGGATCGAGGGCAGCTTGTCCTTGACCGCGTCGGAGATGGCGACCGCACTGCCGTCCCGGTCCATCGTCAGGGTCAGGGCGAGGCTGGGCTTCCCGTTGGTGCGGGTGATCGAGGTCGGGGTGGCCGAGGTCTCCTTGACCGTGGCCACATCGCCCAGGCGCACCGGCTCGGCGGCGTGACCGCCGGCCGCGGCGCCCTGGCCTCCGCCGGGGGCGGCGGCCGGGGTGACCCGCAGGTCCCGGATCTGCTGCACGGAGGTGTAGCCCGTACCGACCTGGACGGTGCGGCTCTTGCCGTCCTCCGAGAAGGAGCCGGCCGGCACCGAGGCGCCGCCGGCGTCCAGCGCCTGGCCGAGCGCGGAGGCGCTGAGTCCGGCGGCGGCGAGCTTCTTGTCGTCCGGGGTGACGGCGACGATCCGGTCCGTGACGCCGCCGACGGTGACCTGGCCGACCCCGTCGATGTCCTTCAGGCCCGGGACGACGCCGCGGTTGAGCTGGTCGGCGAGGGTCTGCTGGTCCTTGGTGGAGGAGGAGACGGCCAGCACCACGGCGGGCATATCGTCCGTACCGCCCGCGATCACCTGCGGGTCGACGTCCTTGGGCAGCTTCGCACGGGCGCGGTTGACCGCCTGCTGGACGTCGGCGACCAGGGTCTTGGTGTCGTTGCCGTAGTCGAACTGCGCCATGACGACGCCCGAGCCCTCGCTCGACGTCGAGGTGACGCTCTTGATGCCGTCGACCGTCTGGATGCCGTCTTCGAGGGGCTCGATCACCTGCTTTTCGACGACATCGGGCGAGGCGCCCTGGTACGGCGCCATCACGGACACCATCGGCAGGTCGATGGAGGGCAGGAGCTGCTGTTTGAGCTGCGGGATCGCGATCGCGCCGAAGGCGATCGCGACGATCGACATCAGCGCTATCAGGCCCCGTTGTACGAGGCTGAGTCGGGACAGCCAGGACATGGGTGCGGTCTCTCTTCTGTACAGAAAAGTGCGGACGGTCGGCGGGGCCACCTCGGGCCCACGTAAACCTTCCGCCATGTCCTGGCCGGTTTTCCTCGCTCGCAGGTCGGTTTCGGGAGCCCGGCCCTACCGCGTTCGGAGTAGACAGGCTCCACCCTCACTGCACCCGTGGGCGTACGAGTCCCGACTCGTAGGCGATGACCACCAGCTGGGCGCGGTCGCGGGCGCCGAGCTTGGCCATCGCCCGGTTGACATGCGTCTTCACGGTCAGCGGGCTGACCTCCAGCCGCTCGGCGATCTCGTCGTTGGACAGCCCGCCGGCCACCAGGACCAGCACCTCGCGCTCGCGTCCGGTCAGCGTCGCCAGCTTCTCCGCGCCCCGGCCGGCCGGGGTGTCCCCGTCGTCCGAACTACCGCCCTGCGCAAGGAACTTGGCGATCAGCCCCTTGGTGGCGACGGGCGAGAGCAGCGCCTCCCCGGCGGCCGCGATGCGGATCGCCCCCAGCATGTCGTCCGGCTCGGCGCCCTTGCCCAGGAAGCCGCTGGCGCCGGCCCGCAGCGACTGCACCACATAGTCGTCGACCTCGAAGGTCGTCAGGATGACCACCTTGACGTGGGTGAGCTCCGGGTCCTGGCTGATCATGCGGGTGGCGGCCAGCCCGTCCGTCCCGGGCATCCGGATGTCCATCAGGACGACGTCGGCGCCGGTCGTGCGCGTCAGCTCGTACGCCTGGGCGCCGTCGGACGCCTCCCCCACGACCTCCATGTCGGGCTCGGAGTCGACCAGTATGCGGAAGGCGCTGCGCAGCAGCATCTGGTCGTCGGCGAGCAGCACCTTGATGGTCATGAGGTCTCCCCCGGCGTCGTTCCGGTCGTCGTCTCGTGCGGCGTCGTCTCGTGCGGCGTCGTCCCGGTCGTGGTTGCGTGCGTCGCCGTCTCATCCGGCGCCGTCTCGTCCGGCGCCGTCTCGTCCGGCGCCGTCCGGTGTGCGGTCGCCCCGTCCGTACCGGCCGCGGTCAGCGGGAGGGTGACCCGGACCTGGAAGCCGCCCTGCGCGCGGGGGCCGGTGACGATGGTGCCGCGCAGTGCGAAGACCCGCTCGCGCATCCCGATCAGGCCGTGGCCGCCGCCGTCGGGGGCCGCCGCCGGGCCGTCGTCGGGCCGGCCGCCGTCGTCCTGGACCGTCACCGTCAGCGCGGCCTCGGTGCGGATGATCCGTACGGTGGCGCGGGCGCCGTCACCGGCGTGCTTGCGGACGTTGGTGAGCGCCTCCTGGACCACGCGGTAGGCGGTGAGGTCGACAGAGGCGGGCAGGGCCTGCGGCGCGGGCGGGGCCTGGAGGTCGACGGGGAGTCCGGCGCGGACGAAGCCGTCGACGAGCTGATCGAGGACGCCCAGGCCCGGAGCCGGTTCGGTGGGGGCTTTCGGGTCGTCGGACTGGCGCAGCAGGCCGACCGTGGCGCGCAGCTCCGTAAGCGCCGAGCGGGACGCCTCGCGGACATGCGCCAGGGCTTGTTTGGCCTGGTCGGGCCGGTTGTCCATGACATGGGAGGCGACCCCGGCCTGGACGTTGACCAGCGCGATGTGGTGGGCGACGACATCGTGCAGCTCGCGGGCGATGCGCATCCGCTCCTCGGCGACACGGCGGCGGGCCTCCTCCTCGCGGGTGCGTTCGGCGCGCTCGGCGCGCTCGCGGATGGCGTCGACATAGGCCCGGCGGCTGCGGACCGCGTCGCCCGCGGCCGCGGCCATCCCCGTCCAGGCGAAGATCGCCAGGTTCTGCTGGGCGTACCAGGGGTGTTCGCCGAAGAGCATCGCGGCGGCGGTGAGCACGACGACGGTCAGCGCGCCGACGCGCCAGGTGGTGGGCCGGTCCGTACGGGAGGCCACGGTGAACAGGGCCAGGACGGCGGAGAAGGCGACGGGGGCGCGCGGGTCGCTGGAGCGGACGATCAGCTCGACGACGGTGAGCGCGCCGGTGGCGGCCAGGACCGTACGGGGAAAGCGGCGGCGGGCGATGAGGGCGGTGCAGGCGAGTGCGGCGAGCACGACGGTGGTGGCGGACAGCTCGCGGACGCCGAAACGGGGGCCGTGCGGGCCGTGCGGATCGGCCACCGCACCGCACAGCGTCGCCACGAAGACCATCGCGGCCAGGGCGGCGTCGACGGCGAGCGGATGCGAACGGTGCCAGCGGAAACGGCCCGTGCGCACCGTGTCGGACACGACGTCCGGCACGATGCCCGCTGCGGGTGCGGGTACGGCGTCGAGGGAGGTCACAAGAGAAAACGGTAGCGCCCCGGTCTCCTGGGGGGAGCCGGGGCGGGTACCGCTGTGCGCTGGAGTGGAGCCGGGTGCCGGCCGCGGTCAGCCGGGGATGAGGCCGTCGTCGCTGAGCATCTCGCGTACCTCGTCCAGCGTCGCGTCGCCGGACGGCAGGATCAGTTCGGACGGTTCGAGGGCATCGTCCGGCAGCGGTGTGCCCAGCCGCCGGACGGCGGCGAGCAGGGCGCCGAGGGTGCGGTGGAAACCTTCCTCGTCGCCGCTCTCCATTTCCGCGAGCAGTTCGTCGTCCAGTTTGTTGAGCTCGATGAAGTGGCTGTCATCCAGCTTCACCTGGCCCTCCCCCATGATCCGTACGATCACGACGGTCTCCCTCGGTCCGACGGCTGTGGCGACGGTCCCCGCGCAGCGGCCCCGTGCCGGGGTCCCTGCGAGGCTAACCGCCGCCGGCCGTCACTGCTTGTCGAAACGCGGCTGGTCCTGCTGCGGGGCCGGCTGGGCCTGCCCGCCCTGGCCGCTCTCGATGGCCTGCTGGCCGGCCGCCGGGCCGCCCGCCAGCTCGGCCTTCATCCGCTGGAGCTCCAGCTCGACGTCGCTGCCGCCGGAGAGCCGGTCCAGCTCGGCGGCGATGTCGTCCTTGGCCATGCCGGACGGGTCGTCCAGCGCACCGGACGCCATCAGCTCGTCGATGGCACCGGCGCGGGCCTGCATCTGCGCGGTCTTGTCCTCCGCCCGCTGAATGGCCAGACCGACGTCGCCCATCTCCTCCGAGATACCGGAGAACGACTCGGCGATCCGGGTCTGCGCCTGGGCGGCGGTGTAGGTCGCCTTGATCGTCTCCTTCTTCGTACGGAAGGCGTCGACCTTGGCCTGGAGGCGCTGGGCGGCGAGGGTGAGCTTCTCCTCCTCGCCCTGCAGCGTCTGATGCTGCGTCTCCAGGTCGGTGACCTGCTGCTGCAACGCGGCGCGACGGGACAGCGCCTCACGGGCGAGGTCCTCCCGGCCGAGCGCGAGCGCCTTGCGGCCCTGGTCCTCCAGCTTGGAGGACTGTCCCTGGAGCTGGTTGAGCTGCAACTCCAGTCGTTTGCGGGAGGTCGCCACGTCGGCGACGCCGCGGCGTACCTTCTGGAGCAGCTCCAGCTGCTTCTGGTACGAGTAGTCGAGGGTCTCGCGCGGGTCCTCGGCCCGGTCCAGGGCCTTGTTGGCCTTCGCGCGGAAGATCATCCCCATCCGCTTCATGACACCATCGCCGCTCATGGGCCTCGCGCGCCCCCTTCTGACCGAGTGATATCGGGCTTAGGCTCCAGCACATCTACAGACCCCACACTACGGGCCCTGGTTCCATTACCGCACTGTCCGGGGCCCGATGCGCTCCTCCTCCAGGACGATCAGGAGCCCGGCTTCTCCCGCCCAGGGAGTAGGGCCGGCCCCGGACGGGCACACGAACCACACCCCGCCCCATCAGACGCAACCACCAACTACTCCGGCCACGGCCCGCCACGCCGCGGGGGAACGCCGTTGCCGGATCGTTCCCCGTCCGGCCCTGGCCCAATCCCGGCCAGCACGTACCCTGGCACTGTGTTCCGAAGCCGTTCGAAGGATCAGCAGGCCGCGACCGCCAAGGTGACCGCGGACCAGCCCCAGCAGCCCCGCGACCCGCAGGCCCCCAAGGGCCGCCCCACACCCAAGCGCAGCGACTCCCAGACGCAGCGCCGCAGCCGTGCGCAGACGCCCGCCAACCGCAAGGACGCGGTACGGGCCCAGCGCGACGCCCGGCGCGCGGACATGGCCCGCCAGCGCGAGGCCATGGCGAGCGGCGATGAGCGCTATCTGCCGGTGCGTGACAAGGGACCGGTGCGCCGGTTCGCCCGTGACTACATCGACTCGCGCTGGTGCGTGGCGGAGTTCTTCCTGCCGATGGCCGTGGTGATCCTGGTGCTCACCATGATCCGGGTGCGGGGCGTCCAGGACATCGCGCTGCTGCTCTGGTTCGTGATCATCGTGCTGATGGTGCTGGACTCGGCCGTCATCTGGTTCCGCCTGGGCAAGCTGCTTTCGGAGCGCTTCCCGAAGGAGAACCTCAAGGGCGTCAAGGCGTACGCGATCATGCGCACCCTTCAGGTGCGGCGGCTGCGGCTGCCCAAGCCGCAGGTCAAGCGGGGCGAGCGGCCGTAGCGTCGGCTGCCGCGGGCGGGATTCTCCGACTGCCGGGCCGGGTCCGATGGGGACCCGGCCCGCGGTCGTAGGGCCGTCCGGCCGCGGGGGCTCAGCCCTCCTCGGCCGCGTGCAGGCTCATCGGGCCCGCGTAGACCTCACCGCCGTCCTCGAAGAGCCGGACCTGGTCGACGCCGCCGTCCAGCAGCGCCTTCCACTCCTCGCCGATCCAGGACTCGGCATCCCCCTGTGTGGTGAACTCCTCCGGTTCCACCGCGGGCGTCGCGCTCGTGCCGTCGGCCTTCTCGAACTGCCACGTCCACACCATGTCCGCCTCCTGGCTCCCACCGAATACGTCTCTGCCACGTCGTGCGTCTGTGCTGATCCGCAGCCTATATAGCGGCGCCCGCACCTGCCCCTGCCACCGGCCGGAACCACCGAGGGCTCCGGCCCCGGCCCACCCCGGCGCACGGGAACAGCGGTGCCCTCAGCCTGCCCCGGACACCGGCCGAAACCACCACGGCTCCTGACCCGGCCCACCCCGCCGCACGGGTTTGGGCGTGTCTGCGGTCCCCCCGCGCGCTGCGCGCCGCTCCCCGGGAGAAAATCGCCAGGTGGAACTCACTCTCCTCGGCACCGGCGCCCCCGCGGGACTACCGCGCCCCGACTGCCCGTGTGCCGCCTGTGCGGCCGCCGTCGGCGACGAGGCGCGGGCGGCGACCGCGCTGCTCATCGACGGTGCGCTGCTGATCGATCTGACGCCGGGCCCGGCGTTCGCGGCCGCCCGCGCGGGCACGTCGCTGGCCGGGGTGCGGCAGGTGCTGCTGTCGCATCCGCACGACGGGCCCGCGCTGGAGGTGCCGGCCGGGCTGCCGACGCCGGGCCGGGTCGCCGACGGGCGGGAGCTGGCGCTGCTGGACGGCCACCGGGTGAAGGCGATCGCCGTGGACATCCCGGGTACGGGGTACGAGATCACCGGCACCGAGGGCGAGCGGCTGCTGTATCTGCCGCCGGGCGGGGCGCCGGCCGGGCTGGACGACGGGCACGGCCACGGCCAGGGGGGCGGCCCGTACGACATGGTGCTGCTGGACGTCCTGGAGCGGCCGGACGGGCTGGCGCGGCTGCGGGCCACCGGGGCCGTGGACGCGGCGACGGACGTGGTCGCCGTCCATATCGACCACGGCGCGCCGCCGGGGCCCGAGCTGCACCGCAGGCTCGCCGCGGCGGGCGCGCGGACCGTGCCGGACGGGGCCTCGCTGGTGGTCGGCGAGTATCACGCGGTGCCCGATCTGCCGCGCCGGACGCTGGTGCTGGGCGGGGCGCGCAGCGGGAAGTCGGCGGAGGCGGAGCGGCGGCTGGCCTCCTTCCCCGACGTGCTGTACGTGGCCACCGGGGGGACGCGGGAGGGCGATACGGAGTGGGCGGAGCGGATCTCGCTGCACCGGGAGCGGCGCCCGGCGACCTGGCGCACCGTCGAGACCTGCGATCTGGTGCCGCTGCTGGAGACCGGCGGGCCGGACCACACGGCCCCGGCGGAGCCGGGCGAGCTGACCCCGCTGCTCATCGACTGTCTGGCGCTGTGGCTGACCGGGGTGATGGACGAGGTCGGGGCGTGGGACGACGAGAAGTGGGCGGCGAGCGGCCGGCGGGCGCTGCGGGAGCGGACCGATGCGCTGGTCGCGGCGGTGCGGGCGGCCCGGCGTCCGGTGGTGGCGGTGAGCAACGAGGTCGGCTCCGGCGTCGTCCCGGCGACTGCGGCGGGCCGTCGCTTCCGGGACGAGCTGGGGCGGCTGAACGCCGCGTTCGGGGCGGAGTGCGAGCAGGTCGTGCTGGTGGTGGCCGGGCAGGCGGTTGCGCTGCGCGGCTGACGGCGGGCGGCCGCGCGGCTGACCGGTGCGCCGTCCGGCCCGTGTCTGCTTGCCCCCACGCGCGGCGCCGGGTCCTCTGGGGGCGTGCACGCGCTGCCGTACCGCATTCCCCACCGCCGCGCCCGCCCTGAGACGGGCGCGCGGGGGCTGTTCGACGCGGCCGTACGGGCCTATGTGGCGCGGCGCCCGCAGGCCACGGTGGTCGCGCTCGGCGAGGGGCTGGGCACCGGCTTCTGGCGGCTGGACAACGGGCGGCTGACCTGGCTGACCGTGACGTCCCCGGAGGTCGCCGCGGTGCGCCGGATGCTGCTCCCGGACGGCCCGCGCCGCCGTACCGTCGCCTGCGCCCCGGCCGACGCCGGCTGGCTGGATGCCGTACCGGATCCCTGCCTCGGCGTCGTCGTCACGGCGCCCGGCGTGCTGCGGCGGCTGTCACCGGCGGCCGGGCGGGCGCTGCTCGCGGCCTGCGCGGCGCGCTTCGGCGACGGCGCGCTGGTCTTCGACGCGTCTTACCGCCGGGCGGCCGTCCTGGTGGCGGGCGCGCAACCGCTGCTCGCGTCGGTGCGCGAAGTGGCGCCCCGCAGCGGCCGGTTCCGGACGCCGTGGACACCGCTGGTGCACGAGGTCCGCTTTGCCCTCAACCCCGGCGCACGCGGGCGGACCAGCCGGTAATCTGCGCCCAATGAGCAGCCTGAACCTCGATGACTTCGCCCATCTGATCGAGCGCCCCGACGGCGCCGCGCGCCGTGACGCCGAGGAACGGCGGGCCCGGCTGGCCGTGGCGCCGGGGGCGCTGGGGCGGCTGGACGAACTGGGCGAGTGGCTGGCCGCGGCGCAGCGGCAGGTGCCGGTGCGGCGCATCGAGCGGCCGCGGGCGGTGGTGTTCGCGGGCGACCACGGGGTGGCGGAGCTGGGGGTGTCGGCCCGGCCGGCCGGCGGGACCCGGGACCTGGTGCGGGCGGTGCTGGACGGTGCGAGCCCGGCGGCGGTGCTGGCGCGGACCGCCGGTGTGCCGCTGCGGATCGTCGACATGGCGGTGGACTGCGACCCCGAGGAGCTGCCGGAGGACGTCACCCGGCACCGGGTGCGGCGCGGCTCGGGCCGGATCGACGTCGAGGACGCGCTGAGCGCCGAGGAGGCCGAGGCAGCGTTCCGGGCCGGGATGGCGGTCGCGGACGAGGAGGCGGACGCCGGGACCGATCTGGTGGTGCTGGGCGATCTGAGCGTCGGCGGGACGACGGCCGCGAGCACGCTGATCGCCGCGCTGTGCGGGACGGACGCCTCGGTGGTCACGGGGCGCGGCGGGGCCCGGATCGACGATCTGACGTGGATGCGCAAATGCGCGGCGATCCGCGATGCGCTGCGGCGGGCGCGGCCGGTGCTCGGCGACCAGCTGGAGCTGCTGGCGACGGTCGGCGGCGCGGATCTGACCGCGATCACCGGCTTTCTGCTCCAGAGCGCGGTGCGCCGGACGCCGGTGATCCTGGACGGGGTGGTCTCGGCGGCCTGTGCGCTGGTGGCGCAGCGGGCGGCGTTCCGGGCGCCGGACTGGTGGCTGGCCGGGCAGGCGAGCGGCGAGCCGGCGCAGGCCAAGGCGCTGGACCGGATCGCGCTCACCCCGCTGCTCGACCACGGCGTCACGGCGGGCGAGGGCACCGGCGCGCTGCTGGCGCTGCCGCTGGTGCAGGCGGCGGCGGCCCTGGCGGCGGAGCTTCCGGTCCGCGACTGACCGCGGGGCGGCGGGCGGCACCCGGCGCACGGGACCCGGCGGCACGGCACCCGGCGCCGAACGAGGTGAAGATCACGCGGCGCCCGCTCAACTCCGCGCCGCGCCGCTACGTCTACGGGGATGGCACGCGGCCGGTCGCGGGCCGCGGTGCCGCGCCGACCACGCCCACCGCTCGGTTGTGTTCCCACGGGGGTGGCAACGGCATGGCGCGCTCGCGCTCCGACGAAATACCGCAAATACCGCCTTGTCGGGGAAGTGCGGGCCATGCTCGTCGACAACAGCGCCGTCGCGCGGTGCGCCGATCCCACCCCGGGCCCGCCGCAACGGTGCCGCCGTCAGCAGCACCTGGAGAACAGCCGATGACCGAGCCGGCCCTGCGTCGCGCCGCGCGTGCCGAATGGGGCCCGCTCCTGCGGACGGGGTGGGCCGCGCTGGCGGCGAAGAAGCTGCGGGCGATCCCGCTGACGCTCACCGCGGTGTGTCTGACGCTGGCCCTCCAGGTCATCCAGAACCAGCCGTGGGGCTACCAGCCGGTGCAGAACATCGGCTCCGTACAGGCCTACGAGCACATCTGGCTGGCACTGCTGCGCACTCCCCTATCGGTGTTCGTACCGGCGCTGGACCTGCCGGTGTGGGGCGCGCTGGTGCAGATCCTGATCGTCTTCGGGCTGGCCGAGATCTGTGTGGGCTGGCGGCAGATGTTCGCGGTGGCCTATCTGGCCACGCTCGCCGGGACGATGTACGCGCGGCTGGGCCTGTGGATCGGCCCCGGGTCGCCCATCGGGCTGCCGGACGCGGACAAGTTCGTCGTGGACACCGGCCCCTCGGCCGCCGTGGTGGGCCTGGCGATCTATGTGAGCTGGCGCTACCGGGCCTGGCTGACCTGCTCGCTGGTGGTGGCCTCGATGGTCTTCGAGGTGCTGTTCATCAAGAGCAACCTGGCGGGCAAGGAGCACATCGCGGCGGTGCTGGCGGTGCTGACGCTGTGCCTGGTGTGCGAGCTGTGGCGGCCGGGCACGCCGCGCGACGCCCTGCGGGTCAGCGGCTGGGGAAACCCCCGATGACGTGCTCGGCCCGGCGGCGCAGGGCCGACCAGCGGCGGTCGTGCCGGTAGGCGCGGACGGTGGCGCGGGCCCTGGCCTGGGGGCGGTTGCGGTAGAAGCGCCGGGCCCAGGGCGAGTTGGGGCGGGCCAGCCGGACGGCGCCGAAGAGCGCGACGAAGGGGATGAAGACCCCGATGACGGCGAGCCGGCCCTTGCCCTTGACCAGGGAGATCACCGCGAAGAGGAAGTTGACCGCGACGGTCCGTACGACCTGGAAGCGGTCCTGGGTCTCGGCGGGGCCGAGCTCATTGACGCCGAACGGCAGGAATCCGGCGAGGATCAGGCCGACCAGCGCGATCGTGAGGATGACGATCTCGACGCTCTTGGTGCCCTCCTCGCTCCAGTAGACATCGTCGAGGTGGAGGATCAGCGCGAATTCGTCCAGGACCAGACCGACTCCGATGCCGAAGAGCACCGCGGCCAGTCCCGCGCCGAAGCCCTGACGGCCGCCCGCGAGGGCGATGAAGCCGCCGGCGACCATCAGGACGACGCCGGGGACGACGTGGTGGAGATGCACCCCGCCGGACGCGATGTTGCGGAACGGGCCCCGGCCCGCGCGGATGAGACGGGTGATGACCCGGGTGACCAGAAAGGTCAGGACGAACGAGGCGAGCGCGAGCAGCAGCGGGAGCTTCCCCGGTTCCACGATGTTGCGGTACCACCAGTGGCCCATCGCACGCTCACCTTTCGCTCCCGTGTGCCGGGTGAGGGCCGTCGCGCAGGGGCGATGTACGGATAGGGGCAATCTACGGAATCAGTGGCGGACCGGCCGTTCCCAGGGGGCGGACGGGGGCCATCCAGGGGGCGGGAGCACCGGGATAGCCTGCCGCGATGAGTGAGCGAAGCATGGGGGTCCCCCGGCCGAAGGCTGGGGGAGAACAATCAGGAGGTGCGCGCCTCGCGAATGCGAGGTCGAGCGAAGCGAGGTCTCGGCATGAGTGACACCCCCGGCCCGCCGCCCTCCCCCGCCGATGCGCTGCGCTTCGCGTTCGGCACGCTGACCGCGCTCCCGGTCCGGCTGACCCGCTGGGACCGGGCGACGGCGCGCGGCGGGATGCTCTGCGCACCGCTGGCCGGGCTGGTCGTGGGGCTCGCCGCGGCCGCGCTCGGCGGCGTGGTGCTCCTGCTGGGCGGCGGCCCGCTGCTCGCCGCGGTCGCCACCGCCGCCGTGCCCGCGGCGCTCACCCGCGGTCTGCATCTGGACGGCCTGGCCGACACCGCCGACGGCCTGGGCAGCGCCAAGCCCGCCGAGGACGCGCTGCGCATCATGAAGCAGTCCGACATCGGGCCGTTCGGGGTCCTCACGCTGCTGTTCACCCTGCTGGCCCAGGTGGCGGCGCTGGCCGGACTGTACGCACAGGGCTGGGCGTTCGGGGCCCTCGCGGCGGCCGTCGCCGGGGTCACCGCCCGGTGTGCGCTGACGCTGGCCTCCCGCATCGGCGTGCCGGCGGCCCGCCCGGAGGGCCTGGGCGCGGCGGTCGCGGGCACCGTCGCGGCCGGGGCGGCGCTGCTGTGCGCCGCACTGGTCACCGCCCTGAGCGCGGCGGCCGGCGCCGCCGTGTCCGGCCCGTACGGCGCCCTGCACACCGCGCTGGCCGCGCTGCTCGGGCTCGGCACCGCCGAACTCCTGCTGCGGCACTGCCGACGCCGTTTCGGCGGCGTGACCGGCGATGTCTTCGGCGCTCTCGCGGAGAGCGCGGGGCTGGCGGCCGTGGTGGTGCTCGCACTGGGCTGACGGGGCGGCACCCGACGCACCGTTACCGGCCGTTGCGGCCACCGGCAACGCCTTGTGGCGTCGCCGAGCGTAGGCTCGGCGCAGCAGCGCCCAGCGCGCACAAGGATTCCCGGACGGAACAGGACTCTCATCACCGTGACTGCACTGACCCTCAGTACTTCTTCCGCCGCAACGGTGCGTGCGGATGCCGTCGTCGTCGGCGCGGCCAAGGGCGCCAAGGGCGTCGTGGTGGCCCCCGGTGCGGAGGCCGTGGACAAGGCATTCGGCGGCAAGCTCGCCGCCGTGCTGGAGACCCTCGGCGCGAGTGGTGCCGAGGGCGAGGTGACCAAGCTGCCCGCGGCCGACGGCATCAAGGCGCCGGTCGTGCTGGCGGTCGGTCTGGGCGACGCCCCGGCCAAGGGCGACGCGTACGACCACGAGGCGCTGCGGCGCGGCGCGGGCACCGCGGCCCGCGCGCTGACCGGCAGCAGGAAGGCCGCCTTCGCGCTGCCGCTGGAGGACGCCGAGGCGGCCGCCGCGGTGAGCGAGGGCGCGCTGCTCGGCGCGTACAGCTTCACCGCGTTCCGCAGCAACGGCACCGGCAAGAACGCCAAGAAGAACGACGCCAGGTCGGCGCCGCTCGGCGAGGCCGCGATCCTGGGCGCCAAGCCGCGCGACAAGGAGCACAAGGCCGCCGCCGAGCGCGCCCAGACGCTGGCCGCGGAGATCAACCGCGCCCGCGACCTGATCAACACCCCCTCCAACGCCCTCGACCCGAAGTCCTTCGCGGCCGAGGCGCAGGCCGCCGCCAAGGAGTTCGGCCTCAAGGTCGAGGTGCTGGACGAGAAGGCGCTCACGAAGGGCGGCTACGGCGGCCTCATGGGCGTCGGCCAGGGTTCGGAGGCCCCGCCGCGGCTGGTGCGGATCGCGCACACCCACCCCAAGGCCGAAAAAACCCTCGCGCTGGTCGGCAAGGGCATCACGTACGACTCGGGCGGCATCTCGCTCAAGCCGGCCGGTCACAACGAGACCATGAAGTGCGATATGAGCGGTGCCGCCGCGGTCTTCGCCGCGGTCGTGACCGCCGCCCGGCTGGGCCTGGAGGTCAATGTCACCGGCTGGCTGGCGCTCGCCGAGAACATGCCCTCCGGTTCGGCCACCCGTCCCGGTGACGTGCTGACCATGTACAGCGGCAAGACCGTCGAGGTGCTCAACACCGACGCCGAAGGCCGTCTGGTGCTGGCCGATGCGCTGACCCGGGCCTCGGAGGAGTCGCCGGACGCGATCGTGGACGTGGCGACGCTGACCGGCGCGATGGTGCTGGCGCTGGGCCACCGCCACTTCGGGATCATGGCGAACGACGACGCGTTCCGTGCGTCGGTCCAGGAGATCGCGGAGGAGGTCGGCGAGGAGTCGTGGCCGATGCCGATGCCGTCCCACCTGCGCAAGGGCATGGACTCGCCGGTCGCCGACATCGCCAACATGGGCGAGCGGATGGGCGGCGGCCTGGTCGCCGGTCTCTTCCTGAAGGAGTTCGTCGGCGAGGGCATCCCCTGGGCGCACCTGGACATCGCGGGCCCGGCCTTCCACGAGGGTTCGCCGTGGGGCTACACCCCCAAGGGCGGTACGGGCTCGGCGGTGCGCACCCTGGTGCGGCTGGCGGAGCGGACCGCGGCGGGCGATCTCGGCTGACGGCCCGGTTCCGTCTTGCCCGATGTGACGGTACGGCCCCGGGCTCACAGCCCGGGGCCGCGACTGTGCGGAAAACAACGCGTTCGCCCTCAACGAAATCCTCCCGCCCGTCGCCCACCGCCACCCTTCCCCGGAGACGCTGCACGCCGCTGGACTTTTGTACGCCCCGGTAACCCCCCACAGGCGGCCCCTCGGCCGCCGCCGGGCCCCTCCCCCCGTCCCGTCCGTGTTGAACAAGTGCGAAGATGGGTTCTCGGCAGGACAGGGCCCCCCTTACCCAGGGCCGACATCAGAGCGGCCGAACCACAGCCGCCGTCCGGTCATTGGAGACCGGCTCCGGCGTACCCATGCATGGAGGACGTGACGTGGCGAACGACGCCAGCACCGTTTTCGACCTAGTGATCCTCGGAGGCGGTAGCGGTGGTTACGCCGCTGCCCTGCGCGGGGCGCAGCTGGGCCTGGACGTCGCCCTGATCGAGAAGAACAAGCTCGGCGGCACCTGCCTGCACAACGGCTGCATTCCCACCAAGGCGCTGCTGCACGCCGGTGAGATCGCGGATCAGGCTCGTGAGGCCGCCCAGTTCGGTGTCAAGACCTCGTACGAGGGCATCGACATCGCGGGCGTCCACAAGTACAAGGACGATGTGATCTCGGGCCTGTACAAGGGTCTGCAGGGTCTGGTCGCCTCCCGCAAGGTGACCTACATCGAGGGCGAGGGCCGGCTGTCCTCCCCGACCTCCGTCGCGGTCAACGGCCAGCAGGTCCAGGGCCGCCACATCCTGCTGGCGACCGGCTCCGTGCCGAAGTCGCTGCCGGGCCTGGAGATCGACGGCAACCGCATCATCTCCTCGGACCACGCGCTGACGCTGGACCGCGTGCCGAAGTCCGCGATCATCCTGGGCGGCGGCGTGATCGGCGTCGAGTTCGCCTCGGCGTGGAAGTCCTTCGGTGCCGACGTCACCATCGTCGAGGGCCTCAAGCACCTCGTCCCGGTCGAGGACGAGAACAGCTCCAAGCTGCTGGAGCGGGCCTTCCGCAAGCGGGGCATCAAGTTCAACCTCGGTACCTTCTTCGACAAGGCCGAGTACACCGCCGACGGCGTCAAGGTCACCCTCGCCGACGGCAAGACCTTCGAGGCCGAGGTGCTGCTGGTCGCGATCGGCCGCGGGCCGGTCTCCGCGGGCCTCGGTTACGAGGAGCAGGGCGTCGCGATGGACCGCGGCTACGTCCTGGTCGACGAGTACATGCAGACCAACGTGCCGACCGTCTCGGCGGTCGGTGACCTCGTTCCCACCCTCCAGCTCGCGCACGTCGGCTTCGCCGAGGGCATGCTGGTGGCGGAGCGTCTGGCCGGCCAGAAGGTCGTCCCGATCGACTACGACGGCGTGCCGCGCGTCACGTACTGCCACCCCGAGGTCGCTTCGGTGGGCATCACCGAGGCCAAGGCCAAGGAGCTGTACGGCGCCGACAAGGTCGTCGCTCTGAAGTACAACCTCGCGGGCAACGGCAAGAGCAAGATCCTCAAGACCACGGGCGAGATCAAGCTCGTCCAGGTCAAGGACGGTGCCGTGGTCGGCGTCCACATGGTCGGTGACCGTATGGGCGAGCAGGTCGGCGAGGCCCAGCTGGTCTACAACTGGGAGGCCCTGCCGGCCGAGGTTGCGCAGCTCGTCCACGCGCACCCGACGCAGAATGAAGCCCTCGGTGAGGCCCACCTGGCCCTGGCCGGGAAGCCTCTCCACTCCCACGACTGACCTCAGTCCCGGGCGCGACGACCACATCCGCTTCCCCAAGCTCTCAACTTCGTTCGAGCAGGGGAGACCCCATCCGTAAGGAGCAACCGAAACCATGGCGGTTTCCGTAACCCTTCCGGCGCTCGGCGAGAGCGTCACCGAGGGCACCGTCACCCGCTGGCTGAAGGCCGAGGGTGAGCGCGTCGAGGCCGACGAGCCGCTGCTCGAGGTGTCGACCGACAAGGTCGACACCGAGATCCCGGCCCCCGCCGCCGGCATCCTGGCCTCCATCAAGGTGGCCGAGGACGAGACGGTGGAGGTCGGCGCCGAGCTGGCCCTCATCGACGACGGCACGGGTGCGCCCGCTGCCGCCCCGGCCCCGGCCGCTGCCGAGGCCCCCGCGGCCCAGCCGCAGCCCGAGCCCACCCCGGCCCCCGCGGCCGAGGCCCCCGCCCCGGCTCCGGCCGCCGCCCCCGCGGGCGGCGCCGAGGGCACCGATGTCGTCCTCCCCGCGCTCGGCGAGAGCGTCACCGAGGGCACCGTCACCCGCTGGCTGAAGGAGATCGGCGAGGAGGTCTCGGCCGACGAGCCGCTGCTCGAGGTCTCCACCGACAAGGTCGACACCGAGATCCCGGCGCCGGCCTCCGGCGTCCTGCTGGAGATCGTCGTCGGCGAGGACGAGACCGCCGAGGTCGGCGCCAAGCTGGCCGTGATCGGCGCCAAGGGTGCGGCCCCGGCCGCCGCCCCGGCTCCGGCCGCTCCGGCTCCCGCCCCGGCCGCTCCGGCCCCGGCCCCCGCCGCGCCGGCTCCCGCGCCCGCCCCGGCTCCGGCTCCGGCCGCCGCCGCTCCGGCCCCGGCTCCCGCGCCCGCTCCGGCCCCCGCGCCGGCGCCGGTTGCCGCGCCGGCCCCTGTCACCCCGGCCCCGGCCGCGGGTGAGGAGGCCGCGTACGTCACCCCGCTGGTGCGCAAGCTCGCCGCGGAGACCGGTGTGAACCTCGCCACGGTCAAGGGCACCGGCGTCGGTGGCCGGATCCGCAAGCAGGACGTCGTCGCCGCCGCGGAGGCCGCCAAGGCCGCCGCTCCGGCCGCCGCCGCTCCCGCGGCCGTCTCCAAGGCTCCGGCCCTGGAGGTCTCGCCGCTGCGCGGTCAGACCGTCAAGATGCCGCGGATGCGCAAGGTCATCGGCGACAACATGATGAAGGCCCTGCACGGCCAGGCGCAGCTGACCTCCGTGGTCGAGGTGGACATCACCGCGATCATGCGGATGCGCAACAAGGCCAAGGACGCCTTCGCGCAGCGTGAGGGCGTCAAGCTCTCCCCGATGCCGTTCTTCGTCAAGGCCGCCGTCCAGGCGCTGAAGGCCCACCCGGTCGTCAACGCCCGGATCAACGAGGACGAGGGCACCATCACCTACTTCGACACCGAGAACGTCGGTATCGCGGTGGATGCGGAGAAGGGCCTGATGACCCCGGTCATCAAGGGTGCGGGCGACCTCAACATCGCCGGTATCGCCCGTAAGACGGCGGAGCTGGCGGGCAAGGTCCGGCAGAACAAGATCACCCCGGACGAGCTGTCCGGCGCGACCTTCACCATCTCCAACACCGGCTCGCGCGGTGCGCTGTTCGACACGGTCATCGTGCCGCCGAACCAGGTCGGCATCCTGGGCATCGGTGCCACCGTCAAGCGCCCGGTGGTCATCAACCACCCGGACCTCGGCGAGACCATCGCGGTGCGCGACATGACCTACCTCGCGCTCTCCTACGACCACCGTCTGGTGGACGGCGCCGACGCCGCCCGCTACCTGACCACGGTCAAGCAGATCCTGGAGGCCGCCGAGTTCGAGACCGAGATCGGTCTCTGAGCCCGCTGGGCAGCCGGTAGGTACGCCACAGGTGTGCAAGGGGCCGGTCCCGGTTCGTCCACGAACCGGGACCGGCCCCTTGCCGTCTGCCGGTCGCGGCCCCGGCTGCCGGATAATGGCCCCCTCGTCACCACCCGCTCTGAAGGAGCACGTCATGGCCCCGCCCGTCGTCCATTCGCTGCGCGAACAGATCCGCGAGCACATCCTCGAGGGGATCGTCAGCGGCCGCTGGCAGCCGGGCGAGCGGATCGTGGAACGCCGGATCGCCGTGGAGCTGGAGGTCAGCCAGACGCCGGTACGGGAGGCGCTGCGCGAGCTGGAGTCGCTCCAGCTGATCGAGTCGGCGCCGAACAAGGGCGTGCGGGTGCGCAATCTGACCGCGGATGACCTCAAGGAGAGCTACCCGGTGCGCGCCGGGCTGGAGCAGGTGGCCGCGGAGCTGGCCGCGGGCCGTCTGGCGGACGATACGGCGGCCCTGGAGCGCGAGGTGGCGGCGCTGCGGGAGGCGGACCTGGCCCGGGACGGGGAGGCCCAGGTGCGCCACACGGTGGCCTTCCACCGGGAGATCGTGCAGGCGGCCGGGAACGCCGTGCTGCTGCACACCTGGGAGTCGCTGGGCATCGAGGTCTGGACGACGCTGTCGATCCGCTGGTTCAGCCCGGAGCCGCGCTCGCACGCCCAGGAGCACCAGGAGATCGTGGACGCCTTCCGGCGGCGCGATCCCAAGATCGGCCCCCTGCTGAAGGCGCATGTGCTGAGCTGCGCGCCGAGGCTCTGAGGGGCGGACGCGGGACGGATGCGTGGCTGCGGCGCACCGGGCGGCGCGGGCGCGGGGCGTAAGGCAGGGACTGCGGGGCGTATCGGAGGGTGACTCCGACGCCCCGTTTTCCGTGCCTCGGGAGCCCCGATTTCGCTGGCACCGCGTGCCCGAAAATGCGGCACCCCGTGCCGACCTGCGGTTACTCCTCCGCGTGACGTTGATCGATCATCGATCAGGGGCGTATCGTCGTCCGTCGGGGCGCGACACCCCTGCCTGCCAAGCACCCACTCGCACTCCCGACCGACCGTCCGGAAAGGGGCCACCCATGCCCGATCCCGTACGCCTGCCGTACAGCCAGCTCGACCAGCTCCCGGACCGGGACCCCGAGGAGACCGCCGAGTGGCGCGAATCCCTTGACGCCGTCACCAAGGCCGCGGGCCCGCACCGCGCCGCGTATCTGATGCGCCGCGCGCTGGAGCACAACGGTGCTCCCGGGCTCGCGCCCCTGGAGACGGACTACGTCAACACCATCCCGACCTCCGCCGAGCCGGCCTTCCCGGGCGACGAGGCGATGGAGGCCCGGATCACCGCCTGGAACCGCTGGAACGCCGCCGCCATGGTGACGCGCGGCTCGCGGTTCGGCGTCGGCGGCCACATCGCGACCTTCGCGTCCGCGGCCTGGCTGTACGAGACGGGCTTCCAGCACTTCTTCCGCGGCAAGGAGGGCGACGGCAGCGGCGACCAGCTCTACATCCAGGGCCACGCCTCCCCCGGCATCTACGCCCGCGCCTTCCTCGACGGCCGCCTCACCGAGGACCACCTCGACCACTTCCGCCAGGAGTCCGGCGGCAAGGGCCTGCCCTCCTACCCGCACCCGCGGCGGCTGCCGTGGCTGTGGGAGTTCCCGACCGTCTCCATGGGCCTCGGCCCGCTGTCGGCGATCTACCAGGCCCGTTTCAACCGCTACCTCCAGGGCCGCGGCATCAAGGACACCGCGGGCTCGCACGTCTGGGCCTTCCTGGGCGACGGCGAGATGGACGAGCCCGAGTCGACCGCCGCGCTCGCGCTGGCCGGCCGCGAGGGCCTGGACAACCTGACCTTCGTCATCAACTGCAACCTCCAGCGCCTCGACGGCCCGGTGCGCGCCAACTTCAAGATCGTTCAGGAGCTGGAGGCGCAGTTCCGCGCCGCCGGCTGGAACGTCGTCAAGTCGCTGTGGGGCTCGGCCTGGGACCAGCTGTTCCAGCTCGACACCACCGGCGCGCTGGTCCGCCGGCTGCGCCAGGTGCCGGACGCGCAGTTCCAGACGTACGCCACCCGCGACGTGGCCTACATCCGCGAGCACTTCTTCGGCGCCGAGCCGGCCCTCGTCGAGATGGCGAAGGTCCTGACCGACGTGAAGATCGCCGAGTGCTTCCACACCTCCCGCGGCGGCCACGAGGCCCGCAAGGTGTACGCGGCGTACAAGGCGGCCGTCGAGTTCAAGGGCGCGCCGACGGTGATCCTCGCCCAGACCGTCAAGGGCTACACCCTCGGCCCCGGCTTCGAGTCCAAGAACGCCAACCACCAGATGAAGAAGCTCTCGGGCAAGGAGTTCCGCGCGATGCGCGACCTGCTCGACCTTCCCATCCCGGACGCCCGGCTGGACGAGGACCTGGTGCCGTACGGCCACCCGGGAGCCGACTCCCCCGAGGTCCGCTACCTCCAGGAGCGCCGCGCCGCGCTCGGCGGCCCGGCCCCGGCCCGCCGCCTGCACGCCTCGGCCGCGCTGCCGCAGCCCGAGGAGCGCGCCTTCAAGGCGCTCCTCAAGGGGTCCGGCAAGCAGGAGATGGCCACCACGATGGCCTTCGTCCGCCTGGTCAAGGACCTGATGCGGGACAAGGAGACCGGCCGCCGCTGGGTGCCGATCGTCCCGGACGAGGCCCGTACCTTCGGTATGGAGTCGCTGTTCCCCTCGGCCGGCATCTACTCGCCGAAGGGCCAGACGTACGAGCCGGTCGACCGCGACCAGCTGATGTACTACAAGGAAGCCACCGACGGCCAGATCCTCAACGAGGGGATCACCGAGGCCGGCGCCATGGCCGATTTCATCGCCGCCGCCACGTCGTACGCGACCCACGGCGAGCCGATGATCCCCTTCTACATCTTCTACTCGATGTTCGGCTGGCAGCGCACCGCGGACCAGATGTGGCAGCTCGCCGACCAGCTCGGCAAGGGCTTCATCGTCGGCGCCACCGCGGGCCGTACGACCCTGACCGGTGAGGGCCTCCAGCACGCCGACGGCCACTCGCACCTGATCGCGTCCACGAACCCGGCGTCGCTCAACTACGACCCGGCCTTCGCCTACGAGATCGCGGTGATCGTCAAGGACGGTCTGCGCCGGATGTACGGCGAGACGGCCGAATTCCCCACCGGGGAAGACGTCTTCTACTACCTCACCGTCTACAACGAGCCCAAGCAGCAGCCGGCCATGCCCGAGGGCGTCGAAGAGGGCATCGTCAAGGGCCTCTACCGCTTCAAGGAAGCCGCCAACGCGACGTCCGAGACCCCGCGCACCCAGCTGCTGGCCTCCGGCACCGCGATCCACTGGGCCCTGGAGGCGCAGCGGCTGCTCGCCGAGGACTGGGACGTGGCCGCCGACGTATGGTCCGCGACCTCCTGGGGCGAGCTGCGACGCGACGCCCTGGCGTGCGACGCTGCCCGCCTGGAGGGCGAGGACCGGATCCCGTACGTCACCCGTGCCCTGGCCGGCGCCCCCGGCCCGGTCGTCGCGGTGAGCGACTGGATGCGGGCCGTCCCGGACCAGATCGCCCCCTGGGTCGAGCAGGACTGGACGTCCATCGGCACCGACGGCTTCGGCCTCTCCGACACCCGCGAGGCGGCCCGCCGCCACTTCGGTGTCGACGCGCAGTCGGTGGTCGTCCAGACGCTGGCCGCCCTGGCCCGCCGGGGCGAGGTCAAGCCGGAGACGGTCAAGGAGGCCCGGCAGCGGTACGGGCTGTGATCCGGGGCGTCCGGGCCGGACCGGCCGTGTCCGGGCCGCCCGGCGCCCGCCCCTGAGAGCCCTCGGCGGGCTCTCCCCCAACTCCCGTGCGGAGGCGACCTTCCCGCGCCCGGAGCCTCCGCACGGGACTCCACCGGCCCGGCCGGCCATGCCCTGACTCGGCCGGGCCGGTTCGTGCGACCCCGCGTCCCGGGGAGTTGTCCACAGGCCGGCCGACGGCCGCGGGCGTTGTCAGTGGCGCCCTGCATGATGGGAACATGCGTGCAGCACGGCTGATCAAGATGGTGTTACTGCTCCAGTCGCGGCCGTCGATGACGGCCGGCGAGCTGGCGCGCGAGCTGGAGGTCTCCGAGCGCACGGTCGCCCGGGACGTCCTCTCCCTCTCCGAGGCCGGGGTGTGCCCGTCTACGCCGACCGCGGGCGGGCCGGCGGCTACCGCCTGATAGGCGGGTACCGCACCCTCCCCCATTGCCTTAAGGGCATGGGAGGTACCCCCACGACGGGCCTGGGCCGCAGCGAGGCGGAGGCGCTCTTCCTCTCCGGAGTGCCCTCCGCGCTGCGCGAGATGGGCCTCGCGGACGCCGCCTCCGCCGCCCGCCTCAAGGTCTCCGCCGCTCTGCTGCCCGAGCTGCGGGGCGCCGCCGCGGGCGCCGCCCAGCGCTTCCACCTCGACGCCCCCGCCTGGTACCAGGAGCCCGAGACCCCCGCCCTGCTGCCCGCCCTCGCCGACGCGGTCTGGGACGACCGCCGGATCCGGGTGCGCTACCGCCGCAAGGACACCGAAGTACAGCGGGAGTTGGAACCGTACGGGCTCCGGTCCGTCCCGTCATGAGCCGCTCCTCGTCCTCGGGCGCCCGTGGCACCCCGCGGTGCCACACCGCCGTACTTCCGCGTACGCCGCGACCCTGACAGCGAATCCAGACACCCTCCGTCCGGATTCCGCTGCGGCATCACGTCATCTGCCCGGCCCTCACGCCCCCGACGGCCCGACCTGGCCCACAGCCCCCACCTTTGCCCCGTCCCCCAGCCGTCCCCAGACCTCGGCCGGGGCGGCGGCCTGGGGAGCCGGTACGGCGAGGGTGGGGGACGTGGTGGTGGTCCGTACGGCGCCTGTGGCGTCGAGGCCGGTGACGCCGGGGCTGCCCGCCGCGAGCAGGTACCACTTCCCGGACTTCGCCTGCCAGTGAACGTCGCCGACCACCGGGCGCCCGAAGCGGCCGCAACGGGCGGTGTTCAGGGCCCCGCCGACGGGCCGCCCGGGGTCCGTCGGCCGGGCGGCGGGTGGCTGGAACTGTACGGTGACCCGGCCCGGTCCTCGCCAGGTGTCGGCACGGGTGCAGACCCAGGTGACGGTGCCGCCACCCTCCGGGAGGCTCTGCCGGGCGTACGCCCAGTTGTTGACGGTCCGTACGCCGGCGCCCCGCAGCGCCCGTAGCGAGCAGGCCGTACGGGCCCAGCTGTGCAGCGCGGGCGCGCCGGCCACCTCGCCGGAACCGGGCCCGCCGAAACCGGCCGCATCGCCACCAGCCACCTCGCTCCCAGGCGCCCCGGCCCCTGCCCCCGCCTCGCCATACATCAGATGCACCGGCGCCAGGTCGCCCAGATCGCTCACCAGGAAGCCGCGGGGCTGCCCGATCCGCGCCGAGGTGTGCAGCCGGGCCACCGGCCAGCTACCGCAGGCGCCGCCGCTCTCGGGCGGGGTCGGGATGCGGTCGGTGACGCCGTCCGGGGCGATGTGCAGCCCGCGTTCCGGGGCGTCGGGCGCGAGCAGATCGCGGGTGGTGATGCCGGAGATCCAGGGGGCGAGCAGATAGCGCATCCAGCCGTTGCCACGGCCGATGACCAGCGCGCCGCCGCTCGTCACCGCCGCGTTGTCGACGCGTGCGAAGTGCAGCGTGGGGGTGGCGTCCTCCGGCTCGGCGTAGCGCACCAGCCGGTCGCCGTCGTGGAAGACCGCCACCATGACGTTGTCGATCAGCCCCGCGTACAGGAGCCGGGGCGGCTGGTCGGGCGGCCTGGTGGAGGTCCCGGCGGACGCGGTGATCCGGGTGCCGGGGGGCGGCGCCGCCCAGACCCGCAGCGCCCGCCCCAGCAGTTCCCGGTCGCCGGCCTGGCGGCCGCGGGGCGGCCAGGCGGTGAAGTCCACCCGGGAGGCGTCGGCCCACTGCTCGTTGGGGGTGCGCAGCAGCCGGGCCGGGTCCAGCGCCTGCTCGGCGACGGTCTGCCGCCGGGGCGGTCCGCCGCCGTCGCCCGCCACCACGGCCACCGCCGCGACGAGTGCCGCCGCGGCCGCCAGGGCCCCTGCCGCCCGCATGTGCTGGCGGCGGCGCAGCAGGTCCGTCGGCCGGGTCTGTACGGTGCACGGGTCGAACTCCTCCGATTTCAGCAGCGCCGCGGCGCCCGCCCCGGTGGCCCGGTCCAGCGCGGTGGCCGCCCGCTGTGCCGCATCCGGGTCCTCGACCCCGGCCGCCACCAGGACGGCGCGCGCCGCGTCCCGGTCGAGCCCCTCCAGGTGCCACAGGCCGAGGGCGGCCCGTACGGGGGCGGGAACGGCCGACAGCGCCCGGTCCAGGGCGAGTTCATCGGCGCCGCCGGCCCGGGGGAAGAGCCGCAGGCCCCAGACGTACGGCACGAGGGGCAGCGGCCGGGCGGGCAGCGCCTCGTACGACAGGGCCAGCCGCAGGGTGCGCAGCCGCACCAGGTCGTAGCCGGACGGGGCCGGGCCGCGCTGGGCGGGCAGCCCGCCGCGCCTGCGGCGGCGCCGGACCGGGCGGGGCAGCGCCCGCTGGACCAGGCCGTGGGCGGCCAGGACCCTGCGGTGGCGGCCCAGCGACGGCGGCAGGACGAGATAGCCGAGGCGTACCAGCCGTGGATAGTGCTCGACGAGGGCCGCCTCGGCCCGCTCGATGTCGGCGCGGGTTCGTTCATCCATGGGCATGGCCTGAAACAGCCCTTCGCGTATCGGGGGAAATGCCGCGGATGGGGGCGGCAAGCCTTCCAACGAGTGAATTGTGGGACGGTCACTGGACCAGCCGGCCCATGGCAGTTCACCCGTTGTGGAGCGTGACCTGTCAGCATCCGGGGGACTCCGCGTGCGCGGCGCGCCGCCAGGGACGATGCTGGAGCGGTGATGGACGAGACGGAGTTCTGGGAGCTGATCGACACCTCCCGCGAGGCGGCCGAGGGCGACCCCGAGGAGCAGGCCGACGCGTTGGTCGAGCGGCTGCTCGGGCTGGACCCGGACGCCGTCACGGACTTCGCCCGGCACTTCGAGTCCCGCTACAACCGGGCCTACGCCTGGGACCTGTGGGCCGCGGCCGCGGTGATGCTGGACGGCGCCAGCGACGACGCCTTCGACTACTTCCGCTGCTGGCTGATCGGCCAGGGCCGCGAGGTCTTCGAGGGCGCGCTGCACGATCCGGACCATCTGGCCGAGCTCGTACCGGACTTCGACGAGGAGGTGGACGGCGACGCGGAGGAGCTGGGCTATGCCGCCGACGAGGCGTACGAGCGGCTGACCGGCATCGTCATGCCCGATCTGGGCCTGCCCGCACCGCCGCGCGAACCGCTCGGCACCTACCTCGACTTCGACGATGACGACACCCTCGCGGAGCGCTTTCCCCGGCTCTGGGGCCGTTTCCGGCCCTAGCGGCGCCACCGGACGGGGCGGGCACGCAGCCCCGGGTGCACCGCCTCCCCGGCCCCGGCGGGCAGTATGGGCCCATGCGCATCGCGATCACCGGCTCAACCGGTCTCATCGGCACGGAACTCGTGCGCTCGCTACGGGCGGACGGACACGACGTCGTCCGCCTCGTACGGCGCCCGGCCGCCGCCCCCGACGAGGTGCGCTGGGACCCCCGGCGCCAGGAGGTGGACACGGCCGGCCTCGCGGGCTGCGAGGCGCTGGTCCACCTCGCGGGCGCGGGCGTCGGCGACCACCGCTGGACGGCGGCGTACAAGCGCGAGATCCGCGACAGCCGCGTCCTGGGCACCAGTGCCGTCGCCGCCGCCCTCGCCGCCATGACGGACCCGCCCAGGGTCCTGGTGTGCGGCAGCGCGATCGGCTACTACGGCGACACCGGCGACCGGCGGACGGACGAGACCGCCTCGGCCGGTACGGGCTTCCTGCCGGACGTCTGTGTCGACTGGGAGGCGGCCGCGCAGCCGGCCCAGGACGCCGGTATCCGGACGGTCTTCGCCCGCACCGGACTGGTCGTGGCCCGTTCGGGCGGCGCCTGGGGCCGGCTCTTCCCCCTCTTCCGCCTGGGCCTGGGCGGGCGGCTGGGCGACGGCAGCCAGTACTGGAGCTTCATTTCGCGCCACGATCACATCGCCGCGCTGCGCCACCTCATCGACACCGAAACCCTCGCCGGACCGGTCAACCTCACCGCCCCCGAGCCCGTCACCAACCGCGAGGCCACCGCGGTGATGGGCAAACTCCTGCACCGCCCCACCCTGTTCACCGTCCCCGCGCCCGTACTGCGCATCGCCCTGGGCGAGTTCGCGACCGATGTCCTGGCCAGCCAGCGCATCATCCCCCGACGCCTGCTGGACTCCGGCTTCGTCTTCGCCCACCCGCGGATCGCGGACGCCGTGCGCGCCGCGTAACCGGGACGACGCCCCAAGGCCCGGCCGCCGCCGCACGGCCTGCACCGACGCGCCCCGGACGCGACCTGTCGCCGGCCCCCTCCCCCTCCCTAAGGTCCCGGCACAGACCACCGGTATCCCGCACGGCGGCACCGGGCACCACACGGTGCCACCACGCCGGGACACACCCCCCGGGAGGGCACCGTGCCGCGTACCTCATCGACCGTGGACGTCGTCATCGTGGGAGCCGGCCCGGCCGGGCTCGCCGCCGCCCGCCATCTGACCGGCGCCGGAGTGTCGGTCGCCGTACTGGAGGCCGCACCACGGATCGGCGGCCGGGCGACGACGGACGACATCGACGGCTTCCGGCTGGACCGCAGCGGCCGCCCGCTGGCGGTCTCCGTCGCCGAGCTGCGGCGCACCCCCGGCCTCGGCGCGCTCGCGCTGCGGCCGTTCGCACCGGGCCTGTGCCTGCACAACGGCCAGCGGGCGCAGCGCATCAGCTCGCCCCGGAGCACAAGGGGCGCACTCTGCGCGGCGCGCGCCCTCTCGCGCGCCGACCGCCGCGGCGAGCGCCGTACCGAGCGTCGTACGGACCGCCGCACGGACCGCACCGGCGACCGCGGCACCTCGTCAACCTCCTCAAATGCTGCCGACCGCCCGGTGGTTGACACTCTGTCAGGAATCCCCGGATTCCCCCCGCGCCCCCAGGACGCCTTCCTGCGCCCCCTCCTCGCCGCCCTGACCGGCGACCCCCGGCTGCGCGGCTCCAGCCGCGGCGCCGCCCGGGTGCTGCGCGACTTCGCGGAGGGCCGGCTGTGCCTGCCGGCCGGCGGCACCGCGTCCGTCCCCGAACTCCTGGCCGCCGCGCTGCCCGAGGGCACGGTCCGTACGTCCGTGCGCGCCGTGAGCGTCGCCACCAACGGCGTCACCACCGCCGAGCACGGGCCGCTGTCCTGTCGCGCCGTCCTGGTGGCGACCGGTGCCCGCGAGGCCGCCGAACTGCTGCCGGGGCTGCGGGTGCCCGCTTTCCACCCGATGACCGTGCTGCACCACACCACGGGCACCGCCCCGGGCCCCCGCAACGGCCTCGCCCCGTCCCGCGACACCGCGCTGATCCTGCCGACCGACGGCCCGGTGGCGCACACCTACGCCGCCGGGGCCATCGACCCGTCCCGTACGCCGCCCGGCCATTCGCTGATCACCACGACCGTGCTGGGCCCCGCCGCCTCGCTGCCGGCGTCCGTCCTGGACAAGACCGTCCGCCCGCAGCTGGCGCGGCTCTACGGCGCCGCCACCGACGACTGGCGCCTGCTGCACGCCCACCACGACCCGTACGCCGTACCGGCCATGCCCGCACCGCACGATCCGCAGCGGCCGGTGCGGGTGCTGGCCGGGCTGTATGTGTGCGGCGACCACCGGGACACCAGCACGCTCCAGGGGGCGCTGCACTCGGGCCGCCGGGCCGCCCGCGCCCTGCTGCGGGACTTCGGCCTGCCGGCCCTCGTCGAACCGCACACCCTGCACCCGGTGGCCTGAGGGCGCGACCGGGTCACCCCAGGGCGGCGACCCGGTCGCGGTACCCGCGCACCGCCGCGGCATCGCGGTACGGCTCCAGGCGGCGTTCGAAGTCCCGTACGTACTCCAGGGCGCGCACGGACCGCATCTCGGACGCCTGGAGCGCCGCCTCCGCCCCCAGCGTGCAGGCCTGCTCCAGCTCGCCCAGGCCCAGCCGGGCGCTGGCCAGCACCACCCGGCAGAACAGCCGGCTGCGGGCGAAGGCGGCCGGGCGCAGCTGGAGCGAGCGCTCGGCGTGCTGGGAGGCCGCGCGGTACTGCTGGAGGTCGCGGTGGCAGTGCGCCAGTTCGTCGGCCAGCTGAGCCTCGTCGAAGAACCGCGCCCAGTACGGGGTTTCGTCCCCGGGCCGGGCGGCCTCCAGCGCCCGCTCGGCGCGGACCAGCGCGGCGGTGCACGCCCGCACCTCGCCCATCAGGCCGTGCCCGCGTGCCTCGGCGCAGTGCAGCAGCGCCTGGACGGCCGGCGGCGCGCCGCTGCCGACCCCCTGCTGGGCGACCCGGGCGAGCTGGACGGCCTCCCTGCCGTGCCCCAGATAGACCGCCTGCCGGCTCATCGTCACCAGGACGTAGGCCCCGTAGGCCCGGTCGCCGGCCGCCTGGGCCAGCCGCAGCGCCTGCACGAAGTAGCGCTGCGCCAGACCGTGTGCGGCGATGTCGTACGACGTCCAGCCGGCCAGCCGGGTCAGATCGGCGGCGGCCGCGAAGAGGCGGCGGCCGGTGGCCTCCCCGTAGGTGCCGCGCAGCATCGGTTCGAGTTCGTGTTCCAGATAGCGCACCAGCGCCTGGCGGGCGTGACCGCCGCCGTAGGCGTGGTCCAGGGCGCGGAAGAGTTCGCCGACCGAGCGCAGCGCGGCGATGTCACCGGAGCTGACCCGGGCGCCCGGGGTGCGGTCGACGCGGTCGGTGCGGCGCTGGCGCGGCACCGAGGACCGGCCGCCCTGGACGGGCACCCGCCCGTCGCCGGCCGGCTCGCCGCGGGCCACGCGTTCGTCGGCGCGGCCGATCAGCCAGTCCCGGCTGGGCACCACGAGGCCGGCGGGGGTGAAGGCGATCTTGCGCAGTTCGGCATGGCTGCCGGAGTCCTTGCGCCACAGGCCGCTGACGATGTCCACCGCCTCGGCGGGGCTGGCGGCGAATTCGAGCCCGGCGTACACCGGCGCACAGGCGTCCAGGCCGAGGTCCTGGGCGGAGAGCCGGCGCCCCAGCCGGCGGGTGAACACCTCGGCGATCAGCGCGGGGGTGGTGCCCCGGGGCTGCTGGCCGCGCAGCCAGCGGGTCACCGACGTCTTGTCGTAGCGCAGGTCGAGGCCGTGCTCGATGCCGAGCTGATCGACTCGTCTGGCCAGTCCTGCATTGGAGAACCCCGCTTCGGCGATCAGCGCGGCGAGCTGGCGGTTGGGCGTGTGGTGCGGGGGTCGTTCCGTCATCGGCTTTACCGGTCTCCTGCCTTCCGGGCCTGGCCGCCGGGCTCGGCTCACCCTGTCCGGCACTTGCTCGCCCTTGTGGGACGGCGTGAATGTAACGGCCTTCGGCGCCTTTCTGACCGCCTGTGCCCCGCGTTCATCCGATCGTGTGAGCAGGACACCAATGGTCAGCGGGCCGCCCGTAACCGGCCGCCCGCGGCGGGCGCCACGGGCGGTCGTACAGTGGCATGGGCGCGATAGGGCTCTCCCGGTGCAACACCATGCGGCGGGAGACGACAGTGCAGAGGAGCTGCCGTGACTGCGATCTCTCGGGGGGAGACCCCCGCACCCGAGGGGCTGCGCTTTGTGCATCTGGGTTTCGGTGCGGATGCCGTGGAGTACGGGACCGCGTGGCAGGAGCAGCGCCGGGTGCACGCCGCCCGGTTCGCCGACGAGGTCCCGGACACCTGTCTGCTGCTGGAGCACCCGCCCGTGTACACCGCGGGCCGGCGCACCACGCAGGACGAGCGCCCCCTGGACGGCACCCCGGTCATCGATGTGGACCGCGGCGGCAAGATCACCTGGCACGGTCCCGGCCAGCTGGTCGGCTACCCGATCCAGAAGCTGCCCCGCCCGGTGGACGTCGTCGCCCATGTGCGCCGCCTGGAAGAGGCGCTGATCCGGGTGTGCGCCGACTTCGGGGTGGAGACCAGCCGGGTCGAGGGGCGCAGCGGGGTGTGGGTGCTGGGCGATCCGGTGGAGCAGCGGGCGGCCCTGGGCGGTCTCCAGCTGGACTTCGACCCGCGCACGGCGGACGAGCTGTTCGACCCGCGGTTGAACGGCCCCGAGTACGCCCCCTCGAACGCCGGCCAGCGCCGCGAGGACCGCAAGCTCGCCGCGATCGGCATCCGCGTCGCCAAGGGCGTCACCATGCACGGCTTCGCGCTGAACGTGAACCCGGACAACACCTCGTTCGACAAGATCGTGCCGTGCGGCATCCGGGACGCCGGTGTCGCCTCGCTCGCCGGGGAGCTGGGCCGCGAGGTCACCATCGCCGAGGTGCTGCCCGTCGTCGAGAAGCATCTGCGCGACGTCCTTCAGGGCGCCGAGCTGCTGCCCCGGGCGGTGTGACGGACGGCTCGGCCGGGCCGCGGCCCGCGTGGCCACCGGGAATGCACCCCCGTCCCAGGGGGTTGACCCCAGCACGTAAAAACGTGCGAATTTTCGGGCGTACCCTTGTGGACGCCAAAGCAACGAAGTCGTAGGGAGCCGGACGTGTCCGCTGTCGCACCCGACGGACGCAAGATGCTGCGCCTGGAGGTCCGGAACAGCCAGACCCCCATCGAGCGCAAGCCCGAGTGGATCAAGACCCGGGCGAAAATGGGTCCCGAGTACAACCATCTGCAGAGCCTGGTCAAGAGCGAGGGCCTGCACACGGTCTGCCAGGAGGCGGGCTGTCCCAACATCTTCGAATGCTGGGAGGACCGCGAGGCGACGTTCCTCATCGGCGGTGAGCAGTGCACCCGCCGCTGCGACTTCTGCCAGATCGACACCGGCAAGCCGCAGGAGCTGGACCGCGACGAGCCCCGCCGGGTCGCCGAGTCCGTCCGGACCATGGGCCTGAAGTACGCCACGATCACCGGCGTCGCCCGCGACGACCTGGAGGACGGCGGCGCCTGGCTCTATGCCGAGACGGTCCGCCAGATCCACGCCGCGATGCCCGAGACCGGCGTCGAGCTGCTGATCCCCGACTTCAACGCGGTCCCCGAGCAGCTGGCCGAGGTCTTCTCCTCCCGCCCGGAGGTGCTGGCCCACAACGTCGAGACGGTCCCCCGCATCTTCAAGCGCATCCGCCCCGGCTTCCGCTACGAGCGGTCGCTGGAGGTCATCACCAAGGCCCGCGAGGCCGGTCTGGTGACCAAGTCCAACCTGATCCTGGGCATGGGCGAGGAGCGCGAGGAGATCAGCCAGGCGCTCCAGGACCTCCACGACGCGGGCTGCGAGCTGATCACGATCACCCAGTACCTGCGGCCCTCCGTGCGCCACCACCCGATCGAGCGCTGGGTCAAGCCGGCCGAGTTCGTGGAGCTCAAGGAGGAGGCCGAGGAGATCGGCTACGCCGGCGTCATGTCCGGCCCGCTGGTCCGCTCCTCCTACCGCGCCGGCCGCCTCTACCAGCAGGCCATCGAGCGGCGCGAGGTCGAGGCGTCCAGTCAGGCGGTTTGAGTCGCTCCGGCGCGCCGTCTTGTGAATCGTGGCACATGCTGAAGGGACGCGGCCCGCACTGCCCCTAGTCGGGGACGTGCGGGCCGCGTCAACGTTTCATAGGTGTTTGACCAGCAGGTCATCCGTTGGTAACACCGTTCCGTGACGATGGGTGCACGCACCGCTTCCGCAGCCATCGCTTCTCCGTCCTCCCCGAGGGAGTCCATCACCATGCAGGCCGCGCCGCTTCGCGCCACCTCCCGTCCCCGCCCCTCCGTGACCGGCGCCCTGCGTGCCGTGGAGGCCGTCCTGCTGCGCGGGGGCCAGCGCACCGCACGCCGTAACGCGTGGACATCGGTCCTGGAGGACCGCGCCCGTGCCAAGGACCGGCGCGAGGCCCAGCACGTACTGGAGGCCGCGACGCCCCGGCATCCGCAGGCCACGTAAACTGCGCTGTATGGCGAGGAAGGCAAACACCAACGGCGCTGCCGGCGCTGAGAACACCGGGCGGCTGAAGCAGATCGCCCAGACCTACAAGATGACCCGTCGGGTCGACTCCAAGGTCGGTCTTGTCGTCGCTGGCGTGGGCATCGTCGTATTCGGCGTCCTCCTGGCCATCGGCTTCGCGATCGGCCACCCCATCTACGCGGGCATTCTGGGCTTCGTCCTGGCCTTCCTCGCGATGGCGATCGTCTTCGGACGGCGCGCCGAGCGGGCCGCCTTCGGCCAGATGGAAGGCCAGCCGGGGGCCGCGGCCGCCGTGCTGGACAACGTCGGCCGCGGCTGGACGACCACCCCCGCGGTGGCGATGAACCGCAGCCAGGACGTGGTGCACCGCGCCGTCGGCAAGGCCGGCATCGTGCTGGTGGGCGAGGGCAACCCGAACCGTCTGCGCGGCCTGCTGGCCGCCGAGAAGAAGCGGATGGCGCGTACGGTGGCCGACGCCCCCGTCCACGACATCATCGTCGGCGACGGCGAGGGCGAGGTCCCGCTCAAGAAGCTGCGCACCACCCTCCTGAAGCTGCCCCGCGTCCTGCCGGGCGCCCAGGTGACCGCCGTCAACGACCGCCTGCGCGCGCTCGGCGACCTGATGAGCAACATGCCGGTCCCGAAGGGGCCGATGCCCAAGGGCATGCGCATGCCCAAGGGCGGCAAGGGCCGCTGAACGAGCCCGCCACCCCCCACCCGCTCTCCCTTGTCGGAACGCAGAACGCCCCGGGCCGCTGGCTCCGGGGCGTTCTGCGTTCCGCCTGCCGTGTGCGGGGCTGTGGGGGCTCTGGTGGGGCGTGGTGTGGAGATGTGGTGGGGGTTGTATACGCCGGGGGGCTGCGGGTGGGTTCGGGGCGCTGCGTATGCGTCCGGGCCCTGCCGGGCTGAGGGCTGGAGACCGGGGCGGGCAGGGCCGGTTCGGCCGGGGGCTGCACGCGCGAACGCCGGGCCGGGAGGGAGGCGTGCCGCGGACCCGTACTGCCGGCCTTGGCCCCGTTCGTCGGCCCCTACCCCGGGCACGGTCGGCGGCTGCCTGATGACCGGCGGCTTCGGCTCGGCGATCGGGGCCGCGGTCGGCGCGGCCTCAGACGTCCCGGGCGTCCACGGGCGTCTATCCCGGGCGTCTCTGACACCCCAGGTGCCTCAGACATCCCGGGCATCTCCGACACCCCACTCCAGGCGCCTCAGACATCCCGGGCATCTCTGACACCCCACCCCAGGTGCCTCAGATCCGCACCTCGACCGACCGCGCCAGCCGGTCGTGCAGCCCCCGCCCGTCCCGGTCCCAGACCACCGCCGGGATCACGACCACCAGCAGCAGCGTCCGCAGGGCCACCCGCGGCAGCGACAGCCGGCCGCCGCCCTCGGCGACGACCCGCAGGCCCAGCATCCGCTTGCCCGGGGTGAAGCCGACCGTGCCGACCGTCAGCAGGCTGAGCACCGCGAAGACCGCCAGCGCCCAGTTGCTCGCCGACTGCGCCCGGCCGCCGCTGAGCAGCCCGTACGCGATGAGCAGGCACAGCGCCCAGTCGATGCACAGCGCGGCGAGCCGGCGGCCGAACCGCGCGATGGAGCCGGGGCCCTCCTCCGGCAGCCCGAGCCGCCGGCCGCGGTAGCCGAAGTCGACGCCCATGTCCTCGGCCGTCGCGCGGGGCCCGGCGATCCACGATCCGATTGCTTGCCTGTTGTCCACCCGTCCACGGTACTGCGACCGCATACGTTCCCTACGAGGAGGGCCGGGCACGGCGCCGCCGGGATCCCTGCGTGGGAGCGTCCCGCAATCCGTCTCTTTGCCTCACACTAGAGGGCAAAAGGGACCGCACCGCGGTTAACCTCGGCGAAACAAACGGGTCATGCTCGGGAAATCCCGCCTCCCTAAGGTCGGGCGAGCGCGCCACCGCACTTGGACGCGCTCCGAGTAGCAACCCCGGCAACCCCGCGTCCGCCGACCGGTGACCGGGCTAGGAGGAGTTGGATGTTCCAGAACGCCGACGAGGCCAAGAAGTTCATCGCGGACGAGGACGTCAAGTTCGTCGACGTCCGGTTCTGCGACCTGCCCGGGGTGATGCAGCACTTCACGATCCCGGCGAAGGCGTTCGACCCGGCCGAGGAGCTCGCCTTCGACGGCTCCTCGATCCGCGGCTTCCAGGCCATCCACGAGTCCGACATGGCGCTGCGCGCCGACCTGTCGACGGCCCGCGTGGACCCCTTCCGCCGCGACAAGACGGTCAACATCAACTTCTTCATCCACGACCCGATCACGGGCGAGCAGTACAGCCGCGACCCGCGCAACATCGCCAAGAAGGCCGAGGCCTACCTCGCCTCCACCGGCATCGCGGACACCGCGTACTTCGGCCCCGAGGCCGAGTTCTACGTCTTCGACAGCGTCCGCTTCGACACCAAGTCGAACGAGTCCTTCTACCACATCGACTCCGAGGCCGGCGCCTGGAACACCGGCGCGATCGAGGACAACCGCGGCTACAAGGTCCGTTACAAGGGCGGCTACTTCCCGGCCCCGCCGGTCGACCACTTCGCCGACCTGCGCGCCGAGATCTCCCTGGAGCTGGAGGCCTCCGGCCTTCAGGTCGAGCGCCAGCACCACGAGGTCGGCACCGCCGGCCAGGCCGAGATCAACTACAAGTTCAACACGCTGCTGGCCGCCGCCGACGACCTGATGCTCTTCAAGTACATCGTGAAGAACGTCGCCTGGCGCAACGGCAAGACCGCCACCTTCATGCCCAAGCCGATCTTCGGCGACAACGGCTCCGGCATGCACGTCCACCAGTCCCTGTGGCAGGGCGGCGCCCCCCTCTTCTACGACGAGCAGGGCTACGCGGGCCTCTCGGACACCGCCCGCTACTACATCGGCGGCATCCTCAAGCACGCCCCCTCGCTGCTCGCCTTCACCAACCCGACGGTGAACTCCTACCACCGCCTGGTCCCCGGCTTCGAGGCCCCGGTCAACCTGGTCTACTCGCAGCGCAACCGCTCCGCGGCGATGCGTATCCCGATCACGGGCTCCAACCCGAAGGCCAAGCGCGTCGAGTTCCGCGCCCCGGACCCGTCCTCGAACCCGTACCTGGCCTTCTCGGCCCTGCTGCTGGCCGGTCTGGACGGCGTCAAGAACAAGATCGAGCCCGCCGAGCCGATCGACAAGGACCTCTACGAGCTCGCCCCCGAAGAGCACGCGAGCGTCCCCCAGGTCCCCACCTCCCTCCCGGCCGTCCTCGACGCCCTCGAGGCCGACAACGAGTACCTCCAGCAGGGCGGCGTCTTCACCTCCGACCTGATCGAGACCTGGATCGACTACAAGCGCACCAACGAAATCGCCCCGATCCAGCTGCGGCCGCACCCGCACGAGTTCGAGCTGTACTTCGACATCTAAGAGGCGGCGCCCGGCGACCTGGGCGTAAGTCTGGAAAACCAGCTGTGACCTGCGGAAACTCTTCTCGTGAGTTCTCGTGGGTCACAGCTGTTTTCCACCCCCTTGTGCACCGCGTGTGCACCGCCTGGCCAGTTCTCTGACTTGACGTCAGAGACGATACGAGGGCCGCTACCCCATATCCGGGGTAGCGGCCCTCGCTGGCTTTCCGGCCTCCTGTGGCTTACGCGCAGGCCAGAACCTCCCGTACGCCGTCCGTGACGCCCGGCAGGTCGCCGGGGGCGGCCCACTGGTGCAGGTCGTGTTCGGTCAGGATGACCGGCCCGGTCTCGGAGACAGTGACGGCGAAGTTGAACTGACGGGTGGTGGTGCCGCGGCTGTTCTCGTAGTCGAAGTGCCCGAGGTAGCGGTCCACGGAGGCAACGGTCAGGCCGGTCTCCTCCAGCGTCTCGCGGCGGACCGCGTCCAAGATGCTCTCTCCGGCGTCCACATGACCGGAGGGGATCTCCCACAGGCCGCCCATGTAGTCGTCCGGCTTACGGCGGACCAGGAGGACGAGGTCGGCGTCGGTGACGACGGCTGCGGCCACGAAGGTGGTGATGCCTTCGGCTTCGGCCTCCTGTGTCAAAGTTCGGGCGAGGTCTGAGGTGACGGTCACAAGAGCTCCTTGTGGTGTTCGCTGACCTTCCTGGCCGCGCTGACGTACTGCTCGGCCAGCTTCAGATCCTGTTCACGGTGCCAGACCGGCAGCTTGATCGTGTGCGCGTGCGCCTTCTCAGCGACGGGGAAGTCACCCTCCCTGTAACGGCTGCGGGCGTTCGGGTAGCCGGGGAAGAGAGGGGAGGGGTGCTGATAGAGCGGGAGCTGGTTCAGGGGGCAGGTGGAGCCGGGCCGGTCGAACTCGGTCGCGCCCTCCGCGACGAGGGCCGCGTGGAAGCGGTCGAGGGGCAGACCACAGAGCTGGTCGGGCCGGTAGGTGGCCGTCAACGCGTACCAGGATGATTTCACCCCCTCGGGCATCGGGCTCACCTCCAGCCCGGGTATCTGCCCGAGTTCTCGGATCAGGTAGGCGGCGATCTCCTCGCGGCCGGCGAGGTAGGCGTCCAGGCGAGAGAGCTGGTCGTGGGCGAGGGCGGCGGCCAGGGGATGGATGCGGAGCTTGAGTCCAGCCCCGGTGACCGCGTACTGCGCGAGCGGATGGCCTTCCGGGATCTCGTTCCTGGCCCGCTTGTTGTAGTGCGCGAACGTGAGCACCCGGTAGTAGGTGTCGTCATCGTCGGTGAGGACGAAGCCGCCCTCGCCTCCGGACAGGGGCTTGGGACCATTGAGGGAGAAGGCGCTGGCCAGGCCGAACGTGCCGACCTTCTGGCCGCCGTGACTAGCCCCGTGAGCGTGTGAGCCGTCCTCCAGCAGGTCCAGGTCGCGGTCCCTGGCCAGCGTGGTGAGGTCGGTCATCTCGGCGGGCTTGCCCCACAGGTGCGTGACCATGATCGCGCGGGTGCGAGGGGTGATCAGCTCGGCTACCCGGCCGGGGTCGATGTTGCCGTCCGGGCGCGTCTCGCAGAGGACCGGGACCGCGCCGAGCTGGAACAGGGGTGAGGCGGTGGCGTGGAGGGTCCAGGCCGGAACGATCACCTCGTTGCCGGGCCGGATGCCGGCGGGCGATGTCCTTTTTCCTCGACGAAGCGGAGACATCCCCAAAGGACACCGGGCAGGCGTGTCGAATGTAGGCAGTGAGTACGTTTACTACCGTGGTGTGGTCTTTCTCGCTGTCATCCATGATGCGTTGCAGCGAGTAAATGCCTACAAGCCGCTCGGGCAGCTTGTCCGACCCCAGGAGCTTGATCGCCTCAACGTATCGGTCGGTTACCTGCCCCTCGCGCGTTAACTCGGCCTGCTCACGGTCCTTCTCTCGTGCATGCTCGAATTGTTCTTGGCTGTGCTGGTAGAGCTTCTCGGCGTGCCGGTGACTGCGGTGCGTGTACCAGAGACCGATACCGGCGACGAGGGCGGTGCGGACGCCGGTTATGACGACACCGTCTGCGGGTTGGAGGTCGCGCTCACGGATGTGTCCAGCGTCGAGCCACCAAGGGCCGCGCCAGAGCAGCAGGGCATAGCCGACGACGGCTAGGACGATGCCAGCGCCTATGAGGGTGCGCTTCGCCTTGGGGCTCATGCGGCTGATCCTCCCGGATCGGTACGCAACTTGGTACGCAGGTTCCACACGGCTGTGTTGCCAGGGATGACGGCATCGGCGAGGTCGCAGAACGTCCCAACGGAGTGGTGGTCGTCGAGGATTGGATCCTTGGTGTTGATCTGGGGCAGATCCTTCTGGATCTTCTCGCGGACCTCGTCCCAGCGCTTCGCCCATACTTCGACATGCCACTTGATCATGTGGTCCAGGAATTTAACCGCTTTCTGGGTCCCGTTGAGCCGCTCCTGCCCTTTGAGTGACTCGCGGCCAGCGAGGATCTGCTCAAACTGCCACAAGAGCGCGAAGTAGTCGTTCATCGCCTGCTTCGTCTCGGCTGGCGTGACCGGGTCCTTGCGCCGGTAGAACTCAAGGGCGCTACGGTGCGCAGAGGTTTCCTTTGAGGTGAGGTCCGCGTAAAGGCGACGCGCGAGCTCGAAGGCCTCGCGGCTGCTGTTGCCGCGCGCTGACAGAAGGGAGACGGCAGCGGCTGTGAGGGCGACTATCGCAGAGATGACGGCAACGATGATGGGTGTTTCCATGCCGCGGATGATGTCCGCGGCCGAGGTCGCCGAACCGCTGAACTGGACTGTTCAGAGCATGATTTGAGCTTCATCGGCGAGCCCGTCCAGCTCGCTCCGGCGAGCCGTGGTCCGCTCCAGCTCGGACGTCCCCGTTCCCTCCCCACGATCTGGTGGCGTATCCGCACGGCAACGGATCGTAGGCGGACCCTCGCGACAGGCGCAGCAGAACCCGGGAACCGCACCGGCTGCCCCGTCAGACGATCTGCACCGTGGACACCGGACGCCGACCAGCGCGAGCACAGCAAAGCTCGAACTCGGCAGCCGACGGAAACTCAGAGCGGCTGCCTCCACCCGGGTGGAGCAAACCGCTCGTCGTCTGTCACGCCCCCTCTGTGTCACAGGCATCCAGGGACCAGCTGAATTCACTATCTGGTCCAGGCTGCAGATCGGATACGCGTCTGACTCGCCCGCTGAGGTCCTAGCTCCTGCATGCGCTGGAGAGCGGTATCGTCCGAGGCGATTGCTCGTTAGCCGTGGCTGACTTCCGACTGACCTTTGCCGGACCTGGACCATCAACGCGACACGGTCGCTATTCCCACGTCGCGGGCCAGCTCGGCCTCGAACGCCATGAGCGTCAGTCCCGTGACGTGGATGACGGCGTTCCACTCGTCCTGGGTCAAGTCCGGGAATTCCTCCAGTACACAGCTGGGGACAGGACAGCCATCGGCGCTCAGCACTACCTTCGAGAAGGCCAATCCCGAGCGGCTGAGGCACAAGCGCGGCCCTTGCTGGGGCTCCCCGGTGTGCAGCACCGCGATGCGCTGAGCGGCTTCCTTGTTGTCGGGTGTCTCCGACGCGAAGTTCAGGAGCGCGGTCCGCAATTGCCCAGTGAGTTCGTGCTGGTGCAGATCAACGCGTTCCGAAATGGCAGCCAGCGCCTGGCAGAACTGCTCTCTCGCTACCGACCGGGGCGGTCTCGGGGTGGCCTGCGGATGTTGGCCGGCATCGTCGCGCGCAGGCTCGGGCTCCGACTGAAGACCCCTGAAGATGAGCTTGGAGACCAGCAGTACGGCCTCCCACTCCTCCTGGCTCAAAGTCGGGCAACTCTCCTTCACCTGGGGCGGAAGGTCGCTCTGGTCTGCGTACAAGAGCACGTCCGGCAGCTCTACGTCATAGTCCGCAAGCCGAAGACCGAGGCTTCGTCCCCAGGGATGGTCCTCAGCGCCAACGGTGACCAGTTCGGCGAGCGAGCGCTCGCCCAGCGTCTCCGCGGCCAGTTCGCGCAGCGCGCTGGTGACTGCCGCACTGAGGTCGGCCTCGTTTACGTCACCCCTTCCGCCGACACACAGCAGGACATCGCGCAGGCGTCCGCGCGGCCATGACGGATTCATCGTCTCCTCCAGGTGATCCACCGCTTCCATGACGGGTACGCACGACGAGGCCGATCCCTTCCTCAGCCGCTGGCAAGCGTCAGCACCTGGATATCGGCCGAAAACACGCCGTCGGACGCGCACCAGGCACTCCGCCTCGCCCACGATGTGCACCGGTCGTGCGCCAGCCCAGCCTTTAGAGGCATATGTGCAGGTCAGAGCACTTCTCGTGCTGCTCTTCGACATCTAAGATCCCCCCAGGCCGGAGCAGTTCACCGCTCGCCCGGGCGGCCTGTGAACCGTCGGCCGTGCTCTTCCCTCTCCGGAAGGCGTGGCCGGCGGTCTTTTTGCGTGGTGTGGCCCGTGATGCCGCGCCGGTCGGTGTGCAGGGTCAGTGGGTGTCCCGCTGGTCGTGGAGTGGGAGGGGGTGGCCGGTGGGGTGGGGGATCGGCGGGGCGGTGGGCTTGAGCAGGAGGGTCGCGGGCAGGGTGGCGAGCAGGGTGAGGCCGGCCGCGCACCACAGGGCGTCGGTGTAGCCGGTCAGTGGGGCGCTTCGGGTGGCGAGGGCGGAGGCGAAGAGGCTGGTGAAGACGGCCGTGCCGAGTGCGCCGCCCACCTGGGTGGCCGTGCTGGTCGCTGCCGCGGTGCCGCCGGAGTGGGGGGTGGTGATGCCGGACGTGGCGAGGGAGAGGAGCGGCATCACCGCCGTGCCGAGGCCGAGTCCGGCGAGGAGCATGCCGGGCAGGGTCAGGGCGGCGGGGAGGCCCTGGGCGGCGAGGAGGGAGAGCAGCAGGAGGCCGAGTGCGGTGAGCAGCAGGCCCGGCACGATCAGGTGGCGGGGCGGTAGGCGGTGCAGGAGGCGGGCGGAGATCTGGGTGGAGCCGATGACGATCGCGGCGACCGTGGGGAGGAGGGCCGTGGCGGCGCCGGTCGGCGAGTAGCCGCGGACGTACTCCAGGTACACCGTCAGGGCCGGGAAGAGGGCGAGCGTACCGGCGCCCGTGAGGAACAAGGTGAGGAAGGAGCCGATGCGGATGGGGTCGTTGGTGAGGTATGGGGGGAGGAGCGGGCCGGGTGTGGTGATCTGCCAGCGTACGAAGGCCAGGAGCAGGAGGGCGCCGGCCGCGAGCAGGGCCAGTGCCAGGGGGTCCGTCCAGCCGCGCGGGCCCGTCAGCTGGAGGCCGTAGATGAGGGCGGCGAGTCCGGCGGAGCCGAGCAGCAGGCCCGGTGCGTCGAAGCGGGGGCCGGTGCGGGCCGGGCGGTCGTACGCCAGGGTGGCCGCGCCGATCAGGGCGATCAGGGCGAGGGGGACGTCGGCGTACAGGCAGATGCGCCAGTCCAGTCGCTCCAGGATCCAGCTGCCGGTGAGCGGGCCCAGCGCCGAGCCGCCGGCTGCTACGGCGGCGTAGATCCCGAAGGCCCTGCCGCGTGCCTTCGGTTCGGTGAAGTTGGCCGTCACCAGGGACAGTGCGGCCGGTGACAGCAGGGCCGCGAAGGCGCCCTGGAGGGCACGGGCCACGACCAGGGCACCGGCGGTGGGAGCCGACCCGCCGATCGCGGCGGCCACCATGAAGCCGGCCAGCCCGATGATCAGCATCCGTTTGCGGCCCATGAGGTCGGCGAGATGGCCGCCGAGCAACAGCAGTCCGCCGCAGGCAAGTTCGTAGGCGGTGACTATCGCGCTCAGGCCGTCGGAGGGCAGGTGCAGGTCCCTCATGATCACCGGCATCGCCGTCTGGAGGGACGTCGCATCGCGGAGTACGAGCAGCTGCACGAAAGCGGCCACGGCCAGGCCCCACCAGCGTCTGGAGTGCGGGGCCATGCCCGGGGGCGGTCCGAATCCCGGTGGGGGGACGAAGTGGTCCGGGGCCGTGGGCGCGTACGCAGGCGGTGGTGGTGACGGCGACCGCGGTGGGCCGGAGGGGAGGCGCGGGTCCGCAGGGGGCGGCGGCGTATCGGCGGGAGCGGTGACGGGAGTCGTGGCGGGCGTGCCGACGGCCGTCTCGGGGGCGTAGTCGAGCAAGTTGGCGGCATGGCGGCCGAGTTGGGCGAGCACCGCGCCCGGCAGCCACTCCCCGTCCGCGTCCGCGTCCGTGCGGGCGGCGACCTGCTGGAGGGTGGGCCGTTCGGCCGGGTCTTTGGCCAGACACGCGCGTACCAGGTCGAGCAGTGGTTCCGGTACGCCGGTCAGGTCCGCCTCGTCCTCGGCGATCCGGAAGAGGTGGGCGTTCAGTCCGGTCTCGGTGGCGCCGAAGAGCAGGCGGCCGGTGGCGGCGTAGACGAGGACGGCGCCCAGGCAGAACACATCGCTGGCGGGGGTGAGTTCGAGGCCGCGTACCTGCTCGGGCGACATGAAACCGGGTGAGCCGATCAGCATGCCGGTGCGGGTGTGCAGGCTGTCCCCGGCGAGGGTGTCCATGGCCCGCGCGATACCGAAGTCGATCACGCGCGGCCCGTCCACCGTCACCAGCACATTGGACGGCTTGAGGTCCCGGTGGATCAGACCGGCCGCGTGCACCGCCTGGAGGGCGAGGGCGAGGCGGTTGGCCAGTACCCGTACGGAGTTCTCGGGCAGCGGCCCGAAGTCGTTCGCCACCACGGTGGTCAGGTCGGGCCCGGGGATGTACTGGGTCGCGACCCAGGGCACCGCGGCCTCGGTGTCGGCGTCGAGCACGGCCGCCGTCCAGGAGCCGCCCACCCGCCGGGCGGCCGCCACCTCACGGGCGAAGCGCCTGCGGAACTCCGGGTGTTGTGCGTGCTCGTCCTGGACGACCTTGACCGCGACGGTCCGCCCGGCCGCGGAACGGCCCAGATAGACCAGGCCCATTCCGCCGGCACCCAGGCGGGCGATCAGGCGGTACGGGCCTATGTGCGTCGGGTCTGAGGGGATCAACTGGTCCACAGGGGCAAGGTAATCCACGGCGCGGGGCCCGGTACCGGATTCGCCTCAGGACCGGAGTCGACGCACGGAATCTTCACGCACCGAATCTTCACGTACCGGATCTTCACGCACTCCGTTTGGGTGAAGGCACGATCTTGGCGGGTCGCTACAGGTGTTCGAGTACACAACACACATGTAACTTGGACCACTCCCGCAACAGCGGAACCCCTCAGAACACACAAGGGAAGTCGTTCAGTCACGTGAAGATATTGCGCATCGTCCTCACCATCTCCCTCACGGCAGTCACGTGCGCTCTGGTCGTGGCGCCCGTGCTGGCCTCCGGCATGATGGGCAGCAATCAGGTGATGTGGTGAGGCAGTTGGCGGCGGTTGCTTTCGGGGCCGTCAGCTGAGTTGTCCCTGTGTGGCTCCTGAAACCGCGGTGCGTACGTGGCTTCAGGAGCCGCGTTACGGGGAGGGCGAAGCGTCCGGGTCCGGGTCCTGGTCCGGGTCCGGGTGGCCCAGGAGGCGGCGTAATTCCGTGCCTTCGACAAAGGCCCCGAGTTTTTCGTAGAGGCGCAGGGCGCGTTCGGCGTAGGGGCGGGCCGCGTCGAGGTCGTGGGTGCGGAGCAGGGTGCGGGCAATTCCCGCGAGGGCGTGGGCGCAACCCAGTGGGAAGGTGTGGTTCTCGGCTATTTCCAGGCCGCTTCGATAGGTTTCCAGGGCGGCGGCGCACTGGCCCGCCGAGCGCTGGGTGTCGGCGATGCCGAGGAGCGCGCGGTGGCGTTCATAGGGGCTGTCGATACGGCGGGAGACCTCTTCCGCCGCGCCGAAGTGGCGCATCGCCTCGTCGATCCGGCCGGATTCCGCGCAGGTGGCGCCCAGGCTGGTCAGGGCGTTGACCTCGCCCACGGCATCGCCCCGGGCGCGGTGGCTGGCCAGGGCGCGGCGGAAGCAGACGAGCGCCTGTTCCAGCTGGCCGGTGAGGCGGTAGACGGTGCCGAGGTTGGTGTCGAGAATGGCGAATTCCTGGCGGCCGCCGAACTGGCGGACCAGGGCGAGGGATTGCTCGTAGTGGTGCCGAGCCTGTTCGTAGAGTCCCTCGGTGCGATAGATCTCGCCCATGTTGTTGAGGGCCTTTGCCTGGCCGTGGGCGTCGCCGAGGGAGCGGTGGATTTCCAGCATTTCCTCGAATCGGTGCATCGCCTCGGTGTACTGGGCGCTGAAAATGAGGGTGGCGCCCTGGACGTTGAGGCTTTCGGCCACACCGTATGCGTCGCCGGCCTGCCGGTAGAGGTCGAGAGCGCGGCCCACTTCCCGTAGACACCATTCCCCGCGGCCGGCCGCGAGATGGGCCCGTCCGGTTTCGAAGAGGGCGTCGGCCAGGCCGTGGGGGTCGTGCACCTCCTCGAAGAGGCGCCGTGCCTCGTCCGCGCAGCGGAAGGCTTCGGCGTGGTTCACCTGGGCCAGTACGCCGGCGCGTTCCACCAGGCTCTGTGCGAGGGCCCGGCGGTCGCCTCCGGTGCGCAGGGCCGTGACGGCGGCTGCGGCGAGTTCGGCGGTGACGTCGCGGGCTCCCCAGAGCCGGAGCGCATAGGCCAGCACATGCGGGAACAGGCCGGCGAAGTCCGGGAATTCGGCCGCCGCCGTGCGGGCCACGGCGAGCAGGTTGGGGCACTCCACGGTGAGCCATACCGACGCCCGGTCGGCGGGACCGGAGGCGTCAAGTCCGGATACGGCCGGGCCGGAGGCGTCGGCACCGGATGCGGCCGGTGCGGCGGGGAAGTCGGTGGCATACGGGGAGAGCTGCTCCGGGCCGAGGGGGCGGCGGCGCCGGCGCGGATGGGCGAGGCGGTCGGCGCGGTCGGCGACGGTGAGGTAGTACGCCAGCAGGCGCCGCAGGGCGTCGCGGCGCGCCGGTCCGGTCTCTTCGCGGGCATGCAGCCGCCCCGCGAACGCCCGTGCCAGATCGTGGAGTTGGTACCGGTCGCGGACGGGCTCGTCGAGGAGGTGGCGGTCCAGCAGCTGGTCGGCCGCGCGGCGGACCTCGGTCGGGTCCGTACCGCACAGGGCGGTTGCCGCCGCGAGCGTGATGTCGGGTCCGGGGTGGAGCGCCAGGCGCCGGAAGAGCCGCTGGGCGGGCGCGTCGAGGTCGGCGTAGGAGAGCCGGAACGCGGCCGCCACCCGGTCGTCGAATTCCTCCAGGCGGTCGGTGGCGTGGGTCAGGCGGTCGGCGACGTATTCCAGGTCCCAGGTGTCCCGGTGCCGGAACCGGCCGGCGAGCAACTGCACGCTCAGCGGGTGGCAGCCGCAGAGTTCCACGACGCGGCGGAGCGCGGCGGCGTCGGAGGCGCGGTTGCCGCCCACGATCCGGGTGAAGAGGGACGACGCCTCCGATACCGGCAGGACGTCCAGGTGGAGGAAGGCCGCGCCGTCCAGTTCGGCGAGGCGGTTGCGGCTGGCCACGAGCGCGCAGCAGGTCGCCGTGCCGGGCAGCAGCGGGCGTACCTGCTCGGCATCCCTGGCGTTGTCGAGGACCAGGAGCACCCGGCGGTGCGCGGTCCACTCCCGCCACCAGGCGGCGCGTTCGTCGAGCGTGGCCGGGAACGGCCCTGGCACTCCGGCGCTGTGCAGCAGGGACGCCAGCGCCTCGGCCGGTTCGTATGCCGGATGGTCGCTGTAGGCCCGCAGGTCGAGATAGAAGCGGCCGTCGGGGCAGCGGCGCCGCATCTGGTGCGCGGCATGCACGATCAGGGCCGATTTGCCGACGCCCGGCATCCCGTGCACGACGGTGAGGGGCAGGGCCGTGGCGCTGCCGTCGGTGTCGGCCGGGCAGTCGAGCAGGCGGTGCAGTTCGCCGGTGCGGCCGGTGAAGTCGCGGGTGTCGCGGGGGAGGGTGTTGCCGGGGGTGGGGGCGTTGCTGGTGGTGGGGGCGTTGCTGGTGGTGGGGGCGTTGCTGGTGGTGGGCCCGCTACCGGCGGTGGGGCCGGTGTCATTTGCCTGCGACTCCGCCGCTGTCACGTCCCGGGCCGCGGTCCCGGCCCGGTCTGCGCTCGGCCGCGGGTGCTGCGGTGCCGCGGGTCCGAGGGCTACGGCGCCGTCCGGGGCGTCGACGGTCAGCAGCGACGGGTCCTGCGCCAGAATCCGCCGTTGCAGGTCCTGAAGGTCCGCGCCCGGGTCGATGCCCAGTTCGTCGTTGAGGCGGCGGCGGGTGTGCTGGTAGAGGGCCAGGGCCTCGCCGTCGCGGCCGCAGCGGTAGAGGGCGAGCATCAGGGCGGCGACGGCCTGCTGGGCGAGCGGATTGTGGGAGACCAGTTCCTGGAGTTCGCCGATCAGGTCGGCGTGGCGGCCCAGTTCCAGTTCGAGCTGGATGCGCTCCTCGCGTACCCGCCGGTGGTCCTCGGCCAGCCGGGAGCGGGCGGCGGCCGCCCACGCGCCGCTGAACTCGGCGAACGGCTCCCCCCGCCACAGCGCCTCGGCCCGGTGCAGCAGGCCGACGGCGCGTTCCCGGTCGCCGCGGCCGGCCGCCGTACGGGCCTCTCGGCGCAGCCGTCGAAGGCGTGAAAGATCCACGGCCTCCTCGTCGTTGACGCACAGCCGGTAGCGGCGGGAAGGGCAGCGTTCGACCATGGCCAGATCGCCGACCGCGCGCTGGAGCCGGGAGCGCAGTCGGGAGAGGTAGCTGTAGAGCGTTTCCACGGGAGTTGCGGGAAGGTCGTCGTCCTCCCAGACCCGGGCGACGAGGGTGTCCACGGCAACCGGACTGCCCTGGGCATATACCAGCGCCGCCAGCACACAGCGCTCCTTGGGCGAGCCGAGCGCGCACTGACGGCCCTGATGCCACAGTTCGAGAGGTCCCAGCGCCAGAAGTTCCACCATCGCCCCCCTGATGGTTCGCCTTCTTCTCTGCCGCCCCGGCAGGCTCCCGTGCATGTGCACGCGGCATTCAACTAACTCTCGCGGCACTCCCCGGGACGCCGGAGGGAGCGGGCCGGGGCGCACCGTCGCGCACGGGGCGCACGGGCGGGGCGGGTCCGGACCGCGCCCGGGACCGCCGTGCAGGCGGGATGCAAGGTACTTGCAAGTCACGCTGCAAGCCCACGGGGGCACCGTTCTCCATGCGAACCCATCACTGCACGAAGTCACTTCACGAAGTCACCTCACGAAGTCGATACATCGATACACGAGGTCGCTTCACGAAGTCACTTCACTACTCGAACGGGGGAGTTCATGTGAGTGCGAAGCTTGCGGACGTCGAGTGGCGGCATGTGCCGCTGCGCCTGGACGGGGAGCGCTGGGCGACCCGCCGGGTACGGAAACGGGTGCTGGCCGTGGTCCACACGGTGACCGCCGGGCAGCGGCTCCTGGAGGCGGTCCGGCTGCTGGACGGGGACCCCCGGGTGCAGGTCGTCTTCACGGCGGCGCCGGACGTTTTCAGCCATGGCGTGGACGCCTTCCTGGAGGAGACCCGGGCCCTGGTGCTGCCCTGGAGCCAGGCCGTGCACACCCGTTTCGACCTGGCGCTGGCCGCCGGCCACGGCGGGCTGCACGAGCTGCACGCGCCGGTGATCGTGCTGCCGCACGGCGCCGGGCACAACAAGTTCGTCTCCGCCCCCACCGGCCGCCGCGGTCCGGCTCCGGTGGCGGCGGACCGCGGGGTGTACGGGCTGAGCCGGCAGCGGCTGGTCCGCGACGGTGTGGTGGTGCCCGAGGCGATCGTGCTGTCCCATCAGGAGGAGCTGACGCGCCTGGGCCAGGAGTGCCCCGAGGCGCTGCCGGTGGCCGAGGTGGTCGGTGACCCCTGCTTCGACCGCATCACCGCGAGCCTGCCGTCGCGGGCCCTGTACCGGGAGGCGCTGCACACCGGGCCGGGACAGGAGCTGGTCCTGCTCTGCTCCACCTGGGGCCCGGAATCGCTGCTGGGGCAGGAGTGGGAGCTGCTGGAGCGGCTGGCCTGCGACCTTCCCCGGGAGGAGTTCCGGATCGCGGTCCTGCTGCACCCCCATGTGTGGAACGCCCACGGGGAGTGGCAGATCCGCAGCTGGTTCGCCGGGCTGCGGCGCGCGGGCGTCAGCGTGATCAGCCAGCACGCGGACTGGTGCGGGCCGGTGGTCGCCTGCGACTTCCTGGTGGCGGACCACGGTTCCGTCGGGCTGTACGGGACGATGACCGGCGCGCGGCTCCTGGCTGCCGGTTCGCCGGACGTGGAGCTGGCCCCCGGGTCTCCGATGGCCGAACTGCGCGCGCTCGCCCCGCGCCTGCGCCGGGACCGTCCGCTGCGCCGTCAGCTGCGGCGGGCCGCCGCGGCGCAGCGCCCGGAGCACTACGCGCGGATCGCGGCCCGGATCACCTCCGAGCCGGGCCGCTTCGCCCGCCGGATGCGCGCGCTGATCTACCGCAAGCTCCGGTTGCGGGCACCGGCGGCGCGGCTGACGGCGGAGCCGGCGCGGCTGCCGGTCACGGTGTGGCACGGCGCGCGGGACGGGGCGGCGCGGTGAGCGCGCTGCTGCTGGCGGTGGCGGTACCGGGGCGTCCGGGGTCCTTGCGGGTCACGGTCCGCGAGACCCCGGTGCCCGGGGTGTCCGCCGGGCCGGGGCCGTCGTGCGCACACCGCGTCCGGGTGACGCTGCGGGGCGGTGGCCGCGGACCGGTCGTGGACGACCATCTGCGGGTCGGCGCGCAGGCCCCGCCGCCCTGGCCGCGGCTCGCGGACGTCGTGGTGGCCGCGGGTACGCACGCCGCGGCGGCCGACGGGACGGCGGCCGCGTACCCGGGGGCCGCAGTGGTGGCCGTGGCGCGCGACGCCGTCAGGTGCCGGCTGCGGCTCGGTCCGTACGGAGGCGGCTACGGCGACGGCTACGACAGCGTGCTGCTGGGGCTGCACCGGCGCGGGCCGGGCGCGGTCTCCTGGGCGGTCTGGGCGTCGTTGGCCCATGCCTGGCTGGTGGCCGGGCTGCCCGCCGCCGCGCTGGCCTCGGTGACCGTGCGGCAGCTGACGGGGCGGGAGCGGGCCGTTCAGTCCGCGGCGTCCTCGTCCAGGAGACGCAGCCGGTCGTGCACGGCGGCGGCCGACTCCGGGCGGTTCACCGCGGTGTAGAGATCCAGCGCCTCCCGATAGCGGTCCCTGGCCTCTTCCGGCTGCCCGCGCAGCGCGGCGAGCTCGGCCAGGGCCTCCACGGCGCGGGCCGTCTCGTACCCGGCGGCCATGGCGCGCAGCACGGTCAGCGCTTCGGTCAGCCGGCTCTCCGCCTCGTCGGGCCGGCCCTGGCGCAGCCGGATCCGGCCGAGCAGGGTGGCCGCCCGGGCGGCGTTGTACGCGTCGTCGGCCGCCCGCAGCGTCGTACGCGCCGCGTCGGCGTCCTCGGCCGCCCGCTCCCACTGCCCGGCGGCGAGGGCGATGTCCGCCGCGTTCAGGCGGGCCAGGCCGCCGGCGCGGTGGTCCCCGCAGGCGGGCAGTTCGGCCGCGGCCCGCGCGAACAGGGCGGCCGCCTCGGCCGGATTGCCGAGCCGCTGCTGAGCCAGTCCCCGGTAGTTCAGGGTGCGGGCGTGGCCCAGGGTGTCCCCGTCGGCCGCGAAGAGGCGGGCCGCCCGCTCGAACATCTCCAGGGCGGTGCGGTGGCTTCCCCGGCCCAGCTCGCCCAGGCCGCCGGAGGTGAGCATCCGGCACTCGGCGGCCCGGTCCCCCAACTCCTGCGCCGCGGCCAGCCCTTCGGCATGGGCGGCGCGCCACTGGTCATAATGCTTGCGGCGGGGGAAGAGCGGCCAGATCGCGTCGGTGAGCTGCCAGCTGAGCTGCGGGAAACCGGCGGTCCGGGCGCTGCGCACGAGGGCCATCACATTGGTGAGCTCCCGTTCCAGCCAGTCGAGCGCCGCCTCGGCGTCGTCGCCCAGGTCCTCGGCGACCACCGGTCCCGGGCCGAACGGGCGGGGCAGGGTGGCGTGTTGCGGATCGAGGATCTTCTCGGCCGCCATGGCGGTGGCCAGGTAGTGATCGGCGATGCGCCGCAGGGCCGCGGTGCGGTCCTCGGGGGCGTCGGTCTCCTGTGCCTTGGCGGCGGCGTGCAGGCGTACGAGGTCGTGGAAGCGGTAGCGGTCCTCGCCGGTGTCCAGCAGCAGATTCCAGTCGTAGAGGGCGTCCAGCAGACCGGCCGCGGCGTCGTGCGCGGTGTGCGGCGGTTCGGTGCCGCAGGCCAGCACCGCGGCCGCCACCGCGCTGCCGAATTCCGGCCCCGGGTGCAGGCCGAGCAGCCGGTAGAGCCGGGCCGCGGCGTCGGGCAGCGCCTGGTACGTCAGGTCCAGGGCGGCCCGTACGCTGCGGTCGCCGTCGAGGGCGAGCGCGTCCAGCCGGCCGTGTTCCTCGCTCAGGGCGTGGACCATGGTGGTGATACGGCGGCGGGGGCGGGCGGCGAGCCGGGCGCCGACCAGGCGGACGGCCAGCGGCAGGCCCGCGCACAGTTCCGCGAGGGCGTGGGCGTCGTCGGGCTGGGCGGCGACCCGGTCGTCGGCGAGGGTGTCGGCCAGCAGCTCGACCGATGCCTCCGGGCCCAGCGGTGCCAGGGGGAGGTGGTGGCAGCCTTCGAGCGTCAGGCCGGACATCCGGCGGCGGCTGGTCACCAGCGTGACGTTGCGGCCGCCCGGGAGGAGGGGCCGTACCTGGGCGGCGGTGTCGGCATCGTCGAGGAGCACGACGATCCGCAGGTCCGCGGTCAGGGAACGGTAGCGCGCGGCCCGCTCGGCGACGGTGGCCGGAACGTGCTGCGGGGGCACTCCCAGACCGCGCAGAAAGCCGCTCAGCACCTCGGCCGGGTCCGCCGGGCCCTGCGGCGACCGGGCTCCGAGGTCCGCGTAGAGCTGACCGCCGGGGAAGTCCGGACGCAGGGTGTGTAACCAGGCCAGTGCCAGGGCGGTCTTGCCCACCCCGCCCAGTCCGCTCACGGCCGCCAGGACGGGGCGGCCCGCCCGTGCGGCGCGGTCGCGATGGCCTTCCAGCAGGGCGGTCTCCGCGGTCCGGCCGGTCAGCGGCACCGCGGGCGGCAGCTGCCACGGCCGGTGCGGCGGGGCGGGCGCCGCGGTGCTGATGTGGATGCCGCCGTGGACGGCGTCGGCCTGCACGCTGGGGCCCCGCACCATCCCGCTGATCTCGTTGCCGCCGTGTGCCGTCCCGTTGCCGTGAGCCGTCCCGTTGTCCTGTGGCGTCCCGTTGCCGTGTGCCGTCTGCCCTCGCACGCGTCCCCCTCCGACGTGTCCCCCTGCCGGTTCCCCTTTCCGGCCCTGAAGAGATGTATGTCCGCACGGAAAATCCACAACCCGCGCGGGAGGACGGCCGCGCCGCCCGGGGGTGTGACCTTCCTCGCGGCCCCAGTATTTTGCACCTTGTTGCAGAATGCCTTCCGGTGGTCTACAACGTCACTGACGACCGCCGTCCAAGGAGGCCCCCGTGACCCCGTACCCGCACCTCATGAACCCCCTCGACCTCGGGTTCACCACGCTCCCCAACCGGGTGCTCATGGGATCGATGCACATCGGCCTGGAGGAGGCGGAGAACGGGTTCGAGCGGATGGCGGCCTTCTACGCCGCCCGGGCGCGCGGCGGCGTGGGGCTGATGGTGACCGGCGGGATCGCACCGAACGACGCGGGGCGGCCGTACGAGGGCGGGGCGAAGCTCACCACCGAGGAGGAGGTGGCGCAGCACCGGGTCGTGACCGAGGCGGTGCATGCCGAGGGCGGGCGGATCGCGATGCAGATCCTGCACTTCGGGCGCTATGCGTACCATCAGGATCTGGTGGCACCGAGCGCGCTCCAGGCGCCGATCAGCCCCTTCACCCCGCACGAGCTCACCGACGACGAGGTCGAGCAGACCATCGAGGACTATGTGCGGGCGGCCGAGCTGGCCCGGGCCGCCGGGTACGACGGCGTCGAGATCATGGGGTCCGAGGGGTATCTGATCAATGAGTTCATCGCCGGGGCGACCAACCGGCGCACGGACCGGTGGGGCGGGCCGTACGAGAACCGGGTGCGCTTCCCGCTGGAGATCGTGCGGCGGACGCGGGAGCGCCTCGGCGCGGACTTCATCCTGATCTACCGGCTCTCGATGCTGGATCTGGTGCCGGGCGGATCGACGCTGGAGGAGGTCGTCGCGCTCGCCAAGGAGATCGAGGCGGCCGGGGCCACGATCATCAACACCGGGATCGGATGGCACGAGGCGCGTATCCCGACCATCGTGACGTCGGTACCGCGCGCGGCGTACACCTGGGTGACCAAGCGGCTGATGGGCGCGGTGTCCGTACCGCTGGTGACCAGCAACCGGATCAACACCCCCGAGGTGGCCGAGGAGTTGCTCGCCGACGGGCGGGCGGACATGGTCTCGATGGCGCGGCCGTTCCTCGCCGATCCGGAGTTCGTGGCCAAGGCGAGCGAGGGGCGCGCCGAGGAGATCAACACCTGCATCGGGTGCAACCAGGCATGCCTCGACCACACCTTCAGCGGGAAGATCACCTCCTGCCTGGTGAATCCGCGGGCCTGCCACGAGACCGAGCTGGTGCTGTCGCCGACGCGGCTGCGCAAGCGGATTGCCGTGGTCGGGGCCGGTCCCGCGGGGCTGGCGTGTGCCGTGTCGGCGGCCGAGCGCGGGCATGAGGTGACGCTGTTCGACGCCGCGGAGGAGATCGGCGGCCAGCTGAACGTCGCCAAGCGGGTGCCCGGCAAGGAGGAGTTCGACGAGACGCTGCGGTACTTCCGTACGCAGCTGCGCCTCAAGGGCGTGGAGGTGCGCCTGGGCACGGCAGTGACGGCCGGGGACCTCGGTGCGTACGACGAGGTGGTCGTCGCGACCGGAGTGACGCCGCGGGTGCCGGAGATCGAGGGGATCGACCACCCCAGCGTGGTCAGCTACCTCGATGTGCTGCGCGGCGGCGCACCGGTCGGCGAGCGGGTCGCCGTCATCGGCGCCGGGGGCATCGGCTTCGATGTGGCGGAATTCCTGACGGACGCCGGGGACGGGGCGAGCCGGGATCCGGAGACCTACTTCCGGGCCTGGGGTGTGGACACCACGTACGGCGAGCGGGGCGGGCTGCGCGCGCCGGAGCGGCCCGCGGTGCCGCGTCAGGTGCATCTGCTCCAGCGCAAGACGTCGAAGGTGGGCGCCGGGCTGGGCAAGACCACCGGCTGGATCCACCGTACGGAGCTGCGGCACCGGGGCGTGACGATGGTCGCCGGGGCGACGTACGAGCGGATCGACGACGAGGGGCTGCATGTCAGCGTCGAGGGCACGACGCGGACGCTGCCCGTCGACACGGTCGTGCTGTGCACGGGGCAGGAGCCGCGGCGGGATCTGTACGAGGAGCTGCGGGCCGAGGGGCGTGCGGTGCATCTGATCGGCGGCGCGGACGTCGCGGCCGAACTGGACGCCAAGCGCGCGATCAAGCAGGGGACGGAGCTGGCGGCGGCCCTGTGAGGGACGGGGACGTCACCCGCGCCGCGCCTAGGATTCCTTCATGTCCCTCCCCCATGCGATTCTCACCGCCCTGCTCGAAAAGCCGTCGTCCGGGCTGGAGCTGACGCGCAGGTTCGACCGGTCGATCGGGTACTTCTGGTCGGCCACGCATCAGCAGATCTATCGCGAGCTGGGGAAGCTGGAGCAGGGCGGGCTGATTCGGGCGTTGCCGTCCGAGCGGCCCGCGCGGGGGCAGAAGAAGGAGTTCGAGGTGCTGCCCGCGGGGCGGGCGGAGCTGGCCCAGTGGGCGTCGCGCGAACAGGAGTCCAAGCCCATCCGGGATGCGCTGCTGCTGCGGCTGCGGGCCGCGGCGGTGGTCGGACGCGAAGGGCTCGACGACGAGCTGCGGCGCCATCTGGCCGTGCACCGGCGGCAGTTGACGCAGTACGAGGCGATCGAGAGCCGCGATTTCGCGGCCGCTGCCGATCCGGAGGACCGGCTGCGGCGCCTCGTCCTGCGGGCCGGGATCGGGCTGGAGACCTTCTGGGTGGCGTGGCTGGAGGAGGCGCTGGCGGAGGTCGGGGACATAGGGGATACGGAGACGGGCGGGCGGCCCGGGGCATAGCCCCGGGCCGCCCGTCGGCATCAGCAGTTGTCGTAGAGCAGGGCCCGGACGAGGCGGCAGGTCGTGTCGGACGGTGCGTGCACGCCTATGGCGGCCGCGGTGCTGCGGATGGTGCGGTTGTGGGCCTGCTCGGGGCGGTAGACGCCGGTGTCGAGCAGGGCTATGGCCAGACGCATCGCCTTCAGACGGCGGTTGTGGGATTCATACCGCTCCCTGGGCCAGCCGGCGGGCAGCGGTTTCTTGGGCAGGGGGTGGCTCGGGAGAGGCTTCGTCTTGAGTGCGGCAGCGGCCATCGGCGACCTCCTGGAGTGCTGGGTGAACCCTCACTGACTGGTTCCCATTCTACTGCCCGCCACTGACAAAAGCCCCTGGCCAGCGGGTATTTGGGGACGCGAGACGGGCCGGCCCGGGGCGTCGGCGGGCGGCCGTTCACGAGGGCGTGGCGGCGGCCCGCAGACGGTTCTTGTCGGGCTTGCCCACCGGGGTCAGCGGCAGGGTGTCGAGGACGTGGACGGCCGCCGGGACGTAGAGCGTGCCTTTGTGGGCTTCCACAAAAGCGCGGATGTCGTCGGGGTCGATGTCGTGGCCGGGCGCGGGGACGATCGCGGTGTGCACCTGCTCGGTCTCGTCGGCGGTGCGTACGCCGTACACCGCGCACTGGGCGACGGCCGGATGGGCGTGCAACAGGTCCTCGACCTCCGCCGGGTGGACATGTCCGCCGACGACGATGATCACGTCCTTGCTGCGGTCGACGAGGAAGAGGTACCCCTCGTCGTCCAGGCAGCCGATGTCACCGGTGCGCAGCCAGCCGTCCTCCCCCAGGACCTGGGCGGTCGCTTCGGGCTGTTGCCAGTACCCGGGCATCACCCCGGCGGAGCGTACGTGGACCTCGCCCTGCTCCCCCGGCGGCAGGGCGCGGCCCTCAGTGTCCCGGACGGCGAGCTCCACCCCGGGCAGCGGGCGGCCGACCGTGACCCGGCCGCCGGGTCCGGTGACGGTGTGCTCCTCCGGGCCGGCGACGCTGATCAGCATCGCCTCGGACATGCCGTACATGCCGTACAGCACCGGGCCGAAGACCTCGGCCGCCTGCGCCAGCCGGGAGGGGGAGGCCGGGCAGCCGCCGTAGGTGATGCTGGTGAGCGAGCCGAGGTCGGTGGCGGGGAGGGCGGGGTCGTCCAGGAGGCGGTGCAGGAGCGGGGGCAGCAGCCACAGGTGGGTGATGCGGTCACGGGCGATGGCGGCGAGCACCGCGGCCGGGTCGAAGGCGGGGTGCAGGACGACGGTGCCGCCGGAGGTGAGCGTGGTGTCGGCGAAGATGCCCGCCAGGTGGGCGAGCGAGGTGCAGGCGAGGAAGCGGGGCCGCTCGCCGGCAGGGGCCGACAGCTGCTGGGCGAGCATCGCGGCGTACGGGGCGTTGACCATCCGGACTCCCTTGGGGATTCCGGTCGTTCCGCCGGTGTGGCGGATGCACCACTCGTCCTCGGGGCGGGCGGCGCACGCGATCTCGGGGACGGGGCTCGGGCCCGCTTCCGTGCGCTCGGGGGACGAGAGGGCACCGCAGGCGGCGATGAGGTCGGGGCCCAACGCGGCGGTGTCCGCGGACACGTCGCCTGCGGGCGCGGGCACCGGGCCGAAGGTCATCACCTCGGGGGCCGGCCCCGGAAGGTGGGCGAGCAGCGCCCGCGCGGCGTCGTACAGATCGGGGTCGACGAGGAGCAGGGCGGTGTCCACGCTCCCGGCGATCCGGGCCAGGACCTCGGGGGCCGTGCCGACGTAGAGGAAGACCACCCGGGCGCCCACCAGATTGGCGGCGTAGCGGGCGGCGAGCACCTCGGGGCGGTTGTTGCTGAGGAGGGAGACGGTGCGGCCGCGGCCGATGCCCCGTGCGGTGAGGACGGCCGCCATACGGTGCACGGTGGCGTGCAGGGCCCCGGCGGTGATCTCGGTCCGGTCCGCGTCGATCAGGGCGGGGCGGTCGGGGTCCTGCGCCAGGGCGGCCAGGAGGGGTTCGACATAGCTGGCGGGCGCGGCGGGAACGGCGGGCGCGGTGAGGGGGCCGGATCCGGTGGTGTGCGGGGTGGCAGTCATGGGGTGCGGGTCCTCGGGTCGGCGGCCGTCGTGCGGGCGGCCGGAGTCGTGTCTGACGGCAGGGCGGTGGCGGCGGGGCGGTGTGCTCATGCCTCGGGGCGGGCCGCGGGCGGGCCGCGGTGCCCTCCGATCCGGGCCACTTTGGCGGGGTGACGCGCGGCGCGCGCCGCCTGGCGCGGGTGGCCCGGAGGATCGGACGGCGGAGCGCAGACGCGTTGCGAGATCGGAGGCCGCCCCATGACGTCCCACGCCACACCGTCCCAGTCCCCCACCGTCACGTCCCGCGAGCTGTACAGCGCCGTGTACGGCACGGTGCTGGCCAGCGCGCTGCTGGCGGCGCTGCAACGGGACGGTGACCAGTACACGCCGTACTACGACGCGGTGTGGGTGCTGGTCACGGCCACCACGGCGGCGCTGGCGCACGGCTATGCGAACCATATGGCCACCCATCGCAAGGAGACGGCCGGGCACCGCTGGCAGGGCCTGCTGCGCCATCTGTGGGACGAGTGGCCGCTGGTGGCGGCCGCGGTGCCGACGGTGGTGCTGCTGCTGGCGTCCGGGGCGTTCGACTGGCCGGAGGAGCCCAGCACGCTGGCGGGGCTGGGCGTCGATGCGGCGATGCTGTTCGGGCTGGGCGTGCTGGCGGCGCGGCGCAGCGGGTACGGACGCGGCGGGGCCGTCCTGGTCGGGGCGGCCGACCTGGCCCTGGGGGTGCTGATCGCGGGCGCCAATGCGGTGATCAAGTAGCCGGTGGGCCACCACCCATCGCACGATGCGGGCAGGCCGCTGTACGGGGCGGGCAAGCGGCCGTACGCAGCCGCCCAGCCACCGTACGAAGCGGCCAACCGTCCCCCGTAAGCCCCTCATTGGCCGTCCGCTCCCCCCAGTGCCTGCTCGGCCTGCGCCAGGATCTCCGTCACCCGGACCCCGAAACCAAGATCACACGGATGCGGCCGGCCCGTACGGGCGCCGGCGATCAGGGCGTCGACGGCACGGCGGAAGGCCGGCTCCGGGCCGGCCTCGCGGCGGGGCAGGGCGGCGGTGCCCGTGGTGCCGCGCAGGGTGACCTCGACGCCGGACGCGGCCCTGGGGGCGGTCAGGCTGAGCGTCGCCGAACTGGCCGCACCGCTGCGGTGGCGGAGGGCCAGCAGCACCGTGTCGGCCGGGCCCCGGGCGGCGGTGACGGACTCGGCGTCGCCCAGGACCGGGAGCAGAACTGACAGGGCGTGCGGGCCGACGTCCCACAGGGCGCCCTTCTCGCGGCGCCAGGGCGAAGCGGCATACGGGCTGTCTCCCCCGTCCTCCGCGAAGACCGAGCCCAGCCAGTCGGCATGCGCGGTGAACCACCCGCCGGCCGCCGCCTGGTCCGCGATCCACGCCCCTTCCCGTTCCCCGAAGCGGGCGGTGAAGAAGACGACCGAGGCGACCCCGGCGCGCTCGGCGGCACGGGCCACGGCGCGCGCCTCGGACACCGTGGTCGCGACCGGCTTGTCCAGGAGGAGGTGACGGCCGGCCTGCGCGGCCCGTATCGCCAACGGCGCCTGGACGGACGGCGGAACGGCGAAGGAGACGGCGTCGCAGGCGGCGAACAGCTCGTCGGGGGTGGCATACGCCCGGGTGCCGTGCGCCTGCGCCAGCTCGGCGGCGGCCGGGGCCCGGCGCCCCCAGATGCCGGTGAGCTCGACGCCGGGATGGGCGGCGAGGACGGGGGCGTGCACCCGCCGCGCCCACGGCCCGGTGCCGAACAGCCCGATACGCAGGGCCGGGGCCGGGGTTGCGTCCGAAGCCGGGGTCTCGGCCGGGGCCGACGTCTCCGCCGGGGTCGGATTCAGGTCCGCAGTCGTCATGCGCCAAGTGTCCCTTGCACCACTGACAACGCCCCGGCGGGCCGCCGTCCCGCCGTCCTCCGCGCCCCCACGGCCCGTCCCCCGGCCCCGCCCGGCCCGAATTCCCCAGGCCCGCACCGCCCCGCGGATGTTACGTTTCCCGGGCCGGCCGCGGGACTCCGGTGCGACTTCCGGACCTGCTCTGCAAAGCAACGATTCGCTGTTCGCGCCCCCATTCCCCGGCCGGCATCTCAGCTACGGGGGAGGACGGGATGGCGACGCGCGCCGAGCCGGCGACGACGCATGCGGATCTGGTGGCGGCCGAGGATGTGCTGCTGTTCGTCAATGCCGCGATCACTTCCACGGGGCAGCGCGAATTCCACTCCGGCGAACACGCCCAGCACATGTCGCTGGACTTCCTGCACGCCTACGTACGCGTCAACTACCGTCCCCTGTACGCTGCTTCGCTCGCCCTGGACATCAACGACCACAACGCGGCGCTGATCGTGCGGCACCTCCTGGAGACCGCGGGCGAGGCGGACGCCGAGCAGCGGCGGGTGGAGGGGCGGCTGATCGCGGCCCGTCTGGCGCGGCTCCCGGCGCCGCGCGTCTACCGGCTGTTCCGCGCGCTGCGCGCCGCCCGGGTCAACAACCGCCGCACCCGCGCGATCATGCGCGACTGGCTCGCCGCGCGCCCCGACCCCGCCCTGGACGCCCTCAAGTACCGCACCGGCCTCAAGTGCACCGCCCGCCACGCCCATCTGCCCCTGACCACGCGCACCGGCCAGGAGGACGACGGCGAACTGGGCGACTTCCTCTTCGCACCGGGCCGCCGCAAGCACTTCACCACCCCCCTGCTGGACGCCTGGCGACGGGCCCACTACGAACAAGGCGCCCTGTACGAGCTGCCGTTCACGGTGGCCGAAGGATTCGCGGCCCGACGCGGGATCGACCGCCGCACCTTCCTGGAGCGGATCGCGCCCCGGATGACGCGGCTGGAGCGGCTGCGCCTCCAGGAGTCGGCCCGTACGCACCGCGCCGAAGTGGGCGCAGACCTCACCGGAATGCCGCTGACCCGGCTCGCCTCGTACGTCCTGGGGCTGTCCCTCGACGACCGGGTGGCGCGCCGCGCCGAACTGACGGGTGCGCTGCGGGCCGCGGCGCGCCGTACGGCGGGCGGGCAGGCCGGGACCTGGGGGCGGGTGGCGGCCGTCCTGGACGACAGCTTCTCCGCCACCGGGTCACGGCAGAAGCGGCAGCGTCCGCTGGCGGTCGCGCTGGCCTGCCATTTCCTGCTGGAGGCGCTGGCCGGGACGTATCTGCCGCTGTGGACCTCGGGGCGGCAGGACGCGCTGCTGGCCTACCCCTACGGGGCGACGCCGCTGGGCATGCGCCTGCTGGACGCGCTGGAGTCCGCCCCGGAGCGGCTGGTGATCGTCTCGGACGGCTGGGACAACGCGCCTCCGGGGCTGGCCGGTGAGGTCCTGCGTGCCTGGCGGACCTCGCTGGACCCCCGGGGCCGTACCGCCGTCGTCCACCTCAATCCGGTATACGACGCGGACGACTTCGCCGTCCGGCGGCTGTCGGCCTCGGTGCCGACGGCGGGGGTGCGCAATGCCGAGGATCTGCCGGCGCTGGTGCAGCTCGCCCGGTTCGCCGAGGGCCGCACCGGCCTGGCGGAGCTTCGCGCCCACCTGGACGACCGGGTCCGGCGCTTCCTGGAGGACGCGGGCACCGGACGAGGGGAGGCACGGTGAGCCGGCTGGACATGGAGGGGCTGAGCACGGGCCCGGCGCAGGTGTGGGGCGCCGTGCGGCTGGTCCCGCTGATGCGCGCGGAACCGCTCACCGATCTGCGGCTGCACCGCGAGATCTACGACAAGGGTGCGGCGGGAGGTACACCGAGCACGTCCGGGGGCGCGACCACGGTGGCGGCCGGCCGGCGTACCGCGTACACCTCGTACATTCCGCATGGTTTCGTGGCGAACTGGACGGGCGAGGGCGGCCCCGCCGCCGCGTACGGTTCGCAGTTCGGCGACGGGCGCGCCCCGGTGGAGTGCGCACCGCTGCACCTGCCGCGCAAGCTGACCCAGCGCATGCCCCGGTCCGGCCGGTCCGGCGACGGCCCGTCGGGGCTGCGTTTTCTGCCGCTCCACCTGGCGCTCGACGGCTATCTGGCGCTGCATTTCGGCGGCCCGCCGATCGTGTGGGAGGAGTGGACCCGCCGGGCGGTGCGCGACGGGCTGTCGCCGCGGGCGGAGACGGCCTACCGGGGCGGGCGGGTCCGCGGGCTCGCCGATGCGCTGCGGATCTTCGAGATCCATCCGGCCCAGTGCGGCGTGCTGGTGTATGTCGCCGACGCCCTGGCGGCCGCCTTCGTGGTGCCCCATCCCGACGACTACCGGGCGCTGCACCCGTCGCTCGTTCACGACCTGTACGGCGAGCTGATCCACCAGTACGGGCGGTACGGCCCCCGTACGGTGCCGGACGTCCCCGTACGGATCGACCCGGAGTACATCGCCTCGGTGGCGGATCTGCGCGCGGCGGCGGTGCGGCGGCAGAGGGAGTGGGCGGAGCAGCATCACGACCTGATGGCGGGCGAGCTGCTGGACGAGTCCTACTCCGTACGCCAGGTCCACCGGATGGGGCGTTTCCGGCTGTCCCGCTTCCTGCCGCCGTTCGCGCTGCACCGTGCGCAGCACATCGGCGAGATGATCACCGACGGCAAGGGCCGGGTCGCCTACCTCAAGACGTTCCGGCTCTCCGACAAACAGGTACGGCGCGGGCACGTACTGGACCGGCTCGCAGCGCACGACTGGCACCTGGGCGCCACCGCGGCGGCCATGGGGATCACCGTCCCGGAGCTGGCCCGGCGGATCCGGCAGCTGGGATTCGAGGAGCTGGTGAAGGCGCATATCTGAGCTTTCACGCGCCTCACGGCCAAAAAAGCAAGGCGTAGAGCACCAGAAAGCCACAGAATCGAAGGATGTCCGATTGAGTAACCTGTGGTTCACATACGGGCAACGGACGGGAAACGGCCGATTGCGAAAGTGCAGCGGTACGCCCGCACGCGTACCCGCACCTACCCGTATATGAGGACCCCGTGACCATCAAGGCCGAGTACATCTGGATCGACGGCACCCAGCCGACCGCCAAGCTCCGTTCCAAGACCAAGATCCTCACGGACGCGAGCACGCTGCCGCGTTGGGGCTTCGACGGGTCCAGCACCAACCAGGCCGAAGGCCACTCCTCGGACCTCGTCCTGGAGCCCGTGTTCAGCTGCCCGGACCCGATCCGCGGCGGCGACCACCTGCTGGTGCTGTGCGAGGTGCTGCACACCGACCTCACCCCGCACCCCTCCAACACCCGTGCGCTGCTGCGCCCGGTGGCGGAGAAGTTCGCCGCGCAGGAGCCGATCTTCGGCATCGAGCAGGAGTACACCTTCCTCCAGGGCGACCGCCCGCTCGGCTTCCCCGAGGGCGGCGGCTACCCGGCTCCGCAGGGCGACTACTACTGCGGTGTGGGCGCCGACGCGATCTTCGGCCGCGAGATCGTCGAGAAGCACCTCGACCTGTGCCTGGCGGCCGGCCTCGGCCTGTCCGGCATCAACGCCGAGGTCATGCCGGGCCAGTGGGAGTTCCAGGTCGGCGCGCTGCCGGCGCTGGAGGTCTCGGACCACATGTGGGTGGCGCGCTGGCTGCTGCACCGGGTGGCGGAGGAGTACGGCGTCACCGCGTCGCTGGAGGCCAAGCCGGCCAAGGGCGACTGGAACGGCGCGGGTGCGCACACCAACTTCTCCACCCGCGCGATGCGCGAGGGCTACGACGCGATCATCACCGCCTGCGAGGCGCTGGGCCAGGGCGACAAGCCGCTGGAGCACGTGCGCCAGTACGGCACCGGTATCGAGGACCGTCTGACCGGCGCGCACGAGACCGCCCCCTGGGACCAGTACTCCTACGGCGCCTCGGACCGCGGCGCCTCGGTGCGTATCCCGTGGCAGGTCGAGGTGGAGAAGAAGGGCTACATCGAGGACCGGCGGCCGAACGCCAACGTCGACCCCTATGTGGTCACCCGGCTGATCGTGGACACCTGCTGCACGGAGCTGGCCAAGCGCGAGCAGGTCTGACGCCGCACGGATCTGACGCCGCGCAGACGCAGCTGAGTTGGGGCCGGACCGGTGCGGTCCGGCCCCTCCGCGCGTCGTGCCGCTGCGCGTTCCGGCCTCTTCGCCTGCCCGCCGCTTCGCGTTTCGGCTGGTCGGGGCCGATTGTCAGTGGCGGGTGGCACGCTGTGGGCATGCTGACGATCACCGTCCAGACCGAGACCGGACCGGACCTCAAGCGCCCGACCGAAGCCGAACTCGCCGCCCTGCTGCGGCGGATCGGGGCCGACGACGACCATTTCGCGGTCGTCGAGCGGATCCCCGGCGAGGACCAGGTCTTCCTCCAGACCTGGCGGGAGGGCGACGGGCCGTTCGCGGTGGAGTACCGCGAGGGCGGGCCGGAGCGGCACTTCAGCGCGGAGTGCGCCGATGCCGACCGGGTCATAGCGGTGTTCGCGGACTGGGCGCGCGGCGGGGAGACGTGGCGTACGGCGCTGGAGTGGCGGCCCGCGGATCTGTACGGCACCCCCGGGCTGGCGCCGGAGACCCGCGCCGAGGCCGAGGAGCGGGCGCGTCAGCAGATCCGGGCCGGTTTCTGGGGCTTCCATCAGGTCGCGCAGGGCGTGTGCGACCTCCTCGACCCCGCCGACACCCCGGTCTCGCTGGACGAGGCCCGCAGGATCGTCGGCGGCCTGTGGGAGGAGCGGCTCGCCGAGCAGGAGACCTGGCCCGAGGTGACCGACGCGGACCGGGTTGCGGAGGCATTCGCGGCACTGGGGCGCCAGGGGCTCACGGCGCGGATGAACTTCACCTGTTGCAGCGGCTGCGGGCTGGCGGAGATGGGCGGCGAGCGCACCGAGGGCGACCACGGCTTCGTCTTCTTCCACTACCAGGACACCGACGCGGCCGCGGACGGCGGCGGCCTCTCGGTCCGCTACGGCGCCTACCCGGACTCCGGGCGCGACCGCGCATTGGTCGGACGGACGGTGGCGGCCGCGCTGACCGGGGCGGGCCTGCCCGTGGAATGGGACGGCAGCCCCGACAACGTCATCGAGGTCACCCCGCTGGACTGGCGCAAGCGCCTGCCGACGAACGCCTGAGACGGGGAGCGACGGAACGGGGAGGGACCGCATGGGGAGGGACCGCATGGCGAGGACACGGAGGAAACCGGGGGTGCCGTGGGCCGCGATGCTGTATGTCGGTGGCATCCAGCTCGGCGCGTACGCCCTCGCCCGGCTGCCCCGGGAGCGGCGTACGCAGGTGCTGCGGGCGCAGTCCACCAACGTCGCGAATCTGCGGGCCGGGCGCGGGTACACCCTGCTCACCAGCGCGGCGCTCGTCGAGGAGCCGCTGGCGGTGCCGTACGCCACCGCACTGCTGGCCACGCTCGGTACGGCCGAGGCGCGGTGGGGCACCGGGCGCGCGGCCGGGGTGTTCGGCGCGGGGCACATCGGGGCGAGCCTGCTGGTCTACGGGGCATTGCGCGGCCAGGTGCGGCTCGATCCGCCGGACGGGACGGCGCGGGCCGTCGACGTCGGCGCCAGCTACGGCTGGAACGCCACGCTCGGCGCCCTGGCCGCCGCCGTCCCGCACCGGGGCGCGCGGACCGCGGCGAGCGCCGGCCTGCTGGCGCTGGGGATACGGCCGGTGCTCCGCCGGGAGCGGACGTTCACCGACGCGGGCCATCTGACCGCGCTGGCCCTCGGACTGGCGATGGGCGCGGCGATACGGGCCGGGGCCCGGGCGGGCATACGGACGGGGAGCCGATGAGGGAGGCGGCCAACGGTGCTGTCCACGATGCGGAACGGGGCCGTGACGTCGGTCAACTCCGTTCCCTCGCGCGTCGGCCGTCTGGTTGAATAGGGGTATGGCCAGCCTTCCTCACACCGCGACGGGTCGCAGCGACCTCGAGCCTTTCTGGCCGTCCCGGCAGGCGCACGCTTTCGACCGTCTGTGTTGCCGCGCGCACTGAGCGCGGGCCCGCACACGCCTCACCGACGCCGCTGACCGGCGTTTCCGGCCCTGCCCGCGCGCATGACGTCCCCGACGACCCTCTGCGCGAAAGAGCTGATCCCGATGACGAACGTCCGTACCCTGCCTGCCACTTCCGCGACGGCCCCCCTGTCCGCCCCGACCGCCCCGCACCGCCACCGCCTGCGCGCCGTGGCGCCCCACGAAGCCCTGCCGTCTCCCGCCACCGCCCCGGGTAGCGGCTCCCCCGGCCTCCGGCCGGGCGGACCCCCCGCGCGCCACGGCATCCAGACCGTCGCGGAGCTGCTGGAGGCCGGCGCCACCTGGATTCCGGCGCCCCAGCACAGCCTGCCCGTGCTGCCCGGCCAGCCGCCGATGGTCGGCTACCTCGTCCTCGTACCGGCCGAACAGGCCCCCCGGACCGGCGACCCGGAGCCCGTCGCCGACCCGACGGCGGCCGCCACGGTCACGGCGGCCACGGCGGCGGCCCTGGCGGGGGCGACGGCCACGCTGTCACCCGCGCCCCCGCCCGCCCGCACCCCCGTCCCCGCCCCCGCCCCCGGGGCGTCGAACAGCGACGGGACCGTACGGATCGACCCCGAGCGGCGCACCGCACAGGTCCAGGACCGCCCGCTGGACCTGACGTACCTGGAGTTCGAGCTGCTGGCCCATCTGGTGGCGCATCCGCACCGGGTGCACACCCGCGACCAGTTGGTGACCACGGTGTGGGGCTACGGCCATGTCGGCGACGGCCGCACCGTCGACGTCCATGTCGCCCGGCTGCGCCGCAAGTTGGGTGCGGCGCACCGGTCGTCGATCGTGACGGTGCGCCGGGTCGGCTACAAGTACGTGCCGACCGCATGAGCCGCGGAGTACGGGACGGCGGCGTCAGGCTCCGTCCCGTATTCCCCGGCACGGCCCCGGGCGGACGCGGACCACTCCCCCGCCGTGCCCGCCCCGCCGCCGCAGATACGCCACACACCCCGCGATCAGCAGCCCCGCCCCCGAGGCCAGCAGCAGCCCGGTGACCGGGGAGTCGGTCAGCGCCGCGCCGCCCAGGCCGCCCACGGCCGTGCTGAACAGCGCCCAGAGGGCGGCGCCCATCGCGTCCAGCAGGACGAAGCGGCGCAGCGGGAAGCGGACGGTCCCGGTGGCGAGCGCGGCGACCACCCGCCCGCCGGGCAGAAAGCGGCCGGCGATGACGAGGGTGGCGGCGTGGCGTTCGACCGTCGTCAGGGCGCGGGCGAGGCGGGCGCGGCCGCGTTCGCCGCGCAGCAGCCAGGCCGTGGCGCGGGGGCCGGCGCAGCGGCCGAGCGCATGGCCGAGGCAGTCGCCCGCCAGGGCGCCGGTCGCTGCGACGGCGGCGAGCAGCGCGAGCAGCGGCGGGTGCGGGCCGATCAGCACGGCGACGAGGACCACGGTCGTCTCGCTCGGCATGAACGGCAGCAGTGCGTCGAGCGCGGACACCAGCAGGACGACCAGCCACAGCCAGGGCGAATGCAGCATCCCCCGGAGCGGCTCGGCGAGGAGGTCCAGCTGGTCCACATACGCCCAGGAAACCAGCTGGTCAGACATGGTGTCGGACCGGCTGTTGCGGCAGCGGTCGGGGAGCGGCCCGGCCACGGCCCGGAACGTGGCCCGGGACCTGGCCGGGAACGAGGCCCGGGACACGGCCCGCGCCGCCGCCCAGTACGGCGCCCTCGGCGAGCGCCGCCAGCCGCCGCCGGTCGAGCCCGCCGCACCCGCCCGGCCCGTCGCCCGTCAGCGGCGGATGCGTGGTGACCCGTACGGCCAGCGCACGGGCCGCCAGCACCCGCCGCAGCGAGGCGGCGAAGGTGTCCTCGCCGCAGAACGCCGCGACCGTGCTGGGGTGGCCGCCCTGGGTGTAGCCGAGGCTCACCGGGCGGACCGGGGCGCCCGCGTCCAGGGCGGCCTGGAAGGTGGCCCGGCGGAAGGTGCCCTGGTCGGCGGTGCACCAGGTGGTGGCCTGCGGGAAGACGGCGACCGAACGGCCGGAGCGCAGCAGCGCGGTCAGTTCGGCCACCGCGTGCGGGAGTTGGCGGGGGTCGGTGCGGTCGATGAAGTGCGTACCGGCTCTGCGGGCCAGCCCGCCGACGACCGGCCAGCCGCCGACCTCGCGTTTGGCGAGCAGGACGACCGGTTCCACGGCGAGCAGCGCGGGGATGTCGAGCCAGGAGATGTGGTTGAGGACTATGAGGGTGCCGGGGCCGCCCACGGGCCCGGGGACGGACAGGCGCTCCGTCAGGCTCGCGCCCGCCATCCGTATGCCCAGCGCCGCGATCAGCTCCCGGGCGTGGGCGCGCAGCCGTACGGGATCGGCCAGCCGCTCGCCGTCCGCCAGCGCGCGCCGCACCGCCCGCGCGAACGCGGCGAGCCGGCGGGCGGTTTCGGCCGCCCGGACGCGCGGGAGGCCGTGCGTGGCGCATCCCGGGGTGCAGTCCGACCACACGTCCCAGGGTCCGTTCGCCGCCCGCCCCCTCGCCACCGGTCCGTTCACCGCCGGCCCGTTCACCGTTCCCCCAGGAAGAAGCGCCGGTAGCGCTCCCCGAGCCGTTCCATGTCCAGGACGACGAAGAAGTCGGCGACATCGAACTCGGGGTCATGGGCGGGCGCGCCGCAGATGACGGCGCCGATGCGCAGGTAGCCGCGCAGCAGCGGGGGCAGCTGGCCGACGCCGGGACGCTCGGGGGCGGGGACGGTGGGGTGCCAGGGGTGGTGCGGGGTGACCCGGAGTCCGTCCGGGGCGGCGTAGCGGGTGCGGCCCAGTGCGTGGGCGTGGGCGGCGGCGGTGCCTCCGTCGGCGAGCGGGACGGAGGCGCAGCCGGCCAGATAGCGGTGGCCGGAGAGCAGGGTGTAGCGGGCGAGGGCGGCCCACATCTGATTGATCACGGCGCCGCCGCGGTGGTCGGGGTGGACGCAGGAGCGGCCCGCCTCGATGAGCGAGGAGCGCAGGGGGGCCAGGGCGGTGAGGTCGAACTCGCCGTCGGAGTAGAGGCGTGCGCTGCGGCCGGGGGGCAGCAGCCGGTAGGTGCCGACCACCTCGCCGCTGGCGGTGTGGGTGACGACGAGGTGGTCGGCGAGGTCGTCCACGGCATCGATGTCGTGACCGGCGAGCGGGGTGTGCAGGGTGGCGCCCATTTCCCCGGCGAAGACGCGGTGGCGCAGGCGCTGGGCGGCGCGGATCTGCTCCTGGGTGTCGGCGATCACGGCGGTGTAGCCGGGGGCGGCGGCCGGGTCGGCGGCGGGGGCGGAGCCGGGGACGGGAGAGGCGGTGGTGACGGGGGTGGCGGGTGTCGGGATGGCGGCGGAAGCAGTCGGTGCCGAGCGCATGGAAGCCCTCCTTGGGTGGTGGTGTACGCACCACCGGAAAACTGCGGATTGCCGCAGTGACCTGGCCTTCTCTACTCGGGAAACTGTTCCCGCGCCCGACGGCCGGGCGCGTGAAGCGCAGGGAGCCTGCGGATGAGGGTCCGCAGAACACTGGTTGCCGCCGCCCGGGTCGGGTGCGGCCGGATCGCGGCATTCGGCGCATCCCGGTCGTGGCGGCCTACTTGGACGGCGGTTGACCGCCCGTTAGCGTGCCCTCCACGCACGGGTCCGTGGGTACTGCCGAGAGGTGGGGGGCATACGTGAGCCAGCCGTCACGACGCGCGCTGTTGGGGACCGCCGGAGCGATCGGTGCGAGGGCGGCGCTCGGGGCCGCGGCCCCCGTCACCGCGACCGGGCCCCTGGCCCCCGGGCCCCTGGCCCCCGGGCCGGAGCGGGCGGCCGGGTACGACACGGCCCCGGCGCGGGCGGCCCTGGAGCGGCTGCTGCCCGGCCACGCCGACCAGTTCCGCCTGCGCGCGCTGCCGCCCGGCGGCGCCGCCGACCGCTTCCGGGTCGACGGCACCACGGGCCGTATCACCGTGGCGGGCACCACCCCCGCCACCCTCCTGACCGGCGTCCACTGGTACCTCAAGTACACCTGTCACGCCCATCTGTCCTGGGCGGGCGACCAGGCGGCCCTGCCCGCCCGTCTGCCCGCCCCGTCCTCCCCGGTCGAGCGCGCCACCCCGCTGCCGCACCGTTTCGCGCTCAACGACACCCACGACGGCTACACCGCCCCGTACGCCACCTGGGCGCGCTGGGAGCGGCTGATCGACGTGCTCGCGCTGCACGGCGTGAACGAGGTGCTGGTCACCCCGGGCGCCGAGGCCGTCTACCACCGTCTGCTGACCGATTTCGGCTACTCCGACGCCGAGGCCCGCACCTGGCTCCCGGCGCCCTCGCACCAGCCGTGGTGGCTGCTCCAGAACATGAGCACCTACGGAGGTCCCCCCAGCCGTCAACTGATCGACCGGCGCGCCGAGTTGGGTCGCAGGATCACCGACCGGCTGCGCTCCCTGGGCATGCACCCGGTGCTCCCCGGCTACTTCGGCACCGTCCCCGACGGCTTCGCCGCCCGCAACCCCGGGGCCCGTACCGTCCCCCAGGGCAGCTGGTCCGGCCTGCGGCGCCCGGACTGGCTCGACCCCCGCACCGACGCCTTCGCCGAGGTCGCCGCCGCCTTCTACCGTCACCAGCACCGGCTCCTGGGCCCCGCAGGCCACTTCAAGATGGATCTGCTGCACGAGGGCGGCGACCCGGGCGACGTACCGGTCCCCGAGGCCGCCCGCGCCGTGGAGAAGGCCCTGCGCACCGCCCGCCCCGGTGCCACCTGGGTGATCCTCGGCTGGCAGGCGAACCCCCGGCGCGATCTGCTGGACGCCGTCGATCACGACCGGATGCTGATCGTGGACGGCCTGAGCGATCTGGAGACGGTCACCGACCGGGAACGGGACTGGGGCGGGGTGCCCTACGCCTTCGGTTCCATCCCCAACTTCGGCGGCCGCACCACCCTCGGCGCCAAAACCCATATGTGGGCGAAGCGCTTCACCACATGGCGGGACAAGGAGGGCAGCCGACTGGCGGGCACCGCCTATATGCCGGAGGCGGCCCAGCGCGATCCCGCCGCATTCGAGCTGTTCTGCGAACTGGCGTGGCGGGAGCGCCCGGTGGAGCGGGCGGCGTGGTTCGACGGCTACGCCGATCTGCGCTACGGCGCCCGCGACGAGCACGCCCGCGCCGCGTTCGCCGCGCTGCGCACCAGTACGTACGCCATCGACAGCAAGGACGGCCGCCCGCACGACTCGGTCTTCGCCGCCCGCCCGAGCCTGGCCGCCCACTCCGGCACGGTCTACGCCACCCACACCCCGGCCTTCGACCCGGCCGCCTTCGACACCGCCTTCGCCGCGTTACTGAAGGTCGCCCCCGCGCTGCGCGACAGCGACGCCTATCGCCACGATCTGACCGACGCCGCCCGGCAGGCCCTCGCCAACCGCTCCTGGCAGCTGATCCCCCAGCTCCAGGACGCCTACCGGCACAAGGACCGGCCGGCGTTCCGGGACCTGTCCCGGCTGTGGCTGCGGCTGATGCGGCTGAGCGACGAGATCACCGGCGCGCACCGGCACTTCCTGCTCGGACCCTGGCTGGCCGACGCCAGGGCGATGGCCGCCGACGACGCGGAGGCGGCGCGGCTGGAACACAGCGCCCGCGCACTGATCACCACCTGGGCGGACCGGGCCACCGCCGACGGCGGCGCGCTCGCCAACTACGCCAACCGCGACTGGCACGGCCTGATCGGCGATGTCCATCTGCCGCAGTGGCAGGCGTACTTGGACGAACTGGACGATGCGCTGGCGGCGGGCCGCCCGCCGAAGCCGTTCGACTGGTACGCGCAGGAGGAGCCCTGGACCCGGCGGCGCAACGCCTATCCGCTGCGCCCCACCGCCGACCCGTACCGCACCGCCCGCCGGGTCCACGACACCCTCGCCGCCGCGCCCTACCAGGGCACCGTCTCCCTGACCGCCACCCCGCACGCGCTGCCGCCGGGCGGCCGCGCCACCCTCACCGCCGCCCTGCGCAACGTCAGCGGCCTGCGCGCCACCGGCCGGGTCGACTTCGCGCTGACCGGCCTGGAAGCCACCGCCGACGGCCCCCTCACCCTGCCGTCCCTCCCGCCCGGCGGCACCGGCGAGGCCCGGTGGCGGGCGACGGCCCCGGCCGGGCCGCTGACGGACCCGCTGCGCCCGTTGCCGTACAGCCTGACGGTCGAATACGGGCCCAGGGGCGAGCCCCGGGTGCGCGCGGTGCGCCGCGGCACGCTGTTCGTCGCCGGTCCGCTGGACGAGGCGTTCCGGACCGTCACCACCAATGGGGCGGTTTTCGGCCAGTTGGAAGGGCGCTTCGCGATCGACGGCGCGGGGGCCGATCTGTGGCAGGGCACCGAGGAGTTCGGCGCCGTCTACCGGGCGGGCGCGCTCACGCCGGGCGGCGCGGTGACGGTGGAGGTGACCCGCCAGGACGAGTCCACCGGCCCCTGGGCCCGCGCGGGCCTGATCGTCCGCAACCGCCTGGACACACCGCGCTCCCCCGGTTTCCTGAACCTGTCCGTGACGCCCGCCCACGGGGTCGCCCTCTCCTACGACGCGAACGGCGACGGCGCCCTGGACACCTACCGGCGGCTCGCCGGGATCACCGCCCCGGTGCTGCTCCGGCTGACCCGCGGCCGGGACGACGGCGGCCGGGGCACGTACGCCGGCGCCTGCTCCACCGACGGGGGCGGCACCTGGCGCACGGTCGCCACCGTCGCCGTCCCCGGGGCCGCCGCCGCACAGGACGCCGGGCTGCACCAGTGCGCCGCCAACTCCGCCACCGGGGCGCGCGGAACGGCCGAATTCCGCCGCTGGCAGATGTCCTGACCGGCCGCCTGCGCTCCACTGGAGGCGCGAACGGCCACCCCGTAGGCTGGCCGGATCGCATCACCGGCACAACGCACCACAAGCACAGCGCACCACGAGCACAGCGCATCACGAGTACAGCGCACCGCGAGCACAACGCGTGACGAGCACAGCGCACCACAACCGCATGACGAGCGAGGGGAATCGGTATGGGCACCGCAGCGGACAAGGAGTGGCTCTACGGCCTCGACATCTCGAACGCCGAATGGCAGCGCCCGCCCGGCAACGCCGAGGAAGCGGTGGAGATCGCGTTCCTGGAGCGCGGTGCGGTGGCGATGCGCAATTCCAAGGAGCCCGAGGTGGTGCTGCGCTACACCGAGGCGGAGTGGCGGGCGTTCGTCCTCGGCGCGCGGGACGGCGAGTTCGACCTCCAGTAGCGGCACCCACCTGGGCGGTCACCCGCGGGTGCGAGCAGTCGGCCCGCCGGTGACCGTCACAGGATTCACTCGTTTCACTGAACGTGGAGCAGCAGCAGGCGACATCCCCGCGTCCGGACCGTGACCGCAACCCCGCGCCCTCGGACACCGCCGAGACCGAGGCCGCCAAGGCCGCCGAGACCGAGCGCACCGAGGCCGACGCCATTGAGCCTGGCGCGTCCGAGGCCGATGGCGACGAGCCGGGTGCGTCCGGGACCGAGGCGGACGAGCCCGGTGCATCCAAGGCCGAGGCGCCCGAGCCCGACGCCACGAAGGCCGAGACCGCCGCCGAGGCCGGTGAGCCCGGTGAGCCGGAGGCCGACGCCCCCGAGCCCGCCGCCGACGAGCCCGCCGCCCCCGCGACCGGCCTCCCCGGTCCGGCCCCCGCGACCGGCCTCCCCGGTCCCGTCGCCGCCACCGGTTTCCCCGCTGTCCCGGATCTCCCCGCCCTCCCCGATCCCACCGGCCTCCCCGACCTCCCCGACCTCATCGACCTCATCGACCTCATCGACATCGACCAGGCCGAGGTCGCCCTGGTAGAGCACTACCCCCACCTGGTCCGCCTCGCCTACCTGCTACTGCCGTCCGGCAGCAGCCGCGGCCGACGGGTCCTGGCCGCCCATGCCCTGGTGCAGCGCGCCCTCCCCCGCCAGCGCGCCACCACCCGCGACCTCGTCCTCCCCGCCCCCCGCGCGGGTGACGAGGCGGCCACCGACCCCGGTTACGCCTTCCTGCGCGGCCGGGTCCTGAAGGCCGCGCTCGCCGCCGGGCGGCCCCGCCGGCGCCTTCCCCTCCCCCCGCCGCTGCTCCCCCAGGTCTGGGGCCTGCGCCTCTTCCCCCGCTCCGGCGGTGCCGATGAACTCGCGCTGGACCAGACGCTGTCGGCGCTGTCCGGACCCGGCCGGGCGGCCTTCGTGCTGCGCGATCTGGAGGGGTTGAGTGCCCCGGAGACCGTCAGGGTCCTTATGGACGCAGGGGTTTCCGCACCCGATGAGGCGCTGGACGAGGCCGCCGGGGCCCCGGTCCCGGCGGGCAGCCGGGACCAGTCGCTGCTGGAGTCCGCGGAGTTCGACCCGTGCGCGCTCCAGGCCCGCCCGACGGATCTGATCCGGCGGCGCCAGCACGTCCGCGCGGCGCTGGCGGCAGGCGCCGCCGTGGTGGTGTGCGGCGCGCTGCTGGGGCTGCCCGGGGAGGGCTGGGGACCGAACGGCGCCGCCGCGCCTCCGTACGCCCGGAACGCCGCGGCCGAGGCGGCCCTGGACCCCGGCAGGCTGACGGCGGCCTCCCCGGGCGCCTGGAAGACCGCGACCCGCCAGGACTTCGCCACCTGGCCCGCCCGCGGCGACCGGACCGGCGACAAGGTGCTGTTGCGCCGCGCGCTCGCGGTCTGGGCCCGGCCGGGAGCCCGGGTGCCCGTGACGGCGACGCCGGGCACCCCCACGGGCCCCGCGGCCGGGCCCCCGCAGCTGCTGTTCGCGGGCGTCGTCGACCACGCCGTCGTCGTGCTCTTCCACGACGGCCTGCGGGTGGTGCGCTATGCCGAGGCGGCGGACGGCGAGAGCCAGGAGGCGGGCGGCGGTGCGTCGCTCGACTTCGCGCGGACGGACGGCGCACAGGCGGCCTCCTCGGGCGCCCTGGTGGCGAACCGCACGCAGGGCAACACCCGCTATCTGGCGGCCCCTTGGGTGACCTCGGCACGTCTGGTGGACCTGCTCCGGCCGGACGGCGCGGGCCAGCAGGTGGCGATCGGGGCCGACGGCCTCACCAGCCCCGTTCCGACCCCCCGCCCCGAGGAGAAGTGCACCGCCTGGCCCGCGCTGCGCATGGGCGGCCGTCTGCTGACGGACCTGGGCGAGCTGGCCCCGGCCCGGCTGACGTACGGCGGCCCGCGCACGGCGGGCGAGGTCGCTTCGCCGCAGGCCACGACGGCCTGGGCGCGCGGCGGCTGCGCGCTGGCGGGACTGCGCGGGCAGGGCGTACGGACGGTGAACGCCTGGGAGTACGCGCACCAGCCGCTGCCCCGGGGCGCGGGCGCCGCCCGGTGGGTGTGCGACCGGGCGGAGACCTGGCGCGGGGCGGGCAGCCGGACGCTGGTGCAGTTCCTGGCCCCGGCGCCGACCGGCCGGCCGTATGCACCGGGGACGGTGGCGGCCCGCGCCGACGGCACGACGGCCTGCGGGCCGCGGGCACCACAGGCGCTGGCCGGGATCCTGTGGAAGGACACCGGCGGCCAGTGGTGGCTGCTGGCCGCGGGCAGCAAGAAGGTCGTCTCGCTCACGGTCACCGGAGGGGTGCAGGGCCGGGCGCCCGGCCCTCTGCTGGCGGTGAGGACGACGGCGGGCGCGCGGGCCAAGCTCGTGGGTCAGCTGGCGGACGGACAGCCGGTGGAGGCGCTGCGCTGAGGCCGCAGCGGCGACGGAGACCACGGCGGCCGCGGGCGCTGCGCTCACCGCCCGGAACTCATCGCTCGGAACCGATCGCTCGGAACTCATCGCTCGGAACTGATCGCTCGGAACTCATCGCTCGGATTTCTTCGGTCCCAGGGGTACCGGCTGTCCTTACCCCTCAGTACATTGACGCCATGTCTAATACGGCCTCGCTGCGGCCCCAGCCGGTCGCGTCCGAGCACACCCCGCTGAAGCCCCGCAACGTCGCCTTCGACTGGGCCGACACCCCGCTGCACTGGATACCCGGCGACCCCGCCACCACCCACACCATCAATGTGCTGCACCTGATCCTGCCGGCCGGCGAGCGCTGGTTCGTGCACGTCTACAAGCAGGCGCTGCCCCATATACGCGACCCCCGGTTGCGCGAGGACGTCATCGGGTTCATCGGCCAGGAGGCGATGCACTCCCAGGCGCACGACGACGTCCTGCCGCACCTCAAGGAGCAGGGCCTGGACCCGGCCCCGTACACCGCGCAGGTCGACTGGCTCTTCGAGAAGCTGCTCGGCGACCGGACGCTGCCGCCGGGCCGGGCACGTAAGTGGTGGCTGCTGGAGCGGGTCGCCATCATCGCCGCCGTCGAGCACTACACCGCCTTCCTGGGCGACTGGGTGCTCAACGCCGAGGAGCTGGACGCCAGGGGCGCCGATCCCACCATGCTCGATCTGCTGCGCTGGCACGGCGCGGAGGAGGTCGAGCACCGGTCGGTGGCCTTCGATCTCTTCGTCCATCTCGACGGCGGCTACCGGCGGCGCGTACGGACCTGGGCAACCGCTTTCGCCGCGCTGGTGTTTCTCTGGCAGAGAGGCGTCCGCTTCTTCATGGAGAACGACCCGACCCTGCTCGACGGAAAGGCGAGCTTCAAGGAGTTCGTCCGCGCCGGGCGGCAGGGCGTGCTGCCGACCGCGGGGGACATGGCCCGGTCCATCCCGCAGTACCTCAGCCGCGCCTACCACCCGTCCCAGCACGGCAGCACCACACAGGCCATCGCCTATCTCGCCGGCTCCCCCGCCGCGACGGCGGCCGAGGCCCGCACGAAGGGAGGTTCCTGAATGCCCCGCATCCCGCACGCACCCCGCCTCCGCACCGTCCTCGTCGTCACCGCGGCCGCCCTGGCCGCCCGCCGGGCCCTGCGCGGCCGCATCAAGGGCTCCCCTCTGTGGCCGATGCCCGCCCTCGACCACCCCATATCCGGCCAGGGCCGGGAGGCCCAAGCAGGCGCCCGTGCCCACCGGTTGACGGTCGTGGAGCGCGTGGCGGAAGCCGCGGGCGTGATACGGCTGCGCCTGGAGGGCGCGGACCTCCCGGACTGGGAGCCCGGCGCGCATCTCGATCTGGTGCTGCCGTCGGGGACGGTCCGCCAGTACTCGCTGTGCGGATCGCCCGCGACGCCCGGCTCGTACACCATCGCCGTCCGGCTGATCGAGGACGGCCGCGGCGGCTCGCAGGAAGCACACGAGCTGCTGCACGAGGGGACGGAGGTGACGGTCCGCGGACCCCGCAACCGCTTCCCCCTCCGGGACAGCCACGCCTATGTGTTCATCGCGGGCGGCATCGGCATCACCCCGATCCTGCCGATGGTGCGCCAGGCCGAGCGGGAGGGGATCCCCTGGCGGCTGCTGTACGGCGGACGGTCGCGGGCCTCGATGCCGTTCCTGGCGGAGATCGAGAAACTGGCGGGCGCCGGGGCGGACCGGGTCACCGTGGTCGCCGAGGACGAGGAGGGGCGGCCCGATCTGGCGGCCCTGCTCGCCGGCGCGCCCCCGCACGCCGCCGTCTACTGCTGCGGCCCCGAGCCCCTGATGGACGCGGTGGCCGCGCTCCTCCCCGACGCCCCCGAGGGCCTGACCCTGCACACCGAACGGTTCGCTCCCGCCACCCCCTCCCCCACCGCCGAGAACGCCCCGTTCGAGGTGGAACTGCGCCGCACCGGCCGGACAATCACCGTGCCCGCCGGCACCAGCGCGCTGCGCGCAATCCGCGACCAGGCGCTGCCGGACCTCCCGTACAGCTGCGAACAGGGCTTCTGCGGCACCTGCCAACAACGGGTGCTGGCCGGTGAGGTGGAGCACCGCGACGGGCTGCTGACGGACGCCGAGCGGGACGACTCGCTGCTGATCTGCGTCTCACGGGCGCGGGAGGGCGGGCGCCTGGTCCTCGATCTCTAGGACGAGCCGCAGCCGCCTCCGGGACAAGCCCTGGCCGTCCCGGCAGGTCTCCGCTGCTACCGGCCGTGATACCGCGGGGCGCCCCGGGTCGTTAGGGTGGTGGCCATGACGACCGGGGCGCGCCGCAGGATGGGCGTCGAGGAGCGGCGCGAGCAGCTCATCGGCGTCGCACTCGACCTCTTCAGCCATCGTTCTCCCGAGGATGTCTCGATAGACGAGATCGCCGAGGCGGCCGGGATATCGCGGCCGCTGGTCTACCACTACTTCCCGGGCAAACAGCAGCTGTACGAGGCCGCACTGCGGCGCGCCGCCGACGAACTGTCGGCCCGCTTCGTCGAACCGCACGAAGGCCCGCTCGGCGCCCGCCTCCTGCGGGTCATGGAGCGCTTCTTCGACTTCGTCGACGAGCACGGCCCCGGCTTCTCCGCCCTGATGCGGGGCGGCCCGGTGACCGGTTCGAAGAGCCGGACGGGCGCCTTGATAGACGGCGTACGGCAGGCCGCACACGACCAGATCCTCGCCCATCTCGGCGTCGCCGACCCGCCGCCGCGGCTGACCCTGGTGGTCCGCTCGTGGATCTCGCTCGCCGAGACCACCGCCCTGCTGTGGCTGGACGGCCGGCAGATGCCGCGCGAGGAGCTGGAACGGCAGCTGGTGCACGACTTCGCGGCGCTGGCGGCGGTGAGCGCCGCCTACGACGAGACCATGGCGGACGTGCTCCGCCGGATGCTGGCGGACGAGCCGGAGAACGGCATGTTCGCGGAGCTGGTGGCCCGGCTGATGGAACTGCCACAGCCGGTGTGACGCGTGGTCGCCGAAAGGCCGGCCCGGCATTTCGACGACCCGTGAGCCACAATTCCCCCATGACCATGATCACTTACCGGCTCGCCGACGCCACCCTCGACCTGCCCGCCCTGGTCGCCCTCTACGACGACGCGGCCCGCTGGATGCAGGACAACGGGATCGTCCAGTGGAAACCGGGCGAGAAGGACGCGGAGCACTTCCGGCGCCGGATAACGGAGCGCGAGGCGGGCGAGGTCTGGCTCGCGGAGACGGCGGACCGCACCGTCGGCGGCTTCGAACTGTGGTGGGAGGACCTCCCCGCATGGGGCGAACAGCCCCCCGTGGCCGGATACGTGCACCGGCTGATGGTGGACCGCGCATCCGCTCCGCCCGGCACCGGGCGCGCGCTCCTCGACCAGGCCGAACAGCGCATCACACAAGCGGGCCGCGAGCGCTGCCGACTGGACTGCGTATCGAGCAACCCGCGCCTGCGGACGTACTACGAGGACGCGGGCTACACGGTCGTCGGCGAGCACCCGTCCAAGGTGGGCCCGGACGGCAGCCGCTACGGCGTGACGCTGCTGGAGAAGCGGCTGGCTCCGGCGGGCCGCTAGTAGCCGCGGGCCTCGGCGCGGGCGGGAACAGCACCCTCACACGTGCCGGGTGAAGACGGCGACCGTACGGGCCGGGACAGTGAAGGTGCCCGAACTCGCCTGGTACGTCGACGACTTGACGACCGGGTCGGCGCCGTGGGCCTGGACGGGGTGGAGGGCGTACGACGTGCCCGCGAGGGAGGGCAGGCGCTGGGTCTGGCGGTGCGGGGTGGCATTGAAGATCACGACGAGGCGGCCGAGGCGCATGGTGATGACGCCGGGGGTCTCGTCCGTACCGGAGAGGGGGAAGGAGAGGGCGGACCGGACGTCGGCGGTGGTGGGGAGGCCGAAGGCCGGTTCGGTGGCGTGGATACGGAGGAGGTCGCGGTAGGCGGCGGAGGTGGCGGTCATGGTGGCGCAGGAGGGGCGGAGGGCCGGGTCGGCGAGGAGGGGCTTGGCGTAGGGCCACTTGTCCTTGTTGTCGGCGGCCGGGGGCAGGCCGCGCCCGAAGCCGTTGCCGTCTCCGCTTTCGGCGCCGGTGGCGTCGCCTGTGCCGGTGGTGCAGCCCCAGTGGATGGCGTTGAACCAGTCGCCGCTGTCGAAGGAGTTGCGGTCCAGGGACTTGGAGCGCAGGAGGTCGGTGCCCGCCTGGGAGAGGGACGGGCCCTGGGAGAGGGCGGTGGTGGCCAGGGCGACGACCTGCATACGGGCGCGGGCGGCGGGTGAGGTGCCGGGCGGGAGCTTGTAGGCCAGGGCGTCGTAGAGGGTTTCGTTGTCGTGCGCGTCGGCGTACGCGAGGGCGTCGCCCGGGGCGGCGGCGTATCCGGCGGGCGCGCCGTTGTAGTCGACCTCGGAACCCTTGACCCGGCGCCCGGAGGTGTCGGTGAAGGTGTAGTCGGCGAGATTCCCGGTCAGGCCGAGTTTGATGAGGTCCTGGTAGTGGAGGAGGCGGGCGCGCTGGTCGGACGGATTCCCGTTCGCGGACGAGGAGTTGGGGTCGGTGAAGAGGCCGGAGGCGAAGCCCTGGGCCCGCGGGTCGGGGTCGAACGGGGAGCCGCCGCGGACCGCGTCGCGGGCGCGGTCGCTGAAGGTGGCGATGCCGGTGCCCGCCATATTGCGCTGGGTGGCCTGGACGAACCGGGCGTCGTCGGCGACCTCGCCGAAGTTCCAGCCCTCGCCGTAGAGGATGACCGCCTTGCCGTCCACACCGTCGCGGGCCGGGGTCAGGGCGTCGAGGGCCTTGCGTACGGCCAGGATGTTGGCCTTGGGGTGGTGTCCCATGAGGTCGAAGCGGAAGCCGTCGACCTTGTACTGCTTGGCCCAGGTGACGACGGAGTCGACCACCAGCTTGCCCATCATGGTGTGCTCGGGCGCGGTGTTGGAGCAGCAGGTGGAGTTGGCCACGCTGCCGTCGTCCAGCAGCCGCTGGTAGTAGCCCGGCACGATCCGGTCGAGGACCGACTTCGGGTCCTGGCCGCTCGCCGCCGTGTGGTTGTAGACGACGTCCATGACCGTACGCAGCACGGCCCCGTTCAGCCCCTGCACCATGCGCCGGAATTCCACGGTACGGCGCGGACCCTTCGGATCGGAGGCGTACGAGCCCTCGGGCACGGTGTAGTGGAGCGGGTCGTAGCCCCAGTTGTACGCGTCCCGGGCGGCCGTCTTGCCAACGCATTCCTGCTGCCGGTCGGAGTCGGAAGGCATTGCGGCAAGCTTGCAGTCGGGTTGTTGCGCAGGATCTTGCTGATCGGCGCGGCGTTCGGGAACGGTGGCGAAGTCGAAGGCCGGCAGCAAGTGGACGTAGGACGTTCCGGCCGCTGCAAGGGATTTCAGATGGCGCATGCCGTCCGAGTGGGTGTCGGTGAAGGCGAGGTACTGGCCCGGGTGGCGGGAGGTGCGGTCCGCGATCGAGAAGTCGCGGATGTGCAGCTCCTGGATGCGGGCCTTGCGCAACGGGACCGCAGCGGGTTTCTTCAGCCGCGACCAGCCCTGGGGAGCGAGGCGGGGATCTGCAAGGTCCACCACAAGACTGCGGGCCGAGTCGGCGGTCAGCGCGGTGGAGTACGGGTCGGTGACCTTGTTGGTGACGAAAGCGTGGACGCTGGGCGCCCAGACCCGTACGACATAGCGGTACGCCTTGCCGAGCCAGTCCCGCGAGCCCTGTGCGCGCCAAACCCCGGTGGTGTCGTCGCGGTGCATCGGGACCGTACGGCCGTCCAGTTCGAGGGCGACGGTACGGGCGGTGGGCGCCCAGACGGAGAGGGTGGGTCGGTGGCTGCCGTCGAACGTCGGTCCCAGGCTGGCGTGTTGGGCGGCGCGCCCGTACAGGTCGTCCAGTACGCCGGGTATCTGGACGCCGGTGGTGGCAGGGGCCGTGGCGGGGGCCGCGGCCGCGTCCGTCGCGCGTTGCTGGGTGGCGACCAGGCGATTGCGCAAGGCGTTGCGGGCCAGACCGCGGTCGCGCGGGTCGACGGTGAAGGCGGGAAGGTTTTGCAGATGGGGGAAGGCGGCCCGCTCGGCCGGGGTGAGGGTGCCGGGCGTCAGGCGAATGCGGTGCGTCGGCCCCCCGTCGCCGAACTCCAGCTGCGCCGGGGCCCGTTCGGCACCCTTCCAGACGACGGTGTCGCGGTCGATCCACTGCGCCTCCGCCTTGTCCGGGTCCGGTGGGGCGGCGTGTGCCGGTTGCAGCGAGGAGGTGAGGAGCAAGGCCGCCGCGCCCAGGGCGAGGGCGGCGGCCAGACGCCGGCGCGGCCGGAAGCGGAGGTGGGTGGAGGACATGGGTGATGGTTCTAGTCGCGTTGCCCGATACCTGCAAGACCTTACGAAAGATATTGCAAGGGTGTTAAGTTGCTGGGACAGCCGGTCCGGCCGGCCGGAGGCCCCTCGTCTTCCCGGGCCCTACGCGCCCGGCCGCCCGGACCGGCCTTCCAGAAACAGTTCGGCGACCACGACCTTCCCGACCGGCGGCCGCTCCTCCACCCGCCAGCAGGCGGAGAGCGCGGCGACGAGGACGAGCCCGCGCCCGAATTCGCTGTCCGGAGGCGGGAGTTCGACGGCCCCCGGGACTGGCGGGCGCAGCTCCGTACGGGTGTCGGCGACCGCGATGTGCAGGATGCCGGGGCGGGCGGAACCCAGCAGCCGGGTGAGCCGCAGCTCGAAGTCCCGCCCGGGGACGCGGCCGTGAGTGGCGGCGTTGGCGGCGAGTTCACCGACGATCAGGGCGGCGGTTTCGGACACCTCACTCCCGTACGGGAAGCCCCAGACGTCGAGTTGATGGACGGCGAGATGCCGGGCGAGGCGGGCGCCCCGGGGAGTGGCACTGAACCGCTGACTGAACATACGTACGGTGAGGGAGCCGGTGTCGATATCGGTGTCGGTGTCGGCGTACATGGCTCGAATGTCGGGTTCCGCGACACCGGTGACCAGGGAGGCAACTCGTAGTCCTGGAAGACTACGAGCCCGGAGGGTGGACGCGGACGGTAACGGCCCGTAAGCATGGGGGACTTGCGGGGACTGCCGACAACGACCCTCGGGGGTAGCGCGTATGACCGCAGACCACGAACGCTCCGACAGCCTCCGGACGTTCGGTGCCGTCTATCAAGGGTTCCGCGAGAGCCGGGGATTTACGCAGGAGGCCCTGGCGCCGGAGATCCGGTACTCGTCGGACTACATCGGTTCGGTGGAGCAGGGGCGGATGCTGCCGTCGAAGACATTCATCGACCGGTCGGAGGAGGTGTTGGACGCCCTCGGAGTACTACGGAAGGCGGCCAAGCGGTTGTCGAAGAAGCCCGGACTGGCCTCGTGGTTCCAGGCGTGGGCGAGCCTGGAGGAGGCCGCGACCGTCCTCTACACGTTCGAATGCCGCCTGATTCCAGGACTGTTGCAGACGGAGGCGTATGCGCGGACGCTGTTCACGAACCAGCTACCGCTCCTGGACAAGGACCAGATTGAGGTCCAGTGGACGGCGCGGGCAGAGCGGCAGAACCTGCTGCGGGAGCGGCCGAACACCGCGTACAGCTTCATCCTCGAAGAGCACCTGTTCCTGCGCCGCACAGGCGGGACTGAGGTGACCCGTGAACTCATCGACCACGTCCTCGACCTCGCCCAGCAGCCGAATATAGACCTTCAGATCATGCCGCTGGTGCGCGAGAGGCACGCCGGGCTAGACGGGCCTATTCGATTGCTGGAGACACCGGAGAACGAGTGGTTCGCCTACTGCGAGGGGCAGGAGAGCGGCGTGCTCACCTCCGACTCGAAAGTGGTCAGCATGCTCCAGATGCGGTATGCCAGGATGCAATCCCAGGCTCTCACCTCTGAAGACTCTGTGAGCCTGTTGCGGCAGATGCGAGGAGCCCTATGAGCACCGACGAACTGGCCTGGTTCAAGAGCAGCTACAGCAGCGGCGGCTCAGGAGACTGCGTAGAAGTCGCCCTCTCCTGGCGCAAGTCCAGCTACAGCGGCGGCTCCGGCGACGACTGCGTCGAGGTGGCCACCTGCCCGTCCACCACCATCCACATCCGCGACTCCAAGGACAAGGACGGCCCGCAGCTGGCGGTACCTGCCGCGTCCTGGGCGGCCTTTGTCACGTACGCTGCCCACGACTTGTAGGGGTCCGTACGGGGGGTGCCATGCAGCCGTTGCAGGCGGATGATCCGCAGAGCCTGGGGAACTACCGCCTGATGGCGCGGCTCGGGGCGGGCGGGATGGGCCGGGTCTACCTGGCGCGCACGTCCGGCGGGCGCACCTTCGCCGTCAAGGTCGTACGGCCCGAACTCGCCGAGGACGCCGGCTTCCGGCGCCGTTTCCGGCACGAGGTGAGCATCGCCCGCGCGGTGTCCGGGCCGTACACCGCCGCGGTCGTGGACGCCGACACCGAGGCCGCGCTGCCCTGGCTGGCCACCGCCTACGTGCTCGGTCCGGCCCTCGACGACGTGATCGACCGGCACGGCCCGCTGCCCGAGACGTCCGTACGCCCGCTGGGGGCCGGTCTCGCGGCGGCGCTCACCGGGATCCACGCGGCGGGGCTGGTGCACCGCGATCTCAAGCCGTCGAATGTGCTGCTGGCCGCCGACGGGCCGCGCGTCATCGACTTCGGTATCGCGCGGGCGGTCGACGGCGAGCGGCTGACGAGTACCGGCGTCGTGGTCGGCTCGCCGGGGTTCATCCCGCCGGAACAAGCCACTGGGGAGGTGGCCGGGCCGCAGGGCGATGTGTTCTCGCTCGGGGTCGTGCTGGCGTACGCCGTGAGCGGGCGCCAGCCGTTCGGTTCGGGATCGGCGGCCGGCATGCTGTACCAAGTCGTCCACGCGGAACCGGACTTGTCGGGCGTACCGGAGGGCTTGCGTGTGCTCGTCCGGGAGTGTCTGGCCAAGGATCCGCAGGCGCGGCCCACTGCCGAGCGGCTGGTCGCCGAGCTGGCCCCGGACGGCGTTGCGGCGGCGCTGGACGGCTGGCTGCCGGGGCCGGTCGCCTCGTCCATCGCCCAGCATGCGGCGCGCATCCTGGACCTGGACACGCCGCTGCGGGACGGGCGGGCGGCGGCTGTGCGCACTCCCACGGCTCTCGATCAGGGTGCCGCCCACGAGCCGACCCGTCCGGAGGCCGTGAAACGGGAGGAACCCGGCACGTCACGTCGCAGGTTCCTCGCGCTGGGGGCGGGGGCCGCGGTGGTCGCCGCCGGGGGCGGAGCGGCCTGGGCCTTGCAGGGGCTCGGCGGCGGGCCGACACACCACACACGGCACCGGGACAACCAGCACCAGGACGAGCCGATCGATCCCGCGGACTTCACCACCCCGCCCGCCGGGACGAGCCCGAAGACCCTGTGGCACGCGCAGGCGAAGTCCCTCAGCCTGAACTACGAGATCCCGCCGATGGTGATCGGCAACCTGCTGATCGCCAGCGGTGACCCGCTCGTCGCCCACGACGTGGCGACCGGGCGGCAGAAGTGGTCGGTGCCCGATCTGACGACGCCCGGTGCGCCGCTGGTGCACGCCGCCGGGCTGCTGTTCTTCACCAGCAGCAAGTACGACGGCGACTTCGTCGGTCTCGATCCGGCCACGGGCAAGGAGGCGTGGCGCAGCAGGCTGGGCGGCAAGTACGACAACCCGCGCCCGATCGCCGCCGACGGGCGGAGGGTCTTCGTCATCGCCACCGTCGTCGCCGAAGACGCGAAGAACCCCACCGTGATCGCCGCGGTGGACATCAAGACCCGCCAGGTGCTGTGGCGGAAGCCACGTACGAAGGGAGCCGGCGACTGGGACGTCGCGGCGGCCACCGACGGGCGGCATGTCGTCTACGCCGACGACCAGAACAACGTCACGGTGCGCGACGCCGGGAGCGGCGAGCAGCTGTGGACGAAGCCGGTGGGGGACGACAGCGCGGCGCGGCCCACGATGTACCGCGACAAGGTCATCATCGGCGGTCCGGCGATGCGCGCGTTCGACCTCAAGACGGGCGCCCCGCGGTGGTCACTGCCCAGCGGTCACCGCAACCCCTTCCAGTCTCCGCTGACTCTCGTGGGCAACACCCTTTACACCTCGGTCTACCAAGACGGCGTGTGGGCGGTCGACGCGGCCTCCGGCAAGAAGTTGTGGAAGTCCGACGACCTCGGCCAGCGGTCCGTCCCCCTGGAATTCGTGCAGGTCGGGGACGTGCTCTACGGCGCAACGTACTTCGCCACCGGCGGCGTCTATGCCCTCGACGCCCGTACGGGCAAGCTCCGTTGGACGTACAACGACGGTGTCCACGACGACGGGCAGTGGCACATCACGGCGGCGGGGCGCCGGCTCCTCGCCACCCACTCGGACCGGTTCTACGGGCTGCCCGCCGTCTGACCATCGGACAGGCCCTAAGTGCGCACCGGCCCGGTCGAACCGCGTACGACCAGCTCCGGCTGGAAGACGAATTCGGTGCGCTGTGTTGGCGCCGGGTTGCGCTGTGCCGGATGCCGTAGCGGATCGCGTACGGGACCTCGTACGGGATTCCCCTGGATCTCCTCGACCAGCGCGCCGACCGCCGCCGTCGCCATCGCCTGGACCGGCTGGCGCACCGTGGTCAGCGGTGGGTCGGTGAAGGCGATGAGGGGCGAGTCGTCGAAGCCGACGACGGAGAGGTGGGCGGGAACGTCGAGGCCGCGCTGCCGGGCCGCGCGGACGGCGCCGAGCGCCATCAGGTCGCTGCCGCAGACCAGGCCCGTACAGCCGTCGTCGATGAGCGCGGTGGCGGCCGCGTGGCCGCCCTCGACGCTGAACAGGGTGTGCCGGATGCGTCGTTCGGCCTGCCCCCTCGACAGGCCGAACGACTCCTCCAGCGCCGCCGCGAAGCCCTCGGCCTTGCGGCGCGAGGGGACGTAGCGGGCGGGTCCTACGGCGAGGCCGATCCGGGTGTGGCCCAGCTCGGCCAGGTGGCGTACGGCCATCCGGGCCGCGGCGCGGTCGTCGGGGGAGACGAAGGGCGCGTCGATGCGGTCGTTGTAGCCGTTGATCAGGACGTAGGGGACTCCTCGCGAGGTCAGGCGGGTGTAGCGGGACGGGTCGGCGGCGGTGTCGGCGTGCAGGCCGGAGAGGAAGACGATGCCGGTGACGCCGCGTTCCTCTAACTGCTCGACGAGTTCGTCCTCGGTGGCGCCGCCGGGCATCTGGGTGCAGAGGACGGGGGTGTAGCCGTGGCCGGCCAGGGACTGCTCGATGATCTGGGCGAAGGCCGGGAAGATCGGGTTGGTGAGTTCGGGGATGACGAGGCCGACCAGGCCCGCGCTGCGGCGTTGGAGCCGTACGGGGCGTTCGTAGCCGAGGACGTCGAGGGCGGCGAGCACGCGGTGGCGGGTGGTCGCCGCGACGCCCGCCTTGCCGTTGAGGACGCGGCTGGCGGTGGCTTCGCTGACCCGCGCCTGGGCGGCGATGTCGGCGAGGCGCGGGGTGGGGCGGGGTGTCGGCAGGGTCACTCCTCCCACCAGATGGTGGTGTCGGCCGGAATCACGCAGCCTTGTGCAACCAACGCGCCGCCTTGTGCAACCAACACGCGGCCTTGTGCAACCAATTCGTCACTGTCGGTGTTCGACAAGTAAGAAAGGTCAGCGGGCGAAGGCGAAGAGGAGTCGGAGAGCGACGGCGATGAGGAAGGCGAGGAAGGCAGGGAAGGCAGGGAAGGCAATGATGACAGCGATGAGATGAGCATGCGGCGGCCGGACCGTTCGGGCAGCGTCACCGCCGCCTCGGTGGTGTTGGCCGTGCAGACGAGGCCGCCGGGGCGCCGGAAGGCCAGTACGCCGTCGGGGGCGTCGAGCCATTCGACCGCGTCGCCCGCGCCGAGGCCGGGGTGGGCGCGGCGCAGGGCGAGGGCGGTGCGGTAGAGCTCCAGGGTGGAGTCGGGGTCGCCGGTCTGCGCCTCGACGGTGAGCGGCGCCCAGTCGGCGGGCTGCGGCAGCCAGGGGTCGGCGGTACCGAAGCCGTAGGGGGCCGCGTCGCCGGACCAGGGAAGGGGTACGCGGCAGCCGTCGCGCAGGCCGTCCTGTCCGTTGGCGCGGAAGAACGAGGGGTCCTGGCGGACCTCGTCGGGCAGATCGAGGACTTCCGGGAGGCCCAGTTCCTCGCCCTGGTAGAGGTAGGCGGATCCGGGGAGGGCGAGCATCAGCAGGGCGGCTGCACGGGCCCGGTCGAGGCCGCCGCCCAGGCGGGTGCGGTGGCGTACGACATCGTGGTTGGACAGCACCCAGGTGGCCGGGGCACCGACCGGGCGCACCGAATCGAGGGACTCGTCGATGACGGTGCGGAGCCGGTCCGCGTCCCAACTGGTGTTGAGGTAGTGGAAGTTGAATGCCTGGTGCAGCTCGTCGGGGCGGACGTACAGGGCGGTGCGCGCGGTGGTGGGGGCCCATGCCTCCGCGACCGCGATGCGATCCCCCGCGTATTCCTCCAGGACGGCGCGCCAGGCGCGGTAGACGGCGTGCACGCCGTCCTGGTCGAAGAAGGGCAGGACCTGATTGCCGAGAAGTTTGAGCTGTTCGCCGTGGCCCATGTCGGGCAGGCCGGGAGCCTTGACGAGGCCGTGGGCGACGTCGACCCGGAAGCCGTCGACGCCCAGGTCCAGCCAGAAGCGCAGGATGGAGCGGAACTCGTCCTGGACGGCGGGGTGTTCCCAGTTGAAGTCGGGCTGTTCGGGGGCGAAGAGGTGCAGGTACCACTCGCCGTCGGACAGGCGGGTCCAGGCGGGGCCGCCGAAGATGGACTCCCAGTCGTTGGGCGGCAGTTCGCCGTTCTGGCCGCGCCCCTTGCGGAAGTGGAAGCGCTCGCGGGCGGTCGAACCGGGGCCCTCGGCCACCGCCCGGCGGAACCATTCGTGCTGGTCGGAGCAGTGATTGGGGACGATGTCGACGATGATGCGCAAGCCCAGGTCATGGGCGTCGGCGATCACGGCCTCGGCGTCGGGCAGCGTGCCGAACATCGGGTCGATGGCGCGGTAGTCGGCGACGTCGTAGCCGCCGTCGGCCTGCGGGGAGGCGTAGAAGGGGCTGAGCCAGACGGCGTCCACGCCCAGGTCGCGCAGGTAGGGCAGGCGGCTGCGGATGCCGGCCAGGTCGCCCATGCCGTCGCCGTTGCCGTCGGCGAAGCTGCGCGGATAGACCTGGTAGATCACCGCGTCGTGCCACCATCCGGGGCCGGAGGGGTTGTGCTGAGTGGTCATGTCATCCCTTGGTGGTGCCGGCGGTCAGTCCGGCGACGAGGTGGCGCTGGGCGAACGCGAAGACGAGCGCGGCCGGTACGGCGATGATCACGGCGGCTGCGGTCATCGATCCCCAGTCGTTGGTGTACTGGTTGACGAAGGTCTGGAGGCCGCCGGCGAGGGTGAGGTTGTCCTCGCCGGTCATGAAGGCGGAGGCGTAGGCGACTTCGGCCCAGGCGGTGACGAAGGTGTAGAAGCCGGTGACGGCCAGGCCGGGGCGGGCCAGCGGCAGGACCAGGCGCCAGAAGGTGCCGAAGGGGTTGAGGCCGTCGACGCGTCCGGCCTCGTCGATCTCCACGGGGATGGTGTCGAAGAAGCCCTTCATCATCCAGGCGCAGAAGGGGACCGCGATGGTGAGGTAGGTGATGACGAGTCCGGCGGGCTGGTTGAGCAGGCCGAGGGTCGCCATCAGGTTGTAGAGCGGCACGATCAGCACGGCCACCGGGAACATCTGGGTGAGCAGCAGCAGCCACATCAGCGGGCGCATCCCGGGGAAGCGGAAGCGGCTGACGGCGTAGCCGGTGGTGGCGGAGAGGAAGACGCCGAGGACGGTGGTCAGTCCGACGATGACGACGGAGTTCCCGAACCACGTGAGGAATGCGGTGTCGGCCAGGACGTGGGTGTAGTTGGCGAGGGTGGGGTGGGAGAGGAGGCCGGTGGTGAAGGCGTCGTTCTGGGGTTTGAAGGACGTCACCAGCAGCCAGAAGGGCGGGAAGACGGCGATGACGGCGGCGAGGGCGAGCGCGAGGTGCAGCCCCACGGAGGCCAGGGGATGCCGTTGATGGCGTTTACGGGACATGGTCACCACACCTCTCCCTGCTTGCGCAGCGCCCGGCGGTAGACGACCGCGACGGCCGAGAGCAGGACGAGGATCAGGACGCCCCAGGCCGCGGACTCGGAGAAGTTGCGGGGGCTGTCGACGAAGGAGAGCCGGTAGGCGTAGGTCACCAGGATTTCGGTGGCGTCGCCGGGGCCGCCCCTGGTGAGCAGGAAGATCACCGGGAACATGTTGAAGGTCCAGATGGTGGAGAGCAGGATCACCGTGCTGCTGACGGACCGCAGCCCCGGCATGGTGATGTTCCGGAAGCGCTGCCAGGGGTTCGCACCGTCCATTTCGGCGGCCTCGTACAGCTCGCCGGGGATGGACTGGAGCCCGCCGAGCAGCGTGACCAGCATGAACGGCACGCCCAGCCAGACGTTGACGGCGATGACCGAAAGTTTCGCCCAGGTCGGGTCGTTGAGCCACGGGATGGCGTCGATGCCGCCGCCGGCGAGCAGTTTGTTGAGCAGGCCGCTCTTTTCGTTGTAGAGCATCCGCCAGGTGAAGACGGAGATGAAGGCGGGGACGGCCCAGGGCAGGATGAGGGCGAGGCGGTAGAAGGTGCGGCCGCGGAGCGTGCGGTTGAGCATGGTGGCGAGCGTCAGGCCGAGCAGAAAGGTCAGTGAGACGCAGGCGACGGTCCACAGGACGGTCCAGCCGAGGCGGTTCCAGAAGACGTCGTCGGAGAGGATCGCGGTGTAGTTGTCGAGGCCGGTGAACTTGTAGGTGGCGGGGATGTGGTTGACGCCGATGTCCCGCTGGACGTTGGCCTCGTTGGCGTCGGTGAGGGAGAGGAAGACGCCCCGGACCAGCGGGAATCCGATGATCACCCCGATGACGAGGACGACCGGGGCGACCATCGTCCAGGCGTACCAGTGGGTGCCCAGGGCCCGGCGCACCCTCCCCCGTTGCGCTGCGGCGAGGGTCACTTGTAGTCCTTGAGCAGCTTTCGGTAGGCGGCACCGGTCGTCTTGGCGGCCTGTTCGGGTGTGGCGCTGCCGGTGAGCACCTTGTTCATCTGGACCTTGATGGGTTCGAAGAGGGAGTTGCCCTCGGCGATCCAGGGGCGCTGTACGGCGCGGTCGACGGCGGGCTTGAAGAACGTGACCATCTCGTTCTGCTTGACGGCCGGGATCTGGTACACGGACTTGCGGGTGGGCAGCAGGCTGAGTTTGTCGGTGGTTTCCTGCTGCACCTTGGCCGAGCTCATGTATTTCACGAAGGCGTAAGCGGCTTGCAGGTTCTTGCTGCCGGCGTATACGGAAAGGTCCCAGCCGCCTTGCGGTGATCCTTGCGCGGTGCTGCCGCCGGGTACGGGGGCGACGCCGAGGTTCTTCTTGTCCTTGAAGGCCTGGCCGGCGCGGGCGCCCTCGATGTCCCAGGGGCCGTCGACGGCCATCGCGACCTTGCCGTCCTTGAGGGCGGTGAGCTGGTTTTCCTGGCCGTCGGTGGCGTCGGTGATGGCGGCCTTGGAGTCGACCAGGTCCTTGATGGCGGCGAAGGCCTTCACGCCGGCGGCGTTGTCGATCTTCACGGTCTTCGAGTGGGCGTCGATGGTGTTGCCGCCCTCGCCGTAGAGGTAGGGCAGGAACCAGTAGGGGTCGTCGCCGCGCAGGTAGAGGGCGGTGGCGCCGGTCTTGTCCTTGATTTTCTTGGCGGCGGCCTTGAGTTCGGCGAAGGTCTTGGGAACGGGGACGCCGGCGTCCTTGAGGAGCTTCTTGTTGTAGAAGAGGGCGAGGGTGTCGATGACCTGGGGTGCGGCGTAGGTCTTGCCCTTGAACTTCGTGGACCCGACAGCCTGCGGGAGGTAGTCGGCGGTCTTGTCGAGGGCGGGGGTGCCGTCGAGCGGGGCGAGGTAGCCGAGGTTGGCGAAGTCGGCGACCCAGGCGACATCGGTGCGCATCACGTCGGGGGCGCCGGAGTTGCCGCCGGCGGCGTTCTTGAACTTGGCGTTGGCGTCGCCGAAGGGAACGTTCACATACTGAACGTGGACCTTGGGGTGTTCTTTCTGAAAGCCTTCGGCAAGCTTGCGGTAGGTCGCCTTCTCGGCGTCGTTGGAGGTGTCCCAGAAGGTAACGGTTCCGGACAGTTCGCCGCCGCTGTTGGCCGAGCCGTTGCCGTCGCTCCCGCCGCATCCGCTTGCCGTCAGCGCCAGGCCCGCTACCAGCGCGGTTGCGGTGATGCCACGTATGCCGGGTATGCCACGCCGCATGTGAACTCCTTTGGGGATCGCCGTAGATGGCGGTCAGGAACGTAACAGCGCTGCAAACAAACCGAAAGACCTTGCGGAAAATCCTTGCAAGGAGACTGGAAGAAATTGCAACCGGTTGGCCGGAACGGCACCCTTGGGACTCCCCGGTCCCCGTCACCCGGGGCCCACCCGAGCGTTGAGTCCGTGAAGACACGTCAGTGAAGACACGTCAGTGAAGACACGTCAGTGAAGACACCACGCCCCTTCACCTCATGACCCCACAGGGACGCAGATGACCCAGGAGCTCACTTCCCCCGGCCTCGCACCCCAGACCACCGCACCAGGCCGGGGTTCCGGATGGTGGCGGGACGCCGTCATCTATCAGGTCTACGTCCGCTCGTTCGCCGACAGCGACGGCGACGGCATCGGCGATCTGCGCGGCGCCTGCGCCAAGGTGCCGTATCTCAAGGCGCTGGGCGTGGACGCCGTCTGGCTGACGCCGTTCTACGCCTCGCCCCAGGCCGACGGCGGCTACGACGTCGCCGACTACCGCGCCGTCGACCCGCTCTTCGGCAATCTGGAGGATGCCCGGGACCTGATCGGCGCCGCCCATGACGCGGGCCTGCGGGTGATCGTCGATGTCGTCCCCAATCACACCTCCGACCAGCACCCGTGGTTCCAGGACCCCGAACTGGCCCGGAAGCGCTATGTGTTCCGGCCCGGCAAGGGCGAGCGCGGCGAGCTGCCGCCGAACGACTGGGAGTCGATCTTCGGCGGCCCGGCCTGGACCCGTACCGACCGCGGCGACTGGTACCTCCATCTCTTCGCCCCCGAACAGCCCGATCTGAACTGGGACAACCCCGACGTCCACGCCGAATTCGCGGCCATCCTGCGCTTCTGGCTGGACCTGGGCGTCGACGGCTTCCGGGTCGACGTCGCCCACGGCATGGTCAAGGCGCCCGGTCTGCCCGACATCGGCCGCGGCGAACAGGCCCAGCTCATCGGCAGCCAGGTCCTGCCGTTCTTCGACCAGGACGGGGTGCATGCCATCCACCGCTCCTGGCGGCGCCTGCTGGACGGATACGGGGACGCCTGCGGCAAGGAGGTGATCGCCGTCGCCGAAGCCTGGGCCCCCAGCGCCGAACGCCTCGCCCTCTACGTCCGCCCCGACGAACTGCACCAGGCGTTCAACTTCCACTATCTCCAGGCGAGTTGGGATACGGCCTCGCTCCGCACCGTCATCGACGAGTCCCTCGATTCGGTGCGCCCGGTCGGTGCCCCGGCCACCTGGGTGCTGTCCAACCACGATGTCGTACGCCACCGCACCCGCCTGGGCGGCGGCCTCGACCGGGCCCGTGCCGCCGCCCTGCTGATGCTCGCCCTCCCCGGATCCGCCTACCTCTACCAGGGCGAGGAACTGGGCCTCCCGGAAGTCCTCGATCTGCCCGACGAGGTCCGCCAGGACCCCTCGTTCTTCCGCGCCAACGGGCAGGACGGGTTCCGCGACGGCTGCCGGGTGCCGCTGCCCTGGTCCGGCGATCTGCCCCCGTACGGCTTCGGGCCCGGCGGGAGCTGGCTGCCGCAGCCCGCCGACTGGCGGCTGCTGACCGTCGAGGCACAGACCGGTGACCCGTCCTCCACCCTGGAGCTCTACCGCACCGCGCTCGATCTGCGCCGCAGACTGCCGGGCCTGGGCGACGGCGAGATGACCTGGCAGCCCGCGCCCGAGGGGGTGCTGGCCTTCCGCCGGCCCGGAGTGCTCTGCACGGTCAACACTCTCGGCCGCCCGGCCGAACTCCCGCTGCCGGGGCAGCCGCTGCTCTCCAGCGCCCCCGTCACCATCGACGGCGCCTCGGCCGTCGTCCCCGGTGACACCTGCACCTGGTGGGCAATCTGACATGCGCCCGGTACAGTCCCATCCCATGACCGCCCGGCTCTCCGATATCGCAGCACAGGCGGGTGTCAGCGAGGCCACCGTCAGCCGGGTACTGAACGGAAAACCCGGTGTCTCCGCCACCACCCGCCAGTTGGTGCTCGCCGCCCTCGACGTGCTGGGCTATGAGCGCCCGGTACGGCTGCGGCAGCGCAGCGCGGGCCTGGTCGGGCTGATCACACCCGAGCTGGAAAACCCCATCTTCCCGGCCTTCGCCCAGGTCATCGGGCAGGCGCTGACGCGGCAGGGCTATACGCCGGTGCTCGCCACGCAGACGCCGGGCGGCTCGACGGAGGACGAGCTGACCGAGATGCTGGTGGAGCGCGGCGTGGCCGGCATCATCTTCGTCTCCGGGCTGCACGCCGACACCTCGGCCGATATGGAGCGTTATGCGCAGCTGCGCGGCCGGGGGGTGCCGTTCGTCCTCATCAACGGCTTCTCCGACCGGGTGCAGGCGCCGTTCGTCTCCCCCGACGACCGGGCCGCGGTGGATCTGGCGGTCACCCACCTCACGGCGCTCGGCCATCAGCGGATCGGGCTGGCGCTGGGGCCCGAGCGGTTCGTGCCCGTGCAGCGGAAGATCGAGGGGTTCGTCCGCAGCATGCGGGACCGGCTGGACATGAGCCCGGCCGAGCTGGGGCCGCTCATCCAGCATTCGCTGTTCACCCTGGAGGGCGGGCAGGCCGCGGCCACCGCGCTGATCGACCGCGGGGTGACGGCGATCGTGTGCGCCAGCGACATGATGGCGCTGGGGGCGATCCGGGCGGCGCGGCAGCGGCGGCTGGACGTGCCGAACGAGATGTCCGTGGTCGGCTTCGACGACTCCCCGCTGATCGCGTTCACCGATCCGCCGCTGACCACGATCCGGCAGCCGGTGACGGCGATGGGGCAGGCGGCGGTGCGCGCGCTGCTGGAGGAGATCGGCGGGACGCCCGCTCCGCACAGCGAGTTCGTTTTCCATCCGGAGCTGGTGGTGCGCGGATCGACCGCTTCGGCGCCCAAGTCGGCGTCCAGGGTGGCGGGAATTCCGCGGCCGGTCCGTACGTCTTGATACCTCCTGTCCGTATGCCTCGATACCTCCTGACACCGTGAGACGGGTATCGGGGATCCGCTGAATTCTTCCGGGATTTTTCCCGCTGCGGTACGAGGGTCCGTATCCCTCTCGAAAGGGATACGGACCCTCGGATAACCGACCGAAGGATGATCGGCGACATGCCCGTTTCTGGCAGACTGTCTGCCTATGGGTGATGCGAATGTGAGGACTTTGGAAGGTCGGCCCGCCACCCCGCAAACCCCTGGGGGGAGCGCGGACCGCCCGTCGGACGGCTGCCGATGGGCCCGGCTGCGCACACCTCGGACGCCCCGTCTCTGGTTCGAGATCCTCTTGATCGCGGTCAGTTACTGGACGTATTCGCTCATTCGAAATGCGGTCCCGGAACAGAAGGCGAAGGCGCTGCGGAACGCCGACTGGGTCTGGCAGGCGGAGCATGCGCTGGGAATCGCCGTGGAGCACACTGTCAACCACGCGGTGAATTCGGTGACGTGGCTGATCGTGTCGATGAACTACTACTACGCGACGCTGCACTTCATCGTGACGATCGGCGTGCTGGTCTGGCTCTATCACTGGCATCCGGGCCGCTATGCCGCGGCCCGGCTGGCGCTTTTCGCGACCACCGGGGTCGCGTTGGTCGGCTACTACTTCTATCCGCTGGCGCCGCCGCGGCTGATGTCCGGCGGCGGCTTCGTCGACACCGTGGTCGAGCACGACACCTGGGGCTCGATGGCGTCCGGCAATCTCGCCTCGATGTCCAACCAGTACGCCGCGATGCCCTCGATGCACATCGGCTGGTCGCTGTGGTGCGGGATCACCGTCGCGATGCTGGCCAAGCCGCTGTGGGTGCGGATCGTGGCCCTGCTCTACCCCACCGTGACGCTGCTGGTCATCGTCTCCACCGCCAATCACTTCTGGCTGGACGCGGTCGGCGGGGTGCTGTGTCTGTCCTTCGGGTTCACGGTGGCGATGGGCTGGTACGGGAGGCTGCCGAGCCATCTGGCGCGGTATGCGGCGGCGCCGGAGGCGAATCTGGCGCGGGTGGGCTGAGGGCGCACCCGTCGGGCAGACGGGCTGAGAGCGCACCGTCGTCCAGACGGGCCGAGGCCGCGCCCGCCGCACCCGCCGCCCCTCACCCCCGTCACCCGAATGACCCACCGCGGCCCGGATAGGTATGCGGCGCGGAACCGGGGCCGGCCCGTCCGGGGCCCGGTCCCTGTCTCGATATCTGTCGGCGCCGGACCCGCTGTGGGAGGTCGCGGAGGGGGCGGCGATGCGCCCCGGCCGGCCGCGCCTCGGCCCGCGTAGACCCGTGTCGGCCCGCGTAGACCCATCTCGGCCTTCGTAGGCGCGCGCTCAGCCCTCGTAGAACAGCTCCTCCACCACCGCCCGCGCGCGGCGCGTCGTGCGGCGGTAGTCGTCGAGCATCTCGCCGACGTGGCCCTCCTCGTAGCCGAGGTAGCGGCCGACGGCGGCCAGTTCCCGCCCGTCGGCGGGGAAGGTGTCGCCGGGGCGGCCGCGGACCAGCATCACGGCATTGCGCACCCGCGCCGCCAGCACCCATGCCTCGTCGAGGATCTGGGCGTCCTCGGTGCCGATCAGTCCGGCGGCGTGCGCCGCGGCCAGCGCCTCGCGGGTGCGGGGCGTGCGCAGCCCGGGGACCTCCCAGCCGTGGCGCATCTGGAGCAGCTGAACGGTCCATTCGACATCGCTCAGGCCGCCGCGCCCCAGCTTGGCGTGGGTGGTCGGATCGGCGCCGCGCGGCAGCCGCTCGGCTTCCATACGGGCCTTGAGGCGGCGGATCTCGCGGACCGCGTCCTCGCCCAGGCCCTCGGCCGGATAGCGCAGCGGATCGATCAGCTCGATGAAGCGGCGGCCGAGGTCCTCGTCGCCGGCGACCGGTTCGGCCCGCAGCAGCGCCTGGGCCTCCCAGACCAGCGACCAGCGGCGGTAGTAGGCGGCGTACGAATTCAGGGTGCGCACCAGGGGGCCCGAGCGGCCCTCCGGACGCAGATCCGCGTCTATGGGCAACGGTGGGTCGGCGGAGGGGAGTTGGAGCAGCCGGCGCATCTCGTTGGCGATGGCGAAGGCGGCCTTGGCGGCCTCGTGGTCGTCGGCGCCGTCGCGCGGTTCGTGGACGAACAGCACATCGGCGTCCGAGCCGTAGCTCAGCTCGTGGCCGCCGAAGCGGCCCATGCCGATGACCGTGAAGCGGGTGGGCAGGGTGTCGCCCCACTGTTCGCGGACCGCGGCGCGCAGCGCGCCGGCGAGGGTGGCGGCGTTGAGGTCGGAGACGGCGAAGCCCACGGCGTCGATGGCATGGCCGTGGTCCTCCTCGGCCGGCCGGCCTTCGGTGCCGTATGCGCGGATCACGTCGGCGGCGGCGGTGCGGAACAGCTCCCGGCGGCGCACCCCGCGGGCGACCGCGACCGCCGCCTCGGCGCCCTCCGCGCGGCCGACGGCGGCCAGCACCTCCTGTTCCAGGGCGGCCCTGCCGCGTGGTTTGAGTCCGTCGGTGGCGCCGAGCAGGGCCACCGCTTCCGGGGCCCGCAGCAGCAGGTCGGGGGCGAGCCGCCCGGCGGAGAGCACCCGGGCGAGGTTCTCGGCGGCGGCGCCCTCGTCGCGCAGCAGCCGCAGGTACCACGGCGTCTTGCCGAGTGCGTCCGACACCTTGCGGAAGTTGAGCAGTCCGGCGTCCGGGTCGGCGGAGTCCGCGAACCAGCCGAGCAGAACGGGCAGCAGCGTCCGCTGGATCGCGGCCTTACGGGTCACGCCGGATGCCAGCGCCTCCAAGTGGCGCAGCGCGGCGGCCGGATCGGCGTACCCGAGGGCCTCCAGGCGGTGACCTGCGGCCTGTGCCGACAGCCGGGTCTCGCCGGGCTCCAGATGGGCGACGGCATCGAGCAGGGGACGGTAGAAGAGCTTCTCATGCAGTCGGCGCACTTCTCTGGCGTGCCACTTCCACTCCTTACGGAGGGTGTCAACGGGCTCGGTGAACAAGCCCAATGAGCGGGCCAGGCGCCGCAGATCCGTTTCTTCCTCGGGCATCAGATGGGTGCGCCGCATCCGGAAGAGCTGGATGCGGTGTTCCAGCGCCCGCAGGAAGCGGTAGGCGGTGTCCAGGGCGGCGGCGTCCTGGCGTCCGACGTAGCCGCCGGCCGCCAGTGCGGCGAGCGCGTCGAGGGTGCCGGGGCCGCGCAGGGTGGGATCGCTGCGGCCGTGGACCAACTGGAGAAGCTGGACGGCGAATTCGACGTCGCGCAGGCCGCCCGGGCCGAGTTTGAGCTCGCGTTCGACGCGGTCGGCGGGGATGTTCTCGACCACCCGCAGGCGCATCTGGCGCACATCGGCGACGAAGTTCTCGCGCTCGGCGGCCTGCCAGACCATCGGCTCCACCGCATCGACATACGCCTGGCCGAGGTCCAGATCGCCGGCCATCGGGCGGGCCTTGAGCAGGGCCTGGAACTCCCAGGTCTTGGCCCAGCGCTGGTAGTAGGCGAGATGGCTGGAGAGGGTGCGGACCAGCGGGCCGTTGCGGCCCTCGGGGCGCAGATTGGCGTCCACCGGCCAGATGGTGCCCTCGACGGTGACGTCCGAGCACAGCCGCATCATGCGGGAGGCGAGCCGGGTTGCGGCCTGGAGGGCCTTGGCCTCCTCGACGCCTTCCTTGGCCTCGGCCACGAAGACGACGTCCACGTCGGAGACGTAATTGAGCTCGCGGGCGCCGCATTTGCCCATGGCGATGACGGCCAGCCGGGAGACCGCGGCGTCGCCGGGCGCCTCCTCGTAGGAGATCTGGAGGGCGGCCCGTACGGTCGCGGTGGCCAGATCCGCCAGCTCCGCCGCGGCCTCGGCGACATCGGTCGTCCCGCACACATCGCGGGCCACGATCCCCAGCAGGCTGCGGCGGTAGGCGACGCGCAGCGCATCGGCGCGCGAGCGGCCCTCGCCCCGCTCCCCCCAGATGCCCTCGGCGAGCGCCTGCTCGAACTCGGGGGTGGTGGGGTGCAGATCCACCGATTCGTAGGTGACCAGCGAACGCCAGTCGCCCGGGTGCCGGGCGAGGTGGTCGGCGAGCGCCTCGGACGCGCCCATCACCCCCAGCAGCCGGTCGCGCAGCGGTTTGGCCGCGACCAGGGTGCTCAGCAGTTTCTGCTGCCCCTCCGGGCTCTGGGCCTCCACCAGCCGGGCCAGCCCCAGCAGCGCCAGGTCGGGGTCGGCGGTGCCGCCCAGTGCCTCCAGTAGCACCGAGTCGTCGCGTACGGGGGAGAACTCGGGGGTGTCGAGCAGCCGGGCGGCCGCCGAGGGGTCGGTGAACCCGTGCCTCAGCAGCCGGCTGAAGGTACTGCTCCGCCGTCCCTGGGGAGCGGGTAGTGCCATGGGTGCGGCCTCTCGGTGGCTCAGAGCACGGGCAGCATCTTGCGCAGCTCGAAGGCGGTGACCTCGGAGCGGTACTCCTCCCATTCCTGCTTCTTGTTGCGCAGGGAGTGATGCATGATCCTTCGTACCTTAGAAAACTTTACCCGGGGACCCTCTGACCAGCAGTCGGGCGGTTGTCGTTGGTCGTCGTTGGTTGCTGTCGGCTGTCCTCGGACGGCCCACAGACGGCCCCGCCATGGCGCTACTGCGGCCCCTCTGCGGGCCCTGCCTTGCTCTGCGCACGTACGCAGTCGGGGCATGTCCATGCTCGCCCCAGGATACGAAGCAAACGTGTCTCGGGGTGGTCGGGGCAGTGAAGCTCGGCGGGGGGTGCGGGTTTGTGCGGCTGGGCGATGTACGGCACGAACCAGCGTCGCCCATGTTCGTCGCGCTCGATCATTCCCCGCGGTCCCCATCGTCTTGTTCGTCGGGCTCGGGCTCGGGCGCGCTGACAACCTCCTCGTTCATGAGGTCGTAGCCATTGATCTCGTCGGGGTGGGGCATGGTCTTCCTCCCGCAGTCTGACTGCCCCGAGACTCTGCCCGCGGCATCGGCGAGTCAAGGGGCCCGATGCCGCGGCGGGCGGTGACCTGCCCGGAATTAGTCGCCGCCAAGTACCGCGGGGAGGACGCGCACGCACGTCCACACCTCGCCCGCAAGGCTGCGAGTCGCCCGTCCGCTATGCGGTTGTGCCAGCTCTCCGCTGGTAGAGAGCGCCTGACCGGCGGTGCGGTAGGTCTACGGTCCGGACCCGTTTGAACCCCTGCGCCTCGTAGTAGCGGCCAAGGTCGTCGTTTGTCTTCCACGCGTCGACACGGAGCCAGCGCTTCCCGGCTTTCTCGGCTTTCTGTGAAGCCCAGTTGAGCATCACAGCTCCCAATGAAAGCCCTCTAGCTGCGGGGCGAGTAATCACTCGATGCGCATACAGGGCATCATCGGGGCAATCATCGGGGCACCAAAACTCGGGATCGGCGAATTCATCTACTGTGATCGTCCCTAGGTAATCGGCGACGTCGACCAATATGTAGGCGTTTCCATGTTCAATATCTCGGGAGATTTTTTCCACGTTTGCCGGATACTGCCACTGGTTGATTCCTCTGGAGTGCAGCCACTGCGCCGCCTCGCTCCACATCGAGGCAATGACATCCTCTTCGCCAGCAACAGCAGGTCGAATAGTGAGGCCATTAGACATTGGGCTTACCCGCTCCCAGCTCGTAGCGGAGGACATGGCGGTCCGTCGGCATGGCGGTGACCGTCACCCGGACCGGACCCTCTTCGGTGTACCCCACGCGCGTCCTGACCAGCAGCGGAACGCCCGCCTCGACTGCCAGTTCATCGGCCTGCTTCGGGTTCGGCATGGCTGCGGATACGTCGTCGACGTATCGAACCTGAACATGCCCCATAGAAGCCATGAAGGCGATTACACCCTCTGCAATGTCCGCCGGTTCGGCGATAGGAGTGTTCTTAACGAGGTCGTGAGAGTAGTAGGAGTCCTCAGTCGACCAAGGGTGATCGTCAACGAACCGCAGCCTGCGCCGCACCAGGACCAAATCACCAGGATCGATAGCGAGTTTCTCCGCAATTGCTGCATCTGATTTTTCGATGCTGACGGAGATTTTTTGACTGGGCGTGCGGCCCTGCTCGCGGATGTCTTGGACCCACGCATCGACACCAGCTGCCAATCGCCTGTTCTGGTCCTCCGAGCGCGACGCGTTGTAAATCAACACGTCTTTACGGTGAACCATGTAGGCCCTCCCCTGACTGGGGAAGATCAGCCCCTCAGCAACGAGTCGTTTGAGACCCAGTCGCACGGTGTTGCGAGAGGCGTCGTGCAGCTCCATGAGCTTCCGCTCACTGGGGAGCTTGCTACCGGGCGGGTATTCGCCGCTCTCGATCTTCGCGCGAAGAGAGTCCGCCAGCTGGACATACAGGGGATCTGAACGAGTCGCCATGCCTCCATGATGCCCCGCTTGAACCACTGGTTGGTACGAGCTGAACCAAAGTGCTTGACGTGTCACACCTCGCGGGTGCAGCATCTTGGCAACTGGTTGGTACCAGCAAGGCCAGAAGGACCAGAGGTACCACCATGTCACCGCCCAGAGGCCCCGGTGACAGGGGGCCGAAGGAAACGGCTGTTGGTTGTTACCTGAATAGTGATCATGCGGGGCTGACGCGGAAGCGGCGGTCGCGGCAGGCGTCTAGGCCACCGAAGCATCGGTGCAACCGGGGGCGAACCACCGTGATGAACGTCGTTTCTCCCCTATGCGCTTGGCAGGCGCCACCCGGTCTGGGTGTGGGGAAGCACAGCGCAGGCCCTATGCATGTGGCGAGATGAGACAGATCGCCCCCGAGACGACCGGGTCATGTCGTCGGCGGCACTACATGCCAACTGCACCGGCTCTGGAAAACACCTTCGGGTGCCACCCCGTGCAGCCGCCCTGCTGGCGTCAGAGCAGCGACGATGACGCACCCGATTTCCCCGGCTCGGGATCGGTGCTCCGTGGCAACGGCGCACCGGTGAAAGCCGTGTCCCTGCTCTCTGCGGGAGGTCGGTGTGAACCGACGACATAGCCCGGCGCCGCCGTGACGGATCGGCCGGCGGCGCTTGCACCACTTCCGATCCGCCTCTACCTGGCTCCGCAGAGCGCTTGCGCTGCGGCCGGCTGCCTCCTCCGCCCGTCCGGCTTTCTGCCGTACGGGCGGGGCTGAGGGGAGCCGGGATGTTCCCGAGCCCACACCTTGAGGAGCGCTTCGTGAAGAAGACCGTTGCGACTACCAAGAACGGCCACCCTGTCGAGATCCACGAGGACCGTGATTTCTACGGCCGGATCGACATCGACGCGATCTGCAAGGGATGCCGTGCGCACGTGGCCGCGCTCAATGTCTACGAGCCGGGCCGCAGTGAGCGATTCCGTGTCACCACGTGGGCGGAGAAGCACGCCCGTACGTGCCACCGCTGACCGGTCGTTTCTCCGCCCCGATGGTCGAAGGCCGGGTTCGACTCCCGGCCGGGGCACTCCGGCACAGCCGGACGCAACGGCGAAAGCGCCGCCCGGGGGCAACCGGACGGCGCACGCCACAGGCACCCGTAGGAGGAACACCTGTGATCGCCCACAGCATGACACCCCACACGCCGACGGCACACCCCGCCGACTCCGCCCCGGACAACGGCAAGGCCCTGCGCCGCGCCCTGGCGGGGGGTGCGCGGTGATGGACGGCAACCCCGAGCAGCAGGCCGCCGACGCGCTCGCCCAGCAGCGCATCGAGGAAGCCATGCGCGCCGCCGCCGCGGCCGAAGCCGCGGCCGCCCGCGCCGCCGAACTCCAGGGCAGCGCCCGGTGAGCGAGCCCGAGCCCCGGCACGACCGGGCACCGGACACCACCGACCAGATGCCGCCGCTGCCCCAGCATCAGCCCGGCGGCTCCCTCTAACCCGCTTCCACAACGGCACGCGGCCCCGGGATCGCACCCCGGGGCCGCTGTCGGGCCGTTCCATTCGAGAGGAGCACGACCCATGTCCGACCTTACTTCCAGGCCCGTCCTGGATTCGTACGTCCACGTCTCCACGACACAGACCTACCGCGGTGGAGTTGATCTGATCGCGGTGGAGCGCGCCGTCAACGACATGCCGCCGGCCGGGATGACCGCGGACGAGAAGCTCATGGCCGCACGGATCCTCGCCGACCACGGTGTCGCCCTGAACGTGATCGCCCGCCACCTGCGGCTCCCCCACCGCCTTGCCCGGCCGGCCAAGGCCAAGCACCAGCCTGAGCCTGCGAGCTGCGGCACGGACCGGGGATACCGCCGCCACCAGCGGCGGAACCAGGCCCCGTGCACGGCTTGCCGTTCGGCTCATGCGGCTGCCGACCGTCGCTACCGGCTGACCGGCACCTCGAAGGAGCTGGCCGCATGAGCGTCAAGAAGACCCCCGCCGCGCACATGCAGGCAGCATCCGAAGCAGTGCGCCGGCACAACCACGCCGCCATGGCTGGCGGGTACGACAGCACGCCCGAGGTCAGCCACGCCGTGATCGCCCTGGTGGAGATGTGCGGGCGGCTACTCCAGGCGACCGAGCACATGAGCGGTCGCGTGTTCCGCGACCTGGATGCCGGTGTGCTTGACCCGGACGACGGCACCGCGCCCGAAGAACACGCCCGCGGTGCCGAACTGGCGCTCCTGGATGCACGCCTGGCCCTGTCGGAACTGCTCGGTCAACTCCAGCTGGCAAGCGGCCACTTGTGGCACCTGGGCATGGTCTACGAGCCCGAGGAGACCGAGGCATGAGCCACGTAGACACTGCTCTGCCCGCAGCGCACGCCGAGGTGAAAGCGGAGATCGCGCGGACGGACACCAAGACGGGTCTGTTGCTGGCGTTCGTCGGCGCGGTACTCGCCAGCGCCTGGACGGTCGCCCGTGACCTGCCGATGAACCTGCCCGCCTATGTGGTGGGCGGGCTCGGCATGGCAGTGCTGGTTGCGGCGGCCGGTCTGTTGCTGTGGTCGGTGCGGCCGAACCTGCGTGGCCGGCACGGTTTCCCGCTGTGGGCCACCCTCACGGCGGAGGAGATCGGTGCCGCCGTTGCCCGGGATCTGGCCGCCGACATCGCCGGACTGTCCCGGGTCGCGGTCGCCAAGTTCACGTGCCTGCGCCGTGCGGTCGACCTCACCCTGACCGGCGGCGCCCTGCTCATCCTCGCCGCCCTGCTCACCGCCGGGGGTGCCCGATGACCAGCACCAAACTGACCCGGGTACAGATCGGGGTCCTGACGGCCGCGTTCGTGCCGATGCTGGCCACGGGCGTGTTCGGCGGGATCGGCACGTACAGCAACATCGGCCACGCCTACGGCAAGGGCACCGCACTCGGGGCGCTCGCCGCCGGTGAGGGCGCCACCGCCGTGCTCGCCCTGGTCCTGCTCGGCTTGACCATGCTGGGACAGTCCTCCCCGCGCATCGTCCGCGCCGGTCTGTGGGCACTGCCGGCCGCCGCTGCCGTCATGGGAGCGATGGCCGCCCCCGATCCGGGCCGCACTGTGATCTACGCCCTGACTCCGATGGGCATGTCCGTCTCGGCCGAGGGCATGGCGTTTTTGGCCCGGCGGATCGTGGTGCACACCGACGGCCGCGACGCGGAGAACGAGCGCCACACCGCCGATCTGGTGCAGGCGCT
>NZ_JRKI01000009.1 GCF_000935125.1 Streptomyces natalensis ATCC 27448 | reverse complement strand
GCCGCGCCACCGGCCGCGTTCCGGAAGTGGCGAAGCCGAGTCGACCCAAGCGCACGGCGGAACAGTTGCTCGCCGAAGCGCGGGAGGTGACGGCGGATTGGCCGGACGCGAAGGTGACCGGCGAGGGCATCCGCCGCGCCATCCACACGTCGCCGGCGAACGCCCGGTCGCTGCGGGACACAATCCTCGCCGAGCGCGCCGCATCGGCTGAGGCCGCGTGATGGGGGCGCTGCCGGTGTTCCGGTGGCGCCTGGCCCCGGACGGCTACGCCACCCGCCGACAGCTCAGGTCCCTCGGTCTGCGCCCCGGCGGTCAGGACGTGGCCGCTCAGCTCGAACGGCCGCGCCGCCGCCGCGCGCCGCTGGTCGCCTACCTCTACCGCATCGACCTGGCCCAACCGGTCCGGCCCATGACGCCGGCCAAACGGGCCGCGCTCGCCAAAGCGAACGCGGCCCGCCGCATCTGCCCTAACTGCCGCACCGACGCCGGGTACTGCATCCCGCGCTCCCTCGGCATGTGTGTGACCTGCGCCTACCCCGACGAACGGCACGTCGCCTGACTGCCCATTCCTGTTGAAAGGACCCCTTCCGTGGGCCTGTACGACCGGATCATGAGCGCCACCAACAACCCTACGAACGCGCTGAAGGTGAACGCCGCAGCCCAGGGCGCGGCCCGACTGGCCACCGACAGTGGACACCCCGGACTGGCCGTCGTTGCTGCCGCGGGCGCCGCGCTGTTCTCCGCCGCCGACACCGTGATGCACGCGCCAAAGGCCAGTGGGAACTACGCCACGTTCGACACCGATGACTGACCCACCCGTCCTCGGCGTGTCTGCGCACTTCACCGACGCAATAACCGTCCCTGCTGCCTGAACGGAGAGACAGTGACCAGCAATTACAGCCCCATCGTCCTGCCCGAACTGAGTGTGCTTGCGGCCGAACAGCGTGACGCACGCCTGCGCACCCTGAAGGCGGATGAGGAGGCGCGAGAGACCGCCCGCCAGGCCCTGGAGGAGCGGGAGCGGACCGCGGCAGAGCGCGGCGCACAGGAGATGGTCGAGACCGTCTTCCCCGGCACGCTCGCCCGTGTGGTGAGCCTGGAGATGTGGCGCGGCTACCCCAGCCTCACACGGACGTTCGTGAACGCCGTCCCGCCATCGGCCGTCGCCTACCTCGGCGGCAACACCTACCTGCACTACGCCGAGCTGGAAAGCGGCGACTGGGTTATGACGCTGCACCAGCCCTGTACAGCCTGCGGCGCCCGCGTCGAACACCGGCTGTGGGACGACATCGAACTGGGGGCCTGCCTCGCCTCCGATGACAACCCGCAGCTTTGCGGGGCCCGTTCCTGCGAGCGCCGGTCTGCGGCCTGACGGCTGCCTGTGGTCCCGGACATCGTGCCGGGGCCGCGGGGAGCCGGGACAGTCCCGGCCCATGGCATGGAGGACCGCATGTTCGGACGCAAGAGCAACGCCGATGCCGTCACCGCCCACAAGGCGGCCAAGAAGGCCCTGCACGACAACCAGCGCGCCGAGCAGGCCGCCGGTATCCGCGAGGAGACCGACACCTACCGCGAGCTGAACGCGGCCGTGAACGAGACCGAGAAGCACGTGCCCTGGTACCGCCGCTGAACTGCTGAAAGGAGGCGGGCCGTGACACCGCGCCGCTACCAGTTCGACAACCCCCTTCCCGCCCCACGAGAGTCACACCTGCCCGTCTACCAGCCCCAGCCGATGCCCGGCCCGGTCACCTACGACCAGCAACCGATCGTGGTGCAGCACATCCACCAGGCGCCGCCCGACCGCACCGTTCAGCGCGTCGCCCTCGGCGCCGGCGTCGGCGGCGGCGCGGTGGCGGCAGGGGTCTACTTCGGCCCGCTGCTGGTCGCCGCCCTCTCGTCCATGGCCATCTCGCTCGCGGTCGTCGCCTTTGTCGTTGTCGCCGTCGGGTGGGGGTCGGTCTCCCTCGTCCGCTCACTCGGCGGCCCGGATGGCAAGGCCGCCGCGCAGAACGTCGCCAAGGCCCGCCGCCGGGGCTGACCGGTTGCCCGATCCGCCCGTCCCGCAACGGGCGGTGAGGGGAGCCGGGACAGCCCCGGCCCGGACAGGAGCCGAGATGGCACGCCACGACGACCCCAAACTCACCACCACCGAAAAGGCCCGTATCGCCGTTCTGGTCGGCCGCATGTGCAAGCGCCACATCGCCGGCCCCGACGTCCACCAGCGCGACCTGGAGCGCCGCGTGGACCGGATCCTCGACGGCGCCCGAGAGCGCGACAAGAAGAACGCCCGCCAGTAGCTACACCCCGGGGCGGCCGGATCGCCTGGCAGCAGACGGCCGCCCCGGGCCCCACGCACCCAACGGCACGACAGGAGACACCATCATGACCGAACCCGCGGCCGAGCCGATGGGGACCGTGCACGACCTGGAGGAACACCGCGCCGCACGCACCGTCGCCGCGGCGCCCGAAGTATCCCTGGCCAAACCCACCCCCGCCCCCGACGCACCCGCCGAGCCGCCCGACCGGCCGTCGGCGGAGCGGCTGAAGCGCTCCTACCAAGCGTTGTGGCAGGTAGCCACGCACGAGCGGTCCCGGGCCGCTGTCCGGCTGGCGGTGCGGCATGGGGGCTATCTCCTTGGCGGTGCCGGGGTCGTCGCCAAGCGGGGCTGGGAGGGGCGGACCGTCGCCGTGCATCACCGGATGCGGGCCATGGCATTGGCCGCCGGGGATCACGCAGCGGCGGCTGAATGGCAGGACCGGGCCGACCGGTTCCGTCGGGAGCGTCATGCCCGACGGGTTGAGCTGATTCACAAGGTGCCGACGATGGCCAAGTCGGCTGCGATCGGCACGGCCGCGGCCGAAGGTGCCCTGCTGCTGGTCGGTATCTGTATGGCGATTCACGATCGCGAGCTGCATGACGTGGTGGCTCCGACGCTGGCCGCGATCGATGCAATCCAGGCGCTGTGCTGGTTCGCTTCGATCGCGTGGGGCCCGGCCCTGGGGCTGGCGCTCATGGCCGGTCTGTCGCACCTGTGGCGTGCCGGCCATAAGAACGAGACGGCTCCCGCATGGGCCCGGCCCGCATCCGGCACGGTGGACGACGTGCCGGTCACCCCGTCGATCGTGGTCAAAGCCCTGTCCGACCTGGGTGTCCCCGCTTTGAAGAAGGCCATCAAGGAGATGGCGGACGGGGCGGCCGGGATGCTCGGGCCGATCACGTTGGCGGGGTGCGGCGTTGAAGTCGATGTGACCTTGCCGATCGGGGTGTCCACGGAAGAAGTCCTAAGCAAGCGTCGCAAGCTCGCCGAGAACATGAATCGCCATGAGCATGAGTTGCACATGACGATCCCCCCGACACCTCGCACGGTGCGCATGTGGATCGCCGACAGCGGCGCGCTGGATGAGCCGATCGGCCCGTCCCCGCTGGTCACTGACCCCGACATGACGGCCGACTACACCTCGGGCCGGGCACCGTGGGGCCAGGATCTCCGTGGCGATGCGGTGCTCATCTCACTGTTCCAGCTCCACATGCTCATCACCGGCCTGTCCAACCAGGGCAAGACCGCCAGCCTGAGGGCCCTGGCGCTGTGGCTCGCGCTCGATCCCCGCGTGGAGTTCCGCATCGCTGACCTCAAGGGCGTCGGAGACTGGCAGATGTTCGACGGCCTGGCCACGGTGCTCATCCAGGGGCCGACTGACGAGCAGGTCATCGCTGCCACGGAGATGGTCGAAGAGGGCGTGGCGGAGATGGAGCGCCGGGGTGCCCTCATGCGGGAACTGACCGCCAAGGGCTGGTCGCAGGAGAAGATCCTGGCCGATCCGCGGTTCGCACCCCTGGTGTTCATCGTCGATGAGGCCCAGGTCGCCTACGGGTCCGGCGCCAGGGAGACGTACGTCGCGGAGAACGGGACGGTCAAGTACGGGGCGCCCTATGGCGGGGCCAAGAACATCAGCCGGTACTTCCGTGCCATCAAGGCGATTCACGACCAGGGACGCGTGGTGAGCGTCACGACCTGGGAGGGGACGCAAGACCCCACAGACCAGAACCTGCCGGTGCGGTCGCGCAACGGCAACCACATCAGGGCTTCCCTGGTGGTCGGCACCGAGTCGCAGGCGAAGATGGCCCTCGGCGAGATGCCCGTGGACGCGGGTGCGGCCCCGCACAAGCTCCGCCAGGGGCTCGACAAGGGCACGCTTGTGGTGGCTGGTGACGGGATCAAACTCGCCCCCGGGCAGCCGTCCATGACGGTCCGCACGCACTTCATCGACGGCGACGCGGCGAAGGAGATCGCCGAGCGAGCAAAAGCGCGCCGGGCCGGTGTTGAGACGCAGGCCGCCGCGGATCCCGCGGAGGACGTCGACCATCTGACCAACGTGCTCGAAGCGTTGGGCGACGGGAAGCGCATCCAGACCCAGGAGGTTCTGCGTCGGCTCATCAGCAAGCACCCCCGTGCCTATGACGGATGGGAGCTGCACGACCTCACGCGAGTGCTTCGTGAGGCAGGCGCTGAGCCGAAGGCGACACGGGCCGACAACGGCAAAACCGGCGTGGTGTGCGTGTCCCGTGCCCGCATCGAGGCGGCCATCGAGGCACGCGAAGACGCCACCGAAAGCGACGCAGAGTAGTCGCGGACTGGTAGAGGCAGGTGGTGGAGGCACCGGAATCTGATGGAGAACTCCATCAGACGGTCCACCATCCGCCTCCATCAGCTCTCAACTGCGCAAATGCCACCTGGATGGACCTGGTGGACCTGATGAGACGCCTCTCTGACACGGCCCTACGAGCCCGGTTTTCAGGCTCTGCTCCCCCTCCCCTCTCAACTCCCCGCAAGTCACACAGGGTGACTTGCGACTGCAACCGCGCCGACCACCCCGACGCCTAGCCATGGCTAGGGCGGGCCGCTTCACGCCAATGACCGCGGCCCGCCCTGGTCTCCAGCCCCTTACAGACCTATGGAGGTCTCAAGCATGACCCACCCCACCGACATTCGGCGAGTCGCACTGGCTGTGGCCGCCACCGGCGTGCCAGTCCTGCCTCTGAGCAGGGGCAAACGCCCCTTCGCCAACTGCCCAGCCTGCAACAGGAGCGCATGCGGCGACCGGCCCCACATGCGCGCCGCTGGCCCGTGCCAGTGCCCCGCCCCGTGCCACGGCTGGGCCGCCGCCACCACCGACTCCGCCGTCCTCACCTCTCCCGCCTGGGCACCCGCCTGGCGGCAGGCCGCCGCCGTCGCCTACCACCCCGCCGGGGCCGGGCTCACCGTCGTCGACCTCGACGACGACGCGGCAGTCGCCTGGGCCCGCCGGGAGCTTCCGCCGACCCGCACCGTGACCACTACGCGTGGGGAACACTGGCTCTACCAGGGAGCCATGCGCTCCGCGAACGACGTCCGACCGGGCGTGGACATCAAGAGCCTGATGTCCTACGCACGCTGGCTCGGCCCCGGCGCCGGCACCACGGCCCCCCTGCCGAACCCGGTGCGAGCCCTGCTGCAACGCGAAGAGGCCACAAACGCCCGGACAGTGGCGACCGTCCCTGCCCGGCCCACCGTCACCGTGTCGTCCGCACTGGCCGGGGGCCGGGAATGCCCGCACCGCAGTCCCGTCTACCTGGAGCGGGGCATTGCCATGGCCGAGCAGCGCATCACCGAGGCCCGGAGCGCGATCCACCACACCGTCTATCGCACTTTCCTTGCCGTCCTGTCCGCCCACGGCCGGTGCGGCTGCCTCACCGACGCGCACATGAAGCGACTGTTCACCGCCGCGCACGCCAAGGGCGAATCCCCCCGGCACTGCATCGACGCCTGGGCCAACGCCCGGACCAGCTTGGGACTGTAGCCATGGCCGACGACGACAAGAATCCCGCCCGAGAGGTCATCACCGACTACGCGCAAGCGCACTTCCGGTACTTCCGCACCGCCGACGGGACCGTGTACGCGCAGAAGAACGGCCACCCCGTGGCCCGCCCGATCCGCTCCCAGGGCACAACGGGCAGCCACCGACAGGAACTCATGGTCGGCCTGTACAAGGACGGGATCGGCGTGTTCAACGGGACGGCCCTCAAGGAGGCGTTGGACTTGATCGAAGCGCTCGCACTGACCGAGGACACGCAGCCCGTGCACATCCGCGTGGCACCCGGATTCGACGGAGCCACGTGGCTGGACCTGGGCCGCAACGACGGACAGTCTGTCCGTATCCACCCCACCGGGTGGGACATCGCCATCCCCGACCCGCGCGAGGTGTGCTGGCGACGCACTCAGCTCACCGGGGAACTGCCCCTGCCGGCCAAGGACACCGACGACAAGGGCATCGACCTACTGCTCAGGCTGTGCAACTTCGCCAACGCGGAGACCGAATGCCTGGCCCTCGCCTGGCTCATCGGCTGCCTGGAACCGTCCGTGCCCGTCCCCGCACCGTTCCTCACCGGCCCGCAAGGCGCGGGAAAGTCCACCGGCGGGCGGATGCTCGTGCGGATCATCGAGGGCATGAGCGGCGACCTGCGCCGCGCCCCGAAGGACGAGGCGAACCTGACCGCGGCGGTAGCGGCTGGATGGGTCACCGCCCTGGACAACCTGTCCCACATGACCCCGGACCTGTCCGACGCCATGTGCCTCATCGTCACCGGAGCCGAGGACGTCAAGCGCGCCCTGTTCACCGACGGAGACGTCTTCCGCGCCCGCTACCGCCGCCCCCTGCTGCTGACCGGCATCGACGTGGGCGTCATCCGGCCCGACCTCGCCGAACGACTCCTGCCGCTGCGCCTGGAGAGGCCCAGTGTCCGGCGCACCGAGGCGGAACTGTGGGCGGAGTACGCAGAGGTCCTGCCGGTCGTTCTCGGGTCTCTCTTGGACCTAACGGTCAAGGTCCGTGCGGCTGAGGCGGAGACCCCTACCGACCTACGGATGGCGGACTTCGCGCACCTGTGCGCGCAGCTCGACGCGGCGACCGGCCTGGGCGCGCTCGCCGCCTATCGGAGGAGCCTGGACGATCTCAACGACGACGTGATCGAGGGCGACTTGCTCGCGCAGACCGTCCTCAGGCACGCCGACTCCCTTGAGGCGGGCGCGGAGCAGCGGATGACCTCCACCGAGTGGCTGCACTGCCTCAGCAGCCTCTACAGCGGCGACGAACTGCGGTCCCTGCCCAAGGGATGGCCGACCACGGGCAAGGTCCTCTCCGACCGTCTCAAGCGCCTCCAGCCGACGCTTGCCGCCCGTGGTGTCCTCATCGACTCGGGCCGCACCAGCGAGGGCCGCTACCTCGAAATGACCCGCCTGGCAGCCCCGCCCCCACACGAGCACAAACCGATGTTCTGACCCGCGACCACGCCCGCGGGACAAGCAAGAGGAGCACCCCTGGCCAGGCGTGCTCCTCTTGCTGTTCGGCGCAACGCGCCGCCCAAGGGTCACGCCGCGAAGCGGCTCCTTCTTCGCTCTTTGAGCGGCGAACTACAACAGACACCCCGTCTTTTGTCCTAAGAGGGAAGACGCTGCGTCATCTGCGTCATGCAGGCGGGGGAACGGCCCTTGACCTGCGGCGAAAGCCATGACGCAGACGGCGGTGTCTGCGTCATCCTGCGTCATCTGCGTCACCCGATGACGCAGCCCATGACGCGCCGATGACGCACCCCCCAACTACTGCGTCACACAAAACCGCAGTTCAGAAGCCCACATGACGCTGATGACGCAATGACGCAGAAATCCGCACCTCGGACAGGCGCGGGCTCCCGAAACCAGCAGCAACGTGACTCAACTTCCGAGGACCCCATGAGCCGAACCCGTTCCGCTCAACCCGACCCCAGCGCCACCCTCCGAGGTGGCCTGCCCGACCGGTACCTCACGCCCGAAGACCTGGTGGAGCTGTTCAAGCTGGACAGCGTCGAGACCGTCTACGCCTGGCGCAAGAAGCGCACCGGTCCGCCCGGATTCCGCGTCGGCAAGCACCTGCGCTACGACCCCGCCGCCGTACGGGCCTGGACCGAACAACGAATGGCCGACGACCAAGCCGCCTGACGCCACCAACCGAACACAACCACCCACCTGCGGGGCGGGGCCAACGGCCCCGCCCCGCAGCGTCGTCCGAGAGGACATCTGACATGGCCGGCCACATCCAAGACCGCTGGTACAAGACCGAAACCGACGCCGACGGCAAGACCGTCCGCGTCAAGAGCGACCGACACGGCATCGGCATGCGCTACCGCGCCCGCTACGTCGGCCCCGACGGCACCGAGAAGAGTCAGTCGTTCCCCGACGGGAAGAAGCGTCTCGCCGAGAACTGGCTGACGAAGATCAAGGCCGATATGGACGGCGGCCGCTACGTCGACCCGAAGGCTGGTCGAACCACCTTCCGCCAGTACGCCGAAAAGTGGCTCACCGCTCAGACCACGGATCCGACGACACGGGAACCGGTGTCCGTCCAGATTCGCCGTCACGCGATCCCCTACCTGGGCACGCGTCCGCTCGGCTCGTTCAAGCCCGAGCACATCCGCGAATGGCTCGGCGAGTTGGAGCGAGCCTTGCCCGCCTCCTCCTATCGCCGCGTCATCTTTGCCAGCGTGTCCGCGGTGTTCACCGCGGCCGTGGAAGACGACTACCTGCACCGCAACCCGTGCAAGGCCAGCAGTGTCAAAGCGCCGGCGCCGGGTGGGCAGCGAGTTGTTCCCTGGACCGGCACGCGCACGTTCGCCGTGCGTGCTGCGCTTCCCGAGGAGTACCGGGCGATGGTTGACCTCGGGGCAGGATGCGGTCTGCGACAAGGCGAGATCTTCGGGCTGCCGGAAGGCGAGATCGGTTTCGATACCGGCTGGCTGCACGTCGTCAATCAGGTAAAGGTCGTTGAGGGGAAGCTCGTGTTCGCGCGGCCGAAGCGCGACAAGGAGCGGGACGTGCCCCTTTCTGACCGTGTGGCGCACATCCTCAAGCAGCACATAGAGGCGCACCCACCCGTCAGCGTCACGCTGCCGTGGCAGCGGCCGGACGGGCCCCTGGTCACGAAGCGCCTACTGTTCACGCGTGCCGATGACGGCCCGATCCGGCGGACGGACTTCAACACACGGCTCTGGAAGCCCGCGCTCGTTGCTGCGAACGTCATCCCGAAACCCAAGGCTGGGGACCGTCACCAAGCGGCCCGGGAACACGGGATGCACGCGCTGCGGCACTTCTACGCTTCCGTGCTGCTGGACGCTGGCGAGAGCATCAAGGCACTGAGTGCGTATCTGGGCCACACTGACCCCGGATTCACGCTGCGGGTGTACACGCATCTCCTGCCGAGCAGTGAGGGACGTACCCGTCGGGCCGTGGATAGCGTGTACCAGGGCATGGATTCTGCGCCTCACGGCCCAGAGACGGCCCAGAGCTAGCGAAACGCTGATGGGGCCCACGGTCGCTGACCGCGGACCCCATCAGCGGTAGAGCCTTCACGCGGCTCTGACCTGCACCTACAGCACGGGCAGCATCTTGCGCAGCTCGAAGGCGGTGACCTCGGAGCGGTACTCCTCCCATTCCTGCTTCTTGTTGCGCAGGAAGAAGTCGAAGACGTGCTCGCCGAGGGTTTCGGCGACCAGTTCGCTGCGTTCCATCAGCTCGATGGCCTCGCCGAGGTTCTGCGGCAGCGGCTCGATGCCCATGGCGCGGCGCTCGGAGTCGGACAGGGCCCATACGTCGTCGTCGGCGCCGGCGGGGAGCTCGTAGCCCTCCTCGATGCCCTTGAGGCCGGCCGCGAGCAGGACGGCGTAGGTCAGATACGGGTTGGCGCCGGAGTCGATGGAGCGGACCTCGACCCGGGTGGAGCCCATCTTGCCGGGCTTGTACATCGGGACGCGGATCAGCGCGGAGCGGTTGTTGTGGCCCCAGCAGATGTAGGAGGGGGCCTCGCCGCCGGCGCCTGCGGTGCGGTTGGCGCCGCCCCAGATGCGCTTGTAGGAGTTGACCCACTGGTTGGTGACGGCGGAGATCTCGCCCGCGTGCTTGAGCAGACCGGCGATGAAGGAACGTCCCACCTTGGAGAGTTGGTATTCCGAGCCGGACTCGTGGAAGGCGTTGCGGTCGCCCTCGAAGAGGGAGAGGTGGGTGTGCATGCCGGAGCCCGGGTACTCCGAGAACGGCTTGGGCATGAACGTCGCCTGGACGCCCTGCTCCAGCGCCACCTGCTTCATCACCAGCCGGAAGGTCATGATGTTGTCGGCGGTCGAGAGCGCGTCGGCGTAGCGCAGATCGATCTCCTGCTGGCCGGGGGCGCCCTCGTGGTGGCTGAACTCCACCGAGATGCCCATCGACTCCAGCATCGTGATCGCCTGGCGGCGGAAGTCCATCCCGACGTTCTGCGGGGTGTGGTCGAAATAGCCGGAGGAGTCGCCCGGGGTGGGCCGCTGGCCGTCGACGGGCTTGTCCTTGAGCAGGAAGAACTCGATCTCGGGGTGGGTGTAGAAGGTGAAGCCGAGGTCGGAGGTCTTGGCCAGGATGCGCTTGAGGACGTAGCGCGGGTCGGCGTAGGAGGGCGAGCCGTCGGGCATCAGGATGTCGCAGAACATCCGGGCGGTGCCGGGGGCCTCGGCGCGCCAGGGCAGGATCTGGAACGTGCCGGGATCCGGCTTGGCGATCATGTCGGATTCGTACACTCGGGCGAATCCTTCGATGGCCGAACCGTCGAAGCCGATGCCTTCGTCGAAGGCCTGCTCCAGCTCCGCCGGGGCGACCGCGACCGACTTCAAGAAGCCCAGTACGTCGGTGAACCACAGACGGACGAAGCGAATGTCGCGCTCTTCGAGAGTCCGGAGCACAAATTCTTGTTGCTTGTCCATGGCTCACCAATCCTTGCAGGTCAATCGGCCTGTCCACGCGGATGGGATGACACCGCGTGGCACACCAGTATCACGTGAGGGGGTTACCGTCACATTACGCACCCTTGGCCTGAAGCAGAACCGCCGGACCGTAACCCCCCGATACGCCCCTCGCCACGATCCTTCCCGCAGTACGAAGAGTCAGCGCGACCAGGGGCGGCAATCGAGGCGCTTGGCGCAGACTTGGATCGCCGCTGGGAGGGTGTTGACCCGTCGTTGGCGGGTCCATGCCAGGAAATTCATGATGCTGCGGGGCCGGTGATGCGTGGTGGTGCAGCTCAGCGGTCTGTCGGCGAAGGGTTCACCGGGGTGCGGTCGTTGCGGTCGTGCAGGTCCAGTACGGCATGGGCGATGGCTTCGGGGGCGTCGGCCATGACGAGATGGCCGGCCGGGGCGGCGACCGTGAAACGGCCGCCCAGCGTCTCGGCGAGCGCCCGCTGGCGTTCGAGCCAGCGCAGGTCACGGGCGGTCTCGCCGCCGTCGTACGCCGCCAGGACGGCGACCGGGACGGCGGGCAGCGGGTGGCCGGGGCGCAGGGCGGCCAGTTCGGCGGCCTGGTAGGGGTAGGTGGCGTTCTCCAGGACGCAGGCGCGCAGCACCCGGCTGGTGCGGTATCCGGCGCGCTCCCAGGGGTGCGGCGGATGGCCGGCGACGGTCTGGGCGCGGCCGATCAGCCGGCGGGCGGCGGGGCCGAGGGCGCGCGGCACCCCGGCGGCGGACAGCGCGGCGGCGACACCGGACGCGCAGGCCGTACGGACCGCGCGGGGCAGCAGCGGGCGCGGGTCGTCCTCGGTGCTGCCGTCGACCAGGACGAGACCGGCGCAGCGGCGCGGATGCAGCCGGGCGAAGCCCTCGGCGTGGAAGCCGGCGAGGGAGTGGCCGACGACGGTGGCCGGGCCACGGTGGCCGAGCGCGTCCAGGACACGGGCGATGCGGCCGGCCTCGGCGGCGAGGGTGGGCGGCGTCGGCGCGGGGGCGCTCAGGCCCAGGCCGGGGCGGTCGAAGCGGATGACGGTGCGGTACGGGGCGAGCAGGGCGGCGACCGCGTCCCAGTCGAACCAGGCCATGCCCAGGCCGCCGCTGAGGACGCAGAGCGGGCCGGTGCCCTCGGCCAGGACGTGCAGCGGGATGCCGTCGACGGTGCGGATGCGGCCGGGGGCGCGTATCGGATCGGGAGCGCTGGTGGGGCGAGGGTTCATGGGCGGGCCTCCCGCGTCGGTTTCCTGGGGTGTTCGTTCCCCGTGGTGCGGGCCGTGCACCCTGCCAGCAGCGCGAGGTAGAGGGCGACGAGCAGGACCTGGAGTCGCTGGCCGAGGCCGAGCGCCCAGGTGCCGTGGCCCGCCGTGAAGGCGGCGACCGACGACAGCGTCCAGCAGGTGGCGGCGAGTTCGGCCAGGACGAGCGGCGGGCCGAAGCGGGCCAGCACCGGCCACTGGGCGTAGCGGCGGGCCGCGAACGTCAGCAGGAACAGGGCGGCCAGCGCGCCGGTCAGGGCGAGGGAGCTGCTGACGGCGTGGGCGGTGTGGGTGGCCGGGACCAGGCCCGCGGTCTCCCGGGCGGCGCAGGCCGGATCCCTGGTGGGCGCGCAGCTCAGCGGCAGGCGGGAGTCGAGCGCGGTGGCGGCGCCGAAGAGGGCGAGCGCGGCCCAGCCCGCCGTCGTCCAGGGCCTGCGCCGCGGGGCGGCGAGCGCGAGCAGGGCGCCGGCCAGCACCAGCAGCCCGGCGGCCAGGTCGGTGGCGCGGAAGAGCCCGCCCAGCGGCTGGTCGGCGGCCGCGAGTTCGCTGACGTACGCCCGGACGGGGTCGACACCGGTGGCGACCGCCAGCTCCAGCACCCACGTGGTGTAGGCGACGGCCCCCGCGAGGAGCAGCACGGCGGCCGCCCGGCGGCGGACGGGGGCGGTGTGGGTGTCGGTCACGGCCGTCCTGGTGATCGGATCGGGTGGACCCGGCCCGTCCAACGGAGTGCCGGGCCCCCGCTAAGCGTGGGAAGGCCAAATATAGGCGAGTGGCCTACGGCAATGCGGTGAGAGCGGCGCAGCGCGCCCTGCGCGGACCGGCCCGCCCGGACCCGGCGGACCGGCCGCCGGGCGCGATACCCCGCGGGGGCAGGGCGCAGGGGGTGTGACGTCCGAGTTCCGACGTCGCCCGCGTTCGCGCCCACGCTTCCGACCGTCCCGGTCGGCCCCCCGGCCGGCCTGCTCACTTCGACACCGACACGAGGTGCATTTCTCCATGCCTACGCACTCCCCCCAGCCCCCCTCCCGCTCCCGCCGCGACGTGCTCGCCACCGGCGCCGCCGTCGCCGGCGGCGGCCTGCTGACCGCCTGTTCCGGCGGGCGCTCCGGTGCCCGCGGCGGCGGGGACGGGATGGCCGACGGCAAGAACGGCGGGCCCCACGACAACGTCCCGAGCGGCTACGTCAGCCCCGACGGCCCGGAGGTCGCCGCGGCCGAGAGGGAACGCGACTCGGGCGGCACCGTACGGGAGTTCAGACTCACCGCCACCTTCGGCATGCTCAACCTGGGCGACCGTACCGTCGGCACCTGGGCGTACAGCAACGAGATGCCCGGCAAGGAATTCCGGATCACCGCGGGCGACCAGATCCACATGACCCTCGACAACCACCTCCCGAAGTCCACGAGCGTCCACTGGCACGGGCTGCGGCTCCGCAACGACATGGACGGCGTGCCCGACGTGACCCAGCGCGGCATCCAGCCCGGCGCCTCCTTCACCTACCACTTCACCGCACCGGACCCCGGCACGTACTGGCTGCATCCGCACACCGGCGTGCAGATCGACCGCGGGCTGTACGCACCGCTCATCATCGACGACCCCAGGGAGCCGCTCCGCTACGACAAGGAGTGGATCGTCATGATCGACGACTGGCTGGACGGGGTGGACGGCAGCACCCCGGACGACGTGCTGGCCGAGCTGGGCAAGGGCATGGGCGGTATGGGCCATGACCAGATGCGCCGCACCGGCAAGGCTCACGCCCGCAAGGATCACGGCGGCAAGGGCCACGGCGGCACGGGCACCGGCCGGATGAACGGCATGGACATGAACGGCCTGGACCTGGAGGGCATGGACCGGGGCGACATGGACGCGGCCATGGACGCCATGGACCCGGACCCGGATACCGGCAGGGACTCCGGGCACAAGGACGACGCCCCACGGAACACGGGCAAGGGCCCCCGGGACGCGGGCAAGGGCCCCGGCGACACGGACAAGGACCCCGGCACCGGGCAGGCCCCGCGGCGGCCCGACGGCCCCGCCCCCATGGGGCCGTCGCGCATCCTGGTGGGCGGCACCACGAGCACGCTGCTGGGCGGTGAGGGCGGCCATGTGGACTACCCGTACTACCTCATCAACGGCCGCGCGCCCGAGAACCCGGAGACCTTCCACGCCCGGCCCGGCGACCGGATCCGGATCCGGATCATCAACGCGAGCGGCGAAACCGGCTACCGCGTCGCGCTGGGCGGCCACCGGATGACCATCACGCACACCGATGGTTTCCCCGTCGAGCACGCCACCACCGACGCACTGCTGATCGGCATGGCTGAGCGCTACGACGTCGTGGTCACCGTCAAGGACGGCACGTTCCCGCTCACCGCGCTCGCGGAGGGCAAGACCGGCGCCGCGATGGCCGTCCTGCGCACCGGCGGCGGCGAGGCGCCCGGTCCCGACACCCGCCCCAGAGAACTCCACGGCAAGGTGCTCAGGTCGATCCACCTGAAGGCCGCGGAGTCCGTCCGGCTGGAGGACCGGAGCATCGACCGCGCCCTCGACTTCCGCCTCACCGGGTCGGTGGATAAGTGGAACTGGGCGTTCAACGGCAAGCCGTACACGCCGGACCAGCGCTACCCCGTCGCCGCCGGTGAGCGGGTGCAGCTGACGTTCCGCAACCGGACCAAGATGTGGCACCCGGTCCATCTGCACGGGCACACCTTCCAGCTGCCCGACGGCGGGCCGCGCAAGGACACCACGGTCATGGTGCCCGGCGAAACCCTGAGCGTCGAGTTCGACGCCGACAACCCGGGCCTGTGGATGATGCACTGCCACAACATCTACCACTCGGAGTCGGGGATGATGACGATCCTGGGCTACCGCAAGCAGTAGGGCAGGGCCTGCGAGAGGGGAGGCCGGACGTGTACCGTCCGGTCTCCCCTCCCCCCTTCGCGTCACTCAGACGATTACGGTCAACTAGACTGGCCCCGTGGCTCAACTTCGTCTCGCCCTCAACCAGATCGACTCCTGCGTCGGCGATATCGCAGGGAACGCCGAAACGATCCTGCACTGGACGCGGCACGCCGCCGGACAGGGTGCCCATCTCGTCGCCTTCCCCGAGATGGCACTGACCGGCTACCCCGTCGAGGACCTCGCACTGCGCCCGTCCTTCGTCGAGGCCAGCCGCGCCGCGCTGCACGCGCTGGCCGGCCGGCTGGCCGACGAGGGGCTGGGCGAACTCCCGGTGCTCGTCGGCTATCTCGACCGCGGCGAACGGGAGGAACGGCGCTACGGCCGCCCGGCCGGCGCCCCGCAGAACGCCGCAGCGGTGCTGCACCGCGGCCGGGTGGCGCTCTCCTTCGCCAAGCACCATCTGCCCAACTACGGCGTCTTCGACGAGTTCCGCTACTTCGTCCCCGGCGACACGCTGCCCGTGGTGCGGGTGCACGGCGTCGATGTCGCGCTCGCCATCTGCGAGGACCTGTGGCAGGAGGGCGGCCGGGTGCCGGCCACCCGCAGCGCGGGCGCGGGACTGCTGCTCTCCGTCAACGCCTCTCCGTACGAGCGGGACAAGCACGACACCCGCCTGGAACTGGTCCGCAAGCGGGCGCAGGAGGCCGGCTGCACCACCGCCTATCTGGCGATGATCGGCGGCCAGGACGAGCTGGTCTTCGACGGCGACTCCATCGTCGTCGACAAGGACGGCGGGGTGATCGCGCGGGCACCGCAGTTCGCGGAGGGCTGTGTGCTGATCGACCTCGAACTGCCCGAAGCGGCGCCCGAGCCGCCCTCGGGCGTCCTGGACGACGGGCTGCGCGTCGACCATGTCGTCCTGACCCCCGACCCGCTGCCGCCCTACACCCCCGAGACGCTCGGCGGCGAGGCCGAACGGCTCGACGACATCGAGGAGATCTACACCGCGCTGGTCGTCGGCCTGCGCGCCTACGTCGCCAAGAACGGCTTCAACAGCGTGGTCCTGGGGCTGTCCGGCGGTATCGACTCCGCGCTGGTCGCCGCGATCGCCTGTGACGCGCTGGGCCCGGCGCACGTCCACGCCATCGCGATGCCCTCGCGCTACTCGTCGGACCACTCTCTCAGCGACGCCGCCGAACTGGCCCGCCGTACCGGACTCGCCTTCCGTACGGTGCCGATCGCCCCGATGTTCGACGCATACATGGAGTCGCTGGGGCTGACGGGTCTCGCCGAGGAGAACCTCCAGTCGCGGCTGCGCGGTACGACGCTGATGGCGATCTCCAACCAGGAGGGCCATCTCGTCCTCGCCCCGGGCAACAAGTCCGAGCTGGCGTGCGGCTATTCGACGCTCTACGGCGATTCGGTGGGCGCGTACGGGCCCATCAAGGACGTCTACAAAACCGCCGTCTTCCAGCTGGCCCGCTGGCGCAACCAGGCGGCGGCCGACCGCGGGCAGACCCCGCCGATCCCCGAGAACATCCTGGTCAAGCCCCCGAGCGCCGAGCTGCGCCCCGACCAGGTGGACACCGATTCGCTGCCCGAGTACGACGTCCTCGACCGAGTCCTGGAGCTGTACGTCGACCGCGACCTGGGCCACGAGGACATCGTGGCCCAGGGATTCGAGGCGGCGCTGGTCACCCGGGTCCTGCGGCTTGTCGACCGAGCCGAGTACAAGCGCCGGCAGTACCCGCCGGGTACGAAGATCTCCGCCAAGGGCTTCGGGAAGGACCGGCGCCTGCCGATCACCAACCAGTGGAGCGAGGGGTAGTTTCTCCCCACGTTGTCGGCCGTCCCGCCGTGGGGGTTTGTCGCCGTTGCGCCTGCGGCGGGCGTGGGTTGGTACGGGTGCGGTACCACGCCTCCGGACTTCGTCCTGCGGCGCGGCCCCTCCCGTGAGTGGGGGGAAGAAGGCCGGTGGTCCGCCCCCACCGTCTTTTTCCACCCCCAACGGGGAGGTGCCGGTCCGTAGCGGCGGAGCCGTGTAGGGCCGGTGCCGCAACCGGACAGCCCCGCGCAAGCGGCAACGCCCGCCGCAGGCGCAACGACGGGAAAGCCGAACCGTCGGCCCAGGCAAAGCGCAGCGAACGGGCCGCAAGCGCAATGACGGGAAAGCCAGAACGTCGGCCCAGGCAAAGCGCAGCGAACGGGCCGCAGGCGCAACGGCGAACAGCCCCTACGGCGGGACGGCCGACAACGTGGGGTCAAGACCCGGCCGGCACCCGGTCGGCCGCCTCCCGGCTGTGGGCCACCACCCGGGAGGCGGTGTCGCGGCGGTCCAAGCGCCCCGCAACAACGGCAACGGCGAAGCCAACCGCGGCGAGGGCCGCGCCGACGAGGGTCGGGGAGGTCCATCCCCAGCCGGCCCCGAGGGCGAGCCCACCGGCCCACGCCCCGCCCGCGTTGGCGAGATTGAAGGCGGACTGGTTGGAGGCGGCGGCCAGGGTGGGGGCCTGGTGGGCCTTGTTCATGACCAGCATCTGGAGCGGGGTGGTGGTCAGGAAACCGATGGCACCGATGAGGACGACGGTGACCAGCGCGGCCCAGGTCACCGGTGCGGTGAAGTGGAGAGCGGCGAGGACCAGGGCGAGGGCCGCCAGCGAGCCGTAGAGGGTGGGGCGCAGGGCGCGGTCGGTGAGCGGGCCGCCGGCGAGGGCGCCCAGGGTCATGCCGATGCCGAAGAGGGCGAGGACCAGCGGGACGGAGGTCTGGGCGAGGCCCGTGACCTTGGTCATCATCGAGGCGAGATAGCTGTAGACCGCGAAGACGCCGGCGAAGCCGAAGACCGTGGTCGCCAGGCCGAGGATCACCTGGCGGTCGCCGAGGGCGCGCAGTTCGCGGGCCGGGCCGGTGCGTTCCTCGGCGGGCAGCGGCGGGATCAGCCGGGCCAGCGCGGCCATGGCGACCAGTCCGATGGCGGCCACGACCAGGAAGGTGGCGCGCCAGCCGAGGCGCTGGCCGAGGAGGGTGGCGGCGGGGACGCCGACGATGTTGGCGACGGTCAGGCCGAGGAACATGGTGGCGACGGCGCGGGCCTGACGGCCCTCGCGTACCAGGCGGGCGGCGACCACCGCGCCGACGCCGAAGAACGCGCCGTGCGGGAGTCCGGCCAGCAGCCGGCCGACGATCAGCAGGCCGAAGTCGGGGGCGAGGGCGGAGGCGAGATTGCCGGCCGTGAAGACCGCCATGAGGCCGACCAGCATCGGTTTGCGGGGGATGCGGGAGCCGAGGACCGTCAGCAGCGGGGCGCCGATGACGACGCCGAGGGCGTAGGCGGAGACGAGATGGCCGGCGGTGGGCACCGAGGTGCCCAGATCGTCCGCGACGTTGGGCAGCAGGCCCATCATCACGAATTCCGTGGTGCCGATTCCGAAGGCCGAGATCGCGAGCGCGAGCAGAGCCAAGGGCATGAGGGGCCTGGACCTTTCCGGGGGAGCAGTTCGTTCACGTACGGAACAAAGTGTCCCAGGTCCGTTGTTCCGGCGTGGGAACGGGACGTGACGAGCCCGTGTCGGGCCGCCGCCGTCCCGTACCCCCCGCCCGTATCGTCAGATGCCGACCGAGGCCGCGAGCGGCAGATGATCGCTGCCGGTGTCCTTGAGCGTCCAGGCGGCGACCGGGTCGATGCCCTTGACCATGATCTGGTCGATCCGGGCCATCGGGAAGGCGGCCGGCCAGCTGAAGCCGAAGCCGTCGCCCGCGGCGCCCTGGGCCGAGCGCATCTGGGAGGTGACCGGGGCCAGCGAGCGGTCGTTCATGGTGCCGTTGAGGTCGCCGAGGAGGATCACCTTCTTCAGCGGGTCGGCGGCGATGGCCTCGCCCAGCGCCTTGGCGCTGCCGTCGCGCTGGTTCGCGGTGAAGCCCGCCTCGATCTTGACGCGTACGGAGGGCAGATGCGCGACGTAGATGCCGGCCTTCCGGCCGTCGGGGGCGGTGACGGTGGCGCGCAGCGCGCGGACCCAGCCCAGTTTGATGTCGACCGGCCGGGCGTCGCTCAGCGGCAGTTTGCTCCACAGGCCGACCGTGCCCTTGACCGTGTGATACGGGTACGCCTTGGCCATTTCCCGCTCGTAGGTGGGCAGGGCGTTACCGGCCAGCTCCTCCAGGGCGACCACATCGGCCTTGGAGTTGACGATGTCCCGGGCGGTGGCCGCCGGATCGGGGTTCTCGGCGTTGACGTTGTGCGTGACGATGGTGAGATTGCCGCCGGTGCCCGCTTTGTCGGTGAGCTGTCCGCCGAAGAGGTTGAGCCAGACGGCCGCCGGGAGGATCAGTGCGATCAGCGCCGTTGCCGAGCGGCGCAGCACCGCGCAGAGCAACAGCAGCAGCACGCCGAGGCCGAGCCAGGGCAGGAACGTCTCCAGCAGACTGCCCAGGTTTCCCACGTCGTTGGGGATCTGGGAGTGCCAGAACATCAACACCCCGAGCAGGACGGCCAGTACGGCGAGCACGATGCCGCGGCGCCACATTCCCTCGGGACGCCACCAGTTCCGCAGGCGTCCGGCCCGGGAGCCGGACCATTCGGGGCCCCGTCCCTGTTCCGGCTCCGTCATGAATGCCTGCGCCATGTAGTTGCCCTCACTGCCCGCTGTGGTGCGCCTCGCCTGTGGTTGTCGACCCTAGGCGATGGCCTTAATCCGCGTTCTTAGATCCGCGCCGCCACGGAAGGCCGGGTGGCGCATTTCTCGGTGGTGAGGACGGGGTGACGGCGGGTCGGGGTTCCGGCGGACGGCCACGTGACAGCGGCTGTGACACAACGGGCATGATCCGGTCATGTGGGGCGGGACATTCCGGGCACTAGCCCGGGATTCGCGTCGGCGTCGAAGGGCGTTCAACGCGCCGGTGCGGCGGTGGGGTTACGGCCGGCCCGGTGCGGGGTGGCGGGGATCCTGGCCCGCTACCGCGCGGGGCCTTGGACGTACGCCCTCCAGGACCGTGTCGACGATGTCCGCCGCGAGGCCCTCGGGCAGTTCCCGCCACTCGTGGAGGATGGCGCGGGCCAGCATCGGGCCGACGAACAGGTCGGCGAGGGTCTCCGCATCGCGGTCGCTGCGGATCTCGCCGCTGGCCATACCGCGCCGCAGCACCCGCAGCAGCGCCTCGTTACGGGCCCGTACGACCGTTTCGTGGTACTCCGCCCACAGTTCGGGATGGGCCTGGACATGGCTGACGACCGTGCGCAGCAGCGCGGAGTTGCGTTTGGCCAGGCCCCGGCGGCGCAGGAACTCCAGCAGGGCGACGAGGTCGTCGCGTACGGAGGCGCCCTCGAGCACCGGGGGCGGGGTGTCCAGCGAGCGCATCACATCGAGCATCAGGGCGTGCTTGCCGGGCCAGCGGCGGTAGACGGTGGCCTTGCCCACGCCCGCCTCGCGGGCGATGCGCTCCATCGACAGCTCGCCGATGGCGGCGCCCTCCTCGATCAGGCGCAGGACGGCTTCGATGATGGCGAAGTCGGCCGCGGCGCTGCGCGGCCGGCCGCGGCGCTCGGGGACCGCCCGGTCCGCCCGCGTACCGGCCGCCGCCGTCTGGGAGTCTCCCGCCGCCCGGCTCATCCCTGTACGCCCGCCTTCTGCCGTTCCTGGGGCTCCGCAGGACGCGGCGCCGGTCCCATTTTGCCGGGCAGGAAAGCGGCGACGACCACGGCACCCACCACCGCGACGGAGGCCGAGCCGAGGGCCGTGACGTGCATGGCGTGCACGAACGCGTCCCGCGCGGAGGCGATCAGGCCGCGGCCGGCCGGGCCCAGGTGCCGGGCGAGGCCGAGGGTGGCCTCGATGGACTCGCCTGCCGCGTGCCGGGCTGCGGCCGGTATGGCGGGCAGCGCGGCGAGCTTGCCCGCGATGCCGTCGCGGTAGGTGGTGGACAGCAGCGAGCCGAGGACTGCCACTCCGAGGGTGCCGCCGACCTGCCGGAAGACGTTGTTGAGCGCCGAGCCGGAGCCGGCCTTCTCGCGGGGCAGCGACTGCATGATCGCGACGGTGACCGGCGGCATGATGTGCGCCATCCCCGTGCCCTGGAGGAAGAAGAGCACCTCCAGGATCCAGATCGGGGAGTCGGTGGTCAGCAACAGCATGCCGGACATGGTGACGGCGATGGTCAGCATGCCGACGGTGCACACCGCGCGGGCGCCGAAGCGGTCCACGGCGTGCCGGGCCCGCGGCGAGAAGGTCAGCTGGGCCACGGCCAGCGGCAGGATCAGCAGACCGGCCTCCAGCGGGCTGTAGCCGCGCACGCTCTGCACGTAGAAGACGATGAAGAAGGTGACGCCCATCAGCGCGAAGAAGACCAGCGCGACGGCGGCGACGGCGGCCGAGAAGGCGGGTTTGCGGAAGTAGCGGATGTCTATGGACGGGTGGTGGCTGCGCTTCTGGTGCAGGACGAAGACGGTCAGGACGACGAGTCCGGCGGCGATGGTGCTCAGCACCTGCGGGTCGGTGAAGTCGGCGAGCTGGCCGCCCTTGATGATCCCGTAGACCAGCAGGACCAGGCCGACGACGGAGAGCAGCACGCCGAACGGGTCCAGCCGGCCGGGGCTGGGGTCCCTGGAGTCGGGCACCAGGACCGCCATCGAACCGAGCGCGACCAGGACGACGGGGACGTTGACCAGGAAGACCGAGCCCCACCAGAAGTGGTCCAGGAGCAGGCCGCCGGCGATCGGGCCGATCGCGATGGCCAGGCCCACGCCGCCGGCCCAGATGCCGATCGCGCGGGGCTGTTCCTCGCGCTCGAAGACGTTCATCAGGATGGCGAGGGTGGCGGGCATCACAAAGGCGCCGCCCAGGCCCATCATGGCGCGGAAGGCGATCAGCTCGGTGGGCGAGGCGGCCATTGCCGCGAGCACCGAGCCGATACCGAAGACGGTCAGCCCGGAGAGCAGCACCTTCTTGCGGCCGAGGCGGTCGCCGAGCAGGCCGGAGGTGAACAGCAGCCCGGCGAAGACCAGCGTGTAGGCGTTGACCGCCCACTCCAGCTCGCTCTGGGTGGCGCCGAGGCCGGCCGGGGCCGGGCTCGCGATGGTCTTCATCGCGACGTTGAGGATGGAGTTGTCCAGCACCACTATCAGCAGGCTGAGCATGAGGACGGACAGGATCGCCCAGCGGCGCCGGTGGATCGCATCGGGGACCTGACGGGCGGGCCGCCCGGCGGGTGGGGTGGGAGAGGTCGCCATTCCGCCACCCTACTCCTTTTTCGATACGGACCCGTTCCGTATCGATGATGTTGACTTCCGTGTCGCCGCCGCGCCGGTGTCGTCGCAGGTCAGGGGCCCCCTTCCGTTGTACGCGCCCGGCATGCCAGCATGGAGCGAAGTCCGGGGACGCCGTCAGGGTGCCTCGAGATGACGAACAGGAGCCGTCACCATGACGCAGCTTTCGCCTGCCCGGAAGCCGGGCGACCGCCCCGCCTCCGACAACGGCAAGACCCTGTACGGGGGAACGAGCTCGCGGCGCATCACGGTCCGTGACATCGCCGCCGCCAAGGAGCGCGGCGAGAAGTGGCCGATGCTCACCGCCTACGACGCGATGACCGCCTCCGTCTTCGACGAGGCCGGCATCCCCGTCCTGCTGGTCGGCGATTCGATGGGCAACTGCCACCTCGGCTACGAGTCCACCGTCCCGGTCACCATGGACGAGATCACCCTGCTGTCCGCCGCCGTCGTCCGCGGCACCACGCGTGCCCTGGTCGTCGGCGATCTGCCGTTCGGCTCGTACCAGGAGGGCCCGGTCCAGGCGCTGCGCAGCGCGACCCGCCTGGTCAAGGAGGCCGGGGTGGGCGCCGTCAAGCTGGAGGGCGGGGAGCGCTCCGCGCACCAGGTGGAGCTGCTGGTCTCGTCCGGCATCCCGGTGATGGCCCATGTGGGCCTCACCCCGCAGTCGGTCAACGCCTTCGGCGGCTATCCGGTCCAGGGCCGCGGCGAGGAGGCGGCCCAGCAGCTGCTGCGGGACGCCAAGGCGGTCCAGGACGCGGGCGCCTTCGCCGTCGTCCTGGAGGCCGTACCGGCGGAACTGGCCGCCGAGGTCACCCGCTCCCTGCACATCCCCACCGTCGGTATCGGCGCGGGCCTGGACTGCGACGCCCAGGTGCTGGTGTGGACGGATATGGCGGGTATGACGGCGGGCCGGGTGCCGAAGTTCGTGAAGAAGTACCTGGAGATGCGGCAGCTGCTCGGTGACGCGGCCAAGGCGTTCGCCGAGGAGGTCGTCGCCGGGGACTTCCCCGCGACGGCGCACACCTTCCACTGAGGTCGACTGAGGTCCGGCGTCCGGCGTCTCCCCCAGGGGGCGCCGGACGCGTCACCGCGCTGTCGGTGCGGTGCAGGTGCGGTATCGGTGCACTGTCGGTGCGTTGTCAGTGGCGGCTGGCACCGTTGACGGCATGACGCGACAGACGACAATCACCCAGCGCGGCAACGCCGTCGAGGTGCGCGGTCTGGTCAAGCACTTCGGCGAGGTGAAGGCCGTCGACGGGGTGGACCTGGACGTGCGGGAAGGCACCGTGCTCGGGGTCCTGGGGCCCAACGGCGCGGGCAAGACCACGCTCGTACGGTGCCTGTCCACCCTCCTGGTCCCGGACGCCGGCCGCGCCGTGGTGGCCGGTTTCGACGTGGTGCGCCAGCCCCGCGCGCTGCGCCGCAAGATCGGCCTGACCGGGCAGTACGCCTCGGTCGACGAAAAGCTCTCCGGCTGGGAGAACCTCTACATGATCGGGCGGCTGCTCGATCTCTCCCGCAAGGACGCCCGCCGGCGCGCGGACGAGCTGCTGGAGCGGTTCTCCCTGACCGAGGCGGCCAAACGCCCCTCCGCCAAGTACTCCGGCGGTATGCGCCGCCGCCTGGACCTGGCCGCCTCGATGATCGGCCGCCCGGCGGTGCTCTATCTGGACGAGCCGACGACCGGGCTCGACCCCCGTACCCGTAACGAGGTGTGGGAGGAGGTCCGGCGCATGGTGGCCGACGGTGTGACGGTGCTGCTGACCACGCAGTACATGGAAGAGGCCGAGCAACTGGCGGACGAGCTGACGGTGATCGACCGCGGCCGGGTGATCGCCGAGGGCCGGGTCGATGCGCTGAAGGCCAAGGTCGGCGGGCGGACGCTCCAGATCCGGCCGACCGTTCCCGCAGAGCTGGACCGGATGGTCGGCGCCCTCGCGCAGGCCGGTCTGGACGGCATCGCGGGCGCCACCGCCGACCACACGGAGGGCGTGGTCAACGTCCCCATCGTCAGCGATGAGCAACTGACCGCGGTGGTGGGGCTCCTGGGGCAGCGCGGCTTCGCGCTGGCCGGCATATCGACCCATCTGCCCAGCCTGGACGAGGTGTTCCTGGCCCTCACCGGCCAGAAGACCTCGACGGCCGCGCAGGAACCGGAACAGGACGCAACGGACGCCGGCGACAAGAGCCTTGCGGAGGTGTCGGCATGACTGCCGCGACAGTGACCGTGCCCGCCGTGAAGCCGGGCGCCGACGAGGGCCGGATCGGCCTGCGCGCCAATCTGCGGCACATCGGCGCGCTGGTGCGCCGTAACGCCCTCCAGATCAAGCAGGATCCGCAGTCGATGATGGACGTGCTGCTGATGCCCGTCATCTTCATCCTGCTGTTCGTGTACGTCTTCGGCGGGGCCATCGCGGGCAAGGGCAACCAGCACGGGTACATCCAGTACCTGGTCCCCGGCATGATGGCGATGATGGGCATGAACATCGCGATGGCGGTGGGCACCGGCGTCAACGAGGACTTCCGCAAGGGGGTCATGGACCGCTTCCGGACCCTGCCGATAGCCCGGTCCTCGGTCCTGATAGCCAAGATCGTCGTCGAGATCGGCCGGATGCTGATCGCCATCGCCATCCTGCTCGGTATGGGCTTTCTGCTGGGCCTGGAGATCAAGGGCGGCATCCTCGCCCTCCTCGGCGCGGTCGCGCTCGCCACGGCCTTCGGCGTCGCCCTGATGTGGATCTTCATCCTGCTGGGGCTCAGCGTGCAGACCCCGCAGGCGGTGCAGGGCATGGCGATGCTGGTGCTGATGCCGCTCCAGTTCGGCTCGTCGATCTTTGCGCCGACGCGGACGATGCCGGGCTGGCTGGAGGGCTTCACCGAGGTCAACCCGCTCTCCAACCTGGCGGACGCGGCCCGCGCGCTGCTCAACGGCCAGGGGGCGGTGGCCCATCCGGCGCTGATCACCCTGGGCTGGACGGTCGCCATCACGGCCGTCACCATGCCGCTCGCGGTCGCGAAGTTCCGCAAGAAGACCTGACGCGGGTCCCGCGGGGCGCGGCTCCGCGGGACCGGTTGCCCGCCCGGCTCGCGTCAGACCAGGGCGGCGGCCTCTTCGAGCGAGAGGCCGCCGCCTTCGGCGTACTCGCGCTCGTATGCCGCATCGTCCAGGAACGCGCGGGCGGCGGCCTCGGCGCGGGCGCGGTTGTCCCGTACGGCCTTCGGCGGGGCGTGCGAGGGGTCGCGCAGGGCGTCGTACGCGCCCACCAGCCGGGCCGCCCCGGCGGCGCCGCGCTCGCCGTGGACGGCGGCCAACACCCGTGCTCCCGTGAGGAGTTGCAGCACCAGAAGGTCCGGCGCCAGCATCTGCGCCATCGAGTCCTGCATCAGCTCCAGCACCCCCCGGCACCGTGCCAGCAGATCCCGGCCGCCCCCCTCGTCGATGTCCAGCAGGATCAGCGCCGCCTCCAGGAAGCCGACGAACAGCTCCGGGGCGCGCCGGCCGAACGCCTCGCGCACGGCGTCCAGTTCGGTGCGGGCCTCCTTCGTCCGGCCCTGGACGGACAGATGCACCGCCAGCGTCAGATGCGCGAACGCCAGCGCATCGCGGGCGCTGCTGACCCCCTCGGCCTCCGCCAGGACCGCGCGCAGCAGCCGCTCCCCGGCCTCCTCCTGGCCGTCCTCCAGCAGGACGCCGCCCAGCCGGACGCGCAGCAGCAGGGTCTGGCCGTGCGCGCCCAGGTCCTCGGCGCGCTCCATCGCCGCGCCGTAGTCCTTGACCGCGAGGGCGTACTCGCCGCGCCTCTCCCGGGATTCGCCGCGCCCCGCCAGCGCCTCCGCCGCGCCCCAGGCGTCGCCGATCCGGTCGAAGAGCGACAGCGCCTCGTCGGCGTCCGCCAGCGCATGGGCCAGGCGGCCGATGCGGTCGTTGAGGATCTTGGAGCGCAGTTGCAGGAGGTAGGCCAGCTCCCAGTCGCGGCCGAAGCCGCGGCAGGCGGCCACCGCGCGGTCGACCAGCTCCCCCAGCTGCTCGAACCGGCCGGTGAACAGCACCGCGAAGTACCACATCAGGCCCGGCATCCGGCAGGTCTGCGGCATCCCGCTGCGATAGGCGGCGATGATGCCCTCCAGCTCCGTCTGCATCTCCAGGCTGCGCAGCATCTCCAGGTGGCTGTCGCTGCACGAGAGCACCACCAGGCGGGCTTCCCTGCGGGCCTCCAGCAGCTGTTCGGGGGCCATCGGCGGCGGGTTGTCGATGGGGCGTTCGGCCAGGTCGGGGGCGGGCGCCGGGGCCGGGACGAAGGGGTTGGGGCCGAGCGCCCCGGCGGCCTGGGCCCAGTGGCGGGCGTCGCTGAGGTGGTCGCGCAGCATCCAGAACCAGTGCAGGGACAGCACCAGGCACAGCGCCTCGTGTTCGTCGCGGGCGGCGAGGGCGCGGCGCAGTGCGGTGCGCAGATTGTCGTGTTCCCGCTCCAGGCGGTCCATGGCGGCGCGCTGCCCGGGGCCGCGCAGCAACGGGTCGGTTCTGCGGGCCAGTTCGCGGTAGGCGACCAGATGGCGGCGTTCGGCCGTCTCCCGTTCGCCGGCCTCGTCCAGCCGCTCGCCGGCGTACTCCCCCACCGTCTCCAGCAGCCGGTAGCGCATCGTCCCCTCGGGTGCGGGCGCGGCCACCACCAGCGACTTGTCGATCAGCGAGCCGAGCAGGGCGGCGACGTCGCGGCGGTCGACCCCCTCGCCCGCGCAGACCTCTTCGGCGGTGGCCAGATCGCAGCCGCCGGCGAAGACGGACAGCCGGCGCAGCACCGCCCGCTCGCGGGCACCGGTCAGCTCCCAGGACCAGTCCACGACGGCGCGCAGGGTCTGCTGGCGGGGCAGGACCGTACGGCTGCCGCTGGTCAGCAGCCGGAAGCGGTCGTCGAGGCGGTCGGCGATCTGGCGCGGGGAGAGCGCGCGCAGCCGGGCGGCGGCCAGTTCGATGGCCAGTGGCAGTCCGTCCAGGCGGCGGCAGATCTCGGCACAGGCGGCCGCGGTGTCCTGGTCGGTGTCCGTACGGAAGCCGGGGCGGGCGGCGGCTCCGCGGTCGGCGAGCAGGCGCAGCGCCACCGGGTCGGGCAGCGGTTCGACCGGCCTCAGTACCTCGCCCGGCACGGCCAGCGGTTCGCGGCTGGTGGCCAGCACCGTGACGCCGGGGCATTCGGCGAGCAGCCGCTCGGCGAGGTGGGCGGCGGCGCCGATCACATGCTCGCAGTTGTCCAGGACGAGCAGCATCCGGCGGCCGGCGCACTCCGCGGCGAGCCGGGCGAGCGGGTCCAGGGCGGTGGGGTCGCCGGCCGCGCGCAGCCCTTCGGTGGTGGTGCCGCGCACCACGGTCTCGCGGGCGCCCAGCGCGGTGAGCACCGCTTCGGGCACGGTCGCCGGGTCGTCCACGGGGGCCAGTTCGGCCAGCCAGACGCCGTGCGGCCAGGCGTCCGGTGCGGCGGCCGCGGCGCTTTCGGCGCCCTCCAGGGACAGCCGGGTCTTTCCGGCGCCGCCCGGCCCGAGCAGGGTCAGCAGGCGGTGGGCGGCGAGGTCCGCGCGCAGCGCCGCGAGGTCGGCGTCGCGGCCGACGAAGGAGGTCGGGCGGGCGCGGAGGTTACCGGGGCGCCGGTCCGCGGTGGCTTTTGCGGGGGCGGGCGCCCGCTCGGGCTCGGGGCGCAGCAGTTCGGCGTGCAGGGCGCGCAGTTCGGGGCCGGGGTCGGTGCCGAGGCGGTCGGCGAGTGTGGTGCGTATCGCCTCGTACGCGGCGAGCGCCTCCGCGCCGCGGCCGGCGGCCCGCAGGGCGCGCAGCCGCAGGGCCTGGAGGGGCTCGTCCAGCGGGTGGTCCTGGCACAGCGCGGTCAGGGCGGGCAGCGCCCGTTCCGGCCGGCCGAGGGCGAGGTCGGCGGCGAGGCGGCTGCGCTGGGCGTCCAGGCGGCGGCTCTCGGCGCGGGCGGCCTCGGCTCCGGGGTCGGGCAGATCGGCCAGCGCCGGGCCGCGCCAGAGCGCCAGCGCCTCGTCCAGGAGGGCGGCGGCGCGGGCCGGGTCGGCCTCGGCGAGCGCGCGGGCGCCGTCGGCGGCGAGCCGGGCGAAGCGGTGCAGATCGACGGCGTCGGGTTCGGCGCACAGACGGTAGCCGCCGTCGACGGAGGCGATGGCGGCGTGGCCGAGGGCCCGGCGCAGCCGGCCGACCAGGGCCTGGAGGGCGCCGGTGGCGTCGGCGGGCGGCTCCGAGCCCCAGACGTCGGCGATCAGGACGTGTGGGGGCTGCACCCGGCCCGGCCGCAGCGCGAGGGCGGCGAGCAGGGCGCGCAGCCGGGCGCCACCGAGGGCGACGGGGGTGCCGTCGGCCCGGCCGGCCTGGGTGGTGCCGAGAATTCCGTAGCGCACCGCGCCATTGTCGTTCACGGCCTTGCCGCCCACCGTCCGCTCACACCTCTCGCCGTGCACCGCGGCGCGCGGACCGGCCCCCGGCGCCCCCTGACCCGTCCCTGATGTGGCATGGGTCATTCCCCTGATTTCGCCCCTGAGGTCCACTGTGCACGGAACCGGGCGCCCATGCGCGGCGTTTTTCGCACAGGGCCGCCGAGCGGACCGTGCGCCGAAGGCCGTCGCGCGGTTACGGTCGGGGCTCGCCCCTCGCGACCACGGGCCGATCACGACACCTCGGGAGACCACGGCACATGACCACAGCTCTACAGCGCGCCGAGCGCCGCATCAGCCCGGTCTTTCTCGCGCTCGTCGCCGTCATGGCGGTATCGGGATGGGCCGTGTGGAGCCAGTCCATAGCCGCCAACACCGGTTTCGCGGTGTTCTTGTTCGTGGTCTCGGGCTGGATCGTGTCGCTGTGCCTGCACGAATACGCCCATGCCCGTACGGCGCTGCACAGCGGCGACATCTCGGTGGGCGCCAAGGGCTATCTGACGCTGAACCCGCTCAAGTACACCCACGCCCTGCTGAGCATCGTGCTGCCGGTGCTCTTTGTGATCATGGGCGGGATCGGGCTGCCGGGCGGTGCGGTGTTCATCGAGCACGGCCGGATCCGGGGCCGCTGGCGGCACAGCCTGATCTCGGCGGCCGGGCCGCTGGCGAACGTCCTGTTCGCGGTGGTGTGCACGGCCCCGTTCTGGCTGCACGCCCTCGACGGCGTACCGGAGCCGTTCCGCTATGCGCTGGCGTTCCTGGCACTGCTCCAGGTCACGGCCGCGATCTTGAACTTCCTGCCGGTGCCGGGCCTGGACGGCTATGGCGTGATCGAGCCGTGGCTGTCGCTGAAGATACGGCGGCAGGTGGAGCCGTTCGCGCCGTTCGGGCTGCTGGCGGTGTTCGGGCTGCTGTGGGTGCCGGAGATCAACGGGGTGTTCTTCCAGGTCGTCGACACCGTCCTGCGCACGCTGGGCGTGACGAACTGGGACACGTACTGGGGCCAGGAATTCTTCCGGTTCTGGCAGGGCGAGCCGCAGCTGTCGCCGGCCGGCAGCGTCCTGTAGCGGCGCGGCGGCCTCAGCTCGCCGCCGCCTCCCGCTCCAGCTTCGCCTTGCGCACGTAGAACCACGTCATATTGCTGGAGATACCGGCCATCAGGACCCAGACGATGCCCAGGAAGCTGCCGTTCACGAAGGAGATGACGGCCGCGGCGACGGCGAGGACGCACAGGGTGAGGGCCAGCAGGGCGAGGCGGGGCATGGGGTCGGCTCCTGGGTGTAAGGATCGGGCGCCCCTAACCATAGGCCCCACGTTGTCGGCCGTCCCGCCGTGGGGGTTTGTCGCCGTTTCGCCTGCGGCGGGCGTTGCCGCTGGCGCGGGGCTGTTCGGCAGCGGGACCGAGCCTCCGGACTCCGTCCTGCGGCCCGGCCCCTCCCCATTGGGGGTGGGAGAAAACCAGTGGGGGATCCGTGGGCGGTCGGGTGCCGCTTGTCCGTCGAGTCCTACGGAAACGGACGGACGGCGCTCGCCCCCACCGGCCCCACCACCCACCCACGGGAGGGGCCGCGTCGCAGGACGAAGTCCGGAGGCGTGGCACCGCCCCCGACAACCCCACGCCCGCCGCAGGCGCAACGGCGAGAACACACCACGGCGGGAAAGACAAAAACGTGGGGAGAAACCTAAACGTCGGTGATGCGCAAGCCGGCGTGCGCCTTGTAGCGGATGTTGGTGGAGATCAGATTGGCGACCAGCGACTCGACCTGGTGGGCGTTGCGCAGCCGGCCGGCGTAGACCCCGCGCATGCCGGGGATGCGGGCGGCCAGCGCCTGGACCGCATCGGTGTCGGCGCGGGCCTCGCCCAGCACCATCACATCGGTGTCGATCCGCTCGGTTTCCGGGTCCTGGAGCAGTACGGCGGACAGATGGTGGAAGGCGGCGGTGACCCGGGCGCCGGGCAGCAGGGCGGCGGCCTGTTCGGCGGCACTGCCCTCCTCCGGCGTGAGGGCGTAGGCGCCCCTCTTGTCGAAGCCGAGCGGGTTGACGCAGTCGATGACGAGCTTGCCGGTCAGCTCGTCCCGCAGCGCCTGGAGGGTCTTGCCGTGCCCCTCCCAGGGCACGGCGATGATCACCACATCGCTGCGGCGGGCGCATTCGGCGTTCTCGGCACCCTCGATGCCCAGGCCGAGCTCGTCGGCGGCGGTCTGCGCGCGCTCCGCCACCCGGGAGCCGATGATCACCTTCTGGCCGGCCCGGGCGAACCGGTAGGCCAGGCCGCGGCCCTGGTCGCCGGTGCCGCCGAGGACGCCGACGACAAGGCCGCTGACATCCGGCAGGTCCCAGGGATCGCGCTTGAGGGCGGCCTTCGCGCGGGTCGCGGCGTTCGGGGACTGGGCAGCGTCAGGAGTAGTCATGACAGCGATACTGTCACGCCGGTCCGGCCGTACGGGGCGAGGTTGCGGGAGTGGTGACGGGAGCTACTAGGTCACGCCTTCACGCTGCCCTCCGTCAGCCCCGTACGCCAGTACCGCTGGAGCACCAGCATCAGCACCATCAGCGGCACCACGGACAGGAACGCGCCGCCCACCGTGTACTGGTAGAGCACCGGTTTGCGGTCCGAGAAGCCGATCCAGGAGGTCAGGCCGAGCTGGATCGGATAGAGGCGGGAGTCCGAGAGCATCACCAGCGGCAGAAAGTAGTTGTTCCAGATGTGGACGAACTGGAACAGAAAGACGGTGACCAGCGCCGGGGTCATCAGCCGCAGCCCCAGCCGCCCGAAGATCCGCGCCTCCCCCGCGCCGTCGATCCGGGCCGCCTCCAGAAGCGAGTCCGGCACCGCCGCGGCCGCGTAGATCCGGCACAGATAGACCCCGAACGGGCTGACCATGCTGGGAACCAGCACCGCCCAGTAGGTGTTGGCCAGCCCCATCGAGCTGAAGAGGAAGTACAGCGGCAGGGCGAGCGCGGTGCCCGGGACGAGGACCCCGGCGAGCACCGTGTTGAAGACCGCCTCCCGGCCGCGGAAGGGGAATTTGGCCAGCGCATAGCCGGCCGCGGCGGACAGCAGGGTGGCGCAGACCGCGCCGATCCCGGCGTAGAGCAGGGAGTTGGCGAACCAGCGGGCGTAGACGCCGTGGTCGTAGGTCAGGACGTCGGTGAGATTGCCCAGGGGGCGCGGATGGCCGGAGAACCAGAAGCCGAACGTGCCGAAGAGATCGGCGCTGGACTTGGTCGACGAGACGATCAGCCAGTAGACCGGCGTCAGGAAGTAGAGCGCGGCGACGGTCAGCAGCGATGCCGTGATGATGCGGTAGCGGACGGGGGGCCGGGTCATCCGCGCTCCTTGCCGCGCCCGCCGACCAGCCGCAGGAAGACGAAGGACGCCGCGCACGCCACCAGCGCGAGCAGCACCGCCTCGGCCGCCGCCACATGCTGGTTGTTGCCGACGAACGCCTCGCTGTAGGCGTGCAGGTTGGGGGTGAAGCCGCTGTCGATGGAGGACGCGAGCGGGCGCAGCACCTTGGGTTCCGCGAACAGCTGGAGGGTGCCGATGATGCTGAAGACGCCGGTCAGGACGAGCGCGGGGCGGATCAGCGGGAGTTTGACGTGCCGGGCGACCTGCCAGGCGTTCGCGCCGTCGATCCGCGCCGCCTCGTAGAGCTCCTCGGGCACGGACTTGAGCTGGGCGATCAGCACCAGCATGTTGTAGCCGGTGAACTGCCAGGTGACGATGTTGGCGATGGACCACAGGACGGTGCCGCGGGCGAGGAAGTCCACGTCCCAGCCCACCGACTGCGCGATCTTGACCAGCGGGCTGATCCCCGGGACGTAGAGAAAGCCCCACAGGATCGAGGCGATCACTCCGGGGACGCCGTACGGCAGGAAGAAGGCGCTGCGGAAGAACGGGATGCCGCGGGCACTGGCGCTCTCCAGGAGCAGGGCCAGGGCGGTGGCGAGGACGATCATCAGCGGCACCTGGACGGCGCCGAAGAGCAGCACCCGCCCGAATCCGGCGAGGAACTGGTCGTCGGTCAGGGCGTGGGTGTAGTTGGCGAGCCCGGCGAACGCCTCGTGTTCCTGGCCGCCGAGGCCGAGCGGGCCGGTGCGTTCGGTCTTGTGCAGGCTCTGGTAGACGGCGTAGACGATCGGCGCGAGGAAGCACAGGGCGAACAGCGCCAGGAAGGGCAGGACGAATCCGGCGGCCGCGCGGGCGTTACGGGCCTCGGTGCGCGAGCCCCGGCGCGCCGGACGCGCCCCGTCCGGCGCCCTGCGCGCCAGCGGCTCGGGCCGGCTGAGGGTGTCCCGGCTCATGCCGACACCTCGCTTCGCCCGGCCTCGCATGCGCCAGGCGCGCACCTCCTGATGGCTCGCTCGCTTCGCTCACTCACGCCGACACTCCCCCAGTCTCCGACCGGGGGTACCCCCACGCTTCGCCCGGCCCCGCATGCGCGAGGCACGCACCTCCCGATGGCTCGCTCGTTCACGTGCCGCTCTCCACCTTCAGGCCCTTGCCCTTGAGGTCGGCGATCGTCTGGCCCTGGACCTTGGTCAGGACGGACCGGAAGGAGGCGCCGGTACCGAGCGCGTCGGTGAAGGCGTCGCCCAGGCGCTGGTAGAGGGTGTCCACGCCGGGTCCCCACTGCCAGCTGGTGTCCACATGGGCCCCGGCGTCGGCGAAGATCTTGCTGTACTCCTGGCCGCCGAAGAACGCCTTGTCCACGTCGAGAGCGCCGGTGGCATAGCCCTTCTTGGCGCTGGGGAAGCCGTAGCCGCCGTTGATGAGCAGGGCGATGGACTCGGGGTCGGTGTTGAGCCAGACCGCGAAGTCCAGGGCGTCCTTGGGGTAGGGCGCCTTGGCGAAGACGGCGGTGGTCGAGCCGCCCCAGTTGGCGAACGTCCGCCCGCCGGGCTTCCACTGCGGCAGCGGCGCGGCCCGCCACTTCCCCTTGGTGCCCGGCGCATTGCCGACCAGCAGCGCATCGCCCCAGCTGGCGCCCACCCAGGCGGGGATGGCGCCGGTCTGGAGGTCCTTGTACCAGGCGTTCTGCCGGTCGGGGATGGTTTTGATGAGCTTCTGCCGGACCAGGGCCTCCCAGTAGTCGGCCACCTTGCGGGTGGGCTCGTCGTCGATGCTGATGACCCAGGTGTCGCCCTTGGTGGCGTACCACTTGGCGCCCGCCTGCCAGGCGAGACCGGCCAGCCGGTTGCCGTTGGTGGCGGAGAACGTCTCGATCCAGGCACCCTTCTTACGGATCTTCTTGGCGGCCGCCTCGTACGCGTCCCAGGTCGCGGGGACCGGAACGTCCCACTTCTCGAAGAGGTCCTGACGGACGAACAGCCCCATCGGGCCGGACGCCTGGGGGATGGCGTAGATGCCCTTGCCGAAGACGGACTGCCGCCACTGCCAGCCGAAGAACTTGTCCTTGTGACGGGCGGCGCCGAGCGGCGCGAGGTCGAGCAGCCCGTTGTCGAGCAGGAAGCTGGGGATCACCGGGAACTCGACCTGGCCCAGGTCGGGCGGGTTGCCCGCCTTGATGGCGGCGTGCATCTTCGCGTACTGCTCACCGTCGACGGCCGACACCTGCTCGACCGTGACCTGCACCTCGGGATTCTTGCGGTTCCACAGGTCCACCGGCTTGTCGATACCGGGCACCCAGGACCAGAAGGACAGCGTGATCTTCTGGCCCTTCTTGCGTTCCCTGGGCGCGGGGTGGTCGTCTCCGCTGTCGCCGCAGCCGGTGAGCGCAGCGGCGGCGACGGCGCCGGCCGCCGTGCCCAGGACCGCTCTGCGAGGCAGGTCAATGCTGGTCATGCGGGCTCCTCCACGGGATGCGGCGGAAAGTGATCGTCGAATAGGCGCTGTAGTCGCCGGTTTCGTAGAGCAGTCCGACGCTCGCCGCATCCAGCCGGACGAGATCGGAGTAGCCGGCCGGCAGTCCGGAGACGGTACGGGCGCACCGCCAGGTCAGGCCGCCGTCGCGGCTGGTGCTCAGCGTGAGCAGGGCGCGGGCCAGGGGGTGTGCGGGCCCGGCGTACAGCAGCTCGTCGCGGTCGGCCAGCGCCAGCAGGCTGCCCTGGCAGACCGGGCCGGCCAGGCCCGCCTGGGGGCGGAAGGGAGCGACGAGTTGTTCGCCGCCGTCCTGCGAACGGGCGTCGGCGCGGCGCCAGGGTGCGGCGGCCTCGGAGCGGGTGTTCAGGTAGAGGGTGCCGTCGGGCAGTTCGGCGGCGGCGGTCTCGTTGGGGGCGACACAGGGGTCGGTGTCGCCGTCGGTGTAGCCGATCCGCCAGGTGGCGCCGTCGTCGTCGCTGAGCAGGGCGTGGCCGCCGTTGTAGCGGGACTCGGTGCCGGTGTCGCCGTCGGCGGCCGGTGGGGTGGAGTGGTTGGCGGGGACGACGAGCCGTCCGGCGTACGGGCCGCGGCGCAGCCGCAGCGCATGGCCGGGGCCGGTGGCGTACCAGCGCCATTCGGGGCGTTTGGCCTGGTCGGTGATCTCGCGGGGCGGGCTCCAGGTGGCGCCGTCGTCGTCGCTGTGCTGGATCCATACGCGCCGGCCGTCGGCGGGCGGGACCTGGCCGCGGCGGATGCGGTCCTCGGTGGCGTCGGCGGCGTTGTGGACCTGGAGGAGCAGCACCCGGCCGCCGGAGAGGACGACCGGGGCGGGGTTGCCGGCGGTGCCGGTGCCGTTGCGGGCCAGGACCTGGAGCGGGCCCCAGGTACGGCCGCCGTCGGCGGAGCGTTTGAGGACGACATCGATGTCGCCGGTGTCGGAGGCGGAGGCGACCCGGCCCTCGGCGAAGGCGAGCACGGTCCCGGAGCGCGCCCGCACCACGGCCGGGATCCGGAAGCTCGTATACCCCTCGGTCCGGGCCCGGTACGGCACTGAACTCTCGTCCACCACGGGTCACCCCCAAGGGCCGGACGTAGATGTCCCTGTCCTGCGGTGACCATAAAGAGGGCCCAACTGACCGTCAAGGCACCCGACATCGGCCGTTTTCGTGTCGGCAACGAGGTGCTCGACATCGGGTGAAATCGCGGTGAACGACTCTTCGGCGCACCGGCCCCGCCCCGTTCGGCCCAGGACCGCGCGTCCGCCGGGCCGACACCGGAGCACGCGCCTATGGTGGATCCCCACGACCTCAAATCCCCCTACAGGACGCCCCCATGGCACTTCCCGCACCGCTGCGCGGCGTCGTCCCGCCCGTCTGCACTCCGCTCGACCCGCGCGGCGAGGTCGACACCGCCTCCCTCACCCGCCTGGTGACCCACCTCCTCGACGGCGGCGTCCACGGGCTGTTCGCGCTCGGCTCCACCGGCGAGGTCGCCTATCTCACCGACGACCGGCGCGCCACCGCCCTGGAGACCGTCGTCAAGGCCGCGGACGGCCGGGTGCCCGTCCTGGCCGGGGTCATCGACACCACCACCCCCCGGGTCCTCGACCACGCCCGCGCCGCCGCCGCACTGGGCGCCGACGCCCTGGTGGCCACCGCGCCCTTCTACACCCGCACCCACCCGCGCGAGATCGCCGCGCACTTCCGCCGGCTGCGCGCCGAGACCGGGCTGCCCGTCGTGGCGTACGACATCCCCGTGGCCGTCCACCACAAGCTGCCCCTCCCGGTGGTGCAGGAGCTGGCCGAGGACGGCACCCTCGCGGGCGTCAAGGACAGCAGCGGCGACGACGGTGCGCTGCGCCGGCTGCTGGTCGCCCTCGGCGGCCGCACCGCCCGCCCCGGCGGCCCCGCGCCCGGTTTCGCCGTCCTCACCGGCTCCGAACTCACCGTGGACGCGGCCCTGTTGGCGGGCGCCGACGGCGTGGTCCCGGGCCTCGGCAACGTCGACCCGGCGGGCTATGTACGGCTCTACGAGGCCGCGCGGGCCGGCGACTGGGCGCGGGCGGCGACCGAACAGGAGCGGCTGGTCACGCTGTTCTCCATGACCGATATCGGCCCCGAGGACGCGATGGGCCGCAGCTCCGCCGCGCTGGGTTCCTTCAAGGCGGCGCTGTGGCTCCTCGGCGTGATCGACCACGGCGCCACCGCCTTTCCGCAGATCCCGCTGAGCCGGGAGGCGGTGGCGGAGGTGGCACGCAGGCTGACCGCCGCCGGGCTGCCGCCGGTGCGCTGAGCCGTTGGGGCGTAGGGCGTTGCCCGCTGGTTCCGTTGAGCCGCCGGGCCGTTGAGCCCGTACGGGTGACGCCCGTTGAAACCGCAACAAGTCCGTGCCGTCCCGCGGCAGGATGCGGCTCCATGGATGCCGTACGGGTCGCCCTGCTGCGCGAGGTCCTCGCCGGAACCGAGTGGATCCAGTCCACCCGCCGCTTCGCCGGATCGCTGCGGGCCTCGGTGGCGGGGCACGACGGCGGACTGCTGCTGGTCGGCAGCGCCGGTTACGAGCCGTGGCATCTGGCCGCCCATCTGGACGACGAGGCCGCCTGGTCGGGCCTGCCGGAGCTGTCGCCCACCCTGGTACGGCACCGCGTCCCGGGCGGCGCACCGGCCCATCTGTCGGTGGGGCTGGGCCGGTTGGCGGACGCCGGGCGCGGTGCCACGCTGCTGGTCGTCACGCCGCAGCGGCCCGGTGCCGGGCTGCTGGAGCGGGTGCACGACGCCCGCCGCAACGGCGCGACGGTGCTCGCACTGGACGGCGGCGACCGCGATCTGCACACCCTGGCCCACGACGCGCTGGCCGCCCCGGCGGCCGACGGCGAGCGCCCCCAGGACCTCGATCTCGACACACTCCAGCACCTGGTCAGCGCGGCCGCCGGCGAGAACGGCCTGCCGTCCGCCCTCCGGGCCGCGCCCCGTCGCCGCTTCCGTGACCGGCTGGCCCGGCTCGCCGAGGGGCTGACGGCGCCGCCGCCGCCGCGGTGGTAGTCCGCTGCGCTTTGCCTGGGCCCCACGTTTTTGGCTTTCCCGCCGTAGGGGTTCTCGCCGTTGCTCCCCCGGCTAACGCTGGGAGGTGCCCCCACGCGGGGCTGTTCGGCTGCGGGGCCGGGCCTCCGGACTTCGTCCTGCGGCCCGGCCCCTCCCCGTTGGGGGTGGGGAAAGACGGTGGGGGCGGGCGGAGGGCGTCGGGTGCGGCAGGCTGCCGGCCGCTCTACGGGCTCGGCTCGCCCTTCCCCTTGTCGTCCCACTTCGGGTCCGTCTCCCACTCCACGTTGCGCTCGCGGGCCGTCTCCATGGCGTGCGTCGCCTCCTCGCGGGTGGCGTACGGGCCGAAGCGGTCGGCGGCGCGGCACTGGGGGCCCTCCTCGACCGTGCCGTGTTTGAGGCAGTAGTACCACTCGCCCGGCTTTCCGACCGTACGCCGCTTGAACAGGGCCATTGCCGCCTCCCGTGGGTCACTCCCGTCCCGCCATCCTGCCCGATGGCCCGCGGATACACTCGCTGGCATGTCTGGCCAGTCGCTTCTTGTCCCGGGGAAGATCTCCCCCACCCGCCCCGTCCCCGCCTCGATCCCGCGCCCCGAATACGTCGGGAAGGACGCGCCCACGCCGTACACCGGGCCCGAGGTGCAGGACGCCGAAACGATCGAGAAGATGCGGATCGCCGGCCGGATCGCCGCGCAGGCGATGGCGGAGGCCGCCAAGCACATCGCGCCGGGGGTGACGACCGACGAACTCGACCGGGTCGCCCACGAGTTCATGTGCGACCACGGCGCCTACCCGTCCACGCTCGGCTACCGCGGCTTCCCCAAGTCGCTGTGCTCCTCGCTCAACGAGGTCATCTGCCACGGCATCCCGGACTCGACCGTCATCAAGGACGGCGACATCGTGAACCTGGACGTGACCGCGTTCATCCACGGTGTGCACGGCGACAACAACGCCACCTATCTGTGCGGTGAGGTCGACGAGGAGTCCCGGCTGCTGGTGGAGCGCACCCGCGAGGCGCTCAACCGCGCGATCAAGGCGGTCAAGCCGGGCCGGCAGATCAACATCATCGGCCGGGTCATCGAGTCGTACGCCAAGCGCTTCGGCTACGGCGTCGTCCGCGACTTCACCGGCCACGGCATCAACTCCGCCTTCCACTCCGGCCTGATCGTGCCGCACTACGACAGCCCGCACCACACCACCGACATCAAGCCCGGTATGACCTTCACCATCGAGCCGATGCTGACGCTGGGCACCCACGAGTACGACATGTGGGAGGACGGCTGGACCGTGGTCACCAAGGACCGCAGGCGGACGGCGCAGTTCGAGCACACGCTGGTGGTGACGGACACCGGAGCGGAGATTCTCACGCTGCCCTGACGGGGCACGTCCTGGGGGCGCGTCCTGAGGGGCGCGCCCCCAGGCGGGACGGGTGGAGAACTGGGCCGAATTTTACCGACAGGCCGTCGGGAACAGGGGTAGGCTAGTTACCGACAGGTTGTCGGGAACGGTGCGATCTGTTGGCCGCCCGTTCCCCGTCCGCTCCTTTCCGGCCCCCGGAGGCCCGCCTTGGAAGCGTCCCGCCCGACCCCGTCGGCATCCCCCTTCTCGACGGTCATCCGCACCGCCTCGCACGAGCAGCACACCGAGGCCGAGAACTCCTCGTTCATGAGCGACCTCCTCGGCGGCAGGCTCGGGGTGGCGGCCTACCGGCGCTACACCGAGCAGCTGTGGTTCGTCTACCGCGCGCTGGAGGAGACCTCCGAGGCGCTGGCCGACGACCCGGTGGCGGGCCCCTTCCTCCGCCCGGAACTCGCCCGGACCGCCGCGCTGGAGCGGGACCTGACACACCTGGGCGGCCCCGGCTGGTGCGACGGCCTGGAGCCACTGCCCGCCACCGCCGCCTACGCCGACCGCGTCCGCACCTGCGCCCGGGAATGGCCGGGCGGCTATGTGGCCCACCACTACACCCGCTACCTCGGCGATCTCTCCGGTGGCCAGATCATCCGCGGTACGGCCGAGAAGACCTGGGGCTTTGCGCGCAAGGGCGACGGCGTGCGGTTCTACGTCTTCGAGGGCATCGGCAACCCCGCCGCCTTCAAGCGCGCCTACCGCGCGCTGCTGGACGGCCTGCCGGTGGACGACCTGGAGAAGCAGCGGGTGGTCGACGAGTGCAAGCGGGCGTTCGCGCTGAACAGCGCCGTCTTCCGGGAACTGGGCGAGGAGTTCCCGCTGACCGCCTGAGGGCCCTAGGGGGCTTCTGACGGCGCCACCCGGCCTCCGATGTCGATGGCGCCGTCCGGCCGCGGCCGGGTCAGGATCCGGGAGGCCGCGCCCTGGCGGATGTCGAGGGCGCGGCCGAGTTCATGGGTGAGGGTGAGCGCGGCCGCGCCGGTGGCCTCGTCCTCGGTGATGGCTCCGTCGGCGCGACGGGGGAAACCGCGGGCCCGTACGACGCCGGCCGCCTCGTCCCGCCAGGCCCAGGCGTAGAGCCAGCCCTCGCCGGGCGGCGGCGCGGGCAGGGCGTCGACCTCGTCGGGGGAGGCGTACTCCTCGGTGCGGCGCCCGGTCACCCACTCCGGGCGGCCGCGCACCCAGATGACGTCGCCGTCGTAGGTGACCGCCACCTCGCCGGCCGGCGGCCGGAGCACCGTCACCGGACGGCCGAGGTGACGCAGCAGCCAGGCCACGCCGACGAGCGGATGCCCGGCGAACGGCAGCCGCAGGCCCGGGGTGTAGATGTCGACGGCACCGCGGGCCGCATCGTCGACGAAGACGGTCTCGCTGAAGCCGAGCCGCGCGGCGAGGGCCTGGCGCTCGGCGCGGTGCGGGCAGGCGGTGCCGTCCGTGACGACGGCCAGCGCATTGCCGCCCCGGTCGCCGTCGCCGGTGAACACCCGGAGGATGTGCGGTTCGATCATCCCTGCATTCAACATCCGGTCGGCGATCTTCGTCCGCCGAATAACACCGGTCATGGACCGTCGCCGGCAATGCCCCTTACCTTGACGACTTCATGACCTTTCCATGACCGGAGTCGACCCAACTCGTCATCGATCCGTTGTTCGTGAGAGCGGGATCACTGGGCCCCGTGGGCATAAGCAGGTAAGCCTCAGATAACTTAGGGCTGCCTTAGTGGCGGCCCCCGTGTCCGTCCCCTGTTTTGTGCACCGCCCGAGCCCGCCTGGAGTCCGTATGCGAGCCCACCGCTCCTCCGTCGTCGCCGCCATTGCCGTGGCCGCGACCCTGACCGCCGTTGCCGGCTGCGCCGCGAAGAGCGACGGCAAGGGCGCCGGCAAGGGTGCGATCGCCGTGACCGCGAGCGACAGCGACTGCAAGGTTTCGGCCAAGGAGTTCCCGGCCGGGCATGTGCAGTTCGCCGTGGACAACAAGGGCTCCAAGGTCACCGAGGTGTACGTCTACGCGCCCGGCGACCGGATCATGACCGAGCGGGAGAACATCGGGCCCGGCACCCACGCCGAGATCACCGCCGAGATCAAGCCGGGTGCGTACGAGATCGCGTGCAAGCCGGGCATGAAGGGCCACGGGATCCGGCAGAAGGTGACCGCGAGCGGCAAGGGGGCCGCCGTCAAGCGGAACCCCAAGCTGGACGCGGCGGTCTCGGCGTACCGCACGTGGGTCCAGGAGCAGGCCGACCAGACCCTGCCCAAGGCGCAGAAGTTCGCCGATGCGGTGAAGGCCGGGGACATCGAGGCCGCGAAGAAGACCTATGCGCTCTCGCGCGTGGGCTGGGAGCGCACCGAGCCGGTGGCCGAGTCGTTCGGTGACATCGACCCCAAGGTCGACACCCGCGCGGACGGGCTGTCGGACGGCCAGAAGTGGACCGGCTGGCACAAGCTGGAGCAGTCCCTGTGGGAGAAGAAGAAGATCTCCGCGGACGACAAGAAGCTCGCCGACCAGCTGATCACCGACCTCAAGGACTGGCAGAAGCGGGTCGGCAAGGCGGTCATCAACCCGACGACGATGGCCAACGGCGCCAAGGAGCTGCTCGACGAGGTGGCCACCGGCAAGGTCACCGGTGAGGAAGAGCGCTACAGCCACACCGACCTGATCGACTTCCACGCCAACGTCGAGGGCGCCCAGAAGGCCTACGAGCTGCTGAAGCCGGTCGTCACCAAGAACGACCCGGCGCTGGCCAAGGAGCTGGACAAGCAGTTCGCCGCGATCCTCAAGCAGCTCGACGGGCACCGCGACGGCAAGTCCGCCGACGGCTTCGCCTCGTACGACACGGTCGGCAAGGGCGAGCGCAAGACGCTGTCGGACAGCGTCAACGCGCTGGCCGAGCCGCTGTCGAAGCTGGCCGCCGCCGTGGCCGAATCCAAGTAGTCCGGTACGGAAGAGGGAAGAGGAGACGTCCCATGTCTCAGGACGAGACGACGACCGACGCCCCGGCCGGGCGGGCACCCTCGCGGCGGGCGCTGCTGGGCTGGGGCGGTGCCGGGCTCGCGCTCGGCGCCGTCGCGGCGGGCGGGACGGCGGCGGCGCTGCGCACCGGCAGCGATGCGCAGCCGGCCGGGGCCGATGCCACGTCCGGATCCGCGGTCCCCTTCCACGGCAGGCACCAGGCCGGGATCGCCACCGCGGTCCAGGACCGGCTGCACTTCGCCTCCTTCGACGTCACGACCGACGACCGCGATGAGCTGATCGCGCTGCTGAAGGACTGGACGAAGGCGGCGGCGCGGATGACCGCGGGCGATGCGGTCGGCGGCGGCGCGGTCGGCGGGCCGGCGGAGGCGCCGCCGGACGACACCGGCGAGGCGCTGGGCCTGCCGCCGTCGCGGCTCACGCTGACGTTCGGCGTCGGCCCCACGCTGTTCGAGAAGGACGGCAAGGACCGGTTCGGCCTCAAGAAGCGGCGCCCCGAGGCGCTGATCGACCTGCCGAAGTTCTCCGGGGACAACCTCGACTCGACGCGCAGCGGCGGCGATCTGTGTGTGCAGGCGTGCGCGGACGATCCGCAGGTGGCGGTGCATGCGATCCGTAACCTGGCGCGGATCGGCTTCGGGAAGATCGCCATCCGGTGGTCGCAGCTCGGCTTCGGCAAGACGTCGTCGACGACGCCGGACGCCCAGACGCCGCGCAACATGATGGGCTTCAAGGACGGCACCCACAACATCGCGGGCACCGACAATGCGGCCCTGGACCAGCATGTGTGGGTCGGCGAGAAGGACGCCAAGGGCGACGAGCGCTGGATGGCCGGCGGTTCGTATCTCGTCGCGCGGCGGATCCGGATGCACATCGAGACCTGGGACCGCACCTCCCTCAAGGAGCAGGAGGACGTCTTCGGCCGGGACAAGGCCGAGGGCGCGCCGGTCGGCAGGAAGCACGAGCGCGACACCCCGCATCTGAAGTCGATGCTGCCGACCGCGCACGTACGGCTCGCCCACCCCGACTCCAACGGCGGGGTGCGGATCCTGCGCCGCGGCTACTCCTTCACCGACGGTACGGACGGTCTGGGGCGCCTGGACGCCGGGCTGTTCTTCCTCGCGTATCAGCGCGACGTCCGGCACGGCTTCGTCCCGCTCCAGCAGAAGCTGGCGGCCAACGACGCCCTCAACGAGTACATCCAGCACGTGGGTTCGGCGGTCTTCGCCATTCCGCCGGGTGTCCGCGGCGCGGACGACTGGTGGGGCCGGGAGCTGTTCGCCTGACGCGTCCGGCGTCATCGGTTCAACGAAGGAAGGAAGGGTACCGCCGTGTTCGGCAACTACCTGATCGGTCTGCGCGAGGGGCTGGAAGCCAGCCTGGTCGTGTGCATCCTCATCGCCTATCTGGTCAAGACGGGCCGGCGGGAGGCGTTGCGGCCGGTCTGGATCGGCATCGCGCTCGCCGTGGTGCTGTCGTTCGCGTTCGGCGCGGCGCTCCAGTTCGGGTCACAGACGCTGACGTTCCAGGCACAGGAGGGCCTCGGGGGTTCGCTGTCGATCGTCGCGGTCGGCCTGGTGACGTGGATGGTCTTCTGGATGCGGCGCACCGCGCGGCATCTGAAGAAGGAACTGCACGGCAAGCTGGACGCGGCCCTTCAGATGGGCACGGTGGCGCTGGTGGTCACCGCGTTCCTGTCGGTGGGCCGGGAGGGTCTGGAGACCGCGCTGTTCATCTGGACGGCCGCGCAGTCCGCGGACGACGGCGTACGGCCGCTGATCGGGGCACTGCTGGGCATGCTGACGGCCGTGGTGCTGGGCTGGCTGTTCTACCGGGGTGCGGTGCGCATCAACCTCGCGAAGTTCTTCACCTGGACCGGCGGGATGCTGGTGGTCGTGGCGGCGGGCGTGCTGGCGTACGGCTTCCACGATCTCCAGGAGGCGGGCGTCCTGCCGGGGCTGGATGCTCAGGCGTTCGACATCAGCGCGCAGATCCCGGCCGACAGCTGGTACGGCACGCTGCTGAAGGGCATCTTCAACTTCCAGCCGGATCCGACCGTTCTTCAGGTCACGGTGTGGGCTCTGTATCTGATCCCCACGCTCGGATTCTTCTTCGCCCCCGGTAGGGTGGCGCCGAATCGTGCCACCCCGGCGGCCCCTCAGTCCGCCCCGGTCGCCCCGAAGGAGCCCGAGCCCCATGACACGCAGGTCGCCGTTCCGGGTGCCCGCAACACTGACGTCGGCAGCGGCGGCGATGGTGATACTGAGCGGGTGCATGACGGTGCACGGCGAACGGGAGAAGCTGCCGGCGGTGACGAAGGCTGACGCCACCAAGGCGCTTTCGCACTTCGCCGACGGCTTCAACAAGATCCGCCGCACCCTCGACCCCTCGCTGAACCCGAAGTACGAGGCGGGCGCGATGCTCGCCCTCGACCAGGCGAAGGTCAAGGCGGCGCACGGTCTGCATCCGCAGGGCTCGCCGAACGTCAAGCCGGTCACGTTCCAGGACGCGCATTTCGCGATCCCGAAGCAGACCGGCTGGCCGAAGTCGTTCCTGGCGGATGTGCGCACCAACATCAGGTTCAGCAGTGGTGATTACATCCGCTGGTACCTGGTGTTCGGCCGGGACAGCATCGATGCGCCGTGGCGGGTGACGTACCAGGCGACGTTCCCGGACAACCGGGCGCCCGAGCTCGCGATGGACCACGGCTTCGCCGAGGCGGTCCCGGCGGGCGGCGCATCCGGTCTGGCGGCGGACCCGGGCACGCTGAGCGCGTCGTATGCGGACTACCTCAACAGCGGCAAGGGCGAGGTCTTCGCCCCGGGCGCGAACACCGACGCCTGGCGCCAGACGCGGGTCAGGGACGCCAACGGGGTGGGCGTGCGGATCCTGTACGAGGACTCGCCCGCGAACTTCCCGCCGGTGGCGCTGCGCACGAAGGACGGCGGGGCGCTGGTGTTCTTCGCGACGTACTACCACCAGCAGAAGACGGTGTCCCCGGGGAAGATCATCACGGTGGGGCCGGACCTGCGGGGGATACTCCAGGGCCCGATGAAGAAGAAGACCACGCAGATGGCCATCTCCAACATCTCGACCCAGGCGGTGAAGGTGCCGCCCAAGAGCGCCGGCGGCAAGGTGGAATTCCTCTACCGGGTGGACGCGAAGACGTCGCTGAAGGCGCAGTAGGGCCGGGGGCCCCGTGGACCGGTGGCCCCGTACCCCTCGGGCGTACGGGGCCGGTCTCAGCGGCCGATCGGCCAGGCCGTCGTCTCGTGGTCGGGAGCGCCCTCCAGGTACTGGGCGCAGGCGTCGGTGAGCGATTCCAGCAGCGTCAGCGGATCGGGCAGCGGCCGCTCGGGGCCACGCAGCCAGGTGACGGCGGGCTGCTCACCGGGGAGGGTCGAGGGGGGCAGCAGGACGTAGCTGCCGCGGCAGTGCCAGCGCAGGCCGGGGTGCTCGTCGAGGGTCTCGGGGTGGCAGTCCAGCTCGCAGGGCCACCATTCGTCCTCGTCGTCCGGGGTGCCGCGGGTGGCGGTGAAGAACAGCATCCGGCCGTCGCCGAAGCCGGCGCCGCTGAGGGAGACCGGGCCGACCTCGATGCCCGCCGCGTCCAGCCGGCCGAGGGCGCTGCGGCCGGCTTCCACGGGGACGTCGAGGACGTCGTGGGCGATGCCGGTGGCGGTGACGAAGTTGGCCTGCGGGAGGGTGCGGACCCAGGCGGCGACCTTGTCGCGGTCGGTGGTGGCGACGGTCTGCCAGCCGAAGGAGACCGGATGCCGCCCGGGGGTGGGACAGCCGATGCGTTCGCAGGAACAGCCGTAGCCGGAGGGGTGTGCCGCGGGGGCCACCGGGAATCCCGCTTCGGCCGCGGCCAGCAGCAGGTCCTCGCGGCTGCGCGCAGCCGTCGATCCCGTGTCCGTATCGCCGCCGCCCGATCCGCTCTTCGGGCGGCGCAGCCACTGGGAGAACCTGCTCTTGCGGTCCATCTATCCCCTCACTTCGAGCGGTGGTCTGGGATCAATGCTGCCACCATCCTGGGCTCCAGGTGACCGGTGTACGGATCCGCGGTGAACGAACGGGGGGTCAATCCCGGCAATTGCCGCTATCGCGGCATCGTCCAGGCGGGTCAGCCGCGCGGCCGCAGACCGTGCAACACCAGGTCGACCAGGGTGTCGACGTAGTCGTGGGTCAGTTCGCCGGTGCGCATCAGCCAGCGTTGTGAGAAGGGACTCAACAACATCTCGGTGGCGATCCGGAGGTCGACACCCGGGGCCACCTCACCGGTTTCCTGGGCGGCACGCAGCCGGTCGACGTAGACGCGGGTGCTGGGTTCCATGAGGCGGGCCACGAAGGTGCGGGAGAGTTCCTCGTCGTTGACGCCGGCCGCCGCGAGGGCACGGTAGGGGGCCTGCCAGGCCGCGTCGTTGAACTCATCGGCGGTGGCACGGAGAACGAACTTGAGGTCGGCGGCGAGGTCGCCGGTGTCGGGGAGCCCTTCGTGGTCGTACTCGTCGACGACGGCGCCGAAGGCGTCCAGGAGGACCGCAGCCTTGGAAGGCCACCAGCGGTAGATCGTCTGCTTGCCGACACCGGCGCGGGAGGCGATGCCTTCGATGGTGAGTTTGTCGTAGCCGACCTCGCCGACGAGCGCGAGGGCGGCGTCGAAGATCGCGCGGCGGGAGCGTTCGCTGCGGCGGGAGGCGTCGGGGGCTTTGGGGGCTCTGGGGTCGGCCATGGGCCGATTTTAGCGACGGTGTGAGGCGAGACGTATCGTCTTGAAATGCATTGACGAGACGGAGCGTCTTGCGGCATGCTCGATATCGAGCGAGACGAAGCGTCTCGCCTTACCGTTGCGACGAAGGGACAGCTCCATGAGCAAGGGAAACGCGGGCGGCATGCTCGGGGTCGGCGGCACCCGTAACAACCTCTCCCGCGGCGCGCTGCGCGGCGGCGGGCACGGCGGCCACACCGCCGAAGGGCGCCCCGATCCGCAGGCGCAGCGGCGCGAGCTGCTGCGCAAACTCCAGGAGAAGCGAGACGCCCGGGAGTGAGGACGGGCCTGACGGACGGGCCGCTCAGGCCCAGGCGTCGCCCCAGGCCGCGTCCCGGGCGGCGCGGTAGTCGGCGCCGTGCCGCTTGGTGACGGTGGTCCGCCGCAGCCCCTCCTCCGCCGTGCACAGGTCCAACAGGACCTGGCCCTTGCGGAGTTGGGGCTTGCGGACGATCCGGGCGGGGGCGGCCGGGGCGTCGAAGGCGGTGGCCGCGACGTAGCTGAACTTCTCGTCCTCGTACGGGAGGGAGCCGCCCTTGACCTGGCGGTGCAGCGAGGAGCGGCTGACCCGGGCCGAGAAGTGGCACCAGTCCTCGCCGACGGTGATCGGGCAGGTGTCGCTGTGCGGGCACGGCGCGACGATGCGCAGTCCGGCCGCGATCAGCTGGTCGCGGGCCTCGCGGATGCGCAGATAGCCCTCGGGGGTGCCCGGTTCGATCAGGACGACGGCCCGGGCGGCGGCCGCGGCCTCGACCACGGCGCGGCGGGCCTCGGGGCGCAGCTCGCCCAGGACGTAGGAGACGGTCACCAGGTCCGTGCCCGGCGGCACGCTCAGGCCCGCACCGATGACCGCCCGCTGCCAGTCGGTGTCCGGCAGGGTCCCGGCGGCCAGTTCGCGGCCTAGGTCCAGGGCGGGCTGCGCCCAGTCCAGGACCGTGCTGCGGTGGCCCTGCCAGGTGGCGGCCGCGGCCCAGGTGGCGGCGCCCGTCCCGCCGCCGATGTCGACATGGGTGCCCGGGGACCAGTCCGGAACGCGGGCGGCGAAGGCGGTCAGCGCGGACCGTACGGCCTCGAAGGTGGCCGGCATCCGGTAGGCGGCGTACGCGGCGACATCGGCGCGGTCGCGCAGGACCGGCGCGTCGGTGGGGGTGGTGCCCCGGTAGTTGGCGATCAGCCGCTCGACGGCCTGCGCGGCCTGCTTGGGCGGCAGGCCGTCGAGCAGGCCGGCCAGGGCGGCGCGCAGTTCCTCGTGCATGCGGCCGATTTTACGGGGCGCAGGCCGGGTGCCCGGCCGCGCGCTTCCGGCACCCGCTCAGCGCAGGACCGCGCGGGCCAGAGCGGTCGCCGCGGCCGCCCGCGGACCGCTGCCGCCGTTGCCGCGCCGCGGGTGGACGGTGTTGGCCAGCAGCACCAGAAACGTGTCGGTGGCCCGGTCCAGGACCAGGCTGGTACCGGTGAAGCCGGTGTGCCCGGCCGCGCCCCGCCCCGCCAACTCCCCCATGAAATACGGCTGGTCGACGACGAACCCGAGGCCGGGCGGATCGAGCAGCGCGGCCACCGCCGCCGGCCCCAGGATGCGCGCGGAGCCGTACGCCCCTCCGTTGAGCAGCGTCCGGCACAGCACCGCCAGATCCTGGGCCGGGGCGAACAGCCCCGCATGGCCCGCGACGCCGCCCAGCGCCCAGGCGTTCTCGTCGTGCACCACCCCGCGCAGCAGCCCCCGGTCCGCCTTCCCCCACGGCCGCCGCTGGTCCTCGGTCGCCGCCACCCCCGGCGGCGTCAGCGGCCCGTAGCAGGTGCCGGTCATGCCCAGCGGGCCGGTGATGCCCTCCCGTACGAGCGCATCCAGGCGCCGCCCGGTGAGCGACTCCAGGACCAGCTGGAGGGCGATGAGGTTGAGGTCGGAGTAGCGGTATGCGCCACCGGGCGGGCCCGCCGGGGCGGCCGACTCGGCCCACAGCAGCGCCAGCTGGGCGGTGCGCCCCCGGTGCGCGTGGAACGGCGCCTCCGGGCGCAGACCCGAGGTGTGGGTGAGCAGCTGGCGGACGGTGGCGCCCGGGGCGAAGTCCGGCAGATGGGCGCGGACCGGGGCGTCAAGGTCCAGTAGGCCGTGCTCGGCCTGCTGCATCGTGGCGAGCGCGGTGAAGAGCTTGGTGAGCGAGGCGAGGTCGAAGACCGTACCGACCCGCATCGGCTCCCACAGATCGCGCGGCAGATCCAGGCCCCGGTCGCGCTCGGGGTCGTAGGCCCGGTAGCGCACCGCCCAGCCCGTGGCGGCCTCGACGGCGACGACCGGGCCGCGCCCGGCCAGCACCACCGCGCCCGCGCACCAGGCGGGCCGCCCCTCGGGCAGTGTCCGCACTCCCGCCACCAGCCGCGCCATCCCTGCGGGATCCAGTCCCGCCTCGGCCGGTGTGCCGTATCTGAGTCCCGGTGCGTTCAGAGCGTCTTCCTCCCGCCCGTGCCGCTCGCGCTGTCTCCCCCGAGCTCTTAAGGAGCAGGGGGTACCCCCTGCCCCCTACGCTGCCACGGGCGGCACATCCCCAGGAAGCTCACCAGCGCCAAAACGGCACAGGAAAACTGCACCACGGCCATCGGAACGGCGGTCCGCTCGCCCGCGATGCCCACCAGCGGGGAGGCGATGGCGCCGAGGAGGAAGGTCGAGGTGCCCAGGAGGGCGGAGGCGGAGCCCGCGGCGTGCGGGGTGCGCAGCAGGGCCAGGGTGCTGGTGCTGGGCATGACCAGCCCCATCGCGGCCATCAGGACGAAGAGTCCGGCGGCCACCGGGACCAGGCCCACCCGGCCGAAGACCCCGGAGGACATCAGCAGCAGCCCCGCCGCGGCGACCGCGATCACCGCCAGACCGGTGCCCAGCACCTTGTCCAGGCCGACCCGCCCGACCAGCACCTTGCCGTTGATCTGGCCGACCAGCACCAGGCCGACGGAGTTGAGGCCGAAGAGCAGGCTGAAGACCTGCGGGGAGGCGCCGTAGATCTCCTGGACGACGAACGGCGAGGCGGAGATGTAGGCGAAGAGGGCGGCGAAGGCGAAGGCACCGACCAGGAGGTAGCCGGAGAAGGCCCGGTCGGCGAGGAGATCGCGCATGGTGCGCAGGGTCTGGCCGAGGCCGCCGGCGTGCCGCCGGGCGGGCGGCAGGGTCTCGTGCAGCGTGCGCCACACCAAGGCGGTGAGCAGGATGCCGACGAGGGTCAGGACGACGAACACGCCCCGCCACTCGGTGATCTGGAGAATCTGCCCGCCGATCAGGGGTGCCACCACGGGGGCGACGCCCGAGATCAGCATCAGCGTGGAGAAGAACCGGGCCATCGCGATGCCGTCGTACAGATCGCGCACCACGGCCCGTGCGATGACGATGCCGGCCGCGCCCGCCAGGCCCTGCACCAGACGGAAGGCGATCAGGAGCCGGACGTCGGGGGCGACGGCGCACAGGGCGGTCGCCAGGACGTAGAGCACCATGCCGGCCAGCAGGGGGCGACGGCGTCCCCATTTGTCGCTCATCGGGCCGACGATCATCTGGCCCGCGGCCATACCGGCCAGGCAGGTGGTGAGGGTGAGCTGGACGGTGGCCGCGGGGCTGTGCAGGGCGGCGGTGACCTGCGGCAGGGCCGGCAGATACATGTCCATCGAGAGCGGCGCGAGGGCCGTCAGACCGCCGAGGACGAGGGTGACCAGGAGGCCGGTGCGGCGGGACGCGGACGGGGCGGGCGATGTGGTCGACGCGCTCGGTGCGGTCGGTGCTGCGGCCCCGGTCCGCCCGGGTATGCCGGGCTGGTCCGGTCTTCCGGCCGGGGATGCGGCCGTGCTGGGGCCGGGCTCCGTCATGAGCGTCTCCATGGGTGAGTGGTGTCCGCATCATCCTGGCACGCGCACGACGCCGCCCGGCCGGAATTCCGGCCCGCCATTGGTCCTACGCCCGGTCCTACGTCGGACGTCCCAGGTGCCTCTACGGAGGCTCCCCGCCATGTGCCCACGGAGGCTCCCCGGCCGACGGCTGAGACGGCCCCGCCCCGCCCCACGTCCGCCGTCTACCCTGCCGCCATGGCACAGAACGAGAGCGCGGCCCACGGGACGGACGAGGCGGACCGGGAGGCGACCGCACCGGCCAACGGCAAGGTGGCCGTGGTCACCGGCGCGGGCTCCGGCATCGGCCGGGCGGTCGCCCAGGAGCTGATCGCCGCCGGCTGGCATGTCGTCCTGGCCGGACGCCGCCGGGAAACCCTCGACGCCACCGCGGACCGGTTCGCCCAGGTCGGCACCGAGCGCCCCGCCGTCGTCCCGGTGCCCACCGACGTCACCCGCCCCGACGACGTCGACGCCCTCTTCGGCGCCGTCCGCGACCGCTTCGGCCGGCTGGACCTGCTGTTCAACAACGCGGGCACGTTCGGCAGGCCCGGCCCCCTGGAGGAGCTGTCGTACGAGGACTGGCGCGCGGTCGTCGACGTCAACCTCACCGGCGCCTTCCTCTGCGCCCAGGCCGCCTTCCGCGCCATGAAGGAACAGGATCCGCAGGGCGGCCGGATCATCAACAACGGCTCCATCTCCGCCCATGTGCCGCGCCCGCACTCGATCGCCTACACCGCCACCAAGCACGCGGTCACGGGGCTGACCAGGTCCCTTTCCCTGGACGGCCGTCCGTACCGGATCGCCTGCGGCCAGATCGACATCGGCAACGCCGCCACCGAGATGACCGGCCGGATGCAGACCGGCATCCTCCAGGCCAACGGGCAAACGGCGGTCGAGCCGGTGATGGACGCGGCCGACGTCGCCCGCACGGTGCGGCACATGGCCTCGCTGCCGCTGGAGGCGAATGTGCAGTTCGCGACGGTGATGGCGACCAACATGCCATATATCGGGCGGGGTTGAACCGCTGACCGGCCCACGCGGAGCCCTCCCCCACGTACGGGAATAGCCCCCCGGAGCGCCGCGTTCCCCGATCATGAACCTCAACGACACCGCGCAGGACACCGCCCCTACCGCGGCCCGTACCGCACCCGAAGCCCTGCGCTACACCGCCTTCTCGGCCGACCCCGAGGGCGGCAACCCGGCCGGTGTCGTCCTCGACGCCGGCGGCCTGGACGATGCCGCGCAGCTCGCCATCGCTGCGGAACTGGGCTATTCGGAGACGGCCTTCCTCACCCCGCCGCCCGCGGACCTGGGCGGCACGGCGGGCCGCGCCTTCACCATCCGCTTCTTCAGCCCGCTCGCCGAGGTGGCGTTCTGCGGCCATGCGACGGTCGCCACCGCCGTCGCCCTCGCCGAGCGGATCGGCCCCGGCGACCTGCTCTTCGCCACCCAGGCCGGCCCGGTCCCGGTCACCGTACGGGAGCAGGACGGCACCCTCACGGCCACCCTCACCAGCGTCGCGCCCCATGTCACGGCCGTCACCGACGCCGACCTCACCGAGGCCCTGGCCGCCCTCGGCTGGCCCGCCGCCGACCTGGACCCGGCCCTCCCGCCCCGTATCGCCTTCGCCGGCAACAACCACCTGGTTCTCGCCGCCGCCACCCGCGCCCGCCTCGCCGACCTCGCCTACGACTTCGACCGCCTGGCCGCCCTGATGCGCCGCCTGGACCTGACCACCCTCCAACTGGTCTGGCGCGAGTCCGCGTCGGTCTTCCACGTCCGCGACCCGTTCCCGGTCGGCGGCGTCGTGGAGGACCCGGCAACGGGCGCCGCGGCGGCCGCCTTCGGCGCGTACGCGAGGGAACTGGGCCTCGTCGCCCCCTCGGCCGAGCTGACGCTCCACCAGGGCGAGGACATGGGACGACCGGGCCTCCTGTCGGTGGAGCTGCGGGAGGGAGACGCACGGGTGCACGTCAGCGGGACGGCTACGGGGATCGAGGGCGGCTGACCGCCCCCACGGAGCCGGTAGGGACCGGGCCCGGTCCCTACCGCTGCGCCACCCACCCGGACGGCTGCCGCACGCCCAACTCCCCCATGCCGAACGGGTCCTGCGCGGACGCGAGGAGCGCCGACAGCGCGACCACCACCGCCACCAGCAGCCCGAACATCACAAACGGCCAGGCGCGGGAGGCGAACCGGCCGATCCGCCGCGCGCCGCGTCCGCGCCCCCGGGGATGGCCGCGCAGGCCCGCACCTTGGCCGGCACCCCGCCATCCCAGTGCCCAGCCGATCCGCCGCTTCCAATAGACCAGCCGGTAGTAGTGCTTGAGCACCGCCGCCCCGCCCCCGCCCCGTACACACATGCGATTACTGTCGGGAGGAGGGTACTGGCCGCACGACTGCGGCGAAGCATGATCACCACAAGCCGGGCCCCGGGGCGCCGGGGCCCCGAAGGATCGGGCGGCGGACGAGTCGGCCTATGAGCCGGGTTCTGTCACCCCCGGTCCTTGCGGGCCGAGGGGAGACGGCCATCCATCTAGGACTGCCGTTGCCGGCAGCCTCGTGCGGTCTACCCGCGGACTCGGGCGGGCAGCCCTCGATCGTCCGCGCAGAGCCGTCTCTCGACGGCTCCTCTTGACCTTGCTCCGGGTGGGGTTTACCTAGCCCTCCGAGTCACCTCGGAGGCTGGTGGTCTCTTACACCACCGTTTCACCCTTACCGCGGCCTTTCGGCCCCGGCGGTCTGTTTTCTGTGGCACTGTCCCGCGGGTCACCCCGGGTGGGCGTTACCCACCACCCTGCCCTGTGGAGCCCGGACTTTCCTCGGGGGAACCGTGAGGTCCCCACGCGGCCGTCCGGCCGGCTCGTCCGCCGTGCCGACCATGCTACCTGGCGCGCCGCGGACGCTTGACCTTGCCGCAGCGGCAACGTTTCTACTGGCCGCATGAGGATCGGAGAACTCGCAGATCTGGTCGGCGTCAGCACCCGCGCCATCCGCCACTACCACCACCTCGGGCTGCTGCCCGAGCCCGAGCGCCGCGCCAATGGCTACCGCGCGTACGGGCTGCGCGACGCGGTCGCGCTCGCCCGGCTGCGCCGGCTGGCGGAGCTGGGCCTCGGGCTGGAGGAGGTGGGGGACGTCCTCGCCGACGACTCCGGGCGCGAGCTGCACGAGGTGCTGGCCGAGCTGGACGCGGACCTGGCCCGTCAGGAGGAGGAGATCCGGGCGCGGCGGGCCCGGCTGGCGGCGCTGCGGCGGCAGGCGGAGGAGCACGGCGGGCTGCCCGCGGAGGGGCCGGTGTCGGACGAACTGGCGGCGCTGTTCGGGGAGATGGCCCGGACGGCGGCCGCGCGGCCCGGTCCGGAGCCCGCGACGGCGGCGACGGAGCGGGAGGTGCTGGCGCTGCTGGAGTCGGTGGACGGCGGGGATTCGGGCAGCAGAGTGGCGGATCTGCTCGGGCAGGCCTCGGGGACGCCGGAGGCGATGGCACGGGCGTATGAGGTGTACGGGCTGCTGGATGCGCTGGCATCGGCCGCGCCGGACGATCCGCGGGTGGCGCAGGCCGCGCGGGCGCTCGCCGCGTGCATTCCGGACGCGGTGGTGGCCGGGCTCAGCGGGCAGCACTGGGAGCGGGCGGCCGCGGCGGGCGCGGAGGCGGACGGCGGCTTCCTGGCGGCGTACTACGCCCACTTCGCGCCCGCCCAGGCCGCGGCCGTACGCGGGGCACTCCGGCTGGTCGCGGAGCGTGCACGGTGAGCCGGGGCGGCGCGCTGCGCCGGCTGGCCGGCTACGAGGCCCGGTGGCTGGCCGGCCTGGTGTGGTGGGTGGCGCGGCGGCGGATCGGGGTGGCGGCGGACGAACGTCCCCTGCCGTACGCGGCGGGGCAGGCGGCGAACATCTACGGGCTGGCGTTCGTGTGCGTGGTGGAGACCGTCGCGGTCGGCGTGCTGCTCGCGGACCGTCCGGTGCCGCATGCCGTGATGCTGGTCCTCGACGTCTACACGGTGCTGATGATGCTGGGGCTCCAGGCGGCGGCGGTCACCCGGCCGCATGTGCTCGGGGCGGAGAGCCTGCTGTTGCGGGACGGCGCCCGGACGGAGATACGGATACCGCTTGAGCGGATCGCCTCCGTAGGGCACGACCTGCGGTTCACCAAGGACGACACGGACGGCAAGGGGGCGGGTGGGGTGCTGGCCATGGCGGTGTGCGGGCAGACCTCCGTGACCGTCGAGCTGGCCGAACCGGTCGTTGCCGTACGGCTGTTGGGGCGGCGGGAAGTGGTGCATACGGTGCGGTTCCATGCCGATGACGCGCGGGGCGCGGTGGCGGCCGTACGGGCCGCGGCCGGGGAGTCCATGGTGGTCAGGCAGGGATGAACCGGACCGGTTCGCGGCCCGGGTCGGCGGCGGCGAGGCGGACGCGGAGGCGGTGGCCGAGGGAGAGGGCCGGGCCGTCGGGGGCGGTTTCGACGGGGCCGATGACGGCGGGGTCGTGGAGCTGGACGGTGCCCCGGGTGGGGTCGTCCTCCTGGGTCTCGACGACCAGGGCGTCGAAGGTCTCGCCCACCCGGTCGCGCAGCAGCGCCGCCCCCACCAGGTCGACGCAGGCCCGCTCGACCTGGTTGGCGCGCTGGGTGCCGGTCTCCATCTCGTGCGGCAGGGCGGCCAGCGCGCCGCGCACCCATTCGGCCGGTGCGGCGCCCGCCGAGGCGGCCAGGCACAGCTCGGAGGAGTAGCGGTCGACCAGCCGCCGCAGCGGCGCGGTGGCATGCGCATACGGGGCGGCGATGGCGGCGTGCTGCGCGGCGGAGGCGTCGGGCGGGGTGCCGTCGAAGACGGTGTAGCCGGCGCCGCGCAGCAGGGTGGTGCACTCCTGGAGGAAGGCGGCGTCGGTGTCGCGGCGCGGGTCGAGCGAGCGCAGCAGGGCGGCGTACGAGGTGTGGTGCGGCCAGTCGATGCCCAGCGCCTGCGCGGTCCGCCGCAGCCGGGCCACGGAGCCGTCGCGGGGTGGGGGTCCCTCGCTGCGCATGGGGGTCCCCCCGCTCGAACGCAGTTGAGAGTGGGGGAGAGGTGGAGAGCTCGGGGGAGGCAGGGTGCGCAGGATGCCGGTCCCGGAGGCGAGCATCAGCTCGGCCGCGGCCATGCCGGTGAGCAGGGAGATCTGCGCGTTCCAGCCGTAGGCGGGGAGCGGCGCGCGGTATTCCAGGGTGTAGCGGCCGTCGCGCTCGACGATCTCCTGCTCGGGGACATGGAGGGAGATCGCGCCCCGGGCGGCCTCCCGCTCCTCGCGCAGCCGGCCGATCTCGCGGAGCAGGGCGAGCGGTTCCTCGGCCGTCTCGTCGTCGAGGACGCGCTGGACGCCCGCGTAGTCGAGCCGGGCACGGGAACGGACCAGGGCGCGGCGTACGGAGATGCCGGTCAGCGCGGCGTCGGCGTCGAGGTCGAGCTGCCACAGGACGGCCGGGCGGTCCTGGTCGGGCAGCAGGCTGGCGGCGCCCTCGCTGAGGTCGGGCGGGTGCAGCGGGATGCGTTCGTCGGGGAAGTAGAGGGTGGTGACGCGGTGGTGCGCCTCGGCGTCAAGGGCGCCGCCCGGGGTGACGAAGGAGGCCACATCGGCGATGGCGTAGTGGACGCGGAAGCCTCCCCCGGTGCGCGCCGTGGGCGGCCCCCAGCCGCGCCGCCGGGAGAGGAACATCGCCTGGTCGAGATCGAGGGCACCGGGCGGGTCGATGGTGAAGAGGGGGAGGTCGGTGGCGTCCTCCAGGGTGTGCTCGGTCACCACCGCCCCGTCGGCGGCCGGGATGCGCGGGGCCCGGGCGGCGCTCTCCGCCTCGGCCTGGGCCGTGGGCGGGAAGTGGTCCGGAATCTCCAGATGCCCGCGCAGCTCATGCAGCGCGGCACGCAGCGGGGCCTCGGCGGCGTCGGTCACGTGCATATGGCGACGGGGCATACCACCGAGCGTATGGCGGGCCGGCGCCGGTGGCGCGGTGTGATCGTCCAGCCCAGCGCTCCAGGCGCCGGTGGCGCGGTGTGATCGTCCGGCCCAGCGCTCCAGGCGCCGGTGGCGCGGTGCGACCGTCCGGCCCAGCGCACCCGGCGCCGGTGCCGCGGTGTGACCGTCCGGCCCGGGGGCCGCGCGGCGTCCGCCCCGCCGCTCCCCTGTTACGGCCCGCCGCCGCGCAGGCCCTACGCTTTCCCGGGGCCGCACCCCCGCCCGTACCGCCATGAAGGAGAACACCGTGCTCGTGCTGTTGCCGCCGTCCGAGGGGAAGGCCGCGGGGGAAACGGGGCCGACGCTGGACCTGGGCTCGCTCTCGCTCCCGGGGCTGAACGCGGTGCGCGAGGCGGTGCTGGAGGAGCTCGTCGGGCTGTGCGCGGCGGACGAGACCAAGGCGCAGGAGGTCCTCGGCCTCAGCCAGGGCCTCAAGGGCGAGATCGCCAAGAACGCCGGACTGCGCACGGCCGGCACACGCCCGGCCGGGGAGATCTACACGGGGGTGCTCTACGACGCCCTCGGGCTGGCTTCCCTGGACGCGCGGGCGCGGCGGCTGGCCGAGGAGTCGCTGCTGGTGTTCTCGGGGCTGTGGGGCGCCGTACGGATCGGTGACCGGATTCCGTCGTACCGCTGCTCGATGGGGGTGAAGCTGCCCGCACTGGGGGCGCTGGGCGCGTACTGGCGGGCGCCGATGGCCGAGGTGCTGCCCGCGGCGGCCGGGGAGGGCCTGGTGCTCGACCTGCGTTCGGCGGCGTATGCGACGGCGTGGAAGCCCAAGGGCGAGGTCGCCGGGCGGACCGCCACGGTGCGGGTGCTCCAGTCGAAGATCGTGGACGGGGTGGAGAAGCGGTCGGTGGTCAGCCACTTCAACAAGGCGACCAAGGGGCGGCTGGTCCGCGATCTGCTGACCGCCGGGCTGCGGCCGAAGGACCCGGCGGAGCTGGTGGCGGCGCTGCGGGAGCTCGGTTACGCGGTGGAGGCCGAGGCGTCGGCGAAGGGCGGCAAGGCGTGGGGGCTCGATGTGATCGTGACGGAGCTTTAGCACGGGCGGTAGTTGCAGCATGTGCAATGCCCGTTGCACTCGGTGAGAAACCTGGCGCACCATGGGCGGCGTGACCAGCGCCGCCTTCTCGGTCCTCTCCCTCGCCCCCGTCATCCCGGTCGTCGTCCTGGACGACGCCGCCGACGCCGTACCGCTCGCCCGCGCCCTGGTCGCGGGCGGGCTGCCGGCGATCGAGGTCACCCTGCGCACGCCCGCCGCCCTGGAGGCCGTCCGGGCGATCGACGGAGAGGTCCCGGACGCGGTGGTCGGCGCGGGCACCGTCCTCAGCGCCGACCAGGTGGACGCGGCCCGGGCGGCCGGTTCCCGCTTTCTGGTCAGTCCCGGGTGGTCGCCGCGGCTGCTGGGCGCGATGAAGGACTCCGGGGTGCCGTTCCTGCCGGGCGTCTCGACGGCGTCGGAGGTGGTGACCCTGCTGGACGAGGGCCTGACCGAGCTGAAGTTCTTCCCGGCCGAGACCGCGGGCGGGACGTCCCATCTGCGCTCCCTGGCCGCCCCGCTCCCCCGGGCCCGCTTCTGCCCCACCGGCGGCATCACCCCGGCCACGGCCCCCGCGTATCTGGCCCTGCCCAACGTGGGCTGCGTCGGCGGCACATGGATGCTCCCGCCCGATGCGCTGGCCGCGAAGGACTGGCCACGGATCGAGCGCCTGGCACGGGAGGCGGCGAGGCTGCGCGGCTGACGGCCGGAGCATCCCGGAGGGAATGCGATGACGTCCCGTCAACTTCCTTTGGCCGGCGGGCAGTACGGCTTCGTCGCCGCGGGCCGCTCAGCGCAGATGTGCGGTCTCGTTCAGCAGCCGCACCGAGGCGTTTCCGTCCGCGTAGTACGCCACCGCCGACAGCGACGCCGCGGACAGCTCCATCCGGAACAGCGACTCGGGCGGGGCGCCCAGCGCCAGCCGGACCAGGGTTTTGATGGGGGTGACATGGGTGACCAGGAGGACTGTCCTGCCCGTGTGACGGGCGATCAGCTTGTCGCGGGTGACGGCGATCCGGCGGGCGACGGTGGCGAAGGATTCGCCGCCGCCGGTGGGCGCCGCCTTGGCGGAGGCGAGCCAGGCGTCGAGGTCGTCGGGGAAGCGTTCGCGGACCTCGGCGAAGGTCAGCCCCTCCCAGGCGCCGAAGTCGGTCTCGCGCAGGCCCTCTTCGATACGGACCTCCAGACCGAGCCGCGCGGCGACGGCACCGGCCGTCTCCCGGCAGCGCCGCAGCGGTGAGCTGACGACGGCCTGGATCGTGCCGCGGGCGGCCAGCGCGGCGGCGGTGGCCTCGGCCTGGCGGCGGCCGGCGGCGGAGAGCTCGGGATCGCTGCCGCCGCTGCCGGAGAAGCGCTTCTGGGGGGTCAGCGCGGTCTCGCCGTGGCGCAGCAGCACGAAGGTGGCGGGCGCGCCCAGATCGGGCGCGCCCCAGCCGCGGGTCACCGGGGCGGCCTCCGCCGCCTCGGCGGCCTCGTCGGCGGCGCGGGCGGCGGCGCTGCGGGCGGGCGCCCCGGCACCGGCGTCCAGTGCCGCCGTCGAGGCGCCGGGCTCCCACTGCCGGCCCTGCTTGCCCGCGTCCATCGCCTCGTTGGCGAGCCGGTCGGCGTGTTTGTTCTTCTCGCGGGGGATCCACTCGTAGCTGACCTGCCCGGGCGGGAAGACCGCCGCGGCCTCGGCGGCCAGCGGCTTCATGTCCGGGTGCTTGATCTTCCAGCGGCCCGACATCTGCTCGACGACCAGCTTGGAGTCCATCCGGACGCGGACGGTGGCCTCGGGGTCGAGGGCTTTGGCGGCGCGCAGCCCGGCGAGCAGGCCCTTGTACTCGGCGACGTTGTTGGTGGCGGTGCCGATGTACTCGGCGGCCTCCGCCAGCGCCTCACCGCTCGCCGGGTCGAGGACGACGGCGCCGTAGCCGGCCGGCCCCGGGTTGCCCCGGGACCCGCCGTCCGCCTCGACGAGGAACGTCCGCGCCATGGCCTACAGGCCCGAGTCGGGCGTACGGACCAGGATGCGGGTGCAGTTCTCGCAGCGCAGGACGCGGTCGGCGGCGGCCGCGCGGACGTCGTTGATCTCGGTGATGTTCAGCTCCAGGCGGCAGCCCTCGCAGCGGCGCTGGTAGAGGCGGGCCGCGCCGACGCCGCCCTCCTTGGTGCGGATGCGGTCGTAGAGCTTGACCAGATCGGCCGGGAGGTCGGCGACGGTCAGCTCGCGCTCCTTGGTGACGGTGGCGGTCTCGGCGTCGATCTCGGCGTGGGCGGCGTCGCGGCGCGCGGCGGCGTCGTCGACCTTGGCCTGGATCGCGCCGACCCGCTCGGTGAGCTCGGCGACCCGCTCCTGGGCGGTCTCGCGGCGCTCCATGACCTCCAGGACGACGTCCTCGAGGTCGCCCTGCCGCTTGGCGAGCGAGGTCAGCTCGTGCTGGAGGTTCTCCAGGTCCTTGGGGGAGGTGACGGCACCGGAGTCGAGGCGCTTCTGGTCGCGGGCGGCGCGCTGGCGCACCTGGTCCACGTCCTGTTCGGCCTTGGTCTGCTCGCGGCTGGTGTCGGACTCCTCGGTCTGCGCGGCGACCAGCAGGTCGCGCTGCTGGGTGAGGTCGGCCTCCAGGGCCGCCAGCTCGGCGAGCTCGGGGAGGTTCTTGCGCCGGTGCGCGAGCTGGGTGAGCCTCACGTCCAGGGCCTGGACGTCGAGGAGGCGGATCTGGTCGGCGGGCGCGGCGTTCAGCGGGGGGCTCCTGGGGTGTGCGTAGTTTCAGGGGGGCTGGTGAGCTGGGCAGACGCCGCGTGGGCGGTCCACGGGTCGGTGACCGTACGGGAAACGTGGGTGCGCAGGCCCCAGCCGTGCCGGTCGGAGACCGCGTCCAGCTGGGCGGCGGCCTGTTCGCACCAGGGCCATTCGGTGGCCCAGTGGGCGGCGTCGAGCAGGACCGGCGGGGTCTGCCCGTCGGGCTGGAGGTGCTGCACGGCCTCGGAGGCCGGGTGGTGGCGCAGGTCGGCGGTGAGGAACGCGTCCACACCGGCAGCCCGTACGTCGCCGAAGAGGCTGTCGCCGGAGCCGCCGGAGACGGCGACCGTACGGATCTCGCGGTCCGGGTCGCCGGCCGCCCGGATGCCCTGCGCGGTGGCGGGCAGACGGGCGGCTGCGTAGGAGGCGAACCCGGTCAGCGTCATCGGGCGCGGCAGCTCGCAGATCCGGCCCAGGCCGCGACGGCCGGCCGGATCGGTCGCATCGGCCACCAGCGGGCCGAGGATGCGCAGGTCCAGCGCGCCGGCCAGGGCGTCGGAGACGCCGGGGTCGGCGGTGTCGGCGTTGGTGTGCGCGACGTGCAGGGCGATGTCGTGCTTGATCAGCGTGTGCACGACCTTGCCCTTGAACGTCGAGGCCGCGACCGTCGTCGTCCCGCGCAGATAGAGCGGATGGTGGGTGACGAGCAGATCGGCGCCCAGCCGCACCGCCTCCTCGGCGATCTCCTGGACCGGGTCCACGGCGAACAGCACGCGGCGGACCTCGGCGTCGGGGTCACCGCAGACCGTGCCGACGGCGTCCCACCCTTCGGCCCGCTCGGGGGGCCAGAGGGCGTCGAGCGCGGTGAGGACTTCAGACAGTACGGGCACGGGTGGAAGATTACCTCCCGCCTCTGACACCGCGCGGCCGTCCGCCCCCAGGCTCCGCGACCGGCCCCGCGCAGCACATCCGCCCCTCGCATGACCGACGAACCGGACAACTGACACTCTTATGCGTGAAGTGCGGCAACTCTCGTTGATCGGCCGGAAGTGCGAAAACTACCGTCCCTTCCTGACTGGAGGTGACCACTCGATGACGATCTGTGCCCCCGAGGGTGCCACGGCGCTCGGCAGCCCGCACCGCCCGGCCCTGACCATCGCCGCCGACGGCTCGTACGCCGCCCGGCTCGCCCGTCACGACGACGCCGCCGGGAGCCGGTTTCCGGAGCGCTGGACGCTGAGCGGCCCCGAGCCGTATGCCGTGCCGCTGGCCGGAAGTCAGCCCGAGGAGCCGGACAGCGAGCTGCTGCCGCTCGCCGACGGCCGGGTGCTGATCCTGCGCCGCGTCGCCGACCGCTTCGCGCTCTCCCTGCTGTATCCGACGGGTCCGGGAACGGGCGAACTCCTGCTGGGCGCCGTGGAAGCGCGGGAGCTGACCCTGCTGCCGCCCGCCCCGGGCGGTGTGCTGGCCTACGCCCTGGCGGTCGGCGAGCGCGGCACCGCGCTGTGGCGGGTGCACGGCGGCAGGCGCGGCCCCGAGCGGGTCACCGAGGTGCCGGGGCGCTGCACGGGCGGCGTCTGGCTGGATCGCGACGGCCGGCTGCTGGCCCTGGACCGGGAGCTGGGCGGCCGGACGAAGACCGTGGTGCTCGACCTGGAGCGGGGCGGCGAGGCCAGTCCGCTGCTCCAGATCACCGAGGAGAGCAACGACCGTCTGCTGCTGGCCGATCCGGACAGCGGACTGCTGCTGCTCCGCTCGGACGCCCCCGGGCACGACCGGCTGGGCTGGGGCGTCCTCGGCAGCAGCCTGCCGGTGCGCTTCCCCGAATGCCTGCGTCCGGCGGACGGTTTCGCCACGCCGTTCGCCGCACAGCCGGGCCAGATGCTGACACCGGAGAGCTGCGCGGTGGCCCTGCGGATCGATACGGCGGACGGGACGCGGCTGGGCGTATGGCGGCCGTCGGAACGCCGGTTGCGCCGGTTCCCGGCACCCGAGGGATGGCTGAAAGGCGCCGGTCTGTGGACGGCGTCCGGCGAACTGCTGCTGCCGTGCGCTACGGAGACGATGCCGTGCGGGGTGGCACGGATGGCGGTGCCACTGGGGGCGGAGGCGCCCGGCGGGGCGGGCGCGGGCGGCGGGGTGACCGGGGCGGAGGTGGCTGTTGTGGTGGACAGGGTGACCGCGACGGGCGTGGCCAGCCTGACCGATGTGACGGACATCGTGGACAGGGGAGGCGCGAGGGGCATCGGGGGCACGGGGGACGCCACCGACGCGGCCGGCACGGCGCCGGGGAGCAAGGGCGGGATTGTCCCGGATGCAGGGGATGCCGACAACCGCTCCACAGCATCTGCACAACTTCCGGACACCCGTACGGAACCGTCGCGCCGCGCCGCACATCCCCTTATGCACAGGCCAGTTCCCCTCCAGCAGGCGCCTCTCTCGACCCAGGAGGCCCAGTGGAGCGCCATTTCCCGCCAAGTTAGAATTCCGACGGGGGCTACGCAGCCGGTTGACCCGGCCACCGACAGTTCCGCTTGGGGGCAGCAGCCCCGGCGGTTGCTGGGGGAGGTCCCGACGCGTACAGCAGTAAGCGATCTGACGGAGTGACTCTTTTCATGTCCGAAGCCCGAACCGACACGACCGAGGCGCGCTACCAGGGGGCGTCCGCCCAGGCTGCCGAGGCGGCAAGCTCCGGCAGGCACCGTGGCCCGGCGGCCACGGAGGACGTGCAGGCCGATGTGCACGGCCGGCATCGCCGGGTGAGGCAGACCCAGGGCGCCTGACGCGCCCGGTTCCGGAGCGGCGATTTTCCGCCACCCGGACCAGTACGGCCGTGGCCGCCGCCCCGACTCCCTGGGGCGGCGGCCACGGCCGTAGTGCGTTCCGTCAGCAGTCCCGCATCCCGTCAGCCGCCGGCCGTTACCCGCCCTCCACTGTCCGCTCTCCGTTAACTGCTGTCCGTTAACTGCCGCCCGTTATCCGTGCTTGAGACCCAGCACCTCGGCCGCGCCGAAGGTCTCGTTCGGCGGCCGTTGCGCGTAATACGGCGTGAGCAGGCCGTCCAGCTCCTCGAAGGTGAAGACGTCCTTGGCGGTGTCGAACTTGGCGGCGATCCGGGGGCGTTCGGCGATGGCGACCATCCCCCCGTGGACGACCAGCAGTTGCCCGTTGACCTGGGCGGCCGCCGGTGACGCCAGATAGCCGACGAGCGGCGAAACATGCTCGGGCGACAGCGCGTCCAGCCCGCCTTCCCCCGGCTCCGCGCCCTCCTGGTATGCCGGAACGGACGCGAAGACGTCCTCGGTCATCCGGGTGCGGGCGCGCGGGCAGATGGCGTTGGCGGTCACTCCGTACTTGGCCAGCGCCAGCGCCGTGGAGGTCGTCAGGCCCACGATGCCGCCCTTGGCCGCGGCGTAATTGGGCTGTCCCGCCGAGCCCGCGAGGAACGCTTCGGACGAGGTGTTGACGATCCGCCCGTAGACGGGACCGCCGGACTGCTTGGAGCGGGCGCGCCAGTGGGCCGCGGCGAAGTGGGTGGTGTTGAAGTGACCCTTGAGGTGGACGCGGATCACCGAGTCCCAGTCGTCCTCGCTCATGGAGAACACCATCCGGTCGCGCAGAATGCCCGCGTTGTTGACCAGGATGTCCAGTTTCCCGTAGCTCTCGACGGCCAGGTGGACCAGCGCCCGGGCCTGCCCGAAGTCGGCGACGTCGCCCAGGTGGGCGATGGCCCGTCCGCCCGCCGCCCGGATCTCGGCGGCCACCTCCTCGGCGGGCGCGGCAGAGGCGTCGCCGGTGCCGTCCCGGCCCGGCTGCCCGAAGTCGTTGACGACGACGCCGGCGCCGAGACGGGCGAGTTCGAAGGCCTCGGCGCGCCCCAGACCGCGCCCGGCACCGGTGACGATCGCGCTGCGGCCCTCAAGTGGCAGTGGCTGTGGCTGAGGCTGTGCCATTGCTGTCCTCTCCTGTGCTGTCGGGGCGAGTTGCCAGGTGGTGTGCGGGTCCCTGAGCGGGATCGGCCGGCCCCAGGGGGCCGGGGGCCACGTCAGATCTCTATGCAGGTGCGCAACGCCGTACCGGACCGCATCTGGTCGAGCGCGTCATTGATCTCGGCGAGCCGGACGCGATGGGTGATCATTCCCTCGAGGTCGATCCGGCCGGCCCGCCACAGGGCGATGGCCCGCTCGTAGGAGCGCAGCACATCCCCGCCCCCGTAGAGCGAGGGCAGAATCCGCTTCTCGTCGAAGAACAGCTCGAACATGTTGACCTGGAAGGTGTCGTCCAGTGCACCCGCCCCGACCACGCACAGGGTGCCGCCGCGCCGGGTCGTCTCGTAGGCGGTGCGGGCGGTGGCGGACTTGCCGACGACCTCGAAGACGTAGTCGAAGCCCTCGCCCGCGGTGATCCGCTGTTTGGCGTCGGCGAGTTCGCCGGGGGCGACGGCCTCGGTGGCGCCGAAGCGGAGCGCGGCCTCGCGGCGGCCGGCCACCGGGTCGACGGCGATGATCTGGGCGGCGCCGCAGGCCCTGGCGCCCTGGATGACGGAGATGCCGACGCCGCCGCACCCGATGACGGCGACCGACGAGGCGGCCTCCACCTCGGCGGTGTTGAGGGCCGCGCCGAGCCCGGTGGTGACCCCGCAGCCGATCAGGGCGGCGATCTCGTACGGGACGTCGTCGGGGATCGGGACCGCGCAGTGGGCGGCGACCACGACCTCCTCGGCGAAGGTGCCGGTCCCGGCGAAGCCGAAGACCTCGCCCCCGGAGCGTGCGAAGTTGGGGGTGCCGGCGTTCATGAACCCGGCCAGGCACAGATGGGTCTGACCGCGTTTGCAGGACGGACAGCTGCCGCAGGCCGGCAGCCAGCACATCAGGACGCGGTCGCCCGGGCTGAGCCCGGTGACGCCGTCGCCGACATCCAGGATCTCGCCGGCTCCTTCGTGCCCGGGGACGAAGGGCGCGGGCTGCGGCAGCACCCCGCTCATCGCGGAGAGGTCGGAATGGCACAGCCCGGTGGCCCGTACCCGCATCCGGACCTTGCCGGGCCCGAACCCCACCGCCTCCACATCGTCGAGCACCTCGAGCTTTTCCTGCCCTGTCTCGTGCTGTACGGCTGCGCGCATGGCGCGGCTCCTCTCGGGTTGCGGGCGGGTAGCGGGGCGGCGGGCCGGCCCTGGGGCGGGCGTGGCCGTCCCAGGGGCGGGCGTGGCCGTCCCAGGGGGCAGCTGCCGCCGGCCTTTGGGGCGGCCTGGCCGGTCCCCCTGTTTCAGCCGTGCTCGACCACGGTGTCCGCCAGGACCGGCGCATCGTCCCGGTCGGCCGCCGTGACCGACACCTGGGTGCGGCCGCCGTCCTCCCACATCCGGATCCGCAGGGTCTCGCCGGGGAAGACCACGCCCGCGAAGCGGGTGGTGTACGAGCGCACCCGCGCGACATCTCCCCCGAGGACCGTGTCGACCACGGCCTTGAGCGTCACGCCGTACGAGCACAGCCCGTGCAGGATCGGCCGGTCGAAGCCGGCGAGCTTGGCGAATTCGGGGTCGGCGTGCAACGGGTTCCAGTCGCCGGAGAGGCGGTAGAGCAGGGCCTGGTCCTCGCGGATCAGCCGTTCGGTGGTGCGGTCGGGGGCGCGGTCGGGCAGTTCGAGGCGGGCGGAGGGGCCGCGTTCGCCGCCGAAGCCGCCCTCGCCGCGGACGAAGATCTGGGTGTCGCAGGTCCACAACGGGCCGTCGTCATCAGCTACTTCGGAGCGCAGCACGATGACGGCGGCCTTCTGTTTGTCGTAGACGGCGGGGACGCTGGAGGTCTGGGTGGCGCGGCCGCGCACGGGGAGGGTGCGGTGGACGGTGACCGTCTGACCGCCGTGCAGGACGGCGGCGAGGTCGACCTCGATGCCGGGGGCGGAGAGCCCGCCGGCCAGCGCCATTCCGCCGCCGGCGACGGTGGCGAAGCTGGGCAGGACGTGCAGCGCGCTCTCCAGGGTGTAGCGCAGTTCGTCGGGGTCGGTGGCGGCGTGCGGCTTCTCCGGTGTGGCGGCGCCGGCCCCGATGCCGAGGTGGTAGAGCTGGATGTCCTTGTGGTCCCAGGCGAGTTCGGTACTCCGCGGCGCGGCGGAGAGGGCCTTGGCGGCGTCGATGGGCATGGGGGCGGTAGCTCCTTCACCACGGTGTGACACGGTGCGAACGGGTAGGGCGGGCTCGAAGGGTCTGACGGGCGTAACGGGTGTGACGGGCCGGCGGATGCGACGAGTGCGGCGAGTGCGAAGACCCCGGCCCGGCCGTCCGCACCGTCGGCCGGGCCGGGGTCGTTCCGGATCGGCCGGGTGACGTTCCGCCGGGGACATCCGTCGGCACACTTCTAGAACGCGTTCTAGCCGATGCGTCCCATGTATAGCCGATCCACCGGGCACTCGGAACCCCCCTGACTCGTTGTCAGGCCGGGGGCGACCGGTCCGTGCCCCTGGCACCCGCCTCCACCGCCCCCGACTCCCCTCAGGGTGCCCCCTGGCCCCGTCTCGGGGTTCCCCCTGACCTCGCCTCGGGGTACCCCCGAAGCCCCCTCTCCGGACCCATGACATTTGTCAGGCACGATCCCCCACATTCGACTCTGCCGCCCCGCCGCCACGCTCCGTAACGTCGTGGACAAGAAACGACGGGGAGGCCGGACATGGCGACGAGCAGGGCGACACACCTCACCAACGGCAGCCCGACGGGCCTGCCGCAGGGCCTGCCGCACAACGCGGCGCAGGGCACGACACAGGGCACGACACAGGGAAGGCCGCAGACGGCCGGGCCGGCCGGCGCGACGCGGTCCGCGGGCGGCGCCGCGGCCGTGGAATTCGCGGGGGTGACCCGGAGTTACGGCGCGGTGCGTGCCGTCCGCGGTCTGGACCTGAAGATCGCCGCGGGCGAGACGGTGGCGCTCCTCGGGCGCAACGGCGCGGGGAAGTCCACCACTCTCAACATGCTGCTGGGGCTGCTGCCGCCCAGCTCGGGGACGGTGCGGCTGTTCGGCGGGGAGCCGGAGGCCGCGGTGCGGGCGGGCCGGGTGGGCGCCATGCTTCAGGACGGTCGGCCCATTCCGCGGGTCACCGTCCGCGAACTGGTCGCCTTCGTCGCCGCCACGTACCCGCGCCCCATGGACGTCGACGAGGCCCTGGAGCTGGCGGGCCTGGGCGAGTTCGGCGGACGGCGGGTGGACCGGCTGTCCGGCGGACAGGCCCAGCGGGTCCGCTGTGCGGTGGCGCTGGCCGGGAACCCCGAGCTGCTGGTGCTGGACGAGCCCACCGTGGCGCTGGATGTCGAGGCACGCCGCGCCTTCTGGCGCTCGATGCGCGCCTATGCCCGCCGTGGCAACACCATCGTGTTCTCCACCCACTATCTGGAGGAGGCGGACGACCACGCCGACCGGATCCTGGTGATCGACGGCGGCCGGGTGGTCGCCGACGGCAGCGGCGAGGCGATCAAGCGAGGGACCGGCGGCTCGCTGGTCTCCTTCGACCTCGCAGGCGCGCCGACCGAGACGCTGCGAGCACTGCCCGGTGTGAGCGCCGTGGAGATACGGAGCGACCGCGCCCAGCTGCGTACGGCGGACTCCGATGCGACGGTCCTGGCACTCGCCGAGCTCGGTCTCATACGGGGCCTGGAGGTCGCCCCCGCCGACCTGGAGGACGCCTTCCTGGCCCTCACCGGAGCGCCGTCATCCCTGTCGGCCTCCCCCTCCTCCCCCTCCTCCCCGTCGTCCCCGAAGGAGACCGCGTAATGCTCGACTACATCCTTCTCGAAGTTCGTCGCACCCTGCGTGACAGAAGCTTTGTCGTCTTCGGCACCGGGATGCCGGTGCTGATGTATGTGCTGATGACCAATATCGGCATGGGCCCCGACGGCGCCCCGATGGAGTGGAAGATCGCCTCGATGGTCGGGATGGCGGCGTACGGCGCGCTGGGCCCGGCGATCGGCGTCGGCACCGGTGTCGCCGAGGACAAACAGCTGGGCTGGCTGCGGCAGTTGCGGATCACCCCGCTGAGCCCGATACGAGTGGTCGTGGCCCGCGGGCTGACCAGCACGGTGACGGTGCTGCCCGCCCTCGCCGCCGTACTGCTGGCGGGCGCGCTGGTCAACGGCGTCCGGATGCCCGGCTGGCAGTGGGTGGCGCTGGCGGCGGTGCTGTGGCTCGGCACCGCGCCCTTCACCCTGCTCGGCCTCGGCAACGGTTACCGGCTCTCCTCGCAGTCCACCGGCCTGGTCAACACCGGCTGCATGCTGCTGCTGTCGGTCATCGGCGGACTGTGGTTCCCGGCCGAACTGTTCCCCGGCTGGCTGCGCTCGCTGTCCTCCTGGACGCCCGGCAACCGCTTCGCGGAGCTCGGCCGGAGCGTCACCGAGGGCGGTGCGCCCGGTCTGGCGACGGTGGCGGTGTTGGCCGCCTGGCTGGCACTCTTCGGCGGTTACGCGGTGTACGCGTACCGTCGGGCCGCACGAACGGTGTGACCGACGATGACGCAAACCTGGGAAGCGACAGTGCACGACACAAAGCAGCAGGACGCCGGTTGCGACGTCGCCATGGACGGCGGCTCCTGCACCGTCAGGGGGCGGGGCAAGAAACCGGACAAGGGGCCCGGCAAGTACGCCTTTCTGCCCTGGCTGCTGATGGGCACGGGCGCGTTCTCGAACATCGTCCAGGGCAAGACGGACCACCCGTGGCTGGCAAGCCTGGGCCTGCTCGCCTTCAACTCCTTCTATGTCACCGTCGTCTGGTCCGCCTTCAGCCCACGGCTGCGCGACTCCCGCTATCCGGTAATCGCCCTGGGCGTGCTGACCGCCCTCACCTTCGCCATCGCGCTGGGCTTCGGCGGCGAATGGTTCGTGTTCTTCCCCCTTCTGTCGCTGGCCTCCGGCACGGTGCGTACCCTGCGCGGCAAGAAGCTGGCCCTGTGGCTGATCGCGCTCAGCGGGACAGCGGGTTATCTGTCGGGCTGGCACGACAAAGATCCCTGGGGCTCGTTCGGCATCGGCTACGGCACCTTCCTCTCCGGCATGGTCACCGCCACGGTCCTCAGCCTCTTCGACACCATCCAGGAGCTGAACGCCACACGCCAGGAACTGGCCCGCTCGGCCGTGGAGAAGGAGCGGCTGCGGTTCTCCCGCGATCTGCACGATCTGCTGGGGCACACCCTGTCCGTGGTGGTGGTCAAGGCCGAGGCGGTCCGGCGGCTGGCGCCGCGCAATCTGGACGCGGCCCTCGGCCAGGCCGCCGATATCGAGGCGGTCGGCCGCCAGGCTCTGACCGAAATCCGCGAGGCGGTCACCGGCTACCGCGAGGGCAGCCTGAGCACCGAGCTGGACCGGGCCCGCTCGGTGCTGGAGGCGGCCGGTATCGAGCCCGTCGTACGGCAGGCGGGACCGCCGCTGCCCACCCAGGCCGAAGCGCTGCTGGGCTGGGTGGTCCGCGAGGGCGTCACCAACGCCGTCCGGCACAGCCACGCCACCCGCTGCGAGATCGACGTCAACGCCGATACGGACCGGGTACGGCTGACGATCACGGACGACGGCCGCGGTCCCGTAAGCTCCGGTGCTGCCGCGGCGCATGGCCTGGCCTGGCTACGGGACAGGATTCCGGGAAGCGGCGGCGAGGCGGCCGGCGGCGACACGGGGGATGGCGGGGACGGGATGAACGGAGTCGGCGTGCCGAACGACCGGAACGGGGCCGGAGATACGGGCAGTGCGAGCGGTGCGAGCGGTTCAGGCGGTGCGAGCGGTTCAGGCGGTGCGAGCGGTTCAGCCGGTGCGAGCGGTTCAGGCGGTACGGACGGCCCGGTCGGCGCAGGCGCCGCGGCGTATCGCGAATCCGCGGATCGTGGCCGTCCCGGTCCCCTGGGCGGCACCGGGCTCAAGGGCCTGACCGAGCGGCTGGCCGCGGCCGGCGGCACGCTGCACAGCGGCCCGGACGGCCGGCGCGGATTCCGGGTCACGGCCGAACTTCCGGTCGGCACGGGCGATATGGCGGATGTGGAGGAGTTGACCCGGTGATCAAGGTCCTGCTGGCCGAGGACCAGGGCATGATGCGGAGCGCGCTGGCGTTGCTGCTCGACCTGGAGGAGGACATCGAGGTCGTGGCCCAGGTGGCAACGGGCGATCAGATCGTCCCCAGCGCTCTGGACGCCCGGCCCGACGTCGCCCTCCTGGACATCGAACTCCCCGGTTGCAGCGGCCTGGACGCCGCGGCCGATCTGCGCGACCGGCTGCCCTCCTGCAAGGTGCTGATCGTCACGACCTTCGGCCGCCCCGGCTATCTGCGCCGTGCGATGGAGGCCGGAGCGTGCGGCTTCCTGGTCAAGGACGGGCCCGTAGGGGATCTGGCGGCGGCCATCCGGCGCGTACTGGCCGGGGAGCGGGTCATCGACCCCGGCCTGGCCGCCGCCGCGCTGAGCGCCGGACCCAGCCCGCTCACCCCGCGCGAACGCGATGTGCTCACCGCGGCCGTGGACGGCGCCACGGTCGCCGATATCGCCGGCAAGCTCCATCTGTCCCAGGCCACCGTCCGCAACTACCTTTCGGCGGCCATCGGGAAGACCGGGACCCGCAATCGTATGGAGGCGGTACGGGCGGCACGGCGCAACGGGTGGCTGTAGGGCTGGGGACCACCGGGCGGACGCCGGTCCGGCAACCACCCGGCCGAAAGCCTCGCCCGGCCGCCCGTCTGCCCCTTGTCCGGCCGTCCGGCCGGCCGGTCAGCCGTGCCCGATGTCCGTCTGGCGGCGCGGCAGGGCGAGGATCATCAGCGCGATGCTGCCCAGCAGCACCACCGCCCCGACGTGGAAGGCCAGGCCGTAGCCGGCCGCCAGTGCCGCCCGGCCGTGGCCTTGGGCGATCCGGGCGGCGGCGATGGTGGACAGGACCGAGAGGCCGAGCGCGCCGCCCATCTGGCGGGAGGTGTTGATGAGGCCGGACACCAGGCCCTGGTCGGCGGGGTCGGCGCCGGAGGTGGCGATCGAGGCGACGGGGGTGGCGGTCAGTCCCGCGCCGAGCGCCATCAAGATGCCGGGGCCCAGGATGGTGCCGAGATAGGTGCCGTTGACGTCCATCGTGCCCTGCCAGGCCATGCCGCACGCGGAGAGCACCGCGCCCGCGATGGCCAGGGTCTTGGCGCCCACCCGGTTCATCAGCCGCGGTCCGATCTTGGAGCCCAGGACGATGGACAGCGAGTGCGGAATGAACGAGAGCCCCGCCTGGAACGGCGTATAGGCCAGCACATTTTGCGCATAGAGGGACAAGAAGTACCACATCGAGAACATCGCGGCACCGGCCAGCACCATCGCCGCGTTCGCGGACGAAACCGAGCGCAGCCGGAAGAGTCCCAGCGGCATCAGCGGGGCCTTGGCACGCGCCTCGACGGCGATGAAGACGGCGATCACGACGAGCCCGGCGGCCAGCGGCAGCAGCGCGGACGCCGAGGTCCATCCGTCCGTCTCGGTCTGCACGATGCCGTACGCCACCAGCGCCAGCCCGGCCGTCACCAGGAGCGCGCCGGGCACATCCAGGCGGCGCGCGGCGCCCTGCCGGCTCTCGATGAGCCACAGCGCCGCACCGGCCAGCACCAGCGCCCCCACCGGCACATTGATCAACAGCACCCAACGCCACGTCAGATACTGGGTGAGCACTCCCCCGACCAGACCGCCCACCGCACCGCCGCCCGCGCCGACCGCCGTCCAGGTGGCTATTGCCCTGGTGCGCGCCGGGCCCGCCGGGAAGGAGGTGGTCAGGATCGTGAGGGTGGCCGGGGAGAGCACCGCCGCGCCGACGCCCTGGATGGTGCGGGCCGCGATCAGCTGCCAGGGCTCCTGGGCCAGCCCGCCGGCCAGGCTCGCGACGGTGAACAGCGCCAGCCCGACGACGAAGATCCGCTTACGGCCGAAGAGGTCGGCGGCCCGGCCGCCGAGGAGCATGAAGCCCGCGAAGGTGATGACGTAGGCGTTGACGATCCATTGCAGGCCCAGTTCGCTCAGCCCGAGCCCGGTCCGCATGGCGGGCAGCGCCACGTTCACGACGGAAACGTCCAGCACGACGAGGAACTGCCCCGCGCACACCAGCAGCATCACCAGCCAGGGCGGCGCGGCCGTACGGCGCTCGGTTCCGGACAGGGTGGGGGAGGCGGCTATCGGGGGCATGCGGACCATGTTCGCATTCGTTTCATGCACCCTGCATCGGTATATCGACGCAACGCCCGGCTGCCCGGGTCCTAGGTCGCACGGGCCGGGCAGGCGGACAGGCGGATAGCCAGCCACCCCACGCCACTTCACCTCACGCCACTTCACTTAACGCCGCTTCACGCCGCTTCACCCCACTTCCCTCACCTCCGCAGCATCGTCACCACCGCCGCTCCGCCCAGGCCGATGTTGTGGGCGAGGGCCACGTGGGCGTCGGGGACCTGGCGGGGGCCGGCTGTGCCGCGGAGTTGCCAGACCAGTTCGGCGGTCTGGGCCAGGCCGGTGGCGCCGAGGGGGTGGCCCTTGGAGATCAGGCCGCCGGACGGATTGACCACCCAGCGGCCGCCGTGGGTCGTGGCGCCGTCGGCGACCAGCTTGCCCGCGTCGCCGTCGGGGCACATGCCCAGGGCCTCGTACGTCAGCAGCTCGTTGATCGAGAAGCAGTCGTGCAGCTCGATGACATCCACGTCCTCGATGCCCAGGCCGCTCGCCGCGTAGACCTGGCGGGCCGCGGCGCGGGACATCGGCTTACCGACGACATCGATGCAGGAGCCCGAGGCGAAGCTTTCGTCGGTGTCGGTCGTCATCGCCTGGGCGGCGATCTCCACCGCCCGGTCGGCCAGCCCGTGTTCGCGGACGAAGCGCTCGGAGGCGATGACGGCCGCGGCCGCGCCGTCGGAGGTCGGGGAGCACTGGAGCTTGGTCAGCGGCCGGTGAATGGTCTTGGCGGCGAGGACCTCCCCGACCGTGTAGACGTCCTGGAACTGGGCGTAGGGGTTGTGCGCCGAGTGCCGGTGGTTCTTGGCGCCGACGGCGGCGAGCTGTTCGATGGTGGTGCCGTACCGCTCCATGTGCTCACGGGCCGCGTTGCCGAAGATCTGGGCGGTGGGCGGGGTCATCTCGAAGCCGTGGGCGGCCGCCATCACTCCGTAGTGGCGGGCGACGGGAGACGTACTGAAGTCGCCGCCGTCCGCGCCGCCGCCCAGCGCGCCGCGCTTCATCTTCTCGAAGCCGAGCGCCAGCACACAGTCGTTGATGCCCGCCTCGACGAACTGGCGGGCCATCATCAAAGCGGTCGATCCGGTCGCGCAGTTGTTGTTGACGTTGTAGACGGGGATGCCGGTCAGACCCAGTTCGTACGCGGCGCGCTGGCCGGCCGTCGAGGGCTGGTAGCAGTAGCCGACGGGCACCTGCTCGACGGCCTCGTAGTCGATACCGGCGTCGGCGAGCGCCGCGCCGCCCGCCTCCTTGGCCATGTCCCAGTACTGCCAGTCGAGGGTCTCGGGTTTCTCGAACGCGGTCATCCCGACGCCGATGATGTACGCCTTGCCGGTCATGCGCATCCTCCAGAGTCACCAGGGAGTTGCCGGGAACAGGGAGTTGCCGAGGAGTTGCCGGGAACGGGAAGTACGCCAAGCGGTCGCCGGGAAGCCGCCCGGACGGTCGCTGGACGCCCGCCGGACAGCAGCCGGAAGACACCACCGGCCGGCCCTCAGATCAACGGCCGGGGCTCCGGATCGCGCGGCAGCCCCAGCAGCCGCTCCGCGACCACATTGAGCTGGACCTGGGTGGTGCCGCCCGCGATGGTCAGGCAGCGGGACATCAGGAAGCCGTGCAGGGCCCGTTCGCCCGCGCCCTCGCGTACCGCGCCGGCCGGTCCGAGGAGTTCCAGCGCGAGTTCGGCGACCTTCTGCTGATGCGGGGTCTGTACGAGCTTGCGGACGGCCGCGCCGGCGCCGGGCTCCAGCCCCGACACCTGCTGAAGCGTGGTACGCAGCCCGATGCACCCCAGCGCATGCGCCTCGGCGGCCAGCGCGCCCACCCGCGCCCGTACGGAACCGTCCAGATCCGCGGAGCGTTCCAGGAGGGCCTCCAGCCCCGTGTCGAAGGTCAACTGGTCGGCCATATGGACGCGTTCGTTGTCCAGGGTGGTACGGGCGACCTTCCAGCCGTTGTCGATCTCGCCGACCACCGCATCGGCGGGCAGCAGGACGTCGTCGAAGTAGACCTCGTTGAAGAGCGCGTCGCCGGTGATCTCCTTCAGTGGCCGGATGTCGATCCCCGGGGTCTTCATGTCGACGAGGAAGAAGGTCAGGCCCTTGTGTCTGGGCGCGTCCGGGTTCGTACGGGCGAGGAGGATGCCGTGGTCGGCCCATTGGGCGGCCGAGGTCCACACCTTCTGGCCGTTGATCCGCCAGCCGCCGCCGGGCCCGTCCACCCGCTCGGCGCGGGTGCGCAGCGAGGCCAGGTCCGAGCCCGCCTCCGGCTCGGAGAACAGCTGGCACCACAGCAGATCACCGCGCAGGGAGGGCGGCAGATAACGGTCCTGCTGCTCCTTGGTGCCGTGGGCGATGAGGGAGGGGATGACCCAGGTGGCGATGCCCAGGTCGCTGATCTCGACGCCGGCTTCCCGCAGTTCCTGCTGGACGGCCAGTTGCCGGACGGGACCGGCGCCGAGGCCGTAGGGCTCGGGGAGGTGCGGGGCGGCGTAGCCGGTGGGGGCCAGGGCGCGGCGGGCGGCGGCGGGGTCGAGGCCGCGGGCCGCGTCGATGACCGTACGGGCCTGTGTGCGGTGTGCCGCCGCCTCGGCCGGGAGGTCCAGGCGCAGTGCGCGGCGGGCGCCGCCGGTGGCGTGGCGGGCGGCGCGCAGGCGGTGGCTGTCGCCGCTGCCGAGGAGCTGGCGGGCGACGGTGGCCCGGCGCAGATGGAGATGGGCGTCGTGTTCCCAGGTGAAGCCGATGCCGCCGAGGATCTGGATGCAGTCCTTGGCGCAGGTGTGGGCGGCGTCCAGGGCGGTGGCGGTGGCCAGCGCGGCGACCAGGCCGCGGACGGCGGGCGGTTCGTCCAGGGCGCGGGCGGCGTCCCAGACCAGGGCGCGGGCCTGTTCGCAGCGCACCAGCATGTCGGCGCAGAGGTGTTTGACCGCCTGGAACTGGCCGATGGGGCGGCCGAACTGTTCGCGTACCGCGGCGTGTTCGGCGGCGGTCTCCAGCGCCCGGCCGGCCGTACCGCAGGACTCGGCGGCGAACAGGACGCCGGCCAGGTCGCGGACGAGCGCGCCGTCGACGGCCAGGAGGCGTGCGGCGGGCACCAGGACGCCGTCCGCGCTCACCTCGGCGACCGGCCGGGTGGGGTCGGCGCTCTCCTGGACCCGTACGGTCAGCGTCGCGGCGTCGGCCGCCAGCCAGACCGGGCCCGTGGGGGCCGTAGCGGCGAGCACGATCACGTCGGCGTCACCGCCGGCCAGGACCGGGGGCGCGGTTCCGTCCAGGATGTAGCCGTCCGCCTCCTGGACGGCGGTGAGCGAGCCCGTGCCGAGTGCGACGGCGGCGAGGAGTTCGCCGGTGGCCAGGGCCCGTACGAGGTCCCGGTGTCCGGCGCGGCGGAGCAGTTCGGCGGCGAGGGTGGTGGGCAGATACGGGCCCGGGAGCGCGGCGCGGCCCATCTCCTCCAGGACGACGGCGAGGTCGAGCAGTGCGCCGCCGCCTCCGCCGTCGGCCTCGGGCAGATGCGGTCCGAGCAGGCCCTGCGCGGCGAGCCGGTCCCAGTGGGCGGGCCTGCCGTGCCGTTGGGGTGGGGCGTCGAGCAGTGTGCGGATCTCCTCGGGCGGTACGGCCCGCGCGGCCCAACCACGCGTCGCCTCGGCCAGGTCACGGTGTTCTTGCGTGATTCCGATGCCCATGCGGGGCAGGGTAGAACACGTTTCAATCTGACGGAAGGTCAGGCACCCGGGGAGGGTGGGCCCCGGTGCGCGCCGCCGCCGTCTGCGGACCGGGCGTGCGCTCGGCGCCTTTCAGCAGCCGGAGCACCATTTGACGGGAAACGGTCCGGATCCGAAAAGGAAACGGTTTGATGAATTTCCGTCGCCGGTTGTCGCCGGTTGTCCCATGTGCCTCCACTGCCGCAGCCGGTGCGGAATTTCCGCATTCGGACTTGCGGGGAATCGGGCAATCAGGCAAGCGGGCAAGTCGACGACGAAGAAAAGCGAACCGCGAAGTGCATATCCAGAATCGGAAGATGTGATTCCGGAGATGTGAGGCTTGGAGCCGATACAGCGCCGGACGGGGCGGCCGAGCGGATATCGCGCCCCCGTCGCCCCCCCGCACGTCAGGCAGCCCGCCCCGCACGTCGCCCGCCGCGCCCCGTACGGCAGCATGAGCCGGACCCGGCCCCGACCGCACACCAGGAGGAAGCCCATGGCCGCTCCCACGGCTCCGACAGCTCCGCAGCCGGAGATTCTCGCCGCGTTCGAGGCGGCGAAGGGCTTCATGCCCGTGGACGAGGGGCTCGCCCTCCACGCCGCCGCGGTCGAGGCGGCGGCGCTCGGGCTGCCGCTGCTGGAGGTCGGCACCTACTGCGGCCGGTCCACGATCCTGCTGGCGGACGCCGCGCGGGCCGCGGGCGTGATGGCCGTCACCGTCGACCACCACCGGGGCAGCGAGGAGCAGCAGCCGGGCTGGGAGTATCACGACCCGACGGTCGTCGACCCGGAGGTCGGCCGGATGGACACGCTGCCCACCTTCCGCCGGACCCTGCACGCCGCCGGCCTGGAGGAGCAGGTGATCGCCCTGGTGGGCAGGTCCCCGCAGGCCGCGGCCGTCTGGGGTGCGCCGGTGGGGCTGGTGTTCATCGACGGCGGGCACACCGACGAGCACGCCACCGCCGACTACGAGGGCTGGGCGCCGCATCTCGCGCCCGGGGGCCTGCTGGTCATCCACGACGTCTTCGCGGACCCGGCGGACGGCGGCCAGGCGCCGTACCGCATCTACCGCCGGGCGCTGGAGTCCGGCGCCTTCACCGAGGTCGCGGTGCACGGTTCGCTGCACGTCCTGCGGCGCACCGGGTCCGGCATCTGACACCCGACCCGGGTCGCCCGTCCGAACAGGCCGGACGGGCGACCCGGGCGGCGCGGGCTACGATCGCGGACGTGTCGAACGGCAGTACCTTCCCCCCGCCCCGCCGCCCGCGCGGCGCCATCGTCCTCGTCGTCCTGGCCGCCGTCCTGGTGGCCGCCGGCGCGGGCTATCTGGTGCTCCGGTCGCTGAGAGGCGGCGGCGGAGCGCCACCGGGGGCCGCGCACCCCGCACCGAGCGCGTCCGCGGGCGACGGCAACCGTCCGGACAAGAAGGACGGCAAGGGGGACGGCTCCCAGGACAGCGGATCCGGTGCGCACTCCGGCAAGGGGAACCCGCACGGCAGCCTCAAGGGGAAGACCGTACTGATCGACCCCGGGCACAACACGCGCAACCACAATCATGTCCGGGAGATCGCCCGGCTGGTGAACATCGGCAACGAGCGCAAGGAGTGCGACACCACCGGCACCTCCACCGACGCCGGATACGCCGAGGCGTCGTTCACCCTGGACGTCGCGCGCCGGGCCCGTACGATCCTTCAGCACCAGGGCGCCAAGGTCGTCTTCACCCAGGACGGCGACCGCCCGTTCGGCCCGTGTGTGGACGAGCGCGCGGCCGCCGGTAACAAGGCGCATGCCGATGCCGCGATCTCCATCCACGCGGACGGTTCGGCGGTCGGGAACCGCGGCTTCCACGTCATCCTGCCCGCGCGCGTGACGGCCGGTGCGGCCGACACCTCCGCGATCGTCGCGCCCTCGCGCCAGTTGGGGGAGCGGGTGGCCGGGCGGTTCGTGGCGGTCACCGGAAGCGCGCCGTCCAATTACATCGGCGGCGGTACGGGTCTTGACGTACGCTCCGATCTCGGCGGCCTCAACCTCTCCACGGTGCCGAAGGTGTTCATCGAATGCGGCAATATGCGCGATCCGAAGGATGCGGCGCATTTGACCGATGCCGCATGGCGGCAAAACGCGGCGCGCGGGATCTCCGAGGGCATTACGGACTTCCTGACGAGCTGACCGGTCGTGGCGATGCCCGGCGCGGTACGCCATCCGTACGGCATCCGTTACGGCGGGCGATACGGCATTCCGTACGGGAACCGATACCAAGAAGACGGCCCGGCGGATTCGGCGACGGGTTCCCCTTTACGATGGGGCCCTGCCGTGCCTCGTACCGTGCGCGCCAGCGACAGCGTCGACCAGACCCACGAAAAAGACAAAGGACCCTTACGTGAACATCCGCTCCCTCACTCGAGGCGACGGCGTGGTGATCGGAGCAGCGGTGTTGCTGTTCATCGCCTCGTTCCTCAATTTCGTCAGTGGCCCGGACTGCTCCGGCCCGTATGCCAAGGTCTGCCAGGACGCGGTGGCCTCCTCCAGCTTCAACGCCTGGCACATGCTGGGTACCGTGATGAGCATCTACATGGCGGGGGTGATCGGCGCGGCGATCATCGTCATCAATCGTGCGCTGCCGCAGCAGCGCAAGGTCGGCGGTCTCGACCTCGGCCAGTTCGGTGTCGGCCTGACCATCTTCGCGGCGTGGACGGCGTTCTGGACCATCGTCGACATCACGAGCGCCGGTCCCGGCATCATCGTCGGCCTGATCGCCGCCCTGGTCCTGGCCGGCGCCGCGGTCGCCGGCCCGCTGGTGCCCGCGCTGAACGCCGCGCTGATCTCGGACAAGCCGGCCGGCGGCCCGTCGCCGTACGGTGTGAACCCCAACCCCGGCTACGGCTACCCCGGCGCCCAGCAGCAGCCCCAGGCCGGTGGCTACGGCTACCCGGGCGGCCAGCAGCCCGGTCAGCCGCAGGCCGGCCAGCCCTACGGCCAGCAGCAGCCGGCCGATGCGACGGCGGGCGGTGCGCAGGGCGCGGCGCCGCAGGCGGCCCAGGCCGCCCCGGCGGGTGCCACCCCGGCGGCCGGGACTCCGTCCGACTTCGCGCCGTTCTGGTTCGCGGTGCCCGTCGCCCGTCCGCTCTACGGTGAGGACGGTGCCGCGGCGCCGATCGCCGAACTCGCGCCCGGCACCTGGTACCTCGCGGTCGAGCAGCGCGGCCAGGCCCTGATCGCGCAGACCCAGGACGGCCGGCGCGGCGTCCTCCAGGACACCACCGGCATCCAGCGCGGCTGACGGCCTCGCACCGGCGCCGGACGCACGCCGGACGCACAGCGGTCCTTTCCCCGGCCCCTCGCCCCTCGCGGGCGGGGGGCCGTCGCCGTGCCGGTGCCCGTGCGTTGCCATGTCCGGGACGCGGTCGTACAGTTCGCCGGGCACTCCACTTTCTGACGCAGTGTCAGGAACGGGAGAGAGGGGCGGCGGTATGCGACTCGGTCTGGCGCTGGGCTACTGGGGCCGCGGCCCCGACCCCCGGCATCTCGAACTCGCCCGCGAGGCCGAGCGGCTCGGCTATGACTCGGTGTGGACCGCGGAAGCCTGGGGCTCGGACGCCTTCACCGCACTGACCTGGATCGCCGCGCACACCTCCCGGATCGGACTCGGCACCGGCATCGCACAGATGGCCGCCCGTACGCCCACCGCCACCGCCATGCAGGCGCTGACGCTGGACCATCTCTCCGGCGGCCGGATGCTGCTGGGCCTGGGGCTGTCCGGGCCGCAGGTCGTCGAGGGGTGGTACGGGCGGCCGTTTCCCAAGAGCCCGCTGACCGCCACCCGCGAGTACGTGGACGTGATCCGCCAGGTCCTGCGCCGCGCGGGCCCGGTGGCGGCGGACGGGCTCTTCCATCCGCACCCCTACCGCGGCCCGGACGGAACCGGCCTGGGCAAACCGCTCAGGTCCATCACCCACCCGCTGCGCGCCGATCTGCCTGTCCTGCTGGGCGCGGAGGGCCCCAAGAACATCGCGCAGACCACCCGGATCGCGGACGGCTGGCTGCCGCTCTACTGGTCGCCGCAGCGCACCGACGTCCATGCGACGTCGCTGGCCGACGCGCCCGACGGCTTCCTCATCGCCCCCATGGCGCGCGCCGTGCTCTGCGACGACGTCGCCGAGGGGCTGCTGCCCGTCAAGGCGATGCTCGGCTTCTACATCGGCGGGATGGGCCATGCGGCAAAGAACTTCCACGCCGATCTGATGGCGCGGATGGGATACGAGGCGGAGGCGCGGCGGATCCAGGACCTCTTCCTCCAGGGCCGCAAGGAGGAGGCGGTGCTGGCCGTACCGGACGCCTTCGCCGACGAGATCTCACTGGTCGGCCCGCGCGAACGGATCGCCGAGCGGCTGGAGTTGTGGCGTACGGGCCCGGTCACCGACCTCCTGGTGACGGCGCCGGACCCGCACACGCTACGGGTGCTGGCCGAGCTGAACTCCTGAGCCCGGCCGGCCGCTCACCCGAAGGACGCCCACTCCAGCCACTGGTCGAGCACCTCGCGCTCGCCCAGCACCTCGACCCGGTCGCTGTCGGCGGGCAGCCTGCGGTAGAGGACCAGGAGCGCATCGGTGAGGCCGCCGCGCAGCGCGACCGCGGCCTTCTCGTGGGTGCGGCGGTGGGTGGGCGCCTCCCCCGTGAGGTCGAGCAGCCATTCGGCGTTCAGCTCGGGCGGGGCGTCGGTGGCGTGGATGTGGAGCGTCCGGCCGGGGCCGAACGCCGTGCGCCCGCGTTCGGCGAAACGGGCCACCACCATCGGCAGCTCGCCGATCTGGAGCCACTCCTCCAGACAGTCGGCGGCGACCGGCGCCGGGAGGTCGAACGGGACGCCGGCGGTCAGCGCGGCATCGGCGCGGTGGATGGCCGTCTCATGGACCATCCGGCGGGCCCAGAACCCCGCGTCGTGGGCCGTCGTCCAGCTCCACACCTTGGTATCGGGCCCGGCTTCCCGCAGCGCGGCCACGGTCTGTTCGACGCCCGCCGCCAGCCAGGCGTCCAGCGCCGCGGCGTCCTCGCCCTCGGGCCCGGCGGCCTCGGGGACGTCCGCACGGTCGACGTTCTCAAAGGCGCGGGTGGCGACGAGCGTGCCGACCCAGCGATGCGCGCCTCCGACATGCCGGGCGAGATCGGCGAGCGTCCAGTCGGGGCAGGTGGGCACGGTCGCCGAGAGATCGGCGCTGCGCACGATCTTGCGGAACTCGGCGGTCTCGTCGAGGAGTTGGGCGCAGTATTCCTCGTGGGTGAGGGATCCCTGAAGAGTCATGTGCCGCACGGTAGTGCGCATCGCGGACCCGGGGCGTCCTATTTGACGGCGCGCCGGGGCCGCTGATGCCGTGCCGCTGATGCCGCCGCGCCTACCGGCAGCAGTCCGGGTCGAGCCCCGTCGGCAGCTGTTCGCCGCCGAACACCATGGTGGTCGCCTCGTCCCCGCCCAGTGCGGCCACCGCGAGCAGCACCGAACCGGCCGTCCAGGAGGTGAGTTCCCGGGGCCAGATCGCCTCGTCCTCGAAGACATAGCCGGTCCAGTACATGCCGTCCTCGGCGCGCAGATGCCGGATCCACTTGAGGATCTGCACGGCCCGCTCGGACTCCCCCATCGCCCACAGCGCGAGCGCCAGTTCGGCGCTCTCGCCGCCGGTGACCCAGGGGTTGGGCAGGACGCAGCGCACGCCCAGGCCGGGCACCACGAAGTGCTCCCATTCGGCGTCGATCCGCGCCTCGGCCGCCTCGCCGCGGACCGCGCCGCCCAGGACCGGGTAGTACCAGTCCATGGAGTAGCGGGACTTGTCCAGGAAGCGTTCGGGGTGGCGGCGTATCGCATGGCCCAGGCGGCCGAGCGCCAGTTCCCAGTCGGGCTGGGGCTCCTCGCGCTGCTCGGCGAGGGCCAGGGCGCAGCGCAGCGCCTGGTAGACGGAGGAGGAGCCGGTCAGCAGCGCGTCGGTGACAGGGGTGCCGTCGTCCTCGCGCTTCCAGCCGATCTCGCCGCCGGGCTGCTGGAGTTCCAGGACGAAGGCGATGGCCGCGTGGACGGCGGGCCACATCCGGTCGAGGAAGGTCTCGTCGCCGGTGGACAGGTAGTGGTGCCAGACGCCGACGGCGATATAGGCGCAGAAGTTGGTCTCCCGGCCGCGGTCGGTGGGCGCCTCGGCGTCGCCGTCGGCGTAGGCGGCGTACCAGGAACCGTCGGGGTTCTGGTGCCGCACCAGCCAGTCGTACGCCGCCTCGGCGCGCTCGTGTTCGCCGGCCGCATCCAGGGCCATGGCGGCCTCGGTGTGGTCCCACGGGTCGAGGTGGTGTCCGCGGAACCAGGGGATCGCGCCGTCCTCGCGCTGGGTCGCCAGGATGCCGGCGACCGTGCGCGCCGCCTGTTCGGCGGTGAGCACCCCCGGCAGCACCAGCCGTTCGGTACGCCCGGGACTCGTCACTTGGCGGCCCCGGAGGCGCGCTTGGCGGAGGGGGCGGCCGACTTGGCGGCGCGCTGGGCGGGGGTCTTCGCGGAGGTCTTGCCGGCGGGCTTGGCAGCGCGCTCGGTAGCGGGCTTGGCAGCGCGCTCGGTGGCGGGCTTGGCCGCGGGCTCACGGGTCTTGGCGGCGGGCTCGCTCGCCGCGTCGGCGGCCGCATTCTCCGGAAGATGCGGTTTGGTGGCGTAGGCGACGAAGCTCTTGCCGATGACGGGGTTGAGCGCCTGCTCGGCCAGCCGCGTGGCCAGCGGCCTCTTCATGATGTCCCAGACCAGCAGCTTGTGGTACGCCTTCACCGCCAGCGCCTTGTCGTTGTCCACGCCGAACGCGCACTTGAGCCACCAGTACGGACTGTGCAGCCCGTGCGCATGGTGGGTCCCGTACGGTTCCAGACCCGCCTCGCGCATCTTGCCGAGCAGTTCGTCGGCGCGGTAGATGCGGATATGGCCACCCTCGACCTCGTGGTAGGCGTCGCTGAGCGCCCAGCAGATCTTCTCGGGGCCGTAGCGGGGAACGGTGACCGCGATCCGGCCGCCGGGCCGCAGGACGCGGACCATCTCGGCGAGCACGCCCTTGTCGTCGGGGATGTGCTCCATCACCTCGGAGATGATCACGACGTCGAAGCTCTCGTCGGGGAACGGCAGGGCCAGCGCATCGCCCTCCATGGCGGTGGCCGAGGCACCGGCCGGGGCCTCGCCGGCCTCCTTCATCGCGGCGAACCACTTGGCGACCTCGCGGATCTCCTCGCCGTTCTGGTCGAGGGCGACGACCTGCGCGCCGCGCCGGTAGCACTCGAAGGCGTGCCGGCCGGCGCCACAGCCCAGGTCGAGTACGCGGTCGCCCGGGGCGAGCGGGAAACGGGAAAAGTCGACGGTCAGCACAGCGTTCTGCTTTCGACGGCGGCGGTAGATGGGCGGTCGGCGCGTGAGCGCCGTCTTCTGGGGGTGGAGGTCGGGCGACGGGCGGGGGCTCGGGGGTGGGCTGCTCGGCTGGGTGTTACGTACGGCGGGTGGCGGCCAACGACGAGCCGAGCTGACTGCCGCCCTGGCGGGCGAGGGCCTCGCGGTAGCGCTCGGCGGTGCCGATGGCGGCCTGCCGCCAGGTGAAGCGGGCCAGGACACGTTCGCGGCCGGCCGCGCCGAGGCGGCGGCGGAGGGTGTCGTCGCCCAGGAGGCGCAGCAGTCCGGCGGCGAGCGCACCGGCGTCGCCCGGGGGCACCGCCAGGCAGGTCTCGCCGTCGGGCCCGGCGACCTCGGGGATGGCGCCGCCGGTGGTGGCCAGCAGCGGCGTCCCGGTGGCCATCGCCTCGGCGGCGGGCAGCGAGAAACCCTCGTAGAGGGAGGGGACGCAGGCGATCTGGGCGCCGCGGACGAGATCGACGAGTTCGGCGTCGCTGATGCCCTTGACGAACTCGATGGCGCCGGACAGTCCGAGCCGTTCGATCGCGGCGGCGACCGGCCCGTCGTCGGCGCGCTTGCCGACGACCACCAGATGCGCGTCGGGGTTTTCGGTGCGGACCTTGGCGAGCGCCTCCACCAGGTGGATCAGGCCCTTGAGGGGGACATCGGCGCTGGAGGTGGTCACGATCCGCCCCGGCACCTCGGGGACGGCGGGATCGGGCGAGAAGAGGTCGGTGTCGGCACCGATGTGCACGACATGGATGCGGTCGGGGCGTACGCCGAGGTCCTCGACGATCTCCTGGCGGGAGGAGCCGGAGACGGTCAGCACGGACGGCAGGCGGCGGGCGACGCGCTTCTGCATCCGGGTGAAGCCGTACCAGCGGCGGACGGAGGCGCGGCGCTTCCAGTCGGTGGCGGCGGCCAGGTCCAGGCGGCGGTCGACGGTGATGGGGTGGTGGATGGTGGTCACCAGCGGGGCGCCGAGCGCGCCGGGGCCGCCGAGCAGGCCGTAGCCGAGGGTCTGGTTGTCGTGGACGACGTCGAACTGGCCGCGGCGGGCGGCGAGATGGCGCCGGGCGCGCAGCGAGAAGGTGAGCGGCTCGGGGAAGCCGCCGGTCCACATCGTGCTGACTTCGAGGGCGTCGACCCAGTCGCGGAATTCGTCGCGTTTCGGCGTCCGGAACGGGTCGGGCTGGCGGTAGAGGTCGAGGCTGGGCAGCTTGGTCAGGGTCACCCCCTCGTCGAGGACGGGGTAGGGCTGGGCGCCGATGACCTCGACGGTGTGGCCCAGCCGTGCCAGCTCGCGCGAGAGATGCCGTACGTAGACGCCCTGTCCGCCGCAGAACGGGTTCCCCTTGTAGGTGAGCATCGCAATGCTCAGGGGCCGGTCGCCGCCCGTAGGGACAGGGGCCGAGGGGGCCTCTGCCGGGCGGGGCGCGGCTGCCTGGACGGCCTCTGCGGTCACGCTCGGCCCCCTTCTCGCTGGACTTTCGCCGGAGCGTAACCGCTGGCGGTAATCTAGAACAAGTTTCAGAACTGATCGGCCGACGGGCGGCCGTCGATCGGCCACCCCGACCGGCGACCGGCCGCGGCGGACCCCCGGCGACCGGCCGGCGATCGGCTCGCCGACCGGTTACCGACCAGTTCACGAAGCCTTGAATCTACCGGCCGGAAACGAGGGCGACAGAGGCGCACCAGGTGATTCGCGCCACCACCCGACCCCCTGCCATGCTGTGCCGATCACAGCACCGGCACTCACCGCATCGCGGATGGAAAGCCACGGAATGGGACATATGACTACGGAATCCAAGCCGGCCAGGCCGGAGCTTCCCGCGAGTCCTCCCCTGACCGAACGTCAGGAGGCCCGGCGCCGCCGCATTCTGCACACCAGCGCCAAGCTGGCGTCCCGTGGCGGATTCGACGCCGTACAGATGCGGGAGGTCGCCGAGCTGTCGGGCGTCGCACTCGGCACCCTCTACCGCTATTTCCCCTCGAAGGTGCATCTGCTGGTCGCCACCATGCAGGACCAGCTCCAGCACCTGCACGAAACCCTGCGCAAACGCCCGCCGTCGGAGGAGGACCCGGGCGCCCGCGTCGCCCAGACCCTGATGCGGGCCTTCCGCGCCCTCCAGCGCGAACCGCATCTCGCGGACGCGATGGTGCGCGCCCTGACCTTCGCGGACCGCTCCGTCAGCCCCGAGGTGGACACCGTCTCCCGGCTGACCACCGCGATCATCCTGGACGCCATGAGCCTGGACGGCCCGCCCACCCCCGAACAGCTCTCCGCGGTCCGGGTCATCGAGCACACCTGGCACTCGGCCCTGATCACCTGGCTGTCGGGCCGCGCCTCCATCGCCCAGGTCAAGATCGACATCGAAACGGTCTGCCGCCTGATCGCGGTGACGTCCCGTCCGCGTTAACCCTCCCCCCGCCCCGGGTAGTTGGATCCGCAAGGGGCCCTCTCAACCCTTAGGGGACCACCCCTAAGGGCCCCGACCCCACCCCCCGCCCCACCCCGCCTCACTCCTCCGGCGGGAACACCCTCTCCCCCGTCTCCGCGACCGTGATCGTGATCGCCTCGACCGGGCACCCCTCGGCCGCCGCCAGTACGTTCTCGTCGGCGTCCGTCTCCGGGGCCACCGGGTGCGACTGCCGCGCCGAATCCAGCCGGAAGCCTCCCCCGGTGTCCGACCGGGTGGGGGTCCCCCCGGCGGTAGCTTGGGGAGTACCCCCGGGCGCCACGGCGGCGCACATCCCGGAGCCGATGCACACGCTCCGGTCCACCTCCACCCGCCAGCGGTCCGCCATCACGCACCCGCCGGCAGATGGATCATCTTGTGCTCCAGATACTCGCCGAAGCCCTCGGGCCCGAACTCCCGCCCGATCCCGGAGTTCTTGTAGCCGCCGAACGGGCCGAGCATGTCGATGCTGAAGGTGTTCACGGAGTACGTACCGGTGCGCACCCGCCGCGCAATGTCGATGCCGTGCTCGACGTCGGCCGTCCACACCGAGCCCGACAGGCCGTAGTCGGAGTCGTTGGCGATGCGTACCGCCTCCGCCTCGTCGTCGTAGGGCAGCAGGCAGATGACCGGGCCGAAGATCTCCTCGCGGGCGATCCGCATGGAGTTGGCGACCTCGCCGAAGAGGGTCGGCTCGACGTACCAGCCGGCGGCCTGGTCCTTGGGGCGGCCGCCGCCGGTCAGGACCTTGGCGCCCTCCTGCCGGCCGAGTGCGATGTAGTCGAGCGACCGCTGCTGCTGGCGGCGGGCGACCAGGGGGCCCACTTCGGTGGCCGGATCCAGCGGGTCGCCGACCGTGAGGGCACAGGCCGCCGCGGTGAACCGTTCGGCGATCTCGTCGTAGCGGCTGCGCGGGGCGAGGATGCGCGTCTGGGCCACGCACGCCTGCCCGTTGATCATCCAGGCGAACGGGACGATCCCGGCCACCGCGGCGTCCAGATCCGCGTCCGGCAGGATCACCGCCGCGGACTTGCCGCCGAGTTCGAGGGTGACCCGGCTGAGGTTGCGGGAGGCGACCTCCATGACCCGCTTGCCCGCCGCCACCGAGCCGGTGAACGACACCTTGTCGACGCCCGGGTGCCCCACCAGGTACTCGCTCACCTCGCGGTCCGCCGGCAGGATCGACAGCACCCCCTCCGGCAGCCCGGCCCCGGTCGCGATCTCCGCCAGGAGGTACGCATCGAGCGGGGTCTCCGGCGACACCTTCAGCACCGCCGAACAGCCCGCCAGCAGGGCCGGGGCCAGCTTGGCGGCGGCGGTGAACTGCGGGACGTTCCACGGCACCACGGCCGCGACCACCCCGACCGGCTCGCGCCGTACGAGAATCGGCCCCAGCGCCCCGTCCCTGCGCTCCTCGAAGGCGAAGTCCCGGGCCACGGTCAGCGCGGCGTCCCACGCCATCATCGCGGCCAGCGACTGCACCATGACACCGGAGGTGAACGGGGTCCCGTTCTCCGCGCTGATGACCCTGGCGATCTCCTCACTGCGTACGGCGACGGCGTCCTTGATACGGGTGACCACCGCGATCCGTTCCGCCAGCGGCGCCCGCGCCCAGATGCCGGAGTCGAAGGACGTACGGGCCGCGGCCACCGCCCGGTCGACGTCGGCCCGCGAGGCGTGCGGGACGCGGCCGATGACCCGTTCGGTGTGCGGCGAGACGACCTCGATCGTGTCGCGGCCGGCCGGATCGACCAGCTCACCGCCTATGTAGAGCTTTCCGTGCTCGACGAGGTCGTCGCTCATCGCTGCCGCCTCCCGACGGATCGACGGTTTCTGACGGTGGTTCGTGAGAGTGGTTCGTGAGAGTGGTTCCTGACAGCAGTTCTGACGATGCGTCAGCATTGCGCATCGCACTGGAACTGATACCAGTTCCAGTGGGAGGAGTCCACGGTGCGGGACGGATCCCCGCACTCCCCTGCACTCCCGTGCACTCCCCCAACCTCCGCCTTCGGCCCGGCACTTCGGGTCTCTTGAAACCAGTTCTAGTTAAAGTAGTCCACGGACAGGACGAGAATGCCCCTGACCAGCGGTTTCCCGATGATCAGGGGCGGGTGCGGAAGCCGTGGGCCGTCAGGGGGCCGTCGGGGGCTTACGGGCCGTCCGGTACATCTCGTCGACGGCGTTCCGGGTACGGGTCTCGCTGCTCGGCATGAGATGGGTGTAGGTGCGGAGCGTGAACCCTGCGTCGGCATGACCGAGGTAGGCGCTCAGCGCCTTGATGCTCTCCCCGGAGTCGAGGAGCACCGAGGCGTAGAAGTGCCGTAGCGCGTGCATGCCGTCTTCGCGGGCTTCCTTGTACCGCTCTCCGGGCCTGGGCTTGGGGATCACTCCCGCCGCGGCGAGCGCGGGCTTCCAGGCGTGCACGTTGAAGGCGTTGCGCCAGACCGCCCCGCCCTCAGCACCTGTGAAGTACAAGAGCCTGGTCACCGGCTCTCCGTCGGGGCGCATCCAGGGCAATGTGACTTCGGCCGGCGGGAAGGCCGTCATGTGCTCGGCGAGCGCGAGGGCGACCGAGTCCGGCAGCGGCACGTCGCGGAGCTTGCCGTTCTTCGGCGGGGCGAAGACCAGCTTCCGTTCCACGACCTTGACCTGTTGCGTGACGTGCAGAACGCCGGACAGCAGATCCACCTCGTCGACGGCCAGCCCGAAGATCTCCCCTTGCCGAAGTCCGCATCCGGCCCCGACGTCGACCATGGCGCGGAAGCACTCAGGCAGCCCCCGCCGCACGGAGAACACACGGTCTGCGGACCACGGCGCGACGCGACCAGGGGCGGGCTTCGGGCGCCGGACCGAGCGAACCCCGCAGGGATTGCGCGCGAGGCGGCCGTCATCAACTGCGGCGGCGAGCACCGCCGACACGTTCCCGAAGATCACGCGGCGCGACGATCCGCCGCTTCCCGCGTCCTCCAGCTTGCGTATCCAAGCTCGGATGTCGGACGGCTGGAGCGAGGAGAGCGGACGGCTTCCGAGGTACGGGAAGGCATGAAGCCGAAGGCGACGCTCTGTGTTCTCCCGAGTCGTCGGGTCGGTCGTCTGCCCCGCCAGCCACTCGGTGGCGTACTGCTGGAAGGTGACCTTCCCGGCCTTGGGGTCGACGTAGTGGCCACGCGACATGTCCGCATCGATGCGCGCGAGCCACTGGTCGGCGAGGCGCTTCTTTCCGTCCGGGAAGCTCTTGGACTTCTCCGTCCCATCGGGACCGATGTAGCGGGCGCGATAGCGCATGCCGTTGCCGTGCCGGTCCGTCTTGACCTTGACGGTCTTTCCGTCCGAGGTGGTCTCGGCCTTGTACCAGCGGTCTTGGATGTGCCCAGCCACTACGCGGCCCCTTCCATGAGAGAGCCCACCCAGGCGCGTACGTCGTTCGGGTCGACCGGAGTCAGGTACCGCTCGGGAAGCGTGGTGACGGTCATGCGGCGGTTCCTTCCAGGGCGAGCTGGTCGCGTATCGCTTCGCGGGCGGTTTCGCGGTTGTGCTGGAGGTTGCGGGCGATGGTGGCGGCGAGGGCGGATTCGCCGGGAGTGTGGCCGTGTCCGGCGTATTGCCAGTCGGCCAGGACGAGGACGGTGTCGGGCTCGACGTCGTCCAGGCCGAGGGCGGCGTGTTCCTGGGCGGCGCGGTAGTCGGCGCGTGTCTGGCGGAGTGCGCCGAGGGTGGTGGAGTAGCGGCGGGACTTTGAGGAGAAGTGGCCGCGGAAGCCGAGCATGTGGGCCCAGGCCCACAGGCGGCGGTCGGGGTAGAGCGGGTCGAGTTCCTTGCACGCGGTGATGAGGCGGCGGGCGTGGTCGGGTACGTGGTGGCGGTCGAGTTCGGAGAGTTCGCCGATGCGGCGGTCGAGGGTGCCGGTGTTCTCGGCGGCCTTGGTGGCGTACTTGGCGACGTAGGAGGCGACGGCCTGCTCGGTGATGTCGGAGCCGTCACCGAAGGCCTTGATCGGGCGGACGTCGAGTTGTGTGCCCCAGCGGAAGGTACGGGCGGGCTGGTCCCCGGCCGCGGGCGCTGACACCGACGTGTAGGAGTGGAAGGCGGCGGCCCGGATGGCGGCGGCGAGGAGGTCGACCGTGGCCCAGGCCGGGGGCGGGGTGTCCGGTCCGTCGGGGCCGTCGATCCTGATCACGGCATGGAAGTGCAGCACGCCGCGCTTCTGGAACTCAGCGACCTTGCCGTAGGAGAGGCGGGCGGCCTCCTTCAGTTCTCGCTGGGAGAGGCCGGCGCGGGCGGCGATCTCGCGGCGGAGCCGGTTGGTGAAGCGCTGCCAGAGCTGTCTGGCGTGGTTGTTGAAGAGGACCGCGGCCGCGTAGTCGTACGTGGTCGGGTCGAGGGCGGTGCCAAGCGCGGGGTCGTCGGCCTGGTGGCGGGTGCCGCAGCGGCAGACGCCCCGGTCGGGCCGGTTGTGGACACGACCGAAGGACGGGGCGGTGAGGGTGGCGAAGACGCGGGGATGGTTGCGGACGGTGGCGGGAATGTCGCGGCGGTCGTCCCCTGCCAGCCCGGCGCGGATCAGGTGGTAGGTGTCGCCCGCGTACGTCCAGGCGCAGGACGGGCAGCGGGATGCGCGGCGGTTGCCGCAGGCTAGGCGCAGGCGTCCGCCGGGCTCGTTCTCGGTGGAGTAGCGGTGCAGCGTCTCGCCGGTGGTCTTGTCCTTGGTGAGGGTCCAGCCGGTCAGGTGGATGGGGTCGGCGCAGCCGCCGGTGCGGCGGATCTGGTCTTCCCAGCGGTCGAAGTCAGACGCCGAAGCCACCCTCAGCAGGTCGCCGAGGGTGGTCGGGTCGAGCAGGGCGTCAGGCACAGGCGCCCTCCCGGTTGCGGCGGCGGGCGGTGCCGGTGCCGTGGCAGGCCGGGCAGTGCGCGGTGACGGTGCGCAGGTGGCCACGGTGGTCGCGTCCGCCGAGGGTGACGGCGACGGAGGCGAAGCCGTCGCAAGCCGGGCAGATCCTCGGCGAGGGCGAGCTGTGGTGGGCCATGATGGGGGTTCCTTGCGATTGCGGTTGGAAGGAACGGCCCCGGGTGGCGGCGTGCTTGGCGGCTTGTGCGCCACCCGGTGGCCGGTCAGCGAGAGGCGCGGGAGCCCCGTCGGCCACGGCCCTTTGCGGCGCACATGGCCGCGTCGGCGGCGGCGAGCGCATCAGCCAGAACGGGCACCGACAGATCGGCGACGGCGCAGACCCCGACCGAGGCGGCCAGCGGCAGCGAGACGCCGCCGTAGTCGAGCGGCCGGTGAAGCGCGGCGGTGAGCGCGCCGAGGTCGGCGGCGGCCAGGTCCCGGACCACGGCGACGAACTCATCCCCGCCCAGTCGGCCGGCGGTGCCGTTGCGTCCGCACCAGGCGCGCAGCCGGTCGGCGGTCTCGACGAGGGCGGCGTCCCCGGCGGCGTGGCCGTGGGTGTCGTTCAGGGCCTTGAAGCGGTCGAGGTCGACCAGGAGCACGGCGGCGTGCGGATGCCGGCGGATGAGGTGGTGGGCGCGGTCGGTCCATCCGGCGCGGGTGTGCAGGCCGGTGAGCGGGTCGCGGCGGGCGCAGGCGAGGCGGCGGGCGAGGATGCCGCCGTGCAGGGCCCAGCCGACTAACGGCAGGATGCTCACGGTCGTGTGCGGGTCCATGACGTTCTCCTTGGCGATGGCGGTTGGCTGGTGGAGCGCGGTCCCCGAGGTCCGGCGGCGTGCTTGGCGGCTTGTGCGTCGCCCCGGGGACCCTTCAGCGGCAGTGCTGGGAGGAGTTGAGCGAGCGGATGACCAGGGCGCAGACGGCGACCGAGACGGCGGTGACGGCGACCGCGAGGAGCATCGAGACCAGGACGGTGCCGACCACCAGGACCACGGCCGTTCCGCCGCCGACCAGGGCGAGCACAGACCCCGGGGTGAGCTGCACCATGGGCCGTGAGGACACCGGGGCCGCGACCGGGGCGACCGGCGGGGCAACAGGGGCGGGCTGCTGCTGGATGACGGCGGTCGGCTCGACGACCCGGGCGGGCGGGGTGACGAGGCCGGTGGGCTGCGGCATGACCGGGAGCTTGGGGCGGAGCATGGCGGATCTCCCTACTTGATGGCGGTGTCGATGACGGGGGCGAGCAGGCTGTCGGCGATGAGGTAGCCGCCGAGGAACAGCACCAGGACCAGCCAGAGCGGCGGGCGGATGAGCTTGCAGCCGAGGTAGCCGACGACGGCGAGGGCGAACCAGAGGGGGACGTCCATGGCGAGGGCCTCCTAGCGGACCTTGCAGCGGTGGGTGCGGGCGGCGAGCTGGGCGGCGGTCTGGCTGGTGTAGTCGGCGGACCAGCCGCAGCGGTCGTTGGTGCAGACGGCGGCGTGCTTGGTGTGGCCGCGGCGGTCGCGGTGGGTGCCGATCTGCACGGGGCCGATCCGCATGACGGAGTGGAAGTGATCGCGGGCAGGCATCGAGGGTCGTTTCCCTTCGGGTCAGGCGAGTTGGGCGGCGATGGCGTCGGCCAGCTGGGGCGGGACGCCGAGGCGGGCGCGCAGGGTGTCGGTGTCGATCGGCGAGCCGGTACGGGCGTGGTGGTCGTCGGCGACCTTGCGGGCGTGGTCGACCAGCGCGGCCGGGACCGGCGGAGCCGGGACAGCGGGGACGGGCTCAGGAGCGGGAAGCGCGAGGATGTCCTCGGCCTCAGACACAGGGGCGGCGTCCAACTCCACGGCGGGGGTCGGTTGTTCGGGGCGGGTGTCGTGGTGGGGTTCGGCTTCGAGGGCGGGTGCCGGCGGAATGGGCGCCGGGGATTCGGTCGAGTGGGCGAGGAGGGTGCCGCCCATGAAGGCCAGTGCGGGCCAGGCGGCGACGAGGATGCGCAGCCAGGCCGGGACCTGGCCGAGGTCGAGGAGTCCGGCGGTGGCGACGTTGGCACCGAGCGAGGCCACCAGGGCGGTCACGAACCAGCACCAGGCCAGCCGGGACGGACCGTCCGAGCGCAGCCGCCGCCAGGACGCGACCAGGAGCAGGTCGACGGAGATCGGGTAGGCCCAGGCCTTCCAGCCGTCCTGTCCGGCAGCGGCGGCGAGGTCGTGCAGGTGGGCGAAGGAGAGCGCACCTGCGATGACGGCCTGGACGAGGACGGCATCGACACGCAGTCGCGAGGCCATGACGGTCACCTCGCCGCGGGTCGGCCGTTGGCCAGGGTTATGGCCTTCAGGACCAGGGCGAGGTTCCTGGTGTCGAGGCCGGTGACGGCGTCGCCGAGCGGGATGCGGGCGGTCGTGTCGGCGAGGGATGCGGCGATGGCCAGGATGCGGAGTTCTCCGCTGGAGGCGGACAGGTCCTTGGCTTCCAGGGCCGTGACGACCTTGGGCCAGTCGACGCCGTAGGCGTCGGGGATGGTGCCGGAGTAGTCGATCAGCAGCAGGGCGGGCCGCTCGGCGAGGCGCTTGACCCACAGGCCGTGGTCGATGAGGAGGCCGACCGCGGCGCGCAGGGCGAGGGAACCGTCCGCCGTGGCCTGGAGGGTGTCGGCCAGCTCGGCGGCATCGATCGTCACGGGGGTGTCGTCGGTGTCGGCGTCGTACCAGGGGCAGTCGCGTTCGTCGTGGTCGACGCCGGTCTCGGTGCCGTCGGTGTCGCCGCAGTGCTCGCAGAACACGGGCGTTCCTTCCTGTCGTGAGGCATGCAGGGGGTAGGGACTTGGCGCGCAGGGGTCGCGCCGACCGAGGAGAGGGGTGAGGTCAGACGGTGGCGGGGGCTGTCTTGGACAGCGGCACGCGGGCCGAGGGCAGCAGGGCGACCGCGGGACGGAAGGCCGCCAGGGCGGGCAAGTCCGGGGTGCGCTCAGCGTGCTTGTTGCAGATGTTCACGGCCTCGCGCAGCGAGGTGTGCGGAGCACGGATACGGGTCCAGCCGCCGGAGGAATCCCCGGTGACGGCGATGCCGGGGGTCTCGGTGGGGATCTGGATGGCAGCGAGGACGGCGTCCGGGGAGATGTCGCCGAAGGCCATGCTCGCAGAGGACTCGTCATTGACGCGGTGGGCGGTGCGGCCGGTGAGCTGGGCACGGAGCATGGTGATGCCCTTGCCGAGTTCGGAGCCGAAGCGCTGCCCGCAGATCTCCAGGTAGATGCCGGCCGCGCGGCCGAGCTGGGCGAGGCGGACCAGTGCGGTGATGATCCGGTCGCGCCGCTTCTCGTCCTCCTTGGTGGCGAAGAGGGCGAGTTCGGCGACCTCGTCGACCAAGACGACGATGGGGACCGGGCGCAGGTCGGCGGGCAGGTCGAAGATGTCGGCGGCGATCTCGATGTCCGGCACGTCGACGGTGATCCTCTGTTCGGCCCGGATCAGTTGGTAGACGTCTTCCATGTGCGCGACCAGCGCTTCGAGGAGGGCGAGGGCGGTGTCGGGGTTGTCGGCGAGCGCGGAGAACCGGCGTGCCAGCGGGAAGAGTTCCACTCCCTGCTTGCAGTCGATTCCCACCAGCGCGACATCCAGCGGAGCGAACCCGGCGACCAGGTTGCGCTGGTAGACGGACTTCCCGGACTCCGTGGCACCGAGCGTGAGCCCGTGGGGGACGGCCCGGTAGTCGCGGTAGTGCACCGAGCCGTCCTCGCGCAGGGCGACCGGTACCCGCATGGGGCGGGTGTCGGTCCCGGCGGGCATCTGCACCCGCTTGAGGACGTCGTAGCCCGTCATCCGCACCTCGACCACACCGGAGCGCAGCTCCCGCGAGGTGACGCCGTACAGGCCGAAGGAGTGCCGCAGCCGGTCCGAGGCCGCCGCGACGTCGAAGGCGTCCTGTCCCGGGCGCAGACCCAGCCGCAGGACCAGGCCGGTACGGGTCGGGCGGATGCGCAGGATGCGCGGCGGGCGAGACTGCGGGACGTCCCGGTTGGCCACCCGCGCCAGGGCCAGACGCCAGCGGGAGGGCGGGACCGTCAGCCCGCAGGCGTCCATGACCGAGGAGTAGCGGACCAGGACCCGCAGCGTGGCGAGGGCAACGCCGAAGGTCAGCCAGTACCAGGCGGGACGCCGCCACCGCAGGAGACCCGCAGCGGCGACGACCAGCACCACAACGACCGTGAAGGCGGTCATCTCAGGCAGCCTTGGGCTTCGAGGCAGCGGCGGCGAGCGAGGTCACGGCGACCGCGCGGAAGGCGATGCCGTGCCGCTTCTGCCCGTTGAACTCGTTCTCCCACGCCGAGGCGACCAGACCCGTCAGGGCGACCGGGGTGCCCATGGCCAGGTCCTCGGAGACGCCGGGCTGCGGAACGGTGAGCTTGAGGATCTCGACCTCGTCCGGCGTGGAAAACATGACCTCCACCGTCATCAACGTGACGCCGTCCTTGTCGACGGCGATCTCACCGGTACGGCGGTCCTTGACCTTGGGCTGCGGAGCCTTGGCGACCATCACGGTCGCGGCGGAGGTGTCCACGGAGATCTGACGCATCGTCTTGTCCTTTGGTGTTTGCGGCTGTTGACCGACTCCCGTCGGTGAGATCAGGAGACCGCGAGAGAGGGTGGACACATCACGGTCCGTATGGACGTTTAGGGACGTCTGAGTTATCGTCAAAACGTCCCTGCGGCGTCCGAGGAAGGGCAAGCCATGGCTAACGAGCGTCTGCGCGCGGCGATTTCAGCGAAGGGCGAGACCATCCAGTCCGTGGCTCAGCACGTCGGGGTCGACCCCAAGAGCGTGGAGCGCTGGATCACGACCGACCGCACGCCCCATCGGGGGCACCGCTGGAAGGCAGCGAGTTACCTGGGCGTCGACGAGGTCTACCTATGGCCTGCCGTCGAGAAGCAGGCCGAGACGGCGAGCACGTCCGAGCTGATCACGTACTACCCGCACCGGGGCGCGGTGCCGGCCGCGCTGTGGTCATCGCTCATCGAGAAGGCGTCGGACCAGGTGGACATCCTCGTGTACGCGGGGTTGTTCCTCTTCGACAACCACCCGGATCTGCCCTACGAGTTGGCCGACAAGGCCAAGGCAGGGGCCCAGGTGCGCGTCCTCCTCGGCGACCCGGAGTCGGAGATGGTCCGGCAGCGCGGCGAAGAGGAAGGCATAGGGGACGACCTGGCGGCGCGCGCCCGGATCACCCGGCGCTACCTCGAACCGGCCATGACGACACCGGGCGTCGAGGTCCGGCTGCACGACACGATCCTCTACAACTCGATCTACCGCTTCGACGACGACGTGCTGGTGAACCCGCATGTGCTCGGAGCTCCCGCCGGGCAGAACCCGGTTCTGCACTTTCGCTACATCCCGGGCGCCCGCACGTTCCGGCACTACATGCGGAGCTTCGACTACACGTGGGAGCGGGGCCGGACCGTGTAGCTCAACTGCGGGCGTGGCGTGCGAGGCTGGAGGCATGGCCCGCGTCGACTACATCAACGATCCGAACGCTCCGAAGGCGAACAGCATCGTCCCCTCGGTCACCGCCGTTGCGTGCAACGAGGCTGGTGAGGTGCTGCTCATCCACAAGACCGACAACAACCTATGGGCTCTTCCGGGTGGCGGCGTCGACGTCGGCGAGTCGGTCGCGGATGCAGCGGTGCGCGAGACCAAGGAGGAGACCGGCTTCGACGTCGAGGTGACAGGCCTGGTCGGCCTCTACACCGATCCCGGCCACGTCATGGCCTACGACGACGGCGAAGTCCGTCAGCAGTTCTCGATCTGCTTCACGGCCCGGATCACCGGGGGCGAGTTGCGGACCAGCAGCGAGAGCAAGGAAGTGGCGTTCGTCGACCCGAGCAGGCTGGACGAGCTGAACATCCACCCGTCCATGCGGATGCGCATCGAGCACGGGTTGGCCGGCCGGGCAGAGCCCTACATCGGCTGATGAACCATGCGGGCCCGAGTCCGTTCCACGGCACCCTTCAGGTACGGCCGCGCCTTGCTGATCGCGTTGTGCACTTCGCTGCCCGGTTCGTAGCGGACGAGGATCTCGTCGATGCGGGTGTCGAAGTCGAAGGACTGCCCCGCGGGGCCTGTCGTCATGTCGGCGAAGATCAGGGCGTCCAGGACGGGCGAGTCTTCCCGCTCGTAGACGGCCAGCTCCGCAGAGAGACCGCGTTGCTCCGCCTCGTACACAGCACCGGAGTGATGGGCGACCAGCTGCACGAGACGCGCCGGCGCACCCAGCGATTCCAGATGACGCGCGCCATCGATGGGATGGAAGCCGGTATCACGCAGCTCGGGGGCGTAGCCGAGGTCGTGCAGCCACGCGGCGGCGACAAGGAGATCCCGATCAGCCTCAGACACAGCCCAGGCGACCTCTTGCGCCCGAGCGGCCACGGCCTGAGTGTGCAGCCAGCGGTTCCCGAGCGGGGGAAGCAGGGACTCGGCGAGGTCTGCCGCCCCTTGGGGTGTGTCCAGTGCAGAAGGCATGGATGGAACGGTAGCCGAGACGAGCAGGGAGCCGACAGGCCACGACCACGGTTCATGATCGCAGCGCGGTAGAACTTTCCCTACTTCATCAAGGCCCGCGCACGGCGCGGGCGCGCGCCGCCTCTGCGGCGCGGCCTGCCTCCTGTCTCCGCCCCGGCTGGCCGCGCCAGGCGGCGCGCTCGGCGGCTGCGGGCATGAAGGGGGAGACACCCTCTGTGGCTGGGGCGGTCGGCTCCACGGCTTACCGCGCAACGCGGGGAATATCTATCCTTCGTCCGGAAACAGGTCCGCCCAGCGATCCAATTCCTGTTGACGGACTTCAATTTCCGACATGCGCTTGTACATGTCATCCGGGAAGGAGGACAGGATTTCAAGTGTGTCGCGACTTGACCAAACGAAGAGATCTCGCACGAAGGACGAAACGCTCTCGCTAATCTTTACCAGGCGGCCGTACTTCTGCTCGAGCCTTATGGTTGTCGTTTCATTCAGAAGAAGGGATCTGTGGCCAACGGCGTGAACTACGAGAGCCGCCCGAGGTATGCCCGCGTCGGTGACGCTGCGGACGAACTGCTCAAGTTCTTCGGGGGTGACCGGCTTTCCGCGCACCTCTACGGCGAGCAGCGGTGACCCGTCCTTGCCAAGTGCGTGGACGTCTCCAGGGAAGTCCCTTGAAGGGTCGTTTAGCCTTCGTGAGGCCACTTCGGTATAGGTCATGTCGAGTGCAGCGGCTACGCAAGCTTGAAGCTTTCGCGGCATGTCGGCGCCCGATGTTACGAAGGCTTCCGTCTGAGCGATAAGGCTCGCTTCGACGATTGAACTTCCGCTCACAACTCGCTGCTTCTTGCGGTTCGCTTCGATACATACCGTCAGGACGGCAGCTAGGGCGGATTGAGCCTGCTGACGTGTGTACCCTTCGGTGTCCACCATCTGCAATGCGGTTTGGAGGCGCTCAAAGTATGGTCGAGCACTTCTCTGTATGCGCTCAATCTCGGAGTAGTGATCGTAACGGAAGAACGGCTGGTTGTTCAGCGGCTCCCGCCCGGTAGCTTTGAGGTCGAAGCCCAATTCCACGGACAGGGGCACCAGAACGCCGTGTGCCAAAGTCCTGTGGGAGTATGTGCGATCGCTGTACACGTCCTTGATTGACAGCGGATCGACGGCGTCATTGCATGCTCTCGCCAGCAGGGCGACACACAAGGCCGGCGTGTAGGTCCGAGGAGCCTCCTCCTCACGCAAAGTCTGCGCAAGGTGAATCCAGTACTCCGGAAGGTCATTCGCCTCCGTAGCCTCGGTGAAGGCCGCCCTCAATACGTAGGCAGCTGTTCTCTTATCGATTCGAATCCCCATTTTTACCCCACCCCTGGGAAACGTTAGATCAGTGAAAGCTGCTCATTGCAGGCCTGCTCTGTCCCATCGAGCATGGGTTGCACATACCCCATCTGCTCCATGAGGGAGCGAACGACTACTTTCCCTAGCTCCACTGGGACGGCATTGCCAATCTGCCTTTGCACTTCACGTCGCCCTCCTGCGAATTTGAACTCGTCAGGGAAAGTCATGATGCGCTTCATCTCGGAAACGGTGAACCGACGAGCGCGAGATTCGCCCTTTTCGTTCTGGATATTCTCCCAATGGAAGGGGCCTACCCAGGGGCCTGGCTGTGCTTGAAGTGTTGTGGAAGGACGGTCGGGTTCTGCGCGCAGAAGAAAAGTCCAGTACCGACTCCGCCACTTGAAGACATCGCGTCCGTCGTAGCGGTCGGTGTGCCACAGGTAATTCTGCCCCGGGGGTACTTCGGCAGCCAGATCGGCGTACGTACCTTCCACGATATCGCTCAGGTCGATTTGCTCTTTCGGTAGACCCTGGAAAGCCTGCCTTAGTCCCACGAACGGGATCTTTGAATGATCGACGATGCGGTCACGCTCTGATTCGCCGGAATGCGTAGGCTGAGGGAAGCGAAATTCTTTCCCGTCTCTGCGTCCTACGACGAAAACCCTGCGGCGGAGTTGAGGGACGCCGTGCTCCGCGGCAAGCAGGATCTTGTACGAAGGGTTGTAGCCTGCATCTCTCAACCCCTCGATGAGGCGATCAAACTGGGCTTTGTGTGTCTTGTAAGTGAGCCCTTGAACATTCTCTAGAATGAACGCTTCAGGCTTACTCTCGCGAACCACCCGAACGTACTCATCAAGCAGAGAGGCATTTGGGTCGGCGCTATTCCGCTTCTCTTCAATCCAGAAACCAGACTTGCTGAACGGCGTGCACGGAGGGCCGCCAATCAGCAGGGTGGCATCGCCACGCTTCAGTCCACCTGCTTCCAAGATCTCTTGAGTTGGTGTGGTCTGGATGTCCCCACACAACGTTTTGGTGTGAGGAGAGTTCAGGGCGAGTGTTTGCAGAGCTGTCTCGTCGCAGTCGGTTGCCACGGCAACACGAAGTGGCGACCCGCTGCCATCATGGGTTAGCGGCGGCTCGGCGCAACGCTCGACAGCGCAGTCCAAGCCACCTGCACCGGAGAAGAGACTGATCACAGGCAACTCGAGATTCACCGCGCCACACTAGCGCAACCTCGTTGCCCGCACCGAAGCTGTAGAGGCTTGGGATGCATCAGCCAGGCGTGGCCTGGGCCGTCCCTGGGCCGTCCGAAGCCGACCAACGCCGACAGTCGGCACCCATGGGTGACCGCCCCCACCCCGCTCTGGCCTGGGCTGCCGGAGTTGATCTGCGACACTGGTATGGCCATGCCTAAGCCCGGAGAACTAGCGTCGTGAGCCGTTGACGCTCGTATCCAACTGATCGCGGCTCCAGGTCATTCTCTGGTTGGCAACAGCTCGTGACGGTGCCAAACCAGGTACCGGTCCTCGCGGCGCAACTCCGCGGAACCCCACTCAATGCGCATGACACCCTTGTCCATGGAGCAGGCATAGGCGACCAGTACGAGCTGCACGTCTTCGGGAAGCAGCTCCACGTCTGGGTGCACCTCGGAGTCGTCGAGTTCTCCCCAGTCCAGGTCGAATGCCTGCTGTCTGGGAGGCGGGCCATGCCGGCGGATCAGGTCTGCTCGAAAGCCTGTGGCCCGACGGAGACGTGCAGCCGTGACGGGCACGTCTTTCTTCGCATAGCGGAGGGGGTAGATCAGGTGGCCGCGGACGAGCATCATCGTTCGTCCTTGCAGGCGCACAGCTTCCCCAAGCCCGGAGATGCCGGCGGCCAGTTCCTCGTATTGCACCGCGTAGAGGCCATGTCCGTAGGCTTCAAGCGTCTGAGTGTGGACGCCCTCGTGCCCGGTCCGAGCACGATCATGAGCCCGGAGGAGGCAGGCCGGGATGACGTCCGCCAGTTCACCGGCTATGTCCCCGAAGGTCTCACGCGCCCATTGACTGGCGGAACCCACGACGTACCGCCCTTCCCTGATGGTCCTGCGGAACAGCACCGAGCAGCATCCACTCAAACCGTGCTGCGTCTAGGCGGGGCACACAAGGTGGCACCAGCGCACAAAGGGAGCGCACGCCAGCCGAGCAGGCTCACCACATGTATCGCTCGCGCGGAGAAGTCGGCGTCTCCACCAGGAGCACCGCTGCGAGAGCTGGGCCGTCTCGGGGCCGTCCGGCAGTGACCAACGTCGACAACCGGTGACAGGTGGTGCGCACATCAGCGCAGGTCAGCCCAACACTCCACGGCATCGGTCGACTTGAGCACCCATTGAAACCAGTTCTAGTTATAGTGACGGGACGGCGCATCGAGAGGGGAACTGGGATGACGGTGCAGGTGACCGACCACCGCGGCGGGGTGTGGAGCATCGCCGTCCCCATCCCGGACAACCCGCTCGGGCACACCCTCGTCCACCTGCTGGAGACCGACCGCGGCCCGGTGCTCATCGACACCGGCTGGGACGATCCGACCGCCTGGGACACCCTCGTCGCGGGGGTCACGGCCTGCGGGTTCGCGCTCGCCGACCTGCACGGCGTCCTGCTCACCCATCACCACCCGGACCACCACGGGCTGTCCGGCAAGGTGCGGGAGGCCACCGGCGCCTGGCTCGCGATGCACGCCGCCGATACGGCGGTGGTCCGGCGCACCCGGCAGGCCCCACCGGGGCAGTGGCTGGAGTATCTGCTCGCCAAGCTGACGGCGGCGGGTGCGCCACAGGAGCATCTGGCGCCGCTGCTGGAGGCACGGGCGGCCGGGCGCGGGCGCCGGGCGCCGGGGCGGGGGGCGGCGCTGCCGGACCGGGACATCGCCCCCGGGGAGCTGCTCGATCTGCCGGGGCGGCGGGTGCGCGCCATCTGGACGCCGGGGCATACGCCGGGGCATGTGTGCCTGCATCTGGAGGAGGAGCATCCGGCGGCCGGATCCGCGGGCGGGGGCGTCGGGTTCGGGCGGCTCTTCTCCGGTGATCATCTGCTGCCCGGGATCACCCCGCACATCGGGCTGTACGAGGATCCGGAGGAGGCTACTGTTACCGATCCTCTGGGGGACTATCTCGACTCCCTGGAGCGGATCGGGCGGCTCGCGCCGGCCGAGGTGCTGCCCGCGCATCAGCATGCGTTCAGCGATGCGCCGGGGCGCGTCCGCGAGCTCATCGCCCACCACGAAGAGCGGCTGTCCGGCTTGCGAGCGCTGCTCCGCGAACCGCTGACCGCCTGGCAGCTCGCCGAGTCCATGGAGTGGAACCGCCCCTGGGCGCAGATCCCCTACGCCTCCCGGACCATCGCCGTCTCGGAGGCCGAGGCGCATGTCCGGCGCCTGGTGAAACTGGGGCGGGCCGAACCGGTGCCGGGGTCGGACCCGACGCGGTACGTGGCGGTCTGAGGCCGCGGGCCGGAGCTGCCGAGCGCCACACGGCGGCGGCGCCGATCCGGCCGCCCGTTAAGGTGTGCGGGACAACTTCATTCGTGCCCGATCGGGGGAAGCCGGTGGAAATCCGGCGCTGACCCTCCCCCAAGCTCTCGGCTTCGTTCGAGCCGGAGCACCCGCCGGGGCACGAACCAAGGCTCCCGCCACCAGGTCCGCCGTTGGGTCGGGCCGGTGTGCGCTGCGAACCGACCCGAGAGGCACACCGACCCGATGGCCACCATGGCTCCCACGACGCATCTGCTCGCCGTCCTGGCACGCCGCGCCGCCCCGGCGCTGGCCACCGCGGCCCTGCTGGGTGCGGCCGCCCCCGCCGCATACGCCGGTTCCCCGTCTCCGTCCGCGTCGCCGAAGCTGCCGGACGGGCTGTACGGGACCAAGGACCCGCAGTACGACGGTGTCTGGCGGCAGTCGCTGGCCCTGCTGGCGCAGCACACGGTGGGCGTGCGGCCCGCCGCCTCCGGTGTCGCGTGGCTGGCCGGGCAGCAGTGCGCCGACGGTGCGTTCACCGCCTTCCGTGCCGATCCGCACCAGGGCTGCGACACCAAGACGATGCGGGACACCAACCAGACGGGCGCCGCGGTGCAGGCGCTGGCCGCGCTCGGCGGGCACGACGCGGCCGTGCAGAAGGCCGTCGGCTGGCTGAAGTCCGTACAGAACAAGGACGGCGGGTGGAGCGCGATGCCCGGCTCGCCCAGTGACGCCAACTCCACCTCGGTGGTCATCGGGGCGCTGGCCGCGGCCGGGGAGAAGCCCGCATCCGTCACCAAGGGCGGCCACAGCCCTTACGATGCGCTGCTCGCCTTCCAGCTGGGCTGCGATGCCAAGGAGGGTGAGCGCGGGGCGTTCGCCTACCAGCCCAAGGACGGCAAGCTCGCCCCGAACGCCGATGCCACCGCGGCGGCCGCGCTGGGCGCCCTGGGCGAGGGCTTTGTCGTGGCGCCCGCGGGCAAGGACGTCGACGAGCCGGTCAAGGCGCTCGGCTGCACGGGCGGCGCCTCGGGCGGGGCGCACGATCCGCGGCAGGCGGCGCCGGCCGCGGACGCCTACCTCGTCGCGCAGCTCGACGCGAACGGGCAGCATCTGCCGTCCGCGATGCCGGGCGCCGCGCAGCAGCCCGATGTCGGCAACACGGTCGATGCGGTGGTCGCGCTGGCGGCCGGTTCGCACGGCGCCGCCGCGCAACGGCCGCTGAAGTGGCTGGAGAAGCATTCCGCGGACTGGGCCCGGCAGAGCGGCCCGGCCGCGTACGCCCAGTTGGTGCTGGCCGCGCACGCCACCGGTGCCGATCCCCGCTCGTTCGGCGGCCACGACCTGGTGGCCGCGCTGAACGCCACCGGGCCCGAGCCGGCCGGCAGCGCGGCGCCGTCGGCCGGCCCGGAGAAGGACGCCGAGGACAATGACAACGGCGGGATCCCCTGGTGGGTCATCGGGGTGGGGCTGGCCTTCGGCGCCGGGATCGGGTTCCTGATCAGCGGGCGCAAGAAGAAGAACCAGCTGTGAAGCCGGCCGTCATACCGGCCGCGGGGCGGCGGGGCGGTTCCCCGTATCGGGGCGGTTCCCCCTGGCGGGGCGGTTCCCCGCGGCGCCGCAGGGTGGCCGGAGTGCTGCTGCTGGCGGGCGCGGCCTCCGGGCTGGCCGCCGCGCCCGCGCAGGCGCAGGACTACCGCTACTGGTCGTTCTGGGACGGCAAGGGCGGCTCCTGGGCGTACGCCTCCGAGGGCCCGGCCACGGTGCGCCCGGCCGACGGCAGCGTCCAGGGCTTCCGCTTCACCGTCAGCGCCGACTCGGCGGCGGCCGGAAAGCCGCGCGCCGCCGCGGACTTCGCGGCGCTGTGCCATGACACGCCCGCCCGGCACGGCAGCAAACGGATCGGCGTCGTCATCGACTTCGGCACCGCGGCGGATGCGCCCGGCGGCGAGCGGCCGCCGAAGGCCCGTACGGAGTGTGCCCGGGTGCCCGAGGACGCCTCGGCGGGCGAGGCGCTGGCCGCGGTCGCCCAGCCACTGCGCTATGACCCCAATGCGCTGCTGTGTGCCATCGGCGGGTATCCGAAGTCCGGGTGTGCGGAGCAGGTGAGCGGATCGGGTGGCGCGAAAAAGCCCTCCGCGGCGTCGTCGCCGAAGGCGGTGGACGGGGACGGCGGGCCCTCCGCGGGTCTGCTCGGCGGCCTCGCGGCCGTGGTCCTCCTGGGTGCGGCCGCGGTGTGGCAGGCGCGCCGCCGGCGCGGATGAGCGCCCCACGGGCGACCCGCGGCACCGCGCTGCACGCCGGCGCGTGGTGGCTGTGGGCGCTGGGTCTGGCGACCGCGGCCTCGCGTACGACCAATCCGCTGCTGCTCGGGTTGCTGATCGGGGTGGCCGGATATGTGGTGGCGGCCCGCCGGGGCGATGCGCCCTGGGCCCGTTCGTACGGGGCGTTCGTCAGGCTCGGGCTGATCGTCGTCGCCATCCGGCTGGTCTTCGCCTGCGTCCTGGGCTCCCCGATTCCCGGGACGCACACCCTGCTCACGCTGCCCGAAGTGCCGCTTCCCGACTGGGCGAAGGGGGTGCGGATCGGCGGCCGGGTCACCGCGGAGGGCATGGTCTTCGCCCTCTACGACGGGCTGAAACTGGCCACGCTGCTGATCTGTGTGGGCGCCGCCAATGCGCTGGCCAATCCGTCCCGGCTGCTGAAGTCGCTGCCCGGTGCGCTGTACGAGGCGGGGGTGGCGGTCGTCGTCGCGATGACCTTCGCACCGAATCTGGTGGCCGATGTGCAGCGGCTGCGGGCGGCGCGGCGGCTGCGCGGGCGGCCCGACCGGGGGTTCCGGGCGCTGCTTCAGGTGGGACTGCCGGTGCTGGAGGGGGCGTTGGAGCGGTCGGTCGCGCTGGCCGCCGCGATGGATGCGCGGGGTTACGGGCGCACCGCCCAGGTCCCGCCCGCCGTACGGCGCCTGACCTCCGTCCTCACGCTCGGCGGGCTGCTCGGGGTGTGTGCGGGGACGTACGGTCTGCTGTCCGATACGGGCGCGGGCTACGGGCTGTGGGTGCTGCTCGCCGGGCTGGCGGCGGCGCTCGGCGGGCTGTGGCTCGGCGGCCGCCGCTGCGTACGCACCCGCTACCGGCCCGAACGCTGGGGCCCGCGCGCCTGCTTGGTCGCCGGCTCGGGTATCGCCGTGGCCGCCCTGATGATCGCGGCGAACGCCTACGCGCCCGACGCCCTCCATCCCCCCGCGGTCCCGCTCACCGCCCCCGTTCTCCCCCTCTGGCCGGCCCTCTGTGTCCTGGCCGGTCTGCTGCCGGCGTTCATCGCTCCGGCGCCGCCCGCACCCGCACCCCGCGGTCACGGGGCCGGTGCGCCGCGGTCCGCCGCCCCGTTCACGAAGGAGCCCAGCCGTTGATCCGGTTCGAGCAGGTCTCGGTCACCTACGGGGACGCCGCCGCGCCCGCCGTCCAGGGCATCGACCTGACCGTTCCCGAGGGCGAGCTGTGCCTGCTGGTCGGCCCCTCCGGCGTCGGCAAGTCCACCCTGCTCCAGGCCGTCAGCGGGCTCGTCCCGCATTTCACCGGCGGCACCCTGCGCGGCCGGGTCACCGTCGACGGCCGGGACACCCGCACCCACCCGCCGCGCGAACTGGCCGATGTCGTCGGCACAGTGGGCCAGGACCCGCTGTCCCATTTCGTCACCGACACCGTCGAGGACGAGCTGGCCTACGGTATGGAGTCGCTGGGCCTCGCCCCGGACGTGATGCGCCGCCGTGTCGAGGAGACGTTGGACCTGCTGGGTCTGGCCGACCTGCGCGAGCGGCCCCTCGCCACGCTCTCCGGCGGCCAGATGCAGCGGGTGGCGATCGGCTCGGTACTCACCACGCACCCCAAGGTGCTGGTCCTGGACGAGCCGACGTCGGCCCTCGATCCGGCCGCGGCCGAGGAGGTCCTCGCCGTGCTCCAGCGGCTGGTCCATGACCTCGGGACGACGGTCCTGCTGGCCGAACACCGCCTGGAACGCGTCGTCCAGTACGCCGACCAGGTCATCCTGCTTCCCGCCCCCGGCGCGGCCCCCCTGATGGGCGACCCCGCCGCCATCATGGCCGTCTCCCCCGTCCACCCCCCGGTCGTGGCCCTGGGCCGCCTCGCCGGCTGGTCCCCGCTTCCCCTGTCCGTACGCGACGCCCGCCGCAAGGCGGGGGGCCTGCGGGAGCGGCTGACGGGGGCGACGGCCCAGGGGCACGGCGGGGCGGGGGCGACGGCCGAGGCGGTCGCGGTGTCCGGGTCCGCCCCCGCGGTGATCTCCGGACTCGGCGTCCGGCGCGGTCGGGTGGAGGCGCTGCGCCGGGTGGACCTCACCGTGGCGCCGGGCGAGACGCTCGCCCTGATGGGCCGTAACGGTGCGGGCAAATCCACCCTGCTCACCACGCTCGCCGGGATGCACGAGCCGACGTCCGGCACGGTCCGCGTCGGCGGCCGCACCCCGCACCGCACCAAGCCGCGCGCCCTTCTCCGGCACGTCGGCCTCGTCCCCCAGGAGCCGCGCGACCTCCTCTACGCCGACACCGTCGCCGCCGAATGCACCGCCGCCGACCAGGACGCGGACGCCCCCGCCGGAACCTGCCGCGCTCTGGTCAGCCGGCTGCTGCCCGATGTGGCGGACGGCATGCACCCGCGCGACCTCTCCGAGGGCCAGCGTCTCGCCCTGGCCCTGGCCGTCGTCCTCACCGCCCGTCCCCCGCTCCTGCTTCTCGACGAGCCGACCCGCGGCCTGGACTACGCCGCCAAGGCCCGTCTGGTGGAGGTGCTGCGCGCGCTGGCCGCCGAGGGGCATGCCCTCGTCCTGGCCACCCATGACGTCGAGCTCGCCGCCGAACTCGCCGACCGCGTCGTCATCCTGGCCGAGGGCGAGGTCGTCGCCGACGGTCCCACCGGTGAGGTCGTGCTCTCCTCCCCCTCCTTCGCGCCGCAGGTCTCCAAGGTGCTCGCTCCGCTCCCCTGGCTGACCGTTCCGCAGGTCGCCCGTGCCCTGGAGGCCAGGCCATGACCCGCGCGGTCCGCCTCGGCCCCCGCGCCCTCGCCGCCCTGGTGCTCGTCTCGGCCCTCGGCGTGATGGCGTTCGGCTGGCCGCTGCTCGCCGGTTCGGCCTCCGGGCTCGCCCATTCCCAGGACGCCCCGTGGCTGTTCGCCGCGCTGCTGCCGATGCTGCTGGCCGTCGTCGTGGCGACCATCGCCGACGCCGGGCTGGATGCGAAGGCCATCGCCATGCTCGGCGTCCTGGCCGCGGCCGGGGCGGCGATGCGCCCGCTGGGTGCGGGAACGGCCGGTATCGAGCCGATGTTCTTTCTGATGGTGCTGTCGGGCCGGGTGCTCGGGCCCGGTTTCGGCTTCGTCCTCGGCTCCGTGTCGATGTTCGCGTCGGCGCTGCTGACGGGTGGGGTCGGCCCGTGGATGCCGTTCCAGATGCTGAGCATGGGCTGGGTGTCGATGGGCGCCGGGCTGTTGCCGGGCCCGGACCGATGGCGCGGCCGCCGCGAACTCGCCCTGCTGTCCGCCTACGGTGCCCTCGCCGCCGTCCTCTACGGCCTGATCATGAACCTCCAGGGCTGGCCCTATATCGCCGGGATGGCCTCGGGCGTCTCCTTCGTCCCCGGCGCCCCGCTCCACGACAACCTCACGCGCTTCCTCACCTACTGCCTGGCCACCTCCCTCGGCTGGGACCTCCCGCGCGCCCTGGTCACCGTGGTGCTGACCTCCGCCCTCGGCGGCCCCCTCCTCAAGGCCCTCCGTCGCGCCACCCGCCGCGCCGCCTTCGAGGCCCCGGTGTCCTTCGGGCCGGGACGGACTACAAGCGCTGAATGATCGTCCCGGTCGCCAGCGCCCCGCCCGCGCACATGGTGATCAGGGCGAATTCCTTGTCGCTGCGCTCGAGTTCGTGCAGCGCGGTGGTGATCAGGCGGGCGCCGGTGGCGCCGACGGGGTGGCCGAGGGCGATGGCGCCGCCGTTCACATTGACCTTCTCCAGGTCCTGTTCGAAGACCTGGGCCCAGGAGAGCACGACGGAGGCGAAAGCCTCGTTGATCTCGACGAGGTCGATGTCCTTGAGCGACATTCCGGCCTTGCCGAGGACGGCGCGGGTCGCGTCGACGGGCCCGTCGAGGTGGAAGTGCGGATCGGCGCCGACCAGGGCCTGGGCGACGATACGGGCCCGGGGCCTGAGTTTGAGGGCGCGGGCCATGCGCTTGGAGGCCCACATCACCGCGCTCGCGCCGTCGGAGATCTGCGAGGAGTTGCCCGCGGTGTGGACGGCGGTCGGCATGACCGGTTTGAGGCCGCCGAGCGCCTCCATGCTGGTGTCGCGCAGCCCTTCGTCGCGGTCGACCAGCCGCCACATGCCCTGGCCCGCGGCCTGTTCCTCCTCGGTGGTGGGGACCTGGACGGCGAAGGTCTCGCGTTTGAAGCGTTCCTCCGACCAGGCGGCGGCCGCCCGCTCCTGGGAGATCAGGCCGAGTGCGTCGACTCTCTCGCGGGTCAGGCCCCGGTGGCGGGCGATGCGTTCCGCCGCCTCGAACTGGTTGGGCAGGTCGACGTTCCACTCGTCGGGCCAGGGCTTGCCAGGGCCGTGCTTGGAGCCGCTGCCCAGCGGCACCCGGGACATCGCCTCGACGCCGCAGCCGATGCCGATGTCGATCACCCCGGCCGCGATCATGTTGGCGACCATGTGGTTGGCCTGCTGGGAGGAGCCGCACTGGCAGTCCACGGTGGTGGCCGCGGTCTCGTACGGGAGGCCCATGGTGAGCCAGGCGTTGCGGGCGGGGTTCATGGACTGTTCGCCGGCGTGGGTGACGGTGCCGCCGACGATCTGCTCGACGCAGTCGGGCTGGATGGCCGTACGCGCGAGGAGTTCGCGGTAGGTCTCGCCCAGGAGGTAGGCGGGGTGGAGGTTGGCGAGCGCGCCGTGGCGCTTGCCGATGGGGGTGCGTACGGCTTCGACGATGACGGGTTCCGCGGCCATGACTGACTCGTCCTCTCCTCGCGTCCGCGGGGCGTCCCGGCACCCACGGAAGAAGAACTAGTACGCGTTCTACTTCTCCGACCAGTCTCACGAGGGCCACCCCGGGGCGCAAGGGGCGTGCACCGCACTGTCCGCAACAGGCCGTGCCGTCCCCCTTGCTACTTGCCGAACTCGTCATTACCTTCGCCGCGACTGGAACTGATGGCCCGTCAGGAGTCGCCCATGTCATGCCCCGCCCTGCCCGAAGGGTTCGACTTCACCGACCCCGACGTCTACCAGCACCGCGTCCCGCTCCCGGAGTTCGCACAGCTGCGGGGGACCGCGCCCGTGTGGTGGAACGCCCAGCCGCACGGCATCGCGGGCTTCGGCGACGACGGCTACTGGGTCGTCACCCGGCACGAGGACGTCAAGGAGGTGTCCACCAAACCCGACCTCTTCTCCGCCCATCTCAACACCTCCATCATCCGCTTCAACGCGGCCATGACCCGCGACCAGATCGACGTCCAGAAACTGATCATGCTGAACATGGACCCGCCGGAACACACCCGGGTCCGGCAGATCGTGCAGCGCGGTTTCACCCCGCGCGCCATCCGCGCCCTGGAGGACGCGCTGCGCGGGCGGGCGACGCGGATCGTCGAGGCGGCGCGCGCCAAGGGGACCGGGGACTTCGTCACGGATATCGCCTGCGAACTCCCCCTCCAGGCCATCGCCGAACTCATCGGCGTTCCCCAGGACGACCGGGCCCGCATTTTCGACTGGTCGAACAAGATGATCGCGTACGACGATCCCGAACTGGCCATCACCGAAGAGGTCGGCACCAACGCGGCCATGGAGCTGATCTCGTACGCGATGAATCTGGCCGCGGCGCGCAAGGAGTGTCCGGCCAAGGACATCGTCAGCCGGCTGGTGGCGGCGGAGGACGAGGGCAATCTCGGCTCCGATGAATTCGGCTTCTTCGTGCTGCTGTTGGCGGTCGCGGGCAATGAGACGACGCGGAACGCCATTACGCACGGTATGCATGCCTTCCTCACCCACCCCGACCAGTGGGAGCTCTACAAACGGGAACGCCCCGAAACGGCGGCCGAGGAGATCGTGCGGTGGGCGACGCCGGTCGTGGCCTTCCAGCGCACCGCCACCCAGGACACCGAACTGGGCGGAGCGAAAATCAAGCAGGGGCAACGGGTCGGGATCTTCTATTCCTCCGCCAACAACGATCCGGAGGTCTTCGACCGGCCGGAGGTCTTCGACATCACCCGCGACCCCAATCCGCATCTGGGATTCGGGGGCGGCGGCCCCCATTTCTGCCTCGGCAAATCCCTCGCGATCCTGGAGATCAACCTGATGTTCCATGCCCTCGCGGACGCCATGCCGGACATCTCCCTGGCGGGCGATCCCCGGCGGCTGCGCTCGGCGTGGCTCAACGGTGTCAAGGAGCTTCGGGTGCGGTACGGCTGACGAGCCCCCGGCATCCGGGATCTCAGTGTGCGAGGAGACCGACGGCCGTCGTCACCAGCGCCGTCGCCGCCACCGTCGCGCCGAGGTACGCCGCGAGCAGGCGCCGTCGCAAGGCCCGGTACGCGCCCTCGTACTCGGCGCGCAGGGAGGCGCTCCGGGCGGCGATGCGGTGCAGACAGGCGCGGGTGATTTCGCGCTGGTCCTGGCAATAACGGAACTCCACGTCCTCGCGCTGGGTGTCGGTGAGCCAGGGCAGTCCGGCGCAGAAGGCGCCCGCGCGGGTACGGGCGAGACCCTTCTCCGCCTCCCAGAGCAGATATCCCTCGATCTCGTTGAGTGCCGCCTCGACGTCGTTCATCCGCGGACCCCGCTTTCCACCTCGCGCACGCTCTCCGCATGATGCAGATCGAATGCCGGGGATTCGGAGCGAATGCGCGGCAGGGTACGGAAATTGTGCCGCGGCGGCGGGCAGGAGGTAGCCCACTCCAGCGAACGCCCGTAGCCCCAGGGGTCGTCGGATGCGACCTTCTCGCCGTATTTGGCGGTCTTCCAGATGTTGTAGAGGAACGGCAGGATCGACATTCCCAGGAGGAAGGAGAAGATACTGGAGACGGTGTTGAGCGTGGTGAATCCGTCGGCCGCCAGATAATCGGGGATGCGGCACCTTCTCGGGGGCGGGCAGCGCCAAGGCCGCCGAGCCGCCCGTCGCGCCGTCGTCGCATGCCCGCGGCGTCCCGGCCGCCCGGTGACCGTACCCGCCGGCCAACCCCGCGGCGCCGCGCCAGCAGTTGGTACGCGGCACGGCGGGCGTGGTCCCAAGTGGCGGGGCCCGCGCGGAGGGTCGATGCTGGAGGGACGCGACGATCCATCGGCGCGGTGGCCGAGGGCCGCCGCGCCGTTTTCGTTGCGGCACGCCTTTGCGTGGTGTCACGTCACGGAACGTGAAACCCGTTCCTCACAGAGCGTGATGGTTGCAGTGAATTGCCGCGAGATGGATCACAGACGAAGGTCCCGCGAAATTACCTACGGAAACACGTTTGCCCAGCGAGGAGCGGGTAGGCAACCGATCACGCGGTCATCCGCATACCGTCCGTGATGACCTGTTCTGCCCCTATGGTCGACCTTTGCCCGTCTCACCATGGCGGGCTTGCGCCCGTCACCCCACGGCGGGCGCTGTCATGCAGTCGTCCAAGAGAGCGCAGGCGAGCGAACACGTGCCGACGCAGTCCCCCGTCGCATCCGGGGCCCTTCCCCACGGCCGCAGCCGTACCGACGCCGCACCCGACCTGGAGAAGCGGACGTCGGACGAGGTCACCGTCGTCGATCCCGCAATGGTCAGACGCGCGGTGTCCGCGGCCGCCCTCGGTAATGCGATGGAGTGGTTCGACTTCGGCGTCTACAGCTATATCGCGGTCACTCTCGGTCATGTCTTCTTCCCGTCCGGGAACCCGACCGCGCAGCTGCTGTCGACCTTCGGCGCCTTCGCGGCGGCGTTCCTGGTGCGCCCCATCGGCGGCATGGTCTTCGGGCCGCTCGGCGACCGGATCGGCCGGCAGAAGGTCCTGGCCATCACCATGATCATGATGGCCGCGGGCACCTTCGCCATCGGCCTGATCCCTTCCTACGCCACCATCGGCGTCGGCGCGCCCATCCTCCTGCTGGTCGCGCGCCTGGTGCAGGGCTTCTCCACCGGTGGCGAGTACGGCGGCGCGTCCACCTTCATCGCCGAGTACGCGCCCGACAAGAAGCGCGGCTTCCTCGGCAGCTGGCTGGAATTCGGCACGCTGGCCGGATACGTCGGCGGCGCCGGCCTGGTCACCCTGATGACCGCGCTGCTGTCCACCCATGACCTCAACGCCTGGGGCTGGCGCATTCCGTTCCTGATCGCGGGCCCGATGGGCATCATCGGCCTCTACCTGCGGATGCGCCTGGAGGAGACCCCGGCCTTCGCGCAGCTGGAGAAGGAGGCGCGGACCAAGGAGAAGGAGCGCCGGGAGGCCGAGAAGCGCATCGGCGTCCGCGAGATGGTGTTCGGCCAGTGGCGGTCGATGCTGCTGTGCGTCGGGCTGGTCCTGGTCTTCAACGTCACCGACTACATGCTGCTGTCGTACATGCCGAGCTATCTGACCTCGGAGCTGAAGTACGACGAGACGCACGGACTGCTGGTCGTGCTCGGCGTGATGGTCGTGATGATGGCTGTGCAGCCGTTCGCGGGCAAACTGTCCGACCGCTTCGGCCGCCGCCCGGTGATCGCCGCGGGCTGCGCGGGCTTCCTGGTGCTGTCCGTTCCGGCGCTGCTGCTGATCCGGCAGGGCTCGCTGGCCGCCATCGCGCTGGGCATGGCCGCCCTGGGGCTGCTGCTGGTCTGCTTCACGTCGGCGATGCCGTCCACGCTGCCCGCGCTCTTCCCCACCAAGGTGCGCTACGGCTCGCTGTCGATCGGCTTCAACATCTCCGTCTCGCTCTTCGGCGGTACGACGCCCCTGGTGGTCACGGCGCTGATCGGGGCGACCGGCAACAAGATGATGCCCGCCTACTACATGATGGCGGCGGCCGTGATCGGCGGTATCGCCGTCTGGCGGATGTCCGAGAGCGCCGGCCGGCCGCTGCCCGGCTCGCCGCCGGCCGTCGAGACCGAGGCCGAGGCCCGCGAGCTCGTGCGCGCCGCCCGCCGCGCCGAGGTGGGTTCGGCGGCCTGACGGCTCCGGCCGGCCACGGGGGAACCGCAGCCACCTCCCCGCCCGTCTGTGACGTCGTCGATCACCGTGATCGGCGACGTCACGGCTATCGGGGGACGAGATGGGCGCGGTACGAGGCTTCCGGCGGCGGCAGGCCCTGCTGGTGGTGCTGATGCTGCTGGCGGTACAGCTGGTGTGGCTGGCCAGACCCGCGTACGCCTGCGGCTGCGGGGCGATGGTGGTCGATCCGAAGACCACGTTGTCGGTGGACCGGGAGACCTCGGCGGTGCGCTGGGACGGGAAGACCGAGCAGATCGTGATGAGCCTGGCGGTGGCCGGCACTGCCCCGGACGCCGCCTGGATCATGCCGGTGCCGCACCGCGCCACGGTGAAGCTCGGCGACTCCGCCCTGTTCGACGAGCTCGCCAGGGTCACGGCACCGGCCGACAAGAGGCGCACCTACTTCTGGCCGCACAGCGGCGACTGGCCGTTCTCCTGGGGCGCGGGGGACAGCGCCGAGGCCCCGCTGCCCGGCGCCCGCCCCGGGGTCGGCGTCGTCGGCCGCCAGCGCCTGGGCCCGTTCGACGTGGCCCGGCTGACCGCCACCGACCCCGAGGCGCTGCGCGGCTGGCTGCGCTCCCACGGCTTCACCCTGCCGTCCGCGCTGGCCGGTGCGCTGCGCCCGTACGTCGCGCAGCACTGGGAGTACGTCGCGGTGCGTCTGGCTCCCGACGACCGGCACGGCTATCGCGGCTATCTGACCGGCACCCTCGACCCGCTGCGCCTGTCCTTCGCCAGCGACCGGCTGGTGTATCCCATGCGCCTGTCCCGGCTCGCCAAAACCCCGCAGTCGCTGGGCCTGTACGTGTTCGCCCCCCACCGCATGGAGCCCCGCAGCGCCATCGGCGGCGCGGAACCGCACGTCTTCTTCGCCGGCCGCATCAGGCCCACCGGGGCCGTACGCCGCCTCACCGGTCCCGCCCCGACCTACCTGACCGCCCTCGACCAGCACTTCCCTCATCCGGAACGCATCACCGGCGACCACGAGCTACGACGCGCGGCGACCGATACGCCCTATCGGCGCGTCCACTACATCGAGGTACTGCTGAAGCTGGGCGGCGTCCCGGCCTGGATCGTGGTGGTCGGCGGCGCGCTCGTCCTCCTCCATGTGACGGCCCTGGCAATCGCCTTGACGTCCCGGCGACGGGCCCGGCGGCGCGGGTCAGCCGCGGCCGCGGCGCAGGAGCCGTCGGCGAGGTGACCCCCGGTGACCGCCCGGGGGAGGCGCCGCGCCACCGCCGACCTGGTCGCCGACCGGTCGGCCGGATACGGCACGATGGGCAGCATGAGCATCGTCAAGATCAATGTGCTGACCGTCCCCGCCGAACAGCGGGAAACCCTTGAGAAGCGCTTCGCCTCCCGTGCCCACGCGGTGGAGAGCTCGGACGGCTTCGAATGGTTCGAGCTCCTCCGCCCGGTCGAAGGCACCGACGACTACCTGGTGTACACGCGGTGGCGTGACGAGGAGTCGTTCCAGGCATGGATGGAAGGGCCCATGAAGGCCGCGCACCAGGGTGGCAGCGATCGGCCGAAGCCCGCCGCCAGCGGCTCCACCGTGTGGTCCTTCGAGGTCGCACAGCAGGCGGCGCCCAAGACCGCCTAGCCTCCGACGCCGTCACCGGCCGCTGCCCGGTCCGAGCTCGTCGCGGATGCGCCCCGTTCTCTTTGAGGCCGGGGCGCAGGACATCGCAGGAAATCCCTTGCCTCCCGCTCCCCTTCCGCGGTGACAATGCGGCCATGAGCCACACCGCCGCCCTCCGTCTCCCGGGGGCCGTCTCCGCCGAGCCCTTCGCTTCGCCGGATGCCCGGGCGCTGTTGCGGGACTACTACACCGAGGTCGCCGACCGGTACTTCGAGCTGCACGAGGGGCGGCGCGCGACGCCCGAGGAGATCACGGAGGGCCTGGCCGAGTATCCGGCCGACCATCTGACGCCCCCTCATGGCGTGTTGCTGATCGTGCGCTACGGCGGCGTCGCCGCGGGCTGTGCCGGGGTGCGGCTGCTGGACGAGCGGACCGCGGAGCTCAAGCAGATGTTCGTACGGATCCCCTACCGCGGCCGGGGCGGCGCGAACGCGCTGCTCACGGCCGCCGAGGCGGCCGCGATACGGATGGGGGCCGAACGGATCCGGCTGGACACCCGGCTGGATCTGGTGGAGGCGCTTGCGCTCTACCGGCGGCACGGGTTCGCCGAGATCCCGCGGTATCACGACGACATCTATGCGGAGATCTTCTTTGAGAAGCGGCTGGGTGGGTGAGTTGACCCCCACCCAAGGGACTTGATCGAAGAACTCCCGCTGCCCGGACACGCCGGCCCCCTCCTCCGCTGCCGATTCCGGCACTTCTCAGCACCTGCTCACGACCGTAACCGAACCCACCGACAATCCCCCGGCGCGCCCGCGCCCGGCGCTTCCCGGTCCGCCGCGAGGGCGTCCCCGCACCGCGTCACCCCGGCGGCCGCGAGGCGCGCGGTGTGCGCGGTACGGTCTGGCGGGCGTCGCCGTTGTGCGGTTCCTCGGCGTCCGAGCCGCACAGCTCCGCCGTCAGCTCGCGGACGAGTTCGGTCAGGTCGGTGGGGCGGTCCTTGGTCCACCAGTCGCCGAGCAGCTCCGCCAGCGACTCCTGGCGGGCGATCGAGAGGCGGGCGGCCGCATCGCGTCCGAGGTCGGTGAGCATCAGCATCAGGCCCTCGCGCTCGCCCAGTCCGCGCTCCTCGACCTGGCGGACGGCCTCGGTGATCACGCCGAGCGGCACATTGGTGCGTTCGGCCAGCAGCGCCGCCTCCACCGATCCGTACCGGTAGATGCGCAACACCAGCCAGGCGGCGGCCGGTTTGAGGTCGAGTCCGGCCCGCGCGGTGATCTTCTCGTAGATGTGCTTACGGCCCTCCAGGCTGCCCAGTTTGGACAGCGCGCGGGCGCATTCGTCGCGCGAGGAGCGCTCGACGGGGTTGGAGGAGAGAACCTCGCTGGTCTCGGGGGCGGTGACGCTGCGGCGCAGCGGCTCCTCCTTGAGGAACCAGGCCAGGGCGAAGGCCAGGAGGACGACCGGGACGGCGTAGAGGAAGACATCGGTGATCGAGACGGAGTAGGCGTCCAGGACCCGGGCCACCACCGCGGGCGGGAGCCGGTGGACGGTGCGCGGGTCCTGCGCGATCGTCGCCGGGGTGACGCCGGGCGGCAGTTGCGCACCGGTGAGGGCACGGACGATCCGCGGGCCGAGGGCGTTGGTGAAGATCGTCCCGAAGATGGAGACGCCGAAGGAGGCCCCGATGGAACGGAAGAAGGTGGCTCCGGAGGTGGCCACGCCGAGGTCCTGGTAGGGCACGGCGTTCTGCACGATGAGCACCAGGACCTGCATGACCAGGCCGAGGCCGAAGCCGAACACGAAGAAGTAGCCGCTCATTTCGACGACGCTGCTGGCCGGGGTGAGCTGGTGGAGAAGCAGCAGGCCGAGGGCCACCACGGCGGTGCCGAGGACCGGGAAGACCTTGTAGCGGCCGGTGCGGGAGACGATCTGCCCGGAGGCGGTCGACGAGATCAGCATGCCGAGCACCATCGGCAGCATGTGCACACCGGACATCGTCGGACTGACCCCCTGCACGACCTGGAGGAACGTCGGCAGATAGGTCATCGAACCGAACATCGCAAAGCCGATGACGAAGCCGATGACGGCACAGAGGGTGAAGGTGCGCAGGGTGAACAGGCGCAACGGGAGGACGGGTTCGGCGGCCCTGCGCTCCACCAGGATGAAGGCGCCGAGCAGGACGACGCCCAGTGCGCCGAATCCCTCGACCTGCCAGGAGCCCCAGGGGTAGCTCACGCCGCCGAGCGAGGTCATCAGCACGAAGCAGGTGGCGACGCCGGCGATCAGGACGGTGCCCAGGTAGTCGATCCGGTGCCGGGTACGGCGGCGCGGAATGTGCAGGACGGCGGCGATGACGGCGAGGGCGACGATGCCGATGGGGAGGTTGATGTAGAAGACCCAGCGCCAGCTGAGGTGGTCGACGAACAGCCCGCCCAGCAGCGGCCCCAGGACGCTGGTACCGCCGAAGACGGCGCCGAACAGGCCCTGGTACTTGCCGCGTTCCCGGGGCGGTACGAGATCGCCGACGATCGCCATCGACAGCACGATCAGACCGCCGCCGCCCAGCCCTTGGAGCGCCCGGAAGGCGATCAGCTCGCCCATGGTGCGGGCGATACCGCACAGCACCGAGCCGATCAGGAAGATCACGATCGCGGTCTGGAACAACTTCTTGCGGCCGTACTGGTCGCCGAGCTTGCCCCACAGGGGCGTGGCGGCCGTCGAGGCCAGAAGATAGGCGGTGACCACCCAGGACAGATGGTCCAGGCCGCCCAGATCGCTGACGATGGTGGGCAGTGCGGTGGCGACGATGGTCTGGTCGAGTGCCGCGATCAGCATGCCGAGCAACAGGGCGCCGATCGCGACGAGGACCGTCCGCTGGGACCGGCCCTCACCGGGTATGTTCGGCGCGCGCGTGTCGTGCGCCATGAGCGTCTCCCTCGGTCCGGGGCGGCCCGCCCCTGGTGGACCGCCCTGCGCGTTCCTTCCATCGTGGTGGGTTCCGCCCGATATGGCCCGCCGAGCGGCGCCTGCGGGGGCGGGCCTCCGGCCCCGGGGCCGTAAGGCCCCCTGGCGGACATCCGTCGGACGTCCTGCTGATGCCCCGCGGATGTCCCGAGTTCCTGTGCAGACCCGTGCGGGCTCTGGATAATCGCTGCCGGTTCGAGGGCTCGATGGCTGGATGGCTCCCTGGAGGCGACCGTTCGTGACCGTACAGACCTGCTCGCACTGCCGCGCTCCCGTACGCGGCGACGGCCGACCGACCTGCCTGTGTGCGGCGGTCGATGCGGAGGACTTCGATCCGCTGCGCATCCGGCCGTATGTGTCGCTCCCGGGGGCCGAGGAGGACAGGGCGGACGGGGCGGATGAGATGGATGAGGCGGACGGGCCCTTAGGCGGACCCTTATGGGGCGCCCGTTCAGACGCCCCCTTGGGCGGCCGCTTTGACGCCCGCCTGGACGACCGCTCAGACGTCCGTTTCGACGCCCCCGTAGGCGACACCGCGGAGGCGCCCCCCGCGCCCTTGAGGCCGCCCCGCCCCGGCCCCACCTCCCGGACCTTCCGGATCTTCCACTCGGCCGACGCCTCCGCGGACGGCCCGGACCGCCCGGCCGGCCCCAGCGCGCCCCGTAAGCGCGCCGTACCCGCCCTCCTGGCGGTCACCGGCGCGGCGGTGGCCGCCACGGCGGTGCTGATCGGCGCCGAGGCGTTCTCCGGCGGCCAGCGGGACCGGGCCGCGCCGCCCGACCGCGGCACGACCGCCCCCACCGCCGCCGTCCCCACGCACGCCGACCCCCACCCCTCCCGGACCGCCACCCCCGCCGCCCCCGCGCGCTCTGCGCCCGCGCATCCCACCGGGACCGCCCCGGCCCCCGGGGACACCCCCGCGCCGTACCGGACGGCGCCGCCCCCGCCCGCTCCCACCCGGGTCTCCGGCAGCGTCGACCCCGCCTCCGGCGGGCGCCCGAGCGCCGCGCCCACCGGCCCGATCGTGCTGCGCGAGGGATCCAGCGGTCCGGAGGTGGCCGAGCTCCAGAACCGGCTGCGGCAGCTGGGCCGCTATCCGGGCCCGGCCGACGGCAGCTACGACGCGGACCTACGGGACGCGGTGGCGCGCTATCAGGAGGCGTACGGAGTGACCGGCGACCCCACCGGCGTCTACGGGGCGCGCACGCGGGCTTCCCTGGAGTCGCTGACCCAGGAGCCCGGGACCTGGAGTCGGTGACCCAGGGGGCCCTGGACGCGCAGTCGCCGACCCGGGAGCCACAGGCTCTGACAGCGGCGCTCACCAGGGCGGTTGTCGGCACCCGGGAGCGTTTTGTATCGTGTAGAAACAAAGTGGTTCCGCCCGCACTCCCTGACCGGCGGGCGGGACCGCTTGTGTTTTTTCGCAGCTCCCGTCCCGTCCGCCCGTAGCGCCCAGGAGCCCGCCGATGACGGCCACCACCACGCTCACCGCCCGCGCCCTGCTGCTGGACATGGACAGCACGCTGGTGAACTCCGAGGCCGTCGTCGAACGCTGCTGGCGCCGCTGGGCGGCCGAGCAGGGGCTGGCCGCGGACGAGGTCCTCGCGGTCGTCCACGGGCGCCAGGGCTGGGCCACCATGGCCGCGCTGCTCCCGGACCGCCCGATGGAGCTCAACCTGGCGGACAACCGCCGCATGCTCGCGCAGGAGACCGCCGACACGGACGGCGTGGTGCCGGTCCCCGGCGCCCCCGCCTTCATGGCCGCCATAGCCCGGCTCCCGCACGCCCTGGTGACCTCCGCCAACGGCCCGCTCGCCGACGCCCGGATGGGCGCCGCCGGGCTGCCCATGCCGTCCGTACGGATCACCGCGGAGAACGTGAGCGCCAGCAAGCCCGACCCCGAGGGCTTCCTCAAGGGGGCCGCCGAACTGGGTCACCGCCCCGAGGACTGTGTGGTCTTCGAGGACTCCGAGGCGGGCATCCTGGCCGGGCGCGCGGCGGGGATGCGCGTCCTCGGCGTCGGCGACCGCGCCGCCGCGTTCGCACCCACCGCCCACGTCCGCGACCTCACCCAGGTCCGCGTCGAGGCGCTGCCGGACGGCCTCATCGCGCTGCACCTCACGGCCTGAGACGCGAGCGGCCCGGCGCCCGGCGCATCCCGCACGCGAGCGGCCCCCGGGCCCCCGCCCGGCCCCGCCTCAGCCCGTGGCCGCCTCAGCCCGTGGCCGCCTCGTACAGGCTGAACCCCGCCAGCAGCGCCATCACCCCGGCCGCCACCTTGGTGATCAGCTTCAGCGGTACGTACTTCATCAGCGTGCGGCCGCCCAAAATGCCCAGACCCGCCACCGCCCAGAGCGCGAGCACGGCGCCGATGCCGACCGAGAGCGGGTCGTCGTAACGGGCGGCGAGGTTGGCGGTCATGATCTGGGTCAGATCGCCGAACTCGGCCACCAGGATCATCATGAAGCCCGCCCCGGAGACCTTCCAGAAGCTCTGGTCGGCGGGCGCGGTCACCTCGTCCTCCCCGTCGTCCTTCTTGAACAGCAGGACGGCGGCGCCCGCCAGGAAGAGCACCCCGACGACCGCCTGGACGGCGCGGTGCGGGAGCAGGGCGAGCGCGCTGCCGGCGGCGATGGCCAGCGCGACATGCACCAGGAAGGCGGCGGCGACTCCGGCGAAGACGTAGGACGGCCGGTACCGGGTGCCGAGCACGAGGCCGGCGAGCGCGGTCTTGTCGGGCAGTTCGGCAAGGAAGATGACGCCGAACACCACGGCGGCGACGGTGAAGCTGAACACGGAGTGGAACCTCGATCGGTAGGGCCGCACCAAAGGGGCCCGGGGGAGGGATCGCTTCGGCACGGCAGCGTCGAACACTGCGGCCGAAGGTCTCGCTGGGCGCGTCACACGCCTCCGGGCGCCGGCTCACGAGTCACAACGCGCGAAGCGCGCTCCACCGGGGGCGGTGGTCGGGCGACGAGTGGGCAGTATGTCGACGGTCCGGCAGAGAGCTACTCCCCTTCTGCTGCCCGCAAGGGTACGCGGTGGATCCGTCCCCGCGCGACCAGCTCCAGCACCACCGCACACGCCGCAGCCTGCACCGCGAGCAGCGCGACCAGCACGAACAGCTGGACCGCACCGGCCTGTACGGGCGAGGCGCCGCCCAGCAGCATCCCGACGAAGGCACCGGGGAGTGTGACCAGCCCCACGGTCCTGGTCTGGTCCAGCCCCGGCAGCAGCGCATCGGACGCGGCCGGGCGGGCCACCTCCATCCGCGCCTCCCGGTCCAGCAGCCCCAGCGCCAGCCCCGCCTCGAACTCCCCGCGCCGCATCTCCAGCTCGTCCAGCGCGCGCCGCCCGCCGAGCACGGTGGCCGTGAGCGCGCCGCCGATGAGGATGCCGGTGACGGGGATGAGGGTGAGGCCGCGGGGCGGGAGGAGGCCGGTGAGCAGCAGGAGGGCGATCACCGGGGCGACCCCGACGGCGATCGGTACGGCGGCCCACCGCCAGGTGCGGTTCTGGGTGATCCGGCGGCCCGCGGTCCGTGCCGCCACCGCAAACATCAGCGCGAGGAAGCACAGCAGCCAGGGCAGCGCCCGCACCACCCAGCCGATGAGGTACGAGACGGCGGCCAGCTGGGCGGCGGCGCGCAGTCCGGCGAGCGCGATGGCCCGGGAGTGCCCCAGGCGCGCCACGGCGGCGACGGCCACGGCGGCCGCCAACAGGACGGCGAGGACGATCCCGAGGGTGGCGTTGACCGGCAGCAGCACCCGCTCACTCTAGGAGGGCGCGGCGCGGGCACGTCCCAACCGGACTGCTCCGGCCCACTCATGGCGGGCTGGCAGGGCGGCACCGAACGCCTTGAAGTGACGTGCACATGTCGCCACGCCGTTACTCGGGGCCCGTCCGGTGGACACCCCACCTCGCCAACCTGGCTCGCACCGCATGCCACCTTCCCCCCACTTCACGGGAGTTCCGATGGCGAAGGTCTGCACGCGTCACGTTTCGGTCGCCCTGGGCGCGGCCACGGCGCCGGCCGGAACGCTGGTGCTCGGCTGAGACGTTTGCCGAGACGTCCGACGAGGGCCGGTGCGGCGGGGGCGGCGCCACCGGGGCGGCGGGCGCGTTGGGGGCATCCGAGGGGTTTCGGCCGCCCTCGCACGGCTTGACCGGGAACGCGGTGATGCGGGTGATCGGGCCCCGTAGGCCGGCGGTCACGGGGCCGACGGCCCCTGGTATCGCGCGAGTTTCTTTGGGTGCCCCGGGTGCTGGGCCGCGGGGGCGTGCGGTGATGATAGGCGGCACGTTCCGCCCGCCCCCAGGGAGAGCCCCTCTTGGCCGCCGACCTCATCGCCGACCGCCCCGCCCGGCCCGCCCTCGCTCTCGTCGGCGCCGGGCCGCGCGGGACGAGTGTGCTGGAGCGGATCTGCGCCTCCGCCGCCGAACTGGCCCCGGGCGCCCGCCTGACCGTCCATGTCATCGACCCCGCACCGCCCGGTGCCGGTCAGGTCTGGCGTACGGCCCAGTCGCCCGAGCTGCTGATGAACACGGTCGCCTCACAGGTCACGTTGTTCACCGATGAGAGCGTGGAGTGCGCCGGGCCGGTCCGCCCGGGGCCGAGCCTGCACGCCTGGGAGGGCTGCGACGTCGGCCCGGACGACTATCCGGGGCGGGCGCTGTACGGCCGCTATCTGGAGTGGTTCCACGACCAGGTGGTGCGCACCGCTCCCCCGGAGGTGACGGTGGTGCCGCACCGGGCCCGTGCGGTGCGCCTGACGGAGGCGCCCGATGGCTCGCAGTCGCTCCACCTGGACGACGGCCGGGCGCTGCACGGCCTGGGGGCGGTGGTGCTCGCCCAGGGGCATCTGCCGTCCGCGCCCGCCCCGGAGCAGCAGCGGCTGGCCGACTACGCCGCCGCGCACGGGCTGCACTACCTCCCGCCCGCCAATCCCGCCGATCTCACCGAGGATCTGGCGGCGCTGCCCCCGGGCCAACCCGTCCTGCTGCGCGGGCTCGGGCTGAACTTCTTCGATCACATGGCGCTGCTGACCACGGGCCGCGGCGGACGGTTCGTCCGCGGCGCGGACGGCGGGCTCGCCTACCGGGCCTCCGGGCACGAACCCCGGCTGTACGCGGGGTCCCGGCGCGGCCTGCCGTACCACGCCCGCGGCGACAACGCGAAGGGTGCGCACGGGCGTCATCTGCCGCTGCTGCTCACCCCCGACGTGATAGCCGCCTTCCGCAAACGGGCCGACTCCGGTGAACTGCCCGACTTCCTGGGGGAGGTGTGGCCCCTGGTGGCCAAGGAGGTGGAGTCGGTCTACTACGAGGCGCTGCTGCGGCGCCGCGCTCCTGGAGGCGCGGCGCTCCGGGAGCGGTTCCGTACGCGCTTCCTGGGCAGCGCGCACCGCAGCCCGCAGGAGGCCGCCGCCCTCGACGCGTTCGGGATCGCGCCCGCCGAGCGCTGGTGCTGGGACCGGATCTCCCGCCCGTACGGGGACCGCCGGTTCGCCGACCGCGCCGCCTTCCGCGCCTGGCTGCTGGCGCGGCTGCGGGAGGACGTCGCGGACGCCCGGCAGGGCAATGTCGCGGGCCCGGTGAAGGCGGCGCTGGACGTGCTGCGGGATCTGCGCAACGAGCTGCGGCAGATCGTCGACCACGGCGGTCTTCGGGGCGCCTCCCGCCGCGACCACCTGGACCGCTGGTACACCCCGCTCAACGCCTTCTTGTCCATCGGGCCGCCGCGGCGCCGTATAGAGGAGATGGCCGCGCTCCTGGAGGCCGGGGTGCTGGAGGTGGTCGGGCCCCGGATGGAGATCCGCCTGGGCGCTCCCGGTGACCGCGGGGCGGGCTTCACGGCGTCGTCGCGGGCCGTTCCGGGGGCCGCGGTGACGGCGGGCGCACTGATAGAGGCGCGGCTGCCGGAGCCGGATCTGCGGCGCACCGGGGATGAGTTGCTGGCCGGTCTGCTGGCCGACGGGGGCTGCCGGCCGCACACGGTGGACGGCTACGAGACCGGCGGGCTGGATGTGTCGCCCAGCCCGTACCACCTCATCGAGGCCGACGGCCGCCGCCACCCGCGGCGCTTCGCGGTGGGGGTGCCGACGGAGGGGGTGCACTGGGTGACGGCGGCCGGGGCGCGGCCCGGAGTGGGGTCGGTGACGCTCTCCGATACGGATGCGGTGGCGCGGGCTGCGCTCCAGGTGGCGGCGCGGTGCGGGCGCCGAAACGTTCCGGCCGTCGCCGATCCCGCCAGATGTTGAACTTGCAAGCATTGGTTAGGTGGCCCTAACCTATGCCTCCAACGGTTCCCTCGTCCCCAGAAACCGTAGGAGAGTTTGACATGTCCGCTTCCCTCGCGTCGTTCACCCAGAGAGCGACCCCGCACGTCCTCGCGCTGTTCCGCGTCGTCGTCGGGCTGCTCTTCGCCTGCCACGGCGCGTCGTCGCTGTTCGGCGTCCTCGGCGGCGCCATGGGTTCCGGCCAATCCGTGCCCACGGGCGCCTGGCCGGCCTGGTACGCGGCGGTCATCCAGCTCGGCGGCGGCATCCTGGTGCTGGTCGGCCTGAGCACCCGCGCGGCGGCGGTCGTCAGCTCCGGCTCGATGGCCTACGCCTACTTCTCGGTCCACCAGGGCACCGCGCTGTGGCCCCTCCAGAACGGCGGCGAGCCGTCCGTCATGTTCTGCTGGGCCTTTCTGCTGATCGCCTTCATAGGCCCCGGCGCCTGGTCGCTCGACCGCCTCTTCTTCGGCGACCGCCAGGCCGCGCAGGCCCCCGCCGCGCAGCCCGAGGCGAGCGCCGTCTGACGCACCCCTGCCCGGGCCCCGCGCCCGGCACCCTCCGGCCCGTACGGCGCGCAGCACGGCGCCGTACGGGCCGTTGTCGTCACCGGTCGCCGTTGCGCCTCGCCCGCCCCAGGTCAGAGGCCCCAAAAGGCCAGGCGTACGCTGTATGGCGCTAGAGCCGCCCCTGCCGCACGAAGCGACGTCGCGGCGGGGTCCGGACCGGGAGTGGCACGTTGTGGGAAGACTTGGGGCCGCTCAGCGGCACCCCCTGGGTATACGCGATCGTCAGCCTCTCCATCGTCCTTGACGTCTTCGTGCCGATCCTGCCCAGCGGCGTCCTGGTGGTCGCCGCGGCCACCACGGCCGCGGGCGCCGGCACCGCCGCCGATACGGTCGACTCCGTACGGACCGCCACCGCGGTCCACAGCGGGACCCACCACCTGGCCGCGATGCTCTCCCTGGTGCTGTGCGCGGCCACCGCGTCGGTGCTGGGCGATATGGTCGCCTACCGCCTCGCCTGGCGCGGCGGGGACCGCTTCGACCGGGCCCTCGCCCGCTCCCGCCGCCTGGCCGCCGCGCAGGAACGTCTCGGCGCGGCGCTCTCGCGCGGGGGCGGCGGCCTCGTGGTCCTGGCCCGCTTCGCCCCCGCCGGGCGCTCGGTGGTCAGCCTCGGTGCGGGGGTCGCCCACCGTACGGTCCGCGAGTTCCTGCCGTGGTCCGCGCTGGCCGGGCTGGCCTGGGCCGCGTACAGCGTGAGCCTGGGCTACTTCGGCGGCCGGTGGCTGGGCACGTCCTGGGTGAGCACCGCGGTCCCGGTGCTGGCCCTCTTCGCGGCGGGGTCGGCGGCGCTGTTCCTCATACGGCGGCCGGAGCGGCAGCCCGCCCACTGACGGCGGCGCGGCCGGGGCCCCTGGCTCCGGCGGGCGGAAAACGCATGGCCCGTTGTCAGACCCGGCTGCGACCATTGCGGGCATGAGCATTTCGAACGTGCCGAGCGATCCGTACGGCTACTGGCGTCCGCGGCCCGAGACCGCCGCGGACATACCGGCCGTCCGCCGGATCCATCTCGCCGCGTTCGAGGCCGCAGAGGAAGCGGATCTCGTCGACGCGCTGCGCCGCGATCCGCCGGCCTGGCTCCCCGGCCTGTCGTATGTCGCCGACGCCCCGGACGGCACGCCCGCCGCCCACGCCCTGCTGACGCGCTGTTACGTCGGCGAGGTCCCGGCCGTGGCGCTCGCCCCGTGCGCGGTGCTGCCCGGGCATCAGAAGAGCGGCGCGGGCAGTGCGGTCATCCGGGCGCTGCCGGCGGCCGCGCGGGCGGCCGGTGAGCGCACCGCGCTCGTGCTCGGCCACCCGTCGTACTACCCGCGCTTCGGCTTCGTACCGGCCGCGTCCCGCTACGGGATCCAGCCCCCGCAGCCCTGGCCGGACGACGCCTTCCTGGCGCTGTCCCTGGACGACTCCATACCTCCGCGGGGCACGGTCCGTTACGCGGCGGCCTTCGGCATCGACTGAGGGCGGTGGGCCGCGGTCCCCGCTACCCCGTCGGCTCCGGCTGCTCCGGAACGACCGCGATCGGGCATGCGGCGTGCAGCAGTACGGCGTGCGCCACGGGGCCCAGCCGACGGCGCCGGCCGACCACGACCAGATCGCTGTCCCGGGACGCCGCCACCAACTGCCCGGCGGCGTCCGCGTTCCGCAGCTCCACCTCGATGTCGGCCTCCGGGTACCGAGCGCGGTACGGGGCGAGGACACCGGACAGCCGGGCGTCGAGCGCGGCCTCGTACTCCCGCTGTGTGGCCGCATGCACCGCTCCCGCCGCGACGACGGGCGGCACCCGCTCGGGCCAGGCACAGCCGGAGACGATCTTCAGGCGCGCGCCACGGAGGCTCGCCTCGGCCAGCGCGAAGCCGACCGCGCCGGGCTCGCCGGCGGACGCGTCCAGGCCCAGCGTCACCTGCGGGACATCCGGCGGCAGCGGCTCGCCGTCCTCGTCGCGCCGGGTGCCCGCCCGGTCCGGGCGGGGCACGACCACGACCGGGCAGGCCGACCGGTCGGCGCAGACCAGGCCGTTGGAGCCGAGCAGCAGTCCGTCGAAGCCGCCGCGGCCGCGCGAGCCCAGGACGAGCAGATGCGCCGCGTCGCCGAGCGTGGGCAGCTGGGCGCCGGTCAGTCCGCTGAGGCTGCGGAACTCCACCTCCGGCAGGCTCCGGGTCAGCGGCTGCGCCCGCAGCTCGTCCAGCACCGGATCTCCGGTGGCATCGTCGTCGGCGACCTGGTGCGCGGCGACGTACGGCCAGACATGCACCACCCGGAGCGTCACGGACCGCAGCCGCGCCGCCTCCGCGGCCCACCGCAGCGCCCGCTCGCCGTCCACGGAGCCGTCCACCGCAACGACGACCGGGAGGCTGCCGCTGTCCGCCATACACGCCCCTGAACGTCGGCCCCCGCGATGCCGCCCCTTACGCTCCCCGTCCCGACTCCCCCGCTCCCCTCCCGTCTCCATCCTGCGCCCGCCCGCATCGGAACGACAGTCGACGGGGTTCCCGCCCGGCAGGAGTCCGGCACGGAGTCCGGCACGGAGTCCGGCACGGAGTCCGGCACGGAGTCCGGCACGGAGTCCGGCACGGAGTCCGGCACGGAGTAAAGTCGACCGTCACCCTCCTCCCCCTTCGCAGGGAGGGGCCCGCACCACTCACCCCCCGAGGCACATTCCGGTGAACTCTCCGACGGTCGTCGCATGGACCGAGGCCGACGAGCCCCGCTCCGCCCGTTGGCGTTCCGAGAACGGCTCCCCGCCGCCCCGCCGGATCGTCCTCGCCGACGACCGCACCCGCGCCGACGACGCCTACACACTCGTCTGCGAGGGCACCGCCCTGCTGTGGCGCGGCGATTTCCACAACGCCCGGCAGCTGCTGACGGCGCTGGCCCACCGAATCGACCGCCGGCCCCGCAAAACGCCGCCCACCGATGTCACCCAGGCGTTCCATCTGCACCGTGCCGCCCAGAACCAGCGCGCCCGCATCCTGGGCATGCTGCTGATCCCGCTCGACGCGTCCTACACGGTCCCGCTGCACCGCGCGCCCGATGTCCGCGAGGCCTGCACCAGGGCGTACGGGCCGCCGTCGGCACCGGACGCCGCGGGAGCCCCGCCCGGCGACTCCCTGCTCTCCCTGCGCGAACTGCTCGCCCTGATCGGCGCCAACGAATGGCGCCGCAAGGGCGTCGAGATCCCGGCCCTGGGCGGCGACCGGATCCATCCCCACTACGGCGTCTTCTCACCGGCCCGAGGCGAATACGTGGACCTGGTCGCCGAGGCGCCGCTGCCCGGCACGGAGCTGGCGTTCGACATCGGCACCGGCACCGGAGTCCTGGCCTGTGTGCTGGCGCGGCGCGGGGTGCGGCGGATCGTGGCCACCGACCAGGACCCCCGCGCGCTGGCGTGCGCCCGCGAGAACACCGAACGTCTCGGCGTCGCCGGTCAGGTGGAGGTCGTCGAGGCCGACCTCTTCCCCGCCGGACGCGCCCCCCTGGTCGTCTGCAATCCCCCCTGGGTCCCCGCCAAACCGACCTCCCCGGTGGAGCGCGCGGTCTACGACCCGGGCAACCGGATGCTGCACGGCTTCCTTGACGGCCTGGCGGACCATCTGACACCGGACGGCGAGGGCTGGCTGATCCTCTCCGACCTGGCCGAACACCTCGGCCTGCGCCCCCGCACCGAACTCCTCGACGCCTTCGCCCGCGGCGGCCTGACCGTCCTGGACCGCCTCGACATCACCCCCCGCCACCCCCGCGCCCGCGACACCTCCGACCCGCTCCATGTGGCTCGCGCGGCCGAGGTCACCTCGCTGTGGCGGCTGGGGGCACGGGGCTGACACCGTAAGCCTGCGGGCGACGCGCCGACGCCGTAAGATCTGCCTGCGACGAGCCGAGGCCGTAAGACCTGCGGGCCACGCGCCGGATCACCCGCTCGCCCCAGGTCTCAGCCCGGAGCCCGCAGACCCGCGCACGCATTGCGCACACAGCGGCGCCAGTCCCCGGCGTCATGACGGATCACCGCGGCCGGCCCGCAGACGATCATCACCACATCACCGACCTCGGCATCCGTCCGCACGGTGCCCTCCTCCTTGCCGCGGGCGAGGAGTTGGGCACCCCACGCCCTGCGCAACGCCTCCCGCCCGCCCGCCAGGTGCCTCCAGATCTCGTCACCGGGAGGCTGGGAGGAGTTCGTGGAGGACATGCTCGAAGCCGGTCCGGTGGTCATGAAGAACGGACACCCCGACCTCGACCGCCTCAACGAGATCGGCGCCGCACACGGGATGGAATACCGGCGCTGAAGCCCGCCCCGGCGACCCGCCGTCCATCGGGCACCATGGACGCACCATGGACACCCCGCACCTGCTGTCCCGCGCCCGCCGCCTCGCCGCCTCCGCGCGCCCCGGCCGCCGTCGGCTGCTCGGCATCGCGGGTCCGCCAGGCGCCGGCAAGTCCACCCTCGCCGCCCATCTGGTGGCGGAGCTGGCCGGACAGGCCGTACTGGTCCCGATGGACGGCTTCCATCTCGCCGAGGCCGAGCTGCGCCGCCTGGGCCGGCTCGACCGCAAGGGCGCACCCGACACCTTCGATCCTGCCGGATACGCGGCGCTGCTGACCCGGTTGCGCGAGCCGGAGCCCGTTACCGACGTCTACGCCCCGGCCTTCGACCGCCGTATCGAGGAGCCGGTCGCCGGCAGCATCCCCGTGCCACCCCATGTCCCCCTCGTCGTCACCGAGGGGAACTACCTCCTCCTCGACTCCGCGCCGTGGAGCCGGATCCGGGGACTGCTCGACGAGGCGTGGTACGTCGATCTGGACGCCCGCGACCGCGTCCCGCGGCTGATCGACCGTCACACCCGCTTCGGCCGCCCGCGCGCCGACGCCGAACGGTTCGTCCACGCCTCGGACGAGGCCAACGCCCGCACGGTGGCGGCGACCCGCCACCGCGCCGATCTCGTCATCACCTTCGCCCCCGAAGAAGCCCCTCTGCCGCCGAATGCAGCGAAATGAGCGTTTCCGGCACCTGGCGGACGGCCCGGACGTTGCACCGGTGGATCCCGACGCCGAGGACCGCCGCACCGCCCCCGACCGCCGCCGACCGCGCCACAAGGAAGTACCCGCGATGACCCACCCCTTCGCCGCCTGGACCGAGATCGACAACGGCCTGGTGCCGGTCGAGGACGGCGAGCTGTTCTACGAAACGGCCGGCGAAGGTCCCGCGGTGGTGCTGCTGCACGGCGGAATGCTCGACCAGCGCATGTGGGACGAGCAGTTCTCCTGGCTGGTGGGGTCCGGCCACCGCGTCATCCGCTACGACTTCCGCGGCCACGGCCTGTCCTCCACGGTGTCCGGGGACTGGGCCCACCACGACGATCTGTGCGCCCTGCTGGACGCGCTCGACGTCCCGCGCGCCGTCCTCGTCGGCCTCTCGCACGGCGCCCGGGTCGCCCTGGACACCGCCCTCGCCCACCCGGAGCGGGTCGGCGCCCTGGCCCTGGCCTCCCCCGGTGTCAGCGGCCGCGCCTTGACCGATCCGTTCCTCCTGGAGCACATCAAGGGCCAGGTGGCGGCGATCAGCGCGCCGGACGGCGACGGCATGGAGCGCTTCGTGGAGCACTTCCTGCGGATGTGGGTGGACGGCCCGCACCGCCGGCCCTGCGACGTCCACCCCGGATTGCGCGAGCGGCTCCGCGCCTCGGCCGCGGCCAATGCCGAGGCGCACGCCGAGGGCATGGGGGCCGGGATGCCGCTGGAGGTCGGTGCGGCCGACCGGCTGTCCGAGATACGGGTGCCGACGGTGGTGTTCGACGGCGACCTCGACAGCAGGGACATCGCCGCCAACGCCCATGCCATCGCCCTGGCCGTCCCCGGCGCCCACCGGGTCCGCGTACCGGGCGCCGCCCACATGGTCAACCTGGAAAACGCCGCCGCCTTCGACCACGCACTGCGCACGTTCCTCTCCGCGGCCAACGGCCATCGGTCATCGGCCATCAGGCATCGCCCGATAGAGTGACCCTGCCGTGGTGTTCGGGAAGACCGGTGACGGACCCAGTGGGTCCCAGGCCGGAGCGGCCCTCGCCACTGTGATCGGGGAGTTTCCGTCCCTCTTCCGTATGCGCGGCCCCGCGGATACGGCGCCACTGACCGCAGCCCGCGGCCGGGAAGGCGGGGACGGGCGCGCACCACCCGTAAGCCAGGAGACCGGCCACGGCATCTCACGAACTGATCCACGAGGTGCTGGAGCGTGACCGCGGATGGCCCTGTCCACCGATACGTCAACCGATACACCGACCACCCCTGCCCCCGCCGCGTTCCGCTGGCGCCGGCAGGACACCGTCCGTACCGCGGGCCTGATGGCCGTCATAGCCGGGCTGCACGTCGTCGCCTTCGGCGTGCTCTTCCTGCTGGTGGTGCCCCGCCACTACACCGTCGGCAGCCAGGTCTTCGGCGTCGGGCTCGGCATCACCGCGTACACCCTGGGCATGCGGCACGCCTTCGACGCCGACCACATCGCGGCCATCGACAACACCACCCGCAAGCTGATGGCCGACGGCAAACGGCCGGTCTCGGTCGGCTTCTGGTTCGCCCTCGGCCACTCCAGCGTGGTCGTGCTGATGGCGGCCCTGGTGGCGGGCGGCGCCCAGCTCGCCGGCATCCTGCTCAACGACTCCTCCCGTACGCATCAGATCCTGGGCACCGTCGGCACCACGGTCTCGGGGACGTTCCTCTACCTCATCGCCGCGCTCAACCTCATCGCGCTGACCGGAATCTGGCGGGTCTTCCGCGGTATGCGCGACGGCCGGTACGACGAGGCCGAGCTGGAGCAACGGCTCGATGCGCGCGGGTTCATGAACCGCATCCTGGGACGCCTCACCCACTCGATATCGCGCCCCGGCCAGATGTACCCGCTGGGTTTCCTCTTCGGGATCGGCTTCGACACCGCGACCGAGGTGACCTTGATGGTGATGGCGGGCAGCGGCGCCGCGGCCGGGCTGCCCTGGTACGCCATCGTGTGCCTGCCGCTGCTGTTCGCGGCCGGCATGAGCCTCTTCGACACCCTCGACGGCACGTTCATGAACTTCGCCTACCAGTGGGCGTTCTCCAACCCGGTGCGCAAGGTCTACTACAACCTCACCATCACCGGCCTGTCGATCGCCGTCGCCTTCTTCATCGGCACGATCGAGCTGGTGACCGTGCTGCACGACAAACTCGGCCTCGACGACCCGCTGACCGGCTGGATCGCCGGACTCGACCTCGACAATGTCGGCTTCCTCATCGTCGGCCTGTTCGTGGTGGTGTGGGCAGCGGCCCTGGCGTACTGGCGCCTGGCGGGCGTGGAAAAACGGTGGGCGGCGCGGGGGTCTTCGGCGGAGGGGTAGGGCCTGTCGGACGGGCCGTCGGACGGGCCGTCGGACGGGCTGTCGGACGGGCCGTCGGGGCCCGCGACGCCGGTCGACCGGACAAGCCCTGGCCGGGGCCTTTGGCCCGTCAGGTGGCCGAGCCGGCCGCCGCGCCGGTCATCAGGTCGGGGCCCCAGCGCTTGAGCTCCGCCGCGAGATCGAGCGGGCGCAGGCGGTGCGCCTCGTCCGGGGCGGGCCACTCCTCCCGCGGTACCCGCCACATCACCTCGAACTCATTGCCGTCCGGGTCCTTGGCGTACAGGGACTTGGAGACGAGGTGGTCGCTGGCACCGACCAGGGCGCCGCGAGCCGCCAGCCGGGCGTGGGCCGCGGCGAGTTCGCCGAGCGTGCCGACCTCCCAGGCCAGGTGGTAGAGCCCGGCCCGGCCCGCCTCGGGCCCCGGCGCGTCCGGCCCCACCGCGAACAGCCCCAGATCGTGGTCATTGAGCGAGCCGGGCGCGCTGAGGAAGGCGGCGCGCCCCGGTATCTCGACGTCCAGCGTCAGCCCGAGGGCTTCGGTGTAAAAAGCGACGGACCGTTCCACGTCGCGGATGTAGAGCACCGCGTGATTGAGACGTCGTACGGACAAGACCCTCTCCTCAACTCCCGGCCGCGGCGCCCCAGGACACCGTGGACCACCTAGTTCTCTTCACTTGCGCCTGCTGTCACCACACGCGCTACTTCCGGACGAACTACGTCCCAACGAACCACTTCCGACCGCGCTACTTCCGAACGCGCTACTTCCGCAGCAGCAGCACTCCCCCGGCGAGCACCACGGCGAGCGCCAACGCGGCCGCTCCGTAGGCGAGGCGGTGGGAGCGCAGCGCGGGGACCAGGCGGTCGGCGGCGTACCGCCCGGGTCCGGTCAGTGCGAGTGCGGCCGCGCCCGCGGTCAGCAGCAGTTCGTACTCCACGCCCTTGGGCGCGAAGAACCCGCCGCCCCACTTCACGGCGAGCGCATTGATCATCGTGCCCACGACCGCGGCGCCCGCGAGCGGTGTGAGCAGACCGCTCACCAGGCCGAGCCCGCCGAGCATCTCGCTCAGCCCCGCCACCAGGGCCATCGACGTGCCCGACGGATAGCCGCTCATCGTGAAGAACTGCCCCGTCCCCTCCAGCCCGCCCCCGCCGAACCAGCCGAACAGCTTCTGCGCCCCGTGACCGGCCATGGTCAGCCCGAGCACGATGCGGAAAAGGAGAAGACCGGCGTCATAACCGGACGAGGAGGGGGCGTGGCGCCTCTCGATGGTGAGCCGGGGGGCCTGGAGGGTGCTGTGGGGGGACGTCATGGTGAGCGCTCTTCCCGTGTCGAGGCGGTTGTCGTGGTCCGGTGCCGTCTTCGGGTGCCGTCTTCGGGCGGCTCCACGAGGCGAGGCGATTTACTTGAAACTTCAAGTCAATGCCTTCGACGATACACAGCCGCCGCCGCAACGAACAACCACGAACAAGCCGAACAAGCCGAACAAGCCGAACAGCCCACCCCGCTCACCACCCGCTCACCACTCCACTCACACCCACGGGTCGCCCAGGACCCGGCCCCGGCCCCGGCCCCGGGCCCGGGCCGCGGAACCGGCACCCGGCACCCGGCACCCAGCACCCAGCCACCTCACCCCGCAGAAACCGGCACCACCTGCGCCTCCGCCCGCCCGTAACCACCCCACCGGACACACACCTCACCAGGCAGCCGGCGCGCGAACGTCGCCGCCATCACGAACCGCACACCCTCACCGGGCCGGACCGTGGCATCCTCCGGCAGATTGCGCGCGACACCCCCCAGGTCGTCGGGGTCGACACGCACACCGAACGCAGTGGCCGACCCCACATTCCTCAGCTCGAACCCATACCGCCCGCGCCGCCCGACCTCCCACCGCACCTCGCCCGGCCCGCCGCCACCCACCCCCGGCATCTCCGGCATCTCCGGCATCTCCGGCAACTCCAACGACGGCGCCCGCTCCCCCAACAGCCGCAGCGCCGACGCCAGGGCCTCTTCCACCGCCCGCGCCCGCCGCTCCGCCGCCTCCGCCTGCCGATGGCTGATCTCATTGGCCTCCCGACCGATCCGGGCCTGCCGCTGCGCATCCGTCCAGGCCCCGATCGAAATAAGCAGTGTGAGGGCTACGCCCGCCCATGTCCCGATATCTCCCGCTTGCATGCACGGACCATAACGAGCCACCACCAACAAGCCCCGGACCTTCCTCGGTACGCGACCTTTTCGCTGGTCACACACGACGGGCCGGGACAGATACGAACGGCCGGCCGAGCCAACGGCGCACTTTGCCCGACCGACTCATGCACCCTGGGCCGTCCACCCCCCACGCTGCCGCCGATCAAAGGATGGAAGAACGAAGCCGCTGCGAAGCGTCGTCGTGCGGCGGGCACGGTCGCCGGTCCGAGCCGCCCCAACTCAAGATCGCGATTCGGCCCTCGGATCGAGGGAGCGTCATCATGCGCTCACTGAAGATCACAACGCGGCGAGCGGCCGGGGCAGGGTCGTATATCCATGCGCCGGCGGCACATGCTTCAACAGCCCGCTGGTTGACCACCCCCTAGTGAACACTCAGCTCCCCTTCTCCTTCGGTCACAACCACCACTCGGGCAATCCAGGCATCCACCCTCACCGGCATCACCACCACTCCACTCTCGCGATCGGGGGCGGAATCGACCGCATGAGCCTGGTGGTTTCCGGGCCGGCACCGAAGTTCCATGGAACGGCCTGACAGACACCACAGGCCCCCCGCCATGATCAGCAGGGGGGGCTTGGGGGGCTTGGGGGCTTGGGGGGCTTTGGAGTGATGGGTGCACTGGAGCGACAAACCTGGCTCGCACCCGGAGCGAGGGGCACATATCGGCCCTACCGGCGTCGTCGGCTTCGTGCTGAGCAGTGTGGGGCGAGTGTCACGCCGGGGCAGCGTCCTTGAAGATGTGGGGCTCCGCACGGCGGCGGGGGAAGGGGAACGGCGGGGCGCGGAGACCAGCACCGCGCCCCGCCGTCCGTGTGCTCGCCACCGGTCACGGTGGGCAGCGGTGGATCCCGGTGGGTCAGCCGGCGGCGCTGACCGCGCCGTAGTACGTCCTTGCGGCCTTACGGCATGCCGCCTTCAGCCGAGCGCGCGCCGCGGGCGGGTAGGGGTCCGCCCAGGGCTTGTAGTCGCAGGCGCTGTACAGGTCCCTGAGGAGGGCCTTGTCGATGCGCTTCTTGTGATCCCTCTTGAAGTAGTAATTGCCGACGAGTGACTTGTAGTTGCGATAGCCGAAGTCGTGGCGCCAGCAGCCCATCTTGAAGCTGTAGCCGCCCGGCTGCGTGTCCGGAGAGTCGGAGCAGTAATCGGTGTTCCAGTTGAACTTGTACTTGTCGATCGACTGCTTGTGGGCAAGGTGCTGATTCATCGCGTCCAGCCACTTACCGGTCGAGGCATTCGAGTCCTGGGTGAGGCTCTTCATCTTGGCGAGCTTCTGCGCCTTGGACACGGCGGCGGTCGCCGAGTGGGAAACGGTTCCGGTGGGCGCGGAATCCGCCAGCGCAGGCGCTGCCCCGGTGGTGAGGAGAGCGCCCGAAAGGGCGATTCCGGTCAGTGTGGCACGCAACTTGGTCAAGGCTGCTTTCCCTTTCCGGTTGAGGTGGCGGCAACGATGACATGTCCGCGCCACGGGATCAATTGACTCACTCTCGGCCGACGCATCGAGAAATACGGAATATGACACTCCGAGCGCCTGACCTCGCCTTATGCGTGAGTCGACCGGCCGTATACCAGTCTCGCTATACGCCATGGGCGGGATGCTCCAGGCGTCCGTCGGCAGAAATGAGGAGAAGCTCAGATCTTGCTCAAGTGGGCGTCGGCCACGGCCACACTTCGGCTAGTCTCCGAATGCACATCTGTTCCGAGATTCGTCGGTTTCGAGCATGCAGGAGTGACGGTGGGTCATCAACGGGGGATGACTTTGGAGCGCGCCGAGCCCAGGAGAATTCCAGATGAAAGGCTGGAGGAAACTCTCGGGCGAGCCGTGCGTGAATGGCGCGAAAAAACCGGAATGACACAGACCCGGCTCGCCGAACTTTCCGGTCTGACCCAGGCAGCGATTTCCCGGCTGGAGCACGGAAAATGCATGCCGACATTCCCTTTGATGGAAAGGATCGCCCGAGCCTTCGGTTCGACCCTGCTCGTCGCGGTCGAACCGGGACACGGCGTGACCGTCACCTTCGTCGGCAGCGATGACACCGTCTAGCCTCGGCATTTCATGACGGCTCGGCAGTCCAACCAGCAGACCGTTCTGGCTTGTTGGGCGTTTTCGAGCAGTGCGCGTGCCCGGCTGTCGCATCGGGGAAGCGCCAGGTGCCACGGCTCCAGTCGGGGCGGCGCTGCTCGTAGGCGCGGAACGCCGCTGGTCAGCAGACTCGGCCGGAGCGGGCCCTTGTGTGGCTTGTTGGCGAAGCCGATGGGGCTGGTCAGGGGTAGCGCTGCCGCCGCGGTTCAGAGCGCGGACAGTCTCGGATGCCCGTGCGACCTCGGGATGACCAAGATGGGCCCGGAGTATGACGTGGTCGGCATGGCGGAGCGGCCAGAATGGCTCAGCGGAGGTTGCCCGACCGGCGAACTCTGCCAATCCCCCCATCAGCAAGAGGAAAGAACGATGCAGGCGCAGCTCGCACACCAAATGGCCCTTGCCCCTGTGGGCAACATCGTGATCGGCGGCATGGCCGCTTCTGCGATCGTCGGCTGTCTCGTGTTGTTCTTCGGCGCTCTGCTCAGCATCGTCAGGTCTGACCTCACCGGAGGCATGAAGCTGGTCTGGATCGTCTTCGCCTTGGCGGCCCCATTCCTCGGATGCCTGCTCTGGTTCCTCGTCGGTCGCCGCGACTCCCAGCGGCGGGCAGGCATCGCCTGATTTCCCGGAGCGCGCCATCGCCGTCCTCGTTCGTGGCCGGGCAGTCACCGGGCGGACGCGGTGGCAGGGCGTATGCGGCGCCTCTCTCACCCATGGTCCGGCTCGGGGCCTCATTACGCTGCCCGATTACGCTGCCCGCTCACCGTTTGTGTGTGAGACGGGTGCGCCACTCCGGCGGCTCATAGGAAAGGTGAAGGCATGGCTAAACCTGTTCGCGCGGCTCTCGGGGGCGTGTGGATCACATGCAACTTCTGTCAGGGGGACCTGTTCAGGGACCGCGAGGTGAAGCTCAACAGCTCCGGCATGGAGTTCATGAGCCTGGGTTGGGCGAACGAGTCGGCAACCGGGCTGATCTGCTGGAATTGCGGCTATGTGCATCTGTTCGTGAACAGGGACATCGAACTGTACAAACAGAAGAAGGGCTGAGTTCTGTCTGGCGGGTCATCCGGGTAGCCGGAGACGCAGGGAAGCTGCGCTGACGATGCCGTACTTCTCTGGCTCCGCTACTGACTCACCGGACACGCCTTTAGAGCTGAAGGCCGCTGCCGTCGTGGGCTCGGAAGCACGAAGGACCGTTCCGGAGAGCATCGGTAACGCGCACTGCGAAGACCTCACTCATATTGACCTCGATCTCGTCCGGCGTCAGCCAACTCCCCGGCCGTCGATTCATCGCAGGCTGTCCTCGACAGTCTCGCCGACGTCGTGCAGGACACGCAGCGTGAGCCCATGAGCCATATGGCCCGGCTTCCGAAGCGGCGGCCCACCTCCGGGTGACCACCGCCGTCGATGTCAAAACCAGATGTCAAAGACCCCCTGTCATGATCAACAGGGGGTCTTTGGCTGGTGGGCACAGACGGATTTGAACCGCCGACATCTGCTTTGTAAGAGCAGCGCTCTACCGCTGAGCTATGCGCCCTGGCCGAGCCGACAGAGTACCTTGCCGACGGGGCTGCCCTGCAAACCCGTGCTCGAAGTGCGAACTTACCGGCCGGTGTGTTCGTTTCCGGGGAGTGGGAGAATGGCAGTCGGTTCTGGGGCGTATCCGGTCGGGAGAGGGATGTGACGGCGACACACACGCAGCCGCATGAGCAGCGGGCACGCCGTCGGCGCCGCGGGGGACCTGTCAGGGATGTGGTGGCGCTGGTGCTGCTGCCGTTGCCGGTGCTGGTGGCGATGGCGCCGCAGTCGTTCACCGGTGGGGGGACGCGCCGGTGGTTCGGGCGCGGGGAGAGTCAGCGGGCCGAGGCGCAGGCCGCGAAGGATGCGGCGGCGACGGCGTTCTACGAACTGGACACCGCGCAGCGGGATCTGCGGATCTCGATAGAGACGATCACGGCGGTGGACAATTCGCCGGCGGCCCGGCGGGCGGCGCAGGAGTACGAGGGGCTCGGCCGGCGGATCGACGAGGTGAGCCTGGGCTATATCACCGCCGTCGATTCGCATGATCTCGACCGTGACGAGGTGGACGGCGCGGCCATGTCGCGGGCGCGGGCGGATCTGGCCCGGGCCAAGGACGAGCTGGACCGCGTCAAGGGTGATCTGGACCGTTTTGCGCAGGGGCTGGGGCCGCTGTTGCAGGGCGCCGAGACGCAGCTGGCGCGGCTGGCGCCGGCGGTGGAGCGGGCGCGGCAGGCACTGCTGGGGGCGAGCAATGCCTTGGACGGTGTGCGGGCGCAGGGGCTGAAGGCCGATGATCTGGCGGCCCGGCTGGCGGGGCTCGCGCCGGAGCTGACCAAGCTCAACGAGGGGGCCGGGCAGCACGGCGTCCAGGAGACGATCCGGCGCGCCGACGATGTGCTGCGCAAGGCCGAGGAGATACGGGCCGAGGCGGCGCGGCTGCCGGAGCGGGCGGCGGAGATCGACAAGCGGCTGGTGTCACTGCGGACACGGGCGCAGGCGATCACGACGCGTGCCGAGAAGGTCGATCCGATCCTCAGCGAGCTGCGGCGGCGCTACAGCTCGGCGTGCTGGCAGGACTTGCAGCAGGTGCCGGAGCAGGCCACGCAGTCCGTACGGCAGGCCGAGGTGAAGCTGCGGGAGGCGCAGCAGGCCCGCGACGAGCAGCGCTGGGCGGACGCCACGAGCCGGCTGGGGACCGTACGGGCGCTGCTGGACGGCACCGACGCGGCGGTGTCGGCGGCCGGCGACCGGTTGCAGCGGCTGGATGCGGTGTCGTTCGACCGGCAGAAGGAGGTCGAGCGGACCCGCTTCGCGATCCGCGACGCCCAGCGGCTGGCGATGGCCGGGCGCCACACCCCCGATCCGCGGCACGCCGGCCCGCTGGACGACGCGGTGGCGCGCCTGGAGCGCGCGGTCGCGGGCCTGGAGGGGCGGCATCCGGACTGGTGGCACTTCCTGACCGAGACCGAGGCCGTACGGGAGACCGCGGCCCGGGTGGTACAGGAGATCCGGGAGGCCCGGGGGACGGCCGGCGGCTGAGCCGGGGGATGCACCTTATGCGCGTGGGGCTGTGCGCGTAGGGCTATGTCGCGTGTGGCTATGCGCGTAAGGCTATGTGCGCGTGGGGCGATGCGCGTGGGGCGCGGGTGGCGCGGGCAGCGCAGGAGATCAGGGCGCAGTCGGGAGGCACCAGGCACCAGGCAAGCACCAGGCAAGCACCAGGCAAGCACCAGGCAAGCACCAGGCAAGCGTAGGCGGCGGCTGGGCCGCGAGGTACGGGCGGGGCGCGCGGGTGACGCAGAAGATCGGGGAGCCCTCGGCTCCCCCGCCCCTCCCCACCCCCCGCAATGGCGTGACGCCGTCCCGTGTCGGATGCTGGGGGGTGTAGTACGGCCCAGGCGAGACATCTGCGCGAAGGAGGCCGGACATGGCTTCTGGGGCTACCCATCCGACCCTGCACGGGCCCGCCAACCCGTTGCGCCGGGGCAAGAGGCGACACACGCGGCTCGACGAGCATCTGCCGGTGGATCACCGGCTCAGCAAGGTCTACCGCATCGGCGCGGGGCTGATGGGCCTGGTGCTGATCGCCTTCGGCATCGTCGGTCTGACCCATCACATCGGCTTCTTCGACACCGGCGGCGACACCGTTGCCGGGCTGAACACCAATGACTCGTTGAGCGTGCTCTCGATCGTCGTCGGGGCGATCCTCGTCGCCGGCATGGTCATCGGCGGGAACTTCGCCTCCACCCTCAACATCGTGTGGGGCGCCCTGTTCCTCCTCAGCGGATTTGTGAACCTGGCCCTGCTCCAGACGAACGTGAACTTCCTCGCCTTCCGGATCCAGAACGTCCTCTTCAGCTTCGTGGTCGGGCTGCTGCTGCTGGTCTTCGGGATGTACGGACGGGTGAGCGGCGGGCTCTCGCAGGACAACCCGTACTGGCGCGCCCGGCACCCGGAGGACGCGGAGGCCTTCGACCGCGGGGAACTGCATGCCGTGCCCGGGATGACGGCCGGGCGGATGTCGTTCCGTACGCGGATTCAGGGCACCCTGCACGCCGGGCTCGGTTCGCTCGCTCCCGGTACGAGCGTCACCGGCCCGCACCGCCGGACCGGCACCGACACCGGCACGGGCAGCGGCCCGCACCACCACGCCGGGACCGGCAGCGGAGGCGGCGACACCAGGACCGGCGCCGGTAGCGGCAGCAAGGAGTCGTGACCCGGGGCGGGGAGGCGTCAGGGCGTACCGAGGTGGGGTCGTGGCCCGGTACGCCCTGACGGCTGGGCAGGCGGTGGGCCCGAGCGCGGCCCGCGCGGGCGGCGGCCGGATGCCGTGCAGGGGGCAGGAGCAGGGAGCAGCAGCATGACGCAGTCGGGGCAGGCCGACTCGCCCGCCGGACGCGGGACGCACAAGGCGACGGCCGAAGTACTCGCCCGGCGCATCTTCGACGGCACCTACGAGCAGGGCGAGACCCTGGCGCTGCCGGAGCTGACCGCGGAGCTGGCCGTGAGCCAGACCGTGGTGCGCGAGGCACTCAAGGTGCTGGACGCCAAGGGGCTGATCGATGCGAGCCAGAAGGGCGACGGTGTGGTCCGGCGCCGCGAGGACTGGAACCTCCTGGACAGCGACGTACTGCGCTGGAAGCTCACGGCCGGCGCCTCGTCCGATTTCTTCGCCGACGTGCTGGAACTGCGCCGGTCCATCGAGCCCGCCGCGGCCGGGCTCGCCGCGGAGCGCCGGACAGATGGCGACCTCGCGGCGCTCGACGCCGCGCTCGACGCGATGGCCGCCGCCGACGACGATCCGGTGATGCTCGTCCGCGCCGATGCGTCCTTCCACACGGCGATGCTGCTCGCGTCCAACAACCGGTTCTATGCGCAGCTGCGCCGGGTGATCGTGCCCGTTCTCGTCCGGCGCGACCGGGAGGCGCATGCCGGGGGCGGCGATGTCGAGCATCCGCATGCCGTCCACGCCGCCGTGGTCGAGGCCGTACGCCACCGGGACATCGACGGCGCCTATATGGCGATGCTCGAACTGCTCGACAAGTCGGCGCGGGATCACCCGTAGGGGGACGCCCGCTCGCCACAGGATCCGAGCCATCCGTGCGGCCGTCCGGAGGACCGCGGTTGCGGTGCGGCGGGCCGCGGGCAGGAGGAGGCTTAGGCATCCGGCGCCGGAAGGACGGTCCGTTCCATGAAGATCAGCCGCATCGAGACGTTCCTCGCCCCGCCGCGCTGGATGTTCGTCCGGGTGGAGACCGACGAGGGCGTCGTCGGCTGGGGCGAGCCCGTGGTCGAGGGGCGGGCCGAGCCGGTGCGGGCGGCCGTCGAAGTGCTGTCGGAGTATCTGCTGGGGCGGGATCCGTCGCGTATCGAGGACCACTGGCAGGTCATGACCAAGGGCGGCTTCTACCGGGGCGGGCCGGTCCTGTCGTCCGCCGTCGCCGGGCTGGACCAGGCGCTGTGGGACATCAAGGGGAAGCGCTGCGGCGTCCCCGTCCACCAGCTGCTCGGCGGGCCCGTACGGGACGCGGTCCGCGCCTACGCCTGGATCGGCGGCGATGAGCCGGACGCCCTCCGCGACGCGCTGACCGGCCAGATCGAGGCGGGTTTCACGGCCGTCAAGATGAACGGCTGCGGCCGGATGACCCCGGTGGCCACCCGCGCCGAGGTACGGGCGTGTCTGCGGCGCGCCGAGACCGCCCGCGAAGTCCTCGGCGACGAACGGGACTTCGGGCTCGACTTCCACGGGCGGGTCTCCCCCGCCAACGCCCGACGGCTGCTTCCGCTGCTGGCCGAAGCCGCGCCGATGTTCGTCGAGGAACCCGTGCTCTGCGACTACCCGCAGGTGCTTCATGATCTTGTGAACTCCTCCCCCGTACCCCTCGCACTGGGTGAACGTCTCTACACCCGCCGTGAGTTCCTGGCGCCGCTCGAATCCGGCGTGTCGGTCCTCCAGCCCGACGTCTCGCATGCCGGCGGCATCTCCGAACTGCGCCGGATCGCCGCCCTGGCCGAGGTGTACGGGGCCCAGCTCGCCCCGCACTGCCCGCTCGGCCCCGTCGCGCTGGCCGCCAGCCTCCAGATCGCCTTCACCACACCGAACTTCCTCATCCAGGAGCAGTCCCTCGGCATCCACTACAACCAGGGTGCCGAGCTGCTGGACTACGTCGTCGATCCGGAACCGTTCCGCTTCCACGGCGGAACGCTGCTGCGCACCGACCGGCCGGGACTCGGGGTGGAGGTGGACGAGGCGGCCGTGCGCGCGGCCGACGAGAAAGGGCACGCCTGGCGCAACCCCGTCTGGCGCCATGAGGACGGCGCCTTCGCAGAATGGTGACCGGGGAATCCGCATCCGAGCTCGACGCGAGGAGGAATCCGATGGACCTCAGCACGGCGCTCCGGGCCGAGCGGCTGGTCGCCATCGTCCGGGGCCAGGACGCGGAGGCGTCCTTCCGTACGGTCATGACCCTGGCGGAGGAGGGCATTCCGCTGGTCGAGGTCTCGCTGGTCGGGCGCGACACCCTGACGGTCCTGCGGCGGGCGCGGGCCGAACTCGGCGATGCCGCCTGGCTGGGCGCCGGTACCGTCCTGACCGCGTCCGACGCCCGGCGGGCCGCCGAGGCGGGCGCGAATCTGGTGGTCACGCCCGGCCTCGGGGAGGGGCTGGCGGAATCCGTACGGCAGGGGCTGCCCACGCTCGCCGGGGTGCTGACGCCCTCCGAGGTGATCGCCGCCGACGCCCTGGGGGTCTCCGCGCTCAAGCTCTTCCCGGCCTCCCTCGGCGGGCCGGACCATCTGCGGGCGCTGCGCGCGCCCTTCCCCGAGCTGCCGTTCGTGCCGGTCGGCGGGGTGGACGTGGCCACGGCGGGCGCCTACTTCGCGGCCGGGGCGGTGGCGGTGGGCGTCGGCGCGCCGCTGATCGGGGACGCGGCGGACGGCGGCGACCTGGACGCGCTGCGCCGGCGCGCTGCGGAGTTCCGTGCGGCGTGTGCCCTGTGAGCGGGCAGGGGCGGGAGGAGGAAAAGGGGCGCGAGGGGCCGGACGTCCTGACCTTCGGCGAGACCATGGTCGCCCTGCGCGGCAGCGGCCCCCTCAAACTCGGCGGCACGATGCAGGTCTCCGTCGCCGGTGCGGAGAGCAATGTCGCGATCGGCCTGTCCCGGCTCGGCCACCGGGTGCGGTGGGCGGGTGCGGTGGGCGAGGACGAGGCCGGCGCGCTGGTGCTCCGTACACTGCGGGCCGAGGGCGTCGACGTCTCCGGCGCCTCGGCCGACCCGGAGGCGCCGACCGGCCTGATCCTCTTCGAGCCGCGGCTCCCCGAGGTCACCCGGGTGCACTACTACCGCGCGGGGTCGGCCGGCTCCCGCCTCCGGGCGAGCGCGGTCGAGCGGGCCTTCTCGGCGGCCCCGCCGCGCGTCCTGCATCTGACCGGTATCACTCCCGCCCTGGGCCCGGACCCGCTTTCCGCGGCCGACCGCACCCTTCGACTCGCCCGACAGCACGGTGCGTTGGTCTGTCTCGACGTCAACTTCCGGTCCCGTCTGTGGACCGCGGAGCGGGCCGCGCCGGTCCTGCGCGAGTGGGTTCCCTCGGTCGATGTGCTGATCGCCTCCGAGGACGAGCTGGCGCTGTGTCTGCCGCCGCGCGGGCCGGACGCGGAAAAGCCGACGGATCCGGCCGCCGCGCTCGCCGCGCAGGCGGCGCCCCTGCTGGCGCGGGGCGTCGGCGAGGTCGTGGTCAAACGGGGTGCGGCGGGCGCGACGGCCTTCACCGGCGACGGGTCACTGCACCGGCCCGCCCGCCCGGTACGGGCCGTGGACGCCGTGGGCGCGGGCGACGCCTTCGTGGCGGGCTATCTCTCGGCCCTGCTGGACGGCGCCGGCCTGGCGGAACGTCTGGAGCGGGCGGTCACCACCGGTGCCTTCGCGGTCGCCTCCCCGGGGGACTGGGAGGGCGCGCCGACCCGCCCGGAGCTGGGCCTGCTGGGCGCACCGCCCGGTACGGTCGTGCGCTGACCGCACCGCGGCTAACCTGTGGCCATGCCCCGTTACGAATACCGGTGCCGTCCCTGTGGCACCACCTTCGAGCTGAACCGGCCGATGGCCGAGTCCTCCGCCCCGGCCGTCTGCCCCGACGGCCACGAGGACACCGTGAAGCTCCTGTCCGCGGTCGCCGTCGGCGGCTCCGCCTCGGCCCCCGCGCCCGCCGGTGGCGGAGGCGGAGGCTGCTGCGGGGGCGGCTGCTGCGGCTGACCGGTCACGCCGGGCCCGCCAGTGACCGTTCACGACGGGCCCGCCGGTAATCGTTCACGCCGGGCCCGCTAGCGCTTGCGGGCCACCGTCACCCCGTCCGCCACGGTGAGCATCACCGCCTCCATGCGCTCATCGGCCCGCACATGGTCGTTGAACTCACGGATCGCCCGCGCCGATCCGGTCGCCGCCGGATCGGCGACCTGGCCGTTGTAGAGGACGTTGTCCGCGACGATCAGGCCGCCCGGCCGCAACCGGGCCACCAGTTCCTCCCAGTACGCGATGTAGCCGGGCTTGTCCGCGTCGAGGTAGACGAGGTCGATATGCGGGTCGGCCGGCATCGCCCGCAGGGTGTCCAGCGCAGGGGCGATGCGCAGCTCGATACGGTCCCCCACCCCGGCCTGCTCCCAGGCCCGCCGGGCGTGGGCGGTCCACTCCTCGGAGATGTCGCAGGCGATCAGCGTGCCGTCCTTGGGCAGCGCCTGGGCCATCGCCAGGGCCGAGAATCCGGTGAACGTCCCCACCTCGACGATGTGCCGCGCGTCGATCAGCCGCGCCAGGAACGCCAGCAGCGGCCCCTGCTCGTGTGCCGACTGCATCACCGCCGCGTCCGGGAACAGCCGGTGCGTCAGCTCCACCAGGTCGCGCTGCACGGCGTCCAGCGGCGGATTGTGGGCGAGGACGTAGTCGTACAGCTCGGGGGTGATCGGTGTGCTCTTGGGCTTGGTCACTGGGTCTCCTCCTGTCCGCTTCACTCTTCCCCCGTCACCGCGTCCCGATGCCGACGGGCGCCCTCCCGGGTTGCGGCGCCGCGGAGGAACGCCCGGACGATCTCCTCACCGGCCGCGACACCGCGCTCCGCGAGCGCCGTGACATGCGGGGCCTGCCAGCCGGTGTCCGCCAGCTCACCGTGTCCCGGCCGCCATCCGCGGTCCGCCGCGAGCAGCAGATCGGCGTCGAGCAGGGAATCCCCGGCCGCCAGGACCGCGGACGCGCCGGTGCGGCGGGCCACCTCCGCAACGGCTGCGCCCTTGGTGAGCGGCTTCGGTACGGCGTAGATCTTGCGGCCCTGCAACGACACGGTCCAGCCGCGTTCCGCCGCCCAGCCGGTGAGGTCCTTCACCCAGGTGTCGGGCAGCAGCGGCCGCTCGACGACGAGGTAGGCGAAGAGGTCCTCGGCCACCCGCTCCTTGAGCAGCCAGGCCGGATCGGCGGTGCGGACGAGATGCGCGCGGATCTCGGCGAGCGGCGCGCACTGCGCGGCCAGGCGCCGGGCGACGACGCGCTGCCAGTCGGGGTCCGACTCGCCGCGTACGAGGAGATGGCCGCCGTTGGCGCAGATCGCGAACTCCGGTGCCGGGCCCGGGAGATGGATGCGTCCGTACTGTTCGCGGGTGCGGGTGGTGGTCGGCACGAAGGTGGTGCCGGCGGCCAGGTCGGCGAGCAGCGCGGCCGCCGTCTCCGTCATATAGGACAGCGGCCTGCGCTCGTACGTCTCGACGCACAGCAGGCGCGGGGCCTCGGCGTCCGGCATGGCGAGGTCCAGCGCGGCGGCCGAGTAGATCAGGGTGCGGTCGAGGTCGCTGGCGACGAGGGCGTTCATCAGGCGGCCACCGCCTTGCCGTCGGCGCCGGTGGCGCCGCGGGTGAAGCGGGGGTGGATCAGCCCGACACAGGTGTAGGGCAGGCCGTCGACCTCTTCGACGGGCACGCCGCGCTGTTCCGCCAGGAGGCGCACATGGGCGAGATCGTCGCCGGCGCCGCGCTGGGCGAGGATCTTCCAGGGAACCCGGCGCAGCAGAACGCGGGTGGTCTCGCCGACACCGGGCTTGACGAGATTGACGTCGTCGATGGCGTACTCGGCGCTGATCCGCTCGACGGCCGCCCAACCCTCCCAGGTGGGCGTGCGATCGGCGGCGGCCAACTGCTCGACCTGCGCGGCGACGTCCTCGGCGACCTCGTCGAAATGCGCGCCGACCGCGTCGAGAAAGGCTCCCGACACATCGGCGCCGGTCAGCTCGCGGTAGAACTTGGCTCCGTGGAAGTCGTCCGGGCCCACGAGGTCGTCGCGCAGCACGGTGCGCGATATGAGGCCGGAGACGGTGGAGTTGAGGCAGGCGGACGGGATCAGGAAGTCGTCGCGGGTGCCGTAGGTCTCGACGCAGCCGCCGGGGTCGGCGAGCACCGCGATCCGCGGGTCGAAGCCGGGGAAGTCCGCGAGGGCCTGGGCGAGTTCGCGGGTGATGGCGCCCTTGCCCGTCCAGCCGTCCACGAAGACGACGTCGGCCGGGTCGTGGTGGGTGGCCAGCCAGCGCAGTGCGGTGGTGTCGATGCCCCGGCCGCGGACGATGGAGACGGCGTAGTGCGGCAGGTCCAGGCCGTGTGCGTGCCGCGCCCAGCGGCGCATCAGCACCCCGACCGGCGTCCCGGCCCGCGCCAGCGACACCAGCACCGGGCTCTTCGTGCGTTCGGCGAGCACGGTCTCGGTGACCGTCCCCACGGCCTGCGCGATCCGGCGCGCCGAAGTCCCCAACGCGCTGTGGAACAGCGCCTGGTACTGCTCGCTCGGCTGGTATTCGACGGGCAGCGATTCGGCGTAGTGGGCGCCGCCGCTCTGGATCGCCTCCTCGCGCTCCTCGGTGGGCGCCTCCAGCGTGACGTCGGAGAGGTCCTGGAGCAGCCAGCCGACCTCCTCGGCGGCGTACGAGGAGAAGGCGGGGCCACGCAGCGGCTCGGGCAGGGGCATGGGGCGGGCCTGTTCTTGCGGGGTGTACGAGGGGATCACGGCGAGCAGCAGCCGGTCGGTGTGGTCGGCGAGGCGGTCCAGGAGGCCGCCGGCGGCGTGCAGTTCGGGGCCGTCTCCCGCGGAGTCGACCACGGCCACGATGGCGTCGAAGCGGCGCGCCGGGTCGCCGCCGGGTGCGACGTTGTACGCGTAGCGCTCCCCGGGGCCGTCGGCCGGCCGGTCGTGGGCCGGGAAGGCCAGCCGGGTGCGTATCGCGTAGCCGGGGTCGTCCACGGCGAGCACCGGGGACCGGGTGGTGGTCGAGAAGCGGACCGCCGGAGCGCCGTGGGGCGGGGCCGTGGCGGCGAGGCGGGCGTCCAGGGCCTCGGCGAGGCGCACCGGCGCGTACATCAGCTCTTCGTTGCCGAGGACGAGGATGCGGCGGGCGCCCTCCAGCCGGCCGGCGAGGCGGGCCGCCATGTCCGGCAGGGCCGACTCCAGACGGGCGCGATGGGCCGGTGTGAAGCCGTGCCGCCCGCCGTCGGGCAGCCCGGCGGGCCAGCCGAGGTCGACCCGTACGAGGTCGTTCCGTACGAGGTCGTTACCGCGGCCGGCCGGCGACGACGGGGCCACCGGCGACGGGACTTTGGCGGCCTCATGGGCGGCGACGAGTTCCTGGCCCCGTGCAAGGACGTCCGCCGGGAGCCGTACGCCGCCCGCGGCCAGGGAGATCAGGTCGACGCGGGCGCCCAGGTCCGCGGCGAACTTCTCCAGATGGCCGCGGTCGGCGTCCGAGCGCATGTCGACCAGCGCGACGACCACGTACTGCTCGCGGGGAAAGCGCGCATGCAGCGCCGCGATGGTGTTGAGGACCGTGCGGCCGGTGGAGAACTCGTCGTCGACGAGCACCAGCGGCCCGTCCCCGGCGAGCAGGTCCGGGTCCTCGGGGAGCAGCAGATGCGAGGTGGCGTGGCTGTGCTCCTCCTCGAAGCCGCCCACCGTCGCGACGCCGGGCACCGGCCGGCGGGTGGAGTGCAGATACGGCGCGAGGGCCAGGCCGTCGGCGACGGAATGCCCCAGGCCCGTGGCGGTCTCCGCGTAGCCCAGGACGACCGAGCGGGCGGCGGCTTCGTCGCCCAGCAGCTCGCGCACCCGGCGCCCCAGCCCGTGGCCCGCGCCGTGGACCACACCGGGCCGCTGCGGGACGTGCTTGCCCAGGACGTTCGACACCAGCAGATGGGCCCGCTTCGGATTGCGCCGCAGCGCCAGGCCCAGCAGCTCCGGCAGATCGCCGCCGCCGCTCAGCGACACACCGAGCCGCTCGGCCACCCAGTCCCCGGTCCACACCACGCGCTCGGTCTTCCCCATCGTTTCGTCCATGTCCACCGCCGGATCTCAGGTCTGCGGGACGCTCGCCGTGAGCAGTTCCACGAAGCCGATGCCCTCGCGGGCGACGCCGAACGCCTCGGCGCGCAGCAGGGTGCGCTCGGCCCAGGCGCGGTGCGGCTTCACTTCGTTCATCTTGTTGGTGTAGGCGGAGCGCAGGACGCCGCCGTCACCGCGTTCGGGCCGCAGGATGTCGGCCGCATCGCTGAACTCCTCGTGACTGACGACCGAGAGGGCGTGCACCGGGGCGACATGCGAGGGGTGGATGCAGGTCTTGCCCTGGAGGCCGTTGGCCCGGTCCAGTTCGATCTCGCGCAGCAGCCCGTCCATGTCGTGCTCGATCAGTGCCGTGCGCAGTTCCTCGGCCCGGCCGAGGAAGGGGCTGCGGCGCAGCTGCGGTTTGAACATCCGCTCGTGCAGCCGGAAGTACTCCCACACCGGGCCGGTGATCGTGAAGCCGGTGCCGTCCGCGCGGCCCAGCACATTGACCACATCGGCGATCACGGAGGCGACGAGGTGGACGTCATAGGCCGTCATGTCCGGTGCCCTGCGCAGCCCGTAGGCCGAGCAGAAGTCCGTGACCCCGAGCCGCAGGGCGAGCACGCGGTCGCGGTGGGTGTCGACGGTTTCGGCGATGCCCCGGAGCGTCTCGGCCCGGCTCTCCAGATGCAGCAGCTGCGGGGATTCGAGCACCGGCATCGCGAACAGCCGCCGCGCGCAGGCCGATTCGGCCGCGGCCAGCGCCTCCAGGAAGGGCACTCCGCGCTCGGCGGTGAACTTCGGTAGAACGAACCCGGACAATATGCGCACCGCCGGGCCTGTCCGACGCACCAGATCCGGTATCTGAGCCGGTTCGCGGACCCGTATGAACAGCAGCGGAAGATCCGCGCCCTCGGCGGCCGCCTCGTCCAGCAGGCCCAACTGCCGGACGAGATTCTCCTCGCCGGCCGCCACATCGCCGTCCCCGATGGCATCCTCCAGGCACAGCACCATGGACCTCACACCCCGGCCGGCCTGCTTGCGGACATCGGCGGCGAGCCGCGGGCGGGTGGCGGGGCTGTAGAGGGTGGCACCCAGGGCGGCTGCGAGCGTACGGGCCGGGGAATCGGCGGTGAACTCCACCGGCTCCTTGTGGAACAAAGTCTTCCGGATGTCCGGCGCAAGATGCCCGAAGTGGCGCATAGAACTCCCCCGTCTACAGGCGGGACCCGGCGCCCCCGCTGTGTCCCGCTGTCTGGATCCAGCCGGTAATCGTACGTGCGGGGTGGTGTCGTTAGTTCCCGCGCGCATGAAAATCACGTATCCCCCAGGCGGCGCCGGGGTGTCCCGGCGCGCGACGCGACGATGCCCGACGGGCCCCCGCGTTGTCGGTGCGACCTTTGGGAAGGCAGGATTGCGGCATGACGCACGCGATGCTGAAAGGGTCGAACGTACCCCTCGACGCCACGGCGGTCCGGGCCGTCCTGCGCTGGACGCCCGGTGCCGGCGTCCCCGATGTCGATGCCTCGGCCCTGCTGGTGGGGCCCGACGGACGCGTGCGCTCCGACGAGGACTTCGTCTTCTACAACCAGCCGCGGCATCCCAGCGGCCTGGTCCGGCATCTGCCCAAGGCCCAGGTCACCGAGGGAATGACCGAGACCATCGAGGCGGATCTGGCGCCCCTGGACCCGTCGGTGGACCGGGTGGTGCTGGCCGCGTCGTCGGACGGCGGCGCCTTCGGGCTGGTCGCGGATCTGCGGATCATGCTCTTCGACGCGGCGGCGGACGGCGGCGATCCGCTCGCGGTCTTCGATGTGGTGCCCGACACCGGCGACGAGACGGCGCTGATCTGCGGGGAGCTCTACCGCCGGGCCGACAGCTGGAAGTTCCGGGCGCTGGGGCAGGGGTACGCGAGCGGGCTGACGGGGCTGGCGAACGAGTTCGGCATCTCCGTGGAGGAGGAGAACGGCTCGAAGGCCACCGCATCGGCTGCGACGCCGTCCGCCGGGTCTGCGGCGTCGACCGCGGCACCAGCCCAGGCCCCGGCCCCGGCCCCGGAAGGCTCGGCCACCACCGCCCCCGCCACGCCTCCGCCGCCGCCCGCCGTGCCCGCGCCCGCGCCGCCCGAGTCCGCCGCTCCGGTCTCCGGCCCCGTCCCGTCCGCGGAGCCCGCGAGCGCGCCGACCCCGCCGCCCAGCGCCTGGCCCGAGCAGCCGGCCGCCGCGTCCGCGGGACCGGACCCCGATGCCGTCACCCAGCACATGCCGGACCCGGCGGCCGAGCCGTCCGCCATGCCCCCGCAGCCGCCGACCGCCCCTCCGCCGCCACCGGCCGGCGGCTACGGCTACCCGCAGAACGTGCCGCCCCCGCCGCAGCAGCCCCCGGCCCAGCCGGCTTACGGGTACGGCTACCCGGGCCCGCCGCCCCAGCAGCCGGTCTACCCGCAGCAGCCTCCGCCGTCCGCCTACGGCTATCCGCAGCCGCCCCAGCAACAGCCCGCGCCGACCTACGGCTACGGCTATCCGACACAGCACCAGCCGTTCGTCCCGGACCCGTCCTTCGTCCTGCCGCCGCAGGGCCCGCAGTTCCAGCGCCGGTAGCCCGGCCTCCGGGGGCGGGCCCCGGTCAAGGCGTCAGACCTGCGACTTGTAGCCCCGCCCCCACTGGAGCCCCCAGCCGTAGAGCCGGTCGAGCTCCGCCTGGAAGCCGTAGACGTACTTCACCTCGCGGCGCACCGTCAGGCCGTCCTTGCCGTTCTCCAGCGTGAAGACGGCGCAGGAACGGGCCTGCGGCGCGCGTTCGTCGAGCTTGATCTCCATCCGCGGGCCGGTGGTCGGGTAGAGCGTCACCACCGCGTGCGTACGGTCGAACGCGGGCGTCCCGTCGTAGATGTAGACGAAGATCAGCAGCCGCTTGAACTCGTCGCGGTGGTCCAGGTTGACGTACAGCGTCTCGCCGGAACCGGAACCGAACCGGTCGTCACCGCTGAGTTTCACGAAGGGCGGGCCGTTGAGGTCGCCCAGGAAGTTCCCCAGCGGCTGCACGACGCCCTTGGTGCCGTCCTTGAGCTCGTACATACAGGCCAGGTCCAGGTCGACATTGACCATGGCCGGCCCCTGCGCCTGGACGACCTCGGGCTTGAACAGCTTGCCCGGGTGCCGCAGCAGGCTGCCGGAGCGCCGGCGGCCCGGCTCGTCGAAATCCGAGGTCCGCATCTGCCAGCTCAGGTTGACCCTCAGATGCCCAACGGCCGCCCCCTGCTTGGTCAGCGAGACGACCGGGTTCCGCTTGGTCAGCTCGACGACATACGACGCCCCGCCGCTGTCGAAGTCGTACTTCGGCGACCCGCCGCGCCACAAGTTCCCCAGGAACGACACCCTGCCCACCCCATTGCTCGACCCCAATTGCCGCGGGGCGGCCCCGAGGTCCGTACCCCATGGCCGCCCCGCAGAGAGCGTTCCTCATTCAGCGCCGCGTCACACCCCGGACGCGACCTCCTGCCGGGAGTCCTCCTCGTTTCCCGGCTTGCCCTCGCGGCGGTTGCGCGCCACGGAGGAGAGGAAGGACAGTCCGATCAGGACGACGCCGATCAGGCCGGTGATGACCTCGTTGATCTCGTACTTGATCGTGATGAGCAGGATGACCGCCAGGGCGCCGATCGCGTAGTGCGCGCCGTGCTCCAGGTAGACGTAGTCGTCCAGGGTCCCCTTGCGGACGAGGAAGACCGTCAGCGACCGGATGTACATCGCGCCGATGCCCAGGCCCAGCGCCATCATGAAGATGTCGTTGGTGATCGCGAAGGCTCCGATGACGCCGTCGAAGGAGAAGGACGCGTCGATGACCTCAAGGTAGAGGAACATGAAGAACGCGGCCTTGCCGGCCAGGCCCACGGCCGCGCCGGTGGAGACGCCCTTCTTCGCGGGCGCGGCGGCGGCCTCGCGGGCCTCCGCATCCTCGCCCGCCTCGTCCTCGTCGTCGTCCTCTTCGTCCTCCAGCTTGTCCTCGAAGTAGCCCGAGATACCGCCGACGACGAGATAGGTGATCAGGCCGGCGACGCCCGACAGCAGCACCGTGGCGCTCTTGTCACCGGCGCCGTGCGCCGCGGCGGTGGCCACGGTCATCGAGGCCACCAGCAGGGCGACCAGCGCGACGATGACGGAGAGCATGTCGAGCTTGCCCATCCGGGCCATCGGCTTCTCGATCCACGCCAGCCATTTGTGGTCGCGCTCCTCGAAGAGGAAATCGAGGAAGATCATCAGCAGGAAGATCCCGCCGAATGCCGCGATGGCCGGATGGGCGCTGGTGACCAGTTCCTGGTAATGCGCCTTGTCGTTGATGGCGAGATTGACCGCCTCGATCGGCCCCAGTTTCGCGGTGATCGCGACGATGACGACCGGGAAGACCAGCCGCATGCCGAATACCGCGACGAGGATGCCGACCGTCAGGAAGATCTTCTGCCAGAAGGCGTTCATCTTGCGCAGGATTCCTGCGTTGATGACGGCGTTGTCGAAAGAGAGCGAAATCTCCAGGACGGACAGGATCCCGACAATCGCGAGCCCCTGCCACCCCCAGAGACCGCCGGCCAAGGCCAGGCCGAGCACCGTGATGGCGAACGACCAGCCAAAGGTTTTCAGGAGCACTGCTACCCAATCCCTCGCTGTGTGGGTCCCCCGCGCGCAGCGCGCGGCGCTTTACGAAACGTTGACCCCGAAGTCTAGAGCGATGCCCCGCAGGCCCGACGCGTACCCCTGTCCCACGGCGCGGAACTTCCATTCGCCGTTGTAGCGGTAGACCTCGCCGAAGATCATCGCGGTTTCGCCGGCGGCGTCCTCGCTGAGGTCGTAGCGGGCGAGCTCGCTGCCGTCGGCCTGATTGACGATGCGGATGAATGCATTGCTGACCTGGCCGAAGCTCTGGCCACGCACATCGGCCTCGTGAATGGAGACCGGAAAGACGATCTTGTCGACGTGCTCGGGGACCCCGGTGAGGTCCACCAGGATCGACTCGTCGTCGCCCTCCCCCTCGCCGGTGAGGTTGTCACCGGTGTGCTCGACGGAGCCCTCGGGGCTCTTGAGCTGGTTGTAGAAGACGAAGTACTCGTCCCCCAGCACCCGGCCCGACTGGCACAGCAGGGCGCTGGCGTCGAGGTCGAACGGCGCTCCTGTGGTGGAGCGCGCGTCCCAGCCGAGGCCGACCATGATCTGCGCGAGGTTCGGTGCGGCCTTGGACAGGGAGACATTGCCCCCCTTGGCGAGTGTGACGCCCATTGTGTTCGCTTCCTCCCCGGTGTCGGTACGGGCCGCGCTCCTGCCCGGCCCGCGTCCCTTCCCACGCGCGCCCGGCGCCGCACTCCCCGGTCGGGGTGTACGGCGCCGGGTGCGGTGTATGTGCTCGCTCAGACGTTGACGCCGAAGTCCTGCGCGATACCGCGCAGCCCCGAGGCGTAGCCCTGACCGATGGCCCGGAACTTCCACTCCGCGCCGTTGCGGTACAGCTCGCCGAAGACCATGGCGGTCTCGGTCGAGGCGTCCTCGCTGAGGTCGTAGCGCGCCAGCTCGTTGCCGTCGGCCTGGTTGACGACGCGGATGTAGGCGTTGCGGACCTGGCCGAAGCTCTGCTGACGGGTCTCGGCGTCGTAGATCGACACCGGGAACACGATCTTGTGGACATCGGCCGGCACGCCGGCGAGGTTCACCTTGATCGCCTCGTCGTCGCCCTCGCCCTCACCGGTGGTGTTGTCACCGGTGTGTTCGACCGAACCGTCCGGGCTCTTCAGGTTGTTGAAGAACACGAAGTTCTGGTCGTTGCCGACCTTGCCCTGGTCGTTCGTCAGCAGGGCGCTGGCGTCCAGGTCGAAGTCCGTACCGGTGGTGGTACGGGCGTCCCAGCCCAGGCCGACAAGGACGGCGGTCAGGTTGGGGGCTTCCTTCGTCAGCGAGACGTTGCCGCCCTTGCTGAGGCTGACTCCCACGAGTCCTCCCATAGATTCGAGGGGTACGTAAGACTTCCGCCCCCATCGTGCATGGCATCGGATCAACGAATTGATCCTAGTGACGGGTTCCCACCGATTGCAGATATCGCACTCGGAAGCACACGGATGCCGTCCCGCGGGCGCCCGGAGGCACCCGCAGGCGCCCGGTGGCGGCTCAGAGGGCCTTGAGGGCCGTGAGGTAGTCGTTCAGGTCACGGGCGTCGGGCAGGCCGTTGACGACCGTCCAGCGCACCACGCCCTCCTTGTCGATGACGAAGGTGCCGCGCACCGCGCAGCCCTTGTCCTCGTCGAAGACTCCGTACGCCCGCGAGGCCTCGCCGTGCGGCCAGAAGTCCGAGAGCAGCGGGTACTCCAGGCCCTCCTGCTCGGCGAAGACGCGGAGCGAGAACGGGGAGTCGTTGGAGACGGCCAGCAGCTGGACGTCGTCGTTGACGAACTTGGGCAGCTCGTCGCGGAGCGCGCACAGCTCACCGGTGCACACGCCGGTGAAGGCGAAGGGGTAGAAGAGGAGGACGACGGCCTTCTCGCCGCGGAAGTCGGAGAGCTTGACCAGCTCGCCGTGCTGGTTCTTCAGCTCGAAATCCGGAGCCTTCGTGCCGACCTCGATCGCCATGGGTGCTTCCCTTCCGCTCGCGCACAACTGGACGTGACCAACCCTACGCGCCGCGCCGAACGCCCCGGAATCCGCTCCCGAACAGCACCGAGCCCCCTCCGGAACGGGCCGGAGGGGGCTCGGCGGGGCGTGGCGGGGCCGGGTGGCTCAGCGCTTGGGGGTGACCAGGCGGCTACCGGTCCAGTCCTTGGCCGCGTTGATGCTCTTGGTCTGGGACAGACCCGCGGTCTGCGCGGCCTCATTGATGTCGCTGGGCTCGATATAGCCCTCGCGGCCGGTCTTGGGGGTCAGCAGCCAGATCCGCCCGCCCTCGTCGATCAGCCCGATGGCGTCCACCAGCGCGTCCGTGAGGTCGCCGTCTTCGTCACGGAACCACAGCAGCACGACGTCAGCGACGTCGTCGTAGTCCTCGTCGACGAGATCCTGGCCGATCACGGCCTCAATGCCTTCGCGGAGATCCTGATCGACGTCGTCGTCGTAGCCGATCTCCTGGACCACCTGTCCGGGCTCGAACCCCAGCCTGGCGGCAGGGTTGGTCCGCTCCTCCGCGTGGTCCGCGGTCGCGCTCACGGATTGCCTCCTGTCATCTTTCGGAAAGTTTTGGGACCCCGCGCGTGCGCGGAGCATTGGGCGTAGTCCACACGGGCCGGGCGGATCGCGCAAGTACCCGGCGGCCGAGACCGCCGAAACGGTGACGATTGGACGCGTCTCACCGCAACCACGACCCCATTAGGACAGCCTGAAGTGATTCACGCCACAGCGTTTCGCCGGGTTTCTCGGGTACTCGCGCGAGACTGGTCCATCGGGGGGCGCAGGTGGGGCGCGGGATACGGACGGGGCGCGGATTCGAGAGGCGTACGGCCGTACGCGAAGGACCCCCGACATGGGCGTATGGTTGCGATTTGGCCGACCTGAGAACCGGTCTTTCCAGCGCCCATCTCTCGGCGGGGGGTTACCCGACGGTAGAGATGACGTATCCCAGTGACTCGGTACACGATGGAAGACGGCGCGACACAAGGCAGACACAGCATTCGTCCGCGCACGCACATCAATAGCGTGCAGAGCACGGTACGAACCGAACACCGAAGGAACAGCGTGGCTTCCGGATCCGATCGAAACCCGATCATCATTGGCGGCCTTCCCAGCCAGGTCCCGGATTTCGATCCAGAAGAGACCCAGGAATGGCTCGACTCGCTCGACGCAGCCGTCGATGAGCGGGGCCGGGAACGCGCCCGCTACCTCATGCTCCGGCTGATCGAGCGGGCCCGTGAGAAGCGCGTGGCCGTACCCGAGATGCGCAGCACGGACTACGTCAACACCATCGCGACCAAGGACGAGCCGTTCTTCCCGGGCAACGAGGAGATCGAGCGCAAGGTCCTGAACGCGACCCGGTGGAACGCGGCCGTCATGGTCTCCCGCGCCCAGCGCCCGGGTATCGGCGTCGGCGGCCACATCGCCACGTTCGCCTCCTCCGCCTCCCTCTACGACGTGGGCTTCAACCACTTCTTCCGGGGCAAGGACGAGGGCGACGGCGGTGACCAGGTCTTCTTCCAGGGCCACGCCTCCCCCGGCATCTACGCCCGCGCCTATCTCCTCGACCGGCTCAGCTCCGACCAGCTCGACGCGTTCCGCCAGGAGAAGTCGAAGGCGCCCCACGGCCTGTCCAGCTATCCGCACCCGCGGCTGATGCCGGACTTCTGGGAGTTCCCGACCGTCTCGATGGGCCTCGGCCCCCTCGGCGCGATCTACCAGGCACGGATGAACCGCTACCTGGAGGCCCGCGGCATCGCCGACACCTCCGCGTCGCATGTGTGGGCCTACCTGGGCGACGGCGAGATGGACGAGCCCGAGTCGCTCGGCCAGCTGTCCATCGCCGCCCGTGAGGGCCTGGACAACCTGACCTTCGTCGTCAACTGCAACCTCCAGCGCCTCGACGGCCCGGTCCGCGGCAACGGCAAGATCATGCAGGAGCTGGAGTCGCAGTTCCGCGGCGCCGGCTGGAACGTCATCAAGCTGGTGTGGGACCGCAGCTGGGACCCGCTGCTCGCGCAGGACCGCGACGGCATCCTGGTCAACAAGCTCAACAGCACGCCCGACGGCCAGTTCCAGACGTACGCCACCGAGACCGGCTCGTACATCCGCGAGCACTTCTTCGGCGACGACCAGCGCCTGCGCAAGATGGTCGAGAGCATGACCGACGACCAGATCCTGCACCTGGGCCGCGGCGGTCACGACCACAAGAAGATCTACGCGGCCTATGCGGCGGCCAAGGCCCACAAGGGCCAGCCGACGGTGATCCTCGCGCAGACCGTCAAGGGCTGGACGCTCGGCCCGAACTTCGAGGGCCGCAATGCGACCCACCAGATGAAGAAGCTGACCGTCGCAGACCTCAAGGGCTTCCGCGACCGGCTGCACCTGCCGATCCCGGACAAGGACCTCGAGGACGGCCTGCCGCCGTACTACCACCCGGGCCCGAACTCCGAAGAGATCCAGTACATGCACGACCGCCGCAAGGCGCTGGGCGGCTATGTGCCGACCCGTGTCGTGCGGGCCAAGCCGCTGCCGCTGCCGGACGACAAGGCCTACGCGGGCGCCAAGAAGGGCTCGGGCCAGCAGAAGATCGCCACGACCATGGCGTTCGTCCGCATCCTGAAGGACCTCATGCGGGACAAGGAGATCGGCAAGCGCTTCGTGCCGATCGCGCCCGACGAGTACCGCACCTTCGGCATGGACGCGTTCTTCCCGTCGGCCAAGATCTACAACCCGCTGGGCCAGCAGTACGAGTCCGTGGACCGCGAACTGCTCCTGGCGTACAAGGAGTCGCCGACCGGCCAGATGCTGCACGACGGCATCACGGAGGCGGGCTGCACGGCCTCGCTGATCGCGGCGGGCTCGTCCTACGCCACGCACGGCGAGCCGCTGATCCCGGTCTATGTCTTCTACTCGATGTTCGGGTTCCAGCGCACCGGTGACCAGTTCTGGCAGATGGCCGACCAGCTGTCGCGCGGCTTCGTGCTCGGCGCCACCGCCGGCCGTACGACGCTGACAGGTGAGGGTCTTCAGCACGCCGACGGCCACTCCCAGCTGCTGGCGTCGACCAACCCGGCCTGTGTCGCCTACGACCCGGCCTACGGCTACGAGATCGCGCACATCGTCAAGGACGGTCTGCGCCGGATGTACGGCGAGACCCCGGACGGCAAGCCGGGCGAGGACGTCTTCTACTACCTCACCGTCTACAACGAGCCGATCCAGCACCCGGCGGAGCCGGCCGACGTCGACGTCGACGGCATCCTGAAGGGTCTGCACCGCATCAGCGCCGGCGAGAAGGGCGAACACGCCGCCCAGATCCTGGCCTCCGGCGTGGCGGTCCCGTGGGCGGTCGAGGCCCAGCGGATCCTCGCGGACGAGTGGAACGTCAAGGCGGACGTGTGGTCGGCGACTTCCTGGAACGAGCTGCGCCGTGAGGCCGTGGCGGTCGAGGAGCACAACCTGCTGCACCCGGAGGAGGACCAGCGCGTCCCCTACGTGACGCAGAAGCTCCAGGGCGCCGAGGGCCCCAAGGTCGCGGTCTCGGACTGGATGCGTGCCGTCCCGGACCAGATCGCCCGCTGGGTCCCGGGCACCTACCAGTCGCTGGGCGCCGACGGCTTCGGCTTCGCGGACACCCGTGGCGCGGCCCGTCGCTTCTTCCACATCGACGCGCAGTCGATCGTCCTGGGTGTGCTCACCGAGCTCGCCAAGGACGGCAAGGTCGACCGGTCGCTGCTGAAGCAGGCGATCGACCGCTACCAGCTCCTGGACGTCGCGGCGGCCGAGGCCGGCGAGGCCGGCGGCGACGCGTAACGCCCTGACGGCACACCGCATCATGAGTGCGACGCCCCCGGCAGCGCCCCGCTGCCGGGGGCGTCGCGCATTCCGCCTCACCGCTCCCACACCTTGAACGCCCGTACCTGGTACGGGGAACGGGGCACCCAGCTGCCGCCGCCCGGGTAGGTGTCGTACTCACCGGTCTCGGCGCACTGTGCGCTCTGGTACGTGGTGACCGGCCGGCCGGTGCGGTTGGCGAGCGAGGCGGCGCTGCTTCCCTTCGGCAGTGGGATGCAGCTCTCGATGTCGGTGTCGGACAGCTCATGGGTCCACCGCTTGCCGCCGAAGTCCGCCGTCGGCCACAGGCACAGCTGGCCCGGCGCGCAGTCACCCGAGGCGGGCGCGTGCATGCTGCGGCCAACGGCGGCCGCACCTGCGGCCGGTGCGCCGAGGGCGGGCGGGGCGGCCAGGGCCGCGGTGAGGGCGGCGAGGCCGATCAGCAGGGCGGTGGTGTGGGGCGTACGCAGACGCAGACGCATAGGAATCTCCCCCGTGAAGCGTGCCGTGCGGCACATGCGCGGGCCGGCTGCCCGCGGCGGTTGTGCATCGAGCTTCGCGAGGCCGCGGCGCGGTTGCCAAGGCCGTGACGGGGAGTCCATCCGGATCAGGGATGTGGATAACCGCAGGGTGGGTAACTCGCCTTTGTGGACGCGATGTTGACGCCGTCCCGGTGGCGGGCGGGGCGGCAGAACCGTTCCTCCCGCGGCCGCGCAACGGATCGCCGGGCTCGATGTCCGTCGGCTCCTGTCCGGCGGGCAGGCAGGTTCCCCGGAGCGCGTCATCACGATGAGCGATGTGACGGCGAGTGCACAGGCCCGGCGTCCCTTGGGTTTCGGCGGCAGAGGCCATCCGGCGGCCCATGACGCTCAGTTGACGCCTGCGGACGGCCGTACGCCCCCTGTCCCGGACCCGTACGGACATCGGCGCCCGCCCGACGCGACGGCGCGCGGCGGCCGAGGGAGTGCCTCGACCGCCGCGCGCCGGGTGTGATCCGTCCGCCGGGGCGGGTGTCAGATGTGGCCGACGCCCGCGCCCGCCTCCGCGTTCGCGCCGCGCTTGGTGAACAGCGCCACCACGGCCGCGACGACCGCCACACCGCAGGCGACCGTGAAGGCCACCCCCATGCCGGAGACGAAGGTGTCGTGCGCGACGGAGGTGATCTTCTCGGCGATCATCTGCGGCGCGCCCTTGGGCACCGGCGCATAGCCCATGGACACCGCGTCCGACAGCTGGGACGCCTGCGCCGGCGGGACCGGCGGCAGACCGGCCTTCTGCCAGTTGCCCGGCAGGTCGTCGTCGACGCGGGAGGCCATCACCGCGCCGAGCACGGCCGTACCGAGGCTGCCGCCGACCTGCATCGCGGCCTGCTGGAGACCGCCCGCCACACCGGAGAGCTCCAGCGGGGCGTTGCCGACGATGACCTCGGTGGCGCCGACCATGACGGGCGCCAGGCCCAGGCCGAGCAGCGCGAACCAGACGGACATCGGGCCGGTGCCGGTGGTGGTGTCCAGGCCGGACATGCCGTACATCGCGACGGCGGTGAGGACCATGCCGCCCACCAGCGGGATCCGCGGGCCGAACTTGGTGATCAGGGCGCCGGCGAGCGGCGAGCCGACGATCATCATGCCGGTGAGCGGCAGAAGGTGCAGACCGCTGTCCACGGGGGTCATGCCGTGCACGTTCTGGAGGTAGAACGTCACGAAGAACAGGCCGCCCATGAAGGCGAAGGCCATCAGCACCATCAGGGCCGTACCCGCGCTCAGCGGCACCGAGCGGAACATCCGCAGCGGGATCAGCGGTTCGCGGACGCGGGTCTCCACGAAGGCGAAGAGCGCGAAGAGGACCGCGGAGCCGATCAGGAAGCCCCAGGTCTTCATATCGCCCCAGCCCCAGTCGGTGGCCTTGATCAGCGGCCAGATGAGGCAGAACATCGCGCCGGAGAGCAGGGCGATGCCGGGGAGGTCGAAGGAGCGGGGGGCGTTCTGCGCGCGGTGGTCCTTGAGGATCACCAGGCCCAGCACCAGCGCCAGGATGCCCACGGGGACGTTGATGAAGAACACCGACTGCCAGTTGACGTGCTCGACGAGCAGGCCGCCGACGATGGGGCCGCCGGCCGTGGAGGCGCCGATGACCATGCCCCAGATGCCGATGGCCATGTTGAGCTTCTCGGCGGGGAAGGTCGCGCGCAGCAGTCCGAGCGCGGCGGGCATCAGCAGCGCGCCGAAGAGGCCCTGCACCACGCGGAAGGCGATGACGAAGGCGACCTCGTGGGAGAAGCCGATGGCGCCGGAGGCGGCGGCGAAGCCGAGGACGCCTATCAGGAAGGTCTGGCGGTGGCCGAAGCGGTCGCCCAGCTTGCCCGCCGTGATCAGCGAGACGGCCAGGGCGAGCATGTAGCCGTTGGTTATCCACTGGACGTCGGCGAGCGACGCGTCCAGGTCCTTCTTGATGGCGGGGTTGGCGATGGCCACGATGGTGCCGTCCAGGGCCACCATCATGACGCCGATGGCCACGGAGAAGAGGGTCAGCCACGGATGGCCTCGCAGCCCCTTGGGGGGCTCCGGTACGGAACGTTCCGGTGCGACGTCGGCAACCGGGGTCTGAGAACTCATACCGCGAGGCTAATGTCAGTGGCTGACAGTTGACAAAGCGATTCATCAGTCGGTAACTGTCATTTAGCTCACAGGTATTCTGAGCAGCGAGAACACCATGGAGAGGCGGCGCAGGATGGCGACCCCGACGCCGCAGGCGGCACCCCCGGGCGGTCTGCGTGAGCGCAAGAAGCAGCGCACCCGCGATGCCCTGATCCGTGCGGCACTGGAGCTGTTCACGGAGCAGGGATACGAGGCGACGACGATCGACGAGATCGCGGAGGCGGTGAACGTCTCCCAGCGCACCTACTTCCGGTACTTCGCCAACAAGGAGGAGGTCGCCTTCGCCGTCCAGGAGATGGTGGAGGCGCGGTTCCTCCAGGAACTGCGCGAACGGCCCGCCGACGAGGCCCCGTTGACGGCGCTGCGCAGCGCCGTGATGACCGCCTGGGACGAGATCGGCAGCGCGATCGAGTCGATGGTCCCGGTGGAGCTGCACATGCGCGCCTACCGGATGATCGAGTCGACGCCCGCGCTGGTCGCCGCGCATCTGCGCCGCTCCTCCGACCTGGAGGAGCAGATAGCTCAACTCATCGCCGGGCGCGAGGGGCTGGACGTGGACGCCGATCCTCGGCCCCGGGTGGTCGTCGCGGCGTTCTGCGGGGTGATGCGGGTGGCCGGGAAGGTCTGGGGCGAGGGGCAGGAGTGCAGCGTGGCATCCATCCGCAGGCTGACCCAGTCCTATCTGGATCACATCGGGCCGGCCATCGCCGACACCTGGCGGGACCGGTGAGGTGCGGGGCGCGGAACGTGGTGACCTTTTTCACCATGTGACGGCGTACGGCGGCCGTTGGGGGATCGCTCCAGGCCAGGATGTGTGCAGGTCCGCGCGCCGAGCAGCCCGGCCGCCGACTCGTTGTCCGGTTTGGTCGAAATACCCGGCGCGAAACGTGATATGGCTCACGGCCGCAGAAGGGACCCTCTTCGGTCTTTTAGGGTGGCTCGCGGTGACTTCCTTCCCGGGCCTGAGCCCCTCCTTCGGTTTCCTCCAGTCCACCGCCTGGCGCGCGGCACTTGCCCTGGTGGTGGTGTTCGTGATGCTTGCGCTGACCGGCTGGACGGCCATCAGAGACACCAACGAGGACGCCAACCCCCTGGCCACCGCCAGATCGGCCTGGCAGCACGCCACCTTCCACGGGCGCCCGCTGCCCGGCCCGAAGGCCGCCCCGGCCACCGTGCGGGCCTTCTTCGCCTCCCTGGACCGCGCCGAGCAGAAGCAGCTGGCGTCCCGGTTCCCGCTGGTCGTCGGCAACATGGGCGGCGCCCCGGTGGAGCTGCGTTACCGCGCCAACCGGATGGCGATCGACCAGGACCGCGTCATCGAGAAACGCCGCATGGGCGACCGCCGGCTCACCCCCGTCGGCCGTCAGACCGCGGGCCAGCTGATGCACCGCCTCGAATCGATGATGAGCCCGGGCCGCCAGATCCTGGCCTTCGACCCCGCCGGCGACGGACGGGCGGCCGAGGTCTTCGGCAATCTCGCGACGGCCCGCCGGGTCTCCGTCGTGGTGCCCGGTGTGGACACCAACCTGTCGACGTTCGAGCGCACCGCGAAGGCGAACACCGCCCCGGTCGGCATGGCGCACTCCCTGTACCAGGCCGAGCGCACGGCGCGTCCGGGCGCCCGTACGGCCGTGATCGCCTGGGCCGACTACACCACGCCCGCCGGACTGGGCGTCGAGGCGGCCACCGGGCAGCTCGCCGAGGCCGGCGCGGTCCGGCTGCGCGCGCTCACCGAAACGCTGCCGTCGGCCACCCCCGTCTCGCTGTTCTGCCACAGCTACGGCTCCGTGGTGTGCGGCGTCGCCGCGCGCCGTCTGCCGTCCAACGTCGAGGACATCGCGGTGGCCGGCAGCCCCGGCATGCGCGCCGACAACCTCGCCGGACTGGGTACGCACGCCCGGGTCTGGGCGATGCGGGACGCCGACGACTGGATCCAGGACGTGCCGTACATGGAGGTCGGCGGGCTCGGCCACGGTGCCGACCCGGTCGATCCGGCCTTCGGGTCCCGGATCCTGTCCGCACAGGGTGCCCACGGGCACGCGGGCTACTTCGCACCCGGCACCCACAGCCTGCGCAACTTCGCGCTCGTCGGGGTCGGCGCGCTCAACTCGGTGGACTGTGCGACCTCCGACCCGCATTGCAGCGCCTGACCTCAGGGCCCCGGAGGCCGCGATTCCGGGGCGGCGGGGCCCGTGACGCGCGTAGCGCAACGTGTCGGAAGGGCGACGCGCAGGCAACCGCCCGCATACGATGAGCCGCATGGGTGATGTGCTGGCCGGTTTTCACGCCGTCTGGGAGTTCGACACGGACTCCGTGCTCATCCGCTTCGAACGGGGGATCCGCAGGCCGAGGCTGTTCCAGGCGCTCGGCGAGCGACGTATTCCGTACGAGGCGCTGAGGTCGATCGAGCTGACCGAGGGCAGACGCGGCACGGTGGTGCTGCATGCCGTGCCGCGGCAGGGCGCCGATCCCCTGATGGAAGCGGCCGACGGGCAGCTCAAGGAGGACGCCGACCCCTACCGGCTGGTGCTGCCGGCCGAACGCGCGACGCTCGCCGAGTACTACGCCGACGAGCTGCGCACCGCGCTCGGGCCCGATGCGAAGGAGCCCGCCGACCGCCATCTCGTGGCCGCGCCGGAGCCTCCGCTGCACTTCAAGGCCTACGACGGCAAGGCGTCCTTCGACGGGAACTCGGTCGCTTTCCGCTGGTTCTGGACGGGGGCGTCGTCGGCGAAGTGGAAGAGCGGCGACCAGAGCTTTTCCGTCGGTGAACTGGCCGGGGTCGAGTGGCGTTCACCGGAGATCTTCAACGGCCATCTGCGGCTGCTGGAGCGCGGGGCGCCCGAATCGGGGCCCGGCGCGGCCGATCAGGATCCGGCCGCGGTGGTCTTCGGGCTGGGGTACGGGCTGGTCCATGAGTCGTTGCCGTTCGCGGCCTCGGTGCTCCAGGCGGTACGGGCCGCGGAGCCCGCGGTGGACACCCGCGAGCGCGAGCGGGCGGGCCGGGCCGGGGACACCCGCCGGGACCCGGCCGATATCGCGGACCGGATACGGCATCTCGGCGACCTGCACGACGCGGGGCTGCTGACGGACGACGAGTTCAGCGCGAAGAAGGCCGAGCTGCTGGCGGAGCTTTAGGGGGCTGGGTGCCGCTGCGGGGTCGATGGGGCGGCGGGGCTGGTGGGGTCGGTAGGCCCCCGTTGGGCCGGTAAGCCCCGTGGGGTTGGCAGGGAGTCATACCGTGGTACGGCTCGAAAGCCCGAACCCTGGTATGACGCCCGGCCCGGAACGGCCCGCTTACATTGATTTTGCGATGTTCAAGCGATCACTCACCCCAGAACGCGAGCCGACCCGCAGCGCCGGGCACGAGTCGGCCCGCGGCCGGGCGCTGCGCGCCGCGCGGCAGGCGCTGCACGTCCTCGCCGTCGAGCTCGGCACCCCGACCGACCCCGGCACCCCCCTGTTCGGCACGGTCCAGAACCGCTGGCTGCGCCGGCTTCCCTACCTCATCGCCTTCGCCTTCACCGTGACCCTGCTGCCGACGGGCATCAGCGTCCTCAGCCACGACTACGGCATGAACGACGGCCTGGCGGGCGCCCTGGCCACCGCACAGAGCGTGCCGCTGCTGCTCGCGGTGACGCGGCCGCTCCAGGCATGGTGGGTGATCTTCGCGGCGGACGTTCTCGGCGCCATCGCCCTGACCGGCGCCGACGGCGCGGTGGGGCGCCCGTGGCCCTGGCCACCGACGGTGATCGTCGGGTATCTCGTGCTGATGCTCGCGCTGGCGCTGCGGGAGCGCAATCGCACCCTGGTCGCCGTATGGCTGGCCACCGGAGCGGCCGGAATACTCTTCGGGCCCTTCGCGCCGGAGCACAGCATCAGCACCTGGGTCCTGCTCTTCGTCCTCTCCGGCGTGATGCTGACCCTGGGCGCCGCGCTGCGGGAACGGGGCCGTGCCCAGCGGAAGTTGAGGGAACAGGAGACGATCAGCGAGGCCGAGCGCGCCCGCCGGACACTGCTGGAGGAGCGCACCCGTATCGCCCGCGAGCTGCACGATGTCGTCGCCCACCACATGTCCGTGATCACCGTCCAGGCCGCCAGTGCCCCCTACCGCATCGAGGGGATACCCGAGGAGGCCCAGGAGGAGTTCGGGGCGATCGCCGCGACCGCCCGGGAGTCGCTGGCGGAGATGCGCCGGCTGCTTGGGGTGCTGCGCAGCGAGGAGACCGAACGGCACCACGACCCGGAAAGGGCTCCTCAGCCCGGGATCGCACAGCTGCCGAAGCTGGTCGAGGGGACCGTACGGGCCGGTGTGCCGGTCGAGTTGACGCTGCCCGAGGAACCGGTGGTGCCGGAGCCGGCGGTGGACCTGTCGGCGTACCGCATCGTGCAGGAGGCGCTGGCCAATGTGGTGCGGCATGCCCCCGGCGCGCGGACCCGGGTGTCGGTGACGGCCACGGCGGACGGCTCGCGGCTGACCGTACTGGTCGTCAACTCCGCCCCGCCCGCCCCGTCCGCGCCGCTGGAGCCCGATGGCACCGGGCACGGACTGATCGGGATGCGGGAGCGGGTGCGGCTGGTGGACGGCTCGCTGGACACCGGGCCGCTGCCCGACGGCGGCTTCCGGGTCGCGGCCCGGCTTCCCCTGACGGGGGCCACGGCCTCGGCGACGGCGGGCACGCCCGGCGCCGCGCTTCCCGGCTCCGCGCCTCCGGATCCCGCGCCTCCCGAACCCACGTCTCCGGATCCCGCGCCTCCGGACTCCCAGTCTGCCGGTTCCGCGTCTCCCGGGTCGCCGTCCCTGCGCCCCGACCCGCCCCTCTCACCGAAGGATTCGGACTCCGCATGACCACTCGGGTGATCATCGTCGACGACCAGGCCATGGTGCGGGCGGGTTTTGCCGCGTTGCTCGCCGCGCAGAGCGATATCGATGTGGTGGGTGATGCGCCGGACGGGGTGCAGGGCGTGGAGCTGAGCCGCCGAGTGCATCCGGACGTGGTGCTGATGGATGTACGGATGCCGGAGATGGACGGGCTGGAGGCGGCCCGTCGGCTGCTCGATCCACCCCCCGGCGTCACCCACCGCCCGAAGGTGCTGATGCTGACCACCTTCGATGTCGACGACTACGTCTATGAGGCGCTGCGCGCGGGCGCGTCCGGGTTTCTGCTGAAGGACGCGCCGCCGGTCGATCTGATCTCCGCCGTTCGCGTCGTGGCCGCCGGTGAGGCGCTGCTCGCGCCCTCGGTGACCCGCCGGCTGATCGCCGACTTCGCCCGACGGCGCCCCGCGCCCCGTAAGAGCCGCGCGGGGCTCCAGCTCAACGGCCTCACCCCGCGCGAGACGGAGGTCCTGGAGCTGATCGCCCGCGGCCTGTCCAACCAGGAGATCGCCGATGCGCTGGTCCTGGCCGAACAGACCGTGAAAACCCATATCGGCCGCGTCCTGGCCAAGTTGGAGCTGCGGGACCGCGCCCAGGCCGTGATCTTCGCGTATGAGTCGGGACTGGTCGCGCCCGGGGACCGGTGACGCGTGACGGGTGGGGCCGGCCTCGCCGAGAGAGGTGGCCGGACCCGCCGAGAGGTGTGGCTTGCCCCAGTGAAGGGCTGCCCGGTGAAAGGGGGGACAGCCCCAGTAAGGGGGTGTGGCCTGCCCTTACGTCCTGAGGACGACCGGGTCCGCGGCCTCATACCCCGGTAGCACCCAGGAGTTGGCCCCCTGGTGTGACGCCGCGTCATACGTCCGTTCCGTACGTTTCCCTCCGCCGCACCACCGGAAGAGGGAGACACCACCATGCCCGTGCCGAGCACCCCCATGCCCGTGCCGCGCACCGCCATGTCCGTACTGCGCACCGCTGCACTCCGCAGCAGGCGCACGCTGATCGCCGCCGGGCTGGCGGTGGCGGTCGTCGCCGGGACGGGCGGCTGGGCGGCCGGCTCGGCGCAGACCGCCGTGACCGGCCCTGCGCCGGGGGCCGCCGCCTGGCGGGCGGATCACTCCCTGGGACGGTCGCTGCCCGATCCGGCGACCGCGGCACCCGCCGCCGTCGCCCGCTTCTTCGCCTCGCTGACCGACGCCCAGCGGCATACGCTCGCGGCCCGGCACCCGCTCACCGTGGGAAACCTCGACGGCACGCCCGTCCCCCTGCGATACGAGGCCAACTCCCTTGCGCTGAAGGCGGAACGGGCCCGGCAGCTGGCCCGGGCAACCGACCCGGCCGGCACCCCCCAGGACCGCCAACAGGCCCGGAAGGCCGCCGACCGATGCGCCGAACTGCTCGCGCCCGGCCGTCATATCCTCGCCTTCGACCCGCGCGGCCGGGGCCAAGTGGCAGAGGTCCACGGGGAGATCACCACCGCCCAGCGCGTCGCCGTGATCGTGCCCGGCTCGGACATCGATCTGGGCTCCTTCGACCGCGCCCAGGACCCGTACGGCACGCCGACCGGTATGGCCACGGCGTTGCGCCGGCAGATGGCGGCCAGCGCGCCCGGGACCCGTAGCGCGGTGATCGCCTGGGCCGGGTACACCACGCCGGTCGGTCTCGGGCCGGACGCCGCCACGGGGCGGCTGGCCGAGGCCGGGGCGCCGCGGCTGGCCCGTCTCCTGTCCGGCCTCGCCGCCACCGGCGTACCTGCCCCCGCCGTCTTCTGCCACAGCTACGGCTCGGTGGTCTGCGGGCTGGCCGCACCGACGACCCGCCGCGGCGAGATCGCCGATCTGGTCGTCTTCGCGTCCCCCGGGATACGGCGGGAGAGCGTGGCGGAGCTGCATACGCCGGCACGGGTGTGGGCGGCGCGGGACGCATCCGACTGGATCGGCGACATCCCGAACGTGGACCTCCTGGGCCTGGGCCATGGCGAGGACCCCACCGACCCGGCCTTCGGCGCCCGCCGGGTCCCCGCCGCGCGGGCCAAGGGCCACACCGGCTATCTCGCCCCCGGTACGGACTCCCTCCGCAACTTCGCGGCCATCGCGCTGGGCCGCTACGGCGAGGTGCGCTGAGCCCCGGCGCAGGTGGCCCCGGAGCCGCGCGCCTTTCCCCGTCCCCGCCCCCGTACGCAGTCCGTCACTACCCCGCGAGAACTATGTCGCTCCTCCCTCGTCCCCCCATGCCTCCCACACCTCCCCCACCCCCCACAGTTCAGATATATCCCATATATCCCATATCTCCTACGAGAACCAAGGACGTCTTATGGCCACCGTCGCTCCTCTCGTACCAGCCGGCTACCCCGGCCCCACCGGCCGAACAGGCCGGGCCGGTCATGCCGGTCGTGCATCCCGTACCGCCCGTACCGCCCGCGCCGCGCTCCGCACAGCAATCCGCTCCATAGAGGACCGGACCCCCGCCCACCGCGACCGGGCCATCGACGGCCTGCGCGCGCTCGCGCTGCTCTCCGTACCCACCGGGCACTGGCTGATCTGCGGCTTCACCCGGGACGCGGACGGTGCGCTGCACAACGCCAGCCTGCTGACCGCCCTCCGCGTGCTGGCGCCGCTCACCTGGGTGCTGCAACTGCTCGGCATCTTCTTTCTCGTCGGGGGCCACGCCTCGGTGCTGTCGTACCGGCGCGCCACCGGGCGGGGCATATCGACGGCCCGGTGGCTGGGAGGGCGGCTGGCCCGGCTGGGGCGGCCGGTGATCGGGGTGACGGCGGTGTGGGCCGCGCTGCTGCCCCTGCTCTACCGGCTGGGCGTGCCCACCGCCACGCTGCGGACGGCGGCGACGCTCGTCATCCAGCCCCTGTGGTTCGTCGGTGTGTACGCGGTGGTGACGGCGCTGACGCCGTGCTGCATCCGTGCCGCGCGTCGGCTGGGCGCGTGGTCCGCGGCACCGCTGCTGGTGTCCGTAGGAGCCGTCGACCTGCTGCGCTACGGGCCGTACGCCGCGGCCTTGCCCGGCTGGCTGGGCCTGCTGAATCTGCTGCCGGGCTGGCTGTTCGCCTACCAACTCGGGGTCTGCTGGGGCGAGAAGAGACTGGGGCAGCGTGCGGCCTGGGTGCTCCTGGCGGGCGGCGGCGCCCTGTTCGCGCTGCTCCTGTTGGCGTTCGGCTATCCCACGAGCATGGTCGGCGTACCCGGCCAGGACCGTACGAACTCCCATCCGCCGTCGCTGCTGGTCCTTGCCCTGGCGGCGGCGCAGTCGGGTGCCGCCGTCCTGCTCCGCGACCGGATGGCGCGGCTGTTGCGGCGGCCCACCGTCTGGGCGCCCGTAGTCGTCATCAACCTCTGCGCGATGACGATCCTGTGCTGGCACCAGACGGCGATGCTCGCCTCGGCCGTGCCGGCGGCACCCTTCCTGGGTGCCGTCCCGGGCCTCACCTCCGTCCCCGATGCGCCGGGCTGGCTCCTGGCACGGCTGGCCTGGATGCCGCTCTTCGCCTTCACCCTCGTCCTCCTCGCGCGCCTCACCCGCCGCTTCGAGGCCCCCTGGACCGGCGCGACCGCCGCCCGCCGGACCGCGGCCGCGCTGCTCGCCGCGGGATTCGCGGTCTTCGCGCTGGGGCTCGCGTAGGACCCCCGGCGGGCGGCGCGAACCGCCGCGCGCCATGGCCCCAGCCCGCGGGCTCAGGACGAGAGTTCCGGACGGGAGCTCGGCCCAAGGACTCAGGCCAAGGACTCAGCCCAAGGACTCAACCGCGAGCTCAGGCCCCCTCGGCCCCCCGCCGGGCATCGGCATAGATATTGATCTTGTAGTCGAGGACCAGCAGCGTGCTCTGCAACTCGGTTATCCGCTCCAGGACATCCTCGCGATGGGCGGCCAGCAGCTGCTCGCGTTCGGCGAAGGTGGCGTCGCCCTCGCGTACGAGCTCGGCGTAGCGGACCATGTCCGCGACCGGCATACCGGTCAGCCGGAGCTTGCTCACCAGGTGCAGCCAGTCCAGATCGCGGTTGGTGAAGCGGCGCTGGCCGGTGTGGGTGCGGTCCACATGCGGCATCAGCCCGATGCGTTCGTACCAGCGCAGGGTGTGGGCGCTGAGGCCGGTGTGCTCGGCCACCTCGCCGATCGTGTACCGATCGCGCCCGGTCGGGCGCGGGTGCGGGGGCGTGGGGGCGCAGCCGCTCGGCTGGGACAGAAGCTGCGGTTCGTCCTGCGAGCCCCGTTCGTCCTGCGTGACCGGCGTCACCGTCGTGATCGTCATGCATCCACCCCCATGTACCCGTGTGCCCGTGTGCCTGCCGGAAAGTCCGACGGCAACTCCGGCGGCAATTCCGACGCTCTCAACCCCCCAACGCTAAAGACTTCGAGTGCACTCCCGGCAAGCGCGGATCCCGATCATTCTTGACCGGAATTTGAGGCGGCCGGGGCACCCCGTAGGCTCGGGACATGCAGAGCCTGCGGATGATCGAGAACTGGCCGGTGCCCACCGCTGCGGCCGCTGTCGTACGGGCCGACGGCACGGTGGCCGGCGCCCACGGGCCGCTGGAGCGGCGCTTCCCGCTGGCGTCCGTGACCAAGCCGATCGCCGCGTACGCCGCGCTGCTGGCCGTCGAGGAGGGCGCGGTCGAGCTGGACGAGCCGGCCGGGCCCGAGGGATCGACGGTCCGTCATCTGCTGGCGCACACCTCGGGGCTGGCGTTCGACGAGCAGCGGACGATGGCTGAGCCGGGCACGCGGCGGCTGTACTCCAACACCGGCTTCGAGGCGCTGGGCGACCACATCGCCAAGGCGACCGACATCCCCTTCGCCGACTATGTCCGCGAGGCGGTGCTCGAACCGCTGGGCATGGACGCGACCGAGGTGGCCGGTTCGCCCGCCAAGGACGGCGTCTCCACGGTCGGCGACCTGATCCGTTTCGCGGCCGAGCTCCAGGCGCCGCGGCTGCTGGCGCCGCAGACGGTGGCCGAGGCGACCTCGGTGGTCTTCCCCGGGCTCAGCGGTGTGCTGCCGGGCTACGGGCACCAGAAGCCCAACGACTGGGGGCTGGGGTTCGAGATCCGGGACGGGAAGTCGCCGCACTGGACGGGGTCCGCGTCCTCGCCGCGCACGTTCGGGCACTTCGGGCAGTCCGGGACGTTTCTGTGGGTGGACCCGGAGGCGGGCGCGGCCTGTATCGCGCTGACCGACCGGGCCTTCGGCCCGTGGGCCATCGAGGTCTGGCCGCAGCTGACCGACGCGGTGCTGGCCGAACTCGGCTGAACCGGACCGCGCACCCGGCCACCGAACCACCCGTGAACCGGCTCCGGCCACCCGTGAACCGGCACCCGCTCGGCCTCCGGCTCCGGCCGTGGCAGCCCCCCGCCTACCCGTAAACCCGCTCCGGCTCCGCCCCCATCTCCCACATCAGGCATTCCGCCGCGTCCGTGGCCAGCAGTTCCAGGCCCCGGCCGTCGGTGATCCGGGCCGCATCGCCGGACCCGAGGCTCTCCTCGCCGAGCCGCACGGTGCCCCGTACGACATGGACGTAGGCCCGCGCGGTATCGGGGACAAAGGCGCGTTCCCCGGGGGCGAGACGGCGCACATGCAGCGTGGCGCCGGCCTGCGGGAGGGCGTACGGGGTGCCGTCGGCGATACCGCGGACCACCTCGTAGGACGGTTCGCCGCCGAAGGAGCCGGGGGCCAGCCACATCTGGACGAAGCGCAGCGGCGCCGCGGAGTCGTTGCGTTCGATGTGCCGCACGCCACCGGCGGAGCCGAGCCGCTGGAGGTCGCCGGGCCGTACGGTGGTCTCGTGGCCGGCCGAATCGCGGTGGGTCAGCTCGCCCTCGATCACCCAGGTCACGATCTCCGTGTCGCGGTGCGGATGCTCGTCGAAACCGGCCCCGGGTGCGAGCCGCTCCTCGTTGCAGGCGATCAGCGCACCGAAGCGGAGGTTGTCCGGGTCGAAATGCGGCCCGAAGGAGAACGCGTGGAACGTCCTGATACCGGCATCCGGGTCGCCGCCCCGATAGCGTTCCTCGCCTCTGTGCACCTCGATCATCCCGCCACCGTAGCCCCGCCGCGTCCGCTCCCCATCCCGATAGGGCAGGCTTGTCCCGTGTCTGAACCCGCATCGCGCGACGCGCACCCGCACTCCGCGACCCTCCGCCGCCTGGAGCAGTCGTCCGGCAAACTGGCGGCCGCGGCCATCGCCCGCATGGATGCCACGCTGCCGTGGTACCGCGCGATGCCTCCGGAGAACCGTTCCTGGATCGGCCTGGTGGCGCAGGCCGGAATCGCCGCGTTCACCGAGTGGTTCCGGCACCCGGAGACCCCGCAGGCGATCAGCACCGATGTCTTCGGCACGGCGCCGCGCGAGCTGACCCGGGCGATCACACTGCGGCAGACCGTGGAGATGGTCCGCACCACGATCGAGGTCATGGAGTCCGCGATCGACGAGGTCGCGGCTCCGGGCGACGAGTCCGTACTGCGCGAGGCGCTGCTGGTCTACGCGCGGGAGATCGCCTTCGCCACCGCCCAGGTCTATGCGCAGGCCGCCGAGGCGCGCGGCGCATGGGACGCCCGGCTGGAGTCGCTGGTGGTCAATGCGGTGCTGTCCGGGGAGGCGGACGAGGGGGCCGTATCGCGGGCCGCGGCCCTTGGCTGGAATTCGCCCGAGCATGTGTGTGTGGTGCTCGGGACGGCTCCCGACGGGGACAGCGAGCTGACCGTGGAGGCGATCCGGCGGGCGGCGCGGCACGCCAAGCTCCAGGTGCTGACGGGGGTGCTGGGGACGCGTCTGGTGGTGATCGCGGGCGGTTCGGACAATCCGCTCAAGGCGGCGAAGGCGCTGATCGGGCCGTATGCGGCGGGCCCCGTGGTGGCCGGTCCGGTGGTCTCCGATCTGCTGGCGGCGACCCGGTCCGCGCAGGCGGCGGCGGCCGGGCTGCGGGCGAGCGCGGCCTGGCCGGACGCCCCGCGGCCGGTGCTCGCCGACGATCTGCTGCCCGAGCGCGCGATGGCCTCCGACCCGGTGGCGCGGGAGCAGTTGGTGGAGGAGATCTACAGACCGCTGGAGGAAGCGGGCTCGGCGCTGCTGGAGACGCTGAGCGTGTATCTGGAGCAGGCGAGCAGCCTGGAGGGTGCGGCGCGGATGTTGTTCGTCCACCCCAACACCGTGCGCTATCGGCTGCGACGTGTGACGGACGTCACCGGATGGTCACCTTCCGATGTGCGCTCGGCGTTCACCCTCCGTATCGCGCTGATTCTGGGGCGTCTGGCTGACGGTGAGGCGCAACCCTAGACTTTTGTCCGACACCAACAATTCCCCCGATGGTTCTTCGTCCCTGTCCCCACGGGCGGGCGGGACCTCCCACAAGAGAGAGTGTGAGGGTGCTCGTACTCGTCGCTCCCGGCCAAGGCGCTCAGACGCCCGGCTTCCTGATCCCCTGGCTCGACCTTCCCGGTGTCGAGGACCGGCTCCGTGAGTGGTCCTCCGCCATCGATCTGGATCTGATCCACTACGGCACCAAGGCGGATGCGGACGAGATCCGCGACACCGCGGTGGCGCAGCCGCTGCTGGTGGCCTCCGCCCTGGTCTCCGCCCGGCAGCTGTGCGCGACCGGCGAGGACGTCTCCCGCCTGGCCGGCGCCGTCGCCGGGCACAGCGTGGGCGAGCTGGCCGCGGCCGCGCTGGCGGGAACGCTGACCGACGCGGCGGCGATGGAGCTGGTGCGCCGCCGCGGGCTGGCAATGGCCGAGGCCGCCGCCGTCACCGAGACGGGCATGGCGGCCCTTCTGGGCGGCGAGGAGTCCGTCGTCCTGCCGCATCTGGAGCAGCTGGGCCTGACCCCGGCGAATGTGAACGGCGCCGGTCAGATCGTCGCCGCGGGCACCGCCGAACAGCTGGCCGCGCTGGCCGAGAACAAGCCGGAGGGCACCCGTCGGGTCGTGCCGCTGAAGGTCGCCGGTGCGTTCCATACTCACCACATGTCGCCCGCCGTATCGGTCCTGGAGGCCGCGGTCACCGAGCTGCCGGCCGCCGATCCGCACACGCCGTTCGTCTCCAACCGCGACGGCCAGGTCGTCACCTCCGGCCAGGAGTTGGTGCAGCGGCTGGTGGGCCAGGTGGCCAACCCGGTGCGCTGGGACCGCTGCATGGAGACCTTCAAGGAGCTCGGGGTGACCGCGATCATCGAGGCGGCTCCGGGCGGCACCCTGGTGGGTCTGGCCAAGCGCGCGCTGCCCGGTGTGGCGACCCTTGCGCTCAAGACCCCGGACGACCTCGACGCGGCCCGCACGCTCATCGCCGAGCACGCTTCTCCCGCAGCCGACCTCTCGGCCGAATAAGGAGACCGAAGAGCATGACCTCGAAGATCAAGCCGGCCAAGGGCGCCCCGTACGCGCGGATCATGGGTGTCGGCGGCTACCGCCCGACCCGTGTCGTGCCCAACGAGGAGATCCTCAAGCACATCGACTCGTCGGACGAATGGATCCGTTCGCGCTCGGGCATCGCCACCCGCCACTGGGCGGGCCCGGACGAGACCGTCGCGATGATGTCGGTGGAGGCCGCCGGCAAGGCGATCGCCGACGCGGGCCTGACGCCGGAGCAGATCGGCGGCGTCATCGTCTCGACCGTGTCGCACTTCAAGCAGACCCCGGCGATCGCGACCGAGATCGCGCACCGTGTCGGCGCGGGCAAGCCGGCCGCCTTCGACATCTCGGCGGGCTGTGCGGGCTTCGGCTACGGGCTGACCCTGGCCAAGGGCATGGTGACCGACGGCTCCGCGGAGTACGTCCTGGTCATCGGCGTCGAGCGGCTCTCGGACCTGACCGATCTGGAGGACCGTGCGACGGCCTTCCTCTTCGGTGACGGCGCGGGTGCGGTCATCGTCGGCCCCGGCAAGGAGCCCGCGATCGGCCCGACCGTATGGGGTTCGGAGGGCGACAAGTCCGAGACCATCAAGCAGACCCTCGCCTGGGACGTGTACCGGAGCACTCCGGTCCCCGGTGGCGAGGGGCCCCAGGAGCGTCCCGCTCCCGAGGAAATCCGGTACCCCGCCATCACCCAGGAGGGCCAGGCGGTCTTCCGGTGGGCGGTGTTCGAGATGGCGAAGGTCGCCCAGCAGGCGCTGGACGCGGCCGGAGTCAGCCCGGACGACCTGGACGTCTTCATTCCGCACCAGGCCAATATGCGGATCATCGATTCGATGGTGAAGACCCTGAAGCTGCCGGAGAGCGTGACGGTCGCCCGCGACGTGGAGACCACCGGCAACACCTCGGCCGCCTCGATTCCGCTCGCCATGGAGCGGCTGTTGGCGACCGGACAGGCCAAGAGCGGGGACACCGCGCTGGTCATCGGCTTCGGGGCGGGTCTCGTCTACGCCGCGACGGTCGTTACCCTCCCCTAGGCAAGAGTGCACAGCGCCGTACGAGAACGTCCTTACCGGTCGCGTACGGGCCGTTGTGCAGGGCTTCACCGCTTCACCGTAAATACCGCAGTACATCGCAACAACCGCAGTGAACCGCAGGAACCTGCGGTTTCCCCTATGACCGAAGGAGCGCCACCATGGCCGCCACCCAGGAAGAGATCGTCAAGGGTCTCGCCGACATCGTGAACGAGATCGCCGGCATCCCCGTCGAGGACGTCAAGCTGGACAAGTCCTTCACCGACGACCTGGATGTCGACTCTCTGTCCATGGTCGAGGTCGTCGTCGCCGCCGAAGAGCGCTTCGACGTGAAGATCCCGGACGACGACGTCAAGAACCTCAAGACGGTCGGCGACGCGACCAAGTACATCCTCGAGCACCAGAGCTGATCCAGCTCGTCCGGAGCTGACCGGCTCCTTCGGCAGCCGACCCGGCTCCGGCGCCTGTCGCCACCTGGCGGTGGCGCCGTCGATTCAGACCCCTCTACCCGTGGAGTAAGAATTCCCGTGAACGCGACCAATCGCACCGTGGTCGTCACCGGTATCGGCGCAACCACACCGCTGGGTGGCGACAGCGCTTCGACCTGGGAGGCCCTGCTCGCCGGACGCTCCGGTGTCAGCACCCTCGAACAGGACTGGGCTGCCGAGCTGCCCGTCCGCATCGCCGGGCAGATCGCCGTGGAGCCCACCGAGATCCTGCCGCGCCCGCAGGCCCGCAAGCTGGACCGCTCGGCGCAGTTCGCGCTGGTCGCGGCCCAGGAGGCATGGAAGGACGCGGGCTTCACCGCCAAGGCGGGCGAGGACACGTCGATCAACCCCGACCGTCTGGGGGCCGTCATCGCCTCCGGCATCGGCGGGGTGACGACCCTGCTCGACCAGTACGACGTGCTCAAGGAGAAGGGCGTCCGCCGCGTCTCCCCGCACACCGTGCCGATGCTGATGCCGAACTCGCCGTCCGCCAACGTCGGCATCGAGTTCAATGCCCGCGCCGGTGTCCACACGCCGGTGTCGGCGTGCGCGTCGGGCGCCGAGGCCATCGGCTACGCCATCGAGATGATCCGCTCGGGCCGCGCCGACGTCGTCGTCGCGGGCGGCACGGAGGCCGCCATTCACCCGCTGCCGATCGTCGCGTTCGGCAACATGATGGCGATGTCCAAGAACAACGACGACCCGCAGGGCGCCTCCCGCCCCTGGGACGTCAACCGCAACGGCTTCGTGCTCGGCGAGGGCGCGGGCGTGATCGTCCTGGAGTCCGAGGAGCACGCCAGGGCCCGCGGCGCCACGATCTACGCGGAGGCCGTCGGCCAGGGCATCTCCTCCGACGCCCACCACATCACGCAGCCCGAGCCGTCCGGCAACGGCATCGCGGCGGCGCTCCAGAACCTGCTCGGCAACACCGACCTCGATCCCGCCGAGATCGTGCACGTCAACGCGCACGCGACCTCGACGCCGACGGGTGACGTCGGCGAGCTCAAGGCGCTGCGCAAGGCATTCGGCGACGACCTCGACCACATGGCGGTCACCAGCACGAAGTCGATGACCGGTCACCTCCTGGGCGGCGCCGGCGGTGTCGAGACGGTGGCCACGGTCCTCGCGCTGAAGAACCGTGTCGCCCCGCCGACGATCAACGTCGAGACCCTCGACCCGGAGGCCGATGCGGACATCGTCCGCGGCGAGGCCCGCCCGCTGCCGGCCGAGGGCCGCATCGCGGCGCTGAACGACTCGTTCGGCTTCGGCGGCCACAACGTCGTGCTCGCCTTCCGCACGGTCTGAGGCCCGCCCCGGCCGACGCACAAGGGCCCGCCCGGTACACCTACCGGGCGGGCCCTTCGCCGTGCTCGCCTCCCGTGCGCCGGCGACCGGCGCGCGCTCAGTCCTCGAAGCTGGCGAAGTGGGCCGCGGCGCCGTCCTCGTGGCCGTGGCCCTGTTCCTCGGCCCGGCGGAGGCGCTCGGCGGCCGCCTCCGCCAGATCCGCCCGGACTCCGGACCGGCGGGCGGCCTCGGTGATCAGCCGGACGTCCTTGCGGGCGGCGGAGACGGTGAAGCTCGCCGAATAGTCACCGGCCAGGATCAGCTCGGACTTCATCCGCAGATACGGCAGGTCCAGCGGTCCGCCGGCGACCGCGGCGAGGAACTCGCGCGGGTCCAGACCCAGCCCCTTGGCCAGCGCCAGCGTCTCCCCCGTGCCGGTGACGACGGTCATCACCCAGCTGTTGACGACCAGCTTGAGACGGCTGGCGGCCCCGCTCGCGCCGTCCTCCCCCACCCACTGGGTGCGGCTGCCGACGATCCCGAAGACGCGCTCGGCGCGCTCCCGTACGTCCGGGGAGCCGGCCGCCAGGATCGTCAACTCGCCCTTTTCCGCGGGTGCCTTGGTGCCCAGTACGGGGGCGTCCACGAACCGCAGTCCGTGGTCGTCGGCGAAGCGGGCGAGCGCGGCGAGCGCCTCGTCGCCCACCGTGCTCATCTGGAGCCACAGAGCGCCGGCGGGCAGTGCCGGGGCGGCCTGCCGCAGCGCGTCGAGGACGGCCGGGCCGTCGAGCAGCATCGTGAGGACCACATCGGCGCCGTCCACCGCCTGCGCGGGCGTGTCGGTGACGCGGACCCCGTCGGCGGAAAGCGGTTCGGCCCTGGCTCGGGTGCGGTTCCAGGCGCGGACGTCGAGTCCGGCGCGGGCGAGGTTGCGGGCCATGGCGGCGCCCATGATGCCGGTGCCGAGGACCGCGACTGAGATGGTGTCAGGCATGGGGTGAACGCTAGGTGCTGGAGTGCGCTCCAGGTCAAGGCCGCACGAGGCGGCGCGGGCCGTGCCCGTCGGGTCCGCTCCTCAGACGACCCGGTGGAGACAGCGGACCTGCGCCTGGCTCCTCATACGACTTGGTGCAGCCAGCGCACCGGGGCGCCCTCGCCCGCGTACCGGAACGGCTCCAGCTCGTCGTCCCAGGGCTTGCCCAGCAGCTTGGCGACCTCGGCGGCCAGTTCCGTCTCGCCCCGCGCGGAGCGGGCGACCGCGGCGCGCAGGCGGTCCTCGGGGATGAGGATGTCGCCGTGGATGCCGGTGACGGCGTGGAAGATGCCCAGGTCCGGGGTGGAGCTGTAGCGCTCGCCCTCGGCGGTGGCGCACGGCTCGGCGGTCACCTCGAAGCGCAGCAGATGCCAGCCGCGCAGCGCGGAGGCCAGCTTGGAGGCCGTACCCGCTTCGCCCTGCCAGGAGAACTCGGCTCTCCAGGTGCCCGGGGCCGCCGGCTGCCGGATCCAGTCGAGGTTGACGCGCACACCGAGGACGCCCGCCACGGCCCATTCGACATGTGGGCACAGGGCGCGCGGAGCGGAGTGGACGTACAGAACTCCACGTGTCGTCACCGGGACCTCCAGTGCGGTTCGAGGTTCGCCTTCCCCAGCGGCCTCGTGCCCGTTGCGGTTGCGGCCGGGACAGTCGACATTCTGCCCCATTGATCACTTCGGCACCAGCATGCGAGGTGACCTACAGTAAACACCATTAGCCGTAATTTGCCGCAAATGGGACAGGAAATGACGTGATGTAATTTATCTGTGCCGACTGCATGTGCCACTTTGCGTCACCGCCCGGCAGGCACGGGGCAAAGCTACCGCGCGGTGCCGGTCGGGGGGTGACGTACCGTCGGTACCCGAAGAGATATCACTCGCACGCCGGAGGGGACAGGGGATGACGCGGATCGACCGGCCCTTTCGCCCTCGGCACCGGTTGCGCACCGGCCTCGCCTCCCGTGCCGCGGCCGTCGTCGGCGCCCTGACGCTCGCCCTCGCCGGATGCGGCTCCGGCGGCTCCGCCGGCCCCCGTCCCGGCCCGTCCACCCAACGCCCCGCCGCCAAGGCGGGACCGGTCTGGCGCACCCATCCCGGCTCCCTCGCGGCGCTCGGCGACTCCATCACCGTCGGCTTCGACGCCTGCACGGTGCTCTCCGACTGCCCCGAGGTCTCCTGGGCCACCGGCACCAACCCCAAGGTCGAGAGCCTGGCCCGCCGGCTCGTACGGAACCCGGCCGCCCACAGCTGGAACTACGCCCGCACCGGCGCCCTGATGAGCGAACTGCCCGACCAGATCGAGGCCGCCGCCCGCCACCGGCCCGAGCTGGTCACGATCCTGATCGGCGCCAACGACGCCTGCCGCAGCGACGTACGGGCGATGACGCCGACCAAGGTGTTCCGCGCCGACTTCGCCCGCGCGATGAAGCAGCTGCGGCGCGCCCTGCCGCACACCCAGGTGTATGTCGCCGCGGTGCCGGATCTGCTGCGGCTGTGGTCGGAGGGGCGCAAGAACACGCTGGGCAAGCAGGTGTGGAAGCTGGGGATCTGCGGGTCGATGCTCCGCGATCCGGACGATCTGACGTGGACGGCGGAGCAGCGGCGCGAGACGGTACGCGGCCGGGTGATGGCCTACAACCGGGCGTTGGCGCGGGTGTGCCGCGAGGACGCGCTGTGCCGGTTCGACGGGTCGGTCTTCGACTACCGCTTCACGGACCGCCAGCTGAGCACGTGGGACTGGTTCCACCCGGGCCTGCACGGCCAGCGCGAGCTGGCGGAGCTGGCGTTCCGCACCATCACCCGCGTTTCCTCCCGCAGCTGACGGTCTGCCGGGCAGCGGAGGGGCTTGGGGGAAGCGGCTGCTCCTCGGGGGAAAGTGGCTGGTCGGAGGTGGTCGTCCCGGAGCCGACCGGCGGTTTCCGGCCCTCATACCCCGATGTGCGGACCGGGAGATCCCTTAGGGGTACGGGGGCTCGGATTCATCCCGAATGGTGACGCGGAAGGGGTGAGGGAGGCCGGATCATGAAGCACGAGGCGCGAAGCACGAAGCACGCAAGGTTCCCCAACTGCCTTACCGGCTTCCGCGCTGACCGCCCCTCTGACCGCCTCTCTGACCGACTTTCTGACCGACCGACCTACCGACTCATCACTGCCTCGGGAGATATTTCGTCATGGCCCGCCTCCGCTCCTTCCCCCTCGTTGTGTTCGGCGCCGCACTGGCGGTGGGCGGATCGCTGACCGCTTGCTCGGCGTTCGGTCCGACGCAGAGGGCGCAGCGTACGTACACCGTGGACGACAAGATCACGGCCCTGACGGCGACGACGCACGGCGGGAACATCGAGATCGTGCCGATAGCGGCGGGCGGCAAGGTCAAGGTGACGGAGAAGTACGAGTACAACGACACCAAGCCGCACCCCGCGCACACGGTCGAGAACGGCCGGCTCACCCTCGAAGCTGCGGACTGCTCGGGCTCCGGGGAGCGGTGTTCGGTGGCCTATCGGGTGCTGCTGCCGCGCAAGGCATCGGTCGATCTGCACACCAGCGGCGGGGACATCACGGTGCGCGGCACCTCGGGTGCCATATCGGCCGAGACCAGCGGCGGTGACGTCACGGTCGCGGACTCCACCGCGCGCACGGCGGAGGTGAAGACCAGCGGCGGGGATGTCGACGTCACCATGGCCTCGGCGCCCGACAAGCTGTCGGGCCAGACCAGCGGGGGTGACGTCACCATCCGCCTGCCGAAGACCTCGTACGCGGTGGATGCCTCGACCAGCGGCGGCACCCGCAAGGTCTCGGTACCCACGGACGGCGGCTCGGCCCACAAGATCACGGCGCGGACGAGCGGCGGGGATGTGTCGGTGGAGCCGGCGACCTCCTGAGGGCGGGGACGGGCATGGCGTGGGGGAAGGGGGTGAGTCGGCGTCAGATGGCGGTGACCTCTGCGGTCAGGCGGCGGTCGGCGAGGCTGTGTGCGGCCTCGACGATGTAGTCGCCCTGGACGCGGTGCCAGCGGCCGGTCTGTTCGCTCCCCTGTGCTTCGTCTCCGTTCGCTGCCGCGCCCTCCGAAGAGGAGCTCCAGACCTCGAAGGCGCGGGCCGGTAGCGGGATCTCGACCTCCGCACTCTCGCCGGGCCCGGCCTCGACGGTGGCGAACCCGGCGAGCCAGCGGGCCGCGCGCCCGACGGCGGCCGGATCCTTGGGGGCGGCCGGATCCTTGGGGGCGAGGTAGATCTGGACGACCTCGCGGCCGGTGCGCTGCCCCGCGTTACGGAGCCGGACCCGTACCGAGTCGGGGGTGGTGTCCAGCGACTCGTACTCCCAGTCGGTGTAACCGAGTCCGTGCCCGAAGACGTAGGCGGGCGCCGGGGCGGGGCCCCGGTGCCAGGCCCGGTAGCCGATGAACACCCCTTCCGCGTACTCCAGCCGCCCCTCCGTCGGAGTGACCCCACTGACCGGCGCGTCCTCCAGGCGGGCCGGCCAGGTGGTGGGGAGGCGGCCGCCGGGTTCCCGGGCGCCGAGGAGGACATCGGCGAGCGCGCCGCCCGCTTCCTGGCCGGGGAACCAGGTCAGCAGGACGGCCGGGACCCGCTCGCGCCAGGGCAGTTCCACCGGGGAGCCGGCGTTGACGACCACGACGGTGCGCGGGTTGGCGGCGGCGACCCGGGTGACGAGTTCGTCCTGACGGCCGGGGAGCCTGAGGTCCGTACGGTCGAAGCCCTCGGACTCGACCTCGTCCGTCGTGGCGACGACGACGATCGCGACATCGGCCGCGGCCGCCGCGCGCACCGCCTCGTCGAGTTCGGCGTCCGGATCGCGCTGCGCTTCGCGGTGTCCGAGGGTGAAGTTCAGGGCGGCCGTGTTCTCGCCGATGCCGGTGCTGCGGGGGACGTAGCGCAGGGTCACCTCGGTCGGCTCGTGCGCGCTGAGCGGTACGGACACCCGTCGTTCCACCGGATGCAAGAGGCTGTCGAACGGGTCGCTGCCGGCGGGTGCGCAGTACTCGTCGAAGACGACCGTACCGCCGACCGTCAGGCGCAGGGCGCCGGTGCCGGAGACGGCGAAGGTGTGGCTGCCGGTGTTCTGCGGGGTGAAGGTGCCGGTGAGTTCGACGGCGTGCAGGTGCTGCGGGGTGACGCCCTCGGGGAAGCTCCCGACGACATGCACCATGCCGTCGAACTGCGGCGTTTCGGCGAGGAGCCGGCCGTCCTCGGCGAGGTAGCGGGCGCGGAGGGTAAAGCCGTCGCGCGCCTGCGGGATGCGGGTACGGGGGTCGGCGCCGAGGGCGAAGGTGACCTCGACGTCGGCGGGCAGCGCGGCGCGCAGGCCCTCCAGCGGGGAGACGATCCGGTGCGGGAAGACGGTCGCGGATCCGCCGCCGAGGACCCGGGCGTCGCGGGCGGCCGCCCCGATGACGGCGACCTTGCGGAGTGCGGTGGGGTCGAGGGGAAGGATGCCGGGGCGCGCACTGCCGCCCACCGGGTGGGCGGGCGCGGCCGTCGGCGGTGCATAGGCCGGCGCGGCAGTCGCATCGCCCGGCGTTCCGTTCGTCGGCTGCTGGGCCGCGGCATCCGGTGCGTCGTGTGCGGAACGTGTGGCCGCCTCGTGCGTCGGCTCGTTGCGCAGGAGGACGAAGGCGCGGCCGGCGAGGTCGCGGGCCAGGGCCGGGCCGTCGATTCCCCCGGGGACCTCGTCGGGAGCGACGGCGGCCGGGGCGTCCTCCAGGCAGCCGGTGCGGGCGGCCAGCCGCAGCACGCGGCGGACCGCGTCGTCCACCTCCGCCTCGGTCACCGCGCCGGCGCGGACCGCGTCGGCGAGCGGAGCGCCGTAGACGGTACGGGGGCCGGGCATCGCCACGTCGAGGCCGCCGCGCAGCGCGCGCACCGTATGGCGGGCGGCCGTCCAGTCGGAGACGTTGCAGCCGTCGAAGCCCCATGCGCCGCGCAGGACGTCGCGTACGAGGTGCCGGTGCTCGGTCATGGTGGAGCCGTTGACCTGGTTGTAGGCCGTCATGATGCCCCAGGGGCGGGCGTGGCGGACGATGTGTTCGAAGGGCGCGAGGTAGAGCTCGTGCAGGGGGCGGGCGGCAATGCGGTTGTCGACGGTGAAGCGGTCGGTCTCGGCGTCGTTGCCGACGAAGTGTTTGACGGTGGTGCCGACGCCGCCCTCCTGGACGCCGCGTACGTACCCGGCGCCGATCGCGCCGGTGAGGAGCGGATCCTCCGAGTAGCACTCGAAATGGCGGCCGCCCAGCGGCGAGCGGTGCAGATTGACGGTCGGCGCGAGGAGGACGTGGACACCCTTGCGGCGGGCCTCCTGAGCGAGCAGGTGCCCGGCCCGGCGGGCCAGTTCGGGGTCCCAGGTGGCGGCCAGTGCGGTGGGGCTGGGCAGGGCGACGGAGGGGTCCGCGGCGCTCCAGTGGCGGCCCCGTACGCCGATCGGTCCGTCCGACATCACCAGCGACTTCAGACCGATCTCCGGTACGGCGGGCAGGGTCCACATGTCCTGGCCGGAGAGCAGCCGCGCCTTGGTGTCGAGGTCGAGCGCGGCGAGGGCCCGGTCCACGGCCTGTTCCCGCTCCCACTCCCCGGCATGCTCCGCTTGCCGCCCCGGTGACGTTTCGGACGGCAGCACCGTCGCCTGCTCCGGTGCCGCGGTGCGGTCGAACGGGTCGGTCATGCGGCTCTCCCTGAGTGAATGGACGACGAGGCCCTGCCGGCGAATGCCCGGCGCATCCCGCGCGAGGGGATCCGGGGCCGGGCGCGGGGTCCCGGGCCGGACGGGGGGATCCGATCACGGATCCCCAGCCGCGCATCCCCGGCGAACCCCTCTCCGACACATCTGGCCGAATCCTTACCCCTCCCTACCCACTTCGCCGGGCAAGCAGTAGGTGAAGTATCCATTCCGTTATCTTCATACGCTGTCATATGAGCTCTTACCTCAGGGAGTTACCCTCTGCCGATGACTGCACAAGATCACGGCGCGCGGCCGAGTGGCGGGCGGCAGGCGCAGCGCGCGGAGCGGCGGGCGGCGATCCTGGAGGCGGCCATGGAGCTCATCGCCGAGCGTGGCTATCGCCGTACCTCGCTCGCCGCGGTGGCCGAGCGTGCCGGGCTCAGTCAGCAGGGGCTGCTGCACCACTTCCCCACCAAAGAACATCTGCTGGTTGCCGTCCTGGAGGCGCGCGACCGCTGGGATCTGGCCAGTTCGGCCGCGGCGGGCCCCGGCAGCCTGGGCACCGACACGCTGGCCCAGCTGGTCGACTACAACGCCACCCGCCCCGGCATCGTCCAGACGTACACGGTGCTGTCCGCCGACAGCGTCACCGAGGACCATCCCGCCCGCGCCTTCTTCGAGTCCCGCTTCCGCGCCGTACGGGAGGCGATGGCGGTGGCGCTGCGCGCGGAGTTCGGCGAGTCGCTGCCCGGCGGCCTGACGCCGGAACGGGCGGCGCCGCTGCTGGTCGCCGTCATGGACGGGTTGCAGTTGCAGTGGCTGCTGGATCCGGAACAGGTGGACATGCCCGCGGCGTTCCGGGATTTCGTGGCGCTGCTCGCCCCCGCCACCGGGCGGCGGGGCGAGGACTGACGGACGAACGGCCGCCCTGCACAGCCGTCTCCCGTACCCAGGGGCATCATGGCCCCATGATCATTGCTGCCGCACAATTCACCCCCGTACGGGGCGATATCGATGCCAACGCCGCGCAGATGGCCGCGCTCATCGCCGAGGCCGCCAGGAGGGGTGCCGGGCTGGTGGTTTTCGCCGAGCTGGCGCTGACGCAGTACGACCTGCCGGGGATAGCCGGCGATCCGGAGAAGATGACGGTCACTCATGACGACGCCCGGCTCGCGCCCGTACGGGAGGTCTGCCGGGCGGCGGGCGTCGCGGCGGTGGTGAATGCGGCGGGGCGGACGGCCGAGGGGGCGGCGCCGGGGATCGCCTCGTTCGTCTACGGGCCGGACGGCGCGTTGCTCACGCGCTATGACAAACGGCATCTGTACGGGGACGAGAACGCGGTCTTCGCGGCGGGTTCGGCGGACGGCCGGTTCACGCTGGGCGGGGTGCGGTTCGCGCTGGCCACCTGCTTCGACACCAGCTTTCCGCAGGTCGCGCAGCGGGCGGTGGCGGACGGGTGCCGGGTGTATCTGGCCAGTTCGTTCCATGGTGTGCCCGAGCGGGTGGCGCGGTATGCGGAGCTGGCGCGGGACAACGGGCTGCATGTGCTGCTCGCCAACGGGGCCGGTGTGGGCAGCGTCGGTGCGGCGTGCGGGGGCAGCGCGGCGTGGCTGCCCAGTGGGGAGCGAGTGGCGGCGGCCGGGGCGGAGGGTGGCCCGGAACTGGTGCTGACGGATGTGCGGGACCGGATCACGGTGCTGGCGGATCCGGAGGTCGCCGCGGTTCCGGTGCGGGAGTGCGGCGAAGCCCTGGTGGACGTACGGGAGGCGGCGCCCGCGCTGCTCGTGGCCGATGCGCGCGGCGATGAGCGGGGCGCTCATACCCGTCTGCGCGAGGGGGTGGTGCGGCGGCTGCTGGCGGCACAGGAGGCGCTGCCGGACGGGCTGCGGCTGGAGTTCGTGGAGGGTTACCGGCCACCGGCGTTGCAGCGGCGGTATTTCGAGGAGTACGCGGAGGGGCTGCGGGCCGCGCACCCCGACTGGGACGCCGCACGGGTCCGTCGGGCCGCCAGTCGGTATGTCTCGCCGCCTGAGGTCGCGCCGCACAGCACGGGCGGGGCGGTGGATCTGACCCTGGTCACGGCGGACGGGGAGTATGTCGACATGGGGACACCGGTCGATGCGTCTCCGGAGGAGAGCGACGGCGCCTGTTACACCGGTGCACCGGGGCTGACGCCCGCCGCCCGCGCCAACCGCCGGGTCCTGAGCGCCGCACTGTCGGCCGCGGGACTGGTCAACTATCCGACCGAGTGGTGGCACTGGTCGTACGGGGACCGCTATTGGGCGCTGATGACCGGTGCGGAGGCGGCGGTGTACGGGCCCGAGGAACCGCACGGGCCCGAGGAGCCGGCTCGCTGAGCCCTGGGGACCGCGGGGCGCCGCCCCGGAGTGGGGCGGCGCCGGTGGCTCAGGCCCCGGAGAGGGCGTTCAGCTCGTCCAGGGTCGGATAGGACGGCTGGGCACCCGGCTTGGTGACGGCGGCGGCGCCGACGCGTACCGCGAAGCGCGCCGCCTCGGGGAGGGCGTCGCCGCGGGCCAGCCGGATGGCGAGGGCGCCGGTGAAGGCGTCGCCCGCGCCGGTGGTGTCCACAGCCTTGACCCGTACGCCCGGGACCTCGCTCACCCCGGAGCCGTCCAGCACCAGCGCACCCTCGCCGCCGAGCGTCACCACGACCGAGCGGGCGCCCTTCTCGCGCAGCGCCTGGGCCCACTCGCCCGGGGTGCCGTCGGTGAGCCCGGACAGCTGCCGCGCCTCGTGCTCGTTGACCACCAACGGGTCGGCGGCGGAGAGGAGTTCGGGTGCCAGGGCCGCCTCAGGGGCCGGGGAGGGGTTGAGTACGACGCGGGTGCCGGACTCCTCGGCGGCCGCGGCGGCGGCCCGTACCGACTCCATCGGGATCTCCAACTGGAGGGAGACCACCGCGGAGGCGGCGATGACGTCCTTGGCGGCGGCCACATCGGCCGGGGTGAGAGCGGCGTTGGCACCGGGCGAGACCACGATGCTGTTGTCGCCGTCCGGGCTGACGATGATCATCGCGGTGCCGGTGCGGGCGGTCTCGTCCACGATGACCGGCGTGGTGTCGGTGCCCGCCGCGCGCTGGGCGTCGAGCAACAGCTCACCGAACGCGTCACCGCCGACCCGCGCCAGCAGCGCGGTGCGCCCGCCGAGCCGGGCCGCGGCGGCCGCCTGGTTGGCGCCCTTGCCGCCGGCCGATTCGACCAGGTCCGTACCGAGCACGGTCTCGCCCGCGCCGGGCCGCCGCTCGACCCGTACGGTCAGATCGGCGTTGGCCGAGCCGACCACCAGGACGTCGTAGGCGGGGCCTTGCGCGGGGCCCTCCACGGGGCCGTCCGGCTGGGCTTCCGCATGGGGTTCTGTACGGCCTTTTGTACGGCCTTGCGCACGGCCTTGCGCACGGCCCTGTGCGTGGCCTTCGGTTCGGCCTTCGGTTTGGCCCTCGGTTTCGGTATGGACTTCCATCTGCCCTTCCATCTGCTCTTCTTCCCTTTCCTTCACCAGCTGGAATCCGTCATCGGCCGGCCCCGCCGGCGGTTGGTCTTGTTCGTCGTCTCTTCGTCGTCTTGTTCGTCGTCTTCTTCTTCGTCGTCTTCTTCGTCTTCTTCGTCGGGTGGTTCCGTTCCCGGTACCGGCGGATGCTGCTCGCCGCCATGTGGCTGCCCCGCCAGGTCAGCGGGCCGTGCGCGGCTCGCCGCAGGAGTGGCGGGTTACCAGGCGGGCCGGCAGCAGGACCGAGTCGGCGGGGCGGCGCTCGATGCGTTCCAGCAGGGTGTGGACGGCGACACGGCCCAGTTCGCGGGTGGGCTGGGCGATGACGGTCAGCGGCGGATCGGTGTGGGCGAACCACGGCACGTCGTCGTAGGAGACCAGCGCGACGTCGTCGGGGACGCGCAGCCCGCGCGCCTTGAGTTCGTCCATCGCGCCGAGGGCCATCAGGTTGTCGGTGGCAAGCACCATGTCGGGCCGCTGCGGCAGGTCGAGGAGGGCGCTCATCACCCGGCGGCCGCCGGTGTGCTGGAGATCGGGGGCGGCGCCGACGCGTTCGTCGGGCAGGTCGATGCCGTGGGCGGCCAAGGCGCCGCGGAAGAGGCCGAGGCGTTCCTCGCCGGTGGGGGTCCCGGCCGGGGCGACGATGATCGCGGGGCGGCGGCGGCCGAGGGCGGCGAGATGGGCGGCGAGGTCGGACATCGCGGCGCGGCCGTCGGCGCGTACGCAGGGGGCGTCGATACCGGGGACGCTGCGGTCGAGCAGGACCAGCGGGGTGCCGGAGCCGACGACCTCGGCGAGCATCGCCGAACCGGTCCCGGCGGAGCTGACCAGCAGGCCGTCGATACGGCGGTCGAGCAGGGTGCGGATGTAGTCGTCCTGCTGTGCGGGGCGCTCGCCGGCGTTGCCGATGACCAGGCTGTAGCCGAGGCTGCGGGCCTCGTCCTCGACGGCGTCGGCGAGCTCGGTGAAGAAGGGGTTGGTCAGATCGCTGATGATCAGCCCGAGCGCGCCGGTGCGGGCCGTGCGCAGGGCGCGGGCGACGTTGTTGGGGCGGTAGCCCAGCTCCTGTACGGCGGCGAGGACCCGCTCGCGCGTTGCGGCGACCGGACTGTGACCGTTGAGGACCCGCGAGACGGTGGCGACGGAGACCCCCGCCCGCTCTGCCACATCTTTGATGTTCGCCATGGCGCCGTTGCCGTCCTGTTCGTGCGGCCGACGGCCGCTTGTACGTGGCCGTGTTGTACGTGGCCCTGGCTGCGGTGCTTCGTGCAATCGATGCGTGTAATCGATTACGCGAGAGCTCTACGTAATCGATTACACGGTGGCGGCGTCAAGATGCGGCCACTATGGCCTGCGTCACATGGCGCGGGTTCGTTACGGCGGCCCATGTCAGCGGGTCCGGTACGGCGGCGCCCTTTCCTACGGCAACGGCCGAGGGCCGCACCCCGGTGGAGTGCGGCCCGTGTGGCGGATGCGTCAGGCGACGGTCAGCTTGACGTCGATGTTGCCGCGGGTGGCGTGGGAGTACGGGCAGACCTGGTGGGCCTTCTCCACCAGGGCCTTGGCGGTCTCCGCGTCGACGTTCGGGATCGAGGCGGAGATCTCGACCGTGAGGCCGAAGGCGCCCTCCGAGGTCTTGCCGATGCCGACCTTGGCGGTCACCCGGGACCCGGAGACATCCTGCTTCTCCTGGCGGGCGACGACGCTGAGCGCGCCCTGGAAGCAGGCGCTGTAGCCCGCCGCGAAGAGCTGCTCGGGGTTGGTGCCGGCGCCGCTGCCACCCTGCTCCTTGGGCGGGTTGACGACCACGTCGAGCTTGCCGTCATCGCTGGCGACGCGGCCGTCACGGCCGTTCTCCGCGGTGGCGACGGCGGTGTAGACGACGTCAACAGTCGGGATGGACATACACAATCCTCCAGTGATTCGCCGCGACTCGCGCCCACGGATCGCGACGGCCTGCCGCCGAGCCTAACGGGCGGGGGCAAGAGGGCGGCGGGACGGGGGCCGGGTCAGGTCAGGCTCACGACCATCTTTCCGGTGTTCTCGCCGCGGAGCATGCCGAGGAATGCCTCCACGCCGTTCTCGATGCCGGGTACGACGGTCTCGCTGTACTTGAGCTCGCCGGAGCGGATCCAGGTGGAGACCTCTTCGGCGAACTTCGGGTGGAGGGCGGAGTGGTCGCTCACCAGCAGGCCCTGCATCCGCAGGCGCTTGCCGATCACCATGGCGAGGTTGCGCGGGGCGGGGCTGGGCTCGGTGGCGTTGTACATCGAGATCATTCCGCAGACGGCGATGCGGCCGTGGACGTTGAGGGCCGAGATGGCCGCCTCAAGGTGGTCGCCGCCGACGTTGTCGAAGTAGACGTCGATGCCGTCGGGCGCGGCCTCCTTCAGCTGCTGGGCGACATCGCCGTTCTTGTAGTTGAAGGCGGCGTCGAAGCCGTACTCCTCCACCAGGAGCTTGACCTTCTCGTCGGAGCCGGCCGAGCCGATGACGCGGGAGGCGCCCTTGAGCCGGGCGATCTGGCCGACCTCGCTGCCCACCGCGCCGGCCGCGCCGGAGACGAACACGACGTCGCCCTCCTTGAAGGACGCCACCTCCAGCAGGCCCGCGTATGCGGTCAGCCCCGGCATGCCCAGGACGCCGAGGTAGGCGGTGGGTGAGGCCAGCGACGGGTCGACCTTGGTGGCGTGCCGGGCGTCCAGGACCGCGTACTCGCGCCAGCCCAGGGCGTGCAGCACATGGTCGCCGACGGCGATGTCGTCGGCGCGCGAGGCGATGACCTCGCCGACCGCGCCGCCGTCCATCGGCCGGTCCAGCTGGAACGGCGGGACGTAGGACTTCACGTCGTTCATCCGGCCGCGCATGTACGGGTCGACGGAGAAGGCCTGGTTGCGGACGAGGATCTGGCCCTCGCCGACCTCGGGGACCGCGGTCTCGCGCAGCGCGAAGTCAGCGGGGGTGGGCCAGCCGTGCGGGCGGGCGACGAGGTGCCATTCGCGGCCGGTTGCGGGCAGTGCGGACATGAGCGCGATCCTCCAGCTTGCTTCGGCCCGAATACCTCGGGCCCAACACGTCAATACTTCAGGTGATGAAACAATGATGCCCCTCGATATTTCATGTTGTCAAGCAATTGGGTATCCTGGTGGCATGACAGCGCGCGCAGACTCCTTGACCGTCGAGGTCGTCGACCTGATCGGCACCGTCGTCGCCCGTTACTACGAGGAGTACGAGCATGCCGCGGCCGAGCACTCCCTCACCGGGGCGCAGGCGCGGGTGCTGAGCCTGCTCACCGTGGAGCCGCTCCCCATGCGCAAGGTCGCCGAGCGGCTCAAGTGCGAGCCGTCCAATGTCACCGGGATCGTGGACCGCCTGGAGTCCCGCGGCCTGGTGGAGCGCCGTCCCGACCCCGCCGACCGCCGCATCAAGCTGGCCGCCCCGACCGCCGAGGGCGCCCGTACGGCCGAACGGCTGCGCACCTCCCTGGACTTCGCACGCGAACCGCTGGGCCAGCTGACCGTCGCCGAGCGCACCCTGCTCAAGCAGCTGCTCCAGCGGATGCTGGGCATGGCGCCGCCTCCCGACAGTCCGGCCGCGGGCTGAGCCGCGGCCCGCGTCCCGGGGAAGTGGCCCAGGAAAAAGAGGGGTGAATGTCCCAGGTGGCCGGGCCGGTCGGCCCTCTAACCTGATCCCTATGACGTCCCAGAATCCCGCCCGTCACACCGTCGACTTCTACTTCGACCCCATCTGCCCGTTCGCCTGGATCTCCTCCCGCTGGATCCTGGAGGTCGAGCGTCACCGTGACCTGGACCTGCGGTTCCGGGTGATGAGCCTGTCGGTGCTCAACGAGGGGCGCGAGGACCTGCCCCAGAGGTACCGCGAGCTGCTGGATGCGGGCTGGGGCCCGGTGCGGGTGTGCATTGCGGCCGCCCAGGAGCACGGCGAGGAGGTGCTGCGCGATCTGTACACCGCGCTCGGCACCCGTATCCACAACGACGGCCGCGAGGACACCGCGACCGTCATCGAGGAGGCGCTGGCCGAGGCCGGGCTGCCGGCGGAGCTGGCCCGCGCGGCCGGCAGCGACGCGTACGACGATGCGCTGCGCAAGAGCCACCACCAGGGGATGGACCCGGTCGGCGAGGACGTCGGCACCCCAACGATCCATATCGACGGCGTCGCGTTCTTCGGCCCGGTCCTGATGGCCATTCCGCGGGGCGAGGAGGCGGTACGGGTCTTCGACGGCGCCCGCCTCCTGGCCGGTTACGACAAGTTCTTCGAGCTGAAGCGGACGCGGACCGGGGAGTTCGACTTCAGCTGACGGCCGGAGGCGATCGGCGGCCCGGCCTCACCCCAAGGGCGCGGCGCCGGCCGGATCCGTAACGGGCGCCTCCCGCTCGGCACCCCGTTCGGCGCCCTCCCGATCGCCCCCCTCCGGCTCCGCCGTCCCCATCCGCACGCCCCGCAACAGCGCCACCGCCAGCACCGCAGCGCACACCATCACGCCCGCCGCGGCCAGCACCGCCGACTGGAGCCCGTCGGTGAAGGCCGCGCGGGCCGATGTCAGCAGGGCCCGGCCCGCCCGGCCCGGCAGATGGCCGGCCACCGCCACGGCGCCCGCCAGCGTCTCGTGCACCGCATCCGCCGCCCCCGAGGGCAGCCCGGCGGGCAGCGCACCGTCCATGTCCCCCCGGTAGACGGCGCTGCCGAGGCTCCCCAGCAGCGCCATCCCCAGCGCACCGCCCAGCTCCGTACCCGACTCCAGCACCGCCGAGGCGGACCCGGCCCGCTCCGGCGGGGCGACGCCGAGGGCCAGCTCGTTGCCCAGCGACATCACCATCACCAGGCCCGAGGCGTAGACGGAGGAGGCGACCAGCACGAACCACAGGGCCGAGTGCGGCTCCAGCCAGGACAGCCAGAAGAAGCCGCAGGCCGCGATGACGAATCCCAGGGCGATGACGTACCCCCGGTCCATCCGCCGGGCGAGCGCGGCGCCCGCGGCCGCCGTGCCGCCCACGGCAAGGGTCGGCAGCAGGTTCCACAGCGCCGCCTCCAGGGGGCGCATGCCCCGTACGGACTGGAGGTACTGGGTGAAGAACACCGCGCAGCCGACGACGGCGAACATCGCCAGCAGGTTCATCAGCACCGAGAGGCTGAACCCGCGGTGGCGGAGGAGTTCCAGGTCGAGCATCGGGTGGCGGGCGGTGCGCTGGCGGCGGACGAAGGCCGCGCCGGCCAGCAGGCCGACGGCGAGGGCGAGGAGCGGCGGGGCGGACAGGCCGTTGCGGGCGAGGTCCTTGATGCCGTAGACGACCGGCAGCATGGCGAGCAGCGACAGCAGGGAGCCGGGCAGATCGAAGCGGCCGGCGGCCGGGTTCTTGAACTCGGGGAGCAACAGCGGCCCGCAGATCAACAGCAGTGCCATCGCCGGGGTGTTGATGAGGAACACCGAGCCCCACCAGAAGTGTTCCAGCAGCGCGCCGCTGAGCACGGGGCCGACGGCGATCCCGCCCGTTATCGCCACCGACCAGATGGCGACGGCCTTGCCGCGCTGTGTGGCGTCGCGGAAGAGGTTGCGGATCAGGGCGAGGGTGGACGGCATCAGGGTCGCACCGGCCACGCCGAGCAACGCCCGTGCGGCGATGAGGGTTTCGGCACTCTGTGCGTAGGCGGCGAGGACGGAGGCGAGGCCGAAGAGGAGGGCGCCGGAGATCAGCAGCCGGCGGCGGCCGATGCGGTCGCCCAGCGCGCCCATGGTGATCAGGAGGCCGGCCAGGACGAAGCCGTAGACGTCCAGGATCCACAGTTGCTGGACGCTGCTGGGCTTGAGCTCCTGGGTCAGGAACGGCACGGCGAAGTAGAGCACCGAGACGTCCATGGAGACCAGCAGGCAGGGCAGCAGGAGGACGCCGAGGGCGGTCCATTCGCGGCGGCCCGCCCGGGGTGCGGATGTGTACGGAGTAAACGTCATGGTGGACACGGTAAGCATGCGCCGCTTACGGCGCAAACAGCAGGCAGGGAAAGGGAGTTAGGGGTACGTCACACTAGTGCACTGGCCCTCGGCAAAGGCGGTCCGGCACCCCCGCTGCTACGCTCACCGCAGCCGCATATCCCCTGGTGCACTAGTACGGAGGTCGCCCCGTGGAGCCGTCCGCCCCGCCGCCCTACCGCCGGATCGTCGCGGAGATCCGGCGCCGTATCGACGCCGGCGAGCTGGGCCCGGGGGACCGGGTGCCCTCGACGCGGCGGATCACCAAGGAGTGGGGCGTGGCGATGGCGACCGCCACCAAGGTGCTGACGACGCTGCGTCAGGAGGGGGTCGTACGGGCCGTGCCGGGCGTGGGGACGGTCGTGGCCGAACCGCCGCGCACCCCGCGCGCCGAACCGCCGCGTGAGCGCCGCCCCCGGGAGACCGACACGGGGCTGAGCCGCGAACGCGTCGTGCGGGCCGCGGTCAAGGTGGCCGATGCCGAGGGGCTGCGGGCGGTGTCGATGCGGCGGGTGGCCGCGGAGTTCGGGGCGTCCTCGATGGCGCTGTACCGGCATGTGGCCGGTAAGGACGAGCTGGTGGTGCTGATGGCGGACGCGGCGTTCGCCGAGGTCGAGCTGCCCGAACCGGCGCCGGAGGGCTGGCGGGAGCGCATGGAGGCGGGGGCTCGGCTGCAATGGGCGCTCTATCAGCGGCATCCGTGGCTGGCGCAGTATCTGTCGATCACCCGGCCGCAGCCGATGCCGCGGGCGATGGCCCTGATCGAGTGGACGATGGCGCGGGTGGCGGGGATGGACCCGGTGACGCTGATCCACATGGCGATGACGCTGCTGGGCTTCGTGCTGTCCACGGCCGCCGGGCTGGAGGACGAGCTGGAGGCCCAGCAGGAGACCGGAATGGACCAGGACCAGTGGATGGCGGCGATGGAGCCGGCCTTCGAGGGGATCCTCAGGTCCGGTACGTATCCGATGTATGCGGGGGTCGACGGGATCGAGGAGGACGTGGTGAACCTGGAGTCGCTCTTCGAGTTCGGGCTGGCGCGGCTGCTGGACGGGATGGAGGTGCTGGTCACGCGGATGGCGTCGGGCCGGGCGTGACCACCAGGTGCGGCACGGCGCTGCCGGGCGTGACCCGCTGGGCGCGGCACGCCGCAGCCGGGGCGAGGGGCGTCAGCCGAGTTCCCCCCGTAACCTCCGCGCCCGTAACACCAGTTCCAGCTCGAAGCGGCGGTCCGGGTCGTCCACCTCGGTGCCCCACAGCTCCCGTATCTGGCGCAGCCGGTAGCGGACGGTCTGCGGATGGACGCCGAGGCGGGCGGCGACGTCGGGGGCGCCGCCGCGGGTTTCCAGCCAGGCCAGGAGGGTTTCGGCGAGGCGGCGGGCGTGGGTGGGGCCGCAGCGGGCGAGGGGGGCGAGGCGGCGGCGGGTGAGGTCCTCGATCAGTTCCTCGGGCGGCAGCAGAACCAGCGCCTCGGTGTGGTCGGTGCACTGCAACAGCTCGCCCGCGGGCAGCAGTCCGCGTTCCATGAGGTCGACCGCGGCCCCGGCCCAGCGCAGCGATTTGGCGGCGTCCAGCAGCGGTACGGCGGGCCCGATGGCGCCCGACCAGCCGGCCGCCGCGCGGGCCAGCAGGGCGCGGCGCCCGGGGGTGTCCGGTTCGGGGACCACCATCCGGGGCCGTTCGCCGTCCATGTCCAGCAGGACGTCGGAGGCGACGGCGGGGGCGACCGCCGCGCGGGCGGGGCGCAGCAGGACGGCGACGGCGACGCGTTCGGGCAGCGGCCAGCCGATGCGGGCGGCGCGTTCGGCGAGCGTGGCGTGCCGGCCGGCCGGCGCCGGTCCGCCGCGGCCGGGCCGGGACCGTATGCCGCGGGCCGCGAACAGCTGCTCCATCAGGCGGCGTTGCAGCCGCAGCCGCTCCCCGGCCTGGCGGGCGGCGGCCTCGGCGTAGCCGCGTACGGATGCGGCGACCAGTCCGTCGAGGTACTCGAAGCCCGATTCGGCCAGTTCGTACATGGCCGGTGCCGGGATGGCGACCTGCTGGCCGATCTCGGCGAGGCGGCGCCAGGCGAGTTTGACGCCGAGGCGGTAGATGGCCTGGAGGGCGTCCAGGCTGCGGCCCTGGATGCCCTCGTCGCGGCCGAACTCCTGGAAGACCTGGGGGTGGACATGCGGCCGGTCGAGGCCCTCGGTCATATGCGCGACGAAGTGTTCCAGCGACTGACGGATGCCGACGAGGGCGCGCGGTTCCCCGAACTCGTCCAGTACCAGGGGAAGTTGGGGGAATTCGCGGCGGATCTCGTGCAGGATGCCCTCGGCCAGTGCGGGCACCTCGCCCAGGGCGAGCGCGGCGAACCGGCGCACCTGTCGGGGCGGGACCTCCCGCCAGGCGGAGCGTACGGCGGTCACCATGGCCGGGCCTCCTCCGTCTGTCCGATGCGTCCTATGCGCCGGTACGGCCGAACGTCACCAGCGGCACATTGGGCTGCCGCGGGGCGGCATCCAGGGCGGCGACGACGGCCAGCGCGGCGCCGAGCGCGAGTGCGGCGGCGGCCAGGGCGGTCAGTGCGGCGGCGAGCAGTCGGTGCATGGCGCGGCGGCCCTTCGTCGATGCCGGGGACCATGGCCGGTCCCCGTCGGGGCTGGTACGGCACACGGCGCGGCCGCGGTGCGCGGGCATCGCGGCCGGCCCGGCGCCGCGTCCCACAGCGCGGCACACAGCAGTCGTGGCGACTGCCGAGTGTGGAAGGGCATTGACGCCCTGTCAAGAGTTCGCTTACGTTCCCGGCCCATGGCACCAGGGCCGTCCGGCCCGCTTTCGCCGGACGGGACCCGGCGCCGCCGCACGTGCACCAGAGCGTGTCCCCTCACCCGCTTCCAGGAGTGCTCGTATGTCTGCCGATCCGTCTGCCCGTACGCCTGCCCACCCGCCTTCCCGTGCGCCCGAGCCGGGGGCGCCCGCCGCCGCCCGCAGGGCCTCGCCGCTCTCGCTGCTCGTCCTGGGCATCGGGGTGTTTCTGCTGGTCCTGGCGCCGCTGCTGGCCTGGTACGTCACCCCGCGGGCCAAGGTCACCCCGGTCGATGTCGATGTCACCACCGTCTTCACCGGCACCGGGAGCTACTTCGACGCCGAGGCGCTGCTGACCCGGCAGCGGCAGAAGATCACCATCACCCGGCATGTGCTGGGCGATGTCGCGGCGAGCGAGCGCAGCGGGCGGGCGGTGTGGGACGTGTCCACGACGGTCGACACCCCCGGGACGCTGGCGCTGCACGATCCGCGGCGGGCGTTCCAGTGGACCACCGAGCGGTGGGTGACCGACCGGCGCAGCAACGGACCGGTGCACTGCTGCGGGGAGGCGCCGACCCGGTTCGACGGGGATGCCTACCTCAAATTCCCCTTCGATCTGGAGAAGCGGGGCTATCGCTGGTGGGACAACACGCTGGGGGCCGCCGTGCCGCTCCGTTTCACCGGGACGACGACGGCCTGGGGGGTGACGGGATACCGCTTCACCGGGAGCGTGCCGGCCACCCGGACGGGCAGCCGGCAGGTGCCGGGGCGGCTGGTGGGGCGGCCGCGGCAGGGGCAGATCCAGGCCGAGGAGTGGTATGCGAACTCCCGGATCGAGCTGGTCGCGGAGCCGCGTACGGGCCGGATCATCGATGCCGCGATCTCGCCGCTCAAGACGCTGCGGGCGCCCGGGGCGCGGTCCGATGCGGTGACCCTGCTGCGCGGTGAGCGGCTGCGGTTCACGCCGGCGACGCGGCGGGCCCAGGTGCGGCTGGCGGAGGCGGACCGCGACAAGCTGGCGCTGGTGAGCGGGACGCTGCCGTGGGGTGCGGCGGGGGCGGGCGGGCTGCTGGCGCTGGTGGGGGTGGTGCTGGTGGTGCGGGGGGTGGGGGCACCTCCCTGTTCGAGCGAAGCCGAGAACTTGGGGGATCCGGACGGCCGGTCCTGAGCGAAGTGATGAACCGTCAGCACAATCGGCCGGGGATTTTGTCACCCCGGTGAGTAGCCCCGGCGCCCGGGGGCGGCGAACACTGACCACCCCACACCGGCACCACACCCGGGCACCACCCTCATCGGCACCACCCGCACCACGCCTGCCCCGCGCCATCCGGGTCGCACCGCACGCACCACCCGCGTCGCACCGCCTGCAACGCCCCGCACGGCCTGCACCGCCCGCTCCGCCCCGCACGACTCAGTACGACTCAGCACGCAGTACGTCCCCCACCGCTGGTACCGCACCCTGAGACGAGTTGGAGCGCACATGCCCCAGCACGTACAACCGTCCCCGCCGCCTCTCCACCCCGTCCCGTCCCCCGTCCGGACGGCCCCGCTCGCGCCGCCCGCCCCCGGCCCGTCCCCCTCCGGGCCACCGCTCCCCCGCCGTATCGTCTTCCTCGCCCGCCGCGACCTGGGCAATCCCGCCGCCGGCGGCTCCGAGCTCCTGGTGGACAAGATCGCCGACGGGCTCACCGCGCACGGTCACGACGTCACCCTGCTGTGCGGCGGGCCGGCCCCCAAGCTCTCGGCTCCTCGCGAGCAGGGAGGTACCCCCGTCGAACGCAGCTACCGGGTGATCTCTGCGGGCGGCGACGCCGGGCATTTCCTGCGCGCGCCACGGGAGTTGCCCCGCCGGGTCGGCGACTGCGATCTGCTGGTCGAGGTGTGCAACGGGATGCCGTACCTGGCGCCGCTGTGGCACCGGGGCCCGACCCTGTGCCTGGTCAACCACGTCCATACGGATCTGTGGGGGATGCGCTATCCGCGGCCCGCCGCCCGGCTCGGCCGCAGGCTGGAGCACTGGGCGCTGGCCGGCACCCATCGCCGTAATCTGATGGTCGCCGTCTCCGGCTCGACCGCCGCCGCGCTGCACACCCTCGGCGTGGACCGCGACCGTATCCGCCTGGTCCACAACGGAGTCGAGGAGCCGGGACGGCTCGCCCCCAAGGCGCCCGAACCGCTCTTCGTGGCCATGGGCCGGCTCGTCGAGTACAAGCGGATCGATCTGCTGCTGCGGCTGTGGGAGCGGGTCCGCCCGGTGACCGGCGGCCGGCTGGTGATCGTCGGCGACGGCCCGGAGCGGGCCCGGCTGACGGCGCTGGCCGGTCCGGACGTCACCTTCACCGGCCGGATCTCCGAACACCGCAAACACCAACTCCTGTGCTCCGCCTGGCTGTTGCTGCATCCCTCGCTGGTGGAGGGCTGGGGGCTGGTGGTCATGGAGGCCGCCGCGCGCCGTACGCCCGCCGTCGGCTTCGACATCCCCGGGCTGCGGGACTCCGTCGAGCACGGCGTCACCGGCCTGCTGGCCCGCGGCGAGAGCGCCTTCGCCGCGCACTGGTGCACCCTCGCGCTCAGCTCCCGCCGCCGCGAGACCTTCGCACTGGCCGCGGAGCAGCGCGCCGCCCACTTCCGGTGGAGCCATACGGTCGCCGACTTCCGCGCGGTCGCCGCGGAGGCGTTCCTCACCGCTCCGCCCGGGCGGTGAGGGCCCGGTGCGCGACCCCTCGCTGCGCAGGTCCTACGCCCTCTTCCGCGCCTTCCTCGACGAGCAGAGCGCACCGGAACACTGTTACGGGCTGCTCGCCCGGGACGCCGCCGACCAGGTGGAGCGCCATGCCCCGCTCAAGGGGGCGGTGGTCGCCGATGTCGGCGGCGGCAGCGGGCACTTCACCGAGGAGTTCCGGCGGCGCGGTGCCCAGGGCCTGCTCTTCGAGCCCGATACGGCGGAACTGACCGCACGCGGCCGCATCCCCGAGGGCGCGGTGGTCGCCGACGGCTATCTGCTGCCGCTCGCCGACGGCGCCGCCGACATCTGCTTCTCCTCCAACGTCCTGGAGCATGTCGCCGATCCGCAGACCTTCCTGAGCGAAATGGTCCGCGTCACCCGACCCCACGGGCTGATCTACGTCTCCTTCACCAACTGGCTGTCCCCCTGGGGCGGCCATGAGACCGCACCGTGGCACTATCTGGGCGCCGAGCGGGCCCGCAGGCGCTACCTCCGGCGCACCGGCAGACCGGCCAAGCACACCCTGGGCGTCAATCTCTTCGCCGTGCACATCGGCCGCACCCTGCGGCAGGTACGGGCCCGGGACGACGTCGCGATCGTCACCGCGCGCTCCCGCTACGCACCGTTCCTCGCCGAGGCCCTCCCCCGCCTCCCGGGTGTCCGGGAGGTCGCCACCTGGAACCTTCTCCTCATCCTCCGGCGGTTGCCATGACCCAGACCCTGCGGCCCTCCCCGTCCCCGGGATCGCCCGACACCGGCGACCGGGCCCTGCCGACCTCCGCCCCGCCACCGGACGCACCGCGCGGCAGGCGCTGGCTGGTCGCCTTCTGGGCCCTCGCGCTGATCGGCTTCCTGGCCCCCTCGCCCGGCAAGATGACCTTCGAGACCAAGCTGGGGGTGACCACCGATCCCTGGGGATTCCTGGCCGACCTGGGCCAGTTGTGGCACGACCGGGCGGGCTTCGGCGGCCTCGCCGACCAGTACTTCGGCTACGCCTTCCCGACCCTGCCCTACTACGGCCTGACGCATCTGCTCCAGCTGCCGGTCTGGCTCGCCGAACGCCTGTGGATGTCGCTGATCGTCACCGCCGCCTTCTGGGGCGCGCTGCGGCTGGCCGAACGGCTGCGCTTCGGCACCCCGCCCACCCGGCTGCTCGCCGCCGCCTGCTACGCGCTGTGGCCGACGTACACCGTCGTCATCGGCTCCACCTCCGCCGCCGCGCTCCCCGGCGCGCTGCTCCCCTGGGTGCTGCTGCCGCTGACGAACCCGCGGACCGGGGCCCGTATCGCGGCGACCCGGTCGGCACTGCTGATCCCCTTCATGGGCGGCGTCAACGCGGCCTCGACGCTGGCCTCCCTGTTACCCGTCGGCCTGTATCTGCTCTCCCGTACGGGACCCCGGCGCCCGCAGCTGCTCGCCTGGTGGCTGCCCGGCGTCGTCCTGGCCACCGCCTGGTGGGTCGTCCCCCTCCTGCTGCTGGGCATCCACGGCGAGAACTTCATGCCGTTCATCGAGCAGGCGGACACCACCACCGGCACCATGTCCGCCACCGAGCTGCTGCGCGGCGCCGGCAACTGGGTCGGCTACCTCAACTTCGGACAGCCCTGGCTGCCGGCCGGCTGGACCATGACCGCCAACTGGTGCGCGGTGGCGGGCTCGGCGCTGGCCGCCGCGCTGGGCCTGGCCGGGCTGGCCCGCCGCGATCTGCCCGAACGCCGCTGGCTGCTGCTGACCGTGCTCAGCGTCGCCCTGATCGCGCTGGCCGGATACGGCGGTGCGCTGGGCGGCCCCGTCCACGGGCTGTGGCAGGACTGGCTGAACGGCTGGCTGCGGCCGTTCCGCAACATCTACAAATTCACCCCGGGCCTGGCCCTGGCGCTCACCCTCGGGCTGGCGCATGTCCTTGCCGTGGCCGCCGCGGGACGTGGCAGCCGGGCCGAAGGGAGCGGGGCCCGCCGCACCGCCGCCGGTCACCGTCTATCGTGCCGTGGACCGCTCCCCTCGCGATGGGTCGCCCTTCTGGCCGCCGTGCTCGTCCTCCCGGCCCTCGCCCTCCCCTTCCTGACCGGCACCGTCCTCCAGCCCGGCGCCTTCACCCGGCTGCCCGGCTACTGGGAACGCACCGCCGGCTGGCTGCGCACCCACACCCCGCACAGCCGCGCCCTGGTCGTTCCCGCCACCGCCCACGGCATCTACACCTGGGGCTCGCCCATCGACGAACCCCTCGACGTCCTCGCCCGGTCCCCCTGGGCACAGCGCGACTTCGTCCCGTTCGGCACCCCGGGCGCCCGCCGGACCCTGGACGCCGTCGAGCAGGCCCTGATGACCGGCGCCCAAGTCCCCGGACTGCGCGACTACTTGGGCCGTGCGGGCATTCATGACGTCGTCGTACGCAATGATCTCGACCCGGACCAGATCGGCTATGTGCCGCCCCAGACCGTCAAACGCACCCTGGAGGCGTCCGGCTACCGCAAGGCCGTCGCCTTCGGCCCGCTGACCACCAGCGGCAAGATCCCCGCCGAGGCGCCGGTGCAGGTCCAGGGCCTGTATCCGCGTCAGCGCTCGGTCGAGATCTACGAGCCCGAGGGCACGCCCGCGCCCGGACCCGTCACCGCCAAGGCCGTCGCGGACACCGCCCAGCTCAGCGGCGGCCCCGAATCACTGCTCCAGCTCTCGGCGGACCCCACCCTGCGCGACCGGCCGACCGTCCTGACCGGCGACAACCACCCCGGCCTGGGCAACGTGCCGCTCCAGCTGACCGCCGACGGGCTGCGCCGCGCCGACACCCGCTTCGGCCTGGTCAACAGCAATACGTCCTATACCTATACGGCCACCGAAACCAACCACCCCGACAGCGTCCAGGACCCCGGCCGGCCGCCGCGGCAGATCCTGCCGACCACCGGCATCGCGCACCAGACCACCGCCGTCCTGCGCGGCGCCGCCTCCGTCACCGCCTCCACCAGCGGCAACTGGCTCTTCCACCTCCCCCAGTACGACCCGGTCAACGCCTTCGACGGCAACCCGGACACCGCCTGGGCGGAGGGCAGCGCGGGCGACCCCGTCGGTCAGTGGATCCGTATCGCCTTCACCAAGCCCACCGCTGTCCCCTCGTCGCTCTTCCTGACCCCGCTGCCCGGCGACGGCCTGCGCGCCGCCCCGACGTCCGTACGCATCGAGACCGACCGCGGCAGCGCGGTCAGCCCGCTGCGCCCGGACGGCACCCCCCAGCAGGTCAAGGCCCCTGCCGGGACCGCGACCTGGCTGAAACTCACCATCCTGGGCTCCCAGACGCCGCGAGCGGGGCTCTCGGGTGCGGGCTTCCGCGAGATCTCCGTACCCGGCGTGCAGGTCACTCGTCTTCTTCAACTCCCGACGGATACGGGGAGTTCCCGGAGCGGCACAGGGAGTGCGGGGAGTTCGGGGAGTTCCCGGACCGGTCCGGGGAGTTCGGGAGGTTCGGGGAGTTCGGAAGGTTCCGGGAGTTCCCTCGGTGGGGACGCGAGCGGCCAGGGGGCCGATGCGCCCGCCGAGACCGTCTCCCTGCACCGCGGCAGCGACCCCGGCGGCCTCTCCCCCGTCTCCGCCGAGACCGGTCTGCACCGCCAGTTCCATACCGACGCGGGCGCGTCCTACGCCGTTTCCGGTAAGGCCCTGGCCGTCCCCGGCCCCGCGCTCGACACACTGATGGACAAGATCGCACCCGAGCAGAAGGACCGCATCACCGCCACCGCCGACTCCACCAGCTTCGGCTTCGGCCAGTCGCTCAGCCCCCGCAATCTCGTCGACGGCGATCTGACCACCGCCTGGATCGCCGGCGACCGCCCCACGCTCCACCTCCGCTGGCCCGGCAGGAAGAAGATCGACCAGATCGTGCTGGCCGCGGCCGGCGGTATCTCCACCCGGCCCGAGCAGATCCTGATCAATTCGCCGGACGGTGCGGCCACCGCCGGGGTCGACGAGTACGGGCAGGCCCGCTTCGACCCGATCACCACCGACCGCCTCGACATCACCATCAGCAAGGTCAAGGAACTGACCCTCCACAACCCGGTCGCCGGCCAGGCCCTGCAACTCCCGGTCGGCCTCAGCGAGGTGTACATCCCGGCCCTCGACGCGTACCGCACCCCGCCCCCGCCCGCCCACAAGCGCTTCTCGGTCGGCTGCGGCCAGGGCCCGATGCTCGCCGTCGACGGCGTCCTGCACGCCACCAGGGCCTCCGGGTACCTCCGCGATCTGACCGAACGGCGGCCGGTCACCGTGCAGTTGTGCGCCGGGGAGGCCCCCGACGGACGGCTGACGCTGCCCTCCGGGCGGCACCGGGTGGAGGCCGGCGACCAGGGGCCGCTGGCGCTCACGGATGTGACGCTGAGCAGAGGAGCGGCGCCGGCCCCCGGGTCGGCCGCGCAGGCCCGCACCGTGCGGGCCGAGGACTGGTCGGGGGACCACCGTACGGTCGCCGTCGGAGCGGGCAGGGCCGTCTACCTCCAGATGTACGAGAACGCCAACGACGGCTGGCACGCCACCCTCGACGGACGGCCGCTGACCCCGCTCCGGGTGGACGGCTGGCAGCAGGGCTTCCTCGTCCCGGCCGGCGCGGGCGGCACCGTCGAGCTGTCCTACGCTCCGGCGACCGCCTACGACCTGGGGCTGATCGGCGGGATGGCGGGCGTCCTGCTGCTCGTCGTCTCGGCCTTGATACGGCGTACCCCGCGCACCCCGCCGCCGGCTCCGGTGGCGCCGCCCGCGCCGTCGTGGGTGCTGGGCGTGGTGGCGCTCACGGGCGTGGTGGCCCTGGCGTCCGGGCCGTTCGCGGTGGTGGTGCCGCTGCTGGCGCTCGTGGCCCGCTTCCGGCCGCGGTTCCTGGCACCGGTCGCCTTCGCGGCCATGACGGGCGCGGGCATCACCGCGGCTTTCGGCGCGGGCGAACCGGTCGCCGCGGGCCGGGGGGCGTTCGGCGCCGTGGCGCAGGGGTGTGCGCTGGCGGCGCTGGCGGCGGCGGTGGTGACGGTGCGGGAGGCGCCGGGGGCGGCGGGTGTGCCGAGTGCGCCTGGTGTGCTCGGTGTGCCTGGTGCGCCTGGTGTGCCCGGGGGAGCGGCGGCCCGGACGGACGGCGCTTCGGGCACGCCGGGCGCGTCCCTCCCCCCGCTTCCCCGCCGCGACCGGGACACGGCGCGGCCGGGGCCCGACGCGCCGACCATCGCCGGACGCCCCCTCCAGGCCCGGGGCCGGACACCGGGCAACGGCCCCAACTGGGCCCACCGGCAACGACGTCCGGGCCCACGGCCCCTGGGGGAGGAGACGGAAGAGTGACCACATTGCGGGAGCCGCCGCGGCGGGAGCCGGACGGACGGGGGCCCGACGGGCGGGCTCCCGACGGGCGGGCGGAGTCGGACGGGTGGGAACCGGACGGGCAGAAACCGGACCGGCGCGAGCCCGAAGGCCGGGCAGAACCGGAGGGGCGGGAACCGGACGGGCAGGAACCGGACAGCCAGGTCCCCTCCCCCACCAGCACCCCCCGCCCCCCGGCCGTCGCCCGTCTCCCCTTCCCCCTCGTCGACGAGATCTCCCGGCACTGTCTGCGGGACGACGAGCCCGAAACCGTGCATATCGAGGTGCATCTGCCCGGCCGGATCGACCACACGCGCCTGCGCACCGCGTTCCACCGGGCCCTCCTGCGCCACCCCCGGATCCTGATGCGCCAGGCCCCGGTGAGCTGGTGGCGCCGCCGCTACGAGTGGGAGCTGACCGCCACCCCGGACGTCGACCCCGTCGTCTTCCCGCCCCCCGGCCCGGACGCCCTCGTCCGCGCCCGCGAGCGCGCCCTCACCGCATGCCCGCCCCTGGATGCCTCTCCCCCCGTCCGCCTGGAGGTGGTCGAACGCCATCCGGACGCGGCCGACGGCACCGTCCTCGTCCTCACCCTCCACCACACCGCCCTGGACGGCCCGGCCTGCCTCCGTGTCCTTGCCACGACCGCCGAGCTGTACGGGGGCGCGGACAACTCCCCCGCCCCGCCTCCCGTACGCACCCCGGAGCGCACCGCCCCACCCCGGCACCGCGCCCCGGCTGCCCGCCCCGGTCTCGTCCGCCCGGCCCGTATCGCCCCCGACCACGACGACCCCGGCCGTCCCCCGCACCCCCGAGACCACTCCCACACCGAGGGCCCCAGCCCCGTACCTGCCACCGTCCTCGTCACCACCTCCGCCCCCGTTGGCCCCACGGACCACACCAACGGCATGCTGATCACCGAACTTCCCGTCCCCACCAGACCACCCCGCGAGGACACCCCGGCACCGAACACCCCCCATGCCGCCCCCCGCACCACGCCCCCCACCGTCAACGACCAGCTCCTGGTCGCCACGTGCCTCACGGTCGCCCGCTGGAACCGGCTGCACGGCCGGCCCACCCGCCCCGTCATCGTCACCATGCCCGTCGACGACCGGCCGCGCGGCGGCGAGATGCCCATCGGCAACGGCACCCGGCTGATCCCGGTGGGCTTCGGCCCGGAGGAGCAACGGGACGCCGACCTGCTCGCCGCCGATCCGCCCGATCCCGAGGCGGTCGCCCTGCTGCTGCGCCGTACGGCCGCCCGTACCCGCGCCCTCAAGGCCACCCGGGGTTCCCAACTCGGGCTGCCCGGCACCCTGTTGACGCTCCCCGTCGCGCCCGTCGGCCTGCGCGGCGCAGCCACCCGCGCACTCCGTACGGCCGCCGCCCCCTGGACCTCCACCACCCTCCTCTCCAACATCGGCCGCCTCCCCTATCCCCTCGACTTCGGCGACGCCGGACGGCCGACCGCGGTGTGGTTCTCGGCCCCGGCCCGGATGCCGCGCGGGCTGACGGTCACCACCGTTTCGGTCGGCGGCCGTATCCAGCTCGCGCTGCGCTGGTCGCGCGCTCTGCTGGACGATGCGGCCGGCGCCCGCTTCGGCGCCCTCTTCGCCGCCTCCCTCGCCGCCACCGAAGGAGCCGCCCCATGACCCGGCCCACCACCGGCGCCGCCCACCCCCCGGCCGGACTGCGGGACTTCTACGAGAACCCCGCCGTTCCGGTCGCCTCGGGCCCCGCCCGCAGCACCCGCCAGGCCGCACTCCTGGCGCGCGCCCTCGGCCCCCGCCGCACCGGGGCGCCGCCCGCCACCATCCTGGACATCGGCTGCGGCGACGGCACCGCGGCCGCCACCGCGGCGCGCCTCCTGGCCGGACACCGCCTGGTCGGCGTCGACTGGTCCCAGGACGCCCTGCGCCGCGCCCGGACCCGTATCCCCGCGAGCGCCCCCGGTGAGCTGACCGCCGTACGCGGTGAACTGACCGACGGCGGGCTGCCGTTCGCGACCGGTTCCGCCGACGCCGTGCTCTTCAGCGAGGTCATCGAGCATCTCGTCGACCCCGACGCCGCCCTGGACGAACTGCACCGCATCCTGCGCCCCGGCGGCCACCTCATGCTCTCCACCCCGAATCTCGCCGCCTGGTACAACCGCGGCCTGCTGCTCGCCGGGATCCAGCCCGTCTTCTCGGAAGTGAGCCTGCGCCATATCCACGGCCGCCCCGGCACCCAGGTCGTCGGCCACCTGCGCCTCTACACCGCCCGTGCGCTGCGCGCCTTCCTGACCGCCTCCGGTTTCGACGTCATCCGCCTGACCGGCGCCCCCTACCACGACGTCCCCCGCCCCCTGCGCCCCCTCGACCGCGCCGCCTGCCATCTGCCGTCCCTCTCCTCCATCCTCCTGGCCCACGCCCGCCGCAGAACCCCTCGCTCCCTCCAGGCCCCTTGACCGCCGTCCACAGGAGCCACCGCACACCGATGCCGACCCGAACGCGGAGAAGGGAGCAGGCCCATGCTGTGGTGGGGCGTGGCATCGGCTCTGATCGCCAACGTGCTGTACAGCACCGGTTTCGTGCTGGAGAAACGCGCGCTGGCCACGCTGCCCGCCCTCAGCACCCGCCGTCCCGCCCTGGTCGTACGCCATCTCCTCGGCAGCCCGCGGTGGCTCGGCGGCTCGCTCGCCCTGGCCGCGGGGTTCGCCGCCCAACTCGCCGTCTACCGCGCCCTCCCGATCGCCGCGGCCCAGGGCATCTTCGTCTCGGGGCTGGTCCTGCTGCTGATTCTGTCGTCGGTGGTGCTGGGCGAGCGGACCAGCGGCCGGGAGCGCCAGAGCATGGTGGCGATCCTCGTCGCGCTGGTGATGGTCGTCGCCTCCCTCCAGGGCGACGAAGCCCGGACCATCGCCCGCACCGCCCCGCCCGCCACGCTGCTCACCATCGCCGTGCCGTCGCTGGCCGCGGGCCTGCTGCTGTACGGGTCGGCGGAACGGCGCGCACGACGCCGCCACCGCCTGCCGACGGCAGGCGTCGCCTACGGGGTGGCCGTCGGTCTCCTCTACGGCGTCAGTTCACTGGCCATCAAGGGCGTCTCCGGCCTGCTCACCACCCACGACATCCCGGCCGCGGCCGGGCACCTGCTGCGCTCGCCGTACCCCTATCTCCTCCTCTTCACCGGCGCCACCGGGCTGGTGCTCTCCCAGACCGCGCTGCAACGCTGTCGCGCCTCCGTCATCGTCCCCGTCTGCTCCACCATCACCTGTGTGTTCACCGTCGCCTGCGGCACCGTCGCCTTCGGCGAACCGCTGCCGGCCGATCCCCTGCGGCTGGCGCTACGGCTCGGCGGTACGGCCGTGGCCCTGACCGTCCTGCTGGCCCTCCCCCGCCATGAGCCCCCAGCTCCCGCAACTCCCCCTCCGGCAACCCACCCTCCGATAGCTCGCCCTCCCGTAACTCCCCCTTTCGCCAACGGAGTTGAGCCATGAACCTCGATGACCCGCTGCTGAAGATCCTCGCCTGCCCGCTGGACAAGGGGCCGCTCTCGCTCCTCACCGGCGAGGGCGAGGGCGAAAGCTCGCTCTACAACCCACGGATGCGCCGCCGCTATCCGATCCGGGACGGTATCCCGCAGCTCCTCCCCTCCTCGGGGGAAGAGGTCACCGACGCCGAGCACGACCGGATCCTCCGGCGGCTGGCCGAAGCCGAGGTGCCGTCGTGACGCTCGCCGCGCGGGTGGGGCCGTGGCTGCCCGGGCGGCTGGTGGCCGCGCTGGCGGGCGGGCTGTACCCGCGGTTCGAGCCGGAACTCGGGCGGCTGACCGACTTCTGCCCGACGGGCGGTACGGCCGTGGACGTCGGCGGCTGGCTGGGCCCCTGGACCCGGCGGCTGGCCCGTCGTGCGGAGCGGGTGGTCACCCTGGAGCCCGTGCCACACCTGGCCCGGCTGATCGACTCCGTCACCCCGCCGCATGTCGAGGTGGTCCCCGCCGCGGCCGCCGACCGCACCGGTCGCGCCACCCTCTGGCTGCCGGCGGACGGCCGGGGCGAGCGCGGGGTCTCCTCGCTGGTGCGCCGCGAGCTGCACGGCAGCGGACTGGACGTGCCCTGCCTCCCCCTGGACTCGCTGGAGCTGGACTCCGTCACCCTCATCAAGATCGATGTGGACGGCGGCGAGCTGGCCGTGCTGCGCGGCGCCGCGCGCACCGTCGAGCGGGAACTCCCGGCGCTGTTCGTGGAGTTGGAGACGCGTATCCAGCCGCTGGCGCCCGTCCTGGAGTGGACGGCGGCGCGCGGCTATCGCGGCTGGGTCCTGCCGCACGACCGCTGGACGCCGCTGGCCGACTTCGATCTGCCCGCTCATCAGTCCCGTACCTCCCATGTCGCCGAACACGGCCTGCTGAGGCGCTCCCTCGCCCCGCACCGCCGCTATGTCAACTCCGTGCTCTTCCTCCCCGCCGGCACCCGCCCCGGCAACCGCCAAGGCCCCGAGATCCGCCACCACGACATCCACCCCCGCGACATCCACGACGATGTCCATCATGAACGCCGCCACTGACAACGACCCTCCGACCGGCCCCTCCGGCCCGCCCGGACCCGTCGCCTTCCAGCTCGTTCTGCTGCGCCGGATGGCCGACCACCAGCCCGGACTCGTCGAGGACGCGCTGCATACGCTGGGGGCCTCCCGCGCCGATCTGCTCGAGGCCAACCGCCGCTGGCAGGCGCGGATGCATGCCCCGCGCGCACCCGGCGGCCTCCGGCCCTACCGCGCGCTGCTCGGCGCCCCCGAGTCCGTCACCGCCCGCCGCCTGGGCGATATGACCTGCGAGGCGCTGACCTGGCCGGTGCCGCTCTGGCCCGATCTGCGGTTCGAGATCCTGACCACCGAGCGCGGCGCCGTCTGGAACGCCTGGCTCGTCCGCGCCCCCGGCGCCCCCGCCCCCGCCCTCCGTACCACCGCGGACCTCGCCCCCTGGTCCTGCACGGTCGACGAGGTCGCCCGCGCGTTCCCGCCGGCCCGCCCGATGGAGGGCAGCGCCCCCACCCGCTGGGCGCTGGCCTGCACGGTTCCCGATCCCGACCCGGATGCCGCGCCGCATGCCCTGGTCACGGAATTCACCTGGGGGCTCTTCCAGAGACTGGTCGACCGGACCGCGTAAACGCCGCCGTCCGGGCCGCCCCGTCCCCCAACCGGACCTCCCCAACGGGCCGCTGACGTCCGCTCGCCGCACGATGGCCAGGAGCGACTCTTGCGCCCACTCCACCCACCCGGCCCAAAGGGGAGTCATCCGCCATGACCATAAGCCTCACCCAGCTGCGGCGCTGCTCCGTTGCCGTCGACCTCGGCGCGGCCCGTACAAGGGTGTACCTCAAGAATCAGGGAATGATCGTCGACGAGCCGTCGGTGGCCGCGGTCAACGTCCGCACGGGAGCCCTGCTGGCCGTCGGCGCGCAGGCCGAGGTGATGGACGGCCGCACGCCCGACTACATCCGGGTGATGCATCCGGTCTCCGGCGGCACCGTCGTGGACATCGACATGGCCCAGCGGCTGCTGCGCAACCTCGTCGGCGACAAGCTGCGCAGGACGTGGCGGCGCAAGCCCTCGATGCGGGCGGCGGTGTGCATGCCGTACGGCAGCGAGCCGCTGGCACAGCGGGCCGCCGTGGAGACCCTCACCGGGCTGGGCGCCCGACGGGTGGAGCTGGTCGACACGCTGATCGCAGCGGCGGTGGGCTGCGGGCTGCCGGTGGAGCAGCCGGAAGCGACCATGATCGTGATGTGCGGGGCGGGTACCACGCAGGTCGCGGTGCTGTCGGTCGGCTCGATCGTCGCCGCCGAGACCGTTCCGGTGGGCGGCAACACCATCGATCATGCGGTCATCCAGCACATGCGGCTGCACCATGAGCTGATGGTGCCGAACCAGGCCGTCCGCCCCCTCCAGGTGATGCTGTCCGGAGACGATGCGCAGGCGTCGTCGACCGAGGTGCACGGCCGGGACGTGGTCAGCGGGCTGGCGCGTTCCGTACAGGTCGACACCGAGCGGGTACTGAAGGCCATCACCACGCCGCTGACCGCGATCCTCGACGGTATCGGGGCGGTACTGCGCAACTGCCCGCCGGACCTGGTGGCCGACCTCGCGGACCGCGGCATCATGCTCGCGGGCGGCAGTGCGCTGACCCCGGGCCTTCAGGCGATGATCGAGCAGGCCACCGCCATGCCCGTACATGTCGCGGACCGCCCCGACACCTGTGCCGTCCATGGGCTGGGCGCGATGATCGAGGGCAAGGTGGAACCGCTGCATCTCGATCCGCTGGCTCCGTGAGCGCCGTCTCCACGGCCCCGTAGCCGTACGCCGCGCCCCTTGGCGCAGCACCGCCCGTTCCGCGCCTCCCGGCTTCACGAACTCCCGGACGTCACGGACTCCCGGACGTCACGGACCACCGGACGTCACAGACTCCGCGCATTCCAGGCGACCACCGCGGGCCGTTCGTGTTCGGTGCCCAGGACGCCGACCGTGCCGGTCTCGAACGTGAACAGCCCGCCCGCGGACGGGGGCAGCCCGAGCCGGCGGGCGGTCAGTACGCGCAGAAAGTGGGCGTGCGCCACCAGGACCACATCGCCCGCATCGGCCCCATCTCCCACATCCAGCCGGGGCGTGATCCGTGCCAGCACCCGGTCGGCGCGCGCCCCGACCTCCTCGGGCGACTCCCCCGGGTGCCCGGCGGGGCCGGGGGCGACGCCGTCGCGGAAGAGGTACCAGTCGGGCCGGTCGCGGTGGATCTCGGCGGTGGTGACGCCCTCGTAGCCGCCGTAGTCCCATTCACGCAGCTCAGGCTCTATCTGCGGGGTGGGGAGCCCGGCCAGTTCGGCGGTGCGCAGGGCGCGCCGCATCGGGCTGGAGTACACATACGCGATCTTCCGGCCCGACAGCAGGGGCCGCAGTGCGCGGGCCTGCTCCTCGCCGTCGGCGGTGAGCGGCAGATCGCTCCGGCCGGTGTGGCGGCCGTTCCGGCTCCACTCGGTCTCGCCGTGCCGGATCAACAGCAGCTCGCTCACGTGCCCGCCTCACCTGCCCCTGCCCCTGCTCGCCGCCTACTACGCCTCGGCCTGCTGCGCCTGCTCGGCCTGCTGCGCCTCGGCGACCGACGCGCGGACCTCGTCCATGTCCAGGTTCCGGGCCTGACCGATGACGTCCTCCAGGGCGGCCTCCGGAAGCGCCCCGGGCTGGGCGAACACCGCGATGTTGTCGCGGACGATCATCACCGTGGGGATGGACTGGATCTGGAAGGCCTGCGCCAGCTCGGGCTGGGCCTCCGTGTCGACCTTGGCGAACACCAGGTCGTCGTGCTTCTCGGACGACCGCTCGAAGATCGGGCCGAAGCTCTTGCAGGGGCCGCACCACTCGGCCCAGAAGTCGATCAGGACGAAGCCGTTGCCGGAGACGATCTCGTCGAAGTTGTCCTTGGTGAGCTCTACGGTGCTCATGCGTGCTTTCCCTGCTTCCGGTCTGGGGTCGTTGTCGGTTGGTCCGGTCGGTCCCGCCGGTGTCCAGCTGCGTTAACGGTCGCCGTCCGCGCCGTATTCCGCACTTTCCGCACACCGAACCGACCTGGCGCACCGAACCATCCGGCTCCCCTGCCCAGCGCGCGCCGTCCTAGACATCCGATTCAGATTCGATCCGGACCGGAGTGGGTGAGGAACCCCACGCGCATGAGGAACCCCACCTCCGCCCCGGAACCGACCCGCAGAGCCGCAGCCCGCAACCCCCGCCCCGTCCCCCCATCCATCCCTCGCCCCTCACCCCGTCGACTTGGCGTAGTCCCTCGCCATCCCGCCGGCGAAGTCGTACACGACGACCTGCTCACTGCCGACCACCCAGGCGTCGTGCCCGGCAGGACAGACGAACACATCGCCCGCCCCGACCTCGGTCTCGGCACCGTCGTTCATACGGATCCTCATCCGGCCCTGGACCACGAAGCCGTTGTGGTGGACCTCGCAGCTCTCGGTCCCGGCAAGCGGCCCCACCGACTCCGACCAGCGCCAGCCCGGCTCGAAGACGCCGACCGCGAAGTCCAGTCCGGTCAGGTGCAGAGCGTTGAGGTGGCCGCGCGGAAAGTCACGCCGTTCATCCGGCTTGTCGATCGTCTTGACCTCGATCATCAGGACCACTTCCTTCCCGGCCCTTCCATGGTGCGCCGCCCCACACCCCCCGGCCACAGGAAATCGGCACCAGGAGGAGGCCCCGACCGGCCCCTACGATGGATGGATCGGGGTGCACGCTGCCGGACGGACGGAAGGACGTGCTGCACCATGGAGACACGCGTCGATGAGATAGCCGACGGCATCTACCGGATCTCCACCTTCATCCCCGAAGTGGCCCCACCCGCCGGTTTCACCTTCAACCAGTTCCTGATCGACGCGGAACAACCGCTGCTCTTCCATACGGGCATGCGCGCGCTGTTCCCCATGGTCTCGGCGGCCGTCGGCCGCGTCCTGCCCCTCGAACGGCTGCGCTGGCTGACCTTCGGACACGTCGAGGCGGACGAGTGCGGCGCGATGAACGACTTCCTGGCCGCGGCCCCGTACGCCGAGGTGGCGCACGGCCTCCAGGGCTGCCTGGTTTCCCTCAACGACCTGGCCGACCGCCCGCCGCGCCCGATGGCCCACGGCGAGCTGCTCGACCTGGGCGGCAAGCAGGTCAGGCGCCGGGTGCGGCATTTCAACACCCCGCATGTGCCGCACAATTGGGAGGCCCGCGTGCTGTACGAGGAGACGACCGGCACGCTGCTGTGCGGCGACCTGTTCACCCACATCGGCAACGGGCCCCCGGTCACCGGGGACGATCTGGTCGAACCGGCCCTGGAGGCGGAAGCGGTATTCCGCCAGACCTCCTGCCTGACGGCCGCCGTGCAAACCCTGCACGAGCTCGCCGCACTCGCGCCCAAGACCTTGGCCGTGATGCACGGTTCCTCGTTCCACGGGGACGGCGCCGCGGCCCTGCACGCCCTGGCCGACGGCATGCAGGCACGCTTCAGCCCGGAACCCGAATTCGCCGCCCGCCCGAGCGCCCTGGCGGGCGAGGCCGCCCCGCGGACGTGACCCGGCGGATCGTCCTCGTACCGGCACACCTCCTCGTACCGACGCACGCCCTCGTATCGGCACGAGGGACGGTTACATCGCCGTCGCAGTGGGTAGCCGCACCATAACCATGAGTAGTGTCATGCAGAGGACGCGCAGGAGATCTACAGGGGAGGGGCCGACGGATGACGGTCGGGGGCGGGCCGGGGCCGGAACGAACGCGAGGGCCGCCACGCGACGCGTGACGACCCTCGTCCGTGCGCTGCGCCTGGGTCTGATCGTTTCTGCGCTGCCAGGCGGTGGTGGGGCGGGTGGGACTCGAACCCACGGCCGACGGATTATGAGTCCTTTACGGATCTTCCGAACACTTCCCGATCTTGCCTCGATCTTCCTATATTCGCAGGTCAGAGACCTGTAGCCGTTCCGGTCGTGCGTCGGTTTTCCTGATCCTTCCGGGTCCTTCCGTCCCCTGCGCGTCCCCTGGCGGTCCCCCGAGAGCTGTTACCGCCGAAGGCGCTGAAGTGCGTTACGACATAGACGCAAGTTGCGGCACCGCGGTCGCGCGGATTGGAACTCTCGCGCAGCGGAATGCCTTACCGATCCAAGGGCACCACCCTGGGTTCCCGGCCTCGGGGAACATCGGTACAGCGGTTATCGGTGAGAACGATCTTGTTCAGGGTGTGAGGGCGCTGCCCCTGTTCTCGTACTCGCGGCGGGCCTTGCGCTGAGCCGGGACCGCCGGGCCGCCCTGGGCGCCGTCGAGCGGCTGGCAGCGGGCGAGGAGCCCGCGGTGCACGGCGGGAACGGCGCTGACGCGCAGGGTGTACGGCCTCAGGGAACACCGGTACAGCCGTTGGCGCCGAGAACGATCATGGTCTGGTCGGTGCCCTGTGCGTGCCCCGGATACGTGGGGGCTGGGCGAGTTCGTCGAGGCCGGGGGTGAGCATGCGGATTGGCGGCTGTGCGGTGTCCTCGTTCGGGTCAGCTGCCTGCTCAGGCGTGGTAGAAGGCGTACATGCGTCCCTTGTAGGTGGCGATGCCGGGGGCGTCGAGGACGGTGGGGTGTGTGCCGTCTCCGATGGGGACGGGGGTGCTCCAGGAGCCGGCGGAGGTGCTGGTTTCGTTCACACGTCGGCTGAGGTGGGGCTTGCCGCTGGTGTCGGTGTACGCGCACCACAGGTTCTGGCCGTCGAAGTGCAGGGCGGGGTTGTTGCTGCTTCCTGCCTGCGGGCCGGCCTCCGACTGCCATTGTGCCGTGTCGGGGCTCTGGCCCCTGGCGCTCCAGTAGGTGCGTACCTGTCGGTCCTGGCGGGCCGTTACCCACATGCGGTCCAGGCCGTAGGCCATGGAGACGGTACCGAAAGCGTGCGAGGACGTCGCCAGCTCTTTCTCGTCGCCGAAGTGGCCGCCGTCGTCTTCCGTGCTGCCGCAGAGGACCAGCGCGTTGCCTTCTGTTCTCTGCCGGTGGGAGCTGCGGGCCACCCAGAGCCTTCCGTTGCGCTCGGCCAGGCCGGAACCGAATCTGGTGTCCAGCTCTGTCAGCTGGAAGGTGTAGTTATGCCAGTGGTCGCTGTCCCACGAGGTGCCCCAGAGGCAGGGCCCAACGGGGACGTACCAGTGGCTCCACAGCTTCTGGTTCCATACGGCCAGTCCCACCGGCTGTGGCGTCGATCTTCCAGTGGATGTCGGTGCCTTCCACCCGGTGCCGTCATACCAGCCCGACGTCATGAGCCCCTGTTGATGCGCGTTCGCGTAGACGACATGGAGCTTGCCGTCGTGGACGGCCGCGCGGGGTGCGCCCTGCGCCCGCCCGCCCAGCGGCATCGGCGTACTCCATTCGCCGCCCTGTCCGGAAGAGCCGTCCTGGTCCCTAAACGTGCAGTAGACGCTGCCGGTGGGGTAGGGAGGGCGCTCGCCGGTGTAGCGGACGCGGAGTTTGTGGTGGCCGTCGCCGTTGAAGTTCCACTCCAGCTCGCGCCCGCCGTGCAGGGCGGTCATGTCCTCGCGGGTCAGGATGAAGGTGCGCGAGCAGGACAGGTCGTCGTGGTTGCGCAGGGTGTCCATCAGTGCGATGAACAGCTTGGCGATCTCCCAGCCGATGGCGACCGTGTCGGGGACCGGGACCAGGTTGTTCATGGGGTTTTTGTCGACGTACTCGTCGACCATCTCGACGGTGCTTTCCAGGGCGAGCTGGAGTTTGTCGTACCAGGCGGAGTTGGACTGGTCGGCCTCCCAGACCTGGATGCCGGTCAGGACCGTGCCGCTGGAGCACATCTTGTTCAGGAACACCTTGCGGCTGCTGGAGAACTCGCGGGTCTGGCCTTTCTCGACGGCGCCGAACTCCTCGGAGATGAACGTCTCCCCCACGCCGCCGCCGACACCGGAGGAGGCGGCGAAGTAGATCTCGTCGCGGCTGTTCCACTGATCACCGACCTCACGCTCGACGTAGAAGCTCTCCATCTCCAGCTTCACCCGCCACGGCTCCAGTGCCGCCACTTCGGCCTGTGCACCCAAGGCGTCCTCGGAGGACGCGCTGGAGGAGGGAGAGGAGTAGCGGGCGATGCCGGTGATGGCGAAGCCGGTCTCCCGCATCGCCTCCACGAACGCCTCATCCTCCTCGACGCGGCCGGACACCAGGTCCTCCCACGGGACCAGCGACACATTCGGCGCCTCCCATGCCTCCTGCCTGAGCTTCGGCAGCTGAGACCTCAGGTCATTGAAGGAGTACCCATACCTGGGCCAACGCAAGGTGATCAGCAGGGGCAGGATCAGCTTGTCCGCCCCGGCGGCAGCCACCGTCTCCCGGTAGGCCCCGCCCCACGCCTTCACCTCCTCGGTGTCAACGATCGTGGAAAGCGCATCCACCAGAACCTGCTCCAGGTCGGTCAGCTCAAAGCCCTCCCGCAACCGGTTCGCGCCGTGCAGCAACACCCCCAGCATCAGGTTCTTGGACCGGTCAGGAGCAGAAGACAGCGCCGCGCCCGCCCGCCGGCTTCTGCTCTCACCCACCAGCAACGCCTTCAGCCGCTCGATCCGCTCCTCCTGCTGGATACCGGCCATATGAACCCGTCCTCCCACTCACACGCACCATCCGGGTGCACCGATCGACGCGGCCCAGCCTGCCCAGCCAAACTCCCCCAAAAGGACATGACACGCATAAGGCTTGAAAGATGGCGTAAAGCCTGCATCGCCTGGCCGGGTACGAGTAGTTGCAGTACAGGAAATCCCGGTAAGAAAGATCAAGGCCCGGTCGGTGTGAGCGCGCCGACCCGGTTCTCGTACTCGCGGCGGGCCTTGCGCTGGGCCGGGACCGCAGGGACGCCTTCGCCGCCGTCGAGGGGCTGGGAGCGGTGGAGGAGCCGGCGGTGGACCGCAGCGACAGCCGTGACGCGCAGGGTGTAGCCCTGGCCGCGCCGTACAGTCGCCCCCAGGTCGAGCGCGGCGCGCTCGGCGGGCTCCAGGTCGGTGGCGCGGAGGAAGTCGGCGACCTTGCCCGGCATGTCGAGGGTGACCGGCGTCTCCGGAGCCGGGCCGCCCTCCTGCTCGCTGACGGTGTGGTCGGGCAGGAGGTCGGCGACGGCCGTGCGGATCGCGCCGCGGCTAACTCTGTGGTCGCGGGCGAGGGCGGCGATGGAGCGGCCCTCCAGGTACGCGGTGCGTACGGCATCGGTCTTCGCGGCCGCCACGGCGGGGCGGCGCCCGCCCTTGCTGCCCTTGGCCTCGGCGGCGCGCAGACCGTCGTACGTCAGCTCGCGCTGGAGGTCGCGTTGGAGTTCGCCGGCGGCGGCGAGGGTCTGCACCATGAACTTCACGGTGGACAGCGGTTCGCCGGTGCGTGGGTGGCGGGCGGTGAGGTCCATCGCGGAGAACGCTCCGTCGTGGATGCGCAGCGCGACCTGGTCGCGGTGGAGGACGTCGAGCACGTCGAGGATGTGCCCGGTGCCCCGTACGAGGCGGAACATCTCCGAGAGGTGCACGGTGTCACCCGGCCGCGCGTAGTTCAGCAGCTCGCGGAACTTCGGCCGCTGGAGCGGGTGGAGGCGGCTGGAGGTGCCCGGGTCCTCCTCGAAGACGACCGGGTCCTCGATGCCGGGCGTTGAGGACCAGGCCGAGCGCGCCGAGCTGGTCCTCCATGCCGTCCCGGTACGCCTGGTGGATGGTGCCGCGCTTGCCGTGGCACACGTCCCGCGCGAGCTTGTGGCGGGATTCCTGCACGGTGAGCTGCCGGTTCATCTGGCGGCGGTAGGTGTCATCGACCGGGTCGACCACCCGCAGCAGATGTTCGGTCTTGGCGACGCGCCCGTACTCCGCGAACGCCGCGCCCAGTGGGGTGGGGCGCCCCTCGCGGCCGAACATGCGCAGCAGGTCGTAGGCGCGGACCTGGTTGGTGACCAGGGAACCGGCGACTTTCAGCATGTCCGGCCAGTGCGTGATCACCTTGTTCAGGTTCACGCGGTTGCGGGCCAGGTCTTCCAGAGCGCCGTAGGTGCCGGTGACGACGCCGGGCATGGTGGCCCGCCAGAACCGCTGGTCGTCCAGGTCGCGGAAGCGCGGGCTGAAGTTGTAGCCGAGGATCTTGAACAGGCCGAACACCATGTCGGAGTACGAGGCGTTGTCGGTGGCCACCATCTCCGGCTTCACCCCGCCGTCGAGGTTCAGCAGGGCGTCCACCCGGCCGGGATCGTGCGTCTGCCGGCCAGGCAGCTGGCTGCCGTTGTGGCCCTCGCTTGTGCGGCAGCAAGGGCGAACTCGACCGCGAAGGTGACGTCGCTGGCGGCGGCGATGTGCGCCGGGGCGGACAGCATCGAGGGGTTACCGCGACAGGTCGGCACGGCGTCAGAGCCCCTGACGTGCGGCCCCTTGCCTCAGCAGCACGTTTCCCCTGCATTTCGGCCGGCCCGGGGAACGGAGATGCCGGTGACAGTGGCCAGCGACAGCGCGAGGGGGCGGGCTCAGTTAGTTGATGATGTTGAATTGAGTTGTCGCAGTGGTGTCGTCGACGGTGATGCTGCCCTGGAGGGGGCCGGGGGTGGTTGTCGATGCCTGGACGTCGACGGAGTAGAAGCATGCCGTCGAGGGGTTGATCTCCCAGGCTGTGAAGCTCATGGACCCGCCAGGGCCGACCGTGGGGGTCAGTAGGAGGTTGCTGCCGGGTGGGCAGATGTAGCGGACAGTGCCGCCCGGCGCCAAGGTCACGCCTGGCGGGAAGGTTAGCGTGATGGTCCGGCCGGCGGGAACCGTGGTGTCCGCGGACACCGTGAATGCCATTTGCGTGGTGACTTCCGGCACCATGTCCACGGGATTCGGGTCGACCTGAGCGACCGTTAAGACAGGTGCCTACCACTGCAGCACCACCTGCCCGGGCTGACCGTACGACTGACTACCACCGTCCCCGATGCCTGCCTGGTAGAGGGGGTCGTTCTTTCCCGCCACACTGCGGCCCGAACCTGCGATTGTCACCCCGCCCGAGACACCGGGGCCTGATGCGAAACCAGAACCGCCGCCACCGCCAGCGAAAAAGCCGCCGCCAGCCATCCCGCCGCCACCGCCCGCGTAGCCGGCGCCACCGCCCCCGTTGCCGCCGTAGTCTGCCCCGCCGCCGCCCCCCATGCCGGGGAGTGGCGGGTAACCGGCTGCGGAATTAACCCTGCTCAGGCCGCCGGTCTGCCCGGTATTGCCTCCCCTGCCAGCGTAGTTGTCTGCCCACCGTGCCCCCTCGCCGCCGGTCCCGCCCGACGCGCCGCGTCCCGCGGTACCGCTGCCGGAGGCGAAGGTCCCATCGCCTCCGGAGGCCCCACCGCCCGCCCCACCAGCGCCGCTGCTCGTGCCTCCCCCTCCACCACCGCCAGCAATGAGGAGCACCTGGCGGAACTGTGTGCTGTACACCCCGCTCATACCGCCACCGCTGTAAGAGGTACCACCGCCGTGTCCGAAGTTGCTACCCACCACGATCAGCAGAACCTCTCCGGGTGTCACCGCGATGTTCCCGGACACCCACCTGGACTGGGACCGGATCGCCACCGCACAACTCGCGGCCTACCACCGAGCCGCACCGGGCGACCGACTCCCGCACGAGGCACCCGTCACCGACGAGTGACCACTCACCGAACAAACGGAACAGGAGAGAGCACACCCAAGCGAACATGCTGATCTTGTCGTTGTGCTTGCCGGGCATCCGCAGTGCCGGCGTATGTCCGGCCTTACCCCAGGCGCGGATGGGAGGCTGCCGGTCATGATTCCGTGCACCATGCGGCGATCGCCTCCTCGTTGCGCTCAATGGCCTGCGCTTTGGGTACCTGCCAGGCCCAGCCCAGACGGTGCAGCAGACGCCAGACCTCCGAGCGCCTCTGCGACCTTGCTCTGCCGCATCCCGTGTACGAGTAATCGTCCCTGTGTGAACGCCGCCGCTCCGGCCCAACCAGACTCAGTTGCTTGCGAGTTCGAGTGCTCATACATCTGGTATGCCGCGCACGGCCGCCCACTCGTCAACCACGACTCAAAGATCAGTACATCGATACCTTCGCGTCGCGGTCAAGAGGAATGGAGCAAGGATCAGCTGTGCCTTTATGGGGGCGCCTGGCTTCGGGCTGCGCTTTGTGAGGTCCGATTTCGGGTTGGCTGGGTGGAGTTGACGGTTGCTTGACGAAATGATTACATGGTCCGGTCGTCACGGGGTGAGAAACAGGGGGAGTTCAGGGCGAGTATCGCTGACCACGGTACTGACAAGTTCCTGTCGATTCCTTGCCGGGTGTTGCCCGCAGGTGATCCTGCATTCCCGCCTGATTTCATCTCTTGACGGTACGAAAATGGGGTGCGCCGCCCTACCAAGACTGACGCACCCCGCGGCTGCCATGCAGCCAACCACTCATCAGAGCAGTTAGTGGAGAATACATGTCTGTTGTTGCCATGTCCAAGAAGCGTATGGCCGCGGCCGGCGCCGCCGTCGTCGGTATCGCCGCGCCGTTCACCCTGGCGCTGTCCGCCCCCGACGCGCTGACCAGCTACTTCGGTCTCTCGACCGCCGCTGCGAACAAGGCCTTTGATGCCATTATGGCCGGGACGGACATTGCCTCCGCGCTGGCTATGTTCGGCGGCGTGACCGCGGCTGGCGGCATTGGCCTCTGGATCCTGAAGAAGGCCATCGCGCGGGCCGGGCGTACCGCTGCCGTCGCCTAATCCCGGTGAATAGGTGAACTCTTGCGAGGCCCCGGACTCCGGGGCCTCGCAAGAGTCACGCGTCCAGGAATCCCCAGCTGCGCATCCGAGAAATTTGGGAGAGGGCCGTGATGGCCTTTATGGCTTCGATCGCGCGACGCCAACGCCTGACGCTTGTCTGTGGTCAAGTGTTGTGGCTGGGCTGCCTGTTGTGCGGAATTCTCTTCGCCGACCGGACGTCGCAGTCCGTCCATGTTGCGCCCAAACAACCAAGCGTAGGTTTGTTCACAGAAATTCTGGCGAACAATTGCGGGATTGCCGCGGTGGCATTTAGCGGAGTCGTCACTTTCGGACTCGGCGCGGTCCTGGTCTCGCTCTTCGCCGGGCTCAGCAGCGGTCTGTTCATCGCGCACGCCTACGCTCTCGGTGCCGCGCCGTTCGCGCGCACCGTGCTGCCGCACGCGGTGCTGGAACTGCCCGCGTTCGGCGTGGCCATCGCAGCAGGGCTGGTTCCCGCCCTGGCTGCGGCTCGAGCCCTTCTGGCCGGGCGAAAGGTGCAGATCAATCAAAGTCTTGTCGATGCGGCAGCCCTGCTCGGGCTGTCGATGGCCATGCTCGTCGTGGCTGCGTGCGTAGAAACTTGGGTGAGTGCGAGGTGAACTCCGACGTGGCACGAGCCGGTCTGCAAGGCGGTGCCTTCTCGGGCATGGCCCCACAAGGAGAGGCAGCAGCAGAGTCCAACCAGTCGTGGAACACCCCGCGCCGGACGTACCGGCTCCTCATCTTGCTACTCATGCTGGCGATTCCGTTGGTCAACCTCACACTGCTCGGCCAGTACCGCGACGGCGTGGTGCACCGGGTCCCGGACGCGGACGCAGGAGCGGTCAAGGCCGGAGTCGCTGCGGCGTGGCTCTTCGGTTCGGTACTCAACGCCCTTGGCGTACTGTTCATCGTGCTGATCGCGGGAGCGGTCGGCGCCGTCGCGTGTCGACTCGCCGGAAGCCGTGGGTCCTTTGCCGACGACCGGACCTTCCTCGGGCTCGCGGTTACGGGCTTCCTCTTTGGCAAGCTCCTTGTGCTGGTGCTGGGTTCAGTACTGTTCTCCCTGCCCGCCACCGATCACATCGTCGCCGTCCTGGGCGGAGCCGATCCGGCACTGGCTGTACTGGCCGCCGCCTGCGTGTTTGCCGCGCGGCACGCCGCGCAGTTGTCGTGGCCACGGAGCGTGGCTTGCGCCATGGTCCCCACGGCCTTCTACACGGCGGTCTGCCTGATCACCTGACCCTGATCGCCGGACGGCCCACGCCGCGGTACCCCCGCGCGACACTGTCCACGAGATCCCCTCCATGAAAGGAATGCCATGCCGGCCTCTCGCCAGCGGAACCCACGCTCCGCTATGGCCGTTACGGGTGCCCTGTGCGCAGCAGCCGCCCTGCTGGCCGTGGTACGCGGTGTCTGGTACCGCTTGACACGGGACGCCACGAAGACCGCGATCGAGCAGGCTCCGCAGATCACCGACCACGCTCGTGCCGGGGTCCTGCGTACGCAGGACCTGCTGAACTGGGGCTGGTTCGCGGTCGCGGTGCTGTTGGTCGTGCTCGCGGTGCTGGTCGGGTTGGCGTCGTTCGGCACTTGGCTGCTGTTCGGTGTCTCCGCGCTGGTGTGTGTACCCCTGGGCGTCGCGGGTTGGCGGTTTCCTGCGGCGGAGGGGCTGGACGCCGTGGCGCTCGCGTTCATCGGTTGCGTGGTGGTGGCAAGCGCCGTCGCGCTGCTGTGGCGTCGGCCTGTCTGAGCGGCAGGGGCAGAGGATGGAGCGTCAGCCAGGAGTCCAGGCACCGCGCAGGCGGGCCTCGCCCGACCGGCGGTATGCGTGGCGGGCCGGTCTGACCGTGCTCGAGGGAGATCTGCGGCGCCGGCGCAACCGGCTTCCGGGATACCGTGATATGTCGGCCCCCTTGCGGACCTTCGTGCTGGTCGTCGGGGTAAGTGGTCTGCTGTTCGTTGCTGCGCTGCTCTGGGCGATCAGTACCGCCGTGGGGCGGGTCTTTCCGGTGACCGGTTCTGGTGCGTCCACGGTGGCCGGAGTGTGCTGGCCCGTGGTCATGGTGATCGTGATGGCAAACCTGCTTGCGGCGCGGCCTTCCCAGACGCGGATGCTGCTGGAGCCACCGGACCGCAGCCTGCTGATGGCCTGGCGTGTCCCGCCCCGGGCGGTCTCCCTGGCCCGCCTGTGGCTGCCCCAACTCGTAGGTTCCACCGGCGTGTTCCTCTCAGCGGTCCTGGTCGCGGTCCCTTGGCTGTCGGCGTCCGAGGACGGCGCACGTGTGCTGCCTGCCGTCCTGGTGACAGCAGCGGGTACGGCACTGACGGCGGCCCTGTCGCGGGTCTGCGCAACCGCTGCTCTGGCCACGTCCCGCGGTATGCACTCGGTGGGCCGCAGAGTTGCTTGGACGACGGCGGCGGCGTTCACCTTCGGCTATCTCGTCTCGCCCCTCGTGGCGGGCATCCTTCCATCCGCCACGCTGAAGCCGGAGGCGATGTCCGCCTCCTTCCGGCGCACCGCCTCGGACTTCCGTCCAAAGTGGTGGGATGAGCTGTTCCTGCCTGGGCATCTGAGCTGGACATGGGCGGTGTGGTCCGTCTCCGTGGTGGTGCTGGTCGTGCTGGCCTGCGGACTGGTGCGGCGCGCCGAGCGGCACAGTGCACTGCACCCATGCGGCCCGACGGCGCCGAGGGCCACCGTTGGCCGGACCGCTTCGCGCCCCCTCCACGCCACGGGGCTGATCACCGCTGTCGTCATCAAGGACCTGCTGTCGGCGCAACGCCGCCCCACGGCCGTGACCGGCCCGCTGTACCGCGTGTGTGTACTCGGCCTCGGCCTGGCCGCACTCGGCTGCGGTGTACGGCTCCGCTACGGCACTCATCTCCCGTGGTCACTGCCCGCCGACACATGGGGTACCACAGCGGCGGTCGCGATGTACCTCGCCATCTCCGGCATCGTCGCCCAGGTCGCGGGCGTGGAGGCCGAGCACAGGTCCATTGAGATGCTGCGTCAGGCGCCGGTCCCCTTCGGCCGCGTCCTTGTCGGCAAGGTCGCGGCCTGCACCGTCATCGCCGCGCTGCCGGTAGTACCCGGCTACCTCGGGCTGCTGCTCGCCGGCGGTGGACCGATGGTCCCCAGTACGTTCCTGGCGCTTCCGGTCGCGCTGCTCGCCGGAAGCTGCGCGATCGTGGCGACGGCATTCCTCGTACCGCTGCCTGAGAGGTTCGACGACGAGCGGACGAGCCGTTCCGGTGTCGCTGAGACGGTCGAGGGCGTGCTCGCCGCGCTGCTGGCCTCCCCTACCGCGCTCGGCCCTGTGCTCCGCGGCGCGACCGGAGCGCAGGGCGGCACCGCACTTGCGATTGATACCGGAGCCGGCCTCGCCGCCCTACTCGTCATGGGCGTGGGGCTGGGCGCCCTGGCCCGTCGTGACCTGCACTTCAGGAAGGCAACACCGTGATCGACGTCGAATCCGTCACCGTACGCTTCGGCGACCACACCGCCCTGCACGAGGCGCACTTCACCGTCGACGACGGCGAATTCGTCTGCTTGGTGGGCCGCAACGGCTCCGGCAAGACGACCCTACTGCGGTTGCTGGCCGGGCTGTCCGAACCCAGCGCAGGCCGGGTACGCATCGCCGGCCACGCCGCGACCAACCTGGCCGCGCGGACCGTCCGTGGTTTCGTCCAGGCCGAGCCTCCCCTGTACGACTACCTCACGGTCCGCGAGCAGCTGTCCTTCATCTGCCGGCTGCACGGAGCCCCCTTGGCGACCGCCCTGGAGCGGTTGGAGCACACGGTGCTGGCGGACCGCCACGATGCCCTGGTCCGAGAGCTCTCCCTGGGCATGCGCAAACAGCTCGGCCTCGTCGCGGCCACCCTCCACGACCCCGCTCTCGTCCTCATGGACGAGCCGGCCAACGCGCTCGACGCCACGGCCGTCACCACGCTGCGGGAAACGGTGAGGGACTGGCACGCCCAGAAACGGACCGTCGTCCTGTGCACCCATGACCTCGCCTGGGCGGACGACCTCGCCGACCGTCTCCTCGTCCTCCAGCACGGCTGCGTCGTGCACGACGTGCGCCTGGCGGACGAAACCGTCACCACCGCCCTGCGACGCCTGGGCGCCACCGACGCCCTCACTCGCCCGGAGCCAACCACCGCGGAGTCCACCCCATGACTCAGACCACCCCACAAGCCCGTCAGGTGACTCCGACAACTCCGTCCGTCACGGCACCGCCCCCGATGGCCACCACGCCCGACGCTACGGCCGAACCCGCTGTGCACGTCGCGGGCCTGCGACGTACCTATCCCGGCCACACTGGCCTGCACCAGCTCGACCTCACCGTGCCCGCCGGATCGCTCACGGCTCTGATCGGCCCCAACGGCTCCGGCAAGACCACCACGATGCGGCTCCTGCTGGGCCTGGACCAGCCCGAGGCAGGCACGGGCACCGTACTCGGCTCTCCCCTCAACCACCCCGCCCGATACCTTCCCCAGGTGGGCGCTCTCATCGAACAACCCGCCCTCTACCCCCAGCTCACCGGCCGCAAGAACCTCCGCGTCCTGGCCGAACTCGCAGGCCTCGGCGATGACCACATCCACCGCGCCCTGAGCCGGACCGGCATGGAGCAGCAAGCCGACCGCCCGGTTGCTACTTACTCGCTCGGCATGCGCCAGCGACTCGGCATCGCCGTGGCCCTCCTGACCGAACCGCGCCTGCTGATCCTGGACGAGCCCACCAACGGCCTCGACCCGGTCGGCACCGCACAACTACGCGAGCTTCTGCGCAGCCTGACGTCCGACGGCACCACTGTGCTGATATCCAGCCATCAGCTCAACGAACTCGACGCCATCTGCGACCACTTCGTCTTCCTGTACCAGGGCGCCACGCTGTTTCAAGGGGACCGAAACGCCCTTGCCGCCTCCCAGCATTCGTCCATCGAGGCGGCCCCGGAACGGAAGGACCAGCTCACCGCTCTCACCAGCGCCTTCACAGAGGCAGGCTACGACGTCCGACGGCACGAGGACCGCCTGCTGGTCGATACCGCAGCCGAGCACGCGGGCGAGCTGAACCGTACCGCGGCTGCCCACGGCATCACCCTGTCCCACCTCACGGTGCGACGCCCCACGCTCGAAGAAGCCTTCTTTTCCCTCCTCCGTCAGGAATCGCAGTGCTGACCGCCCTCGTACACGCCTACCGCAGCGAACGGGTGAAGACCCTACGCCCCCGCGTACTGATCCCCCTCCTCATCGGTACGGGCGCGGTAGCCGCGATCGCGGCAGCCACCTTGGTCGCTCTCACCGACTCCCCCACGGCAGGAATCAGCGGGCCCCTGAAACCCCTGCAGACGGCCACGTCGTTCATCTGCTTGATCCTCATGGCAGTGGCGGCGAACTCCTTCACAAAGGAGTACCGATACGGCACGTGGCGCAATCTGCTCGTCCGCCTGCCCGACCGGCCCGAGCTCCTCCTGGGGAAGGTGGCCGGGCAGGCAGTACTGGCGGTACTCGTAGCCGCGACCACTTGCCTGGCAACCGTCGCAACGACGTGGATCGCGGCCTGCCTTCGCCATCTGGACACCTCGGCCTGGACGTCTGGTCCGGTATGGCTCGGCAGCGTATCCGTCGCCTTGCGAGTACTGGCGGCGCTGGTCGCCGCCACGGTCTACGGTTCCGCCGCGGGGCTACTGCTACGCAGTACCGGGGCCGCGCTCAGTGTCCTCTTTGTGTGGATCCTGGTGGGCGAGTCCGCCCTGACCGTCTTCGCGGCAGCTCAAGGCTGGGCCGTGTCTGCATGGCTGCCAGGCTCTGCACTCACGCGGCTCGCCTCCGACGCCCACTGGGCTCCGGCCGCCCTCTCCGTCGCCGCCTGGTGCGCAGTGCTCCTGTCCGGAAGTATCTGGTACCTCTCTCGCACGACCAGAGTTACCTAAGAAGGCTTCCGCTTTCCGAACGTGATCGCTGAGTTTTTGCCGACGGGCATGAACTGCGTTCGGTGGCGGGAGAGTTCGGGCGGTTCATGTTCGTGTCGCTCGTGGAGGTGGCGAATGCCGTCGGTGCTCGGTCTGCTGGAGGCCCGGGAGAAGAAGGTCCGTGAGGAAGTCGCCCAGCTGCGGGAGGAGGCCGAACGTGTGCAGGCCGCACTGGACGCCGCCGAATGCGCACTTCAGCGGCTGACCGATGCCCGCGCGACGGTGGCGGAGGTGCTGGCCGAGCCGTTGGCTGAAGAGGTCGGGCAGGCCAGGGCCGTGGTGGCGGGCCGGGTCGTGCCCGAGCGGGCCGAGGGCGTCGGCATCGAGGTACTCGCGCCGGAGTACCAGCAGATCATGCAGGTCCTGGCCGCGCGGGACGCGGCCGGTGGGCTGCGGATCAAGCCGATCGCGCTCGCGCTGGGCTGGGAGATGACGCCGGCCCGGATCGAGGGGGTGCGTTCACGGGTCAGGCGGCTGGCCGCGCGGGGCTGGGCCACCGAGCTGCGGCCGAACGTGTTCACTGCGCCGCCGCCGGTGTCGGCGGCCGACTGAGGAAGGCGTCCCGGCGGCGCCCGGATAGGCGGCCGCTCATCAGCATGGTCATGGACCACAGCACCATCGTCTCGTGCATGGCGGGCAGCGTCTCGTAGTCACGCACCAGGCGACGCGAGCGAACCAGCCAGCTCAGCGTTCGCTCCACCACCCACCTTCGCGGCAGCACCGTGAACCCGCGTGTGTCGTCGGAGCGTTTCACGATCTCAAGAGTGAGCTGGATCTTCTCGGCTGCCCAGTCGACCAGACGCCCGGCATAGCCGCCGTCCGCCCAGACGAGACGGACCGAGAATACAGCGCGCGCAACCGCTCGAGCAGCCCCACCGCCGCATCCCGGTCCTGGACGTCGGCTGCGGTCACCAGCACCACCAGGACCAGCCCGAGACAGTCCGTGACCACGTGGCGCTTGCGGCCTGCCGTCTTCTTCCCGCCGTCCCAGCCCGACGTCGAGCGCGGGATATTCGATGCCGCCCGCACAGACTGCGAATCCATGATCGCTGCTGTCGGGTCCGGCGAGCGCCCTTCCTTCTCCCGTACGCGGTCGCGCAGCCGGTCGTGGAGCTCGGCCAGCAGGCCCGTGATGCACCAGCGGCGGACGAAGGCGTGCACCCGCCGAAACGGTGGGAAGTTCCTGGGCAGGTTCGCCCACTTCACCCCGTTGTCGACCACGTAGCGGGCCGCGTCCATCACCTGCCGGTGGCAGTAGCCCTCCGGACGGCCGCCCCGCCCCTCCAGCCAGGCCGGCACCGGCATTGACGCACGGATGACCTGCCACTCAGCCTCGGTCATGTCGGAGCCATAGCACGGTGTCCGGACCGGACGATCCGCGGCATTTCCGAACCGGTGCGCGAGGCAATCACATGGCGACACGCGGTAGTCGGACGCGGCAGGCGCACTCACGCAAGACTGCGGCAACAGGGACTCCCGGTGCTCGGATGGCTTCGCAACCCCGAATTACCGAGGGATTCTGCCTTCACGCGTCGAAGCTGCCGCGATCACCCGATCAGGAAAACCTCGTTCGAACTGACAACCCGGGTGACCGATCAGCGAAGCCTTCTTAGACCAACCACTTCCCGTCGCGCATCAGGGTCCGTCCGGCCATCTCGGGAACCGTGCCCCACGCCTGCAGCACCTGCGGGGTGACCTGGAAGAAGACGTACGAGGGGTGGTCCTTGCGAGGGTCCCAGCCATCCTTGGCGGCGAAGGCGTCGCCCACCTCGGCCGGGAGCTCCTCTCGGGTCAGCATGCGTGCGGTGCCGTGGACCAGGACCACGTCCCGGCTGTGGCCGAAGCTGAGCCGGATCCGACCCGAGGCACACAGGTTGCGCCCGGTCGGGTTGGTGTCGCGGGTGGACAGCCACACCGCCTCGCCGTCCCACCAGAAGGCCAGCGGAACGAGGCACGGCTCGCCGGTGGCGTCGGCCGTGGCGGCCCATACGTCGTCGTCCCGCGCGAGCCGTTCAAGCGCCTCGCGCTTGCGCTGCTCCGGACTGCGGGGGCCGCTGGGGTGAGAGTCAACTGCCGTCATGCGGGGAGGCTATGGCATGAGGCGCCCGGTCACATCCGGCGGCGGAACTAGGTCGCAAGGCGGAGGGGCGTCCTCGTACCGGGCGTACTCAAATAACCCGACAATGCAGCAGCGGGCGTGCCGGGCGGGACCTTCGATACATGCCTACCTTGCAGTCGTTGCGGTTCCCTGCGAGCGGTCGGCCGACCACGACGACCTCGCAGGTGTCGGCGTCGATGACGACCTGGTGGTTGGTGGAGTACCGATAGTTCTTCGACTGCGCGGCGATGGTGTGGTCGCGGGTGGGGACCAGGTGCCATCCACGATGAGCACAATGTCCTTGGCGAACCTCTTGCGGGGCTGGAGCGCAAGCATCTGCCCGAGGTGGTCGATGATCCGGTCCGCCGTGACTTGGACACCCCGAACAGCGGGGCGAGCTGCCTCGTCGTCAAATTCGTGCACCAGTAAGCCGCTACTAGCAACGCCCGGTCCTCCAGCGGAAGACTCCAAAGCCGGCCCTTGCGGACCGCATCCGCACCCTCGCGCCGCAGAACCGTCACCACTTCCCGAAGGCACGTGGGCTCAACCCGGTGAACGGGGCCATCCCGGACGGCCGACGCCGTGATCACACCAGCCACGTCGAGGTCATCGCATCCACACCGACCTGGCCTGGCCCGCGGGAGTCAGACAGCTCGGCGACGTCGGTAGTAAGCGTAGGTAAGGGCGAGCACGATCGGGCCCCACAGCATCACCGGGCTGATGCACACACGTGCCAAGAGCATCCACCAGCCGTTGCTGAAGGCGACCTCGTGGAAGCCCAGCAGACCGAACCAGGCGAGGGGCATGGGGTCCCACAGTGCGATCAGGCCCAGTCCGCCCAAGGTCGCCGGAATGATTGCGGCGAGCGGCGCGACCCGCCGACTGCCGATCAGCGGCACCCAGTCCGGGACTTTCTCGCCCCACCCGCTGACCAGGCCGGTACAGAGCAGCGCCAGTGCCTCTGTGAGCACGCTCAGCCCGAACACGTAGGCCGGGGCCCACCATTGCATGGACGGTGCCGACGGATCCACCGTTCCCATCGAGAAGTCGAAGGCGAACGGCAGCCGCCACAGGCAGTGCGGCAGGAGGATGAACGGAAGGGCCTTCGCGAGCTGGAGCGCCCAACGCGGAACCGGACGTTCGGTGTCGCCCAGAGAAAGGTGGATCGGCATGACTCCACCATCGCCGAGCCTCGGCGACAGGGCGTCAGCCGCGCGGACGATCACGATCCCCCACATGGGGGAGCCATCCGTTGATCGCATCGGCGGTTGACGGTCAGCAAAGACTCGGAGTCACTCATCGGAGATCAGTTACGGGACAACCCTTAACGCCTGCTCGCGGCTACCGCAACAATTCCACTCAGGACGCCGAGTGCCACACACAACGGTGAGTACAGGAAGGTGTTCAGCCGCTGGAATTCGATGGCGGCTCCGGAGTTCATGAAGTATCCGCCCAGGCCGCGGGCGAGCAGAACGACCGTCAGGCCGTACATGCCCACCAACCGCAGCCAGCCCGGGCCGATCCCCGGGATGGACTCATTGACCATAAGGGTGAGCGCAGCGCCACCGATCAGTGCCAGGCCCACCAGAACGGTGCTCGGTGCCGGCGGCATCTTGTCATCATCGACGCCACCAATCGTCCTGGAAAACGTCACCGCATCGCTCATCGGCCAGGGGGAGAACGCCCAGATGAAGTGCAACAGGCCAATTGCCACGAGGACAATCGTCAACGCCATGGGGACCACAGTGCGGACCATACTCAGTGCTCCAATCCCGTGCCGACGCGTGCGGATCTAGTATGGCAACGACCCCTTCATCGAAGGCAGTTGACCCCTCGCGCGAGACCTATGCGGTCAGAGCACCCGTACGGACACGCTCACGCAAGACTGTGGCAACGGGCCTCCGGAAGCTCGACCTGACTCACATCGCCGAGCTACCAGGAGGTCCTGCCTTCATGCACCGCCCCCGTCGCGAGCACCCGAGCAGTAACCCTGTTCGACCGGCAACTCCACCGATCGGAATGCGGATGGCTTCTAAGTGGTCGCCTCTGGAGGTCCTTCGAGGGTTGATCATGCTGTCAGTGCGACGGAGGATTCTTCCTGACGGTCAGCGGTGTGCCGGTCGAGCCTGGCAAGCAGAACGTTCAGGTCGGAGGTGGTGAACTTCCGCTGGAACGGCTGTGCCGTGGCGTTGTAGCGGTCTTCGAAGGCTCGGAGTCGGTGATGAAGATCCAGGAGCGGTGCTGCCAGGCTTTGAGCGCGCCCTGGGCCGGCGAGCGGCGCAAGGTGGAGGCCGACACGAAGCGGCGATGCCTCGCGGGCCAGCTCCGGGCACGAGCAGCGAGCCAGCGGCACCCCGGTCTCGACGGGTGCCCGGGCCGGTGGGCGTGGGTGGTGTGGCGGGCTACTGGTCGAGGGCAGTGACCACCTTGTCCATGACCTGTTGCCAGTGGGCCCGTTGCCGTTCACGTTCGTCGGCGTTGGCCAGGTGTTCTTGGTGGAACCGCAGCATGGTTCTGTCCCCGTCGGCGGTGGGGCGGAGAGCGACCTGGACGGTGGTGGTGTCGTGGGTGACGCGGATCCGGTCGCCCGGCCGGTAGCCGCGTACTTCGCCCGCCGCGCCGGTGGTCGTCCGGTAGGGGGTGCCGCGCTCGGGGGTGAGGGTGGCACCAGGGCCGAGCCAGAGCGCGAGCCCTTCGGGCCCACTGATGAAGTCCCAGACGACGGACGGGGGGTGGGGCAGGGTGCGGGAGACGCCGATCTGCCAGCCGGCGTCCTTGGTGAGTCCGGTGGGCATCGCGGTCATCCTTCCTCGAAGCGACGGGTGCGCAGGGCGCGGACTTTGTGGCGGTTGCCGCAGTGCTCCATGGAGCACCAGCGGCGACGGCCGGGGCGCGAGGTGTCGACGTAGATCAGGTGGCAGTCCTCGGCCGCGCACACCCGGATACGAGGAGCGAGGGGGCCGGTGAGGAGGTCCACGGCGTCGCGCGCGATGGTGGCGAGCAGCTGGGTGCCATCGCCGGTGCCGGCCCAGTGCCGCGTTCCGTCCGTTTTGATGGCGGGCGCCAGTGGTGCATGCGCGGCCGCGTCGTTGATCACGTCCAGATCGCTGGGCGTGGGCGGTTCGTTGCGGGTGCGGGCGGCGGCTGCCCGGAACAGGGCGTTGCGCAGTCGGCGCGCGTCGGCCACCTCGCCGTCGGTGATCCGTAGGTCGGGGGTTGGGGTGAGGCGTGACCGCTCGGCCCAGGTGGCCAGGTCGGCGGGTTCGTGGAGTACCTCGTACCGACTGAAGGGGCCAGGGCCTCCGGTGGGGAGCAGTTCCAGGCACAGGGCGCCGGGGTCGAACCGGTAGGCGGCGCCGGTGTGGGAGCGCAGTACGAGCCCTCGGTTTGCGGCGGAGTCCATGTAACTAATATAACCGGTTACATGGCTTTGAACTGGAAACTGGTCGTCGACAGCACGAACGCACCCGCCCTCGCGGACTTCTGGGCCGCAGCCCTGCAGTACGAGGTGGAAGACCCCAGCGTGCTCATCGATCAGCTGCTGGCGGCCGGCCACCTAGGCGAGGAAGCAGTCGCCGAGCACCGCGGCCGCAAGACCTTCCGTGGCTACGCGGCCATCCGCCATCCCGAGGATCCGTTCGACCCCATAAGCGGCATCGGCCGCGGGCGACGCCTGCTCTTCCAAGACGTCCCCGACAGCAAGACCGGCAAAAACCGCCTACACCTCGACGTCCACAGCGAGTCCGGCGGCCTCGACGCCCTGGTGACACGGCTGGAGGCCCTAGGCGCGACCCGCGTCTCTGAGGTGAACAAGGGGCCAGCCGGCCACTGGTGGATCATGCAGGACCCGGAAGGCAACGAGTTCTGCGCCGCGTGAGAACCACGCCCCGACCTGATCGACACCGCCCGTCTACCAAAACCGGCCCTGGGGCGCCGATACCTGCCAGTTACCTACCTCCCACCCAGTTCCGCCCATCAACGCCTTCGTTCGACCCGGCAGCCTTGTCGCTCGGTATGCGGATGGCTTCTGAGCCCTTACCAGGCCCTGGACCTCCTCCAACACCCGCTGGCCACCTGGGCCGACACCTGCCCCACCTGCCACCAACGCAATCCAACCCATGGCAGCCCTACGACACCACCTAACAAAGCACTACTAGCTCGGTCAACCAGCATCCAGCGTCGAACACGCACACCGACGCCAGACGACGCATTCCCCAGGTTCGGATATCCGGGTTCACGAGTACGCCGTCTCCGCCGACACGTCCCGGACACCGAACACCGTCTCCAGAGACGCCCTGCCCGCCCGGGTCGCCTCTCCCATGGCCGCGTCGAACCAGCCTCGACCAGCTCGCCCAGGTGCCACTCGAAGACGGTGAGGATCAAGCCGAGCGCCGTCGCGCTGTTGCCGGTCTTGCAGGCGGCCCGGGAGGTCTCCAGTGCGTCGAGTACCGGCTCATACAACTCCAAGGCGGGCCAGCCACCGCTGGTCCGCAGAGGCCGTAGCGCGGGCAGCGGCGAATGCGACCTCGACTCGCTCCAGCCCATCGGGCGGGGACATCAGCGGCACGGCGGCGAAGTCGAGGTTCGTCCCGCCGAGACTGGCGAGGTACCTCCTCCAACAGAGCCATGGCCTTCCCGCGTGGTGCAGATCACCGAATCGACCTAGCACTGCTGTTCCCTCTTGGAGCGACAGGCCCCTGCCACCTCACGACCGGCCCCACGCCCGCCCTCGCGTCCCCTGCACGTCCCCTCGATCTTGGTTCCCGGCACCGTGGCTCACCTTCCAGCACACGGAGGAGCTACCAAAACTGCTGGTCAGACGCTTGTCGCGATCAACCAGGTCGCGCCCGCACACCTCGGGCAGAACCCTTGAGCAGCGGATTTTCTCGTTGAGCCAGAGTTCGCGATCTCTCCGCCGAGGAGGGACGTTTTTGCAGGTCAGAGACCTGCGCTGGTGGGGCGGGTGGGACTCGAACCCACGGCCGACGGATTATGAGTCCGCTGCTCTAACCGGCTGAGCTACCGCCCCCTCACGGCGCGCCGCGCACATTTGTGCGCGCCGTCTGCCGCAGCATAGCCGCTCATACGATCTGCTGCCCGTGTGGGCTGCCGTTGGGCTTCCTTTGGGCTGCCGTCGTGCGACCGTGCATGCCCAAGAGGACTTCGATCACCGGTGGTTCGGTTCCCTCGCGCCGCACATTCGCTTCCGTCGCAGGTCCGCGGCACCGAACGGAGCGCGGAAGGAAGCCACGGAAGACGGGCACAGGACCGACGGGGCGGACAAGCAGGCGCGCACGGCGAACACGAAGACAGACAAGAAAAAGGACCCCTTCCGGGGCCCTCGTTCTCTCTGCTCCCCCGACTGGACTCGAACCAGTAACCCTCCGGTTAACAGCCGAATGCTCTGCCAATTGAGCTACAGGGGACCGAGCTCCCCCGACTGGACTCGAACCAGTAACCCTCCGGTTAACAGCCGAATGCTCTGCCAATTGAGCTACAGGGGACCGAGCTCCCCCGACTGGACTCGAACCAGTAACCTGCCGGTTAACAGCCGGCTGCTCTGCCAATTGAGCTACAGGGGATTGCTCTGTGTGCCTCGAATGCGCCTCCTTCCGGTGCTCCGGACGGCGCGCGCTCGCTGCGACACATACATTAGCGCAAGCAGGGGGGTGCTCCGCCAATCGGTATCCCCGCCGGTGGCCTCGGGTGATCCGCGGTCCTGACGGGTAGGCGGGTGGCACGGCCCGGCGGTCCGGTGCGGGACGGCACCGGACGGGTTCGGACGCCATCGGAGCGCGGCGGCTGCGGCCCTCGCGCACGGGAGCGACGAGAGGGAAGGTGGAGCGATGCGCTACCGGCTCACGTTCATCGCGGGGCTGGCCGTCGGATATGTGCTCGGCACCCGGGCCGGCCGGGAGCGGTACGAGCAGATGCGCAAGGCCGCCCGGCGGATCGCGGAGAACCCCGCCGTCCGCAACACCGCCGAGTCCGCCGTTCTCGGTGGACGCCAGGTCGCCACCCGGGCCTTCGGTGCGGTGTCGGCCAAGGTGAGCGACCGCCTGCCGCCGTCCGTCACGGACCGGGTCCGCTCGCTGCGGGAGCAGCGCACGGGCTACGAGGACGAGGACGAGTGGGGCACCAGCAATACGTGACGCCCCGTAGGTGACGACGGGATACGGCCGGAGCCCGCGGGCCCAGGAGCATCTGGGTCCGCGGGCCCGTACGACGTGGGCGAGGCCAGGGGGAACCGGGGGGCGGGTCCGGGCAAACCCGGCACTCTGCCCCGCACGCCCTCCTTATGCACCCCATCGCCCCATGGGGCAAAATCTTGGACCATGGGGATAGTCGCCGGACTGGACAGTTCGTCCACAAGCACACGGATCGTGGTCTGCGATGCGGACACGGGTGCCGTCATCAGGCAGGGGTATGCACCACACCCCGTCGAGAAGGGTCCGGAGACCGATCCGCAGGCGTGGCTGATGTCGCTGGGCGAGGCCGCGGGAGGCGGGCTGCTGGAGGGCGTCCAGGCGATCGGGGTTTCCGCGCAGCAGCACGGGTTGGTGCCGCTGGATGCGGAGGGGAATCTCGTACGGCCCGCGCTGGTCGGCAACGACAAGCGGGCGCAGTCCGCGGCCGCGGACCTGGTGGACGCGCTCGGCGGGCGCAGCGCATGGGCGCAGGCCGTCGGGACGGTGCCGCAGGCGGCGCATCCGGTGACCAAGCTGCGCTGGCTGGCCCGTACGGAACCGGACAACGCGGCGCGGATCGCGGAGGTCATGCAGCCGCACGACTGGCTGGCCTGGCAGCTGCTGGGGCGGCCCGCGCGACGTACGACGGACCGGGGCGGGGCCTCGACGACGGGTTTCTGGTCGGCGGCGACCGGCTCCTACCGGCCGGATCTGATCGAGCTGGCGCTGGGCCATCAGGTGCGGCTGCCGGAGGTGCTGGGGCCGTCCGGGACGGCCGGGTTCACGCCGGAGGGGCTGCTGATCTCGGCCGGTACGAGCGAGACGATGGCGGCCGCCTTCGGGCTGGGCGCCGTGGAGGGCGACGCGGTGGTGTCGCTCGGCGCCTCGGGGTCCGTCTTCGGGATCCATCACGAGGCGCTGACGGACCCCACCGGGACGATCACCTCGTTCGCGGACGCCACCGGGCGGCATCTGCCCGTGGTGCACACGACCAATGCGGTGCGGGTGCTGCGCGGTACGGCGGAGATGCTCGGCACGGATCTGGCGGGGCTGTCCGAACAGGCGCTGAAGTCGTCGCCCGGTGCGTACGGCATGGTGCTGCTGCCGTATCTGGAGGGTGAACGTACGCCCCATCTGCCGCACACCGCAGGGTCGTTGCACGGTATGCGGCGCGAGAGCATGAAGCCGGAGCATCTGGCGCGGGCGGCCGTGGAGGGCATGCTCTGCGGGCTGGCGGATGCGCTGGATGTGCTGCGCGGGCGGGGCATGACGGTGCGCCGGGTGTTCCTGCTGGGCGCGGCGGCGGAGCTGGGCGCGGTGCAGGCGGCGGCGCCCGGGATCTTCGGGGTGCAGGTCGTGGTGCCGCAGCCGGCCGAGTACGCGGCCCTGGGCGCGGCCCGGCAGGCCGCCTGGGCCTGGGGCGTCGCCCACGGCACCCTCGCCCCGGCCCCCGGCACCGAGCCCGCCCCGGGCGGCGGCTCCCCCTGGATCGACCCGCCCCAGTGGCCGGCGGCCGCCAGCCAGATCTTCGAACCGGGCGAGACCCTGCCCGTCGGCCAGGCGGTCCGCCAGCAGTTCACGGCGGTACGGGACGAGGCCCATCCCGGGGCGTTCCGGCGGGAGGAGTGAGCACGGCCGGACACCCAACCCCCTCTCCTTGCAGGGAAGTTGCTCGCCCGCACTCCTTGACGGCCGCTATCGTCGGGGCATGGATGCTTCGACGACTTCCCTGGTCGTGGCGGTGGTCGGCGTCCTCGGGACCCTGGTGTCCGGGCTCCTCACACACCGCAGCACGCTCCGCTCCAAGGCAGTCGAACTCGCGCACGTAGCCCAGGAGCAGCGCGAGGAGCGGCGCGCCGCGGAGCACCGCGAGCTGATCGAGGCGCGGCGGGTGTCGTATGCGAGCTTCAACCAGAGCCTGCGGCAGTACCACGCGGTGCTGTTCCGTCGTTGTACGGACCTCGGTACGGATCTCGGTACGGATCTCGGTACGGATCTCGGTACGGATCTCGGTACGGATCTCGGTACGGATCTCGGTACGGATCTCGGTACGGATCTCGGTACGGATCTCGGTACGGATCTCGGTACGGATCTCGGTACGGATCTCGCCGGCGGACCCGCCGGCGAAGGGCCTTGGCCGCACTCCCGGCCCCGTCCCGAGGTCGAGGAGGCGCGGCAGGGGCTGCGGGACGTCTACGCCGAGGCGCAGATGGTGGCGTCCGACGGGGTCCTCGCGGCCGGTGGCGGCCTGGTTCATCTGATGTCCAGGATCCAGCGGCTGCTCGACCCGGAGGCGCCGGACCCGGCCGGCCGGGAGGCCCGGCTGACCGAGGCGAGGGACGGGCTGAAGCGCGCCTCGGAGGGGCTCTATGAGGTGCGCCAGACCATGCGGCGGGATCTGGGAATCACGGAACTGCCGATAGAGCGGCCCGAGGGGTACGGGGCGCGAGGAGAGCGGGGACGGCCGGCCCCTCGGACAGTCCCTAATCCAGGTACCCCCTGAGCTGGTCCGCGAAGGCGTGGTCACGGAGTTTGTTGAGGGTTTTGGATTCGATTTGGCGTATGCGTTCGCGGGTGACGCCGAAGAGGCGGCCGATTTCTTCGAGGGTGCGGGGGCGGCCGTCGGCGAGGCCGTAGCGGAGCTGGACGACCTTGCGTTCGCGTTCGCCGAGGGTCGACAGGACGGCGTCGAGGTGTTCGCGGAGCAGGAGGAAGGCGGCGGATTCGACGGGGGAGGCGGCATCGCCGTCCTCGATGAGGTCGCCGAGGGCCACCTCGTCCTCCTCGCCCACGGGGGCGTGCAGGGAGACCGGTTCCTGGGCCAGGCGGAGGACCTCGCTGACGCGTTCCTCGGTGAGGTCGAGGTGACGGGCGACTTCGTCGGGGGTGGGTTCGTAGCCGCGTTCCTGGAGCATCCGGCGCTGGACGCGGACCACACGGTTGATCAGCTCGACGACATGGACCGGGACGCGGATGGTTCTGGCCTGGTCGGCGAGGGCCCGGGACATGGCCTGGCGGATCCACCAGGTCGCGTAGGTGGAGAACTTGTAGCCGCGGGCATAGTCGAATTTCTCGACGGCGCGGATGAGGCCGAGGTTGCCCTCCTGGACGAGGTCGAGCATGGTCAGCCCGCGGCCGACGTAGCGTTTGGCGACGGAGACGACCAGGCGGAGGTTGGCCTCGATCAGGCGGCGTTTGGCCATCCGGCCCAGGACCACCAACTTGTCGAGGTCGTAGGCGAGTTGGGAGTCGATAGGGGAGTCGAGGTCGGGGGTGCCGGTGAGTTTCTCCTCGGCGAACAGGCCGGCCTCGACGTGGCGGGCGAGCTCGACCTCCTCGGCGGCGGTGAGCAGCGGGATGCGGCCGATCTCGCGGAGGTACTGGCGGAAGAGGTCGGCGGAGGGGCCGGCCGCATCGGGGCGGGGTGCGGGGTCGGGGGGATCGGGAGGGTCGGCCGGTTCGGGGAGTTCCTGGGCGGCGGCCTCCCCGGCGAGCGACTCTGCGGCGGGTGCCCCGGACTGCTGTGGCACGGTGACCGGATCCAGGTCCGGTGCCGCGGGGGCCGGCGCGTCGGCGAGGGTCTGGGTCTGCACGGGGGCGACCTCCAGGGTGATCGCTGCGAGGGCGGCAGAAGGGCCGGGTACGGATGCGGCCGAGCCGCCGTCCGTCCCGTACGTCACGAGCGGTTGCGCGGGGGATTCCGGATCAGGGCAACCGGACCCGCCGCGCTCCGAGGACTCAGGCACCGCCCCTCAGTGTGGAGTACGACACACTCCCGCCACGAGGGGCGTGCGGCCACTTTTTGAGTCCGGTCCGTGACCGGATGGCTACCGGGGGGTGCTGTGGGCCCTCTACGGCCTGCCCCGGGGGGGGCGGCCCTAGAGGGCGGCGTAGCCGCGTTCGCGGAGGGACTGGCCGTACTGCTGGAGGATCCAGAGTTCGTTCTGGACGGCGGCGAGGTGGTCGGGGTCGGCGCGGGGGCCCAGGCGTTGGAGGGTGCCGCGGATTTCGGTGACGCGGTGGTTGACGGCGGCCAGCCGGACGGCGACGAGCTGGACGCCGGCGTATGCCTCGTCGGGGTCGCGGCGGGTGTGCAGGGGCTCCACGGCCAGTTCGGTGACCATGGCGCGGACGGTGTCGTCGGGGGCGGCCTCGCGGACGCGGGGGACGTATCCGGGGTCGGCGGCCCCGGCGGTGGCGCCGCCGGCGTCCTCGATGCACTGGCGGACCGTGGCGTAGGGCGGGGCGGTGAACTCGTCGATCCCGTAGGCGTCGAAGGCCGGGGAGACCAGGTCGGGGCGCTGGAGGGCGAGTTTGAGCAGTTCGCGCTCGACGCGGTGGGCGGGGCTGCGGAGGTTGAGGGCGGGACCGCGGGAGCCGGCCGGCTGCGGGGGCGCCTCGGCGGCGGCCGAGGCGCGGTGCGGCGTACGGGGGCGGTCCTGGCCGTCGCGGCCGCGTTCGCGGGCCCAGCGGGCGAGCTGGGACACGCGCTTGACGACGAACTGGGTGTCCAGGATGCCGAGCATGCCGGCCAGCTGGACGGCGGATTCGTGCTGGATGGAGCTGTTCTTGATGTGGGCGACGATGGGCGCGGCTTCGTCGAGGGCGGCGGCGCGGCCGACGGCGGTGTCGAGGTTGTGGCGCGCGACGACGTGCCGGAGGGCGAACTCGAAGAGCGGGGTGCGGGATTCGACCAGCCCGGCGACGGCGTCGTCGCCCTTGGCCAGGCGCAGTTCGCAGGGGTCCATGCCGCCGGGGGTGATGGCGATGGAGGTTTCGGCGGCGAACTTCTGGTCGTCCTCGAAGGCGCGCAGGGCCGCCTTCTGGCCGGCGGCGTCGCCGTCGAAGGTGAAGATGACCTCGGCGTTGGCGTTGTCCATCAGCAGGCGCCGGAGGATCTTGATGTGGCCCTCGCCGAAGGACGTACCGCAGGTGGCGATGGCGGTGGTGACGCCCGCCAGGTGGCAGGCCATGACGTCCGTATAGCCCTCGACGACGACCGCGCGGTTGGTCTTGGCGATCTCCTTCTTGGCGAGGTCGATGCCGTAGAGGACCTGGGACTTGCGGTAGAGGGGGGTCTCGGGGGTGTTGAGGTACTTGGGGCCGTTGTCGTCGTCGCGGAGCTTGCGGGCGCCGAAGCCGACGACCTCGCCGGCGATATCGCGGATGGGCCACATCAGGCGGCCGCGGAAGCGGTCGATGGGGCCGCGGCGGCCCTCCTGGGAGAGGCCGGAGAGGACCAGTTCCTGGTCGCTGAAGCCGCGGCCGCGCAGGAAGCGGGTGAGGTGGTCCCAGCCGGCCGGGCTGTAGCCGACGCCGAAGTGCTGGGCGGCGGACTGGTCGAAGCCGCGCTCGGCGAGGAAGCGGCGGCCGATCTCGGCCTCGGGGCCGTCCAGCTGCTCGATGTAGAACTGGGCGGCGGCCTTGTGGGCCTCCACCAGGCGGGTGCGTTCGCCCTGCTGGCGGCCGGGGGTGTAGCCGCCCTCTTCGTAGCGCAGGGTGATGCCGGCCTGGGCGGCGAGGCGCTCGATGGTCTCGGCGAAGGAGAGGTGGTCGATCTTCATGATGAAGTCGACGGTGTCGCCGCCCTCCTGGCAGCCGAAGCAGTGGTAGAGCCCCTTGGCCGTGCTCACGTGGAAGGAGGGGGACTTCTCGTCGTGGAAGGGGCACAGGCCCTTGAGATTGCCGCCGCCGGCGTTGCGGAGCTGGAGGTACTCGGACACGACGGCGTCGATCGGGACCGCGTCCCGTACCGCCTTCACGTCGTCATCGTTGATCCTGCCTGCCACGCGTGAATTCTACGGTGGGGGTAGGACAGTCCCTGCCGCCCGGCCGGGCCGGTGCGCGTGGCGGCGGGCGTTGTCGCAGGTCAGCGCAGCAGTTCCAGGAAACGGTCCAGTCCGATGTTGCCGCCGGAGACGATCACGCCGATGCGGGGCGGGAGGGGGTCGATACGGCCGGCGAGGAGGGCGGCGAGCGCGCTGGCGCCGCTGGGCTCGGTGACGATCTTGAGGCGTTCGAAGGCGAAGGCCATGGCGGCGCGGATGTCGTCGTCGGTGACCAGGGTGATCGAGTCGAGGAGACGGCGGTTGATCGCGAAGGGGAGTTCGCCGGGGGACTCGACGGCCTGGCCGTCGGCGATGGTGTGCGGCACGGGGATCGTGATGCGATGGCCGGCCTTCAGGGAGCGCAGGGTGTCGTCGCCCGCCTCCGGTTCCACGCCGATCATGCGGATGCCGGGTACCAGGGCGGTGGCGGCGACGGCCGAGCCCGCCATCAGGCCGCCCCCGCCGACCGGCGCCAGCAGCGCGTCCAGTGGGCCGGTCTCCTCGATCAGTTCGAGGGCGGCGGTGCCCTGACCGGCGATGATGTGCGGATGGTCGTAGGGCGGGATCAGGGCGAGGCCCCGCTCGTCGGCCAGCTGCTGCGCGAGGGCGGCGCGGTCGCCGGTGTAGCGGTCGTAGGAGACGATCTCGGCGCCGTAGCCGGCGGTGGCGTCCCGTTTGGAGCGCGGTGCGTCCTCGGGCATGACGATCACGGCCCGGGTGCCGAGCTCGCGGGCGGCCAGCGCGACGGCCTGGGCGTGGTTGCCGGAGGAGTAGGCGACGACCCCGCGGGCCAGCTGCTGCGGGGAGAGGCGCGAGATCGCGTTGTAGGCGCCGCGGAACTTGAAGGCGCCGATGCGCTGGAAGTTCTCGCACTTGAGGTGGATCTCGGCGCCGAGGCGCGCATCGAGGGTGCGGGAGCGCAGGACGGGCGTGCGGTGGGCGACGCCCGCCAGCCGCCCGGCGGCGTCCCGGACGTCGTCGAGAGTGACGGCCGGGACGGGCGCGCCGGGGGCGGTGCTACGGGCGGGACCGGTGGGACCTGTGGTCTCGGGGGCGCTCATACCGAAACCTCGCTGCGCTCGGCCTCGCATGCGCGAGGCGCGCACCTCCTGATTGTTCTCTCTCTCCGCTCGCTCACACGGGCACGCTACGGGAGCAGCGACTCCAGCGGAACGTCCGGGTCGGCCAGCGCGTCGGCGTCCAACGGCCGCCCCTCGCGGATCAGTTGCCGTACGGGCTCGGCGACGTCCCAGACGTTGACGTTCATCCCGGCCAGGAGGCGGCCCCCGGCGAGCCAGAAGGCGACGAACTCCCGTTTGCCGACGTCGCCGCGGCAGACGACCTGGTCGTAGGAGCCGGGCGGGGCGTATCCGGAGTACTCCATTCCGAGGTCGTACTGGTCGGAGAAGAAGTACGGGATGCGGTCGTAGCGGACGTCCTCGCCGAGCATGGCGCGGGCCGCGGCCGGTCCGCCGTTGAGGGCGTTGGCCCAGTGTTCGACGCGGATGCGGCTGCCCAGGAGGGGATGGTGGGCGGCCGCGACGTCACCGGCGGCGTAGATGTGCGGGTCGGAGGTGCGCAGCGCGGCGTCCACCGCGATGCCGCCGCCGTCCTCGCGGTCGACGAGGGCGAGCCCGGCCTGTTCGGCGAGGGCGGTGCGCGGGGCGGCGCCGATGGCGGCGAGGACGTCGTGGGCGGGGTGTTCCTCGCCGTCGTCGGTGCGCGCCGCGAGGACCATGCCGTCCTGGCCGATGATCTCGGTGAGGCGGGCGCCGAAGTGGAAGCGCACGCCCTTCTCGCGGTGCAGTTCGGCGAACATGGCGCCCAGTTCGGGGCCCAGAACGCCGTGCAGGGGGGTGGGGGCCTGTTCCACGACGGTGACCTCGGCGCCGTAGGAGCGGGCCGCGGCGGCGACCTCCAGGCCGATCCAGCCGGCGCCGGCGATGACGAGGTGGCCGTTCTCCCGGCCGAGGGAGGCGAGGACGCCCCGCAGCCGTTCGGCGTGTGCGAGGCGGCGCAGGTGGTGGACGCCGGCCAGGGCCGTGCCGGGGATGTCCAGGCGGCGCGGTTCGGCGCCGGTGGCGAGCAGCAGCCTGTCGTAGGCGATCAGGGTGCCGTCCCCGAGGCGTACGGTCCTGGCCGCGGGGTCCAGGTGGACGGCGGGCTGGCCCAGGTGGAGCTCGATGTCGGCCCGGGCGTACCAGGTGGGTTCGTGGACGAAGACGCTGTCCCGCTCCTCCTTGCCGAGCAGATACCCCTTGGAGAGCGGGGGGCGTTCGTAGGGGTGGTCGCGCTCGTCGCAGATGAGGATCACCCGGCCGGTGAAGCCCTCCGAGCGGAGCGTCTCCGCGGCCTTCGCCCCGGCCAGGCCACCTCCGACGATGACGAACGTCTGGTGTGCGTCGACCACTTGCTTCCTCCTCGTTGCGGTGCCGTACGGACGCGTCCCGCGTCCGTGAACGCCCCGGTCGTGCCCCCGTGTGCGGTGCCCCCTCCGTGCGCGTACCGGTGTCCTTCACCGGCGTGCTTCTCCCCCCGTTGATGTCTCCGGTGCGGTGGTGGTTCCCGGTACGCCGTACCCGTTCGAAGACGGCCCGGTCCGAGCGTCCCGCACGGAGGGTGAGGGGGGAAGGGGGACTGTCTGCCCAGGGTCACCCTGGGTTGCCCTAAGCGTTACCAGGGCGATGTGTGAGGCGGGCGTGCAGAGAGCGTGCGGAGGCGTCCGTCAGGGAGGCGATCTGATCGATGACGACGCGCATCCGGGCGGTGTCGTCGGCGGCGGTGTCGAACAGCGAACGGAACTGCGGATCAAGGCCGTCGGGGGCGCGGGCGAGCAGCGCCTCGGCCAGTTCGGCGATCACCACGCGCTGGTCGGCGCGGACCGCCTCCTGGTCGGGACGCTGTATGACGTACCGGTCGGCGACGGCCTTCAAAACGGCGCATTCCAGCCGTGTTTCGTCCGGAACCATCAGCTGGGCCGCGTAACGGGTGAGCCGTCCGTCGCCCCATGCGGCCCGGGTGGCGCCCTCGGCCGCCAGGCAGAAACGGCCGATCAGCTGGCTGGTGGCGTCCTTGAGCCGGGCCTGGGCGAGTGCGGTGCCGTCGTAGCCGTGCGGCCACCACTCCTGCTCCAGGAGGCGGTCCAGGGCGGCGGCCAGCTCCGCGGGGTCCGCGCCGGGGGCGTAGCGGGCGGCGGCGACCGCGAAGATCTCGGCGCGTTCGGCGTCGGCGAGCAGGAGGTTGGGATCGAGATGGCCGGCGTGCAGGCCGTCCTCGACGTCGTGCACCGAGTACGCGACATCGTCCGACCAGTCCATGACCTGCGCCTCGAAGCTGCGTGCGGCGGGCGGCGCGTCCTTCCGGAACCAGTCGAAGACCGGCAGGTCGTCGGCGTAGACGCCGAATTTGGGTGAGTCGGGGTCGGTGGGGTGGGCGCCGCGCGGCCAGGGGTATTTGGTGGCGGCGTCCAGGGTGGCGCGGGTGAGGTTGAGGCCGACGCTGAGCGCCGGGCCGTCCGGGGCGGGGACGAACCGTTTGGGCTCCAGACGGGCCAGCAGCCGCAGCGACTGGGCGTTGCCCTCGAAGCCGCCACAGGCGGCGGCCACACGGTTGAGCGTCTGCTCGCCGTTGTGCCCGAAGGGCGGATGGCCCAGATCGTGCGCCAGACAGGCGGCCTCGACGAGGTCGGGGTCGCAGCCGAGGGCGGCGCCCAGTTCGCGCCCCACCTGGGCGCACTCCAGGGAGTGGGTCAGGCGGGTGCGGGGGCTGGCGTCCCAGGCGTGGGTGAGCGTGCCGGGGGTGACGACCTGGGTCTTGCCGGCCAGCCTGCGCAGCGCGGCGGAGTGCAGGACCCGGGCGCGGTCGCGCTGGAAGGCGGTGCGGCCGGGGCGTTTGTCGGGCTCGGCGACCCAGCGTTCGGCGTCCGCGTCGGTGTAGCCCAGGGTGCCGGGGGCCTGGCCGGTTGTCGATGGTGTGCCCGTCATACAGCGACGGTAGCCGCCCTGGTGCCGTCGGTGCCGGATCCGGGGCGCGGGAGGGCGGCGGGGTCGGGTGACGGGGTCAAGTGGCGGGGTCAGGTGGCGGCCTGTGGGCCGGGGCCCGGGCGCGGTGGGGGTGCCGTGGGCCCGGCCAGGGCCCATCGCCCTAGCCGTGGGCCGGTGCGAGCGCGCGGTGGTGTGCCGGGGCAGGGGCGTGGCCGGATACCCGGGCGACGGCCTCGTCGTAGCGGTGCAGGACGAGGCGGGCCAGCGCCGGGTGGTCGCCCAGGGGTGCGGCGGCGGCCCCGGGGGCGTGGGCGGCGCACTCGGCGGCGAAGCGGCCCGGGGCGGTGAAGCAGGAGGCCAGCGCGATGCGGTCGTAGCCGCGGGCGGTGAGCAGGCGCACGGCTTCCGGGACGGTGGGCGTGGCCGCCGAGGCGAAGGCGGGGAGGACGGGGACGCCACCGAGCCGGGCGGACAGGAGCCGGGCCAGACGCGCGGTGTCCTCGCCCGAGCGCGCCGCCCGGGAGCCGGCCGAGGCGAGGACGACGGCCGTACGGGCGCGGGCGGGGGCGTCGGGGAACCCGGCTTCCAGGAGGCGGCCGTACAGCGCCTCCACCAGGAGAGAGTGCGGGCCCAGGGGGGCGGCGACGGTGCCGTCCAGGTGGGGCGCGGCCGCCAGGGCGGCGGGCAGATCGTGGGTGACGTGGTAACCGTGGCCGAAAAGCAGCGGTACGAGGACGGCCCGGCCGGACAGCTCCGCCAGGACGTCGGCGAGCCGCGGCCGGTTGAGCTCGATATGGCCGAGGCGTACGGGCAGATCCGGACGCAGGGCGCGGACCCGGTCGAGCAGGGCGCGGACGGTGGGCAGGGCCCGCGGGTCGCGGCTGCCGTGGGCGACGGCGACCAGGGTGGGGGTCGCGCCGTCGGGGGCGCCGTCGGGGGCGCCGCCGGGGGCGCCGCCGGAGCCGGACGCCGGGCGCCGCGGGCCGGGGCTCCGGTAGCCGTGCAGCCGGACGTGGCTGAGCTGGGTGCTCAGCCGGGCGGTGATCTCGGCGGCGAGGACGAGGGGGGCGGCCCCGGCGGGGGCCACCGGGTCCGGCGTGGGCTGGGACGATATCCACTCCGTCATGGCGGGAGCCTGGCAGCCGGTCGTTGCGGTTCCGTTTCGCCGCGGGGAAATCCGTGTACCGCCCGGCCTCCCCGCAGCGTGCGCCCCGTCGGAGGTCCCCGCCGCGCGCCCGAAACCGGCGCGAACCTCGCCCGGTAACACCCCCGTACCACGCTGGCGCGCATGAACGCCGCGAACGCCACCGTCGACACCCACTGCCCCTACTGTGCCCTGCAATGCGGCATGGGGCTGCGGCCCGTCGAGCGGGCCTCCGGGGCGTCCGGTGACGGCCCCGGTGTGACGGTGGTCGAGCGGACCGCGTTCCCGGTGAACCGGGGCGCGCTGTGCGGTAAGGGCCGTACGGCAGCCGAGCTGCTGGCCCCGGGGGCACGGCTGACCTCCCCTCTGGTGCGCGATCCCGCCACCGGGGAGCTCGCCCCGGCCACCTGGGACGAGGCGCTGGACCGGGTCGCGGACGGCCTGCGCCGGGCGGGCGCGGAGCACGGCCGGGACGCCGTCGGGGTCTTCGGCGGGGGCGGGCTGACCAATGAGAAGGCGTATACGCTGGGGAAATTCGCCCGGGTCGTGCTCGGCACCTCGCAGATCGACTACAACGGCCGGTTCTGCATGTCCTCGGCCGCGGCGGCGCACGCCCGCGCGTTCGGCCTGGACCGCGGGCTGCCGTTCCCGCTGGCCGATGTCGCCCGCACCGGCTGCGTCATCCTGGTGGGCTCCAACCTGGCCGAAACCATGCCGCCCGCCCTGCGCTATCTGACCGAGCTGCGGGAGAACGGCGGCCGGCTGATCGTCGTCGACCCGCGCCGCACCCGCACCGCCGAACAGGCCGATCTGCATCTGGCGCCGCGCCCGGGCACCGATCTCGCGCTCGCCCTGGGGCTGCTCCACCTGGTGGTCGCCGAGGGCCGTACGGACGAGGAGTTCATCGCGGCGCGGACCGACGGGTGGGAGAAGGCGCGGGCCGCGGCGATGGCGCACTGGCCGGAAATGGTCGAACGCATCACGGGCATTCCCGTCCCCGACCTCCGGGCGGCGGTAGGGATGTTCTGCGGCGCCGAGTCGTCCATGGTGCTGACGGCGCGCGGGCCCGAGCAGCAGGCCAAGGGCACCGACACCGTGGGCGCCTGGATCAATCTGTGTCTGGCCACCGGGCGCGCGGGCCGCGAGCTGTCCGGCTACGGGTGCCTGACCGGCCAGGGCAACGGCCAGGGGGGCCGCGAACACGGCCAGAAGGCCGACCAGTTGCCCGGCTACCGCAAGCTCGACGACCCGGCGGCCCGGCGGCATGTGGCGCAGGTGTGGGACGTCGATCCGGACGCGCTGCCCGGCCCCGGGCGCAGCGCGTACGAGCTGCTGGACGCGCTGGGCGGCGAGATCCGCGCGCTGCTGCTGATGGGCTCCAACCCGGTGGTCTCGGCGCCGCGGGCCGCCCATGTGGAGGATCGCATACGGTCGCTGGGCTTCCTGGCGGTCGCCGATGTGGTGCTCTCGGAGACGGCCGCGCTGGCGGATGTGGTGCTGCCGGTCGCCCAGTGGGCGGAGGAGACCGGCACCACGACCAATCTGGAGGGCAGGGTCCTGCTGCGCCGCCGGGCGCTGGATCCGCCGCCCGGTGTCCGTACCGACCTGGAGGTCCTCGGCGCGCTGGCGGCGCGGCTGGGCCGGGAGAAGGGCTTCCCGGCCGACCCGGAGGAGGTCTTCGACGAGCTGCGCCGGGCCTCGGCGGGCGGACCGGCCGACTACTCGGGGATCACCTACCGGCGGATCGCGGCGGAGGACGGCGTGTTCTGGCCGTGCCCGGAGCAGCCCGAGGAGGCGGGGGCGCACCCCGGTACGCCGCGGCTCTTCCTGGAGCGTTTCGCCACCCCCGACGGCCGGGCCCGGTTCGTCCCCGTGGTGCACCGCCCGGCGGCCGAGGAGCCGGACGAGGCGTACCCGGTGCTGCTGACCACCGGGCGGGTGCTGGCGCAGTATCAGTCGGGCGCGCAGACCCGGCGGGTGGCCGAGCTGAACGCCGCCGCGCCGGGCCCGTTCGTCGAGCTGCACCCCCAACTGGCGGCGCGGCTCGGGATAGCGGACGGCGAGCTGGTCGCGGTGGAGTCCCGGCGCGGCCGCGCGGCCGCCCCGGCCCGGGTGACCGCCGCCATCCGCCCCGACACGGTCTTCATGCCCTTCCACTGGCCGGGCCCGGGCCGCGCCAACACCCTGACCAATCCGGCGCTCGATCCGACGTCCCGGATGCCGGAGTTCAAGGTGTGCGCGGTACGGGTGGAACGGGCCCAGCAGGTGGAACGGCCCTAGTGGGCGACGGGTGTGAGGCCCACCCCGAGGACGCTCCAGTTGGCCGGAGTGCCGTGCCCCGTCAGGAAGTCGCCCAGAGGCATCACGACATGAGGCGTGATGGGGGTCGAGTCTTCCTCGGTGGCAGCCACGGCCGCCGGTGCCGGCAGGGTGGCGAGAAGAGCGGTCGCAAGCGCGAATCCGGTGAGTACATGACGTGTGTATGGCATGCCATGCCAACGAGTCGGCAGCGGTGTTGTCACCACAAGTCACCATACGGGGGGGCGTACGCGTCGACCTCTCCCTAGTACGCGTCGACCTCCGCTCCCTAGTACGCGTCGACCTCCGCCAGATAGGCCGCCCGCGTCGCCTCGTCCAGGAACGACGCCTCGAACGAGTTGCGGGCCAGGGTGCGCAGCGCCGCGTCGTCGAGGCCGAGGGCGTCGCGTACCGCGGCGAAGTTGTCGTGGGCGTAGCCGCCGAAGTAGGCGGGGTCGTCGGAGTTGACGGTGACCAGGAGGCCGGCGTCGAGCATGGCGGGCAGCGGATGGGCGGCGAGGTCGTCGATGACGCGGAGGCGGACGTTGGACAGCGGGCAGACGGTGAGCGGGATGCGGTCCGCCACCAGGCGCGCGACCAGCCGCTCGTCCTCCAGGGCGCGCACCCCGTGGTCGATCCGGTCCACGCCCAGGACGTCCAGCGCCTCCCACACATACGCGGGCGGCCCCTCCTCCCCCGCGTGCGCCACGCACTTGAGCCCGGCCTCCCGGGCCAGCGCGTAGACCTCCTTGAACTTCGACGGCGGGTGCCCGACCTCGGCGGAGTCCAGCCCGACGGCGGTGATCCGGTCCAGGTAGGGGCGGGCCGCCTCGAAGGTCTCCAGGGCCGATGCGGCGCTCTCGTCGCGCAGGAAGCACATGATGAGGCGGGTGGTGATGCCGTAGGTCTCCTGGGCGGCGTCCAGGGCGCGGGAGAGCCCGCGGATGACCGTGCCGAGGGAGACGCCGCGGGCGGTGTGCGCCTGCGGGTCGAAGAAGATCTCGGCGTGCCGTACGCCCTGTTCCTCGGCGCGCGCCAGATAGGCGTGGGCGAGGTCGGCGAAGTCGTCCTCGGTGCGCAGGACGGCCATCAGCGCGTAGTACAGGTCGAGGAAGGACTGGAGGTCGCTGAAGGAGTAGGCGCGGCGCAGTTCGTCCTCGGTGGCGTAGGGCAGGGTGACGCCGTTGCGTGCGGCGAGCGCGAAGGCCAGCTCGGGCTCCAGGGTGCCCTCGATGTGCAGATGCAGCTCCGCCTTGGGGAGCGGGGGCCTGGCGGCGGAGGGGGCGGGCGAGGAGGAGGAAGGCACGCGGGTCACACCTGTTCTGCGGGACGGGAGGGGTCCTCGGTACGGGGCGGGCCGCCCGCAGGGGACGGGCCCTCGGTACGGGACGGATCTCCGGTACGGGATGGATCGTCCAGGTTAACGGGGGCCCGGACCGGCGCTGTAAGGGCGCCCCAGCGGCCGCCCTCGATGACGGTCCCGGTGGCGCGCAGCCGGGCGGCGAGCGGTGGCGCCGCCAGGTAGACCCAGGCCCGGACCCGGCTGCCGTCGGGGCGGAGCGCGTCGGTGACCACCCGTTCGTAGAGGTTCCGCGGATCGCCGGGCGCATAGCCCTCCAGCCGGTCGAGCACGGCGCGCACCGCGTCGTAGTCGGCGGCGCGGGGCCACACCAGGGTGCCGTGGACGACCGCGTCCGGGGGCCCGGCCGTCGCGTACGGGTATCCGGGGCCGTCGTAGAGCAGCGCGCCGGCCATCCGGGCGGGCTCCTCCGCGGCGGTCCTGCCGCGCAGCGTCCGGGCGTAGTTGGCCTCACCGGGGCGCAGCGTTCCGTAGACGAAGAACGGCAGCCGCTCGGGCTCGGTGGTCATGGGCGGGCGGTCCTCTCCGGGTCGGGTGCCGGCTGGGCTGTGACGACTGAGCTGTGCCCTCTGAGCTGTGACGTTGGGCCCTTACTGCAACCATGCCAGGCCCCTGGGCGTCGCAACTGGCGACAATCGGTCGGAACGGGGTGGGCAGGCATGCGAGGACAGGGGCCGGGTCTCATAGGGCTCATACGCAGCGGCGCGCGCCGGGTACGGCTGCCGCGGACCAGGCGTGGCCGGCGCCTCGCCTACCAGGCCGTGGTGGTCCTGACGGTCCTGGCGCTGGCCCCCGCGACCTGGATGAACGCCACGGGCGGCCCCCGTGTCCGCACGGTCGCCGATGCGCCCGCCGCCCCCGTTGCCGTCGTTTTCGGTGCGGGCCTGTGGAACGGCGAGCCGTCCCCGTATCTCGCCCACCGTCTGGACGCGGCCGCCGCGCTCTACACCCGGGGAACGGTCCGCGCCATCCTGGTCACCGGCGACAACAGCACCCACGACTACGACGAACCGGATGCGATGCGCGGCTATCTGGTGCGGCACGGCGTCCCGGCCCGGAAGATCGTCGGCGATTACGCGGGATTCGACACCTGGGACTCGTGCAGCCGCGCACGCCGGATCTTCGGGGTGAAGCGGGCGGTGCTGGTCAGCCAGGGCTTTCACATCCGGCGGGCGCTGGCGCTGTGCGAGGCGGCCGGGATCGATGCGTATGGCGTCGGGGTGGCCGCCACACACGATGTGACCTGGGCCTATGGCGGCGTACGGGAGATCTTCGCGGCGGGGAAGGCGGCGGCGGACGCGGCGCTGCGGCCCGATCCGCGCTTTCTGGGGCCGCGGGAGAAGGGCGTGGCGGAGGCGCTGCGTTAGCGCCTCCGCCCGAGCTCCCGCCGGTCAGCTGTCCTGGGTGGCGCGGTTGTACAGGGCGAGGATCTCCGGCCCGAAGTACGGGCTGTAGGAGGTCCGGTCGCTGTGCGGGCCCTTGGGGCCGCCACCGTTGAGACCGCCGATCAGGCCGACGATCCGGCCGGTGCCGGACCCCTCGTCGAAATCGGCCAGCCAGGGGCTGCCCGAGGTGCCGCCGTAGAACCCGCCGCAGTCCATCCGCAGTTGGCGGGTACCCGACAGGCGGGTGGTGCGGGTGTTGCAGCGTACGGCCTTGTCCTGCGGGTCGTTGCGCACGCTCGGGTAGCCGACGACGGTGACGTCGTTCTGGTAACCGGGCGTGGCGGCGAGGGTGTTGCCCCCGGTGACGTCCTCGACGACCCGGCCCTGGTCGTCCGGCAGGACGGTGGCGAAGGCGAAGTCGAGGTCGGCACCGGGCCCGGTGGTGCCGCGGTTCGGGTAGTCGTAGACCGCGTCGATCGCCCAGACCCCGTACGGCTGGGTGGCCGCGCCGGAGGTGTACTGGGGGACGAACGCGGCGCGCGAGCCCGGGTTGCAGTGGCCGGCGGTCAGGATCAGATTGCCGCGGGGGCTGTGCACCACGCTGGCGGTGCAGTGGTGCGCCTTGGAGTTGCCGTCGACGGAGAACAGCACGCCGACGGACGCGATGCCGTCGAAGTGCCGGGCGACGGGCGACAGTTTGGACGCGGCGCCGGGGTTGTGGGCGAGCGCCTCGGCCTCGGGGGGCACCACCGAGTGCTGGGGCTGCGGCCGGCCGTGTGCCGGTGCTATGGCGGCGGCCATGCGTTTCGGCGTCCAGTAGGCGGCGGCGTCCTTGCCGGTCCAGGTGGCCTGATCGCCCCTGTCGACGGGCTTGGTCTCGCCCGCGTCGGCGGGCTTGGTCCCGGCCCCGTTGTCGGGCGTGGTCTCGCCCGTGTCATCGGCCTTGGCGAGGCCCGGTGCCGCCACCGCGCCGTGGGCCGGTGCCGTCGCCAGGCCCAGTGTGACGCCGAGCGCCACGAGCGCCGCGCTACCCCATCGCTGCCGCATCAGCTCGTCTCCTTCGTGATCCAGTCCAGATAGCCGGCGCCGCCCCGCACGATGGGGGTGGCGATGATTTCGGGCGTCTCGTAGTCGTGGGCGCCGAGGAGATAGCCCTCCAGCGCCTCGTACCGGGCGGTCGACGTCTTGAACAGCACCTGCCACTCCCGGGCGGTCTCGACGGCGTTCTCCCACCGGTACACCGAGGTCACCGGCGCACCGATCTGCGCACAGGCCGCGAACCGGCCCTCGATCGCACCGCGCGCCAGCCGCTCGGCCTTCTGCTCGGAGTCGGTGGTCGTCATGACGGCCAGGAAACGGGCCGACTGCCCGCCCGGATCGGACAGTTCTGGGCCGCCCGGTCTGTCCGGGCGGTACGGCTCGGGGTCTGCCACGGGTGTGCATCCTTCGTGTGGGGGATGGGACGGATCTCGGCCGAGGGGTGGAGGTGGACTACGGCGGGTGCCTCGTATCCGTCCTGTGATCGCCATGCATCGTACGGACCGTGGTGATCGTCCTGCCCATGGCGGGCCGCCCTTGGAACGCATCCACCCGGACGCCCGTTTCATGGCGAACACCCGGCCTATACGGGATCCTCCCGGTTGCGGCAACTCGAACAACGGCAAGGATGGAAGGGGAGCCCCGCCGCCGCTTCGCACGGAAAGGCCCGCCATGAACGACCTCAACGCCCTCGTCCGCGATCAGCTCGACGATGCCAGGGCCTCCGCACACGGCCGCAGCGCCCACCTCTTCCTGCACGACGGCCCGCTGCGGCAGACCGTGATCGCGCTGATCGCGGGGGCCTCTCTGGACGAGCACAACACCCCGCCGGCCGCGAGCCTCCAGGTACTGAAGGGCCGGGTCCGGGTCACCCGGGCGCATGCGAGCCAGGAGTTGAGGGCGGGTCAGGTCGCCGCGATCACCCACGAGCGGCACGGGCTGGTGGCCCTGGAGGACTCGGCCGTGCTGCTGACGGCCGTGCTGACGGTGGCGCCACGGCCGCTGGGACCACCGCCGCTGGTGGCGGTACGCGGCTGAGGCCGGGGCCGAAAACCCGCTCTGCTACCCCGCGCCCCTCCCCTCCGCGGCCCCCCTCGGCTCTTCCCCTTCGACTCTCCCCCTCCCTGCATTTTCTCTCTTCACATTTTTCTGAATGTTCCGTATCATTCTTAGGTAGCCAGCCACTGGTCGAAGGCCAGCTTGCAGAGCAGCCCGATGACCACGACCACCAGCACCCCACGCACGAATCCGGCGCCGCGTTTGAGGGCCATCCGGGCCCCGATCAGGCCGCCGGTGAGATTGAGCAGGGCGAGCAGCGCGCCGAGTTGCCACAGCACGGTGCCCTGGATCGCGAACATCGTCAGCGCACCGAGGTTGGTGCAGACATTGATCACCTTGGAGGTGGCGGAGGACGTGACCAGATCCATATGCAGGATGGCGGTGAGGGTGACGACGAGAAACGCCCCGGTGCCGGGTCCGATCAGGCCGTCGTAGAAGCCGAGGCCCAGCCCCGCGGCGAGGATCGCCGCCAGCATCCGCTGCCGGGTGACCGGTTCCGCGGGCGCGGGCGCGGTTCCGAAGGCGGGCCGGAAGAGGATGAAGAGCAGCACCGCCAGGAGGACGGCCATGATCAGCGGCCGCAGCACCGCGCTGTTGATCCCCGCCGCGAAGAACGCCCCGCCGACCGATCCGGCGGCCGCCGCGAGACCGATGCGCAGCGCCATGCGTACGTCGATCGGCGCCTTGCGGGCGTAGGTGATGGCGGCCGCGGTGGTGCCGGCGACGGCCGTCGACTTGTTGGTCCCGAGGACGTAGGCGACGGGCGTATGCGGCAGCCCCACCAGCAGGGCGGGCAGAAGCAGCAGCCCACCGCCGCCCACCACGGCATCGATCCAGCCGGCGGCGAGGGCGGCCAGGCAGAGCAGGGTCAGGGTAAGGAGCGATATGTCAGGAGGCACTGGTTGATCTTACGGAGCGGGCGGTACGGGCAGCCGGGCACCTCGACTCTCCGCGACCCGGTACATGGCGGTGAGCGCCTCGGTCAACTCGATGGCCAGCAGGTGGAGTTCACCGGGCGTCCACGCCCGCGCGCCCAGCACGCGCCGCGCCTCCTCGATCAGCTCGGCGGCCAGCCCGAGCAGTGCGTCCTCGACGTCGTCGGCGAGCCGGGCCACGTAGCCGGTCCCGTCGCTCACGAGGAAGCACGGATTGCCGTCGGGGTTCGTCCACGGGAGCAGTCGTGCGCCGTCCGTTGCGTCCGTCATGTTGCCGACCTCCTGGGAGTGTTGCGGGGTGACTGGATGTAGTCATTCGGTCACCTGGGCAACGCAACGGGCAATAGAATCGGGGCACTTAAGGCGCAGCGGCTGAAGTCGCTGGCCTGCCGCGATGCTGGCCGCAAGCACAGGACGAGAGGTCACAGCATTGGACGAGACGACCCCTCCCGAGCTCTTCAATCCGCTCCAGCGCTTCGGCCAGGACGTCAGGCAGGTACGCCTGGGCCGCAAGCTCACTCAGAAGCACTTAGGCAAGGCCACGGGCTACACCGAGGCGTACGTCTCCATGGTGGAGTCGGGAAAGCAGAAGGCGAGCCAGAAGTTCGCCAAGGGCTGCGATGTGGCGTTCGGGACGAACGGGCTCTTCACGGGGCTGCTGCGGAGGATCGATGAAGGGGACAACCCATCGTGGTTCGTCCCGTACCTGAACCTGGAGCGGAAGGCGACGCGCATACTGGACTATTCGGCGACCCTGGTGATGGGCATCCTCCAGACAGAGGAGTACGCGCGGGTCATCTTTCGGGTGTCCAATCCGGGGGCGAGTCCGGAGGCAATCGAAGGCAAGGTTGCCTCGCGAGTGCGGCGGCGTGAGGTCTTCAAGCGAGACGATCCGCCTCTTCTGTGGTCCATCCTCCACGAGGCGTGTCTACGAACGGTCGTGGGCAACGCCGGGGTCATGTCCCTTCAGCTTGAGTACCTGCTGGAGGCTGCCGAGTCGCCCCACATCGTGCTTCAGGTCATGCCGTTCTCGGCCGGAGCACCGACCGCACATATGAAGCCGTTCACTGTGCTGCACTTCACGGACTCCCGCTCGCTGCTGTACACCGAGACCCGGGTAGGAGGCCGAATGCATGACTCCGCACAAACGGTCGACGCGGCTCTCGATGACTATGATCTGCTCAGGGCGCATGCGTTGTCACCAGATGCCTCACTGGCCCTGATCAAGACCCTGCTGAAGGAGTACCGCCCATGATCCCCGACTTGGATCTGGCCGCCGCCACGTGGGTCAATTCGTCGTACAGCGACGGCAGTGGCGGGGACTGCGTCGAGTTCTCCCGCGACTTCGCCTGGGTCAAGTCGTCGTACAGCGACGGCAGTGGCGGTCAATGCCTCGAATTCTCCCGCGCCCTCACCGCCGCCCACGGCCTCGTCCCCGTCCGCGACAGCAAGGACCCGGACGGCCCGGCGCTGATCTTCCCCGCGGCGCACTGGTCCTCGTTCGTCGACGCGGTCAAGAATGGTGAGCTCCCCATGTAAGGAGCCCCATGAACCTCCGCGACGACGCCCGTGCCCTCTCCGACGACCTCGTGCGGATGCGCCGCGCGCTGCACCGTACGCCCGAGACGGGGCTGGATCTGCCCCGTACGCAGGAGGCGGTGCTGGCCGAACTGGACGGCCTGCCGCTGGAGATCCGCACCGGCGACTCGCTCAGTTCGGTGACGGCGGTGCTGCGGGGGCCGGCCGACGGGCCGGTGGTGCTCCTGCGCGGCGACATGGACGCGCTGCCCGTCGCCGAGCGCACCGGGCTGGACTTCGCGGCCGGTAACGGCCGGATGCACGCGTGCGGGCACGACCTGCACACCGCCATGCTCACCGGCGCCGCCCGGCTCCTGTCGGCGCACCGGGACCGGCTCGCGGGCGATGTGGTGTTCATGTTCCAGCCGGGCGAGGAGGGTTACGACGGCGCGCGGCACATGCTGGACGAGGGGCTGCTGGAGGCGGCGGGGCGGCGCCCGGAGGCGGCGTACGCGCTCCATGTGCTGTCGGCCGGACTGCCCGGCGGCGCCTTCCGCACCCGCGGCGGCACGGCGATGGCCGCATCCAACGTGCTGCGGGTGACCGTACGCGGCGAGGGCGGGCACGGGGCGATGCCCTACCGTGCGAAGGACCCGGTGCAGGCGGCGTGTGCGATGGTGAGCGCGCTCCAGGCATGGATCACCCGTACGTTCGACGTCTTCGACCCGGTGGTCCTGACGGTCGGGACCTTTCACGCCGGCACCAAGTCGAACGTCATCCCGGACACCGCGGTCTTCGAGGCGACCGTCCGCAGCTTCTCGCACGCCGCCCAGGCGCGGGTCAAGGACGGCACGGTGGAAGTGTGCCGGGGCATCGCGGCGGCCTACGGGGTGGGCGTGGACGCGGAGTTCACGGCCCTGTATCCGGTGACCGTCAACGATGACGGCGAGGCGGCCTTCGTGGGGGACGCGGTCCGCGAGGCGATGGGCGAGGAGCGATTCGCGCCGCTGCCGCAGCCGCTGGCCGGTGCGGAGGACTTCTCCCGGGTGCTGGCCGAGGTCCCCGGAGCAATGATCTTTCTCGGTGCCCCGCCCGCCGGGGCCGACCCCGAGCGCAGCCCCAACAACCATTCCCCGCTGGCCGAGTTCGACGATGCGGTGCTGGCGGACGGGGCGGCGATGTATGCGGAGCTGGCGGTGCGTCGACTGGAACGCGGGCCCGCGCACGCCCCGGTGGAGGCGTAACCCCCGCCCTGAAGCGCCCCCTTGACGCGTCCTTGACGCTTTTCCCGTAGCCTCGCCCGACCCCCGTGTTCTATAAAAGCTATAACAGAGCGACAGCGCAGCAGGAGCGACCGTGATCCTCACCCTCGACATGGACGGCGAAGTGCCGATCTATCAGCAGATCCGGGACCGGATCGTCGAGGCCATCGCGTCCGGCCAACTGGTCGAGGGCAGTTCGCTGCCCTCGACCCGGCAGCTCGCCGTCGATCTGGGCATCAACTTCCACACCGTGAACAAGGCGTACGACCTGCTGCGACGGGAGGGGCTGCTGCGGGTCAACCGCAAGAGCGGCGCCGTGGTGCAGCGCGACGCCCGCAGCGGCCCGCCCGAGCCGGGGTTCGCCGCCGAGTGGGAGACCCGGCTGCGGACCCTGCTCGCCGAAGCGGTCGCCCACGGGAGCGGGGATCCGGCCGTACTGGACAGCTGCCGGACCGTCCTCGCCTCGTTCACGTCATCCGCACCCGCCGCACGCGGCGCGGACCATGGCGCAGAGCTAGGAGACACGGGGACATGAACACCGCAGTCATAGTGGTCGACGGGGTCACCCCCGCACTGCTCACGGCGTTGGCGTGGCTGATGCCGTCGCTGATCAGCTCGACCCTGCCCTTCGGGGTACGGACTCCCGCCGAGCGGGCCGACGCCCCGGTGATCGCCGAACAGCGCGGGCGCTACCGGTGGCGGGTCGCCCTCGGCGGCGCGGGGTTGATCGCGGCCGGTCTCCTGCTGTCGGCCGTGCTTCCGGTGTCCGTCGTGACGCCGGTCGTCCTGCCCGCGGTCGTTCCCCTGCTGACCGCCGTCGTCTGCCTGGTCTGCTACCACCGGGCACGGGTGGCGATCATGGCGGTCAAGCGGCGCGAGGACTGGTACCGCGGGCTGCGCCAGGGCGTGGCGGCGGACACCTCGCTGCGTACCGATCCGGAGCGCTTCCCCTGGCTGTGGTCCCTGCCTGCGCTGTTGATCTGCGCCGGGACGGCGGTGGCGGGCGTCCTGTATTACCCGTCGCTGCCCGACCGGCTCCCTCTGCACTTCGGCAGTTCCGGTGCCGCCGACCGCTACGGCGCCAAGTCGGTCGGCACCGCGTTCTTCCCGGTCTTCGCGCAGATCACCACCACCGCGTTGATCCTCGTGGTGACCTGGCTGGCCTTCCGGTCCCGGCCGGATCTCGACCCGGCACGCCCGGCCGACTCCGCCCGCCGGCACCGGCGGTTCACGGTCCGCACCGCGGTTTCCCTGCTGGTGCTGGCGGCGTGCGTCAATCTCACGATGTTCGTCGGGGCGTGGGCGATGTGGCACCGGGATCAGAAGGTCTCCGTCGTCCTCGCGCTGCTGCCGATCCTGGCCGGACTCGTCGTCACCCTGGTGGTCGCGTTCCGTACGGGCCAGGGCGGCAGTCGGCTGCCCGCGCCGGAGGGCGCGGAGCCGGAGGAGGACACCGGCGTGGTGCGGCGCGACGACGACCGGTACTGGCACGGGTTCGGGTCGCTGTACGTCAACCGGGCCGATCCGGCGATCTTCGTAGCGAAGCGTTTCGGCATCGGCTGGACGGTCAACTTCGGCAATCCGCGGGCGCTGCTGGTGTTCGGGCTGCTGCTGTCGCCGGTGGTCGTGCTGCCGCTGCTGTTCCGCTGACGGGTCCGGCGCTCGGCCTCACCGCCTCTGACGGCCCGTGCGCCGCCGCCCCGGCATCACCATCCACCTTCGTTACCCCGTATCTCTTCCTCTCCACCTTTCCCAACTCCCCAGGAGACACCATGCGTTTACACGCTTCTCGGCGCAGCAGCATGCTCGCCGTCCTCACGGCGCTGGTCGCCGTCGCCACGACCGGCCCGGCGTCAGGAACGACCGAGGCGGCCAGGGCTCCCCGTGCCGCGCTCGTGCCCGCCGTCGACCGCGAGGTGCGTTTCGCGGCGGACGGCACCACGGCGTACGGCACGCTGCACATACCCGCCCACCGCGCGGGGCGGCGGCTGGCCGCGGCGCTGCTGATTCCCGGGAGCGGGCCGACCGACCGTAACGGCGACGAGCCGCCCGGTTTCACCCCGCACACCCTGGCGCTCTTCGCGGACGTCCTCGGCCGTGACGGGGTGATGACCCTCCGGTTCGACAAGTACGGCACCGGGCGCACGGGCATGGGCGGCCGTGCCACCGCCCCCGAGATGGCCGCCTACACCCGCCAGGCCGTGGCCGCGTACGACGCCCTGCGCGCCCGGCCGGAGGCCGATCCGCATGCGCTGCTCGTCGTCGGGCACAGCGAGGGCGGTCTTCAGGCCGTGCTGGTCGACCGCGCCGTGCGGGTCAAGCCCGCCGGGCTCGCGCTGATCGCCCCGCAGGACATGCGGCTGCTGGACACGGTGAACCAGCAGCTGGCGGACGAGCTGGACCGGGCGGTCGCGGCGGGTCAACTCACCGTGCGGCAGGCGCAGTTGAACAAGGCCGGTGTGGCACGGGCCATCGCGGACTTCCGTGCCGGGCGCCCGGTGGACACCTCGGGGCTGCTGCCGTCCGTCTCCGCCCTCCTCCAGGGGATGTTCGGTCCGGTCAACGCCGCCTTCGTCCGCAGTGACGATGCGATCTCGCCACCGACGGCCGCCCGGGGCGTCGCCCGGGGGACGCGGGTGACCGTCACCTGCGGCACGGCCGACAGCAACGTGCCGTGCCGGACCACTCCCCCACTGCTGGGCGCCCTCGCCGCGGCCGGGACCACCGGCACCGGGCTACGGGTCCTGCCCGGCGTCGACCATCTGCTGCACCGTGCCGGATCCCCCGCCGACGACCGCACCCTCGCCCCGGCGGCGCGCCGCGCCCTGCACGATTTCGTCCGGCCCTGGCGGCGGGAGGCGGGATGACGACCGGGCCGTGGCCTTTGCTGCGGCGATGAGCGGGCCCGGGTACCTGGCGGTCGGCGGTCAACGGCCTTGCCCGGACGCGTTCTTAGAACGTTCTTAAACCCGCTCACTATCCAGGACGCATGACATCCAAGATCACCCGAGCGGTCGCCGCCTCCCTCGCGCTGGGCGCCGCGGCCCTGGGCCTGACGGGCTGTGGCAGTGCCGCCGCCGGGGCACTGAAGGGCAGTCGGCTCGAACTTCCCGTCACCGGCGGTACGGCCGTCGTCGACACCTCGTCCCTGGCGGTGTCCGCGCGGACCGGTGACGGGCGGCACCTGGTGCTGTCGGAGGGGGCCGCGGGCGGGCTCGGCAAGCCCGGTCCGGTGACCCGTACGGCCGACGGGGCGCGCTGGAGCTATCCCGCCAAGGGACTTGAGGTGACGGCGCGCACCGAGCGCGGACGGCTGCGGATCGGTCTGCGGGCGGACCGCGACGAGGCCGTCAACTGGCCGGTGACCGGGACCGATCCGGCCGCCTCCGCCGTCCAGCTGCCGCGCGGCGAGGGCCTGGACATCCCCGTACGCGACGCCTTCTGGAACTCGGCGAAGGGCGGGCTGGCGGGCTCGACGGTGGACGTGGGCGCCGATCTGGCCCTGCCGCTGTGGGGGTATGCGATGAAGGGGGGCGCGGGTCACGGAGTCAGCTATCTGACGCCCACCGACATCGGGACGTCGCTGCGCTTCGCCTCCACCGGGGGCCGGCTGCGGGCCACCGCCGCGCACGCCTTCTCGGCCGGTGAGGGCACCCGCGACTACGCCGTCAGCTTCGCCCTCACCGACGGCAACCCCGTCGCGCCCGCCGCCGACTACCGCTCCTACCTCGCCCAGCACGGACAGCTCGGCAGCCTGCGCGAGAAGATCCGGCACAATCCGGCCACTGCGAAGCTGCTGGGCGCGTTCCATGCCTATGTGTGGGGCCAGGCCCGTACCGCCGCCGGGGTCGACCGGCTCCGGCAGCTGGGCGTGGACCGGATGTGGCTCGGTTACGACTCCGGTCCCGGTCCGATGAACGCGCAGGCCGTCCGGGCCGCGAAGAAGGCGGGCTATCTGGTCGGCCCGTACGACTCGTTCGACAACGGCCAGGATCCCAGGACCGCCGACAGCCCCACCTCGTCCTGGCCCGGCCGGGTCTACCCCGACTTCTGTATACGGAGGGCGGACGGCAGCGCGGAGACCGGCTTCGGGGGCCGCGGCTGCTATCTCAGCTCGCGCGCCTTCGAGAAGGCCGAGCCCGGCAGGCACTATCTGGCGGACCGCACCCGTTCGATGGTCGCCAACGGGGCGGACAGCTACTTCCTGGACGTCGATGCGACCGGTGAGGTCTTCCGCGACCACGCGGCGGGCCATGAGATGACCAAGGCGGGCGACCGCGAGATGCGGCTGGCCCGGATGCGGCGGCTGTCCAAGGACCTCGTCCTGGGCTCCGAGTCCGCCCAGCCGTGGGCCAACCGGGTGCTGGCCTTCGACCACGGCTCGGGCACGCCGGTCGCCGACGGCCTGTGGAAGCTGGAGGGCGACCGGCAGACCTGGGGCGGCTACTTCCCGCAGAACGCCCCGAAGATCTTCTTCAAGCCCGTGCGGCTGCCCGACGAGCTGGCCACCGCCATGTACGACCCGAAGTACCGCGTGCCGCTGTACGAGACCGCGCTGCACGGGTCGCTGGTCAACGCGGAGCGCTGGGAGCTGTCGTACGAGAAGCTGCCGGCGCAGAAGACCGCCCGCGCGCTGCTCGCGATGCTCTACAACACCCCGCTCAACTACGTCCTCGACGGGCCGTCGCTCACGCGGCACGGGGCCGAACTGGCCGCGTTGCAGCGGTACTTCTCGCCGCTGCACCGGGCCGCGGGCACCGAGCGGATGACGTCCTTCCGGTGGCTGACGGGCGACCGTACCGTCCAGCGCACGGTCTTCGGCGACGGCACGCTCACCGTCACCGCCAACTTCGGCACCCGGGCGCACGACGGGCTGCCGGGCGGCTGTGCGGACGCCAAGCTGCGGACGGATGCCCATCCGCGGCGGCTGTGCCCCGCGCAGGCGGGCGGGTGAGCGGCTGTATGGCATGAGCATGCCTGTCGTCCTCACGCCGCATGAGCATGCCCGTCTGCCGTCCTCACACCGCGTGCGCGTGTCTGTTCGGATCCCTCACACGGCGTCCGCCCCGCCACTGAGGGCAGCGTTCCGCCGGGGAAACAGAGGAGATGCGGGCGGGTAACAGCCGGGCCGCAGGCTGACGGGCATGACCTCGAGTACGCGTGTGGTGGTGATCGGCGGCGGGATGGCCGGCGCCCGGCTCGCCCGCCAGCTGACGGCAGGTACGGGACCGGGCGCGGCCGCCGTCGGCGCCGCCGCGCCCGCCCCCGCCTCCGTCAGCGCCTCTGCTTCTGCTTCTGCTCCTGCCTCCGTCGGCGTCACCGTCATCGGCGAGGAGCCGGATCCCCCCTACAACCGTGTGCTGCTGGCCGAGGTCCTGGCCGGCCGGTATGCGCCGGAGGTCATCGCGCTGCCCACGCCCGGCGACGAGGTCGACTGGCGCGGCGGGGTGCGGGCGGTGCGTATCGACCGGGCCGCGCGGCGTGTGTGGTGCGACGACGGGGCGTACGTCCCGTATGACGCGCTGGTGCTGGCCACCGGGGCCAACCCCGTGCTGCCGCCGCTGCGCGGTCTGCTCACCCCCGGGGGAAGCGACCTCCCGGACGGTGTGCACCCCTTCCGCACGCTGGACGACTGCCGCGCGCTGGCCGCCACGGCGCGCCCCGGCACCCCGGCGGTGGTGATCGGCGGCGGGCTGCTCGGCGTCTCGGCGGCCCGCGCGCTGGCCGGGCGCGGCGCCCAGGTCGTCCTGGCGCACCAGGGCGAGCACCTCATGGAACGCCATCTCGACCCGGACGCCGGAGCGCTGCTCGCGGCGCATCTGACCGCCCTCGGTATCGAGGTGCACACCCAGTGCCGGGTACGGGGCCTGGAAACCGCCGACGGGGCGGCGCGCGCCGTCGAACTCGCCGACGGCTACCGCCTGGACGCCGACGTGGTCGTCCTGGCCTGCGGCGTCCGGCCGCGCACCGGGCTCGCCCGCGCGGCGGGTCTGGACGTCGGCCAGGGCATCCGCGTCGACGACTCCCTGCGCACCGACGACCCGCACATCTTCGCCATCGGCGACTGCGCCGAACACCACGGCACGGTCTACGGCCTGGCGGGCGCGGCCCAGGAACAGGCCGATGCGCTGGCCCGCGTGCTGACCGGTGCTCCGGCCGGTCCGGTGCCCGACCCGGCCCCGTACACCGGGACCCGGGCGCTGACCCGGCTGACCCTCACCGCCCACCCGGCGCCCGCCGGCCCGGCCCCCGCCGTGCCGGCCCCCTTCGACCTGGCCGCCTTCGGCGAGACCGTCCCCCTCCCCGGGGACGATGTGGTCCGCCTCTCCGACGCCACCCGCAGCGCGTACCGCAAGGTCGTCGTCCGCGGGGACCGGCTGGTCGGCGGCATCCTCCTCGGCGATCTCGGCACTGTCGGCGCGCTCGCCCGTACCTGGGAAGGCGACGAACCGCTCCCCACCGCCCCCCTGCTTCATCTGCTCACCACCGACGGAGGCTTCTGATCATGGCCGCAGCCGCCAGCCCCACCAGTGCCCGCACCGACCGCCCCACGATCGTCCTGATCGGGCACGGCATGGTCGGCCAGCGCTTCCTCGAAGCCCTCGCCGAACGCGGCGTGACCGAGACCTCGCGGGTGGTCGTCCTGTGCGAGGAGCCCCGCCCGGCGTATGACCGGGTCCAGCTCACCTCGTACTTCTCCGGCCGTTCGGCCGAGGAACTGTCCCTGGTCGAGCGGGACTTCATGGACCGGCACGGCATAGAGCTGCACCTGGGCGACCCGGCCGAGACCATCGACCGCGCGGCCCGTACGGTCACCGCCCGCTCGGGTCTCACCGTCGGCTACGACACCCTCGTACTGGCCACCGGCTCCTACCCCTTCGTCCCGCCCGTCCCCGGCAAGGACAGCACCGGCTGCTTCGTCTACCGCACCATCGAGGACCTGCTGGCGATCGAGGAGTACGCCAAGAACGTCACCACTGGGGCGGTCGTCGGCGGCGGGCTGCTGGGCCTGGAGGCGGCCGGTGCGCTCACGGGCCTGGGGCTCCGGACGCATGTGGTGGAGTTCGCGCCGCGGCTGATGCCGGTGCAGGTGGACGACGGGGGCGGCGCGGCGCTGCGGCGCACCATCGAGGACATGGGCGTCACCGTGCACACCGGTGTCGGCGGCAAGGAGATCACCGCGGGCGAGGACGGCGCGGTGACCGGTATGGAGCTGTCGGACGGTTCGCGCCTGGACACCGACATGGTGATCTTCTCCGCGGGCGTCCGCCCCCGTGACCAGCTGGCCCGCGACTGCGGCCTGGAGGTCGGCGAGCGCGGCGGCATCGTCGTCGACGCGACCTGTCGTACCCCCGGCGACACCGCGGTCTACGCGATCGGCGAATGCGCGCTGGCCTGCGACGGCCGGGTGTACGGCCTGGTGGCGCCGGGTTACGAGATGGCCGACACGGCGGCCGCCGCCATCGCCGAGCAGGACACCGACGGCTTCACCGGCGCGGACACCTCCACCAAGCTCAAGCTGCTGGGCGTGGACGTGGCGTCCTTCGGCGATGCGCACGGGGCCAGTGAGGGCGCCCTGGACGTCGTCTACTGCGATTCGCGCGCCGGGGTCTACAAGAAGCTGGTGGTGGGCGCGGACGGCACGCTGCTGGGCGGCGTCCTGGTCGGCGACGCCGAGGCGTACGGCATGCTGCGCCCGCTGACCGGCTCCGTACCGCCCGTCTCGCCCGAGCAGCTGGTCCTCCCGGCGGGCGCCGGTGCCCCGGTCGCCCTCGGCCCGTCCGCCCTCCCCGACGACGCGGTGATCTGCAACTGCCACAACGTCACCAAGGGCACCATCCGCGGCGCGGTCACCGAGCACTCCTGCACCACCGTGCCCGAGGTCAAGAAGTGCACCAAGGCCGGTACCGGCTGCGGCTCCTGCGTCAAGGCGCTGACCTCCCTGGTCAACGACGAGCTGGAGGCGAGCGGCGTCATCGTCGACAAGGGCCTGTGCGGCTGCTTCCCGCACACCCGCGCCGAGCTGTACGAGGTCGTCCGGACGCTGCGGCTGGCCTCCTACGAGGAGCTGCTGGCCTCGCACGGCCGCCCGGAGGCGCGCGACGGCGACGGCTGCGAGATCTGCAAGCCCGCCGTCGGCTCGATCATCGCCTCGCTCGCCCCGTCCGTCGGCGCCGACGGCTACATCCTGGACGGCGAACAGGCCGCCCTCCAGGACACCAACGACCACTTCCTGGCCAACCTCCAGCGCAATGGCTCGTATTCGGTCGTCCCGCGCATCCCGGGCGGCGAGATCACCCCCGAGAAGCTGATCGTGATCGGTGAGGTGGCCCGTGACTTCGGCCTCTACACCAAGATCACCGGCGGTCAGCGGATCGACCTGTTCGGCGCCCGCGTCGACCAGCTCCCGCTGATCTGGTCCCGGTTGGTGGACGCCGGCTTCGAGTCCGGGCACGCGTACGGCAAGGCGCTGCGCACCGTCAAGTCCTGCGTCGGCCAGACCTGGTGCCGCTACGGCGTCCAGGACTCGGTCCGTATGGCCATCCAACTGGAGCTGCGCTACCGGGGGCTGCGCTCCCCGCACAAGCTCAAGTCCGCGGTCTCCGGCTGCGCCCGGGAGTGCGCGGAGGCACGCGGCAAGGACTTCGGCGTCATCGCCACGTCGAACGGCTGGAACCTCTACGTCGGCGGCAACGGCGGCGCCGACCCGCGCCATGCGGACCTGCTGGCCCAGGATCTGTCCCACGCCGAACTGATCCGCCTGATCGACCGCTTCCTGATGTTCTACATCCGCACCGCGGACCGCCTGGAGCGCACCTCCGCCTGGCTGGAACGCATCGACGGCGGCCTCGACCACGTCCGGGACGTCGTCGTCCACGACTCCCTGGGCCTGTGCGACGAACTCGAGGCCCTGATGGCCGCGCACGTCCACCACTACCGCGACGAATGGGCCGAGACCCTCAACGACCCCGAGCGCCTGGCCCGCTTCGTCTCCTTCGTCAACGCGCCCGAAGCCCCGGACCCCTCCGTCCGCTTCACCCCGGAGCGCGACCAGATCAAGCCGGACCTGACGCTGCTGGCGGGCCCGACCCTGCCGGTGCGCACCCTCGAATCCGTCCGCCCCCTGGAAGGGACCTCCGCCCGATGACCACCGCCACCGCGACCCCCACCGCCACCGAGGCCGCCACGACGGCCGCGGCCGACAGCCCCACCGTGGAGATCCTCGGCCCCGACGGCTGGCTCCCCGTGTGCACCCTGGACCGCCTGTCCCCCGGGCGCGGCGTGGCCGCCCTCCTGCCGGACGGCACCCAGGCCGCCCTGTTCACCGACCGCGCGGGCCGCGCCTACGCCATCGGCAACCGCGACCCCTTCACCGGCGCCCAGGTCCTCTCGCGCGGCCTGACCGGCACCGCCACGGGCCGCCCCTACGTGGCATCGCCGCTGCTCAAGCAGCGTTTCGACCTCGCCAACGGGGAGTGCCTGGACGATCCGTCGGTGTCCGTACCGACCTATTCGGTACGGACCCGGGGCGGCGCCTGATCCTGGTCCTGATCCGGTCTTTCGCAACCGTTTGGTTGCGCCTCCCGTCGACACGTGCAACCATCGGGTAGCAGATGGAGCAGTGCGTGGAGCAGTGCGTGGAGCAGTGCATCCGGCACTGCATCGCACGCGTGAACCGGCGGGAGGCCCCTCATGACCACCGATCCTCAGGACACCACCGACTCCACCGACACCAAGAACACGTCGGACACCAAGGACCGCATCGAACGCGAGATCAGCATCGCCGCGCCCGTGGAGCGCGTCTGGGCGGTGCTGACCGAGCCCGCACACGTCGGCTCGTGGTTCGGCCAGGGCGAGCCCACGCCGGTCGATCTGCGGCCGGGCGGCATCATGCACCTGGACCACGGCGAGTACGGCCAGTTCCCGACGGTGATCGTCACGGTCGAACCGCCGCGCTTCTTCTCGTACCGCTGGGCCAGCGCACACCCCGGCGACGTGGCGACCGAGCACAACTCCACCCTCGTCGAGTTCACCCTCACCCCGGAGGGCGACGGCACCCGCCTGCGCGTGGCGGAATCCGGCTTCGCACGCCTCGACATCCCCGAGGAGCGCAGGAAGACCGCCTCCTACGAGAGCCACTCCGAGGGCTGGTCCGCGCAGGTCAAGAACATCCGGCAGTACGCGGAGCGGCTCACCGTATGACGCAGCGGCCCGACGCACCCGCCGACGCCGTGGCGGAGGTGCTGTCCGCACTGGCGGACCCGACCCGCCGCCGGATACTCGACGCCCTCGCCGACCGCGGCGAGGCGACCGCCACGGCGCTGGCAGCGGAGTTGCCGGTCAGCCGCCAGGCCATCGTCAAACACCTGGGCATCCTCGACCGGGCGGGCCTGGTCGCCGGCCACCGGGCGGGCCGCGAATCCCGCTACCGGGTCATACCCGAACGGCTGGAGGACACCGCCCGGTGGATGGACCGGGTCGCGGCCGACTGGGACTCCCGTCTTGCGGCCATCAAGCGGCTGGCCGAGGGGAGCTGACCCGGGAGCCGCCACCCCTGGGCGTACGCTGGTGATCCCCTACCGAGGAGTACGGCGTGACCCGGTGGAACACCAGCCATATCCCCGACCAGACCGGCCGTTCCGTGGTCGTCACGGGTGCCAACAGCGGCCTCGGCTATGTCACGGCGCGCGAACTGGCACGCTGTGGCGCCCGCGTGGTGCTGGCCTGCCGCAATGAGGCGCGCGGCGGTGCGGCGCTGGACCGGCTGCGCAGCGAAGTTCCCACCGCCGAGGTCGAGTTCCGGCCGCTCGACCTGGCCGATCTGTCCTCCGTGCGGGACTTCGCGGCCGGTCTGGACACCTTCGACGGCGACCGTCTCGACCTGCTCATCAACAACGCGGGCGTGATGGCGCTGCCGTACCGCACCACCGCGGACGGCTTCGAGATGCAGTTCGGCACCAACCACCTCGGTCATTTCGCGCTGACCGGCCTGCTGCTGCCCAAGCTGCTCGCCACCCCGGGCGCCCGGGTGGTCACCGTCTCCAGCATGCTGCACGCCCTGTCCGACATCGACCTCGACGACCTCAACAGCGAGCGCTCCTACCGCCGTTGGATCGCCTACGCCCGCTCCAAGAGCGCCAATCTCCTCTTCACCCACGAGCTGTCCCGCCGCCTGGCCGCGGCCGGCTCGCAGGTCGTCGCGGCCGCCGCGCACCCGGGCTACGCCGCCACCAACCTCCAGGCCGCGGGCGCCCGTATGGAGGGCCGCACCTCCGCCGAACGCGCCATCGCCATCGGCAACCGCCTGATCGGCCAGTCCCCCGACGGCGGCGCCCTCGGCACCCTCTGCGCCGCCACCGCGCCCCATATGCGCCCGGATTCCTTCGTCGGCCCGCGGAGCGGACTGCGGGGTGCCCCGGCCCCGTGCTTCCGCGCACCGTGGACGAAGAAGGACGCGGCGGGGGAGCGGCTGTGGACCGCTTCGGAGGAGTTCACCGGGGTGCGGTTCGACTTCTCGCCGGCGGCTGCGGCCTGATCGGGGGCCGGCGGACCGGTCCGGGGCCTGGTCCGGGGCCGGTCCGGGGCCTGGTCCGGGGCCGGTCCGGGGCCTGGCCCGCGGCTGACAGCTGACGGCTGACGGCTGACGGCTGACGGCTGACGGCTTCGGTCTACGGCCTGTCGGTGCCCGGCCCCGGCCCCGGCCCCTGCACGTCCATCCCCGACGCCTCGAACACCGCCCGCGCCCCCGCCCCGTCGATCCGGTCCGCCAGCGCCCGGAGCGAGGCCGCGCCGCCGCGGAGCAGCCCGCGGGCGCGGGAGCGGCGTACGCCCTGGTCGACGTGGTGCCACAGGAGCGGGTTCGCGGTCAGGACCTTGAGGTCGAGTTCGACCCGGCCGCCGAGGGCGTCGTGGAGCAGCAGACGCGGCGCCATGGTGTCGTGGCACACGGCGCGGACCAGCAGATCGGTGCGTACCGTCCGGGTGCGCAGAAGGCCGCGGGACACCAGCCGGTGCCCGGAGGCCGTGACCCGGGGCGGGCAGAGCAGCGCCGGGAACACCAGCGCGACGGCCGTCCAGTACAGCAGGCGCAGCGGTGTGAGCGTCCCCTTGCCGAAGTCGACGAGCAGGATCAGGGCCAGCAGCGCGGCCGCACACCACAGCGCGGCGCGCAGATCGGACGCCCAGGTCCGGTCGTGGGCGGGCGATCCGCCGTCGCCGGCGCGCAGCGGCGGTGTCGCCGACCGCATCGCGGGCCGCTTCGCCACCCGTACCGAGTCCGGCCCGTGGCCGTGTCGCTGTCGCATGGCGATGACGCTAGGACGGCGGGTTCCGGCCCCCGTGACCAGGGGCCGAGACGTTGACGGTGCGCTGATACGACGCCGCGGAATCATGACACGGCGTTGACGACGGCATCTCGTCGGCCTCCCGTTCGTCGGCGTCCCGCGCGTCAAAAAACCGTGAGGATCGCCCCCTCCCCCGCCAAGGGGACGCTAGTGGCGGCGGAACACGCCCGGAACGCCCCCGACGCTGGGCGGGTCCCACCCAGTACCGCACGGAGGTACGAAGAACCATGTCGACGGTGTCCCAGTCCGGCAGCCGGCCCGAGGAACTCCCGGATACCGAGGAGCCTCCGGATACCCCGGCGCGCCCCACCGCAGACGCGGCGGGCGACCGCCACCGGCTCACCGCCCTCCAGGGCCTGGCCGCCCTCTCCCTCGACGCCATGGCCTCCGTCGCCTACGGACCGGAGTCGATCGTCCTGGTCCTGGCCGCGGCCGGCGCGTACGGGCTCGGCTTCACGCTGCCCGTCACCCTGGCCATCGCCGCCCTGCTCGCCGTACTGGTCGCCTCGTACCGCCAGGTGATCGCCGCCTTCCCCAACGGGGGCGGTTCGTACGCGGTCGCCAAGGCCCATCTGGGCCATCGCACCGCCCTGGTGGCCGCCGCCTCGCTGATCCTGGACTACGTGCTGAACGTCGCCGTCTCGGTGACGGCGGGCGTGGCGGCGCTCACCTCCGCCTTTCCCGCCCTCTACGGCGACCGCCTCTGGGTCTGCCTCGCCGTTCTGGTCCTCATCACCGCCATCAACCTGCGCGGCATCGTCGACTCGGCAAAGGCGTTCCTCCTCCCCACCGCGGTGTTCATCGCCGCCATCCTCGCGATGGTCGTCGTCGGCCTCTTCCGAGACGCCCCGGCCTCCACCGTCACCGCCGACGGGCACGCCTCCGTCCTGGCCCACAACGCCACCGGCGTCGGCGCCCTGCTCCTCCTGAAGGCGTTCGCCTCCGGCTGCTCCGCGCTGACCGGCGTCGAGGCGGTCGCCAACGCGGTGCCGTCCTTCCGGGCCCCGGCCCGCAAGCGCGCCCAGCGCACCGAGGTCGCCCTCGGCGCCCTCCTGGGCGTCATGCTGATCGGCCTGTCGCTCCTGATAGGCCGCTTCCACCTCCAGCCGGTCGAGGGCGTCACCGTCCTCGCCCAGCTCGCGGACGCCTCCTTCGGCCACAACTGGGCTTTCTACGTCGTCCAGTTCGCCACCATGGTGCTTCTCGCCCTCGCCGCCAACACCTCCTTCGGCGGCCTGCCGGTCCTCATGAGCCTGCTCGCCCGCGACAACTACCTCCCCCATGTCTTCGGCCTGAAGGCGGACCGCCAGGTGCACCGTCATGGCGTCCTCGCCCTCGCCGCCGTGGCAGCGGCCCTCCTCGTCTTCTCCGGCGGCGACGTCAACACCCTTGTCCCCCTCTTCGCCATCGGGGTCTTCGTCGGCTTCACCCTCTGCCAGGTGGGCATGGTCCGCCACTGGTACGGCGTGCGCTCCCGCGGCTGGCGCGCCAAGGCCGCCCTCAACGGTTTCGGCGCCGTGCTCACCGGCGTCTCGGCCGTCATCGTCACCGGCACCAAATTCGCCGACGGCGCCTGGCTGATCGCCCTCGCCCTCCCCCTCCTCGTCCTGGCCTTCGAGGCCGTCCACCGCGCCTACGGCCGGATCGGCGAGCGGCTGGGACTGGGCCGCGTCCCCGAGGGCCCGCACGCCGCCCACTCCCTCGTCGTCGTCCCCGTGTCCCACCTCTCCCTCCTCACCTCCGAGGCGCTGAACGCGGCGGTGTCCCTGGGCGACGAGGTGATCGCGGTCACCGTCACCCACGACGACCCCGAGGACCGCCCGGCCGCCGATGCCCTGCGCCGCGACTGGGAACTGTGGAACCCGGGCGTGGACCTCCTCGAACTCCCCTCCCGCACCCGCTCCGTCGGCCGCCCCATAGCCGACTACGTACGCACCCTGACGGCCCATCGATCGGCCACCCGCATCACGGTCCTGATCCCCGAGGCCGAGCCCGCCCACCTCTGGCAACGCCTGCTCCAGAACCAGCGCGGCGCGGTGGTCGCCCACGCGGTGCGGCGCCATACGGATGCGGCCATCTGCCGGTTGCGGTTTCGGCTGGAGGCGGCGGGGCGTGAGGGGTGAGGGGGTGGCCCCGCGGGTGGGATGACGGCCGTTGTCAGTGGTCGCCTTTACCGTGAGAGACATGAATCTCACGCTGAGCTATGACGACCACTGCACCGAAATCACCCACCAGACCACGCTGCTGGCATCCGCCCTGACCGCCACCGCGGTGCCCGCCGGGCCCTCGGCCTCCGGCCCCTGCCCCCTCTCCTCCGCCGTCCCCTCCTGTCCGGACTGGAACCTCGCCCAGCTGCTGCACCACCTGGGCGAGGCTCACCGCTGGGTAGCGGAGATCGTCCGGACCCGGGCCGCCGAGCCGCCGCCCGACACCGCCCTCCGCACCCTCCCGCGCGACACCACGCAGACCCCGTCCGAGCTGGCCACCTGGCTCACCACGGGCGCCCGGCAGCTCGCCGACACCCTCCGCAGCGCCGGCCCCGACACCCGGATCTGGACCCCGCTCCCCTCCGGCACGACCCGCTTCTTCGCCCGCCGTATGGCCCACGAAACGGTCATCCACCGCGCCGACGTCACACTGACCCTCGGCACGGACTTCACCGTCGACCGGCGCGTCGCCCTCGACGCGCTCGACGAATGGATGGAACTCGGCTCCCTGCCCGAGATGTTCGACCACCACCCCGAGCGCCGCGCCCTCCTCGGCCCCGGCCGCACCCTCCACTTCCACGCCACCGACACCCCGCCCGAAGCCGCCGCCGACTGGTTCGTCGACCTCACCGGCGACAGCCTCGCCTGGCGCCGCTCCCCCGGACCGGCCGCGGTCTCGGTCAGCGCCCCACTGACCGACCTCCTGCTCCTCGTCTACGGCCGTCGCCCGGCCGACACCGCGTCGTACGAGATCCAGGGGGACGCGGAGCTCCTCGATTTCTGGCTGGCGGAGGTGATCTTCGCCTGACCGTCCCGGCCGCGGGCAGACCTCCGCTGTGCCGACACGGCCCGGGATTGCGCCCCGTCAGTCGATCCAGACGCTCGCGCCGGCATCGGATTCGGCGAACCTGCCCGGGCGGACCGTGGAGTCGACCTCACCCGTGCAGTGGGGTCCCGTGAAGATGTAGGCGATGGCGTCGTGGGTGCGGTTGGCCACGGTGGTCGGGGAGTCGTCGCCGGCCGGGTAGCAGCCACTGGGGTGGAAGTGCGGGGAGCCGTTGACGATCAGGAAGCCGTCGGCCGCGTAGGCGGAGCCCGGTGCGGCGAGGCCGAACACCGCGGCGGTGGCGAGGGTGCCGAGGGCGAAGACGGTGCGACGCATATGTGTCCCTCTCTCCTGGCGGCGGGCGGCGTCCGTCGCCGCCCGCAGAGGACTGACCGTACGGGGTCAGGCATCCGTCGTCATGACCCCACGGCAGGCCAACTCCCCCTCGGCGTCCGGCATACGCGCCGCGCACGCCCTCGTCGTCGGACCGTCCAACTCGCGCCCTTGTCCGTTCCCACAGAGGTTGAGGCCGTAGTGACAACGCCCTGACGGGGCGTAACCGGGCGTGGAATTCTTGAAGTATGACGATGCCGCCCGAAGTGCCGTGTGAGGAGTGCCGGGGAACCGGTGCCGTCGAGTGGGAGACACAGGGCGGCAACATCACCACGACGCAGTGCTCGCGGTGCATGGGCACCGGCACGGTGCCGGCGTAGGAGGCGGACGAGGACGTGACGACCCCCCGTGAGGGCAACCGGCTGCGGGCACTGCCCCCCGAGTACGTCAACAGAATGCGCTGTACGCACTGTGAGCTGCGGAATATGAAGCTTCCCGGTACGGCGGGCGGGCTGTGCATTCCCTGTTATGCGCTGGAGCGGCAGACGGCGCCACGGCGGACCAGTCAGGGGATGACGCTGGCCAACTTCGTGTCCGATCCGTGCATGGGGTGCGGCTCGCATGCCGTGGATGCCAACGGATGGGCTTTTTGGTGCGATGCGTGCGGGATGCAGGTCGCGGTGGCGTATCCCGATTCGTGAGCGGGGCCGGTCCCTAGGCGCGGGCTCCGCAGGCCGATTCCTCGGGCCGGTCCCCCGGGCCGGTCCCCCGCGCCGATTCGTCCAGGTGCAATGCGTACTTCACACCCGTGGGGCACAGTGGTCGGGCGTATGTGATCGACGATCATGCGGGGCCACGACCACGGGCACAGGACCGCAGGCGCACGACCACAGGTACATGACCACAGGCGCATGACGGCAGGCGCATGACCACGAGGGGCGGACTTCCATGTCGGGTTCGAGTTCGGGTTCGGGTTCGGGTGTCGGCGATGGACCGGGCCGACGGCGCGTGCTGGCCGGTGCCGGGGGGATCGCGCTCGGCGGGGCGCTCGTTGCCTGTGGGTCCAACACGGGTCGGGGCGCCGGGGGTTCGGGGCCAGAGATCAGTCAGTGGTATCACCAGTACGGGGAGCCGGGGACCCAGCAGGCCGTGCAGCGGTACGCCGCCGCGTACAAGAAGGCCGAGGTCCGCGTGCAGTGGCGGCCGGGGGACTACGACCGGCAGACGGCGGCCGCGCTGCTGACCGACTCCGGGCCGGATGTGTTCGAGGTCAACGGGCCGTTGCTGGACCAGATCCAGGGTGGACAGGTCGTGGATCTGACCGCCGAAGTCGAGCCGGTCAAGGACGACTTCAACCAGGCGGTACTGGCGCCCAAGATCTGGCAGGACCGGATCTGGGGCATTCCGCAAACCGTTGACCTGCAATTGCTGTATTACCGCAAGAGTTTGCTGAAGGCGGGCGGGGTGGCACCGCCGCAGACGCTGGACGAGTTGGTGGACGCGGCCGGGACGCTGACCACGAAGAAGACCAAAGGGCTGTTCCTGGGGAATGACGGCGGGGCGGGGGTGCTGGCCGGGACCCCGTTGTTCGCCGCGGGGCTGAGCCTGATCGGCGACGACGGCAGGGCCGGGTTCGACGATCCGGCGGCGGCGCGGGCGTTGGGGAAGATCCGGCAGCTGTACGCGGACAAGTCGTTGCTGCTGGGTGCGCCCACGGACTGGTCCGATCCGGCCGCCTTCGTCCAGGGGCTGACGGCGATGCAGTGGTCGGGACTGTGGGCGCTGCCGATGGTCAAGAAGGCGTTGGGGGACGACTTCGGGGTGCTGCCGTTTCCGCGGGACGGAAGCGGCGGAAGGCCCGCGGTACCGGTGGGCGCCTATGGTTCCGCCGTCAGTGCGCGCAGCAAGCGCAAGGCGGCTGCAAAGGCTTTCGCACGGTGGCTCTGGGTGGAGCGGACTGACTTTCAGCAAGACTTTGCGCTGTCCTACGGGTTCCACATCCCGGCGCGGCTCTCGCTTGCAAAGAACGCCAAACAGTTGCAGCACGGTGCCGCCGCGGATGCGGTGCGGTTTGCGACGGAGCACGGCCATGCCGAACCGCTGCTGTGGACCACCGCGGACCGCACCGCCTATCAGGACGCGCTGAGCCGGATCATCAAGGACGGTGCGAACCCGGAGACCGAGCTGAAGGGCGTGGTGCGCAAGGTCAACGCCGAGTTGCAGCGGGTCAAGAAGAAGTCCCGGGCATGAGTGCCGCGGACGTCCGGCCCGGTGGGCCCGTCGCCAGGGCGCTCGGGGCGCAGCGGCGGAACCTGTGGTTCTGGGTCTTCGTCGGGCCGTTCGCCATCGGGCTGGGCCTGTTCACGTACGTGCCGCTGGTGTGGAGCCTCTACCTCAGCTTTTTCGACGCGCACAACACCGTGACGCCCACGGGCGACGACTTCGTGGGACTGGGCAATTACACCGCGATGCTCGGCGATGGTGCGTTCCTGAGCAGCCTGGGGACGTTTGTACTGTTCACGGCCTTCATCGTGCCGGCGACCTATGTGCTCTCGCTCGCGCTCGCGCTGATGGTCAACCGGCTGCGCCTGGCCCGGGCGTTCTTCCGTTCGGTGTTCTTCCTGCCCACTGCCTGCTCGTATGTCGTCGCGGCGGTGATCTGGAAGCTGTCGATCTTCAACGGGGTGCGGTTCGGGCTGGCCAACACGGTGCTGGGGTGGTTCGGGGCGGATCAGACGGCGTGGCTGTCGACGACCCATCCGCCCTGGTACTGGCTGGTCATCGTCACCGTACGGCTGTGGCTGCAAGCCGGTTTCTACATGATTCTTTTTCTTGCGGGGCTGCAAAGGATTTCACCGCAGTTGTACGAGGCGGCGGCGGTCGACGGGGCGCGGGCCGGCTGGCAGGTCTTTCGGCACATCACGTTCCCGCAGTTGCGGGCCACGTCCGTGGCGGTGGTGCTGCTGCTGGTGATCAATGCGTTCCAGGCGTTCGACGAGTTCTACAACCTGCTGAGCGATGCCCGCGGCTATCCGCCGTACGCCCGGCCGCCGTTGGTCTACCTCTACTACACGGCGCTGGGACGGGATCAGAACCTCGGGCTGGGCAGTGCGGGCGCGGTGATCCTGGCGCTGATCATCGCGGTGGCGACGGTTGTCCAGGCCCGCTGGTTCGGGCTCGGCCGGAAGGAGGAGTGAACGCCGTGCACGATGCCCACGATGCCCTCGCACGGGCCGGGCGGGCGATCCGGGTGGTGGTGCTCATCGCCCTCGCCCTGCTGTTTCTCGTGCCGTTCTATCTGCTGGTACGGAACGGGCTGGCCACCGAGCGGGAGATCACCTCGCCCGACTGGACGTTCTTCCCGCACGAGCTGCGGTGGTCGCATCTGGCCGAGGTCTTCCAGGACCCGGGCCTGCCCATGGGGCGGGCCCTGTTCAACTCCGCGGTGATCGCGGTCTCGACGACCGTCGGCACGGTGGTGCTCGCCTCGCTCGCCGGGTACGGGCTGGCGCGGATCCCGTACCGGCATGCCAACGTCGTCTTCTACGCGATCCTGGGCACGCTGATGGTCCCGGCGGCGGTGACGTTTGTGCCGAGCTTTGTGCTGGTGTCGTCGCTCGGCTGGATCTCCACGCTGCGCGGGCTGGTCATTCCGACGCTGTTCAGTGCGTTCGCTTGCTTCATCTTCCGGCAATATTTCCTGGGTTTTCCGCAAGAGCTGGAAGATGCGGCGCGGGTGGACGGGCTCGGGTACTGGCGGACGTACTGGCGGATCGTCGTGCCCAACGCCCGGCCGGTCTTCGCCGCGGTCGGGACGATCGTGTTCATCGGGGCCTGGAACGCGTTCCTGTGGCCGCTGGTGATCGGGCAGGACCAGGAAGCGTGGACGGTGCAGGTGGCGCTGTCGACGTTCACCACAGCGCAGAACCTGAATCTGCACGAGCTGTTCGTGGCGGCGGCCGTGTCGATCGCCCCGCTGATCGTCGTCTTCCTGCTGCTCCAGCGGTACATCGTGGCGGGGGTGGAACGCAGCGGTATCGACGACTGAGAGCCGCCGCCCGCTGCGCCCCGCCCTGCGGCCGCGCCCCTGAGCCCCGGCCTTTCAGCTCCGCCCGTTCACATGCCCCCCTTCACATGCCGCCCCTTCACATGCCCCCTTCGCTTCCGCCCCTTCCGTCGCCTCGTCCGCTCTTCGACGGCCCGGAGCGGTCATGAACGCCGCGGCCGCCCCCGTCGCGAGGAGGAGGGCGACGGCCAGCCCGAAGGCGTTCCGCGCCCCGTTGAGCACCGCGTCCCCCGGCACCGGCCCGTGGACGGCCGCGCCGCGGAAGAAGACCGTCCCTAGCGAGGCGACGCCCAGCGTGCCGCCGAGTTGCTGGACGGCATTGAGCAGGCCGGCGGCGGAGCCGGTTTCGTGCGGGCGGACCCGGTGCAGGGCGGTGGTGAAGTACGGGACGGCGAACAGCCCTTGGCCCAGGCCGCAGACCGCGAGCGCGGGCGGCAGCAGCCAGGGGAAGGAGGTCGCCGGGCCGGTGGCGTAGACCGCGAGGGCGGCCGCCGTACCGAGCAGCAGCGCCGCCAGCCCGGCGAACATCACCCGCGGGCCGTACCGCGGCACCAGCCGGGTGCCCGCGATCCAGGACGAGACCGCCATCGCACCCGACCACGGCAGCAGCGTCAGCCCGGCGGGCAGGACGTCGATATGCGGGCCGAGTTCCAGCTGGAGCACCACGACCAGGGTCAGGCCGTTGACGACGGCGAAGAAGAGCGTGGACGCGGCGAGCGCGGCGAAGAAGCCGCGGTGACGGAACAGCCCGGCCTCGACCAGGGCGCTGCGGCCGCGCCGGGAGCGGTGGCGCTGATGCCAGGGGAAGGCGACGAGGACGGTGACGCCGACGCCGAGGGCCGCCCAGTTCTCCGCCGGCCACCCGGCCGTACCGCCCTCGGCCGTACCGCCGTCGATGAGGGGGAACACGGTCAGGCCGATGCCGAGGACCGCCAGCGCCGTACCGGGCAGATCGAGGCGCGGCCGGTGCGCGGAGCGGTCCTCGCGCAGCAGCGGCGAGGCGAGCAGCACGCCGAGGCCGAGGGGGACGTTGACCAGGAACACCGCCCGCCAGGAGGAGCCGAGCAGATCGGCGTGGGTGAGCACACCGCCGAGCACCGGGCCGCTGACCGCGGCCAGGCCCATGACCGGGCCGATGCTGCCCATGGCGCGGGCGAGTTCGGCACCGTCGAACATCCCGCGGATCAGGCCGATGGTCTGCGGGATCACCAGGGCCGCCGCGGCGCCCTGGACGGCCCGCGCCGCGATCAGCGTCCCGGCCGAGGGCGCCAGCGCGCAGGCCAGCGAGCCGAGCAGGAACCCCACGACCCCGATACGGAAGATGCGGGTGCGCCCGGCGATGTCGCCGAGGCGGCCCCCGGTGATCAGCAGCACCGCGAACGGCAGCGTGTAGGCGGCGCCGTACCACTGGATGTCGGACGCGGGGCCGCCGAGGTCGGCGCGGATCACGGGGGCGGCGACCGGGGTGATGGTGCAGTCGAGCAGATTCATCGCCTCGGCGACCAGCAGCGTGGCCAGGGCGGCCCAGCGCCACCGGTAGAGCGTGGTCGGCGGGGGTGTCGTCGGCGGCGCCTCTGTCGTCATGGGTCCGTCCATGGGTCCGTCCCTTCGTTACATGTTCCGGGTACGTGCGCCGGGTTACGTGTTCCGGGTTACGTGTGCCGGGCCGGGGAGTACCGGCGTCCGGGCGGCCGGAGCGTTCACGACGAGGGTGCGGAGACAGCGGGCGCGGGTTCCACCGGGGACGCGAAGATCGAAGATTTCTTCCAAAGGCCCCCGGGCGGAACGAGATTGATTCCACCCTCTCCGCATCCGTCTGCGCATCCGTGCTTGAGTGGCGTCATGCTCGACGACCTGGACCGCGGCCTGGTGCACGCCCTGCACCTCGACGGCCGGGCACCCTTCAGCCGGATCGCCGCCGCGCTCGGCGTATCGACCCAGACGGTGGCCCGCCGCTATCGACGGCTGCGGGCCGAGGCCGGACTGCGGGTCGTCGGGCTGCCCGACCCGCATCGCGCGGACCGCGCCCAATGGCTGGTCCGGCTCACCGCGACCCCGCGTGCCGCCCAGGATCTCGCCCGCGCCCTGTCCCTGCGGGCCGACACCTCATGGGTCAAGCTCGCTTCCGGCGGCACCGAGATCCTCGCCGTCGTCCATACGCCGACGGGCACCGACGCCGGTCACTCACTGGTGCTGCACGACATCCCCCGCACCTCCGGCATCACGGCGGTCTCCTCCCACTACCTGCTCCACACCTACCTCGGCGGCCCCACCGCCTGGCGCGGGCGGGCCGATGCCCTCACCCCTCGCCAACAGCAGCAACTCCGGCCGTCCGACGGGCCCGACACCGCCGCCCATGCCCCGGCCACCCCTCTCCCGGCCGCCCCTCTCCCGACGGCCCGGCAGCGCCTGGCCGACACCGACCACGGCCTGCTGCGTGCTCTGGAACGCGACGGCCGGGCCGGTCAGACCGAACTCGCCGCCGCCACCGGCTGGTCGCCGGCCACTGTTGCGCGCCGCCTCGCCGAACTCCGTGCCGTCGGCGCGCTCTTCTTCGATGTGGAGATCGACGACGCGGCGTTCGGCGCCACGACGCAGGCCATGCTGTGGATGGCCGTCCCGCCGGCCCACCTCGACCACGTCGCGACCACCCTGGCCGGGCACGACGAGCTCGCGTTCGTCGCCGCCACCACCGGCCCCACCAATCTGGTGGCCCAGGCCCTGTGCCCCGACCCGGCCGCGCTGCACCGCTACCTCACCCACCGCCTCGGCGCCCTCGACGCGATCCGCGCCCTGGAGACGTCCCCCGTACTGCGCACCGTCAAGGCGGCGGGCCCGGTCCCGCATCCCGCCGCGGCCGCCCGCCGGACCTCCCACGGCCGCGGTCCGACGAGCTAGGGGGAACCAGGGCGGTTGGGGAACCCGGGCGGTTGTGGAACCCGGGCGGTTGTGGAACGGAAGGCTCTGTTCTTACGAGAACGGCATCCGAACTCCGAGCCACTGCGGGAATTCGCACGGAATTGGGGAGAGCCGGAGACGAATCCGTTGCCGGGCGGCGGCGTTCGAGAACGTATGGCACACGGAGGTCACCTTCCGCGAACGGCCGCCGAGGGGAACGATGTTGCGGCCGCGCGAGGCACCGAGCGCGGGTGGGGACACGTTGTGGGCCGAAACAGCAGCCACCTACAACTATTTGCCACCGGAAATCCGGACACGGATTAAATTGAACGCAGGCGGTGCCCGACTATCATCCGGGCCGGATCCGCCAGATTCTACCTCACGGCTCAACTGCCGTTATTTCAGGCGGAGTTCCCGTCCGCCCCGGGGGCGCGCCCCTCCCCCACGCCCCGCCTACACCTCAACCGGCCGCGCCCCCCGCAGCAGCGCCGCGCCCAGGGGTGTGAGGGTGTGCAGGACGGCGTTGCCCTGGCGCAGGGTGTGCAGAAGGCCCGCGTCGCGCAGGACGGTTGCGTGCTGGCTGGCGGAGGCCAGCGATATGTCGACACGGCGGGCGAGTTCGCTGGTGGTGCAGCCGACGCCGATGCCCTGGAGGATCTCGGAGCGGGTCTGGCCGACGAGGCGGCCCAGGGAGCGCTCGGGCGGGGAGGGCGGGGTCAGCCGGGGCAGCTGATGCTCGACGGGGTAGACCAGAACGGGCGTCAGGTCCGGGTTGTGGAACGTGACCGGGGTGCGGCGACAGAAGTAGGACGGCAGCAGGAGCAGCCCCCGCCCACCCAGATGGAGGTCGCGGTCCACCGGGTAGTCGCATTCCAGGACGGGCGCGCGCCAGCGGAGCATCGGCGGGAGCGAGGCGAGCAGCCGGTCGGCGCCGCCGTCCAGGAGGGCGCGGCCGCGGGCGGCCCGGTCGGCCTCGATACGGCTCTGGACGCGCGGCCAGCACGGGGCGACGGCGGCCTCGTAGTAGCTCCGGAGGGTGCCGGCGAGGCGGCCGAGCGAGCGGGTGCTGCCCTGGGCCATGTCGCGTATCCATGCCGGGAGCGGACGGGCGGCGGTGGACAGCCGCGCGAGTTCGTCGTGCAGCCGGACGTCCGGGGTGTCGCGCAGCGCGGCGAGCGCCTCGTCCATGCCCAGGAGCCCTTCGGCGGGCGTCAGGAAATCGGGGAAATAGCCCCGGGTGGGCACCAGGGGCGCCAGGAGACGCGTTTCGCCATTCAACCTTCCCCGCGTTTCCGATCGCCATCTGCCGAATGCGGAATCGTCGCGTCTGTCACGCAGGCGGTGAAAGCTCAATACGGTCTCCCACATCGCGTCCGGGCGTGCAGCAATGCGCACCCGGGCCAGATCGAGGCCACTGAAATGGACGCGTAACACCGAACCCCCAGCTTGGTTTCTTTGGTTGACCCCCGGTACGCCCTGAGTATGCACGCCAACACGCGCGGTCACCATGCCCTTTTGGCCAGAGTTGAAACGGGTCGCGCCACCGGGCGGGCGGGCGGAATGCTGTACTCAATTCAACGGCGGTGCGAACGGAACGGATTGCTCGATCCCGTGGGGGGTGATGGGCAAATGACCGGCCGCTCAGCGGTCCCGTTGAAGAGCCGCCTTCCCGCGCCGACCGGGGTGGCGGCAGCTCCCGAGGGGGGAGCCCGGAGAAAGAGCGAGGGCGGCACCTCCGCACAGGTGCCGCCCTCGCCCCGTCCCCGCTCACCCGGTAGCCGCCGGCCGCCGCGCGCCCCGCGCCCGCGCGCCCCGTGCCCGCGCGCCCCGTGCCGGCGCGCCCCGTGCCCGCGCGCCCCGCGCCTGCCCGCCCGGTGCCCGCTCACCCAGCGCCGGAAGGGGGATCATGCCGTTATGACCCGCATCCTGACGCGAAGCGACCTCCTGGCCGTCCTCGATCCCGCCTCGTCGACGGCGGCGTTGCGCGAGGGCTTCCGCGGCGACGGCACGGCGCCGGTCGCCGGGCAGCGGGTGCGCAGCGACCTCCCGTTCCCCGGTACGGCCACGGCCCTGATACCGGGTGTGCTGCCGGGAGTCGCCGCGTACACCGTGAAGGTCAACGCCAAGTTCCCGGGCGCCCGGCCCGCGCTGCGCGGGGTGATCTGTCTGCACAGCGGCGAGGACGGGGAGCTGCTCGCGCTGCTGGATTCGGCCACCATCACCGCGTGGCGGACCGGGCTGGCCGCCGCGCTGGGCACCCATGTCCTGGCCGCGCCCGATCCGGCGGGCACCGCGGTGCTCGGGGTGATCGGCGCGGGGGCGCAGGCCGAGCTGATGGTGCGCGGACTGCGGGGACTGCGGCGGTTCGGGGGCCTGGTCGCGTACGACACCGATGCCGACCGCGCCGCCGCGTTCGCCACCCGGTACGGCGGACGGGTGCTGGGCTCGGCGGCCGAGGTCGCCGCGGCGGCCGACGTGGTGCTGCTGGCGACCTGGTCCCGCACGCCGCTGCTGGGCCTCTCGGACACCCGCCCCGGGCAGCACCTCACCACTCTGGGTGCCGATGAACCCGGCAAGCAGGAACTCTCCGCGGATCTGCTCGACGCCGCGCTCCTGGTGGTCGACGACCGTCAACTGGCCGCCGCCATGGGCGCCCTGGCGGCCGCGGATCTGCCGCCCGGCGCCGCCGGTGCCACCCTCGGCGAGGTGCTGCGCGGCGCACACCCGGGCCGTACGACGGCCGCCGCCCGGACCGTCTACGCGCCCGTCGGGCTTCCCTGGCAGGATCTCGCGCTGGCCTGGGAGGCGTATCGGCGGGCGGAGCGGCTGGGCATCGGCGCCACGATCGATCTGCTCGGATGAGCCGGGAGCCGGGTGAGTCCAACGGCGCGGGCGGGGCCAGGCCCCAAGAGCCCGCCCGGAAGGAGAGCTGCCTCCCGTTTAGCCGGGGTGCCGGGCCGGGATGCCCTACGTGAGCGATGCGCGAGCGGACGGGGCAGTCCCCGTTGGATTGGCCCCGATCGGTTTCCGATCGGGGCCCTCGTCGTTGTCCGGTCTCAGTTTTGATCCAGTGATGCCGTTGGTCATCACGCCGGGATGTACGAGAGCGGCCTGGTGTACAGCGCCGTGCCCATGGGAGAGCCTTCGCCGGTGACGTGGGCGCGGATCGACGCGATGTAGTCGTCGCGGCCGACGCGTCCGTCACCATTGGTGTCCAGGGCCGCGAACGCCGCTTCGGCGTTGGTGGCCGGGTTGTTCAGCGCTGTGCGCAGGGCCGTGAACTCGGACACGCCGAGGGCACCGTCCGCGTCGGTGTCGGCGAGGTCGAAGAGGGCGCCGAGGACGGGTGCGCAGACGGTGTCGAACGCCTCGGCACCGGCCCAGGCCGCGTACTCGTCGAAGGTCATCCCTCCGTCGCCGTCGGCATCCATCGACGCCCACGCCCGCTCGCCGAGCGTGCGTGCGGTGACGACGAGCGGGTCGTCCTCCGTGCGCCCTGTCGCCAGCGCCACGTTCCTGGCGCGCGCCATGTATTCGTCCCTGGAGACGATTCCGTCTCCGTCCGCGTCCAGCATGGCGAAGACGAGCCTCTGCGCGGCTGTTTGGTTCATGGGGGTCCCTTCTGCCGGGGGGAGTTCGCGGGTGAGTGCTGTATTCCGGTTCGGCTGTCCTACCCCTCGGCTTGAGGGCCAAGGCACCTATCCGGTGGGCGCGGGGGCACGTCCAGCGCGCGGGGCAGGTCGTGCGCGGGTGGTGTGCCGCAAGGCGCCGGGGGCGGCAGGAGCGGACCGGGGTAGTCACGGCTCGTTGGAGGACCGGATTCCGTGGAGGGTGGATGTTCAGCAAACACGGCGCCGCAGTGGCGCTGAGTTCCCGGCCCCTGGTGGGCTCGTCGATGGTGTGGGCTCCAGCCGGCCAGGCCCACGGGCCCGAGCACAGAGAGAGCGTCCTGTGCACGGGCTCCAGCGCCGGCATGTACGACCCGCCCCTGACCCTGCTGCCCCGCAAGACCCGAGTTCGCACTCACGCCGGCTACGACTGCACGGTCGCGCCCGGCCGGACGATGCCGGCCACCGGCTACCTGGAAGGGGAGTCGCCCTCAGCGTCCTGCGTCCAACTCGACGGTCCGCACCTCAAGGAAGTCGTCAAATACGCCGACGGGAAACGGTCGTTGATCGCCTACTCCAGCGGCACCAGCGTCCGCGTCGCCGACCTCCTCATCGCCAGGCTGTCGGGCCGGGTCGTCGAGGGCCGCGGCGAAGGACGGTCGGCACAGCGGACCGTGTCCGCGCTCTCCCGTCAGCTGCCGACCGAGTGCCTCTCCTCCGGGCTGACGGGAAGCACCGGCAAGGCGCAGCTGGAGATCGGATCATGAGCCGGGCCGAGGTCGGGATTCCCACCGAACCGATCGGCAGCATCCCCCGGCCCGCCGGGCTGCTCGCCGCCATGGCGGACCATGCCGCGGGCCGGATCGGCGACGAGGAACTCGCCGCCGCCCAGGACCGCGCGGTCGCCGACACCATTCGCCGCCTCGAGGAGATCGGCTCCCCGGTCGTCACCGACGGCGAGCAGGCCAAGCCCAGCTTCGCCACCTACCCCCTGACCGGCCTGGACCACCTGGCCCCCGACGGCGTCGTCATCCCCTTCGCCGACGGACACCAGCGGCAGCTACCGCGCCTGACGGCCGGGCCGATGCGCTACGGCGTGCACGCCGACCGCTACCTGCGCGCCGCGCTCCGGCACGCGACCGTACCGGTGAAACAGGCCGTCATCGCGCCCTCGGCACTCAGCCTGCTCTACCCGCCCGACGGCATCGACGGCTACCCCCGCGAAGCCTTCCTCGACGACCTCACCACCGAGGCCGAGGCCGACATCCGCGGCTGTCTGGACGCCGGCGCGCACCGCGTCCAGCTCGACTTCACCGAAGCCCGCCTCGCGCTGAAGCTCGACCCGAGCGGGGGCGTGCTGGAGCAGTTCATCGCCCTCAACAACCGTGTCCTGGACCGTTTCTCCACTGCCGAACAGGCCCGGATCGGGATCCACACCTGCCCCGGGGGCGATCAGGACTCCACCCACAGCCTGGACGTCGACTACACGGCCCTGCTGCCCGCACTGCTCCGGCTCAAGGCCGGAGCCTTCTCCATCCAGCTCGCCAGCGAGCCCGAACCGGACAAGGTCCTCGCCGTCCTCGCCGAACATCTTCCCGGCCAGGCCCGGGTGTTCATCGGCGTAACCGACCCGATCGACCCACGTATCGAGACACCCGAGCAGGTACGCGACCGGGTCATGGCCGCCGCCCGTCACCTGCCCGTCGACCGCCTGGGCACCTGCGACGACTGCGGCTTCTCCCCCTTCGCCGACGACACCTCCACCTCCCGCGACACAGCCTTCGCCAAGATCCGCGCCCGCATCGAAGGCACCGCCCTGGCCGCCCGCGAACTGGCCGGCTGAGCTTCGGCGGAGACGTGGCCACGCCGCGATGCGGGCGAGGGCGGCACCTCCGCACAAGGTGCCGCCCTCGTTGGGGTGACCGGAGCCGACAGCCAAGCAGGTTGAGGGTCGGGTACCTGGCGTATGCCGGCTCCGGTGGTGTGGCGGGGTGCCGCGGCCCGGCCGCGGCACCCGTTTCGGTCAGCGGCTGTCGCTGCCCTGCGACTCGGCCGCCGCGCGGCCCGCCTCCAGCCGTGCGACCGGGATGCGGAACGGGGAGCAGGAGACGTAGTCGAGGCCGACCTCGTGGAAGAAGTGGACCGACTCCGGGTCGCCGCCGTGCTCACCGCAGACGCCGAGCTTGAGGTCCGGGCGGGTGGCCCGGCCGGCCGCTGCGGCGCTGCGGACCAGGGAGCCCACGCCGTCCTTGTCGATGGTCTCGAACGGGCTGACGCCGAAGATGCCCTTCTCCAGGTAGGCGGTGAAGAAGCTGGCCTCGACGTCGTCGCGGGAGAAGCCCCAGACCGTCTGCGTCAGGTCGTTCGTACCGAAGGAGAAGAAGTCCGCCGACTCGGCGATCTGACCGGCCGTCAGCGCGGCGCGGGGCAGCTCGATCATCGTGCCGAGGGCCAGGTCGAGCCGTACGCCCGCGGCGGCGGCGACCTCGGCGATGACCTTCTCGGACTCCTCGCGGACGATCTCCAGCTCCTGGACGGTGCCGACCAGCGGGATCATGATCTCGGCGCGCGGGTCGCCGCCCGCCTTGCTGCGCTCGGCCGCGGCCTCGGCGATCGCCCGTACCTGCATGGCGAACAGGCCGGGGATGACCAGTCCGAGGCGGACACCGCGCAGACCCAGCATCGGGTTCTGCTCGTGCAGCTTGTGCACGGCCTGGAGGAGGCGCAGGTCGTTCTCGTGCTTCTCGTGGCGGGCCTCGGCGAGCGCGACGCGCACCGACAGGTCGGTGATGTCGGGCAGGAACTCGTGCAGCGGCGGGTCCAGCAGCCGTACGGTCACCGGCAGCCCGTCCATCGCCTCGAACAGCTCGGTGAAGTCGGCCTTCTGGAGCGGCCGCAGCTGGTCGAGTGCGGCGTCCCGGTCGGCGTCGGTGTCGGCCAGGATGAGGCGCTCGACCAGTTCGCGGCGCTCGCCGAGGAACATGTGCTCGGTGCGGCACAGGCCGATGCCCTGGGCGCCGAAACGGCGGGCGCGGGCGGCGTCCTCGGCGTTGTCGGCGTTGGTGCGCACGGCCAGGCGGCGCTGGGAGTCCGCGTACGTCATCAGCCGGTGCACGGACTTGACCAGGTCGTCGGCGTCGGCGGAGGTCGCGTCGACCTTGCCCTCGAAGTACTCGACGACCGGGGACGGCACGACCGGCACCTCGCCGGCGTAGACCTTGCCGGTGGAGCCGTCGATGGAGACGACGTCGCCCTCCTCGATGACGGTCCCTTCCTGGGTCGTCATCCGGCGGGTCTTGGTGTCGACCTCCAGCTCCTCGGCGCCGCAGACGCAGGTCTTGCCCATGCCGCGGGCGACGACGGCGGCGTGCGAGGTCTTGCCGCCGCGGGAGGTGAGGATGCCCTCGGCGGCGATCATGCCGTTGAGGTCGTCGGGGTTGGTCTCGCGGCGGATGAGGATGACCTTCTCGCCCGAACGCGACCATTTGACGGCGGTGTAGGAGTCGAAGACGGCCTTGCCGACGGCCGCGCCCGGGGAGGCGGCGATGCCACGGCCGATCGTCTTGGACTTCGCGTCCAGGTCGAAGCGGGGGAACATCAGCTGCGCCAGCTGTCCGCCGGTGACCCGCTGGAGGGCCTCGGCCTCGTCGATCAGGCCCTGGTCGACGAGCTGGGTGGCGATGCGGAAGGCGGCACCGGCGGTGCGCTTGCCGACGCGGGTCTGGAGCATCCACAGCTTGCCGCGCTCGATGGTGAACTCGATGTCGCACAGGTCCTTGTAGTGCGTTTCGAGCGTCTCCATGATCTGCATCAGCTGGTCGTACGACGCCTTGTCGATCTGCTCCAGGTCCGCGAGCGGGACCGTGTTGCGGATACCGGCGACGACGTCCTCGCCCTGCGCGTTCTGGAGGTAGTCGCCGTAAACGCCCTGGTGGCCGCTGGCGGGGTCGCGGGTGAAGGCGACGCCGGTGCCGGAGTCGGGGCCGAGGTTGCCGAAGACCATGGAGCAGACGTTGACGGCCGTGCCGAGGTCGCCGGGGATGCGCTCCTGGCGGCGGTAGAGCTTGGCGCGGTCGGTGTTCCACGAGTCGAAGACCGCGCGCACGGCGAGGTCCATCTGCTCACGCGGGTCCTGCGGGAAGTCGCGGCCGGTCTCCTTGGCGACGATGTCCTTGAAGTGCCCGACCAGGCCCTGAAGGTCGGCCGCGTCCAGGTCGACGTCGACGACGACGCCCTTGGCGCGCTTGGCGTCTTCGAGGGCCTCCTCGAAGAGCTCGCCGTCGACGCCCAGCACGGTCTTGCCGAACATCTGGATGAGGCGGCGGTAGGAGTCCCACGCGAAGCGCTCGTCGCCGGCCTGCGTGGCAAGGCCGGAAACCGATGCATCGGACAGGCCGATGTTGAGGACGGTGTCCATCATGCCGGGCATCGAGAACTTCGCACCGGAACGCACCGATACGAGCAGCGGGTCGTCGGCCTGGCCGAGCTTCTTGCCCATCTGCCGCTCAAGGGCATCGAGGTGCTCGGAGACCTCGGCACGCAGTGCCGCAGGCTCCGCGCCGCTCTCAAGGTAGACCTTGCAGGCTTCGGTGGTGATCGTGAAGCCGGGAGGGACGGGAAGTCCCAGGTTGGTCATCTCCGCGAGGTTGGCGCCCTTGCCACCGAGGAGGTCCTTGAGGTCCCTGTTGCCTTCGGTGAAGTCATAGACGAACTTCACCGCCGCGGACGCGGACGCGTTCGGGTTTACGTGGGGATCTTGTGTTTCCGGCACGGCACTGACTCCTCGCCGACGGGCTGCCCTGACGGCGAGGAACATACCCAGATCGAAGGCGTATGGGTACGTCCACTTGGTCGACATACGTGCGTAACCGAGCGCCAGCCAGCGGATCGATGGTGATCTTGCATGCTGGCTTAAGTTCACTATCTGAAGTCATCATTCCGCTACGCAGTCGGAACGGGCCATTCAGTTACTCACTGCAATCGTTCACTTGATCAGTCGAACGCTTCTCGCCTGGCACCCAGTGCCATCATTGGAGAGGTGGAGTCGACCATGAAGTGCTCATGTGAGCGGCACCCCTATCAGGGGTGGCGAGAATCACGCGCTCATGTGTGACCAGGTTCCATCATTTGGACCCTGTTCCGCGAGATGATCAAGGTGTGCGGCGATGTCGGCACCCGGGCATATCGACCGGGAACCGGCTGCTCGTCCCGTGCTGTGAGACACGGCGTGACGCGATCCGGCCATAGTTCCGGCCCGGCGGGGATCCCCGCCGGGCCGCCCGGTTTCGTATACGGGGCGGGAGTTCGTGCGGTTCCTGGGGCCTCTTCGGTTCTCAGGACCTCCGCGGCTCTCAGGACCTCCGCGGCCCTCAGGACCTCCGCGGCTCTCAGGCCCCTTTCGGCCGCCGGCCGCTGCGCCGCGGGCGTGGGTCCTGGCCGCCCAGCAACTCCGCCCGGCGGTCCGCGCCATGCGTTTCGACCTGGTCGACGATCCGGCGCAGCAGGTCCGCCAGGTTCAGGACCTCGTCCTCGGCCAGCGCATCGGTGACGAAGGACTCCTCGGCGTGGAACTGGGGGAAGAGACGCGTCATCAGCGTCTCGCCCTCGGGGGTGAGGGCGAGCAGGGCGAGCCGGCCGTCCTTGGGGTGGGCGCTGCGCTCCAGCAGGCCGCGGCCCTGGAGCGTATGGGCGACGCCGGTGAGCGTGCCCTTGGAGATCCCGGCCTCCTCGGCCACCCGGCGGGTCTCCATCTGGCCCCAGATCCACACCACCCACAGCACGACGAAGGAGGTCCAGGTCAGATCGACCGTGCGCAGGACGGAGTTCTCGAAGTGCTGGCGTACGGCGGCCGCGGCGCGGTAGATGCCCGCGACCGCGGCCATCTGCGCGTGCTGGACGGGTGTGTCGCCGAGCTTGGCCTGGACCGCCTTCTCCGTGTCCCCGATGGAACGGTAACCGCTCGCCACGGCTTCTCCCTCGATCGCGCCCGGTTCCGTACGCGGAACCCGTACGGGCTCAATCGATACCGCGGCCGGGGCCGCGCGGGCCGGATCCCCCGCCCTGAGGGGCCACGGGATGTCACCCGGCCGGACGCTGACCGCGTGTCAGCCGCCCGACGTGTCCAGCTCCGCGTCCTCGCTGACGCCCGCGCAGTCGTAGGGGTCCTTGAGCCAGCCGTCCGGCAGCACCACCCGGTTGTTGCCGGAGGTACGGCCGCGGGGGCCGTCCGCGCCCTGCGGCCAGGGCTGGTCGAGTTCCAGTTCACCGAGGCCGTCCTCCAGCTCGGCCAGCGAACCGGTCATGGCCAGCCGTTTGCGCATCTCGGAGCCGACCGCAAAACCTTTCAGGTACCAGGCGACGTGCTTGCGAAAGTCGATGACGCCGCGTTTCTCGTCGCCGATCCATTCGCCCAGGAGCGCGGCGTGCCGCAGCATGACGGCGGCGACCTCGCGCAGACCGGGCGCCTTGGGCGCGCCGGTGCCCTCGAAGGCGGCGACCAGGTCGCCGAAGAGCCAGGGGCGGCCCAGGCAGCCGCGGCCGACGACCACGCCGTCGCAGCCGGTCTCGCGCATCATCCGTACGGCGTCACCGGCCGACCAGATGTCGCCGTTGCCGAGCACCGGGATCTCGGGGACGTGCTCCTTGAGGCGGGCGATGGCGTCCCAGTCGGCGGTGCCGCCGTAGTGCTGGGCGGCGGTGCGGCCGTGCAGGGCGATGGCGGTCACGCCCTCCTCGACGGCGATCCGGCCGGCGTCAAGGTAGGTGATGTGGTCGTCGTCGATGCCCTTGCGCATTTTCATCGTCACGGGCAGGTCCCCGGCGCCGGTGACCGCCTCCCGCAAAATCGCGCGCAAGAGATTGCGCTTGAACGGCAGCGCGGAGCCGCCGCCCTTGCGCGTGACCTTGGGCACCGGGCAGCCGAAGTTGAGGTCGATGTGGTCGGCGAGGTCCTCTTCCGCGATCATGCGGACGGCCTTGCCGACGGTGGCCGGGTCTACGCCGTACAGCTGGATCGAGCGCGGCTGCTCGGTCGCGTCGAAGTGGATCAGCTGCATGGTCTTCTCGTTGCGCTCGACCAGCGCCCGGGTCGTGATCATCTCGCTGACGAACAGGCCCTTGCCTCCGGAGAACTCCCGGCACAGGGTCCGGAACGGGGCATTGGTGATCCCGGCCATGGGCGCGAGCACCACGGGGGGCTGCACCGTATGCGGGCCGATCTGTAGCGAAGACGTCATGCGCCCCATTGTCCCGCACCACGCGGCGAGCCTCGCCAGGGCCACAGGTCCCGGATCGTTGTAGCGTTCAACCATGCCCGAGCTCAGCCCCCGGCGACGACTTGTAGTGCTGGCGATCTGCTGTCTGAGCCTGCTGATCGTCAGCCTCGACAACACCGTCCTCAATGTCGCGCTGCCCTCCATGCAGCACGAGCTGGGCGCCTCGATCTCCGGGATGCAGTGGACGATCGACGCCTACACGCTGGTCCTGGCGTCGCTGCTGATGCTGGCCGGATCGACCGCGGACCGGCTAGGGCGGCGGCGGATCTTCCTGGTCGGACTGGTGGTGTTCTCCGTCGGCTCGCTGCTGTGCAGTCTGGCGCCCGGCCTGGGGTGGCTGGTGGCGTTCCGGATGGTGCAGGCGGTGGGCGGTTCGATGCTCAACCCCGTCGCGATGTCGATCATCACCAACACCTTCACCGAACCGGGTGAGCGGGCCCGTGCCATCGGGGTGTGGGGCGGCGTCGTCGGGATAAGCATGGCCGCCGGTCCGGTGATCGGCGGGCTGCTGGTGCAGTCCGTCGGCTGGCGGTCGGTCTTCTGGATCAACGTCCCGATCGGCGCGCTCGCGCTCTTCCTCACCCTGCGCTACGTCCCCGAGTCCCGCGCCCCCAGGCCGCGCCGGGTCGACCCCGTGGGCCAGCTGCTGGTGATCGCGCTGCTGGGCTCGCTGACGTACGCGATCATCGAGGCCCCGGACGAGGGCGGGGCCTCCGCGGAAATCCTCGTCTTCGTCCTGGTGGCGCTGATCTCGCTGGCGACGCTGATCGGCTATGAGCGACGGCGTCGCGAACCCCTGATCGACCTGCGGTTCTTCCACAGCGCACCGTTCAGCGGGGCCACCGTCATCGCGGTGTGCGCCTTTGCCGCGCTGGGCGGCTTCCTCTTCATGAACACCCTGTATCTACAGAATGTGCGCGGGCTGTCCGCCCTGAGCGCCGGGCTGTACATGCTCCCGATGGCCGGGATGACGGGGCTCTGTGCGCCGCTGTCGGGGCGGCTGGTCGGCAGCCGCGGGCCCCGGATTCCGCTGCTGCTCGCGGGGACGTTCATGGGGGCCAGCGGGGTGCTGTTCGCGGCGTTCGAGGCGCAGAAGACAACGGCGCTGCTGTTCACCGGGTACGTCCTGTTCGGTATCGGCTTCGGCCTGGTCAACGCGCCGATCACGAACACCGCGGTGTCCGGGATGCCGCGCGCCCAGGCGGGGGTGGCGGCCGCGGTCGCCTCGACCAGCCGCCAGGTCGGGCAGTCGCTGGGGGTCGCGGTGATCGGCGCCGTACTGGCCGGCGGCGCGCGGGCCAGTGCCGGCACGGGCGCGTTCCTTGCGGTGGGGCGGCCCGCCTGGTGGATCATCGCGGGGTGCGGGGCGGCGATCCTGCTGCTCGGCGCGCTGACGACCGGGCCCTGGGCGCGGGCCACGGCGCGGACCACGGCGGCGCTGTTCGAGGAGGAGCGGCGGGACGGGCACGCGGCGGCGAAGGCGTAGGGCCGCGCCACCCGGGCCGCCCGCTCACGCCCCGGCGGCGGCCAGCTTGTCCAGCTGTCCGAGCCGTTCGCGGGTGAGGTCGTCCACGGGTGTGTACGTCAGCACCTTGGGGCCCGGGTTGGGCCCCGTCCACAGGCTGCTGGCGGACAGCTGAAGGTCTCCCACCCGGGGGTGGCGGATGACCTTGACGGAGCTCACCGGGCGGACGACCTCGTGCTGCGCCCAGATCTCGCGGAACTCGGGCGACGCCTCCGTCAGCCGTGCGAGCAGCGCCTTCCAGGCCGGCTCGGCGACATGCTCGGCCATCGCCGCCCGGAACTTGGCGGCCATCACCCGCTTCGATGCCTCCACATCGACCGTCCGCGCCCGCCACTCGGCGTTCATGAACGCCAGCCACATGCAGTTGCGGTCCTCCTCGGGCAGCGCGTCGAAGTCGCACATCAGCCGCCCGTAGGTGCTGTTGTAGGCCAGGATGTCGAACCGGCTGTTCTGGACGACCGCCGGGAACGGTGCGAGCTGGTCGAGGACCTGCCGCAACTCCCTGGACACTCCCGTGCATTCGGTGCCGCGCAACGGGTCGACCGCACCGGCCAGCGCGAAGAGATGGCTGCGCTCGGCGCGGTCCAGCAGCAGCGCACGGGCCACCGCGTCCAGGACCTGCGGCGATACGTGGATGTCCCGGGCCTGTTCGAGCCAGGTGTACCAGGTGACGCCTACCGCCCCCAGGTGCGCGACCTCCTCGCGGCGCAGCCCGGGGGTGCGCCGGCGGGCGCCGCGCGGCAGCCCGACCTGCTCCGGCGTGATCCGCTCCCGCCGGCTGCGCAGGAAGGCGGCCAGCTCGGCGCGGCGGGCGGTGTCGTCGCCCGGGGCGGCACCGTACGGCGGGACGGCGGCACCGGGACCGGCGGTACCGGGACCGACGGTACCGCGGCCGGCCATACCGGGATGGGCGGTGGTGCCGGGACGGGTCGTGGCAGGCTTCGCCCGGGTGCTCCCGATGGTCGTGCTCGCGCTCATGGGTCCAGCCTGCCGCAGTCCTCAGCCGGTTGCCAGGTAGCACTGGTACCAGGATAAGAAAGCTCTGGTACCAGTCTGCGCGAGCCGCGATCTTAGATGTCGTGAGCGATACCCAAGCCCCAACTACCGTCCCCGCAGCGCCATCCACTGCTGCCCGGCACCGCTCGGCGGCCACCCCGCTGCTGACCCCGACGGGCCTGCTGACCGTCCTCCTGGGCGCGGCCCTGCCGATGATCGACTTCTTCATCGTCAATGTCGCCCTGCCGACCATCGACCACGATCTGCACGCGGGGCCCGCGATGCTGGAGATGGTGGTGGCCGGCTACGGCGTCGCCTACGCCATGCTGCTCGTCCTCGGCGGCCGGATCGGCGATATGGCCGGCCGCCGCCGGCTGTTCCTGTGGGGGCTGGCCGCCTTCGGCCTGACGTCCCTGGCCTGCGGGCTGGCGCCCGATGCCTGGACCCTGGTGGCCGCCCGGGTGGCCCAGGGCGCCGCGTCCGCGCTGCTGCTGCCCCAGGTGCTGGCCACCATCCAGGCCACGACCACCGGGCGGGGCCGCGCGAAGGCCGTCAGCCTGTACGGCGGCACGGCGGGCGTCTCCAGCGCCGTCGGCCAGGTGCTCGGCGGGCTGCTGGTCTCGGCCGACCTGGCGGGCACCGGCTGGCGCGCCGTCTTCCTGGTGAACGTCCCGATCGCGGCCGTGGCCTGGCTGCTGGCCGTCCGTACGGTTCCCGAGACCCGCTCCCCGCATCCGAGCCGGGTCGACGGCCCCGGTACCGCGCTGCTCGCCCTGACCCTGATCACCCTGCTGCTGCCGCTGACCGAGGGCCGGGCGGCCGGCTGGCCCCTGTGGTCCTGGCTGCTGCTGGCCGTCTTCCCCTTCGCCGCCCTCGCGTTCGTCCTCGTCGAGCGGCACGCCGAACGCGTCGGCCGGACCCCGCTGGTGCCCCCGTCCCTGCTGCGCATCCCCTCGGTACGCAGCGGCCTGGCCATGCTGATCCCGTTCTCGATCGGGTTCGGCGGCTTCATGTTCGAGGTGGCGGTGGCGCTCCAGAGCGGGCTGCACTACGGGCCGCTGGCGGCCGGGGTGTCCCTCGCGCCCCTGTGCATCGCCTATTTCGCCGCCTCGCTGGCGGGCCCGCGCCTGGTGCAGCGCTTCGGGCGGCGGGTGGTGATCGCCGGGTCGCTGATCCAGGGCACCGGGCTGATCGCCCTGGCGCTGACGGTGCACGCCGGCTGGCCCGGTATCTCGGTGGCCGGTCTGGCGCCGAGCATGGCGGTCCTGGGGGTGGGCCAGGGTCTGCTGCTGCCGACCGTGATGCGCATCGTGCTGAGCGAACTGCCGGCGGCCCAGGCGGGCGTGGGCGGCGGTGTCATGGTCACGACCCAGCAGTCCGGTCTCGCGCTGGGTGTGGCCACCCTCGGCACCCTTTTCCTCGCCCTGCTGCCGTCGGCCGGCATCCGCGATGCACTGCTCGCCGCGCTCCTCGCCCAGCTGGCGATCGTCATAGGCACCACGTTCCTGGCGCTGCGGCTGCCGCGGGCGGTGCGCTGAGGGGAGGGGACGGGGGGCCGCGGGTCGGGGGGGGGTGGTGGGGTGCCGGGCGCGGGGGGCTCGGCACCCCGCTCTCCCCATTCTCTCCGCCCCCCACCCTTACGACTGACAAATATTGAAATCTGTCAGTCGTCATGTCACAGTGGATGCACGGGCCGGCGACCCCGGCCCCGTCCCACCCCCTCCCCTCAGGAGCACTCCGTGCAGACCCGCACCCTCGGCACCACCGGCCCCCAGACCTCCGCCCTCGGCCTCGGCTGCATGGGCATGTCCGCCCTCTACGGCGACGCCGACCGCGCCGAATCCCTCGCCACCGTCCACGCCGCCCTCGATGCGGGCATCACCCTGCTCGACACCGGCGACTTCTACGGCATGGGCCACAACGAACTGCTGATCAACGAAGCGCTCGCCACGGCCCCCGCCGCCGCCCGCGAAAAGGCCCTGGTCAGCGTCAAGTTCGGCGCCCTGCGCACCGTCGAGGGCGGCTTCACCGGCTATGACGGCCGGCCGAACGCGGTGAAGAACTTCGCCGCGTACTCCCTCCAGCGCCTGGGCCGCGACCACATCGACATCTACCGCATCGCCCGGCTCGACCCGGACGTCCCGGTCGAGGAGACCATCGGCGCCATCGCCGAGCTGGTCGAGGCCGGACACGTCCGGCACATCGGCCTGTCCGAGGTCGGCGCCGAGAGCCTGCGCCGGGCCGCCGCGGTCGCCCCGATCAGCGACCTCCAGATCGAGTACTCCCTGCTCTCCCGCGGCATCGAGGACGAGATCCTGCCCACCGCCCGCGAGCTGGGCATCGGCGTCACGGCGTACGGCGTCCTGTCCCGCGGCCTGATCAGCGGGCATTTCACCCGCGACCGCAAGCTCGCCGCGAACGACTTCCGCGGTATGAGCCCCCGGTTCCAGGGCGAGAACCTCGACCGCAATCTGGACCTGGTCGAGGCGCTGCGCAAGATCGCCGAGCAGAAGGGGATCACGGTCGCCCAGACCGCCATCGCCTGGGTGCTCTCCCGCGGCGAGGACATCGTTCCGCTGGTCGGCGCCCGCCGCCGCGACCGGCTGACCGAGGCGCTCGGGGCGCTGGACGTCACGCTGGACGCCGACGATCTGGCCGCGATCGAGCGCGCGGTCCCGGCCGGCGCCGCCGCCGGCGAGCGCTACCCGGCCGGGCAGATGGCTCACCTCGACAGCGAGCGGTGACCGCCCGGGGCGAGGGGCGGGCACGGCGGGTACGGTCCGTACTGTCCGGCGCGGCGGCCGGCCGGTGTGCGTACCCGTGCGGTGTGCCCGCCGCCGGGTCCGCGGAGCCGCTGCCGGATGCTGGTATCCGCCAGCGGTCCCTCCCCCGCCCGTCCCCTCTCCTCCGAAAGGCCGGCCCGCCCCATGGCCCCCGAGACACTGACCCCCGAGCGCATCCTCGAAGCCACCGAGGAGGTGCTGCGCCGCTACGGCCCGGCCAAGGCCACGGTCGTGGATGTCGCCCGCGCCCTGGGGGTGAGCCACGGCAGCGTCTACCGCCACTTCCGCACCAAGACGGCGCTGCGGGAGGCGGTCACGGAGCGCTGGCTGGACCGTACGAGCCAGGAGCTGTCCGGCATCGTCGCGGACGAGGGCCCGGCCGACGACCGGCTGCGCCGCTGGCTCGCCGCCCTCTTCGAGGCCAAGCGGCACAAGGCCGGCGACGACCCCGAACTCTTCGCCACCTATATGACCTTGATCGGCGAGAGCGGCGGCGTGGTCGACCGCCATGTCACCGACCTGGAATCCCAGCTCACCACGATCATCGAGGCCGGCGTCTCCGAGGGCACCTTCCACACCCCCTCCCCCGCCACCACCGCCCATGCCGTCTTCTCCGCCACCGGCCGCTTCCACGACCCCTGCTACGCACCCGAGTGGTCCCACCCGGGCATCACCGCCGACTTCGAGGCCGTACGCGACCTGATCCTGCGGGGGTTGCAGGCGTAGCGACCCCACCCGATCCGGGCCGGCCACCCGGTCACCCGGGCGCCGGCCACCCGCGCCGGGCCGGTCCCGGGGAACTACCCACCCGCGCCGGGCCGGTACCCGGGGCGCCCCCCGTACGTCGCCACGCCCAACTCCCGGTAGCAGAAACCCCGTTGAGGCGGGGCGCGGCACCGCTACCCTCGGCGGCGGGAGGGAGGAAGTGGCGTGAGCGCATCGAAGACAGCCGGGGCCGCGCTGACCCGGGACGACTTCCGGGTGAAGATCGCCGTGCAGCGGGTGCGGCAGGACGGCGCCGACCACCGGGTGATCCGCCCGGCCGGGCCGCTGAAGAACGGGGCGCTGTACCGGGCGCGCCAAGGGTACGACCTGCTCGTGGACCGGCCCGACGGCCGCCGCATCGGCACCCTGTTGCTGCTGGCGGCGCGCTCCCCGCGCTCCGTGGTCTATCTGCCGCTACGGGCCACGGCTCCCGAGCCCTGGTTCGGCCGGGGGGGGGACGAGGAGCCTCTCGATCTCGTCCTGGCCCACCGTGCGGTGCAGTTGCGGCCGTCCTTCTGGAAGCAGCTGCGCACGCGTGTCAACGCGGCGAACGCCCCCCGCGAGCTGCGCACCGCGCGGGTGCCCGCGAGCGACCTGCCGGAGGCGGAGCACGACGGAGGTGTGCACGACGCCGCGGCCCGCCCGGCCCCGTACGCCCCCGGAAGCGAGGACCGGCTCGGCCAGCACGTCCACGCCAGGACGCTGGTGCTGACCGGCGGGCCGACGGCGTTCCGGGAGGCGGCCCGGGAGGTCTTCGCCGTCACGAAGGACGGGCCGCCCGCCGCGGCGAGCGGTCTCTACCTCAACGGCGGCTGCAACTACCACGTCTGCCGCGCGCTCTACTCCTGGCCGGATCTGTCCGACCGGCGCGAGCAGATCCACGTGGAGTTCGCCCCCTCGTGGGCGCGATGACCCGCCCTTCCCCGCAACCCGCCGCTCCCCGCCCCCGCCCGTTACTCCCCCATCCCCATGAACCGCAGCACCGCCAGCACCCGCCGGTGGTCCGCGTCCGCCTTCGGCAGGTCCAGCTTCGCCAGGATGTTGTTGATGTGTTTGGCCACCGCGCTCTCGCTCACCACCAGCTGCGCGGCGATGCCCGCATTCGACCGACCCTCGGCCATCAGGGCCAGGACCTCGCGCTCGCGGGCGGTGAGGCGTTCGAGCGGGTCGCTGGGGCGCCGTACCAGCAGCTGGGCGACGACCTGCGGGTCCAGGGCCGTACCGCCGGCCGCCACCCTGCGCAGCGCCTCGATGAACTCCTCGACGTCCGCGACCCGCTGTTTGAGCAGATAGCCCACCCCGCTGGTGTTGGCCGCGAGCAGATCGGCCGCATAGCGCTCCTCCACGTACTGGGAGAGCAGCAGCACGGCGGTCGCGGGCCACTGCTGACGGATCGACAGCGCGGCCCGCACCCCCTCGTCCGTGAAGCCCGGCGGCATCCGGACGTCGACCAGCGCGATGTCCGGCCGGTGTTCGGCGACCGCCGCCAGCAGCCCCTGAGCCTCCCCCGTCTCCGCGACCACCTCGAAACCAGCCATCTCCAGCACCTTGACCAGCCCGATCCGCAGCAGAACGGAGTCCTCGGCGATCACGGCACGCCGCACGGCGGCCTTTGTCCCGGGGCTTCCCTCGTCCGTCCCAGGGCTTACCTCATGCACGGCAGCTCCACGCTCATCATGGTCGGGCCCCCCACGGGGCTGCTCATCCGGAATGTTCCGTCCACCGATCGCACCCGCTGTGCGAGCCCCGTAAGGCCGGTCCCCTTGGACGGCTCGGCGCCGCCCACTCCGTCGTCGGCGATCACCACCCGCAGTATCCCGCCGAGCCGGGTGACCGTCACCTCCGCCCTGGTCGCCTCCCGTGCGTGCTTGGCGACGTTCGTCAGCGCCTCGGAGACCACGAAGTACGCGACCGCCTCGACGGCCGGCGTCGCCAGCCGGGACAGCTCCGGCGGCAGATCCACCCTCAGCCGCACCGGCAGCGGCGCCCGGGCCGCGAGCCCGGACAGCGCCGCGTCCAGCCCCCGCTCGTCCAGCACGGCCGGATGCAGCCCGCGCACCAGGTTGTTGAGCTCCTCGATCGCGTCCTTCGCCTCGCGGTGCGCCGCGTCGATCACCTCCCGCGCCTCCGGCGGCAGCTGTGTCAGCGTCGCCTTGGCCAGCCCCAGATTCAGCGCCAGCGACACCAGCCGCTGCTGGGCGCCGTCGTGCAGATCCCGCTCGATACGGCGGCGCTCGGCATCGGCGGCGTCCACCGCCCCGGCCCGGCTCTCGGTGAGGTCGGCCACCCGCCGCTCCAGGTCCTCGCTCGGGTCGGGCCCCAGCAGCGCGGGCCCGAGGTGGGTCTCCAGCCGTACCAGGGCCGCGGCGAGGGCCGGGACGGCGGCCAGCGCGGCAAGACCGGCGAGGGTGACGTAGAACGCCTGGGTGCTGTAGCCGGGGTGGCCGACCCGCCACTGCCAGGGAACCGCCCACAACCATACGTACACCGTGGCGGCGGCCACGCCCGTCAACAGCAGGGACAGCAGCAGCACTTCGAGCCCGCCGAGCAGCGCCCCGACCAGGCAGTGGTAGCCGAACGACCGCTGCTGCCGCCGCCATACCGGGCGGGGGATGTCGATCCCCAGCAGCCGCCGGAAGCGCCAGCGCTGGGCGGCGGTCAGCGCCGGCGTGGAGAAGACCGTCAGCACCAGGGCGAACCCCAGGACCACCGGCTCGTCAGATCCCACCCCCATGATGACGTCCACCCCGAGCCCGAAGATCATGAACAGCAGGAACCCGGTGAGGAGATGCAGCGGGATCCCCAGGGCGAGGAAGGACGTATCGCGGGTCAGCCGGGTGAGCGTACGCCGCGACCGGAGCGGGATTTTCATGATTCAACGGTAGGCGGCGGGCGCCGTGACCTGCCATGAAGCCCGTTGCCGTACCGGGGGTGTACCTGGTGCCACCCCAAGACGGACAGCGACGTTACTGACTGTGGCCGCCGGAAACCGGAGTCTTGATCACGAGCCCGAAGGCCGGGTTCGCGACACCGAAAGAGACCTCCGCCATGGCCCTCATCGCCTTCAACCCGCCCGTCAGCAACGGCGGTTACGGAACGGCGGGCGCCGCCCACGGGGACGTGTCCCGCGGCCGCGTCCGCCGTCGGCAGGGCCGCATCCTGGCGGGCGCGGGCCTGGCCCTGCTCCCCTGGCTCGGCTACCTCGCGGGCACCCTGCCGCCGGCCGAGGCGGCCGCCTGGGTCACCCTCGACGCCCTGGAGGCCGTCTGCCTCCTGGCCGCCGGCACGCGCCTGCTGCGCGCCGACCCCCGCCATCGCGCCCCCGCGGCCGCCGCGGCCGTCCTCCTCCTGGCCGACGCCTGCATCGACGTGGCCACGGCCGCCCCCGGCGCGGAACTGGCCACCGCGATGGCCATGGCCGTGGGCGCCGAACTGCCCCTCGCGGCCCTGTGCGGCGTGCTCGCCGCACGGGCGGGGGCCAGGTCCTGACCCCTCAACGGCGCGGTGCCGGGCCCCCGTTGAGGGACCCGGCACCAGTGACCGTACGGCTGGGCGATCAGCAGCCCAGCAGACGCCCGGCCAGGTAGGACTGGATCTGGTCCAGGCCCACCCGCTCCTGCTTCATCGTGTCGCGCTCACGCACCGTGACGGCATTGTCGTCGAGGGTGTCGAAGTCGACCGTGACGCAGAACGGCGTGCCGATCTCGTCCTGGCGGCGGTAGCGGCGGCCGATGGCGCCCGCGTCGTCGAACTCGATGTTCCAGTTCTTGCGCAGGTCGGCGGCGAGCCCCTTGGCCTTCGGGGAGAGCTGCGGGTTGCGCGACAGCGGCAGGACCGCGACCTTGACCGGCGCCAGGCGCGGGTCGAGGCGCATGACCGTGCGCTTTTCCATCTTGCCCTTGGCGTTGGGCGCCTCGTCCTCGATGTACGCGTCGAGCATGAAGGCGAGCATCGCGCGGTTCACACCGGCCGCCGGCTCGATGACGTACGGAGTCCAGCGCTCGCCGGCCTCCTGGTCGAAGTAGGAGAGGTCCTGGCCGGAGGCCTTGGAGTGGGCGGAGAGGTCGAAGTCCGTCCGGTTGGCCACACCCTCCAGCTCGGAGAACTCGGTGCCGCCGAAGTTGAAGCGGTACTCGATGTCAGCGGTGCGCTTGGAGTAGTGGGAGAGCTTCTCCTTCGGGTGCTCGTACCACCGGATGTTCTCCTCGCGGATGCCGAGGTCGCGGTACCAGTTCCACCGCTGCTCCATCCAGTATTCCTGCCACTGCTCGTCCTCGCCCGGCTTGACGAAGAACTCCATCTCCATCTGCTCGAACTCGCGGGTGCGGAAGATGAAGTTGCCCGGCGTGATCTCGTTACGGAACGACTTGCCCACCTGGGCGATGCCGAACGGGGGCTTCTTGCGGGAGGTCTGCTGGACCTGCATGAAGTTGGTGAAGATGCCCTGCGCGGTCTCGGGACGCAGGTAGGCGACCGAGGCGGTGTCCTGCGAGGGGCCGAGGTGGGTGGAGAGCAGGCCGGAGAACTGCTTGGGCTCGGTGAAGCCGCCCTTGTTGCCGCAGTGCGGGCAGTTGACGTCGGCGAGGCCGTTCTCGGGGAGCCTGCCGTGCTTGGCCTCGTACGCCTCCTCCAGGTGGTCGGCGCGGAAGCGCTTGTGGCAGGAGGTGCACTCGGTGAGCGGGTCGGTGAAGGTGGCGACGTGGCCGGACGCCTGCCATACCTCGGGGGCCAGGATCACCGACGAGTCGATGCCGACGACGTCCTCGCGCGAGGTGACCATGGTGCGCCACCACTGGCGCTTGATGTTCTCCTTGAGCTCGACGCCCAGCGGACCGTAATCCCAGGCAGCGCGGGAGCCACCGTAGATCTCACTGCAGGGGTAGACGAAGCCACGGCGCTTGCTCAGGCTGACGATGGTATCGATCTTGTCGGCGGCCACGGTGCTCTCTTCATTACGACGACGAACAGCGAATGGTTCAGGTTACCGGCGGGCGTACCCCCCGGATCAAATCCGTTCCGGCCGTCCGCTGTCGTCCCGCTCACACCCGGGGCGCACTGTATTGACAATCATTTCCAGCTTGTTGAAAATGACTGTCATGAACATACGCCGTTCCCTGTCCACCGCGGTCATCGCCGGAGCCTCGGTGGCCGGTCTGCTGGCCCTCTCCGCCTGTTCCTCCTCCGGTGGGCCCCGTACGGCGGACGGCAGGCTGCGGGTGACGGCGTCCTTCTACCCGATGCAGTTCCTCGCCGAGCAGATCGGCGGCACGCACGTCGAGGTGTCCAACCTCACCAGGCCCGGTGTCGAGCCGCACGACCTGGAGCTCAAGCCCAAGCAGACCGCCCAGCTCGACGAGTCCGGCGCGATCGTCTACCTCAAGGGGCTCCAGCCCGCAGTGGACCAGGCCATCGCGCAGTCCGGCGTCAAGAACGTCGCCGACGCCGCCTCCCTCACCGGCCTCGAACGGCACGGCAACGAGGTCGACGGCCGCCACCACACCACCGGCGACAACCACTCCGGCCACACCGGCGACGAGGAAGAGGCCGGCAAGGACCCGCACATCTGGCTCGACCCGGTGAAGTTCGCCCAGGTCGCCAAGGGCGTGAACGCGACCCTCTCCAAGGCCGACCCGGCGCACAAGGCCGACTACCAGAAGAACACCGACGCCCTGGTCAAGAAGCTGGACGCCCTGAACAAGGACTTCCGGGACGGCCTGAAGAACCGGGCCTCCGGCACTTTCATCACCACCCACGCGGCCTTCGGCTACCTCGCCGAGCGCTACGGCCTGACCGAGGAGGCCATCAGCGGCCTCGACCCCGAGTCCGAGCCCAGCGCCGCCCGCATCAAGGATCTGCACACCCTCGCCGAGCGGCACCACGTCTCCACCGTCTTCTTCGAGACGCTCGCCAACCCGGCCACCGCCAAGACCCTGGCCGGCGACATGCATCTGAAGACCGATGTCCTCGATCCGCTTGAGGGGATCACCGGGAAGTCCCGCGGCAAGGACTACTTCGGCGTGATGCGGGCCAACCTGACCGCGCTCCAAAAGGCGCTCGGCGAGAGCAAGTGACGCCCGCCGCACGGCGCGCGACGCCGAGCACCACGGAGGCCAGCATGCCGAGCACCACGGAGGCCAGCATGGAGATCAGCATGGACGAGCCCACCCCGCCCCGGCCCGGCGAGCCGGTCATCAGCCTGCGCGCGGCCACCGCCTCGCTGGGCGCCCGCCCCGTCCTGCGCGGCGTCGATCTGACGGTGCGCAGCGGCGAGGTGGTGGCCCTGCTCGGCGCCAACGGCTCCGGCAAGTCCACCGCCGTCCGCTCGGTCATCGGCCAGGTCACGCTCACCGGCGGCGAACTGTCCCTCTTCGGTACGGAATTCCGCCGGTTCCGCGCCTGGGCCCGGATCGGCTACGTCCCCCAGCGCACCACCGCCTCCAGCGGCGTGCCCGCCACCGTCCGCGAGGTCGTCACCGCCGGCCGGCTGGCCCGTACGAAGCTGGGCATCCTGCGCCGGGCCGACCGGGACGCCGTCCACCGCGCGCTGGAGCTGGTGGGCATGGCGGACCGCGCCAAGGACTCCGTCAACGCACTCTCCGGCGGCCAGCACCAGCGGGTGCTGATAGCCCGCGCCCTCGCGGGCGAACCGGAACTGCTGATCATGGACGAGCCGATGGCCGGCGTCGACCTCGTCAGCCAGGAGGTCCTGGCCGGCGCCCTGCGTGAACAGGTCGCCCGCGGTACCACCGTCCTGCTCGTCCTGCACGAGCTGGGCCCGCTGGAGCCGCTGATCGACCGCGCCGTGGTGCTGCGCGACGGCTGCGTCGTCCACGACGGCCCGCCCCCCGAGGCCGTGGGACAGCACGCGCTGCCCGGCCACGATCACGTCCACCCGCACGCCGACGCCGCCGCGGAACCGCTCCGCACCGGCCTGCTCAGCTAGGGGCCCACCGTGGAAATCCTCGACTACGCCTTCATGCAGCGGGCCCTGCTCGCCGCCCTGATCGTCGGTGTCACCGCCCCGGCCATCGGCATCTACCTCGTCCAGCGCCGCCAGGCCCTGATGGGCGACGGCATCGGCCATGTCGCCCTCACCGGCGTCGGCCTGGGCTTCCTGCTCAACACCAGCCCGGTCTGGGTCGCCACCGCCGTCGCCGTCATCGGCTCCGTCGTCATGGAGCTGATCCGCTGGTACGGCAAGACCCGCGGCGATCTCGCCCTGGCCATGCTGTTCTACGGCGGTATGGCGGGCGGCGTCATGCTGATGAACCTCTCCGACGCGGGCTCCAACGCCAACCTCAGCAGCTACCTCTTCGGCTCGATCACCACCGTCTCGCCCGAGGACATGACCGCCATCTGCGTCCTGGCCGCGCTGGTGTTGGCGATCACCGTCGGGCTGCGCCGCCAGCTGTTCGCGGTCTGCCAGGACGAGGAGTTCGCCCGGGTGACGGGACTGCCCGTACGGCTGCTGAACCTCCTGGTCGCCGTCACCGCCGCGGTCACCGTCACCGTCGCCATGCGCGTGGTCGGCCTGCTGCTGGTCAGCGCCCTGATGGTGATCCCGGTCGCGGCCGCCCAGCAGATCAGCCGCAGCTTCGCGATGACCTTCGCGGTGGCCCTCGCCATAGGTGTGACGGTCACCCTCACCGGCACCGCCACCTCGTACTACGCCGACGTCCCCTCCGGCGCGACCATCGTCCTCTTCGCCATCGGCCTGTTCGTGGCGTTCACCGCCCTCGCCGCGCCGCTGGCGAAAAAACGCGCCAGGGCTGCCGCGGCGACGGGCGCGGGGTGCACCCTGGAGGTACCCGGCAGCCGGACGGCCGACGATGTGAGCGTGGGCGGCTAGCTTCCGGCCCCGTGTCGGCGTCTTCCCTGGAGCCCGCTCGCCACCTGGCACAATGGCGGAACGCAGCGCGGGGGGAAGCGCAGCGGGGGAAGACGTGACGTCCTAGGGAGGCAACGGTGGCGACGAGCGCGGGATCTCCGGTACGCGGCCGGTCGACGCGGCAGCGCACCGCGGTGTCGGCCGCACTCGACGAGGTCGACGAGTTCCGCAGCGCGCAGGAACTCCACGACATGCTCAAGCACCGGGGCGATTCGGTGGGGCTGACCACCGTCTACCGAACGCTCCAGTCGCTCGCCGACGCGGGCGAGGTGGACGTGCTGCGCACCAGCGACGGCGAGGCCGTCTACCGCCGGTGCAGCACCGACGACCACCATCACCACCTGGTGTGCCGGACCTGCGGCAAGGCCGTCGAGGTCGAGGGCCCCGCGGTCGAGAAGTGGGCCGACCAGATCGCCGCGGAGCACGGCTTCCGCGATGTCGCGCACACGATCGAGATCTTCGGCACGTGCGGGGAGTGCGCGGAGAAGAAGGCCAAGGCGGCGGAATAGCGACACGACGTACGCCTCATACGTCGCAGGGGCCGCCTCCCGGCTGGGGAGGCGGCCCCTTGGCACAGGTGCCGGTGGTACGTGTCGGCGGACGCGTGGTGGCGTACGTGCCGGGGCAGGGGGGTGCGCGTCGCTAGACCGCGGACTCGCCGTCGTCCAGCTGCGCCCCGCCGAACCGGCGGTCCCGCTTCGCGTACTCCAGGCATGCCTGCCACAGGTTCCGCCGGTCGAAGTCCGGCCACAGAATGTCCTGGAAGACCATCTCGGCGTACGCGCTCTGCCAGATCAGGTAATTCGACGTCCGCTGCTCGCCCGACGGCCGGACGAACAGGTCCACATCCGGCATGTCCGGGTAGTACATGTACTTCGCGACGGTCTTCTCGTTCACCTTCGACGGGTCCAGCTTCCCGGCCCGCACATCCGCCGCAATCGCCGCCGCCGCATCCGCGATCTCCGCGCGCCCGCCGTAATTCACGCAGAAATACAGCGTCATCGCGTCGTTGTTCTTGGTCTGTTCCTGGGCGATCTGGAGTTCCTGGACGACGGACTTCCACAGCTTCGGCATCCGCCCGACCCAGCGGATACGAATACCCAGCGCATCCATCTCGTCACGGCGACGGCGGATGACGTCCCGGTTGAAGTTCATCAGGAAGCGGACCTCGTCCGGCGACCGCTTCCAGTTCTCCGTGGAGAAGGCGTAGAGCGAAAGGTTCTTCACGCCCATTTCGATGCAGCCCTTGAGAACGTCGAGGACGACGCCCTCGCCGACCTTGTGCCCCTCGGTGCGCGGCAGCCCGCGCTCCTTGGCCCAGCGGCCGTTGCCGTCCATCACGATCGCCACATGGTTCGGGACGAGCTCGCCGGGAATCCTCGGCGGACGCGCACCGGACGGGTGCGGCTCGGGCGTCTCGTACTCGCGTCGGTTACGCCCCAGAATGCCGCGTACTGCCATGCGCCCCACGTCTCCTCTGCCGAACTGCTTGCTTGCTCTTGTTCTTACTGCTCTACGTACCGGAGGGAGCGCAGACCCCGCTCCAGGTGCCACTGCAAATACGCCGCGACCAGCCCGCTGCCCTCCCGGACGTGCCGCGCCTCACAGGCATCGGCCGTCTCCCAGTCACCGGTCAGCAGCGCGCCCAGGAGGCCGATGGCCTCCGAGGAGGGTACGACGCTGCCCGGCACCCGGCAGTCGCCGCAGATCACACCGCCGGACGCGACCGAGAAGAACCGGTTCGGGCCGGGCATTCCGCACCGCGCACAGCTGTCGAAACTTGGCGCATAACCGTTCACGGCGAGGGACCGCAGCAAGAAGGCATCCAGGACGAGGTGTGGCGCGTGCTCACCGCGCGAGAGCGTGCGCAGCGCGCCCACCAGCAGCAGATACTGCTGCACGGCCGGCTCGCCCTCGTGATCGGTGAACCGCTCCGCCGTCTCCAGCATCGCCGTCCCGGCGGTGTAGCGGGCGTAGTCCGTCACGATCCCGCCGCCGTACGCCGCGATCGTCTCGCTCTGCGTGCACAGCGGCAGCCCGCGCCCGATCAGCTCGCCGCCCCGCGCGAAGAACTGCACATCCACATGGGAGAACGGCTCCAGCCGCGCCCCGAACTTCGACTTCGTCCGCCGCACGCCCCGGGCCACGGCCCGCACCCGCCCGTTCCCCCGGGTGAGCAGCGTGATGATCCGGTCCGCCTCACCCAGCTTCTGGGTGCGCAGCACGATGCCGTCGTCGCGGAACAGACTCATGGGGTCATTCTCGCGCATGGGCGCGGGCGGGCCTGCACCGGTGGGATGTCACGGGCTTTCACTGTTCGTGGCTTCGCGGTGACGGAGCGGTGGCCTCTCGATCACCTCGCGTCCCTCGTCCGCAGCCCGCAGTCGGCGGGCGGCGGGCGGCGGGCGGCGGGCGGCGGGCGGCGGGCGGCGGGCGGCGGGCGGCGGGCCAGGTGATCCCCCGCGCGCATGATGCCCACGCGGCTATGCCCCATTCCACGAAGCTCATGGAGTCCGGCGGCCCGGCCCCTGGTCATCCCGGACGCCGGTGGGCCTCATCTGCGACGAGCCGTCAAGTCCCGTGAGTTGAACGGTAGTTGACGAACCGACCGAAAACGTACATCGGCCCCGCCGTCCGCATCGGACCGCAGTGCTGAAACGTATCCCCGTCCACCCACACAGGGCGGAACACGACCTTCCGGAATTTCTCACGCAGGCCATGGTGAGGGCCTCACAGGACGTCAGGTCCCCGGTAGCATCGCGTGATGATCGGCGAACACACTGCTGTGGCCCGCCGGCGGTCACCTTCCCCCACCCGAGGATCCCGATGACATCCATACCCGAGGCGCTGTTGTGGTGCCTCAGCGCTGGAACGGCCGCCGCCGTCGTACTCGCGGCGCTTGTGGCCCGCGCGAGGATGCACAGCGCCGCCTTGAAGCAACGTCTCAGCACCGCTGAGGAGCAGAACTCCGCTTCGTTGCACGCCAATACGGAGCTGACGGCCCGGCTGCGGGCGACCGAGGCCGAGATCCGACACCTGGCGGGGGCCCGGCTCCCCGACCTCACCCTGGCGCTGGCGCATCCGCATGTGCCCGTACGGGGGCTGCTGGACACCCGGTTCGCCGGGTCGGAGACCGATCAGGCGCTGAGCGCGGTGCTGGAGCAGATCGCCGAGGCCGTGACGAAGGAGCGCGAGCGGGTCGACGCCGCCGCCCAGTCCACGCTGCGGGGCGCCACCACCACCATCCAGGCGCTGCTGTACCAGCTCCAGACCCAGCTCCAGGGCATGCAGCACCGCTACGACGACCCGAACGTCGCCCAGGACCTGCTCTCCGCCGACTTCCTCAACGAGCAGGCGCTGCGGCGCATTCAGGCCACCGGTGTGGTGTGCGGCGCCTGGCCCGGCCTGACCCGCGAGGACTCGTACCTGGCCGAACTGGTCGTCGGCGCCACCTCCCGGCTGCGCGGCTACGAGCGCGTCCAGATCACCAACCAGCTGCGCGACCCGATCGCCGTGGTCGCCCGTGCCGTCGAGCCGATCGCGATCACCGTCACCGAGCTGCTGGCCAACGCACTGCACCACTCGCACCAGGAACTGCCCATCAGCGTCACCCTCCAGCAGGGCAACCGCGGCGCCTCCGTCATCATCGACGACTACGGCGTCGGGATGCACGAGGAGGAGCTGGCGCACGCCGCGAAGCTGCTGTCCGGTGACGAGCAGCTGCTGCTCACCCAGCTCGGCGACCCGCCGCGTTCCGGGTTCGCGGCGGCCGGCCAGCTGGTGCGGCAGTACGGCTACCGGGTGCACATCGAGTCGTCCCCCTACGGAGGTGTCCGTGCGATCGTGTACATCCCCGGCGACCCCCTGCTGACCGTCCTCGACGAGAGCCACCAGCCCATGTCCGTGATGGCGCCGACCCCGCATCGGTCCCCCGCGCAGGACCGGGGCACGCTGCCGACCCGCAACCCGGGGCACGCCGCGGCCCAGCCCCCGGCTCCCGCGCCCTCTCCCGCACCGTCGCCCGCCCCCGCGCCCGTCAGCGCACCGGCGCCCGACCCGGCGGAGCTACTGGGCGGCGGGACGTACGGGGCCGCCGCCCATGACGCCGGTTCGGCTCCGGCCGCCGGTTCGGACCTCGATGGCGGTTCGGACCTCGGTGGCGGCTCCGACCTCGGTGGCGGCTCGGACCTGGGCACCGGATTCGACTCCGTTGGTGACGGGTTCGATGCCGCCCGTACCGGGTTCGACTCCTCGGATGCCGGATTCGACGCCGCCCGTAGCGGGTTCGATCACGCCGGTGCCGGATTCGACGCCGCCTCCGCCGGCGAGCCCGAACTTCCCCGTCGGCGCCGCCGTCAGCCGATGTCCGAGCTCGACCAGAACACCCCGCGCACCGCGCCGCAGCGCACCCCGGAGGAGACCGCCTCCCGCTGGGCCGCGCTCCAGCAGGGCACCGAATCCGGCCGGGTTGCCGCGCAGCAGTCACAGCCCCCTCGCAGTCCCGAAGGGAACCCCCAGTAATGAACACCCCCGCCCCCGCTCGCCGCCGTAGCATCGAGGACAAGTCCTGGGTGCTGGCGCCTCTTCTGGAGCTGCCGCATGTTATCCACGCAGCCGTCATCTCCGGCGACGGTTTCATCGAGGGCTGCTCACCGGGGCTCCAGCGGGACGCCGCCGAAGGCGTGGCGGCCATGATGTCCGCGCTCCAGGGCGCCGGCCGGGCGGTCACCGCGGCCTTCACCGAGCAGCAGGACGCCCGGCTGCGGCAGACCGTGATCGAGTCGGAGGAGGGCTGGGTCTTCGCGATACCCGCCGGCGAGAACACCTGCCTGGCCGTCTTCGCCGCGCCGGAGGTCAACATGGGCGTCGTCGCACACCATATGCAGGTCCAGGTGTCGACCCTCGGCGCCAAGGTCATGAACAGCCCGGCCCGGGACCTGGGCAACTCCGCATGACGCCCCGCCAGAGCAACAGGCGCCTGGTACCGGCCTATCTGGCCACCGGCGGTCGTGCGCGCCCCAGCCGCAACACCCTCGACCGGCTCTCCCTGCTGCACAGCTCCGGGATGCCGATCACCAGCGAGGTGCGCCCCGAAGAACGGCGCATCCTGGAGCTGTTGCAGCCCGGGGCCCTGTCTCTGGCGGAGGTCGCCGCCCATCTCTCGCTGCCCGTCAGTGTGGTGAAGGTGCTGGTGGCCGATCTCGTCGATGCCGGGCGGCTCTTCGCCCGTGTCCCTATTCCCGAAGCCGAGCAATTCGACCGGCAGATCCTGGAGAGGGTTCTCGATGGACTCCGCTCTCTCAAGTCCTAGCACCGGCGGCATGTACCTCTCCGGTGCCGACCAGACACTGGTCAAACTCCTGGTCGCGGGGCCGTTCGGAGTCGGCAAGACCACGCTGATCCGTACGCTGTCCGAAACCCCGCCGCTGCACACCGAAGAGGTCATGACGCAGACCGGCGCGGTGGTCGACGACCTCGCCGGAGTACGGGACAAGACCACCACCACCGTGGCGATCGACTTCGGGCGGCTGACGCTGCCGGGCGATCTGGTCCTGTATCTCTTCGGCACGCCGGGGCAGAAGCGTTTCCGCCCGCTGTGGGCGGACATCGCGCGGGGTGCACTGGGCGCCCTCGTCCTCGCCGACACCCGCCGCCTGGCGGACTCCTTCGAGGTGATGGACATCATCGAGGAGGCCGGCCTGCGGTACGCGGTGGCGGTCAACGCCTTCCCCGACGCCCCGACATACGACACCGACAAACTCCGCGAGGCGCTCGACCTCCACCCGGACACCCCCCTCGTCCTCTGCGACGCCCGCGACCGCCACCAGTCCGTCGACGCCCTGATCTCCCTGGTCTCGCACGTGCTGGCGCATACGCCGCAGCAGGGGCCTTAGGGGGAGCTCGCGGCCTGCCTGGGTCGTGGGCCGGGGTTCGCGGGGCCGGGCCGGTGCTCGTGAGGCCGGGCCGGTGCTCGTGAGGCCGGCCTTCGTGGGGCCGGTGTCCGTACGAGCTCGTACGGACGCATGGGCTCGAATTCGGCGCAGATCTTGTGCGTGCGCGTGTGCTGGTACGGGCACAGGTCCCATCGGGGGGCAGGTCTCGTACGCGCACAGGCCCCATCGAGGGCAGGACGCGTACGGGCACAAGCCCGTACGGACGCATGGGCTCGCAGGCACACAGGGGGTGGGGACGGGGGCCGGGACCGGGGGCGGCGCAGCGCGGCCGCGTCACCCGCCACGGCCCGCAACGACCTGGTCGCCCCCGGGCAGGCCCGGCCGGTCCCGGTCGCTCTCTGCCTCCCTCCCCCCCCGGCCCCGCCCCACCAGCCCCATCTCGCCCCCGCACCCGACACCCGCCACCGCCCACCTCGTCCCCGACAACTCGCCCCGAACTCGTCCCTCGTCCTTGTCCTAGTCCTCGTCCTTGTCCTCCTCTCACCTCGTCCCAGGAGAATTCGTGACCACCCCGCACCCTTCCGGTGCCACCCCGCCGCCGGGCTGCCCGGCGCACGCCCACGGTGGCCTCGACGGCGGGCCCGACAACGGCGGCCCGTCGCAGCGTGTGCACCCGCTCGACCGGCCCGACCCCTACGCTCCCCTCAAGCTGTACGGACCGGAGTTCGCCGCCGATCCGAACAGCTACTACGACCACCTGCGCCAGTACGGTGCGCTCGCGCCGGTCCAGATCGCCCCGGATGTGACGGCCATGCTCGTCACCGACTACCGGGCCGCCCTCGACCTGCTCAACGACACCGCCACCTGGTCGAAGGACTCCCGCGAGTGGCAGAAGACCATCGCGCCCGACTCCCAGGTCATGCCGATGCTGGGCTACCGGCCCAACGCCCTGTTCAACGACGGCGAAACGCACCGGCGCTACCGGCAGGTCATCTCCGACAGCTTCCAGCTCGTCGAACCGCACATCCTGCGCACCAAGGTCCAGCACGCGGCGGACACCCTCATCCAGGCGTTCGGCGCCAACGGTGAGGTCGACCTCATCGGCGAGTACGCCCAGCTGCTGCCGCTGATGATGTTCAACGACCTCTTCGGGATGCCGGACTCCTACGGCGAGCGGCTGATATCGGCCATCGGCGGACTGATGGACGCCGCCTCGCCCGAGGAGGCCAACGCCGCCGACGCCGCGTTCACCAGCTACATCATGGAACTGATGGCGGCGAAGAAGGCCCAACGCGGACCGGACCTCACCTCCTGGTTCATGGACCACCCCAACGGGCTGTCCGACGAAGAGGTGATCCCGCAGATCGTGGTGACGATGGCGGCGGGCAACGAACCGCTGGCCAACCTCATCGGCAACGCGCTCTCGCGGATGCTGTCCGACGACCGTTACTACAGCACCCTCTCCGGTGGCGCCCTCACCGCGCGGGACGCCATCAACGAGGTGCTGTGGAACGACCCGCCGATGGCCAACTACTCGGCGCACTACCCGCGCCGTGATGTCTTCTTCCACGGCACCTGGGTGCGTCAGGGACAGCTGGTCCTGGTGTCCTACGCGGCCGCCAACAACCAGTTCGGCGAGACGACTCTCGACCAGACCCGTACCGGCGGCGGCTCCCATCTGGCCTGGGCGTCCGGACCGCACGCCTGCCCCGTCCAGCGCCCTGCACTGGTGATCGCCATGACCGCGATCGAGCGGCTCACCGCATGGCTCTCGGACATCGAACTCGCGGTGGAACCCGACCAGTTGGAGTGGCGCTCCGGCGCCTTCCAGCGAGCACTCGCAGCTCTTCCGGCCCGTTTCACGCCCATCACCCCCGATCAGGCAGGAGCTACCCCATGGGACAGCAGCCCGTCGTCATCGACCCGACCGGAGCCGATATCCACGGAGAGGCGACCCGCCTCCGCGACCTAGGCCCCGCGGTCCTCATAGAAATACCGGCCGGCGTCCATGCCTGGGCCATTACCCATCACTCCCTCATCAAGGATCTTCTGACCGACCCACGCGTCTCCAAGGACCCGCGCCAGCACTGGCCCGCCTGGCAGCGCGGCGAATACCACGACAGCTGGCTCCAGACCTGGGTCGGCGTCACCAATATGTTCACCGCCTACGGCGCCGATCACCGCCGGCTGCGCAAGCTGATCGCCCCGGCGTTCACCGCGCGCCGCACCGATGCGATGCTGCCGCGCGTCGAGCGGATCACCGCCGCGCTGCTGGACCGGCTCGCCGCCACCCCGGCCGGTGACGTCGTCGATCTTCGTGGGTCCTTCGCCCACCCCCTCCCCATGCAGGTCATCTGTGAACTGTTCGGCGTGCCGGACGGTGAGATGCGGAGCGAGCTTTCCCGCCTCTCCGATGCGATCATGGACCCCACGCTCACCCCCGAACAGGCCGGTCAGACGGCAGTCGACATCCATACGCTGCTCAGCAAGCTCGTCGCCATCAAGCGCGAGACCCCGGACGACGACCTCACCAGCCTGCTGGTCTCCGCGCGGGACGACGACGGCGAGCGGATGACCGAGCAGGAGCTCGTCGACACCCTGCTGCTGGTCATCGTCGCCGGGCACGAGACGACCGTCGATCTGATCGGCAATGCGGTGCACGCCCTGCTGACGCACCCGGAGCAGCTGGCGCTGGTCCGCAACGGCAAGGCCTCCTGGAACGACGTCATCGAGGAGACCCTGCGCTGGGACCCCAGCATCGCCAATCTCCCGCTGCGCTTCGCCGTCGAGGACATCGAGATCCCGGGTGGCCCGACCATCCGTAAGGGCGACGCGATCATGCCGTCGTATGTGGCCGCCGGACGCGACCCCCAGCAGTATGGCGCCACCGCCGCCGACTTCGACATCCAGCGCCCCGGCCAGGAGCACCTCGCCTTCGGCTACGGAGTCCACCGCTGCCTGGGCGCCCCGCTGGCCCGTATGGAGGCCCAGATCGCCCTGCCGGCCCTCTTCGACCGCTTCCCCGACCTCGAACTGGCCGTTTCCACCGAGGAGTTGGTCCCCATCGAGGGCTTCATCTCCGGCGGCTACCGCACCCTGCCGGTCAGGCTCACCCCGGCATCGGAGCAGGGGTCGTAGGAGCCGGAACAGGAATCCGCGCTCTTCGTCCCACCACGATTTCCCCATCTCACTTCCCCCCGGCGCGTTTTCCTTTGTCATAGGGGAAACACCACGGCCGGCCGCTCGGTTGCATCGAGCGGCCGGCCGCTTGCGGTGGGGGCTTGCCGCCCGCGCCTCAGCCCGTCACGACGGCGTACGTGCCGCCGCCAGCAGGCGGTTGACATCCGCCGGGCGCAGCATCAGCGCGGCGCCCACGGTGGCGAGGACCTCGCGTTCGGCGGGGGTGTAGGAGCCGTCCGCGAGGGCGATCCGCGCGCCCTGGAGCAGGAGGGATTCGCGGCCCACCGGGGCGAGATGGGGCGCCAGTGGCTCCAGGGACTCATGGAGCTCTATGGCCAGCGCGGTGCCGCACGGGTCGAGGCCGTGGTGGCCGCAGTCGCCGCCGGTCACCGTGTCGTAGGTGCCGGTCAGTCCCCCGGTGTCGGCGGCGAGCGCGGCGAGGAGGGTGAGCAGCTGGTCTTCGGAGCAGTCGGCGAAGCCGGAGGCGCGGACGGTGGTGACGGCGGTGTCGCGGACGGCACGGGAGGCGGTGCCGCCGGCGGCGAGGAGGGCGAGGGTCATGGTGTGGACGGCGTCCCGGAGCATCGCGGAGAGCCGGACGGTGGTGGGGTGGTCCAGGGCGTCCAGGCCGAAGCGGCCGTGGCAGGCGGAGCACTCCAGGACCGGGCCCGCAGGGCCGCGCGAGAGGAGGGGGATGCCGAGGACGGTGAGCCGGCGGCGGCCGGCGCGGCGGAGGTAGTTGCGGTCCCCGCCGCAGTCGGGACAGAAGAACTCGCCGTCGGCGACGGTACGCCAGGACGTGCGCACGCCCATCACACACATCTTGTGCATACGTCAGACCTCCGTAACCGCGGCTCCGTCGCCCGTTTGGGACGTGATGTTAGCCACATCGTTGATGCGCCGTCAGCACCCCGTACCGGACAACTGGCCGGATGGCGAGGGTCCGTTTACCGGTGTTCGCCCGGTCACCGGCGGCAAAGCCGTTCGGACGCGGACCGCGGTCTTGGCCGGAACGAAGGGGGTCGGGCCCCCTGTCGGCCCCTCGGGTGGGTCCCGGAACCCGGCGGGCGGACCACGCACGGCGCCCCTGCCACCCGGCCGGGCAACAGGGGCGCGCGCTGTGCAAACCCGTCCGCGTCAGCGTGCCGAGCGGTTGACCGCCGAGACGACCGCCTTGATGGAGGCGCGCACGATGTTGGCGTCGATGCCGACGCCCCACAGCACCTTGTCGCCGATCGCGCACTCGATGTACGCGGCGGCCTGGGCGCCGGCGCCCTCGCTCATGGTGTGCTCGACATAGTCCAGCAGGCGTACGTCCACGTCGACGGCGTGCAGCGCATCGAAGAACGCGGCCAGCGGGCCGTTGCCGGAGCCGGTCAGGACGGTGTCGGCGCCGTCGACCACGGCCTCGACGGTGAGCGCGTCGGTGCCGTCGCTGGTCGTCGAATTCTGGGCGGAGCGCAGGGAGATGCGGCCCCAGGGGTTGTCCGGGGTCGGCAGGTACTCGTCCTGGAAGACGTCCCAGATGTCGGCCGGGGTGACCTCGCCGCCCTCGGAGTCGGTCTTCTCCTGGATGATCCGGGAGAACTCGATCTGCATCCGGCGCGGCAGGTCCAGCTTGTGGTCGTTCTTCAGGACATAGGCGATACCGCCCTTGCCCGACTGCGAGTTGACGCGGATGACGGCCTCGTAGGAGCGGCCGACGTCCTTGGGGTCGATGGGCAGGTACGGCACGGCCCACTCGATCTCGTCGACGGTCTTGCCGACGGACGCCGCCTGGGCCTCCATCGCGTCGAAGCCCTTCTTGATGGCGTCCTGGTGGGAGCCGGAGAAGGCGGTGTAGACCAGATCGCCCGCGTAGGGGTGGCGCGGGTGGATCTCCATCTGGTTGCAGTACTCGGAGGTGCGCCGGATCTCGTCGATCTGGGAGAAGTCGATCTGCGGGTCGACGCCCTGGGAGAAGAGATTCATGCCCAGCGTGACCAGGTCGACGTTGCCGGTGCGCTCGCCCTGGCCGAACAGGCAGCCCTCGATCCGGTCCGCGCCCGCCATGATCGCCAGCTCGGCCGCCGCCACGGCCGTACCGCGGTCGTTGTGCGGGTGGACCGACAGGCAGACGTGCTCGCGGCGCGACAGGTTGCGCGACATCCACTCGAAGCGGTCGGCGTGGGTGGAGGGGGTGGAGCGCTCGACGGTGGCGGGCAGGTTCAGGATGATCTCGCGGCCCTCCTCGGGCTGCCAGACGTCCATCACGCCCTCGCAGACCTCCAGCGCGAAGTCCAGCTCGGTGTCGGTGAAGATCTCCGGGCTGTACTGGTAGCCGAAGGCGGTCTCGTCGCCCAGCAGCTTGTCGGCGTACTCCATCACCAGCCGGGTGCCGTCCACGGCGATCTGCTTGACCTGCTCCTTCGAGCCGCGGAAGACGACCCGGCGGAAGACCGGCGCGGTGGCGTTGTACAGGTGCACGGTGGCGCTGTGGGCGCCGCGCAGCGACTCGACGGTGCGCTCGATCAGCTCTTCGCGGGCCTGGGTCAGGACGGAGATCGTCACGTCCTCGGGGATCGCGCCCTCTTCGATGATGGAGCGGACGAAGTCGAAGTCCGTCTGGCCCGAGGAGGGGAAGCCGACCTCGATCTCCTTGTAGCCCATGCGCACCAGGAGGTCGAACATCTCCCGCTTACGGGCCGGCGACATCGGGTCGATCAGCGCCTGGTTGCCGTCGCGCAGGTCGGTGGACAGCCAGCGGGGCGCGACCGTGATGCGGTTGTCGGGCCAGGTGCGGTCGGGGATGTCTACGGCCTCGTAGCGGCCGTACTTGTGGATCGGCATCCCGGAGGGGCGCTGCCGCTGGGTCGCGGCCGTGATGGGGGTACGACGGCCGACGGCATGGGCGGCGGGGCTCGACGGATTCGTCATGATGCGTGGGGCTCCTCGTGTGTCCATTGGGGCACGGCCGACGGGGCGGTTTTCCGCAACACCGAACTCCGCGGGGAGGGGGTCGGCCTCGACTACAGGCCCTCGCCGCGGCAGCTAAGGAGAAGCAGCCCGAAACGCATGATGTGCGGCAGCGTATCCGAGGATCGCGGTGACCGGTCGATGCGTATCAGTATGCGGGACCGGATCGACGTAACGCCCTAACTGCGACGAACCACACGTTTTCGGGAATCTCGGCCGCGAGCGGTGACAACCGCGTTACAGGGTGCCACCTTTTTGTTCATGGACTTCACTCACATGGACCGCGATCACCTGGACCACGACCTCACGGGCTGCCCCGGGGCCGGAAACCGGGTCTTCTGCACCGTCGTCCCGCCGCACATCCTCAGCAATCTGGCCGAACGGCACGAGCATGTGCGCCGCACCCTGGAGCACGACGAGAACCACCGCGCCCACCGCCTCGACATCGTCAGCCGCGGGCTGACCCCCGGCGAGCCCGGCACCGACGCCGACAAGCCGCACCGCACCATCTACGACGCCGGCCACCAGGAGACCGTGCCCGGCACCAAGGTGCACGCGGAGCCCGACGGGCCCTCGCAGGACGTCTCCGTCAACCGCGCGCACGCCGGTCTGGGGGCCACCTTCGAGCTCTATCTGAAGGTCTACGGCCGCAAGTCCATCGACGGCGCCGGGCTGCCGCTGGACGCCACCGTCCACTACGGCCAGAAGTACGACAACGCCTTCTGGGACGGCGAGCGGATGGTCTTCGGCGACGGGGACAACGACCTGTTCCTGGACTTCACCATCCCGGTCGACGTCATCGGCCACGAGCTGACCCACGGCGTCACCCAGTACAGCGCCAACCTCGACTACCAGGGCCAGTCCGGCGCGCTCAACGAATCGATCTCGGATGTGTTCGGCTCGCTGATCAAGCAGTACGCACTGGGGCAGAGCACCGAGGAGGCCGACTGGCTGATCGGGTCCGGGCTGCTGGGCCCGAACGTCACCGGCAAGGCGCTGCGCTCGATGAAGGCGCCGGGGACCGCGTACGACGACGATGTGCTGGGCAAGGACCCGCAGCCCGCGAAGATGAAGGACTACGTCAAGACCTCCAAGGACAACGGCGGGGTGCACCTCAACTCCGGCATCCCCAACCACGCCTTCTACCTCTACGCCACCGGGCTGGGCGGCAACGCCTGGGAGAAGGCCGGACAGGTCTGGTACGACGTGCTGACCGGCGGCGAGCTCGCCAAGGACGCCCAGTTCGCCGACTTCGCCAAGCTCACGGTGCAGGCGGCTCAGGCCCGCTACGGCGCCGGCGCGGAGCACGGCGCCGCGGTCAAGGCGTGGACCGAGGTCGGGGTGACCGTCAAGTAGCCCGCGGGGGCTCTTCCCGGCCGCCCTACGGGGTAGGAGCTCCCCATGCGTATTGAGATCCGACGCACGGGTGGCTTCGCCGGCATCGAGCGCCGCGCCGCGGTCGACACCGCGGTGCGGCCCGATGCCGATGAGTGGCATGCCCTGGCCGAACAGTCCCTCGCCGACGCCCATGAGACACCGCCCGTCGGGGTACCGGACGGTTACAGCTATCAGCTCACCGTCGACGGGCGGACGGTGTACTGCGCCGATCCGCGGCTGACGGACGAGCAGCGGAAGCTGATCACATGGGTGATGAAGGAGGGGGCGTAACGCCTCCGCGGCCGCCCGGCCGGTCTCCCAACTGCCCGGCCCGGCACGCCTCTTGACGCTGTTACCGGCGGTAAACGAGGATCCGGCGCATGACCACCGCGCCGGCGTCCTCCCCGTCGTCCCGACCCTCTCCCTCGCCTTCGTCCCGGCCCGCCTCCCCCCTGCCCCGCTTCCCCCGCGACTTCCTGTGGGGCGTGTCGACCTCCGCCGCCCAGATCGAGGGCGCGGTCGACGAGGGCGGGCGCGGCCGCTCCGCCTGGGACGCGTTCGCGGCGCAGGCCGGACGGATCAAGGACGGGTCCGACGCCCGGGTCACCACCGACCACTACCACCGCTACCGCGAGGACGTCGCGCTGCTGGAGGACCTCGGCGTCGGCGCCTACCGCTTCTCGGTGGCCTGGCCGCGGGTGGTGCCGGACGGCGGCCGGCGGATCAACGCCGCCGGGCTGGACTTCTACGACCGGCTGGTCGACGCGCTGCTGGCGGCCGGGGTCCGGCCCGTACCGACGCTGTTCCACTGGGACACCCCGCAGGCCCTGGAGGCCGGTGACATCGGCGGCTCCGCCGCAGGCGGCGGCTGGCTCCTGCGGGAGACCGCCGAGCGTTTCGCGGCGTATGCGGACGCGGTGGCGGCGCGGCTCGGGGACCGGGTGGAGCACTGGATCACCCTCAATGAACCGGCCGAGCTGACCCTGCTGGGCTACGGGCTCGGACAGCACGCCCCGGGCCGCCGGCTGCTCTTCGATGCGCTGCCCGCCGCCCACCACCAGCTGCTCGGCCACGGCCTCGCCGTCCAGGCGCTGCGCGCCCGCGGCGCCACCAGCATCGGCATCGCCAACTCCCACGGCCCCACCTGGGCGGCGTCCCCCTCCACGGCCGACACCGAGGCCGCCGACTTCTACGATCTGCTCCTCAACCGCCTCTTCGCGGACCCGGTCCTGCTCGGCCGCTACCCGGACGAGGGCCTCGCGTCGATGCTCCCGGGGCCGGTCGCCGACGACCTGAAGATCATCGGCCAGCCGCTGGACTGGTACGGGATCAACTACTACCAGCCCACCCTGGTGGGCGCCCAGGACCCGGCCGCCACCGGCTCCGCCGACTTCGGCGGGATCGCCCTGCCACCGGAACTCCCCTTCGCCCCCCGCGAGATCGAGGGATATCCCCGTACGGACTTCGGCTGGCCCGTGGTCCCCGAGGCCCTCACCGAACTCCTCCTCTCCTTCCGCGAGCGCTACGGCGCGAGCCTGCCGCCGGTCGTGATCACCGAGAACGGCTGCGCCTACGAGGGCATCGAGGACACCGAACGGATCGCCTTCCTGGACGGCCATCTGCGGGCGCTGCACGCGGCGATGGCCGCCGGGGCCGATGTCCGCGGCTATTTCGTCTGGTCGCTGATGGACAACTTCGAATGGGCGGAGGGGTTCGCCCGGCGCTTCGGGCTCGTCCACATCGACTATGCGACGCTGGCCCGCACGCCGAAGGCGTCGTACCGCTGGCTCCAGGCGGCGCTGCGGGACCAGGCGCGGGGGTGAGCGCACCGGGGCCGCCCGCCCCTTTGGCGGAGCCGGCCGCGCGGGTCGGCCGGGGATGGACGGTGTCCCTGGCGCTGGCGATGGGTGCGGTCTGGGTCGGCTGGTACGGCCCGATCCAGATCCTGCTCGCCCTCCAGGCCGCCGCGCTCGCCCCGCCCGGCGCGTCGAAGGAGTCGGTGCTGGCGTGGGTCACCGGCCTGGGCGCCGCCGTCTCGCTGCTGTCCAATCCCCTCTTCGGCGCCCTCTCGGACCGTACGACCTCGCGCCACGGGCGCCGCAGGCCATGGATCCTGGCCGGGGCGCTGGGCGGGGCGGCGGCGCTGGCACTGCTGGCGGGGGCGCGTACGGTCGCGGTGATGGCGGTGGGGTGGTGCCTGGTCCAGCTCACCCTCAACGCGGCGTTCGCGGCGCTCACCGCGGCCGTCCCGGACCGGGTGCCGCACCTCCAGCGCGGCGCCGTCGGCGGATGGCTGGGCGCGGCGCAGATCCTGGGCGTCGTCGTCGGCACGGGCCTGGCCACGGTGGCGGGCGGTGTCGCCGCGGGCTATGCGGCCTGCGCCGCCTTCACCCTGCTGGCCACGCTCCCCTACGTCCTCCTGCACCGGGACCCGGTGCTGCCGCGCGCCGCCCGTCCGCCGCTGACCTGGCGCGGCTTCCTCGCCGGCTTCTGGCTCAGCCCGCGCCGCCACCCGGACCTCGGCTGGGCCTGGCTGACCCGCTTCCTGATCAACCTCGGCAACGCGCTGGCGCTGCTCTACCTGCTGTACTACCTGCGGGACGCGCTGCACCGCCCGGACCCGGACGGCGGGGTGCTGATCCTGACCGCGGTCAACGGCGCGACGCTGCTGGCCACCGTGGTCGTCGGCGGTATCTGGTCGGACCGCACGGGGCGCCGGCAGCCGTTCGTCCTGTGGGCCGGGGTGATCATGGCGGCCGCCACCCTGCTGCTCGGCACCTGGCAGACCTGGACCGGCGCGCTGTGCGCCGCCGCACTGCTCGGCGTCGGCTTCGGCGTCTTCACGTCCGTCGACTTCGCCCTGATGACGGACGTCCTGCCGGCCGCCGCCCACCGCGGCAAGGACCTCGGCCTGATCAACATCGCCAACTCCCTGCCCCAGGTCGCCGCCCCGGCCCTCGCGGCACCGCTCGTGAACCACCTCGGCGGATACCGGGTGCTGTATGCGGTGGCCGCGGCAATCGGACTGGTGGGGGCGCTGCTGGTGCGGCGGATACGGGGCGTGGCGTGAGGGGCGGGGCGCGCGATGCGGCCCCGCGGTCGGCGGCGAATGCCCCGGGCGGGCCCTAGAACCCCAGCTTGCGCAGCTGCTTGGGATCGCGCTGCCAGTCCTTGGCCACCTTGACGTGCAGGTCCAGGAAGACCGGCGTGCCCAGCAGCGCCTCGATGTGCTTGCGGGACTTGGTGCCGACCTCCTTCAGGCGCTTGCCCTTGGGGCCGATGATGATGCCCTTCTGGCTGGGGCGCTCGATGTAGAGGTTGGCGTGGATGTCGAGCAGCGGCTTGTCGGCGGGGCGGTCCTCGCGCGGCAGCATCTCCTCGACCACGACGGCGATGGAGTGCGGCAGCTCGTCGCGTACGCCCTCCAGCGCGGCCTCGCGGATCAGCTCGGCGACCATGACCTGCTCGGGCTCGTCGGTGAGATCGCCCTCCGGGTAGAGCGCCGGGCCCTCGGGGAGGAGCGGGACGAGGAGGTCGGCGAGGAGCGAGACCTGGGTGTCGCCGACCGCCGAGACCGGGATGATCTCGGCCCATTCGATACCCAGTTCCTGGCCGAGCCGGTCGATGGCGATCAGCTGGGCGGCCAGCGCCTTGGAGTCGACCAGATCGGTCTTGGTGACGATGGCCACCTTGGGCGTCTTCTTGATACCGGCCAGCTCGGTGGCGATATAGCGGTCACCGGGGCCGATCTTCTGGTCGGCGGGCAGGCAGAAACCGATGACGTCCACCTCCGCCCAGGTGGTGCGCACGACGTCGTTGAGGCGCTCGCCGAGCAGCGTGCGCGGCTTGTGCAGACCGGGGGTGTCCACGAGGACCAGCTGGGCCTCGGGGCGGTGCACAATGCCGCGCACGGTGTGGCGGGTGGTCTGCGGCCGGTTGGAGGTGATGGCCACCTTCGTGCCGACCAGAGCGTTCGTAAGGGTGGACTTGCCCGCGTTGGGGCGGCCGACGAAGCAGGCGAAACCGGCGCGGTGCGAGGCGGAGGAGTCTGTACGGACGCTCATGGCGCCCATTCTCCCTGATCGCCGGGGCCGCGCCGACCATCGCCGGGAGTCAGGCCCCGGGCCCGCCCGCGGCCACGGTGCTGCGCAGGGTGCCGTCGGGGCCCGCCACCAGGACCGGCGTCGCGGCGCCGCCGAGATCGCGTACGGCCGCCCGGTCCGCCTCGGCGGCCTGCTCGGCCTCGGTGACCACGGCCGCGGCCTCCAGCGAGGTGGCTCCGCTGGCCACGGCCATCGCGACCGCCGTCTGGAGCGCGCTGAGCCGCAGCGACTCCAGGGCTACGGTGCCGGCGACATAGGTGCGGCCGGTCTCGTCCCGTACGGCGGCCCCCTCGGGAACACCGTTGCGGGCCCGCGCCGAGCGCGCGAGCGTGATGATCTTGCGGTCTTCGGGGTCCAGCGCTGCGGAGTCGGTCATACCGGCGAGCATAAGCGGCGCGGTGGGTCAGCCCGCCACCGAGTACATGCCGCCGCGACGGCCCTGCGGCGAGGTGAGCCGCTCCAGCCTGGCTGCGGTGTCCGTCCCGGCGCGCGGGTTGTGCAGCACGATGGTCAGATCCGGCCGCGCCGGGACCTGGAGCTGCGTGGACTCGAAGAGCAGGGCGCCGACCAGCGGATGGTCCATCTCCTTGTGCATCTGGCCGCCGTCGAGGACGTCGCCGCGCGCCCACAGCTCCGCGAACTCCTCGCTGCGCCCGGCGGTCTCCCGTACGACCGCCTCGAAACCCTCGTCACCGGGGCGCGCCGAGCAGGCGGCGCGGAACTGTGCGACGACGAGCGGGGCGTTGGCCTCCCAACTGGCGGCGCGGGCACGGTAGACGGGGTCGGTGAAGAACGCGATCAGGCAGTTGGGGGAGACGCCGGGACCACCGTGGCCCATGACCAGACGGGACGCTTCGTTGTAGGCGATGGTGTTCCAGTACGGGTCCATGATGTGCGCCGGGAACGGCATCCAGGCGTCGATCAGCCGCTGGAGGCCGTCGCACAGATGGTCCTGGTCGTACTCCGAGCGCGGCTGCGGGGGATTCAGCCCGGCCAGTACGTACAGATGCCGCCGCTCGGCGCCGCTGAGCCGCAGCACCCGGGCGACCGCGTCCAGCACCTGCGGCGAGACGGTGATGTCGCGGCCCTGCTCCAGCCATTGGTACCAGGAGGCGCCGACACCGGCGAGGACGGCGACCTCCTCGCGGCGCAGGCCGGGGGTGCGGCGGCGGCCGCCGTCGGGCAGGCCGGCCTCGGCCGGGGTGACCCGGGCCCGGCGGCTCATCAGGAAGTCGCGCAGGTCCTGGCGGCGGCGCGAGGTGTCGCGGGCGGCGGTGGTTTCCGGCATGGCCACGTGTCTCCCCCTGTCGGCGTGGCTGGTGGTGCGGACACCACCATAAGTTGCCGCTCCCCACGGCGTATTCCGCGGCCGCAGGCTCGGGACATGCCAGTTATCGACACCCCCGCCTCCACCGGCGCGCGCACGGACCCGGGCGCCCCCGCGGCCACCACCGCTCCCGGTTCAGCTCCCGCTCCCACCGGGATGACCACCCGTGCCAAGCTGATCCTTCTGCTGCTGTGCGCGGCGCAGTTCATCGTCGCGCTCGACTTCTCCATCCTGAACGTGGCGCTGCCCGTGCTCGGCAAGGACCTGGGCATGGGCCAGGCCGATCTCCAGTGGGCGGTCACCGCGTTCGCCCTGCCGTCAGGCGGGTTCCTGCTGCTGTTCGGCCGGATCGCCGATCTCTTCGGGCGGCGCCGGCTGTTCCTGACCGGGCTCGCGCTGTTCACCGCGGCTTCCGTGCTGGCCGCGCTGGCCTGGGAGCCGGCCGCGCTGCTGGCCGGGCGCGCCCTCCAGGGTCTGGGGGCGGCGGTCATCGTCCCCACCGGGATGTCCCTGCTGACCACCACCTTCGCCGAGGGCCCGCAGCGCGAACGCGCGCTGGGCATCAGCGGCACCCTGCTCTCGTTGGGCTTCACCATCGGCATGGTGCTCGGCGGGGTGATGACCGATGTACTGGGCTGGCGCTCCACGATGGGCGTCCTCGCGGTGGCCGGCGGCGCCGTCCTGGTCGTCGCGCCACTCCTGCTGACCGAATCGCGGCATCCCTCGCGCCGCCGGATCGACGTCCCCGGGGCGGTCACCGTCACCGGAGGTCTGCTGTCGGTGATCTACGCCCTGTCGACCGCCGCCGAACAGGGCTTCGGACGCCCGGACGTGGTGGCCGCACTCGTCGTGGGCCTGGTGCTGCTGGCCCTGTTCGTGGTCGTCGAATCGCGGTCCGGCCAGCCGCTGGTCTCGCTGTCGATGCTGCGCCGGCGCACCGTCGCCTGGGGCAATCTGGCGGGCCTGACGACCTTTTCGATGATGAGCACCGTCATCTTCCTGCTGACGCTGTATCTCCAGGAGGTGCTGCGGCTGTCCGCCTTCCAGACCGGACTGATCTTCGGCGTCCAGGGCGCCGTGTCGACGGCCTCCGGCGTGATCGCCCCGAAGGTCATCGGCCGGCTCGGCGCCCGTACCACCCTGGTGACCGGGCTGGCCCTCCAGGCCGCCTTCACCGCCGCGCTACTGGGGCTGAGCCCGGCCGGCAGTGCCGGGATGTGGCTGGCCCTGGGCGCGGTGACGCTCGGCAGCCTCTTCCATCTGTGGGCGATCGTGGCGTACGGGGTGATCGCGACGTCCGGGGTGCCGGATGCCGAACAGGGCCTGGCGACGGGTCTGGTCACCAGCTCGCAGCAGATCGGGCTCACCGTCGGCATTCCGCTGCTGAGCGCGGTCGCCGCGGCGCACAGTGCGGCGCTGCGTGCGGACGGCGGCGGCTTCGCGGACGCCACGCTGGGCGGGATCAAGCTGGGGCTGGGCGTGGACGCGGCCGTGGTGGCGGCGGTGGCGGCACTGGTCGCCCTGGGGCTGCGGACGGCCCGGACGGCGCGGCGCGGCCGGGCCGGATGAGGCTGAAGACGGCGGTTGCCCCGCTCCCCTGCGCCGGGGCAACCGCTCTTCAGCAGGCAACGGCCGTCAGACGGCGTTGCTGCAGTCCATGACGGGGGAGGAAGCGGCGCCCCTGCCGGAATCCGTGGCGATCGGCATTTCGTCAATCCGCATTTCGCACCCCGCCCCTTCTTTTCCTGCGGAATTCGCCGGTGCCGCGAAATCATCGGGCCGGGGCACCGCGGAATTCCCGAATTCCGCGGGTGCGCCCGTTCGGCGGCCGGGCCACCACAACCCTCACGTGGCATGTTTCCGCCAACCGGCGTGAGCGATCTTTCCATGGTCATCGGCGGGGAATCCAGCGTCCCGAAACATGGAATGCAGAAAACTTGCAGTGAACTCGGGAACAGTACGCGGGAACAGTGGGACGGAAGGCCCGTACGAAATCCCGGATCAGCTCGCGACGCGCTCGGCGGCCCCGGCGGCGCCCGCCGGGCCGACCGGTTCGCACAGCACCGTGATGATCTTGTTGCGACGGCCGGCCGGGGACTCGGCGGTCAGCCGGAGCGCCTTGAGATCCGGGTCGGTGGCATCGTCGGAGAGATCGACCTCGGCCGTGGCACCCGCGATCGGCACCCGGCCCAGCAGCTTGGCGAGCAGTCCGCCGACCGTCTCGACGTCCTCGTCGTCCAGCTCCGCCAGGCCGTAGAGCTCGCCGAGCGCGCCGATGTCCAGGCGGGCGGTGACGCGGTACCGGCCGTCGCCGAGGTCCTCGACGGGCGGCAGCTCGCGGTCGTACTCGTCGGTGATCTCACCGACGATCTCCTCCAGGATGTCCTCGATGGTGACGATGCCGGCCGTACCGCCGTACTCGTCGATCACCACCGCGACATGGTTGCGGTCCTGCTGCATCTCCCGCAGCAGATCGCCCGCGTTCTTGGTGTCCGGTACGAAGACCGCCGGGCGCATCGCCGACGAGACCAGCTCGGTCTCCGCGTCCCGGCTGATGTGCACCTTGCGGGCGAGGTCCTTGAGATAGACCACGCCGACGACGTCGTCCTCGTTCTCGCCGGTCACCGGGATCCGCGAGAAGCCGGAGCGCAGCGCGAGGGTCAGCGCCTGGCGGATGGTCTTGAAGCGCTCGACGGACACCAGGTCCGTGCGCGGCACCATCACCTCGCGTACGAGGGTGTCGCCGAGCTGGAAGACGGAGTGCACCATCCGGCGCTCCTCGTCCTCGATCAGCGACTCCTTCTCCGCGAGGTCCACCAGGGAGCGCAGCTCGGCCTCGGAGGCGAACGGGCCCTTGCGGAAACCCTTGCCCGGGGTGAGGGCGTTGCCGATGAGGATCAGCAGCTGCGGGATCGGGCCCATGATGCGGGCCAGCGGGAGCAGGACGTAGGCGGCCACGGTGGCGGTGTTGAGCGGATGCTGCCGGCCGATCGTGCGCGGGGAGACGCCGACGGCGACATACGACACCAGCACCATCACAGCGATGGCGACCGTCAGCGCCTGCCAGGTCTTGTCGAACGAGCGCAGACAGGCGTAGGTGACCAGGACACCGGCGGCCATTTCGCAGCCGACGCGCACCAGCAGCGCGACGTTCAGATACCGGGTGGGGTCCGCGGCGACCGCGGCGAGCTTGGCGCTGCCGCGGCGCCCGGAGCGGACGGCCTCCTCGGCGCGGAAGCTCGTCGTACGGGCCAGGCCCGCCTCCGCACAGGCGGCGAGCCAGGCGACCACGACGAGCAGCACCGCGACCACGATCAGCTGGGCGGTCATGACGGGCGCCCCGTCAGGTGAGGGTGGGGGCCGGGGAGGGACCGCTCAGGCCCCGCTCGGCCCGCCAGCCGTCGATGATCGCCGCCTGGAGGCCGAACATCTCGGCCTTCTCGTCGGGCTCCTCGTGGTCGTACCCCAGGAGGTGGAGCACCCCGTGGACGGTCAGCAGCTGGAGCTCCTCATCCATGGAATGCCCGGTCGGCGCCTCCTCCCCCTGCTTCTTGGCGACCTCGGGACACAGCACGATGTCACCGAGGAGCCCCTGCGGGGGCTCCTCGTCGTCCTTGGCCGGCGGACGCAGCTCGTCCATCGGGAAGGACATGACATCGGTCGGACCCGGCAGATCCATCCACTGGAGGTGGAGCTGCTCCATGGCCTCGGCGTCCACGACGATGACGGACAGCTCGGAGAGCGGGTGGATGCGCATCCGGGCGATGGCATAGCGGGCAACGTCCAGGACGGCCTGCTCATCGATGTCCGTTCCGGACTCGTTGTTGACGTCGATCGACATGGGAGGTGTTTCGTCTCGCTTCTGGGTGCTCGGAGCCGCGGCCCGGCGGCCTACTGGCCGCTCTTGCCGTTACGGCTGTCGTACTTCTCGTAGGCGTCGACGATACGGCCGACCAGCTTGTGCCGGACCACATCCTTGCTGGTGAGCAGGGAGAAATGCACATCCTCGACGCCGTCCAGGATCTCCCGCACCTGACGCAGCCCGCTCTTGGTGCCGCCGGGGAGGTCGACCTGCGTGACATCACCGGTGATGACTATCTTCGACTCGAAGCCGAGGCGGGTGAGGAACATCTTCATCTGCTCGGGATTGGTGTTCTGCGCCTCGTCGAGAATGATGAAGGCGTCATTGAGGGTGCGACCCCTCATATACGCCAGCGGCGCCACCTCGATCGTCCCCGCCGCCATCAGACGCGGGATCGAGTCCGGGTCGAGCATGTCGTGCAGCGCGTCGTAGAGCGGGCGCAGATACGGGTCGATCTTCTCGTAGAGGGTGCCGGGCAGGAAGCCGAGGCGTTCGCCGGCCTCGACTGCGGGGCGGGTCAGGATGATGCGGTTGACCTGTTTGGCCTGGAGGGCCTGGACGGCCTTGGCCATGGCCAGGTACGTCTTGCCGGTGCCGGCGGGGCCGATGCCGAAGACGACGGTGTGCTCGTCGATGGCGTCGACGTAGCGCTTCTGGTTGAGGGTCTTGGGGCGGATGGTGCGGCCCCGGTTGGAGAGGATGTTCTGGGTGAGGACCTGGGCGGGGGTCTCGCCGACCGCGCCTTCGCCGTTGTCCGCCGCGCGCAGCATGGCGATGGAGCGTTCCACTGCGTCCTCCGTCATCGGTTGTCCGGTGCGGAGCACCAGCATCATCTCGTCGAACAGGCGCTGGACGAGGGCGACTTCGCGGGCATCGCCGACAGCGCTGACTTCGTTGCCCCGGACATGGATGTCGGTCGCCGGGAATGCCTTTTCGATCACCCGCAGCAGCGAGTCGCCGGATCCCAGCACCGTCACCATCGGGTGCTTGGCTGGAACGGTGAACTGGGCGCTCGCCTGCGGTTGCATGGGTGTCTGCGTCATGGGCCGGCTCTGGAGCCTGCTCAACCCCCATCCTTTGCTCGTTCAGAGGTGCCCGCTGCTCGGAACGCGGCGCCTGAGGCCTGACTCTCCTTGGGATACAAGAGTACGACGGGGCACTGACAAGCCCGAAGGCTTTTCCGGGCGGGAGGTCCGGAGGGGGCGGACGGGGCGGAGTGCCGCCGGTCAGGCGGGGCGGCGGAAGCCGATGGTGGGGACGGCGCGGGCCAGCGGGACGGGCCGGTAGGCGGCAGGCAGGACGTCGTCCAGGAACGCGTACTGGCGGCGCAGGGGGGTCGGCGCCGCCGCGTCACACATCCGTACGCCCTGCCACCAGGCGGCGATCTCGGCCCAGCCGGGTGCGGAGAGGGAGCCGCCGAATTCCTGCACCGACAGGGCGGCGCTCAGGCCCGCGAAGGCCAGGCGGTCGGCCAGCGGCCAGGCGGCGAGGGTGCCGGTGACGAATCCGGCGACGAAGACGTCCCCGGCGCCGGTGGGGTCGAGGGCCTCGACGGCGATGGCGGGCACCTCGGCGGTCTCGCCGGTGCGGCCGTCCGCGGCGCACGCGCCCTCCGCGCCCATGGTGACCACGGCGAGCGGGACGCGATCGGCGAGCTTGCGGGCGGCGGTGCGCGGGCAGTCGGTGCGGGTGTAGCGCATCGCCTCCTCGGCGTTGGGCAGGAACGCCTCGCAGTGTTCGAGGTCGGCGAGGTCGGCCGGGTCCCAGCGGCCGGTGTCGTCCCAGCCGACGTCCGCGAAGATCCGGCTGCCGCGGCCGGCGGCGCAGCCCAGCCAGCCCTCCCGCCGGCCGGGCACCAGCGAGGCGACGCAGGCGCGGGAGGGCGGCGGGCAGCCCGGTGCGTGGCCGCCGTCGAAGGCGGATTCGGGCGCGGGTGCCTCGTGACCGTGCGAGACCATGGTCCGTTCGCCCTCATAGGCCATCGAGACCGTCACCGGAGAGTGCCAGCCGGGGACCGTACGTGACATCGACAGGTCGATGCCCTCGCCGACGGAGAGCGCCTCCCAGCAGTACTCGCCGTACATGTCGTCACCGAAGGCGGCGGCCAGGGAGGTGCGCAGGCCGAACCGGGCCAGGGCGGTGGCCATGTTGGCGACGCCGCCGGGGCTGGAGCCCATGCCGCGGGCCCAGGACTCGGTGCCGCGGACCGGTGCGGAGTCCAGGCCGGTGAAGATGATGTCCAGGAAGACGGTGCCGGTGAGGTAGACGTCGGTGGGCGGATCGCCGGCCCGCCGCACCTCGGCCAGCGGGTCGAGGGCCGTCGGCACCCCGGCCGGGCCCGTGGGCTGGACATCGCGTCGGCCTGTGCTCACCGCGCTCGCCCCTTCCTCTTGGCACGTGCCGCCAGTGTGCCCGATGCTGCGGTACGTTCCGCCTCATGAGGCTCACGATTCTCGGCGGTGGCGGTTTCCGGGTGCCGCTGGTCTACCGCGCGCTGCTGGCGGACCCGGGACGCTGCGTCTCGGAGGTGACCCTGTACGACACCGACGTGCGCCGGGTGACGGTGATCGCCGAGGTGTTGACACACCTGGCGCAGGGCCATCCCGATCCGGTGACCGTACGCGTGGTCGGCGACCTCGACAAGGCCCTGACCGGCGCCGACTTCATCTTCTCCGCGATACGGGTGGGCGGTACGGCGGGCCGGGTGCGCGATGAGCGCATCCCGCTGGCCGAGGGGGTGCTGGGCCAGGAGACGGTGGGGGCGGGCGGTGTCCTGTACGGGCTGCGGACGATCCCGGTGGCGCTGCATCTGGCCGAGCGGATCGCCGCGCTCGCGCCGCACGCCTGGGTCATCAACTTCACCAACCCGGCGGGCATGGTCACCGAGGCGATGGCGCAGGTGCTGGGCGAGCGGGTCATCGGGATCTGCGATTCGCCGGTGGGGCTGGTGCGGCGGGCCTGCCGGGCGGTCGGCGCGGACCCCGGCGAGGTGGCGTACGACTACATCGGCCTCAACCACCTCGGCTGGCTGCGGTCGTTGACGCGGGACGGCGCCGAGCTGCTGCCCGGTCTGCTGGCCGATGCCGACGCGCTGGCGTCCTTCGAGGAGGGCCGCCTGTTCGGCGCGGACTGGCTGCGGGCGCTGGGCGCGCTGCCCAACGAGTATCTGCACTACTACTACTTCCGCCGCGAAACCCTCGACTCGGTACGGGCCGCGGGCAGGACCAGGGGCGAGTTCCTCGACCACCAGCAGGGCGGCTTCTTCGAGCGGGCCGCGGCGGCGGCCGGCCCGGAGGCGGTGCACGCGCTGTGGGAGCGCACCCGGCTGGAGCGCGAGGAGACGTATATGGCGGAGAGCCGGGAGGCGACCGGCGGCTGGCAGCGCGACAGTCATGACCTGGAGGGCGGCGGCTACGACCGGGTGGCGCTGGCGGTGATGTACGCCATCGCGGGCGACCGCGGGGCCCGGCTGATCCTCAATGTCCGCAATGGGTCGACGGTGCCGCAGCTGGCGCCGGACGCGATCGTGGAGACCGTGTGCGAGGTGACGTCGAAGGGGCCCCGCCCGCTGCCCTGTGCACCGCTGCGCGAGGACCAGTTGGGGCTGATGCTCCAGGTCAAGGCGGTGGAGCGGGCAACGGTCCGGGCCGCGGTGTTCAAGGACCGCGCCGCGGCCCTGCGGGCGCTGGCCCTGCATCCACTGGTGGACTCCGCCGCGGTGGCCGCCCGCATCCTGGAGCGGGCGGCCGGGGAGGGGTGAGGGACGGGCGGGTCCCGGGGCCCGCCTTCGGGGGGCGTCCGTCAGTGGCCCCGCGTGATCCACTCCTCCAGGTGCGGGGCCTCCTCCCCGATGGTCGTGGACTCGCCGTGTCCGGTGCGTACGCGGGTGGCCGGGGGCAGCGTCAGCAGGCGGTCGCGGATCGAGTCGATGATCGTCGGGAAGTGGGAGAACGATCGCCCGGTGGCGCCCGGTCCGCCCCTGAAGAGGGTGTCGCCGGTGAAGACGGTGCCCAGGTCGGGGGCGTACAGGCAGACCGCGCCCGGCGCATGCCCCGGGGTGTGCAGCACGGTCAGGTCCGTACCGGCGATGGTCAGGACCTGCCCGTCGGCCAGCGGGGCGTCGGGGGCCGAGTCGGGGTGGGTCTGCTTCCACAGCGGCAGGTCGTCGGCGTGCAGCAGGATCCGCGCGCCGGTACGGGAGGCCAGCGTGGGGGCAGCGCCGATGTGGTCGTTGTGGGCGTGGGTGCACAGGATGGCGCGCAGCCGGCGGCCGCCGAGGGCCGCCAGGATGGCGTCGGCATCATGGGCGGCGTCGATGACGACGGCGTCCTCGTCGTCGCCGACGATCCAGACGTTGTTGTCGACGTCCCAGGTGCCGCCGTCGAGCGAGAACGTTCCGGAGGTGACCAGATGCTCGATGCGGGCCGTCATCAGAGCGTCACCACCGAGCGCAGGACGTCGCCCGCGTGCATCCGCGCGAAGGCGCTCTCGATGTCCTCGATGCCGATGGTCTCGGTGACGAAGGCGGCGAGGTCGATCCGGCCCTGGAGGTGGAGGTCGATGAGCATCGGGAAGTCCCGGGAGGGCAGGCAGTCGCCGTACCAGGAGGACTTGAGGGCGCCGCCGCGCCCGAAGACGTCCAGGAGGGGGAGTTCGAGGGTCATCTCCGGGGTGGGGACGCCCACCAGGACGACGGTGCCGGCCAGGTCCCGGGCGTAGAACGCCTGCTTGTAGGTCTCGGGGCGGCCCACCGCCTCGATGACCACGTCCGCGCCGAAGCCGCCGGTCAGGTCGCGGATGGCCTCGACGGGGTCCGCGGTGCGGGAGTTGACGGTGTGGGTGGCGCCCATGGAGAGGGCGGTCGTCAGCTTGCGGTCGTCGATGTCCACCGCGATGATCTTGGCCGCTCCGGCCAGCCGCGCGCCCACGACGGCGGCATCGCCCACCCCGCCGCAGCCGATGACCGCCACCGCGTCGCCGCGTCCCACCTGGCCGGTGTTGAGTGCGGCGCCGATGCCCGCCATCACCCCGCAGCCCAGCAGCCCGGCGACGGCCGGGGAGACCGCGGGGTCGACCTTGGTGCACTGTCCGGCGGCGACCAGCGTCTTGTCGGCGAACGCCCCGATGCCCAGCGCCGGGCTCAGCTCGGTGCCGTCCTTCAGGGTCATCTTCTGCCGCGCGTTGTGGGTGTCGAAGCAGTACTGGGGACGCCCGCGCAGACACGCCCGGCACGCCCCGCACACCGCCCGCCAGTTGAGGACGACGAAGTCGCCCGGCGCCACGTCCGTCACTCCCGCCCCGACGGACTCCACCACGCCGGCCGCCTCGTGCCCGAGGAGGAACGGGAAGTCGTCGTTGATACCGCCCTGCTTGTAGTGCAGATCGGTATGACACACCCCGCACGCCTGGATCCTCACGACGGCTTCGCCGGGGCCGGGGTCCGGCACCAGGATCGTCTCCAGCCGGACCGGTTCGTTCTTCCCCGGCGCAATGACGCCGCGCACTTCCTGTGCCATGGCAGCCCCTTCCAAAGATCACCTAGGGGACCACTGTGACGCACCGTCGGCGGGCAGGGCCATAGCGCACGCGGGTGGCCGGCGCACGGCGGCCGGTGTCACCAGCGGGGCACCGCCGGGGTGACCCACCCCGGCTCCGCCACCCGCATCGCCGCGGCGTCGTCGCGGGAGCGGTAGGTGCCGTCGCCCTCCCGCCAGCGGCGGTGCAGCGCGGCGAGCCGGTCCCGGTCGAGGTCGACGCCCAGGCCCGGGGCGTCGCCGACGCCCAGGTGGCCGTCACGGAAGGCGAGGCGTTCGGTCAGAACGTCCTCGGTCTGCCAGGGGTAGTGGGTGTCGCAGGCGTGATCGAGGTGGGGGACGGTGGCGGCGACGTGGGTCATGGCGTCAAGGCTGATGCCCAGGTGGGTGTTGGAGTGCATGGCCAGGCCGACGCCGAACGTGCGGCAGTGTGCACGACAGCCGTCAACACCCCACCCCCGTAAGGCTTTACCAACCGTTGAATCTTCGCGCGTAGATACGCAGAGGGCGCTCTGTTAGATCTACTTGAGGCCCGTATGGCCCTGTTCATGTCATCCGACGTCATGGCACCCGACCCGGACCCGGCCTGACACCCCCACCTCCGAAGGAGCCGCGCATGGCCCGTCCCACCCCCCTTCGCCGCCTCTCCCGTCGTGCGCGTCTCGGCGCCGCGACGGTCGCCGCCCTCGTCACCGGCACCGCCCTCTTCGGCATCGGCCAGGCGTCCGCGGAGCACGCGGTCCCCCGCACCGACAAGGAGATTCCCAACCTCACCCTGGTGCAGGACAAGATCAAGGCGTACTACGGCGACACCGTGACGCCCGACGGCCAGCACTACGCCTCCCCGAAGAGCAACTACGCCCATCAGGTCCGCGGCATCGAGGCCCGGGCCCGCGGCTATCTGGCCAAGGCGCTCGCCCGGCCCGGCACCGGGTCCGGCAGCCACGCCAAGGCCGCCAAGCCGGCCATCGTCCTGGACATGGACGACACCACCCTGCTCACCTACAACTACGAGCTCCAGGTGGGCTTCCACTTCACCCCGGAGAGCCAGGACGCCTACCTGGCCGGCACCGACATGGACCCGGTCTTCGGCATGGGCAAGCTGGTCAACTGGGCACACGCCAAGGGGGCCGAGGTCTTCTTCGTCACCGGCCGCAAGGAGGCGCAGCGCGAGTGGAGCGTGCGCAACCTGAAGAACGTCGGCTACGGCGTGCCGCTGGACCACGGCCATGTCTTCCTCAAGGACAAGGAGCACCCGCCGCCGTACCTCCCCTGCGGGGCGAACTGCTCGGTCGTGGAGTACAAGTCGGGCACCCGCAAGCACATCGAGTCGCTCGGCTACCACATCGTCGCCAACTTCGGCGACCAGTACAGCGACCTGGAGGGCGGCGCGAGCGACCGCACCTTCAAGCTGCCGAACCCGATGTACTACCTGCCGTAGGCGCCCCGGAGGGGGTCAGTGCCGCTTGGGGAGGGGCACGCGCATCAGGTCCTGGGCGATGGAGAGTTCGCCGGTGAATCCTGCGGCGCGTGCCTGCCGCTCGAACTCGTCCGGGTCGGCGTAGCGCTGTGAGAAGTGGGTCAGGACCAGGTGGCGCACGCCCGCGTCCCGGGCCACGGAGGCGGCCTGTCCGGCGGTCAGGTGGCCGTGGTCGACGGCCAGTTGGATGTCCTCGTCCAGGAAGGTCGACTCGATGACGAGCATGTCGGCGCCGTCCGCCAGGGCGTATGCCCCCTCGCACAGCCGGGTGTCCATCACAAAGGCGAACTTCTGCCCGCGCCGCAGCTCGCTGACCTCCTCCAGGCGGACGCCGTCCAGCTCGCCGGTGCGCTGGAGGCGGCCGATGTCGGGGCCGGTGATGCCGTGTGCGGCCAGCTTCTCGGGCAGCATCCGCCGGGTGTCCGGCTCCACCAGGCGGTAGCCGTAGGACTCCACCGGGTGGGAGAGCTTGCGCGCCTCCAGGGCGTACGACTTCGAGCGGTCCAGTTCGCCGTCCTCGGCCACCGGGCGCTGCTTGAGGCGGACCGTCTCCCGGTAGGCGGTGGCGTACCGCAGCCGGTCGAAGAAGCGCTCCCCGGAGGCCGGGTAGTGGGCCGTGATGGGGTGCGGCACCTGGTCCAGGTTGATCCGCTGGATCACCCCGGCGAGGCCCAGTGAATGGTCGCCGTGGAAGTGCGTGACACAGATCCGGTTGAGGTCGTGCGCGGCGACCCCGGCGCGCAGCATCTGGCGCTGCGTGCCCTCACCGGGGTCGAAGAGCAGCCCCTGGCCGTCCCACCGCAGCAGATAGCCGTTGTGGTTGCGGTGCCGGGTGGGCACCTGGCTGGCGGTGCCGAGGACGACCAGTTCGCGTACGGACACGGCCGCTTATCCGGGGGGCCACTGGAGGCCGCGGCCGCCGAGCACGTGCAGATGGGCGTGGAAGACGGTCTGGCCCGCGCCGGCACCGGTGTTGAAGACGACCCGGTAGCCGGTGTCCTCGATGTTGTCCCCGGCGGCGACCTCACGGGACTCGCGCAGTATGTCGGCGACCACCTGCGGTTCGGCGGCGGACAGGGATGCGGCGTCCGGGTAGTGCACCCGGGGGATCACCAGGACGTGCGTGGGGGCCTGCGGGTTGATGTCGCGGAAGGCGACGGTGGTCTCCGTCTCGCGGACGATGGTGGCCGGCACCTCCCCCGCCACGATTTTGCAGAACAGGCAGTCGGCCTGCGGATCTCCCGCCACCGGTGGGCTCCTTAGGGGTCGCGCCGCATGCGCCCTGCGCACACGCCGTACGCACGGTGCGCACGGCCTCGGATGCTACCGGGCCGCGGCACTGTCGCCCGGGTGCGGGGGCCGCGGCCGGCCGGGCGCCGGGGCCGCGGTCGGCCGGGTACGGGGGCGCGATCGGCCGGGCGCGGGGGCCGGGGATCACTAAGCTGACCGGCACAGGCTTATCGCCCACAACCGGGAGTTATCCACCATGGCAACCACACGCACCGCCAACACCCACTGGGAAGGCAACCTCCTGGAGGGCAAGGGCCAGGTAGCCCTCTCGTCCTCCAACGTCGGCACGTACGACGTGAACTGGCCCGCCCGCGCGGAGCAGCCCAACGGCGTCACCAGCCCCGAGGAGCTGATCGCGGCGGCCCACTCCTCCTGCTACTCGATGGCGTTCTCGCACGGGCTGGCGGGCAAGGGGTACACCGTCGAGACGCTGGACACCCGGGCCGATGTGACCTTCCAGCCCGGTGAGGGCATCACCGGCATCGCCCTGTCCGTCAAGGCCAGGGTTCCCGGCCTGTCCGAGGCCGACTTCCAGGCGGCCGCCGAGGACGCCAAGGCCAACTGCCCGGTGAGCCAGGCGCTGGCGGGGGTCAAGAACATCACGCTGGCCGCGGAGCTGCTGGCCTGACACCGGGTCGGACGCGGTGAACGCGGTGCCGCCGACCGGAGCTCGGGCCCGGTCGGCGGCACCGCCGCATGGTGCGGAAGGGCAGGCCGGGGGCGGTCCGCGGGCGTTGTCAGTGGGGCGTGGCACGATCGGGGACGTACGGCTGGTGGGGTGTCAGCCACCGCGCCGTCCACCACGCCGTCCACCGCTCCACGAAGGGATCCGCCCCGTGACCGACAGCTCCCACCGAGCGCTCCGCCTCGCGCTGGGCCTCGCCGATCCGGCCACCGCCGATGCGCTCGCCGAGCGGCTGCGGCCGGAGCTGCTGGGCGCGCTGGCCCACCGGTTCGGGCTGCCCGCGGAGATGGTGGAGGAGCTGGCCGGGCCGGAGCCCGCCGGGCTGCGGGCCGCGCTGACCGCGGACCCCCTGGAATGGCTGCTGGGGGTGGCCGCGCTGGGCGATCCGGCGGTCGGCCGGGCGCTGTGGAGCGCGCGCTACCGGCCCGACTGGGTGGTTCCGGTGCGCGCGGGCGACCGCGTGCTGCCCGCGGTGCTGGAGGCGGCCGATCCCTGGGACGAGCGCTGGTACGACGAGGACGGTCTGCTCGAAGCGGTGGAGGACGAGGCCGGTGTGACCGCGCTGCTCACCGCCCTGACCTGCAACTTCCCCCGGCTGATCGGCTATTCCGCGGCCATGCTCGGCCGCTGGCTGCCGCCGTCGGTGATGCTGGACACCATGATCACCGTCGCGGAGCTGACGGGCGCGCAGGGGCTCGCCTCCTTCATCCGCGGCGTCGAGACGACTCCGGAGCTGGGCGATCTGGGGCACCCGTGGCTGCTGGACACCTTGCGCCAGGCCGTGGACGCCCCCGACCCGGAGTCCTTCCTGAGGGAGCGCCGGCCCGCCGGGGAGTGGACCGACCCGGCGCAGGTGCGCGCCCTGCTGATGCTCCGCAGCGGCAACGGCCCCTCGGCCGCACCCGCCGGCCTCGACTGGGACCTGATCCGGCGCGAGCACCGGCGGCTGCCGTTCGGCCAGGAGACCGGCGGCACACCGGACTTCCGCAGGGGCAGCCGGCTCCTGCGGCTGGTCCGGTGGGAGGGCTGCCCCGCCGACCTGGTGCTGGAGAGCTTCCGCACGGACCCCGTGGAGACCGCCCGGGCCGGCGCCGAGCTGCCCTTCGAGGCGCTCACCGAGCGCGTCACCTGCGGCCGCTGGAGCCTCCTCTCGGAGGCCCTCGGACGGGGCATCCGTGCGGGCCGGCTGCCGGTGGAGCGGGTGCTGGCCGAGGTGAAGCCCGCGGAGGCGGTGCTGGACGGGCTGCCGTACGACCACGAGCCGACCCGTAAGGCTCTCGGGACGCTGCTCGCCCGCCTCGGCACGGACCCCGTCAACTGGCTGACGTGCTACGCCCGCATCGGGCGCGCCGAGGGCAGCGTCGCGGACCTGATAGCCGACGCCGTCTCGACGGACACCCGCAGGAAGCGCCACACCACCTGGCCGCGTCCGGCCCAGGCGCAGTTCCCGGCCGCCCCGCCCGAGAACACCCGGCCGACGTTCCTGGACATGTTCCAGTGCGCCTCCGAGGAGGCCCAGCGGGCCGTCGTCCCGTATCTCGACGCGCGGGCCGTGCAGCATCTGCTGGTCTACGGCGACCCGTCACCGGCGGTGCGCGAGGCGGTGGTGACCGCGCACGGCCGGCCGGCCCTGGTGGCGATGTCCGCCGCGTACCGCCTGCCCGCCGAGAAGGTGGCCCACCTCCTGGATCTCGACGATCCGGAGGTGGACGCCCAGTTGTTCCGCTACGGCAACCTCGACCGGTCCGAGCAGGAACGGGTGCTGGCCGGACGGCTGCGGCGCGGCGGCACCCGCCCCGTGCCCGGGGAGGTGCTCGCGGTGCTGGACGACCTCAGCGTCGCCCACAGCCGCGACCGGCTGATGGCCGGTCTGGGATCCGGGGACGTCGGCGTGGCCCGCAGGCTCGTGGACCGGCTGCGGCTGCACATACCGGCCACCCGGCTGCGGCTGCTGGTCGCGGTGTGGGAGCGCGGCGGGCCGGATGCCGTCCGGGAGATCCTGGCCATGGACCGCCTCCCGGTCACCCTCCGCCGCCGGACCGGGAAGCTGCTGGACGCACCCGACGGACTGGCCCTGCTGCGCGCCCAGCTCGCCGAGGAGGAAGCCCCCGAGCGGCTCCTGGCGTATCTCACCGCGTCCGCCTCCGATCCCGGGGCGCGGCTGCACCGGCTGCGCAGTGAGGGCCTGGAGCCGCCGTGGGCGGCGCTGGTGGCGGCGCAGGGCGCCGGGCCGCTCCCGTCCGGCCTGCTCGTCGCGCTGGCGGAAGATCCGGGCTGCCCGCGCGAACTACTGCTGCCGGCCCTGGCGTTCGCCCCCGGGGACGGACCCGACTGGGCCCACGCCGCCCTCAAGGAGGGCAAGCTCACCCCCGAGGACGTCCTGACCCACGCGGCCCCCGCCCGCGCCTCCCTCGGCCTGCTGCGGCGCTACGCCGACGACCGGCCCGCGCCGGGGGCCCTGTGTGCGGTGCGCGGACGGGCGGCGGCGCTCGCCCGGGAGCATCTGGCCACGGACGTCGAAGCCTGGGCCGTATGCCTTCAGCTGCTGCCGACGTTCACCGGGACCCTGCCCGAACTCCTCGCGACGGCAGGGGCATTGACGCGGCACCACCTGTGACCGACCCACGTACGCACCTTTGAACTCGGGGTTTCCCGGGGATCCTCGGCCGTTCCGCGGGCATTGTCAGTGGTCCGTGTCACGATCCATGGCGTACCGGCGGTGACGTAACGACCGCACTCCGCCGGGCGCGTACGGACCGCTCCGCGAAGGGAACCGACCCGTGACCGACAGCCCCCACTTCACGCTCCGCCTCGCGCTGGGCCTCGCCGACCCGGACACCGCCGATGCGCTCGCCGCGCGCCAGTACCCGGAGGTGCTCGCCCTCCTGTCCGACCGGTTCGGGCTGCCGGAGGAGATGGTCGAGGAGCTGCTGGGCGCGGATGCCGCGCAGATGCGGGCCGCGCTGACGATAGATCCCGAGGAATGGCTCCTGGGGGCGGCCCAGCTCGGCGATCCGGTGGTCGGGCGGGCGCTGTGGTCCGCGACGTTCCGCGACGACGCGGGTCAACGGCGGCGCGCGATGCACAACATCCCCGGTCTCCTGGCCACCGTGCTGGACGCCGCCGACCTCGGCGACCCGCGCTGGCACGACGACGAGGGCCTGCTGCCCCTCCTCTACCGGGTGCCCAAGGGTCCCGATCTCGTCCCCATCGTGACCAGCGGCTTCCCCGGGCTGACCGCCGGCACGCTCGTGGGGTGCGCGGCGTTCCTGCCGCCCCCGGTCGTCGTGGACGCCTGTCTGCACCTCCTGGAGGCCTGGGGCGGCACCGAACCGTTCGCGAAGGTCCTCGCCCTGCTGGAGGAGAAACCGGACCTGGATCTCGGGCATCCCTGGCTGCCGGATCTGCTGCGCCGTGCCCTCGACGCCCCCGATCCGGCGGCCCTCTTGAGGAAGCACCGGCCGGCCGGGCAATGGGAGGACCCGGCACACCTGCGCGCATTGATCGCGCTCCGCTACGGCACCATCGCTTCGGTGGCGCCCCAGAAGCCCGACGGCCTCGACTGGGACCTGCTGTGGCGCGAGCACGAACGACTGCCGATCAGCCGTCGCGGCATGTACCGCGGACGCATCTGGCCGAGCACGCTCATCCAGTGGGAGGGCTGCCCCGCCGACGTGGTGAAGGACGCCTTCCACGCGGATCCCGACGCGGCCACCCGGACCGTCGCCGAGCTGCCCTTCGAGGTCCTCACCGAGCCCTGCGACCGCGAGGTCTCCCTGGACCTTCTCCTCGGGCGCGGCATCCCCGAGGGCTGGTTCCCGATCGACCGGGTGCTGACAGAGGTGTCACCGGCGCCGGAGGTGCTCCGCGCGCTGCCGTACGACCATGAACCGACCCGCAAGGCCCTCGCCGCTCTGCTGGCGCCCTTGGGCACGGACCCCGTCAACTGGCTGACGTGCTACGCCGCGCTGCGGCGCGCCACCGGCACCGTCGCCGAGCTGATCGCGGACGTCCTCACGCCCGCCCCCCGCAAGAAGCGCCACACCAGCTGGCCGCAGCCGCGCAAGGCCCCGGCCTCGGGCGTGCGGTCCCAGGGTGCCCGGGCCGCCTTCCTCGGTCTGTTCCGGTGCGCCTCGCAGGAGGCCCAGACCGCCGTCGTCCCGCATTTCGACGCGATGGCCGTCCAGCAGTTCCTGCGGGAGTGCGGCCCGTCCTGCGCGGTGCGCGACGCGGTGGTGGCCGCGCACGGTCTCCCGGCCCCGTTGATGATGACCGGCGGACGGCTCGACGCCGACACGCTGGATTACCTCCTGGACCTCGACGAACCGGCGGTCGACATCGCGTTGTTCCGCCGCTACGACCTTCCCCGGCCGGAGCGCGAGCGGATACTCGCCGGGCGGCTGCGCGGCGGCGGCATCCGCCCGGTGTCCGAGGACCTGCTCGCGGAGTTGGACAAGGTCATCGTCAACCAGGACCGCGACTGGCTGACGGCCGGTGCGGCATCCGGCGACCTGAGGGTGGTCCGCCGGGTCCTGGAGCGGCTGCGGCTGTACATACCGGCCACCCGGCTGCGGCTGCTGGTCGCGGTGTGGGAGCGGGGCGGGCCGGATGCCGTCCGGGAGGTCCTGGCCATGGACCGCCTCCCGGTCACCCTGCGCCGGCAGACGGAGAAACTGCTGGACGCCCCGGACGGGCTGGAGCAGCTGCGTGCCCGCCTCGACAGGGAGGCGGACCCGGACCGGATCGCGGCATTCCTCGCCAAACCGGGCGGGCGGCCCGAAAAGCGGCTGGCGCAGCTACTCGGCGAGGGGGTGGAGCCGCCGTGGACGGCTCTGGTGGCGGCGCACCGCGCCACCCCGCTCCCGGCCGATCTGGTGGAAGCGCTCGTCGAACTCCCTGGCTGTCCGGGCGAGCTGCTGCGGGCGGGGCTGGGATCCCTCTCCGGACGCTGGGGGGACTGGAACTCCTGGATCGAACCTGCCCTGAAGGACGGCACGCTCGCCCTCGATGATCTCCTCACCCACGCCGCCCCGGCCGAGCTGGCCTACGGCTTCTTGCTCCGCTGCCTGGAGGAACGGCACTTCGAGGAGTCCTGGACCACCGATACGGACTGGCGGCGCCTCCGGGAGCGCACCGCGGCCCTGGCCCGGGAGCATCTGGGTGCGGACGCCGAGGGCTGGGCCGTCTCCCTTCAGCTGCTGCCGACGTTCGCGGGCACCTTGTCCGAACTCCTCGCCACGGCCGGGGCGATGACGCGGATGCCTGCGTGAGGGTGCGCCATGTCCCGTACGGCAGCGGCCCGTTCGGCGTTCCGTGGGCATTGTCGGTGGCCGTTCCGGGGGCGCTGTCGGTGACCGTTCCGGGGGCTGTCGATGGTCGCCTTCGGGGCGTTGTCGGTGGCCGTTCTCGGGGCGTTGTCAGTGGTCCGTGTCACGATCGTTGATGTACCGGCCGGTCTGTCCTGGCCCACGCCGCCCCCGCCCGTGCGGCCCTGAGCCATCTCCTCGTGGCCGCGCCCTCCTCACCGCCGGACGCGGACGGCCGGTCCGTGGGCGCGCTGATCACGGCGCTCACCGACGAGCACCTGGGCGGCGACGTCGAAGCCTGGGCGGTCTGCCTCCAGCTGCTGCCGACCTTCGCGGGCACCCTCCCCGAGCTGATATCCACCGCCGGGGCGGTGGCCCGGGGATAGCGGGGCCGGGGGGAGCGGGGACGCGGGACGGGCGGTCCGGTCAGCTCCGACGCCCGGTCGGCGTCGGGCCCACTGAGCCCCGGCGCCCGGTCCCGGTCAGCTCCAGCGCCCGGTGCGGCCCAGCAGCAGGGCCGTGGCGGCCGTACCGGCGGTGGAGGTGCGCAGCACGGTCGTCCCGAGGCGGTACGGCCGGGCCCCGGCCTCGGCGAACGCGGCGAGCTCCTCGGGCGACACCCCGCCCTCTGGGCCGACGACCAGCACGATCGAGCCCTCGGCGGGGAGTTCGGCGGTGGCCAGCGGGGTGCTGCCCTCCTCGTGGAGGACGGCGGCGAAGTCGGCGTCGGCCAGGAGGGCGGCCACCTGCCGGGTCGTCAGCGGATCGGCCACCTCGGGGAAGCGGAGCCGGCGCGACTGCTTGCCCGCCTCGCGGGCCGTGGCGCGCCACTTGGCGAGCGATTTGGCGGCCCGCTCGCCCTTCCACTGGGTGACACAACGCGCCGCCGTCCAGGGGACGATGGCATCGACGCCGGTCTCCGTCATGGTCTCGACGGCCAGTTCGCCGCGATCGCCCTTGGGCAGCGCCTGGACGACGGTGATGGCAGGCGCCGGCGGGGCCTCGGTGCGCAGGCCCACGACGGCGACGGTCAGGCGGTCCTTGCCCTCGACGCCGGCGACCGTGCCGTGGACACCGGTCCCCTGACCATCCGTCAGCACGATCTCCTCGCCCACCCGCAGCCGCCGCACCGACACCGCGTGCCGGCCCTCCGGCCCGTCCAGGGTCACGGTGCCGCCGGGGCGCACGTCGGCAAGCGACTCGGCAAGAAAGACGGGGGCGGTCATACGGCGCCGCCCGCCGCGGGAAGCCCCAACACGACCCGGGCCGCATCCAGTTCGGCCACCAGCACCTCGACCAGATGCCCGGCGGGCATCTCCCGGGCCAGCCGGTGCCCCTGCCCGGCCCACAGGTTGAGGCCCTGCGCATCGCCCGCCTTGGCGGCGGCCTTGCGCACGGGGGAGGTGAGGTAGTGGATCGCGGGATAGGCGGCCGGTGCGTACGGGCCGTGCTCACGCAGGAATCGATTCACCAGCCCGCGGGCGGGCCGGCCGGAGAACGCCCGGGTCAACTCCGTATGGGTGAACAGGGGGTTGGTCAGCGCCTGCTTGTGGATCGGGTTGGCGCCGGACTCCGGGGTGGCGAGGAAGGCGGTGCCCAGCTGCGCCATGCTCGCCCCGGCGGCCAGCACGGCGGCGATCTGCGCCCCGCGCATCAGCCCGCCCGCGGCGATCACCGGGATCTGTACGGCCTCGCGGACCTGGCCGAGCAGCGCCATCAGCCCCATCCCCGCACCGGTGCCGTCCAGGTACGGATCGTCCCGGTGGGTGGCCTGGTGGCCGCCGGCCTCCACGCCCTGCACACACACCGCATCGGCGCCCGACCACTGCGCGGCCTGCGCCTCGGTGGCCGTGGTGACGGTGACGATGGTGTACGTACCGACCTCGGCGAACGCATCGAGGACGGCGCGCGAGGGACAGCCGAAGGTGAAGGACACCACCGGCACCGGGTCCTCCCGCAGTATCGCGAGCTTGGCCTCGTAGTTGTCGTCGCTGGGCCCATCGGTGTCGCCGAGCTCGGTCTCGTACCAGGCGGCCTCGCCGGCGAGCTGCTCGCGGTAGACCTCGACGGCGGCGGCGTCGGCCTGGGACGGCTGCGGCATGAAGAGATTGACGCCGAAGGGCCGGTCGGTCAGCGACCGCAGCTGTTTGATCTCCTGATACATACCGTCGGCGGTTTTGTAGCCGGCGGCGAGGAAGCCGAGGCCCCCGGCGCCGCAGACGGCGGCGGCCAACTCGGGACCCGAGCCACCCCCCGCCATCGGGGCCTGCACGATCGGATAGCGGCAGAGATCGGTCGGTGCGGTGGGCATGAGCACATCGTGTCACGGGAAACGCCGAGCCCCCGCATCAGGGGCTCGGCGCTGGTATGGGCCTGGGTGGCGTTTCCCCTAGGGGGCGTTCGCACACTTCCCCTAGGGGACGCGAACGCCCCTTGCAGGCCACAACGTGGCGGGGGAGGGCGGTATTCCCTCGGCCGGTATTCCCGGAGGCGGGCTCACCCGTGCCCTACCGCCCGTTGCGCGCGCCGGACGAAGGCCCGCCGAGCGAACGCCTACCGCCCGTTGAACGCATCCTTCAGCCGCGAGAACAGTCCCTGCTGGCCCGGCTGGAACTGGCCCGTCGGGCGCTCCTCGCCGCGCAGCTTGGAGAGGCGTCGCAGCAGTTCCTCCTGCTCGGGGTCGAGCTTGGTCGGCGTCTGCACCTCGACATGGACGATCAGATCGCCGCGGCCGCCGCCGCGCAGATGGGTGACACCGCGCTGGTGCAGCGGAATCGACTGGCCGGACTGGGTGCCGGGCCGGACGTCGATCTCCTCCACACCGTCCAGCGTCTCCAGCGGGCATTTGGTGCCCAGCGCCGCCGCCGTCATCGGGATGGTGACCGTGCAGTGCAGATCGTCGCCGCGCCGCTGGAAGACCGGGTGCGGCAGCTCATGGATCTCGACGTAGAGATCACCGGCCGGACCGCCACCGGGACCGACCTCGCCCTCGCCGGCGAGCTGGATCCGCGTGCCGTTGTCGACGCCGGCGGGGATCTTGACCGTCAGCGTGCGGCGCGAGCGGATCCGCCCGTCACCGGCGCACTCCGGGCACGGCGTCGGCACGACCGTACCGAAGCCCTGGCACTGCGGGCACGGCCGCGAGGTCATGACCTGGCCGAGGAAGGAGCGGGTGACCTGCGAGACCTCACCGCGACCGCGGCACATGTCACAGGTCTGCGCGGACGTACCGGGCGCCGCGCCCTCGCCGCTGCATGTCGTGCAGACCACGGCGGTGTCGACCTGGATGTCCTTGGTCGTACCGAAGGCGGCCTCGTTCAGCTCGATGTCGAGGCGGATCATGGCGTCCTGGCCGCGGCGGGTGCGCGAGCGCGGGCCGCGCTGCGAGGCCGTGCCGAAGAACGCGTCCATGATGTCGGAGAAGTTGCCGAAGCCCGCCCCGAAGCCGCCCGCGCCGCCGCCACCGCCGGACTGGGAGAGCGGATCGCCGCCGAGGTCGTAGACCTGCTTCTTCTGCGGGTCGGAGAGGACCTCGTAAGCGGCGTTGATCTCCTTGAACCGCTCCTGGGTCTTGGGATCCGGGTTCACATCCGGGTGCAGCTCGCGCGCCAGCCGGCGGAAGGCCTTCTTGATCTGGTCCTGCGAAGCGTCCCGGCCGACGCCGAGGACCGAGTAGTAATCCGTGGCCACTTACGACTCCGCGAGGATTTGTCCGACGTAACGTGCCACTGCGCGTACCGCTCCCATCGTTCCGGGGTAGTCCATGCGGGTCGGTCCGACCACGCCGAGTTTGGCGACTGCCTCGTCGCCCGAACCGTAACCGACCGCGACGACCGATGTGGACGTCAGGCCTTCGTGGGCATTCTCATGCCCGATGCGTACGGTCATGCCCGAGTCCTTGGCCTCCCCGAGAAGCTTGAGCAGCACCACATGCTCCTCAAGGGCCTCCAGCACCGGGCGGATGGTCAGGGGGAAATCGTGTCCGAAGCGCGTGAGATTGGCGGTACCGCCGATCATCAGCCGCTCTTCGGTCTCTTCCACCAGAGTTTCCAGCAGGACGGACAGCACTGTCGAGACCGTGCCGCGGTCGTCCTGCTCGAAGGACTCCGGAAGATCCTGCACCAACTGGGGCACATCCGTGAAACGGCGGCCCACCACACGGCTGTTGAGCCGCGCCCGCAGATCCGCCAGTGACGTTTCGCCGAACGGCGACTGGCAGTCGATCAGCCGCTGTTCGACCCGCCCGGTGTCGGTGATCAGGACGAGCATCAGCCGGGCCGGGGCCAGCGCCAACAGCTCGACGTGCCGCACCGTGGACCGGGTCAGCGACGGATACTGCACGACCGCCACCTGGCGGGTCAGCTGCGCCAGCAGCCGGACCGTGCGGCCGACGACGTCGTCGAGGTCGACGGCGCCGTCGAGGAAGTTCTGAATGGCCCGCCGCTCCGGGAGGGACAGCGGTTTGACGCCCGCCAGCCTGTCGACGAAGAGACGGTAGCCCTTGTCGGTGGGGATCCGCCCGGCGCTGGTGTGCGGCTGGGCGATGAATCCCTCGTCCTCCAGGGCCGCCATGTCATTGCGGACCGTGGCCGGGGAGACACCCAGCTGGTGCCGTTCGGTGAGCGCCTTGGAGCCGACCGGCTCCTCCGTCCCCACGTAGTCCTGGACGATGGCGCGCAGCACTTCGAGCCTGCGTTCACTGAGCACTACGCGCACCTCCAGTCCTGCCGTGTTGCCGTCCGGTCACTCCTGGCACTCACACGGGCCGAGTGCCAGACCCGGATGCCAGTGTACGGCCGGGTAGCGCGGCTGCGGCAAGGGCAGCCGTCACGAACGGTCGCCGCCGCGGCGTCCGGTGACCGTGATCGGTCGTTCTTGCCCGGTCTGTCAGGCAACGCTATCGCGATGCAGTTAGCGTCTCGGTATGCGCAGTACTTGGGAAGAGGCCGGGTGGGAACGGCTTGGTGACGGTGTCGCCAGACGGCGGATGCCGGGCTGGGACGAGACCGTCGGCGTGATCGTCGGAGCGGACCGCGTGATGATCGTCGACACCGGTGCGTCGATCCGTGACGGGGCCGATCTGCGCCGGACGGTCCGCGGGGTGCTGGGGCGGGGCGTGACGCATATCGCGCTCACCCATCCGCATTTCGATCACGTCCTGGGCACCGCCGCGTTCGCCGGGGTCGAGGTTTTCGGCGCCGCCGGGATGGCCGGTCTGCTGCGGCGCGACCGGGAGGAGCTGCGGCGGGACGCGGTACGGCACGGCGTCGACCCGGACGCCGCCGCGGAGGCCGCCGATCTTCTCGTCCAGCCGCACCATCATGTCCACGGCGAACTGACCGTCGACCTCGGCGACCGGCCGGTGCTGCTCGCCAATGTCGGCCCCGGCCATACCGCCCATGACCTGGCGGTCCTCGTCCCCGGCCGGGGCGGCGCCCCTGAGATCGTCTTCTGCGGCGACCTCGTCGAGGAGTCCGGCGAACCGAGCGCCGGCCTGGACTCGCTCCCTCAGCAGTGGCCGGCCGCCCTGGACCGGCTGCTCGCCCTCGGCGGCGAGGACGCGCGGTACGTACCGGGGCACGGGGCGGTCGTGGACGCGGCCTTCGTACGGGCGCAGCGGGACGCGCTGGCGGTGCGGTTCGGGGTGACCTCGTGACGCCGTCACCTCGTGGCGTCGCCGTGCCGTGCCGGGTGACGCCGTGACCCCGCCCTCCTGACCGCCCCGCCCGCTCCGTACCCGGAACCCGCCCCCTTCACGAGAACAGGACCCCCAGGCCCCCATGCGCAGCAAGCACTACGGCCCCGACCTCACCCCTCCCTGGAAGAAGCAGCGCCCGGCCCCCGAGGTCCCGGCCGAGCCCGACCTCGTCGTCGAGGAGGTCACCAGCGGGTTCTGCGGCGCGGTGATCCGCTGCGAGAAGACAGCGGAGGGTCCGACGGTCACCCTGGAGGACCGCTTCGGCAAACACCGCGTCTTCCCGATGACGCCGCGCGGCTTCCTCCTGGAGGGCCGCGTCGTCACCCTCGTACGCCCGCAGGGGCGGCCGGCGCCGAGCGGTCCGGCGCGTACGGCATCGGGCTCACTCGCCGTCCCCGGCGCCCGCGCCCGCGTCGCCCGCGCCGGGCGCATCTATGTGGAGGGGCGGCACGACGCGGAGCTGGTCGAGCGGGTGTGGGGCGACGATCTGCGGATCGAGGGCGTGGTCGTGGAGTTTCTGGAGGGCATCGACGACCTTCCGGGGATCGTGCGGGGCTTCGCGCCGGGGCCGGATGCGCGGCTGGGGGTGCTGGTGGACCATCTGGTGCCGGGCTCGAAGGAGTCGCGGATCGCGGCCGAGGTCACCGGAGAGCATGCGCTGGTCGTCGGCCATCCGTACATCGATGTGTGGGAGGCCGTGAAGCCGGCGTCGGTGGGGATTCCGGCGTGGCCGGCCGTGCCGCGCGGTCAGGACTGGAAGACGGGGGTGTGCCGGGCGCTGGGGTGGCCGGAGAACACGGGGGCGGCGTGGCAGCGGATTCTGGGCTGCGTGCGGTCGTACCGGGACCTGGAGCCGCAACTGCTGGGGCGAGTGGAGGAGCTGATCGACTTCGTTACGGTCGGCGGTGCGGCCTGACGTTGGGGAGGGTGCCGAACTCGGTGGTGTCCAGCTCGATTCCAAGCATGGGCAAGGGCAAGGTCTCGCCGAATTTACTGATGCGCTGACACCGGTAGTCGGCCTCCTCGCCCCTATAGGCAGGATCGGTGAGCAGCACGCACTGAGCCATGACGGGGTCGACGATGAGGTAGGCAGGGATCTTTCCCGCTGCGTAGATCGAGCGCTTGACGCCGTAATCGCGGTCGACGCTGTTCTTGGAGACGACCTCGACCAGCATCGTGATGAGCTGGGCGGGCAGCAGGCGGCCTGATTCCGGCCCCGCGTCACGGTCCAGCACGACGAGGTCCGGCTGGGGCTCACTGGTTTCGCTCAGCAGATCGATGTCCTGCGTCTGGAGGCAGTCCCACTTCTCGTCCGGGATCTGCCGGAGCACCCTCAGCACGATCCGGTTGTGCACCAGATCCGGCCCCGCCATCATCACGATTTCCCCCCGCAGGAGTTCCGCCTTGAACCCATCGGGAACCTCAAGGTCCTCGAACATCTTGACGATGTGCGTGATCGGCCGGTCATCCACCGCAGTCATCTCCGTGGCCCTCCGCTTCCACCATCGTCCTAGTACGACGGCAGCCTAGGGACAGCTCAGGCGGATGCTCAGCGCACCCGCATCGGTTCACTCGTACGCGTATCAGTCCACCAGATCCCGCACCACCGCGTCAGCCAACAACCGCCCCCGCAGCGTCAAAACGGCCCGCCCGGCGGCATACGGCCCCGCCTCCAGCAGCCCCTCGGCCAGCGCCCGCTCGGCCGCCCGCGCTCCCGCCGGGGCGAGGATGTCCAGCGGGCAGCCGTCGACCAGCCGCAGCTCCAGCAGGATGCGCTCCACCCGGCGGTCCTCCTCCGGCAGGATCTCGCGGCCCGCGCCCGGGGAGCGGCCCTCGGCGAGGGCCTGGGCGTAGGCGCCGGGGTGCTTGACGTTCCACCAGCGGACGCCGCCGACGTGGCTGTGGGCGCCGGGGCCCGCGCCCCACCAGTCGGCGCCGGTCCAGTACAGCTCGTTGTGGCGGCAGCGGGCGGCCTCGGTGGTGGCCCAGTTGGAGACCTCGTACCAGGAGAAGCCCGCGGCCGAGAGCCGCTCCTCGGCGATCAGATAGCGGTCGGCGTGGACGTCGTCGTCGGTCATCGGGACCTCGCCGCGGCGGATCCGGCGGGCGAGCTGGGTGCCCTCCTCGACGATCAGGGCGTAGGCGGAGATGTGGTCGGGGCCGGCGCCGAGGGCGGCGTCGAGGGAGGCGCGCCAGTCGTCGTCGGTCTCGCCAGGTGTGCCATAGATCAGGTCGAGGTTGACGTGGTCGAAACCGGCGGCGCGGGCCTCGGCGACGCACGCCTCGGGACGGCCGGGGGTGTGCGTACGGTCGAGGATCTTCAGGACGTGCTGCCGGGCGCTCTGCATACCGAAGGAGACCCGGTTGAAGCCGCCCTCGCGCAGGTCGGCGAGGTAGCGGGGGTCGACGGATTCCGGGTTGGCCTCGGTGGTGATCTCGGCGCCCGGGGCGAGGCCGAATTCGTCGCGGATGGCGGCGAGCATGCGGGACAGGTCGGCGGCGGGGAGCAGGGTGGGGGTGCCGCCGCCGACGAAGACGGTCTCCACCGGGCGGGGGTCGTCGCCCAGCACCTTGCGGGCCAGGAGGATCTCGTCCACGACGGTGTCGGCGTAGTTGTCGCGGGAGGCCAGGACGCCGCCGGAACCGCGCAGCTCGCTCGCGGTGTAGGTGTTGAAATCGCAGTAGCCGCAGCGGGTGGCGCAGTAGGGCACATGCAGATAGAAGCCGAGGGGCCGCGCGGCCGCCCCCGTCAGCGCATGGCGGGGCAGCGCCCCGTCCTCGGGCATCGGCTCACCATCAGGCAGTGCGGAAGGCATGGGGTCCATTGTCCGTCATCCGGGAGGCGGGGCGTCCCCGGCGGATTGCCGACCCTCGGGCGCCCCCGTCACGTCTCCCCCGCCGCCTGGAGCACCAGCAGCGCCAGGTCGTCGTCGGGCGGTGTCGGGGCGAAGGCGTGGACCGCGCCGCGGATGTTTTCGGCGATGGCGGCGGCGTCCAGGCCGGTGCAGGCGGCGAGGGCGGTGGCCAGGCCGTCCTCGTCGTCGAAGAGGTGGCCGTCCGCGCGGCGCTCGGTGACGCCGTCGGTGACGCACAGCAGCGTCTCCCCGGGGCAGAGGTCGAAGGATTCGCTGACGTACGCCGCCTCGCCGACCACGCCGAGCAGCATCTGGGGCGCCGCCACGACCCGGACCGTGCCATCGGCGCCCAGCACCAGCGGGAGCGGATGGCCGGCGCTGGCGAGGGTACAGCGGGCGCCGCCGAAGCCACCGTGGTACGGCACGATCTCGCCGTAGAGGAGGGACAGGAAGCGGGCCTGTTCGCCCTCGTCGCGGATCTCGACGGGGGCCTCGGCGCCCGCGCCGGCCGCCGCCACGGCCGCCGCGACCGCCGCCACCGAATCGGCTGCCTCGCGGGCCATGGTCTTGTTGAGGCGGTCGAGGACCTCGGCGACACCGAAGCCGTCGCGGGCCAGCAGCCGCAGCACCGGGCGGGCCAGGCCGGTCACCGCGGCCGCCTCGGGGCCGCTGCCGCACACATCGCCGAGGGCGAAGCACCAGCGGCCGTCACCGGCGTCGAAGAGGTCCCAGAAGTCGCCGCCCGCCCAGGCGCCCTCGCGGGGCTCGTAGACCACCGCCGACTCGACTCCGGGCACCGCGGCGCGCCCCCGGGGCAGCAGCCGGCGCTGGAGGACCTGGCTGATGCGTTCCTGGCGGCTGTAGGCGCGGGCGGTGGCCACCGCGCGGGCGACCCGGCGGCACAGGTCCTCCACCAGGCCGACCACCTCGTCGGGGAAGCGCAGCAGACCGGACCGGCCGAGCAGCAGCGTGCCCAGCCGGCGGCCGCCCGCCACCAGGGGGCAGGCGAGCGCCGCGCCCCCGGGGCCGTAGCCGCCCGGTTCCTGCGGCCAGGGCCAGGGGACCGCGGCGGGGGTGCTGCTCAGGCCGGTGAGGCCGCCGGCCATCGGGGGCGGGTCCTTCTCCAGAGCGGCGCGCAGCGGATCGATCAGGGTCTCGTTGGAGTGCCAGACGCGGGCGAGCCGCTGCGCCTCGCCGTCGCCCTCGATGCCGCGGCCGGGTGCGCCGCCGTCGCCGTCGTAGAGCCACACCGCGCACCAGTCGGCGAGCCGCGGCACGGTCAGCTGGGCGGCGAGCGAGGCGACCTGGTCGGCGTCGAGCTGTCCGGAGAGCAGATCGGAGGCTTCGGCGAGGAAGGAGAGGGCGCCGCGGTGGACCCAGTCGCCCTCGGCGGGGTTGCGTACGGCGCGGCGCGGGGTGGGCGCGAGGAGTTCGGCGGCGCGCAGTCCCCGCTGGAGCAGCTGGTTGTCGAAGACGCCCTCGGGGTCCGGGCGGGCGGCGCCCTCGACCCCGGCGGGCAGCCGGAACCATACGGTCTTGCGGGCGCGGCGGTAGGTGATGCCCCAGGACTCGGCGACCGCACTGATCAACTGGAGCCCGTGGCCGCCGCCTTCGGACACCGGGGACGCGGCGGACTCCTCACGGGCGCGGACCGGGCGGGCCGGGTGGTGGTCGGAGACCTCGATGACGATGCCGGTGCGGGAGGCGTCCTCGCAGGCGTCGGGGTCGCACGGATCGCCGGGGCCGGGATCCGGGATGCCGTACGGTTCGAGGCTCTCGCCCGGCTCCAGGCGGCAGCGCAGTTCGACGGCGGTGCCCGCGTGCACCACCGCATTGGTGACCAACTCGCTGACCAGCAGCACCGCTTCGTCCGCCACCCGGTCGGTGAGCTCCGCCGAGCCGGGCAGCCCCTGGGCGCTCCAGTCGGCGAACACGGTGCGGACGAACTGCCGGGCGGCGGCCGCGGCCCTGGGGTCGCCGGGCAGCGAGGCGGCGCGGGAGAAGCCGCCGCGGGTGGGGCGCTGTGCCGTCGTCCACGTCCTGGTGACGTCGTCCGGTGGTGATGAAGTTGTCGTCCTCATTGACCAACTCCCGAGCAGCTCCGCGTCAGCGCCGGGTGCGCCACCGACAGAGTGACAGACCGAGCGCGGCCATAAGCACGGAGTCACCGAAGTTGGTGCTCAAGGGGGGTGATTCGGCTGACACGCCAAGGGAGTTGGCCGACATGTACCAGATGTCCGGGGGTGAACCCGTGGGGACGGCGGGTGCCGGGGCGGTACGGGAGGGCCTGCACGCCACCCCGGACCACCCCATTCCACAGGCCCCGGCCCTGCCGTTGCCCGCCCGCGCCCACCTCCGTCCGCCTGCCCTACGCCTCCCGCGCCCCCGCGTACATGTCGTCGAGCAGGTCCTTGAACGCCCGCTCCACCACGGGCCGCTTGACCTTGAGGCTGGGGGTCACCTCGCCGTGCTCGATGTCCAGGTCGCGCGGCAGAATGCGGAACTTGCGGATCTGCTGCCAGCGCTGGAGCCCTTCGTTGACCCGCTCGACATAGCCGTCGATCAGCTCGCGGACCTGGTCGGCGGCGACGACCTCGGCATACGTCTTGCCGTCCAGGCCGTGCTCCTTGGCCCAGCCCAGGATCGTCGGCTCGTCGAGGGCGATCAGCGCGGTGCAGAAGTTCCGGTTGGCGCCGTGCACCAGCACATTGGAGACGAACGGGCAGACCGCCTTGAACTGGCCCTCCACCTCGGCCGGCGCGATGTACTTGCCGCCCGAGGTTTTGATCAGGTCCTTCTTGCGGTCGGTGATCCGCAGATAGCCGTCCGCCGACAGCTCGCCGATGTCGCCGGTGTGGAACCAGCCGTCCTCCTCCAGCACCTCGGCGGTCTTGTCCGGCAGGCCGTGGTAGCCCTGCATGATGCCGGGGCCGCGCAGCAGGATCTCGCCGTCCTCGGCGATCCGCACCTCGGTGCCGGGCAGCGGCTTGCCGACGGTGCCGGTGCGGTAGGCCTCGCCGGGGTTGACGAAGCTTGCGGCGCTGGACTCCGTCAGGCCGTAGCCCTCCAGGATGTGGATACCGGCGCCGGAGAAGAAGTAGCCGATCTCCGGGGAGAGCGCGGCCGAGCCGGAGAGCGCGGCGCGCAGCCGCCCGCCGAACGCCTCGCGCAGCTTGGAGTACACCAGCGCATCGGCGACCTTGTGCTTGGCGCCGAGCGCGAAGGGCACCGAGGCGTTGCCGGTACGCTGGAAGTTGTCCTGCGAGGTCTTGGCGTACTCGCGGGCCACCGCGGCCGCCCACTGGAAGATCTTGTACTTCGCGCCGCCGCCCGCCCGGGCCTTGGCCGCGACGCCGTTGTAGACCTTCTCGAAGATCCGCGGTACGGCGGCCATGTACGTGGGCTTCACGACCGGCAGATTCTCGATGATCTTGTCGACCCGGCCGTCCACGGCGATCACATGGCCGGTCGCGATCTGCCCGGCGGTCAGCACCTTGCCGAAGACATGCGCCAGCGGCAGCCAGAGGTACTGGACGTCGTCCTCGGTGATCAGCCCGGTCGCCTGGATCGCGCGGGCCATGTACGCCCAGCAGTCGTGCGACAGCCGTACGCCCTTGGGGCGGCCGGTGGTGCCGGAGGTGTAGATCAGCGTCGCCAGCTGGTCGGCGCGCAGCCCGGCGACCCGCTCCTCGACGCAGCCCGGGTGCTCCTCCAGATAGGCGGCGCCGCGCTTCTCCAGGTCGGCGAGCGAGAGCACCCAGCCGTCCGGATCGCCCTCGACGGACTGCGCATCCGCCTCGTCGATCACCACGACATGCGCGAGCTCGGGCAGCTCGGCGCGCTTCTCGCGGGCCTTGGCGAGCTGGGCGGCGTCCTCCGCGATCAGCACCCGGCTGCCGGAGTCGACCAGGATGTAGGCCGTCTCCTCGGTGTTGGTGCTGGGGTAGACCGTGGTGGTGGCCGCGCCGGAGCACAGCACACCGAGGTCGGAGAGGATCCATTCGACGCGGGTGTTGGCGGCCAGGGCCACCCGCTCCTCGGGCCGTACGCCCAGCGACATCAGCCCCGCCGCGACGGCGTGGACCCGCTGCGCGGCCTCGGCCCAGGTGAGCGGCTTCCAGCCATCTGGCCCGCCGCCGGGGGCGGGCGGGACCGGATAGCGGTAGGCCTCGGCATCGGGCGTGGCCGCCACCCGCTCCAGGAAGAGGGTCGCCACCGAGGGCGGCCGGTTTTCGATCAGCGTGTGGGTGTCCGTCACGGCATCCTCCGGGGCCCGCTTCGTTGCTGGTGACTCGCGAGTAACCTATGAGCAGAGATCAGGGTAGAGCGCGTTGCGCCGCCGCGTAAGGGGCTGCGGCCGACTGGTTCAGGATGTAACCAGTGCGATAGGTGCACATAGCACACACACCGCCCGCCAGAGAGCCTCACCACTGGCGACATAACGAAGTACGCGCCCAAAACTCCAGGTCACTGGCCGTATCACGATGCACACGCCCCGGACATGCGACGCTCCGCAGGTTTCTCGGATGCGCGGCGCGGACGGCCCGATGCGCACCCGGACGGGGGCACGGGCGGCGGTGGGGCGGGCACGGGCCGGCGGTGGGGCGGGCACGGGCCGCTGCGGACATGCGCAGGGCGCCGCCCCTTGGGGGACGGCGCCCTGACCGCGGAAGGCGTCTGCCTCTGAAGGCGTCGACCGCTGCTCCTTCGCTTGCCGCTACTTCTTCGCTTCCCGCTGCTTCCGCACTTCTGGCTGCTGCGTCACTTCTTCTTGTCGCCGTCGGTGTCCGAGGACAGCACCGCGATGAAGGCGTCCTGCGGGACCTCCACGCTGCCGACCATCTTCATCCGCTTCTTGCCTTCCTTCTGCTTCTCCAGCAGCTTGCGCTTACGGGAGATGTCGCCGCCGTAGCACTTGGCGAGAACGTCCTTGCGGATGGCGCGGACCGTCTCACGGGCGATGACCCGGCTGCCGATGGCGGCCTGGATCGGCACCTCGAAGCCCTGCCGCGGGATCAGCTCACGGAGCTTGGCGACCAGCCGCACGCCGTATGCGTACGCCTTGTCCTTGTGGGTGATCGCGGAGAACGCGTCCACCTTGTCGCCGTGCAGCAGGATGTCGACCTTGACCAGGTCGGAGGTCTGCTCGCCGGTGGGCTCGTAGTCCAGCGAGGCATAGCCGCGGGTCTTGGACTTCAGCTGGTCGAAGAAGTCGAAGACGACCTCGGCGAGCGGCAGGGTGTAGCGGATCTCGACGCGGTCCTCGGAGAGGTAGTCCATGCCGAGCAGGGTGCCGCGGCGGGTCTGGCACAGCTCCATGATCGCGCCGATGAACTCGCTGGGGGCGAGGATCGTGGCCCGTACGACCGGCTCGTGCACCTGGTCGATCTTCCCGATCGGGAACTCGCTGGGGTTGGTGACGATGTGCTCGGTGCCGTCCTCCATGTCCACCCGGTAGACCACGTTCGGCGCGGTGGCGATCAGGTCCAGCCCGAACTCGCGCTCCAGGCGCTCGCGGATGACCTCCAGGTGCAGCAGCCCCAGGAAGCCGACGCGGAAGCCGAAGCCGAGGGCCGCGGAGGTCTCCGGCTCGTAGACCAGCGCGGCATCGTTGAGCTGGAGCTTGTCCAGGGCCTCGCGCAGCTCCGGGTAGTCCGAGCCGTCCAGCGGGTACAGCCCCGAGAACACCATGGGCTTGGGGTCCTTGTAGCCGCCCAGCGGCTCCACGGCGCCCTTGGTGAGCTGGGTGATGGTGTCGCCGACCTTGGACTGGCGGACGTCCTTCACACCGGTGATCAGATAGCCGACCTCGCCCACGGACAGACCGTCGGCGGCCAGCATCTCCGGGGAGTTCGTACCGATCTCCAGCAGCTCGTGCGCGGCGCCGGTGGACATCATCCGGATGCGCTCACGCTTGCTCAGCGTGCCGTCGACGACCTTCACGTACGTCACCACGCCGCGGTACGCGTCGTAGACCGAGTCGAAGATCATCGCGCGGGCGGGCGCGTCCTTGACGCCGACGGGCGCGGGGACCTCACGGACCACCTTGTCCAGCAGCTCGGGCACGCCGACACCGGTCTTGGCGGACACCCTCAGGACGTCCTCGGGCTCGCAGCCGACGAGGTTCGCCAGTTCGAGGGCGAACTTCTCGGGCTGCGCGGCCGGCAGGTCGATCTTGTTCAGCACGGGGATGATCGTGAGGTCGTTCTCCATCGCCAGGTAGAGGTTGGCGAGGGTCTGGGCCTCGATGCCCTGGGCGGCGTCGACGAGGAGGATGCAGCCCTCACATGCGGCGAGCGAGCGCGAGACCTCGTAGGTGAAGTCGACGTGGCCCGGCGTGTCGATCATGTTGAGGATGTGGGTGGTGCCACTATGCTCCTCGCCCTCGGAGGGCGACCAGGGCAGCCGGACCGCCTGGGACTTGATCGTGATGCCGCGCTCGCGCTCGATGTCCATGCGGTCGAGATACTGCGCGCGCATCTGCCGCTGGTCGACGACACCGGTGAGCTGGAGCATCCGGTCGGCGAGCGTCGACTTGCCGTGGTCGATGTGCGCGATGATGCAGAAGTTACGGAGGAGAGCCGGGTCGGTACGGCTCGGCTCCGGCACGTTCGTAGGGGTCGCGGGCACGCAGGGTCCATTCAGTGAACGCGGGTAGGCGGGACTCGGATATGTGACGTCTCCCCCATGGTCCCATGACCTGGGGCGAGGGTGAGGGTCGGCGGGGTCGGGCGGGGCCGCAGCGGTTTCCGGGTGGGCTCGGGGCCGTCCGGCGGTGGGGCCGGGGGCGTCCCGCGGTGGCTGCGGGCCGGTTCCTGGGCGACTACGGGCCGGTTGCGGGGCGACTCCGGGCCGGTTGCGGGGCGACTCCGGGCCGGTTTGGGCGGCCATCCGCCCTGCTGGTAGCCTGGTCCACTGCGCTTCGTGCCCTCTTTCGTGCGCGGCGCAACTCGAAACTCCAACGAACCTGAAAAGGCTCTTTCGTGGCGAACATCAAGTCCCAGATGAAGCGGATCAAGACCAACGAGAAGGCTCGCCAGCGCAACAAGGCGGTCAAGTCCTCTCTGCGCACCGCGATCCGTCGCACCCGCGAGGCCGTGGAGGCCGGTGACCTGCAGAAGGCCACCACCGCCCAGGCCGAGGCGGCCAAGAAGCTCGACAAGGCCGTCAGCAAGGGTGTCATTCACAAGAACGCCGCCGCCAACAAGAAGTCGGCGCTGGCCAAGAAGGTCGCCGGTCTCAACGGCTGACCCTTCCCCGCTTGACCTGTAACACCTCCGCCGCCAGGGACCCAGCGGCCCCTCTCACCGCTCCCTGACCGGCACCCCGCGCCGCACGCGGCCTGCGTTCGCCACGCGGGTGCGGCGCTCCCGGCCCGCCCGGCGGTATCCGCCGACGGAGCCACGACTGCTTGATACGAAGACCCCGCTCACGCCCCTTCCCCGGGGCGGAGGCGGGGTCTTTGTCGTGCGGTGGGTGGGGCCCGGCCGCACCCGGGAGCTTGTCGTGCGGCGGCTGGGGCTTCGGCGCACGCCGGGTGGGGCTTCGGGCGTGCGCCGGAGCCGACGGGGCGATGGGCCGCGCTCCCAGCGGGCCAAGATGTGCCGATCCGACGGGGTTCGGTTCCTGGCAGGTCCATTAATCTGCCGCCATGTCGCTCTCGGGGGATCAGAACGGGCCGTACAACCCCTATGCCGCATCCGGGGCATCGGAGACGCCGGGTGTACCCGGCACACCCGGGCCGCTCCCCGGTCCCCCTGGCGCACCCGGACCGCCCAGCGCACCCGGCGCACCGCAGGCCGCCCCGTACGGGCAGGTCACCGGCCCGTACGGGGGCCAGATAGCCGGCGGCTACGGGTATCCGCCCGCAGCGCCCATGGGCGGGACCGGTGGCGGGCGCGGGGGTGCCTCCGGATGGGTCTGGGCGGTCGGCGGGGCGATTGCGGCCTCGGCGGTTTGGGCGTCCGTGATGTTCGCCACCGGGGCATTCTCCTCGGAGCCCCGCGCCGACCTGGCGGGCTACACGTACACCGACGACCTGTGCGCGGCCACGTCGCTGACGCCGGTCAAGGACGCCGGCTTCGCCGTCGAGGAGCGGCACAGCGCCGGTTCGGACGGCAGGACCGCCAATCCGGAGCACAGCGGGTCCCGGCAGACCGCGATGGACAGCATGTGGTGCAACGCCTCCTTCAAACGGAAGGACGCGAGCGTCGGCGACTACTCGTCGGCCTGGCTCTACAGCACCGCCACGCTGCACAAGAAGAGCGACCCCGGCCCGGAGTTCGCGGCCGGCTACCTGGCGTACGAGAAGCAGGGGTCCTCGGTCGAGTACCGGGTCGAGCGGGTCACGGGCCTCGGCGACGATGCCTATCTGGTGAGCCAGAAGAACAAGGACGGCGGGTCCGGCAGCTCGTACGTGATCCTCGGGGTGCGGGACGGCTGGATGACGTACCAGTCGACCTGGTCGAATTTCCCGTCGAGCAGCGCCTCCGGCAAGCAGCCGACCGGGGACGACGTGGCGACGATGCTGAAGACCAGCGCCCGGGAGACCCTCCAGCGGCTACGGGGGTCCGGGGCGAGGTAGCCGGCGGGGTCGGACCGGCGCCGCGAGTGCCGACGGCATCGGTCGGGACGACGGCGCGGGCGGGCCTCAGCGCTGGGACCGGGCCGCCCGGGCGATGGCGACGATGGCCTTCTCCAGGGCGTACGCGGGGTCGTCCCCGCCGCCCTTGACCCCCGCATCGGCCGCCGCCACCGCTCGCAGCGCCGTCGCCACGCCGTCCGCCGACCAGCCGCGCATCTGCTGTCGTACCCGGTCGATCTTCCATGGCGGCATGCCCAGATCACGGGCGAGGTCGCCGGGGCGGGCGCCGCGGGGGGCGGAGGCCAGTTTGCCGATGGCGCGGACGCCCTGGGCCAGCGCGCTGGTGATCATGACGGGGGCGACGCCGGTGGCGAGCGACCAGCGCAGCGCCTCCAGCGCCTCCGCGGCCCGGCCCTCGACGGCACGGTCCGCAACCGTGAAGCTCGACGCCTCGGCCCGTCCGGTGTAGTAGCGCGCGACGACGGCCGGGTCGATCGTGCCCTCGACATCGGCGGTCAGCTGCGAACAGGCCGAGGCCAGCTCGCGCAGATCGCTGCCGATCGCATCGACCAGCGCCTGGCACGCCTCCGGCGTCGCGGAACGGCCGATGGCCCGGAACTCGCCCCGTACGAACGCCAGCCGGTCCGCCGGTTTGGTCATCTTGGCGCAGGCCACCTCGCGCGCCCCGGCCTTACGGGCGGCATCCAGCAGCCCCTTGCCCTTGGCGGCGCCGGCATGCAGCAGCACGAGCGTGATCTCCTCGGCGGGCGACCCGAGATACGCCTTGACGTCCTTGATGGTGTCGGCGGAGAGGTCCTGCGCGTTGCGCACCACCACGACCTTGCGCTCGGAGAAGAGCGAGGGGCTGGTGAGCTCGGCGAGGGTGCCGGGCTGGAGCTGGTCGGGGGTCAGATCGCGGACATCGGTGTCCGCGTCGGCGGCGCGGGCGGCCGCCACCACCTGCTGCACCGCGCGGTCGAGGAGCAGGTCCTCCTGGCCCACGGCGAGCGTGACGGGGGCGAGAGGGTCGTCGTGAGCTGTCTTCCTGGCCATCGCGGTCCAGCATCCCACGCCCCACTGACAACGCCGCCCTGCCTGCCTCACTCCCGGGCGTTCCACCTGCGGTCGCGGCCTTCCCATGGCTCCCCCGCTGCCGATTCCGCCGGCTCCCCCACTCCCGATTCCGCCCGCTGTCCCGCCTTCCCCTTGTTGCCTCACTCCCCGGCATTCCGCCCGCGGTCCCGCCCTCCTCTGGCTGCCCCCGTCCGCCGTCCCGCCGGGCTCCCCGTCTGTCGTTTCCGCCCGGACCGGCCTTCGCCCGCCCGCCGTACCCGGTGCCCGCCCCCTGCCGGACAATGGACCGGTGAGCGACGCAGCACAGGCCCACCCGGCCCCGCACCCCCACCACGCCCCGCCCCTGCGGCACGTCCTGGTTCTGCCCGACCGTGATGCCGCCGAGGAGCTCGCGGAACAGCTGGCCGAACTCCTCGGCCTCACCGAGGAGCCCCAGCTCGTACGGGACGCCCTGGCCGGCGAGGACGACGCCGAGGACGCGCAGTGGCTGGTCGTGGTCGAGGACCCGGACGCGGCCCACGACCCGGCACGGCTGGACGAGCTGGCGGCCGAGTACGACGGATGGCGCGAGGCCGAATAGGCGGCGGGCGGAGGCGGCCCGTCCCGGGGTCACCCGCTGTGCGTCCGCCCGGCGGCGAACCGACGGCGGATGCGGTCGGCCACGGGCCCCGCGCCGACCGGCAGGGCCCGCTCCCCGGAGGCGGTCTGCCGCCCCGGGCCCGGCGCCGCAGGCGCCCGTGGAGCCGGCGCCGGCGGCCGCGTATCACGGCGGTCAGCCGGTCATGGGTGCCGAGCACCGCGAGGGCGCCGTCGGTGTCGGTGCGCAGCACCCGGGCGCCCTGGGCGCGGAGCTCCGCGACGGTGCGGGCCGAGGGGTGGCCGTACGGATTGCCGGCGCCGACCGATATCAGGGCCAGCCGCGGCGCCAGGCGGTGTATCAGCTCGGGGTCCTGATAGGCCGAGCCGTGGTGTGCCACCTTCAGGACGTCGACGGCGGGCAGCTGCGGATGGGTGGCCAACAGGGCTTGCTGGGCGGGTGGTTCGAGGTCACCGAGCAGCAGGAGGGTCAGGCCGCCCGTCCGTACGAGCAGGGTGACGCTGGAGTCGTTGGGGTCGGGGGGAACGGCGGCCGGGGCCTGGGCTCCCGGCGGCGTGGGGGCGGGCGGCCAGAGGACCTCCCAGCTCAGTGGGCCCAGGCGGCGGCGCTCCCCGGCTACGGCGTGGACGACCGGCACATGGGCCGCCGCGGCCCGGCGGCGTACGAACTCGGCCTGTCCCGAGGGGATATGGAGCGTGGTGGTCTCGATCGCGCCGACCGCGCGGCCGCGCAGCGCTCCGGGCAGGCCGTCCACGTGGTCCGCGTGAAAATGCGTCAGCACGAGAAGCGGAATGCGGCGGATACCGAGGTCGGTCAGGCAGCGGTCGATGGCTCGCGGCTCGGGCCCGGTGTCGACGACGAGGGCCGTACCGTCTCCGGCCGCCAGGACCAGGCCGTCGCCCTGTCCCACATCGCACACCACCGCCCGCCACCCCGGTGGCGGCCAGCCGGTGAGAATACGAGTGAACGGGGCCGGACGGCAGACCGCCAGGACGAGGGCCAGGGCGCACAGCACACAGAGCCAGCGGTGGCGCAGCAGGCGGCGGCCGGCCGTGACCAGGGCGACGGTGACGGCCGCCAGCAGCAGCCCGCCCTGCCAGCCGCCCGGCCAGTCGAGTTCGGCGCCCGGCAGCGAGGAGCCCGTACGGGCGAGGACGGCGACGGCCTCGGTGGGCCAGGCGGCGCACCACGCCACGGCCTTGGCGACCGGCAGAGCCACCGGGGCGAGGGCCAGGGCCGCGAAACCGAGGACGGTGGCCGGGCCGACGGCGAGTTCGGCGAGCAGATTGCAGGGCACGGCGACCAGTCCGACCCGGGCGGCGAGTACGACGACAACGGGCGCACAGACCGCCTGGGCGGCGGCCGCCGCGGCGAGCATCTCGGCCAAGCGGGGCGGCACCCGGCGCCGTTGGAGCGCAGCGCTCCAGCGCGGGGCGAGCAGGAGCAGCGCACCGGTCGCCAGGACGGAGAGCACAAAGCCGTAACTGCGGGCGAGCCAGGGGTCGTAGAGCACCAGCAGCAGGACCGCGGCGGCGAGCGCGGGCAGCAGGGAACGCCGGCGGCCGCTGCCGATCGCGAGCAGGGTGATCAGACCGCAGGCGGCGGCCCGCAGCACGCTGGGGTCCGGCCGGCACACGACGACGAAGGCGAGCGCGAGCGCGCCGCCGATGAAAGCGGTGGTGCGCAGCGACAGGCCCAGGCGCGGCGCCAGCCCACGGCGTTCGGCGCGCAGGGCGAGATGCGGCGGGCCGATCAGCAGTGCGAGGACGAGGGTGAGGTTGCTGCCGGAGACGGCGAGCAGATGGGTCAGATCGGTGGCGCGGAAGGCATCGGCCAGATCCGGCGGCACCCGCGAGGTGTCGCCCACGACGAAGCCTGGCAGCAGCGCCCGCGCATCGGGGCGCAGCCCGTCGGTCGCCTCGCGCAGGCCCGCCCGCAGGCTTCCCGCCAGCCGCTGAAGGGCGGACGGCGGGCCCGTGCGGACCGGCGGGGCATCGCCGTCGACCCGTAGGACGGCTGCGACCTGGTCGCTCGCCGACAGCGGCGGGGCGGTGCGCGCCACCACCCGGATGCGGGTCGACGGCAGCAGCCCTCGCCACGGGGCGGACAGCCCGCCCCGCGCCTCGTCCGCCGGGCGTTCCCCGGTGTCCGGTGCGCCGTTGCCCTGCCCGCTGTCGTCCCCCGTTCCCTTGCGCTGTCCCTGGACGACGACCAGCGTCGGCGTACGGCCGACGGTCACCGCTCCGTCCGGTGCGGTGACTTGGACCGCATCGGCGGTGAACACCAGTGCCGGGGGCGTCCGTTGGGATCCGCGCACCGTGGGACGGGTCGGATGCGGATCACCGGTGACCACCAGCTCGGCCGTGACCCGTGCGTACCGCTGCGCCCAGCCGGGCAGCGGGCCGCGCCGCAGATCCGCCGCATGCAGCGCCGCGGAGGCGGCCCCGGCCGCGGCGCACAGCAGCACCGCCGCCAGCGCGACGAGCGCACCGGCCGACCGGCCTCCGGGCGAGGGGCCGACGCCGCTCCGGCGCACCGCCGCCATCCGTAACGCGATCACCGCCAGACCCACCGCACCGGCGCAGAGCGCCGCCACCACGCCGCCCGGTGCCCCCAGACCGACCGCCGCGGCGCCCCAGGCGGCCAGCGCCGGCGCGACCAGGCGCAGATCGGCCGGGCCCTCCTGCTGCGGGTCCGAGTCGCCGTACGGCGAGCCCGCCGAGGCGTGCACGGGGGTACGGGTGGCGGTCATGGCTGCACCAGCGGACGAAGATCGGCGAACCGCCGATCGCCGATCCCGGTCACCTGACGGAGCTGCTCCACGGACGTGAAACCACCGTGCTGGGTGCGGAATTCGATGATGTGCCGGGCGAGGACGGGCCCTACGCCGGGGAGGGCATCGAGCTGCTGCTCGGTCGCGGCGTTGAGGCTGACCGGCCCGCCCCCGCCGGCCGCGGCCCCGCCTGCGGAGCCGTTCCCCGCGGCGGCGCCCCCCGCACCCGCCGCCGTCCCCGCATTCCCCCCACTCCCCCCGCTCCCCCCGCTCCCCGTATCCCCGGCCCCTCCCGCGCGTGGCTCGCCCACCACGATCTGCTCGCCGTCGGTCAGCAGCCGCGCCCGGTTCAGCCCGAGGGTGCTCGCCCCGTGCAGCACGCCGCCCGCCGCCCGTAGCGCATCGGTCACCCGCGACCCCGGTGGCAGCCGGTGGATCCCGGGGTGCCGGACCTTGCCCGCAACGTCGATGACCAGCTCTTGTGGCGTGCCACCCGGCGCCCGTCTCGCCGTCGGGCCGGGCGAGGGGAGAGACCCGGACAAGGAGGGTGAGAGGGAGGGGGACAAGGACGATGGCCGGGGGCCGGCGCCTGGCGCCGCCTCCGCTCTTGCGGCGGCCGGGGCACGTACCGGCTCCGGGCTCGCACCCCAGAAGTGCTGTACGGCGAACCCGAGGGCCACCACGAGCACCAGGGCCAGCGCGGCGAGCGCCTTGGGGTCCGTGCCGCACCGTAACTGCACCCAGAGCGGCAGCCGTTCCCGCACCGCGAGCCATACCCGCTCCCCTCGGCGCGGCCCCGGAGAAGCCGGCGGGTCCGGCAGATACGGGGGCTCTGGCGCATGGGGCGGCCCGGGGGGATCGGGCGGGTCGGGCGGAGTCGGCGGTGCGCTCGGACCCAGGACGCCGGGCCCGGCTCCGGCCTCCGCGAAGAGGGCGGCGGCCCGCTCCCGGGCAGAAGGTGCAGCGGAAGGTGCAGCAGCGGATGACGCAGGCCATGCGGCCGATCGAGAGTTCATGCCCCCGACGCTAGGCATCCCGCGCCGATCTCGCCGAGCCGGCTCAATTCCCGTGGATATCGGCCCAGTTGTGGATAACTACGTCACCCACAAGAGTCCCGGCCCCCAGCTCCCGCCTCCCTCACCTCGGCGACACCACGGCCCCCAGCAGCCCCGGCCCCGTATGCGCGCCGATCACCGCGCCCACCTCGCTCACATGCAGCTCCTGAAGGCCCGGCACCCGCTCCCGAAGCCTCTGGGCCAGCGCGTCCGCGCGCTCCGCCGCCGCGAGATGGTGGACCGCGATATCGACCTCGCCCTCCCCCGCCCGCTCCGCGGCGATCTCCTCCAGCCGTGCGATGGCCTTGGACGCCGTACGGACCTTCTCCAGCAGTTCGATGCGCCCGTCGGTGAGTTGGAGGAGCGGCTTGACCGCCAGCGCCGAGCCGAACAGCGCCTGGGCCGCGCCGATCCGGCCGCCGCGGCGCAGATAGTCGAGGGTGTCGACGTAGAAATAGGCGGAGGTCCCCGCGGCCCGCTTCTCCGCGGCCGCCACCGCCTCGTCCACGTCCCCGCCGGTCTCCGCCACCTCGGCCGCCGCGAGGGCGCAGAACCCGAGGGCCATCGCGACCATCCCGGTGTCCACGACGCGTACCGGCACCGGCGCCTCTTTGGCCGCGAGCACCGCCGCGTCATAGGTACCGGAGAACTCCGAGGACAGGTGCAGCGAGACGATGCCGGTCGCACCGCTCTCGGCGACCCGGCGGTAGGTGTCCGCGAAGGTGGCGGGGCTGGGCCGAGAAGTCGTCACCGGACGGCGCTTCTGGAGCGCCTGGGCGACGGATCTCGCGGAGATCTCGGTGCCCTCTTCGAGGGCCTGGTCCCCCAGGACGACGGTCAGCGGTACGGCCGTGATGCGGTGACGTACGAGGGCCGCCGGCGGCAAGTAGGCCGTGGAATCGGTGACGATGGCGACATGGCGGGACATGACTGGGAGGTTAGCCGGGGAACGCGGCACCCGACAGTGCGGGCCCCTCCCCAAGATCTTCCATGTTTCCCCAAGCCTGCGCGAAGGGGCCCACGTAAGGCGGGTTGGCGCCCCCGCCCCCTCCCCCGGCCGGCGTCGTCAGCGCGGGGGCTCCTCCTGCCTCCGCACCTCCTTCTCCCAGGCGTACGCCGGCCGGCTGTGCGGATCGCGGGCCGTGATCGCCGACGGCTGCTCGTCCGCCGGGCCCCGGGAACCCGCGTCCCGCGCGGGACGCTGCCGCGCCCCCTGCTCCGCGCCGGCCTCCGGCCCCGGCTCCTGCGTCCAGTGCCGCAGGGCGCCCGCCTCCAGGTCGATCTGGTCGCCGAGCGCCGCCAGGTCGTCGTCGGCGAACTTGCGGGCCCGGTCCCGGGCCGCCCAGCGCAGGGACTCCGCGGAGTGGGTGATCCGCTCCATGCGTTCGCGCAGGTCGGGCAGGCGGGCCGCGATGGTGGCCCGGTCGGGCTCGCCCTCCAGGCGTTTGAGTTCGTCGTCGAGCTCGCGGCCGTGGGCGCTGAGGCGCTCGAAGAGGCGTATCGACTCGGTGAGGGAGGCGTCGTCCCGGGAGCCGGTGCGCAGCGCCTCCTGGGTGGCGTGCATGGACGTCCGCAGCGAGAGCCGCAGCTGGGCCAGCTCACCGGCCACGCCCGGCTGGGTGAGCTGCCGGGCCCGCAGGCCGGTGTCCTCGACGGTGCGCCGGGCCTGGGCGACCGTACGGTCCACACCGCGCTTGGCCGCCGTGACGGCCTTGACCGTGACGAACACCCCGGCGGCGACGAACAGCACGAAGAGCAGCGCGAAAACCGCGACGACTACGTCCATGAGCTCTCCCGGGCGGTGTGCATGAACTCCCCCAGCGGTTCCCCAGCGGTTTCGGCGCCGGTGTCCCCGCGCCCTCTTCTCCACGGTAAACGGCACGGGCAGGTCGGCGGTTCCCATCGGAACCCCCAACCTGCCCGTAGGGGAAAACCCTGATACGCCGGTCCGGCCGCTTACGCCGGAACGATGTTCACCAGCTTCGGCGCCCGCACGATCACCTTCCGGATGCCCGCGCCGCCCAGCGCCGCGACCACACCCGGATCGGCCAGCGCGGCCGCCTCCAGGTCCGCGTCGGAGATCGAGGGGGCGACCTCCAGCCGGGCCTTGACCTTGCCCTTGATCTGAACGACGCAGGTCACGGCCTCGTCCACGACATAGGCCGGGTCCGCCACCGGGAAGTCGGCGTGCACCACGGACTCGGTGTGGCCCAGCTTGCGCCACAGTTCCTCGGCGATGTGCGGGGCCAGCGGGGCGATCAGCAGGACCAGCCGCTCGGCGACCGTGCGGGAGATCGGGCCGCCCGTCTTGGTCAGGTGGTTGTTCAGCTCGGTCACCTTGGCGATGGCGGTGTTGAAGCGCAGGTTCGCCATGTCCTGGGTGACGCCGTCGATGGCCTTGTGCAGGGCGCGCAGGGTGGCCTCGTCGGGCTCGGTGTCGACGACGGTGACCTCGCCACTCGCCTCGTCCACCACATTGCGCCACAGGCGTTGCAGCAGGCGGTACTGGCCGACGACGGCGCGGGTGTCCCAGGGGCGCGAGACGTCCAGCGGGCCCATCGCCATCTCGTACAGACGCAGGGTGTCCGCGCCGTACTCGGCACAGATCTCGTCCGGAGTGACCGCGTTCTTCAGGGACTTGCCCATCTTGCCCAGCAGCCGGGAGACCTTGCCGCCCTCGTAGTAGAAGACGCCGCCGTCGTGCTCCTCGACCTCGGCCGCCGGGACGGCGATGCCGCGGCTGTCCCGGTAGACGTACGCCTGGATCATGCCCTGGTTGTACAGCTTGTGGAACGGCTCCCGGGACGAGACGTGCCCCAGGTCGTAGAGCACCTTGGACCAGAAGCGGGCGTACAGCAGGTGCAGTACGGCATGCTCGGCGCCGCCCACGTACAGGTCGACGCCGCCGTGCGGCTGGCCCTCGCGCGGGCCCATCCAGTACTGCTCGACGGCCGGGTCGGCCAGCGCGTCGTCGTTGTCCGGGTCCAGGTAGCGCAGCTCGTACCAGCATGAACCCGCCCAGTTGGGCATGGTGTTGGTCTCGCGGCGGTACGTCTTCGGGCCGTCGCCCAGGTCCAGCTCGACGTTGACCCAGTCCTCGTTGCGGGACAGCGGGGTCTCCGGCTGGGTGTCGGCGTCGTCCGCATCGAAGGTGCGCGGGGAGTAGTCCTCGACCTCGGGCAGCTCCAGCGGCAGCATCGACTCGGGCAGCGGGTGCGCCACACCGTCCTCGTCGTAGACGATCGGGAACGGCTCGCCCCAGTAGCGCTGGCGGCTGAACAGCCAGTCGCGCAGCCGGAAGTTGACGGTGCCTTCGCCGATGCCCCGGTCGGCCAGCCACTCGGTGATCTTCGCCTTGGCCTCCGTGACGCCCAGGCCGTCCAGCGAGACCGTGTCGTCGGTGGGGGTCCCCCCGCCGGAGGCAGGGGAAGAGTTGACGATCTTGGCGTCGTACGAGGCGAAGGCGTCGTCCCAGGTGGACGGGTCGGTGCCGCGGCCGTCGGACGGCTCGACAACACAGCGCATCGGCAGCTCGAAGGCGCGGGCGAAGGCGAAGTCGCGGGTGTCGTGGGCGGGGACGGCCATGATCGCGCCGGTGCCGTAGCCCATCAGGACGTAGTCGGCGATGAAGACGGGCACCTGCTCGCCGCTGACCGGGTTGGTGGCGTAGACGCCGGTGAAGACGCCGGTCTTGTCCTTGGCCTCGGCCTGGCGCTCGACGTCCGACTTGGCGGCGGCCTGCTTGCGGTAGGCGGCGACCGCTTCGGCGGGGGTGGCTTGGCCGCCGGTCCAGACGTCGTGGGTGCCCTCGGGCCAGGCGTCGGGCACGATCGAGCCGGTGCCGTCGCCGTTCTCGGGGCCGGCGATCAGCGGGTGCTCAGGGGCCAGCACCATGTAGGTGGCGCCGAACAGGGTGTCCTGGCGGGTGGTGAAGACCGTGATCGCCTCGGAGCCGCTCACCGGGAAGTCGACCCGCGCACCCTCGGAGCGGCCGATCCAGTTGCGCTGCTGGAGCTTGATGGCCTCGGGCCAGTCCAGCTCGTCCAGGTCCTTCAGCAGCCGGTCGGCGTAGGCGGTGATGCGCATGTTCCACTGGCGCAGCTTGGCCTTGAAGACCGGGTAGTTGCCGCGCTCGGAGCGGCCCTCGGCGGTGACCTCCTCGTTGGCCAGCACCGTGCCCAGGCCGGGGCACCAGTTGACCGGCGCGTCCGAGGCGTACGCCAGGCGGTACTCGCCCAGGACGTTGGCGCGCTCGATGCCGCTCAGTTCGCTCCAGGCCCGGCCGTCCGGGGTCTGCCGGGTGCCTGCCTCGAACTGGGCGACCAGGGTGTCGATCGGGCGGGCGGCGTCCGCCTCCGGGTCGTACCAGGAGTTGAAGATCTGCAGGAAGATCCACTGGGTCCACTTGTAGTACGCCGGGTCGATCGTCTCGATCGAGCGGCGCTGGTCGTGGCCCAGGCCCAGGCGGCGCAGCTGGCGCCGCATGTTGACGATGTTGGCCTCGGTGGAGACCCGCGGGTGGGTGCCGGTCTGGACGGCGTACTGCTCGGCGGGCAGGCCGAAGGCGTCGAAGCCCAGGGTGTGCAGGACGTTGTGGCCGGTCATCCGCAGATGGCGGGCGTAGACGTCGGTGGCGATGAAGCCCAGCGGGTGGCCGACGTGCAGGCCCGCACCCGAGGGGTACGGGAACATGTCCATGACGAACTTCTTGGGGCGGGCCGCCCGCTCGGAGTCGCCGGCCAGGCCGCCGCTGGGGTTGGGCGCCTCGTACGTCCCGTTCTGCTCCCAGAAGTCCTGCCAGCGTGCCTCGATGTCGGCGGCCAGCGCGGCCGTATAGCGGTGCGGCGCTGCCGTCTCGGCGGCGTTGGTCGTCTCGCTCATCGTCCTCAAAGCTCCATCATTCGTCTCTGCCTGCGGCTGCTGCGACACGGTTTCTGCGGAAACAAAAACGCCCCTCACACAGGAGGGGACGCCGCGCCGATGCCGACCCGGGCGGTCACAGCAGTCTGGCCCGGTCGGGACTGATCAGCGCGGCCCGCTAAGCAGAAGGCGTACGGCACACATGGCGCCAGGGTACCGCAGGGCCTGCGGGGCCCGCGCCGAGGATTCCCCCGGCCGCGGACCCCGCATTCCCGTGCCCGCCTCAGGGGCGGACCGAGTGCCTCAGGGGCGGTAGGAGCTCACATAGCCGGCACCGGGCGAGCCCACCCCGGTGACGTCGTCGTAGCCGACGACCGCCTTCAGGGAGCTGTCCTTGCCCAGGCTGCGCAGCGAGGTCGTGGTGCCCTTGCTCGCGTCCGCGCCGTTGACGTAGTCCACCCGGACGACCGCCAGGCCACGGCCGGCACCCAGCGGGTGGTCGGTGACGTCGTGGTAGGCGGAGGTGCCGTAGCGCTGGTAGATGGCAGGGTTGGCGAAGCCGAGGGGCACGCCGTGCCGCGCCTGCTGGGCCAGCGCCTGGACGCCCGCGATCACCGGGGCGGCCAGCGAGGTGCCGCCGATGCGGTACTCGTCGTAGCCGAGCTTGCCGTCGGGCAGGGTCTGGGTCTGGCCGACCAGGAATCCGGTGTTGGGGTCGGCGACCGCCGCGATGTCCGGAACGGCGCGCATCTTGCCCTTGAGCAGGACGCTGGAGAGCTGGTCCGGGACGATTCCGCGCTGGTAGTAGGGCTGCGGCACGGTCTTGCTGACGCCGCCGCCCGCGCCGCCGTTGAAGGCGCCCGGGAAGTCCGTCCACTCCTTGCCGTCCTTGGACAGCACGGCCTTCTGGGTGCCCCAGCCGGTCTCCCACTTGTAGGCATCGCGCTTGCCCACGGCCAGCGAGGTGCCCCCGACCGCGGTCACCCAGGCGGAGTTCGCCGGGGTGTCCACCTGCTTGATGCCGGTGTTGGCGACCTCGTCACCGTTGTCGCCGGAGGAGAAGTAGAAGCCGATGCCCTGGACGGCGCCCTGCTGGAAGAGCTGGTCGTAGGCGGCGGCCGAGTCCGGAGTCTCGCTGGCCTCGATGTCGCCCCAGGAGTTGGAGACGATATCGGCCAGGTGCCCGTCGACGATCTTGCCGAGCGAGTCGAGCAGATCGTCGTCCTGGCAGGAGGCGGCACCGACGTAGACGATGTCGGAGTCGGGGGCGACCGCGTGGACGGCCTCGACGTCGAGGGTCTCCTCGCCGTACCAGCCGGCCGCGCCGCAGTCCTTGATGTGCGTGTACGCCTTGGGCAGCACCTGGGAGAGCTGGCCGCCGCGGTAGGCCTGATCGCCCTGGCGCGCGGCGTACTTGGCGGCGTCCGGGGCGATGGTCGGCGAGGCGTAGGCGTCGGTGATCGCGACGGTGACGCGCTTGCCGGTCCACTTCTTCGCCCCATAGGCGGCGCGCAGCTGCTTACCCGTGTAGCCCTTGATCGCGTACGGCGCCTTGCTCCCGTATGCCGACGGCAGGCTGGCGTCCGTACGGGAGCCGTAGTACGAGGAGAACGGGCCGGAGTTACGGAACACCGGGGACGGCGGCGGCAGCTGCGTGTGGTGCTGCGAGAACCGCGGTGCATTGTCCAGGCCGGTGACCGTGAGCACCGCGTCGGCCAGGGAGGCGGGCGCGGAGGCGGTGACCGACGGGGCGTGGTAAGTGTGGCCGCTCTTACGGTAGTTGTGCAGGTCGGTGGCGAAGGCGCGCTCGGTGGCGGCCGCGTCGCCGGTGACCGTGACATAGCGGTTGGTGGTTCCGGTGACCTTCAGGCCGGAGTTTTTCAGCCAGTCGGTCACCTTGGATATCTGGTCGTGCGTGGCCCCGTAGCGGGCGCGTACCTGGGCGGCGCTCAGATACTTGCCGTACGAGGAGGAGTGCGGGTCGGACACCGCCCTGGCATAACCGGCCAGGCCCTTGGCATCGCGGCCGGCCAGGTAGACGCGGGCGGTGATGTCGGTGGAGCCGGAGGTGGCGCCCTGGTCGGCCTTGCTCGTGGCCCACAGCGGCTTGGTGCCCAGCAGCGCATGCCGGCCCCCGTCATGGTCCGCGGCGTCGGCCGCCGGTGCGCCGAACGCGAGGGTACCGGCGACCAGCGGCAGCGCCGCCGCCCAGGCCAGACCGGTACGGACGCGCGGTGTTCTGGTGCGGCTTGATCTCATGTAACCCCCTGCATTGGCGATGCGGTGCGCTGCGGGTGACGCGCTGCGCCGGGACGCCGGGACGCGTCACCGCACAAGCGGTGAATGGGTGGTGCCGCTCACGCGATGCGTCACTCTTTCGGTGAACTGTTCATGCCAGGGGAATGCGATCACCAAGAAGGAGCCAAGAAATGGCAAGGATTGGGTTGGGATAGACCAGGCGAAGGGGGTCAACTCGCCCGAACGGACGGACAGTTGAGGGGGAATCAGGGCAACTGGGAAGAAACTCCCCGTCGGCGGACCTGTGGCACCCATCCACGCACAACGGAGCGGGTCGCCCGATTCGGACGACCCGCTCCGTTTTCTGTGGAGCTAAGGAGAATTGAACTCCTGACCTCCTGCATGCCATGCAGGCGCTCTACCAACTGAGCTATAGCCCCTTGCTGTGTTACCGCCCGGTTTCCCGCTGCGGCATCGCCTACATTACACGGCCCACCCGGGCTTTCGCCAAATCGTTCTCCCGGGGTCCGGGAGCGGGACCCCGGGGTAATGTCGACAGGCCGTGCCCGATTCGTCCTGGGGAGCCGTACGCCGTGACCGCGCTGGAGCTGGAGCAGTCCGCCGACCTCCGCGGCCCCTCCCCCGTACGCGGCCTCCTGCGCCGGCACCCGACCCTCATGGCGGCGCTGGCCTGCGCCCTTTCCTTCACCGTCTTCTGGACCGTGCAGCGGCTCGCCCATGTGACCATGATCGATCTGATGGTCTACCGCGCCGAGGGCTGGACCGCCCGCAACGGCGAGGACCTCTACGACATGGTGGCGACCTCCGCTCACCTGCCCAACACCTATCCCCCCTTCGCCGCGCTGCTCTTCACCCCGCTCACGCTCGTCGGCGTCCCCGTGATGCGCACCCTGGCCACCGCCGGCAATCTCGCGCTGTTCGTCGGCGTCGTCCATCTCTCGCTACGGCTGGCCGGGCGGCCGCGGCGGCTGCCCCGGCCCGCAGCGACGCTGGCCCTCTCCGCACTGCTGGTGTGGGTGGAGCCGGTCTGGACGACCCTGCGCTACGGGCAGATAAACCTCCTGGTCGCCGTGCTGGTGCTGTGGGACCTCACCCGTAAGGACACCAACCGCTGGGCGGGCATCGGGATCGGCATCGCGGCCGGTATCAAGCTCACCCCGGCGCTGTTCGCGGTCTTTCTCGCACTGGCCGGGGCCGTCCGCGCCGGGCAGCTGCTGCGCTCCGGCGCGGGGGCGCGCGCCGCCTGGCACCCCTGGCTGCGGCAGGCCGCCGTCGCCACCGTGACCTTCCTCGTCACCGCGCTGGTCGCGGCGCTCGTCCTGCCCCGGGACTCGCACCGTTTCTGGACCGAGATCGTCTTCGCCGCCGACCGGGTCGGCGAGGTGGAGATCACCGCGAACCAGTCGCTGCGCGGCGCCCTCGCCCGGCTGCTGCACACCCACGACCCGGGCGCGAGCTACCTCGTGGTGGCCGGTGCGACGGTCGCGCTCGGACTGGCGCTGGCGGTCGGCTCCCTGCTGCGCGCCGCTGGGGCGCCCCCGGCCGAGTACGGGGGAAGGGCCTGGGCGGCCGTCTGCTGTGCGGTGACCGCCCTGCTGGTCAGCCCGATCTCCTGGTCGCACCACTGGGTGTGGGCCGTCACCGCGCTGATCCTGCTCGGCTCCGAGGCGCTGCACCGCACCGGCCGGGCCGCGCGCCACTGGTGGGCGACGACCGCGGCGGCCGGCCTGCTGTTCTGCTCGTTCGCCCTGTGGTGGGTACCGCACCGCTGGCACCATCACGAGGAACTCCACCAGAACGGCCTTCAGATGCTGCTCTCCGACGTCTACCCACTCGCCGGCCTGGCGCTGCTCGTCCTGGCGGCGACCCGGCTGCGCCGACTGCGCCGGCTCGGCGGACCAGGGGGCGGCGAGGGGGTGCCGGTACCTCCGGCAGGATGACGGCGAACGGGCCCCGCGGGCCGCGGAACTGGCCCTAGGCCCTCGCGAACGAGTAGAAGCGTTTCAGCGTGCAGTGCTCGTCCAGCAGCCGACCGTAGATCGGCTCCCCGTCGAGTTCGCGGTAGGTCTCGATGGGATCGCCCTTTATGACCAGGGCGCGGGCGCATTCCTCGCACCAGTACTGGTAGTCGGAGTTGACCGGCTCCATGTCACGGACGATGGGCGTGCCGCTGCCGCACCAGTCGCATTTTCTGCTGTGAGCGCCCATCCGTCAGCTCCAACTATGGCCGCAGGCCGTACAGACGAAGGAAGTCCCACCGTTGTCGCCCAACACCTGGGCGACATGGGAGGAACCGCACGAGGGACACTCAAGGGCCGAAGCGGCGCTCGCACAGCAGCCACCGGGGCCGCCGACGGGGCAGGTGAAGCGGAGCGCGTACTCGGGCAGCCAGTCATATCCCTGCGCCTCGGCCAATTCGAGCAGGTCGTTGACCTCCTCAAGGATGCTCGTAGGCATCGCGATCTTCTCCTCCCCTGGGCGCCGTCCGATTCTGCCACGGACCATCGGCGAGGTCAGGCCCGCCTTTGCGCCGTTCCGGCGAGGGCACCGAAGGCCGTCGCAACCCGCGCAAGACGGGAACGCCGGGCGCGGGCCGAGCAGTTCGCCCGGGCGCGCGCCGACCGCCGGGCCGTTGTCGGTGCCACCGCCTTTCATGGTGGGCGGAGTTGACGCCAGGGCATCGGGTGTCGGCGTCGCCGACGCTACACGGCATCCATGGGCGCGGAGCCCGCGTAACACGAAGATCCCGTCCCCTGCGAAGAGGGGACGGGATCATCCGATCTGTGGAGCTAAGGAGAATTGAACTCCTGACCTCCTGCATGCCATGCAGGCGCTCTACCAACTGAGCTATAGCCCCGGGTCTTGTTCCGGTCCCCCGGGTTTCCCCCGGCGGCGCCGCGAACAAGAAGAACTTTAGCCTGCGACCTGCCCAGATGTGAAATCCGGGTGCCGGGGCCGGCCGCCTGGGGCCGGGACCGGGTCAGTCGTCGTCGCCGAGGACCGGCTCGGGGAGGGTGCCGGCGTTGTGCTCCAGGAGGCGCCAGCCTCGGGCGCCCTCGCCCAGGACGGACCAGCAGCAGTTCGACAGTCCGCCCAGGCCCTCCCAGTGGTGGGCGTCCAGACCGAGGAGACGGCCGATGGTGGTGCGGATGGTGCCGCCGTGGCTGACGACGACGAGGGTGCCGCCGTCGGGGAGCTTGTCGGCGTGGTTGAGCACCACCGGGGCGGCGCGCTCGGCGACCTCGGTCTCCAGTTCGCCGCCGCCGCGGCGCACCGGCTCACCGCGCTTCCAGGCGGTGTACTGCTCGCCGTACTGCGCGAGGATCTCGTCGTGCGTCAGGCCCTGCCAGGCGCCCGCGTACGTCTCGCGCAGGGCCGCGTCGTGCGTCACCTGAAGCCGGGTGAGGACCGCGAGCTCCTGGGCGGTGACGGCGGCCCGCTTCAGGTCGGAGGCGATGATCGCGTCCGGCTTGAGGGCGGCGAGCAGCCGGGCGGCGCGGCGCGCCTGCGCCAGGCCGGCCTCGGTCAGCTCGATGTCCGTGGAGCCCTGGAAGCGGCGTTCGAGGTTCCAGGACGTCTGACCGTGGCGCCACAGGACGACGCGGCGACCACGGTCGGTCTTCGTGCCGTTCAGTGCAGCTCTCCGTCCTGCGCGCCCGCCGTGGCCTCGGCATGCGCCGCGGCCTTGCCGCGGGTGGCCTTGGCGTCCTCGGGGAGGTCGATCTCGGGGCAGTCCTTCCACAGGCGCTCGAGGGCGTAGAAGACACGCTCCTCGCTGTGCTGGACGTGCACCACGATGTCGACGTAGTCGAGCAGCACCCAGCGGGCCTCGCGGTCGCCCTCGCGGCGGACCGGCTTGGCTCCCAGGTCCTTGGCCAGCCGCTCCTCGATCTCGTCGACGATCGACTTGACCTGGCGGTCACTGGGCGCCGACGCCAGCAGGAAGGCATCGGTGATCGAGAGGACGTCGCTGACGTCGTACGCGATGATGTCGTGCGCGAGCTTGTCGGCTGCTGCCTGGGCGGCGGCGTTGATGAGCTCGATGGAGCGGTCCGTGGCGGTCACAAGCGGCTTTCCGGGTCGGGGGCGGCCGCACCGGCCGGGCGGCCGGAGCGGCGGTCGAGTACCCCTCAAGGGTCTCACGGACCACCGACACTCCCGGATGCCTTTTCGAACCGTGGGCGATACCACCGCAGACCGCCCGGTGGACCGGGCCCGCGGCCACCG
>NZ_JRKI01000008.1 GCF_000935125.1 Streptomyces natalensis ATCC 27448 | reverse complement strand
CGGCCCCCCCGCCGCGCCCCACGGCGGGCGGCCGCACCGGAGCCGCTGGTCAGCCCTTGAAGTCCTGGCCCAGTACGACCGTGATGTCCGCGTTCGAGGCGCCCTTGCCCTGTGTGACGGCGCCGGCCGGCAGCCCCAGGGTCTTGGCGACCTCGGCGGCCTGGGCCTTCTTGCCGGCGTCGGCGTAGGTCACCTGGGACGTGGTGCGAGCCGTCTCGGCGCCGGCGTCGACGAAGGTGTAGCCGCCGTTGACCAGCGCGACCTGTGCCTTGCCGGTCGCGGACTTCGTCCCGGCGGCGTTACGGACGGCGACCCGGGCGACGGCGTCGGGGGCGGTCTTCTTGACCTCGCCGCCGAGCACGTCCTTGACCATGGCGGTCGAGGCGGCCTGGGTGAGCGTGCCGTCCGCCTGCGCCGGCAGCAGGGTCGTCCGGTAGGCACCGGTCTTCGCCAGCTCCGCGCGCTGCGCCAGCGAGCTGCCGAGCTCGGCCTCGGTCAGCGGCGGATCGAGGACCTGGAGGAGCGTCTTGACGGTTGCGGTGGCGCCGTCCGCATCGCTGGAGACCTTCTTCAGCGTGGCCTGCATGACCTGCCCGAACCGCTCCAGCTGCTTGATCTGGGTCTCGCCGGGCCCCTGGTAGGTGGCGTAGGCGACGGCCGCCTGCCCGTTGAGGTCGCGGGCGCGGCCCTGTTTGACGACCGGGGAGTCGCCCTTCTTGGCGCCGGGCACGGTGGCGTCCGCATCCAGGGTGATCCCGCCAACCGTCTCGACGAGGTTCTCCAGGTAGGGGGTGTCCAGCCGCCAGCTGGCCTTGAGATCGGTGCCCAGGAGGGTGTTGAGGGAGTCCTTGGTGGCGTCGGCGCCGTCCTCCTTGACGGACTTGGCGAGCGTGGTGGCGCTTCCGTCGTCCTTGGTCAGGACGAGGTTGTTGGGCAGCAGGACGGTCGTGCCCTTGTGGGTGGTGGTGTTGTCCACCAGGAGCGCGGTCGAGCTGTTGCCGCTCTTGGTGTCGCGCAGATGGACCACCAGGACGTCACGCTTCTGCCCGCCGGCCGCAACGGCCTTGGCGCCGCCCGCACCGGCCAGGCCCGGCAGCTTGCCCGCCCACCACAGATAGCCGACGCCGCCGGCCACCACGAGCGCGAGCACCACGCACAGCGCGACGATCCTGCTGCGGCCGCGCCGCTTGGCCTCCTCGCGCCGCTCGGTGCGGCTCTCGGTGAACTTCAGCCAGTCGATGACGTCCTCGGAGTCCTCGTCCCCCTCTTCGGCGAAGGAGAACTCCTCGGGGCGGGAGTCGTCGTCCGGGGCGGCCGCGGAGCGCCTGCCCCCGGGGGGCGGCGGGGCCGCGTCCGTACGGGGGGCGCCCTGGGGCTCCGCGCCGTACGGGGACGCCTTGTCGAAGGCCGGCCGGTCACCGTAGGAGGGCTGCTCGTCGTAGGAGGGCTGCTCGTCGTAGGCGGGCTGCTCGTACGGCTGCCGCGGCGCCTGCTGGGGGATCCACTCCTGCCGGCCTTGCTGCCCCGGCCGGCCGCCCGGCTGCTGCTGGGGCTGCGCGTACGGGTCGTACTGCGGCGCATAGCCCTGCTGGACCTGGCCGCGCCCGTAGGCGTCGTAGCCGTACTCCTGCTGCGCCGGGGGCTGCTGACCGCCCTGGGGGCCCGCCTGGCCGCCGTACGGGTCGTAGCCGCCCTGACCGTCATAGGGCTCGGCGGGCGCCACCGGCTGTCCGTAGGGGTCGTAGGACTGCTCGTACGGCCCCTGGGAGGCGTCGTGGTACACCGGCTGCCCGTAGGCGTCGTAGGTGTAGCCCGGCCTGCCCTGCCGCTCCCGGGCGTAGGGGTCCTGGGCATACGGGTCCTGCGGCCCGTACGGATCCTGTCGGTCGCTCACCGGTGCCCCTTTCCGTCAGGTGCGTCAGCGGTCGCTGCGGTACAGCTGCTTCTTGTCGATGTAACGCACCACTCCGTCGGGGACCAGGTACCAGACCGGGTCCCCCTGGGCGACGCGCGCCCGGCAGTCCGTCGAGGAGATGGCCAGCGCCGGCACCTCGATCAGCGACACCGCCCCCTCGGGCAGCCCCGGGTCCGCGAGGACATGGCCGGGTCTGGTCACCCCGATGAAGTGCGCGAGTGACACCAGCTCCGCCGCATCGTGCCAGGTCAGGATCTGGCTGAGGGCATCGGCGCCGGTGATGAAGAACAGATCCGCGTCACGGTGCTCGGCGCGCAGATCACGCAGCGTGTCTATCGTGTACGTCTTGCCGCCGCGGTCGATGTCGATGCGGCTGACGGAGAACTGCGGATTGGATGCGGTGGCGATGACCGTCATCAGATACCGGTCCTCGGCCGGGGACACCGTCTTGTGGCTCTTCTGCCACGGCTGTCCCGTCGGCACGAAGATGACCTCGTCGAGGTGGAACTGGCTGGCCACCTCGCTGGCGGCGACAAGGTGACCGTGATGGATCGGGTCGAACGTCCCGCCCATCACGCCGAGCCGCCGCTTCACGGGCCCTGTGTGCTCTCCCATGCGTGCAGACCCTACTGGGCGTCGCGCGACGGCGGGGTCCGGGTGCCGGGGCTCAGCGGTCGCGGTTGAAGCGGGTGGTGATCCACAGCAGGAGAAGCAGGACAAACAGGGCGCCGCCGCCGGTCACGAAGGGGCTGAGGCTGGCGTGGCCGCCCTCGTGTCCGGGCTCGGCGGCGAGGGAGACCAGGGAATGTGCGGTGGTGTGCAGGCTCATCGTCGACAGGACCAATCCGGGTGGGGTCGGGCAGTAACGTCCGCCACATCGTAAGCGTCACCCCGCCGCGGACCCACGGCGACTCCACCCACGGCCCCGGGAGGCGGCTGCGACGTTCAGTCCTGGTTGCCGTAACCGCGCAGCAGGAACCACGCGAGGAACACCGCACCCAGCACGCCGACGATGATCACGGTGCGCAGGATCCAGCCGGGGCCGTCGGCGTGGGAGGTCTGCTCGGCGGCGGCGAGGAGCAGGCTCGGACGGGGCATGGCGATGCGCTCCCTTGGTGCGAGAAGTACGGGCGGGTACGGGGCGGATGTACCGAGCTTCAGCGTACGCCTGAGCATCCATTCCGCTGTCAGTGGCGTCCTCTAGGCTGAAACTCACGCAGTCGAAGAGGGGGAGGCCCCAATGACGGAGAGCCCAGGCGGCAGCGACAACGTACCGAGCCGGGACCGCAAGCGGTTCCCCGGAATCTCGTCCCGGGCGTACGAACACCCGGCGGACCGCTCTGCGCTGGTGGCCCTGCGCAAGCTGAGCGGATTCGACACCATCTTCAAGACGCTCAGCGGTCTGCTTCCGGAGCGCAGCCTGCGGCTGATGTTCCTGTCGGACTCCGTCCGCGTCGGCGACCAGCAGTTCGCGCACCTCAACGACATGCTGCGGGACGCCTGCTACATCCTGGACCTGGAGAAGGTCCCGCCGATGTACGTCAACCAGGACCCGAATCCGAACGCCATGTGTATCGGCCTGGACGAGCCGGTCATCGTGCTGACGACGGGCCTGGTCGAACTCCTCGACGAGGAGGAGATGCGGGCGGTCATCGGCCATGAGGTCGGGCACGCGCTGTCCGGGCATGCCGTGTACCGCACGATCATGCTGTTCCTGACGAATGTGGCCGTGAAGGTCTCCTGGATCCCGCTGGGCAATGTCGCCATCATGGCGATCGTGACGGCGCTGCGCGAGTGGTTCCGCAAGTCGGAGCTGTCCGCGGACCGCGCCGGGCTGCTGGTCGGACAGGACCTCCAGGCGTCGATGCGCGGCCTGATGAAGCTGGCCGGCGGCAATCATCTGCACGAGATGAACGTCGACGCCTTCCTCAAGCAGGCGGAGGAGTACGAGCAGGGCGGCGATCTGCGCGACTCCGTCCTCAAGATCCTCAACCTGCTGCCGCGCAGCCACCCGTTCACCACCGTGCGGGCGGCCGAGCTGAAGAAGTGGGCGGCCAGCCGCGACCACCAGCGCATCCTGGACGGCCACTACCCGCGCCGCGACGAGGACAAGGACACCTCGGTGTCCGACTCCTTCCGGGACTCCGCGGCCCACTACGCCGACTCGGTGCGCAACAGCAAGGACCCGCTGATGGGCCTGGTGCGCGATATCGCGGGCGGTGCGGGCGATCTGGGCGGCAAGCTGCGCGACACGGTCTTCGGATCGCGCGACGGCGGCGCCAACGGCTCCGGCGGCAGCGGCAAGGGGCCGGGCGGAGGCAAGGGCCCGAGCGGGGACTGACGGAGCGGAGCCGGTCCGACGGCGCGCGCGTCTAGCGGATCGGGTGCGCCGGGGCCGGTTCGGCGGTGGCCGCCAGTTCGCCGCACAGCGAAGGGTTGGCCCGGCCCCTGGCGAAGGGGTCGGTGCTCGCCGGCCGGCCGTCCCCGGCGCGCTGTCCGGCGAGCAGCGGGCGCAGCGTGTCGGCCGGCTGCGAGGAGCAGGCCAGCGGCCCCGCCTGGAGGTTGCTCTGGAGGACTTCCAGCCGGTGATCGGTCAGGTCGTCGCGGTTTATCCGGAAGCGCATCTCGCGCCGGACGGTGAACAGCGAGGCGGCGCCCGGGGTGACCTTGCCCACGCCGTGGTCGGCGGGGCCGTTCTTCAGCGCCTGGTCGGTGGGGCGTACGGCGTAGACAAAGGTGTAGTCGGCGGTGACGTCGAGCGCGTCCGGGCTCAACTCCGTCGCCGCGAGGGTGCCGTTGACCCGTACGTCGCGGTCCGCGAGCCCGATCTGCCGCGGGTCGAAGCGGACCAGCCAGCCGGTCGCCGCATAGCGGCCGTTGTCGTCGGGATGCGTCATGCTCCGGTCGAACTGGTCGAGTTGCCCGGTGTCCAGCAGCAGCCGCACCGGCCGCACCGAGCCGCCGGTGAGCGTGGCCGGATCCAGCGAGGAGCGGACGAGGTACTCCTTCGCAAGGGTCAGGGCGGAGACGATCTGGCCGTCGGAGAAGTGTTCGGAGCGGGCGACGGTGGGCAGGCCGATGCCCGCGGCGCCGATGCGGAAGTCCTTCGCCGGGCTGTGCACGAAGAGGTCCTCGGGTGTCGCGCCCGGCACCTCGCCGGACGGTGCGAGCGGTACGGCCGCGGAGCGCAGCGGCTGGGCCGGGACCGTGTCGGGGGTCTTGTAGGGGTGGCGGACGCCCATGTAGACGGCGGTGCCGAAGGCCAGGACGATCAGCAGCACCAGCAAGATCGCCTGCCGGGAGCCGCCGGCCGCGCGCAGCAGCCAGCGGTGCCGGGGTTTGACGGCAGGCGAATGCTGATCGCCCAGCCGCTCGTCGGCGGAGAATTCCTGTAGCCGCGCTGCCCGCACGAACGATTCGTCGAAGACAACGGATCGGTATTCGTCCTCACCGCCTCCCGAGGCGCCGTCGGGCGTCCCTTCGGGAGGGTCACCAGGCCCGGTCATACAACTAGGGTAGGTCCGGTGCGGCGAAGGTAAACGCCGGGACGGACGCCAACTTCAGCGGCCCGCTCCCCCCGTCCCACCGGGCGCCCGGCCCGGAGGGTCTGCCCGCCCACCGGTCAGTGCGCCCGGTGCGCCGCGGACGCCGACGGCGGCGCGGATTCGGCCGAGGCGGACGGCACCAGCCCGGGCCGCAGCGTCCGGCCGCCCGCGCGCCCGCCCGAGGACGTCTCGCCGGTCGCGGGCTCGCTGGAGGCGGGCCGCGGCGCCGGGCTCTCGTTGCGGCCGGCGGCCCCGCGGGAGACCGCGCTGAAGGCCAGCGCGACCAGCCCGATGCCCATCACCACGGCCAGCACCCAGGCAATCGGCCGGTGCCAGCGGGGCCCGCCGCGGTAGGGCCGCAGCGAGCCGCCGTAGGGGCCGTACGGGCCGTATTCGCCGTATTCCCCGTAATCGTCGCAGGTGTCGTGGTCACCGGTCCGCCGGGCGGCCGCACCGCGCTCCCGGGGGCCGTCCGCGCCCTCGGGGCCGAAGCCCGGCCCCGAGCGGGCGGCCTCGGCCTCGGCGCGCGCCTCGGCGGCGGCCAGCATGCGCTCGACCGCCGAGGGCTCATGGATCCGCGCGGACCGGACGAATTCCTCGTCGAAGACCACGGAAGCGAATTCCTCATCCGCTCTTCCGTGGTGGTGCTCGTCGGGCTCTTCGCCGTCCTGGAACGGCATGCCCCCCACGTCGTCCGGCACCCGTCCAGGTTAGCCCCGGCCGCTCGTTTTGGGCAGAGAGATTCCGGCAGAGAACGGGAATCCCCACAGCAACCGACAACGGCTCCCGCCCCGGCCCACCACGACGAAGCGTTCTAGCGGGTGTGCCCGTCCCCCGTGACGATGTACTTCGTCGACGTGAGCTCCGGCAGGCCCATGGGGCCGCGGGCGTGAAGCTTCTGCGTGGAGATGCCGATCTCGGCGCCGAAGCCGAACTGGCCGCCGTCGGTGAAACGGGTGGAGGCATTGACCGCGACGGTCGTGGAATCCACCAACTGGGTGAAGCGGCGGGCGGCGGCCTGCGAGGTGGTGACGATCGCCTCGGTGTGGCCGGAGGTCCAGCGCCGGATGTGCGCCACCGCCGCGTCCAGGTCCGGCACCACGGCGGCCGCGATGTCGTACGAGAGGTACTCGGTCGCCCAGTCCTCGTCGGTGGCGGGCGCGACCAGCCCGGGGCCGGCCTGCTGCCAGGCGGCGTCGCCGTGCACCACCACGCCCGCCTGGGTGAGCGCCTCCAGGGCGCGCGGCAGGAACTTCTCGGCGATCCCGGCGTGCACCAGCACCGTCTCGGCGGCGTTGCAGACGCTGGGCCGCTGCGCCTTGGAGTTGATCAGGATGTCGATCGCCATGTCGATGTCGGCGGCCTCGTCGACGTAGACGTGGCAGTTGCCGGTGCCGGTCTCGATCACCGGGACGATGGACTCCTCGACGACCGTACGGATCAGCGAGGCGCCGCCGCGCGGGATCAGCACGTCCACCAGGCCGCGGGCCCGCATCAGCTCGCGGACCGACTCGCGGCTCTCGCCCGGCACCAGCTGCACCGCGTCGGCGGGGAGCCCGGCGCCCTCGACGGCCTGGCGGAGCACCTCCACCAGGGCGGTGTTCGATGCGTACGCGGAGGACGAGCCGCGCAGCAGCACGGCGTTGCCCGACTTCAGGCACAGCGCGGCGGCGTCGACCGTCACATTGGGCCGGGCCTCGTAGATGATGCCGATCACACCGAGCGGGACCCGGACCTGGCGCAGGTCCAGGCCGTTGGGCAGGGTCGAGCCACGGACCACCTCGCCCACCGGGTCGGGCAGCCCGACCACATCGCGCACATCCGCGGCGATGGCGGCGATCCGCTCGGGGGTGAGGGTGAGCCGGTCCACGATCGACTCGGCGGTGCCGGCGGCGCGCGCCTTGGCGATGTCCTCGGCGTTCGCGGCGACGATCGCGTCCGTACGGGCCACCAGGGCGTCGGCGATGGCGAGCAGCGCCCCGTCGCGGGCCGTCCGCGGCAGCGGCGCCAGCTCGGCGGCCGCCTCCTTCGCACGGCGGGCGGTCTCAAGGACGGGCGAGGTGGCGGATGCGCTGCTGGTCATGGCCGAAGCCTAGCTCGATGACGGACCGGGGCCGCCCCGCATTTCACAGTGCGGAACGCCGGCGGCCCCGGCCCGGCCACAACTTCCCCCCCGGGGCTGGACCTAATACGGATGGACCCCGACCGGCGAGGCCGGTGGCGGCCCGTATCCCTCGGCGATGCGCTGGTGGTAGGTCTCGCGGTCGATGACTTCCAGACCGACGATCTCCCAGGGCGGCAGGTTGGCCGTCGAGCGGTGTTCGCCCCACAGCCGCAGGGCCACCGCCGCGGCGTCGTGCAGGTCCCGCGCCTCCTCCCAGTAGCGGATCTCGGCGTGGTCGTTGGCGTAGCGGCTGGTCAGCAGGAAGGGATGGTCGTGGGCGAGCTGTTCGAGCGAGCGCCGGACATCCTTCAACGGCGCCTCCTCACCCGAGACGCTCAACGTGATGTGCCACAGCCGCGACGCCTCCCGGCGGGCGCCCTCCGGCGCCGCCGGTGCCGTCCCGGCCCGCTCCGTACGCTGGTCGTCCGGGCGGACGGCGTCCTCCCCGGCCCGGACGCTGGTCAGTGTGCGCTCCGCCGTCCCTCGGGGCAGAGCCCCCGGGCGCCCTCGTCTCACCGGCGGCCTCCTGTGCTGCGAATCGCTCCGCCCTCGGGGAGTGCGGAGCCGATGGGTGCGGTCGTACTTCGGCGTATGCGCTCGCGCGCTGCGGACGCCGCTCCCCCACGGCGCCAGGTGCGCGGGCGCCCCGGACGCCGCCGACCCACGGCGCCGCCGCCACCAAGTTGACCAGCCCGCGGGCCCTCGCGGGGCCGTTTTCGCGAAGGTCTCCGCGGAAAGGCCGGACTTCGCGCCGCGCCGCGGGGGTGTTTCCGTGCCGTGACGGCCGTCAGCCGGGCGGCAGGCGCTCAGTGGTGCAGCAGCACCAGATCGTCGCGGTGCACGACCTCCCGCTCATAGGCGGGGCCCAGCTCACGGGCGAGATCGCGGGTCGAGCGGCCCATCAGACGGGGGATTTCCCGGGCATCGAAATTGACGAGCCCACGGGCCACCGCCCGCCCCCCGCCGTCGCGCAGCTCGACCGGGTCACCGGCGGAGAACTCCCCCTCGACGGCGGCGATCCCGGCCGGCAGCAGCGAGGAATGCCGTTCGACCACGGCCTCGACGGCGCCGTCGTCCAGGACCAGCGCGCCCCGCGGGGTGGAGGCGTGCGCCAGCCACAGCAGCCGGTCGGCGGAGCGGCGGCCGGTGGGCAGGAAGTGGGTGCCGGTGGGGCCGCCGGCCAGCGCATCGGCGGCGTGCACGGCGGAGGTGAGGACGACCGGGACGCCGGCCGCCGCCGCGATCCGGGCCGCCTCGACCTTGGTGACCATGCCGCCGGTGCCCACCCCGGCCTTGCCCGCGCTCCCGATGGAGATCCCCTCCAGGTCCTGGGGCCCGCGCACCTCCGCTATCCGCGACGTACCGGGGGTGGAAGGGTCGCCGTCGTAGAGCCCGTCCACGTCGGAGAGCAGGATCAGCACATCGGCGCGGACCAGATGGGCGACCAGCGCGGCGAGGCGGTCGTTGTCGCCGAAGCGGATCTCGTCGGTGGCGACGGTGTCGTTCTCGTTGACGATCGGTACGGCGCCCATGGCCAGCAGCTGGTCCAGGGTGCGGTAGGCGTTGCGGTAGTGGGCGCGGCGGCTGGTGTCGTCGGAGGTCAGCAGGACCTGGCCGACGCGGCGGCCGTAACGCGCGAAGGAGGCGGTGTACCGGGCGACGAGCAGGCCCTGGCCGACGCTGGCGGCGGCCTGCTGGCGGGCCAGGTCGCGCGGGCGGCGCTCCAGCCCCAGCGGCGCGAGCCCGGCCGCGATGGCTCCGGAGGAGACCAGCACGATCTCCTTGTCCTCATGTTTGGCCAGCACGTCCACCAGCGCGTCCACGCGGTCCGCGTCCAGTCCCCCGGCGGCCGTGGTCAGCGACGACGAGCCGATCTTGACCACGATCCGGCGGGCGTCCGCCACATCCTGCCGCGCGCCTTTCGCACCTGTCGCGCCTGCTGCGCCTGACACCTGAGATACCCCTGTTGTCGCTCGCCCCTGAAACGGTCCTACGGGCGCAATCTACGGCAGGACCGGCCTTGGGCGCGTCGCGATATCGCCTGGCGGACGCCCGCGCGGACACCGCGGCTCGCCGCGGCGACGGGTGGGCCCGGTTGCCCGGACGACGTTCCCCGTACGGCGTCCCGGCCTGCCCTGGAAATCGTTAAGACGGTGGTGGGGTCCATATGGTTGCTCGTTTGGTCCGCTTTCGCGGTGATGAGAGCCACAGCAGATTGTCACCAAGGCCAACAAGGTCATACGGTCGGGTGTCCATCGGTCCCGTTTCGCCGCTCCGGCGGCGTCGCAGCGCGGGCCCCGGCCACCCCCTTCGGCCTCCCCCTGACCTTTATTGCTGCCAGGAGCCCTGCCACCGTGCCTTCCGCCGGATTCGCCCCCCGCCGAGCCGTGCAGCTCGCGGCCCTCTTCGCGATGATGCTCGCGTTCACCGCCCAGCTGGTGGGTGCGCTGCTGCCGATCATTCCGCTGTTCATCGCCGCGTCCGTGGTCAACCTGGGACTCGACCTGATCCTCCAGCACAAGCAGCCCGGCCTGCTGTCCGTGCTCGGCCGGATCCGGTTCGACGTCACGGTCCGCCAACTGCTGCGCGACATGGTGATACTTGTCGGACTGCTGCACATCGACGGCATCAACCCGCTAGAGGAGCAGGCGCCGCTCACCATCACGCTGCTGCTCTTCTACGGCACCCACTTCGTGTGCCAGGCGGTCGCGGTGCTGGTCCGGCGGACCCGCAGCCTGCCGTTCGTGACGCGCAACATCGACACGAGCGCGCTGCGGCTGTCCGATGCCCCGCCGCGCATCCTCTCCCGCCAGACGGGCCGGCGGCTGTTGCGCTTCTCGGTCCCCACCACCACGGGCATGATGGTGACCGCGGTCACCACCGACGCGTACTGGGGCGGCATCGGCATCGCCGTCTCCCTGGTCCTCTCCGCCGCTGGCACCGTCTACCTGGGCACCTGGCTGCTGCCCAAGAAGCGGGTCGTCTCCGAGCAGCGCGCCCTGGAGTGGCTGGACGGCTGGCTCGCCGAGTACGGGCCCACGGTCGGCATGTACTTCTCCGGCGGCGCGTCCTCCGCCTACCAGGCCAACATGTGGCTGAGCACCCTCGCCGACCTGGACGGCAACCCGATCATCGTGCTCCGCGAGCGCTTCATGGTGCAGAAGATCGAGGCCACGGACATCCCGATCGTCTGCATCCCCAAGGTCGCCAACCTGATGCGCCTGGAGCACTCCACGCTCAAGGTCCTGCTGCACCCGGCGAACTCCGGCAAGACCTCGCAGATCCTGCGGATCCCGTCCATCAAGCACGCCTTCATCAACCACGGCGAGAGCGACAAGCTGTCCTCCTGCAACCCGTACGCCAAGGCGTACGACGAGGTGTGGGTGGCCGGCCCGGCGGCCCGCGACCGCTACCAGCTCGCCGACATCGGCGTGGAGGACAAGGACGTCGTCGAGGTGGGCCGCCCGCAGCTGGCCCCGATCCTGCCGTACGAGGGCGCGCCGAAGGACCGGCCGACCACCGTGCTGTACGCCCCGACCTGGGAGGGCTGGGACGGCAACCCGGGCAACACCTCGGTGATCCTGGCGGGCGAGAACATCGTCCGGGAGCTGCTCGCCGACGACACCGTCCGGCTGCTGTACAAGCCGCACCCGATGACCGGCTCGGTCGACCCGCGGGCGGGCGCCGCCAACACCCGTATCCAGGCGATGATCGCCGAGGCGAACGGCCGGCGCAGCGGTGCGCAGCCCGGCCCCGAGGCCGCCGCCGAGCTGGCCCGCCGCGCCGAGGAGCTCCAGGCGCTGACCACCTCCGACTTCCGCAAGAGCGCGGACGAACTGGAGCGGATGCGGCTTCAGGGCACCCCGGAGGAGGGCCGCTCGGCCGCCGTCGATGCCGCCGTGGACGCCTGGGAGGCGGCGTACTGGAACTCCTTCCCCGACTGGCAGCACGTGGTCATCACCACCGCCCGGCCCGGCATCTTCGCCTGCTTCAACGAGGCCGACGTGCTGATCAGCGATGTCTCCAGCGTGGTCTCGGACTACCTGAGCAGCGAGAAGCCGTACGCGGTCGCCAACACCTCGGGGATGAGCGAGGAGGAGTTCCGGGCGAACTTCCCCACCGTGCGGGCGGCGACCATCCTCACGCCCGACGCGAGCGGGGTGGCCGGGCTGCTGGAGGCCGTGCGCGATCCGCAGCTCGATGCCCTCGCCGCCGAACGCGCCGAGCTCAAGGAGCATCTGCTCGGCCCGTCCGACCCGCCGTCCGCGGTGCGCTTCAACGAGGCCGCGCTGGCGCTGTGCGCCCAGGCAGATGAGCGGCGCCGACGGATGGAGAACCGTCTGACGGGCATCCCCGGGCAGCGCTCGCAGGGCGCCGCGGACGCGTCAGACGCCGCCGTGACGGCCGGAAACGAGCCCAGCGGGGCCGCGGACACGCCGGCGGCGGTCTAGCCGCAGCGGGGCACCCAGGGCCCCGCACAGCGGCCTCGCGACACGGGGAAGGCCCCGGGAGGATCTCCTCCCGGGGCCTTCCCGTATCCGCGGCGCCCGCCCGGACGGGCCGGAACGCCTAGAACGGCTGGAAGCCGTCGTACTCCTCGTCGGACTCGTCCCGCTGCGCGTCCCGGTCCCGGCGGCGCTGCGCGGCCGGCCGGGGCGCCTCCATGCGGTGGTCCTCACCACGGCGGCCCAGCATCTCCGCACCGGCCGCCATCATCGGCTCCCAGTCGAACACGACGGCGTTGTCCTCGGCACCGATGGCGATGCCGTCGCCGGCATGGGCGCCCGCCTTGCGCAGCGCGTCCTCCACGCCCAGGCGGTTCAGGCGGTCGGCGAGGTAACCGACGGCCTCGTCGTTGTTGAAGTCGGTCTGGCGGATCCAGCGCTCGGGCTTCTCGCCGCGTACGCGGAAGAAGTTCTCGCCCTCGGCCGTGACCGTGAAGCCCGTGTCGTCCACGGCCTTGGGCCGGATGACGATACGGGTGGCTTCCTGTACGGGCTTGGCCGCACGGGCCTTGGCGACGATGTCGGCCAGCGCGTACGACAGCTCCTTGAGGCCCATATGGGCGACCGCCGAGACCTCGAAGACGCGGTAGCCGCGCTCCTCCAGGTCGGGGCGGATCAGGTCGGCGAGGTCCTTGCCGTCCGGCACGTCGATCTTGTTGAGGACGACCACCCGGGGACGGTTGTCGAGACCGCCGTACTGGGTGAGCTCCTCCTCGATGGTGTCGAGGTCGGAGACCGGGTCGCGGTCCGACTCCAGGGTCGCGGTGTCCAGAACGTGGACGAGCACCTCGCAGCGCTCGACGTGCCGCAGGAACTCCAGACCCAGGCCCTTGCCCTGGCTGGCGCCGGGGATCAGACCGGGGACGTCCGCGATGGTGTAGACGGTCGAACCGGCGGTCACCACACCGAGGTTGGGCACCAGGGTGGTGAAGGGGTAGTCCGCGATTTTCGGCTTGGCGGCCGAGAGGACCGAGATCAGGGAGGACTTTCCGGCGCTCGGGTAGCCGACCAGGGCCACGTCCGCGACGGTCTTCAGCTCGAGGACGATGTCGCGGGCCTCGCCGGGCTCGCCCAGCAGCGCGAAGCCGGGGGCCTTGCGACGGGCCGAGGCCAGTGCGGCGTTGCCGAGGCCACCGCGGCCGCCCTGGCCGGCGATGAAGGTGGTGCCCTGGCCGACGAGGTCGGCCAGCACCTCGCCGTTGCGGTCGAGGACCACGGTGCCGTCGGGGACCGGCAGCACCAGGTCCTGGCCGTTCTTGCCGGAACGGTTGTCGCCCGCGCCCGGCGCACCATTGGTGGCCTTGCGATGCGGGTGGTGGTGGTATTCGAGGAGCGTGGTGACGGCCTGGTCGACGACCAGGATCACATCGCCGCCGCGGCCGCCGTTGCCGCCGTCGGGGCCGCCCAGCGGTTTGAACTTCTCCCGCATCACGGAGGCCACGCCGTGGCCTCCGTTACCCGCGGCGACATGCAGCTCGACGCGGTCCACGAAGGTGGTCATGGTTGGGGTGCCTCCAGATAAACGGGAATGTCTGCGTACTGCGGAATGTCTCTGTCGTAACACGCCAGGGGCGGACCGGCCTTCCCGCTCACGCGGGAAAAGGCGGTCCGCCCCTGGTGGTGCTGTGCTACGTCCGTGCCGTGATTACTGGGCGACCGGGACGATGTTCACGACCTTGCGGCCACGGTGGGTGCCGAACTGCACCGCACCGGCCTCAAGGGCGAACAGGGTGTCGTCGCCGCCGCGGCCGACGCCCGTGCCCGGGTGGAAGTGGGTGCCACGCTGGCGGACCAGGATCTCACCGGCGAGGACGGCCTGACCGCCGAAGCGCTTCACGCCGAGCCGCTGAGCATTGGAATCGCGACCGTTCCGGGTCGACGATGCGCCCTTCTTGTGTGCCATGTCTCCTCAGTCCCTTACTTCGCCGGAGCGTCGATGCCGGTGATCTTCAGCGCCGTGTGGAGCTGGCGGTGGCCGATCCGCTTCTTGTAACCGGTCTTGTTCTTGTACTTCTGGATCCGGATCTTGTCGCCCTTGTGGTGGTCGACAACCTCGGCCTGGACCTTCACTCCGGCCAGAACCCACGGGTCACTGGTGACGGCGTCACCATCGACGACCAGCAGCGTGGAGAGCTCGACGGTGTCGCCGACCTTGCTGGTGGAAATGCGGTCAACCTCGATGACGTCGCCAACAGCAACCTTCTGCTGGCGTCCGCCGGTGCGCACGATCGCGTACACGCGGAACTCTCTTTCGCTAGAAACGGATCCTCTGATGCCAGCCGCTCTCACGGGCTCGGGATGGCCCGTGGAATCCGACCCGGGAACCGGGCGGGACGAGCGGCCTCCCTCGGCGGAGTGCCGAGAGGTGTTTGCTCAGGGGGTTTGGTGTCACACAGACACCGACGGTCAAGGTTACGGGGCCTTGACCGGGGGGTCAAACCGGCCCCGGACCGCGGAGACGGTCCGGGGCGCGGCGTGCGGCTCAGTCCTCCGCGGAAGCGGACACCGACGCTGCCGGGGCCTGCTCGGCGGCGGCGGTCTTCTTGGTCGCCGCCTTCTTCGTCGTCGCCGTCTTCGCGGTGGTCTTCTTGGCCGTGGCCTTCTTGGCGGTGGTCTTCTTCGCCGCCGCCTTCTTGGCCGTGGTCTTCTTCGCCGCGGTCTTCTTGGCGGTGGTGGCCTTCTTCGCCGCCGCCTTCTTCGCCGTCTTCTTGGCGGGCGCGGCCTCGGGCTCGGCCTCGGCGGGCGCCTCGGTGACCGGTTCCGCCACCGGCTCGGTGACGGCCTCCGCCACCGGCGCCGCGATGACGACCGTCGCCGCGGCCTCCTCGGCGACCTCCGGCGAACCCACCGGCGCGGTGACCTTACGGGTCACCCGACGGCGCTTACGCGGCGGCGCGGGCTCGGCAACCGGCTGCTGGGCCGGCTCGGGCTCGGCGACGGGCTCCGCCACCGGCTCGGCCGGGACCACGATCGCGGCGGCCTCCTCAGCAGCGGCCTTGGGGGCGCCCGCCGGAGCGGACACCTTCCGGCTCACCCGGCGGCGGCCACGGCCCCGTCCGGCGGCGGCCGCCTCGGCCTCCGCCGGGCTGCCGAACCACTCGTCGGCGCCGGCCACCGTGGGCTGCAGCTCGGCCTCGGTCACCGCGACGGGCTCCAGCTCCGGCTCGCCGCCGTCCAGGGTCGGCTCGATCGCCTCGACCTCCTGGACCTGCGGCTCGACGGGCTCGGCGGCGGCCGCCTTGCCCTTCTTCTTGCGCTTGCCGCCACCGCCGGCCGTCGTCGGCTGGTCCATGTGGACGATGACGCCCCGGCCGTTGCAGTGCACACACGACTCGGAGAAGGACTCCAGCAGGCCCTGGCCGACCCGCTTACGGGTCATCTGCACCAGGCCCAGCGAGGTGACCTCGGCGACCTGGTGCTTCGTACGGTCGCGGCCCAGGCACTCCAGCAGGCGCCGCAGCACCAGATCCCGGTTGGACTCCAGCACCATGTCGATGAAGTCGATCACGATGATGCCGCCGAGGTCGCGCAGCCGCAGCTGACGCACGATCTCCTCGGCCGCCTCCAGGTTGTTCCTGGTGACCGTCTCCTCCAGGTTGCCGCCCTGGCCGGTGAACTTGCCGGTGTTGACGTCGACCACGACCATCGCCTCGGTCCGGTCGATCACCAGCGAGCCGCCGCTGGGCAGCCAGACCTTGCGGTCCAGGGCCTTCATCAGCTGCTCGTCGATGCGGTACGTCGCAAAGACATCGACGTCCGAGGTCCACTTCTGGAGCCGGTCGACCAGGTCCGGGGCGACGTGCGCGACATAGCCGTGGATGGTCTCCCAGGCGTCGCCACCGCTGACGATGACCTTGGAGAAGTCCTCGTTGAAGATGTCGCGGACGACCCGGACGGTCATGTCCGGCTCGCCGTAGAGCAGCGACGGGGAGCTGGTCGAAGCGGCCTTCGCCTTCTTCTGGATCTCCTCCCACTGCGCCTGGAGCCGCTGGACGTCGCGCGCCAGCTCTTCCTCGCTGGCGCCCTCGGCGGCCGTACGGACGATGACGCCCGCGTCCTCGGGGACGATCTTCTTGAGGATCTGCTTCAGCCGCGCCCGCTCGGTGTCGGGAAGCTTGCGGCTGATACCGGTCATCGAGCCCTCGGGCACGTAGACCAGGTAGCGGCCGGGCAGCGAGACCTGGCTGGTCAGGCGGGCGCCCTTGTGGCCGATCGGGTCCTTGGTGACCTGCACCAGCACCGACTGGCCGGACTTCAGCGCGGTCTCGATGCGGCGCGGGCCGTTGGACATGCCCAGCGCCTCGAAGTTGACCTCACCGGCGTACAGGACGGCGTTGCGGCCCTTGCCGATGTCGACGAAGGCGGCCTCCATGGACGGCAGGACGTTCTGCACCTTGCCCAGGTAGACGTTGCCGACGTAGCTGGTGGCCTGCTCCTTGTTGACGAAGTGCTCGACGAGGACGTTGTCCTCCAGCACGCCGATCTGGGTGCGCTCGCCGCTCTGGCGGACGACCATCACCCGCTCGACGGCCTCGCGGCGCGCCAGGAACTCCGCCTCGGTGATGATCGGCACCCGGCGGCGGCCCTGCTCACGGCCCTCGCGGCGGCGCTGCTTCTTCGCCTCCAGGCGCGTCGACCCCTTGATCGACTGCACCTCGTCGGCGCCCGAACCGGGTTCTTCCTTCTTACGGGGCTCACGGACCTTGACGACCGTGCGCTCCGGCTCGTCCGCGGCCGGCTCGCCCTCCAGGGCCTCACCGCTGCGCCGGCGGCGACGACGACGGCGACGGCTGCTGCTCGTGCCGCCCCCGGGCTGCTCCTCGGCGGCCTCCTCGGGCTCCTCGGCCTCCTGCTCCTCGGGCTCGGCGGGCGCCTCGGCATCCGCCTCCTCACGGGACGCCTCGAACTGCTCCTCGCCACCCTCGGCGGCCTCGCCACGGCGGCGGCGACGGCCACCACGACGGCGGCGGCGCGAGGGGCGCTCGCCCTCCTCCTCGCCGTGCGCGGCCTCGCCCGGCTCCTCCGGCTCCTCCTCGGCGGCCTCCTCGGCCGCCGGCTCCTCGACGGGCGCCGTGGCCTGTACCTCGGCCTGGGCGCCGCGACGGCGGCGACGGCGCGGACCGGCGGCGGGCTGCTCCTCGACGGGCTGCTCGGTGGCGGTCTCCTCCTGGCGGGCCGCAGCGTGCGCGGCGGCCGCGCTCTCCGGGGTCTGGAACATCGGCTCGGCGAACACCGGCGCCTGGAAGACGGCGGTCGGCGGGCGCTGCGCCCGGCGGCGGCCGCGCGCCGGAGCCTCCGGCGCGGCCTCCTCGGCCCGGGGCGCCTCGGCGACCGGCTCCGCGGCGCGCTCGCCACGGCGGCGCGCCCGGCGCTTGGGTTCGGCGGGCTCGGTCTCGGCGGCTGCTTCCTCGGCGGCCTGCGGCGCGCCCTCGGCCGCGGTCACCTTGCGGGTGGCACGGCGCCGCGCACGGGCCGGACGGGCCTCCTCGACGGGCTGCTCCGCGGCCTCCTCTTCGGCGACGGCCTCGACGGCGGGCTCCTCGGCGGCGCTCACCTGCGGGGCCCCGGCCGGAGCGGTGGCCTTACGGGTGGCACGGCGGCGCGTCCGCGCGGGCTTGGCCACTTCCTCGGCCTCCACCGCGACCGGCGCCTCGACGGCAGCCGGAGCGGGGGCCACGGCCTCGGCCGACTCCCCCTCGCCGACCTGCGGCGAACCCGCCGGAGCGGTCGCCTTACGGGTGGCTCGCCGACGCGTCCGCACGGGCTTGGCGGCCTCCACCGCCTCCTCCGCTTCCTCGGTCTCCTCCACCACAGGCGCCTCGACGGCAGCCGGAGCGGGGGCCACGGCCTCGGCCGACTCCCCCTCGCCGATCTGCGGCGAACCCGCCGGAGCGGTGACCTTACGGGTGGCACGGCGCCGCGTACGCACGGGCTTGGCGGCGTCCCCGGTGGTGACCGCGGACGCGATGGCCTCCTCGGCCACGGGCTGCGCCGCCGGGGTCTCGGCGCTCACCACCTCGGTCTGAGCGGCGGTGGCGGCCGGCGGACCGGCCGGCCGGGATGCCGCACGGCGCCTGCGGCGCGGCGGCAGAGTGTCGCTGGGTGAGTTGTTGGTGTCGTCCACGCCATGGTCCGCGGACTGCGTGGACCCAGTGGCTTCAGTGGGCTCAGTTGGTTCGAGCATGCGGGCGGTTCTCCCGTCACGCTCCCGGGCGCCGCGCCTGATTCCGGCCACGGCCCGCGTGATGAGCGCGGTGCCGCTGTCCGGGGCGCGGGCGCCGCACGGGAGCTGTCGTCTCGCTCGCCGGGCCCGTAGGTCGGGGACCGGCGAAAGTCTCCTGGTCAGTGCGCCTGCCGGGCCGGGGTGGCACCCTGGTGATCGGCGACGCGTCGACGGGTCCTACGCAGTACCGTCCCCGGCTGCCGGGGAGGCCCCGCTCGCCGCCTTCGCGGCACGAGGCCCGGCGGCCGTTGATGGGGCGGCCAGGGCAGCGTCGCGGTCGGGCGCCAGCGGGTCGGTCACCGCGCCGGACTCCGCATCGAGCGGCCCCTGCGCCAGCCTGGTCACCGCAGCGGGGACCGGCGGCGCCAGGTCGGCCGTGGCTCGGAGGCCGGACAGGACGTCGTCGGGTCGCACGGCAGGTGTCGCATGCCGAACAACCAGCCGCAGTATCGCACAGGCTTTGCCGTCGGGCCTATCGCCCGGGCAGTCGGCCGCCTGAAGGCTCAGCACCGCGGCGCGCGCGTCGAAGCTGCGCATGCCGTTCTTGGTGCGCCGCTCGACCAGCACCTCGTCCTCGGCGAGGAACGCCTCGACGGCCGACTGCGCCGCCGCGGCCGCGACCTCGTCGAGCCGGATTTCCCACACCGACGCCTCCAGCCGGTCGGCGAGACCGCTGGTGTGCGCCTCGACGGCGTCGGTCACATCGAGCCCCGCCGGCAGCGATTCGTCCAGCAGCTCGCGCAGCGTGGCCGGGTCGCGGTGCTCGGTGAGCGCGATCTCCAGATACTCGGCCTCGCTGCCCGTACCCGTCGGGGCGGCGTTGGCGTACGACACCTTGGGGTGCGGGGTGAAGCCCGCCGAATAGGCCATGGGGACCTCGGCGCGGCGCAGCGCCCGCTCGAATGCGCGCTGGAAGTCGCGGTGGCTGGTGAACCGGAGGCGGCCGCGCTTGGTGTAGCGCAGTCGGATGCGCTGCACCGCAGGTGCGGGCGGCGGGCCTTCGGGCTGTCGCTTGCCCAGTGTCGCTCAGTCCTTCGTGAGTGCGGTCGTACTGCTACCAAGAGTACGTGCCCGGGACGCCGCCGGTTCCCGGCGGGGCGGTACCGGACCGAAGTCCCCTGCGCGGCCGCCTACTTGACGGCCTGCTTGGCGACGGTCGGCGGGAGCGGCTTCACGGCCCTGGCGCACGGCCCCCGTGAGACCGATATGCCCGCAGAAAGAATGGTTTCCACTGTTACGCCTTAGTCACGGCGCGTCACCGATGGGGTTCACGCATCTTCCTATTACCCTCTCGTAACTGTATGAAGTCGATCTTTCACCGATCGTGTCCACTCGTTCCATCGGAGATGACATGCGCAAGCTTCGTAAGGCTGCCGTCGTGGCCGCCGTCCTCGGCAGCGTCGCCCTTCTCGGCACCGGCACCGCCTTCGCCGACGGCGGCTCGGCGGCCGGTGACTACAGCAGTCAACAGCCGATCCATGAGTACAACCAGCAGCAGCAGCCGCAGCAGGAGTCGCAGCAGCAGGAGCCACAGCAGCAGCAACAGCAGCAGGAGCCACAGCAGCAGCCGCAGCAACAGCAGGGATCTCAGCAGCAGGCGCCGCAGCAACAGCAACAACGCAGCCAGCAGCAGTCGGACCGCGGCCGGGACGACCACCAGCCGTCGGTCGGGGTCGGCGGCGAGAAGAACTGGCAGAGCACCTCATGCCGGGCCGACGACAAGATCTTCGACTACTACGGCCAGGTCGGGGAGGGGAACGGCAAGAAGAGCAAGGACGACGCGGGATCGCAGAGCACCACGCTCGGATCGTCGATGAACTGCAGCATCAACGTCGACAACAGCGCCGACAAGTACGACAGGTAAGAGATGGCCGGCGAGTAAAGACATAGAGGCCCCTCGGACCCACTCAACCTCTGAGTGGATGCCCAAGGGGCCTCTGCCTCGCTCGCGTCAGTGCGCGTTTCCGCCGGCCGCAGGCTGCTTCACCGACAGCGGCAGCAGCTTCTTGCCCGTCGGGCCGATCTGGATGTCGAGATCGAGCTGCGGGCACACACCACAGTCGAAGCACGGGGTCCACCGGCAGTCCTCGACCTCGGTCTCGTCGAGGGCGTCCTGCCAGTCCTCCCAGAGCCAGTCCTTGTCGAGGCCGGAGTCGAGGTGGTCCCAGGGCAGGACCTCCTCGTAGGTGCGCTCGCGGGTGGTGTACCAGGCGACGTCCACCCCGAACTCCGGCAGGGTCGCCTCGGCGGCCTTCATCCAGCGGTCGTAGGAGAAGTGCTCGCGCCAGCCGTCGAAGCGGCCGCCGTCCTCGTAGACCGCCCGGATGACCGCGCCGATACGGCGGTCGCCGCGCGAGAGCAGGCCCTCGACGATGCCCGGCTTGCCGTCGTGGTAGCGGAAGCCGATGGAACGGCCGTACTTCTTGTCGCCGCGGATCTTGTCGCGGAGCTTTTCGAGGCGGGCGTCCGTCTCCTCCGCCGACAGCTGCGGGGCCCACTGGAAGGGCGTGTGCGGCTTGGGCACGAAGCCGCCGATGGAGACCGTGCAGCGGATGTCGTTCTGGCCGGAGACCTTACGGCCCTCGGCGATGACGTTGACCGCCATGTCGCCGATCTGGAGCACGTCCTCGTCGGTCTCGGTGGGCAGACCGCACATGAAGTACAGCTTCACCTGCCGCCAGCCGTTGCCGTAGGCCGTGGAGACCGTACGGATCAGGTCCTCTTCCGAGACCATCTTGTTGATGACCTTGCGGATGCGCTCGCTGCCGCCCTCGGGGGCGAAGGTCAGGCCCGAACGGCGGCCGTTGCGGGTCAGCTCGTTGGCCAGGTCGATGTTGAAGGCATCGACGCGGGTGGAGGGGAGGGACAGGCCGATCTTGTCCTCCTCGTACCGGTCGGCGAGGCCCTTGGCGATGTCGCCGATCTCGGTGTGGTCCGCGGAGGACAGCGACAGCAGGCCGACCTCCTCGAATCCCGTGGCCTTCAGGCCCTTGTCCACCATCTCGCCGATGCCGGTGATGCTTCGCTCCCGTACGGGACGCGTGATCATGCCGGCCTGGCAGAAGCGGCAGCCGCGGGTGCAGCCACGGAAGATCTCGACCGACATCCGCTCATGGACGGTCTCGGCCAGGGGGACGAGCGGCTGCTTGGGGTAGGGCCACTCGTCGAGGTCCATGACGGTGTGCTTGGAGACCCGCCACGGGACGCCGGAGCGGTTGGGAACGACGCGGGAGATCCGGCCGTCGGTCAGGTACTCGACGTCGTAGAACTTGGGGACGTAGACGCTGCCGGTCTTCGCGAGGCGGAAGAGCAGTTCGTCCCGGCCGCCGGGGCGGCCCTCCTTCTTCCAGGTGCGGATGATCTCGGTGATCTCCAGCACCGCCTGCTCGCCGTCGCCGACGACCGCGCAGTCCAGGAAGTCCGCGATCGGCTCCGGGTTGAAGGCCGCGTGGCCGCCCGCGAGGATCAGCGGGTGGTCCTCGGTGCGGTCCTTGGCCTCCAGGGGGATACCGGCGAGGTCCAGGGCGGTGAGCAGGTTGGTGTAGCCCAGCTCGGTGGAGAAGGAGACGCCGAGCACGTCGAAGGCGGAGACGGGGCGGTGCCCGTCCACCGTGAACTGCGGGACGTTGTGCTCGCGCATCAGCGCTTCGAGGTCCGGCCACACGCTGTAGGTGCGCTCGGCGAGGACGCCCTCCTGCTCGTTGAGGACCTCGTAGAGGATCATGACGCCCTGGTTGGGCAGGCCGACCTCGTAGGCGTCGGGGTACATGAGCGACCAGCGGACGTCGCAGCTCTCCCACGGCTTGACGGTGGAGTTCAGCTCACCGCCGACGTACTGGATGGGCTTTTGCACATGCGGGAGCAGAGCTTCGAGCTGCGGGAAGACCGACTCGGACATCTCGAACCTTCGTGAGCTGGGCAGGGCGATTCTCAAGCGTAACCCGGACGGCGTCGCCCCCCGTACGGCGTCGCGCTCCGTGCGGTCCCCGCTACCACTTCCCCGGCGGCGTCGCCTTCGCCCACACCGTCGGCAGCTCGCGTTCGCGTTCGGCGGCCAGGGCCTCCTCGCGGCCGTAGAGGAGCCCGAAGGTGAAGCCGGGCTCGCCGGCGAGATGGGCCTGGGTGGCCAGCTCGCGCAGCGCGGTGCGGGCCACCACGCTGTCCTGGTGGTCGCCGAGCACCTGCTGGACGCGCTTGGTGCGCCGGGCGAACTTCTTCGCGGGCTTGCCCAGCACCGGGCGGGCCGCCTCCGCCGCGTAGCGCAGCCGCTTGGCCGCCTTGCGGGCGCTGTGCAGCGCCTCGTCGCGGGCGCGTCCGGCGGGGGTCTCAAGCGCCGTCTCGACGCGGCCGGCGAGCCGCGCGTAGTCCTTCAGTACGGCCTTGACCAGCACCTCCGGCGCGGGCAGCGCGGCGGCCCGGCGCAGCGGCGGATCGGTGCGCAGCGCTTCCAGGGCGCGCAGCAGCTCCAGATAGCGGTCGCCGTCCAGGACGGCGAGCACCTCGCGCCGCGAGCCCAGGCGGCGGCGTTCGGACCACAGGCGCAGCCGGGCGGAGACCGGGCCGAGCCGCAGCGGCCGGGGCACCTGCGCCAGCGCGGACCGCAGCCGGGCGGTGAGCACCTCGCGGTCCCGGTCGATGCCCAACTCCGCGGCCAGCCACTGGAGTTCGAGGCCGAGAGGGCGGGTGGCGGCGCGGTCGAGGACCGCGGTGTAGGAGCGGAACGCGCTGCGCAGCCGGCGGGTGGCCACCCGCATCTGGTGGACGGAGTCGGGCAGGTCGCGGCGTACGGCGGGGTCCAGGGCGGCAACGGCGCGGATCTGCTCGTCGACGTAGCGCAGGACGGCGTCGCCGGCGGTGCGCGGCCGACGGGCTTGCCGCGGGTGCGGGGATCCGCCGGCCAGGCCCGTCTCGGCCAGCGCGCGGGCCAGTTTCGAGGGCGCGGCGGCGGGCCGTACCCCCGCCGCGGTCAGCTCACGGCCGACCGCGTCGAGGAGGGCCGCATCGCCCTCCCCGGTCAGCTCCACCTCGATCTCGTGCCAGCGGGCCTCCTCGCCGCCGCCGTCGGCGCGGGCCGCGCGCACCTCGTCCCGGGCCAGCTCGGCGAGCGGGGTGCCGTCGGCGTCCTGGAGGAGGTGGGCGGTGCGGCGGGTCCGCAGCCGGATGAGGGGTACGAGCTCGCGGCCGAGCGTCCGGGAGCGGACGAGGGCCGTCAGCTGCGGCGGCGGGGCGTCGGCGGGCGCGGCGTCCGGGGCGAGCGGCATCCGGACCTCGTCGCGGATCCCCAGCGCGACCGGCAGCTTCAGATGCCAGCCCGCGTCGTCGCCACCGGTGCGCCGGCGCAGTGTGATGCCGTCGGCGGCGAGTCTCTGGTCGGGGGTGTCGTAGTAGGTGGCGTCCAGTTCCGCCACGTCCTGCTCGACGACGGCCGCGATCCGGTCGAGCGCGGTCAGGTCGGGCAGCTCCGTCGCGTCGGTGGCCTCGTATTTCCGCTCGATTTCCCGCACGGTGTCCGCCATGCCTCGAATCTAGCCATCGCGCCGACGGGCGACCAGCGGTCCGGCGGCCTGCGCGCGGACGGGGCCCGGACCGGGTGGGTCCGGGCCCCGTGCGCAGGGCGTCTCAGCGCGATGCCGACACCGGGCGCTGCACCCGGATCGATTGCAGCAGTCCTATGGCGATCCATACGGCGAACATCGAGGTGCCGCCGTAGGAGACAAAGGGCAGTGGGAGGCCGGTGACGGGCATGATGCCGAGCGTCATGCCGATGTTCTCGAAGGCCTGGAAGGAGAACCAGGCGATGATGCCGGCGGCGACGATGGTGCCGTAGAGCTCGGAGGTCTCGCGGGCGATCCGGCAGGCACGCCACAGGACGACGCCCAGCAGGAAGATGATCAGGCCCGCGCCGAGGAAGCCGAGTTCCTCGCCGGCGACGGTGAAGATGAAGTCCGTCTGCTGTTCGGGGACGAACTGGCCGGTGGTCTGGCTGCCGTGGAAGAGGCCGGAGCCGGTCAGCCCGCCGCCGCCGATGGCGATGCGGGCCTGGTTGGTGTTGTAGCCGACGCCGGCCGGGTCGAGGCTCGGGTTGGCGAAGGCGGCGAAGCGGGCGATCTGGTACTCGTCGAGCAGGCCGAGCTGCCAGATGGCGACGCAGCCGACGACGCCGGTGCCCAGCAGGCCCAGGATCCAGCGGTTGGAGGCGCCGGAGGAGAGCAGGACGGCGAGGATGATGGCGCCCAGCACCATGACCGAGCCGAGGTCGGGCATGAGCAGGATGACGCCCACCGGGATGGCGGCGAGGCCCAGGGCCTGGACGACGGTGCGGTGGTCGGGGTGCTGGCGGTCGCCGGCGTCCACGCGGGCGGCGAGAACCATCGCCATGCCCAGCGCGATGGTGATCTTGGCGAATTCGGCGGGCTGGAGCGAGAAGCCGCCGGGGATCGCGAGCCAGGAGCGCGAGCCGTTGATGGTGGCACCCAGCGGGGACAGCACCAGCAGCGCGAGGACCACCGACAGGCCGTAGAGGATCGGGATCGCGCCGCGCAGGGTGCGGTGACCGAGCCAGATGGTGCCCACCGCCATGGCCAGGCCGATGCCGAGGTTGAGCATGTGGTGCAGGAAGAAGTAGTACTCGTCGCCGTGGTTGAGCTCGGTGCGGTTACGGGTGGCCGAGAAGACCAGGACCGCGCCCATCAGGGACAGCGCCAGGGCAGACAGCAGCAGTATCCAGTCGAGCCGGCGCACGACCGAGTCGCGGGCCGTGAGCTTGCCCCAGGCGCCCCGGTCGGGGGTGTAGCGGCGGACGGAGAACGTCTTGGACGCGGGGCTGGTCACTGGGGGCTCCCCGAGGGGGACGGCTTCGGCTTGGGCGGGTTGTACGGCTTGATGGCCTGGGCATCGATCGTTCCGTCGCCCTCGATCGTGGGCAGCTTGGCCTCCGGATGCGGGAGCAGTGCGGCCTTCTTGTCGATGTCGCCCTTGTCGGTGACGCCGTAGAGGGCGTCGTAGATCTTGCGTACGGCGGGACCGGAGGCGCCGGAGCCCGTACCACCCTGGGAGATCGTCATCACGACCGTGTAGTCCTTGGTGTACGTGGCGAACCAGGACGTCGTCTGCTTGCCGTAGACCTCGGCGGTACCGGTCTTGGCGTGCATCGGGATCTTGTTCTGCGGCCAGCCCTGGAAGCGCCAGGCGGCGGTACCGCGGGTGGCCACACCGGCCAGCGCCTGGTCGATCTGCTTGATGGTGCCGGGGCTGTCGGGCAGCTTGCCGTGCGCCTGGGGCTTGATCATGTGGATGTGCTTGCCGTCGGGGCTGATGACGGCCTTGCCGACGGTCGGGTTGTAGAGGGTGCCGCCGTTGGACAGGGCGCCGTAGATCGTGGCCATCTGGATCGGTGTGACTAGGGTGTCGCCCTGGCCGATGGAGTAGTTGACCGAGTCACCGGCGCGCATCTTCATGCCGGATTCGCAGTTCTCCTTGGCGATCTTGGAGACATAGTCGACGGCGTGCTTGCCCTGGGCGCACCAGCTGTCCTTGTTGGCCTTCCAGTAGTTCTTCTTCCACTGGCGGTCGGGGATGCGGCCCTTGACCTCGTTGGGCAGGTCGATGCCGGTCTCCTTGCCGAGGCCGAACTGGTGGGCGGTCTTGTAGAACCAGTCCGCGGGGTCCTTCTTGGGCTTGTTGCCGCCGTCCTTCTGCCACTGCTGGTAGGCCAGTCCGTAGAAGACGGTGTCGCAGGAGACCTCCAGCGCGCGGCCCAGGCCGATCGGGCCGAAGTTCTCCGACTCGAAGTTCTTGAAGGTCTGGCCGCCGATGTTCATGGAGCTGGTGCAGGGGTAGTGCCCGTTGAACGGGTATCCGGCGTTGACCGCGGCGGTGGTCGAGATGACCTTGAAGATGGAGCCGGGGGCGGCCTGGCCCTGGATGGCGCGGTTGAGCAGCGGGTAGTTGGACTTCTTGCCGGTCAGATGGGCGTAGTCCTTGCCCGAGATGCCGCCGACCCAGGCGTTGGGGTCATAGGCGGGGTTGGAGGCCATCGCCACGACCCGGCCGGTCTTGGCCTCCATGACGACGACGGCCCCGGAGTCGGCCTTGTAGTGGGTGCCGGTGTTCTTGTCGACCTCGTTGCGGGCGTCCTTCATCGCCTGGTTGAGCTCTTTTTCGGCGACGGACTGGACGCGGGCGTCGATGCTGGTGACGACGTTGGCGCCGGGCACCTGCCGGTCGCTCTTGGCCTTGCCGATGACCCGGCCGAGGTTGTCGACCTCGTAGCGGGTGACGCCGGCCTTGCCGCGCAGATCGCTGTCGTAGGTGCGCTCCAGCCCGGAGCGGCCCACCATGTCGGAGCGCAGCAGCGGCGAGCGGCTGTTCTTGGCCTTCTGGATCTCCTCGTCGGTGACCGGGGAGAGGTAGCCCAGGACCTGGGCGGTGTTGGCGCCCACGGGGGCGGCGTAGCGGCGTACGGCGGTGGGCTCGGCGCTGATGCCGGGGAAGTCCTCGCTGCGCTCGCGGATCTGGAGGGCCTGCTGGGTGGTGGCCTCGTCGGTGATCGGGATCGGCTGGTAGGGGGAGCCGTTCCAGCAGGGCTGCGGGGTCTTGGCGTCGCACAGCCGGACCTTGTTGCGGATCTCCTGCTCGGACATGCCCAGCACGTTGGAGAGCCGGCCCAGGACGGCCTTGCCGTCGTCCTTCATCTTCAGCAGATCGGTACGGCTGGCGGAGACGACCAGACGCGTCTGGTTGTCGGCCAGCGGTACCCCGCGGGCGTCGAGGATGGAGCCGCGGGTGGCCGGTTCGACGACCTGCTGGACGTGGTTGGACCGGGCCTCGTTGGCGTACTCCTGGCCGTTGCGGATCTGGAGGTACCACAGCCGCCCGCCGAGGGTGAGCAGCAGCGAGAAGACCAGGATCTGGATCGCGACGAGGCGGACGGTGACCCGGGAGGTCCGGCCCGTCTCAGGAATGTTACTCATGGCGCCCCCACTGCCCGTCCGTCGGCCGATCGCTCCGCCCCTGTGCCGTGTGCCCCGTTCACAGACGCTTGACCCCCTTGAGCCGCCCGGCCTTCTTCAGGCTGGTGCGTCCGGCCTTGAAGCCGCTTCTGCTGCTCAGCCAGCCGTAGGCGGGCTCGCGGCCCGCCGAGCCGCCGGAGCCGTCGGCGGCCAGCGGATCGTTGTCCGTACGGCGGGCTACCGCCATCACCAGCGGCACCACGAACGGCGCCAGCAGCAGGTCGTAGAGGGTGGCGCTGAGCAGCAGTCCGACCAGGCCGACGTGCCGGGCGGCGGTGTCGCCGACCAGCGCGCCGACGCCCGCGTACATCAGCGTCGAGCCGATGGCGGCGCCGATGACGACCATCAGGGGGACGGTCGCCGAGCGGTGCTGGCCGGAGTCGGGCCGGGTCAGCCCGGCGGCGTAGCCGATGATGCAGAGCACCAGCGCATAGCGGCCGATGGCGTGGTCGGAGGGCGGGGCGAGGTCGGCGAGAAGTCCGGCGCCGAAGCCGACCAGACAGCCACCGACGTGGCCGTAGACCAGCGCCAGGGCGAGGACGACCAGCAGCAGCAGGTCCGGTACGGCGCCGGGCAGCTGGAGCCGGGCCAGCACGCTGACCTGGATGACCAGGGAGACGACGACCAGCGGGGTCGCGAGCAGGATCCGGTTGATGCGCATCGGTCAGCTCCTGGGAGAAGCGCTCGCGGAGGGGGTGGCCGTGACGGTGACCGTCGGCGCCGGCTTGGGCTTGGCCGGTTTGGGCGGCAGGACGGTGTCGCGCGGGTCCGTCCGGGGCGGCTGGACGACGACGCCGACGACGTCGAGCTGGGAGAAGGAGACGAACGGCCGGACCTGGAGGGTGCGGGTCAGATCGCCGTTGGACGGGTCGACCCGTACGACCTTGCCGACCGGCACACCGGGCACAAACGGTTTGTCGGCGCTGGAGCCGAAGGTGACCAGGCGGTCGCCCTTCTTGACGGCGGCCTTGCCGTTGAGCAGCTGGACGCGGAGCGAGCGGCCGCCCTGGCCGTTGGCGAAGCCGATCTCGTTGGTCTTCTCCATGCGGGTGCCGACGGTGAAGTCGGGGTCGTTGGCCAGCAGGACCGTGGAGGTGTCGGCGCCTACGGTGGTGACCCGGCCGACCAGACCGTCGCCGTTGAGGACGGTCATATCGCGGGCGATGCCGTCGCGGCTGCCGGCGTCGATGGTGACGGTCCAGGAGAAGCCCTGGGCCGCGCCGATGGCGATGACCTGGGCGCCCTTGATGCCGTACTGGCCGGCGCCGGCGGTCTTGAGCATCTTGTCGAGCTGGGCGGCGCGGCTGCGGTTACGGTCGGAGGAGCCGAGTTTGGCCTTGAGGGCGGCGTTCTCGTGCTCCAGACGGGCGATGCGGTTGTGCCGTTCCCCGGAGTCGCGGACGGCGCCGACGGCGTTGCCGATCGGGCTGACGACGCCGGCGATGCCGTTCTCGACCGGCCCGAAGGCGGACGCCGCGGCTTGCCGGGCGCCATCGAGCGGGGACTGTTCACCGCCGCGGATATCGACCGTGATCAGCGCGAACGCGATCGCGACCAGCAGCACCAGCAGCAGCCGGCTCTCTCGTGTGTCCCTCACGTGCGGCGGCCGTGTCCTTCCTCGTAGGACCGGCCGGCTGCGGGCCCGCGCCGGTCTCGTTCGGGAGTTGAGCGTTGTGCCTTTTTGAGCGGTGGCGGCTGACGTGGCGTCAGTACGCCGTATGTACCGGGAGGCGGTGCCTGTCCGGGGATGTTGAGCTGTGCGAAAGGTGGTGCCTGGGTTTCAACGATTCAGCGGATGAATCGGGTACTGCCGGTGGTGCCCGATCCCGCGGCACGCCGTGCGACGCGCCGCGGGCACACCCGGCACCGGGACGTCTACCTGCGCGGCTGGGAGTCCAGGACCTGCTGGAGCGCCTCGAACTCCTCGACGCACTTGCCGGAACCGAGCGCGACGGAGTCGAGCGGGTCCTCGGCGATGTGGATGGGCATTCCGGTCTCGCGGCGCAGCCGCTCGTCGAGGCCGCGCAGCAGGGCGCCGCCTCCGGTGAGCACAATGCCGCGATCCATGACATCTCCGGACAACTCCGGCGGGCACTTGTCGAGGGTCGTCTTGACCGCGTCGACAATGGAGTTGACCGGCTCCTCGATGGCCTTGCGGACCTCGGCGGCCGAGATCACCACGGTCTTGGGCAGCCCGGAGACCAGGTCGCGGCCGCGGATCTCGGTGTGCTCGTCCTGCTCGAGGTCGTAGGCCGAACCGATGGTGATCTTGATGCTCTCGGCCGTGCGCTCGCCCAGCAGAAGGCTGTACTCCTTCTTGATGTGCTGGATGATCGCGTTGTCGAGTTCGTCGCCGGCCACCCGGATGGACTGGGCGGTGACGATCCCGCCGAGCGAGATGACGGCGACCTCGGTCGTCCCGCCGCCGATGTCCACGACCATGTTGCCGGTGGCCTCGTGGACCGGCAGGCCCGAGCCGATCGCCGCGGCCATCGGCTCCTCGATGATGTGCACCTGGCGCGCGCCGGCCTGGGTGGACGCCTCGATGACCGCGCGGCGCTCAACTCCGGTGATCCCGGAGGGAACACACACGACCACCCGAGGGCGGGCCAGATAGCGCCGCTTGTGGATCTTGAGGATGAAGTAGCGGAGCATCCGCTCGGTGATCTCGAAGTCGGCGATGACACCGTCCTTCAGGGGCCGTACGGCGACGATGTTGCCGGGCGTGCGCCCGATCATCTTCTTGGCCTCGGCGCCCACGGCGAGGATGCCGCCGGTGTTGGTGTTGATGGCCACGACCGACGGCTCGTTGAGGACGATGCCGCGGCCCCTGACGTACACCAGCGTGTTGGCGGTCCCGAGGTCGACAGCCATGTCACGGCCGATGAACGACATGTTGTTCCCCATGAGGATACGTCTGGCCTTCCCAACTGGAGCGAATGCTTACTTGAGGTCGGCAGGAGGTGATGCGCTGAATGACGCGGAGGCTCCATCGTAGTCTTGTCGCGCCACCCGCTCGAACACGGTGGAGCCCTGAGCGTCATTGTCAGCCGTACACGCACCCGCCCCCCTTAATGGTGACGTCGTGTCGCGGGGATGCGTTCCCCCGATCGAGTCGCATATGCCAAGGGGTGACCGATGATTCCATCGGTCACCCCAGGTCACAAGGGCTGTACGCGTAATGTCGCGTCAGGAAATACCAGGAAAGAAAATCTTGATCTCGCGCTCGGCGGACTCTTCGGAATCCGAGGCGTGGATCAGATTCTCTCGGGTGATCGTGCCAAAGTCCCCACGAATGGACCCACTCGGTGCGGCAATCGGGTCAGTCGGCCCGGCCAGCGCGCGGACGCCCTCGATGACGCGCTCCCCCTCGACGACGAGCGAGACGACCGGACCGGACGCCATGAAGGCGACCAGCGGCTCGTAGAAGTCCCGGCCCACGTGCTCGGCGTAGTGCTGCTCCAGGAGGGCCCGGTCGAGCGTGCGCAGCTCCATCGCGGCGATCGTCCAACCGGCCTTCTTCTCGATCCGGCCGATGATCTCGCCGACGAGTCCGCGGCGGACCGCATCGGGCTTGAGAAGAACGAGCGTGCGCTGGCTCACAGAGGGGCTCCTTGCATACGTCAACAGATCAGCGGTGCACCGAGGCTACAGGGCGCACCCGGCGCACTACGCCCGCCCCCGCACCGGCCGCACGCTCACCCGGCTGCGGCCGCCCGCGCCCTGGCGTCGTCCACCTTGCGGCCGAAGTGGACCGAGGCCCACCACAGGGCCGTGAAGACCGCGCCGAGGAAGAACATCGCCGGGATGATGAAGCCGCTGGCGATCAGGGCGATTTGGAGGGCCCAGCCCAGCTGGACGCCGCCGGGGCGGCTCAGCATCCCGCACAGCAGCAGGCTGACCAGCATCGCGATCCCGCTCACAAGCCACACCGTGGTCGTCGGCACCCCGCTGAGCTGCATGGCGACCAGCCCGGCGAAGCCGATCACGAAGAACTCACCGATCAGGGTGCTCGCACACAGGGTCCGCATCGCTCAGCCCCTCCCCATCAGCAGCCGGGCCTCGCCGACCGTGATGACGGAGCCGGTCACCAGCACACCCGCACCGGAGAACTCGCCCTCCTCCTCGGCGAGGGTGATCGCCGCCTCCAGCGCATCGTCGAGCCGCGGCTCGACCTGGACCCGCTCCGCGCCGAAGACCTCCACGGCGATGGCCGCCAGCTCATCGGCGTCCATCGCGCGCTCGCTGGAATTACGGGTCACGACGACCTCGGCGAAAATCGGCTCGAAAGCCTCCAGCACGCCCCGTACGTCCTTGCCTTCGCTGGTGCCGACGACCCCCACCAGGCGGCTGAAACCGAATGCCTCGGTGACCGCCTCGGCCGCCGCCTGTGCGCCGGCGGGGTTGTGCGCGGCGTCCAGCACGACCGTGGGGCTGCGCCGGACGACCTCCATCCGGCCCGGCGAGGAGACCGCGGCGAACGCGGAACGGATGGTGTCGATGTCGAGCGTACGGGCGTGGTCCGAGCCGACGCCGAAGAACGCCTCGACCGCGGCGAGCGCCACCGCGGCGTTGTGCGCCTGGTGGGCGCCGTACAGCGGCAGGAAGACCTCCGGGTACTCACCGCCCAGCCCGCGCAGCGTCAGCATCTGGCCGCCGACCGCGACCTCCCGCGAGAGCACCCCGAACTCCATGCCCTCACGGGCGACCGTGGCATCCACCTCGACCGCACGCTTGAGCATCACCGCCGCGGCATCGACCGGCTGCTGGGCCAGCACGACCGTGGCGTCCTTCTTGATGATCCCGGACTTCTCGCCGGCGATCTGCTCGGGCGTCTCGCCCAGCCGGTCGGTGTGGTCCAGCGAGATCGGGGTGATCACGGCGACGTCGCCGTCGATGACGTTCGTGGCATCCCAGGTGCCGCCCATGCCGACCTCGACGACCGCGACATCCACCGGGGCGTCCGCGAAGGCGGCGTACGCCATCGCCGTCAGCACCTCGAAGAAGGACAGGCGGTACTCCTGCTGGGAGTCCACCATCTCCACATACGGCGCGATGTCCCGGTAGGTGTCGATGAACCGCTCGGCGGAGATCGGCGCGCCGTCCAGGCTGATCCGCTCGGTGACCGACTGGACGTGCGGGCTGGTGTAGCGGCCGGTGCGCAGCTCGAAGGCGCCGAGCAGGGCCTCGATCATGCGGGCCGTGCTGGTCTTGCCGTTGGTGCCGGTGATGTGGATGGAGGGGTACGCGCGGTGCGGGGCGCCCAGGATGTCCAGCAGCGCCACGATCCGCTGGACCGACGGGTCGAGCTTGGTCTCGCCCCAGCGGCCGGCCAGCTCCGCCTCGACCTCGCGCAGCGCACGGTCGACCTCGGGATCGGCGGGCCGGGCGGGGACGGCGTCCCCCTGCGGCGGGCCGGCCTGCGCGCGCAGCGTCCGGCTGCCGGCCTCGATCACCGCCAGGTCGGGGTCGCGGTTCGTCTCGGCATCGACGAGGTCGTCGAAGGCGTCGGACGGCTCGGGGCCGTCGTTCTGCTCGGGGGCGGTCGGGTCGGGGTCGTCGTTTCGGGGGCGCTCGCTCACGACGACAAGTCTACGAGGCACCACCGACAGCCTTCGCGCCGCGCCGCCCGCGCCGCATCGTCCCAGGACAGACCCGCCGCGGCCGCAGGCGCACACCGGCGGCGGGGCGGGGCACCGGCGCCGCTACGACAGCGCCGCCTTCATCATGGCCCGGGCCACCGGCGCCGCCAGCCCGTTGCCCGAGACCTCGTTGCGCGCCGCATGCCCGTCCTCGACCATCACGGCGACCGCCACCTGCCGCCCCGCGCCGTTCTGCGCATACGAGACGAACCAGGCATAAGGCGTACCGCTGTTGTCGACGCCGTGCTGGGCGGTACCGGTCTTCCCGCCGACCGTCAGTCCGCCGATCTTCGCGCCGGATCCGGTGCCCTTGTCCACGACCGTCTGCATCGCCGACCGCAGCTGTGCGGCGGTGTGCGCGGAGACCGCCCGGCCGTCACGGTAGGTCTTCGGACCGTACTGCTGGACCGTGTTGCCACCGCCGTCGGTGAGCTTGTCCACCAGCTGCGGGGACTTCAGCTCGCCGCCGTCGGCGATCGCCGAGGCGACCATCGCCATCTGAAGCGGCGTCGCCTGGTCGTTGAACTGGCCGATCCCCGACAGCGCGGTCTGTGCGGAGTCCATGTCCTTGGGGTAGACGCTCTTGGCGGCCCGCACGGGCACGTCCACCTTCCCGTCGTTGAACCCGAACTTCTCGGCCTGCGCCGCCACCTTGTCCTGCCCCAGCTGGGCGGCGATTTTCGCGAAGACGGTGTTGCAGGAGTACTGGAGCGCGGTGCGCAGGGTGGCGTTCTTGCAGGGCGCGGAGGCGTTCTCGTTGCGCAGCGTGGTGCGGGTGTGCGGGAGGGTGTACGGGTCGGGGCTGTCGGTGGGCTCGTCCACCGAGGAGTACAGCCCGTTCTCCAGGGCGGCCGCGGCGACCACCAGCTTGAAGGTCGAACCGGGCGGCAGCGCCTGGCGCAGCGCGCGGTTCACATTCGGCTGGTCGGCATCCTTCGCCATCGCCTGCCACCCCTGCTGATCGGCGGTGGCGGACCCGGCGAACTTTCCCGGGTCGTACGAGGGCGTGCTGACCATGCCCAGGATCCGCCCGGTCTTCGGGTCCAGCGCGACCGCCGCGCCCTTCTTGTCCCCCAGCGCCCGGTAGCCGGCCTTCTGCACCGCGGCATCGATGGTGGTGGCCACATCGCCGCCCTTGGCCCGCCGGTGCAGCACCGCGTCGGCGGGACTCTGGAGCCGGCCGTCGGAGCCGTCGAGCAGATCGCCGTAGAGGCTCTCCAGCTGGTTGCTGCCGAAGATCTGGGACGTGAATCCGGTCACCGGGGCGTACAGCGGGCCGTCCTTGTACGTGCGCTTGTATGTGAGCGTGGAAGGGGTGGCCGCCGATCCGGTCACCGGCTCCCCGTCGACCAGGATGTTGCCCAGCGGCGCCGCGTACTTCCCGATCGCCACCCGCGGATTGTGCGGGTCGCCCATGAAGTCACTAGCCTTTGCGCCCTGGATCCAGGTGGCCCAGCCCATCAGGGCGAGGATCAGGGCGAGGCAGAAGACCGAGGCCCGTCGCAGCGGTTTGTTCATGGGGCGCGGCTCCTCGGTACGGGACGGTCGGTTCGGCCGGAACGTCGGCGTTCCGGTCCACCGTGCCCGTCCTTCATGAGAGCGCAATGAGAGCGCCATGAAAGTGCCTCGCCTGTACGAAACGGCTCGTACGGGACAACTGAGCGGCGCATTTCCCCCTCTTTCACGGCGGGCTCTCCCCCGGAGGGGTGTGGACGCATGGACACACCGAGCGGAAGACAGGAGCTGACGACGGGTGCCGGCCATCAGCCAGCGGATGCATTTGGTGCTGCTCACCGCCTGGACCGTCCTGTGGTTCGCGGTGGTCGAACCGCACGGCGGCTTCTCCTGGCACTATCTGCGTACCGGCGGTGAGCTGATCTACCAGGCCGGCGCGGGCGACGGCACCGGCGGCCTCAACCTCTACGCCCATCACCCCGAGCTCCAGATGGGCCCGCTGAGCTTTCTGACCGCGGGGCTGTTCAACCCGTTCCCCGAGGCCACCGGCCAGTTCCTCGCCGCGGCCCTGATGTCGCTGCTCGGGCTGGTCATCGTCGTCCTGGCGGGCCGCAGCGCCGCCTACCACTTCCTGGGCACCGGCACCAACCACCAGCGGCTGCGGCAGCGCGTGCTGATCGCCGGGCTGGCGTTCATCCCCATGTGGATCGAGGTCGCGGTCCGCTTCGGGCATCTCGACGACGTCCTGGCGCTGTTCTTCACCTGCCTCGCCGTACGAGCCCTGACCCGCGGCAACGCCGTCCTGACCGGCGTGTTCCTGGCCCTCGCCATGGACTCCAAGCCGACCGCGCTGGCCTTCGTCCCCCTCCTGCTCGCCCTACCCCGGGACAAGTGGCTGAAGGCGGGCCTGTGGTGCGCGGGCCTGGTGGCCGTCGCCTGGCTGCCGTTCTTCGTCGGCGACCCGCAGACCTTGTCCGCCGCCAAGTTCGCCATCCCCAACCACCCGGCGTCCGCGCTGCGCTGGCTTGGCGTCGCCGATCCGGAAACCCCCCGCTGGGACCGCCCCGCCCAGGCCGCCCTGGGCCTCGCCCTCGGCTCCTTCGCCGTCTGGCGCGGCCGCTGGCCGGCGGTGGTCCTGCTGGGCGCCAACGCCCGCATCGCCCTCGACCCCAGCGTCTACACGTACTACACCGCGTCCGTCCTGCTCGGCACCCTGCTCTGGGACGTCATCGGCCAGCGCCGCCTGGTCCCCTGGTGGAGCTGGGTGGCCCTGCTGGTCCTCTACGGCAGCGTCTTCGCCGTCCCCGACGACTCGGCACGCGGCCTGATCCGGCTGGCCTTCGTGGCGGTCTCGACGGCGTACGTCCTGTGCCGGCCGGTACGCGAACGGGGGCAACAGGGACGGGGCGGGCGCGGCCAGCGGGGCGGCCGGGGACGGCGCAGGCCCCCCGCCCGTACGGACGAGGGGCCTGTGCCAAGCCCTGGGACCGGAAGCCCTGGAGCCGGAAGCCCTGGGGCCGGTGCTACGCCTTGGGCAGAGCCGCCAGCTGCGCGGTGATCCGGACGATGTCCGCCTCCGCGGCCGCCAGCCGGCCGCGGATCTTGTCCACGACCTTCTCCGGCGCCTTGGCGAGGAACGCCTCGTTGCCGAGCTTGCCGTTGGCCTGCGCCTTCTCCTTCTCGGCCGCGGCCAGATCCTTCGCCAGCCGCTTGCGCTCCGCCTCGACATCGATCGCCCCGGACAGATCCAGTGCGACCGTCGCCCCCGCGACCGGCAGCGAGGCCGTGGCACTGAAGTCCTCACCGGCCGGCTGGAGCCGCAGCAGCGACCGCATCGCGGCCTCGTGCGCCGCCAGCGCCGTACCCGACAGATCCAGCCGCGCCGGAACCTTCTGCCCCGGCTGGAGCCCCTGGTCGGACCGGAAGCGCCGGACCTCGGTGACGACCTGCTGAACGGTCTCGATCTCCTTCTCGGCGGCCGCGTCCCGGAAGCCCGAATCGGACGGCCACTCGGCGATGACCAGCGACTCCCCGCCGGTCAGCGTCGTCCACAGCGTCTCGGTGACGAACGGGACGATCGGGTGCAGCAGCCGCAGCGTGACGTCCAGGACCTCGCCCAGCACCCGCCGCGAGGCATCGGCCGCCGGGCCGCCCGCCATGAACGTCGTCTTCGACAGCTCGACGTACCAGTCGAAGACCTCGTCCCAGGCGAAGTGGAAGAGGGTGTCCGACAGCTTGGCGAACTGGTAGTCGTCGTAGTACGCGTCCACCTCGGCCACGACGGAGTTCAGCCGCGACAGGATCCACCGGTCGGTCGCCGACAGCTGCTCGGCGGGCGGCAGTTCGCCCTCCACCGTGGCGCCGTTCATCAGCGCGAAGCGCGTCGCGTTCCAGATCTTGTTGGCGAAGTTACGGGACCCCTGGACCCAGTCCTCGCCGATCGGGACGTCGACACCCGGGTTGGCGCCGCGGGCCAGCGTGAACCGGACCGCATCCGATCCGTACGCATCCATCCAGTCCAGCGGATTGACCGCATTCCCGAACGACTTGGACATCTTCTTGCCGAACTGGTCACGGACCATGCCGTGCAGCGCGATGGTGTGGAACGGCGGGGTGCCGTCCATCGCGTACAGCCCGAACATCATCATGCGGGCGACCCAGAAGAAGAGGATGTCGTAGCCGGTGACCAGCACGGAGTTCGGATAGAACTTCTCGACGCCCGGCGTCTGCTCGGGCCAGCCGAGGGTGGAGAACGGCCACAGACCCGACGAGAACCACGTGTCGAGAACGTCGGTGTCCTGATGCCACCCCTCGCCGGTGGGCGCCTCGTCCTCGGGTCCGACGCAGACGACCTCACCGTTCGGCCCGTACCAGACCGGAATCCGGTGACCCCACCACAACTGGCGGGAAATGCACCAGTCGTGAAGGTTGTCCACCCAGCCGAAGTACCGCGACTCCATCTCCTTGGGGTGGATCGCGACCTTGCCGTCACGGACCGCGTCGCCGGCCGCCTTCGCCAGCGGGCCGACCTTGACCCACCACTGCATCGACAGCCGCGGCTCGATGGTGGTCTTGCAGCGCGAGCAGTGGCCGACGGAGTGGGTGTACGGGCGCTTCTCCGAGACGATCCGGCCCTCGGCGCGCAGCGCACCGACGATCGCGGAGCGGGCCTCGAAGCGGTCCAGCCCCTGGAAGGGACCGTGCGCCGTGATCACCCCACGCTCGTCGAGAACGGCCAGGCTGGCCAGATCGTGCCGCCGCCCGATCTCGAAGTCGTTGGGGTCGTGCGCCGGGGTGACCTTGACCGCACCCGTACCGAACTCGGGGTCGACGTGCTCGTCCGCGACGACCGGAATCCGGCGGCCGGTCAGCGGCAACTCGATCTCGGTGCCGACGAGATGGGCGTAGCGCTCGTCCTCCGGGTGAACGGCGACGGCGGTGTCACCGAGCATCGTCTCGGCGCGGGTGGTGGCGACGACGATCGACGTGTCCCCCTCTCCGTACCGGATCGACACCAGCTCACCCTCGTCGTCCTGATACTCCACCTCGATGTCCGAGATGGCGGTCAGACAGCGCGGGCACCAGTTGATGATGCGCTCGGCGCGGTAGATCAGCTCGTCGTCGTAGAGCCGCTTGAAGATGGTCTGGACGGCCTTGGACAGGCCCTCGTCCATGGTGAACCGCTCACGCGACCAGGCGACACCGTCGCCGAGGCGCCGCATCTGACCGCTGATCTGCCCACCGGACTCGTTCTTCCACTGCCAGACCCGCTCGACGAACGCCTCGCGGCCGAGGTCGTGCCGGGAGACACCCTCCTTGGCGAGCTCGCGCTCGACGACGTTCTGCGTGGCGATACCGGCGTGGTCCATGCCCGGCTGCCAGAGCGTCTCGTAGCCCTGCATCCGCTTACGACGCGTGAGCGCGTCGATGAGGGTGTGCTCGAAGGCGTGCCCCAGATGCAGGGAGCCGGTGACGTTCGGCGGCGGGATGACGATCGTGTACGGCGGCTTGTCGCTCTTCTCGTCCGCCTCGAAGTAGCCCCGCTCTACCCAGCGCTCGTACAGCGGCCCCTCTACATCGGCCGGCGTGTACTGAGTCGGCAGTTCGGGGGCGCTGTGGTTGCTCTGCTGAGTGTTCTCGGTCACGACCGACAGTGTACGGGCGCGTATGTCGCAGCTTCGAATCGGTTTCGCCCCCGGGGCACCGGCTGTCGGCGGCGTCGTACAGGATGTTCGCAGCGCATAAACATCACGTGCGGGCAGCACACAGACGTCGGCTGCCACCAGCTTGTTACGAGGGGAACCGCTCCATGAGCTACAACCAGCCGCCACCGGGACCGTACGGCCAGCAGCCTCAGCAGCCCGGCCCGTACGGCCAGCAGCCGCAGCAGCCGGCCCCGCAGCCCGGCTACGGCTACCCGCAGCAGGGCGGCCAGGTGCCCCCGCAGCAGGGCGGCTACGGCTACCCCCAGCAGCAGCCCCAGCAGCCCGCCTACGGCTACCCCCAGCAGGGCGCCCAGCCCGCCTACGGCCAGCAGACCCCCTACGGCGCAATCCCCCAGGGCCCGCCGGAGAGCGGCGGCAGCGGCAAGAAGGTCGGCCTGATCATCGGCGCGGTGGCTGTGGTGGCGGCGATCGGGGTGGGGGCTTACTTCGTGTTCGGGTCGGGTGGGGGTGAGGTGAAGCCTTACACGATCTCGATGCCGGGCTCCCTGCTGAACGGGGAGTACTCCAAGCAGGATGCTCTCGGTGGCAGTGACGCCGCCAAGGACGCCTCCGGCGACAAGTCGGCCAAGGCCATGGGGATCACCGAGGCCAAGGAAGTGACTGGCACGTACAAGGCAGCCAGCAAGGCGGGCCTCAAGGTGGTGGGCGTCTACGGAAAGGTCGCGAACCCGGAAGGCGCCGTCGACCAGTTCTTCGCCCAGGTCGAAGACAACATGAAGAAGAATATTTCCGAGGGCCTCAAGTTCGAAACCGTCGACGGTGCAACGTCGTACTCGCCGGACAACTTCGACGGTGCGGCGCTGAAGTGCGCGAAGTACAAGGTCTCGGGCAACGAGCACGGCATGGAGATGTCCTTCAACCTCACCGCCTGTGCCTGGGGGGACAGTAGCGCCGTCGGTTCGGTCACGTACATGCCCGCAATGGGGCCCAGCGGGGTGACCTCACAGGCCCCTGAGGGCGACGCCGCGGCTGACAAGACCGCCAAGATCCGCCAGGAAGTCCGCAAGGAGAAGTAGCACTTCCCCAGCGGCCGGCTGACCACGAAAGGGCCCTCGACGGGCGTCCCGTCGAGGGCCCTTCGCCTGCCCTGCGCGTGAAGCGACGGATCCGGCAGAACATTGGCCAGAACATCACGGATGCCCCAAATGAAGGCTCATGGGGCAGTAGATTGATCGACGATCGATCGAAAGCCTCCGCGGCTTTCCGACCCAAGGGGGAATTCCCATGCGCAAGGCAGTGCGCCGCATAGCGGCAGCCACCGGAATAGTGCTGGCAGGCGCGGCGCTTCCGCTCGTCGCAACAGCACCGGCCCACGCCGACCCCAAGCACTGCGCGAGCTACCTCCACGCGCACGGGTACGTAATCGGGCCCAAGGTTGCGGGCGCGTGCGCCATGGTGGCCATGGAACACACGCCGGGAGGAAAGGCGGGGGCCATGACCGACTGCAATCTCTACCTGTTCACCTTGGGCGTCAAGGGGGATGAGGCGAGCACGGCGTGCCAACTCAGCTTGTAAACCGCTGACCCACCCCGCCAACCAACGGAACAGCCCGGCAGCGACTTCGCTGCCGGGCTGTTCCGTTGGTCGCTATGAGCAGCGCACTACGCACTCTTCTCCTGCGGCTCCCCCGACTCCCCCCGGGTCCGCGGCACGAGGGTCGGGTTCACGTTCGAGTGAACGACGTCCGCCGTGATGACGACCCGGGCGACGTCCTTGCGGGACGGGACCTCGTACATGGCGGAGGACAGGACCTCTTCCATGATGGCGCGCAGGCCGCGCGCGCCGGTGCCGCGGAGGATGGCCTGGTCGGCGATGGCCTCCAGGGCCGGGCGGTCGAAGTCGAGCTCGACGCCGTCGAGTTCGAAGAGGCGCTTGTACTGCTTGACGAGCGCGTTGCGCGGCTCGACCAGGATCTGGAGCAGCGCCTCGCGGTCGAGGTTGTGGACGGAGGTGAGGACCGGGAGGCGGCCGATGAACTCGGGGATCATCCCGAACTTCACCAGGTCCTCCGGCATGACCTCCTGGAGCTGGTCCTTGGACTCGATCTCCCGCTTGGAGCGGATGGTGGCGCCGAAGCCGATGCCCTTGGCGCCGGACCGGGACTCGATGATCTTCTCCAGGCCGGCGAAGGCACCACCGACGATGAACAGAACGTTCGTCGTGTCGATCTGGATGAATTCCTGGTGGGGGTGCTTCCGGCCGCCCTGCGGCGGGACGGAGGCGGTGGTGCCCTCCAGGATCTTGAGCAGGGCCTGCTGGACGCCCTCGCCGGAGACGTCCCGCGTGATCGAGGGGTTCTCGCTCTTGCGGGCGACCTTGTCGATCTCGTCGATGTAGATGATGCCGGTCTCGGCCTTCTTGATGTCGAAGTCCGCGGCCTGGATGAGCTTGAGGAGGATGTTCTCGACGTCCTCGCCGACGTAGCCGGCCTCGGTCAGCGCCGTGGCGTCGGCGAAGGCGAACGGGACGTTGAGCATCCGGGCCAGGGTCTGCGCCAGCAGCGTCTTGCCGGAGCCGGTGGGGCCGAGCAGCAGGATGTTGGACTTGGCGAGTTCGATGCCCTCGTCACCGCGGCCGCCGCCGTTCTCGCCGGCCTGCACCCGCTTGTAGTGGTTGTAGACGGCGACCGACAGCGCCTTCTTCGCGGGGTCCTGGCCCACCACATAGCCGTTGAGGAACTCGTAGATCTCCCGTGGCTTGGGGAGCTCCTCCCAGCGCACCTCGGAGGTCTCGGCGAGCTCCTCCTCGATGATTTCGTTACAGAGATCGATGCACTCGTCGCAGATGTACACACCAGGTCCCGCGATGAGCTTCTTCACCTGCTTCTGGCTCTTTCCGCAGAATGAGCACTTGAGCAGGTCGCCGCCGTCACCGATGCGTGCCACGAGGTGCTTCCCCTTCGCCTGGGATCCGCATTGCTCAACGGACCCGGGTGCTTGCCTATCGACGGTACCTTGCCGGGACCCCCGTACGGGCCCCCCTTGGACGGACTCGGTTCACTCGTTCCGGCCCGGTCCAAGGGGGCGACTCTCCGACTCGCTGTGCGCGGGTCGCTAGCCCATCGAGACGGAGGACTTGCGCGTGGAGACGATCTGGTCGACGAGACCGTACGCCAGCGACTCCTCGGCGGTCAGAATCTTGTCGCGCTCGATGTCGTCGCGGATCTTCTCGATCGGCGTGCTGGAGTGCTTGGCCAGCATGTCCTCGAGCTGCGACCGCATCCGCAGGACCTCGCGGGCCGCGATCTCCAGGTCGGAGACCTGGCCGCGGCCGGTCTCGCTGTAGGGCTGGTGGATCAGGATCCGGGCGTTGGGCAGCGCCATCCGCTTGCCGGGCGTACCGGCGGCCAGCAGGACCGCGGCGGCCGAGGCGGCCTGGCCCATGCACACCGTCTGGATGTCCGGCTTGACGAACTGCATGGTGTCGTAGATGGCCGTCAGCGCGGTGAAGGAGCCGCCGGGGGAGTTGATGTAGATGGAGATGTCCCGGTCCGGGTCCATCGACTCCAGGCACAGCAGCTGTGCCATGACGTCATTGGCGGATGCGTCGTCGATCTGCACGCCGAGGAAGATCACCCGCTCCTCGAAGAGCTTCGCGTACGGGTCGTACTCGCGCACGCCCTGCGAGGTCCGCTCGACGAAGCGCGGGACGATGTAGCGGGACTCGGCGCGCGTGCCGGAGAACTCGGCCTGAGCGCGCTCCTGGAGGCCGCTTCCGGGGAAGTTGTTCATCTGGGGGTTCACCGTCCTGGTGGCGATAAAGGCTGGGGGGTCTGCTACGGGGCGTGTACGGCCGGGGTCAGGCCCCGGTGCCGCCCCCGCCCGGAACGCCGGTGGCGGAGGGCATGACCTCGTCGATGAGGCCGTACGCCTTGGCCTCCTCGGCGCTGAACCAGCGGTCGCGGTCGGCGTCCCTGGTCCACTGCTCCAGCGTCTGGCCAGTGTGACGGGCGGAGAGCTCACCCAGGCGCTGCTTCGTGCGCAGCAGCTGATCGGCGTGGATCTTGATGTCCGAGGCCGAACCGGCCAGGCCCGCGGAGGGCTGGTGAATGAGGATCTCGGCGTTGGGCAGCGCGAAGCGCTTGCCCGGGGTGCCGGCGCTCAGCAGGAACTGGCCCATCGAAGCGGCCAGGCCCATCGCGATCGTCACCACGTCGTTCTTGATGTACTGCATGGTGTCGTAGATCGCCATGCCGGCCGTGACCGAACCGCCCGGACTGTTGATGTAGAGGTAGATGTCCTTCTCCGGGTCCGCGGCCAGGAGAAGCAGCTGCGCGGTGATCTTGTTGGCGATGTCGTCGTCGACCGGCTGGCCGAGGAAGATGATCCGCTCGCCGAGCAGCCGGTTGTAGACCTGGTCGCCGAGGCCACCGAAGGTCGGCTCAGCGGCGGCGGAAGGCATCGGGATCGTCACGTGTCCACCTGCTCGTTGTCGGACGGTTCGCGACCGTCTCAGCGTCGTCTGCCGGGGCGCGGGGATCGGCGCCGTATGGTGCGCCGGCGCGGTTTCAGGGACTCCCCTGCCCTCGTATCTACGGACCCTAACGCGCAGGTCGGACAACGCCATCCCGCATTGAGAACTGTTCGCTGTGAGCGCAGGCTCACCGGTCGGGTATGACGCCGGTATGACCGGCCCGCGGGCCGGTTCCGGTGCGCGCACGGCAACGGGCCCGAACACGCTTGCGCGCGCGTTCGGGCCCGTACGTATCAGTGCCGTACGACGGCCGGGGCTCAGGCCTCGGTCGACTCGTCGGCCGCGGGCTTGTCCTCGGTGCCCTCGGCCTCGGCGACGACGGCCTCGGCGACCTCGGTCTCTTCCTCGTCCTCCAGGTCGATGACCTCGCCGTTGGCGTCCTTGACCGTGGCGGCCTCGACGACGACCGCGAGGGCCTTGCCGCGGGCGACCTCGCCGACGAGCATCGGCACCTGGCCGCCCTCGACGACGGCCTGGGCGAACTGGTCGGGGGACATGCCGGAGGACTGCGCGCGGCGCATGAGGTGCTCGGTGAGCTCCTCCTGGCTGACGTTCAGCTTCTCCTTGTTGACCAGCTCGTCGAGGATGAACTGGGTCTTGATGCCCTTCTCGGCCTGCTCCTTGGTCTCGGCGTCGAACTCTTCCTCGGTCTTGCCCTGGATCTCCAGGTACTTCGCGAGGTCGAGGCCCATCTGGCCGAGCTGGTGGTGCTCCAGGTTGTGCTTGCGGGTCTGGATCTCGTCCGCGAGCAGCTTCTCCGGCATCGGCACCTCGACGAGCTTGAGCAGCTCGTCCAGGACCTTCTCCTGCGCCTGGGTGGCCTGGTCGTACTTCTTCATCTGCTCAAGGCGCTTGCGGCTGTCCGCCTTGAGCTCCTCGAGGGTGTCGAACTCGCTGGCCAGCTGCGCGAAGTCGTCGTCCAGCTCGGGCAGTTCACGCGACTTGACCTCGGTGACCTCGACGGTGACCTCGGCCTCCTTGCCCTGGGCGGAGCCGCCCTTGAGCTCGGAGGTGAAAGTGGCCTTGCCGTTGGCCTCCAGGCCCTTGACGGCGTCGTCGATGCCGTCCAGCAGCTCACCGGAGCCGACGGTGTAGTTGACGCCCTGGGCGACACCGTCCTCCAGGACCTCGCCGTCGACCTTGGCCTCGAGGTTCACGGTCAGGACGTCGCCGTCCTGGGCGGCGCGCTCGACCGGGGAGGTGGTGGCGAAGCGCTCACGCAGCTGCTCGACCGAGTTGTCGACGTCCTCGTCCGAGACCTCGACGGCGTCGACCTCGACCTCGATACCGGAGTAGTCCGGGATCTCCAGGGCCGGGCGGATGTCGACCTCGGCGGTGAAGGCCAGCAGCTCGCCGTCCTTCAGCTCGGTGATGTCGACCTCGGGCTGGCCGAGGACGTTGAACTCACCCTCGTTGACGGCCTCGGTGTAGAACTTCGGGAGCGCGTCGTTGACGGCCTCCTCCAGCACGGCGCCACGGCCGAACCGCTGGTCGATGACCCGGGCAGGGATCTTGCCCTTACGGAAGCCCTTCACCGTGACCTGCTGGTTGATCTTCTTGTACGCCGCGTCGAGGCTGGGCTTGAGCTCCTCGAAGGGCACCTCGACAGTGAGCCGAACCCGGGTCGGGTTCAGGGTCTCCACGGCGCTCTTCACGGTTCGGTCTCCTTGGGGCTGACTTCTGGGGTTTTGCCGAAGATCTTCCGGGCCCGCTCATTCGTGGCCCGGCCGATCGCGCCCGGCTACAGAGACACACGGGCACGCAGCTTGCATAGTAACCGCAGGGAGGATGACGCCCACAACGCGATCATGAATGGGCGGGCGGCGGGCCGATGAGCGGCCACCGGTGGCCATGAGCGGAGCGTCGTCGCACGGGCGCAGGGGCGCGCGGGAGGGCTTTCGCCCGGCCGAGGTTTCGGCTGGATCTTGCTGGTCGGGGTGGCCGGATTCGAACCGACGACCTTCCGCTCCCAAAGCGGACGCGCTACCAAGCTGCGCCACACCCCGTCGGTGCGACACGTAGGGTACATGGCTGCTGGCCGTACGGTTGCCAGTTATCGGGATAACGGATCCGGCCGGCGGGCGACGGGAATGCGGTGTGCGGCGGACCGCCCTGACCCGCTACGATGCACTGCGTGCCGCGGTCGCTGACCGGTGGCGCTTGCGGGCGTAGCTCAATGGTAGAGCCCCAGTCTTCCAAACTGGCTACGCGGGTTCGATTCCCGTCGCCCGCTCAGGAAAGGAACCCCAGGCCCGGTGGCCTGGGGTTCTTTGCGTTCTCCGGGGTCCCGGGCGCGCCCGGGGTGGCCGGGTCGCGGCGTTCTAAGGTGACGGCATGGAGATCTGGATCAATCCCGCGTGTTCCAAGTGCCGTTCCGCCGTGGACCTTCTCGACGAGGAGGGCGCGCAGTACACCGTGCGCCGCTATCTGGAGGAGCCGCCGACCGCGGACGAGATCCGTGCCGTGCTGGAGCGGCTGGGCCTGGAGCCGTGGGACATCACCCGTACCCAGGAGGCCGAGGCCAAGGAGCTGGGCGTCGGGTCCTGGGGACGTACCGACGCGGAGCGGGAACGGTGGATCGAGGCGCTGGCCGAGCACCCCCGACTGATTCAGCGGCCGATCATCACCGCGGACGACGGATCGGCGCTGGTGGGGCGCAGCGAGGAAGCCGTACGGGATGCCCTGTCGCGGACCGGGGACGGGCAGACCGCCTAGGCGGGAACGCCGGAAAACCGCTGGACAACCACCGGGAAACCACCGGAAGGCCGCCGTGAGTCGAGAACCGGCGGCCTAGAAGGTGATGTGGTTGATGGTGTTGGCGATGGAATTGAGGAACCGGTTGATCGACGGCGCCATTCCCGTGGAGGCGAGGAAGAAGCCGAAGAGTATGGCGACGATCGCCGGGCCCGCCTTGAGGGCCTTCTGTCTCATCAGTACGACGAGGATGATCCCCAACATCAGCACCACAGACAGCGAAAGAGCCACACTGATCACACCCTTGGTCGGAACGCCTCACCGGCCCGGGAGCATGCCCCGCACACCCCCGGCCCCATCGTGCCACCAACTCCTTTCCCAACGCAGGCGGGTGACGAATCATCGGCCAACGCTTTGCCCGGTTCCGTCCCCTGGTAGCGGCGGGGTCCGGCCAGACGCGGCGCATGAGCCGGGACGGGGCCCGTACGGGGGCCGGCGGGGGCGGGGGTACGGAATTCACCGCCCGGCGCCGCAGCGAGCCGCCGGCCTGAATTCCGGATTCTCGATACCACTTCCCACGCCATTTCCAGCATTTCCCGCGCTATTCACCACATCGTTCATCACGTCATGAGTGACGTCGGCAACCGCACTGGCGCGACGATACCGGCATATCAACCAGGAAGCGGACATTCCTTCCGGGCCGTCCGCTGGGGATATCAACCGTTTTGGGATAGCAAGACAGGACAAATCATCCCATCGGGACATGACTTACAGGCCCGACGACCAGGGCCACGACCCGGCCCCTGCGAGGAATCTCACGGTCCCTTGCCCGCTTTATCGGTGGTGTATCCGCGGTCACGCCCGGCGAAATATCGAATAACGCGGCACGGGTTTTACGCATTCGCCGGGCACCGCTATCGTGCCTGGGATGTCTCCCGCTGCCCCCACTCCACGACGCGAGCTCCCTCCGGCCACGGAGGCGCCCGCCGCGCAGGACACACCGGCCCCGGCGACGGCGTCGGATCCCGCGCCCAGAGCCGGCCGGGACGCGTTCTTCGACAACGCGAAGTACCTGGCCATCGTGTTGGTGGCGATGGGGCACGCATGGGAGCCGCTGACCGACGGCAGCCGCGCCGCCGAGGCGCTCTACATGACCGTCTACACCTTCCACATGCCGGCGTTCATCATCATCTCCGGCTACTTCTCGCGCAGTTTCGATATGCGCCGGGACCGCCTCCAGCGGCTGATCACCGGCGTCGCCGTCCCCTACGTCATCTTCGAGACGGGCTACGCCTTCTTCAAGCGCTGGGCGGACAACGACCCCGGGCATCCGATCAGCCTGCTGGACCCGTGGTTCCTGACGTGGTTCCTGGTGGCGCTGTTCATCTGGCGGCTGACGACCCCGCTGTGGAAGATCGTGCGCTGGCCGGTTCCGCTGGCCGTGGTGATCGCCGTGCTCGCGTCGGTCTCCCCGGAGATCGGTGACGATCTGGACCTCCAGCGCGTGCTCCAGTTCCTGCCGTTCTTCGTGCTGGGGCTGAATCTGCGGCCCGAGCACTTCCGGATGGTGCAGCGGCGGTCGGTGCGGATCGCGTCCGTGCCGATCTTCGCGGCCGCGCTGGTGATGGCGTACTGGGCGGCGCCCCGGATGTCGTCGGCGTGGTTCTACCACCGCGACAGCGCCCAGGAGCTGGGCACCACCTGGTGGGCGGGCGTGATCATGACGCTGGCCCTGTTCGGCTGCTCGCTGGTGATGACGGCCTGCTTCTACTCCTGGGTGCCGCGGCGCACGATGTGGTTCACGGTGCTGGGCGCGGGGACGCTGTACGGCTATCTGCTGCACGGCTTCCTGGCCAAGGGCTCGCGGTTCTGGGGCTGGTTCGACGACCACAAGTGGCTGCACTCCCCGCTCGGCGAGATCGCGGTGACGGTGATCGCGGCCGTCGTCGTCACGGCGCTGTGCACCCCGCCGGTGCAGCGGGCGTTCCGGTGGGCGATGGAGCCCAAGATGGCCTGGGCGTTCAAGAAGGACCCGGCGGATACGGCGCGGGCGCGGGCCGGGGCGTAATACCGTTGCCGCCCTGCGGGAGGCGGCGGCGGACCGCGACCGGTGCGCGGTCCGCGAACCGGTGAGGGACAGGCCCGAGCCACCCCCGTACGATGACGTGGCCGTATCAACGCAGCAGCAACGCATCAGCACCGACAACCGGACGCACCGGGGGGACTTCTCGTGAGCTTCATGGACCGTCTACGCGGCGAGTTCATCGACATCATCGAATGGACCGACGACAGCCGGGACACGATGGTATGGCGTTTCCCGCGCTATGAGAACGAGATCAAGATGGGCGCCAAGCTCATCGTGCGCGAGTCGCAGGTCGCCGTTTTCGTGAACATGGGCCGCATCGCCGATGTCTTCGCGCCGGGCATGCACGAGCTGCAGACCGGGAACCTGCCGATCCTCTCGACCCTCCAGGGCTGGAAGTACGGCTTCCACTCGCCGTTCAAGGCCGAGGTGTACTTCGTCACCACCCGGCAGTTCACGGACATGAAGTGGGGCACGCAGAACCCGGTCACGGTGCGCGACCCCGAGTTCGGCATGGTGCGGCTGCGGGCGTTCGGCGGCTACGCGGCGCGGGTGACCGACCCGGCCAAGCTGCTGAACGAACTCGCCGGCACCGACCCGCAGTTCCGCACCGAAGAGGTCGAGGAATATCTGCGGCAGCTGATCGTCGGGAAGCTCGGCACACTGCTGGGGAGCTCGGGCATTCCCATGCTCGACCTCGCCGCGCGCCAGAGCGAGCTGGGCGACCGGCTGGCCAAGATGCTGTCCGACGAGCTGATGGCGTCGCACGGCATCGCGATCCCGAAGTTCATCATCGAGAACATCTCGCTGCCGCCCGAGGTCGAGCAGGCCATCGACGCCCGCAGCCGGATGGGCATCATCGGGAACCTGGACAACTACGCCCGTATGCAGGCGGCGGACGCGGTGCGGGACGCGGCGAACAACCCGGGCGGCGCCGGGGAGGGCGTGGGCCTGGGGCTCGGCATGGCCGCCGGGCAGCAGATGGCGCAGGCGTTCACGCCCCAGCAGCCCCAGCAGCCGCAGCAGCCGCAGCAGCCGCAGCAGGCTTATGCGCCCGCCGCTCCGGCTCCCGGTGGGGCGGCCGTTCCGCCGCCGCTGCCCGGTCAGCAGCAGTACCAGTGGCACGTAGCCGTGGACGGCCAGCAGCAGGGCCCCTACGACCACGCGACGTTCTCCGGGCACATCCGCTCGGGCGCCGTGCGCAGCGGCATGCTCGCCTGGCGCGAGGGCATGGAGAGCTGGCAGCCGGTGGAGCAGATCCCCGAGCTGGCACCGCTCTTCCGCGCCACTCCCCCGCCGCTGCCGCCGCAGGCGTGACCGACCGCCAGGAGGGCGTGTCCCGATGAGCTATCAGCCGTATCAGCCGCAGCAGCCTTATCAGCAGCAGCCGCAACAGCCGTACCAGCAGCCCTACCCGCAGCAGCCGTATCAGGGGCAGCCCGCGCAGCAGCCCTACCAGGGGCAGCCCCCGCAGCCGTACCAGCAGCAGCCGCCGCAACAGCCCTACCCGCAGCAGCAGCCCTACCAGCAGGCTCCGCCGCCCCAGGGACCGTACGAGCAGCAGCAGTACGGGCAGCAGCCGGCCGCTCCGCAGCAGCCCGAGCAGGCGCAGCCCGATCAGCAGCAGCCCGGCACGCCGCAGTCCTACGCCTGTCCGTCCTGCGGTTCCACCGCCGAGTACGCCCCCGGCACGAACTCGCTGCGCTGCCCGAACTGCCGCTTCGAGCAGCCCATCGCCCCCGTCAACCGGGAAGTGCGCGAGCACGCCTGGGAGGAGCTGGCGACCCTGCCGCCGAAGCCCCGGGCGGCCGGCGGTCAGGCTCTCCAGTGCCCCGGCTGCGGTGCGGTCAACGAGACCAGCGCGCTCTCCGGCCGCTGCCAGTTCTGCGCCACGCCCATGGTCGCCTCGGCCGCCACGGACCGGATCGTGCCCGAGGGCCTGGTGCCGTTCCGGGTGAACAAGCAGGAGGTGCACGAGAACCTGCGCAAGTGGGCCCGGTCCCGCTGGTTCGCGCCGAACAGCCTGAAGAAGGTGAACTCGGCCGAGACCCTGCACGGGACGTACGTACCGCACTGGACGTACGACGCCGCGACCGCGTCCTCGTACAACGGTGAGCGCGGCAAGCGGTACACCACCGGCAGCGGCGACAACGAGCGGACCGAGATCCGCTGGACCCGGGTCAGCGGCAATGTCAGCCGGAACTTCGACGACGTCCTCGTCCCCGGCGTCGGGCACATCCCGGTCGCTCAGCTGGAGGCGCTGGAGCCCTGGCCGCTGAAGCAGGCGGTGGCTTATCAGGAGGCGTATCTGGCGGGCTTCCGGACGCTGCGCTACGACGTCGAGCCGGAGGCGGGATTCCAGCACGCCCAGCGGAGGATGGCCGAGGTCATCAGGCAGGACTGCAAGAAGAACATCGGTGGCGACCAGCAGCGGGTGCACTCGGTCAACACCAACTACGGGTCGGTGACGTACAAACTGCTGCTGCTGCCGGTGTGGTTCGCGTCATACGTCTACAACGGCAAGCAGTGGCAGGTCATGGTCAACGCCCAGACGGGCGAGGTCGACGGCGACCGGCCGTACAGCCCGCTGAAGATCGCGTGTGCCGTTGCCCTGGTGGCGTTGCTGGTGACGACGTGGTTCCTGTTCGGGCAGCACCATCACCATCACTGATCGGTGAGTCGGCGGCGGGAGCTGTGCCCGCCGCCGTTGGCGCTCGGGGGGCGGCGGACGGGGACGCCCCTTAGGGGGTATTCGAACAGATCCCCTAAGGGTTGCGGGCGCCCCTTGCAGGCCACAACGTGGCGGGGGCGGGCGGAATTCCCGGGTGCACGGGCGCCGGACGCCTGGATGCGGGGAGGCCCCGCGGCCGGGATGCGGGGAGGCCCGGCGGCCCGGATGCCAGGCACCGGGCGGGGTGCCGGCCGCCGGTGAAGTGCCACGCGGGGCGGGGTGCCGGCCGCCGGTGAAGTGCCACGCGGGGCCAGGTGCCGGACGCAGGCGAAGTGCCACGCGGGGCCAGGTGCCGGACGCAGGCGAAGTGCCACGCGGGGCCGGGTGCCGGACGCAGGTGAAGAGCCACGCGCCGGACGGGCGCGTCAGGCGTCCCGGCAGATCAGTAGCAGGGCGCGGTCGTCGTTGACGTCCTTGGCCACGGCCTCGATCAGGTGCCAGGCGGCGCCGGTGAAGCCGGTGGTGACGTAGCGGTCGGCCTCGCCGGTGAGGCGGTCGATGCCCTCGGCGATATCGCGGTCGTTGGCCTCGACCAGGCCGTCGGTGAAGAGCATCAGGACGTCGCCGACGCGCAGGGTGCCCTTGATGGGGTCGAACTGGGCGCCGTCGTAGACGCCGAGCAGCGGGCCCTCGCCCGATTTCTCCTCCCAGCGGCCGGTGCCCGCGCTCAGTTGGAGCGCGGGGAGGTGGCCCGCCGAGAGGAGTTCGTAGTCGCCGGACTCCAGGTCGAGGACGAGGTGGACGGAGGTGGCGAAGCCCTCGTCCCAGTCCTGGCGCAGGAGATAGCCGTTGGCGGCGGGGAGGAACGCGTGCGGCGGCAGCGAGCCGAGCAGGCCGCCGAAGGCGCCGGAGAGCAGCAGGGCACGGGAGGCGGCGTCCATGCCCTTGCCGGAGACGTCGGTGAGCACGACTTCCAGGATGCTGCCGCCGTGGGTGCGGGAGGCGACGACGAAATCGCCGGAGAAGGACTGGCCGCCGGCCGGGCGCAGCGCCATCTCGTGGTGCCAGCCCGGCGGCAGTTTGGGCAGCGAGCTCTGGACGCGGATCCGCTCGCGCAGGTCGAAGAGCATGGTGCCGCCGCGCCGCCAGGGCACCCCGACCCGGCTGCGGAACTGCGCGATGAGCAGACCGAAGAAGCCGACGGCGGCCACGACCAGGACGGTGCCGGGGGTGATCCGGTCGGGTCCTTCGCCGTACGGGCCGAAGAGGGCGGCTTCGACGACCAGGGCGGCGGCCGAAGCCCCGTAGAGGACAAGCAGGTTGGCGGGGCGCAGGAGGAGGCCGCCGGCGATCACCGGGAGGACCAGGGCCGTGGGGGCGAGCCACTCGGGGCGCCAGAGCGTGCCGCCGGCGAGGGCGGGGATGGCGAGGAGGAGGGCGACGAGGGCGAAGCGGTCGGAGCCCTCGCCGCGGAAGTAGTCGACCCCGGCCTTGCGCACGCCGATGCGGGCCCGGTGCAGTCCTCTGTGCATCCGGGCCGTCAGGGGTTCCGTACGGGTGGGGGTTCCCGGGCCGCTTGTCATTGCTCTGGGACCTTATCCACCCGTTCGGCGGTGCGTCGATTCGCCGCACGTCACCCCGGGGAATTGCCGGGAATCGGCGTTCGACGTTCGAAATGCGGTCGCGCGGATGCGGGTGGCCCGGGGCCGCGGCTAGGTGCCGCTCGTCGGCTGGCAGCCCGGGCACCAGAAGAGGTTGCGGGCGGCCAGTTCGGCGGTGCGGATCTCGCTGCCGCAGAGGTGGCAGTGCTGGTGGGTGCGTCGGTAGACGTAGACCTCGCCGCCGTGGTCGTCCACCCGGGGCGGGCGGCCCATCGCCTCCGGCATGTGCTCGGGGCGGACGGTGTCGATGCGGTTGTTGCGGACGCCTTCGCGCATGAGGAGGACCAGGTCCTGCCAGATGGCGTCCCAGGCGGCGCGGGGCAGGTCGCGGCCGGGGAGGTAGGGGTCGATGTGGTGCCGGAAGAGGACCTCGGCGCGGTACACATTGCCCACCCCGGCGATGATCTTCTGGTCGAGGAGCAGGGCGGCGATGGTGGTGCGGCTGCGGGTGATGCGCTGCCAGGCCCGGTCGGGGTCGGCGTCGGGGCGCAGCGGGTCGGGGCCCAGGCGGTCGTGTATCGCCTGCTTCTCGGGGGTGGTGATCAGGGCGCAGGTGGTGGGGCCGCGCAGGTCCGCGTAGGCGGTGGCGGTGGCCAGGCGGAGGCGGACGGTGTCGGTGGGCGGCGGGGCCGGGGCGTCGCCGAAGCCGAGTTTGCCGAAGAGTCCGAGGTGGATGTGGATCCAGCCGGTGTCGCCGAAGCCGAGGAAGAGGTGCTTGCCGTGGGCCTCGGCGGTGGTCAGCGCCTGACGGTCGGTCAGGGCCGCGCTGTCGGAGAACTTGCCCTGGGGGCTGGTGGTGCGGACCTTCTGGCCCAGGAAGCGGGCGGCGTAGTCCTGGGCCAGTCGGTGGATGGTGTGGCCCTCGGGCACGGGCTCCTCCGGAGGGTTTCTCCGTACGTGGTCGGGTTTTCCGCCGTTGCTCCCCCACTGCCTGAAGGGCGTGGGAGGTGCCCCCACGCGGGGGGGCGGGTCCGCTGCGCGGGGCTGTACGGCTGCGGCGCCGGGCCTCCACGGCTTCGCCGTTGCAGCCCGGCGCCTCCCGTGGGTGGGTGGTGAAGGGTGGGGGCGGGCGCCCGGGTTACTGCTGCGGGTGGTGGGCCGGGATGGGCGGGAGGTCGCCGGTGGTCTCGTAGGCCGAGAGCATCTCGATGCGGCGGGTGTGGCGCTCCTCGTCCGAGTACGGGGTGGCCAGGAAGACCTCGATGAAGCGCGTCGCCTCGTCCTGGGTGTGCATGCGGCCGCCGACCGAGATGACGTTGGCGTTGTTGTGCTCGCGGCCGAGCCTGGCGGTTTCCTCGCTCCAGGCCAGTGCGGCCCGTACGCCCTTGACCTTGTTGGCGGCGATCTGCTCGCCGTTGCCGGAGCCGCCGATCACGATGCCGAGGCCGGCCGGGTCGGCGGCGGTCTGCTCCGCGGCGCGGAGGCAGAAGGGGGGGTAGTCGTCCTGGGCGTCGTAGATGTGGGGGCCGCAGTCGACGGGCTCGTGCCCGTTGGCCTTGAGCCACTCGACGAGGTGGTTCTTGAGTTCGAAGCCGGCATGGTCGGAACCGAGGTACACGCGCATGGGCATGAGTGTGACATGGCACGTGAGGGGTAGGCGCCGTCGGGTCGTCGTGCGGACGAGCGGTGGAGAACGATCCGGAGACGGGTCTTCCGTAGCGGACGATCATGAGTTCTCATACCTGGGTTCCACATCAGAACGACTGAAGGATGGTGCACATGGGCGCGGATCCGCCCGAGGGGCTCCAGGCAGGACTCAAGAACCGGCATCTGTCGATGATTGCCATCGGTGGCGTCATCGGTGCCGGTCTGTTCGTGGGCTCAGGTGCCGGTATCGCCGCCGCCGGGCCCGGCATTTTGATCTCGTACGCCCTGACCGGGCTGCTGGTCGTGCTGGTGATGCGGATGCTGGGGGAAATGGCCGCGGCCTCCCCGGTGTCGGGGTCGTTCTCCGCTTATGCCGACCGGGCGCTGGGGCGCTGGGCCGGATTTACGATCGGGTGGCTCTACTGGTTTTTCTGGTCGGTGGTGCTGGCGGTGGAGGCGACCGCCGCGGCCTCGATTCTGACCGGCTGGGTCCCGGCCGTCCCGCAGTGGGCCTGGGCGTTGCTGGTGATGATCGTGCTGACCGGTACAAATCTGATCTCGGTCGGTTCCTTTGGTGAGTTCGAATTCTGGTTCGCCGGTATCAAGGTGGTGGCCATTGTTGTCTTCCTCGTGGTCGGTGCGTTGGCGATATTTGGGCTTCCGCCGGGCAATCATGCGGTGGGTCTGTCGAATCTGACCGGGCACGGCGGGTTCTTGCCGCACGGTCCGGGGGCGATTCTTTCGGGCATGCTGCTGGTGGTCTTCTCCTTCATGGGAAGTGAGATCGTCACGCTGGCGGCGAGCGAGTCGCCGAATCCGGTGACGGCCGTACGGAAGGCCGTGAACAGCGTGATCTGGCGGATCGCGCTCTTCTACATCGGGTCGATCGGGGTGATCGTGACGCTGTTGCCCTGGAACGACCGGGCGGTTCTCAAGAGCCCGTACGTGGCGGTGCTCAAGTCGCTGGACATTCCGTACGCGGGCACCGTGATGGATGTGGTGGTGCTCACCGCGGTGCTGTCGTGTCTGAATTCCGGGCTGTACACGGCCTCGCGGATGGCGTTCTCGCTCGGTGAGCGCGGCGATGCGCCGAAGTCGTTCGCGACCGTCAACAGGGGCGGTGTCCCGGCGGTGGCGATCTGGGCTTCGGTGGCCTTCGGGTTCATCGCGACGATTTTCAGTTACACGTCGAAGGACACGATTTTCGAGTTCCTGCTGAATTCGTCCGGAGCGGTGGCGCTTTTCGTCTGGCTGGTCATCTGTTTCTCGCAGCTGCGGATGCGGCGGGTCATCGAGCGGGAAACGCCGGAGCGGCTGACGGTGCGGATGTGGCTGTATCCGTGGCTGACGTACGCGACGATCGGTCTGATCGTTTTTGTCGTGGGCTATATGTTCTACTCCCCGGCCGGGCGGAAGCAGATGATTCTGTCCGTGGTGGCGGCCGCGGTCGTCCTGGCGATCGGGCTGGGGCTGGAGCGGCGGCGGCCGCGGGCGGCCGGGGACGGCGTGGCCCTCACGAACGACGAGGCGCAGCGGGTCTAGCGCGCACAGCGGAAACGCAACGGGCCCCGTCTCACCGTGTGGTGAGGCAGGGCCCGGGTGCGTTGAGGGGCCGCCGGCGCCGGTCAGCGGCGGTTGGCGAGCTTCCAGGCCGTGGGCAGGGCGCCCATGGCCAGCGCGGCCTTGAGGGCGTCGCCGATCAGGAACGGGACCAGGCCCTGGGCCACGGCCTGGCCGGCGGACATCCCGGTGCTCAGAGCGAGGTAGGGAACGCCGACGGCGTAGATCAGGGCCGTACCGGCGGCCATGGTGGTGGCGGTGCGCAGGACGCCGCGGTCGCCGCCGCGGCGGGCCAGCGCGCCCACGACGGTGGCGGCGAGCAGCATGCCCGCGATGTAGCCGAAGGTGACGCCCACTCCGGAGGTGCCGCCCGCGAACCAGGGCATACCGGCCATGCCCGCCAGGGCGTACAGCGCGAGGGAGAGCAGCCCGCGGCCGGTGCCGAGCGAGGCGCCGACCAGGAGGGCGGCGAAGGTCTGGCCGGTGACCGGGACCGGGGAGCCGGGGACCGGGACGGCGATCTGCGCCGCGATACCGGTGAGTGCGGCGCCGCCGACGACCAGCGCGGCGTCGCGGACGCGGGCGCGGGAGGCGGTGGCGGCCGGCAGCAGGTCGGCGAGGACCTCACCGGGACGGGGGAAGGCGGCAGTGCTCATCGGGGCTCCGCGGGGGGGGGTGAGGGACGGAAAGGACGTCCAGACCCTAGTTCACGGGGTCGGCGGCGATCATCGTGTGCCAACGACAAAGCCGCACCGGCCCGCTTGGAGAGTTCCGCTCAACCGGCAGGACCCGGGCAGCCGTTGGGGCTCGGTGCGTCGCCGCAGGTCACGTGATGCTCGTCACGGAGTCCGCCGCGGCGGGGCGCCGGTTTTGTGGTAGCGCGCGGCGTACGGGGAAACTGGGGCCGCCCCCGCGATGACCTGTGGGGTTCCACCAAAGCGCGCCGCCGGGGCGACCCTCCGGCCCACCGCTCCCTGCGAAAGTACGAGCCGATGCACGACGCAACGACCCCCGCCGGGACGGCGCCCCTCGGTACGGGTGCCGGCGAACCGGAGCCGCTCAACGGCGGGCTCAAACAGCGCCATCTGACGATGCTGGGCCTGGGCGGGGTGATCGGCGCGGGGCTCTTCGTGGGCTCCGGCGCGGGGATCTCGGTGGCCGGGCCGGGGATCGTGCTGTCGTATCTGATCGCGGGTGCGCTGGCGATGCTGATCATGCGGATGCTCGGGGAGATGTCGTCGGCGATGCCGTCCTCCGGTGCGTTCTCGGTGCATGCGGAGCGCGCGCTGGGGCGCTGGGCGGGCTTCAGCGTGGGCTGGCTGTACTGGTTCATGCTGGTCGTGGTGCTCGCGGTGGAGGCGACCGGCGCCGCGCAGATCGCCCATGGCTGGGCGCCCGCGGTGCCGCAGTGGGGCTGGGTGCTGATCTTCATGGTCGTGTTCACCGCGGCCAATCTCTCCGCGGTGAAGAACTTCGGGGAGTTCGAGTTCTGGTTCGCGGCGCTGAAGGTCGCGGCGATCGTGCTGTTCCTGGCGCTGAGCGTGCTGGCGGTCTTCGGGGTGCTGCCCCATACGGAACCGGTCGGGCTGACCAACCTCACCGGGCAGGGCGGGTTTCTGCCCCGTGGCTGGGCGGGGGTGATCTCCGGTGTGCTGGCGGTGGTGTTCGCGTTCGGCGGGCTGGAGGTGGTCACCATCGCGGCGGCCGAATCGGACGATCCGGCGCGGGCGGTGGGCCGGGCGGTGCGCAGCGCGGTGTGGCGGATCCTCTTCTTCTATGTGGGGTCGATGCTGGTCATCGTCACGCTGCTGCCGTGGTCGGCGATGCGGCCGGGCAAGAGTCCGTACGTCGCGGTGCTGGACAGCATCGGGGTGCCGGGCGCCGGCCAGATCATGAACATCGTGGTGTTCGTGGCGCTGCTGTCGGCGCTGAACGCCAATCTCTACGGGTCGTCGCGGATGGTGTTCTCGCTGGCCGAGCGGGGCGAGGCGCCGCGGGCGCTGCTGAAGGTGTCGGGCGGCGGGGTGCCGCGGCGGGCCGTACTGGCCTCGGTGGCCTTCGGGTTCGTCTCCGTCGTGCTGAATCTGGAGTGGCCGGATTCGGTGTTCCTCTACATGCTCAATGCCGTGGGTGCGGTGCTGCTGTTCGTCTGGGGGCTGATCGCCGTCTCCCAGCTGCGGCTGCGTCCGCGAATCGAACGCGAGGCGCCCGAGACGCTGACGCTGCGGATGTGGGCTTTTCCCTGGCTGAGCTGGGTGGCGCTGGTGGCGATGGGCGGGGTGCTGGTGCTGATGCTGACCGAGGACTCGGCCCGGCCGCAGCTGCTGTGGTCGGCCGCGGCGACGGCGGCGGTGCTGGCGGTGGCGGGCGTACGGGAGCTGCGGGCGCGGCGACGGTAAGTCGTATGTGACGAGTAAACGGCCACAGACGGTCACGATCTCGTCTGAATAGCGAACATTCGCTGCACGACTGTTGCCCTGAGCGGACACAGGCACTCAAACTGAGCGCGTTTCACCGCAGGACCCCTGGAGTTGAGCCGTCGGCGGCCCCGGGAGAACGCAGTTTCACCCCGCTTCGCTCTCACATACTGGGACAGATACGACATGAATCGGACATCTTCGTCCGCCGCATCCCCGAGCCGGTCGGCCGATCCGGTCCACGACGCCGGCCACGGCGGCGGCCCCTCGCTGTCCAACGGCCTCAAGCAGCGGCACCTTTCGATGATCGCCCTGGGCGGGGTGATCGGCGCCGGCCTGTTCGTCGGCTCCGGCAAGGGCATCGCCGCCGCGGGCCCCTCGATCGTGCTGGCCTATGCGGTCTCGGGCGCGCTGGTCATGCTGATCATGCGGATGCTCGGCGAGATGGCCGCGGCCAATCCGGCCTCCGGCTCCTTCTCCGTGCACGCCGAGCGCTCCATCGGCTCCTGGGCGGGCTTCACGGTGGGCTGGATGTTCACCGCGCTGCTGTGTGTGGCGGTGGCCGCCGAGGCGCTGGGCGCCGCGGCCATCATGATCCAGTGGTTCCCCGCCACCCAGCTGTGGATGTGGGTGCTGCTGTTCATGGTGGTCTTCACCGGCACGAACCTGACGGCGGTCTCCAACTTCGGTGAGTTCGAGTTCTGGTTCGCCGCGCTGAAGGTCGTCGCGATCGCCCTCTTCCTGGTGCTGGGCGTCCTCGCCATCTGCGGCGTCCTCCCCGGCACCCACGCCCCGGGCGCCTCCCACCTCACCGGCGACGGCGGCTTCCTGCCGCACGGCGCGGACGGTCTGATGGTCGGCGTACTGGCCTCGGTGTTCGCCTACGGCGGTCTGGAGACGGTGACCATCGCGGCCGCCGAGTCCAAGGACCCGGTGCGCGGCGTCGCGAGCGCGGTGCGCACCGCGATGTGGCGGATCGCCCTCTTCTACGTCGGCTCGATGGCCGTCATCGTCACCGTCATCCCGTGGAGCGCCCCCTCGATCGCCAAGAGCGGTCCCTACGTCGCCGTCCTGGACTACCTCAACATCCCGGCGGCCGGCCAGATCATGAACGTCGTCATCCTGCTGGCGCTGCTGTCCGCGGTGAACGCCAACATCTACGGCTCCTCGCGGATGGCGTACTCGCTGATCTCCCGCGGCCAGGGCCCGGCCTTCCTCGGCAAGGTCAGCGGCGGCGTGCCGCGCCATGCCGTCCTGCTGTGCTCCGCGTTCGGCTTCCTCGCGGTCCTCTTCAGCTTCCTGTGGCCGGACACGCTCTTCCAGTGGCTGCTGAACATGGTCGGCGCGGCCGTGCTCGTGGTGTGGGGCTTCATCGCGGTGTCCCAGCTGCGGATGCGGCGGCAGCTGGAGCGCGAGGCGCCGGAGAAGCTCGTGGTGAGGATGTGGGCCTTCCCGGTCCTGACGGTGGTGGCGCTGGTGGGCATCGTCGGCGTGCTGCTGCTGATGCTGCGGGACGACAACCAGCGCATCCAGCTGCTGTTCACCGGCGGCTTCGGTGTGGTGCTGGCCGCGGTCGGGCTGGCGCGGCAGCGAGCGCTGGCCAAGAACGCCGGGCGGTAGCGGCGGCCGTCGCACGCTCCCCGAGGCGGGGCGGGATCTCCTACGGAGGTCCCGCCCCGCCTCCGTCTTTGGGACCGGCCCGCTGCCCGCGCCCGTCCGGTGATCACTCCTGCTGATAGCGTGTTCTTGCACATTATTTGCAACTACTGCATTCACGCAGCTTGGAGGCGGGATCGGCATGGCGACCTACACACTTCCGGAACTCCCCTACGACTACGCGGCGCTGGCCCCGGTCATCAGCCCCGAGATCATCGAGCTGCATCACGACAAGCACCACGCGGCGTATGTGAAGGGCGCGAACGACACGCTGGAGCAGCTCGCCGAGGCGCGCGACAAGGAGAGCTGGGGCAGCATCAACGGCCTGGAGAAGAACCTCGCGTTCCACCTCTCCGGGCACATCCTGCACAGCATCTACTGGCACAACATGTCCGGTGACGGCGGCGGCGAGCCGCACGAGAAGGACGGCGTGGGCGAGCTGGCCGACGCCATCGCGGAGAGCTTCGGGTCGTACGCCGGGTTCAAGGCACAGCTGACCAAGGCCGCGGCCACCACCCAGGGCTCCGGCTGGGGCGTGCTGGCGTACGAGCCGGTGAGCGGGCGGCTGATCGTGGAGCAGATCTACGACCACCAGGGCAATGTCGGCCAGGGCTCGGTGCCGATTCTGGTCTTCGATGCCTGGGAGCACGCCTTCTACCTTCAGTACAAGAACCAGAAGGTGGACTTCATCGAGGCGATGTGGCGGGTCGTCAACTGGCAGGACGTGGCCAGGCGGTACGCGGCCGCCAAGGAGCGTGCGAACACGCTGCTGCTGGCGCCGTGACGGCGCCCTCTGATCGTCCTGCCTCGTGATCGTCTTCTCACCGTTCACCGGCAGGCGGAATGACGGAGCGCCCCCGTACGTCGGATACGTACGGGGGCGCTCCCACCTGGCAGCCGCACATCGGCATGACCGGCATCAGTCGAAAATCGGCCCCTGCGTCCGCGTCCGCTTGATTTCGTAGAAGCCCGGGATCGACGCCACCATCAGCGTCCCGTCCCACAGCTTGGCGGCCTCCTCGCCCTTGGGGGCCGGGGTGACGACCGGGCCGAAGAAGGCGATCTGGTCGCCGTCGGAGCCGGGGACGGCGATGACCGGGGTGCCGACCTCCTGGCCGACGAGGTCGATACCGGCCTTGTGGGAGGCGCGCAGCTCGGCGTCGTAGGTGTCCTTGCCGGCGTACTCGATCAGGTCGGCGGGCAGGCCCGCGTCCTCCAGGGCGGCGGCGATGCTCTCCGGGTTCACGCCCAGGCCCTGGTTGTGGAAACGGGTGCCGAGCGCGGTGTAGAGCCGGCCGACGGCCTCGTCGCCGTACAGCTGCTGTGCGGCGATCACCACGCGGACCGGGCCCCAGGACTTGCCGCCGGGGCGCATGTTCTCGGCGTACTGCTCGGGCAGCTGGTCGAGCTTGTCCTCGTTGAGCACCGCCAGGCTCATCACATGCCAGCGCACCTCGACCGGGCGGACCTTTTCCACCTCCAGCATCCAGCGGGAGGTCATCCAGGCCCAGGGGCAGATCGGGTCGAACCAGAAGTCGGCGGGGGTCTTCGCGCTCTCGGACACGGGAACTCCTCAGGGATACGGCGTATGCGTGCTGGTGCGCACGGTTCAACAACCGGACGCCGTGCCATGATTCCCAGTGTTCGATATGCGAGACATCCGAGCCGAAGAAGAGACGAAGACGAGGGAGTCACGTCGTGCCAGGTGAGAATCTTTCCCGGGACGAGGCCCACGCGCGGGGCCGGCTGCTGAGCGTCGACGGGTACGACGTGGCGCTGGACGTCCGCTCCGCGGTCGGGCAGGGCGAGGCCGCCGCCACCTTCCGCTCCCGTACGACCATCCGCTTCCGCTGCGCCGAGCCGGGCGCGTCGAGCTTCGCGGACCTGCTGGCGCCGTCCGTCACCTCCGTCACCCTCAACGGCCGCACGCTGGACCCGGCCGAGGTCTTCGACGGCACCCGGATCGCGCTCGCGGACCTGGCCGCCGAGAACACCCTCGTCGTCGACGCCCGGTGCGCCTACAGCCGTACGGGCGAGGGGCTGCACCGCTTCATCGACCCCGAGGACGGCGAGGTCTATCTCTACACGCAGTACGAACCGGCCGATGCCCGACGGGTCTTCGCCAACTTCGAACAGCCGGACCTCAAGGCCCCGTTCCGCTTCGAGGTGACCGCCCCGGAGGGCTGGGTCGTGCTCAGCAACGGCGCGGAAGAGGGCGAGCCCGAGGAAGGGCGGCACCGCTTCGCCCCGACCCTGCCGATCTCCACGTACATCACCGCCGTGGTGGCCGGTCCGTACCACTACGTCGCCGACAGCTACCGCCGCACCTTCGCCGACGGGACGGAGCTGGAGATCCCGCTGGGTGCGCTCTGCCGCAAGGGCCTGGCGCGGCATTTCGACGCGGACGACGTCTTCACCGTCACCAAGCAGGGCCTGGACTTCTTCCACGACCACTTCGACTATCCGTATCCGTTCGGGAAGTACGACCAGGCTTTTGTGCCGGAATACAACCTGGGCGCGATGGAGAACCCCGGTTGTGTGACGTTCCGGGAGGAATTCATCTTCCGGGGGAAGGTCACCGAGGCGTCGTACGAGGGCCGGGCCAATGTGATCCTGCACGAGATGGCGCATATGTGGTTCGGCGATCTGGTGACCATGCAGTGGTGGGACGACCTGTGGCTCAAGGAGTCCTTCGCGGACTTCATGGGGGCGTTCGCGCTGGTGGGGGCGACGCGGTTCACCAACGGCTGGATCACCTTCGCCAATCGCCGTAAGTCGTGGGCGTACCGGGCCGATCAGCTGCCCTCCACCCATCCGGTCACCGCCGATATCCGTGACCTGGAGGACGCCAAGCTGAATTTCGACGGCATCACGTACGCCAAGGGCGCCTCGGTGCTCAAGCAGCTGGTGGCGTATGCCGGGCAGGACGCGTTCCTCGAAGGCGCGCGGCGGTATTTCAAGCGGCATGCGTACGGCAACACCCGGCTCGCGGATCTGCTGTCGGTGCTGGAGGAGACCTCGGGGCGGGACATGGCCGCCTGGTCGAAGGCGTGGCTGGAGACGGCGGGGGTCAACTCCCTGACCCCGCAGGTGACCTATGACGCCCAGGCCCGGATCACCGAGCTGAGCATCCTTCAGGAGGCGGCCGCCGCACAGCCGCAGCTGCGGCCGCACCGGGTCGCGGTGGGCCTCTACCGCCGGCGGGACGAGGACGGGGCGCTGGTGCGCTACGCCCGTACGGAGGTGGATGTCACCGGGCCGCGGACGGTCGTCGCGGAGCTGGCCGGGGCCGAGCGGCCCGAGCTGGTCCTGGTCAACGACGAGGACCTCACCTACTGCAAGATCCGGTTCGACGAGGGGTCGCTGGCCACCTTGCGGGCCCGGCTCGGCGACCTGGAGGACCCGCTGGCGCGGGCGCTGTGCTGGGCCGCGCTGTGGGGCCTGACCCGCGACGGCCTGGTGCCGGCGCGCGACTATCTGGATCTGGTGCTGCGCTTCGCGGGCCGGGAGACCGACATCGGCGTCCTTCAGTCGCTGCACGCCAACGCCCGTACGGCGCTGGAGCACTACTCCGCGCCCGCCCGCCGCGAGGCCGCCACCCGGGAGCTGGCCGAGGGCGCGCTGCGCGAGCTGCGGCTGGCCGAACCGGGCAGCGGCCACCAGCTGGCCTGGGCCCGGCACTTCGCGGCCATCGCCGCCGGCCCCGCCGATCTCCAGCTGCTGCGCGGCCTGCTGGACGGCAGCGCGAAGATCGACGGCCTGGAGGTGGACCAGGAGCTGCGCTGGACGTTCCTGGAGCCGCTGGCCTCGCACGGCGCGGCCGGCGAGGACGTGATCGGCGCCGAGCTGGCCCGGGACGACACCGCCTCCGGCAGGCGCCACCAGGTCCGCGCTCTGGCCGCCCGCCCGTCCACCGAGGTCAAGGCGCGGGCCTGGGCCGACGTCGTGGACCTCGATGTGCTCTCCAACGCCCTGGTGGAGGCCACCATCAGCGGATTCGTGCAGTTCGGGCAGCGCGAGCTGCTGGCGCCGTATGCGCCGCGCTACTTCGCGATGATCGAGCGGATCTGGCAGGAGCGGTCCATCGAGATCGCCATGTCGGTGGTGCGCGGGCTGTTCCCGTCCTGGCTGGTGGAGCAGGCCACGCTGGATGCGGCGGACGCCTGGCTCGCGGGGCATGCGGACGCGGCGCCGGCGCTGCGCCGGATGGTCGCCGAGGAGCGGGATGATCTTGCCCGTGCGCTGCGTGCACAGGCTTGTGACGAGGCGGCCGTCCCCACCCCGTAACCCCCGTCCCGACCAGCCCTTATCGGCAGTCGAACGCACGTACTTTAGGGCGGGGATGTCCGGGTTCCGGTACGGGCGTGTAACAGCGGTTAGGAGGCGGAGCGGGCGCGGGAAAGTGCGGGGTCATGAACCACAACACTCCGCTCTCCCCGCTCCCCCTCCGCCACCTCGCAGGCGTCCAGTGCCGGGTGCTGACGGCCCATCAGCTGCGTGAGTACGGCGTACTGCCCGCGGAGACCGCCGAACGGTGCCGGCCCGGCGGCCCCTGGCAGCAGATCCTGCCCGGGGTGTATCTGCTCCACCCGGGACCGCCCACCAGCGAGGAACGGCTGCATGCGGTGCTGTGCTACGCCCTGCACCGCGGGCCGGCGGTGCCGCGCCAGGGCGGCGGGCGGGCGGACGCCCCGGCGGCGATGATCACCGGTCTGGCGGCGCTCGCGCTGCACGGTTTCACCAGCGCTCCCCCGCTGCTTGCCCTCGACCGCATCGAGGTGCTGGTGGCCCGCACCCGGCGGCTGCGTTCGGCCGGCTTCGCGCAGATCGTCCGGGCCCAGGAGATGCCGGTGTCCCAGGAGGTCACCGGGGTGCCCACCGCGCCGGTGCCGCGGGCCCTCGCGGATGCGGTCGCCCGCCTCACCGATGCGATCTCGGTGCGCCGCCTGCTGACCGAGGCGGTGCGCGGCGGGCACTGCGAGGCGGCCGCGCTGGTCCGGGAGCTGAGCCGGGCGCGGCTGCTGACCAGGCCGTATGTCGGGGAGGCGGTGGATGCGCTGATGGCCGAGGGACGGGCGCTGGCCGAGCAGCGGCTGTATGCGATGGTGCACCACCACGGTCTGCCCGACCCCTGCTGGAACGTCGACCTGCGGCTGCCGGGCGGGCCGCATCTGGGCGGGGTGGATGCGTACTGGCCCGAGCACGCGGTGGCGCTGGAGATCGACACCCGGGCCGTACGGCCCGAGGACGACCCGCTGCACCCGCTGCACGCCCCCTGCGACCGCAAGCGCGAGCACCTGGAGCGGCTGGGCATCACGGTGGTGCACTGTCTGCCCCGCACCCTGCGCGACGCCCCCGGCCAGGCGGCCGCGATGGTGCGCACCGCCCTGATGGCGGCCGCGGACCGGGAGCCGAGCGCGTATGTGGTGGTCCTGCCCCGGTGACCCGGTGGCACGTTGCCCCGGCGCCCCGGTGGCGGCCGCCGGCCCGGTCAGCGCCCGGTGGGCCGCTTCACCAGCAGCTCGACGTTGCGGTCCCGGGGCGTGCCCACCAGGTCCGTACGGGCCTCGGGGGCGTTGAAGGACAGCTCCCGGTAGAGGGCGGCCAGCCCCGTCTGGGAGAGATCGCCGAAGTCCGTACGGTGCGGGGCGGCCGACTCGACCAGGGTGGCGAACAGCGACAGCGTGCCGTCGTGGTTGTCCACCAGCTCGATGATCCGGGCCAGCTGCGGGAAGTCGATGTGCGAGGCGGTGGAGACCTCCCAGAAGCTGCCGTGCGGGGTGATGTCGTTCTTGTGGCTGTGGCCGTTGATCCAGGCCACCACGCCGGGGTGGGCGGCCAGCACCTCGGCCAGCTCCGCGCCGCCGTGCCGCTTCTCGTGCGGGTGGGCCGGGTCGGGGTTGGTGTTGGTCATGGTCTTGCTGGTGTGGTGGCTGAAGACCAGCACATGGCGCCCCGCGCCCTTCGCCTCCTGCTTCAGCACCCGCTCCAGCCACTTGAGCTGGCCGTCGCCGATCGACCCGGTGTAGTGCCCGCCGGGGTCCGTCGTGTCCAGGCTGATGCCCAGGACGTGGTCGGAGACCGGGAAGGTGTAGTAGAGCCGGTCCTCGGCCAGGCAGGCCGCGGTGTAGCCGTGACCGTGCGGGCCGGGGCCGGTGCGCGCCGGGTCGAGATGGGCCTTGAGGTACTCGGCACGGGTGAAGGGGGCGCGCCGCTCGTCGGGGGTGATGCTCCTGGCCTGCTTGGCGTGCGCCTTCAGCAGCCGCTTGAAGTCCGCCCCCTTGGGGTCGAGGCCGTCCTTCACCGCCTTCCACACCTTGGCGGCCTCGGCGGCGGGCAGCGTCTCCAGCTTGCGGCCGCCGGTGGCGAGCTCGGTGAAGAAGGGATCACCGGGTGCGTAGCAGCCACCGGGCAGCGAGTCGTGGTTGCCGACCGTGGAGTACCACGGCAGCCGCACACCCGGACTGTGGACGGTGCGGATCGCGGCGTCCAGGAAGCCGTGCAGATGCGGGAAGCCGAGCTTCTTGTCGGCGTCGTGCAGGGCGCTGTCCGGCTGCCAGTAGAGGGTCAGCCCGCTGTCCTGGACGCCCTCGTAGCGGCGCGGATCGCCGGAGTTCGGGGTGATCCGCCCGCCGCTCATCGCCGTCAGGAACCAGTCCAGCTCCAGCTTGGAGTTGTTGTCGGTGTTGTCCCCGGTGGTGATGACGAAGGACAGCGGGGCACCGGTGGCCGGTCCGCCCGGCAGCGCGTTGATCCGTTCGATCAGCGAGACGACGCCCGCGACGGACAGCGCCTCCTGCGGACGCCAGGCGCTCGCGGTCTCGGCGCGCAGGTACTCGTAGCGCAGCGGGCTCTGGACGTCGACCAGATGCAGATCGGTGAACTGGACGAAGGACGCCAGCGCGGTACGCCGCCGGTCGCGGCCGCTGTGGGCGCCGGCCAGGTCGGCGCGGACGATACGGGACCAGGCGGGGCCGTCGGCGAGGCGGCGGTAGCCGGAGGAACCGCGCGGGGTGGCGACGGAGGCGAGGGTGGTGCCCTTGGTGTAGGGGGCGTGCGGGGCGGCGGCGGGAGCGCGGACGGTGAGCGGCTCGGCCGGAACCGGGGCCGGTGCGGGGGCGACGGTGCTGGCCTCCGCCGCCCGGTCGCCGCCGAGTCCGAAGGCGAGCCCGAGACCGGTGGCGGCGCCGGCGGCACCGGTGGCGGCGAGGAAGGTACGGCGGTCGAGAGCGGCGGCGGACCGTATACGGGACATGCGCGAACTCCCCGAGTGCGAACGCGAAGGCGGCCTGGCAGCACAACTGCCCTGTCACCTGGGATCGTTGGCATCGGGGATGACCTGTGAGTGAACGGCAACGCAACGTCGTTCGCCGATCACCGGACAGGGATCACCGCGCGTCGTGCGCGCCATCGCACCGTCATCGCATCCGGGCCGGGGCAACCCGTGACGGTCACCCGGTGTTCATATAACGGGGTACCCGACCGGGCGCCCGCGCGGCATCACTCTCCGTGAGGAGCCCTCGCTCGTCCGTATCCGGAGCCGCCTACCCCTGCTCCACGGAATGGAACGGATTGGACAAGGCGACGGGGTTCACACACATGATGGGAGCACTACTGAGCAGGTGTTCCCAGCAGACATCTCCATCAGGCCGGAAAGAAGGAGTCCCATGAGGATCGGAATCGTCGGAGCCACCGGACAGGTCGGCGGCGTGATGCGGGGCATTCTCGCCGAGCGGAACTTCCCGGTCGAGCAGCTGCGGCTGTTCGCTTCGGCCCGGTCCGCGGGACGGACGCTGCCCTGGCAGGACACCGAGATCACGGTCGAGGACGCGGCCACCGCCGATTACTCCGGGCTCGACATCGTGCTGTTCTCGGCCGGCGGTGCGACGTCCAAGGCGCTGGCGGAGAAGGTCGCCGCCGCCGGGCCCGTCGTGATCGACAACTCCTCGGCCTGGCGTCGTGACCCCCAGGTCCCGCTGATCGTCTCCGAGGTGAACCCGCAGGCGATCACCGACCGCCCCAAGGGGATCATCGCCAACCCGAACTGCACGACCATGGCCGCGATGCCGGTGCTGCGTCCGCTGCACGAGGAGGCCGGGCTGGTCGCGCTGGTCGTCGCCACCTACCAGGCGGTTTCCGGCAGCGGTCTGGCCGGCGTGTCGGAGCTGGACGGGCAGGCCCGCAAGGTAATCGAGCAGGACGCCACCAAGCTGGTGCACGACGGCCGGGCGGTGGAGTTCCCCCAGCCGGACACCTATGTCGCGCCGATCGCCTTCAATGTGCTGCCGATGGCCGGCTCCGTCGTCGACGACGGTCTGAACGAGACCGACGAGGAGCAGAAGCTCCGCAACGAGAGCCGCAAGATCCTGGACATCCCGGACCTGAAGGTCTCCGGCACCTGCGTCCGGGTCCCCGTCTTCACCGGCCACTCCCTCCAGGTCAACGCCCGCTTCGCGCGTCCGCTGAGCCCCGCCCGCGCCCAGGAGCTGCTGGCCGGCGCCCCCGGTGTCGTCATCTCCGAGGTGCCCACCCCGCTGGAGGCCGCGGGCCAGGACGCGTCCTTCGTGGGCCGTATCCGCACCGACGAGACCGCCGAGAACGGCCTGTCGCTGTTCGTCTCCAACGACAACCTCCGCAAGGGCGCCGCGCTGAACGCCGTCCAGATCGCGGAGCTGGTCGCCGCGGAGCTGCGCGGCTGACGCCCGCCCCCGCATGCGCCGGTGCCCGTACGGAACCTCTTCCGTACGGGCACCGGCCGTTTTCGGGCTCCTGCGAGGCCCGCTTCCGGCCTCTTGCGGATTTCAGGGACGCCGCACCTCGAACTGGAAGCAGCCGTACTCCAGAGCCCGTACGTGCACCAACGCCACCTCCGGGTCGGCGAACGCCTCGTCGAAGGCGTCATCGAACCCGCGCTGCGCATCCTGCGGGATCTCGAAGTACCGCCCGCCGACGATCTGCCCCTCGGCGTTGTACCGGCGCACCGTCCGCAGGGCCCCCGGCCGCGCGAACGGATAGCCCTCGGCCGCCGCGTCCGGCCCCGCGCACGCTCCGGCCTCGGCGTGCACGAACACCGGCCCCTGCTCGTCATACGCCCCCGGATCGGCCCCGGTGCCCGCCGCCCAGCGCCGCAGCGGCGCGTACGAGACCAGCGCCACCCGGTCACCGGCCTCGATGGACCGCAGACAGCACCGCAGCGGACTGCCGACACACGCCAGCGGCACGCCGTCCTCGTGAGCGGTGAACGGCACGACCGGCCGCCCGGCGTCGTCGGCGACCTGGAGTTCTTTGAGGGCGGCGGGAGCGATGGGGAGAGGGTGGTAGCGGGGAACGGAACGAGGGGTGTGCTTGATCATGCGTCCAGCTTGGGGCTTTTGACCGGTGGGCGCTGGCGGGATTCGGACGTCGCGGTGAGCGACGTGTTGCGGTCAGCGCCGTGTTGCGGTCGGCGCCGTCTTCCCGAGCACCGGGCAACGAAGGCCCGCCTTGGATACCGCCCCTCGCCCGACCGGGTGATCGTGGAAGGATGGCCGGAGAATTCCGATTCGGTGACCAATGCGAAGGAGATCGACGGGTGCCCGGTACGAATCTGACCCGCGACGAGGCGCAGCGGCGGGCCCGGCTGCTGAGCGTGGACGCGTATGAGATCGATCTCGACCTCTCCGGGGCTCCGGAGGGAGGTACTTACCGTTCCGTGACGACGGTGCGGTTCGAGGCGGCCGAGGACAGCGCGGAGACGTTCATCGATCTGGTGGCGCCGGCCGTGCACGAGGTCGTGCTCAACGGTGAAGCGCTCGATGCGGCCGAGGTGTTCAAGGACTCGCGGATCGCGCTGGCGGGGCTGCGGGCGGGCCGTAACGAGCTGCGGGTCGTGGCGGACTGCGCGTACACCAACACCGGTGAGGGACTGCACCGGTTCGTGGACCCGGTGGACCAGCAGGCCTACCTCTACACGCAGTTCGAGGTGCCGGACGCGCGGCGCGTCTTCGCCTCGTTCGAGCAGCCGGATCTCAAGGCGACGTTCCAGTTCACCGTGAAGGCCCCGGAGGGCTGGACGGTGATCTCCAACTCGCCGACGCCCGAGCGCCCGGCGGACCACGTCTGGCGTTTCGAGCCGACCCCGCGGATCTCGACGTACATCACCGCGCTGATCGCGGGGCCTTACCACAGCGTGCACAGCGCCTACGAGAAGGACGGGCGCACGGTGCCGCTGGGCATCTACTGCCGCCCCTCGCTGGCCGAGCACCTCGACGCCGAGGCGATCTTCGAGGTCACCCGGCAGGGCTTCGACTGGTTCCAGGAGAAGTTCGACTACGCCTACCCGTTCGCGAAGTACGACCAGCTCTTCGTGCCGGAGTTCAACGCCGGCGCGATGGAGAACGCGGGCGCGGTGACCATCCGCGACCAGTACGTCTTCCGCTCGAAGGTGACGGACGCCGCGTACGAGGTGCGGGCCGAGACGATCCTGCACGAGCTGGCGCACATGTGGTTCGGCGACCTGGTCACCATGGAGTGGTGGAACGACCTGTGGCTGAACGAGTCGTTCGCCACCTACACCTCCATCGCCTGCCAGGCGTACGCGCCGGGCTCGCAGTGGCCGCATTCGTGGACCACGTTCGCCAACTCCATGAAGACCTGGGCCTACCGCCAGGACCAGCTGCCGTCCACGCACCCGATCATGGCCGAGATCCGCGATCTCGACGATGTGCTGGTGAACTTCGACGGCATCACGTACGCCAAGGGGGCCTCGGTCCTCAAGCAGCTGGTGGCGTATGTCGGCATGGACGAGTTCTTCAAGGGCGTGCAGGCGTATTTCAAGGCGCATGCGTACGGGAACACCCGGCTGAGCGATCTGCTGGGCGCGCTGGAGGAGACCTCCGGCCGGGATCTGAAGACCTGGTCGAAGAACTGGCTGGAGACGGCCGGCATCAACATCCTGCGGCCGGAGATCGAGGTGGACGCGGACGGCGTGATCACCTCGTTCGCGGTGCGGCAGGAGGCCCCGGCGCTGCCGGCCGGCGCCAAGGGCGAGCCGGTGCTGCGCCCGCACCGGATCGCGATCGGCGCCTATGACCTCCAGGACGGCAAGCTGGTCCGGACGGAGCGGATCGAGCTGGATGTGGACGGCGAACTGACCGCCGTACCGCAGCTGGTGGGCACGCGACGCCCGGCCGTCGTCCTGCTCAACGACGACGATCTGTCGTATGCGAAGGTCCGGCTGGACGAGGAGTCGCTGAAGACCGTCACCGAGCACCTGGGCGACTTCACCGAGTCGCTGCCGCGCGCACTGTGCTGGGCGTCGGCCTGGGACATGACCCGGGACGCCGAACTGGCCACCCGCGACTACCTCTCGCTGGTGCTGTCGGGCATCGGCAAGGAGTCGGACATCGGCGTCGTCCAGTCGCTGCACCGCCAGGTGAAGCTGGCGCTGGACCTGTACGCGGCACCCCAGTGGCGCGAGACCGGCCTGGCCACCTGGACCGAGGCGGCGCTGACGCATCTGCGCGCGGCCGAGCCGGGCAGCGACCACCAGCTGGCCTGGGCCCGTGCGCTGGCCGCCGCGGCCCGCACCGACGATCAGCTCGACCTGCTCCAGGGCCTGCTGGACGGCACGGAGGAGATCGCCGGGCTGGCCGTGGACACCGAGCTGCGCTGGTCGCTGCTCCAGCGGCTGGCCGCCACCGGTCGCGCCGACGAGAAGGCCATCGCGGCCGAGCTGGAGCGGGACAAGACCTCCGCGGGCGAGCGCCATGCGGCGACGGCCCGCTCGGCGCGGCCGACGGCCGAGGCCAAGGCCGAGGCATGGGCGTCGGTGGTGGAGTCGGACACTCTCCCCAACGCCGTCCAGGAGGCCGTCATCGGCGGCTTCGTCCAGACCGACCAGCGCGAGCTGCTCGCCCCGTACACCGCGCAGTACTTCGCCGCGGTCAAGGGCGTATGGGACTCCCGCAGCCATGAGATGGCCCAGCAGATCGCGGTCGGCCTCTACCCCGCGCTCCAGGTCTCGCAGGAGACCCTGGACGCCACGGACGCCTGGCTGGAGTCGGCCGAGCCGAGCGCGGCCCTGCGGCGCCTGGTGAACGAGTCCCGGGCGGGCATCGAGCGGGCGCTGAAGGCGCAGTCGGCCGACGCCGCGGCGGTCTGAACCGTCGTCCGATTCCGGCACCGGGGCGCTGCGCCCCGGTGCCGGGGCATTTCCGGGTTCCTCCCGGTTCCGCTTCCGGTGATTGCGACAAGAGTGTTGCGGGGTCTCTGGTGACCCGTACAGAACACGCCAAAGGTCCGGCTCGCCGTCAACTCCGTTCACCCGAACGCGTTACGCTACATAACCGTAAGGTGATCTTCGGGCACGTACGGGAGTTGCAGTGCAGAGGGTGAGCGCGGGGACGACCCCGGGAAGTCCCAAGTCCCCCTTCCCCTTCTGGATGCTGCCGCCTGCCGCCCTCGCGGTGGCCACCGCCGCGACCGCCGCGCTGGGCCCGGCCGCCGCATGGCCGGGCGTCACCGTCCTCGGTGCGGTCGCCGTCGCCCTCACCGCCGTCGTCGGTGCCGGGGCCCGGCGCAGGTCCCGTCGCATCGCCGACCTGGAGGCCACGGCCGCCGCGCAGCGCGAGGCCCTGGCCCACCAGGAGGCCGAGACGGTGCGGCTGGCCGAGCAGTTGCTGCCCGACGTGGTCCGCCGGCTGCGCGGCGGGGAGTTCCCCGAGGAGGTGCTGACCGGGCTCGACGCCCCAGCGGCGCACCTCGCGGTGCTGCGCTCGGTGGTCGATGCGGTGGCCGCCGAGGAGGACCTGCGCGACTCCGCGCAGCGCGCGTTCGTGAACATCGCCCGCCGGGTTCAGGCCATCGTCCACCAGCAGGCCCAGGAACTGCGGCAGATGGAGGACCGGCACGGACAGCGCCCGGACGTCTTCGGCGATCTGCTCCGGCTCGACCACGGCACCGCGCTGATCGGCCGGCTCGCCGACTCCATCGCCGTCCTCGGCGGCGCCCGCCCGGGCCGCCAGTGGTCGAAGGCGGTGCCGCTCTACTCCGTGCTCCGTGGCGCCATGTCCCGGATCATCGACTACCAGCGCGTCGAGCTGCATTCGGTCTCCGAGATCGCCATCGTCGGCACCGCCGTCGAACCGCTGATCCACGCCCTGGCCGAACTGCTCGACAACGCCACCCGCTATTCGCCGCCCAACACCCGCGTCCATCTCACCGCCGTCGACGTCCAGTCGGGCATCGCCGTCGAGATCGAGGACGGCGGCGTCTCGATGAGCGAGGAGGCCCGCGCCCGCGCAGAGCGGCTGCTGCTCCAGGCCCAGCAGGGCATCGACGTCAACGACCTCGGCGAGACCCCGCGCCTGGGCCTGGCCGTGGTCGGGCGGCTTGCCCAGGCGTACGGCTTCCAGGTGTCGCTGCGGCCGTCGGCGTACGGCGGTGTGCGGGCCGTGCTGATCGTCCCGCAGGAGCTCATCACCACGGCGGCCGGCGCCACGGGCCGCGCGCACGGCATCGGTACGTCGTCGGGGCCGCGGCTCGCCGTGCACGCCCCGGCGCCGCATGCCCCGCAGTCGCACGCCCCGTCGCCGCAGATGCCGTCGCCGCAGATGCCGGTGGAGCGGGCCGTCACCGGCCCGACCACGGACACCGAGGCGCCCGTGGTCACCGAACGTACGGCGAACGGCCTGCCGCAGCGCCGCCGCAGGAAGCCGGCCACCCCGTCCGACGCCGCGCCGGCCTCGACCGGGCCGGCACCCGCTACCGACTCCGCGGACGCCGTCCAGCCGGGCATGTGGCTGGCCGCGTTCCAGAGCGGGGTGTCGGGCGAGACCACGCAGCACGTCGAGACCACGCCGTATCAGGATCACGACCACGACGTCGCCGCCTCGGCGCCCGCGTCGGCAAGCAAGGGGAACGAGCAGTGATGCAGCAGCAGGGCCACCTGGGTTACGCCGGCAGCGCCGGCCGGACCGGCACCATGGACTGGATGCTCAAGGACCTGGCCGAGAGCGTCCCGCAGACCCGCCAGGTGGTGGTGCTCTCCGCGGACGGCCTGCGCATGGCCCAGCACGGCGGGGACACCGACGCCGCGGACCGCCTGGCCGCGGCCTGCGCGGGACTCCAGAGCCTCGCCGGCGCGGTCGCGGCCGAACTCCCGCACAGCGAGGGCCGGATGCGGCTCGTCGTCATCGAGATGGACGGCGGCTTCTTCTATCTGATGGCGGCGGGCGCGGGCGCCTATCTGGCGGTACTGGCCGATGACGGCGTGGACGCGGGCCTGATGGGGCAGCGGATGCGCGACCTCGTACTGCGGATCGGAGAGCACCTCAGCAGCCCGCCGCGGCAGGACGGGCAGGCCGCCAGGTGACCGAGCCCTCCGGCCAGGAATGGGACGAGGGCGGGCCCGAGCGGCTCTATGTGATCACCGGTGGGCGCAGCGGTTCGTCCGCGCCCACCGAACTCGACCTGGTCACTTTGATCGTGGCCACGTCGGGCCCGCGGCCAGGGATGCAGCCGGAGCAGGCGGATATCGTCCGCATCTGCCACCGGCCGCTGTCCGTCGCGGAGATCTCCGCGCATCTGGGCCTTCCGGTCAGTGTGGTGACCGTGCTGCTCAGCGATCTGCTGGCCGAGCAGCGGGTCACCGCCCGGCCGCCGGTGCCGCCCGCACAACTCCCCGACATCGCGTTGATTGAGGCAGTGATCAATGGACTTCAAAAGCTCTGAGCGGGCCACCGGGCAGCAGCTTGCCGGGCCGCGGAGCGAGGACGTGCTGCCCGAGACCGCGGCGGCCGCGGTCAAGGTGGTGATCGTCGGTGGTTTCGGGGTCGGCAAGACGACCCTGGTCGGCTCGGTCAGCGAGATCCGGCCACTGACCACCGAGGAGACGATGACCCAGGCCGGGGTCGGCGTCGACGACACGGCCGGGGTCGCGGGCAAGTCGACGACCACCGTGGCGATGGACTTCGGCCGGATCAGCATCAACGAGAAGCTGGTGCTCTATCTGTTCGGCACCCCGGGTCAGGAGCGCTTCTGGTTCCTGTGGCGCGGCCTGTTCGAGGGCGCGCTCGGCGCGGTGGTACTCGTCGACACCCGCCGCCTGGAGGTGAGCTTCGACGTACTCGGGCGCCTGGAGGAGCGCGGCGTGCCGTTCGTGGTGGCCGTCAACACCTTCCCCGATGCGCCGAATTACCCCCTGGAGGAGCTGCGGGGCGCCCTCGACCTGCCCGCATCCGTCCCGATCGTCGAATGCGACGCACGCTCGCGCCCGTCGAGCCGCGACGTCCTGATGACCCTGATGCGCCATCTGCATTCCCTGGCCGCGCCCACGGAGGCCCCGTGAACACCCCCGACCCGACCCCCGCCCCTCCCCCGGGCTGCCCCGCACACGGGCTCGGCACCGAGGGAATCCGCAGACTGTACGGGCCCGAGGCGGAGGCGGATCCGCGCGGCCTGTACGAAACCCTGCGGGCCGAACACGGCGCCGTCGCCCCGGTGCTGGTCCACGGCGACCTGCGGGCCTGGCTGGTGCTCGGGCATCGGGAGAACCTGGATGTGGTGCGGACGCCTTCGCGGTTCTCCCGCGACCCGCGCCGTTGGCGGGCGGCCCAGGAGGGCGAGGTCACCCCCGACCACCCGCTCTCCCCCATGACGACCTGGTCGCCGGTGTGCAACTTCTCCGACGGCAGTGAGCACCAGCGACTGCGCGGCGCGGTGACCGCGTCCCTCGAACGGTTCGACCGGCGCGGCATCCGCCGCTCCGTGAAGCGGTTCGCGAACCAGCTCATCGACGCCTTCGCCGAAACGGGGCGCGCCGACCTGGTCGACGACTTCGCCGAGCAGCTTCCGATGCTGGTGATGACGCAGATCGTCGGGGCACCGGAGGACTACGGCCCCCGACTCGTCCGGGCCGGCCGCGACATGATCCGGGGCACCGGTACGGCGGTGGAGAGCAGCATGTACGTCACCGACATACTGACCCAACTGGTGGCACGCAAAAGGGAGTTGCCTGGCCCCGACCTCACCTCCTGGCTCCTGGAGCACGAGGCGCGACTGTCGGACGAGGAAGTGATGGCGCACGTCCGGCTCATCCTGATCGCCGCGTTCGAGACCACCGCCAACCTGATCGCGAACGCGCTGCTGATGATGCTCACGGACCGGCGTTTCCGCTCCAGCCTGTCCGGCGGCAACATGACGCTGCCGGACGCGCTGGAGCAGGTGCTGTGGGACGCACCGCCGCTGACCGCGGTCCTCGGGCGCTGGGCCACGGGCAACACCCAACTGGGTGGCCAGCACATCAAGGCGGGCGACATGCTGCTGCTCGGGGTGGTGGCGGGCAATGTGGACCCGGAGGTCCGGCCGGACCTGTCCGTGCCCGTGCACGGCAACCGCTCGCACCTGGCCTTCAGCGGCGGGCCGCACGAGTGCCCCGGGCAGGACATCGGGCGCGCCATTGCCGACACCGGTATCGACACCCTGCTCGCGCGGCTGCCCGACCTCGACCTAGCGGTTCCGGAGGGCGAGTTGCAGTGGGATTCGTCCCTGATGTCCCACCATCTGCGGGCGCTTCCGGCGGCCTTCACCCCCAAGGGTGCGGGCGTCACGGGCTCGGCTCCCGTCACCGCGCCGTCGGTGCCGCTGCCGGAGGCGGCGCCGACGCCCGTGACACCACCTCAGGAGCCGCACGCGGCACACCGGTCCTGGTGGTCACGGCTGCTCGGCGGGGCATGACGCCGCACACGGTGCGGTCAGGCTCGCTCGGCAGCCCACCACCAGGCGATCGACGGGACCGGCGGGGGCGCCGTACGCGCCGAGCTGGGTGCGTCCGCCCAGACCAGGTCGTACGAGGCGTCCGCCACAGGCAGCGGGTTGCGGTTGCGCGGGCTGGCGTACCGCGGGGCGAGCGCGTGGTACGCGACGTCCCCCGCGATCCACTCGCCGAGCATCTCCACGTACCGCCGCAACGGTGCGTTCGCGCCTCGGGCCAGCTTGTCACCGAGCCGGACGACCAGGGCGAGCACCTGGTCGCGCAGGGCCACCGCGTGCCGCACCGCCTCCCGGGGCGTACATCCCCGCTCCCGTACGAGGACGTTCACGAGGTTCTGCTCCCACGGCTCCTGGTGGTCCTCCTTGTTGTAGGAGAACAGGTCGTTGTCGCAGGAGACGACGAAGCCCGCAGCATCCGTGAGCGCCTGCACGGGCTCCGCGTACAGCACGTCCGGTGGCAGCTCCGCCCCGTTCGCGGTCTCGCACCAGGTGAGGGTGAAGCGGGTGCCGTTGACGGACATGCGCATCGCGCAGAAGTCGTTCAAGGACGGCATGACGTCGCGTTCGGTGTTGGCGGTCTGCCAGGTGGCGCCCAGCACCCAGTCCCGTACGCCCTCGCCGAATCGGCGCAGCTGGTACGGGGTGAGCAACGCGCGTGTGCGCTGGACCAGGTCGGCCAGGGCGTCGGTGAACGGACCGGGCGGCAGCAGCGCGGAGCCGGGCGCCTCCAGGCTGCGGAACAGCCGTATGCCCTCGTCCGCGACGGCCGCGGCGCTTGCGCGCGCGGGTCCGGCATCCTGCGCGTCCTGCCAGTCGTCCAGGGCGAAGGCCCAGTAGTTCCACTCGGCGAACAGCACCATCGGCTCGACGTCGCCGTACGGAATGATCCGGCTGGTGAAGTCGGCGCCCCGTGTGGCCAGGCCCCAGGCCCGCTCGGTGGGGTCGGGGTAGAGCCCGAAGCGGTCGATCCATTCGACGGCCCGGGCCTCCAGTTCCTCGGCCTTGGGGTGGATCAGTGAGGCGTTGAACGGGCAGTAGAACGGCGGCAGTTCCCAGCCGATCCGGGACGGTGCGCTGTCGGCCGCGTAGACGGGTGGCATCGGCTCAGCGGTCCCCGTCCGTGAGGCGGAACATCAACAGCCGGGTCTCCAGCGCGTGATCCCGCCAGATCCGGAAGAGCTTGCCGTGGGTGATGGCGGACTCGGTGAGCCGCTCCCGCGACCATGCACCCGGCGCCTCGCCGCGCTCGACCCGCTCCAGTTCCGCCGTGTTCCACGCCATCGACTGCACCCAGAACTCGGCGACCCGGTCGGTCACGTCCTCGTCCTGCTCCAGCTCGAACCCCGCCTTCTGGGCGGCGCGGATGTACTCGGTGAGCGTCCCGAGCCGGGTCTTGTAGTACCCGTCGATGAACTCGGTCCACTCCGGGCGGCAGATGAAGTGCTCCTGGAGCCCGAACCAGCCACCGGGCTTCAAGGACCGGGCCACCACCTCGAAGAGCCGTTCACGGTCCATATAGCCGGAGCTCTCGTTGGCGTACGCGGCGTCGTAGGTGCGGTCGGCGGCATACGTGTGGACGTCGGCGAGTACCGGGGTGATGCGCTCTGCCACCCCGGCAGCGGCGGCGAACTTCCTGATGAGCGGCAGGTGGCCGCCCGCGACGGTGAGGGCGGTGACGTGGGTGCCGTGCTCCTGCGCCCAGTAGAGCGAACCGCCTCCCACACCGCAGCCGATGTCGAGCAGCGAGCCGGGCGGGGTGGCATACGCGCCCCAGGTGCGGGCCGCGTGGTCGACTATCGCTTCCTGGGAGGCCACGATGCGGCGCTGCAACACCCGCTGGGAAACGGTGGTGTTGGGCGTATGCCCCGGCTCGAAGAGCCCCATGTGGAAGTGGACGCGCGGGCCCGGGCCGTATTTGTGGAGGATATCGGCGGTCTTGCGCGAGTAGTACAGGGGCACTCGTGTCTCGTCGAAGGCGAGGAGACTGCGGGTCATCGGTTCTCCGTTTGGCGCGGCGTGGGGGTGAACAGGCGGATCAACCTTGCCCGAAAGTGATCGGGCCTGCCATGTCACCCCCTGTTAAATGCGCGCCGGCTTCGCGCCAAGCGGTAGCGAACATTCCCGCGAAGGCGACATGCCTGAAGCGGCGTCACATGGTGACGCCCGGCGGACAGGCGCTTGCTGCGTTGCTGTCCGCCGGGCGGCTCGGTGACCCGGCCCTCGCGGGCTCGGGGTGTGTCCGTCGGGCCCCGCCCCCTCCTGCGGGGCCCGGCGGAAGTGGGGTGGGGGTCAGCCGCTGAGGTCGTCGAAGCGGCGGACGAGGGTGGCGCGGCCGGCTTCGGTGAGGTCGCCGTGGACGCGCATGCGGGCGAGGCCGCCGTCGGGGAAGACGTCGAGGCGTACGTGGGTGGCGGTGACCGTCCGCGGCAGCTTGAAGCGGTGCGGGGTGTCGGGCTGGAGCTTCGTCTTGGGGAGGATCTCGAACCAGGAGGAGGCGTCGTCGGGGTCGCCGTTGCAGCCGGACAGGGCGGCCCAGCCCGCGGAGTTGCCCTTGAGGTAGGCGGTGTCGATCTCGATGGCGCGGATCTCGCCCTGGGCGGCGAGCTTGAAGCGGACCCAGTCGTGGGTGTTCTTGACCCGGCGCCGGCGGTTCTCCCAGCCGTCGTCCATCTTGCGCGAGAGGTCGGGCTGGATGATCTGGGTGGGCGAGGAGTAGAAGCGGTCGGAGGCGTCCTCGACGGTGCCGCCGTGCATGACGGAGGCCAGATCGAGGGTGCCCAGGACGTCGAGCCACTCGGGGTCGGGGACGACCTCGCCGTAGACGCGGAGGCGGGCTATGCCACCGTCGGGGTGCTGCTTGAGGCGGAGATGGGTGAAGCGGCGCTCGACGGTGACCTCGAAGCCGTTGGCGGCGTGGCCGCGGACCGGCGTACGGGGAACGAGCTCCTCCCATTTCACGTCGTCGGCGAGCAGGTCCTCGGGGCTGGGGCTGCCGGGCAGCGCGGTCGCCTCGACGGTGACCTGCTGGGGGTAGTTGCCGCGGAAGTGGGCGGTGTCGACGATGACGCCGCGGATCACACCGGGGGCGGCGAGGCGGATCAGCGCCCAGTCGTGCTCGTCGTCGGTCGGGAAGGGGTGATCGCCGTCGGCGCCGCGGCGGCGCCGGGTCTCCCAGCCGTCCATGATCTTGCCCTTGTGACCGAAGTGCTCGGGGTCGAAGACCGCCGGAGCCGGCTTCAGCAGGTTCTCGCGCTCGGCGAAGAACTCGTCGTTCGCCGCGATCACACCGGCGCCGAAGCGGCGGTCGGCGAGGTCGACGAGCGAGGTGAAGGGGAAGTCCCCACCGCGGTAGTCGGCGTAGGGGTCGCCGCCGCCGTACGGGTTGGCGTCGTTGGCGTGCGGATCGGTGGAGTCGGCGGCCGGGGTGGCGGTCATCGTTGCCCTTCGGTGAGGAGCGAGCTGTGGACCCGTCCACGGTCGCAGGACCCCACCCCACAGGTCCATCGAAAGTTCTTGACAGTTATGTTCAGTGAAAACTTAACAATCCCGTGGATTAAACCGTCAGCGGATGTGAGCTTCGCCCTGCGACTGGTCCGCCGCCTGGCGCAGCGCCGCCAGCACCCTGGCCAGCCCCGGCGCGCCCTCGGAGCCGCGACGGGCGGCCGCCACCACATGGCGGCGCGGCTGGTCGGCGTGCAGCACCCGCAGGGCCACCCCGGAGCCGCCCCGCTCGGTGCGGGAGACGGTGCCGGCCGCCATCGCCATCCGCGGCACCAGCGCCACGCCCATTCCGGCCGCGACCATCGACAAGATCGCGCCCCAGTCCGCGGCCGCATGCGCCTGCTCCGGGACGAAGCCGGCGCTCTCGCACGCCGTGGTGGTGATCTGCGACCAGGGCCCGCTGCTGCCGAAGATCCAGGGCTCGCCCGCCAGATCCGCCAGCCGCAGCCCCGGTTCGGCGGCCAGCGGATGACCGGCCGGCAGGGCCACGTCCAGCGGGTCGGCCAGCAGCTGGACCCGGCTGAACTTCGGGTCGCGCGGGGTGGGCGCATGCGCGGCCAGCGAGAGCGCCAGATCCACGCTGCCCTCCGCGAGCAGCTCGTACGCGGCCTCCGCCTCCGCTTCCCGTACGGCGACCGACAGCCCCGGATGCGTACGGCGCAGCTCCTGGACGGCGGGCACCACCAGGGCGGGGATGGCGGTGGAGAACGCGCCGACCCGCACCTGTCCGGCCTCGCCCTGGAGGTAGTCGAGCAGTTCCGCATCCGCCCGCTCCAGCTGGGCGAACACCGCCTCGGCATGCCGCAGCACCAGCTGCGCGGCGTCCGTCAGCCGTACCCGCCGGCCGTGTGCCTCCAGGAGCGTGACGCCGAGCTGTTTGGCCAGACCCGTCAGCTGCTGCGAGACCGCCGAGGGCGTCATGTGCAGCGCCTCGGCGGTCGCGGTGACCGTGCCCAGCTCTTGGAGGGTGCGCAGGATCCGCAGCTTCTTGACGTCCCAGTCGGCCATGCGGGCAGCGTACGCAGTCAGCGCCGGCCCCCGGCGCCGAGCGCGACGCCCGCGTGATCGCCAAGCGGCATTTCAGCGTCCACGCGCCGTTCGGCTTCAGAGCGGAAGATCGTCAGGCAGGATCCGGAACGCCTTGTGACGACCAAGCGGGCGCACAGCCCGGAAGTCGCGACGGTCGAGGGCAAGGACGGCATCGGTGTCATGGTCGGCGGCGAGGGCTACGTTCACCGCACCCGCCAGGAGCTGCCGGTACGACGCCCCGCGTCCCGCATGGACGGCGGGCGCGCTTCTTCCTGATGGGCGCGGGCGCTCTCCAGGACTGCCACGGTTTCCTCTCCGTGGATGGCGTGGACGGATCCGCCGTGGCAGCCCACCAAACATCAGATCCAGCGAATTATTGCGACCCTTTTATTTAGCCGAACCGAAAGATTCGCGCTCCCGGGCCGCGGCCTTCCGCGCCTGGATCGCCGCCTGCCGCTCCTCGAACTTCCGCGCCTGCCCGTCCAGGCCGTTCATGAAGACCCCCAGCTCCTCCTGGGCGCGCAGCCCGGCGGGGCCCAGCCCGCCGATCTCCAGCACCTTGAGGAAGCGCAGCACGGGCTGGAGCACATCGTCGTGGTGGATGCGCAGGTTGTAGATGCCGCCGAGCGCCATCCGGGCGGCGGCCCGCTCGAAGCCGGGCATGCCGTGGCCGGGCATCCGGAAGCCGGTGACGACATCGCGTACGGCGCACATGGTCTGGTCGGGGGCCATCTCGAAGGCCGCGGAGAGCAGATTGCGGTAGAAGACCATGTGGAGGTTCTCGTCGGTGGCGATCCGGGCCAGCATCCGGTCGCAGACGGGGTCGCCGGAGTGGTGGCCGGTGTTGCGGTGCGAGATCCGGGTGGCCAGCTCCTGGAAGGCGACGTAGGCCACCGAGTGGAGCATGCTGTGCGAGTTGTCGGATTCGAAGCCCTCCGCCATATGGGCCATACGGAACCGCTCCAGCTCGTCGGGGTCGACGGCCCGGCTGGTGAGCAGATAGTCGCGCATCACGATGCCGTGCCGGCCCTCCTCCGCGGTCCAGCGGTGCACCCAGGTACCCCAGGCGCCGTCCCGGCCGAAGAGGGTGGCGATCTCGTGGTGGTAGCTGGGGAGGTTGTCCTCGGTCAGGAGGTTGACCACCAGCGCGGTCCGGCCGATGTCGGTGACCTTGGACTGCTCGACGGCCCAGGGCTCGCCGCCCTCCAGCTGGCCGGGGAAGTTCCGCCCGTCGCTCCAGGGGACGTACTCGTGCGGCATCCAGTCCTTGGCGACCGTCAGATGCCGGTTGAGCTCCTTCTCCACCACCTCTTCGAGCGCGTAGAGGAGCTGGGCGTCGGTCCAGGCGGCCTGGCCGCGCTCTCCGTTGTGCTGGGCGGGGGCGATGGTCACGGGGGAACTCCGGGGGACGACGAAACCTACGGGACCGTAGGCGGGGGACCTACGGGGCCGTAGGTTACGTCATCGTAGGTTGGGTCCGGTTAAAGACCGGAGCCCGCCCAAAACGGCGGAAAACCGCGCGATAGCCACTCCGCAACCCGTTTTTCACCTGCGAAAACGCCTCCCGATGTCGCGGGGCATACAAAAGGGCGCCCACCGGTTCGTAGGAACCGGTGGGCGCCCTGTGGACGTCGGCGGGGCGACCGTGCGCCCCTGGCGTCAGCTCTTGGAGTCGCCCTGCTTGCGGGTCTTGTCGCCGGCCATGACCAGCCCGGCGATCACCAGGAAGAGCACGATGGGGGCGGCGACGTAGAGGCCGAGCGTCTCGGCCACGTTCAGGCCCGGGCCCGGGTCGTCGCCGTCGTCGGGCATGACCGCGAACGCCGGGGAGGACATCAGCATCAGTAGCGCGGTACCGGCAGTGATGGTTCCGGCGCGCAGGGCATTCTTCTTGACCTGGTTGCTCACGGTGTCAACGTAGCGGACGCCCCTCCACCCCGCGCGTCCGGGGTGGCGTGCAGGGGCCCCGGCCCGGGGAGGGCGCGGCGGCCCTCAGCGGCCGCCGTCGCCCAATTCCCGCATCAGGGCGTGCAGTCGGGGCGAGGCGGCCAGTTCCTCCAGGGTCAGCGGGCGGCCGTCGGGGGCGGCGATGGGAAGGCGCCAGTTCGGGTACTCGTCCCATGTCCCGGGGAGGTTCTGGGGGCGGCGGTCGCCCACCGCGTCCGGGAGCCAGACGCCGACGAGGCGGGCGGGGGTGCGCAGCAGAAAGCGGTGCACGGCCTTGACCACGGCCTCCTCGTCGGCCGGTCCCTCGGGGAGCAGACCGCGGTGGGTCAGCTCGGCCAGCCATTCGGCCAGCTCGTGGCGTGCGCGGGCGCGTTCGCGTCCGGGCGGGCCGGCCAGCAGGCCGAGCCGGGCGCGCAGGGCGATGTCCTCGCCGCTGAGCCGGGCGGCGGTGGACGGCAGATCGTGGGTGGTGACGGTGGCCAGACAGCCCTCGCGCCATTCCTCGGGGGCGAGGATGCGGGCGTCGGGGGCGGATGGGGCCGGGGCGTCGGTATCGGGGGCGGCGGCCTCCGGGGCGGGCCCGTCCGGATCCACGCCTTCCGGTTCCGCGCCGTCCGGGCCCGCGCCATCCGGATCCGCGCCGTCCCCGTCCACGGCGTAGTCCCGTTCGAACCACAGCACGGAGGTGCCCAGCACCCCCCGCTCGGCCAGCGTCTCCCGTACGCCGGGCTCGACCGTCCCCAGGTCCTCGCCGATCACACAGGCGCCCGCCCGGTGGGCCTCCAGGGCCAGCAGGGACAGCATCGCCTCGGCGTCGTAGTGGACGTACGCGCCCTCGGTCGGCGGGCGGCCCGCCGGGACCCACCACAGGCGGAAGAGGCCCATGACGTGGTCGATGCGCAGCGCCCCGGCGTGCCGCAGCAGGGAGCGCAGCAGCCCGCGGTAGGGGGCGTAGCCGGTGGCGGCCAGGGCGTCGGGGCGCCAGGGCGGCAGGCCCCAGTCCTGGCCGCGGGCGTTGAAGGCGTCGGGGGGTGCGCCGATGGACATCCCCGCGGCGAAGGCGTCCTGCTGGGCCCAGGTGTCGGCGCCGGTGGGGTGGACGCCGACGGCGAGGTCGTGGACCAGGCCGATGCCCATCCCGGCCTCCCGCGCGGCGCGCTGGGCGGCCGCCAGCTGCTGGTCGGTGAGCCAGGCGAGGCGGCAGTGGAAGTCGATGCGGTCCAGCAGCCCCTGGCGCGCCCGGGCCGTGGCCGGTGAGCGGGGGTCGCGCAGCCCGGCGGGCCAGGCGCGCCAGTCGGATCCGTGCCGTTCGGCGAGGGCGCACCAGGTGGCGTGGTCCTCCAGGGGCGCGCCCTGTTCGGCGAGGAAGTCGCAGTACGCGGCGCGCCGCCCCGGTGAGAGCGGCACCGCGCACAGCAGCTCCAGGGCCTCGCGCTTGAGCTCCCAGACCGCGTCGCGGTCGATCAGCGCGCCGCGTTCGAGGACGTCGCCGCGCAGGGTGCCGGCGCGGGCGGCGAGGTCGTCGGCCCGCCGGCGGTCGGGGCCGGTGAGCTGGGCGTACTCGGGGATGTGCTCGATGCGCAGATGGACCGGGTCGGGGAAGCGACGCGAGGAGGGCCGGTAGGGGGAGGGGTCGGCGGGCGGGCCGGGGACGGCGGCGTGCAGCGGGTTGAGCTGGACGAAGCCGGTGCCCAGGGCACGTCCGGACCAGGCGGCGAGATCGGCGAGGTCCCCGAGGTCGCCCATGCCCCAGGAGCGGCCGGAGAGCAGGGAGTAGAGCTGGACGAGAAAGCCGTGGGTGCGGTCCGGCGGGGCGGGGACGCGGTCGGGGGCGACGATCAGCCGGGCGCGGGCGGTGCGGCCGTCGGGGGCGTGCGCATGGAGGGTGTGGACGCCCGGGGGGAGGTGGGCCGCCGGGTTCCCGGGGCCGGGGTCGGCCTCCTCGCCGTCCTCGGTCGTGACGCGCAGGGCCGTGCCGGCGGGCAGGGCGCCGAGGTCGGGCGGGCGGCCGGGGCGGGCCACGACGGTGCCGGGGAGCAGGGTGCGGCCGGCCGTGTCCGCGGAGGCGGCCAGGGCTGCGCGGACCGCATCGGGTGTCGAGGCGTCGACACCTAAGGCGGCGAGTACGGCGATGAGGGTGTCGTCGCCGATGTGGCGGATGAGGCCCGGCGCGGGCCGATAGGACGGGGCGATGCCGTGCAGCCGGGCAAGCCGCTCGCGGCCCATGGGTCCTCAGACCTCCATGGACTCCGTGCCCAGACCGGTGGCCGTCGGCTCACTGGTCAGCGGCAGCTCGGCGGAGATGGGGACCTCGCTGGTCAGGGGTGCGGCGTCGGCGAGCGGCGGCTCACTGGTGAGCGGCGGCTCGGCGAAGCTGAGGGTGCCGGAGCCCTCCAGCCCGGAGTCGGGGCCGGTGACCCCGTCGAAGAGGTCGGGTTCGGTCGGCGCGTCGCCCGGTTTGGCGGACAGCGCATCAAGCAGCAGCTGAGCGGATGCGGCCACGAGGGCCTCCCGTTCATCGGTAATGGGACAGGTCTGCCCTACCCACCAGACACGATCGCAGACGCTTTTACCCATTAAACGTGTCTCAGCTCACAGCCCGCTCGCAGGCGATTTCACGGTTGGGGCGTTCGGGTGACGCAGAGGAGGCTGACAAAACGGGCATCGCGGCGGAAGTTCTGCGGGCGGCGGGCATGCGGCGGTCGCCCGGCACCCCCTCCCCCGGGCACCCCGCCCTCGCACCGCAGCCCCCCGTACCGCCACAATGGGAGCCACCGGCCGAAGGTCTGTCCGAACGGGCGTCGGCGGCACAAAGGGGGGCCGGTACGAACCGGCGAGCGGTAGAAGACGGGGACGAGGAGCGGCCGTGCGGGTCCGGGGCGTGTGGGGCGTCGGGAGATTCGGAGCTACCGGGACATCCGGAACGACCGGGGACACCGACAGAGGAGCGGGGAAGACCACCGGCAGGGGGAGCAGAAGCGGCGCGGGCGCCCGCGCCCGCGTGGCGGGGACCACGGCGCTGGCCGCCGCCGTCATCTCCGGGCTGCTCGGCGGGGCGCCGAGTGCCCAGGCGGCGCCCGAGGGCCCCTCCCGCGGTGCCCCCGACCAGCCGGACCGCCCGGCCGGCGCGGGTGCGCTGCCCGCCGTCTGGCCGCGCCCCCAGTCGATGCGGGAGCTGGCCGACGCGGTCCCGCTCGGTGGTGAGGCGGCGCTGGTGGCGGCGCCGGACACCGATCCGTACGCCCTGGACGTGGTGCGCGGCATCCTGCGCCGGGCGGGCGTGCGCACGGTCCACGAGGTGGCGCCGGGTGAGCGGCCGCCCGCCGGCGGGCCGGTGCTCTACGTCGGCGGGAGCGCGGCCAAGGACGCGCTGCGGGCGCTGAAGGCGCCCGCCCGCGGGGATCTGCCCGCCGGCGGCTACCGCCTCGCGGTCGGCCAGACCGGCGGCCGCGACACCGTCGCCCTCGACGGCGTCGGCCCCGACGGCCTCTTCCACGCCGCGCAGACGCTGCGGCAGCTGGTCACGGACGCGCCCCACGGCAGGCACCAGCTCGCGTCGGCCCTCGTACGGGACTGGCCGGGCACGGCGGTGCGCGGGATCACCGAGGGTTTCTTCGGCGAGCCCTGGAGCCGGGCGCAGCGGCTGGCGCAGCTGGACTTCATGGGGCGTACGAAGCAGAACCGCTATCTGTACGCGCCGGGTGACGACCCGTTCCGCCAGGCCCGGTGGCGCGAGCCCTATCCGGCCGCGCAGCGGGCCGACTTCCGGGCGCTGGCGGAGCGGGCCCGCGCCAACCACGTCACGCTGGGCTGGGCCGTCGCGCCCGGCCAGGCGATGTGCATGTCCTCCGAGGAGGATCTGCGGGCGCTGCGGCGCAAGGTGGACGCCATGTGGGCGCTGGGGGTGCGCTCCTTCCAGCTCCAGTTCCAGGACGTCAGCTACAGCGAATGGCACTGCGACGCCGACGAGGAGACCTTCGGCAAGGGGCCCGCCGCGGCCGCCAAGGCGCAGGCCCGCATCGCGCGTGCGCTCGCCGACCATCTCGCCGCACGCCACCCGGGCGGCGCGCCGCTGTCGGTGATGCCGACCGAGTACTACCAGAACGGCTCGACGGCCTACCGGCAGGCGCTGGCCGAGGCGCTCGGCGACGGGGTGGAGGTGGCCTGGACCGGCGTCGGCGTGCTGCCGCGGACCATCACGGGCAGCGAACTGTCCACCATCCGCCAGGTGTTCGGCCGGCCCCTGGTCACCATGGACAACTACCCGGTCAACGACTACGCCGAGGACCGGATCTTCCTGGGCCCCTGCAGCGGCCGCGACCCGGCCCTGGCCACCGGCTCCGCCGCGCTGCTCGCCAATGCCATGGAGCAGCCGGTGGCCTCCCGTATCCCGCTGTTCACGACCGCCGACTACGCCTGGAACCCGCGCGCCTACCGTCCGGCGGAGTCCTGGGACGCCGCCATCGACGATCTCGCCGGCGCCGACCCCGGCGCTCGCGCCGCGCTGCGCGCCCTGGCCGGAAACGACTCCTCCTCCGTGCTCAACCGCGAGGAGTCGGGGTATCTGCGCCCCCTGATGGACCGCTTCTGGAAGGCCCGCGAGGCCGCCGTCAACCACGGCCGCCCCGGCAAGGACGCGGACCTCGCCGAGGCGGCCAAGGCGCTGCGGGCCGCGTTCGCCACCATGGCCTCCGCCCCGGACCGGCTGACCGGCGACCTGGCGGCCGAAGTACGGCCCTGGGCCGAGCAGTTGGGCCGCTACGGGCGCGCGGGCGAGGCGGCCGTGGACACCCTGATGGCACAGGCGCACGGCGACGGCGATGCCGCCTGGACCGCGCAGCGGACGGCGCAGCGGCTGCGCACGGAGAGCGAGGGCAGCCCGGCGACGGTCGGCAAGGGCGTGCTGGCGCCGTTCCTGGAGCGGGCGATGACCGAGGCCAACGCCTGGACCGGGGCACGCGCCGACGGCCCCCGGCCCACCGAGGGCGCCGCCCCCACCTCGCTGACCGTCCCCTTCGCGCGGGCCCGTCCGCTCACCGCGGTCACCGCGCTGACCGATCCCGGCCCGTCAGCGGGCGCGGTGTCGCTGGAGGCGCACGTGCCGGGCGAGGGCTGGCGCCGCCTGGGCGCGCTCTCCCCCACCGGCTGGACCGAGTCGCAGACGCCCGGCCTGCGCGCCGACGCGGTGCGGCTGTCCTGGGCGGACGGCACCGCGGCGCCGTCCGTGCACGCCCTCGCCCCGTGGTTCGGCGACACCCCGCCGGCCGGTCTCGAACTGGCCCGCAAGGAGTCAGATGCGCAGACCGGCGGCACGGCGCGGGTCGACGCCCGTATCTACTCCCGCCGGCCCGCCGACGTCCGGGAAAAACTCCAGGTCAAGGCGCCTAAGGGGTTCAAGGTGGAGGCACCGGGGACGGTCACCGCGCCGCGCGGCGGCACCGCCACCGTCCCCATCGCCGTCGACGTCCCCGACGACGCCCGCTCCGGCACGTACACCATCCCCATCAGCTATGCGGGCGGGCAGCAGACGCTGACCGTACGGGTCTATCCCCGCACCGGCGGCCAGGACCTGGCGCGCGGCGCCGACGCGACCTCGTCCGGTGACGAGACGGACGACTTCCCGGCGTCCGCCGCCACCGACGGCGACCCGGAAACGCGCTGGTCATCGCAGGCCGACGACCGCGCCTGGCTCCAGTTCCGGCTCCGCCGCCCGGTTCGCCTGGGCCTGGTCGTCCTGAACTGGCAGGACGCCTACGCCGCCCGCTACCGCATCGAGGTCTCCGCGGACGGCCGCAGCTGGCACACCGCGGCCGTCGTCCGCGACGGCAAGGGCGGCCGCGAGTCGGTCCGGATGGACGCCCCCGACACCCGCTATGTGCGCATCCAGGGCGATCAGCGGGCCACGCGGTTCGGGTATTCGCTGTGGTCCGTGCAGGCATATGCGGTGCACGAATAGCCGCGGCCCCGAGCGGGCCGCGGCCACCGTGCAAAAGGCCCGGATCGCCTACGCCGATACGGCGTCGATCCGGGCCAGGGCGTCATCCGCGCCGTACGGCTGCAAGTAGGGCAGCCAGCGCGGGTCCCTATGCCCCGTACCGATGATCCGCCACGCCAGTCCTGACGGCGGGGCGGGCTGGTGTCGCAGCCGCCAGCCGATCTCGGCGACATGGCGGTCGGCCTTGACGTGGTTGCAGCGGCGGCACGCGGCGACCACGTTCTCCCAGGTGTGCTGACCTCCCCGGCTGCGCGGGATGACGTGGTCGACGCTGGTTGCGACGCCACCGCAGTACATACAGCGCCCGCCGTCACGGGCGAACAGCGCCCGGCGGGTCAGGGGCACGGGGCCACGAAAGGGCACCCGCACAAACCGCTTCAGGCGGACCACACTCGGAGCCGGTATGACGCGGGTTGCACTGTGCATCAGGGCGCCGGACTCCTCGAGACTCACAGCCTTCTCATTGAGTACGAGGATGAGCGCGCGGCGGAGCGGTACGACGCCGAGCGGCTCGTACGACGCGTTGAGGACCAGGACATGCGGCACGGGTGCCTCCTTGTACGCCGGCGGCGCGTGGCTCGCGCCGGGACGATCTCCCCCAGTGTCCCCCGGTGCCTGGTCGGAGCGCCACCATGACCGAGTAACGGGCCGGAGGTGTTTTCCACCACATCCGGATCACACCGGCACGCTTCCCGGCACAACGGCGTCTTTCCAGCCGTCCCGGGACCCCTGAGACTCGAACAAGGGCACGGACCGCGTCGGTTGCCCCGTTAGTGTGGTGATTCTGCCCGGTCCGCGCGGTACCACCGAGGCCCGGGTCTGCTGCCCCACACGGAAGGTTTTGCTGTGTACTGGTCCGCTTCGACGGCCGCCACCGCGCCCCTGAATGCCGCGACACCTGGCGGGGCCGCGTCCACCTCGCTCGACGAGGCCACCCAGAAGGCCACCAACGCCGCCGGCTGGGTGCAGGAGAACTGGGGAACGTGGGTCGAATCCGGCCTGAAGATCCTGCTGATAGTGGTGATCGCGGTGGTACTGCGGCATGTGATACGCCGCACTCTCACCAAGCTCATCGAACGGATGAACCGCACCGCGGCCGCCGCCGAGGGCACCGCGCTCGCCGGGCTGCTCGTCAACGCCGAGCGCCGCCGTCAGCGCTCCGAGGCCATCGGTTCGGTCCTGCGCAGCGTCGCCTCGTTCGTGATCATGGGAACGGCCGCGCTGACGGTCCTGTCCGTTCTCCAGATCAACCTCGCACCGCTGCTCGCCAGCGCCGGAGTGGCCGGTGTCGCCATCGGTTTCGGCGCCCGCAACCTCGTCACCGACTTCCTCTCCGGCGTCTTCATGATCCTTGAGGACCAGTACGGCGTCGGCGACGAGATCGACGCGGGCGTGGCCACCGGTACGGTCATCGAGGTCGGCCTGCGGGTCACCAAGCTGCGCGGCCCCAACGGCGCCATCTGGTACATCCGCAACGGTGAGGTCAAGCGGATCGGCAACCTCAGCCAGGGCTGGTCCACGGCCGGGGTGGATGTGGTGATAGCCGCGGACCAGGACCTGCGGCGCGCCCGGGAGGTCATCACGGCGGCCGGCGAGGTGATGTCCAAGTCGGAGCCGTGGAACGAGCTGCTGTGGGAGCCGGTGCAGGTCCTGGGCCTGAGCGAGGTCCACCTCGACACCGTCACCCTCAGCGTCTCGGCCCGGACCATGCCCGGCAAGTCCGCCGGCGTGGAGCGCGAACTGCGCTGGCGGATCAAGCACGCCCTCGACGAGGCCGGTGTCCACCTCGCCCCGCGCCCGGCCCCCGAGGAGGAGGAAGAGGCGGCACCGGCCGACCCGACGGCCGCCGTGGCCGCCCCGTCGGCGCTCAACAACCCGTCCTCGCCCCAGTCGACGGCCACCGAGCCGCTGTCGAGCCCCGCGCTCGGGAAGTAGCCGGGGAGCAGCCGGGACAGCCGAGAAGCAGTCCGGAAGCAGTCGTGAAGCGGGCGGGCCCCAGGTGGTCCGCCCGCTTCGCATTCATGTGACGCAGGTCACATGCCTGCCTGTCATACGGCGCCCCGCCCTGAAGCGTGTCCGTGATGTCAGCGCCGACACCACACAGCACCACAGGGCAAGGCAGTACGACAGCAAGGCAGTACGGCTGCACGACAGCAACACATCGACGGACAAGGAGACTTCTCCATGAAGTTCCGCAATCGCATGGCCACGGGGGCCGTCGCTTCGGTTCTGATGATCGGCGGCGCGGTGGCGCTGACCGCCGCCGCACCCGCTTCCGCCGCACCCGCGGCCCGTATCACCAACGACCTCAGCTGCACCACCACGACCGACGGTCGCACCGGCACCGCCGACTGCACCAACAACACCAACCGCACCATCGCCTTCCGCGCCACCGTGGTCTGTGGCTGGTGGCCCGACCAGACGGGGCCGTGGAAGACCCTCAACCCCGGCGCCCGCGACACCTCCGACGCCACCTGCTCCGGCGGTACGGGCGTGGGCAGCGTGAGCTGGGAAGAGGGCTGACCGAGCCCGGGTTTCCGACGCGCTGACGGACCAACAGGGGCGCACCGGCTTCGGCCGGTGCGCCCCTCCGCGTGCCGGGCTCGCCCCCGAACTCCCCCCGCCGCGCCCATTGACGAGCCCCTGACGTGCGCCCTACCTTCCTCATCACCGATTGGAAGGTTTCCTAACAGACGGGGGCTGTGCGATGGGCGCGGGGGGACACGGGGCGCAGGTGACGCCCGGGACACCGCGGGTGCTGCGCGCGATGAACGACCGGGCGGCGCTCGATCTGCTGGTCTCCCAGGGGCCGCTGACGCGGACCCGGATCGGCGAGCTGACCGGACTGTCGAAGCCGACCGCCTCCCAGCTGCTGGCCCGGCTGGAGGCCGCCGGGCTGGTGCGGACGACCGGCAGTGTGATCGGGCGGCCGGGACCGAATGCGCAGCTGTACGAGGTCGATCCGGCGGCCGGTCGGGTGGCCGCGCTTGCCGTGGACCAGCTGGGCATCACCGCGGCCGTCGCCGATATCACCGGGCAGGTGCTCGGGGAGACGCGGGTCGGCACGGACGCGGTGGACGCAGGGGCGCCGCACCGCACGGCCCGTCTGGTGGCCTCGGCCGTGGACGGGGCACTGGCCGAGGCCGGGCTGGGCCGGGAGCAGCTGCACGGGGCGGTGATCGGCACGCCGGGCGCGCTGGACCCGCGGACCGGGCGGCTGCGCTATGCGCCGCATCTGCCGGGCTGGCACTCGCGGGCCCTGAAGGAGGAGCTGGCGCAGGTGCTGGGCATGCCGATCGTGATCGAGAACGATGTCAATCTGGCGGCGGTGGCCGAGCAGCACGACGGCGCCGCCCAGGACTTCGACGACTTCGTGCTGGTGTGGGTGGACGAAGGGGTCGGCGCCGCCATCGTGCTCGGCGGGCAGCTGCTGCGCGGCGCCACCGGGGGTGCGGGCGAGATCGGCTATATGCCGCTGCCCGGCGCTCCGCTGGCCCGCGGCGGCGACCGCAGCGCGGCGCGGCCGGACGCCGGCGGCGGCTTCCAGCGGCTGGTCGGCTCCCCCAGCGTCGTGGCGCTGGCGCACGAGTACGGCGCCCCCGGGGTCCGTACGGCCGCGGCGGCGCTGGCGCGCGAGGACGTACGGGCGGAGGTGGCGCGACGGCTGGCCACCGGGCTGGCGGCGGTGGTCGCGGTGGTCGATCCGCGGCTGGTGGTGCTCTCCGGCGAGGTCCCGCAGGCCGGCGGGGAGGAACTGCGGGCGCTGGTCGAGGAGGAATTCACCGGGCTCGCGCTGCCGCGTCCGGAACTGCGGATCAGCGATATCGAGGGAAATCCGATCCTTATCGGCGCGCTGCGGACGGCGCTCGCCGAGGCGCGTGATGCGGTTTTCGATACGGGGTGAGGGGCGTCCGTCATGCCATACGCAGTGAAGTCGTATGCACTGAAGTCGGATGCACTGAGGGCGTGCGTACTGAGGGCGTGCGCAGCGAGGGCGTGCGCAGTCGGGCTGTGTGCTTTAGGGCTGCTGCTCTCCGGATGCGCCCGGCCGAGCATCGGCAGTGACCGCGACGATCCGACGAAACCGGTCACGCTCCGGTTCTGGCACGGGTGGTCGCAGCCGGGCGAGGTGAAGGCGATCGACGACAGCATCGCCCGGTTCGAGAAACTGCACCCCAACATCAGGGTGAAGACGGTCGCCGATGTCACCGACGAGACCGTGAACCAGGCGCTGCGGGCGGGCGGGGACGAGGCGCCGGATGTGGTGTCGTCGTTCACCACCAGCAATGTCGGGCAGTACTGCTCATCGGGAATGTGGGCGGATCTCGACCCCTTCATGAAGCGGACGGGCGTGGACAAGACCAAGGTCTTCCCGAAATCCCTGCTCGCCTATACCCGTTACGAAGGTAAGCAGTGCGCGCTGCCGCTGCTCGCCGACGCCTACGGGCTGTACTACAACAAGGACGCCTTCAAGAAGGCCGGAATTTCCCGGCCGCCGCGGACGATGTCGGAGCTGAAACGGGATGCCGTCAAGCTCACCCGGCGGGCCCGGGACGGTACGTACACCAGGGTGGGCTTCATGCCCGATTTCCGGCTCTACCAGAACAGTCCGGACCGGCTGTTCGCCCAGTGGGACCCGGCCTATTTCGACCGTCACGGCAAGGCGCAGCTGGCCGGGGATCCGCGCACCCGGCAGTTCTTCGCCACCGCGCGCGGGCTGATCGCGGCGCAGGGCGGCTATGCGGTGCTGGAGAGGTTCCGCACCCGGTTCGGGGACGAGATGTCGTCGCAGAACGCCTTCTTGAAACAGCAGCTGGCGATGCATATGGACGGCGAATGGCGCGGACTGATGCTCAAGCAGCACAAGGCGCCGTTCGCCTGGGGTGCCGCGCCGATGCCGGTACCGGATGACCGGGCGGATACGTACGGCCGGGGCTATCTGACGGGTACGGTCGCGGGGATCGCGCACAGCAGCCGGCATCAGAATGCGGCATGGGAGCTGGTGAAGTTCCTGACCGTGGACACGGACCAGGTGGTGCGGTTCGCCAATGCCATCCATAACGTGCCCTCGACGCTCGCCGCGCTGAAGTCGCCCAAGCTGGACGCCGATCCGGCATTCCGTACCTTTGTCAAGATCGCCGGGAATCCGCACAGCGCCGCGATTCCGCCGTCCGACAACGGCGCGCAGTACATCACCGCGCTCCAGGATTTCTCGTACGCCGTCGAGGCCGGAAGGGTCCCCGATCTGGACCGGGGCCTGCGCGACCTCGATGCACAGATCGACGCCGACAACCTCCAGTCCGAGAACTGAAAGGAACGCACACCGAACGCACACCGAACGGATATCGCGCCACGACATCCGACGGAACGACGGAGAACGCGATGGCTCATCTCCCGGCGGTTGCCCCCGCCCCCGCGCTGCGGCGTAAGCGGCGCCGCGAGCGCCTGCGCACCCTCGGTTTTCTCTCCCCCTGGCTCATCGGCTTCTGCGTCTTCTTCGGCTATCCGCTGCTCGCCACGGTCTATTTCTCCTTCCTGCACTACAACCAGATCGAGCCGCCGGTTTTTGTGGGCCTGCGGAACTGGACCTATGTGCTGACGCAGATGCCACTGTTCGGGCCCGCGCTGGGCAACACCCTGTGGCTGGTCGTGGTGATGGTCGCGCTGCGGGTCGTCTTCGGGCTGGGCATCGGAATGCTGGTCACCAAGATCAAGGCGGGCGCCGGGTTCTTCCGTACGGCGTTCTATCTGCCCTATCTGGCTCCCCCGGTGGCGGCGACCGTCGCCTTCGTCTTCCTCCTCAACCCCGGCACCGGGCCCGTCAACGAGATCCTCGGCGCGCTCGGCATCCCGGCGCCCTCGTGGTTCAACGACCCCCACTGGGCGAAACCGTCCCTGGTCCTGCTGTCGCTGTGGGGCATCGGCGATCTGATGGTGATCTTCATGGCGGCGCTGCTGGACGTGCCCAAGGAGCAGTACGAGGCGGCGGAGCTGGACGGGGCGGGCGCCTGGGGGGAGGTTCCGGTACGTCACCTGGCCGTCGATCACGCCGATCGTGCTGTTCGCGGTGGTCACCGGCGTCGTCCAGACCATGCAGTACTACACCCAGGCGCTGGTCGCCGGGAAGCTCGCCTCCGGGGTGTCCCTCGGGCCGGGCACCGTCATCCAGCCCGGCTATCCGGACCACTCGACGCTGACCGTGCCGCAGCTCGTCTACTCCCTCGGCTTCCAGAACTTCAACACCGGCGCGGCCTGCGCGCTCTCGCTGGTGCTCTTCGTCATCGCCATGGCCGCCACCAGCCTGCTGATGCGCCGGCGCGCGGGCCTGCTTCCGGTGGAGGACTGATCCGGTATGACCACCACGACCCTGAGCCCGCCCGGCGCGCCGCCCCGTGTGCCCGCCCCCGCCGCCGGCCCGGCGGCGCGCGCCCGGCGCCGGCGGATACTGCACTGGATCGCCGTCCACACCCTGGCCGTGGCGGCCGCGCTCTTCTTCGTGCTGCCCTTCGTGTTCGTCTTTCTGACGTCCGTGATGGGCGACGACCAGGCGATGAGCGGCGCGCTGTGGCCGACCGGGTGGCACTGGTCCCACTACGTCACGGTCTTCCGTACGCCCGGCTTCCTCGACTGGTGGAAGAACTCCCTGATGTACGCGGGGCTGGGCACCCTCTTCGCGGTGTGCTCGGCGGTCCCGGTGGCCTACGCCCTGGCCCGCTTCCGCTTCCGCGGCCGCCGGACGGCGATGGTTCTGGTCATCTCGACGATGATGCTGCCGCCGCAGGTGATCGTCATCCCGATGTATCTGGTCTGGGCCCAGCAGCTGCATCTCGCCGGGACGCTGTGGCCGCTGATCATCCCGATGGCCTTCGGCGACGCCTACTCCATCTTTCTGCTGCGGCAGTTCCTGCTGACCATCCCTCGCGAGTACATCGAATCCGCCGCCGTGGACGGCTGCGGTGAACTGCGCACCCTGCTGCGCATCATCGTCCCGATGGCCCGGCCCGGCATCGCCGCCGTCGCCCTCTTCCAGTTCTTCTTCTGCTGGAACGACTACTTCGGCCCGCAGATCTACGCCGCACAGAACCCGGCGTCCTGGACGCTCTCCTACGGCCTGGAGTCCTTCAAGAGCGCCCACAGCGTCGACTGGAACCTCACCATGGCCGCAACGCTGCTGGTCATGGCGCCGGTCATGCTCGTTTTCTTCTTCGCACAGAGGGCCTTCGTCGAAGGCGTCACGCTCACCGGAGTGAAGGGCTGATCCCCGCATATGAAGCACATCAGGCTCGCCGTGGTCGGCGGCGGCTCGACCTACACCCCCGAACTCATCGACGGTTTCGCGCGGTTGCGCGAGGCGCTCCCGCTGGATGAACTCGTCCTGATCGATCCGGCCGCCGACCGGCTGGAGCTGGTGGGCGGACTGGCGCGGCGGATCTTCGCCAAACAGGGCCATCCGGGCCGGATCTCGTGGACCGACGATCTCGACGCCGGGGTGGACGGCGCCGATGCCGTCCTCCTCCAGCTCCGCGTCGGCGGGCAGGCCGCCCGCAACCAGGACGAGACCTGGCCGCTGGAGTGCGGCTGCGTCGGCCAGGAGACCACCGGTGCGGGCGGACTGGCCAAGGCGCTGCGGACCGTGCCCGTCGTCCTCGACATCGCCGAGCGGGTACGGCGCCGCAGTCCCGGCGCCTGGATCGTGGACTTCACCAACCCGGTCGGCATCGTGACGCGCGCCCTGCTGACGCACGGCCACAAGGCGGTCGGCCTGTGCAATGTCGCGATCGGCTTCCAGCGGAAGTTCGCCAGGCTGCTGGGGGTGCCCCCGCAGGACGTCGAACTGGACCACGTCGGGCTCAACCACCTCACCTGGGAGCGGGCGGTCCGCGTCCACGGCGAGGACGTCCTGCCCGCGCTCCTGGCCGAGCACGGCGACGCGGTGGCCGACGATCTGCGGATGCCCCGCTCCCTCCTGGACCGCCTCGGCGTCGTCCCCTCGTACTACCTGCGCTACTACTACCAACACGATGCGGTGGTACGGGAGTTGCGCGGCAAACCGTCCCGCGCGGCGGAGGTCGCGGCCCTGGAGGAGCGACTGCTGGGCATGTACGGCGATCCCGCCCTGGACGAGAAGCCCGAGCTGCTGGGCAGGCGCGGCGGGGCGTACTACTCGGAGGCGGCAGTGGCGCTGACCGCGGCCCTGCTGGGCGACACCGGCGAGCGCCAGATCGTCAATACCGTCAACCATGGTGCGCTTCCCTTCCTTCCCGACGATGCGGTGATCGAAGTACCGGCGGCGGTGGGCGCCGACGGCCCCGAGGTGCTGCCCGTACGCCCCCTGGAACCCCTCCACACGGGCCTGATCGCCCATGTCACCGCCTATGAACAGCTGGCCCTGGAGGCCGCGCTGAAGGGCGGCCGGGACCGGGTCTTCGACGCGCTCCTGGCCCATCCCCTCATCGGCCAGAGCGACTACGCCGACCGGCTCACCGACCAGCTGATCGCGCACAACCGGGAGCATCTGTCGTGGGCCTGACCGGCACGGCGCTCGCCATCGACGCGGGCAACAGCAAGACGGACGTGGCGCTGGTGACCACCGACGGAAGGCTGCTGGGGACCGCCCGCGGCGGCCCCTTCCAGCCACAGGCGGTCGGCGCCGACCGGGCCGTGGACGTCCTGGCGCCGCTGATCGCCGCCGTCCTGGCACAGGCGGGGACGGCGAGCCCCGTCGGCCACCTCGCCGCCTATCTCGCCAACGCCGACCTCGCCGCCGAAGAGGCCGCGCTGACGGCGGAGATCTCCGGGCGCGGCTGGGCGCACTCGGTGACCGTCGCCAACGACACCTTCGCGCTGCTCCGGGCCGGTCTGCCGGACGACGGCACACGGACCGGGGTCGCGGTGGTGTGCGGCGCCGGCATCAACTGCGCCGGCCTGGGCCCGGACGGCGCCACCGCCCGCTTCCCCGCGGTCGGACGGATCTCCGGCGACTGGGGCGGCGGTGCGTATCTCGCCGACGAGGCGCTGTGGCATGCGGCCCGTGCCGAGGACGGCCGCGGCGAGCCGACCGCGCTGGCCCGTGCGCTGCCCGCCCACTTCGGGTGCGCCACCATGCGGGAGCTGATCGAGGCCCTCCACCTGCGCGCCGTCCCCGATGGCCGACGCCATGAACTCACCCCCGTTCTCTTCGGTGTGGCCGCCGCCGGCGACCCCGTCGCCCGCGGCATCGTGGCCCGTCAGGCCGAGGAGGTCGTCCTCCTGGCCACCGTTGCCCTGGACCGCCTCGGGCTCCTCGGCGAGCCCACCCCCGTCATCCTCGGCGGCGGCGTCCTGGCTGCCCGGCACCCCCTCCTCCACGACCGCATCGCCAGCCTCCTCGCCGAACGCGCCCCCAAAGCCGTGCCCATGGTGGTCACCGCCCCGCCGGTCCTGGGCGCGGCGCTCTCCGCCCTGGACCGGGCGGGCGCCGACGCGACGGCGTACGAGCGGGTGCGGCGCGCCTGGGAATGACCGCGCCCCGCGGCCCCGCTACCTCACCCCTCCCCCGTGCCCCGCCCCATGACCTGGCCCATGCTCGGTCCCATCACCTGGCCCCAGCCCACCTGCACGCTGTGTCCCCGGAACGTCTCGATGCGGTCGCCCGGGGCCACGACGATGTCGGGGGCGGTGGTGGGGCCGTGATTGCGCTCGGTGATGACCGTGACATGGCGATCGGTGTCGTTGATGACGAGGGTGGGACCGCCGCCGGGCGAGTGGGCGATCGGGTAGTGGCCTTCGGGGTCGATATAGGTGCTCGTGCCGATGGTGAGGAATCCGCTGGCCGGCCGGGTGTGGCCGGGGGCGGCGGCGCCGAGGGTGGTGGCGGCGGCCAGGGGTTTGAGGAGCTGGGTGACGCAACGCATGAGGAACCTCCGGGATGCCGGGCGCGGGCCGGGCCGCGCCGGTCACTGACGTGCCGAATCAACTTCGTCACTTAGAGTAGTTGGATCGAAGAGGGTTTCGGAAGCGGCGCGCGGGAGCGAAGGAAGGGGCGCGCGGAGCACGAAACGCGCCCTGACCGGCCCGGCCGGGGCGCCCGTCGGCCACCCCGGTCAGTCGTCCCGGTCAGTCGTCCCGTCAGTCGTCCAGCGGCAGCGCGAGATCGCGCACATGCCCGGCGAGCAGCACGACCGCCGCGTCCACCGCGGCCTGCGGGTCCCGGTCGCGGATGGCGTCGGCGAGGCGCGAGTGGGGGTCGGTGGGGGCCGCGGTGGCGGTGTCGAGGCAGGCGGCGCGCCGGAGTTCCTCGCGCAGGGCGGCGCTGAGCGAGCGGTAGATGTCGGCCAGCACGGGGTTGGCCCCGGCGTCCGCGACGAGGATGTGGAAGTCGGCATCGGCGGCGGTGAAGGCGTCCGCGTCCTGTGCGGCCAGGGCGGCCTTGCGGCGGACCAGCGCGGCTTCGATGCCGGCGAGCTGGGCATCCGTACGGTGCTTCGCGGCCTGGCGGGCGACGACGTCCAGGCCCTGGCGGATCTGGGTGACATGGGTGAGTTCGGCCCGCTCCAGCCGACGGCGCAGGGCGACCGCGCTGTCGTCGTCGGAGATCACGAACGTGCCGTCGCCCTGCCGGGGTTCGAGGAGGCCGGAGTGGACGAGGGAACGGACCGCCTCGCGGACGGAAGCGCGGCTGACGCCCAGGGCCTCGGAGAGCGCGCTCTCGGGCGGGATGCGGCTGCCCACCGGCCAGACGCCGGTGACGATCTGGTCGCGGATCTCGTCGGTCGCCGTCTCCACCAGCGACACCCTGCCCTTGCGGACCGCTTGCACGTGATCACTCTCCGGTCGTCCGGGGCGGGCGGATGTCCTGACATCTGGTGTCTCTCCGGCCCTCGTCCGGTGCAGGGCCCTCGGGAGCAACTCTAGTGCGGCCCTTGGCAACGGAGGAGGCCGGAGACGGACCCCCAGACCGGCCGCGCACCGGCCCCGCACGGCCCCGCCCCGGCGCCAGCGCCACCCCCGCGACGTCAGGCCCAAAGACCGGGGCAATGATGGGGGCAATCGCGGTGTGGCTGTCAGTGGGTGGGGACATACTGCTGCCCGTGCACCCGTTCCCGTGAGCGTTCTCGCCGGCGCTTCGCGCGAGGGCGGGCCGTGGACGACGGAGGGGGAGGTTCGGTGTCGGCAGAGTTGTCCGTGCAGGTGTCCGCGTCGCCGGGCGGCGGTTCGGCGCCCGCGCCCCGGCGCCGTACGGCATGGGCCGACGGACTCGACGAGCTGCGCGCCGCCGCGGTCACCGAACCGGGCCGGCTGCGGATGATCGGTGCCGTACTCGCCCTGCTGGTGCTGGTGTTCGGCGCGGCCACGGCCTGGCAGGTGGCCGACCGGGCGGCGGCCGCGGACGATGTGGTCGGGCGCAGCCAGCCGCTGAGCGCGGATGCGGCGCGTATCTACCGCTCGCTGGCGGATGCGGACACGACGGCCGCCGGCGGGTTCCTGGCGGGCGGGGAGGAGAGCCGGGCGACCCGCGCGCGCTATGACCACGACCTTGCCACGGCGGCCCGGCTGCTGGTCCGGGCCTCGGCCGGCACCCCGGAGTCCGACCGGGCCGGAGAGCAGATCGCCCGGCTCAACAGCACGCTGCCGCAGTATGCGGGGCTGATCGAGACAGCGCGGACGGACAACCGGCAGGGGCTGCCCCTGGGGGGCGCCTATCTGCGGTACGCCAACGGCCGGATGCGCGGGGAACTCCTGCCCGCCGCCCGGGCCCTGTACGACGCGGAGAACGACCGGCTGGCGGCGGACTACGACGCGGCGAAGACCTGGCCGTGGGGCGCGCTGGTGGCCGGGGCGGCGGCCCTCGCGGCGCTGGCCTGGGCACAGCGGCGCCATTACCGCCGGACGAACCGGGTGTTCAACCGCGGCCTGGTGGCGGCGACGGCGGCCGCGCTGGCCGTACTGGTGTGGCTGGTGACGGGGCACGCCCTCGCGCGGTCGGGCCTGAGCGCGTCGTACGACCGCGGGGCGCGATCGCTGCGGGTGCTCAACGAGGCGCGGATCGACGCCCTCCAGGCGCGCGGCGACGAGAATCTGACGCTGGTGGCCCGGGGGGCGGTGCTGACCCCGGATCAGAAGGACTTCTACGAGGTCGGCTTCCGCAAGGGGATGACGGACCTGGCCGGCCCGGGTACGCGGGGCGCGGCCTCGTCCGGCAGCCGGCTGGGGACGGCGCTGGCGCTGGCGGACGACGAGGCGGGGCGGCGTCCGGTGCGTGAGGCGCTGGCGCGGATACGGCAGTGGCAGGCGCGGCACGCCCAGGCGCGGGCGGCGGACGACAAGGGCGACTACCAGCAGGCGCTGGCCAGGGTGATCGGCGACGACCGGCCGACGCGGGAGTCGTTCGACCGGGTCGATGCCGCGCTGGAGCAGGCGTTGGCGCATGAGCAGCAGGAGTTCCGGTCGGCGGCGGACGGCGGGCGGGCGGCGCTCGGCGGGCTGGCGGTGGGGGCCGGGGTGCTGGCGGTGCTGGGGGCGGTGGGCGCCGTGCTGGGTATCGCGCGCAGACTGTCGGAGTACCGGTGAGGGGCAGGGGCCCGGTGGGGGGGACATGAAGCGGGTGATGAGGGCATGACGAGGCGCTCACGAGCCTTGGTGAATCTGCGCGCCGCGCTGGCGCCGGTGGCGGCCGGGGTGGGCGTGATGGCGGCGGCCGCGGCGGTGCTGGTGCCCGCGCTGGGCACCGATGCCCCCGCCGGCGGTCCGCACCGCCACCGGACGCCGTCGGCCGTCCATGGGACGGCACCGGTGCTGCCCTCCGCATCGCACTGCACACCGGCGACCGCGGCGCAGAGCCTGCGGCCCTCGGCGGCGGACGGCCCGGCGGTGCAGCGGATCAAGGCAAAGGGCCAACTGGTCGTGGGCGTCGACCAGAACACCTACCGGTGGGGCTACCGCGATCCCGGAACCGGCAGGCTGGAGGGCTTCGACATCGATCTGGCGCGGGCGATAGCCAAGGACATCCTGGGGCCGGACGCCAAGGTCGTCTTCCAGACGATCCCGACCAACCAGCGGATCCCGGCGCTCCAGAAGCGCACGGTCGACATCGTGGTCCGGACGATGACGATCAACTGCGTGCGCAAGGAGAAGGTGGCGTTCTCGACGGCGTACTTCCAGGGCGGGCAGCAGGTGCTGGCCCCCAAGAAGTCGGCGGTGACGGCGTTCGACGACTCGCTGCGCGGCAAACGGGTGTGCACGGCGGCGGGTTCGACCGGCGAGTCGGCGCTGTCCGGGCAGCGGCACGGCGCGAAGGTGCTGACGGTGCCCAGCCAGCTCGACTGCCTGGTGCGGATCCAGCTGGGGCAGGCGGATGCGGTGGTGACGGACAATGCGCTGGCGGCGGCCCAGGCGGCGCAGGATCCGACGGTGGAGCTCAAGGGCAAGCCGTTCACCGACGAGCCCTACGGCGTGGCGATGAACAAGGCGGACACGGATCTGGTGCGCCGGGTCAACAAGGTGCTCGACGACTACCGGCGCGGTGGCGCCGACAGCCCCTGGATGCGCGCGTACCGCACCTGGCTGCGAGCCGATCTGCCCGGAATATCGGGGCCGCCGGTGCCCGAATACAGCGACTGAAGCGCGCGGTCGGGCCACACACAGGGCGACCGCACAGCCACCGGACGGCCACCGCGCGCCGTCCTGGCAGCGCACGGAGCGATGGTTGCCGTCAGTATGGGAAGGGAGGGGATGGCGGGAACAGTTCACCGAGCCACCCAGGCGCGCCAACCGCAGTGCGCCGCACGCGTATTGGAGAGGTGATCGATGGGGGTCCCTGGGCCCTGCCCCGGTTCCGCGGGGCGGCATCTCACCCCGGTGCCCGGCCGGGAGGAGGCCGACCGCGCCCTGGCACGGCTCGGCGCCGAGTACGAGGCGATAGAGACATCGCTGCTCGCGTTGCAGGACCACGCGGGCCGCCGTCTCCTGGAGGGCGCCGATCTGTCGGGCACCACCAAGGAGCGCTGGGCCGAGGCCGAACGGTCCATCGCCGTCCTGTGGGCGTATTTCGACACCTACACCGCCGCGTTGGCGACGGCCCGCGAGCTGCGGGCGCGGCGACGCTGGCCGTCCCCCGACGATCTGGCGGAGCTGTCGGAGCTGCTGTACGGCACGGGACTCACGGTGGACGGCGCGGCCTCACCGACCGAAGCGACCGAAGCGACAGGAACGGCAGGAACGACAGCAGCGGCCGGAGCGGCCGGAGCGGCCGGACCTGACGCAGGGCCGGAGCGCTTCAGCCTGGCGGAGCTCGTCGAGCGGATCAACGGCCTCTACGCCCGCTCGCTCGATGTGATCGTCGCCGCCGACGCGGTGTGGTCCGCGCTGCCGGCCCGGATAGATCTGCTGTCGGCCGAGCTTCAGCGGACGCGTTCGCTGGCGCACTCCGTGGGCGTACGCCCCGGTGAGCATCCGGCGGGCGACGACCTGGAGCGGATCACGGACGAACTGGCCCGGCTGCGCGCGCAGGTGATCGCCGATCCGCTGGCGTTCTGGGTGTCGTCCTCGACGGGGAGTTCGGCCCCCGGTGGCGGCCGGCCGGACACCGTGCGCTACGACCGTGCGGCGCGCGCCCTGGAGGACGTACGGCGGGAGATCGAGGCGGTGCTGGATGTCCGCCAGGACGCCGAGCGACGCCTGATGCAGCTGCGCGATGTGCTCTCCCGGGCCGATCGCACGCTGACCGAGGCGCGGCAGGCGCGCGGCGAGGTGCTGGCCAAGATCGCCGCGTCCGAGGTGCCGGCGGTCAGCGGCCCCTCGACGGCGCTGTACGAGCAGTTGGTGGCGGCCGCGGAGTACCGCCGCCGGGCTCAGTGGCACCGGCTGTCGCCGCTGCTGGAAAGCCTGGAGGAGCGCGCCGAGGAGGAACTCCACCGCGCCCGCGAATCGTTGACGGCGGTGACGGCCCCGCTGGCCGTGAGGGCCGAGCTGCGCGGCCGGCTCGACGCGTACAAGGCCGAGCTCGCGCGCCACGGCCTGGCCGGGGACCCGCTGCTGCTGGAGCGGTACGACACGGCCCGCCGGATGCTGTGGAGCGCGCCGTGCGATCTGCGGGCGGCCGAGCAGGCGTTGTGGCGCTACCAGCGGGCGGCGGCCGAGGCGCTGGCGCCGGAGCAGGAGGAGTACGGGGGGAACGAGTGGGAGCACGAGGGGGAGACGTGACGGACGGCGGGGGGCCGGCCACGGTGCGCGTGGCCGGCGGCCGTTGCCAGCGGCCGGGCTGCGACGGGAGTTACGAGGACACCGGGGGCGGCGAGCGCTCCTGCGGGGTCTGCGGACGGCCGCCGGTGGTCTCGGCCGACGGTCTGCTGTCGTCGCCGGCCACGGGCATCACCGGACGGGCGGGATCCGGCACGCCGGGGCACGGTGCCACGGACTCCGGTGCCACGGACTCCGGACCCGCGGCGTCCGGCCGCCGCGCGGGCGCCGCGGCCGAGGCGACCCGGGGCATGCGGTCACCGGCGGCCCCGGTGTCGGTGCACAACACGGGCGGCGGCGCGGCCTTCGGGTCGTCCGGCTCCTCCGGGTCGGCGCGCGGACGGCTGGGAGCAGGACTGGTGACGGTGCCGCAGGTGCCGCGGCCCGATCCGCACACCGCCGTACTGGAACATCCGCAGGTCCCCGAGCGGAAGCGGTTCTGCAGCCGCGGCGACTGCGGGGCGCCGGTGGGTCGCGGACGCGGCGGGCGGCCCGGCCCCACGGAAGGCTTCTGCACCAAGTGCGGCCATCCGTACAGCTTCGTGCCCAAGCTGCGGCCCGGTGACATGGTGCACGGCCAGTACGAGGTGGTGGGCTGTCTGGCGCACGGCGGGCTCGGCTGGATCTATCTGGCCGTCGACCACGCCGTCGCCGACCGGTGGGTGGTGCTCAAGGGCCTGCTGGACACCGGCGACGAGGAGGCGCTGGCGGTCGCGGTGTCCGAGCGGCGGTTCCTGGCCGAGATCGAGCACGCCAATATCGTGCGGATCTACAACTTCGTGGAGCATCTCGACCCCGCGACGGGCAGCCTGGACGGCTATATCGTCATGGAGTACGTCGGCGGCAAGTCCCTCAAGGACATCGCCAACGACCGGCGCACACCCCAGGGGCGGCGCGATCCGCTGCCCGTCGATCAGGCGTGTGCGTACGGCATCGAGGCGCTGGAGGCCCTCGGCGAACTGCACCGCCGGCAGCTGCTGTACTGCGATTTCAAGGTCGACAACGCCATACAGCAGCACGACCAGCTCAAGCTGATCGACATGGGCGCGGTGCGCCGGATGGACGACCACGAAAGCCCGATCTACGGCACGATCGGCTATCAGGCGCCCGAAATAGCCGAGCTGGGCCCGTCGGTGGCCTCCGACCTCTACACCGTCGCCCGCACCCTGGCCGTGCTCACCTTCGACTTCCAGGGCTACACCAATGTCTTCGCCGACTCGCTGCCCGACCCGGAGCACATCGAGGTCTTCCGCACGTACGAGTCCTTCTACCGGCTGCTGGTACGGGCCACGGACCCGGACCGCTCGCGCCGCTTCGCCTCCGCGGAGGAGATGGCCGAGCAGCTGACGGGCGTGCTGCGGGAGGTGGTGGCTCTCCGGTCGGGCGCACCGCGGCCCGCGCCGTCGCAGCTGTTCGGGCCGGAACTGCGCGTGGTGGACACGGAGCTGGTGCCCGCGGACGGCGGCGGCTCGCTGCTCGGGGCCCGCGGCGGGGACCCCGGGGCCGCGACGGCGTCCCCCGGGGCGGTCACGCTGCGCCCCCTGGACCCGGCCGCCGCCGCGCTCGCGCTGCCGGTGCCGCGGGTGGATCCGGCCGACCCCAACGCCGGTTTCCTGGCCGGGCTGACGACCGTCGCCCCGGTAGAGCTGCTGCCCGCGCTGCGCGCGGAACCCGTCGACTCCCTGGAGCTGCGACTGCGCGAACTGCGCGCCCATCTGGAGGCCGGCGACGGCCCGGGGGCGCAGGCCCTGCTGCGCGAGATCGAGACGGAGCCCGGCGCCCGGTGGGGCGGCGACTGGCGCGTGGTGTGGAACCACGGCCTGGTATCGCTGGCCCGCGGGGACCACGAGAGCGCCGCGCTGTCCTTCGACGCGGTCTACGACGCCTTCCCCGGCGAACTCGCCCCGAAGCTGGCGCTGGCCGTCGCCGCCGAGCTGCTCGGCCAGCTGGACACCGCCGCGGAGTACTACCGCCTGGTGTGGGCGATGGACCACGGCTGGGTCGGCGCCGCGTTCGGACTGGCCCGGGTGTGCCTGGCCGCGGGCGACCGGCCGGGCGCGGTCGCGGCGCTGGAAGCCGTACCGGAGGCGTCCGTTCACCACACCCCCGCGCGTATCGCGGCGGTGCGCGCCCGGCTGCGGCAGCGCACTCCGCACGACCCTTTGCTCGGTGATCTTGCGGCCGCCGCCCAAGAGGTGGCACGGCTGGCGGAATTCGGACTGGACGCCGGTCGTCGCGCACAACTGGCCACCGAGGTACTGGGCAGCGCCCTGGACTGGGTACTCTCCGGTAGCCACGGTGCCCGGACGGACGGCGGGCGGGCCTCGCCCAAGCTCCCGTCGCTGCTCGGCAGCCCGCTGGACGAACGCGGGCTGCGGTTCGGGCTGGAGAGGTCGTACCGCCTGCTGGCGCGGCTGGCGCAGCGTGGCGAGGAAAGGATCGAGCTGGTGGAGCGGGCCAACCGTTTCCGCCCCAGGACGTGGGTGTGACATGGGTGTGACTGGGCCGTCCCGCTGCCGGAGCTGCGCGGAGCCGCTCGACGCGGGGGACAACTTCTGCGGACGGTGCGGTGCGGATCTCGTGGTGCCCGCCGCGGCGGGCTACGGGGCGGTGCCGCCGCCCCCGTCGTACGCACCCACGGTCGGGGCACCCGCCGCGGCACCGGCCGGTCCGCCGCCTCCCGACCCCACGACGCGGATTCCGGACGCGAACCTCGCGGCGGAGGGCGAGCGGGCCACGGACGGCCCGGCCGCGGGCGACCCCGCGCAGCGGCCCGTCGACCCCCGGGTCGCGGGATACGAAGTGGTGGCCGACGCCGCGGCGGGCGCCGCGCGGACCGCCCCGGCGGCCGCCGAGGACGCCCCGGACGAGGTGCCCGCCACCGTCACCGACGAACCCTCCGCCGACGGCACCCCCGATGCCCCGGAGGAGGACCAGGAGGCCGAACGGGCCACCGACACCCTGCATCTGTGCGGTGTCTGCCACGCCGGCGCGCTGACCCCCGACGGCTTCTGCGACCACTGCGGCCGCGCCCAGCCCCGCGAACGCAACCACATGGAGCACGCGTTGGCAGGTGTCGCGGCCGTCAGCGACCGCGGCCACCGCCACCACCGCAACGAGGACTTCTTCGCCCTGCGGGCCACCGCACTGCCCGACGGCTCGCCCGCCGTCGTCGCGGTGGTCTGCGACGGCGTCTCCTCGGCCACCCGCCCGGACGAGGCGTCCCGGGCGGCGTCCGAGGCCGCCGGCGAGGCGCTGCTGGGGTCGCTGCCGCGCGGTACGCACCCCCAGCAGGCGATGCACGAGGCCATCCTGTCCGCGTCGGCGGCGGTCGACGCGCTGGCCGCCGACCCGTCCCTGGCCCATGACGAGCACCGTCAGCAAAACGCCCCGGCCTGCACATTCGTGGGCGCGGCGATCGGCGGCGGCCTGCTGACCATCGGATGGGTCGGCGACAGCCGCGCGTACTGGATCCCCAACGACCGTACGGCGCCCCCGGCCCGGCTCACCGAGGACGATTCCTGGGCCGCGCAGATGGTCGCCAACAACCTGATGTCCGAGGCGGAGGCGAATGCCGACGAACGGGCACACGCCATCACCGGGTGGCTCGGCGCGGACGCCTACGAGGTCGAACCGCACACCGTGACCTTCAAGCCGGACGGTCCGGGTGTGGTCGTCGTCTGCACGGACGGCCTGTGGAACTACGCCGATTCCGCCGCCCAGATGGCCGCCGTCCTGCCCGTCGACTCGCCCGCCCGGCCGCTGGACGCCGCCCGGACGCTGGTCACCCACGCCCTCGACGGCGGCGGCCACGACAATGTGACGGTGGCGGTGGTGCCGTTCGCGGTGCCCTCGGGAAGCTAGGCGAAGTCAGGCATACAGACCGAGTCAGGAAAACGGAGCCAGGCAAACAGAACCAGGCATACAGACCACCCGAAACCGCCATAAGTCAACCGTCGGGCGGGCAATGCCCGTTGCCTGCCGGAATGCCGTGCCTGCGAAACTTCTTGCGAAGGTGGTGGGCGCCGCCGAGAGGGCGACCGGTACTGTGCGACTGCGGGCGAAAGTGGCCGGCGCGGACGGGAAGACCCTTGGGAAGCGCCCGGTGACCACCGCCCGCCGTACGCAGCACCGTACGGAAAACCGACGAGACAACCGCAATCAGTACCAAGCAGTACCACCCGAAGAAAAGGTACGGAGGGGGAAGACCCGACATGCCCACCTGCCCGAACGGACACCAGTCGGTGGCCGAAGACTGGTGTGAGGTGTGCGGCCACCGGATGGCAGGCGCTGTCCCCCCGCCGCCCTCCCTGCCTGCGGGGTTCCTGAACACCCCGCCGCCCGGCCAGCCCGGCCCGCCGCCGCCTCAGCAGCAGGGCCCGCCGCCCGCCGACCCGCAGGGTCCGCCGCCCGGGATGCCCGGCCCGCCGCCAGGGATGCCCGGCCCCGGAGGTCCCGGCCCGCAGGGCGGTTACGGCTTCCCGCCGCCGGCGCCCGGCCCCGGCCCCGCCCCGGGCCCCGGCCCCCAGGGCGATCAGGGTGGTTACGGTTTCCCACCGCCCGCGCCCGGCCCCGGCCCGGGCCCCGGCCCCCAGGGCGATCAGGGCGGTTACGGTTTCCCGCCGCCCGCGCCCGGCCCCGGTCCGCAGGCCCCGTTCGAGCAGCAGCCGCCCGCGCCGTCCGAGACGTGCCCGCAGTGCGGTACGCCCCGTACGGCGAACGCGCCGTTCTGCGACACCTGCCGCTACAGCTTCCTGACCAACTCCACGACGTCCTCGACGCCCCCCGGGGGCTTCGCCCCGCCGCCGCCCGGCCAGCCCGGACCCGGCACACAGGGCGGTTACGGCTTCCCGCACCCGGCACCCGGACCCGGCCCCGCCCCGGGCCCCGGCGGTCAGGGCGGCTACGGCTTCCCGCCGCCCGCGCCGCAGCAGCCGCAGGCCCCGGCCCCGTACGAGCAGCAGCCGCACCAGGGTCCGCCGCCCGGCATGCCCGGCCCCGGCGGTTTCCCCGGCCAGCCCGGCCCGCCGCCCGGCATGCCCGGTCCCGGCATGCCCGGCCCCGGCCCGGTCGGCCAGCCCGGTCCCCCGCCGCCGCAGCAGGGCGACGACTGGACGCTGAACCCCCCGAACGCGCAGCAGGCCGCGGCCATGCCGATGGCCCCGCCCGCGCCCGGCCCCGGCCCGCAGGCCCCGTTCGAGCAGCAGCCGCCCGCGCCGTTCCCGCCGCAGCAGCCGGGACCGTACGAGCCCCAGCAGCAACCGCCGTTCGAGCAGCCGCAACAGCAGCCGTTCGAGCAGCAGCCCGGCCCCTACGACCCGCAGCATCCGCAGCAGCAGGGCCCGCCGCCCGAGCAGCAGTGGAACGGCGGCCCCGGCCCGGGTCCCGCCGCACCGCCGCAGGGTCCGCAGCCGGTCGTCGGTGACGGCTGGGTGGTGGCCGTCGCGCCGGACCGCGAGTACTTCATGGCGATGATGGGCCGCAGCGGCCCGGAGGCGGCCGGGCTCAACCTGCCCGCGTACTCCCCCGAGAAGGTGCTGTCGCTCGCCAACGGCCAGATCGCGATCGGCCGCCGCCGCAACAGCACCGGCGAGGCCCCGGACATCGATCTCGGCAGCCCGCCGGAGGACCCGGGCGTCTCGCATCAGCACGCGCTGCTGGTGCAGCAGCAGGACGGCAGCTGGGCGGTGGTGGACCAGAATTCCACCAACGGCACCACGATCAACCTCGCCGAGGACCCGATCCAGCCGTATGTGCCGGTACCGCTGCACGACGGCGACCGGGTGCATGTGGGCGCCTGGACGTCGCTGACCATCCGGCGGGGCTGACCCACCGGCGGGCCCGTCGGCCGAGAGGGGCGTGACCGTTGCCGGTCACGCCCCTGCGCTCATCTGCCACCATGGACGGGTGAACAAGATTCCACGCGGCACGCTTCAGGAGCAGACCTTCTACGAACAGGTCGGTGGCGAGCAGACCTTCCGTCGTCTGGTGCACCGCTTCTACCAGGGCGTCGCACAGGACCCGCTGCTGCGGCCGATGTACCCGGAGGAGGACCTGGGCCCGGCCGAGGAGCGCCTCGCGCTGTTCCTGATGCAGTACTGGGGCGGCCCGCGCACCTACAGCGACGGCCGCGGCCACCCGAGACTGCGGATGCGGCACGCCCCGTTCGCCGTCGACCGGGCCGCGCACGACGCCTGGCTGACGCATATGCGCGACGCCGTCGACTCCCTGGACCTCGCCGAGGAACACGAGACCCAGCTGTGGAACTACCTCACCTATGCCGCGGCCTCGATGATCAACACCGCGGACTGAGGGGGTACATCGGGCAGGCAGCGGGAACGGCCGCACGGACGCCGCTGCGCCATGCGAGGAACGAGCCCCAGCGGCGTGACGCACACCGGGGGCCGCACACCGTCATCACTCAGACCGGCGTGACCGTGATCCCCGACAACCCCGTCAGCCCCTGCGCACCGGCCCGTACGGCGATCGACCCGTAGGGGGTGCTCAGCCGCAGCCAGGCGCCCGCAGCGAGCAGGCTCAGCCGCTGCGGCTGCGCGCCATGGTCGCCGCCGGGTGCGGTACCTCCGGCGAAGGCCGCCGAGCGGGCGGGCCGCAGAAAGCCCAGCGACTGGGCGGCGTGCGCGGCGCGCAGCGGAAGGTGGGTGTCGCCCAGGGTCCGCGACCAGATCTCGCGGCCGATGCGGTCGCGGGCGGCGCGGGTGCGGTGCTGCGGCGGCAGCTGCGCATCGCGGGCGCGGAATTCGGCGACCGCCCCGGCCACCGCACGCAGTACGGCCTCCGGCTCGGGCAGGCCGGGCACCCGCCGCCAGCCGCCGCGCGGCGGCAGCAGCCCGGCCCACGGCGGACCGGTGACGGACGCGGGCACGCTCAGCACACCCTCCGCCGACGCCTCGACGCCTTCGAGGAGTTCACCGGCCGAGACGGTGACGTCCAGGGCGATGTCCTCGTCGGCGAGCCGTGCCGTACGGATCGCCAGCACCTCGAAGGACGGCGGGCGGCCGAAGACGGCGAGCACGCCGTCGGATGCCTGGAGGCGTACCGCGGCCGCCCGGTCGTAATGGATCAGCCGGGCCAGGAAGGCGGCGAGATCCGCCGCCTCCCCGGCATCGGCCAGACGCAGCGCCGTCATACGGCGACGGCTCCCTCCTGGTGCGAGGCGTCGTCCAGGAACTCCTTGAGGATCGCCTTCTCCTCCGCGGTGATGCGGCGGGGGCGCTCCCGCTCGAAGTCGAACGGGACGACCACGGTCGAGGCACGCAGATACGTCGTGTCCTCGTCCTTGACCTCGTAGGCGATCGTCATCGACGCGGCACTGATCTTCGTCACCCACAGCTCGATGGACACCGGGGAGTGCCGGTGCACCAGCTGCCGCAGATAGTCGATCTCGTGCCGGGCGACCACCGATCCGCCCGTGAACGACGGGCTGCCGTCCCCCGGCGCCAGCCGGCGCATGAAGTCGATCCGCGCCTCTTCGAGGTAGCGGACGAACACCGCGTTGTTGACATGGCCGAAGGCGTCCATGTCCGACCAGCGCAGGGGGCAGGAGTAGAGGTGTCGCACGACGGTCAGCCCCGGGTGAGCTTCTTGTACGTGGCGCGGTGCGGACGGGCCGCGTCCGCACCGAGGCGCTCGACCTTGTTCTTCTCGTAGGACTCGAAGTTGCCCTCGAACCAGAACCACTTCGACTCGCCCTCGTACGCCAGGATGTGCGTGGCGACGCGGTCGAGGAACCAACGGTCGTGGGAGACGACCACGGCGCAGCCCGGGAACTCCAGCAGCGCGTTCTCCAGCGAGGACAGGGTCTCGACGTCGAGGTCGTTGGTCGGCTCGTCCAGGAGGAGGAGGTTGCCGCCCTGCTTGAGGGTGAGCGCCAGGTTGAGGCGGTTGCGCTCACCACCGGAGAGCACACCGGCCGGCTTCTGCTGGTCGGGGCCCTTGAAGCCGAACGCGGAGACATACGCCCGCGAGGGCATCTCGACCTGGCCGACGTTGATGTAGTCCAGCTCGTCGGAGACCACGGCCCACAGGGTCTTCTTGGGGTCGATGTTCTCGCGGCTCTGGTCCACGTAGGAGATCTTGACGGTCTCGCCGACCTTGATGTCGCCGGAGTCCGGGGTCTCCAGGCCCTGGAGCATCTTGAACAGCGTGGTCTTGCCGGCGCCGTTCGGGCCGATGACGCCGACGATGCCGTTACGGGGCAGGGTGAAGCTCAGGTCGTCGATGAGGACCTTCTCGCCGAAGGCCTTGTTGAGCTTCTCGACCTCGACGACGATGCTGCCCAGGCGCGGGCCCGGCGGGATCTGGATCTCCTCGAAGTCCAGCTTCCGCATCTTGTCGGCCTCGGCGGCCATCTCCTCGTAACGCGCCAGGCGCGACTTGGACTTGGCCTGCCGCCCCTTGGCGTTGGAGCGCACCCACTCCAGCTCTTCCTTGAGCCGCTTGGCGCGCTTGGCGTCCTTCTGGCCCTCGACCTTGAGACGGGTCGCCTTGGTGTCGAGGTAGGTGGAGTAGTTGCCCGGGTAGGGGTGGGCGCGGCCGCGGTCGAGCTCGAGGATCCACTCGGCGACGTTGTCGAGGAAGTACCGGTCGTGGGTGACGGCGACGACGGTGCCGGGGTACTTCGCCAGGTGCTGCTCCAGCCACTGGACGGACTCGGCGTCCAGGTGGTTGGTGGGCTCGTCCAGGAGCAGCAGGTCGGGGGCCTCCAGCAGCAGCTTGCACAGCGCGACGCGGCGGCGCTCACCACCGGAGAGGGTGGTGACCGGCCAGTCGCCGGGCGGGCAGCCCAGCGCGTCCATGGCCTGCTCGAGCTGGGTGTCCAGGTCCCACGCGTTGGCGTGGTCGAGGTCCTCCTGGAGCTTGCCCATCTCCTCCATCAGCGCGTCGCTGTAGTCGGTCGCCATCAGCTCGGCGACCTCGTTGAAGCGGTGGAGCTTGCCCATGATCTCGGCGGCGCCGTCCTGCACGTTCTGCAGCACGGTCTTGGACTCGTCGAGCGGCGGCTCCTGGAGGAGCATGCCGACGGTGTAGCCCGGGGAGAGGAAGGCATCACCGTTCGACGGCTGCTCGAGACCGGCCATGATCTTCAGCACCGTGGACTTACCGGCGCCGTTGGGACCCACGACACCGATCTTCGCGCCCGGCAGGAAGCTCAGCGTCACGTCATCGAGGATGACCTTGTCGCCGTGCGCCTTGCGCGTCTTGCGCATCGTGTAGATGTACTCAGCCAAGAGAAACCGTCCGGCAGGTTTGGATCTTCAGGATCGATCAGGTCTGTTTGCAGGTCCGCCGCCTGGGCCATGATGCGGCGTGGCCGCGCGAGGGCAGATACACCCATCTTGCCGTACGGCCGTGCCCTGAAGGAAACGCGTATGTCCGCGGCCCCGGAGCACGGACTGCGCTCCGGGGCCGCGGGGTGACCGTCCGGCTACTGCCGGTGTCAGAGGGCCTTCGTCTTCCCGGTGGGCCTTCTAGTGGGCCTTCTTCTTACGGAGGAAGAACACCGCGCCGCCGCCGACCACGACCAGGACGACCGCGATACCGGCGATCACCGGGGTGGCGCTGCTGGAACCGGTCTCGGCCAGGTCGGTGCCGTGACCGCCGGTGGTGCCGCCCGTGGCGGGGCTGGGCTTCGGGGCGGGGGTGCTGCCGCCGTTGCCGGCGGTCTTGCAGTCCAGGACTCCGGAGAAGGTCTTCTTGAAGCCGCCCTCCCCCTTGATCGTGATCTCGTAGGGCTGGTCCTCGGCCACCGGTACGGTCACCGTCCGTGACGTGCCGGGTGCGATCTCGTAGTCCTTGCCGGAGAGCTGGAAGCGGAACGCCGTATCGCCCTTGTTGCTGGCCGTGACGTCGACACCGCCCTTGGCGCAGTTCTTGTCGGCGGTGACCGCCGGGATGGCGCCCTGCTTCTTCCAGGAGACGGTGGCGGCCGCGGAGACCGTCGACTCGCTGGAGCCCGCCAGGATCTGCGTCTGGCTCTTGGCGTGCTCGCCGATGCCGGTGAAGGCACGGCCGACCGGGACCTTGGTGGCGGCCTGGGCAGTCAGCGAGGTGCTGCCGTCGGCGGCGCCCTTGGGCACGTCGAAGAACAGCCGGGTGCCGTCGGTGGCACTGGTGACGGGCTTGCCGTCCTTGCCGACGACCTTGACGCCGGAGGGCAGGCCGGCGGCCGGGGAGACGGTGACGCTGTCGGCGTTGGTGTGCACGGTGACCGGGCCGAGCCTGCCGCCGGACTTGCCTGAGACGGCCGGCGGGTCCAGCGTCAGCGACGCCTTGGGCTCGGCGAGGTTCCGGGCACTCTTCTCCAGGTAGTCGGCGAGCTTCTCGGCCGCCGGGTCGACCGCGTCCACCTTGACGTGGTCGGAGAAGCGCCAGATCGCGACCTGGGTGCCGGCCGCGGCGGTGTTCTCGGTGAGGTTGCCTGCGTGGGCCTTGTTCGCGAGCGCAGCCAGGTCATTGACCTGCGGGTACGAATTCTGGAGGATCCAGCGGATCTTGCCCGCGTCCCCGTTGTTGTGCAGCGACGAGGCGCTCCAGGGCACTTCCTGGTACTTCGCCTGCTGCTGGGTGGGGTTGTGGATGTCGATGCAGTACGTCTGCAGCGTCCCGCCGTTGTCGACCGACATCTCGAAGAGTCCCGCACCGACGCGCTGGTCCTGCCCGTCGGAGTGCACGATCGCCTGGTCGAAGGTCTTCAGACCGCCGAGCGTCGCGGTGGCGCCGCCCTGCTCGGGGGGCGTGTCATCCGCCGCAGCGGTCCCCGCGGTGGCTATCGCACCCGCCGCGATCAGGCCGGAGGCCACGACCGCAGCGGCAAGACGGGCTGCGCCCCGCCTTTTCATCGCAAGCATGAATTTCCCCTCTGGGCGAGGCTGTCGGTGGGGGAGGGTGCCTCGCCGGAAAGTTCCCGAAGGATTCCTCGCACCACGCAGGACTCAACAGCCGAAGTGGTCAGCCCCCGTGAGTACTCGTCGGATCTTATGGAGCGGGCGCATCACGGTCCCCAGGAATGGCACCCCATAAGCGATCCGAATCGCAATCGTTATCGACTCCAGGCATCCCGTGCTGGCCCTATCGACAAATTGCCTGGACGTATCGGGGCAGTAGGGGCAAGAAGGCGTCGCTTTACCCTCGCATCTTGTCCTCAAGCCTTGTCCTGGCGCCTTGTCCTGGCGCCTCACCGTGACGCTTCCTCAGCCCGATCGCTCCTGAACCGGATCGGGCACTCCGGGTGCCGGGCCGGCACCCGGCGGCGCCCCGTCCGCTGTCTCCGAGGGCGGCGGCCCCGACTGCGGTGGCAGCGGCTCCGTACGCGGCCGGGTGACGCGGCGGAAGGCGGCGGTGCCGCGGGCGAGGTCATGGCCGATCGCGACGGCGTCGACCTCCGCCGAGAACCACCGCTGCCCGCCCCGCTCGGGCGGCTGCTCCCCTTCGCGTACGCGCAATCGGCCCTGCACCACCAGCGGTTCGCCCACCGCCACGGACGCCGCGACATTGTCCGCGAGACCGCGCCAGGAGCGCACCGTGTAGAAACTCGTCTCGCCGTCCGTCCAGCATTCCCGCGTCCGGTCGTAGCGCCGCACCCGCGTCGCCAGCCGGAACCGCGCCACCGGCACCCCCGCCGTCGTCAGCCGGTGCTCCACCGCCGTCGCGGCATTGCCCACCAGCGTCACCATCGTGTCGTTCATTTGGTCCTCCCCCGTCGGCATCCGCGGCCGTCCCGCGTGCATGGATCCCATGCTGCACGGCTTCCGCAAACGCCGCGGCGGGCTGTGGACAACGGCCCGGCTGTGGACAACTCGGCCACCCGGGAGGGCGATCCGCAGCCCCGTGAGAGGTGCCTACCGGCGGAGGGATCCCCGTACGCCCCTGACGCCCCTGACGCCTCCGCCGCCCCTACGCCCTTGACGCCACCTACACCCCCGACGCCACCGCGTACTGCTCCCGCACCTCGCGATAGCGCAACAGCTCGGCCGCGACCGGCTCCAGGACCCGGGCCCGGCCGCAGCCCGCCGCCGCGTGACGCAGCCGCCGCTCGGCCTCCTGCCCGTACCGCCGCGCCGGACCCCGTGCGGCGACCCGGCACAGCCACGCCAGCGCCGGGCCGCCCACCGACCCGATGACCGCGGGCAGCAACGCGGCGACCCACGCCGCCGGTTCGACGACGCCGACGGCGATGCCCACCAGCGACAGCACCCCGACGACCTGGAGGACGAGCAGCAGCCCCTGCAACGAGGCGGCCACCTTCCACCACCGCGGCCGCCCGGCCGGCCCGCCACTCAGGGCCTCCTCCGCCTCGGCCGACACCTTGTCCAGCGCCTCCGGCAATCCCGTTGAGCCCCGGCCGGCCGCCTCGCGCACGGCCTGCGCCCAGGGCGCCGGCAGCCCCCGCGCGGCCTCCGCCGCCACCGCCCGTACGGCCTGCTCCACCACCGGCCGCGCCGCCGCCCGGCCGTCGGCCGGCCTGGGCTCCACCCCGGCGGTGCCCGAGGACCGCTGCCGGCCCTGCCGTACCACCGACCGCTGCGCGACCGTGTGCGCCCGCCCGCTCTCCGGCCCCCGCCGCCGTCTGCGCAGCCGGGACCACGGCGAGCCGCAGGCCCGCTCCGCATGCCGCAGCCAGTCGCGTTCCACCGCGCGCCCGTTGGCGACCGCGCCCACCGCGTCCGCCAGCCGGTCCTCGAACTCCGCACGGGCCCGTTCCGTCAGCACCACCCGGCTCTGCGCGACATACTCCGACCGCAGCCGTCCGGCCGTCGCATCCACATCCGCCGCCAGCCGACGGTCCGCCGCCCCCCGTTCCGTGACGAACTGGCCCAGCGCATCGCGCAGTTCCGGCACCCCCTCGCCGGTGGCGGCGGACAGTGCCAGCACCGCGGCACCGGGTTCGCCGTGCTCGCCGAGCGCCAGCCCGTCCTCGTCCAGCAGCCGGCGCAGATCGTCCACCACCTGGTCGGCGGCGTCCCCGGGGAGCCGGTCCACCTGGTTGAGGACGACGAACATCACCTCGGCGTAGCCCGCCAGCGGCCGCAGATAGCGCTCGTGCAGGACGGCGTCCGCGTACTTCTCCGGGTCCACCACCCAGATCACCGCGTCCACCAGGGTCAGCATCCGGTCCACCTGGGCGCGGTTGGCGGTGTCCGCGGAGTCGTGGTCGGGCAGGTCGAGCAGGATCAGCCCGGTCAGTCCGGGGGTGAGGTCCGGTGCGAGATGCCGCCGCCGGGGCGGCACGCCCAGGCGGTCCAGCAGCCCGTCCGCTCCCGGTCCGCCCGGCCAGACGCATCCCTCCGGCTCCGAGGTGGTCGGCCGCCGCGCCCCGATCTGGGAACGCTCAGCTCCCACCAGCGCGTTGAACAACGAGGACTTGCCGCTGCCGGTGGCTCCGGCCAGGGCGACCACGGTGTACTCCCCGGAGAGCCGGCAGCGCTCCCCCGCCGTGTCCAGCAGCCGCCCCGCCTCGGCCAGGGTCTCCCCGTCGAGCCGGGTCCGGGAGAGCGCGATCAGCTCCCGCAGGGCGTCCAGCCGTGCCCGCAACTCGGCCGTCCGCACGCCCCGGGCCCGGTCCCGCTCGTAGGTCCGCCCCTGCGCGCCGCCCGCCCCGGTGTCTGCCATGACATCCAGGGCGCGGACGAGGTCCCGGTCCGCGCGGGCGGCCGTGCGCCCGGTGGCGCGTACGGGGTCCGCCACCGGCGGCGGTTCGTCGTCGGGCGCCGCGGAGGAGCCGTCCCGCGGGCCCGGCGGGCGCACCGCAGACCGGGCGCCGCCCCGGACCCGCCGCGCGATCAGCCCGTCGTCCCAGGCCCCGGCGCGCCCCTCGGCACACTCCTCGGCGCCCACCGGCGTCCCCGCGTCCGCCGAGCTCTCCGCATCCTCCGGACTCCCCGCCTCCCCGCAACTCCGCGGCTCCTCCGCCGTGTCCCAGTCCGCCGCGGCCCTGTCCACCTCGTCCATCTCCTCCCCCTCCGCACCCGGCGCCACCTCGGAACCCCTCACCCCGACACCACCCTCTCCGCCTCCCGCATCCGCTCCATCTCCCGTTGCGTCTCCTTCTGGAGCACCGACAGCGCGGCGATCAGCTCGGCCTGCTGCTCGGGCGGTACGGCCAGCCGGTCCAGAGGGGCCAGCCGCCGCTCGCGTTCGCCGTCCAGGGCGCGCGCCAGATACGTCGCCAGCAGCCGGCTGCCCCGGTCGCACAGCCGCAGCGCGGCCTGGGCGCCCAGCAGTTCGGCGAGGTTCTCTCCGGCCGTACGGGCGCGCCGGCCGCCCAGCAGCGACGCGGCCAGCAGGGCCGCCGACTCCTCCGGCGACGCCGATGCCGCCCGCTCGCCCCCGGGCCCGCCGCGCGCCTCTCCCCGTTCCTCCTCGGCCAGTTCCTCCAGACAGCGCCGCCAGCGCCGCACCGTCACACCGATCCGGTCCGCCGCTCCCTCGGCGGCCGCGGCCGCCGGCTCGGCGAGGTCCTCCGCCGCCGGATCGCGCCGCCAGGACTCCGCGGCCCGCTCGTCCGCCTCCTCGACGGCGCAGGCCAGCAGCGAGGTCAACCCCTGCGTCAGGGCATCCAGCAGCTCCTCCGGCCGTCCGCCGGACCCGTGTCCGTGCCAGTGCGCCCGGGCGTCCCCGGCCAGCACCTCGCCGGACGCGACCTCCTGCCGTACCCGCTCCGCGGCCTGCTCGTACGCCTCCTCGACCCGGCCGCTCAGCCGCAGCGCCGCGGCGTGCTGGGCGGCGGCCGCACCGGCCAGCGCGGGCAACCGGCTGCGCAGCGAGGCGATCACCCCGGAGGCCGTGCGATCGGCCGCCGCACGGCGGGCAACCGGGTCCTGGGCGTGCCGCTCGAGCCAGCCTCGCAGCGCGGCGACCGCCGTGGCCGGCAGCAACCCGCTGCCGCCGCCCGCCGATTCGGGCAGCTCGGGAATGGTGAACCGGGGCACCTGCCCGAGCCCGGCATGGTGCAGCATCTCGGCGTACCGCGCGGAGATGTCGGTGACGATCTGATGCGGCACCCGGTCCAGCACGGTCACCAGCGTGACGTCGTACTCCTTGGCCGTACGCAGCAGATGCCAGGGCACCGCGTCCGCGTACCGGGCCGCCGTGGTCACCAGCACCCAGACATCGGCCGCGCAGATCAGCTCGGCGGCCAGCTCCCGGTTACCGGCCACCAGCGAGTCGATGTCCGGGGCGTCCAGCAGCGCCAGCCCACTGGGCAGCGCAGGATCCGTCTCGATCCGCACGGTGGGCATCGCCTGCTCGCTCCCGTACGGGCCGCCGGCCGCCTCCTCCTCGTAGTCGTACTCCGCCTCCCCCGGGGCCCGCCGGTCGGCCCCGGCGCCCTCGCCGTGGCCGCCGCCGTCGTCCTGCTCGGGCACCCACACCCGGGTCAGCTGCGGCAGCACCCGCTGCCCGGCGAACCAGCGCTGGTCGTCGGGATGGCAGACCAGCACCGGGGTACGCGTCGTCGGCCGCAGCACCCCTGCCTCCGACACCCGCCGTCCCACCAGCGAATTGACCAGGGTGGACTTGCCCGCCCCGGTGGATCCGCCGATCACGGCGAGCAGCGGGGCCTGCGGTGACCGCAGCCGGGGAATCACATAGTCGTCGAGCTGGGCGAGCAGCTCGGAGCGGTTGCGCCGGGCGCGGGGAGCGCCCCGTAGCGGCAGCGGGAAGCGTGCGGCGTCGACGCGATCGCGCAGTACGGACAGCGCTTCGAGGAGCCGGGGTCGTACATCCAAGGTCGCCACATGTGCAGAATGCCCAATTTCGATGGGTTTTTGAAGCGTATGACCCCGTGTGCGCGCCGCAGGAATCCACATAGAACGGGACAAGTGACCCATGAGACGATCGGGACAACTGAGATGCAGGCATAACGAGTGCACAACACCCGCCCCGCGAGACACCAAAAACCGTGCAGGATTCGTACCTGCCTGCGATTATCGGGATCGCTTCACCGAACCTCCACAACGTGCCACGGAGGTGAAGCAACCGGTACGAGGTAGCCGGACCCCTATCCTTGTCCGCGGTCCGTGATCCACGTCCACCACCTGGCCCCCGTAGCTCAGTGGATAGAGCAGGCGCCTTCTAAGCGCTTGGCCGCAGGTTCGAGTCCTGCCGGGGGCGCTCTCGCAGGCCCTCCCACGGGAGGGCCTTTTCACTGCCTTCAGGTTTACCGAATTCAGGCGTACGGAGTTCGGGATTTACGGACTTCCCGACGAGCACTCCGCAATGACAACTCGCCCGCCGGCCTTACCCCTCCGCGCCGTACTCGCGCACCGGCGACACCGCCCGGCAGCCTTTGCCGCACCCGAACTCGGCCGAGGAATACGGCAAGTCGGCACACCGCACGCGCCCACCGGATCCGCCGGACGAACGACGACGCCCCAAACCCCCCGAATACACCGGACACGGGACGGCCAGCGGTGTGGATCCCCTCAGATGACTACTGCTAGTGTGCGCCCAGTCACAGCAGGCAATCAGGCCTCTATGTACAGGCAATGAAGGACCGAGGGTTCCATGCGCAAGTTTCAACAGGTCGTGATCGTCACCGCAGCGGCTGGCAGCCTGTCCGCCATCGGCGCCGGTGCCGGTACCGCCTACGCCGACGGTAATGCCGGCCACCACGGGAAGGGCGGCATGTTCCGTCCGTACCAGGAGTGCAGCCCGCAGACGCTGGTTGACAACAACCTCCCGTTCGGCGTGCTCAACGTCCCCAACACGTTCGGCACCAACTGTGCCCAGTTCAACCACGCCTTCGCCAAGAAGTAGGACCGGCGCGACGGCCGCGCGATGCGCGCCGCGGGCCCTTCGGGAGCCACCCCCCGAAGGGCCCGTTCGCATGCCGCGCGACCACAGGACGGGGCGCGTTCAATCCGGACAGATGCCCCGTCAATAGTCATACGTCACTAAATCCGGCGCGTCGCTCCGCGGTTGCGATCATTTCGTATTAGCTTGCCGTAACTGTACGAAGTCGATCAGTAGCTGATCGCAACCGCTCAAACTACCGGAGATGACCATGCACAAGCTTCGTAAGGCTGCCGTCGTGGCCGCCGTCCTCGGCAGCGTCGGCTTCCTCGGCGCCGGCACCGCTCACGCAGGCGGCCAGGGCAACCAGTTCGACATCGCCCAGGGCTCGCACTGCCGCTCGCACGACCTGAACGTCGACGTCCTCGGCGAGGTCGGCGTCCTCAACGGCCTGCTGGGCAACGCCCTGAACGGCGAGGGCAACTCGGGCGGCCAGGCCACGCCGATCGGTTCGAGCATGGGCTGCAACAACAGCGCCCTCGACGGCGGCGGCAAGTAACGGAAAGGGGGCCCGGCGTCCCGGCTGCGGGCCAGGCGCCGGGCCCCCTTCTCCTTTCCCCAGAGCCCGGGCGCACACCGATTCACGGTGTGCGCCCGGGCATCGATCACAAAGGAACAGAACACACACATGTTCAGTCGGAAGAAGATCGCAGCGGTCTCGGCTCTCCTCGGCGGCCTCGCCGTGACCTGCACCGGCGCCACCCAGGCGTATGCCGGAGGATCCGCGGGCACCTGCTCCCGGGACCTTCAGGGCAACATGACCTGCATGCAGAAGGGCGACGAGGGCAGATACATCGTCCACCAGACGCAGAACTGCCAGGGGGTGAAGCCGCTGGAGTGGCCCGCGCCCGGCCTGCTGAACCAGGGGAGCACCCGGGTCGGCCCCGCCGTGTCCTGCTCCAACTCGGCACCGGAAGCCCCGCCCCAGGGATTCCAGCCGCCCCAAGGTCTCGGATGACGCACTCCGGACGCTGCGATACGAGCCTTCGGCGGGGCCGGGTCCCGGCCCGCGCCGGCCGACGCGCTACGACGGGCGCCGAGCGGACCGCAGCACCCGCCGCCCCCTCGTTCCGCCGGAGGGCCAAGGCCCACTGAACACCCCACGAACGATGAATGGCCGGACCGGGTAACTCCCGGACCGGCCATTCACCGTCTGCGTCCCTTCACCGTTTGCCCGCCGCACGAGCGCGGCAGGTGGCCTCAGAGACGCGCAAGCGCCGCCGCGGCAGGCATGCCTGATGTCCCGTCAGCGAAGGCCCGCACGGCGGTGCCCAGCGTCTCGACGGGGTTGCAGTACGGCAGACCCGCCAGCGGCTGCCCCGTACAGAACCTGGCGATCAGGTCGCAGAACTCCGTCATCCGTTCCACCGGGGCCAGATGGTCGGCCTCCTTGATGGTCGTGAAGGACGCGCTGGGCAGTGCGGCGGCCACCTCGCGGCCCATGGGGGGCGTGCAGAGCGTGTCGTATTCCCCGGTGACCACCATCGACGGGACGGCTGCCGCCGGCATCGGCCGGTACCACTCGTGCCCCATCAGCCGCGTGTTGTGCTCCACCGACATCCTGATCTCGTCGTCCGACTGCCCCATGAACTGCGCATACAGCAGCCGGGAGACGACCTCGTGCCTGCGGACCGGACCGGTGCCCGGCGGCGACATGAACCGCTGGACCAGTTCGGTGGCGATCCGTGCCCGCTCGCCGCGCTCCAGCATGCGCTTCCAGCGCGGTACGGCCTCGGCGTAGTCATCGGGAATGACCTTGGTCATGCCGACCAGGCCGAGCCGCGCAAGAAAGCCGGGGTACTGCTGGGCAAAGCGCAGGGCGACGGCCCCGCCGAAGCAGGATCCGATGAGGTTGACCTCGGGCATGTCCAGTTCCGTCAGCATGTGCTGAACGGCCGCGGCGAGGAAGTCCAGCCCGTAGGAGGCGGGCAGGAAGTCCGCCTCCCCGTATCCCGGGAGGTCCACCGTGACCATCGTGCTCCAGGAGGTCAGCCACTTCTCGTGCCGCCGCCATGCGTGCCGGTTCTGCGCGGAACCGCCCAGCATCACCAACGGCACCGTCTGCGGGGAGTCCTGATGGAGGATCCGGCAGTGATACGTGAAGCCTTCGAAGGCGAGCACCCGCTCCTCCACCCGGACTTCTTCCGGCGGCCTCGGAACGGACGCCGCCACGGGTGAGTCCTGCGCGACGCCGATGTCAGAGCGCATAGTGCCCCCGGGGTGAAGGGAAGGATGGCGGAATGTCCATGATTGCACCATTACTCCGCATTCCGCCTACGGGGCCTTCGGCAGGCGTGTCGGTGGCCGCATACGGGGCTGGATACCGCCGCGAGGGGCCCGCGGCTCGCCGGCCGACCGGATGACCGAGGCGCGGGTACCGGATGCCAACTCCCTTGATCCAAAGCCCCGTTCGCCGATCCGCAAACACCGCCCCGAACCCCGCCGAGAGCTCCCTCCCTCGGCCGTCCGCCGGGCCCGTTGGAGGACACGAAGAAGGCACGAAAGGGCCCCGGCTCCGGGCCAGTGGCTCGGAGCCGGGGCGCCTTCCCGCTATCTCGCTGTGCGATCCGCGCGAGCTACGCGACGGCCGGCGTTCAGCCCGCGTTGTTGTTGCAGCCCATGTCCGCACCGAGGTGCGTGGGCTGCGCACCCGGGGAGCCCTCGCCGTTCAGCGCGTTGCCCAGCGCGCCGTTGACGGCCCCGACATCGCCGAGGACGTCAACGTTCATGTCGTGCGTCCGGCACTCGACGCCCTGATCGAGGGTGGCGCCATCATGCGCACCCCCCTCACCGTGGGCGTAGGCGGTACCGGCGCCGAAGGCGGCGACGCTGCCGAGGAGGGCGCCCACGAAGGCGGCCTTCTGAAGCTTGCGCATTTCTTCTCCGTTGAATCGAGCGATGCGATCTGCGGCAGATCGACTTCTTGCAGTGACGAGCAGTGAGAAATGACCGACGGAATGCCCCGCACCGCCCCGACCTCGGGCGACGCCCCGAGGCGGCGGCGATCGGTCCGAACGGGACGTTGGCCTGGGCCTCGGGCTGCGCTCCCCGTACGGACCGGAGGGGAGGCGCCGACCCGCGGGCAGACCTACGGGAACCGGGCCGTTATGACGGGCTCACAGACGCGGCTCGCGGGCCGGCTCCGTCGGGCGTTGAGTGGCGGCCGAGCGGCCCCGCCGGCGCAGTCGCTGCGCTCCAAAGGCGGGGCCACACCTGGCCGTTCGTGACCCGGTCAGGAAACGTGGGGCAGCTCGACCTGTCCCACCGGAGACGCCATGAGACGCCCGACCCCCAGCTGGGAGAACGGCGGGACGGCCGGCGCGACCGTAGGGTCGACCAGCGGGTTCACCGCGGGGTTGAACTGCGGGTTGACCTGCGGCCCGACCTGCGGAACGGTCTGCGGCTGGACCATCTGCGGAACGACCACCTGCGGGGCGACCTCCGGCTTGACCGTCGGGGCCGCCTGCGGCGCCACCTGCGGGGTGACCGGGGAGGCCGACTGCTGCGGGGCGGCGCTCTGTTGCGGGGCGGCGGCCTCCTGCTGCGGAGAGGACTGCGAGCTGGAAGCGTGCGCGGCGCCCTGCGATGAGGCCCATGCGGCGACGTGCGAGCCATCCCCCTGCGGAGCCGCCTGAGGAGCGGGCGGCTCCGGGGCGGGGGCCGGGGCCGGAGCCGGCGGAGCCGCCTGCGGGGCGGGCTGCGGAGGCGCCGGTGCGGGGGCCGGCGCAGGAGCCGGAGCGGGGGCCGGGGCCGGGGCGGCCGCCTGCTGCGGAGCGGCGTAGACAGGGGCCGGGGCAGGGGCCGGCGCGGGAGCGGGGGCCGGCGCAGGGGCCGGCGCGGGAGCCGGGGCAGGGGCAGGAGCCTGCTGCGGAGCGGCGTAGACAGGGGCGGGGGCCGGCGCGGGAGCGGGAGCGGGGGCCGGCGCAGGGGCCGGCGCGGGAGCCGGGGCAGGGGCAGGAGCCGGCGCGGGAGCCGGAGCAGGAGCCGCCTGCTGCGGAGCGGCATAGGGAGCGGGAGCGGCCGCCTGCGGAGCGGGAGCCGGAGCGGCGGCCCCGGTATATCCGGGAGAATCGGCATGGCTGACGCCGGCACCGATAGCGGACAGACCCCCCGCCGCCGCGACGACGAGCATGGCCTGGTGAAGCTTGCGCATGGAACCCTCGGCCCTTCATTACCTGTGCATGGAAATCTGGTTACTTATTCAGTCTTGTGCGCGCTATCAGTGGTAATCCTGGGGTTTCACACCCTGCGCACCCCCGTGCCGGACCACGGTGGGAGCCTCCCGCACGAACGCGACAACACCCACTGCACTGCTCTCCCACACCCCTCGAAGCCGACGGCGGCTCCCATCGCCTCTCCTCTGATTCGTGTCGGACAACATTGCGGCGGGGTCACCACACACCACCCCCCGATACCAAGGAGGAGCAATTTCCGGCGGCGGCCCACGGGCCCATTCGCTGTTCTCTCCCAGCGGGCAACGAGATTTCCCCTGGTCCGGTCACGGGAGCCGGAGCTCCGTCACCCATTTGCCGACGTCCGGATTATCGGGCTACCGGTCACCGCGAGCGGACCGAACTCCCAATCGCCACATGGCCTTTCCCGTGACACCGGGGCACGACCGAGAACCCAGGGCCGAGCGCGCAGTTCTCCATATGATCTGATCGACGCCGTGCGACATTCCCTCGCCGAGGCGGTCGACGAGCGCCATCTCGCAGCGGCTGATCCGGAACCCGGACCGCGATAACAACCCAGGACTGATTTCCCGTCAGTTACCTGGAGCTGGTGGCCAATCCAGCAGTTGGGCGCGCCTGCTCCACGGCCGACGGTTCACCCTCGTGCGATCAGGTGACGGCCTGGCGTGGGCGTCGGAGGCTGCTGCGCACGGGTGGAAGGGTGGCCGCGCAAGCAGCATTGCCCATCGACACAACGTGAAGCAGGAGCCGCTATGCGCCGTGCACTCGCCGCCCTTGTGGGAGCCCTCGCTCTCGCCGGGACACTCTCCCTCCCCGCCCACGCCGACCCTCCGGGCGTCACCCAGAACGTGCCAGCCCTCATCGGCGTCCCCCTGAAGCTCTCCTCCGACGTCGGTCCGCTGCACCTCGGCAACTGGCCGCCGATCGACCTTCCCCACTGACGAGTCACCGCGGTCGGCGCACCGGCCGCGGTATGCGTGCCCGCGAGGACGAACGGGCCTGTAAGACGGGGTGGGTAACGCCTCCCCTCGGTCGGCGGCCGTCGTCGTCCGGTGGACTTCCGGTCTGCCGGACGGCCGCCTGGCGAACGGCGCCGTACGCGAACTGCGCCGCCGGCAAAGCGATCTGCCGCCGCCTTTTGGCATGTTCCGCCGACCGCAACTGCCGCGGGAGGACGGATCCGCATCCGCTCCGGAATTCGCCGGAATACCCTCACAGTTCACAGCGCTTGAGTACCCTTGCCCGGAAGTGAGCAGCACCAAGGGAAAACATCTCTCCCTATATTCCGAATATCTGCCTCTGCTCAGCCAATTGGGCGTATGCGCCAGGCTGAAAGAGTGATCGAAATGCCGGATTCGTGGCTTACTCGCCTCGGACTCGTTGAGTCCTGTGCGGTCCGCGGTCGTGACCGCACTGCCACGAAGGAGAAACGTGATCACTAAGGTCATCGCCGCTTCGGCTGCCGCCGGCGGCCTGCTGCTCGCGAGCGCGGGCACGACCGTCGCCGACAGCGGCGCCAAGGGGGCCGCCATCGGCTCTCCGGGCGTCGTGTCCGGCAACGTGCTCCAGGTACCCGTCCATATTCCGATCAACGTCTGCGGCAATACGGTCGGGTTCGTCGGAGCGCTCAACGCAGCCTTCCACAACACCTGCGTCAACGTCAGCGGTCACCACCACGGCCACGGTGGGGGCGGAGCCCAGGCCAAAGGCGTGGCCGCACACTCTCCGGGCGTCCTGTCCGGCAATCTCGTGCAGATTCCGGTGGACATCCCGGTGAACGCGTGCGGCAACTCGGGGGATGTGATCGGCATTCTCAACCCCGCCTTCGGCAACCGCTGCGCCAACGTCGAGGGGCCGGGCCACCGGCACCACCACAAGCAGAGCAGTCACACGCCGCCGCAGCACCATCACCACCACCACAAGTCGTCGGAGCACCACCGTCAGCATGTGTCCCAGGGCCACCACCAGATGGCGCCCCCGGTCACCACACCCGCGATCGGACACCACCCCCACGCGGTTCCCGCTCTCCCCCAGCTGGCAAAGACCGGTGCGGAAGAAAGGATTGCCCTGGGGATTCCGGTCAGCGCCGCGCTGGTCATCAGCGGCGTCCTGCTCTACCGCCGGGGCCGCCGGGCCGCCGCCCGCGACTGAGCGGAGGTAGCGACGGCCGCCCACGGCCGTCTCTCCGTCATATCTGAGTGTGGGGCCCGGAATCCACCGGGCCCCACACTCATGTGACCGCATACGCATGTGTCCGCTCGGTTTGCCTGGGACCGCCGACCCCGCCCGTGACCGTTCGGCCGCGGCACCGTAACGCCGCCCCTCCCTCAACTGCCCGACCACCGACGCCACCTGGCGGCTGCCGTTGAGGGATCGCCGAGGCGTCTGCGGCGCGCCGCAGGCTTCCCTGAAGCGACCCGGCCCCAGCCGCTCCCGGCTGCTCCCGCACAGGCGAGCCCACCAACACCCCAAATGATTTACGTCAGTCGGCAAATGGGTGACCCCGCCGCGGCTCCCGTGACCGGGCCGGGGGAAATCTCGTTGCGCGCTGGGAGAGAGCAGTGAATTGGGCCCGCCGGGTGCTGCCGGGGAAATGCTCCTCCCTGGCGCCGAGGGCGGCGCACGGCGACCGCTCGCGGCACTGTCGCCCAACGCGAAGCAGAGGAGAGGCGATGGGATTTCACCGTCGGCTTCGCGGCGCGTGGGAGGACAGCGCGGGGGATGCCGTCGCGGGCCTACGGCAGGTTCCACCGGGCCCGGCACGGGGGTGCGCAGGGTGTGAAGCCCCAGGATTGCCACTTTCAGAGCGCACAAGACTGCAATAAGTAACCAGATTTCCATGCACAGGTAATGAAGGGCCGAGGGTTCCATGCGCAAGCTTCACCAGGTCGCGCTCGCCGTCGCAGCGGCCGGCGGTCTGACCGCCATCGGCGTCGGCGCGAGCTCTGCCGACGCTCCCGTCGCGTACAACAGCGCCGCCCCGCCGCCCGTCCCGCAGCAGGACACCCCGCAGACCGCCGCCTGGAGCGCTTCACAGGCGACGTCGCACTCCGCCGGCTCGCAGGGCGGTCCGCAGCAGCAGGCGGCCCCGCAGCCCGCAGCCCCGCAGCAGTCCGCGCCACAGGTCAATCCGCAAGTCAGCCCGCAGTTCAACCCGTCGCTCTCGCCGCATGTCGGCCCTGCGCCGGCCCCGCAGGGAGGGCACGGAGGTCCGGGGGGCCTGCTGGGAGAGCAGAGCAACCTCTTCCATCCTTACCAGGAGTGCAGCCCGCAGACGCTGCTCGACGCCAACGTCCCGGTCGGCGTGCTCAACACCCCCGAGACCCATGGCTTCAGCTGCACCCAGGCCAACACCCAGGCCAACGCCTTCGCCACTGCCAAGGGGTAAGGCCGCAGGGACAGTCACACACCTTGCTCATCGCGGGTCCTTCGGGGGTGATCCCCGAAGGGCCCGTTCGCATGCGGGGTGGCTCGCGGGCGAATCCGTGAGCGAGGGCCAATGGAATTCGGCGCGTCGCTTGGCTACTTCAGCATATTTCGTATTAGCCTCCAGTCACTGTACGAAGTCGATCTGTCACAGATCGCATCGGCTCGATCACCGGAGATGAAATGCGCAAGCTTCGCAAGGCTGCCATCGTGGCAGTCGCCATCGGCAGCATCGGCTTCCTTGGCGCCGGTAGCGCCCACGCCGACGGCGGCGGAATGGGCGGCGGCATGGGCGGCGGCAAGTTCAAGATCACCCAGGGCAGCAAGTGCAGATCTCACGACCTGAACGTCGACGTTCTCGGCGAGGTCGGAATCCTCAACGGCGTGCTGGGTAACGCGCTCAACGGCGAGGGCGACGCAGGTGGGCAGTCCACGAAGATGGGCTCGAGCATGGGCTGCAACAACAGCGCCTTCGACGCGTAAGCAGCCGAAATGGGTCCCGGCACCCGAGCCAAAGGCTCGGGGCCGGGGCCCATTGCCTTGCGCCGAAACTTCCGGGAAGCACACGGTGGCACGCACGCCACAGGGCGGGCGTGTGCCGCCTTCCGGCCGCCGTCGGCAATGACTTGACGCCAGGTCGGCCGGCGACGTCGACGGAAGCACGCAGTGAACGGGAAGCGGCTGCGTGGACGTTGTCGGCGGAATCGATGAGGGCCAGGCGGCGGCGAGTTGACGCGGCACCTCCGGACGTTCGGACCATATTTTTTTCGCGACGAATAGGAATCCCTATTCCGAATTCTCGTTTGATGGCTTCGATTTCCCGCTCGGGGCATGCGCCGCCTTTGAGGCATGGGCCTTCGGTTGCGTCCGGTTCCGCTCTTTTACCGTCCTGCGTAAGGGAGTTGGGAAGGAAATCTTGCGGACGGTGCGGCTGACCGACGCTCTGACTCACTCAGAATGAGGGTTCGCGGCGGTCGCGTAATTCGGTTCACCGTCGAGTCGTTGGGGGAAATCGGCGCGTCGCCAAGAGATACCAGGTTATTTCCTATTACCCTCCCGTAACTGTACGAAGTCGGTCTGAAACGGATCGCATCGACACAATCTTCCGGAGATGAAATGAGTAAGCTTCGCAAGGCTGCTGTAGTGGCCGCACTCCTCGGCAGCGTCGGCTTCCTCGGTGCCAGCTCCGCCCTCGCCGACGGAATGGGCGGCGGGATGGGCGGCGGCAAGTCGGGCGGCGCCACGTTCGACATCAAGCAGACCACCCAGTGCCAGTCGCGCGACACAAACGTCGACATCCTCGGCGAGGTCGGTATCGCCAACGGTCTCGGCGGCAACCTGCTCAACGGCGAGGGGAACTCCGGGTCTCAGTCCACCAACATCGGCTCGAGCATGGGCTGCAACAACAGCGCCTTCAACAAGTAATCCGCAACCGCGCCCCGGTGCCCGAGCCACAGGCCGGGCACCGGGGCCTTGCTATGCCTTCTTCGGGGGCCGAGCGGACTGCCGGGGTGTCGTCGGCGTCGGGCTGCGTTCGTGCCGCAGACGCCAGCGATGCCGCGCGGGCCGCGCGGCATCGCTGTGTCCTACGAACACGAGATCACGGGAGCGGGAGCGGAAGAGAGGGGCCTCGGTCCGGCCGTCGGGTGTCTCGGCTCAGATGTCGATGTGGGGCGGCCGGAAGCCCTTGGGGAGCGGGGCCCTGTTGGTGCAGTCCATGGCGGGACCGACCTTGGTGGACCCGTTGTTCAGCAGACCGAGTTCGGGCCACACCTCGCGGCGCTTGGAGGCCGACGAGCAGTCCTTCTTCTGCTTCACGACATAGTTGCCGTGCTTGGTGTGGACGGTCTGGCGGTTCTGGATGCAGGTGTCGGCGCCCATGACGGAGCGGTTGCAGTCGCCCGCGGATCCTCCCGCGAACGCCTGGGGGGTGCCGGCGCCGGTGATGGCGAGGCCGCCCAGGAGAGCCGAGACGGCTGCGATCTTCTTCCGACTGAACATGTCTGCATTCCTTTGTGATCGATGCCCGGGCGACATGGCGAGCGAATCGGCCGGCGCCCGGGCGCTGAAGGAGGCCGAAAAGCGGGTCCCGGTGCCCGCGCCAACGGCTCGGACACCGGGACCCCTTGCCATTACTTGCTGAGGGCGTAGTTGTTGCAGCCCATGCTCGTACCCTGGCGGGTCTCCTGCTTGCCCGGGTGGCCCTTGCCGTTGAGCGCGTTACCCAGCGCGCCGTTCAGGAGGCCGACCTGGCCGAGGATGTTGATGTTCAGGTCGTGCGACTTGCACCTGGTCTGCTGGCTGATGTCGACGTCCTTGCCCTTGTGGTGGTCCGGGTAGCTCTGCGGGGCCGGCGGAGCGTAGACCTGCGGGGCGGGCTGCGGCGCGGGCGCCGGAGCCACGTACTGGGGCGCGGCGTGCGGGGAGTACGAGTTGCCGCCCGTCGCCGTGGCTCCGGCAGCGGACTGCGAAGTGGCCCATGCAGCGACCTGCGGACCGTGAGAGGAACCTTGGAGCTCGCCGTCGGCGAAGCCGATGCCGGTACCGAGGGTGGACAGACCGGCGACCGCGACGACGACGACCGCGACGTGCTGGAGTTTGCGCATGGAACCCTTGACCCTTCATGACATGTGCAGGGAGCCCTGACGTGACTACTTATTGTGAGCATATACACACTAAAAGTAGTCATTTGGGATTTCACTGCACTATGCACCCCGTGTCGGCCAATACCGGGCTCAACTCGGGCGTGCTACGCGGGTCATCACCCGAACCGCGGGATGCGATCTGCCGAAACAGCCCGAAAATCATGTCACATCCCCTCCCTGATCTCATTCATTGGGCGCATTCATGGGCTTATTGATTCGGCTCGTCGATTGGCCCGTTGACGGGGTCTGCCGATCGGGCTTGCGGTTGCCCCTTCCGCAGGGGCAACGAGATGTCCCCATGGGAGGGTCACGGGAACCGATACACCGTCACTCATTTGCTCATCGGCGGTAATTGAGCGGTGACCTCGGTAGTCATATTTACGACAGCGAAATCAACTCTCCTGCCTTGCGTTCCTTTTCGAGGTGCCGCCGGCAGCCCTGCCCGTCCAGAGCTCAGGGCGCCACCAGGGCCGCGTAGTCGGGAAGGGATATGCCGGTGGAGAGGGTGTTCCCCTGGTCGAGCATGGCTCGGACCATGGCGGGGTCGTTCAGGGCGGCGTTGCGTGCGTCGATGGCCTCCTGAGTGGCCGGGGCCAGGAATTCGCCGGTGCCACGGCCACCTTCCTGACAGGGGGTCACATAGGGGCGCAGCTGCTGTTCGTAGCGGGCGAAGGCCCTGGCGTGATCGCCCGCCGCCAGGGCCAGTTCGCCCGCCAGGACATAGGCGCCGACCAGCGCGGATCCGGTGCCCATACCGCCCACCGTGGCACCGTATGCGGCGTCGCCGAGGAGGACGATCCGGCCGGTGGACCAGTGGGGCACGTCGACTCGGCTGATGGAGTCGAAATAGAGGTCGCCCGCGGCCCACAGGGTGTCGATGAGCTCCGGCGTCCGCCAGCCGCATCCCGTATACGCCTCGGCTATGGCCTTCTTCTGGGCGTCCGGATCGCGCCGGTCGTAGGACAGCTCCTGCTCGGAGGCGAAGACGCAGAAGATCTCGCCCGTGTAGCCCGGATCGTGTGCGCGCCGGGGCGTACGGCCGACGGTGACCAGCCGGCCGGGCTCGGAATAGCCGACCGGGCGGGCACCGAGGTCGGTGGCATCGGCGGGCAGGTCCCAGCCGGCCACGTAGTGGCCGAGGTGGCTGACGAAGTCCCGCTCCGGGCCGAAGGCCAGGCGGCGGACCGTGGAGTGCAGCCCGTCGGCACCGACGACGAGGTCGAATGTGCGCGCCGCGGCCCGCTCGAAGGTGACGCGGACGCCGTCGTCGGACTCGGTAAGGGAGGTGATGGAGTCGCCGAAGAGGTAGGTGGTGGAGGCGGCGGTGGCGGAGCCGGTCTCGTCGGCGGGGGCGCGCAGGCTGTGGTCGTACAGGATGCGGGAGAGGTCCGAGCGGAGAATTTCGAGGTCGCCGCCCGCAAACTCCGGTGGGAGTGCGGCCAGTTGGCGCCCCTCGGCATCGATGAAGGCCATCGGACTGCCGCCGCCGGTGGCCCGTCGGCCGATTTCGCCCAGGAGGCCCATGCGCTCCAGCACGGACGTGTGCACCTCCCCCCGGAAGTCCACGGCGAAGCCGCCGCCGCGCAGGGACGGGGCCACCTCGATCACGGTGGGCCGATAGCCGTAGCGCGCGAGCCAGTACGCCAGCGCCGGGCCCGCCACGCTGGCGCCGGAGATCAGGACCGTCTGGGGTAGGTCCGCGGGTTTCACCGTTCCGTTCGCCGTGCCGTTCGTCATTCCGTTCATCAGTGCTCGTTCCCCCCTTGTGCAGCGGTCGGTTCACTGTCGCCCGACCGGACAGAAACTGCGTCTGGTGGATACTGTATCCGCTGGACACTTATTTGTGTACCCCGGAAACAGTCCCGGAAGCGGATGCCGGAAACGTCCCGAATGGGCGGCAGGTGAGGAAGCGGGTTCGGGGGCGGGGCCGGAGACGGTTTTAGGATGCGGGGGTGGCTGGAGACGACGAGAAGCGCAGCGTGTTCGGGGATCAGGCAGGCAGCGTGGAGCTGCTGTGGGGCGGGCGTGAGCGGCCCAGCCGCGGTCCGAAGCCGGCGCTGAGCCTGGAGCGGATCATCCGTACGGCCATGGACCTCGCCGACACCGGCGGGCTCGGAGCGGTTTCCATGCAGCGGGTCGCGGGCGAACTGGACTTCACCAAGATGTCCTTGTACCGCTATGTCCCGGGCAAGACGGAGCTGGTGGCGCTGATGGTCGACACGGCCATGGGCGAACCTCCGGCGGCGGCCGGCGGCGACTGGCGGACCGCGCTGCGCGAGTGGGCCGGGCAGCTGGCGGCGGCGTTCCGGCGCCACCCCTGGCTCCTGGAGGCGACCGTCGGCCCGCGCGTCATGGGGCCCAATGAGCTCGACTGGGCCGAACGCGCCCTCGGCGCCCTGTCGGACACCGGCCTGAACGGCGGCGAACAGCTCGACGCCGTGGTCGTCGTGACCGGCCACGTCCGGGCCATCACCCAGATCTCGGCGTCGCTGGGGCTGAGCAGTGCGCAGGCCAAGGAGCCGGAGCAGGTGATGGCCGCGGCCCTCAACGAACTGCTCATCGGGCGTTCCGACCGCTTCCCGGCGCTCACCGCCGCCCTCGCCTCCGCCGAGGAGACCGATTCCCGCGACCAGTCCCTGGAATTCGGGCTGGAGCGCATCCTGGACGGCCTGGAGGCGCATATCGCCCGACGGGCGAAGGCCCCCGCCCCTGCCCGAAGGCGCGGCCGCCGCCCGCCGACCGCCTGAGCGCCGGCCGGCGGCTCCTTTACCGCCGCCCCCTCCCGGGCGGCCGTTTCACAACCGCACCGTCCTGCGCGGCCGTTCCTTCGCGCCCGCCAGCAGGCCGCGCAGTGCGGCGAATTCGTCGACGCATTTGGCGGTGCCGTTGACGACGCAGTCCAGCGGCTGGTCGGCGACGGTCACCGGGACACCCATCTCCTGGTGCAGTCGCAGGTCCAGGCCGCGCAGCAGGGCGCCGCCGCCGGTGAGTGCGATGCCGTTCTCGATGATGTCCCCGGAGAGCTCCGGCGGGCAGGCGTCGAGGGTCTGGTGGACGGCGCGGATGATGGCGTCGACCGGCTCGGTGAGGGCGTCGCGGATTTCGTCCTCGGTGATTTCCTGGAGGCGGGGCAGGCCGGTGACGTGGTCGCGGCCGCGGACGGTGAAGGAGTTGCGGGGCGGCGGCGTACCGGCATCATCGCCCTCCCCGTCGCCGTCACCGTCGTCGTCAGGGGCGGCACGGGGAGCGGGAATCCGGGCCGCCGAGCCGATGGCGATCTTGATGTCCTCCGCGGTGCGTTCGCCGATGGACAGCGCATGCTTCTTCTTGATGTGCGCGGCGATGGCGGCGTCCAGGGCGTCGCCGGCGATCCGTACGGACTGGGCGGTGACCAGGCCGCCCATGGAGACGACGGCGACCTCGGTGGTGCCGCCGCCGATGTCGACCACCATGCAGCCGACGGGCTCGTCGACGGGCAGGCCCGCACCGATCGCGGCGGCCATCGGCTCCTCGATCAGATGGACCTCGCGGGCACCGGCGCTGCGGGCGGAGTCGACCACCGCGCGGCGCTCGACGCCGGTGATGCCGGAGGGGACGCAGATGACCACCCGGGGCCGGGCGAAACGGCGGGCGGGCAGGGCCTTCTTCAGCAGGGCGCGCAGCATCCGCTCGGCGGCGTCGAAGTCGGCGATGACGCCTTCGCGCAGCGGGCGCATCGCGCTGATCCCGGACGGCGTGCGGCCGATGGTGCGCTTGGCGTCCGATCCGACGGCGATGATCTCGCCGGTGGCGCTGACGGCGACGACGGACGGTTCGTTCAGCACCACGCCCTTGCCGCGGGCGTAGACCAGGGTGTTGGCGGTGCCGAGGTCGATGCCGATGTCGTAGGCGCCGGACCGGTCGGCGGATGTGCCGGACGACGTTCTCGAGGAAGTGCTGGACGCCATGGGGAGTTCGGGTGCTCTCTCTCGACGGGACAACGATCGCCGGGGGACGATCGAGTTGGACGACGACCGCCCGGGGAACGAACGCCGCGGGGACGGTCGCCTCGGGAACGGTCTTCGGGCATTGTGGCGCAGACGGACCTATTGGGTCACCAAAGGCGAATGCCGCTCATTGATACACATTGATATCCAATGACGTCCATTGCGGGCACTCAGGAAGACTACTGGGCGGGCGGAATAGTTCCCTCCGCTTCTCCGCCCGCCGCCCGTTTGCGCCCGCCGCGCCCCCGGGAGAGGGCCGCCGCGAGGTCGTCGAGGGCGTCCACGAGGAGGCCCGCGGCCCGCAAGGCGACGCCCTGGCCGGCGGATTCCGCGTCCCAGCGCTCCCATACGGCGCGCAGCGCGCTCCACTCCAGCCGGTCGCGTTCCCGTACGGCGTGCACGGCGCGTTCGAGGGAGGGGCGGAGTTCGGCGGCGAAGGCGGCGGCGCCGGGGGACGGTTCGGCGTCCTTGCCGGGAAGGTGGGCCTCCATGATCATCGTGACCCGGCCCATGGTGGCCAGGGCGGCGCCGGCGGCGGTGGCCGCGGTGCGGGAGAGGCCGCGGTGGCGTACGGGTTCCTTTTCGGCGCGGGCCACGCTCTCCTCCCAGGCGGCGCGGGCCGCGCGGGCGTCGAGGAGGGCCTCGCGGACCTGGCGGGGGCGGCCTTCGGCGGGACGGGCGTAACGGTCCAGCACCGCCAGCGCATAACGCCCGTTCGTCATCAGCCATTCGGCGAGGCGGTCGCGCAGCCTGGGCGTCTCCCAGGCGGGGAACAGCGCGTACGACAGCATCGCGAGCAGCCCGCCGAGGAGGGTGAGCACCACGCGTTCCTCGACGGTCTGGGTCCAGCCCTCCCCGGCGATGCCCAGCAGGAAGATGACGTAACCGGCCACACAGGCCGAGGTGACCGAGACGCCGGTACGCATCAGCAGGTACATCAGGAAGACGAAGACGACGGCGAGCCCGGCGCATACGTTCGGCCCGGGGTGGGCAAGGGCCAGCAGGCCGCCGCTGACGGTGACGCCGACGAGGGTGCCGATGAAACGGGCCACCCCGCGCGCATAGGTCTGGCCGAAGTCGGGGCGCATCACCATGACGGAGGTCAGCGGCGCCCAGTAACCGTGGCCGAAGGGCAGGGCGGTGCCCAGGAGATAGCCGCAGACGGCGACCGTGCCGACCCGCAGGGCGTGCCGGAAGACGGGCGAGGACCAGCGGGTCTCGCGGTGCAGGGCACGCAGGGCGACCGGGACGAGCCGGGGGACGCTGGGGCGCAGCAGATGGCTGCCTTCTTCCCGCCCAACCAGCCCGCGTTCCGCCTCGGTGGTGGGGCGGGTGGCCTGGACGGGCTCATCGGTGAGTTCGACGGCGTCGGCGAGCAGGGAGATCAGGCGGTAGGCGGAGCGGCGGGCGGCGCCGTGCAGCATCGGGCCGGAGGCGGGGACCTCCAGTGTGGCCATCGCCTCGGGCGGCAGGCGTACCGGGCTGTCATGCCGTACGGCGTGCGCGACGGCGTCCAGGACGGTGCCGGCGGCCTGGAGGAGGTCGCGGGCGCGGTCGCGTTCGGGGCCCTCGGCCGGGGCGCCGACGACCGGGTCGGCCAGGGAGGCGAGGACCGGCCGGACGCGTTCGGCCAGGCCGCGGGGGCCGTGCAGCTGGACGGGGCGCCGCCGGGCCTGACGGGGTGTCACCGCCGAGGCGAGACGGGCGTCCATCAGGGGCGCCGGGTCGAAGGGCGCCACCGGGTCGTGCCGCAGCCGGCGGGCGTAGTCGGCCTCGGCGGCCAGCGCATCGGCGAGCGCATCGCGCTGCACTCCCCAGGGGCGTACCGGGAAGACGAGGATGAGCGCGGCCTGGACGAGACCGCCGCAGAAGATCAGGGCGGCGTGTTGCAGGGCCTCCAGGACGGAGGTCGGCAGCGTGACGGTGACCAGCATGATCGCCACGGTCAGGGTGCCGGCCAGGCCGGAGACCGGGCCGACCGCCCAGGCCATCCCGGCGAGCGCGGTCCAGCCGGCGAGCAGCAGTACGAAGGCGGGGAGGTGGGCGGCGACCAGATAGCCCAGGAAGGTGGAGACGGCCAGGGCGCCGGCGACGGCGAGCGCCAGGACGGGGCGGGGTCGCATACTGCGCTGGAAGGTGACGAGCCCGGAGGCGAAGGCGCCGAACGCGGAGGAGACCGCCAGGGCCGGATTGCCGCGCCACAGGCACACCCCGATGACGAGGGCCACGCCGGCCGCGCCGCGCACCGCGATCACCGGTGTGAGCTTGGCGCGCTCGATGGTCAGTCCGGAGCGGGCGGTCTGCTTCAGCGCGCTGGACCAGGTCATACCGAGAGAATAGGGGCACGTACAGTGCCCGCCCGCGCCGCCCGTACCGGGAAAATACCGGTAAACCTGGCGTCCGCTGACCGTAAACGCCACAGGTCAGGGCCATGCGCCCGGAACCTCGCGGTCCGGTGCGACGAATCCGACACCTCGCACAGGAAACCTTCCCGCTGCGCCCTCCCCTCTTGCTGGCCGACCGGGGTCCGACCCGGTCGGCCAGCAAGGAGAAGGCGTCGTGCGCAAAGCCCTGTTCACCCCGGTGATCGCCCTGATCACCCTGACCGTTCTCGCCAGTACGGCCGGCTGCGGGACCGACACGCCCAAGGCGGCCCCGGTGCGCTTCGCCGACCCCGGGCCGGGCACCGCCTCGCAGGCAGCAGCGCACGGGAAGAACAAGCGGTCGCTGGTGGAGTTCCCCACGCGTCCGATCACGTTCAAGGAGGAGAGCCGGGTCGGCGGCGCCGGTCGGAACACCCCCATCGGCGTGACCACCCTGCACGGCGCCAAGTCGGGCTTCACCGGGAAGGTATGGGTGTGGGCGCCGCCGGAGTACTACGAGAAGCGCAACGCGAACAAGGGCTTCCCGGTGATGGAGGCGCTGCCCGGCTCCTACGGCTACCCCGTCAACTACTGGATCGGCTCGGACCTCAAGCTGGAGGAGAGCCTCGCCACGTGGTCCCAGAAGGGCACCAGCCTGCCGTTCATCGTCGTCATGCCGGTGCTCAACCCCAATGACAAGCAGTACTACGACGGCAGCGACATCCCCGGCCAGCCCAAGATCGGCACCTGGCTGAGCAAGGACGTGCCCGATCTCGTACGGCAGAACTTCCGCACCCTCAAGACCCGCGACGCCTGGGCGATCATGGGCTCTTCGTCCGGCGGGTTCGCTGCGCTCAAGAACGTGCTCCAGAACCCCGGAACGTTCAAGGTGGCCATCCCCAACGGCCCCGACATCGTGCCCGACTCCCCCCTCTGGAACGGTCACGCCCGCGAGGAACTGGCCAACAACCCCGAGGTCCTGGCCCGTCGGCTGATAGCGCGCGGCGGACCGGAGGTCTATCTGGCCTTCCAGGACGGCTCGAAGGAGTACACCATCCTGCCCAAGGTGCGCCGCTTCATCGCCCAGTACGGCCACGGGCCCGTCAAGACACGCTTCCAGATCGTCCCGAACGGGACGCACAGCGCGGCGACGTATGTCCAGGGCCTCGGCGAGGGCACGATGCAGTGGGTGAGCGCCCACATGCGGGGGCCTACGGCCTGATTTCTCCCCACGTTGTTTTCTGCGGCGTCGTAGGGGTTGCTGTGTGCCCGCCTTCGGCGGGCGGGGGGCGGCCGCCGCGGTCGACTGTCCGTTGCTGTGGGTGCGGCGTCAGGCTTCCAGGACTTCGTCCCTACAGCCTGCCGCCTCCCCGCCGCCGTCGACCTCCCGGCCAGGGGGAGAAAGGTACAAACAACGACGGCCGCCGGGTACAGGGCCGCCGCAACCCGCCACGCACCCCACCCCACCACCCCGGGGTGGCCGCCAAACCGGGCGGGAGGGGCCGGGCTGGAGCGACGAAGTCGTGGAAGACCGGCCCCGCACCCACCAGACGCACCCGGCGACCAACCCCGAAACCCACCTCGATCCCGCCGCCAGGCGGGCACAGAATCACGGCTGGGGCGGCCCGAACCCACCCTGCGGCGGAGCCATCGGCGGCGCGGGGGGAGCCATCGGCGGACCCATCGGCGGGCCGGGCGGAGCCATCGGCGGACCGGGCGGAGCCATGGCCGGACCCATCGGCGGCCCAGGCGGAGCCATCGGCGGAGCCATCGGCGGAGCCATCGGCGGGGACCATGCCGGGGCCACCGCTTCGCCCCGGCCCAGGAGTGCCACCAGCGCCACCGAGCCGAACAGATCCAGCAGCAGCTGGGCGTTGCTGAGGAGATCCAGGCCCGGGAACTCGTTGCCGATCTTGAAGAGCGTGTCCGTGCTCACCATGGCGATGACGGCCAGGACGGCGCCGGGGAACAGCACGATGCCGAGGCCGATGCCAAGGCCGCGGGCGGCGTTGCCGCGTATCAGGGCGTTGAGTGCGGCCACCGCGGTCAGCAGCAGGAAGACCGACGAGTACCAGCCGGGGGCCAGCTGGGTCAGGGAGGTGAGCAAGCCTCCCTGGCCGAGGTAGAAGGAGGTGAGCGAGCCGCTGCCGAACTGCACCAGTACATAGATGTGCCAGATGACGTAGCACAGCGCCATCACCCCGAGCAGCAGACCGCAGATCACGCCCGCCGCCTTGAGGGGGCGCTTGGGCGGGTCGCTGGGCTTCTGCCGCGGCCAGGCGCGCATACCCGCCAGCAGCACGATCCCGGCGATGACGGAGACGATGATCAGCAACAGCGAGCTGACGAAAACGCCCTCGAACGTCGAGGAGTAGTTGTCGGCGTTGCGGAACCACCGGTCGTCGCTGGTGTGCTGTCCCGTGCTGATGACGGTCTGGAGGGCGACGGCGAACGTCAGGGAGGTGGCGACGGCGAGCAGGCCGCCGGCCGAGCGCTGTCCGGCGAGAGCCGCGAACGCTGCCGTCAGCTGAAGGACGGCGAGGCCGAGCAGGAGCGGGTTGGTGACCTGGTCCTTGCCGGCGCCGCGCTGGGCGGTCCAGGTGTCCCAGAGGCCGTCGATACCGAACGCGTTGATGTCGGTGACGAGCCAGGTGGCGGTCCAGAGGAAGAACAGCAGGCAGATGATCCCGCCGGTGATTCGGGCGCCCTTGGCGAGCGCCATGGGTTGGTGCATAGGTCCCCCTGGAGGTCTCGGTGCTCCGCCGCCGTGCCGGTGCGGTGCTCGTCGGCGCGTGAACACGCCGGCATGTCGGTGTTCTGCCAACGGAGCACGGTAGCAATCCGGCCATCCTCGGTCTCCCACCGGAGCTGCACGGGGCAGGGAAAGGGGGCGGACCCCCTTCCGGCGAGGGCCGGCAGGGGGTCCGGGGCGGGCCGGACGGAGCCCGCGGGGTGTCAGTGGTTGCGGGGGAAGCCCAGGTTGATGCCGCCGTCGGACGGGTCGGGCCAGCGGGTGGTGATGACCTTGCCGCGGGTGTAGAAGTGCACGCCGTCGTTGCCGTAGATGTGGTGGTCGCCGAAGAGCGAGTCCTTCCAGCCGCCGAAGGAGTGGTAGCCGACCGGCACCGGGATCGGGACGTTGACGCCGACCATGCCGGCCTCGACCTCCAGCTGGAAGCGGCGGGCCGCGCCGCCGTCCCGGGTGAAGATGGCGGTGCCGTTGCCCCACGGGGAGTTGTTCATCAGGGCGATGGCGTCGTCGTAGGTCTCGACGCGGACCACGGAGAGGACCGGGCCGAAGATCTCGTCGCGGTAGGCGTCCATCTCGGGCGTGACGTGGTCCAGCAGCGAGACGCCGATCCAGTGGCCGTCCTCGTAGCCCTTGACGGTGTAGCCGGTGCCGTCGATGACGACGTCGGCGCCCTGGGCCGCTGCGCCCGTGACGTAGGAGGCGACCTTGTCGCGGTGGACCTTGGTGATCAGCGGGCCCATCTCGGAGGCCGGGTCGTCGCCGGGGCCGATGCGCAGCTTGTCGGCGCGCTCCTTGATCTTGCCGATCAGCGGGTCGGCGGTGTCGCCGACGGCCACGACCACGGAGATCGCCATGCAGCGCTCGCCCGCCGAGCCGTAGGCGGCGTTGATCGCGGAGTCCGCGGCCAGGTCGAGGTCGGCGTCCGGGAGGACCAGCATGTGGTTCTTGGCGCCGCCCAGGGCCTGGACGCGCTTGCCGTTGGCGGTGCCGGTGGTGTGGATGTACCGGGCGATCGGGGTGGAGCCGACGAAGGAGACCGCGGCGATGTCCGGGTGCTCCAGGATGGCGTCGACGGCCACCTTGTCGCCGTTGACGATGTTCAGCACGCCGTCGGGCAGGCCCGCCTCGGCAGCCAGCTCGGCCAGCTTGAACGCGGCGCTGGGCACCTTCTCGCTGGGCTTGAGGACGAAGGTGTTGCCGCAGGCGATGGCGAGGGGGAACATCCACATCGGCACCATGGCCGGGAAGTTGAACGGCGTGATGCCGGCCACGACGCCGAGCGACTGGCGGATGGCGGCCACATCGACGCGGGTGGAGACCTGGGTGGACAGCTCGCCCTTGAGCTTCTCGGGGATACCGCAGGCCAGCTCGACGATCTCCAGGCCGCGGGCCACCTCGCCGAGGGCGTCGGAGTGCACCTTGCCGTGCTCGGCGGTGATCAGCCGGGCGATCTCCTCGCGGTGCGCATCGATCAGTTCGCGGTACTTGAACAGCACCGAACTGCGCTTGGCCAGCGAGCTGGTGCCCCAGGTCGTGAACGCTTCCCTGGCGGCGCGGACGGCCGCGTCGACCTCCTCGACCGAGGCGAAGGCGACCTGCTTCTCCTGGGCACCGGTGGCCGGGTTGTAGACCGGGCCGTAGTTGCCGGAGGCGCCCTCGACGGGCTTGCCGCCGATCCAGTGGCTGATGGTCTTCATTCTCGGGGCCTTTCGTACGGTGAAGCGAGCGGTTGTCACAGGTGGCGACGGCGGGCGGCGGCCTGGCGTTCGTACGCTGCGCGGGCGGCGACCGCCGCCGGACGCGTCGCGGTCTCGGCAACGGGTACATCCCACCAGGCCTGGGCCTCGGGCGCGCCCGGCACTGTGTCGGCCGTTTCGGTCTCGACATAGACACATGTGGGGCGGTTCGCGCCACGCGCCTCGGCGAGCGCCGCGCGCAGTTCGCCGACCGTGGCGGCGCGCAGGACGTGCATGCCGAGCGAGGCGGCGTTGGCGGCGAGATCCACGGGCAGCGGCGCGCCGGTGTAGGTGCCGTCCTTGGCGCGGAAGCGGTAGGCGGTGCCGAAGCGCTCGCCTCCAGTCTGCTCCGAGAGCCCGCCGATGGAGGCGTATCCGTGGTTCTGGATGAGGACGAGGGTGATGTTGATGCCTTCCTGGACCGCGGTGACGATCTCAGTGGGGTTCATCAGATAGGTGCCGTCGCCGACCAGCGCCCACACCGGCCGGTCGGGGGCGGCGAGGCGGACGCCGAGGGCGGCGGGGATTTCATAGCCCATGCAGGAGTAGCCGTATTCGAGGTGGTACTGCCTGCGGGACCGGGCGCGCCAGAGTTTGTGCAGGTCACCGGGGAGGGAACCGGCGGCGTTGATCACGATGTCGGTGTCGTCGACGAGGGCGTCCAAGGCGCCGAGGACCTGTGTCTGGGAAGGCCGTACGGTCTCGTCCGCGGCGGCGTAGGCGGCGTCCACCCGGCGCTCCCACTCCGCCTTGGCCACGCCGTAGGCCGCCTCGTACTCCTGCGCCACGCGGTGGCCGGACAGCGCCCGGGTGAGCGCTTCGAGTCCGGCGCGGGCGTCGGCGATCAGGGAGACGGCGCCGAGCTTGTGGGCGTCGAAGGAGGCGATGTTGAGGTTGAGGAAGCGGACCTGGGGGTCGGCGAAGAGGGTGGCGGAGGCGGTGGTGAAGTCGGTGTAGCGGGTGCCGACGCCGATGACCAGGTCGGCCTCGCGGGCCAGGGCGTCGGCGGTGGCGGTGCCGGTGTGGCCGATGCCGCCGACGTCGGCGGGGTGGTCGTGGCGCAGCGAGCCCTTGCCGGCCTGGGTGGAGGCGACGGGGATGCCGGTGGTGTCGGCGAAGGCGCGCAGCGCGTCCTCGGCCTCGGAGTGGTGGACGCCGCCGCCCGCGATCAGCAGGGGGCGGCGGGCGCCGCGGATGGCCCGTACGGCATCGGCGAGGGCTCGGGGGTCGGGCGCGGGCCGGGTGATGCGCCAGATGCGGTCGGCGAAGAACTCCTCGGGCCAGTCGTACGCCTCGGCCTGGACGTCCTGCGGCAGGGCGAGGGTGACCGCGCCGGTCTCCACCGGGTCGGCGAGCACCCGCATGGCCTGAAGGGCGGCGGGGATCAGCGCCTCGGGGCGGGTGATGCGGTCGAAGTACCGGGACACCGGGCGCAGCGCGTCGTTGACCGACACATCGCCGGCGGAGGGGACTTCGAGCTGCTGGAGGACCGGGTCGGCGAGGCGGGTGGCGAAGCTGTCGCCGGGCAGCAGCAGGACGGGCAGGCGGTTGACGGTGGCGAGCGCGGCGCCGGTGACGAGGTTGGTGGCGCCGGGTCCGATGGAGGTGGTGACGGCCTGGGCGGAGAGCCGGTCGCACTGGCGGGCGTAGCCGACGGCGGCGTGCACCATGGCCTGTTCGTTGCGGCCCTGGAGGTAGGGGAGGGCCTCGCCGGACTCCAGGAGGGCCTGGCCGATTCCGGCGACGTTACCGTGGCCGAAGATGCCCCAGCAGGCGTTGATCAGGCGGTGTTGTCGGCCGTCGCGCTCGGTGTACTGGTGGGCGAGGAATTCCACCAGGGCCTGGGCGACCGTGCGGCGGCGCGTCGTCGGGGCGTTCATCGGGCGGCTCCTGCGGGTGCTTCGTAGAGGGGGAGGCGGGGGTCGACGGGCTGCTCGGGCCAGGTGTCGCGGATCCAGCCGTGGTCGGGGTGGTCGCAGATCAGCCATGCGCGTTCGTCGCCCGGCCCGGCCATCACATTGAGGTAGTACATGGCGTGCCCGGGGGCGGCGATGGACGGGCCGTGCCAGCCGTCCGGGATCAGCACGGCGTCGCCGCTGCGCACCTCGGCGAGCACCTCCGTACCGCGGCCGCGGCCGGACGGGGTGACGCGCTGATAGCCGACGCCTGCCGTGCCGTGCGCGGCCGCGATCTCGAAGTAGTAGATCTCCTCCAGCTCGGACTCCTCCCCCGGGCGGCACTCGTCGTGCTTGTGCGGCGGGTAGGACGACCAGTTGCCGCCGGGGGTGAGCACCTCCACGGCGATCAGCTTGTCGGCCTCGAAGACGTCCGCGGCGGCGAAGTTGTTGACCTGGCGGGAGCAGGTGCCCGTGCCGCGCAGCTCCACGGGGACGGCGGAGGCGGGTCCGTAACGGGCCGGGAGGCGTCGTGTGCAGCGGGCGCCGGTGAGCGCGAACCGCCCGCCGGCGCCGGCGGCGATCTGGACATGGGCGTCGCGCGGGACGTAGGCGAAGTCCGTCACCCCGCTGAACACGCTCTCCCGGCCGGTCAGTTCGAAGATCTCGCCGTCGTCGGTCAGCACCGTGCAGCCGCCGGACAGCGGCAGCACGATCCATTCGCTGTCCCCGGTGGCGAAGGAATGGTGGCCGCCGGGCGGCAGATCCAGGACGCGGAGGGAGGAATGCCCCCAGCCGGCCCGCTCGGGGTCGATGTCCAGGGCGTAGGGACCGTCGGCCGCCTGCCCCGCCTTGACGTGGAATTCCATGTTCTCAGCGCTCATAACTCCAAGTCTCCTACCCACCACTGACAGTCAGTGAAGTCCGGCGGATTCCGGCGGATTCGGGGGTCACAGAAGGCCGACGGCGGTGTCGACGGCCGCCGCCACGTCCCCGTCGGCGGGATAGAGCAGCGAGCGGCCCACGACCAGCCCGTGCACGGTCGGCAGCCGCAGCGCCTTGCGCCATTTCTCGTACGCGGCCTCCTGGTCCTCGACGGTGCGCCCGATGTCGCCGCCCAGCAGGACGGTGGGCAGCGTGGAGGTCTCGCAGACCCGGGCCATCGCGTCGGGGTCGTCGGTGACCGGGAGTTTGAGCCAGGTGTAGGCGGAGGTGCCGCCCAGGCCGGAGGCGATGGCCACGGATCTGGTGACCGCCTCGGCGCTCAGGTCGTTGCGGACCGCGCCGTCGATCCGGCGGGAGACGAACGGTTCGACGAAGGTGGGCAGCCCGAGGGCGGCCATCGCGTCGATGGTGCGGGCGGTGGACTCCAGGGTGGTCAGCGAGCCGGGGTCGCCGAAGTCGATGCGCAGCAGCAGTTTGCCGGCGTCGAAGCGGAGCCGGGCGAGGTCCTCGGGGCGGTGGCCGGTGAAGCGGTCGTCCATCTCGAAGGAGGCGCCCGCGAGGCCGCCGCGGTTCATCGATCCCATGACGACCTTGCCGTCGAGGGCGCCGAGGAGGAGCAGGTCCTCCAGGATGTCGGCGGTGGCGAGGACGCCGTCCACGCCGGGCCGCGAGAGCGCGAGGACCAGGCGTTCGAGCAGGTCGAGGCGGTTGGCCATGGCCAGCTGCCGGTCGCCGACGGCGAGCGCGCCGCGGGCGGGGTGATCGGCGGCGACGATCATCAGCCGGCCGCGCTCGCCGAGCAGGGGGCGGCGGGTGCGGCGGGCGGCGGCCTCCGCGACGGCTTCGGGGTGCCGGGCCCGGAGCGCCGGGAGGTCGCTGATCCGAGGGGTCAAGGCTCAACTCACCTTCTTCACGTACAGGGGTGGGGCGGCCGGGGCGGGCACGGCCGTGGGGTGGCCCCGGGGCGTCGGCCGCCACCGGGCTGAGCGGCCTTGGGGCTGTCACCCCGTGGCCGTGGGGCTACCTCTCGGCGAGAAAGGCATCGACCTCCTCGGCGGTGGGCATCGCGGAGGAGCACGCCAGCCGGGTGGCGACGAGGGCCCCGGCGGCGTTGGCGTAGCGCATCGTGCGCTCCAGGTCCCAGCCGGCCAGCAGCCCGTGGCACAGGGCACCGCCGAAGGAGTCGCCGGCGCCGAGCCCGTTGACGACCTCGACCGGGGTGGGCGGGACCTCGGCGCTGCGGCCGTCCCGGTGGACGGCCAGCACTCCCCTGGGCCCCTGTTTGACGACGGCAAGCTCCACACCCATGTCCAGCAGCGCCTGCGCGCAGGACTTGGGGTCGCGCAGCCCGGTGGCGACCTCGGCCTCGTCGACATTGCCCACCGCCACGGTGGCGTGGCGCAGCGCCGCTTCGTAGAACGGGCGGGCGGCGGCCCGCGCCTCGGCGCCGCGCGCCCCGCCGTCCCCGGAGGCGCCGCCCTCGCCGCCCCAGAACATCGGCCGCCAGTCGAGGTCGAAGACGGTGATGCCCGACCGGGCGCGGGCCTCCAGGGCGGCGAGGGTGGTGCCGCGGCTGGGTTCCTCGCACAGCCCGGTGCCGGTGATCCAGAAGATCCGGGCCGCCGCGATGGCGTCCAGGTCCAGTTCCCCGGGATGCATGACCAGGTCGGGGGCCTTGGGGCGGCGGTAGAAGTAGAGCGGGAAGTCGTCCGGCGGGAAGATCTCGCAGAAGGTGACCGGCGTCGGGAGGTCCGCCACCGGGCTCACCCACCGGTCGTCCACGCCGAAGTCCCGCAGCGCCTGGTGGAGATAGTCGCCGAACGGGTCGGATCCGGTGCGCGTGATGACGGCGCTGCGGCGGCCGAGCCGGGCCGCGGCGACGGCCACGTTGGCCGCGGAGCCGCCCAGGAACTTCCCGAAGGTCTCCACCCGGGCCAGCGGCACGCCGGTCTGGAGCGGGTAGATGTCGACCCCGATGCGGCCCATCGTGATCAGGTCGTACGGCTCGGTCATATGCGCCCCTTCGGGTCGGCCGGCGCGGCGGGTTGGGCGGTTCGGCTCTGAGGAAAGGTCTAACGGTGTGGATCAGACCCTGTCAATAGTTTGTCCTTACATTCTGACGTCACCCTTGGATGCCTTGCACCGGGCTCCACGTCGAGACGGCAACGCCGCCCCGCATGACAAAGTCCTTAAGTCCTTATGTCAGGACGAAGTCTTGACACTCCTCGGGGCGCCAGCGAGGCTGTGCCCCACAACCCACCCCCCGACCAGCCCCCAGCGCCTCCCGGTCACCGCCGACCGGCGAGAGGAGAGCCGCAGCATGTCCGCACCCCGTGCCGCCTCGCCCGTTCTGGACCGCATCCGCGTCGGTTCCGCCCCCGACTCCTGGGGCGTGTGGTTCCCCGACGACGAGCAGCAGGTCCCCTGGCAGCGCTTCCTGGACGAGGTCGCCGACGCCGGCTACGAGTGGATCGAGCTCGGCCCGTACGGCTATCTGCCCACCGACCCCGCCGTCCTGCACGAGGAGATCGCCCGCCGCAGCCTGAAGGTCTCGGCCGGCACGATCTTCACCTCGATGCACCACGGCCCGGACGTCTGGGAGAAGACCTGGGCCCACGTCAGCGAGGTCGCCACGCTCACCCGTGCCATGGACGCCCGCCACCTGGTCGTCATCCCCTCCTTCTGGCGCGACGACAAGACCGCGAAGGAGCTGGAGCCGCGCGAGCTGACCGTGGAGCATTGGAAGCACCTGACCACCGGTATGCAGTGGCTGGGCAAGCGGGTCCAGGACGCATTCGGCCTGGAGATCGTGGTGCACCCGCACGCCGACACCCATATCGACACCGAGGAGCATGTCGCCCGCCTCCTGGACGGCACCGACTCCGGGCTGGTCAACCTCTGCCTGGACACCGGGCATTACGCCTACTGCGGCGGCGACAGCGTCAAGCTCATCCGCACCTACGGCGAGCGGATCGGCTACCTGCACCTCAAGCAGGTCGACCCGGACATCCTCGCCGACGTCGTCGCCAAGGGCACGCCCTTCGGCCCGGCGGTCAAGCAGGGCGTGATGTGCGAACCGCCGCTCGGCGTCCCGGCGCTGCCGCCCGTCCTGGAGGCCGCCCAGGAACTGGACGTCGACCTCTTCGCCATCGTCGAGCAGGACATGTACCCCTGCCCGCCCGACCAGCCGTACCCGATCGCCGAGCGCACCCGGCGCTTTCTGCGCTCCTGCGGCGCCTGAGCCGGGGCCCGCATCCGTAGCCCGTAACGAACCGCCGCACACGAGGACTTGAGGGACGACATGACTTCGCAGGGAACGCTGGGCGTGGCCGTCATCGGCACCGGCCGGATGGGCGCCGACCACGTACGCCGTATCGACGAGGTGATCAGCGGCGCCCGGGTGGCCGCCGTCGTGGACATCGACGAGGCCCGCGTCAAAAGCGTCGCCGACGGCATCGAAGGCGCCGTGCCCTATACGGACCCGGCCGCCGCGATGGCCGACCCGGCCGTGGACGCCGTCCTCATCGCCTCCCCCGGGCCCGCCCACGAGGCCGCACTGCTCACCGCCTTCGACCACGATCTGCCCGTGCTGTGCGAAAAGCCGCTCACCCCCGATCCGGCGTCCGCGCTGCGCGTCATGGAGGCCGAGCAGAAGCTGGGCCACCGCCGCGTCCAGGTGGGCTTCATGCGCCGCTACGACGCCGGCTACCGGAAACTCAAGGCCCTTTTGGACCGGGGCACATACGGCCGGCCGCTGATGCTGCACAACAAGCACCGCAACGCCGACACCCCGCCCGGCTTCACCGACGCCATGACGGTCCACGACTCCGCGGTGCACGAGATCGACGTCACCCGCTGGCTGCTGGACGACGAGATCACCGCCGTACGGGTGCTGCGCCCGGCCCCCAGCGGCAACGCGGCGGAAGGGCTGAGCGACCCGCAGCTGATCCTCTTCGAGACCGCGGCCGGCCGGCTCGTGGACACCGAACTCTTCGTCACCTGCGGCTTCGGCTACCAGGTCGTCTGCGAGGCGGTCTGCGAGGGCGGGACCGCCCGGATCGGCGACGACCACGGGGTCTTCGTCAATACCGCCGGCCACTGGGGCGGCGCCATCACCCCCGGTTTCGTCGAGCGCTTCGAGGAGGCGTACGACCGGCAGGTGCAGCACTGGGTCAACGCCACCCGGCGCGGCGAGGTCGAGGGCCCCGGCTGCTGGGACGGCTATGCGGCGGCCGCGGTGTGCGCGGCGGGCGTGCGCGCCCAGGAGTCCGGCGAACGGGTCGCCGTGGAACTGATCGAGCGTCCCGCGCTGTACCGCTGACGATGACGGCCCCCACCCGCCAGCTGGCGTCCGACGGGCCACGCCGGAGCGCCCCGGCCCGTCGCACCCAGCGTTTCCTCGTCGGCATCGCTGCCATAGCCGCCCTCGGCGGCGCCCTGTTCGGTTACGACACCGGAGTCGTCTCCGGCGCTCTGCCCTTCATGGAGCGGCACTTCGGCCTCGGCTCCCTGGGCGAGGGCGTCATCACCAGCGCCCTGCTGATCGGCGCCGCCTTCGGCTCGCTGGCCGGCGGGCGGATGTCCGATGCGCTCGGGCGGCGCACCTCCCTGCTGTGGGCGGGCGCGGTGTTCATCGGCGGCGCGCTGGCCGTGGCGCTCGCGCCCACCGTCCCGTTCATGGCCGTGGCCCGGTTCGTCCTGGGCCTCGCCGTGGGCAGCGCCTCGGTCATCACCCCGCTGTATCTGTCGGAGATCGCGCCGCCGCACATCCGCGGCCGGCTGGTCTCCTTCAACTCGCTGATGATCGTCAGCGGTCAGCTGCTCGCCTACCTCATCAACGCCGTGCTCGCCCACTGGGCGGCCTGGCGCTGGATGCTGGGCCTGGCGGCGCTGCCCGCGGTGGCGCTGTTCACCGGGCTGTTCTTCCTGCCGGACACACCGCGCTGGTACATCAGCAAGGGACGCCGGGACGAGGCGGGCGCGGTGCTGGCCCGTACGCTCCCGGCCGAGGAGGTCGCCGGCGAACTGGCCCGGATCGACCACGCCCGCGGCCTGGAGGCCACCGCCCGGCGCGGCGCCTGGCAGGAACTGCGCACCCCGTGGATCCGGCGGCTGCTCCTGGTGGGCGTCGGACTGGCGATCGTCCAGCAGATCACCGGCGTCAATGCCGTCATCTATTTCGCGCCCAAGATTCTCGCCGCGACGGGGCTGGGCACCAATGCCGCGATCACCGCCACCATTGCCGTCGGCGTCATCTCCGTCCTCGCCACCGCCGTCGGAATGTCACTGATCGACCGGGTGGGCCGCCGCCCGATGCTGATCACGGGCCTGGCCGGAATGGCGTTCTCCCTCGCACTGCTGGGCGCCGCATTCCGGCTTCCGCACTCCCCCGCCGTCAGCCTTCTCGTCCTGGGGCTGATGGTCCTCTACATGGCCTTTATGCAGGCCACGTTGAACACCGGCGTCTGGCTGCTGCTCGCCGAGATGTTCCCGCTCGCGGTCCGCGGACTGGCCATGGGAACAGCGGTGTTCATGATGTGGCTGATCAATTTCACGGTCGCGCTGACCTTTCCGGTGCTGCTGGACGCGGTCGGGGCCGGCACCACGTTCTGGCTCTTCGGGGTGGCGTGCGTGCTGTCCCTGCTCTTCTGCAAGCGGTATGCGCCGGAGACGAAGGGACTGGCTCTGGAAGACCTGGAGGACGAACTGCGGAAGGGGGCTACGGGGGCGTGAATTCCGGGCCGGCTGATGGTTTTCGGGCCGGCGAGAAGACGTGGCGGGCGCTGTACGCCTGATCCGCATCCGGCCGCACCACCAGATGGCGGGCCGCTCCCGGTCGGGAACCGGGGGCGGCCCGCCACCGTTGTGTCACAGCCGTCCCATGCCCGTCACGGCTGTCACCGTTGCGCGGATCTTCCGTCACAGCCGTTCAACAGCCCCTCCCCGATACTCACTCTGCGTCGTTGACCGGGCACAGGCTGAGTGGCCGTCAGAGAGGTGGCCGTCAGGCTGAATGGCCATCAAGCCGTGAGTGATCGACACGCCGTACGCAGCACCTCGTCGGCTCCCCGGGCCGGCCCTGCGCACGGCGCCAAGGAGGTACAGAGATGATCGAGGCAATGCTCTGGTCCTACAAGGAGATCGCCGCACACATCCAGGTGCAGCCGGACACCGTGCGCTCGTACCGCAAACACGGACTGCTGCCCGAGCCCGATCTGGTGGAGGGCGGCAAACCGTTCTGGTTCGCCGATACCGTCAGAGCCTGGGTGGAGCGCCGGCCCGGCCACAGAGGCCGGCGCGAGCGGGCGGACTGACCGCCGCCCGCGGCTCGTGGGCTCCGCCCGGTGCGGGGCCTACGATCGCCGCATGACCCACCCGATAGTGCAGGACCCGCCTCCCGAGCCCGCCAGGATCGCGGTGATCGGCGCCGGCGCCATCGGCGGCTATCTCGCCGCCCTCGCCCACTGGGCCGGCCTCGACGTCACCGTGTGCGTGCGCAGCCCCCTGGACACCCTCACGGTGGAGACCGGCGGCGAGGAGCGCACTGCGGCGGTACGGATCGCCACCGCGCCCGCCGAGGTCGCGCCCGTCGACTGGGTGCTGCTGACCACCAAGGCGCAGGACACCGCAAGCGCCGAGGGCTGGCTGCGGCGGCTGTGCGGGCCGGGCAGCGCCGTGGTCGTCGTACAGAACGGCGTCGGGCACCGCGAGCGGGTCGCCCCGTACGTCCCGGAGGGCACCGAGATCCTGCCGGCGGTGGCGTACATCGCCGCGGAGCGCCTGGCTCCGGGCCGGATCCGGCATCACATCGCCAGCGAACTCCAGGTCCCCGCGGGCCCGTTGGCCGACCGGTTCGCCGACGCGCTGGCGGGCGGCGAGCCGACGGTGCGGCCGGTCGCCGACTTCACCACCGCCGCCTGGCGCAAGCTGCTCACCAACCTCGGTGCCAACCCCCTCACCGCCCTCCTCCAGCAGCGGATGGGCATCTTCACCGACCCCGGGATGGCCGCGCTCGCCGGCGATCTGCTGCGCGAGGCGGCGGCCGTGGCGCGGGCGGAGGGCGCGGACCTCGGCGAGCGGGACATCGCCGACACCCTGGAGATCTACCGGGCGGTGCCGCCCGACGGGGGCTCCTCCATGCTCTACGACCGCCTCGCGGGCCGCCCCCTGGAGCACGAGTACCTCACCGGCGCGGTGGTCCGGGCCGGTGAACGGCACGGCATCGCGACCCCGTTGAACGGCATGCTGCTCACCCTGCTGCGCGCGCTCGACCGCGAACTGCGGGGCTGAGCGCGGCATCGGACTCGCTCATCCAGGGGGCGGCGCCGTGGAGCCGCGGACCTCCAGGGAGGGCGCCGCCAACCCGTGGCCGGCGGGCCGTGCGGGGTGCTCCATACGGTCCAGGAGGCGCTGTGCGGCGCGGCGTCCCACGTCGTGGCTCGCATTGTCGACGGTGGTCAGCCACAGGTGCCGGATACGGGCGAGATAGGTGTTGTCGCAGCCGACCAGGGAGAGATCGCGGGGCACTTCGAGGCCCAGTTCCCGGGCGGCCGAGAGCGCGCCGACGGCGGAGAAGTCGTTGAAGGCGAAGACCGCGGTGGGGCGTTCGGGGGCCGCGGCCGGGCGTCCGCCGAGCATCCGGACGGCCGCGCGGTAGCCGCCCTCCTCGGTGCCGTCGCCCGGCTCGACCGTCAGCTCCCCGCCGAGTCCGTGCTCGCGCATCGTCGTCTCGTAGCCGCGCCGGCGCAGCTCGCCGACGCCGCCCGGCCCGGCGATATGGGCGATCCGGCGGTGGCCCAGCCCGATGAGGTGTTCGGTGGCCAGCCGGGCGCCCCGTTCGTCGTCGTTGGCGACGGTGTCCACTCCGGGCAGCCGGGGGTCGTGGCTGCCCGCGACGACGGTCGGCAGGCGTTCGGCCAGTTCGGCAAGGGCGGCGGTGTCGGCGTCGGGCAGGGTGCCGACCGCGACCACGCCGTCCACCCGCAGCTCCAGGAACGTCCGGGCGACGTCCTCGCCGGTACGGCGGCCCAGTCGGCTGTCGGCCATCAGCATGCGCAGGCCATGGGCGCACAGGACGGAGTTCAGCCCGTCCAGCAGCTCGACGAACCAGGGGTTGCGCAGATCGTCCAGCAGTACGCCCACGGTGTGCGTCCGGCGCGCCACCAGGCTGCGGGCCGCCGCGTTGGGCCGGTAGCCCAGTTCCTCGATCGCCTCCAGGACGGCCTGCCGCTTGGCGTCGCTGACCCGCGGTGAGCCCTGGAGGACCAGGGAAACCAGGGATTTGGAGACGCCGGCGCGCTCGGCGACGCCGCGGATGGTCGGGGCGTGAGGCCCTTTGGACCGTTCCATGGGCGGAGATCCTGCCATCGGGCCACGGTGGCGTCAACGGCCCGGCCGCGGCCCGTTCGTCCTCGTCAACTCCCCTGGTGCACAAGGATTGACATGCGGACATCAGGACATGCAAGGTGCCGGGGAACGAGGCATTGGACCGTTCCAACACCCACACCGGGAGGACCCGACCATGAAGATCGGCCTGATCGGAACCGGACGCATCGGCGCCTTCCACGCCGCGACCCTCCACGCCCTGGAAGGCGTCACCGACCTCGTGGTCGCGGATGCGGACGCCACCCGCGCCGCGTCGCTGGCGGCCTCGCTCGGCGTACGGGCCGCCCCGGGCATCGCGGAGATGTACGCGGAGGGCCTGGACGGCGTGGTGATCACCGCCGCGACCAGCGCGCACGCCACGCTCATCCACCAGGCCCTGGACGCCGGGGTGCCGGTGTTCTGCGAGAAGCCGGTGGCGCTGGACGTGCCCGGCACGATCGGCGTGGTGGAGCGGGCCGCGGCCGGGAGCGTGCCCGTACAGATCGGCTTCCAGCGGCGCTTCGATGCGGGCTACCGCGCCGCCCGCCGGTCGCTGCGCTCCGGCGAACTGGGCTGGCTGCACACCCTGCGCGCCTGCACCAGCGACCGGACGCCGCCGTCGGCAGGCTATATCCCCACCTCCGGCGGGCTGTTCCGGGACTGCAGCATCCATGACTTCGACATCCTGCGCTGGCTGACCGGACGTGAGGTGGTCTCGGTCTTCGCCCAGGGCGCCAACCGCGGGGCGTCCTTCTTCGCCGACGGGGACGACGTCGACACCTGCGCGGCGCTGCTGCGCTTCGACGACGACACCCTGGCCACCGTCACCGCGACCCGCTACAACGGCGCGGGCCACGACGTCCGTCTGGAGGTCTGCGGCTCCAAGGACGCCCGCTTCGTGGGCCTGGACGACCGGGCGCCGCTGCCCTCCGCGGAGCCGGAGCTGTCGTGGCAGCGGTCGGCCGCGCCGTACGCCACCTTCATGGAGCGCTTCCACGAGGCGTACGTCACGGAGCTGGGCGTCTTCGCCGAGGTCGCGGCGGGGCGGGCACCGAACCCGTGCCCGCCCGCCGACGCGCTGGAGGCGCTCTATGTCGCCGAGGCATGCGACCGCTCCCGCCGGACCGGGCAGCCGGTCGCCGTGGCGGACCTCCGCAGCGCCGGCGGTAACGGCGGTACGGCGACGGGCACATGAGCGCCCTCGCGTGAGCGGCCCCCGCACGGCAACCGTCAGCCGTCCCCCTCAGCCCAGCTCCACCCGCCAGTTGTTGGCCCGCATCCGGCGCCCCTTGGGGTACTCGATCTCGCACTCCTCCTGGAAGCCGAATCCCGCCTTGCGGCATACGGCGTTGGACGCGGCATGCGCCACCGACGGGAAGGCATACAGCGCACGATGCCGCCCCTCGGCCCTGGCCACGGCTATGACCTCCCGCGCCGCGGCCGCCGCAATCCCCCTCCCCTGGAACTCGGGCAGCACTCCCCAGCCCGTCTCATACGCCCGCTCGCCCCGCCAGGTGAGCTCCCAGTAGCCGACCGAGCCCACCACCGTCTCCCCGGCCCGGCCCGCCGAATCGCCGTCCGCCGCTCCCGTCCCGGTCTCCGCCGCCGGCTCCGTCCCGTCCGCCGCCAGCACCACCCGGAACATCTGCCCCGTCCCGTCGAGCGCGAGATACCGCGCATGCCGGGCGGCCACCTGTGCCTCGGTTTCCGGGCCGCCCAGATGCTCGGTCATCACCGGGGTGTTGAGCCTGTGCAGCAGGTCGATGTCGTCCGCCGTCCACTCCTCGATCCGCACCCGAGGTGCGCCTGTTCCCCTCGTCATGCGGTCAACCGTAGGACCTGCCACTGACAATCGGCCGCCACTAGGACAGCGGGCTGCGAGTCCGTCCTTCACAGCCGTTCGCCGTATCGAAATCCCTGGTCAGAGCGGTCTTCGGGGTACGTTGGCAGCCACGGTCGTCCGCCCCGCCCGCACCCCCGTCGCCCTCCCCCGCGGCCTTGTGCGCCCCGTCCGCTCCGGCCCGGTCGCGCTCGTCCGCCGAGGCCCGCACGGCGGCACGGCGGCGGGAGATCCACTGGAGGGCCGACCCCGCCGCGGCGACCGCGCAGGAGACGCCGATGCCGATGCCCGCGGCGTAGAACGGATCGCCCGCGGCGGCGCTGCCCATGTAGCCGAGACCGACGGAGTAGGTCGCCCACAGCGCCTCGGCGAAGCCCGCACCGATCACATATTTGCGCAGCGGATAGCGCAGGACCCCGGAGGCCAGGGCCCCGGCGATGCGTCCGCTGGGCAGGAACCGCACGCCGATGACGAACGGCAGGCCGTAGCGCCGGATATGGGCGGAGGTCCACTCCAGCAGCGCCCGGCGGCGGGGGCGGCGCTGCATCCAGGACCGTACGGGCCCGCCGAACCGCCGCGCGAGGAGGTACATCAGCACATCCCCCAGCAGCGCGCTGCCCGCGACGATCACCAGGATCAGGGGCAGGAACGCCTGCCCCTGCGAGGCGAGTACTCCGGCCGTGACAAGGAGCGCGGAGTTGGGGACCAGCGGTGGCAGGGTGGTGAGCGCGAGCAGGCCGTAGGCCATGAGATCCATCCGGCCGCCTCCTCGGCTCCGCCCCGAGTCCGTACCCCAAGGCTGACGCGTGGCGGGGCGCTCGGCAACGCGTGGCGGACCGGGCTTGGATTGATACCCCCTAGGGGTATAAAGTGAAGAGGAAACATCGGCACCACGAGGAGAATCCCATGACTGCCACGTCTGCCACCCCCGGCGCAGCCGCCACACCGGCGAACGGCTCCTGCTGCACCCCCGAGGGCTCCTGCGGCACCGGTGCCGGGTCCGCCGCCCCGTCCGGTGAGGTGACCACCACGTACCGGGTCACCGGGATGACCTGCGGCCACTGCGAAGGGGCCGTCTCCTCCGAGATCGACGAGATCGAGGGCGTGACCTCGGTGCAGGCCGTCGCCGCCACCGGTCTGGTGACCGTCACCTCCACCGCCCCGCTCGACGACGAGGCCGTGCGCGCGGCCGTCGACGAGGCCGGCTACGAACTCGTGGGCCGGGCCTGACCCGTATGTCCGCATCGGCCGCACAGGCACAGGTCGAGCTCGCGATCGGCGGGATGACCTGCGCCTCGTGCGCCGCACGGGTCGAGAAGAAGCTCAATCGCATGGAGGGCGTCACCGCCACCGTCAACTATGCGACGGAGCGAGCACGGATCACCTGCGCGGACGGGGTCCCGGTCGAGGATCTGATCGCGACGGTCGAGAAGACCGGCTATACGGCGAAACGGCCCGCGCCCCCGGAGCCCGCACCGACGGCCGAGGCGCCCCCGGAAGAGGCCCCGGGAGAGACGCCCGACGAGGAACTGGCGGCGCTCCGCCACCGGCTGGCGGTCTGCGCCGTCCTGTCCGTGCCGGTGATCGTGCTCGCCATGGTCCCGGCGCTCCAGTTCACCAACTGGCAGTGGCTGTCCCTGACCCTGGCCGCGCCGGTCGTCGTCTGGGGCGGCGCCCCCTTCCACCGCGCCGCCTGGACCACTCTGCGGCACGGCGCCGCCACCATGGACACCCTGGTCTCCCTGGGGACGCTGGCCGCCTTCGGCTGGTCGCTGTGGGCGCTGTTCTTCGGCACGGCGGGCCTGCCCGGTATGCGGCACGGTTTCGATCTGACCCTTTCCTCCACCGCCGGATCCTCGGAGATCTATCTGGAGGCCGCTGCCGGGGTCACCACGTTTCTGCTGCTGGGCCGCTATCTGGAGGCCCGCGCGAAGCGGCGGGCGGGCGCGGCGCTGCGCGCGCTGATGCGGCTGGGCGCCAAGGACGTGACCGTGCTCCGGGATGGAGAGGGCGAGCGCGAAGGGCTCTCCGGCCGGGGCGGTGGTCGGGCGACGGGCAGGCGGGAAGTGCGCGTTCCGGTGGGCGAGCTGGCGGTCGGCGACCGCTTCGTCGTACGGCCCGGGGAGACCGTCGCCACGGACGGGCGGGTGGTGGCGGGCTCCTCCGCCGTGGATGCGTCGATGCTGACCGGGGAATCGGTCCCGGTGGACGTGTCGCCGGGGGACGGCGTCACCGGGGCGACGGTGAACACCTCGGGCCGCCTGGAGGTCGAGGCCACGCGGGTCGGCGGCGACACCCAGCTGGCCCGGATGGCGCGGCTGGTGCAGGAGGCGCAGAGCGGCAAGGCGGCCGTGCAGCGGCTGGCCGACCGGGTCTCGGCGGTGTTCGTTCCGGTGGTGCTGGTGCTCGCGGTGGGCACGCTGGCCGGCTGGCTGCTGGCCGGCGCGGAGGCGGCCGCCTCGTTCACCGCGGCGGTGGCGGTGCTGATCATCGCCTGTCCGTGCGCGCTGGGCCTGGCCACGCCGACGGCCCTGCTGGTGGGTACGGGGCGCGGGGCGCAGCTGGGCATTCTGATCAAGGGGCCGGAGGTGCTGGAGTCGACCCGCCGGGTGGACACCGTCCTGCTGGACAAGACCGGCACGGTCACCAGCGGGCGGATGCGGCTTCTGGAGGCCGTGGCGGCCGACGGGGTCGCGGAGGGCGAGTTGCTGCGGCTGGCCGGGGCGCTGGAGCACGCCTCGGAGCATCCGGTGGCGCGGGCCGTCGCGGAGGGCGCCCGGGAGCGGGCCGGGGCGCTGCCCGGCGTCGAGGGTTTCGAGAATGTGCCGGGTCTGGGGGTGCGCGGGACGGTGGCCGGGCACCGGGTGCTGGCGGGCCGGGCGCGGCTGGCCGAGCGGGCTGGGATCGCGCTGCCGCCGAACCTGCGGTCGGCGCTGGCCACGGCCGGGACGTCGGGCCGTACGGCCGTGGTGGTGGCCTGGGACGGGGAGGCACGCGGCGTGCTGACGGTCTCCGACGCGGTGAAGCCCACCAGCGCCGAGGCGGTGCGGGCCCTGCGGGCGCTGGGGCTGACGCCCATCCTGCTGACCGGCGACAACACCGCGGTCGCGGAGGCGGTGGCGGCCGAGGTCGGCATCGACGAGGTGATCGCCGAGGTGCTGCCGGAGGAGAAGGTGGCGGTCGTGGCGCGGCTGCGCGCCGAGGGCCGTACGGTCGCGATGGTCGGCGACGGGGTCAATGACGCGGCGGCGCTGGCCGCCGCGGATCTGGGGCTGGCCATGGGCACCGGCACGGATGCGGCGATCGAGGCGGGCGATCTCACGCTGGTCCGGGGCGATCTGCGGGTGGCGGCCGATGCCCTCCGGCTGGCGCGGGCCACCCTCGCCACGATCAAGGGGAATCTGTTCTGGGCGTTCGGCTACAACGTGGCGGCGCTGCCGCTGGCGGCGGCCGGGCTGCTGAACCCGATGATCGCGGGCGCCGCGATGGCGTTCTCGTCGGTCTTCGTGGTCACCAACAGCCTGAGACTGCGAACCTTCACATAGCTCTCACAACTGACACAACACCCATACGGCACGGCGCGGATCTCCGGCTCGTAACCCTTGACCGCATTCGCCCCTTTATGGCAAGAGACTCAGATCACACTCATGGGAACGTAACCATTGAGGGGGGTCGCGAGTCTAACCGGGCGGTGCAGGCACCCCGGCGGGGCTTGCACTGCACAGGCCGTGCAGATCTTGGGGGATCGGACACGGCTACGCGTGGCCGGGGCGACGCGCCCGGGGAGCTTTGAGCGGCCCTCCCGAATGTGCGCGTCCCGGCGGATCGCGGTGCAACCCGGAACGCCCGGACGGATCCCGTGGGGGGAATCCGACCCGGGACATGGGAAGCGCCCCGCGCTCTGGACCCGTGGGGGGATCTGGAGGCGGGGCGCTTTCTACTGCGCTCGGTGCCCGTACGAGGACGCGCGGCCTGCTGTCAGGGCGCGGCCGTCAGCGCTCCTCGACCGGGACGAAATCGCGCTCGATGATGCCGGTGTAGATCTGCCGCGGGCGGCCGATACGGGAGCCCGGCTCCTTGATCATCTCGTGCCACTGGGCGATCCAGCCGGGCAGCCGGCCGAGCGCGAAGAGCACGGTGAACATCTCGGTCGGGAAGCCCATCGCCCGGTAGATCAGACCCGTGTAGAAGTCGACGTTCGGGTAGAGCTTGCGCTCGACGAAGTAGTCGTCGGAGAGGGCGTGCTCCTCCAGCTTGAGGGCGATGTCCAGCAGCTCGTCGGACTTGCCCAGTGCGGAGAGGACGTCGTGCGCCGCCGCCTTGATGATCTTCGCCCGGGGGTCGAAGTTCTTGTAGACGCGGTGCCCGAAGCCCATGAGCTTCACGCCGTCTTCCTTGTTCTTCACCTTGCGGATGAAGGTGTCGACGTCGCCGCCGGTGGCCTGGATGCCCTCAAGCATCTCCAGGACGGACTGGTTGGCGCCGCCGTGCAGGGGGCCCCACAGGGCGTTGATACCGGCCGAGATCGAGGCGAAGAGGTTCGCCTGCGAGGAGCCGACCAGGCGCACGGTCGAGGTCGAGCAGTTCTGCTCGTGGTCGGCGTGCAGGATCAGCAGCTTGTCCAGCGCGCTGACGACGACCGGGTCGAGGTCGTACTCGGCGGCCGGCACCGAGAAGGTCATCCGCAGGAAGTTCTCGACGTAGCCGAGTTCGTTGCTCGGGTAGACGACCGGGTGGCCGACCGACTTCTTGTAGGCGTACGCCGCGATCGTCGGAAGCTTGGCCAGCAGCCGGATCGTGGAGATATGGCGCTGCTTCTCGTCGAACGGGTTGTGGCTGTCCTGGTAGAACGTCGACAGCGCGCTGACGACCGACGACAGCATGGCCATCGGGTGGGCGTCCCGGGGGAAGCCGTCGTAGAAGCGCTTGACGTCCTCGTGCAGCAGGGTGTGGTACGTGATGTCCTGCTTGAAGTTCGCCAGCTCGTCGACGGTGGGCAGCTCGCCGTTGATCAGGAGATACGCGGTCTCGACGAACGTGCTGCGCTCTGCGAGCTGCTCGATCGGATACCCGCGGTAACGAAGAATTCCCTGTTCACCATCGAGATAGGTGATCGCGGATTTGTATGCCGCGGTATTGCCGTAACCGGAATCCAGGGTCACCAGACCGGTCTGGGCGCGCAGCTTCGAGATGTCGAAGCCCTTGTCGCCGACCGTGCTGTCGACGACCGGGTAGCTGTATTCGCCGTCCCCGTAACGCAGTACTACAGAGTTGTCGCTCACGTCATCCCTCACCGACGTTGTGCCTCTTCTTCGAGGTGCCCTGACTGCCTATACCTTCCCCCATTTGGACCTTGGATGTGCACTCGGGGTCGGCCATAGGGCCCTGTCGCGGCACTCAGTGCCGCGCTGGTGTCCATCCTGCTCCCGTTCGCCCCGATTGGGAAAGAGGAGTGACATCACACTGCACCGGCGAGCCGGTGATCGAGCGCCGTACACCGCCGACCGGCGGATACGGTGCGCACGGCCTGTCCGAGAGCCTTCCGGGAGCCGACGAGCACCACCAAGCGTTTCGCCCGGGTCACGGCGGTATACAACAGATTGCGCTGGAGCATCATCCACGCACTGGTGGTGACCGGAATCACCACTGCTGGATACTCACTACCCTGCGAGCGGTGGATCGTCACGGCATAGGCGTGTGCCAATTCGTCCAATTCATCGAAGTCGTAGGGGACCTCCTCGTCCTCGTCGGTACGCACGGTCAGCCGCTGCTCCTCGGCGTTCAGATCCGTGACCACGCCCACCGTGCCGTTGAAGACGCCGTTGCTTCCCTTGTCGTAGTTGTTCCGGATCTGGGTGACCTTGTCGCCCACCCGGAAGACCCGGCCGCCGAAGCGGCGCTCGGACAGATCGGGGCGGGCGGGGGTGACGGCCTGCTGGAGCAGGCCGTTGAGGGCACCGGCGCCGGCCGGGCCGCGGTGCATCGGAGTGAGCACCTGGACGTCCCGGCGCGGATCGAGCCCGAACTTCGCCGGAACCCGCCGCGCCGCCACATCGACCGTCAGCCGCGCGGCCTCCTCAGCGTCGTCCTCCACGAACAGGAAGAAATCCTTCAGCCCGGTGGTCAGCGGCGGCACCCCGGAGTTGATGCGGTGCGCATTGGTGACCACCCCCGACTGCTGCGCCTGGCGGAAGATCCTGGTCAGACGCACGGACGGGACGGTCCCGCCCGCCACCCGACCACCACCCCTGTCCGACGCTCCCCCAGACTCCGTCCGGGGGGACCCCCCTCGCGCGGCCCCTTCCCCGGCGAGCAGATCCCGCAGCACCTCCCCCGCGCCCACCGACGGCAGCTGGTCGACGTCCCCCACCAGCAGCAGATGGGCGCCAGGCGGCACCGCCTTGACGAGTTTGTTGGCGAGCAGCAGATCCAGCATGGACGCCTCGTCGACGACCACCAGATCGGCGTCCAGCGGCCGGTCCGCGTCATAGGCGGCGTCCCCGCCCGGCTTGAGCTCCAGGAGGCGGTGGACGGTGGACGCCTCCGCGCCGGTCAGCTCCGACAGCCGTTTGGCCGCCCGCCCGGTGGGCGCCGCCAGCACCACCTTGGCCTTCTTGGCGCGGGCGAGCTCCACCACGGAGCGCACCGTGAACGACTTGCCGCACCCGGGCCCGCCGGTCAGCACCGCCACCTTCTGCGTCAGCGCCAGCCGCACCGCGGCCTGCTGCTCCGGCGCCAGCTCGGCCCCCGTACGCCGCGCCAGCCACGCCAGCGCCTTGTCCCAGACCACGTCACCGAACGCCGGCATGCGGTCCTCGTCGCTGCGCATCAGCCGGGTCAGCCGTCCGGCCAGCGAGATCTCCGCACGGTGGAAGGGCACCAGATAAACGGCGGTGACCGGCTCCCCGTCCTTGCCCGGCACCCGCTCGCGCACCACCCCCTCGGGCTCCGCCGCCAGCTCCCCCAGACAGTCGATGACCAGGCCGGTGTCCACCTGGAGGAGCTTGACCGCATCCGCGATCAGCTGCTCCTCGGGCAGGAAGCAGTGCCCCTGGTCCGTCGACTGCGACAGCGCGTACTGAAGGCCCGCCTTGACCCGGTCCGGGCTGTCGTGCGGAATGCCGACCGACTGCGCGATGCGGTCGGCGGTCAGGAAGCCGATGCCCCAGACATCGGCGGCCAGCCGGTAGGGCTCGTTGCGGACCACGGAGATGGAGGCGTCGCCGTACTTCTTGTAGATCCGCACCGCGATGGACGTCGAGACGCCCACACCCTGGAGGAAGACCATCACCTCCTTGATGGCCTTCTGCTCCTCCCACGCGGCCCCGATCATCTTCGTCCGCTTGGGGCCCAGCCCCGGGACCTCGACGAGCCGCCCGGGCTCCTTCTCGATGACGTCCAGCGTGTCCGTGCCGAAGTGCTCGACGATCCGGTCGGCGATCCGGGGGCCGATGCCCTTGATGAGACCGGAGCCCAGATAGCGGCGGATGCCCTGGATGGTGGCCGGGAGGACGGTGGTGTAGTTCTCGACGGTGAACTGCTTGCCGTACTGCGGATGGGAGCCCCAGCGCCCGTGCATCCGCAGCGACTCGCCGGGCTGCGCCCCCAGCAACGCCCCGACCACCGTGAGGAGATCGCCGGAGCCGCGGCCGGTGTCGACCCGTGCGACGGTGTAGCCGGTCTCCTCATTGGCGTAGGTGATCCGCTCGAGGACCCCTTCCACCACCGATCCGTTGACCATGCCCCGACCGTACCGCCGGGGTCTGACAACGCGTCCGGCAGCGGCGGAGCCCGGGCGGGCACCGGGCGGTGCCCGGATACGACCGAGGGGCCGCCCGGTGGCCGGCCCCTCGGTTTTTCCCCCCGGCGTCGGCCTCCGGATCCCCCCGGTTCCTCCCCCGTTGAGGCCGACGCCTGCTATGACCTCCGTGAGCCGTCAACGGTTGCACTTCCGGTGCGTTGTTTTCCGGTTACCCAAAGTGCCACCCCTGGGGACTGCCAAGGGCTCACCCCACGTGCATCGTGAACCGCTCCACGATCTCCGACAACACCTCGGCCCCGTCGCGCGCCCACAGCGCCGGGCTGAAGATCTCCACCTCGATCGGCCCCCGGTAGCCGGCACCGTCCACCCGCTCCCGGAACCACCGCAGATCCACCGCCCCGTCACCGAGCTGTCCGCGCCCCAGAAGTGCGCCTTCGGGCAACGGGGTGACCCAGTCGGCCAGTTGGAAGGCGGCGATCCGCGCGCCGCCCGCACGGTCGATGCCGGCGCCGGCCGTGTCGTCCCACCACAGGTGGTAGGTGTCCACCACCACCCCCACCCGCTCGGCGGCGAAGCGTTCGGCGAGGTCGAGGGCCTGCGCAAGGGTGGAGACGACACAGCGGTCGGCCGCGAACATCGGGTGCAGTGGTTCGATCGCCAGGCGTACGCCCCGTTCGGCGGCGTACGGTGCCAGCTCCGCGAGCGCCTCGGCGATCCGTTCCCGGGCGCCCCGCAGATCGCGGCTGCCGGACGGCAGTCCACCGGAGACCAGGACCAGGGTGGCGGTGCCGAGGGTCGCCGCCTCCTCGATGGCGGCCCGGTTGTCCTCCAGGGCGGCCGCGCGCTCCCCGGGGTCCTCGGCGGTGAAGAACCCGCCCCGGCACAGGCTGGTGACCTCCAGCCCGGCGTCCCGTACGAGCCGCGCCGCCGCGGCCACCCCGTACTGCCGGACCGGCGCCCGCCACAGGCCCACACCCCGAACACCCGCCCGCGCACAGCCGTCCGCCAGCTCCGGCAGCGACCACTGCCGGACGGTCTCCTGATTGAGGCTCAGCCGGGAGAGCAGGCCGTCGCCCCGGTGACGGGAACCCGTTCGCGTGTCCCCGGTGCCGTCATCGGTCATCCGTCCTCCGCCCCGTTCTCCGCCCCGTTCTCCATCCCGCACTCCGTCCCGTACTCCGCGAGCAGCGCGGCCATCCGGGCAGCGGCCAGCTCCCGGTCGGGGAACAGGCCCAGTGCGTCGGCCAGTTGGTGCGCGCGCCGCAGATGCGGCAGGGAGCGGGCCGACTGGAGGCCGCCGACCATGCGGAAGTGCGCCTGGTGGCCGGCGAGCCAGGCGAGCAGGACCACACCGGTCTTGTAGTGGCGGGTGGGCGCCTGGAAGAGGTGCCGGGCCAGGGTGACGGTCGGGTCCAGGGCCGCCCGGAAGCCGTCGCGGTCCCCGTCGTCCAGGAGGCGGACGGCCGCGGCGGCCAGAGGTGCCAGCGGGTCGAACACCCCCAGCAGGGCGTCGCTGAAGCCGTGGTCGTCGCCCGCGATCAGCTCGGGGTAGTGGAAGTCGTCGCCGGTGTAGCAGCGCACGGAGGCGGGCAGCCGGCGGCGCAGCCCGATCTCCCGGCCGGCGTCCAGGAGGGAGACCTTGACGCCGTCCACCTTGTGGGGATGGTCCGCGACGAGCCGTACGAGGGTGGCGGTGGCGGCGTCGAGGTCCGTGCTGCCCCAGTAGCCCTCCAGTGCCGGGTCGAACATCGGGCCCAGCCAGTGGAGGATCACCGGTCCGGTGGCCTGGCGCAGCAGATGGCCGTAGAGCTCCAGATAGTCGTCGGGGCCGGTGGCGGCCGCGGCGAGCTGCCGGGACGCCATCAGGACGGGGCGGCCGCCGCACTGCTCGACGAGTTCGAGCTGTTCCTCGTAGGCGGCCCGGACGTCCGCCAGGGAGGCGCCGTGGGACGGGAGTTGATCGGTACCGGCGCCGCAGACCAGCAGGCCGCCGACGGTGCGCGCCTCGGCGGCGGAGCGGCGGATCAGCTCGGCGGCGGCCGGCCAGTCCAGGCCCATACCGCGCTGCGCGGTGTCCATCGCCTCGGCCACCCCCAGGCCGTGCGACCACAGGTGGTGACGGAAGGCGAGGGTGGCGTCCCAGTCGAGGACGGCGCGGCAGTGGGCTCCGGTGTCGGCGGCCGGGTCGGGGATCACATGGGCGGCGGCGAGGACCGTACGGGAGCGAGGCCGCGCGGCGGCGGTCACAGGGTCAGCTCCGGAACGTCCAGGCGGCGGCCCTCGGCCGACGACTTCAGGCCGAGTTCGGCGAGCTGGACCCCCCGGGCGCCGGCCAGCAGATCCCATTGCCAGGGCTCGTCACGTACGACATGACGCAGGAACAGCTCCCACTGTGCCTTGAATCCATTGTCGAAGGTGTCATTGTCGGGCACTTCCTGCCACTGCCGGCGGAAGCTTCCGTCTGCCGGGATGTCCGGATTCCACACCGGCCGGGGGGTGGCGGAACGGTGCTGGACCCGGCAGCCGCGCAGTCCGGCGACGGCCGAGCCCTCGGTGCCGTCCACCTGGAACTCCACCAGTTCGTCGCGGTGCACCCGCACGGCCCAGGAGGAGTTGATCTGCGCGACGATCCCGCCGACCAGCTCGAAGATGCCGTACGCGGCGTCGTCGGCGGTGGCCTCGTAGGGCACCCCCGACTCGTCCCAGCGGCGCGGAACATGCGTGGTGACCTGCGCCTGGACGGTCCTGACGGGCCCGAACAGCTCGTGCAGGACGTACTCCCAGTGCGGGAACATGTCCGCCGCGATACCGCCGCCGTCCTCGGCGCGGTAGTTCCACGAGGGCCGCTGCGCCTGCTGCCAGTCCCCCTCGAAGACCCAGTAGCCGAACTCGCCCCGTACGGACAGGATCCGGCCGAAGAAGCCGCCCGCCACCAGGCGGCGCAGTTTGCGCAGTCCGGGCAGGAAGAGTTTGTCCTGGACGACGCCGTGCCGGACGCCGGCGTCGCGCGCCGTCCTGGCCAGCTCCAGGGCGCCCGACAGTCCGGTGGCGGTGGGTTTTTCGACGTAGACGTGCTTTCCGGCGGCGATCGCCTTCTTCACCGCCGCCTCGCGGGCGGCGGTGACCTGGGCGTCGAAGTAGATGTCGATGCTGTCGTCGGCCAGTACGGCGTCGAGGTCACCGCTGAACTCCGCCAGGCCGTGCCGTTCGGCCAGGGCCCGCACCTTGTGCTCTGAGCGGCCGACGAGCACCGGTTCGGGCCAGATCACCGTCCCGTCCCCGAGGTCGAGGCCGCCCTCTTCGCGCAGCGCGAGGAGGGAGCGGACCAGGTGCTGGCGGTGGCCCATGCGTCCGGTGACGCCGTTCATGGCGATGCGTACGGTCGTGCGTGTCATGGTCCGGGCCCCTCTCAGGACGGGGTTTTCGATCCCTGCGGCCTGGGCCGGAGCCTAGCCCCGTGCGGGGCGCCGGACGGCGAAGCCGGCACGGGCCGCACCGCGTCACCGGCGGTTGTCAGTGGCGGCGGCTAGCCTTTTCGCAAAGGCTGGGAGGGGTGGTCGACAGTGCGTCAAAGGTGCCATGGGCGCACCGGATTCGCCGCCGTCGGCGCGTCGCGGCGGCACGGCTTCGGGTGGGACCTGATAGGCCGGGACCGGCGTCCGGTGCGGTGACGCCGGGTCGGCGCGAGGGGCGGCAGGGCATGCGGACGGACGGTGCGGGTACGGCGACGCGGTTCGCGTTCTCGACGCTGGGGGTGCCGGGCATGCCGGTGCCCGAGGTGCTGCGGCTGGCCACCGATGCCGGCTATCAGGGCGTCGAGCTGCGGGCTCATCCCGAGGAGCCGGTGCATCCGCTGCTGGGGATGCGCGAACGGGCCGCGGTGCGGCGGCAGTTCGCGGACGCCGGCCTGTCGGTCCTGGCCGTCGCCGGATATCCGCGGGTGGCCGCGGCCCGGGACGCCGCGGGCGAGGCCGAGGCGGCGCAGGAGCTGACCGAGCTGGTGCTGCTCGCGGCCGATCTGGGGGCGCGGTTCGTGCGGGTCTTCCCCGGTGGCGGCGACCGCCCTGCGGGCGAGGCGGAGGCGGATGCCGCGCGCCGGCTGGCCGCGGCGGCGCCGCTCGCCGCCGACCGGGGCGTGCGGGTCCTGCTGGAGACCCATGACTCGCACCGCACGGGCGCGTCCGTGGGCAGGATCCTGAAGCGGGTGGGCCACCCCGGGGCCGGTGCGCTGTGGGACGTGCTGCACTGCTGGCTCGGCGGCGAGCCGCCCGCCGACACCCATGCCGCGCTGGCGCCGTATCTGGGCTATGTCCAGGTCAAGGACGTGGCGTCGGCCGAGGACACCACTCCCCTGCCGCTCGGCGCGGGCCGGCTGCCGCTCTCGGACGTCCTGGCCGCGCTGGGCAACGGCTCCGCACCCGGCGGCTGGCTCTGCTGGGAGTACGAGAAGCGCTGGTATCCGGCGGCGGCCGAGCTGCCCGCCCTGCTGGCCCCGGGCCGCGCCCACCTCCGGCGTCTCCTCGGTGCCGCCCCGGCCTCCTGACCGGGCCCGCCCGCGGTCTTCACCCGTCCGGCCGCCCCGGCTCCGCGTGTCCTTCACACATCCCGCGCCGCCCCGCAAACCCTGGGCGCCACCCCGTTCCCCGTCATTGACCGGCAATGGCTTTCCGGTTATGCGTGTCTTCTTGGACGTTTCCTTCATGTCGTCAAGGAAGCCCTCCGGAAGGAGCGCAGATGCACTCCAGACGTACCGTCCTGACCACCGCGGCGGCCGCCGCAGCCGCCGCCTGTGCCACCGGCGCCGCACCCGCCCAGGCCGCCGGGGCCGTCATCGGCCGCCGGCCGGACTCCCCCCGCTCCGCCGCGCCCACCCCGTCCACCAAGGCCCGGCTGCGCGGGCTCATCGCGCGGATGACGCCGGAGGAAAAGGTCGGCCAGCTCTTCGTGATGCGCGTCTACGGGCACTCCGCGACCGACCCCGACCCGGACGATGTCGCCGCGAACCGGAAGGAGATCGGGGTCGCCAACGCCGCCGAACTGATCGACAGGTACCACGTCGGCGGCATCATCTACTTCGGCTGGGCGCACAACACCCGCGAACCCCACCAGATCGCCGACCTCTCCAACGGCATCCAGAAGGCCGGCACCGGCCAGCGGGTGCCCGTACCGCTGCTGATCTCCACGGACCAGGAACACGGCATAGTGGCCCGGATCGGCGCGCCCGCGACGCTCTTCCCCGGGGCGATGGCGCTGGGCGCGGCGGGCTCGCGCGGCGACGCCCGTACGGCCGCCCGGATCGGCGGCGAGGAGCTGTATGCGATGGGCATCCGGCAGGACTATGCGCCGGATGCGGATGTGAACGTCAACGCCGCCAATCCGGTCATCGGCGTACGGTCCTTCGGAGCCGACCCGCAGGCGGTGGCGCGGCTGGTCGCCGCGGAGGTGCAGGGCTATCAGGACGCCGGGGTCGCGGCCTGCGCCAAGCACTTCCCCGGGCACGGCGACACCGACACCGACAGCCACATCGGGCTGCCCTACATCCACCACACCGCCGAGCAGTGGGAGCGGCTGGACGCGCCGCCCTTCAAGGCCGCGATCGCCGCCGGTATCGACTCCATCATGACGGCGCATATCGTCGTGCCCGCCTTCGACCCCAGCGAGGACCCGGCCACCCTGTCCCGCCCGATCCTCACCGGCATCCTGCGCGAACGCCTCGGCTACCGGGGTGTCGTGGTGACCGATTCGCTCGGCATGGAGGGCGTACGGGTGAAGTACGGCGACGCCCGCGCCCCGGTCCTGGCCCTCAAGGCCGGTGTCGACCAGCTCCTCAATCCGCCCGATCTCTCCGTCGCACACGGCGCCGTCCTCAAGGCGCTGCGGGAGGGCGAGCTGTCCTGGGCCGACATCGAGGCCAAACTGCTGCGCATCCTGCTCCTGAAGGACCGGCGTGGGCTGTTCACCAACCCGTACACCACGCACGAGGAGGTGGACCGCGTCGTCGGGATACGCCGTCATCTCCAGCAGGCGGACCGTATCGCGGACCGCACCACCACCTTGCTGCGCAACGACGGCGGCGTGCTGCCGCTGTCGCGGCGCCGGGAGAACAAGCTGCTGGTGGTGGGCGTGGACGCGGATCCGCCGTCGGGGACCGGAGGCCCGCCCACGACGGTGCTGGCGAACACCTTCGGCGAGCTGGGTTTCACCGCCACCGCGCTGTCCACCGGGCTCACGCCGACGCAGACGCTGATCGACCAGGCGGTGGCGGCGCTCCGCGAACGCGATGCGGTCGTGGTGGCCACCTACAACGTCACGGCGGACTCGCCGCAGCGGCAGCTGATCGACGCCCTGCTGGCCACGGGGAAGCCGGTGGTGCAGCTGGCGGTCCGCAATCCGTACGACATCGCGCAGCTGGGCGGCGTCAAAGCGGGACTTGCGAGCTATTCGTGGACGGATGTGGAACTGCGGGCCGCGGTGCGGGTGATCGCCGGACAGCGGAAGCCGACGGGCCGGCTCCCGGTGCCGGTGATGCGGGCGGATGCGCCGGACACGGTGCTCTATCCGATAGGGCACGGTCTGTCGTACTGACCCGGCGGCCCGGCAGGGACCGGAAAGGGCGCGCTCTCCGTGCGGAGAGCGCGCCTTTCGCTACGGTTGCAGAACCGGCATCCGGCGGAGGTCCTGCCGGTCCAGTTTCCTGTCGTACGGGGCCTGTGCGGTGGGCTTGCCGCCGACGGGTGTCACACCCGCCCAGTCGAGGAGTTCGGCGGTCGCCTTGGTCCGGTCGGCGTCCTTCAGCTTGGCGATGTTGGAGCCGTGATTGCCGCCGGGAACGGTGAAGACAAAGGAGTCCCGGGCGCCTCTACCGAGTTCGAAGTGTTCCGAACTCCACGGATCGTACTGGCCGTTGACAAACATCATCCGGTTCGCATGATGGCGTACCCAGTGGTCGACATCGGGCATCGCCCGCTTGTCGAAGTGCATCGGAATGTCCTTGGGCACGTACGTCCGGGAATTGTTGATGCCCGGGTATTTCAGCAGGCCCGCCAGTTCCGGATAGCCGTAGCCGGGCTCGCCGAGCTGGGTACCCGCCTGGTAGTAGTACGGCAGGAACTGCTCCATGCCCTGGTCGGTGTAGCCGGCGAAACCACCGACCTCGTCCATCCACTTCCACAGCTCGTCCGTGGAAACGGTGGGCGCGGGCACCTTGGCGCAGGCTGTCTCGGCCGGCTGATACTGCCAGAAGCCGAACACCAGGTCCGTGACCATGACTTCATAGGCCCGGTCGGCGCTGCCGACGGTATTGAAGGTCCGCTTTTCCTTTACGGCCCAGTCCTGGAAACGTTTCACCATCTCCGTACGCCGCACCAGCGCCTCGCGCTCGATGGCGGTGAGGGCGGTCCGGCACTGCGCGGTCCCGACGTTCTTGAAGAAGCGGTCGTACGCCGAGTCCTCGTCGTTGTTGACGTCGTTGGGCGCGACGTAGGCGACGGTGCCGTTCATATCGCGCGGGAAGAAGCGGCGGTAATAGGTGGCGGTCATACCGCCCTTGCTGCCGCCGGTGGCGATCCAGTGCTTACGGTAGATCCGGTGCAGTGCGGTGAAAATGCGGTGCTGGTCGGTGGCCGCCTGGCGGATGTTCAGCTTCGTCCAGTCGGCCGGCTGTGGCCGCGACGGGGTGAAGTACCGGTATTCCAGCGATACTTGGTTCCCGTCGATGATTTTGGTGGGTTCGCTCCGGGTCGGTGTGGTGCTGACGTTGTAGCCGGAGGTGAAGAACACCGTCGGGCGGTTCACCGACTTGTGCAGCAGGGTCAGCCGCTGCTGAAAGGTCCCCTTGGAATGGTCGTGGTGGTCGATCCACTGCGTGTATGCGAGGACGAAATAGCGATAGCCGTCGACCGGCTTCTCCTCGACGAAGTGCATCCCGGGAATCGCGAGAATGCGGTCCTTGATGTCTTCGTCCGAGCTGTTGTTGTTTGTGCTGTTCCGGTCCGCGCTCTTCTGGTCCTGGCCGGTGTCGGTGGTCCGTGGCTCGGCGGCGGTGGCCGCTCCTGCCGATGATGCGCCGCCGAGCCCCACCGTGCCTATGAGCACGACGAGCGACAGCAGCCATCTGAAGGACTTGCGCATGCACCCTCCCCTTGGGACAGCAAAGGTCGGGCTGAACCTATCTGCGCAACGGAGCGGCCACCAGGCCGGGCACGGCCGTTCTCAGACCGCCACCGACTCCTCCTCGCCCGTGAAGCTGCGCCACAGCTCGGCGTAGCGGCCGTCACGGGCCAGGAGCTGGGCGTGGGTGCCGTCCTCGGCGACCCGGCCACCGTCCATCACCACGACGCGGTCGGCGCGGGCCGCGGTGGTCAGGCGGTGGGCGACGACCAGGGCCGTGCGGCGGCCGGAGAGACGGTCGGTGGCCTGGTTGACGACGGCCTCGGTGGCCAGGTCGAGGGCGGCGGTGGCCTCGTCCAGCAACAGCACGTCGGGGTCGACGAGTTCGGCACGGGCCAGGGCGAGCAGCTGGCGCTGACCGGCCGAGAGGTTGCGGCCGCGTTCGGCGACCTCGTGGAGATAGCCGCCGTCCAGGGTGGCGATCATGGGGTGCGCGCCGACGGCGCGGGCGGCGGCCTCCACCTCGGCGTCGGTGGCGTCCGGACGGCCGTAGGCGATGGCGTCGCGCACCGTACCGGCGAAGAGATACGGCTCCTGGGGGACGACGCCCAGCCGGCGGCGGTAGTCGGTCAGGTCCAGATCGCGCAGATCGGTGCCGTCGACGCGGACGGAGCCGGCGGTCGGGTCGTAGAACCGCGCGACCAGCTTGACCAGGGTGGACTTGCCCGCTCCCGTCTCACCGACGAAGGCGACGGTCTGACCTGCGGGAATGGTCAGGTCTATGCCCTTCAGCGCCGGCTCGGCCCGGTCGCCGTCGCTGCCGTAGTGGAAGTGGACGGAGTCGAAGGTGATGTCGCCGCGCAGCGCCGCCACCTCGCGCGGCCGCTCGGCGGCCGGGGTGGTGGTCGGCTCGCGCAGCAGCTCCTGTATGCGGCCGAGCGAGACGGACGCCTGCTGGTAGCCGTCGAAGACCTGGGAGAGCTGCTGTACGGGGGCGAAGAACAGGTCTATGTACAGCAGATAGGCGACCAGCGCGCCGGCCGTGAGGGTGTTGTCGCCGACCCGGCCGGCGCCCACTATCAGCACCAGGGCGGCGGCCACGGACGACAGCAGCTGGACGAACGGGAAGTAGACGGATATCAGGAACTGGCCGCGGATCCGGGCCTGGCGGTAGGCGGCGCTACGGGCGGCGAACCGGTCGGCGCCGCGGCCCTCGCGCCGGAATGCCTGGAGGATCCGCAGTCCGGCGACGCTCTCCTGGAGGTCACCGTTGACGACGCTGATCCGCTCGCGCGCCAGCTCGTATGCCTTCACGCTCTGCTTGCGGAAGAAGTAGGTGCCGATGATCAGCGGCGGAAGGGTGGCGAAGACGACCAGGGCCAGCTGGATGTCGATGGCGAGCAGGGCTACGAGGATGCCGAAGAAGGTGAGCAGGGAGACGACGGCGGTGACCAGACCGGTCTGGAGGAAGGTGGACAGGGCGTCCACATCCGTCGTCATCCGGGTCATGATCTTTCCGGTCAGCTCGCGCTCGTAGTAGTCGAGGCCGAGGCGCTGGAGCTGGGCGAAGATCTTCAGACGGAGGGAGTACAGGACCCGCTCGCCGGTGCGGCCGGTCATCCGGTTGGAGCCGATCTGGGCGGCCCACTGGGCCAGCACCACGACCAGGGCGATCGCCGCGGCCGTCCAGACGCCGGCCAGCAGGCCGCGGCGGACGCCTTCGTCGATGCCCTGCCGGATCAGGATCGGGACGAGCAGTCCGGCGAGGGCGTCCACGGCGACCAGGGCCAGGGCGATCAGCAGCGGTCCGCCGAAGCCGTGCAGCAGCCTGCGCAGGCCGTAGGAGCGCTCGGGGCGCACGGCCAGCTTCTCGTCGACGTCCGGTTCGTCGCTGGCCGGCGGCAGTGCGGCGACCTTGGCAAGCAGCTCCGGGGTCGCGGGCATCCCCGCCAGCGCGGCGCCGATGCCCGGAGCTCCCGCCGTGGCGGCCCCGGATGCGGAAGCGGACGGGCCGGTTTCGGTGTTGTGGTCGCGGCGGACCCACAGCTCGGGGGTGATGGTGCCGGCCTGCGTGCGGGCGTGCGTGCCGTCGGCCGCGGCACGTTCGGCGGGATCCGCCGCGACCTCGTCGGCCTCGAGCTCGTCCACGCCCAGCGCGTCCGCCTCGAACCGCAGCAGCCCGGTGGCCGTGTACTCGCCGGTGAGACCGCCGGCCAGCGCACCGGCCGGATCGTGCTCGATACCGCCCAGCTCGTCGGGGTCGGTCAGCAGCCTGCGGTAGAGCGGACATCGCAGCTCCAGCTCCTCCTGGGTGCCGAAGTCGACCAGCCGACCGCCGTCCAGGACGGCGATCCGGTCGGCGAGCGCCAGGGTGGAGGCGCGGTGCGCGATGAGCAGGGTGGTACGGCCCTGCATGACGCCGCGCAGCGCCTCGTGTATCTCGTGCTCGACGCGGGCGTCGACCGCCGAGGTCGCATCGTCCAGGACCAGCAACCGCGGGTCGGTGAGGATGGCGCGGGCCAGGGCGATGCGCTGGCGCTGGCCGCCGGAGAGGGTCAGTCCCTGCTCGCCGACCTTGGTGTCATAGCCGTCGGGCAGTGCGGAGATGAAGCCGTCGGCCTGGGCGGCGCGGGCCGCGGTACGCACCTGCTCGTCGGTGGCGTCAGGGTGGCCGTAGGTGATGTTGTCGCGCACCGAATCGGAGAAGAGGAAGCTGCTCTCGGGGACGAGCCCGATGGCGGCGCGCAGCGAGTCCAGCGTCAGATCGCGCACGTCATGGCCGCCGACCAGGACCCGGCCCGCGGAGACGTCGTAGAAGCGGGGCAGCAGCAGGGAGACGGTGGACTTGCCGCTGCCGGACGTGCCGACGACGGCGACCGTTTCGCCGGCTTCGATCCGCAGGGAGAAGTCTTCGAGGACGGGGCGGGGGGCTCTCCTGCTCTCCGTGCTCGCCTCGTCCCCCGCGCTCTCGGTGGTCGTCGTGGGGGCCGGGGTATAGGCGAAGGTCACCGCGTCGAAGGCGACGGTGGGCGGGGCGTCCGCGGGCAGTTCGTGCGCATCCGGCCGCTCCTGGAGCGTCGGCTCGGTGTCGATCAGTTCGTAGACCCGCTCCACGCCGGCGCGCGCCTGCTGGCCGATGGTGAGCATCATGGCCAGCATCCGGACCGGGCCGACGAGCTGCGCGAGATAGGTGGAGAAGGCGACGAAGGTGCCCAAGGTGACCTGGCCCTGGGTGGCCATCCAGCCGCCGAGCGCCAGCATGGCGACCTGGCCGAGTGCCGGAACGGCCTGAAGAGCGGGGGTGTAGCGGGCGTTGAGCCGGACCGTGCGCAGCCGCCCGGCGAACAGCCGGCGGCTGACGTCGCGCAGCTTGCCGGTCTCCTGCTCCTCCTGTCCGAAGCCCTTCACCACACGGACGCCGGTGACCGCGCCGTCCACGACGCCGGCCACCGCGGCCGCCTGGCCCTGGGCGTACCAGGTGGCGGGGAAGAGGCGGGCGCGGCTGCGCTTGGCGATGTACCAGAGGGCCGGGGCGACGGCCAGCGCGACGACGGTGAGCAGCGGCGAGAGCACCATCATCACGACGAGGGAGATGAGGAAGAGCAGAACGTTCCCGATCATCATCGGGACCATGAAGAGCAGGCCCTGGATCAGCTGGAGGTCGCTGGTGGCGCGGCCGACGACCTGGCCGGTGCTCAGCTCGTCCTGCCGTCGGCCGTCGAGCCGGGCGATGGCGGTGAACATCCGCGTGCGCAGATCGTGCTGGGCGTCGAGTGCCAGCCGGCCGCCGTAGAAGCGGCGGATATAGGTGAGGACGTAGACGACGACCGCGGCGACGACGAGCAGCGTGGCCCACGGCGCGAGCGGGCGGTCGTGCTTGACGATCACATCGTCGATGATCAGCTTCGGTACGAGCGGCACCAGCGCCATCACGGCCATCCCGGCGAGGGAGGCGCCGAGTGCCAGCAGCACATCCTTTTTGTACTGCCAGCAATCGCGCATCAGCCTCCGCGCCCAGCCGCGTCGTTCCGCTTCCGTCCCCGCCACCGATGCCTCCCGCATCTCGACCTGTGCCATCACGCGCAACGCTTCGCGGAGCAGATTTCATCCCGCTGCAACACTGCGGATCGCCTATGGCCGGGAAATGGGGGAGGTCCCTGATCCGGGGTCGGTGACGTCTCAGGGATCGGTCAGGGGCCGGATACGGGGAATCCCCGATGGCGCCGACGCCACGAATCGGTCACGCTGAGTGACATGAAGAAGCTGAGTGACACAACGTCCGAAGAGAAACAGACCTACGGGTCACCGACCGCGACAGTATTGACCGTCAGTTCCGTGAGGCCCGGACGCTTCGGCGGGGTTCCACCCCCCGGTCCGTGCTCCTCGCTGTGTACGACGATGCGGACGTAGCGGGCGGGGGTCCGTCCCGAGTAGCCGGTGCCGTACCAGTGCCTGCCGTCCTGGGAGACCTGGGTGACGGCGGACCTCGGGCGGGTTGCGGTCCAGTGCGGAGTGATCTGGCCGATGGTCGTGATCCGGCCAAGGTCGACGGTGAGGGTGGCCGTGGGGGTGTCCGGGGTCCAGGCGGTGGCGGTGTTGCCGTCGACGGCTGCGGCCGCGTACATACCGGACTCCTCGGAGGTCGCCCTGGCCGGGGCGCAGCGGGCGGCGTTGGAGGTGGCCGCGAGGTCGGGCCGGCGGGTCTTGAGGACCGCGGGCAGGCCGCGGCTGACCACCTTCTCGCCCTCCGGGGTGGCGATACGCATCGGTGCTCCGGCGGTCAGCCGCACGGTGGTGTGGTGCGCGCGGAGGGCGATGTCGTAGGTGCGTCCTTGCCAGTGCAGGCCGTGCAGGGTGACGCCGTCGGAGAGCTGCGGCGGCAGCATCGGGTCCAGGCGCAGCCGGTCCTCCTCCATCCGCAGGCCGGTCAGGCCGTAGGTGAAGGTCTGCAGGAAGCCGCCCTTGCCGGTGAGGAAGTCCTGCGCGGGCCGACCGGCGTGCGGGTCGTCGGCGCCGGCCTTGGTGCCGCGCGCCTCGGAGAACTGCGCGAACGGACCGCGGACGAAGGGTTTGATGGCACGAAGGAGGTAGGTGTAGGTCGAACAGCCGGGCTCGCCGAGACCGGCGGCATCGATGGCGTGGACCGAATCGGTCATGGCCGGGCCGTCCGGGTCGGTGCGGGCGGCGTAATAGTCGAGGGTGCTTGCCGCCTGCCGGGGCGACATGGGCCAGTGCAGCGGGTAGAGCAGCAGGACGGTGTCGGCCTGCTTGATGGTGGTGCCGCGGTAGCCGGCGTACTGCCGGAAGCGGTGGTGCTTGGCGTCGTAGGGGATCCGCAGCTTGTCGGCGAGGGCGTTCCAGGAGGCCGGGGCGTGCAGGCCGAGGAGGGCGGCGGCCCGCGTGGCGTGCCGGAGAGCGGTGGCCGCACCGGCGTTGGTGAAGACCGCGTCGTTGACACCGTTGCTGTATTCGTCGGGTCCGGCGACGTTCTTGACGGAGTAGCTGCCGTCGGGGTTCCGGGTGGCCCGGGACGCCCAGAAGGCGGCGATGCCCTTGAGGACCGGCCAGCCGCGTGAGCGCAGCCAGGCGGTGTCCTTGGTGGCCAGGTAGTACTGCCAGGCGGCCAGGGAGATATCGCCCATGAGGTGGTTCTGGGTCCGGCAGTGGGGCGGGTCCCAGCTGTGGCACTCGTTCCACAGGTCGCCCTTGCTGCCACTGGTCCAGGCGTAGAAGAGGCCGTCGTAGCCGAGCTTGCGGGCGTTGGCGCGGGCGGCGGCCCGGGTCCGGTAGCGGTAGTCGACGATCGACCGCGCGAGGGCGGGGTGGGTGGCCAGGAGGCCGGGGTACATCCAGGTCTCGGCGTCCCAGAAGATCTCGCCGGCGTAGTTGTCGCTGGTCAGGCCGGTGGGGCCGATGCTGTTGCGGCTGTTGGCGCGGGTGCTGGAGAGCAGCCCGTACTGCGCGGCGCGCACCCAGGACTGAAGGGCGCGGTGCCCCGTCACCTCGATGTCGGAGCGCCACAGCCGCTGCCAGGCCGCGGTGTGCCGTGCGAAGAGGGCGTCCCAGCCGCGGCGCGCGGCCCGCTGGGATGCGGCGTCGGCCGCGGCACGCGGGGAGCGGGAGGTGAGTGCGGTGTCGACGCCGAGGTACTTGGTCAGCTCGTAGGGGCGGCCGGAGCGTACGGGGAAGGAGAGGCTTTGGCGGTTGGTCAGGCGGCCCGAAGGGCCCGGACGTGGCGTGCGGGCGGTGGGGATTCCGGGGCCGGTGCGCAGCGTGGAGGCCACCGCGCCGTCGGTGCGGGTGCCGTCGGTGCGGAAGGCGACGTCCATGGTGCCGTCGGCCGTGGCGGCGGTGTGGGTGGGCGCGATCCGGCGGGCGCCGCGGCCGTCGAGGAGGTCGGTGACGGTGGCGTGGCCGGTCCAGTGGGGCGTCATCCGCAGCCGCACGGCGGCGGTGTGGGCGTCGGTGCGGTCGGCGAGGACGTCGTAGACCAGGTCGGTGGCGCGGCCGTCGGCGGCGGTCCAGGTCAGCGAGGTGCGCAGAAAGCCGCAGCGGAGGGAGAGGGTCTGGCGGTAGTGGGAGATGCGGCCGGGTGCAGTGGTGGAGGAGAAGGTGTCGGGATGGGTGCCGCCGGTGGTCACGTTCAGCGTGGTCCAGGTGGGGAGCGCCGCGATGGCCTGGCGGCCCGCGACGTCCTTCGGCCCCTTGGCGTACAGCCCGGAGACGAAGGATCCGTCGTAGGCGGGGGTCTTGAGCGGCCAGCCGGTTGCCCCGCCGGGGGCGGCATATCCGGTGCCGTTGGGCGGGACCCGCTGCCCCAGATAGCCATTGCCGACGAAGGCGTGGTGGGTGTCCTTCGGGTCGATACGCGTGGCGGTGGCCGTCCAGCCGGGCCGCATGCAGGAGCCGTCCGGCGGCAGGGACGCGGCCGGAGCGGGGGCCGCATCCGCGACGGACCCCGCGGCCGGGACCGAGGCGGGCGCCAGGACGGCGACGACGGCGGCGGCGAGCAGCGGTGCGATCAGCTTGCGGGTCCGGCGGGATGCGGGCCGGGGCGGCCGGGGGCGCGCCGGGGCCGGTGCGGGCCGGTTCGTCGGGTGTGGGGAGTGATCCATGGCTCTCCGTCGTACGTGCGCGGGCCGCCCATACCCCATGCTCCGGCACGAGCGCCCTGAACACCTCTTCGGATACCGCGAGGGCAGGCCGGCAGACCGCCCGGGATGCCCCTCCCCTCTTGAGGAAGGAAAGGCCCGTCCCGCGCCTCGCGAACGTCTGGGCACCTTAAAACGCCGGGCCCGCCCGGGGTACCCCGTTTGGCCACAGCCATCGGTCACCGGGGCAGCAGGCACCGAAAATCGGCCATCCCAGGCCCCAACTTGGCCGAACCAAATCGCTCCGATTGGTCAATGGGGCCACACTTGCGGCACACTTTTAGACTGACCAGTCAGAACAAAGGAGGGGTTGTGGACACCACCCGTCAGGGGGCGGCGATCAACGCCAGGGGAATCGGAGTGGAGGGCCCACGGGGGTGGGTATTCAGAGGTGTCGACATCTCCGCGGACCCGGGCGCGCTGATCGCCGTCCAGGGCCCCTCGGGATCCGGCCGTACGTGTCTGCTGCTCGCGCTCACCGGGCGGATGCGGATCACCGAGGGCCAGGCGACGGTCGCCGGGTTCCCGCTGCCCAAGCGGATGGGGACGGTGCGCGGCCGCACCGCCATCGCCCACGTGGCGGGCGTCGCCGAGCTCGAACCGGCCCTCACGGTCGGTGAACACCTCAAGGAACAGGCCCTGTTGGGCCGCCGCCTCAAGGGCTCGCTGCCCTGGGGGCGCCGTCACAAGGAGGCCACCCGGGCGCGGATCGACGCCGCCCTGGCGGCGGCCGGACTCGACCCCGACGTCCTGCCCAAGGGGCTGCGGACGACGGTCCGGGATCTGGAGCGGATCGAGGCGCTGCGGCTGTCCATCGCGCTCGCGGTGATGCACGCCCCGCGGCTGCTGGCCGTCGACGACGTCGACCTGAAGCTGTCCCCGCCCGAGCGCGCCCAGGCCTGGCAGCTGTTGCGGGATCTCGCGCTGGCCGGCACCACCGTCGTCGCGGCGGGCAGCGATGCCCCGGCGGACGCGCTGATCGTGCACACGGCGTCCCTCGACAGCGAACGGACCACCGGCGCCGGGCCGGCCGCCGCCGACGAGCCCCGCGGCGCCGCGGACCGAAGCACCGCGCACCCGACCACCGAGACCCAGGACAAGGAGGAAGCACCGCATGCGTTCGCCGAAACTGGCCGCGCTTGAACTCAGGCGTTTCGGCAGGGGAAAGCTCCCCCGGCTGGGCCTCGTCGCCCTGATGCTGATCCCGCTGCTCTACGGAGCCCTCTACCTGTGCTCCTTCTGGGACCCCTACAGCCGTCTGGACAAGATCCCGGTGGCGCTCGTCAACGAGGACCAGGGGGCCACCGCCGACGGCAAGAAGATCACCGCGGGCAGCGATCTGGCGAAGAGCGTCAAGGACAGCGACACCTTCGACTGGGAGGAGGTCAGCTCCGCGGACGCCGCCAAGGGTCTGGAGGAGGGGACGTACTACCTCTCGCTGACCGTTCCGAAGAACTTCAGCCAGCGGATCGCGTCCAGCTCCGGTGACTCCCCGCAGACCGGCGCGCTCCAGGTCCGGACGAACGACGCCAACAACTACATCGTCGGCTCCATCTCGAAGACGGTGTTCTCCGAGATCCGGGCCAAGACCTCGGCGAAGTCGTCGCGGGCCTTCCTCGACAAGATCTTTGTGTCGTTCTCCGATCTGCACGACAGGACCGCGGAGGCGGCGGACGGCGCGAAGAAGGTCGACGACGGACTCGGCACGGCCAAGGACAAGACCGGCCAACTGGCCGACGGCCTCGGCAAGCTGGACGACGGCTCGGGCAAGCTGCACGACAAGGCCGGTCAGCTCAGCCAGGGCGCCGGAGCCGTCGACAAGGGAGCGAAGGGCGTCAGCAAGGGCGCGGCAGCGGCCGGCGCCAAGGCCGAGGAGCTGAGCCGGGGAGCCGGCCAGGTCTCGGACGGCACCCAGCAGCTCGCCGACAAGGTGCAGGGCATCGCCAGGAAGGACCTCCCCTTCCTGCGCGAGCACGGCAAGGACATCGGCGAGAAGGCGCAGATCGTCGCCGACCTCAGCCAGAAGCTCGACGACGACCTCGGCAAGCTCCCCGGGAACTCCGCCAAGGCCGCCCAGCAGGCCCGTACGAACGCCGACAACGCCGCGAGCCTGTACCAGGAGCGCTGCGGCGGACTCGTCTCCACCGACGCCGACTGCGCCAAGCTCAAGGGGATCGCGACCGGTACCGCCGCGGCCGCCGATCTGGCGGAGAAGGTCAACGACACCATCGCCCACGCGGACTTCACCCAGTGGCACGAGAAGCTGCGTGAGCTGCACCAGGGCGCCGTGCTGGTCGCCCAGCAGGCGCCGGGCATCGCGGACCGGGCCGACACCGCAATCGGCCAGATCAACGCGCTCAACGGCGGTGCCCACAAGGTCTCCCAGGGTGCGGCCCTGTTCGCCGACAAGCTCGGTGAGCTCGCCGACGGCGCGGGCAAGGTCGCCGACGGCACCGGCCAGGTCGCCGACGGCAACCGCCGACTGACCGACGGCGCGGGAGAGCTGCACGACAAGCTGGGCACCGCCGCAGACGGTGCCGAGAAGCTCAGCGGCGGCCTGTTCAAGCTCAAGGACGGCAGCAATCAGCTGGCCGACGGGCTGCACAGCGGGGTCGCCAAGATCCCGGACTACGACAAGAAGGACCGCGACGCCCGCACCGAGGTCATGGCCGACCCGGTCGAGCTGGCCGCCAAGTCGATGCACAAGGCGCCCAATTACGGCACCGGACTGGCGCCGTACTTCATCCCGCTGTCCCTCTGGGTCGGCGCGATGGTCGCGTTCATGCTGCTCCAGCCGCTGGGCAAGCGGGCGCTGGCAGCCGGTGCGCCCGGCTGGCGGATCGCGCTCGGGTCCTGGCTGCCGGCCTTCGCCATCGGCGTGGTCCAGGTGCTGGCCCTGATGGCCGTCCTGCACTGGGGCCTCGGCCTGGAGATGGCCCGCTCGACGGCCACCGTCGGATTCCTTCTGCTGGCAACGGCCGCGTTCACCGCCATCATCCAGTTCTTCGGCGCTCAGTTCGGCCCGGCCGGCCGGGTGCTGACCCTGGTGGTGCTGATGCTCCAGCTGACCTCGGCCGGCGGCACCTACCCGGTGCAGACCAGCCCCGGTTTCTTCGCCGCCATCCACCCGTTCCTGCCGATGAGTTATGTGGTCGACGGGCTGCGGCGGTTGATCACCGGCGGCGATCTCGGCATCGTCTGGCAGGGTTCGGCCGTCCTGGTGGCCTTCACCGTGGGGGCGCTGGCGCTCACCGCGCTGACGGCGCGCGCCCGGCAGGTCGTGCGGATGAAGGACCTGCACCCGGAGCTGAGCCTGTAGCAGCCGAGTTGAGCCCGTCACCGTACGGGACAAGGGAGCCCCGGGCGGGCGGCGCGGAACTTCGCGCCGCCCGCCCGGGCGCATCCGAGGGCCGTGCCCCGGCCGATTGTCAGTGGTGCCGGTTAGGTTGGTTGGCAGGTGACCGAGCCCGTGGAGCTGTCAGTTGACCGGCCCCGCGGAGGGGGCACGGCGACGACCCGGCAGGGGGACGACGATGACTCGGGAGGGTGGACGGCAATGACCGAATCCAGCGCGAGGTCCGTATCCGACGCGATGACCGAATCCAGCGCGAAGATCGCATCCGCCGCGATGACCGCATCCGGCAGCACGGGGATCCCGGCGCCGCCCCCGCCCCTGCCTCCGTATCCGCCGGACGGCCCGCCCGTCGGCGCCGCCTCCGTGGCCCCGCGGATCCCGGACACCGCCGAAGAGGCCCTGGAGATCGGCCGCGCGCACTATCCGCCGGTCGGCTCGCCGGGCGGGCCCTCCGGCCTCTTCGTCCACGAATTCGACGTCGGCTATCTGATCCACGCGAGCTGGCCCGCCCCCGAGGGCCCGGCCGGGATGCCCCGGGACCCCGGCGGCAGCCATGTCGTCATAGCGAAGCGCGACGGCGGCGTGACGGCCGTACCCAACTTCCCGCCGGAGTCGGCCGTCGAGGTCTACCGCAGGTACCACCGGCCACGTCCGTAGGCGTCCGACCGCGGCGGCCGAACGCCTCCGGACGAGGCCGAGGCACCCGCCCCGGCCCCCGGCCCCCGGCCCCCGGTGTGGCGCCTACTCCCCCTGCCGGGCCGCCGCGATCTGCCGCGACATGATCGTGGTCAGCTCGTACGCCGTGTGGGAGGCGGCCACGCAGGTGATCTCCGCATGGTCGTACGCCGGCGCGACCTCGACGACATCGGCCGAGACCAGGTTGCAGGAGGCCAGCCCGCGGAGGATCTCCAGCAGCTCGCGGGAGGTCAGGCCGCCGGCCTCGGGGGTGCCGGTGCCGGGGGCGTGGGCCGGGTCGAGCACGTCGATGTCGATGGAGATGTAGAGGGGGCGGTCGCCGATGCGCTGACGGAGCTGGTCGGCGATCTCATCGACACCGCGGCGCATCACATCGGCCGAGGTGACGATGCCGAAGCCCATCTTCTCGTCGTCGGTGAGGTCCTGCTTGCCGTAGAGCGGACCGCGGGTGCCGACGTGGGAGAGCGCGGAGGTGTCGAGGATGCCCTCCTCGACGGCGCGGCGGAACGGCGTGCCGTGGGTGTACTCGGCGCCGAAGTAGGTGTCCCAGGTGTCCAGGTGGGCGTCGAAGTGGAGCAGCGCCACCGGGCCGTGCTTCTTGGCGACCGAGCGGAGGAGGGGCAGGGCGATGGTGTGGTCGCCGCCGAGGGTCATCAGCCGGGCCCCGGTGCCGAGAAGATCGTCGGCGGCGGCCTCGACGGTCTCCACGGCCTCGTTGATGTTGAACGGGTTGGCGGCGATGTCACCGGCGTCCGCGACCTGGGCGAGGGCGAACGGGGAGGCGTCCTGAGCCGGGTTGTACGGGCGCAGCAGACGGGACGCCTCGCGGATGGCATTACCGCCGAAGCGGGCGCCGGGACGGTAGGAGACACCGGTGTCGAAGGGGACGCCGACGACGGCCACATCGGCCGTACCCACCTCGTCGAGGCGGGGCAGACGGGCAAAGGTCGCCGGGCCTGCGTAACGCGGGATGCGGGAGGAGTCGACGGGGCCCACGGGCTGGTGCGATGCGCTTGCTGCGGTGGTCATGAGGGTGAGAGTAGGGAGCGGCGCCGGGCCGGCCCATGGACATTTGCGCACGATGATCGACACCCATTCGACGTTTTGGCCAGGGGCGCGCCCGTCGCGGCCAGGCGACAGCACGCAGGGCGACCGGGCGCCCCCGCCGCACCCGGCGTCGTCCGCGGTACGGAACTCCGCCGCCCCGTTCGATCCGTACGGGCACAATGGCGCTATGCCGATAGCCGCTGAACCCTCCGCCCCCTCGCGCACCGAACTTGTCGACCATCTGGTGCGCACCCGGATCGCCGGTGACGTTGCCACCCCCCGGGAGAACAACCTCTCCCACTACCGGAGCCTCGCCAACGGCGACCGCCACTACTGGCTCGGGCTGGAATTCGGCGAGCGGTGGACGGACGAGCAGGATGTACTCGCCGTGATGGCCGAGCGCTGCGGAGTGAGCGACGATCCGCATCACCGGCAGGGCCAGGACACCATCGACCCGGAGCTGACGGTGGACGCGCTGGAGCGGGCGGCGGCGGTGCTGCGCAAGGCGGCGGCGGGCCGGCACCGGGTGCTGTTCGCGACGGGCCACCCGGGCGGGCTGCTGGATGTGCACCGGATGACGGCGCAGGCGCTGCGCGCCAAGGGCTGCGAGATCATGACGGTGCCGGGCGTGCTGGCCGCGGAGGACGGCCTGGTGGTGCAGTTCGCGGACGTGGCCGTACTGGAGCGCGGGGCGACGCTGTGGCACACCCACTCCCCCGCCCCGATGTCGGCGATCCTGGACCAGCTGGAGCGGGACGGCGCCCCGCAGCCGGATCTGGTCATGGCCGACCACGGCTGGGCGGGCTGCGCGGGCCAGCGCGGGATCGACACCATCGGCTTCGCGGACTGCAACGACCCGGCACTGTTCCTGGGCGAGGCCGAGGGCACGCTCCAGGTGACCATCCCGCTGGACGACCATGTCGTCAGCCCGCGCTACTACGATCCGCTGACCGCGTATCTGCTGAATGCCGCCGAGCTGGCCTGAGGCACCGTCAGACCGCCGGAGTGCCGCCGGGTTGCCAAAGGCGCCGTCAGGGCGGGGAACCGGCCCGACGGCGGCGCCCATTTCCTGATCACCCCCGAGCAGATGGAGGTACTCCTGGCCCATTCCGACCAGTACGCGCAGGATCGAGGCGCCGCCGCCGACTTCCGGAGCTTCTGGCAACGCATCGACGAGGTCCTGCGCTCGGCGCCGTCTCAGCCCTTCCCTGATCTTCCCGGCCCTTCCTCTCAGGGTGCGTACGCACCAAGGGGACGTACGCAGCCCCTACCCCTCCCGCGCCGCGGACGTAAGGGACATGTCCGAGTAGCGTTCGCCCGCCACCTGGCCCGCGATCGGCTCCAGCAGCGCCAGCTCTTCGGCGGTCAGGACGATCCGGGTGGCCGCGGCGTTCTCCAGGAGGCGGCTGCGCTTGCGGGTTCCGGGGATCGGCACCACCGTCAGGCCGTGCACCTGGGCCCGCTGCTGCACCCACGCCAGGGCGATCTGCGCCGTCGTGGCGCCACGGTGGGCCGCGATCTTGTGCAGGGGCGCCAGGAGAGCGGCGTTCGCCTTGGCGTTGTCGCCGCTGAAGCGCGGCAGCAACTGCCGGAAGTCGCTGGTGGAGAGCTCCGTGCTCGCATCGGTGAAGGCACCGGTCAAAAAGCCCCGGCCGAGCGGCGAGTACGGCACGAAGGCGACCCCGAGCGCGGCGGCCGCGCCCACCGCGCTGCGCTCGACGTCCCGGCTGAAGACCGACCACTCCGTTTGCAGGGCGGCGATCGGGTGCACGGCGTGTGCCTCGCGCAGCTCGGCACCGGTGACCTCGCTCAGCCCGAGGTGCTTGACCTTGCCTTCCCGTACGAGGTCGGCCATGGCGCCGACGGATTCGGCCAGCGGGACGGCGGGGTCGCGGCGGTGCATGTAGTAGAGGTCGATGACCTCGACGTCCAGGCGGCGCAGGCTCGCCTCGACGGCCGTCTTGATATAGCCGGGATCGTTGCGGATGGCCCGGTAACTCGGGTCGTCGGCACGGTATTCGATGCCGAACTTGGTGGCCAGGGTGATCTCGTCGCGGTGCGCGGCGACGAACGGCGCGAGGAATTCCTCGTTGGCACCGACGCCGTACATGTCGGCGGTGTCGATGAGGGTCACGCCCGCCTCGACGGTGGCCTCCAGAGTGTCGCGGGCCGCCGCGTCGTCGGTCTGTCCGTAGGCGGCGCTGATGCCCATGGCGCCGAAGCCCTGGACGCCGACGAGGGGCCCGCCGGAGCCCAGTTCGACCTTGCCGATCTGCTCGACGGCATTGCTCAAGTCGTTGGCGTTGCCCAAGTCGTTGGCGTTGGTCAAGTCGTTGACATTGCTCATGTCGTTGGCGTCGCCCATGTCGTTGGAGTTGCTCATGATGGCGCTCAGGCCCCTTCCGGCGCCCGGTGGGCGCCCGCATAAAAGTCGATCTTGGCGTCGAGTACGACGAGGGTGTCCTGGAGCTCCGCCATCCGCGCGACGACGTCACGCCGGGTCTGCTCCAGAATCTTCCGCCGCTCGTCGAAGGTGACCTCACCCCGGCGGACCAGCTCCGCGAAGTGCACCATGTCGGCGACCGCCATCCCGGTCAGCCGCAGCCTGCGCACGAAGGCGAGCCAGTCCAGGTCGCGGTTGCCGAAGATGCGCTGACCGGTGTGCGACCGCGCCACATGCGGCATCAGCCCGATCTCCTCGTACCAGCGCAGGGTCGGCGCACTGAGCCCGGTGTACGCCGCGGTCTCGCTGATCGTGTAGCGGTCCTGGCCGTCGGGTCGCGGATGGTCCGGCCCCGCGGACACACAGACGTCCACGGGCGGGGACTTCACGGGGGTGCTGTCGGTCACCGTCATGCGGGCAACGCTAGAAGCTTCAAGTGCACTTGAAGCAAGCGCTCCCGCAACATGTGCACGTGAAGCAAGCGCTCCCGCAACACGTGCACGTGAAGCAAGTGCCCTCGGAACACGTGCACGTGAAGCAAGCGCATGTGCACCACGTGCGCTCAGGGCCCGCCCGGCGCCTCGGGCAGGCCCTGACCTTCCGCCGCCTACCGGGGTACCCGGATGACGCCTTCCTGAATGACCGATACCGCCAGCTGTCCGTCGGCCGTGAAGATGCGGCCCTTGCCCAGGCCGCGGCCGCCCTGGGCGGTGGGGGACTCCTGGTCGTAGAGCAGCCAGTCGTCGGCGCGCAGCGGCCGGTGGAACCACATGGCGTGGTCCAGGCTCGCGCCGACCACATCGCCGACCGCCCAGCCGCCCCGGCCGTGGGCAAGCAGGATCGAGTCGAGCAGGGTCATGTCGGAGACATAGGTGACCAGGCAGATGTCCAGGAGCGGGCGGGGGATCGCGGTGTCCCCGTCGAGTTTGCCCTGGGTGCGGAACCAGACCTGGGAGCGGGGCTCGCGGGCCTCGCCGACGGTGCCGAACGGCGGCTCGTCCACGTACCGCAGATCGATCGCGGCCCGGGACTCCAGCAGCCGGTCGACGACGCCCGGGTCGGTGAACCGGTCGGCGTAGCGGGGCAGCATCTCGGCGGCGGTGGGCAGTTCGAGCGGATCCGGTGCCGGTGGCATCGGCTCCTGGTGCTCCAGCCCCTCCTCGTCCGCCTGGAAGGAGGCGGAGAGATGGAAGATCGGCTGACCGTGCTGGACGGCGACGACCCTGCGGGTGGTGAAGGACCGGCCGTCGCGGATCCGGTCGACGGTGTAGACGATGGGCGCGCCGGGGTCGCCCGGGCGCAGGAAGTAGGCGTGCAGGGAGTGCGGCGGCCGGTCGGCGGGGACCGTCCGCCCGGCCGCGACCAGCGCCTGGGCGGCGACCTGGCCGCCGAAGACGCGCGGGACGAGGGAGGCGCGGCTCTGTCCGCGGAAGATGTCCTCCTCGATCCGTTCGAGGGCGAGCAGATCGAGGAGGGAGCTCAGGGCGTCGTTCACGTACGGATCGCCTGGCCGGGTTCCTACAGCCCCATCGACTTGGCGATGATCGACTTCATGACCTCGCTGGTGCCGCCGTAGATGCGGTTGACGCGGTTGTCGGCGTACAGGCGGGCGATCGGGTACTCGTTCATGAAGCCGTAGCCGCCGTGCAGCTGGAGGCAGCGGTCGATGACGTGGTGGGCGACCTCGGTGTTGAAGAGCTTCGCGGACGCGGCCTCGGCGGCGGTCAGCTCGCCGGCATCGAGGGCCTCCAGGGCGCGGTCGGCGACGGCCTCGGCGGCGTCCACCTCGGCCTGGCAGGCGGCCAGTTCGAACTTGGTGTTCTGGAACGAGGCGACGGTCTTGCCGAAGACGGTGCGCTCCTGCACGTACTGCTGGGCGAACCGGACGGCGGCCTTGGCCTGTGCGTACGCGCCGAAGGCGATGCCCCAGCGCTCGGAGGCGAGGTTGTGGCCCAGGTAGGCGAAGCCCTTGTTCTCCTCGCCGAGCAGGTCCTCGACCGGCACCTTCACATCGACGAAGGCCAGCTCGGCGGTGTCGGAGACCTTCAGGCCGAGCTTGTCGAGCTTACGGCCGACGGAGTAGCCCTCGGACGTGGTGTCGACGGCGAACAGGGAGATGCCGAAGCGGCGGTCGTCCTCGCGCGGCGCGGCGGTGCGGGCGCACACGATCACGCGGTCGGCGTGCACACCACCGGTGATGAAGGTCTTGGCGCCGTTGAGGACGTAGTGCGTGCCGTCGGCCGACAGCTTCGCGGTGGTCTTCATGCCCGCGACGTCGGAGCCGGTGCCCGGCTCGGTCATCGCCAGCGCCCACATCTCCTCGCCGCTGACGAACTTCGGCAGGTAGCGCTTCTTCTGCTCGTCGGTGGCCAGCATCTGGATGTACGGCAGGCCGAGGAGGACGTGGACGCCGGAGCCGCCGAAGGTGACGCCGGCGCGGGCGGTCTCCTCGTACATCACGGCCTCGAACTTGTGCGAGTCGATGCCGGCGCCGCCGTACTCCTCGGGGACGCGGATGCCGAAGACGCCCAGTTCGGCGAGCTTGTAGTAGAACTCGCGCGGGACCTGGCCGGCGGCGAACCACTCGTCGTGGACCGGTACGACCTCGGCCTCGATGAAGGCCCGTATCGTCTCGCGGAACGCCTCGTGGTCCTCGTTGAACACCGTACGGCGCATAGTTGCGTCGCCTCCCTGACCGCCGCCGCTGGCTAAGCGCTTGCTCAGCTTCTGTACCCGGCGAAAGCTACCGGCCGGTCACCAGGGCTGTCCAGAGGTGTTCGACGAGTCGTACGCCACCGTGCCCCGCCTCCGGCCCGCTACACCGGCCGGACCGCCTCCGCCGGCTCCACCGTCGCCACCGCCCCGAAGGCACCCAGCGCCAGCCGGTGCAGCAGTTCGGCCATTTCCGTACGGCCCGGGAGGGAGCCGGGGCGGCCCAGGTGGGGGGTGGAGTTGAGCAGGCCGAAGACGGCGTGCACGGCGGCGCGGGCCTGGGACTCGGAGGGGCCGGGGTGGACCTGGCGGACCACCTCCACCCACAGCTCGACGTACTGCCGCTGGAGCTGGCGGACCCGCTTGCGGTCGGCCTCGCGCAGCCGGTCCAGCTCGCGGTCGTGCACGGTGATCAGCGGGCGGTCGTCCAGCGCGAAGTCGATATGGCCGTCGATCAGGGCGTCCAGCACCGCCTCGGGGCTGTCGCCGCCCTCCGCGATCCGCATCCGCCCGCCCTCCAGCAGCCGCTCGCTGATGCCGACCAGCAGCTCGGCCAGCATCGCGTCCTTGCCTGCGAAGTGGCGGTAGAGGCCGGGGCCCGAGATGCCCACGGCGGCCCCTATCTCGTCCACCCCGACGCCATGGAACCCGCGCTCCGCGAAGAGCCGGGCCGCCTCCTTGAGGATCTGCTCACGGCGGCTGGTCGCGGCGGGGGCATGCGCATTACTCATGCGGCCAATTGTAGACAGCCGGGTTAGTGGTCGTTAACCTGAAGGCGTACGACGTTAACGACCACTAACTCGAACGGTGGTGCGAGGAGCGCCGTACGAGGAAACCCGCAGGCAGAACGACCACGCGGGATGACGCTGCACGACGACGGGCAAGGGGGCTCGTGGACATGGAGCAGGCACCGGTGCTGGGGAGTCACGCCGATCCGGCGTCCGACTCCTGGCGGGCCAACGAGGCCGCGCACCGCGAGCTGACCGGCCGGCTGCGCGACACCCTCGCGGCTGCCCGGCTGGGCGGCGGCGAGAAGGCCAGGGCGCGGCACACCGCGCGCGGCAAACTGCTGCCCCGCGACCGGGTGGACGCCCTGCTGGATCCCGGCTCGCCCTTCCTGGAGGTGGCGCCGCTGGCCGCGGAGGGGATGTACGGCGGGGCCGCACCGGCCGCCGGGGTGATCGCCGGGATCGGCCGGGTCTCCGGCCGCGAATGCGTGATCGTCGCCAATGACGCCACGGTCAAGGGCGGCACGTACTACCCGATGACGGTCAAGAAGCATCTGCGGGCCCAGGAGATCGCCCTGGAGAACCGTCTGCCGTGTCTGTATCTGGTGGACTCCGGCGGCGCCTTCCTGCCGATGCAGGACGAGGTCTTCCCCGACCGCGAGCACTTCGGGCGGATCTTCTACAACCAGGCGCGGATGTCCGGCGCCGGCATCCCCCAGATCGCCGCCGTCCTGGGGTCGTGCACGGCCGGCGGTGCCTACGTCCCGGCGATGAGCGACGAGGCGGTGATCGTGCGCAACCAGGGCACGATCTTCCTGGGCGGCCCGCCGCTGGTGAAGGCCGCCACCGGTGAGGTGGTCACCGCCGAGGAGCTGGGCGGCGGAGAGGTGCACTCGCGCACCTCCGGCGTCACCGACCATCTGGCCGAGGACGACACCCATGCGCTGCGCATCGTGCGCACCATCGTCTCCACGCTCGGCGAGCGCGCCCCGCTGCCCTGGACGGTGCGCACCGCCGAGGAGCCCACACTCGATCCGGCCGGTCTCTACGGCATGGTGCCCACGGATTCCCGTACGCCCTATGACGTCCGGGAGGTGATCGGCCGGATCGTCGACGGCTCCCGCTTCGCGGAGTTCAAGGCCGAATACGGCACCACGCTGGTCACCGGCTTCGCCCATGTCCACGGCCATCCGGTCGGCATCGTCGCCAACAACGGCATCCTCTTCTCCGAGTCCGCCCAGAAGGGCGCCCACTTCATCGAGCTGTGCGATCAGCGCGGCATTCCGCTGCTGTTCCTCCAGAACATCTCCGGCTTCATGGTCGGCCGGGATTACGAGGCCGGCGGCATCGCCAAGCACGGGGCGAAAATGGTGACGGCGGTGGCCTGTACGCGGGTCCCCAAGCTGACCGTGGTGATCGGCGGCTCGTACGGCGCGGGCAACTACTCGATGTGCGGCCGCGCCTACTCCCCCCGCTTCCTGTGGATGTGGCCGAACGCCAAGATCTCGGTGATGGGCGGTGAGCAGGCCGCGTCCGTCCTCGCGACCGTCAAGCGCGACCAGCTGGAGGCGCGGGGCGAGGAGTGGAGCGCCGAGGAGGAGGCCGCGTTCAAGGCGCCGATCCGCGAGCAGTACGAGACGCAGGGCAGCGCCTACTACGCCACGGCGCGGCTGTGGGACGACGGGGTCATCGACCCGATGGAGACCCGGCAGGTGCTGGGGCTGGCCCTGACCGCCTGCGCCAACGCCCCGCTGGGCGAGCCCGGCTTCGGCGTCTTCCGGATGTGATCCCCGTGACCCCCAACGCGATGACCACGAGAGGGATGGCGACATCCATGTTCGACACGGTCCTGGTGGCCAACCGCGGCGAGATCGCCGTCCGCGTCATCCGTACGCTGCGCGCCCTCGGCATCCGCTCGGTGGCCGTCTTCAGCGATGCGGACGCGGGCGCCCGGCACGTCCGGGAGGCCGATACGGCGGTACGGATCGGGCCCGCACCGGCCGCCGAGAGCTATCTGTCCGTCGACGCCCTGCTGGCGGCGGCCGCGCGGACCGGTGCGCAGGCCGTCCACCCCGGCTACGGCTTCCTCGCCGAGAACGCCCGCTTCGCCCGCGCCTGCGCCGAGGCCGGGCTGGTCTTCATCGGGCCGTCCGCCGAGGCCATCGATCTGATGGGCGACAAGATCCGGGCCAAGGAGACGGTCCGGGCTGCCGGGGTGCCGGTGGTGCCCGGCTCCTCCGGCAGCGGCCTGGACGATGCGCAACTGGCCGCCGCCGCACGGGAGATCGGCCTGCCGGTGCTGCTCAAACCGTCCGCGGGCGGCGGCGGCAAGGGCATGCGGCTGGTCCGTGAGGAAGCGCTGCTCGCCGAGGAGATCGCCGCCGCCCGGCGCGAGGCCCGCGGTTCGTTCGGCGACGACACCCTCCTGGTGGAGCGCTGGATCGACCGCCCCCGGCACATCGAGATCCAGGTGCTGGCCGACGGCCACGGCAACGTCATCCACCTGGGCGAGCGCGAATGCTCCCTCCAGCGGCGCCACCAGAAGGTCGTCGAGGAGGCGCCGAGCGTCCTGCTCGACGAGGCGACCCGGGCCGCGATGGGCGAGGCCGCCGTCCAGGCGGCGCGCTCCTGCGGCTACCGGGGCGCCGGCACCGTCGAGTTCATCGTCCCGGGCAAGGACCCCTCGGCCTACTACTTCATGGAGATGAACACCCGCCTCCAGGTCGAGCACCCGGTGACCGAACTGATCACCGGATACGACCTGGTGGAGTGGCAGCTGCGGATCGCGGCGGGCGAGCGGCTGCCCTTCGCCCAGGAGGACATCGCCCTGACCGGCCACGCCGTCGAGGCCCGGATCTGCGCCGAGGACCCCACCCGCGACTTCCTGCCCACCGGCGGCACGGTCCTGTCCCTGCACGAACCGCAGGGCGGCGGGATCCGTACGGACTCCGGCCTGTCCCGGGGCGCGGAGGTGGGCAGCCTCTACGACCCGATGCTCTCCAAGGTCATCGCGTACGGACCGGACCGCCCGGCCGCGCTGCGCACCCTGCGGGCGGCGCTGGCGCGGACGGTCACCCTCGGGGTGACGACCAACGCCGGCTTTCTGCGCCGGCTGCTCGCCCACCCCGATGTGGTCTGTGGCGAGCTGGACACCGGGCTGGTGGAGCGGGAAGCGGCCGCCCTGGTGGACGGCGCCGTGCCGCCGGAGGTCTACGCGGCGGCCGCGGCGGTGCGGCAGCGGGCCCTGGAGCCCGGGGTGCCGGCGGGCGGCTGGTGCGACCCGTTCGACGTGCCCAGCGGCTTCCGGCTGGGCGGCGCGCCCGCCCCGGTGCGCCACTGGCTGCGGGTGCCCGGCCACGACCCCGTCCCCTACGACCTGCGGCCCGGCGCGCCCCTCGACGTCACCGAGGACCGTGTGCGGGTCACCGTCGACGGCGTGCTGCACACCTTCCACCGCGCCGGCGACTGGCTGGGCCGGGACGGCGACTCCTGGCACGTCCAGGACCACGACCCGCTGGCGGCCACGCTGAGCGGGGCCGCGGCGGGGCACGGCCTGGACGCCCTCGCCGCACCGATGCCCGGCACCGTCACCGTCGTCAAGGTGGCCGTCGGCGAGGAGGTCACGGCCGGGCAGGGCCTGCTGGTGGTGGAGGCGATGAAGATGGAGCACGTCATCGCCGCACCGCACGCCGGGACCGTCACCGAGCTGGAGGTCACCGCGGGCACCACCGTCGCCATGGACCAGGTCCTGGCCGTCGTCGCCCCGCACGAACCCGCCGAGGAGCCCGCGTCATGACCGCAGACCACACCCCCGCGGGCGGAGCCTCCGCGTCCGGCCTCCCCGTGCCCGGCCTGCCGATGGAGATCCGGGCGGAGGGCCTGCCCGCCCGCGTACGGATCCACGAGGTCGGCCCGCGCGACGGCCTCCAGAACGAGAAGGCCGTCGTCCCCACGGAGATCAAGGCCGAGTTCATCCACCGGCTCGCCGCGGCGGGCCTGCCCGTGGTGGAGGCCACCAGCTTCGTCCACCCCAAGTGGGTCCCCCAACTCGCCGACGCCGAGGCCCTGTTCCCGCTGCTCGGTGATCTCGATCCGCACCGCCTGCCGGTCCTGGTGCCCAATGACCGCGGACTGGACCGGGCGCTGGCCCTGGGCGCCCGGCGGATCGCGGTGTTCGCCAGCGCCACCGAGTCGTTCGCCCGGGCCAACCTCAACCGCACCGTGGACGAGGCGCTGGCGATGTTCGCACCGGTCGTCGCCCGCGCCAAGGACGATGACGTGCACGTCCGCGGCTATCTCTCCATGTGCTTCGGCGACCCCTGGGAGGGCCCGGTGCCCGTCGCCCAGGTGGTGCGGGTATGCCGTGCGCTGCTCGACATGGGCTGCGACGAACTGAGCCTGGGCGACACCATCGGCGTGGCCACCCCCGGCCACGTCCAGCGGCTGCTCGGCGCCCTGAACGAGGCGGGCGTGCCCGCCTCCGGCCTGGGCGTGCACTTCCACGACACCTACGGCCAGGCGCTCGCCAACACCTTCGCCGCCCTCCAGCACGGCATCACCACCGTCGACGCCTCGGCGGGCGGCCTCGGCGGCTGCCCGTACGCCAAGAGCGCCACCGGCAACCTCGCCACCGAGGACCTGGTGTGGATGCTCCACGGCCTTGGCATCGACACCGGTGTCGACCTCGGCAGGCTGACCGCCACCAGCACCTGGATGGCCACGGCCCTGGGCCGCCCCAGCCCCTCGCGCACCCTGCGCGCCCTCAGCCCCGACTCCCACAAGGAGTGACCGATGTCCCTCGATCACCGCCTGCCCGACGAGCTGGAAGAACTCCGGCGCACGGTCGAGGCGTTCGCACACGACGTTGTCGCCCCCAAGATCGGCGACTACTACGAACGGCATGAGTTCCCATACGAAATCGTCCGTCAGATGGGCGAGATGGGGCTGTTCGGACTGCCCTTCCCGGAGGAGTACGGCGGGATGGGCGGCGACTATCTGGCGCTCGGCATCGCCCTGGAGGAGCTGGCCCGGGTCGACTCCTCGGTGGCCATCACCCTGGAGGCCGGCGTCTCGCTCGGCGCCATGCCCCTCTACCGCTTCGGCACCGAGGAGCAGAAGCGCACCTGGCTGCCCAGGCTGTGCAGCGGCGAGCTGCTCGGCGCCTTCGGACTGACCGAACCGGACGGCGGTTCGGACGCGGGCGCGACGAGGACGACGGCGGTACGGGACGATGGCGGAGACTGGGTGATCAACGGCAGCAAATGCTTCATCACCAACTCCGGCACGGACATCACCGGCCTGGTCACGGTCACCGCCGTCACGGGCAGGAAGGCCGACGGCAGCCCGCTGATCTCCTCGATCATCGTCCCGTCCGGCACACCCGGCTTCACGGTCTCCGCCCCGTACTCCAAGGTCGGCTGGAACGCCTCCGACACCCGCGAACTGTCCTTCTCCGACGTCCGGGTCCCGGCCGCCAACCTCCTGGGCGAGGAGGGCCGCGGCTACGCCCAGTTCCTGCGCATCCTGGACGAGGGCCGGATCGCCATCGCGGCGCTGGCCACCGGGCTGGCGCAGGGCTGTGTGGACGAGTCGGTGGCCTACGCCAAGGAGCGCCGCGCCTTCGGCCGTCCGATCGCCGCCAACCAGGCCATCCAGTTCAAACTCGCCGACATGGAGATGCGCGCCCACACCGCCCGGCTGGCCTGGCGCGACGCCGCCTCCCGCCTCGTCCACGGCGAACCCTTCAAGAAGGAGGCGGCGCTCGCCAAGCTCTACTCCTCGGAGATCGCGGTGGACAACGCCCGCGAGGCCACCCAGATCCACGGCGGCTACGGCTTCATGAACGAGTACCCCGTCGCCCGGATGTGGCGCGACGCCAAGATCCTGGAGATCGGCGAGGGCACGAGCGAGGTCCAGCGGATGCTGATCGCCCGGGAGCTGGGGGTCTAGGACCGGGCTCGGGACCCGTACCGGCCGGACGTCGCAGGACGTCCGGCCGGCCCGCTCACCGCGCGGGCCAGGGCACCTCCGGCGAACGGAAGTAGTGGATGCCCAGGGCGTCCCAGCGGGGCCCCTGGGCAGCCAGCCGCTCGCGGTAGGACGGCCAGTCGTGGGTGCCGGCCGGCGACCAGCCCAGTTCGGCGATGCCCGGGAGCCGGGGGAAGGCCATGTACTCGATGTGCGCGGAGGTGGAGAGGGTCTCGGTCCACAAGGGCGCCTCGACGCCCACCACCGCGTTCCCGGGCGCGCCGTCCAGATACCTCCCCGGGTTCCAGTCGTAGGACCGCTGGACGCCCACATAGCCGGCCCAGTGCAGCCCCAGCGGGGTGTCCTTGTCGTACTTCATGTCGAGGTAGGCGCGGTCGGCGGGCGAGAGGATCAGCCCGGTGCCGTTGCGGGCGGCCTGGGCGACCTGCTTGCGCTCGGCCGCGCTGGTGGCGTCGTAGCCCCAGTACTGGGCGATGGCGCCCTTCGCGGGGTGGGCGCCGGTCAGCTGGTGCCAGCCGATCGCGGTCTTGCCGTATTTGGCGACCACCGGCTGCACCTTGTCCATGAAGGCCACGTAGTCGTCATGGCTGGTGGAGTGCGCCTCGTCGCCGCCGATGTGGAGACAGCGGCCGGGGGTGAGCGCCGCGATCTCGCGGACGACGTCGTCGACGAAGTCGTAGGTCACCTTCTTCGGGACGCACAGCGAGCTGAAGCCGACGTTGGTGCCGGTGTAGAGCGGCGGGGCCTGGCCGTTGCAGTTGAGCTCGGCGTAGGAGGCGAGCGCGGCGTTGGTGTGGCCGGGCATGTCGATCTCGGGGACGACGGTCAGATAGCGGCTCGCGGCGTAGTCGACGATCTCGCGGTAGTCGTCCTTGGTGTAGTAGCCGCCCTCTCCACCGCCCACCTGGGTGGAGCCGCCGTAGGTGGCCAGCCGGGGCCAGGACTTCAGGGCGATCCGCCAGCCCTGGTCGTCGGACAGATGCAGATGCAGCTTGTTGATCTTGTACATCGCCAGCTGGTCGATATAGCGCTTGACCTGGTCGACGGTGAAGAAGTGCCGGGAGACGTCGAGCATCGCGCCGCGGTAGGCGTAGCGCGGCGCATCGGCGATGGTGCCGCCGGCAAGACGCCACGGACCGGGCTGCTCGGTGCGCTTCCCCAGGCTCGCGGGGAGCAGCTGGCGCAGCGTCTGGACGCCGTGGAAGAGCCCGGCGGGCCGGCCGGCGCTGATGGTGACCGCGCGGGCGCCGGAGGAGAGCCGGTAGCCCTCCGCGCCCAGCGCCCTGGTCCCGGGCCCGCCGAGCCGCAGCACGATGCCGTCGCGGCCGTCCTTGGTGGTGACCGGCAGGCGGTATCCGGTGGCCGGGCGCAGCACGCCCGCCAGATAGGCGCCGACCCGCCGGGCCTCGGCCGAGCCGTCCGGGACGCGGATGCGGGTGTGCGCGTCGAGGGTGTACGGGGTGCCGCCGGGCCGTACGGAGGCCGGTGCGGGGATGACCCGGTCGAGGGGCGCGGGCGCGGCGGCGGACGGCCGGGCGGAGGCGGCGGAGGTACCCAGCCCCGCCACCGTGAGCAACAGCAGCGAAAAGAAGAGTCGGCGTCGTCTCATCGGCGGTCCCTTCGCGACCTTGTGCACGGGGGGTGTGATCGACACGGTGTGCCTGGCATGTCCTGCATGGCATGGAGCGACCGAACGGTGACCATGCGTACCGTGAGCGTCGTACGCGGTCAAGGTTTAGACCAGTTTCCGAGCGCCATCCCAGGGATCTGCCCGATGTCGGGCAGATTTCTTGCGATTCCCGGCGCGGTTCAGCAGTATCAACGGGTGCTCGATCGCCGTCCCTCCCACGAGGACCTCGTTGACCACCTGGTGCGCAGCACGCCGCTACAGCGCGGCGAGGCCGCCCGGGTGGTCCTGGACGTGCTCGCGTACTTCGACGAGACCACCGAGGGGTTCGTCCGCCGCAGACACCGCGAGCTGCAGTCCCAGGGGCTGCGGAACGAGGCGATCTTCGAGCGGATCTCCGACGAGCTGCCCCAGCGCGCCGTGTCCCCGCCGGCCCTCTCGATACGCCAGCTGCGCCGCCTCGTCTACGGCTGACGCGCCCCGCAGGGCGCCGGGCACACCGGAACAGACCAAGAACGCAAAGTACGTCCGTCACCACGACTCACTCGGAGGTCGCAGTATGTGCGGGATCGTCGGTTATATCGGCAAGCGCGATGTTGCTCCGCTGCTCCTGGAAGGTCTCCAGCGGCTGGAGTACCGCGGCTACGACTCGGCGGGCATCGCCCTGCACGCGAGCGGCACCGGCAAGGCCGGGGGGCTGCGGACCGCCAAGGCCAAGGGCCGGGTCCGTGAGCTGGAGTCCCGGCTGCCCAAGCGCTTCGCCGGCACCATCGGCATCGCCCACACCCGCTGGGCCACCCACGGCGCGCCGACCGACGACAACGCCCACCCGCACCTCGACACCGAGGGCAAGGTCGCGGTCGTCCACAACGGCATCATCGACAACGCCGCCGAACTGCGCGCCCGCCTGACCGCCGACGGCGTGGAGTTCGCCTCCGAGACCGACACCGAGGTCCTCGCCCACCTCATCGGCCGCTCGACGGCCGAGAAGCTGGAGGAGAAGGTCCGCGAGGCGCTGCGGCACATCGAGGGCACGTACGGCATCGCCGTCCTGCACGCCGACTTCGCCGACCGGATCGTGGTCGCCCGCAACGGCTCCCCGGTCGTCCTGGGCATCGGCGAGCACGAGATGTTCGTCTCCTCCGACGTCGCCGCGCTGGTCTCGCACACCCGCCAGGTCGTCACCCTCGACGACGGCGAGATGGCCACCCTCAAGGCCGACGACTACCGCACCTACACCACCGAGGGCTCCCGTACGACGGCGACGCCCGAGACCGTCGAGTACGCGGCCGAGTCCTACGACCTGGGCGGCCACGACACGTACATGCACAAGGAGATCTCCGAGCAGGCCGACGCGGTGGACCGCGCGCTGCGCGGGCGGATCGACGACCGCTTCTCCACCGTGCACCTGGGCGGGCTGAACCTGGACGCCCGCGAGGCCCGCACCATCCGCCGGGTGAAGATCCTCGGCTGCGGCACCTCGTACCACGCCGGCCAGATCGGCGCCCAGATGATCGAGGAGCTGGCCCGTATCCCCTCGGACGCCGAGCCGGCCTCCGAGTTCCGCTACCGCAACCCCGTCGTGGACCCCGACACGCTCTATGTCGCGGTCTCCCAGTCCGGTGAGACCTACGACGTGCTGGCGGCCGTCCAGGAGCTCAAGCGCAAGGGCGCGCGGGTGCTGGGCCTGGTGAACGTCGTCGGTTCGGCGATCGCCCGCGAGACCGACGGCGGCATCTACGTCCACGCCGGCCCCGAGGTCTGCGTGGTGTCCACCAAGTGCTTCACCAACATGGTGGTCTCCTTCGCGCTGCTCGCGCTGCACCTGGGCCGCATCCGCGATCTGTCCGTCTCGGACGGCAAGCGGATCATCGAGGGCCTGCGCCGGCTGCCCGGCCAGATCGACGAGATCCTCAAGGGCGAGGAACAGATCAAGAAGCTGGCGACGCGCTACGCGGACGCCAAGTCGATGATGTTCATCGGCCGGGTGCGCGGCTACCCGGTGGCGCGCGAGGCCTCCCTGAAGCTCAAGGAGGTCTCCTACATCCACGCCGAGGCGTACCCGGCCTCCGAGCTCAAGCACGGCCCGCTGGCGCTCATCGAGCCCGCCATGCCGACCGTCGCGATCGTCCCGGACGACGACCTGCTGGAGAAGAACCGCGCCGCGCTGGAGGAGATCAAGGCCCGCAGCGGCCGCATCCTGGCCGTCGCGCACCAGGAGCAGGACAAGGCCGACCACACCATCGTCGTCCCGAAGAACGAGCCCGAGCTGGACCCGATCCTGATGGGCATCCCGCTCCAACTCCTCGCCTACCACACGGCGTTGGCCCTGGGCCGCGACATCGACAAGCCGCGGAACCTGGCCAAGTCGGTCACGGTGGAGTAGTCCCCGGCAAAAGGCGGGGCGGCGTCGTTGCGCGTGCCACCATACGCACAACGCCGCCGCCTCCCCTTGCCGGCGTCGCCCATACGCCGGCGGGATGCCGCCACCCCGGAGACCGTCACCTCCCGGTGGGCAGCACGTCCGTGCCGCGAAACACGTGACGGTCTTTTACCCCTCCCAAGGGCGCATTCCACTTCTGCGGCCCGGCCGGCGCCTCAACTGCCCACAATCCCCATGACGCCCCCTCAACTGTGTGCGAACCGGGGAGAGCTGATCGCAGGACGGAGCGGTCGGCGGTCAAGGTCAAGGGACGCGGTCAGGGGATGACGATGACCGGCCGCTGCGCGCGCCGCGCCAGCCGCCCGGCCACCGAGCCGAAGATCCGGCCGACGATGCCGTGCGTGGACCCGACCACGATGGCGTCGGCCGCGTACTCCCGGCCGACCTCCTCCAGTTCGTGGCAGATGTCCCCGCCGCGCTCGACGAGGATCCAGGGGACCTCGGTGAGATGGTCGGCGCAGGCCAGCTCCAGCCCCAGCACCTCGGTGCGGTGATCGGGCACGTCCACGAAGACCGGGGGCTCACAGCCCGCCCAGACGGTCGTCGGCAGCCGGTTGGCCACATGGACGATGATCAGCCCGGAGCCGAAGCGCCGCGCCATACCGATTGCATACGCCAACGCGCGTTCGCTCGACGTGGAACCGTCGAAGCCGACCACGACACCGTGCCGGAACGCAGGGTCGCAGGAGCGCGAGGTCTCTTCCGCCGCTTCGAGGTCCGCCATGGGATCGGCGACCTGCTTGCGGTCCGCGGGTTCGGGATATTCGTGACCGGCCATTGGTGTCTCGGCGAGGACGTCCTCTTGCGGAGGGGCGAACGGGGAACGGCGATTGACTTGATCCGGCAGTTGACTGAGCTGGTTCGATCGCGGTGCGCGAGCCATAGTTCAAAGAGGAACGATACGACTGGGAATCATCTTCCCAACCCGATACCCCAAGAGTACGGCGCCACTCCTCCGCTGCCCAGACTCCGGCGCGGGCAGGGGGCACCCGCCGAGGGCGTCAAGGGCCTCGAACGTTCCCCGGAGCATGCCGGAGCGTGGCGCCGATGGCAATGCCCCGGCCTGCCCCCGTACGTACCCCTCGCGGTGACCCGTGATCGTCGGCGGCGTTGTAGTAGCTGCCCGCCGGAAGGGAGCCCGCGATGCCCGCGCCGTCCAAGAGATCACCCGACCCAGTGAGAGATCTTGTGCGCTGGGGCGCGTTCAGCTGCGCCCTGGTGCCGTGCGTCCTGCTCGCGAGCGGCGCCTCGGTCGGCGGCGCGGCCGGCGCCGGCGCCGGGCTGGCGGCGGTGACCTGCGTATGCCGCGCACTGCTGCGGCAATCCGAACGGGCCGCGGCCCGGGTCCGGGTGCGAGAGGTCGGACGGCACCGGTGCAGAACGGGGCAAATGGGGACGGTAGTGCGCGGGGGCGGCCGATATCAGGACCGGCGTACGCCGGTCGAATAGGGCTCCCGCAAGTCTGCGCACGCACGTTTTCAGCCAACTTCTTGCCGGGATCCGACCCCTCCCCCCACCACCCCCCAACCTGGGTGTGAGCTGGGCGGAAAGGACCGCCGGGCATGGTTGTGCCCTACTGCGAACGGGCAGAGCCGAGACGCGCACTTTCCCTGGAGGCCCGACGAGTGGAACGCTTCGTGATCGAATGCTTCGCGCCAAGTTGCCATATCGACATACCAGCGGGTGGTGAACTTGGCACTCCATCCTCACGGGGCACAGTAGATTCGATCTTGGTAACTACGGCGGGGGAACTGTGCAGGACCGAGAGGGCGAGACGACCGAGGGGGGCTTAAGTGCCATGAGCCAGGACTCCGCTGCCGTACCAGATGCCGCACGCAAGCTCGCCGCACGACGACGCCGCGAAATAGTCGCGGTGCTCCTCTTCAGCGGCGGTCCCATTTTCGAGAGCTCCATTCCGCTCTCGGTCTTCGGCATCGACCGCCAAGACGCCGGCGTTCCGAGGTACCGGCTACTTGTGTGCGCGGGCGAAGATGCGCCTTTGCGCACGACCGGGGGGCTCGAACTGTCCGCCCCCTACGGGCTGGAGGCGATCTCCCGTGCCGGGACGGTCGTCGTACCGGCCTGGCGTTCCATCACCCAGGCCCCGCCGCCCGCCGCGCTCGACGCGCTGCGCCGCGCGCATGAAGAGGGGGCCAGAATCGTCGGGCTGTGCACGGGGGCGTTCGTCCTCGCCGCGGCCGGACTGCTCGACGGCCGCCCCGCGACCACCCATTGGATGTACGCGCCGACGCTCGCCAAGCGTTATCCGTCCGTCCATGTCGATCCGCGCGAGCTCTTCGTCGACGACGGCGATGTGCTCACCTCCGCGGGCACGGCCGCCGGTATCGATCTGTGCCTGCACATCGTGCGCAGCGATCACGGCGCGGACGCGGCCAACGCACTGGCCCGCCGGCTGGTCGTACCCCCGCGCCGCACCGCCTCCGATATGGGGCACCAGCGCTACCTCGACCGGTCTTTACCAGAGGAGATCGGCGCCGACCCGCTGGCCGAGGTCGTCGCCTGGGCGCTGGAGCACCTCCACGAGCAGTTCGACGTGGAGACCCTGGCGGCGCGCGCCTATATGAGCCGGCGCACCTTCGACCGGCGGTTCCGTTCCCTGACCGGGAGCGCGCCGTTGCAGTGGCTGATCACCCAGCGGGTGCTCCAGGCGCAGCGACTGCTGGAGACCTCCGACTATTCGGTGGACGAGGTCGCCGGGCGCTGCGGATTCCGTTCGCCGGTCGCCCTGCGCGGCCACTTCCGGCGGCAGCTGGGCGCCTCGCCCGCGGCCTACCGCGCGGCCTACCGGGCCCGCCGGCCGCAGAACGGGGGACCCGAGCCGTCGCTGCGGCCGGAGCGGGGCGAGCGGCCGGAGCGCGGGGAGCGGCCCGGGCCGGTGCCCGGCGGTGCCGAGCGGTTCGCCACGGTGGCCGGGCACGGACCGGCGGCCGCGCTGGCCGCGGCGGAGCCGGACGGGGCCGGGAAACCGACCTCGGACGCCTACGCCGCCCGGATCCCGGAGGCGCCCGTCTCCCGCGGCGCGGGCCGCCCCGTGCTGCCCAGCCAGCGGGAGCGCCCCGTAGGGTGAGACGCATGAACGATCGCATGGTGTGGATCGACTGCGAGATGACCGGTCTCTCGCTGGCGAACGACGCGCTCATCGAGGTGGCCGCCCTGGTCACCGACTCGGAGCTGAATGTGCTGGGCGAGGGGGTGGATGTGGTGATCCGCCCCCCGGCCGAGGCACTGACCACCATGCCGGAGGTGGTGCGCGTCATGCACACCACCTCCGGGCTGCTGGCCGAGCTGGACTCCGGTACGACGCTCGAAGAAGCCGAGCGGCAGGTGCTGGAGTACATCAAGCAGTACGTGCCGGAGCCGGGGAAGGCCCCGCTGTGCGGGAACTCCGTCGGCACCGACCGGGGCTTTCTGCTGCGCGACATGCCGACGCTCGAGGACTATCTGCACTACCGGATCGTCGATGTCTCCTCGGTGAAGGAACTGGCCCGGCGCTGGTATCCGAAGGTGTACTTCAACAGTCCGGACAAGAGCGGTAATCACCGGGCGCTGGCCGACATCCGCGAATCCATCGCGGAATTGCGCTACTACCGGGAGGCGCTCTTCGTACCCCAGCCCGGCCCGGACTCCGAGACCGCCAAGGGCATCGCGGCCAAGCACGTCCTGCCTGCCGAGGGGCAGTCCGCACCGTAGTGACCCAGCTCGCTCCCGGGTGTGCGAAACCCGGGAGCGAGCACCCCTCAAGACCCTGTACACTTTTTCTCAGCCGGTGGGGAAAAAGAACCACACAGCACCGGTCATGGTGGGTATAGCTCAGCTGGTAGAGCACCTGGTTGTGGTCCAGGATGTCGCGGGTTCAAGTCCCGTTACTCACCCCACTGTCAAGGCCCCCGATCTCTGATCGGGGGCCTTGAGTGTTTCTTGCCCGTAGGCGCCGGGGGCTCAGTAGCCGACGGTGAACCGCTCGCCGATGTGGGCGGGGCGCTCGATCTCGTCCACGAGGGCGACGGCGTAGTCCTCGGCGGAGATCCGGCTGCTCCCGTCCTCGGCGGTGACCAGGTCCTCGGTGGCGGTGCGGTAGGCGCCGGTGCGCTCGCCGGGCTCGATGAGGGCGGCCGGGCTGAGGTTCGTCCAGCGCACATCGGAGACGGTGCGGTAGAAGTCCAGCGCATCGCCGTGGGCGTGCATGATCTCCAGCAGGAAGCCGGGGATGCCCTCCTTGTCCCAGACCAGCGTGCCGTCGGGGGTGCGCAGCGAGCCGGCGCCGCCGACGGTGATCAGCCGGGGGGCCTCGTCGCCGAGCGTGCGCACCGCGCTGACGAGGGACTTCGCGGCGGGCTCGATGGTGGCGCGGTGGCCCTCGGCGCCCCCGCCGCCGACCGCGCTGACCACGACGTCCTTGCCCTTGGCCACGGCGGCAACGGACGCCGGGTCGAGGACGTCGCCGGTGGTCACGGTCAGGTTCGGGTGGCTGGCGCTGATCTTGGCGGGGTCGCGGACGACCGCGGTGACCTGGTGACCGCGCTGCAGGGCCTCGTTCAGGATGCGGCTGCCGATGGTGCCGTTGGCCCCGAAGAGAGCGATCGTGGTGGACATGGGGGTCTCCCAGCTGTGATTACGTCCGGCGGCATCCATCCGGGTGCGCGGAGCGGACTGTCGTTTTCCGTCAGCGGTTGTGCCGACGTCTTCTACGCTAGGGGCGGGATCGGGGCATTTCGGGGTAGGGAAGGGACCAGGGATGGTCAAAAAGCGACAGGAGGGGGCGGGGGCCGAGCAGGCGCCGGTACCGGAGATCCGGGAGGTGGCGTTCTCCGCTCCGGCCGGGCGCCCCGCAGGCGTGGAGGTGCTGACCCTCGCCTCGCTGCGCGAGCGCGCGGACGCCTGCCGGCTGTCCACGCCGCACCGCCCCGGCTTCCACCACCTGCTGCTCCTGGACCGCGGCCGGCTGGTGCACAGCGTCGACTTCCGTGAGCACGTCCTCGCCCCGGGCGATCTGCTGTGGTCACGCCCTGGGCAGGTGCAGCACTTCGGCGATCTGAGCGGCGCGGAGGGGCGGCTGGTGCTCTTCGAGGCCGGCTTCCTGGATCCGTCGACGGCGGCCGCGGCCCGGGTGGAGGACTGGTACGGGCCCGCCGTGCGGCACCCCGATGGCGCGGCGGCGCGGCACCTGGACGCCGCGATGCGCGCCCTGCACGACGAATTCGGCGCGCTGGGCGGGCTCCCCCTGGACATCCACCTCGAAGTGCTGCGGCATCTGCTGGCCGTTTTGGTGCTGCGGGCCGCGCACCCGGGCGGGGAGACGGCCGCGCCGGGCGGCTGCGAGGCCGGCGAGACCTATCTGCGCTTCCGGGACGCGGTGGAGCGGGACTTCACCCGTACCCGCCGGGTCGCCGACTACGCCCGGTCGCTGGGCTATGCGCCCCGTACCCTCTCGCGCGCCACCGGGGCCGGGGCGGGGGTCGGCGCCAAGGAGTTCATCGACCGCCGGGTCCTCCTGGAGGCCAAACGCCTGCTGGCCCACGGCGATCAGTCCGCGGCCCGGATCGCCGACCGCCTGGGCTTCGCCGACGCCACCAACTTCACCAAGTTCTTCCAGCGCCGGGCGGGGACGACGCCGATCGCCTTCCGCGCGGCGGTACGGGGCGGTGCGGGGGCCGTGCACGCATAAAGACGGCAGGGCGCAGCGGGTGGGGGGACGAAGTCCGCTGCGCCCTGCCTGGCGGGCGGCGGTCCGTATGCGTGGGGGCGGACCGCCGGTGGGGGTCAGCCGGTGTAGGCGCCGAGGGCCTTGGTGAAGGCCAGCGGCTCCTGGTCGATGGAACTGCACGTCGGCTGGGCGGAGTTGCCGCCTCCGGGGCAGGCCTTGTCGCGGGTGGCGGACCACATCGACAGCCAGGCCAGGTGCTTGCTCTGGGCGAACTTCACCAGTGCGGCGGCGTCGCCGAGCTTGAAGACCTCCTGCTGGACGTCGTTGACGCCGATCATCGGGGTGACCGCGACGGCCTTCCAGGCGGCCGCGTCGCTCAGCCCGAGGGCCTTCTTGAGCTGGCCCTGGGTGGCGGTGGCGGCCTTGGTGGCGTAGGTGCCCATGTCGCCGTTGTAGGAGGCGCCGTAGTCCATCGCCATGATGTTGACGGCGTTGATCCTGACGCCGTTCTTCTTGGCGTTGGCGACGAGGTTCACGCCGTCCTGGGTCAGGCCCTCCGGCATGACCGGGAGGGTGAAGGAGACGTCCAGGCCCGGGTGCTTCTTCTGGAGCTGGGCGACGGCCTGGGCGCGGCGGGTGTTGGCCGCGGTGTTGGGCAGCGCACCGCCCTCGATGTCGAAGTCGACCTTGGTGAGCTTGAACTGGTCGATGACCTTGCCGTACGCGGCGGCCAGCTCGTCGGCGGACTGGCAGGCCAGGCCCAGCTCGGAGCCGTTGGCGCCGCCGAAGGAGACCCGGACGTCGCCGCCGGCCGTGCGCAGCGCGGGTATCTGCTTGGCCACCGGGTCGTTGCCGAGCTCAACCGCGCCGCCCCACTTGGGCGTACAGCCGCCGCCGGAAGTGACGAAGGCCAGGTTGAAGGTCTTCACCCCGGTCTTCTTGGCGGTGCCCGCCAGGTCGTAGGCGGGGGTGAGGGAGGTGTCGACGTACGGGGCGAAGCCGGCGCCCGCCTTCGCGGAGCGGGCGCCGGTCTGCGGTGCCTTGGAGGCCATGGCGGAGCCTGCGACGGCGAAGGCACCGCCGGCCGCGACGGCGGCGGCCGCGCCGGTCACGATCAGCTTGGTGGTGCGGCTGGTGCGGCGGCGGTGTGCCGAGGGAGTCATGGGGGTCCTGCCTGTCGTCGCGTGGGGGGCTGGGTGCGCTGGGGGGTGCGCCGGGGGTGCGCCGGTTGTGCACTGGGGGTGCATCCGGGTGTGCCCCACACGCTAGCGGCCGGGAAACGGACAATTGCCGGTATTGGGGCCGCCGTTGGCGGAATTATGACTCGCTTAAGGAAGCGGAAGGGACCGGTTAAGAGGCCCTGGCATCCCGGTCGGCCACGCGCCGCCGCCGGCCCAAGTGGTCCGTCCCGGGCAGGAGTCCCCGGCGGCCCGGCGGCCCGGCGGCCCGGACGGCCAGGTGTCCTGGTCGGCCCGGCGGCCCGGACGGTCAGGAGCCCCCGTCGGCCCGGCAGTCCGGACGGTCAAAGGCCCCGGCCGGCCCGGAGCGCGCGCCGCCCCCGGGCGCCCAGGCGGCGCCGCAGCCGGTGTCCGCGCCGTACCCCGTGCTCGGCCCGCCGCCCGCCCTCCCGCGCCAGCCAGACCCGTACCTCGGTGCCGCCCAGCACCGAGCGGCCGATACGGACATCACCGCCGGTGGATTCGGCCAGCCGTCGCACGATGTCCAGCCCGAGCCCGGTGGACCCTCCCCCAGCTACCGCTGGGTGGTGCCCCCACCCACCGCCGCCCGACCAACCGCGGCGCAGCGCCGCATCCGGGTCCTCGATCCCCGGCCCCGCGTCCGAGACCAGCACGATCACCGCGTCGTCGGCGTTGTGCACATCGACCGCGAAAGCGGTGCCCTCGGGGGTGTGCCGGAAGACATTGCCGAGCATCGCGTCCAGCGCGGCGGCCAGATCGGGGCGGGCGACGGGGATGCGGACGGGACGGTCGGCACCCGCGATCCGCACCGTACGGCCCTCGTCCTCGGCCAGTGCCGACCAGAAGGCCATCCGCTCGCGGATCACCTCGGCGGCGTCGCAGCCGGCTGCCGCGGCGGCCTGCTGGGTGTGCGCCTTCTGCTCGCGGGCGGTGCGGATGATCTGGTCGACCTCGCGCTCCAGCTGTGCGACGGCGGCCCGGGTCTGTTCGGCGGCCGAGGTGTCGCCCAGCGAGGCGGCGTTCAGGCGCAGAACGGTGAGCGGGGTGCGCAGCCGGTGCGAGAGGTCGGCGGCCAGTTCGCGTTCGTTGGCGAGCAGCTGGACGACCTGGTCGGCCATCGAGTTGAAGGCGCTGGCCGCGGAGCGCAGCTCCTTCGGGCCGTCCTCGGGGACGCGTACCCCGAGCTTTCCCCTGCCCAGGTCGTGCGCGGCGCCCGCCAGCCGCTCGGCGGGGCGCACCATCTTGGTGCCGAGCCGGTCGGCGACGGCGACCGAGCCGATGATCAGCGCCAGGCCGACGCCGGCCAGCACCACCCAGGAGGTGGTGACCCCGTTGGTGAGCGCATCGTCCGGGACGAACACCTCGACGACGGCGATACCGGAGGCGACGGCGGTCGGCTGGAGGAGGGAGGAGCCGCCGGGAACGGGCGAGATGGAGGCGCGGCCCAGTCTGACCGCGGCGTCCACGTCCTGGGGGGCGGCCCGGCGGGTGCCGATCTCCAGGGGGCGGGCGTTGGCACCGCCGGCCGGGACGTGGAGGCCGATCCGGCCGCCCGGGCCGGTCTCCGCGCTGGCCAGGGCGCGTTCGAGCTGGGTGCGGTCGGTGGTGATGGCGAGGACCGGGCCGATGGTGGCGGCCTGCCGCTCGGCGTTGGAGAACGCGCGGTCGCTGGCCATCTCCTTGACGACGAGCCCGAGCGGTATCGCGAACGCCACCACGACCATCACGGTGACCGCCAGCGCCACCTTGACCAGCGCCCATCTCACAGCGGGGGCTCCAGCTTCACGCCCACACCCCGCAGGGTGTGCAGATAACGGGGCTTGGCCGCGGTTTCACCCAATTTGCGGCGGAGCCAGGAGAGATGGACGTCGATGGTCTGGTCGTCCCCGTACGCCTGCTGCCAGACCTCGGCGAGCAGTTCCTTACGGGCCACTACCACGCCCGGCCGCTCGGCGAGGAAGGCCAGCAGGTCGAATTCGCGGCGGGTCAGATCGAGCGCCACCCCGTCCAGTTCGGCCTGGCGGCGCAGCGGGTCGATGGTCAGGCCGCCTACCCGCATCACCCGGGAGGGCGGTTCCGACCCGTTGGCGCTCACGCGGGAGCGGCGCAGCACGGCCGCCATCCGGGCGGAGAGATGTTCGACGGAGAACGGCTTGGTGAGGTAGTCGTCGGCGCCGTCGTTCAGCAACCGTACGATTTCGGCCTCGTCGTCCCGGGCGGTGGCGATGATGACCGGCACATCGGTGATACCGCGCAGCATCTTCAGCGCCTCGGAACCGTCCAGATCCGGCAGCCCCAGGTCGAGAATGACCACGTCGAAGCCGACCTGCGCGACCTCGCGCAGCGCCTCCAGGGCGGTGCCGACGCTGCGTACCGCGTGGGAGGCGTCGGTCAGATGCCGGATGAGGGCCGAGCGTACGAACTGATCGTCCTCGACGACGAGCACACGTGCCATGGGCGGCACCGTACGCCATTCGGGCCACTGCCCCCGCCCGAGGTTGACACCCGCCGGGGATGCCGGCCGTCACGGGAGGGCTGCAACGGGGCGCGGCGGTGGTGCAGTATGAGCCAAATGCAACGAGGACTGGTTCACGCACTGGCCTGGACGCTGGCGACGGGCGCCGCGGTCACCTTGTCATGGTTCGGCGTGCACACGGTGCTTTCGGGTACGGCCTACGACGCGCCCCGCGCACTGCCGCTCTCCGACCACCTGACCGCGGGCGGCGCGGCCACACCCCGCGCCTCCTCCACCCACCGCCCCAAGCCCTCCGCCCCGGCGGACCCCCCCTCCCACTCCCCCTCCGCCACCCCCTCCCCCCCCACCGGCGACGACCGGCCCCACCACCCCACCCTCGCCCCGCCGGCCGGCTCCTCCCCCACCAGCGACGGCCGGATCAGGAGCTACGCCACGGCGGGCGGCCGGGTCGTCCTCGACATGGGCGCCCAGTCCGCGGAACTGGTATCGGCAACGCCCAACTCCGGCTGGGAAATGCAGGTGTGGAAACAGGACGAGTGGCTCCGGGTGGAATTCACGGGCGGCGCCTCACACTCATCGGTGATCTGCACCTGGAACGGACACCCGCCGGCGGTGCAGACGACCTATCAGGCCACGTAGGGCGAGCGGTGGCCGGCGGGCCCGTAACTCTTGGGGCGTGTCCCCGGGGGCGTAACCCTTAGGGGGAGGTAGCCCTTTGGGGTGCCTGGCCCTTACGGGGCGGTCGAACGGATCCCTAGGGGGCGGTCGAACGGATCCCCTAAGGGACGCGAGGCCCCCCTGCGGGGCCACAACGCGGCGGGGGTGAGGGGTATTCCCCTGCCACCGACGACATTCCGCGGTCGCGGACCGTGGATTCCCCGGCCGCGGTCCGCGAGATCCGCGGTCGCGGTTCCGTCAGGCGAAGGTGTCCGCCGGTGGAGGCGGGGAGGCCACTGCCGTGGCGTCGGTGACGGGGGGTGTGCCGCCGGTGAAGTCCAGGAGGGCGCGGCCGTGTTCGACGCGGCCGGCGTGCGGGTCGCCCGCTGCGCGGCGGGTCAGTTCGGCGAGCGGGAGCGGGCGGTCGGAGGCCAGGAGTACGGCGTTGCCGAAGCGTTTGCCGCGCAGGACGGCCGGGTCGGCGGTCAGGCACAGTTCGGGGAAGGCCGTACGGACGGTGGCGATCTGACCGCGCAGGAAGCGCAGCGGCGGGCCGTCGGCGAGGTTGGCCGCGTAGCAGCCGCCGGGCTGCAGCGCCCGCCGTACCTCGGCCACGAATTCCGTGCTGGTCAGATGCGCGGGCGTACGGGCCCCGCCGAAGACGTCCGCGATGATCAGGTCCGCCCAGCCGTCCGGGATCTTCGCCAGCCCCGCGCGGGCGTCCGCGCCCCGCACCCGGATACGCCAGCCGCTCTCCAACGGGAGCCGCTCGCGGACCAGTTGGACGAGAGGGGCGTCGATCTCCAGCACTTGCTGGGTGGAGCGGGGCCGGGTGGCGGCGATATAGCGCGCCATGGTCAGCGCGCCGCCGCCGAGATGGACGGCCTGGAGCGGTTTGCCGGGCGGCGCGGCGAGGTCGGCGACATGGCCGAGGCGGCGCTGGTAGGAGAACTCCAGGTACGCCGGGTCGTCGAGGTCCACATGCGACTGCGGGGCCCCGTCGATCAGCAGCGTCCAGCCGCGCGGACGGTCCCGGTCGGGACGGAACTCGGCGAGTCCGCCGTCCACCGTCCGGGTGACGGATTCCGGGCCGCCGCGCCCGCGCCTGCTCTTTGCCATGCCTCAAGTATCCGGCGGGCGGCGCGCCACCGGCCGCGGCCCCCGGGTACGGCGAAGCGGCGGCCCGCCCCGGGGCGCTTGCCCCGGGCGGCCCGCCGCAGCACACCACGACCCGCCGGCCCGATGCCCTTCCGGACCGGCGCTCAGGTCACTTGTTGAGGCAGATGTTCCCGAACGCCGGGTTGATCAGCGCAAAACCGTCGACGCTGTTGCCGCACACATTGATCGGGATGTCGATCGGGAACTGGATGACGTTGCCGCTGAACGCACCCGGGGAGTGCTTCGCAAAGCCGACGGCGGTCGCGCCGCGGCCGTGGTGGTGGTGACCGCCGGCGGTGGCGACGGATGCACTGCCCAGCACCATGGCACAGCTCACCGCAGCCATGGTGGTGGTCCTGACGAATCGCTTCATCACCTTTCTCCTTTCATTCGCGAATGGGGCATGGGTCACAACGAGCATCCCGAGTCGGGGATGCGGCCATTCGCCCTTCCGGGAAAAGGTTCGCCCGTCCGGTCCTTTACTGCCAACCGGACGCGGTAACGGTATTCCGCTGATTGGCAGAGCCCGGCCGACGCCCGGCGTGCCTGCCCCGATTTCCCCCGTGCTTTCTGTCAGAGTGCTCTCTTGTTTGACTCAGGGAAGTCCGTACCGGCCACGGGATTCGGGAGAGGATGGGGATGCGGAAGTCGACGGGCCGCAGCAGCCGCGCCACGGTATGCGCGCCGGCGGCTTTGGCATTGCCGGCCGTGCCGTCATCGCTGCGGCCCACGGCGGTGGTTGCGCCGGCTCCCGGAGAATCCGCTCACCCCGGCCGCCGCCACCGGGCGGTGCACCTCACCGGCGACCGCGCCGGTCGGACCCCGGTCGTCGTCGCGTACGGATGTGCCCGGTACCCGCTGTGCGGCGTGACGCGGCGGGACGGATTTCGGCGGCCGAATGCAAATCGCCGCGCCCTTTCGGCGAGCCGGAAACGGCTGCGGATTCCACCGAATGCGGGCGCCAGTGCGGATGCACCGGGATACGGCACCGGCCCGGGTGCCGGAAATGGCACGCTCTCCGTACGTACCAGCCAAATGACGCGCACCGCGCTGCGGGGTGCCGCCGACCCGGCTCATGATGTGATGAATTCCGGTCCTCGCGATTCCGGGCCCCACGATTCCCGCCCTCGCGATTCCGGGCCCCACGATTCCCGCCCTCGCGATTCCCGCTCCCTCGATTCCGGCCCCCTCCATTCCCGTCCTCGCGATTTCGGCCGGAGCGCCGCCCCGTGGCCCCCTTACCGCAACACCGCGGGAGGCGATTCCGCCGTATTCGGCCCCGGGGCCGCGCTGCGGTCCGGTGGCGTCCGTCCCCTATTCCGGTTCACCATCCGCGGCGAGGGACATCCGCTCGGCGCGCTCTTCGTCCGGACCGGCTCCGCGCGCTGACCGGCGCACCGAATTCCCGCGGGGTTTCCGTCGGCCCGGCCGTCCTCCGTCCGCCCGGCTATCAGGGGAGCAGCATGTCCGGCTATCAGGGGAGCAGCATGTGATGAAGGTCCTGCATGTCATCACCGGTCTGGAGGTGGGCGGCGCCGCGCAGCAGCTGCGGCTGATGCTGCGGCGGCTGCCGGCGCGCTGCGAGGTCGTCACGCTCGCCGGTCCCGGTCCCCTCGCCGACGGCATCCGGGCCGACGGCATCCCCGTCACCCACCTGGGCATGACCCGTAGCCGTGATCTGCGGGTGCTGCCCCGGCTGACCCGGCTCATCCGCGACGGCGGCTACGACCTGGTGCACACCCATCTCTACCGCGCCTGCGTCTACGGCCGGATCGCCGCGCGGCTGGCGGGCGTGCGGGCCGTGGTCGCCACCGAGCACTCGCTGGGCGACGCGGTCATCGAGGGCCACCGGCCGACACCCGGGGTGCGCATCCTCTACCGGGCCACCGAGCGGCTCGGCTCGGCGACCGTCGCCGTCTCGGACACCGTCGCCGCCCGGCTGCGCCGCTGGGGCGTCCCGGAGGCGCGCATCCATGTGGTGCCCCCTGGCATCGAGGCGCACCGGTTCCGGCACGATCCGCTGGTCCGATCCGCCGTCCGCTTCCGGCTCGGCATCCCGCTGGACGCCTTCGTGGTCGGCGGTGCGGGCCGGCTCGTACCGGCCAAGCGGTTCGACGTCCTGGTGCGTGCGGTCACCCAACTCTCCGGTGTCCACCTGCTGTTGGCGGGCGAGGGGCCGGAGCACGCGATGCTGCGGAGGACGGCGCGGCAGTTCGGGTCGGGCGACCGGATCCATCTCCTGGGCGCGCTGGACCGCGGGCCGGAGGAGGGGCCGGCGAAGGATCTCGACATCCCCGGGCTGCTGGCGGCGGCCGATGTGTTCGTCTCCCCGTCCCAGGACGAGGCGTTCGGGTCGGCCGTCCTGGAGGCGCTCGCGGCGGGGCTGCCGGTGCTGTACGGCAGCTGTCCGGCCGTCGACGAACTGCCCGCGGACCATCCGCCGGGCGCCCGCCGGATCGGGCCCGTCGCCTACGAACTGACCACCGCGCTGCGCGAGGTGCGACGCGGCGGGGCGCCGCGGCTGCCGGTGCCCTCGGTGGTGCGGCGCTATGACATCGAGCGCAGCGCCGCGTCCCTGATGGCCGTCTACGAAGCGGCCGTCGCCGCCGCACCGGCCCGTCGGCGGAACCCCGGGGCGCAGCCCCCGCCGCCGGAGCCGGCCCCGCAGCGCTGAGGGCGCGCGGCCGCCGCGGTCACTGGCAGCGGTCGACGGCCTCGATGGTGCGGGCCGCCTCGCCGAGCGCCGCCCGCAGGACGACCGGGTCGGTGGCATCGGCGTACGCGCCTTCCGGCGGCACCAGCCAGCCGGTGCCCGACACCGGGGGCTCCGGCGCGTCGCCGTCGCACAACTCCCCCAGCGCGAGCCCGCGCCCGTAGGTCTGGGTGCAGGCGCTGCCCGGGACGTCCCAGCCGTCCGCGGTGCCCGGCGGCACCAGGAAGCCGAGGGTGTCGCAGGTACCGTCGTGCAGGACGGGGCCGACGCCGTCCCGCAGACGCAGGATGTCGACGGCTTCCAGCCCCTGCCGGGCGGGCACCGTGACGAGGTCACAGGGCTCTACGGGGGCCTGCGGCGCGCCCGGTCCGGATCCGCCCACGCCCCTGCTCACGCCGGTCTCCCACATGGAGAACCCCTCCTCATGACACGCGCCGCGCCTTTACACCGAGTTCAACGGTTTCGGGTGTCAACAGCTACGGCGGCGTAACGCTGCAAAGGATGGCACTTCATGGCAGATCACGGGCGAGATGTGTGGTTTGTGGACAAACGCTGGGTACTGCGCCCCTGGTAGCCGGTACGGTCGTCCCCGCCGCACCGCCAGGACGCGGCACCGCCACAAGATGGCACGGAAAGGCCACGGAGAGGGTCCGCCATGGCGTCGCCACCAGCAAGACCAGCGTCGTCCCGCACCGTACCCGCCCGTCCGAACACCGCCTTCCGACAGCTGCGCGGCCGGCTGTCCCCGGGTGAGTTCGCGGCGGCGGTCCGACGGTCCGCCCGTGAGATCGGAGAGCAGGTCTCGTGCGACGCCCGCTATGTGGGCCGCGTCGAGTCCGGGGAGATCCGCTGCCCGAACTACGCCTACGAGCGCGTGTTCCGGCACATGTTTCCCGGGCTGGCGCTGCCGGACATGGGTTTCGCGCCACGCGAGACGGTACGCGGACGGGGGGCGCGTACGGCGGTGAACGCCGCGCCCCTGGCACCCGATCCCGACCACCGCGATACCTGTATCCAGATCTGCGAGGAGAGCGACGTGCTGCGTCGCGCGTTCATCACCGGCGGCCCGGCGGCCGCCCTGGGCATCGCCGCCCTGCACCCCGCCGAAGCCGCCGTCGTACCCCGCCCCCGGACGCCGGGCGGGCGGGCCGGTGCAGCCGAGGCCACCGCCGTCGAGGAGGCCGTGCGCCGGATCCGGCTGCTGGACGACCGGCACGGCGCCGAGGGCATCTACCGTCGCGCCGCCGCACCGCTGCGGGCCGCCTACGACCTGCTGGACTCCGGTGTCCAGCGCCGTTCGGTGGCCGACCGGCTGCATTCCGGGGCGGGCGAACTGGCCATCACGGTGGGCTGGTTGGCACACGACTCGGGCCGTTTCGGCGACGCCCGCTCGCACTACGCCGAGGCCCTGGCCACCGCCCGGGTCTGCGGGGACGCGGCCCTGGAGGCGCACGCCTTCTGCAACACCGCCTTCCTGGCCCGCGATGCCGACCGCCCGCGCGAGGCGGTGCGCGCCGCCCAGGCCGCTCAGCAGGCCGCCAAGCATCTGGGCTCACCCCGGCTGCTGTCGCTGCTGGCGCTGCGGGAGGCGGGCGGCTGGGCGGTCCTGGGCGACCGCAGCAGCTGTGAGCAGGCGCTGACCCGGGCCGAGCGGCTGTTCGCGGGCGGCGCGGCGGACAACGACCCGGAATGGATGTCCTTTTACGGCGAGGCGGAGCTCGCGGGCCTGGAGGCGCAGTGCTGGTCGGCGCTGGGCGACGGGGAGCGTGCGGCGGAGCAGGCGCGGCGGGCGGTGAGTCTCCAGGATCCTCATTTCACCCGGAACATCGCGCTGTTCACCGCCGAGCTGGCGGGCGACCTGACCGACAGCGGCGCCCCGGAGGAGGCCGCCGCGGCCGGCACCCGGGCGCTGGCTCTGCTGGACCAGGTCGGCTCCGCCCGTATCCGCGCGATGCTCGACCGCACCGCCCGCCGGCTGCACGCCCACCGTGGAATCGGCCCGGTCGCCGACTTCCTGGAGCGGCACACGGCGTCCGCAGGGACGGTGGCCGCGGCGCACTGAGCAGCGGGCTCACCTCACCGGCAGGCTCTCCTGCGCCCACGTCGCCAGCAGGTGCAGCGCGGTCTCGGACGGGGAGCCGCTCTCCACGGTGTGCGCGATCAGCGCCTGGTCCGGATCGTCGGGCAGCCGCAGGGTTTCGAAGCCGAGGTCGAGGGTGCCGACGACGGGATGGCGGTAGACGTAGCGCCCGTGGGTCTTGTCCGTGATCCGGTGCTCGGCCCACAGCTTTTCGAACTCCGGCCCGGAGGCGGTCAGTTCGGCGATCAGTTCCGCCGTCTGCGGGTCGTCGGGATGGCGTCCGGCATCGAGGCGCAGGTAGGCCGCCACATCGCTCGCCTTGCCGGGCCAGTCGGCGTACAGGTTGCGCATGCCCTCGTCGAGGAACACCAGGCGGGCCAGGTTGCGCTGACGTGGCGGCAGCGCCCCGAAATCGGTGATCAGCGCGGCGGCGAGGCGGTTCCAGGCCAGGACGTCGGTGTTGCGGCCGACGATGTACGCGGGGACGTCGGACGCCGAGTCCAGCAGCCGTTGCAGCCCCGGGCGTACGCGCTGCCGCTCCCTCGCCCCGGGCGCCGCGTCCCCGCCCGGCCAGGGGCGGGCCAGCCGGTAGAGGTGCGCGCGCTCCACGGGGTCCAGGCGCAGGGCGCGGGCGACGGCGTCCAGGACGGCTTCGGAGAAGTGGAGGGTGCGGCCCTGTTCCAGGCGGATGTAGTGATCGACGCTGACGCCGGCCAGCAGGGCGAGTTCCTCGCGGCGCAGGCCGGGGACCCGCCGGCGGCTGCCGTGGTCCGGCAGTCCCAGCTCCTCGGGCCGTAGCCGGGCCCGTCGGGAGCGGAGGAACTCGCCCAGCTCTGCGCGTCTGTCCAGTGGCTTCGTCATGGGGCGAGTATCGCGCCGCACGGCCCGTCGTGCCTGGTCATGCCGTGCCCAGGCTCCGGCCGCCACTGGGTAAGGACCCTGAGGGCGGCCAGAGTTGAGGCCACCGGCCGGGCGCCGCCCTGGCACCCGGCCCCACCTCTCCCAAGGAGCACCACGACATGACCGCCACTTCGCTGCCCACCCGCCCCCTCGGCACCACCGGCATGAGCATCACCCGCGTCGGCCTCGGTTCCTGGGCGATCGCCGGACCGGGCTGGCACTTCGGCTGGGGCGCCACCGACGACGCCGAGTCCGTGACGGCGATCCGGCACGCCCTCGCCGCCGGCGTCAACTGGATCGACACCGCCGCCGTCTACGGCCTCGGGCACGCCGAGGAACTGGTCGGCAGGGCCGTCGCCGGACTGCCCGAGGCCGAACGGCCGTATCTGTTCACCAAGGTCGGGCTGGTGTGGGATCCGGAAAATCCGCAGGCCGCGCCGCGCCGGATCATGGCGCCGGCCAGCGTGCGCCGCGAGGTCGAGGACTCGCTGCGGCGGCTGAAGGCCGAGCACATCGACCTCTACCAGGTGCACTGGCCGGACAGCGGCGAGTCCCTGGAGTACGTGGGCGACGGCAGCGGGCCGGTATCCCCCAACGCCACGCCGCTGGAGGAGTACTGGCAGGTCATGGCCGATCTGAAGGCCGAGGGCAAGGTCCGCGCGATCGGCCTGTCCAACCACTCGGCCGAGCAGCTCGCGGCGGCCGAGAAGATCGCCCATGTGGACGTCATCCAGCCGCCGTTCTCCGCGCTCAACCGCTCGGCGGCCGACGAGATCGCCTGGGCGCACGCCCACGACACCGGCGTGATCGTCTACTCCCCGCTCCAGTCCGGGCTGCTCACCGGCGCCTTCAGCGCACAGCGCGTGGCGGCGCTGCCCGCGGAGGACTGGCGCACCGCCCACCGGGACTTCACCACGGGGCTGGCGGCCAACCTCCAGGTGGCCGGGGCCCTGGAGCCGGTCGCCGAGCGGCACGGCGCCACCGTCGCGGAGGTGGCCATCGCCTGGGCGCTGGCCTGGCCCGGCATCACCGGGACGATCGTCGGTGCCCGTACGCCCGCGCAGGTCGACGGCTGGGCCGGGGCGGGCGGTATCGCGCTGACGCCGGCGGACCTGGAGGAGATCGCGGGCGCGATCACCGCCTCCGGGGCGGGCAGCGGGCCCGCCCGCCCGTGACCGGTGTTCCGTTAGCGGCGCGCTGTTACCGACGTCCCGTTAGCGGCGCCCGGTTACCGACGCCCCGTTAGCGGCGCTCCGTTAGCGGCGCTCCGTTGGCGAAATCCCCGCTACCGACACCCCGTTACCCGATCCCTCACCCAAGGAGACCGCAGCATGTCCCTCGTCGTTGTCGCCGAATGCCTGGCCGCGGACGGCCAGGAGGACCGCCTTCGCACCGCCCTGGAGGCCATGATCGAACCGTCCCTGGAGGAGCCCGGCTGCCTCGCCTACCGGCCCTACGCCGACCCCAACGATCCCGCCCGCATGGTGATCGTCGAGGAGTGGACGGACCGGCAGGCCCTGGCCGAGCACTTCACCACGCCGCACTTCGGCCATGTGCGGCAGGTGCTGGAGCGGGTGCTCGCCGAGCCGATGACGATACGGGAGCTGGTGGCCGCGCCCGTTTCCTGACCGGCGGCCGTCAGCCCAGGTGCCCGGTGTCGTTCCACCGCTCGATGGCCGGTTCGCCGTAGGCCCAGCCCAGGACGGACAGGGAGGTGGGTTCCAGGCGGATGCGGGCGCCGAAGGAGGTGTCCAGGCCCAGCCAGCGGGCGCCGAGGGCGCGCAGGATGTGGCCGTGCGCGAAGACGAGGACGTCGCGGTCGGCCGAGCGGGCCCAGGTGACGACCTCGTCGGCGCGTGCGCTCACCTGGGCGAGGGTCTCGCCCTCGGGGACGCCGTCGCGCCATATGAGCCAGTCGGGGCGGGTGGCCTTGATCTCGGCCGGGGTCAGGCCCTCGTACGCGCCGTAGTCGAACTCCATCAGCGCGTCCCAGTCCCGGGCCCGGTCGCCGAAACCGGCCAGTTGGCAGGTCTCCTTGGCGCGGATCAGCGGGCTGGTGCGGACCTCGACGTCGGGGAGGCCGTCCCAGGGGGCGCGGTGCAGCCGCTCGCCCAGGAGTTTGGCGCCATGGCGGCCCTCGTCCAGGAGGGGGATGTCGGTGCGGCCGGTGTGCTTGCCGAGGCGGGACCACTCGGTCTGTCCGTGCCGGGCCAGGAAGATGCGCGCTGCCATGGTCGTGTTCTCTCGCCTCTCGCCGATCTCTCGGTGGGTCGTTGATCGTTTTCTCGGCGCGGGCGGCGTTGACCGCGGAACTGCTTACATCATCGCGCACGGGTCGTTTTGTCCGTAACCGGGGTGGGAGTGCGCCGGGGCTGGCCGGGGCGGGAGCCGTCGTGGGTTGCTGTCCGGAGGGGCCACGGCGGGACCGCAACCGCAGCGTGCGCCGGGCCGGACCGGGGCAGGAGCCGTCGCGGGTTGCTGTCCGGACGGCCACGGCGGGCGCCCGCGTATGGATCTTCGGGGGATTGCCCCGCATGTCAGTGCCGGATGCGAGACTTTCGCGGGTGAACGTTTCCCGCGACAGTCGACCCGCGGCGTCCGCTCCGCCGGCGGGGCAGCAGACGCCGACGTCGAGCCTGCGCCGCAGGCTCACCGAGCTGCGTGGTCCCGGCGTCCGCCCCCGTTCGCTCGACGCCCGTGCGCTCGCCGCGCTCGCCGCCAACCCCGGCTGCAAGCGCCGGGCGCTGCTGGACGGCGCGGGGATCGACAAGGGGGCCCTGGCACAGGCGCTCGGCTCGCCGGCGGCCTACGGTCAGTCCCAGTTCGCGATCATGCGGGGCATCTCCTTCGAGGCGCGGGTCAAGTCCGACGGCGGCGCGGCCCTGATGCGGCTGCTGCACGACCGGCTGCGGACGGACACCGCGCCGCCGGAGCCCGAGGAGGTCGCCGTCCCCGATCTGTCCGCCGCCGGCCCCGAGGGCCGCGCGGCCCGTACGGCGCTGGCGCTGCGCGAGGCGACCGCCGCCGGGGGCTTCTCGCTGCTGGACCATCCGATGCTGGCCGTCGAGGTGGCCGGCGCGCCGGTCTATGTGGAGCCGGATGCGGTGGTGGTGCATCCGGACGGCAGCTGGACGGTCGTGGAGATCAAGTCCTTCCCCATGATCGACGGCGCCGCGGACGCCGCCAAGGTGGGCGAGGCGGCCCGCCAGGCGGCGGTGTACGTTCTCGCGCTCGAGACCGTCGCCGGGCATGTCACCGCGCGCACCGGGCGCGAGGTGCGGGTGCGCGACCGGGTGCTGCTGGTGTGCCCGAAGGACTTCTCCAACCTCCCCGCCGCCGCGGCCGTCGACGTCCGCAAACAGCTGGCCACGACCCGGCGGCAGCTGACCCGGCTCACCCGGGTCGAGGAGATCGCCGCCGCCCTTCCTCCCGGGACGACCTTCGATCTGCGGCTCGCGGACGACGGAAAGACGGCGACGCGGCCGCCCGAGGAGCTGTCCGCGGCCGTCGAGACGGTCGGCGCGGCCTACGCCCCGGAGTGCCTGGCCTCCTGCGAGCTGGCCTTCCACTGCCGTCAGCGCTCCCGTGAGCGGGGCGCGGTGGAGGCGCTGGGGCGCGGGGTGCGCGGTGAGCTGGGCGGACTGCGGACCATCGGGGAGGTGCTGGCGGCGGCCGCCCCCGGGGAGCCGGAAGCGGAGCACGGGCCCGACGATCCGGCCGTGCCGGCCCTGCGCCGGGCGGCCGCGCTGCGCGCCGAGGCGCTGGCCGCCACCGGGGCGGGGCGGGCGGCGGGCCGGGCCGGGCAAGGGGCCGAGGAGGGGTCATGTCACTGATCGAGACGCTGGCCCGGATGGAGGCGGTGGCCGCGGGCCGCGCCGCCCCGCTGACCACGGTGCGCCACCGCCATCTGTCCGAACGGCCGCTGGTGCTCGTCCCGTTGACCACCGCCGGTGAGGCCGGCGCGCCGCTGGGGATGCTGGTCGGTACGGACCGCGAGAAGCCGCAGCTGCTGGCCGTACCGCAGCCGCGCGACCGCGATCTGCGGTTCGCGTTCCTGGCGGAGCTGGCCGAGTCAGTGCTGCCGTATGTGGACGGCTTCGCGGACGCCGTGGAGTGGGAGGAGCGCAAGGAGACCGACCCGGAGACCGGCAAGCGGGTCCCGGTGCAGGTCGAACTGTGTGCGGACGCCCCGCAGTTGATCGTGCCGAGCGCCGCGGGAATCGACTTCGTGCGGCTGCTGGGGCGCTCGATGCGGTTTCGGCGGACGGCCGAGCAGGAGCCGGAGACGCCGTATCCCGCGCCGCCCCATGTGCCGCTGCTGGGCCGCTGGTTCACTCATTTGGGTGAGCGGGCCCGGGTGCCGGGCGCCAGTCTGCTGCTGGCCATGACGGGGCTGCTGGGCCGCCATTGGGCCACCGGGCAGAGCGTGCTGGAGGACCAGCATCTGGGGGCGCTGCTCGCCTGGATCGACCCGCCGCCGGGCGTATCGGGCCGGGAGGCGGCCGAGCGCGCCGAGACGGGGCGGGACGCGGACGGTCAGCTGCTGTGCCCGCCGGCCGGCCCGGCCACGGACCCGGCCTTCGACAACCGGCTGCTCGCCCCCGCGATGGCCCGTTACGACGCGGGGCGCGCCGGCGCCGAGGAAGAGGTCCGCGCCCTGATAGAGGGCCAGTTGCGGCCCACCTGGGACGCCGTCTGGCGGGGTCTGGACCTGCTGCGCGCGCTGCCGCCGGGATCGCGGGTCGCCGACCGCTGGAAGCGCGACCGCTGGTCGTACACGGCGCACCGCGACCGGGTGCGCGCCGGGGAGCCGCCGCAGCCCCGGCGGGACGACGCCGTCACCGCCGCCCAGAAGCTGGCCTCCCGGGAGGCCGCGCAGGCCCAGCTCGACGCCCAGGAGGCCCTGGACGACCCGCTGGTGATGGCGGGCCGCCGGCTCGCGGGCGAGGCGCTGTGCGGCACGGTCGTCCACGTCGAAATGGCCTACTCCGAGGGGAAGCGCCCGATGCCGCGCCCCCTGGTCACGCTGCGCACCGGCGACCGTCCCCAGCTGTCCGAGGGCATCCGCCTCCACCGCCCGCTGCCCGACGGCAGGACCCAGCCCGCGGAGTTCGTCGGGTATGCCACCGGGGAGAGCGGCGCCCTGGTGGTGCGGCTGACGGGCGGGATGGGGCGCGGCAAGGAGCCGGAGGCCGGTTCCGTCCCGGAGGACGGCGACGCGGTGACCTGGACGCTGTTCGAGCACGCCCCGCGCGGCGGCCCGGAGTTGCCCGACCCGGAGGACACGCCCTGGACGCACGGCGGACCGCCGGCGGCCGCCGGCACACCGGCCGACGCCCCCGATCCCGTGACACCGGAGGATTTCCTGTGACCCGGCCCGACGGGGGTATCTCCCTGTTCCTCAAGAGCGCGGGGGACGCCGCCTTCGACCCCTCGGCCGCGGCCGCCGCCGCGACGGACGCGATCGTGCACGACACGCTGCACGGCGCCCGGCGCGGGGTGGTGGTCGACTCCCCGCCCGGCGCCGGCAAGTCCACCCTGGTGGTCCGCGCCGCCCGCGAACTGGCCTCCGCCGGGCGCCGGTTGATGGTCGTGGCCCAGACCAACGCCCAGGTCGATGACCTCGTCCTGCGGCTGGCCGACAAGGACCCCGAGCTGCCGGTGGGCCGCCTGCACAGCAGCGAGGCCGGGGCCGTCGATCCGGCCCTGGCCGATCTCCCGTCGGTCCACACCTCCGCCAAGGTGGCCGACCTCACGGGCCTGCCCATCGTCGTCTCCACGGCCGCCAAGTGGGCCTACACCAAGGTCGAGGAGCCCTGGCAGCACGCCATCGTGGACGAGGCGTACCAAATGCGCTCCGACGCGCTGCTGGCCGTCGCCGGGCTCTTCGAGCGGGCGCTGTTCGTGGGCGATCCCGGGCAGCTGGACCCGTTCAGCGTAGTGGGCGCCGAGCAATGGGCGGGTCTGGCCTACGACCCGTCCGCCAGCGCCGTCGCCACCCTGCTGGCGCACAACCCCGACCTGCCACAGCACCGCCTGCCCGTCTCCTGGCGCCTGCCGGCCTCCGCCGCGCCGCTGGTCTCCGACGCGTTCTACCCGTACACGCCCTTCCGCAGCGGTACCGGCCACGGGGACCGCCGGCTGGCCTTCGGGGTGGCCGGGGACGGCTCGGGCGTGGACCGGGTCCTGGACGAGGCCGCCGAGTCCGGCTGGGGCCTGCTCGAACTGCCCGCCCGCCGTACGCCGCGTACGGACCCGGAGGCGGTACGCGCGGTGGCCCTCGTGGCGCGCCGGCTGCTCGACCGCGGGGGCGCCGCGACCAGCGAGCACGGGCCCGATGCGGTGCCGCTGACCGCCGGGCGGATCGCGGTCGGCACGGCCCACCGCGACCAGGCGGCGGCGGTCCGCGCGGCGCTCGCCGAGCTGGGCGTGCAGGGCGTCACGGTGGACACCGCCAACCGCCTCCAGGGCCGCGAGTTCGACGTGACGGTCGTTCTCCACCCGCTCTCCGGCCGCCCCGATGCCACCGCCTTCCACCTGGAGACCGGCCGGTTGTGCGTGCTCGCCTCCCGCCACCGGCACGCCTGCATCGTGGTCTGCCGGGAAGGCGTCGCCGAGCTGCTGGACGAGCACCCCTCCACGGAGCCGGTCCAGCTGGGCGTCACGGTGAAGTTCCCGGACGGCTGGGAGGCCCATCACGCCGTGCTGGCACATCTGGCGGAGCACCGGGTGCGGTGGCGGCCATGACCGACGCTCCGCCCCCGGTATGTGCCCTGGCCCTATGGCCCCCTTGCGCGAGGCGGGACAATGGAATGCGGCACACGATCTGGAGGTACGTACATGTCCCAGCCGCGTCCGGCTTCCGAATCCGGCGCTGCGTCGTCGGCACCCCGGCGCAGGAGGCCCGCGTCGCTGGTCTTCGAGCCGCCCGAGGCCGTCGCCGACCCCGAGCACTTCTTCGATCTGGAGTCGATGGACGACCCGCAGGAGCTGTTGCGCCGCTCCACGGAGCTGGCGCTGGCGTTCCGGGTGGCGGCCGACCGCGCCACCGAATACCAGGCGATCGCCGCCGCCCAGCTGGCGGATCCGCGGCGTTTCGACCGGCTGCCGCTGGCGACGCTCGCCGAGCAGGCGGAGTGGTCCGAGGACTATGCGCTGAAGATGATCGAGTTCGGCCGCGGGCTGCTGCAAGACGGCCGCACGCATCTCGGCGAGGCCGACTGAACGCGCCGCGGGCCGGGCACGGCTCCCGGCCGCTACGCCGTGCCCGTATCCCCTTCCGTACCGTCCGTCACAGGCGTCTCGGTACGGCGCATGCCTACCACCCATGGCCCCTGGCATATGCAAAGCGGGCAAGATACTGCCTCGCCCGCCGCCTCGTCCCGGTTTCCGGCAATCCGCATAACCCCCGGGTGGGGAATGGGTAGACCTGTCCCCATGAGCGAGCGAAGCGAGCGGGCAATCAGGAGGTGCGCGCCTCGTGAATGCGAGGCCGAGCGAAGCGTGCGGGTACCCCGGTCGGAGACCGGGGGAGGCTCGGCATGAGCGACTGGCTGCCCGACACTCCCCGGACCCTCCGGTTCCCCACAGCGGCTTACGTCACCCTGGACGGCGCCGACTGGCTCGCCTCCGCCAGCCCTCATCCGCACTCCGTCCAGACCCTCTGGGCGACCCACCCCACCGCCCCCAGCGTCCTGCCGTGCGGGACCGCCTTCGACGTGATCAACGCCCCGGCGCTGTTCGGACGCCGGATGGTCGACCGGCTGTGGTCGGCGGGCCCCGGTTCGGGGCCGGTGGCGGCGCACCGCGGCCGGATCCTGCTGTTCGCCTCCCCCGGGACCGCCCACCGGCTGCCGTCGCTGCTCGGCTGGGAGGAGTGGGCGCACGCCGTACCGCCGCTGCTGTACCACGGCGCCGGGGACGCGGTGACGGTCCCGCCGCTGCACCCCGGCCACGTCCCCGCCGAGCGGGCGGCGGCTGACGACGCCCTCACGCCGGCCGTCTCCCGGTGGCTGGTCGCCCCGGACGTGCGCAGCCCCTGGCTGCCGGGGCCCGACGTACTGCTGTGGGCCTGTGTCCGGGCCGCCCGCTGCGCCGCCGACGAGGAGCACGAAACCGCACTTCAGGGCCCCGTTCCGGCGCTGACCACCGGGTGATCACGGGCCGGTCGCGGGTGCAGACAAACCGATTTTTGCCCTGCCCGGACCGGGTGCTACTGTTTCCTCCGTCAGCAGGCGCCGCTAGCTCAGTTGGTTAGAGCAGCTGACTCTTAATCAGCGGGTCCGGGGTTCGAGTCCCTGGCGGCGCACAGACGGTCGAAGGCCCCCACCTCGGTGGGGGCCTTCGACGTATCCGGGACGCCCCGCATCCGGGACGCCTCCGCGTATCCGGGCCGCCATGCCCTCAGCCGGCGCGGCTCAGTTTGACCGTCCACTCCCCGTCTGCGCCGCGCCCCTCGACCTGGATCCGCAGGCCGTCCTGCCGGTCGGTCAGCCCCTCCCCCACGCCCAGCGGCGCATTCGCCAGCGGCGGGTAGACAGAGGTGCCCCAGCAGGCCGAGGAGCCGGGATGGCCGTCCAGGACGCGCACCGGTCCCGCCCCGGAGGCCGTATCGCTGTGGACGCGGTAGACGAGGACGCCCTGGCTGCATACGGAGCGGTCGTTGCCCGTCGCGTCGCGCCCTTCCATGGCGAGGGCGCTGTCGGGGCCGGTACGGACCACCAGCAGGCGGGGCCGGCGGGCGTCGCCCTGTTCGGCGGGGTCGGACAGCGGACGCAGGGAGTGCAGTGTCGGGGAGCGGCCCAGCGTGGCGCAGTCGACCTGGTTGTCGCCGAGCCAGCCGAGCTTCCACTTGTGCCAGGCGAAGGGGTCGGGCGCCAGGCCGAACTGGCTGCCCATGAGGTCCCAGTCCCCCACAAAGGTGTCCCAGTCGCCCTTGCCGTCGCCCGGACGGTGGTAGAGGTCGGGCAGGTCGAGGACGTGACCGGTCTCGTGGGCGAGGACGTTGCGGTCCGGCGGGCTCTGTTCGAAGACGGTCACGAAGCGGCGCAGGTCGGTGTGGTCGGCGTGCATCGGCTCGTCCAGATTGACGACCTTGGTGGCGTCCGAGTCGACGCCCGGGGCGTCCGGGTCGGCGACGAAATACACCAGGTCGTAGCGGCTGAAGTCGACCGAGGCGTCGGCGGCGGCGACCGCATCGCGCAGATAGGCCGAACGGTGGCCGGAGTCCCAGTCGCGCTGTATTCCGTACGCACCGGACCGGTGCGGCATCTGCACCCACTTCTTGTGGATGTGTGCACGCAACCGGAATCTGCCGTACGAGGCGCGGTCGAAGAAGCGGGAGGTGGCCGGGAAGTAGTCCTTGGAGATTTCGCCCGGCTGGGCTAGGGGGCGGGAGTCCGGGAAGGACAGGAAGATCATGACGGCGTCGAGGTGGCCGGCGGGGTGGGGGTAGGCGCCGTTCCAGCTGTCGAGGCCCTCGGAGTGGTGGGCGTCGGTGCGGTTCAGTGCGCAGGACAGGGCCGCGTCGGAGGCGGTGGCGGGGCCCGCGACGACGGAGGTCGCGATCAGCGCGCTCAGCGAGGTGGCGACGGCGGCGAGGCGCCGCAGTCGACGGCGCTCCACCCCCTCGGGTGTCCGGTCGCGCGACACATCGACCTCCCGGGAAGGATTCGGCAGACCTCCCCCACCCTGTGGCGTTTACATGCCGTTCGTCCTGTTCGGGGGCCCGGACGGGTGACCGGCGCGTCGCGGCCCTCGTGTGACGGAAAGTAACAAACGGCCAACCTTGGAAGCGACACGAACACAGCCGTGCAGAAATGGCTGAAGTTCCGTCATGCGTGCCGACGATCCCGGCTGCGTCGCTGGATCGGCCGTTGCACCAGCCTCTATGATCGCCACACTTTCCAGCGCGGGATCCACCCTCCATCACGAGACAAGCGCCATGCGGGAGCGAGCAGTGAGCGGACACCCCGACAGCACGGGCCGCACGCCCGGAGCGACGCTGCAATCCGTGACGGAACGTGACGGCAGGACCAAAGCATCGGGCGGCGGCCGGCGCCGCCCCCTCGGCCGCTGCGACGACAACGCCGCCGGCCTCGCCGACTACCGCGCCGCCTTCCAGGCCGCCCGGATGCCGATGGCCGTGCTCAACCGCGACGGTCTGGTCCTCGCGGCCAACCCCGCCTTCGGCGAACTGGTCGGCACCGACCCCGACGACCTGGTCGCCGCCACCGCCGCGGACCTGACCGACCTCGGCGCCGACCCCCGGGTGTGGACCGCCTACCGCGAGGTGCTGTGCGGCCGCAGCGACCGGCTGCGCTGCACCCGCCGCCTCAAACACCCCGACGGGCACTCCGTCTGGGTGGAGGTGACCGTCGAACCCCAGATGGGTGAGGACGGGGTCCTGCTGTCGGTGGACGACATCAGCGACCGCCACGATCTGCTCGCCCGGCTGCGGCATCTCCAGATGCACGACCCGGTGACCCGCCTGCCCAACCGCGCCCTCTTCTTCGAACGGCTCTCCGGCGCCCTGGAGACGGCCGCCTTCGAACCGGCCGGCACCGGGCGGATCGGACTGTGCTATCTGGACCTGGACGGCTTCAAGGCCGTCAACGACACCCTCGGGCACCGCGTCGGCGACCGGCTGCTGAGCGCGGTCGCCCAGCGGCTGCTGCGCTGCGCCGAGACCGCCGGCGACCGCGGGCCGGCCCACGGCGGGCATCTGGTGGCGAGGCTGGGCGGCGACGAGTTCGCGATCCTGGTGGAGGACTCCACCGGCACCGACCAGCTGGCCGAGCTGGCCCAGTGCGTGCTCGATGCGCTCCAGCGGCCGTTCGACCTTGCCGGGCAGCGGCTGTCGGTCTCGGCGAGCATCGGCGTCGTCGAGCGGACCGCCTCCGGCACCACCGCCACCGGGCTGATGCAGGCCGCCGACACCACGCTGTTCTGGGCCAAGGAGGACGGCAAGGCCCGCTGGACCCTCTTCGACCCCGAGCGCAACGCCCACCGGATGACCCGGCAGGCGCTCTCCAGTACCCTGCGCCCGGCCGTCGACCGCGGCGAATTCACCCTGGAGTACCAGCCGCTGGTCGGTCTGGGTGACGGCCGGGCGCAGGGCGTCGAGGCACTGGTGCGCTGGCGGCATCCGCAGTTCGGCACCCTCTCGCCGAATCGGTTCATCGCACTGGCCGAGGAGAACGGCGCCATCGTCGAGCTGGGCCGCTGGGTCCTGGAGCGGGCCTGCCACCAGGCGCGGGCCTGGCAGCTGGCGCACCCCGGCGGCCAGCCGCTGTTCGTCAGCGTCAATGTGGCCGTACGTCAGGTGTGGGACTCCGACCTGGTCGCGGACGTGGCCGGCATCCTGGCCGAGACCGGCCTGCCGCCGCGCCTGCTCCAGCTGGAGCTGACCGAATCGGCGGTCATGGGCTCCGCCGGCCGCCCCCTCCAGGCCCTCCAGGCGCTGAGCGACATGGGCGTACGGATCGCCATCGACGACTTCGGCACCGGCTACTCCAACCTCGCCTACCTCAGCCGCCTCCCGGTCTCCGTCCTCAAACTGGACGGCTCCTTCGTCCACGGCTTCCGCTCCCAGGAGCACCCCAACCCCGCCGACGAAATGATCGTCGAGGCGCTCGTCGCGCTCGCCCACCGCCTCGGCCTGACCGTCACCGCCGAATGCGTGGAGAGCGCCGAACAGGCCGAGCGGCTGCGGCGCATCGGCTGCGACACGGGGCAGGGCTGGCTCTACTCACGGCCGGTGGCCCCGGACCGGGTGGCGGCGCTGCTGGACGCGGGACGGCGCACGGACTGCTGAGCGGCCCGGCGCCGCCCAGGGCCCTTCTCCCACGGAGATCGGCAGAAGGGCCCTAAGCCTCAGGGCCCGTCCGGCAGCCCGTACGCATCGGCTATCAGCTCGTACGACCTCAGCCGCGCCTCGCCGCCGTGCACATTGGCGGTGATCATCAGCTCGTCCGCGCCGGTGCGCCGTACCAGGTCGTCGAGGCCCTGACGGACGGCATCGGGGGTGCCGTGGACGACATTGCCCAGCCAGCTGTCGACGAAGCCGCGTTCGCGGTCGGTGAAGTCGTACGCCGCGGCCTCCTTCGGGGTGGGGACCAGGCCGGGGCGGCCGGTGCGCAGGCGGAGCATCGCCAGGGCGCCGGTCCTCACCTGGCGGCGGGCCTCCCGCTCGTCCTCGGCGGCCAGCGCCGCGACGCCTATCAGGGCGTACGGCTCGGAGAGCACCTCGGAGGGACGGAAGGAGGAGCGGTAGAGGTCGAGCGCGGGCACGGTGTTGGCCGCGGAGAAGTGGTGCGCGAAGGCGAACGGCAGGCCGAGGGCACCGGCCAGCTGGGCGCTGAAGCCGGAGGAGCCGAGCAGCCACAGGGGCGGGCGGTGCGGGGACTGCACCCCGCCGGGCGCGGTGGCCTGCACCGGGCCGGGGACGGCATGGATGCCGGCGTAGGGGTGGCCGTCGGGGAAGGAGGCGTCCAGGAAGCGGGTCAACTCGAGCAGCTGCTGTGGGAATTCCTCGGCGCCCTCCTGGTGGAGCTCGGTGCGCCGGAGGGCCGCGGCGGTGGCGCCGTCGGTGCCCGGCGCGCGGCCCAGGCCCAGGTCGATCCGGCCCGGGGCCATCGCCTCCAGCGTGCCGAACTGCTCGGCGATGACCAGCGGGGCGTGGTTGGGCAGCATCACCCCGCCGGAGCCGAGCCGGATGGCGGAGGTGTGCGCGGCCAGGTGGGCGAGCAGCACGGCGGGGGAGGACGAGGCGACGCCGGGCATGGAGTGGTGCTCGGCGACCCAGTAGCGGTGGAAGCCGCGCCGCTCGGCCGTACGGGCGAGGTCGACGGCGGTGCGCACGGCGCCGGTGGCGGTGTGGCCGGCGCCGACGGTCACCAGGTCCAGGACGGACAACGGGACGGGGGCACCGCCCCGGGCGGTGCCCCGGATGCCGTCGTCGCCGCCCGGGGGCTGCTCCACTTCACCACTCATGCCGAGACCTCGCTTCGCTCGGCCTCGCATTCGCGAGGCACGCACCTCCCGATTGTTCTCCCCCAGCCTCCGGCCGGGGGGACCCCCATGCTTCGCTCTCTCACGGTTGTGAGCCCTCCTCGCATCGCGCTGGTCTGCGAGGGCGTCAACCGGAGCGCTTCTCCGATTATTCCGGGCCGGGCGCCGCGGGCCGCCCGGGCGGCGCTCCGGCTACCCCCGCCCGGTTCGCGCGAAGAGGGTGCCCAGCCGCGGGCAGGCGATCTCCCGGTCGAGCAGCCGCAGCCCTTCCCAGACGGTGACCTGATTGGCGGTGAGGACCGGTTTGCCGAGCTCGGCTTCGAGGTCGGGCAGATAGGCCGCGGTGTGCAGGGCGGTGTCGGGCAGCAGGACCGCCTCGGCGTCCGGGTGGTCTCCGGCCCGGGCCAGCGTCAGCACCTCCGTACGGCCCCAGGTGCCGACCTCGGCGGCGGTGATGATCCCGCTGCCGCGGGTCGAGACGACCTCCGCCCCGGCGGACTTCAGGAAGGCGCGGAAGTGCTCGGCCACGTCCTCCGGGTAGGTGGCGGCGATCGCGACGCGGTGGGCGCCGAGCTCCCGGATGGCGTGCGCGAAGGCGAAGGACGTACTGGAGGCGGGCAGACCGGCCCTGGCCGACAGCTCGCGAACCTGTTCGTGCGCGCCCTCCCAGCCGAAGACGAAGCTGGCGCTCGTACAGGCCCAGACGACGGCCTCGGCGCCCCGCTCCTTGAGCGCGTCGACACCGGCCGCGAGCCGGACCGCGGAGCCCATCTCCAGCAGCGCGTCGACGCGATGGGCGTCCTCGCCGATGTCGGTGTGCACGAGCGGCAGCCCGACGCCGCCGCTCAGCAGCGCCTCGATCCGCGGGTAGTCGTCCTCCGCGGAGTAGCCGGGGTAGAGGAAGCCGACCGATGCCATGCAGTGCTCTCTTTCGTGTACAGCGGTGGGTGCGGGTGGGCGCCGCCGGCGGCGGTTGCCTTCGGCGGCGCGGGCGGGGGGGGAGGGCGGACCGGCCTCACACCGGGGGCTGGGGTCCGGGTTCGTCGGGCAGGTAGGGCGGCGGCTCGATGCTGTCACCCACCTCCCCGTCAACAGGCGCGGGCGGCCCGGCGAACGCGGCCTCGGGCGTCGGCCCGGGCCGGCTCTCCGGCACGCCGGCCCCCGACCCGGTCATCGCGGCCGGACCGCGTCGCGCCACCGGGTCGAGCAGCGCCTGGTACGGGCCTACGGCGTAGACGCCGATGGCGCGCAGCGCGGCCCACATCGTGACCTGGTTGGCGGACAGCACGGGCATCCGCAGCTCGGCCTCCAGCTGCGGGATCACGTCGTAGGTCGGCAGGTTCGTACAGCTGATGAAGAGCGCATCGGCCGCACCGACCACGGCCGCGCGGGCCATGTCGACGACATCGCGGTAGGGCACCTTCCAGATGTGCCGGGTCAGTCCGAGGTAGGCGCGGCCGGTGACCGTGATGCCCGCCTCGCCGATATAGCTCTCCAGGGAGTCGGTGACCGATTTGGTGTACGGGGTCACCACTGCGATGCGCCGCGCGCCGATCTCGCGCAGCGCCTCCAGGAGTGCTCCCGAGGTGGTCAGGCAGGGCACTTCCCCCGCCTGGACCATGGCGGCACACATGGCCCGCTCGCCCGCCACGCCTGCGACGAAACTGCCGGAGGTGCAGGCATAGGAGATGACCTGCGGGGAGACCGCGCACAGTGCCTGCACGGCGGACTGGAGGGTTTCGTGCTCGCTGACCAGGCGGGCCAGATCGAGGCTGACCTCGACGGGCACGAAGGGGGTCCGGGTGAGGTGGAGAGACACATCGTCGGGGACCCAGCGCCACAGCTCGCGGTCGAGCGCGAAGTCAAAAGGGGCGACAACGCCCACGCCGAGCTGAGGCTGGGGACCACCAAGGAAGGAGACGTCCATTTAAGGCCCCTAGAAGAAACGAAGGGGTAAGGGGAGCCAGGCCAGTGGCCGGGAAGGTGAAGCAGCCGGTCCATGCCGGGACGCCGGGACAGATGCCGTTCTTGACACGGTAGATACGACTTCTTAGCGTGGTCAATCCTCGCATCCCAGGCATCTTTCCGGCGCCCTGTCTTTCCTACCGCGCATACGTTTCGAAACGGTTTCTGACCTATGTCTGAAAGCACCGTCCTTGTCCTGGGTTCCGACCCGCCCCCGAAGCTGGACCGGCTGGCCGGCCGGGCCCGGGTGATCTTTGCCGACGAGACCTCTCTGGCCGGTCTACTCCCTACCGCCGATGTGCTGTTGGCCTGGGATTTCACCTCCGACGCCATCCGGGAGGCGTGGCCCGAGAAGGGGCCGAGGCCGGCGTGGGTGCACACCGCGAGCGCCGGCGTGGACCGCCTGCTGTGCCCGGCGCTGATCGCCGACGACACCCTGGTGACCAATGCGCGGGGCGTCTTCGAGCAGCCGATCGCCGAGTACGTCGCCGGCCTGGTGATCGCCATGGCCAAAGATTTCTACGGAAGTTGGGAGCTCCAGCGGCAGCGGCGCTGGCAGCACCGCGAGACGCTCCGGGTGGCCGGCAGCCGGGCGGTCGTGGTGGGCTCCGGCCCGATCGGCCGGGCCATCGGGACCACCCTGCTGGCACTGGGTGTCAAGGTCGATCTCGTCGGCCGCCGGGCCCGTCCGGAAGATCCCGAGTTCGGTCTCGTCCACCCGAGTGAGGCGCTGAACGGCCTGCTGCCCCAGGCCGATTGGGTGGTGTGCGCGGCGCCCCTGACGGAGGCGACCCGCGGGCTGTTCGGCAAGGAGGCGTTCGCCCTGATGCCGCCGCGGGCCCGGTTCATCAACATCGGGCGCGGCCCCCTGGTCGTCGAGGACGATCTGGTCGCGGCGCTGCGCGGCTGGCGGATCGCGGCCGCCGCGCTGGACGTCTTCGAGCAGGAGCCGCTGACCGCCGACAGCCCCCTGTGGGACGTCCCGCATCTGATCGTCTCGCCGCACATGAGCGGGGACACGCTGGGCTGGCGGGATGCGCTCGCCGAGCAGTTCCAGGACAACTTCGACCAGTGGTCGGCCGGCCGGCCGCTGCGCAATCTCGTCGACAAGCGGCTGGGGTACGTACCGGTCGGCTGACGGCGCGGGCCGTCCGGCCCTTTGTGCCGCCCCGTTCCCGCCGCCCCGCCCGGGGCGGCCGATGCCCGGAGGACGCATGACGACCGACCCGACCCCGACCGCCTCGCTCGCGGATCTGACCGCCACCCGGCTCACCGCCGGTTACGCGGCCGGCGAGTTCTCCCCCGTCGAGGCCACCCTGGCCGTCCTGGAGCGCGCCGAGGCCGCCCAGGCGCGGACGAACTGCTTCACCCGGATCGCCGCGGACGAGGCGCTGGCCGAGGCCAAGGAGTCGGCGGAGCGCTGGCGGTCGGGGACGCCCGCGGGGCCGGTCGACGGGGTGCCGGTCACCGTGAAGGACATCCTGCTGATGCGGGGCGCGCCGACGCTGCGCGGCTCGCTCACCGCCCGGGAGGAGGGCTCCTTCGACGAGGACGCGCCGTCGGTGGCCCGGCTGCGGGAGTCCGGTGCGGTCTTCGTCGGCAAGACGACCACACCGGAGTTCGGCTGGAAGGGTGTCACCGACAGTCCGCGGCACGGGGTGACGGGCAATCCGTACGACCCGCGGCGCACCGCGGGCGGCTCCAGCGGCGGCAGCGCGGCGGCGGTCGCGCTGGGCGCGGGCCCGCTGAGCCTGGGCACGGACGGCGGCGGCTCGGTGCGGATCCCCGCGTCCTTCTGCGGAATCTTCGCCTTCAAGGCCACCTACGGACGGGTCCCGCACTATCCGGCGAGCCCCTTCGGGACGCTGGCGCACGTCGGGCCGATGACCCGCGATGCGGCGGACGCGGCGCTGATGCTGGATGTCATCTGCGGCCCGGACTGGCGGGACTGGTCGCAGCTGGCGCCGGCCGCCGGAACCTTCCGGGCGGCGCTGGACGAGCCGCTGGCGGGGCTCCGGGTGGCGTTCAGCCCGTCGCTGGGCTGGGCGGTGCCGGTGGCCGCCGAGGTGGCGGCGGCGGTCCGGGAGGCCGTGGGGAAGCTGGCCGCGCTGGGCGCGGTGGTCGAGGAGATCGACCCGGGCATCGCGGACCCGGTGGAGGCGTTCCACACGCTGTGGTTCAGCGGTGCGGCGCGGGTCGTACAGCATCTGGACGCGGCGCAGCGCGCGCTGCTCGACCCGGGGCTGGAGGAGATCTGCGAGCGCGGCGCCCGTTACAGCGCGCTGGACTATCTGGCGGCGGTCGACACCCGGATGGCACTCGGCCAGACGATGGGGCGTTTCCACAGCGCCTACGACCTGCTGGTGACACCGACCGAACCGATCACCGCCTTCGAGGCCGGCGCCGAGGTCCCGGCCGGGTCGGGGCATACGCGGTGGACGGGGTGGACGCCGTTCACCTACCCCTTCAACATGACGCAGCAGCCCGCGGCGAGCCTGCCGTGCGGAGTGGACGGCGCGGGGCTGCCGATCGGCCTCCAGCTGGTGGGGGCGCGGCATGCGGATGCGCTGGTGCTGCGCGCCGCGCACGCGCTGTACGGGGCGGGCGCGGCGGAGATTCCCGCGCCGCCCGCCCCGTAGGACCCGCCCCGTAGGACCCGCCCCGGAGGACCCGCCCCGGAGGAGGGTCCTCAGGCGCGGCGGAAGTTGAGGGTCTCCCCCAGGGCGCCGGCCCGCCACAGGTCCTGGCAGGCGTCCGCCATCCGGTCCAGGCCGTCGACGATCGTGCCCCACACGATGCCGGGGACCCAGCCCGCGTCGCCGTTGATCAGCAGATTGTTGCGCTCGTAGAAGAGGGCGAGATCGACGACGGTGGCGCGGCCCTGGTGCTTGGCGTCGTGTTCGTAGCCGTAGGACTTTGTGGCCAGTTGGGTGTCGCTGAAGGTGAAGTAGCACAGATCGCCGGGGATCGGGGTGATCGTCGGGTTCTCCAGCGGCGGCTCCTGGGGGGCGAACGGCGGGACGAGGGCGTAGATCTCGTTCCGGGCGTACTTGGCGTGGTAGACGTCGCCGCCGAGCGGGAGCGCGTCCCAGACGGCGTTACAGGTGAGCGGAGCGCGGTCGTCGAGCAACTTGGCCGTGCAGCTGACGCCGCGCTTGTCCAGGGAGACTTCGATGAAGCGATCGGTCATGCCCAGATCGTAGGGGGGCAATACCGGCTTACGGAACAAGTCTCTCCGCTCTTCTCATGCCCGTCGGTATCGCTTTCGTTTCCATCAAGGGCCGGAAACGATCGGCATATCTTCGAACGGTTACGGGTAGTCGCGCGCCCATGGCTCCACACCAGGAGAAGACCTCAGACATCACACAACCATCAACAGGCGGCATCCGTCGCCGCTCGCTGCTCGCGGGGGTAGCGGCGCTCGGCGCTACGGGTGCGATAGGAGCGACCAGTGCGTGCAGCCGGGTCTCGACGGCCCAGGCACAGGACGGCGGGCACCTGCTGGAGCGGCTGCGGGCGAAGGGCTCGGTGACGCTGGGCCTGGCGGGCGAGCAGCCGTACGGGTACATCGGCAAGGACGGGAAGATGACCGGCTCGGCGCCGACCATCGCCCGGGTGATCTTCAAACGGCTCGGCGTGCCGAAGGTCGAGCCGTTTCCCACGGATTTCGGCTCGCTGATCGTCGGGCTGAACTCCCAGCAGTTCGATGTGGTCGCCGCCGGGATGTACATCAATCCGGAGCGCTGCGCAAAGGTCATCTTCGCCGATCCCGAGTACCAGATGCTCGACGCGTTCATCGTCCGCAAGGGCAATCCGCTCAAGCTCCACACGTACAAGGACATCGCCCGGGCCAAGGCGAAAATGGCGACCGGCGTCGGCTACGCCGAGATCGGCTATGCCCAGGAGGCCGGCGTCAAGAACATCACCACACTGCCGGACCAGCTGGCGGGGCTGCTCGCCGTCGAGCAGGGGCGGGTGGACGTCTTCGCCGGGACGGCCGTGACCGTGCGCAATGTCGTGCAGGAGTCGAAGACCACCCAGGCCGAGGCGACCGGCGAGGTCACCCCGTACGTGAAGGGCAAACCGCACATCGACGTCGGCGGTTTCGCGTTCCGCACGCCGGAGACGCATCTGCGCGATGCGTTCAACCGCGAGCTGCACAAGATGAAGAGGTCGGGCGAACTCCTCGACCTCATGCGGCCCTTCGGGTTCACCAAGGAGCAGATGACGAGCATCACCGCCAAGGAGAAGTGCCGGCCATGAGCGATATCAGCTGGGGTTTGTGGAAACTCCTCCTCAACGGGGTCTGGATCACCGTCCAGTTGACGGTCTACAGCGCGGCGCTCGGCGTGGTGGTGGCCTTCGGGATCGGGATCGCGCGCACCCACCGTCTGCGCATCGTGCGGTTCCTGTCCGGGGCCTACTTCGAGATCTTCCGGGGCACCTCCGCACTGATCTTCATGTTCTGGGTGTTCTTCGTGCTGCCGCTGGCCTTCGGCTGGCAGCTGGTCCCGATGTGGGCCGCGGTCCTGGCGCTGGGCATGACGTACGGGGCGTACGGCTCCGAGATCGTGCGGGGCGCCATCGCGGCGGTCTCCCCCGGCCAGCGCGAGGCGGCCATCGCGCTCAGCTTCTCGCCCGCCCAGCAGCTGCGGAAGGTCATCCTGCCGCAGGCCTGGCCGGAGATGGTCCCGCCGTTCAACAACCTGGCGATCGAGCTGCTCAAGGGCACCGCGCTGGTGTCACTCCTGGGCGTACCCGACATCGCCTTCGGCGCCCAGCTCGTACGCAACGCGACCACCCGGAGCGCCCCCGTCTACACGATCATCCTGGTCATGTACTTCGTCCTGGCGTTCGTGCTGACCCGGGGGATGCGCGTGGTGGAGCGGCACGCCAAGGCAGGTATCGGCCAGGCGCCGCCGAAGCGGGCGGGCCTGACGACGACGTTGAGCATCGGCAAACAGACGAGCCCGATCGGCCCGGTGGCCCGTACGGCCGCCGGCCCGACGACCGGTGCCGCGACGGAAGGTGAGGCGTGATGAAGTTCGACTGGTCCGCGGTCGGCGACTTCATGCCGCTGTTCTGGCGGGGTGTCGTGGTCACCCTCGAAGTACTGGCGCTCGGTTCCCTGATGGCCTTCGCGCTCGGTCTCGTATGGGCACTTGCACAGCGCTCCTCCCTGAAGGTGGTGCGCTGGCCGGTGACCGCGCTCACCGAGTTCGTACGCAACACCCCGCTGCTGGTACAGCTGTTCTTCCTCTTCTACGTCATGCCCGAGTGGGGCGTCACGCTGACCGCCATGGTCACCGGCGTGCTCGGACTGGGCCTGCATTACTCGACGTACACCGCCGAGGTCTACCGTGCCGGCATCGACGGCGTACCGGTCGGGCAGTGGGAGGCGGCGACCGCGCTGAGCCTGCCGCGCAGCCGCACCTGGATCGCGGTGATCCTGCCGCAGGCGATCCGCCGGGTCGTTCCGGCACTGGGCAACTACGTCATCGCCATGCTGAAGGACTCGCCGATGCTCTTCGCCATCGGTGTCCTGGAAATGCTGGGCCAGGCACGGCAGTTCTCCTCCCAGACCTTCCAGACGGTCGAGGCCTACACCGTCGTCGGTATCGCCTTCATCCTCATCGCCTACCCCGCTTCTCTTCTCCTGCGAGCCCTGGAGCGTCGCCTTGTCCGCTGACAGCACTCCCAACACTCCCAAGAACACCGCGAGCGGCAACGACGTTGCATCCGGCGCCGCCTCCGGTGCCAGCACCAACCCGGCGGTCGACGGCAGCGAACTGATCCGCTTCGACAAGGTCACCAAGCGCTTCGGCTCGCACACCGTCCTCGACGCGCTGGACATGAACGTCTACTCCGGCAAGCACGTCACGCTGATCGGCCCTTCCGGCTCCGGCAAGACCACGATCCTGCGGCTGCTGATGACGCTGCTGAAGCCGGACGAGGGCACCATCACGCTGGCCGGTGAGTACCTCACCCACGAGAAGAAGGGCGACAAGCTCGTCCCGGCGAGCGACAAGCACAGCCGTCAGATCCGCAAGAACATCGGCATGGTCTTCCAGCAGTTCAACCTCTTCCCCAACATGAAGGTGCTGCGCAACATCACCGAGGCGCCGGTCCACGTCCTGGGTCTGGACAAGGACGCGGCGGAGGAGCGCGCCCGCGAGCTGCTGGACCTGGTGGGCCTGACCGAGCACCTCGACAAGTACCCCACCCAGCTCTCCGGCGGCCAGCAGCAGCGCGTCGCCATCGCACGGGCGCTGGCGATGCGGCCGCAGGTGCTGCTGCTGGACGAGGTGACCTCGGCGCTCGACCCGGAGCTGGTGGCCGGTGTGCTGGACGTCCTGCGGGACATCGCGCACACCACGGACATCACCATGCTCTGCGTCACGCACGAGATGAACTTCGCCCGGGACATCTCCGACTGCGTGATGATGTTCGACGCCGGCCGGGTCATCGAATTCGGCCCGCCCGAGCAGATCTTCACCGACCCGGAGCACGAGCGGACGCGGGAGTTCCTGAGCGCGGTGCTCTAAGCGTCGGCTGGGACGGCGGGGGCTCATGCGACTGCTGCGACCCTCGCCCCCGTCGTTGCCACCCATGCGCCCCCGGCGCACGCCCAAGCGCCGTTGAGTGCGCCCCCATAGGGCATACGGCGGAGCCCGGCCCTCTCACAAGGGCCGGGCTCCGGCACGTCACGGCACGGCGACCCGGCGCACCGCCACACCCCTCCTGTGCCTATGACATATGCCAGGGAAACTCTCCGCTGAACAGGCCCGTGAACAGGGATGTCTTTCGGTCAAGACCCCCTCCATCGAGGGCCGTTGACCGCTATCGTGATACGAGCCCCGTTGACCGGGAACGGCCCGCGCAATGCACCGCCGTGACCGCCGACGAGAGTTGACGACGCAAGCGGTACCAACCTGCTAGGGGGACACCGTGGCGCTGAAGCCCGAGCCGACCGCGCCGTTCCATTCGGTGCAGTACGCCCTTCGCGTGCTCGAAACGATCTCCAGGCACGCCGACGGCGTGACCGACGCGCAGATCGCCCGCGAAACCGGCATGCCCACAGGCCACCTGGCCCACATGCTGTCGATGCTACGACGCGAGGGCTATGCCAATCAGCTCACGGACGGCGCGTACGTCGTGGGTGAATCTCTGCTCCTGTTGGGCTCCGGCGGCACCCGGAATCACGCCCTGCGCGACAAGTTGCAGGTCACCCTCGGCGAACTGCGCGATTCGGTGGGCGCGGCGGTCTACATCAGCCGCTATATCGACGGCGAGGTCAAGATCACGCACTACGCCGACGGACCGCTGGCTCCCAAGGTCAACGAGTGGGCCGAATTCCGCCGCACCGCCCACGCCAGCGCGGTGGGCAAATGCCTGCTGGCACAGCTCGACCACGATGGCCGGAAAGACCACCTCTCGCGCCACAAGACCGCCCGGCTCACCTCCCGGACGATCACCAACGAGAAGGTCCTCTTCCACAAGCTCGACAGCCAGCCGCCCACCGTCCCGATGCTCGACCTCCAGGAGTACGCCGTCGGCACGGTCTGCGCGGCCGTACCGATCACCGCCGGATCCACGGTCGGCTGCCTCGCCCTGTCCATGCCCCCCTGGAGCACGCCCACCGTTTGCGCCAGGCCGCCGACACCCTCAACCGCAGGGCCGCTCCCGTACTGCTCTCGCTGGCGATCTGAGCGGAGCGCGGGGCGGCCGGTCCGGGCGTGGTCATGAGCACCCTTTCGGACCAGGTAGTATTTCTTTCGTCAGCGCGCGCCGCTAGCTCAGTTGGTTAGAGCAGCTGACTCTTAATCAGCGGGTCCGGGGTTCGAGTCCCTGGCGGCGCACCTGTGAAGTGGGCGTTCTCGGTTCTCCGGGAGCGCCCACTTCGGCGTTCCGCGGCCTCTTCGGGTTCACCCGTCCAAGAGGTGCGCGCGGCCATGGTCCCGGTACTCGCCCAGCAGCGCGGCCCGGTCCTCCTCGGTGAAGCGGCGATACGAGCGCCCGGCGCGGGCGGACGGCCCGGCCGCCTCCGGGGGCCCGGCCGCCGACGGCGTCCACCAGATCGGTTCGGGGCAGCGGAATCCGGCCCGCCGCAGGGCGACCCGGCGCACCTTGTTGGTAGCCGTCACCGGGAGCGCGGCCAGGATCCGTACGAAGCGGGGCGCCATCTTCGTCCCGAGGTCGGGCTGCGCGGCGAGAAAGGCCACAAAGTCCTCCGGGTCGAACACCGCGCCGTCCCGTAGGGCCAGGGCCGCCATGACCTGGTCACCGGCGACGGGATCGGGTACGGCGTAGACGGCGACGCCGGTGGCTGGTGCGTAGCGGGCCAGGATGTTCTCGATCATGGCCGCGGCGAGATTCTCGCTGTCGACCCGCAGCCGGTCGTCCGTACGGCCGGCGAAGTGGAAGAACCCCTCGGTATCCCGGAAGAACAGATCGCCGGTCCAGTACCAGCCCGTGCCGACCCGGCCCTCCAGGCGGCCCCGGGTCCGCGCGGCGGTGGCCTCCGGGTTGCGCCAGTAGCCCTCGAAGGAGCTGCGGCCGCGGTTGACCAGCTCCCCTATGGCCTCGTCGCCGTTCATCAGCCGGCCGTCGCCGTCCAGGCGGGCGCGGGGCAGCTCGGCGCCGGTCTCCGGGTCGACGACGGCGAGATCGTCCCCGGGGGCGGGCCGTCCGATGGCACCGGGCGGGGTGTCCGGTGTCCGCTGAAGCGCCGCGCCGCCCTCGGAGGAGCCGTATCCCTCTATCAGGGGCGCCCCGAACCGCTCGGCGAACCGCTCGGCATCGACCGCACCCGCCTCGGTGCCGAATCCCGTGCGCAGCGGGTTGTCGCGGTCGTCAGGCGCGGGTGGGGTGGCGAGCAGGTACTGGACGGCGCGGCCGACATAGGTGAAATACGTGGCCTTGTAGCGGCGGACATCCGGGAAGAAGCCGGAGGCCGAAAACCGGCGGCGCAGCGCGACGGCGGCACCGCCGGCCAGCGCCGGGGCCCAGCCGGCGATCACGGCGTTCCCGTGGAACATCGGCATGCAGAGGTAGTGGACGTCCTCCCGCCGCACCCCGAAATACCGGACCAGTGAGTGCCCGGCGGCGGCCAGCCGTCCCTGGGTGCAGAGTGCGGCCTTGGGGGCGCCGGTGGAGCCGGAGGTGAAGTAGAGCAGCATCCGGGAGGCGGGGGTGGGGGCGGCGCCGGTGAGCGCGTCGGGACGGGCCTGCGCGTAGGGCCCGAGCAGCTCGCGGTAGGCGGGGTCGTCCACGACGAGGACGCGCTCGGGCGGGACGGTCAGGTCCAGACCGGCCAGCAGGGGCAGGTGGGCGCGTTCGGTGATCAGCAGCGCGCAGTCGGTGTGGGCGATGTCGCGGGCCAGCTCGGGCCCGCGCCGGGTGGGGTTGATCCCCGCCACGGCAGCACCGGCGAGCGCCGCCGCAGCGAGCCACAGCGGGTATTCGGGCACGTTGTCGAGCAGCACCCCGATATGCGGCTCCGCGCCCCGCGGCAGCAGCTCCCCGAACAATGCGGCCCGCGCCGCCGCCCCGGCGGCGACCTCATGGTGGGTGAGCGTGCCCTCGCCGGACTTCACGCCTGGACGGTGATCGCCCCACTGCGCCCGGACCAGTCCCGCCATGGTCGCCGGGGCGGGGATGTCCGGTGTCTTGTGGGTGTGAGGGTGGACGTGGGTGTTGATGTGGGCGCGGGTGGCTGCCATGACGCGGGAGGGTAGCTGACATAGCGTCAGGTGTGGAGTGGTGTCGTCATGCCTCGGGTGCATCCACCGGGTCCTGTCAAACCGTGGGTCTACGGGCTGACGGCTGGAGGTTCACGCCACAGGTTGACGTCCTCAATTCTCGGATTTCGTAGCGTTGTTCACGTTCGAAGAGGGCGCGAAGGCGTGGGAACGCAGAGAGCGCGAGCGGTACGCGAGGGGAGTGGGAGCCATGACAGGAAGCATGATCAAGGACGAACCGGGGGTGGGTGGAGCCGAGGGCCGGGCCGCGGACAGGCCACCCCGCGACGCCCGCGGTATGGGCCGGCGGGCCTCCCCGGGGGAAGGCGGGGAGACCCGACGCACCGAATGGGCTGGGGTTGAGCTCAGGAGAGGTCGACGTCCGAGCAGGCATAGAACGCATTGCCCGTGTCGGCGATGTCCCAGACGCCCAGAATGATGTGGCGGCCCGACTTCTGGGTGGGCACGGTGCCGTGATGCTGCACCGTCTCCCCCGGCTGCGCACCGCCCATCGGCACCGTCATGAACGGTTCGGATTCCAGGTCGGCACGGGTGAGCGGTTTGGTGGGGTCGTAGCCGTCCTTGGTGATGAAGTATTTGAAGTCGGTCGTGGCATGACGTGCCGTCAGGCGCCAGGTGAAGGTGTAACCCTGGCCCGGCGTGAGCTTGGTGCCGGGCCACTTTCCGCCACGGGGGTCGTCCAGTTCGGCGAAGTCGTCGTGCCCACCGGAACAGATCTTTCCATCGGCGGGCCCGGCGGCCGGGAAGCCCTTGGGCCCCTCGACACTCTGCGGTTCGTACTGAATCGCACCGCAGTCCTTGACCGTCCCGTTGGCGCAGAGCGCCTGCCGGCTGGGAGGTGCGTCGCTGTAGCCGTGACTGGAGGCGCTGCCCGTCGAGAGAAGGGAGACACCGACGACACCGAGGCCGATCACGGCAGCACTGATCCGTTTGCGCATGCTTCGCTCCTGAAGAACGTGGGGGGGGAGTTCCATGAGCCGATGCGGTCTAGACCAAGTCGAAGACTAGTAAGGGGGATTGGCCATGTCCAGACCAATGACAAGCAGTGAAACGAAGTCAGGCGCGGCAGCCCAGGCAGTCATGACAGGCATGACAGGCAAGGCAAGACAGGAAACGGAGCGGCAGACGACGATACGGCTCCTACAGCTGTGCCTTCAGGGCCACGATCCGGCCGGATGTCGCGATGGTGATGTCCAGCCGCCAGGGCCTCCCGGTTCCGACGCCACGGGCGGGGCGGCGGTAGCTCAGAAGGTGGGCGCCTCGTTTGCCGGAGAGAGCCCGGAAGGTGACGATGGCTCCCTCCGTCTCACCCGGGAACCATCTGCGGACGAATCGCTCTCCGGACGCCTTCATTTCGTGCTCGGTCAGGCGGCCTTCGTCGGCTTCGGTGACTTCCGACCACACACTCTCGAGTGTGCGAGCCGGCCATAGCGCGACGACGTTTCCTTGCGCCGTCTCCGTCGTCAGCCGCCAACGACCGCGTCCCAGGTCCTCGATTGCTGATCCGGTGATCTGCACATGCTTGCCGTAAAGCTTGGCGACGGTCCCGTTCATCCATTGTTCTTGCCGCTCGGTGTGGCTGGACTTCTCTCTCCAGCGCTGCACTCTCGCGTCGCCGTCCACGGTGGCGATGGAGGAATGGAAGGCGCCCGTGAGAGTCGCGGTCGCAATAACGGCCAGGACGGTGCTCCAGGTGATGTCCCGGCGGGTGAAGGGGGTGCGACGCTGCTTGATCCACAGGAACCCGGTGGCACAGAGCGCGCCGGCGATGCCTCCGGCGGAGTTCGAGGTGATGTCGTCGTAGGTGCAGGCGCGGCCCAACGCGATCCACGCCTGGAGGAGTTCGATGGTGCAACTCAGCGCAACGGCGCACACGGCCACCGTCAGCGGGCGCCGGAAGAGCAGAACGGCGAGGAAGGAGAGTGGGACGAACAGCAGGAAGTTCAGCCGAGCGGATTCCGAAGCGAGGAAGGCGTCCATGGGAAGGCCCAGGTCACATACGCGGAGTTGGCCGGCTCCGCCGCTGCCCGGAGTCAGCGTCACCGTCAGCACACCGGCGAGAGAGGTGACGAAGAGAAGCGAAAGGGCGAGGGGTTTCTCCTTGGCCGCGGCTATGAGGGCCGTGGGGATTCCCAGGAGGAGGACGGCGGAAATAAAGAGCGGTATCAAGCCGGGTAACGCGCCGACCGAAGCTTCGATCACGGGGATTTTCTTTCGGAGTTCAGGCCAGGGAGTTCAGCTCAGGGAGTTGAGTCGCGGGGTCGAGTCGGAGGGTCGAGTCGGGCGTTGAGCGGCGGAGTAGAGCCTTGAGCGCGCTCGCATTCTCTCCCGGAGCGGCTGCGGTCCCCCGTACGGGGGCGCTGCGGGGGCCGAGGTTTTTCGGCGCCGAGGCCTTCTCGGGCGGGGCTTTGTGGCCTGAGCTCTGTCCGGCCGGGCCGCGAGGGTGCCGGGGTCGGGGGGCACGGCGGGCCGGGGCTCGGTTCTGCCAGGCGGGGTGCAGGAGCAGCGGCAGCGCTGAGGCGGGCCCGGGCGGTGTACCTCGAAGGGTGGAGTGCGCCCTGCTGGGGCTGGTTCGCAGGGTGCACCCGCCGCCGCTCGGAGTCGGCCGCTTCGTACGTCGGAAGCCGCGGCAATACCCCGCCTCGTCTCGCCCGGTGCCTCGCGTCCCCTGGCCGTGCCCAGTCTCGTATCCGTGGTGGACACCCCACCCCCACCTGGTCCGCGGGTCTGGTTCGGGGCCAGGGTGGGGCGCTCGGAGGGGGCGGGGCGTCAGGCGGCGGCGGGGAGGGGGGACGGGGCGGGATGGGCGGCGGCGTGGAGGAGGGAGGTGTAGGTGCGGCGGAGCGCTATGAGGGATTCCTGGGCCTCGCGGTAGGTGGCGGCGTCGGGGCCGCCGCGGTGGGCGAGGGTGCGGACCGGGGCGCAGTGGCGGTCCATCGCGCTCAGCCAGGCGCGGTGGGCTGCCGGGAGGTGGCGGCGCAGATGCTGGCGTCGGCTGCCTTCGCCCGGTCGGCGGGCTCCGACGCCCAGCACCGCGTCGGCCGCTTGGAGGACGGGGGGCTCCAGGGCGCCCTGTTCGGCGAGGGCACCGAGGACCGCGCGCTGCTGCGGCGTCGTCGGGGCGGCGGCCAGCTCCACGGCCTCCGAACGGAGTTGGGCACGCAGGGCGTGCTGCACGCGGACCAGGCGGCGCAGGGCCGTCTGGGTGGAGGAGTCGTCGGGGGCGCGGCCGGCGAGGGTCTCGGCGAGGCGGAACAGCCAGATGCCATGGGCCTCCAGGCGGGTCGCAGCCAGCATCAGGCGGTCGAGGCGGCTGAGCGGCTGCCCCTCCGGTGCCCAGCGGACGATCGGGACAAGGGGCTCCGTACGGGCCAGTTGATCGATGGGGATGTGCTTGCGCGGTTTGCGTTCGGGGGCCCAGTTGCGGAGCGCGAGGGTGGGCAGCGCGACGAACTGGTCATGGTCGATGCGGTGGGCGACGGCCGCCCACAGGTCGAGGAACGCCTCGTCGGCGACCCGGCGGGCGGCCGGTGCCTGCGGGTCGAGGCCGTTCCAGCCGCAGGAGACCGCGATCACCGCGATGCGCATCGCCGCGGCCTCCGCGTTGCGCGGGGAGAGGCGGGAGACACGTTGCCGCAGGGCTGCCAACTCGTCGGCGCGGTGCGCCCGTTCCACGATGGTGATGGCGGCCTCGCGGCCGGGGGCGACGGCCGCGGCGCGGGCCAGGGCGTCCAGCCGGGTCCAGGTTCCGATCATGGAACGGACCGGGGGGCGCTCGGGAAGGAAACCGTGCACACGGGCGTCGTGCGACGCGGAACCGCACGGGGGAAGAGAGGAGGCGGTGTCCGCGTGACCGTCGGCGTCGGGGTCGGTGGCCGGGTCCGCGGGGTGGCGTAGCGGGGAACGCTGCGCGGGCGGTAGGCCGAGGCCGGCTGCCGCCGTGGCTGACGTGACCGTCGCGTCGGGGTGGACCGTCGCGTCGGAGTGGACCGTCGCGGTGAGGTCGCGGTCGGTCACGGTGGTGGTCGTGGAGGACGTAGTGGTCGTAACAGTCGTCATCAGTGCTTTCCCGCGAGGAGCCGGGCCAGATGGGTGTCCATGTCCAGGTATTCGTGTTCCCGGCCGGGCGGCACGATCGCCACCGTCTGCTCCAGCCATGCGGTCAGCTCCGTTGCGCGTACCGACAGCTCGCAGACGCTGTCGTCGGTGAACAGTTCGATATGTATGCGGCGCTGCCCGCCCGGCTCCCGGAACGGCCACACCCGTACATCTCCTTCTCCGGTCTCGTCGCGCAGGCCGCCCAGCAGCAGATCGCGGGCGAACAGCCAGGTGGCGACCGACCGGCCGCGGGTTATGAAGTCGACCTCGATCTCATAGGGGCGGTCACTGCGGTAGCTGAACCGGCCCGACACCGAGACCGCGTCATGCGGTCCTATGAGGAGCTGCATCTCAAGGGTGCGCTTGGCTGTCGACACCACGACGATCAACCTTTCCGTGGAGGGGCGAGTCCCGGGAGACCCGTTTCCGGGGCGCGCGTCCTAGCAGACGTTGGGACGCGCGGTGGGGTTGCAACAGGTGGAGGGGGAGTGACGGACGCCATCCGGGCGCGGTGCCCGTCGAAGCCGTGGATGACCACGGTGCGAGGCGGGGCCGGAAGGCCGGCCGGGCCGGATGCCGGACGAGCCGGGCGCCGGGAAATCCGTGGCGGCGATTGCGCCGGAAGTGGGCGTGGCGGGGGCCTTCGAAAGCCGCGGTCCGTGACCGTTGCGGGGACCGCTTCCGCGGTCGCCTCGGTGGCGGCCTATGACACTTCCCGTCGTTGCCATGCCAGTTCCCTCCTGGCTTGTCAGGGCTTCCGGTGTCGCTCGCGCCGCGACTTCCGACCGCTTGCCTCGGCGGTTGGCCTCAGCCTCTCAACCGGCCGTGGAGCGCGCATGTTGGCGGAAAAGCGCCGGTTCGCGGTGAGCTGCGGCAACCAAATCGATCTTCACAGGGGGATTCGGCCGACGCGGAGGCCGAAGGTCGCGAAGTGACGGGACCTTCGGCCGGGCAGGGTCCGCGACCCGGCCACGAACGTGACAGGAGTCACACATGTCGTGCGTGTGGGCGGTTCGGACGTGGGTACGGAGCACTCCCGAAGTTCGTGTAGAGTTCTTCACGTCAGCGCGCGCCGCTAGCTCAGTTGGTTAGAGCAGCTGACTCTTAATCAGCGGGTCCGGGGTTCGAGTCCCTGGCGGCGCACGTAAGACTGAGGCCCCTCGCCATGCGAGGGGCCTCAGTCGTGTGGATCACAGTGTCGGGGCGTCGATGCGGCCCGCTGTCCGGGCCACGTCAGCCCGAGTTCGCGCACGCCGCCGGGCTGCCCGGCCGACCTGTACAGCACCGGGCCCGGTGGGAGCCGACCACTGCCCCCGACCAACGCCGCCGACCAGCGCCGCCGCGATCAACGCAAGAGCGGCATCCCCACAGACCACCCACCCGCCTGGTCAGCGTGCCTCCCCGTTCCCCCCACCGTCCCGGTCGCGACGCAGCCGGAGCCGGAGCCGTAGCAACTGCCCCGCGACCACCAGGAGGGCGCCCCCGGCCAGAACCAGGCCGACGGCCGAGGTGCTGCTCAGCTCGCGGTTGGCTGGGTTCTGTTCGGAAGCGGGAGGCCGGCGGGAGCGGTGGCCGGGGCCGGCGGGGTGGTTTTCGGCCGGGAGGAGCGGGGCGGGAGCGGGGGCGGCGGCGGTGATCGAGGCCGTACCGGCCCCGGCGCCGTGGTCCTCGGCGGCGTACACGGGTGCCGCCGTCACCACACATGCCGCGACGGCAGCACAGAGAATCAGTTGCGGTGAACCCATGGTGAACCTCCGGATACTCCGAAGGTCCGCCCGCACGGCGCGCTGCGCATCCGGTGCGCCCCGGTGCTGCGCCGTTCCAGTGAGAGGGGACGCGGCCGGCCCGCCTCCCCGGGGAAGGCGCGCGAGCTCGTCGTCAGACCAGGTCGACCAGGTCGGCGATGGAGTCCACGACCCGGGAGGGGCGGAAGGGGTGGCGGTCGATCTCCTCGGGCCTGGTCAGCCCGGTGAGCACCAGGAAGGTCTCCATCCCGGCCTCCAGACCGGCCAGCACATCGGTGTCCATCCGGTCCCCGATCATCGCGGAGGTCTCGGAGTGGGCGCCGATGACGTTCAGCCCGTGCCGCATCATCAGCGGGTTGGGCTTGCCGACGAAGTACGGTTCGACGCCGGTCGCCTTGGTGATCAGCGCGGCCACGGACCCGGTGGCGGGCAGCGGCCCCTGGGGCGAGGGGCCCGTTTCGTCGGGGTTGGTGGCGATGAACCGGGCGCCGTCATTGATCAGACGGATGGCTTTGGTCAGCGCCTCGAAGGAATAGGTCCGGGTCTCGCCGAGGACGACGTAGTCGGGGGCGTGGTCGGTCAGGACGTAGCCGATGTCGTGCAGGGCGGTGGTCAGGCCCGCCTCCCCGATGACATGTGCGGTGCCGCCGGGCCGCTGCTCGTCCAGGAACTTCGCGGTGGCGAGCGCTGAGGTCCAGATCGACTCCCAGGGCACGTCCAGCCCGATCCGGCTCAGCCGGGCGTGCAGATCGCGCGGGGTGTAGATGGAGTTGTTGGTCAGGACGAGAAAGGGCTTGCCCGATTCCCGCAGCCGCTTGATGAAGGCGGACGCACCCGGGATGGGAACGCCCTCGTGCATCAGGACGCCGTCCATATCGGTGAGCCATGACTCGATCGGCTTGCGCTCTGCCACTGTCCGACTCCTGCCGTCCGTGTAACCCGATACGTCTGGCTCAACACGCGGGGATCGATGCATGAGGATCGATGCATGGAGATCGATACGTGTGGACCGACGTGCCCACCCTAAGTCAGGTGGCCGCCGCCGTGCCCTCGCAGGTCACGGGCAACGGGGATCGGCCCGTGCGCAGCGTGATCCCGTCGAGCGGCCGTCCGGGCGCTGCGCGTCGGCGCCGGGCAGCGCATCGATACGGGCACCGGCCTGGCACGCCGCGTCCGAGGGGGCCGGGGGGCGGAGTGAACAGCCAACTCCCCTGCTCGGCGGGGAGTTGGCGGGTCAGCCGAGGGTGGCGGGGTGATCAGCTGCCGGTGGCCGTTTTCCAGGCGTTGACGTACGTGTCCAGGTTCTTGTCGACATCGTTCCAGTCGGGCCGGAAGATCTCGACGCCGTTCATGATCTTCACGAGGGCGGTGGCGTTGGCGTCGGTGGCCTTGATGTCCTTGCGGGCCGTGAAGCCGCCGCCGACCGAGGAGACCTCCTTCTGGACGTCCTCGGAGAGCAGATAGTCCAGGAACTTCTTGGCGTTGGCGGTGTGCGGGGCGTTCTTGACCAGGCCGGCGGCGTACGGGAGGGCGAAGGTGGAGGGCTTGCCGCCGGGCTTCCCGGCGGGGAAGAAGATGCCCTGGTGGGGCATGGACTTCATGTTGGCGTAGTTCATCTGGACGTCGCCGTTGGCGATGAGGAGTTCGCCCTTGTCGGTCTTGGGGGCGAGCTGGCCGGTCGAGGAGGACGGGCCGACGTTGTTGGCCTGGATCTTGCCCAGGAGCTTCATGGCGGGGCCCTGGCCGCCGAGGTCGTGCATGGCCTTGATGAGGACGGCGGTGCCGTCACCGGCGACGCCGGGGGTGGAGTACTGGAGCTTGTCCCTGAACCGGCCGTCCGCCAGATCGGCCCAGGTCGCGGGCGCCTTCTTCAGCTCCTTCGTGTTGTAGACGAAGCAGAAGTAGTTGTTGACGACGGAGGTCCACTTGCCGTTCGGGTCCTTGTCGGCGGTCGCGACCTGGTCCGAGCCCTTGGGGCGGTAGGTGGCCAGGAGGCCCTTGCCGTCGGCCTGCTGGATGAACGGGGGCAGGGTGACGACGACGTCAGCCTTGGTGTTGGCGCGTTCGCGGGCCAGGCGCTGGACGGCGGCGCCGGAGCCGGACTCGACGTAGTTGACCTTGATACCGGTCTTCTTCCGGAAGTCCTTGAAGACCTTGTCGTAGAAGCCGTCGCCCTTTTCGCTCTTGAGGCCGTCGGCGCTGTAGACGGTGATCTCCTTGGCGCCGGGGTCGGCGGAGGAGGCGCCGCAGGCGCTGAGGGAGGCGGCGAGGGTGAGGGCGCCGAGGCCGGCGGCGAGCGGCTTGCGGAGGGGGCGGGACATGTCGATGCAACTCCTCAGACGTTCATGGTGTTCAAAAGGGTGGAGGGAACGGAAACGGCCGGGGCCTGATCAGCCGGAGAGGGCTCCCGGCGGGACTTACGGGCGGGGCCTAGCGGTAGGTGGCTCTGGTGCGAATGCGGGAGACGGCGAGCAGGACGAGGAGGGTGGTGGCCATGAGGACGACGGCCAGCGCGGCGCCCGCGAAGAGGGAGCCGCGGTCGGTGGCGGCGAAGATCTGGACGGGAAGGGGCATCCAGTCGGGGGGATAGAGCATCATCGTGGCGCTGAGTTCGCCCATCGAGAGGGCGAAGCACAGGCCGATGGCCGCGGTCAGGGACGGCAGCAGCAGGGGGAGTTTGACCCGCCACAGGACATAGGCGGGGCGGGCGCCGAGGCCGGCGGCGCTCTGTTCGTACGCCGGGTCGAGGCGGGCGAGGGCGGCCGTCACGGACTGGTAGGCGAACGCGGTGACCAGGACCGTATGGGCGGTGATCACGATCTGCGGTGTGCCGTTGAGGAGGAAGGGGGGACGGGAGAAGGCGACGAGGAGGGAGAGGCCGACCACGACCGAGGGGACGGCGACGGGGAGCAGGAACAGGGCGTCGAGGACGCGCCGGGTGCGGGGGCCGAGTTTCTCGGCCGCCAGGGCGGCCCAGGTTCCGGCGGTGAGGGCGGCGGTGCTGGCCGCGAGGGCGGTCAGGACACTGGTGACCAGGGCGTCCAGGGAGTCGCCCCGCACGATGTCCTGATAGTGCGTCAGGGTTGCGCCGGAGGGCAGGGCGCCGCTCCAGTTGGTGGCGAAGGACGCGGCCACGATGACGAGGAGGGGGAGGGCAAAGACGGGGACGAAGAGGAGGAAGAACACACTGTGGACGGCCCGGCGGGCGGCCTTGCTATGCACCAGCACGACGCGGGTCACCTCCTGAACCGGCGGCCGTACGGGGGCCCTTGCGCCTGCCACGCCGTGCGCCCGCCGCGCGGGAGGCCACGGTCCGGTAGAGGGCGTAGAGGGCCACGGACAGGGCGATATTGATGACGGCGACGACGCAGGCGCCTGTGTAGTCACCGTCGAGGATGGCCTTGGTGTAGACGAGCATCGGCAGGGTGACGACGTCCTTGGCGCCGGTGAACAGGACGATCCCGAACTCGTTGAGGCACAGGACCAGGACCAGGGCGCCGCCGGCGGCCAGGGAGGGCAGCGCCTCGGGCAGGATCACCGTCCGGACGATCCGCCAGGGCCGGGCGCCCAGGGATGCGGCAGCCTCCAGCTGTCCCGTCTCCACCTGGGAGAAGGCGGCCAGCAGGGGTCGCATCACGAACGGGGTGAAGTAGGTGACCTCGGCGAGCAGGACGCCCCACGGGGTGTGCAGAAAGTTCAGCGGGCCGGTGGCCGCTCCCGTGGCGTCCGTCCACAGGCCGTTGGCCACGCCGACGGTGCCGTAGAGAAACAGCAGCGCAAGGGTGATCAGGAAGGAGGGGAAGGCGAGGAAGAGATCGATGAAACGGCTGAGGGCCTTGCCGCCGGGGAACGGCACAAAGGCGATCACCAGGGCGAGCGCCAGGCCGAGGAGCAGGGCGCCGAGGGTCGCGCCGAGGGCTATCAGGACGGTGTTGCCGAGGGCTTCGCGGAACGAGGTCTCGGCGAGGACGGTGGCGTAGGGGGTGAGGGAGTGGCCGCCGTCGTCGGGGGTGAGGGACTGCCATGCCACCAGGGCGAGGGGGTAAAGGAAGACGAGGGCCAGGGCGGCGACAGGCGGGAGGGCCCAGAGAACGGCCCGGGGCGCTCCGGGGGCCCGGCCCCCGACCGACTCCCGGACCGCGGGCGTCCTAACGGCGACCATCTCGGCCCCCGTCCCTGGAGCCACCGGCGGCCACCACGTCGCGGCCCGCCTTGTCGGCGCCCGTTCCGTCCGCGCCGCCTGCGTCCGCGCCGATCCCCGCCGGGATCAGGACGCCGTCCTCCGGGGCGAAGTGCAGTGTGACCTCGTCGCCGAGGGCTGGGGTGTGGCGTAGTTCGCGCAGATCGGCAAGGACGCGGTGGCCGTCGACATCCGCCTGGAGGCGGTGGGTTGCGCCGCGCCACTGCACCTCGGTGATCGTGCCGCGGAGGGTGTTGCCGTCCTTGGCCGGGCTTTCGCCGAGGCCGACGAGATGGGGGCGTATGCACAAGGTGGCGGTGGCGCCCTCGGCCACCCCGTCCACCGGGACGGTCAGGGTGCGGCCGGCGAACCGTACGCCGTCGCCGGACACCGTGACCGGCAGCAGATTCGCGGTGCCGACGAAGGAGGCGGTGAATGCGGTGCGCGGGCGGCGGTAGAGCTGCTGCGGGGTTCCGCAGTCGCGCAGCCGGGCCTGGTCCATCACGGCGATCCGGTCGGCCAGCGTCAGCGCCTCCACCTGGTCGTGGGTGACGTAGAGGATGGTGACGTGGGGCAACTCGCGGTGGAGCCTGGCGAGTTCGGTGAGCATGCCGGAGCGGAGCCGGGCGTCGAGGGCGGAGAGCGGTTCGTCGAGGAGCAGTACGCCGGGGCGGATGGCCAGCGCGCGGGCAATGGCGACGCGCTGCTGCTGGCCGCCGGACAGCTCCCGGGGGTGCCGGTGGGCGTAGGCGGCCATCCCGGTCATCTCCAGGGCCTCGGCGACCCGTCCGGGAATCTCGGCGCGCGGTACCTTCTGCGCCCTGAGTCCGAACGCGACGTTCTCGGCGACCTTCATGTGCGGGAAGAGCGCGTACTGCTGGACGACCATGCCGATGCCGCGCTTGTACGGCGGCAGCCCGGTGACGTCCCGGCCGCCGAGCATCACCCGCCCGGAGACCGGCCGGACGAATCCGGCGACGGTCCGCAGTGCGGTGGTCTTGCCGGAGCCGGAGGGGCCGAGCAGCGCCATCACCTCGCCCGGCTCCACGGTCAGGGAGAAGGAGTCCAGGGCGATGTGCTCACCGCGCCGCCCGTAGGCGACGGAAACCTCCTCGAAGCGGATCCCGGCCTCCGGGGCGGCGGGCATCTCAGATCACCCCTACGAGGGCGGGGAGTTCGGCGACGGAGGCGAGGACGTGGGTGGCGCCGGCCGCGGCCAGCCGCTCGGCACCGTGTGCGCCGGTGAGCACCCCCGCCACGATCCCGGCGCCCGCGCGGCGCCCGGTGAGCATGTCGTACGAGGTGTCCCCGGCCACCGCGATCTGCCGTACGTCGTCGGCGGCGCCGGTGCGCAGCAGGGCGGCCAGCACCATGTCGGGGTAGGGCCGGCCGCGGCCGCCCGCGTCGGCCGGGCAGAGCGTCAGCGTGACGAGGTCGCGCCAGCCGAGGGCGTCGAGGAGGGCGTCCTGGGTGACCCGGGCGAAGCCGGTGGTGAGCACGACGGTGCGGCCGGCCGACTGGAGCGCCTCGATCGCCTCGCGGGCGCCGGGGACCGGGGCGATCCTGCCGGCATCGACCAGTTCGCCGTACGCCTCCTCGAAGGCCGCGTTGGCGCGGTGAGCCGTCTCCTCGTCGCCGAAGAGGTGGCGGAAGACGGAGATCTTGGATTCGCCCATGGTGGCGCGGACATGGGCCAGCTTCTCGGCGTGGTCGGCGCTGCCGGGCTCGACGCCGAGGCGCCGGGCGGCGGTTCCGAAGGCCAGCTCGACCAGGCCGTCGTCGGCGACGGTGGTGCCGGCCATGTCCAGGACGACCAGCTGGATGTCGTGCGCGGGGGTGTGGGGGGTGTCAGGACCCTGGGGGTTGTCGAGGCCGTGGGGGCCACCAGTACTGCCGGGGCTACCGGGGCTACCGGAGCTATCGGGGACGTCAGGGCTCTTTGGGCTGTCGGAGGTCAACGGGCTCACCATCCCAGTTCGTTCGCGGTGGTTTCGGCGATGGCCGGGGAGCAGGTCATACCGCGCCCGCCGGGGCCGGTGACCAGCCAGACTCCGTCGCGGACCTGCTGGCGGTGGACCACCCGTGCGGTGTCGGTGCACTGGGCATAGACCCCGGCCCAGCGGTGGCGAATACGGGGCAGCGGGCGCCCCAGGATCGACTCGACGACGCCGGTCAGATGCTCGTACGGCTCCTCGACGGTGTCGAAGGCGAACGGCGTGGCGTACTCGTGGGTGTCGCCGATGGTCAGCCCGCCGTCGGCGCGCTGCACCATCAGCAGCTGCATCTTGTGTGCGGCCGCGGTGGGCGCCTGCTCCTGGCCCGCGTTGAGCGCATCGAGGGCATCGCTGCGGTAGGCCGGGTAGTAGCGGAAACTGTCCGCGTCGGCGACGGAGGTGGTCAACGGTTCGCCGAGCGGGTCGGTCTGCATCATCTGGAGACGTACGCGGCGCACCGGCAGGTCCGGGATCAGCTCGCGGACCAGACCGCCGAGCCAGGCCCCGGTGCACAGGACGACCACATCGCCGTGGTGGGTGTCCCCGTGGTCGTCGCGTACGGCGCGTTCGCCGACGACCTCGCGGACCTCCCTGCCACCGAGGTAGGTGTACCTGCTGGACTTCAACAACCGCTCCTTCAGGGCGCGTTGGGCGATACGCGGTTCCACGGCGGCATCCCGCTCGCACCACAGGGCACCGGCGAACTCCCCGCGCAGGGCCGGGTTGAGCTCCCGGGCCTCCTGGGCGTCCAGCAGCCGGTAGCCGCGGGCGGCGGCGTCGGGGCGGCAGGTGGCGGCCTCGGCGACGGCCTTTTCGGCCGCGTTCTTGACGATGGTCAGCGAGCCGATGGCACGGAAGCCGAGCTCGGGGACCCGGGCGCCGATGCCCTCCCACAGATCGCGGGCGCGCAGCGCGGTCTCCAGCTCCTCGCCGCCGGCCCGGCCGCTGACCCAGATCTGCCCGAAGTTCCGCACCGAGGCGCCGCGGGCCTCGGCCTCCCGCTCGAGGTGCAGGACCTCATGACCCCGCTCGATGGCATGCCAGGCGTGCATGGTCCCCAGCACCCCGGCTCCGACAACTATGACTCGCATGCCCCAGACGGTCGTGGCGGCGGGTGGCCCGGAGCGGTCGGGTCGGCGACGCGATGGTGAACAGGGGCTCAAGGTTGGCCTAGACCCGTTATGTTTTCGTTATTCGAAGGGGTGGTGGGGTGCTCCGTGGGGTGGTGGTCGGGTTGAGGGGTTACGTCGTCGTTTGCGTTCCTGTCGTACGACTCAGTCCGGTGTCCCCGGGTGCGGCGTCCCGGGAGTCCGGCGTTCCCGGATCCGGCGACGTTCCCGGATTCGGCGCCCCCAGGTGTGCCGTGAACGAGAACCGGTCGCCGCGGAAGAGAGAACGCACCCGTTCCAGGGGGCGGCCCTGCGTATCCCGGGACAGCCGGTGGATGAGCAGCATGGGCAGCGCGCCGGGGGTGCCGATCAGGAGCGCCTCGCGCGGGGTGGCGAGGACGGTCTCCAACCGCTCGTCGGCGTCGCCGAAGCCGATGCCGAGCCGGTCGTGGAGGTAGGCGTAGAAGGACGAGTCCGGGGCGAAGTCGGTGTCCAGATCGGGGACTCGGGCGGCCGCGACATAGGTGCTCTCCAGGCCGACCCGTTCGTCGTCGGCGAGCAGCACCCGCTCCATGTGCCAGACGGCGTCGCCGACCTGGAGCCCGAGATCGGCGGCGAGCGGCGCCGGGCAGGCGAAGCGGTCGAGGCCGATGAGGTGGCGGCCGGGGGTGCGGCCCTGGCGGCGGACGCCCTCGGTGTAACTGGCGAGCGAGAGGGGCTGCTCCATCTTGGGGCCCGCGACGACCGTGCCGCGCCCCAGGCGGCGCAGCCGTCCCTCCAGTACCAGCTCGCGCAGGGCCTGGCGCAGCGTCTCCCGGGACACCTCGAAGCGCTGCGCCAGATCGCGTTCCGCGGGCAGCGGTTCGCCCTCCCCCAACTCCTGGAGCAGCGCGGCGATTTCGACCTTGGCCGCGTAGTACTTGGGGATGCGCCCGTGCTCGGGGATGCCGGACCGGATGGGTGCGCCAGGTTCCTGGCCGTACTCGTATTCCACCTCGTGATCCTCGCACTGCGTGTGGACGAGGGGCGCGCTGTCGGGGGTTCAGCGGCGCATGCGGCGGGCGACGGCGCACAGGAGTCCGCCGGCGGCGAGCAGGCCGGTGGCCACGGCGGTGAGCGCCCCTGGGGGTGCCCGGCGGCCGGTGGCAGCGAGTTCCGGCGGGGTGGTGGGGGTGGTGGGGGTGGTGGGTGCGACGGGGGTGATGCGGTCTTCGGGTGGGGTGGGGCTGTCAGGTTTGGTGGTGCCCTCGGGTGTGGTGGGGCTGCCAGGTTTAGTGGTGCCCTCGGGTGTGGTGGGGCCCGGCTGGACGGTGAACCGGTAGGGGCTGGACTGGCCGACCCACTCGCCGTCGTTGCCGCGTCGCTGGACGGTGGTGATCCCGGCGGTGATGCGGTCGGGGCCGGTGTCCGGGGCGAACCGTAGCCGGACGGGGGCGGTGATCGTGCCGTTGGCGGGTACGACGAGTCCGCCGCCGGAGCCGTCCGGGGACCCCTTGCGCTCCTCACCCTCCTCGCCTCCCTTGCCCTGCTCGCTCGCCGTGCCGTGCTTGCTCTCCCTGCCCGGCTTGCCCTCCTTGGCGAACACCCCGATCTGTTCGTCGCGGTCGGTCGCCTCGAAGGGGACCGGGCGCCAGTCGCCGCCGTCCGGGTCCCGGTACTCCAGGTGGATCCGCTCGGGGCGCAGGGTGTGGCGGGCGGCGGTGAGGACGACGACCGGGTGGACGTCTGCGCAGGCAGCGTCGGTGGTGTTGTGGAGTTCCACCCGCCAGGTTCGCCAGCCACCGCCCGCCTGGTAGGCGGCCGGGCCGCCGTACAGCCGGGAGACGAGGGGGAAGTGCGGGCTGTCCGGGCGGCCGCAGAAGACGGTGGGGACGGGGCCGTGCGCCGCGGCCGGGGCGGCTGCACCGGCCGTCACACCGAAGGTGCCGACGGCGAGGAGTCCGGAGGCGGCCACGGCGGAAGCCGCTCGGCGGGCGAGGGCGCGGTGTACGGGGTGGGCGCGGCCCACGCGGTGGTGGTGGCCCACGCGGTGGTGGTGGCCCACGCGGTGGTGGTGGCCCACGCGGTGGTGGTGGCGTGCGCAGGGCGGATGCATGGCGGTCGTCCTCCGCTGCTCAGGGTCGCGGGCCGGCCCCGGATCGCGGCCGGGTCACCCCGACGAGCCTGCCCGGGGGCGGCCCGGGCCGCCCGCGGGGAGACGGCGGATGCGCCCGACCGGCCGACGGATCCCGCCTTATCCGCTGACGTTCCGCGGAGCGCGGTTGTGTTCCGGGTATCGCCGCCGTCGTCGGCCGGGTCCTTGCCGCCCGGTGCCGTCGGGTCCCACCCCGGTCCCGCCCGGTCCGGTCCGGTCCCACCCCGGTTCCTCCCAGTCCGGTCCCACCCCGGTTCCGCCCCGGTTCCGCCCGCTGCGGTCCGACCCGCTCCGGACGGAGGCCCAGCGAGCGGACGGAGGCAGACCCGGCTCGCGGGCAAAGGCAGACCCGCGGACGGGCGGAGGCACGCCCGCTGTGCGGGCTTCCGGTCGTCCGCCGACGTACGCCCCGCTACCCGACGGCCTCGCGGCTCGCCGCAAGGGCCGGATGGCGGGGCCCGAACAGCGGTGCCAGCACCAGCTGTGCCGCGCCGTCCGCGACCGTCCGCGCGCCCCCCGGGGCGAGCGTCACCGGGACCGCGGACCCGCCCCGTATCCGGGCATGGTCGGCGAGCACCTGGGTGACACCGTCCGTGAACCCCTCCGGGTGGTCCAGTACGGTGCGGCCGCCGAGCAGCACCCGGTCGATGTCCAGCAGCTCCACTAGGTTGGCCGCGCCCACCCCCAGCAACCGCGCCGCCGCCGCCAGATCGCCGCGCGCCACCGCTGCCAGGCACAGCGCCTCGATGCAGCCCCGCTTGCCGCAGCCGCATTCGGGGCCGTCCAACTGCACCACTTGGTGGCCGAATTCACCGGCTCCGGTGCGCCGCCCCCGGTAGAGTCCGCCGCCCAGCACGAGCCCTGCGCCCAGGCCCGTACCCAGGTGCAGATACGCGAACGACCCGCCGCCCGACCCGAGGCTGCGGCCGTCGTCCGCTACGCGCCCTTCTTCCGTCCCCGTGCCTTTTTCGGCCCCGGCTTCCTCCGGTATGCCCCGTTCCCGTATGCCCCGTTCCCGTATGCCCTGTGCCAGGCCGAGGGCCGCCGCGTTGGTGTCCTTGTCGAGGACGACGGGCAGGCCGAGGCGGTCGGCGAGTGCGTCCCGTAGGGGGAAGCCGTCCCACTGGGGCGCGCCGGTGACCCGGTGCAGTACCCCGGCGGTGTGGTCCAGGGGGCCGGGGCAGGCGATCCCCACCCCCAGGACGGGCGGCCCGCCGGCCCCGTCACGTAGCGCGGCGACCTCCCGTTCGACGGTGGTCAGCACCCGTTCGGCGCCGTCCTCGAAGGCCAGAGGGGCGCGGCGCACCGCGACCGGGTCGCCGGCCAGGTCGGCGAGGACGGCGGTGAGCTCATCGCGCTCCAGATGGAGACCTATGGCATGCCGGGCGCCGGGGACCAGCCGCAGGACGGTGGGGGGCTTGCCGCCGGTCGAGGCGCGACGGCCCGCCTCGCCGGCGAGCCCGTCGGCCCGCAGCCGTGCGGTGATCTTGCTGACGGCCTGGGGGGTCAGGCCCGTGGCCGCGGCCAGCTCCAGCCGGCTCACGCCCCGCTCCCCCGCCGCCCGCAGCAGCCCCAGCACCAGCGCGGCGTTGTGCCCGCGCAGCGCGGGGAGGTTGGCGCCGGGGCTGCCGGACGTGTCGCCGGGCCCTCCACCGGTCACCCCGGACTCGCCGGCCGTCCCGTGCGTCCCGGCGGCCGCGTCGTTCCTCGTCACCCTGCTCCTCGCCCCACTCGTCACCCCTCCATTGTCCCCAGCGCTTGCACTTTCGCAACAGCGTTGTTTAAGTGGATCCATGAGTGGAGTCCTCAGTCACCCCCCGCTCCGTGTCGGCCTCATCGGCTACGGCCTGGCCGGCTCGGTCTTTCACGCGCCGCTGATCGCCGCCACCGACGGGCTGGACCTCGACACCGTCTCGACCAGCAGTCCCGAGCGCCAGGCGCAGGCCCGCGCCGAGCATCCCCGGGTCCGTACGGTCGACACCTCCGAGGCCCTCCTCGACCGCGCCGACGACCTCGATCTGATCGTCCTGGCGAGCCCGAACAAAACGCATGTCCCGCTGGCCACCGCCGCCCTGAAGGCCGGGCTCCCGGTGGTCGTCGACAAACCGCTGGCCGCGACCGCCGCCGAGGCCGAGGAGCTCGCCGCGCTGGCCGCCGACCGCGGTCTGCTGCTGTCCGTCTTCCAGAACCGCCGCTGGGACAACGACTTCCGTACGGTCCGCAAGCTCATCGAAGAGGGCACCCTCGGCGAGATCCAGCGCTTCGAGTCCCGGTTCGAGCGCTGGCGGCCGCAGCCCAAGGGCGGCTGGCGCGAGTCCGGTGACCCGCTGGAGATCGGCGGACTGCTCTACGACCTCGGCAGCCATCTCGTCGACCAGGCGCTGACGCTCTTCGGCCCGGTCGTCTCCGTATACGCCGAGGCCGATATCCGCCGGCCGGGCGCGGAGGCCGACGACGACACCTTCATCGCCCTCACCCATGCGAACGGCGTCCGTTCCCACCTGTGGATGAGCGCCACCACCGCCATGCTGGGCCCGCGCTTCCGGGTGCTCGGCAGCCGGGCGGGCTACGTCAAGCACGGCCTGGACCCGCAGGAGGCGGCGCTGCGTGAGGGCCTCCGGCCGGGCACCGAAGGTGCGGCGTGGGGCGTGGAGCCGGAGTCCCGCTGGGGCCGGCTGGGCGCCGGGGCGTCCCCGCAGAGCGGCGGCGCCGAGCCCGTACCGACGCTGCCCGGTGACTATCCCGCCTATTACGCCGCGATCGTCCGGGCCCTGCGCGAGGGCGGCGACCCGCCGGTCACGGCCCTCGAAGCGGCGGAGACGCTGCGGGTGTTGGAGGCCGCGGTCCGCTGCGCTTCGCCTGGGCCCCACGTTGTCGGCTGACCCGTCGTTGCGGGTTTCTCCCCACGTTGTCGGCTGACCCGCCGTCGCGGGCTTCTCCCCACGTTGTCGGCCTTCCCGCCCGTCCGCTGCGCTTTGCCTGAGCCGACGGTTTCGGCTTTCCCGCCGTGAGGGTTCCTCGCCGTTGCGCCTGCGGCCCGTTCGCTGCGCTTTGCCTGAGCCGACGTTCGGGCTTTCCCGCCGTGACGCCTGCGGCGGGCGTTGCCGCTGGCGCGGGGCTGTTCGGCTGCGGCACCGGACCTACACGGCTCCGCCGCTACGGACCGGCACCTCCCCGTTGGGGGTGGAAAAAGACGGTGGGGGCGGACCACCGGCCTTCTTCCCCCCCCACTCACGGGAGGGGCCGCGCCGCAGGACGAAGTCCGGAGGCGTGGCACCGCACCCGTACAACCCACGCCCGCCGCAGGCGCAACGGCGAGAACCACCCACGGCGGGACGGCCGACAACGTGGGGCCCAGGCAAAGCGCAGCGACAACGTGGGGAGAAACCTACTAGGCGGACGCCAACCGTTGCCGCTGGCGCCCCAGGCCGTCGATTTCCAGTTCCACGACGTCGTCGGCCCGCAGATACGGCTTGGGTTCGGGCTGTCCCATGGCTACGCCCGCCGGGGTTCCGGTGTTGATGACGTCGCCGGGGTACAGGGTCATGAACTGGCTGACGTAGCGGACGACTTCGGCCACCGGGAAGATCTGCTCGGCGGTGGTGCCGTCCTGTTTGAGCTCGCCGTTGACCCACAGCCGGATGCCGAGGGACTGCGGATCGGGCACCTCGTCGGCGGTCACCAGCCAGGGGCCCAGCGGGTTGAACGTCTCGCAGTTCTTGCCCTTGTCCCACTGGCCGCCGCGCTCTATCTGGAACGCGCGCTCGGAGACGTCGTGCGCCACCGCGTATCCGGCGACCACCGCCCTCGCCTGCTCATCGCTCTCCAGATAGCGGGCGGTACGGCCGATGACGACTGCCAGCTCCACCTCCCAGTCGGTCTTCTCGCTGCCCCGGGGGATGAGCACCGTGTCGTCCGGGCCGACGACGGTGTCCGGGGCCTTCATGAAGATGATCGGCTCCTCGGGGGTCGCGGCCCCCGTCTCGCGGGCGTGATCGTGGTAGTTCAGCCCGATGCACACGACCTTGCCGATACCGGCCACCGGGGCGCCGATGCGCAACCCGGAGGCGTCGAGTGCGGGCAGCTCGCCGGACGCGGCGGCGGCGCGGATCCGCGCCAGCGCCTCGTCGTCCGCGAGCAGGGCCCCATTGATGTCCGTGACCAGGTCCGACAGGTCCCGCAGGACCCCGGACTCGTCTAGCAGCGCCGGGCGTTCCGCCCCCACCGTTCCGACTCGCAGCAGCTTCATCGGTACAACTCCCGTGGTCGAAGGGTCGGCCCGAAAGGGGTCTTCCGGGCCGGCCGATGGGGGACGGCCATCGAGCGATTTGGCCGATCCTCCAAGAAGGCTGTCCAGTCCGCAAGACCCCGTTCAGGGAGTGGACCTTTACTGGGCGGTAGCAACGGGGACGGTGGGAATGGTGGGGTGCACGGTGGCGCGAACAGTGGCGGGGCGGCGGCCCGGCTAGTCGGCGGCCCTGGCGGGCCTCGCCGCCCTCCCGGCCCCGGCGCCCGCGCCCGCCTGCTCCGTACCGCCGCCGTGCGACCTCCGGCTGTTGACCCGGGCCCGGGCGGCTCGCTGGCGTGCCGCGCGGGTCTTGGGGGCGGTGCGCCGCCCGACGGACGCGGGCTCCGGCGCCGTCGGGGTGGGCGACGCCGCCGGGGAGAGCCGGGCAGCCGGGGAAGCCTGGACCGCCTCCCGGGACGACCGGCCCGCCGCCGAGGAGGACCCGGCCGCCCCGGGGGCGGACCCGGCCGCAACCCCGGACCCCGACGTCCCCCCGGCCTCGGCCCCGCCACACCGCGTACGGTCCCGCCGCAGCCACGCCCGCTCGCACGCCGTCCAGGTGGTCGACGTGACCGTGTACAGCCCGGCGGCCAGCGGCACCACGGCCACCGTGATCAGCATGCCGAACGACAGCAGCGGCAGCAGCTTCGTCATCCCGCCCAGCTCGGGCAGCCCCGGCGCCGTCGCGCCGTTCGCCGCCGGCTTCGGTGCGGCGGCCGCGGCGGCCCGCGCCCGGCGGAAGTTCCAGGTGGCGACCGCGCCGATCAGGGCGAACAGCCCGAGGTAGACCAGCCCCTGCGCCCCGAACACCCCACCGTCCGCGAGCGCCTGGCTCCAGTGCCCGCCGAGCGGCGCGCCCAGCAGCGTATGTCCGAGCAGCGCATCGCCCCCGGTGGAGAAGAGGTGGTACATCAGGAAGAAAAAGGGCACCTGGAGCAGCGAGGGCAGACAGCCGGCCAGCGGGGAGGCGCCGTTCTTCGCATACAGGTCGGACGTCGCCTTCTGGAGCCGCTCCGGCTTGCCCTTGTGCTTGCGCTGGAGCTCGGCGAGCTGCGGGGCGAGCGCGGCGCGCGCCTGCTCGCCACGGGCCGCGGCGCGGGCGAGCGGATGCAGCGCGGTGCGTACGGCGAGGGTGAACAGGACGATGGCGGCGGCCGTGGCCGCGGTACCGAACAGCGGTGCCAGGGCATCGGCGATACGCGCCAGCCCCTCGCCGAGAATGCCGAAAACGGACATGGGTGAGCCCTCCACGGGTCTCGTCGTGCCGGGAAAAGAGGGGAATTCGGCGTGACGAGCGGCGTGGACGCGGCGGGAAGGTGGCCTGCCCGGGAGCGTCTACGCGGCCGTCGGGAGGGGACGGCCCGGTGCTCGGGGACGCGGCCGGCCGGCCGCGTCGGGGTCGCGCTGGGGCAGAAATGCCGTACGGCGCTCACGGTCGCGGATGGCCGTACGGATGCGGCCCGGTGGTACGGGCGCGGCGCACGCGGCGAGAAGGAACGCGCTGCACAGGAGCAGCACCGCGGCGGTGGCCGCGGCGGCGGTCAGCGCGGACGTCAACCCCGTCTGGGCCAGCAGCAGTCCGGCGAGGAGGAGGAAGAGCGCAGAGGTGTACAGCCGCCACGCATCGACGATCCGGTACATCCGCTCCCCCTTTCGCGCATCGACCTTGTCGACTTCCGCTCAAGAGTAGCCGTACCTCTGGGCAGCCGGATGAGGGGTGGGTAACTTGCCCTCCCTGCCGCCGGGACGGGCGGCGGATCGGCCATGCATCGGGCCGCAGATCGGCGATGCATCGGGCGGCGGACCAAGCGGTGCATCGGGCGGCAGATCGGGGCGGAGCGGGGACTTTTCCACAGGCCAGGGGTGGTTACGGGGCACGGGGCACGGGACCTGTGAGCTTCGGCAACCCCGCCCCTCTCCGTCGGCAGCCGCGCTCCTCACACCCCCAACTCCCTCTCCCCTCTCCCCTCTCCCCTCACCCCCCAACCCCCCACAACTCAAGGACCACCCAGGAGGTGCTGTGCGCGACATCAGCGTTCCGGCCCTGGCGGCGCCGTTGCGGAGCGGCGGTCTTGCCGACTCCGTGTTCGACACCGCCGCCTTCCAGCCGGACTTCGCCCAGCTCGCCCGCCGCGACACCGAGAACCAGGGGACCTGGCAGCCGGTGACCGCGGCGGAATTCCGCGATGAGGTCATGGCCGTGGCCAGAGGACTGCTGACGGACGGGATCCGGCCCGGCACCCGGGTCGCGCTGATGTCCCGGACCCGCTACGAGTGGACGCTGTTCGCCTACGCCCTGTGGACGATCGGCGCCCACCTCGTACCGGTCTATCCGAGCGCCTCCGTCGAGCAGCTGCGCTGCATCCTCTCCGGCGCACAGGTCACCGCGGTCGTCGTCGAGAACGAGGCGCAGGCCATGACCGTCGCCGCGGCCTGCGACGAGGCGACCGCGCTGCGCCGGCTGTGGCAGCTGGACCGGGACTGCGTACGGCGGCTGGCCGAGGAGGGCACCCGCCTGACCGACGCCGATGTGCACCGGCTGCGCCGCGCGGTCACTCCCGGCTCCACCGCCGCGATCGTGCACACCTCGGGGACCACCGGCGTCCCCCGCGGCTGTGTGATCACCCACGCCGGCCTCGCCGCGGAATGCGACACCCTCTACGCGGGCTGGGGCAACCTCCTCGCCGCCCCCGGGGAGCGCCCGTCGCTGCTGGCCTTCCTGCCCTTCGCCCATGTCTACGGACTGATGGTCCAGGTGGCCTGTCTGCGCGGCGGCGTCCTGCTGGGCCATCAGCCGGATCCGTCCACGGACGCGCTGCTGGCGGCCCTGGCCTCCTTCCGTCCTACGGTCCTGTTCGCGGTCCCGTACCTCTACGAGAAGATCTGCGACCGCGCCCGCCGGGCCGCCGAACAGGCCGGGCGGCGGCGGACGTTCGATGCGGCGATGACGGTCGCGGTGCGCTACGCGGAGGCGCTGGCGGCGCAGGCGCAGGGCACCGGGAGCGGCCCCGACCCGTTCCTGCGCACCCGGCACGCGCTCTACGAACGGCCGGTGTACGCCCGCCTCCGCGCGCTGCTCGGGGGAAAGGTGTGCCTCGCGGTCTCCGGCAGCTCCGCCCTGCGCCGGGAGCTGGGCCTGCTCTACGCGGGCGCCGGACTGACGATTTACGACGGATACGGCCTGACGGAGACCACCGGGGCGATCACCGTGCAGCCGCCGGGGCGGGTGCGTTTCGGGACGGTGGGGATGCCGCTCCCGGGGAACGCGGTGCATCTGGCGCTGGACGGCGAGGTGTGGGTGCGCGGTCCGGCGGTCTTCGCCGGCTATCTGGACGAGGACGGTTCCCCGGGCACCGGCCTGTACGACGGCTGGCTGCCCACCGGCGACCTCGGCCGGCTGGACGACGACGGCTATCTGGTCATCACCGGCCGCAAGAAGGACATCATCATCACCAGCGGCGGCAACAGCGTCGCGCCGCAGGGCCTGGAGGAACGCCTGCGCGCCCATCCGCTGATCTCCCAATGCGTGGTGGTCGGCGACGACCGCCCGTACGTCACGGCGCTGATCACCCTCGATCCGGAGGCGCTGGCGCACTGGCGGTGGCTGCGCGAGGGACGGGAGCGGCGGGAAAGGCGAGCGGGTGGAGAGCGGCGAGAGCGAGCGGGTGGAGAGCAGCGAGAGATAGGAGGCGGACGAGAGGGGCGTGACGGGCGGGAAGAGCGGGAGGGGCGCGCAGAGCGGGAGTGGTGTGCAGGGTGGGAGTGGCATACGGGGCGGGAGAAACGTGAGACGCCTGAGGTCGGCGCCGCGGCCCCCGGTGGCCGCCACACGGCTGCGGAAGAGGAGGAGATACGGGCCGAGGTCGCGCGGGCGGTGGCCCGCGCGAACAGCGCGGTCTCCCGCGGCGAGTCGATCCGCGCCTTCCGCATTCTGCCGGGCGAGTTCAGCCAGGAGTCCGGGCTGATGACGCCGTCGCTCAAGCTGCGCCGGGCGGCGATCGTACGGGCGTATGCGGCCGAGATCGACGCCCTGTACGCACGGGGCGAGCGCGAGCCGCAGCCGTCCCGCGCGGAACGATTGGGGTCTCCCCTGCTCGAACGTGGTTGAGAGCTCGGGGAAGGGCGGCGGCCGCGGGTCGGTACGCCGTCTGAAGGCCGGGTCCCCTCACGGCCGTTTCCCATGACGACCGTCCCCCATGACGGCCGTTCCGGGCCGCGCCTGCCGGCCCGCCGGTGCGCCGGTGCGGTCACACCGCGGCAGCGCCAAACCGTAGCAGGGCCGCTCCGCCCCCGGCCGTAATTTGTCCAGGGGTGAGGACCTCGGTCCACGGGTCCGGCACGGCGCCTAGCGTCCGGTGGCATTCCGGTGGGCCCCATCCGGGGGCCCACCACGGAGGTGAACCGGGAGGGTCATGTGCGGTCCTTCGTCCGCAACTCCGCGGTGTCGGTGCCCGGATTCCCCGGGACGGGATCCGGACGTCTCGCGCTCTCAGGACGGACCATCGCCACCGGCCTGGTGGTCTGTGCCCTCATCGCCACCCTCGCGGCGCTGCTGCTGCCGGTGCAGCTCTTCGGCGAAAGCGCGGCGGCGGCGACCACCACCCTCACGTACGACGACGACGGCGGCGGCACGGTCTCCACCCGTTACGGACCGCTGACCGCGATGGACCGGGACTTCCTCCGCAAGGTCAAGCTGGCCGGGCTGTGGGAGATGCCGGCCGGCAGGCAGGCGCAGGACCGCGGCAAGACCCCCGCGGTGCGCACGGCGGGGCGGCATCTCGTCGCCGGACACACCGAGTTGAACCGTCTCGTCGACCAGGCGGGGCAGATGCTGGGCATTCCCCTGCCCAACCAGCCCTCGCCCGAGCAGCAGAGCTGGCTCGCGCAGATCAGTAACGCCCAGGAGGACGACTTCGCCCCGCTGTTCGCGGAGCTGCTGCGCCGCTCGCACGGCAAGGTCTTCGGCCTGATCGCCCTGGTCCGCGACCAGACCCGCAACACCGTGGTGCGCGCCCTGGCGAACCGCGCCAATGCCACGGTCCTGGACCACATCACGGTTCTGGAGAAGACCGGCGACGTCAACTTCTCGACGCTGCACACCTATTGAGCCGACGGGGCGCGATGGGCCGCCGGGCCCGCCCACTGTGAACCGCCGGGGGCGACAGGGACCACGGGCCGTCTGACCAACGGCTTGCACCGGCCCATCCCCCGACACGCCCAAGGCCAACCCCACGACCACCCCTCACAAAGCGAGTGATCCCATGAGGCGAAACCACCCCACACCCCCACGATCACGTCGGCAAACGCACCAACCCGCAGCCCGCCAGCAAACGCACAAACGCTCCCGCCTGACGACCAGAATGCTCGTCGCCGCGGGCGCCCTCCTGCTGGCCGGCGGCGGTCTGGCCGCGGTCGCCACCACCGCACTGGCCGGTAACTCCGACCCGAACACGGAAGCCGGCCATCAGCACACCGCGCTCGCCACCACCATCTCCTGCCCCGACGTGGGCGACCGGCTGCGCCAGGTCCCGCGCAGCGCCCGCCTCCAGGTCTCCAAGGGGCTGGCCGCCCTCGACCGCCAGGTGGCCACCGCGTACGAGCAGATGTCCGGCGGCCAGGGCGGTGACGTCCTCGGCCGCCTGAAGCAGCAGCGCAGCAAGACCATCGGGACCATGGCCGGCGCCATCGCCCGGGACGCCAAGCGGCCGACGTATCTGATGGCGATGAGCGGCTGCACCACCAAGCCCACGGGCGACAAGCTCAGCGCGGACGGCCAGTCCGGCACCCAGTACGGCACCAGGTCCACGAACGACGGCTGGGGCCAGAACCCGTCGCAGGTCCCGCCCCAGGGAGGCGACCCGAGCCAGCAAGGACAAGGCCAAATCCCGGGCCAGAGCCAGGATCCGAACCAAGGGCAGAGCCAGGGCCAGCAGGGCGGCCCCTCCCCCGACGACTTCGCCGACATCAACACCGTCCAGCCGAACGCCGGCGACCCGCCGTTCGCCGCCCCCCAGGGCAGCGGCGCCTCGACCGGCACCTTCACCAGCGAATGCGGCCGCAATGAGGACGGCCACTTCAACTCCGACAACGTCATCGTCACGCCCGGCGTCAGCAACGGCGCCCACCACACCCACGACTACGTCGGCAACAAGACCACCGACGCCTTCTCCAACGACCAGAGCCTGGCCGCCTCCGACACCACCTGCACCAACGGCGATCTGTCCACGTACTACTGGCCGGTGCTGCGCAAACTGGACGGCACCTCGGAACACAAGCCCGGCGCCGGCCACGACGGCAACAACGGCTCGGTCCTGACCCCGGCCTCGGTGACCCTCCAGTACCGCGGGAGCCAGGCCGGTGCCGTACGGGCGATGCCGCGCGGCCTGCGCATCATCACCGGCGACGCCAAGGCCTTCACCAACGGCACGGCCAACGCCAACGCGTCCTGGAGCTGCACCGGTTTCGAGAACCGCCAGCTCAAGGACAAATACCCGCTCTGCCCGCAGGGTTCGCAGGTGGTCCGCACCTTCGCCTTCCAGAACTGCTGGGACGGCCAGAACACCGACAGCGCCAACCACCGCACCCACGTGGCCTTCTCCGACCGCAACGGCCAGTGCCCCCAAGGCTTCACGGCCATCCCCCAGCTGGTGGAACGCCTCACCTACGACGTACCGCAGGGGGACAGCTTCGCCGTCGACAGCTTCCCCGAACAGCTCCACAAACCGGTCACCGACCACGGCGACTTCATCGACGTCATGCCGGACGACCTGATGAACAAGGCGGTGGACTGCATCAACCGGGGGCAGAAGTGCACATGAGCTAGCGCCGGCACGCTCACACCGGGCACGCACCCCAGGGACCGACCCGGCCGGGACTCACCCGGCCGGGATCACCCCGCGTCGGGCGGCCACCGCATCGAAGAGCTCCCAGCCGTCCCTCTGCTCCGCCGAAGGGCCGTCCGGCCGCCACCCTCGGGCCACGGCCTCATCGAGCAGGGCTCTGACGGTCCCCGGCTCATGCAGATTCAGCCACGCACCCTGTGCCGTGCCCACCGCTCCCGAGTGAAGAAGGCCGTCGGGCACCAGCCGCCCGGCGCCTCCTCGAAAGACGACCCGCAGCCGCCCCCGCGCCCCGGCCCGTCGAATACCGAGAATCTCGCGGCAGCCCCGGTACCGGCCCGGCCCCTCGGCCTCGTGTTCATGCCCCAACGACCAGAAATAGGTCTCCCCGCCGGCCACGAGCCGGCGGGGCTTCCTGCTTCTGCGAACCATCGGTGAAGGGTAGCTCCGCACGTCCGCTCGGGGCCGCCCGGCTGTTGGATGCGCGGGGCGGTACCGCCCCATCACCTGGGCCGGGAGCCGGGCGCAGGAGTCACCGGTGGCCGGGGCCGGCCCGGCGCTGGGAGAGGGTCAGTCTGCGGCGTTCGCGGTCGATTTCGGTGAGGGTGACCGTGAGTTCGTCGCCGACCTGGACGGCATGCCCGGTAGCCGTCGCGGGCGTGGCTGTGAGCTCTGGTAGCGGGATCAGTCCCTCGATGCCGTCGGCGACCCGGACGAAGACGCCGAACGGGACCAGTTCGGTGACCGGTCCGCGCAGCGTCCGGCCCACCGGATTTGCGTCCGCGAACAGCTGGAAGGGGTCCGGCTGCCTCGCTCGCAGGGACAGTCCGGCCTCGCCGTTCCACGTGTCGAACCCGAGGAACTCGCAGGAGATGCGCTGGCCGACGTGCACGACGTCCGAGGGGGCCTCGATGCGGCGCCAGGACAGTTCGGGGATGGTGAGGAACCCGACGCCGGGGAAGACCGGGTGGTCGGGGCCGTCGTCCAGCGAGACGAACACGCCGAAGCGTTCGATCGCCGTGACCGTGCCGGAGAGGATCTCGCCGCGGGGGAGTGAGGAGAGGAACGCCCAGAGTTCCGGGTGGTCGGTGGCGGACATCATGGGGGCGATTGTCGCAGCCGGGGCCGGTCCGGTCCCGGCGGTCGGCGTTCTCAGGGCCGGCCCGGTGCTGATGACGGGTGAGGTTCAGAGTCCCAACCGTAGGTGCCGAGGCCCAACCGTAGGCTCAGAGGCCCAACCGTTCGGCCCTGGCGCGGGGTTCGCCCGCCCAGGGCCGCGCTGTGTCGGCCGTGTGGGCCGTGTCAGCCGTGTCAGCCGTGTGGGCCGTGTCAGCCGTGGAACCGATTACCTGGCGCCCCGTAGTGGCACCAGTCCCCCGTACGGGATCCGGGACGGCCCGGCAGCCGTTGGTGGATCGGCGAACCGGTGGATTGGTGCACCGGCAGGCCGGCGGACCGGCGGATTGGTGGTCCGGTGGTCCGGTGGATCGGTGGTCCAATGGATCAGTGGATCAGCGGATCGACGGTCCGGTGGATCGACGGTCCGGTCGATCGGTGGAACCGATTACCCGGAGCCCGTCAGAGGCCAAGACCTCAAAGGCATCAGGGCCGTCAGCCGCGTCAATGGCCTCATAGGCCATTCACCCGCGCCTCCCTCGCCATGCCGAGTGGTCGGATGGTGGAGGCCACTGTGCGGGCGCGGCGGCCGACTCGGGCCCGGTAGGAGCGGACGTGGGCCATCAGGCGGCGGCTGCGGAGGGCCATTTCGAGTTCGAAGCGGCTGCGGGGGTCGCGGAGGACCGGGCCGAAGAGCTTTTCGATCTGGCGCAGGCGGTAGCGGACCGTTTGCGGGTGGACATGGAGAAGTTTGGCGGCCTCGGGGGCGCCGCCGCCCTCCAGCCAGGCGAGCAAGGTGACTTCCAGGCGCTCGCTTTGACGGGGGGTCAGTTCGTCCAGTGGGCCGAGCCAACGGGCGGTCAGGGCGTCGGCGAGGGACTCGTCCTGGAGGAGCAGCAGTGCGGAGAGGTGGTCGTCGACGAAGGCGGCCCGTGCCTCCGGGCCGACCCGGCTGGGGGCCAGCGTCAGGAGGTAGCGGGCCCAGCGCAGCGAGGAGCCCGCGTCGGTGGCGCCGGTGATGTGCCCGACGGCCGCCGCCCGGCCCTTGAGGGCCGCCTCCAGCCGGGCCCTGGTCTGGGTGGCCGGGTCGGGGACGATGAGGCAGGTGTCGCCCTCGACGGTGCCGATGAGCGCATGCCCCAGTGCTGCGGCCAGTTGGGGCGCTTCGGCGGGGGTCGCGAGGACGACGGCCTGGACGGTGTCGGGGACCGGCCAGCCGGCCGCGCGGGCGAGGCCGTCCAGCCCCTCGTCCGGTACGTCGCGTTGCCCGGCGAGCACATCGAACAGGTCCTGACGGGCCCGCGCGACGGGCATCGGCGTGACCACGGACGATACGGCCGGACGTTTACTCTGCGACTCTTTTTGGTAACCGAGGACTGTCAGCAGGGCCTGTTCAAGTGCCCATTGTGCCTCTTCTACGGGGGTATTCCCGAGAAGTGACGCCAATGCAGGAAATCCGCGTTGCAGCTCGGCTACGACCTTCTCCGCGAAGTCCGGGATTTCTCTTCTCACCACTCGGCTCCACTCGCCTCGGGGCCGCGACCAGATGCGGTTCAGGAGATCACACATCGCTACCTCTATCCTGGCGGGGATGCGGCTTGGACTGGCGCTGAACTCCCCCGTACGCCTGAGTCGGCATCATCGGGAGTTTGCACGCGTGACCGCGACGCCGCTGCAGGAATTTGTCACAGCGCGCTAAACCTTACGAAATCCCAACGGCGTTCGTAGATGCTTTTGCACATCCGGATTACGGCCCTGCGTATCCGCCCGGTCACGGAATGTCTACTGTTACCGGCGGTCACCCAAAAGTGTTACCGGGGGTCACTGGCACAAATGCCCCGGATTTCATACCGGTAATACCTCCAATGCCGCGGACGGGAGATTCTCCCGGAAATTCGCATCCCGTACCCCTGCCCCGCAAACGGGAGGTCAGATGTCCATCCCCCGCCTGCACAACCCGCGCGGCGAAGCGGGCCGACCGCACCCGACAGGCCGTCATACGCACCGTGCGCGGCCGTCGTCGACCATCCCGCGCCCCCGGCGCACCGCCCGCAGGACCGGACCGCCGGCCAACGGCCCCTTGCTGGACAACGGTTCCTCGACGGCGGCCACAACGGCAGTCCTGCGACCGGCACTTCCCGCCGCGCTGCTGCTGTTCATCGCGGTCACCGTGCACTCCGGCGCAATGGACACCCTGGTGCACTTCCTGGACTACGGCGCCGGGGTGCTCGCCCTGGTCTCGCTGTCCGTCACGGTGCTGTGGGGGCTGGCCGCCACCGACCGGATGGTGCTGCACACCGGCCACCGGCTGCTCGCCCAGGCCGTGCACCGCGGCACCGCCGTCGCCGGACTGGGCTTCCTCGGCCTGCACATCTGGGTGAAGATCGCCGAGGGGCACACCGGCGCGCTGTCCGCCGCGGTGCCGTTCACCGACGGCACCCGGCCGTTCCTGGTCGGGCTGGGCTCGCTCGCCGCGTACACCTTCCTCGCGGTCGCGGTGACCGGCGCGGTGCGCGGCGCGTTCACCGGCATCGCGGGCTCCCGCTGGTGGCGGGCGCTGCACATGAGCGCCTACGCCGCCTGGGCGCTGGCCCTCGTCCACGGCCTCAAGTCGGGCCGTCCGGCTGCCGGTTGGGCGGTCGCCGGCTACGCCCTGTGTGTGGGCGCGGTGGCCGTACGGCTCGCCCTGCGGATGCGCGGCGGGCGGCGTGAGTCGTGAGCGGCAGGCCGTAGCCCGTACGCCGTGAGCCGTGGGCCGACGCGCGCACGCACGCCGTGAGCCCGCTCCCCGTCACCGCACCAGCAGCCACCGCAACACCACCGGTACCAGCACCACCACCGGCACAACCAGGAGAACCCCATGACCGCCCCCGCCCCCACTCGTCCGCTGCCCGTCGTGCCGGCGCCCGATCCCGTGCCCACGCTGGCGTCCCTGGGGCCGCCGCGACTGCTGGCCGGGCTCGATGAGGCGCCGCGGCTGGACCGGGTGGCACATCTGGCCCGGCACGGCGGGGCGCCCCGGCTCACCGCACAGGAGCTGGTGGCGCTGGCCGAGGACACCGATCTGCGCGGCCGCGGCGGCGCCGGCTTCCCCTTCGCCCGGAAGGTGAGCGCCGTCCTGGAAGGGATGCTGCGCTCCGACGGGAAGGCGGCCGTGGTCGTCAACGGCAGCGAGGGCGAGCCCAGTTGCCTCAAGGACACCGCGCTGCTGCTGCACGTCCCGCATCTGGTGCTGGACGGCGCGCTGCTGGCCGCCGACGCCCTGGGCGCGCAGGAGATTGCGGTCGGCGTGACCCGGCCGGATGTCGCGGACTCCGTGCAGCGCGCCATCGACGAACGCGGGCCGGTGGGGCCGGCCTTACGGGTCACCCTGCTGACCGAGCGGTTCGTCACCGGCGAGGGGTCGGCCATGACCAGCGGCCTGGGCGGCGGGCCCGGTCTGCCCTCCGGCCGGAAGATCCGCTCCAGCGAACGCGGGCTGAATGGTGTGCCGACCCTGCTGTCCAACACCGAGACCTACGCCCAGCTCGCCGTCGCTGCCCGCCTCGGTGCGCTCGGCTACCGCACCGTCGGCCTGCCCGCCGAGCCCGGCACCCTGATGCTCACGGTCGCCGGAAACCGGGTCGTCGAGGCCCCGTACGGGGTCCCGCTCTCCCGGGTACTGGCCCTGTGCGGGCTGGACCAGGGGCAGGGCGTGCTGATCGGCGGCTATCACGGCACGTTCATCTCGCCGGCCGACGCACAGACCGCGACCCTCTCGCGGGCGGCGCTGGCGGCCCACGGCGCGGTGCTCGGCGCGGGGGCGGTGCTGCCGCTGCCGTACGACACCTGCCCGGCGGGCGAGACGGTGCGGGTGGCGCACTGGATGGCCGCCGAGTCGGCGGGACAGTGCGGGCCGTGTGTGCTGGGCCTGCCGGCCCTCGCCGATCAGCTCGACCGCGCCGTACGCGGCGGCGGGGACGACGCCCTGGAAGCCGTGCGGGCCCGTATGCGGGCCGTGGAGAAGCGCGGCGCCTGTAGCCACCCGGACGGTACCGCGCGCTTCGTGGCCTCGGCTCTTGCCGCCTTCCCCGAGGAGTTCGAGCGCCATGCCCGCGGGTTCGGGTGCGGCCGCCCGGTGACCGGAGCGCTGCCGGTCACCGGGCACCGGCCGCCACCGGCCGCCCCGTCCGCCCCTCCCGACCCCAAGCCGCTGCCGCCGCAGGAACGCCTGCTGGTCGACTGGACGCTGTGCCGCGGCCACGGTCTGTGCGCCGATGTCGTACCGGGGATCATCAAGCTCGGCACGGACGGCTATCCGCAGCGCGCCAGCATGCCGCTGCCGGCCCGGATGCGGCGCCGGGCACAGCTGGCGGTACGGCGCTGCCCGGCGCTGGCGCTGCGCGTCCAGCAGGCCAACTGAGCGCGGCCGTACGCCCTTTGTCAGCGGGCGAGCAATTTTCGCCCGCCCTGAACACGGCGACCCCGGCCCGCGTACTTCCCCCCACGAAGGCAACCGAACCGAACCGATCCGCCACCCACCGAGGACCGCACCGCTCCCCGAAACCCCCACCCATCAAGGAGACACCGTGAACCTCACCCGACGCCGTGCCGGACTCGCCGCCACCGCGCTCGCCGCCCTGGCGCTCACCGCCGGCTGCGGCAGCAACAGCAACCAGGGCGCGGGCAGCACGCCCAGCACCGACACCGTCCAGCCCGCCGGCCAGGGCACCAGCGACTACGGCTACGGCTCCTCCGGCTCGGGAAGCGGCGGCGGTTACGGCGGCCAGGCGGGCGGTGACGACGGCACGGCGGCCGGCAAGGCGAAGCAGTGGCCGAGCGCGGGCACGCTCGCCCTGCACGAGGCCCCCGAGCTCGGACCCGTCGTCACCGACGCCAAGGGCATGACCCTCTACCGCTTCGACAACGACAGCGCCAAGCCGCCCAAGTCGAACTGCTCCGGCTCCTGCGCCACCACCTGGCCACCGGTCCCCGCCGACGGTGCGGACGTCCCCGCCGGGATCGCCAAGAGCGCGCTGGGCTCGGTCACCCGCTCCGACGGCACCAAGCAGCTCACCATCGGCGGCTGGCCCGCCTACCGCTACGTCAAGGACAAGAAGCCGGGCGACACCAAGGGCCAGGGCGTCGGCGGGACCTGGAACGCGCTGGCCGCCGACGGCAAGAAGGCCGGCGCCCAGCAGACCGGCGATGTCTCGGTGTTCGACCAGCCCACGCTCGGCAAGATCCTCGTCGACGGCCAGGGCCGCACCCTCTACCGCTTCAACAAGGACAGCGCCTGGCCGATGAAGTTCGGCTGCAACGGCGCCTGCCTGGACACCTGGAAGCCCGCCAAGCCCGCCGACCGCTCCAAGCTCGGCGGCATCCCGCCCAAGCTGATCTCCACCGTCACCCGCCCGGACGGCACCCGCCAACTGGCCGTCAAATGCTGGCCGGTCTACTGGTTCACCGGCGACAAGCAGCCCGGTGACATCAATGGCCAGGGCAAGATGGGTTTGTGGTTCGCGGTGTCGCAGGAGGGCAAGAAGCTGACGACCACTCCGTGAGGTTTCTCCCCACGTTTTTGTCTGCGGCGCCGCGGTGTCTTCTCGCCGTGGCGCCTGCGGCGGGCGGTTGCCGCTGGCGCGGGGCTGTTCGGCAGCGGGACCGGGCCTCCGAACTTCGTCCTGCGGCCCGGCCCCTCCCCGTTGGGGGTGGGAGAAAACCAGTGGGGGTGCACGTGGGCGGTCGGGTGCCGCTTCTCCGTCGAGTCCTACGGAAACGGACGGACGGCGCTCGCCCCCACCGGCCCCTTCCCCCCACCCACGGGAGGGGCCGCGCCGCAGGACGGAGTCCGGAGGCGTGGCACCGCACCCGAAACACCCACGCCCGCCGCAGGCGCAACGGCGAACAACCCCAACGGCGGGTCAGCCGACAACGCGGGAAGCTACATAAATGGCCAGGCCCGCCAACGCCCCCACCACCGTGCCGTTGATGCGGATGAACTGAAGGTCGCGGCCGATGTGGGCCTCGATCTTGCGCGACGTATGGGCCGCGTCCCAGCCGGCGACGGTGTCGGTGATCAGGGAGGTGATCTCGCCCTGATAGGTCGTCACCACATAGCCGGCCGCGCCCTCCAGCCAGCCGTCGACCTTGTTCTGGAGGCGCGCGTCCACGGCCATCCGCTGGCCCAGGGACAGCAGCGAGGCCCGCACCCGCAGCCGCAGCTGGCTGCGCTCGTCCTCGGCGGCGGCCACGATCATGGCGCGCACCGCGCCCCAGGCGGAGGCGATCAGGTCCTGTACCTCGCCGCGGCCGAGCACCTCGGACTTGAGGCGTTCGATCTTGGCGCGGGTCTCCGGATCGCTTTGCAGATCGGTGGCGAAGTCGGTCAGGAAGCGGTCGACGGCGCCGCGGGCGGGATGGCCGGGCATATCGCGCATCTCGGTGACGAAGCGCAGCAGCTCCTTGTAGACCCGGTCGCCCACCCGCCGGTCGACGAAGCGGGGGGTCCATCCGGGCGCGCCGCCGGAGACCGCCTCCATGACGGAGTCGCCGTGCTCGACCAGCCAGTCGTGGGCGCGGGCGCAGACCAGGTCCACCACCCGGGTGTGGCCGCCCTCGGCGACGACCTTCTCCAGCAGGGTGCCGATGCCGGGGGCGATCTCCTGGGCGTCCGCGCGGCGGGTGATGGCCTCGCCGACGACGGCCTGGACGTCGGAGTCGCGCAGGACGGTGAGCGCGCCGCGCAGCGCGGTGGACAGCTCGGCGGTCACCCGGTCGGCGTTCTTCGGCTCGGCGAGCCAGCCGCCGAGCCGGCTGCCGATGCCGACGGCGCGCAGCCGGCGGCGGACGACCTCGTCGGAGAGGAAGTTCTCGCCGACGAAATCACCCAGACTCTGCCCCAGTTGATCCTTTTTGGTGGGAATGATCGCGGTGTGCGGGATCGGTAGGCCCATCGGCCGCTTGAACAGGGCGGTGACCGCGAACCAGTCGGCCAGCGCGCCGACCATCCCGGCCTCGGCCGCCGCCGCGACGAACCCGGTCCAGCCGCCCGCCCCGGAGGACTGCGCCCATTTCGCCAGGACGTAGATCACCGCCACGGTCAGCAGCAGCCCGGTGGCCAGCGTTTTCATCCGCCGTACGCCGCGGCGTCGGTCCTCGTCGGCGGGGCTGTGACCGAAGCCGCCCAGGGGTGCCGTCCGGCCGGCCGGCGCCGCATCCGCCGCCGGCCGCGCCACCGCCGCCGCACCCGTCGCGGCCCCGTCGGCCCTTGTCCGTTCCATCCGCTCCACCGTTCCCACCGTTCCCCGCCCCTCCGTCCACCCGCATGCCCGGCCTGCTATGTCCCACTGTGACCTACTGATGGAACGAACCACGAGTTCCCCACGTCCACACCACGAGGGTCATCGCCAGGGTGCCGGGCGGTGCCCCGGAGGTCCGTGGGATCATGCAGAAACGATCGGACCGCAACGGCGCCGCTGATCACTCGCTGCCCTTGCCCGCCCGGAGCGCCGCGCTCCGCTTGCCCCAGGAGACCTCTCCCGCATGACCAAAAGTGTGGGTTACGCGCTGCTCGCCGGCCTGGCGGCAGTCGTCGTGCTGATCTCTGCCGCCATATTCGTCGGCTTCGGCGGCGACAACGGTCTGGGCGGCGGCCCGCACAAGCCGCGCAATCCGGCGGCCCCGGCGGTCTCCGGGCAGTGGGTCGGCACCTGGTCGGCGGCCGCGGCGGCCGCCGAGCCCGGCGCCCTGGACGGCTACGCCGGGATGTCGATACGCAACGTCGTGCACACCAGCGTCGGCGGCTCCGGCGCCCGCATCCAGCTCTCCAACCTCTTCGGCACCCGGCCGCTGTCGGTCAGCCACGCCTCGCTGGCGGTGGCCAGCGCCCCCAGCAACCCCACGGCCGCGGCCGGCACCATGCGGCAGCTGACCTTCGGCGGCGACGCCGCGGTGACGATCCCGGCCGGCGGCGCGGTCACCAGCGACCCCGTACGGCTCAAGGTCCCCGCCAACGCCGACCTCCTGGTCACCACCTACTCCCCCTCCCCCTCCGGCCCCGCCACCTACCACCCCTACGCCCGGCAGATCTCCTATCTGGCACGCGGCGACCGTACGCAGGACGACACCGGCGCCGCCTATACGGAGCAGAGCCCGTACTGGCGCTATCTGACCGGTGTGGACGTCTGGGGCACCGAGGCCCAGGGCACGATCGTGGCCATCGGGGACTCCATCACCGACGGCATCACCTCCACCGCGGGCGCCAACCACCGCTGGACGGACTTCCTGGCCGAACGGCTGCGGGACGAGCCCGGCGCGCCCCGCTACGGCGTCCTCAACCAGGGCATCAGCGGCAACCGCCTGCTGGTCGACGGCAGCCGCTTCTCCCCCAACAACGGGCCGAGCGTGCTGTCCCGGATGGACCGCGACGCGCTCTCGCGCACTGGGGTCAAGGCGGTGGTGGTCGAGATCGGGCTGAACGACCTGTTCAAGGTGCCGCACCAGTACGACCCGCAGAAGATCGTCGCGGGCATGCGGGCCATCGTCGACGAGGCCCACGCCCGCGGACTGCGGGTGACCGGCTCCACGCTGACGCCGTTCGGGGGCCACCGCGGCTACACCACGCGGATGAACCACGCACGCGAACAGGTCAACCGCATCATCCGCTCCGGCTCGGTCTACGACGAGGTCGTCGACTGGGACCGCACCCTGCGCGACCCCGCCCACCCCGTCCGCCTGCGGCCCCTCTACGACTCCGGCGACCACCTCCACCCGAGCGACGAGGGCTTCCGGGCGATGGCGCAGGCACTGAACCTGGACCACCTGAAGCGGGCGTCGGTTCGGGCCGATCTTTAACCCGTCCGCTGCCCTTGGCTTGGGCCCCACGTTGTCGGCCGTCCCGCCGTGGGGGTTTCTCCCCACGTTGTCGGCTTTCCCGCCGTGGGGGTTTGTCGCCGTTGCGCCTGCGGCGGGCGTGGGTTGTACGGGTGCGGTACCACGCCTCCGGACTCCGTCCTGCGGCGCGGCCCCTCCCGTGAGTGGGGGGGGAAGAAGGCCGGTGGTCCACCCCCACCGTCCTTTTCCACCCCCAACGGGGAGGTGCCGGTCCGTAGCGGCGGAGCCGTGTAGGGCCGGTGCCGCAGCCGAACAGCCCCGCGCCAGCGGCAACGCCCGCCGCAGGCGCAACGACGGGAAAGCCAGAACATCGGCCCAGGCAAAGCGCAGCGAACGGGCCGCAGGCGCAACGGCGAGAACCACCCACGGCGGGACGGCCGACAACGTGGGGCCCAAGCCAAGCGCAGCGAACGGGCGAAAAACCCCTACGGCGGGTCAGCCGACAACGTGGGAGGCGAGCCAAGCGCAGCGGACGGGCGATACAGCCGGGCGATGACCCCCTCGATCTCCGGTTCCCGGAGGGACAGGTCCACCAACGGATAGCGCTCCGCGACGGCCGTGACCAGCGGCGCCGCGCTCTGGGCCGCGGGGAAGGCCAGCCACTGGCGCGGGCCCTCGACCTTGACCACGCGGGCGCCCGGTACGTCCTGGATCGGCGGCAGTTCCCGCTCCAGGTCCACCACCAGCGTCCGCTCCCCCTCCCCGGCCGCCCGCAGTCCGTCCAGCGAGCCGTCGTAGACGAGACGGCCGTGGTCGATGACCATCACCCGGCGGCAGAGCTGCTCGATGTCGGTGAGGTCATGGGTGGTCAGCAGGACCGTGGTGCCGCGTTCGGCGTTCACCTCGCGCAGGAAGGAACGGACCTTCGCCTTGCTGACGACGTCGAGCCCGATGGTCGGCTCGTCCAGATACAGCACCTCGGGATCGTGCAGCAGCGCCGCCGCGATGTCGCCGCGCATCCGCTGGCCGAGCGAGAGCTGGCGTACGGGGACGTCGAGGAGGGGTCCGAGGTCGAGGAGTTCGGTGCAGCGGTCGAGGTTGGTGCGGTAGACGGCGTCCGGGACCCGGTACATGCGGCGGACCAGTTCGTAGGAGTCCTTCAGCGGCAGGTCCCACCACAGGGTGGTGCGCTGGCCGAAGACCACGCCGATCCGCCGGGCCAGCCGGGTCCGTTCGCGGGCGGGGTCGATTCCGGCGATGCGCAGCCGGCCGCCGCTGGGGACCAGAATGCCCGTCAGCATCTTGATGGTGGTGGACTTCCCGGCGCCGTTCGGGCCGATGTAGCCGACCATTTCGCCGCGCGGCACCTGGAAGGTGATGCCGTCCACGGCCCGTACCTCATGGCGTACGCGGCGCAGCCGGCCCGCCTTGCGGCGTACCGAGAAGACCTTTTCGAGGCCGTCGACCTCGATGAGCTGACCTGCCGTCATATCTCGTTGCCTCAGCTTCCTGTGCTCCGGTACGCGCGCAGCCCGTGGCGCCATGCCAGCCCCGCGCCCGCGCACATCAGCGCCGCCACCGCCGGCCCCAGGAAGTCGGCCCAGCCCGGCAGTCCCAGCGGATCGGGCCGGCCCATCAGCCGCAGCGCGGGCAGCCAGTTCACAAAGGCCAGCGGGACGAGGAAGGTGACGCCGCGCACCAGGTCCTTGGCGAAGACGGTGGGCGGGTACTGGAGCATGGTGGTGCCGCCGTAGGTGAAGGAGTTCTGGACCTCGGCGGCGTCCTGTGCCCAGAACTGGAAGGCCGCGCCGGCGGTGAACACCGCCGCGAAGATGGCCGCGCCGCTCAGGGCCGTGACCACCGCCAGCAGTACCCGGCCGGCCGTCCAGTCCACGTCGAGACGGGTCACCGACCAGCCCAGAACCAGCAGCGCCTGCCCGATCCGGCCCAGCCGGCGCAGCGCGAAGCGGTCCGCGGCGACCTGCGCGAAAACCGGTACGGGGCGCAGCAGCAGGGTGTCCAGGGTGCCGTCGCGCACCCGCGATCCGAGCCGGTCCATGCTGCCGAGCAGCAGGTCGGCCAGGCCCAGCGAGAGGGTGGCGGTGCCGTAGAGGAAGGCGACCTCGGGCAGCGTGAAGCCGCCGAGGGCGTCGATCTGGGAGAACATCAGCACGATGGCGACGAAGTCCAGGGCGCTGGCGGCGAAGTTGCCGAGGGCCATCAGCACGAAGGAGGTGCGGTAGGCGAGGGTGGAGCGGATCCACATCCGCACGATCAGGCCGTACGCGCGCAGCCCGTGCGCCACCTCCGCCGCCCGGCCACTCCGTTCCGGCACGGCTTCGCTAGCCACCCTGCACCACCACCTTGCGGGTGGCGGCCGCCTGCACCAGCCGGCCCAGTGCCAGCAGCGCCACGCCCCACGCCGCCTGGAACGCCAGCCCCCGCAGCAGCGATGCACCGCTCCGCGCGCCGATCAGCACATCGGTCGGCACCTGGAGGATCGCCGCCCAGGGCAGCAGCTGGGCCACCTCGCCGAGGGAGCCGGGGAAGGCCCGCAGCGGCAGCACCATCCCGGAGAAGAACATGCAGGCCAGCCCGGCGATCAGGGCCAGGCCCGCGCCGTCGAGCAGCCAGAAGGACGCCAGCGAGACGAGATAGCGCAGCGCGAAGCTGACCACCACCCCCAGGGCGACCGACAGCAGGAACAGCAGCCAGGTGGCCGGGTCGGCGGGCAGGTCGAGGGGGAAGAAGAGCGCGCCGACCGCCATCGGAGCCACTCCGCGGCCGATCAGCTGGAAGCCGGCCCGGCCCAGGTCGGCGGCGAGCCACCACAGCTGGAGGTCGGCGGGGCGGTAGAGGTCCACCGCGATGTCGCCGCTGCGGATCCGCGTCTGGAGCTCGTCGAGACCGCCGCCGAACAGCAGCGCCGAGGCGGCCAGCAGCGCCTGCGCGGTCCACACGAACGTCAGCGCCTGCGCCCGGTCGTAGCCGCCCAGATGGGGGCGCTCGGCCCATAAGGCGAGGTAGGTGTAGGCGATGACGAAACCGAAGACGGTGTTGGTGAACACGCCCGCCGCGGTGGCGATCCGGTAGGTGGCGTAACGGCGGAAGCTGCCGGCCGCCACGGCCGTGTACCACACCTCCGTGCTCCCCCACCCTTGTCATCCGACGGCAAAGCACCGGAGCCTAGTGACACAGGTGGGGACCGCACCATCGATTATTCACCGGTCCGGGTGACCCGGGGCGCCGTTCGGCCGGTGAGGCGGCGGTCACCGGTGCGCACCACCCCTCGCGACCGGGGACGATGATGATGCGACAGTTTTCGCCTGCACCTCGCCGCCCGACACACCGATCCGCCGCCAGCCGATCCGCCGCACATCGATCCGCCGCAGCACAACCTTCGGCGGCCGCCGAGGAGTCTTCACAGTTATGAGCGACGGTCCGGAGGGCACCACCCCCGCCGGGGGCAGCGCACGGCGGCCCCGGCGCACCGGCTGGCGCCGTCTGATCCCCACGTGGCGGATGGTGCTGACCGCCATCGTGCTGTTTCTGCTGGTGGTCGTGGCCGGGCTGATCGCCGGCTATCTGCTCGTCGACATCCCGCCCGCCAACAGCGCGGCCAAGGCCCAGAGCAATATCTACCTCTACTCCGACGGCACGTTCCTGGCCCGCGACGGCGACGTCAACCGCGAGAACGTGCGGCTCAGCCAGATCCCCCGGCGCACCCAGCGGGCCGTACTGGCCGCCGAGGACCGCGACTTCTACTCCGAGTCCGCCGTCGACCCCGCCGCGATGCTGCGCGCCGCCTGGAACACCGCGACCGGCAAGGGCACACAGTCCGGCTCGACCATCACCCAGCAGTACGTCAAGAACTACTACCTCGGCCAGGAACAGACCCTCACCCGTAAGGGCAAGGAATTCTTCATCGCCATCAAACTGGACCGCGAGGAGACCAAGGACCAGATCCTGGAGGGGTATCTCAACTCCAGCTACTACGGCCGCAATGCGTACGGCATCCAGGCCGCCGCCCAGGCCTACTACGGCAAGGACAGCGAGCACCTCACCACCGCCGAGGGCGCCTATCTCGCGACCCTCCTCAACGCCCCCGGCCTGTACGACGTCACCGCCCATCCGGAGAACAAGGGGCGGGCCCTGGCGCGCTGGAACTACGTCCTGGACGGCATGGTGAAGAAGAAGTGGCTCAGCCAGGCCGAGCGGGCCGCCATGAAGTTCCCCGAGCCGGGGCCGGTCAAGACGTCCGCCGGGCTCTCCGGGCAGCGCGGCTACCTGGTCGAGGCGGTCAAGGACTATCTGCGGACCAACAAGATCCTCGACGAGGACACCCTGCGGACCGGCGGCTACCGCATCACCACCACCTTCGCCAAGGACCGCCAGGACGCCTTCGTCGACGCGGTCAACACCCGTCTGATGGACAAGCTCGACCGCTCCCGCAAGGCCGACACCTACGTCCGGGCGGGCGGCGCCTCCATCGACCCCGCCACCGGACGGGTCGTGGCGATGTACGGCGGCATCGACTACGCCAAGCAGTACGTCAACGGCGCCACCCGCCACGACTACCAGGTCGGCTCCACCTTCAAACCGATCGTCTTCGCCTCCGCCGTCCAGAACCAGGCCACGACCCAGGACGGCGTCCCCATCACCCCCGACACCGTCTACGACGGCACCAACAAACGGATGACGGTCAGCAACGGCCACCCCACCGGCTTCGCCCCGGCCAATGAGGACGACCGCTCCTACGGCCCGGTCACCGTCAGCGAGGCCACCGACAAATCCGTCAACGCGGTCTACGCGCAGATGGGCATCGACGTCGGCCCCGCCAAGGTCCGCGACACCGCCGTCGCCCTGGGCATTCCCCCCGGCACCCCCAGCCTCGCCTCCTCCCAGGGCGCGATCTCGCTGGGCACGGCCACGCCCAGCGTGCTGGACATGGCGCAGGTCTACGCGGGCTTCGCCCAGCACGGCACACAGCGCCCGTACACCCTGGTCGACCAGGTCTCCAAGAGCGGCGAGAACCTCCCGCTGCCCGCCCGGCCCGAACGCGCCGCCCTGGACCGCAGCGCCGCCGACACCACCACCGCGATCCTGCGCAGCGTCGTCGACGGCGGCACCGGCACCGCCGCCCAGGGCGCCGGACGGCCGGCGGCCGGCAAGACCGGCACCGCGGAGCTGGACAAGGCCGCCTGGTTCGCCGGCTACACCCCCGAACTGGCCACCGTGGTCGCGGTGCTGGGCCAGAATCCGAAGAGCGCCGCACAGGAACCGCTGTACGGGGCGGCGGGGCTGCCGCGCATCAACGGCGGCGGCTTCCCCGCCCAGATCTGGGCCGACTACACCGCGGCCGCCCTGGAGGGCCGCCCGGTCACCGATTTCGACCTCCAGCTGGAGCCGGGTGCCGCCGCCACACCGCCCGCCCCGACGACCTCCGGCCCGCCGCCCGTGCCCCCGGGCGTATCCCTCCCCCCGGTCCCCGGCCCCACGACCCCGGCCCCCACCACCGGCCCCCCGACCGGCTTCCCCACCGCCCCGACCGTCCAGCCGCCCACCCCCACCTTCCCGCCCCAGTCGCCGCCCGCCACCGAGCCCACGGAGGAATTCCCGACGGTGGGCCCGGAGGGAGCAGGGGCGTATCCGGGACGGCGGGGATGGTGGGACGGGTGACGGGACGTCATGGGGTGGGATGACGGGACGCCGTGGGGAGGCGTGACGCGACGCCGTGGGCCTGACCCGGGCTCGGATGGGCCGACCGGACACCGTGGACGCCCGCGGGCCGCCGCGGTCAGTGCCCCGACGTCGCCTTGAGCCCCACCACCGCCACCAGCAGCAGACAGATGAAGAAGATCCGCGCCGCGGTCATCGGCTCACCCAGGACGAGCATCCCCACCACCGCCGCACCGGCCGCCCCGATGCCGACCCAGACACCGTAGGCCGTACCGATCGGCAGGGTCCGCGCGGCGTACGACAGCAGCAGCATGCTGACGACGATGCCCGCGCCCGTGAACACACTGGGCCACAGCCGGGTGAACCCTTCGGTGAACTTCATCCCGATCGACCAGCCGACCTCCAGCAGACCGGCAACGACCAGCAGGACCCATGCCATGACGGCACCTCCGTGACAACGCTCAACCGCTTCAACAGGGGTGCGTCGTCTTGTCCTGACCCGGTACGGCGCGTCTCGTCGGGTTTTTTCGAGGCTAGCAACGGCCGGTGTCCCGGACGGACGGAACGGGCGGTGACCTCGGTCACCGCCCGCCGGGACAGCCGTTCACGTACGCGCTTCGCTAGAGGTACAACCCTGTCGAGTCGTCCGCGCCCTCCAGCCGCTCCGCGGCCACCGCATGCAGATCGCGCTCCCGCATCAGCACATAGGCCACACCGCGCACCTCGACCTCGGCACGGTCCTCCGGGTCGTAGAGCACCCGGTCGCCCACCTCGACGGTCCGCACGTTCTGCCCGACCGCGACCACCTCGGCCCAGGCCAGGCGCCGGCCGACCGCCGCGGTCGCGGGAATGACGATGCCGCCGGACGAGCGCCGCTCGCCCTCGGGGATATCCGTCCGGACCAGCACACGGTCGTGCAGCATCCGGATCGGCAGCTTGTCGTGGGTGTCCTTGGTGTTATTCGGGCTCACGGCATGACCGTACCTGCCCCGCGCCGCGCACCACGCACCGACGGCGGACCACGGGCCTTCTAGGAACGGCGGCGCCGCACGCTCAGGGCCACCAGCCCCACCACGGCCACCCCGATCATGGCCACCGGAACGATGCGCTCCAGCCGCGGCGCCCCGTCCTCGGACACCAGCTGTGCCCGTACGTCCGACACCGCACGGTGCGCGGCCACATACGCCCGCCCGGCCGTACGGTCCACCGCCGCCGCGGTCGCCGCCTTCGCCTCGCCGATGATCGTCTTCGGGTGCAGCCGCACCCCGATCTCGTCGAGCGTCACGGCGAGTTCCTGCCGCCTGCGGGCGATGTCCGCCTCGATCTGCGCCGGGGTCCTGGCCTCCGCCACCGCGCTGCCTCCGTCGTCTCGCGCCATTTGTGATGGACAGTCTGTCAGCTCGCACCCGTACGCGCCCCACAGCACCCCCGTTTCGCACGGCCGCGGCGCCCACTGCACCCGCCGCCCGGCCCGGCTCGTTACTGTCGGGCCATACGCGTATCCGCAGGCCGTATCCGTAGGAGACCCCATGAGTGAGCGACTTCAGCCCGGCGACACCGCACCTGCCTTTTCCCTGCCCGACGCCGACGGCAAGCAGGTCTCGCTCGCCGACCACAAGGGCCGCAAGGTCATCGTCTACTTCTACCCCGCCGCCCTGACCCCCGGCTGCACCAAGCAGGCCTGCGACTTCACCGACAACCTCGCCTTCCTGGCCGGCCACGGCTACGACGTCATCGGCATCTCCCCCGACAAGCCGGAAAAGCTCGCGAAGTTCCGCGAGAAGGAGGACCTGAAGGTCACGCTGCTCGGCGACCCCGACAAGAGCGTCCTTACGTCCTACGGCGCCTTCGGCGAGAAGAAGCTCTACGGCAAGGTCGTCACCGGAGTCATCCGCTCCACGGTGATCGTGGACGAGGAGGGCAAGGTCGAGCGCGCCCTGTACAACGTCAAGGCCACCGGCCACGTAGCCAAGATCATCAAGGACCTGGGGCTGTAGACCCAGGCACCGCCCGCGGCGGGCCCCACCCGGTGGGAGCACCGCCCGGTGGGAGCACCGCCCGGTGGGAGCACCGCCCGGTGGGAACTCCGCTCGCCCGCGCCACGTTGTGGCCCGTAAGGGGCCCTCCGAACCCCTAGGGGATCCGTTCGAAAACCCCCTAAGGGTCCCCGCCGCCCCGCCCCCGCCTACGCCCCCGGCAGCGGCATCGCCGGCCGGTCCGGGAGTTCCAGGACGGCCTCGGCGCCGCCCGTCGGGGCGGTGCCGAAGTCCAATCGGGCGCCGAGCACCTCGGCCTGGCCCGCCGCGATCGTCAGGCCCAGGCCGTGCCCGGTACCGCGCTCCGGCGCCGCCGTACGGAAACGCCGCGGCCCCTCCGCGCACAGCTCCGCCGGATAGCCGGGCCCGTGGTCGCGCACCACGATCCGCGTGCCCTGAACCACCACCTCGATCGGCGGTTTGCCGTGCTTGGCCGCGTTCGCCAGGAGGTTGACCAGCACCCGCTCCACCCGCCGCCGGTCCGTCTCCACGATCACCGGCTCGCCCTCGACGGTCACCGAGACCTCGTCCACCCCCCCCTGCCGCGCCGCCCGCCGTACGATCCCGCGCACCAGCGACGGCAGCTCACAGGCGTCCAGATCCGCCCGCTCCACCCCCGCGTCCAGCCGCGAGACCTCCAGCAGATCCTCCACCAGCCGCCGCATCGCCTGCGCCCGGTCCTGGACCATCTCCACCGCCCGCGGCTGCGGCAGCAGGTCCGCCGCCGCCACCAGCCCGGCCACCGGCGTGCGCAGCTCATGCGCCACATCCGCGGTGAACTCCCGCTCCGCCTGCACCCGCGCGGCCAGCGACGTCGCCATGTGGTGCACGCTGCGGCCCAGCTCGGCCACCTCGTCACGGCCCTTGCTCGCCAGCGCATCCGCATCCGGCGGTTCGCCGGCCGCGATCCGCCGCGCCGCCGCCGCACTCAGCCGCAGCCGCCGCGACAGCCGCTGCGAGACGAACCACGACACCACCGCCATCAGCGTCACCGTGCCGCACCCTGCGATCAACAGCGCACGGTCCAGCGCCACCTGCGCGGGATCGTTGTCGGGATACGCCGCCGACACCGACAACGACTGCTGCGGCCGGCCCCGGCCGCCGTCACCGACCCCGGTCGCCGCCCACACCCGCGGATCGTCGCCGCCGCTGACATAGGTCCCCGACCGGTTCTTGAACACCGCCTCCCGCAACGGAACCGGCAGCGTCGCATCGTCCAGCTGCGCCCCCAGCGCCAGCATTCTGTCCCGCTCGTAGAGCATCAGCGCGCTGCTCAGCCGGTCGTCCTGATACGCGCGTGCCGAGCGCTCCCGCTCCGCATCCGCTATGTGGTGCACGGCGAACCCGAGCACCACCACGGCCAGCGCCGTCATACCCGAAATGGCCAGGGCGATCCGGCCTCGAATGCCCATCACGCGAGGTTGTACATCTCCGTCGTGTCACCGAGCGGCGTGGAGCCCTCGTACGTCACCTCGAGCCCGGTGAAGGCCCGCGCCCCGCCGATCGTCTTCACACCGTAGAGCCGGAACGTCGCCGGGAAACCGGAATCGGTCCCCACCCCCGCGGCCGTCTTCTCCACCTGCACCACACCGGTGCCGCGCGCCTCGTTGGGGCCGTACCGGTCCCAGGTGATCGCGGTCGCCACCATGCCCGCATCCGCGCAGGTCAGCGTGATCACCTGCGGTTTGACCGCCGGATCGCCGATACCGCAGTCCCGTACGCCCGGCAGGTCGGCCGCCGCCTTGGTGTCCTCCTTGACGTCCTGCACCGCCGCCGTCTTCGGCGCCGCGTCCACCGCCGAGGCGCGGTCGGCGGCCTGGCTGAACCACACGCCGCCGGCCGCCAGCACCGTCACCACGACAAACGCCGCCAGGGCGGTACGCCCACGGGCCCAGCGGGACCCCTCGCGGTCGGTCATCACGTTCTCCTCCCGGGGTCCACACCCCGTACCCCCACCAGCGAACACTCGAGCCGCGCCCTCCCGAAGCGAACCCGGCCGGCGAAAAGCTCTGCACGCCACAAAAGAGCGGTTTCCGGCGCGTCACGTTCCCCTTTCACCCCCACAAGCTGATGACCCGGGCGCGGCGGGGGCCGTGCGGCGGTGTAGCAGTCCTGTAACAGCTGGCCCGATCCCTTGCGCCGACGCGCCTTCTTTGCAGGTCACCCGGGGTGCGTGGCTCGGACGGGGGACCGACTGCTCCCCATACGTGACATACATCGCGAACAGCGCGGATTTCGTCCAGAGTGGTTTGGGCTTGCGCTCCGCTGCGCAGGCGCACCTGTCGTATCTGTCGTAACCCCACCGCGCCGTGCGCGCGCCGACCGACCGAGAGGACCGCCTCGTGGCCAACGGGAGCACCGCAGAAGAGCACCCCTTCGAGGACAAGGAGGCCCTACGCCGTCACCGCGTCCTCTTCCGCGTCATCAGCCGGCGCCGGAATCCCAAGCTGCGGCGCACCGACATCACCGTCACCGACGAAAAGGTGGTCAAGCGGGCCGTGAAGGCGGCCGCCCTCGGTAACGCGATGGAATGGTTCGACTTCGGGATCTACAGCTATCTCGCGGTCACCATCGGCCAGGTCTTCTTCCCCGGCGGCAGCGGCACCACCAGTCTGCTGTCGTCCTTTGCGACCTTCGCCGTGGCCTTTCTCGTACGGCCCCTCGGCGGCGCCTACTTCGGCCCGCTCGGCGACCGTATCGGCCGCAAGAAAGTCCTCGCCCTCACCATGATCATGATGGCGCTGGGAACCCTCTGCATCGGCCTGATCCCCTCGTACGCGGCGATCGGCTTCTGGTCCCCCGTCCTGCTCATCCTCTTCCGGCTGGTCCAGGGCTTCTCCACCGGCGGCGAATACGGCGGGGCCTCCACCTTCATCGCCGAATACGCCCCCGACAAGAAGCGCGGCTATTTCGGCAGCTTCCTGGAAATGGGCACGCTCATCGGCTACACGGGCGCGGCCGGCATCGTGCTGCTCCTCAACACCACGCTGGGTGCCGACGCCATGTCCGCCTGGGGCTGGCGGGTGCCCTTCCTGATCGCCGGGCCGCTCGGTCTGGTCGGCCTCTATCTCCGTATCAAGCTCGACGAAACCCCCGCCTTCCAGAAGCTGGAAGCCGCCCAGACCCATTCCGCCACCGCCTCCGTCGTGGAGACCGAAGCGGAATTCTCCCACCTCTCCGAAAACGCCCCGAAGAAAAAGCTGGCGGAAATCTTCGCCCAGCAGTGGCCCACCCTCATCCTCTGTATCGCCCTGGTCGGTGCCTACAACATCACCGACTACATGCTGCTCTCCTACATGCCGACGTATCTGACGGACACCCTCCACTACAAGGAGTCCCACGGCCTGCTGATCCTGCTCGGCACCATGGTCGTCCTGATGCTCGTCATCAGCACCGTCGGCAAGCTGAACGACCGCTACGGCCGCAAGCCGCTGCTGATGACCGGCATGCTCGGCTTCTTCATCACCGCCATCCCCGCCTTCCTCCTGGTCAAGCAGGGCAGCATGGCCGCCGTCATCGCCGGCATGGCCCTCCTGGGCCTTTCCCTGGTCTGCCTCCTGGGCACCATGTCCGCCGCCCTGCCCGCCCTCTTCCCCACCAACGTCCGCTACGGCTCCCTCTCCATCGGCTACAACCTGGCCGTCTCCCTCTTCGGCGGGACCACGCCGCTGGTGATCACCGCCCTCATGGACGTCTTCGACAAGAACGTCATGGTCCCCGCCTACTACACGATGGCCGCCGCCCTGGTGGGCGTCATCACCGTCGCCTGCATGAAGGAAACGGCCCAGCAGCCGCTGGAGGGCTCACCGCCCTCGGTGGCCACCAAGGAAGAGGCCATCGAACTCATCACCGCCCAAACCCAGGAACCCCGGTTCTGATCCGCTTCTGATCCGCTTCTGAGTCGTCACCGGCCGTAACCGGCCGTAACCGCCCCGGCGTTCGATCGTTGTTCAGTTCGAGGAACGAGAGAGCGCACGGGGCAGGGGCCCTGACGTGCGGGATGGGGGAAGCATGCCGGTCAGTCCGTACACGCGGGAACGACTGGAGGCCGCGGCAGCGTCGTCGCGGACCTTGTCTGAGGCGTTGGGGAAGTTGGGGGTGGATCCGCGGGGCGCGAAGCGGGACTACGTCAGGGAGCGGATGAGGAAGCTGGGGGTGGATACGTCGCACTTCGAGCGGGAGGGGGCCAAGTGGACGAAGGCGATTCTTGCGCCTGTGGTCGCCGTGTCCACGAGCGTGAACGACGTCGTACGCCGACTCGGGCTGGATTCCGTGGGTGGCCACCAGACCAACATCGCCCGGCGCATCAGGAAGTACGGGATCGACACCTCGCACTTCATTCCGGCGGCCCGAATGGAGCGCACGAGACACAACCAGCGCCGCCGGACCGCCGAAGAGATCCTCATCGACAACACGTCAACGTGCGCCAGGCGCATCCCGGGCAGTCGACTGAAGAAGGCGATGTGCGAGCTGGGCATGGACGAACGCTGCGCCTTGTGCGGGATCGAACCGGTCTGGCTGGGGGAACCGTTACCTTTTGAAGTCGACCACATCGACGGCAACTGGCGGAACAACCGGGTCGAGAACCTGCGACTGCTTTGCCCCAACTGCCACTCGACAACGGATAGTTACCGAGGCCGCAGCAAAGGGCGTATCAGGGGTGGCGCGTCATGAGCGTTGGCGTTCAGTACACCCGCGAACAGCTGTTACGGGCGGCCGAGCAGTGCTCCAGCCTCGACGAAGTCATCGCCTACTTCGGCACTCGGCCTTACGCCAAGCTCGATCAGTACCTCGCGAAACGCTTCGCTCACTTCGCAATCGACATCTCGCACTTTCACCGCACCAGCAGGCAGCCTCCCCCCACGCCCGAAGAGTTGCGTGCGGCAGTCGCCGAGTCGACGTCCATCGCAGGGGTGCTTCGCCGGCTGGGACGACCAGACAACGGCGGGCAGCGCGCAATCTTGCGTCGGTGGGTCGCCGAACAGAACCTCGCGACAACGCACTTTCTGGGGCAAGCACATCAGCGGGGCAAGCCGGGCACGGTTCCGGCCAAGCAACCTGAGGCGATTCTCGTCCGGACTGACAGCGATCACAGGACGACGACCTCGCTGCTACGCCGCGCACTCCGCGAAATCGGTGTACCCGAGCAGTGCGCCAGATGTGGCGTCGCTTCCGAGTGGCTCGGCAAACCCATGACGCTAGAGGTCGACCACATCAGCGGGGACTGGCACGACAACCGGCGTGAGAACCTGCGGTTGCTGTGCCCGAACTGTCACGCGATCACGAGCACGTGGTGCAGGGGAGGCAGAAGGCGGAAGGCAATTCCCGGTACGATGACAGGCAGCCCGCGGCGGTGGTGCAAAGGCGACACAGCTGGTTTAGGTCCAGTGACCCGTTAAGGGTTTGAGGGTTCGAATCCCTTCCGCCGCACACAAACGGCCTGCGAATCGAAGGTTCGACTCGCAGGCCGTTTCCGTACGCACGGAGCGCCCACGAGCTCAGCCCAACAACTCCCGCACCACCGGCGCCAACGCCCGGAACGCCTTCCCCCGATGGCTGATGGCGTTCTTCTCGTCCGGGGTCAGTTCGGCGCAGGTACGCGTCTCCCCCAAGGGCTGGAGGATGGGGTCGTAGCCGAAGCCGCCGGTGCCGGTGGGGGTGTGGCGGAGGGTGCCGTCGAGGGTGCCCTCGACGACGCGTTCGGTGCCGTCGGGGAGGGCGAGGGCGGCGGCGCAGGCGAAGTGGGCGGCGCGGTGGCCGTCCGGGACGTCGGAGAGCTGGGCCAGGAGCAGGTCGAGGTTGGCCTGGTCGTTGCCGTGGGTGCCGGACCAGCGGGCGGAGAAGATGCCGGGGGCGCCGCCGAGGACGTCGACGCAGAGACCTGAGTCGTCGGCGACGGCCGGGTGGCCGGTGGCCTGGGCGAGGGCGTGGGCCTTGAGGAGGGCGTTCTCGGCGAAGGTGACGCCGGTTTCCTTGACGTCGGGGACGTCGGGATAGGCGTCGGCGCCGACGAGTTCGACGTCGAGGCCGGCCGCCTCCAGGATGGCCCGGAGCTCGGTGATCTTGCCGGCGTTGCGGGTGGCGAGGATGAGACGGGTGGGGCGCGCGGGGTGCCCGCCGGTTCGAGGCTGCATGGGGTGATTATCCCGGGCGCGCGACCGCGAGACGGGTCGGCCCCGGACTGCGCGACGGGGGCCGGCCCGGCGGACGGAAAGCGACGGAGAGCGACGGAGAGCGACGGAGAGCGTCAGCCCGGGGTGCAGGTTTTGGTCATGGCGTCGGCGGCGTCGGTGATGGGCTTCAGGTCGGGGGCCTTGGCGTTCTTGAGGGACGTGCGGGCGTTTCGGATGCCGGTGTTCATCTTGTCGATGGCGGCGGAGAGGTCGGCGTCGCCGGTCGCGTCGCGGACCTTCTTGAGGTTGCGGTCGATGTCGTCGAGCGCCCGCTCGGCCTTCTTCGGGTCGTCCAGGGAGTTCCCGGCGGCCTGTTGGAGCTTGTCGACGGCGTTGACGACGGCGGTGGCCGTGTCGGCGCAGTCCATGGCCTTGTCGACCGTGCTACAGGCGGAGAGCGCCGGTATCGCGAGGGCGGCGGCGCTCAGCGCGGCGAGGGCGGTGGCGACGGGCCGTCGGAGGCGAGAGAGGCGAGGGCCCCGGATGAGGACACGGGTACGGATGCGGACGCGGATGCGGCGAGGGCTCTGTGCGACGGCCATGCGGCGTTCTCCCTTGGGTCACGAGCGGGTGCGAGCGGGTGCGAGCGGGTGCGAGCGGTGACGACCGGTCATGAAGCCGTTGCCCGCGACGGGAGCGCCATGAACGGGCAAGGGGGGAAAGGCGAGAAACGCATGGCGCCCCGCCGTGGTTGACGGGGCGCCATGGCCGGCGGGCGTGCGCGTCTCAGAGCTCTCGCGCCAGCGCTTCCCGCTGGGCGGCTTCGAGGGTGTGGCAGCCGGTGACGGCAAGGTCGAGGAGGGCGTTGAGTTCGTCGCGGGCGAAGGGTTCGGCCTCGGCGGTGCCCTGGACCTCGACGAAGCGGCCGTCGCCGGTGCAGACGACGTTCATGTCGGTGTCGGCGCGGACGTCCTCCTCGTAGCACAGGTCGAGGAGGGGGACGCCGGCGACGATGCCGACGGAGACGGCGGAGACGGTTCCGGTCAGGGGCTGGCGGCCGTGCTTGATGAGCTTCTTGTGCTGGGCCCAGGAGACGGCGTCGGCGAGGGCGACGTAGGCACCGGTGATGGCGGCGGTGCGGGTGCCGCCGTCGGCCTGGAGGACGTCGCAGTCCAGGACGATGGTGTTCTCGCCGAGGGCCTTGAAGTCGATGACGGCGCGCAGCGAGCGTCCGATGAGGCGGCTGATTTCGTGGGTGCGACCGCCGATTTTTCCGCGGACGGATTCGCGGTCGCCGCGGGTGTTGGTGGAGCGGGGCAGCATCGCGTATTCGGCGGTGACCCAGCCTTCGCCGCTGCCCTTGCGCCAGCGCGGGACGCCTTCGGTGACGGAGGCGGTGCAGAAGACCTTGGTGTCGCCGAAGGAGATGAGCACGGAGCCTTCGGCGTGCTTGCTCCAGCCGCGTTCGATGGTGACCGGGCGGAGCTGTTCGGGGGTGCGGCCGTCGATGCGAGACATGGCGTAGACCCTATCGGGAAAGGCGAGGGCCCCGTTCCGGTACGGGGAGACGTACGGGAGCGGGGCCCGGTGGGCCGGGGGCTCAGCTCACATCATGTCTTCGATGTCGGCGGCGATGGGGTCGGCGTCGGTGCCGATGACGACCTGGATCGCGGTGCCCATCTTGACGACGCCGTGTGCGCCGGCGGCCTTGAGCGCGGCCTCGTCGACGAGGGAGGCGTCCTCGACCTCGGTGCGAAGGCGGGTGATGCAGCCCTCGACCTCGACGATGTTCTCGATACCGCCGAGGCCGGCGACGATCTTCTCAGCCTTGCTGGGCATGTCCACTCCTGGTTGTGTCGGCCGCCGGCGGCTCCGCCGAGCGGTTTCCCACCGTAAAACACGCACATGGTGTCTTTGCGCGTCTGTGCTCGTGTGCGTTTGTGGTCGTCCGTGCTCGTTCAGCCCAACTGTGTGGGCGGTTGAGCGCCATCTGACGAAGGATGGCGATCACCGGGGTGCCTGCCGGGCAGTGCCGACCAGGCTCCCAAGTGGTCTACACCATCAGTATGCGGCACGGCCGACGGGGGGCGGACGGGAGGACGGAGATGGGTTCGGACGCAGCGGCCGCGGCGCCGCGGAAGAAGCCGGTGAAGTCCCGTGCCTCGGCCGCCTTCCAGGGTCTTCAGAAGATGGGCCGCAGTCTTCAGCTGCCGATCGCCGTGCTGCCCGCGGCGGGCATCCTCAACCGTCTCGGCCAGCCCGATGTCTTCGGCGACAAGGGCCTGGGCTGGAACAACGTGGCCAAGGTGTTCGCGGGGGCGGGTGGTGCGCTGCTGGATTCGGGGCTGGGGCTGCCGCTGCTGTTCTGTATCGGGGTCGCGATCGGGATGGCGAAGAAGGCGGACGGTTCGACCGCGCTGGCTGCGGTGGCGGGCTTTCTCGTGTATTTCGCGGTGCTGCACCAGTTCCCGTCGATCTGCGCTCCGGGGCAGACGTTTGCGCAGGCGGGGCCGTGGGGCGGGGTGTGTATCGAGAAGGGCGGGACGGCCGCGCAGGCGACCTTTCAGAATCCGGGGGTGTTCGGCGGGATTGTGCTGGGCCTGCTCTCCGCCTGGTTGTGGCAGCGGTTGCACCGGGTGAAGCTGGTCGACTGGCTGGGCTTCTTCAACGGCCGGCGGCTCGTCCCCATCGTGATGTCTTTCGTCGGGCTGGCCTTTGCGGTGGTCTGTCTGTGGATCTGGCCGCCGGTCGGCAATGCGCTGACCGATTTCAGCCAATGGCTGTCCGATCTGAGCTGGCTGGGCTCGGGGCTTTTCGGTGTCGCCAACCGTGCGCTGCTGGTCATCGGGCTGCACCAGTTCCTGAACACGTTCCTGTGGTTCCAGTTCGGCAGTTTCACGGAGCCGAACGGCACGGTCGTCCACGGTGACATCAACCGGTTCATGGCGGGCGATCCGACCGCGGGGCAGTTCACCACGGGCTTTTTCCCGATCATGATGTTCGCGCTGCCGGCCGCGGCGCTGGCCATTGCGCACTGCGCCAAGCCGCACCGCCGCAAGGAGATCGCCGGGATGATGCTGTCGGTCGGGCTGACGTCCTTCGTCACCGGGATCACCGAGCCGATCGAGTATTCGTTCCTGTTCGTCGCGCCGCTGCTGTATGCGTTCCATGCGGTGCTGACGGGTGTGTCGATGGCGGTGTGCTGGGCGCTGGGCGTGCACGACAGCTTCAGTTTCTCGGCGGGGCTGATCGACTACGTCATCAACTGGGGGCTGGCGACCAAGCCGTGGCTGATCCTGCCGGTCGGGGCGGGTTTCGCGGTCGTCTATTACGTGCTCTTCCGTTTCGCGATCACGGCATTCGATCTCCAGACGCCGGGACGCGAACCGGACGAGGTGGGGGATGCCATGGAAGAGGCCAACATCAAATAGGCGGCGGCCGCCGAAGCCGGTAACCGGCCTCCGAGTCCCTGGGCTCGGGGGCCGTCGCCATGTGCCCGCGATGTGGTCCACACCACTTGGAACGACGGATTCCTTTGTGCCGCAACGGCGTGCTAAGAATGGTCTAAACCACCAGTGGTGTAGACCAAGGCGCAGCCCAAGGTAGCCCAAAGGTGTGGACCTAAGTTCGATCAAGGGTAGACCAAGCGGGCCGTCCCCCTCTCCCGAGTGCCCGCCTCACCAGGAGGAATCCGATGAGTTCGGCCACTGCCGCGAAGGCGGCCCCCGCAAAGAAGCGGGGCTCGGGCCTGTTCCAGGGCCTGCAGAAGATCGGCCGCAGCCTCCAGCTGCCGATCGCCGTCCTGCCCGCCGCGGGCATCCTCAACCGTCTCGGCCAGCCCGATGTCTTCGGCGACAAGGGCCTGGGCTGGACGAACGTCAGCAAGGTCTTCATGGCGGCCGGCGGCGCGGTCTTCGACAACCTGCCGATGCTGTTCTGCATAGGTGTGGCCATCGGCTTCGCGAAGAAGGCCGACGGCTCGACGGCGCTGGCCGCCCTGGTCGGATTCCTGGTCTACAGCAATGTCCTCAAGGCGTTCCCGGTCACCGAGGGCCATATCGAGAAGGGCAAGTGGGTCGAGCCGGTCGTCAACAACCCCGGCGTCCTCGGCGGCATCATCATGGGTCTGCTGGCCGCGACCCTGTGGCAGCGCTACCACCGCAAGAAGCTGGTGGACTGGCTGGGCTTCTTCAACGGCCGCCGGCTCGTCCCGATCATCATGGCCTTCGTCGGCACCGCGGTCGGCGTGCTCTTCCTGCTGGTCTGGGAGCCCGTCGGCAACGCCGTCACCGGCTTCGGCGAGTGGATGACCGGCCTGGGCTCGGCCGGTGCCGGCCTGTTCGGCCTGATCAACCGCGCGCTGCTGCCGATCGGTATGCACCAGTTCGTCAACGTCGTCTCGTGGTTCCAGCTCGGTGACTTCACCGACGCGGCCGGCAAGGTCGCGCACGGCGACATCGGCCGCTTCTTCGCCGGCGACCCGAGCGCCGGGCAGTTCATGTCCGGCTTCTTCCCGATCATGATGTTCGGTCTGCCGGCCGCAGCCCTGGCCATCGCGCACACCGCCCGCCCCGAGCGCCGCAAGGCGGTCCTGGGCATGATGATCTCGCTGGCCCTGACCTCCTTCGTCTGCGGTATCACCGAGCCGATCGAGTTCTCGTTCATGTTCATCGCCCCGGTGCTGTACGCGATCCACGCGGTGCTCACCGCCGCCTCGATGGCGCTGACCTGGGCGCTGGGCGTCCACGACGGCTTCACCTTCTCCGCGGGTGCCATCGACTACGTGCTGAACTGGAACCTCGCCACCAAGCCCTGGATGATCATCCCGATCGGGCTGGCCTTCGCGGCGGTCTACTACGTGCTCTTCCGCTTCGCGATCACCAAGTTCAACCTCACCACCCCGGGCCGGGAGCCCGAGGAGGAGATCGAGGACCTCACCAAGGCGTAACCCCCGCCCCATGCAGCAGGGCCCCGGAACCGGCAGTCGGTTCCGGGGCCCTGCCGCTGTCCGCGGTCCGCCGTGCGGCGGCGGCCACTCAGATCTCGTACGCCGTGCCCGCCGCGGCGACCTCGACCGGGCCGTCGTAGACCTTCTGCGCATCGCGGATGTTGATCTCCGGGTCGGTCCACGGCGGGATGTGGGTCAGCACCAGCCGGCCGGCGCCGGCCCGGCGGGCATGTTCGCCGGCCTCGCGGCCGTTGAGGTGCAGATCGGGGATGTCCTCCTTGCCGTGCGTGAAGGACGCCTCGCACAGGAAGAGGTCGGTGCCCGCGGCGAGGGTGTCCAGCGCCTGGCAGGGACCGGTGTCGCCGGAGTACGTCAACGACCGGCCGTCGTGCTCGATGCGGAAGCCGAACGCCTCGACGGGGTGGCGGACGCGTTCGGTGCGGATGGTGAACGGCCCGATGGTCTGCGTGCCGGGCGTGAGCGTGCGGAAGTCGAAGACCTCGCTCATCGCCCCGTCATAGGGCAGATCGGCGTGCGCCACGGTGAGCCGGCGTTCGGTGCCGGCCGGGCCGTAGACCGGCAGCGGTGCGCAACGGCCGCCGTCGGGGCGGTAGTAGCGCACGACGAAATAGCCGCACAGGTCGATGCAGTGGTCCGCGTGCAGATGCGACAGGAGTATGGCGTCCAGGTCGTACAGACCGATGTGGCGCTGCATCTCGCCCAGGGCGCCGTTGCCCATGTCGATGAGCAGCCTGAAGCCGTCGGCCTCCAGGAGGTAGCTCGAACAGGCCGATTCCGTGGAGGGGAACGACCCCGAGCATCCGACGACGGTGAGCTTCATGCGGGCGTGAACCTCCGTGGGCGCGGGCTGCGGATAGGGGTCTCCCCTGCCCGTGGCGCCCCCCGGCGAGGTCGAGAGCTCGGGGGAGGTGGTGAAGGCTCGGGGAAGGGTCCGGGCGGGTGTCTCGGCGGGTCGTTGCCGGTCTGTGCCAGCTCGTGGATGGGCTGTGCGGTGCCCCCGAGCGTAAGGCGCAAAAGGTCGCGTGACGCCCAGGGCGGGGCGAGCTGTGGGCGGAATCACCAGTCCGGGTGGGGGCTTACGTCTGGGTTTCTCCGGTCTTCGAACCCGCGCACGGCACCGAACGCCGCGGGCCCCCACCGCCGCGGCGCTCGGCCGTGGCGACGGGGGCCCGTAAGGACGTGGCTACGCCCAGAGCTGTCCGTGCAGCGTGGCGATGGCGGCCTCGGTGGACTCGGCGGTGTAGACGCCCGTCGAGAGGTACTTCCAGCCGCCGTCGGCGACCACGAAGGCGATGTCGGCGGGCTGCCCGGCCTTGACCGCCTTCCGGCCGACGCCGATCGCGGCGTGCAGGGCGGCGCCGGTGGAGATGCCCGCGAAGATGCCTTCCTCGGCGAGGAGTTCGCGGGTGCGGCGGACCGCGTCCTCGGAGCCGACCGAGAAGCGGGTGGTCAGGACGGACTCGTCGTAGAGCTCGGGGATGAAGCCCTCGTCGAGGTTGCGCAGGCCGTAGACGACGTCGTCGTAGCGGGGTTCGGCGGCGACGATCTGGACGCCGGGGACCTGCTCGCGCAGATAGCGGCCGACGCCCATCAGGGTGCCGGTGGTGCCCAGGCCGGCGACGAAGTGCGTGATGGAGGGCAGGTCGGCGAGGATCTCGGGGCCGGTGGTGGCGTAGTGCGCGCCGGCGTTGTCGGGGTTGCCGTACTGGTAGAGCATCACCCAGTCGGGGTGCTCGGCGGCCAGTTCCTTGGCGACGCGTACGGCGGTGTTGGAGCCGCCGGCCGCGGGCGAGGAGATGATCTCGGCGCCCCACATGGCCAGCAGTTCGCGGCGCTCGGAGGAGGTGTTCTCCGGCATGACGCACACCATGCGGTAGCCCTTGAGCTTGGCCGCCATGGCGAGCGAGATGCCGGTGTTGCCGCTGGTGGGCTCAAGGATGGTGCAGCCGGGGGTGAGCCGGCCGTCCTTCTCGGCCTGTTCGATCATGTGCAGCGCGGGCCGGTCCTTGACCGAGCCCGTGGGGTTGCGGTCCTCCAGCTTGGCCCAGATGCGGACCTCGTCGGAGGGGGAAAGGCGCGGCAGGCGGACGAGAGGGGTGTTCCCGACCGCCGCCAGCGGGGAGTCGTACCGCACGGCTCAGGCCATTCCGCCGGCCACGGCCGGGAGGATCGTGACGCTGTCGCCGTCGGCCAGCTTGGTGGAGATGCCCTCCAGGAAACGCACGTCCTCGTCGTTGAGGTAGACGTTCACGAAGCGGCGCAGCTGCTCGCCTTCGACCAGGCGCTCGCGGATGCCGGTGTGCCGGGTCTCCAGGTCGGTGAAGAGGTCGGCGAGGGTGGCGCCGCTGCCCTCGACAGCCTTCTCGCCGTCGGTGTAGGTGCGCAGGATGGTGGGGATTCGGACCTCGATGGCCATGGGAGTGCTCCTGTGGGAGTGAGGCGGGGCGGGTGCGTCCCGTCTGCGGCGCGGGGGCCGGGCGGGGGCGTCGGGTGACGCGGAGGTGCGGGGTGCGGAGCGGAGCGCGCCGCGGGATCGGTGATCGGGGTCTCCCCTGCTCGAACGAAGCTGAGAGCTCGGGGACCTGATCAGGCGGCGGCGCAGCGCGGACAGATGGCGCTGGACAGGCGGCACAGGTCGACGTGCAGGCGGGCGGCTCCGCAGCCGAACGCGCCCAGCAGGGCAGATGCGGAGCGACGCGTGGCGAGCGGAGCGAGCAGCAGCATGCCCGGCCTCTTCTCGCTCACGTCGTGGTCAACCATGCGGTCATCGTATCGATTCCCGGTCCGGGGATCGGAACCTCGTCCCATGATGCGGACGGGCGGTGTACACCAGGTGGGACGCGATCTTTTGGGCGCCCCTCGCGCGGTCAGGCGTATGCGGCCACGACCTCGACGTCTTCCTCGGTGACCACGCCGTCGACGATCCGGAAGGACCGGAACTGGAAGGGACCGGCGTCGTCGGTGTCGGCGGTGGATACCAGGACATAGTGGGCGCCGGGCTCGTTGGCGTACGAGATGTCCGTACGGGAGGGGTAGCCCTCGGTGGCGGTGTGCGAGTGGTAGATGATCACCGGTTCCTCGTCCCGGTCGTCCATCTCGCGGTAGAGCTTGAGCAGGTCGGAGGAGTCGAACTCGTAGAAGGTGGGCGAGCGGGCGGCGTTCAGCATCGGGATGAACCGCTCGGCCCGGCCGCTGCCGGCCGGTCCCGCGACCACGCCGCAGGCCTCGTCGGGGTGGTCCTGGCGGGCGTGCTCGACGATCTGGTCGTAGAGGGCCTTGGTGAGGGTCAGCATGGCGCCAAGGATAAGCAAGGGGCCCGTACGTACCGAAGGGTGGTACGTACGGGCCCACATGCTGGACGGATGGGGCGGCCCGGCCCCTTTTCGGGGTGGCCCGGCCCGCCTCCGGGGTGGCTCAGTCCTGCTTGGCGAGGGCCGCGGCCGCCGATTCCCGACGCTTGATGGCCAGGTAGCCGACGCCCAGGATGGCCGCCCACACCGGGGCCGCGTACAGCGAGATCCGGGCGTCCGGGTCGAGGCCCATCATCACGATCACCATGCCGATGAAGGCCAGCGCGAAGACCGAGGTGTAGGGGCTGCCGGGCGCCTTGAACTCCGACTGCGGAAGTTCGCCGCGGTCGGCCTTGGCGCGGTAGCGCAGCTGGGAGAGGAGGATGACGATCCAGGCCCACATACCGGAGATGGTGGCGAAGGAGACGACGTAGTTGAACGCCTCTCCGGGCGCCACGTAGTTGATCCAGACGCCGAACAGCATCATGCCGACCGAGACGCCGGTGCCCCAGGTGGGCAGGCCGTTCTTGCTGAGCCGGGTGAAGAACTTCGGGCCCTGGCCGTTGAGCGCGAGGTCGCGCAGCATGCGGCCGGTGGAGTACATACCGGAGTTCGCCGAGGAGAGCGCGGCGGTCAGCACGACGAAGTTGACGATGCCCGCGCCGGCCGGCAGGCCGATCTGCTGGAAGGCGGCGACGAAGGGGCTGACGCCCGGCTTGAAGACCGTCCAGCTGACGACGGACAGGATGATGATGAGCGCGCCGATGTAGAAGAGGCCGATCCGCCACGGCACGGTGTTGATCGCCTTGGGCAGGACCTTCTTCGGGTTGGTCGCCTCGCCCGCGGTGACGCCGACGAGTTCGACGGCGAGGAAGGCGAACATCACGATCTGGAGCGTCATCAGCGTGCCGCCGATGCCCTTGGGGAAGAAGCCGCCGTGGGACCAGAGATTGGCGAAGGACGCGGTGTCACCGGCGTTGGAGAAACCGAGCGTGATGACGCCGAGGCCGATGAGGATCATGCCGATGATCGCGGTGACCTTGACCATCGAGAACCAGAATTCCAGCTCACCGAAGATCTTGACGGAAATCAGGTTGATACCGAAGAGCGCACAGGTGAAGACGAGTGCCGAGACCCATTGCGGTATGTCCTTGTTCCAGTACTGGACGTAGGTGGCCGCGGCGGTCACTTCGGTAATGCCGGTGACGACCCAGAAGAGCCAGTAGGTCCAGCCGGTCACAAAGCCGACGAACGGGCCGAGGAATTCGCGTCCGTACTCGGAGAAGGAGCCGGAAACGGGCCGGTACATGAGCAGTTCGCCCAGGGCCCGCATGATGAAGAAGATGACCATGCCGACGAGGGCATAGGCCAGAATAATGCTCGGACCGGCCATGGAAATGGCCTTGCCCGCGCCCAGGAACAGACCGGTACCAATGGCACCGCCAATGGCGATCATCTGGATCTGGCGGTTTCCCAGACCCCGCTGGTAGCCCTCTTCGGAGGCGTCTCCAGCGGCCTCGTTGCCGTCGTGTTGCTTTTCGACCTGCACTGAGGTCATGAGTGGTGCGCCTTTCTCCATTCCGACCCGGTCTGTCCGGGTCGGGTCCCGACCCCCCGGATGGAGTTCCTGTACGCCGACGGTCGGCCGGCTCAGCGCTCCCGCGGTGACAGGGGTGGCGTCACACACGGCAGGTCGTGAAGATTTATCACGGTGTTTACGAGATCAACTACTGGCGTCGTGAGCCGGGCCACAGGGAAAATAGGACAAAGGGCGAAAATGGCGGCGGAACACACCGGTGCGGTGACGCGATCGTTATCCGGATTTGAGCCTCCGCTGAGCGAACACTCCGGGCGGTTCGCCCCGGTATCTCCCCGCGAGGACCCGGCGAGACGACAAGGGCCCGTCCGGCTCCCCGGACAGGCTCTCGGCGCGAAATCCTCAAGCCCCGCCGCTCACTCAGCCCATCAGCGATTCGACGAGCGTCTCCTGTAGTCCGCCCAGCCACAGATACGCCATCACCATCGGCTTGCGCGGGTCGGTGTCCGGCAGCCGCAGCAGCTCGCCGCCGTCCTCCTCGTCGGTGACCTCCAGGCGGGTGCCGATGGCGAGCCGCAGGTCGTTGAGGGCGCCGACCCACTGGCGACACTCGTCGGACGTCAGGCGCAGCACCGCGCCCTGGTCGATACCGGGGCTGAGTGCGTCCAGCGCACGGACCAGCGCGAGGGCGTCCTGGCGCTTGCGGGCGCGCAGATCGTTCTCGGTGTAGCGGCGGAATTCGGCGGACGCGGCGCGTACGTCGTCGTCCGGGACGAGGTCGGGGCCGCCGTAGGCGTCGGGGAAGAGGCGGGCCAGGACCGGGTCGGCGGGCGGTTCGCTGGGGCCGTCGTTGAAGAGGTCGGCGAGCGGGTCCTTGGCCTCGGCCTCGTCCCCCGTTTCCTCGTCACCCGGACCGAGCAGCTCCATGAGCTGGACGGCGAGGCTGCGCAGGATGGAGATCTCGACCTCGTCGAGGGCGACCGCGGCGCCCCCCTCGGGCAGGGGCTCGAAGTGGCCGGCCATCAGCGGTCCTGCTGAAGGGTGGCCCACAGGCCGTAGCCGTGCATGGCCTGCACGTCGCGCTCCATTTCCTCGCGGCTGCCGCTGGAGACGACCGCGCGGCCCTTGTGGTGGACGTCGAGCATCAGCTGATGGGCCTTGTCCTTGGAGTAACCGAAGTACGTCTGGAAGACGTAGGAGACATAGCTCATGAGGTTCACGGGGTCGTTGTGGACGATCGTTACCCATGGAACATCGGGTTCGGGGACCTCGAACGGTGCCTCGCTCGACTCGGGACGCTCGATCTCCACTGGAACACTCACACGCCCCATGCTGCCACCCGGGGGCGGGCGACGCACAAACGCCCCTCGCGCGGGCCGCGTCGGGGGGTCGGCGGTGCACCCGACCGGAAATCGTCAAAGTGACGAGTATCGGAGGTAGCATCGCTGTTATGAACACAGCAGACCTGGGGCTGCCGGTGGCCGTGCCGTCGACTGCGCTCTTCACCGACCAGTACGAACTCACCATGCTGCAAGCCGCGTTGCGCTCGGGCACCGCGGACCGGCGCTCCGTCTTCGAGGTCTTCACCCGCCGGCTGCCCGAGGGCCGCCGCTACGGCGTGGTCGCCGGCACCGGGCGGGTCCTGGACGCGGTGGAGAACTTCCGGTTCGACGAGACCATCCTCGGCTTCCTGCGGGCCCGCGGCATCCTGGACGAGCCGACGCTCGCCTGGCTGGCCGACTACCGCTTCCGCGGCGACATCTGGGGCTATCCGGAGGGCGAGGTCTACTTCCCCGGCTCGCCGATCATGCGGGTCGAGGGCACCTTCGCCGAGGCGGTCCTGCTGGAGACGGTGATCCTCTCGATCCTCAACCACGATTCGGCGGTGGCCGCGGCGGCCTCGCGGATGGCGGTGGCGGCCGGCGACCGGCCGCTGATGGAGATGGGCGCCCGGCGCACCCACGAGCTGTCGGCGGTGGCCGCGGCCCGCGCCGCGTACGTCGGCGGCTTCCACACCACCTCCGACCTGGCGGCCGGATTCCGCTACAACATCCCCACCGTGGGCACCAGCGCCCACGCCTTCACCCTGCTGCACGACACCGAGCGCGACGCCTTCACCGCCCAGGTCGACACCCTGGGCGGCGGCACCACGCTCCTGGTGGACACCTTCGACGTCACCGAGGCGGTGCGCACCGCCGTGGAGGTGGCCGGGCCGGGCCTGGGCGCCGTCCGCATCGACTCCGGCGATCTGCTGCTGATAGCCCACCGGGTGCGTCAGCAGCTGGACGAGCTGGGCGCCGAGAAGACCAAGATCGTGGTGACCAGCGACCTGGACGAGTACGCCATCGCCTCGCTCGCCGCCGCCCCGGTGGATGCGTACGGCGTCGGCACCCAGCTGGTGACCGGCAGCGGGCATCCGACCTGCTCGATGGTCTACAAGCTGGTCGCCCGCGCCGACAGGGAGGCGCCCGGTGCGCCGCTGCGGCCGGTGGCGAAGAAGTCGATGGGCGGCAAGCTCTCGGTGGGCGGCCGCAAGTGGGCGGCGCGGCGGCCGGACGAGGACGGTGTGGCCGAGGCCGAGGTGGTGGGGACCGGGCCGGTGCCCGAGGAACTGGCCGGGCGGCAGCTGCTGGTGCCGCTGGTGCGCGGCGGCGAGGTGGTGGCGCGCGAACCGCTGGACGCGGCCCGCAGCCGTCATATCGCGGCCCGCGCCGCGCTGCCGCTCTCGGCGACCCAGCTCTCGCGCGGCGAGCCGGTGCTGCCCACCGAGTACTTGTGAGGCCGTGAGGCGGGCCGGCCGGTGCGCTCACGAGGGCCCACGCCGGCCCTTCGGACAGGCCCCGGCCGCACCCCTCCCGCAATCGGCATCCAGTGGCTACCCTCGGTCACACCAGCACTCCGCGCCCCTCCCCCGTTCCCAGCCGGAAGGCACGCACCATGCACCGGGCATTGATCGTCGTCGATGTGCAGAACGACTTCTGTGAGGGCGGCAGCCTCGCGGTGGCGGGGGGTGCGGAGGTCGCGGCGGCCATCACGGATCTGGTGGGCCAGGCGGCCGGCGGCTGCTACCGCCATGTCGTGGCCACCCGGGACCACCACATCGACCCCGGCGACCATTTCTCCGCCTCCCCCGATTACGTGCACAGCTGGCCGGTGCACTGTGTGGCGGGCACCGAGGGCGGCAGCTTCCACCCGAATTTCGCGCCGGCGGTCGCCTCGGGCGCGGTGGACGCGGTCTTCGACAAGGGCGAGTACGCGGCGGCGTACAGCGGTTTCGAGGGCGTGGACGAGAACGGCGTCCCGCTGGCGCAGTGGCTGCACGAGCGGCAGGTCACCGAGGTGGACGTGGTCGGTATCGCCACCGACCACTGCATCCGCGCCACCGCGCTGGACGCACTGCGCGCGGGGCTGCGCACCCATGTCCTGCTGGATCTGACCGCGGGCGTGGCGCCCGGGACCACCGAGCGGGCGCTGGAGGAGCTGCGGGCGGCGGGCGCGGAGCTGACCGGCAAGCCGGTGCTGGCCGGCGGCTGAGCCGCCCCCTGGGGGCGGCTCAGCCGTCTTCTCGTCGTCACGCCCCGGGCGCTTACACCCCCGAGCGGCTGAAGGCGCCCGCCCGGCCGGGGAACGACACCGGGAGCGGGACCAGGTCCGGGGCGGCCGTGGCCGTATCGGGGGCCGGGACCGTGTCGGGCACGGCGGCCGGGGCCCGCAGCAGGGCCCGTATCGGGCGCCAGGACTCGGTGTCGTCGCACGGGGCCTCGCGCCAGACGAGGCCGTCGGGGTGGTGGAGCACGGCCGTGATCTCGTCCGGGGTCGGCGGCTCGGAATTGCCGCGCAGGAAGACGGCCCGCAGGCCGTGGTTGCGCAGCCTGGTCAGGGCGCGCTGGCGGTTGGCGGCGTGGACCAGGACCCGGACCCGGCAGCCGCAGTCGTAGGGCCCAAGGCTGGCGCCGTGGGGTGGTCTGGGCAGTGAGAGGGCGACCACCACGCTTCCGCCAGGAAGCCTGATGTAGCCGCCGCAGGTCATCGTCATATCTCCCCCGTGAGACTTCGCGTCAACAAGGAACTCGTAAGACGCATCTAACGCGAATCGGCCGCCGCCCGCTAGGGGCGACGGCCGAGACACATTCTGACCTGCAACTTTATCTTTTACTTACCTGCGGGACCCACGCGAAGCCGCACCCAGGAGCCGTCCTCGCCCTCGCTGGTGATCTTGATCCGGGTGTTGGTGTCAGGAACGATCACCCCGCCGGTGGGGTTGTCGCCGTCGTAGTAGACGCCGTTGTGATCGTCGAAGACCCGCACCCCGCGCTGCGACTTGATCTTCGTCTCCGTGCCGTCCCTGTGGAGGGTCAGGGCGTCGGTCCGGGAGCGGGTGAAGGTCGAGTCGTAGGACTGGAAGCGGTTGCGCATCAGCGTGCCGTCGGCCCACCGCTCGGCCTTGGGGTGCGCGTCGACGGGGAGGATCTGGCCGTGGCCGGGGTGCTTGCCGACGTTGTTGTCCGGCTGCGAGGTGTCCCAGAGCCAGATCAGTACGCCGTTCTGGTACGGGAAGTGCTCCACCCAGCCCGGCTTGGCGGTGGTCCAGCCGAAGTTGTACGGGCCGACCTTGAGGGTCTTGTCGTACGACACGTACTGGCGGTTCTCGACGATGTAGTACTGCGGATAGTCCTTGGTGAAGGACGCGCCGATACGCGAGAAGCCCTTGCTCGTCCAGCCGTTGTCGCCGCCCTCGGCGTCGTCGTGGAACAGCTGCTTGCCGTCGGCGCTCACGCCGATCGCATCGGCCGCGAAGCCCTTGAGGGCGGAGCCGCCGTCGGTCTGGTAGCGGAAGCGCAGGTCGATCTTCTTGCCGGCGTAGGCGTCCAGCGGGTAGACGAGGTCCTGGTAGGCAGCGACGGTGCCGGTCAGGGCGGGTTTGTCGCTGCCGTCGCGCGGGAGCGCCTTGCCGTTCGCGGTGCCGTCCAGGGACGTCCAGTTGGCGCCGCCGTCGGTGGAGACCTCGGCGTAGAGGAAGTCGTAGTCCTTCTCGATGTCCCACCACCCCTTGAGGTTCAGGGACGCCGTCTTCTTGCCGGTGAGGTCCACGGAGCGGGTCAGGGTGTTCTTCAGGTCGTTGCCCATCCCGCTCCACCACTGCTTCGCGCCGTCGGCGGGCGGGACGATGTCGGTCGTCACCGCCTTGGCGGGCAGATCGACGACCACCGCCTGCTTGTGCCGGGTCTGGCGTTCGGCGACGCCCAGGACATGGGTCGACTTGGTGGCGGCCTTGGCCTTGTCGTAGTCGAGCCAGCCCAGCTGGAGCTTGTCCCAGGCGCTCATGTCGCCGGGCAGATCGCCGATGGTGTTCTTGCCGGTGCCCAGCCAGGAGCCGCCCGACATCAGCGACCAGAAGTCCACCGAGGATTCGCCGGTGCCGGTGGTGTCGTACTCGTCCGGCAGGCCCAGGTCGTGGCCGTATTCATGGGCGAAGACGCCGAGGCCGCCGTTCTCCGGCTGCATGGTGTAGTCGCCGACCCAGATGCCGGTGTCCCCGATCTGGGTGCCGCCCGCCTTGTTGCCCGCCGGGCCGGCCTTACCGGCGTCGGTGCCATAGGCGTACCAGCGGTGCGCCCACAGGGCGTTGGTCTTCTGGACGCCGCCGCCCGCGGACTCGTCCTCGCCGGCGTGCACGATCTGGAAGTGGTCGATATAGCCGTCGGGCTCGTTGAAGTTGCCGTCGCCGTCGTGGTCGTAGCGGTCCCACTGGTCGTACTGCGCCAGATCGGCCTTGATCTGGGCGTCGGTGCGGCCCTTGGCCTTCTGGTCCTTGGTCCACTGGTTGACGGCGTCGCGGATCAGGTCCCAGGCGTTGGCGCAGTTGGTCTGGCCGCAGTAGTTGGAGCCGTAGCGGGCCTCGTTCGAGTCGACGCGGACCCAGTCGGAGACCTCACCGTTGACCGAGTAGCGGCCCGAGGACTGCTTCTCGTAGTACTTGGCCAGCGACTGCTTCTTCTTGGCGTGCGAGAAGTAGAGGTCCTGGTAGTGCTGCCGGTCGAAGTCCTTCTGCCAGGCCGTGCTGTTGTTCTTCGTACGGTCCGGCTCGGCTATCCGGTTGTGCGCCGGGCCGGGGTCGCCGCCGTACTTCTTGACCGGGGGCTTGGGGCCGTCGCCGTCCGGGTCGTACATCGTGGTGTCGTCGACCTTGTCCCCGAAGTCGACGAGGATGGTGAAGATCTTGTCGGTCTTCTTCCGGGCCGTTTCGACGTACTGGCCCCGGGCGAGCTGGACGACCTGCGAGCCGCCGCGCTCGGTCGGCCGTGCCCGGCCCGAGAGGACCCGATCGAGCGCCTCCCGGCGGCGGGCCGCCTGCTTGTCGGTGAACGGGCCCTTGAGGTTGTGGTTCACGGCCCGCTCGGGGGCCGGGTCATGGCTGCCGGCGGCGGGCCGGGGTGCCTGGGTGCCGGCGCTGGCCACCCCCGGCGACAAAGCGGCCGCCCCGATCGCGGCGATCGCCGTGGCCAGGGCGGCCGGTCTCAACACCCCTGGTCTGCCTCTTCTTTGACGCTGGCCTCTCACTTGACGCTGCCCTCCCGTACGAGCGGTCACTGGTCACTGTTCGACGGCATTCGACCGGAAGCGCGGCGAAAAAGACAGATCTTGACGTACTCATTGTGGGCGAAGTACGTTATCCGGCCCGCGAGTTACGGCTATCGAACGTTCCGTGCCCGTCTTCCGGCCCGGCCCCGGCCCTCGCGCACGGGCGCCGTCGCATATGCCTTCCGGACATGCGCCCCCTCCCCAACAGGCCCGATTCCGCTCCTCGCACACCCCTTTCACGCCTCGGACGGCTCCGTGCGCCCCCTGTGCTCCGGAACCGTGGGTTAGGTCACGCTTACCTGCCGTTCCGCACGGGCAGTAGGATTCGTAGGCTCGTGCGATGGCGCGCCTTTGACCTCACTCTCCGCCGACCCTCCGAGGACGGATTCCGCCATGCCTCGTCCGACCGCCACCCAGCTCGCCTACGGTTCGGCCACCGTCTTTCTCTCCACCCTCGCGATGCTGCTGCTCTCGCAGACGCAGACCGGGATCGGGGTCGCGGTCATCGCCCTGGCCGGGCTCGGCCTCGGACTGCTGGTGGCGATGACGGTCCCGATGCCGGGGGCCGCCCGGGCGGCCCGCCGCGCCGCCGTACGCACCACCGCGCCCGCTGCGCTGCGGGCCGTACCGGCGCCCGTCGAGGCCCGGACCGCCGAGCGCACCGGCTGACGCGGAGTCTTCCGGGGAAGCGGGGACTCAGGCCGTCGAGACCACCACGGTCTTGGCGGCCTTGTCGTGCAGACACTGCTGATACGGCTTGTCCCAGGTGCACCACAGGACGTTGACCAGCCAGAAGATGAAGCCGCAGCACGGCACGACCTCCGGCAGCGTATAGACCGCGGCCCGGATCCAGCCCGCCTGCCCGGCCGGCACCGCACCGTTGGCGAGCATCGCGACCCGGATCTTCATCGCCATCTTGCCGACCGTCTGGCCGCGGCTGGTGAGCATCAGCCCCTCGTAGATCAGATACACCAGCATCGTCACGCCCGAGACGGTGGCCTGTTTGCTGGTCTCGATGCTGCTGGTGCTGGTGTAGTTCGCCCAGCCGACGATCACGTTCATGATCACCCCGACCGGTACGCCGATGATGATCGCGTCGATGATCCGCGCGACGAGGCGGCGGCCGCGGTTGGCCAGCGGCGGCATCCCGGCCAGCGGATCGGCCGCGCCGTACTCGCCCCCGTAAGGGTTGTCGGCATAAGGCGTCTGGGAATACGGGGTCCGGCCCGGTCCGCCCTGGGGACCGCCGCCGGAGGGGCCGCCGCCGGCCGGCGGTTCCTGCGGCTCCGGGGGTTTCTTCCGGAACGGATCGTTCTCCGGCGGTTCATCGGGGCCGGGGCCCGGAGGCTGATCGCTGCTCATGGCCCGAGTCGAACGCCTCGCGCGGGCCGCCGCATCCGGCGACGTCCGTTCGGGGGCATATCGGCCTCGGACGGGCCACGGGGGCGCGTCCGTTCGCCGGACACGCCCCCGCGTTCACCGCAGATGAGGGACCGTCAGTCGGCCGACTCCGTCGCGTCGGCGGCCACGAACGTGCGCGCCAGCTTGTCGTGCCAGCACTGCCGCCAGGGCTTGTCGAACACACACCACACGGCGTTGACGACACCGACGGCCACCAGCCCCAGCACGCTGTAGCACAGCCAGCGCTTGATGACCGCGGCGACGCCCGGGGTGTCATGGGACTCGATGTCCAGCAACCGCAGCCCGCACACCTTCTTGCCCAGGGTGCGGCCCCACTTGAGGGTCGGCAGGACCTCGTAGAGACCGCCGCCCACGAGCAGGACGGCGAGGATGACGGCGAAGATCGGGGTGGTGGTGCCGTCGAGCAGATAGACCGTCACCTCGCGGCCGGACTGCTTGGCGGCCTCCACCTTGGCGTCGATGTGGTCGGTGACGGAGCCCCACAGGGGGACGGCGGCCGCGGCGGTGAGCGCGCCCACCACGGCGGAGTCGATCAGCCGGGCCCCGAGACGGCGGCCGAGCTCGGCCGGGCGGCCCTCCGCCGCCTGCGCGGCGGCGAAGAAGACATCGGCGGCCGGGGGCTTCCAGGGGATGACGCCGTCGGCGCCGGGCACCGCGCCGCCCTGCAGCGGGAAACCGGGCTGCGGGGCGGCGGCCTGCGGGCCGCCCTGGGGACCGGCCTGCGGGGGCAGGCCCTGGCCGGGGATGCCCTGCGGGCCGGGCGGCTGCGCGGCCGGGGCGCCCTGCTGCGGGGCCCCCTGCTGCGGAACGCCCGGCGTCCGGCCGCCGACGGACGGCAGGTCCTGCGGAGCGGCGTTCGAGGGCGCGGCGGACGGGCCGCCGGCGCCGCGCGGCGGCAGCCGGAACGCCATGGTCTCGTTGCCCTTGGCCGGGGCGCCCGCCTCACCGGCGCCGCCCTGGTCCGGCCGTACCGCGCGGAAGGCGGTGGTGCCCTGGTCGGCGGGGGCCGCGCGGCCGGGCTTGACCGCGCGGATCGCGGTGGTGCCCTGATCGCCGGACCCGCGGCCCGGCTTGACGGCGCGGATGGCGACCGTTCCGTCGGCGGGGGCCTCGGGGTGACGGGGCGCGGGGGTGGCGGAGGAGGCCGTACCGGGGACGTCGGCGGCCCCCTCGGGCTGCTGCTCGCCGGGGGCCGCGCCCCAGGAGGCCGCACCGGAGGGCGCGCCGGAGTCGGGCGAGCCCCAGGAGACTCCGCCGAAGCCGCTCTGGCGGGAGGCGTCGGCCTGCCAGGCGGAGGCCGGTTCCGGGCTGGTGCCGTGCAGCCGCGCCGGGTCGTCCCAGCTCGCGGCGGCCGCGCCCGCGACCTCGCCGCCCTGGCGGACGGCCGGCGCGGCGCCGCCGGTGTCCTCGTCGAGGAAGACCGGGCCGGTCTCCTCCACGGAGGGGGCGGGGGCCAAAACCGCGCCGGGCGGCGGGGCGGGCATCGCCTCGCCCTCGGCGGGGGCGGGCCGGCTGGTGCCCGGCACCCATGCGGCACCGTTCCAGTACCGGATGTAGCCGGGGATGGACGGGTCCGGGTAGAAGCCTGGCGTGGGGCTGCCGCCGGCGGATCCTGAGGTAGGGGCGCTCATGTCCGAAGTCCCGTATCTGTACTCGGCCTGGTGGGTGTGGGGTGCAGTCTGCCGCAACGCGGCGTCCACATCTATCAGACCCCGGGTGACATCTGTGCGGATGCCCGCCACGACCACCTGGAAGAGGCCCGCGAAAAAAGTTGTGCGAAGTCGTGTAAGGGTCCGGCGGGTGACGGCTCTCTTCCCGTGCGGCCCCGTTCCGGGTGTCCGCACAAGAACGGAGAAAGGCGGACACCATGCACGACGAACGGCACACCGTGGTGGAACGAGAACTCGAACTGGGCCTGGTCCTGTCGCCGGAGCGCAGCATTCCGGTGCCGGCCCGGCTGATGTACCGGACCGATGACCCTTATGCCGTCCATGTCACCTTCCACATCGGTTCGGACTCCCCCGTCCACTGGACGTTCGCCCGCGAACTGCTCGTCGAGGGCGTGTTCCGGCCGTGCGGCGAGGGGGACGTGCGGGTGTGGCCGACGAAGGCGGACGGCCGCAGCCTGGTGTGCATGGCGCTGACCTCGCCGGACGGCGACGCGCTGGTGGAGGCGCCGGCCGCGGCGGTCTCTGCGTGGCTGGAGCGCACGCTGCGGGTGGTGCCGCCCGGTACGGAGAAGGACCGGCTCGGACTCGACAAAGGACTGAGCGATCTGCTGGCGATGGCGCACGGCGAGGGGACGGGCCCGGACGAGGCATGGGGGCCGCAGGAGTTTCCCGAGGCGGGGGCGTAGCGGGTGGCGGAGTCAGCCGCGGTAGCTCTCCAGCAGCCGCAGCCACACCTCGCTGATCGTCGGATAGGCCGGGACCGCGTGCCACAGCCGCTCGATCGGGATCTCGCCCACGACCGCGACCGTCGCGGAGTGCAGGAGTTCGCCGACGCCGGGGCCGACGAAGGTGACGCCGAGCAGCACCTCGCGGTCCAGGTCGACGATCATGCGGGCGCGGCCGCGGTAGCCGTCGGCGTACAGGGCGGCGCCGGCGACCGCGCCGAGGTCCTGGTCGATGACGCGGACGCGGCGGCCGGCGCGTTCGGCTGCGGCGGCGGTCAGGCCGACCGAGGCGGCTTCGGGGTCGCTGAAGACGACCTGGGGGACGGCGGCGGTGTCGGCGGTGGCGGCGTGGGCGCCCCAGGGGCCGTGGTCGAGGATCGGGACGTTCCGGGCGCGGGCGGCGATGGCGGCGCCCGCGATACGGGCCTGGTATTTGCCTTGGTGGGTGAGGAGGGCCCGGTGGTTGACGTCGCCGACGCCGTAGAGCCAGCCGCCGGGGACGTCCGTCACCAGACAGCTGTCGTCGACCGGGAGCCAGGAGCCCGGTGCGAGGCCGACGGTCTCCAGGCCGACGTCGTCGGTGCGCGGGGCGCGGCCGGTGGCGATCAGCAGTTCGTCGGCGACGATCTCGTCGCCTGAGCCGGTGGCGCCCCGGTCCGCGCCGGATGCGGTGGAGTCCAGGACGACGGTCACCGGGCCGCCGGGGGCCTCGCGGCGGACCTCGGTCACCTCGACCCCGGTCCGCAGGAACACGCCCGCCTCGGCGAGCGATTCGGCGACCAGATGTCCGGCGAACGGCTCCATCCGGGGCAGCAGTCCGTCGCCGCGTACGAGGAGGGTCACCGAGGCGCCCAGGGCGCGCCAGGCGGTGGCCATTTCCACGCCGACGACACCGCCGCCGACCACCACCAGCCGGCCCGGCACGGTCTTCGCGCTGGTCGCGTCCCGGCTGGTCCAGGGCCTGGCGTCGGCCAGCCCGGGGATGGCGGGGAGCACCGGGCGGCTGCCGGTGCACACCGCGACCGCATGCCGCGCCCGGAGTACCCGGTCGCCGACGCTGACCTGGTGCGGGCCGGCCAGCCGGGCGTGTCCGCGGACGAGTTCGATACCGGCCGTCTCCAGCCAGCGCACCTGGCCGTCGTCCTTCCAGTGCGAGGCGAAGGCGTCGCGGTGGCCGAGGACGGCGGGGGCGTCGAGCGGGCCGGCCGCCGCATCGGCCAGGCCCGGCACCCGGCGGGCCTCGGAGCGGGCGGTGACCGGCCGCAGCAGGGCTTTGCTGGGCATGCAGGCCCAGTAGGAGCATTCGCCGCCGACCAGTTCGCTCTCCATGATCGCCACGCTCAGTCCGGCGGCATGGGCCCGGTCGGCGACGTTCTCGCCGGTGGGACCGGCGCCCAGCACCAGGACGTCATGGGTGGCTTCGGTGGCTGCCATCGGCTCGTCGCTCTCCCTGCGGGGGCGGGATGGCCCGGCGGACCCTTTCCCCCATCCTCGGCCCGGGCGGCCGTCAGCGCATCCGGCCGTCGATGGCTTCCTTGGCCTCGGCCAGTCCGGCGCCGGTGAGATCGCGGTACGCCTTGATCGCGTGGATCTTCTTGTCCTGGGCCAGCAGCTCGTCGATCTCCTTGAAGGCGAGTTCGGCGGTCGAGTCCTCGACGCCGAGGTGCTCCAGCATCAGGTCGATCTTGCGGTCCAGCATCCGCAGCCTGCGTTCGGCGACCTTGGCGCGGCGGTCGGTGTTCGAGACCACGGTGGCAATGGAGAGCACGACGAGGACTATCCCGGGAATCAGAGTTTCCATGCAGGAAAGTCTACAGTCAGAGTTTCCCGACAGGAAAGTCGCGGGGGCCCGCGCCGGACAGGGCGCCGGCGGCCAACAGACCGACTCAGAACAGCTTGCCCGGGTTGAGGATGCCCAGCGGGTCGAAGACGTCCTTGATGCCGCGCTGCAACTCCAGGCCCACCGGCCCCAGTTCGCGGGCGAGCCAGTCCTTCTTCAGGACGCCCACGCCGTGTTCGCCGGTGATGGTGCCGCCGAGGGAGAGGCCCAGGGCCATGATCTCGTCGAAGGATTCGCGGGCGCGGCGCTCCTCGTCGGCGTCGGCCGGGTCGAAGCAGACCAGGGGGTGGGTGTTGCCGTCGCCCGCGTGGGCGCAGACGCCGATGGTCAGGCCGTACTTCTCGGCGATGGCGGTGGTGCCCTCCAGCATGTCGGCGAGCCGGGAGCGGGGGACGCAGACGTCGTCGATCAGCATGGCGGGCTTGATCCGTTCCAGCGCGGTGAAGGTCATCCGGCGGGCCTGGAGCAGCAGGTCGGACTCGGCGGCGTTCTCGGCGGGGACGACCTGGGTGGCGCCGGCCTCCTCGCACAGGGCGCCGACGGCGGCGAGGTCGGCGGACGGGTCGGGGGTGTCGAAGGCGGCGAGCAGGAGGACTTCGGTGGTCTCGGGCAGGCCCATCTGTGCCATGTCGTTGACGGCGCGGATGCTGGTGCGGTCCATCAGCTCCAGCAGCGAGGGGACGTGGCCGCGGGCCATGATCTCGGAGACGGCCCGGCCGGCCGCGGTCACGGAATCGAACTCGGCGACCAGGGCGAGCTGTTGGGGCGGGCTGGGCCTCAGGGCCAGGGTGGCGCGGACGACGACGCCGAGGCTGCCCTCGGAGCCCACGAAGAGGCGGGTGAGGTCGTAGCCCGCCACGCCCTTGGCGGTGCGGCGGCCGGTCGTCAGCAGGCGGCCGTCGGCGAGGACGACGTCCAGCCCGAGGACGTACTCCGCGGTGACGCCGTATTTGACGCAGCACAGGCCGCCGGCGGCGGTGCCGATGTTGCCGCCGATGGTGCACATCTCCCAACTGGAGGGATCCGGCGGGTAGGAGAGGCCGTGTGCGGCGACGGCGCGGGAGAGGGCGGCGTTGATGACGCCGGGTTCGACGACCGCGAGCCGGTCGACGGGGTTGATCTCCAGGATGCGGTCCATCTTGACCAGGGACAGCACGATGCAGCCGTCGCCCGCGTTGGCGGCGCCCGACACCCCCGTACGGGCCCCCTGGGGGACGACGGGCACCCGCAGGGCGGTCGCCGTGCGCATCACATGCTGGACCTGTTCGACGGTGCGCGGCAGCACGACCACGGCGGGCGCGCCCGCCGCACAGAAGTTGGCCATGTCGCGGGCGTAGGAGCCGGTGACCTCGGGATCGGTGAGGACGGCTTCTTCGGGGAGCCCGGCGCGCAGTTGTCCGATGAGATCCATGACCTCAGCCTCGCACCGGTGGGCCGTACGCGGAAGATCGCGTACGGCCCACAGGGCGACCAGCGCACAGCGCTGTCTTCTGGGGGTGGAGGTCGGGTGACGGGCGGGCGCCTCAGAGGTTTCCGCGGCGCTCCTGCTCCCTCTCGATCGCCTCGAAGAGGGCCTTGAAGTTGCCCTTGCCGAAGCCCATGGAGCCGTGCCGCTCGATCATCTCGAAGAAGACGGTGGGACGGTCCTGGACCGGCTTGGTGAAGATCTGGAGCAGATAGCCGTCCTCGTCGCGGTCCACGAGGATCTTCAGCTCCCGCAGCGTCTCGACGGGCACCCGGGTCTCGCCGGCCCAGTCGCCGAGGGTGTCGTAGTAGGTGTCCGGGGTGTCGAGGAACTCCACACCGGCCGCCCGCATGGCCCGTACGGTGGCGACGATGTCGTTGGTGGCCAGGGCGATGTGCTGGACGCCGGGGCCGCCGTAGAACTCCAGGTACTCGTCGATCTGGGACTTCTTCTTGGCGATGGCGGGCTCGTTGAGCGGGAACTTCACCTTGCGGGTGCCGTCGGCGACGACCTTGGACATCAGGGCGGAGTATTCGGTGGCGATGTCGTCGCCGACGAACTCCTTCATATTGGTGAAGCCCATGACGTTGTTGTAGAAGGCGACCCACTCGTCCATCTTGCCGAGTTCGACGTTGCCGACGCAGTGGTCGATGGCCTGGAAGCGGCGCGGGCCGGGTTCGACGATGGGGCCGGCGGCGACGAATCCGGGCAGGTAGGGGCCGTCGTAGCCGGTGCGTTCGACCAGGGTGTGGCGGGTCTGGCCGTAGGTGGCGATGACGGCGCGGACGACCGTGCCGTGCTCGTCCTTGGTCTCGTAGGGCTCGGTCAGGCCGTCGGCGCCGTGCTCGATGGCGTAGGCGTAGGCGGCGCGGGCGTCGGGGACCTCGATGGACAGGTCGATGACACCGTCACCGTGTGCGGCGACATGGTCGGCGAGGAAGCGGCCCCAGTCGGTGGCGGGCTTGATGACCGAGGTGAAGACGAATCGGGCGCCGCCGGATTCCAGGACGTAACTGGCGGTCTCGCGGCTGCCGTTCTCCGGTCCGCTGTAGGCGACGCGCTTCATGCCGAAGGCGGTGGAGTAGTAGTGGGCGGCCTGCTTGGCGTTGCCGACGGCGAAGACGACCGCGTCCATCCCCTTGACCGGGAAGGGGTCGGCCTGCCGGGCCGTGGCGGGGGTGGTGGGCTGGGTGTGCATCGTGGTGTCTGCCATGGCGGCAGAGTCCCTCTCATCCACAAGGTGCGCAATAGTTTCCGCATGTGCTGGGCATTATGTAGAGCGATACCGCGAGTACGCCGGTCTATCTGTACATCATGACCACGGAAAAGGGAGGCGGGAGCGATGGCGATCGATCATTTGGACGGAGCGCTGCTGGAACTGCTGGCCAAGGAGCCGCGGATCGGGGTGCTGGAGGCGTCGCGGCGGCTGGGGGTGGCACGCGGGACGGTGCAGGCGCGGCTGGACCGGCTTCAGTCGAACGGAGTCATCAGGGGTTTTGGCCCGGAGGTGGACCCGGCGGCGCTGGGCTATCCGGTGACCGCGTTCGCCACGCTGGAGATCAAACAGGGCCAAGGAAGCGATATCCGCGCCCACTTGGCGACCGTTCCCGAAGTACTGGAACTGCATACAACGACGGGACATGGGGACATGCTCTGCAGGCTGGTTGCGCGTTCCAACGCGGATCTACAGCGTGTGATCGACCTGGTTGTCGGCTTTGATGGCATCGTGCGCGCTTCTACGGCAATCGTCATGGAAAATCCGGTTCCGCTGCGCATCATCCCCCTGGTGAAGCAGGCATCGGGGGACTGACCGAGGGGAGCGCCGAGTGAGCTTCTGGGAGTACGTCGGCACCCGGCACACCCAGCTGCTGGCGGACACGTATCAGCACGCCAGCGTGGTCTTCCAGTGCATGGTGCTGGCCACCTTGCTGGGCATGCTGATCGGGGTGGCCACCTACCGCAGCGAATGGGCGGGCTCGCTCGCCACCACCTCGACCGCCACCATCCTGACCATTCCCTCGCTGGCCCTGATCGGTCTGCTCATCCCGATCGTGGGCCTCGGCGTCCCCCCGACGGTCATCGCCCTGACGCTCTACGGGCTGCTGCCGGTGGTCCGTAACGCCATCGTCGGGCTGCGCGGGGTGGACCCGGCGCTGGTGGACGCGGCCAAGGGCATCGGGATGTCGCGCGCCGCCCGGCTGCTGCGGGTCGAACTCCCACTGGCCTGGCCGCCGATCCTCACCGGCATCCGGGTCGCCACCCAGATGCTGATGGGCATCGCCGCCATCGCCGCCTTCGCCTCCGGCCCCGGCCTGGGCAACGAGATCTTCCGCGGGATCGCCTCGCTGGGCAGCGCCAACTCGCTCAACCAGGTGCTCGCCGGCACCGTCGGGATCGTCATCCTCGCCCTGCTCTTCGACGCCGCGTACGTCCTGATCGGACGTCTGACCATCTCCAGGGGGATCCGTGCCTGAGCCGTCCGGGACCAGCACCACCACGCCACCGGCCGGGACGACCGGTGCCCGCATCCATCTGGAGAACCTGACGAAGACCTATCCGGGGAGCCATGCCCCCGCGGTGGACAACGTCAACATGGAGGTCAAGGCCGGCGAGATCGTGATCTTCGTCGGGCCGTCCGGATGCGGGAAGTCCACCACCCTGAAGATGATCAACCGGCTGATCGAGCCGACGTCCGGACGGATCCGCATCGGCGACGAGGACGTCACCGACATGGACCCGGTCAGACTGCGGCGCAAGGTCGGCTACGCCATCCAGGCGTCCGGGCTGTTCCCCCATATGACCGTCGCGCAGAACATCGCCCTCGTACCGAAGATGATCGGCTGGTCCAGGGCCAGGGTCGCCTCCCGGGTCGAGGAGATGCTCGATCTGGTGGGCCTGGACCCGCGCGAGTTCCACGGCCGTTATCCGCGCCAGCTCTCCGGCGGCCAGCAGCAGCGCGTCGGCGTCGCCCGCGCGCTGGCCGCCGATCCGCCCGTGCTGCTGATGGACGAGCCGTTCGGCGCGGTCGACCCGATCACCCGCGACCACCTCCAGGACGAGCTGATCCGCCTCCAGCACGAGCTGCACAAGACCATCTGCTTCGTCACCCACGACTTCGACGAGGCCATCAAGCTCGGCGACCGCATCGCGGTCCTGCGCGAGCGCTCGCATATCGCCCAGTTCGACACCCCCGAGGCCATCCTCACCAACCCGGCGGACGATTTCGTCTCCGGCTTCGTCGGCGCGGGCGCGGCGCTCAAGCGGCTCAATCTCAGCCGCGTACGGGATGTGGGTGTGGTCGACTTCCCGACGGCCGGTATCGACGACCCCCTCCAGGACATCTTCGACCTGCTGCGCAACGGGTCCACCAACGAACTGCTGCTGCTCGACCGCAACCGCCGTCCGTACAAATGGCTGCGCCGCGGCGACCTCGCCCGCGCCAAGCAGTCGCTGGCGCGGGCCGGAACGCTGGTGACCGACACCGTCACCCGGGACGCCACGCTGCGCGATGCGCTGGAGGCGGTGCTCACCGACAACGCCGGGCGGGTCGCGGTCACCGGGCGGCGCGGGGAGTACACCGGCGTGGTCGACATGGAGACACTGATGAACACCGTCCATGAGCTGCTGGAGGCCGACCGGCTGGAGGCCCTGGAGCATCAGCACCAGCTCCAGGAACAGCGGCACCGCGAGACCCTGCTGGCGCAGGAGGGGCTGGACACCGGCGAGGGCGGGGCGGGGGGCGCGGCATGACCCCGCGCGGCAGCGGCGACGGCGCGGGACCGGGCGGAGGGCGGGCGCCGGACGGGCACGGGGTGGAGGGCCTGGCCCATCTGGACGACGCCGACATGGCGGAGCGGGAGACGGCCTCCGGGGAGGCACCGCTGCGCGCCCCGGCCGCCGGCGCCCGCCGGATCAGCTGGCAGAAGTGGACCTTCATGCCGGCCTTCCTGGTGGCCGCGCTGCTCGCCACCTGGCTGTGGTTCCGCGGCGCCCGGCTGGACTCCATCGCCCACCAGGCCGTCGACAACGGCAAGGTGTGGCTGGCGCTGCGCCAGCACATCCAGCTCACCGCCGTCTCCACCTTCTTCGTCCTGATCATCGCGATCCCGCTGGGCATCGCCCTGACCCGGGCGAGGCTGCGCCGGGCGACCCCCTTCGCCATGGCCGTCGCCAACCTCGGCCAGGCCGTGCCCGCCCTGGGTCTGCTGGTGCTGCTGGTCATCTGGCTGGGCATCGGTGCGCGCTCGGCCATCGTCGGCATGGTCATCTACGCGGTGCTGCCGGTGCTGGCCAACACCATCGCCGGGCTGCGCGGTATCGATCCGACGCTGACGGAGGCGGCCCGCGGTATCGGCATGTCCCCGATGGGCGTGCTGCGCAAGGTGGAACTGCCGCTGGCCGTCCCCCTGATCCTGGCGGGCGTGCGCACCGCGCTGGTCCTGAACGTCGGCACCGCGACGCTGGCGACCTTCGGCGGCGGTGGCGGCCTGGGCGATCTGATCTCGGCGGGCATCATCACCCAGCGGATGCCCGTGCTGATCCTGGGCTCGGTGCTCACCGTGGCGCTGGCGCTGCTCGTCGAATGGCTGGCCTCGCTGGCCGAACTGCTGCTGCGGCCGCGCGGACTGGAGGGGACGAACTGATGGCGCCGAGCCGAACGACCCGCCGCCACCTGCCCGGGGGGCGCATCCTCCCCCAGCTACCGCTGGGCGGTGCCCCCGGCCCGCGCGCCCGTACCGCCGCCGTCGCGCTGGCCGGACTGCTGCTCGCCGTGGCCGCCGTGAGCGGCTGCGGGCTGGTCAGCGGCAGCCCGATGAGCGACAACGTCAGGCCCGGCGCGGTCGGCCGGGGCCTGCCGCTCAAGGGCGCCACACTCACCGTGACGTCCAAGGAGTTCACCGAGAACATCGTCCTCGGCCAGATCATGGGCCTGGTCTTCAAGGCGGCCGGCGCCACCGTCATCGACAAGACCAACATCCAGGGCACCATCGGCGCCCGTGAGGCGGTGCGCACCGGCACCGCGGACGGGATGTACGAGTACACCGGCACCGGCTGGATCACCCACCTCGGCCACACCAAGCCGATCCCCGACATCCACGAGCAGTGGGTGGCGGTGCGCGACGCGGACCGCAGGAACGGCATCGTCTGGCTGCCGCAGTCCCGCCTGAACAACACCTATGCGCTGGCCCTGAACGCCGCCAACCTCAAGAAGTACCCGGTCAAGACCCTTTCGGACGTCGCCGCGCTGCTCAAGAAGAACCCCGGCGCGGTCACCCTGTGCGTGGAGAACGAGTTCGCCACCCGCAACGACGGCCTGCCGGGCATGGCCAGGACGTACGGCATGACCATCCCCTCCAGCCATATCCGCAAGATGACCGGCGGCGTCGTCTACACCGAGGCGTCCCAGGGCACGTCGTGCACCTTCGGCGAGGTCTTCACCACCGACGGCCGGATCGGTGTGATGGGGCTGAAGGTCCTCGCCGACGACAGGCACTTCTTCCCGAACTACAACGCCGCGCCCGAGATGAACGCCGCGACGATGAAGAAGTACCCGCAGATCGCCGCCCTGTTGGCGCCGGTCACCAAGGCCCTGAACAACACCGTCGCCCAGGAACTCAACCGCAAGGTGGACGTGGACGGCCAGGACCCGCACGAGGTCGCGAAGGCGTGGCTGGTCAGGGAGGGGTTCATCAAGGAGGGCGGCGGATAGCGCGATAGGGGTTCGGGATGCCCCCAAGATCACGTATGGTTCATGCTGCCCAAAACGAACATCTGTTGCAGTCGCCGCGGCAGTGACCACACCGCAGCAGTGACCACACAGGGGGAAGGAACAACTCCATGAAGGCATCCCGCATCCGCCGCCGCCTCGCCGGCGCCGCCACCGTCGCCGCGCTGGTCGGCACCGGCGTCCTGGCCGCCGCGCCCACGGCCTCGGCCAAGGCCAACCTGCTGGCCATCAACAAGGTCTCGCTCGACAAGTCGAGCCCGGAGCTGAACATCAAGTACTCCTGCGACACCGGCGTGAACCTCCAGGTGACCGGCTACGCCACCAAGATCACCGGCGGGAAGAAGAGCGCCGCGGGAGCCATCGACGCGGCCAAGCTCACCTGCGACTTCGAGACCCGCACCGTGCTGATGAAGCTCACGCCGGCCGGCAAGGGCTTCGTCAAGGGCGACAAGGTGAAGGTCACCGTCTTCTACTGGGACGAGAACGGCTCGTTCTCCACCCAGTCCGAGGAAGCCATCGCCACCCTCTGAGCACGGCGGTAACCGCCCGGGCCCTCACCTTCGGCTAGCCGGGGCAACTCGGCACGCTGCCGCCGGAGTTGAGGGCCTTCAGGGCCCGCACCGCGCCGTCCAGGCTGGTGACGGGAATCAGCCGCATGCCCCGGGGCAGCTCGGCCCGGGCGTCCGTGCACTCCGCCCGGGGGACCAGGAAGACGGTGGCGCCGTCGCGCTGCGCCGCCTGGGTCTTGAGCGGGACGCCGCCGACCGCGCCGACCGCGCCGTCCGCGGTGATGGTGCCGGTGCCCGCGATCTTCCGGCCGCCGGTCAGATCGCCGCCCTTGCCGTCACCGGCCATCTTGTCGACGATGCCCAGCGCGAACATCAGCCCGGCACTGGGCCCGCCGACATCCGCCAGGCTCAGCGCGACCTTGAGGTCCTTGGGCGATGTGCCCAGCTGGTGGAGGGCGGCGGCGGTGGCCGAATCCTGCGAGTGCTTCATCTGCTGGGCGTTGTGCTCCGCGATCTCCTCGGTGTTGTTGCCCACCGGGTAGACCGCCTCGCGCGGCATCGCCGCCTCGTCCGTACGGAACCAGGCCGTCACGATGTCCGGCAGACGCACGGAGGCGGCCGGGCCGGTGGCGACGATCGAGGTCATCCGCAGCTGCCCGGTCGTCTTACGGGTACCGGCACCGGTGATGGTGATCACCGGCTTGCCCTTGTCCTGACCGAGCACATTGGCCGTCATCCCCGGATAGGCGACGGAGTACGGCAGCGGCACGAGGGCAGCGGTCAGAAGGAGGCCGAGGACGGGGGCGGAGCAGACCGCCAGGGCGCGAGCGCGTGGAGACACGCCGCCAGCCTAAATGACCCCCGCCCCCACAGCCCCTTGAGGCGCCGGGCGTCACGACTCGGCCACCACGCCTTCACACACGTCACCGCGGGCCGGGCGGCTCACCGCAGCGCCTCCGACACCTCCCGGGCCGCCTCGACCACCCGCGGCCCGATCCGTTCGGAGACGGTGTCGGCGAGCATCACCACGCCCACGCTGCCCTCGATGCCGCTCACCCCGACCAGCGGTGCCGCCGCACCGCTGGCGCCGGCCTCCAACTCCCCGTGCGTCAGGGCCAGTCCGCCGTCCTGGATGAGGCCCTGGCGGGCCTTGAGGATGGCCCGGCCGGCCGCGCCGCGGTCCAGCGGATGACGGAAACCGGCCCGGTAGGCGACGTGGTAGTCCGTCCAGGTGGGCTCCACCACCGCGACGGCCAGCGCTTCGGAGCCGTCGACGAGGGTGAGATGGGCGGTGGCCCCGATGTCCTCGGCGAGCGCGCGCAGCGCGGGCAGCGCCGCCTCTCTGACCAGCGGATGCACCTGGCGGCCCAGGCGCAGCACGCCGAGGCCGACCCGGGCCCGGCCGCCGATGTCCCGGCGCACCAGGGCGTGCTGCTCCAGCGTGGCGAGCAGGCGGTAGACGACGGTGCGGTTGACGCCGAGCTTGTTGGACAGCTCGGTGACGGTCAGCCCGTGGTCGGTGTCGGCGAGAAGTTTGAGGACACGCAGTCCCCGGTCAAGCGTCTGGGAGGTCTCCGCGGTCACGACGCCCCCTCCTGGTTCGGTTGGCGGCGCTCCTCACCCGCGGTGCTGCGTGTCCCGATGCAGCGTCGCAAGAGGCCGCCGGCCCCATGTGGCCCGGCTGCGCTCCGCGGCGGCGCTGCCACGGGGCGTGTGCGTGAGCGGGACAGTAGCGAGCAAGTCCGGTCAGCGGAAGAGTCCGTCCAGAATCCGGGCCACGGAGCCCGGAACGCCCCAAAAGATCCCGGGAATGACGGAGGGCGGCGCATCCTGAAAGGTGCACCGCCCATTACGTGAGACGTCGGGCCACGGCGCTCAGCGCATCCGGGTGGCCCACTCCCGTACCTTCTTGATCCGCTCGCTCAGCTGCCCGGCGGTGGCCTCCGCGCTGGGCGGCCCGCCACACACCCGCCGCAGCTCGGTGTGGATCACCCCGTGCGGTTTACCGCTCTGGTGCACATACGCGCCGACCAGCGTGTTCAGCTGCTTACGGAGCTCCAGCAGCTCCTTGTGCGTGACCACCGGCCGCCGCTCGGCGGGTATCTCCAGCAGATCCGCCTCCGCATCCGGCTTCTTCCGGCTGTGCGCGATCTGCCGGGCCTGCCGCTTCTGGAGCAGCATCTGCACCTGGTCCGGCTCCAGCAGCCCGGGGATGCCGAGGTAGTCCTGCTCCTCCTCGCTGCCCGCATGCGCCTGCATGCCGAATTCCGCACCGTCGTAGAGCACCCGGTCGAAGACCGCCTCCGACTCCAGCGCCTCGAACGAGAACTGCTCCTGCTCGCCGGTGTCCTCGTCCTGCTCCTTGTTCGCCTCGTCCATTTCCTTCTCGGACTCGGCGTAGGGGTCTTCCTCCCCGTCCTTCTTCGGCTTGTCGAGCACATGATCGCGCTCGACCTCCATCTCGTTGGCGAAGCCGAGCAGCATCGGAACGGTCGGCAGGAACACCGAAGCGGTCTCGCCGCGCCTCCTGGACCGTACGAAACGGCCCACGGCCTGCGCGAAGAACAGCGGGGTGGAGATCGTCGTGGCATACACGCCGACCGCCAGCCGCGGTACGTCGACGCCCTCGGACACCATGCGCACCGCGACCATCCACCGGTCGTCGGAGTGCGAGAAGTCGTCGATGCGCTGGGAGGCGCCGGAGTCGTCGGACAGCACGAGGGTGGCGCCGTGCCCGGTGATCTCGCGGATCAGCTTGGCGTAGGCGCGGGCCTGCTCCTGGTCGGAGGCGATGACCAGGGCGCCCGCGTCCGGAATGGACTTCCTGACCTCGGTCAGCCGCTGGTCCGCCGCACGCAGCACATTCGGCATCCAGTCGCCGCGCGGATCCAGGGCCGTACGCCACGCCTGGGAGACCGCGTCCTTGGTCATCGGCTCCCCGAGCCGGGCCGCGATCTCGTCGCCCGCCTTGGTCCGCCAGCGCATGTTGCCGCTGTAGGAGAGGAAGATCACCGGCCGGACGACGCCGTCCCCCAGCGCGTTCCCATATCCGTAGGTGTAGTCGGCGGAGGATCGCCGGATCCCGTCGTTCCCCTCCTCGTACGTCACGAACGGGATGGGGTTGGTGTCGGACCGGAACGGCGTACCGGTCAGCGCGAGCCGCCGGGTGGCCGGCTCGAACGCCTCCAGGCACGCCTCGCCCCACGACTTCGAGTCACCGGCGTGGTGGATCTCGTCCAGGATGACCAGGGTCTTGCGCTGCTCGATGCGGTTGCGGTGCAGCATCGGCCGGACGCCGACGCCCGCGTAGGTGATCGCGATGCCGTGGTACTCGCGGCCGAGCGGACCCGCGCTGTACTCCGGGTCGAGCTTGATCCCGATCCGGGCCGCCGCCTCCGCCCACTGCTTCTTGAGATGCTCGGTCGGTGCGACGACCGTCACCTGCTGCACGACGTGGTGGTGCAGCAGCCACGACGCGAGGGTGAGCGCAAAGGTCGTCTTACCGGCGCCGGGCGTCGCGACGGCGAGGAAGTCCCTGGGCTGGGTCTGGATGTACCGGTCCATGGCCGCCTGCTGCCAGGCGCGCAGCTTGTTCGCGGTACCCCAGGGGGCCCGTCCCGGGAAGGCCGGGGACAGGTGGTGGTTGTTGGTGGCGCTGGTGGTGGTAGTCACGGTCTCCGTCGGGCGTGGTCGGCGGCGAATCGGCCGCCCAGCCTAGCGGCTGGTCTCTCCCCACGTTGTTGGCCGTCCCGCCGTGGGGGTTGTTCGCCGTTGCGCCTGCGGCGGGCGTGGGTTGGTACGGGTGCGGTGCCACGCCTCCGGACTTCGTCCTGCGGCGCGGCCCCTCCCGTGAGTGGGGGTGAAAAGGCCGGTGGGGGCGGGCCGTTCATGTCCCGTAACTGTGATGCGATCCACACGCGGCACCCGACCGCTTACGTGCACCCCCACTGGTTTTCTCCCACCCCCAACGGGGAGGGGCCGGGCCGCAGGACGGAGTCCGGAGGCCCGGTCCCGCAGCCGAACAGCCCCGCGCCAGCGGCAACGCCCGCCGCTGGGGGTACCTCCCAGCGTTAGCTGGGGGAGCAACGGCGAGAACCCCCCCGCGGCGGGTCAGCCGACAACGTGGGGCCGAAGGCGACCGGCAACCGCCACACCGACGGCCGCGACGACGGCCATCGCCGCGAAGACGGCGACGAACGCCGCCGGGTGCCCCCCATCGGAGGGAACGCCCCCGACGGAGGCGGCGGAGCCACTGGCCGCGATCCGCCCGCCCCCGCAGGCCACGAACAACACACCACTCGCCCCGACGAACGCCACGTTCCCCAGCGCATCGGCCATTTGCAGCGAAGCTGCATTCGTGCCGGCCTCCTCCGGCCGGGACAGCTCCAGCAGCAGTACGCCGCCGCTGGAGATGTTGAGCCCCATGCCGAAGCCGCCGAGCGTCCAGGCCGCCGCGACGATCCAGACGGGGATCCCGTCGAGCAGCGCCAGCGGCACCAGGCCGATGGCGGCGGCCAGGAAGGCCATGCCCAGGCCCATCAGCCGCTCCCGGTACGGCTCCAGGCGCGGGCGGCTCTGGACGTACGAGCCGAGCGCCCAGGTCAGGCCGCCGCCGGTGAGGGAGAGCCCGGCCAGGGTGGCGGACAGGCCGCGCTGGGTGACCAGCATCAGCGGGATGAAGCTCTCCGCGGCCACCAGCGCCCCGGCCGCCAGACCGCGCATCAGGACGACGGAGGGCAGCCCGCGCGCCGACCGGAACGTCCCGCGCGGCAGCAGGCGCACTATGGCCGGCACCAGCAGGACGGCGCCCACGGCGGCCGGCAGCAGCGCGGTCCGGTCCGGGTGCTGGCCCGCGTACTGGAGCAGACAGGCGCCGGCCGCCACCGCCAGCGCGAGCAGCGAACGCCGACTGCCCAGGATGTGCCGCGCGCCGCCATCGTTCCCGGGGTCCGTACGGGGCAGTGTGCGCAGCGCCGGGAGCATGACCGCGAGCGGCAGCAGTATCAGGACGGGGATGGAGAGGAAGACCCAGCGCCAGCCGAGGTGTTCGGTGACCGTGCCGGAGACCAGCGGGCCGACGATCACCGGCACCACCCAGGCCGCCGAGAACGACGCCATCACCGCCGGTCGCAGCCGTTCGGGGTAGGCGCGCCCGACCACTACGTACAGCGAGACCACCACCAGCCCGCCGCCGACGCCCTGCACCCCGCGGCCGGCGATGAACATCCCCATGGTCCCCGCGCCACCCGCGACCAGCAGCCCCACCCCGAACGCCGCGATCCCGCTGAACAGCGGCGCCAGCGGCCCGCGCCGGTCGCACCATTCGCCCGCGAGCGCCATGGCGAACAGGCTCGCCGTGAAGAAGGCGGAGAAGGCGAAGGCGTAGAGCGCGATGCCGTCCAGGGCGCGCGCGGCGACCGGCATCGCGGTATTCACAGCGCTCGCCTCGAAGGCCACGAGCGAGACGACGGAGATGATGCCGCAGGTCAGGGCGCGATAGGCGCGGGAGAGCACGCCGTCGGCGCCCGTGCTGTGCGTGGGGGTGGGGGCGGGGAGGGCGGCGAGGTCGGTGTCGCCGGGGTGGTGGCCAGGGTGGGGGTCGTCAGCGGTCATCGGGCCAGCGTAAGGGCCGTAGCGCGGATGCACCCCTGTCCGACGACGGGGGTGCGGTCGGCCTCGGGGACTACGTCGGGGGGCGGGCGCGGGGGCCCCGGGCCCCGGAGCTGTCCGGGCGGCGGTGAGGCGTTCCTGCGCTCGCGACAGCCGTGTGAACGCTGCATGGCGGCGCCCCGGAAACCATGGACTCCGCATCGCGGCCGCCCTACCCTCACCGCCGTTACCGACGGTAAAGGAACGCGGATGCGGAGACTGTGGATGCAGACAACTACGCGGACGGTCAGGGGACTTGTGCACACAGGATGTGTGCAGACGGGACGTGCGCGGCCGCGGCGTGCGCGGCCGAGACTCCTCCGGGCACACGGGAGAGGAGCAGGAGGAGGGCTCCGGACGCACGTCGGCGCGGCGATCGCCGTCCTGGCCCTCGCGCTGCCCGGGTCCCTGGCGCTCTCCCCCGGCGCACAGGCGGCGCCGATACCGCCCGCCCCCGGTCACCGGTTCGTGCCGCACTACGAGGGCGCTCCGGCCACCGCGCGCCCGCTGCCCGCCGGCCAGGCGCCGCCGCAGAACCCGTATCTGGCGCCCAACGGCCGGGCCGGTATGCACGGTGACGGCGCGAGCAGCGACACCCATCCCTTCCCCGGTCCGCTGGGCGTGCGGCCCACCGTGACCAGCGAGAGGATGGCGGCGCTCGGCGGCGAGTGCGCGACCGTCACCTTCGACCGCGCGGGCCGCCTGCTGACCGTCTGCGGCACCTTCCGGGGCTTTCGCCTCAAGCTGCTGGACCCCAAGAGCCTGGCCACCCTCGCCGAATACAAGCTGCCGCAGCGCCCGTCGACCGTCGAGGCGATCACCCGCCTCGACTTCTCCAAGATCTTCAAGGACACCTCGGGCGGCGCCTACTTCTACCTCGACCACCAGGACCGGGTCGTCCTGGCCGACTCGCGCCAGCACGTCCTGCGGCTGTCGCACCGCCAATCCCCCGACGGCGGCTGGCACTTCGGCGTCGACGACGACTGGGACCTGACCCCGTACGTCCCGCACGACTGCGTCGGCTGGACCAACCTCCACCCGCGCGGCACCTGCGATCCGGTCACCTCCGTGCAGCCCGACTGGCACGGCCGGATCTGGTGGGTCACCCGTAAGGGCCGAATCGGCACCATCGCCCCGGACACCGGCACCGTACGCTCCATCCGGCTGCCCGGCGAGGAGATCCAGAACAGCTTCTCGGCGGCGAGGGACGGGGTCTCCCTCGTCTCCGACCACGCGCTCTACAGCCTGCGCGCGGACGCCGGCGGCACCCCGCGCATCCGATGGCGCCGGACGTACGACCGCGGTACGGGCGGCAAACCCGGATCCATCAACCAGGGCTCCGGCACCACCCCCACCCTCCTCGGCGACGCCGCCCACCCGTACGTCGCGATCACCGACAACGCCGACGACCGGATGAACGTCCTGGTCTACCGCCGCACCGGAGCGGCCGCCGGCCGCCTGGTCTGCAAGGTCCCCGTCTTCGGCGCCGGCGCCTCCACCACCGACAACTCCCTCATCGGCTACGGCAACAGCCTCGTCGTCGAGAACAACTACGGCTACGAGAACGTCACGTCGCTTCTCTTCGGCAGGTCCGTGCCCGGGGACATCACCAGGGTCGACATCCGGCCGGACGGCAGCGGCTGCGACACCGTCTGGCAGAGCGGGGAACGCGCCCCCTCCAGCGTCGCCAAGCTCTCGACCGCCAACGGCTTGCTCTACTTCTACACAAAGGATCCCAATCGGCTGGGCATCGACGCCTGGTACCTGACCGCCGTCGACTTCCGCACCGGCCACACCCGCTTCAAGCGCCTCACCGGCACCGGCCCGCTCTACGACAACAACTGGGCCCCGATCACCCTCGGCCCGGACGGCACGGCCTACGCCGGCGTCTTCAACGGCCTGGTGGCCGTACGGGACACCGCCCCCGCCCCCTGACCACCGACCCGCCGGAGCCCCGGCCACCGCCCGTTCATGAACCCCGCATTGCCGCACATTGCACCTTCGTGGCAGGGGGCCCGACACCCTTGCCGGACCCCCTGAGACACGGCCTAAAGTCGGCACAGCACCGCAACTTGGCCGTGTGCCCGAGTGGTTCAGGGGCTCGCCTGCAAAGCGAGTTACGTGGGTTCGAATCCCGCCACGGCCTCGATACGTACCGCGCATACGCGCAGGGAGGCGGCCTCCAGGGTGTGGGGGCCGCCTCCCTGCGCGTCCATCATTTCCGCCCCTCCTCACCCTGTTCCCGTTCTCGTACTCATCCGCGCCGCAGATGTCCCATGAGTCATGGGCTCCATGACCACTTCGCAGTACGGCTCCGGTCCTGGCCCGAACCTTGGTTCCGCGCACGGCCCGGCCTTCGCGCCCGGGGGCGCGCCGTACGTGCACCCGCGCTCATACACCCGCCCACCCCCCGAAGGGGGGTGGGCGGCGGGGAAAACGAAAGGGGCGGGTGGGCGGCGGGGCAGGGGCAACGCCCGCCCCGCCCCCGCCTACGGCTGGACCGTCTGTGCCACCGCCGCCTGGGGGCGGATCGGGAGGCGGCCGATGGGGCGGCCGGTGGCGGCGCGGACGGCGGAGGCGACGGCGGCCGGGGAGGTGACGACCGGGACGGCGCTGACGGGCTTGGCGCCGAAGGGGGCGACCACGTCGCGTTCCTCGACGAGTTTGACGATGCGGATGTCGGGGGCGTCGAGCGCGGTCGGCAGCGCATAGCCGGTCAGGTCCGGGTGGCGGACCTGCCCGCGGGTGGTGCGCAGGTTCTCCATCAGGGCGGCGCCCAGGCCCTGGGTGACGCCGGCCTCGATACGGGCCTGCAACTGGACCGGGTTGAGCACCCGGCCCACGTCCTGGGCCACGGTCATCTCCACGACCCGGATGGTGCCCAGTTCGATGTCGACGTCGGCGACGCACCGGATGGCGCAGAAGGCGAGGCCGACGAAGGCGTCGCCCTGACCGCCCTCGTCCAGCGGCTCGGTCGGATGCGGCCGGCACTGGGCGGTGGCCCACAGTTCCTTGCCGTCCAGGGCCTCGGCGACGGTGGTGCTGAGTACCCCGTCGTACGAGGTGATCTTGCCGTCGGTGATGCTCAGCAGCTCGGTGGACATCCCGAACTTGTGGGCCAGCGGCTGGAGGAGCTGGGTGCGGACCATCTTGGCGGCGCGTTCGACGGCGCCACCGGAGACCCAGGTGTGGCGTCCGTGGCAGGCCGGTCCGGCCGGGGGCTGGTCGGTGTCGACGCCCGCGACGTGCACCTCTTCGACCCCGAGGGTCTCCTGGACGATCTGCCGGGCCAGGGTGGAGAAGCCCGAACCCGTCTCGACGGCGGCGCAGATGACGGTGGCGACCGAGCCGCTGACCTTGACGGTGGCGGTGGAGACCTCGTCGGTGCCCTCGGCGCCGAGCATGTGCACCATGCCCAGGGCGTAGCCGACGCCGCGGCGCACCGCGCCCGGTTCGCCCGCGCCCTCGGGCCCTCCCGGCAGCAGCCATTCCGCTTCGGGGGTGTCCTTGGGCAGCTCGGGCAGCGGCGCTTCCTTGACGGCGCGCAGGAGTTCGGCGACCGGGGCCGGGCAGGTGACGGTCTGGCCCGTGGGCAGCAGGTCGCCGGTGGCCATCACATTGCGCATCCGCAGCTCGTCGGGCTCCAGGCCCAGCTGGGCGGCCAGCTTGTCCATCTGGCCCTCGTACGCCGCGCAGACCTGCATCGCGCCCTCGCCGCGCATATGGCCCGACGGCGGGTTGTTGGTGCGCACCGCCCAGCCCTCGACCACGGCGTGCGGGACGACGTAGGGGCCGCAGGCGAAGGAGACGGCGGCGGCCAGGGCCTCGCCGGAGGTGTCCGCGTAGGCGCCGGCGTCCATCAGGATCTGCGCCTCCACCTTGACCAGCTTGCCTTCGGCGTCGGCGTGGTGGCGGTAGCGCAGCAGCGTGGGGTGGCGGTGGGCGTGCGCGAGGAAGGATTCCTCCCGGGTGGCGGCGAGCTTCACCGGGCAGCCCGTACGCAGCGCCAGCAGGCCCAGCGACAGCTGGATTCCGGGGTCCTCGCGGTCGGCGGTGGCACCGGGGACGCCGGTGACGACCACCTTGACGCGCTCGGGGTCGAGGCCGAAGGAGGCGGCGGCCAGGTCCCGGTCGGTGTGCGGGTCGGTGGAGGCGGTGTAGATCTCCACGCCGCCGTCGGGGCGCGGCACCGCGAGTCCGGCCTCGGCCCCGATGGGCGCCGGGTCCTGCCGGCCGATCCGGTAGAAGCCCTCGACCATCACCTCACCGACCGCCTCCGGGTCGCCGAAGCGGAGCGGGATGTGCCGGATGAGGTTGCCGTCGGGGTGCAGCGGCTCGGCCTCGAAGGCCAGCTGGGGGTCGGTGACGGCCTCCAGGACCTCGTACTCGACGGCGATGGCGGCGGCGGCCAGCCGTGCGGTGTCGGGGTGGTCGGCGGCCACTGCGGCGATCGGCTCGCCGTGGTGGCGGACCTCGTCCTTGGCGAAGACCGGGCGGTCGGCGACGCCCCGGCCGTGCCCCGCGTCACCGGGCACGTCCCCGTGGGTGACGACGGCGCGCACGCCCTCCATCTCCGCCGCGGGCTTGGTGTCGATGGACACGATGCGCGCCCGCGGGTGCGGGGAGCGCAGCACCGCGGCCCACAGCAGCCCTTCGGCCCACAGGTCGGCGGCGTACGGGAAGGTGCCCTCGGTCTTGGCGGACGCGTCCGCGGGCGGCAGGGAGACGCCCAGGCCGTGCGGCGACGGCTCCTCGGGCGGGACGGGGACGCCGGCTGCGGGGGTCACGGTGACGGCGCCGTCTGTCGTGCCGTTCATGCCGACACCTCGCTTCGCCCGGCCTCGCACCCGCTCGGCGCGCACCCATCCCCTGATTCGCTCGCTCCGCTCTCTCATGCAGCCCCTCCCGTCTGCGAATCGGTGCCCGGCCCCTGGTGGGGGTGGTGGCCGGGGGCGTCCGTGTGGCCGGTGGGCTCCGAGGGGCCCGCCTGGTGGGGGATGCGGGGCGTCTCCTGGTGCGCGTCCGCCGGGGCCTCGTCGGCGGCGTGCGCGGCCTCGGCGGCCTCCGCACGGGCCTGTACGACCTCCGCGACGGCGTCCAGCACGCCCCGGTAGCCGGAGCACCGGCACAGGTTGCCGCACAGCGCCTTACGGGTCTCCAGCTCGCTGGGGGCGTGGTTGCCCTCCAGGAGGTCGTGCACGGTCATCGCCATGCCCGGTACGCAGAAGCCGCACTGGACGGCGCCGGAGGCGGCCAGCGCCCGCTGCACGTCGGAGGGCACGCCGTCCTGGGCCAGGCCCTCGACCGTACGGACCTCGCTGCCCGCCGCGGTGGCCGCGGGCACCAGGCAGGAGGCGACCAGCCGCCCGTCCACCTGGACGGAGCAGGCCCCGCACTCGCCCTGGGAGCAGCCGTCCTTGGCCCCGGCGAGGCCGAGCCGCTCGCGCAGGACGTACAGCAGCGACTCGCCGATCCAGGAGTCCGTGACGGGGCGGTCGGTGCCGTTCACGCGCAGCACGTAGGAGGCGGCGGGGTGTTCGTCGTGAGGGAGCGTGCCGGGGGCGTCCTGGGCGGGGGTGCCGGGGTCCTCGGTGACGGCGATCACGGCGGGCTCGCCCGTGAGGGCCACCGGGCCCGCGGTGTCCGGTGCCTGGACCGGCTCGTCCGGCTCCTGCGGTCGGGCCGCACCGTGGACGTCCTGCTGCGCGTCCTGGGTCTGCCGGGCTTGCGGGGCCTCCTCGGGTGCCGGGGCGGCCGCCGGGCCGTCCTCGGGCTCCGGGCGTGGTTCGGCGACCGCCACGGCCTGCGGGGCCGCGGGCTCGTCCCCGTCGGCGGGCCGCTCCGTCCTGGCCGCCTCCCGGGGGTGGTCGTACGTCTCGTACGGTTCGTAGGCGCCGTGTGCGTCCCCCGTGGCGGCCGTCGCCGCGGCCTCCTGGGCGGGCGCGGGGCCGGTGGCGAACTCCCCGGAGTGCTCCGGTGCTTCCCCCTCGGCCACCGGGACCGCCCACGGCTCGCCGCCCGGTGCGTGGCCGGCACCTATGCTCGGCGCCGCCTCCTCGGGGCGGGGCGCGGCCTCCTGCTGGGCGGGCGGCCACTGGGCCAGCGCGTCGGCGGGCAGCGACCAGTGCCCGGTCGCGCCGGCCTCCGGGGCCTGTGCCCCGCCCGCGGCGTTCCCGTACGGGTCGCCGTCCACCGCTTCGCCGCCGCCCGCCGGGCCGCTCTCCGCCGCGTACGGATCGCCGTCGGATGCGCCGAAGGAAGCCGCGGCGGTCTCTCCGTGCTCGGTGGCGCCGGTCGTGGCGCTCAGGCCGGCCGCCAAGTTCCAGTGGCCGGTGCGACCGGTCCCCGCGGCGTCCCCCGGTGCCCCGGCGCCGCCGTAGGTGTCCTGGTAGCCGCCCTGGTAGTCGGCGGGTGTGCCGTGCTCCTGGTGCCCGGGCTGTCCCGGGTGCGCCGCGTGCCCCGGGTGCCCCGTGTGCGCCGGGTGGCCCTGATGTCCCTGATGACTCTGATGTCCCTGGTAGGCCGTCAGGCCGTCCTCGCCGACCAGATACTCGCCGGACTCCTCCAGGACGTCGTCCGCGGCCGCCGGCACCGACCACGCCCCGGCACCACCGCCCGCAGCCTCCGGGCTGCCCGCGACCGGCCAGTCCACCTGGTCGCCGCCCCAGGACGGAGCCCCCTCCGGCGCACCGCCCTGATAGATCGCGGCCTGCTCCTGGCGACCGGGGTGGCCGGAGTGTTCCTGGTGACCGGGGTGGCCGGGGTGGCCGGAGTGGCCCGAGTGGCCGTTGTGTGCCGGGTATCCGGCGGACGGGTCGGCGTATCCGGCCGCCGGGTCCGCGAACGGCATCGTCCACTGGCCGGTCGACGCGGGGTCGGTGCCCGCGGCGGGCGCCGACGGCCCGGGGGTGTGCCGGGTGAAGGACTCCGGCGGGGTGTAGCCGTGGCCGGGAGCGGCGAGCGGCTCGGTGCCGGGCGGGTTGTAGCCGGGCACGGCCCGGTAGCCCCCGGTGGTGAAGCCCTCCGGGAGCTGGACGAAGGCCGTCGCCTCCTGCTCGTACTCGCCGCCCTGCGGGAGCGGTTGCCAGCCGTGGTCGGGGTGCGGCTGCTGCGGGGTGTGCTGTTCGTCGCTCATGCCGAGACCTCGCTTCGCTCGCCCTCGCATTCGCGAGGCGCGCACCTCCTGATTGTTCTCCCCCACCCTCCGGCCGGGGGGACCCCCATGCTGCGCTCGCTCACGAGAGCGCCCTCCCAAGTGCGCGGCGGGCCAGGGCTGCCACCGTACGGCGCAGATGCAGTGCGGCGGGTGGCAGGGTGGCCGGTTCCGAACCGTCCTGCGGCGGCACCGGGTCGGGGATGCATGCCGCGGCCACGTAGTCGCCGAAGGCCGTCAGCGCCTCGGGCACCAGGCCGCGTTCGCCGTCCCAGTCGATGAGCGAGGCCACCCACTGCTCGGCCTCCAGGGGGCGCAGCGGCATCGCGGCGACCGCGCCCACCGCGCAGCGCACATTGCGCCGGGCCGGGTCCAGGACCAGTGCAACCGAGGCGGTGGCCCGCCCGGGGCCGGTGCGGCCGGTGGCCTTGAGGAAGGTCTGCGGGGCGTGCAGCAGCGGCACCCGTACGAAGCCGACGAGTTCACCGGGGTGCAGCATCTCGCGGCCCGCCAGGAGGTGGCTGACCGGAATCTCACGGCGGGCGCCACCGGGGCCGGCGATGATCAGGGTCGCTTCCAGGGCGGCGAGCACGGGCAGGGTGTCACCGGTGGGCGCGGAGGTGACGATATTGCCGCCGAGCGTCCCGGCGTTGCGGATCTGCGGGGGTCCGGCGGCGCGGGCGGCGGCCGCCAGGCCCGGGATCAGCGCGGCGAAGTCGGGGCGCCCCATGCGGGCGAGGGTGAGTCCGGCACCGAGCAGCGCATGGCCGTCCTGGTACTGCCAGCCGCGGATCTCGCTGATCCGGCCGAGGCCCACCAGGGCCGCGGGTCTGAGGAGTCCGGCGTTGACGGCCGCCATGAGGTCGGTGCCCCCCGCGACCGGAACGGCGGTGGGCATGGCGGTGAGCGCCGCCACCGCCTCGTCGAGCGAGGCCGGCAATGTCACCGTTTGTGACGCCTGCGGTGCGTGGGTGGTCAAGCCAGCTGCCCCTTCCCCGGTGTCCCGGCTGTTCCGCTCCGCCGTACGGTACGTGCTCACGGCCCGGACGTGGCAACTCTGGCACATCTTCCCCGGCCCCCGGCGACAGGGTCCGCGAAGCGGCGTTCCGTCCGCCCTGCGGCGATCTGGTCCGCATTCGTCCGCCGGTTGGGGGGTGTGGCGGGTCGTGCGCGGGCCGCGGCGGGCGGTGCGCTCCGGGTGCTCCCGCATCGCCCGTACGGCGGTGCGGAGAGGTCTCCACCGTCCCAGTCTCCGGCCGCGGCGGGACCCCCTTCCGCAGCGGGCTCACACGTTTGGGGGCGCCCCGTCGAGCGGGCGTCCGAGCACCCCGGGGCGGCGCTGCCAGGGGTGCGGGCCGCCGGGCGGGCGGTAGTCGACGCCGAGGGCGTCCAGGCGGGCGTAATGGGCGCTCATCCGGCGGTCGAAGTCCGCGGCGTCGCGGTCGGCGGGCGCGGGCAGCCGGCTCCAGGCGACCTCGGCGAACGCCGCGAGCCGGGGAAAGACCTGGTAGTCGAGGCGCTGCTGACTGTCCATGACCTCGGTCCAGACGTTGGCCTGGGTGCCCAGGACGTGCGCGGCCTGCTCCTCGGTGAGCTCCGGCGGGACGGGCTCGAAGCGGTAGACGTCCTCCAGGGTCCGTACGAAACCGATCGGGACCGGTTCGTCCGGGGCGGCGTGCTGACGGTGGTCCAGATAGACGTGCTGCTCGGGGCACATGACGACGTCGTGGCCGGCGCGGGCGGCGGCGATCCCGCCCGCGTAGCCGCGCCAGGAGGAGACCGCGGCACCCTCGGCGAGGCCGCCTTCGAGGATCTCGTCCCAGCCGATCAGCCGTCTGCCGCGCTCGGCGAGCCAGCGGTCGAAGTGCCGGATGAACCAGCCGTGCAGCGCGTCCTCGTCGGCCAGGCCCAGTGCGGCGATACGGGCCTGGGCGGCGGGCGAGGCGCGCCACTGGTCCTTGGGGCATTCGTCGCCGCCGATGTGGACGAAGCGCGAGGGGAAGAGGCCGAGGACCTCCTCCAGCACCTGCTCGTAGAAGCGCAGGGCGTTGTCAGTGGGGGCCAGTACGTTGGGACTGATGCCCCAGGTGTCCCAGACCTTCACGGAGGTGGTGTCGATGACGTCGGTGTTGCCGAGTTCGGGGTATGCCGCGATGGCGGCCTGCGAGTGCCCGGGAATGTCGATCTCGGGGACGACGGTGATATGCCGGGCGGCGGCGTAGGCGACGATCTCGCGGATGTCGTCCTGGGTGTAGAAGCCGCCGTGGGGGCGGGCGTCCCAGAGGGGGGAGGCGCGGTGGCCGAGTCTGGTGCGCTCGCGCCAGGCGCCGGTCGCGGTCAGCTCGGGGTGGCGCCGGATCTCGATGCGCCAGCCCTGGTCGTCGGTCAGGTGCAGATGCAGGACGTTGAGCTTGTGGGCGGCGAGCAGGTCGAGGTAGCGCAGGACGCCGTCCTTGGGCAGGAAGTGCCGGGCGACGTCGAGCATCATGCCGCGCCAGGCGAAGCGGGGCTCGTCCTCGATGACGGCCATCGGCAGGTGCCACTCGTCCCGCTGTACGACCGGCGCCCTGCGGAATGCCTCGGGACCGAGCAGCTGGCGGAAGGTCTGCGCGCCCCAGAAGACCCCGGCCGCGCTGCCGCCGTCCAGGCGGATCGCGGAGCCGTCCACGACGAGGCGATAGCCCTCGGGCGGCAGCGCCGGGTCGACGGCGAGCACGATGCGGTGGTCGGCGTTGTCGCCCGGCGCGAGCGGCAGGCCGGTGGCCGCGCCGATCGTGGACCGCATCCAGTGGGCCACGCCCTCGGTGCCGGGCCGCGCGTCGAGCAGCGTGTCGCGGTCGAGAGGGAAGAGGCCCCGGCCGGGCGGCACCGGGCTCAGGAGCCGCGGGCGCGGGATCAGATCCGTATGTGCCGTGTGGGTCATGGCACCGAACCTGCCACGGCGGGTACGCGGACGGCTCCGGTATGCGCCGATCCGCGCACCGGAGCCGTCTCACCGCACCGCGGGAGCGGGCGGCGGCTACTTCTTGCCGCCGTCCTTGCCGCCCTTGTCCTTGTCGCCGCCGGCGCCCATGGACTCGAAGATCTCCTTGCACATCGGGCAGACCGGGTACTTCTTGGGGTCGCGCCCCGGTACCCAGACCTTGCCGCACAGCGCGACGACGGGCGTGCCGTCGAGCGCGCTCGCCATGATCTTGTCCTTCTGGACGTAGTGGGCGAAGCGCTCGTGGTCGCCGTCGCCGTGCGACACCTGCGGTGTCGGCTCTACGAGGGTCCCCGTACCTGCCCCGCGCTCGGGCTCAAGAGTGCTCATAACTGCCAAGGGTACTCACGCCCGCCGCGAGCCGGGAGCGTCGGCCTGTCGCCGTATGGAGGACGAGTCCCAGGGCCGCCACCCCGGCAGCCGCCCACGGCAGCGCGTACGGGGCGAGGTCCGCGGCGAGCGCCAGGCCGCCCAGCGCGGAGCCGACGGCGCTGCCCAGATAGAGCGCGGAGTTGTTCAGGGCGAGGGCGACGGTGCCGCGCTGCGCGCTGTGCTCCAGCAGCCGGTGCTGCTGGGGCACCTGGAGCGCCCAGCCCGCCGCGCCCCAGGCGACCAGTGCGGCCGCCGCAGCGGGCAGCGCGGCACCGGCCAGCGCGGGCAGCAGCGCCTGGGCCGCGACGATCACCGCGAGGACCGCGCCCACCAGCGCCCGGACCCGCCCCGTACGGTCCACCAGCGGCCCGGCCAGCACGCTGCCCAGCACGCCGCCCAGGCCCCAGGCCCAGAGATACGGCGTCACCTCGCTGACGCCGCCCGCGGCGGCCAGCACCGGCGCGAGGTAGGTGTACAGCCCGAGGCTGGCGACCGCGGCCAGGAAGGAGACGGCGACGACGGGGGCAATGGCGCGGTCCGTGACGGCCGCCAGCCGGGTGCGCAGCGGCACCGCGGGGGCGGCGGGAACGGGCGGCAGCAGGGTGGCGAGCCCGGCGAGTGCGGCCGCGCCCAGGCCCGTCACCAGCCACAGCGTGGTGCGCCAGCCGGTGTGCTCGGCCAGCAGCACCCCGATCGGCACGCCCAGAACGGTGCCCGCGCTCATCCCGCCCATCACCAGGGCCAGCGCCCGGCCGCGCCGCCCTTCCGGGGCCAGCGCCGCAGCGGCCGCCGTGGACAGCGCCGAATAGACCCCGGCCCCGGCGCCCGCGATCACCCGGGCGGCCAGCAGCGCCGGCAGTGAGGGGGCGAGGGCGGTGACGGCGTTGCCGAGGGTGAAGACCGCCAGGGCGGCCAGGAGCAGCGCGCGGGTCCGTACGCCGGAGAGCAGCCCGGCGACCAGCGGGGCCGCGAGGGCGTAGGCCAGGGTGAAGGCCGTGACCAGCTGGCCCGCCAGCGAGACCCGGGTGCCGATGTCATGGGCGATGGCCGGCAGCAGCCCGGCCATCACATACGCGTCCAGGCCGAGGGCGAAGGCCCCCAGCGTCAGCAGCCACACCTTGCGCACCGCAGTCAACTCCCGTGATCGTCCGGGGCGGTGGCGGCTGCCGCGGCCCCGGGGTGAACCGAACCCGGGAAACGTAGGCAGTCTCCGGATGGCCGGGGAAATGCCCGGCGGGGCGCATTTATGCTGGGGCGGCATGAATCACGGGAGCGAGGGCGGGGGCATGGGCAGCGCCGCGGACGAGAGCTGGAGCAGCGGCCGGGACAGCGGCCAGGTCGGCGGCCAGGGCGGCATGCACGGCGACGTGACCGACTCCGGCGCTCCGGACGCCTGGGACGGTCTCGGGGGCATCGAGCTGCGCCATCTGCGCGGCTTTCTCGCCGTCGCCGAGGAGCGCAGCTTCACCCACGCCGCCGATCGGCTGCGGACCGGACAGCCCGCGCTGACCCGGACCGTCCGCGCGCTGGAGTGCACCCTCGGCGCCCGCCTGCTCGACCGGACGACCCGGCGCGTGGAGCTCACCGACGCGGGCCGCCGCCTCTACGCGGACCTCGCCCCGCTGCTCCCCCGGCTGGCCGGTGCGCTGCGCTCGTCCACCGGACCGGCCGTGCTGCGGCTGGGCTTCACCTCGCTGCTGCCCGCCGTGTGCACCGCGCTCACCGCGGACTTCGAGGCCGCGACCGGCGCGGGCGTGCGGCTGGTGCGCCGGGATGCCCCGCTCGCCGGACTGGAGACCGGGGAGGCGGATGCCGCGGTGCTGCGCGGCGAGATCCCGCCCGACGCCGGGCTGCGCAGCACGCTCCTCCTCCAGGAGCCGCGGGTCGCCGCCCTGTCGCGTACGGCCTTGCGGGCACCGGAGGCGGCCGCCGTACGCGCCGTGGCGCACCGCCGGGTGCTGGACTGGGCCGAGCTGGCCGATCTACCGCTGGTGGTCAACACCGTCACCGGCACCACCCGCCCCGAGCTGTGGCCCGACGGCCGCCGCCCCCGCCTGGCCTGCACCGCCGGGAACTTCGACGAGTGGCTGGAAGCGGTGGCCGCGGGGCACGGCGTCGGAGTGGCCCCGGAGCCGGTGGCCCAGCGGCACACCCACCCCGGGATCCGCTATCTGCGGCTGAAGAACGCGCCGCCGGTGCCCGTCCGTCTGGCGCTGCCCGCCCGTGACGCACACCCGCTGGCCGAACGCCTCTACGCCCTCGCCCGGCGGCCACCCGCCCCGCGCCCGCCCGTACCCCGGTCGTCGCTCCGCCGCGGCCCCGGCCATGACCCATCGGACAGACCTTAGGTCGGCCCGTCGGACAGGCCCTTAAGGCGCCACAGGCTCTACGACGCCACCGGCACCCCGCCGCGGTCCTCGGCCGTCAGGCCGAGCTTCACCGCGAACGCCAGCGCGGCCTCCGGGCGGACCTCGTACCACGAATCCCGGTCGCAGACCGCGCCCAGCAGCGCGGTGACACCGGCCTCGCCGACCGTACGGGCCTCGGCGGCCGCTATGAACGCGCGCACCGCCGCCGCGGGATCGACCTCCGTCTCGGTGACCGCCACCAGGTCCTCGACGATCCGGTCGACCGCGTCCTCACCCCTGCCCGCCCAGCTCAGGGCCATGGCCAGACCGTCGTCGCCCATCGACTCCGGATAGGGCGCGCGGGCCCAGGCGCCGTCCTGCCACCAGTAGACGAAGCCGAAGAGATTGCCCTGGGCGTCGTCGCGCATCCGGTCCCAGGGCAGCCACTCGGGGCCGCCGGCCAGGAAGTCGATCTGCCGGTTTCCGTCGTGCGTGTAGCTGCCGTCGGAGTCCTGGCCGCACAGCAGCGCACGGCCGTCGTCGTACAGCTTCAGCCGCCACCAGTAGGAGCCGCCGCCGTTCCAGCACTCCAGCCCTTGCGGTCCCCAGGAGAAGTCGTCCCAGTCGTCCATGGCCGCGGCGACCACCGCCAGCGTCGCGGCGCGCGCCCACACCCGCCGCGGATGATCCAGATCCTCGGGCACGCTCGGCCTGTGCATGGCACTCCCCCGTTCTTCTCCGCGCGGCGGCGCCTCGCGCCCGCGCATCGTCCCCTGCATTTCCGAACCATAGCGACGGGGTCTGACAATTCCCCATGACGAACCCGTAACAACGCGGCCGGGAAAGGAATCCGCAGGTCAGCGCGGTATGAGCGGGAGGGGCGGGCACCGGCTGGGCATGTCCGGGCCGCCCGCCGGGCCGGTCCGCCGGGGTCCGTCGGTCCGTCCGGCCCGCCCAGGCCGGGGCCGCCCGGGTCAGTTCAGCGAGGGATCGTCCGGATAGGTGGCGACCATCGCCAGTTCATTGCGCTGGCGCCGCAGCACCGCGCGCCACAGCTGCTCCGGATCGGGTGAGGAGACATCGCCCGGTTCGGACTCGACGACGTACCAGGCGCCCTCGACCAGCTCGTCCTCCAGCTGGCCGGGGCCCCACCCCGCATACCCGGCGAAGATCCGCAGGCTGCCGAGCACCGCCGCGAGCAGCTCCGGCGGGGCCTCCAGATCGACCAGGCCGATCGCGCCGTGCACCCGCCGCCAGCCCAGCGGCTCGTCGCCGGGCGACGCCTGGTCCGAATCCGCCGCGCCCTCGGCCGCTGCTTCGGCGCCCGGCCCGGACAGCACGACGCCCTCGCCGCCGCCCCCGGGCACCACCGCGACCCCGAGCGCCGAGTCCAGCGACACCGGCCCGCCCTGGAAGACGACCCCCGGCTCACCGGCGAGCGCGGCCCAGGGCGCCAGGATGTCGGCCACGCCGACCGGCGTGGGGCGGTTGAGGACCACGCCGAGGGAGCCCTCCTCGTCGTGGTCGAGGAGCAGCACCACCGCGCGGTCGAAGTTGGGGTCGGCGAGCGCGGGTGTGGCAACGAGCAGCCGCCCTGTGAGCGAGGACACCTCGGTCATGGCCACATGATCCCGCACTTCGGGCCGGAGGGGGGAGTCAACGGTCCGAACCGTGCAAGAGCAGGGCAGGGCGTACGGCGGCAGCACCGGCGCACGGGACCAGAACGAGCCAAGAACGCGACAAGAAAGGAGGGCGGGAATGGGACGAGAGCAGGTCGGGCAGGAGAGACCTTCGAGACGAAAAGCACACGGCCGATTCCCGACATTCGGCATATTCCCCGGCAAACGGCGATTACAGATCAAAGGCGCCTCGTAGCGGAGGGTGCTGTGACAAAGCCATTACATGACGGAAGCCTGCACAACCCTACGGAGCGCCCTTCCGACGCCCTTACCATTTCAGCTTGGCCCCTGCCCGTCTCCAGGAACGCGAGATCCATGACCGTCTCTACTGACGACGTACTGCTTGTCCACGGCGGCACCCCGCTCGAGGGCGAGATCCGGGTCCGCGGTGCGAAGAACCTCGTACCGAAGGCCATGGTCGCCGCCCTCCTGGGCAGCGGCCCGAGCCGGCTGCGCAATGTGCCCGACATCCGCGACGTACGCGTGGTCCGCGGGCTGCTCCAGCTGCACGGCGTCACGGTCCGCCCCGGTGACGAGCCCGGCGAGCTGGTCATGGACCCGTCGCGGGTGGAGAGCGCCAATGTCGCCGACATCGACGCACACGCCGGTTCCTCGCGGATCCCGATCCTGTTCTGCGGCCCGCTGCTGCACCGCCTCGGCCACGCCTTCATCCCGGGCCTGGGCGGCTGCGACATCGGCGGCCGTCCGGTGGACTTCCACTTCGATGTGCTGCGCCAGTTCGGCGCGAAGATCGAAAAGCGTGCCGACGGGCAGTACCTGGAGGCCCCGCAGCGGCTGCGCGGCACCAAGATCCGGCTGCCGTACCCGTCGGTCGGCTCGACCGAGCAGGTGCTGCTGACGGCCGTCCTGGCCGAGGGTGTCACCGAGCTGTCGAACGCCGCCGTGGAGCCGGAGATCGAGGACCTGATCTGCGTGCTCCAGAAGATGGGCGCGATCATCTCCATGGACACCGACCGGACGATCCGGATCACCGGTGTCGACAAGCTCAACGGCTACACCCACCGGGCCCTCCCGGACCGCCTGGAGGCCGCCTCCTGGGCGAGCGCGGCACTGGCCACCGAGGGCAACATCTACGTCCGCGGCGCGCAGCAGCGCTCCATGATGACGTTCCTGAACACCTTCCGCAGGGTCGGCGGCGCCTTCGAGATCGACGACGAGGGCATCCGCTTCTGGCACCCGGGTGGCTCGCTCAACGCCATCGCCCTGGAGACCGACGTCCACCCCGGTTTCCAGACCGACTGGCAGCAGCCGCTGGTCGTCGCCCTGACCCAGGCGTCGGGCCTGTCCATCGTCCACGAGACGGTCTACGAGTCCCGGCTGGGCTTCACCGAGGCGCTCAACCAGATGGGCGCGCACATCCAGCTCTACCGCGAATGCCTGGGCGGCTCCGCGTGCCGCTTCGGCCAGCGCAACTTCCTGCACTCCGCGGTCGTCAGCGGCCCGACCAAGCTCCAGGGCTCCGACCTGGTCATCCCCGACCTGCGCGGCGGCTTCTCGTACCTGATCGCGGCGCTGGCGGCCCAGGGCACGTCCCGCGTCCACGGCATCGACCTGATCAACCGCGGCTACGAGAACTTCATGGAGAAGCTCGTCGAGCTGGGCGGCCATGTCGAGCTGCCCAACGGGGCGCCGCGGCACTGAGCCCGCGCCCCTGCCCGCGCAGCGTGAGGGCGGCCCCCGGGACCGGGTGGCCGCCCTCGCGGCGTTCAGGGGGCCGTTCCGCCGTCGGCACCGGCAACTCCTCGGCGCGCGCCGTGCGTTCGGTGGCGCGCGGTGTCGCACCGGGAGTTGCACGTGCGACGCGGCAGCCGCCGGCACCCGGCCCCGTCGGCTGAAGGCCGACCCGTACACTGACGCGCCGTCAACTCGCCGGTGCGGCCTCCCCCGTGGGACGCGCCCGCCCCGTGCCCGCTGACACGCCCCCGCCCCCTCCGGACTGCGAGCCCGCCATGCCCCCTTCCGCCGCCCCCTCCCCCGTTCCCGCGCTGCCCGCCGCGCTGCTGTGCGACATGGACGGGACCCTCGTCGACACCGAGCACCAGTGGCTGGCGACGGTGGCCGGGTTGCTGCGGGAGCAGGGGCGGGCGGTGACGGACGAGGTGCTGGCGGAGTTCGCCGGGGCGCCGGTGGACGATGCCGCACAGCGGCTGGTGCGCGAGCACGGGATCGGCCTGGCGGCCGGTCGGATCGCCGAGCGGCTGGACCGGGACTTCACCGCCCGGGTCGCGGCCGGGGTCACCGTCCAGCCGGGCGCGCTGCGGCTGCTGGACCGGGCGCGGGCTCTGGGGATACCGGCCGCGCTGGTCACCGCCTCCGAGCGGCATGTGGCCGACCTGGTGCTGCGCACCCTGGGCGCGCACCGTTTCGCGCTGTCGGTGACGTCGGGCGAGGCGCCGCGCGGCAAACCGCACCCGGACCCGTATCTGGCCGCGGCCGCCCGCCTCGGCGTCGATCCGGCGGACTGTCTCGCCGTCGAGGACACGCCCACCGGCGCGGCCGCCGCGCTGGCCGCGGGCTGCCGGCTGCTGGCCGTACCGACCGTGCCGGGTATCGCGCCCGGCCCCCGGACGGCCGTGGTCGCCTCTCTGGAGGACGTTGACCTGGCGGACTTCCCTTTGCCCAGGTCGCCTGAGCCGACGCCGCAGAAGGGGCCGCAGGGGCCGTAGAACCGCCACCGAGCGCGCCGCCGCCCCGGCCTGACGGCCCGCCGCCCGTCACGCGCCCGCCCGTCGCCCCGTCAGGCGCCACCCGTCGGCCCGTCAAACGCGCCTGTCCGCCTGCCGGGCGCTCCTGTCGGCCGTCCCTCTCTGCGCGCCCATGACAACGATTACGCAGCCGAAAGGGCGGCCACCCCAGGGGGATGACCGCCCTTGTCGGCTTCAGGCCGTGCTGAGGGGCCTACTTGCCCTTCGCGGCTTCCTTGAGCTTGGAGCCCGCGGAGACCTTGACGCTGTAACCGGCCGGGATCTGGATCGGGTCGCCGGTCTGCGGGTTGCGAGCGGTGCGAGCGGCACGGTGGGTGCGCTCAAAGGTGAGGAAGCCGGGGATGGTGACCTTCTCGTCGCCCTTGGCGACGATCTCGCCGGTCACCTCGGCGAGGGCGGCCAGAACGGCGTCGGCGTCCTTGCGGGTCACCTCGGCGCGATCGGCCAGAGCGGCCACCAGCTCACTGCGGTTCATGTTTGTACTCCCGTGTTCTTCTTGCCAATGGGCGTGCCACGCGGCGGAGCCGCTATCGGGCACAGCGAAGCCGATGCTGCCAGGGCCCTCGGACAGTCCCCGGACCCGGGTCTGCTGCCAGACCCTCGCGCCCGATGACGCATCCTGCCCCTACCTGCGGGACTAAAGCCAATCCGGAACCCTGGAGAGTCACGCGAAAGCCCCACGGGTACACCGTGGTGACGTTCCGTAGCACGCCGCTCCGGGCCGGCCCCACAGGGCGGCGGTCGTTTGCTGACCGCCAGCCTATGGGGGCCTTACGGGGGGCGTGACCCGCGACGCGCCGTGCTATGGGGCCCGTGGCGGCTGTCACACCGGCCCGGCGCTCACAGGGCCGTGTCGGCCGTCACATCGGGGGCGGCGGCCCGCGCCGCGTCCCGCACCGCACCGGCCACCGCGCCCGCGACCTTGTCGTTGAAGACGCTGGGGATGATGTAGTTCGCGTTCAGCTCGTCGTCCAGGACGACATCGGCGAGCGCGCCGGCCGCGGCCAGCATCATGTCGGTGTTGACCGTGCGGGACTGCGCGTCGAGCAGGCCGCGGAAGACACCGGGGAAGACCAGCACGTTGTTGATCTGGTTGGGGAAGTCGGAGCGGCCGGTGGCCACGACGGCGGCGGTCTGCCGGGCGAGGGCCGGGTCGACCTCCGGGTCGGGGTTGGCGAGTGCGAACACGATCGCGCCCTCGGCCATCTTCGCCACGTCGTCGCCGTCGAGGACGTCGGGGGCCGAGACGCCGATGAAGACGTCCGCGCCGACGACGGCCTCCTTGAGGGTGCCCGTGACGCCCTCGGGGTTGGTGTTGTCGGCGATCCAGCGCAGCGGCGAATCCGGGTCGGCGTCGACCAGGTCCGCGCGGCCGGCGTGGACCACACCGTGGATGTCGGCGACGACGGCGTGCTGGACGCCGGCGGCGATCAGCAGCTTGAGGATGGCGGTGCCCGCGGCGCCGGCGCCGGACATCACGACCCGTACGTCCTCGATCTTCTTGCCGACGACGCGCAGCGCGTTGGTGAGCGCGGCCAGGACGACGATGGCGGTGCCGTGCTGGTCGTCGTGGAAGACGGGGATGTCCAGGGCCTCGCGCAGCCGGGCCTCGATCTCGAAGCAGCGGGGCGCGGAGATGTCCTCGAGGTTGATGCCGGCGAAGCCGGGGGCGATGGCCTTGACGATCTCGACGATCGCGTCGGTGTCCTGGGTGTCCAGGCACAGCGGCCAGGCGTCGATGCCGGCGAAGCGCTTGAAGAGGGCCGCCTTGCCCTCCATGACGGGCAGCGCGGCCTTGGGGCCGATGTTGCCCAGGCCCAGGACGGCGGAGCCGTCGGTGACGACCGCGACGCTGTTGCGCTTGATCGTCAGGCGGCGGGCGTCCTCGGGGTTGTCGGCGATCGCCTGGCAGACCCGGGCCACGCCGGGGGTGTAGATCATCGACAGGTCGTCACGGCTGCGGATGGGGTGCTTCGACGTCATCTCGATCTTGCCGCCGAGGTGCATCAGGAACGTACGGTCGGAGACCTTGCCCAGCGAGACGCCGTCGATCTCGCGCAGCTTGCCGACGATCTCGTCGGCGTGCGCGGTGGACGTGGCGGCGATGGTGACGTCGATCCGGAGTTTTTCGTGGCCGGATGCGGTCACATCGAGGCCGGTGACCGACCCGCCGGAGGACTCCACGGCCGTGGTGAGCTGGCTGACGGCGGTGCCGCTCGCGGGAACTTCCAGTCGCACCGTCATCGAATACGAGACGCTAGGCGCCGTTGCCATGGCCGACTTCCTCTGCTTTCCCTTGTTTCTCGCTCTGCGGCTCCGTGACCCGGGGTGTCCGCGTCCGGAGCGCGTTGTCCGATCGTCCCACCTACCAGCCGGTACACGGTAACCAGCCACAAAATTCGGAAAGACTCTTCCACCATACGAGAGATGATCCCGTGAGCGGAACCCCCTCCCGCGAACGACCGCGGGCGCCCCTCCCGGAGGAGGGACGCCCGCAGACTGCTTGATGACACCGACCCGCCATGCTCGCCTCGCGGCAAGTGGTCGCTCGCAGCGACGATGGTTGGGCCCGGGGGCTTGGATCGGGCCGGTGCCTCACCCAGGCTAACAAACCCTCCCCGGAAGCGGATCCCGTCGCGGGCGACCGGGGGAAAGACCCCTCGGACAGACCCCTGGGACGGACGGGTCCGGGGTGGGCCGGTCAGTCGCGCAGCAGGTCCGGCACCCCCGCCGCATCCGGTTCGTCACGCCCGGTGGAGAGCACCGTCAGCTGCTGCGTGGCACGGGTGAGGGCGACATAGAGCACCCGCAGCCCGGCCGGGGACTCGTCGGCGATCTCGGCAGGCGAGACCACCAGGGTCGCGTCGTACTCCAGCCCCTTGGCCTCCAGCGAGCCCAGGGCGACCACCCGGTCCCCCAGCCCGGCCAGCCAGCGGCGGGCCTGCTCCCGGCGGTTCATGGCCACCACGACGCCGACCGTGCCGTCCACCTCGCCCAGCAGCCGGGCGGCCTCGGCGGCCGTGGCCCGCGCCAGCTCCCCGTCGGCCGCGCGGTCCGCGGCGGTCACCGCGAAGCGGGGCGTCAGGCCCGTCGAGCGGACCGCGTCCGGCGACCGCATCCCCGGCATCGCCAGCGCCAGCACCTTGGCCGCCAGTTCGGCGATCTCCGACGGATTGCGGTAGTTGACGGTGAGGGTGAAGCGGCGGCGCGGGCGGGTGCCCAGCGCCTCGTCGCGGGCGAGCGCGGCCTCGTCCGGGTCGGACCAGGAGGACTGCGCCGGATCGCCGACCACCGTCCAGGTGGCGTGCCGGCCGCGGCGGCCCACCATCCGCCACTGCATCGGCGTCAGGTCCTGTGCCTCGTCGACGATGACATGGGCGTAATCGGTGCGCTCCTCCTCCAGGCGCTCGCGGCGGCCGCGGCCGGAGGAGGAGCGGTCCGCGAAGGTCGTCAGCTCCTCCAGACCGGTCAGCTGGTCCAGCGGATCGGCCTCGCGCGGGCGCACCGGGCGCATCGGGGCGCCGAGGATCAGCTGGAGTTCGTCCAGCAGCGCCACGTCGTGCACCGACAGCGGGCCGTTGCCCCGGTCGTCCAGCCGCTGGAGGGAGCGGGCCAGCCGGCGCACCTCGCGCGGGTTGAGGACGCGGCGGGCCCAGCGGGACAGCAGCCGCTCGTCGGCCATCGCGGCCAGCACGGTGCGCGGAGCGAGCTCGGGCCACCAGGCGTCGAGGAACTCCTGGAACTCCGGCTCGGTGGCGATGTCTTCGTCGAAGCCCTGGCGGACCTCGGCGGCCAACTCGGGGTCCGTGTAGCGGCGGGCGGCGCCGGACTGCGTCCACAGGGCGTCGAGGATCAGCCGACGGGCGCGCGGGCGCAGCAGGTTGACCGGGGCGGTGCCGCCGAGGGCCGACTGGCGGATGCCGTGCAGGGCGTCCGCGTCGAGTTCGAGGCGGCCGCCGAAGGCGACGACGCGCAGCCGGTCCGGGGCCGTGCCCAGCTCCAGCGCCCCGCGGGCCGCCTTGCGCAGCAGCTTCTGCATGCGCGCGGAGCCCTTGACGCGGGAGACGGCCGGGGGGTCGTAGGCGGTGGCCTCGGCGCCGTCCACCAGGGAGCCCAGCGCGCGGATGGCGACCTGGCCCTCCTCGCCGAGCGAGGGCAGCACGCCTTCGGTGTAGGCGACCAGCAGCGGGGTCGGGGAGACGATCAGGATGCCGCCCGCGTAGCGCCGCCGGTCCTGGTAGAGGAGGTAGGCGGCGCGGTGCAGGGCGACCGCGGTCTTGCCGGTGCCGGGGCCGCCCTCGACCTCGGTGACGGAGGCGGCGGGGGCCCGGATGACCATGTCCTGCTCGGCCTGGATGGAGGCGACGATGTCCCGCATGGTGTGACTGCGGGCGCGGCCCAGCGCGGCCATCAGCGCGCCGTCGCCGACCGCCGGCAGTTCCTCGCCGTCCAGGGTGGCGGTGACCTCCGGGCGCATCAGATCGTCCTCGACGCCCAGGACCTTGCGGCCCTTGGAGCGGATGACGCGGCGGCGGACGACCCGGCCGGGGGCGACGGGGGTGGCGCGGTAGAAGGGCGCGGCGGCCGGCGCCCGCCAGTCGATGACCAGCGGCGCGTAGTCGGCGTCCAGGACGCCGAGCCGGCCGATGTGCAGGGTCTCGGCGATGGCGGCGCGGTTGTCGACGATGGTGCCCTCGGCGGGCTCGACGGAGGTGTAGGCGCCGTCCGGGCCCTTCTTGCCGTCCTTGCCGAGGAGCATGTCGATCCGGCCGAAGAGGAAGTCCTCGTACTCGGAGTTGAGGCGGTGGAGATGGACGCCGGCCTGGAAGACCTGGGCGTCGCGTTCGGCGAGCGCGCCGGGCGTGCCGACCTGGCCGCGCTTGGCGGCGTCGTCCATCAGGAACTCCGCCTCGTGGATCTTCTCCTCGAGGCGCCGGTAGACGGAATCAAGATGCGTCTGCTCGGCGGCGATCTCACGGTCGCGCACCGAATCGGCGGCGCGGACGGCGTCCGGTGCGTGGTCCGGTGCGTGCGTGGCGTTCTGCGCGGCCACCCAGGCCCCCTTCTGCTGTGCGTAGGGCAGCCGTCAACCGTACGCGAAGGGGGCACCGTACGCACCTGGCCATACGGACAAAATCGGGCGTGTCCGGTCGGATGTTGACCTAGACCTTAACGTCGGCAGAAGTCCGGTGACGCCCTGCGACCGCCCGGGGACCACCTGCGACGCTTCCGGGACCGCGCCCGACCTCCTCAGACGTTCACACCGGCCAGCTTCCTGCCGTCGAGCGTGCGGATCTCGAAGTGGTCGATGTCGCCGCGGTCGAAGGCCGCCCCGCCGGTGGCGAACAGCGGTTCGCTGTTCCACTTGCCGGTGGCGCCCTTGATGCCGTAGCCGCCCTCGGGCACCGCCCAGGTGGTGACGGTCTGACGGCGACCGTCCTTGCCGACGGCGACAAGATCGCAGGTCAGCGGCCCTTTGACGCCGGCGAGCCGGAGGACGACCTGGGTGCCCCACGGTTTGGCGGCCAGGGAGACGCCGGCCGAGACCTTGGTGACGGGATCGACGGCGGTGGCCTGCTCGCCCGCCGCGTACTGGGCGCGGACGGCACTGGCGAGCGGCGCCGGAGCAGGCGCGCCCTGCTGTCCCCCGCCGGTGAGCGCGGCGGTGGCGAGCGGGCCCCCGACGATCAGTACGGCGGCCGCCGCGACGAGATACAGCCGGCTCCGCGCCCGCCCGCGCCGGGTGGCCGCCACCTCGTCGAGCAGCCCGTTCAGGACGCCGGGCCCCGGCCGGGCGGTGACCGTCTCGGGCGTGGGCGCGGTCTGCCGGAACTCGGCCAGCAGCGGGGACAGCCCCATCAGCTCCTCGAGTTCGGCCGCGCACCGGTCGCAGCCGGCCAGATGCCGCTCGAACCGGTCCGCGTCGGCCGCGTCCAGGACGCCCAGCGCATAGGCGCCGACGTCGGTGTGCCGGTCCGGCTGCGTGGGCGGGGTCACTCCGTCACTCCTCGTTCCTCAAGCGACAGCTTCAGGGAGCGCAGCGCGTAGAAGACCCGGGACCGCACGGTCCCCGCCGGTACGCGCAGTACCTCCGCCGCCTCGCTGACCGTACGCTCCTTGAAGTACGTCTCGACAAGCGCCTCCCGGTGGGCCGGGCTCAGATCGCCCAGCGCCTCGGACAGCGTCATCATGCGCAGCGCCCGGTCGATCACATCGGCCGCGGGCATGGTCTCCAGCGGCGTCGCATCGACCTCCTGGGGACGGGCCCGGCGGCTGCGGTGACCGTCGATGACGATCCGCCGGGCGACGGTCACCAGCCAGGGCCGGATGGAGCCGGTCGCGCGCTGCAACTGCCCGGCGTTGCGCCAGGCGCGCACCAGCGTCTCCTGCACCACGTCCTCCGCGCGGTGCCGGTCGCCCGCCACCAGCCGCAGGACGAAGGCAAGAAGCGGACCCGCATGCTCGTCGTAGAGGGCTCGCATGAGCTCCTCGTCAGGTGTCGTCCGGTCTGCCACGGCGGCATCCTTGCGCACTCCAACTCCCCGGTCGATAGCGCGGATCACCGGAAAGCGCCCGGGACCATGCCATGAATCGGCCTTGTGGGGAGGGATACGGGCGAGAGGGGCGGGATTACTCAGGGGCGGGGAGAAAAGGGCGGGAAAAAATGTGCGGGGGGCATGGCCGGGGCCCGGCGGGGGTCAGGGGCGGGTGCCGTGGGCGGCGCCCTGCGCGCCCGTACGGCGGCGGTGGCGCGCCACCCGTTCCCGGTTGCCGCACACCTCGCTCGAACACCAACGGCGGCGCCGGCCGCGGGAGGCGTCCAGATAGACCAGCGAGCAGCCCTCCCCCGCGCACTCCCGCAGCTGCCCGCGCGCCGTGGCGTCGGTCAGCAGCCCGACGGCATCCCGGGCCACCGCGGCCAGCAGCTGCGCGCAGTCCGGCGGCGCCAGGAAGGTGCGCACCAGGGTGCCGTCCGCGGCGCGCACCGCATGGACGGCGGGCGGCGCGGCGGCCGCGGCCGCGGCGTTGAGCAGCGCCAGATCGGCGTCCGCCGCCCCGCCGCGCAGCTCGTCGCATACGACCCGGCGCAGCAGTGCGCGCAACTCCCGGAAACGGGCGACCCACTGGCCGTCGACGCCGTCCGGCGGGGCGCCGCCGGGCAGCACTCCCGCGCCGGTCAGCCAGGCCGTCAGCGGCTCGGGACCGGTGAGCCGTTCGGCCGGCGCACCGGCCGTGGCCAGCAGGTCCAGGCAGATCCGCCCGCAGTCGAACCGCAGGTCGTAAGGCGCCGCCATGTGCCTGTCACTCCCTAGAGACAACGCGGACCGGACGCGGAACACCGCGTGTGCCCCCAGAGTGCCCGGCAGGCGCGACGGCCGGAACCCTGCGGACGGCGCTACCGGCCACCGAACGGGCGCGGCGTCCCGGGCGGCACGGGCGGTTCGGGCTCGCCCGCGAGCCACCCGGCGGCCCCTACTCCCCGCCGTACTTGTCCGACTCCCCGTGCGGATCGAGCGACAGCCGGTACCCCCGCTTGACGACCGTCTGGATCAGCTTGGGCGCGCCCAGCGCCACCCGCAGCCGGGCCATCGCCGTCTCCACCGCATGCTCGTCGCGGCCCGATCCGGGCAGCGCCCGCAGCAGATCCGCGCGGGAGACCACCCAGCCGGGGCGGCGGGCCAGCGCGCGCAGCAGCGCCATCCCGGCGGGCGGCACCGGGCGCAGTTCCCCGTTGACCACGGCGGCGTGGCCGCGGATCTCGATACGGTGCCCGGCGACCGGCAACGGCCGTACCCGTCCCGGCAGTTCCCGGCACAGCAGCTGCACCAGCGGCCCCAGCCGGAACCGCTCGGGCTGGAACGTGGGGACGTCCCGGCCCTGGAGCGGCAGCGCGGTGACCGGCCCCACGCACACCGCCAGCACCTCCTGCCGCAGCGCCACCAGCACCTCCTCCTGGATGCCACGCTCCTCGGCGCGGCGCAGCAGCGAGGCGGCGGCCGGCGCGCTGGTGAAGGTCACCGCGTCCACGCCGCGCGCGATGACGGCGTCCAGGAGACGGTCGACCGGGCCGATGTCCTCCGGCGGCATCCAGCGGTAGACGGGTACGCCGACGACTTCGGCGCCATCGGCCCGCAGCGCCTCGACGAAGCCCGGCAGCAGCTCCCCGTGCAGCTGGATGGCGACCCGGCGGCCCGAGACGCCCTCCTCCAGCAGCCGGTCGAGCACCTCGGCCATCGACTCGGAGGCCGGTGACCACTTCTCGTTGAGTCCGGCGGCCCGGATGGCACCGCGTACCTTCGGGCCGCGCGCCAGCAGTTCCACCCCGGCCAGCCGCGCCAGCAGGGCCTCGCCCAGACCCCAGCCCTCGGCGGCCTCGATCCAGCCGCGAAAGCCGATGGCGGTGGTGGCGACGACCACATCGGGCGCGTGGGCGATCAGGTCCTTCGTCGTGGCGAGCAGTTCGGTGTCGTCCGGCAGCGGGACGATCCGCAGCGCGGGCGCGTGCATGACCTGCGCGCCGCGCCGCTCCAGCAACGCGCCCAGTTCCTCCGCCCGCCGGGCCGCGGTCACCCCGACGGTGAATCCGTCCAGCGCCCGCACGGCCCGGTCCTCCTGCGCCTGCTGCCGATCGTCCATGGTCGTCCGTCCCGCACCGCCCACAAAGGTGTGCTGCGTCGTGCTCATACTCCCGCTGTGCCTGCCGCCGCGGCCCGGGCGGCACGGGTGCCAAGGCGACAAGCGTGCCAACGCCACATGACAGACCTGATCCCTCAGTATTTCCCGTCTGTTACGTGCGTCCCGCGCGGCTCACCCGGGGACACCCGTGACCCGTGGGTCCGGTGTGTCCCCGGTGACCGGTCGGACGTCTCAGACCTCGGCGTACACCGGCCGACGGGCCCCCTCCGCCGTCTCCGCCTCCGTAGCGGCGCGTGCCCGTGCCACCGGCCGCAGGTATACGGCCCACGTCACCGCGCCGCACACCGCGTAACAGACCAGGAACGCCACGAAGGCGGGCGTACCGGATCCGGTCGCCGCGAACGCCTGGCGAAAGGCGAGGTTGATGCCCAGTCCGCCGAGTGCTCCCACCGCCCCGATCAGGCCCATCGCGGCCCCCGACAGCCGCCGTCCGTACGCCGCGGCCTCCTCCCCCACAAGACCGTGCCGTACCGCCTGCGCCTGGAAAATGCCCGGAATCATTTTGTACGTCGACCCGTTACCGATTCCCGTAAGCACGAACAGCGCGATGAATCCGATGAGGAATACCGGCAGCGACCGCATCGCGGAGGCATAAATCACCACGCCGGTGGCCGCGCCCATGGCGACGAAATTGCCGAGCGTGATCCGTGCGCCGCCGAACCGGTCCGCCAGCCGCCCGCCGACCGGCCGGATCAACGATCCCAGCAGCGGCCCGATGAAGGTCAGCGATGCCGCCTGAAGAGGCGTCCGCGCGAACTGAATCTGCAGGACGAGACCGAAGGCGAAGCTGTAGCCGATGAACGATCCGAAAGTGCCGATGTACAGCAGCGACATCACCCAGGTGTGCGGCTGCTTTGCGGCATCCACGGCCGCGCCGGTGTCGTTGGTCACCGGCCCCAGGTTGTCCATGGACAGCGCCGCCAGCACCGCCGCCGCCACGATCAGCGGGATGTACACGGCCAGCACGATCCGCGGCTGCGCGGCGCCCGCCGTACTGATCACCAGCAGGCCCAGCAGCTGGATCACCGGGACCCCGATATTTCCGCCGCCGGCATTCAGCCCCAGCGCCCACCCCTTCTTCCGCAACGGATAGAAGGAGTTGATATTCGTCATCGACGAGGCGAAATTCCCCCCGCCGACCCCCGCAAGCGCCGCCACCACCAGGAAGGTGCCGTACGAGGTCCCCGGCGTCATCACGATCGCCGCCGCGGTCGTCGGAACCAGCAGCAGCAGCGCGCTGAACACCGTCCAGTTACGGCCCCCGAACCGCGCCACCGCAAAGGTGTACGGAACCCGCAGCACACCACCCACCACGGTCGGCATCGCCACCAGAAAGAACTTCTTGGCCGGATCCACCCCGTATTCCGGCCCCATGAACAGCACCATCACCGACCACAGGCTCCAAATGGAGAAGCCGATGTGCTCGGAGAAAACGGAGGCGGCCAGATTCCGCCGCGCCACCCGCTCCCCGGTCTGCGCCCAGAATTCCTCGTCCTCCGGATCCCACCGGTCGATCCATCGCCGCCCGCGCCGCACCCGGCTTCCGCCGGCCCCGCCGTCGGGCTGCTCCCCGCCCCTCGTACTCGTGACGCCGTCGCCCGTCATCCCGTCTCCCAACGCTCCGTGACACCTTCACCTCGAAGCTAGGGACGGCGGGTTTCCGCCCGATGCCGCCCGGTGACACCGGCGAAACCTTGCACTCACGGGGCGGGGCGAGCGATGGTGAGGGAGGGCGGGCCCGGCCGACAGGGGCCTATTCGGCCACCTGCTTCGGCGGGCTCATCCAGATCGTCGTGCCACAGACGTCCATCCGCGAGCGCTTACCCTTCTCGTCCCGGACCGGTATGGCCCGATCGAAGGTGTCGCGCGGCGCGGCAACGACCGCCTCCACATTGCTGACCTGGCACAGCGCGGACGGCCGCCCCTGGTACGAGTCCCGGTAACGCAGGCTGGTCATCACCGTGCCGCCACGCCGCAGGTCGATCGGCAGGGCCGGACCCTGGCCCTTCCCGTCGGATTCCGGGCCCTTGCCGACATGCACGGCGAAGGCCGGGAAGCCGTGGAAGACGCAGGGCCGCGCCCCCCTGTTCACCACGGACAGCCGGGCCTCACGATGCGTGCTGCGCGGCAGCTTCTTCAGCACGGTCAGCTTCCAGCGCAGGTTCTTCGTCGTGCAGTTGGCGTGCAGGGCCGCCATCCGGGCGGAACCACAGCCGACCACACCCAACCCGAGGGTGACGGTCAAAGCGAGCGCGGCCGTGGTCGCCGCGAGAAGTGAGCGTCGCCGCACAACTCCCCCTGATTCAGTCTGGACACGATTCCCTGCAATGAAGGAAGGGTTTCACGCTCCCGGGGTTGCCTGTGCCCACCGTGTCCCGAGAGACCGGCCGACGAACCCGGGGCGATTACGGGACGACGGTGAGGTTATGGCTGCACGACGGCGAGGTGGTGGCGGGGCGACGGCGAGGTGGTGACGGTGTGCGGGCGGGAATCCGACCACCCAACTGGTCGAAGATTCGGCCGGATCGGCGGCCAAATCAGGCCGAATCCGTCTGAATCAGGATGCGTCGGGCCCCCATCGGCCCCCAGCCCTACGCACCCCCACCCCCATCACCGCGGCATCCTCCTCCGGCAGCCACCACCGCCCCTCCGAAAGGACGCCCTCCCCGGGCAGCGGGTCGTCCGCCGACAGCCGGTCGCCTCCCGGCACCGCCAACCACGCTCCCCCCTCACCGAGTTCCCGCGCCGCCGCCCGCAGCGCCTCCAGTCCGGGATGGCGCAGCCCCTTTCGCCACACCATCGATACGGGCGACAGCGGAACCGGATCAACGACCGGCCGCAACACCATCCCCGGCACCTCGATGAACTCCACGCTCGCCAGCACCGACCACCCCCGTTTCCGTACCACTCGCACAAATTCCTCCGACCCCTCGATCTCGGGGAACGGCTCCGCCATCGCAATGCCCCGCCCGCCGAAGAGCCGCGCCGCCAGATCCGTCCACTCGGCGGTCTGTGCGTTGCCGGCGCCCGCGTAGAGCGTCTCGCCGGCCAGCTCCGCCAGCGGTACGGCGGACCGTGCGGCCAGCGGATGACCCTCGGGAAGGAGCACCGCCATCGGCTCCAGCCGTACGGGCTGATGCCCGAGCCCGGCCCGTACGCCCGGCGGCAGCCCCGCGAACCGTCCGAACGACACATCCAGCCGCCCGGCCGCCAGCTCCCCCGCCGCCCCGGTCAGCCCACTGTGGAAGCGGGCAACCAGCTCACAGCTCTCCGGCACCCGCGCCCGCGCCTCCTCCAGCACCCGGTACGCGGTCCCGACCGGCGCCCCGACATCCACCAGCAGCGGCCGTTCGGCGTCCCGCCGGAAGGCGGCGGCCAGCTCGTCCTGCGCGCTCAACACCCCTCGTGCGTAGGGAAGCAGCCGCTCCCCCTCCACCGTCAGCGCCACCTGCCGGGTGGTCCGCACGAACAGATCGGCACCCAACTCCCGCTCCAGACGCCGCACATCACGGCTCAACGCCTGCTGGGCGAGATACAGCCGGGCAGCGGCCCGCGTGAAGTGCATCTCCTCGGCCACGGCAACAAACACCCGCAGCAGCCGAGGCTCTATGTCATACGCCATCGCGCCATCCTCCCCACGGCACCCACCCCTCACGACACGGAGCACACGGCGCGGAGCGCACAGCTTGGCTTCCACCGCGCCCATGACCCCCACCGCACCCACTCACAACGCAGGTGCGTTAATGCCCTTTCCCCAGGTGTTGGACGCTCCTCGTCCCGCCCGGCGACCGTAGAGGCATGATCCTCTTCCTCGCCTCCCGCCCCGTCACCGCACCCCCGGTACGCCCGGCCACCCCGGTCCCGGCCGCCCCGGTCCCGTCCACCCGGCGCGTCCGGCCGGTACGTCCCGCGCGCCGCATCCGTCCGCCGGGCGTTCGTCTCCTCGCCCCCTATCGCCGGCTCTTCTCCGTCCCCGGCACCCGCGCCTTCACCACCGCCAATCTGCTGGCCCGCCTCCCCATGGGCATGCTCAGCGTCAGCGCGGTTCTGATGATCTCCGCGACCCGCGGCTCCTATGCGCTGGCCGGAGCCGTCACCGCAACCGGCCTGGCGGCCACGGCACTGGTCGGCCCGCTGACCGCCCGGCTGATCGACCGCCACGGCCAGGCCCGTATCGCCGTCCCGGCCACCGTCTTCGCCGTCCTCGGCTCGCTCTCCCTCCTCCTCTGCATCCACTGTCACGCCCCCACCTGGACCCTCTTCGCCTCCTACGCCGCCACCGCCACCACCCCCAACACCGGCGGGATGTCCCGCGCCCGCTGGGCCCATCTCTTCCGTGACGACCCGGCCGCCCGCCACACCGCCAACTCCTTCGAACAGGCCGCGGACGAACTCTGCTTCATGCTCGGCCCCGTCCTCGCCACCTTCCTGTGCACCGCCCTCTTCCCGGAAGCCGGCACCCTGGTGGCGGCGGCCTGCTTCCTGACGGGGGTCCTCCTCTTCACCGCCCAGCGCCGCACCGAACCCCCCATCGCCACCCGCACCGCCGGACACCCCGGCTCGCGGGCCCGCTCCCGTACTCCCCTACGGCTACCGGGGCTGCCGCCCCTCCTCCTCACCTTCCTCTCCACGGGCGCGATCTTCGGATCCCTGGAGGTCGTCACCCTTGCCTACGCCGACGACCACGGCGCTCGGTCCGCCGCCGGCGCAATGCTCGCCCTCCAGGCCGCCGGCTCCTGCGCGGCGGGCCTGCTCTACGGCCTGCTTCCGCCGACCACCGGGCCCGCGCATCAGATCCGCCGCTTCCGCCGCTGCGTCGGCACCATGGCCGCCCTGATGCTGCTCCCCCTGCTCGCCGCCCGGACGGGCAGCCTGACGGCGCTGACCTGCGCCCTGCTCCTGGCGGGGATGGCCACCGCGCCGACCATGGTCACCGGTATGGGCCTGATCCAGTCCCGCACCCCGGCGGCCCAGCTGAACGAGGGGATGACCTTGTCCGTGACCGCCCTCCAGGCCGGGATCGCCACGGGCTCGGCCGCGGGCGGTTACGCCGTGGACCGCCTGTCCGCCTCCGCGCCGCCCCGGCATCCCGCCGTCCCCGACGGTCTCTTCGCTCTCGACCTCGGTCTCGCCTATGCGGTGCCCGCCACGGCCGCCGCCCTCGCCTTCGCCCTTGCTCTGCTCGCCACCCGCCCCTCGGGGCAGACACCTAATGCCGGATGAGGCGCTGTGATCTCGTTGCTCGCTCATGTGACTCAGTGTGATGGCGGCGAAAGCCGGGCACATCAACCCACGGTTCTCATACCCAGGGATGACCCCCGGCCCGGGCGGCTGTGCCCCCAGGCACGGCCAGGGCTGCCGGGGAACAAGCCAGGGAACAAGCCAGGGAACGGCCGCGGAGGCACAAAAAAGCCGGTGCCCCGCGAGGATCTCGCGGGGCACCGGCTTACATGGGATGAGTGGAGATGGCGGGAATCGAACCCGCGTCCAACGGTGCGGAATCAGGGCTTCTCCGAGTGCAGTTCGCTGCGATTTTCTCGGCCCCGGAGATCACGCGAACAAGTCTCCGACGGGCCCAGTCACTGTTTGATTTCCTTCTACACCCCGTGACCGGGTCTAGAAGTTTAGTCCCCTAGCTGATGCCAGGATCCGGGTCGGGAACATCCCCGGGCTGACACTTCGCAAGTCGCTACTTAGGCAGCGAGGGCGAAGGAATCGCGCTTGGTGTTGGCGATTATTGGTTGCGACATATGGTTAACGAGATCATTGCCGCTTCCTCGACTCGCTTCCCCTGCTTCGACATCCGCTGTCGAAACCGATCATCCCCATGTTGATTTATCAAAGCGGCACCCACACCAGGGCGCCTGCACCCTCCGTGGGGTGCTGAGCCATCGTACGTGAACAACGCACGACGTCGCCAGCGTATTCCCCGGCACCCCGACAGCCCCGCCACCGGGCGGCCGGCGGACCGGCCGCAGGGTCCAGCCCGGTCAGGCCCGCTGACGGCGCCGCGCCGCGGACATCGCACGGTCCGCCTCGCGACGGTCCTGCTGTTCCCGGAGGGTCTGCCGCTTGTCGTATTCCTTCTTGCCCTTCGCCAGGGCGATCTCGACCTTGGCGCGGCCGCCCTTGAAGTAGAGCGCCAGCGGCACGATGGTGTGCCCGGTCTCCTGCGTCTTGGATTCCAGCTTGTCGATCTCAAGACGGTGCAGCAGCAGCTTCCGCTTGCGGCGGGCGCTGTGGTTGGTCCACGTCCCCTGGGCGTATTCGGGGATGTGGACATTGTGCAGCCATGCCTCATTGCGGTCGATCTGGACGAATCCGTCGACCAGCGAGGCGCGGCCCTGCCGCAGCGACTTCACCTCGGTGCCGGTGAGCACCAGACCACACTCATAGGTGTCCAGAATGTGGTAGTCGTGCCGCGCCTTCTTGTGCTGCGCCACGAGCTTGTGCCCGGGGTCCTTGTCTTTGCCCTTGCCCTTTTGCTTAGCCATAGTCAGGCCATTTTCGCACTACATGCCGGTGCCGAGGCCACTCAATACTGTGCGGGCCCGTTTTTCCGCGCCCCGCCCGGCGACCAGGTCGGGGGTGATGCCCCGGCCGTCGACGGCCCGGCCTGCGGGGGTGCGGTAGTGGCCGACGGTGAGCTCGGCGACCGAGCCGTCGGCCAGGCGGCTGGGCATCTGGACCGAGCCCTTGCCGAAGGTCGGGGAACCGACGACGATCGCCCGGCCACGGTCCTGGAGGGCGCCGGCCAGCAGTTCGCCGGCGCTCATCGTGCCGCCGTCGACGAGGACGACGAGGGGGATGCGGGTGTTGCCGCCCGGCTCGGCATACAGGGCGCGCTGGCTGCCGCGGACGTCGTAGGTGGCGACCAGACCGCCGTCCAGGAAGGCGGAGGCGGCGGCGACGGACTCGGTGACCAGGCCGCCGGTATTGCCCCGCAGATCGAGCAGCAGGCCCGAGCGCGGGGCGGCCTGGCGCACCGCCCGGCGGACGGCTTCGCCGGTGCCCTGGGTGAACGCGGCGACCTTGATGCGGGTGGGGCCGTGGCGGCCGGCGAGCCGGTCGACGGTGACGTTCTGGGTCCTCAGCAGGACGCGGCGCAGGGTCACGGTCCACCGGTGGGAGCCGTGCGCGAGGGCGAGCTCCACCGGGGTGCCGACGCCCTCGGCGGGACGGCGGTCGTCGCCGCGCAGCCGGGAGACGATCTGGGTGACCGGTCTGCCCCGGGTGGTGCGGCCGTTGATCGCGCGCAGCCGGTCGCCGATGGCGATACCGGCCCGTGCGGCGGGACTGCCGGGCGCCACCCGCGACACCTGGATGCGGCCGCCGCCGGCCTGCCGTACCCACAGGCCGACGCCGACGTACGAGCCGTCCAACTGCTGCTGGAAGTCCTTGAACTCGCCGGGCGTGTAGATCGTCGACCAGCGGTCGCCGCTGCGGCTGACGACATCGGCGGCGGCCTGGGAGCCGGATTTGCCGTCCGCCATGGCCTGGGCCGCGGCGCGTTCGACGGCCGCGCGGTCGGCGGTGCCGCCCTTGGGGGCGGCCGCGGCGGCCGGGCGGGGGGCGGACGCCTCGACGGCGCCTTCGGCCCGTTCGCCCCAAGTACCGGTCGCCACACCGGTGGCGAGGACGGTGGCGAAGATCAACGTCAGGGCCGCCCCGCGGCGAATGCGGCGGGGCCGGTCGTAGGAACACGGGCCCGACATGGCGGTGAGTCTAGGGGACAAAAGGGCGCCGTACGGCGAGTTGACCGTACGGCGCCCCTTGGCAAAGTTCACACCTTGAGGTACTTGCGCAAGGCGAAGAACGCGGCGAGGGCCGGCATCAGCAGGCCGATCAGCAGGACCAGCGGCAGCACCTGCGCCACCGAGTCCCAGCCGATGAAGTTGATCACCTGGATCTTCTGGGCCAGCCAGTTGTTGATGAGGATGGCCTTGCCGCCCACGATCAGCACACAGGCGAACGCGGCGCCCAGCAGGCCCGCGATGGCGGCCTCCAGGATGAACGGCATCTGGATGTAGAAGCTGGACGCGCCCACCAGGCGCATGATCCCGGTCTCGCGCCGCCTGCTGAACGCCGACACCCGGACGGTGTTGACGATCAGCATCAGGGCAACGATCAGCATCAGCCCCATCACGCACAGCGCGGCGATGTTCATGCCGTTAAGGAGGTTGAACAGCGGCTCAACGGTGTCACGTTGGTCCTGTACCTCCTGGACGCCGGGCCGCTCGGAGAACGCCGACTTGATCACGTCGTACTTCGTGGGGTCCTTGAGCTTGACCCGGAAGGACTCCGGCAGCTGGTCGGGGGTCACCAGCCCGGCGACGGGCGTGTCGCCGAACTGCTCCTTGTAGTGCTTGTACGCCTGGTCGCTGGTCTCGTGCTGCACGTTCTGGACGATCGGCAGACGGTGCAGCTCGGCCAGGATGTCGTTCTTCTGCTGCTCTGTGGCCGCACCCTTGGCGCAGTTGGCACCTGTGTCGGCGTCGTTCTTGTTGCAGAAGAAGATGGAGACGTTGACCTTGTCGTACCAATAGCCCTTCATGGTGCTGACCTGGTCGCGCATCAGCAGCGAGGCGCCGAACAGACCCAGGGAGAGGGCTACGGAGACGATGACCGCGAAGGTCATCGTGAGGTTTCGGCGGAGACCGACGCCGATCTCCGACAGGACGAACTGGGCGCGCATGGCGTCCTTTCAGTGCTGGTGGCCGTACACGCTTAGTGCTGGTAGCCGTACACGCCCCGCGACTGGTCGCGGACGAGCCGACCCTTTTCGAGTTCCATGACGCGCTTGCGCATCTGGTCGACGATCTGCTGGTCGTGGGTGGCCATGACCACGGTCGTACCGGTCCGGTTGATCCGGTCCAGCAGCTTCATGATGCCGACCGATGTCTGCGGGTCGAGGTTACCGGTGGGCTCGTCCGCGATGAGAAGCATCGGGCGGTTGACGAAGGCCCGCGCGATGGCGACGCGCTGCTGCTCACCACCGGAGAGTTCGCCGGGCATACGGTCCTCTTTGCCACCGAGGCCGACGAGTTCGAGGACCTCGGGGACCGTCTTGCGGATCTGTCCGCGCGGTTTGCCGATGACCTCGAGGGCGAAGGCGACATTCTGCCCCACCGTCTTGTTGGGGAGCAGCCGGAAGTCCTGGAAGACGGTGCCCACCTGGCGCCGCATCTGCGGGACCTTCCAGTTGGACAGCTTCGCGAGGTCCTTGCCCAGTACGTGCACGGCGCCATGACTGGCGCGCTCCTCACGGAGGAGCAGCCGCAGGAAGGTGGACTTACCGGAGCCCGAGGAACCCACCAGGAAGACGAACTCGCCGCGTTCGATCTCCAGGGAGACATCCCTGAGGGCGGGGCGATTCTGCTTCGGGTAGGTCTTGGAGACGTTGTCGAATCGGATCACTGATGCACCACGGTCGACCTGGGTAGGGGCACGGGTTGCCGTGTTGCGGCTCCCGTCGGTGTGCGTGACCATACGCGAACCTCGCGCGGCAGCGCAGTCGCCGGAGGCGGTTGGTGCATTTATTCACGGCATGTAGCCGGACATTCCCGTCATCCGGGCGGGCTGTCAGGGCATCGAGGCGGGCAAATGGAGCACAGGTGCGCGGGGCGCGCCGTTCGGCCGGGAAGCTGGCACAGTGGTAGGGGAACCAATGCGCCTTCCGGTGCGTTGGCGCAGTGAAGAGGGAGGTCGCATGACGTACGACCGATTGGTGTGCGCCAACTGCGCGGCCCCTGTGAGCGAGGGCCGCTGCTCTGTGTGCCGGGCCAGCAGGCAACGGCTTCAGCAGCAAGAGGGCATATTCGGCCAGCTCAGCCCCGTGGCGCTGGTGGCCCTGCTGATCGCTCTGGTCGCGGTCGCGGTGCTGCTCCACCAGGCCGTCTGAGCCGTCCGGCTCCGGCGGGGGCCGGGATGCGCCGGGTCGGTGCGCGGGCGGCCAGGGAGCCAGGGGGCACTCCCGAGGGGTGGAGCTCCGTCACTTATGGTAACTGGTCGTGCGCGTACCGATGAGTTACAGGAGCTGAGTCACAGAAACGCCGAAGGGCCCGGGGTGCTGCCACCCCGGGCCCTTCGTTCACTGCGTGTCAGCGTCAGGCCGCGGCCGCGCCGCCACCGTTCTTGTTGATCAGACGGGGCAGGATGCGGAAGCCCACACCGCCCGCGATCATGGTCGCCGCGCCGATCAGCAGGAAGGTGGTGCCGGAGGAACCGGTCTCGGCAAGCTCGCCGCCCTTCGGCTGCTGCTTGGCCTGACCGGGGGTGTCGGACATGCCCTCCTTGCCCTTGCCCGGCTGCTCGATCGGGTGGGAGCCCTCGTTGTCGGTGCCGGTGCCGGTGCTGTCGCCACCGGTGGTGCTGCCACCGCCCGTGGTGCTGCCGCCGCCCGTGGCGCTGCCGCCACCGGTGGTGCTGCCACCGCTGGTGTGACCGCCGGTGCTGCCACCGTTGCCGCCGCCGGTGCTGTGGCCGCCGGTGCTGCCACCGTTGCTGTGACCGCCGTCGGTGCCGCCGTTGTTGCCGCCACCGGTGCTGTGACCGCCGTCGGTGCCACCGTTGGTGGTGGTGCCGCCGTCCGTGGTGCCACCGTCCGTGGTGCCGCCGTCGGTGGTGCCACCGTCAGTGGTGGTCCCACCGTCGGTCGTACCGCCGTCGGTGGTGCCACCGTCGGTCGTGCCGCCGGTGATCAGACCGCCGGTGGAGTCGTCGCCGCCGTTGTCACCGCCGGTGTCGCCACCGGAGGAGTCACCGCCGGTGGAGGCGCCACCGCTGCTGTCGTCACAGAACAGGTGCAGCGGGTCGAGCGGGCTGCAGTTGTCGCCGGCACTCTGCTTCTGGCCGACCTCGGCCGCCGAGGCGGCACCGGCGGCGGTGAGCGACGCACCCGCCGCGATCACCGCACCGGCTGCAATGCGCGCTACGCGCAGCCGCGTCTTCTTCGTCATGTACTGCTACCCCCAGTAGCTGAACTCGTCATTGGAGCACCGCTGTACGGGGCGACGAGCCGGTGGGGGTACGCGAGTCACGGGCCCGCACGTAGCGGCCGGGCCCCTCATCTCCCCGTTCATACACGCGCCCCAGACATACGCATGCCGCCGCCCAGCCTTCCCAGTTCGGCCAACATCGTCAAGGTCGAATAAAGACGCGATGCCCGAATTGCTGGGTGTTGGGTGGTACATGGACATACGACTGTGACCAAAGCCCCTCCACGCAAAACAACTGCCTCCCCGAAGGAGACAGTTGTTCCGGAGTCAGCGGCCCGCGGACGGCTACTTCTCCTGCTGCTTGCGCCAGCGGATCCCGGCCTCCAGGAAGCCGTCGATGTCGCCGTCCAGCACCGCGGTGGGGTTGCCGACCTCGAACTCGGTGCGCAGGTCCTTGACCATCTGGTACGGGTGCAGGACGTACGAACGCATCTGGTTGCCCCAGGAGTTGCCGCCGTCGCCCTTGAGCGCGTCCATCTTGGCCTGCTCCTCCTGGCGGCGGCGCTCGAGGAGCTTGGCCTGGAGGACGTTCATGGCGGTCGCCTTGTTCTGGATCTGCGAGCGCTCGTTCTGACAGGAGACGACGATGCCGGTGGGGATGTGCGTCAGCCGCACCGCGGAGTCGGTGGTGTTGACGCCCTGGCCGCCGGGGCCCGAGGAGCGGTAGACGTCCACGCGCAGCTCGGACTCGTCGATCTCGATGTGGTCGGTCTGCTCGACGACGGGCAGCACCTCGACACCGGCGAACGAGGTCTGGCGGCGGCCCTGGTTGTCGAACGGCGAGATCCGCACCAGGCGGTGGGTGCCCTGCTCGACGGAGAGGGTGCCGTAGGCGTACGGGATCTTGACGGCGAAGGTGGTCGACTTGATGCCGGCCTCTTCGGCGTACGAGGTTTCGTACAGCTCGGTCTTGTAGCCGTGGCGCTCGGCCCAGCGCAGATACATCCGCTGGAGCTTCTCGGCAAAGTCGGCGGCGTCCACGCCACCGGCCTCGGCGCGGATGTTGACCAGCGCCTCACGGGCGTCGTACTCGCCCGACAGCAGCGTGCGGACCTCGAGCTCGTCCACCGCCTTGCGGACGGATTCGAGCTCCGTCTCGGCCTCGCTGCGGGCGTCCTCGTCGCCCTCGGCCTCGGCGAGCTCGAAGAGCACCTCAAGGTCGTCGACCCGGCCGCGCAGCTCCTCGGCCTTGCGCAGCTGGCCCTGGAGGTAGGACAGCCGGCTGGTGATCTTCTGGGCGTTCTCCACGTCGTCCCACAGGGCCGGCGCCGCGGCCTGCTCCTCGAGCACGGCGACATCGGCCCTCATCTTGTCGAGGTCCAGGACGGCCTCGATCGACCCCATGGTCGAGGAGAGGGACTTCAGCTCTTCGGATACATCGACGACTGCCACGCACCCAGCCTAACGGCTACCGCCGACAGTGTGTCCCGGCCGGGGCCGCCGGACCCACGCGGCGCAGCTCACGGGGCCTGCGTGCGGTGGATGCCGGGCCGGGCGTCGTCCGGGTCGCCGTCGCCTGCGGTCAGCCAGCAGCCGAGCCCGACCGCGACGAGGAGCGCGGCGCCGACCGCGCCGAGCTTCATCCGGCGGCGGCGCACCGCCTCCGCGGCGGCGCGGTGCCGGGCCGAGCCCGCCCGCCGCTCACCGGCGGCCCTGGGCGTGCGCGCGGTGCCGTGCGCACCGCCCGCGAGCTCGTCCGGCCCGGGGACCCGCATGCTGGTGTGCGTATCCCGGTTGGAGTCCGGCTTCGCGCCCTGGACCAGCGGGATGGCGCCGCGCGGCGGGGTGTCGTCCGCCTGGGCGGCGGGCGGGTAGTCGCGGGACCCGGGGGCGGCGGCGCCCTCCGTGTCGTCCTCGGGCGCGTCGCCGTCGGGCTCGTCGATGTCCAGGGGCGGGATGCCGGCCAGGGAGGGCAGCATTTCGCGCAGCCGGGCGGCGAGCTCGGGAGCGCGCAGCCGGGAGGCTGGCGCCTTGGCCAGGCACTGGAGCAGCAGCTGCCACAGCTCGTCGGGGATGCCCGGCAGCGGGGCGACGCTCTCGGTGACATGGCGGCGCAGGACGGCGCCGGGGTGGCCGCCGCCGAAGGGGGTGAAGCCGGCGAGCAGCTCGTACAGGACGGTCGCCAGGGCGTAGACGTCCACGGAGGCGCGCGGCGGGAGGCCCTCGATGATCTCGGGGGCGAGGTAGTCGGGGGTGCCGATGACCTTGGTGGCGCGGGTGTGGCGCGGCGAGTCCACCAGGCGGGCGATGCCGAAGTCGGTGAGCAGCGCGGGGTGCGCGCCACCGGGGCCGAGCGCGCCCTGCATGTCCAGCAGGACGTTCTCGGGCTTGACGTCGCGGTGCACGATGCGCGCGGCGTGCGCGGCGGCGAGCCCGTCGGCGACGTCGGCGACGATGGCGACGGCGGCCTCCGGGGCCAGCCGGCGCTCGCGCTCCAGACGGGTGCGCAGGTCCGTGCCCCGTACGAGGTCCATGACCAGCGCCAGGTCGTTGCCGTCGACGACGAGGTCGCGGACGCCGACGACATGCGGGTGCTCCAGGCTCAGCAGCGCCGTCCGCTCCTGTACGAAGCGGCCGACGAGCTCCTGGTCGGAGGCGAGGTCCTCGCGCAACAGCTTGATGGCCACGGCCCCTTCGGGACCCTCGCCCAGCCATACCGTCCCGGCACTGCCGCGCCCCAGGATCTGGTGCGCGGTGTACCGGCTGCCGATCTTCCGTCCCAAAACTGCTCCGACGTGTCGGGCCCCCGAGCGTCCTGCGGGGGCTGAGGTTGGCGTCAAAGCTACGCGGGCGCCAGAGGGTTCATTGCCCCCGACGGCCACAACCTTCACTTCTGTGCGCGAAATCGCCCATCAGAAGTCGACAAATCAACACGACGGCGGACGGCCGGGCCCCGGGTGGGACCCGGCCGTCGGTCACGGCTTGCTGCCGCTCAGCCCGTCGATGAAGTGCTTCACGCTGGTGAAGATGTCCCCTATCTGGGCGAAGAAGCCCTTGGTGGTGCCGATCCACTCCTGGAGCGGGGTCAGCTCCCAGACCAGCCAGCTCGCCACGAACAGGATGATCACAACGAACAGGCAGCCCTTGAGGCAGCCCAGGCCCGGGATCTTCATCGGGTTGGCGCTGCGCTGCCGCGGCTCGCGGCGGGGCGGCGGCTCCGGCGCGGGCGGACGCTGCGGCTCGTAGCGCTGCGGCGGGGGCTCCCGGCGGCGCTGCGGGGCCGGGCGCTGCTGCTCGGCGTACGGCGGCTGCTGGCGGTACGGGGGCTGCTGCTGCGGCGCGGGGCGGCGCTGGGGGCGGCGGCGCAGCGGGTCCTCGTTGGGGTCCAGGTACTGCACCTGGGTCTGTTCGTTGCGGTCGCGGGCGGCGCGCAGCTGGGACTCCCAGGGGTGCGGGCCCTCCGGCTCCTGGGGCGGGCCCGGCGGCATCGGGGGCATCGCCCGCGTCGGGTCGGCGCCCCCCTGGCCGTAGCCCGGTCCGCCCGGCATCCCGGTGGAGGGCAGCACGCTGGTGGCCGGCGCCGGGTCGTACGAGCCGGCGTTCGAAGGCAGGACCTGGGTGGGGTCGGCGTCGCCGGTGCCGGGCGCGCCGCCGGTGCCCGTCCCGGGGACCGTGGCGGGCGTCGGGTCCGGGGCGAGCAGCGCGGCGACGCCGAGCGCGGCCTCGGCCTGGGCCGCGGTGGCGTGCACCCCGACACCGTCCGCGACGGTGCGCAGCGCACGGGCGAGGTTCTCGGCGCTCGGGCGCTCCTCCGGGCGCTTGCGCAGACAGCGCTCTATCACCGTCCACAGGGGCTCGGGCACCGAGCCGGGGCGGCGCGGCTCCTCGCTCAGGTGGCGGTGCAACACCTCCAGGGCGGTCGCGCCGGCGAACGGCGGACGGCCGGTGACCAGCTCGTACAGCAGGATGCCGGCGCCGTAGATGTCCACCGCCGAGGTCTGCGGGCGGCCCTCGGCGGACTCCGGCGCCACATACGCGGGGGTGCCGACGAATTCGTGGGTGCGGGTCAGGCCCGGGGAGTCGGCGAGGCGGGCGATGCCGAAGTCGGTCAGCATCGGGTGCATCTCGCCGCTGCCGTCGGAGCCGGCGAGCAGGACGTTGGCGGGCTTGAGGTCCCGGTGGACGACGCCGTCGGCGTGGCTGGCCGCCAGGGCGTCGGCGATCTGCGCGGTGAGCAGGGCGGCGGCCATCGGGCTGAAGGGGCCGCTGTCGCGCAGATAGCGGTGCAGGTCGGGGCCGTCGACCAGGTCCATCACCAGGGCGAGCAGATCGCCCTCCACGACCAGGTCGCGGGTGCGGACGATGTTGGGGTGGGTGAGCCGCAGCAGGACGGAGCGTTCGCGCAGGAAGCGCATCACCACGTCCGCGTCGTTCGCCAGCTCCTCCTTGAGGACCTTGATCGCGACGGTCTCGCCGGGTTCACCGGCCACGGCGGCCTCGGCGCCCGCCGCCTCCCGCTGGCGGGCACGCCAGACGGTGCCCGTGGCGCCGCGTCCCAGCGGCTCCTCGAGCAGGTACTTGCTGCCTACCGGCCGCACGTCATGCGCTCCCTGTCGTGGTGGATCTGTGGTCGAACGTGTGCCCCGTCCGCCGGATCGGAAGCCCCTGCGGGCGATCATGGCCCGGCTCGGGGACCTCCGACCCACTGTAGGCCGTCGGGTCGGCCCTCCGGCTCCGCGCCGGACGGGGCTTGTGGGGAAGACGCGCGCCGCGGGCCGATGGTTGCCGCCGGCGCCCGGCCGATCGGCGCGGAGCGCGCCCCCGCGCGCCCTCGGCCACCCCCGGCGGCTGATCGCGCCGGTCGGATTCCGGCCGTTCCCTGCGCGCAAGCCGGCACTTTTTCGCCCTTAGAAGACCAATCAAGATCATCGAGAGGCGGTCGACGGGCGTGTTGTCAGTGGCAGGTGCGAGGATGCCCCCAGCACGCATTGTGGTGGGGGCGCGCGCTCTCCGTCGCGAAGCGCGCTTGGGACTTGTACGTGCCGACGCTCGGGCGCGGTGGGGGGTGAGCGGTGCCCCCGCCGGATCCCCGGCAGAAGGGACCGTTGACGGCGATGCAGATCCGGCTGACCGTCCTCGGGCCGCGCAGCGGCCACCCCGCACGGGCCTGCGACGTGCTCGTGACGGCCCCCGCCGGGACGGCCCTGGCGGCCGTGGCGGGTTCCCTCGCGGCCTCCGTGGCCGGTCCCGGCGCGGAGGCCGGCAGCGGCCCCGTGGTCCTCTACGCCGGCAGCGACCGGCTCGACCCGCAGCGCGCCGCGATCGGCGAGCCCCCGCTGATCGACGGTGCGGTGCTCACCCTCCAGGGCCCCGGGCCCGCCCCCGCCCACGGCCTGCCGCACGGCCCCGCCCGGCTGCGCATCGTCTCGGGCCCCGATGCCGGCGGCGTCCATCTGCTGCACGGCGGCCAGATCCGCATCGGCCGCTCCGCCGACGCCGACGTCCCCCTGGACGACCCGGACGTCTCCCGGCTGCACTGCGCGGTGACCGTCGAGCCGGACGGCGCGGTGTACGTCGCCGATCTGCGCTCCACCAACGGCACCGCGGTCGACGGCACGGACCTGGGCGAGGCGCCCGCCGCGCTGCGCCCCGGCGCCCTCCTGCGGATCGGCGAATCCGCCCTGTGCCTCCAGCCCCCGGGCGACGCCCCGGACCCGGCGCTGCCCGCCGCCCCCGACGGCGAGGGGCATCTGCGGGTCACCCCGGGCTCGGCGACGGGAGTCCCCCCGGCCGTGGGGGTCCCCCCGCTAGAGCGAAGCCGGGAGTGGGGGAGAAGCCGGGAGTGGGACCGGGACGCGGCGGCGGGCGCCCGGTTCGCCGGCGATGCCGCGCCCCGGGAGGCGTCCATTCCCGGCGCCCGGTCCGCCGTCCCCTCCCCCGCGTCGGTGCCTCCCGCCCGCGCACCGCACAGCGGGCCGGTCCGCCGGGACACCCCGCTGCGCGGTACGGCTCCCGAGCCCCCGCCGTCGGCCGCCGTCCACGACAGCCGCGACCTCGCGCCTTCTCAGGGCGGCACCCACGCCGGCCAGTACCGCCTCGCGCCCGCCGACGCCGCCAGGACGGCCCGCAAGATCGGCCTCGGCGCCTGGGCCCGGCGGCTGGCCGGGGGGCGGTATGCCGCGGAGCCGCCGGAGGAGGCAGGGGCGGGGCAGGTGGAGACGGCCGGCGGCGGGGCGGACGAGACGTACGGACCGGACGCCGCGGCGGCGGCCGGAGCGCAGGAGCGCTGGCCGGATGCCGCCGCGGTCCTCTTGACGGCGCTCGGCCCCGGCCCCCGCCTCTGGGAGCGCGGCCAGGACCACCCCGATGCGCTGACCGTACGGCTGGGGACGGCCGGCCGGGACGGCAGGATCGCCGTACCGGTCACCGTCGACCTGCGCCGGGCCGGCTCCCTGGGGCTGGCCGGACCGCGCGAGCGACTGGTCGGGCTGGCCCGCGCCGCCGTCGCCCAGCTGGCCGCCCTGCACGCCCCCTCCGCCCTCGACATCGTGCTGATCTCCACGGACCGGGGGCGCAACACCGAAGAACGGGTCGCGGACTGGTCCTGGCTCGGCTGGCTGCCGCACGTCCGCCCGGCCCATGGCCAGGACTGCCGGCTGCTGCTCGCCTACGACAGGGAACAGGCCGCCGCCCGTACGGCCGAGCTGCTGCGCCGCCTGGACGACGGCCCGCTGGGCCCCAACTGGGCCAGCGCCGAGCGCGCCGAGGTGGCCGCCGCCGCGGCCCGCCACGAGGGCCCGTTCACCCTGGTGATCGTGGACGGCGACCTCGGCTCGTCCGAGCTGCGGGAGAGCGCGGCGCGGCTCGCGGCGGGCGGCCCGGCGGCCGGGATCCATCTGCTGTGCCTGGCCGAGACGCCCGCCGCCTGTCCCGCCTTCCCGCTGGCCGCGACGTACGAGGCCGCCCGCCGGGCCTCGCCCGCCTTCGGCGAGTGCGGCGCGGTGGCGGTGCTCAGCGGCGATGTGGCCACGGCGCTGCGCGTCGTCCAGCCCGGCTCCGGGCCGAACGGCGCCGTCTGCGCGGTGGACGCCGTCTCCGCCGCCTGGGCCGAGCGAGTCGCCCGCGCCCTGGCCCCGCTGCGCGAGGACGACTTGGCCACCGCCGCCCGCGGGCAGGTCCACCGCGCGGCCGTCCCGCTGCCCGAGGCCGCGCGGCTGCTCGACGAGCTGGGTTTGGCCCGCGCCACGCCCGCCTCCCTGATGGCGCGCTGGGCCGCCGCGCTGGACACCGACCGGCCCAGCGCCCCCGCGGTGCTCGGCGCCGGCCCGCACGGCCCGCTGGCCGCGGACCTCGCCGCCGATGCCACCCACCTCCTCCTGGAGGGCGCGGCGGCCAGCGGCAAGACCGAGCTGATGCGTTCCCTGGCCGCCGCCCTCGCCGCCGCGGACCGCCCCGATCTGCTGTCGCTGGTCCTGGTGGACGGCGGCGGCAGCGAGCGCGGCGAGGGGCTGCGGATGTGCACGGACCTGCCGCATGTCACGACCTATCTGGCGGCCTCGGACCCGGTCCGGATGCGGGAGTTCGCCCAGGCGTTGTCCTCGGAGCTCAAGCGGCGCGCGGAAATACTGGACGGGACGCCGTTCGCCGAATGGCGCGCCAGGCATCTGCCGGCGCCGCGGATCATCTCCCCGCGCCGCCCGGCCGAGGACGGTGACACACCGCAGGACCTTTACGCCCTCCGTCACCGCGGCCGGGACACGGAAAGCGGCGGGGCGGCGGACCTGACGGGCACCGGCACCCTGCGGCTGCGGGCGCGCGGCGAGGGGCCCGCGGCGGAGGAGCAGGCGGCGCCGATGCCGCGGCTGTTCGTCCTGGTCGACGACTTCGATGCGCTGGTGGCCCCCGCGCTGGGCAGCCCCGGCCGGCCGGCCGCGGGCTCGGTGGTGCGGGCGCTGGAGGCGGTCGCCCGCGACGGCGCGGCGCTGGGTGTCCATCTCGTCGCGGCCTCCGGGCATCCGGACCGTACGGCCGGGACCGCGACCGCCGAGCGCGCCCGGCTGCGTATCCGGCTGGGCGCCGCCGCCGATCCGTCCGCGCCGGTGCCGCCGGGCCGCGGGCGGCTGGACCGGGCGCAGGACGGCTCCTCGACGCCGTTCCAGGCGGGCCGGGTGACCGGCCGGATACCCCGGACGTCCACCCTGCGGCCGACGGTCGTCCCGCTGGAGTGGCAGCGGATGGGCGATCCGCCGGCCCGCCGCCCCCTGCGCGAGCTGGGCAACGGTCCGACGGACCTGGCCCTGCTGGCCAGCGCCCTGGACCGGGCGGCGCAGTCCCTGGGGGCGGCCGCCCCGCCGCCGCTGGTGTGAGGCGCGTGATGTGCGTCGTATGAGGCGCGTGGTGTGAGCTCCGGCGGGCGTCGGCCCGCCGGGGCCCGGACCCGCCGCCTTCTCCCCCGCACCCCCCGTAACAGCCCCATCACAAAAGGGCAGTTGAGGCCGAATGCGGTATTGCGGCACCGGGGATCTCGGCGTAGACCTGTCGCACATCGCACGGCCGGCACCACCGCACGCACCGCAGGCCACGCACCGCAGGCACGGCGGGCGCAGGGACAGGGCGCAGGGGATAAGGGGCTACGGGGATGCGTAGACGATTCGACCGTACGGCCGGGCGGGCCGGCCGGGTCCGGGGCACCGTGGTGGCGACGGCCGCGCTGGCGCTGGCACTGGCGGGCTGCGGCGGCGGGGGCAAGGACGGGAACGGCGGCGAGGGCAAGGGCACCAGCACTGCACCGACCGTGCACCTCCCCCGGCTCAAGGGACAGAAACTCCAGGTCACCGCGGTCTGGACGGGGCCCGAGCGGGAGAACTTCGGCAAAGTGCTGGACGAGTTCGAACGGCGCACCGGGGCCACGGTCGACTTCGTGCCGAGCGGCGATGACATGGCCGGTTTCATCGGTTCCAAGGTCGCGGGCGGCGGTCCGCCGGATGTGGCGATGCTCCAACAGGTCGGCGTGCTCAACGAGTTCGCCGAGAAGGGCTGGCTCAAGCCGCTGGGCGCCGACGCCAGGGCGCAGCTCGCGAAGAACTACACCAAGGGCTGGCGGGATCTGGGCGCCCACAACGGGACGCCGTACGGCGTCTATTTCAAGGCCAGCAACAAATCGCTGGTCTGGTACAACGCCAAGGCGTTCGGGAATGCCGGGGTCGGCGAGCCCAAGGACTGGAAGGGCTTCCTCAAGGCCGCGCAGACGGTGGCCGAATCGGGTGTGCAGCCGGTGTCGGTGGGCGGTTCGGACGGCTGGACGCTGACCGACTGGTTCGAGAACGTCTATCTCTCGCAGGCCGGTCCCGAGAAGTACGACCAGTTGGCGCGGCATCAGATCAAGTGGACCGATCCCTCGGTCAAGCAGGCGCTGACGACGCTGGGGCAGCTCTTCGGCCGTAAGGATCTGCTGGCGGGCGGCACCTCGGGTGCCCTCCAGACCGATTTCCCGACGTCGGTGACGCAGACCTTCGGCGGCGGCGATGCCCCGAAGGCCGCGATGGTCTCCTCGGCCGACTTCGCCGCGGCGAATATCGCGCAGACCAAGGCCAAGATCGGCACCGACGCCAAGGTCTTCCCGTTCCCGGCGGTGGGCGCCCGGTCCCCGGTGGTGACCGGCGGGGATGTGGCGGTGGCGCTCAAGGGCAACAAGGCCGCTCAGGCGTTGCTGACGTTCCTGGCCTCGACGGATGCGGCCAAGATCTGGGCGCAGGCGGGCGGGTTCGTCTCGCCCAACAAGGAGCTGGACCAGGCGGCGTACGCGGACGGCGTGATGCGCAAGATCGCCAAGGCGCTGATCGCGGCCGGTGACGACTTCCGCTTCGACATGTCCGACCAGGCGCCGGCCTCCTTCGGCGGCAAGCCGGGCCAGGGCGAGTGGAAGGACCTCCAGGACTTCCTGAAGAACCCCAAGGACATCGCGGGGACGCAGGCGCAGCTGGAGAAGGACGCCGCGAAATCGTTCCGGCGCCACGGCGGTAACTGACCGGGCACGGCCGAGGGGGGACCGTCACCATGAGCGCCTTACCCGCCACCGCCACCGCCGCCGGCGGCGTCCGCAAGCGCAGGAGCGTCATGGGCACCCGCCGCTGGGTCGCGGCCGTCTTTCTGCTGCCGGCCCTGGTGCTGCTCGGGGCGCTGGTCGTCTATCCCATCGCGTTCTCCGTCTACCGCAGTCTGTTCGATGCGTCCGGCAACGGCTTTGTGGGGCTGGGCAATTACGGGGCGATGTTCTCGGACGACGCGATCCGTACCGCGCTGAAGAACAACGTCATCTGGGTCGTGGTCGCACCGGCCGTGTCGACGGCGCTCGGGCTGATCTTCGCGGTGCTGACGGAGCGGGTGCGCTGGGGTACCGCGTTCAAGCTGGTCGTCTTCATGCCGATGGCGATCTCCATGCTGGCGGCGGGGATCATCTTCCGGCTGGTCTACGACCAGGATCCGCAGCGCGGGGTGGCCGATGCGGTGTGGGTCGGTGTGCATGACACCTTCGCCGAGCCCGCGCCGTTCCCGGGTGCCACACCGCGGCCGAACGCCGATCTGCGGCCCTCCGGGGGCGGCTCGTTCACCACCAGGTCGGCCGTACGGGCGCGGGGCGGGGCGTCGGCGGCGAATCTGCCGCTGGTCGCCGTACGGCAGGACGATGTGCGGGATGCCGAACGGGCGGCGGTGGCGAGGCCGCGGCCGGGCAAGATCACCGGTACCGTCTGGCTGGATTTCACCCGTGGCGGCGGGGGCCGGCCGAATGTCATCGACGGCAACGAGAAGGCTCTGGCGGGTCTGACGGTCCAGGCGGTCAAGGGCGGCCAGGTGGTCGCCTCGGCGACGACAGCGGCCGACGGGACCTATGCGCTGCCCGCGGACCAGGCCGACGGCGCCCGGTTGCGGCTGCCCGCGGCGAACTTCGCCGCGCCCTACAACGGCGTGGACTGGCTGGGCCCGGCCCTGGTCACCCCGGCCATCATCGGCTCGTACGTATGGATGTGGGCCGGTTTCGCGATGGTGCTGATCGCCGCGGGGCTGGCGGCGGTGCCGCGCGAGCTGCTGGAGGCGGCGCGGGTGGACGGCGCCGGCGAATGGCAGGTCTTCCGCCGGATCACGGTGCCGCTGCTGGCGCCCGTGCTGGTGGTGGTGCTGGTCACGCTGATGATCAACGTGCTGAAGATCTTCGATCTGGTCTACATCATCGCGCCGGGCTCCAGCCTCCGGTCCGCCAATGTGCTCGCCCTTCAGCTCTTCCAGTCCTCGTTCGGTACGGATGTCAACGAGGGCCTGGGCAGTGCGATCGCCGTATTCCTGCTGCTGCTCGTGCTGCCGGTGATGTACGTGAATCTCCGGCGCATCCAAAAGGAGCGTCGCCGATGACGACCGTGGACGGTGCGCCCCGTCATGCCCCCGCCCTCACCGCCCGTATCGCCGCCCGGACCGGCGGCGGGGCGCTGCGGATCTTTCTGGTGCTGGTGGGACTGTTCTGGCTGATGCCGACGGTGGGGCTCCTGTTGTCCTCGCTCCGCAGTCCACAGCAGATCGCGGAGTCGGGCTGGTGGCAGGTCTTCACCAAACCGGCACAGATCACCTTCGACAACTACAGCAGGCTGCTGGAGAACGAGAAGGTGATGGGGTCGCTGCTGACAACCGCGGCGATCACGGTGCCGGCGACGGTGCTGGTGGTGGTGATCGGGTCGCTGGCCGGTTACGCCTTCGCGTGGATGGATTTTCCCGGGCGGGACGGCTGGTTCATGGTCGTCGTCGGCCTGCTGGTCGTGCCCGTCCAGGTGGCGCTGATCCCGGTGGCCCAACTCTTCGGTGCGGTGGGGCTGTTCGAGACCACGGCCGGGGTGATCCTCTTCCATACGACCTTCGGGCTGCCGTTCGCGGTGTTCCTGCTGCGGAACTTCTTCGCGGAGATTCCGCGTGAGCTGCTGGAGGCGGCGCGCCTGGACGGGGCCGGTGAGCTGCGGCTTTTCACCCGGGTGGTGATGCCGCTGGGCGGACCGGCGATCGCCTCGCTGGGGATCTTCCAGTTCCTGTGGGTGTGGAACGACATGCTGATCGCGCTGATCTTCGCGGACAGCGGCCATCCGCCGATCACCGTCGCGCTCCAGCAGGAGGTCCGGCAGTTCGGCAACAACATCGATGTGCTGGCGCCGGGCGCGTTCGTGTCGATGGTGGTGCCGCTGATCGTCTTCTTCGCCTTCCAGCGGCAGTTCGTCTCCGGGGTCATGGCCGGGGCGGTGAAGTAGGGCGGCGCAGGGCCACGGGCGCGGCCGGCGCGGGCCGCGGGGGGCGGGTTTCAGGGACGTGACCCACGCCACCTTCCGTTCACCTCTCTCCCCCTACGATGACGGTCGACGGCGGCAGATGACGCCAGTGCCGCGAAACGCATGGTGCGGCAAGGTCTTGTCGTGGACACTGCGTAGACGCGTTCCGGCGGTTCGGCCGCCGGGCCGTTTACCCCGGCCCCTGCGCGGGCGGGCCCCCGCGGAACCGGCCCCGGCTCCGGCCGCATCTACAACAGCACACACATCGATCGACAGCAGAGGCATCACCGCAGACGCACAACTGCTGACACGTCCCCCCACGTGCCCATCCGCATACGTGTCGGCATATCGCCATCGATTCCCGACCGTCTGGAGACGGACCGCACATGACTGCCCCCATCGCAGACCAGAGTGCCGAACAACTCCCCTGCCCCACCCGGCTGTCCGACGTGAAGGGCTGGTTCTTCACCGCCGACCAGCTGATGTTCGACTGGTTCCTGGCTCACCAGCAGGACCGGTCGGTCGCGGGCGACCTGCTCGAGCTGGGTGCGTACATGGGCAAGAGCGCCATCTTCATGGGCGCCCGGATGCGCTCCGACGAGCGCTTCACGGTCTGCGATCTCTTCGATTCCCCCGCCGAGGACGCCTCCAACTCCCAGGAGATGAACAAGTCTTACGCGACCTTGACGCGTCGCGCCTTCGAGGCCAACTACCTCTCGTTCCACGACGAGCTGCCCAGCATCGTGCAGGGCCTCAGCTCCGTCGTGCGCGATCATGTCGCGGACGATTCGGTGCGGTTCGCCCATATCGACGCCTCGCATCTGTACGAGCATGTGCACGGCGACATCCTGTCGGTGCGCGAGCTGCTCACCGAGGACGGCGTGGTGGTCCTGGACGACTACCGTGCCGAGCACTGCCCGGGGGTGGCCGCCGCCACCTGGCAGGCCGTGACCGGCGAAGGACTGCGCCCCATCTGCATCACCGGCACCAAGTTCTACGGGACCTGGGGCGATCCCGAGCCGCTGCAGAAGGCGCTGCTGGAGTGGTTGCAGTCACGCAAGGACGTGTGGCACGAGGTGCAGTACATCAATGACGCCCCGCTGATCCGGCTGAGCGCCAAGAGCGCGAAGGAGCCGGCGCAGCCGGTGTCCCGGCACAAGGCGAAGGCCACCGTGCCCAAGCCGGCGCGCCCGGCACAGCGGCCCGCAGCGGGGCCGAAAGCGCCCGCGAGCCGCCCGGCGGGCCGGCCGGTGCCGCGCGCGGGGCGCAGCGTGCTGCGCAAGGTGGCGCTGGACGTGCTGCCGCCGATCGTCACCCGGGCGATCGTCTCCGCCCGCCGCAAGGCCCGCGCGGGGCGCTGACCCCACCCGCGTAAGGCGTACGGTCCGGAGCGCACACCCGGCCCGTACGCCTTTGTCCCCTCTGCCTCCCACCCGCTCCGCCTACCGCGGCACCTGCGCCACCAGCACGAACACATTGCGCCGCAGCAGCTTGCCGGCCGCCCGGGGCAGCGGGGCGGAGTAGGTCCGCCGCACCGCCAGGCCCGCCGACTCGGCGAAGGCGCGCAGCAGCGGGAAGTCGGTGAAACGGAGCGGGGCCGCCTCGGCGCGGTGGCCGGCCTCCTGCGGGGTGATCAGCACCACGCCGCCGCCCGGCCGGACGTACGGCAGATAGGCCCGCAGCAGGCCCTCGACCTGCTCGTCGTCGAGATGTTCGAGGACATGGGCGCACAGCAGCGCATCGAAGCCGCCGGGCCGGGCATGCGGGCCGGCGAGGAAGGCGTCGGCGGTGTAGGCGGTCAGGCCGCGGTCCCGGCACCTCTGGACGGAGCGCGGGTCGTGGTCGATGCCGACGCTGCCGGGCGCGCAGTCGGCGAGGGTGACGCCGTCGCCGCAGCCGATCTCCAGCACCCGGCCGGGGCCGATCCGCCGCAGCTGCCGCCGGTAGCGGGGCCGGGAGGGCGCGGGCCGTTCCGCGTCGGCGCGTTCGCCGTCCGGGACGAGGGCGGTGGAGGCGTGCGGGGCGGTGCCGGTGCTGCGGGCGGGGCGGGCACCGCGCGGCCGCGGGGCGGGGGCCTCGGGCCGGCTGGCGGGGGCGGAGCTGTCGGTTCGGCCGGGCATCGGGTCGCGGTCACCTTTCCCTGGGGACACGGCGCGTGGGCGCCCTGGCGCTGCCCAGGTCTACGGCATCGAGAGGGAGCCGGGCGGTGCGGCACGCCGCCCCGGTGCGGCGCCGGGCTGTCTCACCCTTTCAGCGCAGATCCGGTGACCGCGCCGCCGACGGGCGAGTTGAACGCCGCAATCCCGTGATGCGCCTGATCGGAATGTGTTCGGAAAGGCAGGTCCGCGCGTATGAAGCCCCGGCTCACCGTGGTCGTCCCGGTCCCATGCGGCGAGGTACCGGCGCGGAATGTGGAGGAGTGCCTGGCGTCGGTGGCGGCGCAGACGCTGACCGCACTGGACGTGGTGCTGGTGGAGGGGGCCGGGGACGACGGCGAGGCCGGTGCGGCCGCCGAGGTGGTGCGGGGATACGCCGAGCGGGACCCGCGGTTCCGTATCGTCCGCCCACCGGCCGCCCACGGGGGCGCCGGCGTCGGGGCGGCGCGCAACGCCGGTGCCCGGCTCGCCCTGCCGCACACCGGGTATCTGGCGTTCCTCGACGCGGACGATGTGCTGCTGCCGCGTGCGTACCAGGACCTGACCGGCCTGCTGGACCGGTCCTGCGCCGATATGGCGACCGGCGACGTCCACCGGCCCGGCGCGGGCGGCCACCTGTGGTCCCCGTGCCCCCCGGCCGTCCGCGGGACCGCGCTGCGTACGCACGTCACCGAGGACCGCACCCTGCTGTCCGACCATTTCGCCCGCAACAAGGTCTTCCGCCGTTCCTTCTGGGACCGGCACGGCTTCGCCTTCCCCGAAGGGGAGTGGTGCGAGGACGCGGCGGTGACCCTGCCCGCGCATTTCCTGGCGGAGGCGGTGGACGCGCTGCACACCCACGTCGTCCACCGGCGTCTGCCGGAGGGCGCCGCGCGCTACCGGCGGCCCGGTGCGGCGGCCGTACGGGAGCGGTTCGCGGCGGTGGCCGGCATCCGCCGCTTCCTGGCCGATCCGGCGCATCCGGAGCGTCATGCCTTCCGGCAGGAGTACGACCGGTGGGCGCTGGCCGACGGGCTGCTCGACCTGGTGGCGGCGCTGCCCTCGGCCGCGCCCGAGTCCCGCAGCGCATTCCTGGAGTGCGCCCGCGACTTCCTCGCCGGGGTCGACCCCCTGCTGTTTCCCGCGCTCCCGGTCGAGCTGCGGATGCGCTGGTATCTCGTGCGCGCCGGGCGGCCGGCGGACCTGCTGGCGCTGCTGGCGTATGAGGAGCGCAATCCGGCCGGGTTCGAGGTGACCGGGCCGCCGCTGCGCAAGCGTGCGGTGCTGCCGTTCACTCCCCCGCTGGAGCTGCCGCCGGGCGTGTCGCGGCTGGACCGTACGGATCTCCCCGTACGGACGCGGGTGCTGGAGGCGGTGTGGCGGGACGGGGCACTGGTGCTGCGGGGCTGGGCCTATCTCCGCAATCTGGACGCGGCGACCCGCCGCGGTTATCTGCGCACCGCGGTGCTGGCGCAGGGGCGCCGGCGGATCGCGCTGCCCATGCGGCCGGTGGCGATGCCGCAGGCGACCGCCGCGTCCGGTCAGGAGCGGCACTGTTACGACTGGGCGGGTTTCGAGGTCACGCTCGATCCGGCGCGGCTGCGCAGGGGCGGGCGCTGGGAGGAGGGGGAGTGGACGGTCGGGGTGATCGTCGCGTCGGCTGGGGTGGTGCGGGCCGCGGCGCTGGAGGCGGGGGACACCGGCTCGGGGGCGTCGCCGCTGGCGTATGAGACGGGCGACGAGGGCGTGTGGATCGTGCCGCGGTATGTGCAGGGGCGGCTGCGGCTGGCGGTCGAACGCCGGGCGTACCGGCTGGCGGGGCAGCGCCTGGCGGCGGCCGATGCGCTTGATCTGACGGTCATGGCGCCCGGCCCGCGACCGGCCGCGCTGCGGCTGACCCATCGGCGGACGGGCGCGGTCACGATGTTTCACGTGAAACCGGACCAACCGGCCGACGGGCCGGCGTCCGGGGAGCGCGCGGATGCCCCGCCGTCCGGGGCGCCGCTCACCGTCCGTATCCGGCTCGACAAGCTGGCCGCCGCGCGCCCCGAGCCGGATGCGGCGGCGCCGCGGGCGATTGCGCCCCGGCACACCGAGACCTGGACGCCGGAGCTGGTGCTGCCGGACGGCGCCACGGTCCCGGTCGGCTGCCCGCCGGAGCTGCCCCCGGTGGGTCATCCCCTGGCGCACGGCCGGGAGCTGGTCGTCGCGGCCACCGCCGCCGGGGAGCTGGTGCTGCACGACCGCACCCCGCAGCCGTATGCGGACCGGGTCATCTGGCGGGGCGACGGGACCTTGCTGGTGGCGGGGCGGCTGCCGGATGCCGCGCCGCGCGCCACCGAGGTCGTCCTGCGGCACACCGCGCACGCGGCCGAGGCGGCGTTCCCCGCCACCCACGACGGCGGCCGTTTCCACTGTGCGCTGCCGCTGGGCGCGCTGCCGTCCCTGGCGGGGGCGCGGCCGCTGCGCGAGGGCCGCTGGACGCTGCATCTGCGGGAGCGGGGCGCGCCCGGATCACCGCTGGACGCCCCGGTCCGCTTCGCGCCCGCCGTCTTCGAGGGCCTGCCCACCTCCCGTACGGCCGGCGGCAAACCGCTCACCCTCGACCGGCACCGCCATGACGAGGCGCTGGTGACGGCGGGCCCGGCGCTGCCCGCCCCCGACCGCGGCCCCTACCGCCGCCGGGTGCTGCGCGAACTGCACTATCCCCTCCACCGGGGCCGTCCGCTGCGCGACGCGGTGCTCTACAGCAGCTTCGGCGGCCGGGCGTACGGGGACTCGCCGCGTGCGGTGCACGAGGAGCTGGTGCGCCGGGGCGTGGAGGTGACACATCTGTGGGCGGTCCGCGACGGCCAGGCCACGGTGCCGGACACCGCCCGCGCCGTGGTCGTCGGCAGCGCCGCCTGGCACGGTGCCCTGGCCCACAGCCGCTGGATCGTCACCAACACCCATCTGCCGTCGTGGTTTCTGCGGCGCGAGGGCCAGACGGTCGTCCAGACCTGGCACGGCACCCCGCTCAAGCAGATCGGGGCGGGACTGGCGGGCACGCTCTGTGCGGGGCTGTCCCATCTGGCGCCCCGGCCGCGGCTGGGCCGCCAGTGGAGCGTGCTGCTGTCGCCCAATGCCCACAGCAGCGCCGTCCTGCCCGCGTCGCTCGGCTTCGCCGGTGAACCCGTCGAGACCGGGCTGCCGCGCATCGATGCGCTGCTGGCCGCCGACCGGGAGAGCAGGGCCGCCGCGGTACGCACCCGGCTGGGCGTCCCGGACGGTAAGAAAGTGGTGCTCTATGCGCCGACCCCGCGCGACCATCTGGCCTATGACGCGGCCCACCACCGTCTGCATCTGCCGCTCGACCTGAGGATGGCCCACGCCGCCCTGTCCGACGACCATGTCCTCCTGGTCCGCAGCCACCCGCTGGTGGCCGACCGGCTGCCGGCCTTCCCCCAAGGGAGCCCCACCGCCCCCACCGCCCCCTTCGCCCTCGACGTCTCGGACCACCCCGACGCCACCGAGCTCCTGCTGGCCGCCGATGTGCTGGTCACCGACTACTCCTCGCTGGCCGTGGACTTCGCCAGCACCGGCCGTCCGATGCTCTTTCTGACCCCCGACCTGCCGCACTACCGCGACACGCTGCGGGGTTTCACCCTCGATTTCGAGGCCCGGGTCCCCGGCCCGCTGCTCGGCACCACCGGGGAGCTGATCGATGCGCTCGGCGATCTGACGGCCATCGCCCGGGCCGGCGCGGAGTCGTATACGGCCTTCCGCGAGGCCCTCTGCCACCGGGACGACGGCGGCGCGGCGGGCCGGGTGGCCGATCTGCTCATGGCGTGAGCCGCCGGGGACGGCCGGAAGGGCAAAGACGGCGGCGGCAAGGTGGTGGCGTTCGGATCGGCATCGCACGGCCTTCGCGTCGTTACAGGTTGTGCAGGCGCCCTTACGGCCCTGCACGCCCGAGCCCGGCCTTTCCGACCCGTAACCGGCCAGTAAGAAGACGGCAAGAACGCGGAAAACCGCGGCGAAGGGTGCAACCCTGCGACGGGAAACCGCCTCTGTTCCATCAGACAAACGGACCAGATCCCGCTCGTGCCCCCAGAGATGCTGTCGACACGAAATGTAGATTGAGTGACTGTGAAAGAAGCCCGTGAGCCACGGCCTGGGCCCACCATCACGCCAAACGAACAGGTCAGCATCGTCGTCATCGCCTTCAACGATGCCGCGCACGTCCGCGACGCGGTGCGCTCCGCGCTCGCCCAGGGCGACGCCGTCCTCGAGGTGATCGCGGTGGACGACGCCTCCACCGACGGGACGGGCGAGGCGCTGGACGCCCTCGCACATGGCGACGACCGGCTGCGGGTGATCCACCGCACCGAGAACAGCGGAGGCTGCGGCAGCCCGCGCAACGACGGGCTGCGCGCCGCCACCGGCCGCTTCGTGATGTTCCTGGACAGCGACGACGTCCTGCCGCCGGACGCCGCGCGGTCCCTGCTGACCGCCGCACTGCACCATGACGCCCCGGTGGTGGCGGGCGCCTGTGTCCGCCGCGAGCTGCCCGCCGGGCGGGACGTCCCCTGGCAGCCCGGCCTCTACCGCGAGGCGGCGCTGCACCACCCGGCCGAGGACAGCCCCCAGCTGGTCCGCGACACCCTGTGCGTCAACAAGCTCTATGCCACGGCGTTCCTCACCGCGCACGGCATCGCCTTCCCCGAGGGCCGCTACACCTACGAGGACTTCGTCTTCACCGCCCGCGTCCTGGCCGCCGCCCCGCGGATCGCCACCATCCCGGACCCCGTCTACGTCTGGCACGTCCGCCGTTCCGCGGCCCGGCAGTCGATCTCCCTGGCGCGCGATGACGTGGCCAACTGGCAGGCGCGTATCGATGCGCACCGCGCCAGCGTGCAGATCTTCCAGGACGCCGGGCACAAGGCCCTCGCGCATGCCGCGGAGACCAAGTTCCTCGATCACGACCTGCGGATGTACGTCCGCGAGCTGCACACCCGCGGCGGCGACTACCGCACCGAATGGTGGCGGCTGACCCGTGACTATCTGGCCGGTTTCGACGAGGCCGGTCTGCGCGCCGCCCGCGCCCCGGCCCGCTGGCTGGCCCGGGTCGTCCTGGCCTCCCCCTCCCCCCGCGACCTGGAGCGTCTCACCCAGCTCGCGGCCCGTCCGGGGCGGCTGCTGCCCCCGTACGCCGAGGCCGACGGGCAGGCCGTCTGGGCGCCCGACCTGCCCCAGGTCGGGCTGGACGCGCTGGGCACCAAGCCGATGCACCGCCTGCCGGTGACCATCGACGCCGAACCGGCCATCGGGCCGCGCAGCACCCTGCGGCTGCGGGTGCACGACATGTACGGGCGGCTGTCCGCGGCGGGCCCGGTCAGCATCGACATAGAGCTGCGCCGCCGCCGGGACGACCGGCGCGGCCCCGTCCACACCGCGGCGCTCACCCCGGCCCCGCCCACCGCCGGATCCGAGACCTGCTGGACCGCCGAGGTGGTCCTGGACCTGGCGACCCTGATCGAACGGGGCTCGGCCCGCTCGGCCGACCCCGAGCCCTGGGACCTGATGGCCGAGGTCCGCTGCGAGGACGGCGACGGCTTCCGCGCCTCCCTGCGCGCGATGGGCCCCGGACTGCGCCGACGCGTCCTGCCCAGCCGCCGCCACGGCCTGCTGCTGGCCCAGCCGTATGCGACCACCGGGGGCGCGCTCTCGCTGCGGGTCGCGGCCGGTCTGCGCAGCGTATGGCGGATCGCGGCGCGCAGATTCGGCCGCTGAGCCGCGCCGGTCCGGCCGCTTCCCCTCCCGTTGTGTCCCCCGACCTAGGATTGGCGTATGTCTTATTTGATCACGGGTGGTGCCGGTTACATCGGCTCCCATGTCGTACGGGCCCTGCGCCAGGCGGGCGAGCCGGTCGTGGTGCTCGACAATCTGACGACGGGCATCGCCGACCGGATCCCCGAGGACGTCCCCCTGGTCGTCGGCTCCACCCTCGACCGGGCGCTGCTGGACCGCACCTTCGCGGCGCACGAGATCACCGATGTGGTCCACCTGGCCGCCAAGAAGCAGGTCGGCGAGTCGGTGGAGATGCCGCTGCACTACTACCGCGAGAACGTCCACGGTCTCCAGATCCTCCTGGAGGCGATGGCCTCCGCCGGGGTCGGCCGGTTCGTCTTCTCCTCCTCGGCCGCCGTCTACGGCATGCCGGACGTCGACCTGGTCACCGAGGACACCCCCTGCGCGCCGATCAACCCGTACGGCGAGACCAAGCTGGTCGGTGAGTGGATGGCCCGTTCGGTCGGCAAGGCGCACGGCATCAGCACCGCCTGTCTGCGGTACTTCAATGTCGCGGGCGCGGCCACGCCGGAACTGGCCGACACCGGGGTCTTCAACATCGTCCCCATGGTCTTCGAAAAGCTCACCGAGGGCGCCGCTCCGCGGATCTTCGGCGATGACTACGACACCCCCGACGGCACCTGCATCCGCGACTACATCCATGTCGCCGATCTCGCCGATGCCCATGTGGCCGCCGCCCGCCGGCTCGCCGAGCCCGGACCGGTGCGCGATCTCACCCTCAACATCGGCCGGGGCGAGGGCGTTTCGGTCCGCGAGATGATCGATCTGATCTGCACGGTCACCGGGCACGAGGGCGTGACGGCCGAGGTCACCCCGCGCCGCCCCGGCGATCCGGCCCGGGTCGTCGCCGCGGCGGACCGCATCACCCAGGAACTGGGCTGGAAGGCCCGCCATGACGTCCGCGAGATGATCGCGTCGGCGTGGGCGGGGTGGGGGCTGCGCGGGCAGCGCTGAGGCGCCCGCTCGGGCCCTGTCCCGAGCCACCGGCAAGGACGGACGGATCGCGGAGATCCGTCCGTCCTTTGCCATGAGGGGCCTTGGCCGGCCGTTGGGGCCTCAGTGATGGGGGCCTGGCCATGGGGAGCCCTGGTCATAGGGGCCTGGTCATAGGCGGCCTGGTCATAGAGGGCCTGGTCATAGAGGGCCTCTGTACGGGAGCAGGCTCCGCGGGATCGTCACCGTGAGCGCCCCGCCTGCTTCGCCCTCCGCCACCGGCAGCCGGAGCCGCAGCGTCCCCACGGTGAGCCGGACGGCCGCGCGGCGGTGGCCGGGCGGTCCGCCGCGCAGGCGGGCGCGCAGGGTGAAGCGGTCGTGGGACCGGCGCTGCACCTTCGTGGGCAGGGCGATCACGCCGCGCTCGTCGCAGAGGATCAGCTGGAGCTCGGCGTCCACGGGGCAGCCGGGGAGGGTGAGGTGGGCGGTGAGGGTGGTGCGGGTGGCCTTGCCGTGGACGTCGGCACCGAGGGGCCGGCGGGCGCCGCGGGTGTCGAGGTCGAGGTGGAGATGGCCGTGGGGGTGGGACAGGAAGAGGGCGCCGACGGCGGGCTCCGCGGGGCCGCGGGCGAGCAGGCGGGGGGCGAGGGCCGCGGGGTCCTCGGTCTCCGGGCACAGCCAGGCGGCACGGCGCAGTGCCGATCCGGACGCGCCGGCCGCGCCGTAGGCGGTGAGCGCGATCTTCAGGCCCCAGATGCCGTCGGTCAGCGGGGCGCCGTCGAGGGCGGTCGCGGGGTCGAGGGTGGCGTGCCAGATGCCGCCGTGGTGCCGGGCGGGGAGGCGGTGTTCGCCGCCGCGGCCGCGCAGGACGAGGTCGACGCGGTGGGCGGCCAGGCCCGGCAGTTCGGCGGTGCCGTGGAGATGGAGGAGGCCTTCGCGCCAGTGGTGGCCGGTCAGGCGCTGGCGCAGGGCGAGGCGGGTGCTCAGGTCGTAGCAGGCGTCGGGGAGGGGGTGGTCGGGGTCGCGGAAGTGGGGGTAGGCGGCGTAGACGCGGCCGTCGGGGTCCACATGGGGCGGGCCGGGGCTGTGCTGCGTATCGGCGCGGACGACGGCGGTCAGTTCGTCGTCGAGTCCGGCGCGCAGGCAGTGGGCGCGCAGTCGGAGGCCGGGCGGCAGCGCGGCCATGATGCGGTCGGTCAGGTAGCGGGCGACGAGGGGGCGGGCGGCGTCGGCCATGGCGCGGCGGCCGGCCCGGTCGCGGGCGAGGTAGGGGGCGGCGAACGGCATGAGTATCTCGCCGTGGAAGTGACGGGTCATCAGCTTGTCGCGGTCGGGGCCGGGCGGGACGGCGGCGGCGACCTCGGCGAGCACGGTGGCGATATAGGCGAGGTATTCGGGCCAGTCGATGTCCTGGCGGGTGGCGTTGCTGTCGTCGTCGCGGCCGTGGAGGTAGTAACAGTCGTAGTCGGCCAGGACGGAGACGACCTCGGCGTGCAGCAGGGCGGCGATGCCGAAGGGGAGGTCCTCGGCCAGGAGGCGGCCTTCGACGAAGCGGAGGCGGTGGCGGTCGAGGAAGGAGCGGCGGAAGAGTTTGTAGGCGGCCAGGCTCCAGTAGACCGGTGAGTCGAAGAGGGAGACGCGGGGGCTGGTGAGGCGCAGGTCGACGGGGGCCGCGCGGCCGTCGGCGCCGACGATGCGGCCGTAGACGATGTCGGAGCGGCAGGTGTGGGCCATATGGGTGAGGCGGGCGAGCGCTTCGGGGCCGAGGCGGTCGTCGGAGTCGAGGAAGAAGACATAGTCGCCGGTGGCGCGGGCCAGGCCGATGTTGCGGGGCCGCCCGGCGCCGCCCGACGGGAGCCCGCTCACGACGGTCAGATTGGGGTGGCCGCGGGCCGCCTCGGCCAGCCAGGCGCCGCTGCCGTCGGTGGAGCCGTCGTCGACCGCGATCACCTCGATGCGGTCCTGGGCCAGGGTCTGGGCGAATACGGAGCCCAGGCTGCGGCCGAGGTAGCGCCGGGTGTTGTGGACGGGGACGACCACGGTGACGGTCGGTACGGCCATCCGCCCTCCGTTCGTCGTCCCGGGCCCCCGGGGCCTCTGGGATCCCGGGGGAATCAGGGGAAGCTACCCCGCGCTCCGGCGCAGCGCACCGTATGGGCGAGAGATATACCTTCATCATCCGTTATCGATCCTTTAGGGTGAGTTCGCCTGTCTTGATCTTGTTCTTGGAGCTGGGGGATCGCGGCACGGTGAGAGCGATCATCAAACGCAGCGCCGCACCCGCGCTCGCGGCGCTGCTGTCCATGGGGGCGTACTGCCTGGCGCTGGCGGCCCACGGCAGCTATCCCTTCGGGACGCGCTCGCGTGCCGTCAATGACCTGGGCAACCAGTTCATCCCGTTCCACGCCCGGCTGTGGGATCTGCTGCACGGCACCACCAGCGGCGATCTGTTCTTCAACTGGAGCAGCGGCTACGGCGTCCCCTTCCTGGCCGACTTCCTCACCTATCTGATGAACCCCTTCTCGTGGCTGGTGGGGCTTTTCCCGCGCCCTCTGGTGGAGTTCCCGGTCTTCTTGGTGACCCTGCTGAGCATCGGGCTCGGCGCGGCGCTGATGACCGTCTTCCTGGGGCGGCTCGCGCCGGGCCCCGGGAGGCTGCGGGCGCTGCTCTCCGTGGGCTACGGACTGTGCGCCTGGGTGCTGCACGACGGGTTCGCCGATCCGATGTGGATGTGGGGCCTGGTTTCGCTGCCGATGACCGGTATCGCCGCGGACTGGTGTCTGCACCGTCGCCGGTGGGTGGCGGGCACGGCACTCTTCGCGCTCGCCTGGGCGGGGAATTTCTATACGGCGGCGATGGCGAGCCTGGCCACGGCATTGGTGCTGCTGGTGCGGGTGGTGACGGCCGAGGGGATGCCGACCGGGGAGCGGCTGCGGGTGCTGGGGCGGGCCGCCTCGATGACGGTCACCGCGCTCGCGCTGGCGGCGCCCGTGCTGACCGTCACCTTCGAGGCGAGCCGGGCCGCGCAGACCGCGCCCGCCTGGACCTACCCCGGACCGCCGCCGCTGCTCGACCAGTTGGCGCAGCTGCTGCCGGGCGGGCGGGACGCGGAGGAGCTGCCGCACATCTTCGCCGGGATGCCGGGGCTGCTGCTCGTGGCCGCCTTCCCGTTCGTACGCGCTCTGCCGGTGCGGGTGCGGGTGGGGTGGTACGTCCTGGCGGTGGCGGTGGCCGCGTCGTTCGTCTGGGAGCCGACGATTCTGCTGTGGCACGGGTTCGCGCTGCCCAACGGGAGTCCGTTCCGTGCGGCGTTCGTCCTGAGCGGGGTGGTGGTGATGATGGCCTGGCTGGCGCTGGCGCACCGGCCACGGTCCCGTGAACTGGCCGCGGGCGCCGGGCTGGTGGCGCTGCTGGCCTGGCTGTGCCGGGACCGGCCCGCGGTGGGCGGCGCCACCTGGATTCTGCTGGCGGGCGGCGGGATCGTCCTGGCCGCGCTGATCGTGCTGACTGCGGCCCGCCGCCGCGCCGCCAGGGCGGCCGTACGGTCGGCCGCCACCGCCGCGCTGACCTGCGCCGTGCTGCTCGGCTCGGCGTACTCGGCGTACTCCCTCATCGCACTGCGGGACACGATCGCGTGGTTCCGTCCGAAGGCCACCCTCAGCCAGCGGGCGCTGGCCACCCGGGACGGGCTCGCGGCCCGCGACGACTGGCCGCGCTTGCGCACCGACCCGGGGCCGCATGAATTCGCCAACAACGACCCGCTGTTGATCGGCGGTCAGGGCGGCTCGTACTACAGCAGCTATGTGCCGGCCGCGACCGCCCGTGCGCTGCACCGCCTGGGCGCCGGCTGGTACATCAAGGGGCGGCACACCCTCAGCCTGGAGGACCCGGTGGGGCGCGCCCTCATGGGCGTCGGCAGCTACCTTGCGCCGCACCACGACGGCGGCTTCACGGCACAGAACGCCCGGCCGGGCCCGCTGGTGTCCGTACGCCGCGATCTGCGCCGCGGCGGACGCGGCGCGCACCGCACCGCCGCCCCCGACGGGCCCCGGACGCCCCCGGACGGGACCGTCTTCGCCCGCCAGGAGCGGGCGCTGGGCGCCCGGGTCTACGAGGTCCCCGCCCTGTCCCCCGCCACGGGCACCGCCCCGCTGCGCGACGCCACCGGCTGGACGCTGCCCGCCCGCAAGCCCCCCGGCGAAGCGGCCGACGGCGAGGCCCCCGGCACCACCTTCACCGCCCGCTGCACCCCGGGCGGCACCGCCGTCTGGTACGCCCCGCAGTTCGCCGGGCATGTCAGTGCCCTGGGCCGGTGGACCCGGGCGATCGGGCGGCGCGACGGCATCACCGAGAACCCCGTGCGCATCCTGGGCACCGTGCCCGCCGACGGCGCCGTGCCGGTCCGGTTCACCCCGGACGGTCCGCAACATATCCCCGAGCACCCCATCGGCTGTCTCCCCCCTCACTCGCTGTCCGACGCGGTGGCCGCCCTGCGCGCGAACGGCCTCGTCAAATGGAACACCGGCGGCCATGAACTGGTTGCCGCGCTGCCGCCCCACAGCTCCGGCAGTGCGCTGATCGCCCTTCCGGCGGTGCCCGGATGGGGCTGTTCGGTGGACGGGGGGCCCTCGCGCGCCGCAGGCTCGTACGCCGGTCTGCTGGCCGTCCCGCTGCACCCCGGCGCCTCCCGGCTGTCCTGCGCCTATACCCCTCCGGGCCTGCTGCCGGGGCTGGCCGCGAGCGGCGCCGGTGCGCTGGCCCTGGTCGCCGTGGCGACGGCCGCCCGCCTCCGCGGACGCCGGAACCGCTCGTTCGCCACACCCTCCCAAACCATGACAATCAACCAGATTTGCCAGAATTACCCCGCAGGGGACGGCGACCGCGCCGTCCCCTGACCCTCGGCGGACACCGGCGAAAAGGCACGACCATGAAGCTCTCCCTCGTCGTCCCCTGCTACAACGAAGAGGACGTCATAAGCCGCTTCGATGCCCGGGTCCGCTCGGTTCTCGACGGGCTCGCCGTCGACTACGAGCTGTGCTACGTGGACGACGGCAGCGCCGACGGCACCCTGCCCCGGCTGCGCGGCCTCGCCCAGCGGCACCCCGCCACCACCCGGTATCTCTCCTTCAGCCGGAACTTCGGCAAGGAGCCCGCCATACTGGCCGGCCTCCGGGAGGCCACCGGCGACGCGGTGATCATCATGGACGCGGACCTCCAGCATCCGCCCGAGCTGATCGAGAAGATGCTCGACCTCTACCACCTCGGCCACGACCAGGTCATCGCCCGCCGCAGCCGGGACGGCGACGGGCGGCTGCGGACCGCGCTCAGCCGCCTCTACTACCGGGCCGTCAACACCTGGGTAGACGTCGAACTCACCGACGGTGTGGGCGACTTCCGGCTGCTGTCGCGCACCGCCGTCGACGCGCTGGTCTCGCTGCCGGAGTACAACCGCTTCTCCAAGGGCCTGTTCTCGTGGATCGGCTTCGACACCGTCACCTTCGACTACCGCAACGCCGCCCGGGAGGCCGGGCAGACCAAATGGCGGCTGCGCACCCTGGTCAACTACGGCATCGACGGCATGATCTCGTTCAACTGCCGCCCGCTGCGCGCGGCCATCTACGCCGGGCTGAGCCTGGCCTCGCTCGCCGCGCTCTACACCCTGTGGGTGATCGGCTCCGCCGCCGTAGGAGGCATCACGGCGCCGGGCTATGTGACGCTGGTGGCCATCATCGTGGGCCTGGGCGGACTCCAGATGGTGATGCTCGGGCTGATCGGCGAGTACATCGGGCGGATCTACTACGAGGCCAAGCGGCGGCCGCACTTCCTGGTCAAGGAAGCCGTCCGGCCCGTCAGGGACGCCGTCCGGACGGCCAAGGAGGGCGGCGGAGCGGCCAAAGAGGCCAACGGGCCGGCCACGGAGGCCACCATCCCCGCCGCCCCTTCCCGGGCCGGCTGATGCCACCACGCGCCAGGCGCCTGCTGCCGTCGCTCCCCGACCGGGGCCAGCTCCTCCGCTTCACCGTCGTCGGCGGGGTCAACACCGCGACCTTCTACGCCTGTTATCTGCCGCTGCACCGCGTCCTGCCGTACTTCGCGGCCTTCACCCTCGGCTTCCTGACCGCGATGACCTGCTCGTTCTTCCTGAACACCTACGTCACCTACCGCACCCGGCCGACCTGGAAGAAGTTCCTGCTCTTCCCGCTGACCCAGGTCACCGCCTATGTGGTCCAGAGCGTGGGGCTGGTGGTGCTGGTGAGCTGGTGCGGGGTCAACAGCAAGGTGGCGCCGCTGGCGGCCGCCGTGGTGGGGATCCCGTTCACCTTCCTGGTTTCCCGGCGGATTCTGCTCCCGGGCCGCCGCGCCCGTCAGAGCGCACGGTCCCGCCCCCGCGAACCGGCCTGAGCCGGCGGCGGTGGCCCCGCCGGCCGCCAGGCCCCGAACGGCGCGTCCGCACCCGCCGCCCGCTGCCGGACCGTATACAGCCGGCCGTCGTTGCCCAGCGCCACCACCACCGCCCGGCCCGCCGCGTCCGGCGCGGCCCCGGCCGCCGCCGAATGCGGCACCCGTCCCGTCCACCAGGGCCCCGGGGCGCCCTGCACGCCGGCCACCCGGACGTGCCCCGCATCGTCCCGTACCGCCAGCACCATCCCGTCGCCGGAACCGGCCGGCGCCGCGGCCACCCGTCCGTAGCCGCCCACCGGCGCGCACTGCGCCGCCACCCGCCAGCTGCCGATCCGCCCCTGCCGCTCGGCGATCAGCACCTGGGCGGTGCCCGCCCGGCGGAAGAGCGCGCGCACCGCGCCGTCCTCCAGGGGCACCAGGCTCACCGGCCCGGCCGCCTCCGGCAGCCCGGTGGCCGCGGCCGGGCGCGGCGGCCGTCCGGGCTCGCGGGACACCCAGTGGTGTACGGTCCGGCCGCTCGGCGCGACCACATGGATCCGGCCCTCGGAGTCCACACAGGCATCGATGCCGTCGACCAGGTCCGGCGCCGACTTCAGCCGCCCCGCCTGGCCCTCCAGCCGCCGCCACGCCGTCCACCGCCCCCCGTGCGGGGCGCTGCGGTGGGCGAGGCCCCCGTCCCAGGTCCGTACGAAGACATGGACCGCGCCGTCCGGGGTGGCCACCGCCGCCGGGAAGCCGGTCTCCAGCGAGCGGACGGGGTCGTGGTCCGGGGAGCCCAGCGGCTGCCACCGGGCGAAGAGGGGCTCGCCGGTGGGGGCGGTGCCGGTCTGGACGGCCGTCATCAGCTCGCGGCGGTGGGCCCGGCCAGCGTCCGGCAGGACCGTGCGGACGGCGAACAGCCGGAGGCCGCCGCGGGGGAGCCGTACAGCATGGATCTGGCTGTCCAGCAGGTCGCGCAGGTCGCCGCCGAGCGGCTGGGGGCCGGTGAAGCGGCCGCCGCCCGGGCGGGTCTCGGTCCAGCAGTAGGCGCGGCCGCCCAGGACCGCGAAGGCGGCGAGCCGGCCGTCGGCCGTCGGCCGGATCCAGGCGTTGGAGCCGGGCGCGCGCAGCCGGGTGCTGCGGGTCCAGTTCCGGGAGCCGCCGCTGTAGGCCCTGCCGCCCACCTTGCGGTCGCCGCAGCCCGCCGGATCGCCGCAGCGGCGGCCGTCGGCCCAGCCGTAGACGGCCAGCACCCGGCCCTTGCGGCGGGCCGTGCGGTTGTCGAGGTTGTTGGGCAGTACACCGAGTTCGTAACCCAGGTAGCTCTCCAGGACCGGCGGGCGGCCGCGCTCGCTCCCCCTGTAGGCGGCCAGCGCCGCCAGGGCGAAGTAGGCGGAGGCGGTGTGGTCCTGGTGGTCGTAGTAGCGCGCTCCGGCGAGCCGGGGGTCCGCGGCGGACTGCCGGTCCGGGGAGCAGTGCGCGGCATCGGGGTCCAGGGTGCGCACCACGGTGGGCCGCACCCGTTCGAGGAGCGCCACCAGGGTGGCGATGAGCTGGTCGCGGGTGTAGCGGTGGACGGCCGGTACGGGGGTGCGGGCGGGGCGCAGGGTGGGGAGGGTGTCCGCGACGCCGAGCCACAGGCCGCGCAGGCTGGTGGCGCGGGGCGCCGAGACCGTACGGGCCTCGACCAGTTCCAGGAAGACCAGCTGGTTGTGCGGGGCCGCGCGCAGCGTGTGCAGCTCCGCCTGGAAGCCGGGCAGGAGGGACAGCGCCTCCAGGTCCCAGGGGCTGCGCGCGTCCCCGGTGGCCATCAGGGCGTGCGCGGCGCGCAGGCCGTTGGTGCGGGCGCGGGCGAAGTCGGCCCGGTTGCGCGGGACGGGGTCGGGGGTGCCCGGGGCGGCGTTGCGCCCGTCGGACTCGCCGCCGGTCAGGCAGACGGTCACCGAGCGGGCGCCGCTGCGGATGCCCTGTTCCAGGTTCGGGTTCATGAAGTAGAGGGCATCGTCCGCATGCGCCACGACGTGCAGAAACGACTGGTTCCGGGCGTCCGCCAGGGGCGGCCCGGACCCGGCGAGCTCTTCCGTACGGGTGAACGGCTCCCCGGGGGCGAGCCGTGCCCAGAACCCGGCGCCGGCCAGGGCCGCCAGCGCGCCACCGCCGGTCGCACGGAGCAGCCGGCGGCGGGTCACGAGTGAGGTGCGACGCTCGGCCAATCGGAATCTCCTCTGCGGCCCATTTGAAGGTAGAGGGCCAAATCCAGTATTTGGTTGCCTCCCGGGTCCCGCCCGTCCGAAAAGTCTCCGCTTTTACCCGGCCGTGACGCGCTCCACAGAACTTTCAGGTTACGAAGACCAACCTTTTTGGGTGAACGCGAGTCGGATGACGGACAATGGGAGCCGCCCTTTCGGGCTTTTTTGCGTTCTGTGCACAGATCGTCACGAGGAGTAGTACCGCATGTCGGAGATGGTCCGCGACGCCGCACCCCGCTTCAGCGTCATCGTCCCCTGCTTCAGAGTCCAGGGGTTTCTGCGCGAATGCCTGGACTCGGTGCTGGCGCAGGATTTCACGGACTTCGAAGTGATCGCGGTCGATGACTGCTCCCCCGATGCCAGTGGCGCGATCCTGGACGAGTACGCCGCCGACGACGACCGCGTACAGGTCCTGCACCTGCCGGAGAACGTCGGTCTGGGCCTGGCCCGTAACGCCGGTCTGGAGAAGGTCACCGGCGACTACGTGCTCTTCCTGGACAGCGACGACACCCTCGTGCCGGGCGCGCTCAGCGCGCTGGCCGAGCGGCTGGCCGCCACCGAGGACCCCGAGATCCTGATCTTCGATTACGCGCGGACCTACTGGGACGGCTCGGCCCGGCGCAATGCGCTCGCCGAACTCCTCGACGAATCCGGCGCCCCCGCGTTCTCCCTCGCCGAGCGCCCGCAAATCCTTGATCTCCTCCAGATCGTCTGGAACAAGGCGTACCGCCGCGACTTCATCGAGGAACACGGCTTCGAATTCCCGGTGGGCTATTACGAGGACGCGCCCTGGACGTTCTGCACGCTGATCACCGCGCAGCGGATCGCCGTTCTCGACCGGGTCTGCCTGCACTACCGCCAGCGCCGTCAGGGCGGCAACATCCTGCGCACCACCAGCCGTAAGCACTTCGATGTCTTCGACCAGTACGGCCGGGTCTTCGCCTATCTCGACGCGCACCCGGAGCTCTCGCGCTGGCGCCCGCAGATGTTCCGCAAGATGATCGACCACTATCTGACCATCCTGGACAAGCCGGGCCGGCTGCCGCAGAACGCCACCGCGGAGTTCTTCCACCGCGCCGCCCGCGACTACCGCATGCGCGTACCGTCCGGTTTCGTGCGTCCCGCGGGCGTCACCGGCGGCAAGTACGCGCTGCTCGCCAAGGACGCCTACCCGGCGCTGGCCGGCCTCAAGGTCGCCGGCAAGGTGCAGCGCACGGTCCGCAAGCACGCGGGCAAGCGGGTCAAGCAGGCCAAGAAGAAGGCCATGGACCTGCGTTACCAGGCGCTGCTGCGGCAGCCGCTGGACGAGAACCTCGCGGTCTACTCCGCGTACTGGAACCGCACGCCCGCCTGCAACCCCCTCGCGATCTACGAGAAGGCCAAGGAGCTGGCGCCGCAGGTGCACGGCGTATGGGTGGTCAAGGAGAACATGGCCGACCAGGTCCCGGCCGGTATCGACCATGTGGTGCTGAACTCGCCGCGCTACTGGGAGGTCGTGGCGCGCGCCAAGTACCTGGTCAACAACGTCAACTTCGCCGACGGCGTGGTCAAGCGGGAGGGTCAGATCCACGTCCAGACCCACCACGGCACTCCGCTGAAGTCGATGGGCACCGACCAGAAGCGCTACCCCGCCGCCGCCAAGGGCATGAGCTTCCGCAAGCTGCTCGCCCGCGCCGACCGCTGGGACTTCTCGCTCTCCTCCAACCAGCACACCACCGAGCAGTGGGAGCGCGTCTACCCCTGCAACTTCACCTCGCTGGACGCCGGTTACCCCCGTAACGACATCTACTACCGGGCCACCGCCGACGACGTACTGGAGATCCGCGAGCGGCTGGGCATCGCCCCCGACAAGACCGCCGTCCTCTACGCGCCGACCATGCGCGACTACCAGGTCGGCTACGTCCCCCGCCTCGACCTGGAGAAGATCTCCCGCGAGCTGGGCGAGAACGTCGTGCTGCTGGTGCGCACCCACTACTTCTACGACCAGGACCCGGGCCTCCAGAAGCTCCAGGAGCGCGGCGCGCTGATCGACGTCTCCGGGCACCCGGTCGTCGAGGAGCTGTGCCTGGCCGCCGACGCACTGGTCACGGACTACTCGTCGATCATGTTCGACTTCGCCAACCTCGACCGGCCGATCATCAACTACGCCGACGACTGGGACACCTACGTCCGCTCCCGCGGCGTCACCTTCGACCTGCTCTCGGGCAAGCCGGGCGACACCCCGGGCGTGATCGCCACCACCGAGGACGAGCTGATCGAGGCGTTCCGCAGCGGGCGCTGGGACGACGAGAAGGCCACCGGGCTGCGCGCCGCGTTCCGTGCCCGCTTCTGCCAGTGGGACGACGGGCACGCCGCCGAGCGCGTGGTGCGCCAGGTCTTCCTCGGTCAGGAGGCCGCGCCCGCGCCGCAGCCGCTGGAGGAGCGGACCGTGGCCCCCCGCCCGCGTGCCGCGGCCGCCGCGGCGGGCCTGGTCAAGCTGCCCGCACCGCGCAAGGCCGGGGACGACCGGGTGCCGGGCACGGACGCCGACGATGCCTCCGGTGTCGAACTGGCGGGCTGACGGCGGCAGCTGAACGCCTTACGGGCCCGCCCCCGGTCGGAATGCGACCGGGGGCGGGCCCGTATCCGTGGGTGCCGGTCCCTCACTCCGCGCCGAGCGCCGCCGCGACCGACTGCGCCAGTGCGTCCAGATAACCCGCGGGCAGATCGTCGCGGACCACCACCAGCCGCCAGTACAGCGGCCCGGTCAGCAGGTCCAGCGCCAGTTTGCCGTCGACGCCCGCCGGGATCTCCCCGCGTTCGACGGCCCGCTCCACCATCGCGGCGGCCATGCTCTGCTGGCTTTCGTGCAGTGCTGTCCTGAGCGCCTCGGCCAGCTCCGGGCTGCGGGCGGCCTCGGCCAGCAGGTCCGGGATGATCTGCGAGGCCATCGGATGCCGCAGCGCACGGGCCGCGACCTCCAGCAGCAGCCGTACGTCGCCGCGCAGCGACCCGGTGTCCGGCGACGGCAGTCCGGCGACGGCCACCGCCGAGACCACGTCCAGCACGAGATGCAGCTTGGAACGCCACCGCCGGTAGACCGCGGTTTTGCCCACGCCCGCGCGCCGCGCGATGCCCTCGATACTCATTCGGGCGAACCCGACCGCCGCCAGTTCCTCGAAGACCGCGGCGCGGATCGCCGCCGTCTTGTCCTCCCGCAGTACGGCGGCTCCCGCCGGGGTGCGGCGCGCCGCACCCGACCCCGTCGTACCGCCCTCGCGTGCCCCGTTCTTTGCCATGGCTTGAGCATAGCGTCACGACGCTACGGTTGCGTTTCGACGTGAGCTCCCTTTAGTCTCGGCAGCGTCGCGACGATACGGACCCGTTCCGTCGTCCGGCTCCCGTTCCGCCGCCCTGGACGCAACGAAAGCGGCCCCCATGCCCCAGACTCTCGCTCCCCCGACCACGGACCCGGCCCCGGCCCCGGTGAGTGCCGGGCGCCTCGCGCCCGATCCCACGCTGCGCGCCCTGGCCGAGACCCATGGCCTCAAGGTGAGCGGCGCCCGGCCCTCGCTGCCCGCGTACATCGGCCGGCTGTGGCAGCGTCGGCACTTCATCACGTCGTTCGCCACGGCCCGGGTTGTCGCGCAGTACACCACCGCCAAACTCGGCCAGATCTGGCAGGTACTGACCCCGCTGCTCAACGCGGCCGTCTACTACTTGATCTTCGGTGTGCTGCTCGACACGAAGAAGAGCATCCCCGACTACATCCCGTTCCTGGTGACCGGTGTCTTCATCTTCACCTTCACCCAGAACTCGGTCCTGACCGGCACCCGGGCGATCTCCGGCAACCTCGGCCTGGTGCGCGCGCTGCACTTCCCGCGCGCCTGCCTGCCCATCTCGATCTGCCTGGCGCAGCTCCAGCAACTGCTGTACTCCATGGGCGCGCTGGTGGTCATCCTGCTGTGCTTCGGGCAGACGCCGACCTGGTCGTGGCTGCTGGCCTTCCCGGCACTGGCGTTGCAGTTCCTCTTCAACATGGGCATGTCGTTGGTCATGGCGCGCCTCGGCTCCCGCACCCCGGACCTGGCGCAGCTGATGCCGTTCATCATGCGCACCTGGATGTACGCCTCCGGCGTGATGTTCAGCATCAGCCGGATCCTGGTGGGCAAGCACCTCCCGCAGATCGTGGTGGTCCTGCTCAACGGCAACCCGGCCGCGGTCTACATCGACCTGATGCGCTTCGCGCTGATCGACAGCTTCACCCACAAGCAACTGCCGCCGCACGTCTGGGCGTTCGCAGCCGGGTGGGCGCTGGTGGCCGGCGTCGCGGGCTTCGTGTACTTCTGGAAGGCAGAGGAGCGGTACGGACGTGGCTGAGCAGACCGATGACCTGCGGCAGACCCGGGCCGCCGAGGACCGTATCCCGACCGTGATCGCGGACGATCTGCACATCGTCTACCGGGTGTACGGCACGGGCGCGGGCAAGGGCAGCGCCACCGCGGCCCTCAACCGCATCGTCCGCCGCAAGCCGTCGACGGGCGTACGCGAGGTGCACGCCGTCAAGGGCGTCTCCTTCACCGCCTACCGCGGCGAGTCGATCGGCCTGATCGGGTCCAACGGTTCGGGCAAGTCGACGCTGCTCAAGGCGGTCGCCGGCCTGCTGCCCGCCGAGCGCGGCCATGTCTACACCCAGGGCCAGCCCTCGCTTCTGGGCGTCAATGCCGCGCTGATGAACGACCTGACCGGTGAGAAGAACGTCCTGCTCGGCGGCCTGGCGATGGGCATGAGCCGGGAGGAGGTCCGCGAACGCCGCGACGGCATCGTCGACTTCTCCGGCATCAACGAGAAGGGCGACTTCATCTCCCTGCCGATGCGGACGTACTCCTCCGGTATGGCCGCCCGCCTGCGCTTCTCCATCGCGGCGGCCAAGGACCACGACGTGCTGATGATCGACGAGGCGCTGGCCACCGGCGACCGCGCCTTCCAGAAGCGCTCCGAGGAACGCATCCGCGAGCTGCGCAAGGAGGCCGGCACGGTCTTCCTGGTCAGCCACAACAACAAGTCCATCCGCGACACCTGCGATCGCGTGCTGTGGCTGGAGCGGGGCGAGCTGATCATGGACGGCCCCACCGAGGAGGTCGTCACCGCGTACGAGGAACACCGCTAGGCACCCCGGGCGGGCGGCGCCGTACGGGAACGGGGACGGCCCCGGAGCAGTGCGCTCCGGGGCCGTCCCCGTTCCCGTTGCCGGGCCTCAGCTGTGCGTGCGCAGCAGCGTGCGCATCGTCCGCATGGCGACCGACAGGTTGGCCAGGTCGAAGCCCTCCGACCCGTGGATCTCCTCCAGCGTGGCGCGGGCGCGGCCCAGGATGGCGCCGTTGGCTTCCTCCCATGCCTTGAAGCGCTGCTCGGGCGTGCCGGAGCCGTTGCCGGCCGCCAGGACGTCGCTGGTCAGCGCCGCATGCGCGGCGAACAGGTCCTCGCGGATGGAGGCGCGGGCCATCGACTGCCAGCGGTCGGCCCGCGGCAGCTCCAGGATGCGGTCCAGGAGCTGGTTGATCCGCAGCCGGTCGCCCAGGTCGTAGTAGACCTCCGCGACCTCCAGCGGCTCCTTGCCGCTGCGGTCCGCGATGGCGACGATGTCCAGCGCCGGGAAGACCGAGGAGAAGCCGGCCACCTGGACGGCGAGCGCCTCGGGCACCCCGCTGCCGGTCAGCTCCTCCAGGATCCTCTGGTGCCATTCGGCGTCGCTGCCCTGGAGCAGCTTGGGCAGCTCCGCCCAGACCTGGGCGACCCGGTCGCCGAAGAAGTCGATGGTGCCCGACAGCTCCAGCGGCTGCGGCCGGTTGTTGAGCAGCCAGCGGGTGCCGCGCTCGACCAGCCGCCGCGAGTGCAGCCGGATGCGGGTCTGCACATCGGCCGCGACGACGGTGTCGAGCGCCTCGACGTCGTCCCAGACATGGCCCAGCCGGAAGATCGCGCGGGCCGCGGTGTGCGCCCGTACGACCTCTTCGAGCGAGGCGCCGGTCTCCTCGCGCATACGGTGCAGGAAGCTCGTACCGCCGGTGTTGACGGTGTCGTTGACCATCACCGTCGTCACGATCTCCCGGCGCAGCGCATGCCCGTCGACCTGCTCGGCGAAGCGGTCGTAGAGCGCCGAGGGGAAGTAGGCGTGCAGCAGCCGCTGGAGGTAGGGGTCGTCCGGCAGCGGCGTCTGGATCAGGGCATCGGCCACCGTGATCTTGGTGTACGCCAGCAGCACCGCGGTCTCGGGCTGCGTCAGACCGCGCCCGGCGGTGAGCCGCTCGCGGATCTGCCGGTCGGTGGGCAGGAACTCCAGCGCCCGGTCGAGATCGCCGTCGCGCACCAGGCGGCGCATGAAGCGCTGCTGGGCGTGCAGCATGCTGGAGGACTGGGCCTGGGCCAGTGCGAGGGCGGTGTTCTGCGCGTAGTTGTTGCGCAGCACCAGCGCGCCGACCTCGTCGGTCATCTCGGCGAGCAGCTTGTTGCGCTGCTTGACCGTCATATCGCCGTTGGCGACCACGGCGTTCAGCAGGATCTTGATGTTCACCTCGTGGTCGGAGGTGTCCACACCGGCGCTGTTGTCGATCGCATCGGTGTTGATCTTGCCGCCGGCCATGGCGAACTCGATCCGGCCCAGCTGGGTCAGGCCCAGGTTGCCGCCCTCGCCGACGACCTTGACCCGCAGGTCCTCGCCGTTGACGCGGATGGCGTCGTTGGACTTGTCGCCGACATCGGTGTGGGTCTCCACCGAGGACTTCACATAGGTGCCGATGCCGCCGTTCCACAGCAGATCGACCGGGGCCTTGAGGATGGCCTGCATCAGATCGGCCGGCGTCATCTTCTTCACGCCGGACTCGATGCCGAGCGCGGCCCGCACCTGCGCGTTGACCGGGATGGACTTGGCCGACCGGGGGTGGATGCCGCCGCCCGGGGAGAGCAGCTCGGTGTTGTAGTCCGCCCAGGAGGAGCGCGGCAGCTCGAAGAGGCGGCGGCGCTCGGCGTACGAGGTCGCCGCGTCCGGGTTGGGGTCGAGGAAGATGTGCCGGTGGTCGAACGCGGCCACCAGCCGGATGTGCTCGCTGAGCAGCATGCCGTTGCCGAAGACGTCACCGGACATGTCGCCGACGCCGACCGCGGTGAAGTCCTGGGTCTGGGTGTCGTGGCCCAGCTCGCGGAAGTGGCGCTTGACCGACTCCCAGGCGCCGCGGGCGGTGATGCCCATGCCCTTGTGGTCGTAGCCGGCGCTGCCGCCGGAGGCGAAGGCGTCACCCAGCCAGAAGCCGTACGACTCGGCGACCTCGTTGGCGATGTCCGAGAACGTCGCGGTGCCCTTGTCGGCCGCGACCACCAGGTAGGTGTCGTCCTCGTCGTGGCGCACGACGTTCTTCGGCGGCACGACCTCGCCGCCGACCAGGTTGTCGGTGATGTCGAGCAGACCGGAGATGAAGGTCTTGTAGCAGGCGATGCCCTCGACCAGCCAGGCGTCGCGGTCCGCCGACGGGTCCGGCAGCTGCTTGCCGACGAAGCCGCCCTTGGCACCGACCGGCACGATGACGGTGTTCTTGACCATCTGCGCCTTGACCAGGCCGAGGATCTCCGTACGGAAGTCCTCCCGGCGGTCCGACCAGCGCAGACCACCGCGGGCGACCTTGCCGAAGCGCAGGTGGACGCCCTCCACGCGGGGCGAGTACACCCAGATCTCGTACGCCGGGCGGGGCGCCGGCAGATCGGGGATCGCCTGCGGGTCGAGCTTCATGGACAGGTAGGCGTGCGCATTGCCGTGGCTGTCGCGCTGGTAGTGGTTGGTGCGCAGGGTCGCCTTGATGACGGTGAGGAAGGAGCGCAGGATGCGGTCCTCGTCCAGGGAGGCGACCAGGTCGAGCGCGGCCTCCAGCTCCTCCAGCAGCGCATCGGTCAGCTCCGTGCCGGCCCGCTGGCGCTCCGGGGCCATCCGCGCCTCGAAGAGCGAGACCAGCAGCCGGGTGGTGTGGACGTTGTTGGAGAGGGTGTCCTCCATGTACGTCTGGCTGAAGGTGGCGCCGGCCTGCCGCAGGTACTTGGCGTAGGCGCGCAGCACCATCGCCTGGCGCCAGTTGAGGCCGGCCTGGAGCACCAGCTTGTTGAAGTTGTCGCTCTCGGCGGCGCCCGTCCACACCGCGGTGAAGGCTTCCTGGAAGCGCTCACGGGCGTCGTCGCCGGAGACGTGCTCGGGCAGCCGCAGACCGAAGTCGTAGATCCACGCGACGGTGCCGTCGGCGCGGCGCAGCTCGTGCGGGCGCTCGTCGATGACCTCGACGCCCAGGCGGTTCAGGCCCGGCAGCACCCGCGACAGCGAGACCGGCTCGCCGGTGCGGTAGATCTTGAAGCGTCGCTCACCGGGGCCCGCACCGACCGGCTCGTAGAGGCTGACGGAGAAGTCGTTGCCCACCTCGCCGGTGAGCTTCTCCAGGTGCTGGAGGTCGGCGACCGCGCTGCGCGGGGAGTTGTCGGCCTTGTAGCCCTCCGGGAAGGCCTGGCTGTAGCGGCGCAGCAGCTCGGCGGCGCGCTCCTCACCGCATTCGGCGGTCAGCGCCTCGGCGAAGCCGTCGGCCCAGGAGCGGGCGGCCTCCACCAGGCGGCCTTCGATACGGTCCACATCCGCGTCGGTGAGGTCGGGCAGGGAGGCGCCCGGCTCCACCCGGATCACGAAGTGCAGCCGGGAGAGCACCGATTCGGTGTTCCAGGCCGTGAAGTCGACGCTGGTGCCGCCGAGCTCCTCCTTGAGGATGTCGATCAGCCGCAGCCGGACGCCGGTGGTGTAGCGGTCGCGCGAGAGGTAGACCAGCGCGGAGTAGTAGCGGCCGTACTCGTCCTGGCGCAGGTACAGGCGCAGCCGGCGGCGCTCTTGCAGGTAGAGGACGCTGGTGGCGATGGCCCGGAGCTGGTCGACCGGGGTCTGGAACAGCTCGTCGCGCGGGTAGGTCTCCAGGATCTGGAGCAGGTCGCGGCCGTCGTGGCTGTCCGGGGTGAAGCCGGCGCCCTCCAGGACCTCGGTGACCTTGCGGCGGATGACCGGGACCCGGCGGACGGACTCGGTGTAGGCAGCCGACGAGAACAGGCCCAGGAAGCGCCGCTCACCGACGACGTTCCCGTCCTTGTCGAACTTCTTGACGCCGACGTAGTCCAGGTACGAGGGGCGGTGCACGGTGGCGCGGCTGTTGGCCTTGGTCAGGATCAGCAGCTTGTGCTCGCGGGCCTTGGCGCGGGCGTCGGCGGGCAGCCGGTTGAAGGACGGCGAGACGGGGTGGCCGGCGTCGCTCTCGCGGTGCGGCGGGTCGGAGCGCAGAACGCCCAGGCCCGTACCGGGCACGGCGGTCAGCACATCCTCCTCGACGCCGCCCTCACCGGGCGCGGAGGCCAGCTCGTACTCGCGGTAGCCGATGAAGGTGAAGTGGTCGTCGGACAGCCAGCGCAGCAGCTCGCGGGCCTCGGCGATCTCCTCGTCGCGCAGATCGTCGGCGAGCGGCTCGCCGGGCAGCTCCTCGGCCATGCGCAGCGCGCCGGCACGCATCTTGTCCCAGTCCTCGACGGCCTCGCGGACATCGGACAGCACCCGCAGCAGATCGGCGGTGATCTGCTTGAGGTCGTCGCGGTCGGTCTCGCGGTCGATCTCGACGTGGATCCAGGACTCGGTCACCGCATCGTGCGGCAGCGCGGCGGCCTTGCCGTTGCCGTTGGGGTGCGGCTCGCCGTTGCAGTCGAGGACCTCGATCAGCTTGCCCGCGACGTCGCGGCGGACGGTGACCTGGGGGTGGATGACGACATGGATGCCGCGGCCCTGGCGCGAGAGCTCATTGGTGACCGAGTCGACCAGGAAGGGCATGTCGTCGGTGACCACCTCGACGACGGAGTGGCTGCACGTCCAGCCGTTCTCCTCGACGGTCGGGGTGTGCACCCGGACGTTCGCGGTGCCCTGGGGGCGCGTCTCGGCGAGACGGTAGTGGGAGAGCGCGGCGCCGAAGACGTCGACCGGGTCGCGGTCGGTGAGGTCCTCGGGGGCGGTGTGCAGGTAGTAGCGCTGGAGATATCCCGTGAGGGTCTCCGGGTCGAGTCCGCGTACCGGGAGGCGTCCCCCGGCCGGACTGTTTTCAGCGACCCGGGCGGCCCTGGCGAGCAGCTCGGTCTTGGCTTCGTCCAGCTTGGTCTGCATGTCCTCTGGCTCCTGTCGCGCGCCGTTGCGTGACGTTGTGGAAGAACGTGGTGGATGCCGCACAACGCCGCCACGACACGGGGTGTCCTGTCGACGTCGACGCTATGCCGCGGTGAGGGAGGGCCGTGCCGTGTTCGACGAGTGGTGACACAGTCGACACGGGGATGTAGCCGCAAAGACCAGCGACCGCCCGGTCACGGTGGTGTCCCGGGCGCACGGCGGGGGCCTCGATGCCCCCGCGGGTTATCGCGCTGATCACGCTGCAAGGCTATCGCTCTCGGCAGGGGTGCCGTCATGGGCCTTCTCCGTACAAAACCCCACTATGAACTTAGCCCATCCGGACAACGTCCGGCCCGCCCGGATGTGCGATGGTACGAGGCGGTCCGGCTGCACGCCGACGGGTCATTCCACGCTCCGACGGGTCCTTCCACACTCCCGGCCGGCGCTCCCGGTCGGTGCCGCCTGGTCCGTGCCGCCGGTCACCCGGCCGCGCCGCCCCGCGCCAGCTCCGACGCGGCCGCCACCGCCTCGGCGAGGGTGTCCACCACCGGCGCTCCGGCGCCCTCCAGGCTGGCCCGGCTGTGCGAGCCGCCGGTGTAGAGCACCGCATGCGCCCCGGATTCCCGCGCGGCCACCGCATCATCGAGCGCGTCACCGATCACGACCGTACGCCCCGGCTCCACATCCCGCAGCGCCGCAAGATGCCGCACCATGTGCTCGCTCTTGCCGCCGCCGGACGGCCCGGTCCTGCCGTCCACCCGTACGAAACGCGCCTCGATCCCGAAGCCGCGCACCAGGGGTATCAGCTCGTCGTGCCCGAACATGCTGAGGATCGACTGGCTGTGCCCGGCCGCCTGCCACTCCGCCAGCAGCAGATCCGCCCCTTCGGCCAGCCCGCACCGCACCCGGTGCTCGGTGTAATGCCGGTGAAAGGTCGCATCCATCACCAGCCACTCGGCCTCCGTCGGCATCCGCCCCATCAGCCGCTCGTAGAACTTCGGAACCGGCACGCAGTACAGCTCGCGGTACTGCTCCAGCGTGATGGGCGCCAGCCCGAGCTCCGCGAATGCGGAATTGGTGGCCCCTATCACCGCATCGGTGTCGTGGAACAACGTGCCGTTCCAGTCCCACACGATGTGCGCCGCGCGCCGCGTCCCGTCCATGGCCATATGCGTCCCCGTCGTGTACGTCCCCGCGTCCTTCCCCATGCAGAAAACGTACCCGCACCCACTGACAACGCCGCGGGGCGGACCGGCGGGGCCCCGGCCGCGCTACGCCAGCAGGTGCGGAATCTCCTGCACCCCGAACCACATCAGATCGTGGTCCTGCGCACCGTCCACCGTGAACTGCGCATCGTCGTCGCCCTGGTCCGCTGCACCCAGCGCCGCCGCGGCCGCCGCGACATCCGGCTCCGCATCGTCCGCATCCACATGCACCGCGGCCGCCGTCGTGAGCGGCACCGGCCCGGCCAGCCGCACCTGACCCAGCGCCGACTCGTCCAGCGCCCGGTCCGGATCCGCCACCGCCACCCCTTCGGGCACATCCACCGCCACCACGACCCGCCGCCGCGCCACCTGCGGATTGCCCGCGAGCTGCCGCAGCGAGGCCTGGGCCGCGCGGTTCAGCGCCGCATACTCCAGCTCCTCGATGTCGTCCGAGACGTACCACTCGCGCAGCGCGGGCGTGACGGCGTACGCGTCGACGGGCCCCGCGCCCAGCTCACCGCTTTTGTGCGCCTCGGCGAGACCGGAAAGTGTCAGGGGGACATAGACGCGCATGGCAGCCGCTTCCGCTCATTTCGCTCGACTCTGAAGAATGCTCAGCCAGCATACGGGCGAGAGTCCCCCATCAGGGCTCCCGCACGCCCTCCCCACCCTGGCCGCGGAACCTCGTCCCGCCCCCTCCCACCCGCGATTTCGCACGCCCCCACCACGGAAGGGTGAACTCTGCACGCCCCGCCGCGCGGCCCCGGCCCGCCTTGCCGCCCGCCCGGCCCCGCCGAGAAGATCCACCGAAGCTACCGCCCGGTAATCGACCAACCCGGCACAAGGGGGACATGCTCATGACGGACAGCCATCCGACCCGACCCTCCGACGCGGCCACAGCGGCCGAGCACTACGCGACTCCCGAGGGGGCTCTTGAAGGGACGCCCGGGGAGACGTCCCTGGGGATGTCCGGCAAGACGTCTGCCGGCGCGCCCGATGAGGTCCGCGACGACACCGCTGCCGCCCGCACCCCACGCCCCCGCACCAGCCCCGAAGCCGCCCCCACCACCCCGGCCGCCGCCACCGGCCCCGCCGCCGAATCCGCCCCCATCACCCCGGCCCCCGCAAGCCGCACCCCCTCCCCCCGCCGCCCCAGGGGCGCCGGCCGCGGTCCCGGCGCGGGGCCCGGCCGGGGGCGCACACGGCCCGCCGGACCGTCGACGGCCACCCGCACCACTCCGGGCCGTACGGCCCCGGCCGGGCCGTCCGCCGGCCGCACGGCGGATGCCGCCGGTGGTCCGGGCGCCCGCTCGGCGGCAGCCGCGGCCGCCGCCGAGCGGCTGCCGACCGCCGGGGCCCGGCGCCAGGCGCACGAGCGGCGGCCGCACCTCTGGTTCGCCCGACAGCTGCTGCTCGCGCTCAGCGGCCAGATCCCCGTGCATGCCCTGCTGGGGCACGCCCTGCCCACGGCCTACGACCAGCTGGTCGAGCTCGCCCCGCAGGCGCCCCTGCGTCCCCGCCCCGCACCGGGCCGCACCGCCGCCGTCCCCACCCTCCGCGAATGCGGTCTGTGCCGCCCCCGCGACGGCGTCATCGAGGCCTTCGCCCGTATCTCCTCCGGCGACCGCCTGCGCGCCCTCGCCTTCCGCCTCGAACGCGGCGCCGACACCCGCTGGCGCTGCGCCACCCTCGACATCGGCCCGATGCCCCGGCCATGGGTCCCCGCACCGCACCCCTAGGCCGTGTCGTCGGCCGGGCACACGAAAGCGCCCCGGCCTCATGGCCGGGGCGCCCCGTTCGACGTGCCTACTTCTTGCGGCGTCGCCCGCCGCCCTTCTGCGCCTTCCGGCGCTCCGCCCGCGTCAGCCCGTCGGCCTCCGAGCGGGCCGGGCCCTCGTCGTCGCTGACGAAGTCGCCCTCGATGACGCTGCCGTCGCCGTCCACCTTGGGCGCGGTGAAGTGCAGCCGGTCCGGACGCTGCGGGGCCTCCAGGCCCTTGGCGTGGATCTCGGGACGGCCCGCACCGGCCGGGACGACGTCCTGCGCCTTCTCCAGGCTGGGCTGCTCGGAGGTCTCCTGCACCGGGACCTCCTCGACCTGCTGCTCCACCTGGACCTCCAGGTTGAACAGATAGCCGACGGACTCCTCCTTGATGCCCTCCATCATCGCGGTGAACATGTCGAAGCCCTCGCGCTGGTACTCGACCAGCGGGTCCTTCTGGGCCATCGCCCGCAGGCCGATGCCCTCCTGGAGGTAGTCCATCTCGTAGAGGTGCTCACGCCACTTGCGGTCCAGCACGGACAGCACGACCCGGCGCTCCAGCTCGCGCATGATCTCCGAGCCGAGCTGCTCCTCACGGGCGGCGTACTGCTCGTGGACGTCGTCCTTGACGGCGTCGGCGATGAACTCGGCGGTGATGCCGGCGCGGTCGCCGGCCTCCTCCTCCAGCTCCTCGATGGTCACCTTGACCGGGTAGAGCTGCTTGAACGCGCCCCACAGCCGGTCCAGGTCCCATTCCTCGGCGAAGCCCTCGACCGTCTCCGCCTGGATGTAGGCGTCGATGGTGTCGTCCATGAAGTGCTTGATCTGGTCCTGGAGATCCTCGCCCTCCAGGACGCGGCGCCGCTCGCCGTAGATGACCTCGCGCTGGCGGTTGAGCACCTCGTCGTACTTCAGGACGTTCTTGCGCGTCTCGAAGTTCTGCTGCTCGACCTGCGACTGGGCGGAGGCGATCGCCCGGGTCACCATCTTGTTCTCGATCGGGACGTCGTCGGGGACGTTGGCCATCGCCATGACCCGCTCGACCATCTGGGCCTTGAACAGCCGCATCAGGTCGTCGCCCAGGGAGAGGTAGAAACGGGACTCGCCCGGGTCGCCCTGACGGCCGGAGCGGCCGCGCAGCTGGTTGTCGATACGGCGCGACTCGTGCCGCTCGGTGCCCAGGACGTAGAGCCCGCCGAGCTCCTTGACCTCCTCGAACTCCGCCTTGACCGCGGCCTCGGCCCGCTCCAGGGCGGCGGGCAGCGCGGCCGCCCACTCCTCGACGTGCTCGACCGGGTCCAGGCCCATCTGCCGCAGCTCCGCCTCGGCGAGATCGTCGGGGTTGCCGCCCAGCTTGATGTCCGTACCGCGGCCGGCCATGTTCGTGGCGACCGTGACCGAGCCCTTGCGGCCGGCCTGGGCGACGATCGAGGCCTCCCGGTCGTGCTGCTTGGCGTTGAGGACCTCGTGCGGCACCCCGCGCTTGTTGAGCTGCTGGGAGAGGTACTCGGACTTCTCCACCGAGGTCGTGCCGACCAGGATCGGCTGGCCCTTGCCGTGCTTCTCGACGATGTCCTCGACCACCGCGTCGAACTTGGCGGGCTCGGTGCGGTAGATCAGGTCGGCCTGGTCCAGCCGGACCATCGGGCGGTTCGTCGGGATCGGGACGACGCCGAGCTTGTAGATCTGGTGGAACTCGGCGGCCTCGGTCATGGCCGTACCGGTCATGCCGGAGAGCTTGTCGTAGAGGCGGAAGAAGTTCTGGAGGGTGATCGTGGCGAGCGTCTGGTTCTCGTCCTTGATCTCCACCCCCTCCTTCGCCTCGATGGCCTGGTGCATGCCCTCGTTGTAGCGGCGACCGGCGAGGATACGGCCGGTGTGCTCGTCGACGATCATGACTTCGCCGTCGATGACGACGTAGTCCTTGTCGTTCTTGAACAGCTCCTTGGCCTTGATCGCGTTGTTGAGGTACCCGACGAGCGGGGTGTTCACCGACTCGTAGAGGTTGTCGATGCCCAGCCAGTCCTCGACCTTGCTGACACCGGACTCATGGATGCCGACGGTGCGCTTCTTCTCGTCGACGTCGTAGTCGCCGGTCTCCTCGATGCCGCGCTGCGGATTGGCGGCCTCGCCCTTCTTCAGGCGCGTGACCAACTTGGCGAAGTCGCCGTACCACTTGGTGGCCGAATCCGCCGGGCCGGAGATGATCAGCGGCGTACGGGCCTCGTCGACGAGGATCGAGTCGACCTCGTCGACGACCGCGAAGTTGTGGCCGCGCTGTACGAGTTCGTCCTGCGACCAGGCCATGTTGTCGCGCAGGTAGTCGAAGCCGAACTCGTTGTTCGTGCCGTACGTGATGTCGCAGTTGTACTGCTCGCGGCGCTGGGCGGGCGTCATGTCGGCGAGGATGCAACCGACCGTCAGTCCCAGGAACTTATGGACCCGGCCCATCATCTCGGAGTCGCGCTCGGCCAGATAGTCGTTCACCGTGATCAGGTGGACGCCCTTGCCGGACAGCGCGTTGAGATACGTCGGGAGCGTACCGACGAGGGTCTTGCCCTCACCGGTCTTCATCTCGGCGACGAATCCGAGGTGAAGGGCTGCGCCACCCATCAGCTGGACGTCGTAGTGGCGCTGGCCGAGCACGCGCTTGGCGGCCTCGCGGACCGTGGCGAACGCCTCGGGCAGCAGATCGTCCAGGCTCTCGCCGTCCGCGTAGCGCTCCTTGTACTCGTCCGTGAGCGCCCGCAGCTCGGCGTCGGACAGGGCCGCGAAGTCCTCTTCGATGGAGTTGACCTGGCCCGCGATGCGGTGCAGTTTGCGCAGGATCTTTCCTTCGCCTGCACGCATGAGCTTGTTGAAGACGGACACTTGGGCTGGTCTCCTTGCCGGTCGGGCCTGGCACGGTCGGGTGCGCGGGCGCGGCATGTTTCCAATGGGGCAGGCCCCGCCGCAACGGCCATCGTAAGGGAGGACTCTGTCAGGCCGGGAGGTTAGCCGCAGCGACGGCAGATATGCCCTCTTCCGGTGAACGCATGAGCGGACGAGAAGGTGCCGGGAATCACGCGAAATCCGTTCGCGCCCGTATTCTCCGCACCGCAGACTCGCCTCATGGAGCCCGTCGTCCTCACCACCGAACGCCTCGTCCTGCGTCCCTTCGAACCGTCCGACGCCCCCGCAGTCTTCGCGGCCTGCCAGGAACCGGACATACCACGCTGGACGAGCGTCCCCTCACCCTACGGCCTCGGAGACGCCGAACAGTACGTCGCCACCACCGCCCCCGAGGGCTGGCGCACCGATGCCGCCTATGCCTTCGCCGTGGTCTCCCGGACCGACGGCTCCCTGGTCGGTTCCATGGGGCTGGTGCGGATCTCCCTGCTGCACGCCCCCGAGCGCCAGGCGGAGCTCGGCTACTGGACGGCCAAGGAGCACCGGGGCCGGGGATACACCGCCGAGGCGGCCCGCGAGGTGGTGCGCTGGGCGTTCGCCGACCTGGGGGTGGAGCGGCTGGAGTGGCTGGCAGAGGCGGGCAACGAAGGCTCCCGGGCGGTGGCCCGCAAGGTCGGCTTCCAGATGGAGGGCACCCTGCGCGCCAAGCTGATCCACGAGGGCACCCGACGCGACGTGTGGATCGGCTCCCTCCTCCCCTCCGACCTGCCGCGGGCTCCCGAGCCGGCGGACCCGGCCGCGGAGGCCACGCCGTACCTTCCGTACGGTGGCGGGCGGACGGACTGAGGCCCTCTGCCGGGTGCGGCCGGCGGCCCGGGCATTGTCAGTGGCCGCCCCTACGCTTTCCCGCATGACCACCAGCCCGCGCACCCGGCCGCTGCCCCCGCCCGTGACGACCCTCTCCCGGGACGAGGCCCGGCGCCTGGCGCTGCGGGCCCAGGGGCTGGTGGGCGCCCCTGACCGACGAGCGGGGGTGCGCGGGGTGCTGCGGCAGCTGGGCGCGGTGCAGCTGGACACGATCTCGGTGCTGGCCCGCTCGCACGAGCTGGTGCCGTACGCCCGCCTCGGCCCGGTCGGCCGCGAAGCCGTCGAGAGCGCCTACTGGAGCGGCACCCACAGCTTCGAGTACTGGTCGCACGCCGCCTGCATCCTGCCCATCGAGGAGTGGCCGCACTTCGCCTTCCGCCGCCGGGCCTACCGCGCCAAGGGCTACCGCTGGCACACCATGGAGGACTCCGACCGCTCCTGCGCCGCCGTCCTGGCGCGGCTGACGGCCGACGGCCCGCTGACCACCTCCGAGCTGGGCGGCGGCCGCAAGGGCGGGGAGTGGTGGGACTGGTCCGAGACCAAGATCGCGGTGGAGTGGCTGCTGGACACCGGCCGGGTGGTCTGTACCGAGCGCCGCGGCTGGAAGCGGGTGTACGACCTGGCCGAGCGCGCCGTCCCCGACGCCCTGCTGCACGACGATCTGGACGACGCCGAGTGCCTGCGCCGCCTGGTGGCCCAGGCCGGGGCCGCGCTGGGAGTGGCCACCCGCGCGGATCTCGCCGACTACCACCGCCTCAAGGGCGACCAGGTCGATGCCGTCATCGAGGGCTCGGGGCTGGTCCCCGTCGAGGTCGAGGGCTGGGGCAGACCGGCCTGGGCCGATCCCGCCGCCCTGGCCGCCCCGCCCCGCGGCCGGCACCGCACGACCCTGCTCTCGCCGTTCGACTCCCTGATCTGGGACCGCGCCCGTACGGAGCGGATCTTCGGCTTCACCCATCGCCTGGAGGCCTACGTCCCCCGCCCCCGGCGGGTACACGGCTATTTCGCGATGCCGCTGCTGTCCGGGGGCCGCCTGCTGGGCCGCGCCGACCCGGCCCGCGAGGGCACCACCCTCATCGCCCGCCAGGTCTCGATGCAGGGCCCCAAGGCCGTCCGCCCCATGGCACAGGCGCTCCGTGAGGCCGCCACCTGGGCGGGCTGCGACGCCGTGCGCCTGGAACGCTGCGACGACGCCGAACTGGCCGCCGCGCTCCGCGCAGAACTCACTCACATGAGTGAGAAGTCCGACTGATCCGTACGGCCGACCGGCCGATGCGGCTCAGCGGATCTCGAGAATCTTCTCCCGCATCGCATAGACCACGGCTTCCATCCGGGAGTGCAACTGGAGCTTCTCCAGGATGTTGCGTACGTGGTTTTTCACGGTGTTTTCGGAAATGAAGAGTTCTTTGGCGATATCGCGATTGTTCATGCCGGTGGCGACCAGTTTGAGGACCTCCAGCTCGCGGTCGGTGAGCCGGGGCGCGGGCACCAGTCGGCGCTCGTCGGTGCGCTGGATCATCGACTTGAACTCCGTCAGGAGCTTGGACGCCATCGACGGGCTGATCTGGGACTGGCCGTCCGCGACCGCGCGGATTGCGGTGGCCACCTCGTCGGTGGAGATTTCCTTGAGGAGGTAGCCGGTGGCGCCGGCCTTGATCGCGTCGTAGAGATCGGCCTCTTCGTCGCTGATCGTCAGCATGATGATCTTCGCGCTGGGGGCGACCTCCTTGATGGCGGTGCAGGCCTCGATACCGCCCCGTTTGGGCATCCGGACGTCCATCAGCACGATGTCCGGCAGCAGATCCGCGGCCTTGTCGACCGCCTCCGCACCGTCCCCGGCCTCGCCGACGACCTGGATGTCCTCCTCCTGGGCCAGCACGATCTCCAGGCCGCGACGGAAAAGCGCGTGGTCGTCCACCACCAGGACCCGGATCGGCTCCTTGCGCGGCGCGCTCGCGGCAGTCCCCGGGGCGGCACCGTTTCCGCTGCCGCTTCCCTCGCCCTCCGCGCCGTCACTCACGGGCCCGAAACTGTCCCCCATCGTTCCTCCCCGTCAACTACTCGGCCGAAGGGCCAGAGCTTGGAAATAAGGCTGGTTGACAACAGCCCCGTGCGGCCAGCCCGATCAATGCCATACGACGTCTCCCCGGCACGTAGCCGTTTCGTGTCCACATGCTCCCTGGCTGGCACAAACACTATACGGCTTCAACTCCTGCTTTCTTCAGGCACGATGGTGCCCCCGGCGCACGCCGGGGGCACACAGTGGATGGGTATCAGCCGCCGAGCGCGCCCCCTGCGCCGCCCGGCTCTTCCTCCCCGAACGAATCGGGGTTCAAGTGGATGACGCCGTAGTCGTATGCATGGCGCCGGTAGACGACACTCGGCTGCTTGGTCTCGGCGTCGACGAAGAGATAGAAGTCGTGTCCGACCAACTCCATCTCGTAGAGCGCCTGGGTGAGCGTCATCGGTGCTGCCGAGTGAGTCTTCTCGCGGACGACCAGAGGGCCTTCGCCCTGGACGTCGACCGACCCCATCTTCGTGGTCGGCACCAGCGGCTCGCGCTCGGTGGCGAGCTCGCCATTGGTGTTCAGACGCGCGGCGTCAGGGACGATGGCAGCGACATCACTCGCCGGGATGCGCCCGTTACCGCGGCGGGAGAAGCGCTTGTCGTGCTGCTTGCGCAGTCGGGCCTCCAGCTTGGCGGTGGCCAGGTCCAGCGCCGCATACGCATCCGCTGCGGCCGCCTCGGCCCGGACCACCGGGCCACGGGAGCGGAGGGTGATCTCCACCCGGTCGGAACGGTCGGCCTGCCGCGGGTTGGGCTCCTTGGACACCTCGACGTCCAGGCTGATCACCTTGGCGTCGAGCTTCTGGAGTTTGTCCAGCTTCAGCTTCTCGGCCACGTGCTTGCGGAACCGCTCGGGCACCTCGGTCTTGCGGCCCTTGACGACGATGTCCACGCAGAACTCCGTTCCCGGATCGCTCCGCTACGCAGGCGGAGCGTCTCCTTCTTGCACCAGGCTCCGGTGGATGCCGAAGCCTCGGACTTGGCGACTTTCACCTCCTCCTCCCCAAAGGACACGATCTCCACTCCAACGTTTTCAGGGTGGCCGCAAATGCCCCTAGACGCACCCATCACGACATCCGAGGCAAAGCGTCTGCCAAGTCCTCACAACCGAACATAGCTCTCCTGGACGGCTGTCGGCACCCCTTTGCGACCACCAGCTCCATTCGGGTGATTGTTGCCCCTCATTACCTGCAACGATGAACTTCCTCGCTCAGTTCCACTTGATTTCGAACGCGCTGCGGGGCGCCGCGACCACCGCCGCCCCGGCCACCCGGCCACCCGCCGCGGCGACGGCCCGCGAGGCCTCGGCGAGCGTGGCCCCCGTCGTCACCAGATCGTCCACCAGCACCACTGGCGCCCCCGCCAGCAGCCTCCCGGCGCCGCCCCGCACCTCCAGTGCACCTGCCATGTTCGCCAGCCGCTGCGGGGCGCTCAGCCCCGCCTGGTCGGCCACCGGACGACACTGCCGCAACACCGTGAGCACCCGCGCCCCCGCACCGCCGCGCCGCAGGTCGGCGGCGGCCGCCCGCGCAATTCTGCGGACCGGATCATGGCCCCGGCCGGCCACCGCTCTTCGGGCCGACGGCACCGGCACCAGCACCGGCGCCCCACCGCCCCGCACCCGCCGCACCGCCCCGGCCAGCGCCGCCCCCAGCGGCCGCGCCAGCCGCAGCGCACCGCGCTCCTTGTGCGCCAGCAGAACGGCCCGCACCTCGTCGGCGTACGGCGCACCCGCCCACACCGGCGGCAGCCCCTCCGGCCCGGGCCGCGGCGTCACCCGCAGCGCGCCGCGCCCCTCGCGCACCAGCGCCCGGCGACACTGCGCGCACAGCTCCGTACGCGGCCGGCCACACCCCGCGCAGTCGACCGGCAGCACCAGACCGGCAAGCTCCCGCCACACCCCTTGCATGACTCCAGGGTCCCGCCGCCGGAGCCCGGCCACCACTCCTGTGGACAACCCGCGTGTGGACAACCTCGGCGGGCCGCCCACCGTCGGGCCGGGGCCGCCGTCACCCCGGATAGACCGGCGCCGTCCCGTCCTTCGCCACCGTTTTCCAGTTCGCATCCGGAGGCAGCCGCACAATGCCCTCGGTGGCGTCGGCGATCAGCGGCCGGGTCTCGTCCTCCGAGGCCGCCACCGCCTTGACGCCGTTGACCCCGGGCAGCGTCTCCGCATTGGACGCCGAACCGTCGGTCTCCATGAACTGCATCTGCTGCACCCCGCCGGACTCCCGCCCGACGACCACCAGCCGGCTGCCGCCCGCCCAGGAAGCTGCCACGACATCCTCCAACTGCGGAGCGATCGGCCGCAGTTCCTCCACCGAGAGCGTCGGATGCGTCGAGGAACCGCCGCGCTCGACCCGGCCCAGCTGGAGCGTCGTACGTCCGTTGTCCTCCACCAGCATCGCGATCCGGATCCCGTCCGCGGCCACCCGGATCGCCTTGATCCGCCGCTTGCCCAGACCGGGCACCGCGACCTCTTCGGGGGCGCCCTTCCCCTCGCGCAGCCGCAGCAGCCGCGAGCTGTGCGCGCTGCGGTCGGCGATCCACAGATCGCCCAGGCCGTCCCAGCTCGGCGCGGTCAGCCCCTCGTCCGGGGCCTTGGCGGAGCCCGCGGAGGTCAGCAGCGGGCCGCCGCGCTGCACGCCGTCCTCCAGGCCGGCCACGTACAGCGACCGGCCGTCGCTCGACACCCCGGCCGCGGTCGTCTCATCGCGCGAGACGGCGACCGAGCGCAGCGCCGTCTTGCCGGTGCCGAACGGGCCGCGCACCGGGGACGGTTCGGTGGCGTCGTCGGACATGGAGACGACCTTGTGGTCGGCGTCGAGGAAGTATTCCTGGGCGGAGTGCCCGGCCTGTCGCACCGGCGAGAAGTCGCGTTCGGCCTGCTCCTGGGTCAGCGAGCACAGGGAGTTGCCCTTGGCGTCCTCCAGGTCCACCTCGCTGATCTTCGAGGCCCGGGTCATGTCCTGGACGGTGAAGAAGAGTTGGGCCGCCATCCGCTTGCACTGGGCGGCGTCGGTGTTGACCGCCTGCTTGGTCAGCTTGACCCGCAGCGCATTGGAATCGTCCAGCGACAGATCGCGCGAGGCGAGCCGGGTGCCGTGCGGGAACTCCGAGGCGGTCACCTGGCCGAGCCAGTCGGTGGGCCCGTTCAGCAGCGCCTCCACACTGGCGGCGATCGGCTCTATCCGCTGGCGCAGATAGACCGGGTCGGCGACCAGGACGTTACGGCTCGCCTTCGGCTCCGACGACTCCGACTGGTAGGACGCGAAGTAGTACTTGTTGACGGAACGGTAGATCCGCTGGAAGTCGGACTGCCCGAGCACCAGTCCGTTGGGCAGGCGGTCGATACGCCACTGCCCGTTCTCCTTGATCAGGTGAATCGTCCGGCGGTAGGTGCGCTCCTCGGGGGTGTAGGCGTGATTGGCATCCACCTTGGCCACCTGGCTGCCGGACAGCGTGACGGTGTAGCCGTTCGCGTCCTCGCGGTTGCGCTGGATCTCCGGCTCGGGCTTGGGTCGCTCCTGGAGCACATTGGTGACCCGGAACGGCTGCCAGGTCTGCCGGGCCGATTTGGCCAGATACTGGCTGGCGGTGCGGAAATCCACCTCGTCGCTGGTCGTGGCGTCGAGGAAGCTGCGGACGATGTTCGTCGGCTGCGCGCCGTCCTGCGGCGGGACGCCGTAGACCCGTACCTGCGAGTCGCCCTCGGCCCGCGGCGACTGGTCGACCGCCTTGACATCGCCGCTGTCCGGCATGGACGCACACCCGGCGAGCAGTACGCCGGCGCAGCCCAGCAGCCCGGCCGTGCGCGCCCGCCGCACCCCCCTGCGGAGGCGCGTGCGGGAGGTGTGCCCGGCCTGGCCCTCGCCTTCGCGCTCAGTGTCCACGCAGCCCGCCTTCCTGCTCCGCGCCCCGCCCGGCTTCCCGCTGGGCCGCCTCATCGGCGGCCCTGTCGTCGACCGCCGCACCGCCACGGTGCGGCCCCTCCGTGTGCGCACCCTTGCCGTGCGCCGTTCCGTCGTTCCGTACGCCCCCGGACGCCGGTACCACGCGGGCGCCGCCGGCGCCGGGGAGCGCCGCCGGATCGGCCGCGGGACGGACCGCGGCACGCGGCTGCGCCGGGATCGCGGACGCCGCCCGGCCCGCGCCGGTCCGCGCCTTTCCTGCCCCGGCCAGGCCGCGGTTGCGCCGCGAGTCCTCCGGTTCGAGCGGTATCGGGGAGCCGCGCAGCGTCTCACCGGCCGTACGCGGCAGCGTCAGCCGGAACTGCGAGCCGCCGCCCGGCTCGCCCCACGCCTGGAGCCAGCCGCCGTGCAGCCGGGCGTCCTCGACGGCGATGGACAGGCCCAGGCCCGTGCCGCCGGTCGTACGGGCCCGCGCCGGGTCCGCGCGCCAGAAGCGGTTGAAGACCCGGGTCGCCTCACCGGGCTTGAGGCCGACGCCGTAATCGCGCACCGCGACGGCCACGGCGCCACCCGACGGGCCTCCCCCGGAGGCCAGCCGCACCACGACGTCCCGGCCCTCACCGTGCTCGACGGCGTTGACCACGAGGTTGCGCAGCACCCGCTCCACCCGGCGGGGGTCCGCCTCGGCGATCACCGGCCGCTCGGCGCCGCGCACCACGAGGCGGGTGCCCTTGGCCTCGGCGAGCGGCTCGGCGCCCTCGATGACGCGACTGACGACATCGCGCAGGTCTATCGGCTCGGCCTCCAGCGCGGCCGCGCCCGCATCGAACCGGCTGATCTCCAGCAGCTCAGCGAGCAGCGACTCGAACCGGTCGAGCTGACCTCGCAGCAGCTCCGCGGAGCGCGCGGTGGCGGGGTCGAACTCGTCGCGGGCGTCATGGATGACATCGGCGGCCATCCGTACGGTCGTCAGCGGTGTCCGCAGCTCGTGCGAGACGTCCGAGACGAACCGGCGCTGCATCCGGGACAGCTCCTCCAGCTGCTGGATCTTGATCTGGAGGTTCTGCGCCATTTTGTTGAAGGACTCGCCGAGGCGGGCGATGTCGTCCTCGCCGGTGACCTTCATCCGCTCCTGGAGGAGCCCGGCGGCCAGCCGCTCGGAGATCCCCGCGGCCATCCGTACGGGCGTGACGACCTGCCGCACGACCAGCCAGGCAATGGCGCCGAGCAGGATCACGACGAACACCCCGGCGGTCGCCAGCGTGCCCGTCACCAGCTTCAGGGACTCCTCTTCCTGGCTGAACGGGAAGAGGTAGTAGAGCTGGTACTGGTTGCCGTTGATGTCGTTGAGGCGCTTGCCGATGATCAGCGCCGCCACACCGTCGTCCGAGCCGATGCGCTTGATCTGGGTGTACTGGCGGAACGTCCCGGACTTGGCGTCCAGCTTGCGCCGCAGCTCGGCGGGCACGCTGCGCTCGGGGTCGACGTCCCCGGAGGCGCGGGGGCCGCGGGTGCCGGGGCTGGAATCGCCGAACGGCTCGTCGGAATCGGAGCTGAGCGCCACCACGGAGAAGACGCCCTGGCCGCCACTGGCAAGCTGCTCGACCAGGCCGGTCAGCCAGGTCGCGGAGTCCTGGGAGCCGCGGTTTCCGGTGCGGGCGGCATCGTCGGGCCGGGTGTCGTCGGCACCGTCGGCCATCTTCTGGGCGACGCTGAAGCCGCCGACCGCCTGGCTCTGCGCGGCCTGCGCCTTGGCGGTGAGCAGACCGTTACGGACCTGGCCGACGACCACCACACCGAGCAGCAGGACCACGGCGAGCGACATCAGCAGGGTGGTGGCCACGACCCGCAGCTGGATGTTGCGCCGCCACAGCCGCAGGGCGGGCAGCAGCGGCCGTCGCACCCAGCGGCTGAAGAGCCGCAGCAGGGGGTGGACCGGACCGCTCACGGCCCCGTCGGGCAGCAGTTGGCCGCCGCGCAACAGCCGAGCGACCAACTTACCCGAAAAGGACATTTCGCCCACCGGGCCGACGGAACGCCCCCGCTGTGCCTCCGGGGCCGCACCGTCCCGGATCATCTCAGCTCGGCCCGGCCTTGTAGCCGACACCGCGCACGGTCACCACGATCTCCGGACGCTCCGGATCCCGCTCGACCTTGGAACGCAGCCGCTGCACGTGGACATTGACCAGCCGGGTGTCGGCGGCGTGCCGATAGCCCCAGACCTGCTCGAGCAGCACCTCGCGGGTGAACACCTGCCACGGCTTGCGCGCCAGCGCCACCAGCAGATCGAACTCCAGCGGGGTCAGCGCGATCGACTGCCCGCCCCGCTTCACGGAGTGCCCCGCCACATCGATGACCAGGTCACCGATCGCCAGCTGCTCGGGCGCCGGCTCCTCCGAGCGCCGCAGCCGCGCCCGGATCCGGGCCACCAGCTCCTTGGGCTTGAACGGCTTGACGATGTAGTCGTCCGCGCCCGACTCGAGCCCGACCACCACATCCACGGTGTCGCTCTTGGCGGTCAGCATCACGATCGGTACCCCGGACTCGGCCCGGATCAGCCGGCAGACCTCGATACCGTCCCGTCCGGGCAGCATCAGGTCGAGCAGCACAAGATCGGGCTTGGTCTCGCGGAAGGCGGCCAGGGCCTTGTCACCGTCCGACACGAACGACGGTTCAAAGCCTTCGCCACGCAGCACGATGCCGAGCATCTCTGCCAGTGCGGTGTCGTCGTCGACGACCAGGACGCGTCCCTTCATTCGGCCATCATCCCATTACCTGATCGTGACTTACTCCATCGTGATGTGGAACACACTCGCACAAGCCCTTCCCGCGTGACCGGCGAGACCACTCCGGCCTCCGTCACGATCGCCGTCACCAGCTCGGGAGGAGTCACATCAAACGCCGGGTTGTAGGCCTGCGCGCCCACCGGCGCCACCGCGACGCCTACCCCGGAACCCTCCCCGGGCCCCTGTCCGTACGGCAACGAGAACTCCGTCACCTCGCTGCCCGGCCGCTGCTCCACCTCTATGTCCGCACCCTCTTCCGTCTCGAAATCCACCGTGGTGGTCGGCGCCACCACCACGAACGGCACGTGGTGATAGCGCGCCAGCACCGCCAGCGGATAGCTGCCGACCTTGTTGGCTACCGACCCGTCCGCCGCGATGCGGTCCGCGCCGATCAGCACCGCGTCCACCTCGCCCGCGGCGAACAGCGATCCCGCCGCCCCGTCCGCGAGCACGCTGTACGCCATGCCCGCCCGCGCCGCCTCGTACGCCGTCAGCCGCGCCCCCTGCAACAGCGGCCGCGTCTCGTCCACCCACAGCCGTCGCAGCTCACCGGCCCGGTGCGCGGCCCGCGCCACGGCCAGGGCGGTCCCCTCGCCCCCGGACACCAGGTGCCCCGTATTGCAGTGCGTAAGCAACCGGTGACCACCGCCCGGCAGCAGCTCTCCCAAGAGCGCCAGCCCGTGATCCGCCATCCGCGCACTGGCCTCGATGTCCTCCGCATGGACGGCCCGCGCCTCGGCCAGCGCCGCAGCCGCCGCGGCCTCCGGACCGCCCCCGCGACCAGCCGCCTCACGGTAAGCGGCGGCCGCCCGCCGCACGCCGTACCCGAGATTGACCGCGGTCGGCCGGGCATGCGCCAGTATCTCCACCGCTTCGTCCACATCGAACCCACGCGCCGCCGCCAAAGCGACCCCATAGGCACCCGCGATGCCCAGCAGCGGCGCACCGCGCACCGCCAGCGTCCGGATCGCCTGCACCAGCGCCGGTACGTCCGTACAGACCAGCTCGGCCTCCTCCGCCGGCAGCCGGGTCTGGTCGAGGAGCACCACCACCGGCCCCTCGGGTGGCTCCGCCCAGCGCAACGACGGGATTCCGAGCGCTTGCGCGCCCGCCTCAGACACCTCGTAGTGATCGGCCACTGGTTCAGTCTGCCGTCGATACCGCCCCGAACAGAAGGTCCCGCACTGCTCAGGGCCCGGGTACACAAAACCGTCCGCCATGACACGATGACTGACACCGCGGATCCCGGACCCCGGCCGCCGCGGCGGACCGGCAGCACGAAGGAGCGAAGATGAACAACTCTCCGGGCTGGGCCTCGCCCGGATCCGCCCCCTCCGACGAGCCGGACCGCGGCCCCCAGGAGCAGCCCGACCCGCAGACCGCCCCGGACGAGCCCGCCGCCGAGCAGCCGACCCCGCCGAACTGGTCCAAGCAGCAGCCGCCCGCCGGCCAGTGGTCCTCGCCCGCCGGAATCCCCGCACAGGGCGGCGCCCGCTCCCGCGCCGGAGCCATCCCCCAACAGGGCGGCTGGCACGGCCCGCAGGGGAGCGGCGGCCCCGCATGGGGCGGCGGCTGGTCCCCTGCCCCGCCGGCCGCCAAGCCCGGCGTCATCCCGCTGCGTCCGCTCGGCGTCGGCGAAATCCTCGACGGCGCGGCCTCCACCATGCGCGCCCACTGGCGCACGGTGCTCGGCATATCGCTGATCGTCGCGGCCGTTTCGCAGACCCTCATCACGGTCGTCAGCGGACTGTGGCTCCCCGGCCGCCGGCCCGCCCCGGACACCGGCTCCGGCCCGGCATTGCGCCAGGCCCTGCGCGATACCGGCCAGGCCCTCGCCGGAAGCGCCGTCACCTCGCTGATCGGACTGCTCGCCACCCTCATCGCCACGGGCCTGCTGACCATGGTCACCAGCCGCGCCGTCCTCGGCCGCCCGGTCACCACCGCCGATGCCTGGCAGGACGCCCGCGGCCAACTCCCGCGTCTGCTCGGCCTGCTGCTCCTGTTCCCCCTGATGCTCTTCGCCATCGTGGCGGTCGGCCTGACTCCCGGCATCATCCTGACGTCCTCCGGCAGCCTCGCACCGGGCCTGCTCCTCATCGTGCTCGGCGGCCTGGCCGGCTTCGTCGTCAGCATCTGGCTGGCGGTCCGCTACAGCCTCGCCTCCCCGGCGCTGATGCTGGAGAAGCAGGGGGTCATCGCCTCCATGCGCCGCTCCGCCAAGCTGGTACGCGGCTCCTGGTGGCGGGTCCTGGGGATCCAGCTCCTCGCCTTCCTGATCGTCGCCCTGATCGAGTCGATCATCCAGATCCCGGCCACCCTCATCGCCTTCATCGTCGACGGCGAGAGCCTGATGGACTGGGCCAACGGCACCAGCGACACCACCGGCTGGACCTTCCTGATCGTGATCGGCATCGGAGCCGTCATCAGCTCCGCCCTCACCTTCCCGATCAGCGCGGGCGTGACCGCACTCCTCTACATGGACCAGCGCATCCGCCGCGAAGCCCTCGACCTCGAACTCGCCCGCGCCGCCGGCCTGTCCGGCTACGGCAACGCACCGACGGGACCGGCCGGATCCGACACACCCACCGACACCACTCCGGGAAGCTGATGCGGTGACAACAGGGGGGAATACGGCCGCACTCGGCCGGCTCATGGCGCGCTCCGACGACGACATACCGGTGCGGACACCGCGCGTGCCCGCCCGCGAGGCGGCGGAACGCGAACTGTCCGATCCCCGGTACCACCAGCACGACCCCAATCCCCTCCAACAGGCGCTGAACTGGTTCTGGGACCGCGTCGACGAGCTGTTCCACACGGCCGCCGGCGCCACACCGGGCGGCTGGCTCGGGCTCGTCACCGTCGCCGCGGCGGTGGTGCTGCTGATCGTCGCGCTACGACTGCGGCTCGGCGCGATACGCCGCACCCCGACCACCGGCGGCACCCTCTTCACGGACACCCCGCGCACCGCCGCCGAACACCGTGCGGCCGCCGACCTGCTCGCCGCCGACAACCTGTGGAGCCGGGCGATCCAGGAACGCATGCGCGCCCTGGTCCTGGCCCTGGAAGAGCGGGCACTGCTCACGCCTGGCCCCGGCCGCACCGCCGACGAAGCCGTGGCCATCGTCGGCCGGTTGCTCCCCTCGCATGCCGACCGGCTGCGCGCCGCGGCCCGTACCTTTGACGACGTCACATACGGCGGGCGCCCCGGAACCGAGCGGGAGTACGCCCTCATGGCCGCCCTCGACAGCGACCTGCAACACGCCAAGCCCGCTCTCACCACCGCCCCGGCCAGGAGCCGCGGATGAGCACGGCCACCACAGACCCCGTCGCCCCGTCCGTCACCGCCCGCCGCGTGTGGCATCGGTCCCGCGGGCTGCTGCTCGCGCTCCTTCTGCTCGTCGTGACCGGTGTGCTGCTCGCCGCCCTCCAGTCCAACGAGCAGCACGGCCGGCTCGACCCCCGCTCGGCGGACCGCACCGGGAGCCGGGCCCTCGCCCAACTCCTGGCCGCCCGCGGCGTTGACACCCAGGTCGTGACCACCTCCGAGGAGGCCGCGGCCGCGTCCGGGCCGAACACCACGCTCCTGATCGCCGAGCCCGACCTGCTGACCGCACCCCAGCTGACCGGCCTGCACATGGCGACCGCCCACACCCCCGGCCGCGTCGTCCTGGTCGCTCCCGGCACCGCCGCCCTCGACACCTTCGCCCCTGGAGTCACGGCCGAGTCCGCGGCACGCTCCTCGGTACTTCGGCCGGCGTGTTCGCTGCCCGCCGCCCGCCGCGCGGGCACAGCCCTCCTGGGCGGCCTCGGTTTCCTGTCCCCCGACCGCACCGCCGACCGCTGCTACCCCAGCCGCGGCCTGCCCACTCTGCTGCGACTGCCGGCCCCCCACGCCGGCCGCGACACCGTCCTTCTCGGCTCCCCCGACTTCCTCTACAACCGCCACCTCGCCGAGCGCGGCAACGCCTCGCTGGCCCTTCAACTCCTCGGTGACCACGAACATCTGGTCTGGTACCTCCCCTCCCTGAGCGATTCCGCAAGCGACCCCTCGACCCCACAGGATTCGGACCAGCGCGGCTTCCTCGATCTCCTCCCCTCCGGCTGGAGCTGGGGGCTGCTCCAACTCGCCTTCGCCGCCGCCTTCGCGGCCCTGTGGCGCACCCGCCGACTCGGTCCCCTGGTGCCCGAACGGCTGCCGGTCACCGTGCCGGCCGCCGAGACCACCGAAGGCCACGCCCGGCTGTACGAACAGGCCCACGCCCGCGACCGCGCCTCCGCCGTCCTGCGCGCCGCCACCCGCACCCGGCTCGCCCCGCTCATCGGCGTGCCCCCCACGCACGCCCACACCCCCGACATCCTTCTCCCCGCCGTGCACGCCCACCTGACCAGCCCGCCCGCAGCCGAATCCGACCTGCACTCCCTGCTCTTCGGCCCTACTCCCGCGGACGACAAGGCGCTGGTGCAGCTGGCCGACCAACTCGACGCACTCAAAACCTCGATCGTTTCCCAAGAGAGGCACGCCCCCCGTGAGCACCCCGACCGCTGACAGCGCCCGAGCCTCCCTCGAAGCGCTCCGCACCGAGATAGCCAAGGCCGTCGTCGGCCAGGACCCCGCCGTCACCGGTCTGGTCGTCGCGCTGCTCTGCCGCGGCCATGTGCTCCTCGAAGGCGTCCCCGGCGTCGCCAAGACCCTGCTCGTACGAGCCCTGTCGGCCACCCTCGAACTCGACACCAAACGCGTCCAGTTCACCCCCGACCTGATGCCGAGTGATGTCACCGGCTCCCTGGTCTACGACGCCCGCAGCGCCGAATTCTCCTTCCAGCCCGGTCCCGTATTCACCAACCTCCTTCTCGCCGACGAGATCAACCGCACGCCTCCCAAAACCCAGGCCTCCCTCCTCGAAGCAATGGAGGAGCGTCAGGTGACCGTCGACGGCACCCCCCGGCCCCTGCCGGAGCCCTTCCTCGTAGCGGCCACCCAGAACCCCGTGGAATACGAGGGCACTTACCCTCTCCCCGAGGCGCAGCTCGACCGCTTCCTGCTGAAACTGACCATCCCGCTCCCGGCCCGCCAGGACGAAATAGACATCCTCACGCGCCACGTGGACGGCTTCAGCCCCCGCGACCTCCGTGCCGCGGGCCTGCGCCCCGTAGCCTCCGCCACCGACCTCGAGGCGGCCCGGGCCGCCGTCGCCAAGACCACCGTCGCCCCCGAAGTCACCGGCTACATCGTCGATATCTGCCGTGCCACCCGCGAATCCCCCTCACTGTCCCTCGGTGTTTCCCCCCGAGGAGCCACCGCCTTGCTCGCCACTTCCCGAGCCTGGGCCTGGCTCACCGGCCGCGACTACGTCACCCCCGACGACGTCAAGGCCCTTGCGCTCCCCACACTCCGTCACCGCATCCATCTCCGCCCCGAAGCGGAGATGGAGGGAGTCACCGCCGACTCCGTCATCAACGCCGTGCTCGCCCACCTCCCCGTTCCCCGCTGAGGCGACGCCGTGGCCCTCACCGGACGCACCGCCCTCATCGCCGCCGTCGGAGCTCTCTTCGTCGGATTCGTGCTCCCCAGCTGGCTCGGTGTCCTCACCGTCCAACTCACCTTGCTGATAGCAATTTTGTGCGATCTCGCGCTCGCCGCGCCAGCGCGAAAGCTCCATTTCACCCGAACCGGTGACACAACAGTTCGACTAACAGGCGAAGCCCACACACACCTCACCCTCACCAACCCGACCCGCCGCACTCTGCGCGCCGAGGTCCGCGACGCCTGGCCCCCGAGCTCCTTCCACCCCGGCACCGACATCGCGGCCAGCCGTCACACCGTCCACATCCCCGCCGCCGAACGCAGGCGCCTCACCACGCCGCTCCACCCCACCCGCCGAGGTGACCACCACGCGGTCCGCGTCACCGTCCGCTCCTACGGCCCGCTCGGCCTGGCCGCCCGGCAAGCTCACCACCACGTGCCGTGGACCCTGCGCGTGCTGCCGCCCTTCACCAGCCGCAAGCACCTCCCCGCCAAACTGGCCCGGCTCCGCGAACTCGACGGCCGCACCAGCATCCTGACCCGCGGCGAAGGCACCGAATTCGACAGCCTCCGCGACTACGCCCCCGGAGACGACACCCGCTCCATCGACTGGCGCGCCACCGCCCGCCAACAAACCCTCGCCGTACGCACCTGGCGCCCCGAACGCGACCGCCGCATCCTCCTCGTCCTGGACACCGGCCGCACCTCCGCCGGCCGCGTCGGCGACATCCCCCGCCTCGACGCCTCCATGGACGCCGCCCTGCTGCTCGCCGCCCTGGCGACACGCGCCGGCGACCGCGTCGACCTCCTCGCCTACGACCGCCGCATACGAGCCTCCGTGCAGGGCCACAGCGCCGCCGACCTGCTCCCCGCCCTGACCGACGCCCTGGCTCCCCTGGAGTCCGAACTCGTCGAGGCGGACGCGCGCGGCCTGGCCGCCACCATCCACCGCCGCACCCCGCGCCGGTCCCTCATCGTGCTCTTCACCGGCCTCGACACGGCCCCCGTGGAGGAAGCCCTTCTGCCCGTCCTCCCCAGCCTCACCCAACGCAACGAAATCATCGTCGCGGCCGTCGCCGACCCCCGTATCGAAGAAATGGCCGCCGGCCGCCACACCCCTCAGGCCGTCTACGAGTCCGCAGCCGCGGAACAAACCCGCGCCGCCCGGCGCCACATCGCAGACCGCCTCCGCCACCACGGCATCACCGTCATTGATTCCACGCCCACCCACCTGGCCCCCGACCTGGCGGACGCCTACCTCGCCCTCAAGTCCGCGGGCCGCCTCTGAGAGGCTGGCTCTCGGCCGCCGACGGCTCACACAGCAGCCGTACACAGCAAAGGTCTGGACACCCCACAGACCTGACTCATTAAATTCCCCCCGCCCGCATAACCCCATAATGCAGAAAGGCCCCGCACCATACGGTGCGG
>NZ_JRKI01000007.1 GCF_000935125.1 Streptomyces natalensis ATCC 27448 | reverse complement strand
GGTTGGCCTTCCAGGCTTTCGCCTTTTCGGCCTTTCCGACTTTAGCAGATCCGCGCCTTGCCGTTTCCGGCTCGAACTTGGATTGCTTTTCCCGTCGGAGGGGTTTGCCTTTCGGCCTTTCCGACTTTATCAGAAGCTGATCGACTGAATTAATCGACCAGATTTCCGGTAAAGGATCGGATGCGCCTCGCCGATATGAATTCCGGCCGAAGCGGAGAAGAGACTAACCGTCGCTGTCGAACATGTCTAGTTCGTGGCAACCGTTTGAATCTACCTCCCCGTGCCACCCATGTCAATGGGTTTGCGGGGAGATGAGGACAGTAGCAGGTCAGCGGGGGTGGACGCACATCAGGCGGCGGTCGGCAGAGGGGCCTCGCGGTCCGGGGTGGCGAGGTCTCCGGTCTCGCCAGCGCGTACGGCGCGGCCGCCCAGGACATAGACGTACAGGAGAAATGCCAGTTCGGCGGCGGCGCCGATGGTGATGCGGGCCCAGGTGGGCAGGCCGGAGGGAGTGACGAAGCCTTCCAGGGCGCCGGACAGGAACAGGACTGCGGCGAGGCCGATGGCGACGCCGAGGGCGGTGCGTCCTTCCTGTGCCAGGGCCGTGCGGCGGGTGCGGGGGCCCGGGTCGATCAGCGTCCAGCCGAGGCGTAGGCCGATGCCTGCGGCAATGAAGACGGCGGTCAGTTCCAGGAGGCCGTGCGGGAGGATCAGGCCGAGGAAGGTGTCGAGGCGGCCGGCCGAGGACATCAGGCCGATGCCGACAGCCAGGTTGAGCATGTTCTGGAAGAGGATCCACAGGACAGGGACGGCGGCGAAGGCGCCGAGGACCAGACAGAGGGCGACGGCCTGGGCGTTGTTCGTCCATACCTGGGCGGCGAAGGCCGCGGCGGGGTGGCTCGAGTAGTACGTCTCGTACTCGCCACCGGGGCGGGTCATGGCGCGGAGCTCCTCCGGGGCGCCGATGGCGGCCTGGACCTCGGGGTGTGCGGCGATCCACCAGCCCAGGAGGGCGGCGACGGTGAGGGAAAGGACCGCGGTGGGGATCCACCAGTGGCGCAGGCGGTAGACCGCTGCGGGGAAGGCCGTGGTGAAGAAGTGGGCGGCGTCGCGCCAGGAGGCCTTGCGGGCGCCCGTTACCGCGCTGCGAGCGCGGGCCACCAGAGATGTGAGGCGGCCCGTGAGTGCGGGGTCGGGGGCGGTGGAGAGGAGGAGGGAGAGGTGGGTGGTGGTGCGCTGGTAGAGGGCGACGAGTTCGTCGGCCTCGGCGCCCGTTAGGCGGCGCTTACGGCGCAGGAGGGCTTCGAGGCGGTCCCATTCGGCGCTGTGGGCCGTGACGAAGACATCGAGGTCCATGCGGAAGTTCGCTCCTCGTAGCGCCGGATGGGGTCTGGATCAGCTTGGCAGACTGGGCGGGACCTGCGTGGGGTGGGCGGGAGTTGGCAGGGAACGGGCGCGGTGAACGGGAGCGGAGAGGGAGTGGGCGCGGTGAATGAGCTGGTCACGGGTGAAGCGGTGGTGCTGGGGCTGCGGCCGGCCCGGCTGCCGAGTCGGGGGCTGGCGGTGATGGTCGATCTGGCCGTGGCCTGGGGGACGTATATCGCGGTGTCGTTGGTGCTGGTGAGCACGATGTCGTCGATGGACAGCGCGGCACTCGCAGCGGCTTCGGTGGCGGCGTTCGTACTGGTGCAGGTCGGGATCCCGATTGCGATCGAGACGCTGAGCCAGGGGAGGTCGCTGGGGAAGATGATCTGCGGATTGCGGGTGGTGCGGGAGGACGGGGGGCCGATCCGGTTCCGGCATGCGCTGGTGCGGGGTGCCATGGGGGCGATCGAGATCGTGCTGACCATGGGCGTCGTCGCGTCCCTTGCGTCCCTGGTGTCGGCGCGGGGGCGGCGGGTGGGGGACGTGTTCGCCGGGACGCTCGTCGTACGGGAGCGGATCCCGGTGGAGGAGGCGGTGACGGAACTGCCGGTTCCGGATCCGTGGCTGGAGGCGGAGGTCGAGGGGCTGGATCTGTCGCGGGTGCCGGACGGGTGGTGGCTGACCGTACGGCAGTTCCTGGGGCGGATGGAGCAGCTGGATCCGCAGGTCGGCGGGGCGATGGCCGGGCGGCTGGCGGAGGATCTGCGGGGGTTCACGGGCGTGACGCCGCCTGCCGGGGCGCATCCGGCGGCGTACCTGGCCGCTGTGGTGGGTGAGCGGCAGGAGAGGGAGGCGCGGCGGGCGTTCGGGGTGGCTGGGGTGCCCCGGGCAGCTGGGGTAGTTGGCGCGGCAGGGGTCACCGAGGTGGTTGGGGCGGCTTATGAGGGCGGGGCGTACCCGGGGGCGAGGACGGAGCCGGGCGGGGGTGCTTCGGGGCCTTCGGGGGTTGTGGGTGCGAGGGCCTGGGGGGCATTGGGTGAGGTTGGGGAGGGTGTTTCGGTGGGGGCTGGCGGGGTTGCGAGGGAAGAGGGGCGGTGGGCGCCGCCTGGGGGTAGCACGGCTGCTGTGACTGATGTGGTTGGTGTTGGGGAGGGAGCCATGGACCGGGGGGTGGCGGTGGCCGGGGACTCGTCGGGGAGTGAGGGGCCGTCCGTTGCCCGGGGTGGCGGCGGGCGTACGGAGGCTGGGGTGGAGCGGCAGGTCGGGGACGACGGGGCTGATGGGGCGGCCCGGACGGGGTTTGTGCCGCCTGTGTGAGGGGTGGGCGGCGGCATAAGGGCCGGACGGTGGCGGCGGGTGGGCCTGCGGTCAGTGGTGGAGCAGCGCGGGGCGAGAGCGGCCTCGGCAGGGGTTGGTGCGGGGCGAGGCGGGGGGAGAGACGGCGGACTGGGTGGGGAGGCGTCCGTCGTGGAGGGGGTTAGCGGAACGTCGACGGTGGGGATTCGAGGGATTCGAGTTCGATGCCGGGGGCCGAGAGGACGACGTCGCCGGCAAGGTGGATGGTGTGCTGTTCGCCGGTCTCCAGGTCGTTGACCTGGTACTCGTCGGCGATGAGCGGACCGTTGTCAGTGGCGTGTGGTGTGCTGGACAGCAGGGCCCAGGACTGGTCGAGGGTGCGGGGCGCAAGGACGGGGGGTGTGAAGGCGACGAGGCGGGTGCGGATGGCGCCGGCGCCGAGGGTGGGGCGCAGGAGACGCGCGGTGGCGACGAGGAAGGCGGGGGATGCGCCGGTGAAGGCGTGGGCGCGGGCGTTGCCTTCGGTGGCGTGTTCGCCGGTGGGGTCGGTGCGTACCCAGGTGACGCCTTCCAGCGCGGCGCCGCGGACCTGCCAGGAAGCGGCGTGGAGTTCGAGGCGGAGGGGGCGGCCGAGTTCGTCCAGGGTGAGGTCGACGGAGCCGGCGTGCTCGCCGGAGGGGGTGGTGATCTGTGAGACATAGCGCCAGCCGGAGGGGCCGGTGGCGCAGTGGAAGTGCTCTTCACCGAGGGGGGTGTGATCGTGCGGATCGTGGAGGGAGTAGTGGCCGCGGGGCATGGGGCGTGGAGTCCTTCGGGCGGCGAGGGGCCGGTGGGTTCGCCGACGGGGTCGCCGGTGGATTCGGGGGGCTTACGGGCCAGGCCCCCGCCGTGAGGGGCGAGGGCCTGGCTTCCGGGGTCACCGGCTGCTGGTGCGTGCCGTTCGCCGACCGTCAGGGAGCGGGTCCCTGAGGGCGACGGGCCGGCTCAGTAGCGGTAGTGGTCCGGCTTGTACGGGCCCTCGACCTGGACGCCGATGTAGGCGGCCTGCTCCGGGCGCAGCGTGGTGAGCTTGACGCCCAGGGCGTCGAGGTGGAGGCGGGCGACCTTCTCGTCGAGGTGCTTGGGGAGCACGTAGACGTCGGTCGGGTACTCCTCGGGCTTGGTGAACAGCTCGATCTGGGCCAGGGTCTGGTCCGCGAAGGAGTTGGACATCACGAACGACGGGTGGCCGGTGGCGTTGCCCAGGTTGAGCAGGCGGCCCTCGGACAGGACGATCAGGACCTTGCCGTCCGGGTGGGTCCAGGTGTGGACCTGGGGCTTGACCTCGTCCTTGACGATGCCGGGGAGCTGGGCGAGGCCGGCCATGTCGATCTCGTTGTCGAAGTGACCGATGTTGCCGACGATCGCCTGGTGCTTCATCCGCGCCATGTCGGAGGCAAGGATGATGTCCTTGTTGCCGGTGGTGGTGATGAAGATGTCGGCGGTCTCGACGACGTCTTCGAGGGTGGCGACCTGGTAGCCGTCCATCGCGGCCTGGAGGGCGCAGATCGGGTCGATCTCGGTGATGATCACGCGGGCGCCCTGGCCACGGAGGGACTCCGCGCAGCCCTTGCCGACATCGCCGTAGCCGCAGACCACGGCGGTCTTGCCGCCGATGAGGACGTCGGTGGCGCGGTTGATGCCGTCGATCAGCGAGTGGCGGCAGCCGTACTTGTTGTCGAACTTCGACTTGGTGACGGCGTCGTTCACGTTGATCGCCGGGAAGAGGAGGTCGCCGTCGCGCTGCATCTCGTACAGACGGTGCACGCCGGTGGTGGTCTCCTCGGTCACACCGCGGATCTCGGAGGCCGCATTGGTCCACTTCTGCGGCGCCTCGCCGAGGGTGCGGGTGAGCAGCTCCAGGATGGCGCGGTGCTCGTCGCTCTCGGCGGTCTCGACCGAGGGGACCTTGCCGGCCTTCTCGTACTCGACGCCCTTGTGGACGAGGAGGGTGGCGTCACCACCGTCGTCGAGGATCATGTTCGGGCCGCCGGTGGGCGAGTTCGGCCAGGTCAGGGCCTGCTCGGTGCACCACCAGTACTCGTCGAGGGTCTCGCCCTTCCAGGCGAAGACCGGGATGCCCTGAGGGCTGTCGGGGGTGCCGTTGGGGCCGACGGCGATGGCCGCGGCGGCGTGGTCCTGGGTGGAGAAGATGTTGCAGGACGCCCAGCGGACCTCGGCGCCGAGGGCGGCCAGGGTCTCGATCAGGACGGCGGTCTGCACGGTCATGTGCAGGGAGCCGGTGATGCGGGCGCCCGCCAGCGGCTGGGCGGCGGCGTACTCCTTGCGGATCGCCATCAGGCCGGGCATCTCGTGCTCGGCGAGGGTGATCTCCTTGCGGCCGAAGGCGGCGAGGGACAGGTCGGCGACCTTGAAGTCCTGGCCGGTGGCTGCTGTCGTCATGCGGGCTGCTCCTCGAGCGTCGCGTGGTTTCGGGCTGGGCAGTCTGCGGCGCGGGCTGGGGGTCTCCCCCAGCAATAGCTGGCGGAACGAGCGTACGCGTAGGCGCACACACCTCTCCCCTGGCCGCAGCGCAGTCCGTCGGAGGCCCTCTCTCCCTCGGCCGGTCCGCGGGGCGAACCGCCCGACCGCCATCAGCAGCGACGTCTGGCACTGGTCACGAATCTACACCGATCGGCCCAGCGAACCCCAGCCCGGATGGGCCGGGGAGGGGGTGGGAACGGGCGGGGGGCCTGAGGACGGGGCAGGGACAGGGTGGGAGGGGGCAGGAAGCGGGTGGAGCGGGAAGCGGATGGGGCAGGGGCGGGACGGGCTTCGGTCCGGGGGGCGTCGGTCCGGGAGGCGGTGCAGGCCGGAGGGGGCGCACGTCGCGGGGAGAGGCGGGATGTGCGGAGAACCGTGCGGGGACGAGGTGGGGTGCGCGGAGGGCCGTACGGGGACGCGACGGGGTGTGCGCGGAGGCTCGCACGGGACGGAACGGGGGCGGAACGGGGCCGAAAGGGAGGCCCTTACGGGGCTGGATCCGTGCGGTCGTGGCTGGAGTGGGACCGGTGGCGCGCGACGGCCCACGCGGCCAGCCGGTGCGGTACGGGCCGGGCCCCGGCCGGGCTCAAGGGCTATGCGGGCGGTTGCGGGTGGGGCAGGATGCCCGGGGCGCGGGAACGGGAGAACCCTTGTACGGCCGCGCCGAGGTGCGTAAGGAGAACACGTGACGACGAGTCCAGCCGATCCCCCCAAGGGCGCGGGGAAGAGCGGGCAGGGGCTGAAGCTGCTCGCGGTGACGGCCTGCCCGACCGGCATCGCCCATACGTATATGGCCGCGGAGAAGCTCACCCAGGCCGCGCAGTCCCTCGGGCATGCGATCAAGGTGGAGACGCAAGGGTCCATCGGGGCCGAGAACGTTTTGACTGACAACGATGTCAGAGACGCCGATTACGTCATCATCGCCGCGGACAAGGACGTGGATCGCGGGCGCTTCGCCGGCAAGAGGCTGCTGGCCGTCGGGGTCGCGGAGGGGATCCACCACCCCGAAGCGCTGATCGAGCGGGTGCGGAGCGCCCCGGTGTACGAGGGTGGCGGGGCGGCGGCCCCGAAGGGCGGCGACAGGGAGCGGAGCGTCGCGTACAAGGCCCTGATGAACGGGGTCAGTTACATGATCCCGTTCGTGGTGGTCGGCGGGCTGCTGATTGCGATATCGCTGGCACTGGGCGGGCATCCGCAGGCCGACGGGGGCCTGGTCATCCCGGAAGGGTCGTTCTGGAAACACGTCAATGACATCGGTGTCATCGGCTTCACGCTGATGGTGCCGATCCTGTCCGGCTATATCGCGTACGCGATCGGCGACCGGCCGGCGCTGGTGCCGGGCATGATCGGCGGCTGGATCGCCAATACCGGTGCGCTGTACGGCTCCAAGGCGGGCGCCGGGTTCATCGGCGCGATCGTCACCGGTTTCCTGGCCGGGTTCCTGGTGCAGTGGATCAAGAAGGTCAAGGTCCCCAGGTTCGTCCAGCCGATCATGCCGATCATCGTGATCCCGATCGTGGCGACGACGGTGCTCGGGCTGTTCTTCATCTTCGTGCTCGGCAGGCCGATTTCATGGGTGTTCACGCATCTGACCGGGTGGCTCGGCGGGATGACCGGGGCCAGCGCGATCGTGCTGGGCGCCCTCCTCGGGCTGATGATCGCGTTCGATATGGGCGGGCCGGTCAACAAGACGGCGTTTCTGTTCGGTTCGGGGCTGATCGCGTCCGGCAACCAGACCGTGATGGGCATGTGTGCTGCCGCGATCCCGGTGATGCCGCTGGGGCAGGGGCTGGCCACGCTGGTCCGTAAGCGGCTCTATACGGAGCAGGAGCGGGAGACCGGGATGGCGTCGCTGTTCATGGGCCTGTTCGGGATCTCCGAGGGCGCGATCCCGTTCGCGGCGGCGCGGCCGGCGCAGGTGATTCCGGCGAACATGCTCGGCGGCGCGGTGGCCGGTGCGGTCGCGGGGCTGGCCGGGGTGTCGGATGCGGTGCCGCACGGCGGGCCGATCGTGGCGGTGCTGGGGGCGATCGGCGGGGTGCCGATGTTCGTTGTTGCCGTGGTGATCGGGGCGGCGGTGACGGCGGCGACCACGGTGACGCTGGTGGATATTGCGGAGAGGCGGAAGGGGCGACGGGAGCGGGCGGCGGTCCCTGCCAGGGCGGCGGGTGAGGGCGATGGTGTCCGGTCCGATGATCCCGGGGTGGCGGATGGTTCCGGTGTCGTGGATGGTTCCGGTGTTGCGAATGCTTCCGGCGTAGCGGATGGTTCCGACGTCACGGATGCCCCAGACGCCTCCGATGCCCCTGACATCCCCGATGCCCCTGGCGTCCCTGACGTCCTCTCCGGGTACGTCACCCAGCAGACCATCAAGACCCAGCTCGCCGCCGACGACAAGGAAGCGGCCATCCGCGAGATGGCCGAACTGGCGGCCGCTACGGGCAAGGTGACGGACGTCGGGGAACTCGTGCGGGTCGCGCTGGCGCGGGAGGCGCAGGGCAGCACGGGGCTGGGCGAGGAGATCGCCGTTCCGCACGCCAAAACGGATGCGGTGACCGCGCCGGTCGTCGCCTTCGCGCGGTCGGCGGAGGGCATCGACTGGGGTTCGCTGGACGGGACAGCGGCCAAGTTGGTGTTCCTGATCGCGGTGCCGGAGGCGGCGGCCGGGGACGAGCATCTGCGGATTCTGGCGCTGCTGGCGCGGAAGCTGATGGATACGGACTTCCGGGCACGACTCCAAGGGGCGGCCGACGAGGCGGCGGTGCTGCGGCTCCTCGGGGAGATCACCTAGGGGGCGTTCGAACAGATCCCCTAGGGGATGGGCGCGCCCCTTGCAGGCCACAACGTGACGGGCACGGACGGCTATTCCCGTGGCGGGCACGGACGGCCATTCCCGTGGGGACCACAGGCGGGCATTCCCGTGGGCGCCACAGACGGGCATTCCCGTGGGCGCCACAGACGGGCATTCCGGCGGGGACCACGGACGGGCACGCCCGTGGGGACCACAGACGGGTATTCCGGCGGGGACCACGGACGGGCACGCCCGTGGGGTGCGGCGCGGGCCCCCGTGCTCGGCAGGAGTGCGGGGGCCCGGCTGCTCACGGGACGGGACGGTTCAGCGCCCGCCCGGCGTCGCGTCCGGGTCGGCGCCCGCGGCGGCCGCGGCCTCGCTGTAGATGTCGGGCTCCAGGTAGATCACCCGGGCGATCGGCACCGCGGCGCGGACGCGGACCTCGGCGGCGTCGATGGCCTTGGCGACCTCGGCGGCCGTGTCGTCGTGCGCGACCGCGATCTTGGCGGCGACCAGCAGCTCCTCCGGGCCGAGGTGGAGGGTGCGCATGTGGATGACGCGGGTGACGCCCTCGCCGCCGACGATCGCCGCACGGATCGCGGCGACCTGCTCGGGACCGGCCGCCTCGCCCAGCAGCAGCGACTTGGTCTCGGCGGCCAGGACCAGCGCGATCACCACCAGCAGGGTGCCGATGCACATGGTGCCGATGCCGTCCCAGACGCCGTCGCCGGTGAGGAGGGTGAGGCCGACGCCGAACAGCGCGAGGACCAGACCGATCAGCGCGCCGAAGTCCTCCAGGAGGACGACCGGCAGCTCGGGGGCCTTGGCGCGGCGGATGAACTGGCTCCAGGACTGCTTGCCGCGCAGCTCGTTGGACTCCTTGATCGCCGTACGGAACGAGAAGCCCTCGGCGATCACGGCGAAGATCAGCACGCCGACCGGCCAGAACCAGTTGTCCAGCGGATGCGGGTGGTGGATCTTCTCGTAGCCCTCGTAGAGGGCGAAGACGCCGCCGATGGTGAACAGGACGATGGAGACGAGGAATCCGTAGATATAGCGTTCGCGGCCGTAGCCGAAGGGGTGCTCGTCGGTGGCCGCGCGCTTGGCCTTCTTGCCGCCGAGGAGCAGCAGGCCCTGGTTGCCGGAGTCCGCGACCGAGTGCACGCCTTCGGCCAGCATGGACGACGAGCCGCTGAACGCGAAGGCCACGAACTTCGCCACGGCGATCGCCAAGTTGGCGCCCAGCGCCGCAACGATCGCCTTGGTCCCGCCTGATGCGCTCATAGGTGCCGCATGTCCCTTCCGTCGACCGCCCGTCGTCCGGGCTTTACCACCGCTTTAATACCGTGCGGCGGTCATTGTTGCAGCCCCGTCCTTCGGGGGTGGCAGGTGGCCAGGATGCGGCCGAACGGAACGAGCCATTCCGGCGGCGCCCCGGCCGCCCGAGCACGGTGCTAGCCCGCGACCGTGGCGCGGAAGACGGTGGCGTCGCCGGTGAGGGTGACGGGGTCGCCGGGCGGGGCGAAGGCGGACTGGCCGGGGGTGAGGCTCAGGGTCTCGGTGGGGGTGCTGAGACGGGCCGTGCCAGCCGTGCACAGCAGGATCTGGGGGGTGCGGGACTCCAGGGGGCGGGGGGAGGCACCGGGGGCCAGGACGAAGCGGGAGAGGCGGAATTCGTCGATCGGGGTCTCGTAGACCTCATCGCCGTCGGGGGACGCCTCCGGGCGCAGTACGCCGGGGTCGGCGGCCTCGAAGCGGACGATGCGCAGCAGTTCGGGGACGTCGACGTGCTTGGGGGTCAGGCCGCAGCGCAGGACGTTGTCGGAGTTGGCCATCAGCTCGACGCCGAGGCCGTTGAGGTACGCGTGCGGGATGCCGGCGCCGAGGAACAGGGCCTCGCCGGGCTGGAGCCGTACGTAATGGAGCAGCATGGCGGCGAGGAGGCCGGGGTCGCCCGGGTAGTGGTGGGCGATGGCGGCGTAGGCGGCGTAATCGGCGGCGTACGGGCCGCCCTGGGCGGCGAGGCACTCGGCCGCGGCGGCGGTGCGTTCGACGGTGCCGGCGATTGCGTGGTGCTCGGCGGACAGGACCGCGGTCAGCACCTCGCGCAGGGCGGATTCCTCGGGGCTGGCGCGCAGGATGTCCACATAGGGCTTGAGGTCGTCGACGGCCAGGACCTCAAGGAGGTCGGCGGCCTGGGCAGGGTGGCGGAAGCCGCAGAGGCCGTCGAAGGGCGTGAGGGCGCAGATCAGCTCGGGCTTGTGGTTGGCGTCCTTGTAGTTGCGGTGCGGGGCGTCCCTGGGGACGCCGCGGCGCTCCTCGTCGGCGAAACCTTCCTGCGCCTGGGTCAGGTCGGGATGGACCTGGAGCGAGAGCGGCGAACCGGCCGCGAGCAGCTTGAGCAGGAAGGGCAGGCGGGGGCCGAAGGCCCGTACGGTGTCCGCGCCCAGTTCGGCCTCGGGGTCGGCGTCGATCGCCTCGGCCAGCGAGACGGTGCCCGCACCGCGGTCGATACGGGAGGGAGCCCCGGGGTGGGCGCCCATCCACAGCTCGGCCTGGGGTGCGCCGGTCGGCTCGACGCCGAGGAGCTCCGGGATGGCGGTGGTGGAGCCCCAGGCGTAGGGGCGCACGGTATTGGCGAGGCGGTCCATGGGGCTGCTGCTTCCTGGGGTGGGGGACAGAGAGGGGGCCTGCGGGTCCAGGCCCCGCCCCGGCCCCCACCCAATGATCACTCGGTGTCGGCAAGCGCCAGGTAAACGGCGGCGAAATCCGTGATGGCGAGCAGTTCCGTGGCGCATTCCAGGTCGCTGCCGCTTTCCGGCTGGAGTTCGCTGAGGGCGGTTTCGCATTCGTCGGCGAGCTCGTTGGCGGAGCGGGTGGCCGACAGGGGGCCGGCCTCCCGGCGGTCGCGCAGCAGGAGGATGCGGGCGTGCAGGGCGGCGGGCTGCTCGACGCGGTCGCGGAAGAAGTCTTCCGGGTCGGCGCCGGCGGCCAGCGAGCCGGCCAGCAGCGGGCGGTGGGTGGTGAGCGCCTCGGGCAGCGCGGCGGCGAGGGCGGGGATGCCCGCCAGTCCGGCCAGCACGGTGGCGAAGTGGCGGCCGACGGCTCCGGCGACGGTGCCTTCGGTCCAGATCAGCGGCAGGACCTCGGCGAGGTCGGCGGCCAGGGTCTTGGCCGGGTTGGTGTACGTGGCGATGGCCGGGCCGCAGCGTTCGGCGAGCTGGTCGAGATGGTCGGCCAGGCGGGTCAGCGCCTCGGGGGGCGCGGTGAGCAGGCCGATGCGGTCGGCGAGGGCGAGCAGCGGGATCAGCAGCGACCACAGGGTGCCGGGGGCGGCCGGGGGCGCACCCTCGACGTCGAATTCGGCGTCGTACGGCGTGGTGGCCAGGGGGAGGGTCATCCCGCGGGCCTGGGTGACGGCCTCGGCGAGCGGGCCGGCGGCCGGGGTGACGGCGGCGATGGCGCAGCCGCGGCGGTAGGCCTGCTCGACCAGTTCGGCCAGGCCGGGGTCGGAGCCGTCGGGTCCGGCGAGCAGCAGCAGGTCCAGCGAGCTGGTCCAGCCGGGCAGGGTCCAGCGCAGGGCACCGGGCAGCGGGGCGACGCCGGTGGGCGGGATATGGGTGACGGGGCAGCTGCCGCCGCCGAGGGCGCTGAGGATGTCCGCCACGGCGGGGGCGGCGGGTCCGGGACCGGCGACAAGGACGGCGCGCGGCCGCCCGTCGGGGGTCATATCGGCGATACCGGCCTCGGCGGCGCTGCGGGCCGCCGTACGGACGCGGGCGCCGGATTCGGCCACCCCTCGCAGCAGTCCGTAACGGTCGGCGCCGGCCAGCGCCTCGGGAGCGTCGAGCAGTGACTCATCCAGCATGGTGGGCGCGGCCTCCGTTCGCCGGTGCGGGCAAAGGATCGCCGGGCGGCGCCGGGGCGGGCCCGGCGGCGCCCGGTCAGGCGGGGCGGCGGGCTTCGTCGACGAGGAGTACGGGGATGCCGTCCCGGACGGGGTAGGCAAGGCCGCAGTCGGCGGAGGTGCAGATCAGCTCGGCCGGGTCGGCCGCCGTGCGGTCCTCGAGCGGGGCGTGGCACGCCGGGCAGGCGAGGATCTCGATCAAGCTGGCTTCGACCGGCATGTCAGGCTGCTCCTTCGGGGTGATTGCGGCGTGGCCAGCGTACCGCCGTACGGGGTGCCCGGTCCTGCTCGGAGGGCATCTGCGGAGGTGGGGGGCCTCTGGGGGTGGCCGAACGGAACCCCTAGGGGGCGGTCGAACAGATCCCCTAGGGGATGCGAGGGCCCCTTGCAGGCCACAACGGGGCGGGGCGGGGTGGGATTCCCGGGGCGGGACGGGGCGGGGCCGTGTTCCCAGGACGAGCCGGGGGCGGGCCCCGGGACGGGCCGGAGCCGGGCCAGGCCCCAGGACGAGCCGGAGCCGGGCCAGGCCCAGGACGAGCCGGGGCCGGGCCGGGCCCCAGGACGGGCCGCCCGCTTCGCGTCACGTACGGGCCGCCCGCCCCTCGTCACGTGCTGTCTAGCCGCGGATGATCCCCAGCGCCTCGTCCCGTACCCGTTCGACGGTGGCCGTATCGCGGGCCTCGGCGTTGAGGCGGAGGAGGGGTTCGGTGTTGGAGGGGCGGACGTTGAACCACCAGTCGGCGGCGGTGACGGTCAGGCCGTCGAGTTCGTCCAGAGTGATGCCCTCGCGGCCCTGGTAGGCAGCCTTGATGGCGGCGAGGCGGGCGGTCTGGTCGTCGACGGTGCTGTTGATCTCGCCGGAGGCGGCGTAGCGGTCGTAGCGGTCGACGAGCCGGGAGAGCGGGCCGGGCTGGGCGCCGAGGGCGGCGAGGACGTGCAGGGCGGCCAGCATGCCGGTGTCGGCGTTCCAGAAGTCGCGGAAGTAGTAGTGGGCGGAGTGCTCGCCGCCGAAGATGGCGCCGGACTTGGCCATCTCCTCCTTGATGAAGGAGTGGCCGACCCGGGTGCGGACCGGCTCGCCGCCCTTCTCCTTGACGACCTCAGGGACCGACCAGGAGGTGATGCAGTTGTGAATGATCGTTCCGCCGGGGTGCTTGGCGAGTTCGCGGGCGGCCACCAGGGCGGTGATCGCCGACGGGGAGACCGGGTCGCCGTTCTCGTCCACGACGAAGCAGCGGTCGGCGTCGCCGTCGAAGGCGAGACCCAGGTCGGCGCCGGTCTCGCGGACCCGGGCCTGGAGGTCGACGATGTTCTTCGGGTCGAGGGGGTTGGCCTCGTGGTTCGGGAAGGAACCGTCCAACTCGAAGTAGAGGGCGTCCAGTTGGAGGGGCAGGCCCTCGAAGACGGTGGGGACGGTGTGGCCGCCCATGCCGTTGCCGGCGTCCACCACGACCTTCAGCCGGCGGATGCCGGTCAGGTCGACCAGGCCGCGCAGATGGTCGGCGTAGTCTGCGAGCACATCGCGCTGGGTGACGGCCCCGGTGGCGGCGACCGGCTCCGGGGCGCCGTGGTCGCGCCACTCCTCCACCAGGCGGCGGATCTCGGCGAGGCCGGTGTCCTGGCCGACCGGTGCGGCGCCCGCCCGGCACATCTTGATGCCGTTGTAGCGGGCCGGGTTGTGCGAGGCGGTGAACATCGCGCCGGGCAGGTTCAGCGCGCCGCTGGCGTAGTAGAGCTGGTCGGTCGAGCACAGCCCGATCTCGGTGACGTCCGCGCCGCGGGCCGCCGCGCCGCGGGCGAAGGCGCGCGCCAGGCCGGGCGAGGAGGGCCGCATGTCATGCCCGGTGACGATCGCTTCCGCGCCGGTGACCTGGACGAACGCCGCGCCGAACAGTTCGGCCAGCGTCTCGTCCCACTGGTCGGGGACCACACCGCGCACGTCGTACGCCTTGACGATCTGCGACAGATCGGTCACTGCCGGGCCTCCTGGAATCGCTGAGTCGCTACGGAGCCACAAACCTACCCCCGGGCGTGGGGTGCGGGACCGCGAACCGGCCGCGCACGGGACGTGAGGCGCCGTGCGCGACCCGGTGTCGTGACGGGGGTGCCGTGCGACGGCGGTGCGCTCAGCGGTGCGTTCAGGAGTCCGGCGACCGCAGCACCCGCAGATGGCCGCGGCGGGCCACCTCCATCGGGCGGCCGTCGCGCCCGCCCTGGGCGCCGTTGCCGCCCGCCGCCCGCTCCTGGGGCCGGGCGGCCTCGCGTACGGCGTTGGCGAGGGCTTCGAGGTCGTCACCGCTGGGCTGGGCGGGACCGGTGTCGATGGCGAGGCGGACCACTTCCCAGCCGCGGGGCGCGGTCAGCCGCTCGGAGTGCTCGGCGCACAGGTCGTAGCAGTGCGGCTCGGCGTAGGTGGCGAGCGGTCCGAGCACGGCGGTCGAATCCGCATAGACGTACGTCAGCGTTGCGACGGCGGGGCGGCCGCACGCAGTGCGCGAACAGCGACGTACAGGGCTCACGACGTTGGACGGTACCGCACTCTTGAGCGGGCCGCGACGACTCTCCCCCGGCTCACCCAACCGTGTCGTCCCGCTTCGTCCGATGCGTCTGACCTGCGCCCGTCCGAGTGGTCTCGGTCCGGGCAGCCCGGGACGGACGGCACGCCGCACGGAAACCCGTCACCAGTCGGCGCAATTCGTGTCATTCCGCGGGCGATCCGCGATCTGATGGAGGGATGCAAACGAACGGAACGCGTATCGGACCGGTCACTCGGCGACATCGGGCGTCTTGTCGCGCATGGCGGTGCCACCTGCCCCGCGACGGTTACGCTCGATGCTGATGGACAGCCCCGTACCGCCCCGACCACCGGAGCCGCGGCTCCGCCGCCGCGACCGGCACGGCCGTGGCATGCGCGGCCCGATCGCGCCTCCCCAGGTGCCGCTGTCGGTCAGCCGCGCCGACGCCTTCGTGGATCTCGTCTACGACTCCCGGGACCGCCTGGAGCGGCGCTGGCCGCAGCTCACGGAGATCGACTTCCTGGTCCTGGAAGCGCCCGGCTTCGGCCCGGACGACGCCTTTCCGGACGCGGAGACGGACGGCCAGACCGTACCGCTGGGCCGGGTGCTGCCGGCCGGCGGCGAACATCGCGACCGGATCGTGATCTACCGCAGGCCGGTGGAGATCCGCACCAAGAGCCGCGACGAGCGCGCGCTGCTGGTCCACGAGGTGGTCGTGGAACAGGTCGCCGAACTGCTGGGGCTGGCCCCGGAGTCGGTGGATCCGCGCTATGGGCAGGACTAGTCACGTACGGCGGGGCGGGCCGGGGCGGAGCCGTTGGTGGTTGCGGACGGCCGGTGGCCGGGGGTGATCTCGGCCCGGATCAGTCCCGTACGGCGGGGCGGCGCGGGGCCGGGGCCCGGTGGTCCCGGCGCCACGGTCGGTGGTCGTCGCGCGGGTCCACCGGACTCCTGCCAGGTCAGTCGTTCAGCAGCGACAGGTCCTGGCCGGCCGTGGGGACGACGACCGAGCCGCGGTCGTCCGGCAGGGTCTGGACGGTGAAGGCGGGGATGCCGCCCATCGACTGCTCAAGGGCGCGGGCCGCGTAGACGGGGCCGCTGCCCGGCTGGGGCTCCACCGTCAGCGCGTAGGAGCCCTTGAGGCCCTGCGGGCGGGGCGGGTCGACGGCGAGGGTGGTGCCGCCCTTGACCGTGTAGGTCCGGCTGACCGGGGTGCCGCCCCCGCTGCCCGCCGAGGCGGTGACCTTGACCTTGGCGTCCTTGCCCTTCTCGGGGGCGACGAGGGAGAGGGTGGTGCCCTTGGCCCGGTTGTCGGCGACGGTGGCGCGCTTGTCCACCGGGCGGGTCGCCGGGATGAACGCCATCTCCTGGTGGCTGCCCTTGCCCCGGGTCACCCGCAGCGCCGCCGCGACGGGGGCCCGGGAGCCGCCGTCGGCGGGCGTGAGGACCAGCGAGCCGGGCTCGCCCTGGGTGAGGGCCTTGAGGTCGACGGCGGTGGTCATCCCGCTCTTGACGTGCAGCGTGTCCAGTCCGGCGGGGGTGATCGCGCCGGTCGGGGTGGCCAGCTGCACCTTGAAGTCGGCGTCCGCTCCTCCGGGGGCGACGGCGACCAGGCGCGCGGAGGTGGCGTCCTTGGGGATGCCCGGCAGCACCAGCGTGTCGGCCGGGTCGGCGGCGGGCGGCAGCCAGTCGCTGCCCATGGTGGCGTCGGTGGCCTGGACGGCGGCGCCGACCCGGCCCTGGCGGGCGACGACGTGCAGCGCGGCGTTGGCGGTCGGGCTGTCCGTCAGGGTGGACAGCAGCCGGGTGACCGTGGTGTGCGCCGGGACGGTGATGCCCTCGGCCCTCGCCCCGCTCAACGCCCCGTCCTTGCCGAGCATTTCGAGGTCGACCTCGGCGTCGTCCGGGCCGGGGTTGGTCAGATGGACGTAGTCCTGGCGGTCCTTGTCGGTGCTCACACCGGGGAACCAGAACTGGGTGTCCGGGGCGGTGCAGCTGAGCCCGAGCATCCCGCGGCCGCTTCCGGCGGCGATCGTGGTGGTCTGCTGGACGGTCCACCCGGGGGCGAAGGTGCCGTCCGCATCGCCCACCAGGGCCGGCGCATCGGCGGCGTCGGTGGTGGCCGTGGCGGGTGTGCCGGGCGCATTCAGCGGCGCCACGGGCCGGGTATCGCGGGGCGGGACGGTCCGGGTGCCGGAGTCCGCGCCGGAGTCCGCGCCGCCCTTGTTCTTGCCCTTGCCCTTGCCGCCCTTCCTGGACGTGCCGGACGAGCCGCCGGCGTCGGGCTCCTGCACCGTCCCGGCCGGCACCAGCTTCGCCGTGCCCTTCTTGACGTGCGCACCGGCCGTCACGCCCGGGGCGAAGGAGGTGTACGTCGTGTCGCTGACGTCCGACGACGACGGGGCCGGGCACAGCAGCGAGGACCGCTGGACGGGCAGCCGGGTGCCGCCCTGGGCGGCGGTGGTGGCCGCGCCGTTGGGGGCGGCCACCACCGCAGCACCGGTGACGGCGGCGAGCCCGGCCGCCGCGCCGATCAGGGACATCATCGTGCGCTTCACTGCTGGTCGCTCCCGTCACGGCGCGGCTCGGGGAAGGAGCCGGGGTACGTCGTGCCGTCGTCGTAGGGCTGCTGGGTCTGCGGGGCCTGCTGGGCGTAGCCGTACGGGTCGTAGGCGCCGGCCTGGTAGGGATCCGCCGGGTACGCGCCGGGGTCCTGGTGGGGGTACCCGGGCTGTCCGCCGTAGGGGGCGGCCTGCCCGGCCTGGTAGTCGCCCTGCCCGCCCTGGTAGGGGTCCGCGGGTGCGTAGGGCTGCCCGTCCGGCTGGACGGGGGCGGCCTGCCACTGCTCGTAGGGCTGCTGCTGGGGCACCGCGGCATACGGGTCGCCGACCTGTGCGGCTTCCTGCGGCACGGCGTACGGGTCGCCGGT
>NZ_JRKI01000006.1 GCF_000935125.1 Streptomyces natalensis ATCC 27448 | reverse complement strand
TTCGAACCTGCGACACCCGCTTTAGGAGAGCGGTGCTCTATCCCCTGAGCTACGGAGGCGGGGGGATCGGGAAGATCCGGCGACCAGCGTAGCGGATGACGGGTGGGGGGTGGCGCGGAGTCGCGTCAGCCGCCGATGTGCCAGCTGACCGTGCCGTCGTTGGTGGCCAGGGTGGCCAGCAGGATGAGGTCGGCGAAGCCGAGGGTGAGGCCGAGGAGGGCGCGGCCGCGGCGGGTGGTGCCGCGGGCCAGGGCCAGGCCGGCGAGGACCAGGGCGCAGGGGCCGAGGACGAGGTTGAGGACCAGGGTGCCCAGCAGGCCGAGGACGAAGGAGGCCACGGCCATGTTGTCGGCCTGGCGGTTCGCCTTGGTGTCACCGGTCGTCTGCGGGCCGGCTTCGGTGAGCGTGGTCATCGGGAGGTCCCCTCGTGGTGGCGGCGTTCGCGGAGTGTGAAGACGAGCAGCCAGCCGGCGATGACGGCGGCCGCTATGAGGGTGACGCTGAGGGGGAGGTGTGCCGCGGTGCCCAGCATGACCCCCATGAGGAGGAGGGCTGCGACGAGGAAGAGCATGTCCTTGCTGCCTTTCCGATGGGCTGCCGGAGGGTTTCCGGCAGATGAACTCAGAGGACAGTTGTTCACTGAGTTCCTTCAGTTTAGTACTGCCCACGAGTGGAGGAAGTCGGAGAACGGTTGTTTACTGGATGACATGAGTCACACCGTGGGAGTCCGGCAGGTCCAGAAGCAGAAGACCCGCCAGGCATTGCTCGACGCGGCGCTCGGGCTGCTGGCCGAGCAGAGCCTGAGCAGCCTGGGATTGCGGGAGGTCACGCGGGTGGTGGGAATCGCCCCGACCGCCTTCTATCGGCACTTCAAGGACCTGGGGGAGCTGGGCGTCGCCCTGGTGGAGGAGGCGCTGGGGAGCCTGCATGCGATGGTGCGCGCGATCCTCGCCGAGCAGGCCGGGGCGGAGGAGCGGATCGACCGGACGATCGCGGTCGTGGAGCGGCATGTGCGCGAACACCCCGCGCACGTACGGTTCGTGGCGCGCGAACGCCATGGCGGGGTACGGGCCGTACGGCAGGCCATCGCCGGTGAACTGGACCGCTTCGCCGAGGAGGTCGCCGCCGCGCTCAAGTCCCAGCCGGTGTCGGAGGGGTGGCGCGACGAGGACATACGGATGCTGGCGGAGCTGTATGTGGACCGGCTGGTGACGACGGCTGCGGAGTTGGTCGACGCCGGGGGTGGCGGCGGTGATGTCGGTGGCGGTGATGTCGGCAGCGGTGGTGATGGTGTCGGGGGGCCCGGGGGTGCTGGGGGAGTCGGGGAGGTCGGCGGTGCTGCCGCGGGTGGTGAAGGTGAACGGGAGGCCGCGCGGGTGGTGCGGACTGCGCGGCGCCAGCTGCGGCTGATCGCCGTCGCGCGCCGTCACTGGGTGGCGGAGGGCGGGGCGGAGTAAGGGCGAGCGGGAGAGGGGTGGTTGGTGTGGCACAGGTCACCTCTCTGGCGGGAAATATCCGGGGAGGGTGTCCCCGTTTAACGAGGCGTACGCAGGAAACGGGGAAGTGTTCCCCGGTTTCCGCACGGTCGATGTCCCGTCGCGCGAGGAGAGGAGTGTGCCGTTGTGACCGCTACGCGCCTGCGGGCCGATGCGCTGCGCAACCGGGAACGGATCATCGCGGCCGCTCGGGAAACCCTGGTCGAGTTCGGGGACGAGGTCCCGCTCGATGAAATCGCTCGACGCGCGGGGGTCGGCAATGCGACGCTTTATCGTCACTTTGCGGATCGACGGGAGTTGATCCACCACGTCACGCTCTCCGTCATGGCCCGTACCGCGGACCGCGCCGAGAGCGCTCTTGCCGAGGAGTCCGATGCTTTCCAGGCGCTGCGGCGCTTTGTCCACGATGCGGTGGAGGAGCGGGTCGGGGCGCTGTGCCCGCTGCTCTCGGAAAGCATCGATCTGAGTCACCCCGATCTGCTCGCCGCGCGGGCCCGCCTGGAGGCGGCCATCGAGGCCGTCATGCGGGCCGCGCGCGACAGCGGCCGACTGCGCACCGACATCGCCGTCGGTGACCTGATGGTCGCGCTCACCCAGCTCGCCCGCCCGCTGCCGGGATGGGGCCACCGGTCGAAATCCGGGGGAGGGTGCAGTGACTTCGACCGGTTCGTGCACCGGCATCTACAGCTGTTCCTGGACGGCCTGCTGGCGCCCGCCCGCTCCGAACTGCCCGGCACCGCCGTCACGTGGGAAGACCTGAAGCAGTGTCAGATTTAGCCGGGGCGTGGGCGTGGGCGTGGGTGCGGCGTCGGCGTCAGCCCGTCCCCGTAGCCGTTCCGCCCGTCCCCGTAGCCGTTCCGCCCGTGGCCGTGCCGCCCGGCCCGCAGTCGTTCCGCCCGTCCCATAGCCGTTCCGCAGTCGTTCCGACCGTCCCGTAGTCCTCAAGTCGTCCCGTAGCCGTGGGGCCGTCTCGCTCGTCGTGCGGCCCGTCCGTACGCCCCCGTGCCCCGCGCTCGCCCCTTACGTCCCGTTATTCGCTCGCTCACCGCACCGCTAGGTGGATCTCTCCATGTCTGAAACCGTCCCGCACGTCGATCCCCGGCGCTGGAAAGCGCTGATATTCATCGCTCTCGCCCAGCTGATGGTCGTCCTCGACGCGACCATCGTGAACATCGCGTTGCCCTCCGCCCAGAAGGCCCTGGGCATCACCGACGCCAACCGGCAGTGGGTGATCACCGCATACGCCCTGGCCTTCGGCGGGCTGCTGCTCTTCGGTGGGCGCGTCGCCGACCTGTGGGGACGTAAGCGGACCTTCATCATCGGGCTCATCGGCTTCGCGGCCGCCTCCGCACTGGGCGGGGCCGCGGTCAACCAGGGAATGCTGCTGGGCGCGCGGGCGCTCCAGGGGGTCTTCGGTGCGCTGCTGGCGCCGGCCGCGCTGTCGCTGCTGGCGGTGACGTTCACCGAGGCCAGGGAGCGGGCCAAGGCGTTCGGCATCTTCGGTGCCATCGCCGGTGGCGGCGGCGCCGTGGGGCTGATCCTCGGCGGTCTGCTGACCGAGTACATGAACTGGCGCTGGACCTTCTTCGTCAACATCCCCTTCGCCGCGGTCGCCGCGACCGGTGCTGTCCTGGTCATCCGTGAGCCCGCGGAGGGCCGTAACCCCTCCCGGCTGGACGTCCCCGGCGTCATCCTGGCCACGCTCGGCCTGGTCTCGCTGGTCTACGGCTTCACCCGCGCCGAGTCGGACGGCTGGCTGGCCGGCCCGACCCTGGGGCTGTTCGTCGCGGCCGCCGTGCTGCTGCTGGCGTTCGTGCTGGTCGAGTCGAAGGTGAAGGCCCCGCTGCTGCCGCTGCGGGTGGTCGCCGAGCGCAACCGCGGCGGTGTCTACGCCTCCCTCGGGCTGGCGATCATCGGCATGTTCGGTCTCTTCCTCTTCCTGACCTACTACCTTCAGATCGTGAAGGGCTACAGCCCGGTGACGACCGGTCTGGCCTTCCTGCCGATGATCGCCGGAATGATCACCGGCTCGACGCAGATCGGCGCCCGGCTGATGACCCGGGTCCGGCCGCGGCTGCTGATGGCGCCCGGCTTCGTGGTCGCCGCCACCGGCATGCTGGTGCTGACCCAGATCGATCTGGACACGTCCTACCCGGCGCTGATCCTGCCCGGATTCCTGCTGCTGGGCCTCGGTATGGGTACGGCGTTCATGCCGGCCATGTCGCTGGCCACGCACGGCGTGCAGCCGCGCGATGCCGGTGTCGCCTCCGCGATGGTCAACACCTCGCAGCAGGTGGGTGGCGCGATCGGTACGGCCCTGCTGAACACCATCGCGGCCAGCGCCACCACCGCGTACGCCACCGCGCATGCGGCCGGCGCGCCCTCGCGGCAGCTGCTCAAGCTCCAGTCGATGGTGCACGGCTACACCACCGCCATCTGGTGGGCGGTCGGCATCCTGGTGCTGGCGGCGGCGATCGCGTTCGTCTTCATCACCACCGGGCACCAGGGGGGCGCTTCCCCGGCGGCCTCGTCCGGTGACGGTGCGGGGGCGGATGCGGGCGCGGATGCGGCGGCCGGTGAGGGCCCGGAGGTTCAGGTTCCGGTCATGGTCCACTGAGGACGGACGGCGCGTCCGGAGCGCTGAGTATGTGAAAGGGGAGGGGCGGCCTTGGTGCCGCCCTTTTCCGTTGTGTGCGTACGGCTGGGTCGTAGCCGTCCCTGGCGTCGGGCCCTGGCCTGTTGGCGATCGGTCGGTGATCGGTCTGCGATCGGTCTGCGATCTCTCAACGGAGCCAGGGGAGATCGGCGCCTTTTGGCTGAAGTCCATCGGCCATGGCCCGGCAGATCTCGGCCAGGTGGCCGATCTGCTCGGGGCTGAGCCGGTCGAAGATCGCGGCGCGTACGGCGGCGACATGGCCGGGGGCGGCCTTCTCCAGGACCCGCATGCCCTCGTCCGTGAGGTAGGCGTTCTGGCCTCGTTTGTCGGACGGGCAGTCCTCGCGGACCACCCAGCCGTTCTTCTCCAGGCGGGCGATGGCGTGCGAGAGGCGGGATCGGGTGATCTTGGCGTTCTGGGCCAGCTCGGTCATCCGCATCCGGCGTCGCGGCGCGCGGGAGAGCTGGACGAGCAGGCCGTAATAGACGTGCGGCATCCCGGCGTCACGCTGAAGCTGGCGGTCCAGGTGGTCCTCCAGAAGCGTGGTGGCATGGAGGTAGCACTGCCAGGCGTATTGCTCCTCGTCGCTGAGCCAGCGCGGCTCGGCTGCGGGTTCGTTGCTCATGCCATCCACTCTCTCACCGACAGGTAAGTTCTTGAAGGTTTAACAATGGCTGGGTGTGGGTGGATGTGGGTGGATGCCGGTGGTGGTGGAGCGGGCGGCCGAGGGGGCGGCCGAGGAGGGGTGAGGGGGCGAGGGGCCGCGCATACGGGTGCGCGGCCGTGCGTCCCCGTCGCCCCCCGCCCGCCCGTCAGGCGGGTGACTCGATCAGTTCCAGCGCACGGAGGCCGGCGGTCAGCGCGCGATCGTCGCCGGCGGGGGCCCAGGAGGCCACGTCCAGGGCCGTGTCGGTCAGCTTGATGACGTGTTCGTCCCCGTGGGCGGTGGCGCGCGCGAAGACCTCCTCCGGGGTGAGCGTGCCCGGCCGAAGCGGTGGCAGCGGTTCCGCGGCGGAATAGACGGAGGTCAGCGCGGCGGTGGCGGCCCAGGCGGCGCCGAGGGACGGTGCCCACAGCGCGCGGGGGAGGGCCGGGAGGGTACGCAGTACGGCGTTCGGGGCGGTGGCCGCGTGGATGAGCAGGACCGGACTGCCGTGGCCGTAAGCGGCATAGCGGTGGGTGGCGGCCCCTACGACGGCGGCCAGTTGGTCGCGGGCGGCGTCCGGGTCCTGCGGGGCGTTCATCGCCTCGGCGGCCGTCAGCCATCCGTCCGTCCCGGGCAGCTGGGCCAGCCCGTCGCGCGGGCGGACGAACGGTTCGGCGACGCGCGGAAGGGCAGCCAGGGCGTCGGCGGGGGAGGCGGTGCCGGTGGGGCGCACGGTCACCGGGAGGGTGGTGTGCCGGGCCGCCCAGTACCCGATCGCATGCGCCAACTCGGCGATGCGCGGCGCCTCTTCGCCCTCCTCCAGGAGGACGCGTACGGCATGGCCGACGCGGATCACGGGGTGCGTGGCGGCACCGGCGATACCGGGCAGCAGCCGCGGCCACCACTCGGCCAGCACCTCGCGCCAGGGGCGTTCGGCCACCTGTCGCGTCAGATAGGCGGTCCAGTCGGTGACCCGGCGCGTATCACCCAGCGCTTCCTGCCAGTTGGTGTCGTCCAGGGGGGACTGCGGGCTCGGTACGTCCTCCAGCTTGGCCGCGTACGCATCGAGCCAGCGGTGAACGGTTCCGGCCTGCCCGTGCCGGACCAGGGCCTCTACGGCCATCGGCCCGTGATTGCTCAAGAAGCCGTGGAACTCGGGGCCGGTGGTGTGCAGGCGCTCCAGGGCTTCGTCGAGGGTGCCGCTCGTCGTGTCCATGGCCCGAGGCTAGGTCGGCACCGGGCGCCGCGTAACGGGCTGCGGCCCTACGCCGGTGGTCGTAAGGCCGCAGGCGAGGGCGAGGGCGAGGGCGGGGGCAGGGCGTGGTGGCGGGCGCGGCGGAGGGGATTGTCAGTGGGGGGTGGCACGCTGAAGTCGTGGGTGCGGACGGGGTGGTGGGGAGCCGGGGGAGTGGGGGGAGGGAAGCGTGGTGCCGGGCTGAGTGGCGGTATGGCGGGGGTGTGTGAGCGTGGAAGGGAGGGGGCTGGGATGTGTCAGGGGTTTGCAAGTCGGGCGTTTGGAAGTCAGGAGTCTGCGAGCCGAGGGGGCGTGACGTCGGGAGGCTGTCATGGCGCTGTCCGTGGAAGAGCGTGAGCGGTTTCTCGCCGAGCCGTTGGTGGCCGTCTTGTCCGTCACTGCGGGGAGCGAGCGCGGGCCGGTGACGGCGCCGGTCTGGTACGCGTACCGCCCCGGTGGCGACGTCGTGCTCTTCACGGGCCGTACGTCGCGCAAGGCCCGGCTGATACAGGAGGCCGGCCGCTTCACGTTGACCGTGCAGCGCACCTCGCCGACCTATCGCTACGCGGCCGTCGAGGGGCGTGCCGCCTTCGTCGAGGTGACGCCGGAGCTGGTCAACGAGGTGGCGGGCCGCTATCTGGCGGCCGAGAAGGTGTCGGAGTACGCGGCGGGGGTGCTGGCGCACGGCGAGGAACTGATCGGCGTACGACTGCGCCCGGAGCGGTGGAATGCGGCGGATCTGGGCCCTTCGGGGTGATGGCGCGGTGCCGTGAAGCGTGCCGCGGCGAACCGTTGCCGCAGTGCACCGCATGCGGTGATCGGGCTACCGCCCCGAGGACAAGGGGCCGGGGTCGGGCAGGCCGATGGCGCTGGTGGGGGCGTCAGTGTGCCGCGTGGACGCGTTGGGGGAGGCGGGTTCGGTGGGCCGGGTGGGGGCGGTGCAGGCCGTGTGGTTCGCGGATGCGGTGCGTGCGGAAGACGTAGAGCGAGACGACGAACATCACGGCGCCCATGCCGAGGCCGAAGCCGGTCGACTTGAGGACCGATTCGCCGCCGAGGCTGTAGACCCAGCCGATCGAGGCCCCGAAGAGGGCGCCGTAGGACACCGCACGGGTCTCGGTGATCATGGTTCGCTGGAAGTGCACCAGATAGAGCCCCAGGGCCCCGGTGACCACGGCCGTGGCCAGTCCGTAGAGGACGGCCTGGCCGCCTTTGATGCCGGCGGTGTGCGTCCGGAAGATCGTGAAGCAGCCGAAGGCGAGCGCCGCGACAATCGGCGCGGCGACGGTCGCCGGGACCCGGCGCGCGGTGCCCGGAATCCGGAGGCCGGTGTCCGGGCTGACGGCGCTGGCTCCGTGCTCCGGCTCAACGGTGCCGTGTGAGCGGGCCGCCCGCGCCTCGGGGGTCTGCGGGGTCTCGCGCCGCTCGGGGTGCGTTTCCATACCGGACTCCTCTCGCTCGCCCTGCCGTACGGGAGACGGTCGCGTCGGTGTCGCTGTGGCGGCCTCGCCGGCGTTGCCATGGCGGCCCGCACCGGTTGCGATGGCGTCGCGCACCGGTTCCGCCGCGCGGGCTCGGTCCGCCGGGTCGGCCCGACGGACCCCGCCGAGTCGGCCCGACGGACCCCGCCGGGTCGGCTCCCTCGTATGGGCTGCTCTCCCGTAAGGGCTCTCCGTCCAGGCGACACCCGCGTGCGGCATGCGTCAACCGGAGCGGCGGGGAACGGAGGCCGGCAGCGGAGGCGCGGACCCAGCGGGCGGCGCGCCCAGCAGCCGGCCGGGCTCAGTGGGCAGGGGCAAAGGCGGCGGCGTCGAAATCCTTTTGGTACCAGGCGACGTCCCAGTAGCGGCCGAACTTTCGGCCCACCTCCGTGTAGGTCCCGACGTGGCGGAAGCCGAAGCGGGTGTGCAGGCGGTGTGAGGCCGCGTTCGGCTGGGCGACGCCGGCGAAGGCGCGGTGCACGTCCTCGGTGGCCAGCGCCTCGAAGAGGGCCCCGTAGAGCAGGCTGCCGATGCCGCGGCCGGTGGCGTGCGGGGCGCAGTAGACGGTGACCTCGACGGACGGGGCGTAGGCGGCCTTCGGACGGAAGGGGCTGCTGGTCGCGTAACCGAGCAGCGCCCCGGCGGCAGAGGTCGCAGTGGCGAGCGCCCCGCTGGCAGGCGCCCCGGCGGCGGGCGGCGCGCCGCGTCCTGCCCCCGCCGACCCGACCGACCCCCTCTCCTGCGCAACCAGAAGCCGGTGGGGACCGTCTTTGGGGTGGGAGCGCAGCCACGGGAGACGCTGACCGGGAGTGAAGGGCTCGGTGTCGAACGTGATGGACGTCTCGCGAACGTAGTGGTTGTAGAGCTCCGTCAGGGCCGTGAGATCGGCCTCGACCCCCGCTCTGACCTGCACGTCCCCGCTCCTGGGCCGCATCTCGCCTCCCTTGCGCGGAGGCAGGGTACTGCATGATCAGAAAAATAGGGTCGCGGCATGGGAATTCTGTCCGGATTCCAGCCGTTGTTTCCTTCGGACGGGTCGCTCGGTCAAAGATCGAGTCTCCCGCTCCACTGTCCCGCGACCGACTCATCGCAAAGGGAGCACACGCATGGCAACCCGTGCCGTCGCCCGCCGCCAGGAAAGCAGCCGCGATTCTGACGGGGCCAACAGTGTTCGCGCCGTAGGCGGGGAGATCGCCGACCGCGACCTGGTCGGCATGTATCTCGACGAGATCGCGCGCACACCCCTCCTCGACGCCGCCAAGGAGGTCGAGCTGTCCCAGACCATCGAGGCGGGTGTCTACGCCCGGCAGATCCTGGACGGCGAGGTCACCGACGGCAATGCCGCGGGTGCCGCCCCCGAGGAGCTGGAGGCCCTGGCCGAGGAGGCCGCCAAGGCCAAGGACATCTTCATCCGCTCCAACCTGCGGCTGGTCGTCGCCGTGGCGCGCCGCTACCCGCGCGCCGGTCTTCCGCTGCTCGACCTGATCCAGGAGGGCAACGCCGGACTGGTGCGGGCCGTGGAGAAGTTCGACTACGCCAAGGGCTTCAAGTTCTCGACGTATGCGACCTGGTGGATCCGTCAGGCCATCACCCGCTCCATCGCCGATCAGTCGCGCACGATCCGCCTGCCCGTGCACCTCGTCGAGGAGCTGGGCCGGATCCGCCGCGTGCAGCGCGAGTTCAACCGCGAGAACGGCCGCGACCCGGAGCCCGAGGAGGTCGCGGGCGAGCTGGGCTCCACACCCGCCCGTGTCACCGACGTCCTGGACTGGGCGCGCGACCCGGTCAGCCTGAACATGTCGGTGGACGACGACGGCGAGACCCAGTTCGGCGATCTGCTGGAGGACACCTCCGCCGCCTCCCCCGAGCAGTCGGTGCTCTCGCTGCTGCGCAGCGAGGAGCTGGAGGATCTGATCGACCGTCTCGACCAGCGCACCGCCTCGATCATCAAGGCGCGCTACGGCATCGAGGACGGCCGTGAGCGCACCCTGACCGAGGTCGGCAAGCAGCACGGCCTGACCCGCGAGCGGATCCGCCAGATCGAGAAGCATGCGCTGCTGGAGCTGAAGCGGATGGCGCGGGACACGGGGTTCGACGCGGCGGCGTAGCCGGGCCTTCGCCCCAAGCCGAAGCCGAAGCCGGAGCCGAAGCCACAACGGCCGCCGCCGGGGAACGGCGGGCGGCGGCCGCCTCCTGACGCCTGGTCAGCCGCGGGCACGATGGCGCGGCGGGGTCGCGCCCGGGTGACCCGCCGCCTCGCGCTCCGCCCTGATTTCCCGGTGCCGTTCCGCCAGATATGCGGTGGTGTGGACGTATCTGGCCTTTGCGGAGGGTCACCGCAAGGACCTTCCGCTCCTTGCGGTGTTCGTGACGCACGCCGGGTCGGCGCTCTTCTTCTTCCTGCGGCTCCGTGCGCGCCGGAAGAAGGGCTGAGCCCCGCCCCCGCAGCCCCGCCCCCACAGCCCCGCCCCGCAAAAGCCAAAGGGCCGGCCCCGTAAGGGACCGGCCCGCTCTCAGGCGTATCGGGTCAGATCAGACCGCGCTGCCCGCCTTCCACTCCGACCACGACAGGTTCCAGCCGTTGAGGCCGTTGTCCGGCTGGACGGTCTTGTCGTGGGAGTTCTTGACGATGACCACATCGCCGATCAGCGACTGGGTGTAGAACCACTTGGCCTGGGTGTCACCGCCGCCGCCCTTGTTGTCCTGGAGGCCGACGCAGCCGTGGCTGGTGCCGGACTTGCCGAAGACGGAGGGGGAGCCCCAGTAGTTGCCGTGGATGAAGGTGCCGGAGGACGACAGGCGCATGGCGTGCGGGACGTCCTTGATGTCGTACTCGCCGCCGAAGCCGACCGTCGAGCCGTCCATGCGGGTCTGCTCGAACTTCTCCGAGATCACCATCTGGCCGTTGTAGGTCGGGTGGTCGGGGCTGCCGCCGGAGATCGGGATGGACTTGACGGTGCTGCCGTCCCGCTTGACCGTCATGGTCTGGGTGTCCATGTCGACGGTGGAGACCTGGGAGCGGCCGATGGTGAAGGTGACCGTCTTGGACTGCACGCCGGTGATGCCCTGGCCGCCCTTCACCCCGTCCAGGTCGATCTTCATGGTGACCTTGGAGCCGGCCTTCCAGTAGTCCTGCGGCCGGAAGTCCAGGCGCTGGGCGCCGAACCAGTGGCCGACGACCTGCTGGCCGCTGCTGGAGGTCACCTTGATGTGGGACTGGACGTCCTTCTTGTTGCTGATCACCTTGTCGAAGTTGAAGGACACCGGCATGCCGACGCCGACGGTCTTGCCGTTGTCGGGGGTGAAGGAGCCGATGAAGCTGTTGGCCGACGAGACGGTGCTGAAGGTCGCGTTCTCGGTGGCCGGACGGCCCTTGGCGTCCTTGGCGTTCGCCACGATCTTGTACTTGGTGCCCCGCTCCAGCTGCACGCCGGGCTTCCAGGACGACTTGTCGCCAGATATGGCACCCGCCACCGGGGCGCCGGTGTCGGCCACGGTGAGCTTCACATCGGTCAACGTGCCGCCGGTGACCTTCACCCCGGTGTCGTTGATGCTGGCGTCGGTGGCGCCGTCCTTCGCCGACACCGTGATCTTGGCGTCCGACGAGTCCTTCTTGGCCGCGGCGTCCGCACCGGCCTGGCCGTTCTTGGCGTCATGGCCGCCCGCCTCGGCGTCGCCGCCGCAGGCCGACAGGGCCAGCGCGCCCGCCGCGATCAGTGCGGTGACGGCCAGCGTGCGGCGGGTCCGGCGGGTGAGGCGCGGAGCAGTGGCGGACTGCCCGGCTGTCTGGAGCGGCTGGTGCGGGGTGCGGGACCAGGCGGGTGCGGGGTTGTCCGGCGATGTCACGAGCTGCTCCATACAGGGGTGTTGTGTATTTCCGTGCTGGTAAACAGCACCTGCGGGCGAAATTGGTTGCGGACATGGCCATGATGTGACGAAGGTCACATCCGCGGGGGGAGGGGCTGGTCGGCGGGCCCCGACAACCAGGTTCGCAGCGCCGTGCCGTGTTCGTCCAGACGGGGTGGCGCGAAGGGCGCGGCGACCGGGGTGCCCGACAGCCGTAGCGGGCTGGCGATTTGGGGGATACGTCCCTCCCCGACCGGGGCCACCGGGTCCAGCCCCAGCCGCTGCGCCAGCTCCAGCGCCCGGGAGAGCGAATTGACCGGACCGCACGGCACCGAGACGGCACCCAGCCGCTCCGTCCAGCCCTGCGGGGTGTCCGCGGCCAGCCGCTCCTCCAGCGCCGCGACGAGGTCCCCGCGGTGGCGCACCCGGTCCTGATTACGGGCGAAGCGGGCGTCGTCCGCCAGCTCCGGCACCCCCAGCTCCGTCGCCAGCGCCCGGAACTGGCGGTCGTTGCCCACCGCCACCGCCAGCAAGCCGCCGCGGCAGGCCAGCGTTTCGTACGGCGCGATGCTCGGGTGGCGGTTGCCCATCGGGCCCGGGTCGCGGCCGGTGGCCAGGTGTCCGGACGCCTGGTTGACCAGCGAGCCGAGCAGCGAGGACAGCAGATTGACCTCCACCAGCTGGCCCTCGCCGGTGCGGTCGCGGTGCCGCAGCGCGGCCAGGATGCCGACGGTGGCGTCCTTGGCGGTCAGCACGTCCACCAGCGCCACACCCGCCTTCAGCGGCGGACCGCCCGCCTCCCCGGTGATGCTCATCAGCCCTCCGACGGCCTGCACCACGAAGTCGTAACCGGGGAGGGAGGCGCCCGCGCCGGAGCCGAAGCCGGTGAGGGTGCAGTGGACGAGGCCGGGGTTGGCGGCGCGGGTGGCGGCGGCGTCGAGGCCGTACTTGACGAGCGAGCCGGGGCGGAAGTTCTCGATCAGCACATCGGCCCGGCGGGCCAGTTCGCGGGCCGCGGCGGCGTCGTCCGGGTCGCCGAGGTCCAGGGCCAGGCCGCGCTTGGAACGGTTGGCGGCGTCGAAGTAGGCGGCGGTTTTGCCCTGCTGCGCTCCGCCGTCGCCCGCGGGCGCGGCGTCGGGGGTGAACGGCGGGCCCCAGCTGCGGGTGTCGTCGCCGGTGCCCGGCCGCTCCACCTTGATCACCTCGGCCCCCAGGTCGGCGAGGGTCGCGGCGGCCAGCGGCCCGGCCAGCACCCGGCTGAAGTCGGCCACGAGGATGCCGTCGAGGGCGGCAGGGCAGGGACGCTGGGGCGGCTGGGGCTGCTGCGGCACGTGCGTACTCCTCATGTCGGGGACGGGCGCCGCCATCGTCACGGGCGATCTTCGCCAAGGGGAAGGCTCCGGGCTGTCCAAGGCGGCCGGACCGATCTGGCCGCGCCGGAAGGGGTGAGGGCCTGCCCGAGACGCGCCACGGGTCAGTCGAGCGGAATGCGCCGAAATGTCATAGGAGATACGTCACTTAGCGAATTACGGGCTAGATCCCCTGTTGGAAGCCGTGGCCCGTGGTGTCCAATGGAACCGGCGGAAGCGGCCGGTCCATTGCCCGGGAACGGCCCGATCCGCCCGGCAGACCCCAGCCCCGCGCCCGACTGGAGGACCGGATGCTCCCCTCCGTTTCGATTCTGCAGCAGGTCATGCTCGCCGTACTGCTCGCGGCGACCGTCGCCTGGGCCCTCGCCCTGGTCAGACTCGTGCGGCGGGCCCGCCAGCCGGCCTCGGGCGGGCGCGGACGGCGGCGGCTGCTCGGCTCGGTGCCGCGGCAGACGGGGCCCGGCGGCCCGCCCTCGGAGTGCGTGGAGCTGAGCGCCGCGGAGCGGGAGGCGTTCGCCGGACTCGTACGGCAGCTGACCGGCCGCGGTTAGCGTTCGCCAATCCCGCCAAACCCGCCAGGCCCGCCGCCTCCGTCAGCGGACCGGGCCCAGCCGCAGCAGCGCGAGCGCGGCCAGCATCTGTACGGACACCGCGGCCGCCGACTTCGCCGTCGTCAGATGGTGCTGACCGCGAATCAGCAGCACCGCCAGGACGAAGCCGAACCCCCAGGTCGCATAGGTGGCGGCCTGGACGAAGGTGGCGTCGGTCGGCAGCCAGGCCACGATCGCCAGCCGCGGCAGATCCGTCACCCAGAACACCACGATGAACAGGCTTGCGGTCGGCGCGAAGCGGCCGCTGCCGCCGAGCGTGCGCGCTATGGCATGGGTGACCGACCCCAGGCCGAGGCTGGCCACCAGAATGCCCGCCTCGGCCAGCCCGGCCACTTGCAGCGCCGCGGCGCGGTCGGCCGTCCACTGCTGCCGGAACGGCGTCATCGACATCACCCCGATCAGCCCGCTGACCAGCGACAGCATCACCGCCGCACCCCATGCGCCGTGGTCCCGCGCCTCGTCCAGGGTCTCCACCGGCCGGTACCACAACCCCAGGATCAGCCGGTGCCACCACATCCGGCGGCGCGGCACGGGCGGCCGGGACGGCGGCTGGACGAGCGTGGGCGGAGGCGAGGGGGGAGGTGGTGGTGCGGACATACGGCCGTTTTTACCACCGGCCCTTCCGCGACGGGGCGGGGGCGTCGGGCGGCGCCACCACGGCCGTGAATGAGACGCTCGGCCGGTGAGTCTTCCACGACCGGACCATGACGAGGCGCGCGGCGGCACGCTCGGCAGCCGCCTCAACTGGCTGCGGGCCGCGGTCCTCGGCGCCAACGACGGCATCGTCTCCACCGCCGGACTCGTCGTCGGCGTGGCCGGCGCCACCGGTGACCGCAGCACGCTTCTGACCGCCGGACTGGCCGGACTGCTGGCCGGATCCATGTCGATGGCCGCGGGCGAATACGTCTCCGTCTCCACCCAGCGCGACTCCGAAAAGGCCGCCCTGGCCCTGGAGAAGCGCGAACTGGCCACCGCCCCGCACGCCGAACTCGCCGAGCTGACCGAGCTGCTGGAGGGCAAGGGCATCAGCCGCGAACTGGCCCGGGAGGTCGCCGAGCAGCTCACCGACCACGATGCGCTGCGCGCCCACGCCGAGGTCGAGCTGGGCATCGACCCCGACGAGCTGACCAACCCCTGGCATGCGGCCGGTGCCAGCTTCCTCGCCTTCACCGCGGGCGCCCTGCTGCCACTGCTGGCGATCGTGCTGCCGCCCGCCGCGGCGCGCCTGCCGGTCACCGTCGGCGCGGTGCTCGCCGCGCTCGCCCTGTGCGGCTGGAGCAGCGCCCGGATGGGCGCCGCCCCGCCCGGCCGCGCGGTGCTGCGCAACACCGGGGGCGGAGCGCTGGCGATGGCGGTGACCTATCTGGCGGGTGTGCTGCTGGGGGCTACGGGGACGTGACGCTGGGGGGGTGACACGGGTCGGGTCGCCGCCTGCTGAGGACGCGTCAGTCCCGTACGGGCCCCGGTACGGCCCGTCAGCCTCCGTACAGATCCCGGTACGAGGGAAAGCACCCGCCCGGCCCGTCCACCGTCTCCGCCGCCAGCGCCGCCTTGACCACGGCCCGCATCAGCACATCGGCCCCGGCGGCGAGGATCTCGTTGAGCGCACCGGCCTCGGCATGCACCCCGAACACGGGGTCGGCCAGGGGCTCTTCGGGTGCCAACGGGCGGGTGCTGGTGGACAGCGCGAAGACCGTGTCGCCGTCGGAGAGGAGATGGACCGGGCGGACGGCGCGGGCCAGGCCGTCGTGGGCGACACCGGCGAGCTTGTGGGTGCGGGCGCGGCCGAGGGCGGCATCGGTGGCGACCACCGCGAGGGTGGTGTTCAGCGGCGGACGGAGCGAGGCGGCGGCGCGGGCCCGGGAGAGGTCCCGGGTCTCGGCGAGGCGGCGCTGGGCGGCGGCGTGCACCTCAGGGGAGGGAAAGGCGGCCGGGCCGCCCGCGAGCCGCCCGTACAGCGCGCCGGTGTCCGGGTCGGCGAGATCCCCGGCCGAGTTGACGGCGGCCAGCGCGGCGACCGTGACGCCCGAGTCCAGGACGGCGCTCGCGGTCCCGACACCGCCCTTGAGGCCCCCGGCCACCGCGCCCGTACCGGCGCCGGTATTGCCCTGTGCCACCGGCGAGCGCGGATCGCTGTGCGCCGCCGCCTCGACCGCAACCCGGCCCAGTGCGGCATCGGGCCGGGCTCGCCAGTCGCCGCCGCGCCCCAGGTCGAACAGGGCGGCCGCGGGCACGATGGGGACGACCTGGGCGGGATCGGCGCCGACCCGGAAACCGCGGCGGTGTTCCTCCAGCCAGGCCATGACACCGGAGACGGCATCCAGCCCGAAGGCGCTGCCGCCGGTCAGCACGACCGCCTCCACCCGCTGGACGAGATTGCGCGGGTCCAGGGCGTCGGTCTCCCGGGTGCCGGGCCCGCCGCCCCGTACGTCGACGGCCGCGACCGCGCCGCCCTCGGGGGCCAGCACCACGGTGGTGCCGGTCAGATAGCCGCCGGAGGTGCGTTCGGCATGGCCCACCCGCAGGCCGACGACGTCGGTCAGCGCGTCGTGCGGCCCCGGCAGATGGGGCCCGTGCGGCGCGTGCGGTTGCTGCGGTGCGTCAGCCATGGCTCATGGGTACCACGCCGGCCCGCGCGCGGCCGGGCGATGGCGCATGCCGGGGATCCCCCAGCGGTAGCTGGGGGAGTGTCAGCGGACGGACGGGCCCATCACGATGACGGGGTGCAGCGCCGGGTCCAGGGTGCGCAGCAGGTCGCGCATCGCGTCCGGTTTGAGGCTCACACACCCCTGGGTGGGGCCGTCGTGGTCGACGTGCAGCCAGACGCCGCCGCCCTTGAACGCGCCGTCCGGCCGCTGCTGGTCGAGCGGCGAGGTGCCCGGCACCCGGTTGTAGTTGATGGCGATGACGTAGTCGAAGGCGCCGGCCAGCGGCTCGCCCTCGACGCCGGTGCCATGGGCGACGAAGTCGTGGTTGTGGTCGTAGGGGAGTTTGGTGCCGGTCGGGGCGGGCAGCCTGCCACCGGCGTCGGTGAGCGTGTAGACGCCCTCCGGGGAGCGCAGATCGCCGTAGTGGTGGTCGTCGGTCCAGCCGTGCGCGGCGTTGTGCGCGTCCCAGGCACGGCCGGGCCGCCACTCGTCCGCGCCCTTGGCGCGGGTGTAGAGGACGACGCGGGACTCGTACGAGTCGCCGTTGCGGCCGCTGACGACCAGGACCTGGCGGGCGTTCTTCGGTATCTGCTTGCGGACGATGTCGCTCAGCCCGGGGATGGCGCGGAGCAGACCGGACGCGAGGTCCGGTGCGGTCTTCGGGGCGGGGGCCTTGGGGGTGGCGTCCGGGCTGCTGGCCGTCTTGGGCGCGGGCTGCTTGCCGTCGGCCAGGCCGTTGTGATCGTCCCCCGAGGCGGGCCAGGCCCACAGCGCGGTGCCCACCAGCGTGGTCAGGGCCAGGCCGCCGACGGCCTTGCTGCGCCGGGACAGGCTCTTGGGCGCGCTGGGCTGTGCGTGGCGGGCCATGGCGGGCGTCTCCTCGGATACGGACGGACCGTGACGGGCCGTGTCGGGCCGATCCTGCACCCCACGGCACGACCGGCGCCCTTTTCGTGCCGCGCGCAATTCCCGTACCGGACCGCCGCTGACGGGCCGCCGGGACGAAAACCCGCAGGCATAAAAAGGGCAATCTGCACCCTAGCGCGTGCGTGTCGGCGCCCGGCCCCCGCCCCCGGTGAAGGGTGAGGAGCAAGAGGGTGAAGTCACCGGAAGTGATCGCCGTTCGCGGGGAATTGGCGGGGATTGCGGGGTCGGTGGGTGCGACGGGGCGGGCGGTCCCGGACGGCCCAAGATGGCCGAATCCATCACCAAGTAGGCGCGGACGCACGGCAGTTGCCGCACCCCCGCAGATCCTCGCGGTGTTCGCCCGGTCCGGTGACCGCGTACGGCCGTTCGGCACGCTTACGGGCGAAGCCGTGGCGCAACCCGTAACGCACCGCACCCGGCCCGGACCGGTCCTGGGGCCCTACCCCTCCAGCGCCGTCCCCTGCCGCGCCGTCAGGGTGGCTCCCACCGCGACCGTGACCGCCGCCACCAGCCCGGCCGCCAGCACCGCCAACTCACCCGCGAACGTGCAGGCCAGCACCGCCACCGACGACACCGGAAGCACCAGCTGCTGCGCCAGACCGCGCTTCTGGTGGCGCGAGTGGATCAGCCACACCGTGAACATGAACAGCGCGGCCGGCACCGTGGCACACGCCGACGCCGCGCGCAGCGACAGATGCGCCGAGCCCACCGACTCCTCCACCGCGATCTCGATGCCCGCGCCGACCGCCGCCGCCGACGCGTACACCAGATAGTGGCCGTAGCCCCACAGGAACGCCTGGCGGTTGGAGCGCAGATGCAGATGGATGGGGACCGCGAAATAGATCCAGTACGCGGCGAACACCAGCAGCAGCCCGCCGCCCGCAAGCGGCAGCAGGACGCCCAGCTCGTCGTTCTCGTCCAGCGCGGACTGCACGGCGACGGTGGCCGCGGAGATGGTCTCGCCGAGCACGATGATCAGGAACAGCCCGTAGCGCTCGGCGATGTGATGCGGATGCCAGGCCGTCTGCCACGTACGCTCCGCCACCGCCGGCACCGCCAGCTCCAGCGCGCCCACCACGACGAACACCCACACCACGTCCCCCGAGGGCACGATCAGCAGTCCCAGCCAGCCGACCTGGCAGACCGTCACCCCCAGCGCATAACTGAGCGCGGTCCGCCGCTCGGCGCCCGTGCTGCCGTACGCGGCCCGCAGCCACTGCGAGACCATCGCCAGCCGCATCACCAGGAAGCCGAACCACACCACCCCGAAATCGCCGGCGGCGAAGGCCCGGGGTCACCACCCGGTAGAGCGCATCATCGGTGTCGTACGCCGACGAGAACCAGCTGAAGTTCATCCACGCCCACCACACCGCGAAGAACAGCATCAGATAGCCCACGATGCCGTGCCCCCAGTGCCCCGCGGCCAGGGCGTGCACCAGCTGACGGCCGGCCTGCGCGATGGCCACGACGAAGCACAGGTCGAAGAAGAGCTCCAGCGGAGTGGCGGCGCGATGCGCCTCCCGGCGGCTGCGCGCCCGCATGGGGACCGTCACGGCAGATCCTCGCCCCGGGCGGCGGTCAGCCGGTGATCCGCATCAGCGCGATGCGGTCGCCCTCGACGGTGAAGGCGAAATCGGACGGTCCGGTGTAGCCGTTGCCGCCGACCTGGAGACTGACGACGGTGGTGGCGCCCTGCGCCCGTACGGCCGTCACCTCCAAGGTCACCTGGCGGCCGATGAACTCGGCGTCGCTCCACTCACGGATCTCCTCCCGCCCGCGGAACTCCCGCCCCCAGTCGTTGACCGCCCCGTCGTCGGCGAAGGCGGCGAGAAAACCGTCGATGTCACCGCCGTTGGCGGCGCGCAGGGCACGGTCGACGGGCGCGGGCAGCGACGGGGTGGGCATGGCGGCTCCTTGGCTCCGTGCACGGACTCCGGCCCCGGGCGGCGGCGCGGGTGGCATCAGTACAACCCGCGCGGGCCCCGGCACCGGCGAGCACAGCGGGGGCGCGGCGTGTCGTGTCGCGGCCGCGCCCCGGCCGGGCCGCTATTCGGCCACCGCCTCCACGATCGAGGGGAACGCCGCCGTCGGCAGCACCCGGGTCAGCCGGAACCCCCCGTCCGACAGCAGCGTCGCGAACTCCTCCGCGGTCCGCTCCCGCCCGTCCAGCAGCGCCATCATCGCGACATCCATCGTCTTGCCGAAATGCGGGGCATTGCCCGGCGGCAGCACAGAGTCGACGACCAGCAGCCGGCTGCCGCGGGCCATGGCCCCGTGACAGGTACGCAGAATCCGCCGGCAGTCCCCATCGGGCCAGTCGTGCAGCACATGCTTGAGGACGTAGACGTCCCCGCCCCCCGGCACGGACACGAAGAAATCGCCCTCCTCGGTGCGCCAGCGGCCCTTGAGCTCGTCGCCGTCCAGAAGATGACGGGCCAGCGGCGGCGGCTGATCGAAGAGCACGCCGGTCAGCTGCGGATGACGGCGCAGCGCGGCGCGCAGCAGACCGCCGCGGCCGCCGCCCACATCCACGACCGTGCCGGTCTGCGGGAACGGATACGCCGCGGCCACCGCCTCGTCCACCGGACCCGACAGCGACGCCATCCCGGTGTCGAACAGCGCACGCCGCTGCGGATCGGCCGCCAGATGTGCGAAGAGCGGAGCCCCGACGAGCCGTTCGAAGGCCGCGCCGCCCTCCCGTACCGCCTCCGGCATCCCCTCCGCCGTCCGCCGGAACAGCTCATCGGTGACCAGCATCACGGCGGGATGCAGCGAGTCGGGGATGCCGGTGCGCAGCACCCGGGCCGCCGGCGTCAGGTGGAAGGCGCCCGAGGCGTCCTCCCGGAAGATGCCACGGGTGGCCAGATAGCGCAGTACCCGGCGCAGATGCGGGGCATGGGTGTCGGTGGCGACGGCCAGCTGCTCGACGGTGCGCGGGCCCTCGGCCAGATGGTCCGCGATCCGGTACTGGGCCGCGGTGCGCAGCGCGGCGGAGAAGAGATGGCCCAGCGCCTGCTCCATCAGATGGGCCGCGATGTCGCCGGGCGCGCCGTTCGGCGGGGTGGATGCGGGGGCCATGTCTGCCTCCAATCAACGGCGTGGGCGGGCTGATTCACGGTGGCAGGAGGGGGCGCGGGTGTCACGAGGCTGACAGCGACGACCCGCGAAGTCCGGCCAGCCGGGACGCGGGCGGACCGATGCCGTCCGGTACGTACACCCCAGGGCGCGGCCGCGGCCGTTCATGGTCGAATTCGTGTATGAGCGACAGTGACCACTCCCGACCCGTAAGTGACCTCTCGCGCACCCTCCACGGCGACAAGCCGCCCATCGACGGCGCCTCCCCCGACGGCGCCTCCCCCGACGGCGCCTCGCCCGACTCCGGGCCCCTCGTCGCCCGGCCCGTCCTCGACGCCGCGCTGGCCCCGCTCGACGACCGCCTCGCGGACCTGGTGGCGCTCTACGAGGATCTGCACCGCCACCCCGAACTCGGCTTCCAGGAAACCCGTACCGCCGCCGAGGCCGCCCGCCGGCTGACGGCACACGGCTACGACGTCACCACCGGCATCGGCGGCACCGGCGTCACCGGCGTCCTGCGCAACGGCCCCGGCCCGGTGGTCCTGCTGCGCGCCGACATGGACGCCCTGCCCGTCACCGAACGCTCCGGCCTCGCCTACGCCTCCACCAACCCCGGCCGGATGCACGCCTGCGGCCACGACGTCCACGTCACCTGCCTTCTGGGCGCCGCCGATCTGCTCGCCGCGGCCCGCGAGCAGTGGTCCGGCACCCTGATCGTGCTCTTCCAGCCCGCCGAGGAGATCGGCAACGGCGCCCAGGCGATGCTCGACGACGGCCTCTACAGCAAGGGCCTGGTACCCGTCCCGGATGTGGTGCTGGCCCAGCACGTCGCCCCGTTCGGCGCCGGGCTGATCGCCTACTGCCCCGGCGCCTGCATGGCCGCCGCCGACAGCCTGGAGATCACCTTCCACGGCATCGGCGGCCACGGCTCCCGCCCCGAGACCACCATCGACCCCATCCTGATGGCGGCCTCCTTCGTCCAGCGGGTGCAGTCCGTGGTGGCCCGGGAGGTCGCCGCCAAGGACCAGGCCGTGGTCAGCGTCGGCTCCTTCCACGCCGGCGACACCGCGAACGTCATCCCCGACCAGGCCGTCGTCAGCATGAGCGTGCGCACCTTCGACGAGACCGTACGCACCCGGGTCCTGGCCGCCATCGACCGCATCGCCGGTGCCGAGGCCACCGCCTCCGGCGCCGACCGCGCCCCCGAGATGAAGATCCTCGACTCCTTCCCCGTCACGGTCAACGACTCCCGGACCCTGCACCAGGTCAACGCCCAGTTCACCCAACTCTTCGGCGAACAGCGCCTGTTCCCCTACGCCCCGGCCTCCGGCAGCGAGGACGCCGGCCTCCTGGCCACCGCCGCCGACGCACCGCTGTACTACTGGTGGCTGGGCGGCTGGGACCCGGACGCCTTCCACACCGCACTGGCCGCGGGACGCCTGGCACAGGACATTCCCTCCAACCACTCCCCGCATTTCGTGCCGGTGGTCCGGCCGACGCTGACGATGGGGGTCCAGGCACTGGTCTCCGGTGCCCTGAACCGACTGGCAGGGCAGGGAGGTTGAGGGTCGTCCGCCGCTTCCCTCTCGCCTGCTCCCCTCCCCTTTGACCTTGTCCCTGGGGGAAGGCCCAGCATCGGGCGTGCCGGGCGAGAGGCCCGGTACGAGGAGGGCGGCGGACCGGAGTCCCGACGGATGAGCGGGGACGGGGCGGGCCGACGGACGAGTGCGATCGTGAGGGCCGCCGGATGAACGCGGACGGGAGGGACGACGGATGAGCGCGGACCGCGGCGGCGAACTGCTGACGATCGGCGCCTTCGCCCGTGCCTCCCGGCTGTCGCCGAAGGCGCTGCGGCTGTACGACGACCTCGGCCTGCTCGCCCCGGCCCGGGTCGACCCGTACAACGGCTACCGCCGCTACGCCCCGGCCCAGCTGGAGCGAGCCAGGCTGGTCGCCTGGCTGCGCCGGGTCGGCATGCCGCTGGCCCGTATCCGCGAGGTGTGCGAGCTGGCACCGGGCGCGGCGGCCGAGGCGGTCGCCGCGTACTGGGCGCAGGTCGAGGCCGACACCGCCGCCCGCCGGGACCTGGCCGCCTTCCTCGTCGACCAGCTGAAGCGGAAGGACACCACCACCACCATGGCCACAGACGCCACACCCACGCCGGACCGTTCCCTGACCATGCGCTACGCCGCCGGGACCGACCGGGGCCTGGTCCGCCCGGTCAACCAGGACGCCGCCCACGCCGGACCGCGGCTGCTCGCGGTGGCCGACGGCTGCGGCGAACGGGGCGAGCACGCCGCGGCCGCCGCCCTCGACGCGCTCCGGCCCCTGGAGGACCGGGACCTCGCCGGTGCGGACCTGCTCGGCGCCCTGGAGGAGGCGGCCCGGCGCGCCCACCGGGCGGTCCCGATGGCGGACGGGGAGAGCGGCTGCACCCTGACCGCACTGCTGCGCTCGGGCTCGCAGCTGGGGCTGTTGCACGTAGGGGACTCGCGCGCCTATGTACTGCGCGATTCCGGCCTCTTCCGTATCACCCATGACCACACCGTGGTCCAGTCCCTGATCGACGAGGGGCGGCTCACCCCGGAGGAGGCCCCCCACCACCCCGACCGCGCCCTGCTGCTCCGCGCCCTCGGCGCCGGCGGCGACGACGTCGCCCCCGACCTCCAGCTCCTGGAGGCCCGCCCGGGTGAGCGCTACCTCCTGTGCACCGACGGCATCTCGGGCGTCGTCCCCGCCGAGTCCCTCGCCGCCGCCCTCGCCGCCGCCCCCACCCCCCAGGACGCCGTACGCGAGGTGATCGCCCTGGCCCACGAGGCGGGGGCGCCGGACAATGTGGGGTGCGCGGTGGGGGAGTTGGCCTAGCGGGCCGACCGCGGGGGGCGTAGGCCCTTGGCCCGTGCGGCCGGTGGCCCGCTGCTCGTACAGGCTGTGGCCTACGCCCCTTGTCGACTACCTGCCTGGAAAGCTGTCGGAGACGCTATGGAACGGTGGCTAGCCGGAGTCGACACCTTGCAGAGGAGACCTCTATAGGGCCGCGCGCAGTACTCTGACCGACGGGAGAAGATCAGTCGAAAAACTTCTCCTCAAATTCTCCCTCTACCCGGTCCAGTTCCTCTTCAGACAGAGCGACCGGGGTGAAGTTATGCCTCCGCGCATGCTCGATAAATTCGTCGGGAAGTTTCACCCCGTACTCCTGCACAAAGTATCCCCAGTACGCTGGCCATACCCATTCTCCATCAGTGCAGTACCCAAAGGGAACAACCGCTCCCTTTTCGGCGTTCATTGGATCTCGGACATTTCCGGCCGCAAGGAGCGAATATGAGCCGGACAAGTACTTCGCCAATGGCTCACGCAGGGAAGGAGGCAGACGCCCTGCCAGTTGAGTGAGGGATGCCTGCTGGAACAAGTCTTGATTCTCTGCCTGAACTTCCTCAAAAACCGGAAGCATCTTCACGCAAATCGGTCCCGCGAAGCCCTCATGAGTCACAGACCAACCCCTGCTCTGCTCAAGAAGTCGCCCGCTCCACCTTCAGCCACCGCCAGAAACAGTCACCCCGAAGCATCTACCTAGCAGGGACGCAGTCAATAATCAGGCGGCTCGATGAACTAATTCACCCATTCTCGCTCCCACTCGCCCCCGGTCAAGCGGGCGATACCGCGCTCTACAGCGGGCCATCCCGGCCCGCCGGGCGACCAGGTTGACCAATAGATCGTGATATCAAATATCATTTCTCCCGAATCTCTGTGGATTCGGTACTCGAATGGGGCATGGATCACGGATGCCCCAACAGGGCCGTTTACCCAGTCACTCCCGTCACGGTTTTCGATCGGGTAGTCAATGGAATGACCCGCGACCTCAAGGCGGACGGCATTGTGATCACGCTGGCTATCATCATCGGGCAGGCGTGCCATGGTGGCGTTGAACTGCATCTCCTGCCATCCGACCGTCAGGCCGTCAATGTCACTCTCATCCCGCGAGAGGAAATTCTCGATGAAGCTAATAGCCGCAGCCGAATCTATCTCTTCAGCTAGGCTCATCTGAGAGTTGAGATAGTAAGGCTTTGCGTCAAGCTCCGGGGGGAGAGTTCGACGTCGCAGCATTCCGTTCCCCTTGCTACGCTCCGGCGAATCAATCGGGATATCGAAATCGCTGTCCCAGTACGCAACCGAGAACTCCATGGCAAGCGGGATGCACAACCCCTCTGAGAAGCTGAATACCGCACCAATCGCCAACCTTGCCAAATGGGTGTGATCTTCTGCGGCATCATCTTCTACGTTCATTCTGAGCCGGACGTTATATCCTGGGAAATCATGCATCGTCGCGCTCATCACCTCACCCGCCTCCATGCAGCTCCGTCGTTAGCGTATTCTGCGAGCACTCCGATGTCGGGATCCGCAACGACTATGTGGTCCAGTTTACGGGCATCCGGAATCTTACTCAAATGGTTCAATATTTCATCGAAAAGGTTGGTCGCCTCTCCGATTTGGACGCCGTCCGGCCTCCTTCGGATGAAAGTGCCATCCGCCAACCTCTCCTTGATGCCACCCTTTCTGGCAGAATATTCAGTCTGCACCTTCAGGTAGACGCTTACATCACGGGGATGTGGTATTGGGACCCCATAATTCTCTCGCTTTGTAATTTTCTTGAAAGCGTGCCCCAGGGCTTTGGTTATGTCCACTTTTTGCGATATGGGCTCCACGACAGTTGTCACTTCAACGCGTCGCGTTATCTCTCCATCCGGACGGGAGAGGCCTAGATCAAATTCTGCGGTAGGAGCATTATTGATCGGCGATCGGGGAGCATCTGCTTCCAGAGCAGTGTGGATGACATGACCCGGGTTTTCTTCTAGGAGTCTCCTTGCTTCCCGCATCTCATGCATGACCTGCTGCTCGAATTGCGCATTGACCTTGTCTTTATGGAACTCCAGCCACTTGTCCAGATCAAGCACCCTCGACGCAGTCGGGCCGAGTATGGCCTCGGCCTGATGGCGACGTTCGGGGATGGTCGTCCGCTGCTCAGGGGTATGTTCTAGTGCGTCGGCGGGTGTCTCGTTGTCTCGTGCCAATGTCTCGTCGGGCGTGCTGTGCGGATCACCCGGTGGATGTTCCGGCGGAGCGACATCGCCAGCGCCTGTCCCATGGCCGTGACCAACCTGCGCGTGATCACCGGTCGGATACCCGCTTGTCTCGCGGCCGCCTGTCCCGCCGCGACCCGATGTGTGATGGTCATGACCGATTCTTGACGGTGCCCCGTGGCCTTGGCCGGTCCCACCTTGGTTTCTCGGCTGCTCGTGCCCAAGTCCCGGGCGTTTGTCTCCCGATCCGACAGCCTCAGGGGACTGGTGGCTTGCCTGCGGGCTGCGGTCACCACGCGGCGCATCGGTATCGCCTGCATGGGCCGCGGCGTGGTGGCGCTGTTCGGCGCCTACAGAGGCCAGTTGGTGGTCCGTGGGTGCAGCGGCCCTGTCGGGTGGGGTGTTGTGCAGGAGATCGCGTTGGGCGGCTGATGGCTCCCACGGCGCGTCGGAGCCCGTCTTGGGGATGCCGTGGGCGTCGATCACCTTGTTGTCGGGGGTGAGGAATTCGTTGTGGTCGTACATCATCGAGCCCGGCGGGACCTTGCCGGCGCCGTCGGCGAGGTGGATGGCGGTTTTGCCGGGGGGCAGGTCCGGGAGGGGGCCGTCCAGGTGCACGGGCTGGCCGCTGGGCAGGTGTACCGCGCCTGAGGGGCTGGTTTTGGCGGTGACGGTGAAGGTCTCGCGCAGGTGGTCGAGGGCCGTGCTGGTTTTGACGGCCTTGAAGGCGCTGCCGATCGCCGCATCGAGTTTGGTGAGCTTGGCGGCGGCGCCGACGGCGTTGACGATGTGGGTGGTCGGGTCCATGTAGTGGGTGACTCTGCCGACCCGGGCGGCCGCGTTGGCGATCTTGGCGCCCGCCCCGGCCGCTTCGGCGCCCGTCTTGACGGCGCCGCTGCCGCCACGGGTGGCGATCAGGGTCCCGATGTTGAAGAACGATGCTCCCGCTGCCCGGCCCGAGTTCTTGTCCCACTGGTCCCAGGCGACCATGGACTTGCCGACCTCAACGCTCGTCTTCATGCTGTCCGTCATCCAGGACTTGACGCTGCCATCGGGCATCAACGGGACAAGCGGCAGCAGAAGCGGCACGGTTGTCACGGTGGCCAGGTGGCCCATGCTCTTCCACGCGGCGCCGAAGTTGTCGCCCCACGGCGTCAGCGACCACAGTCCCTTGAGGGTGCCCCACATGCCGTCGACGACGGTGCCGTCCCAGACGAAGTTCTTGACCCAGCTGACCACGGCACCGGGGTCGTACCAGTGGCGTTTTTGGTCGACGACCTTGCCCCACGGCGTATCGCCCGCCGAGGACATCGCTTCCTTGGTCAGGCCGTAGGTGTGGCCGCCCTTTTTCTTCGTACCGTCGCCAAGGGTCCAGTGGGTGCCGTGGGAAACAAGAGCGGTGATCTTGTTGGCGGCCGCCACCTCCGCCGCCCAGAACGCCTGGACGGTCGCGGAGACCTCCTGAATCAGCTGCTTGTTGACGGCGACCTTGACCGGGTCGTACTGCCAGTCCTCGTCCTGCTTGATGTCGGCGACGAAGTGGGACGCAGCTCCTTCGAGTTTGTGAAGCCTGGCGACCAGCGGGCGTACCTCGGCCGCGAAGGTGTCCAGGGCTGCGCCGACCTTCTCCAGCTCGTCGGCGAAGTGATGCGCTTTGGTGGCGACCGGCTTGGTCGAGGCGAACAGCTGCTCCGCCTCCGGCGCCGAGTAGTACGCCCGCAGCCCCTGGAAGGAAGAGTGGACATCCGCGCCCTTGTCGCGGATCGCGCCCGCTTCCTTCTTCAGCGCCTTGGCGCGCGCTTCCACCTCTTCCAAGTTGCCCGTGTAGGTGAGGATGCCGGACGGATCGATGTGGTCGGCGCTCACGTGTAAGTCCCCCTACTTTCCGCCGCCGCCGCGTGTTCCGTCGTGACCGTCATTGCCGGCGCCCTTGTCCGGGTGCAGGTCCTTGTCCACCACCCAACCGGCACCGTACGAGCGCACGCAAGCGGATTGCGTCGCCGAACGAGGCAACACCCTCACCATGCCAGACGGCACTGACAATCCATCGGTTTCCGGTCGCCACGGGGCACGGCGACCGTCAGTTGGTACCCCGGACCCCCTCGACGAACGCAGCGAACCCGGGCGTGGGGAAGGCCAGGACGGGCCCGTCCGGGTCCTTGGAGTCGCGGACGGCGACCCGGCCATGGAGGTCGGCTATTTCGATACAGTCGCTGCCCGCTCCGCCGCTGTACGAGGACTTGAACCAGTGGAGGTTGTCGGTTCGGTGGTCAGCTGCGGGCATCATGACTCCTTGCGCGCTTGGGCTGCGAACTGTTCAGCTTGGGTCCTGAGCAGCCGGCTGCTGTCACTGGCGCTCAGCGCCTGCGATCGCAGGTACTCGAACACCATTCTATGCCGCTCCAGTTCGGCGTCCTTCTCCAAGTACAAAGCCCCGCTGAGGTTGCTCAGATGCACTACGTCCAACGACGGCTCCTGGCCGCGAATGATGATGAAACCCGTACTTTCCGCGGCATGCGCCCCAGCTTCGAACGGCAACGCCTGCAAGGTCACGTAGGGAGATTTGCTGCTGTCGCAAAGATGCCGTAGCTGCTCGGCCATCACCCCGGCGTTCCCAACGCGACGCCGGATTACAGCCTCGTCCATGATGGCCCACAGATGCGGTGGCACCTCCCGCTTCAGCACCTCCTGCCGCTTCATCCGGACGTCGACCATCCGCTCGACCGTCTCTGCATCCGCTCGGACTTCCGCCGCCTGGATAACAGCGGTGGCGTACGCGCGCGTTTGAAGCAGTCCCGGGACATAGGCATTCGCCCAGTGACACTCTTCGACGGCCTCGTCCTCCAACGTCAGAAGCGGTGTGATCCACTCGGGGATCGCATCGCTGTAGCCCTTCCACCAGCCCTGCACTTTGGCCGTCTTGGCCAGTGCAACGACGGCCTCCCGCTCGGTGTCAGATGCTTCGTAAGCGCGGCACAGTGCTTCCACCACGATCCACTTCACGGGCCCCTGATTGGATTCGTAACGGTTCACGGTGGCACGCGAGATCCCCACCGCCTGCCCGGCGACCTCCAGTGTCAGCCCCTTGCGGTCCCGCAGCCTGCGGAGTTCAGCCCCCAACTGGCGGCGGCGAGTTGTCGGCCCCACTGTCATGCCCTCCTCGTGCCCAGGTCGCGCCATTCTCCCGAGTCGCACGGGAAGCCAGCAAACAGCACTCGTCAGCTGACACACCTTCGAGGGAAGTTCACCGTGAGATTCACATGGCGAGATGGGCAGTGCCATACTCCAACTGAAGTTACTCACCGCATGCAGGTGATGACGATCTGCGCCATTCGTTGCTGCCGTCCATCCGAACGGGAGTTGAGAACATGACCAACCTCATCAGCCGCACCCGTAACCGCCTCCAAGCTCTCTTCGTCCCCCAAGGTCACCACCGCGCCAAGTCGCCAGCTCGCCCACCCCGTCCCGTCCGCCCCGCCTCACCGGCCCGCAGCGCCGCGGCCAGCTGCACCCGTCGCCCCGGCCCGTACGCCGCCGATGTCCCGATCGACGGTGACGCCACCGCGATGGTCCGCCCCTATCTCCTCCCGTTCACGGTGGAGGCGGCGCGGTGAACGGTGATGACCCGGGCGTGCGGGCGCTGCCCCGGACCGTCGGAGACGGGCGGCCCTGTTATCTGTCCACCGACGGCACGGGCCCCGTATCGCGGCTGGCCAACCGGATCGAGGCCGTGCAGCTCGGCCTCGCGGGGAGGGTGCTCGGACAGGGGCGGAACGTCCTCGCGGAGTGTGGTCCCGCAGTGGCTTCCGAACTCCGTTTTTTGTGTGCGCAGTTGGTGGATGCGTTGGACGATGCGCTGTTCATTGCCGAGAGTCGCAGGCTCCGGCTCGCGTCGGCGGATGAGGAGGAGAAGGACGAGGAGGAGTCGGGCGTGGTTCCTGTCGAGCTACAGGCGTCAGTGCTGGCCTCGCTGCCCGGTGGGGAGCTTGCCTCAGCGTGCGTCGCTCGTCGCTTCGTACGGGACATGGCGCGGTCGTGGCGGCTGCCCCGGGAGGCGGCCGACGTTTTGGAGGCTGTCACCGGGGAGCTGGTCGCCAACGCGCTGGAGCACAGCAAGAGTCGCTTCCTCGGCGTCGAGCTGGCGCGCACGGGCGCGGTAATGAGGGTCGGTGTGCGCGACGAAGGGAAGGGCTGGGCGGCCATACGGCAGGGGCCGCCCGCCGAGCAGGAGCACGGGCGCGGGCTGCTGATCGTCGCGGCGATGAGCGAGCGGTGGGGGCAGGACACCACGGATGACGGGCACACCGTATGGGCCGAGGTTGCTGTCGGTGGGTCGGCCGAGGGCGGTGCCCCGTAGAACCCGTCATGTTTCGTCCCGCCCCTCCGACGTCGCCTCCCCGTGCCGAAGGCCACGGGCGGCTCACCTCACATCGGCCCGGCGCCAGGTGACGGTCCGGAGCAGAACGGCCAGGTGAACCAGGCTTTTGCTGAAGGCCGGCTCAGGATAACCAGGCCCGCGCCCGGATCGCGGCGTACCCGGACCCCGGGCGCGAGCCAACGGCCGCTACGCCAGCCCCTTGAGCATCCCCTTGAAGTACAGCTGCGGCAGCCCGTAGCGCTTGAGGAACCACATGTCGGTGCGCTCGCGGGTGGTGTCGAGGAACGGGATCGACGGCGCGGGCCGCAGGTCGTAGTCGAACTCGGCCAGGAGCATCTTGTGGCGGGCGGTGACCAGGGGGCAGGAGGTGTAGCCGTCGTAGTGGGCGGCGGCGGGGCGGCCGCGGAGGTCGTCGAGGAGGTTGGCGACGAGGACGGGGGCCTGTTTACGGATGGCCGCACCGGTCTTGGACGTGGGCAGGTGGGCCGCGTCGCCGATCGTGAACACCTCGGGGAAGTCCGGGTGTTGGAGGGTTGCGCGGTCCGCCGCGACGTAGCCGTGGGGCGAGGCGGGGTCGGCGAGCGGGCTCTCGGCCAGCCACTGCGGGGCGCGCTGCGGGGGGACGGCGTGCAGGAGGTCGTAGCGCAGGGTCTCGGTGGCGCCGGTGGTGTGATCGGTGACGACGGCCTCGCGGGCGGCGCCGTCCAGGCTCGTCATCTCCGAGCTCAGCCGCACCTCGATGCCGTAGCGGCGGGCCGTCTCGGTCAGCGCCCGGTCGAACACCGGCACCTTGAACATCGCCGGTTCCGGAAGCACGAGGACGGTACGGATCGCCCCGAGGACACCGCGTTTGCGCCAGTGGTCGGCCGCCAGATACGCGATCTTCTGCGGTGCGCCGCCGCATTTGACCGGGCCGGACGGCATGGTGAACAGCGCCGTACCGCGGCGCATCCGGCGGATCACCTCCCAGGTGTACGGGGCCAGATCGGGCCGGTAGTTGCTGCTGACGCCCCCGTGGCCCAGGGCCGGGGCCAGGCCGGGTATGCCGTCCCAGTCCAGGTGGAGGCCGGGGGCGAGGACGAGGCGCCCGTAGGAGAAGACCCGGCCGGATGCGGTGGTCACCGTACGGGCGACGGGATCGACGGCGCTCGCCCGCTCGCGCAGCCAGCGCACGCCGGGCGGGATCACCTCCGCCTCGGTACGCAGGGAGGCGCGCAGCGGGGCCTGGCCGCCTCCGACGAGCGTCCACAGCGGCTGGTACCAGTGGGTCTCCGACGGCTCCAGCAGCGCGATGTCCCGGATGCCGGCGCGGCGCAGCCGGGCGGCGACGGTGATGCCCGCGGTACCGCCGCCGACGATCAGGATCTGGTGGTGGTGCGGGGCGGGGGGCGGCGTCATGTGGGTCCTCTCGGTTGGGGGATGGGTACGTTGCGGTGCCGGCCCGCGTTAGAGGCGGGGTATCGCGGTGGCCGCCATGGTCAGCGCGAGAACGCCGACCAGAGCGGCGAAGGACCTGGTCAGGGCGGCCGCGGGCAGCCGGGCGGCGAGGCGGTTGCCGAAATAGCTGCCGGCCGCCGTACAGGCCGCGAAACCGGCCAGCAGCGGCCAGTCCAGGTGGCCCGTACCGGCCCGGCTGGCCAGCGCCGTCGCGGAGTTGACGAGGATGACGAGGAGGGAGGTGCCGATGGCGACCGGCATCTCCAGGCCCAGGACGAGGGTGAGCGCCGGTACGACGACGAAGCCGCCGCCGACGCCGAAGAAGCCGGTGAGGAGGCCGACCGCGGAGGCGGTCGCGGCGATCCGGGCGGGGGCCCGGCGCCGGGCGGGCGCTCCCCGCTCCCGCCGGCCCCGTAACAGCAGCGCCGCCGCCACCGCGAGCATCAGCCCCGCGAACGCCGCCATCAGCACCGACGGGTCCAGCGCCGCGCTCCACCGGGTGCCGAGGTAGCTGCCGGCCGTGCCCAGCGCACCGAAGACCGCCCCGGCCGCCCAGCGGACCCGGCCCGCGCGGGCGTGGCAGAGCAGCCCGCTCACCGCGCCTACCGCGACCACCACCAGGGCGCCCGCGGTCGCCTCGTGCGGCGACTGGCCCAGCAGATAGACCAGCGCCGGTACGGCCAGAATCGATCCGCCGCCGCCGAGCGCGCCCAGCAGCCCACCTATCAGCAGCCCGCACCCGGCCGCCGTCGCGGCTAAGACGACGGACACGCTAGGCGGAGGGACGGGTCGGGGCGGCGGGCGACGAGGCGGGTGGCGAGGCCGGTGACAGCGCGACCGCCCCCGTCCCGTCGGCCCACTCCGCGACAAAGGCGAACCGGTCGCCGCGGACCACCGTCTCGCGCCACTCCACCGGCCGCGCCCCGGCCCGCCCCATCCGCTCGATGGCGAACGCCGCCTCCCGGTCGGCCAGCCCCAGCAGCCACGCCTGCCGGATGTCCGGCAGGAACGGCTGGATGCGTTCGCGGCCGCCGGTGACCTGCACCCCGCAGCGCCGCGAGAGTTCGCCGTAGAGCGAGGTGTGCCCGAAGTCCGTCGCCAGCAGCGGCTCGGCGATCTCGGCGGGCAGATACGCGGTGTCGTGGGCGAGCGGTTCGCCGTCGGCCAGCCGCAGCCGTTCCAGGACGATCAGCGGCGCGTCCGGGCCCAGCCCCAGATGCCGCGCGATCGTGCCGTCCACGGTGCGCTCCAGCCGCAGGACCTCGCTGCGCTGCTCGACGCCCTGCCCCTCCAGATCGCGGTAGAGGCTGTAGAGCGAGCCGAGCGGCTGCTGTATGCGGCGGGTGTCCAGGCGGCTGGCGCGGCCGCGTTCGGCGATCACCAGGCCGTCGGCACGCAGTTTGCGCAGCGCCTCGCGCACGGTGTGCCGGCTGACCTCGTACTCGCCGGTGAGCCGGTGCTCGGCCGGGAACTCCTCGGTGAACTCCCCGGCCGCCACCCGGCGCCGCAGATCGTCGAAGAGCTGCGCCCACAGGGGGAGCGGCGAGCGCCGGTCCAGGGGGCGCGGGCCGTGGTCGGCGACCGGCTGAGGGTTCGTCATGAGGCTCCTCCGCAGGGCATGGTGGAGTGCGGCGCGCCGCTTGCCTCCGCATCCCGGCGCTTCAGGTCCGTACACCCCGACGCTAATGTACGTACATCCGTGCATCCGCACAACGGACTCTGCCCGAGGCGGACCTCGGGCACCCGCTCTGGAGGCCACCGTGCACTTCGCGCAGTACTACCTCGACTGCCTGTCCCAGGCGTCGTACCTGATCGGCGATCAGCGCTCCGGACGCGCCGTCCTCGTCGACCCGCGCCGCGACATCGACGACTACCTGCGCGACGCGGACGAGCTCGGTCTGCGCATCGAACTCGTCATCGAGACGCATATTCACGCCGACTTCCTCTCCGGCCACCTCGAACTCGCCCAGGCCACCGGCGCCACCATCGCCTTCGGCGAGGCCGCCGAAACCGGCTTCCCGATACGGCGGTTACGCGACGGCGAGCGCCTCTCCCTGGGCGGCATCGCGGGCGACGGGGTCACCCTCACCGTCCTCGCCACCCCCGGGCACACCCCCGAGTCCATCTGCCTGGTCATCCATGAACACCCCGACGACGACGTGCCGTTCGGCGTGCTGACCGGCGACACCCTCTTCGTCGGCGACGTCGGCCGCCCCGACCTCCTCTCCTCCGCCGGACACTCCCCGCAGGAGATGGCCGCCCGGTTGCACCGCTCCCTCCACACCAAACTCATGGTCCTCCCGGACGCGACCCGGATCTTCCCCGCACACGGCGCCGGCTCGGCCTGCGGCCGCAATCTGTCCACCGAGACCAGCTCCACCATCGGCGACCAGCGGCGCCTCAACTACGCCCTGCAACCCATGCCGGAGAGCGCCTTCGTCGAGCTGGTCACCGCCGGACAGCCCGCCGCCCCCGGCTACTTCGCCCATGACGCGGCGCTCAACCGGGACGGGCATCCCCTCCTGGAGGCCACGCCGCTGCCGGCCCTCACCCTGGAGGAGGCCCGCACGGCCCGCGACGAACAGGGCGCCGCCCTCCTGGACTGCCGGCCGCTCGCCGCCTACACCCGGGCCCACCTCACCGGCTCCCTGCACACGGGGCTGAACACCCGGTTCGCCGAATACGCGGGCTGCGTGGTGACCCCCGGCACTCCCATCGTGCTGCTCGCCGACCCCGGTACGGAGGACGAGGCCCGCCTCCGCCTCGCCCGTATCGGCTACGACCGTGTCCTGGGCCATGTCCCCGACCCGACCGCCGCCCTGGCCCGCGAGCCCGTGCTGACCACCTCCACCCGCCGCCTGTCGGCCGCCGAACTCGCCGCCGCCCCCTGCCAGTTGATCGACGTCCGCAACCCCACCGAATACGAGGCGGGCGCCCTCCCCGGCGCCCGCAACATCCCCCTGGCCACCCTCACCCACCACCTCGACCACCTCGACCGCACCCGCCCCGTCGTCGTCTACTGCCACAGCGGCAACCGCTCGGTCATCGCGGCGGCCCTCCTGGAGGCACGGGGGTTCGGGGACGTGCGGGATGTGGTCGGGGGGTATCAGGGGGCGGTGGAGGAGGGAGTGGCGGGGTGAGCCCGGCGCGCCGCGTGGTGGGGGCGGGTTGGGGTGCCCCGTACGGACATCAGCGCGTTCGCCGGATGGCCGGACAGCGGGGGCGCGTCGGGTGTCCCGTACGGCCGTCACCGCAAGCGTCGTACGGCCAGCGCCACGGCCGGCGCCGTCGTCAGGCACAGGGCGGCCGGGAGCACCAGTGCCGGGTGCGCGCCGGGCGCGGCCGGGGTCCCGGACAGGGTGAGCCCGACGCCCGCGGTCACCGTCATCACGGACTTGGTCACACCGGACGCCTCGCCCGCGCGCCCGGGGTGGACGACGGCCTGGGTACCGGTGAGCGCCAGCCCGCCCGCCGCCCCCAGCGCCAGCGCGGCGGTGGTCGCCGCCATCAGGAGCGCGGCCGGTCCGGTGGCACACCCGACGGCCATCAGGGCCGGCGCCGCGGTGCCGAGGCAGCCCGCCATCACGGGAACGGCCGCGGCCGGCCGCACGCGCCCGGCGAGCGGGCCGCCCAGCGCCAGCGCCGCGGCCGGGGCGAGAAATGCCGCCCCGGTGCCCAGCGGCGACCGTCCCGGCGTCTGCTGGAGCGTCAGCGGGACGGCGTACAAGAGCGCCACGGTCGCCGAGTTGGCCACCGCCCCGGCCGCCGTCAGCGCGACATACGGCCGGTTACGGAACAGCCCGAGGTCCACCAGCGGGGCGCGGCACCGGCGCTCGGCGCGGACGAAGGCGGCGCCGAGCAGCAGCGCACCGGCCGCCCAGGCCCAGTCGGCGGGGTGCTGGAGCCAGAGGGCCAGGCAGGCGGGCGCGGCCGTCGCGGTGACGGTCCCAGCGGCGTCGAGGGGGTGACCGGTGGCGGCCGGGTCGCGGGACTCGGTGGCGCGCCGGGCGCACAGCACGGCGGCCGCGGTGAGCGGAACCGTGAGCCAGAAGACGGCCCGCCACGAGGCGCCCTGAGCGAGCGCGCCGCCGAGGAACGGGCCGCCGACCGTGCCCAGTCCGGCCAGTCCCAGGGCCCGGCCGATGGCCCTTCGGCGGCACTGTGACGGGAAGACGTTGGTGAGCAACGCCAGCCCCACGGGCATGATCAGCGCGCCGCCCGCCCCCTGGACCACCCGGGCCGCCACGAGGACGGGCACCGACGGCGCGAGCGCGCACCATGCGGCACTGCCGCCGAAGAGGCCCAGCCCCAGCAGCAGCATCCGGCGCCTGCCGTACAGATCGCCGAGCCGCCCGGCGACCGGCATCAGCGCGCCTGCGGCGAGGAGATAGCCGCTGACGATCCACGGAGTCGCGGCCGGTGAGCCGCGCAGGTCGGTACGGAGGACGGGCAGCACCAGATTCAGCGCAAACGCATCCAGCTGCACGCAGAAGGCACCGAGAGCCACGGCGAGCAGGGCGGGGTTGCGGGTCGGGGACGGGGCGCGGTTGAGGGGGAACGGGTCGCGGTTCAGGGATACGGGACGGGACCTGCGGCGGGTCATCGGCTGCCTCTCACGCGTGCACGGCGCACATACATACGCCGCGCGCGACACCACGAGTCGGGGACATTCGGGCGTACGCGACGGGATTGGAGGCACCGGAAGCGGGGCAGAAAGGCCCGAGCGGCCGCGGAAGACGACGGGCGGCGGCAGGTGCAAGAAGCCGTACGACTGGCCGAGTTACCGGCACGGCCTTACGGCCGACAGAGCCGTACAACAAACGTTCAGCGATCGTTGATCGCTCATCTTCATGCTGAAGCGCATGTTGCGCCGTGTGACCACAGAGCATGCAGATGACGCCCCGGACATTCAAGAGCCGCAGGGGTCACAGATCGCCCTCACCTGGACCGGGGAGCCGGGCCGGATGGAGGAGCTGACCCACGGCATGCTCCTCGACCAGGCCGATCGCGCGGCCGCGGCGCTCGCGCGGCTGGGGGTGCGGGCCGGTGACCAGGTGGCGGTGCATCTGCCACTGGTGCCCGAGTCGGTGATCGCCACGCTCGCCTGCGGCCGCCTGGACGCGATACGCATCACGCTACCGGTCTCGCTCACGGTGCCCGAACTGGCCTCCCGCACCCGGGAGTTGGGGGCCCGGGTGCTGATCACGGCGGATGCGGCGTTCTGGGAAGGAGCCATCCGTCCGGTCAAGGCGGTACTCGACCACGCCCTGGCACGGGGCCGGGCCACGGGCGGCGACCCGGCCCGTACGGTCCTGGTGGTGAACCGATGCGCACGTCCCGTCTCCTGGACACCGGGACGCGACCGCTGGTGGCACGAGGCACTCGACGAGTCCTGACACGACAACCTGCGCCGCCCGCCCGACCCACCCCCCCCGGGGGCCCCGCCCCCCGCCCCGCCCCACCCCTCCCGCGCCACCCCCTAGCCGTCCTCCGTCCTCCGGTTGTTCCGCACCACCTCGCGGTACCCGGCCACGGCATCCCTGTTCCGCGTCAGGCACTCGATACGCGCCGTCATACGGTCGCGTTCCAGCTCCAGCGTGCCGAGCATCTCCGGTGTCGCGTCGGCGAAGTGAATGACCCGGGGCTTGTCCAGGCACGGCAGGATCTGCTTGATGATCCTCGTGGGCGGCCCGGCGTCCAGCAGCCCCCTGATCTGCAGGACCCGGTCCACAAACCGCTCGTCGTACTCGCGACAGCCGTTCGCGGCCCGCTGCGCGACGATCAGCCCCTGCTCCTCGTAGTACCGCAACAGCCGCCGAGGCGTGCCGGTCGGCTCCGAGAGCTCTCCGATACGCATCCGCTCCCCCTCGCCCCTGACCGTCAGATCAGTTCCATCACATCGACGCGATGGTCCGAGCGTACGTATTCGAGCGGACGCAGCGGACGCACCGGCCCCGGATCGGCACTGGACCGGCCCCGCCGATGTGCCGGCGCCCTGTGCCGCCTCCCGCGCCCCCGCCCGTACCCTGAAGACGTGAGCACCACCCGCGATCCCGAACCGGCCCCCGCCTCCGAGCAGCCCGAGGCGGCCCGTCCCGCGCCGCGCCCCGCCGCGCTGATCTTCGACGACCCGCTGGACCAGCAGTCCTCGGACGACACCGACCGCGGCTGGGGCGACCGTCCCACTTCCTCCGGAAGCGCCGCCGACCTGGCCCGCTTCCTCGACGAAAAGCCGCCCCACCACCTCTGAGCGAGGCGACGGGGCGGCCCATGCGCTCCGGAACGCTCGCTAAGGCTGAGTCTTCTGCTTGATCACGGTGGCGGACGCCGGGGCCGAGCCGTTGCGCTGGGCGAGCAGGGCGTCGCGGATCTCCATCAGCAGCTCGACCTCGGTCGGGTCGGCCGGGGTGTCCTCGGCCGGCCTCTTCGCGGCCTGGCGGTCCTTCCACTTGTTCATCGGAAGGATCATGAGGAAGTAGACGACCGCGGCGGTGATCAGGAACGTCAGCGCGGCGCTGAGCACCGAGCCCCACAGGATGAAGATCCCGTCGGTGAACGCGCCCGTCTTCTTGTCCGGGTGGCAGCTGTTGCTCAGGCAGGACTTGTAGTTGTCGAGGTTCTGCGAGCCGAGCGCGCCGATGATCGGGTTGATCACGCCCTTGACCACGGCATTGACGATATTGGTGAATGCCGCACCGACGACGACCGCGACCGCGAGCTCGACGACGTTGCCGCGCATCAGGAATTCCTTGAATCCCTGAAGGACGCCCTTTTTCTCGCTCACCTGACAGCCTCTTTCCACGCTCGGTACGGACCATGTGCCGACACTCGGCACCGCAACTTACGGCAGGGCAGGGCGGCGGTGTCCAGTCGCTCCACGCGAATCGGCGATCGGCCAGGGCGTGAGTGCGGATCCGGCACGGCGGCCTGCCCTCCGAGCCACCCGGAGAAGTTTTCCGTGCGAGGAGAGGGGATGCCACTCGATCTTGGCGCATGGCTATCGCCCTCCGGAGAGCGCCGCCGCCGGGCATCCGGCCGCAGGAGCCGTTCGTACGGCACCGTACGAAACGCCGCCGGCCAGTGCTGCGGCGGCCATTGCCAGTCCGGCCGCGATCAGCCGCCCGCGCGCCGCCCACGGTCGGCGGCACCGGCCGCCGCCGGATCGTACCGGGGCGAAGTGGGGCACTTCACATGTCAGGGGCGTCGGAAGGGGCGGGTCGGGGGCGTCGGCCGCCGGGAGCCGTAAGCCGTCGAAGGGGGCGGTGAGGGCACTGGGGGAGGGAGCGCCGGCGGCAGCAGGGAGGGTTACGGCGGCGGGCGCGCCGGGGGAGGTGCCGAGGGAGCCGCCGGGGGAGGTGCCGTCGGCAGGGAAAGGGCCGAGAGGAGGCCGGAGCATCGGTGTGGGCTCGGGCGTCGGGGTGGGCTCGGGCTCGGGCGTGGGCGTGGGCGTGGGCGTCGGGAGGGTCATCGTGGTCACCGCCTGTCGGGTAGGTGCGGAATTCGGAACCGGCGATCACCACCGTGCCGGAATTCCGCCCGGCCCGCTTCGGGCTGTGGATGAGCCGCCCGCTGTGGACAACTCCGGTCACCCACGCGAACCGCACCGCCCACCCGAGCCACTCAATCCACTCAACCCACCCGGGCCACCCGGGCCACCCGGATCCGGCCCCTACGGCAGCGTGATCCCCAGGTCCCAGCCCTTGAGGGCGTCCGCGCACCCGCACTCGCGCGCCGCGCCGTCGGGCAGTGCGGCGACCGCGTCGAAAAGGACCTCGCGCAGCCGTCCGACGTTCTCGCCGAAGACCTTCAGGACCTCTTCGTGGGAGACGCCCTCGCCGCTCTCGGTGCCCGCGTCCAGGTCGGTGACCAGGGCCATCGAGGCGTAGCACAGGCCGAGTTCGCGGGCGAGCACGGCCTCGGGGTGGCCGGTCATCCCGACCACCGACCAGCCCTGCGCGGCATGCCACTGCGATTCGGCGCGGGTGGAGAAGCGGGGGCCCTCGATGACGACGAGGGTGCCGCCGTCGACGGGCTCCCAGTTGCGGCCGCGGGCCGCGGCCAGGGCGACGCGGCGGCCCGTGGGGCAGTACGGATCGGCGAACCCGACATGGACGATGTGGGGCACCTGCCCGTCCGGCAGCGGTTCGCCGTCGAAATAGGACTGGGCGCGGGCCTTGGTGCGGTCGACCAGCTGGTCGGGGACGAGCAGGGTGCCCGGACCGTATGCGGGGCGCAGGCCGCCGACGGCGCACGGACCCAGCACCTGGCGTACGCCGACCGAGCGCAGCGCCCACAGGTTGGCGCGGTAGTTGATGCGGTGCGGTGCGAGGTGGTGGGCACGGCCGTGCCGGGGGAGGAAGGCGACCCGTCGGCCGGCCACATCGCCCAGGAACAGGGAGTCGCTGGGCGGCCCGTACGGGGTGTCCACCGTGACCTCGGTCACGTCGTCGAGGAAGGAGTAGAACCCCGAGCCGCCGATCACTCCGATCTCCGCCGCGCCGGCCGCAGAAGCCCCGGCCCCCGCGCCCGTCCCGTTCCCCGTCCCCGTTCCGCTCTCCGCGTCAGACATGCCGGTCACACTATCGGGGCAGGCCCCGTCGGCACCCGGTTGGCCCGGGAAAAGCAACGGACCCCGCCGGCGGTGCCGGCGGGGTCCGCAAAGACGCTGGTCAGGCCGCGGAGCTGCTGCTGCCCGAGGATGCGGCGGCCGGGGCCGCCGACTTCGTGTCGGAGGAGCCGGAGCCGCTCGACGAGGAAGAGGAGCCCGACGAGTCCGAGGAGGACGAGCTCTTGGCGGGGCTGCTGCTGGACGACGAGCCGCGGCTGTCGTTGCGGTAGAACCCGGAGCCCTTGAAGACGATGCCGACCGCGGAGAACACCTTCTTGAGGCGTCCGTTGCAGCTGGGGCACTCGGTGAGCGCGTCGTCGGTGAACTTCTGGACCGCCTCGAGGCCCTCGCCGCACGCGGTGCACTGGTACTGGTAGGTCGGCACGTGACTTCCTCCTGGCACTCTCACTCGATGAGTGCTAACGACGTTCCATAGTGCAGTATTCCGGCCCGTCAGTCCACTGTGGACGGGATACGGTGACCGACCCCACGTCCGGACGGAGGCCCGCCCCACGTCCGTCGGGGCGCCCGCCCCGCGGCCCGGAAGCCGCTCACCGCACCGCCACTTCAGGCTTCGCTCAGGCGCTCGCCAGCTCGCGCTCCCGCTCCTCGTGGGCGGCGTCGGCCGCGGCGGCGGAGCCCTGGGAGGCGACCACCGTCGAGGCGCGCGGCGCCAGATGTGCGCGCAGCGCGAGCAGCACGGTCAGCGCCAGCGCCGTACCGGCCAGCGGCACCAGGAACCCGGCGCTCGGGCCGAAGCGGTCGGTCAGCTGGCCGGCCATGGAGGACGAGGCGGCCTGGCCCAGCGCCACCGCGCCGGTCAGCCAGGTGAAGGCCTCCGTACGGGCGGCGGCCGGCACCAGGGAGTCGACCAGGGTGTAGCCGGAGATCAGGGCCGGGGCGATGCACAGGCCGACGACCAGGCCGATGGCGGCCAGCAGCGGCACCGCGGTCGCCGTCCACAGCGGGGTGGTGGCCAGCGCGAGCAGTCCGTAGGCCACCAGGAGGCGGCGGCGCGGGCCGACCTTCCAGGCGATGGCGCCGCAGGCGATACCGGCGAGCATGTTGCCGGCCGCGAAGATCCCGTAGAGGAGGCCGTTGATGCCGGGGTGGCCGATGTGCTGGGTGAAGGCGGTCAGCGAGACCTGCATGCCGCCGAAGACGGTGCCGATGCCGAGGAACGCCACGATCAGGACGCGTACGCCGGGCACCGACAGGGCCGAGGCGTGCGGGCGGTCGTCGGCCGGGGTGCGGTGGGCGGGCGGCTGGGTGCGTCGCTGCGCGGCGAACAGCAGGCCGCCGGCCAGCGTGAGCACGGCCTCGGCGACCAGGCCCGCGGCCGGGTGGATGCCGGTGCACAGCGCGGTCGCCAGCACCGGGCCGACGACGAAGGTGAACTCGTCGGTGACCGACTCGAAGGCGGCGGCGGTCGGCATCAGCGGGCTGCCGCCGAGCTTGGCCGCCCAGCGGGCCCGCACCATCGGGCCGACCTGCGGCGTCGAGGCGCCGGTGGGGACGGCGACGGCGAGCAGCGCCCACAGGGGGGCGTGGGCGAGGGCGAGGGTGGTCAGGAAGGCGACGCCGACGACGTGGATCAGTACGCCGGGGAGCAGGACCGCGCGCTGGCCGAAGCGGTCGGCGAGCTTGCCGCTCTGCGGGGCGAACAGCGCCATCGAGACGCCGGTGGCCGCGGTGACCGCGCCCGCGGAGCCGTAGGAGCCGGTGGTCGACTGGACGAGCAGGGTGATGCCGATGGTCAGCATGGCGAACGGCTGCCGGGCCAGAAAGCCGGGAAGCACGAAGGTCCATGCACCGGGGGTGCGCAGCAGGTGTCCGTAACCGGGACGGGAGTCCTTGACCGCGGATGCCACGGCCGGGCCTTTCTGCCGCCTGGTAGCGCGCCGCCGCGAGGTCGTCACGGGTACGCGCCGAGAGCTGTCCTCTCGCGCAGGACCGAGTGATACCGCGTGGTCCCCACTAAAGGAAGTGGCTGCGTGTGTGGCAGTGGACCGCGGCCGCCGAGCGGTCGCGCCAGCTCTGCATCAGGCAGAGGTGGTTCGTTTCTTTCCCCTTCATAGTACAGATCCCGGCCCGTGAAGCCCTGGGATTAACCAGGGCTTCACGCGGAATTCCTTGGGATCCGTGGAGAGATGCGGCACATACCGGCCGGTCGGGTCGCCCCTGCTCGCCCGGGGGCCCGGCTGCCCCGCTCACCCGGCGGCGCGGCCCCCGCGCTGACCGCCCTGCCCCCGGTGACCGCGGTGCCCCAGGTGCCCGCCCGTCCCCAGCCAGCCGGCCAGCTTGCCGCCCTGGGAGACCGCCTGGAGCCGCCGCTCGGCCGCGTCCCGTACCGGATCGGTGGCCACCACCAGCAGCTCGTCGCCCCGCCGCAGCACGGTCGTCGGCGACGGTACGAAGCTGGAGCCGTCCCGTACGACGAGGGTGACCGCGGCGCCCGCCGGCATCCGCAGCTCGCCGACCTCGACGCCGTGCATCCGGGAGGCGGGGCCGATGGAGGTGGACAGCAGATGGCCGCGCAGCCGCTCCAGAGGGGCGGACTCGATGCCCAGGTCGGCGGCCTCCTCGCCGTCGCCCAGCCGGAGCCGGCGGGCGAGCCAGGGCAGCGTCGGGCCCTGGACGAAGGTGTAGACGACGACCAGGACGAAGACGATGTTGAAGACGGTCTCGCTGCCGGGGATGTTGGTGACCATCGGGATCGTCGCCAGGACGATGGGCACCGCACCGCGCAGACCGGCCCAGGACAGCAGGGTCTGCTCCCGCCAGGGAACGCGGAACGGCAGCAGGCTCAGCAGGACCGACAGCGGACGGGCCACGAGGGTCAGGATCATGCCGATGACCAGGGCCGGGACTATGTCGTCCAGGAGGTTGTGCGGGGTGACCAGCAGGCCCAGCAGGACGAACATGCCGATCTGGCCGATCCAGCCGAGCCCCTCGGCGAAGCCGCGGGTGGCCGGGGCGTGCGGCAGTTTGGCGTTGCCGAGGACGACGGCGGCCAGATAGACGGCGAGGAAGCCCGAGCCGTGGGCCAGGGCGCCGGCCGCGTAGGCGGAGACGGCGATGGCCATGACGGCGATCGGGTAGAGGCCGGAGGCGGGCAGTGCCACATGCCGCATGCCGTACGCGCCGAGCCAGCCGACGGCCAGTCCGACGGCGGCGCCGATGGCCAGCTCCAGGGCTATTTTCCCGAGCAGGGCGTACCAGTGCTCGACGGGTCCGGCCGTGGAGAACGCCACGACCAGGATGACCACCGGTGCGTCGTTGAAGCCCGATTCGGCCTCCAGGACACCCGTCAGGCGGGAGGGCAGCGGCACATTGCGCAGGACGGAGAAGACCGCGGCCGCGTCCGTCGAGGAGACCACCGCGCCGATCAGCAGCGCCTGGCGCCAGTCGAGCCCGGCCAGATAGTGCGCGCCCGCCGCGGTGACCCCCACGCTCACCGCAACACCGACCGTAGAGAGCATCGCGGCCTGTGGCAGCGCCGGCTTGATCTCTTTCCACTTCGTGCCCAGGCCGCCCTCCGCGAGGATGACGACAAGGGCCGCGTAGCCCAGCAGTTGGGTCAGCTCGGCGTTGTGGAAGACGATGCCGCCGAGGCCGTCCTGCCCTATGGCGATGCCTATCCCCAGGTAGATGAGCAGGCTGGGGAGCCCGCTGCGCGAGGAGAGCCGTACCGCGGCCACGGCGATGAGCAGTACGAGCGAGCAGACCAGCAGGAGTTCGTTGAGATGGTGGACAGTCAGGAGCCGGTCCTTTCTCGCACGGGCCGGAGGGGGCCTTGGGCCGGTTATGGGCTTTACGGGCGGTTGTGTCCCTACGATCCTTACCGTATCTAGTTACTGAGGCTAACAATTTACCATTGCTTGAACGTTTGAGGTGCCGGTTGTGACTCCGCGTAGGGCTCGCCGGAGCCGTGCGCCTATGGTTGCTCCAGCACTCCCACCCTGCCCCTCGAAGGACAGAGATGCCCGCCAACAAGTCCGGCCCAGCCCCAAAGAAGAAGAAGGGGCGGCGCGGCCGTCTCGTCGCCATCACGGTCGTGCTGCTGCTCGTGGCGGGCATCGGCTGTGGCGCGTACTGGGGCGTCAGCACCGTACGTGCCTCCTTGCCGCAGACCACCGGCTCGCTCAAACTTCCCGGGCTGGCTCACCCGGTGGACGTCGCCCGCGACGGCAACGGCATCCCGCAGGTCTACGCCGACACCGATGAGGACCTCTTCCGGGCCCAGGGCTACGTCCAGGCCCAGGACCGCTTCTGGGAGATGGACGTCCGCCGTCACATGACCGCCGGCCGGCTGTCGGAAATGTTCGGCAAGGGCCAGGTCAAGACCGACGCATTCCTGCGCACGCTGGGCTGGCACCACGTCGCGCAGAAGGAGTACGACACCAAGCTGTCGCCCAGCACGAAGGCGTACCTCCGGGCCTACTCGGACGGCGTCAACGCCTACCTCAAGGAACACCAGGGCTCGGCCCTGTCCCTGGAGTACGCGGCGCTGGGCCTCCAGAACGACTACACGCCCGAGAAGTGGACGCCGGTCGACTCGGTCGCCTGGCTCAAGGCGATGGCCTGGGACCTGCGCGACAACATGCAGCAGGAGATCGACCGGTCCCTGATGACCAGCCGCTTCACCCCCGAGCAGATCGCCCAGCTCTACCCCGCGTACCCGTACCAGCGGAACAAGCCGATCGTCGAGGGCGGTTCGGTCGACCGGGCCACCAAGCAGTTCCGGCCCAAGGGCGCGGTCAACGCCGCCCCGGCCGGCACCGCCGTCGCGGGCGTGCAGTCGAAGCTGTCGTCGCTGTCCACGACCCTCGACAAGGTCCCGGCGCTGCTCGGCCCCAACGGCAACGGCATCGGCTCCAACTCCTGGGTCGTCTCCGGTGACCACACCACCACCCGCAAACCGCTGCTGGCCAACGACCCGCACCTGGCCCCGCAGATGCCCTCGCTCTGGTACCAGATGGGCCTGCACTGCCGCACCGTCGGCCCCAAGTGCAACTACGACGTCTCCGGCTTCACCTTCTCCGGCATGCCCGGCGTCGTCATCGGCCACAACCAGAACGTGTCGTGGGGCATGACCAACCTGGGCGCCGATGTCTCCGACCTCTACCTGGAGAAGATCAGCGCCGGCGGCTACCTCTACGACAACCGGCAGCGCCCCTTCCTCACGCGCAAGGAGACCATCAAGGTCGCCGGCGGGGAGAGTCACCACATCACCGTCCGGTCCACCAACAACGGCCCGATCGTCTCCGACCGCGACGACGAGCTGGCCGGCGTCGGCAAGGACGCCCCCGTCGGCAACGCCGCGCCCGACCGCGGCGACGGCTACGCCGTCTCGCTGCGCTGGACCGCCCTGGACCCCGGAAAGTCCATGGACGGCGTCTTCGAGCTCGACCGCGCCAAGGACTGGACGACCTTCCGCAAGGCCGCCGAGCACTTCGAGGTCCCCTCGCAGAACCTGATCTACGCCGACACCAAGGGCAACATCGGCTACCAGGCGCCCGGCCGCATCCCGGTCCGCGGCGCCGGCGACGGCACCTACCCGGCGCCCGGCTGGGACCCGAAGTACCAGTGGAAGAGCTTCATCCCCCAGCAGGCCCTGCCCTACGAGTACAACCCCAAGCGCGGCTACATCGTCACCGCCAACCAGGCCGTCATCGACGAGAAGAAGTACCCCTACCTCCTCACCAAGGACTGGGGCTACGGCGCCCGCAGCCAGCGGATCAACGACCTGATCGAGTCGAAGATCAAGGACGGCGGCAAGGTCTCCACGGACGATATGCAGACCTTCCAGAAGGACAACAGCAGCGAGATCGCCCGGCTGCTGACCCCGTACCTGACGAAGATCGACATCAAGGACAAGTACGTCCGCGACGCCCAGCAGCTGCTGGACGGCTGGGACTTCACCCAGGAGCCCGACTCCGCCGCGGCCGCCTACTTCAACGCCGTCTGGCGCAACACCCTCAAGCTCGCCTTCGGCAACAAGATGCCCAAGGAACTGCGGCTGGAAGGCCAGTGCCTGACCGTCCACCCGGCGAACGAGACCGGCCCCGCCGACGACCTCGACAAATGGGTGCGCGAATGCGGCCGGCGGGCCGCCGACTCGGCGCAGCCCGACGGTGGCGACCGCTGGTACGAGGTCGTCCGCGGCATCCTGGACGACCCGAACAACGCCTGGTGGAAGACCGAGGACCGGCCCGGCCACCCCGGTGACAAGAACCGCGACCAGCTGCTCGCCGAGGCCATGAAGGACGCCCGCTACGAGCTGACCGCCAAGCTCGGCAAGAACATCGACAACTGGAGCTGGGGCCGCCTGCACCAGCTGTACCTGAACAACCAGACGCTGGGCACCGACGGACCCGGCTTGCTCCAGGGCCTGTTCAACCGCGGGCCGTGGAACGTCGGCGGCGGCGAGGCCGCGGTGGACGCCACCGGCTGGAACGCCGCGGGCGGCTACAAGGTCACCTGGGTCCCGTCCATGCGGATGGTCGTCAACCTCGCCGACCTCGACAAGTCGCGCTGGATCAACCTCACCGGGGCCTCCGGGCACGCCTACAGCGACCACTACTACGACCAGACCGACAAGTGGGCCAAGGGCGAACTGCTGCCCTGGGCGTTCGGCGAGGCGGCCGTCAAGAAGAGGACGAAGGACACGCTGACGCTGTCCCCGTAAGGGCGCGGCCTCAGGGGGCGCCCTGAGACCGCAGCACCAGCAAGATCACGCCGTCGGGCGGGCCGGACGTTCCCGGCCCGCCCGACGGCGTTCTCGGGCTTACGGCATTCCGGCTTACGCCTTTCCGGGCTTTCCGGGCTTTCCGGTCCTGTCGGGCTTTGCGAAGCGGTGTACGCCCGACGGCGTCACCGCCGCGTCCACCGGCCGGTCGTGCTCCTCCACCGGCACCTCGTCCAGCACCTCCGCGTCGTACAGCAGCACCACCAGCGACGCCGGCGCCTCCGCCCGCTCCAGCCGCGCCAGCACCCGGTCGTAGGAGCCGCCGCCGCGCCCCAGCCGCAGCCCCCGCCGGTCCACCGCCAGCCCCGGCAGCAGCACCACATCGGCCCCGGTGACGGCGTCCGGTCCCAGCCGCTCACCGGCGGGCTCCAGCAGCCCCCAGCCGGCCCGTACGAGCCGCTCGACGCCCTCGTAGGGGGCCCAGTCCAGATCGTTGTCCGGCAGCAGGACGGGCAGCAGCACCCGCACCCCCGCCGCCCGCAGCTCATCCAGCAGCGGACGCGTGGAGGGCTCCTGCCCGATGGAGACATAGGCGGCCACGGTCAGCGGACCGGCCCCGCCGGAGGAACCACCCGTCTCACCCGGCTCACCCGGCCTGCTGGTACTTTCCCCCGGTTGCACGGCACGGAATTCCGCCAGTTCCCGCGTCCGGCGGGCCAGCGCCTCGCCCGTGGCCGCGACGACATCCGGCGGCAACGCTCTCCTCACCTCCAGGAGATCCCGCCGCAACCTGCGCTTTCTATCGTGATCAGACGTGTGACCAGAGTTCACTTGTGGGCCCTTGCTCCCGCTCTCCTGCTCTTTTCACCGGACCCTCATCATCGTGCCGAATGAGCCGGTTAGGGTGTCGCGCATGACTCCATCGCACACACGGATCAGCAAGGCTGTCATCCCGGCAGCCGGCCTCGGCACCCGGTTTCTCCCTGCTACGAAGGCCACACCGAAGGAGATGCTCCCGGTCGTCGACAAGCCCGCCATCCAATACGTGGTGGAGGAGGCGGTCGCCGCCGGACTCTCCGACGTCCTGATGGTGACCGGCCGCAACAAGCGCCCCCTCGAGGACCACTTCGACCGCAACTACGAGCTCGAAGAGGCCTTGCACCGCAAGGGCGACCGGTCCCGCCTCGCCAGCGTCCAGGAATCCAGCGACCTGGCCACCATGCACTACGTACGCCAGGGCGACCCCAAGGGCCTGGGCCACGCCGTCCTGTGCGCCGAGCCCCACGTGGGCGACCAGCCCTTCGCGGTCCTCCTCGGCGACGACCTCATCGACCCCCGCGACCCCCTGCTGGCGCGCATGGTCGACATACAGGAGCAGCACGGCGGCTCGGTGATCGCCCTCATGGAGGTCGACCCGTCCCAGATCCACCTGTACGGGTGTGCCGCCGCCACCCCCACCGGTGACGACGACGTCGTCGTGGTCACCGACCTGGTGGAAAAGCCCGACCCCGCCGACGCCCCCAGCAACCTCGCCATCATCGGCCGCTACGTCCTCGACCCGGCCGTCTTCGAGGTGCTGCGCAAGACCGAACCGGGCCGCGGCGGCGAGATCCAGCTGACCGACGCCCTCCAGGCACTGGCCGCCGACCCCGCCCTCGGCGGCCCCGTACACGGCGTCGTCTTCAAGGGCCGGCGCTATGACACCGGAGACCGTGGCGACTACCTGCGTGCCATTGTCAGACTGGCATGCGAACGTGAAGACCTGGGCCCGGACTTCAGGGCCTGGCTTCGCAGCTACGTCACCGAGGAGATGTAGGACGTTGAACGGCACCACCGACCAGACCCGCCACCAGGACCGCGTCTGGTCGGTGGCCGAGCATCTCGACGACGTGCTCTCCAAGATCCATCCGCTCCAGCCGATCGAGCTGCAACTCCTCGACGCCCAGGGCTGCGTCCTGGTGGAGGACATCACCGTCCCCCTCGCCCTGCCGCCCTTCGACAACAGCTCCATGGACGGCTATGCCGTCCGCGTCGCCGATGTCGCGGGCGCCACCGAGGAGTTCCCCGCCGCCCTCACCGTCATCGGCGATGTCGCGGCCGGCAGCGGCGAGCCGCCCGCCATCGGCCCCGGGGAGGCGGCCCGCATCATGACCGGCGCCCCGGTTCCGCCCGGCGCCGAGGCCGTCGTCCCCGTCGAATGGACCGACGGCGGCAGCGGTGAGGGCCCCGTCCTGACCATGAGGCATGCCACCGCCGCCCCCCAGGACGCCACCGGCGAGGTCCGCGTCCACCGCCCCGTGGAGCCGCGCGCCCATATCCGCGCCAAGGGCAGTGATGTCACCGCGGGCGAGCCGGCCCTGCGCGCCGGTACGGTCCTCGGCCCGCCCCAGATCGGCCTGCTCGCCGCCATCGGCCGCGGCACGGTGAAGGTCCGCCCCCGCCCCCGGGTCGTGGTGATGTCCACCGGCAGTGAACTGGTCCAGCCCGGCGAGGCGTTGGGCCCCGGCCAGATCCACGACTCCAACAGCTTCCAGCTCACCGCCGCCGCCCGCGACGCCGGAGCCATCGCCTACCGGGTCGGCGCCGTCGCCGACGACGCCGAGACGCTGCGCGCCACCCTGGAGGACCAGCTCATCCGCGCCGACATCCTGGTCACCAGCGGCGGAGTCAGCGTCGGCGCCTACGACGTGGTCAAGGAGACCCTGACCGACTTCTCCGCCGAGGAGGGCACGGTCGAGTTCCGCAAGCTGGCCATGCAGCCCGGCAAGCCCCAGGGCTTCGGCCTCATCGGCCCCGACCGCACCCCGCTGATGGCGCTGCCCGGCAACCCCGTCAGCTCGTACGTCTCCTTCGAGCTCTTCGTCCGCCCCGCCATCCGCACCCTGATGGGCCTGCCGGACGCCCACCGTCCCACCGCCCAGGCCGAGTGCACCGAGCCCCTCGCCTCCTCGCCCAAGGGCAAGCGCCAGTTCCTGCGCGGCTCCCACGACCCGGAGACCGGCAAGGTCACCCCGGTGGGCGGCACCGGCTCCCATCTGATCAAGGCCCTGGCGCATGCCAACGCGCTGATCATCGTCCCGGAGGACGTCACCGAGGTCGCCGCGGGCGACAAGGTGGAGGTCGTCCTGCTCGGGTAGCCGCCGGGCGGTGCGGGTACGGTGTCGTCCCACAGGCGCGGCACGGCACGGTCCAGGAGAACGATGAGCAGCGGCCAGCAACACCTCACCCACATCGACGCGGCGGGCGCGGCCCGGATGGTCGACGTATCGGAGAAGTCCGTCACCGCCCGCACCGCCCGCGCCCGCGGCCGCGTCCTGGTATCGCCGCAGGTCATCGAGCTGCTGCGGGGTGAGGGCATGCCGAAGGGCGATGCGCTGGCCACCGCCCGGATCGCCGGCATCATGGGCGCCAAGCGCACCCCCGAGCTGATCCCGCTCTGCCACCCCCTGGCCGTCTCCGGCGTCACGGTGGACCTCACCCTCACCGACGAGGCCGTCGAGATCGCCGCCACGGTCAAGACCACCGACCGCACCGGCGTCGAAATGGAGGCGCTGACCGCCGTCTCCGTCGCCGCCCTCACCGTCGTCGACATGATCAAGGCCGTCGACAAGGCGGCCGTCATCTCCGACATCCGCGTCGAGGAGAAGACCGGCGGCAAGTCCGGCGACTGGACCCGCGGATGAGCCCCGCCCGCGCCCTGGTCGTCACGGCCTCCAACCGCGCCGCCGCCGGCGTCTACCCCGACAAGGGCGGCCCGCTCCTGGCCGAGGGCCTCACCGCCATGGGCTTCACCGTCGACGGCCCCCAGATCGTGCCCGACGGCGACCCCGTCGAAGCCGCCCTCCGCGCCGCCGTGGACTCCGCCCGTTACGCCGTCATCCTCACCACCGGCGGTACGGGCCTCTCGCCGACCGACCGCACCCCCGAGGCCACCCGCCGCGTCCTGGACTACGAGGTCCCCGGCATCCCCGAGGCCATCCGCGCCGCCGGGCGCGACAAGGTCCCCACCGCCGCCCTCTCCCGCGGCCTGGCGGGCGTGGCCGGTAGGACCCTGATCGTCAACCTCCCCGGCTCGACCGGCGGCGTACGCGACGGGCTGGCCGTCCTTGCGGACCTCCTCCCGCACGCCGTCGACCAGATCCACGGCGGCGATCACCCCAGACCCACCGGGAGCCCGAGCTGAACGCGTTCTGGCCGGTGGTCCTGACGGACGGTGAGATCACCCTCCGCCCGATAAAGGCGCGCGACCAGCGCCCCTGGCGCGAGGTCAACCGCCGCAACCGCGACTGGCTGCGCCCCTGGGAAGCCACCATCCCGCCGCCCCCGCCCGGCATTCCCTCGCCGCACCGCCCCACCTTCCGCCAGATGGTCCGGCATCTGCGCGCCGAGGCCCAGGCGGGCCGCATGCTCCCGTTCGTCATCGAATACCAGGGCCGCCTCGCCGGACAGCTCACCGTCGCCGGTATCACCTGGGGCTCCATGTGCTCGGGGCATATCGGCTATTGGGTCGACAAGGAAGTCGCCGGACGCGGCGTCATGCCGACCGCCGTGGCGCTCGCCGTCGACCATTGCTTCCGCGCCGTGGGACTGCATCGCATCGAGGTCTGTATTCGGCCGGAAAACACCCCCAGCCTGCGGGTGGTGGAGAAACTCGGCTTCCGTGAAGAAGGCATCCGCCCGCGCTATCTGCACATCGACGGCGCCTGGCGCGACCATGCGGTATTCGCGCTGACTGCGGAAGAAGTGCCCGAGGGCTTGCTCAACCGCTGGCGCCGGCGGCGCCCCAGTACACCGGGCACACCCCACAAATGAAATAAATGTTCGAATAAAGTGTCCGACCTGACCGCATTGCCGACCAGGTCTCTCTGACAATCGCAAAAAAAGTTCGAGATATCAGCCAGATCGTGCGACACACCGGCTCAATTGGCGGATGGCCCCGCGCAAACCCCTCTACCGTGTGAGTTGTGAGAAGCAGCGGCCTCATCTACGCAGTCATCGTCGGGGCCTGGGCCGCCTATCTGGTGCCGATGTGGCTCCGTAGGCAGGACGAGCTCAACGAGGCCCGTCCGACCGAACGCTTCAGCACTGCCATCCGGCTCCTGTCCGGTCGTGCGGCCATGCAACGCCGTTACGACAAGGGGCAGGAGGAGTGCCCTGCCGACGATGCCGGCGACGAGCAGCACCCGGACGCCCTGGCCGACGAGGCCGGCGCCGGGTCCTTCGGCGACCCCGAACCGCTCCCCGAGGCCGAGGCCCCGCACACCCGCATCCAGGCGGGCCCGCACCGCCCCTCCCTCGCCGAGCGGACCAAGCGCGCCCGGGTCCTCGCCCGCCGCCGCCGCACCATCACGGTGCTCTTCCTCGTCTTCACCATCGGCGCCATCGCCGCGGCCGTCGGCGGCCTCCCCCTCCTGTGGGCCCCCGCCCTCCCCGCGGCCCTCCTGACCGCCTACATCGTCTACCTCCGCGTCCAGGAGCGCCGCCGCTTCGTCTTCACCATGGACCAGCGCAAGGCGGAGGTGGCGGCCCAGCGACTGCGGGAGGGCCGGCCCCGCCCTCAGCAGGCGGCCGACCAGCCGCCCGCCGACGACCACCAGCCCGACGTCCGCGCTGACGCCCCGGCCGAGGCCGCCCCCGAGGCGCCCCGCCCGGCCGCCCCCGCCTCCCACCACACCGCCGGCCGTCGCGCCCTCGTCGAGGAGACCGACCACGCCGAGTGGGTCGACCAGCAGCGCGAACGCGAACGCCCCCGCCCCGCCTCCGGCAGCTGGGACCCGGTCCCCGTCCCCCTCCCCACCTACGTCACCGCCCCGGTGGCCCCCCGCGCCACCAGCCACGTGGACCTCGACGCCGACGACGCCTGGAGCTCCGCCCGCTCCAGCGCCGCCCCCGAGCACCCCCACGACACCCCCCACACCGACCGCCGCCCCCGGGGCCGCACCCCCCTCTTCGACCAGTACGAGGACGAGGACCGCCCCCGCGCCGCCAACGAGTGACCCACACCACCCCGGCGCACGCCCCGGCGGCCCCTCCACTGACCAGCACCGAAAGCGATTTCCGGGCACCGCGACCGGGATGCTAGAGTTTCTCTCGTCGCAAGGGCCTGTGGCGCAGCTGGTAGCGCACCTCGTTCGCAACGAGGGGGTCAGGGGTTCGAGTCCCCTCAGGTCCACCGCACGACAACACGAGATCCCGGTCAGACGATCACCGTCCGGCCGGGATCTCGGCGTTTGTCAGGGTGTGGGGGCGGGGAGCGGGATGCCTGCGCCGCGCACCGTGGTGAAGAAGGTGGCGTAGTCCGTGAGTACCGCGTCCGGGGCGAGCGCGGCCACGTCGTCGTGGTAGCCGAACGCGACGCAGGCGACCGGGAGTCGGGCGGCACGGGCGGCGCGGACGTCGCTGGTGCTGTCGCCGACCATCAGCGCCGCCGTGCCCCCGGCCAGCTCGACGGTGTGCCGCAGGGGCCGGGGGTCCGGTTTGCGGACCGGCAGGGTGTCGCCGGTGACGACGGCGTCGACGCGTTCGGTCAGGTCCAGGGCGGCCAGCAACTCACCGGTGATCCGGCCGGACTTGTTGGTGCAGATCCCCAGGCGTACGCCACAGCCGCGCAGTTCGTCCAGGAGCCGGGCGGCGCCGGGGTAGACGGTGGAGTGGCGGACGGGTTCGGCGGCATAGGCGGTCAGGTAGGCGTCCTGGAGCTCGGCCACCTCTTCGTGCCCGGCTTCCCGGCCCGCCTTCGCCAGCGCCCGCCGCACCAGCGCGGTGCCGCCCAGGCCCACCTGGCCGCGTACCTCGGCCAGGGTCAGGGCGGGCAGCCCGGCCGGTTGCAGCGCCCGGTTCACGGCGTGGGCGATATCGGCGACGGTGTCGACGAGCGTGCCGTCGAGATCGAAGACGACCGTGTTGATAGTCGGGGCTGGGGCTGGGGCTGGGGCTGGGGCTGGGGATGGGGATGGCGTTGGGGCTGGGGCTGGGGCCGGGCCTGTGGTGGCCGGTGTGGTGAGTGTGGTGGTGGTCGGGTTCATCTTCCGTTGCCCCCTCATCCCTGCTCGGGGTCGAGGGCGAGGGCCAGGGAGCGTTGCCAGTCCGTGTCGGGGGAGACCAGGCACAGGGGCTGTCCGGTGCCCGCCAGCCAGTCGAAGACCGGGTGTGCCGCTGCTTCGTCCGTCAGGTGGACGGGGAGCGCCGAGGGGAGTTGGGAATGGAGTTCGGCCATGGTGCCGACCTCCGTACGGCCGCCGTCGGCCAGGTGCGCGGCGAGGTGCTGGGGCAGCAGGCCGGGGGCGCGCATGCCCAGGATCGCCAGGGCCGGCATGGCGGGGCGGTCGCGTTTCTCGTGCACGGTCAGCCGGATCGCGCGAGCCGGGGCGGCTTCCCCGCCCGCGGAAGGTGCATCGGTGGTTGTGTCGGTCCCGGTGGTCGCGCCGGCCCCGGTGGTCCCGCCGGTCGCCGCCTCCCGGTCCGCGGCGTGGATCGCCGCATAGCGGCGGGTGGCCTCCCACGCGATGTGGGCGAAGAAGTCGATGGCGTCCTCCAGGAGGTCCTCGCCGTCCTCGGTGTCGGCCAGTTGCTGCTCCCAGTGCTGCTGGAGGCCGGGGTTGACCAGGCAGGTGGTGGCGGCGCGGATCAGGAACGGGCCGCGTTCGGCGGGGGCGCCGGCCAGCCATGCGGTGAGGCGGTCCGGCAGGGCCACCCCGTGCGGAGCGGCGCCGTCCGCGGCCTGGGTGAGGACGGTGTCCCAGTCGACGTTGAACGCCACCGTGTGCAGCCGCGCCGTGATCTCCTCGTCGCTCGTCGCGGCGAGGGTGCGTTGGTAGATCTCCTGCCACGCCGTACGGTCCGCGTCGGTTCGCGCGGCCACGAAGTCGCCGAAGACGACCGTGCCGGAGGCCCCGAGCGCGTCCGCGACGGCCTGCCGCTGCGCGTCGTACGCCGCCAGCTGCTCGGGGCGGGTCAGCAGCGCGTCCTGGAAGCGGGTGCCGCCGGTCAGGACCGTCAGCCGCACCTCGCCGTCGAGTAACTGGCCCGCGGCCCGCATGAGGGCGGTCAGCCGCCCGATGGCCAGGGCCTCGGCGAGATCGGCATACGGGCCCGCCGTCTTCAGCCCGGCCAGACCGCGCTTGACCTGGCCCCAGGCGATCTCGAAGCGGAGCGGCCCCCCGGCTTCCAGCGCCCCGGCCAGGGACTGCTGGAGCGTGCGGACGTCGAGCCGGCCGGCGTTCTTGACCACCGTATGGGTGCGGAACAGTTCGGCGATCAGGGCGGCGCGCCGGTGCAGCGGGTCGTCCAGCCTGCTGTACAGGGCGTCGCCGGAGAGCGTCTCCAGTGTGCTGCGGGCCCGTTTGACCAGCGCCTTGACCTGCCGGTCCACCCCCTCCCGCCAGCGCGGAAGGATCTGGTCCCGGAGCGTCGCCGGGTCCAGTAGCGGGCCGGAGCCGGGCGCGAGGCCGTAGGGCGTGCGCAGCGCCGCGTCGGGGTCGTTGCGCAGCAGTGCGGGAAGGCCGCTGTCGCTGACGATGCGTTCGGGAGTGGTGGTGGTCATACCTCGGTCCTTTCCAGCATCCGGTGCAGGGTGTGGCGGAGCACCGGCTCGGCATCGTCGACGTAGGCGAGGGGCTGCCCGGTGGCCTCCAGCCGGGCCAGGGCCCGGTGGCGCGGGTCGCTGCCGTGCCGGGGTGTGCCCTTGATGAGCACCGGGATCTCGCCGCGGGCCTCCCGGTCGATCAGGTAGGTGTAGGTCGGCTTGGCCTGTCCCCCGGAGATGCTGTAGCCGCCCGTGGAGTGCTGGGCGGTCATATTGGCGTCCTTGGAGGTGGCGGTGACCAGATGCAGCTCGCCGGGCTTGCCGTGGATCGTCAACTTGACGGAGTCGGGGGCGAGTTGGCGGATCAGGTTCAGGTCCCGGTCGGCCAGTGAGATGGCCACGTAGCGGCACGCGGCATGCCAGGCTTCGCGGCGCAGCGTCCGGTGCAGGGTCGTCACGTCGTATCCGGCACCCGCGGCCAGGCCCATGTCGGGACGTCCCCGGTGGCGGGAGAGCCTCCTGGGCAGCGAGGCGACGTAGTAGGCGTACGCGCGCCGGGCCGCGTCCGGCCAGCCGCCGTGTTCGTCGCGCGCCGTGGCGAACGCCTCGTAGTTCGCCGAGGTGGCGATGGACCAGAAGGTGTGGACGAGCTGGCTGCCGATCTCGTCGTGGTCGGCGAGGCCGGCCAGCCAGGACCGCGGGTCCTCCGGGTCGAACAGCTCCCCGTAACTGGTCAGCAGCCGCTTCTCCCAGGTGGCGTAGTGCTGTTGGCGGGCCTGGAAGAGGTCGGCGCTCAGGCCGTCGCGCAGCCACTCCTCGTAGTCGGCGACGTGCAGCACGTCGCTCGCGCCGAGTTCGCCGATCCAGTCGCGCAGGGTGCTCTGGTAGTCCTCGACGACCGCGTCCGGGGTGCGGCAGGCCCTGTTGTACTTGCGGCCGTCGGCGAGGAGGGTGAACCGGCCGCCGGTGGGGCTGAGGACGTCGATGACGTGCGCGAGCGCCGCGCAGCGGGCCAGCGAGTGCAGTTCGGCGGTGTCCGGTGCGACGCCGCGGTTCTTGACGGGGGAGTACGGCTTGCGGGAGAAGACGGGGAAGACCAGCTGGACGGGCTCTCCCCGGGCGATCACGTCCCTTATGCGGTCGCGCAGTTCGGCGCGGGTGAGATGGTCCTTCTTGGTCCGGAACCACTTGGTGTCGAACAGCGCCTCGGCGATCACCTCGGGCGCCCCCGGCCGGGCCGTCCCGTACTCGCCGTGCCGTTTGCGGGCCCGGGCCAGGGCGGCGTCGACCTTGCCCGCCGCCGCGCGGGACACATTGGCGCGCAGCGTCGGCAGGACGAAATCCAGCCAGTAGTCGGCGTCCATGCCCACCGCCTTGGTGGCGAACTCCCCCTGGGAGTAGAGGGCGAACGGATGCCGGCGCACATTCCTGATCAGCCGATGGCCGTCGGATATCTGGCTTTTGCGCTGCTCCTCGTGGAGATCTCGCTCCGACAGGGCGCGCTGCGCGCCGATGAGGGCCGCTGCGGACTGGGCGGGCCCGGTCGTTAAGGCACCGGTGTGCGAGGTTAAGGACATGCTGATCCCCCGTTGATGTGCGTACGTATGGGTCGGCGTACGTATGGGTTGGCTTGCAGATGGGTCGACGTGCGTATGGGTCGGCGTACGGAGTGGTCGGCTGCGTACGGGTCGGTGGTCGTGTTGCCCGGTGGTCGCCGTGCTCGGTGGTCGCCGTGCTCGTCGGTCGCCGTGCTCGGCGGGCGCGGGCGGTTGGCCGCTATCCGCGCCGGGTGGTGCGGGAGCGGAGCAGGTAGCCGAGGGTGATCAGGGCGCTGAGCGCGATCGGAGCGAGCAGAGCGGCGTTCATCGGAGTCCAGCCCAGGGCGTCCAGCACCGGCCCGGCGCTCAGCGAGCCGACCGCGGATCCGCCCAGGGTGAAGATCTCCCCGACGCCCTGGATGACGGAACGTTCCTGCGGGCGGTAGGAGTTGGCGACGAGCGCGGAGCCGGAGACGTACATCAGGTTCCAGCCCACGCCGATCAGGCCCAGGGCGATCATGAAGTTCATATGGGACGGACCGGCCATCGCGACGGCCGTGCCCAGCGCGCTGATGGCGCCGCCGATCAGCAGCGTCCAGCCCGCCCCGATCTTCTTGGTGAGCCGTCCGGACACGAAGGCGGTGGCGTACATGCCGACCATGTGCCACTGGATGACCTGCGCGCCGTCGTGGACGGTGTGCCCGGCGCGGACCGCGGCCAGGGGGGCGGCGGTCATCAGGGACGACATGACGAAATAGCCCACGCACGAGCCGACGGCACCCGCGAGGAAGACCGGCTGCCGGGCGATCTCCTTGAGGGTGCGCGCTGCGCGGCTCTCCTCGGGCTCGGGTCCGGCCGTGGCCGGTGCCGGGGCGGCGGGGCCGTCCGCCGTCAGCAGCGACAGCACGCCGAGGGAGATCAGCGCGAGCACGGTGACCAGCGCATAGGAGCCGGCGAACTCGACCGGCAGGACGTCCTTCACGGTGGTCGCCAGGAACGGCCCGATGACCGCCGCGATCACACCGCCGGACAGCACGGTCGAGATGGCCTTGCCGCGCTGCTCGGGCGGGTGGATGTCGGCCGCCGCGTAGCGGTAGTAGCCGGCGAACGCCTGGTAGACGCCGATGCAGGCGATGCCGCAGCAGAACAGCACGAACTGCTGGGTATACAGGGCGGTGACCGAGGCGAGGCCGCCGAGCATCGCGGCGCCGGAGCCGACGAGGAAGCCGGCCTTGCGTCCGTAGCGCCTCATGAAGGCGGACGCGGGATAGGTGGCGCACCAGGAGCCGACGCTGATGAGCGCGAACGGCAGTGTGGCGAGCGCGGGCACGGGGGCCAGCTTGAGGCCGACCAGGCCGGTGAGGGTCAGGTCGATGCTGATGCCGAAGTAGTACAGCATCTGACTGGTCGTCAGCAGCGTCATGGTGCGCCGCCGATGCTGCGCGGCGGGCTCCGGCCGCTGCGCGGATGCCGTTGTGGTCTTCTCGTTCGCATCCTGGGTGGGCTGTGCCATCAGCGCTCCCCTAAACGGGAGGAGGCCGGGAACGCGTGCATCCCGGGCGCGCTGCCGGATTCCGTTCCGGAGGGCGGTCGTTCCTTCATGTCCACCTTGGGATTCCTCTGAGAACTCGGGTAACTCTGTGCGGCGAAATACCTGTTGACGCCGGCGGCAATAAGACTCACTGAGTTGTCGCGGACGCGCAAGCACATTTCCCGTCCCTCTCTCCGGTGTCCGCGTACCCCCAGTGACCTGCGGTGTCCTGGTCGGTGGCGGTCTGCTGCGAAGTCTTTGCGTCGATCTAACGGCGCTGTGACAACCATGTGGCCACGCTGCAAATTCCCGCCGTCTCCGCCGTACCGTTGGCATGCGTACCGCCTCGCGGGGGATTCCGGGTGGCCCGCCCATCGAAACGGTATAAGGGATTCCGCTTTTCTGGCCCGCAGTGCTCTCGCAATTACCTGCCGACCGCTCGGTCGGCTTTCCGTAAATGCCTTCAGGATTGGCCGATAAAGCCTCCCGGAAGGGAGGAATCCGGTACGCCCGGCCGTCGGGATGACCGCCGGGGCGCGGTGGTGTCAGGGCGCCAGGCGGCCCACCGCGGCGACGACCGCACCGGCGCCGTCTTCGGCGGCGAGGCGGTGGGCGGCCCGGGTGGCGTGCGCACGGAGGGCGGGGTCGGTGGTGGCCCGGGTGAGGGCTTGGGCGAGGCGGCTCTCGGCGTCGGGGGAGGCGAGGTCCCCGAAGGGGATCGGGGCGGTTGCGGCGCCGAGGGCGGTGAGGCGGGCGGCCCAGAAGGGCTGATCGGCGGTGACGGGGACGGGCACCGTGGGCACCCCGGCACGCAGGCCCGCGGCGGCGGTACCCGCGCCGCAGTGGTGGACCACCGCGGCCATCCGCGGGTGCAGCAGGGCGTGCGGGACCGCGCCGATGGTGAGGATGTCGCCGTCGGCCGGTTCCGCGGCCAGCTGCGCCCAGCCGGACTGGAGGATGCCGCGGACCTTGGCGCGGCGCAGCGCCCGTACGGCCAGGGAGCCCAGCCGTTCGCCCTCGCCGGAGGCCATGCTGCCGAAGCCGATGAGGACCGGCGGCGGGCCGGAAGCGAGGAAGTCCTCCACGACGGAGGGAAGTTGCGCGTCGGGGGAGTGGTGGGGCCACCAGTTCCCCACGACCTCCAGGCCGGGGCGCCAGTCGGCGGGGCGCGGGACCAGGACCTCGCTGAAGCCGTGGAGAACGGGTGGCGCGGCCGCCTCGGTGCGGCGGCGGACCGTACGCCGGGAGGCGGGCGGCAGCCCGAGGTGGGCGCGGAGGTCGCGGGTCGCCTCGGCGTAGAGGCGGTCGATGACGCGCAGGGCGAGGCGGCCGGCGGTGCGGTTGCCCCAGCGGCCCAGGGAGCGCCCACCGCTGACGACGGGGGCGAAGTCGCCGGTGGGGGCGTTGGGGACGAGGGGCAGGTCCAGCGACGGGATGCCCATCGCCTCGGCGATCTGGCGGCCGAGCGGGGCCGTGGTGGCGGAGAGGAGCAGGAGTTCGGTGTCCGGGCGCACCGCCTCGGCGAGCCCGTCGCCGAGGCGGTGGATGAAGGCAGCGGCCTGGCGCATCAGGGCCCGGTTGCCGCCGGTGGGGGGCGTTTGCCGGGCAGGCTCCTGCCGGCCGCGCTCCTCTTGGCCGGGCTCCTGGCCCGCGGTGGGTCGGGCGGTGCGGGGGTCGGCCGGGAGGGGACGGAATTCCAGGCCCGCGGCCCGTACGAGAGGGGCGTAGGCGTCGTGGGTGGCGAGGGCGACCTCGTGTCCGGCGGCGCGGAGGCGGGCGCCGACGCCGGTGTACGGGGCGATGTCGCCGTAGGAGCCGGCGGCGGTGATCAGGATTTTTGGCATGACTATGTCATCTCCTGCTCGGAGGTCGAGGTGATGGGGGTGGCCCGCGGGGAAGAGAGCCGGTCAGCTCTCGCCGCTCGCGTCCGCCTGCCGTACGGCGTTGGCGTGGACCGCCGTCCGCAGGTACGCGGCGAGGGCCGGGCGCTGTTCGCTCGGCGGGACCACCAGGGCGAAGGCGCGGGGGTCGGCGGCGAAGTCGTCGGCGATGCGGCCATGCATGGCGGTGGGGCACGGCGTGAACCAGCGGGAGATGTGCCGGCGGTGTTCCTCGGCGAGGTCCATGGCGCGCTCGCCGTCCGCCGGCTCCCCCGCATCGAACGCGGCGGTCAGCCGCTGCCGCCACGCGGCGGCCTCGGCCATGATCTGCGCCCAGTCCTCCTTCGAGTGCGTCGCGGCCCGTGCCATGGAGCGCTGATGCCCCTCGCTGTGCCGCCACTTCAGCTGCGCCTCGGTGGCGTAGCTGAGATCGAAGGCGATCTCGCCGAAGACCTCGAACCGTTCCTCGGGAGTCAGCCGCACACCCGTCTGCTGGACCTCCATCGCCTGCTCGGCGACCTCGACCAGCCGCTGGAGCTTGGTGATCTGCTCGGTCAGCAGGCGGTGCCGGGCGCGCAGCTGGTCCAGGGCGTTGGCCTGGGGGTCCTCCAGGATGGTGGCGATCTCGTCGAGGGGGAAGCCGAGTTCCCGGTAGAAGAGGATCTGCTGGAGCCGGGCGAGGTCGGCGTCACCGTAGAGGCGGTAGCCGGCCGGGCTGCGGTCGCTCGGGGAGAGCAGGCCCGCCTTGTCGTAGTGGTGCAGGGTACGCACCGTGACCCCTGCGAAGCCGGCGACCTGTCCGACCGAGTAGCCCATCGCAGCGCCCTTCCCTCCCGTACGGCCCGGGGCCCGATGTCCCCGCCGTCGATCAGAGTGCGGCCTGACGTCGGGTGAGGGTCAAGCGGGTGGGAGCCCTCCTACCAGCGGCTTTGCCAGGCAGCGACTGTCGTCGTAGGTCCGGTACAGCCCGAACTTCGTCACCGGCACATAGCCGCTGGACGCGTACAGCTCCAGCGCCTCGGGCTGCTTGGTGCCGGTCTCCAGCACCATGCGGGACCGCCCCGCGGCCCGCGCATCCGCCTCCAGGGCGGCGAGGATCTTCCGGGCCAGCCCGCGCCCGCGCGCCTCCGGGAGCACGAACATCCGCTTTATTTCGGCGTCACCGGCCGCGTATCCCTCGGCGGCGTCCTCCTGCGCCCGCCAGCCGCCGGTGGCCAGCGGCCGGTCCCCCTCGTAAGCGATCAGATACAGACCGTGCGGCGGGAGGAACATCCCCGGATCGAGCGGGGTGATGTCGCCGTCCCCGTAGCGGCGGGCGTACTCCTGCTGCACCAGCGCGTCGAGCGTGACCGCGTCCGGGTGGTCGTAGCGGACGGGGTGTATGTCGACGGGGCGTATCGCGGATGTCTCCCGTGTCTCCATTCGCGCAAGCGTACGGGGGAGCGGCGGCGCGGCATGAGACGGGGTTCGGGGGCGGCGGGCGGGATGGGTATCGTGCCCCGGTGCTCACCGTGACGACTGTGAATGTGAACGGGCTGCGTGCCGCGGCCAAGAAGGGCTTCGTCCCGTGGCTGGCGGAGACCGGGGCCGACGTGCTCTGCCTCCAGGAGGTACGGGCCGAGACCGCGCAGCTGCCCGACGAGGTACGCGACCCCGAGGGCTGGCACACGGTGCACGCCCCGGCCGCCGCCAAGGGCCGGGCCGGCGTCTCCCTCTACACCCGGCGGCGGCCGGACCGTGTGCGGGTGGGCTTCGGCTCGGCGGAATTCGACGACAGCGGGCGCTACGTCGAGGCCGACCTGCCCGGCGTGACCGTCGCCAGCCTCTACCTGCCTTCCGGCGAGGTCGGCACCGAGCGGCAGGACGAGAAGGAGCGCTTCCTGGCGGAGTTCCTCCCCTACCTCGTCGACCTGCGCAAACGCTCCGCGGCGGACGGCCGCGAGGTCGTGGTCTGCGGCGACTGGAACATCGCCCACCAGGAAGCCGACCTCAAGAACTGGAAGGCCAACCAGAAGAAGTCCGGCTTCCTCCCGGAGGAACGCGCCTGGCTGACCGATGTCCTGGCCGAGGAACGCGGCGGGTACGTGGACGTCGTCCGCGCCCTCCACCCGGACACCGAGGGCCCGTATTCCTGGTGGTCCTACCGGGGCCGGGCCTTCGACAACGACGCAGGGTGGCGTATCGACTACCAAATGGCCACGCCGGGCCTGGCGCGGCGGGCGGTGAAGGCGTACGTGGAGCGGGCGGACAGCTATGACCAGCGGTGGAGCGATCATGCGCCGGTCACCGCGGTGTTCGACCTGTAGGACTCCGGGTGAACGGTAAGGCTCCGGACGGCCTGCGCGGGCACCGCCGGTGAAGGACTGGTGAGGAACGGATTTCCTGCGGGTCTCGCACGGTGGGTGTCTGTGGCGCGTGCATCACCGGATGCCCTAGCGTGCATTGCCGTGCACATGGCGACCGTGGTTCGCCGTCATTCAGGGGGTCTTTTCTTCATGCGTTCCGCCACCGTCCTTCTGCTGCTTGCTGCCCTGCTCGGGGCCGCACCGGCCACGGCCGCGTATGCGGCGCCGTCGAACGGCCGCGTCAGCAAGGTGGGACTCGTCTTCAAGGGCGGCCACAGCTCCGGGACGAGTCACCACAGTTCCGGGACGAGTCACTTCGGCTTCGGAACGAGTCACCACGGCTTCGGGACGAGTCACCACAGCTACGGGACGGGCACCGGCTCCCACGGCAAGATGCCGTGGTGGGAGGCGATCCTTGTCCTCGTCGTCTTCTTCGGTTTCTTCGGCTACCTGGGCTACCGCGGCATCATGAAGGTGCGAGCGTTCTTCCGGCGGAACGCCTGACGCCCAGGCGAGCCTCCGTCGGCAGTGGCGGGGGCTCGCCTGTCTGAGCGGCGGGGCGGATCAGACGGCGCCGAACTCGCCGGTCTTTGCGGCCGATACGAACGAGGACCAAGCCGACGGCGCAATCGCGAGTGCCGGGCCGTGAGGGTTCTTGCTGTCGCGGACGGGGACCACGCCGCGCGTGGTGATGAGGTTTGCGGCGACCTCGATGCAGTCGCCGCCGTTGTCGCTGTAGGAGGATTTGAACCAGCGGGGAGAGTCGGCTATCACGGGGTGCCCTTTCGTGCTTGCTCGATCATGGCTACGGATGCCGCCTGCGACAACGCTTCGGCCTGCAATTGATGGTATGCCGTCAGCACGGGCACCACAGAAGCACTTTCCCGGTCCAGGTTTCCTTGAGCCTGGGATTCGGCGTAGCAAACCAGGGACCGGTCCGGCAGCGTCAAGAGGTTGACGGGCAGGTTGAGCGTGCGGCGCTCCCCTATCTCGTACGGTGCCACCTGCAACAGCGTGTTCGGCAGGTCGGCAAACTCGACCAGCTGCGCCAACTGTGCGTCCATGACAGTGGAGCCGCCGACCGGCCGACGAATACAGCTTTCGTCCAGGGTCACAAACACCATGGGTGGCCGGGGCCGCTCCAGCACCGCCTGACGCTCCGCCAGAAACGCGACACGTTCATCCGCCTGTTCGGGTGTGATGGCACCCCGCCGCACGGCGCTATCCACCAGCACACGTGCGTACTCCGGTGTCTGAAGCAAGCCCGGGATGATCCCAATGGTGTACAGCCGGATCTCTACTGCCCGACCCTCGTACCCGACGTACTCCGGGAAGCCCTCCAGCAGGCTGCCGTGTTTGATCTCGCGGTACTTGCGTTCGAACGATTCTGCCGTGCCCTCAAGGCCGAAGACGCGGTCCACGCTACGCGAGAACCGGAGAGTCGGAGGCTTCCGACCATTTTCGACGGCTGAAACATGCACGCTGGAATATTCCGCGCGTTCGGCCAGGTCCTCCTGAGTCCAGCCACGTGCCTCTCGCAGACTGCGTAAACGCGCTCCATAGGCTGCCTGAGGGGAGGCATCGGGATTCAACTCGTTGCGATTCAAAGGGCGTTCACCGTCCATCCGTCTGCAAATGACAGGTTGAATGCCCTCTGACTCTAGGCCACGCTGAGCCATCCCGGTAGTGGAAGCGCTACAGAGAGCAAGGAGGGCTCCCATGGCGATGGCGCTAAAGAAGGCAACGCGGCGGTGAGCGGCAACCGTTACCCGGAACGCCCCGTTGTCCTCAGCGAGCCGTACGCCGATCTCATCCCCGACCCGGTTCCGGGCTGTTCCGAGTGCAACGCGCTGGACGAGGAGCGCTACGAGGCCCGGAAACTTCGGAAGTTCGCTGCTGCCGTCGTGGCGAGCCAGCGCATCAGGAACCACGGGTGTGGTCATCGTGCCTGAGCGGCACATGCGGTGCCCTCGCGGAGCGCATGAGATCACGCAGGTGCGCAGCTGGATGTACCGCTGTGACGACCATGGGGTAACGCTGGTCTGTCACGACACCACCAGGACTCTCGTCGCGCTATCGACGGCACAGGGAAAGGCTCTGTGCCGGAAGCTTCAAGAGGAGGAAGCATGAACGCAGTTCTTTGGACCGACGGTGGGGACAAGCTTCCGGGAGAGCCCTACCCGGGCCCGCACCCGGCCCCGACCCCGGACGGCGGCCCCGGCGTGCCCAACCCGCCCAAGGCTGCCTGATCAGTGGCCACCGACGCGTACAAGGAGCGCCCCGGCCGTACGGAGCTGGGGCGCGTCCTGATGTCTGCCGGTGCCCTTTCTGCGGATTGGGCACCGGCGTATGCGGCCGTGCCGCGCTCCGACTTCCTGCCCGATGTGATGTGGCCATTCGATATGGAGGCCGGGCGGAGTGTGCCGGTCTCCAAGTCGGAGGATCCTGGCGCCTGGTACGGGTACGCGGATTCCGACGTGCCGATCGTCACGCAATGGGACGACGGAAACCACACGGGCACCGATCCGGGGAGGTCTTCCACCAGCTCCGCGTCCATGCCCTCCGTCGTGTTCCGGATGCTCCAGGATCTGGAACTACGGTACGGCCACAAGGTGTTGGAGATCGGCACTGCTACCTGCTGGAACGCCGCTCTCATGGCGCACCGTGCGGGCCCGGACAACGTCGTCACCATCGAAGTGGATGCGGCACTGGCGGCGACTGCCCGGGCAACGGCCGACCGGCTCGGCCTCCGTATCCGGGTTGTTCATGGCGACGGATTCCAGGGATATCCGGACGGGGCGCCCCATGACCGGGTGATCGCCACGTGTGGGCTCCGGTCCCTCCCCTTCGCGTGGATCGAGCAGTGTCGACCGGGGGGCATCATCGTGGCCCCTTGGGGGACGCACTTCAGCAACGGTGACGCGGTGGCACGGCTGACCGTTGCTCCCGACGGCAAGAGTGCGTGCGGGACGTTCACCGGGCCTGTGGAGTTCATGAAGCTTCGGGCCCAACGGCTGTCCCCTGCGGCGCATTCGGAGTACGTGTCAGGAAGTGTGGCCGACGGGGACGAGACGTCTACGACGATCACAGAGACCGAGTTCGTTGCGGGCCGGTTCAGCCCCCAACGGTTCGCCCTTGGTCTTCGCGTGCCGCATTGTCTGCATGTCGTGGCCGAGAAGCGCGACGGTGGGCGGCCGGTGTGGTTCTACGGCATGACCGATCGCTCTTGGGCGTGCGCCTGGTTCCGTGAGGGAGATGTGGCCCGCGTCTGGCAGTCCGGGCCCCGCCGGCTGTGGGATGAGGCGGAAGCCGCCTACCGATGGTGGGAGGGGAAAGGCAAGCCGGGATGCGAGCGGTTCGGGCTCACTGTGACAGCAGAAGGGCAATCCGCGTGGTTGGACGATCCGGCCGAAGCCTGGACCGTGTGAGGCAGGTGAGGCTCCCCGGCCCGCCCCCTCAGCCCCCCTCCCCGTCTTCCTCGTCCCCGCACGCCCGTAGCCACTGCTCGATTTCTCTGCGGATGCGGCGGTCCATGGCCATGGAGAGTTCGGCCTCGACGACGCCCTTGGGCAGGGGGCGGAGTTTGTCGATGGTGTCGGCGATGCGGCCGACGTCCTGCGGGGTGGGGGGCCGGTCGGTGGGGGTGGCGGGGAGGACGTCGGCGAGGACGTGGGTGCGGATCAGGGCGGTGAAGAGGTCGGCGAGGGCGTCGGCGTGGGCGCGGACCTGGCGGCCCGCCTCCAGGACGGCGGCCAGCGGGACGCCCTTGTTGACCAGTTCCGTGGAGGCGTCCAGGAGGCGGCGGCTGATGTGCACGAACTCGTCGCCGTCGACGGCGAGATAGCCGATGTCGAGGGAGGCGGTGAGGTTCTCGGGGGTGATGTCGTCGCGGAAGTGGTCGGCCAGTTCCTCGGGGGTGAGGCGGACCGGGGTTTCCTCCGACCACGGGGGGACGAGGGGGGCGTCCAGGCCGAGGAGTTCGCCGACGTCGCGGCCGCTCTCGAAGGCGGCGAGGAGTTCGCCGATGCCGCCGAGGGTGTGACCGCGTTCCAGCAGGGCGCCTATGGTGCGCAGGCGGGCGAGGTGGTGTTCGTTGTACCAGGCGATACGGCCTTCGCGGCGGGGTGGCGGGATGAGTTTGCGTTCGCGGTAGAAGCGCAGCGTGCGGACCGTGATGCCGGCCTCCTTGGCCAGCTCGGCCATGCGGAACTCGCGGGCGGGGCCGGGTGTGCCGGACTCGTCCCCGCTCCTGGTGCCGCGCTCGTCCGCCGCGTCGTTCTCGTTCGCTGCCACCCGTTCACCCTATGCCGGGGCGGCCCCTCAGGGGTGAAGTGCGACCGCCGGTAACTTCCCGCCGTCCGACCCCTACCGCTCGGTACGCGGCTGCCCTACGCTCCCTATCAGCCAATCGCGCCAGTGATTGCTGGCATGGTCGATGCAAGGGGCGCGAGGGCCACAGTGGACGTCGAACTCGGGAGGCGGCGGGATGGCCGAGCGCGAGCGTGAGCGGCAGCGGGCGCGGGAACACGTACGGGTGGCGGTGATCGGATCGGGGTTCGGTGGGCTCGGGGCGGCCGTGCGGCTGCGCCGCGAGGGGATCACCGACTTCGTGGTGCTGGAGCGGGCCGATGCGGTGGGCGGCACCTGGCGGGACAACAGTTATCCGGGATGCGCCTGTGATGTGCCGTCCCACCTGTACTCGTTCTCCTTCGCGCCCAATCCGGAGTGGCCGCGGAACTTCTCCGGGCAGGCGCACATACGGGCGTATCTGGAGCGGGTGACGGACACGTTCGGGCTGCGGCCGCATCTGCGCCTTCGCTCCGAGGTGCGCGGTCTGCGGTGGGACGCCCAGGCGCTGCGCTGGGAGATCGAGACGGCGCGCGGGGCGCTGACCGCGGACGTGGTGGTCTCGGCCACCGGGCCGCTGTCGGACCCGAAGCTGCCCGATGTGCCGGGGCTGGACGCCTTTCCCGGCAAGGTCTTCCACTCCGCGCGCTGGGACCACGACTACGACCTGCGGGGCAAGCGGGTCGCCATGATCGGCACCGGGGCGTCGGCGATCCAGATCGTGCCGGCCATCCAGCCCGACGTCGGCCGGCTCACCGTCTTCCAGCGCACACCCCCCTGGGTCATGCCGCGCGCCGACCGCAGGATCACCGGCGTGGAGCGCTGGCTGCACACCCGGATCCCCGCGACCCGGGCGCTGCGCCGCCAGGTGCTGTGGGGCATCCGCGAACTACAGGTCAGCGCGTTCACCAAGCGGCCCAAGGAGCTCGGCCTGATCGAGAGCCTCGCCGCGGCCCATATGCGCAAGGCGATCAAGGACCCGGAGATGCGCGCCCGGCTCACCCCCGACTACCGCATCGGCTGCAAACGCATCCTGCTGTCCAACAGCTGGTACCCGGCGCTCGCCCGGCCCAATGTGGATCTGGTGTCGTCCGGGCTGAAGGAGGTCCGCGGCAGCACGCTGGTGGCCTCGGACGGTACGGAGACCGAGGCCGACGCGATCATCTTCGGCACCGGCTTCCACGTCACCGATATGCCCATCGCGCAGCGGGTGACCGGCGCCTACGGCACCACGCTCGCCGAGGAGTGGAAGGACGGTATGGAGGCGCTGCGTGGCGCGACCGCGGCCGGCTTCCCCAACTTCCTCACGATCATCGGGCCCAACACCGGCCTCGGGAACAGCTCGATGATCCTGATCATCGAGTCCCAGCTGAACTACCTGGCCGATTTCCTGCGCCAGCTCGACGTGCTGGGCGGCCGGATCGCGCTGAGCGCCCGGCCGGAGGCGGTCCAGGGCTGGACGCGGATGATCCAGCGGCGGATGGAGCGCACGGTGTGGAACACCGGCGGCTGCGACAGCTGGTATCTCGACGCCAACGGCCGCAACACGACCGCCTGGCCGGGAACGACGGCGGAGTTCCGGCGGGTGACCCGGCAGGTGGATCTGGCCGAGTACGAGGTGCTGCGGCCCCCGGACCCCGGCGCGACGCCCGTCCGGTCCGTTACCGCGCCCGCGGAGGTGACGGCATGAGCGAGCGCAGCGAGGTCATCGTCGAGAGGTGCACACCTGGCGAATGCCGGGCCGAGCGAAGCGAGGTTTTGGCATGAACCGCCGACCCGGACACGTGACCAGCGGCCCCTACGCGCCGCCGGTGCCCCGTACGACGACCACCGTCACCTCCGCCGACGGCTCCCGCCTCTACGCCGAGACCCATGGTCCCGACGGCGCCCCCGCCGTCGTCCTCGCCCACGGCTGGACCTGCTCGACCGCCTTCTGGGCCCCGGTCGTCCGCGACCTCGCCGCCGACCACCGGGTGGTCGTCTACGACCAGCGGGGACACGGCCGCAGCCCCGCCGTCGCCGCCGATGCGTACACCACCCGGGCCCTGGCCGACGACCTCGTTGCCGTACTGGAGGCGACGCTGACGGCGGGGGAGCGGGTCGTGGTCGGCGGGCACTCCATGGGCGGTATGACGATCATGGCCGCCGCCGAACGGCCCGAGCTGCGCGAACGGGCCGCCGCGGCGCTGCTGTGCAGTACGGGAAGCGCCCAACTGGCCGCGGAATCCCGGGTGTTCCCGCTGCGCACCCCGCAGGGCAGGCGCCGCGCCCACCGGCTGATGCTGCACTCGCGCGCCCCGCTCGGCCCCGTCTCACCGGTCGCCAAATGGGCGCTGCGGTACGCCACCATGGGCCCCGGCGCGAGCGCCGACCAGATCGAGGCATGTGCGCGCATCGTGCACGCCTGCCCGACCGGCGTACGGTCCCACTGGGGCCGGATGCTGGCCGCCCTCGAACTGACCGGCTCGGTGGCCCGGCTGGAGCTGCCCACCGCCATCGTCGCGGGCACCGCCGACCGCCTCACCCCCTTCGTGCACGCCCGCCGGCTCGGCGCCGTGCTCCCCGACTGCCGTGGCATCACCGAGCTGCCCGGCCTGGGCCATATGACGCCCATCGAGGACCCCGGCGCGGTCGCCGGCCGGCTGCGCGAACTCGTCCGCGACCACCTGACCACCCGCGCCCCCGCCTCCCGGGGCAAGCGGCAGCCGAAGGAGAAGAAGTCCGCATGAGTCGAAGCAGGAGCCTGGACGGACAGGTCGTCGTGGTGACCGGGGCGGCCCGCGGGGTCGGTGCGCTGCTGGCCCGCAAACTGTCGGCGCGCGGTGCGACCTTGGCGCTGGTCGGGCTGGAGCCGGACGAGCTGAAGAAGGTGGCCGCCGCGCTGCACGGCCCGGCCCACCACTGGCACGCCGATGTCACCGACCACGAGGCGATGGCCCGGGTCGCGGACGAGGTCAAGGAGCGTTTCGGGAAGGTCGATGCGGTCGTCGCCAACGCCGGGGTGGCGACCGGCGGCCCGTTCGTCGACTCCGACCCGGTGGCATGGAAGCGGGTCATCGAGGTCAACCTGATAGGCGGCGCGGTCACCGGCCGCGCCTTCCTGCCCGTCCTGATGGAGTCCCGCGGCTACTTCCTCCAGATCGCCTCGCTCGCCGCGATCACCCCGGCGCCGATGATGACCGCGTACTGCGCGTCCAAGTCGGGCGTCGAGGCGTTCGCGCACAGCCTGCGCGCCGAGGTCGGCCACAAGGGCGTACGGGTCGGCGTCGGCTATCTGAGCTGGACCGATACGGATATGGTGCGCGGCGCCGACCAGGACGACATCATGCGCGAACTGCGTTCCCGGCTGCCCTGGCCGTCCAACAAGACCTATCCGCTGGGCCCCGCCGTCGACCGGATCGTCGCGGGCATCGAACGCCGTTCCGCGCATGTCTACGGGCAGTGGTGGCTGCGCGGGATGCAGTCGGTCCGCGGCTGTCTGCCGTCGGTCATCGGGTCGGTGGGCCAGCGTGAGATGCGGCGCTTCGACGACCGGCTGGACGGGATGCGGACCGGGCTGGTCGGCGCGGGCGGGGAGGCGGACGAGAAGGCGCGGGCGGAACGGTAGGGGGCGGGCGGCCCCCGCGGTCCCCGACGGTCCGTCGCTGTTCGGCCAGGCCGGCGCGGTGTTTGGCCGTATCGCGGAGAGCTCGTTGTCGTGTGCGCCGGGTAGCGGTTCAATGACGCGCATGGGGACTGTGGGGGGATCGGGGGCGTTGCGGCCCGGCGCGGCGATGGATGCCGCCGCATTCGTCGGAATGCTGCAACAGCTCATGGATCACGCAGAATTGACGGAGCATCAGATAGAGTGGTGGTCGGCTCAATGGGGGGAGGGGCTCGCCCCCGGTGCGCTCGCCGACCTCCTGCGTAGACGGGCCCTGCCCCGGCCCGAGGTGGTCGAGGCGTTCGTACGGGCCTGCGGGGGCACCGACGCCGAGGTCCACGAGTGGCTGACGGCGCGGCAGCGCATCGAGGACGTGGCGCGGCTGGACCCGGTCCAGGACGCGGCCCCGGTCCGGCCGCGGGCCCACACCTCGCACCGTAAGAGCCGCCGGCCCGTCCTGCTGGCCGCGGCCGCCGCGCTCGCCGCCGCGCTGGTCATCCTCGGCGTACGGCTGCTGATCGGCTACGGCGCGGCCCCGGACGCCGGGACGCAGGAGACCGCGCCGCCGCTGCCCGCCGGGGAGGTCCGCATCCATCCGCTCCGGGCGCCCGGCCTGTGTCTGACCGGCGAACGGTTACGGCGCGCCCACGCCGTCCACACCGTCGCCGTCCAGCGGCCCTGCGCGCAGGCGGTGCCGCCGCACACCTACCTCAAGGCCGCGGGCCCGGACCGCTACCGCATCGAGTGGGACGGCACCGCGGACAGTGGCTGCCTGGCCCTGCTGAGCGGGCTGGGCGTCGAAGGGCTGCTGGAGCCCGACGACGACTGCTCGGCGACCGGGCCCACCCAGCGCTTCCGTATCGAACCGGCCGGGAAGGCGGCGTACCGGATCGAGCTGACCGCCGAGGACGGCGCCGACAGCTGCCTGGGCATCGACGGCGGCCGGGCCACCGCCTCCGGCGCCCTCGCGCAGGCCGAGCGCTGCACCGGGGCGGACGGGCAGCGGTTCCTGATCGGCGCGAAGTAGCGGGGCGGGGGTGGGGCGGCGCGCGGTCACCGGCACCGGTCCATCACCTGCCCCGGGCCGCCACCTGCCCCGGGCCGCCACCCGCTCCAGGCCGCCACCGCCCCCGCGCCGTCACCCGTCCCGCCGCGGCAGCTCCGGCCGCGTACGGTCCGGTACGTCCGACAGGTCCGGCGGGGTCGCGGCCGGATGCCGTTCCAGCAGTTCCAGGGCGGTGCGCACCGCCACGCCCAGCTGCGGATGGCGCCCCTCGGCCCAGTGCAGCGGCGACCGCAGCGCCTCGATGTCCACCTCGACGCCGTAGTTCTCCACGCCCCACCCGTACAGCTGGAACCACGCCGCGTTCATCGGCACGGTGATCTGCGTCCCGTCCGCGAGCCGGTGCCGCCCGGTCATCCCGACCACCCCGCCCCAGGTGCGCATGCCCACCACCGGGCCGATGCCCTGGAGTTTGAACGCAGCGGTGATCATGTCGCCGTCGGAGGAGGTCATCTCGTCGGCGACCGCGACCACCGGCCCGCGCGGGGCGTTGCTGGTGTACGAGACGGGCTGGGCGTTGCGGGTCAGGTCCCAGCCCATGATGGTGCGGGTCAGCTTCTCTATGACCAGCTCGGAGATGTTGCCGCCCGCATTGCCCCGTACGTCCACGATCAGCGCGGGCATCGACATCTCCCGGCGCACATCGCGGTTGAACTGCGCCCAGCCCGAGCCGCCCATGTCGGGGATGTGCAGATAGCCGCATCGGCCTTCGCTCAACTCCCGTACGACGGCGCGCCGTTTGGCGACCCAGTCCTGGTAGCGCAGCGGCCGCTCGTCGATCAGCGGGACGACGGCCACCCGGCGCGCCGGGCCGTCGCCTTCCGCCGGGACGAAGGTCAGCTCGACGGTGGTGCCCCCGGCCGCCGCCAGCAGCGGATACGGGCCCGTCACCGGATCGACCGGCCGGCCGTCCACATGGGTGAGCGCGGCGCCCTCGCGGATGCCCGTACCGGCCAGCGGGGAACGGGCCTTGGGGTCGGAGGACTCACCCGGCAGGATCCGCTGGACGATCCACCGCCCGTCGCGGGGATAGAGATTGGCCCCCAGCAGCCCGATCGGCCGCTGGTAGTGCGGCGGCCCCTCGTTCCTGCGCGCCCCCGCCACATACGCATGCGAGGTGCCCAGCTCCCCCAGCACCTCGCGCAGCAGATCGGCGAACTCGTCGGGGGCGGCGACCCGTTCGACCAGCGGACGGTACTGCGCCAGCACCGCGTCCCAGTCGATACCGCACATCCGCGGCTCCCAGAAGTACGCCCGGATCAGCCGGCCCGCCTCGTCGAACGCCTGGCGCCACTCCCACCCCGGCTGGACGTCGTGCAGGATCCGCCGCAGGTCGAGGAAGACCGTCGAGTCGGCATCGGGCAGTTCGGTCGCCGGTACGGCCCGCAGATCGCCCTCGTCGTTGACGACCAGCCGGGAGCCGTCACCGCTGAGCGCGAACGAGTCCAGGGAGCCGGACAGTTCGCTGCGCCGGGCCTTGACCAGGTCGAAGTGCTCCAGGGTGGGCCGCCCCGACACATCGGCGGGGTTGGCGAAGGTCTCCCCCAGCGCCCCGGAGATCGGCCAGCGCATCCACACCAGCCCGCCCCCGGCGACCGGCTCCAGCGCGGAGTACTTGGAGGCGGCGACCGGGAACGGCGTCACCCGGTTCTCCAGCCCCTCCACCTCCACCGTCACCGGCCCTTCCCCCAGCGGCGGATTCTCCGCCGGGTCCAGCCCGCCCGCCGCCGGCCGCCCCTCCGGGGACAGCGCGAAGGGGGAGGGGGTGGCCGAGGACAGCGGGACCAGATGCGGACGGCAGCCCAGGGGGAAGGACAGATCCCCGGTGTGTACGTCATAGACCGGGTCGAAGCCGCGCCACGAGAGGAACGCGAGGTAGCGCCCGTCCCGGGTGAACACCGGCTGCTCGTCCTCGAAGCGCCCGTTGGTGACGTCCACGACCGTTCCGTCGGCCAGCCGGGCCATCTTGATCTGCCGCAGCGAACGGCCGATCCCCGGATGCGACCAGGTCAGCCAGCGGGAGTCGGGGGAGAAGGCCAGATCGCGGACCGGCCCGTTGCGGGAGGCGATCAGCTCGGTGACCTCCCCGGGCGGGCCGGGTTTCTCGGCGTCCTCGGGCGGCTGGACGTCCACCAGCAGCAGCCGCCCGTCGTGCGAGGCCACCGCCACCTGCTCCCCGTCCGGGGACGAGACCAGCTCGTGCACCCGCCCCAGCTTCCCCACCGCCAGCCGCAGCGGCGTATGGGCGGCGCTGGCCCGCGGCAGATCGCAGATCTCAAGCGCATCGTCGCCCTCGGCGTCCGTCACATAGGCGATCCGCCCGGTCGAGCCCAGCATCTCCGGCAGCCGGACCCGGACCCCCGGCACATCGTGGATCGTCCGCGCGGGCCCGTCACGGTGCGTGAGCCAGTACAGGCTGCCGCGCACCCCCACCGCACTGGCCCGCCCGGTGGCGTCCACCGCCAGGGAGGTCACATGCGAGGCGGCCGGTACCTGGTACGGCCGCCGGCCGGCCCGCGGCCCGCCCAGCTTCACCGCCAGTTTGCGCGGCCGGGCCCCCGGGCTCAGATCGTCGATCAGCCAGAGGTCGCCTGCGCACTGGTAGACGATGCGGGAGCCGTCGGTGGCGGCATGCCGCGCGTAGAAGTCGGCGTGATCGCTGTGCCGCCGCAGATCACTGCTGTCCGGCAGGCAGGAGTAGACATTCGCGACGCCCTCGTGGTCGGACAGGAACGCGATCCGGCCGGCCACGAACATCACCGAGTCCAGATGCCCGCACACATCCGGCACCAGCCGCGCGCCCTGGAGCCACATCCGCCCCATCGCACCGCCCCGGTAGCGCTTCCACGAGGCCGGTTCGTGCGGCGGCTTCCCGCTGAGCAGCAGCGTTTTGTGCTCCCCGTCGACATCCGCGACCGCGATGTCGGAGACCGGCCCCCAGGGCAGCCGGCCACCGGGACTGCCGTCCGTCGGCAGGCTGTACGCCCAGGAGTAGTACGAGAACGGCTGCCCGTGCGACGAGACGGCCAGGATGTGCGGTGCGCCGTCGTAGTCCGGCGGCGTCCATCCGCACACCCGGGCATCCGTACTGCCCCAGTACGTCAGCCGCCGCGCCGGGCCGCCCTCGACCGGCGCGAGATGGATCTCCGGGTCGAGGCTGCGCCAGGTGGTGAAGGCGATGTGCCGCCCGTCGGGCGAGAAGCGGGGATGCCCGACGCGGGTCCGGTCCACGGTCAGCCGCCAGGCCCGGCCCGGCTCCTCGCCCGCAGCCGCGAGCGGCGCCACCCACAGGTCGTCCTCGGCGGCGAAGCAGAGCAGATCCCCGTGCAGATGCGGAAACCGCAGGTAGGAGCCGGGGGCCCGCGGGGGCGCTTCCTTGGCCGCCGCCATGGCCGTCTCCGGTTGCGCTTCCGGGGGCGGGGCCGGCGGCGCTTCCGGTTTCCGCCCCTGGTGCGTACCCCGGGGCGGTTCGACGGCCTCGTGTGCGTCGCTCACGGATCCATGGTTTCGGCGCGGGAGGAGGGCGGCAACTCGGCCGGGCGGCGGGGCGCCTTAGCGGCGGGGCGGTGGGGCGGTGGGGCGGCTCAGCGGCCGGGGCCTGGGACCGGCAGGTGGCGGGCGAAGAACCCGTGCACCAGATGCCGCACCCGGGGCACCGAGACGGCCGGATCGATTGCCCCGACCAGCGCGTTCCGGTCCTCGGCCGGCATCAGCCCGGCGCCCTGCAACTGCGGAGCCAGCGCGCCGTAGTCGCTGAACACCCAGTGCGCGGCGCCGTCGATCCGGTCCCGCCGGGTACCTCCTCCCCCGTGGGCGAGCAGGGCGGACCAGGACCGCTCCAGCTCCCTCCGGGCGGGGAAGTGCTCGCTGCCGAGCAGGAGCAGCGGCCGGTCCGCGCCCTGCCGGGCGACGGGGTAGGGCTCCGGCTCCCGGCCGGGCGTATCCGAGGGACGGTCCAGGAACCCCTCCAGGTTCACGGCCGCCCGGATACGCCGGTCCTCGTCCATCACCTGCGCCGCGGCGGTGCCGCCCGCCGAATGCCCGTAGACGCCCACCCGCCGCAGGTCCAGCGCCCGCCCTAGGCCCGCGGGCAGTGCGCGCCCCGCCGCGTCCGGGTTCCGCCCCGCCGCCAGCGCCGCCAACTGGTCCAGTACGAACCGGAGGTCCGCGATCCGGGCATCGATCATCGTGCGGAACTGCCGCGGCCGCGCCCGCGGATCCCCGCGGAAGACGGTGGGCCGGACCAACCCCCGCCCCGCCCTCGCCACCGGGAACTCGACCTCACCGGCGTCCCCCGGGTGATCGACGGTGACGACCACATAGCCATGGCTCGCCAGTTCCTCGGCCGTCCCCGTGCCGAGGGTGCGCGCATCGCCGCCGCCCGGGGTGTACAGCAGCACGGGGCGGCGTACGGGCTCCGCGGGCGCGCCCGTGTGCGCATGGGTCCGGGTGGCACCCCAGTCCACCCCCTTCTTCGGCAACCGGTGCACGGCGACGTCGACGGCCCGGAACACCTCCGCCGCGCCCCCGCTCATCTGCGGTGCGACCGGATGCGCGACCGGATGCGCGACCGGATGCGCGACCGGATGCGTGACCGGATGCGTGACCGGATGCGTGACCGGATGACCCGCGCCGACGTCACGGGCCGGGTAGAACACCGAGACCATCACCTCCCGTACGGCGATCCCCGCCTCCCACGGGTCGCGCCGCGACCGGTCGACCAGATAGAGCGCGGCGACCCCGATCCGGTCCCGGTACGGCCCGGTGGGCGGGGGAAGGCGGAGGACGAGCCCGGCGCGGGTCCGGTCCGTTCCGCGCCGGGCCCGCGTGCCCTGCACGGCGCCGCATCCCGCCGACACCAGCCCCGCGCCCAGCGCGGCGGTGGCCGACGCGACGAGCGTCCGCCGGGCCACGCCACCGTGTTCCCTACGGCCCCCGTAACCGTCCGTTTTTGTGCCGAACATCGCCCGCTACCCCCTGCGCCGCTACTTGCTTGTGCCTTGCTGCGTCTCTGGCGAATGCTGGCCGACGGAGGGGGGACGAGCGAAGGTTGAGGCCCTGCCCGAAACGCTGGCGCGACACGAGGACGGGAAATATGGCGATCCGTATCCACTTCGCCGCCGACGACTTCGCCCGCGTCCGCTTCGCGCGCCGCCCGGCCCCGCTGCAAGAGCTGAACGTGGCCCTGATGAAGATGTGCCTCCCGGATGACGCCCTTCTGTTCGGCCGCTGGCGCCGCCGCCTGCTCCGCTCCCTACCGCCGGCCGTAGGCGCGCTACGGGACCTGGTCCCCGGGGACACGGCCCCGCTCTTCCTCGACGTCTTCGCCGACACCCTCCAGGAGGGCCTCGACACCGTACGGGCCACGCCGCCCGCCTTGGTCCGCGCCGAACTCGCACGCGTCCACGCGCCCCACCCGGCCCCGCCGCCCCCATGGATCCGCGGCCTCCACCGGGGCGACGCCGACGCCTGGCACGTCCTCCGTCGCGCCCAGCAGGCGGCCTTCGAGGCGGTGCTGCGCCCCGTATGGCCCCTGATCCAGGACCTGCACCACGCGGAATTCACCCGCCACGCCGTAACCACCGCCGAACAGGGCGTCGCCCACGCGCTGACCTCGGCGCTCCCCGGATCCCAACTCTCCTGCAACACATGGGAGTTGGCGTCCCCAACGGACCGTACCCTTACCCTCCAGGGCCGCGGCCTGGTCCTCGTCCCCACCTTCCACTGGACCGGCCACCCCCTCATCGCCGACCCGCCCGGCGGCCCCCTCCACCTGACCTACCCGGCCGGTACGGGCCTCCCGCCCACGCCTCCCGGACCGGGCGGCGACCCGCACAACGCGCTCTCCGGAGTCCTCGGCCACACCCGCGCCGATGCCCTCCACCACCTCGCCGACCCCCACACCACCACCCAACTCGCCCGCCGCCTGCGCATCAGCAACGCCACCGCCTCCGCCCACACCGCCGCGCTACGGGCCGCGGGTCTGATCACGACGACCCGCACCGGCCGCTCGGTCCTGCATCGGCGAACAGCCTTGGGGAGCCTGCTGGTCCGGCGGGGCGGGGATGATCCGCAACGCGCAGACTCGCTGTCAGTGGGCGGGGCTACGCTGCGTGGAAACGGGAGCAAGCGCGAGCAGCGTGAGTAGGGGGAGACCATGACCACACTTGAGAACCGTCCGAACACCGCACTCCTCGTCGTCGACGTGCAGAACGCCGTCGTCGAGGCGGCTCATGAGCGCGATGCGGTCGTCGCGAACATCGCCGGCCTGGTCGACCAGGCGCGGCGGGAGCGGGTCCCGGTTGTCTGGGTCCAGCACTCCGACGACGAACTGGTGAGGGGGAGCGACGCTGGCGGATCGTCCCCGAGCTGACTCCGGACGACGCCGAGCCGCTCGTCGAGAAGAACTACGGCGACTCCTTCGAGGACACCGCCCTTGAGACCGTGCTCTCGGGTCTCGGGGTCGGGCGGCTCGTCGTCGTCGGCTCGGAGACCGATGCGTGCGTCCGCTCGACGCTCCACGGCGCGTTCGTCCGGGGGTACGACGTCACCCTTGTCAGTGATGCCCACACGACGTTCGACAAGACGGCGTGGGGGGCGCCGCCGCCGGACCAGGTCATAGCCCACACGAACCTGTACTGGAGCCGTCAGGCGGCGCCGGGGCGGACGGCCGGGACGGTCGCGACCAAGGACGTCGCCTTCGACGGCGCGTCCTGACTGCCGTCGTCGAGCCCTGGGGCAATCCCGCCCCCGTCATGCGGCCGCGGCCAGCTCGCACCACACGTACTTGCCCAGGTCCCCGGCACTCAGCAGCGGATACCAGCCCCACTTGTCCGCGCAGTGGTGGACGAGGTCCAGCCCGCGCCCCGTCTCGGGAACCTCTGTCAGGCGCAGTACGGGCGCGGGCGGGGTCGGGTCCGTATCCCAGGCCCCGATACGGAGGATGCCGTCCGCCCAGTGGATACGCAGCGCCGCGGGGCCCTTGGTGTGGCGTACGGCGTTGGTGATCAGCTCGGTGGCCAGGAGTTCGGCGACGTCGAGGAGACCAGGCAGGCCGTGGGCGGTGAGGATGAGACGGAGGGTGCGGCGGGTGATGGGGACGGCGCGGGCGTCGTGGGGGATGTAGAGGGAGTATTCCCAGGGTTCGATCGCGTCGACGTCAGTGATTCCAGGCATGCGTAACTCCGGTTGGGAGTGAGGGAGTTGAGACGTACGCGGCGAATGAACGGCGCCGGTGGCAATGTCGCGGCCGTCACGGCATGACGGGGCGATGCGCTTCCGGTGTTTCCGGATCCGTAGCGTGTGCGATGCGTCACTCAAGGTAGGGGTGAGTGCTCACCCTGGTCAAGCCGGACTGGAATACTCACACTTCTCAACTCTCAGGAAGGGAAGGGTGCATGCCAGCGAGGACCGTCATCACCGCCCGGCAGGAGCGGCTGGGTGCCGAGCTGCGCAAACTTCGGGAGCGGGCAGGCTGGTCGATCCGTCAGGCGTCCGAGGCGACGGGTATTGCGCAGACCAAGATCTCCATGACGGAGGCGGGACGCGTCGGAGTGAGCGAGGAACGGGTCCGGTTTCTCGGCAGCCAATACGCGTGTGGTGACGCCGCATTCGTGGATGCGCTGGTGGCCATGGCGAACGAACGTGGCCGCGGTTGGTGGGAGGAGTACCGGGGGCTGGTGCCGTCCGGCTACCTGGACATGGCCGAACTGGAGCACCATGCCGCCAGCTTGCGTGCCTTCGAGAGCGTGAGCATCCCGGGCTTGCTCCAGACCGAAGAGCAGATTCGCGCGATGTTCGCTGTGTCGACGCCGCAGTTGTCGGACGACGAAATCGCGGCACGGGTCCGGTTCCGGCGGCGCCGTCAGGAGTTCCTCGTCGGCGAACGGCCTGCTCGCTATGACGTCGTCATCCACGAAGCGGCGCTACGCATCAAGGCCGGCGACAGCAGCGTTGCCCGCAGGCAGCTTCGCCACGTTCTGGAGCAGTCCGAGTTGCCGCAAGTCACCTTGCGTGTGGTGCCGTTCGCTGCGGAGGACTTTGCCGGTCTGTGCTTCCCCATGCTGTACGCAGGCGGGCCTGTGCCCCAGCTCGATACCGTTCTGATGGATAGTCCACAAGGAGGGTCGTTCGTGGGTGCCGAGGCCCAACTCATCCGGCATCGAGCCCTGTTGGACGAGGTGGAGAAGGCGGCGTTGGGGACCGTAGAGTCGAGGGAATTCATCCAGCGCCTCGTCCACAGCATGTGAAAGGTTCCGCCATGGCACAGGCCGTCGTGTGGCAGAAGTCGTCGTTCTCCGGCGGGCAGGATGCACCGAACTGCCTGGAACTTGCCATGGCCGAGGACGGCGTACTTCTCCGCGAGAGCGACGCCCCGACGCAGGTGCTTTCGGCCACTCCCACTCAACTCGCGGCGCTTGTGTGGCACTTGCGATGCGAGGCAAGGTAACCATCGGCAACCCAAGTGACCCTTCCGGTGTTTTACAAGTGAAGGGCCTAGGCGAAGGGAGGCCCGACATGGCACACGGCATTGTGTGGCAGAAGTCGTCGTTTTCCAGCGGTGGCGACGCGCCCAACTGCGTCGAGCTCGCCGCCACCAACCAGACCGTGCTGCTCCGGGAGAGCGACACTCCGCACCGGATCCTGGCGGCCACGCCATCCGGGCTGGCCGCTTTCATAGGGCACATACGCGCCGGGTCGGGCGCGCGTAACTGACTCGTAGCGCCGTCGGCGGACCGCGCCCGGCGCGGTAGCCCGGGTCGGGCCGTCAGAAACTCACGGCCCGACCCGGGGGCGGCGGGAGGGTGGTCAGTCGGGCAGCCGGTCCAGCAGCCACCCGCACAGTTCTTCCGTGACGGCGGCGTGCTCCGTTGTCGTCGAGGAGCAGATGAAGTCGTCGAACTCGCTCTCCGACGGGTCGAGGTCGTCGATGTTCGCGTACAGGTCCTTCTGCCGGTCGATGTCGCGGATCGCGACCGCGCTGACGGCGGGGACGAAGCAGATCTCCTCGTGCCGCAGGTCGACCCGGGCGCCGAACTTCTTCAGCATGTCGCCGAGGATCCCGTACGAGCGGAGGGTGCCGCCCGGGGCGCCGTCCAGTTCGGGGAAGTCGTTCGTCGTCACCGTCTTCTCGGCCGGGGGGAACCGCCGCTTCAGCTCGGCGACGATGACGTCCTTGCCCTGTGCCTGGGCGTAGAAGGTGGTGCCCGGGTAGATCCGCTCGACCTTCATGGCGGTCTCGCCGGGCGGGATCGCCAGGCCCGTGCCGTCGCCGCGGCCGTTGGCGAGCGCGAAGATGCGCGGCATACGCGGCCAGCCGCCGACCTCCTCCAGCTTCCGCAGGAATTCCGTGCGTTCGGGCGCGATCCCGATCTTCCCGCTCTTCGGGTCGTAGTGCCGCCAGAGCATCTGCCGGGCGGCGGGGCTGTTCATCTGCCGGGCGAAGGGGTTGGGGACGGGGATGAAGTGCGAGAACGCCTGGAGGCCGACGGGGATGACGGCGCCGCGGTGCGGGCTGTCGTAGGAGAAGTAGACGCGGGCGCGGTGGTCGACCTGCTGCTGCTCCAGTTTGGCGAGCGCATAGCGGGTGACCATGCCGCCCATGCTGAAGCCGCCCACCGTCAGCGGCGCGCTGCCCATCTGCTCGGCGATGGTCCGCATGATGGCCGCCATCGCGGTCTCGGCGTTGTCCAGGATCGAGGCGCTGCGCTCGTCGAAGCCCAGCAGGATGACGTCCCGGCCCCGGCGGCGCAGTTCGCTGAGGAAGGGGAAGTCGCCGTTGAGGCCGGCGTAGAGCCACTTGAGGTCGCTCTTGCCGAGGTAGAAGCCGTCGGCCATGATCACCGGCCGGGTGATCCCTTTGTTTCCTTCGCCGTAGAAGACATGCGCGAAACCGTTCGGCAGCTGCCATACGTCGTCCGGTTCCGGGACCGGATGCGCCAGCGCATCCGGCGGTGTGGAGCTCAGCGGACCCGCGAGCGTGAACTCCCCGACGCTCTGCTCCGCCTTCTCATCCTGCTGCTCGGACACTGTTCTCTCCTTCCGTATTCGCGCATGCCGCAGCGGCCCGTCGGAGCCGGGCCGGAGAACTGCGAAGGGCACGAATACGGAACATCATCGGCATAACGGACATGAGTCGGGCCGCGGCCCGCCCGGCGCTTCCTTCATAAGGAGGCAATGGAGGCGGGAGGCGATTACGGCCGATGCGCCCCCCGTCTGGCTCAGCGGAACCTGCTGTCTGGCGGGTCCCTTGGCGGGTCCCTTGGCGGGTCCCTTTGACGGGTCCTTTGGCGGGCCACTGCGCTGCCCCGGGGGCGTGTGTTGCGTTACGGGGCAGTAACTGCGGGCTGTAACGTTCCGCACTACGGGCGCTCTTGCAACTCCTTTGCAGTAGGCCCCACCATTGGCTGGTTGCAGAGCCGGAAGTGGAGCTCTGGAGCGGAGCTGGAGTGGAGTCAGCCTGAGATGCACGTACCCGATGGATTCATCAATGCGCCGGTGTCGGCGGCGACCGGCGCATTGGCCGCGACCGCGGTCGCGGTCAGTCTGCGTGGTGCCCGGCGGGAGCTGGCGGGTACGGGGCAGGGCGGTGGCGGGGCCGAGCGGACGGCGCCGTTGGCCGGGCTGGTGGCGGCGTTCATCTTCGCCGTGCAGATGCTGAACTTCCCGGTCGCGGCGGGCACGAGCGGGCATCTGCTCGGCGGTGCGCTCGCGGCGATCCTCGTGGGGCCGTACACGGGTGTGCTGTGTGTGTCGGTGGTGCTGTTGATGCAGGGCGTGCTGTTCGCCGACGGCGGGCTGACGGCGCTTGGCGTGAACATCACCGATATGGCGATCGTGACGACGGTCGTCGCCTATGCCCTGTTCCGCGGGCTGGTGAAGGTGCTGCCCAGGCGGCGCCGGTCGGTGACGGTGGCGTCCTTCGTGGCGGCGCTGGTGTCGGTGCCGGCCGCGGCGGTCGCCTTCACCGGGATGTATGCGCTGGGCGGGACGGCCGATGTGTCGATCGGCAAGGTCTTCACCGCCATGGTCGGCGTGCATGTGCTGATCGGCATGGGGGAGGCCGTGATCACGGCCTTGACGGTGGGCGCGGTGATGGCCGTACGGCCGGATCTGGTGTACGGGGCGCGGGGGCTGGCCAGGCCGCTGGAATTGCGGACGTCGCCGTTGACCGCACCGGCATCGGCCCCGGCATCGGCCCCGGCCCCGGCGGCGGCAGCGGAACCGGTCCCGGCCACGGCCGCCAAGCCGGTCACGCCGACGCCCGCCGCCGCCCCCCGCCGTTCCGTGCGGAAGGTCTGGCTCGCCGGGCTCGCCGCCGCGCTGGTGTGCGCGGGCGGCATCAGCTACTACGCCTCCGCCAGCCCCGACGGCCTGGAGAAGGTCGCCCACGACCAGGGCATCGACAAGAACACCAAGAAGCACGCGACCGAGGACTCGCCGCTGGCCGGTTACAGCGTCAAGGACATCGGCAATGCGCGCCTCGCGGGCGGGCTGGCCGGTGTCATCGGGGTCGGCGCGACCCTGGCCGTCGGCACCGGCGTCTTCGTCGTGCTGCGGCGGCGCAAGGCCGAAGGCGCCGCCCCGGCGGCCGGTGTCGCGGGCGAGCGTGCCTGATGGGCGCCGGGCATGCTCATAAGCTCTACCGTCACGGGCATTCGCCGGTGCATGCGCTGCCGCCGCACTGCAAAATCGCCGCCGTTTTCTGCTTTGTGCTGATCGTGGTGTCCACACCGAGGGAAGCCGTATGGGCCTTCGGGCTGTATGCGGTGCTGATTGCGGCCGTTGCGGGTGTGGCCCGTATTCCGGCGGGATTTCTGCTCAAGCGGTTGCTGATCGAGGTGCCGTTCGTGGCCTTTGCGGTGCTGATGCCGTTTGTGGCGGAGGGGCCGCGGGTTCAGGTCGGATGGCTGAGCCTGAGCGTTTCCGGACTGTGGGGCGCCTGGAACATCCTGGCCAAGGGCACGCTGGGCGTCGCCGCATCCGTTCTGCTGGCGTCGACCACCGAACTGCGGGAATTGCTGCTCGGACTCCAGCGGCTGCGCATGCCGCCGCTGCTCGTCCAGATTGCCTCGTTCATGATCCGCTACGGCGATGTGATCACCGATGAAATGCGGCGGATGCGGATCGCACGGTTGTCGCGCGGTTTCGAGGCGCGGGGCGTACGGCACTGGGGAGTGCTCGCCAAATCCGCCGGCGCGCTGTTCATCCGCTCCTACGAGCGGGGTGAGCGCGTGCATCTCGCCATGGTCAGCCGGGGTTATACCGGCACCATGCCCGTTCTCTCCGACGCCGCCGCGGGCCGCGCACAATGGACCCGCGCCGCACTGCTGCCGCTTTCCGCCCTTGCCGTATGCCTTTTGGGATGGACCCTGTGAGTACGACCATGCCGCCCGCCTCTTTCGCTCCCTCCCTGGAGGTTTCCGGCCTCGCCTATGCCTATCCGGACGGGCATCAGGCGCTTTTCGGGGTCGATCTGTCCATCGAGCGCGGTGAGCGGGTGGCGCTGCTCGGGCCCAATGGGGCAGGAAAGACCACGCTCGTGCTGCATCTGAACGGGATTCTGGAGGCGGGCGCGGGATCCGTGGCCGTTGCCGGACTGCCGGTGGGCAAGGAAAACCTCGCGGAGATCCGGCGGAAGGTGGGGATCGTTTTCCAGGATCCCGACGACCAGTTGTTCATGCCGACCGTACGGGAGGACGTCGCCTTCGGTCCCGCGGCCGCCGGGCTGCGCGGTGCGGAGCTGGCCGAGCGGGTCACGGAGGCGCTGGAACGGGTCGGGATGGCCGGGTTCGCGGACCGGCCGCCGCACCATCTGTCCTTCGGGCAGCGGCGGCGGGTCGCGGTGGCCACGGTGCTGGCGATGCGGCCGGAAATTCTCGTACTGGACGAGCCGTCGTCCAATCTCGACCCGGCCTCGCGGCGCGAACTCGCGGACATTCTGCGGTCGTTGGAGGTGACGGTTTTGATGGTCACCCATGATCTGCCGTATGCGCTGGAACTGTGTCCGCGGTCCGTGGTGCTGTCGGGCGGAGTGCTGGTGGCGGACGGCAGCACGCAGGAATTGCTGTGCGACGAGGAACTGATGCGCGGCCATCGGCTGGAATTGCCGTTCGGATTCGATCCGCGGTCGGTTTCGTTGCCGGTGTGAGGAAACCGATTCGTTTCCGGTGTGAGGGCCGGTTCGTTTCCGGTCCGAGGGCCGCCCATTGCCGTCCCGGCGGCTCCATGTGATGAATCCCACTGGCCGGGGACCTGGTCATCAGCACTGATCTGCGCGTTGCACCATTGATGGGTCACCAAAGCGACGGATGAGTGGGAAGCGGGAATCAGTGGTGGACGTCCAGGGCACGGTCGAGGACGGCTTCGAGCCGGTCCGGGACGCATTCGTGGACAACTTTGCGCGGCGCGGCGAGCGGGGCGCGGCGGTCGCCGTCTACCGCCACGGGCGGAAAGTGGTGGACCTCTGGGGCGGCGCCAAGGACGGCGACGCGGCCGCGGACGCCGCCACCGCACAGCCGTGGGAGGCGGGGACGGCGCAGGTCGTCCGGTCCGCCACCAAGGGCATCGCGGCGATCGTTCCGCTGCTGCTGCATCAGCGCGGCCTGCTGGATCTCGATGCGCCGGTCGGCACGTACTGGCCCGAATTCAAGGCGGCGGGAAAAGAGCGGGTGCTGGTCCGGCATCTGCTCTCGCACCGCGCCGGGCTGCCCGTTCTCGATACGCCGCTGACGCCCGCCCAGGCCATCGACGGGGTGAGCGGCGCGGCGGCGCTGGCCGCGCAGGCGCCCGTATGGGAGCCGGGGAGCGAGCACGGCTACCACGCACAGACCTACAGCTGGCTCATCGGTGAGCTGGTGCTGCGGGTGACCGGGCGGACGCTCGGCAGCTGGGTCGCGGAGGAGATATCCGGGCCGCTCGGGCTGGAGATGTGGATAGGTCTTCCGGAGGGCGAGCAGCCCCGGGTGGGGCGGCTGGCCGAGATCGAGCCGCCGGCGGCCGCGGGCGGGGGAGCCGCCGGGCTGCGGGTGCGGACGAAGCGGTCGGTGGCCGAGGCGTATGCGGATCCGTCCTCGCTCACCCGGCGGGCGTTCGAAGCCATTTCGCCCATGGCCGATGAGAACGCCCCCGAATACCGGGCCGCCGAACTCCCGGCGTCGGCCGGAATCGCCACCGCGCGGGCGCTGGCCCGGTGTTATGCGGCGCTGATCGGGCCCGTCGACGGGCATCCGCGGCTGTTCGCACCGGCCACGCTGACCCTGGCGCGGACCGAGGAGTCGGCGGGGCTGGACCGCACGCTCCTGGTGGGCACGCGCTTCGGCCTCGGCTTCATGCTGCACGGCGCCGCGTCGCCGCTGCTGGGGCCGGGATCGTTCGGGCATCCGGGGCGCGGCGGCGCGCTGGCGTTCGCCGATCCGGAGAGCGGGTTCGCCTTCGGATACGTCACCAACGGCATGCAGAAGAACGTGACGGCGGATCCGCGGGCCCAGGCACTGGTACGGGCCGCGGCATCGGGCGTGGCCGGCTGAGTGGTGCGGGCTGCGCCGTGGGGCGTGGCCGGCTGAGCGGTGCGGGCTGCGCCATGAGGCAGGGCCGGCTGAGTGGTGCGCCGCGCCCGGCCGGTCCGCGGTGGCGGTGACGCTCGTCAGGTCGTCAGGTGCCGGACCAGGCCGACCAGCAGCTCGCGCTGGGCGGCCGAGGGGCCCTTGGCGGCCGCCGGGGTCAGCAGATGCCCCAGCTGGGGGAGGGTGAACCAGGAGGCGGTCAGGGCGATCACCGCCCGCACCAGGGCGCCGGCGTCGAGGTCGTCGGTGAGGGTGCCGGACTGCTGGGCCCCGGTCACCGCGGCGATCTTCTCGCAGTAGTGGGCGGTGCGTTCGCGTTCGGCGGCCACCTCGCCCCGGTAGTGCAGGCCCTCCCAGGCGAGCAGCCGGGCGAAGTGCGGATGCCGGTGGTGGTAGTCGTAGACCCGGCCCGCGAAATCGCCCAGGTCGGCGGCCTGTTCCGGGGTGAGCGGGACCGCGGCGGCGGCCTTTTGCAGTTCGGAGTCGAGCACCGCGGCGAACAGTTGGTCCTTGTTGCCGAAGTAGGTGTAGATCCGCTCCTTGTTGATGCCCGCACGGGTCGCGATACGGGCGACGCGGGCGCCCTCGGGGCCGTATGCGGCGAATTCCTCGACCGCGGCGTCGAGGAGAAGCTGCTTGGTGCGTGCGGTGTCCCAGGCCATCGCACGACTGTAGGACGGACTCCGCGGCATTTCCAACCGATGGGTTGGAGAGCGGACGTTGCTGTGGCAGACTCCAACCCGTTGGTTGGAGTTTTGGTCCGAGGGGGAGAGCGCGATGACGTCCACAAGTGTGTCCACGAACGCGTCCATGAGTACGGCCACGAGTACGTCCACGAGCGTGTCCACCGCGCAGGGGGCCGCCCCGGGCGCTCCGTCCGTGCACCGCCGGGCCCTGATCACCTGGCTGGCCATCTACCCGACGGTCACGCTCGTCCTCGGCCTGCTGGGCCCCGTCACGGCCCAACTGCCGCTGTTCGTGCGGACGTTGATCCTGACCGCGATCATCGTGCCGATAGCCGCCTACGGCCTGATCCCGCTGCTGATGAAGGCCAACGCCGCCCTCACCCGCCGGCGGCGCTGACGCCCGGCCGGGCCCGGCCCCGCCTCACCGCGTGCCGCACGCTCCGCCCCGCGCCCCGCCTCACCCCGTGTGCAGCATCAGCCCGATGCCCACGACCATCAGGCCCGCGGCGGCGATCCGCGGGGCCCCGAAGCGTTCCTTGAAGAAGAGGGCGCCGATGGCGGCGCCGACAATGATGGAGGACTCGCGGAGGGCGGCGATGGGGGCCAGGGGAGCGCGGGTCTGGGCCCACAGGACCAGGCCGTAGGCGAAGACGGAGAGGATGCCGCCGGCCACGCCGCGCACGGCGAGGGGCCGCAGTTCGGTCAGCAGTCGGCGGCGCCGGGTGGCGAGCGCGTAGGCGGGGATGACCAGGCCCTGGAGGATCATCAGCCACGCGATATAGCCGAGGGGGCTGCCGGAGGCGCGGACGCCCAGGCCGTCGACGGTGGTGTATGCGGCGATGGACAGGCCGGTGGCCAGCGCGGCGACGATGGCCGCCCAGTGAGGGCTGGTCCCGGCGCCGCGGATGCCCCATACGGCCAGCCCGACCAGGCCCGCGGACGCCAGAGCCACCCCGGCCAGGGCCCAGGCGTCGGGCAGTTCGTGGACGAAGACGGCGGCCAGGACGGTGACCACCAGGGGCGCCGTGCCGCGGGCTATCGGGTACATCTGGCCGAAGTCGCCCAGGCGGAACGACCGCATCAGCAGCGCCTGATAGAGGATGTGGATCACGGCGGAGGCCACCAGGTAGGGCCAGGCTGCCGGGACGGGCACGGGCGTGCAGGTCAGCAGGACGGCGCCGCACAGAGCGCCGCCGCCTCCCACCAGGGTGAAGGCGAGGAGTTGGTCGCGTATGCCGTGGGCGATCGCGTTCCAGCTGGCGTGGGTGACGGCGGCCAGGAGGACGGCCGCGACGACGAGCGGCGTCACGGGGTGCGCTCGCGGGGGTCCAGGGGGGCGGCGGAAACGGTCATGGCCCGCACGCTAGCGAAGGCTGTACGGGCCATGTGAAGGAATTCCGGCAGGTGGGATGTGGTGTGCCCCACCCCTGAGGACGTCCGGACGGGACACCCCGAACGGCGCCTGGGGCGGGGCACCTGAAGGCACCCCGCCCCAGGGCCGGTTGGAAGCTCAGCCCGCCGTCAGGATCGCGCGGACCACCGGGCCCGCGTTGGAGCCGCCGTGGCCGCTGGCCGGGACGACGGCCGCCGCGGCCAGGTCGTCGCGGTAGGCGGTGAACCAGGCGTTGGGCTTCTTCTGGTTGTCGACCTCGGCCGAACCGGTCTTGGCGCCGACGTCACCGCTGACCCCGGCCATCGCCTCGGCTGCCGTACCGGAGGTCGCGGTCAGCTTCATCAGCGACTTCAGCGCGGCCTGGGTGCCCGACTTGAAGCCGCCGGAGGTCTTGGCGAACGTCCGGTTGTCGAGGGACTGGGCGACGATGTACGGCTGGTGGAAGGAGCCGGACTGCACGGTCGCGGCGAGCGTGGCGACATTCAGCGGGTTCATCCGCACGCCGCCCTGGCCGATCAGCGACGCCGCCATCTGCGCGTCGTGCTGCACCGGCACCGCACCGTCGAAGGTGGGGATGCCGGTCTGCCAGTTCAGGCCGATGCCGAAGACGTCCCGGGCCTCGTTGGTCAGGTCGTCGTCCTGGAGGTCCTTGGCGTGCGAGATGAAGGCGTTGTTGCAGGACGCGGCGAAGCTCTGCGCGAACGTGCCGTCCTTGATCTCGGACTTGTTGAGGTTCTGGAACTTCCAGCCGCCGACGGTGACGTACTTGGGGCAGGGGTTCTTCTTGTCCGGCGCGGTCAGGCCCTTGTCGATCAGCAGCGCCGAGGTGACGACCTTCATCGTCGAGCCGGGGGCGTACGACCCCTGGGTGGCCATGTTGAAGCCCTTGGCCGGGGAGTTGGCCAGCGCCAGGATCTCGCCGGTGCTGGGCTTGACCGCGGCGGCGGAGGCTTCCTTCTTGCCCGCGACGGCCTTCTCGGCCGCCGCCTGGAGCTTGGCGTCCAGGGTGGTCTTCAAGGTGCCCGGGGTGCCCTTGGAGAGCACCTTCAGCGTTTTGTCGGGCTGCTGGTCGGCGGGCTTGGTGGCGGTGGCGCGGTGGATGAACAGCTCCACGCCGGGCTTGCCGTTGGTCTTGCTGCCGTACTTGTCGCGCAGGCTGTCGAGGACCCCGGCCAGCGAGGGGTACGCCTTAGGGGTCAGCTCGGTGCCGTTGCGGTCCACGGCCTTGATCGGCGGCGCCTCGGCCTCGCCGGTGCGCAGTTCGTCGCCCTTGGCCAGGTCCGGGTGCAGGATCGCCGGCTGCCAGGCGATCTGCGGCTTCCCGGTGGTCTTGTTCCGCTGGACGGAGGCGGCGGTGCGGTACGAGTACGGCACCTTCTTGCCGTTGTAGTCGATCTGGGTGGTGACCGTGTACGGCACCTTGTCGCCCGATGGTGTGCCCGGCGTGACGGTCACGTTCGAGAAGTGCGCCTGCTTGCTGAAGGCCGCCAGGGCGCTTTCCGCGGCGGTGGGGTCATCCGTCAGCTCGGCGGCCTTGGCGGCCTCGCCGCTCTGCCAGGACTTCAGGAATTCCTGCGATGTCGCGCGTACTTCCTCGGCCGTGAGCGGCCCGGTCTTGACGTGCGGCTTCTCACCGCCCGACTTGGCGTCCGCCGACGTGACCTGCTGGGGCGACGAACCGTCGTCGGAGCCGCCGAACAGCGTGAAGCCGCCGACGACTCCCGCCACCAGGGCCACCGATCCGCCGATCAGCCCGTACTTCACCTCGCGGCGCATGCCACCGATCCCCTCCCAGAGAGCGCGTTCCCGAATACGCACACAAGAACGTCCGTCGCACTCTAAGGGACACGGGGAAGTGAACGGCTCCCGGTCAGTCTCGATCGGAGAACGGTCCGGTGACGCGTTGCTGTACGGGTGTGATCGCGGTGTGACGGCGGCTACATCCGCTGTCGGGCCGCGCGGGCGGCTGCCGGCCGTTACACCCAGCTGTCCAGCCACATCCGGTTGTGCCAGGCCGACTTGGGGATCGGCATCCCCGTGTACAGCGGATAGAAGTAGATGAAGTTCCAGATGATCAGCAGGACGAGTACTCCCGCGCCCACCGCCCCGATCGTCTGGCGGCGTTCGTTCGCGCCGGGCGGTCCGATGATCGCCCCGACCATCATCGCCAGCGCCAGGCACAGGAACGGCACGAAGACGACGGCGTAGAAGAGGAAGATCGTGCGTTCCTGGTAGAGGAACCACGGGAGGTAGCCGGCGGCGACGCCGCAGGCGATGGCGCCGGCCCGCCAGTCGCGTTTGAAGGCCCAGCGGTAGAGGGCGTAGAGCAGGGCGAAGCAGGCGGCCCACCACAGGAGCGGGGTGCCCAGCGCCAGGACCTCGCGGGCGCAGCCCTCGGCGGCGGTGCAGCCCTGCCGGCCGGCGGCGGGGTCCTTGTAGAAGTACGAGACGGGGCGGCCCAGGACCAGCCAGCTCCACGGGTTGGACTGGTAGGTGTGCGGCGTGGTCAGGCCGGTGTGGAAGGCGTAGACCTCGGTCTGGTAGTGCCACAGGCTGCGCAGCCAGTCCGGCAGCCAGGTCCACGAGCCGGTGCGGCCCTCGGGGGTGGTGGCCCAGTCGCGGTAGTAGCCGCCCTTGGTGAAGAGCCAGCCGGACCAGGACGCCAGATAAGTGGCCAGGGCGACGACGACGGTGGCGCCGAAGGCGGGGACGGCGTCGCGGCGCAGCATGGAGCGGAAGGGGCGGCGGGCGCCGGCGATGCGGCGGGCGGCCACGTCCCACAGGACGGACATCAGGGCGAACGCGGCCATGTAGTACAGGCCGTTCCACTTGGTGGCGGAGGCCAGTCCCAGGCACAGACCGGCCGCGATACGCCAGGGGCGCCAGCCGAGGCGGAGCCGGTCGCCGACGGTCTCCTCGGGGCGCATCACGCCTCCCCCATTCTCGGCTCCGCTCGAACGGGAGGTGCCCCCATGGCCGATCGGCAGCGCCGCGGCCAGCCGGGCCCGGGTGCGGTCGCGGTCCACCAGGAGGCAGCCGAAGGCGGCCAGCACCCAGAACATCACGATCAGGTCGAGCAGGGCCGTGCGGCTCATGACGAAATGCAGCCCGTCGACCGCCAGCAGCGCACCGGCCAGACAGCCCAGCGCGGTGGAGCGCATCAGGCGGCGCCCGATACGGCAGACGAGGAAGACGGACACGGTGCCCAGCAGGGCGACCATGAAGCGCCAGCCGAAGGGGTTCATACCGAACGCCCACTCGCCGAGGGCGATCAGCCATTTGCCCATCGGGGGATGGACGACGTACGACGCCTGGGGCGAGAGCAGGATCTTGGGATGCGGTCCGACGAGCGCCGCGTTGGCGTTCTTGTCCCAGGTGCCCTCGTAGCCGTACTTGAGCAGCGACCAGGCGTCCTTGGGGTAGTACGTCTCGTCGAATATCACGTCGTGCGGACTGCCCAGATGCCAGAACCGCAGCATGCCCGCGACCAGCGCCACCAGGAGCGGGCCGGTCCAGGCCGCCCAGCGCGCCAGCCGTACGGCGGCGTCCGGGCCCACGCCGAGCGTCGCCCACAGCCGCAGTGCCGGCGCCGGGTAGGGGGCCACCAGCCGCGTCCGCAGATCGCCGTGCGGGCGGACCCGGTAGCCGAAACGGCGCAGCCGCAGCTGCCACACGGCGGGCTGCCGGTCCGGGTACCCGGTGCGGTGCGCGCCGGTCTCGGTCGCGGTGGTGTCACTCGTCACCCGGCCCATCGTAGGGAAGCACTCTGTGGACCGGCGTTCAGCGCCGCGGACCGGGGCGCCGTGCCGTCCGTGTGGTGATCGACAGGTTCTCCGGAACACAGCTTCTCCGGAACCGACGTCGGCTCCTGCCCCGGCCCGCCCTCCGCCGCGTGCCGTGCCGTCCGGGTGGTCCTGCGAGGATGGGGGCGTGACTGGAACGCTGGTACTTGCAGGGACGCCCATCGGTGAGATCGCGGACGCGCCGCCGCGGCTGGCCGCCGAGCTGGCCGCCGCCGATGTGATCGCCGCCGAGGACACCCGGCGGCTGCGCCGGCTGACCCAGGCGCTTGAGGTCCAGCCGGCCGGGCGGATCGTGTCGTACTTCGAGGGCAACGAGGCGGCGCGCACTCCGGAGCTGGCGGAGGCGCTGGCCGGCGGGGCGCGGGTGCTGCTGGTCACGGACGCCGGGATGCCCTCGGTGTCCGACCCCGGATACCGGCTGGTGGCGGCGGCCGTGGAGCGCGGGGTGAAGGTCACCGCCGTACCGGGCCCGTCCGCGGTGCTCACCGCCCTGGCGGTGTCCGGTCTGCCGGTGGACCGCTTCTGCTTCGAGGGCTTCCCGCCCCGCAAGACCGGCGAGCGGCTCTCGCGGCTGCGCGAGGTGGCCGACGAGCGCCGCACCCTGGTCTATTTCGAGGCGCCGCACCGGCTGGACGACACCCTGGCCGCGATGGCCGAGGTCTTCGGCGCGGAGCGGCGGGCGGCGGTGTGCCGCGAGCTGACCAAAACCTATGAGGAGGTCAAGCGGGGGCCGCTGGGGGAGCTGGCGCAGTGGGCCGCCGAGGGCGTACGGGGCGAGATCACCATCGTGGTCGAGGGCGCTCCGGAGGCCGGTCCGCAGGAGCTGGGCCCCGAGGAGCTGGTGCGCCGGGTGCGGGTGCGCGAGGAGGCGGGGGAGCGGCGCAAGGAGGCCATTGCGGCGGTTGCGGCGGAACTGGGGCTGCCCAAGCGGCAGGTTTTCGACGCGGTGGTCGCGGCCAAAAATGCCGCTCGCCCAGAACCGACCCACGGGCAGGTAAATGGCTAGCCTGGAAGGTAAAGGCAGTCCTCGCGCAGCCGGGTGTTTTCCCTGCCACCTGTCAAATCTGGGCCAATAGCAAGCAGCTGAGCTGCGCATCTGGCCGGAAAGGGCGTCCACTAGGTGTGGGACGTACGGTCCCGGAACCTTGCCTTGTCCTGTGGACAAGAGGGAGCGCACATGAGCGACATCGCCAAGACCACCAGTACGGCAAACCCGCGCGGAGTTTCCCCTTTTCCCCGGTCCGCCGAGCCTGCGGCACATGAGGCGTACGCCTTCGCGTGCATGCGGTGCGGCCACGGCTGGGAGCAGGCGTACGAAATAGAGCACCATGTGGACGCCAAGGGCGAGCTCCACGTCGTCTACTACGCGGACGGCGAGCGTGTGCCGTCCCCGTTGACCCGGCCCCTGTGCGTGAGCTGCGGCAGTAACGTCGTCAGGATCATGCGCTCGGGCCAGGTCTCGATGGTCTCCGACGCGATAGCGAACATGCATCAGCGCCAGGGCGGTCACGCGAAAAACGCGAAGAACGCCAAGAACGCAAAGAAATCGGCCGCCCCTTCCGAGGCGGCCGAGGACTGTACGGACGGTGACGGGGACGACGGGCGCCACCACTGGCACCTCTCCGACCTGCTGCATCCCATCCAGGCCATGCGCAAGTGACCGCCCGCGGATAAGGCCCCTGGCCGCGGTCCTCGTAGGATCGCGGCCATGGCACCGCAGGACGACAAGACCACCCCGCCGCCGCTGCCCGCCCCGCTGCGGGTCCCGGTCGCGGATTCGCACACCCACCTCGACATGCTCCCCCAGCTAACGCTGGGAGGTGCCCCCAGAGTCCAAGAGGTCGAGGAGGCGCTCGCCAAGGCCGCTTCGGTCGGGGTGACCACGGTCGTCCAGGTGGGCTGTGATCTGGCCGGTTCGCGGTGGGCCGCCGACACCGCCGCGGCCTACGAGAGCGTGCACGCGGCCGTCGCGCTGCATCCCAACGAGGCGCCGCGGATCGTGCTCGGGGACCCCGACGGCTGGTCACGGCAGGGGGCGCGGGAGCCCGGCGGGGACGCCGCCCTGGACGCGGCGCTCGCCGAGATCGACGCGCTGGCCGCCCGGCCCGAGGTCCGCGGCGTCGGCGAGACCGGCCTCGACCACTTCCGTACCGGCCCCGAGGGCATGGCCGCCCAGCAGCGGTCCTTCCGCGCCCATATCGAGATCGCCAAACGGCACGGCAAGGCCCTGGTCATCCACGACCGCGAGGCGCATGACGACGTCCTGCGGATCCTGCGGGAGGAGGGCGCGCCCGAGCGGGTGGTCTTCCACTGCTATTCCGGCGACGCCGCGATGGCGAAGGTCTGCGCCGAGGCCGGCTACTTCATGTCCTTCGCCGGCAACGTCACCTTCAAGAACGCCCAGCCGCTGCGCGACGCCCTCGCCGTCGCCCCGCCCGAACTGGTGCTCGTCGAGACCGACGCCCCCTTCCTCACCCCCGCGCCGTACCGCGGACGAGCGAACGCGCCGTATCTCATTCCGCTGACCCTGCGCGCGATGGCCGAGGTCAAGGGCATGACCGAGGACGCGCTGGCCTCGGCCGTCGCGGCGAACACGGCACGCGCCTTCGCCTACTGAGCCGCCCGCCGCGACCACCGGCCCGCACACCCCACGGCACGCTCCGTAATCGAACGACTTTGGAGAGTGACCGCCGCTCCCGCTACCCTCCGCCCGTCAACCGGATACCGGATACGGATCTGTGGCATCGGGAGCGTCGTGAGTCCTTCACCCAGCAGCCACCGGGCCGCACACGGCCGTCGCAGGCGCGCCTCCCGGCGCCCCGAAACCCTGCGGCGACTGGTGCCCCGCGCCCTGGTCGTGGCCTTCCTCGCCGGCGGCACCACCGCCTTCATCGCCCATGACAAGGCCGTCCGCCTCACCGTCGACGGCAGACCCCGCACCCTGCACACCTTCGCCGCCGACGTCGAGGACCTGCTCACCGACGAGGAACTGCCCGTCGGCCCGCACGACATCGTGGCCCCCGCCCCCGGCGACGTCCTCCACAGCGGCGACGAGGTCGTCGTCCGGCACCGCCGCCCCGTCGTCCTCACCCTCGACGGACAGCAACAGCGGGTGTGGACCAGCGCCGAAACCGTCGACGGCGCGCTCCAACAGCTCGGCGTACGGGCCGAGGGCGCCTATCTCTCCAGCTCCCGCTCCCGCCGTATCGAGCGGCACGGACTGGAGCTGGCCGTGCGCACCGAACGCTCCGTGGTCTTCCTCGCCGACGGCCGCGAGCACCGCATCCGCACCAACGCCGCCACCGTCCGCGAGGCGCTGGCGCAGGCCGGGCTCGCCCTGCACGGCGAGGACACCACCTCGGTGCCGCCGGACAGCTTCCCGCGCGAGGGGCAGAGCATCTCGGTGCTGCGGATCACCGGCCGCAAGGAGGTCCGCGAGGAGCCGATCCCGTTCCGTACGGTCACCCGGCACGACCCCACGCTGGCCCGCGGCACCGAATCCGTGGTCCGGCAGGGGCGGCCCGGCGTGCGGCGGGTCACCTACCGGCTGCGCACCGTCAACGGCGTCCGGCAGAAGCCGCGGCGGACGGCCGCCGAGGTGGTGCGCCGGCCGCACCCGCAGATCGTGCACATCGGCACCCGGCCGCTGCCGGACTCCGTCGCCGGCGCCGAGAATCTGGCCTGGGACGACCTGGCGCGGTGCGAGGCGGGCGGGCGGCCGGACGCGGTCGATGCGTCGGGGATCTACGGCGGGCTCTACCAGTTCGACGTCGGCACCTGGCACGCCCTCGGCGGCAGCGGCCGCCCGCAGGACGCCCCCGCCGGCGAGCAGACCTACCGGGCCAAGAAGCTCTATCTGACGCGGGGCGCGAGCCCCTGGCCGGTCTGTGGGCACCAGCTGCACGGGTGAGGACCTGCGGGGACGGGCCGTAAGCTTCACGGGTGAGCAACAGCAGCAGCAGTGACGATTCCGGCCCCCTCCTCGGGCCCGCCGATGTCCGGGAGCTGGCCGCCGCGCTGGGCGTACGGCCCACCAAGCAGCGCGGCCAGAACTTCGTCATCGACGCCAACACCGTCCGCCGGATCGTGCGCACCGCCGGGGTGCGCCCCGACGACGTGGTGGTCGAGGTCGGGCCGGGGCTGGGGTCGCTGACCCTGGCGCTGCTGGAGGCCGCCGACCGGGTCACCGCCGTCGAGATCGACGAGGTGCTGGCCGCCGCGCTGCCCGCCACCGTCGCCGCCCGGCTGCCCGAGCGCGCCGACCGCTTCGCGCTGGTGCACACCGACGCCATGCACGTCACCGAGCTGCCCGGCCCCGCGCCCACCGCGCTGGTCGCCAACCTCCCCTACAACGTCGCGGTCCCCGTCCTGCTGCACATGCTCGCGACCTTCCCCACCATCGACCGCACCCTGGTCATGGTCCAGGCCGAGGTCGCCGACCGGCTCGCCGCCCGCCCCGGCAACAAGGTCTACGGCGTGCCGTCGGTCAAGGCCAACTGGTACGCCGAGGTCAAGCGGGCCGGCGCGATCGGCCGCAACGTCTTCTGGCCCGCGCCGAACGTCGACTCCGGGCTGGTCTCCCTCGTACGGCGGGAGAAGCCGCTGGAGACGACGGCGAGCCGGGACGAGGTCTTCGCGGTGGTCGACGCCGCCTTCGCCCAGCGGCGCAAGACGCTGCGGGCGGCGCTGTCGGGGTGGGCCGGTTCGGCCGCCGCGGCGGAAGCCGCGCTGGTGGCGGCCGGGATTTCCCCGCAGGCGCGGGGTGAGGCGCTTACTGTCGAGGAATTCGCGCGGATTGCGGAGAACAAGCGACAGGGAGACGGCGGATGAGGGCAAGCGGGACGAGCGGTGCGACGGTCACCGTACGGGTACCGGCCAAGGTCAATGTGCAGCTGGCGGTCGGCGCGGCCCGGCCCGACGGCTTCCACGACCTGGCGAACGTCTTCCTCGCGGTCGGCCTCTACGACGAGATCACCGTCACCCCCTCCGACGCCCTGCGGATCACCGCCGAGGGCCATGACGCCGACCAGATCCCGCTGGACGGTACGAACCTGGCGGCCCGCGCCGCCGAGCTGCTCGCGGCCCGCCACGACATCGCACCGCACGTCCACGTCCACATCGCCAAGGACATCCCCGTCGCGGGCGGTATGGCAGGCGGCAGCGCGGACGCCGCCGGCGCCCTGCTCGCCTGCGACACCCTCTGGTCGACGGGCGCCACTCGCGAGGAACTCCTGGAGATCTGCGCGGAGTTGGGCAGCGATGTGCCGTTCAGCCTGGTCGGCGGGGCGGCGCTGGGCCGCGGCCGCGGTGAGCTGCTGACCCCGCTGCCGGTCGGCGGCGCCTTCCACTGGGTCTTCGCGGTCGCCGAGGGCGGGCTGTCCACCCCGGCCGTCTACGGTGAGTTCGACCGGCTGACCGAGGGCACCGCCGTCCCCGCGCCGCAGGCCGACCCCGCCCTGCTGGCCGCCCTGGAGGCGGGCGATGCCGCCGCCCTCGCCGGCGCCCTGGCCAACGACCTCCAGCCCGCCGCGCTGTCCCTGCGGCCCGACCTGAGCGCCACCCTGGCCGCCGGTACGGACGCGGGCGCCCTGGCCGCCCTGGTCTCCGGCTCCGGCCCGACCACCGCCTTCCTCGTCAAGGACCACCAGGCGGCGCAGCAGGTCGCGGCGGCCCTGACGGCCTCGGGCACCTGCCGGGACGTACGTCTCGCGGACTCCCCGGCGCCGGGGGCCACCCTCGCCTAGTCCGATGGCCCTGAGCCCTGGCTTTCGGCCTCCGGGCGGCTCCGTGGGATCCTGGTGGTTGCCCCACGAGCGCGCGCCGATCCGGAGCCGCGCGGGCCGGCAGCAAGGAGCGCAATGGCCACCAACCTCGTCAATCTGGAAGCCGTCGGCAAGGTCTACGGAACCCGTGCCCTGCTCGACGGTGTCTCGCTCGGCGTCAACGAGGGGGACCGGATCGGCGTCGTCGGGCGCAACGGTGACGGCAAGACCACCCTGATCAACATCCTCGCCAAGCTGGAGGACGCCGATCAGGGCCGGGTCACCCACAGCGGCGGACTGCGGCTGGGCGTCCTGACCCAGCACGACTCCCTCGACCCGGCCGCCACCATCCGGCACGAGGTCATCGGCGATATGGCCGATCACGAGTGGGCCGGCAACGCCACCGTCCGCGACATCCTGACCGGCCTCTTCGGCGATCTCCACCTGCCGGGCTTCGACAAGGGCCTGGACACCGTCATCGGCCCGCTCTCCGGCGGCGAGCGCCGCCGCATCGCCCTGGCCAAACTCCTCATCGCCGAACAGGACCTGATCGTCCTGGACGAGCCCACCAACCACCTCGACGTCGAAGGCATTTCGTGGCTGGCCGGCCATCTGCGGGCCCGCCGCAGCGCCCTGGTCGTCGTCACCCACGACCGCTGGTTCCTCGACCAGGTCTGTACGCGGATGTGGGACGTCCAGCGCGGCGCGATCCACGAGTACGAGGGCGGCTACAGCGACTACGTCTTCGCCCGCGCCGAGCGGGAGCGGATCGCGGCCAGCGAAGAGACCAAGCGGCAGAACCTGATGCGCAAGGAACTGGCCTGGCTGCGGCGCGGCGCCCCGGCCCGTACCAGCAAGCCCCGTTTCCGCATCGAGGCCGCCAACGAACTGATCGCGGACGTGCCGCCGCCGCGCGACACCGCCGAGCTGATGAAGTTCGCCAACTCCCGCCTCGGCAAAACCGTCTTCGAGCTGGAGGACGTCACCGTCCAGGCCGGGCCGAAGGAACTGCTCAAGCACCTGACCTGGCAGCTCGGCCCCGGCGACCGGATCGGCCTGGTCGGCGTCAACGGCGCGGGCAAGACCTCGCTGCTGCGGGCGCTGGCCGAGGCGGCCCGTACGGGAGGCGAGGCGCAGCCCGCGGCCGGAAAGATCGTCGTCGGCAAGACCGTGAAACTCGCCTACCTCTCCCAGGAGGTCGCCGAGCTGGACCCGTCCTGGCGCGTCCTGGAGGCCGTCCAGAAGGTCCGCGAACGCGTCGACCTCGGCAAGGGCCGGGAGATGACCGCCGGCCAGCTCTGCGAGAAATTCGGCTTCACCAAGGAGAAGCAGTGGACCCCGGTCGGCGACCTCTCCGGCGGTGAGCGCCGCCGCCTCCAGATCCTCCGCCTCCTGATGGACGAGCCCAACGTCCTCTTCCTCGACGAGCCCACCAACGACCTCGACATCCAGACCCTGACCCAGCTGGAGGACGTGCTCGACGGCTGGCCCGGCTCGCTGATCGTCATCAGCCACGACCGGTACTTCATAGAGCGCACCACCGACCGGGTCCACGCGCTCCTGGGCGACGCCACCCTGCGGATGCTCCCGCGCGGCATCGACGAGTACCTCGAACGCCGCCGCAAGGCCGTCGAGGCCGTGACGCCCGCCCCCGCGCAGCAGTCCGCCGCGCCCAAGAAGACCGCGGCCGTCAACCGCGCCGCACAAAAGGAACTCCAGAAGATCGAGCGGCAGCTCGACAAGATCGGCGACAAGGAAACCAAGCTCCACACCCAGATCGCCGAGCACGCCACCGACTTCGAAAAGGTCGCCGGGCTCGACGCCCAGCTGCGGGAACTGGCCGGTGAACGCGAGGAGCTGGAGATGCGCTGGCTGGAGCTGGCCGAGGACGCCTGACGGCGCGGGCCGGGGGCCGCGGGGGCGGCTCTCGGCCGGGATTGGCCAAGAAGCCCGCATTTTGGGGGTCTTCCCCCGGGGAGGGGGCGCGCGGCGTCGGCCGAACGTGTAGCTTCCCGGGGACAATTCGCGGGACAAAAAAGGGACCCGGCGGAGGCCGGGGGCGGGCCCCGCGCCGGGAGGTGAGGGGGTTCTCGATGGTCGTGCGGCTCATGGTGGTCGACGATCACCGGCTGCTCGCCGAGGCGCTGGCCTCGGCACTGAAGCTGCGCGGACACCGCGTGCTGGCGGCCGCGGCGCCGAGCGCCGGCGCCGCGGACCTGGTGGTCAGCCGGGCACCGGAGGTGTGCCTGCTGGGCTGTGCCACGCCCGCGGCGCCCGGCGTCTTCGATCCCGTCGTACGGATCAAGAAGGAACGGCCGCAGATCTCGGTGGTGGTGCTGGGCCCGGTGCCCAGCCCCCGCGGGATCGCGGCCGCCTTCGCCGCCGGGGCGTCCGGCTATGTCCGTAACGACGAACGGATCGAGGGCGTCGAGCGCGCCATGCTCAAGGCGCGCGCCGGCGAATCGGCGGTCTCCCCCCTGCTGTTGCAGCAGGCCTTCGAGGAACTCCTGCACCCGGCGGCCCAACCCGACGACGAGGGCGCCCGCCTCCTCCAACTCCTCACCCCACGCGAGGTCGAGGTCCTGATGCGGGTAGCCGACGGCGAGGACACCCGCCTGATCGCCGCGGGCATGGACATCGCCCCGAGCACCGCCCGCACCCACGTCCAACGGGTCCTGATGAAGCTGGAGGTCGGCTCCCGACTGGAGGCGGCGGCGCTGGCTGCGCGTACGGGGTTGCTGGAGCGGGCGGCGGTGGGCGCGCGGCGCACGGGCGCGGGGGCCTCGGAGGACTCGGAGCCCCAGGAGGCGGCGGAATCGGGGGGCGAGTAGCGAGGGGGACGAGGTGGCGCGGCGCGACGCTCGGACGGAGGTCAGGGCCTCCGGCGAACCCTGCCGACGTCCTCCTGCCCTCGCACCCCGTCGCTGCGCCGGTTCCCCGGTGCCGGCCGGCGACCTGTGCAAGGGTGACGTGCATGGCTATGACACCGGACGGCCGTCCGATCCCGCCCCCGTACGCCGATGAACGAGCCATGCTGGAAAACTGGCTGGACTTCCATCGGGCGACACTCGCGTTGAAGTGCGAAGGGCTCGACGACCGCCGGCTGCGCCTGGCTGCGGCAGCACCGTCGCTGATGACGTTGCTGGGGCTGGTCCAGCACATGGCGGAGGTGGAACGCAACTGGTTCCAGCGGGTGTTCGCGGGCCGTGACGTGCCGCCGGTGTATGAAGAAGGCACCGGGGACGGCTTCGCGCTCGCCCCCGACCGTGGGATCGATGAGGTACTGCCCGTCTGGCGCGCGGAAGTGGCACGGGGCCGCGAACTGATCGCCGATGCATCGCTGGACGATTCCGGCAGGCTCCCGGACCATGAGGCCGCCCACGTGGGCGACCAGGGCGTCTCCCTGCGCTGGATCCTGGTCCACATGATCGAGGAGTACGCCCGCCACAACGGCCACGCCGACCTGATCCGGGAGGGCATCGACGGCGTCACGGGTGCGTGACGGGGCAACCCGGCCGCCACGTAGCCGTTGGCGACCACAGTGGCCGAAACCGGCTATTCGCGAAGACGAATTCCCTTGACGGTGGTGTCGAAGACCGGCCGGTAGGTGGTCCATTGGGCGTTCGGTGCCGAGAGGTAGACGACGTACTGCGTGCCGTCGGTGCCGGAGAAGGCGATCTCCACCGCGCGGTATTCCCGCAGCCGGCCGTTGAAGGTGAACTCCCAGTACCCGGCGGGGCGGCCTCGGAAGGTCGTGGGGCCCATCCGCACCCGCTCATAGCCCGGGTTGTCGCGACGGGTCTGGGCCTCTTCGGTGTCATGCCAGTGCTGGAGCGGGTCGGACCCCGCGAACTCGACGACGTCGACCCTCAGGGCCACCCGCTCGGACGGGTCGACGTAGGCGATTTCGCCGCCGGGCACGATCTTGCGTTTCCAGCCGTCCTGTACGGGGACGGAGAAGCCCTGGCCGGCCTTCCGAAGGTGGTAGCCGGCGGGAAGCGGTGGCGGCGGGGAGGGGGTTGGGCTTGGAGAGTCGGTGGCGGGGTGGGACGGGGATGCTTGGGGGGTGGTCGACGCGGCTCCTTCCTCGGGCCACAGGAGTACGCCACCGGTGACGGCAGCGGCGACCACCGCTGCGGAGGCACACCACAGGGCCGTACGGTTGCTGCGCTTGCCGCCTCGGGCGGGAGTGGCGGACGTGGCGGGCGTGGCGGGCGTGGCGACGGGCGCTGCCGCGGGTGTCGTTGTCACGGGTTCGGGTCGCGTGGGTGGCTCAACGGTTCCGGTCCCGGTCCCGGTTCCGGCCCCGGCCCCGGTCCCGGTTCCGGCCCCGGCCCCGGTCCAGGCCGCGGTCCAGGCCCCGGTCCCGGCTCCGGCCCCCGCTCCGGACGCGGTCCCCGACGCGACCCCGGCTCCCATCCCGGCCCCGGCCCCAACAGCCCCAATAACCCCAACAGCCCCACCGAGAAGCCGTTCCGCCTCGTCCGCGTCCATCCGCCGGGCCGGTTCCTTCACCAGGAGGCCGTCGATCACCGGGGCCAAGTGCCCGGCGTTGCGCGGGGGTTCGTACGCGTCGACGGCGATGGCGTACGCCGTCTCGATCGGGGTGTCGCGCTGGAACGGATGGCGGCCTTCGACCGCCAGGTACAGCGTCGCTCCGAGGGACCACAGGTCGCAGGCGGGGCCGGGCTCGGCGATTCCGGTGCGTAGGCGTTCCGGGGCGAGGTACTGGATCGAGCCGACCAGTTCCCCGGTTTTGGTCAGCGACGGGGTGCCGGACTCCACGGCGATGCCGAAGTCGGTCAGGACGATGCGTCCGTCGTTCCCGAGCAGCACATTGGCGGGCTTGACGTCCCGGTGCAGCACCCCGGCCGCGTGCGCGGCGCGCAGTGCGGCGGCCATGACGCGGCCGATCCGCGCCACCTCGCCGGCCGGCAGCGCGCCCTGCCGCTTCAGGACATCGCTCAGGGTGACCGAGGGGATGTACTCCATGACGATGCACGGCAGGCCCTCGTCATCGACGACGTCGTGCACCACGATCACATTGGGGTGGGTGATCCGGGCGGCGCTGCGGGCCTCCCGGCGGGTGCGCTCGTAGAGCTTCTGGATCTCGTCGTCTTGGAGATGCGGCGGGACGTGCAGTTTCTTGACGGCGACGTGCCGGCCGAGCACCTCGTCCTCGGCCCGCCACACGGTGCCCATGCCACCGCGCCCCACGCGCTCCAGCAGCCGGTACCGACCGGCTACGAGGCGCCCCAGATCGGACACGGTGAGACCTTCGCCTTCATTGCACGCCGGAGCGCGCCTGGACATGTTGCGGGAGCACCATAACCGCTGGCGATTACATGGCCATGCCAGCGGATTCCCGGCCCGGACGGCTCACGGTGAGCCAGGCGCTCTCGCACCCGTACCCCGCCAGGCGCGCCGCATGCCGCCGTGCACGGGCGGCCCCCTCGGCTCAGTGCTCCGGCGGTGCGCCCCCGGCCGCCGCCGGCTCCTCCACCGTCGGCGGTACGACGGGCCGCAGCTTCATCCAGGCCAGGAAGAAGACGCCGAGGGCGAGCATGCCCAGGCCCGTCCAGAGGTTGATGTTGATGTCCTCGGCCTTCTTCAGGTCGGCGTCGGACGCGGTGAACCCGGCGACGGTGACGATCACGCCGTAGACGGTGAACAGGCCGCCGATGATGAGCCGGATGTCGAACAGCCGGGCCGCGGTGGCGGATTTGCGCTCCAGTTCGGAGACTTCGCGCTGAAGGTCGGACATGAGGATTCATGCCTCCGGTCGTCAGAGGGAGTGGAGCAGAGGGGGGTTGAGCAGAGCGACGGAGCAGGTCGGGGGAAGGACGTCAGAGGGAGTACGGGAGGTAGCAGGCCGCGGCCAGGGCGAGCGCGCCCCAGCCGAGGAGGGCCGGCTTGCGGTACCAGGCGTCGTCGCCCGCGGCGGGCGGCTCCTCCAGGCCGGGGGCGGTCGTCCTGTAGACCAGGCCCGCGAGTTCCGCCTCCGGCTTGGGGGCGGTGAAGAGGGTGACGACGACCATGACGACCGCGCCGGCGACGAAGCCGACGATGGCGGAGACGAAGTTGGCGCCCTGGTCGGTGGGGATGGCGATGATGCCCTGCTTGTAGATCCAGAAGTAGTTGACCATCGCGGCCGTGGTACCGGCGAGCAGGCCCCAGACGCCCGACTTCATCGAGGCGCGCTTCCAGAACATGCCGATGATGAAGACGACGAACATCGGGACGTTGAAGAAGGAGAACAGCGTCTGGAGGTAGCCCATGATGTTGGAGAAGGACGAGGCGATGAACGCCGTGCCGATCGAGGCCAGGACGCCGATCGCGGTGATGAGGCGGCCGAAGCGCAGGTAGTAGCCGTCCTCGCGGTCCGTCTTCACGTACTTGGCCCAGATGTCGTACGTGAACACGGTGTTGAAGGACGAGACGTTGGCCGCCATGCCCGCCATGAAGGCCGCGAGCAGACCGGTGACGGCGATGCCGAGCACGCCGTTGGGCAGCAGCTCCTGCATCAGGTAGGGGATCGCGTCGTTGTACGTCAGGCCGGAGCCGGGCCCGCCGAGCTTGGGGACGAGGACGGCGGCGACCAGACCGGGGATCATCACCAGGAAGACGATGAACATCTTGGGGAAGGCGGCGATCAGCGGGGTGCGCTGCGCCGCGCTCAGGTTCTTCGCGGACAGTGCGCGCTGCACCTCGGCGAAGTTGGTCGTCCAGTAGCCGAAGGAGAGGACGAAGCCCAGGCCGAGGATGATCGTCAGCCAGTTCGCGCCGAGCGGGTTGGCGTCGCCGATGCCCGTACCGCCCCAGGCGGTGAGGAAGTTGTGGCCGTGTGACGACTCCAGGGAGTGGCTCAGACCGCCCCAGCCGCCGACGCGCTTGAGGCCGATGATGCAGAGGGGTATGAGCGCGGCGAGGATGACGAAGAACTGGAGCACTTCGTTGTAGATCGCCGAGGAGAGTCCGCCGATGGTGATGTACGCGAGGACGAACAGGCCCGCCACGACGATCGCCACCCACTGCGGCCAGCCGAGCAGCGCCTCGACGACGATCGACAGGGCGTAGAGGTTCACCCCCGCGATCAGTATCGCCGCGAAGGCGAACAGCGCCGAGCTGAGCAGATGCGCGGACCTGTCGAACCGCTGGAGCAGGAACTCGGGGACCGAGCGGACCCGTGAGCGGTAGTAGAACGGCATCATCACCAGGCCCAGGAAGACCATGGCGGGGATGGCGCCGATCCAGTACCAGTGCACGACGGCGACGCCGTACTGGGCGCCGGTCGCGGCCATGCCGAGGATCTCGGTGGCGCCCAGGTTGGCGGCGACGAAGGCGAGGCCGGTGACCCAGGCGGGCAGCGACCGGCCGGAGAGGAAGAAGTCCAGGCTGGTCTTCACGCTGCGCCGGGCCGCGAAACCGATGCCGAGGACGACGACGAAGTAGAGGGCCAGCAGCGTGTAGTCGAGCCCGTTGGTGGGCAGCCGGAGGCCTTCGGCCAGGGTGGTCATGGCGTAGCTCGCCTTCTCGGGAGCGATGGGAACGCACAGAAAGCTACGCGCGGGCGGTCAGAAACTGAACAGTTTTGTTCGGTTGAGTTGTTGGATCGTGATGGGAGCGGATGGTTTTAGGGGGGTTATGGGGTGTTACGTCCGCCCTTCCGGGCGCAAGATTTCGGCCTGGATCCCCGCCCGCCCCCGGGTGCGGCCCCAGATTGACGCCTCTGTTCACTTGTGCTTCATTGTGTTTGGTTATGTTTGGTCGCTGTGTGGTGTCTGCCGTACAGGGCGAGGCCGTACAGGGTGAGGAGCTCTTGGTGAAGAAGACGACGACCCGGCTCGCGGACGGCCGGGAGTTGATCTACTACGACGCACGCGACGACGCCGTACGCGACGCCACCGACGCCCGCCCCCTCGACCGCGTCGCCACCGCCTCCGAGATCCGCCACGACCGCCTCCTGGGCGACCGCGTCGCCATCGCCTCGCACCGCCAGGGCCGCACCTACCACCCCCCGGCCGACGAGTGCCCGCTGTGCCCCTCCCGTGAGGGGCGGCGCTCGGAGATCCCCGCCGACGACTACGACGTCGCCGTGTTCGAGAACCGCTTCCCCTCCCTCGCCGGCGACGGCGGCCGCTGCGAGGTCGTCTGCTTCACCCCCGACCACGACGCCTCCTTCGCCGGCCTCACCGACGAGCAGGCCGCCCTCGTCCTCGACGCCTGGACCGACCGCACCGCGGAACTCTCCCAACTCCCGGGCGTCGAGCAGGTCTTCTGCTTCGAGAACCGCGGCGCCGATATCGGCGTCACCCTCGGTCACCCGCACGGCCAGATCTACGCCTACCCCTTCGTCACCCCGCGCACCGAGCGGATGCTCGCCTCCCTGGCAGCCCACCGCGAGACCACCGGCCGCAACCTCTTCGACGACGTCGTCGCCGACGAGCTGGCCGACGGCCGCCGGATCGTCCTCGACGGCGCGCACTGGGTGGCCTTCGTCCCGTACGCCGCCCACTGGCCGTACGAGGTGCACCTCTACCCCAAGCGGCGCGTCCCCGACCTGCTCGCCCTGGACGACGCCGCCCGCACGGAGTTCCCACGGCTCTATCTGGAGGTCTTGCGGCGCTTCGACCGGATCTTCGGAAGCGGGCAGCCGCCGACGCCGTACATCGCCGCCTGGCACCAGGCTCCGGTACGCGCCCCGCAGCGCACCGACTTCGCCCTCCACCTCGAGCTTTTCACCATTCGCCGCACTTCAGGCAAGCTGAAGTTCCTCGCGGGTTCCGAATCCGGCATGAACGTGTTCATCAACGATGTGCCGCCGGAGGCCGCGGCCGAACGACTGCGAGAGGTAGCGAGCGAGTCATGAGCAAGTACCTGGTGACGGGTGGGGCCGGTTACGTCGGAAGTGTCGTCGCCCAGCATCTGCTGGAGGCGGGCCACGAGGTCACCGTCCTCGACAACCTCTCGACCGGCTTCCGTGCGGGCGTCCCCGCGGGCGCCGCCTTCATCGAGGGCGACATCCGCGACGCCGGCAAATGGCTCGACGCCTCGTACGACGCGGTCCTGCACTTCGCGGCGTTCTCCCAGGTCGGCGAGTCCGTCGTCAAGCCCGAGAAGTACTGGGACAACAACGTCGGCGGCACCATGGAGCTGCTGGCCGCCATGCGCGAGGCGGGTGTGCGCCGGCTCGTCTTCTCCTCCACCGCCGCCACCTACGGCGAGCCCGAGCAGATCCCGATCACGGAGTCCGCGCCGACCGCGCCGACCAACCCCTACGGCGCCAGCAAGCTCGCCGTCGACCACATGATCAGCGGCGAGGCCGCCGCCCACGGCCTGGCCGCCGTCTCGCTGCGCTACTTCAACGTCGCCGGCGCCTACGGCAGCTGCGGCGAGCGCCACGACCCCGAATCGCATCTGATCCCGCTCGTCCTCCAGGTCGCCCAGGGCCGCCGCGAGGCGATCTCCGTCTTCGGCGACGACTACCCCACCCCCGACGGCACCTGCATCCGCGACTACATCCACGTCGCCGACCTCGCCGAGGCCCACCTCCTCGCCCTGGATGCGTCCACCCCCGGCGAGCACCTGATCTGCAACCTCGGCAACGGCAACGGCTTCTCCGTCCGCGAGGTCATCGAGACCGTCCGCAAAGTCACCGGACACCCCATCCCCGAGGTCATCGCCCCCCGCCGCGGCGGCGACCCCGCCGTCCTGGTGGCCTCCGCCAAGACCGCCATCGACCGGCTCGGCTGGCGCCCCAGCCGCGCCGACCTCGCCGGGATCGTCTCCGACGCCTGGCAGTTCGCACAGCAGCGGGAGAAGGCGACCCAGGAGTGAGCACGACGCAGGCAGCGGCGGCCGAAGGGTTCCGCGCCGTCTACGGCGCCGCCCCCGAAGGACTGTGGGCGGCGCCCGGCCGGGTCAACCTGATCGGCGAGCACACCGACTACAACGACGGCTTCGTGCTGCCGCTCGCCCTGCCGCACACCACGGTCGCCGCCGCCTCGGCCCGCCCGGACGGCGTGCTGCGCCTGCACTCCGGCGGCGCCGACGGCGGCATCGTGGAACTGCGCACCGACGACCTGCGGCCCGCGCCCGGTTCGGGCTGGGCCGCCTACCCGGCGGGCATCGTCTGGGCCCTGCGGGAGGCCGGACTGCCGGTGGGCGGCGCGGATGTGCACTACGAGAGCACCGTGCCCACCGGCGCCGGTCTCTCCTCCTCCGCCGCCCTGGAGGTCGTCACCGCGCTCGCCCTCAACGACCTCTACGGCCTCGGGCTCGACCGCCCGCGCCTGGCCCGCCTCGCCCAGCGCGCGGAGAACGCCTTCGTCGGCGTGCCCTGCGGAATCATGGACCAGACGGCCGCCGCCTGCTGCACCGAGGGCCACGCCCTCTTCCTCAACACCCGGGACCTCACCCGGCGTCAAGTACCGTTCGATTTGGCGGCGGAGGGGCTCCAGCTGCTCGTCGTGGACACCTGCGTCCAACACGAACTGGGGGACGGCGCATACGCGCAGCGGCGCGCCGGCTGTGAGGGTGGCGCGCGGGCGCTCGGTGTGCGCGCTCTGCGCGATGTGCCGTACGCGCATCTGTCCGAGGCATTGGCCCGCCTCGACGGTGAGCCGGGCGCCGAGCCCGCCTCCGGCACCGGCCCCGCCGTCCGGGACCTCGTACGCCATATCGTCACCGAGAACCACCGCGTCGAAGAGGTCATCGCCCGCCTCGACGCGGGCGAGATCCGCGCGATCGGCCCCCTGCTGACCGCCGGACACGCCTCCCTCCGCGACGACTTCGCGATCTCCTGCGCCGAACTGGACCTCGCGGTCGACTCGGCCCTCGCGGCGGGCGCGCTGGGCGCCCGGATGACCGGCGGAGGTTTCGGCGGCTCGGCCCTCGTGCTGGCCGAGCGGTCGGCCGCCGAGCACATCGGCACCGCGGTCACCAAGGCGTTCGCCGCGGCGGGCCATATCGCCCCCCGCATTTTTCCGGCCGTACCGAGCGCGGGAGCCCGGCGCCTGGCATAGGTGCCGGAAACCCGGGAAAAAAATCCCGCCGGTAGGAATCAGTTCGGGCAATCGCCCCCCTCGGCCGGACTCCGTCCGTATGCTGAGATCCGCGCCGGTGGGGGCCGGTGCCTATCAGGGGGCGAGGCCGTCGGGTACGGCGTCCGGGGTGGGGTAGTCGAGTCGGCACGGCGGCGGCCGTGCGGCGGAGGCGATCTTCAGTCCGGGCGCCGTGCCCGCTAGGGTCCGTTCACCGCGACAGGGGGTCTCCCGTGCAACGCATCAGGGTCCTGGTGGTCGACGACCACCGCATCTTCGCCGAATCCCTGGCGGCCGCGCTCGCGGCGGAACAGGACGTGGACGTGGCGGCGGCGGGCAGCGCCCCCGCCGCCCTGCGCAATCTGGAGCGCGCCGCCGCCGAGGGCCGCCGCTTCGATGTGGTGCTCGCCGACGCCGAACTGGCCGCCGTCGCGCCGCTGGCGGCGGTGCCGCCGCAGCCGACGGCCGGCCGCGACGGCGCCCCCCGCCCCGCCCCCGCGGCCGGAATCGCGCTCGTCTCCGGCCTGCGCACCAGCCACCCGTACCTCCGTACGGTCGTCCTCGCCGAACGCGACGATCCGCGCCGCGCGGCCGCCGCCCTCCAGGCCGGTGCCTCGGGCTGGGTCGCCAAGGACTGTTCGCTCTCCCGGCTGCTCGCCGTCATCCGCGGCGTCCTGCGTGATGAAACGCATCTGCCGCCCGCCCTGCTGACCGGCGTCCTGCGCGAGCTGACCGCGGCCCGCAGGCACCGTACGGAGAGCGAACGGCTGGTGGAGACGCTCACCCCGCGCGAGCGCGAGGTCCTGCGCTGCATGGTGGCGGGCCTGGGCCGCAAGGCGGTCGCCGAGCGGCTGTTCCTCTCCCCGCACACCGTCCGTACCCATATGCAGAACGTGCTCGGCAAGCTGGGGGTGCACTCCACCCTCGCGGCGGTGGCGCTGGCCCGCCGGGCCGGGGTGGGCCCGGCGGAGGTCGAGCAGGCGGCCGCGCCGTTGGGCCCCCCGGTGGGCGTGCGCTAGGCCGACAGGGCCCGGGCGCCCGGCACCGGGACGGGTCTCAGGCGCCCGGCCCCGGCTCCGTCAGGACGGCCACGCCCCGCCCGGCCAGGGTGATCCGCTCGGCGGGCTCGGCCGCGGCCTCGGGGGTGTCCGCCAGCGCATCCGCCATCGGCACGGGCAGCGCGACCTCGACCGGCTCGGTCCGGTGGTTCAGCAGGAACGTGAACCGCCCGTAGCGCCCCTCGGGGTCCTCGCGCACCGTCGCCTGGACCCCGTCCGGCAGCCCCGGCAGCACGGGCGCCACCCCGGCCGCTGCCCGTACGGCGTCCAGCAGCGCCCGCATCAGCCGTGGTTCGAGCCGCGTGGCGACGTACCAGGCCGCGCCCCGCCCGTAGGCGTGCCGGGTCACCGCGGGCCGCCCCGCCAGCTCCCCGTCCGTGAACGACGCCAGGGCCCGCGCGCCCTCCAGATCGACGGCCTCCGACCACAGGTCGCCCGCCCCCGTGTACACCCCGTCCCCGCCCCCGATGGCGACCGTACGGCCCGCATCCAGCGGCCAGAACTCCTCCACCCGCAGCCCCAGCAGCTCCCGCAGCGGCGCCGGACAGCCGCCCGGATGCACCCGGTCGTGCTCGTCGACGATCCCCGAGAAGAACGACACCACCAGCTGCCCGCCGCCGCGCACATACGCGGCCAGCCGCGCCGCGTCCCGCGCCGTGAGCAGATACAGATTGGGGACGATCACCAGCCGGTACCCGGTCAGCTCCCGCTGCGGCGGGACGATGTCGCAGGGCACGTTCGCCTCGAAGAGCGGCCGGTAGTGGGCGAGGGCGATCTGCGAGTGGTCCAGCGCCGTCGACGGTTTGGAGTCCACCTCCAGCGCCCACCAGCTGTGCCAGTCCGCCAGCAGCGCCACCTCGGCCCGCGACCGCGACCCCGCGATCTCCGGCAGCGACGCCAACTCCCGCCCCAGTGCGGTCACTTCACGGTGGATGCGGGTGTCGGTCCCGCCGTGCGGCAGCATCGCCGAATGGAACTTCTCCGCCCCGCCCAGCGACTGCCGCCACTGGAAGAACAGCACCGCATCCGCCCCCTGGGCGACGGCCTGCCAGCTCCACAGCCGCATCGCCCCCGGCGGCTTGGGCCCGTTGCGCGGCCGCCAGTTGACGGCGCCGGGCGCCTGCTCCAGCAGCAGCCAGGGCTGCCCGTCCCGCGCCGAGCGCATCAGATCGAAGACGTACCCCGCCCGGATGTGGTCGTCGGGCACATACGGGTCCTGGTAGAAGTCCAGCGCCATGACGTCCATGTGCGCGGACCAGGCGAACGCGTCGACGGGCTTGTGCTGCGGCATCAGATTGGTGGTGACCGGCACCCCGGGCGTCAGCCGCTCCAGCACCTCCTTCTCCGCCAGATAGCAGTCCCGCAGCGCCGCATCGGAGAACCGCAGATAGTCCAGCTGCTGGGTGGGATTGGGGAAGGTGGGCGCGGTCCGCGGCGGCAGCACCTCGTCGAAGTCCCCGTACCCCTGCGACCAGAAGGCCGTCGACCACGCCTCGTTCAGCGCCTCGATGCTGCCGTAGCGCTCCCGCAGCCACCGCCGGAAGTCGTCGGCCGACACCTCGCAGAAGCACTGCCGGGTGTGGCATCCGTACTCGTTGCCCACATGCCACATGGCCAGCGCCGGGTGTCCCGCATAGCGGGCGGCCAGCTGTTCGACCAGGCGGACGGCGTGGGCGCGGTAGACGGGGCTGGAGGGGCAGTAGTGCTGCCGGCCGCCGGGCCAGCGGCGCTGCCCGTCGGGGCCCTCGGGCAGGATCTCGGGGTGGGCGCGGCTCAGCCAGGGCGGCGGCGAGGCGGTCATCGTGGCCAGGCAGACCGCGATACCGGCCCGCGCCAGCCCGTCCAGCACCCGGTCGAACCACCCGAAGTCCCATTCCCCGGGCCGGGGTTCGACCCTGGCCCAGGAGAAGATCCCGGCGGTGACCATGGTGACCTGGGCCGCCTTCATCAGCTTCAGATCCTCGGCCCACACCTCCTCGGGCCACTGCTCGGGGTTGTAGTCGCCGCCGAAGTGAATGCCGCGCATCGGACCCCCAGGGTCGCAGTTCGGTTCTCGCTGTTCCGCTTCAACTCGAGTTCTTGTACACGCTCCAGCCGCCGTCGACGACGAGGCTCGCCCCGGTGACGAAGGACGCCTCCGCAGAGAGCAGAAACGAGATCGCCGCCGCGACCTCCTCGGGCCGCCCCAGCCGCCCCGCCGCGGTCTCCCCGGCGCTGGCCCGCCGCTCCGCCTCGCCGATGCCGTCCCAGGCGGCGGTCAGCACCGGCCCCGGCAGCACGCTGTTGACCCGCACCTCGGGCCCGTACTCCACGGCCAACTGCCGCCCCAGCCCGGTCAGTCCGGCCTTGGACGCGGCATACGCGGGGCGTCCGGGAAGCCCGACCAGGGCGTGGACGGACGAGGTGAGCACCACCGCGCCCTGCCGCGCCCGCAGATCCTCCAGCGCGGCGCGCACCCCCAGGAACGAGCCCGTGAGGTTCACCGCCAGCTGCCGCTCCCAGTCCGCGAGCGTGGTGTGCTCGGCCGCCGCGAGATACGGCACGAAGGCATTGCTGACCAGCCCGTCCACCGGGCCGTACCGCCGCCGCGCCGCCTGGACGGCGCGCTGCCAGTCGGCCTCCGCCGCCACATCGCAGTGCTCGTACGAGGCCCGCCCGCCGGCCGCCCGGATGCGGCGGGCGGTGTGCTCCCCGCGCTCGTCGTCGATGTCCAGCAGCAGGACGGCGGCCCCTTCGGCCGCCAGCCGGTGGGCGGTCGCCGCCCCGATCCCGGCCGCGGCCCCGGTCACCAGGACCGTCCGGCCGGTGAAGCGGGCGCCGCCGTGGCCGCCGCTCGCCGGGTGCGGTGCGCGCTGCTGACTCATGGCGCGCATCCTGGCCCGGCGGGGGAGCGGGGGCAAGGGGGCGCGGGGCGGGTGTCACCCCAGGGGCGACACGACTCGGCCGGGCGGGCGCCGGGCGCCGCCGCCGTGCGGGCTCACCCCGGAATGTTGTCGAAAGGCCCCGTCAGCCGGCGCAGCAGTCCGGCCAGTTCATGCCGTTGCTGGCGCGACAACTCGGCCAGGATGGCCCGTTCCTGCGCCAGCAGTCCGGCCAGCGACTGGTCGGCCTTGTCGCGGCCCTCGGCGGTGAGGCGGACCAGCACGCCGCGGCGGTCGCTGGGGTCGGGGAGGCGCTCGACGAGGTCCTTCTTGGCGAGCCGGTCGATGCGGTTGGTCATCGTGCCGGAGGTGACCAGGGTCTGGGTGAGCAGCGCGCCGGGCGAGAGCTGATACGGCGCGCCGGCCCGCCGCAGGGCGGTCAGCACATCGAACTCCCAGGGCTCCAGCCCCACCTCGGCGAAGGCGATCCGCCGGGCCCGGTCGAGGTGCCGGGCCAGCCGGGAGACCCGGCTGAGGACCTCTAGCGGTTCCACGTCGAGGTCCGGGCGCTCGCGGCGCCATGCTGCGACCAGTCGGTCGACCTCGTCCTCCATGGCGATCAGTGTAAGGGGTCTGTCGATGTGAAGTCTCTTGGTGTAAAGTATCTTGATATCAAGCTTCTCGTAATCGAATATCTCGCTATCGAGATATATTTCGATGGACTATTGGGCATCGTCGGCCCGAAGCTCGCTCCATCAGCGTTGGCCAGAACCAACCGCCGGTGAGCACAGTGTCAGCCCTGTACCAGCGAAGGGGTTTCGAACATGCACGACGCACCAACCTGGGATCCGCAGCAGTATCTTCACCACTCCGGGCACCGCACCCGCCCGTTCCACGATCTGCTCACCCGCATACCCGAGCTCCCCCGGCACACGGGCCCCGCCCGTATCGCCGACCTCGGATGCGGTCCCGGGAACGTCACCGCCCAGCTCGCCGACCGCTGGCCCGATGCGCACATCACGGGGTTCGACAACTCCCCCGAGATGCTCAGCGAGGCCAAGACCTACGCGGGCCCGACCCACGGCGGCGGACTGATCGACTTCGCGCCGGCCGACGCCGCCGACTGGACCCCGGACGAGCCGTACGACCTGATCGTCTCCAACGCGGCACTCCAATGGGTCCCCAACCACCCGGAGTCCCTTCCCTGCTGGATCGACGCCCTGACGCCCGGCGGCACCCTCGCCTTCCAGGTGCCGGGCAACTTCACCTCGCCCAGCCACGCCCTCCTGGGCGAGCTGTGCGACGCCCCGCACTGGCGCGACCGCCTGCCCACCCACGGCCGCCGCTTCGTCCACATCCTCGAACCGGCCCAGTACCTCGAACGCCTCACGGACCTCGGCTGCACCGCCGACGTGTGGGAGACCACCTACGTCCAGCTCCTCCAGGGCGAGGACCCCGTCCTGGACTGGGTCAAGGGCACCGCTCTGCGCCCGGTCCTGACCGCCCTCGACGACGACCGGGCCGCCCGCGACGCCTTCCTCGCCGAATTCCGCGATCTGCTGCGCAAGGCCTATCCGCCCGGCCGCCACGGCACGGTCTTCCCGTTCCGCCGCATCTTCGCCGTGGCCCACAAAGCCACGGAATGACTCCCGGGGGGAGCGACGCGCCGTGAGCACCGGCCTCGACCGCCTACCGCCCGCCGCGGCTCCTGGTGCGCGGCCGGCCCGGCGCACGTCGCCTCACGCCTTCCGGTGCCCTATCAGCCGCGGCTTCGCCTCCAGCCCGTCCAGCCCGTGCCAGGCCAGATTGACCAGGTGGGCGGCCACCTCGGCCTTCTTCGGTTTGCGGGCGTTGAGCCACCACTGGCCGGTCAGGGCGACCATGCCGACCAGGGCCTGGGCGTAAAGAGGGGCCAGTTTGGGGTCGAAACCGCGGGCCTTGAACTCCAGGCCGAGGATGTCCTCGACCTGGGTGGCGATGTCGCTGATCAGGGACGCGAAGGTGCCCGTCGACTGGGCGACGGGGGAGTCGCGGACCAGGATGCGGAAACCGTCCGTATACGTCTCGATGTAGTCGAGGAGCGCGAACGCGGCCTGTTCGAGGAGCTCACGCGGGTGGCCGGCGGTCAGCGCGCCGGTCACCATGTCGAGCAGCTGGCGCATCTCGCGGTCCACGACGACCGCGTACAGGCCCTCCTTGCCGCCGAAGTGCTCGTAGACGACCGGTTTGGACACGCCCGCCTTCGCGGCGATCTCCTCCACCGAGGTGCCTTCGAACCCGCGCTCGGCGAAGAGTGTGCGACCGATGTCCAGCAGCTGCTCGCGGCGCTCGGCGCCGGTCATCCGCACCCTGCGGGCCCGCCGGCTGCCCGCGGACGGGGTATGTCGGTCCTTGCCCTTGCTGCTGTCTGCGCTGCTGTCGTCGATCGCCACTCGTCAATCATGCCTTCCCCCGCTACCGCCGGGGGGTACCCCCAGCGGGCACCCGCCTATTTCAGGAGCCGCGCATCCAGCCGCGAGGCGTTCGGCCAGCGCACGTCGTAGGCCCAGCCCGCCCGCTCGCACCAGCGGATCAGGCGGGCGCTGGAGTCCAGCTGGCCGCGCAGCACGCCATGACGTGCACACGTCGGGTCGGCGTGGTGCAGGTTGTGCCAGGACTCGCCGCAGGAGAGCACGGCGAGCCACCAGACGTTGCCGGAGCGGTCACGCGATTTGAACGGCCGCTTGCCCACCGCGTGGCAGATGGAGTTGATCGACCACGTGACGTGGTGCAGGAGCGCCACACGGACCAGCGATCCCCAGAAGAAGGCCGTCAGCGCTCCCTGCCAGGACCAGGTGGCCAGCCCGCCGACCAGCGGCGGGATCACCAGCGAGACCGTCGTCCACAGGACGAACTGGCGGGAGACCGCGCGCAGGGCCGGGTCCTTGATCAGATCCGGCGCGTACTTGTGCTGCGGGGTCTGCTCCTGGTCGAACATCCAGCCCACATGGGCCCACCACAGCCCCTTGAGCAGCGCCGGGACGCTCTCGCCGTAGCGCCAGGGCGAATGCGGATCGCCCTCGGCGTCGGAGAACTTGTGGTGCCTGCGGTGGTCGGCGACCCAGCGGACCAGGGGGCCCTCCACGGCGAGCGAACCCATGATCGCCAGCGCGATGCGCAGCGGACGCTTCGCCTTGAAGGCGCCATGGGTGAAATAGCGGTGAAAGCCGACGGTGATGCCGTGGCAGCCGATGAAGTACATCGTCACCATCAGGCCCAGATCGAGCCAGCTCACGCCCCAGCCCCACGCCAGGGGCACCGCGGCCACCAGGGCCAGGAACGGGACGGTGATGAAGAGCAGCAGGGTGATCTGTTCGAGCGAGCGCTTCTTGTCGCTGCCCAACGTCGCCGACGGCAGCGGCGAAACGGTGGAAATCGGTGACTCTTCGGCGGTGTCCGGACCAGCGGTCATGTGATGTCCCTCGGCGGGGGTCTCGGGGGCTCGGGGAACTCGGGGAGCAAGATCACTCCCGGAGCGGGGTTCAGCAGCGGCTACGGGACCGTAACCTACGGATTCGTAAGTATGGCAGCGCGACCGTCCCGGGCAAGGCCGTGACAGGCGCCTCACCCTTACGCCCTGGGAAGCAAGGGGATCGGCGTCGCGACGCCCCATTGCTCCCGAGATCGTCACGCACCGCACCCGCTGCCCAGCACTCGGACGGTGTGATCCGCCGAAATCGGGGAGACCTATCCTGGGGACGTCGGACAGCGCGGTCCGCACCCGCCCGCAAGCCCAGACGGCATCGTCGCCCGCCACCGCCCACGAGACGGGCCCGGTCGCGACGCCCCGCCTAGACCGCTGCAAGGAGCCGCACCTGTGAGCAGTGCCGACAACGCCGCCCCGTCCGCAACCACCCCCACGGACGACGCGGCCAGCGACAACACCGCCCTGCGCGCCGATATCCGCCGCCTCGGCGACCTCCTCGGCGAGACCCTCGTCCGCCAGGAAGGCGACGAGCTGCTGGATCTGGTCGAGCGCGTACGGGCCCTGACCCGGTCCGACGGCGAGGCCGCCGCCCGGCTCCTGGGCGAGACCGACCTGGCCACTGCCACCAAGCTGGTCCGCGCCTTCTCCACGTACTTCCACCTCGCCAACGTCACCGAGCAGGTCCACCGCGGCCGCGAACTGCGCGCCCGGCGCGCCGCCGAGGGCGGCATCCTGGCCCGCACCGCCGACATGCTCAAGGACGCCGACCCCGAGCACCTGGCCCAGACCGCCCGCAACCTCGGCGTACGCCCCGTCTTCACCGCCCACCCCACCGAGGCCGCCCGCCGCTCCGTTCTGACCAAGCTGCGCAAGGTCGCCGAGCTCCTGGACCACCCCGACGCCACCGAGCGCCGCCGCACCGACCTGCGCCTCGCCGAGAACATCGACCTCATCTGGCAGACCGACGAGCTGCGCGTGGCCCGCCCCGAGCCCACCGACGAGGCCCGCAACGCCATCTACTACCTCGACGAGCTCGGCCGCGGCGCCGTCGGCGACGTCCTCGAAGACCTCGCCGCCGAACTGGAGCGCGCCGGCACCGAGCTGCCCGCCGGCACCCGCCCGCTGACCTTCGGCACCTGGATCGGAGGTGACCGCGACGGCAACCCCAACGTCACCCCGCAGGTCACCTGGGACGTCCTGATCCTCCAGCACGAGCACGGCATCACCGACGCCCTGGAGCACATCGACGAGCTGCGCGGCGCCCTGTCGAACTCCATCCGCAACTGCGGAGCCACCCAGGAGCTGCTCGACTCGCTCAAGCGGGACCTGGAAGTGCTGCCCGAGTTCAGCCCCCGCTACAAGCGCCTCAACGCCGAAGAGCCGTACCGCCTCAAGGCCACCTGCATCCGGCAAAAGCTCCTCAACACCCGCGAACGCCTCGCCGGTGACACCCCCCACGTCCCCGGCCGCGACTACCTCGGCACCGCCGAACTCCTCGACGACCTCGCGCTCATCCAGACCTCGCTGCGCGAACACCGCGGCGGCCTGGTCGCCGACGGCCGCCTGGAGCGCACCCTGCGCACCATCGCCGCCTTCGGCCTCCAGCTCGCCACCATGGACGTCCGCGAGCATGCCGACGCCCACCACCAGGCCCTCGGCCAGCTCTTCGACCGCCTCGGCGAAGAATCCTGGCGCTACGTCGACATGCCCCGCGAATACCGGCGCAAGCTCCTGGCCAAGGAACTGCGCTCCCGGCGCCCGCTCGCCCCCACGCCCGCCCCCCTCGACGAGGCCGGCGCCAAGACCCTCGGCGTCTTCCGCACCGTCCTCAAGGCCAAGGACACCTTCGGCCCCGAGGTCATCGAGTCGTACATCATCTCCATGTGCCAGGGCTCCGACGACGTCTTCGCCGCGGCCGTCCTGGCCCGCGAGGCCGGTCTGATCGATCTGCACGCCGGCTGGGCCAAGATCGGCATCGTCCCGCTGCTGGAGACCACGGACGAGCTGAAGATCGCCGACCAGCTGCTCGACGAGATGCTCTCCGACCCGTCCTACCGCCGCCTGGTCGCCCTGCGCGGCGACGTCCAGGAGGTCATGCTCGGCTACTCCGACTCCTCCAAGTTCGGCGGCATCACCACCAGCCAGTGGGAAATCCACCGCGCCCAGCGCCTGCTGCGCGACGTCGCCCACCGGCACGGCGTACGGCTGCGCCTCTTCCACGGCCGCGGCGGCACCGTCGGCCGCGGCGGCGGCCCCTCGCACGACGCCATCCTCGCCCAGCCCTACGGCACCCTCGAAGGCGAGATCAAGGTGACCGAACAGGGCGAGGTCATCTCCGACAAGTACCTGGTGCCCTCACTGGCCCGCGAAAACCTGGAACTGACCGTCGCGGCCACCCTCCAGGCATCCGCCCTGCACACCGCCCCCCGCCAGTCCGACGAGGCCCTCGCCCGCTGGGACGCCGCCATGGAGACCGTCTCCGAGGCCGCCCACGGCTCCTACCGCCGCCTGGTCGAAGACCCCGACCTGCCCGCGTACTTCTTCGCGTCCACCCCCGTCGACCAGCTCGCCGAACTCCACCTCGGCTCGCGCCCCTCCCGCCGCCCCGACTCCGGCGCCGGACTCGACGGACTGCGCGCCATCCCCTGGGTCTTCGGCTGGACCCAGTCCCGCCAGATCGTCCCCGGCTGGTACGGCGTCGGCACCGGCCTCAAGGCCGCCCGCGACGCCGGACTCGACAGCGTCCTGGACGAAATGCACGCACACTGGCACTTCTTCCGCAACTTCCTGTCCAACGTCGAGATGACGCTCGCCAAGACCGACCTGCGCATCGCCGAGCACTACGTCGACACCCTCGTCCCCGACGACCTCAAGCACGTCTTCGACCTCATCAAGGCCGAACACGAACTGACCGTCCAGGAAGTCCTGCGCATCACCGGCGAGAAGGAACTGCTCGACTCCAACCCCGTCCTCAAGCAGACCTTCCACATCCGCGACGCCTACCTCGACCCGATCTCCTACCTCCAGGTCTCCCTGCTGCACCGCCAGCGCGAGGCCGCCGCCCGAGGAGAAGAGGCCGACCCGGTGCTCTCTCGCGCCCTGCTCCTCACCGTCAACGGCGTCGCCGCCGGCCTGCGCAACACCGGCTGACGACCCGCACGGCACACACACGACGGC
>NZ_JRKI01000005.1 GCF_000935125.1 Streptomyces natalensis ATCC 27448 | reverse complement strand
GGCCCCCCCCCCGCCGTATCCGTACCGCTGTCCGTACGGCGCCTCCGCAGCGCCGTCTCCGCACGCGCCCTACATCGCGGCGAACGCCGCCCCCAACAACACCGCCCCGAACAAGCCCATCACCCACGCCGTACGCCGCAGCCGCATCCCCCCGGCCACCACCAGCGCCGCCAGCAACAACGAGCCCGCAAACGGCACCCAGGCATGCAGGATCCCCGCCACCCCGGTCCGCACCGCATGCGTCGTGCCCGGTTCGAGGGTCACCTCGACCCGCTCACCCTTCTCCGGGGCCGCCGCATGCGCGATCGACACCTTCGGCCGCGGCTTGCCGTCCCCCGCCGTCGGCACATACGGGCCCGTGCACTGTTTGCCCTGGCACGCCTTCACCGTCATCGTGCCGCGCTCGCGCGCCTTGACGAGCATCGCGTACTGCGCGGTGTTCCACGACGTCCACACACCCGCCACCAGCAACAGCAGCGCCAGCAGCCCCATCAGCCCGATCCTGGCGACAAGCAACGCCCCAACGGCGCGCTCCCCCAACCGACGGGTGCGACTACGTCTGACCGAACTGGTGCGCGTACTGCTCTTGGGCATGGCGGCGATCCTTGGCCATCTCCCGCCGCCGGTCAACCTCGCGGGTACGGTTCGTCAGCCCCTGCCCCGAACCGTCCCCTTCGCCAACCCGAATTCGCCCACCCGATTACGAGTTGTACGTACCCTGCGCCCGCTCCAGCCCCTCCACGACCAATGCCTCCACCGCATCCGCCGCCCGGTCCACGAAATACGCCAGCTCCTTGCGCTCCGCCGACGAGAAATCCTTCAGCACGAAATCCGCCACCGGCATCCGTCCCGGAGGACGCCCGATCCCGAACCGCACCCGGTGATACTCCGCCCCCAGCGACTTCGTGATCGACTTCAGGCCGTTATGGCCATTGTCGCCACCACCCAGCTTCAGCCGCAGCACACCGTAATCAATATCCAGCTCATCGTGCACGGCAATGAGACGGGCGGTCGGCACCTTGTAGAAATCCCGCAACGCCGTCGTCGGACCGCCCGACAGATTCATGAACGACATCGGCTTCGCCACGACCACCCGGCGGCTCCCCGGACCCGGCGAACCGATTCGCCCCTCGACCACCTGCGCCCGCGCCTTGTGCGCCTTGAAACGGCCGCCCATCCGCTCCGCCAGAAGATCCGCGACCATGAAACCGACGTTGTGCCGATTACCCGCGTACTCCGAACCCGGATTCCCCAGCCCCACAATCAGCCAGGGACCGTCCGCAGCCACACCCGTATCCGTCATCTGTCTCTCCCTCAACGACGCGACCGCCGCCCCGCGCTCGGCAAGCGCGGAACGGCGGTCACAGAAGTATCCCGGCGAACCCTACGATCAGGCCTGGGCCGCGGCCTCGCCCTCGCCGGCCTCCTCGGCCGGAGCCTCGGCCTGCGCCGCGACGACCTGGAGCACGACCGCGTCCTCCTCGACGGCCAGCGACGAACCGGCCGGCAGCACGACGTCCTTGGCCAGCACCGACGCACCGGAGTCCAGACCGGCGATCGACACCGTGACCGACTCGGGCAGGTGGGTGGCCTCGGCCTCGATCGGCAGGGTGTTCAGCACGTGCTCGAGCAGGTTGCCGCCGGCGGCCAGCTCGCCCTCGGTCACGATCGGGACCTCGACGGTGACCTTCTCGCCCTTCTTGACGGCCAGGAAGTCCACGTGCACCAGGAAGCCGCGAATGGCCTCACGCTGCACGGCCTTGGGGATCACCAGCTCGCTGCCGCCGTCCAGCTCCAGGCGGATCAGCACGTTCGGGGTCTTCAGGGCCATCATCAGCGCGTGGCTGTCGATCGCCACGTGCTGCGGGTCCGCACCGTGACCGTAGATAACCGCGGGAACCTTGTTCTCGCGACGGGTCTGGCGGGCAGCGCCCTTACCGAAGTTGGTGCGGACGTCAGCGCTGATCTTGACCTCGGCCATAACTGCACTCCTCGTAACTCAGAAACATCTGGTGGGCGTCACCCGGCCCACGACAGACCTGCTACGAAGAGCGCGTCGATAACGGACAGCCACCACTAAAGGGCGGCCTCCCTCGCCGAGCAACTCCATGAGTCTACCCGGCGGGAAGGCCGCCCCAAAGTCGATCTACAGCATCCTCACGGATGCGGGCGATCGCCCAACGGCGATCGCGCGACTACTGCTCCTCGAACAGGCTCGTCACCGAACCGTCCTCGAACACCTCACGGATCGCCCGCGCAATCGTCGGCGCCATCGACAGCACCGTGATCTTGTCCAGCTCCAGTTCCGAAGGCGTCGGCAGCGTATTCGTGAACACGAACTCGCTCACCTTCGAATTCTTCAGCCGGTCGGCGGCCGGACCCGACAGCACACCGTGCGTCGCCGTCACGATGACATCCGCCGCACCGTTCGCGAACAGCGCGTCGGCGGCCGCGCAGATCGTGCCGCCCGTGTCGATCATGTCGTCGACCAGGACACACACCCGGTCCTTCACATCGCCGACCACCTCATGCACGGTGACCTGGTTCGCCACGTCCTTGTCACGCCGCTTGTGGACGATCGCCAGCGGCGCACCCAGACGGTCGCACCAGCGGTCCGCGACCCGCACCCGGCCGGCGTCCGGCGAAACCACCGTCAGCTTCTCCCGGTCCACCTTCGCGCCCACGTAATCCGCAAGAACCGGCAGCGCAAAAAGGTGATCCACGGGGCCGTCGAAGAAGCCCATGATCTGGTCCGTGTGCAGATCCACCGTCACCACACGGTCCGCACCCGCGGTCTTCATCAAATCCGCGATCAGTCGCGCCGAAATCGGCTCCCGGCCACGGTGCTTCTTGTCCTGGCGCGCATAACCGTAGAACGGAACGACCACAGTGATGCTGCGAGCCGAAGCCCGCTTCAGCGCATCAAGCATGATCAGCTGCTCCATGATCCACTTATTGATCGGAGCCGTGTGGCTCTGAATCAAAAAGCAGTCCGCACCGCGCGCCGACTCCTGGTAGCGCACATAGATCTCACCATTGGCGAAGTCGAACGCCTTTGTCGGGACCAGGCTCACGCCCAGCTGGTGCGCGACCTCCTCGGCCAGCTCGGGGTGGGCGCGGCCGGAGAAGAGCATCAGCTTCTTCTCGCCGGTCGTCTTGATCCCGGTCACAGCAAATCTCCTCGAATCACAGTTTGCGTGCGCTCATCACGGTACGCCCCGCACGGTGCACCACCAGCACGATCAACGCTCGCCCTCGGACTCCTGGCGAGCAGCCGCAGCAGCCTGCGCGGCGGCACTTCCGGGCCGCTTGCGCGCGACCCAGCCCTCGATATTCCGCTGCTGGCCACGCGCGACCGCCAGCGAACCCGGGGGCACATCCTTGGTAATGACCGAGCCGGCCGCCGTATAGGCGCCGTCCCCGATCGTGACAGGAGCCACAAACATGTTGTCCGACCCCGTCTTGCAATGCGAACCGACCGTCGTGTGGTGCTTCGCCTCACCGTCGTAATTCACAAAGACGCTCGCCGCGCCGATGTTGGAGTACTCGCCGATCGTCGCATCCCCCACGTAGGAGAGATGCGGCACCTTCGTACCTTCCCCGATCGACGCGTTCTTCATCTCCACATACGTCCCGGCCTTCGACTTCGAGCCAAGATCCGTCCCCGGACGCAGATACGCATACGGCCCGACATTCGCGCCGTCGCCGATCCGCGCACCCTCCGCCACCGCGAAGGACACCACGGCGCCCGCACCGACGACCGTGTCCGTGATCCGTGAATGCGGCCCGACCTCCGCACCACCGCCGACACGCGTGGCGCCGAGCAGCTGAGTCCCCGGGTGCACCACCGCATCCGGCTCGAACTCCACCGACACATCCACCCACGTCGACGCCGGATCCACGACCGTCACGCCGGCCAGCATCGCCCGCTCCAGCAGCCGCTCATTGAGCAGCCGGCGCGCCTCGGCCAGCTGCACCCGGTTGTTGATCCCCAGAATCTCCCGGTGATCATCCGCCACGGCCGCACCCACCCGGTGTCCCGCCGCACGCACGATCCCCAGCACATCGGTCAGGTACTCCTCGCCCTGACTGTTGTCCGTACGGACCTGGCCCAGCGCCTCCACCAGCAACTTCGCGTCGAACGCGAACACCCCGGAATTGATCTCCCGGATCCCGCGCTGCGCGTCGTCGGCGTCCTTGTGCTCCACGATCGCGGTGACGGCGCCCGTCACCTCGTCCCGCACGATCCGCCCGTAACCCGTCGCGTCCGGCACCTCGGCGGACAGCACGGTGACGGCGTTCTTGTCGGCCGCGTGCGTATCGCTCAGCCGGCCGAGGGTCTCGCCGGTCAGCAGCGGGGTGTCACCGCATACGACGATGACCGTGCCGTCGAGCGCGATGCCATCGGCGGCCAGCTCCTCCAGCCCCATGCGCACGGCGTGACCGGTGCCGAGCTGCTCGTCCTGCACGGCGGTACGGACGGCCGGATCGACCTCGGCGAGATGCGCCCGCACCTGCTCACGGGCATGGCCGACGACCACGACGAGGTGTTCGGGGTCCAGCTCACGGGAGGCGGCGACGACATGCCCCACGAGGGAGCGGCCACAGATCGCATGCAGGACCTTGGGGGTCGCCGACTTCATACGGGTGCCCTCACCCGCTGCGAGAACGACGACGGCTGCCGGGCGGTTGGCGCTCACGGGGATGCCCTTCGGCTTCTTGGCTACTTCGGGTGGTGGTCATCCGAAGGATACCGGGGCGTTCGGTGGGCGAAACGACGGCGGGTCCTGACCTTGTGGTCAGGACCCGGAGATTGCCTGGTGGTGGCGGTTGCTCCCCTGCCAGGACTCGAACCCGGACATAAGGCACCAAAAGCCTCAGTGCTGCCAATTACACCACAGGGGATAGCGAAGCGGTCCATACCGGACATTGCGTCAGGCTGGCCGCTCGGCACCCAACACTATGCCGTACCAGCAGCCTTCGATGCGACGGTATAGCTCGGCGCTCTGTGTCACGTAGATCGTCGGGCGGCCGCGGGACGTCTCGACTCCGGCGAACCGGGTGGTGTTCGTCACGGCGCGGAAGAGCCGGGAATGCGGGCCATTTGCTGGTTCGGCCGATATGTGGCCGTAGGGGCGTGTAATGGGCCTGACGTGTGGCGGGGCACTCGCCGGGGAGGGCGGGATGGGCGCCCGTACGCTGGTCGGTATGAGCGTGACGGGGGCAAGGGAAAGTGCGGGGGCGCGGGGAGCGCCCGGGGACGGGCCGTGGTGGTGGGCGCGGCGGCGCAGTGCCGTGCTGGATGTGGTGCTGGCGGCGCTGTCGACGGTGGAGTGTGTCGTCGAGGGCGTGCCGTTTGCGCATGGGGCGGGGCTGCCGGAGTGGGTCGGGATGGCGCTCGGCCTGGTCGTGGGGCCGGTGTTGCTGGTGCGGCGTCGGTGGCCCGTGGTGGTGGTGCTGGCGTCGATTGCGGTGATGCCGGCGGAGATGGGTGCGCTGCTGGGTGTGGTGGGGCTGTACACGCTGGCGGCGTCGGATGTGCCGCGGCGGATCACGGCGTTGCTGGCCGGGATGACGGTGGTCGGGACGCTGGTGACGACCTACGTCAGCATGCAGCAGGACGTGGCGCGCGAGGAGACCTTCAATCCGCCGGTGTGGTTCGTGCCGGTGATGGCGGTCGCGGTGGGGCTGGTGATGACGGCTCCGCCGGTGCTGTGGGGCCTGTACATCGGGGCGCGGCGGCGGCTGGTGGAGAGCCTGCGGGAGCGCGCGGACGGTCTGGAGCGTGAGCTGTCGTTGCTGGCGGACCGGGCCGAGGAGCGGGCGGAGTGGGCCCGTAACGAGGAGCGGACGCGGATCGCGCGCGAGATGCACGACGTGGTGGCGCACCGGGTGAGTCTGATGGTGGTGCATGCGGCGGCGTTGCAGGCGGTGGCGCTGAAGGATCCGGAGAAGGCGTCGAAGAATGCCGCGCTGGTGGGGGACATGGGGCGGCAGGCGCTGACGGAGCTGCGCGAGATGCTGGGGGTTTTGCGTACGGCGGACGGTGCGGCACCGGTGCGCGCCGCGGCGGGGCCGGACGAGCCGGAGCGGTTGGCTGCGGTGGCGAGCGAGGCCGCTCGTCGGGCGGAGCCGGAGGCGGGGGCGATGCCGGCCGAGGCGGACGGCGACGGGCCGTCGCTGGCCGAGCTGGCGGATCTGGTGGGGCAGTCGCGGGCGGCCGGTATGGCGGTGGTGCTGTCGGTCGAGGGGGCGGATGGCGCCACGGCGGGGCGGTCGTATGCGGCGGGGGTGGAGCAGACCGTCTACCGGGTGGTGCAGGAGGCGCTGACGAATGTGCACAAGCATGCGCCGGGCGCGCGGGCGCGGGTGCGGCTGGCGCATCGGGGCGACGAGGTCGCGGTGCAGGTGGAGAACGGTCCGTCGGAGCGGGGGGCGGCGGATGCGGGGTTGCCCAGCGGGGGCAACGGCCTGGTGGGGATGCGGGAGCGGGTGACCGCCCTGGGGGGCGTGTTCGTGTCGGGGCCGACGGAGGCGGGCGGCTTCCGGGTGTCGGCGGTGGTGCCGGTGGGGGCGGCCGGCGCCGGCGGGTGAGGTAAGGCCCGTACTGGCGGCGGTTCGGGCCGGGGCCGGGGGAGTCTGCTCGGCTCCCGGGAGCTGCGGCACGGCCGGTGGCCGGGTGCCCCGTGCGGTGTCAGCCCTGTGTCGCGACGCCCAGGCGGGAGGGCCGGGTGCCCAGGACGAGGGTGCTCAGGGCCGTGTCGAGGTCGGGGCCGAGGTACCAGTCGCCGGTGTGGTCGAGGCTGTAGATGCGGCCCTGGGTGTCGATGGCGAGGACGGCCTGGGCGGTGGGGGTGCCGCCGTGGGCGTCGGGGATTTCTTCCTGGCCGAGGGGGGCGACGCCGGTGTCCAGGGCGCGGCCGAGATCGCCGAGGGTGCGGGCGAGGTGGAGGCCGTGGAGGGGGTCGACGGTGAAGGGGGTGGGGGCGATGTGGCGGCCGGGGCCGGTGCCGGTGATCGTCAGGCCGCCGAATTCCGCCCAGGCTTCGACGGCGGCGGCGAAGACGGTGTGACGGTGGCCGGCGGGGGAGGTGTGGGCGCGCAGGGTGTCGGCCCAGTGTTCGGCCTGCTTTATGTCCCAGCGGCCCGGCTGCCAGCCGGCTTCCTGGAGGGCGACGTCGACGGCGGCGGGGAAGCGGGTGGAGCCGGCGCGGTCGCGGGCGGGGGACTGCGGGGCGGGGACGGTCGGCATGGTGGCGGTCAGCTCCCGGTGGGCGTCGTGCCGTCGATGGGCATGACGCCGAAGTGGGCGAGGAGGGCGTCGCAGGAGCGGCAGGGCGGGGCGTAGCTGCCGTGCCGGGGGTCGCCGTCCTCGCGGATATGGCGTGCGGTGATCTTGGAGTGTTTCAGGGAGCGGCGGGCTTCGCCGTTGGTGAGGGGTTTGCGGGCGGCGCGTTTGCTGCGGCCGGACTCGACCGCGGTGAGGTGGCGGGAGAGGAGGACGGCCTCGGGACATCGGCCGGTGAAGCGTTCGCGTTGTGCGGTGCCGAGGGTGTCGAGGAAGTCCTGGACGAGGGGGTGCAGGGTGGGGGGCTGCTCCGCCTTGCTCGCCGTACAGGTCAGGGTTTGTCCGCGTACCGACAAGGCGGCGCCGACGGTGGGGAGGATGCCGTCGCGGCGGTGGGCGAGGACCGGGGCGCGGTCGGCGTCGGCGGTGGCGCTCCAGCCGATGCGAGGGTCGCCGGTGGCGCTGCTGTGCTGATGTGCGGTGGTGCTCATTGTTGGTGCTTTCCCTCCCTGCAATCCCCCGGCTGCGGAGTCAGACTGCCAAATGTGCTGGGTGTTGCGGTAGTCGGGCCTGCTGTCGGAGATGTCACTGATGTGTGACGGTCCGTCGGCTGCGGGGAAACAGGGCTGGTCGGCGGGGTGGCTTACGACGGTCGGGGGACCGTGCGGCGGCGGGTGAGGGTGGCGTGTCGGCGGGCTGACGCGGGGCGGCCGGGGGCGGCGGGAGGGTGTTGCGGCACGGCATAGGCTGTGCCCCAAACCCAGATCCAGCCAGGGGGCAACCGCGATGACGACAGGTCGGCTCGGGCAGCAGCATGCCGCGCCACCGAATTCGGCCTACGCCGGGCAGATCGTGCATTTCCCGGATCCGGTGCGTGCCGCCCGTCATCCCGCGGGAGTGCGGGTGGACGCGAACGGCTTCCCGGTGTTCACGCCGTATGCGCGGGCGGCGGCGGAGATCGCCGAGCCGCCGGAGGGCTTCGGCGTCGACGAGCTGCGGTTGACGGACTATGTGTCGGCGAATGCGGCGCTGCATGCGCAGGGGCACGAGCTGTGGATAGACGTTCCGTCGGTGGCGACGCCGCACGGCTGGACCTGGCATCACGTACCCGGTACGCGGCGCCTGGAGCTGATTCCCGTCGAGGTCAAGGCGCTGCTGCGGCATCACGGCGGGCTGGCGACGGCGGCGGTGGAGCACGACAAACGCGGCACGCGGCCGTTGCAGGAGACGCGGCCGGCGCATTTCGCGGTGCCGCGGCGGGAGCTGGCGGTGAGCGAGGAGCAGGTGGCGCAGGCCGAGGAGGCGCTCGGCTACCGGCTGCCGGGCGCCTACCGCGCGTTCCTGAAGGCGGCGGGCGGATGCGCGACGGTGGGCGCGGCGCTCGACGCGGAGCTGGGGCTGCTGGTCGATCAGCCGTTCTTCGCGGTGCGCGACGATGCGGCCGTCAATGACCTCGTCTACATCAACAAATGTCTGCGCGACCACTTCACCAAGGACTATCTGGGCGTGGCGTTCGTCCAGGGCGGGGTGGTCGCGGTGAAGGTGCGCGGCGAGGCCCCGGGGTCGGTGTGGTTCTGCCCGTACGACGACGCCCGGGACCAGGACGGATGGACGGTGCAGGAGCGGGTCGAGCGGCTGCTGCTGCCCTGCGGCGCCGATTTCGACGACTTCCTCCAGCGGCTGGCGGGCAATCCGCCGGAGCTGGAGACCGTGGCGAACCTGATGGTGGACGGCGGCTTCGCGCACGCCGTCCCGGTGGAGGGGTGAACGCGCGATGGTGACGTTCGCGCAGGCGCAGGAGCGCGCGGAGCGCTGGGTCAACGGCGAGGTGCCGGCGCAGCAGCACCGCGAGGTGCGGGTGCGGGAGTTCGCTCTGGGGTTCGTGGCCTGGGCGGAGGACCGCGAGGGGGGTCCCCCCGGTGCCGAAGGCTCTGGGGGAGGTCCGGCCACCGATGGCGGCCGGGCCCGGCTGGTGATCGCCCGGGACAGCGGGGAGACGACGCTGTGGCCGGGGCTGCCGGTCGGCGAGGTGATCCGGCGGTACGAGGAGGAGTACGGCGCTCCGGCGGACGGCGGGCACGGGGCGGCCGAACCGCCGCCGCAGCGGGTGGACCTGGAGGCCACATCGTTCCTGCTGACGCCGCCGGAGTGGCTCCAGGAGGCGGCGGACGCGATAGGGCTCCAGGGCCGGGGGCGGGGGAGCGGGGGGTCGGGGGCTTCGTCTCCGTCTCCGTCTTCGTCTCCGTCTCCGTCTCCGTCTTCGGCTGCGTCACCGTCTGCGGCTGTGTCTCCGTCTGCGTCTTCGGCGCCTGCCGCGTCGTCGGGTCCGTCACCGGCTGCTTCGGCACCGGCTGCTTCGTCCGCCGCGGCCACCCCGGCGACCCCCTGGGCCGAGGCCGACACCACCGGCGACGACGCGGCCGAGGACCGTTCGGTGGGGCTGCCCGAGACGGTGTTCGCGGCGCCGCTGACCGAGTTCTCCGACGCGCTGGCCGAGCACTCCGAATCGGACGACACCCCGCCGCCGCGCTCGCTCCCCGATGCCAAGACCGAACTCCTCCAGAGCGGCGTCCAGTTGCCGCGTACGCAGGTCGCACCGGCGCTGGACGCGTCGGAGGGCGGCGCCGCGGGAGCGCCGGACGGCCGTCCCGGCGGGCTGCCCGCGCCGCCTCCCATGCCGCCCGCGCCGCCCGGCTCCCCGGCACTGTCCGATCTGCCGCCGCCTTCGGGCGCGCCCATCGCCGACGTCCCTCCTCCGCCGGGCGTCCCCGGCCCCGGCATGCCGCCGCCTCCGCCGGGCGCCGGCGGCCCCGGTATGCCTCCGCCGCCCCCGCCCGCTGCGGGCGGCGGGGTGCACGCGGCGGCGACCATGATGGCCGACGGTTCCGGGCTGCCCGGAAACGCCGGGAACGCCGGGAACGTTGGGAATACGGGGAACGCCGGAAGCGGCAGGCAGGGCGGTGCCGCCGGTCCGCCGCCGCCCCCCGGCGCGCCCGGTATGCCCGGTGCGGGCCGGGCCGGGCAGCGTCCCGACCCCGCACAGATCGCCGACGCCGCGACGGGCAAGGCCGAGGCCCGGCCGTCCGGTCCCGGCACGCCCGGTGCGCCGGCCGGCGGCTATGTTCCCACTCAGCTGGTCTCGCAGCTGGACGCCGCGGACCTGGACCTGAGCGCGGTGGACGGGCCGCAGCCGGACGACTCCGACGGAACGCCGGGTCCCGGAACCCCGCCGCCCGCGCCGCCGGCCGCCGGTGGGGTGCACGCCGCCGCGACGATGCTCGCCGACGGCGCGGCCCTTCAGGCAAGCCTGGGCGGCGGGGCCGGTACGGGGTCCGTACCGCACCCGCCGTCTCCCCCCGGTACGCCGGGCGCACCCAAGCCGCCGGGCTCGCCGGGCATGCCCGGCGCGCCGAAGCCGCCGGGCCCGCCCGGCAGGCCGGGTGCGGGCGGCCAGGGCGGCCCGCCACCGCCGTCCGCTCCGCCCGCCCCCGGTGGTGCGGGGGGCGGCGGGGTGCACGCCGCCGCCACGATGCTCGCCGACGGCGCGGCCCTCAGCATGCCCGGCGGCCCGGGAGCACCTGGAGCCCCGGGAGCACCTGGAGTGCCTGGCACACCCGGCGCCCCGGGAGTCCCCGGGGGCCCCGGGCCCGCCCCCGCGCCGGGCATGCCCCCGGCCGCACCCCCGCCGCCGCCCGGCCCCGGCATGCCTCCGCACGCCGGCCCCGGCCCCGTACCGCCACCGGGCGCCCCCACGGGCCCGCCCGGCGCACCCGTACCCGGCGCCCCAGGTGGGCCGGGCGCATACGGCTACCCCCAGGCCCCGGGCGGCCAGCCGACCGTCGGCCCCGGCTACATGGCCGTACTCAGCTACCGCGCCCCCGACGGCGCCGAGCAGAAGATCGTGCGCCGCTCCGCGCCCGGTACGCCGCACCCGGAGTGGCAGCTGCTGCACGAGCTGCGCGGGATGAACATTCCGCCGCAGCAGGTGCTGGAGCTGCACACCGAGCTGGAGTCCTGCGACCTGCCCGGCGGCTACTGCGCCCGGATGATCCGCGAGACCTGGCCGCAGGTGCGCATCAGCCACACCGCCGCCTACGGCACGGACCACGCCTCGCGCCAGCAGGGCGTACGGCATCTGGTCGAGCACCAGGGCGAACTGCACCAGGTGGCGGACGGCCCGGCGCGGCCGGCGCCGGTGCGGGTGCCGCTGCCGCATCCCTCGCAGGTGCCGCCGGTGCCTCCGGTGCCGCCGCAGGTGATCGGGCAGGAGCTGGAGCAGTCCTTCGGGCCGCAGGGGATATTCCGCTTCGACCAGCGGGCGGTCTCCCGGCAAGGAGTGCCCGAGGTGGTCGCCCAGATGCTGGTGTGGGCGGGGCTGCCGGTCGACTTCGGGCCGTTCTTCTGGGCGCAGGCGCAGCCGGGCCGCCCGGTGCCGACGCTGGCGGAGCTGGCGACGGAACGGCGGGTCCAGCCCGCCGCGGACGCCGGCTCGTACCTCGTCATGGGCAACGACTTCGGCCGTCAGCTGTGCGTCCAGTACGGGACCGCGAACATCGTGGCCGTCCCGCTGGAGGCCGCACCGGGCGGGCAGCCCGCCGTGCCGCAGTTCGTCAACAGCGGGCTGCCGGAGTTCGTGCGCTGCCTGGCGATGCTGGGGCGGATGTGGCGCCTGCGCTTCGGGCTGACACCGGAACAGGCGGGCCGCTGGACCGTCGACTTCCAGGCCCAGCTGGTCGCCCTGGACCCCCCGGCCCTCGGCTCGCCGGAGACGTGGTGGTCGGTGCTGCTGGAGCAGATGTGGGACGGGTTGCTGTAGTGGCGGGGGCGGGGGTGGCGGTCCCTTAAGGGTCGTTCGAACGGATCCCCTAAGGGTCGCGAGCGCCCCTTGCAGACCCCTACCCGGCGGGGCAGCGGAACACGCGGTGGCGGCTTCCGCGACCGGCGGGCGCCGCCTTCCGCGACCGGCGGGCGCCGGCCTGCTCGACCTGCGCCGCGCCGTCGTCGCCCCCACCATGCCTACATGGCACACATAGGGCAGCCGTCCTCATCGCCCTCGCCGTCCTCCGTCGCCGTCCATCGGGCCGGGCGCGGGCCGCGGCGTCGGCGGCGGGGTCGGGGGTCGTGGCGGCGGCGGATTCTCGCGGTGCTGCTGGCGCTGGTGGTGCTGGCGGCGGCGGGCGGGGTGGCGCTGTACGGATGGGCGGCGGAGCGCGTACGGCATGCGGGCGCGCTGGCCGACTACGCCGGGCGCCCGCCCCCGGGCAAGGGGACGAACTGGCTGCTGATCGGCTCCGACAGCCGCGCCGCGCTGTCACCCGAGCAGCGCAAGGACCTGCACGTGGGCAATGACACGGTCCGCAACACCGACACGATCATGGTGCTGCACTCCGGCCGGCACGGCCCGTATCTGGTCAGTCTGCCGCGCGACAGCTATGTACGGGTGCCGGGGCACGGCCGGGCGAAGATCAATGCGGCGTATGCGCAGGGCGGGCCGCGGCTGTTGGCGCGTACGGTCGAACAGGCGACGGGGCTGCGCGTCGACCGCTATGCCGAGGTGAACTTCCTGGGCGTGGTGCGGCTGGTGGACGCGCTGGGCCGGGTGCGGCTGTGTCTGGACCGGCCGCTGCGCGATGCGCATTCCGGGGCCGATTTCGCGGCGGGCTGCCACCGGATGGACGGGCGGCAGGCGCTGGCTTTCGTACGGGCCCGCTATGCGGACCCGCAGGGTGACCTCGGACGGGTGAAGCGGCAGCGGCAGCTGATCGGGGCGGTGGCGGAGGAGATGCTGGCGCCCGGCGTGCTGCTCGATCCGTCCCGGCTGCTGCCGGTCGGCGGCGCCGGGCTGTCCGCGCTCGCCGTCGACAACGCTTCGGGAACGCCCGAACTGCTGGCCATGGCTTGGTCGATGAAGGAGGTCGCCCAGGGCGGCGGCGCGGCGGTCACCGTCCCGGTGGCGGCTCCCGGCGTGGCGATGGGCGCCGCCGGCGACGTCCTGCTCTGGAACACGGACGGCGCAAACCGAATATTCGGCGCTTTGCGCGCCGACGAGGCTATTCCGACTTCTGGCACCGATTGACGCATCCTTGTGTGGGAGAGGGGTGAAGTGTCGCGATAGGGCGGCTTCGGGCCGATCCAGAAAAGGGGCTTTGAGGGATGAGTGCTTCGGTTTCGCCGCACGGGTTCGAGACCGTACGAGGACGCGGCTATCGGCCGGAGGACGTCGACCGGCGGGTGGAAGAGGTCTCAATAGACCGTGACGCCTGCTGGGAGCGGGCCGCGCGGCTGACCGTGCTCTGCAACGAGATGGACGCGGAGCTGGCGGAACTTCAGGAGCAGGTGGCCAAGCTGCCGCCGCAGACCTTCGAGGGCCTGGGCGACCAGGCCCGGCTGCTCCTGACGACCGCTCAGTCGGAGGCGGACCGGCTGCGGGCCGAGGCGGAAACCGCAGGGGAGCGGCTCCGCGACGAGGCGATGGCGTACGCCGACCGGCTCCGCGACCAGGAGCAGACGGCGGCGCGGGAGCTGCGGGCCGAGGCGGAGGAGTACGGGCGGCGGACCGAGGAGGCGGCGCGGAAACAGGCCGCCGAACTGGCCGCCGAGGCGGCCCAGGACGCCGAGCAGTGGCGCGCCGAGGCGGCCGCGGTGCTCACCGAGATGCGTCAGCGCACCGAGCAGATGTGGCACGAGGAGGAGAACCGGCAGGCCGAGGAGTGGGACGTGGCCGGGCGCGAACTGGCGAAGCTGGAGGCCGAGACGAACCGCCGGGTCGCCGAACTGGACGCCCGCTGCGAGGCCAAGCTCACCGAGCGGCGCCGCGCCCACGCCCGCGTGGAGGAGGCCGCCCGCCACACCGAGGAGGACGCCGCCGACCGCGCCACCGAGATCCTGGCCGAGGCCAAGGTGGAGGCCGACCGGATCGAGCGCGACACGGCCCGGCTGCTGCGCGAACACGAGGAGGAGCGCACCGAGGTCCGGGCCCATATGGCGCATGTGCGCAACAGCCTGGCGGCGCTGACGGGCAAGGACCCGGACGCGCTGGACGACGACGAGCCGGAGCCGGAGCCGGAAGCGCAGGAGCAGCTGCAAAGGGCCACGGAACCGCAGCCGCAGGGGCGGTCACGGGCGGAGAAGGTCACGGAGCCGGAGACGGCGGCGGATGCGGAGTCCGGGAACCGGGCCGGTGAGGGGGAGGAGCACGAACCCGACGGGCGCGAACCCGAGGGCCGGGACGCCGAGGGCCAGGAGGACGTGGGCCGGGAGGACGTGGGCCGTGGCCCCGTAGACGGCGGCCCCGGAGACGGCGGCCAGGGCGACGGTGGATCCGCCGACCGGCGGCCCGGCGGTGCCGCCGACGGCTGCGACCCCGACGGCTGCGACCCCGACAACGAGGACACCCTGGAGACCGAGCTGCCCCGCCTGGAGACGGATCCGGAGACGGAGCCGGACACGGATCCGGACACGGAGGAGGTGCCCCGCGTGGAGGGCTGAACCGGGACGGGGGCCCCGCCGCCGTTACGCCTCCGCACCGCCCGCCCGGCTCCCGCAGTCCCCGCCGCCCCTGCCGTCCTCCCCGCCCCCGTCCCCGCCGTCCCGCTCCCGCTGTGTCCCGGCGTCCGCATGCACCGGGAAGCGGCGGGGCGCGAGCGCGAGGAGTGCGAGGAGGGCGAGGACGGCGGCCGCGGCGGCGCCGAGGTAGACGTGGCCGACGGTGGTGGCGACGGCCCGGCGCAGGTAGTCGGCGGCGTCGGCGGTGAGCGAGCCGGCCTTTTGCAGGGCGCGCGAGACGGCGTCGAGGTCGTGCGGCAGGCCGGGCCGGATGGCGGCCGGGGCGTCGGCGAGGCTCGCGCTCAGACCGGCGTTGGCGACCGCGCCGAAGAGGGTCGCGCCCAGGGACTGGCCGACCTGACGGCAGAAGAGTATGGAGGCGGTGGCGGTGCCGCGCTCTCCGTAGCCGACGGAGGACTGGACGCCGAAGATCAGCGGCAGCTGGAACAGGCCGAGGGCCGCGCCGAGCGCCAGCATGAGCAGCGCGGGCTGCCAGGCGGCGCCCGGATACGGCAGCAGGGGGAAGGCGGCCAGGACCAGCGCGGCCACGCCGATGCCCACCAGGGCGCAGTTGCGGATGCCGATGCGGTTGTAGACGTGGCTGCTGAAGGCGGCCGAGACCGGCCAGCTGACGATCATCACGGAGAGCACGAAGCCGGCGGCGGTCGGGCCCAGGCCGAGCACCGCCTGGGCGTAGGTGGGCAGGAAGACGGTGGGGGCGACCATCAGCAGGCCCAGCGCGCCGAGGCCGAGGTTGACCGCGCGGATGGTGGGGCGGCGCCAGACCCAGCCGGGGATGATCGGCTCGGCGGCGCGCCGTTCGATCACCACGGTCGCCGCCGCACACACCGCCGCCCCCGAGAAGAGCAGCAGCGACGGCACCGAGAGCCAGGGCCAGGCGACGCCGCCCTGGACGAGTCCGGTCAGCAGCAGCCCGCCGCAGGCGAAGATGGCGAGCGCACCGGGCCAGTCGACGCGGGGGCGGCTCGTACGGGCCGGGCGCGCCGGCTCGCGGAAGTAGCGGACGATCAGCCACACGGCGAGCGCCCCCACCGGCACAGTGACCAGGAAGATCCACCGCCACCCGGCATACGCGGCGAGCAGTCCGCCCAGCGCGGGCCCGGCGACCGCAGAGCCGGCCCACACCGAGGAGAGCCTGGCCTGGATCTTGGGGCGTTCCTTCATCGGGTAGAGGTCGGCGGCGATGGTCTGGACGGTGCCCTGGAGGGCGCCGCCGCCCAGGCCCTGGAGCACCCGGAAGGCGATCAGGGAGGCCATGTCCCAGGCGCCCGCGCAGGCCAGCGAGCCGGCGACGAAGAGCACGATGCCGGCGATCAGGATGGGTTTGCGGCCGAAGGTGTCGGAGAGCTTGCCGTAGACGGGGAGGGTGACGGTGACGGCCAGCAGATAGCCGGCGAAGAGCCAGGAGAAAACCGCGAAGCCGCCGAGGTCGCCGACGATCTGCGGGACGGCGGTGGCGATGATCGTGGAGTCGAGGGCGGCCAGCGCCATGGCCAGCATCAGGGCGGCGACGACGGGCCCGCGCCGGGGTCCGGGGGCGCCGCCCGTGGCTATGTCCGTATCGTGCTCGTCCCGCCTCGTGATGCCTGCCACCGGGCCCCGCCGCCTCTCCTCCGGTCTTCACCGGGCATTGTGTGTAGCGCACACCCTTCCATGCGGGACCGGTGGGCGGAACGGGGATTCTCGCTCCGTGGACGGCGGGGCCGGTCTGGGGCCTGTCCGATGTGTCGGCGTGGGCCCGCCCATCGGACAGGCCCCAGGGCTCGGGCGGCCGGTTGTCGGTGGGCGGGCGTATCGTGGCAACCCCGGCCCGTTGGGCCCCTTTGCGCCGCAAAGGGAGCGTCGGGCCGCTCGCGTTGCACATACATGCTGTTCGCTGCGCGGGGTTCTCCGGTGATTGCGCACAGCTGCGATCCCGGCGGTCCGCTCGCGCCTCGCCTCCTGGGACGGAAGCCTTTTCATGAGCCTGACTGGTCTGCTCGACGCCGTCGTACGGGACCCGGCGCTCGCCGAAGCGGTGCGGGCCGCGGCCGACGGCCACCGGCCGCATGTGGACCTGGTCGGGCCGCCGGCCGCCCGCCCCTTCGCGGTGGCGGCCCTGGCCCGCGAGGCCGGCCGCCCGGTGCTCGCGGTCACCGCCACCGGGCGCGAGGCCGAGGACCTGGCGGCGGCCCTGCGCTCCCTGCTGCCGCCCGACGGCGTGGTCGAGTACCCGTCGTGGGAGACGCTGCCGCACGAGCGGCTCTCGCCGCGTTCGGACACCGTCGGCCGCCGCCTGGCGGTACTGCGCCGCCTCGCCCACCCGCAGCCGGACGACCCGACCGCCGGCCCCGTCTCGGTGGTCGTCGCGCCGATCCGCTCCGTACTCCAGCCGCAGGTCAAGGGGCTGGGCGACCTGGAGCCGGTGAGTCTGCGCACGGGGCGGTCCGCCGACCTGGAGGAGGTCGTCGACGGGCTGGCGGCGGCCGCGTACGCGCGCGTCGAACTGGTCGAGAAACGCGGCGAGTTCGCGGTCCGCGGCGGCATCCTGGACGTCTTCCCGCCCACCGAGGAGCATCCGCTGCGGGTGGAGTTCTGGGGTGACGACATCGAGGAGATCCGCTACTTCAAGGTCGCCGACCAGCGTTCCCTGGAGGTGGCCGAGCACGGTCTGTGGGCGCCGCCGTGCCGCGAGCTGCTGCTGACCGACGAGGTCCGGCAGCGGGCCGCGGCGCTCGCCGAGGCCCACCCGGAGCTGGGCGAACTCCTCGGCAAGATCGCCGAGGGGATCGCGGTGGAGGGCATGGAGTCCCTCGCCCCGGTGCTGGTCGACGACATGGAGCTGCTGCTGGACGTGCTGCCCGAGGGCTCCATGGCGGTGGTCTGCGACCCCGAGCGGGTCCGTACCCGCGCCGCGGACCTGGTGGCGACCAGCCAGGAGTTCCTCCAGGCAAGCTGGGCGGCCAGCGCGGGCGGCGGAGAGGCGCCGATCGACGTCGGCGCGGCCTCGCTGTGGGGCATCGCGGACGTCCGCGACCGGGCCCGCGAGCTGGGCATGATGTGGTGGTCGGTCAGCCCCTTCGCCGCGGACGAGGCCCTGTCGACCGACGGCGACACCCTCAAGCTGGGCATGCACGCCCCCGAGACCTACCGGGGCGACACCCAGCGCGCCCTGGCCGACACCAAGCAGTGGCTCGCCGACGGCTGGCGCACGGTCTTCCTCACCGAGGCGCACGGCCCCGCCGCCCGTACGGCCGAGGTCCTCGGCGGCGAGGGTATCCCCGCCCGCCTCGACGCCGGCCTGCCCGACATCTCGCCGTCCCTCGTCCACGTCGCCTGCGGCTCGATCGACAACGGCTTCATCGACCCGGCCCTCAAACTGGCCGTCCTGACGGAAACCGACCTCTCCGGCCAGAAGGCGGCCGGCAAGGACGCGGCCCGGATGCCTGCCCGCCGCCGGAAGACGATCGATCCGCTGACCCTCCAGGCCGGCGACTTCATCGTCCACGAGCAGCACGGCGTCGGCCGCTACCTCGAAATGGTGCAGCGCACGGTCCAGGGCGCCACCCGCGAATACCTGCTGGTCGAATACGCCCCCGCCAAACGCGGCCAGCCCGGCGACCGCCTCTACATCCCCACCGACCAGCTGGAGCAGGTCACCAAGTACGTGGGCGGCGAGGCCCCGACCCTGCACCGCCTGGGCGGCTCCGACTGGACCAAGACCAAGGCGCGCGCGAAGAAGGCCGTCAAGGAGATCGCCGCCGATCTGATCAAGCTGTACTCGGCCCGGATGGCGGCCCCCGGCCACACCTTCGGCCCCGACACCCCCTGGCAGCGCGAACTGGAGGACGCCTTCCCCTACGCGGAGACGCCCGACCAGCTCACCACCATCGCCGAGGTCAAGGAGGACATGGAGAAGTCGGTCCCGATGGACCGTCTGATCTGCGGCGACGTCGGCTACGGCAAGACCGAGATCGCGGTCCGCGCCGCCTTCAAGGCCGTCCAGGACGGCAAGCAGGTCGCCGTCCTCGTGCCCACCACCCTCCTCGTCCAGCAGCACTACGGCACCTTCAGCGAGCGCTACGGCCAGTTCCCGGTCAATGTGCGCGCGCTGTCGCGCTTCCAGACCGACACCGAGGCCAAGGCGACGCTGGAGGGCCTGCGCGACGGCTCGGTCGACCTCGTCATCGGCACCCACCGTCTGTTCTCCTCCGAGACCAAGTTCAAGGACCTGGGCCTGGTCATCGTCGACGAGGAGCAGCGCTTCGGCGTCGAGCACAAGGAGCAGCTCAAGAAGCTGCGCGCGAACGTCGACGTCCTGACGATGTCGGCGACCCCCATCCCCCGCACCCTCGAAATGGCGGTGACGGGCATCCGCGAGATGTCCACCATCACCACCCCGCCCGAGGAGCGCCACCCGGTCCTGACCTTCGTCGGCCCCTACGAGCAAAAGCAGATCGGCGCCGCCATCCGCCGTGAACTCCTGCGCGAGGGCCAGGTCTTCTACATCCACAACCGCGTCGAGTCCATCGACCGCGCCGCCGCCCGGCTGCGCGAGATCGTCCCCGAGGCCCGGATCCAGACGGCACACGGTCAGATGGGCGAGTCGCAGCTGGAGCAGGTCGTCGTCGACTTCTGGGAGAAGAAGTTCGACGTCCTGGTCTCCACCACGATCGTGGAATCGGGCATCGACATCTCCAACGCCAACACCCTGATCGTCGAGCGCGGCGACAACTTCGGCCTCTCCCAGCTCCATCAGCTGCGCGGCCGCGTCGGCCGGGGCCGCGACCGCGGCTACGCCTACTTCCTCTACCCGCCCGAGAAGCCGCTGACCGAAACCGCCCACGAGCGGCTGGCGACCATCGCCCAGCACACCGAAATGGGCGCCGGCATGTACGTCGCCATGAAGGACCTGGAGATCCGCGGCGCCGGAAACCTCCTCGGCGGCGAACAGTCCGGCCATATCGCGGGCGTCGGCTTCGACCTGTACGTACGGATGGTGGGCGAGGCGGTCGCCGACTACCGCGCGTCCCTGGACGGCGGCGCGGAGGAGGAGCCCCCGCTCGAAGTCAAGATCGAACTCCCCGTCGACGCGCACGTCCCGCACGACTACGCCCCCGGCGAGCGGCTGCGCCTCCAGGCGTACCGCGCCATCGCCTCGGCGAACTCCGAGGAGGACATCGCCGCCGTCCGCGAGGAGCTGACCGACCGCTACGGCAAGCTGCCCGAGCCGGTCGAGAACCTCCTGCTGGTCGCCGGTCTGCGGATGCTGGCCCGCGCCTGCGGCGTCACCGACATCACCCTCCAGGGCTCCAACATCCGCTTCGGCCCGGTGGAGCTGCGTGAGTCCCAGGAGCTGCGCCTGAAGCGGCTGTATCCCCGGTCGGTCCTCAAGCCGGCCACCGGGCAGGTGCTGGTGCCGCGCCCGGCCACCGGCAAGATCGGCGGCAAGCCGCTGGTGGGGCGGGAACTGCTCGCCTGGGTGGGGGAGTTCCTCACGACGATCCTGGGTTCGTAGGCGGCGTATACGCGCCGGGCCCCTGGGTCAGCCGGGGTCCGGTGCGCGGCCGTACGCCGTCACCGCGCCGACGTACGCCGGAGGACGAGCAGGCCCCCGGAGTCCCCCAGCAGGACGTAGGTGGACCTCGGATGCCGGGCGGCCGCGTCGGCGAGGGCCTGGCGCGGGCTGCGGTCGGTGGGGCGCTGGAGGGCTATGTAGTCGGGGGACAGGCCGCGGGTGTCGCCGCTCCAGAACACCCGGGTACGGCCGGTCAGCCGGGACAGCGGGCGGATGTCGGACTCCACCGTCGCGCCGTCGGGTATCCGCGCCAGCAGCCGCTCCGCGGCGGGCACATCGGGCGGTATGCGGTAGGTGGCGGCCTCGGTCAGGCGGGACAGCGGCAGCGTGGTGGTCAGTGCCAGCGCGCAGGCCAGCGCGGCGGCCGGCAGGTGGTGGGCGTAGGAGCGCAGCCAGGGGCGCGCGGAGACCCGGGCCCGCGGCAGGGCGTCGACCAGGGCGAGGAAGACCACCGGCATCAGAACGGCGTTGTAGTGCCAGTCGATGCCCCAGTAGTGCGGATCGTGCGAGAGGAACCGCCAGCCCAGGGTCGGCGCGGCGGCCAGCAGGAGAGGGGAGCGCAGGGCCAGCAGACCGGTGGTCGGTAGCAGCACCCACAGCGTGGTGTGCACCGCGACATCGAGGGGGATGGCGGGATCCGCGCCGCCGTCGGAGCCGAGCTTGTTCCAGTAGTCGTACGAGCCGGAGCCGTTGAAGGCGGGGATGAGCACGCCGAGGGTGAGCGCGGTGGCGGTGAGGCCGAAGACCACCAGGGCGATGGGCAGCGGACCGGCCCGCCGCGTACGGATCAGCACGATCGCGCCGATGGCCGCGGCGGTGACCCCCAGGTCCTCCTTGACCAGCACCAGCGGCGCGGCCCAGCACACCGCCGCGGTCCAGCGCCCGCGCAGCACCGCTTCCAGGGCGAAGGCGATCAGCGGCAGCGCGAAGGCTATTTCGTGGAAGTCGAAGTCCACGGCCTTCTGCACACCCCAGGACGTGCCGTACGCGATGCCGAGGGCCAGCCCCGGCAGGCGCCCCAGATGGCGGGCGGCGGCACGGGTCACCGGAAGCACCGACACCGCGAACAGCGCGGCCTGCGCCAGCAGCAGGGTCAGCGGCGAGGGGAAGAGGCGGTAGAACGGGGCGAGCACGATCAGCACGGGGCTGAAGTGGTCGCCGAGGATATTGGTGCCCGGTCCCTTGAGATCGGCTATCGGCGCCCCGAAGTGGGCGTAGCCCCGTATCACCTGCTCGAAAATGCCCAGATCCCAGGACGAGTTGGACATCGTACGGAAACGGCCCACCGCCAGCGCGGCGAAGGCGATGAAGAAGAGCGCGGCGGCCCAGTAAGGGTCCAGACGCGGTGCGCGCAGCGGCGCGCTCCCCTCGCGCAGGCGGTGGGCGGCGCGGCGTAGCGGGCCGGGGGCGGGATGCGGGGTGCCGGCGGGCGCGGGGCCGGTGGCGGCCTGGGGCACGGGGCCGCCCGCGCCCGCGGCCGTTGCTGCGGCCGTGTCCATGGGGGTCCTCACTCTCAATTCCCGAAAAGATACTCGAAGCGGCGAACCGGACCGGCCCGGGCGCCCGCCCCCGACTCCACTCTGTGAAGGGAGCGCGGTGATACCCACCGCCCGCCGTGAACCGCCGCCGCCCCGGACCGCTGCCGCCGCCGCCGCGCCGGCCGCTGTGCTCACCCTCACCGGCTGTTCCCCGGACAAAATCACCGGCACGCCTGAGCGGGTCGGACGCCTGGCAGAAGGGCGCGGCCCGCTAGCTGGCGGGACCCCCACGCAGGCACCGGTCCGCTTCTCGGCGAGGTAGGTCCCGTCCGCGGACCGCGTACACAGACCCCGTACACAGGCCCCGTCCGCGAGCCCGGTACACAGACCTGTGCACAGACCCGTGCACAGGCAGTCGGCCCGGAACCGCGCGATGCGGTTCCGGGCCGGCGGCTTTACGGGCGGCGGCTTTACAGGGCCAGCTTCCAGTTCGCGGGGACGAGCATGAGGTCCGGAGTGATCTTGAGCTCGAGTTCCTTGGCGGACGGCGGCGCGTCGAAGACCATCTCCACGCTGGAGGACTCGTTCGGGCTGAGCGTCTTCTCGAAGTCGTGGTGCAGGATGCCGTGCTTGTCGTCGCCGACCTCCTCGGTCTTCTTCCCGTCGGCCTCCGCGTCGGTCGTCATCAGCGGGTTGGTGTAGTCCTTGCCGCCGGTGTTCTTGATCGTGACGGTGACCTTCCACGCCTTGTTGCCGTTGGTGTGGCCGTCGATGAGGGTGTTCGGGTTGACCGTGTACGGGCTCGGCTTCGAAACGGTCACCTGGAGGCCGTTGTTGTACTTCGCGACGGCGCCCGCTTTGAGGTCCTTGACGGAGTTGCTGCTGCCGTTCTGCTTCTTGATCTCGTCGACGGCGGTTTCGGTGGCGCTCTTGACGACCAGCACGGACACGATCACGCCGATGATCGCCAGGACGATGGCCAGGGCGCCCAGGACCGTACCGGTGATCGCCGCACCCTTGTTGGTGGCCTGGCCCTTCTTGGCGCGGCCGGTGCCCACGATGCCGAAGATCAGGGCCAGCAGGCCGAGCGGCCCGGCCAGCCAGAACAGGAACATCGGGAGGCCGCTGAGGAATCCGATGATGCCGAGCACCAGGGCCGCGACACCCAGGCCGTTACGGGCGGCCTGCGGGGCCGGCGCGCCCATCGGGGCCGACTGGTAGTTCATCTGCTGAGACATGGCGGGAGGGGCCCCTTCCGGGCGCTGAATCGAGTTCCGCTGAAGTGCTGGGTCAATAACAACAGAGACTGTGAATCGAGTCAACACGAGTTCACGACATGCGGAGGTTCACGACGTGAAGGGGTCGATCGAGCGGTGCTGGGTATGCTGCTGACACAGTGGTCACACGCATCGGGACGGGAGCCAGCCAGGTGCCGGACATCGCACAGACGGGCAACGCGACGGACACCGCGACGGACGACGCCGCGGCCCTCGGCGACCCCTCCGGGGGGCCCGGTACGGACCGGCCCACCGAGGTGACCGCCGCCGGCATCGCCCGGCTGGCCGGGGTCGGCCGCGCCGCCGTCAGCAACTGGCGTCGCCGGCACGCCGACTTCCCCAAACCCGTCGGCGGCACCGAGACCAGCCCCGCCTTCGCCCTCCGCGACGTCGAACAATGGCTGCGCGACCAGGGCAAACTCGCCGAGGTGCCGCTGCGTGAACGGGTCTGGCAGCAGCTCGTCGGCCATCCGGCCGGCGCCGCGGGCGCGCTCCGTCAGGCCGGCGCCGTCCTCCTCCTCGTACGCGACCGGCCCGCGGCCTGGAAGCAGCTGCGCGGCGCCTCCCAGGACGCCGATCTGACCGGCGTCCTGCCCGCGATGCTCGACTCCGTCCTGGCCGCCCGCCTCGGCGACGGCCACCCCGTCGGCGGACTGACCCGCGAGGCGCTCGCCCCCTCCGCCGCCCTGGTGCGCGCCACCGCCGACCTCGCCGACCTGGACGGCGCCCCCGAGGCGTACGAGTTCCTGCTCGGCCGCCACCTGGACGCCAACCCGCGCCAGTACACCCTCACCCCGCCGGGCCCGGCCGCCCTGATGGCCGAACTCGCCGCCCTGGACGGCCCGTTGGGCTCCGTGCTCGACCCGGCCTGCGGCGTCGGCGGCCTGCTGACCGCCGCCCAGGAGCGCACCGCCGAGCAGCCGGACGCGCCCCCGCCCGCCCTGCACGGCCAGGAGGCCGACCCCGACCTCGCCGCGCTCACCGCCCTCCGCCTCGCGCTGCGCCTGCCCGACGCACAGGTCCGCGTACGGGCCGCCGACACCCTGCGCGCCGACGCCTTCGGGGAACTGGCCGCCGACGCCGTCCTCGTCCACCCGCCGTTCAACGAACGCAACTGGGGCCACGACGAACTGGCCTACGACCCCCGCTGGGAATACGGCTTCCCGGCCCGTACGGAATCCGAACTGGCCTGGGTCCAGCACGCGTTGGCCCGGCTGCGCCCCGGCGGCACCGCCGTCCTCCTCATGCCGCCCGCCGCCGCCTCCCGCCGCTCCGGCCGCCGGATCCGCGCCGATCTGCTGCGCCGCGGCGCCCTGCGCGCCGTCATCGCGCTGCCCGCCGGCGCCGCCCCGCCCAACGGCATCCCGCTGCACCTGTGGGTGCTGCGCAAGCCCGACGGCGCCACCCGGCCCGCCCCCCACCTCCTCGTCGTGGACACCGCCGGCCCGGCCGCCGGCGGCTCGGCCGGCCCTTCCGGCCCCTCCGGCCGCGACAAGCTCGACTGGGGGACCGTCCGCGCCACCGCCGTCGACGCCTGGCAGCTCTTCGTCCGCGACGGCGGCGTCGAGGAACTGCCCGGCGTACGGCGGTCGCTGGCCGCCATCGACCTCCTCGGCGACGACGTCGACCTCGCCCCCGCCCGCCCCCTCCCGCCGCCCGCCGCGGCCGGCGGCCCCGCCGAACTGGCCCGCGTCCGCGACCGGCTGACCGACACCCTGGCCCGCACCACCGAGATCCCCCCCCGCCCCGCCCCCCGGGCCACCGCCGCCGCACCCGCCCGCTGGCCGCTGACCACGCTCGGCGAACTCGCCCGCACCGGCGCCCTGGTCCTCCGCGCCGGCGGCCCCGGCACCGCGGTCCCCGGCGCGCCCGTCGCCGTCCTCACCGACCATGACGTCATCGGCGCCGCCGCCCCCTCCGGCGCCCTCCCGGAAACCTCGCCCGCCACTCCCGCCGAGGAACCGGTCCTCGTCCAGCAGGGCGACGTCGTCGTCCCCGTCCTCGGCGGCGGTGCCATCGCCCGCGTCATCGACGAGGCCACGGCCGGCGCCGCCCTCGGCCGCAACCTCACCCTGCTGCGCCCCGACCCGGCCGCCCTCGACCCCTGGTTCCTCGCCGGCTTCCTGCGCGGCACCGCCAACACCCGCCAGGCCAGCAGCTACGCCTCCACCGCCACCCGCCTCGACGTCCGCCGCCTCCAGCTCCCCCGCCTCCCCCTCGCCGAACAGCGCCGCTACGGCAAGCACTTCCACGATCTGGCCACCTTCGAAGAGGCCCTGCGCCTCGCCTCCCGCCTGGGCGAACAGCTGGTGCAGGGGATGTACGACGGCTTCACGGAGGGGTCGTTGGCGCCGGAGTGAGGGCATCGGCTCCCGGGGCGGCGGCGTGGTGGCTCGTGGGGGCCGCCCGGGAGAGGGGCGGACGGGGCCGCCGGGGCTTCCGGGGCTCCCGGGCCTCCTGATTCCGCACATCCCGGGACGCGGCTCGGCCGTCGTATATACGCTCGCAGGTCTCGGGCGCCACTGGTAGGCGTCGCCGGTACGGGTAACCGGTGCGCGTCACCGACCGCTGAACAGCGACCGCGCCCGCCGTATGCGCGCCCGCGTGCCCGCCCGTACGCGTGCCCGCCGGTCCACTGATCCACCAGGAGCAGCAATGTACGGCCCCGCCCCGAGCGACGAACTCCGCCGGAAGGACCAGCGGTGAACGGCCGGGTCATCGCCGATCGCTACGAGCTGTCCGTCCTGCTCGGCCAGGGCGGTATGGGCCAGGTCTGGATCGGCTACGACCGCCGCCTGGACCGCCGGGTCGGCGTCAAACTGCTGCGCCCGGACCGGGTGGCGGGCACCCCCGACGGCGAGGAGATGCGCCGCCGCTTCGTCCGCGAATGCCGCGTCACCGCCCAGGTCGACCACCCCGGACTGGTCACCGTCCACGACGCGGGCAGCGACGGCGAGGACCTCTTCCTCGTCATGCAGTACGTCGAGGGCGCCGACCTCTCCGACCACCTCGCCGAACACGACCCGTACCCCTGGCAGTGGGCGGCCAGCGCCGCCGCCCAGCTCTGCGCCGTCCTGGCGGCCGTGCACGCCGTGCCGATCGTCCACCGTGACCTCAAACCCCGTAACGTCATGGTCCGCCCCGACGGCACCCTGGTCGTCCTCGACCTGGGCATCGCCTCCGCGCTCGACACCGACACCACCCGCCTCACCCACACCGGATCCCCCCTCGGCAGCCCGGCGTACATGGCCCCCGAACAGGCCATGGGCGGCGCGGTCGGCCCGCACACCGACCTCTACGCCCTGGGGATCCTGCTCCACGAACTCCTCAGCGGCGAGGTCCCGTTCGCCGGTTCCACCGCCCTCGGCATCCTGCACCGCCACCTGTACGAGGACCCGGTCCCGGTACGCCGCCTGCGCCCCGACGTCCCCGAACCCCTCGAAGCCCTCCTCCTGCGCCTGCTGCGCAAGGACCCGGCCGCCCGCCCCGCCGACGCCCAGGAGGTCTACCGGGCCCTGGCCCCCCTCCTCCCCACCTCCGAATCCGGCCCCCACGCCACCGACCACCCACCCACCCCCCTCGCCCCGCTGGACCCCACCCGCCCGTTCCGCCAGCCTCATGCTCCGTGGCCTGTACGAGCCCGGCCGGTGGCCGTCCGCGCGGCATCACCGGCCCTGGCGCCCGCCGCTCCACCGGCCTTGGCGCCCGCCGCCTCCTCGCCGGGGCTTGCACCTCCCACCCCCGCCACCCCTGCCACCACCGGGACCACCCCACCCCCCCCCGACCCCCGAGCCGCCCTCGCCGGTCTCCCCGCAGCAGCCACCCCACCCGTCACTTCCTCCTCCACCTCCACCTCCCCTCCCTCCCTCTCCTCCTCCTCCGAGCCGGACGTCGCCGCCGCCGTCGACGAGGTCAAAGTCCTCCTCGACCAGGGCCGTATCACCCGCGCCGTGGACATCCTCGGCGGCGTCCTCCCGGCCGCCGCGGCCCGCCACGGCCACCACTCCCCGGTGGTCCGCACCCTCCGCAAGCAGTACGCCGCCACCCTCATGGACGACGGCCAATACCGCCGCGCGCTCCCCGAACTCCGTCAACTGGCCGAGGAGTTGGCCAAGGAGACGGGCCCGGCCGCCACCCGCCAGGCCCTCCAGTTCCACTACGAGGCCGCCCAGTGCCTGGAACAACTCGGCGAAGTGACCCAGGCCCTGGAGGAATACCGCGCCCTCCTCCCCTACTTCGAGCGCTACCCCGACGCCCCCACCCGCCCCCTCGAAATCCGCCGCTCCATAGGCCACTTGCTCCTCGCCCAGGGCGACCACACCGCCGCCCAGGACTCCCTCACCCGCCTCCTCTACGACGCGGAGCGGCTGCACGGCCCGCACCATGCGTTTCCGGGGGAGGTGCGGCGGATGCTGCACTGGCTGGGACAGGTGCGGGGCTGAGGGGACGGGTGACGCCATGCCCGCCTTGGGCCGCAGGCGTACCGACGGACCGCCCCCGCCGAAGGGAAACGGGCCGCCGCGCTGCACCTGTCAGGCCGCCGTGAGCCGTGCTGCTTCCCGGGTGCTGGTGGTCCCGCCCGGTGGGGATGTGCCGGCCTGGCAGGCTGAGCCCGCTGCCCTGCGCCCGGCCACCGACGCCGAGATCGAGGCCGCTCTGTGAGCACCACGCAGCGGCCGCGGGCAGGAGACGACCGTCCCCGTCGTCGGGGGTGCGGCGCCCGTGGGGCGCTCTGCCAGTGGGCGTACGGGAAACCCTCCGCGCACCAGATCGTTGGCCGAAGCAGTGGCCCAGACCACGTCGACTGCTTAGCATCGACCTCGATCAAGCAAGGTCGTCACTCCGTCGCACGATCTGCCGGGAGGCCAAGTGTTCCGCCGTAGGACAGCGCTCTCCGTATCCGCCACCGCAGCCCTGCTCGCCGCGACCCCGATACTGGCCGCCTGTGGCAGCGGGGCGCACCCCGGGGCCGCGGCCGTTGTGGACGGGAAGCGGATCTCCGTCGCGCAGTTGCAGGCGAAGGTCAAGGACGTGCGGGAGGCGCAGGGCAGGGCTCCGCAGGGTGAGCAGCTGATCATGAACACCGGACGGCTGAGTCTGGCCACCCTCAACGGGATGATCTTCGATCAGGTGCTGGCCCGGAGCGCGAAGGACGCCGGGGTCACGGTCACCCGCAACGACATCCAGAAGTGGCGCACGGCGGCCGAGACGCGGGCCGGGGGTGCGGAGCGGCTGAAGGCGATGTGGTTGCAGCAGGGGATCGCGCCGGACGAGATCGATGCCATGGTGCGCAATCAGCTGCTGCTGGACGGGCTCGCCAAGCACCTCGGGGCCGACCGCGGCCAGCCGGACGGGCAGCGGCAGCTGGCGCAGGCGCTGGCCAAGACGTCGCGGTCGATGGGGATCGACGTCAATCCGCGGTTCGGGAAGTGGGACGACCGGCAGGTCATCCTGGGGGAGACCAAGGAGCCGTGGATCACGACCGGGGGCGCCAAGCAGCGGGTGTGAGCGGCAGCGGCCCCCCGCAGCGGCAGCGACGGTCGGCCGGGGCCGGCCGGGCGTTGTCGCCGGGCGGGCCGGGCGTTGTCAGTGGGGTGGGTTACGTTCGATGCGTGAACGCTGACGCCTCTGCCACCGACACCGGCGCCGGTGCCCGCCCCGAGGGCGGCGGCACCGGACGCCTGGTCCTGCTCACCACCAGCCACCGGGTCGCCCCCGGGCTGCTGTCCTGGCCCGCGTGGCAGGTCCTGCGCGCGGCGGACCGGGTGCTGTGCGCCGATGCGGAGCATCCGCAGCTGCCGTATCTGGCCGAGGCCGGTATCGAGGTGGAGATCGCCGCTCCCTCCGCCCGTGAGCTGGTCGATTACTGCGTCCCCGTAGCCTCGACGGCACCGGAGGTACCCCCCTCCGATGCCCGTACGGCCGTCGTCCTGACCTCCGCCGACGGGGAGAGCGCGCTGACCGACGGGCTGGCCCGGCTGGCCGGCTCCGGTCGCGAGACCATGCCTGACCTGGAGCTGCTCCCCGGTTCGTACGACCTGCCCGGCGCCCGGCTGCTCGATCTCGTCCAGGTGATGGACCAGATCCGCGCCGAGTGCCCCTGGAGCAGCATCCGTACGCACGAGGACCTCGCCAAGTACGGCCTGGAGGAGGCGTACGAGATGGTCGAGGCGATCGAGGCGGGCGACCGGGAGGAGCTGCGCGAGGAGCTGGGGGATGTGCTCCTCCAGGTCGTCTTCCACGCCCGGATCGCGCAGGACGATCCGGAGGAGCCGTTCTCGATCGACGATGTGGCGGGGACGATCGTCGAGAAGCTGCTCCACCGGCATCCGCACATCTTCGGGGAGGCCGACGCCGAGACCCCCGAGGACGTCAAGGCCCACTGGCTGCGGACCAAGGCCGAGGAGAAGCGACGGGGCTCGGTGACCGAGGGCGTGCCGCTCGGCCAGCCCGGCCTGGCGCTGGCGGCCAAGCTGGCGTCGCGGGCGCGGACGGCCGGGCTGGAGGTGCCGCTGCCGTCGGGGGAGGGCATCGGTTACGAGCTGCTGGCGCTGGCCGTACGGGCCGAGAAGGACGGGGTCGACCCGGAGGCGGCGCTGCGGGCGGCGGCTCGGGCGTATCGGGATGCGGTGCTGGCCGCCGAGAGGCGGTAGGCCGGGGTGGTCGAGGTGCACCCCGGCCGGTATGCGGGCTACAGCAGGTGGTCTGCCTTGCCTGCTTTTACGTCTCGGATGAGGGTGCGGAGGGCTTCTATGGAGTCGGTGAGGGGGCGGTCTTCTTCGCCGTTGAGGGCGATGTAGGCGTTGCCTTCGGCGTCGGTTCCTATGCGGAAGCAGTTGTTGCCCTCGCCGCAGAAGGGGGCTTCCCACGTGATGTCAGGCATTCGGTCTCCTAGAGTTGGCGCGTGATGGCGTGAATGAATTCTCGCGATTTCTCGGGAGCCAGGGCGTTCTCCGCCATCCAGTCGAGATGTGCTCGGTACTTGGCAAGTTGAGCCTCGGCGTGGGTGAACTCCGGCCCGTGTGCCGAGTCCAGTTGGACCGTGTCGAGCCGAGGGACGACGCCTTCCGCGTAGAGCAGCGCGTGGCCTGCCCCAGGGAAGGCTCCACAGTCAACGGGGATGACCCGCACCGTGATGTGCTTGCGTTCTGACTGAGCGCAGAGGTGGTCGAGCTGTGCTTGGGTGACCTTGCGGCCCCCGAACTGCATGCGCAGCGCCGCTTCATGGACGTACCCCACGTACGGCCGGGCGATCTCCTTGTCGAGGACGCGTTGCCGCCCGATCCTGTGGTTCACGCGAAGCTCGACTTCCAGGCGTGACAGCGGCGGGAGAACCGCGCCGAACACCGCCCGCGCATAGTCTTCGGTCTGCAACAGGCCGGGCACATGCGCAGTCTGGACCGTGAGTAGACGCTTCGAGTGCCATTCCAACTCGGCGATGTCGAGCAGACCTTGCGAAAGGGTGCCGCGGTACTCCTCCCACCAGCCGCGTTGCCTGTCGCCCGCCATCGCGACCAAGGCGTCGATGTAGGCGGTGTCGGAGCATGCGTAGTTGCTTGTCAGCGTCTGCACTCGCTCGGGGCTGATGGTCCGAGTGCCGGACTCCATGTTCGAAATTCTGGTGCGGTCCATGCCGAGCAGGCCAGCCGCGCAGTCGGTGCTGACCTCTGCGGCGAGCCGGAGTTTGCGCAGTTCCGCCCCGAGGCGTTTCTGACGCTCAGTAGGGGTGCGTCGAGTCGGCATGGCGTCCCTTCTTGCTGGGTCGCCTCAGTCTGCCTCGATGACTTGGCCTTGGTCCAACTCGTAGGGGGTAATTGCACCCTGATTGCATGGCATTTTGCACGGGAGGGCGCTAGCTTGAAGTAACGCGCAAGCAACACACCGCAACCGCCGGAAGCGCACCGCGCGAGCATGCCCGCCTGCCCTGGGGTGGGTGTGCCCGCGGCCAGGGAGGCAGGCCACCGGCGCGTACCGCGCCGTGCGCATCCCGTGAATCCCTGCGCCAAAAGGGAGTTGAGAGCATGACCAGTCTCATCGGCCGTACCTGCACCCGCCTCCGCGTCCTCTTCGCGCCGCGCGGCCGTCACCGGGCCAAACCGTCGGCTCATCCGCCCCGCCCCCTCCATGCGGCTCACCGGGCCCCGTCGCCTCTCGCTGTGGCCAAGTCGCCCCGCCGTCGCCCCGGCCCGTACGCCGCCGACATCCCCCTCGATGGGCTGGCGACCCCCCTGGTCCGTCCCTACCTCCTCACCCGCGACGAGTGGCGGGCGCGGTGTCTGCGGGGACTGGGGGTGGCGCGGTGAACCGCGACGAGCCGGGGATGCGGCTGCTGCCCCGGACCCGCGTGGACGGTCGGCCCTCGTACGTCTCGACGGACGGGGCCGGGCCGGTGTCTCGGTTGGCCGACCGGATCGAATCCATGCAACTCGGGTTTGCGGGACGACTGTTGGGGCACGCCCGGGGTGCGCTGGCGGAGGCCGGGCCAGGAGTGCGGTCGGAATTTGCTCTGCTGGCAGCGCAGTTGGCGGATGCGTTGGACGATGCCTTGCTCCTCGCCGAGAGTCGGCGGGTTCGTCTCGCGCCTGACGACGAGGAGCGGGAGGAAGAGGAGGAAGAGGAAGAGGAAGAGGAGGGGGAGGGGGAGCGGGGCGAGGACTTCGGCGTTGCGGAGGCGTCCGGCGTGTTGTCCGTGCCCGGTGACGACCTCGCCTCCGGGGGCGTCGCGCGGCGGTTCGTGCGGGACATGGCGCGGGCGTGGGGGTTGCCCGCGGAGGGGGCGGAGGCATTGGAGGCGGTCGCGGGGGAGCTGGTGGCCAATGCACTGGAGCACACCGTGAGCCGGTTCATCGTCGTGGAGTTGACGCGGTCCGACCATGACCGGACGGCTGGGGTCAGGGTGACGGATGAGGGTCGGAACGGGCCGTCCGTCCGGGAGAAGCCGGTGCCTGACGAGGAGTGCGGGCGCGGGTTGTTGATCGTTGAGGCGCTGACGAAGCGGTGGGGGTGGCTGCGGACGGGCAAGGGGTACACCGTCTGGGGCGAGGTCACTTCCTGGTGATCGGGTTACCGGCCGCCACCGGGGCCGCCGCAGGTGCCCCCTCCGCGCCTCCGTCGGCCGACAGGCGCCCGGTGCGTATCCACACCCGCTCGCCGATCCACACCACCACGACGGCCCCCGCCAGCCCGGCGCCCAGGACGCACACTGCGTCCCACCCACCGGCGACCCACACCACCGACGTCAGTGCCGAGCCCACGGCGCCGCCCGCGAAGTAGCTGGTCATGTAGGCGGAGTTGAGGCGGTTACGGGCCTCCGGGCGGACCGCGTAGACCGCGTGCTGGTTGCTGATGTGCAGCCCCTGGACGGCCAGGTCCAGGACGATCACCCCCGCCAGCAGCGCGGCCAGGGACCAGCCGCCGCCCGAGCCGCCCGCCGCCAGCAGCCCCCAGGACCCCAGCAGCAGGAACGCCGAGACGCCCGTGACCCGGTGCACCAGCCCCCGGTCCGCCATCCGGCCCGCCACCGACGCCGACAGCGAACCGGCCGCGCCGACCAGACCCAGCAGCCCGATGGCCGACTCCTGCCACCCGTAGGCCGGGCCGGACATCAAGAACGCCACGGCGGTCCACAGGGTGGAGAAGCCCGCGAAGGCCAGGGCGCCGAGTGCCGCCCGCCACCGCAGGACCGGCTCCGCCACGAAGAGTGCGAGCGTGGAGCGCAGCAGCGCCGGGTAGCGGAGCCCGGCCGGGGTGCGCAGGGCGGGGAGGCGGAGCCGCAGCAGGACGGCCATCACGAGCATCAGGGCGGCGTTGACCCAGTAGATGGTGCGCCAGCCGCTCAGTTCGGCGAGCAGCCCGGCGGCTGTACGGGCCAGCAGGATGCCCAGGAGGAGGCCGGTCATGACGGTGCCGACGGTGCGGCCGCGTTCGGCGGGGGCGGACAGGGTGGCGGCGAACGGGACGACGACCTGAGCGGCGCACGAGGTCAGACCGGTCAGTGCGGTGCCGGTGAGCAGCATGGCGGCGTTCGGGGCGCTCGCCGTCACGGTCAGGAAGACGGCGGTCAGCGTGCAGAGCGTGACGGCGAGCCGGCGGCGTTCCAGCAGGTCGCCGAGGGGGACGAGCAGCAGCAGGCCGAGGCCGTAGCCGGTCTGGGCGACGGTCACCACCAGGGCGGCGGTGGACGCGGACAGATGGAGGTCGCGGCCGATGAGGTCCAGCAGCGGCTGGGCGAAGTAGTTGCCGGCGACCGAGAGTCCGGTGGCGACGGACATGAGGAGGAGCGTGCCGCGGCCCAGCCGGGAGGCGGCGCGTGCCGGGTCCTCGGCGACCGGTTGCCGGGCCTCCGGTGTCTGCCGTGTCGGTGTGCGTGCCATGCCAGGGCCTCCCCGTCGTGCGCCCGTGGCCACCGTGGCGGCGGGCAGTCCCAGCCTGGACCCGGATCGATTGATGAGTCCAACGCATAGTTTTCATCAGATCGATCGTGAAGAGAGATGGACGGCACTATCGTCGGTCGGCATGGAGCTTCAGCAGATGCGTTATGTGGTCGCGGTGGCCGAAACCGGCGGCTTCACCCGGGCCGCCGAGCGCTGCCATGTCGTGCAGTCCGCGCTGAGCCATCAGATCGCCCGGCTGGAGAAGGAACTCGGCGCCCGGCTCTTCGACCGGACCAGCCGCAGCGTCCGCCTGACCGTCGCGGGGGAGGCGTTCGTGCCGGTCGCCCGGCAGGCGTTGCAGGCGGCCGAGCGGGCGCGGGCGGAGGTGGAGGCGGCGACCGGCGAGGTGCGCGGGCGGCTGGCGGTGGGGGCGATTTCGGCGGTGACGGCCGTCGATCTCGCCCATGAGCTGGGCGTTTTCCGGGCCCACTACCCCGAGGTGCGGATCGGCCTCCAGATGGAGATGAGCGATGCGCTGATCGGGAAGGTGCGCGAGGGGTCGCTGGATGTCGCCTTCGTGGGGCTGGTGCCCGGCGCCCGTACGACCGGTGTGCGGGAGAAGGTGCTGGCGCGGGGCGAACTGGTCGGGGTGGTGGCGCCGGACCATCCGCTGGCCGGGCAGGAGTGGACCTCGCTGTCGCGGCTGGCGCGCGAGGTCTTCGTCGATTTCGCGGCGGGATCGGCGGCCCGTCGGCAGCGCGATGAGGCGTTCCGGGCGGCGGGGCTGACGTCGGAGGTGGCGTTCGAGGTGACGACCACGGAGTTTCTGGCGAACCTGGTGCGGGCGGGGCTGGGGGTCGGGATGGTTCCGGAGGCGCTCGCCTCAAAGCTGCCGGGGCTGAGCATGGTGCGGGTGCGGCCCGCGCCGGAACGTACCGAGCGGGTGGTGTGGAGCGCACTGGGGCCGTCGCCGGCGGCCGCGGCGTTCCTGGAAGGGCTGGGGGTGGATCCGGGGTAGCCGGGGGAGGACGGGCCGGGCCCGAGGGATTTCCGGGGCGGCGTACGTGCAGTGCGCACGGGTTACCGTCGGGATGTGCCCGACACGCCAGACGCCACCGCCCCCGTCCCCCCTGCCACCGGCTGCCCCGTCGGCCGCCCCGACCTCTTCACCTGGGAGTTCGCCGCCGATCCGTACCCCGCGTACGCCTGGCTGCGCGAGCATGCGCCGGTGCACCGGACCGCGCTGCCCAGTGGTGTGGAGGCGTGGCTGGTGACCCGTTACGGGGACGCGCGCCAGGCGCTCGCCGACGCCCGGCTCTCCAAGAACCCGGTGCACCACAGCGAGGCGGCCCACGGCAAGGGCAAGGTCGGCATCCCCGGCGAGCGCAGCGCCAACCTCATGACGCATCTGCTCAATATCGACCCGCCCGACCACACCCGGCTGCGCCGTCTGGTCTCCAAGGCGTTCACCCCGCGCCGGGTCGCGGCCTTCGCCCCGCGTGTCCAGGAGCTGACCGACCGCCTCATCGACTCCTTCGCGGCGAAGGGCGAGGCCGATCTGATCCACGAGTTCGCGTTCCCGCTGCCCATCTACGCGATCTGCGATCTGCTCGGCGTACCGCCCGAGGACCAGGACGACTTCCGGGACTGGGCGGGGATGATGATCCGGCACGGCGGTGGGCCGCGGGGCGGAGTCGCCCGGTCCGTGAAGAAGATGCGCGGCTATCTCGCCGAGCTGATCCACCGTAAGCGCGAAACCCTGGGGGCCACCCCCGCCCCGGACGAGGACCTGATCTCCGGGCTGATCCGCGCCTCGGACCACGGCGAGCACCTCACCGAGAACGAGGTCGCCGCGATGGCCTTCATCCTCCTGTTCGCCGGTTTTGAGACGACCGTGAACTTGATCGGTAACGGCGTGTACCAGCTGCTGCGGCACCCCGCCCAGCGCGAGCTGCTCCAGAAGTCGATCGAGGCGGACGACGGGGACCTGCTCGCCACCGGCATCGAGGAACTGCTGCGCTACGACGGCCCGGTCGAGCTGGCGACCTGGCGGTTCGCGACCGAAGACCTGACGCTGGGCGGGCAGCGGATCGCCGAGGGGGACCCGGTCCTGGTGGTGCTGGCCGCCGCCGACCGCGATCCGGCACGCTTCGCCGATCCGGACGTCCTGGACCTCACCCGCCGTGACAACCAGCACCTCGGCTACGGGCACGGCATCCACTACTGCCTGGGCGCCCCGCTCGCCCGGCTGGAGGGCCAGACCGCCCTCGCGACGCTGCTGACCCGGCTTCCGGACATCCGACTTGCCGCGGAAGTGGCCGATTTGCGCTGGCGCGGTGGGCTCATCATGCGCGGACTGCGGTCCCTGCCGGTGCAGTTCACTCCGGAAGAATCGGCGGCGGACCCGGCACAGCGGCTCTGACCAGCGAGGGAACGCAGGGTGACGGGCAGTCGGAAGCGTGACCTCCGCGTGATCTCGGCTACACCGACTTGTGACTACCAGTGACTCGGGCTACGTTTCGACCCACGATTCGCCCACCGGTTCGAGTTGCGCGGCCCGACCGCGCCGCCCGGCGGGCGTCTCGGACAACTCAACCGCTGGTCGAAAGGCAACCGCATGCGCTCCGGGAACGGCCGACACCGTCGCCCCCGTCAGGCACCGGCCCTCATAGTCGCGGCGGGCGTGACCGCGTCCGGCATGGCTCTGCCACTGTTCGCCGCGAGCGGCGCCCAGGCCGCCGACGCCACGACCTGGGACAAGGTCGCCCAGTGCGAGTCCGGCGGGATGTGGAGCGCGAACTCCGGCAACGGCTTCTACGGCGGGCTCCAGCTGACCCAGGAGATGTGGGACCAGCACGGCGGCAGCGCGTACGCCGAGCGCCCGGACCTCGCCAGCCGCGCCGAGCAGATAGCCGTCGCCGAGTCCCTCCTGCACGACCGCGGCCCGGACACCTGGCCGAGCTGTGCGGTCCACGCCGGACTGACCAAGGGCGGGCACGCCCCGGACGTCGACCCGGGCAGCACCCCCACCCCGCGGCCGGAGCCGACGGGGCGCGGCGACTCGGCGGATCCGTCCGGCCCGTCCGACGGTGACACCGACGGCCCGTCCGCCGATCCGTCCGACGGCGCCACCGGCGACCAGTCCGGCGACCCCTCCCACGACTCTTCGGGCGATGCCTCCGACGGGCCGTCCGACGGCTCGTCCGCAGACCCGTCCGCAGACCCGTCCGACGGCTCGTCCGCAGACCCGTCCGCAGACCCGTCCGGCGACCCGTCCGCAGACCCCTCGGGCGACCAGACGGCCGATCCCTCGGGTGACCCCTCCGACGACGCTTCCGATGGGGCGACGCCGTCCCCCTCGGCCCCCGGCACCTCGGACCCGTCCCGCCCGGCCGGCGACGGCAGCCGTACGGACGGACCCGACAGCCCCGAGCCCACCCCCGCCAAGGGCAGGCACCGCCGCGAGACGGACCCGGGCCAGGACGGCAAGGGCGAGGACGGCACCGGCCGCCCGGGCCGCCACGCCTCCCGCGGCGGCGACGCGCACCGTACGGGCCCCGGTGGGGGTCGCCGTACGGATCCCTCCGCGCCCGCCGACGGCTACACCGTCCGGCCCGGTGACACCCTGTCAGGCATCGCCGAGGCCCACGATCTGCCCGGCGGCTGGCCCGCGCTCTACGACCGCAACGAGAAGGCCGTCGGGGCCGATCCGGACCTGATTCGCCCAGGTCAGCTGCTCGATCTCGGGCACAAGGAAGGGTAGTTACCAGGGGTTCGCCCCATTTGGCGAAAGTGAGACAAGCGTCTCGTTCCGGGGTGCGGTGTCCGGCTCGTCCGTCGGATTCCGCATCGCCCCCGCACCGCGGCCGACCTGCGGAAACAAAAGCTCCACATGATCAAAAACGGTCAACTTGGTTCAGATGATGGGGTTTGAACGCCAACGCGGTTATTGCTTACGGTCGGGACCGCTCGCCAAAGCGAGCCCTTTGATCACTCGCCGAATCCTGCCGGTGGTCGGAGGCACATGACGCGCAAGCGCCGTAGGCAGGAGCGGGGGACCCAAGGTAAGTGCCGGCCCCACCCGTGAAAGCGGGTCAACCGGCTTGGGGTGAAGCCGCGTGTGCGCAGTAGCGCGCACCGGCCGGGCCACTCACAGCCCGAACCCGACAGCTCACCTCGTAGGCGTCGGTGAGGAAACGAACATGCTGAACAAGGGCAAGCACCGTCGTCCGTCCAAGGCCGTCCGCATCGCCACCCTCGCCGGTGTCGCCGGTGCCGCCGTCGCCGTCCCGATGATGGGCGCCACCTCCGCCAGCGCCGCCTCCGTCGCCACCTGGGACAAGGTCGCCCAGTGCGAGTCCGGCGGCAACTGGTCGATCAACACCGGCAACGGCTACTACGGCGGCCTCCAGTTCTCGAACTCCAGCTGGGCCGCCGCCGGTGGCACCCAGTACGCGGCCCGCGCCGACCTGGCCACCAAGGACCAGCAGATAGCCGCCGCCGAGAAGCTCCTCGCCATCCAGGGCCCGGGCGCCTGGTCCTGCGCCGGTGCCGGCAACCTGACCGCCGGCGGTCCGTCCCCCGACCTGAGCACCTCCGCCAAGGCCGAGGTGAAGAAGGCCCCCGCGCCGGCCCCCAAGCACACCGCCAAGCCGGCCCCGAAGCAGGCACAGCCGGCTCCGAAGCCGTCGCACGGCACCGGCACCTACACCGTCAAGGCGGGCGACACCCTCGCCAAGATCGCCAAGGCGCACGGCACCAACTGGAAGGCCGTCTACGCGCACAACAAGTCCGTCATCGGCGGCAACCCGAACCTGATCTTCCCGGGCCAGCAGCTCAGCATCTGAGCCGTCCCCTCGCAGGGACCCCGGGACACCGGGACACACCGGGAAACCGGGACACCGGACGGCCCCGCCCGGCGCGCACTCCCCCCAGCGCGCCGCGGCGGGGCGTTTCCGTACGCTCCGCGGCCCGCCCCGTACGCCGCCTCGCCCACCCCGCGCCGACCAGCGGATTCCCGCGTTTTTCCCCGTTCAGCGAACAATGCCGCCAAACCTTCCGTGAACTGCGGCTTCGGGCTTCTTGTTCGGCAATTCCGTCCCACGGAGCGGGCCGACGGCAGGCGGATCTCCCCGGGGCCGTTAGGCTCGTGCTGCAACTCCAGACACCCATGAAGGAGACAACGTGCCGTCCATCGACGTCGTCGTAGCCCGCGAAATTCTCGACTCGCGAGGTAATCCCACGGTCGAGGTCGAGGTCGGCCTCGACGACGGCAGCACCGGCCGTGCCGCCGTGCCGTCCGGCGCCTCGACCGGTGCCTTCGAGGCCATCGAGCTCCGCGACGGTGACCCCAACCGCTACCTGGGCAAGGGCGTGGAGAAGGCCGTCCTGGCCGTCATCGAGCAGATCGGCCCGGAGCTCGTCGGCTACGACGCGACCGAGCAGCGGCTGATCGACCAGGCGATGTTCGACCTGGACGCGACCGACAACAAGGGCTCGCTCGGCGCCAACGCCATCCTGGGCGTCTCCCTGGCCGTCGCGCACGCCGCCTCCGAGGCCAGCGACCTGCCGCTGTTCCGCTACCTCGGCGGCCCGAACGCGCACGTCCTGCCCGTCCCGATGATGAACATCCTCAACGGCGGCTCGCACGCCGACTCCAACGTGGACATCCAGGAGTTCATGATCGCCCCGATCGGCGCGGAGTCCTTCTCCGAGGCGCTGCGCTGGGGCGCCGAGGTCTACCACACCCTCAAGAAGGTCCTGAAGGCCAAGGGCCTGGCCACCGGCCTGGGCGACGAGGGCGGCTTCGCCCCGAACCTCGGCTCCAACCGCGAGGCCCTGGACCTGATCCTGGAGGCCATCAAGGAGGCCGGTTACGCCCCCGGCCAGGACATCGCGCTGGCGCTGGACGTCGCCGCCTCCGAGTTCTACAAGGACGGCACCTACCAGTTCGAGGGCAAGAGCCGCTCGGCCGCCGAGATGACCGAGTACTACGAGGAGCTGGTGGCGGCCTACCCGCTGGTCTCCATCGAGGACCCGCTGTTCGAGGACGACTGGGCCGGCTGGAACGTCATCACCGAGAAGCTCGGCGCCAAGGTCCAGCTCGTCGGCGACGACCTCTTCGTCACCAACCCCGAGCGCCTCGCCCGCGGTATCGAGGAGAACTCCGCCAACGCCCTCCTGGTGAAGGTCAACCAGATCGGCTCGCTGACCGAGACCCTCGACGCCGTCGAGCTGGCCCAGCGCAACGGCTTCAAGTGCATGATGTCGCACCGCTCCGGTGAGACCGAGGACGTCACCATCGCCGACCTCGCCGTCGCCACCAACTGCGGCCAGATCAAGACCGGCGCCCCGGCCCGCTCCGAGCGCGTCGCCAAGTACAACCAGCTGCTGCGCATCGAGGAGATCCTCGACGACGCGGCGGTGTACGCGGGCCGCTCGGCCTTCCCCCGGTTTCGCTCTGCGAACCAGTAGGCACAGCAAGGGCTGATCGCCGGCCAGTCAGTCTTGCCCGCTTTGCACCCAAAGGCACAGTAGAAGAGCAAAGGCGTAGCGAAGCGAAGCGTCCCCGGCAACGGTCCCGTACCGTTGCCGGGGACGTACCTGCTTCGGCCAGTGGAGGGAAGGCGACGTGCCCGCGGACCGGTTCTCGACCGCGACCCGACTCAAGGCGCTCGGCGAACAGGCGGCCGCCCGGGTCTACCGCGCCCGCCGGCCCCGCCGCAGCCGCCTCACCGGCCGCGCCGCGCTGCTGGCCCTGGTGACCTGCTCGCTGGTCGTCGCGCTCGCCTGGCCGATAAAGCAGTACGTCTCCCAGCGCTCGGACATCGCCGCCCAGCGCCGTAAGGCCGAGCACGCGGCCCGGATGCTGAACGAACTGCGCGACCAGAAGGCCCGCTGGCAGGATCCCGCCTATGTGAAGCAGCAGGCCCGCCGCCAGCTCCACTACGTCATGCCGGGCGAAACCGGCTTTATCGTCCAGGACGGTTCCGGCGACGCCCCCGCGAAGCGGACACCACGGGCCGCGCGGCGTCCCTGGTACGAGACCCTGTGGGCCGGTGCGCACGAGCCGGGCCGGCCGGGCCGTCGCTAGCCGCCGTACTGTCGAGAACGGGGAGCGCCCTCCCCGCCACCCACCTCACCACCGAAAGCGCACATGGACACCGCCCCGCCCCAGACCGAGCCCACCGAGCCCACCGCCGCGGACATCGCCGCCTTCAAGGAGCAGCTGGGCCGCCCGCCGCGCGGTCTGCGCGCCATCGCGCACCGCTGCCCGTGCGGGCAGCCGGACGTCGTCGAGACGGCGCCCCGCCTGGAGGACGGCACCCCCTTCCCCACGCTCTACTACCTGACCTGCCCGCGTGCGGCCTCGGCGATCGGCACGCTGGAGGCCAATGGCGTGATGAAGGAGATGTCCGAGCGGCTCGCGACCGACCCGGAGCTGGCCGCCGCCTACCGCGCGGCCCACGAGGACTACATCCGGCGCCGGGACGCCATCGAGGTGCTGGCGGGCTTCCCGAGCGCGGGCGGGATGCCCGACCGGGTCAAGTGCCTGCACGTCCTGGTCGGCCACTCGCTCGCGGCCGGTCCCGGCGTCAATCCGCTGGGCGACGAGGCCATCGCCATGCTCCCGGAGTGGTGGCGCAAGGGCCCGTGCGTGAGCCCCTGCCAGGACGCCCCCGAAGGATCCGAAGGAGACGCCAAGTGAAGCGGGTCGCCGCCATCGACTGCGGTACGAACTCGATCCGGCTGCTGGTCGCCGACCTGGACCCGGAGTCCGGTGAGCTCAAGGAGCTGGACCGCCGGATGCAGATCGTCCGGCTGGGCCAGGGCGTCGACCGGACCGGCCGGCTGGCCCCGGAGGCGCTGGAGCGCACCTTCGCGGCCTGCCGCGAGTACGCCGCCCTCATCAAGAACCTCGGCGCCGAACAGCTGCGCTTCGTGGCCACCTCCGCCTCCCGGGACGCCGAGAACCGCGAGGACTTCGTCCGCGGTGTGGTCGACATCCTGGGCGTCGAGCCCGAGGTGATCACCGGCGACCAGGAGGCCGCGTTCTCGTACCACGGCGCCACCAGGGAGCTGGAGGGCCGCGACGACGTGCCGCCGCCCTATCTCGTCGTGGACATCGGCGGCGGCTCCACCGAATTCGTCCTGGGCAACGAGGCGGTGCGGGCCGCCCGCTCGGTCGACATCGGCTGCGTCCGGATGACCGAACGCCATCTCGTCCAGGGCGGCCACGCCCGCCCGTCTCCCGGCCACCGCCCCTCGACGAGTGCTTCGCACGCCCCTCTCACCGACCCGCCCGCCCCCGAGCAGATCGCCGCCATCAAGGCCGATATCGCGCGGGCCCTGGACCACGCCGAGGAAGCGGTGCCGCTGTCCGAGGCGACCACCCTCGTCGGACTGGCCGGATCCGTCACCACGGTCGCCGCCCTCGCCCTGGGCCTCGACCGCTACGACTCCGCGGCCATCCACCACTCGCGCATCTCCCTCGCCCAGGTCCGCGCCATCACCGAGGGCCTGCTCGCCTCCACGCACGCCGAACGCGCCGCCAGCCCCGTCATGCACCCGGGCCGTGTCGACGTGATCGCCGCGGGCGCCCTCGTCCTGCTGACGATCATGGAACGGGTGGGGGCCGAGGAGGTCGTGGTCAGCGAGCACGACATCCTGGACGGCATTGCCTGGAGCCTCGTCTGAGGCACGCGCGCCGCACCACGGGCCGGCCCCGGCGAACGACGGCCGGGGCTCGGTGCTCGGGTGCTGCTTGCGCCCTGTCCACCTCCCTGTCGGCCCCTCGTCGGCCGTGCCGAAACGGGTGGTATCGCCCTGCCGGAAAGGCCGGCAACGCCCTCTGCCGCCGCGGCTTTTGAGCGGGACGGGCGCCGTCTGAGCGGCTTTCAGGGGGCTTTGGAGGCGGTGCGGCAAGGGTCCGGGAAAAAAGTTCGTGAAATCCTTCACATGAAAATCCCGCCTCAGGGCTGAAGATCTCGGCTGCGAGGCCCTCATTCGAAGGTCCTGCATCCGCTCGACCCGGACGATGGGCGGCTGCGGGCGCGATATGGACGGGCATCCACGGGGTGTCCGGGGCCCGGCCCAAGGCCCGCAATCCCTGATCAGCGGGGTGCTCAATGCCTCGCGATACACCGTGGTTCCCGTTTCGCGCTATGGCGTCGGTCACGAAGCCGGCGGAGTGTAGCAGACACCCCCGAGGGTCTTGTGAAGGGGCTCACGAGCGACCCCCCATGTGGGGGTGGATACTCGATTGCATGAGCACCACGGAGCGTCCCAGGATCCTCGTAGTAGGCGGTGGGTACGTAGGCCTGTACGCAGCTCGGCGCATTCTCAAGAAGATGCGCTACGGCGAGGCGACCGTCACGGTCGTCGACCCGCGGTCGTACATGACCTACCAGCCCTTCCTCCCCGAAGCCGCCGCCGGCAGCATCTCCCCCCGGCACGTCGTCGTCCCGCTGCGGCGCGTCCTGCCCAAGGCGGAGGTCCTCACCGGCCGGGTCACCACCATCGATCAGGACCGCAAGGTCGCCACCGTCGCCCCGCTGGTCGGTGAGGCGTACGAGCTGCCCTTCGACTACCTGGTCATCGCGCTGGGTGCGGTCTCGCGCACCTTCCCGATCCCCGGCCTGGCCGAGAACGGCATCGGTATGAAGGGCGTGGAGGAGGCCATCGGCCTGCGCAACCACGTTCTGGAGCAGCTGGACAAGGCCGACTCGACGACCGACGAGGATGTCCGCCGCAAGGCGCTGACCTTCGTCTTCGTCGGCGGTGGCTTCGCGGGTGCGGAGTCCATCGGCGAGGTCGAGGACATGGCCCGCGACGCCGCCAAGTACTACAAGAACGTCAAGCGCGAAGACATGCGCTTCCTGCTGGTCGACGTCGCCGACAAGATCCTCCCCGAGGTCGGCCCCAAGCTCGGTGCCTACGGCAAGGAGCACCTTGAGGGCCGCGGCGTCGAGGTCTACCTCAAGACCGGCATGGACTCCTGCGTCGACGGCCACGTCAAGCTGAACAACGGCCTTGAGGTCGACTCCAACACCATCGTGTGGACCGCCGGCGTCAAGCCCAACCCGGCGCTGGCCCGCTACGGCCTGCCGCTGGGCCCGCGCGGCCACGTCGACACCGCCGCCACCCTCCAGGTGCAGGGCACCGACTACATCTGGGCCGCGGGCGACAACGCCCAGGTTCCGGACATGGTCGGCCGCAAGAACGGCAACGAGAACGCCTGGTGCCCGCCGAACGCCCAGCACGCGCTGCGGCAGGCCAAGGTCCTCGGCGACAACGTGATCTCCGGTATGCGGGGCTTCCCGCAGAAGGAGTACAGCCACGCCAACAAGGGTGCGGTCGCCGGTCTGGGCCTGCACAAGGGCGTCGCGATGATCGTCATGGGCAAGGTGAAGATCAAGCTCAAGGGCCGTCTGGCCTGGTACATGCACCGCGCGTACCACGGCATGGCGATGCCGACGTTCAACCGCAAGATCCGGGTCTTCGCCGACTGGACGCTGGCGATGTTCCTCAAGCGTGAGGTCGTCTCGCTCGGCGCCATGGAGAACCCCCGCGAGGAGTTCTACGAGGCGGCCAAGCCGGCCCCCGCCCCCGCGGCGGCTTCCTCCGGCGACAAGCCGAAGGCCAAGGCCAGCTGATTTCACGGCCGGGTACTCCGGCTGGCCCGAAGGGCGTCCGCCATCCGTGGGGCGGGCGCCCTTCGGCATGTCCGGGGGCGTGTCCGCACTGGCGCAAACCGGCCGTTGTGCGGTTCTCTTACGTGCGAACGGGACTAAATGGGCGGCCACTTGGCGTTTACGTGGCGGGTGAAACTTCTTCGCCCGACCGGCCGAATGGCCGGGTGCCCACTCGTGAACACGGAGGTGCGACATGGCCGACGCCGCTGGACGGCTCACCAAGCTCGCCGAGGAGGTGCTGGGGGCCCGGCTCCCGGTCCGTATCCGCGCCTGGGACCGCAGCGAGGCCGGCCCGCCGGGGGCACCCGTACTCGTCTTCCGCAACCGCCGGGCGCTGCGCCGACTGCTGTTCAAGCCCGGTGAGCTGGGCCTGGCCCGCGGCTGGGTGGCCGGTGACCTCGACATCGAAGGCGATCTCTACGAGGCGCTGGACCTGCTCGCCGGGATGATCTGGGAGCGCCCGGAACCGGCCGCCCCGCCGCGGCGGGCCGCCGTCCTGCGCTCCCTGGCCCGCCCGGAGATCCGCGCCGCGGCCAGGGAAATACTGTCCCTGGTCGGGCTTCCCCTGCCGCCCGCCCCGCCCGCCGAGGAGGCGCGGCCCCGCCGCGGTCCGCTGCACACCCTGCGCAGCGACCGGCGGGCCATCAGCCACCACTACGACGTCGGCAACGACTTCTACGAGCTGGTGCTGGGCCCGTCGATGGTCTATTCGTGCGCGTACTGGGAGAGCCCGCAGGCCACCCTGGAGGAGGCCCAGCACGACAAGCTCGACCTGATCTGCCGCAAGCTCGGCCTGAAGGAGGGCCAGCGGCTGCTGGACGTGGGCTGCGGCTGGGGCTCGATGGTGCTGCACGCCGCCCGCACCTACGGTGTACGGGCCGTCGGCATCACCCTCTCCGAGGAGCAGGCGGCCTACGCCCGTAAGCGCGTCGCCGACGCCGGGCTCACCGACCGGATCGAGATCCGGGTGCAGGACTACCGCGAGATCCGCGACGACCCGTTCGATGCGGTCTCCTCCATCGGGATGGCGGAGCATGTCGGCCGGGACCGGTACGCGGAGTATGCGAGCGCCCTGTACGCCCTGCTGCGGCCCGGCGGGCGGCTGCTCAACCACCAGATCGCGCGGCGGCCGCTGGCCGACGAGGAGACCTACCGCGTCGATGAGTTCATCGACCGCTATGTCTTCCCCGACGGTGAGCTGTCGCCCGTCGGGCGGACCACCGGAGCCCTGGAGGACGCGGGCTTCGAGGTGCGCGATGTGGAGGCGCTCCGGGAGCACTATGCGCTGACGCTGCGGCAGTGGGTCGCCAATCTGGAACGGCACTGGGACCGGGCGGCGCGGCTCGCCTCGCCGGGCCGGGCCCGGGTGTGGCGGCTGTACATGGCCGCCTCGGCGCTGTCGTTCGAGCGCAACCGCATAGGGGTCAACCAGGTGCTGGCCGTCCGCACGCCGCAGGCCGGGGAGTCCGGGATGCCGCTGCGGGCGCGGGACTGGCGGGCCTGAGGGGAGCGGCGCCGCAGTACGAGGGCCCCGGGACCGTGCGTGGTCCCGGGGCCCTCGGCCGCTGCTCCGCCGCTACTCCGCCTTGATCGCGGCCAGCATGTTCAGCCGTGCCGCCCGGCGCGCCGGCCACAGCGCGGCCAGGACGCCGACCACCGCGGCCACGCCCAGGAACAGGCCCATCCGGCCCCACGGCAGCACCAGTTCGTACGTCGGCAGCTGGCCCGTAGCCTTGATCAGCTCACCGGTCGCCCAGCCGAAGAAGACACCCAGGCCGATGCCGAGCACCCCGCCGAAGAGCGAGATCACCAGTGACTCCAGGCGGACCATGCGCTTGATGTTGCGGCGGTCCAGGCCGATGGCGCGCAGCATGCCGATCTCCTGGGAGCGTTCGAACACCGACATCGCCAGGGTGTTGACCACGCCGAGCACCGCGACGATCACGGCCATGGCCAGCAGGCCGTAGAGCATGTTCAGCATCAGCGTGATCATCTTCGCGATGCCGTCGGAGACGTCCTTCTTGTCCGCGATGGTGATCGCCGGGTTCTTTCCGAGGGCGTCGACCAGGGAGTCCTTGGTCTCGGCGGTCGCGCCGTGCTGCGTCTTGACCATCACCTGCATATCGGTGACGTGCTTCTGGTGCGGGGCGAGGGTGGCGTTGTCGAGGACGATGCCCTGGAACATTTCGCTGCTCTTGTAGACACCCGCGACGGTGAGCGTGCCGCTCTTGCCGTCCTCGAAGGTCACCGGGAGCCGGGAGCCCGGGTGCCAGCCCTTCGCCTTGGCGAGGCTGTCGTCCACGACGGCGCGGCCGCCGCCGAGGGTGCCGAGGGCGCCCTCGGTGAAGTCGAGCCGGGCGAGCTTGCCGAAGTCCTTGCCGTTGACGCCGGTCAGGTACGCGGTGTCGGTGCCGATGCGGGAGGCGGAGTTGCGCAGCGGGCTGGAGGCGGTGACCTCGTGCAGACCGGCGAGCTTCTTCGCCACGTCGGGGGAGAGCGGCGTCCGGTTCGCCATGGAGACCACATAGTCGGCCTTCAGCGAGGCGGTGGCCATCTTGTCGACGGCCTGCTGGACGCTGCCCGCGACCACCGTCATACCGGTGATCAGCAGCAGCCCGATCGTCAGCGCCGAGGCCGTGGCGGCCGTCCGCCGCGGGTTGCGGACCGCGTTCTGCCGGGCGAGCTTGCCGGAGATCCCGAAGAGCCGCAGCACAGGGGCGGCCAGCGCGATCAGCGGACGGGACAGCAGCGGCGTCAGGACCAGCACGCCGGTCACCAGCAGGGCCGTGCCGAGGCCCATGGTGACCCTGCCGTCGGACATCCCGGTGGCGACCAGCACCGCGGCCGTACCGGCACCGGCGAGGAGCGCACCGATGGTGTTGCGGACCACCAGCGATGTGGTGGTGGCGGTGGCGTGCACGCTGTTCATCGCGGCGACCGGCGGGATCTTCGCGGCGCGGCGGCCGGGCAGCCACGCGGCCAGGACCGTGACGACGATGCCGACCAGCAGCGCTGTCAGGACCGTGGACGGCGCGACCACCAGCGGGCCGTCGGGCATCTTGGCGCCGGTGGCGCCCATCAGGGCACGCAGTCCGGCGCCGATGCCTATGCCGGTCAGCAGGCCGGTCACCGCGGCCACCGCACCGACCACGAGCGCCTCGGTCAGCACCGAGCGGGTGACCTGGCGGCGGCTGGCGCCGACGGCGCGCAGCAGCGCCAGTTCCTTGGTGCGCTGGGCGACCAGCATGGTGAAGGTGTTGGCGATGATGAAGACCCCGACGAAGAGGGCGACACCGGCGAAGGCCAGCAGGCCGCTCTTCATGCCGTCCATGCTCTGGGCGATGAACTTCGCCTGCTCGTCGGCGAGTTCACGGCCCGTGGTGGCCGTCGCGCCCTCCTTGGGCAGGATCTTGTCGACCGCGCTCTTCAGGGCCGCCTGGGACGTGCCGGGCGCGGCCTTGATGTCGATCTCGCCGAACTCACCGGGCGCCGTGAACAGCTTCTGGGCGGTGGTGGTGTCGAACAGCGCGAGGCTGCCGCCGGCCGCGACGGCACCGTCGTCGGTGGTGAAGATGCCGGTCAGCTTCTGCTTGCGGACCGGTCCGTCGACGGATATCCGGACGGTGTCTCCGACCTTGTAGCCGGCCCGGTCGGCGGTGTGGGCGTCCAGCGCGAACTGGCCGGGGCCCTTGGGGGCGGCGCCGTCCCGCATCGGATAGCGGGCGTCCTTGCCGTCGGCGCCGGGGAAGTAGTTGCTGCCGCTGGTCGAGAAGCCGTCGCCGATCAGCTTGCCGCTCTTGTCCGCGATGGCGGTGAAGCCGGAGACGGTGCCGGTGGCGGAGGCGGCGCCGGGCAGGCGGGCGGACTCGTCGAGGAGCTTGCGGTCCAGCGGGGAGCGCGCGCCGGGAGCGCGGTCGGCGCCGTCGGGCGCGTGCCGCTGGATGGCCACGTCGACGTTGTCGAAGCCCTTGCGGGAGCTGGTCTGGAGCGCGTCGGAGACGGTCGAGGTGAAGACCAGGGTGCCGACGACGAAGGCCACGCCGAGCATCACGGCGAGCACGGTCATCAGCAGCCGGGCCTTGTGCGCAAGCACATTGCGCAGGGCGGTGCGGAACATGAGTGGGTCAGTCCTGGGGGAGAGGTCCGGAGTACAGGTGGCTGCTGAGGGTCAGCTGGTGCGGCCCTTGGCGTCGAAAGCGGGGGTCTGGGGGGAACCCCCGGAAAAACGCAGCATGCGGTCGAGCACCATGTCGGCGGTCGGGTCGGCCATGTCGTCGACGATCCGGCCGTCGGCCAGGAAGACCACCCGGTCCGCATACGAGGCGGCGACCGGGTCATGGGTCACCATCACCACCGTCTGCCCCAGCTCGCGCACCGAGTTGCGCAGAAAGCCCAGGACCTCGGCGCCGGAGCGCGAGTCGAGGTTTCCGGTCGGCTCGTCCGCGAAGATGATCTCGGGCCGGGAGGCCAGTGCGCGGGCCACCGCGACGCGCTGCTGCTGGCCGCCGGACAGCTGGGCGGGGCGGTGCTTGAGGCGGCCGCCCAGGCCGACGGTCTCCACCACGCGGTCGAGCCAGGCGCGGTCCGGCTTACGGCCCGCGATGTCCATCGGCAGGGTGATGTTCTCCAGCGCGGTCAGCGTGGGCAGCAGGTTGAACGCCTGGAATATGAAGCCGATCTTGTCGCGGCGCAGCTGGGTGAGCTTCTTGTCCTTCAGCCCGGTCAGCTCCGTCTCGCCGATCCGGGCCGAGCCGCCGGAGATCGAGTCCAGTCCGGCCATGCAGTGCATCAGCGTCGACTTGCCGGAACCGGACGGACCCATGATCGCGGTGAACTCGGACTGCCGGAAGGCGACGGACACGGCGTCCAGGGCGACCACCTGGGTCTCGCCCTGACCGTAGACCTTGGTGAGATCCGTGGCACGGGCGGCCACCGCGGTGGCGCGGGTGGCGGTGGCGACGCCGGAGGGGGTGGTGGTCACGGGGTGGAGCTCCTGTCGGGACGAGGGACCATCGGATCCGCGGCGGCCGGGCGGGCCGGGGAATGCGGACCTTTCCATCGTGGGACAGGACGCCGGTGCGAACGTCAACCCGTGTGACCGTCCTGGGGCCAGCCCTGGGGTGTACGGGCCCCCTTGGCCGGTCATCCCTGGGGAGGAGACGGCCCCTGAGACGGCCCGTCGAAGGGGGACGGCGAGTTTCCGTCAATTCGGGCCTGAATTCCCTTGCGCCGGTGCCTCGCCAAAGCTGGGCCTCAGGCATGTGCCGTAGGCGTGTACCGGGCACTGATGCACCCTCAGTTGCCAATAAAATAAGACAACCTCGGAGTGAGTGGCCGATGGGTGTGGTGCGCTGCGGGCTACGCTCGTGCTGCCCTCTTTGAGGTGGCATGGGGGACCCCAGGCCCGGGTGGTGGAATGCAGACACGGCGAGCTTAAACCTCGCTGGCCTACGGGCCGTGCCGGTTCAAGTCCGGCTCCGGGCACAGCGCACATTCCTTTTTATTTGAACATTCGACCGAATGTAATTCCCGTCTGCCGCACCGGTGAACGGAATCCCGGGTTCCGCGGGCGCGAGCGGCGAGGGAGCGGCCGGCCGGCGCTGCATCGGCCGACGCGGGAGCAGCGCCGGATGTCGTGATGCGGCCAATGCTCCCGACTGCCAACTCTTCGCCCTGTTCGGGGAGTTGACGCCCCGTGTTGACGTCCCGTGCTGACGCTCCGTGTTGACGCCCGGTACGGCCGGGGCCGCCGGCAACCGCCGACGGCCCCGCACACGTACGCCCGACGCTCCGCTCACCGCTCCACGAGCGCGAACAGACCCTCCCAGCGGGCGACAATCTCCTCGGCGGAGAACCGCTGAATGTTTTCCCGGGCCGCCGTGCCCATCGCGTCCCGAAGCTCCTTGTCGGAGATCAGGGTGTCGAGATGGCGGGCGAATTCGGCGATATTGCCCGGAGGCGCAAGGAATCCGTCCTCGCCGTCCGTGATGATCTCGCGGACCCCCGGCGCCACATCGAAGGCCACACAGGGCACGCCCGTCGCCATCGCCTCCATGGGGGCCAGCGGGAAGCCCTCGCCCCGCGAACTCAGCGCGAAGACCGCGCTCTCGCGCAGCGCACCCGGCACATCGCTCGTGCGGCCCATCCAGGCGACGGAGGCGGCCACGCCCAGTTCCGCGGCCAGTTTGCGCAGCGCTTCCTCCTCCTCGCCGGAGCCGTAGATCCGCAGCGTCCAGTCCGGATGCTGCGGCGCGACCTGGGCCCATGCCTCCAGCAGCAGGTCGACGCCCTTCTCCTCGTGCAGCCGGCCGATGCTGACCACACAGCGGGCGGACCGGTCCGAGGGCACCTCCGGGAAGAAGGGGAGCGGGTTGGGCATGAAGCCGACGTTGTCCATGCGCTGGCGGATCCAGAGGTCGGCGTCCTCCCGAGTGAGCGGCAGCATCCGGTCGACGTCCTTGTAGAACCGCTTGACCCGCTCGAAACGCGACGACTTCCGGCAGGTCGCGAACGACTCATGGCTCATCCCGATCACCGTCAGCCCGGCGGTGTCGGCCAGCGCCACCCACTCCATCGCCCACACCTGGGTGACGATCACCACGCCACCCGGCCGCGCGGCCCGGAACAGCGCGGTCATCTTGGCCGCCTGCTCGTGCATCTCGGCCTCCCGGGCGGCCCGGCGGCGCTGTTCGACGACGTTGAGCTTGTCCTTGAGGCCGCGTACGGGCCGGACGGTGGGCGGATGCTCGGCGTAGAGCGTGGTGGTGCGGTACGGGATGTCGTCGGCCAGCTCGTGGACGCGGCCCTCGGGGGGCGGCACGATGCCGATGACGTGCACCCGGTGGCCGCGCTCACTGAACAGCCGCGCCATCTGGTGCGACCAGCTCGTGATGCCGCCCATCTCGTTGACGCTGTTGGAGACGAAGAAGATGTCCCGCGGCTGGTCCCCGTACTTGTTCATCGACGTCTCCATCAACGCCTCCAGTGCGCGAAAAACTGATCGACGATGCTCTTCGCCGCGTCACCGCGGTCGTATTCGCCGAATTCGGCCACGAACTCCCGGCGGGCCGCCGCATATTCCAGGGCCTGGGTGTCGAACGACTTGAGGGTCTCGTAGAAGTCGTCCTCGCTGCGGACCACCGGCCCCGGTGCATGCTCCAGCAGATCGAAGTAGGTGCCGCGGCCCTCGTGGACGTACTCGTCGTAGTCGTAGGTGAAGAACACCAACGGCCGGTCCAGCAGCGCATAGTCGAACATCACCGAGGAATAGTCGGTGATCAGCCCGTCGGCCAGGGCCAGGATCGGCGTCACATCATGCCGCGCCGAGACATCGATGACGGTGCCCTCCACGGTCGGCGGCAGCACCACATGGTTGAGATAGTGCGAGCGGACCAGAAGGACATAGCGGTCGCCGAATTGCTCCGCGAAACGCTCCACGTCGAAGGGCAGGACGAAACGGCCGTGCCGGCCGCCCGCCTTGCGGAACGTCGGCGCGTACAGCAGCACGGTCTTCTCGTCCGGAATCCCCAGCTCCGCGGCCAGTTCGCCCCGTTCGCGCCGCCCCAGCTCCGCTTCCCGCTGCCGGGTCCGCACCAGGGCGTCATTGCGCGGATATCCCACCCGCAGCAGCGTCTTCTCCGGGAGCCGGAACGCCTTGGCGAGGGTGCGCACATCGTGCTCGGAACGGATCAGAAAGCGGTCGAAGCGGTCCAGCGATTGCTGCTGCTCGGCCTGCTGCTGCCGGGTCTGTGCCTTCAGCGACGGCTGGTCGAAACCCATCTTCTTCAGCGCCGAACCGTGCCACGTCTGCACATATGTGGTCTCCGGCCGCTTGCTGAGCTTGAGCGGATAGCTCTGGTTGTCCACCCAGAACTCCGCCTGCGCCAGCGCCTTGAGATACGGCAGCGACCAGCGCTTGACGAGCGTGGCCTCCTTCGGGAAATCCTTCGGGCTTCCGCTGTACGACCAGATGGCCTCGAAGTCCAGGCCCTGCCGGCGCATTTCCTCGTAGATCGCCCGGGGGCTGTCGCTGTACTGCTTGCCCAGGTGGCTTTCGAAGACCACCGTCCGCTTCCTGACCGGCAGCCGGCTGAACACCTCGTGATACACCCGGAGTTTGCTGTCACCGGACGTCACCTTTTTGCGCAGCGCCTTCGCCTTGCGGTAGCCGGTCTTGGCGAGCGTCCCCGGCTTTCCGCGCACTCCGCGGGCGATCAGCTGCTGCACCCGCTCCGCCTGACGGCTCTCGCTGACCAGGCGGAACGCCAGATGCCCGCGGGCCGAGACATGCGGTTCGAGATGGTCGGCGACCATCCGCGTCAGCCGCGGGCGCACCGGGAGCGGCCCGCCCGACAGCGCGGTGTCGGCGACCGTGAGCCGGGTCGTGGTGGACACGCCGTCCACGTCCAGGACCAGCCGTACGTCCCAGATGGTGTCGACGATGCCCAGCGGGCGCAGCTTCGCGCCGAGGTCGACGGCGGCCTCCCAGTGGACGGTGTCGCCGTCGTGGCGCAGCGCGCGTACAGGAAAGGCGAAGGACTGGAGGCTGCGCCGACGGGCGCTGAATTCCAGCCGGCCGGTCAGCCGGGCGCCCGGCGAAATGACCCCGAGTGGATTGGTGATCCGCCCCGCCAGCCGCAGGGCGCCGCCGGACGCCGCGCCGGACTCCTCGAAGCGGGTGAGCTGATTGCGCAGGAAAAGCTTGTCGACCGGCTTCTCATGGTACCCGGCGTCGGTCACATCCAGCACACCGCGGCCGAACTCGTCGTCGAAATGCCCGCCGCACCAGTAGATCCGCCCGTCGCGCTCGGCCAGCGGCGAGGAGAGCTTGTCGCGGTTGGTGAGGGTGTCGACCGCCGGGATCAGGTTGTCCCAGTCGCCCTGCTGGAGCAGATAGGCGCAGATGGCCTGGATCGGCTGCACCCGCGCATACGCCTCGGGGGAGATACCGGCCAGATACTCGCGGGACAGTTCGGCGAATTCCTGGCGGTAGGACTCGTCCCGGAACGGCAGATCCCGCAGATGCAGAACGAGATCGTGCTTGAGGAATTTGACGTCCTTGGCGAGCCTTATATCGTCCAGCCCGCGCGCTGCCAGCAGCGCATCGATACGCCGGTGAATTTCCAGCCGGTGCTCGTAGTTGGTCATTTCGTGCCGGCGGTTCGTCACCGATTTCACGGCGCCCCGCTCATGCACGTGCCAGAAATAGACCTGATTGGGAATCAGGGTGATGCGGCGGGCCGCGAGGTACGCGTCCGCGATGAACATCAGGTCCTCGTAGAACATTCCCTTGGGGAAGCGCAGATCATTCTCGACGAGGAATTCGCGGCGGTAGCACTTGTTGGTGGAGAGGGTGTCCCAGACGAAAAGGTCGGGAAGTTCGGTGACCGACTCCAGGGTGCGCGTGGTGGAGTAGAGCCAGGCGTACCACTCGTCGCGCTTCTGGTTTCGGGTGTCCTTGTGCAGCCGTACGCACAGCCCGGAGACGATGTCCGAACCGGTCTCCTCGGCGGCCTCCAGCATATTCCGGCAGGCATTGAGCTCCAGTACGTCGTCGCTGTCCAGGAACATGACGTACTTACCGGTGGTGTGCTGAATTCCGGCGTTACGCGGTTCGCCTCCCGCGCCGCTGTTCTCCGGTAGCTGGAAGGCTCTCACCCGCTCGGGGTGCGTGGCCGCGAGACGTTGTGCCACTTCGAAAGAACGGTCGGTGCTGCAATCGTCGACGATCACCACCTCGACGTCCCGGAGCGTTTGATCCAGTACGGACTGGACAGCGGTCGGCAACCGGTCGGCGTCGTTGTAGACAATGACGACTACTGAGACGTCAGGCACAGGCACCTCAACCCTCTTTCGCTACTGTTTCCCGCCAGAATAGACCTGTCTGCACCCTTGTTCGCAGACCGTCCGCACTCGGGCCGATACGGACGGTGATCGCCTCGGCGCGCGACGCGTCCACCTGTCAGGGCAGGTTCCGGCTGCCAGGGAAGACGGTTGCCACTGCGTCCGGGTTGCTTCTCCAGGCGTAACGCTCGTCTCATTGAGGCGTCACATCCCGCCGTTCACAGCGGCGTTCACACACATTCCCTGTACGGTTCTTGTCCCGTTCATATGTCTCATTTACCTGGGCCGTTCATCCGCTCGCATATTCACCGGATTCCACGGAATGCACGGTCTGTTGGGCAGTCCGTTGGGGAGCCCGTTGGGGAGCCCGTCGGGCAGCCGGTCCGGCGGCGCCGGGAGCGTGCACCCGGAACCGCTCCCCGTATCCCGGCACCTTCGTGCCCTCCCGTGCGTCCTCCTTGGGGAGGACACCGCACACCGACCGGCAGAGGAGGCGTCACCCCGCCCGCGGGGAAAGATCCTGCCCAGGAACTAGCGACGCGCTTTTGCCAACCCATTACGCTTGCCGTCAAGGCCGCGCAGGGCGGCCATGGAGGAGTGAGGATGAGGAGCAGCAACCCGGTCTTCTCGCGACGGGGCTTCAGCCGCGGCACCGGCTACGCGGGCTTCAACGCCCCGCCGCAGGCCGGGGGCGCCGCCAACCCGTACGCCGGAACCAACCCGTACGCCACCCAGGCGCCACCCCAGTACGACCCGCAGACCCGCCCGATGACGATGGACGACGTCGTCACGCGCACCGGCATGACGCTCGGCACGGTCATCGCCGGCGCCACCGTCGGCTGGATCTTCCTGGCCGGCCAGCTCGGCTTCGCGGTCTTCGCCGCTGTGGTCGCGATGGGACTGGGCCTCGCCCAGGGCTTCATGCGCCGGCCGGTCCCCGCGCTGATCCTGGCGTACGCGGCCTTCGAGGGCATCTTCCTCGGCGCGCTCAGCGGCGCCATCAACGACCTGCCGAAGTTCAGCGGCGCGCCCATGCAGGCGGTGCTGGGCACGATGGCGGTCTTCGTCGCCATGCTGGTCGCCTACAAGACCCGGCTGGTGCGGGTCACCGCCCGCTTCACCCGCTTCGTGATCATCGCGGCGCTCGGCTTCGTGCTGCTGTCGCTGGTCAACATGCTCTTCATGGTGTTCGGCGGGGGCGACGGCCTCGGCTTCCGCAGCGGCGGCCTGGGCATCCTGTTCGGCGTGGTGGGCGTGGTCCTCGGCGCGCTGTTCCTGGCCCTGGACTTCAAGCAGGTCGAGGACGGCATCGCCTACGGCGCACCGCGCGAGGAGTCCTGGCTGGCCGCCTTCGGCCTGACCATGACCCTGGTGTGGATCTACCTGGAGATGCTGCGGCTGATCCAGATCCTGCGCGACTGACGCCGCCAGGCGCAGATCTCGTGACGAAGGGCCCGCAGGCACATCGCCTGCGGGCCCTTCGTCACGGGGAACCTTGTGGGTGCGGGAATCACCGTTTGCGCGCGGCGCGCCTGAGGTCGTATTCGTGGACGATCGCTTTGGCGTGCCCGTAGGCGAGGTTGTGTTCGCCGCGGAGCCAGCTGACTTTTTCGTCGAAGCGGAAGAGGGACGGACCCTCGTCAACGGTGCGGAGCCATTCGGAGATCTCACGGCCGGTGCAGTGCGGGATACGGGAGAGCAGATTCCGGTGGGTCTCGTCGGAGTAGAGCTGAGACATCGGCGCCTCCGGACGCGGTCGATGCTGGTTCTTCAGCACACCGTGCCTGAGCGTTCGAGTGTTGGCAACCACCCGGGAGTGGCGCATAGGCTCACCGCGTGCTTGACGTGATGCCTTTGCAGACTGCCGTGGACGCCTTCGCCGACCGCCTCAGGTCGCTGCCCCAGAGCACGCTGGCCCGCGGCGCCGCGGCCGAAGGGCTCGCGCTGGCACGGGAGTTGGCCCTGCGTGCGCAGCGGATCGAGACCCCCGGGCAGGTGCCGCGCAGCATGCCCGACGCCGGAACGTTCGCGGCCGGCGATCAGCTGGCGGTGGCCGGCCACGATCTGGCCGAAGCGCTGCGCACCGCCGCCGCCACCGCGGCCCCTGACGCGAAACCGGCCCCCGCCGAAGACCTGGCGGAGGCCGTGCGCCTGGTCACGCAGGCGGCGGGGCGCTGGTAGGGCGGGCCGGGCCGGTCGGAGCGAGGGGGCCGGTCAGAGCGAGGCGATGACGCGGTCCGCCAGGATGTAGACGCTCTCCTGCCGGCCCTCACCCCAGCAGAAGGTCAGGGCGTAGCCGCCGGAGATGCCGGAGCCGCCCAGGAGTACGGGGGTGTGCTCGGCGCGCAGGGCGGCGGCCAGCCGTTCCGCGGTGTCCCGGTCGCCGGGGGTCAGGCACAGCGTGGTCCCGTCGGTGAAGACATAGACGTCCAGGGTGCCCAGGGGACCGGGGCGGACGTCCGCGAGCGGGACGCCGTGCCGGGCCAGCTGCTCCAGGCGCGTGACGGTGCGCTCGTGGTCGCTGATCACCGGGGAGGGCGAGAAGTCCGGGTGCGAGGGGTGGCGCCGGCGGGCGGCGGCCAGTTCGGCCGACTCGGCGGCCTCCTCGACGTGTTCCAGCTCGGGAGCGTCCAGCGCCTCGACGGACTCCAGCGCGTCGTACGGGTCCAGGGCGTCGGGACCCAGCAGCGGCTCCAGACCGGCCAGGTCCGCCTGCCGCGGCAGGAACGGCCGAAGCTCGGCGCGGTCCTCCCGCCCGGCACCGGGCCGGTCGGCCGGGGCGTCGGCCGCACCCTCCGCGCCGAGGTCGGCGCCGCCGATCAGCGGCGGCGCATCGGCCGCATCCCGTGCCTCCTGGGCCGCCCAGAACGCACGCGCCTCGGCCAGCTCGCGCTCCCGCTCCTCGGCCAGCGCATCGGCGACCGCGGCGCGTATGTCCGCGAGCGGCGTGGCATCGGCCGGGGCGGTGCGGGCGGCCGGGACGGTCGCGAGGCCCGTCGTACCGGCCGTCGCGGCGTCCGTACGGGCGGCCACGAGCTCGGCGTGCAGCGCGGTGACCTGGCGGCGCAGGCCCCAGGCGGTGTGCAGGGCGGCGGCGCCCAGCGCCACGGCCACGGCCGCGGCCGACATGAGGACGAAGCTGTTGACACTCATGCCGAGACCTCGCTTCCCGAAACCTCGCTGCGGTGGCTCATGCGTACTCCCAATAGCAGATGTCCCCCGACTTCCTACATCAGGGTGCAGGGCGACGGCGACCGTTCCCAGCGCACTATGTCCGAATTGCTCGGAGCTTGGGGGTTCGGGCGTCCGGGCACCCCGCGGTGACCTGCAAGAACGCCGTCGCGTCGGGGCGTTGGTCACAATCGTGGCCCCACTTGGGTCGCGATCTTGTCACCGGTGACGCAGGCCACTTGCCGTCGCCATAGGTGCCCGTACGACAGCGAAGGGTGCGCGCGGAGCGGGAGTTGACCACCGCTTTCCGTGCGCACCCTTCGGATCGCCCGCTAAGGAGCCGATCGCCCGCTTCGAGGCCGGCAGCTCAGCTCAGCCGCTCGCGTTTGTGGTCGCGCTGAGCTTCGCTTCCGCTGCGGGCAGGGGCCGGGCACTCGTCCCTCGCACCCGGCCCCTACCCTCCGCTGCAGCTCAGCTCAGCCGCTCGATGACCATCGCCATGCCCTGGCCGCCGCCCACGCACATCGTCTCCAGGCCGAACTGCTTGTCGTGCCACTGGAGGGAGTTGATCAGGGTGGTGGTGATCCGGGCGCCGGTCATGCCGAAGGGGTGGCCCACGGCGATGGCGCCGCCGTTGACGTTCAGCCTGTCCAGGTCGATGCCCAGATCGCGGTACGAGGGGATGACCTGGGCGGCGAACGCCTCGTTGATCTCGACCAGGTCGATGTCGGAGATCGACAGGCCGGCGCGGCGCAGGGCCTGCTTGCTGGCCTCCACCGGGCCGTAGCCCATGATCTCGGGGGACAGGCCGGAGACACCGGTGGAGACGATGCGGGCCAGCGGCGTCAGGCCCAGCTCGCGCGCCTTGGTGTCGGACATGATCACCAGCGCCGCGGCGCCGTCGTTCAGCGGGCAGCAGTTGCCGGCGGTCACCAGGCCGTCGGGGCGGAACACCGGCTTGAGGCCCTGGACGCCCTCCAGGGTGACGCCGGCGCGCGGGCCGTCGTCCTTGGAGACGACCGTGCCGTCGGGCAGCTCGACCGGGGTGATCTCGCGCTCCCAGAAGCCGTTCTTGATCGCCTTCTCGGCGAGGTTCTGGGACCGTACGCCGAACTCGTCCATGTCCTGGCGGGTGACGCCCTTGAGGCGGGCGAGGTTCTCCGCGGTCTGGCCCATGGCGATGTAGGCGTCCGGGATCAGGCCGTCCTCGCGCGGGTCGTGCCAGCCCGAACCCTCCTCCTGGGCGCGGGCGGCCGTACGGGCCTCGGCGTCGGCGAAGAGCGGGTTGTGGGTGTCCGGCAGGCCGTCCGAGCTGCCCTTGACGGACCGCGAGACGGTCTCGACGCCCGCCGAGATGAAGACATCGCCCTCGCCGGCCTTGATGGCGTGCAGTGCCATGCGGGAGGTCTGGAGCGAGGAGGAACAGTAACGGGTGATGGTGCAGCCGGGGAGGTGGTCCATCCCCATCTGGACGGCCACGATGCGGCCGAGGTTGTGGCCCTGCTCGCCACCGGGCAGGCCGCAGCCGAGCATCAGGTCGTCGATGTCGGTGGGGTCCAGCTCGGGGACCTTGGCCAGGGCGGCCTCGATGATCTTCGCGGTCAGGTCGTCGGGGCGCAGATCCTTGAGCGAGCCCTTGAAGGCGCGGCCGATCGGGGAGCGGGCGGCTGAGACGATCACGGCTTCGGGCATCACACGGCTCCAGGAACGTATGGAAAGGGTGGACTGTGAGGGAAGTTACCTGCACGTAGTGCCAAGGTCACGGGGTGCGTGCTGTGATGCGGGCCTCTTTTCTAAGCGAGCGCTTATGGACGTGCTGGAGGAACGGGGAGGGGGCGCCGGGTATTCCCGCTCCGGCCCGGCCGGGCCCTGGGGACTCCCGCCCCGGGCGGCCCGCCCTCACCACCCGATCTGCGGCAGCTCGGACGGCTCCGCATCCGGCAGCTGCCGGCGCCTGCGGTGCTTGAGCAGCGCCCACGGCGCCCGCCGCCCGCTGACCTCCGTACCGCCCTCGGCCGCCGCCTCCGCCGCCGCCATCTCGACCGGCAGAATGCCCTCGCCGCGGCCGGGCTCGGGCCGCTCCTCATCGGGCCACAGCCCCAGCGTCGCGCACAGCGTCGGCAGCACCGCCATCGCGGCGGTGGCATACCCCTCGGCCGACGGGTGGTAGTTGTCCGGCCCGAACAGCTCGCGCGGATGCGCCTCGAACTCCGGGCCCAGCAGATCGCCGAGCGAGACCGTACGCCCGCCGTTCTCGACCACGCCGATGGTCTGGGCGGCGGCCAGCTGCCGCGACAGCCGCCGGGCCACCCAGCGCAGCGGCTGGTAGACCGGCTCGATGGTGCCCAGGTCGGGGCAGGTGCCCACCACCACCTCGCTGCCCGCCTCGCGCAGCCGGCGTACCGCCTCGGACAGATGCCGTACGGATTCGGCGAGCGGCATGCGGTGGGTGACATCGTTGGCGCCGATCATGATGACGCAGACGTCAGGGGGCCGGGCCTCGGCGCTGCCCTCCCCGAGGATCAGCTCCACCTGGCGCTCCAGATCGTTCGACTGGGCACCGGGCAGGGCCACATTGCGGAACTCGACGGGGAGTTCGGACAGCGCGGCCAGCCCCGAGGCCAGCAGCGCACCCGGGGTCTGGCGGGGGCGGTGCACGCCCTGCCCGGCGGCGGTGGAGTCGCCCAGGAAGGCGAGCCGCAGCGGCGGCCGCCCGTCGTCGTGGTGGAACGGGGCGCCGTAGCGGCCGTCGGCGCACGGCGGGGTGTCGCTGGAGCCGCCGACCGTACGCCGGGCCAGCCGGACCTCGGTCAGCAGCACCCCGACCGCGGCGACGCCGAGCAGGCCGATCCCGCCCCCGCCCACCGCCGCGGCGGTCGCGATCCGGCGCGCCACGCGCGCCCTGGACATCGTCATCGGCATAGCCGGGCACCTCCCCGTGCAGTGCGTGCGTGCGCGCCGCGGCCCAGGGGACCGGACGCGCTGGTATCGACAACAACAAACTCGTACGAGAAGTTGTTGCCCGTTCCCGCACGGAACGCAACGCACCTGACCTCTAACGGACAGCGATCGACGCGGCCCCGGCCGGGCCCGGCGCATAGGCTGGCGGCACGGGCGCAGGAGAGCGTGCCCCCGACCGCGGAGACCACCGTGCAGTTTTACGATTCGATGATTGAGCTCGTCGGCAACACCCCGCTGGTACGGCTCAACAACGTGACCAAGGGCATCCAGGCCACCGTCCTGGTGAAGGTCGAGTACTTCAACCCCGGCGGTTCGGTCAAGGACCGCATCGCAGTGCGGATGATCGAGGCCGCAGAGGAGTCGGGCCAGTTGCAGCCCGGCGGCACCATCGTGGAGCCGACGTCCGGCAACACCGGTGTGGGCCTGGCGATCGTGGCCCAGCAAAAGGGCTACAAGTGCATTTTCGTCTGCCCCGACAAGGTGTCGACGGACAAGATCAATGTGCTGCGGGCCTATGGCGCGGAGGTCGTGGTCTGCCCGACCGCGGTGGACCCCGAGCACCCGGACTCGTACTACAACGTCTCGGACCGGCTGGTGCGCGAGACGCCGGGTGCCTGGAAGCCCGACCAGTACAGCAACCCCAACAACCCGCGCTCGCACTACGAGACCACCGGTCCCGAGCTGTGGGCGCAGACCGACGGGCGGATCACCCACTTCGTGGCGGGCGTCGGCACCGGCGGCACGATCAGCGGCACCGGCCGCTATCTGAAGGACGCCAGTGAGGGCCGCGTCAAGGTCATCGGCGCCGACCCGGAGGGCTCTGTCTACAGCGGCGGTTCCGGGCGCCCGTATCTGATCGAGGGCGTCGGCGAGGACTTCTGGCCCACCGCCTACGACCGTACGGTCGCGGACGAGATCGTCGCGGTCTCCGACAAGGACGCCTTCCAAATGACCCGGCGCCTGGCCAAGGAGGAGGGCCTGCTGGTCGGAGGCTCCTGCGGGATGGCCGTGGTGGCCGGTCTAGAGGTCGCCTCGCGCCTGGGCCCGGACGATGTCGTGGTCGTCCTCCTCCCGGACAGCGGCCGCGGCTATCTCTCCAAGATCTTCAACGACGAGTGGATGGCCGACTACGGCTTCCTGGAGGAGAGCGGCACCGCGGCCCGGGTCGGCGAGGTGCTGGAGCACAAGGAGGGTGCGCTGCCCTCGCTGGTGCACATGCACCCCGAGGAGACCGTCGGCGAGGCGATCGAGGTGCTGCGCGAGTACGGCGTCTCCCAGATGCCGATCGTCAAGCCGGGCGCCGGCCACCCGGACGTGATGGCCGCCGAGGTCATCGGCTCGGTGGTGGAGCGCGAGCTGCTCGACGCGCTGTTCACCCAGCGCGCCTCGCTCTCCGACCCGCTGGAGAAGCACATGTGCCCGCCGCTGCCGCAGGTCGGCTCCGGGGAGGCGGTCGCCGATCTGATGGCCGTCCTGGAGAACGCGGATGCGGCGATCGTCCTGGTCGAGGGCAAGCCGAAGGGCGTGGTGAGCCGGCAGGACCTGCTCGCCTATCTGGCGCGCGGCGTGGCCAAGTAGCGCCGGGCCGTGCACCCGTGCGGGGCGGCGCACCTCGCCGTCGCCGTACGGGTGGGACGTACGGTTGTTAAGCGACCGTCAGGGAACGGGACGGAATCGCAAGGTGTACGTATGCGTCACGCGTTCGCAGCACGGACTTAACACGCGTCAGGCACATTGATGACCGAGGCGATAAGGACCTCCGGAGCGGCTCCCGGACCTCCACGATCGCCAGGACGCGACGCCCGGCCCTGACCCGGCCCGCGTCCCTTGCGGGGACCGCCGTCGTCCCGCCCCCGGCTCGGCCGGGGTGTGGCGGTCCCCGCAACATCTCTCCCTTCTCCCGGCGGCCGTTGGTACGGTCGGCGGACGCGGGCCGGTGGTCGGCCGAGGGAGGAACGGCGGACCTCGATGAGTGAAGTCGCAGTGCGCGATGAGGCCCGACAGGGCGGCGCGCCAGGGGAGTTGGCGGACCGGCTGGAGGCGTACCGTACCGAGCTGACCGGGTACTGCTACCGCATGCTGGGGTCCGCGTTCGAGGCCGAGGACGCCGTGCAGGAGACCATGGTGCGGGCCTGGCGCAGCTATCAGCGGTTCGAGGGGCGGTCCTCGCTGCGGTCGTGGCTCTACCGGATCGCCACCAACGTCTGTCTGGATCTGCTCAAGGGGAGCGGGCGGCGGGCACGGCCGATGGATCTCGCCTCGCCGTCGAGCGTGGACACCCCGGTGGGCAACGGGCTGCCCGAGGCCACCTGGATCGGGCCGGTGCCGGACGCGCGGGTGCTGGCGGAGACCGCGGATCCCGCGGAGGCGGCGGTGGCACGGGAGTCGGTCCGGCTCGCCTTCGTCTCCGCGTTGCAGCGGCTGGCGCCCCGGCAGCGGGCGGTGCTGATCCTGCGGGAGGTGCTGAGCTGGTCGGCGAGCGAGGTGGCGGAGCTGTTGGGCAGTTCCGTGGCGGCGGTCAACAGCGCCTTGCAGCGGGCGCGGGCGACGCTCGCCGCGGACCAGGGCCACGGGGGCCGGGGCGAGGGCCGGGAGGCGGCCGTTGCGCCGCCGTTGGACGAGGCACAGCAGGCGCTGCTGGAGCGGTATGTGGACGCCTTCGAGCGCTTCGACATGGCGGCGCTGACGGCCCTGCTGCACGAGGACTCGACGCTGTCGATGCCGCCGTACGCACTGTGGCTGCGCGGCCGCGAGGACATCGTGCGGTGGATGCGCGGCCCCGGCTGCGGCTGCGAGGGATCGCATCTGGTGCCGCTGACGGCCAACGGGCGGCCCGCTTTCGGGCAGTACCGGGCGGACGGCAGGCCCTGGGCGATCCAGGTGATCGACACGGCGGACGGGCGGATCACCGGCCTGAATTCGTTCCTGGACACGGAGCGGCTGTTCCCGCTGTTCGGGCTGCCGCCGCGGTGGACGGACGTACCCGCGTCGTCCGGGGAGCGGTCCGGGGTGCGGCCGGGGGAGCGGCCCGCCGCCGGCTGAGTGCGGGCGCCCGTATTTCTCGTTGCCGGTCCTGCATAAGGTCATGCACACTCATAGGTGATTGAATAGCGGTAGGGGTGGACGGCCGCCGCGCCGCCCGCCCGCTCACCGTACGGAGCGAGGTGGAGCGCAGGTGCTGGACAACGGCCGAGGAGCCACCCGGCCCGTCACCTCGACGGCGCCGGCCTGCGCACCGCCGATATCGCCGCCCTCGCGGACCGCACCGCCCACCCCGAGCCCCCCGACCGCAAAGCCCTCGCACGGGCCGCGGAATCCTGGGAGACCCCCCGCCGCCTCGCCGCCACCGGCCGGGTCCACGGGCGCAGCACCGGCGTCGGCGCCAACCAGCCCGTGGGCGGCGTCGTCGGGCCCGACGACGCCGCCCACGGGCTGCGCCTGCTGCGCAGCCACGCCGGGGCGATCGGCGACCGGCTGCCCGCCCAGAGGTTACCTACCGTCGGGCGGCCGGTACCGTCAGTCGGCACTGCGGGACGGTACGGCGGCGCGGCACCGGGACACACGGCACGAGCACGAGCACAAGGCCCCCTCCGGGCCGGGAAGCAGAGGGCAATGAGCGGGGACCGGGACAACGGCGGCGGCGCGGCCCAGGGCGCGCGTACGGACACCGGTACCGGTACCGCCGCGGGCAGGGATGCGGGCTCGGACCTGGAGCCGGGCACCGGCGCGGCCGACACCGGCGCCGCCGCCCGCCTCCAGAAGCTCTTCGAGGGGCACCGGCTGACGCCCACCCAGCGCCGGATCGCGCACTGCATGGTGCGCCAGGCCGCCGATGCGCCCTTCCTCTCCAGCGTGGAACTGGCCGAACTGGCCGGTGTCAGCCAGCCCTCCGTCACCCGCTTCGCCGTCGCCCTCGGCTTCGACGGCTACCCGGCGCTCCGCCGCCACCTCCGCGAGGTCGCGCCCACCGGTACACCCGGGGGCAGCGACGCGTACAACGAGTACCAGCAGGCCGTCCAGGCCGAGATCGACAATCTGCGCCATCTGGCCGCCGCGCTCGCCGACCCCTCCCCGGTGATCGAGGCCGGCCGCGTCCTGGCCGCCTCCCGGCCGCTGCCCGTCCTCGGCCTGCGCGCCGCCTCGGCCCAGGCCGCCGGTTTCAGCTACTTCGCCCGCAAGGTCCACCCCGACGTCCGGCTCCTGGACGAGGGCGGCACCATGCTCACCGACCGCATCGACGCCGCCGTCCGCGCCGGCGCCACCGCCCTGCTCTGCTTCGCCCTGCCCCGCCACCCCCGCGAGGTCGTCGACGCCCTCGCCACCGCCCGCGACGCCGGCCTGACCCTCGTCACCGTCGCCGACAGCGCCTTCGCCCCCGTGGCCCACCCCACCGACCTCCTCCTCCCCGCCCCCGTCGGCACCGGCCTCGCCTTCGACACCGCCTGCGCCCCGATGCTGCTGGGCCGCGTCCTCCTGGAGGCCATGTGCGACGCCCTCCCGGACGCCCAGGCCCGCCTGGAGGAGTTCGACACGAACGCGGCGGCGAGGGGGCTGTTCGTGGAGTGAGGGGTGAGCAGTGAGGAGCGAGGGGGAGGGGCCGGGGCCGTACGGCGGTGGTTAGGTCAGCCCGCGGAGCGCGTCCGGGGCGTCCCCGCCGCTTTCCGCTGTGAGTTCGGCCAGGGTCTGCGGGGCGCGTACGGTCGCGAAGCGGACGGTGCCGTCGGGGGCGGCGACGTAGCCGTGAATGCCGGGCCGGGGCAGTGAGTTGTACGCGAAGTGGGTGGAGAAATAGTAGGCGCCGGTGTCCAGGAGGGCGACATGGTCGCCGGACCCGAGGAGCGGGAGCGGGCGGTTCTCGGCGACCAGATCGCCCGCGAAGCAGCACGGACCCGCGACGTCCTGGGCGACGGGCGCGCCGGTCTTGGGCAGGCCGTGCGCGTCGTACGCGGCGACCCGGACCGGCCAGGAGTCGGGCGCGAAGACCGTACGGGTGGCGACCTGGGCGCCGGCATGGGTGACCGCGATGGGCCGCCCGCCCGCCGACTTCGCGTACTCGACACGGGCGACGATCGTGCCGTGCTTGGCCAGCAGCGACCGCCCGAACTCGGTGACCAGCCCGTAGCGTCCCGACATCAGCCTCGGCACGGTCGAACGGAGCAGCGCGGCGTAGTCGCGGAAGGTCGGGGTCACGGCGTCCGAGGCGAAGTTGACCGGCAGGCCGCCGCCGATGTCGAGGGTGTCGATCTGCCGCCGTCCGGCCTGCTCGTTGATCTCCTCGGCCAGGTGGTACAGGTCCGACACCCCCGCGGCCATCAGCTTCAGTGACATGCCCTGGGAACCGACATGGGCGTGCAGCCGGGTCAGCCACGGGCGGTCGAGGCAGGACCGTACGACCCAGGCGCGGGCGCCCTCGTCGCGGAGCCCCACACCGAATTTGGAGGTGTCGGTGGCGGTGCTCATCGCGCCGATGCTGCCGCCGCCGATCTGCGGATTGACCCGCAGCCCGATCGGCGCGGTGGACGGTGCGGAGGCCATCAGGCCGTCGATACGGGACAGTTCCTCGGGGTTGTCGGCGTTGACCGCGATGCCGAGCGCCAGGGCCTCGCGCAGTTCGGCCAGGGTTTTGGCGGGCGAATCCAGCACCGTACGACGGGTCGGCACCCGCGCGGCCCGGGCCAGCGCCAGCTCCCCGGGGCTGGCCACCTCGCACCCGAGCCCCTCCTGCGCCAGCAGTCGCAGCACGGGGACCAGCGAGGCGGCCTTCACCGCGAAGGCGTGCAGAACCGGTGTCCCCGGCGCCGTGAACTCCTCGAAGGCGGACCGGAGTTCGGCCGCCGACCGCCGGATCCCGTCGACATCCAGCAACCCGGCGACCGGCTCACCCGGACCGACCAGGCCCCGTGCAACGGCCGCTTGGACGGCGCGGTCGCGGGGGTGGGCGTGGGGGGCGGGACCGGGACGGGTGGGGGGAGGCGTGCGGGGCTCGGCGCCATGCGTCCGGCCGGGCGTCGGGCCGGGCATCCGGTCAGTCATCCGGCTGGGCGTCCCGCCGGGCAGTGGGCCGGCCGGCGGGCCGGACGTCCCGCCGGGTCGGTGGCCCGGCAGCGGGCCGGTGAGGGGAACCGTGGTGGGCTCCTCCATGGGACCAGTCATGAGGCAACTTCATCACTGGCCGGGGCGTCGCGCCAACGGATGGCGTCGCCCCCACGGATACGGCACGACGCCTCCGCCATTACTCCACCGACCCTCCCCCAGCCACCGCTGGGCGGGGGTGCCCCCAGCCCGGACGTTACGCCGCCGCCCCGCTCAGCCCCGCCTTACGGTGCCGCTCGGTCAGCCGCGAGCCGGACTCGCGGCGCGCGGCGCGGCGCAGCAGGGGTATCGCGAGGAGGAAGCCGAGGACGGCCCAGGCGCTCAGCACCATGGCGATGGTCGGCAGCTCCCAGGAACCGGCCGGTTCCGCGGCCCGCGCGGCGTCCGGCAACAGGGCCGCCCGCACGCCCTGCGCCATCCACTTGAGCGGGAAGACGGCGGCTATCTTCTGGACCACCACCGGCAGCGAGGAGAACGGGAACACCGCTCCTGAGGTGACCAGCAGCCCCATCGCCGGCAGCATGATGAACGCCAGCGCCTCGCGCGGATTGGGCAGTACGGCGCCTATGGCCGCGCCCAGCGGCATGACGGCCAGCAGCCCCAGCGCGGTCACCCACAGCAGCGTCAGCCAGCCCGCGGCGTCCCGCGGCAGCGGCCCGTCCACCAGCAGGGCACCGGCCCCCAGCAGCAGGATGAGCGTGCCGTACGCCATGGCGACCATCACCATCGCCTTGGCCACCAGATACGCCGGTATGCCGCCGGGGGTGGCCCGCAGGCGCAGCAGGGCGCCCTCCTCCCGCTCGGTCACCAGGACCTGCGGGAGGTTGATCAGCCCGACCTGGAAGAGCAGATACGCGGCGAAGCCCGCCAGCGTCAGATGGCCCATCGGGATGTGGGTGCCGGGCACCTTTTTGCTGAGGGTTCCCGCCAGCACCAGCGCGACCACCACATTCCCCAGGAAGCCGCTCATCTCCTTGGGGTTGCGCATCAGATGGCGCACTTCGATGGCACCCCGCTGGAACCCGGCGCGCATGTGGCGCAGCCCGGCCGCCCGGGGCCGGGCCCCGGCCTGTGCGTCGGTCCGGGTGGTGGTCCGAGCAGCGGTCTGCGTGGTCGTCCGGTTCGTGGTCTCGCTCGTGGTCATGCGGCGTGCTTCTTCCCCCTGGTGAGCACGGACCCGTTGCCGTCGCCGGCCCCGTTTCCGTCCTCGTTGCTGATATCGCTCGCGGCGTCCGCCGCGTCCCCGCTGTGCACCATGTGCAGATAGGTGTCCTCCAGCGTCGGCCGGCGGACCTCCAGGTCGGCTATCGGCCCGTCGGCCGCCCGGTGGAGGTCCCAGACCAGCCGGGAGGGGTCCTCGGTGCGCTCGCGGCGGGGCGTGCCGTCGGCGGCCGTCCAGCGGACCTCGGCCTGGGCGGCGGCCCGCCGGGCCAGTTCCACGGGTGTGCCGTAGGCCCGGATCCGGCCGCTGACCAGCACGGCTATCCGGTCGGCCAGCCGCTCGGCCTCCACCAGATCGTGGGTGGTGAGCAGAACGGAGACGCCCTCCTCGCGGGCCAGTCGCTCGACCATGAGGTGGAAGTCGTGCCGCGCCTCGGGGTCGAAGCCGGTGGTGGGCTCGTCCAGGAAGAGCATCTCGGGGCGGCCTATGACGGCCAGCGCCACGTCCAGGCGGCGGCGCTGGCCGCCGGACAGCTGGCCGACCTGCCGGTCGGCCCGGTCGCGCAGGCCCACCAGGTCCAGCGTCGCGTCCGGGTCGCGCGGGTCGGGGTAGTAGGTGGCGAAGTGGGCCAGCAGCTCCCCGCCCCGCCAGCGCCGGTGGTCGCGCCAGGACTGGAGGACCAGGCCGATCCGGGCGCGCCAGGCGTCGCCGCCGCGGGCCGGATCCGTCCCCAGGACGCGCACGTCACCGGCGGAGCGCTGCCGGAAACCTTCGAGGATCTCGACGGTGGTGGTCTTCCCGGCGCCGTTGGGGCCGAGCAGGGCGAAGATCTCGCCGCGGTGGATGTCCAGATCGATGCCGTGCAGGACCGCGACGTCGCCGTAGGCCATCCGCATGTCGCGTACCTGGATGACGGGCGGGCCGTCAGGGGCGGTCGGCGTGGCCGCTGTGGTGGTGGCGGAGTCGTCCGGGCCCGTCGGCCGCAGGGGCTCCAGGGGCGGGTGTGCGGTACTCGTCATCGGTGTGCCTCTGCATGTTCCTGGTGTCGTTGCTGCGCCGCGGCCGCGGCCGGTCCCGCGCCCTCGACGATCGCCTGGAGGGCCGCCACATGGCCCTCGAAGGCGCCGCGGCCGCGCTCCGTCAGCCGGACCTTGGTGCGGCGTTTGCGGCCGCCGCCCTCCTTGCGGATCTCCAGATAGCCGGCCTCCTCCAAGGTGTGCAGCTGCTTGGAGAGCGCGGAGTCGCTGAGCGAGATGCTGTCCCGGATGAAGGCGAAGTCGGCCCATTCCGTGGCGGCGAGCAGCGCGACCACCGACAGCCTGGTGGCGGGATGGATCAGTTCGTCGAACCCGGTGGGTGTACTCATCGGATCGCCCTTTCGGAGGGGGCTCTTGTGCTGCGGTCGCGCAGTGGCGCGACCGCCCAGCGGTTCGCCGGGCCGACGAACAGCAGGAACGCCAGCACCGAAACGGTGGCGGTGATCAGGCTGCCGAACGGCAGTGCCAGCGACTCGACCAGACGGCCGGACAGCAGGATCGTCCCGCCGGAGACCGCCGCTCCGCCGGCCATGCTGGCGGCCGACCGCCAGCTGTAGCGCGAGCGGTGCAGGCGCATCCGGCTCCGGCGGCTGTAGTGGACGGCGAGCGAGCTCAGTACACCGACATAGGCGGCGAGCATCAGCCACACGCCCCATTTCGGCAGATCGAGCCCCATGCCGGCCAGGAAGAGCCACATGATCCCCGCCGTGGCGTAGGTCGCCCTGGGGTCGCCGGCTGCGCATTTCTCGACCTCGTCGTAGACCCGCTCCTGCGGGACCCGGATGCGTTGCAGATCCTGCCAGGCCTGCTCGGCATTCACCGTCGTGTTCATGGTCATCGCCTCCCCAAGGCGGTTCCGGGCGCGGCGCGCAGACGGCGGCCGGGCTCCGGAGCGTTCTGATCCCCGTTTACTTGCCTGTCAGGAAAGTTACCGCAGACTTTCCTGGCGGGCAAGTAAAAACCCGCGGTGCCGAGCGGCGCCCGTATGGCCGGTTCCGGCGGCCCGCGGTGGATGTCGCCCCGCGGTCTGTTGACTAGTCGTATTCAGTGGCTCCAGTATGTGAATAGCTCAATCCATACGACGTCAGGGAGGCACGGCCCATGTCGGGACCGCGACCCGTGCGGGCACCGCGCGGTACGGAGCTCAGCGCTCGGGGATGGCAGCAGGAAGCCGCGCTGCGCATGCTGCAGAACAACCTCGATCCGGAGGTGGCCGAACACCCGGACAAGCTCGTCGTCTACGGCGGCACCGGCAAGGCCGCCCGCGACTGGCGCTCCTTCGACGCGATGGTGCGCACCCTCACCACCCTCAAGCAGGACGAGACGATGCTCGTCCAGTCCGGCAGGCCCGTCGGCGTCATGCAGACCCACGAATGGGCGCCGCGGGTGCTGATCGCCAACTCCAACCTCGTCGGCGACTGGGCCAACTGGGAGGAGTTCCGCCGCCTGGAGGCCCTCGGCCTGACCATGTACGGCCAGATGACCGCCGGTTCGTGGATCTACATCGGCACCCAGGGCATCCTTCAGGGCACGTACGAGACCTTCGCCGCCGTCGCGGCCAAGAAGTTCGGCGGCACGCTCGCCGGGACGATCACCCTCACCGCCGGCCTCGGCGGCATGGGCGGCGCCCAGCCGCTCGCCGTCACCATGAACGACGGCGTCGCGATCTGCATCGACTGCGACCCCCGCGCCATCGAGCGGCGCATCGAACACCGCTACCTGGATGTACGGGCCGACAGCCTCCAGCACGCCCTCCAGCTCGCCGTCGAGGCCCGTGACCAGCGCAAACCGCTGTCCATCGGCCTGCTCGGCAACGCCGCGGAGCTGCTGCCGCAGATGCTCGCCGACGGTGCGCCGATCGACATCGTCACCGACCAGACCAGCGCCCACGACCCCCTGTCGTACCTGCCGATCGGCATCGACTTCGCCGATATGGCCGCCTACGCCGCCGAGAAGCCCGCCGACTTCACCCAGCGGGCGCGTGAGTCGATGGCCCGGCACGTCGAGGCCATGGTCGGCTTCATGGACGCCGGCGCCGAGGTCTTCGACTACGGCAACTCCATCCGTGGGGAGGCCCAACTCGCCGGATACCAGCGGGCGTTCGCCTTCCCAGGCTTCGTGCCCGCCTACATCCGTCCGCTGTTCGCCGAGGGCAAGGGGCCCTTCCGCTGGGCCGCGCTGTCCGGCGACGCCCGCGATATCGCCGCGACCGACAAGGCGATCCTGGACCTCTTCCCGGAGAACGAGTCGCTGGCCCGCTGGATCAAGCTGGCCGGGGAGCGGGTCCACTTCCAGGGCCTGCCCGCCCGGATCTGCTGGCTCGGCTACGGCGAGCGCGACAAGGCCGGCGAGCGGTTCAACGAGATGGTTGCCGACGGCACGCTCCAAGCCCCGCTGGCCATCGGCCGCGACCACCTCGACTGCGGCTCGGTCGCCTCGCCGTACCGCGAGACCGAAGCCATGAAGGACGGCTCGGACGCGATCGCCGACTGGCCGCTGCTCAACGCCATGGTCAACGTCGCCTCCGGCGCCTCCTGGGTCTCGCTGCACCACGGCGGCGGCGTCGGCATGGGCCGCTCGATCCACGCCGGACAGGTCACGGTCGCCGACGGCACCCCGCTGGCCGGGGAGAAGATCCGCCGGGTGCTGACCAACGACCCCGGCATGGGCGTCATCCGCCACGTCGACGCGGGCTACGAGCGCGCCGACGAGGTGGCCGCCGAGCGCGGAGTCCGTATCCCGATGCGCGAGGGCGAGGGCGCGTGACCGCCTCGTTCCACGAGATGTGGGAGGAGTTGCGGCCGGTCGGGCGCGACTCCTCCTCCGGGGGCTACCGCCGCTACGCCTGGACCGGCGCCGACGCCGACTGCCGCGCCTGGTTCCAGGCCCAGGCGCAGGCCCGCGGACTCCACTACGAACTCGACCGCAACGGCAACCAGTGGGCCTGGCTCGGAGCCACCACATACGAGGACGTCGCCCCCGGCGACGCCGTCGTCACCGGCTCCCACCTGGACTCCGTACCGGACGGCGGTGCCTTCGACGGCCCCCTGGGCGTCGTCTCCTCCTTCGCCGCGCTGGACGAACTCCGCGGGAGGGGAGCGGAATTCGCCAAACCGCTGGCGATCGTCAACTTCGGCGACGAGGAGGGCGCACGCTTCGGCCTCGCCTGCGTCGGCTCCCGGCTCGCCGCCGGAGCGCTGACCACCGAGGCCGCGCACCGCCTGTGCGACGGCGACGGCATCACCCTCCCGCAGGCCATGGAGCGCGCCGGATACGACCCGGAGGCCCTCGGCCCCGACCCCGAACGGCTCGCCAGGATCGGCGCTTTCGTCGAACTCCACGTCGAGCAGGGCCGCGCCCTGGACCTGACCGGCGACCCGGTCGGCATCGCCTCCGCCATCTGGCCGCACGGCCGCTGGCGCTTCGACTTCCGCGGCGAGGCCAACCATGCCGGCACCACCCGCCTGGAGGACCGCCGCGACCCGATGCTCACCTACGCGGCGATCGTCCTCGCCGCCCGTGAGCAGGCCCGCCTCGCCGGCGCCCTGGCCACCTTCGGGAAGATCAGCGTGCAGCCGAACGGCGTCAATGCGATCCCCTCGCTGGTCAGCGGCTGGCTGGACTCCCGCGCCGCCGACCAGGACACCCTGGACACCGTCATCGACGGGATCGAGCGGGCGGCCGCCGAGCGCGCCGAACGCGACGGAATCGACCTGAGCATCGTCCGCGAATCCTTCACCCCCGTCGTGGAGTTCCAGCACGCCCTGCGCGACGAACTGGCGGCGATCCTCGGCAAGACGGCGGACCGTCCGATGCCCGTCCTGGGCACCGGCGCGGGACACGATGCCGGTATTTTGTCCGGAACCGTCCCCACCGCCATGCTGTTCGTCCGCAACCCCACCGGCGTCTCGCACTCGCCCGCCGAAACGGCCACCGAGGACGACTGCATCGCCGGGGTCACCGCACTCGCCGACGTACTGGAGGGACTGGCGTGCCGATGACAGCGCCCACGGCACCGGTCACATACTGGCTCGAACACGCCTGGCTGGGCACCCATGTGGAGCCCGGCGTCGCCGTGGAGGTGGCGGACGGGCGGATCTCGGCCGTACGGACCGGGGCCGCGACCCCGCCGCCCGGCGCCGTGGCGCTGCGCGGCCTGACGATCCCCGGCCTCGCCAACGCCCACAGCCATGCCTTCCACCGCGCGCTGCGCGGCACCGTCCAGGTCGGCTCCGGCACGTTCTGGACCTGGCGCGAGGTGATGTACAGCGTCGCCGACCGGCTCACCCCGGACAGCTACTACGCCCTCGCCCGCGCCGTCTACGCCGAGATGGCACTCGCCGGTATCACGTGCGTCGGCGAGTTCCACTACCTCCACCACGCGCCCGGCGGCACCCGCTACAACGACCCCAACGCCATGGGCGAGGCCCTGATCGCGGCCGCCGCCGACGCCGGGATCCGCATCACCCTCCTCGACACCGCCTATCTCTCCGCCGGCTTCGGCACCCCGCCCAACCACCACCAGCTGCGCTTCTCCGACGGCACCGCCGACGCCTGGGCGCAGCGCGCCGACGCCCTCAAGGACGGTCGCGGGCATGCCCGGATCGGCGCCGCCATCCACTCCGTACGCGCCGTCCCGGCCGATCAGCTGAGCATCGTCGCCGACTGGGCCCGGCAGCGGCAGGCCCCGCTGCACCTCCATCTGTCCGAGCAGACCGCCGAGAACGACGCCTGCCACGACGCACACGGCCGCACCCCCACCGGGCTGCTCGCCGACCACGGTGTGCTGGGCCCGCGCACCACCGCCGTCCACGCCACCCACCTCACTCCCGAGGACATCGGCCTGCTCGGCGGCACCCGCACGGGCGTGTGCATGTGCCCCACCACCGAGCGCGACCTCGCCGACGGCATCGGCCCGGCCCGCCAAGTCCAGGAAGCGGGCAGTCCGTTGTCCCTGGGCAGCGACAGTCACGCCGTCATCGACCTGCTCGAAGAGGCCCGCGCCATGGAGCTGGACGAGCGGCTGCGCACCCGCACCCGCGGGCACTGGACGGCCGCCGCCCTGCTGCGCGCCGCGACCGCCGACGGTCACACCGCGCTGGGCTGGGACGACGCCGGCGCCATCGAGACCGGCGCGCTCGCCGACCTCACGACCGTCGCGCTGGACTCCGTACGCACCGCAGGACCGCCGCCCCGCCTGGGCGCCGAGACGGCCGTATTCGCCGCCTCCGCGGCGGATGTGCGGCACACGGTCGTGGGCGGCCGACAGATCGTCCGGGACGGTGCGCACACCCTTGTCCCCGACGTGCCCACAGCACTCGCAGAGTCCATCGCCGCCGTAGGCGGCTGAAGGAGAACACCCCCGCGATGACGACCGACACGACGACTACCACGATCTCCGCCCCGACCACCGCCATCACCCACATCGGCCAACTCGTCACCAACGACCCCTCCCTCGGTGAAGGCCCCCTCGGTCTGATCCAGGACGCGGCGGTCGTCATCGACGGCGACCGCATCGCCTGGGTCGGTGAATCCAGCAAAGCACCCGCCACTGACAATGCCGTCGACGCGGGCGGCCGGGCCGGCATTCCCGGCTTCGTCGACTCCCACTCCCACCTCGTGTTCGCCGGCGACCGCACCGCAGAGTTCAACGCCCGTATGTCCGGGCGCCCTTACTCGGCCGGCGGCATCCGCACCACCGTCGCGGCCACCCGCGCCGCGACCGACGAGGCCCTGCACACCAACGTCGCCCGCTATCTCGCCGAGGGCCTGCGCCAGGGCACCACCACCCAGGAGACCAAGTCCGGCTACGGCCTGACCGTCGAGGACGAGGCCCGCGCGCTGCGCATCGCCGCCGCCCACACCGACGAGGTCACGTTCCTCGGCGCGCACATCGTCTCGCCCGACTACGCCGACGACCCGGCCGGCTATGTCGACCTCGTCACCGGCCCGATGCTGGACGCCTGCGCCCCGCACGCCCGCTGGATCGACGTCTTCTGCGAGAAGGGCGCCTTCGACGGCGACCAGGCCCGCGCCGTCCTCACCGCCGGACAGGCCAAGGGCCTGATCCCCCGGGTGCACGCCAACCAGCTCGGCCCCGGCCCCGGCGTCCAGCTCGCCGTCGAACTCGGCGCCGCCTCCGCCGACCACTGCACCCACCTCAGCTACGCCGACATCGACGCCCTCGCGCAGTCCGAGACCGTCGCCACGCTCCTGCCGGGCGCCGAGTTCTCCACCCGCGCCAAGTGGCCCGACGCCCGCCCGCTGCTCGACGCCGGGGCCACCGTCGCCCTGTCCACCGACTGCAACCCCGGCTCGTCCTTCACCAGTTCCATGCCGTTCTGCATCGCGCTGGCCGTCCGCGACATGGGGATGACGCCCGACGAGGCCGTCTGGTCCGCCACCGCAGGGGGCGCCCGCGCGCTGCGCCGCACCGACGTCGGCCGGATCGCCCCCGGCGCCCGCGCCGACCTCGCCCTGCTCGACGCGCCCTCGCACGTCCACCTCGCCTACCGGCCCGGCGTACCGCTCGTATCGGCCGTGTGGCACAAGGGAGTTCTCGTCTGAGGGGACCCGGGAGCCTCCCGCAGCGGAGGCCGGGTTCACGGCAGGCACAGCAGAGGAGGGCCCGTCCCGGGAAACCGGGGCAGGCCCTCCTCTGCGCGGGCGACGGCCGGCCCTGGCGGACCGGCGGTACGACCGCGGGGGTCACTCCTCGACCATCAGCCCCTTGCGGAGCCGGCCGAGCGTGCGCGAGAGCAGCCGGGAGACATGCATCTGAGAGATGTTCAGCTCCTCGCCGATCTCGGACTGCGTCATGTTGGCCACGAACCGCAGCGAGAGGATCTTCCGGTCGCGCGGCGGGAGTTCGGCGATCAGCGGCTTGAGCGATTCCACGTACTCAATGCCTTCGAGGCCGTTGTCCTCGTAGCCGATGCGGTCCGCCAGCGCGCCTTCGCTGTCGTCCTCCTCGGGCTGGGCGTCCAGCGAGCTCGCGGTGTAGGCGTTGCTCGCGGCCATCCCTTCCACGACCTCGTCCTTGGTGATGTCGAGGCGCTCGGCGAGCTCGCTCACCGTGGGGGCGCGGTCCAGCTTCTGGGCCAGTTCGTCGCCGGCCTTGGCCAGATCCAGCCGCAGTTCCTGAAGACGCCTCGGTACCCGCACCGACCAGCTGGTGTCGCGGAAGAAGCGCTTGATCTCGCCGACGATGGTCGGCATCGCGAACGTCGGGAACTCCACGCCGCGGCTCAGCTCGAAGCGGTCTATGGCCTTGATCAGGCCGATCGTGCCGACCTGGACGATGTCCTCCATGGGCTCGCTGCGGGAGCGGAACCGGGAGGCCGCGAACTTCACCAGGGCGAGATTGAGCTCGACCAGGGTGTTACGGACGTAGGCGAATTCATGGGTGCCTTCCTCGAGCGTTTCCAGCCGCTCGAAGAGGGTCTTGGACAGTGCCCGCGCGTCCACCGGGCCCACCTCGTCGAAGGGCGGGATCTCGGGCAGACCGTCGATCTCAGGAATTTCCGCGAGGTCGGATTCGGCGGCGAGGGACGGGGCAGGCACCGACTGGGACGGGATGTGCCCGGTCGGGTCGGACTGGGGTGTCGACGAGGTGTGCTGCCGGGTGTCGTCGGTGCGCATTTCGTCGAGCCGGGGTGACATGTGTCCTCCATCGTTCTCGGCATATGGCTGCCGAAGCCTCTACGTGAAGCTGCGGTGTGCGGCGCCTCCAAAGCCGGTCGTTTCGAATGTGTCCATCTACGCCTACCTGGCTTTGCATGAAGATGGCAAGTGCGTGTTGTCCATATCTCGTGCTATATGGGGATTGTTCGGCTACCCCTGTGCGGAGGGAGGGCGTAGTGTTCGACACGCGCAGTCGTAAGCAATCCAGACGCCGAGACAGCAAAAGGGGTGCGCACGGATGGACCGCGGGACGGTCGGCAGTGCAAGCCGTGGCCGGCTGCAGGTCGCGATCCGGCATCACGGCGCCAGTGCGGTCGTGACTGCCGCCGGTGAGCTCGATCACCACACCGCAGATCTGTTGCGCGAGTCACTGGAGGGGTGCGTCGACGATGGGTATGCACGCCTGGTGGTGGACTGCTCACCCCTTGAATTCATGGACTCCACCGGACTCAATGTGCTGCTCGGCGCCCGCCTGAAGGCGGAGGCCGCTGGGGGCGGGGTCCATCTGGCCGGGATGCAGCCGGTGGTGGCACGGGTCCTGGAGATCACTGGCGCGGATGCGGTTTTCACGGTGCATGACTCCCTCGATGCGGCACTGTCCGACTGACCGACGCTGCCCGGATGGTTGCAATCCGGGCACGTAGTACGTGTCACAACTTCCGTACCCAACAAGTGGGTGTTCTCACGGTCCGGTCGGGCAGGAGACATCTGAATCCGTTAGTAACCAGTCAGTTATCTGTTGTCCGTGAAAAGGCGAATCGGTGAGGTGAAGCGCTGATGAGCACCACCCGGCCGTACCCGCCGGGCGATCTTGGCCCGGAGACGGGCGGCCCGGGCGCCTCCGCCCCCCAGGCCGCCGCGCCGGCAGGCCAGATCCGCCGGCTGCGCCTGGCGGGCACCCGAGGTGCGGTGGCGCGCGGCCGTGACTTCGCCCGGGAGGCCCTGCACGACTGGGGCTGGCTGCCGGCCGCCAACGCCGACCAGCGTGCCGCGGCCGAGGATGTGCTGCTCGTCGTCTCCGAGCTGGTCACCAACGCCTGTCTGCACGCCGAGGGGCCGGAGGAGCTGCGGCTGCGGTGCACCGCCAAGGTGCTCCACCTGGAGGTCAGCGACCTGGGCACCGGATCGCCCGCACCGCGCAATCCGCACCGCCCGGGGCGCCCCGGGGGCCACGGCATGTTCATCGTGCAGCGCCTGTGCCTGGACTGGGGAGTGGTACGCAACTCCGACGGCGCCGGCAAGACCGTCTGGGCGGAGCTCGCCGCACCGTCCTGAAGGGCGGTCGGAACGTCACGAGGTGAGCGCGGGCCTGCGGGCCCGCGCTTTGTCGTCTCCCCGCCCAACTCGCCCCTCTGCATGCGCCCGCCCGCTCCGATCGTGGCTGCGCTGTGCCTTCCCTCGGCAAGGCCCCGGGCGTACCTTGACGGCCAATCTGATGTGCCGTCAGTAACATCCGGCGGTGCGCTACCCGGGAGAAGGGGAGATCGAGGTGGCCCGCTTCTGTGAACCACACGGCAGGCGTCCGCGCCGTACGGCCGCCCTGGCCGCGGTCGTGGCGATGACGGCGGGAACCGCGGTGCTGCTGACCGCGCCGGCCGCACAGGCCGAGGTCGTCGACGTCAACTACCAGTGCAAGACGCCGATCGGCAACAAGGGCGCGGTCTCGCCCATCGACATCAAGGGCACGCCCAGCGGCGGTGCCTACAAGCTCGTCATGTCCTTCCAGAAGGGTGTCTCCTCCAGCCCCGTCGAACTGGGCAAGGGCGCCATGAAGCCGAGCGCGCTGATCCAGCTGGGCGGTGCGGACAACGGCACGGTGCCGGTCGCCGGGCCGCCGAACGACAAGGCGATACCTGCCAACACCCCCATCAAAATCAGCGACCTCAGCGGTACCTACACCCCTAAGGCGAGCGGCAAGGTCACCTTCACCGCCTCCACCCTGACCATCAAGGCCCTGGGCACCACGACCACCTGCACCCCCAGCAACCACCCCAAGCCCTCGCTGTCCCTGGACGTCAAGGGCTCCGGCGGCTCGGGAGGTGCCTCCGGCAGCAGCGGCGGGACCGCCGCCGGCGGTGCCTCCGGCGGCGGCCGGCTGCCGCAGACCGGACCCGCGGACTCCGCCATCGCGCTGGGCACCCTCGGCGGCACGGTTCTGCTGGCCGGGGCGGCCGGCACGCTCTGGCTGACCCGGCGCGGCCGCCGGGTCTGACGCCGCCCGTACGAGCCCCGTCCCCGCGCACGAGCCCGTTCCCGAGCACGCGCGGGCAGGCGCAGGGGCCAGAGCACCAGGAGCCGCCGATGCCCTTCAGTACTCCCGCAGCGGTCAGCGGTGCGGTCCTTGCGGCCGCCGCCGTGCTGCTGTGGCCCGCCCCGGCCCTGGCCCGGCCCGCCGCGCCGGGGTGGTCCGCCGCGCCCGCGCCCGGTGGGGGCGCCCGCCCGAGCGCGCAGGACCGCCCGTACTTCTACCTGGAGGGCTCGCCGGGCGCCGTGCTCGACGACCGGCTCGCCCTCACCAACCCGTCCGGCCGGCCCGTCACCGTACGGCTGCGCGGCTCCGGGACCGGCGGCCGGCTCGCTTTCGCGGCGGCGGAGGTGACCCTTCCGCCGCGGACCCGCGCCGGGGTGCCGTTCACCCTGACCGTGCCGACCACCGCCGTCCCCGGCAGCCGCTCCGGCACGATCACCGCGATCGCGGCCGGGGGCGGTGCGCAGGCCCGGGTGCCGCTGCACCTGCGGGTGACCGGACCGGCGCTGTCCGCACTGACCGTCGAGGGCGTGTCGGTGGTGCGGGGGAGCGGCGACGGGGCGGTCGTGCGGTATGCGCTGGTCAATAGAGGAAACACCGTTCTGCGGCCGCGGGTTGCACTCCGCGCCGACGGGATCTTCGGGGCGGCGCTGCACCGCCCCGCCCGCGCCCTGCCGGACGAGCTACGGCCCGGACAGCGCCTCGACCGCACCGAGAAATGGCCGGATCTGCCCGGTCTGGAGCCGGTGGAGGTCCAGGTCACGGCGACGGCGGGACACGGGGCACGAGGGGCCGCATCGGCCACGTACACGGCGGTTCCGTGGGGCGCGGCCGCGGGCGTGGCCGCCGTCCTGGCGGGGGGTGCGGGCGCCTGGGGCGTCGTGCGGAGGCGGCGGCGCAAGGGACAGGGGAGGGGCGACGCGGGGCCCTCGGCGGCCGCCCGCACAGGAACAGGCACCGCATCGGTACCGGTACCGGGATCAGGAGCGCGAGCGTGAACGGCGAGACGGTGACGGTTACGACGACGGAGACAGCGACGGATGCGACGACGGCTCCCACCCCGGTGACGGCGCCCGCCCCGACCACGGCCCCCAGCCCGGCTACCGCCCCCAGCCCGGCTACCGCCCCCAGCCCGGTGGCCGCCCCCGCCCCCGCGCGGCGGGCCCTCGCCGCGCTCGTCCTGGGCGCCCTCTGCCTCGCCCTGGCACTGGCTGCGCTCCCCGCCGCCCCGGCGCACGCCACCCCCGCGGCCGCCGACGGCGGGCCCTCCGTCCGGCTCTCGGAGAAGGAGGCGGGCAAGGGCGGCACCCTCACCGTCACCGGTCGGGGCTGGCGGGCGAAGACGCTGCTCACGCTGCTGATCTGCGGCCAGAACATGATCGGCGGCACCAATTCCTGCGCCAACGGCGACGGGCGGGCCGTCACCACCGACGCCCACGGCGCCTTCCACAAGCGCCTCCCGGTCGCCGAGCCGCCCAAGCCCTGCCCCTGTGTGGTGCATGTGGCCACGGTGACCGGGCCGGCGGATGCCGCGGACGCCGCGTTCACGGTGGCGGGCCACCCCGTCGCGCCGCTGCCCAAGCAGAGCGCCGGGGGACGGCTGACCGTCCTGGCGGCTCCCCGGCTGGCGGGCAGCAGCGGGCTGCTGACGTGGTTCGGGGCGCCGCCGCAGCGCGATCTGACGCTCACCGTCGGCAACGTCGGCTCGGCGCCGGCGCGGAACCCGGTCTTCCAGATCGGTACCTCGCACGGCGTCTTCGCGCCCGAATGGCAGGACCAGCAGTGGCGCGGAACCCTTCCGGCCGGGAAGAAAGCCCAGGTCACGCTGCCGGTGGAGCTGGCCGCCGGGGCGCATGGGGACTATCTCGTCTCCCTCAGATACGGCGGCAAGCTCCTGGTCGAGCAGCCGTGGGGGGTGGGGCGGCCGTGGGGCGTGACGCTGTTCTGGGTGCTGCTGTGCGTGGTGATCCCGACGGCGGTGTTCCGTATCGGGATGGCGGTCGTGGACCGCGTACGCCCCCGTCGGCCGGGCCCCGCCGCCCACCGCCGCGGCGGCACCAGGAAGGCACGAGGAAGCGTGACCAGGGGCGACGGCGAGAACGCCGCGCTGCCGTGGTTCACCCCGGACACCGCACCGTCCACCACCACATCAACCGAACGACCACCGTCGAAAGGTTCTGCGTGATGACGCTGATGACGCCGAGGGTGCTGACGAGGCAACGGAGGAGAGCGGGTGTGGCTTCCGCGGCCGCGCTGGTGCTCGCGGGTGCGGGCGTTCTGGCCACGGCCGGTTCCGCCCAGGCGGCGGAGGTGGCGTACCGGACGGAGTGTCTGCCGCCCCCGATATCCGGGCTGCCGCCGATCGAGGGCACGACGAAGGTGGAGGTCAGCGCGCCGGCGACGGCGAAGGTCGGCGACGAGGTCACGGTGGTCTGGAAGACCGTCGAGGGGGCTTCCAAGAACCCCGACATCCTGGACCTGGGGGAGAACACCGTCCAGCCGACCGGCACGATCAAGGTGGCCGGGGCGCAGAGCGGCGATCTGGCGATGCAGGGGCCGCGGCGGAATCCGCCGATCCCCAAGGGCGCCCCGATGACTCTGTCCGACATGACGGGCAAGCTCAAGCTGGAGAAGCCCGGTGAGATCACCCTGACGCCCGGCTTCTACAACATCAACGTCAACAAGCCGATCTCCACGGACACCAAGTGCTCGCCCAAGGAGGCCGTGAAACCGGCGGTCACGATCAAGGTGACCGACAGCGGGGGCGGTTCGGGCGGTACGACGGGCGGCACCACGGGCGGTTCGTCCGGCGGTTCGTCCGGCGGCGCGACGGGCGGAACCACCTCCGGAGGCGGCACCAACGGCGGCACCAATGGCGGGACCTCCGGCGGCGACACGTCCGGCGGCTCGACCGGCGGTTCGTCCGGCGGCTCCACCGGCGGCACCGGCGGTGACCCCGACGGCACCGCCTACAAGGGCAAGGAGGTGCAGGTCCCGTACTCCTGCAAGACGCCCATCGGGGACAAGAAGGCGACCTCGCCGGTGCAGATCAACGCCGTGAAGAAGAGCGGCAGTTACGACCTGACGGTGCAGTTCAAGAAGTCCGTCATGAACAGCCCGGCGGACATCCCCAAGGACTCGGTCAAGCCGTCGATGGACGTGAAGGCGGGCGGCGCGGACAAGGGCTCGGTCAAGGTCGAGGGGCCGACCAACGACAAGCCCATCAAGTCGGGCGACCCCATCGAGATCCCCGACCTGAAGGGCACCTACAAACCGGGCGCCACCGGCAAGGCCACGCTGACCCCGGGCGTGCTCACCGTCAACGCCCTGGGGACGACCACCGTCTGCACCCCGGACAAGGACCCGGGCCCCTCGCTCACGCTGGACACCTCGGCGCAGCAGGGCGGCACGTCCGGCGGGACCACGGGCGGTACGGGCGGCGCCTCCGGCGGCAGCGGCAGCGCGGGCGGCGACACCGCAGGCGCCACCACGGGCACGACCGCAGGCACCACGGGCTCCTCCGGGGGCTCCTCCGGCGGCCTCGCCGCCACCGGCGCGAGCGACCACGGCACCCTCACCGCCCTCGGGCTGCTGGCCGGCACCGCCATCCTGCTCGGCGGCGCGGTCTTCACCTTCATGCCGTGGCGGCGCCTGCGCCGCTAGGGCACGGACGGCACGGGGGCTCGGCAGACAACCGGAAGGGCCCGGTACGCAGCGGCGTACCGGGCCCTTCCATGGCTGCGGGTCGCGTCAGTGGACGTCGCCCATGAGCGCGATGATCTTCTTGCGGCTCAGCCACACCGCGGCACCGGCCAGCACCGCCATGCCGGCCTCGACGGCCAGCACCGGGGGACCGCTCAGGTCCGCGCCGCCGGTGGACAGCAGAGTGGTGATGCAGTCGCCCGCGGTGACGGCCAGGAACCACACGCCCAGCATCTGGCTGGCGTACTTCTGCGGCGCCATCTTGGTGGTCACCGACAGGCCGACCGGGGACAGGCACAGCTCGCCGATGGTCTGGATCATGTAGATGGACAGCAGCCACATCGGGCTGACCTTCGAGCCGTCCGAGGCCATCAACATCGGGACGATGAAGACGACGAACGAGGCGCCGATGAAGAACATCGCCATGGAGAACTTCACCGTGGTGCTCGGCTCGCGGTCGCGGTGCGCCAGCCGCAGCCACAGCCAGGCCATGACCGGGGCGAGGGCCATGACCCACAGCGGGTTCACCGACTGGAACCACGAGGACGGGAAGTCCAGCCCGAAGACCTGGCCGTTCGTCTTCTTCTCCGCGAAGACGGACATCGTCGAGCCCGCCTGGTCGAAGATCATCCAGAAGAGCGCGGCGGCCACGAAGAACCAGATGTAGCCGCTGACCTTGGTCTGCTCGGTGTCGCTCAGCTCCTTGTCGCGCTTGATGCGCGCCAGGACCGTGATCGGAATGACCAGGCCGAGCAGTGCGAGCGGGATCACCGCCCAGTTCAGGGTGAAGTGACCGGTGACGGCGACCACGCCGTAGAAGACCGCGGCGACGGCGACCCAGATCAGGCCCTTGCGCAGCCACATGGCGCGCTCCTCGGCCTGGAGCGGGCTCGGCACGACGCTGGACTGCGGGCTGAGGTGGCGGGTGCCGATCAGGAACGACACCAGGCCCAGGGCCATACCGAGCGCGGCGAGCGCGAAGCCCAGGTGCCAGTTGACGCTCTGGCCGACGGTGCCGATGACCAGCGGCGCCGCGAAGGCACCGATGTTGATGCCCATGTAGAAGAGGGTGAAGCCGCCGTCCCGGCGCGGGTCCTGAGGACCGTCGTAGAGGTGGCCGACCATCGTCGAGATATTGGCCTTCAGCAGACCCGAGCCCACCGCGACCAGCGCCAGACCCGCGAAGAACCCGCCCTGGCCCGGTACGGCCAGCGCCAGGTGGCCGGTCATGATGACTCCCGCCGCGATGGCGACGGTCTTGCGCGGGCCCCAGATGCGGTCGCCGATCCAGCCGCCGGGCATGGCCAGCAGATAGACCATCGCCACGTAGATGGAGTAGATGGCCGAGGCGGTGGCCACATTCATGGCCAGACCGCCGCCCTGGGCGCCCTTTTCGGCGTCCGGACCACCGGAGATCAGGTAGACCACGAGCAGGGCGCGCATGCCGTAATAGCTGAAGCGCTCCCACATCTCGGTCATGAAGAGCGGGGCCAGTCCGCGCGGGTGGCCAAAGAAGGTTTTGCCGCCGTCCGCAGGGGTTCCCTGCTTGGCCGCGCCCTTCGTCAGGCTGGACGCCATGGTGAATCCTTGGTCTGCTGGGGACGCGTTCGGCGATCCGTTACGCGCCCTGTGGGGGTGACCGGCACCGGCGCAGACATACCCGCCCCCACGTCCGGGGGGTTCGGCACCGCACGAAACGGAGCCGGCAAGGCGGTCATGCACCGGGATCCACGCCCCCCGTGCTGCTGCTCGGCGGACCCGGTCGAAAGGTCAGTCACTGTGTACCGGGGCTGGGGGTTCCAGCCCCGCACACAACAGGGACCGATGACACCAGTTGAGCGTCAGCGGCCCTTAGGTTGTGCGATGGACGTGCGGACACCATACGTCTGGTTCCGCCGCAATGGGAGTGGTGAGACAACGGTCACACTGGTGTCGGGAACCGTTTGAACTCCGCCCCGCCGCGGGTGTCCAGCTCACGGCCCCGGCCCGCCCCGCAGCGGCCACAGGCAGCCCTGAGCGCCGGACCGCCCCTTCGGCCCGCTGCCGCGGACTACCATCGGCCCATGACCCGTGTACTGCTCGCCGAGGATGACGCGTCCATCTCGGAGCCGCTCGCCCGCGCACTGCGCCGCGAGGGTTACGAAGTCGAGGTGCGCGAGGACGGCCCCACGGCGCTCGACGCCGGTCTCCAGGGCAATATCGACCTGCTCGTGCTCGACCTGGGGCTGCCCGGTATGGACGGCCTGGAGGTCGCCCGCCGGCTGCGCACCGAAGGCCATTCCTTCCCGATCCTGGTGCTGACCGCCCGCGCGGACGAGGTGGACACCGTCGTCGGGCTGGACGCCGGCGCCGACGACTACGTCACCAAGCCCTTCCGCCTCGCCGAACTGCTCGCCCGGGTACGGGCCCTGCTGCGCCGCGGCTCCACCGCCGAGGCCCAGCAGCCGCCCGCCACCCATGGCGTACGGATCGATGTGGAATCCCACCGGGCGTGGATGGGCGATGACGAACTCCAGCTGACGGCGAAGGAGTTCGACCTGCTGCGCGTCCTGGTGCGGGACGCCGGCCGGGTCGTCACCCGCGACCAGCTGATGCGCGAGGTCTGGGACACCACCTGGTGGTCGTCCACCAAGACCCTCGACATGCACATCTCCTGGCTGCGCAAGAAGCTCGGTGACGACGCCGCCAACCCCCGCTACATCGCCACCGTCCGCGGTGTCGGCTTCCGCTTCGAAAAAAGCTGAAAGAGCCAGGACCCGTGCGCCGCCGCCTGATCAACTCCACGCTCGCCGTGGTCCTCGTCGTCATCGCCGTCTTCGGTATCTCGCTGGTCATCGTCGAGACCCGCACCATCGAGGCGGGTGCCCAGGAAAGCGTGGCGTCCGAGGCGGTACGGCTGGTGGGGATCGTCGAGAGCCGGATGGGCAGCGGCGAGAAGATCACCCCGGAGATCCTCTCCGAGCAGATCACCGCCCACCGCTTCGCCGAGATCCGGGTGCCGGGCAAGCCCCGCCAGCCCATCGAGATCGGGCGGCGCCCGACGGGCGATGTGATCTCCTCACGGGTCCAGGGCGACCGCGGCGAGTGGGTCATCGTCCAGGAGTCGCGCTCCGCGGTCAGCGCGGAGATCGGCCGGACCCTGCTGGTGATCCTTGCCGTCGCGCTGCTGGCGATCATCGCGGCGGTGATCCTGGCCGTACGCCAGGCCCGCCGGCTGACCGCCCCGCTCACCGACCTCGCCGAGACCGCCGAACGGCTGGGCTCCGGCGACCCCCGCCCCCGCCACCGCCGCTACGGCGTCCAGGAACTCGACCGGGTCGCCGACGTCCTCGACGCCAGCGCCGAACGAATCGCCCGGATGCTCACCGCCGAGCGCCGCCTCGCCGCCGACGCCTCCCACCAGCTGCGCACCCCGCTGACCGCGCTGTCCATGCGGCTGGAGGAGATCACGCTCACCGACGACCCGGACACCGTCAAGGAAGAGGCCACCATCGCGCTGGCCCAGGTGGAGCGGCTGACCGACGTCGTCCAGCGGCTGCTGACCAACTCGCGCGATCCGCGTACCGGCTCGGCGGTCGCCTTCGATCTGGACGAGGTGGTCAAACAGCAGGTCGAGGAGTGGCGCCCGGCCTACCGCAGCGCCGGCCGGGCCATCGTGCGCTCCGGCAAGAAGGGGCTGCGGGCCGTGGGCACCCCGGGCGCTGTTGCCCAGGTACTGGCCACCTTGATCGAGAACTCCCTGATGCACGGCGCCGGAACGGTCGCCCTGCGCACCCGCGTCACCGGCAACCAGGCCGTCGTCGAGGTCACCGACGCCGGCCCCGGCGTCCCCCCGGACCTGGGCTCACGGGTCTTCGAGCGGACCGTCTCCGGCCGCAACTCCACCGGGCTGGGCCTGGCCGTCGCCCGCGATCTGGCCGAGGCGGACGGCGGCCGCCTGGAGCTGCTCCAGCAGCATCCGCCGGTGTTCGCGCTGTTCCTGGCGCGGGAGGCGGAGAACATCGAGGAGTGAGCCGTACGGCCCGCTTCTCCGCTGCTGCCCCGCGGCTACTTCCGTGACCCGCTGCGCACGGTGCGCGCCGGGCCGCCGACTCGCTCGGCCGCCGGCGCCTCCTCGGCACCCGCCGCCAGAAACGCCTCGGCGGTCTCCACGGCCTCGCGGGCGGGCAGCGCCTGGAACACCCAGGTGCGGTACGACCAGAAGCGGAAGAGCGTCGCGATGCCGATGCCGAGGAACTTGAAGACGTTGCTCTGCAACGGGCTGTCCCAGCCGAAACCGTAGGTCGCCGCGTACAGCAGCCCGTTCTCGATGATCAGGCCGATCACGCTGAACAGCAGGAAGAGCGTGAGCTCCTTGGTGCGGCCCTGTTTGTCGCGGTCGCGGTAGGTGAAGTAGCGGTAACCGAGGTAGTTGGTGCCCGTGGCCACGACCGTCGCCACGATGCTGGCCCGTACGACGGGGATCTCGGTCAGCTGCCGCACAAGGTTGAACACCGCGAAGTTCACGACGACCCCCGCGCCGCCGACCGCGCCGAACTTCACCACTTCCCGGGTGAGCGCCTCCAGCCTCGACCGCAGCGCGCTCCGTTCACTCATGGTGATCGTTCAGCTCCCGTCGTGGGCGGTGGTCGTGGGCGGTGGCAAGGGGGCGGCGATGCAGAACGCCCGTCCCCCGGGCCGCTCCCTCATGCTAACCACGGGCCGAAAGACGTGCCCGCCGCATACCGCTTCCGGCCACACCTCTCTCGGTAGCGGGCGATCAGCCCACGGTCACACGGAAATTGAGGCTCCGCGCACCGCGCTCGTCACCCGCCCCCTCGCCGCACCGCCGGCAGCGCAGCAGCCGCAGGTCCGTACGGCCCGCGCCGACCGCTATGAAGTCGAGGTAGCGGGAGCCGCCCTTGCCCGAGGGCGGCGGCTCGTCCGGGTCGAGACGGCCGCCGACGGCCTTCAGAACGGCCGGATCGGGACGGGGGGCGGCGACGATCCAGCGGTAGCCGTCGCCGGGGTCGTCCGCGACCCGGATCTCGAAGCGCTCGCCGGGTGCGACGGAGATCTCGCTCTCGCCCGCGTCGTAGACCGCCGGCCCGGACAGCCGGCTGATGACGGAGTGCACCGCGATCAGCAGGGCGGCGAGCGCGACGGCGATCACCAGCAGCCGGGAGTTCCTGGCTATGCCGCCTGTCCCCATCCGGTTTCTCCTTCGCTCGTCCGTCGTCACCGGCGATTCTCGGACGCCGCATCTTTGGAGCATCATCCAAGCAGGGGGCGGGGCAGCGCTGAGGTGCGGATACCCTGGGGAGCGTGACGTTCCCGGTAGTCGGCATGGTCGGCGGCGGTCAGCTCGCCCGTATGACCCACGAGGCAGGCATCCCCCTCGGCATCAAGTTCAAGCTCCTCAGCGACACCCCGCAGGACTCGGCGGCCCAGGTGGTCAGCGAGGTCGTCATCGGCGACTACCGCGACCTGGACACGCTGCGCTCCTTCGCCCGTGGCTGTGATGTGCTCACCTTCGATCACGAGCACGTTCCCACCGAGCACTTGCGGGCGCTGGAGGCCGATGGCATCCCCATCCGGCCCGGCCCCGAGGCGCTGGTGCACGCCCAGGACAAGGGCGTGATGCGCGCGAAGCTGGACGCGATCGGGGCGCCCTGTCCGCGCCACCGCCTCGTCTCCGACCCGGAGGACGTGGCGCGTTTCGCGGCCGAGGGCGAAGGTTTCCCGGTGGTCCTCAAGACCGTCCGCGGGGGCTACGACGGCAAGGGCGTCTGGCTCGTACGATCCTCCAAGGAGGCCGCGGAACCGTTCCGCGCCGGGGTGCCGGTTCTGGCCGAGGAGAAGGTCGATTTTGTCCGGGAACTGGCGGCCAACATCGTCCGCTCCCCGCACGGCCAGGCCGTCGCCTACCCCGTCGTGGAGTCCATCCAGGTCGACGGCGTCTGCGACACCGTGATCGCCCCCGCGCCCGACCTGGACCCCGAGCTGGCCGGGCAGGCCCAGGAGCTGGCCCTGCGCATCGGCCAGGAGCTGGACGTCGTCGGCCACCTCGCCGTCGAGCTCTTCGAGACCGCCGACGGCCGGATCCTCGTCAACGAGCTGGCCATGCGCCCGCACAACTCCGGCCACTGGACCCAGGACGGCGCGATCACCTCGCAGTTCGCCAACCACGTCCGTGCCGTGCTCGATCTTCCGCTCGGCGACCCCCGCCCGCGCGCCAAGTGGACGGTCATGGCCAATGTCCTCGGCGGCGACTACCCCGACATGTATGCGGCGTATCTGCATTGCATGGCGCGCGATCCGCAGTTGAAGATTCATATGTACGGCAAGGACGTCAAGCCCGGCCGCAAGGTCGGGCACGTCAACACCTACGGCGACGACCTGGCGGATGTGCGCGAGCGCGCCGCGCACGCCGCCGGCTATCTGCGAGGAACAATCACCGAATGACTTCAGCTGCGAACCCCATGGTCGGCGTCGTCATGGGCTCCGACTCCGACTGGCCCGTCATGGAGGCCGCCGCCCAGGCCCTCGCCGAGTTCGAGATCCCCTACGAGGTCGATGTCGTCTCGGCCCACCGCATGCCGCACGAGATGATCGCCTACGGCGAGAACGCCGCCGACCGCGGCCTGAAGGCGATCATCGCGGGCGCGGGCGGCGCGGCCCACCTCCCCGGGATGCTGGCCTCGGTCACCCCGCTGCCGGTCATCGGCGTCCCCGTACCGCTGAAGTACCTCGACGGCATGGACTCCCTGCTGTCCATCGTGCAGATGCCCGCCGGGGTGCCGGTCGCCACCGTCTCGGTCGGCGGCGCCCGTAACGCCGGACTGCTCGCCGCCCGGATCCTCGCCGCGCACGACCCCGAACTCCTCTCCCGGATGCGCGAGTTCCAGCAGGAGCTCAACGACCAGGCCACCGAGAAGGGCCGGCGGCTGCGCAACAAGGCCGCCGCGCCCGGCGGCTTCGGCTTCGGGGGCGGCAAATGACCGGCTCCCGCGACGCCGCCCGGGAACTGCTCGCCCGCTGGCCCGTCGTCGACGGCCACAACGACCTGCCCTGGGCGCTGCGCGAACAGGTCCGCTACGACCTCGACCGCCGCGACATCGCCCAGGACCAGTCCGCCCACCTGCACACCGACCTGCCCCGGCTGCGGGCCGGCGGCGTCGGCGCCCAGTTCTGGTCGGTGTACGTACGGCCCGACCACGCCGGCGACAACGCGGTCAGCGCCACCCTCGAACAGATCGATGTGGTACGGGAGTTGATCGCCCGCTACCCCGACGACCTGAGCCCGGCGCTCACCTCGGGCGATATGGAGGCCGCCCGCGCCCAGGGCCGTATCGCCTCCCTGATGGGCGCCGAGGGAGGCCACTGCATCAACGACTCGCTGGCCACCCTGCGCACCCTGCACCGGCTGGGCGTCCGCTATATGACGCTCACCCACAACAGCACCATCGCCTGGGCGGACTCCGCGACCGACGACCCGCGCCACGGCGGCCTGACGGCCTTCGGCGAGGAGGTCGTCCGCGAGATGAACCGCTGCGGGATGCTGGTCGACCTCTCCCATGTCTCGGCCGACACCATGCGCCACGCGCTGCGCATCACCACCGCGCCGGTGATCTTCTCGCACTCCTCGGCCCGCGCCCTGTGCGACCACCCGCGCAACGTCCCCGACGACGTCCTGGCCCAGCTGCCCGCCAACGGCGGCACCGCCATGGTCACCTTCGTGCCGAAGTTCGTGCTGCCCGCCGCCGTGGAATGGACCGCCCGCGCCGACGAGAACATGCGCGCGCACGGCCTGCACCACCTGGACACCACCGCCGCCGGAATGGCCGTCCAGCGGGCCTTCGAGGCCGCCGACCCGCCCCCGACGGCCACCGCGGCCACCATCGCCGACCACCTCGACCATATGCGTGAGGTCGCCGGCATCGACCACATCGGCATCGGCGGCGACTTCGACGGCACCGCCTTCACCCCGGCCGACGTCGCCGATGTCGCCGGCTACCCGAACCTGATCGCCGAACTGCTGGACCGCAAGTGGTCCGAGGCCGACCTCGCCAAGCTCACCTGGCAGAACGCGGTCCGTACGCTGCGCGTCGCCGAGGACGTCGCCCGCGAGGAACAGGCCCGGCGCGGCCCCTCGCACGCCACCATCGAGCAGTTGGACGGCTAGGGCCCTTCTGATGGATCTCCGCGGCGTCGCGGCGTCCGGTGCGCCCTCTCGCCGCACCGCGCGAAAGCCCAAGTAGCGCCTCCCCCACGCTCGGCTCCGCTCGCGCGGGGACACCCCCATCGAGGACTTCCGCGCGGCACTCCCCCAGCCTTCGGCCGGGGGGACCCCCAGAGCACGCACCGGACGCCGCTCCTTCTCCCACGGAGATCCGTCAGAAGGGCCCTGGGACGGTCCGAGGGGGCCGGGGCGGAGGGCTCTGGCGGGCAACCACGCTTCCCGGCCCACCGCCCACGGCAACCGACGACGGCTCCTGCCCCGGCCTGCCACGACGTACCGCCATAACCCATACGCATCGCTCACCGCGAACCGCAGGGGGCGGCGTGCAACCGTGGCGTCACCACTTCCCGCCCGTGGGAGAACGCCATGGCCGATCTCGCCCCCGCAGAGCCGACCGACCCCACCGGGACCCCGGAGATATCCGGGGTCCCCGACAGCCCCGAGTTCGCGGACCCCGACCGGACCGCGGGACCGCTGCCGCTCACCCCGCGCGGACCGGTCGCCCGCGCCCGCGCCCTGCTCGCCGCACACCCCGTCGTCGACGGCTGCAACGGCCTGCCCTGGGCGCTGCGCCGCCGCACCGGCCACGATCTGACCCCCGGCCACCACTTCGACCTCGACCAGGGCGAGACCGGCGTCCACACCGATCTGCCCCGGCTACGGGCCGGCGGGGTCGGCGGCCAGTTCTGGTCCCTCCAGGTGCCGGCCGAGCTGACCGGCGAGGCCGCCGTCAGCGCCACCCTCGAACAGATCGACTTCGTCCACGCCCTGGTCCGCGCCTATCCCGACACGCTGCACCTCGCACTGACCGCCGACGATATGGCCGAGGCCCGCAACGGCGGCCGGATCGCCTCGCTCCTCGGTTCCGCCGACGGCCACGCCATCGACAGCTCCCTGGGCGTGCTGCGCTGCTTCCACCGGCTCGGAGTGCGCTCCCTGGCGCTGACCGCCGACCGCAACACCCCCTGGGCGGACTCCGCGACCGACACCCCCAGGGCGGGCGGGCTGACGGTGTTCGGCGAGGAGGTCGTCCGCGAGATGAACCGCCTGGGCATGCTGATCGACCTGTCGTGGTGCTCCGCCGACACCATGCGGCACACCCTCGCGCTCACCAAGGCCCCGGTGATCTGGACCCGGACGGCCGCCCGCGCGGTCAGCGGCCACGCCCGTAACGTCCCCGACGAGGTGCTCTCCCTGGTGCCCCGCAACGGCGGCGTCTGCATGGTCACCTTCGCCCCGGAGCAGCTCACCGACGGCGGCGGCCCCGCCGGTGTCCAGGACATCGCCGACCACCTCGACCATCTGCGGACGGTGGCCGGCCCCGACCACATCGGCCTCGGCGCCGGCTTCGACACCGACCCGGCCACCGCCCACCGCAGCCCCCTGCCGGATGTCGCCGGCTATCCGCTGCTGATCGCCGAACTCATCGACCGCGGCTGGTCCTTCCACGACCTGGCCGCGCTGACCTGGGGAAATGCGCTACGGGCGCTACGCGGCGCGGAGTCGGTGGCCCGCTCGGTACGGGGCCGCCGCAGCCCGTCGAAGGCGACGATAGAGCGGCTGGACGGCGGGCGGTAAAGCGTCCGGACGCCGGGCGGTCCACCGCTCACACAGCGCGGTCTACCGCTCGCACAGGCACAGGCAGAACGGATGCCCCGCCGGATCCAGATACACCCGGAAGTTCCGGATCCCGTCATCGGGCTGGACCAGCTTCGCCCCCAGCCGGATGACCTTGGCCTCGGCCTCGTCGATGTCGGCGCGCCGGACGTCGAAGTCGAGGTGCAGCTGCTGCGGCCGCTCCTGGCCCGGCCAGCTCGGCGGCCGGTACCCCTCGGCCACCTGCTGGAAGGCGAGGGTGCGGCCGCGCGGCCCCTCGACCTCCACCCACTCCTCGTCGTCCTCGTCCGCCGCCACCCGCCAGCCGAGCATCTCGGCGTAGAAGGCGGCGAGCGCACGGGGATCGGGACAGTCCAGCACCGTGACGCCGAGCTCGATCACAGCCATGGCGTTCCTCCTCGTCTCATGCCGTCATCATGCGGTCTCGTTTCGCTACCGCATGATGACGGACGAGGGGGGTCCGTACGCCGCAATTCCGTACGTCGCCATTGCCGTACGCCGCAAGGAAAGGGGGTTACGCCTGCGGGCGCCCCAGCGCCCGGTACGTCCACCCGGCCTTGCGCCACAGCCCCGGGTCCAGGGCGTTGCGCCCGTCCAGGATCCGCCGCTCGGACACCACGTCCGCCAGCGCCGCCGGGTCCAGCTCCCGGAACTCGCTCCACTCGGTCAGATGCAGCACCACATCCGCACCGCGCGCCGCCTCCGGCGCGCTGTCCGCATATCCCAGGGTCGGGAACACCCGCCGGGCGTTCGCCATCCCCTTCGGGTCGTACACGGTCACCTGCCCGCCCTGGAGATGGATCTGCCCGGCGACATTCAGCGCCGGCGAGTCGCGGACGTCATCCGAATCCGGCTTGAAGGTCGCGCCCAGTACGGCGACCCGCTTGCCCAGGAACGAGCCGCCCACCGCGTCCCGGGCCAGCTCGACCATATGGCCCCGGCGCCGCATATTGATCGAGTCGATCTCGCGCAGGAAGGTCAGCGCCTGGTCGACGCCCAGCTCACCGGCGCGTGCCATGAAGGCCCGCAGATCCTTGGGCAGACATCCGCCGCCGAAGCCGATCCCGGCCCGCAGGAACTTCTTGCCGATCCGCTCGTCGTGCCCGAGGGCCTCGGCCAGCTTGACCACGTCGCCGTCGGCCGCCTCGCAGATCTCGGCCATCGCGTTGATGTAGGAGATCTTCGTGGCGAGGAAGGCGTTCGCGGCGGTCTTGACCAGCTCGGCGGTCGGGAAGTCCGTGACGACGAACGGCGACCCCTCCGCGAGGGGCGTCGCATACACCTCGCGCAGCAGCTCCTCGGCCTTCTCACTGGCCACGCCCGCCACGATCCGGTCGGGGTGCAGGGTGTCCTGCACGGCGAAGCCCTCGCGCAGGAACTCCGGGTTCCAGGCCAGCTCGGCGGCCTCTCCTGCGGGGGCGGCGGCCGCCAGCCGCTTCGCGAGCCGGGCCGCGCTGCCCACCGGCACGGTCGATTTGCCGACGACGAGCGTGGGCCGGGTCAGATGCGGCGCCAGCGAGTCGAAGGCGCTCTCCACATACGACATGTCGCACGCATACTCACCGTGCTTCTGCGGCGTGTTGACGCAGACGAAGTGCACCTCGCCGAAGGCCCCGGCCTCCTCGTACGAGGTGGTGAAGCGCAGCCGCCCGGTGGAGCCCTCGATCCCCGCGACATGGCGGCGCAGCAGCTCCTCCAGCCCCGGCTCGTACATCGGGACCTCGCCGCGCTGGAGCATCTCGATCTTCTCCGGAACCACGTCCAGGCCCAGCACCTCGAAGCCCAGCTCGGCCATGGCGGCGGCGTGGGTGGCACCGAGGTATCCGGTGCCGATCACGGTGATCTTGACGGGCATGGATGCTCCAGACGCTTCCGGGGGAAAATTGGTGCTGACCGAGCATAGTCGCGCACCCTGCGGCGGACCCCCGCCGTACGGCCCCTCACCAGGGGCTGTCGGCAACCTCACGTACAGCGTCCGTATCAGGAACCCCAGCAGGCGCCTAGAATCCGATGCCGTAAGGGTTACTTAACAGTAGTTAGCTGTAGGCCACATCAGCTCACAGGGGAGTGAGAAACCTTGGCGGGAACCGCTGATTTCGATCTGTACCGGCTTTCGGAGGAGCACGACATGCTCCGCGAGTCGGTGCGCGCCCTCGCCGAGGCGAAGATCGCGCCGTTCGCCGCCGCGGTGGACGAGGAGGCACGCTTCCCCCAGGAGGCGCATGACGCGCTGGTCGCCAACGACCTGCACGCGGTGCACGTACCGGAGTCCTACGGCGGCGCCGGCGCCGACGCGCTGGCCACCGTCATCGTCATCGAAGAGGTCGCGCGGGTCTGCGCCTCCTCCTCCTTGATCCCGGCCGTGAACAAGCTGGGCTCGCTGCCGGTCATCCTCTCCGGCTCCGAGGAGCTGAAGAAGAAGTACATGACCCCGCTCGCCAAGGGCGACGGGATGTTCTCGTACTGCCTCTCCGAGCCGGACGCGGGCTCCGACGCCGCCGGCATGAAGACCAAGGCCGTCCGCGACGGCGACTACTGGGTGCTCAACGGCGTCAAGCGCTGGATCACCAACGCCGGCGTCTCCGAGTACTACACGGTGATGGCCGTGACGGACCCCGAGAAGCGCTCGAAGGGCATTTCCGCCTTCGTGGTGGAGAAGTCCGATCCCGGGGTCTCCTTCGGCGCCCCGGAGAAGAAGCTCGGCATCAAGGGCTCCCCGACCCGCGAGGTCTACCTCGACAACGTCCGCATCCCCGCCGACCGCATGATCGGCGCCGAGGGCACCGGCTTCGCCACCGCCATGAAGACCCTCGACCACACCCGCATCACCATCGCCGCCCAGGCGCTCGGCATCGCCCAGGGCGCCCTGGACTACGCCAAGGGCTACGTCCAGGAGCGCAAGCAGTTCGGCAAGCCGATCGCCGACTTCCAGGGCGTGCAGTTCATGCTCGCCGACATGGCCATGAAGATCGAGGCCGCGCGTCAGCTGACGTACGCCGCCGCCGCCAAGTCCGAGCGCGGCGACAAGGACCTCACCTTCCAGGGCGCGGCGGCCAAGTGCTTCGCCTCCGACGTCGCGATGGAGGTCACCACGGACGCCGTGCAGCTCCTCGGCGGCTACGGCTACACCCGCGACTACCCGGTCGAGCGCATGATGCGCGACGCCAAGATCACCCAGATCTACGAGGGCACGAACCAGATCCAGCGGATCGTGATGGCGCGGAACCTGCCGTAACCTTCGGCCTTTTCCGTCCGCGGCCCCCGGCATCTTGCCGGGGGCCGTTGCGTTGCTGCTGTCGGGCCTTTCCGATTTGACCTTGTCATTGGCGGCAGGGTTCCAGACTCCCGGCCATGGAGAACCGAGTCCCGGAGCACGGGCACGCACAGCACATCCAGCACACACCGCACATCCAGCACGCCCGGCACACGCAGGACAGGGTCGTCATCGTCACCGGGGCGGGCACCGGCATCGGGCGGGCCACCGCGCGGCGGTTCGCGCAGGAAGGAGCGCGCGTGGTCGCGGTGGGGCGGCGCCCCGGGCCGCTGGCCGAGACCGCCGAGGGGCACCCCGGCATCCGCCCGTACGCCGCCGACATCACCGAGGACGGGGCGCCGCAGCACATCGTGCGCCACACGGTCGAGGGGTTCGGACGACTGGACGTCCTGGTCAACAACGCCGGGATCGTCGGCGGCGGACAACGTGGCCCGCTGACCAAGCAGCGCATCGAGCCGCTGATCGCCACGAACCTCACCGCGCCGGTGCTGCTGATGCAGGCGGCGCTGGGGGAACTGGAGAAGACCGGCGGGGGGGTGGTGAACATCAGCACCTCGATCGGCCAGCGCGGCTGGCCGTCGCCCGACACCGCGGTCTACGCCGCGACCAAGGCCGGGCTCGAACTGCTCACCCGTAGCTGGGCGGTGGCCTATGCGCCGCGCGGCATCCGTGTCGTGGCGGTCGCACCCGGCGCGATCGAGACCCCGATCGGCAGCCACCAGGGCCTGTCGGAGGAGGAGTCGCAGAAGATACGGAAGATGCAGATGGCGATCACTCCGATGGGGCGGATGGGACGGCCCGAAGAGGTGGCGTGGGCCGTCGTCCGGCTCGCGGAGCCCTCGGCCTCCTTCGTGACCGGTGTCGTGCTGCCCGTCGACGGCGGGGCCGTGGTCGGCTGACCCGGGCGGCGGTTGATAGAAAGGCCGCCGGAGGTGGAGCCGGTGCGGATCGGGGACCTGGCGAAAGCGACGGGGACGACCCCGCGGGCACTGCGCCACTACGAGGCGGCGGGGCTGATCTCCTCGCTGCGGGCGGACAACGGGTACCGCGAGTACGACGGCCGTGCGGTCGTCCGCGTACGCAATATCCGCTACCTCCTCGACGCCGGCCTCACCCTCGCCGACGTGCAGTGCTTCACGAGCTGCCTGGACGGCGACATGCCCGCGTCCCGGCCCTCACCGCAAGGTCTCCGCATCGCCCGGGAACGCCTGGAGATCATCGACGCCCGGATCGCCGCCCAGACCGAGGCCCGTAACCGGCTGGCGGGCCTGCTGGCGGCGGCGCGCTGAGCCGGGGGCCGGGTCCCACGGCGTCATCCCCAGCTCGAACCATGTGGCCTTCCCCCGGCCCGGCCCGTGGTGACACACACCCCAGGCGTCCGCCCCGTACGAGATGAGCGCGAGGCCACGGCCCGACTCGTCGTCGGGGCACGGCACTTGGCACACGGGCAGCCCCGGCGCCTCGTCGTGCACGAGGACGCGCAGCCGGTGCGGATCGTGCCACTCGGCGAAGAGGGTGACGGGCGTCGTGCAGCCCTTCGCCGCGCAGGCGTTGACGGAGTTGGTGACCGCCTCGGAGGTCAGCAGCAGCGCGGCGTCGGTGAGGTCCCTGCGGCGCGCGACGAGCAGCAGCGCCCGTACGGTCTCGCGGGCCGCGCGGACCCATACGGGATCGGGCGGAAAGACGAGGGAGACGAGGCGGGGTGATGGTTCGGCTGGGGCGAACTTCATGGGACGGCCTCCTGGTGAGTGCCGGGGCCCGGTGCGGCGGAATGGTGGGTGCGGTGGCGTTGCCGTACCTCTTCAACTCCCGTTGGGCACGGTGCACTTCCGCTTTGCGCCGCGGTGGGCGGGTCGTCGCCGACGCTACGGTCATCTGTGAAGTTGTTACAACCGTGTCCACCCTTTTCCACCCGCGTGGGTGACGTCTGCCCAAGTAGGTGGACCGCCTGGCGGGGGCCGCGAAACACTGCGCAGGCCCTGAGGAGGACATATGCCGCCGAGGAACAACCCCAGTGAACGCCAGCGCCGACTGGGTGCGGAGTTGCGGAAGTTGCGCACACGGGCAGGGATGTCGGGTGATGAGGCCGGTGCCCTGCTCGACGCCGACCGGACGCGGGTCAGCCATATAGAGGCCGGTCGCGTCGACGTCCCGCGCAATGGGCTGTACAAGTTGCTACGGGCTTACGGGTGCCCCGATGGCCCGTACTTCGAGGCGTTGATGGAGATGGCGCAGAGCCGGGGAGTTGGGTGGTGGGACGAGTTCCAGGATGTAGTGAGCCGTGATGCGCTCGACCTCGCGGAGACGGAGTCGCGGGCTGCCGGCATCCGGATGCATCAACCGCTGTTCATTCCCGGCATGTTCCAAACCGAGGACTACGCGCGTGCCGTGATCGAGACTGCGCACCCGGAATGGGAACGGGCCGATCGATACATGCAGTTCAGAATGGCCCGACAGCGGATCCTCACCGGCGATGACCCGGTTCCCTACCACGCAGTGGTCCATGAGGCGGCGCTGCGAGTGCAGGCCGGAGGGCCGCAGATCATGCGCAGGCAGCTGCTGAAGCTGATCGAGGTGTCGCGGCTGCCCAACGTGACACTCCAGATCTTTCCGTTCGAGCGCGGTACTTACGCGGCGTTCAGCTGTCCGTTCGTCCTCTTCGGCGGTCCGACGAGGGAGTTGGACACCGTCTACCTGGAATACCCGCTCAAGCCCGCCTTCTTGGAGGATGGAGAGCACAACGACGAGTACGGCAAGATGTTCGAAAGGCTGGTCGAGCTGGCGCTGGATCCCGTGGACCCGGAATCCGCGCCCGAGTCCCACGTCCGGCGGGACTCGCTGAGCCTGATCCAGCACGTGATGTACGAACTGTGAGGAGGAGCGGGATGTCCCGGCTCACTTGGCAAAAGTCCTCGTTCAGCGGCGGAGGAAACGGTGACTGCGTCGAGCTGGCAACCGACCCCGACGGCAACGTCCACCTCCGCGAATCCGACCACCCCACCGACGTCCTCACTCTGACCCCCGCCCGCCTTCGAGCCCTGGTGCAGTGCGTCAAATCCGGAGGGCTGGGCTGATGTCCCAACTCGCCTGGCGGAAATCCTCGTTCAGTACTGCCGGTCAAACCGAGTGCGTAGAGCTGGCAACCGACCCCGACGGCAACGTCCACCTCCGCGAAAGCGACCAACCCGGCGACATCCTCACGATGTCGCCGGGCCGGCTGCGGGCGCTCCTCGACTGCGTCAAGGGCGGTCGGCTCAGCGGTTGCCGCTGACCGTCACCGTCTCGTCGGCGTTCAGCTGCTGCACCAGCTGCTGGACCTTGGCCTTGTCCCAGACCAGGTTGCCGCCGGTGGAGCCGGAGATCGGCATGTTCATCGACTTGCCCTCGCCGCCGGTGACGCCCTTCATCGCGAAGAACATCTGGCCCAGGTCCCACAGGCTCATGTCCTTGTCGACGATGAGCGTGTCCAGGCCGGCGCCCATGGTCGGGTAGAGCTTGAAGGGGTTCAGGATCGTGCCGGGGGTGGCGGTCTGGCTGGCCAGGGCGGCCAGGAACTTCTGCTGGTTCTTCGTGCGGTCCAGGTCGCTGCCCGCGAAGGCGTGCCGGGTGCGGACGAAGGCGAGGGCCTGCTTGCCGTTGAGGGTCTGCTTGCCCGCCGGGAAGTCGGCGCCCGACCACTTGTCCTTGAACGCCTTGGGGATGTCCAGCTCGACACCGCCGATGGCGTCCACGATGTTGGCGAAACCGGAGAAGCCGATCTCGACGTAGTGGTCGATGTGGAGGTGGGTGTTGGCCTCGATGGTGCGGACCAGGAGCGTCGGGCCGTCCTCGGCGTAGGCCGCGTTCAGCTTGGTGTGCCGGCCGACGCCCGGGTACTTCTTGCCGGACTCGGCGCCGACGTAGCTGGGTATCTCGACGTCCGAGTCGCGGGGGAGAGAGATCAGCGTCGGGCCGTTGGAGCCGTCGTGCAGGATCATCATCGAGTCGGTGCGCTTGCCGGACTTCGGGTCGCCACCGGTGTGCAGATCCTGCCGCTGCTGTGCGGTCATTCCCTCGCGGCTGTCCGAGCCCACGATCAGGTAGTTCGTGCCGTCCCCGGCCGCCGGCCGGTCGATGACCTTGCTCAGGTCCGCCTGGCGGCGCAGCTTGCCGTCGGCCCAGAAGTAGGTGGCGACGGAGGCGACGAGCAGGACGGTCACCAGGGTGATCAGCGTCCACTTGATGCGGCGGCCCCAGCGGGGGCGCGGCCGGGCGCCGCCACCGTCGTACGGACCGTAGCCGTCGTCGTCGCCATGACCGCCGCCACCACCGCCGCCGTAGACCTGGCCGGTGTTGTAGCCGCTGTCGTAGTCGTCGTAATCGTTGTAGCCCTGGGACTGCTGCGGTACGGCGCCGCGGCGCGGGGACATCTGCGGCGGCAGGGGCGGTTCGCTGCGGGGGTAGCCGGCCCCTCCGTCGCGCCGTACCCGCGGCATGGCACGTGCGCCCTCCGGATCGGCGCTGCTGCCGCGGCCGTACCGGTAGCCGTTCTGGTCCCCGGACCATCCATTGGGCTCATTCATACGGGGAAGTGTGCACGCTGCGACAGGGTGCCCAATAGAGCAGGTGCGGGATAGGACCAGGGCTGTTGCAGAGCTGATGCAAAGCGACGGCCGCCTTCCCGCCCATAAAGGAAGGGGCCGTGACCATTCCGGCGCGGCGAGCGGAAGCTGTCATTCCGGGGTGTTGCCGACAGGGGCGGGGAGACGAGCGTCACGTAGCGAGAGAGTCGTCACGAGACGGGGGTCACGTGCCGGGCGGGACGGGTGGCACCGGGGTGGCAGGCGGGGCGCGGGGCCGTTGGGGGCCCGCTTAGGGTGGGCCCATGACCGAACTCGTCACCAACAGCCAGGAGGGCGAGCTCGCGGGCAAGCCGACCTCCGTCTCCCGTACGACGCTGTCGCACATCATGACCGCGGCCGACACCAATCTCCTGGGGACGGTGCACGGCGGCGTGATCATGAAACTGGTCGATGACGCGGCGGGCGCGGTGGCCGGACGGCACTCCGGCGGTCCCGCGGTGACCGCCTCCATGGACGAGATGGTCTTTCTGGAGCCGGTCCGGGTCGGCGACCTGGTGCATGTGAAGGCCCAGGTGAACTGGACCGGGCGCTCCTCCATGGAGGTCGGCGTACGGGTCCTGGCCGAGCGGTGGAACGAGTCCACCCCCGCCCAGCAGGTCGGCTCCGCCTACCTCGTCTTCGCGGCCGTCGACGAGCAGGGCAAACCGCGCCGGGTGCCGCCGGTGGTCCCCGAGACCGAGCGCGACAAGCGCCGCTATCAGGAGGCGCAGATCCGCCGCACGCACCGGCTCGCCCGACGCCGCGCGATCAAGGATCTGCGGGAGCGGCGGGCGGCCGAGGGGCTCGACGAGGCATAGCGGCGCAGGCGCAGGCGCACGCACAGGCGCAGGCGCAGGCCGGTCCGCCCGGCGGGCCGGTGGTGCCCTTGCGTGGCGGTGGTGTCAAGGCCAGTGTGGTCGCACGTGGCCGTCGGCCGGTGGGCGGCGCGACGGGATCCGTCACACCTCGGGAGTGAGCGTGGCCGACTTCGTACTGCCGCATGCCCTGCACGGTTCGGGACCGCACAAGGTCATCGCCGTCCACGGATGGCTCGCCGACCGCTCCGCCTACGACCCGCTCCTGCCGGACCTCGACCGGGACGCGTTCCAGTACGCGGTGGTCGATCTGCGCGGCTACGGCGAGGCGAAGGACGCGGCCGGGGCGTACACGACGGCCGAGGGGGCGGCCGATGTGCTGGCGCTGGCCGACCGGCTGGGCTGGGAGCGCTTCTCGGTGGTCGGGCATTCGATGGGCGGCAGCGTCGCCCAGCGGGTGCTGGCCGCGGCGCCGCACCGCGTGCGCCGGCTCGTCGGCGTCTCCCCGGTCCCCGCGTCCGGGCTGCCGATGCCGCCGGACCAGTGGGAGCTGTTCGCCGGCGCGGACCACACCCCGCTCCACCGGCGGATCATCCTGGACACCACGACGGGCGGGCGGCGCCCCGCCGCCTGGCTGGACCGGATGGTGCGCCGGTCGCTGGAGCGCAGCGAGGCGAAGGCGTTCCGGGCCTGGCTGGACTCCTGGGCCAAGGAAGGCTTCCAGGCCGAGATCGAGGGCTTGCGGGTGCCGGCCCTGGTGGTGACCGGGGCGCTGGATCCGGCCCTGAGCGCGGAGCTGGCGCGGCAGACCTGGCTGCGGTGGTACGCCGACAGCGTGCTGGTCGAGCTGCCCGCGGCCGGGCACTACGCCATGGACGAGACGCCGCTGGAGCTGATCCGGGTGGTGGAGGACTTCCTGCGGGCGGACGGAGACGCCGAACCGGCGGCGGCCGGATGACCCGCACCGCGGCCGACGCGGACCCGGAGGCCGTGCCGGACGTCTTCGACCCCCGCCGCTACGCCGACGGCCTGCCGCACGCCGCCTACCGGCTCCTGCGCGACCGGCATCCGGTGGCCTGGCAGGAGGAGCCCGAGGTGCTCGGCTGGCCCGCCGGGCCCGGGTTCTGGGCGGTGACCCGGCATGCGGACGTCGTACGGGTCCTGAAGGACGCGCGCACCTTCTCCTCCCGCCTGGGCGCCACCCAGATCCGCGACCCCGACCCGGCCGACCTGCCGTTCATCCGCCGGATGATGCTCAACCAGGACCCTCCGGCCCACGGCCGGCTGCGCCGTCTGGTCAGCCGGGCCTTCACCCCGCGCCGTATCGACCGCTTCGCGACTGCCGTACGGGAGCGGGCCCGCGGCCTGCTGACGGCGGCGGCCGGGGCGGCGCGGGACGGGGACGGGGACGGGGTGTGCGACATCGTGGCGGACGTCACCGATGACTATGCGCTGCTCAACCTCGCCGATCTGCTCGGCGTGCCGCCCGGTGAGCGGGGGCTGATGCTGGACTGGACCCGCCGGGTGATCGGCTACCAGGACCCGGACGAGGCGGGGCCGGCCGCGGCGGGAGCCGACGGGCGGCCCGCCGATCCACGCTCCCCGGCGATGCTCGGGGACATGTTCGCCTTCGCCCGGGAGCTGGCCGCCCACAAGCGCGCGCACCCGGGCGACGATGTGATGACCGTGCTCGCCCTGGACCGCGAACTGGCCACGGCCGAGCTGGAGATGTTCTTCTTCCTGCTGACCATCGCGGGCAACGACACGGTCCGCAGCGCGGCCCCCGGCGGCCTGCTGGCGCTGGCCGGGCACCCGGACGCCTACCGGGCGCTGCGCACCGGCGCGGTGGGGGCGGCGACGAGCGTGGAGGAGCTGCTGCGCCGGCATCCGCCGGTGCTCAGCTTCCGCCGGACCGCGGCATACGACACCGAACTGGCCGGGCGCCCGGTCCGCGCCGGGGACAAGGTGGTCGTCTTCCACGGTGCGGCCAATCACGACGAGCGGGTCTTCGCCGATCCGCACCGGCTGGACCTGGGCCGGGACCCCAATCCCCATGTCTCGTTCGGCGACGGCCCGCACGTCTGCCTGGGGGCGCATCTGGCGCGGTTGCAGCTGCGGGTGCTGTACGAGGAGACCTGCGCGCTGGTGCCGGTGCTCGATGTCGCCGGGCCGCCGCGGCGGCTGGTGTCGAACTTCATCCACGGGCTGAAGTCGGTGCGTCTGCGGCTGGGGGACCGCCCGGCCTAGGGCCCGTACCAGGGCGCGGGCGCAGCCACGTCGCCGCCAGATGCGTCACCAGCCCCAGCGCCGCGCCGGTCGCCGTCCCGGCCGCCGCACACAGGACGTCGTCGATATCGGCGATCCGCCCGGCCCGCATCAGCAGCTGCGTGGTCTCCAGCAGGACGCACAGGCCCACCCCGAGGAGAAACGCGCCGGCGGCCGACCAGCGGGGCGCCGCGAAGCGCAGCAGGAGCGCGCCCGGTACGTACAGGGCGGCGAGGGCGGTGTGCTGGCGCAGCAGCATCGACAGCTCCTGCGGCTGGGGTGCGGCGCCGGGGCCGAAGAGGCTCTCGCCGGGGCGCCACCACACGGTGGCGTCGGCCGAGCCGACCGGCTGGGTGGGGGCCAGCGTCACCACGAGGAGCAGCAGCAGCCAGGCGGCCAGGAGGGCGGCGGCCGTGGTGCGCGGGGCGGCGGTGTCGGGGGCCCGCGCGGCCCAGGCGGCCAGGCACAGGGCCAGCGCCGCCATGGCGGTCAGGAAGAGCGCAACGGTGGCGGGGGAGAGGGCCAGTAGTACGGCCTGCCACATGGTGTCCTCCTGGCCGGGTCGCGGGCGGGGCGGGGCGCGGACCGGGGCCGGATCAGCCGCAGCTCCACTTGGTGACGAAGACGGTCTCGTCGTGCTCCATGACGCCGCGGATGCATTCGTCCGGCAGCATCTCCACCCGTCCGCCGAGGACGGCCGCGCCCTGGCGCAGCCGGCCGGTGCCGAACCAGCCGGGGAAGGCGGTGATCCGCGCGTTCTTGCGCTGGTATCCCAGGCGTACGGAGAAGTCTGCGGAGGCGGAGGCGGCGGGGGCCGCGGCGGGGCTGCGGCGGTAGGCCGTCGTGTAGCGGCCGCTCGCGCCGACCGGGCCGCGCAGGCACAGCCGCCCGCTGGCCAGGTCGCCGCAGCCGGTGGGGGTGGCCGGGGCGGGCGGGGCCGCGGCGGCGGTCGCGGCGACCAGGCACAGGCCGACGAGGGTGACACCGGCCCGCGGGACGTAGCGGTGCGCGGCCGGTCCGCCGCCGGGCGGGCGGGACCCGGGGAGGGCGCGGCGGGGGGCGGGCACGGTCATGGGCACACCGCCTGGTCGCCGGTGATCGCCCCGACACCGGCCGGGGGCTGCGGCGGCTGCTGCTGCTCCCGGACCGGTGTCACCGCCGTGAAATCGGCCCCGAGCGTCACATGGAGCACCGGGCCGCGCCGGACGACCGGGTGCAGCCTGGCGCCGGGCAGCGCGGCGGCCAGGGCGCGGGCCGAGCGGTTCCAGCGCGGGTCGTAGTCGATGACCGTATGGGCCGCCGGGTGGCGGCCGGCCGTCGTGCCGGGCGTGCCGGAGGTACGGAAGCCGGTGGCGCGCAGCGCCTTGGCGGCCGTGGCGCCCAGGCCCGCACGCAGGGTGCCGTTGTCGACCCGGACCGTGATCTGCGACGGCGGGACCTCCACCTCCGTTCCACTGGGCTGCCGGGCGTCCTGGGGGGCCTTGGGGTCCTTGGCACCCGGGCTGTCCTGGGCGTCCTGGGTGTCCTGCGGCTCCGGGGCGTCCTTGCCCGGGTGCCGGGCGAGGGGCCGGTCGTCGCGGATGGCCTGGAAGAGCTGCTGGGACGCCACCGGGTCCCAGCGCACCGCCTCGCCGCCGCCCGGCAGCCGCAGATTCTCCTTGGTCAGCGGCACCGAGACGAACTCCGAGGAGGACGGGGTGAAGCCGCGCATGGCTTGTCCCAGGTCCACCAGGTCGTTGGCCGCGAAGCCGGAGTCGGCCCGTACGGACTCCAGCATCGTCTCGGCGACGTCCTTGAAGCGGATCGGGTTCATCAGGACGCCGGAGGAGGTGATCTTGTGGATGAGGGAGGCGAGGAAGCGCTGCTGGCGGTGCATCCGGCCGAGGTCGGCGGAGGCGTCGATATGGCGGGAGCGGACGTACTGGAGCGCCTGGCCGCCGCCCAGGAGGTGCTTTCCCGCGGGCAGGTCCAGCCCGGTGAAACTGTCCCGGAGCGGGCGCGAGGTGCAGACCTCCACCCCGCCGACCGCATCCACGCTGTGCATGAAGCTGGTGAAGTCGACCTCCAGATAGTGGTCGATATGCACCCCCGTCATGTGCTCGACGGTCCGTACGGTCAGATTGGGGCCGCCCTCGGCATAGGCCGCGTTCAGCTTGACGGGGTGGCGGGGGTGGCGCCGGCCGGTGACCGGGTCCTGGTGGGCGGGGACCTCGGCGTAGGAGTCGCGGGGCAGGCTGATGATGCTGGCGCGGTCCCGCTCGGCCGACAGATGCACCAGCATCAGGGTGTCGGTGCAGTGACAGGGGACCCCGCCCAGGTGGTAGGCGCGCTTCTCCTCCTTGGTGATCTTGTCCCGTCCGTCGGTGCCGACGACCAGGAAGTTCAGCCCGCTGCCGCCGCCGGGCCGCTCCTCGGTCGGCATGTCCTTGAAGGGGTCCACCCGCCCGATCCGGGTCTCCACCCCGGCGACCATGGCGTGCCCGAACCCGCCCGCGGCCAGCAGCACTCCCGCGGCCACCGCACTGATCCGCAGCCCCCAGCGGGTACGCGGCGGGCGCCGGCGCCCCGTCGGCCGGGCGGTCCGGCGCGGCGTGGGGGCCTGGGAGCGGGACGGGGCGTTCACAGGGGACACCTCCGCGGCGGGACGGGCGGCGAGTCGGGGGCGGGCCGGTCAAAGCACCGTAAACCCGTACGATCACATGCAAAGCATCACACGCCGGTCGCCGTCCGCCCGGCCACCCGTCCGCCGTCCGTCGCCGTCCCCCGTTCGCGGTAACGTGAGGCGCGATACCGCAGTCTCCCGGCGGGCGCTGCCGCCCATGGCGGCTCGCCGCGGGCCGTACCCCTGAGGAACCATGCCGCAGCAGCAGACCCCGGCCGTCTCCGTGATCATCCCGGTGCTCAATGAGGAACGTCACCTGCGCAATTCGGTCCGGCACATCCTGGAGCAGGAGTACGCCGGCGAGATGGAGGTGGTGATCGCCCTCGGCCCGTCCACGGACCGTACGGACGAGATCGCCGCCGAGCTGGTGAAGGAAGACCCGCGGGTGAGCACCGTGCCCAACCCGACGGGACGCACCCCCGCCGCGCTGAACGCCGCGATCCAGGCGTCCCGGCACCCCATCGTCGTCCGCGTCGACGGTCACGGCATGCTCTCGCCGGGCTACATCGCCACCGCGGTACGGCTGCTGGAGGAGACCGGGGCGCAGAACGTCGGCGGCATCATGCACGCCGAGGGCGAGAACGCCTGGGAGGAGGCGGTGGCCGCGGCGATGACCTCCAAGATCGGCGTGGGCAACGCCGCCTTCCACACGGGCGGGCAGGCCGGGCCCGCCGACACCGTCTACCTGGGGGTGTTCCGGCGCGAGGCGCTGGAACAACAGGGCGGCTACAACGTGGAGTTCATCCGCGCGCAGGACTGGGAGCTGAACTTCCGGATCCGCGAGGCGGGCGGCGGGGTCTGGTTCTCGCCGGAGCTGAAGGTGCAGTACCGCCCGCGGCCGACCGTCAGGGCCCTGGCCAAGCAGTACAAGGACTACGGGAAGTGGCGCCATGTCGTCGCGCGCTACCACTCCGGGTCCATCAACCTGCGCTACCTCGCGCCGCCGGCCGCCGTCTGCGCCATCGCGGCGGGCCTGGTCGTCGGCGCGGCCGTCACCCCCTGGGGCTTCGTCATCCCGGGCGGCTATCTGGCGGCCATCGTCGCGGGCTCGGTCCCGGCCGGCAAGGGACTCTCCCTCAAGGCCCGCGCCCAGATCCCCCTCGCGCTGGCGACGATGCACATGTGCTGGGGCTACGGGTTCCTCACCAGCCCCCGGTCGCTGGCGAAGAAGGTCATCGCCAGCCGCCGGCCGGCAGTCATGGCACCGGCGAAATAGCCCCAACCGCCGGAGAGGGCGGGCCACTTGGGTCCGCCCGTCCCTCAGTGGGCGAAGGGCGGCTCGAAGCAGCCGTGCTCCGGGTAGGGGCCGTTGGTCGTCACCTGGTAATTGGTCTTCTGCACGAATGCCGTGACGCAGGCGTCGGCATGGACGCGCAGGCCGACCAGAGCGCCCTCGGGCCGGACGTAGTGGTCGGTGACGAAGCGTGCGTCCATCTCCCGCACGATGAGCGTCCCGCCGAGCCGCTCGCCCTTCGGGCCGGTCCGCTGTTCCTTGTACCCGAGCCGGAGCAGCGCCGCGCGCACGCTGCGCGGATCCCATGTGTGGTGCTTCCACAGCCGCTTGAGGACGGGTTCGATGCGCGCGGCTTCCTTCTGCGCGTCCTTCGCGCCGGCCGGGGACATCTCGCCGGGGCGGCGGCCGGCCTTGTTCTCGTTCTCGTGCGGGGCGCCGCCGCCGGGCTCCGCATACGGGGAGGCGCCGTGGGTGGGGCGGGCCGCCGTGAACGGGCTCGGGGCCTCGGCCACCCTGGCGCGCGGTGTGCCACATGCGGTCAGGGGCAGGGCCGCGGCCAGGAGAACAAGGGCCGCGGCGACGGGTCTGTGCCGTCCACGTATCGGGGTCACCATGGCATGACTCTGCCATGGTGACCCCGATGCCGTGCCACTGGGACGGTCCTATGAGCCAGTCCTGGAAGCCGGGACAGGATGAGAAGCCGGGACAGGCTCAGAAGGTGTAGCCCGGATTCACCTTCATGCACGCCTTGGTGTCGTTCCCGTTGAGCGCATCCGCGCTGTCCGGCGCCTTGTCCGCGGGCTTGTCGTCGCCCTGCTGCTTCGGGTACGCCGTCCCCGTACGCCAGTCGTTGCCGACGACCAGCCGCAGCTGCGTGGCCGAACTCGACTGTTTGACCGCGCTCTTGGGCAGGCCCAGCGCCTTCGCGAGCGCCAGGGCGTCGCCGCGCCGGGCCGTGTCGCCGTAGGTGAGGGTGGTGTCGGCCTGCGAGGTGAGCGCGGAGTCGGTGCCGGCGGCGGTGTAGCCGAGCTGCGCGAGCTGCTCCTGGACGACGCTGGCGCGGCCGGAGACCGGGCCGTTCACGGTGCTGTTGGTGCCGTTCTGGACGACAACCTTCAGCTCGTTCTCGGCAGTTGACGGCTTGGGGTCCCGCGCCGGCTTCTTCTTCTTGTCCTTGCCGTCCAGCGCCGTGTCGTTGCGCAGCAGCGCAAAAGTCTGCTCCGCATCGCCGGGCTTGGGCAGGACGTACTCCCCTCCGGGGCTGTACACCCAGGGCATGGTGACCATGGTGATGCGTTTGGTCGGCACCCGGTTGAGATCGCCGCCCAGGTCGTAGAGCTTCTTGACGGTGTCCAGGCCGTCGTCGACGGTCAGCGCCTTGGTCGCGGCCTCGGCCAGATCGCGCAGCTCGCCGGGGTTGGTGAGCTTGGCGTTCGCCTTCAGCTGGCGGACCATCGAGTTCATGTACATGTGCTGGGCCTTGGTCCGGCCGATGTCGCTGTTGTCCTCGAAGCCGTAGCGGGTGCGCAGCCACTGGAGGGCCTGGACGCCCTGCACGGAGTGGGTGCCCTTGGTGAGCTTCAGGCCGCTGCCGTGGCCCTTGCTGTCGTGCGAGTAGACGTTGCGGTCGACGCAGACCGGGACGCCGCCGATGGCGTCCGCCATGTCCACCACGCCGGAGAAGTCGACCATCATGAAGTGGTCGACGTAGACGCCGGTCAGCTCCTGCCAGGTGGCAAGGGTGCAGCCCGGACCGCCGTGCTGGAGCGACTGGTTGATGGCGGCGGTGGTCTGCCGGTAGACCTCGTGCGTCTTGGGGTCGGTGCACTGGGGGATGGTCACCCGGGTGTCCCGGGGGATGGATATCACCGACATGTTGCTGCGGTCGGCCGAGACGTGCAGCAGCATCTCCACGTCGGCCAGCGGCTTGCGGTCCGCGTCCTGGCGGGCGCCGCCCAGCTCGACGTCCTTCTTGGTGTTACGGCCGTCGGAGCCCAGCAGCAGGATGTTCAGCGGGGTCTGCCCGAACGCGTTGGGCTCCGGCTTCTTCAGGCCGCTGTCGCCGGCGGAACGGGGAGCCGTCCGCAGGTTGGCATTGAGGTGCTCGTAGTACCAGTAACCGGCGCCCGCCCCGGCGACCAGCACGAAGCCGAGGCCGAGCGCCGTCCAGCGCAGCGCCTTGCGGGCCTTGCCGCCCTTGGCCGCTTTGCCCTTGCGGCGGCGGCCCCCGTTGCTGCCGCCGCCGCTCTCGGGGGCGGGCGCTATGCCGCCGTCGTCGTCCGGCGTCCAGCCGGGTGCGTCCGGCGGGGGCGCGCCCGCCTCCAGGCTGTCGTCGAAGCCCAGCCTCTGGGCTCCCCCCTGCCCGGGTGATCGCTCACCACGCACACTGCTCTGCCGCATTGGGCCCTCTCCCCGTTTCAGTTGGTGGTGCGCTCGGCGCCGTCACCGGCGGCCGGATCCCGCTCGGTTCACTTCGCGCAGATGTTCTTGTCACCTGCATTGACGTGCTGAACACCGTCCGGGGTTTCGGTCGGCGCCTCGATTGGTTCGCCCGCCCCCTGGAAGTCCTTGCCGAGCGTCAGTTTCATCGGCACGCGGTCGCCGGCGGCCTGCGACGACTGCTTCAGGGCGCTCTTGGGCAGACCCATCCAGTCCGCGAGCGTGGCGGCCTGGTCGGCCTGGTTGGGCGCGTACTCCAGGGTGGTTTTGGCCACCTTCTGCGGCGCGTTGCCGGTGTTGGTCGACAGGCGGGCGCCCTTGGAGTTCTGGAGCCAGTCCACGGTCTCCTGCGCCGAGCCGATCGGCCCGCCGCCGTTGGAGACATCGACCCGTACGAGCTCCGGCGGGGCCTTCTTGACGGGCGCCTTCTTGGCCTTCTTGCCCCCCTTGGAGAGGGATTGGTCGGCCTGGATCATCCGGAACAGCGGTTCGGCCTTGGTCTTGTTGAGTATGACGGTGGCCGGGTCGTGCGGGTTGTCCAGCACGGGCACCGTCGCGAAGGTGATCTTGTTGAGGTTCACCTTCTTCATGTCGTTGCCGAAGTCCATCAGCTTGCTCGCCGTGCCGATACCGGTGTCGACGGTCAGCGCCCTGGTCGCCGCCGTGGCGACGTCCAGCAGCTTGCCCGGACTGCTGAACGCACTGGACTTCAGCTTGCGGACCAGCGAGCCGACGAACTGCTGCTGGAGCTTGATCCGGTCCAGGTCGCTGCCGAACCCGATGGCGTGCCGGGTACGGACGAAGGCGAGGGCCTGCTCGCCCTTGACGACGTGGTGGCCGGCCTTCAGATGCAGATGCGACCCGGAGTCGTTGATGTCCTTGGCGGTGCACACCTCGACGCCGTCGACCGCAGTGGACAGCTCCTTGACGGCATTGAAGTCGGCCATCATGAAGTGATTGATCTTGAGGCCGGTGAGCTTCTCGACGGTCCGCCAGGTGCAGCCGGGGTCCCGACCCTCCTGGCCCAGGCTGGTGTTGAAGCGCACCTGCTGCTGGCCGGGAATGACCTTGGTCGAGTCGTCCTTCTGCTGGGTCGGGCAGTTGGGGATATCGGTGATCAGGTCGCGCGGGATGCTCAGCGCGGTCGCGTTCGTCCGGTCCTTGGAGATGTGCATCAGGATCGTGGTGTCCGCATGCCCGACGCTGCCGGCGTCGCCGTAACCCGAATTGCCCTTGCCCTCGCGGGCGTCCGTCCCGATGACCAGCAGATTGACCGGGCCGTCGGAGACCGCGTCGTTGTTGATGCCGACGTCGACCTTCTTGATGTTGCCGTCCAGCTGCTGGTAGATGACGTACGCCGTGGTGGCCGCGGCCACCAGGACGAAGCCCAGCACACCGGATGTCCAGTACAGCGCCTTCTTCTTCCCGGACTTCTTCGGCTTGGGCCGGCGGCGGCCGGCCGGACCCGAGGTGTTCGCGGCCGAGGCACCGCCCCGGGCCGCGGCGCGGCGCTCGGCCCGGCCCCCGGTGCGGGGGCCGTCACCGTCGTCGCGGGCCTCGCCGCGCCGGTTGCGCTGGCTGGGCAGCGGACGGGTGTCGGTATCGCCGCCCCGCTCCGCCTGCTGACGCCGGGCGCGTCTGGGACCGGCGGCCTTACGGGCGGAGGAGCGGTCCGCGGGATGACCGGGAGGGTCAAGCCGCAGCTCGTAATTGCCGGTGTCGGGGTCGAACACCCACTGGTCGGCGGGATCGACGTTGTCGTCGCCCGCCCGCCCACGGCCTTGCGCGTCCACGGTGCCTTGAATCCTCCGTCGGTGGCGCGGCGCCTCCCCCTCAAGGCGCTCGGTCGGTCGATCGTGCAATAGGGATGAACTAGGGATGAACAGGGTTGTGCATGGTCATCGGCCCGCTGCTCGGGCGGGCCGGATCGCTCACACTATCCGCCCAGTTCAGTGCCCGGCGACGACGGTGACAAATTCCACTTCCCTACACCTGGGCAATCCGCCCAATCCCTTCAAGACGCTGCGGGTTTTTGCGGCATCTTTATTCGCAGGTCCCGTGTTCCGCGGTGGTTCCGGGAAAGGCCGGAGTCCGGCCGGGAGGCGGCGCGGGGTCGTGGGGTTTCGCGTCGGAGGCGGCGGCGCTCTGGGCGGAGTCCTTCGCGGGGGGTGCCACCGTCACCCGGTGGTCCCTGCGCAGCTCAGCGAAGAGACGCCCGGCGTCGGGCTGCACCAGCTCGTCGCGATTGGGGTCGTAGCGGTACTCCTCGCGCGGCACGGTCAGGAACTGCACATGAGCGGTCGGAATGCTGCGCATGCTGCGCACCAATTCGTACAGTCCGGTGAGCGAGGCAAGATCCGCATCGGTGGTCAGGGAACTCGTCGCGGCATCCAGCACCGGATACAGCCGCGTCGGATTGAGCAGCACACCGTTGCTTTGCACTTTCTTCACGAGCGCGCCAAGAAAGTCCTGCTGGCGTTCCATACGTTGGGTGTCGCTGCCGTTACCCAGGCTTTTGCGGGCCCGTACGAAACCGAGGGCGTCCTCGCCGTGGAGGGTCTGGCGGCCTGCGGGCAGCACCAGACGCGCCTTGTCGTCATGGATCGGCCGGCGCACACAGATCTCGACGCCGTCCACCGCGTCCACCATCTTCTTGAACCCGACGAAATCGATGATCATGTGGTGGGTGATCCGGATTCCGGTCATCTGCTCGACCGTACGGATCGTGCAGGCGGCCCCGGCGAACTGGAACGTCCAGTTGAACTGCACCGTCTGCTCGGCGATCTCCTTGCCGTCGGAGCGCTTGCAGCGCGGCACCTGCACCATCAGATCGCGCGGGATGCTGACCGCGGTGGCCGACTTCCGGTCCGCCGCCAGATGCAGCAGGATCGTGGTGTCCGAGCGCTGGGTGCCGCTGTCGGCGCCGTACTCCTCGTTGCCGTCGCCGCGGTTGTCGGAGCCGATCAGCAGGATGTTCTCGGCGTTGGGCGGGCCCGGGTCGGGGCGTTCGGCCTCGTACTTCTCCAGCTCGTTCTGGGTGTCGCTGTCGAAGCGGATATTGCCGTCGAGCTTGGTGTACAGACCCCAGCCGGCGACGGCCGTCACCAGCACCGCGGCGGCCGTGCCCAGCGCGGCCCGGCGCATCCAGTGCAGCGGCGAGGGCGGGGTGCGCGGCGGGCCGGGGCCGTCACCCGGGGCGCCCGAGCGCAGCGGCCGCGGGCCCCAGCCGGGGAACCGCCCCGCCCCCCGGCCCGTCCGGCGCGAGCCCGCGGCGGGACCCGGGCGGCCGGACGGTGTCTGGGGGCTCTCGGTCACGTGCGTCCATCCCTCACGGAGTCGGCGTCGCGCCCGTACGCGGTGCCCGGCCGAGGGTGGGACGGACCGGTCCTGCGCAGGGTTGTCCGTACGTGAAATCCTGGCGCACATCCGGTGAACCGGCTCGTCGCACGGGGCGCCCGCTCCGCCGTGCGGGTGACGCCGTCAGGACAGGGGCGACGGCGCCAGATACGTGATCTTCTCGGCGGCCTCGCGGGCCAGCGTGCCCTCCGCGCCCAGCCGGTCCAGATGGCGGCACAGGACCACCGAGCCGCCGGTCGCCAGCGGCGCGTAGAGCCCGTAGGACAGGCCCCGCCAGGTGTCGTACGACAGCCCCGACAGCACCCGCGGCGCCTGGGGCATCTCCTCGGCCGCGGCATCGGCCAGCGCCCGCTCGCCGATCCCCGCGCCGGTCAGTTCCTCGCCGCCGACGGTCAGCGCCGGCGCACCCGCATCCACCGGCACGAACGGTGCGAAGCGGTCGCCCTGGCTCGGCACCTCGACGGCGTAGTCCGCAAAGCCCGCCGGCGGCTGGGGGAAGCGGCCGCCCAGCGGGCGCAGCGCCAGGGCCACCCGCTCCCCGGAGCAGGCGCGCGCCTCCTCCAGCCGGTCCGGTCCGCTGACGACCAGATCGGCTGCGGCCGGATCGCCGTCCACCTCCGCGACCACGCCGACCGACGAACAGGCCAGCAGCCACACGGCGGTCTGCCAGTGCGCGGGCAGCAGCAGCGCGAGCCGGTCGCCGGGCGCGGCGGCCAGATCGCCCTGGAGGTAGTTGGCGGTCTTGGCCACCCAATTGGCGAAGGTGGCGACGGACAGTTCCACCCGCTCGCCGGTGGCATCGTCGTAGAAGGTCACCAGCGGGCGGGCCGGGTCCGCGGCGAGCGCGGAACGCAGCAGGTCGGCGGGGGTGCGATCGGTGGCGTTCATCGCGGCCAGATTACGCGCGGCAGCGGGGTGCGGTGGTCCGGACGGGGCGGATACGGCCACCGGTTCGGCGCAGACCGCCGCCGCCGTTCGGTCGATGCCCCGTCAGATCCGCGATGGCGCAGGGCGCTTCGCCGTGCCACATATACATCCATGCGCCTTTCCCTTCTCACCGCATCCCTCGGCGCCCTGACCGTGGCCGCGCTGGCCCTGCCTTCGCAGCCCCCGGTCGGTGCCGCCCCCGCCCCGGCCGACGACGCGGCGGGCAGCACCCAGTCCGTACCGCTGGACGACCTCGCAACGCCCGCCCCGCGCGCCAGCGAACCCGAACCCGAGACCGTCCCCGGAACCCGGGTCATGCCGGTGCGCGAGGTGCGCCGGTTCTCGCTCCTGGGCGTCGTCTGGGACGACCCCAACGTCCAGCTGGGCGGCCGCGTCCAGGTCCGTACCCGCGCCACCGCCTCGCACGACTGGTCCGGCTGGCAGGACGTACGGACCGACAACGACGACCTGCCCGACCCCGCGTCGGCCGAACGCCGCAAGAGCGGGGTACGGGGCAGCACCGCCCCCCTGTGGACCGGCGCCTCGGACGCCGTCCAGCTGCGCATCGTCCCGGACGGCAGCAACCGCGCACCGGCCCCCTTCCCCGGGGGGTTGCGGCTGGAGCTGGTCGACCCCGGCAGCGCACGGCCCGCCGGCCCCGCCGCCGAACTCCGGCCGCTGGGACGGGCCCAGGCGCAGGCCGAGGCGCAGGCGGAGGCCCAGGCAGCCGGGGCCCGGACCAACCCCGTAAAGACCTACATCGGCCCCCGCCCGCGCATCGTCACCCGGGCCGGCTGGGGCGCCGACGAGACCCTGCGCGAACCCACCCCCGGCTTCACCGGCCCGGTCAAGGCCGCCTTCGTCCACCACACCGCGACCGGCAACGACTACAGCTGCGCCGATGCCCCGGCGGCGATCCGCGCCATCTACCGCTTTCACGTCAAAAGCAGTGGCTGGAAAGACATCGGCTACAACTTCCTCATCGACAAATGCGGCGTCATCTACGAAGGCCGCGCGGGCGGCGTCAGCAAGTCCGTGATGGGCGCGCACACTCTCGGCTTCAACGACGACACCACCGGCATCGCCCTGCTGGGGACCTTCACCGACACCGACCCCTCCAAGGGCTCTCTGGAGGCCCTTTCGGCCCTGACGGCCTGGAAGCTGGGCCTGTCCGGCGCCGATCCGCGCGGCACCGTGGGCCTGACCTCCGCCGGCAGCAACCTCTTCAAGAAGGGCGAGGTCGCCCAACTCCACGTCATCTCCGGCCACCGCGACGGCTTCCGCTCCGCCTGCCCCGGCGACCGCCTCTACGACAAACTCGACACCGCCCGCACGGACGCCGCCCGGCTCCAGGGGCGCTGACCTGCTGCGTCCGGTTACGGTTACCGTCCGGTACGGTCCGTTTGTGCCGGAGATGAACCACCCTCGCGTGCGCGCCGTCCTACCGATCACGACGTGCGCCGGGCACCGCCCGTGTCCCGGCGCACGCCGGTGTCCGTGGAGCGGGGGCGAAAGCCCGTCTGCCTACACTGGTCGGCCGTGTGCCGACCCCAGCAGGAAGCAGAGACGACAAGGTGACTGAAGCGATCCTCCTGGTCGGCGGCAAGGGCACCAGGCTGCGCCCGTTGACGGTGCACACGCCCAAGCCGATGGTCCCGGCGGCCGGTGTGCCCTTTCTCACCCACCAGCTGGCGCGGGCCCGTGCCGCGGGGGTGACACACATCGTCATGGCCACCTCCTATCTCGCCGAGGTCTTCGAGCCGTATTTCGGCGACGGTTCGGCCATGGGCCTGCACCTGGAGTACGTCACCGAGAAGGAGCCGCTGGGCACCGGCGGCGCCATCCGCAACGTCGCCGGGCGTCTGCACTCCGCCCCCGGCGACCCGGTGCTGATCTTCAACGGCGACATCCTCACCGGCCTCGACATCCAGGCCCTGGTGGGCACGCACCGCACCTCCGGAGCGGATGTCTCCCTGCATCTGACCCGGGTCGAGGACCCCCGCGCCTTCGGCCTGGTCCCCACCGACGACACCGGCCGGGTCACCGCCTTCCTGGAGAAGCCGCAGACCCCCGAGGAGATCGTCACCGACCAGATCAACGCGGGCGCCTATGTCTTCAACCGGTCGGTGATCGACACCATCCCGGCCGGGCGGCCCGTTTCCGTCGAACGCGAGACCTTCCCCGGGCTGCTCGCCGACGGCGCCCACCTCCAGGGCATGGTCGACTCCACCTACTGGCTCGACCTCGGCACCCCCCAGGCGTTCGTCCGCGGCTCCGCCGACCTGGTCCTGGGCCGCGCCCCGTCCCCGGCCGTCCCCGGCCGCCGCGGCGAGCGCCTCGTCCTGGAGAACGCCGACGTCGCCCCGGACGCCAAGCTCACCGGCGGCACGGTCATCGGGACGGGCGCCGTCGTCGGCGCGGGCGCGCGTATCGACGGCAGCGCCGTCCTGGAGGGCGCGGTGATCGAACCGGGCGCCCGGATCCGGGAGTCGCTGATCGGCGCCGGGGCGCGCATCGGGGCCCGTACGGTCCTGGACGGCGCGGTCATCGGCGACGGGGCCGAGGTCGGCGCCGACAACGAGCTGCGCGACGGCATCCGCATCTGGTGCGGCGCCCGGCTCCCGGCGGGCTCGGTGCGCTTCTCCTCCGACCAGTAGGGCCCGGCTCCGGCCGGCGGGGCCCGGCCCGTTGTCACCCCCATCGCCTAATCTGGCCGCATGCCCGCCCGCAGCTGGGTGCCGCCCGGCCCGTACGACCTGCACCGCACCCTGTGCGTTCTCCGGCGCGGCCCCGGCGACCCCGCCTTCGCGCTGCGCGGCGACGAGGTGTGGCGCGCCTGCCGTACGCCCGAAGGCCCCGGCACCCTGCGCCTCGCGGCCCGCCCGGCCGCCGGTGCGGTCGAGGCCCAGGCGTGGGGTCCCGGCGCCGACTGGCTGCTGGAGCAGCTGCCCGATCTGCTGGGGGCGTCCGACGAACCGGACCGGTTCACCGCCCGGCACCGCCTCGTCCACGAGGCGCGCCGCCGCCACCCCGGCGTCCGGCTCGCCCGCACGGGCCTCGTCCTGGAGTCGCTGATCCCCTCGGTCCTGGAGCAGAAGGTCACCAGCGACGAGGCATACCGCGCCTGGCGGCTGCTCCTCCAGCGCCACGGCGAGCCCGCGCCCGGCCCGTGGGAGCGGATGCGGGTGATGCCGGACCCGCGGGCCTGGGCGCTGATCCCCTCCTGGGAGTGGCACCGGGCGGGCGTGGACGCCAAGCGGTCCTCGGCGATCCTGCGCGCGGTCCGCGTCGCCCGCCGGATGGAGGAGGCCGCGGGGATGGACCTCGCCGCCGCCACCCGCCGCCTGACGGCCCTGCCCGGCATCGGCCCGTGGACCGCCGCCGAGACCCTCCAGCGCACCCTCGGCGCCCCCGATGCCGTCACGGTCGGCGACCTCCACCTGCCGAAGATCATCGGCTATGCCCTCACCGGGCGCCGCGGCACCACCGACGCGCAGATGCTCGAACTCCTCGCGCCGTACGAGGGCCAGCGCCACCGGGCGGCCCGGCTGATCCTGCTGTCCGGGGTGGTGCCGCCGCGGCGTGCGCCGCGCTTCCCGGTCGGGGACATCGCCCGTCTCTGAGCGCCCTGGATCTCTGAGCGCCCTCAGCGCACCACGACGAAGTCGTCCACGGGCCGCGCCGGGCGCTCCCCGGGAGCCTGGGCCGGCTGCCCGATCGCCACGGCCCCCATCGGCTCCCACTCCTGCGGCAGCCCCAGCACCTCCCGTACGACGTCCCGGCAGAACATCGTCGACGAGATCCAGGCGGACCCCAGCCGCTCGCCCGCCAGCGCGACCAGGAAGTTCTGGATCCCCGCGCCGTGCGCGACCACGAACATCTCCCGTTCCGCCGCGCTGCGCCGCGCATCGGGATAGCGGTGCGAGCCGTCCATGACCATGCAGGGCACCGCCAGATACGGCGCCCGGCGCAGCACCTCGCCCCGCCGCACCCGCTTGGCGACGGACTCCTCCGAGAACCCGTCGCGGCGCAGATCCGCGATCCAGGCGTCCCGCATCGCGTCCAGCAGCCGCCTCCGCGCCGCCCCGGACTCCAGCAGGACGAACCGCCAAGGGGCCGTGTGATGCGGCGCGGGCGCCGTCAGCGCGGCGGCCACCGCCCGGCGCACCGCACCGCCGTCCACCGGGGCGTCGGTGAAGTCCCGCACCGTACGGCGCAGCGTCACCGCCTCCCGTACGGCCTCCGACGTCCCCAGCCGGAACATGTCGTCCCCGGCGTCACGGACCATCGCCCGCGCCCCCTCGCCGTCTCCCGCCTCCTCGACGACATGGGGGAGTCCGCGCACCACGGCGACCGGCAGCGCGGCGGCCTTGCCCTTCACCAGGTCGCCGGCGGCGGCCAGTTCATCGGCGGTGGCCACCACGGTGGCGGTGAGCGGATTGCCGTACGCGTCCGTGCCCCCGCGCAGATCGTCCAGAACGCGGATGCCGGCCGCCCCGATGGCGACGTCGGTGAGGCCGCTGCGCCAGGGCCGCCCGAAGGTGTCGCTGATGACGACGCCGACGTCGACGCCCAGTTCGGTACGGATGCCCTCCCGCAGGGCGCGCGCCGAGGCGTCCGGGTCCTCGGGCAGCAGCAGCACCGTGCCCGAGGGGGTGTTGGAGGCGTCGACGCCGGCCGCGGCCATCACCAGCCCCTGCCGGTTCTGCACGATCCGCAGCGTGCCGCGGCGAGCCACCACCCGTACGGTCTCCTGGTCGATCGCCGCCTCGCGGTCGGCGGCCTCGGCCACCCGGCCCTCCGCCTTGCTGACGATCTTCGAGGTCACCAACAGGACGTCGCCGTCGGCCAGTTGGGGCATGTCCGAGCCGGCGACCGCCGCGACGATCAGCTTGACGAGGTCGTCGCCGGGCCGCACCTCGGGAATCCCCGGCACCGCCCACACCCGGTAGCCCGGGGCGTTCATGCCGCGGCGCTCGTTCACGCCCGTACCTCCTCGGCCAGCGCCAGCGCCTCGCGCGCCATCGCGGCCGTGGCGTCCGCGTCCGTCATCATCAGCGGCACCGCCCGGCAGCGGATCCCGGCCGCCTCGACGCCGGCCACCGAGCCCGCGTCGACGGTGTCCACCAGCCAGCCGTCCAGCAGCCCCGAGCCGTAGTGCTGCGCCACCGCGGCGGCCGTCGCCTCGACGCCCACCGCCGCCAGCACCTTGTCGGCCATCCCGCGTACGGGCGCGTCCCCGACGATCGGGGAGAGGCCGACCACCGGCACCCCGGCGTCCGCGATGGCCTCCCGGATGCCCGGCACGGCCAGGATGGTGCCGATGCTCACCACCGGGTTGGACGGCGGGAAGAGCACCACATCGGCGTCCGCGATGGCCTCCAGGACGCCGGGCGCGGGCTTGGCCTGGTCGGCGCCGACCGGCACCACGGCGTGCGCGGGCACCGAGGCGCGCAGCCGCACCCAGTACTCCTGGAAGTGCACCGCGCGCTGTTCGCCGTCCTCCTCGATGGCGACATGGGTCTCGACCCGGTCGTCGGTCATCGGGATCAGCCGCACGCCCGGCCGCCACCGGTCGCACAGCGCCTCGGTCACCGCGCTCAGCGGATATCCGGCGCCGAGCATCTGGGTACGGACGATATGCGTGGCGAAGTCCCGGTCACCGAGCCCGAACCACTCGGGCCCCACGCCGTAGGCGGCCAGCTCCTCCTTCACCCGGAAGGTCTCGCCGGTCCGGCCCCAGCCCTTGTCCTCGTCGATGCCGCCGCCGAGCGTGTACATCACGGTGTCGAGGTCGGGACACACCTTGAGCCCGAACAGATGGATGTCGTCGCCGGTGTTCCCGATGACGGTGATCTCCGCGTCCGGAACCGCTGCCTTCACTCCCCGCAGAAAGCGGGCGCCGCCGATACCGCCGGCCAGAACCACAATGCGCATGGCAGACAGTGTGTCAGTCGAAGACTGTCGTTGAGGGGCGGTGGTCGGGCGACGGGTGGGCCTGGCAGGGCCTGCCGGCTAGGGGGCCAGGGTCTCCTGGGCTTCCTGGGCCGACGGCGCGCACTGGGCGATGGGGGTCCCCCCGGTCGAACGAAGTTGAGACTGGGGGCGCATGGGCATCTCGGTCAGCCCGGGGAAGTAGATGTGCAGGCTGACGGCGGGCGTGAGCGCGTCGTTGACGACCTCGTGGACGTAGCCCGGAGCGAAGACCTGCTGCGCGCCGGGGGAGAGCGTGCGCGGCCCCTCGGGCCGGTGCTCGGTCAACTCGCCCTCCAGGACCGTCAGCACGCCCGACGAGCGCCCGTGGTCGTGCCGTCCGCTGCCCTGGCCGGGCACCCAGCTCAGCAGCCAGACCTCGTAACCCGGTCCGATGCGCAGCCGGCGGTACCAGCGGGTGGTGGCGTCGTAGCGGACGAGGGGGGCCCAGCTGTCGCGGTCGGCGGCGATGGCGCGGGCCAGGCCCACGAAGCCGGCGACGGTGGCCGGGTGGGCGGGGACGGGCGGCAGCAGGTGGGGGATGGCGAGCGGGTCGCCGGCGATCTGGACGTCGCTGTTCATGGGGTGGTGGGTCCTTGGCGGAAGAACGGGGTGTCGCGCGAACGGAGGTGCTCCCGGCGGTGGCTGGGGGGAGCGTGCGCCACGGCGCGAGCTGTCCCGGTAGGGGGCACGGCGCGGACGCGGGGAAGGCGGGGCCGCCGCGGGGTGGTGCGAGCGGGAGGGGGCCGGAGCTCAGTGGCTACAACAGCAAGAACAGCGACAGCGACACAGGTCCTGCGCAGCGCGGAACGACCCGAGGGTGCGGGCCGGGCGGGGCGCGGAAGTCACTGACATGCGGACAAGGAGACCGGGTTCCCGCCGCAATGTCAACCGGATGTCGGGTTTGGCGCGGATGGTTCACCTCATCCGGTTACGCGACCCGGAGAAAGGTTTGTGCAGCCCCCGGGCCGGAGATGTCGCCCACCAACCGCGCCTCCAAACGCCGTTGCGGTCCTGTGATCCGTCTGTGATCTTCCCCGCTTCGGCGCGCGGGGTGCAACGCGAACGCCGTCCGATGGCGTCTCACGTGACGAGAAGGAAGAGCCGGGCGATTACACCCGGGGAAGTGTCCTGGTTTTTGGTGATTTGAACACTTTCCGCATACGCTTGGTTCCACAGAGTGAATAAGAGGCCCAATAGCAGATCTCGGCTTGACTGGCCCGGATCAGCACACTTGTAATTTCACTCGTGTCGTTCAGCCAAAAACGATCACGGCTGGATCACGGGGACGTAAAGACAGACGAGGGGCGCACATGACCGAGCTGTTCCAGGAATTGCTGGTCGAGGAGGCGGACGAGGAGCTCGGCTGGCAGGAGCGCGCACTGTGCGCCCAGACCGACCCCGAATCCTTCTTCCCGGAGAAGGGGGGCTCCACCCGCGAGGCCAAGAAGGTCTGCCTCGCGTGTGAGGTCCGCTCCGAGTGCCTTGAATACGCGCTTGCCAACGACGAACGCTTCGGAATCTGGGGCGGACTGTCCGAGCGCGAGAGGCGCCGGCTCAAGAAGGCCGCCGTCTGACGATGTCACGGCAGCCCCCGATGCCCGCGGCGCGTGGCCCCGTACGGCCCGCCGCCGTACCGCGCCGACTCCCCATATCCCCCGATAGCGACCATCCCGCCTCCGGTGCCCTGACGGCCGGAGGCGGACTGCTGTGTACTGCCGTGCACGGACCCGGTCGGGGCGACGGCGCGAACCATTAGTGTGGAGCACCGTCCGAGATGCGCCGCCGCCCTTCGGGGCCCGCGCGTCGCCTCGTAGTCCGTCGCAGTGTCTGCCGGGGGCGGGGGCCTTGAGCGACTTCGCCCGGGCCCCGGACTCCCGGGTCCGGAGGGCCCGTACCTCGATGTCCGTGCACAGCCAGTCGGCGGCCCAGGCCGCCACATACCCAGCTGACACCCCTCAGTTCCCGCGGCACGTCGTCACCGCCGTGATCGTCTCCCACGACGGTGCCCGCTGGCTGCCCGACGCCCTCGCCGGGCTGCTCGGCCAGGAGCGCCCGGTGCAGAACGTCATCGGCGCCGACACCGGCAGCGCGGACGACTCCGCCCGGCTGCTCGCCGAGGCCATCGGGGACGAACGCGTCCTGCACCTCGCCCGCCGCTCCGGCTTCGGCACCGCGGTCGACGAGGCCGTCCGCACGGCTCCCGTGCTCACCCAGGACGATCTGGCCTATCTGCGCCGCCCCAGCGGCTGGGACCCCGTCAGCCGCACCTGGCACGACGAGGCCTACGACATGCCGGAGCTGCCGCACGGCGAACCGGTCCAGTGGCTGTGGCTGCTGCACGACGACTGCGCCCCCGCGCCCGACGCGCTCACCGAACTGCTGCGGGTCGCCGACGCCAGCCCCTCCACCGCCATCGTCGGCCCAAAGCTGCGCAGCTGGTACGACCGCCGCCAGCTGCTCGAAACGGGCGTCAGCATCGCGCGCAGCGGCCGCCGTTGGACCGGCCTGGACCGCCGCGAACAGGACCAGGGCCAGCACGACCAGATCCGGCCCGTACTGTCCGTCTCCAGCGCCGGCATGCTCATCCGCCGCGACGTCTACGAGCAGCTGGGCGGCTTCGACCGGCGGCTGCCGCTGATGCGCGACGACGTCGACCTGTGCTGGCGCGCCCAGGCCGCCGGCCACCAGGTGCTCATCGCCCCGGACGCGACCCTGCGGCACGCCGAGGCCGCCGCCCGCGAGCGCCGCCCCATCGACTGCGTCGGCCGCTCGGTCGCCAACCCGCACCGCGTCGACAAGGCCGGCGCCGTCTACACCCTGCTCACCAACACCCGCGGTGCGCTGCTCCCGTACGTCCTGCTGCGGCTGCTCCTGGGCACCTTCCTGCGGGTCCTGGCCTACCTCGTCGGCAAGGTCCCCGGCCAGGCGCTGGACGAACTCGCCGGACTCTTCGGCACCCTGCTGCGCCCCGGCAAGATCCTCGCCGCACGCAAACGCAGAGGCCGCCCCCAGGTGGACGCCAAGGAGCTGCGGTCGCTCTTCCCGCCGCCCGGCGCGACCGTGCGGGCCACCGTCGAACAGGTCGCGGGCAACCTCGCCGGCCGCGCCGCACCCGATGTCGCCTCGGCCGGCCGGCACGGCGCGGTGGAGTCCGGACCCGGCGGCGACGACGCCGACTTCCTGGAGATCGAGCAGTTCGCCCGGCTCAAGCGGATCGCCCGCAAGCCCGGACCCGTCCTCTTCCTCGTCCTGCTGGCGGTCTCGCTGATCGCTTGCCGCGGGCTGCTCGGCTCCGGCGCGCTCACCGGCGGCGCGATGCTGCCCGCGCCCGGCAGCGTGTCCGGCCTGTGGTCGGCGTATCTCGACAACTGGCATGCGGTCGGCACCGGCGACGCCGGCTCCGCACCGCCCTACCTGGCCGTCCTCGCCCTGGTCTCCACGCTCTTCCTCGGCAGCACCGGCTTCACCATCACCCTCTTCCTGGTCTGCTCCGTCCCGCTGGCCGGACTGACCGCCTACTTCGCCTCCCGCCCGCTGGTCACCTCCCGGCTGCTGCGCGCCTGGGCCTCCATCGCGTACGCCTTCCTGCCCGCGGCCACCGGCGCGCTCGCGGGCGGCCGCCTGGGCACCGCCGTGCTGGCGATCCTGCTGCCCCTGATGGCCCGCGCCGCCATCGCCGCGAGCGGACTGCGCCTGACTCCTGGCACCCGGCCCAGCTGGCGCGCCACCTGGGCGTACACCCTGCTGGTCACCTTCACGATGGCCTTCACCCCGCTCGTCTGGCCGGTCGCGGTGCTGCTCGGCCTCGGGCTGCTCGTACGGCGGGCGATCGACGGAAGCCGGGAGATCCTGCCCGGTTACGTGCTGCGCTTCCTGGCCCTGGCCGTCGTCCCGGTGGGGGTGCTCGCCCCCTGGTCGCTGTCGCTGTTCGCCGACCCCACGCGCTTCTTCCAGGAGGTCGGGCTCGGCTACGGCGCCGGCTCCGCCTCCGCCCTCGACCTGATCGGCATGAGCCCCGGCGGCCCCAAGGCGGGCGGCGGACTGCTGCTCATCGGCATCGTGCTGGCCGCGCTCGCGGCGACGCTGCGCGGCGAGCGGCAGCCGGCGATCCGTACCGCCTGGGTGGTCGCGCTCGCCGCGCTGCTGTGCGCCGCGCTGGGCAACGCCTCCGGCTGGACCGGCCCGGCGATGCTCGTCTACGGCCTGGCCCTGCTGTGCGCCGCGGCGATCGGCGCCGAGGGCATCCGCACCCGGATGGCCGCCATGGGCTTCGGCTGGAAGCAGCCGGTCGCCGTCCTGATCGCGGTGGCGTCCGTCCTCGCCCCGCTCTACGCCGCCGTCAGCTGGATGATCACCGGCGCGGCCGGGCCACTGGAGCGGCGCAACCCCTCGCAGGTCCCCGCGTTCGTCGCCGAGGAGTCCGGCACCGACGACCGGGCCCGCACCCTCGTCCTCGACGGCAGCACCGGCCACGTCGACTACGCCCTGGTCCGCGGCTCCGGCGCACAGCTCGGCGACGCCGACCTGGCCGCCACCGCCGGCGAGGACACCCGCCTGGGCGGCATCGTCGCCAACCTGGTGGCCGGCTCCGGCGCCGACCAGACCAGCCAGCTCGGCGGCTACGCGGTCCGCTACGTCCTGGTCCGCAGCGGAGCGCCCCGCCAGATGGGCCGGGTCCTGGACGCCACCCCGGGCCTGACCCGCCTCAGCCAGGAGGACGGCAGCGCCCTGTGGCGCGTGGACCGCCGGGTCTCGCGGCTGTCCATCGTGGCGGGCGGCGCCACCGACGGCACCACCGCGGGCCAGGCCGCCGCCCCCGTCCCCGTACCGTCCGGCCCCGTCGAGGCACACACCGACAAGGTCCCCGCCGGCTCCGCAGGGCGGGTGCTGCGCCTCGCGGACGCCGCCGACCCCGGCTGGAAGGCGACCCTCAACGGCACCGCGCTCACGCCCGTGACCGTCGACGGCTGGGCACAGGGCTTCCACCTCCCCGCGGGCGGCGGGCGCCTCGACCTGACCTACGAGAACCCCCTCGGCCACACCGCCTGGCTGTGGGCACAGGGCCTGCTCGCCGTCGTCCTGGTGGTGATGGCGCTGCCGGGCCGCCGCCGGGAGATCGACGACGACCTGCCCGAGGAGGCCGCCGTGCTGGCCGCCGCCCAGGAGGCCACCGGCGACGGCCGCCGGGCGCGCCGCCTGCGGGCCGCCGCGGAGGCCGCCGGACGGCCCGCGGGCCCGGAGGCCGGGGTCCCGGAGGCCCGCACCGGGGAGGAGGAGCCGCCCGCAGCGCCCCAGGAGGCCATGCAGACCGGCGACCCGTACGCCGTGCCGC
>NZ_JRKI01000004.1 GCF_000935125.1 Streptomyces natalensis ATCC 27448 | reverse complement strand
CCCGCGACACCCGCCCCCGCGACACCCGCCCCCGCGACACCCACCGCCGCGGCCGCGCCCTTGAGCGCGTACCCCGCGGCGAACCACCCGACGACCGCGACCGGCAGCAGCGCCCCGATCCGCTCATTGACGTCCGCGACCTCCAGCGCCGCCGAACGGCACCGCGCGCAGTCGTCCAGATGCTTGCGCAGCCCCCGCTCGGCCCGCATCCGCAGCCCGCCCCGCGCAAAGGCCCCCAGCCGGTCCGCGTACCGGGCGCAGTCGCCGCCGGCCGTCAGCGACTGGCTGACATGCGCCTGGAGATACGCCTGCCGGAGGCCCTCGCGGGCCCGGTGTGCCAGAACGGCGGTGGCGTTCGCGGTCAGCCCGAGCAGCGGGGCGACTTCGCTCGGCGACTCGTCCTCGACCGTGGTGTGCCACAGCACCGTCTGATAGCGCTCGGGCAGACTCCGGAACGCCTGCACCGCCATCGACTGCTCGGCCTCGTGCAGGGCGCGGACCTCCGCGCCCTGCTCCAAGCCGCTGCCCAACGACCCCGTGCCGTCCATCGACGACCCGGCCGCGGACACCGCGAACACCGCGAAGTCCTCGACCAGCTGCTCCCGCTTCCGGGTCTTCGCCCAGGCCGCGGCGACCCGGCGCACGGTCGTCAGCAGATAGGCGCGCACCGCGGAATCGGGGCCCGCCCCGCCGCGCACCGCCTGGAGCGTGCGCGCGAAAACCTCGCCGGTCAGATCCTCCGCGGTGTGGGTGTCCCGGCAGCAGCTGCGCGCATAGCGTCGTACCGCCTGGGCGTGCCGGCGGTACATCTCCTCGTAGGCGGCGTCATCGCCCGCTCGCATGGCGGCGATCAACTGCGCATCGGACGGCGGAAGTTCGGCGCCCTCGCCGGCGCCCCCATCGGCCGCCGGACCGATCCCGGGGCCGCCGCCCCGCCCCTCGGAGCGGTCGCGCTGCGCCGGCACCCCGTGCCTGACGTCCTCGGCACGGTCCCGGGAATGGTCGTGCCGCTCCCCGCCACGGCCCGCCGGGGGAGTCGCCCCCAAGGGCCCGCCCTGCCCGGGAACCTGCGGGGCCGATGCGCCCGGCTCCCCGGCCCCGGCCTCGCGGCCGAGCCGCTCGTCCCGCCCGTCAACACCCATCGCCGAGGCCCCCGAACACGCCGTCACACCGGAACACCGCGCAAGCGTGCCACACCGGGCGCCCGGGCCTCAGGGGCCGGTCGGGCAACCACTCATCCGAGGATCGTTCTTGTACGTCCGCACCAGCGTTCACCCGTGTGGGGCATCCGCCACCGGACCGTACGCACACCACCCCACCGGCCGCCGGACCCGCCCGCAGGCCCCGCCGTACGGGGCCGCCCGGACGGATCCGGCCGCCGGAACTCACCCGACGGGGCGCGACCGCAGCCCCTCCAGCAGGATCTCCAGCAGCCGCGCCGAGGCGGCCTGCTGCTGCGAGGGGTCGGGCAGCGACGGCGCACCCGTGGCGATCACCAGCAGCACATCGGCCACCGTCACATCCGTCCGCAGCTCACCGGCCGCCTTGGCGCGCTCCACCAGCCGTCCGACGACCTCCAGCAGCGCCTGTGCCCCGGCCGTCTCCTCGCCGGCGTCCGGCCCGCCTTCCGGGGCCTGCGCCGCCGCCGGCTCGCCGCGTTCGCCCTCCGGCGCACCGCGCTGCGCGACCACCCGTACCTCGGCCGCACCGTCCGCCTCCGACGCCACCCGCTGGAGCGGCACCCGGGCCTCGGCCGGCTCCTCGGACTGCGCGCTCACCCGCAGAATGCCCGGCGGCAGCAGCCGCCCGGCCCCTGAGGCCACCGACGTCCGCAGAAAGCGCGACAGCGCCGACCATGCGTCGTCCTCCTGACCGAGCGCGGTGCGCGCCTGGTCCGTCAGCCGCGAGGTCTCCTCCTCGGCTATTCGCCTGACCAGCACGTCCTTGCTCGGGAAGCGGCGGTAGACGGTGCCGACGCCCACCCGGGCCCGGCGTGCCACGTCCTCCATCGGCGCGCCGTAGCCCAGCTCACCGAACACCTCACGCGCGGCCCGCAGGACGTGCTCCAGATTCCGCTGGGCATCCACCCGTAGCGGCGTGCTGCGGCCGCCGGCCGTCAGACCCGCACCGGCCTTGGCGCCCACTGCCCCGTTACTGCCGCCGGCCTTGCCGTTCCCGTGTCCCTGGCCGGCCGCGCCGCTCTGCGACATCTCCGCCATGGCAACGGCCGTCGGCCAATGAGAGCTCTGCATATGCATAGTGATTCCCCCGGTAATGACGTCTCCCCCCGGAGACTCCCCGCCCTGACTGTGGGGACATCCCGACAGAGGGTGCACCCCAACGAGGTATGAACATAGTTGAGCCCGGGTCAAGAATGAAGGGGGTGTTCCGCACACTGCGCCCCCCGATCGGCCCAACGGACCGGATCCGCCCCGATTGCGCACCCCGCGCCGCCCCGCGACCCGCGCCCTGACCTGCACACCTCGCCCCGCACCCCGCGAGGGGACCGCCTGCCGCGCCGACCGGCCCCGCTTCTCCATTTCGTTCGGCCTGTGGACAAAGCCGCTCTCGGGGTGCGTCATGGAACAGTGGTGTCGGGCTCGACCTCGCGAGGAGAACCTCTGTGACGGCAGTGTCTTCCAGGACTTCCAACGAAGTGGCGCGCATCCTCGTGGTCGGCGGCGGCTACGTCGGGATGTACACCGCCCGCCGGCTCCAGCAGAAGCTCAAGCATGAGCTGCGGCAGGGCACCGTCGAGATCGTCGTGGTCGACCCCGAGCCGTATATGACCTACCAGCCGTTCCTGCCCGAGGCCGCGGCCGGCTCGATCTCCCCGCGCCATGTCGTCGTACCGCTGCGCCGGGTGCTGCCCCACTGCCACGTCGTCATCGGCGAGGTCACCGCCATCGACCACGACGAACGCAAGGCTGTCATCACCACCCTGGCCGCCGAGGAGACCGGAGAGGGCGCCATCCAGGTGGCGTACGACGAACTGGTCCTCGCCCCCGGCTCCGTCTCCCGCACCCTCCCGGTCCCCGGCCTTGCCGACGTCGGCATCGGCTTCAAAACCGTCGAGGAGGCCATCGGCCTGCGCAACCACGTCCTCGAACAGCTCGACATCGCCTCCTCCACCCGCGACCCGGACGTCCGCGACGCCGCCCTGACCTTCGTCTTCGTCGGCGGCGGCTACGCCGGTGTGGAGGCGCTGGCCGAGCTGGAGGACATGGCCCGCTATGCCGTGCGCTACTACCACAACATCCAGCCCGAGGACATGAAGTGGATCCTGGTGGAGGCGACCGACCGGATCCTGCCCGAGGTCGGTGAGGAGATGGGCCGCTACGCCGTACGCGAGCTGCGCGCCCGCAATATCGACGTACGCCTGGAGACCCGCCTGGACTCCTGCGAGAAGCGCATCGCCGTCCTCAGCGACGGCGCCCGCTTCCCGACCCGCACCCTGGTATGGACCGCAGGCGTCAAACCGCACCCCATCCTGGCCGCGACCAAACTCCCGCTGAACGGCCGCGGCCGCCTCAAGTGCACCGCCGCGCTCCAGGTGGACGGCGTCGAACACGCCTGGTCCGCCGGGGACGCGGCCGCCGTGCCCGATCTGACGGCCGAGCCGCCCGCCACCCCCGACGAGCCCCGCGCCACCTGCGCCCCCAACGCCCAGCACGCCCTCCGGCAGGCCAAGGCGCTCGCCGAGAACATCGTGGCGACCCTGCGGGGCGGGGACATCACCGACTACGCGCACAAATACGCCGGTTCGGTCGCCTCGCTCGGCCTGCACAAGGGCGTCGCGCACGTCTACGGGCGCAAGCTCAAGGGCTACCCGGCGTGGTTCATGCACCGCGCCTACCACCTGAGCCGGGTGCCCACCTTCAACCGCAAGGCACGGGTGCTCGCCGAATGGACCCTCGCCGGCATGTTCAAACGTGAAATCGTCTCGCTCGGCTCCCTGGAGAATCCACGCGCCGAGTTCGAACTCGCGGCGGGCACCGGCCGGCACAACGAAGCCAGCTGATGACATCGCCACGACCTGGTGAATGACGCCACATCAGCCTCCGGGCGCCCGCGCGGAGCGGAGTGCGGAACTCCACGCCGAGCCCCCGACGTCTGACGGATGTCAGTCCGGTCGGCCACACTGGACGTGTGACCATGGGTGGGCTCGTATCTGCGAAGAGTGACAATCGCGAGGATTCCGGACGTTTGCTGCATTCCGCCAGAGGGCGCCGAGCGTGCCCCCAGCCGACCCTCCACCGGCCCCGGGCCGGGCGGAGCCCAGGGGAGTCCCCCCATGCCGATGGCCCGATCCCGCGCGACGACGCGAAGTAAGAGGTACCCCTCCGTGATCTTCACGCGCTGGAGCGCCAAGCTCCCCGGCACCCAACGGCGTACGGCCCAACGCGCCGACCGCGCCGCGCCGCCCGCCGGCCCCGCCGCGCCGACGCCGTCCGCCGCCCCGGAGCCGGACGCCCCGCCGGCCGCCTCCGGTACAGGATCCGTCCCCGCCGCCCGCGCCGAACCGGCCACCGCCGACGCCCCGGCCCCGGCGGCCGCGCCCCCCACCGTCGACGCGCTCTCCGTCCACGACATCCTCGGCACCATCCCCGCCCTGGTGGCCGTCGTCTACGGCCCCGAACACCGCATCGCCTACGTCAACGGCGCCTACGCCGGCGTCTTCGGCCCCCGCCCCGCCGGCCACACCGCCCGCGAAGCCCTCCCCGAACTCGCCGAACTGGGCCTGCTCCCGCTCATGGACCAGGTGCTGCGCAGCGGCAAGCCCCGTACGGTCAAATCCCGCCGGGTCCCCGGCGGCGCCGGCGCCGACCACACCCGCGACGGCTACTACACCTTCACCTGCACCCCCATCGAGGTCGCCGCCAGCGGCCCGGCCCCCGACCCGGAGGTCGCCTGCATCGCCCCGCACAAGGGCGTACTGGTCTTCGGCGCCGACGTCACCGACCAGGTCGAGTCCGCCGAGCGCCTGCGCGCCAGCGAGGCCCGCCAGCGCGAGGCCGCGGTCACCCTCCAGCGCTCCCTCCTGCCCCAGGAGCTCGAACAGCCCGACGACCTCCGGGTGGCCGCCACCTACCAGCCCGGCGGCACGGACGCGGCCGTCGGCGGCGACTGGTACGACGTCATTACCCTCGGCGCCGGCCGCACCGCCCTCGTCATCGGCGACGTCATGGGCCGCGGAGTGCGCGCCGCCGCCGTCATGGGCCAACTGCGCACCGCCGTCCGCGCCTACGCCCGCCTCGACCTGCCGCCCCACGAAGTCCTCCAGCTGCTGGACGGCCTCGCCGCCGAGATCGACGCCAGCCAGATCGCCACCTGCGTCTACGCCGTCCACGACCCCAACGAGGGCCGCCTGGTCTACTCCTCCGCCGGCCATCTGCCCATCCTCGTCCGCGACGCCGACGGCACGGTCCACCGCGCCGCCGAACCGACCGGCCCGCCCCTGGGCACCGGCGGCTGGCTGCACACCTCCGGCTCCGTCCCCCTCGGCCCCGGATGCAGCGCCGTCCTCTACACCGACGGCCTCGTCGAGCGCCGCGACAAGGACATCGACGACGGCGTGGAGGCCCTGGAAGCCGCCTTCGCGGGCGCCAGCGGAGCCCCCGACATCGTCTGCGACCGCCTGCTGCGCTCCCTCGGCATCACCGCCGCGCACGACGACGACGTCGCCATCCTCGTCCTCCAGCACCCCGAACGGACCGGGCACGACGCCGAGCTCTTCCACAACGCCGCCCTCGAACTCCACGGCGGCACGGAAGCGGCCCCGCGCGCCCGCGCCTTCGCCTCCGGCGTCCTGGCCTCCTGGCGCTTCTCCCCCGAGCTGCACGACCTCGGCGTCCTGGCCGCCAGCGAACTGGTCGCCAACTCCCTCCAGCACGGCACGCCCCCCATGCGGCTGCGCCTGCGCCGCACCGACCGCCGTCTGATCGTCGAAGTCACCGACGGCGACGACCATCTCCCGCGCCGCCGCCGCGCCGAACCGGCCGACGAAGCCGGCCGCGGGATCTCCATCATCGCCACCATCGCCTCCTCCTGGGGCTCGCGCCGCACCCCGGGCGGCGGCAAGGCGGTGTGGTGCGAATTCGCCCTGCCACGCGTCTAGAGGACCAAAGGAACTAGAGGGACCAGAGGAACCAGAAGTACTGGAGGAACCAGCGGGAAAGGCCGCGCACGGGCCCGGACAGGGAGGCCGCGCCACCCCTGTCCGGGCCCGTATGGCGGTTCACGCCGCCGCGACCACCGGCTCCGACCGCGGCGCCGGAACGGCCGCCACCGCCCGGTGCGGATTGTCCTGTTCCGGCCGCAGCATCCGCCCCAGCCGCAACGACAGCCCCGTGATCCCCAGGGCACACGCCACCAGCATTGCGATGTACGCCACGGCCATCCCGTGCCCCACCATCAGCGCACCCACTGCCGGCCCCACGGCCAACGCCAACTGCTTGACCAGCGCAAACGCCGAGTTGTACTGACCGATCAGCGAGGCCGGCGCCAGATCGGCCACCAGCGGGGCGACCGTCGGCGACAGCATCGACTCACCTATACCGAACAGCGCATACGTCGAGATCAGCAGCGCCGTCGCCACCACCGGCGCACCGTGCACCAGCCCGGACAGACCGGCGGCTATCCACGCCACGGTCCAGATCCCCCCGACCACGGCCATCACCCGACTACGCCGCCGCCGCTCCACCAGCTTCAGCACGACGAACTGCGCCACCACGATCGCCGCCGTATTGGCCGACAGCGCGATACCGAGCGTGGCCGGCGGTATTCGGGTCACCTCGGTGGCATACGCCGCCAGCCCCGACTCGAACTGCCCGTAGCAGGCGAAGAACAGCACAAACCCCAGCACGCACAGCCACACCATTCGCCGGTCGCCGAACAGTGCCCGCCACGCACCCTTGGGCCGCTCCTCGGTCGGCACCGCATCCTCGACCTTCGGCGCCCGCGGCAGCCGCACGGTCGCGATGGCGACTCCCAGAACCAGGAACATCGCGGCCTCGATGCCGAACAGCCGCACGAAGCTCGCCGCATGGGCCTCATCGACCAGCAGACCGCCGACCAGACCGCCGACGCCGAGCCCCAGGTTGTTCAGAAAGAACTGCGTCGCGAACGCCCGCGACCGGGTCACCGTCGTCGAGCACCACACGATCATCGTCGCCAGGGCCGGCTGGATCACCGCGATCCCCGCACCGAGCGCCACCGCCGAGGCGATGACCAGCGGCACCGTGGCGGACAGCCCCAGCCCCAGCGACCCGACGGCCGCCGAGACCGTTCCCGCGACGGCCACCGGCAGCGGACCCCGCCGGTCGATCACCCGACCGGTCAACGGCAACACGGCCAGCGCGGCCACGGCCAGCATGGCCAGCACCACACCGGCCGTACTCGCACCCAGATCCCGCACCTTCGCCACATAGACGTACAGGTACGGAACCGTGAAGCCATTCCCGAACGCGCTCAGCGCGTTCCCCAGCTGGATCCGGCGCAACGCGGCGCCCATCGCGGTGGTCACACTCACCTTCCTAGGTCAGGTCAAAACGAACAGAACAAGCCGAACCAGACGAACCAGAGGCAGGAGTCGACAGGGGCAGGACAGCACCCACCCAAGGCCGAACAGTCACACCCTGAAGACTTCGAAACTAAAGTTCGAAGTTAAAGAGTACACACCGAAGGACTTCGACGCCAATGACTTTCGTGTCATACTGCGCCGCATGCCTGAGCCCTCAGATGCGGCGCACGACGCGGCCGAGCCGAGCCTCGAGGAACAGATCGCGGCCTACCAGCGCGAGTTCCAGGACCTCGACCCCCAGGTCGAGCAGGTCGTCTCCGCACTTCAGCGCCTCAACCGGCGGATGAACGTCGCCTACGGACGTCAGACGGCAACCCTCGGCCTGAGCAACGCCGAATGGGAGGTCCTCAAGGCCCTTGTGGTCTCCGGAGCCCCCTATCGGCTGGGCCCCGGGGAACTCGCCAAACGCCTCGGCCTCACGCCGGCCGCAATGACCCACCGCATCGACCGCATGGCGAGCGAAGGTCTGGTCACGCGCGAGCGCGACGAAGCCAACCGGGTCCGCGTCATCGTCGAACTCACCCACGAAGGCCGCGAGAAGTGGCTGGAAGCCATGCGCCTGGCCACGGTCTTCGAAGAGGACCTCCTACAGGACCTGTCGAGCGACGACCGTCACCGCTTGGGCGATGTGCTGACCCGCCTGCTGCGTCGGGTCGAGGACGCCCAACCGGACGCCGAGGGCCGCCTCAAGGACCTCGACTGAGTCCCTGGCCCCTCAGGTTGACACGCCCCTGCCCCATCCGTAGTGTTCTCCGAGTTGCCACACGGCCGTAACGGTTCTGTGGCAGCCATCCCGCCGCTTCGCGGCACACCATTACTGCACGGCCCCTCATCGGGATGAATTTCGGCATGCCGAGATTCGGACCGGGACTCGATTATGAGTCAC
>NZ_JRKI01000003.1 GCF_000935125.1 Streptomyces natalensis ATCC 27448 | reverse complement strand
GTCGCGGGGGCGGGTGCGGCGGCGGGAGCCGGTGCGGCGGCGGCCGCGTCGGGTGCCGGTGCGGGTGCCACGTCCGGCGCGGCGGGCGGGGCCGCGGTGAGCGAGGGGCTGGGGGTGCCGGTCAAGGTCGGTATCGGGGTCGGGGTGACGGTGGTGGCGGGCGCGGCGCTCGCGCTGGCGCTCGCCGGATCGCCGCAGCCGTCGGCACGGCCGCAGGCCGAGTCGCGCCCGCCGGCGCCCGCCGCGCCGCGGAAGCCGTCGCCCAAGCCGCCGCAGCACTCCCCCGAGCCGGTCGCGTCGGCCCCCGGCCACACCCCTGAGCCCAGGCCCACGCCCACACCGGCCACGACGCCCACACCGCGTCCGGCCCCAGCCGAGCCGACTCCGGCTCCGACCCCGCCCCCGACGACGGCCCCGGCTCCGCCGAAGCCCACCCCGACGCCTCCGCCGCCCGCCCCGACCACGCCGTACCGCCTCAATACGCTGTCGTACGACGTCACCGGCGATGGCACGGGGCCGGAGGTGCGGGCGTTCGAGAGCGGTCTGATGTGGAAGCGGCAGGATCCGCGTATCGACGGTACGGAGTATGCGCACGGCGTGAGCGTGCACGGGCCGTCCTCGGTGCTGATCGACCTCCATCGCCAGTGCACCGCGTATGACGCCGTCGCGGGGGTCGATGATCTGAGCCTGGGGCTGGGTGCGGTGCGCTTCTCGGTGTACGCGGACGGGGCGCGGCTGTGGCGGTCCGGCGTGGTGCGTGCCGGGGAGCCGGCGGTGCCGGTCCATGTCCCGCTGGCGGGCCGCACGACGCTGCGGCTGGTCGTCGAGCCGGTCACGCCGGTGGATGCGGTGGCTGTGGCGGACTGGGCGCGGTCGCAGATCAGCTGTCGGTGAGGTATGGCCGGCAACGGCGGTCTCGGCGTGGGGTGTTGGGGCACGGTGGGCATCGCGGATGTTTCACGTGAAACATCGCTGCACAGCGTCGGGTTTCACGTGAAACATCGCCGCGGACGTCGGGACCTTGCCGTGAACCACCGCCGTGGACGTCGGGACCTTGCCGTGAACCACCGCCGTGGAACGCTGAGTTGGTCCGCTACAGGCTCGCGCGGGGCACCACACCGCCCGCCAGCGCCCGCTGCCGCGCCGCCGCGCCCGTCCAGCACGTACCCCTCCGGGCCAGCAGCCGCCGCAGCCACAGCTCGGTGGAGACCAGTTCGGCGAGCCCGTCCAGCGGCAGCGGCTCGCCCTCGGCCGCCGCGCGCAGCGCCTTGCGCACCACCCGCGCCTCGATCAGCCCGGCGTCGGCGAGCAGCGGCGCATCGAAGAGCCCGACCAGATCGGTGACGGCGGTGCGCAGCCCGGCCCGTACCGCGGCCGCATGGGTCAGCTGCGAGGTGGCGCCCCAGCCGGGCGGCAGATCCCGTACGCCCGCGCCGGAGAGCACCGAGCGCAGCACCGTCGCCCGCGCGCCCGGCTGCACCCGCAGGGTGTCGGGCAGGGCGCGGCAGGCGAGCACGACCTGGTTGTCGAGAAAAGGGGCGTGCAGCCGCTGGCTGCGGATCTCGGCGGCCTGCTCGAAGACACGGTGGTCGGCGGCCTGGCGGGCCAGTGCCGCGCGGGCGCGCTGCTCGCCCGGGCGGCCGATGCCGGGCGAACGGATGGCCGCGTCGCCGAGGCGGCCGGCCACCTGGGCCAGTGCCTCGCCGGTGAGCCAGCGTGCGGCGGGGCCGGGGCGGCACCAGGCGAGGGCGGCGAGTGAGGCGTCGACCGCGCCGCCGGGTGCCGGTTCGTCGGCGAACTGGCGCTCCATCAGGCGGCGGGCCGTATCGGCGATGCCCTCCGCGTAGGGCGTACGGGCGAGTTTGCGGGCCGCGCGGTAGACGGTGAAGGGGACGAGGACGGACTGGGCGGAGGGGCCGTCGGCCTTGGCGAGCGCGGTGACCGGGCGCAGCAGATGGCGCCGTCTGCGGTCCATGAGGAGGTCGGCGAGCCGGGCCGGGTGGGCGTCGAGGACCTGGCGGGCGCCGTGCCCGACGAAGTGGTCGGCGCTGCCGGCGAGCAGCCGCCGGCGGTGGCGGGCGGCGGTGATGAGCGAGGGGCCGGGTTCGTCGGTGAGCGGCTGCGAGTCGAGGTCGGCGTAGGGCAGGGCCTCCTCGCCCGCGGCGACCACGACATGGCGCAGCCGGGGGTTGTCGGCAATGCTGCGGGCGCGTTCGAGCTCGGCCTCGCAGTGGTCCTGGCCGCCGCCCGTGGCACGGTCGTTGAAGGTGACGGCCAGCAGCCGTTCGCCGTGGCCGTTGAGGGTGCCGGGGCGGCCGGGGAGCCCCGCGGCGAGCAGGGCGAGGGTGCCGGAGGCGCTGCCGCCGGAGAGGTCGGCGCCGATGCCGGGGACCGGTGCGCCGCGGGCGGCCCGCCGTTCGGCCGGTCCCATACCGGGCACCGGGCCGGGGTCGAGGCCGTCCAGGCCGTCGGGGTCGGGGACGTGCCGCGGGCTCGCCAGCCGGGCCCGTACCGCCTCGATCAGCGCCTCGCGCACCCCGTCGACGGCCTGTTCCGGGGGAATCTGGGGCGCGGCGACGGCGAGCGAGGCGGTCGGCTCGTAGGAGGTGATGTCGCGGGCGCCGCCGCGCAGCACCAGCGCATGGCCGGGCGGGATGCGGCGGACGCCTTCGTAGGGTGTGCCGGTGCCGAGCGCCTCGGGGGCGTCCGGGCAGGCCAGCAGCGCGGCGAGATGGCCGACGTCCAGGCCGGCCTCTATGAGGTCGGCGAGCGGGAGGGCGGCGGTGGCATAGGCGGTGCCGCCGGCCCAGGGGGTGTGGAAGACGGGCCGGGCGCCCGCCAGATCGCCGGTGACGGTGATCCGGCGCCCCACCTGGACGACTGCAGTGTAGCTGCCGGGCCATGCGGTCAGATGCCTCAGTGCGCCCCCGCGCGCCGCGAACAGCCCCACCCGCAGCTGGTCGTCGGTGGCCCCGCAGACGCCGAAGACGGCGAGCCGGGTCTGAGCATCGGCCTGGACGACGCGTACCTCGTCGGGCCTCCAGTCGCCCACGGCCCACAGCGGATCCGGGTCGCCCCACAGCAACTGGGCGCCCACGGGCAGAACGGACGGGCCCTCTCGGCCGGCTGCCGGTCCCGTGGCGGTACTGCTCCACCCCACCAACCAGCGCATCGCCGCCTCCACCCGATTCCCCGTCCGCCGAGGGGCGCACGGCCGCCCGTACGTCGGCCGCCCGTCAACGGCCGCCCCGTACAGCGGATTGCCAAGCTGTCGCCATGGTGTTGCGCGGACCATGCTGCCATGGCGGAGGCGTGCGGGAGGGTACAAGAGCGGCCCGTATACGCGGTGTTCGCGGGGTCGGCGGGGGCCGCGTCTGCCCCGGGTGGCCCCCCGTGTGGCCCCCGGGGCGGCCCCGAACGGGCCGCGGCGTGAAATCATCACCCATCGATTTTCGGCCAAAGTCTGTACGGTTCAGCCCAGTTGATGCGCTCGGGCGACGCGTCAACAGGTGCCGCAACCGGCCGTCGGCCGATCTGCGCGACGGTCCGGGAAGCGGGCTTCGCCTCCCGGACCGGACCGCCACCCGCGGGGAATGAGGTGGCGGTATCCCCCAGCCCACTGGATCCAGTGCAGCGGGCCAACCCACGCAGGACCCATGGAAGCGCTCCCGTCACAGGGCAGCCAGCGCGCACGGACGGGCGCACGGGCACACGTACCCGGAGCACATGCCAATTCCCGCACCCCTGTTTGAACACGAATCTCGCCATCCGGGACACCGACTCTTAACGGTCGGGATCCGGCGAACTACTCTGGGTGGACGCATGCCCCGGGGGTACCGGGGAGGCTGTCGCTGTGTCGAGGGGTGCGCATGTCCAGGGATATACGCGGGCCGAACGAAAAGCTCGGCACCGTTCTCGCCCTCGCGGGGATCAGCAATGCCGGACTGGCCCGCCGGGTCAACGATCTCGGTGCGCAACGTGGGCTGACGCTTCGTTATGACAAGACGTCGGTGGCCCGGTGGGTGTCCAAGGGCATGGTGCCGCAGGGCGCCGCGCCCCATCTGATCGCGTCCGCGATCGGCAGCAAGCTCGGCCGCCCGGTGCCGCTGCACGAGATCGGGCTCGCCGACGCGGACCCGGCACCCGAGGTCGGCCTGGCTTTTCCCCGCGATGTGGGCGCGGCGGTGCGCTCCGCGACCGAGCTCTACCGACTTGATCTGGCCGGGCGGCGAGGCGGCAGCGGCGGCATCTGGCAGAGCCTGGCCGGATCGTTCGCCGTCAGCGCGTACGCCACCCCCGCCTCCCGATGGCTGATATCCCCGGCCGACAGTTCGGTGGCGCGGGAGGCGGCCGAGGCCCGCGACAAGGATGCCGCGGCGGCCGGCGACGCCGGGATCCCGCAGCACGTCGGCCACAGCGATGTCTCCAAACTGCGCGAGGCGGCGGAGGACGCGCGGCGCTGGGACTCCAAGTACGGCGGCGGGGACTGGCGTTCGTCGATGGTGCCGGAGTGCCTGCGGGTGGACGCGGCGCCGCTGCTGCTCGCCTCGTACAGCGACGAGGTCGGGCGGGCGCTCTTCGGCGCGACCTCCGAACTCACCCGCCTCGCCGGGTGGATGGCCTTCGACACCGGCCAGCAGGAAGCCGCCCAGCGCTACTACATCCAGGCGCTGCGGCTCGCCCGTGCGGCCGCCGACGTCCCGCTGGGCGGCTACGTCCTGGCATCGATGTCCCTCCAGGCGACCTACCGCGGCTTCGCCGACGAGGGCGTCGACCTCGCCCAGGCCGCCCTGGAGCGCAACCGCGGCCTGGCCACGGCGCGCACCATGAGCTTCTTCCGCCTGGTGGAGGCACGGGCCCAGGCCAAGGCCGGCGAGGCCCGCGCGTGCGAGGTGGCGCTGAAAGCGTCCGAGGGCTGGCTGGAACGCTCCCGCAGCGGCGACCCGGACCCGTCCTGGCTGGACTTCTACTCCTACGAGCGGTTCGCCGCCGACGCCGCCGAGTGCTACCGCGATCTGCGGCTGCCGCGCCAGGTCCGGCGCTTCACGGAGCAGGCGCTCTCCCGCCCCACGGAGGAGTTCGTCCGCTCGCACGGGCTGCGCCTGGTGGTGTCCGCGGTCGCCGAACTGGAGTCGGGCAATCTGGACGCGGCCTGCGCGGCGGGTACCCGCGCGGTCGAGGTGGCCGGCCGGATCTCCTCGGCCCGCACCACCGAGTACGTCCGCGATCTGCTGCACCGCCTGGAGCCGTACGGCGACGAGCCGCGGGTGGTGGAACTGCGCGAGCGGGCGCGGCCGCTGCTGGCGGCGCCGGCGTAGCGGGCCGTGGGCGGGGCCGCCGGGGCGGGCCGCCCCGACTCGTACCTGCCGCATTGTCAGTGGTGACCGTCATGATGGAGTACGTCGTCGGTAATGACGCGCGGGCCCCCGGCCAGGGGCGGGCCTGCGGTCGTCCGGTTGGGGAGGTGCAGTGGCGGCGTACGACTGCGATGTGCTGGTGATCGGTGCCGGCATCGTCGGGCTCTCCACGGCGTATGCGCTCACGCGCGCCGCGCCGGGCACCCGCGTCGTGGTGCTGGAGAAGGAACCGGGGCCCGCCCGCCACCAGACCGGCCGCAACAGCGGCGTGATCCACAGCGGCATCTACTACCCGCCCGGCTCCCTCAAGGCCCGCTACGCCCTCCAGGGATCGGCCGAGCTGGTCAAGTTCTGCGCCGAGCACGACATCCCGCACGAGGTCACCGGCAAGCTGATCGTCGCCACCGACCGCAGCGAGCTGCCCCGGCTGCACGGCCTGATCCAGCGCGGCCGGGAGCACGGCCTGCCGGTGCGCGAGCTGGGCCCCGCCCAGATAGCGGAGTACGAACCTGAGGTGCGCGGCCTGGCCGCCATCCATGTCGGCACGACCGGCATCTGCGACTTCGGCGCGGTCGCCCGCCGGTACGCCGCGCTCGCCATCGACGCCGGGGCCCGGATCGTGTACGGCGCCGAGGTGACGACGATCGGGCGCCGCTCGGGCCGGGTCGCGGTCCGTACGGCCTCCGAGACGGTCTACCGCGCCCGTGCGCTGGTCAACTGCGCCGGCCTGCACTGCGACCGGATCGCCCGGCTGGCCGGCGACGCCCCCGGCATGCGCATCGTCCCCTTCCGCGGCGAGTACTTCACCCTCGCCCCCGAGCGCGCCTCTCTGGTCCGCGGCCTGGTCTACCCCGTCCCCGACCCGGCCTTCCCCTTCCTCGGCGTCCACCTCACCCGCGGCATCGACGGCGCCGTCCACATCGGCCCCAACGCCGTCCCCGCCCTCGCCCGCGAGGGCTACACCTGGCGCACCATCCGTCCCACCGACCTCGCCGGCACCCTCGGCTACCCCGGCTCCTGGCGCATCGCCCGCCGCCACTGGCGCTACGGCGCCGGCGAACTCCACCGCTCCCTCTCCCGCCACGCCTTCGCCGATGCCGTCCGCCGCCTCCTCCCGGCCGCCCGCGAGGAGGACCTCCTGCCCTCCCCCGCCGGCGTCCGCGCCCAGGCCGTCCTCCCCGACGGCACCCTCGTCGACGACTTCCTCTTCGCCGAATCCCCGGGCATGGTCCACGTCCTCAACGCGCCGTCACCGGCGGCCACAGCGTCGCTGCCTATTGGGAGGGAGGTGGCGCGGAGGGTGCTGCGGGTTCTGGGCACGGACGTTCCCTGACGAGCCCGGCTCCCGGCCCCTCCCGCACGCCCCGGGGAAGCCGGGAGCGCTGGAGGGGCCGGGAGCCGGGAGAGCCGGGGCCGAAACCGCCCTGAGGTGGCGGGGCGTGGCGGCGCCGGACGTCAGTGCATCGGTGCCTTCAGGGCCTGAACGCTCTGCCCGTCATTGCTGAGCGACGTGCTCTGGATCAAGAGAGTGTTCTCGCCGCCGTACCAGGAGAGGGACATCTGGTCCGGGCTGGGCAGGGCGTGCTTCGGGTCGTAGAGCGAACCCAGCTCCTTCTCCTTGCCGTCGCGAAGACCGATCGCCATCACCTTCTGGTGCACGGCATCGGCGCCGCCCAGCGAATCGGTCACCACGATCACCCCCTCGCGGTCCACGCCGGCGATGGCCTCCGAGCCGAACTTCTTCCACAGCAGCTTGCCGGTCTTCAGGTCCATCGCCGCGATGCCGTGGTAGTCGCCGTACTCCGACACCAGCACCTGGTTGTCCGTATCGACGTAGCTGGTGCGCGGGCCGAACTTCAGCTTCTTCAGCTCGCCCTCAAGCTTGAATGAGTGATCCGGCTTCCCCTCATCCGTGAAGGTCTGAAGGAAGCGGTCGGGGTTGGGCGCGCCGTTGTTGTCGGTGTGCATGAGCACCGTCAGGGGATCGTCCGACAAGATCTCATCGATCGACCGCTTCTCGCCGGGGATCTCCGAATGGATGCTGTCGTACTCCAGGTCCTGGAGGGTCATCTGGTGCTTTGGCTTCGCCGCGGTGCACTCGCTGACCGCGGCCAGGTACTGGGGGCTCAGCGCGGTCGAGTACAGGCAGCCGCCACCACGTGCCACCAGGTGCCAGAGCTTCACACCGTGGTTGAGGGAATAGGCGGCGGTGTTCCGTCCGATCGAGACCTCGACGACCTTCGAGTTCACCACGACCTCCGGGCTGTCCTCCTCGTGCCAGCTGTCCTTGAGGTCCTTCGACCACAGCGTGTGCCCGGTGTCGGTGTCGATGACGGAGAGATAGGCGCAGTCGTTGCCACCGGCATCGAAGATCACCGCACCGACGCCGTCGTCACTGGGCTCCTTGGACATCGCGCAGACCTCGCCCGCACCCTCGGGCGTTTTGACGGTCCATTCCTTCTTGCCGCTCTTGAGGTTGTAGGCGCGCACACCCGCGCCGTCGCCGTAGATGACGTCATCGTCGTTGAACCACATCGAGCGCAGCCCGTTCTCGTCCTGCCCCTCGCGGTCGGACATGGGCGACGGTGCCTTCCACAACTGCTGCATGGCGTTTGCGGGGGGCGCTTTGCCGTCGGAGTCGTCGCCCGACAGGAGGAAGTACCCGCCGACGCCGGCTCCGATCAGCACGACCATCACGAGGACCAGGATGAGGGCAACCGGGGCACCGCTACGGGCGGGCGTGGCGTTCGGCCCGAACTGGGGCGCCGCGGGCCCGCCAGGGAACGGTGCCGGCCCGGGCGCCGGGGTTTGCCCGTACGGCGGGGGCGGCTGCTGACCGCCTTGCGGGGCGGGCGGGTACGCGTAGCCCTGCTGGGGCTGGCCCGGGGGCGGGCCCTGCGGCGCGGGATACTGCGGGCCGCCTTGACCGGGCTGGCCGGGCTGGCCCGGCTGGCCCGGCTGGCCCGGCTGGCCCGGCTGGCCCGGCTGGCCCGGCTGGCCCGGCTGGCCCGGCTGGCCGGGAGCGGCGTACGGCCCGGGGGCGGGGTGCGGCTGAGCCGGGCCGCCGTACGGGGCCCCGCCCACCGGCGGCTGACCGGGAGCCCCGGGCGGGCCTTGACAGCCGGCCCCGGGCGCCCCCGGCAGCTGCCCCTGGGGCGGGGCGGGCGGGGGGACGGTCGGCCCCGCCGCCGGCGCGCCGGCCGGCGGCACTCCCGGTGCCCCCTGCCCGGTCGGTGGTGGCTGTTGCGGATTCCCGGCGCTTCCCTGGCCGCCCTGCGACACGATGAACCGACCCCCGTGGTTTTTAGAAAATCTTTCCTATTCAGCGGCGCATCGTAGGAATGCCACAACGCGCCGCGCCAACCCCCTTCTCATATAGAGGCATTGCCCCCACGCCCCCAGCACCCCCACCACTGCCTGGCACTTCAGGCCAGGCTCAGTACCGGGCCGCTCACTTCCCCGCACCCCATCCGTAGAATCAACACACTGTGTCCGAGAATCCCGCCACCCCCGCAACCGACGAAGCCGGCCGTACCAAGGCCGACGACGCCCCCGAGGCCGACGGCCTGGAAGCCGGCGCGCAGGCCCCCGCCGCCCCGGCGAGCCCCGCGCCGCAGGAAGCCCCCCGCCTCGGTGCCACCGCCGCATCGGCGGCCGTGCCGCGGCGCGGCGGGCCGATGTTCCCCGACGGGACCGGGCCCGCCGCGGATCCCGCGGGCTCGCATCACGAGCGGCGGATCCGCTCCTTCCAGCCCCGCCGCAGCCGCGTCTCGCCCTCGCAGGCCGATGCGCTGCGCCGCCTGTGGCCGAAGTGGGGCCGGGACATCGACGGGCTCTCCCGCATCGATCTGGCCGAATTCTTCGACGGGCGGCCGGTCGTCCTGGAGATCGGTTTCGGCATGGGCGAGGCCACCGCACAGATGGCCGCCGCCGACCCGGACACCGGCATCCTCGCCTGTGACGTGCACACTCCCGGCCAGGGCAATCTGCTCGGTCTCGCGGAGCGGAACGGTCTGTCCAACATCCGGGTCGCCAACGGCGACGCGATCATCCTGCTGCGCGAGATGCTCGCCCCCGGCTCCCTCGCCGGCCTGCGCGTTTTCTTCCCCGACCCCTGGCCGAAAAAGCGCCACCACAAGCGCCGCCTGATCCAGCCGGAGTTCGTTTCGCTCGCCTCCACCCGGCTCGCCCCCGGCGCCCTGGTGCACTGCGCGACCGACTGGGAACCGTACGCCGAGCAGATGCTCGAGGTCCTCTCCGCCGAGCCGACGCTGGAGAACCTCCACCCCTCGTACGCCCCCCGGCCGGACTTCCGCCCGCTCACGAGGTTCGAGGGGCAGGGGCTGGACAAGGGTCATGTCGTCCATGACCTGATGTTCCGCAGGCGGCCGTAACGTGCCACAGGCGGCCGTAGCGTTCCGCAGGCATCCGTAGCGTTCCGCAAACGGCCGCAGTGTTCCGCGGGCGGCCGTGGGCAGCGCTGCCGGTAGGGCGGTGGCCCTCGTCCGCTCGCTCCCCGCCCTCGTTAGGGTCGACAGGTGTACCCGTCCAGGCACCCCTGCCCGCCGCCGCCCCCGCAGCCGCCCTCCCCGGCGTACGCGCCAAGCCCGCACGCCGCCGCGGACACCCACACTCCTGACCCGTACACACCCACCCCGGACACACCCGCTCCGTACGCCGACGCTCCCGAGCCCCCCGCCCACCGGCCGCGTCGGCGCCCCGCACTGTGGCGCAGCAAGACGGTGCGTGCGCTCGCACTGGTCTCGCTGCTCGCGCTCTGTGGCGTGATCATCCTCGCCATCGTCCGCCGCCATACCGGAACCGAGGGCTTTCTGGTCGGCCTCGGTCTCGCCGTGTTCCCCGTACCGCCGCTGATCGCGGCTTTCTGCTGGCTGGATCACATAGAACCGGAGCCGTGGCGGCATCTCGCGTTCGCCTTCGCCTGGGGTGCGTGCGCGGCCACCCTGGTCGCGATACTCGCCAACGGCTTCGTCACCGACTGGGTGGCGGCCAACGTCCTCGGCGAATCCCCGTCCGAAGCCCAGACCTGGGGCTCGACGATCATCGCCCCCGTCGTGGAGGAGCCGGTCAAGGCGGCCGCCGTCCTCCTCCTCTACCGCTTCCGCCGCCGCGACTTCGACGGCATCACGGACGGCCTCGTCCTCGCCGGCCTCAGCGCCACCGGCTTCGCCTTCACCGAGAACATCCTCTATCTGGGCAGGGCCTTCGGCGAGGACCAGTCGATGGGCCACTCCGGCCTGCACTCCCTCACCGCCGGCACCTTCTTCATCCGTATCGTCGTCTCCCCCTTCGCCCACCCTCTTTTCACCATGCTCACGGGCCTCGCGTTCGGAATAGCCGCCAACCGCCCCGACCGCCGCCGTACCACCCGCGCCGCAATCGCCCTGCTGGGCCTGCTCACCGCCGTCCTCCTCCACGCCATCTGGAACGGCGCGACCATCCTCGGCGACCTCGGCTTCCTCAGCGTCTACGGGCTGTTCATGGTCCCGGTCTTCCTCACCGTCACCTGGCTGGCGATCTGGTCCCGCGGGCAGGAACTCCTCTCCCTGCGCAGCTACCTCGCCCCGTACACGGCCACCGGCTGGCTCACCCCCACCGAACCCGCCGCCCTCTCCTCCCGCAGGACCCGCACCCTGGCCCGCCGCATAGCCCGCCGCACCCAGGGCCCCACCGCCGCCCGCGCCGTCACCGAATACACCACCCTCGCCACGGCCCTCTCCTTCCACCGCCGCCGCGCCCATCTCATGGGCCCCACACCGGACTTCAGCAACCGGGAGCACGAGCTGCTGCTGCACCTGTGGCGCTACCGGCCCTGGGCACAGGCGGCGTTGAAGGAGGCTGCGTTGACGGAGGCGGTGGCGAGTACGGACGGGCCGCCCTGCCCGTGACAGCAACCCCACGAATCCCTTCCTCACCGGGACGTTCCTGACACAGGCACGACGTGACGGAACGACACGATCACCAGACCGATCACCGAAAGGAGCGAGGGGGCTTGGCAGCCGTACGTCACACATCTCTGGAAGTCTGTGCCGGAGCCGGCGGGTTGGCCATGGGCCTGGAGGCCGCCGGTTTCGATCCGGTTGCGTTGTTCGAGCGGAACCGGCACGCATGTGCCGCGTTGCGGGCCAACCGCCTCGGATGGCGCGTGTTGGAGATGGATCTGCGGGACTTCGTGGGCCAGGAGCATCGCTACGCGTACGACGTGGACCTGATTGCGGCGGGGCTGCCACGGGTGAAGTCGTACGCAGCGACGAGCGCGCCGAGGACCGCTACGAGCAGGAACTGTTCGAGGCGACCGTATGGCTGGTCGCGGAAGTACGGCCAAGGGCTGTACTGATCGAGAACGTGCCCGCGCTGGTCGACGACGATGCCTTCCGCGACATACGTGAATTCGCGCGCCTGGAACTGGAGCACCTCGGATACGAGCTGCACTGGCGGACCCTCAATGCAAGCGGTTTTCGGGCTCGCTCAGGACCGGAAGCTCGGTCTGCTCGTCGCACTGCGTGCCGAGGTCTCGGCGCGGTTCCAGTGGCCGGAACCCTCGCTCGCCCCTGCTCCGACGGTGGGGACGGTGTTGTGGAAGTCCATGGCGGCGCGCAAGCAACGCCACCTGATCGGCAAGAGCGACGGCCGGATCTGCGAGTTCGCCGAAGACGAAGGCTGGCTCGACAGGGGTCGCTACACGGCTTTAAGGGGCGGTGAGCCATCCTTGGCTCATGACACGCCCCCCCGTCTTCCCGTCCTCACCCGGCGTCTCCGCGCGGATGAGCCGACAGGGCAGACGGGACACCGAGCCGGAGCTGGCCGTACGCCGACTGCTGTACGCCGCGGGCCTCCGTTACCGGCTGCAGCGCCGTGTGCCGGGTATGTCACGGCGCACAATCGACATCGCCTTCCCCGGCCTGCGGATCGCCGTGTTCCTCGACGGCTGTTTCTGGCACGGCTGCCCCGAACACGCCACCAGCCCCAGGGCCAATGCGCAGTGGTGGCGCTCGAAGCTCGAGGGCAATATGGCCCGCGACACCGAGACCACCGCTCACCTGGAGTCGGCGGGATGGACGGTCCTGCGTTTCTGGGAGCACGAGGCCCCCGACCGAGTGGCCGAGGCGGTGGCCGAGGCCGTACTTGTGGCCAAGCAACGGCACCCCGGCCGCCCCTCCCCACCACACCACCCCGCGTAAGGTCAAGGAGAGATTCCCCTACGGAGGAGGTTGCTCCCATGGCCGAAGTTCCCACCGCAGCAGTGGCCGCAAGCGGCATCATCGGTGGCTATGGGGTGGCCCGTTGGACGAAGAAGCGGCCGCTTGGGGGTGTGGTGTTGGCGGCGGCGGGGGCCGTGGCGGCGACGGAGTGGCGGCGTAAGGCCGGTGCGGGCGCGGCGGCGGCGCTGGGCGGGGCCTATATGGCCGGGTTTGTGGGGGCGCATCCGCTGGCCAAGAAGATCGGGGCGTGGCCTTCGGTGTGTGCGGTGGCGGGTGGGGTTGCCGTGGCGTCGTGGGCGGTGGTGGATCGCCGGAAGTAGCGGGGTTCATCGATTGGCCGTGCGGGCGGGGCGGGGCCGCCGTGTGGTGGCCCCGCCCCGGCGCGTACCCGGCCCGTACCCGTACCCGCCCCGCCCCGGGCGCGTACCCGGCGCGTACCCGCCCCGGCGCGTACCCGGCCCGGCCCGTTACCCGCCAACGGCGCGAACGCGTACCCGTGGGGGCGTTACGCCGACGCCTCGTTGAGGAGGGTCATGTCGGACTCCGTGAGGGTCAGGCCGGTGGCGGCCAGGAGGGGTGGGAGCTGGGTCAGGGTGCGGGCGCTGGCGATGGGGGCGGCGATGGTGGGGCGGGCGGCGAGCCAGGCGAGGGCCACGGTGGCGATCTCGGCTTCGTGGGCCGTGGCGACGGTGTCAAGGGCCCGCAGGACGCGGCGGCCGCGCTCGGTGGCGAGATACTGCGCGGCCTTCTCGGAGCGGGCGCTGTCGACCGTGGCCTCCGGGCGGTACTTGCCCGTCAGGAAGCCCGAGGCGAGGGCGTAGTACGGGACCGCGGCCAGGCCGTTGCGGGCGGCGACGTCGGCGAGCTCGCCCTCGTAGGTGTCGCGGGAGACCAGGTTGTAGTGCGGCTGGAGCGCCACGTAACGGGCCACGCCCTCGCGGTCGGAGAAGGCCAGGGATTCCGACAGGCGGGCCGCCGAGATGTTGGACGCGGCGATCTCGCGGACCTTGCCGGCCCGGACGAGGTCGTCGAGGGTGGTGAGGAACTCTCCGACCTCGACGGACTCGTCGTCGTAGTGCGTGTAGTAGAGGTCGATGTAGTCGGTGCGCAGGCGGGTGAGGGAGGCGTCCACCGCGGACTTGATGGTGGCGGCGGAGAGGCCCCTGAGGTGGGGGTGTGAGGGCGCGCCGACCTTGGTGGCGATGACGACGTCGGAGCGGTTGCGGCGGGACGCCAGCCAGTTGCCGATGACGGTTTCGGACTCGCCGCCCTGGTTGCCGGGCACCCAGGCCGAATAGACATCCGCGGTGTCGATGAAGTTGCCGCCGCCGGCCACGTACGCATCGAGTACGGCGAAGGATTCGGCCTCGTCCGCCGTCCAGCCGAAGACGTTGCCCCCGAGGCAGAGGGGGGAGACGGAGAGCGAGCCGAGGGGTGTGCGGGGTGCGGTCAGTGGTGCGGTCATGCGTCAAGACAACGTCGGCGGAAGGGGGGTTATTCCCGCCTGAGCAGGTCGGATCAGGCGGGAACAGGCCGGATGGGTACCCGCCTCACACGTTCAGTCCGTGCTCCCGCAGCCACGGCATCGGGTCTATCGGGGCGCCGGCGCCGGGGCGGACCTCCAGGTGGAGGTGGGGGCCGGTGACGTTGCCGGTGGCGCCGACGCGGGCTATGACGTCGCCGGTGCTCACCTTGCCGGAGGTCTGGACCATGGAGGAGAGGTGGCAGAACCAGAGCTCGGTGCCGTCGTCGAGGGTGAGGACGATGCGGTAACCGTAGGAGCCGGCCCAGCCCGCCTGGGTGATGGTGCCGGAGTGAACTGCCCTGACCGGAGTGCCGGTCGGTGCGGCGAAGTCCTGGCCGGTGTGGGTCGCCACCCAGAGATCGCTGCTCTCACCGAAGCCGGCCGTGAGGGTGTAGGAGGCGACCGGGGTGATGTAGCTCTTGGCGAGCTGGGCGCGGCGTGCGGCCTCCGCCTTCTTGCGGGCCGCTTCCTCGGCCTTGCGCCGGGCCTCCAGCTCTGCCGCCTTCTTGGCGGCCGCGGCCTTCTCGGCGGTCGTCTGGTGGGCGGAGGCGTCCTGGGCGGCCCGGGTGATCGCGGTGGACTCCGCGGTGTCGAGCTGCTCCTGTTCGGCGGCGTCCTGCTGTGCGTCGGCCTGCTGGAGGATCCGGTGCCGCAGCGCCTCGCCGGCGCCGGCGCCCTGGGCGGCCTCGTGCCGGCTGAGGCCCGCCTGGGTGAGGGGACCGGAGGCGGCGCCGGAGCCCGAGGCGGCACCGGAGCCGGAGTCGGATATGAGCGAGCCGACGCCGGGGAGGGACTCGGCGGCAGCCGGCAGCTCGGCGGCGAGGTCGTCGGCCATCCCGCCGATGTCCGGCATCGAGATCGGGACCGGCGGGCGGCCCTCGGCGGTGGCCATACCGCCCGCGCCGACCGCCGCGATGACGCCGACTCCCAGGACCGTGCCGCTGCGCGCGAGACCGCCGCTGCGCTGCTTGGCCACCCTGTGCTTGCCGCGGACGGAGCGGACGGAGTCCTCGGTGGGGTTCCATTCCTCCCACGGCCCGTCGTCGGCACGGATGCCGTCCCGTTCGCGGTCGTGGTCACCGCCCTCGTAGACGACACCGGAGCCGTCGAAGAAATCCGGACCGTCGGCATGCCCCGGACCGTCGAACCGGCCCCGGTCGTCGAACGGGCCCTGGTGGCCGAACGGACCCCGGCCGTCGAGGCCGGCGGGGGAGGGAACCTCGGGGGTGGGCCTGTTGGACGCCACGGGGGCGCACTCCTTTCCTTCCTTCGCGCCTACCGGGTTAGCTGACGGGTTCGGAGCAGGAAGGTCTCCTACGGACGGCTTCGGCGAAAGGCGCCCGATTCACCCCAAGGTGGTGGTTCCCCGGTTCCTCGGTGCAGTTCAGGCACGTCGTGCGGTGCGGGCGGGGCGTTCCGTTTCCGGTCGCACACCGTTCGGCTGCCGCTGAGGGACGGATCGGCGCCTATCGGTGGGAATTCGCCCGGTTCGTACGGGAACTGCCCTGTGCCGCAAGGGGAGTGCATGACGTACTTGGCGTGCGCGTGCAGGATTCGGCGGCGGCGCGCGGTGCCGTCCTTGCGACGGCTGGGACGACCGCGCTCCGTTATCGGACAGTAATAGAGATCGCGGTTGTTTTCCAAGCCCTCCGGGGAATCCGTATGCGCTCCGCATCGGCCATGGCGTGGACTTTTCCACCCATCAGGTGCACAAATCGGGCGAGTTGACCGGCACTCGCCACGCGATCGCCATGTGATGGTGTGTCAGTTGTTATGCGGAGGGGTGCCCGCCGGTTACCCAGCGTGAGAGCAGTAACGTCGGATCATGCTCGTCAACGTGGTCAACGTCGTCAACAGCGCGCAGACAGTGGCGGATCGGTACCGGGAGTTCTCCTGGCAGCAGGCGCGGGGACGGTCCGATGCCCACGCCGAGTTGACCGCGAGGATCAGCCACGACGCGGAGTTCTGTGATCTGTTGTCGGGATCGCTGCCGGCCGGGAACCCCCAGCAGCCGAGCCTCCTCCTGGCCGCCGTCCGCTATCTCGACGGCCCGCACGCCGAGCACGGACCGCGCGACGAGACGGCGTACGGACGCTGGCGCGAATGGACCATCCGGCACTGGGACGAAGTCCGTACGGTGATCATGCGGCGCGCCGGCCGGACGAACGATCCGGGCCACTGCGCCACGCTGCTGCCCCTGCTCGCCCGGCTGCCGCAGCCGCTCGCGCTCCTGGAGGTCGGGGCATCGGCGGGACTGTGCCTGCGGCCGGAGCTCTACCGCTACCGGTACGAGCAGGCCCCGGGCCGCGCCGCCGCATGCGGTGCGTCCGGCGGCCCGGTGACCCTGACCTGCCGTACGAGCGCGGCCGGCGCCGGTCCCGTACCGGAGGCCCCCGCCCGCGTCCCCGAGATCGTCTGGCGCGCCGGTGTCGACCTCGACCCGCTCGATCCGGTCGCCGACGCCGATGACCTCCGTTGGCTGCGGGCCCTGGTCTGGCCCGGGGACAGGGACCGTGCGGAGCGCCTGGCGGCCGCCGTCGGCCTGGCCCGGACCGTGCCCCGGCCCCGGATCGTGCGCGGCGATCTGCTCGACGAACTGCCCGCGCTGGCCGCCGAGGCGCCGCCCGGGGCGACGCTGGTGATCTTCCACTCGGCCGCGCTGGCCCTGCTCCCGGCGGACCGCCGCGAGCGGTTCGCCGCCGTCGTACGGTCGCTGCTCGCCGAGCGGGAGGGCCGCGGCCACTGGATCTCCCAGGAGCAGCACGGCGTTCTGCCCTGGATCACGGACCCCGCGCACCGAGCGGCCCTGCGCCCCGAGGACGCCTCGCTCACCCTCGCGCTGGACGAGCGCCCGCTCGCGCTGACCGGCCCGTACGGGGAGAGCCTGCACTGGCTGGCGGAGGGGATCTCCGCCGGGACGGCCGGGCAGCCGGCAACCGGCTGACCCCGCCCACCGGACAGGCCCTAATCCCCCAACGGCCGCTGCACCGCCAGCAGCGCCATATCGTCCGCCTGCACCCCGCCCGTGTGCCGGGCGATGTCCTGGACCAGGCCGTCCAGGAGGGCGTCCGGCCCCGGGAAGTGGCGGCCGCGGAGCTGGGCCGGGGCGTCGTAGAAACGGCCGGACCGGCCCCGTGCCTCGGTCACCCCGTCCGTGAACAGCAGCAACAGCGAACCGGCCGGGAAGAACGTCTCGTCCACCCGGTCCGGCCACCCCGCGACATCGCACAGGCCCAGTGGCAGCGCGGCCGTGGCGGGGATCAGTTCGCACAGCCCGCCGTCGGGGGCGAGCAGCAGCGGGGCCGGGTGGCCGCGGTTGAGGACGCGCAGGACGGAGCGCGTGCCGGAGGGGATCTCCGCCAGGACGGCCGTGGTGAAGCCCTCGTGCTGGTCCAGCCCCGTACGCCGCCCGCCCTCCCGTTTGAGCGCCCGTTCCAGGCGGCCCGCCACCGCCTCCAAGGTGGCCTCCTGTTCGGCCGCCTCCCGGAAGGCGCCGATGACGACCACCGCGGCTTCCACGGCTTCCAGTCCCTTGCCCCGCACATCGCCGACGATCAGCCGTACGCCGTGCGGGGTGTCCTGCACCGCGTAGAGATCGCCGCCGATCCGGGCATCGGCCTGCGCACCCACATAGCGTGCGGCGACCGCGAGCCCGCCGATCCGGCCGGGCGGCGTGGGCAGCAGGGCGCGCTGGGCGGCCTCGGCGACATCCCGTACGGAGGAGAGCCGGGCGTCGCTCAGCCGCACGGCCCGGTTGATGCCGAGCGCCAGGAAGGCGACCACCAGGACGGTCAGGACCTCGCTGACGGACTCGCTGTGGTCGTTGGCGCTGTGGTAGACGGCGATCACGATCTCGCCGGCGACCGCGGCGGCCGCCGTGAGGGCCGTCATGGCCAGGGAGTACAGGGGCGCCGCCACCATGGGCGCGGCGGAGAAGAAGGGTGCGCCGGTGTACCGGGGCGGGGTGGCCACGTCGAAGGCGAAGCCGCCGACTATCAGGAGGGCGGGGAGCCAGCGGGCCAGCCGGCGGAGCGGCGGCCGTCCGGCGCGGCGCGTCTTCCGCCCCCGTCCGCCCGTACGGTTCCCGCCGCCTCGAAGCATCCGCACCGGCCTCTTCCCACTGCCCAGGCTTCGACGTCCCGGGGCCGTCCCAAGGCTGTCGCATCCCAAGGGTTCCGGGTGCGGGTCCGGCAGGCGAGCCGCCGGGGGCCGTACGGGTCATGTGCCGTACAGGCACGGGCGGCTCGCCCCGGAGGGGGCCAGCACCCCCACCGGAATTCAGAATTCCAATCGGAATGGTCCGTTCGGAATGCATGATTCGGAATGTTCAATTCGGTATTACATTGGACCGAAAAATGTCCTGGACGAGACGTATGCCTCTATGTGACGATGTAATCGCCGCAGCGGGGGGCGCTTAGGCGGCGAACGGGGGGACACGATCTCTTCTGCCTGGCGGCACTCGACCACTCGCCGCCATCACAAACCCAGGAACCCTCGCATCTCGGCGTGTGCCATCTATCGGCTTTCCCGCACTCAAGAGCGTTGGATTCCAGTGATAGTGGAAGAAGTTTACGATCTGGTGCTGGATGACGTGTTCATCCGGCTCGATCACCTGGTACCTGGAAGCTCCGTCTTCCTTAAACTCGAGGGCCTCAACCCGGCGGGCTCGGTGAAGCTCAAGACCGCCATCGCGCTGGTGGCCCAGGCCGAGGAATCTGGCCGCGAATTTCCGCGTACGCGCCTTATCGAATCGACGTCGGGAAACCTCGGCGTGGCGCTCGCCATGGTCTGCGCGGCCAAGGGCTACCGCCTGACCTGCGTGACCGACCCCAATGCCAGCACCCAGTCGGTGCGCCTGATGAAGGCGCTGGGTGCCGAGGTCGTCCTCATCGACGTCCGCGACGGCAACGGCGGCTATCTCCAGTCCCGCATCAACTACATCCAGGACCGCCTGGTGCGCGAGCCCGGCACGTACTGGCTGAACCAGTACGCGAACCCGGCCGGCCCCCGGGCGCACCGCGACCGCACCGGCCGGGCCATCGTCGAAAAGCTCGGTCCCGTCGACTACGCCTTCATCGGGGCCGGCACGACCGGCACGCTGATGGGCTGCGCCGAGTTCTTACGGCAGCACAGCCCGGCGACCCGGATCATCGCCGTCGACGCGGTCGGCTCCGTGTCCTTCGGGGGCCCGCCGGCCCGGCGCCATATTCCCGGACTCGGCACCAGCAGACGTCCGGAAATCCTCGACGAAACACTCATCGACGAGGTGATCGTCATTCCCGAGGCGGATGCCGTGGAGATGTGCAGAACGCTCGCCGGAGAGCGTGGACTGCTGCTCGGCGGTTCGAGCGGGACGGTGCTTTCCGCGGTGCAGGAAAAGGCCAAGGACATTCCCGAGGGAAGCTCCGTGGTGGCTCTTTCACCGGACTTCGGCGAGCGCTATCTGGAGACGGTCTACGACGACTCCTGGGTGGCCGCCCGATGGCCTGAACTCCTCTGCCAAGAAATCCCGGAAATCACTCAGGCCGGCGCCTGAGGAGAGGTGTAACTCTATGTTCGACTTCGATGTGGTGGCCGGCGAGACCGTGCGCGAGGTGCTGAGCGGCAAGCGGGCCGAGGTCCTCGGCATCGTGAGCAGGGCCTACCGCAGCCACGAGGCCGGAGAGACCGTCAACCCCGACAGCTACTTCCTCCGCTTCCCCGAGAAGCCCGACTCGCGGATCATCGCGCTGCCCGCCTACCTCGGCGCAGACGTCCGGCTCGCGGGCATCAAGTGGATCGCCAGCTTCCCCCGGAACACCCAGGCCGGAATGCCCCGCGCCTCGGCCGTACTCCTGCTCAACGACTACGAGACCGGCTATCCGGTCGCCTGCCTGGAAGCCGCCACCATCAGCGCCGCCCGTACGGCCGCCTCCGCCGCCGTCGCGGCAACCACGCTGCGTCCGGGCGGCTTTGCGGGCACCCGGATCGCGGTCGTCGGCGGCGGCGTCATCGCCCGGAACATCTGCGACTACCTTCAGGCCGCCGGCTGCGCGCCGGACGCCTACGTCGTGCACGACCTCCACGAGGAGTCCGGCCAGGCCCTCGCCGGGCATCTGCGCGCCACCCAGGAGCGTCCCGCGTCGTTCACCGCCGATCTGGGCACCGCACTGGAGGCCGAGACCGTCGTCTTCGCCACCACCGCGCTCGAACCGTACGTCACCGCGCCGTTCAAGCCCGGCCAGCTCGTGCTGAACATCTCGCTGCGGGATCTCGCACCCGAGGTGGTGCTGGGCGCGCAGAACATCCTCGACGACATCGACCACTGCCTGAAGGCCAACACCTCGCCCCATCTGGCCGAACAGCTCACCGGCTCACGGGACTTCGTGACCGGCACGCTCGCCGGAGTGCTGAACGGCCAGGTGGCGGTGGCCGAGGACCGGCCGGTGATCTTCTCGCCGTTCGGTCTCGGCGTCCTGGACCTGGCGGTCGGTGCCTTCGTCCTGGAGCAGGCCCGCGCTGCCGGCTCGACCCTCGCGGTCCCCAACTTCTTCGGGGAGACGCGACGATGGTGACCACACAGCACCACGGCGAGCGGCACGCCGAGCGGCCCGCCACCCTCGCCATCGTGGGAGCGGGACCGCGCGGACTGGGCGTCGTGGAGCGGCTCATCGGCCACTGCCTGGCCGAGCCCTTCCCCGTCACCGTCCATCTCGTGGACCCGCGGCCCCTCGGCCCCGGATTCCACCGCCAGGACCAGCCCGACCACCTCCTGCTGAACACGGTGTGCGCACAGGTCACCGCGTTCGCGGACGCGCAGATGGTGGACGGCCCCACGCCGGTCGGCGGGCCTTCCCTGTACGAGTGGTGCCGCGAACGGGAGCTGCGCCTGGCGGCCGACGGATACACCGTCCGAGCGGGGGACGGACGGGAGATCCGGCCGAACGACTTTCTGCCGCGCAGGCTGCTCAGCGAGTACCTGACCTGGGCCGCCGAACGCATCGTCGCCGCGGCGCCGGCCGGCTTCCGCCTGATACGGCACGCCGCGACGGCCACCGACATCCGCCCCGGCGACGGCGGCGGGGAGACGGTCGTCCTCGACGACGGCACCCGCCTGGAGGCCGACGCGGTGTTCGTGACCGTCGGGCACCAGGCGCTCCACCTGCCGGCCGAACCGGCGGACGAACCACGGCTGGTCACCCGCCCCTATCCGCTGCCCGCGGCCCTCGACGGCATCGCCCCCGGGGACCGGGTCGCGGTGCTGGGCATGGGGCTGACCGCCATGGACGTGATCGCCGACCTGACCCTGGGCCGCGGCGGCCGGCACGAACCGACGGCGGACGGCGGGCTGCGGTACGTGGCCGGCGGCCGCGAACCGCGGATCGTGCTGGCCAACCGGTCCGGTATCCCCTCGCGCAGCCGCCCGTACCTCCCCCCGGGCCGGATCCGCTTCGCCCCCCTCGCGCTGACGCCGGACCGGCTGCGGTCCCTGCGCCGTACGCGCGAGGGCGGCCGGCTCCATTTCGCCGACGACGTCCTGCCGTTGGTCGAGGCCGAGATGGAACTGGCCTACTACCGGACCCTCCTGGCCCGAAAGACCGGCGATGCCGAGGCAGCGGGCGCGGAACTGGCCCGCCGCGTCGCCGAGTCGGGCTGCGGGGGAACGCTGGCGGGCCTGCGCGGGGAGTTCGGGTCCTGTCCCCTGCGCGGGGTGCTGGCCGAGCGGCTGACCGGCCGTGCGTGGCAGGACCTGGCCGAATACACCCGGTGGTTCACCGCCCGGGTCGGCGAGGACCTGGCCGAGGCCCGCGAGGGGCTGGGCGCCTGCGCGGTCAAGGAAGCCCTGGAAGTGCTGCGCGACCACCGCGACGCGCTGCGGGCCGTGATCGACCCCCCGGGTGTGGACGACGCCTCGCTGGCGTACTTCTTCGGGGAGTTCACCGCCACGGTCAACCGCCTGGTGATCGGCCCGCAGCTGGACCGGTCGCTGGAGCTGCTGTCGCTGCTGGACGCCGGGGTGCTCCGGCTCGGCCCCGGCCCGCGGCCCAAGGTCATCGCCCCGGCCGGGGCGGGCCCCTGGCGGCTGGAGTCCACCTGTCTGGCCCGGCCCGAGAGCATCGAGGTGGACCACATCGTGCAGGCGCATGTCGCCGAGCCACGCGCGGACCGCCTGCCCGCCTCGCTGCTCGGCCGCCTCGTCGCGGCGGGGCGCGCGTCGACCCTGGCGGCCGGCGGCGGCCGGGTCCCCGGGCTCCGCGTCACCCGCGCAGGGCAGGGCATCGGCCCGGCCGGGGACGTACGGCCCGCCCTCTTCTTCCTCGGTCCGCACACCGAGGGATCCAGCTACTACAACCACTACGTCCCGTCACCCGGCGCGCCCTCCCGCGCGCTGCAGGACGCCGAACTCGCCCTCCGTACCGCATTTCCGGCCCTCACCGTGAGGACATCATGAGCAACCGCGAGACCTACACCCCCTGGACGCAGGAGTACCGCGCCGAGACCCGAGCCGCACAGGGCGACGGCTGGCGCTGCCCGACGACCGGGGCCGTACCGCCGCCCGTCAGCATGGGCGCCACCTTCGCCCGCGACGACCAGTACCGCAGCCCCGCCGGCCTCGCGTATCTGCGCGACCAGGGCACCCCGGGATACGAGCAGCTCGAAGGCGTCGTGGCCGGGCTGGAGGGCGGGTCCGACGCGCTGGTGTTCGCGTCCGGCATGGCCGCCGCCACCGCCGTCTTCCAGGTCCTGCCGGCCGGGGCGCGCGTGGTGGTGCCGCAGACCATGTACTTCGGGCTCACCAAGTGGCTGCTGGAATTCGGCCCGCAGCGCGGCCTGGAGGTCGTCCGCGTCCCCATGAACGACCTGGACGCGGTGTCCGAGGCGGTCAACGCCGCGCCGACCGCCCTGCTGTGGGCGGAATCCCCGGCGAACCCCACCTGGCTGGTGACCGACCTGGCGGCCTGCGCCGACATCGCGCACCGGGCCGGTGCCCTCTTCGGAGTGGACAACACCGTCCCCACACCGGTGCACGCCAAGCCCTTCGAGCTCGGCGCCGACCTGATCATGCACTCCGGTACGAAGTACCTCAACGGCCACAACGACGTGGTGGCGGGACTGCTCGTGGCCGCGCCACAGCCCACCGACGCGCACCGGGCCCTCTGGGAGCGGCTGCGCCTGCACCGCCGGCTGACCGGTCCGATCCTCGGCCCCTGGGAGACGTATCTGCTGATGCGCGGGATACGGACGCTCTACCCGCGCATGCGGCAGATTTCGGCCACCGCGATGACGCTGGCCGAGCACTTCAGCGAGCATCCGCTGGTGAGCCGGGTGGCCTACCCCGGCCTGCCCGGCGACCCCGGGCACCAGGTCGCCTCCCGGCAGATGTCCGGCGGCTACAGCGGAATGCTCTCGCTGCACGTCGCCGGGGAGTGGCAGCGTTCGCTGCGCGCGGCCGAGCACTGCGAACTGTTCATTCGCGCCACGTCGTTGGGCGGGGTGGAAAGCCTCATCGAACACCGCTACACATTCGAGGGGCCGGACAGTACTTCACCCAAGGACATGCTCCGCCTGTCCATCGGTCTCGAGGACCCGGCCGACCTCGTGGCCGATCTGGAGCAGGCACTGGAACGCGCCGCTAAGGACGTACTTTGAGCTCGGAAAACAGCAACACCAGCACGACGGCCGACAGCACGGCGAAGGCCGGCCCCGGGACGACGGCCGACGGCAGCCCGCCGGCCGACGACAGCCCCTCCCCCGGCCCGGCCTCCGGCCGCCGGGGGCTGCGGGCCGATATGTCGCTGTCCGCGGTCCTCGCGGGGTTCGTGGCCGTCGTGGTCTCGTACTCCGGACCGCTGGTCATCGTCCTCGCCGCCGCCGCGGCCGGGCATCTGGACAAGGCACAGACCGGATCCTGGGTCTGGGCCATCTCGATAGGCAGCGGCCTGACCTGCATCGGGCTCAGCCTGCGGACGAAGATGCCGGTCATCACCGCCTGGTCGACGCCCGGTGCGGCCCTGCTGGTCACCAGCCTGGGGGCCTACTCGTACGCGGAGGCCATCGGGGCGTTCCTCGTCACCGGCGTGGTGATCACCCTGGTCGGGCTGACCGGGGTGTTCGGCCGGCTGATGCGGCAGGTGCCCACGGCGGTCGTCTCCGCCATGCTCGCGGGCATCCTGTTCTCCTTCGGCACCGGCGTCTTCGCCTCGCTCAAGACCGCGCCCTGGATCGCCGGGGCCGTCCTGCTGATCTATCTGGCCGGAAAGCGGTGGCTGCCCCGTTACGCGGTGCTGATCGCCCTCGCCGCGGGCGTGGCGGCCGCCGCCGCCACCTCGCGGCTGAACATCCATCTGGACCACATCGAGCTGGCCCGCCCGGTGCTCACCACGCCCGCGTTCTCCGCCGCCTCGCTCATCGGCATCGCGGTGCCGATGATCCTGGCGACGCTGGCCTCGCAGAACGCGCCCGGCATGGCGGTCCTCAGCGCGTCCGGATACCGGCCCAAGGACCGGCTGCTGATCGGCTCGACGGGACTGGTCTCGACGGCCCTGGCCCCCTTCGGCTCGCACGCCATCAACCTCGCGGCCATCACCGCGGCGATCTGCACCGGGCCCGAATCCCACCGCGACCCCAAGCGCCGCTATATCGCAGGCATCGCGTGCGGGGCGTTCTACCTCCTGATCGGCGCCTTCGGCACCACCCTGGTGGTCTTCTTCGCGGGCCTGCCGAAGGAACTGGTCGCCGCCATCGCCGGCGTCGCCCTCTTCGGGGCGCTGGCCGGCGGCCTGAGCGGAGCCGTCAAGGAAGAGCAGGACCGCGAGGCCGCCCTGATCACCTTCCTGGCCACCGCATCCGGAGTCACCCTCTTCGGCATCGGATCGGCCTTCTGGGGCCTGGTGTTCGGCGTCGCGGCCCATGTCGTACTGACCCGCCGGCGCCGTCCCCGGTCCGCCTGATCCCGACGAGAAGCGGCCGCCCCGGCTCCCGGCCGGGGCGGCCGTTTCCTGCCCGTGCCCGCCCGGGGTTCGGCCACCGGCCGGTCGGGCAGGGCGCATTCGCCGTAGCCGCCGACGGACCGGATCTTCAGGTCGAGGGCGGAGAGGGGCTCAGGCGGAAAGGGTGGGGTAGTCGGTGTAGCCGCGGTGGTCGCCACCGTAGAACGTGGCGTTGTCAGGGGTGTTGAACGGACCGCCGGAGGCCAGACGCCGGGGCAGGTCGGGGTTGGCCAGGAACAGCGCCCCGTAGGCGATCGCGTCCGCGCTGCCGTCCTCGATCAGCCCCAGCGCGTCGGGGCCGGTGACGTCCGGGTACGTGAACGGGTTGAGGACGAACGTGCCAGGCCAGACCTTGCGCAGCCGCGGGGTCAGATCGCGGTTCGGCCCCTCCATCAGGTGCAGATAGGCCAGGTCCAGACCGGCCAGCCGGTCCAGCAGAGCGAGGTAGACCTCGTCCGGGTCGTCCTCGGAGATGTCGTTGAACGGGTTCCCGGGCGAGATCCGCAGGCCCACCCGGTCGCCGCCGATCGCCTCCGCCACGGCCGTGACGACCTCGACGGCGAACCGGATCCGCCCCTCGGTGTCGCCGCCCCAGGCGTCGGTGCGGTGGTTGGTGTTGGGCGCGAGGAACTGGTGGACCAGGTAGCCGTTGGCGCCGTGGATCTCCACACCGTCGAACCCGGCCTCGACCGCGTTACGGGCCGCGTCCGCGAAGTCGGCGATGGTCTGCCGGATCTCCGCCTCGCTCAGCTCCCTCGGCGTCACGAACTCCTTCGGCCCCTGGTGGGTGTAGACCCGGCCCTCGGCGGCCACCGCCGACGGCCCCACCGGGACCAGTCCGTCGGCCAGCAGGCTCGGGTGCCCGATCCGGCCGGTGTGCATCAGCTGCGCGAAGATCGCACCGCCCGCACGGTGCACGGCGTCGGTCACCGTCCGCCACGCCCGCACCTGCCCGGCCGTGTGCAGGCCGGGGGTGTCGGGGTAGCCCTGTCCGACCGGCGAGGGCTGGATGCCCTCGGTGACGATCAGCCCGGCACCGGCGCGCTGCGCGTAGTACGTCGCCATCAGCTCGGTCGGCTCGGCGCCCGGCCCCGAGGCGCGGCTGCGGGTCATCGGCGCCATCACGACGCGGTTCGCCAGGCGCTTGCCGCCCAGAACGATCGGATCGAAAGCAGTGGTCATGGGTCTCTCCCTCGGGATGAGTGGTCCTCCGCAGCGGGGCGCTCGGGAGCCCCCACCAGCGGATGCCTGTCCGAACAAGTAAATCACCTGTCCGAACAAGTAACGCCCACGAATCCATTCCCGCCTTCCCATGCGAAGCAAGAAATATGCTGCGACCTGCCCATATACCGCTTGGCGCGAGCATGGGCACTACGGGATCTCGGACCGGGAGGTAGAGTTACGCTGCCCAAGCAGGAAAGTGAGATGTCAGATGACGCAGTCCACGCCGGACGCCGGGAAGGACCCCGCAGACATGGCGCAGGAAGCCACCGTCCCGGTACCGGCCGCGGCCGCCGGCGGGCCGGTCAGTCACGCGATCTTCCGCCTGGCCCGCCTGCACCGCATGTTCGCCGGACAGCTCCTGCGCCGCATCGGCCTGCATCCGGGCCAGGAGCTGGTCATGATGCACCTGTGGGAACTCGGCCCCCAGCGGCAGACCGACCTGGTGCGGCTGATGGACTCCGACGCCGCCACCATGACCCGCACCGTCCGCCGCCTGGAGCAGGCCGGCTTCGTCCGCCGCCGCCCCTCACCCACCGACAAGCGCGCGTCCCTCATCGAGCCGACGGCGGCCAGCCACGCCCTGCGCCGCGAAGTCGAGCAGGTCTGGAGCCGGCTGGAGGACCTCTCGACTGCGGACCTCTCCGACGACGAGCGGACCGCGGCCCTGCACACCCTGGAACGCCTGGAACAGAACCTCGTTCGGGCCGCCACCGACGCCGCGGACACGGACGTCGAGCGTTGACGCGACGTACGCGGGCGCGGACAGGACAGGGAGACGCTGGACGGCTGGTGTCTGGACGACGGCCACCTGGACCTCTTCGCGGAAATGGAGAGCGAAGTACTGCTGGTCGTGACAGAAACTGTCCATGCGAACCGTGAATTTCTACTACTGCGAGTGTAGTTTTTCCTAGGCTTCAGCAACAGAACGAGACTCCCCCAATGGCCGAGCGCCGCGTGCCGGGTTGGCCCCGCTGCCCTGGGCCGGCCTGTAGGTAGTGTTTTCTGTCCCGCTGCCCGCTCGCATCGTCCTCGACTGCCCAGCCGCGGCTCCTCCAGCGCCCGTCCTCCGAGATGGGACGGTTGCCTGTACGAGCTCATGACTCCGGAGATGCCCAGCGGGCCGAGCGGGAAAGGGACGTCATACCCTGCCCCCGCGAGCTCACCCGGCACGCCGCTCCTGGCGTGCCACGCCGCGAACTGTCCTTGACGGTTGTGCGGTTCGGCCAGGCACGGATGGCGCCCGGCCCGAGCCTGCGGAGCCCGGGCGGCGGCCGAGGAGGCCGACGTATTTCCGCTCGAATAAGGGCGAGCGCCGATTCTGAATATCTCATGCCGCAACTACAGAAATGACCACCGGCGCGGTAAGGTTTTTTACGCTCTCGAAAGCGCCCGCATCATGTGCCGCGCATGGCCGCCAGGACCGTGCTACCGTCGATCTCAGTTGCAGTTGTGGTTCCCAAGACTTCAAGCGTGCTCGCTGTCGTACATGGCGGAGCGCTTTCGTATTGCCGGTGTTTATTTCCGGACGGGCAATCAACGCAGCGATACGGAGTTCGCACGGTGTGGGCTCCGGGCACTGCCCCGAAGGAGATATGACATGGCTACTGGCACTGTGAAGTGGTTCAACGCGGAAAAGGGTTTCGGCTTCATCGAGCAGGAGGGTGGCGGCGCCGACGTCTTCGCCCACTACTCGAACATCGCCGCCCAGGGCTTCCGCGAGCTGCAGGAAGGCCAGAAGGTGACCTTCGACGTCACGCAGGGCCAGAAGGGCCCGCAGGCCGAGAACATCGTTCCCGCCTGACGCTGACGCGCCACATCGTAGCTGGGGCCCGCACCTTGGGTGCGGGCCCCAGCTCGTTGCTTTTTCGGTGTTTCCCGCGTACCCCCCAACGGCCGCACACACGGTGCGGGCAGCAGGTTGCCCTTCTTTGCGGCGTTGCCCCGCTTCGGCGTGCAGGGTCGACATATTCCGCCCTGCTTCGTTTCATCTCATTTCATCGGTTCGTTCTTGCGATTCTTTGTGTGCGGCTCATTGCTGCCGGGAATTCCTCGGCGTACCGCATCGAGGAAGGTTCTTCATGAACCGCACAGCTCGCACGAATGACCGCTACTCCCGCTCTGGCGGCTCGTCCGGCTCAGGCCGCGGTGGCTACCGTTCCGGTAGGCCGAACCGCTCGGGCACGGGTCGTTCCGGGGGCCCCGGGCGGCGTCCCGCGACACTCCAGGGAGAGTTCGCCCTGCCCGTCACCCACACTCCCGCCCTGCCCCCGGCCGAGACTTTCGCCGAGCTGGACATGCCGTCGGCGCTGCTGGCGGCCCTCAGCGCGGAAGGCATGTCCGCCCCGTTCCCCATCCAGGCCGCCACGCTGCCGAACTCGCTGGCCGGGCGCGATGTTCTCGGCCGCGGTCGCACCGGATCGGGCAAGACGCTGGCCTTCGGTCTGGCCCTGCTGGCCCGTACCGCCGGGCAGCGCGCCGAGCCCCGCCAGCCGCTGGCACTGGTCCTGGTCCCGACCCGGGAACTGGCCCAGCAGGTCACCGACGCCCTCACCCCCTACGCCCGGTCGCTCAAGCTGCGGCTGGCCACCGTCGTCGGCGGAATGTCGATCGGCCGCCAGGCCGGCGCACTGCGCGGCGGGGTCGAGGTGGTCGTCGCCACGCCGGGACGGCTCAAGGACCTCATCGAGCGCGGCGACTGCCGGCTGAACCAGGTCGGCATCACTGTGCTGGACGAGGCCGACCAGATGGCCGACATGGGCTTCATGCCCCAGGTCACCGCGCTGCTCGACCAGGTTCGGCCCGAGGGGCAGCGGATGCTCTTCTCGGCCACTCTGGACCGCAACGTCGACCTCCTGGTCCGGCGCTACCTGACGGACCCGGTGGTCCACTCCGTCGATCCTTCGGCGGGCGCGGTCACGACGATGGAGCACCACGTGCTGCACGTCCACGGCGCCGACAAGCACGCCACCACCACCGAGATCGCCGCCCGCGAAGGTCGGTCGATCATGTTCCTGGACACCAAGCACGCCGTGGACAACCTCACCAAGCATCTGCTGAACAGCGGTGTCCGCGCCGCGGCCCTGCACGGTGGCAAGTCCCAGCCCCAGCGCACCCGCACCCTGGCCCAGTTCAAGACCGGCCATGTCACCGTCCTGGTGGCCACCAACGTCGCCGCCCGCGGCATCCACGTCGACAACCTCGATCTCGTCGTCAACGTCGACCCGCCCAGCGACCACAAGGACTACCTGCACCGTGGCGGCCGTACCGCGCGCGCCGGCGAGTCCGGCAGCGTCGTCACCCTCGTCCTGCCCAACCAGCGCCGCACCATGAACCGCCTGATGGCGGACGCGGGCATCATCCCGCAGACCACCCAGGTCCGCTCCGGCGAGGCCGAACTGAGCCGCATCACAGGCGCCCAGGCACCCTCCGGCACCCCGGTCACCATCGCCGCACCAGTCGTCGAGCGTGCCAAGCGCAGCGGCTCCTCCACCCGCGGCCGCCGCAGCCGCCCCGCCCAGGCTCGCCGTGCCGCCGGATCAGCCCGAACCGCGACACCGACTGCGCGGCGGACCTCTTCGGCCCCGGCCGCCTAGGCCGGTACCGGACGATCATGCTCGGCTCATCGGATCACCATCGTCACGGAGGTTTTCGTTGATGTTGCAGAGTTCCCCCCAGGTGGGCTGCTCCGGCAGGGCAGCCGGTGACGTCATGTCGGCGACGGGACCACAGGTCGGCGACGACATGATCGTCGACGTGGCCCTGTCCGTCCTCATCGGGGCCCCGCGCCGACCATCTCCTCGTCCATGACGAGGACGGGCGGTGTACGGGCCTCTCCCTTATCGGGAGCTTTGGTGGGCGTCCGTGGCGCCGCGCCACTCGATCAGGAGGAGAGTCGCATCGTCCGTGGTGATTCCGCCCCGTTCCCGCATGAGGGTGTGGGAGAGGGAGCGGACTGCCGTCCGCACTTCCGTCCCGGTGCGCGCGATGCGGTCCACCCAGTCGGTGAGCTGTTCTTCGCCGAACTCCTCCCCGCCGGTCTCGTGCTCCTCGATCAACCCGTCCGTGAAGCACAGGACGCGGTCACCCGGCTCCAGCGCCAGCTCGCTGATCCGGGGTTCCTGGCCGCCGAAACCGACCGGCAGGGTGGTCGGGCTGTGAAGCCGCCGGATGGCGTGCTGTCCGCGGATGAGCAGGGGCGCGGGATGTCCCGCGTTGACCCACTGGAGGTGCCCGGTCGCCGTGTTGAGCCGCATCATCTGGGCGGTCACGAAGTGGTCGGGGCCGAACTGGCCGGCGATCGCCCGGTCCATGAACGCGTAGATCTCGGAGAGCCCGATGCTGATGCGCCGGGCGTGCCGGTAGGCGCCGATGGCCACCGTGGCCATCGTGGCGGCGTCCAGACCGTGGCCCATCGCGTCGACGACGGCCACGTGCAGGATGTCGCCGTTGAGCGCGTAGTCGAAGCTGTCACCCGCGACGTCGTACGCGGGCTCCAGCATCCCGGCCACCGCGACCCGGGGCACGGACATCGCCAGCGGTGGCAGGACCGTCCACTGGATCTCCGCGGCGACGCTCATCGGTTCCCTGCGCCGGACCCGGAAGAACAGATCGGTGTAGCCGTGCTTGGTCACCAGCATGTCGGCCACCAGGGCGGTGATCCTGCGCAGCAACCGCCGGTCGTCGTCGTCGACCCTGTCCAGGGTGACGGCCATGACGCCCACGTGGTCCCCGCCGTCCAGCAGCGGCAGGTGAACCCGCACACCGTCGGCCTGCCCCGCCTCGACGCAACGCCCGTCCAGAAAGGCCCGGCCGGCGTCGGAACCGTCGATCGGCTGCGGCTCACCGGTCACCAGCCCCTCGCCGGGCACGGGCACGAGCAACAGCTGTCCGTAGTCCTGCAGCAGGATCGCGATCTCGCGGCCGCCGAGCCTGCCCACCACTTCCGCGATCAGCGGACCGAGCAGATACGGCGGCGATTGGCGCCCCCGGTCCAGCAAGGTCCCCAGAAGCTCTTCCCCGAACCCTTCCGACCGGCTCGGGCCCCCTGTCCGGGGCCGGCGTTCACCTCCCGCCATCGCCGGACCTTTGCCGGCAGCCTGTAGGGGTGGTGCCCGCGCCGGCGCGGGCCATACCCGGGCGGACGTTCTCAGGAATCCTCTTGAAGGATGTACGCACATGAACTCCCGGCACGGCAGTGATCGATGAGAGCAGCGTGCAGCGGTTGTCGGACCTGCCTGATCCATTGCTCCGCAGGCGGCATGTCACGCGAGAAATCCGCGAGCGATCTATCGTCAAGGTATGAGCGTGTTCATCAAGCTGGTGGAGAACCGGCCCCCCAAGGAATACGCGGAGCCGGCGGCTGCAGACATCTCCTATAACGACATCACCGAAGGCGAGTCGCCCGCCACGTACGAGTACGACCTGCTGCCGAGCGGCGCATTGCGGATCCTCAGGGTGGCCAAAGGCGAAGCCGCCGTCGTCGATTCGGTCTACGCTCCGGGACTCTGGTTCCGCGCCCACGGGCACTGGCACGGTAGCGCGGAGTAGTAGCCTGCGGAACTCGTCGGAACCGACTTGCAGGTATACCGTGGATTGCGGGTTGCGCACTCTCACGTGTTGCGCCTGAAAGGACGGCCCCGGCGGTTTCACCGGGGCCGTTTCGATTCACGCCGAGCGTGCTGGTGCGGTCGCACGGGGGCCGTGGCCGCCCTCGGAGTCCCAGACCTCTTCTCGGGCCTGGTCGGCTTCTGTCACGATCCGTTGGAATTCGGCCCTCTCCAGCAGATCACTCGCTGTGTGGCTGCGCAGCGGACCGGTAGCCGCGGTCATCAGCCAGGCGGCGATGGCCGGATCCGTCTGCGGCGGAATCACCAGCAGGTCCCAGCGGCCGACGGTGTAGGAGAGCAACAGCAGCTTGTGAGGGTCTTGCTCGGCCTTGAACCAGCCGACTCTCACCACGTGCCCGTCAACGGGCACCTTCCGCGGGATGACCGGCCACAGGGTCGGGTTCACCGTGACATGGGTGATGCGCCCCCACAGGGGATCCAGCGCCGCTGTCAACGCAGGAAGTTCCGCCGCCAGGTCGCGGGAGCGGGGCCACCAGGCACCGTCCAGAAGAGCACCAGGGGTGTCGGTCGAGGCGAGCGCGAGGCGCAGCGGCAGCGAAAGGGTCCGCTTCTCGACCGCCGGCGTATACAGAATGGTCGCGGTCATGACGCGGACCTGTCCCCGGGCCGGTGTACACCGGCCCGGTGTTGTGAATCGCCGAGAACGACAGGAGCTCAGAGACTCTTATGCGAAATGTCCTCGGTAATTCCAGGGTACTCCCGGATACAGTCCGCCGGACGGTTTCGGGGTGACGGATATCAGGACGTTGTGACGTCACCCCGCGCTCCTCGGAATATGGTCTGCCGCAGGCTGCCGCTACAAGAATGCGGGCATTACAGAACGCATTGCGAATCAGGAAATCGAGTTTCGGTCGCGGGTGTAGTAAAGCTTGTTTGGCAGACTCGGCGGGAAGGGGCCCGAAGGTCGTCTCCGTCACGATGGGGCGTTGGACAGGTAGATCAGCCACTGGACTTCGCCGTCGAACGTCCGCGTTCAGCAGGCGTCACCGCGTGACGCCTGCCTGTGACGCGATCGGGGACTTTCCCGACCGGAGCCCGGGGCCGACCACGTGCGAGCGAGCGCTCGGCCAGGCCCATGAGTGCTTCAGGCGGATCGGCTGAGCGTGAGAGTTGGCCTGGTCCTTTGCAGGTTGGTCGTGTGCCGGGGCGCGCCGAGTGGGGCAGCCGACCGATACAAGGCCCTCGCGGGCGGGGTCATCGTGTGAGGCGGGCGTGGATGGTCTTCGCCTGTCCGGGGCCGGGGGTGATGGTGACGTTGTCGGCAAGGCGGCGGATCATGTGCCATCCGAAGCCGCCGGTGCCGCCATTGAGGTCGGGGGTACGTTCGCGCGGGGGCGCCGGGTTGCGGTCGCTGACGGCGACGTTCACCGCGTCGGCGGTGGCGCTGAGTTCGAGTGTGTAGTGGCCGCCTCCGTGGCGCAGGCCGTTGGTGGCGAGTTCGGAGACCACCAGGGCGAGGGTTTCCGCAGCCTCGGAATCCAGGGCCGGGTCGAGGCTGCCGGCGAAAGCACGGGCGACGCCGCGGGCGCGTGGGATGCCGGCGGGGCTGTCGTCTTCGAGGACGACAGGGGGCCTCGGAGCTGTCGTGTGGGTTGTCGTCGTGTCGTTCATGCGCTCACACCCCGCTTGGGTCGGTTGTGCCGCCGGGCTCAGCTTGTGCCCGCCGGGCCGGCCTTCAACCCGGATGGCACTCTTCCGGGTGCGCATGAGGCAGAAGTCCACTCACTGGCTGTTGAGAAAATCTGTCACGACGAGAGTAGACATGGCTGCGTGCGGGGGTTAGTGTTTCCTCGTACCCAAGAAGTCGAAGAAGGCACGGCAGAGATGAACTGCCGTGTGAGCAGGTCAGGCAGGATGCGGAACGGCAGTGGAGTGACGGGGCCGGAGATGGTGGGTCCCTTCACTGACTGCCGGGCCGAGCGGCCCCAGGGGCCGCATGCAGTACCCGCGATATCCAGCAGTACAACCGAGTAACCGAATGAGGTAAGGAGCAGACGCCATCAGGATCGCCCGGGCGAGGAAGAACACCGCTCGGGTACCGCAGGCCCCAGATTGGAAGGTGGTCCCCGGTCACGCATCCGCGATCCCCGCACTTCCGCCCTCCCAGGCGGACCAGCGGAACAAGAAGGCCGGCGCAGTCAGCCGGTAGATGGTGTTGAAAGCTCGGGGCCCGGGTGCCGGTACGGCACCCGGGCCCCTCGACGCGTCCCCGAAAGAAGAGGTTTATGCCCCCTCGCAGTTCCCGCCCCGTCGACAAGTTCGACGACGACGACTACCCCGCCTACACCATGGGCCGGGCCGCCGAGATGATCGGCACCGCCCCCGCCTTCCTCCGAGCCCTCGGCGAGCACCGCCTGATCACCCCTCTGCGCTCCGAAGGCGGCCACCGCCGCTACTCCCGCTACCAACTACGCATCGCCGCCCGCGCCCGCGAACTCGTCGACGCCGGCACCCCCATCGAAGCCGCCTGCCGCATCATCATCCTCGAAGACCAACTCGAAGAAGCCCAGCGCATCAACGAAGAACTGCGCAGCCGCGGCGCCACCTCGTAACGGCTGGCTTTATCGGCGTGACGTGGCGGATGGTGCGGAAGGTCACGCAGCAGGCCCCGGCCAGCCGGCTGGGACCTGCTCCCCTTCAAGGCCAAGCCCAGCGCCCACCACGGTCCTACCGGGCCCGGGGCCGCTCTCGCCCACTGATGCCGATGCCTGTCAGCGTGGGCGGCAGATTAACTCGGCCGCTGGGCCTTCCCTCGCGCTACCCGGGACATGTGTGGATGTCGCACAGCTCTTCAGGCGGCTTGGGTGAGTTCGGCGCGGCCGAACAAGAGCGCGTAGCCGGAGGGGAGCTGGCGCAGGATCTGCTGGAGCAGGGCGTCACCGACAGCGTCGGCGACCGTGCTCAGGACGGCGCTGACGTCCCAGGCCGCGGTCCGCTCAGTGGCTCCCTCGATCCAGGTGGTCCATGACCGACGCTCTTGCAAGTGACCGACCTGTTCGAGCGGCTTGTCACCGCGTCAGGTCTTCCGCCGGTCCGTCTCCACGACCTTCGGCACGGCGCGGCCACGCTGATGCTCGCCGCCGGAGCGGACATGAAGGTGGTCCAGGAGATGCTGGGTCACTCGTCGATAACGATCACGATGGACATCCACGCGAGCGTCCTTCCTGAGCTGGCCAAGGAGGCCGCGGAAGCCGCAGCGAAGCTCGTCCCTCGGAACCCGGCCGTGTAGCGCGCTCACGCATCGCTCACGCAATCGGCCGATCAAGAGGAAGCGCCCCGGCCAGGGTAAGTAGCCGGGGCGCGTTCTTGCAGGTCAGCGCCCTACGAGAGGGCTGGACCGGTGGGCCATCAGGGGCTCGAACCCTGAACCAATGGATTAAAAGTCCACTGCTCTGCCAATTGAGCTAATGGCCCGCACCGAGCAGCATAGCCGGAGGTTGCGCCGCATCCCGAAGGCATTAGCCGTTGAGGGCCACGATGAGCCACGAACGGCGCCGCCAAAGAGGTGTCCGAGGGGCCGGGAACGGTCCGGCGCCGGGTGTTGCCGTGGCCCAACGGGCAGGGCCCGTACGGCACTTGGCGTGCCGTACGGGCCCTGGTGAGGTGCGGTGGATCAGCCGTTGCGCTTCCAGCGCGGCTTGTCCTCGCGGCGGCCGACGGCCGGGGTGCCGGAGCCGCGGTGGTCGTCGCGACGGCCGTAGGGGCGGTCGCCGCCGCCGGAGCGGTAGCCGCCACCGGAGGGACGGCCACCGGAGCGGTCGTCGCGGTTGAACGGGCGGTCGCCGCCGGAGCGGTAGCCGGAGGGGCGGCCACCGGAGCGGTCGTCACGGTTGAACGGGCGGTTCGGGCGGTCGCCACCGGAGCGGAAGCCGCCGCCGGAGCGGTCGTCGCGACGGTCGAAGGAACGGCCACCACGGTCACCGCCACGGTCGTCACGGCGGTCGTCACGGCGGTCGAAGGAACGGCCACCACGGTCGTCGCGACGGTCGAAGGAACGGGCGCCGCGGTCGTCACGACGCTCGAAGGAACGGCCACCACGGTCACCGCCACGGTCGTCACGGCGGTCGTCACGGCGGTCGAAGGAACGGCCGCCGCGATCGTCACGACGCTCGAAGGAACGGCCACCACGGTCGTCACGACGCTCGCGGCCAAAGCCGCCCCGGTCGCCACCGCGGTCGTCACGGCGCTCACGGCGCTCGAAGTTGCCCCGGTCGTCGCGGCGTTCGTACGAGCGGCGCGGCGCCTCGTCCGACGTCGCCTGTGCCGGGACGGCGGCCTCCACGACCTCCGTGGCCTCGGCCGCCTCCGCGGCGCTGGCGGCGAGCGCCTCGGCCGGGTCCTCGCCGCGCTCGCGGGCGGCGCGGGCGGTCAGCCGGTCCGCCTCCTCGCGCATCTCGGTGGCACGGCGCTGGAGCCGCTCCAGCTCGCGGGTCAGCTCGGCCACCTCGCGCTCGGCCTGCTTGGCGGAGTTGTTGGCGGACTCGGCCTGGACCTCGGTGAGCGAACGGGCGCCGGTGATCTTGGCGACGTCCTCGTCGAAGGTGCCGGAGCCGACGATGTGGCGTGAGGCGTCCACACCGGCGTCCTCCATCAGCCGGAAGATCTGGCGGCGCTGATGCGGCAGCGAGAGGGAGACGACGGTGCCGGACTGACCGGCACGGGCGGTACGGCCCGAGCGGTGCAGGTAGTCCTTGTGGTCGCCGGCCGGGTCGACGTTCAGGACCAGGTCGATGCCGTCGACGTGGATACCGCGGGCGGCGACGTCGGTGGCGACCAGCGCGTTGACGTAGCCGTCCTTGAAGTCGGCGAGCACGCGGGTGCGCGCGCCCTGGGTCATACCGCCGTGCAGCGCGTCCGCCTTCACACCGGCCTCGACGAGCTGCTCGGCGATGCGGTCGGCGCCCAGCTGGGTGCGGACGAAGATGATGGTGCGGCCCTTACGGGCGGCGATGGCGGCGGTGACCGGCGCCTTGTCCTTCGGCTTCACGACCAGGACGTGGTGGGTCATGGTGGTGACGTTGCCCTGGGCGCTGTCGACCTCGTGGCTGACCGGGTTGCTCAGGTAGCGCTTGACCAGCGTGCCGATCTCGTTCTCCATCGTGGCGGAGAAGAGCATCCGCTGACCGCCGGACGGCACCTGGTCGAGGAGCTCGGTGACCTCGGGCAGGAAGCCCAGGTCGGACATCTGGTCGGCCTCGTCGAGGACGGCGACCTGGACGGCGTCGAGCGAGCACGCGCCGCGGTTGATGATGTCGCGCAGCCGGCCGGGGGTGGCGACGAGGACGTCGACGCCGCGCTCCAGGGCGTAGATCTGGTTACCCATCGACGTACCGCCGCAGACGACCTTCATCTTCAGGCCGAGGACGTCGCCGTAGGGCTGGAGGGCGTCCGCGACCTGCATCGCGAGCTCACGGGTCGGGGTGAGGATGACCGCGCGGGGCTTCTTCTTCTCGGTGTGGCCGCCGGCGAGCTGCGCCAGGGTCGGCAGACCGAAGGAGAGGGTCTTGCCGGAGCCGGTGCGGCCGCGGCCGAGGATGTCCTTGCCGGCCAGGGCGTCCGGGATGGTCGCGGCCTGGATCGGGAAGGGGGTGGTGACGCCGTTCTGCGCGAGCTTGCGGACGACGCCCTCGGGCAGTCCGAGATCGGCGAAGGTCACGGTGGGCTCGGCGGCCTCGTCCGGGGTCGTCTCGACGACCTCGGGGGCCACCTGCTCCGCGTGCTCGTCGGCTGCGGGCAGGACGGACTGCTCAGGGGAAATGGACATGCGAAATGCGAAACCTTCCGGAGTCTCGGCACGCGCCCAAACTCCGTGTGTTTCACACGACCGCCTCTATGCGGTCAGCCACGGCAAGGGAGAGAACGCGCCACGCGGCGCGCTTCTGTTCTGGCGCCGGGCAAATGGGATCAAACGATCTACCACCATACGCACCCTGACCCCCGGAACGCAAATGCCCTCCCGGCCGGCCCGGATCCCCCACCGTACGCGCCTCCCGTACGCCCCCGTGCGCACCCCCTACGCGTCGGGCCACTCACCCGGCTCCACCTGCGGGTACATCGGCTGGGACGCAGGCGCCGGTTCGGACCGGGAGAACGAGGCGGACGGCGACTGCCCCGCGGCCCGGGAGCTCGGCTGCGACGGACTGCTGGGCAGGGGGGTGGGCTCGGCGCTGGGGGTGGCCGGGGCCGGCGAGGGGGACGCGGAGGACGGCTGCGGGGAGCGGGTGGGCGCCGGGTCGGCCGGGCCGTCCCCGGGCGGGCGGGTGTGTCCGTGGGCCTCGCTGGGAAGCGGGCCGGACGGCTGCGCCGGCTGCGGAGGCGCGCTGCTGGAGGGCTCCGCCGAGGCCGCATCCGCCGAGGAGTCGTCCGCGCCCGCCTTGCCGCCCGCCGACCGCCGCCCGTGGCCGCGCACCGAGTGCCGCGGGCCGTCGCCGCGCCCGTCCGCCGTCAGCCCGCCGGGGCGGGGCGGAGCGTCCTTGCCGTCACCGTGCCGGGCGGCGCTGCCGGCCGGCTGCTTCGGCGGCTCCGGGTCGCTGACGCTCATACAGCCGGCCAACGAGGCGGCCAGCGCCGAGACGGCCAGCGCGGCGGCGGCGACCCGGGCCAGCGGACGGCCGGACGGGGACGGCGCGGGGGACGGCGACAGGGACGTCTCACCGGCAGGACGGCCAAAAGCAGTCGAAGGACGGCCGGAAGGGACGGGGCCGGACGGAAGGGGGGACGACGGGAGCGGGGGCGAGGGGAGGGGGGACGAATGACCTGACGCGATGGGGCGCACGGGCTGGGACCTCCGGATCCGGAGCGCAGGGACGGCGGTACGGACGGTCTGCCCAACTCCCGCCGCCCTCCCGAGGACACGCGCACCGGCCGATCCGGTCAGCCGTAGCCCAGCGCGTGCAGCCGCTCGTCGTCGATCCCGAAGTGATGGGCCACCTCGTGAACGACCGTCACTTCCGTCTCGGCGACCACGTCTTCGCGCGAGGCGCACATCCGGAGCGTCGGCCCCCGGTAGATCGTGATCCGGTCCGGCAGCACACCCGCGTACCACTCCCCGCGGTCGGTCAGCGGCGTCCCCTCGTAGAGCCCGAGCAGCCCGGGATCGGCGGCCGGGGGCTCGTCCTCGACGAAGACCGCCACGTTGTCCATCAGCCGGGTCAGCTCCGGCGGGATCCGGTCCAGAGCCTCGGCGACCAGTTCCTCGAACTCCTCGCGCGTCATTTCCAGCACCCCACCATTCTCCCTCGTATCTCCGCCCTCGTACGCCCCGCGGACATACTTCCGGCACGCCGGGCACGGCCCTCAACCGGAGCCGTCCGCTCCCCGATTGACGGCCGCCGCATGACCGCCATATGGCCGCCGCATGTGGGGCATACGGGGCCGCACCCACGGGCATACGGGACCAATGGACCGCGCAGCGCGCTCCCGGACACCGACCGCCGCCGACTGCCGTACGCCCCTGATGGCCGACGTCCTGCACCCGCCGCGCCCCTGGGCGCGTGCCCTCGGGCTGATGGCCGTCACCCTCCTGGGCGCCTGGCTGGGCCTCCTGGTCCTCGGCACCGCCCACACCCCCGTCGGCCCGATGGACACCAGCATGACGCTGCGCCCCTCGCTGACCGGCGGCACCCGGATCGCCGTCGCACCGCTGGGCGACCTGGAACTCAGCAGCCACTACGCGCCCCTGCGGCTCGACGTCGACGTCGACCGGCTGGACCCGGTGCGCTCCCAGGCGCTGATCGCCCACCCCGAGCGGTTCTCCGGACTCCAGGCCCAGGTCACCCGCGATGTCACCCGCGGCGCCGCCGGTCTGGCCCTGCGCTCCTGCGCCGCGGTGACCTGCGGCGCCGCCGCGCTGAGCCTGGCCGTCCACCGCCGCCCGCGCCGCGCCCTGGCCGCCGCCGGCCTCGCCCTCGCGCTGCTCGCCGCCTCGGCGGGGACCGCCTACGCCACCTGGAACCCCAAATCCGTCCTGGAGCCGAAATTCTCCGGGCTGCTCTCCTCGGCCCCCTCCGTCGTCGGCAACGCCCGCAGCATCGTCAGCGACTTCCACGTCTACCAGGAGGAGTTGGCGCGCCTGGTCACCAATGTCACCAAGCTCTACGACGCCGCCTCGACGCTGCCCGTCTACCAGCCCGACCCCAGCACCATCCGGGTCCTGCACGTCTCCGACATCCATCTCAACCCGGCCGCCTGGCGGATCATCGCCTCCCTGGTCACCCAGTACCGCATCGACGTCATCGTCGACACCGGCGACACCATGGACCACGGCTCGGCCGCCGAGAACCACTTCCTCGACCCGGTCTCCACCCTGGGCGCGCCCTACGTCTGGGTCCGCGGCAACCACGACTCGCACACCACGCAGACCTACCTGACCCACCGCCGCCATGTCACCGTCCTCGACGACGGCCAGGTCACCCGGGTGGCCGGACTGCGGATCGCGGGCGTCGGGGATCCGCAGTTCACCCCGGACCGGACGGTGGTGGCGGCCGGTGACCCGGCGGAGCGCACGGCCGGCGGGCGGCTGGCCGATGCGCTGCGCACCGCACGGCTGGCCGGAAAGCCGGTCGATATCGCGCTGGCGCACAACCCCGTCGCCGTCTCCGAGGCCGACGGCCTGGCGCCGCTGGCGCTGGCCGGACATCTCCACCACCGGGTCATCAGCACGCTCCCCCGAGGCACCCGGCTGATGGTCGAGGGCTCGACGGGCGGCGGCGGGCTGCGCGCCATGCAGAACACGATGCCCGCACCGGTGCAGGCATCGGTGCTCTATCTGGACCGCAGGACCAGACAGCTCCAGGCCTGGGACGAGATCGACCTCGGCGGTCTGGGCCTGTCCCGCGCCGAGGTCAGCCGCCACCTCCCCCGCGACAACCGGCCGGGCGCCCCACCCACGCCGCGCCCGGCCGGTGCCCCTTCCTCCGCCCCAGGTCACCACCCCAGGTAAACCGTTTTGGCGAACGGTCCTCCCATCCCATATGCTTCTCACGTCCCCGACGGCGCCGGTAACGACGCCAAGGTGGCCACCAGCCCTCATCGTCTAGTGGCCCAGGACGCCGCCCTTTCAAGGCGGTAGCACGGGTTCGAATCCCGTTGGGGGCACGCATCACCGTGTGTGAGAATGGTTCAGGCCGCTTTCGCACAATGCAAGGTCCTGTGGAGCAGTTTGGAGTGCTCGCCACCCTGTCAAGGTGGAGGCCGCGGGTTCAAATCCCGTCAGGACCGCTGCGGCTGGGTAGCTCAGTTGGTACGAGCGATCGCCTGAAAAGCGATAGGTCGCCGGTTCGACCCCGGCCCCAGCCACACCCTTTGAACGAAGGCCCCGGTTCCTGGAACCGGGGCCTTCGTCGTCTGCGCGGCATCGTCCCCACGGTCGGGTCCGTTCGGCGACGGCCTCGCCGGTGCCCGCGCCGCCCGGTTCCCAGAAGATCAGCCGGGCGCCGCCGCCGATCGCCGCCACGCCCACCAGGCGCAGCGCGCCGCGCAGCAGTGCCATCGTGTCCGCCCAGCCGTGCGGCGTGCCGAAGGTGAGCCAGCATTCGAGGGCGAGGGCGGCGGCCGTCACGCCGATCCCGGCCGTTCGCCGTCATCCGTTGGTCATGCGCATATTGTCCGCACCCGTACGCGCGAGAGCCACGGCATTTCCACCGGCCGCGGCGATCAGGGCCCCGGTGCCGGCACCGTCTCCCGTCCACCCGGATGGCGGTGTCGCCACACCCAGAAGACGGTGCAGGAGAGCACCGCCCAGCCGGCCAGCACCAGATAGGGGAAGAGGTGCTGGCGGCCGCCGAAGTAGACGGCGGCGTGCTGGGCGTTGACGGAGGCTCCGGGCGGCAGCCAGCGGCCGATGTGACCGAGGGCGGAGGGCAGCAGCGGCCAGGAGACCGCGCCGCCGGAGGACGGATTGCCCAGGAGGACCATCAGGCCCCAGGTGGGGAGCATCGCCCAGCGGCCCATCAGGGTGTTGAACATCGAGAAGACCATGCCGGACGTGAACATCGTCAGCGCCAGGATCAGCCAGGACTGGACGAACGGCAGCCGCAGCGCGCCCAGCCACCAGTCGACGACCGCGGCGATGGCGAAGCCACCGAGCAGGGCGTAGCCGGCGGTGAAGGCGATGCGTTCGGCCGGATCGAGGGCGCGGGCGTGCACGCTGAGCTGGATCGCGCCGACGAAACCGACGATCACCGCGGCGAGCGAGATGTAGAAAAGGGCCAGGCCACGAGGATCGCCCTTCTGGAGGGGCCGTACGTCCCGGATGCGGACGTCCACATGGGCCGCCGCGGCGACCTTGGCCCCGGTCTCGGCCAGCAGCTGGGCCACCGACGCGCCCGACGCACCGGCCACATCCAGTTCGACGCCCCGCCCCCGGGGCCGCACGATGGCGAATTCCCGCTGGTCCTCGACGGCCTGCGCGGCCGCGGCCGGGGTGCCGTACCCGGTCAGCCGGAGGGTGCCGTGCAGGGCCTTCTCCATACCCGCGACGAAGGCGCGCTCCGTGACGCCGGCCCGGAGGCCGACCACGGCCGTGGGGATGTGCCGCGGCGTCGGATTGGCCATGACGTAGGTGTACGAGCCGGCGAACAGCCCGGCGGCCGCGGCGACGATGAGGGTCAGGACCACGGCGGGGAGGAACGGCGACGCCTTGGCCGCCGCCCACCGCTCCTGCCCGGTGGGCGGCCGTCCCCGGGCGCCGTGCGCGGCCCGGCCGCCGTCCTCGTCGGACTGCTCCGCCATGGGCACCACGCTAGGACAGCAGACCGCCACAGACCCGTACAGATCACCCGACCGCGTGCGGTGTTTCGGCGGCCGTCCGCAAATGGTTCGCCACACGATTCGGCGAGGTGAGATCCTGGGGGACGTATGTCCAGTCAGCCTGCCTCCGCCCTGCCCGACGGCGCCGCTCCCACCCTGCCCTCCTTGATGGAGCGGCTTCCCGAGCTGATGCTGCGCGACCAGCAGCGGCTGGGGCGCCGGCTCGACGGCGCGCGCCGGATCCGTAAGCCCGAGGCCCACGCGGCCGTCCTGGCCGAGATCGCGGCCGGAATCGACGAGGCCGAGCTGCGCATGGCCGAGCGGCGCGCCGCGGTCCCGGAGATCACGTATCCGGAAGAACTGCCGGTCAGCCAGAAGAAGGACGAGATCCTCGAGGCGATACGCGACCATCAGGTCGTGATCGTCGCCGGCGAGACGGGCTCCGGCAAGACGACGCAGATCCCCAAGATCTGTATGGAGCTGGGCCGCGGCGTACGGGGTCTGATCGGGCACACCCAGCCGCGCCGGATCGCGGCCCGTACGGTCGCCGAGCGGGTGGCCCAGGAGCTGCGGACCCCGCTGGGCGAGGCGGTCGGCTGGAAGGTCCGCTTCACCGACCAGGTCGGCGGCGACACCCTGGTCAAGCTGATGACGGACGGCATTCTGCTCGCCGAGATCCAGACGGACCGCGAGCTGCGCCAGTACGACACGATCATCATCGACGAGGCCCACGAGCGCAGCCTCAACATCGACTTCATCCTCGGCTATCTGGCGCAGCTGCTGCCCAGGCGGCCGGACCTCAAGGTCGTCATCACCTCCGCGACCATCGACCCGGAGCGGTTCTCCCGGCATTTCGGCGAGGCGCCGATCGTCGAGGTCTCGGGCCGTACGTATCCGGTGGAGGTGCGCTACCGCCCGCTGCTGGAAGAAGGCGGCAGCGACCCCGACCGCGACCAGATCACCGCGATCTGCGATGCGGTGGACGAACTCCAGGCCGAGGGGCCGGGCGACGTCCTGGTCTTCCTCTCCGGTGAGCGGGAGATCCGCGACACGGCGGATGCGCTGATAAAGAAGAACCTCCCGCAAACGGAGGTGCTGCCGCTCTACGCCCGGCTGTCGCACGCCGAGCAGCACCGCGTCTTCCAGCGGCACAGCGGCCGGCGGATCGTGCTGGCCACGAACGTCGCCGAGACCTCGCTGACCGTCCCGGGCATCAAGTACGTCGTCGACCCGGGCATGGCCCGTATCTCCCGGTACAGCTTCCGCACCAAGGTCCAGCGGCTGCCCATCGAGCCGGTCTCCCAGGCCAGCGCCAATCAGCGCAAGGGCCGCTGCGGCCGGACCAGCGACGGCATCTGCATCCGGCTGTATTCCGAGGACGATTTCCTCACCCGGCCGGAATTCACCGATGCGGAGATTCTCCGGACGAATCTGGCGTCCGTCATTTTGCAGATGACCGCGGCCGGCCTGGGCGATATCGAGAAATTCCCGTTCATCGATCCGCCGGACCGCCGCAACATCAAGGACGGCGTCGACCTGCTGAGCGAGCTGGGCGCGCTCGATACGCAGCAGAAGGACCCCAAGAAGAGGCTCACCCCCATCGGGCGCAAGCTGTCCCAGCTGCCGGTGGACCCGCGGCTGGCGCGGATGGTGCTGGAGGCGGACCGCAACGGCTGCGTGCGCGAGGTCATGGTCATCGCGGCGGCGCTGTCCATCCAGGACCCCCGCGAGCGGCCCTCGGACAAACAGCAGCAGGCCGATCAGCAGCACGCCCGTTTCAAGGACGAGACCAGCGATTTTCTGGCGTTCCTCAACCTGTGGCGGTATGTCCGCGAACAGCAGAAGACGCTCTCCTCCTCCGCTTTCCGCCGCATGTGCCGCTCGGAGTTCCTCAACTACCTCCGGATACGCGAGTGGCAGGACATCTACTCGCAGCTGCGGACGGTCGCCAAGTCCATGGGCATTCACCTCAGCGAGGAGGAGGCCGCCCCGGACCGTGTTCACAGCGCGCTGCTTTCCGGTTTGCTGTCGCATATCGGGCTGAAGGACACGGACGCCAAGAACGAGTATCTGGGCGCCCGCAGCGCCAAGTTCGCGGTCTTCCCCGGTTCTGCGCTCTTCAAGAAGCCGCCGCGCTGGGTGATGTCCGCGGAGCTGGTGGAAACCTCCCGGCTGTGGGCGCGGGTGAACGCGAAGATCGAGCCCGAATGGGTCGAGCCGCTCGCCCAGCACCTGGTCAAGCGCACGTACAGCGAGCCGCACTGGGAACAGAAGATGGCCGCGGTGATGGCGTACGAGCGGGTCACGCTCTACGGCGTCCCGCTCGTCGCCCAGCGGAAGGTCAATTACGGGAAGATCGACCCGGAGACCTCGCGCGATCTGTTCATCCGCAATGCCCTGGTGGAGGGCGACTGGCGCACCCACCACCAGTTCTTCCATGACAACCGCAAACTGCTCGGCGAGGTCGAGGAGTTGGAGCACCGCGCCCGGCGCCGCGACATCCTCGTGGACGACGAGACGCTCTTCGACTTCTACGACCGGCGCATTCCCGACGATGTGGTCTCCGGTGCGCACTTCGACTCCTGGTGGAAGAAGAAGCGGCACGACGAGCCGGAGCTGCTGAACTTCGAGCACTCGATGCTCATCAACGAATCCGCCGAGGCCGTCACCAAGGACGACTATCCGGATTCCTGGCGCCAGGGAAAGCTGAAGTTCAAGGTCACCTATCAGTTCGAACCGGGCGCGGACGCGGACGGTGTGACCGTCCACATCCCCCTCCAAGTCCTCAACCAGGTCTCCTCGGAGGGCTTCGACTGGCAGATCCCGGGCCTGCGCGAGCAATTGGTGACGGAGCTGATCCGTTCGCTGCCCAAGCCGATCCGCCGCAATTACGTACCGGCCCCGAATTTCGCGACCCGGTTCCTGGACTCCACGGTGCCGTTGCAGGGTTCGCTGACCTCCTCCCTGGCCGCCGGGCTCCAGCGGATGGTGGGGGTGCCCGTCGAGGCCGCGGACTTCGACACCGCCAAGGTCCCCGACCACTTGAAGATCACCTTCCGGGTGGTCGACGAACGGCGCCGCAAGCTGGCCGAGGCCAAGGACCTCGAGGCGCTGCGGCTCCAGCTCAAACCCAAGACCCGCGCGGCCATCTCCAAGGCCTTCGAGCAGGCCGCCGAGCGCCCCGCCAAGGACCGCAGGGGCACCAAGGACGACGGGGCGGCGGCGCTGGCCGGGCTGGAGCAGCGCACGGGCCTGACGTCCTGGAGCATCGGCGCGCTGCCGCGCACCTTCGAGACCCGGCGCGCGGGCCAGCCCCTGAAGGCGTACCCGGCGCTGGTCGACGAGGGCGCCTCGGTCGCCGTACGGCTCTTCGACACCGAGGACGAGCAGCTCCAGGCGATGTGGGCCGGCACCCGCCGCCTCATCCTGCTCAACATCCCCTCCAACCCCGCCAAGTTCGCGCAGGGCAAGCTGAGCAACCAGCAGAAGCTGGCGCTGTCGCGCAACCCGCACGGCTCGATCGCGGCGCTCTTCGAGGACTGTGTGACGGCCGCCGCGGACCGGCTGATCGCGGCGCACGGCGGCCCGGCATGGGACGAGGAGTCCTTCCGCAAGCTCTTCGACGCGGTGCGGGCCGATCTGGTGGACGCCACCCTGAAGACCGTCCAGCAGGTCCAGGAGGTCCTGGCCGCCTGGCAGGCGTGCGAGCGGCGGCTCAAGGACACCACCTTCCCCTCGCTGCTGCCGTCGCTGACGGACGTCAAGGAACAGCTGGCGGCGCTGATCAAGCCGGGCTTCGTGACCGCGCACGGCGCCAAGCGGCTGCCGGACCTGATGCGCTATCTGGTGGCCGTCGACCGCCGCCTGCAACAACTGCCCACCAACGCCGAGCGGGACCGCACCCGGATGGCCAAGGTGAAGGAGATGCAGGACGAATACGCCTGGCTGCTGGAGCAGTTCCCCCAGGGGCGCCCGGTGCCGGCCGCGGCCCGGGAGATCCGCTGGATGATCGAGGAGCTACGGGTGAGCTACTTCGCACACGCCCTGGGGACCGCGTATCCGGTCTCGGACAAGCGCATCGTGAAGGCCGTGGACGCCGCGGTGCCCCGCTGAGGGGCGGCCACCGGTATCGAGTTCGACCGCACCCCCTGACCTGCTGTACAGTCTTGCTTCGCAGCCCGCCGCAAGCGGAAAGCGAAACGCAAGGTCCTGTGGAGCAGTTTGGAGTGCTCGCCACCCTGTCAAGGTGGAGGCCGCGGGTTCAAATCCCGTCAGGACCGCTTTTTTACGGCCCGCGCCCTTCGGTGCGGGCCGTTTTGCTGTGCGCCCGAGCCGCGCCCGATCCCCGAGGCTGCGGGCTTCGCGGTGTGCGCGCCCGCTCCGTACGGCGTCCCCGCGCCCTCCGGCCGTCTTGACGGCGGCACGGGCCCCCGGTACTCACAGAGGAAGCGTGGGGGCCGGGGAGGTGCGTGCGAATGACGACCGGGGCGAGGCACGAGACCAGGGCGCTGTTGCGTGCCCATCTGTCGGCCGCCACGAGGTATCGCCACCTGACGCGGCACTGCCCCGTCTGCCATCGGCTGCTGCGGCTCGCCATGGAGCCCCGCAATGCCCGCCCGGGGGCCGCCGCGCCCGCCGGGCCCGCCGCCTCGTCACCGGCCGTCCGCGGGCGACCTGCGGCGGAGGATCACCGTCCGCCCGCCGGGGACCTGTGACGGGTGCCCCCACCGGCAGTGCGAGGGAAGGGCGTTGAGGCGGTGAACGGAAAGTTCACTACCGCAGTCGCCATGTCTGCTTCAAGGACCACGCCGTGTGACGGGTGTCACCGAACAAGTTTCACGCGATGGGGAACTTACACCCGCCCTACACCACGTCAATTTAATATGTGCAATTGCACCACCCCTTGAAGCCCCGGGACCGAAAGCGCCAGGCCCGCGCTGAAAGGGCCCTTCAGGGCCCCTGACGGCCCCCTGACCGCCACCTCGGGCGACGTCGGCGCCGGGGCGGCCCGGCCCTCCTGAGCGGCCCGCGAGCGGCCGTACACAAAAAGATCGCGCTGGACCCGGCGGAGTCCAGCGCGATCGGTGACGTACCCAGATGGTGCGGGTGTGGGGCCTGTTGGGGCAGGCACCGCGTCGTATGGAGCTGTGGTGCTCGGTGAAGCAGGTCGAGCAAAGTGGTGCGAAGTCGGCATTTTTCGGGTTGGGGGCCCCGAAAAAAGCCTGGTTATGCGGTTATTCAGGCCTCGCTGCGCTGCTGCGGAATACCCGCGAGCAGTGCGCGGACCTCAGCCTCGCGGTAACGCCGATGCCCTCCGAGCGTGCGGATGGACGTGAGCTTGCCTGCCTTGGCCCAGCGGGTCACCGTCTTCGGGTCCACGCGGAACATCGTGGCAACCTCGGCGGGGGTCAGCAGCGGCTCGGCGTCAGGGGTGCGAGCGGTCATGAGCGGCCTCCTCGGGAGAACCGAACCATCACGGTTCTTTCCTCTAAATTCTGCACCTTGACCCGCGTTGCCCGAAATGGCGGACGCGGGCCGAGTCGGTTATAGGACGAACGGCTTGTCCTCGGCACTACAACTACACCATCTGTCCAGCCACGTCGGCCAAACCGATGGAATTGCCCTCTCAGGTGTTCAACCTCGACGGAAGCCGATGGACCATGCCATAACGGACAGTCACTTGACCGTGACGATCAGTCACAACGTGATCAGGCGTCACGAGTCCCCTCAAGGAGCGCAATACCGATCTATCCGCCCTTAGTTGGACGGAAGGAGCCCCAGTAAGGCTCCTTGTCCTATTTTGGCACGAGGGTACGTCTTGTAGGCAAGGCCCGAAGTCAGTGCTTTAGGTCACTGTTGCGCCAATCGCCCGGATGGGGACCTACGTCCCGCGCCTGCGGCTCTCAGCTGGAGAACTGGCGCTCGCGCACCGCACGCCACCGATCCGAGAGCTTCTCGTAGGCGGCGCCGGCCCGCTCGCCGTCCCCGTCGCGCAGCGCCGCCAGCCCCTCCGCCACTTCCGCGGCGGAATGATCATCGGCGAGCTGCCCTTCGGGCACGGCGTGCACCAGGCCTCCGTAATCCAGCTCCACGAGGGAACGCGGGTGGAATTCTTCAAGCCAGCGCCCCACATCTACCAGGCCATCGACGAGGGGGCCCTCTTCCAGCGAATTCCGCAGCGTACGAAGTCCTCGCGCCACCCGCCGCCTGGCCTGAACCATCGGCGTGCGGTAACGCAGCACAGGTCCCTCGTCACCCTTGGTGAAGTCCCGCTCGGCGTCCTCGAAGAGCACGAACCAGCGCACCGGAACGTGCCAGACGGCGGCCCTGATCCAGGGCCGCGCGTCCGGGTTGTGCTCGCGCCAGCGCTCGTAGTCGGTGGCCGCCTGCCGCCGCACCACCGGAGGCAGCGCCGCATCCAGCACCGACGCCGGCAGCAGCTCCTCCAGCCCCGCCAGCGCCTGCCAGCCGCGCAGCCGGGTGCGCCACGGGCAGATGCAGACCACCTCGTCCACGACGGCGACAAAGGCGTCGGCGCTCTCATGGACGGGGACCGGCACCGGCGGCACCGGCAGCAGATCGGCCAGCGCCCGGCGCTGCTCGTCCTGTGCGCTGGGGGTCTCCCCGCGCCGGGCGTAGCGCGCCCAGTGGGAGCGCTCCGGCTCGGGGAACGCTGCCAGCGGCTCGTAGACCCGTAGATATGCCGTATACGGGACCCTCACCGACGACGCCACGGCCACGCCCGCTCCTTCACAGGGAAGTCCGTCCAGATCCGTTCACAGTACGTTCACAGCGCGGCCGGCACCGCGCGCGCCGACCGCCTGCGATGCGGCCAAAGGGAGGCCCGCTCGGGGGAGTTGTCCGCTCCCTGCCCGGCCCCGGATACGGCAAATCGTCCCACGCCCGTCCCCCGCTAGGGGGTGATCCCCGTTACCGGGCCGATCAACGCGCTCTCCAGGTCTTACGCTCGTGTCAACCGGCCCTCCCCACCCGCAGGGGGGCGTCCTTCGCGACTTATGGGAGTCACCACAGTGACCGACGTACGTCCCTCCGCCGTCAGCGTCGACGGCGGCGTTCTGCAGAGCCTGTTCCGGTCGGAACAGGGCGGCCATGAGCAGGTCGTGCTCTGCCAGGACCGCGACAGCGGCCTCAAGGCCGTGATCGCCATCCACAGCACCGCCCTGGGCCCCGCCCTCGGCGGCACCCGCTTCCATGCGTACGCCTCCGAGGAGGAGGCCGTACAGGACGCGCTGAACCTCTCGCGCGGCATGTCGTACAAGAACGCCCTGGCCGGGCTCGACCACGGCGGCGGCAAGGCCGTGATCATCGGCGATCCCGAGGTCATCAAGACCGAGGAGCTGCTGCTCGCCTACGGCCGGTTCGTGGCCTCCCTGGGGGGCCGCTACGTCACCGCCTGCGACGTCGGCACATACGTCGCCGATATGGACGTCGTCGCCCGTACGAACAAGTGGACCACCGGCCGCTCCCCCGAGAACGGCGGCGCCGGCGACTCCTCCGTCCTGACCGCCTACGGCGTCTTCCAGGGCATGCGCGCCAGTGCCCAGCACCAGTGGGGCGACCCGACGCTGCGCGGCCGCAAGGTCGGCATCGCGGGTGTCGGCAAGGTGGGCCACCACCTGGTCGAGCATCTCCTCCAGGACGGCGCCCAGGTCGTGATCACGGACGTACGGACCGAGGCGGTGGACCGGATCCTCGCCCGGCACCCCCGGGTGACCGCCGTCGCCGACACCGAGGCGCTGATCCGCACCGAGGGCCTGGACGTGTACGCGCCCTGCGCCCTGGGCGGCGCGCTGAGCGACGACTCGGTGCCCGCGCTGACCGCCAAGGTGGTGTGCGGCGCGGCCAACAACCAGCTCGCGCACCCCGGCGTCGAGAAGGACCTCTCCGACCGCGGCATCCTCTACGCGCCCGACTACGTCGTGAACGCCGGCGGTGTCATCCAGGTGGCCGATGAGCTGCACGGATTTGATTTCGACCGGTGCAAGGCCAAGGCCGCGAAGATCTTCGACACCACGCTGGCGATATTCGCTCGGGCGAAGGCCGACGGCATTCCGCCGGCGGCCGCCGCCGACCGGCTCGCCGAGGCGCGGATGGCCGAGGCCAAGGAGGGCAAGCGGGCCTGACCGGCCCGGGAGCGCCTCCGGCCAGGCGAAAGCGAACAACGATCTCCTGGCCGAAAACATGCCCTTGTGCGGCCCGCCGTGGGTGGTTGGGGAGACATCCCTCACCACCCGTCGGCGGGTCGCCGTACAGGACAGGTTAAAATCACGTTTGACCAGCGGGATCAGGGCGACCGCAGGTCATGCCGAGCGGTGGGTGATGCGGGCGACGTACCGTATGGCCGCGGAAGCAGGTACCGTTAAAGCTCTACGGGCCGGTCTCTCCGTCGAGAGTCCGCTCTGAATCATGAACGCGTGTCAAGACTCTGGGGCCACTGAGCCCCGTCATTGAGGGGGTCGACCCATGGGGCGCGGCCGGGCCAAGGCCAAGCAGACAAAGGTCGCCCGCCAGCTGAAGTACAGCAGCGGTGGGACGGATCTCTCACGACTGGCCGACGAGCTGGGTGCATCACAGCAGCCGAGCCAGCAGCCGCCGAACGGAGAGCCGTTCGAGGATGACGAGGACGACGACCCGTACGCCCAGTACGCGGATCGGTACAACGCTGATGACGAGGACGACGGCGACTCCTCCGACCAGCGTCGTCGCGCCTGACGTTCTGCACGCTTCAGCGCGTACGCGGCACCGAGAACAGCATCACGGACCCGGTCCTGGGCATTGCCCATGGCCGGGTTCTTGTGCTGCGTAGAAGGCAGCGGGCCGGCGCCGTGGGGTGAAACCGGACGGGCGGCCGCCCGCGGGTGCGGCGGCCGCCCGGTGGTCCGGTGAGCGCGATCCGGTCAGCTCGCGTAGTCACCCGTGAGGGTCACGGCCTCGGCGTGCCCGCCGCGCTCCAGGATCTCCCCGGCGACCCAGGCGTCCACCCCGCGGTCCGCCAGCGTGGTCAGCGCGACCTCCACCGCCTCCTGCGGGACCACGGCGATCATGCCGACGCCCATGTTCAGGGTCTTCTCCAGCTCCAGGCGCTCGACCGAACCCGCCGTGCCGACCAGGTCGAAGACCGGGCCCGGGGTCCAGGTCGAGCGGTCGACGGTGGCGTGCAGCCCGTCCGGGATCACCCGCGCGAGGTTGTTGGCCAGCCCGCCGCCGGTGATGTGCGAGAAAGCGTGCACCTCGGCCGTGCGGGTCAGCGCGAGGCAGTCCAGCGAGTAGATCTTGGTGGGCTCCAGCAGCTCCTCGCCGAGCGTGCGGCCGAACTCCGGGACCTCGCGGTCCAGCGCCATTCCGGCCCGGTCGAACAGCACATGGCGCACCAGCGAGTACCCGTTCGAGTGAAGTCCCGACGACGCCATCGCGATCACCGCATCGCCCGTACGGATGCGTTCGGCGCCCAGCAGCCGGTCCGCCTCAACTACGCCCGTACCGGCGCCGGCCACATCGAACTCGTCGGCGCCCAGCAGCCCCGGGTGCTCCGCGGTCTCGCCGCCGACCAGCGCGCAGCCGGCCAGGACACAGCCCTCGGCGATGCCCTTGACGATGGCCGCGACCCGCTCGGGGTAGACCTTGCCGACGCAGATGTAGTCGGTCATGAACAGCGGCTCGGCGCCGCACACGACCAGATCGTCGACGACCATGCCGACGAGGTCGTGGCCGATCGTGTCGTAGACGCCCATCTTGCGGGCGATGTCGACCTTGGTGCCGACGCCGTCGGTGGCCGAGGCCAGCAGCGGACGCTCGTACCGCTTGAGGACGGAGGCGTCGAAGAGCCCGGCGAAACCGCCGAGTCCGCCGACGACCTCGGGGCGGGTGGCCTTCTTCACCCACTCCTTCATCAGGTCCACGGCGCGGTCGCCGGCCTCGATGTCGACGCCCGCGCTCGCGTAGCTGGCACCGGTAGATTCAGCGGACATGAGCTGAGAACTTTCGTTTCGGGTGGGTACGAGCGGTTCGCCGGGCTCGGGTGGCTCTGCGCTCGCGTGGCTTTACGGGCGCCGCAGCGCGTCGGCGCCGCCGACCCCGGCGGTGAGCGTCTGGACGCCGTCCACATCGGACTTCGTCGGCGCCGTGGTCTCCGTCTCCAGGAGGTGCTTGCCCAGCAGCTCCGGATCCGGCAGCTCCATCGGGTACTCACCGTCGAAGCAGGCGCGGCACAGATTCGGCTTGGCGATCGTGGTCGCCTCGATCATGCCGTCGATGGAGATGTACGCCAGCGAATCGGCACCCAGCGACTTGCCGATCTCCTCGACCGACAGTCCGTTGGCGATCAGCTCGGCGCGGGTGGCGAAGTCGATGCCGAAGAAGCACGGCCACTTGATCGGCGGGGAGGAGATCCGGATGTGGACCTCGGCGGCGCCGGCCTCGCGCAGCATCCGGACCAGCGCGCGCTGGGTGTTGCCGCGGACGATCGAGTCGTCGACGACCACCAGGCGCTTACCGCGGATGACTTCCTTCAGCGGGTTGAGCTTGAGGCGGATACCGAGCTGGCGGATGGTCTGGCTCGGCTGGATGAACGTCCGGCCGACGTAGGAGTTCTTGACCAGACCGGAGCCGTAGGGGATGCCGCTGGCCTCGGCGTAGCCGACCGCGGCGGGGGTGCCGGACTCCGGCGTCGCTATCACCAGGTCGGCGTCAGCGGGCGCCTCGGCGGCCAGCTTGCGGCCCATCTCCACCCGGGAGAGGTAGACATTGCGGCCGGCGATGTCGGTGTCGGGACGCGCGAGGTAGACGTACTCGAAGACACAGCCCTTGGGGCGCGCCTCGGCGAAGCGGCTGCTGCGCAGGCCGTTCTCGTCGATGGCGACCATCTCGCCGGGCTCGATCTCCCGGATGAAGCTGGCGCCGACGATGTCCAGGGCGGCGGTCTCGGAGGCCACCACCCAGCCGCGCTCCAGGCGGCCGAGGACCAGCGGGCGGATGCCCTGCGGGTCGCGGGCGGCGTAGAGCGTGTGCTCGTCCATGAAGCAGAGCGAGAAGGCGCCCATGACCTTGGGGAGCACGCGCGGGGCGGCCTCCTCCACGGTCAGCGGCTTGCCGTCCTCGTCGACCTGGCCGGCCAGCAGAGCCGTCACCAGGTCGGTGTCATTGGTGGCCGCGACCTGCGTCGCCCGGCCGCCCTCGCGGGGCAGCGCGGCGACCATCTCGGCCAGCTCGGCGGTGTTGACCAGGTTGCCGTTGTGGCCGAGCGCGATCGAGCCGTGCGCGGTGGCACGGAACGTCGGCTGGGCGTTCTCCCACACCGAGGCACCGGTGGTGGAGTAGCGGGCATGGCCCACGGCGATATGGCCCTGGAGGGAGCCGAGGGAAGTCTCGTCGAAGACCTGGGACACCAGGCCCATGTCCTTGAAAACGAGGATCTGGGAGCCGTTGCTCACCGCGATGCCCGCGGACTCCTGTCCACGGTGCTGCAGCGCGTACAGCCCGAAATAGGTGAGTTTGGAGACCTCTTCACCCGGAGCCCAGACACCGAAGACGCCGCAAGCGTCCTGGGGGCCCTTCTCGCCGGGGAGCAGGTCGTGGTTGAGTCGTCCGTCACCACGTGGCACGTCCCTGAGTCTAGGGCAGGTCGCGGATTCATCCGAACCGGGGATGGTCGCGAACCTGGATGAGTGCATGAATGCGGCGTTAGGCGCGCTTGACGCTGTCGCGTGATCATGGCCGGAATTCCTCCTCCTGCTGGTGGCCATGCAGACCCCGCAGCCCTTGGCACGCCTGGCGTGCCGTGGTGCGCGCCACCTCGCGCGGCCTTGGTGCGACGCCGCGTCACGCCGGCCTCGGTCGCATCGCGAGCGCCATCTGGCGCTGCGCTTGCGGGCGGTAGCCACGAGTGACGAGGACCTTCGGCGGGGGCGCCTAGCAACCCTCTGAGCTGCGACTTCCCTTCCCTTTGCGCTTTCGTCGGGTATGCGGGGATTTCCCTGTACGGGGCTTAGGTCGGATACGAACGCGTCGCGGCTGTGTGAGATACGCGACGCCTTCCGGCGGCGCCGTTCGCGGGGGCCACACGCCGCATTGGGCTGCATTACGGGCCGCCTTACCCACTGCTTCCGGGCCGTCGTCACGGGTCGGTGCGGCCTCTCATCGTCCGGTCGCGGACTCCGGCCGCCTCGCCCCGGCTCGCCTCAGCTCAATATCGGCAGAAGCCCGCTGATGTCCGCGCGCTCGCCGCTGGCGCTGACGGCGGCCGCCTCCAGCGCCTCGCCCCATGTCATACGGCCGGTGGCGAGGCGCAGCCAGGTCAGCGGGTCGGTCTCGACGACGTTCGGCGGGGTGCCGCGGGTGTGTTTGGGGCCCTCGACGCACTGCACCACCGCGAACGGCGGCACCCGCACCTCGACCGAACCACCGGGCGCCTTGACGGCCAGCGCATCGGCCAGCAGCCGGGTGGCTATGGCCAGGGCCTGCCGGTCGTACGGAATCTCGACGCCGGTCGCGGCCACCAGGTCGTCGGTGTGCACGATCAGCTCGACGCAGCGGGTGACCAGATAGTCGTCCAGCCGCATCGCACCGGTCCGGGCGGCCACCAGCCGCTCGCCGCGCTGCTCCGGGAGGAGCCGCAGGAATTCCTCGGCCGTACGGTCCAGCAGCTCGACGGGATCGTTGTCGGCGGCCAGCGCGCGGGTGTACTCGTCGACCCCGGCGGCGTACGGAGCGGCGCCGAGCGGCCACTCCAGGAGAGTGATCTCCGCCTTCGACGGCTCAGGCTCTTTGAGGATGCGCGCCACGCTGCCGATCGCCATCGACAGATGCGCGGCCAGCTCGCGCACCGTCCACTCACCCAGCCTGGTAGGCAGCGCGAGCTGACCAGGCGTCAGATCGCTTACGGCCGCGTGCACATGGTCGAGCTGCGCGACCACGGCGGCACGGGTCTTGGCGGAGTCGTACGTGCGGGTGCGGGACTTGCTGCGGGTGGGAGCCATGTGCCGAGGCTACTGCGGCCGTACGACACCCACGGAGTTATCCACAGCCCGAAGCCACACCGGCCCACCGTCACACCCCGAAGCCGCCCACCGGCCCACCGTCACAGGTCGAAGCCGGCCACCGGCCCGGCGTCACAAGCCGTGGCTGCCGCGGCCCGCAGGGCGGCATGGTGCGCGCCGTGGCCGCTCGTCTGCGGCCGCTCGTCTGCCGCGGCGGCTCCGCCGCCGCAGACGCTCAAGCGCGCCCCCCGCCCCCTCCCCCTCTCCCCCTTCGGGGGAGGGGGCGGGGGTGGGGTTTGGGGGTGGGGGGGGAGGAAGCGGCACCGCGCAAACAGGCACCGCCCCCAAACGCGTCCCACGAGCGAAGCCCTCAGGCACGCCCCCAAACGCGTCCCACAAGCGAAGCCCTCAGGCACGCCCACAGACGAGGCCCTCAGGGTCAGCCGCCCCGCCCGTCCTCGGGCGATCAACTCAGGCAATCAACCCGGGGATCGTCCCCTCATACGACTCCCGCAGCTCGCTCAGCGAGATGCTGAACTGCCCCTGGACGTCGATCTCCGCGCCGTCGATCACGCCGATCCGGGTGGCCGGCAGCCCCCGCGCACCGCACATGTCCGTGAAGCGGAGCTCCTCGCTGCGCGGTACGGCGACGATGGCGCGGCCGGCCGACTCGGAGAAGAGGAACACGAAGGGGTCCAGCCCGTCGGGAACGACCAGCCGGGCGCCCTTGCCGCCGCGCAGACACGACTCCACCAGGGCCTGGACCAGGCCGCCGTCGGAGAGGTCGTGCGCCGCGTCGACCATGCCGTCGCGGGAGGCCGAGATCAGGATCTCGGCGAGCAGCTGCTCCCGGGCCAGATCGACCTGCGGCGGCAGACCGCCGAGGTGGTCGTGCACGACCTGCGACCAGGCCGAGCCGCCCAGCTCCTCGCGGGTGTCGCCGAGGACGTAGATCAGATGACCCTCGTCGGCGAACGCGATCGGCGTACGGCGGTTGACGTCGTCGATGACGCCGAGCACCGCGACCACCGGGGTCGGGTGGATGGCCACCTCACCCGTCTGGTTGTAGAGCGAGACATTGCCGCCGGTCACCGGCGTGCCCAGGGTCTGGCAGGCGTCGGCCAGACCACGGGTGGCCTCGGCGAACTGCCACATCACCGCCGGATCCTCGGGCGAACCGAAGTTCAGGCAGTCGGAGACGGCCAGCGGCTTGGCACCGGAGGCGGCGACATTGCGGTACGCCTCCGCCAGGGCCAGCTGCGCCCCGGTGTAGGGGTCGAGCTTGGCGTAACGGCCGTTGCCGTCGGTGGCCACCGCCACGCCGAGGTCGGAGTCCTCGTCGATCCGCACCATGCCGGAGTCCTCCGGCTGCGCGAGCACGGTGTTGCCCTGCACGAAACGGTCGTACTGGTCGGTGATCCACGCCTTGGAAGCCTGGTTGGGCGAGGCCACCAGCTTCAGGACCTGCGCGCGCAGCTCCTCGGCGTTCGCCGGCCGCGCCAGCTTGTTCGCGTCGTCCACCTGGAGGGCGTCCTGCCAGGACGGGCGCTCGTACGGACGGTGGTACACCGGACCCTCGTGGGCCACGGTCCGCGGCGGTACGTCCACGATCTGCTCGCCGTGCCAGAAGATCTCCAGCTGGGAGCCGTCCGTCACCTCACCGATGACGGTGGCGATGACGTCCCACTTCTCGCAGATCTCCAGGAAGCGGTCGACCTTGCCGGGCTCGACGATCGCGCACATCCGTTCCTGCGACTCGCTCATGAGGATTTCCTCGGGCGAGAGGGAGGAGTCGCGCAGCGGCACGGTGTCCAGCTCGACGCGCATCCCGCCGGAGCCGGCCGAGGCCAGCTCGGAGGTGGCGCAGGACAGCCCGGCGCCGCCGAGGTCCTGGATGCCGGTGACCAGGTTCTCCCGGAAGATCTCCAGGGTGCACTCGATGAGCAGCTTCTCCTGGAAGGGGTCGCCTACCTGGACGGCGGGGCGCTTGGCGGGCTTGGTGTCGTCGAAGGTCTCGGACGCGAGGACCGAGACGCCGCCGATGCCGTCGCCGCCGGTGCGGGCGCCGTAGAGGATGACCTTGTTGCCGGTGCCGGACGCCTTGGCCAGGTGGATGTCCTCATGCTTCATCACACCCACGCACAGGGCGTTGACCAGCGGGTTTCCCTGGTAGCAGGGGTCGAAGACGACCTCGCCGCCGATATTGGGCAGGCCCAGGCAGTTGCCGTAGCCGCCGATGCCCGCGACGACCCCGGGGAGCACCCGCTTGGTGTCGGGGTGGTCGGCCGCGCCGAAGCGCAGCGGGTCCATCACGGCGACCGGCCGGGCGCCCATCGCCAGGATGTCGCGGACGATGCCGCCGACTCCGGTGGCCGCGCCCTGGTAGGGCTCGATGTACGAGGGGTGGTTGTGCGATTCGACCTTGAAGGTGACCGCGTAGCCCTGCCCGACGTCGACGACACCGGCGTTCTCGCCGATCCCGACGAGGAGGGCGTCGTTCTCCGGGGCCTTCTCGCCGAACTGCTTCAGGTGCACCTTGCTGCTCTTGTACGAGCAGTGCTCCGACCACATGACGGAGTACATGGCCAGCTCGGCCCCGGTGGGACGGCGCCGCAGGATCTCCCTGATCCGCTCGTACTCGTCCTGCTTGAGACCCAGTTCGGCCCAGGGCTGCTCGGCGTCCGGGGTCTGCGCGGCGTGCTTGACCGTATCGAGCGTCATGCGTTGACCAGCCTCTTCAGGATCGAGGTGAAGAATCCGAGGCCGTCGGTACGGCCCGTACCGACCAGCGGTTCGACGGCGTGCTCGGGGTGCGGCATGAGGCCGACGACGTTGCCCGCCTCATTGGTGATGCCGGCGATGTCCCGGAGCGAGCCGTTGGGGTTGCCGTCCAGGTAGCGGAAGGCGACGCGGCCCTCCGCCTCCAGCATGTCGAGCGTGCGCTCGTCGGCGACGTACCGGCCGTCGATGTTCTTCAGCGGTACGGAGATCTCCTGGCCGGCTTCGTAGTCGGTGGTCCAGGCGGTGTTCGCGTTCTCCACCCGCAGCTTCTGGTCGCGGCAGATGAAGTGCAGATGGTTGTTGCGCAGCATCGCGCCGGGCAGCAGGTGGGTCTCGGTGAGCACCTGGAAGCCGTTGCAGATACCGAGGACCGGCATACCGGCCTTCGCCTGCTCGATAACGGTCTCCATGACCGGCGAGAAACGGGAGATGGACCCGGCCCGCAGGTAGTCGCCGTAGGAAAAGCCGCCGGGCAGAACGACGGCGTCGACCTGCTTGAGGTCCTTGTCGCGGTGCCACAGCGGCACCGCTTCGGCCCCGGCCACCCGGACCGCGCGCTGGGTGTCGCGATCATCGAGCGTGCCCGGGAAGGTAATGACTCCAATACGAGCGGTCATGATCCGGCCTCGGCGGGTTCATCGACGCGAACGGTGAAGTCTTCGATAACGGTGTTTGCGAGGAAGGTCTCGGCCATCTCGTGGATGCGAGCGAGGGCGGCTTCGTCGACCGGACCCTCCACCTCGAGTTCGAAACGCTTGCCCTGACGGACGTCGGCGATCCCCTCGAATCCCAGGCGTGGCAGTGCGCGCTGCACCGCCTGCCCCTGCGGGTCGAGGATCTCCGGCTTGAGCATGACGTCGACTACGACGCGTGCCACTGGCACTCCCGGTGGTGTGGTGCGTAAGGCGGTGTCCTCACAGTACCGTGTTCGAAAATCTACGCGCATAGATATACGAACCGCCCATCACGGTCAGGCATCGGCCGCAGTACGCCGCGAGAAAAATCCTCGAAAAGATCTAGGGTCCGGATTGCACAGGACACGCTGAGAAAATTAACTGGGCTTCACAATGCAATGCTCATCGCTGTACAAATGAAAAAGCATTGATCCCAATCAGCCGGATCTGCAGCATCACCCCATGTCAAGGCGGGTTGCTGCACGAAAGGACCGATATCCGTGGCGCAGCGCGTAGTAGTAACGCTCTCCGATGACATCGACGGCGGAGAAGCCGCAGAGACGGTCACCTTCGGATTGGACGGGAAGTCGTACGAGATCGACCTCAATCCCGCCAATGCGAAGAAACTGCGCGATGCCCTGGCTCCGTTCGTCGACGCGGGCCGCAAGCGGGCGAAGTCCGGCAAGGCCTACCACCGCACGGCGGTGACCCCCGACCCCGCGGCGGTCCGGGCGTGGGCCCGCTCCCACCAGATGGACGTCCCCCCGCGCGGCCGGATCCCCAAGAAGGTCTACGAGGCCTTCAACGCCGCCAACCACTGACCGACTTGCCGGCGCTCCGCGACCGCACGCAGCCGACTTGCACAGCACCCCTACTGATCAGCTAAAGTCTGGAGCACGCCGAGGGGCGAGGCCGAAAGGCCGGACCTCACGGAGTCGCGCGGGTGTAGCTCAGTAGTAGAGCGCCCCCTTTCCAAGGGGGAGGCGCAGTGTGCAATCCCTGTCACCCGCTCTGACTGCTCTGTCGGCCTCTGGTCATAAGAAGCCAAAGGATCAGGTAGAGTAGCTGTCGCGCCACCTGGTGAAAGCCGAGTGGATGCCTGCGGACGTAGCTCAGTTGGTAGAGCGCAACCTTGCCAAGGTTGAGGTCGCGAGTTCGAGCCTCGTCGTCCGCTCAGAGAAAGAAGACCCCGGTCCTTGTGGCCGGGGTCTTCTTCGTTTTTCGGCGACTCTCCGCTTACCGGCCCGAGCCGTTTCCGTAGGGCCGGGCGCTTACCGGCGTGTTCTTACCGCGAGCCCCGCGCGCGTGGCTCGTCGCCGCGAGGTTCGTCGCCGCGTGGCCCCTAACCCCGGATCTCCCCACCACGTATCTACTCGCCGCGCATCCCCTTCCCGGCTTCCGTCCTTGCGCAACTGACATTTGTCATCAGCTGCGATGACAGGACGCACTGCCGCATGCGCGGAAGCGGCGGAACGCTGGAGCCATGAACGACGGGGAGAAAAACAGCGAGCGCGGCGGGGGTGCCGACCACGGGGGTGCCGGCACCCCCGCCGCGGACGACAACGTGATCGATGTCACGGGACTGCGCAGGCGGTATGCCGGCCGTGGTCGGCGCGCAAAAGCGAGGGAGGGCTTTGAGGCGGTACGCGGGGTCGACTTCTCCGTGGCGCGCGGGGAGCTGTTCGCCCTGCTGGGGACGAACGGCGCGGGCAAGACCTCCACGGTCGAGCTTCTGGAGGGCCTGGCCGCGCCGACGGCGGGCCAGGTGCGGGTGCTCGGCCGCGATCCGTTCACCGAGCGGCACAGTGTGCGGCCGCGGATCGGCATGATGCTTCAGGAGGGCGGCTTTCCGTCCGAGCTCACGCCCACGGAGACGCTGCGGATGTGGGCGGGGTGCACCAGCGGGGCGCGGCCGGTCGCCGATGCCCTTGAGTCGGTGGGGCTGACGGGGCGGGCGGATGTCCGGGTCAAACAGCTCTCCGGGGGCGAGCGACGGCGGCTGGATCTTGCGCTGGCGCTGCTGGGGCGGCCCGAGGTGCTGTTCCTCGACGAGCCGACGACGGGGCTGGACACCGAAGCGCGGCACCAGACCTGGGAGTTGGTGCGCGAGCTGCGCGACAGCGGGACGACGATCGTGCTGACCACGCACTATCTGGAGGAAGCCGAGGAGCTGGCGGACCGCCTCGCGATCTTGCACCACGGCCGGATAGCGGCGGCGGGGCGGGTCGCGGATGTGGTGGCCGCCCAGCCCTCGCACATTTCCTTCGAGCTGCCGGCGGGATTCCACCTCGGTGATCTTCCGCCGCTGGGAGAGCTCGGCGTCGTCGGGCACGAGAAGGCGGGGCGCAGGGTCCGGTTGCGTACGGACGAACTCCAGCGGGCCGCCACCGGGGTGCTGGTGTGGGCGCAGGAGAAGGGGATAACGCTGCGCGGCCTGGATGTCCGGTCCGCCTCCCTCGAAGAGGCATTTCTGCACATCGCAAAGGAAGCGGCGGAGCAGGGCGAGTTGGCGGGCGCGAGGGAGACGGAAGGGGCGGCGGCATGAGTACGGCTGTATTGGACGCGGATGCCATCGAGCGCGAGGAAGGACGTGGGGAAGTGCGTGCGGAAACCGGTGCGGGAGCGCGGCTACTCGCCCTCGGGCGTGCGGAGTTGACGCTTCTCGGCCGCAATAAAACCGCGTTGTACATGATGCTGGTGATCCCCGTCATGCTGGCGATCGCCATGAAGCAGACCCTGGTGGGAACGAACTCGCCGGGTATGGGCCTCTCGGTGGCCGCGGCGCTGTTGCCCGCGACGCTCGGTTATGTGCTGCTCTTCGGCATCTACTCGAACATGACCGGCGCCTATGTCGCCCGGCGTGAGGAACTGGTCCTCAAGCGGCTGCGTACCGGCGAGCTGCGGGATCTGGAGATACTCGCGGGGACCGCGCTGCCCGCGGTGGTGCTGGGGCTGGCGCAGTGCGTGCTGCTGGTCCTGCTGGGCGGGATGGTGCTGAAGGACGGTCTGCCCAAGGCCCCGCATCTGCTGATCGCCGGGGTGCTGATCGGGGCGGTCGTGGTCGTGGCGTTCGCCGCGGTGTCGTCCGCCCTGGCCCGGACGACCGAAGCCGCCCAACTGGTCGTGCTGCCGCTGATGATGCTGTCGCTGGGCGGATCCGGGATGGTTGTTCCGCTGGATGCTCTGCCGGATCTGCTCGGCTCGCTGCTCGAACTGCTGCCGCTGTCACCGGTGATGGCGCTGATACGCGTCGGCTGGACCGGCGGGGCGGGTACCGGAGAGATCCTCAAGCACCTGGCCGTCGGCTTGGTGTGGGCAGGAATAGCGGTGTTTGCTGTGCAGCGGTGGTTCCGCTGGGAGCCGCGGCGTTAGCGGCGTACGGCGACGAGCGGAGCGTACGCCGACGGGGATGTGAACGGGGGCAGCGCGCATGATCGGACGGTTTCTGACGAACTGGCGGAAGCGCACCAGGGTGCAGCAGGTGGATGCGTACTTCCGCTGGACCCTGAACGCCATTCCCTGGCTGCCGGTGTTCGCCTGCCTCCAGCCGGTCGCCGATGCCGCCGAGGACCGGCCGTCGGCGCTCGCTCTGGCCCTGGTCGCTCTGGGGGCGAGCGTGGTGCAGGGATGCGTCATGATCAAGGTGCTGCGGCATGCGCTGCTGCACTACGTCGGCAAGGGCCCGGCGCCGCGTCGGCTGCCGGCCGTCTCGGCCGCGCTGACCGTGGTCGTCAGTGTCGCGCTGGGCGCGCTGATGGCGCTCACGGTGATGCACGGCAGGGACGACCGGCTGCCCATGATGGCGCTTGCGGCGATGGCCGCGGTGACACCGTTCTTCCTGGGCTACAGCCTCATCGTGTCCAAGCAGCGGTTCATGGCGACGCTGGGGCTCGTGGGCGTCGTGCTGACGGCGCTGGGCGGCCTGCTGACGCAGATGTGGGGATGGTCGCTGTTCTTCGGTGCCTATGTGGTCGGCGCCGGTCTGTGGAGCTTTGTCATAGGGCGGCCCTCGGGGTGGACGCTCAAGGTGTTCTGGGAGCTGGACGCGGCGCGCAGTACCCAGGCGCGGCTTGCGGTCGCCGAGGAACGGCTGAGGTTCGGCCGTGATCTGCATGACGTGATGGGCCGGAATCTGGCGGTGATCGCCCTGAAGAGCGAACTGGCGGTCCAACTGGCGCGGCGGGGGCGGCCGGAGGCGGTGGATCAGATGGTGGAGGTGCAGCGGATCGCGCAGGAGTCCCAGCGGGAAGTGCGCGAGGTGGTGCGCGGGTACCGGAAGGCCGATCTGGGGGCGGAGTTGGCCGGTGCACGTTCGATCCTGCGGGCGGCGGGGGTGGACTGCCGGATAGAGGGCGAGGAGGGCCTGCGGCTGGAGCCGGAGAGGGAGTCGGCGCTCGGCTGGGTCGTCCGCGAGGGCACCACGAATGTGCTGCGGCATGCCGCCGAGGTGCGCCGCTGCACCTTCCGGACCCATGTCGATGCGCAGCGGTCCGTCCTGGTGATGACCATGGAGAACGACGGTGTCGCGCCTCCCTCGTCGGCCGCGCTCCACGCCTCGCCGGCCAGTGGCCTCAAGGGGCTGCGGGAGAGGCTGGAGCCCCTGGGCGGGACGTTGGCGGCGGGGCCGCAGGACGGTGGCCGGTACCGGCTGACCGTCGAGCTGCCGGTGCCCGACGAGGCGAGGGGCGGCGACCAGGGCCGTGGCGGTGGCCCGGTCGGCACGGGCGCGGGCGCGGGTGTGGGTGTGGGCGTAGGCGCGGGTGTGAGCCTCGGAGCGGGTGACGGGGCGATAGGCGGGGTGAGTGACGGATGAGCGAGCGGGCTATTCGGGTGCTGCTGGCGGATGACGAGCATCTGATCCGGGGCGCGATGGCGGCGCTGTTGTCGCTGGAGGACGATCTGCTGGTGGTGGCGGAGGCCGCGTCGGGGCCGGAGGCCCGGGCGATGGGGCGGGCGCACCGTCCGGATGTGGCGGTGCTGGATCTTCAGATGCCGGGGGCGGACGGTGTGTCGGTGGCCACATCGCTGCGGGACGAGGTGCCGGGATGCCAGGCCATGATCGTGACGAGTCATGGGCGGCCGGGCCATCTGAAGCGGGCGCTGGAGGCCGGGGTGCGGGGGTTCGTCCCGAAGACGGTCTCGGCGCAGCGGCTGGCAGAGATCATTCGTACCGTGCACGGCGGAAACCGTTATGTCGACCCGGAGTTGGCGGCGGATGCGATAAGTGCCGGGGATTCGCCGCTGACGGTGCGGGAGGCGGAGGTGCTGGAGTTCGCCGAGGCCGGGGCGTCGGTCGCGGAGATCGCGGAGCGGGCCGCGCTGTCGCCGGGGACGGTGCGCAACTACCTCTCGTCGGCCACCGCGAAGCTGGCTGCGGAGAATCGTCATGCGGCGGCACGCCTCGCACGCGAGCGGGGTTGGCTATAGTGGACCCCGCACCGCACGCTTCGGCGGCGGGCAGGCGGACGTAGCTCAGTTGGTAGAGCGCAACCTTGCCAAGGTTGAGGTCGCGAGTTCGAACCTCGTCGTCCGCTCAGGGAAGCAACGAAAGGCCCCGGCCGGTAGTGATACCGACCGGGGCCTTTTGGCATGCCCGTGGGTGCCCGCCCCCGGCGGACCGGGGGGCGGGTGGACCGGCTTACGACCAGGTCAGGCCGGTGAGGCGCTCGTATGCCTCGATGTACTTGGCGCGGGTGCGGTCGACGATCTCCTGCGGGAGCTCGGGCGGCGGGAGCTCGCCCGTACGGTCCCAGGCGGCGGCCGGGGAGGTGAGCCAGTCGCGGACGAACTGCTTGTCGAAGGACGGCTGGGCGCGGCCCGGCTGCCACTCGTCGGCCGGCCAGAAGCGGGACGAGTCGGGTGTGAGGACCTCGTCGGCCAGGGTCAGCACCTTCTCGCCCCCGGCGCGCTCGTCGAAGCCGAACTCGAACTTGGTGTCGGCGAGGATGATGCCGCGCTCGCGGGCGATGTCGCGGGCCCGGCCGTAGATGTCGAGGGTGGTCCGGCGGAGTTCGGCGGCGACATCGGCGCCGACCTGGTCGGCGACCTCCTCGTAGGTGACGTTCTCGTCATGGTCGCCGACGGCGGCCTTGGTGGCCGGGGTGAAGATCGGCTCGGGCAGTTCGGAGCCGTCGACCAGGCCCTCGGGCAGCGCCAGGCCGCAGACCGTACGGGACTGCCGGTATTCGGCGAGGCCGGAGCCGGTGAGGTAGCCGCGGGCCACGCATTCGACCGGGACCATGGTCAGGGAGGCACAGACCAGGGTGCGGCCGGCCCAGTCGGCCGGGGCGCCGGCCGGGACGTCGGTGGAGATGACGTGATGGGGGGCCAGGTCGGCGAGCTGCTCGAACCACCACAGGGACAGCTGGGTCAGCACGCGGCCCTTGTCCGGGATGTCGCTGGGCAGCACCCAGTCGTACGCGGACTGGCGGTCGCTGGCAACCATGATCAGGTTGCCGTCGGCGTTCTGGTAGAGGTCGCGCACCTTGCCGGTGTGCAGGTGGGTGAGACCCGGGACCTGCACGGGCTCGGGCTTTTCTACGAAACCGGACACGCTGCCTCCGCGTAGGTTGATCCAGGAGTCGCCTCGATTCTCGCGTATGCGACAGCCGATCTTTGCCTCAGGGTCGGCAGGCGGGGCGGCCGGGGCGGCTGAGGCGCTCCTCGGCCCCGGCCGTGCCCGTCAGTCCCGTTTGCAGATGCGGTCCAGGAGGTTGGCGGTGGCGCGTTGGACCCGGGGGTCGATATGGCCCGGGCGGTCGAGGGCCGGGGACCAGGCGAAGGTGCCGGAGGCGAAGACCAGGGCGCCGCTGGGGGCGCGGTAGAGGGAGGTCTCCTGATGGCGGACGGCGCCTTCGCCGTCGCGGTACGGGGAGTGCGCGAGCAGGATGCGACGGGTGTGGTCGGGGAGGGCGGTGCGCGGGAAGTAGCGGTCGGCCTCGCCCGCGACCAGACCGGGGAGTTCATCGCCTTCGTGGGCTCCGGTGGCCTCCCACAGCCAGTGGTCGGCGTTGCGCACGACGAGCGACACCGGTTCGGGGACCCGGCCCGCGTACTGGATGCCCATCAGCCGCTGCTCGGGGTCGCCCAGCTCGCGCCAGAGGGAGGGCCGGCCGGGGCCCTGGCGCTTGCGGCAGTTGAGGAGGGAGTCCGGGCCGGAGGGCGAGGGCGTCAACTCGACCTGCCAGTACATGGTGTTGGCGGAGAGGAAGACCAGGGACGTGCCGGTGTCGCGGGCGCGCTCGGCGGTGCGGCGCATGGGCAGCGACCAGTACTCGTCGTGGCCGGGGAAGACCAGACCGCGGTAACGGGACGGGTCGACGCGGCCGGCGTGCAGATCGCGGGCGTCGGCGTAGGCGAGGTCATAGCCGTAGCGCTCGGCCCAGCGGATGAAGTCGTAGGCGTGGCCGACATGCAGGGGCAGTCCGGCGCCCGCGTAGGGGCGGTCGAAGGAGACGGTGGTGGCAGCGTCCTGTTCGCCCAGGAGCGCGCCCTTCTCGTCCCAGGCGTGGTAGAGGCTGGCACCCGTACGGCCGTCCTCCGGATAGAGGTTGTACGCCTGCCAGGTGATGTCCGGCAGGAGCAGCAGGAGGTCGGCGGGGTGGTCGTCGCGGACCGTGAACGGGATGTGGGAGCGATAGCCGTCGGCGGTGGTCAGCACGGCGACATAGGCGCCGAGCTGCCAGTAGGTGGGGACCTGGAGGCGCCAGGAGAGCCACCAGTGGTGGCAGGAGACGGTGCGGTCGACGGTGAGCGGGGCGGGCTGGACGATGCCGGCCAGGCGCGGGCTAGTGGTGATCTTGGAGGCGCCGGCGCCGGAGTAATGGCCGATGCGGTACACGTCGATGCTGAACGGCTGCGGCGGATCGACCGAGACGCGGAAGTCGATGGCCTCTCCGGGGGCCACCGCGCCCGTACTGGCGAAGCCCTTGATCTGCCGGCGGACGTCATCGGCGGTGCGCGGGCCGTTGTGCTTGCGCGGTGCGGGGACCCGCAGATCACCCTGGGCGACGGCGGGATCGACGTACCAGGGCACCACCCGGCCCGAATCGAAGTAGTTCTCGCTGCCTCGCAGCCAGGGCAGCGGGCCTTGCCCGAACGGGTCCGTGACCGCGTGGGCGAGTGCGCCCGACTCCCAGCGCCTGATCTGTTCCGTGCCCACCTTCCGCTCCCCTCCCGCGTCCCCCAATGGCCGCGGCCGACAACGGCCGTTTCGTTCCGACGGGTTGCGTTATGTCCCGCCGCGCGTAGACGGCCCCACGTCCAGCACATCACATTACGCACCCACTCCGTCACCCTTCGTCGTGAATTTAGAGGGCCTTGGCCCGAAACACGAACTGATGGGGAACATTCAGCCGGGGCGGCCGGGGCGGGGCGACCCCGGCTCAGACCAGCCGGACCGGCTTTTCCGGGCGTACGCCGACCGTCGTCAGCCAGCCCCGGAGCGGTTCGGCGTCGCCGTCGTCCACCAGGCTGAGCACCGGAACGCCCAGGTCGGCGCGGCGGGCGCCGTCGACCAGCAGGGCCGGGCCGTCCAGCCAGTCCAGACCCGGGGCGGCGCCCGCGGTGTCGACGGCCGCACAGCACACCATGGCGGTGAGGTGGTCGGCTAGCAACTCGCGGCCCGTACGGGGAGGTTGCAGCGGGAAGAGCGGCAGGCCGCTCTCGGCCAGGCCGTCGCCCCAGGCCACGCCCGCGGCGGCGTCCTGCGCGACGGTTCCGCGGGCCGCCTGGCGGGCCGCTTCCTCGCGCTCCTCACGGGCGACCTCCGCGCCGAGGCGGGCGGCGACAAGATCACCCGCACGGTTGTCGCGGGCCAGCCGGTCGATGACCCAGGCGAGGGTGGGGCCGGACGCGACCGCCGCGAGATCGCCGGGGGCGGACGAGGTACCGGGGGCGGACGAGGCGCCCGCGGCGAGCGGCGTGGCCTCGGTCAGCGCGGCATCGGCGGTCGGGCGGGTGCCGGGGGCGGGGGCCGTACGGGCCGGGGCGCGGGCGTACGAGCGGGCCGTGTCCGCCACGGCAGCCGTACCGGCGGCGGTCGCTGCGGCCGGGCCTGAGGCCGTGCCGGAGGCCGTGGCCGTGCCGGAGGCCGTACTGGCGGCCGTGGCCGTGCCGGAGGCCGTACCGGCAGCCGTCACCGCGGCCGTGCCGGGTACGGGGCCCGTTCCCTGGTCCGCGGCCGGGAGGTCCGCGGCGGACAGGTCTGCGGCGGACAGGTCCGCGGCCGGGAGCGCGTCCAGGACCCGGTGCAGCCGGGCGGCCTCCAGGCGCCATTTACGGTCCACGACCTCCTCCGGGTACTGCTGCCAGCCCACCGGGGACCAGTCGGGGCCGGGCTCGGCCGGGCCGCCGTGGAAGAGCCGGGCGGCCAGCAGGGAGGCGGCGCGGTCGATGGCGCCGGGCTCCTCCAGCAGATCGCAGGCGGGGCGCTCGCCCAGCCGGGAGGTGAAGCCCTCGGCGAGGCGGTCGCGGCGGGAGAGCTCGGTGAGCGCGGAGACCACCCCGGCGTCCAGCCGTGAGGGCCAGCGGCCCATCCGCCAGGCGGGCAGCGCCACCCGGGTCAGCAGCCGGTCCCAGCCCGCATACGCCAGGCCGACCTGCTCCTGGGCGACGATCCGCAGGCCGTAGTCGACGCCCTGGGCACGCTCGGAGGCGGCCGCGGCGACCCCGCGTTCCATGATCATGGCGTGATCGCGGCAGGAGCGCAGCAGCAGGCGCGCCACCTTGCCGACGAACCGCATCGGCAGCCTGCGCAGCGGCCCCTTGGCGCGGGACGAGACCGCGACGGCGGCGTCCAGGCCCCGGATGAAGCGGCGGGCGGCGGCTATGTCGGGGTGCGCGGAGGGGCCCGTACCGGCCACCACCGGGGCGAGCAGGGCGCGCAGCTCGGCCACCCGCATCCACCACAGGAACGGCGAGCCGATGACCAGGACCGGCGCCTGGGGCTCGCGGCGGCCGTCGGTGCGACGCGGCGGGCCGGTGGCGCGGTGCGTACGGTCCTCCAGCCAGCTGTCGCAGTCGGGGGTGAGCGCTATGGCCGACGGCGCGGGCACCTCCAGGCGCTCGGCGAGATCACGTACCAGACGGTAGAGATCGGGGGCCGACTCCTCGGAGACCGGCACGGACGGGCTGAGTGCGGGTCTGGCGCGGGCGATGACGGCAGCGACCAGCGCCGCCAGCAGCAGCGCCGGCACCGCGAGGCCGACGGCCGCCCAGCGGGCGGTGTCCCAGCCGCCGCCCGCGCCGAGATGGCCGGTCGCGCGGCCGGTGTACAGCACCACGGCCACCGCCGCGGGCAGCAGCGCCACGGCCATCGCCGTGCTGCGGATCCGCAGCACGGCGAGAGCGCGGGCGCGCGCCGCCAGGACGCCTGTTTCCGGACTTGCCACGAGCCTGTACACCCCCTGCTGTCCTGATCGAGCCGGACGGAGAGAACGCGGGACGGACGGTGAACCGCGCAGTGCGCGGGGCAAGCGGACTCGCTCGGGCTCACGCGGGGCGAGCTCACTTCACCACCACTGTGGCACCCGCCACTGACATCGCAATGCCGGTGAGCCACTTGCCGGACGCCGCCACGGCAACCGTGCCGGATTCCGGCGCGGCCACCGCAGGACGCTTGCGCGGCACCCTAGTTGGGGGTGTGGACTCCGTCAGCGGATACCTGGCGTCGTCACTCGATGGAATGGCTTTGGGCAAAGCCGGGAACCAAGCCGGGAAACGGGACCTCCCTGCGTACGGAGCTGCCTACGGAGCGACGTCCCCCACGGGCTCCCCGGCGGCCTCTCCCGCCACCTTGGCGGCGATGTCCGTACGGTGCTGGGAGCCGTCCAGCGCGATCCGGCCTACGGCGCGGTAGGCGCGCTGCCGGGCGATGGTCAGGTCGGCGCCGGTGGCGGTGACGGACAGCACCCGGCCGCCCGCGCTGAGCACCGCGCCCGTCTCGTCGCGCTTGGTGCCGGCGTGCAGCACATAGGCGTCCGGGGCGTCCTGCGCCGCGACCTCGGCCAGGCCCTCGATGGCGTCGCCGGTGCGCGGGGTGTCCGGGTAGTTGTGCGAGGCGATGACGACCGTGACGGCGGCGTCGTCGCTCCAGCGCAGCGGGGGCAGGGCGGCGAGGTTGCCGGTGGCGGCGGCGAGCAGCAGACCGCCGAGCGGGGTCCTGAGGCGGGCGAGGACGACCTGGGTCTCCGGGTCGCCGAAGCGGGCGTTGAACTCGATCACCCGCACACCGCGCGAGGTGATCGCCAGACCCGCGTAGAGCAGCCCGGAGAACGGGGTGCCGCGGCGGCGCAGCTCGTCGACCGTGGGCTGGAGCACGGTGGCCATGACCTCGTCGACCAGCTTGGGATCGGCCCAGGGCAGCGGGCTGTACGCGCCCATGCCGCCGGTGTTGGGGCCCTGGTCGCCGTCGTAGGCGCGCTTGAAGTCCTGGGCGGGCTGGAGCGGGACGACGCTCTCACCGTCGGTGATGGCGAAGAGGGAGACCTCCGGGCCGTCGAGGAACTCCTCGATCACCACGCGGTCGCAGGCCCGCGCATGTGCGCGGGCGGCCTCGACGTCCTCGGTGACGACGACCCCCTTGCCCGCGGCCAGGCCGTCGTCCTTGACGACGTACGGCGCCCCGAAGGCGTCCAGGGCCTCGTCGATCTCTTCCGGGGTGGTGCAGACATAGCTACGGGCGGTGGGGACGGCCGCGGCCGCCATCACGTCCTTGGCGAAGGCCTTGGAGCCCTCCAGCTCGGCGGCGCGGGCCGAGGGGCCGAAAACCGGGATGCCGCGTTCGCGCACGGCGTCCGCGACGCCCGCCACCAGGGGCGCCTCGGGGCCGACGACCACCAGGTCGGCCTCCAGACGGGCGGCGAGGTCGGCGACGGCCTGGCCGTCGAGGGCGTTGACCCCGTGCAATTCGGCCACCTCGGCGATACCGGCGTTGCCGGGAGCGCAGTGCAGCGCGGTGACGTCGGGATCGAGGGACAGAGAGCGGCACAGGGCGTGTTCGCGGGCGCCGCCGCCGATGACGAGGACCTTCACGAGGGCAGCCTAGACGAACGCACCAGACGGCCTGACGTCGGCCGTCGCCTGATCGCACAAGGCCCGTGCGGCGGCCGGAAACCGTCCGTGACCGCGGCGGCGGCCCTTGGCGGCCCTTGGCGGCAACTCTTTCGGGTGAGACGCGGTCGCCTTATACCGGATCCACCACCACTTCTGGGCGGAAATCAGGCGATCTTGCGAGGGACGCCAACCGTTCGGCGGTAGGAATGGGGGCTGCGTGCAACGGCCGTCTCGTACTCCCCCGTAGCCCCAAAGGCACGGGAGGGACCCCCATCGCGCGCACCGCACGGATCCGTATCGAGGGAGCACGGGTGAGTCAGCCGGAGATGCAGCCCGAGGGGCTTCCCCGGAGGGAGGGTGAGCAGAGGCGGGGGAACGGCCGCGAATGGCGCTGGGACCGGTACCGCGACCGGGAGCGCAGTCGTTTCCGGTACCGGGGGGCCGGCCGCGACCGGGGCCCGTACGACGGCTGCGGAGGGGAGTACGGCGGCCCGGTCCGGGGCCGCGAGGACCTTTCGGGGCGGCTGTTCCCGCTGGGCGACTGGGGGGAGCCGGCCGACCGCCTGGACGCGCTCTACCTGTGGACGGAGGAGGGCGCGCTGCGCGCCGCCGACTGGTACCTGCGCGACCGGCAGGCCAAACGCCGCGGGGCGCGGGCGCTGCGGCTGGGCGCCGCGGCCGGGGTGTCGGTGGGCGGGCTGCTGCCGCTGCTGGACTTCGCGGGGGCCTGGAAGGGCGGGGCCCCGTGGGGCTATCTGTCGCTGCTGGTGGCGGCGGTGTGCGTGGGCTGCGACCGGTATTTCGGGGTGACCGCAGGGTGGATGCGGGATCTGGCGACCGCCCAGGCGATCCACCGGCGGCTGGAGGCGTTGCAGTTCGACTGGGCGTCGGAGAGCGTCCGCGAGGTCCTGGGCCCGACCGACGGCACGGCGAGCGAGGCGGCCGAGCGGTGCCTGGGGGTGCTGCGGCGGTTCAACGAGGACCTGGGGGAGCTCGTACGGGCCGAAACGGCGGACTGGATGGCGGAGTTCCGGGCCGGTCCTGCGCCGTCGACGGCGCAGGTCCTGGGCCCGTGGTCGCCGCCGCGGCAGGAGAGCGTGGAGCCGCCGGCGCGGTTCATGCTGCCTCCGGGGACCCGGCCGAACATGCCGCGGCAGCGGCCGCCGGAGCCGGGGCGCTGAGGGCCGGGGCCCCGGGGCGGGCCCTAGCTGAAGACGATCATCGAGCCCTGGCCCAGGCTCCTGGTGGCGGCCGCATGCAGGCCCAGCCATACGTGCCGCTCCCTGGCGAAGGGTCCGTCGTCCTGGGGGACGGCCGCCCGTTCCTCCAGGGAGGTCGGTCCGGCCGGGGGGTCCGGCGCGGCCGGGGGGTTGGCCGGATCGATGCCCAGGGACGGCGCGACGACTTCGAGTTCGCGCAGCAGCCCGTGCGAGGAGCCCAGCGGGCCGCCGCCCTCCAGCAGTTCGTCGTTGGCGAGCGGATGGGGGAAGTCGACCGGGACGTAGGCGCCCGCGTGGTCGTAGTGCCAGACCAGATGCGACTGCTGCGCCGTCGCCTCGAACATCTCCAGCAACTGCTCGTAGTCACCGCCCAGTTCGTCCACCGGGGTCACCTCCAGGCCGCACAGGCGCAGGAGATAGGCGCGGCGCAGGAAATGCAGCGCGTCGTAGTCGAACCCGGCGACCGGCGCGACATCGCCGGTCAGGCCCGGCATATAGCTGAAGACCGGGATCGGCGGCAGACCCGCGTCCGTCAGGGCCTTGTCGTAGGCGGCGATCTCTTCGGAGAACGGGTTGTCGGGGCTGTGGCACAGCACGTCTACGAGGGGCACCAGCCACAGGTCACATGCCACGGGTGAGGACTCGCTTCCGGTCGGGGACGGGGCGCCGGCGGGCACGTACCAGGGGCGGCACGGGCACGGGGACGGTACGGATACGGATGCGGTACGGCTCACAGGGCCGAGTCGGGACAGCGTAGTGCCCGTCGCGCTTTACCAGTAGTACTAGCCGGAGTGCTCGCCGCGATTGCCCACCAGGGCCAGGGAGTGCTCGTTGTACTCGGCGATGAGGCGCTGCGCCTCGGCGATGTCGTACTGGACGAGGGCCTTGGCCAGCTGGCTGTGGCCGTGCCAGAGACGGGCGCCGAGGTCGTCCATGCCGCGCAGCAGCGGCACCGCGAACATCCAGGTCTGGACGCGGACCCGGTCGAGGAAGTCGCTGATGTACGGATTGCCGACGATACTGCCCAGCTCGCGCCAGAAGCGCAGGTCGTAGCCGATCAGCACATCGAGGTCGCCGGCGCGGGCGGCGCGCTCGGCCTCGTCGGCGCGGCGGCGGATGGAGATCAGTACCTCGGCGGGGGTGGCGCGCAGCGCGTGTTCGGCGCCGCTGCGGAAGATGCCCTCGATGATCAGGGTGCGGGCCTCGACCATGGCGACGAAGTCGCCGGCGCTGAAGGCGTGCACCTTGAAGCCGCGGTGCTGTTCGACGTCGAGCAGGCCCTGGGCGCACAGATCGAGCAGCGCCTCGCGGACCGGGGTGGCGGAGACGCCGTACTGTTCGGCGATCTCCTTGACCGTGAAGGGATGGCCGGAGGGCAGCCGGCCGGCCAGGACCTCGTCGCGCAGCGCATCGGCGATCTGCTGGCGCAGCGTGCTGCGCCGTATGAATGAGCTGTCTCCGCCGGCGGGCATCGTGTCCGTCTCCTTCGACGACTCGACTTTCCTGACCGCGCAGATGGGAAGCGGCCCTGGCCAACGATAGGCGAGGGCGGCGGCGGCCACGCACCGTACCTGGGACGATACGCCCAGGGCAGGGCGCGCGGCCGCCGCCTCACGGATTCGCTACGGGTCCCGTACGCGGCTGCCGGCCCCCCTCAGGCGGCGTCCGTGTGCGCATCCGCCGCGGTCAGGGCCTCGTCGAGGGCGGCCAGGCCCTCCTTGGCCTCCGCCTCGGTGATCGTGCAGGCGGGGACCACATGGGTGCGGTTCATGTTCACGAACGGCCACAGACCGCCGCGCTTGCAGGCCGCGGCGAATGCGCCCATCGGGGCGTTGGCGGCGCCGGAGGCGTTGTACGGCACCAGGGGCTCGCGGGTCTCCTTGTTCTTGACCAGGTCGAGCGCCCAGAAGACGCCCAGACCGCGGACCTCACCGACGGACGGGTGCCGCTCGGCGATCTCCCGCAGGGCGGGGCCGATGACCTTCTCGCCGATCTCCGCGGCGTTCTCCACGATCCGCTCCTCGGCCATCGCGTTGATCGTCGCGACGGCGGAGGCGCAGGCCAGCGGGTGGCCGGAGTAGGTCAGACCGCCCGGGTAGGGCCGCTGGTCGAAGGTGGCGGCGATCTCGGCGCTGATCGCGACGCCGCCCAGCGGGACATAGCCGGAGTTGACGCCCTTGGCGAAGGTCAGCAGGTCGGGGGTGACGCCGAAGTGGTCGGCGGCGAACCACTGGCCGGTGCGGCCGAAGCCCGCCATGACCTCGTCGAGGATGAAGACGATGCCGTGGCGGTCGCAGATCTCACGGACGCCGGCGAGGTAGCCGGGCGGCGGGACCATGATCCCCGCGGTGCCGGGCACGGTCTCCAGAATGATCGCCGCGATGGACTGCGGACCCTCGAAGGCAATGGTCTGCTCGAGATGAGCGAGGGCGCGCTCGCACTCCTGCGCCTCGTTCTCGGCGTGGAAGGGCGAACGGTAGAGGAACGGGCCCCAGAAGTGGACGACGCCCGCCGAGGCGGTGTCGGAGGGCCAGCGGCGCGGGTCGCCGGTCAGGTTGATCGCGGCAGCGGTGGCGCCGTGGTACGAGCGGTAGGTGGACAGCACCTTGCTGCGGCCGGTGTGCAGGCGGGCCATCCGGACCGCGTTCTCCACGGCCTCCGCGCCGCCGTTGGTGAAGAAGATCTTGTCGAGGTCGCCGGGGGTGCGCTCGGCGATCAGCCGGGCGGCCTCGGAGCGGACATCGACGGCGAAACCGGGCGCGAGGGTGCACAGCTTGGCGGCCTGCTCCTGGATCGCCGCAACGACCTTGGGGTGCTGGTGGCCGATGTTGGTGTTGACCAGCTGGGAGGAGAAGTCGAGGTAGCGATTGCCGTCGTAGTCCCAGAAGTACGAACCCTCGGCCCCGGCGATCGGCAGCGGGTCGATCAGACCCTGCGCGGACCAGGAGTGGAAGACATGCGCGCGGTCGGCGGCCTTGACTGCGGCCCCGGCGGCGGGGTCGGCGGCGGAAGCGGAGGGCGTCGTGCTCACGGTCAGTACCTCGGATCGGTCGCTCGGGCCGCCGGTGGACAGGCCCGGCGGACACCTCTCAGCGTAAGGATCACCGTCCGCTGACGGGTACCGACAGTGTGTATGGCGCTCACCACGCGCTCGGACAGAATGTCTACGGGACGGGCGGATCGTCTGCGGGGTTGGAGGAAGCTCCGAGGGGGCGGCCGAGGCCATGGGCATGATCGGCATGAGGAAGATCGACGGCGCCCGGACCGGGCCCGAGGCGGTGGCTGGTTGCGCGGCAGATCGTCGCCCCCTGGCCGGACCGCACCGGTCCGGGCGCCATCCGCTGCGCCGCCCCAACGGCCGGGGGGTGTTTCACGTGAAACATTGCCGAGGATGCCGGTTTCACGTGAAACATCGGCCCCTGCCCGGCGCTCCCCTCAAGCCGCGGTGGGAAATGCCGTACGCACCGCCCGCTGCCAGTGGTGGGCGGTGAGGTCCGGGCGCAGGGCCGACAACCCGCCGCAGTATTTGGTGAATTCGGCGGCGTGGATGCCGTAGCCGCGCAGCAGCCGGTCGGCCTCGGTCAGGTGGCCGGTGGTCTTGGTCTCGACGAGGAGCAGCCCGCCGTCGGCCCGTACCGTGTGGCCGGTCTCCAGGTCGCGGCAGACCAGGGCCGCATCGCAGGTGATGCGCTGACCGTTGGCGACGAAGGTGGCCCGGGTGTACTCCGTCTCGATGGAGCGGCCCAGCTCGGTGGGGGCCGCGATCCCGTACGAACGGTCCAGTACGGAGGCGAGGAAGCCGCGCGGGGCCGCGCCGAGGGCCGCATCGCCCGGCATCAGCGGCTGCCGGTGCTTGACCGTCTCGCCGCGCCGCCCCTTGAGCTTGATCTCGAACTGCCGCTCCCCCGTGTCCGCGTACAGCCGCTCGCGGATCTTGTAGCGCAGCCGGCGACGCTGCCGGTCGTCGTGGAAGGAGCGCAGGTCGGGGGTGTCGTAGTAGACGGAGTGATAGCGGAACCAGCGCCTGCCGTTGATGCACAGGACGGCGAACGGGCCGCCGGGGCGGCGGCGGTCGGTGAGCTCGGCCGCGAATGCGGCGAAGACCTCGACCGGGACGAGATAGGTGTTGTCGAAGCGGGCGAGGAGTTCGGCCCGTGCCTGGACGTCGGCGAGCGGTACCGGGCGCGCGGCCATGGCGGCGCGGGCGAGGGCTCGTACGGCGGGAATCACACGGTCTCCTTGGCAAGGAAGTGAGGACGGGGGATCGTGCGGGACCGGGCGGTGCTTACGGTGCTGTGCTGCGCGGTGTGGTGCAGTGCGCTGGGTGTGGTGCGCGTCGGTGCGGTGAGGTGCGCCGGGGCTCTGCGGGAGCCGCAGGTCGTGCGTGGTGCGGTGCGCCGTGCCGCACACGCCACCGTGGTATGCGTAGCGGTACGGGATACGTAGCGGTACGCGTTCTACGTTCCGCACCCCGGGAAAGTTCCGGGACGCGGAATCAGGCATCCACCACCGTCAGGTTCCGGACACGGTCCGGCCGTTGGACCGCCCGCGCGAACCCGGCGTGACAGAGCCCGTGGCGATTCAGGGGCGCTCCGCCTGCCCCGGCCCGCCGGCCCCTGGATATCCTCACCGCGGACACGGGGACGCGGGCAGGGCGGATTCGGGGGAAAGGGCGACGGATCGTGGAACAGCCGGGACATGCTGGGCAGCAGGGACACTCGGGGCGGACGGGGCGGGCGGGCGGGCTGACACCGCTCAACGCCGGGGACCCCAAGCGCATCGGGGACTACCGCCTGATCGCGCGGCTCGGCGAGGGCGGGATGGGCAAGGTGTTCCTGGCCCGCTCGGACCGCGGCCGTACCCTCGCCGTCAAACTCGTGCGCGGCGAACTGGCCGGCCAGGAGGAGTTCCGCGCCCGCTTCCGGCGCGAGGTGCGGGCCGCGCAGCAGGTCGGCGGGGAGTGGACCGCGCCCGTACTGGACGCGGACACCGAGGCCGAGACGCCCTGGGTCGCCACCGGCTATATCGCCGGCCCCTCCCTCCAGCAGGTGGTCTCCGGCGGCACCCCGCTGCCCGAGCGGACGGTACGGATCCTGGCGGCCGGGCTGGCCCGCGCGCTCCAGGCGATCCACGCCGCCGGCATCGTGCACCGGGATCTCAAGCCCTCCAACGTCCTGATCACCATCGACGGCCCCCGCGTCATCGACTTCGGCATCGCCCGAGCGCTGGAAGCGGTGGCCGACGGCATGACCCGCACCGGTGCGACGCTCGGCTCCCCCGGCTTCATGGCGCCCGAGCAGGTACGCGGCGAGCCGATCGGCCCGGCCTGTGACGTCTTCTGCCTCGGATCGGTCCTGATGTACGCGGCCACCGGCCGGCAGCCGTTCGGGACGGCGGAGAGCGGGGTGCATGCGCTGATGTACCGCATCGCCCAGGAGGAGCCCGACCTCACCACCCTGCCGGCGGGTCTGCACCCCCTGGTCGCCGCCTGCCTGACCAAGGACCCGGCCCAACGTCCCACGCCGGCGCAGCTGGTGGCGATGGCGGAGGATCCCCTGGCGGGCGTTGCGGACGAGGACGAGCCCTGGCTGCCGGGGGCCCTGGTCGCGCGGCTGGGACGACACGCCATCGAGCTGCTGGAGGCGGAGAACCCGAGCGACACGGGGGTGCACGCCATGCCCACCGTTGTCACGCCCGCGATCGCCCCGCACACGCCTCCCCCGCACCACACACCGCCCGGTCAGCGCACACCGCCCGGTCAGCGCACACCGCCCGGGCCGCCGCCCGGGCCGCCGCCCGCCCCGCTGCCGTCGCCCGTCCCCCAGGGCCCGGCCCCGTACCCGCCCCAAGGGGGGTACGGGTACCCGCCGGCGGCCCAGGCACCGGCCTCGGCGCCACAGCCGCCCGCCCCGATGGCACCGCGGGCGTCCCGCCGCCGACAGCGGCGCGTCGGATCGACCCTGGCGGCCGTCATCGCGCTGGTCGCCTGCGCAGCCGCTGCGGTCACCGGGTATTTCGTGCTGAGCGAGGACACCGACGGCGTACGGGCGGAGGGCGCACAGGGCAAGAACGGCCGGGGCTCGGCAGCGCACGGGAGCGGGCACATCCCGGCGGGCTATCTGGGCACCTGGGAGGCCACGGGCGGGGCCGGCGACGTCCACCGCATCACGCTCAAACAGGGCGCGACCGGCGACATCGTCCTGCGGATGACGGTGACCGGGGAAAACTACCGCTGCGCGTTCTCGGCCGCCCTGAAGAAGGCCGGACCGCCGGTCCGCCTCGGCCCCTCCCAGGTCGACGGCGGGCGGACCCCCAGTTGCAGCCCCGGCTCGCCCAGCACCCTGAGGCTGGTGGGCGGACAGCTGGAGCGCTCCATGGCGGGCGGCAAGGCGCCCCTGATGTACCGCAAGACCGGCTGACCCGGGCGGCTTCGGCGCGCGGCGCCGCCCTCCAAGGCCGTACGCAACAGGGCCCGCGCCCCGTCCATGAGAACGGTGCGCGGGCCCTGTCCGTCCCGGCTCCCGGGAGACCTACAGCAGACCTGGCAACGGGCCTACGACAGGAACGAGTTGATCTCGATCGTCTCGTCGCGGCCGGGGCCGACGCCGATGGCCGAGATCGGGGCGCCGGACATCTCCTCCAGCGCCTTGACGTACGCCTGCGCGTTCTTCGGCAGGTCGGAGAAGGACTTCGCCTTGGTGATGTCCTCGGACCAGCCCGGCAGCATCTCGTACACCGGCTTCGCGTGGTGGAAGTCGGTCTGCGAGTACGGCAGTTCCTCGACGCGCTTGCCGTCGATCTCGTAGGCGACGCAGACCGGGATCTGCTCCCAGCCGGTGAGGACGTCCAGCTTGGTGAGGAAGAAGTCGGTCAGGCCGTTCACCCGGGTCGCGTAGCGCGCGATGACCGCGTCGAACCAGCCGCAGCGGCGGTCGCGGCCGGTGGTCACGCCCCGCTCGCCGCCGATGGTGCGCAGCGCCTCGCCGTCCTTGTCGAACAGCTCGGTGGGGAACGGGCCGGCGCCGACGCGGGTGGTGTACGCCTTCAGGATGCCGATGACCCGGCTGATCTTCGTCGGGCCGACGCCGGCACCGGTGCAGGCACCGCCGGCCGTCGGGTTCGAGGACGTGACGAAGGGGTACGTGCCGTGGTCGATGTCCAGCAGGGTGCCCTGGCCGCCCTCGAAGAGCACGACCTTGTCGTCGTCGAGGGCGTTGTTGAGGAGCAGGGTGGTGTCGGCGACGTAGCCCTTGATCTGCTCGGCGTAGCCCAGCAGCTCCTCGACGACCTGGCCGGCCTCGATGGCGCGGCGGTTGTAGAGCTTGGTGAGCAGCTGGTTCTTGACGTCGAGGGCCGCCTCGACCTTCTGGTGCAGGATCGACTCGTCGTAGAGGTCCTGGACCCGGATGCCCACGCGGTTGATCTTGTCGGCGTAGGTCGGGCCGATGCCGCGGCCGGTCGTACCGATCTTGCGCTTTCCGAGGAAGCGCTCGGTCACCTTGTCGACGGTGATGTTGTACGGCGTGATCAGATGCGCGTTACCGCTGATCAGCAGCTTGGACGTATCGACGCCGCGCTCGTTGAGTCCGCTCAGCTCGGAGAGCAGGACCGCCGGGTCGACGACGACTCCGTTACCGATCACCGGGGTGCACCCCGGGGAGAGGATTCCGGAAGGGAGAAGGTGCAGTGCGTACTTCTGGTCGCCGACGACGACCGTGTGGCCGGCGTTGTTGCCGCCCTGGTAGCGCACTACGTAATCAACGGATCCACCGAGCAGATCGGTGGCCTTTCCCTTGCCCTCATCACCCCACTGAGCACCGAGCAGCACAAGTGCGGGCACAGGCGTACACCCCTTCCGGGCGGGGCATGTCCAACGTGCGTGGCTGGTGTCGGCGTGCGTGTTCACACGTCCGTCATCGCCAGATCCGTCGGACCGGTGCCCCGGAATAGACGAAGCCCCTGGCGCAATAGCGCAAGGGGCTCTTGCACCGAGATGCTACCTGAGGAAGGACCGAGGTGTCGGCGCAGCCTTCTGGGCACACTCCCGCGGACTCCGTTCGGGGGTACCCCCTGCTCGTGGTCATCGATCCGGTCGCGCGCCGGACGGACGGGGAATCCGTACGGATTGCGCGGGATGTCCTGTGTGCGGGGGCGGCGGGAGCCGGGGCGAAGATCTGCCTGCCGGAGGGGCCGGAGGAGTTTGCGCGGGCGCTGGCACGGCGCGGGCAGCGGCGCCCGGTGGTGATCGGGGACGACCGGGCGCTGCTGCGGGCCGTGGGGCTGCTGCACAAGGAGCGGGAGCTGGCGCGGGTGCCGGTGTCGGTGGTCCCGGTGGGGGCGCCGGCCACGCTCGCGCTGAGCCGGTTGCTGGGGGTGCCCACGGACACGGTGGCGGCGGCGCGGACCGTCCTGGACGGCGGGGAGCGGGCCATGGATCTGCTCACGGACGACAGCGACGGGATCGTGCTGGGCGGGCTGCGGATCCCGTGTGCGGACGGCGCCCCGGTGGCGGGGCTCGCGCCCCTGGTGGAGCGCGCGGGGCCGGTGGCGGACCACCGGTCCTGGTGGGAGCCGGCCGCGCGGACGGCCCGTACGGCGCTGGCCCTGCTGGCCCCGGGGGCGGGACGGGGCCTCGGGCTCGGGCTCGGCGGGCGGCGCGGCCAGGCCCCGGAACACCGGCTGCGGATCGAGGCGGACGGGGTGCTCCTGGCCGATCTGGACCGGCCGGTGCGGGGGGTCTCGGTGACGACAGGACCCGAGCCCGAGGAGGACCGCGGGGGCGCCGGGGCGAACGGGGGCCCCCGGCCCAACGGCCGCGGCAGGCCCGACGCCCGTAGCAGCGGCGGTCTGGCCGAGATCGAGGTGCGCTGGCCGGACGGGGCGCGACCCGTCCGGGCGCAGGCGCGGGCGGTGACGGTGTCCGGGGCCGACTTCCACTACCGGGCGGACGCGGTGGTGGGCGGACCGGTGCGGACGCGTACGTGGACGGTGCAGGCGGGGGCGTGGCGGCTGATGGTGCCGCGGTGAGGGGTTGAGGGTGCCGCGGTGAGGGGCTTGAGGGTGCCGCGGTGAGGGGGCGCCGTGCCCGGCGGCTCCCGCCTCCCCGTCAGCCCCTGCTGTCCAGATAGGTGAGCACCGCCAGCACCCGCCGGTGCCCCCGGTCGTCCACCGGGAGCCCGAGCTTGGCGAAGATGTTGCCGATGTGCTTGTGCACGGCGTTGTCCGTGATGACCAGCCGCTCGCCGATCTCCCGGTTGCCCAGACCGCGCGCCATCAGGGTGAGCACCTCGCGCTCGCGCGGGGTGAGCGCATCGACGGCGGCATGGACCGCGGCATTACGGCCGGTCCCGGTCATGAGCTGGTCGACGACCTCGGGGTCCATGACGGTGCCGCCCCGGGCCACCCGGTGCAGGGCGTCGACGAACTCGCCGACCCGGCTCACCCGGTCCTTGAGCAGATAGCCGACGCCCCCGGAGCCGTCGGCGAGCAGCTCATGGGCGTACACCCGCTCCACGTACTGCGACAGCACCAGGACCGGCAGCCCGGGATGCGCGCGCCGGACGGCGAGCGCGGCCCGGATGCCCTCGTCGCGGAACGACGGGGGCAGCCGTACGTCGACGATCAGGGCGTCCGGTCGGTGGCGGGCCGCGGCGTCCAGCAGGCCGGGGCCGTCCGTGACGACGGCGGCCACCTCGATGTCCTTGGTCCCCAGGATCAGTTCCAGGCCCGCCGAGAGCAGCACATTGTCCTCGGCGATCACGACCCGCACGGCAGCTCCACCACGACGGCGGTCGGCCCGCCGACGGGGCTGGTGACCCGGACGGTGCCGTCCAGCGCGGCCGCGCGGCGGCGGATGCCGACGAGGCCGGTGCCCCGCGTCTCGTCGGCGCCGCCGGTCCCGTCGTCGGTGATCTCGATCAGCAGCCCGGCCTCGTCGCGGGTCAGCCGGACCACGACCCGGGTGGCGCCGCTGTGCTTGGCGGCGTTGGTGAGCGACTCCGTGACGATGAAGTAGGCGGCGGCCTCCACGGCGGCGGGCAGCCTGCCCAGTTCGCCGAGCTCCACCTCGGCGGGGATGCCGGCGCCCGCGGCCACGGCGGTGAGCGCGCCTTCCAGCCCGCGGTCCGTGAGGATCGGCGGGTACATCGTGCGGATCACCTCCCGCAGCTCGGTCATCGCCTCCTCGGCGCCTTCGTGGGCCTCCTGGAGCAGCTTCGCCAGCGCTCCCGACTCCTCGGGTACCGTTTCCCTGGCCACCCCGAGCCGCATCGCGATCGCCACGAGCCTGGCCTGCGTCCCGTCGTGCAGATCACGCTCGATACGGCGCAGCTCCGCACCGTGCGCATCCAGCACCCCGGCCCGGCTCTCGGTCAACTCCCCTACTCGCTCGGCGAGTTGGGCCTCCATGGACGGGGCCAGCGCCGTCAGACAGCTCCGTGCGTGCCGGCGCGCCAGCCGCGGCACCGCCCACCAGGCCACCGCCCCGGCGACGGCGGTCTGCACGGCCCCCAGGCCGAGCGCGGCGCCCCATCCGGCCACCGGGACGCTCCCCAGCAGCCGCAGCGGCTCGCCCTCCGGGAACAGCCACCACACGGCGGTCACGGCCACGGTGCCCAGCGCCCCGCCGATGCCGGCGAGCGCGACCAGCCCGGCCGGAATCCCGGTCAGCACCTGCCGGCACAGCCAGCGCAGGTCCTGCCGCGCTTCGGGCCCGCGGACGGCCTGCCGCCACTGGGCGCCGATCCCCTTGGGCAGCCCCGTAGGCCGCGCGGCGACCGAGACCCCCAACAGCGCGGCGGCGCGCCCCCGGTGCCATTCGCTCCACCACCGCACCGCCACCACCATCCGCGGGAACACCACCAGGCCCAGCCCGCCCACCGCCGTACTCAGCACCCCCACGACCAGCAGGGGCAGCATCAGCAACGACACCAGCCCCGACACCAGCCCGACCAGCAGATATCCCCCGCCCCGCCAGACCCGGGCCCCACCGCGGTCGCGCCCCTGACCCGGGTCGCTTTCCTGGCCCCGTCTCCGGTCCTGCCCCCGACCCCGCCCCGCTGTCGTCATGTTCCCCGTCCCCCCGCGTCGTTGTGCCGCGATCACGGGATGCGCCCGCGATCGCCCCGGATGCGGATCAGTCTGCGGTACGGGGCCGGGCGGGGGCACTACAGCAGGCTGCACCACGGCGGGCCGCACGTCCGGCAGCCGGGATACGGGCCGATCGCCGTACGGCCGGGCGGAGTTGAGCCGTCAGCCCTCAGCCGTCGGCGTCGCCCTCCCGCAGCTGGTCGCGGTGGTGGCGCCAGCGCTCCATCATGCCGCCGAGCTCACCCTGCATGAACTCGAAGAAAGCGAGGGTCTCGCCGATGCGGTGGGCGGCGGGGGAGGTGTCGCCGAGGCTTGCCAGGCCCTCGCGCAAGGTGGCCTCCCAGCGGCTGAGGACGTTGTCGCGGCGGGCCAGGGCCTCGTACCACTGGTCGCTGTGGACGCGGTAGCGGTCGCGGCGGGAGCCGGGCTCGCGTTCGCGGCTGAGCATGTTGACCTGGGAGAGGTAGCGCACGGCGCCGGAGACGGCGGCGGGGCTGATCTGGAGGCGTTCGCTGAGCTCCGACGAGGTCAGGACGCCGGACTCGGACGCCAGCAGGCAGGCGAAAACGCGCGCGGGCATCCGTGGCATACCGGCGTCGACGAGCTGTGCGGCGAACCGCTCGACGAACTCCCCGACGGCCTCGGTGCCGCGCCGCTCCCCGACGCTCGGCCGCTCCGGGGAGCGCTCCTGCTCCTGTCGCCCGCGCTGCTCGTGGTCGCTGTGGCGCTGGTCGGCCATGTCCGCATCATCTCCCCTGATCAGAAACGCGGCTCCAACTTATTACGGTTTCTTAGCTTCACAAATTTGTGAATCTAGCGTATCTTCACAAGCATGACGACGGCAATCTCCTCCTCTGTCGCGATCCGGGTGGCCGGCCTGCACAAGTCGTTCGGCCGCACCCACGCGCTGGACGGCCTCGACCTCGACGTCGAGGCCGGTGAGGTGCACGGCTTCCTCGGGCCCAACGGCGCCGGGAAGTCCACGACGATCCGCGTCCTGCTGGGCCTGCTGCGCGCCGACGGCGGCACCGCCCGGGTGCTGGGCAAGGACCCCTGGCGCGATGCGGTCGCGCTCCACCGGCGGGTGGCCTACGTCCCCGGGGACGTCACCCTGTGGCGCAATCTCTCCGGCGGAGAGGTCGTCGATCTCTACGGCCGGCTGCGCGGCGGCCTGGACGGCGCCCGGCGCGACGAACTGCTGGAGCGCTTCGAGCTGGACCCGACCAAGAAGGGGCGGACGTACTCCAAGGGCAACCGTCAAAAGGTCGCCCTGGCCGCCGCCTTCGCCTCCGACGTCGATCTGCTGATCCTGGACGAGCCGACCTCCGGGCTGGACCCGCTGATGGACGAGGTCTTCCGGAGCTGCGTCGCCGAGGAGCGCGACCGCGGCCGTACGATCCTGCTCTCCAGCCATGTGCTGTCCGAGGTCGAGGCGCTGTGCGACCGGGTCAGCATCATCCGTCAGGGGCGGACCGTCGAGTCCGGCTCGCTCGGGCAGCTGCGGCATCTGACCCGCACCTCCATCATCGCCGAACTGGCAAGCCCGCCCAACGGCCTGGCCCAGCTTCCCGGGGTGCACGGCCTCACCAGTCAGGCGGCCGAGGACGGCCAGGGCGTGCGGGTCGCGCTCCAGGCCGACACCGACCGGCTCGATGCCGTCCTGCGCGCGCTCAGCGCATCCGGCGTCCGCAGCCTGACCAGCACCCCGCCCACCCTGGAAGAGCTGTTCCTACGGCACTACCAGGACGAGACCGGCGCCGGCCGGGCGGCCGGGGCCGGCGACCGCGGCGAGGAGGCGAGCGCGCGATGACCGCCGTATCGGCCGGGGCCGCCCTGGCGCCGGCCCGCGGGCCCCGTCATCTGGCGGGCACCGGCGTGCTGTTGAGGCTCGCGCTGCGCCGCGACCGGGTGATGATCCCGGCCTGGGTGCTGGCCCTCGGACTGCTCGTCGCCGCGATGGGCTCGTCCTTCCAGGCGCTGTACGACACCGCCGCCAAACGGGCCGAGCTGGCCGCGTCGATGAACGCCAACGCCTCGCTGCGCGCGCTGTACGGACCGGTCTTCGGCGACACCATCGGCGGCCTGGTCACCTGGCGGATGGCCGGCTTCGGCGCCGTCCTCGCCGCCGTGATGAGCCTGCTGATCGTCGTACGGCACACCCGTGAGGAGGAGGAAACGGGGCGTCAGGAGCTGCTCTCCGCGGGCATGGTCGGGCGTCGTGCGCCGCTGACCGCCGCGCTGCTCGCGGCCCTGATCGCCGATATCGCGCTGGCCGTGCTGATCGGGGGCGGGCTGGCCGCATCGGGGCAGCCGGCGGCCGGTTCATTCGCCCTGGGCCTCGCCATCGGGGGCACGGGCCTGCTGTTCGCCGCGCTGGCCGCCATCGCCGCGCAGTTCACCGAGAGCGCCCGGCTCGCCAAGGGACTGACCGGCGCGGTCCTCGGCCTCGTCTTCGCCCTGCGCGCCGCGGGAGACGCCGCGACGGCGGATGCCTCGTCGCCGCTCACCTGGATCTCGCCGATCGGCTGGGCCGAGAACGTCCGCGCCTACGCCGGCGACCGCTGGTGGGTGCTCCTTCTCCTCGCCGCCGGTACGGCCCTCGCCCTCGCCGCCGGCTACGTCCTGACGGCCCGTCGCGACATCGGGATGAGCTTCCTGCCCGCCCGCCCCGGCCCGGCCCGCGCGCCCCGGTCGCTGAGCGGCCCGTTCGGCCTGGCCTGGCGCCTCCAGCGCACCACCGTGCTGGGCTGGACGCTCGGCTTCCTCTGCGCCGGCGGGATCTTCGGCGGTATCGCCAAGGGCGCCGCCGACCTGGTCGGCACCAACCGGCAGGCCCTGGAGATCTTCCGGCGGATGGGCGGGCAGCAGGCGCTGACCGACGCCTTCCTGGCCACGATGACCGGGATGCTGGGCATGGTCGCGGCGATCTATGCGGCCGGGTCGGTGCTCCGGCTGCGCAGCGAGGAAACCGGCGACCGCGCCGAACCGGTCCTGGCCTGCGCCGTCGGCCGCCTGCGCTGGGCCTGTGGCCATCTGGCCGTCGCCTACGTCGGCGCGGCCGTGATCCTGGCTTTCGGCGGCCTGGCCCTGGGCCTCGGCTACGGCGTCTCCGCCCATGACGTCACCGGGCGGCTCGGCCCGGTGCTCGGCGCCGCGCTCGCCCAGGTCCCCGCCGTCTGGGTGCTCACGGGCCTGGCCGTCTGCGTCTACGGGCTGGTGCCCAAGGCCACCACCGCCGTGTGGGCCGTGGTGGGCGGCTGCCTCGCCATCGGCTGGATCGGCCCGGCCCTGAAATTCCCGCAGTGGGCGATGGACCTCTCCCCGTACAGCCATCTGCCCAAGCTCCCGGGCGGCGAGGCCACGGCCGCCCCGTTCCTCTGGCTGCTCGGCCTCGCGGTCCTGCTCGCCGCGGCCGGTCTCGTCGGCTTCCGCCGGCGCGATATCGGCTGACCCGGGGCGGTCGTCCCTCAGGGGACGGCCGCCCCCTGGTACGTGCGCCGCCGGAGCTGTAGCGGACTCCGGCGGCACACTCCACTTTCTCCACAGGCTGTGGACAACGACGCGGACCGCCGGGCGGGCGCGCGCCGGGCGGGGGTCAGCCTCCCGGTGTGACCAACCGGGCCTCGTACGCGAACACCGCCGCCTGGGTCCGGTCGCGCAGCCCCAGCTTGACGAGAATCCGGCTGACATGGGTCTTCACCGTGGATTCGGCGACGACCAGATGCTCGGCGATCTCGCCGTTCGACAGCCCCTGGGCGACCAGCACCAGCACCTCCGTCTCCCGTTCCGTCAGATCACCGATCCGCTCCTGGGCGGGGGCGCGCGGGGTGCCGAGGCGGGAGAACTCGGAGATCAGGCGCTTGGTGACGGTGGGGGCGAGCAGCGCCTCGCCCGAGGCGACGATGCGGACGCCCTCGGCGAGCTGGCCGGCCGAGGCGTCCTTGAGCAGAAAGCCGCTGGCTCCGGCCCGCAGCGCTTGGTAGACGTATTCGTCCAGGTCGAAGGTGGTCAGCACGAGGACCTTGGCCTCGGCATCGGCGGCCACGATCTCGCGGGTCGCCTCCAGGCCGTTCATCTCCGGCATGCGGATGTCCATCAGCACGACATCCGGCTTCAGCTCCGCGACCTTGGCCACCGCCTGGCGGCCGTCGACGGCCTCGCCGACGACCTCGATGTCCGGCATGGCGTTGAGCAGCACGGAGAAGCCCTCGCGGACCATCACCTGGTCGTCGACGATCAGTACGCGGATCATGCCTTGGCCTCCCCCGCCGCATTCTTCCCGGCCGCCGGCTGCGCCGGGGCGTGCGCCACGGGTATGAACGCCGCGACCTCGAAGCCGCCCTCCTCGGTGTGGTCGGCCGTCATCTCGCCGCCCAGCATCTGCACGCGCTCACGCATCCCCAGGACGCCGTGTCCGGCGCCCGGAGAGGGCTTGGCCAGGCGGCTCGGGGCGCCGTTGACGATCCGCAGGCCGATCCCGCCCAGGACGTACGAGATCTCCACCCGGGCTTCGGCGCCGGGCGCATGCCGCAGGGTGTTGCTCAGCGCCTCCTGCACGATCCGGTAGGCGGAGAGCTCCACGCCCTGGGGCAGCGGCCTGGGCGATCCGGTGATCACCGCCTCGACGGTCAGCCCGGCGCCGCGGACGCTGGTCAGCAGCGCATCGAGGCTGGCGAGGGTGGGCTGCGGGGCCTCCGGGTCGGCCTCGGCGAAGGCGTCCGGATCCTCGGAGCGGACCACGCCCAGGATGCGCCGCAGCTCGGTCAGCGCGGCCACGGCGTTCTCACGGATCGTCGCGAAGGAGGTGGCCAGCTCCGGCGGGGTGTCCTTGACGCGGTAGGGGGCGGCCTCGGCCTGGATGGCGATGACCGACATATGGTGCGCGACGACATCGTGCAGTTCGCGGGCGATCGTGGCGCGCTCCTCCAGCAGCGTGCGCCGGGAGCGCTCCTCGGCGGTGGCCGTCTGCGTCTCGACGACCTGCTGACGCTCCTGGCGCCAGGCGCGGACCGCGGCCGCGGCGACCAGCATCAGCCCGGAGAAGAACGCCACCGGCGGCAGATCGCCCGTGCCGTAGCCGACGAGTACGGACGGCACCGCCGCGACGGCGAAGGTGACCAGCCACATCTCCACGGCCAGGCGGGGGCGGGTGCGCAGCACGACCAGGGTCATCACGGCGAGGTGGGCGGGGTACGCGATGCCGTTGAAGAGGCTGCCCCCGTACGAGCCGAAGAGGAGATTGCCGCCCAGCGTCACGACGAACACCATCAGCGACAGCCAGAAGGCGCCCACCGGGCGGAAGAGGGTGAGCACCGGCGGCACGGCGACCAGCACGCAGAGACCGACGATCAGGACGCCGCGCAGCGGGCCCAGGGAGTAGCCCGCGGTGAAGCAGGCCAGAAACACGCACAGGGAGAAGAAGCCGACGACGCAATGCGGAAGCCAGCGCACCCAGTGCCGCACCCGCTCCGGCATCCATGGCACCCACCGGGACACCTTGGCGTCGTCCAGCGGCGGCATCGGGCGGAAGGCGAAGGCATCGACGAACAGGTCCTGGCGCAGCCGGTGCAGCGCGCCACGGACTATTCGTGCCTCCGAGCGCAGGGTGCTCTGCGTCTGGGTCGTCTGGCTCGTCTGGTTCACGTAGACCACGGTAAGCAAAACCGGCCGGTCGGGCGTCCGCTGCGGCGCGTATCTTCCGCGTCCACCCCAGGTACTACGCCTGGTCAGCCCTGGGAGCGTGGGTGGACAGGCGCGAGGAGGCCCACGAGGGTGCGGCAGGCCGCGGTGCCGGGTGTGACGGGCGCGTAGTGGCCGACGCCGGGCAGTTCGCGCAGGTCCGTGGCGGCGCGGTGCGCGGCGGCGTAGCGGCGGGAGAGGTCCGGGGGGACGTCCGGGTCGTCGGTGCCGTGCAGGATCGTGACGGGAATGCCGGGGGACGGCGGCAGCCGCAGCGGATCGGCCGCGGCCAGCCGCTCCGCGAAGGCGGGCCCGTCACCGCCGCCGAGCAGCTCCGCCACCGCACCGTTGCTCAGGCCCAGCTCATGGGCGCGGGCGAGATCGGCGACCGGCGAGACGGCCAGGACACGGGTGACCGGCGTACCGGGGCGGGCCGCTGCGAGCAGGGCGAGATGCCCGCCCGCGGAGTGCCCGACGAGGACGAGGCCCCGGCCCCCCGCTGCCCCGGGGTCCTCCGCATACCCGCCCGTCCCCGGTGCTCCCGCCTCGTACGCCACCGCCTCGACCGCCGCCGCCACGTCCTCGAACGTGCGCGGCGCGCCCCCGCCGGCGCCCACCCTGCGGTACTCCGCGAGCGCGACCGGCAGCCCCCGCCCGGCCAGCTCGGCGGCGAGCGGGGAGAGATGCCGGCGGTCGTACGCGGCGCGCCAGAAGCCTCCGTGCAGCAGGACCACCGGCGGACCGGCGCCCGCGCCCCAGGTCCCGTACAGGTCGACGAGCTGGTCCGGATGGTCCCCGTACGCCACCGTCCGGACCGGCGCCGCCGGGGCGAGCCCCAGCAGCGCCGACTCCTCGTCCGGTGCGCTCACCCGCCGGCCCCGGGCGCCGCGTCCTCCTCGGGCAGCTCCCGCAGCACTTCGCCGAGCACCCATGCCGCCCGCTCCGCGTCCGCGAAGGAGGTGTAGAGCGGGGTGAAGCCGAAGCGCAGCACGTCGGGCCGGCGGAAGTCGCCGATCACCCCGCGCCGGATCAGCTCGGCCATCACCTCGGCCGCGCCCGAGCACTCCAGGGACACCTGGCTGCCGCGGCGGCCGTGGTCGTACGGCGTGATCGAGCGGACCCGGCCGGGCGGCGCATAGGCGGCCACACAGTCGAGGAAGAAGTCCGTCAGGGCGAGGCTCTTGGTGCGGACGTCCTCGACGGCGACGCCGTCCCAGGCGTCCAGCGCCGTCTCCAGCGCGAGCAGCGACAGGATGTCGGGGGTGCCCACCCGGCCGCGGACGATGCCCTCGGCGGCGGCGTAGTCGGAGGTCATCCCGAACGGATCGGCGTGCGAGTTCCAGCCGGGCAGCGGAGAGTCGAACCGCTCCTGGAGGCTTTCGCGCACATAGAGATACGCGGGCGATCCCGGCCCGCCGTTGAGGTACTTGTAGGTGCAGCCGACGGCCAGATCGACGCCGTACCGCTCGACCCCGACCGGCAGCGCACCGGCGCTGTGGCACAGGTCCCAGACGGCCAGCGCGCCGGCGGAGTGCAGCGCGTTGGTGATGCCGGGCAGGTCGTTGAGTTCGCCGGTGCGGTAGTCGACATGGTTGACCAGCGCCAGCGCGGTCCGCTCGGTGACCTCGTCGGCGATCCGCGTGGGCTCGACCGGGCGCACCGCAAGGCCCGTCATCCGGGCCGCCGACCTGGCGATATAGCCGTCGGTCGGGAAGGTCGTGGCATCGACGAGGATCTCCGTACAGCCCTTCCCGGCCATCCGTATGCCGCCGACCACGGCCTTGAACACATTGATGCTGGTGGAATCGCCGACCACCACCCGGCCCGGTGACGCGCCGATCAGCGGCGCGATCTTGTCGCCGATCCGCTCGGGCGCGGTCCACCAGCCGGCCTCGTCCCAGGAGCGGATGCGCAGCTCGCCCCACTCGTGGGAGATGACCTCGGCCAGCCGGCCGGGCACCGCGCGGGGCAGCGCGCCGAGCGAATTGCCGTCGAGGTAGACGGTGTCGTCCAGGACGAAGCGGTCGCGGACGGCCGCACCGAGCGGGTCGGCGGCATCCAGCTGCCCGGCCTGCGCGGCGTGGTCGCGGGCGCCGGGAGCGTTCTCGGTGGCCTCGTGCGGGGTCTTGTTCTCGGAGTTCTCAGACATGGCTGCGCGCCGTCCACAGCTCGGGGAAGACGTTCTTACGGGCCCGCTTCTCCAGCCAGGCCACGCCCGCGGAGCCGCCGGTGCCCATTTTCGAGCCCATCGCCCGCCGGGTCGCGACGAGGTGGTCGTTGCGCCATCGCCACACCAGCTCGCCGACATCGGTCAACGCCTCGCCGAGAAGGACCAGTTCGGACTCCTGCGGGCCCGCGTAGATCTCGGCCCATACGGCCTCGACGCCCGGGTCCGACTCATAGCGCAGCCCCAGGTCCCGCCGGAGCACGGCCTCAGGGACCGCATGGCCACGGCGCGCGAGCAGCCGCAGCACCTCGTCCCACAGGCTCGGCTCCTGGAGCGCCTTCTCCAGCTCGGCGTACTCGCGCGGAGCGCCACGGTGCGGCACCAGCATCGCCGCGGACTTCTCGCCCAGCAGGAACTCCAGCCGCCGGTACATCGCGGACTGGAACCCGGAGCCCTCGCCGAGCGCGCTGCGGTAGGCGTTGAACTGCTCCGGGGTCAGCCGGGCGAGCGGCTTCCAGGCGGCGTTCAACGCCTCCAGCTCGTAGGTGGAGCGGCGCAGGGCGTCCATGGCCACCGTCAGATCGTCGCGGCGCAGCGCCTCGGCGGCCGTGCACCACTCGTGCACGATGACCGTGAACCACAGCTCCATCACCTGAGTGGTCACCAGAAAGACCATCTCGCCGGGATCGTCGGAGAGCGGGTGCTGGAGGTGGGTGAGGACGCTCGCCTGGACGTAGTCCTCGTACGGGGTCGTGGTGGTGCTGCCGATGCTCAGATCGGGGGCCACGAGGGCCACGGGGGCCTTGGGGGCCGCTACGGCCGCGCCGGCGGCCGGTGTTTCACGTGAAACATCGTCGGCGGCGAATGCGAGGGTTTCACGTGAAACATTGCCGCCGGAATCTTCGGTCACGGCGGGAGAAAGAGGAAATGGCTGCGACATGAGGGACTCCTCAGGTGCGAACTACCGGGTAGCGGTCCGCTCCTTCCTTGTCGGCTCGGGAGCCCCGGTCCCCTCAGGCGCGGGTCTGACCCGGCCCACCTGAAATCATCGGTGCTGGGCTCCGGCCGCGCAAGGGCCGACCGCGATCATGCGGCCGGCCCTGGAGATCGCAGCCGTCAGGACAGCATGTCGGCCGCGGTCGGCGAGGACTCACGCAGGAACGTCGAGCAGCGCTCGTACTCCTCCTGCTCGCCGATCGCCTGCGCGGCGCGGGCGAGCGCGTGCAGGGCCCGCAGGAAACCGCGGTTGGGCTCGTGCTCCCAGGGCACCGGGCCGTGGCCCTTCCAGCCGGCCCGGCGCAGCGCGTCCAGACCCCGGTGGTAGCCGGTGCGGGCGTAGGCGTACGACTCGACGGTCCGGCCGCCCTGGAACGCATCGTCCGCGAGCTGCGCCCAGGCCAGCGAGGACGTGGGGTACTTGGCGGCGACATCGGTCGGAGCCGTGCCCGACGCGAGCAGCTCGCGGGGCTCGGGCTCGTCGGGCAGCTGGGTCGGGGGCGGTCCCCCGAGGAGGTTCTCGTGAATGGGCATGGCTTCAGTCTGCCAAGAGCTGCGCTGTGCTTCCTCCCCACGTTGTCGGCTTTCCCGCCGTGGGGGTTCTTCGCCGTGGCTCCCCCAGCTGACGCTGGGAGGTACCCCCAGCGGCGGGCGTGGTGTGTCGGGAGCGGGGGCGACCCTGCGGACTTCGTCCTACGTGGGTGGGGAGGAGGAGGTCGGTGGGGGTGGGCGTGGCGCTTTCCGCTCGCCTGGTGGTCACCCTCCGTCCGGACTTCCGGCGCCCGGGTCCCGGGCCTCGCCGGGGTCCAGGGGTGGGGCGCTCACCCCGCAGTGGTACTGGCACTCCGGGTGGCATGGCTCGGGTTCGGCGCGTAGCGCGTCGCTGCGGACGGTGAGCCAGGCGATCAGGGCTCCGGCCAGCAGGATTCCGGCGCACAGGGGCATGGCGCGGCGGAAGGCGGCCGCGAAGACATCCGGGGAGCGGTAGGCCTCGGGGCCCATTCCCGCGAGCAGGGGCAGCGCGGCGACCGCGACCAGGCTCGCGGCGCGCGCCGCCGCGTTGTTGATACCGCTGGCCAGACCCGCCCGGTCGACGTCCACGGCCGCCAGCACCGTCGAGGTCAGCGGCGCGACCAGCGTCACCATGCCGATGCCCAGCACCACCAGCGCGGGCAGCACCTCGGCCGGATACGACGCATGCGCCCCGACCCGCATCATCAGCAGCATCCCGGCGGCGCAGAGGACGGGCCCCACGGTGAGCGGGATCCGCGGCCCGATGCGCTGGCCGAGTTCGCCGGAGCGGGCGGACAGCAGCAGCATCAGCACGGTCGTGGGCAGCAGCGCCGTACCGGCCTCCAGCGCCGAGTAGCCCGCCACGACCTGGAGCTGGAGCACGGAGAGGAAGAAGAAGCCGCCGAAGGCCGCGTACACACAGACCGTCACGGCGTTGACGGCGGTGAACTGGCGGATGGCGAAGATCTCCGGGGGCAGCATCGGGTCGGGGCGCCGCCGCTCGACCCGGACGAACGCCGCCCCGAGCAGCAGCCCGATCACCGCCGGGACGACCACCGCGGGCGAGGCGCCCCGGTCCGGCGCCGCGATCAGCGCATACGTCACCCCGGCCAGCGCCAGCGCCCCCAGCACCGCGCCCGGCACATCGAACCCGCGGTGCTCGCGGACACCCCGCTCGCGGGTCTCGGGCACATGCCGCAGCGCCACCGGCACACACACCGCCGCCAGCGGGACATTCACGAAGAACACCCAGCGCCAGCCCGGCCCGTCCACCAGCCAGCCGCCGAGGAACGGCCCGACCGCCGCGGCCACCCCGCCGAGCCCCGACCACGCGCCGACCGCCCGCGCCCGGTCGTCCGGATGGAAAACCGCCTGCATCAGCGCCAGCGACCCCGGCGTGAGCAGCGCCCCGCCCACCCCTTGCAGCGCACGGGCCGCGATCAGCACCCCGGCGTTCGGCGCCAGCCCGCACAGCAGCGAGGCCGCGGCGAACCACACCACGCCGATGACGAACACCCGCCGCCGCCCGTAGAGGTCGCCGAGCGAGCCGCCGAGCAGGATCAGCGAGGCGAGGGTGAGCATGTAGGCGGAGACGGTCCACTGGAGCACGCCCAGACCGGCCTGGAGGTCCCGGCCGATGGTGGGCAGCGCGACGTTGACGACGGTGCTGTCGAGCATCGCCATGCCCGACCCCAGCACGGCCGTCATCAGCACCCAGCGCCCCCGCCCCGACGCCAGCCGTACCCCGCCGGGAAAGCCCGCTTCGCTCATACGGCGAGCATGCCCCTCCCGGCGCGTGCTTGCCCGGCGACGCGGAAGGGCCCCGCATCCCGGACGGATGCGGGGCCCTTCAAAGCCCGTACGGACTTACTTGATCTTGGTGCCCGTGGAGCGCAGGTTGGCGCAGGCCTCGGTCACGCGCTTGGCCATACCGGCCTCGGCCAGCTTGCCCCAGCTGCGCGGGTCGTAGGTCTTCTTGTTGCCGACCTCGCCGTCGACCTTCAGCACGCCGTCGTAGTTGCGGAACATGTGGTCCGCGACCGGGCGCGTGAAGGCGTACTGGGTGTCGGTGTCGAGGTTCATCTTGACCACGCCGTTCTCCAGCGCGGTGGCGATCTCCTGCTCGGTGGAGCCGGAGCCGCCGTGGAAGACGAAGTCGAACGGGTTCTGCTTGCCGAACCGGTCGGCCACGCCCTCCTGGAGGTCCCTGAGCAGCTCGGGGCGCAGCACGACGTTGCCCGGCTTGTAGACGCCGTGGACGTTGCCGAAGGAGGCGGCGAGCAGGTAGCGGCCCTTCTCGCCCAGGCCCAGCGCCTCGGCGGTACGGATCGCGTCGTCGACCGTGGTGTAGAGCTCGTCGTTGATCTCGTGGGTGACGCCGTCCTCCTCGCCGCCGGTCGGGGTGATCTCGACCTCAAGGATGATCTTGGCGGCGGCGGCCTTGGCGAGCAGCTCCTGGCCGATGGACAGGTTGTCGGCGAGGGTCTCGGCCGAGCCGTCCCACATGTGGGACTGGAAGAGCGGGTTCAGACCCTTGGCGACGCGCTCCGCGGAGACGTCCAGGAGCGGACGGACGTACCCGTCGAGCTTGTCCTTGGGGCAGTGGTCGGTGTGCAGCGCGACGGTGATGTCGTACTTGGCGGCCACGACATGCGCGAACTCGGCGAGCGCCACCGCACCGGTGACCATGTCCTTGTTGTACTGGCCGCCCAGGAACTCCGCACCGCCGGTGGAAATCTGGATGATGCCGTCGCTCTCGGCCTCCGCGAAACCACGCAGTGCGGCGTGCAGGGTCTGGGTCGAGGTGACGTTGATGGCCGGGTAGGCGAACTTGCCTGCCTTCGCCCGGTCGAGCATCTCGTTGTAGACCTCGGGAGTTGCGATGGGCATCTGTCCGCTCCTTGTGTAGGCGGGTGTGCGTTCTTCCCTGACCAGGGGGCGAGGACTTTCGCCGGGGCCATCCTCCCAGACTCGGTTGTTCGCTCCACATCGCCCGTCCGGCCTTCATGCAAAAGGGCGGTCGGTTTCACGTGAAACCGACCGCCCCTTGCGAAAGCCGCAGGTCAAAGCGGTGCGACCGTCAGGCAAGATCGCTTAGGCCAGGCCGAGGTCGCCGAGCTGGTAGCCGGTGATGTACGGGAGGCCCGCCTCGGCGATGGCCGAGGCCGCGCCCCGGTCCACGATCGTCGCAACCGCAACGACCTCGGCGCCCGCCTCGCGCGCTGCCTCGACGGCGGTCAGCGGCGAGCCGCCGGTGGTGGAGGTGTCCTCGACGACCAGCACCCGGCGGCCCTTGATGTCCGGGCCCTCGATACGGCGCTGCATACCGTGCGCCTTCTGCGCCTTGCGGACGACGAAGGAGTCCAGCCGGCGGCCACGGGCGGCGGACGCATGCAGCATCGAGGTCGCGACCGGATCGGCGCCCAGCGTCAGCCCGCCCACCGCGTCGTAGTCCAGGTCGGCGGTGATGTCCAGCATCAGCCGGCCGACCAGCGGCGCGGCCTCGCCGTCCAGGGTGATCCGGCGCAGGTCGATGTAGTAGTCGGCTTCCTTGCCGGAGGAAAGCGTCACCTTGCCGTGCACCACGGCCTTGTCCTTGATCTGCTGCAGCAGCTCGCCGCGCACGTCGTCACTCATGGCCATGAGCTTAGAGCCTGCCCCAGGGCCCGGACCGGGCGCTCAGGACAGCGTCCGCCAGCTCCAGGTCGTGGAGACCTCCAGCGGATCGATGGGCGTGACCAGGTGCGGCAGCGTATTGAGCCCGTTGGGCGGGCCCGACTGCGGCTCGATGCAGACCGCCTCCGCCTGCTCGTCGTAGACCACGACCCACTCGGCGCGGCTGGCCACCGTCAGCTGGAGCCGTCCCGGCCAGGTGAGCGTGACATGCACGCCCTGCGGCATCCCGAAGCAGTCGTCCCAGGGCCCCGGCTTCGGCGGGATCCGGCGGCCGGTCGGGAGATGGTCCGCGCCGCGCTCCTCCTGCCACTCCGCCGCGAAGTCGACGGTGACATCCGCCCCGCCGTCGCCCAGATTCCGCCGGAACCACGGGTGCCAGCCGGCCTGCGCCGGGAAGGAGTCGCCGATCGTCTCGACACCCAGGGTCAGGGTGAGCGAGCCGCCGTCCTCGGCCAGCTCGACCTGCTGGGTCACCGTGCCCGGATACGGCCAGGGGGCGGCCGGATCGGCCAGGCGGTAGGTGAAGACGGCCTCCCTCGCGCCCGCCCGCGCGGTGCGCCAGCGCAGATCGCGGCCGGTGCCGTGGATGGCGTGCGGTGCGGCGTTGACCGGCATCTGGTGCAGCGCACCGCCGTTGCGGAAGCGGCCGTGGTCGATCCGGCCGCACCACGGAACCATCGGGAAGCTGCCGTAGGTGTCGCCCTGCCGCAGCAGCTCCACGCCGCCGACGCGCAGGCTGCCCAGGCGGCAGCCGAGGTCCGGACGGACGGTCACTTCGGCGTCCCCGGCGGCCAGTCGTACGTCGTCCGCCCGCGTCGGCGCCGCGCTCCGGGTGGTGTTGTCGGTGCTCACGCCACGACCCTAACGGTGGGCCCGCGGACGGCTGCGACGCCACCGCCGACCGCCACGGCCGTCCCGCCGCAGTCCGCCCCGCTCAGCGCCGGCGGCGCAGCACCCGGCCGACGACCACGGCGGAGGCCAGCACCACCGCCGCCGCGGGTGCCGCCCAGCGCAGCGTCGCCGAGGCGGTGTTCACCTCCGGCGGCGGCACCGGCGCATACCGCCCGCGCGGCGGTGCGTGGTCGACCTCCTCGGCGCTGCGCCCGATCATCGTCCGGCGCGCATGTGCGGCCTCGGCCGGCACCTCACCCAGCTCGTCCTCGCCGTCGCCGTCCAGGTCCGCCTCGCGCACCAGGTCGCCGTCGAGCGCGGCATCCACCTCGTCGAGCTCCTGGTCGTCCGCCTCCTCAAGATCCCCCGCGTCCACCTCGCTACCGGCGTCGAGCGACGGCGGCGGCACCTCGGTCTCGAAGATCCCCCGCCCGGCGGGCTCACCGGACGGCGCCTCAGGCGCGGTCCCGGACGGCTTCTGGGGCGGGTCCTCCACCGGATGCCGCTCCAGATCCGCCGCGAGGTTCTCCGCGAAACGGTCGAGGAGGCGGCGGCCCGCGGCCTCGGCGGCCTGGTCGGTGGCCTCGGCCAGGCGGCCGTCCCCGCGCAGCGCGCCGGTGCAGGCCAGCGTCGTACCGGGGGCGGGCTCGGTGGCCGGCACCAGACGGACCGTCAGCGTCAGGGCGACCGCGCCGTCGCCGCGCGACTCCGTCCCCTTCGCCTCGAAGACCAGCTCGGCGTCCTCCTGCGAGGAGGCACCGCTGGCGATCGTCAGCGTGCCGCGATAGGTGATGGTGGAGCTGCCGATACGCAGCCGGAGGCGGCCCTCGGGAATGTGCGGGGCCGCGTCGGCGTCGAGCTGGACACCGGGCACGCAGCGCGCCACGCGCTCCGGTTCGGTGAGCGCCTGCCGCACGGTCCCGGCGGGAAACGGAACGTACACCTCATGCTCCATGGCAGGGAGCCTAATTCGTTTCCCGGCGCTGCGGGCACCCCCCGGCGGGAGTCCGTGGTCCTGGCGGCGGGACCGCCGCGCCTCAGCCCTGGTAGCGCGGATGCATCAGGGTCGACGGCCGCAGGAACGGGATGCGGTCGGCGGCCGCGCCGCGTTCGTCGGCGCGGAGTCCGGCGCGGGTGACGGAGGCCAACGGCGGGGCGTCCGGGGCCAGGTCCAGCCGGGGCGGGCGCCGCGCGGCCAGGACGAAGCCCCAGAACGTGTTGCCGCCGGGGGCCGGCACGGCGGAGCAGCGCCCCGGCGGGAGGGAACCCTCCGGGCCGGTTGCGCGGTCCGGGGCGCCGGAGAAGTCGGCGGGCTGTCCGGGGACGCGGTAGGGGACGGTCGCCAGGCCCACCGACCGCATCGTCGCCTCCACCGTCCAGTACGACCGCGGCCGCTCCGTCGGCGCCCCGGCGTGCACCACGAGGCGGCCGCCGGGGGCCAGCAGCCGCGCGGCGAGCCCGTAGAACTCCTGGGAATAGAGCTTGGTGCTGGCGGTGATCCCGGGGTCGGGGAGGTCGGAGACGATCACGTCGTACGGTGCGCTCTCCCCGCGCCCGCCCGGCGGCCCGCGTCGGGGGGACCCCGGCAGCCGGCCGCCGGAGGCCGCGGCGCGCCGCTGCCGCAGCCAGTCGAAGGCGTCCGCCGTCACCGTATGGACCCGGGGATCGCGCAGCGCGTGATGGTTGAGGCGGGAGAGGCCGGGGTCCGTACGGGCCAGGTGCAGGACGCCGGGGTCCAGTTCGACGACGGTGACCGAGCGGACCGCGCGATAGCGCAGGATCTCGCGCACCGCCAGGCCGTCGCCGCCGCCGAGGACCAGCACCCGGGCATGCGGCCCGCCCGCCATCGCCGGATGCACCAGCGCCTCGTGGTAGCGGTATTCGTTGACCTCGCTGACCCGCAGCCGGCCGTCCAGATACAGCTCCAGCGGCCCGCCGGAACCTTTCCTCCCCCGTCCCGCACCGGCTCCGCCGCCCGTGCCGCCGGTCATCACCACCTCCTGGACGCCGGTCTGCACCGCGACCCGCACCCCCGGCCCGTACACCGCGCGCCGGGCGGCCCGTTCGAAGGGCGAGGCCAGCAGCGTCCCCGTGGCGAGCAGGGCGAGCACCAGCACATTGACCAGGAGCAGCAGCCAGCGCGTACGCGGACTCAGATCGCGGCGGAAGAGCCACAGCACCAGCGCGCCGCCGGCCACCGCATTGACCGCGCCGGTGACCAGCGCACCGGTCAGCTGGCCCAGGCGGGGCAGCAGCAGGAAGGGGAAGGCCAGTCCGCCGACGAGCGCGCCGACGTAGTCCGCGGCGAAGAGGTCGGCGACCGCACCACCCGCGTCCTGCCGCCGGATCCGCTGGATCAGCGTCATCAGCAGCGGCACCTCGGCGCCGATCAGCACCCCGATGGCCAGGGAGAAGCCGACGAGCGCGGAGCGCGACTGGCCGAACCAGGCGAAGCACGAGTAGAGCGCCATCGCGGAGCTGCCGCCGACCAGCGCGAGCAGCGCCTCGACCACGCCGAAGCCGACCGCCGCCCGGCAGCGCATCCGCTTGGCGAGCAGGGCGCCGATGCCCATGGCGAAGACCATGACGGACAGCACGACCGACGCCTGGGTGACGGAGTCGCCGACCAAGTACGTGGCCAGCGCGACCAGTTCGAGTTCGTAGACCAGACCGCAGGCGGCGCAGACGAAGACGACCGCGAGGACGAGCAGACGGCCGAGCCCGGACGGCACGGGCAGCCGCGCCGCTTCCAGGGTCTCCGGCGGCCCGAGGGCGCCGGGAACAGCGGGCTCTGACGGGTCGATCATGAAATGAACGCTACGTGACGGTTCCGTACGCTTTTGTCACCCACACGAGTGCAGTCTCCGCTTTACACACGGCAGTTGAGGTCATCGGCACGGCGCACGGGGGCATGTCACCGATGTCGCCATGCAGGGGGCATATGTAAGCGTCCTGCTCGGAGCCCCAGGACAGCGCGCCCCGGGCGAACAAGGGGCGACGAAAGGCGGCACGCCCCCTGTCGGATGCGCGTCTAGACGGCCGCGACCGCCGCCCGTACGCCTACCCGCGTGCGGGTGGCCACCAGCCGGCCCTCCTGCGGATACGCGTGCCAGGTCCGCCAGTTCACCTGACCGTGCTGACGCTGCGCCAGCATCGCGGTGAAGGCGTACGGCGAGCCGGGGAAGGTCCCCGCCAGACCGTGCGGATGTTCGGCGACCAGCGCCAGCAGCTCCTGCGCCCGCCCCGCGAAGGAGCCGCGCGAAAGCGTCTCGACATGGGCGGCGAATTCGTACTCCCAGTCGCCCAGCCGCTTGGCCACGCCGAGCGGCAGCGGTGTACTGCTGCCCGGCATACAGGCGACGGTCTCGGAACACGTACCGTGCTCCTCTTCGAGAAGCACCTGATGAGAGGCGCCCAGCAGCCTCAACTGCACCTGGGCGTCGTCGAGTTGGAGGTCCAGCACCGCCAGCGCCGGCAGGGGTTCCCTGCCCAGGGCCCAGGCGAGGTCACAGGCACGGGTATCGGTGTACGCCGTCTTCAGAGTGGTGAGCATGGGTCGGCTCCGCAAGCACGCAGTGGATGGTGGGCCGGCCCGCCCGAGAAGGAATCAGGGATGTACGACTGCCTGCCGGCTCGTGCCCACGTGGGATGCGAGAACTGGGGGATTCTCTAAGGGAGAGGGAATCACGGATGGCAGGTCGACCACAGTCGTTTTACCCATCTACGTTGGGTTTCCATCCCCTAGAGGGCCCCTCAGTTCAGTTGTTCAACGACCAAGCGCCCAGCGGCCGTTGGCCCTCGGCCCGCGGCCCGCCGGGCGCATATGCGGTACGGCATGAGCCGTGTGCATGTGTACGACATCCGTGCAGCTCGGGAGGGCAGGGACGGCCATGCGACACGGCCACCGGGAGAGGTCAGGAGCCTCCGCCGCCACAGCCTCCCCCGCCACCGCAGCCACCACCGCCGCACGACGAGCCGCCCCCGCAGCCGCCGTGATGACCACCGCCGCCATGGTGGCCACCGCCACCGCCGTGGTGGTGACCGCCGCTCGATCCGCAGCTGCTGACGCCGCCGCCGGCGGCCCACCAGCTGCCGCCGCTCGACTTCGCGTAGCCGCGCCCGCGCTTCCGGCCGCCTCCGTCGCCCCGGGCAGCCCAGGACACCAGTGCCACCACCAGCAGAACAATCACCATGAAAATCACGGCACCAACCATCTGCCTCACACTCCTTTCCGTCCCCCGAAGCGAGGCACGCTCCGTCCGGCGCCGTGTGCGCCGCTGACCGCCCTCGTCGGCGGCCGTCCGTGTCTGTTGTGCGAGGCGCATGCCCGGGGCCCGTCGGGCTCAAAGCACAGTTGAGGAACTCCAGAGGTTCGGACGAGGATGGCGCGCATGGACCGACCGCTGCTCAATCGTCGCCTCGCCGAATTCGGCACCACGATCTTCGCCGAGATGTCCGCACTCGCCGTACGGACCGGCTCCATCAACCTGGGCCAGGGCTTCCCCGACACCGACGGCCCGGACGAGGTCAGAGAGGCGGCGGTCCGCGCCCTGCGCGACGGACGCGGCAACCAGTACCCGCCCGGCCCCGGCGTCCCCGAACTGCGCGCCGCCGTCGCCGCCCACCAGCAGCGCTTCTACGGTCACCGCGGTCTGTCCTACGACCCCGACACCGAGGTCCTGATCACCGCGGGCGCCACCGAGGCCCTCGCGGCGTCCCTGCTGGCCCTGCTGGAGCCCGGCGACGAGGTCATCGCACTGGAGCCGTACTACGACTCCTACGCCGCCTGCATCGCGATGGCCGGCGCCCGCCGCATCCCGGTCACCCTGCGCCCGGACGCCTCGACCGGCTCCTACGGCCTCGACCTCGACGAACTGCGCGACGCCGTCACCGACGACACCCGGCTCATCCTGCTCAACACCCCGCACAACCCCACCGGCACCGTCCTCACCCGCGACGAACTCGCCGCCATCGCCGAACTGGCCGTGGAACGGAACCTCCTCGTCATCACCGACGAGGTCTATGAACACCTGGTCTTCGAAGGCGAGCACATTCCCCTCGCCTCCTTCCCCGGCATGCGCGACCGCACGGTCACCATCTCCTCCGCCGGCAAGACCTTCTCCTTCACCGGCTGGAAGGTCGGCTGGGTGACCGCCACCCCGGACCTGATCGGCGCCGTCCGCTCCGCGAAGCAGTTCCTCACCTACGTCTCCGCGGGCCCCTTCCAGTACGCCGTCGCCGAGGCCCTCGCCCTCCCCGACACGTACTACACCGCCCTGCGCGACGGCCTGCGCGCCAAACGCGACATCCTGGCAGCCGGCCTCACCAGCGCCGGCTTCCAGGTCTTCCGGCCCTCCGGCACGTACTTCATCACCACCGACATCCGCCCCCTCGGCGCCGCCCTGTCCCAAGAGGGCGACGGCTTCGCCTTCTGCCGCGCCCTCCCCGAACGCGCCGGCGTCGTCGCCATCCCCAATGCCGTCTTCTACGACCACAAGGACCGCGGCGCACCGTATGTCCGCTTCGCCTTCTGCAAGCAGGAAGAGGTGCTGCGGGAGGCGGCCGCGCGGCTTCAGAAACTCTGAGGCGGCGGCCGGGAGTCCGGGGTCTGCCCACACGGCACACACCGAGAGACGGACAGACGGACGCGGGCCCCGGAGCGAAGTGCTCCGGGGCCCGCGCAGCCGGGTGGGGTGTGCCGGGGCTCAGGCCTCGTCGTCGCCCGGCTTCTCGTCCTTGCCTTCGATCTCGGCTTCGAGGCCGAGCTGCTCGACGAGCCACTTGTCGAATTCGATCGAGGCACGCACCCAGCTGACCGTGCTCGACACAAAGTGTTCGAGCGAGACACCGGTGCCGATCAGCATCGATGCCTCACCGATCAGACGGACCGAGCCGTCGTCGTGGGTGTGGGTGTAGGCCTTGGGCCACAGCGTCCTGCGGTTCCAGTCGTCGATCGCTTCCAGGAGCTTCGACTTTTCGTCGATGCCGTGGACGCGGTCGTAGAACGTACGGACGGAGAAGATCTGCTGCTCCTCCTCGCCACGGAACATGAAGTACGTGCGGAACTGCTCCCACGGCGCGGCGAGGTCACCCTCCTCGTCGACGACGTACTTCAGCTCCATCTGATCGAGGAGCTGCTTGACCAGGTCCTGGTCGGGCACGACGGGACCATCAGGCCCCGACGGCTGGGGTTCGGGCTGGCCCCCGAAATTCGGAATCGAGGACGGGTCGATGCTCACCGTGGAATTCCCTTCGTATGGTCTCTGCCATCCTCCCCCACATCCGCCCCGTCCTGGCAAGTGCCGGAGGACGGGGCACGGCCGGGTGCTGTGGGCCGTCGGCCCACGGACCGGCGGTCAGGACCGGGCCGCGGCCCTTTCGGGCGCCACGGACAGGCCCTCGCCGTCCACGTCGACCCGGACGGTGTCGCCGTCCAGCACCTCGCCCGCCAGGATGGCGCGGGCGAGCTGGTCGCCGATGGCCGTCTGGACCAGGCGGCGCAGCGGGCGGGCGCCGTAGGACAGGTCCGGGGCCGGGGCGTCGACGACGGGCTCCTGGCCGAGCCAGGCGAGCCAGGTCAGGGCGCGGTCGGTGACGTCCAGGGTGAGCCGGCGGTCGGCCAGGCGACGCTGGAGGTGGTCGATCTGGATGCGGGCGATCCGCTGGAGCTGGTCGGTGCCCAGGGGATGGAAGACCACCACGTCATCGAGGCGGTTGAGGAACTCGGGGCGGAAGGCCGCCCGGACCGTCTCCAGCACCTTCTCCTTCTTCTGCTCCTCCTTCAGCAACGGATCCATCAGGAAGTTCGAGCCGAGGTTGGAGGTCAGGATGAGGATGGTGTTGCGGAAGTCGACCGTGCGGCCCTGGCCGTCCGTCAGACGCCCGTCGTCCAGCACCTGGAGGAGCACGTCGAAGACCTCCGTATGGGCCTTCTCCACCTCGTCCAGCAGGATGACGCTGTACGGGCGGCGGCGGACGGCCTCGGTCAGCTGGCCGCCCTCCTCGTAGCCGACGTAGCCGGGGGGCGCGCCGACCAGACGGGCGACGGAGTGCTTCTCCCCGTACTCGGACATGTCGATGCGGACCATCGCCCGCTCGTCGTCGAAGAGGAAGTCCGCGAGCGCCTTGGCCAGCTCGGTCTTGCCGACGCCGGTCGGGCCGAGGAAGAGGAAGGAGCCGGTGGGACGGTCCGGGTCGGCGATCCCGGCGCGGGTGCGCCGCACCGCGTCCGACACCGACCGCACGGCCTCGGTCTGGCCGATCAGCCGCTTGCCGATCTCCTCCTCCATCCGCAGCAGCTTCTGGGTCTCGCCCTCCAGCAGCCGGCCGGCCGGAATGCCGGTCCAGGCGCCGACCACATCGGCGATGTCGTCCGGGCCGACCTCCTCCTTGACCATGGACTCCTTTGCCGCCTCCTGCTCGGCCTCGGCGGCCGCGGCCTCCTCCAGCTCCCGTTCCACACCCGGGATCTCGCCGTAGAGCAGCTTGGAGGCGGTGTCGAAATCGCCGTCGCGCTGGGCGCGCTCGGCCTGCCCGCGCAGCTCGTCCAGCTTCTCCTTCAGCTCACCGACGCGGTTGAGGCCCTGCTTCTCCTTCTCCCAGCGGGCGGTCAGGCCGCGCAGCTCCTCCTCCTTGTCGGCGAGGTCCTTGCGCAGCTTCTCCAGGCGCTGGACGGAGCCGGCGTCGGTCTCGTTCTTCAGCGCCAGCTCCTCCATCTTGAGGCGGTCGACGGCGCGCTGGAGTTCGTCGATCTCCACGGGCGACGAGTCGATCTCCATACGGAGGCGGGAGGCGGCCTCGTCCACCAGGTCGATGGCCTTGTCGGGCAGGAAGCGGGAGGTGATGTAGCGGTCGGAGAGGGTCGCGGCGGCGACCAGGGCGGAGTCGGCGATCTGGACCTTGTGGTGGGCCTCGTAGCGGCCCTTGAGCCCGCGCAGGATCGCGACGGTGTCCTCGACGGTCGGCTCGGCGACCAGCACCTGCTGGAAGCGCCGCTCCAGCGCCGGGTCCTTCTCGATCCGCTCGCGGTATTCGTCCAGCGTCGTCGCGCCGACCATCCGCAGCTCGCCGCGGGCCAGCATCGGCTTGAGCATGTTGCCGGCGTCCATGGACGAGTCGCCGCCGGCGCCCGCGCCCACGACGGTGTGCAGCTCGTCGATGAAGGTGATGATCTGGCCCTCGCTGGACTTGATCTCCGCGAGGACGGTCTTGAGCCGTTCCTCGAATTCGCCGCGGTACTTGGCGCCCGCCACCATCGCACCCAGGTCCAGCGCGACCAGCCGCTTGTTGCGCAGCGACTCGGGGACGTCGCCCTTGACGATGCGCTGGGCCAGGCCCTCGACGACGGCCGTCTTGCCGACGCCGGGCTCGCCGATCAGCACCGGGTTGTTCTTCGTCCGGCGGGAGAGCACCTGCACCACGCGGCGGATCTCATGATCGCGGCCGATCACCGGGTCGAGCTTGCCCTCGCGGGCGGCGGCGGTGAAGTCCGTACCGAACTTCTCCAGCGCCTTGTACGTGCCCTCCGGGTCGGCGTTGGTCACCCGCTGCCCGCCCCGGCTCGCCTCGAACGCGGCCGCCAGCTTCTCGGCGCTCGCGCCCTGCTGCGCCAGCAGCTCGCCGGTGCGCCCGCCCTTCGCCGCGATACCGATCAGCAGATGCTCGGTGGAGACATAGGCGTCGCCGAGCTCGCGGGCGCGCCGGGTGGCGTCGGCGATGGCGGCGAGCAGCTCGCGGTCGGGCTGCGGCGGCGCGACGGTCGAGCCCTGGACGCTGGGCAGCCCGGCGAGCTGGCGCTCGGCGCCGTTGCGCAGCGCGGCGGCGTCGGCCTCGACGCTCGCCAGCAGATCCATGATGTTCTCGTTGTCCTGCCCGGCCAGCAGCGCGAGCAGCAGATGCGCGGACGTCATGTCCGCATGCCCGGCGGTGACCGCCCGCTCGTTGGCGGCAGCCAGCGCTTCCCGGCTCTTGTTGGTCAGCTCGGCGTCCACGGGCTCGTGCTCCTCCTTGTGCGCGGTGTCCTGTTGCTCTTGCAGTTACCAACCTACGATAAGTTGAGTCTATTCCACTCAAGGCTGCTCGTACGAGTGAACGGCGACGAACGCCCCTTCGCCGCTGACATTGCCCGGTGACACTGGCCTTCGACCACAAGGAGGTGCAGCATGACGGCTATGGCACACGAGCCGATGGCCACCGACGAAGACACCCTCCTGGAGGGCTTTCTGGCCCTGGACACGCCTACCGGCTTCAGGGCCGAGCTCATCGAGGGGGAGATCGTTGTGACACCGCCGACGGACGGCGATCACGAGGACTATCTGAGCATCATCTCGAGGCAGGTGACGCGAGAGTCCGCGACCGACATGCAGATCTCGGGCTACAAGGGACTCGTCCTCTCAAGTGCAGATGACCAGCCCGCGGACCACGTGATCCCCGACGCCACCATCGCCCCTCTTGCCCTGCGCCTCTTCCGGGGCGCGCCCCCTTGGATGCCCAGCGACGGCGTCTCCATGGTCATCGAGGTGACATCGACCAGGCCCCGCAACGACCGCGAGGGCAAACGGCGTGCCTACGCCCGTGGCGGCATTCCGCTCTACCTCCTCGTCGACCGCGACAAATCCACGCTGACACTGTTCAGTGAGCCGCAGGAGGGCGACTACTGCAAGACTCACTCCGCCCTCTTCGGCAAACCCCTCCCCCTCCCCGCCCCCTTCTCCTTCGACCTGGAGACCACCGACTTCCTCTGACTTCCGCTGGCTTCCTCCGGCTTTCCAGAACGGCCCGCGAACCCCCAAGGGGCGCGGGCCTACCCTTGCCCCCATGGCCCACGACCTGAACGCCCTCAGCCCCGAGTACGTCGCCTTCTGGGGCGAGTACCTGATGCCGACCCTCACCACGCTGCGTGCGAACGGGACCCCGCATGTCGTCCCGGTGGGCGTCACCTACGACGCCGGGCAGCGGATCGCGCGGATCATCACGCGCAAGGACAGCACCAAGGTCAAGAACATCCTCGCCGCCGGGGCCGACGGGGCCACCGTCGCCGTGTGCCAGGTGGACCGCGGCCGCTGGGCGACGCTGGAGGGCATCGCCCGGGTGCGCACGGACGCCGAGACGGTGGCCGATGCGGTGAACCGGTACGCCGAGCGGTACGGGCGGACGCCGGAGCCCAACCCCGACCGCGTCATGATCGAGATCGCGGTGAACCGGGCGATGGGGCGGGCCTGAGCGCCGTACCGACGCCGCTGCGTACCCCCTCCGGTCCGAAGCTGGCCTGAAACGGCCGGTCCGTATCCGCCGGGGGCCGGTCGCCTGGTACCCAGGAAGCGGACACAGAACGAAAGTAGAGCGAAAAGAAGCGGCAGGCACCGAACAGTTCCGCACTCAAGCGATATCCAAGTGACATCCAAGCGGACCTTCTCGGCCCTCCTTCGCGCACATCACGGCAGCTGGAGGCCCGTATGGCGCAGGCGCTGCGCACCTCGACGACCGTTCCACGCCGTCGGCGGCCCACCCGCCCGCACCCGCGTGCGGAGTCCTGCCCGCGGTGCGGCGGACAGCTCGCCATCAACCAGGACGGCTGGAAGATCTGCCACGCCTGCGGCTATGCCTCGCCACCCGGCGCCACCCCTCCACCCAGGGGCGGCTGCGGGGTATCGTCGCCCCCACAATCGCCACGCCCCGGAGGGCACGATGAACTCGGTCCGAGTGACGGCGATCGCCTGCCTGATGCCGCTGTCCGAGCTGGACGAGGATCCGTTTCTGGTCGACGACCGCAGCCAGCACGACATGTGCAAACAGTGGGCGGCAGCCCGTGATTACCACCTGACCTGCCGGCTGAGCCTGCACCAGCTGCGCGCCGACCACAGCGCGCTGTGGAGCGATGTCGAAGAGGGCCTGGTCGATGTGTTCGTGGTCCCCAACCGGCGGGCGCTGGAGAACGCCATCGCCGGGGCCGAGGAGTTCGGCGCACGGTGCGCGGCGGCGGGCGTACGGCTGGAGACCGCCGACCTCGACGAGCCGGTCTACACCCTGGCGATGAAGTCCCAGGTGCACCGGCGGCTGTCGATGCCGACGGCGGGCTACAACGGCTGCTGAACCCCGGCACGCGGGGACGGCGGAGGGGCCGGGGACAGCATCCCCGGCCCCTCCGCCGTACAAGCCACGGCGCGCCACCGACGGCGCTGCGCCGTACTACTCCGACCGCTTGGGCCGCCACACCACCAGCGCGCTGGTCTGCTGGACGTCCTGGTACGGCACCAGATCGCGGCGGTAGGAGGCGTGCACCGCCGCCTCCCGCTGCTGCATGGCGCTGGCCGCGCCCTCCAGGGCGCCCTGGAGCTCGGCGACCCGCTGCTGGAGGGCGGCGACCTGGTTCTCCAGCTCGATGATGCGCTTGATGCCGGCGAGGTTGATGCCCTCCTCCTGCGACAACTGCTGGACGGTGCGCAGCAGTTCGATGTCGCGGGCGGAGTAGCGGCGGCCCCGGCCGGCCGTACGGTCGGGGGAGACCAGACCCAGGCGGTCGTACTGCCGCAGGGTCTGCGGATGCAGGCCGGAGAGCTGGGCCGCGACGGAGATGACGTACACCGGCGATTCTTCGGTCAGTTCATACGGGTTACGACGCTGCCCGCCCCGGCTGTCCATCTCAAGCTCCCTTCGCGGCCTGGAACAGCTCTGCCCGCGGATCCGGTCCCGCGGTCGCCTCGCGATAGGACTCCAGCGCTTCCTGCGCCTTGTCGCCGAGGTCCTTGGGAACGACCACCTCTATGGTGACCAGCAGATCACCACGGGTGCCGTCCTTACGGGCCGCGCCCTTGCCGCGGGCCCGCATGGTGCGTCCGTTGGGGGTGCCGGCCGGCAGCTTGAGCGTGACCGGCGGGCCGCCCAGTGTCGGCACCTTGATCTCGCCGCCCAACGCGGCCTCCGGGAAGGTGACCGGCACCGTGACGGTGAGGTTGTCGCCCTTGCGGCCGAAGACCGGGTGGGGCTTGACGTGCACGACGACATACAGATCGCCCGCGGGGCCGCCCTGCTCGCCCGGACCGCCCTTGCCGCGCAGCCGGATGCGCTGCCCGTCCGAGACGCCCGCGGGGATACGGACCTGCATGGTGCGGGCGCTCGTCGCGCGGCCGCTGCCCTTGCAGACGTCGCAAGGGTCCTGCGCGATCAGGCCCCGGCCCTTGCAGTCGGCGCACGGGTCGGTGAGCGAGAAGCCGCCGCCCGCGCCCCGGCTGACCTGGCCGGTGCCGACACAGGTCGGGCACACCCGCGGCGTACCGTTTTTGTCGCCGGTGCCCGAGCACGCCTTGCAGGGCTCCCTGCTGGACATCCGCAGCGGGACCGTGGCCCCGTCGACCGCCTCGGTGAAGCTGAGCGTCACCTCGGACTCGATGTCCTGGCCCCGCCGCGGCTGCGTACGGGTGCCCGCGCCGCCGCGGTTGAACAGGCCGCCGAAGACGTCCCCGAGGCCGCCGCCGAAGCCACCGCCTCCCTGGCCGCCGCCCTGGGTGGTGCCCCCGAACAGGTCGCCCAGGTCGAAGTTGAAGCTGCCGCCACCGGCACCGGGACCGGGCCGGAACCCGCCGTTGCCGAACAGCGCACGCGCCTCGTCGTACTCCTTGCGGCGCTTGGGATCGCCCAGGACGTCGTTGGCCTCGGAGATCTCCTTGAAGCGCTCCTCGGCCTTGTCGTCGCCCTTGTTGGCGTCCGGGTGGTTCTCCCGGGCGAGCTTGCGGTACGCCTTCTTGATCTCCGCCTCGGTCGCGTCCTTCGGGACGCCGAGAACCTTGTAGTAGTCCTTCTCGACGAAGTCCTTGGTGCTCATCCCCGACGTCCCTCCTTCCGCGCGGGTATCTGCTGCGTCGTCACGTCAGCCCTCGTCCGGGCCACCGCTCTCCTCGTCCGAAGCCTTGGTGTCCTCTTCGGCGGCGGACTTGGCGTTCTGCGCGCCCGGCTGCGGCTCGGCGACGGCGACCCGCGCGGGGCGGATCGTTCGCTCACCGATGCGATACCCGGGCTGCAGGATCGCCACGCACGTGGTCTCCGTGACGTCCGGTGCGTACGAATGCATCAGCGCTTCGTGGATCGTCGGGTCGAAGGGCTCGCCCTCCTTGCCGAACTGCTGGAGACCGAGCTTGGCGATCACGGTCTCCAGCGATTCGGCCACCGACTTGAAGCCGCCGACCAGTTCGCCGTGCTCACGGGCGCGTCCGATGTCGTCGAGGGTGGGCAGGAGCTCGGACAGGATGTTCGCCGCGGCGATCTCCTTGACCGTGATCCGGTCCCGTTCCACTCGGCGGCGGTAGTTCTGGTACTCCGCCTGGAGCCGCTGGAGGTCCGCGGTGCGCTCGTTGAGCGCCGCACGGGCCTGGTCCAGCTGCGCCGCGAGGGACACGCCCTTGCGGTTCTCGCTGTCGTCCCCGGCCGGGGCCGAGCCCGCCTTGTCGGCGGACTCGGCCTGCGCCGCGTCTTCGGGAGCGGCGTCAGAGGGGACGTCAGGCTTCTCGTCGAAGCCCGGGGTCTCCTCCGTCACGCGGCACCATCCTTCTTCGGCTTGTCCTCGTCGACGATCTCGGCGTCGACGACGTCGTCCTCGGCCTTGGGCTGCTCACCGGCAGCGGCGCCCTCGGCGCCGCCGGCGGCCTGCGCGGCCTGGGCGTCGGCGTACATGGCCTGGCCGAGCTTCTGCGAGACGGCCGCGACCTTCTCCGTGGCGGTGCGGATCTCGGCGGTGTTGTCGCCCTCGGCGGACTCGCCCTTGAGCTTCTCCTTCAGCTCGCCGACGGCGGACTCGACCTCGGTCTTGATCTCGCCGGGGACCTTGTCCTCGTTGTCCTTGAGGAACTTCTCGGTCTGGTAGACCAGCTGCTCGCCCTGGTTGCGGGCCTCGGCGGCCTCGCGGCGCTTGTGGTCCTCGTCCGCGTAGCGCTCGGCCTCCTCACGCATGCGGTCGACCTCGTCCTTCGGCAGCGAGGAGCCGCCGGTGACGGTCATCTTCTGCTCCTTGCCCGTGCCGAGGTCCTTGGCCGTGACGTGCATGATGCCGTTGGCGTCGATGTCGAAGGACACCTCGATCTGCGGGACACCGCGCGGGGCCGGCGGCAGACCGGTCAGCTCGAACATCCCGAGCTTCTTGTTGTACGCCGCGATCTCGCGCTCGCCCTGGTAGACCTGGATCTGGACGGACGGCTGGTTGTCCTCGGCGGTGGTGAAGATCTCGGACCGCTTGGTCGGGATCGTCGTGTTCCGCTCGATCAGCTTGGTCATGATGCCGCCCTTGGTCTCGATACCGAGGGACAGCGGCGTGACGTCGAGCAGGAGGACGTCCTTGACGTCACCCTTGAGGACACCGGCCTGGAGGGTGGCACCCATGGCCACGACCTCGTCCGGGTTGACGCCCTTGTTGGCCTCCTTGCCGCCGGTCAGCTCCTTGACGAGCTCGGCGACGGCCGGCATACGGGTCGAACCGCCGACCAGGACCACGTGGTCGATCTCGGACAGGTTGATACCCGCGTCCTTGATGACGTTGTGGAACGGGGTCTTGCAGCGGTCCAGGAGGTCCGCGGTCAGCTGCTGGAACTGCGCCCGGGTGAGCTTCTCGTCCAGGTGCAGCGGACCCTCGGCGGAGGCCGTGATGTAGGGCAGGTTGATCGTCGTCTCGGTGGACGAGGACAGCTCGATCTTCGCCTTCTCCGCGGCCTCACGCAGGCGCTGGAGGGCCATCTTGTCCTTGGACAGGTCGACGCCGTGGCCGTTCGCGAACTGCTTGACCAGGTACTCGACGATGCGCTGGTCCCAGTCGTCACCACCGAGGTGGTTGTCACCGTTGGTGGCCTTCACCTCGACGACGCCGTCGCCGATCTCCAGCAGCGAGACGTCGAAGGTGCCGCCACCGAGGTCGAAGACCAGAATGGTCTGGTCTTCCTTCTCCAGGCCGTAGGCCAGGGCGGCCGCGGTCGGCTCGTTGACGATGCGCAGGACGTTCAGGCCCGCGATCTCGCCGGCCTCCTTCGTCGCCTGGCGCTCGGAGTCGTTGAAGTAGGCAGGAACGGTGATGACCGCGTCCGTGACCTTCTCGCCCAGGTACGCCTCGGCGTCGCGCTTCAGCTTCTGCAGGATGAACGCGCTCATCTGCTGCGGGTTGAAGGCCTTGCCGTCGATGTCCATCTTCCAGTCGGTGCCCATGTGGCGCTTGACCGACCGGATGGTCCTGTCGACGTTGGTCACCGCCTGGCGCTTGGCGACCTCGCCGACCAGCACCTCGCCGTTCTTGGCGAAGGCGACGACGGACGGCGTGGTCCTGGCGCCCTCGGCGTTGGTGATGACGGTGGGCTCACCGCCTTCGAGAACACTGACGACGGAGTTCGTCGTGCCCAGGTCGATGCCGACCGCACGTGCCATGTCAATTCCTCCAGCTGACTTGAGTGGAACAGGCTCAAGAGTGCAACACACAGAAAAACCTGTCAACAGAGCTGAGTCGGCCCCACTCAACTTTTATTCGGCCCTTATCCTCACCAGGGCGTTCATAAGGACGACGGGGCGGCGGGAACGGTTGCGCGGGCCCCCGGAGGGAGCATCTGAGGCATGCCTGCGCGATACAGATCACCGGCCGCGCGGCTTCATGAGGCCCGGGAGAATGGGTAACCTCAGCCGCAGACCAAAAAAGTTACTGCTTAGTAGTTCCGCTTGGAGCCCTGCTTGGCAGTCCCGCTCAGTTCTCCCAACTCTTCCGCTCGCGCAGGTCCGAGGAGCCCCCAATGCAACTCGCCGCGATCATCGTGTCGCTGGTCCTCATCGCGGTAGGCGTCGCGCTGTTCGGCCGCGCCATCTGGCAGATCTACCGCTTCATGCGGCTCGGCCAGTCCGTACCCGCCGGCACCCGGACCGACGACCCCGCCCGGCGCACGGTCACGGTGGCCAAGGAATTCGTCGGCCACACCCGGATGAACCGCTGGGGTGTCGTCGGCGTCGCGCACTGGTTCGTGGCGGTGGGCTTCCTCTCCCTGCTGCTGACGATCGTCAACGCCATCGGCCAGCTCTTCAAGGCCGACTGGCTGATCCCGTTCATCGGCGACTGGGTGCCGTGGGAGATGTGGGTCGAGGGCATGGGCACCCTCACGACCGTGGGCATCGTCGTCCTGATCGCCATCCGCCAGATGAGCCGTCCGGGCAAGGCGGGCCGCAAGTCCCGCTTCGCGGGCTCCAACACCGGCCAGGCGTACTTCGTCGAGGGCGTCATCCTCATCGTCGGCATCTGCATCGTCACGCTGCACGCCCTGGAAGGTGCCCAGCACGGCGTCGACCACTACGAGGCCGCCTACTTCGCCACGTACCCGCTCGTCGCCGCCTTCAAGGGCATGAGCGTCGCCACCCTCCAGAACCTCACCTACCTCTTCGCGGGGATCAAGATCGCGACGTCCTTCATCTGGATGATCACGGTCGCGCTGAAGACGGACATGGGTGTCGCCTGGCACCGCTTCCTGGCCTTCCCCAACATCTGGTTCAAGCGCGAGGCGGACGGCGATGTGGCGCTCGGCGCGCTCCAGCCGATGACCTCCGCCGGCAAGCCGATCGACTTCGAGGACCCGGGCGAGGACGACCAGTTCGGCGTCTCCCAGATCGAGCACTTCTCCTGGAAGGGCCTGCTCGACTTCTCCACCTGCACCGAGTGCGGCCGCTGCCAGTCGCAGTGCCCCGCCTGGAACACCGGCAAGCCGCTCTCCCCCAAGCTGCTGATCATGGCGCTGCGCGACCACGCGCACGCCAAGGCCCCGTACCTTCTGGCGGGCGGCGGCAAGGACGCCGAGGGCAATGAGACGGCCACCGAGGAGCAGTTGAAGGACGTCCCGGCGTCCGCCCTCGCCGAGGCCGAGCGCCCGCTGATCGGCACCCTCGAAGAGAACGGCGTCATCGACCCCGACGTCCTGTGGTCCTGCACCTCCTGCGGCGCCTGTGTCGAGCAGTGCCCGGTCGACATCGAGCACGTCGACCACATCGTCGACATGCGCCGCTACCAGGTCATGATCGAGTCCAGCTTCCCCAGCGAGGCGGGCACGATGCTCAAGAACCTGGAGAAGAAGGGCAACCCCTGGGGCCTGGCCAAGAAGCAGCGCCTCGCCTGGACCAAGGAGGTCGACTTCGAGGTCCCGGTCGTCGGCAAGGACGTCGAGGACCTCACCGAGGTCGACTACCTCTACTGGGTCGGCTGCGCCGGCGCCCTGGAGGACCGCGCCAAGAAGACCACCAAGGCCTTCGCGGAGCTGCTGCACATCGCCGGCGTCAAGTTCGCCATCATGGGCGGCGACGAGAAGTGCACCGGTGACTCGCCGCGCCGCCTGGGCAACGAGTTCCTCTTCCAGCAGCTGGGCACCGAGAACGTCGCTTCGCTCAACGCGGCATTCGGCGAGGACGACGAGGACGAGTCGACCAAGAAGCCGAAGTCGTCGAAGAAGATCGTCGCCACCTGCCCGCACTGCTTCAACACCATCGCGAACGAGTACCCGCAGCTCGGCGGCGAGTACGAGGTCATCCACCACACCCAGCTGCTCCAGCACCTGGTGGACGAGGGCAAGCTCATCCCCGTCACCCCGGTCGAGGGTCTGATCACCTACCACGACCCCTGCTACCTCGGCCGCCACAACAAGGTCTACACGCCCCCGCGCGAGATCATCGCCAAGGTGCCGGGCCTGCGGAACGAGGAGATGCACCGCCACAAGGAGCGCGGCTTCTGCTGCGGCGCCGGCGGCGCCCGGATGTGGATGGAAGAGCGCATCGGCAAGCGCATCAACAACGAGCGCGTCGACGAGGCCCTGTCCCTCAACCCCGACATCGTCTCGACGGCCTGCCCGTTCTGCCTGGTCATGCTGACGGACTCGGTCAACGGCAAGAAGAACGACGGCAAGGCCAAGGAGTCCATCCAGGTCGTCGACGTGGCCCAGCTGCTGCTGGACTCCGTCAAGACCCCGCTCGACCCGACGGACGACGCGGAGTCGGCGGACGCCCCCGAGCCGGAGCCGGCGAAGTAACGCCGCTTCCGTTTCCTGGCCTGCGGCCGGTCCCGTTCACCAAGGGGCCGGCCGTTGGCGTTTGTGACCGTTGGCGTTTCCGTCCGTAGACCGTTCCCGGCCGTCTCGGGCCACGGAACCCGTACGGCCCCCTTGCCCTCTAGCCGGGCGTCATGCTTACGCACCACACGCCGCGCCGCTCCCGTGCCGTCCTGGCCACGGCCTTCTCGCTCCTGGCCGCGCTCCTCTCCGGATGCGCCGACGCCGCCCCCGCCTCCCCGCCGAAGGCCGCCGCCGATGGCCTGCTGCCCTTCGTCGGCGTCCTCACCAGCGACAACGACCACTGGTGCACGGCGAGCGTCATCGACAGCCCGAGCCGCAATCTCCTCGCCACCGCCGCCCACTGCGTCTACTTCCAGAAGGAGGACAAGGCGGACGGCTACGAGCCCGGGCCGTTCAAGGGCGACCTCCGCTTCGCCCCCGGGTTCTCAGGGGCCGGCTCCGGCCGCTCCCCTTACGGGACGTGGAAGGTCACCGCCCTCCATGTCAACAGCCTGTGGACGAAGGACAACGACGACCAGGGCGACTACGCCTTCCTGACCGTCGCCCCCGACAAACACGGCCGCCGCATCCAGGACGTCGTCGGTGCCGCGGCCCCCGACTGGTCCTCGTCACCGCGCCGCCGCGTCACCGTCGTCGGCTACCCCAACGAGGACCACAACCCCCGCAACCGCCCCACCTCCTGCACCACCCGCACCCGCCGCGACCCCGACGAGCCGTACATGATCCGTATGGAATGCCCCGGCTTCTGGCCCGGCACCAGCGGCGGCCCCTGGCTCGCGAACCACCGCGACGCCTCCCGCCCCGGCCGTCTCATCGGCGTCCTGAGCGGCGGCAACACCGACCACGAGTCGGTGGCGGTGCTCTTCGACCACCGGGCGCGGACCCTGTACGAGCGAGCGGTACGGGGGCGGGGCGGCAGCCCGGTACGGGGCTGAGCAGCCCGGCACCAGGGCCGAGGAGCGCCTGCCGCCAGCCCCCTGGCCTCGCCTCAGCCGTCGTCCCCCTGCACCCGCCCGTGCTGATGCATGTCATGCCACCCGTCCCCGTGCAGATGCGCGCTGCGCCGCACGCCCTCCCCCGCGAAACCGGCCTTGGTGGCCACCCGGCAGGACGCCTCGTTACGGTCCGAGTGCACCAACTCCAGCCGGTGGAACCCGACCTCGTCCAGCGCCCAGTCGGCCAGCGTGGTGAGGGCGCGCGGGGCGACGCCCTTTCCCCGGGCGTGCGGCAGCACCCAGTACGCACACTCGGCGAGCCCCCGCTGAAGATCCATCCACCGCAACGCCACCCGCCCCAGGGCCTCGCCCCCGACGGCCGCCGTCACCACCCACTCGGCCGCCCGCTCCTCCCGCCAGCCCCGCCCAAAGGACGCGATCCGCTCCCGCGCCTCCTCCAGCGACGCCACGTGCCGCGAATGCCAACGGTGAATCTCCGGATCCGCATAGGCCCGCTGCACCATGGCGGCGTCGTCCCCGCCCCACGGCCGCAACACCAACTCACCGTCCGTCGAAGCCAACGAGGGCTGAACGGCGGCGGAGAGACTCCCCGCAGGTATGACGGGCGCAAACGTGAAACTCATGATCGGCATCCTCGCTGCCCCGCACCCTCGGCGCCAGACGAATTGCGGCCCCTACGCGGGCGGTTACGTCACCTTGCGCGTACCTGCCGACCCGCGCACCCGGCACGGTTTCGCCCGCCCACCCGCCACCTGACATCATCGCCCGCATGGCTGAACGCATGACCGCCGCATGTGACGGCGCCTCGAAGGGAAACCCCGGCCCCGCGGGCTGGGCCTGGGTCATCGGCGACGACGAGGGCACGGCGGCCCGCTGGGAGGCCGGCCCCCTGGGGACCGCGACCAACAACGTCGCGGAGCTCACCGCGCTGGAGCGTCTGCTGGCGGCCACCGATCCGGCCGTTCCGATGGAGATCCGGATGGACTCGCAGTACGCGATGAAGGCGGTCACCACCTGGCTGCCCGGCTGGAAGCGCAAGGGCTGGAAGACCGCGGCGGGCAAGCCGGTCGCCAACCAGGACCTGGTGATGCGTATCGACGAGCTGCTCGCGGGACGCTCGGTGGAATTCCGGTACGTACCCGCGCACCAGGTGGACGGCGACCCGCTCAACGACTTCGCCGACCGCGCCGCGAGCCGGGCCGCCACCGCCCAGGAGCCGGCCGGCAGCGACCTGGGCTCCCCGGAGCCGCCGGCCTCACCCACCGTCCCCAGGCCCGCAGGCACCGGCCGCCGCACCGGCGCTTCGCGCACCGGGTCCGCGTCGCCCGCGGCCGGACGGAGCACCTCGCGTACGTCCGCACGGACCCTGAAGGCCAAGTTCCCGGGACGCTGCCGGTGCGGCCGCTCATACGCGGCGGGCGAGCCCATCGCCAAGAACGCCGACGGCTGGGGGCATCCGGCGTGCCGGGGCGCGGCGGACACGGCGGGGGCAGCGGACGCCAAGTAGCCTGCACAGGCTTCCAAACTATCCAGTTGGTTTCTCCTCGGCTAGGCTCGACTCATGGCCGCCACCCCCAAAGCCCAAGAGACGCGCAACAAGCTCCTGGAAGCCGCGCACGCGGAGTTCTCCGAGCTCGGCCTGGCCGGTGCCCGCGTGGACCGGATCGCCGAACGCTCCGGAGTGAACAAGCAGCGGATCTACGCCTACTTCGGCAACAAGGAGGCGCTGTTCTCGGCCGTACTGGCCCGCGCCTACGCCCATCTCGCCGAGCGCGTCCCGCTGCCCACCACGGAGGACGGCCTGCGCGCCTACATCGGCGAGGTTTTCGACTACCACCGCACCTCCGGGGACCTCGTGCGACTGCTGGCCTGGGAGGGCCTGCACTACCGCGACCGCCCGATCCCCGACGAGAAGGACCGCGAGACCTATTACGCGGGCAAGGCCGCCGCGCTCAGCACCGCCCTCGGCATCGACGACCCCGCCGCGGCGGCCCGCGTCCTGATCTCCCTCATCGGGCTGGCGTCATGGCCGTTCATCGTGCCGCAGCAGCGCCGACTGATGCTCGGCCCGGAGGCCGACAGCGAAGCGGGCTGGGCGCTGCTGCGCACCAGCGTCGTGACGCATGGCGAGACCATCATCGACAGCGCGGTGGGCGGGACTGGTTGACGCCGCGAGTACGCGGCCACAGGGGCACAGAGGTCGCCGGGGTCCGGCGAAAAACCAACTAGATGGTTGCATGACGGTCCGGCTCCCGCTACCGTCGTCCCATCAGGCTGATCCCAGCCACCCTCACCTCATCGCGAAACCCCAACTCGCCTGCTCTCAGGGTGACTTGGCGCAGCCTCGACCGCTGCCGCGACGCCCCGAAGGAGCCCCCATGGCCCTGCTCACCCGCGCCCCGAAAACCGCCCCCGCCGCCGCTCCCCCGCAAGCCCCCGCCCCGCCCCGCGCCTCCCCCCATCTGGTCCTGGTCGCCGCCCTGTTGAGCTTCTTCGTGATCTCGCTCGACGGATCCGTGGTCAACGTCGCCCTGCCGGCCATCTCGCACAGCCTGCGCGGCGGGATGGCCGATCTGCAGTGGATCGTGGACGGGTACACCCTGATGTTCGCGGCCCTGATGCTCTCGGCCGGCACCCTCTCGGACCGGATCGGTGCCGCCCGCGCCTACGCCCTCGGCCTGGCCGGTTTCACCCTCGCCTCCGCCGCCTGCGGCCTCGCGCCCGAGCTCGGCACCCTGATCGTCTCCCGCATGGTGCAGGGGGGCGCCGCCGCGCTGATGGTCCCCGCCTCTCTGGCGCTGATCCGGCAGACGTACTCCGACCCCGGCAAACGGGCCCGCGCGATAGCCATCTGGACGGCGGCCGGTTCGGTCGCGGTGGCCGTCGGCCCGGTGGCCGGCGGGCTGCTCACCAGTGGACTGAGCTGGCGCGCCATCTTCTTCGTGAACCTTCCCATCGGCGCCGTGGGCCTCGCCCTGCTCAGCCGTCTCCCCCGTTCCCCGCGCCGTCAGGTGCCCCTCGACCTCCTCGGCCAGCTCTCCGTCGTCATCGCGCTGACCGCCCTCACGTACGCCGTCATCGAGGGCGGCCGCGACGGATTCGCCACCCCGGGCGTCCTGCTCACCCTGGCGGTCGCGGCGGTGTCCATGACGGTCTTCCTGGTCACCCAGTCCCGCCGCAGCGCGCCGATGGTGCCGCTGAGCCTTTTCACCTCCCGTACGGTGCTGGTCTGCCTGTCCGCGGGATTCGCCCTCAACGCGGTCTTCTACGGCGCGATCTTCATGCTCGGCATGTACTTCCAGCAGGCCCGCGGCGTCTCGGCGGTCGGCGCGGGCGCGATGTTCATCCCGATGTGCGCGCTGATCTCCGTGGTCAACATGGCGGGGGTCAGGCTCGCGGCCCGCACCGGCGCCCGGCTCCCGATGACACTGGGTCAGCTGATCATGGGCGCCGGCGCCCTGCTGATGCTCACGGTGAACGCCGGTACGTCCCTCCTGGTCCCGGTGCTGTTGCTCATCCCGATCGGCCTGGGCGGCGGGCTCGCCGTACCGTCGCTGACCGCCGCCCTCCTGGAGAGCGTCCCCGCCGAACGCGCCGGCACGGCGGCCGCCGTCCTCAACACCAGCCGCCAGGTGGGCAGTTGCCTCGCGGTGGCGACCTTCGGTGCGCTGATCGCGGACCGGTCCGCCTTCCAGAGCGGGATGACGACCAGTTTCCTCATCTGCGGCGGCATGATGCTGACGACGACGGTGGCAACGGCCCTGCTGCTGCCGCGCCGTACGGCAAGGTAGGCCCGGCGGCCCTCAACCCGCCCCCGGTCGCCCCACCGGCATCCGACAGCGACATCGGATCCCTTCGCCCCGGCACAATCCGGTTGCCCCCAACTCCCGCCGCCCCAACCATGACCGTATGGACACGGACACCCCCCACACCGCCGCGCCCCCGCCCCTCCGCATCCGCCCCGCCCGGCCCGCCGACGCCTCCGCGATAGCCGCCGTCCACGCGGAGTCCCGGCGCGCCACCATGCCCTACCTCCCGCCGCGGAAACGCACCCACGACGAGATCACCCGCTGGATCCGCGAGATCGTGCTGCCGCAGTCCCACACCCTGGTGGCGGCCCGCGGCCCGGAGATCCTCGGCTACGCGTGCGTACGGGGCGACCTCCTCGACCACCTCTACCTCAGCCCGGACTGCCGCCGTACCGGCATCGGCACCCGTCTCCTCACCGAAGCGCAGCGGCTGAGCCCCGACGGCCTGACCCTGCACGTCTTCCAACTCAACACCGACGCCCGCGCGTTCTACGCCCACCACGGCTTCACGGTCATCGCCACCGGCGACGGCAGCGACAACATGGAGAACCTCCCGGAACTCACCCTGCGCTGGACGCCGGCCGGGGGCGACGACGGCGACGACGGCAACTGACCCGGCGGAGGCGACCACCCCGTAGGGGACCCCCGCCCCTCCCTCAGGGTTTCCCCCGACCTCTTCCCCTAAGGGATGTCACAGCTCAGCAGCAAACCCCCGCCCACTCTCTGGCCCGGCCACCTAATCGTCACGGACCAGGTACTTTCGAAGACGTGGCTGGATTCAGGATGGGTCGAGGACGAGATCCCCGCACCGCGCAGGACGGACAGCAGGCGCACCAGGGGCAACAGGCTCCGTACGGACAGCAAGGACCGTACGGCCGCCCCACCGCGCCCCCGCACGGGCAGTGGCAGGCGTCACAGCCGTACGGGGCGGCGCAGCAGGGCGGGCAGGGCGAGCCGGAGTACTTCGGCGACGGCGGCTACGACCCCCGGCAGGCGGCCAATGCGCCGTACTCCCAGGACAACAGCCCCGGCGGCACCCGCCAGTTCAGCATCGGCGAGGCCCCGGACGCCTACGGCCGGTCCCAGGGCTCGTACGACGACGGTGCCGGCCCCGACGACCAGTACGGCGACGGCGGCACCTACCGCGCCGGCCAGGCCACCGCGCCGCCGGCCGGCCCGCGGCTGCACTGGAAGCAGCTGCTGCCCGGCATCGTGCTGCGCCCGACGCCCACCTTCTGGCAGATGCGCGACCACACGGTCTGGGGACCGGCGCTGACCGTCACCTTCCTCTACGGTCTGCTCGCCGTCTTCGGCTTCGACAAGGCCCGCGAGGATGTGCTCAACGCCACACTCGCCAACAGCATCCCCTGGGTCCTGATCACCGCCGCGATGTTCATCGTCGGCAGCCTGATCCTGGGCGCGGTGACCCACACCATGGCCCGGCAGCTCGGCGGCGACGGCGCCTGGGCGCCGACCATAGGCCTGTCGATGCTGATCATGACGATCCCGGACGCACCCCGCCTGCTGTTCGCGATGTTCCTCGGCGGCGACAGCCCCTTCGTCCAGGTCCTGGGCTGGCTGACCTGGCTCGCGACCGGTTTCCTGCTCACCTCGATGGTCAGCAAGTCGCACGACCTGCCGTGGCCCAAGGCGCTCGGCGCCTCCGCCATCCAGCTGGTCGCCGTGCTGGGCCTGGTGAAGCTCGGCACGCTGTAACCCGCGCCTGTCCGGCCTTCCCTTACGGCCTCTCGCGCGAAAGGCCGCACCCCGAGGGCCCGCTACGAAGCTCCGTAGCGGGCCCTCGGCCTACGCTGTGGCACGCCTGGCCCGGGGGCACACCTCGCCCGGACACACCCGGCCCCGGACCTACCCGTCCGCGTACCGACCGCGCACCTTCCGCCCCTCAGGCGAACCGCTGGCCCGCCGACCCCCCACACGCCCGCAGCCGCAGCGGCTCCTTCGCGCCGTCCAGGGTCAGGCACAGCGAGGGCGCCGCGGCCGGCCGGACCGTCCCGCCACCGTCCCGGACGAACTGCTGGTTGGCCGCGCCCGAGCAGTCCCACAGCACCAGCGCGGCCCCCGGGTCGTAGCGCCCGCCCGGCACATCCAGGCACCGGTCCTGGGTCAGCCCCACGTGCAGCGACTTCTGCCCGGCGGCCGGGTCGTACCACCAGCTCTGGTTGCGCTGCCCGTTGCAGTCCCAGCCGCCGACCGCCGTCCCGTTACGGCTCGATGCACCGGTCGCGTCCACACAGCTGCCCGTCCCGGCGTTCTTCAGCGGTTGGTAGGCGTCGTCCCAGGCCAGCGGATACAGCGTCGGCCGCCCGCTGCTCCCCGGGTCGGCGCAGGACGCCTCCCGCAGGCCCGTCGCCGAGGCGGCCGTGTACAGCTGGGTCAGACACGAGGCGAAGGCACCGTGCCCGCGCACATTCGGGTGGAAGGACTGCCGTACCGAATTCGCGTCCGGCGGGAAGGGATTGGAGATGTTGACCCATAGCCCGCGGGCCCAGGGATCCTCCATGCACACCTCGTGCCCGTGGAAAAGCCGCGAGGCATCGAGATAGACCGCCCCGCTGTCGTGCGCGGCCTTCCGCATCCCCTTCTCGAACGCGGGCACCGCGGCATTACGCCCCCACCCGGCATCCGACGTATATCCCGTGCACCCCCCGGGCAGCTTCCCCGGGAAATGCGGATTGTCCTCGACATCCGGCCCGATCGGGCTCGGATACGACATGACCACGAGCCGGTAGTCGCCGTCCGCATATCCCGCGTCCCGCATCACGGTCCGCAGATCGCTCACCGTCTGCTCGACCTTCGGCACCAGCCCGTCGACCCGCGCCTGCCAGCCAGGTTCGTATTTCGGCTCGCAGGTCCCCTGGAGCAGGAACCACCGCTCGACGCAGTCCGTCATCACCGGCCCGAACTGGAGATCGTCATTGGCCCCGGCGACCAGCAGCACCATCTTCAGCCGGGTATTACGTGCCTTGATCGCCAGCGCATCGCTCTGCACCAGCTCATCCGGATACTGTTTGGTGCCGCCGATCCGGATATTGCCGCTGTAGGCGCCGGAGCAGGCGACGTTGTACGTCACGTCCGCGGCGATTCCGGTCCGGTGAATCGCGGAATCCGGCGACCGGTGGCACCAGTTGTTCGGCCCGTCGGTTCCCGGTTCGTACGTGCCGACGCCCTCACCCGAAATCTCGCTGTCCCCCAGCGAGATCAACGAGGTCTTCCGCTCACCGACCGGCCGCTCCGCCGCGTCGCCGTACAGCGCGGTGGCCTCCGCGGCCCGGATCTTCTCCAGTTCGGGCGGCAGCGGCTTCCCGGCCACGGCCCGCGCCTGGGCCCCCGGCGCGGCAAGGACCGGCGTGGCCCCGCCGACCCCGGCCACGACCAGCGCACCTGCGGCGATCCCCACACCGAGCCGCCACCACCGCCGTAATCCCGCCGGCCGCGCGACTTCCGCCCGTCCCTGCTTGCCCGACCACCGCGGCCTGCGCTGCCGTCTCGACGTTCCCGCATGCACCATTGGGCCTCCCCTCCGGTCTGCTGTTACCGCCGGTTTTTACTCGGAGGTAGACACCGGTGGAACACCCGGAACGGAATTGGCCGGAAGATGCGCAGACGAACGCAGGGGCGGCCGCCCCACCTGTCAACTCACTGACAAACAACAAACCTCAGCGCGCGCCCGCGAGCGCCTTTCACGCGTCGAGAACCTGGTTTTCCCGGCGTACGACGGGCGGCTCGACGCTCCACGGGAAATTGATCCAGTCATCCGTGCGCTTCCACACGTATTCACACTTCACCAGCGACTGCGACTTCTCGTAGATCACGGCGCTACGGACCTCGGCCACGGTCCCCTGGCAGAAGTCGTGCACCAGCTTCAGCGTCTTACCGGTGTCCGCCACATCGTCGGCGATCAGGACCTTCTTCTCCGAGAAGTCGATCGCATTCGGCACCGGCGCGAGCATGACCGGCATCTCCAGCGTGGTGCCCACCCCGGTGTAGAACTCCACATTCACCAGGTGGATGTTCTTGCAGTCCAGCGCGTACGCCAGACCGCCCGCGACAAAGACACCGCCGCGAGCGATCGACAGCACGATGTCGGGCTCGTACCCGTCGTCCGCGATCGTCTGCGCCAGGTCGCGGATCGCCCCGCCGAACCGCTCGTAGGTCAGGTTCTCCCGTACACCGCTCACGTAAATCTCTCAGACCTTCTGTCGCCCGCGTCCACCGCCGGCGTCGCCATCCACTGCCGTCATCCGTACGTCTCGCCCGTACGTCTTGCCCGTACGGATCCCCCGTACGTCTCCGACCCTACGGATCTTCCGTCCGCCGAAGCTCAGATCTGCGAACGGTGAAAGTTCTTGAAGGACCGGGACGGCGTCGGACCGCGCTGCCCCTGGTAGCGGGAGCCGTACCGCTCACTGCCGTACGGGTGCTCGGCCGGCGAGGTCAGCCGGAACATGCACAGCTGCCCGATCTTCATGCCCGGCCACAGCTTGATCGGCAACGTGGCCACATTGCTCAGCTCAAGGGTCACATGCCCGCTGAAGCCGGGGTCGATGAAACCGGCCGTCGAATGCGTCAGCAGCCCCAGCCGCCCCAGGGAGCTCTTGCCTTCGAGCCTGGAGGCAATGTCGTCCGGCAGGCTGATGACCTCGTACGTCGAGGCCAGCACGAACTCGCCGGGGTGCAGGATGAACGCCTCCTCCCCCTCCGGAACGACCTCCCGGGTCAGATCGGGCTGCTCAACGGCGGGGTCGATATGCGGGTAGCGGTGATTCTCGAACACCCGGAAGTAGCGGTCGAGGCGCACATCGATACTGGACGGCTGCACCATCGACTCGTCATAGGGGTCGATGCACACCCGACCAGCTTTGATCTCGGCCCGGATGTCCTTGTCTGAGAGAAGCACGCACACGAGGATACGCGCCCGCATCACCCCCACCGCACGGCGAGGGCCCGGCCCCCTGGGGGACCGGGCCCGTTCCTCTCATCCAGCTCCTGCTACTTCTACAGCCACTCCCCCGGCTCTGCTCGTACCACTCGCCCGGCTCTTCCGGGCCTCTCCCGCTCTGCTCTGCCCTGCCTGCTCTGCTCGCTGCCGTCTGCTCCGCCGGCTACCGCTTGGCGTACCCGACGGGCACCGACTGCCGCAGCCGAGCACAGCGCGGGCACCGCAGAAGCCGTCCCGGACCGAGCCGCTCGGTGGTCTGCATGGGGAAAGAAGCGGTGCTGAACACGTGGCCCTCGGCACAACGTACGACGGTGCGCTCCATCAAGTCCCTCTCCCAACTGCGTGGACAACAAAAGCCACATTAGGGGATGAACTGGGCGCCACCACACGCGGCACTCCGAGCCCCAACCGTACGCCCCAACTCCCGCACCCCGCAGCCGCATCCCGCCCCGACGACCGTGTCCCACACCACTCCGCCACGCCCCTCCGAAGACCCTCCCCCGGGGCTCCCCTTGCGCGCTCCCCACGCCCCGGAAAGGCCAAATGCACCGACGGGGAGCGATGGGGTAGAGTGTGCGACGATGCTTCGCTCTGAATCCGAGCGAATCACGCGGGTGTAGTTTAATGGTAGAACATGAGCTTCCCAAGCTCAGAGCGCGGGTTCGATTCCCGTCACCCGCTCCATACGAAAGCCCCAGGTCAGTGGCCTGGGGCTTGTTTGTTGCCTGGACCGCTTCGGGGCCGCGTGCCGTTCGCGTGCCACAACGTACCGATCAGTGCACCGCGTTGACGGTGGCGGCCCCTTGCCCGTCGACCTGATCAACCGCCATCTCGAATCGCGAGACGTAACCCGGCCGACCATCGGCTGCGGCAAGACGGCACGAGAGGCGCAATAGAGTCGAACCCACGGCGAAACGCCTTGAATTCCTTCCGTGTTGTGGCATCGGGGTACGGCAGGAGGGCCGCCTGTGTGAGCCAGCCACGTGCCAGCGCACCGAAGCGGCACCGACCGGCGCGGCATAGCCTTGGCGGATGGGATGGGGATCACTGTTGAGCACGCTATTGGGGGCACTGATCGGCGTCCTGTCGACGCTGGCCGCCGACTGGTCGAGGGCGAATCGGACCCGCCGGGACAACGACCAGAGCGTCAGACGTCAGCTCTATGCCGACTACCTCGCCGCGCTCGCCCAGACCAGGAACCTCCTCCGGCTCGCGGCGCGCTCCCGCAGTGCCTCCCTTGAGGAGAGGGCCCGTAAAGCCGTGGAGGCGTTCCGGGACGGAAATGCCTACGAACTGCGATACCAGATCGCCCTCGTAGCCCCCACAGCCGTGGTCGAGGCATCCACCACGGCCTTTCGCGCTTTGCGGGACCTGCGCGACCTGATCGAAGAAGGCACCACCCATACAGAGCAGAACTACCTCGACCTCCGAGATCACTGGGAAGACCGTTTCGCGGAACTCCGCACCACAATGCGAAGTGACCTCAACGGGGCAGGAGATTAGGGAATGGCCCCGTTACTTGGGCGCGCAGACCGCTGCCGTGGCATCCACCGGTGAGCAGCTTCACCGACAAGACCAGGGCGTTGGTGTCCCAGGCGGCCTCGCGCACTGCAAGCAGAGCCGCACTGCCCCTAGGACCACCGGGTAGCCCGCTTCTCCCCTCCACCGGTCGAGCAGCACGCATGGACCGAGCCGTCCGGACACGGCCCGGTCGGCCAGTACACGGCGGCCGGATGGCGCGAGCGAACCGGAATGACGGTCCTCCCGGCCCCCGAGACGCACACCCCCACCCCTTGTGAGCAAAGACAGGCCCGGCCTGGCTGCACCTGCGCCGGGTTGTGTCGAGTTTCTTGGGCGAAAAAAGGCCGAGGCGGCCTCGTTCCGGATCCAGCCGCGCAGGACCTCGGGATGCACGCTCAGCTCGGCAGCCAGCTGCTTGATCACCGGCTTCGGCCCGGTGGTGCGGTACACCTCCCGCACCAGACGCTCCCGCGACTCCAGCGGATACGTTCTCGGGGCAGCCACGGTCAAAGGTCCGCTCATGAGTCCCGTCTGACCTGCTGACGCCTCGCGCCGCATCTCGGGGAATCTCAGGCCGCGTCAGCGGTGGGACAGCTGCGCCAGCACCCCGCGGAACAGCTCCGAGTTGGAGAGCAGCATGAAGCCGGCGATGCCAAACAGCCACGCAGTGTTCTCCTGCGCGTTCTCCCGAAGCCAGCGGTCGAGGCCCCGCAGGACCGGCAGCACGGCGTGTTCGGCGATCAAGCGGAGGAACGTCGCGAGGAGCGCCGGAGCGATCATCACCAGGCAGTACAGCGCGAGGAGGCCGACCCGCAGGCCCCAGGCACGGTCCCCGCGGCCGAGGATGTCGATGGCCGCGATGTAGGGGAACATCGTGGCGATTTCCAGGGCGACGGCGACGAGCGCGACGGCAACCACGCCCCGCATCGTTGCGGACTCGCCGACCGCGGACGCCCGCCAGCGGGTCAGTCGGCCCTCGCCGGAGGTGGGGCGCCGCAGGAAGCCGTACCAGACGGCCAGCAGGATGAGCGCCACCCCGGCCACCGCCATAGCGGTGTCGCCGACCGGCGAGTCCAGGGCCGAGCGTAGCGGGTCCCGCACCGCCGACAACGCGCCCATCAGCACGACGCCGCACAGCAGGTGCCCGGCACCGACGAGCACCAGATACCAGAAGACGTTCACGATCCGCAGCCCGCGCGGAGTCAGGAGGAACCAGATCGGGATCGCCAGTGTGGAGACGCTCATGGTGTCGAGCAGGGCTAAGGGCAGGATCCGGCCGAGTACGTCCACTTGGTACGTGCCTTCCGCTGTTGCATGAACGGTATACGGAACGACGAGCGCCCCACGGTCGAGTGAGCCGGGGCGGAGGGGGCCGACGGGTTATCAGCCACGATCAGCGGCTCGGGCGGGCGGCTTTGTCCCACCGGGGCCGGGAGTCAGGCGACCCCCGGAAGCCAGTCCGTTCTGCGGCGAGTCGCGAAGGCGACGCCGGTCAGGACTCCGGCGCTGCCCGTGCGCAGGTCGCACGAGAGCTTGAAGTTGCCCGAACCCGGATAGTGGAGCCCTCCACCGCGGGCCCGGATCTCGTGCAGGCCCAGCTGGCGTACATGCCGGTCGACAAGGGCAGTCGCCCGCTCGCCGTGGCCTGCCCCGGACAGCGAGGTGAGCCCGGCCAGGAACCCCGCGCGTCCCCGGAACAACCCGCTCTGCACCATGAGTTCGGGTCCCAGAGCCCGCATCAGGTCCGGTATCGATGCGTGTGACGGTTGCCAGGAGCCGTCCTGCGTGAGCTCGGCGAGGACGAGCGCGCTGCCGCACGATCCCACTTCGAGGTATCCGAGGGTCCGCCGTTCCGCCTCGTTGAACTGCAGGGACCCGTCCACGCAGCGGACGTACGCGGCGAACTCGAGCTCCAGCAGTTCCTGCGCGAGGCGCAGGGCCGAGCCGTCGCCGACGAGCCTGCCGTACCGGTGGACCGCGAGGGCCACGCCGGCAACACCGTGCATCAGCCCGTACTGCGACACATCACGGGATCCGGCCTTGCGCAGCCGGATGGCGAACCGGTCCGCCCGCTCCGCAAGTTCTGCACCCATCTCCTCGGCAAGCGAGACCGGTACCAAGGGGGGCCGAGGCACGTCCCGATCCGCAACACCCGGCGGCCTCGCCGCACCCGACATCTCCGCCACCGCCAGGTAGATGCCGGCGAGGCCGCTGAACAGGCTCAGCCCGCACGATGCGCGGTCCCGTGCGAGGGCGGCGTCCACCAGCCACTGGGCGTGTTCGGTTCGCCCAGCCCTCCAGAGCGTGTACCCGGCGCCCAATCCGCTGTCGTAGAGCCCGCATTCGAGCCGCCCTGCGGAGGCGCGGCCCTGCGTCACGATCCAGTTGGTGATCCGCTCGTTGAGGCCCTCCAGCTCCAGTGCGGTGACGAACTCGCGACAGTCCGCTCCGTCGGAGGACGGCTGTATGCCGAGGTCTTCGGTGCCCAGCAGAGCCCACAGCACACCTGCCGCCCCCGTGGCGAGTGACACGGGCGACAGGGCGAACCCGGTGTGGTCGCAGGGGAAGAGGCGGTCGGGCCGGTGATCGTCCATCACGGACTTCAGGCCGGCCACGATGCGGGCGGCCCACGCCTCGAACCCGAGGGCCTCCTCGACGTGGCTGGAGGAAGCGGAGCCGGCCGGGCGACCGTCGTGGGGATGCGCAGCGGCCGGTGTTGGGTCGATACCCGCGATCCGGTCTGCCCAGCTCCGAGACAGGCCGAACCTGCTGCGGGCGACCTCGGTGAGCTGGCGCAGCTTTGTGCCGTCCATGCGGGCGAGGTGGGTGAGCGGCAGGTAGCAGGAGAGCTCCAGCATGCCCAGCGCGTACTCGTCGGCGTCCCGGCCGCTCCTGGCCGGATCGCTGAACCCCGGTGCGCCGGGGAACGGACGTGCTTCCGTCTCGGGCAGACACGCCTCCAGGTCGAGGAGCCGGACGTCGAGCTCGGGCGTCACCATCACATTGCCGGGGTGGATGTCCCCGAAGATGTACCCCCGCTTCCACAGGGCTCCGAGTACCTTGCGCAGCCGTACCAGCATCACCTCGACCTTCTCCCGGTAGTCCTGGACCTCCTCCGGAGCGGGCGGGGCGAAGGGGTCGGAGCGCAGCAGGAAGGGCTGGTGGGCGGCGCACCACTCCTGGAGCGTGGCGCCCTGGACGTACTCCATCGCGGTGAACAGGTGGGACTGCCAGGTGAACTGGTCGTACGCCTCAGGCACCTCCGGCAGGTCGGCGAACCTGCGCATCGCCTCGTACTCGCGAACGGCCCGCCGGACGGCGTCGCCTCCCACGAGGTCGTAACCGGCGTGGGGGCGTGCCTCCTTCAGGACGACTTGTCGGTCGTCGTCCAGGTTGGTGGCCAGGTAGACGCCGCCGCTGTTGGAGAAGTGAAGTGTCTTGTCGACCCGGTACGGCGGCAGCGGCCCCTCGGCCGTCGGTCGGCGCGCCTTGAACGCGTCGGGTACGACGACGAACGGTGGTGCCGCGAACGGAACCGATCTCCGGTCGGGCACCAGGCGCCCGTCGGGGTCCTCCAGCGCGAAAGCAACCTTTCCGACGGCGTCACGGCAGTACCGGCGGGTGTAGGCGCCGTACCTGGCATGCACGACGGTGTCGTCGAGCTGCAGGTCGGACAGGATCCGCGGCCCTCTTGCATCCCGCAGTGACTCGGTCAGCTCGCGGGCCAGCGCGACCGACAGGTCCTCGTCGGCCGGGTAGAGGACGATGCCCTTCCCGCTGACGGGCCGGGGTGCGTACTTGGCGTTGACCAGCCACGCATACTCGTACCGGGCCAGGAATTTGAATCGGACCCGGCGCGAGAAACAGAAACCGGAGACCTTCTCGAGTAGAGCCGGGAATGACTCGGGCGTGACCGCGATGTGGAGCTTCCACCCCTGTTTGCCAAGGGGTTCCTGCCCAGGGCTGCAGACGGTCCAGATGCCGTGGCGCGTGTACTGCCAGCCATCGGCGTACGCGACGGATGCCGGCCCCCGTCGTATTCTGCGAAACCGTGGATCGTCGGGAGGGCACCGCCACCGGGCGATGTCCTCGTAGAAGTCGGGGTCGGCAAAGGTGTGGAAGAAGTGGTCCATGCCCGGTTCCCTCGTGTGGTCGGCCGCTGTGCGCGGTGGTCGGTTACTGTGCGCGCTCGCCCTGCCCGGAGAGTCGGTCACCGCTGTTCGGCGGGGACCGGGCCCACCGGCACAGCTTCGGCCGCCGCTTCGAACACGCCGATTGCGTCCCACAGCGGCGCCGTCACATCCGCCTCGGCATCGACGCTCCGGCTCTTGCCCTTGTGCGGAGCGACCAAGTGGAAATTGGGCACGCTCGCGATCCGCGCCAGTACGTCGGCAACGATCGGGTTGTCCGCCACGCCCGGCGGGAACGAGGGGGCGATGACGACGGGGGCCCGGGTCCCGAGTGCAGCCAAGAAGAATGGCGAGGTTCCCGAACCGGCCGCAAGCCCGGAAAGGAAGGCCACGGAGGCGGGGTAGACGACAATGCCGTCGTACCCGATGGCAATCTCGGTGTGGACCGGCCGCAGACCGTCCCCCGTGTCCCAGGAGTTGGGCACGACCGGTGTCTTGGTCAGCGCGGTGAGGGCGGGCGAACTAACGAACTGCTTGGCGCTGTCGGTGAGCCCGACCGTCACCGAGTAGTGCGGCCGGTTCGCTGACAGCCAATTGAGCCAGAAGGGCAGGTGCGCCGTGGAGAGCGTACCGGTGGAGATGACGAACAGGCCTGCCTTTCGCGATCTGGCCGTCTCACTCTTGTCGAACTGGGTCATCGGTTCACGATCCTTCCCCCTGGCTGCATTTCGGCTCACCGCACCGTTCGCCCCGGCCCGCTCACTGCCTTCGGTCGTCGTCCCGGCGTCGCGAGTTGATGCCGAGGTCGTCGCGGAGCTCGCCCACGATGCCCCGGGACTTCTTCCGATCGGCGGACCTGAAGGACTCGGCCAGGTCAATGACGCCGATGATCAACAGCAGAACACCGAGCGGCCCTCCTTTGAACCATTGATACTTAAGGTCCCAGAAGAAAATTGCCAGGATGGCTCCGGCGCAGATAAGGGCAATTCCAAGAATCCTTTTGAAGTTCACAATTCCCTCGATTTGATCTCTTATTTTCGACGGTCAGACCATCGTAGGCAGAGCCGCGACGAAAGGGGGGAACTTCCGGCTGCAACAGCACCGGAATGATCGATATCAAGCCAACTGCCGTCCGCCAAGGGCGAGGGCGAAAATCGCCCGGCTCAGCTGGCCGGAATCCTCGGTCACCAGGAAATGCCCGCCCGGCAGGAACGTGATCTCCACCCGCTCCCCGACTTCCGTCCACCGTTCGAGCTCATGAGCGGAAACCAGAGGGTCGCCGGCACCGCCGAACACATGAATTGGCACGGCGAGCCGGCTTTTCTGTGGGACATGACGGTACGAGCTGCACAATTCAGTGTCGTCACGCACCAGCCCCAGGAAGGGGGCCAGCCAGTCGGGGTGGTCCAGCAGCCACGCCGGGATCCCGCCGATGCCGTGCAGCCGCCGGATCAGCGCCTCGTCATCGCACTCCGCCGTCAAGTCGTGCCATGGCATATGTGGCGCCCTGAAGGCGGCCACCGCCAGTGCCCTGGGTCTCGGGCCGCCGTTCTCCTCGAAGTGCCGCGCGAGGAGATAAGCCAGCAGACCTCCCATGCTGTGCCCGAACAGCACGTAGTCGTCGGCCAGTTGCTCCTCCAACTCCGCCACGAGGGCCGGAATCAGCTGTTCGGTGCGGCGGTGGCGCCGTCGTCTGTCAGCGTTGCGGGCGCCCGGCAGGACGACCGGGAGCACGTCAACGCCCTCCGGGGCCTGCTCCACCCAGGGCCGGAACACGGAGGGGTTGCCACCGGCGTGGTGAAGGCACACCAACTGCGTCGTACGATTGGTCATCGGCCTCCTCCTTCGTGCACCAAGTCGCTGCGGACCGCGGCGGTGAGGTCACTCGTGACAGCCGGCTCGCGACCGAGCACGTCCAGCAGATGGCCGGTCAGCGACGCGACGGTCGGGTGGTCGAACACCAGCGTCTGCCGTAGTCCGCACTCCAGCGTCAGCTGCAGGTTTCGCCGCAGCTGGATCGCGGTGAGCGAGTCCAGTCCTCCGGCGAAGAAGTCCCCGTCGTCCGGGAGCCCTGGGCCCGTGCCCAGCACGCTCGCCACATGCTCTCGGACGCAGTCCCGCAGGAGCTCGCGCCGACGAGGTGCCGAAGCCGCATCGAACGTGGCACGGAACGACATCCGGGAGTCCCGCTCACCGCGCCGCGCACCACCCGGCATGTCCGCGAGGAAGCCCCTGGTCGCGGGCAGGTTCCGGTCCGCGAAGCGCTCCCAGTCGGCCGGCAGTACGGCGATCGTGCCGCCCGGATGGCGGTGTCGGGTCGTCAGCAGCTCGGCGAGCAGCGCCAGGCCGTCCCGCTTCGGGACGACGCCCTCACCCCGGCGCTCCAGTGCAACGTCCAGGCCCGCCCGGGCGCTCATGCCCACCTCGGCCCACGAGCCCCACTGGATGGCCAGGGCCGGCAGGCCCTGCTCCTGCCGGAACGCGGCAAGGCCGTCGAGGAATGCGTTCGCGGCCGCATAGTTCGCCTGGCCAGGGGTTCCCAGCAGGGACGAGACAGAGGAGAACAGGACGAAGAAGTCCAGCGGACACTCCGCCGTCGCGGTGTGCAGGTTCCACGCACCACGTGCCTTGGGCGCCATGACCCGCTCGAAGCGCTCCGGCGACTGCAGCAGCAGGACACCGTCGTCGAGCACCCCGGCAAGGTGCAGTACACCGGCCAGGGGCGGGAAGCGAGGATCGTCGGCGACCCGGCCGACCATCTGCGCAAGCCGTTCGGCGTCGGCCACATCGACCGCGTATACCTCCAGTGTCACTCCCTGGGCACGGAGTTCGGCGATCGTCCGTTCCGCGGCCGCGTCCGGCGGTGTCCGCCCCATCAGCACCGCATACCGGGCGCCCGCGCCGCAGAGCAGCCGTACGGTCTCCAGCCCGAGCCCGCCGAGCCCGCCGGTGATCAGGTATGTGGCGTCCCCACGCACCCCGACTGTGCTCTCGCCCGGCGCCGCGTGCACGGAGGCACGGCTCAGCCGTGCCGTGTACCGCTGAGTGCCCCGGTAACCGATCCGGTGGTCGTCGGCCGGTTCTCCCGCCGCGGCGAGCGCGGCCAGTTCGGCGTAGAGCACGGCCGCCTGCCCACCGGGCTCCGCGCCAGGGTCGAGATCGACCTGGGTGAACCGTAATTCTGGATGCTCGGCGGCCACCACCCTCCCCAGCCCGCACATTCCGGCCTGCGCAGGGCTGGTGACGCCCCGGCCCTCGATAGCCTGCGCGCCGCGCGTCGCCAGGCAGAGGCGGGGAGGACGCCGGTCCATGCCCCCGACGCGCTGGACGAGTCGCAGCAGGCGCTGTCCCAGAGCCAGGGCTGCGCGGCCGGCATCGCCTTCCCCGTTCCCGGTCGCCGGGATTGCCGCTGTCACGTCGTATCCGGCGTAGGGGTGCCTTCCGACTGGCACCGTCCCGCCCGACGCGTCATCGTCGTCGCGCACCTCGCAGGCCACTCCATTCGAGCGGGCCGACTCGGCCACCCGGCGCGCCAGGTCACGGGCGCCCTCGTCGCCGGCGAGCAGCAGCCACCGACCGCCGCCTGCCGACACGGCCGGCGTACCAGCCGCCGCCCAGCGCGTCTCGTACAGCCATTCCTGCCGTCCCTCCGGCCGCGGCGGGAGCATCGCCGCCCGATCCGCGCGCTTGAGCGCGACCCCGGTCATGGCCAGGATCAGGCCACCGTCCGGGGCGTACAGGTCCACGTCGGCGCGTAGCGTCTCCGGGTCCTCCCCCCTCGCGGGACGCAACCGTGCGTGGCACCATGCCTGCGCCGCCGCATGCCGCTCGACCCGGATGAACTCGACGCCGAGCGGCACGTAGGTCCTGCGCCCGAGCTTCTCCGGGTACGTGACGGTGAGCGCGAGGTAGCAGGCCTCCAGCAGGACCGGGTGCACGCGGTGGCCGGCGGCCTCGGCGCGCAGCCCGGGTCCGAGAGAGATCCGCGACAGCGCCGTCTCTCCGTCCTGCCACAGCCGCTCCGTAACCTGGAAGAGCGGTCCCAGGTCGATATCGCGTTCCCGTTCCCGCCGGTAGATCTCGTCCGGCTCCAGCTCGTCGCCGGCGAACGCCTCGCGCAGCGCTGACAGCGGCTCAGGGGCGAGCGGCGGCCGCACCGGTGCACCTGCCGGCGCCAGGCGTCCCGAGGCATGCAAGGTCCAGGAAGCGGGCACCGCCGGTCCGTCGGCAGCCGGATCGCCGGTCCCTTCGTCTTCCGGCAGCGGCCGGGAGTACACCTCGAAGTCGTACTCCGCGTCGTCCGGTCTCAGCACGACTTGCATCCGACGCAGACTCCGGTCGTCCGGGAAGGCCATCGCCCGCTGGATCGAGAAGTCGCGGAGCTCGGCCGGCACCGAGCCGTACGCCTCCCTCGCGGCGCTGAACGCGAGTTCCTGATAGGCGACTCCGGGCAGCACGACCGACTGGAACACGCGGTGGTCGCGCAGCCATGGAGTGGTGGGCACGCCCACCGTGGAGTCGAACCGGATGCCGTCGCCGCCGGCAAGGTCGAGCCGCCTGCCCAGCAGCGGGTGGCCGGCGGACCGGCCGGCCGGAACGGCAGCAGGCGGCGGCGCGTCGATCCAGTGGCGTTCGCGCTGCCACGGGGAGGCCGGCAAGGCCACGCGGCGGTGGCCGCCGCCGAAGAAAGCGGACCAGTCGAGCTGCGCCCCGGCCAGATACAGGGCACGGGCCGCTTCAAGCAACTGGTCCCGGGGGCGGTCCGGCCTCAGGCTCGGTACCAGCACCGGGCCGCTTCCCCCTTGCTCATCGCGTTCCTCGAGGAGCTGCAACAGGGTCGGTTTCGGCGAGATCTCCAGCAGGGCGCAGGGGCCCAGGGCCTCGAGCGCCGTGCTGGCGTCGTGGAACCGTACCGGCCGATTGATCTGGCCGACCCAGTAGCTCCAGTGCGCGATCTCCCGGCCAGCGGGTTCGCCCGTCACCGTCGACACGATGGGGATGCGCGGCGGGTGGTACTGGACCGAGCGCGCCACCGCCTGGAAATCCGCCAGCATCGGCTCCATCAGGGGGGAGTGCGAGGCGATCGAGATGTCCAGCACTCGGTGGCGGATACCCTGGGCGGCCAACTCGTCGCAGATCCGCCGTATGTGGCTCGTCCGGCCGGAGATGACCGTCGAGAACGGGCCGTTGACCGCCGCGATCGCGGTGTCCCCGGTCAGCAGCTTCGCGACCGTGGTCTCGCCGGCCGCCACCGCGACCATCGTCCCGGCCTCGGTGCGCTTCTGCATCAGCTCTCCGCGAGCGTGCACCAGCGTCAGGGCGTCCTCCAGCGACAGGACACCGGCCACACAGGCAGCGGCATACTCACCATGGCTGTGCCCCAGCAGGACGCCGGGTTCGACTCCCCACGACCGCCAGGTCTCGGCGAGGGCGTATTCGACGGCGAACAGCACCGGCTGGGCGTATCGCGTCTCACCGATGGGGGACGGCTCGGAGGGCCCAGGGAACAGCACGGACAGCAGCGGTCGTTCGAGCCGGCCGCGCAGCAGCTCATCGCACCGGTCCAGGGCGGCGCGGAAGGCCGGCACACGGTCGTAGAGCTCACGTCCCATGCCTGCGTACTGCGGCCCCTGTCCGGGGAAGAGAAACGCCACATTCCCCGGCCGCCGTGCGAAGGGCGACGGCTGCCGCGGGGAGGTGGCGACGGCAGCGCGCAACTGCTCGCGCGCCTCCTCCGCGGAGCCCGCGACGACGGCGCGCCGGTGCGCGAAGTGCCGACGCCCCGTCGCAGCGGTGAAGCAGATGTCGCTGAAGACGGGGCGGGACGGCGCTGCTAGGAGGTCCAGATAGCGGTCGGTCAGCTCGCCGAGGGCGGCATCGCTGCGGGCGCTCAAGAGAAGTACGGACCGGTGATCCACCCGCTCAGGCGCCGGCCGGTCACTGATCGCGCGGTCATGGCCGTCCGTCGGCACGCGGGAGGGCGCTGCGGCATCCGTGCCGTGACGGTTCTCCGTCGGACTGCCGCCGGATGCCGGGTGCGGCGGCTCCTGGAGGATCACGTGACAGTTCGTCCCGCCCACCCCCAGCGAGGTGACGCCGGCCGTCCTCGGGCCACCGGCGGAGTCCCACGGGACCGTCTTGGTGTTCACCCGGAACGGGGAGCCCGCAAAGTCGATCTCCTCGTTGGCTTCGCGGAAGTGCAGGCTCGGCACCAGGGTCCCGCGCTCGACGCAGAGCACCGCCTTGATCAGCCCGGCAATGCCCGCCGCCTCGTCCAAGTGCCCCGTGCTGGACTTCACGGAGCCCAGCGCGCAGTGTCCAGGCCCCGGTCGGCGTCGTGCGGTCGACGCGGTGGCGAAAGCCTCGGACAGCGCGGCCACTTCGATGGGGTCGCCCAGTGCGGTGCCCGACCCGTGCGCCTCGACGTAGCCGATGTCTGCCGGGTCGACGCCCGCAGCCTCCAGCGCGGCCCGTACGACATCGGCCTGCCCGCCGGCGCTCGGCGCGGTGAAGCTGACCTTCGCATTGCCGTCGTTATTGACCGCCGATCCCTTGATCACGGCAATGATCCGGTCGCGGTCCGCCACCGCATCCTCCAGACGCTTGAGAGCGACGACGCCACAGCCGTTGCCGAAGAGCGTGCCGGAGGCGTCCGCGTCGAAAGCGCGGGTGTGCCCATCGCGGGAGAGGATCATGCCTTCCTCATGGAGGTAGCCGGCTTCCTGGGGAACAACAATGTGCACACCGCCCGCCAGGGCCATGCCGCTCTCACCGTCGATCAGGCTCCGGCACGCCAGGTGCACGGCCACCAGCGACGTGGAACACGCCGACTGGACCGTTATGCCGGGCCCCCGCAGGTTCAGGGCGTGGGACACCCTGGTGGCCAGGTAGTTGCCGTCATTGCCGAGCTTGAGCTGGAACTGCTCCAGGTCGGACTCGGTCAGCGCCTTCCCGTGTCCGTAGCCGAAATGCGGTGCCAGGTTGTTGAGCAGGTACGTGCTCAACCCCGCCCCCGCGAAGACCCCCACGTCCGAGGCTCCGGTGCCGCCGGGGGCGTACCCGGCGTTCTCAAGAGCCTCCCATGCGCACTCCAGGAAGACCCGCTGCTGGGGATCCAGCAGGTCTGCCTCCTTAGGGCTGAGGCCGAAGAACGCGGCATCGAACCGGTCGATGTCCGGCAGCACGGCGCCCGCCGTCACGAAGTCGGGGTGCGCAGCCAAGCTGCTGTCGCGCTGTCCCCCAGCGCCGCCCGGCAGGGGCCGAACGGTCTCCACACCGTCGACGAGGTTCCGCCAGTACGTCTCGATATCAGGTGCCCCGGGGAACCTCCCGGCCATCCCGATGATCGCGACGTCTCCGCCGCCGCTCCGCCGCGGCGCGGCCAGACGCCCCGGGTCCGCCGGCGGCGGACCGGGGGAGGCGCCCGCCTCGCCGTGACCACCTGGCTCCGTCCCGGAGCGGTCCAGATATGCGGCGAAGTCCCTGATGGTCGGGTAACGCAGCAGGTCGACCATGGGGATGTCCCGGTCCAGACGCGTGGCGAGTTCCTGCCGGACCTGCACCAGCAGCAGGGAGGTGCCGCCAAGGTCGAAGAAGCGGTCTTCGATGGACAGTTCGTCCAGTCTCAGCGCCGACCGCCAGACGTCCACGAGCAGTTGCTCGGTCGCGGTCACCGCGGTCAGCACCGCCGTGGGTGCCAGCCGCTCGAAGGTGTCCGGTGGCTGCAGCCGTCCGCGGTCCGTCTTGCCGCTGGATGTGAGCGGCAGCGCGGGGAGCAGGCGGTACGCCTCCGGCAGCAGCAACGGTGGGAGACTCGCGGCCAGGAATTCATGGAGCACCCGTCCAGCAGTGCCCGTGTCCAGCTCCGCGCCGGGCACCACGTGGGCGACCAGGCGTCGCTGCCCGTCGATGTCATGCGCGACCACCGCCGCGTCTCCGACCGACGGGTGAGTGAGCAGCAGGGACTCGACCTCGCCGGTCTCGATCCGTACGCCGTGCACCTTCACCTGGGTGTCGATCCGGCCCAGCAGCTCCAGCGTCCCGTCGGTGCCGCGGCGGGCCAAATCCCCGGTGCGGTACATCCGGCCGCTGCCGTGAGGGTTGGGCACGAACCGCTCGGCCGTGAGTTCCGGCTGCGCCAGGTACCCCGGCGACACTCCGGCTCCCGCGACGCATAGCTCGCCCTCGGTGCCGTCGGGCACCTCGCGCAGCCGGTCGTCGACGATATGGACCTGTACGCCGTCGATCGGCCGGCCGATCGGTGCGACGGACGGCCAGTCCGCCGGGTCGCCGTCCAGCGTGCAGGACGTGGCGTCCTGGAACTCGGTCGCTCCGTAGTGGTTGTGCAGACGAGCCTGCGTACGGCGGAACAGGTCCCTGACCGGGGGGCTGATGCGCAGCAGCTCCCCGGTGGTGACGACCTCGCGCAGGCCCAGCTCGACCGGCTCCTGAGCGACCGCTCGGGCGAGGTGCTCCATGAGCGTGACCGGCAGAAAGACCCGCTCGATCCGCTCGTCCCGGAGGAAGGCGGCCAGCGCGAACGGGTTACGCCGCACCTCGTCGTCGGCAAGCACGAGGGTGCCGCCGAAGCAGAGGGTCGAGAAGATCTCGTGGAAGGAGAAGTCGAAACTGACCGCGCAGACCTGGGCGGTCCGCAGCCGGCAGCTGCCGGGCCGCACCCGGTCGTGCCAGGTCAGCAGGTTCACCAGGGCGGCATGGGTCATCACGGCGCCCTTGGGAACTCCGGTGGATCCGGAGGTGAAGATCGCGTAGGCCGCTGCGGCAGGGGTGACGGCCGCCATCAGGCCGGCGGCGCCGTCCTGGACCGGCTGCTCCGGTTCATCGGACGGCGCCGGACGGCACCCCTCGGTGAGCCGGAGCAGCCGGGCGGCCGTGACGGACGACTCTGAGAGCCCGTCCGTCACGACCACGTCGATGCCCGCCGTGCCGATCACGTGGCGGACCCGCTCCGCCGGGTCGGCGCGGTCTATCGGCACATAGGCCGCACCGGTCCGCAGCACGCCGAGTATCGTCGCCACGGCCTCCGGTGTGCGCGCCATACGGACGCCGACAAAAGCGCCCTCGCCCACACCGGCGCGGCGCAGCACGGCGGCGGCGCGTGCGGCCATGGCGTCCAAGGCGCGGTAGCTCACCCGGCGGGAGCCGTGGACCACGGCAACGGAGTCCGCCCGGTCACCGCGGCCGTGCCGCTCGACCATTTCGTGCACGGTGCCTGGGGTCCGCTCGGCGGATCGCGGGGCGTGAGCAGAGTGGTTCGGCATCGTTCCTCTTCAGACCAGCGGTTCATAGGTGATGGAGGGGAAGTAGTCCTCCCTGGTGCCGTCACGGCGGATGTCCCAGGTCGCGCAGTGCAGGGAGCCGCCGTACTCGAAGACGTTGCGGAACGGCACGGTGAGCACCTCGAACCCCTGGTCGGCCAGCAGATCCTGGAGCGACTTCTCCTGCTCCTCGCAGATCACCGTGCTCGGGGAGAGGCTGAGCACGTTCATCGACAGCCACTTCGAGGACTGGCAGTAAGGGGGCATCTCGTCGTTCGTCAGTACCGGCTCCGGTGCCTGGATCAGCTCCCAGCCGTTGTCCGTGAACATCGACAGCTCGTCCTGGCTGATCGGCCGGTCGGGATTGGCGAGGATCAGGCCCGGTCGCAGCGGTACGAAGGTGCAGTCGATGTGCGAGGGGAAGTAGTCCAGGGGGAAGTGCACGGGGTGGACCCGGAAGCCCTTGGGCTCCAGGGTGCGTTTCAGCCAGCGGATGCCCGCGCGGTTGGTGGTCATCGACTCCTGGACGAGGATGTCGCGGCCGAAACGGCTCATGTCGGCCGCGTCGAAGACAACTTCAGTCTGGCCGACGCAGAACTCCGAGGCGTGCATCCGCCGATGGCGCTCCTCTATCGGCCACTCCCAGAAGTCCTGCCGGTACATGGCGTCGGACATCGTCGGCTTGGGAGCAACCGTCCACCCGACTCTGGGGTCCGCCTCCCAGTACTCGTACACCAGGTGCCGGTAGGGCTCGTACTCGAAGTAGCGCGCGCGGCGCGACATCGTCGCCTCGACAATCTCATTGCCGAGTGTGATCAGGACGTCCCGGGGGCACACCGCGCAGTACTGGTTCTCCACATCGAAGTGGGGGGTGCGCAAGGGCCTGCTGAAGTCGTGCGGGCCCGGACGGCGGACGGTTACGGCGCGGGATTCGAGCAGCCTGGCCAGGCCGTTGAGCTCCTCGTTCGCCCGTGCTACGGCCTCGGCCGACTTCCGTCCGGTGGGGAACTGGGCTCCCTTGTGGCGCCTGACCTGGGGTCTGTTGCCCGGCTCAGTCGGTTCGAAGCAGGCGCCGTCCGCGGACCCGACGACTACTTCTCTCAGGGTGTCCCACTCGTTCCAGGCGTTCACCAGCGGTATGCCGGCGGTCGCAGTCATGGCAGCCCTCCTGTTGTTGTTCCGAGCGTCTGATGGTTCGGGGATGTGCGCGTGGTTCGCGGGCGTCAGCCCGGCAGCCGGAGGAACCGGTGCTCCGCCCTGTCCTGGAGCAGCCCGCGCATACAGGGCACATAGACCGACTTCGCCGGGGCGACCAGGTCCACGCCGCGCACCCCGTCGACACCGCACAGGCCCTCGACGAGTCGGGGCAGGCTCGCCGTGTCGAACCACTGCTCCAAGAGCATCCGCCGGAGCGCGTCCGGGGTGTTGTCCACCTGCTTGCCGGTGAGCGGGGAGACGACAGCTGCGTTCGGAGTGCAGAACTCCACGTCCCGCAGGATTCGGGCGAACTCCTGCGGCTCGGGGACCGCGTAGGGGCAGTGCTCGGCCCGGTCGACCGTTTCCATGACGGAGACCCCGAACTTGTGGAACAGCGGGCCGAGCACCTCCGGCTCAGTACTCCGCACACTCACCGCTCCCAGGCCGCCACCCAGGTCGACCGAGAGCCATGCGGACTTCTCGTACCTGCGGAGCGCCTCGATCAGCTGGTGTGCGTCTCCCCTCGACGACGCGAGGAACACAAGTGTGGATCCGCTGCGGTGCAGACGGTTCGCGGCGATCTGCCGGGAGTTGATCTCCCAGATCAGCCGGAAGCACGTCTCCTCTGTGATCGCACCCGCGGCCAGCAGCGCCGGCAGGCAGCCCGCGCTCAGGCCGCCGTATGCGGTCCAGCGGCCGGCCTCCTGCTCCAGCCGTCGGACCACCGCCACTGCAAGCAGCGCCTCGTGCACCGTGGAGGGCAGACCGGTGCTGCCTTCGTCCCGGTCTATGCCATCGGGATGGAACCGGCAGATCCGTGCGGCGAATTCGAGGTGGTCATCGCGCCGGTCGAGAACGGCGGCCAGTGCGGGCTCAGTCAGCGGCACCAGCCCAGGGAAGACGAGGGCCCGGTCAGACGCCATCAAGGACTCCACCGATCTGGGGCCGCAGACGGCAGAACGGGTCCAGCTTCATGGACTTCACCACGAAATCGGAGGGCTCCAGCACCACATAGGAGTCCAGTTCCAGTGCGTCAAGGTAGTCGAGCACGCCACGCCAGTCGAGGACGGTCGTGTACTGCTCCTTCGTCAGCTTCCAGACCTCCTCCCCACTGGTGTACGGCCGGCAGTCGTTGATGCTGACCAACGGGACGGTCGTGTTGCCGTAGGGATCCTTGAACGTCCACTCCTTGGTGAACGTCTCCTGCACGTCGCCCATCAGATCGCAGTGGCCCGGGAAACTGTAAGGAATCACCTTGAACAGGGCACCGGCGCGCATCAGTGCCGGCTTCATCGCGTCCATGTCCGACTTGCGGCAGGCGGCGATGAACTGGTTGCTCGACACCACGACCGACATGTGGAGCAGGGAGTCCAGGCCCTCGGCGCGCAAGGCATCGAACACCTTGACGTGATCGCCGTTGTAAAAGAAGACGCTGCGGTAGTCGGTGTGGTCGAAGGCTTCGATCTCGATCGCCGCCATGGTGTTGGACATGCGCACCATGTCCTCCAGGGACACCCAGCCCACCGCTCCGGCCGCGCTGAGGTACCCCAGGCTGATACCCGTGACACAGACGGGTTGCACGTCACGCCGACGTACCTCCTCCCGGTAACCGGCAACGCCCATGATGTTGATCAGCGGGCGTCGGAAGCGGGGGTCGTTCGCCTCTTCCTCCGTGCCGTCGCGCAGGATGGCGCGGAAGTCCATCGAGAGCGTGTCGCTGGCGAGGTCCAGCAGGATCCGCATCGCCTTCGACTCCAGACAACGCTTGCGCATCTCCGTGTCGAGGAAGACCTGGGACGGAAAGATATAGGCGCCGGTGTCGGTCACAGCGAGAACCCGTCGTCGACGACAACGACTTCGCCGTTCACCGCGGAGAAGTCAGGAGCTGTGAGCTGTCGGATGACCGAGGCCACCCGCCGAGGCTGCAGCAGCCGCTCCAGGTAGTCGGGGCCGCCCATGATCTCCTCGACCGCTTCCCGGGGGACGGTGTCCAGCAGCCCGGTGTCCCGGATCGGGCCGGGCGAGACGGTCGTGAACCGAAGCCCGAGCTTGCCCCACTCGCGGGCAAATCCTCGTGTCAGCGCCTCGATGGCCGCCTTGCTGGTGATGTATCCGATCGCCCCCACGATGTAGCGCTTGGTGAGGATCGACGACACATTCACCACAGTGCCGCCACCCGTCGCGGCCATCGCCTGCGCGCAGACCGCGTTGACCTGGTACGCACCGAAGACATTGGCGTCGATGACCGACTTGAACCGCTCCGCGTTGGAAACGGTGGCCACGGCGGCGTGATTGGTGACAGCGCAGTTCACGACCACGTCACACGGGGCGATGTTCCCGAGCAGCCGGCGCACACTCGTGGCCCGGGGGTTGGGATCCGGCAGGGTCAGCTGGTGGACGACCGGCGTCCCTCCGTGCTCGGTCACCGCGGCGGCCGTCTCCTCGGCCGCGTCACGCCGCCCGTGGTAGGTCAGATGCACCCGTTCCGCCAGCGGTGCGAACTCGCATGCCACCGCGCGCCCCAGACCACTCGTTCCGCCGACTACCAGAACGTTCCGGTATGCCGGCGATTCCGTTTCACTCATCGTCCTTCTCCGCTCACACGGTCCGCGATCTCGCGGATATCGATACGCCGCGCCATGGCCAAGGCGTGCTCTGCCAGCCGGCCGCTGTCCAGGCGCCGGCCGACGCGAGGCTGGTAGTGCGGATAGGGCCGCGCATACTCTTCCCTGGTGAGGCCCGACTTGACGGCCGGCACAGCGCCGCGTGACGTCTGGAAGTAGTCGCGACATACCGCTTCGAACGACAGGTTGTCGCTGAGCGCGAGACTCATCGTGGCGTCGTTGTGGATCCCCGAAGTGAACTCGACGCGCCGGCAGTTCATGACGTCGAAGAGGTAGTCGACCAGGAGCGCGGCCGCCTCGATACCGATCCCCGTTCCCCACAGCCGCTGTTCACCCGTCGCACCGCCGACCTCGTACACGCCCTCCCCGAGCCGCCACCAGTGCATGAGCCCCACTACTGTTCCCCGGGTGTCCGTGACCAGTGCGGCACGCCGCCCATCGGCTTCGACGGCGGCATACCGGTCGTGCCGGATCAGCGTGCTGGACGTACCTCGGAGCAGTTCCTCGCACTCCGTCCCACCCAGCCACTGAGCCACTGTTCCCAACTCGGCCTCGGAGAGCGGATGCAGTTCGCACAGCAGACCTTTCATGGGGTTCCGCTACGCGCCCTGCAGCTGCTCGTACAAGCCCTTGAGCGTACTGACGCCCTCGACCTCCAGGTCATAGACCTTGTCCCCGTAGAGCGGGAGCAACGCCGACACGAAGCGCAGGGTGTCCATCGACTCAAGGCCATACGCGCTCTCGCTGCCGAATACGACGGTGTCGCCATCCGGGTGGATATCGCCCACCCGGTCCTTGAACAACGAGACGAAAACCTCACACAGCTTTTCCATGGATCACTCCACACTGATGTCGTACGGCAGCTTGAAACACATCGAGCCCCACAGGAATCCGGCGCCGATGGCCCCGAGCACGATGAGGTCCCCTTGTCTGGCCCGGCCGTCGAGGGCCAGCTTGTGCAGGGCGGTGAGCGGCGAGGCGGCGCCGGTGTTGCCGAGGGTGTCGGCGGTGACGGCCACGCGGTCCAGGTCCGCGCCCACCGTGCGCGCTATGAGTCGCACCATCATGGCGCTGGCCTGGTGCAGCGCGAACCCACTGATGTCCGGCACCTCGGCTCCGGCGGCAGCCAGGGTCTCGGCAATGGACTTGGGAAGCCTGGTAGGGGCCTCCCGCAGCACGACCCGGCCGTCCATCTGCAGGTAGTGACTGTGCAGTTCACGTCCGATCACGGCGCGCTCGTGGCACAGCTGCGAAGGTGATGCCATGTGGACAGCGTCGGAAAAGGTGTTGCCGAGGTCGTAGCTGAGCAGCCCCGCAGACGGCTCGGTCTTGCTGAACACCGCGGCCGCAGCGGCATCACCGAAGAAGATGCGGGTGGTCCGGTCGTCCGGGCCGGTGACTCGGGAGATCCCCTCGGCGCAGACGACGAGGGCATTCTCCAACCCTGGCTCCTGCAGAAGGCACGAGGCGGTGTAGATCGCGTACACGGAGGACGCGCACGCATGCTGGGTGATGTCCACAATCCGCGGACTGGCGATACCCAACCGGTCCGCGATGATGACTCCGAGTGAGGGCATGAGCCAGTCGGGGGTCGTACTCGCCACGACGAGGACGTCCACGTCCCTGGCCTCGATCCCGGCGAGCGCAAGAGCCTTGCCGGCCGACTCGATCGCCAGGTCGGTGACGTTGTCGTTGTCGCCGAGAAACCGGCGCTCTCGGATACCGGTCTTCTCCTCGATCCACTCCGGTGTGGTGTCCAGCCCCTCGCACAGTTCGGCGTTCGTGACGACCCGGTCGGGCAGAGCCAAGCTGACACTCCGCGGGTGGACCGGGGTCAGTCCCCATCTGGGCACAGCGGCCCCCTCTCGAATCTGGTCACACATCGGTCCGGGCGGGCCGGCTGCTGTCGGCTTCCCGGCAGCAGCCGGCCCGCACCGTTGTCAGCAGCCGTCGCTGGACGTACTCGCGGGCAGCTCCACGCCGTCGGCGACGATCTCGGTGCCCTGCAGCTCCATCACGTTGGTGAGGTCCATGGTGTTTTCCTCCTTTCGGGCATCGTGGTGAGTGGAAACAACCGCCGTTGCCGGCGGTGGCTCAGGAGCGGGGTGCGATTCCCCGCGTCAAACCGCCCATGACGTGCCGTCATGGGCCGCCGTAAGGTCCTCAAGGGTCTTTTTCCGGACGCGGCGGAGCAGTTCCTGGCGTTCCGTTGCGCACCGCCGCTCCTCGACCGGGAAGGCGGCGAGGTCGGCGCGGCAGACGACCGCCGGCCAGTACCGGCCGTCGATGAAGAAGCGGTCGCGCAGGACGCCCTCCACCTCGAAGGCGGTGCACGTTGTGAGGTAGTCGAGCAGCACCTCGTTGTAGGTGGCGACCAGCAGTTCCACGCGCTTGGCCTCACTGGCACGCAGCAGGAGGGACATCGCCTGCCTGATCGAGAGCTCGACCAGCCGGGGTGTCCACGCTGCGTCGTCGCACGAGGTGACGCTCAGCTTGAAGAATCCGGGGGTCTGGCCTGGTGACCAGGTCACCGCGCCCACCACCCGGGACGAAACCCGGACCACGAGGTGCGACAAGCGCTCGTCCTGTACGAAGCGCCGCCGCTCTGCGGAGGTACGCCAGACCGGACCCTCCGTGGACACGTAGGAGAACGGCTGGGAAATGGCCCTGTCGAGCATCTCCTCATCCGTCACGGAAACCACGGGAATGAATTCTGCATCCGCTTTCACAGCATCATAGATTTCATTTCCAGGCATTCCGCCTCCACGTTTCTAATAAAGCACCCGACGGCGACCGGATGTTTTATCGGCTGAATTCGTGAATCAATCTACGAGCGGCCCCGAGAAGCGTCAACGTTTCTTCGTTCGCATCTCGAACGGTTCATTGTTCGATTGACGCCGACCGCCTGGCGCGGAATCCCGGGCCGTCACCCGACGCGGGACTCCCGCTCCGGGCCCGCCTCCCCGTCGAGAGCATCGGCCCGCCGCTCAAGGGCCTCGGCACACTCTGTCCAGGCCGCGGCGTTGTCACGGATCAACTGCGCCACCGCCCCGGCCCAGTGCGCCGGCACCCGGCTGACGGCCTGCCCCAGCTCGGTCCGCTCCGCGGGGTTCTGGTCCAGCCATCGGAGCAGGGCGCGCCCCGCCTCACTGAACCGCAGAGAGGGGTCGTTGCGCAGGTTGCGCAGGGTGACGGCACGGTCGACGCTCCGGGCCCGGTGCGTCCCGACACCCGTACGCACCGGCGCTACCACCCTCGAACGAGCCGGTGCGGCAGCCCGTTCCGCCTCCGCTGCGGCGGGCACCATCGCTGCGCGCTGTTTCGCCGGCAGCGGGTCCCGGCCCGACCGCAGCCGCTCACGGACGTCGTGCGCCGTCGACGAAGACACTCCGGCCGCCCGCGCGATCTCCCGGAGGGACAACTCCGGGTGCCCGACGAGCAGTTCACTTGCGAGTAAGCGGCCCGTCGCACTGTTCAGCGGGCGGGCCCGGCCGTCGCTCCCCACGCGGCTGTTCGACTGCTGGTTCTGATCAGTCGAACGGCTGCGGATGGCCCCACCGTCGTCCCGGACAGGCCGGTGACCTTGCCGATTCTGCGGTCCGACAACTGGGGACGTGCGGTCAGGATCCGGGCCGCAGCAGCCGTGCGGTCGGCGAGCGTCAGGGGCAGGCCGTGCGAGGCGTTCATCGTGACGGCCAGGACAAAGGCGTCGTCCTCATCACCGTCGTAGAAGCGAGCCGCGATCTCCGTGTGCCCAAGGAGCCGCGCTGCGCGCAGCCGGTGGGCGCCATCGATCACCCGCATAGTCCCACGGTGCACGGTGATCGGTGGCAACCCGGTCCCCAGCTCCGCCAGCGCGCGGGCGTGGTCCTCGTCCTCACCGTCGAGCCGCGGCGAATCACCGGTCCGCACCGCGTCGACCGATACCTTCACGACATCGCTGTTCACGCGTCCCCCTTGTGATCAATGCATATCTGGCACCGATCAAAACAGCGGGACGATCTCCCGGCGATACACATAGCGAGGGACCCTCGTCAACTTTTGGACTACAACCGCTCGTCCCTTTCTACGACTCCCGCCTCGATCGCGGCGCATTGCCCGCGAAAAGGGAACAATTTGGCGTCCGTCGACCGCTATTCCCACGTTCTCGCGAAGAATTTCTTCACCGGGGAGCGACATGACAAACGCCGAGCCGTACCTGAACAGCCGGCTCGCTGCGAGGAGCGCACGCATACATGCCATTGACGACCTGGGATACGGACGGCAGTTCACCACCGACCTGTCAGCCGGGGAGGAGGATCTGGTTGTCCTTGACGGCAAGCGCGGCCTCCACGCGGCTGCGCAGTCCCAGCTTGGCGAGCAGGCGACTGACGTGCGTCTTCACCGTGTTCTCGGACACCATGAGCTGCTGCGCGATACGCGCGTTGGGTAGCCCTTGGCTGATGCAGGCGAGTACCTGACGCTCACGGGGCGTCAGCAGGTCCGACAAGCGCTCCTCGGAAACCAGCGCCCTCGCCCCGGCTCGCCCGCCGACCGCTCGGGAGAGCGGGCGGATGATGGTCGGGTCGATGAAGCCTTTCCCGGCAGCGATGAGCCGCACCGCATGGTGCAGTTCCCCGGCCGTCGCGGTCGTCGGGAGAAGTCCGACGGCACCCGCCTCCAGGGCCCGCAGGAGCTTGGCGTCGAACCCCGGCGGAGTGAGCAATAGGACATCGGCCAGGGTGCGCGTCATTTCCCAGATGGTGATCGGATCCGCGAATTCGGCGCTGCCCCCGTCCATCACCACGACGTCGGGCCGACACAGCAGCCCGAGCCGCACCATCTGGTCGCGGGTGGCGGCCTGTGCCACTACGGTCATGTCGTCCGCGGCCTGCAGGATCTGTGCGATCCCTGTGCGCATGAGCCCTTCGGTATGCGCGACCAGCAGTGAGTTCTTCATCCCCCGCTACCCCCCCATCAGCCCCCATCGAACTTCCGCTCGATATCAGAACGACCCTAGCGGCAGCCGATTTTGTTAGCTTTTTACCTATCGCGGTGAGGGAAACAACTGTGAAATACCTCCGAAAGGGCGGCGAGGTAGCGTGGTCACACACGTCCGGCGAAAGCTCCCACGAGGAGGATGGGCAACGCAGCGGACACTCGGCTTCGAGGTGCCCTTGCCGGCAGATCTCCAGCGGCCCAGTGCGCGCCTGGTCGTTCCCGTGCCGGCCGCGTCCCCGGCCGCCCGGTTCGCCTGCAGCACGTACTCAACGGCGATCGTGACTCCTCCAGGTAGCCGCGCATCTCCAGGCGTCCCTGCCGTCAGCGCGTCCCGCAACGGCGGCACGTACCCGTACTCGCACCCGCGCAACCGCTCGTGGCGTCGTCGACCAGTCTGAGCCACACCCCGAACACCCGGTCCAGAGCTGCCTCGGAGTCCTCCTCTTGTGCCCTTTCCCAGGCGAAGAGCCGCGACAGTCCCTGAAAACAGAAGCGCGCCGGTGCGCCCGGAATGCTGGGGCAGACCTCCAGCAGCTGCGCGTCCACCAGCTGCTCCATCAGGTCCTCGGCATGGCCCAGGTCCACATCGAGCAGGGCCGCTCCCACCCAGACGTCGAAGTACGGCAACGTGAGCAGGCCCAGGCAGCGGTACATCTGGGCAGCCGCACGCGGCAGTTCCCGGTAGCTGAGCCAGAGCCCGGCGCGCACCCCGACGTGGCCCGAGCTCAGCAGATCCAGCCGACACCGGCGGTCCTCCAGGCGCGTCACCAGTTGGGAAAGCGAACGGTGCGGCTTGGCTGCGAGCCGGACCCCGGCGACCCTCAGGGCCAACGGCAACCGGTCGCACAACATGACGAGGCGCCGCGCCATCTCGGTCTCCGCGGCTATGCGTTCCGTACCGATGGTCGCCCCCAGCATCGTGACGGCCTCGTCCTGGCTCAGTGGCTTGAGGCCGACCTGCACCACGGCGTAGTCCCCAGCCAAATAGTCGAGGGGATTCCGGCTGGTGATCAGGACGCAGGACTCTCCCTGGCCCGGCAGCAACGGCAGGATTTGGGCGAGCGACCGCACGTTGTCCAGCACAATCAGCACACGTCTGCCGTCCAGCACCGTGCGGTACAGCGCTGCCCTCTCCTGCCGATCGGCGGGGATCTGAGAGCTGGGCACGCCGAGCACGCGCAGACACCGGTCCAGGGCGCTCATCGGGGAGACGGGCTCCTCGTGCTCGTGGAAGCCTCGCATGTCGACGAATAGCTGCCCGTCGGGGAAGTGCGCCGCAACGCGGTTGGCCCAGTGCACGGCGAGGGCGGTCTTGCCCACCCCGCCCACACCGAAGAGGGCCGCGATGGCCGGCGACTGCCTCATGGGTTGGTGCAGCAACCGGTCCAGGGCTGCGATCTCAGCCACCCGGCCGGTGAACGAGGCCGAAGACAGCGGCAGCTCGGCCGGCACCGCGGCCACCGGCACCGGCGCCGTACGCGCTGCGGGCGGCAGCTCGCCCTGCTCGGCCCCGCCCGACTCCTGCAGGATGCGATGGTGAAGCTCCTGCAGCGCGGCCCCTGGCTCGATCCCGAGCTCCTCCACCAACACCTTGCGGCCCTCGCGGTATGTTTCCAGCGCGTCGGCGCGTCTGCCCAGCCAACGCTGGCCCTCCATGAGCTGGAGGCGACTGTGCTCCCGCAGTGGGTACTTCTTGACGAGCTCGGTGAGCCGGGAGACCAAGGGCCGGTACCGGCCGAGCTGCAGCTGCAGCTCGGCACAATCCTCGTTCACGTCGAGCCACAGCTCCGTCAGTCCGGCGGCGAAATCCTTGATACGGCCGCCGGACAGACCGTCGAGGACCGTGCCGGACCACATGGCCAGGACCCGCTCGAACTCCCCTACCGCGTCCACGGTTCGCCCGTCGTCCACCAGCTCGCGGGCCCGCGCCAGCAGCGCCTCCACCTCGTGGAGATCGATCCGGTGCCCCCCGGGGTGCAGGGCGTAGCCGTTGTGCACGGTCTCGATGAGCGCCTCGGCGCCAGCAGCGTCCCGGAAGATGCGCCGCAGCGCGGTGATGCATATGGCGATCTGGTTACGGGCGGTGGCGGGTGGCGCCCCCTGCCACACCGCATCGGTCAGCGCCGCCACGGAGACCGGGTGGCCCGCCGAGAGCAACAGCATCGCGAGGACCGTACGCTGCCGCGTCCCGCCAATCCTGATCTGTTCCCCGTCCACCTCTGCCGTCAGCGGCCCCAGCACCTTGAAAGATACGGAATGTAACAGGAGTCCCCCTACTTCCGGGCGGGCGTCCCAGATCCCGCCACGCGCCTGCCACGTAACGGCCATAAGACTCTCTTGCCCCGCAAGTCACACGGTCACCAATTAGCCGAGTGGTCGGGATCGCTTTCACATGAACAGGCCACCCCTGACACCCATTCCCTGAGCCGCACAACCGCAGCGTAGAACGCTAATGATCACTTCGGACGCCTCATTCGGCACAAAGAGGCCGCAATTCAACACTTGCGGCCCACCGCCCGCGGCCGCCTTATGGAGAACTGCAGGTCAGGTGGGCTTCGACCAGGGCTTCTCGGCAACCCGACACCGGAGCCGACTCACTAACAACTTATCGCCATACGGCAGTAATTGGCTGGATACAGCTGTCCTGGGCTGATCCGGGACGCCGGCGGGTGGAATACCGGCCGCTATCGGTGGCCGGCGAACCGGCGGAGATTCCACGGCGGGCCGGAACCGTACGCTTCAGCGACTGAGACCAGCAGCGCTTCGCGCCACGCTTCCGCTCACCACGCACATACATGCAGGCAGTCCGCCCACGTCAGGCATGTCTGTTCTGTAGGTCGGGATCGCACCAAGCCTGCGAAAGCCCCCTGTTTCCCAAGCTCAGAGCGCGGGTTCGATTCCCGTCACGCGCTCCAAAGACGCAGGCCCGGCTCGGGGGAACAACCACCATGCTGCGCCTCTGTGTTGTCCAGTTCGCTCCCCGCCTCCTTCTGACGCTCACGATCTGAGTGTTGATAGATCAGCGCCGCCTTCGGGGTGGCCCCGAATCGCGTGGCCATCGTGTGGCCGGTGTGACGAAGGCCGTGGAAGCCGAAGTGGAGGAAGGCCGGCAGGACGACGTACCGCTTGCCCGCTTCCGATGTGGTGTCGCCCACTGGAGGCGAGCAAGCGCCCCGCGTCTCGGCGGGGCAGGCGAGGGCCTTCTATGCAGTGCGGCGTGCGGGTGGGTGCTCCAGGATGCGCAGACGGTCGAGGGGGACCTCACGGAGAACGATACGGCTGTTGACTTCGCGCACGCCGTGGTGCTCCTTGAGACGGTCGACGATTTCTTCGAGTTCGGCAGGTTCCCGGCAGCCGATGGTGAGTTCGTAGTCGTATTCGCCGGTGGTGTGGGCGGCTGCCATGACGTGAGGCAACCCCACGAGACCGTCTTCGAACTGGCGCCGGCTCATCCCTTCCCGCAGCTTGATGTTGGTCAGGGCACGCAATGTCTGGCCGAGGGTGTTGCGGTCGACATCGATCGTGTAGGCGCGGATGAGGCCGGAGCGCCGCAGGCGGCGGACACGTTCGGCGGCGGCATTGGCACTGAGGCGGACAGCATGCCCGAGTTCCTGGTAGGTGGCGCGGCTGTCGCAGGCCAGGAGGTGGAGCAGGGCCCGGTCGGTCGCATCCAAGGAGGTCGGCTGCGGTATCTGCGGTGTCATCCGGGTATCGCTTCTCTTTCCGCACGCGAAACGGGCATACGGCGGGAACATCCGTGCCAATCTCGGACTGTCGCGTGACAGGGTCATAGTCGTGATCATCATGCTTTTACGCGTCGCACTGGCCCCGCTACTCGTGTTGCTCACCACGGTGGTGCAACGGCGGTGGGGCCATGCAGTGGGTGGCCGCTTGACCGGTCTGCCCTTGACCTCGGGCCCCATCGTGGTGGTGATGCTGGCCGAGCACGGCAATGGCTTTGCCGCCCGGACCTCGGCGGGGATGCTGCTGGGTCTGGTGTCCGGGTGCGGATTCTGCCTGGCCTACGCGGCCACCGCCCGCCGCTGGGGTTGGGCGGTGTCGCTCATGACCGGTCTGGCCACCTTCGCGGCCTGCACCCTGCTGCTGTGGGTGGTTCGCCTCCCGGCCATCGCCGGTGGCCCACTGGTCCTACTCTGCCTGTCGGCCATGCTGCACTGGTGGCCGAAGGGCACCTCTCAACACACTGCCGTCGGCGCGTGGTGGGATGTCCCGCTGCGCATGGCCTGCGCCGGCATCGTCGTCCTGGCCATCACGGCCGCTTCCGATGTCCTGGGTCCCCGGTTGTCCGGGTTGCTCGCACCGCTCCAGGTGATCGCGGCCATCATGGCGGTCTTCACCCACCGCGCCGAAGGAGGAGTGGCCGCCGCGTACTTCCTGCGCGGAGTGGTGCAAGGCTCCTTCGCGTTCGCCGGCTTCTTCCTGGTCCTGGCGCTGGCACTGCCGGAATGGGGCGCCACTCCCGTCTTGCTGCTGGCGTGCAGCGTTGCCCTCCACATACAGGTGCTCGTTGCGAAGGCCGGTACTGGCGGTCGCCGACCGGTCGGCAAGGCCGGGGCCCCCGAGCGCGGCGATCCGCAGGCGGCCCCGGCATCATTGCCGGACGACTCCCTTCAAGAACCGTGCAGGGAACTTGAGTTGGCGGTGGCGAACCAGGGGCGCGTCTCGAAGGAAGCGGGCTGAAGGTGGTCGTACCAGGTGGCATGTTCGTCGAAGCGGGCGAAGAACGGTTTACCCACCCGCTCCGGATCGCGGGCCTGCAGGAATCGGCAGACGAAGACCTTCTCGTTTCCGACGGTGGCGGTGCCGTCGATGCAGACCTTGCCGGGAGCGGCCGACATCACCGGGCCTCGGGCGGTCCGCTCCAGGCCGGACACAGTGCGGACGGCTGTCTGGTAGACCTCCAGCGCCCGCGCCAGGGGGATCTCGAAGTACCCGCGTGCCCCGGTGTCGCGTTCGACGAACATGTAGTAGGGCACCACTCCCATGCCCACCATGGTGCGCCACATGTCCGACCACGCCTCGGGCCAGTCGTTGACGAAGCGGATGATGGGTGCCTGCGCCCGGATCACCGCTCCGGTCGACTGGATACGGGCGATGGCGTCGCGTACCGCGTCGGTGGCCAGTTCCTGGGCGTGGCTGAAGTGCGCCATGACGGCGACGTGCCGGCCGGCCTGGACGCAGCGTTCGAACAGCCGGAGAAGGTCGTCGCTGTCTTTGTCCGTAGTGAACCGGTAGGGCCAGTAGGACAGGGCTTTCGTCCCGAACCGGATGTTGCGTATGTGGTCCATGTCCGGGCTCAGCAGGGGGTCGATATAGGGCACCAGTCGGTCCGTCGACATGATCATCGAGTCACCGCCGGTGATGAGCACGTCAGATACCTCGCGGTGCGCCCCAAGATACTGAAGGGCCCTTTCCGGACCATCGACGGACTGTTTGAGCTCCGAGATTCCGACGAATTGAGCCCACCGGAAGCAGTACCCGCAGTATGAGTGGCACGTCTGCCCCTGGGCGGGGAAGACGAGGACAGTTTCGCGATATTTATGCTGAAGCCCATGGAATGGCTCGTCATCTTCTACGGGGATATTGTTCGAAAGCTGATCACCTGGGTGAGGGTTCAACTTCGTCCGCACTTCGTTTACCGCGGCAGCCATCTCTTCCCGGGATGCCTGGTTTTCCATGAGCTTCGCGATGAACTCGAAGTCGTCGCTCGGCAGCATGTCGCGATGCGGGAAAGTCATACGGAAGATGGGGTCATCAGGAATGTTTGACCAGTCAATTAACTCGTCAATGACATAGTTGTTCACCTTGAAGGGGAGGACCGCGCTGACCACTGCTATATCACGCTTCAAGGTCGCGTCGAGTCCTGCCAACTGCGGAAGCCTGGAAAGGCGCTGACCTGGCACGGCTCGCATCCTGGGGGCCTGGCCGGGACGTCGGCGATCGGGGCCCTCGCTCCGGTTTTCGGCGATGGTCTCCATGACTCTCCTCGTCATCGTTCCGAAATTCACTGTGCGGCATTGCAGAAAGTTTCGCATGCGCGTTTTGCGCTGCCTGCAAACGTAGGTGGCCGTGTTGCACGCAGCAAGGCATATAAGGAAATCAGCCAACCTGTTCCGTGCGGTAAGCAAGGCGACTGAACACCGGACGGGATTTGCACAAGCGCCGACTTCCCGCACACATGAGGTTCGGGCTTCACCCGCCGCGACATTCCCGAGCCCGGGAGTGGTGATCAACACATTTCTGCAGCCGGAGCGGTGGCGGAAAAGCGATTCCATACACCGACGCCTCTTGACATGCCCACACGACACAGCCCGCGTCGAATATGGGCATACGCACTATTCGCGGTTCTGATACGTGAAGAGTAATTGCTCGGACGTTTATCCGCTTTCGCCGCAGAGCCGGCTCAGCTGAGAGGAGCAGGTGGGCACCGCCGCCCCCACCGGGGACAATCCGCAAAACCAGGGACCGGTTCGCATTAAGGGCGCCCTCACCAGCCGACCGGCAGGCCGGTATCCATCCGAGAGACAGATCAGGAACGGTGGTGGGCGCCCACGACCGCCTCCACCGCGTCGCCGAGACGGGTGAGAGAAGCAGCGATCCACGGCAGGTTCTCGGGTTCTTCCACGGCGAGCGCCCGCTCGCATTCCCGCCGGGTCGTGCCGTACAGGAGGCTGGTGGCGAGCCGAAGAGTCAACGCGGTGTCGGGTTCGCCGAAGGCCCTGCCGGGCAGGGTGGCGACGCCGTACCGGTCGAGCAGGGTCGCGGCCAAGTCGGTGCCCGTGAGGATGCCCTGGCTGCGGAGAAATTCGCACCGACGGGCGAAGTCGGGGTAGAGGTAGAAGCCGGCCTGCGGGGGCCGACACAGCGCTCCGGCAGCGGTCAACCGCGCGTGCACGGCGGTGGCGACTCGAGCGTGCAGGCGGCGGGAGGCCGCGATGCGAGCGGTGATCTCCGGCGGATCGCCCAAGACGTGGTCGGCCACGGCCTGCATGGGAGCTGCCAGGCTGGACCAGATCTCGCTGGCCACCCCGATCAGTTCCTCGTGCACACGCCGGCCCCATCCGCCCAGGGGGGTGCGCGCGTAGCCGATCCGCCAACCGCCGAGGGCAAGGGACTTGCTGAGACCCGTGGTGACGACCGTTCGTTCGGGAAGGTAGCGGGCCGGACTGGGTGCGGCGCCGCGGTGGCACAGTTCGGAGTAGATCTCGTCGCTGATGACCGCCAGTCCGTGGCGGTCGGCGATCGCACAGACAGCCTCGACCTGCTCGGGCGGCGCGACAGTGCCGGTGGGGTTGTCCGGGACCGTGAGGATGAGCACACCGGGACGGGCACCGGACGACGAGGATCGCCGCAGGGCCTGCGTCAGGCGCTCGGGGTCGGGGACACCACCGGCCTCGGAAGACACCGGCACCCAGATCACGCGCCGGCCGAGCAAAGCGGATTGGGCCGCGTAGGAGACCCAGGCGGGGCACGGCAGCACCACGTCGCCCTCGACCGCGGCCAGCAAGGCGAACAACAGGGGCTTACTCCCAGGGGCGAACAGAATCTGCTCCGGCTCCGTGGCCAGTCCACGGCGGGTGAACCACCCCGCGGCGGCGGCGCGGGCCTGCGGCGCACCGGCCACCGGGCCATAGCCGTTGTGCCGACCGGCGTCGGCGAGCACCTCGATCAGCTCCGGGGCGACCGGCAACCCCGCCTCCCCGAAGCCGAGATGGAGAACATCTTCCCCCTCATTCAGACGGGCTCGTACCGCCTCATCCAGGGCCAGTGTCGCGGAATGCGCGGTCATGGCAGACACTCCCTTCACGGCCCAGCGTCAAGCTGGGACTCGGCAAACCTCCCGCCCCCTGGTGACCGGCACCGCCCAGGGCAGTACGCCTCCCAGGGTGCCCGAATGCGTAGCATCAGCGACAGCGCGAGATGGCGAAACTCAGCGTAAGGAGAACTGATGCTGGATCTGAGACGGCTGGAGATCCTGGAGAGGTTCGCCAACCGGGGCACCATCACAGCCACCGCGGCGGACTTGGGTTACTCCCCATCAGCGGTCTCCCAGCAACTGGCCACGCTGGAACGGGAGGTCGGCATCGCCTTGGTCGAGCGCACCGCCCAGCGCGCGAGCCTGACCGACGCGGGGCGTGAGCTGGCCGAACACGCAGCGCGCATCCTTGCCGCCACCGAGACCGCTCAGAGCCGTATGCGTGCACGCACCGGAGCCATCAGCGGCCGGGTGACCATCAGCTGTATCCCCGCCCTGGCCCCCTTCCTGGCACCTCGCCTGGCGACACTGCAACGCCAACACCCCGAGCTGACCGTCGTCGCCCACGAGACCGGTTCAACCACCGCCGCCAGCGGCGTCCTCGATCGCCGCTACGACCTCGCCGTCATCGACGACTGGTCCGCCGCCCCACCCCCGGCGGGCAACGGTCTGGCCGTACACCACCTGCGCCGCGAAGAGATCGTCCTGGCCGTCCCGGCAGACCACCCACTCGCCCGGAACCCGGTGCCCGTCACCGCCGCACGCCTCCGGGAGGCCGTCCACAGCCATACCTGGCTGTGTGCCCCCGTCGGCCGGCTCTCCCGTACCGCAGGAGACCAGCGCCTGGCCGCCGTCAACGCCACGCCCGGCCGACGCTGGGAGTTCGAAGGGCTGCATGTCCTGGCCGCGCTCGTCGCCACCGGTGCCGGGTCGGCCTTCCTGCCCACCGGCATCGTCCATGACCAGCCCGGCGTCACCGGTCTGCATCTTGCTCCGCGCATGCATCGCGACATCCTGGCGCTGAACCGCACCACCACCCGAGAAGACCCCGCGATCACCACCTGCCTCGGCGCGGCCCGCGAAGCCATCCGCAGAGCGCCGGCCGGCCGTGTCGACCCATCAGCTGAGCCTCGGCGTTGACTGCACCGACCAGTTCAGTGAACAGCGGTCAACCGCCGGAGCCACCCCTTGCAAGCGGGTCGTCCTGACCCTGGAGCCTCGGCCCGCGGCGGGGCGGCCCGCCCTCGACGATGGCGGCCATGCCGTCGAGCAGGGGTTCCAGGCCGAACGCGAACAGTTCGTCGAGGCGCAGGTCGTAGCCGTTCTTCTTGAAGGCCCCGACCACCTTGGTGAACACCGGATACCGGGCCGAGGTGACGATCGCGTGCATGGCAGGGGCCTGACGGTCCATCCACTGTTCCTCGGTCAGGCCGGTGGCGGCTTCCGCGTGGGCCTCCTGTTCGAGGTTGACGGCGAGGCCCTGAATGTAGCTGTAGAGGAGGATGTGCAGGTCGAGCGTGGTCTTCGGATCCAGGCAGTGACCGTCCAGGGCACTGAACGCCCATTCGGCGTGGACCATCAGATTGGGCAGCATCAAGGGGCGGGTGAGCGGGCTGAGCTGCGCCAGCCATGGGTGGCTGCGGAAGACCGCCCACAGGGTGTGCGCGCCGAGTTCCAGACGGGCCCGCCAGCCGGCGGGGGTCTTGGCGGGGTAGGCCCCCTCCCCGAAGGCGGCATCGGCCATCAGCAGCACCAGGTCGTCCTTGCCGGTGACGTACCGGTAGGGGGACATGGCCGCCACGCCCAGCCGGGCGGCGACACCGCGCATGGTCAGTGCGGCCAGCCCCTCGGCGTCCGCGATCTCGATGGCGGCCCGGACGATCCGGTCACGGGTCAGCTCGTGATCGGGGAGGGCGGTGCCGCGGGCGGCGGGGGCGCGTCGCTTCGGCGGTACGGGGGCGGGGGCCGCGGCCACGACGGTGCCGGCGCGGGGGCGGGCCTCCACGAGCCCCTCGCGGCCCAGGGTGGTCAGCGCCTTGGTCGCGGTGGCGAGGGCGACGCCCCATTCCCTGGAGATCTGACGGGTGGAGGGGACCCGGTCACCCGGGGCGAGTTCGCCCTCCGCGATCCGCCGCCGGATCTCGGCGGCGATGCGCAGGTAGGGCGGATCTGACGGATCTGGCGCATCTGTTTCCACGGCCATGGCCTGGTTCTGCCTCCATCCGTCCGTTCCCGGCGTTGTCCGCCCGGCTCTGGCTCTGACTCTTTTCCCGATGCTGCTTTTCTCGGGTTCTTCGCTGCTTCTCGGGGTTCTTCTCGGGATTTTCTCGGGGATTTCTCGGGGATTTCTCGGGGGTTCCTCCGGCCCCTCGGGCCTGCACGAGCTGTACTAGTGCAGAGGCTAGCAGCAGCAACACCACGGACGACACCCCTGAACTAGTACAGGCCGTACCACTAGGGCTAGTTGGGCAGCCAGCGACTTCAGTTGGCAGCACTGCGCGTACGTCGTACATTCAGTCGCGTACACCGTACGAAGGGGGCTTCCCATGCAGACCGTACTCATCTCCGGCGGCGGCATCGCCGGATCCGCGCTTGCCCATCTGCTGAGCCGTCGCGGCTTCGCGCCCACCGTCGTCGAGCGCGCGCCCGGCCTGCGTCGGGGCGGGCAGGCCGTGGACATCCGCGGTGTCGCGCTCGACGTCGTCGCCCGGATGGGGCTGCTGGAGCAGGCGCAGCAGGTCCGTACCCGGATGCGGGGGATGTCGCTGCTCGACGCCGACGGCAACGAGATCGAGCGGTCCACCGAGGCGACCTACAGCAGCGGGCGGCTGGACAGCGACGACATCGAGCTGCTGCGCGAGGACCTGGTGCAGCTGCTGTACGAGCGCACCCGCGACGATGCGGAGTATGTGTTCGGGGACGGCATCACGGCGCTCGAACAGGATGAGCGCGAGGCACGGGTGCACTTCGCGCACGAGGCCCCCCGCACCTTCGACCTGGTGGTGGGGGCCGACGGCCTGCATTCCGCCGTGCGGCGGTTGGCGTTCGGGCCGGAAGAGCCGGAAGAGGACGTCACCCATCACCTGGGCAGCTATCTGTCGGTCTTCAGCGCGGACAACTTCCTCGGACTGGACAACTGGCAGGTCTGGCTCAGGGACGGTGAAGCCGGCTTCGGCATCATGCCCGTACGCGACAACACCGAGCTGAGGATCGCCTTCGGCTTCCACTCGGAGCCGCTCGACGGCGACCACCGCGACACCGAGTGGCTGCGGCAGACCGTCGCCGAGCGGCTCGCGTCCCTGCGCTGGGAGGCGACGAGACTGACGAAGGCGGCAGGGGAGGCACCCGACTTCTTCTGCGAGGCGATGGCCCAGATCCGGATGGAACGCTGGTCGCACGGCCGGGCCGTGCTGCTCGGGGACGCCGGATACTGCGCGTCCCCGCTGTCCGGCCAGGGGACCAGCCTGGCCCTGGTCGGCGCCCACGTACTGGCCGACGCCCTCGGCCGGGGCGACGGCGACCACCGCGCGGCATTCGCCCAATACGAGGACCGCATGCGGCCCTTCGTCACCCTCAACCAGGCGCTGGCGACGGAGAACCCCGGCGGCCCGGCCTCCGAGGAATCCGTCACGCGGGCCAAGAACGCCCTCGCACTCGACGACTGATCCGGGAATCCGCGAACGCCCGCGGCACGCACCTCCGTTCGTCCTACGGACAGGCGGCGGCGAGGAGGGCTTCCGTCCCCCCCCCCGGCTCGGCCGGCAGACGAATCCGTGCGCGCCGAGTACGGCGGCACGGTCCGGCGGTCCCGGCGGGGGACCGCCGGACCGGACCCGCCGGACCGGACCTACCGCCCCCTCCCCTCCCCCCCTCCCCTCCCCCATACGGCGGAGGCGGATCGTCGGCGCGGCCGAGGCGGGCGGCGGGCGGTGCCGGAAGGCTCGTCACCATGACCTTTCGGACCAGCCCGACCCGCCATCACGCAACCGCCCCGACTCCCGCCCCGCGAGGGCGCATGGGCGCCACGCTCCGGACGATCACCCTCGCCGCCTGCGTCCCGTACCTCTCCCTCAAGATCGCCTGGCTCGCGGGCAGCCGCATCGGCATCCCCGAAGGCAGCGCGCTCCGCAAGGACGGCACCTTCCTGACGGCGATCAACGCGCTCACCCTGCTGATGGACGCCGCGGTGATCGTGCTGTCGTTCCTGCTCACCCGGCCCTGGGGGCGGAAGGTGCCGGCCTGGCTGCTGGCGGTGCCGATGTGGTGCGCATCGGGGCTGCTGGCGCCGATCGTCGTGGCGTTCCCCGTCCAGATGCTGGCCGCCGCCTCCCACGGCCACACTGCGGTGACCGACGACGGCTCCGATGCGCTCCTCGCTCCCTGGGTGTGGAGCGTCGTCTACGGCGGCTTCATCGTGCAGGCCCTGACGCTGGTCACCCTCTTCGTGCGGTACGCCAGGGAGCGCTGGGGGCATCTGTGGCGTGGCCGTACCGGGGAGCTGCCGCCCTCGCCGACCCGGTCCGCGCGCCGGTTGACCGCGGGTGCGGCGAGCGCGCTGATCCTGTTCGCGGGCGCGATGCATCTGGTGTGGGCGGCCGGCGGAACCTTCGGACTGACCCCCGCGCGGGTCGCCGCACAGGACTTCAACTCCCGTGTGAACGACGCCTCGTACGTCCTGTTCGCCGCGCTCGCCCTCACCGGAATCCTGCTCCTCGGCTACGGCCGCGGGCGCCGGCTCCCCATACGGCTACCGCTGGCCGCCGCCTGGACCGGCGCCGGCGCCCTGGCCGGCTGGGGCGGCTGGCTGACACTGGTCACGCTGGGCCTGGCCCCCGGCGACCCCAAGCTGCCCGCGCCGCTGATGAGCCTGACCTACTCTGTCCAGATGATCGCCGGATTGATGGTGGCCGTCGCCGGGGCCCACTTCTTCACCGAGCGCGAGTCCGAGGCGGGCGCAGCACCGGAGCGAGCGTGAGACGCCATGCCCCGGGACCCCCTGAGCTTTCTCACCGCCTGGTACACCGGCCAGTGCGACGGTGACTGGGAGCACGAGTACGGCATCCGCATCGAGACGCTGGACAATCCCGGCTGGTCGGTTGAGCTCGATCTCGAGGAGACCGGACTCCACGGAGCCACCCTCGACCGCACCGAGATCGCCGAGGGGGACTCCTGGATTCAGTCGTGGTCGGACGGCTCGGTCTTCCACCTCCGCTGCGGACCCGCCGACCTTGGCGCCGCGGTGGAGCGGTTCCGGGACTTCGCGGCCCTGCACGGCCAGGAGGGACGGACATCCTGACGGCCGCCGCGACGGCGTCGTGGCGGCCGGTCAGACGCAGGTCAGTTGCAGGCCAGTTGCCGGTTCAGATGTCGGTCAGACGCCGGTTCAGATGCCGCTCGAAGAACCGCAGCGAACTCTCCACTTCGAACGACGGCACATCCCCGTGCTTGCCGGGTTGGCGTGCAGCGTCTTCTCCGTCGAGGCCAAGGCGTCGAACAGCGCCAGGCCCTGGTCCCGCGGAACCAACTGGTCGTCCCACTGGACCAGGAACTGCACCGGCACGGTGATCCGCGCGGCGTCCTCGGCCAGCCCGTGCACACCGAGCAGGCCCAGCACCGCCGCGCGGATCCGGGGCTCTGCGGCGATGAGCGGGATGCCGAGCCCGCAGCCCATCGACATACCGCAGTACCCCACCGGTCCGACGCCGACCTGGTCGAGGCGCTGGACCGCGGTCAGGACGGTTTGCCAGTCCGCGACGGCCTGACCGGCCAGATAGCTGTGCATGCCGGCGACCAGCGCGCCCGGATTCTCACCGGCGGCCATACCGGCCCGCATCCCGGCCGCGATCCGGCCGAACTCCTCGTTCTGGGGCCGGTCGCCGTGATGAGGCGCATCGATCGCCACGACCGCGAACCCCTCGGCGGCGTAGCGGCGCGCGCGGGACACGGTGTGGGGGGCCGTCTTGTGCTGCCTGCCGCCGTGGCCCAGCAGAATCAGGGGACGCGTACCGACGGCGCCTTCCGGCGTCCACAGCACGCCGGGGATCTCGTCGAGGGTGAAGAACTGCTCGGTGACGCCATCCGATGACGTCCGGGAGGTGAAGCGCATCAGCGTTTCAAGCCTTTCGGGAATGCCTTGTTCGGGCGCTCCCTAGGCCATGCAAGGGAGGGAGCTCCGACCTGTCACGGTGCTGTTGATCGGTCTCACCTCCTCGAATACGCAGTGCTGCACGGCGGCGCCGAAGCTACCACGGAGATCATCACCCGCACTCCGTCGCCGCCCCGGAGAGCCACCACGCGCCGCTGGTCAGCCCATGCTCTTCGCACCGTCCAGGCTTTCGCGGATGATGTCGGCATGGCCGGAGTGCTGGGCGGTCTCGGAGATGATGTGCATCAGCACCCGGCGGGCCGACCACCGCTCGCCGGGCTCGAACCACGGCGCCTTCGGCAACGGCCGGGAGGCGTCGAGATCGGGCAGGGTGGCGACCAACTCGTCGGTCCGGCGTGCCACTTCGGCGTAGTTGTCCAGCACACCCGCCAACGTGTCACCGGGCAGCATGCGGAAGTCGTCGGCCCGACGAGCCCAGTCGGCCTCGGTCATGGTGGTGAAGTCGCCCATCGAGGCCGGGCCTTCCAGGATGAAGTCGACCCACTTCCGTTCCACCGTGGTGACGTGCTTGACCAGGCCGCCCAGGCACAGCTCACTGGCGGTGGTGCGCAGGCCCGCCTGCTCGTCGGTGAGGTCGCGGGTGGTGAAGCCCAGCATGTGGCGGTGCTTGGCCAGCATCGCCAACAGGTCCGCGCGCTCACCGGTGGCTGCCGACGCGAGGGCCGGATTGTGGGTGGTCGGCTCAGTGGAGGTCATGGTGTCGGCCTTTCTTGGTCCTGTTCCGCGATACGGACCAAGTTAGGGACCATGTAGGTCAGGTTCTGGCCTAAACGTCGGCGACTTCGCGTTCGATGCCGATGAGATCGCGCCTCTCTGCACCCCGCGAAGGGATGCCTTCGGCAGCTCGGCGGACTGGGAGACGCACTTTCTGCGAGGTACGCCCCCACCACCCCCCATTCCCGGTCTCCGTCAGGTCGTGATGCTCACCGCCCCACACGCCCCCACACTCACCTTCTCCTCCCACGCGATCCGATGGAAGTGGAGCGGCCGGAACATGTCCTCAGGGGTGGGGAAGGCCGGCACCGGGGCCTCGGTCTTGCCCGCTTTGACCTTGTTGACGGCCGCGGCGTTGTGGCCGATCGCCTCCACGCGCGGGCGGCGCAGGGCCTCGTAGGCGGCGAACGCCTCGGCCGGCGTGGGCAGATCGCGCAGGCAGCGGGCCAGTTCGACGGCGCTCTCCATGGCGAGCGAGGCGCCCTGCCCGGAGCTGGAGGACGGGGCGTGCACCGAGTCTCCGACCAGCACCATCCGGCCGCGGTACCAGTGCGGTACGGACGGCATGCGCTCCATCGGGCCGACCACCATCAGCTCGTCGGGGCCGGTGTGCCGCAGCAGCCGCTCGCCCGGGACATGGCCGGCGTACAGCTCACGCAGCCGGCTCAGCCATTCGGCGTTGGGTATGCGCGCCAGGTCGGCCGGGCTCGGCGGGGTGTCCGTGGGCAGTCCGGCGAACCAGATCATCCGCCCGTCCGGGCCCCGCCAGTAGCCCATGAAGGCGCGGCCGAACGCGAAGTACATCGTGCCCGGTTCGGCCCCGGCGTCGCTGCCCACCGTCGCGTGGCCGCCGAAGCTCAGTACGCCGCCGTACTCAGGGACGGGCGCATGCCGGTCGATCACGGTACGGACGGTGGAGCGGATGCCGTCGGCGCCGATGAGTATGTCGGCGGTCGCGGAGGTGTTGTCGGCGAAGTGGGCGGTCACTCCGTCCGGTGTCTCCTCGGCGGTGACCAGCCGTTTCCCGTACGCGAACCGGATGCCCGCGGCGACCGCATGATCGGTCAGCGCCCGGAACAGCCGGTCGCGCGGCAGCGTCAGCGTGGCGGGCAGTTCCGGGAAACCGCCGAAGCCGGTGAGACGGTTGCCGGCGCCGTCCGCCATCACCACGCCGGGCACCGGCTGCCCGATGGCCTGCACCGCCGCGTCGGCGCCGACCGTCGCCAGTGCCGCCTGACCGTTCGGCGCCAGGCCCAGCCAGGCCCCCACGCCGTCCGCCGCGGTGGGATACGCCTCGTAGACCGTCGCCTCGATGCCCGCCTTGCGCAGCGCGAGCGCCATCACCGGGCCGGCCACACCGCCCCCGATGACCAGTGCCGTCCGTACGCCGGAGCCGTGGCCGCGGTTGTCGTTCATAGCCCCTCCTGTCATAGCCCCTCCCGTGGGTCACACACATGCGGATGTGGATGCGTCTGGATGTGGAGGCGTCGTTGGGACGCCCCGGTAATAGTTGCAAAGAAACTAGTATCAGTGCAACTAGTTTGGGGCTGACTACGATGCCGCTATGAGCGCCGCCGCCTCCTCCGCCTCCTCCGCCGCTTCCGTAAAAAGCTCGCCGCTCGGCCTGACCGTGTTGACGTTGCTGCACCACCGGCCGCTGCATCCGTACGGCATCCAGCAACTGCTCAAGCAGTGGGGCAAGGAACAGGTCGTCAACGTCGGTCAGCGGGCCGGGCTGTACCGCACCATCGAGCGGCTGGAGGCCGGCGGGCTGATCGCCGTGCGGCAGACGGAGCGCGACCAGCAGTACCCCGAGAGGACCGTCTACGAGGTCACCGATGAGGGCCGGGAGGTCACCCGCGAGTGGCTGGAGCAGATGCTGGCGGTGCCGAAGGCGGAGTTCCCCGTGTTCCCGGCGGCGCTGTCGAACATGCTCATGCTCAGCCCGGACGAGGTGGCGCCGATCCTGGAACGGCGGGCGGCGCGACTCGCCGCCCAGCGCGCCAACCTGGAGCGCCAGTCCGCCGAAGCCCCGGCCGGACTGCCGCGCATCACGCTGATCGAGAACGAGTACCTGCTCACCGTCCTCGACGCCGAGGAGCGCTGGCTGCAAGGGGTGATCGGCGAACTGCGGGACGGCAGCCTGACCTGGTCCCCGGAGATGCTCGCGGCGTTCCAGGAGGGGGCGTCCGGGTCAGGTGGGGAAGAGACCTGACCTGATCCGGACGCCGTTCTGACGTGTCCCGCGTCCTGATTGCCGCGCTCAGAGCGATGGCGCGAAGACACTCCTCACCTACGGCCGCGATCCGGCCGTCGAAGTCACACTGAGAGCCCTGCGGTCGCCGCCCCCGACCCCGTACAGATCGGCCTCAGCCACGCCGTCGAGCCCATTCGTCAGACCCGCAGGTGCATCGCTTCCGGCTGAACGGATACCCGGGGTCCGGTCGGGGCCGGGGTCCGGTCGGGGCCAGGCATGAACGAAGCCGGGGCGGGGTCGGGACTCGCTGTCCACAGGGTGTGGATGGCGGTGGGCCAGGCCGCCGGGGTCCGGGTAACGGTGTTACAGCTGGTCGCCCCAGCCGCTCTGGATCATGGTCTGGAACGCCCAGGTACCGTCCCGCCGGATCAGGATGTCGGCGTAGCGAAGGTGCTGGGTGCGGCCCCCGGTCGTCATGGCCGAGTCGGTGAAGACCACCGCCATGGAGGGCGAGAGGAAGACGGGCGTGCGCGTGGACTCGAAGGCGATGTCCTCGCTGCCGTCTCCCATCACCTGCGTCATCGTCGCGATGAACTGCTCGCGGTCCCACTGCGCGGAGCGGCCGTTGCCGGCCGCGTCATCGCTCACGAGGTTGAGGGGGAACACCGCCATATCGGCCATGCGCGCGACGTTGCGCCGGGCGCTGTGGGCGTCGTAGGCGGCGAACCAGCGGTCCAGATCGGCGCGTTCCTCGGCGGTCGGGGTGTAGCCGGTGTCGGGCAGAGGGGGGAGGGTCACTCGGGCTCCTTGTGGTGGTGGGCCGTTGTTCGCGGGCTCCGGCGGTGCGGGAGGAGGAAGGTACAGCCCGTGGGGCGAGTCTAGTCAAACTTGAATAGTGCGCGGGACGGCACCAAGAGGCGGGCGCCCTTCGTCGTTGCCAGTGGTCCCCGAGCAGGCCCGCCTCCTGTGCGAGCAATGCGGCCTGGACGTGGTTCGCCGTCGTGGGGGTGACGGGGCGGCCCGCCCCCGCCCACCTCGCCGTCCGTGAGCAACGGCACACATACTGCCCGGTAACTTTCGGCCCCCGCGCGCCTAGAGTGTGGGCCGGATGGCCGCCGCGGACGCCCCCGCGGGCCGCACCCCTCGATCCGACCAGGGAGACTGCATGCGCTCTCCGAAGGACTTCTTCCGCCCCTTGGCCGTCGGTGCGCCGACGCCGGTGCGGGAAGTGCCGTTCCGACCCTCCCGGATGATCCACTTCTTCGACCCGGGCAACGCGAAGATGGCGGCCAAGGTGCCGTCCATCGCCCCCACCGTGGACGTGCTGCTCGGCAATCTGGAGGACGCCGTCGCCGCCGACCGCAAGGAGGCGGCCCGGGCGGGCCTGGTGGAGATCGCCAAGGCCACGGACTTCGGCGACACCCAGCTGTGGACGCGGATCAACAGCCTGGATTCGCCCTGGGCGCTGGACGATCTGCTGACGCTGGTCACCGAGATCGGCGACAAACTCGATGTGATCATGGTGCCGAAGGTGGAGGGCGCCGAGGACATCCACTACGTCGACCGGCTGCTCGCCCAGCTGGAGGCGAAGGCCGGTGTCCAGCGGCCGATCCTCGTCCACGCCATCCTGGAGACCGCCACCGGCGTCGCCAACGTCGAGGAGATCGCCGGGGCCAGCCCGCGGATGCAGGGCATCTCGCTCGGCCCGGCCGACCTCGCCGCCAGCCGCCGGATGAAGACCACCCGCGTCGGCGGCGGTCACCCCGGCTATCTCGTACGGGAGGACCCGCACGGCCCGGACGGCACCGCGCCGCGCGCCACCTTCCAGCAGGACCTGTGGCACTACACCCTGGCCCGGATGGTCGACGCCTGTGCGGCGCACGGCATCCTGCCGTACTACGGCCCCTTCGGGGACATCAAGGACACCACCGCCTGCGAGGACCAGTTCCGCAACGCCTTCCTGCTGGGCTGCGTCGGGGCCTGGAGCCTGCACCCGGTGCAGATCGGCATCGCCAAGAAGGTCTTCTCGCCGGAACCGGCCGAGGTCGCCTGGGCCCGTAAGGTCATCGACGCCATGGGCGACGGCACCGGCGCGGTGATGATCGACGGCAAGATGCAGGACGACGCCACGTACAAGCAGTGCCAGGTGGTCATCGGGCTCGCCGATGCGCTGGCCGCCCGCGACCCCGAGCTGCGCGACGCCTACGCGGCCGCCGAGCCCCGGTAGAACGAGGAGTAGGAACGCCATGTCCGACGCGACCCTGCGGCCGCGCCGCTCCGTCCTGTACATGCCGGGCGCCAACGAGCGCGCCCTGGAGAAGGCCAAGTCCCTTCCCGCCGATGCACTGATCCTCGATCTGGAGGACGCCGTCGCCCCCGACGCCAAGGCCGAGGCCCGCGAGCGGGTCGCGGCCGCCGCGGCCTCGAAGGAGTACGGCCACCGCGAGGTGACCATCCGGGTCAACGGGCCGGGCACCGCCTGGCACGCCGACGACCTGCGGGCCGCCGCCGAGGCCGGCCCGGACGCGGTCGTGGTGCCCAAGGTGGACTCCGCCGCGACCGTACGGGAGGTGGAACGGGCGCTGGAGGCGGCCGGCGCCCCGGACCACACGGCGATCTGGGCGATGGTCGAGACCCCGCGGGCCATGCTGGACGCCCGTGCGGTGGCCGCCGCCAGCGAACGGCTCACCGTCCTGGTGATGGGCACCAACGACCTGGCCAAGGAACTGCACGCCGAACACGTCCCGGGCCGGGCGCCGCTGCTGACCGGGCTGTCGCTGGCACTGCTGGGCGCCCGGGACGCCGGCAAGGCGATCCTGGACGGCGTCTACAACGACGTGAAGGACCTGGCGGGCTTCGAGGCCGAATGCGTTCAGGCGCGGCAGTTCGGCTTCGACGGCAAAACCCTGATCCACCCCGGGCAGGTCGCCCCGTGCAACGAGGTCTTCGCACCGTCGGACGCACAGATCGCGCACGCCCGGAAGGTCATCGACGCCTTCGAACTGGCCACCCGTGAGGGACGCGGGGTGGTCACCGTCGACGGCCGGATGATCGAGAACCTGCATGTCGAGGACGCCCGCCGGATCCTGGCGCTGGCGGAGGCCATCGCGGGCCGCTGAGGTCCCTGCCGGGACAACACACCTAGGACGCCGCGGGGCGGAGGGTGAACGCACCCTCCGCCCCCGCGTCGTCCGGGCCCCCTGCCGCGCCGCACGGCCGGAAGCCTTCGGCCATCTCGTCGAAGAGCGCCCGCAGCCACTGCCGGTCCGCGGACGAGGCGTGCCGCAGCCGCATCCGCCGGGCCTGGAGCGGGACGATCCGCAGCGCGTGGAGGCGGCCGGTGTCCGGGTCCAGCGTGGCGAGGTAGAGCGGGCGCAGATCGTCGCGGTAGCGCTCGAAGCCGGTGATGCCCTCGTAGTCGTCGATGAAATCGCCGCACCCGTGGAGGATCAGCTTGCCCCGGTAGAGCTCCAGCGGGCGGGGGTGGTGCGAGGAGTGCCCGTGGACGACGTCCACACCGCCGTTGACGAGCGCATGGGCGAAGGCGATCTGCTCCCGGGAGACCTCATAGCCCCAGTTGGACCCCCAGTGGACCGAGGCCACCGCCACATCGCCCGGCCACTTCGCCCGCCGCACCCGCTCGATCACCTCGGCCGCGGCGACGTCCGTCGGCCCGGCGGCGAAGGCCACCCCGCCGCGCCGTGCGGTCGCGGCCCAGGTCCGCGGGATCCCGCTCGACGGCATCCCGAACGAGAAGACCAGCACCCGGCGCCCGCCGTCGAGTGGCACGATCCCCGGCCGCGTCGCCGCCTCGGCGTCCCCGCCCGCCCCCGCCGTCCGCAGCCCCCCGCCCGCCAGGGTGGCGAGGGTCTCCGCCAGCCCGTCGGGTCCGAAGTCCAGGACGTGGTTGTTGGCCAGGACGCACACATCGGGACGGCCCGCGGCCAGAGCCGGGAGGTTCGCCGGATGCATCCGGTAGTGGATCCCCCGCCCCGGCGCGTAGGTGTCGTGCCGCGTGATGCTGGTCTCCAGATTGATCACCCACGCCCCGGGCGCGACCGCATCGAGCACCGCCCGCGCCTCGCCCCACGGCCAGGAGAAGCCGACGGGACGGGGAATGGGCCCGTTGGCCTCCTCCGCCAGCTCGACATACACCCGGGCGTCGCGGACGTACCCCTCCCGCAGCGCCGGATCCCCCGGATGCGGAAGGATCTGGTCGACGCCGCGCCCGAGCATCACATCGCCGCACAGGGACAACGTGACCGAACCGTCGTCCATTTCTCCAGGTTACGGCGCGTCCTTGGGATTACGGCGCGGTGGAACCGGTCGGCCGGGTACGGGCCTTGAGGACCTGGGCCCCCACCGCCAGGGTCACGCCGAGCAGCAGGACGTAGAAGACCCCGATCTTGCGCAGATCGTCGAGGAAGAACCAGACGGAGGTCAGGGCGGTGAACCAGAACGCCACCAGCGCGAAGCCGCCCGTGCGGTCGTCCCGCCAGCCGGCGGCGAGGCACAGGGCGGCGACGAGGGCCAGGACCAGGGCGACCACGACGTAGTGGGTGTCCCAGCCGACATAGCCGCGGGAGAGTTCGGACCAGGCCGCGACGGCCTCGGCGACCGGGCCCCAGGCCACGGCGCAGGCGAGCCGGGCGGACCACAGCAGCGCCAGCGCCCCGGCCACGGCGGCGAGCAGGGCGACCTGGTGGAAGCGGCCGACCTCGATCATGTCCGTACGGGAGATCGCCAGGGAGAGGACGCAGCCGAGGACGGCGACGCCTCCTTCGGCGGTGGGGCGCAGGACGACCTTGGCCAGGCGGCGGGAGGGAGGGGGCGCGGGCGGGGAGACCGGGGAGGGCGCCGCCGGCGAGGGGGACGCGGGTTCGACGGTGGTCGGCGTCCGTACCGGGGCGGGAGCGGCCGCCTCGGTTGCGCCCCCGGTGGCGGCCTCGTCCAGGGCCGCCCTCATGGCGGACGCATCCGCGAACCGGTCCTCGCGCGACTTGTGCAGCGCCGTGCCGATCAGCGCGTCCAGGGCGGGCGGCAGCTCCGGGCGCAGGCGGGAGGGCGGCAGCGGTTCGGCGGCCAGATGCTGGTGCATGACGACGAAGGGCGAGTCACCGGTGTACGGGGGCCGGCCGGTCAGCAGCTCGTAGAGCAGGCAGCCCACCGCGTACAGATCCGTGCGGTGGTCGGTCTCCTGGCCGTTGATCTGCTCGGGGGCGAGGTAGGCGGGGGTGCCGACGGCCACGCCGGTCCCGGTCAGCCGGGTGGCCATCTCGCTCAGCGCCTTGGCGATGCCGAAGTCGACGACCTTGACCGCGCCCGTGGCGGTCAGCATCACATTGCCGGGCTTGATGTCGCGGTGCACGATGGCGTGCTTGTGGCTGTGCTCCAGGGCCTCCAGCACCTGCCCGGCGATCTCGACGGCCTGCGCCACGGGCATCGCCCCGTCGCGCAGCACCTGGCTCAGGGTGCGGCCCTCGACGTACTCCATCACCAGATACGGCTCGACGGCGCCGTCGGCGCGGTCCTCGCCCACATCGTGCACGGTGGCCACACCGGGGTGGTTGAGCGCGGCCGCGGCGTGCGCCTCGCGCTGGAAGCGGGAGCGGAACTCCGGTTGCAGCGCCAGCTCGGCGGAGAGGGTCTTCACGGCGACGGTGCGGCGCAGCCGGTGGTCGACCGCCCGGTGGACCGTGCCCATTCCCCCCTGCCCGAGCTGCTCCACCAGCTCGTAGCGCTCCCCCAATATGCGGTGCTCCACCCGATGCCTCCACGGCCGTCTACGCCAACTGGACGGAAGACGTTCGGGACGGAGAACGGGTTCCTGTGAAAAATCTCCGCGCAGCGCGCATCCATCGCCCCGCCCCAAGCGTCTCATCAGCATGCGGCACCCTCATGTGTCCGCACTGCATGTGACCGCACTGCATGTGACCTCGCTGCAGGGGTATTTGGAGTAATCGATTGAAAATCGGCATTAAGGGCATTCGTCGCGCGACCGCGGTGGCCGTCGCCGCGTCCGCCGTCCTCTCGGCCGGGGCCTTCGCCGCTCCGGCGCAGGCCACCACGGCCGCGGCGCCCACGATCACCGCCGCGGGCGGGTTCGTGATGAACAACGGCACGGGCAAGAGCCTTTACACCAAGGCTGCGGACACCCGGCGCTCGACCGGCTCCACCACCAAGATCATGACTGCGCGGGTGGTGCTCGCGCAGAAGAACCTCGACCTGGATTCCAAGGTCACGGTCCAGAAGGCGTACAGCGACTACATCGTCGACAACGACTGGGCCTCGTCGGCGAAGCTGATCGTCGGCGACAAGGTGACCGTCCGTCAGCTGCTGTACGGGCTGATGCTCCCGTCCGGCTGCGACGCGGCCTATGCGCTGGCCGACAAGTTCGGCACCGGCAGCACGCGTGACGCCCGGGTGAAGTCGTTCATCGGCCAGATGAACTCCACCGCCAAGAGCCTGGGCCTGACGAACACCCACTTCGACTCGTTCGACGGCATAGGGAAGGGTGCGAACTACTCGACGCCGCGCGACCTGACGAAGCTGGCCGGCAGCGCGATGAAGTACTCCACCTTCCGTACGGTCGTGAAGACGAAGTCGACCACGCAGAAGGTCACCACCAGCAACGGTGGCTACCGCAACATGGAGTGGACCAACACCAACGGTCTGCTCGGCAGCTACTCCGGCACCATCGGCGTCAAGACCGGCTCCGGTCCCGAGGCCAAGTACTGCCTGGTCTTCGCCGCCACCCGCAACGGCAAGACCGTCATCGGCACGGTCCTCGCCGACTCCTCGGTGGCCGCCCGCACGGCGTCCGCCAAGAAGCTGATGGACTACGGCTTCAAGGCGTAGCCCCCGGCGCAACTGCAACGACGGGGCCCGCTCGCGACCAGTGGTCGCGGGCGGGCCCCGCTGCGTGCCCCGGCCCGCGCCGCCGCACTCACTCCCCGATCTCGACCAGCGCCAGCGTGATGTTGTCCGGGCCGCCCGCCTCGATGGCCGCCTTCCACAGTTCGAAGGCGGCTTTGCCGTTGTTGCCGCCGTGGGCCTGGAGCAGTTCGTCGAGCGCTTCCTCCGGTACCGGGTCGGTCAGGCCGTCGGTGCAGGCCAGGTAGCGGTCGGTCAGGGACAGGGGGGTGGGGGTGATGTGCGGGGTGACGGGGGTGAAGGTGGTGGCGCCGCCCAGGGACTGGGTGATCAGGGAGGTGGTGCGGCGGCCGGGGGCGAGCGGCGGGCTGTCGTCCACGCTCAGTTGGTGCAGGCCGGTGGGGGTGGCGCTGAGGACCTTGCTGTCGCCCACGTTGAAGGCGAGGACGGTCTCGGGCAGGACGAGGACCCCGGCGACGGTGGTGCCCATGGTGGTGAGGGCCGGGTTGCGCTCGGCGGCCGCATAGACCGCCTCGTTGCAGACGTGCAGGGCATGGCGCAGCGCGTCCTCGGAGTTCAGCGTGGCGCCCAGGACCGAGAGTTGACGCACCGTCAGCTCGCTGGCCACCTCGCCGCCGGGCTGGCCGCCCATCCCGTCGGCGACCGCGATGACCAGCGGGTGGACGAGGGGGAAGACCAGGGTCTGGGGGTTCTCGGTGACCGTGCCGCACAGCGTCCAGGGGCCGGCGACCAGGCTGTCCTCGTTGTGGTCGCGGATCAGTCCGGTGTGGCTGAGGGCGGTCACCGTCACATAGCGCATCGCCGCATCGCCGCCCCTCACCCTTCCGCACCCCGCGCCCCGCCGCCGAGGCTGTGCCGCTGCATCATCCGGGAGACGTCCTTGCCGGTGACGATGCCGACCAGATGCCCCGCGTCGACGACGAGGATCCGCATCCCGGTGCGCAGGCTGACCCGGTCGAGGGCCTCGGCCAGTTGGTCGTCCGGTGCGGCGACGGCGCACTGGGAGAGCGGGACCGCCACCTCGCGCACGCGCAGGGAGGCGCGGGCGTCCGCCGGGACCCCGGCCAGCCGGCGGATCTGCACGATGCCGCTGGGGCGCCCCTCGAAGTCGATCAGCGGCACCGCGGAGTGGCGGGAGTGCACGGCCACCTCGTCGATGAACTGCTGGATGGTGAGCCAGTCGGCGCCGGTCGCCACGGGGGCGGTCATCGCCTCGCCGACCTGTATGCCGCGCAGCGCGGAGTGGAGGCCGGCCTGCCGGCGTTCGGCGCCGGCGACGACCGCGACGAACAGGCCGAGGAAGACGATCCACAGGCCGACCGGCGCCCCGCGCAGCAGGAGCACCCAGCCGGCGCCCGCCATCAGCACCCCGGTGACCTGGCCGCCCCGGGAGGCGGTCAGATCGGCGCGGTCCCGGTCCTTCATGCGCCACCACAGCAGCGCCTGGAGCACCCGGCCGCCGTCGAGCGGTACGGCCGGCAGGAGGTTGAACAGGCCGAGGAAGAGATTGGCCCAGCCGAGCCAGAGCAGGACGACGGCGGGGATCTCGGCCCAGCCGCCCAGGACGTGCAGTCCGATGCCCGCGCCCAGGGCGGCGCCGCCGAGGACGAGGCTGGTGAGCGGCCCGACGATGGCCACGAGGAAGGCCGCCGCGGCGGTCTTGGGCCGCCCCATCCGGGTCATCCCGCCCAGCGCCCACAGCGTCACGTCCTCGACCGAGATCTGCTGGCGCCGGGCGGTGGCGGCGTGTGCCGTCTCGTGCAGCACCAGGCTGCCCATGAGCAGGGCGGCGCCCGCGACACCGGCCACCGCGTAGACGACGGCCGGGCGCCCGGGGGTCCACACGGGCAGGGTGCGGCGGCCGAGCCCGTACGCGAAGAGGACCACCAGCAGCGGCACGCTCCAGTGCATCCGCAGCGGCACCCCGACCACCTGTCCGAGCCGGATCGAGCCGCCCAGCGACCCGCCCGACGGGCCGCCCGCGGAACCGCCCGCGGCACCGCCGGTCCGGCCGTCCGCCGAGCCCTTCGCCGAGCCGTTCATCGCCGCCTCCCGCACACCCTTTCAGTGCAATTGTCCTCCTTGGGAGGAGGTGGGGACACGGGGCCGACGGGGCGGCCTTTTCGCTGGTCACGGACGGTGGGGCCGCCCACCACGGGTTTCCTTTATGCCCGTTTTACCCTGGATGTACGTGCGTGCCCGCGCGGAGGTGCGGCGCTACCGGATACGGGAGGTGCGTGATGAGCCGGAGCCATCACTTCCACATGGATCAGCTGGGCCATTCGATCACCGTGAACGTCGGGCCCTGCCGGGACGGCGAGATAGAACTGCTGGTCAACGGCAAGGTGGTCGCCTACCGCAAGGAACACAGCCGGGGGATGAACGTCCTTTGCGGCGAACTGCCCGGCGAGCCGAGCCACCCGTTCCGGGTGCTGGTGCGCGAACCGCATCTGGTGCCGTCGACCCCCCGGTGCACGCTGGAGCTGGACGGGATCGAGCAGCCGATGCCGGAGCGGCTGGTGATCTGAACCGGGACGCCCCCGGGCGGCGCGGCGCGGCGTTAGCCAGGTGTTAGCGGATCAACAGCCCAGGCCGCCAGCCTTGTGGACACGGAAGCGGGACACCGGACCGCACGTCTGACGCCATCAGGGGGACGCCATGTCGCACCACACCACGCTGCACCGCGGACGCAAGACCGCCGCCGCCACGCTGATCGCCGTCGTCGCCGCGGCCGCGCTCACCGCCTGCGACGCGAAGGACGGCAAGGACAGCAAGGCCGGTGCCGCCGCCGCACCGTCCGCCGCCGCCTCCCCGGCCGACGCCTCGTCCTCCCAGGAGTCGGCCGGGCAGGGCCAGGGCGCCCCGGCCGGTCCCGCGAAGACCGCGCGGACCGCGGCGGCGAAGCACACCTCCCCCGCGGGCTCCCCCGCCGGTCCGGCCTCCGGCGCCCGCTGCACCACCGACGTCCTGAAGACCGGCTGGGGCGCCGACGGCGGCGGCCGCCCGGACATGAACTCCGACCAGCAGCAGACCGCCACCGTCTGGCTGAAGAACATCGGCGGCCGCACCTGCACCCTCGGCGGCTTCCCTGGCGTCCGGATCACCGGCACCGACGGCACCGCCTGGGACCTGCCCCGCTCCGCCAAGAAGCCGGTCGCCGTACGGCTGAAGCCGGGCGCGCACACCTCGTTCACCCTCACGCTGCTCCCCTCGACCAGCGCCGGCGACAGGAAGATCGCGCCGAGCGTGGTGACCGTCACGCCGCCCGACGAGAAGAAGCACTTCCAGCTCAAGTGGCCCTACGGCGGCGCCCTCCTGGACCAGAGCGGCGCCACCCACCCGGGCACCTACGTCAATCCGGTCAACGCGGGCTGAGCACCGGCCGCGTTCCTCGCCGTGTGACGTCCCCGTACGCAGAGAGCCGTACGCAGGAAGCCGCACACAGAAGGCCGTACGAGGGACGAGGAACGAGGAAAGGCATGGCGATCGGCGTTTTCCCGGCGATCGTCGGCGTGATTCTCTGGCTGGCCACCCGGCAGGTGGAGACGCCGGTCGTCGCACTGCACAAGTGAGGTCCGGGCACACACAGGCCCGGCGGTGTACCGCACCAGGTGCGGTACACCGCCGGGCCGCCCGCTGTTCCGGCCGCCTCTCCTCGGCCGTACGGCGTCAAGCGGGGCAGGCGGAGTACTCCCGTCTTCGGGCCGCCGGGATGGCGGCGGGGATCTCGTGCTGGACGACGTTGGTGTGCAGCACGGCCCCGGCGGGGACGATCGGCAGCGGCTCGGCGCTGGTGGCGAGCCGGCTGCGGGAGGTGGGCGAGGCTCCGTGGGCCTCGGCGCGGAGGCGCTGCTTGATGGTCGGGGGCAGCTGGCGGCTGCGCAACGTCCGCTGTGCGTAGCCGAGTTGCCCGTAAAGGGGCACCCGGGCCGGTGCGGAGGCGGGCCGCTCGGTGCGCGGCCGGGCGAGGGTGAGGGGCACGGGGCGCGCGGCACGCTCGTCCAGCGTGGCCTCCCGGCGGGCCGCCGAGGCGTGGGCGGAAACGCCCAACGACGCGAGCAGCTTGCCGAGTACGGCAAGGCATGCCGCCCAGAACTTCATGACCTTGGCCTTCGCCGCCATGGCCCCTCACTTTCGGTCGGATCCCGGCGGGGGAGGCGTGCGGGCGCACGGCCGCCGGGATCGGTGGTGCATCGGAACGCTCCAGACCGGTGGAGATCTGTTGCGTTTTCTTATGATGAGTACGCAATGCGAGGATCGGAGGACCGACGCCCCCGAATCGGCGTTCTTCCGATGAACACCATCCGGTTGGCCCAACGGAAGCGCCCGGCCTGCAAACACGGCCTGGAATCGCTGCGTATCAGCCCGGCTCCGCCCCCGGCGTCCCCTCCTGCATCACCCGGGCCATGGCCTCCACCGCCTCCGCCTCGGGTGTGTCCGGCGCGATGATCAGCAGGTCCCAGCGGCCGTGGCCGGCCGCGACCAGGCAGACGGTGTCCGGGCCCGGCCGGGGGATCCTGGTGCGGCGCAGGCGGACGACATGGTCCGCGACGAGGATGCGGCTGGGCAAGGCGGACCAGATGGCGCCGTTGACGGTGGCGTGGGTGATACGGGGCCAGTCGAAGGGCAACGCCTGGAGCAATTCGGGAAGTTCGGTCAGCAGATCGGTGGAGTGCGGCCACCAGGTGCCGTCGATACGCCGCACGACGGGACCGGGCGGGGCGATCGCCAGCCGGGCCACGGGCGGGGGTTCGGGGTGCGGCGGGGCCGCGGGTTCGGGAGGTGCGGGGGATTCGGGGGCTTCGTAGAGGGAGTGCCCGAGGGGGGCGGTGGTCATGGTGTGCTCCTGCCGGTGCACAGGGGGGTGGAGGGATGTGGTCCTGGTCGTACCCGTATCTCAACCCGCCTCGATACGGCGGGCGGCGAGGCGGGCGGGATCCGGCCAGCGCACGTTCCACACCCAGCCGGCGCGTTCGAAGAGCCGGATGAGGGCCGCGGACACATCGAGCTGACCGCGGTCGACGCCGTGCCGGGCGCAGGTCGGATCGGCGTGGTGCAGGTTGTGCCAACTCTCGCCGAAGGAGAGCAGGGCCAGCGGCCACAGATTCGTCGCCCGGTCGTGGCGGCGGGTGCGGAACGGCCGCTCGCCGATGACATGGCACAGGGAATTCACGCTCCAGGTGACGTGGTGCAGGAGCGCGATCCGGATGAAGCCCGCCCACAGGAGGGCGGTCAGGCCCGTGACCCAGGAGCCGCCGATCGCCCAGCCCAGCGCGAAGGGGAGGGCCAGGGTGAGCACGCACAGGGCGGGGAAGGCGCGGTCGACGGCGCGGATGCCGGGGTCGGCGAGGAGGTCGGGGGCGTAGCGCTGGTGCGAGGTGGGGTCGTCGCCGAACAGCCAGCCGATATGGGAGTGGACCAGTCCGCGCAGCTGGCCGCGCAGGCCGGTGCCGTAGCGGTAGGGGGAGTGCGGGTCCCCGGGCCGGTCGGTGAAGGCGTGGTGGCGGCGGTGGGTGGCGACCCAGTCGATGACGTCGCCCTGGAAGCTGAGCGATCCGGCGACGGCGAGCGCGATGCGCAGCGCGGGGGTGGCGGTGTAGCTGCCGTGGGTGAGGCCGCGGTGGAAGCCGACGGTGACGCCGAGGCCCGAGACGGCGTAGAAGACGACCAGGAGGACGAGGTCGAGGGGGCGGACCACGCTGCCCCACAGAAGGGGGATGGCGAGGGCGAGACCGACGAACGGTGCGACGACGATGATGCCGGTGATCGTGACGTAGATCCGGCGGCCGGGGGTCGGCGGAACGCCGGCATCGGCGGTGGGGAAGGGCGAGGTCCCGTCGTACTCGGACGGCGAGGGGGCGGGGGGACGGGTTGCGGAGGTCACCGGGTGTCGCTCCTCCAGGGTGGCTCTCCGCGGGTGGACGGCGGGGGCTCCGGCGGTTCGGCGAGGGGCGCGTCCTGGGGGCGTCTCGGCGTCCGGTGCAGGAACGGCGGGTGCAGGTCGGCGTGGTGGTGGGCGGCCATCCGTCCCGCCTGCTGGGCATTGAGCCGCGAGATGAAGGCCGCGCCCAGCGCGATCAGCGCCAGCAGGACGATCACGGTCAAGACGATCTGCATGGTGTTCACCTCGGTATCCCATGCCACATCTCATGTCACATCTGATGCCACTGTCCGTCGGTGATTCCACCGTACCCGCACCAACCACCTAAATCGCCCGATAGAGGTTGATTCTCCCCGCAGTCGGTCCGTAGTTGTTGATTGACGTCGATTGCCGTCGTAGGGGGCGAGGGCGCCCGCACCACACCTTCTACAACGATGTAGATTTTACTTCCGCATGACCATTCGCTTGACCACCGCATGACCAAAGGGCATGCACGAGCCGCATGACCGAAGGAGAGACCCATGGCCCTGTGGGACCGCATCAAGGACTCCGCCCAGACGATGCAGCACCAGCTGATCGCCAAGAAGAACGACCTCAAGAGCGGCGCCTTCCGCGATGCGAGCATGGCGATCTGCGCCCTGGTGGCGGCCGCGGACGGCACCATCGATCCGAGCGAGCGGCGACGCGTGGCGCAGCTGATCGCCACCAACGAGGTGCTCCAGAACTTCGCCGCCGACGATCTCCAGCGCCGCTTCGACGGCTATCTGGACAAGCTCACCGCCGACTTCGACTTCGGCAAGGTCGCCGTGCTGCAAGAGATAGGCAAGGTGCAGAAGAAGCCGGCCGAGGCGCGGGCGGTGATCCAGATCGGCATCGTCATCGGCGGCGCGGACGGGGACTTCGACAAGACCGAGCAGGCCGTGGTGCGCGAGGCGTGCTTTGCCCTGGACATCGCGCCGGACGAATTCGACCTCTGAGGGATCTGAGGGATCTGAGGGATCTGAGGGAGGGGAGGGCCGGGAGGGCCGGGAGCGTGGCGGCGGGACGGAGCCCCCGCCCCCCGCCCTCGCCCCGGCCTCCGCCGTCACCCGGTCCGGTCGCCGCCCTCAGCCGCCCCGATCTCCGCCCCGCGGTACGGCCGTCCGCCCCGCCCGTCTCAGTAAGATGCCCCGATGTCACGATGCCCGGCGCACCCGGCCGGCGGGACGTCCGGCGCGACGGGAGGCGACGGCATGGCAGGCAAGCCCTTCGGGAACGCCCGTCGGCGCGGGCAGGGGCAGTTGGAGGCCCAGGTGCTGGCCGCGCTGCACCACGCGCCCGGCCCCCCCACCGCCGCCTGGGTCCAGGAGCGGCTCGGCGGCGACCTCGCGTACACCACCGTGATGACGATCCTGTCCCGGCTGCACACCAAGGGCGCCGTCACCCGCGAACGGGCCGGCCGCTCCTACGTATGGACCCCCGCGGCCGACGAGGCGGGGCTCGCCGCGCTGCGGATGCGCCGCCTCCTGGACGGCGAGACGGACCGCGACGCCGTCCTGACCAGCTTCGTCTCCGCGCTCTCCGCCCATGACGAGCAGCTGCTGCGCACCCTCCTGGACCGTGCGAGCGCCGAGGACCCGGTCCCCGGCGCGGACCCGGAAGCGCGCGGAGGCTGACGGTGGGCGTGTTCGTGTTCCTGCCGCTGGTGCTGCCGCTCACCGCACTGCCGATCGCCAAGCTCGCCGAGCAGCATCTGCACCCCCGCGGCAGCACCCGCCTGCTGACCCTGCTCGCCGCCGTCCTGGGTCTGTGCAGCACGCTGTGCCTGGGGCTGCTGATGGTCGTCGGCACGGCCCAGCTGCCCGGCAATCCGCTGCCCGACGGCTGGTCGGACCCGGCGGTGCGGGCCGCGGTGCCCGGTGCGGAGATCGCCGGTTCCGCCGCGATCCCCCTGCTGGCCGCCGCCCTGACCGCCTGCGCCGCAGCGCTGCGCCGGCATCTGCGCGTTCTCGCCCGGACGCACCGGGCGCTGGCCGGGCTGCCGGGCGGCTCGGGCACCGCGGTGCTGCCGGATGACGAGGCATACGCCTACGCCGTGCCCGGTATCCCCGGGCGGCCGGGCCGTCCGGGACGGATCGCGGTCTCCCGGGGCATGCTGCGCAGCCTGGACGACGACGAGCGGCGCGCCCTGTTCGCCCACGAACGGGCCCATCTGCGCTGCCGTCACCACCGCTACCTCCTCGCCGTACGCCTGGCGAGCTGCGTCAACCCCCTGCTCCTTCCGCTGCGTTCGGCGGTCGCCTTCAGCACCGAGCGCTGGGCGGACGAGGAGGCGGCCCGGGCGGTGGGCGACCGGCGGCTGACCGCCCGCGCGGTGGGCAGGGCGGCGCTGATCGCCCGTCCCGCCCCGCATCCGGGGCTGGCGCACTTCGCGGCGCCCGAACCGGGGCCGGTGCCGCGCCGGGTGGCCGCGCTGCTGGCGCCCGTACCGCCGGCCCGCAGCTGGCCGCCCGCGCTGACCCCGGCGGGCCTGGCCGCACTGGTCGCCGCCGCGGGCACCGCCGCCTCCGCGCTGTCCGCGCTGAACGCGGCGGTAGCCCTCTTCGTCGTTCTCAAGGCGGCAACGCCGCTGTGAGTGCACACTTGGCCCCAGTGCTCCCCGTACGTCCGGACCACTCGCCCCACGCGGCGCCCGGTGCTGTGATCCCTCGCACACCGGTCGTCGGCTTCCCGATCAACTTCTACAGGACTGTAGAAACGGCCGGTAGGCTGACCACCCACACATGCGCAACAGGCGCGGCCGGAGGGGGAGATGGCGACGACGTGCGGACTCCTGACCTGGGACAGCCCGCCTCCGGACGGGGAGGTGCAATGGGTCTATCAGCCCGTGGAGGTCCAATACCCCGACGGCAGTTGGGAGTTGGGGCGGATCAGTGGCTGGTGGACGGACGAGAAGGGCGAGGTGTGGTGCCGACTGCGCACCGTTCCCGGCGGCGCACCGCCGCGATGGCAGCACTACGACCCGGAGTCCGTACGGCTGCTGCCGAGCACCGGGATCTGACGGGACACGGCCCGCTGCGCCCGGCCCCGTCCGCCCGCGCCGTGTCCGCCTCCCGTTCGGAACGACTGAAGGACCAGAAGGGCCACCGGCGTGGATGACAGGCAGACCCAACAACTGAGGGGGGTCCGACGGCCCGACGGCGGATCCCGGAGGTCCGGGCGCTCCGGCGCGGCCGGGCCCGAGGACGAGGGCGCGGCCCCGTCCCGCCGCTCGGGCGGCGGATCCCGTCGGCGCGGCGAGGGCACCGCGGACGCGCGGTCGCGGCGCGGCGGCAAGGTCCGGATGACCCGCCGCGGCCGGATCCTCGCCTGGACCGGCGGGGTGCTCGGCGTGGCGCTGCTCGCCACGGCCGGCGTCGGCGTCTGGGCGTACTTCGACCTGAACGGCAACATCCACGGCGCGGACATCGCGATCGACGGTGACCGGCCGGCCAACCTCAGCCCCGGTTCCAAGAACATCCTGCTGGTCGGCTCCGACAGCCGCGCGGGCGCCAACGCCAAGTACGGCAAGGACCTGACCACCATGCAGTCGGACACGCTGCTGGTGCTGCACATCGCCGCCGACCACAAGTGGGCGACGGCGCTGTCCTTCCCCCGCGACTCGTATGTGCCGATCCCCGCCTGCACGCGCAGCGACGGTACGAAGTCCACCCCGCACAGCTTCAAGATCAACGAGGCGTTCTCCATCGGCGGTGACGGCGGCAGCGTCAGCAAGGCCGCCTCCTGCACCATCAAGACCGTCGAGCAGAACACCGGACTACGGATCGACAACTTCGCCTCGATCGACTTCCAGGGCTTCAAGGGCATGGTCAACGCCCTGGACGGCATCGAGGTGTGCCCCAAGCACGCCATTCATGACAAGAAGGCCCATCTCGACCTGGAGGCGGGCTGCCAGACCGTACGGGACGAGAAGGCGCTCGGGTACGTACGCACCCGCTACAGCGTCGGCGACGGCTCCGACCTGGGACGCATCGGCCGCCAGCAGGAGTTCATGAAGGCGCTGGGCAAGAAGGCCCAGGACAAGCTCGCCAGCCCCGGCGCGCTCTACGACTTCCTGACCGCGGTGACCAAATCCCTCACCACCGACCAGGACCTGAAGAGCGTGTCGGCCCTCACCAGCCTCGCCTCCACGGTCAAGGACATCCCCAGTGACCGGCTGACCTTCGTCACCGTCCCGAACTACTACCGCGAGGCCGACGTCCCCACCGACCACGCCAATGTGGTCTGGCAGTACCCGGAAGCCACCCAGCTGTTCAGCGATATCGCCCATGACCGCGAAATCGGCGCCGCCGGGAAGAAGAAGCTCGCCGAGGCCGCCAACAACCCGGTGACCGCGCACTCCGTCCGCGTCCGGGTCCTGAACGGCACCGGCACCCCCGGCCAGGCCGCCACCGCCGCCGAGCAGCTGCGCAAGATCGGCTTCACGGTCACCACCACCGGCAACGCCCCGGCCACCGACAAGACCACGATCACCTACCCCACCGGCCTCGCGACCCAGGCCGAGGTCCTCTCCGGCCACCTGCGCGACACCAAGGCGACGGCGTCGGCCCAGGCGACACCGGGCGAGGTGACACTGACGGTGGGACCGGACTTCGCCAAGGTCATCGGCGGTATCGGCAGCTAGCACCGAGGGGCGGTACCGACCACGACGTGCGGTACCGCCCACTCGTACCGACATCTGCGTACCGACATTCTGCGTATCGACACCTGCGTACTGACGTCCCGTACCCACCTCTCGTACCGACGTCTAGTACGGGGGTCGGACACCACCGGTCGGCCGGGGCGCGCGGCGCCACCGGCCGGCCGGCCACCCCGCCAGGGCGCCGAGGGCGAGGCCCGCCGTGTTGTTCGCCCAGTCGACGGGCTGGCAGGACCGTACGGGATCGAGCGTCTGCAACAGCTCGACCAGCGCCCACGCCCCCGAGCCCGCTAGCGTCACGGCGAGCGGCCGCCGCGAGGCCAGCGTGCCCAGCAGCCCGAGCGGCACCCACAGCACCACGTTGACCGCGTTGTGCGCGAAGCCGCCGGTGAGCGTACGGACCGACGCGCCGGCCACACACGCCCCGAGCCGCTCCACCGTCCCGGCGACCATCTGATCCGGCAGCGTGATCCCCAGACACACCGCCACCGCCAGCAGCACCCCCCTCGTGACGCGCGCGGACCAGCCCGTTCTCCGCGCGAGCGGCCGGTACGTCAGGACCGCGACCACCACAAGGACCAGCGTGAGCGCCGCCATCACGGCGCCGTGCGTCGAGGAGGGCCTACAGGCCAACCTACGTCCGCCGTGGCACGTCATGCCATGGCGTCACATGATGCCTGGCAGGAAAACCTCCTGCACCGCCGAACCGCCCGCCGACCTCACGGATGCAGCCGCTCCACCGGCTTGGCGGTATGGACCTCGATGTCATGCGCGGCCCGCTGCAACAGCTGATGGCTCAGGTCCGACAGCGCCCGCGCCGCCGCCAGTTCGTCCCCGATCGCCGGGACGTTCTCGTCCGCCGGATTCCGCCGCGCCGTCCCCTGGCCGACCATCTGCCCGCCTTCCTTGCCGCGCAACCTGGCCTCGGCCCTGGCCTCGTCGCCGGATTCGGTGATGCTGATCTCCGCGTCCCACATCTTCTTGTCGATCACCGGAAGCCTCCTCGTACGCCCCCGAGCACCGCCTCTGCTCACCCTGTCATCAGCACTCCCCCACAAAAATCGTCGCACCCCCGCGCACCCACCGCACTCGGTGCCCGCCAGCGGCCCTCACCGGCCCTGACTGGCGCCTTCACTGTTCATAACACCGATCTCCGGCGAGGGGTTGCATCCACCACCGCGACCACCGTGGTGACCGCCGCCGCGACCACCGTCGGCACCTACGGCCCCACGTCCCCGCGGCCCCCCACTGCCTGGTCGCAAACCTGCCAGACCCCGGCCAACGCCCCTGCTGGACTGGTGAGCACCGCTTCCCCCGTCACCCCGCTCACCAGGACACCCCCATGCCGCATGCCTCCACCACCGTCACCCGGCTCGCCCCCGTCACCCCCACACGCCCCCGCTCCCCACAGTCCGCATCACCCGCCTCGGCGTGCTGCGGGCCATGCTCCACGGCGTCCACACCCTCCCCCAAGCTCTGAAGGAGCAGGGGGGACCCCCATCACACTGCTGCTGACGTTCCTGATCGTCCTGGCCCACTTCGGCCCCTACACGTATGTGACGCCCTTCCTCCAGCACGTCACCCATGCCGGCCCGGGCCTCATCACCGGCTTTCTCCTCGCCTACGGAGTCGCCGGCATCCTCGGCAACTTCCTCGGCGGGGCCGCCCTCACCCGCCATCCGCACGCCGCGTTCGCCGCCGCGGCCTGCGTGCTCTCCGCGGCGACCCTGCTGCTCCCCGTATTCGGCCACGGCACGAGCGGCGCGCTCGCCCTGCTCCTCCTCTGGGGCATCGCCTACGGCGCCGTTCCCGTCTGCTCCCAGACCTGGTTCACCCGGTCCGCCCCCCACTCCCCGGAGGCCGCCTCGGTGCTCTTCACCGCGTCGTTCCAGGCCACCATCGCCCTCGGCGCGCTGGCCGGTGGCGTGGTGGTGGACCGTACGTCCCCCTCGGCGGTGATGACCCTGGGCGGAACGGCCGCCGCCCTGACGGCGGCGGCCGTGTGGCTCCACTTCGCGCGGCGCCCGCAGTGGCCCGCCGGTTCGTGACCAGGGGCGGCACGCGGGGCCGTACGACGGTGCCTCAGCCCTCCCCGTCCTCCGCGTCGCCCTCCAGCTCGCCCTCCGTCTCCAGGAAGACGTCCCGCAGCCCCGCCAGCGTCTCCGCGTCCGGCTTCTCCCACATGCCGCGGGATTCGGCCTCCAGGAGGCGTTCGGCGATGCCGTGCAGGGCCCAGGGGTTGGCATCCTGGAGGAAGGCGCGGTTGTCGGGGTCGAGGACGTAGGTCTGGGCGAGCTTGTCGTACATCCAGTCGGCGACGACGCCGGTGGTGGCGTCGTAGCCGAAGAGGTAGTCGACGGTGGCGGCCAGTTCGAAGGCGCCCTTGTAGCCGTGGCGGCGCATCGCCTCGATCCAGCGCGGGTTGACGACCCGGGCGCGGAAGACGCGGGAGGTCTCCTCGACGAGGGAGCGGGTGCGGACGGTCTCGGGGCGGGTGGAGTCGCCGATGTACGCCTCGGGGGCCTTGCCCTTGAGCGCCTTGACCGTGGCCACCATGCCGCCGTGGTACTGGAAGTAGTCGTCCGAGTCGGCGATGTCGTGTTCGCGGGTGTCGGTGTTCTTCGCGGCGACCGCGATGCGCTTGTAGGCGGTTTCCATCTCGTCGCGCGCCGGGCGGCCCTCCAGGCCGCGGCCGTACGCGTAGCCGCCCCAGACGGTGTAGACCTCGGCGAGGTCGGCGTCGGTGCGCCAGTCGCGGGAGTCGATCAGCTGGAGCAGACCCGCGCCGTACGTCCCCGGGCGGGAGCCGAAGATCCGGGTGGTGGCCCGGCGTTCGTCACCGTGGGCGGCGAGGTCGGCCTGGGCGTGCGCGCGGACGAAATTGTCGGCGGCGGGTTCGTCCAGCTGCGCGGCGAGCCGTACGGCGTCGTCCAGCAGGCCGATGACATGCGGGAAGGCGTCGCGGAAGAAGCCGGAGATGCGCAGGGTGACGTCGATGCGGGGGCGGCCCAGTTCGGCGAGCGGGAGGGGCTCCAGGCCGGTGACGCGGCGGGAGGCGTCGTCCCAGACGGGGCGGATGCCGAGCAGCGCGAGGGCCTCGGCGACGTCGTCGCCGCTGGTGCGCATGGCGCTGGTGCCCCACAGGGACAGGCCCACCGACTGCGGCCAGTCGCCGTTGTCGCTGCGGTAGCGCTCCAGGAGGGAGTCGGCCAGCGCCTGGCCGGTCTCCCACGCGAGGCGGGAGGGGACGGCCTTGGGGTCGACGGAGTAGAAGTTGCGGCCGGTCGGCAGGACGTTGACCAGTCCGCGCAGCGGCGAGCCGGAGGGGCCGGCCGGGACGAAGCCGCCGTTCAGGGCGTGGACGGCGTGGTCGAGTTCGTCCGTGGTCGAGGAGAGACGGGGGACGACCTGCCGGGCGGCGAAGTCGAGGACGGCCTGGACCTGATCGCCGTATCCGGCGGCCACCGAGGCCACCGCCGCCGGGTCCCAGTCGGCGTCCTCCATCGCCTGGACGAGGGAACGCGCCGTCTCCTCCGCCGCATCGGCCGTCGTACGGGTCGCCGCGGACTCGTCCAGCCCGAGCGCCTCGCGCAGACCGGGCAGGGACGAGGTGCCGCCCCAGATCTGACGGGCGCGCAGGATGGCGAGGACGAGGTTGACGCGGGCCTCGCCGGTCGGGGCGCCGCCCAGGACGTGCAGTCCGTCGCGGATCTGGGCGTCCTTGACCTCGCACAGCCAGCCGTCGACGTGCAGCAGGAAGTCGTCGAAACCGTCGTCGTCGGGGCGGTCTTCCAGGCCCAGGTCGTGGTCGAGCTTGGCGGCCTGGATCAGGGTCCAGATCTGGGCGCGGATGGCGGGGAGTTTGGCCGGGTCCATGGAGGAGATCGCGGCGTATTCGTCGAGCAGCTGTTCCAGGCGCGCGATATCGCCGTAGGACTCGGCGCGGGCCATCGGCGGGACGAGGTGGTCGACGAGCGTGGCGTGCACGCGGCGCTTGGCCTGAGTGCCCTCGCCGGGGTCGTTGACCAGGAACGGGTAGATGAGGGGGAGGTCGCCGAGCGCGGCGTCCGGGCCGCAGGCGGCGGACAGTCCGGCGTTCTTGCCCGGCAGCCATTCCAGGTTGCCGTGCTTGCCCAGGTGGACCATGGCGTCCGCGCCGAAACCGCCGTCCTCGGCGGTCGCGGCGATCCAGCGGTAGGCCGCCAAGTAGTGGTGCGAGGGCGGCAGATCGGGGTCGTGGTAGATCGCGATCGGGTTCTCGCCGAAGCCGCGCGGCGGCTGGATGAGGATGAGCAGATTGCCGCGGCGCAGCGCGGCCAGCACGATGTCGCCCTCGGGGTTGCGGCTGCGGTCGACGAACATCTCGCCCGGCGGCGGGCCCCAGTGCGCCTCGACCGCATCGCGCAGTTCCTGCGGAAGGGTGGCGTACCAGCGCGTGTAGTCGGCGGCGGGGATCCGGACCGGATTGCGGGCCAGTTGCTCCTCGGTGAGCCACTCCTGGTCGTGGCCGCCGGCCTCGATGAGCGCGTAGATCAGCTCGTCGCCGTCGCCGGACGCGAGGCCGGGGACCTCTTCCGTACCGAAGTCGTAGCCCTCGGCACGAAGACGGCGCAGGAGGGCGACGGCGCTGGCCGGGGTGTCCAGGCCGACCGCGTTGCCGATCCGGGAGTGCTTCGTCGGGTACGCGGACAGCACGAGGGCCAGGCGCTTGTCGGCGTTGGGGATGTGGCGCAGCCGGGCGTGCCGTACGGCGATCCCGGCGACCCGGGCGGCGCGCTCGGGGTCGGCGACGTACACCGGCAGACCGTCCTCGTCGACCTCCTTGAAGGAGAACGGGACGGTGATCAGCCGGCCGTCGAACTCGGGGACGGCGATCTGCGAGGCGGCGTCCAGCGGCGACAGGCCCTCGTCGTTCTCCTCCCAGGCGGCGCGCGAACCGGTCAGGCACAGCGCCTGGAGGATGGGCACGTCCAGAGCGGCGAGCGCACCCGCGTCCCAGGACTCGTCGTCGCCGCCCGCGGACGCCTCGGCGGGCTTGGTGCCGCCCGCGGCGAGGACGGTGGTGACGATGGCGTCGGCGGCGCGCAGGGCCTCGATCAGCTCCGGCTCGGGGGCGCGCAGCGAGGCGACGAAGAGCGGCAGCGGGCGGCCGCCGGCCTCCTCGATCTGCGTGCAGAGCGCGTCCACGAAGGCGGTGTTGCCGCTCATGTGGTGGGCGCGGTAGTAGAGCACGGCGACGGTCGGGCCGGTCACGTCGCCGCGGGCCGCGCGCTCCAGGGGGCCCCAGGCGGGCGCGGCGGCCGGCGGCTCGAAGCCGTGGCCGGTCAGCAGGACGGTGTCGGACAGGAAGCGGGCGAGCTGGCCGAGGTTGGCGGGGCCGCCGTGTGCCAGGTAGGCGTGCGCCTCGGCCGCAATGCCCACCGGGACCGTGGACTGCTCCATGAGCTGGGCGTCGGGCGCCTGTTCACCGGTCAGGACGACCACCGGCCGGTGCTGGTCCGCGGCGAGCAGCAGGTCCAGGCCCTCCTGCCAGGCGCGGATGCCGCCCAGGAGACGCACGACGACCAGGTCGGTGCCCTCCATGAGCGTGGGCAGGTCGCCGAGGTCGAGGCGGGAGGGGTTGGCGAGGGTGTACGCCACGGGCCCGGTGGCGGCACGGGCACTGAGCAGATCGGTGTCGGAGGTCGACAGCAGCAGGATGCGGGGCTGCGGGGAGGTCTCCCCGGACGAATGCAGCATGCGAGCGCAGGCCTTCCTCGGGGTGTCCGCGCCCCGGGTGGTCGTAAGGACGGCGGGAGTTCCTGACTCACCCGGCACGCGCCGGGTTCACAGTGGCGGGACCGCGCCGGATTCTCACCGGGCTTCCTCCCTCGGGCCTGGGGCCCGGCGCCGTCGCTGGCGTCCGGCGGGTCAGCCGACTCGCCGACCTGCATAGTAAGGGCTCCGCCCCGGGCGGGGGAGGGCGCCTCCCGGACCGCTCCCGTGCGCCCCCGGCAGTCCCGGATCCGGGGTGCGCCGTCGTGGGTATGCTCGCCGCCATGCCGCCCTCCCCCGCACCGCGCCCTGCTGGGCCACAGCCGCCCGTACGGGACCGCGGTGACGCCTGCCCGGGAGCGCTGCGGCTGCACTCCGCGGCCGACGGCGGGCTGGCCCGTGTGCGGCTGCCCGCCGGGGATTTGACGTCACATCAGGCGACCGCGCTGGCCGATGCCGCAGAGCGGTTCGGCGACGGGCGGCTCTCCCTGACGTCCCGGGGGAACGTCGAACTGCGCGGCCTTGCGGACGGCTGCGGCGCCGCGCTCGGCGGCCTGCTGCGGGATGCCGGTCTGCTGCCCTCCGTGCGCCATGAGCGCATCCGCAACATCCTCGCCTCCCCGCTCGCCGGACTCGACCCTCACACCCCGTCTGACGTGCGATTGTGGGCCCGTGACCTGGATGCGCTGCTGTGCGCGAGCGCCTCGGCAACCGAGCTTTCGGGCCGTTTTCTCTTCGTCCTGGACGGCGGAACGGGGGATGTGGCCGGGCTGGGCGGCGATGTGACCTTGATCGCAGAGCGGGACGCGGACCGCGCGGACCGGGGCGGCGCGCTGCTGCGGGTCGGAGACGATCCGGCGGCGGTACGGATCACCGGCGCCGAGGCGCCGCGGGCCGCGCTGGCCGCCGCGGAGGCGTTCCTCGCGGCGGCGCGGGCGAGCGGCAGCGGCGCCTGGAGGGTGCGCGAACTCCCGGACGGGCAGCCGCTGACGGCGCATGCGGTGGCGAAGTCGCTGGAGGCGGCCGGGGTCGAGGTCTACGGGGTGGAGCCGTACGAGAACCTGGCGGATGTTTCACGTGAAACAGGGCCGCATGTTTCACGTGAAACATGCGCTCCCGGCATCGTCGAAGGTCCCGACGGCCGCCACAGCCTCTCCGTCCTGGCTCCGCTCGGCCGCCTCACCGTCGCCCAGTGGCGCCTGCTGACCGCCGTCGCCGCCGAGGACGGTTCCGGCGAGCTGCGCCTCACGCCGTGGCGCGGTGTGGTCCTGCCGGGGCTCCCGGCCGCGACCGCCACCGACCGCCTGGGCGCATTGGCAGCGGCGGGCCTGATCACCGACCCAGGCTCCCCCTGGTACCGGATCACGGCCTGCACCGGGCTGCCCGGCTGCGCCAAGTCCCGTACCGATGTGCGGGCCGACGCCGCGCAGGCCATCGCCACCGGCACCACCCCCGTTCCCGCAGGCGCCGCCGCTCTCCCCGTCCACTGGTCGGGCTGCGAACGCCGCTGCGGCCATCCGCAGGGCGGCGCCTGGGTCGACGTCCTGGCCGGGCCCGGCGCCCAGGACGAGTACCGCACTTCCGTCGTACGCCCCCGCACACCTGTCCCCGCCCCCGTCCCCACCACCCCGAAGGCACAGTGACCGTGACCGTGTTCGACTACGAGAAGGACGGCGCCGCGATCTACCGCCAGTCCTTTGCCACCATCCGCGCCGAGGCGGACCTCGGCGGCCTGCCCGCCGACGTCAGCCAGGTCGCGGTCCGGATGATCCACGCCTGCGGCATGGTCGACCTGGTACGCGATCTCGCCTACACGCCGGGCGTGGTGGCGAGCGCCCGCGCCGCGCTGCGTGCCGGGGCGCCGATCCTGTGCGACGCCAACATGGTGGCCAGCGGCGTGACCCGTAAGCGGCTGCCCGCGGACAACGACGTGGTGTGCACCCTCGCCGACCCGTCCGTCCCGGACCTCGCCGCCCGGATGGGTACCACCCGCAGCGCCGCCGCCATGGAACTGTGGCGCGACCGCCTGGAGGGCTCGGTGGTGGCGATCGGCAACGCCCCCACCTCCCTCTTCCGCCTCCTGGAGATGATCGAGGAAGGCGCGCCCCGCCCGGCAGCCGTCATCGGGATACCCGTCGGCTTCATCGGCGCGGCCGAGTCCAAGGACGCGCTGATCGCCCACCCGTCGCGGCTGGAGCACATCGTGGTGCGCGGACGGCGCGGCGGCAGCGCCATGACCGCGGCCGCCGTCAACGCCATCGCGAGCGAGGAAGAGTGAGCATGCCCGAGCAGCAGGCCAGCGCCCGTGTCACCGGCCGTCTGTACGGCGTGGGGCTGGGTCCCGGCGACCCGTCGCTGATGACCGTACGAGCGGTGCAGGTCATCGACCGGGCCGATGTGGTGGCGTATCACAGCGCCCGGCACGGACGGTCCATCGCGCGGTCCATCGCCGCCGAGCACATCCGCCCCGACCACATCGAAGAGGCGCTGATCTACCCGGTCACCACCGAGTCGACCGATCATCCGGGCGGCTACCGCGGCGCGCTCGACGAGTTCTACGAGGCCGCCGCGGCCCGTCTCGCCGCCCATCTCGACGCCGGCCGCACCGTCGCCGTCATCTCCGAGGGCGATCCGCTCTTCTACGGCTCCTACCAGCACATGCACAAGCGGCTGGCCGACCGCTACGAGACCGAGGTCATCCCCGGCGTCACCTCCATCAGCGCCGCCGCGGCCCGCCTGGGCACCCCCCTCGCCGAGGCCGACGAGGTCCTGACGATCCTCCCCGGCACGCTCCCCGAGGAGGAACTGACGGCCCGTCTGGCCGCCACCGACGCCGCCGTCGTCATGAAGCTGGGCCGCACCTTCCCCACCGTGCGCCGCGCCATGGAACGCTCCGGCCGCCTGCCCGAGGCGCGCTACGTCGAACGCGCCACGATGTCCGGCGAACGCACCGACGCCCTCGCCGACATCTCCTCCGACAGCGTCCCCTACTTCTCCGTCGCCGTCGTCCCCAGCCGCATCGCCAATCCGCCGGCACCGGCCGACGCTGCGACGGGTGAAGCGACGGGTGAGGTCGTGGTGGTCGGCACCGGCCCGGCCGGCCCGCTCTGGCTCACCCCGGAGTCCCGCGGCGCCCTCGCCTCCGCCGACGACCTGGTCGGCTACACCACCTACCTCGACCGCGTCCCGGTACGCCCCGGCCAGCGCCGCCACGGCTCCGACAACAAGGTCGAGTCCGAACGCGCCGAACTCGCCCTCGACCTGGCCCGCCGCGGCCGCCGGGTGGCCGTGGTCTCCGGCGGCGACCCCGGCATCTTCGCCATGGCGACGGCGGTCCTGGAGGTGGCCTCCAAGGACCCGTACCGCTCCGTGCCGGTACGCGTCCTGCCCGGCGTCACCGCCGCCAACGCCGCCGCGGCCCGCGCCGGCGCCCCCCTCGGCCACGACTACGCGGTCATCTCCCTCTCCGACCGCCTCAAGCCGTGGGAAGTCATCGCTGACCGCCTGCGCGCCGCCGCCGGCGCCGACCTGGCCCTGGCCCTCTACAACCCCGGCTCACGCTCCCGCACCTGGCAGGTCGCCAAGGCCCGCGAACTCCTCCTGGAACACCGCGCCCCCGACACCCCGGTCATCCTGGCCCGCGACGTGGGCGGCCCCGAGGAGTCCATCCGCACCGTCCGCCTGTCCGACCTGGACCCCGCCCAGGTCGACATGCGCACCCTCCTCCTGGTCGGCTCGTCGCAGACGCAGGTGGTACGTCGGGATGACGGAACGGATGCGGATGTGGTGTGGACGCCTCGGAGGTATCCGGAGGCGTAGGAGGGGCGCGCGACCCCAGGTCGGGCTGGTCAGGTCGAATACCCAGCCCGGCCTCTCAGGCCGACCTCACAGGTGGGCTACAGCACTTGGTCCCGCAACCAGCCGACCGCCCCCGCCGGATCGCTCACCTCCGGCACCCCTTCCGGCACCGCCGGACGGCTGACGACCACCACCGGAATGCCCGCCTCCCGGGCCGCCGTCAGCTTGGGGGCGGTGGCCGCGGCGCCGCTGTCCTTGGTCACCAGGACATCGATGCGGTGCTCGCGGAGGAGGGCCCGTTCGCCGTCCAGGGTGAAGGGGCCGCGGTCCAGGAGGGTGTGCATGCGGGGCGGGCAGGGTGCCTCGGGAGCGTCCACGGAGCGGACGAGGAACCACAGGTCCGTGAGGTGGGCGAAGTGGGCAAGACCCATGCGGCCGGTGGTGAGGAAGATGCGGGTGCCGGGGAAGGTGGGGAGGGTGGCGGCCGCGGCCTTGAGGGAAGAGACCGGGTGCCAGTCGTCGCCCGGCCCCGGGACCCAGCCGGGACGGCGCAGCGCCAGCAGGGGAACATGGGCGGTGGCGGCCGCCGCGGCCGCGTTGTGACTGATCGTGCCGGCGAAAGGATGGGTGGCGTCGATGAGCGCGTCCACCGCATGCTCGCGCAGCCAGCGGGCGAGGCCGTCGGGGCCGCCGAACCCGCCGATGCGGACCTCCCCGGCGGGCAGGCGGGGCGCGGCCACCCGGCCCGCCAGCGAGGTCGTCACACACAGGTCCGGCTCGGCGGCCAGGACGGCGGCGAGGCGGCGGGCCTCCGTCGTCCCGCCGAGGATCAGCACATGGCGCAGCGGGCGGCCGGTGTCGTTCATGGGATGTGGGTTCCTCCGTGGCTGAAGCGCAACCGCAGGGTACGGGCAAGCCCGCGGGAGGGCGTAGCGCCCAGCTCGCGCACACCGGGCTGCGGCACGGCTGGACGACCGGCGCGTGTGCGACGGCGGCGAGTACGGCGGCGTACACGGCGCTGCTGACCGGCGAGTTCCCGGATCCGGTGACGATCACGCTGCCCAAGGGGCAGACACCGTCCTTCGCGCTCGCGGTGGAGGAGCTGGCGCCGCGGCGGGAGAGCGCCATGGCGGGCGTGGTGAAGGATGCGGGCGACGATCCGGATGTGACGCATGGTGCGCTGGTACGGGCACGGGTGCGGGCGCTGCCGGCCGGATCGGGGGTGCGCTTCGCGGCCGGGCCGGGCGTCGGGACCGTCACCCGGCCCGGACTGCCGCTGGACGTCGGCGAACCGGCCATCAATCCCGTACCGCGGCAGATGATGCGGGAGCATCTGGCACGCGTCGCCGAACGGTACGGCGGCAGCGGGGACGTCGAGGTGGAGGTCTCGGTCGACCACGGGGAGGAGATCGCCCGCAGTACGTGGAACCCCCGGCTGGGGATCCTGGGCGGGCTGTCCATCCTCGGGACCACCGGAATCGTCGTCCCGTACTCCTGCTCCGCCTGGATCGACTCCATCCGGCGCGGGGTGGATGTGGCGCGTGCGGCGGGGCGGCGGCATGTGGCGGGATGTACGGGATCGACCTCCGAGAAGGTCGCCGTCGCCCTCCACCACCTTCCCGAGGACGCGCTGCTGGACATGGGGGATTTCGCCGGGGCGGTGCTGAAGTACATCCGGCGGCATCCGGTCGACCGGCTCACCATCTGCGGCGGTTTCGCCAAACTGTCCAAACTGGCGGCCGGGCATCTGGACCTGCATTCCGCGCGGTCGCAGGTGGACAAGGGCTTTCTGGCGGAGCTGGCGCGGGCGGTCGGTGCGGAAGAGGAACTGGCCGCCGCCGTCGCCACGGCCAACACCGGGCTCGCCGCGCTCCGGCTGTGCGAGGCGGCGGACGTCCCCCTGGGCGATCTGGTGGCGGCCACCGCCCGCGACGAGGCACTGACGGTGCTGCGCGGCGCCCCGGTCTCCGTCGACGTCATCTGCATCGACCGGGCGGGGATGGTGGTGGGACGGGCGGCACCGCGGGGTCCGGACGGGTCCGGCTGAGCCGCAAGGGTCGCGGCCGGAGGAGCCGGAGGGCCGATCGCAGACCCCCGTAGGCCCCCGCAGCGCCTCAGGGCCTCAGATCCCGTCCACCGCCGCGATGGTGAACGGCGTCTGCGGCGTGCCCGGCCCCATCGGGCCGCCCTTGTCGAACTGCGAGCGGACCACGAGCAGACGCCCGCCCTGGCGGACCAGCGTCGTGGGGATCTGGAGCGACGCATCGGTGATCCGGCGCTCCTGGCGCGCCCGGGTGCCGTCGCCGGACAGTCGCCAACGGCTGAGCGCATTGCGCTTGTTGTGCGCCGCCCAGAGCGTGCCGTGCCGCAGTTCGAGGCCGTCGGCCATCCGCATGCTGCCCCCGCTCAGGGCGACCCGCCGGATCCCCCCGGAAGCGAGGTCGAGGCGGTAGAGGTCACCGCCGGTCATGTCGGGCGCGAGCAGATAGCGGCCCGACGGGTCGGCGACGATGCCGTTGAGCGTGTACGCGTCCGGAGCGTGCGGCGCCAGCACGCCGGCCAGATCGAAGCGGGGTGTGAGCGTGCCGCGCCCACCCAACGCCGCGGCCTCCGCCAGCTGTTGCGGGGTGACGCGGTAGACCACGGCGCGTGCGCTGTCGGTGAGGTAGGCGGAGCCGTCCGGCGCCAGGGCCAGGTCATTGACGAAGGACCGTGCTCCGCCGGAGACGTCGAAGCGGGCCAGCAGTCGGCGGTCACGGATGTCGTACACGGCGACGCCCGCGGTGGAATCGATGACCCACAGCCGCCCGGCGCGGTCCACCTTCAGGCCGTTGGCGGTGTTCCGCCCGTCCGTACCGGCGGGCAGGAAGACCCGCGCGGCGCGCCGGCCCGGCGTGATCCGGTAGACCGCCCCGGTCCGGTACGAACCCACGTACAGGTCGCCGGTCCGCGGGTCCTCGGCGATGCCTTCCGGGTAGGCCCGGTCGTCCGGGAGGTCGTAGACGGCGTGGATCCGGACCTGCGCGGCGCTCGCGGCCGGTGCGGTGCGCGCGGTCTGTTCGTGCGGAGCGGTGAGTGCCTGTGCCGTGGCGGCCGACGGCAGGACGGCGGCCAGGGACAGGGCGGCCGCGGCCAGGCGGTGGCGGTAGCGGTGGCGGCGAAGAGATCGGGACATGGTGCCTCTCTGCTGCTTCCGGTGGATGTGCTGCTTCCGGTGTGTGCGGTGCGTGCGGTGCGTGCGGTGCGTGCGAGCACGGCTGCTTCCGCACACGGTTAATTGAACTCGCATGGGCATTAGAACTCGAACTCTAAGTTAGGGCTCTAATATCCGTCAATGCTCTCCGGTACGGCCGGTCGTTACGATGCGCGGATGACCTCCATGCCCGCCGCCGAGCGGCTCGGCTCGCATCTCAAGCGTGCCGAGCAGGCCCTCAACGCGACCAAGCACGCCGTGCTCAAGCCGGTCGGCCTGACCGTCCCGCAATACGCGGCGCTGCTGTTCCTCTCGGAGCGGCCCGGCATCTCGGCGGCCGGGCTGGCGAGGGCATGCGGGGTCACACCGCCGACGATGAACACGGTGCTGAAGAACCTTCAGGAGCGCGGGCTGATCGAGCGCACCGCGCACGAGTGGCACAAGAACGTGCGGGAGATCCGCCTGACGGAGAAGGGCACGGCGGTGACGGCCGACGCGGACGCCCGGGCCGTCCGCGTCGAGCGCGCCCTGGCGGCCGAGTTCACCGAGGAGGAGCACGCCACGATCGTCGCCCTCCTGGGGCGGTGCGTGGACCTGCTCGAATCGGTGCGGCCGGAGTAGGGCCCTAAGGACCGTCCGTCGGTGCCGGCGCGTCGCACGGTGCATGCGGCCGTTCCCGCGTCGCCGAATACAGGTGGCTGTCGCGGAACTGCTCGGCACCCAGCGTCCGGCCGACCATGATCACCGCCGTACGGACCACGCCCGCGGCCTTCACCTGGTCGGCGATATCGGCGAGGGTGCCGCGCAGGACCAGCTCGTCGGGACGCGAGGCCATCGCGACGACGGCGGCGGGGCAGTCCGCACCGTAGTGCGGGAGGAGTTCGGCCACGACCCGGTCGACGTACATGACAGCCAGGTGGAGGACGAGCAGGGCACCGCTGCGGCCGAGGGTAGCCAGGTCCTCGCCCTCGGGCATGGGGGTGGCGCGCTGGGCGACGCGGGTGAGGATGACGGTCTGGCCGACGGTGGGGACGGTCAGTTCGCGCTTGAGGGCGGCGGCCGCGGCGGCGAAGGCCGGGACACCCGGCACGACCTCGTACGGCACACCGGCCGCATCCAGACGGCGCATCTGCTCGGCGACGGCGCTGAAGACGGACGGGTCGCCGGAGTGCAGCCGGGCGACGTCATGCCCCTCCTCATGGGCGCGGACCAGCTCGGCCGTGATGGCGTCGAGGTCCAGCTGCGCGGTGTCGATGAGCCGGGCCCCGGGCGGGCACTCGGCCAGCAGTTCACGCGGCACCAGGCTGCCCGCGTACAGACAAACCCCGCAGGAGGCGAGGGTGCGGGCGCCGCGCAGGGTGATCAGGTCTGCGGCGCCGGGACCCGCGCCGATGAAGTAGACGGTCATCGCTCCTCGTTCTCCAGATGCTCGGCAAGTGCTGTGGGGCGTGGCGGCGTCGGGCGACATCCGGGGTGCTGTTCCACGCGATGTCCAGGGCGTGTCGCCATGTGGCGTCCGGGGCGATGTTTCACGCGACGTCCGGGGCGATGTTTCACGTGAAACGTCCCGCCTCGGGCCCGGCCGGCTTCACGGCCGCCCACTGGGTGACCGGCATCGCCTGCCGCCAGCCCGTGAAGCCGCCGACCGGGACGGCATGCGCGACGGCGAGCCGGACGAGGTCGCCGCCGTGGCGCCGGTAGCGGTCGGCGAGCAGCGCCTCGGACTCCAGCGTCACGGTGTTGGCGACGATCCGGCCGCCCGGCGGCAGCGCCTCCCAGCACGCGTCCAGCAGCCCGGGGGCGGTCAGCCCGCCGCCGATGAACACCGCGTCCGGCGTCGGCAGCCCCTCCAGCGCGGCGGGCGCGGGCCCGGTGACGACGCGCAGCCCGGGTACGCCCAGCGAGCGCGCGTTACGGCCGATCCGCTCGGCCCGTACGGCATCGCGCTCGACGCTGACGGCACGACAGCTGCGGTGCGCGCGCAGCCACTCGATGGCGATGGAGCCGGAGCCGCCGCCGACGTCCCACAGGAGTTCGCCGGGGGCGGGGGCGAGCGCGGCGAGGGTGGCGGCGCGGACATGCCGTTTGGTCAGCTGACCGTCGTGCTCGTAGGCGTCGTCGGGGAGTCCGGGGACGAGCGAGAGCGGGCGGGCGTCGGGGTCGCGGACGCAGTCCAGCGCGATGACGTTGAGGGGGTCGGCCTGGGGCATTCGGTCCCAGGCGGCGGCCGTGCCCTCGGTCACCCGCTCGCGGTCGCCGCCGAGCTGTTCGAGGATCCGCATCCAGGTCTTCCCGAAGCCATGGGCACACAGCAGCGCGGCGACCTCCGCAGGGGTGCCGGACCCGGCGGACAGCACCAGCAGCCGCCGCCCGTCGTAGAGCGCTCCGGCCAGATTCTCCGCGGGCCGTCCGACCAGCGTGACGACCTCGGTCTCCTCCACCGGCCAGTCCAGCCGCGCGCAGGCGTAGGAGACGGAGGAGGGGTGCGGCAGTACCCGCAGGGGAGTCCCGGCGACCTCGGTCAGCGTCCGTCCGATCCCGTAGAACATCGGGTCGCCGCTGGCCAGTACGGCGATCCGGCGCCCGGCGTGCGCGGCGAGCAGCCCGGGAACGGCGGGACGCAACGGCGACGGCCACACCACCCGCTCCCCGGCACAGTCTCCGGGCAGCAGTCCCAACTGCCGTGCCCCGCCGATCAGCACCTCGGCCTCCCGCAGCGCCTGCTGCGAGCGGGCCGGAAGGCCGTCCCAGCCGTCGGCCCCGATGCCGACCACGGAGAGGGGGGATGCGGGGCTCACTGCCGGTACCTCGGGGTTCGTTCGGGCGGGATGGGGCCGGGAGGCGAACTCTACTGACCGGCGGGTAGGGACCGCCCGCGGGGGCGAGCGACCGGCACCATCGGCCCCTATTGCGCCCCCATCAACCCTTATTGCATATAGTTTGCAATTACTGCCAGGGGACGAACTCCGGAGGGAAAGGGGGAAGCGCCCGTGAGCTCGCCAGTGGTGCTGGGCATCGAATCGTCCTGCGACGAAACGGGCGCGGGCCTGGTGCGCGACGGCCGGCTGCTGGGCTCCGCCCTCGCGTCGAGCATGGACGAGCACGCCCGGTTCGGCGGTGTCGTCCCGGAGGTTGCGGCGCGTGCCCATGTCCATGCGCTGATGCCGGTCGTGCGGCGGGCGCTGGACGAAGCCGGGCTGCGGGCGCGGGACATCGGGGCGGTCGCGGTGACGACCGGACCGGGACTTTCCGGGGCGTTGCAGGTGGGACTGGCGGGTGCCAAGGGGCTGGCGTATGCGCTGGGGGTGCCGTTGTACGGGGTGCACCATCTTGCGGGGCATGTTGCGGCCGACACCCTCGTGCACGGTCCGCTCCCCGACCCCTGCGTGGTCCTGATCGTCTCCGGCGGCCATACCTCCCTGCTCCTCGTACGGGACCTGGCGCGCGACCCGATCGTGCACCTCGGCGACACTCTGGACGATGCCGCCGGCGAGTGCTTCGACAAGGTCGCCCGGGTCTTCGGGCTGCCGTACCCCGGCGGCCCGGCCATGGACCGGACAGCGCGCGAGGGGGATCCGCGCGCTGTCCCCTTTCCCCGCCCGCTGGCGACGGGCCCGTCCGGGCACCGCTTCGCCTTCTCCTTCTCGGGCCTGAAGACGGCGGCGGCCCGATGGGCGGAGCACCACCGCGCCGCGGGGCCGGCGCTGCCGCTCGCCGACGGTGCGGCCTCGTTCCAGGAGGCGGTGGCCGACGTCCTCACCCGCAAGGCGGTGGCCGCCTGCACCGAGCACGGCGTCTCGACGCTCGTCGTGGTGGGCGGAGTTGCCGCCAATTCCCGGGTGCGGTCGCTGGCGGAGGAGCGGTGCGCGGCGGCCGGAATCGCCCTGCGGGTGCCGCCGTTGCGGCTGTGCACGGACAACGGCGCGATGATCGCGGCGGTCGGCGACCTCCTGGTGCGCGCGGGCGCCGCGCCCGCCCCGCTGGAGGTGTCGGTGGACCCGTCGGCGCCTTTGGAGCGCGCGGAGCTGCATCCGGCGGGGGCGGCGCGGGCCCGGATCGCATAAGCGACAGAGGGTCTCAACGGCGTTGCCCGAACACCTCGACCGGCACACGCACCCATCACGGCGGATACCGCCAAAGCCGGGATGAGCTGCACAAACGGCGAGTCAACGGCAGAGGCCGATAGGGGAGTTGCCGGATTCCGGCGACCGGCTAAAGTGCCTGGACGATCTTCGACCGTCCCTTCGCCGTACACAGAGTCCCTCAGGGGTTTCGCCCGCCCCGATCGGCCCGACACAATGCACGACCCTGTACCGCCCGCAGCCGCCATCGCTCACGAGGACCTGTTTGATGTCAGCACGGATACCCTCCCGCCGTCAGGCAGAGCGCCCGCCGCTCGGAGCGGCGCTGCGCACCCTGACGGCCTCTCTGGTGGTGACCGGGGGATTGTGCGGATGGGCGGTGATGCTCGCGCCGCCGTCGGTACGGGTGTTGCTCGCCTGGGGCGGCGGGGGCGGGGCGGTGGCGTTCAGCGCCGCGCTGGCCACCGCGGTCTTCCAGCGGCGGCTGGCACTCCACTACCGGTCGCGCATCGGGGACCTGAAGGCCGAGGCCGAGCGGCTGGCCGATGAGACCTTGCCCGCGCTGGTCGTCCAGCTGCGGGACGGGGCCTCGGTCGACACCGCGCTCAGCCGCGCGGCCGGCCCCGTGGCCGGGGCGCATCGGCGGATTCTGCGGACGCTGGCCGAGGAGGTCGGGCGCGGTGAGCGGATGCGGGCCGCGGCGATGTCCGCCTGCGCCAACGCCGCAGGCCGGGTGCAGGCGCTCGCCACCGGAATGCTCGCGGATCTGCGCGAGATGGAGGACCGGCACGGCGAGGAAGTGCTCGGCGATCTGATGAAGCTGGACCACACGACGGCGCAGGCGGGACGGCTGGCCGACAGTATCGCCGTGCTGACCGGGGCCCGGTCCGGGCGGCGGTGGAACAAGCCGATCGCGATGGAGAGCATTCTGCGCGGCGCGATGGGCCGGATCAGCGCCTACCGCCGTATCCGGCTGCACAACAGCAGCCAGGTCGCCATCGCCGGGCATGCGGCCGAGGGCATCATGCATGCGCTGGCCGAGATCATGGACAACGCCACCTCGTTCTCCCCGCCACTGTCGCCGGTGCATGTGTACGTGGAGGAGGCACAGGCCGGTGTCGTGGTCAGCGTCGAGGACAGCGGACTGGTGATGAGCGAGGCCGCGCTTCAGCGTGCCCAGCAGTCGGTGTCCGCGGCCACGCTGGATCTGATGTCACTGTCGGGGACGCGGCTGGGGCTCGCGGTCGTGGGCTGCCTGGCGCGCAAGCACGGGCTCAATGTGTCCTTCCGGCCGTCGGCGCGCGGCGGCACGGGCGTGGTGGTGCTGATTCCACAGCAGCTGGTGACGGAGGCACGGACGCCGGCCCAGCGGGCGGAGCCGCAGCCGCCGGTCGCCGACACGGCAGTGACGGCACCACGGGCTACGGTCCCGGCCCCCCGGCGCGCGCCCGAGGCCGAGGCGGAGCGTGCGACCGCGACGGAGCCTCCGGCGGAGACCCCGGCGAGCGACCGGGCCCCGGCGCGGTCCGACGCCCCGGCCCCGCTCCCCCGGCGCACCCCGCAGCCCGGCGCCGCCAGGCCGGATGCCAAGCCGGAGGCAGTGCCCGAGGCGCTGTCTGAGGCGGTGCCCGAGGCGGCGGCCGTCCGTCGGCCCGACGCCGAGGCCGCGCCCCAGGACCCGCCCGCGCCCGCCGCGCCGATCGAATACGGCGAGAGCGGTCTGCCCAAACGCCGCCGCGGTCAGACCCTGGCCTCCGCCCCCATGGGTACGGGCCCCGCACACGGCCGGGCGCCCGCCGCCGACCGGTCCGCCGCGCGGCCCGCCCGCTCCCGTGAGGAGTCGGCGGCCCGGTTCCGCGCCTTCCGCAAGGCCGTTCAGGGCACGCCCGGCCGGGACGCCGCCGACGGCCCCCGTACCGACGCCGCCCCGGGCCTCCCTGCCGGCGGCTCGCCCGCGTCACCCCCCGCACCCTCTCCAGCACGTCCGGAGGACGAGACCCGATGAACACCACCGACCACAGCCTCGACTGGATGCTGGAGAACCTGCTCCAGAAGACCCCGGGTGCCCGGCATGCGCTGGTGCTGTCCCGGGACGGGCTCAAGCTGTGCCACTCCAAGGAACTGACCGTCGATCAGGCCGACCAGCTGGCCGCCATCGCCTCCGGGATCCAGAGCCTCTCGCACGGTGCGTCCATCGAGTTCGGGGACGGTACGGGCGGCGTACGGCAGGCGATGACGGAGTTCCACGGCGGCCTGCTGTTCATCGTGGAGGCCGGGAACGGCGCCCATCTGGCGCTGATCGCCGTCGAGGACGCCGACGTCGGCCTGATCGGCTTCAACATGAATGAGCTGGTGGAGCAGATCGGCGAGTATCTCCGGGCCGCCCCGCGCGGCGAGGGCGGGCACGGCGCATGAAACGGCTCGGTCCTGATGACGATCCGGACCGGCTCTACACCGTGACCGGCGGCCGCAGCCGGTCCGCCGACGACCGGACGCTCGACCTGGTGACCCTCATCGTCAGCGAATGCGATCCGACACCGGGCATGCAGTCCGAGCATGCCCGGATCCTGGCCATGTGCCGTCGTCCGATGGCCGTCGTGGAGGTCTCGGCGGAGCTGCGGATGCCGGTCAGCGTGGTCCGGATCCTGCTGTGCGACCTGCTCGACCTCGGCCAGGTCACCGCACGCCATCCGCGCACCCCCGACACCGCCCAACTCCCCGCCGCCGACCTGCTGAAGGAGGTGCTCGATGCACTCCACCGCCTCTGAGCACGCGGACACGGCCGTAGCGGCCGGCACCGACGCCGACCGCATTCCGCTGAGTGCCACCGCCGACAACGGCCTGAAGATCGTCATCGTCGGCGGGTTCGGCGTCGGAAAGACCACCATGGTCCGCTCGGTGAGCGAGATCCGGCCGCTGAACACCGAAGAGACCATGACGCGGGCGGGCCTCGGCGTCGACGACCCCACCGGTGTCGAGGGCAAGACCACCACCACCGTCGCCTTCGACTTCGGCCGGATCAGCATCAACGACAGCGCGGTGCTGTATCTGTTCGGCGCGCCCGGCCAGGAACGCTTCTGGTTCCTGTGGGACCGCCTGTTCTCCGGAACGCTGGGCGCCGTGGTCCTGGTCGACACCCGGCGGCTGGACGACTCCTGGTACGCCATCGACCGGCTCGAGGCACACGGGATGCCGTTCATCGTCGCGCACAACGACTTCGGCGGCGAACGGCACACCCTGGAACAGATCCGCGAGGCGCTCGATCTCTCCCCGGACGTGCCGTTGATCTCCTGCGATGCGCGCGACCGGGAGTCCAGCAAGGCGGTGCTGATCGCCCTGGTCGACCATCTCTACGCCCTGTCCGTGCAGGCGTCGTCGTCCGGCCGGCAGTCCGTGCCCGGGCAGGAGTCCGTATCCGTCCCGGAGACCGCGGAGCGCGCATCGTGACCGAGCAGCAGCACCCCCGGACCGGCGGCTGCCCCATCGGGGCCGGCCACTCGGGCAAGGACGCGACGGACGCCGTACGGCTCTACGGCGCCGGCCTCAGCGACGACCCGGCCCGGCTCTACCGCGAGATGCGGGCGCAGCACGGGCCCGTCGCGCCGATCCTGCTGGACGGGGACGTCCCCGGCTGGTTCGTCCTGGGCTACCGCGAACTGCACCAGGTCACCAGCAATCCCGAGCTGTTCGCGCGGGATTCGCGGCGCTGGCACGCCTGGGCCAACATCCCCGAGGGCTGGCCGCTGATGCCGTTCGTCGGGCATCAGCCGTCGGTGATGTTCGCCGAGGGTCAAGAGCACCGCCGCCGGGCGGGGGCGATCAGCGAGGCGCTCACCGCCATCGACCAGTTCGAGCTGCGGCAGATCTGCGAGCGGCTGGCGGACGGCCTGATCGATGAGTTCGCCGGATCCGGCGAGGCGGACCTGATGGTCCATTACGCGGCCCGGCTGCCGCTGCTGGTCATCGCCGAACTGTTCGGCTTCCCGCACACCGAGGTACCGGAACTCTCCGCCGATATCGCCGCCTCGCTCAACGAGGACGAGGGCGCGATCGCGGCGCACCAGCGAGTGGCGGCGCGGTTGCAGCGGCTGGTCAAGGCCAAGCGGGCGCGGCCCGGCGCCGATGTGCCCTCCCGGTTGCTGGCCCATCGGGCGGGCCTGGCCCAGGAGGAGGTCGTCATGGACCTGCTGGTGCTGATGGCCGCCGCCCAGCAGCCGACCGCCAACTGGATCGGCAACACGCTGCGGCTGATGCTCACCGACGACCGCTTCGCGGTCAGCCTCTCGGGCGGACGGCGCAGCGTCGGCCAGGCCCTCAACGAGGTGCTCTGGCACGACACCCCCACGCAGAACTTCATCGGCCGCTGGGCGGTGCGCGACACCCAGCTCGGCGGCCGCCGGATCCGTACGGGAGATCTGCTGATCCTGGGGCTGGCCGCCGCGAACACCGACCCCCAGGTCCAGCCGGACTTCGAGGAGGCGGGCTCCGACGGCAACCAGGCCCATATGTCCTTCAGCCACGGCGAACACGCCTGCCCCTACCCCGCCCCGGAAATCGCCGAGGTGATCGCCAAAGCGGCGGTGGAGGTGCTGCTCGACCGGCTGCCGGATGTGGTGCTGGCAGTCCCGGCCGGGGAGCTGGCGTGGCATCCGTCGGTGTGGATGCGCGGTCTGGTCGGCCTGCCGGTCGAGTTCACCCCCGCGTACACGCCGATTCCGGCGATGGGCGCGCCGGGTTCGGTATACGGCTGATCCGCGCGGGGCGATGTTTCACGTGAAACATCGCCCAACTCCCCTACTCCTCCCGATGTTTCACGTGAAACATCGGGCCCGCCCGCTGCTACCCGGCCGGGGTGAACTCGACCGGCAGCGCATCCAGCCCCCGCGTGAACATCCCCCGCTCCCGAGGCTCCGCCCCCGGCGCCAGCGCCATGTCCGGCATCGCCTCCAGCAGCTGGGCCACGCCGACCTCGACCTCCGCCTTCGCCAGCAGCGCGCCGACGCAGAAATGCCGGCCGAGAGCGAACGAGAGATGGTCGGCGGCCGCCGAGAAGGCCGTATCGGCCGACAGATCGCTGCGGCGGATGTCGAAGGTGTCCGGTTCGGCATAACGCCGCTCGTCCCGCCCGGCCGCACCGATCAGACAGGTCACCGTCGATCCCGCGGGCACCTTGCCGCCGCCGATGACGACGTCCTCCGCGGCCTGCCGCATGATCATGTGCACCGGCGGGGTGTAGCGCAGCGTCTCCGCGAACGCGGGCGCGATCAGCGAGTGGTCCGCGCGCACCGCGGCCAGCTGTTCGGGATGCCGCAGCAGGTTGTGCACCAGGCTGGATATCGCCTTGTCGGTGGTCTCCCCGCCGGCCGTCAGCAGCAGGCTGCAGAACGCCTTGATGTCCTCATCGCTCATCCGCGTCCCATCGATCTCCGCGGCACAGAGCGTGGAGAGCAGATCGTCGCCGAGGTTGTCCCGGCGTTCCCGGATGACCGGGAGCAGATACGCGGCGAACTCCTCGCGCGTTCGCAGTCCCGCCGCGGCCACGTCCGGGTCCTGGGCGAGGTTGCCGAGGAAGCCGATGATCGCCGTGTACCAGCGGTGAAAGCGCTCGTGATCGGCCCGGTCCAGACCCAGCATGTCGACGATGACGTCGACGGGGAAGCGCGTCGCGAACTGCGCCACCAGATCCGCGCCGCCCGATGCGCGGAACCCGTCGATCAGCTGCCGGGCGTTGCGCTCGATGACCGGCAGGAACTGCTGCTCAAAAGTGCTGCCGCGGAACGCCGGTGCGACCAGCGCCCGGCGCACGGCGTGCTCGCGCCCACTCATCTGGAGAATGGTGCGGCCGTGCACCGGCTCCAGCTGCCAGTCGTAGTTGTCCGTGGTGAACACCGGGTCCTTGAAGGCCCGTTCGACGTCCTCGTACCGGGAGAGGACATAGCTCTGGGTGGCCTCGTGGTGCAGCAGCGGGAAGTCGTCCCGCAGCACGCGATAGGCGGCATACGGATCCGCGGCGAATTCCGGCGACAGGATGTCCGGCGCTTCTCGGTTCACGGGCACGGCTCTCCTCGGTAGGCGTACGGGACCCGGCCCGCGGCATCGCGGGCCCTCCGTACGTCCAAGATCGTCTCTGTGCTGTGCCGTTATCAAGAGGCGCGGCCCCGCAAGATCACGCGGCATCGGACGGAACCCGGGCCCGCCCCGGCCCGTTGACCCACATCCGGCCCGCCCCGCGCCCCTTCCTGCCCGCACCGCTCTGACCAGGCACGATACGCCGTTTGACGGTAATGACAACGGTCACCGGTGCAGGCTTTGGATCTCCCGCCGAAGTGCGGTTTGCTTCGCTGCGACGCCCCAGGAAGGAGCGCGCCCATGACCGAGCACGCCCACCGCCACGGGAGTGGCCACCAGCACGCCGGCGGCCACTCCCACGGCCACTCGCACGGTGTCTCCCCGGACGCCGACCGCCGCTGGCTGCGCGCCGCGCTGGTGCTGCTCACCGCGTACATGGCGGTCGAGGTCGCCATCGGCGTACTGGCCCAGTCGCTGGCCCTGATCTCCGACGCCGCCCATATGCTCACCGACGCGGTGTCCATCATCCTGGCCCTGATCGCCATGCGGCTGGCCGCCCGCCCCGCCCGCGGCGGCTACACCTACGGCCTCAAGCGCGCGGAAATCCTCTCCGCCCAGGCCAACGGCATCACCCTGCTGCTCCTTTCGGTCTGGCTCGGCTACGAGGCCGTCCAGCGGCTGATCGCGCCGCCCGAGGTGACCGGCGGGCTCGTGTTCGTCACGGCCCTCTCCGGCATCGTCGTCAACCTCGTCTGCACCTGGCTCCTGTCCCGGGCCAACCGCTCCAGCCTCAATGTCGAGGGCGCCTACCAGCACATCCTCACCGACCTGTTCGGCTTCGTCGCGACCGCCGTCTCCGGTCTGATCGTCCTGACCACCGGCTTCCAGCGAGCCGACGCCATCGCCTCCCTCGTCGTCGTCGCGCTGATGCTGAAGGCCGGTACGGGCCTGGTCCGCGAGTCCGGCCGGATCTTCATGGAGGCCGCCCCCGCCGGCGTCGACCCGGACGCGCTGGGCGACCATCTGGTGGCCGAGGACCAGGTCGTCGAGATCCACGATCTGCACATCTGGCAGATCACCTCCGGCCAGCCGGCCCTCTCCGCCCACATCCTGGTGGCCGCCGGCGGAGACTGCCACAAGGTCCGCCGCCGCCTCCAGGAACTGCTCAGCACCCAGTACGGCATCACCCACGCCACCCTCCAGGTCGACCATCTGGGCGAGGAGTCCACCGCCCCGGACGTCCTCACCCTCGGCCCGCGCCCCGCCGCCGAGTCCCCCACGGCCGACCACTGTGAGGACACCCACGGCCCGGTCCACCGGCCGGGGCCGCACCGGCACTGACCCCGCGTACGCCGCTCGGCGTCCCGCTGTGCCGACGGGGCCGCTGTCCGCTCCGCCTACGGCGTACCCGCTCACCCATTGGCACCGCCTCGGCTCGCGTCCGCCGTTGGTCCGGTTTTCGCTGAACACCCGACCATCTGGCCACCCCTCCCTCCGGAAGGAGCGGACGCGATGTCAGCGAGCGCACCCGTACGCCTCCGCGGCCGGGTGACGGAGGCGGCGCGGCTGCCCGAACCGCCCCGTCGGCGGCCCGGCCGTGCGCTGGGTGCCTGTGCGCTGCTGCTCATCGGAACGCTGCTGCTGCCGCTGAGTCTGGCCACCGTCTGGGCGCGCAGCGAGCTGACCGACACCGACCGGTACGTGGCCACCGTCGCACCGCTCGCCGCGAACCGTGCGGTCCAGGACGCCATCGTCCACGACGTCACCAACGGGGTGATGACCCATATCCGCCTCGACGGACTGCTGCGGGCCATCCCACGCGCCGAACGGGCCGCGCTGCTCAAGCGCTTCACCCGCGGTCTGCGGGAGTTCGTCGGCAAACAGGTCCGACAGGTCGTCACCGGCCGGTCCTTCCCCGCCGTCTGGACCGGCGTCCACCGCACCGCCCACCAGGCCCTGGACGACAGCCTCACCGCCTCCGGCGACGCCCCGGTCACGCTCGACCTCACCCCGATCGTCGACCGCGTCCGCCATCAGCTCGCCGGCAACGGCCTGGGCATCGACATCGCCCACCACATCCCCCGCATGGGCGCCGAGGTCGTCCTGCTGCGCTCCCCCGACGTCCCCCGCGCCCGCCTCGCCTACCGGGCCGTCCGCACCGCCGCGCCCCTGCTCCCGTCGGCCGCGGCCCTCTGCCTGCTGGCCGGACTTCTGCTGGCGCGCCGCCGCCGACGGGCCCTGATCTGCGCGGGGACGGGCTGCGCCGCCACGGCCGCGCTGCTTGCGGTGGCGCTCGCGCTGGTGCGTACGCGGGCCCTGGAGGGCCTGCCCTCGGTGATTCCGCGCGCCGCCGCGTCGGCGTACGCGGACACGCTCACCGGTTCGTTGCGGCAGGGGGTGTGGCTGGTGATCGGCGCGGCGCTGGTGACCACGGTGACGGCCGCGGCGGGGCCGCCCGCGGTGCGGGTGGCACGCCGGCTGTCCGCGGCATTCGGGACGCGGCCGAGGTCTACGTAGCGGCACGCGGCCGGACCACGGCGACCGCCACGGCGGTCTAGGCTGCTGGCAACGAGATCGCGAGGCAGGTAGGGGGACCGTCCCGGTGAACGAGCGTGACCGCACGACCTGCCAGTGGTGCCAGGGCACCGGCTACGTGACCCGGGCGCTGGCCTACTGCTCCGGCGTGGATCCGTTCCACGGCGCTGCCGAGACCGTGCACCGCGCGGGGGAGTGCAAGCACTGCCGCGGGACCGGGGCGTACGACGCCCGGCGGGACCCCATGCTGGAGCACTGGCGCGAGGAGGAGCCGGGGGACGAGGCGTAGGCGTGGTGCGGTGCGGCCGCGGAGGTCTCAGATCGCCAGCACCGTCTTGCCCTGGGCCCGCCCCGTACGGCTTGCCGCGAGCGCCTCGGGGGCTTCCTCCAGGGAGACCTCGCGGCCCACGAGGACGGTGAGGCGGCCCGCGTCGACCTGGCCGGCGAGGATTTCCAGGAGCTGGGGGGAGGGGCGGTTGACGAAGTTGAAGCCGCGCAGGTTGTGTTCGGTCAACACGTCCGCGTCGGCGGAGCCGATGAGGGAGACGGCCGTACCGCCATCGCGGACGGTCCGGGTCAGTTCGACGAATTCAGCGGGGCCGCTGACCATGTCGATCAGGACGTCGACGCCGTCCGGGTAGGCGGCCAGGACCTGGTCGGCGATCGGTCCCGCGGTGTGGTCGAAGGTCTCCGAGGCGCCCAGGTTCCGCATCAGCTCGGCCATCGCGGGGCGGGCGGTGGCGAGCACCTCCGCGCCGCGGCCGGCCGCAATTTGGGTGACGAAGGTGCCGACCCCGCCGGTGGCGCCGGTGATCAGCACCCGTCGGCCCTCGCTGATCCGGGTCTCCTCCACCAGGTTGTACGCCGTCATCCCGGCCGTCGGTACGGCGGCGGAGGTCGCATAGGTGACGCTGCGGGCGGCCTGCGCGAGCGACTGTTCGTCGGTGACCGCCAGTTCGCAGTACGAGCCGCCGCCCCGCTCCGGCCGCTGGAACTGGCCGAAGACCGCGTCCCCGACGGTGAACCGCCGCACCCCGGTCCCCACCGCGAGCACTTCACCCGCCCCGTCCGAGCCCAGAACCAGCGGGAAGGCGACGGGGACGGAGCTGCCGAACGTGCCGTCGGCGAGCTTCCAGTCGATCGGGTTGAGTCCGGCGGCGGCCAGCCGCACCAGGACCTCGCCGGGCCCTGGCTCGGGCTGCGGCAGTTCCATGAGCTGAGGCTGTTCACCGAATGCGCTGACTGCTACGGCTCTCATGCGGCGTTCCCTTCCACCCTTCCCCGACCGGAGGCCACCGTGCTCCGACGGAGGTCACCGTTCCCCGGCCGGGGGATCACCCTGCCCCCACCGGAGGGCCGGAGTGGATCGTAAGCACGCCGGTGAGCCGGACGCGGCAGGACGAGAGGCGGTGTTCCCGAAGCAACTCGTATGGACCGGATCCGGCGCCCGTTCGACGGTGTCGGGGCGAAGCCGCCGCCGACCGCCCACAGCGGCACCACCCACGGGAGCCCGCCCGAGACCGCGAAGGCATGGGTGACGCCCAGGGAAAGACAACGGCAGGTGCTTACACCGGCGAAAGGCGTCCCTCGGGTACACATGACCCCATGCGCGTGCTGGTGGTGGAGGACGAGGAATTCCTCGCGGAAATGATCGCCGAGGGCCTGCGCCGCGACGCGATCGCGGTCGATGTCGCCCACGGCGGGCGAATGGCCCTGGAAAAGCTGCGGTTCGGCGCCTACGACGTGCTCGTCCTGGACCGCGATCTGCCCGGCCTGCACGGCGACGACGTGTGCCGCCGGGTGGTGGCGCAGGGACTGCTGACCCGGGTGCTGATGCTGACGGCGTCGGGCACCGTACGGGACCGGGTGGACGGCCTGGGACCGGGCGCCGACGACTACCTCACCAAGCCGTTCGCGTACGAGGAGCTGCTCGCCCGGGTCCTGGCGCTCGGCCGGCGGACGCGTCCCGCGCCGCCGCCGGTCATCGAACGCGGCGGGGTCAGCGTCGACACCGTCCGCCGCCTCGCCCTCCGCGACGGCCGCCCGCTCCCCCTCTCCCGCACGGAGTTCGCGGTGCTGGAGGTGCTGCTACGTGCCGAGGGCGCGGTGGTCAGCGGCGACGACCTGATCGAGGAGGTGTGGGAGGAGCAGACCAGCTACCGCACCAACGCCGTCCGGGTCACCCTCAGCAAACTGCGCGCCAAGCTGGGCGATCCGCCGGTGATCGAGACCGTGCCGGGGGCCGGGTACCGAATGGGCGGCGGGTGAGGCATTTCCCGCGCGGTTGCCGGAATGACGCGCGGGCGATGTTTCACGTGAAACACGCACGGCCGACGGTTTCACGTGAAACATCGCCCGCGCGTCACTTCGGCAACAGCCCCTTCCGCACCAGGTAGTTGTGCGCCACATCCGCCGGCAGTCGCCGCCAGCTGTCCACCTGCGCGTTCAGCTGGGCCAGGTCGGCGGTGGTCAGCACCGTGTTGAGCCGATTGAGGGCGGCCGCCGCCCGCGCGCTGCCCGCGCGGGAGCGGTTGACGAGAGGGATGACGTTGTCGGCGTTCTGGAGCTTCTTGTCGTCGGTGAGCAGCACCAGACCGAACTGGTCGAGGGTGGCGTCCGTGCTGGTGGTGAGAACCATCTGGTCCTGGCCGTTCTGGACGGCCTGCTTGGCGGGGGTGGTGCCGACGCCCTTCGGATCGACGGCGGTGACGGTGATGCCGTAGACCCTGCGCAGCCCCGGAGCGCAGAACGGACGCTGAACGCATTCATCCCCCGCCGCCAGCCGCACCGGCAGCTTGGCACGGCCCAGGTCGCTGAGGGTGGCAAGGCGGTGCCGGGCGGCGTAGGAGGCGCTCACCGCGAAGGCGTTCTGGTCGACGGCCCGGCCCGCGGGCAGCGCCGTCAGGCCGCGGGGCCCGGTCAGCTTCCGCAGCGCGGCCATCGTCACGCCGATATCCGGCGAGGCAACCGGTGCGGCGTGCGGCCCGTGTGTCTTGGCGTTGAGCCAGTCGGCGAGGGTGGCGGCGTACTCGGGGACGACATCGATCTGGCCGCTCTCCAGCGCGGGTTCGTACAGCTCGCGGTTGCCGACGGTGAGGAGGTCGGTGCGATACCCCGCATGTCCGAGCAGCGCCGCATACATCTGGGCCAGCAGCTCGCTCTCGGTGAACCCGGCCGAGCCGATGGACAGATGCCGGCTGTCCCCCGGCGAGGCGGTGATCGCGCCCCGCTTCTCCAGAGAGGGCCCGCCCGAGCAGCCGGCCAGGGCGGCGGAGCCCGCGAGGACGGCAAGGAGCGCGAGGACGGCCGGCATCGGGGCGGCGGTGCGGACCCTTGTCACCTGCCCCTCCTCACCGGATCCGCCGACGTGCCCACGGCGGGGCGCACCAACGCTGTCCCAGCTCGAACGCGGCCTCCATCAGCAGCGCGAACACCGCGACGATCACCGCCCCGGCGACCACCTGCGGGGTGCTGGCGAGATGGAACCCCGCGGTGATGATCCGGCCCAGCCCGCCGCCGCCCACCAGCGCGGCGAGCGTGGCGGTGGCCACCAGCTGGACGGCGGCGATCCGGACCCCGGTCAGGATCAGCGGGGAGGCCAGCGGCACCTCGACCCGCCACACCAGCTGCGTCCCGGTCATCCCCATCCCCCGGGCGGCCCGCACCACGTCCTGGTCCACCTCCCGCATCCCCACATACGCATTGGTCAGCAGCGGCGGAATGGCGAACAGCACGAGGGCGATGACGGTGGGCCACTGCCCGTAGCGTCCGAGGGGGGTCAGCAGAAGCAGCACCAGTACGGCGAAGGTGGGCACCGCGCGGCCGATGTTGGCAAGGTTGACGGCCAGCGCACCGCCGCGCCCGAGGTGGCCGAGAGCGAGCGCAACGGGCAGGGCGATGAGGGCGCTGAGGGCCAGGCAGGCGAACGTCAGGAACAGATGCTGTGCGAGCCGGTGCCAGACGCCGTTCTCACCGGACCAGTTGGCGGCCGTGGTCAGCCAGGACCAGACGGAGGAGAGGGTGTTCATCCCCGCCGCCCGGATGCCGTGAGCGGCCGTCGGCCGACCGCACCACCGGCCGTACGGACCCGCGGGCGAGCCGTTCGGCCGGCCCGCCGCCAGGGGGTGAGGAGCCGTTCCACGCCGAGCAGCAGCAGGTCGAAGACGACCGCGATGAGCACGCACAGCACGGACGCGGTGAGCACCTGCGCCTTGAAGAACGAGTTCATCCCGGCGTAGATGAGGTTGCCCAGCCCGCCGTAGCCGACGATGGCCCCGACGGTGGTGAGGGCGACCGCCGAGACGGTGGCGATCCGCAGCCCGGCCATCGCGGCGGGCAGCGCCAACGGCAGCTCCACGGCCAGCAGTTGCCGCATCGGCCCGTAGCCCATCCCGCGTGCCGCCTCCTTGGTCTCCACCGGGACGCCGTCCAACCCGGCGAGGAGGTTGCGGACGAGCAGGGTGAGCGAATAGAGGGCGAGGCCGATCACGACGAGGGTGGCGGAGAGGCCGTAGACCGGCAGCAGCAGGGAGAACATCGCCAGCGACGGAATCGTGTAGATCACCGTGGTGATGCCGAGCACCGGCCCCAGCGTCCAGCGCCACCGCCTGGCCAGCAGCGCCAGCGGCACGGCGATCGCCAGCCCGAGCGCCACGGAGACCACCGTCAGCTGGATGTGCTGGGCAACCGCGTCGAGCAGGATCTGCCGACGGGTGGTCAGGTACTCGCCGCAGATCCAGTCGTTATGGGCCAGGCAGTCGTCGGGCGGCGGTGCGGTCACGGTACGAGTCCATCCCGGCGAGGCCGGGGGTGTCGCGCGGACCGCGTCCGATCGGGGAGCGGGGCGGGCCCGTCGGTGCGTCCGCGGCCTTCCGCCGGCCGCAGCGCTCGCGGTACACACGCTGAGTGCACACGCCGGGTACCCGTGCCGCTACGCATGCCGGTATACACGCCATGAATACAGCAGCTGCGCAAGCTACGACGTCATCGCACCGGCCGACGCCCGCGCCGACGCCCAGGCCGCAGACGGCAAGAACGCTGAGGGCGTCAAGAAGGCCGCCTCCGGCGTCGACTGCGCCAAGGCCAAGTGCGTGGCGCTCACCTTCGACGCCGGCCCCAGCGAGAACACCAACCGGCTGCTCGACATCCTCAAGAAGGAGAAGGTGCACGCGACCTTCTTCATGGAAGAAGATCACCGGCAAGACGCCGACGCTGATGCGCCCGCCGCAGGGCCGTACCAATGAGGACGTCTCCCAGGTCAGCAAGGAGCTGGGGCTGGCGCAGGTGCTGTGGAGCGTGACGGCCAAGGACTACCAGACCACCGACTCCAAGCTGATCACCAAGCGCGTGCTGGACCAGACCGAGCGCGACGGGATCATCCTGCTGCACGACATCTACAAGGGCACCGTCCCGGCCGTCCCCGGCATCATCAAGCAGCTGAAGCAGCGCGGCTACACGATCGTGACCGTCTCCCAGCTGCTGTCCCCGGCCAAGCCGCAGCCGGGGATGGTCTACCGCCCGTAGGCGCATACGGCGAACGGCACACGGCGTGCGGCACGCGGCACACGGCGTGCGGCACGCGGCATACGGCGTGCAGCACGCAGCAACACGGCATACGAAAGGGGCGCCGGTATCGACCGGCGCCCCTTCGTCTCACTGCGGCCTCAGCCCTGCGGCTTCTCCGCCTCCACCCGCTTGCGCTCGGCCGCCCCGGGCGTCGAGACCGGCGCGTTCGACGGCGCCGCTCCCTTCCCCTGGGCCTGTCCCTTGCCCGGGGCCTGCCCGTTCGGCGGTACGGTCCCCGGCTTGTGCGGCGGCTTCGGGGCCTCGGTGTCCTGCGGGAACGTCAGCTGCTGGCTCTGCCACTCCAGGGCCGACACCACCTCGCGCCGCCAGGTCGCGAACTGGTGGCTGCCGTGCGGCAGGATGATCGAGTCGACCGTCATCGGCGGCTTGGCGGCGTGAATGAACTTCATCGTCTCGCCGTAGTCCTGCTCGCCCTTACGGCTGCTGGCCACCAGCGCGGAGATCTGCGGCGCGGGCATGTGCTTGAGCCGCCACAGCAGATCGTGCTCCCGCTGCCGCTTCGCGCCCTCGATGCCGGCACCGAAGAGGCTGCCGGTGGTGAGGTCGTCCTTGATGGAGTAGTCGCCGGAGAGCGAGACCGCCGAGGTGTAGACCTTCGGGTTGCGCATCGCCAGCTGGAGCGAGCACGAACCACCGGACGAGTACCCGAATGCACCCCATGCGCTGGGGTCGTGGCCGACCCGGTAGGCCGACTTCAACGCGTCCGGCAGATCCTTGGTGAAGAACGTCTCGGCCTTCGGCCCGCCCGGCACATCGACGCACTCGGTGTCGCGCGGCGGCGCGATCGTCGGCCGCACCATCACGATCACGGTCGGCTGCATCCGGCCCTGCGCGATCAGCTGTCCGGCGTGCTGCGGCACCTGGAGGTGCTGCGCGAGGTTCATGATGCCGCCCGGATAGCCGCTGATCACGACCATGACGGGGAACCGCTGGCGGTGGAACTGCTGCTGGAAGTACTGCGGCGGCAGATAGACGAAGCCCGGGTTGATGGCCCGGGTGCGGCGGCCGATGATCCGTACGGACTCGACCTTGCCCACCTTGCTGGCGGGGCCCTTGGGCAGTCCGGTCACCCGGTCGAGGCCCTGCGGACCGGCCGGCTGGATCAGACCGCCCTTGATGTTGCCGACCGACGCATACGTGCCGCCGTTCTGGCTCACCGAGGCCGGCGCCTCCTCGTTGTTGCCCAGCAGCTCATCCCAGCTGCCGTAGAACTCAAAGCTCGAATTCACCGCGAGGGCGAGCGCGCACACGATCGACAGCTGAGTAGCCACGATGGCGCCGAGCCGGCCCAGCACGGGCCGCACCCCATCCCGTGCCAGCCGGGGCCAGGCCCACACCGTGGCAGCCACACAGGCCAAAGCCAGCACGATCACTGTGATTTCGAGCGACTGACTGGTCAGCCCCATGCGCCCACATCTCCCGTCACCCTCGCAAGGGTTCTTGCCTACGTACCGGCCGCCTAGAGGCACAACGGGCGGCTCGGGACAATGGTCACCGGAGAAGACGGGCACACCTGCGCATCGGATACCTGAGCGACTCAGTTCTTACCTACCTCTTGCTCAACCGTTTCCGGGGCGTGATGTGTTGGCGTGGTAGAGGACGGGTCGGACCGGCGCACGGTGGGCCGACTCCGGGGGACGCTGCTGGCGGGCGCCTCCCCGCGCGGACGGAAATCGGCATGCTGTTTCGGACCGGTGGCCTGAAATCGGCGCTACTCGGAAATCGGCCGAAGTAGCCGTCCGTATACACCGATTGATCGCCGGCCACGGATCACCGCTCGCGAAGCGTTGATCACGCGCCACCGATCGCGCATGACACATCACGCATGATCAGGTGGCGCATGACGGATTGCGCATCACAGATCGGGCATGACGGTTCACGCATGACGGTTCACGCATCACTAACGGCAGACCGCGGTCCCCACACTGCGGGTCAATAACGCCGAATACCGAACAACGGCGAACGAGGTGACAACACCTTCGATTTCCCACGCCGGATGAGTCCTGTCTGCCCGACGGAACCGGAATCACGACTTCCGTCGAATGCCCGGCCGATACGATTCCGCGTAACACCGTTCGAACGGTCCAACCCTTCCGTACGCAGGGGCAATGGCCGGCCGCCTCTCCAGACCCCCAGATCGCCCGCCACACAAGGCCCGGGGTCCCACGATGAGGCCGGTGCGGGCCGCTACCCTTACGTATCCGTCCTGGTCAGGGACATGTCTGCCTTTCACGGACATGCGCCGCACCCACCACACGCAAGAGAGGTTCGCCGATGGGCATTCGGAGTCTGCTGCGCAACGCTTTCGGTCGCTCCAAGGCGGCCCGCGAAGAATCCGCCGCGGCACGGCACGGAGCCGATACGACGCCGGAATCGGCAACAATCCCGGAGGCCCGCGAGGAATCCTCCCCGTCCCCCACCGCCGAACCCGAAGTCCCCGCCGCCCGTACGGCCCCGAGCGAGACACCTGTCACGGCCACTCTTCCCGCACAGGGAAACCCTGTGGACCGGAATGTGGGGGCCACGGACGCAACGGCTTCTTCGGTGCGGGAAGAAATCGCGCCGGCCGAGGAGGCGGCAGTGGAGGCCCCTGCGGCACCGGCCCCGACGGCAGAGCCGGCAGCGAGCGCGGAGCCTTCCGTGACGGAGCCCGAGGAGCCCAAGCAGGCCGAGGAGCCCAAGCAGGCCGAGCCGACGGAGGCGCTCGCATCGGCCGAGTCCACCGACTCCACGGACACGGCGGCGGAGTCCCCCGAGGACATCTCCGCCCTGGTCAGCCGTGCTTTCGACAGCGCGCCGGCAGAGCCGGAGGCGACCGTTGAGACGACCACGGAGCCGGCCACGGAACCGACCCCGGAGACCGCCTCGGCGCCGACCGCTGAGGCGACGGCAGACACCACGGCCGACGCGACGGCAGACACCACGGCCGACCCGGAGCCCAAGCCCGCAGCCGCAGCCGAGCCCGCGGCAGAGCCCGAGCCCGTAGCGGACACCGAGCCCGCGGCCGCCCCGGAGCCGGAGCCGGAGGCCGAAGCCGCGGCCGAGCCGCAGACCACTCCCGAAGCCGAAACCGAAACCGAAGCCGCCCCCGCCACCCTCTCCCTCACGAAGGTGGAAACCACCGCCCCCGCCCTCGTCCCCCTCTACAAGGCCGCCTCCGCCACCCTGGCGAAGCACCACCTCAGCACCCAGCGCGCCGCCGTCTACCTGGTCCTCGACCGCTCCGGCTCGATGCGCAACTACTACAAGGACGGCACGGTCCAGAACCTCGCCGAACGAGCCCTCGGTCTCTCGGCCAACCTGGACGACGACGGCATCGTCCCCGTCGTCTTCTTCTCCACCGACGTCGACGGCACCGCCGACCTCGATCTGAGCAACTATGAAGGCCGCATCGAGGAGTTGCACTCCGGTCTCGGCCACATGGGGCGTACGAACTACCACTGGGCCATCAACGCCGTGGTCGAGCACTACAAGAAGTCCGGCACCACCGCCCCCGCCTTTGTCATCTTCCAGACCGACGGCGCCCCGACCTCCAAGCCGGCCGCCGAAAAGGCGCTCTGCGAGGCCGCAACGCTTCCCATTTTCTGGCAGTTCGTCGGATTCGGTGACCCGGACGCCAAGGGTTTCGACTTCCTGCGCAAGCTGGACGATCTGGCCGTTCCGGAAAAGCGCGTCATCGACAACGCCGGCTTCTTCCACGCCGGGCGCGACCCCCGCACCCTGTCCGCCGACGAGCTCTACCAGCAGCTGATGGTCGAATTCCCCGAGTGGCTCACCGAGGCCCGTACGGCCGGCGTCCTCAAGGACAACTGACCGATATCCCTCGCCCTTACGGGCCCACGTGCCGCGGCCGGATCCCCTCTCACCGGGATCCGGCCGCGGCCGTTTTCCCGGCATACGGCCGAAATCCCGCCGCCCTTGCCCACGCCGTATGGCAAGATCTCCCGGGTTCTTTCGGCCCGCCTTCCCAAAGCGCTGACGGGCGTCAAGGGCCGGAGAACATCGGCATCGCGGCACAGGACAGCGCAGCACGCGCAGCACAGCACGCGCAGCACGGAAAACGGGGGATATTCGCATGAGCATGCACCAGCCGCCGCCACCCGGCTTCGGAAACGCACCGGGCTACGGCGCACCGCCCGGAACACCCCCCGGCGCACCGCATGGAATGCCGCCCCAACCACAGGCACCCGCCCCGTACCACCCCCAGGCTTTCGGGACGCCGCAGCAGGGCCCGTACGGCTGGGGCGGTCCGGGAATGCCCCCGCCCCCGCCGAAGCGGAATGCCGGAAAAGTGTGGGGAATCATCGGGGGCATTGCCGCGGTGCTGCTGGTGGGCAGCGTGGCGTCCGTGGCCCTTTCCGCGGGCGGCGGCTCACACGGCGGCTCCGACGGGCCGAAGTACAAGGTCACGGTGCCGCAGGCGCTCGTCGGCGGCGAGTACAAACTCGCCAAGGACATATCCCAGCAGGCCGATGCCCAGGTGCCGCACGACGGAGCGGGCGCCCATGACATCAAGACGGTCGGCGGGCAGTACACAAGCGGTACGAAGGTGCTGGTCATGCTCGGCCTCTACGGCAGCATCGACGATCCCGACGTCGCGGTGGAGCACACCATTCGGGGCATGAAGAACAGCGGTTCGACGGAAGTCGCCGTTGCGGAGAAGGAGTTCACACCGAAGGGTGGCGGGGGACCGGTGACCTGCGGGGTGGACGTCCGCCGGACAAGCGGGCAGAAGATCACCATGCCTTTCTGTGTGTGGGCCGATTCCAGCACCAGTGTCAACGTCGTCGAAACCGACGCCGCGGATCTGGCGAAGGACCCGCACTCCGTCGACCTCCAGGAATTTGCCGACAAGGCGGCCACGGTCCGCACCGAGGTGAAGAAGCCCCTCGGCTGACACGACGGCTGAACGCCCTCCGCGGCCGCCACCAGGCGCTTTCGCCCCCGCCTGCCTACGCTGTTTTGAGGAAAGTGCTCCGGCCGACGACCGGCGGAGGCGGATAGCGATGAGCCAGGCGGAAAACCCTCGCCCTCTTCCGAGCTGGGCGGCGCCGCCCGATCCCCGCCGCTGGTGGGCTCTCGTCGTCATCGCGATCGCCCAGCTCATGGTCGTCCTGGACGCCACGATCGTGAATATCGCGCTTCCCTCGGCTCAGCACGATCTGGGGATATCCGATGCGAACCGGCAGTGGGTGATCACCGCTTACACGCTCGCCTTCGGCGGGCTCCTGCTGCTGGGCGGGCGCATTGCCGATCTGGTGGGGCGGAAAAGGACTTTCATGGTCGGGCTGGTCGGATTCGCCGCGGCGTCGGGACTCGGCGGCGCGGCGACCTCTGCCGGCTTGTTGTTCGGGGCGCGGGCCTTGCAGGGCGCTTTCGGGGCATTGCTGGCGCCGTCCGCGTTGTCCCTTCTGACCACGACTTTCACCAAGGGCCGGGAACGGAGCAAGGCGTTCGGCATTTACGGGGCCATTGCGGGCGGCGGCGCTGCCATCGGGCTGATCGCAGGGGGCGTTCTGACGGAGTACCTGACGTGGCGATGGTGTTTGTACGTCAACGTTCCGGTCGCCGTGATCGCCCTCGCGGGCGCCACGGTCTTTCTGCGGGACAAGCGCGAGAAGGACGGGGCCCGGCTGGATGTGGTGGGCGTACTGCTCGGTTGCGGCGGGCTCGTCGCCATTGTCTACGCGTGCAATGAGGCGGAACCGCACGGCTGGGGTGACGACCGGGTGGTCGGGCTGCTGGCGGGCGGGGTGGCGCTGCTCGCCCTTTTCGCCTGGTGGCAGACGCGGGCCCGATATCCGCTGCTGCCCCTGCACATCGTCCGCGACCGGAATCGCGGCGGGGCCTTTCTGACCATGGCGCTGACGACGATCGCCATGTTCGGAATGTTTCTGTTCATGACGTATTACCTGCAGACCGTGCTCGACTATTCGCCGGTGAAGACGGGGCTCGCCTATCTGCCGATGACGGCGGCGATCGTCATCGGCTCGACGCAGATCTCCGCCCGGCTGCTGCACCGCCTCGCACCCCGGTGGCTGATGGTCCCCGGCGCGCTGCTCGTCGCCGGCGGGCTGCACTCGCTGACGTATCTGACCGCCCGCTCCGCGTACGCCTCGCATGTCCTGCCCGCCGAACTGCTGGTCGGGCTGGGGATGGGCCTGATCTTCATGCCGGTGATGGCGACGGCCACGTTCGGGGTCGCACCGCAGGACTCCGGGGTCACCTCCGCCACGGTCAACACCTCGCAGCAGGTGGGGGGTTCGATCGGTACGGCGCTGCTCAACACGATCGCCGCCTCGACCAGTGCGACGTACCTCGCGGTCCATCTGTCACAGGCGGCGCAGCGGACCGCCGGCCGGCCCCTTCCTCCCGCAGCGCGGGGCGCGCTGGTGAAGGACGGGGTGGTGCACGGGTTCACGGTGGCGATCGGGGCGGGCTCGGCGATCATGCTGCTGGCCGCGCTGGTGGCGGGGCTGATGGTCACCGGCCGGGCCGCCAGGCCGCCCGTCTCGGCGCCGGCGCCCAGCGCCTCGGACGCCCGCCGGTGAGCGCGAGCGCCTGCCCGCACCGGATCCGCCGGAAAATGCCCGCGCGGCCCCCCACCCCAAGTCCAGTACGATATTGACGTTTGGTAAAGCAAACCCTCACTCACCGTAGCGACTTGGGAGCAGCCGGCAATGGCTCGACACCTCATCACCAGCGCCCTTCCGTATATCAACGGGATCAAGCACCTGGGCAACATGGTGGGGTCCATGCTCCCGGCCGATGTCTATTCCCGCTATCTGCGGCAGCGCGGGCACGAGGTGCTCTACATCTGCGCCACGGACGAGCACGGCACCCCGGCCGAGCTGGCCGCGAAGGAAGCCGGGCAGTCGGTCGCCGCGTTCTGCGCGGAGCAGCACGACAAGCAGAAGGCGATCTACGAGGGCTTCGGGCTGCGGTTCGACTACTTCGGGCGGAGCTCGTCGCGGGAGAACGTCGAGCTGACCCAGCGCTTCGCGCGCAAGCTGCACGAGAACGGCTTCATCGAGGAGCGGGCCATCCGGCAGGTCTACTCGATCGCCGATGAGCGCTTCCTGCCCGACCGCTACATCGTCGGTACGTGCCCGCACTGCGGCTACGACAAGGCGCGCGGCGACCAGTGCGAGAACTGCACCCGGGTGCTCGACCCGACCGATCTGATCGAGGCGCGGTCGGCGATCAGCGGCAGCGGCGAGCTGGAGGTGCGCGAGACCAAGCACCTCTTCCTGCTCCAGTCGAAGCTCCAGCACGAGGTCGAGCGGTGGATCGACGAGAGCAGCGCGGAGTGGCCGACGCTGGCCTCGTCCATCGCCCGCAAGTGGCTGACCGAGGGACTCCAGGACCGCGCCATCACCCGCGACCTGGACTGGGGCGTCCCGGTGCCGGCCGATGTGTGGCCCGAGCTGGCGGCCGACGGCAAGGTCTTCTACGTCTGGTTCGACGCCCCGATCGAGTACATCGGCGCGACGAAGGAGTGGTCGGACCAGGCGCCGGACGAGCGGGACTACACCTCGTGGTGGTACGAGGCCGATGACGTCCGGTACACGGAATTCATGGCCAAGGACAATGTGCCGTTCCACAGCGTGATGTTCCCGGCGACGCAGATCGGCACCCGGGAGCCGTGGAAGAAGGTCGACTTCCTCAAGGCCTTCAACTGGCTGAACTACTACGGCGGGAAGTTCTCCACCTCCCAGCGGCGCGGCATCTTCACCGACGCGGCGCTGGAGCTGCTGCCGGCCGACTACTGGCGCTACTTCCTGATCGCCAACGCCCCCGAGTCGGACGACACGTCCTTCACCTGGGAGCTGTTCTCCTCGTCGGTGAACAAGGACCTCGCCGACACGCTCGGGAACTTCGTCAACCGCGTCCTGTCCTTCTCCCGCAAGCGGTTCGGGGACGACGTCCCGGCGGGCGCGGAGGCCGGGGCGGCGGAGCAGAAGCTGGGCGAGGAGATCGCCGGACTGCTGGCCGAGTACGAGGGCCACATGGAGGCGCTTCAGTTCCGCAAGGCGGCCGCCTCGCTGCGCGCCCTGTGGAGCGCGGGCAACTCCTACCTTGAGGAGAAGGCCCCGTGGCTGGAGATCAAGACCGACAAGGACGCGGCGGCGCTGACGCTGCGGACGGCGATGAACCTGATCCACCTCTACTCGGTGGTCTCCGAGCCCTTCATCCCGGCCTCGGCGCAGGTGATGCGCGGGGCGTTCTCCCTGGAGAACGACACCGCGCAGTGGGTCTCCCCGGAGGAGGCGAAGGCGCTGGCCTCGGTGCCGGCCGGGACGCCCTTCACCGTGCCGCCGGTGCTCTTCGCGAAGATCAGCGAGGACGATCTGGAGTCCTACCGCGAGCGGTTCGGCGGGGACGACGAGGCGTAACAGCCGCCTCACCGACGTGAGCGACGCCCCCGGGCCGGGTTCGGTCCGGGGGCGTTCGCGTGCGCCGTGCGGGACGGCCGCCGCACGGAACGTGCCTGTTCAGGAGCTCATTTCCGTACGAGAAAGGGCCCGGAACCGTCAACCGGTCCCGGGCCCTTCCCCTTAGGTCACTTGGTCGGCTTGTACGGCGTCGGCTTCGCCGGGCCCGTACGGATGCTCAGGTGCAGCTCCTTGAGCCGGGCCTCGTCGACCTCGCTCGGGGCGCCCATCAGCAGGTCCTGGGCGTTGCCATTGAGCGGGAACGCGATGGTCTCGCGGATGTTGGGCTCGTCGGCCAGCAGCATGACGATGCGGTCGACGCCGGGGGCGATACCACCGTGCGGCGGGGCGCCGAACTTGAAGGCACGGAGCATGCCGCCGAACTCGGCCTCGACGGTCTCCTTGTCGTAGCCGGCGATCCCGAACGCCTTGTACATGACCTCGGGCTCGTGGTTACGGATCGCGCCGGAGGACAGCTCGGTGCCGTTGCAGACGATGTCGTACTGCCAGGCCAGGATGTCCAGCGGGTCCTTGGTCTCCAGCGCCTCCAGGCCGCCCTGCGGCATGGAGAACGGGTTGTGCGAGAACTCGATCGCGCCGGTGTCCGCGTTCTTCTCGAACATCGGGAAGTCGACGATCCAGCAGAAGCGGAACTCGTCGTCGACGAAGTGACCGGCGCGCTTGGCGGCCTCGACGCGGACCGCGCCCATGATCTTGGAGACCTCGTCGAAGTCGCCGGCGCCGAAGAAGACGGCGTGGCCGGGCTTGAGGTCCAGCGCGTCGACCAGCGACTTGATGTCGTCCTCGGTGAGGAACTTGGCGATCGGGCCGGTCAGCGCGCTGTCGTCGCCGACACGGACCCAGGCCAGGCCCTTGGCGCCCTGCTGGACGGCGAAGTCACCCAGCTGGTCGAAGAACTTCCGCGGCTGGCCGGCGGTGTCCGGCACGGCCAGGGCACGGACGTGCTTGCCCGCGAACGCCTTGAAGCCGGAGCCCGCGAAGACCTCGGAGACGTCCACCAGCTCCAGCTCGGCGCGCAGGTCCGGCTTGTCGGAGCCGTACTTGAGCATCGCCTCGCGGAACGGGATGCGCGGGAAGGGCGAGGTGACCTTGCGGCCGTTGCCGAACTCGGTGAACAGCTCGGTCATGAGCTGCTCGACGGGCCGGAACACGTCTTCCTGCTCGACGAAGCTCATCTCGACGTCGAGCTGGTAGAACTCGCCGGGCGAACGGTCGGCGCGGGCGTCCTCGTCGCGGAAGCAGGGCGCGATCTGGAAGTAGCGGTCGAATCCGGCGATCATCAGCAGCTGCTTGAACTGCTGGGGGGCCTGCGGCAGCGCGTAGAACTTGCCGGCGTGCAGGCGGGAGGGGACCAGGAAGTCGCGGGCGCCCTCGGGGGAGGTCGCCGACAGGATCGGCGTGGCCATCTCGTTGAAGCCGAGCGCGACCATCTTGTGGCGGATGGCGGAGATCACCGCGGTGCGCAGCATGATGTTGCGGTGCATCCGCTCGCGGCGCAGGTCGAGGAAGCGGTACTCGAGGCGCTTCTCCTCGTTGACGCCGTCGTCCGCGTTGATCGTGAAGGGGATCTGCTCGGCGGCGCCGAGGATCTCGACCTCCGTGACCTCGATCTCGACCTCGCCGGTGGGCAGCTCCGGGTTCACGTTGTCGGCGCCGCGCGAGACGACCTTGCCGTCCACGCGGACGACCGTCTCCTTCGTCAGCTTGTCCAGCGCCTCGGCGGCCGGGGTGCCGGGGCGGGCGACGAGCTGCGTGATGCCGTGGTGGTCGCGCAGATCGATGAAGAGGATGCCGCCCAGGTCACGTCGATTGTGCAGCCAGCCGCTGAGGCGGACGTCCGTGTCGACGTCCGCGGCCCGGAGCTCGCCGCAGTTATGGGACCGGTACCGATGCATCGCTCATCCAAGTCGTCGCGATCGAGGTGGGGAGTTTGTGGGAGGGCCGACCACAGGGCGCATGCAGATGCCCGGTCGCCCGCCCCGTGGATCACCCGAAAGGCCACCCCAGGATTGACATAACCGCTCCAGGTTACCGTCCCTGCCCGCCCCGCTTCATTGACATGGGCGGAACGCCGTTCTCAGGGGCGAGGCACACCGCCGCTGAGGTGAGGCGGACCGCCGCGGCTGGGACGATGGCCGGGTCCGGCTCACCGGCCGTGTCCCGCCGGGGCTCGCTGGTCGGGCTCCGCCGAACCCGCCTAAAGTGAGGCAATGCGCACCAAGGAGCTCTTGGCCGCCATCGCGACCGGCCTGTGGCGCTGGGACAACGCCTCGGGACGGGTGACGCTCGACGGCGAAGCCGCCCGGCTGCTGGGGCTGCCCGCGAAGCCCGTGGAGCTCAGTGAGGCCGCCGTACGCTCCCGTTTTCATCCCGTCGACTTCGCGGAGATCAACGGGGTGGTGCAGCTGGCGGTCTCCGAGGAGACGGTCGCCGAGGCGCGGCTGCGCATCGTGGACGAGCGGGGCCGGGTGCTGCGGATCGTGCGCACCCGCTCCCGGCCGCGGCTGGTGAACGGCGATTTCGAGCTGGTCGGCACGCTCCAGGAGGTCCCCGAGGCGCACCCCGGCTCCTCCGCCGCGCACACCCCCGTCACCGGCGACTGGCGGCGTTCGCGCGAGGCGTTCCTGCTGGACGCGGGGCGGGCACTGGCCGAGGCGCGGTCGACCGCCGAGGTGCTGCGGGTGGCGGCCGGGCTGTCCATGCCCGGCTTCATGCCGGACGGCCTGGCGGTCTTCGGCATCGAGGGTGACCGGATCTCGGTCATCGGGCATCACGGCCACGAGCCGGGCGACGAGCGGCCGTTCATGGACATGCCGCTGGCCACCGAATATCCGGCCGCCGAGGTCATCCGCACCGGCCGGGCGATCTATCTGCCCACGCCGGAGGACTACCGCCGCCGCTATCCCCGCACCTGGCCGCTGGCCGCCCCCTTCGGGCGGACCTCCTGGGCGTTTCTGCCGCTGGTGAATGCCGGGCGGACGATCGGGGCCTGGATGGCGGGGTTCGCGCAGCCGGTCACCTTCTCGCCGGACGAGCGCTCGGTGCTCACCACCGTGGCCCGGATGCTGGCGCAGGCGCTGGCCAGGGCCGGGGTGCAGGAGTCGCAGCAGGAGCTGTCGGTCGGGCTGCAACGCAGCATGATGCCGACGGTGCAGCCGGACATCCCGGGGATGTCGGTGGCGGCGCGGTATGTGCCGACCGGCGGCGGGCTGGAGGTGGGCGGCGACTGGTACGACATGATCCCGCTGCCGTCCGGGCGGACCGCGCTGGTCATCGGGGACGTCCAGGGTCATGACGTACGGGCCGCGGGGCTGATGGGACAGCTGCGGATCGCCCTGCGCGCGTACGCCTCCGAAGGACACCACCCCGATGCGGTGCTCTCCCGCGCCTCCCGCTTCCTGGCCGGGATCAACGAGACCGGGGCCCGCGGTCAGGGCGATCCGCGCTTTGCGACCTGCCTGTACATCGAGGTGGACCCGGCGACCGGGCTGCTGGACGTCGCGCGGGCCGGTCATCCCGATCCGGCGGTGCGGCTGGGCGACGGCACGCTGCTGGTGCGCCCGACCGCGGGCGGGCTGCCGCTGGGCATCGATCCGGACACCGACTACCCCACGACCAGGTTCGTGCTGGAGCCCGGCGAGACGATGCTGGTGTGCACGGACGGGCTGATCGAGACCGGCGGCCACGATCTGGAGACCGGCTGGGCGCGGCTGCGCGCGATCATCGAGGCGTACGACGGCGGGGCGGATCCCGAGGGCCTTGAGAAGATGGCCGATGCCCTGGTCCAGGCCGTCCACGGGCCGTCGTCGCACTACACCACCGGGCCGCTGGTGGACCGCCGTGAGGACGACATCGCGGTGCTGCTGCTGTATCGCGAGGGCGGCAGCTGCGGGGTGGGGGCCGGCGGCCGGATCGTGCAGCCCGTGCGGCGCGCCGTGCTGTCCGTCGCGCAGGCCGAGCCGGAGCGGATAGCGCAGGCCCGCGCCCAGATCCGGGACGTGCTGCACGACTGGGCCGATCCGGACCAGGTGGACTCGGCGGTGCTGATGGTCTCCGAGATGGTCACCAACGTCCTGATGCACACCGACGGCGATGCCCTGCTGGTCGCCGAGATCTCCGGCGAGCGGGGCGCCCGCCGCATACGGGTCGATGTTGCCGACGGCAGCGATGAGCTTCCGCACCGCCGCAGCCCCGGCGAACTGGCGTCGTCGGGGCGCGGTCTGATGCTGCTGGAGCTGCTGGCCGGGGCGTGGGGCGTGGATCCGCGTGGGGACGGCAAGTCGACGTGGTTCGAGCTCTACGAGGACGCGGGGGACGGCGGGGACGGCGGCCCGCCGCCGCTGGATCCGGGCGCGCCGGATGCCTCCGGTCCGTCCGTGCCGGAGCCCGCCGCGTAGTGCCCGCGCAGCTCGTGGAGCACACCGCAGACGGCGGCGGTCAGCGGTACGGACAGCAGCATGCCGAGGACGCCGGCGACGCTGGCACCCGCGGTGATCGCCAGCATCACGATCGCGGGGTGCATCTGGACCGTACGGCTCTGGATCATCGGTTGCAGGACATGGCCCTCCAAGACCTGCACCGCCAGGACGACGCCGAGCGTCCAGAGCGCGATCACGAAGCCCCGGTCGGCCAGTGCGACCAGGATCGCCACCGCGCCCGAGATGAAGGCGCCGAGGTAGGGGATGTAGGCGCCGACGAAGACCAGCGCGCCCAGCCCGACGGCTCCGGGCACCTGAAGGATCAGCAGTCCGATGGTGATGGCGAGGGCGTCGATCAGCGCGATGAAGGTGGTGCCGCGCATGAAGCCCTCGATGGCCTGGAAACCCCGGCGGGCCATCCGCTCCAGCTGTGGTGCGGAGCGGCCGGGCGCCCAGTCGTGCAGCGCGCCCACGGCCTTGTCCGAGTCGCGCAGGAAGAAGAACGTCAGCAGCAGGGCGAGGACGCCCGCGGCGATGGCCTGGCCGACGACGCTGAAGCCGGCCAGCAGGCCGGAGGCCGCGGTGCTGCCGAACTTGCTGACCAGGTCCTTGGCGTTGGTGGCGAGGTCGTTGAGCGAGGTCCCCGCCGTACCGAAGTAGGTGGAGAGGTCCTTGGCGGCCTGCTTGAGCGACGCGATGATCTGGTCACCGCTGTCGATCAGCGCGCTGACCACGATGTAGCCCGCGCCACCGACCACGATCATCAGAACGGCACAGGTCAGCCCGGCCGCCAGGGAACGGTTGAGCCGCATCCGCACCAGCCGCCGGTAGAGCGGCCCGAGCAAGCCGCTGCCCAGCAGCGCCAGCAGTACCGGAGTGACCGCCGCGCTCAGCTCGACGCACAGCCACACCCCGACCGCCAGCACGGACGAGACCAGCAGCCCCACCACACACCAGGCCCCGGCCCGACGGGCTTCGATGGGCAGCAGCGGCTGTTCCGCCTCAGAGTCGTTTCGCACCGGACCAGTCCACCACGCACAGCAGCCCGGACGCGGAGCCCGCGACGGGCTGGGCGATGTTTCACGTGAAACAGGGGCGGTGTTTCACGTGAAACATCGCCCCTGCCGGCTGATCTGCCGCCGTATCAGCGCGCGTCGGCGGGGATCGTCCCGAGCCTTCCGGCCTGGAAGTCCTCGAAGGCCTGGGCCAGTTCGGCGTGGGTGTTCATCACGAACGGGCCGTAGTGCATCATCGGCTCACGGATCGGAAGCCCGCCGAGCAGTACCACCTCGAAGTTCGGGCTGCGCGACTCCTGGGAGTCGTCCGCCCGGATCGTGAGCGAGTCTCCGTCACCGAACACCACCGCCTGCCCCATCCGGAACGGGCGGCCCTGTGCACCGGCCGTGCCGCGTCCGGCCAGGGCGTAGGCGAGCGCATTGAAGTCCGTGCGCCACGGCAGGGTCACCTCGGCGCCCGGGTTCACCGTCACATGCATCATCGTGATCGGCGTATGGGTGATGCCCGGCCCCTGGTGGCCGTCGATCTCACCGGCGATCAGCCGCAGCAGGGCGCCGCCGTCGGCCGAGGTCAGCAGCTTGACCTGGCCGCCGCCGATGTCCTGGTAGCGGGGGGCCATCATCTTGTCGCTCTTGGGCAGGTTCACCCACAGCTGGAGGCCGTGGAAGAGCCCGCCGGACATGACCAGGGACTCCGGCGGCGCCTCGATGTGCAGCAGGCCGGAGCCGGCCGTCATCCACTGGGTGTCGCCGCCGTTGATGACCCCGCCGCCACCGTGCGAGTCACGGTGCACAAAGGTGCCGTCGATCAGGTAGGTGACGGTCTCGAAGCCACGGTGCGGATGCCAGGGCGTGCCCTTGGGCTCTCCGGGCGCGTACTCCACCTCACCCATCTGGTCCATCATGATGAACGGGTCCAGATAGGTGTAGTCGATGCCGGCGAACGCACGACGCACCGGGAAGCCCTCGCCCTCGAATCCGCTCGGAGCGGTGGCGACGGCCAGCACGGGACGGCCCTGCGAGACGGCGGGAGCCGCCACGCGCGGCAGGGTCAGCGGATTCTCTACGGTCACTGCGGGCATGACGGCCTCCTCGGTCGTTCGCCATTCAACTTCAAATGAAGTTAGTTGAAATCTGAACAACTAGCAAGGCATGCGGCATTCCCGATCCCCGAACACGGGAGTCTGCGCAGGTCAGAAGGGTGCGAACGTCATCCGGCGGCGCGCTGGGCCGACCGCAGGGCGATGTCTCGGAGCCGTCGGCGACACGACGACATTCAGCCGTACATCCGCCGCATGGCGAAGTCGACCATCTCCTCCACTGCCTTGGCGTCGAAGACCATCCGGTGGTCGCCCTCCATGTCGAGGACGAAGCCATAGCCGGTGGGCAGCAGGTCGAGCACCTCGGCGCCGGTGATCACGAAGTACTTGGACTCCTTGCCTGCGTACCGCCGCAGCTCCTTGAGCGAGGTGAACATCGGGATCACCGGCTGCTGGGTGTTGTGCAGCGCCAGGAAGCCGGGATTGTCACCGCGCGGGCAGTAGACCTTGGATGTGGAGAAGATGCCCTGGAAGTCCTCGGCCGACATCGAGCCGGTGGTGAAGGCGCGCACCGCATCGGCGAGGGAGGGCGGGGACGGCTCGGGATACAGCGGCTGCTCGCCGTAGCCACCGGGGGCCGGATGCTGCGGCGGGGGCGGCGGGGCTCCGTACTGCTGCTGCCCGGCACCCGCATTCTGGTCGTAGCCGTACATGCGCCACAGCGTACTGAGTCCGCGCATCGCCGGGGGACGCTCGTCACAATGGGCGGAAGGGGTTGATTCTTATTACCCACCGGTAGCATCATTTGACTACTAGCCGGTATTGCGTTGGAGGTCCCGCCTCGGGTCCTCTCCCGAACCCTTTACGGAGCCGTACCCATGGGGCACTACAAGTCGAACCTCCGCGACATCGAGTTCAACCTCTTCGAGGTGCTGGGCCGTGACAGCGTGTACGGCACCGGACCGTTCGCGGAGATGGATGTCGACACCGCCAAGAGCGTGCTGTCCGAGATCGCCCGGCTGTCGGAGAACGAGCTGGCCGATTCCTTCGCCGACGCCGACCGGAACCCGCCGGTCTTCGACGCCGAAACCAACACCGCACCGGTGCCGGACACGTTCAAGAAGAGCTACCAGGCCTACATGGACGCCGAGTGGTGGCGTCTGGGCATCCCGGAGGAGCTCGGCGGCACCACCGCGCCCCGCTCCCTCCTCTGGGGCTTCGCCGAGACCATCCTGGGCGCCAACCCGGCGGTGTGGATGTACGCCTCCGGCCCCGCCTTCGCCGGTGTGCTCTTCGAGGAGGGCACCGACGAGCAGAAGAAGTGGGCCAAGATCGCCGTCGACAAGGGCTGGGGCTCCACGATGGTGCTGACCGAGCCCGACGCGGGCTCGGACGTCGGCGCCGGCCGCACCAAGGCCGTCCAGCAGGAGGACGGCTCCTGGCACATCGAGGGCGTCAAGCGCTTCATCACCTCCGGCGAGCACGACATGTCGGAGAACATCCTTCACTACGTCCTCGCCCGCCCCGAGGGTCACGGCCCGGGCACCAAGGGCCTGTCGCTCTTCCTCGTCCCGAAGTACGAGTTCGACTTCGAGACCGGCGAGCTGGGCGAGCGCAACGGCGTCTACGCCACCAACGTCGAGCACAAGATGGGCCTGAAGGCCTCCAACACCTGCGAGATGACCTTCGGCGACCGCCACCCCGCCAAGGGCTGGCTGATCGGCGAGAAGCACGACGGCATCCGCCAGATGTTCATGATCATCGAGTTCGCCCGGATGATGGTCGGCACGAAGGCCATCGCGACCCTGTCGACCGGCTACCTCAACGCCCTGGAGTACGCCAAGGAGCGCGTGCAGGGCCCCGACCTGGCCGCCTTCACCGACAAGGCCGCGCCGCGCGTCACCATCACCCACCACCCCGACGTGCGCCGCTCGCTGATGACGCAGAAGGCGTACGCCGAGGGCATGCGCGCCCTGGTGCTCTACACCGCCACCGTCCAGGACGAGATCCTCGTCAAGGAGTCCGCGGGCGAGGACGCCTCCGCCGCGCACGCCCTCAACGACCTGCTCCTGCCGATCGTCAAGGGCTACGGCTCGGAGAAGTCCTACGAGCAGCTGGCCCAGTCGCTGCAGACCTTCGGTGGCTCCGGCTACCTCCAGGAGTACCCGATCGAGCAGTACATCCGGGACTCCAAGATCGACACCCTCTACGAGGGCACCACCGCCATCCAGGGCCAGGACTTCTTCTTCCGGAAGATCGTCCGCAACCAGGGTGCGGCGCTGACCGAGCTGTCGGACACGATCAAGAAGTTCCTGGCCGACGGCGTCGGCGGTGCGGAGCTGGAGCAGGCCCGCGGCGAGCTGGCCAAGGCCGCCGCCGACCTGGAGGCGATCGTCGGCGCGATGCTGACCGACCTCGCCGCCACCGAGAAGGACGTCAAGTCGATCTACAAGGTCGGCCTCAACACCACCCGCCTGCTGCTGGCTTCGGGCGATGTCGTCATCGGCTACCTGCTGCTCAAGGGTGCCGCGGTGGCACAGGAGAAGCTGGCCGGCGCCTCCTCGAAGGACAAGCCGTTCTACGAGGGCAAGATCGCCGCCGCCAAGTTCTTCGCCCACAACGTCCTGCCGGGCCTGGCCGTCCAGCGCTCCCTCGCCGAGTCCATCGACCAGTCGCTGATGGAGCTGGACGAGGCCGCGTTCTAGGCCGTTCCCCGGATGCGGTTCGGGGCACGCTCTCAGACGTCTCTCAGAATCGGCATCCACACTGACGGTGCCCGTCTCTCTTCCCCCGGAGAGGCGGGCACCGCCGTACCTGGCCATCGCCGTGCCCGGACATCGCCGCCTGGTCCGCGCTCCCTGGCCGGAAGGGAGCGGCCTCACGCCGCACGGGCACCCGGAAAGCGGGGTCTGTCTCCTTATGCTGAAGTCATGAGCATCCCCACCCGCTTCGATCGCGGCCACACCGACGACCTGATGTCCTTCCTCGCGGCCAGTCCGTCGCCGTACCACGCGGTGGCGAATGCGGCGGAGCGGCTGGAGAAGGCCGGTTTCCGGCAGGTCGCGGAGACGGACGCGTGGGACGGCACGAGCGGCGGCAAGTACGTCCTGCGGGGCGGGGCGATCATCGCGTGGTACGTGCCCGAGGGCGCGAGCGCGGCCACTCCGTACCGGATTGTGGGGGCTCACACCGACTCTCCCAATCTGCGCGTGAAGCCGATTCCCGACACCGGCGCACGCGGCTGGCGGCAGGTCGCCGTCGAGATCTACGGCGGCACGCTGCTCAACACCTGGCTCGACCGCGATCTGGGGCTCAGCGGGCGGGTGACGCTCAAGGACGGCAGCCACCGGCTGGTGCACGTCGACCGGGCGCTGCTGCGCGTACCGCAACTGGCCGTGCATCTGGACCGGTCGGTGAACGCCGACGGCCTCAAGCTGGACAAGCAGCGGCACATGACGCCCATCTGGGGCCTGGGCGAGGTCGCCGAGGGCGATCTGATCGCGTTCGTCGAAGAGGAGACCGGCGTCGCGGCGGGCGACGTACGGGGCTGGGACCTGATGGTGCACAGCATCGAGCCGCCCGCTTATCTGGGGCGCGATCGGGAACTGGTCGCCGGGCCGCGGATGGACAACCTGCTGTCGGTGCACGCCGGTACGGCCGCGCTGACCGCCGCGGCCGCCGCGGGGAGCGCGCTGACCACGATCCCGGTGCTGGCCGCGTTCGACCACGAGGAGAACGGCAGCCAGTCCGACACCGGCGCGGACGGCCCGCTGCTCGGCACGGTGCTGGAGCGCTCCGTCTTCGCCCGCGGCGGCTCGTACGAGGACCGGGCACGGGCCTTCGCGGGCACCGTCTGCCTGTCGTCCGACACCGGCCACGCCGTGCACCCCAACTACAGCGAGCGGCACGATCCGGGGCACCACCCGATGCCCAACGGCGGGCCGATCCTGAAGGTCAATGTGAACCAGCGCTACGCGACCGACGGCAGCGGCCGGGCGGTGTTCGCCGCGGCCTGCGAACGGGCAGAGGTGCCGTGGCAGTCCTTCGTGTCGAACAACTCGATGCCGTGCGGGACGACGATCGGGCCGATCACCGCCGCCCGGCACGGCATCACCACGGTCGACATCGGCGTCGCGATCCTCTCCATGCACTCGGCACGTGAGCTGTGCGGCGCCAAGGACCCGTACCTGCTGGCGAACGCGCTCACGGCCTTCTTGGAGGGCTGAGTTGGAATTCTCACTGCTGGGCCCGGTCGCCGTCACGACCGGCACCGGGGAGCTGCCCCTCGGGCCCGTCAAACGGCGCAGCGTGCTGGCGCTGCTGCTGTTGCAGCCCAACACCACGGTCCCGCTCGATCAGCTCATCGACTCCCTGTGGGAGGACGAGCCGCCCGAGCACGCCCGTACGGTCGTCCAGGGGCATGTCTCGCGGCTGCGCGCCACCCTCGCCGAGGGCGGCGCGGCGGCGTACGGGATCGAGCTGACCACGCACGGCTCGGCGTATCTGCTGCGGCTGCCGGAGGAGTTGATCGACGCCCACCGCTTCGGGGAGCTGGTGACGCTGGCGCGCCCGGAGCGGGCGCCGGCCGATGCCGTACCGCTGCTGCGGGAGGCCCTGGGGCTGTGGCGCGGCCCGGCGCTGACCGGCACGGTCACCAGCCCGCCGTTCGCGGCCGCCGCGCATGCGCTGGAGGAGCGCAGGCTGACGGCCGTCGAGGCGCTGGCGCGGGCGCACGGCGCGCTCGGGGAACATGAGCAGGCCGCGGCCATCCTCTACTCCGCCGCCGTCAACCACCCGCTGCGCGAAGGGCTGATCGCCGCGCTGATGGGGGCGCTGTTCCGGGCCGGGCGGCAGTCCGACGCGCTGGAGTGGTTCCACCGCACCCGGCGGCTGCTCAACGAGGAGCTGGGCGTCGATCCCGGTGAGCGCCTGAGCGGCGCGTACGAGGACATTCTGCGGGCCGAGCGGGAGGGGACCGGGCAGGTCTCCGCGGCGAAGCGGACTCCCGGGGCCGGCGGGGGACGTCCGGCGGCCGACGGATCGGCCGCCGCGGCCGGTCCGGGACGCGTTCCGGCACAGGGCGCCGCCTCGGGGACGGCCTCCGGCGCCCGGGACGGCGGGGCCGGGCGGCCGTCGCCGCGGCTGCTGCCCCGGCCGCCCGCACGCTTCCTCGGCCGGGACCGGCAACTTGCCGCGCTGACCGATGCCCTGACGGACCACACGACCGGCGAGAGCCCGCTGGCGGTGGTCGCGGGGCCGGCCGGCGTCGGCAAGACGGCATGCGCCGTGCAGTGGGCTCATCTGCACGCCGCGGCCTTCCCCGACGGCCAGCTCTTCGCCGACCTGCGCGGCTTCGGCGAGGGCGACGAGGCACCGGCCGGCGAGATCCTGCGCGACTTCCTCCTGGCGCTCGGCACCCCGCCGGAACGGGTGCCCACCTCGGCGCAGGCCGCCTCGGCGCTGTTCCGGTCGCTGGTCGCCGAACGCCGGCTGCTGGTCGTCCTCGACAACGCCCGCAGCTCCGCGCAGGTGCGGCCGCTGCTGCCCGGCGGTCCGCACTGCGCCACCGTCGTCACCAGCCGCAGCCGCCTCGACGGTCTGGTCGCCACCGACTGCGCCCGTCCGGTGGGCATCCAGGCCCTCGGTCATGAGGAGGGCGCGGCGCTGCTGGGCGCCATGCTCGGTCCGCAGCGGGTCGCCGAGGACCCCGCCGCCGCCCGCGAACTGGTCGATCTGTGCGACGGGCTGCCGCTGGCGCTGCGGGCCGCGGCCGCCCAGCTGACCGCACGGCCGCGCTGGCGGCTGGCCCGGCTGGCCGCGGCGCTGCGCGACGAACAACGGCGGCTGGCACTGCTGTCGGCGGAGGACACCGGGATCGCGGCGGCGCTGCGGATGTCGGTGGCCAGGCTGTCGGCGGACGACGCCCGGCTGCTCAGCGCGCTGGCCAAGAGCGCGGACGGACATCTGAACGCCTCCGTGGCGGCGGCGCTCGCCGGTTACGACCCGGAGCGCACCCAGGACGGGCTGGAGCGGCTGGCCGAGATGCACCTGGTGGACGAGGAGGCCACCGATGTCTACACGATCAGCACGCTCACCCAGCTGTTCGCCAGGGACGAGAAGGACCGACGCGGCGAACGGGGCGACGGCGCCGGCACCTGAGGCAGCGGCCGCGGGCGGCCCGTCGCGCGTTAGGCGCGCGTTAGTGGAACGGCAGCGGCCGAGTGCACTGTGGTGATCAGACCGCAGGACCGACGGCGGAGCGGAATGGTGCAGTGCAGCCTCCCGTCGGTCACACGCCGACAGGGGAGACCGGATATGCCGCGCAGCCAGGCCGCACTCCGCGCCCGTACCGCCCGCCGCCGCACGCTACGGATCGCCGTGGCCGCCCTGACCGCCGGCGTCGCGCTCACCCTCACCGCCTGCGGCAGCCGGGACGGTGCCGACGCGCTCCAGACCCGGCGCGCCAAGCCGGTCACCCCGATGTCCCGGAATGCCACCCCCATGACCGACGACGGCATCGACGGAGCCGCCCGGACGCCCCGCGGACAGGCCGCCTGTGACACCGCGCGGGTCCGTATCGCAGCAAAGCCGCTGACCCGGCCGGTCAACCACCTTCTGCTGGAGGCCACCAACACCTCCGGCGCCCCCTGCACCCTCTACGCCGCGCCGTTTTTGAAGTTCGGCCCCGTGCGGGCCCCGCTCGCCACGCTCCGCGACAGCAAACCGCGGGCCGTGGTCACCCTCGCCCCCGGCGCCTCCGGCTATGCCGCCGTACGGACTTCATCCGCGGACGGCAGCGGGCGCCACGGCCGCCGGGCGACCACACTGCGCGTCGGCCTCGCCGGCCGGGACGGGTCGGGCACGGTGGGCGGCGCCGCGAAGGTCCCGCTGCCGGGAGGCGCGGTGTACCTCGACGACGGTGCGTGGGTCACGTACTGGCAGCCGAACCCGGACAACGCCACCAGGTGGTAGGCCGCGGCCCGGCCGACGGCCTGACCGCTCCATGAACCAGGGCGCCCGCTATCCCCCAGCGGGCGCCCTTCTCATGCCGCCGGGGCGCCGGGACGGCCCGTGCGGCGGTCGTGGTGTCCCGTCATGTCCCGGCGACGCCCGTGCGTTGTCCCGTTTCTCGCCCTTGAACCCCACGTCTCCACAGGTCACAGGCTTGCGCTCGGACGGGACGTCCCACGGGACAGGCATCGCCCGAACAACCCTCCCGCCCCGCCACACGATGGGTGCCGCCGCCGCGACCGGACCATCCGGCGGCGCACCGAGGGCCGACAGGCCGACCGGCCCATCGGCCGTAGACGGAGGGGAATCGGCATGCACGAGTATCGGCGGCACGGGACCACGCCTGCGGCGGACGGCGCAAGCTCCGCGGATGCCATCGGGAACGGCGGCGGGGGGCCGGGGCCGCGCTCCCCGTTCCGCCGGACCGTGCTGCGCAGAGTGGTTCCCGCTGTCGCGGCGGCCGGCATAGGCATCGGCACGTTCGCCGGGTTCGCCCACGGCAGCGAGCGGCAGGCCGCGGCCGCCGACTTCCCCACCTGGGGGACGCGATGGGTGGTGCACGCCACCGCCGACGTCAGCTCCCCCTCGGTCGGCATGATCAACAAGTCCGCGGCTGGGCAGGACCGGATCACCGCGGACTACCAGGTCGACACCGGCCACAAGGTGTGTGAGGGCAACGCCTGCTCGACGTTCATGGCCCATATCACCGGCCCGGTCAGCGGGTTCCTCACCGTGGTCGCGGTGGACATCCCGCAGGACCGGCTCCCGGGGGTACCGGCCCAAGGCGGCCCGCAGCCTCCGCAGCCCGGCGGCACCCGCCAGGAGGTGCTGAACCGGGCCGCGACCTGGCTCACCGCGAACGGCGGCTCCCAGGTCCCGTACAACCAGAACAAGGTCTGGAAGGACGGCTACCGCCAGGACTGCTCCGGCTATGCGTCCATGGCACTCGCCCTGCCGACGCCCGGCACCAACACCGTCGGGCTGGCCACCGACCGCGCCCTCACCCGGCCCATCTCGCTGGGCGAGCTCAAGCCCGGTGACCTGCTGATAGACGCGGACGGCGACAACAACAACCGGCATGTCGTGATCTTCGAGAAGTGGACCGACGACGCACACTCCGCGTACACCGCATACGAGCAGCGCGGCGGGCACGGCACCGATCACCGATCGCTGACGTACGGACTCCCCGGCGGTGACGCCGAGTTCAAGCCCTACCGGCCGGTGGCGTACGGCGACTGAGCCCGGCGGGATGACGATGTTTCACGTGAAACATCACCAGCCGATCCGGGTTCGTTCCGGATCGTGTAACGAGGGGCACTTCCGCCACAGGGGAGCGGAAGTGCCCCTCGCGCCTGTATGTCCGCTGTGCTGGAATGCCAGACGTGCCTGGCAATCCGAACCAGCCCGCAAATATCCGCCGTAAGCCCCTTGCTCCCCTTCCCGACGAACTCACAGGCCCCGTACGGGACTTCGTTTGCGCCCTGCGCCGTATGCACGGTGAACTGGGCTACAGCCTCAAGGACTTGCAGGGGCAGCTGCCCGCAAGTCGTTCCTCGCTCTCACGCTATCTGCGTGGCCAGAGCCTGCCGGACGAGCGACTGCTGGTGCAGTGGTGCAAGCTCTCCTTCACCGGCGAGGACCGGCTGCCCGCACTGATCGAGCTGCTGCATCGGGCGTACGAGGCGGCGGAGGGCACACCGTCGCCGGCTGCGGGCCAGGGCAGCGAGCAGGCCGCCGAGACGGTCGTGGAGCCGGTCGCGCAATCGCAGACCGTTGCCGGGCCGGAGGGCCAGGGCGCAGCGGCGCCCCGTCGGCGATGGGCTCTGGTGCTTGCCGTCGTCGGTACGGTCGCGGTGCTGGCCGCCGCCGCATTCACCGTTCCGGCACTCACCGGCTCCGGCACGGAGGGGCCGCAACGGACGGGCGGGCCGCAGAAGGCGGTCGGGCCGCAGGGCACGGCGACCGGTACCGGCCCGGCCACGATCACCGTCCACAACGTCGAACGCGCCTGTCAGCACAGCCGCATCGATTACTGCGCACTCGGGCTGGTCCGCGACCCGTACCGTCCCTACCGCCGCTCCAATGTCGTCGGCCATGTCTGGCACGGCGATGTGCTGCACGCCCGCTGCCGGATCGCCAACGGGGTCACCGTCACCGACGAGGTCGGCGGACACAGCAGCATGTGGGTCCAGGTCGATCACGACGGCAAGCAGGCGTGGCTGCCGGGCATCCGTACGCGCCCGGAACAGCTGGACAACAACGACTTGCCCAGTTGCCCGGATTCCTCCTTGCCACGCCCCTGAACTGCGGAGATACCACCGCCAGACATGCACCCTGGTGCATTGACCGGCAATCGATATCGTGTCGATGCCATGACTTCGACGGCTCACCCATCGCAGTGACTCTCAGGGGGATCCACCCATGACCGCAGGCCGCTCCCGCCGCTACCGCGCCGCGTATGCCGCGCTGGCTCTCGGCCTCGCCGGTTCTCTCGCACTGACCGGCTGCAAGAGCCATTCCTCGAAGAAGTCGAAGACCTCGTCCTCGTCCTCGTCCTCATCCTCTTCCTCGTACAAGAGCAAGAAGCACAGGATCATCGGCGGTGGGACGGGCGCGGGTTCCACGACGAGCAGACGGCGGAGTATGTGCCGCCCCACCCCGGGCTCTTTCAAGTTCGTCCAGCTCTCCGAGCCGAGCCATGTGCTCGTGAAGTACCGCAACAAGAGCCGCTCGTCCTGCTACCTCTACAACGCCCCGATGGTCTACCGCGGAGACGCCCCCTCCAAGAGCGGGTCGTACGACATCGCCAAGCCGCTGGGACTCTACGAAGGCGCTCCGGGGTTCATGAACAGCCATCGGATCGAGGTCAGGGGTGGCGCCACCGCCTACGCGAGCATCCCGACCCTGGCCGCTTCGGACAAGGGCAAGGCGCAGAACGTGATGTACCTCGGCGTCATGATGCAGGGCAGGGCCGCGATGCAGGGGGTGGCCAATGCCGTCCACTTCGGACGGTACGACCGGCATCCGTCCATCGGCGCGACCGCCAAGGTCGGCGACTGGTATCTGACCCAGTTCCGGGCCGAATCGGCGACGCATACCCGCCCGTCCAGATAGCTGACGCCCGACCCGCCGCCTCGTCCTTGATGTTTCACGTGAAACATCAAGGACGAGGACGGACGGACCTACGCTTCCGCGTCCAGCCCGGCCAGCACCAGCGCCAGTCGCGCCGCCCCGCCGTCGACCACCCGTACCGGCACTCCCCAGTCCTGCTGGTGTACATGGCAGGCGGGGTACTCGATCGCGGGGTCGTCGTCGCAGGATGCCGCCATGGCCGACACATGCAGCACGCCCTCGGTCACCCCGTCCGCGAGCACCAGATCGCGGGCGAGGTCGGTGTCCGGGCCGGCGCCCTCGGCGAGCAGCTCCGGCGGGGTCGCGCTGACCAGCAGCCGCGTCGAGGGACCGTAGCGGGTGTCGAGCTTCTGCCCCGCCGGGGCCTGGAAGACCACGTCCAGACGGAGCGTGCCCGGGGCCACTTCGGTGGCGGCGCGCTGGGTTCGGTGCGCCACCGACTCGACGCGTACCGCCTCCTCGGGCAGGCGCAGCCGGGTCAGGCGGTGCCGCGCCGACTCCACCACCACGATGTCGTCGTCGGCCAGGACTGCCGCCGATGGCTCCCGCAGATCCGTCGCCAGGGTCGTCACCTCACCGCGGGCAGGATCGAAGCGGCGCAGCGCGTGGTTGTAGGTGTCCGCGATGGCGACCGAGCCGTCGGGCAGGGCCGTCACACCGAGCGGGTGCTGGAGCAGTGCCTGGTCGGCGGCGCCGTCGCGGTGCCCGAAGTCGAAGAGTCCGGTGCCGACGGCCGTATGGACCCGATAGCCGTCGCCGTCCTGGTCCCGTTCGACCCAACGCACGGCGCTCGTCTCCGAGTCGGCGATCCACAGCCGGTCCCCCGCCGCGGCGAGCCCGGACGGCTGGGCGAACCACGCCTCCGCCGCCGGCCCGTCCACCAGCCCCTCATTGGTGGTGCCGGCCGCGGCCCGGACCGTGTCCGTGGCCGGGTCGTAGGTCCACAGCTGGTGCACACCGGCCATGGCGATCCACAGCCGGTCCTGCCACCAGGCGAGGTCCCAGGGCGAGGAGAGGTCCACCTCGCGGGCCGGTCCCGAGGTCGGTGAGCCCTGCCACCACTGCCGGCCGGTGCCCGCCACCGTCTCCAGCGCGCCGGTCCCGGGGTCGAGGACCCGGATGGCGTGGTTGACCGTGTCCGCGACGGCGACCTTGCCGTCGGGCAGCAGCGCCAGGCCCTGCGGCTCGTTGAAGGAATCCGCGTCCAGCCCGCGCTCGCCGCTCCCGATCCGGCGCAGTACCTGCTCGCCGTCCTCGGCGAGTTCCACCAGCTGGTGCCGGGTGGTGTCCGAGACGAGGAACGTGCCGCCCGGGAGGCGAACGGCCTTGCCGGGGAAGCGCAGGTCCGTGGCGACCGGCTCAGGCGGGACATAGGGCCCGTCACCGCGGCGCAGCGTCCCCTTCGTCTCGTGTTCCGCCGTCAGCTCCTCGACCAGCTTCTCGAGGGCATGCGCATGCCCCTCGCCGGCGTGCTGGGCGACGACATAACCCTCTGGGTCGATGACGACGAGGGTGGGCCAGGCCCGCACGGCGTACTGCTTCCAGGTGGCGAGCTCGGGATCATCGAGGACCGGGTGCTCGACGCCGTAGCGCTCGACGGCATCCACCACCGCCTGGTGGTCCGCCTCGTGGACGAACTTGGGGGAGTGCACGCCGATGATCACGACGGTGTCGCGGTGGCGTTCCTCCAGCTCGCGCAGCTCGTCCAGGACGTGCAGACAGTTCACACAGCAAAACGTCCAGAAATCGAGGATGACAATGCGTCCTCGCAGGTCGGACAGGGTGAGTTCATTACCGCCGGTGTTGAGCCAGCCGCCCTTGCCGATCAGCTCGGGGGCCCGGACGCGCGCACGTGAAGCCATGTGGACATTCAACGTCACCCCGGTGCGTGTGCATTCCGCAGGGGCCCGGGGAACACCTCAGCCATGCTGCACTCTGCTGGGAACGGGGCCCGTCATCCCCGTAAGTACCTGGTCCGCGACCGGATCCTCGGAATCGGTGACGACTACTGGATCGAGGACGAGCACGGGCGGCATGCCTTCCTCGTCGACGGGAAGGCACTGCGGCTGCGGGAGACCTTCGAGCTGAAGGATCTGCACGGCCGGGTGCTGGTCACCATCCGCAAGAAGATGCTGGCCCTGCGCGACACGATGACCCTGGAGCGGGACGACCGCCCGCTGGCCACCATCCGGCGCAAGCGGCTGTCGCTGCTGCGCAATCACTATCGCGTGGAGCTGGTGGACGGCACCGAGCTGGACGTCAGCGGCAAGATCATGGACCGGGAGTTCGCGGTCGAGTACGAGGGCGAGCTGCTGGCGGAGATCTCGCGGCGCTGGCTGACCCTGCGGGACACCTATGGCGTCAATGTCGTACGGGACGATGTGGATCCGGCGCTGGTGATCGCCGTTGCGGTGGGCGTGATCCGGCTCGCGGAGCGGGAACGCGGGGAGGACTGAGCGCCCCGGGCACGGTCTCCTACGGCCGGTCGAGGCCCAGCACGCGGTCGCGCAGGACGGGGAAGTCGGCGCGGGTCCGGGTGACCGTGGCCGGGTCGACGTCGACGGTCAGGACTTCCTCGTCGGGCCCCGCCTCGGCCAGCACCTCGCCCCAGGGGTCGACGACCACGCTGTGGCCTGCCTGTTGGACACCTGCGTAGGTGCCCGCGGTGCCGCACGCCAGGACGTAGCACTGGTTCTCCACGGCGCGGGCGCGGGCCAGCAGCGACCAGTGGGCGCGGCGGCGGGCCGGCCAGCCCGCGGGCACGACCAGCAACTCGGCGCCGGCCGCCGTCAGCTGCCGGAAGAGTTCCGGAAAGCGCAGGTCGTAGCAGGTGGCCAGGCCCGCGGTGGTGCCCGGCAGGCCCACCGTGACGGGCCGGTCGCCGGCGCCCAGCAGGACCGCCTCGCCCTGGTCGAACCCGAAGCGGTGGATCTTGCGGTAGGTGGCGGCGAGGCGGCCGTCGGGGGAGAAGACCAGCGCGGTGTTGTAGAGGGCACCGTCGTCGGAGCGCTCGATGACGGACCCGGCGTGCAGCCAGACCCCGGCGTCGCGCGCGGCCGCGGCCATCGCGTCATGCGTCGGTCCGGTCAGCGGTTCCGCTTCGGTGGCGAAGAGGTCGGAGGCAAAGGCACCGACGGGCCACAGTTCGGGAAGCACCACAAGATCGCTGCCGGTCTGTTCGCGTACCAGCGAAGCCACCCGCGCCCGCCGGGAATTGACGGATTCCGACGGATCCACACCGATCTGCAGCAAGGAAGCGCGCACAGTACCACCGCCTAAGCTTTCGATCGGGCCCGCCGTCGAACATCGACCTACGATGGTCACCCGAAAGCACTGCCGGGGTGCCCGTGCGCAGCGTAACTTAACTGCACAGACAGCAGCCCGCGTACGAACCGTCCGAGGGGTCCCGTGACCGTCCATCCCAGCCTTCAGTCCTCCATCGATGCCTGGACGCACTCCATAGAAGCGATAGCCGAGCTGGTCACACCGCTCGTCGAGGGCGAGTGGAGCAGGGCGACGGACCTGCCAGGCTGGTCCGTGCGCGATGTCGTCTCGCATGTGATCGGCCTGGAAAGCGAGATGCTCGGCGACCCGCGGCCCATACACACGCTGCCGCGCGACCTCTACCACGTCCGCAGTGAGTCGGCCCGCCGGATGGAGGTGCAGGTCGACGTCCGGCGGCACCACACCGCACCGGAGATGCTCGGCGAGCTCGAATACACCGTCATCCGCCGCTCCCGGCAGCTGCGCAACGAGACCCGTCAGCCCGACACCGTGGTGCGCAGCCCGCTCGGCGACGAGCGTCCGCTGGACCTCGTGCTGCAACTGCGTGCCTTCGACGTCTGGGTGCATGAGCAGGACCTGCGCCGGGCGCTCGGCAAGCCCGGCAATCTCGACTCCCCCGGCGCCCAGGTGTCACGCGATCTGTTGCTCAAGACCCTGCCCGGTGTGGTCGCCAAGAAGGCCCAGGCGCCCGCCGATTCGGCCGTGGTCTTCGACATCAGCGGCCCGCTGGAGTTCATGCGTACGGTGCGTATCGACGCCGAGGGCAACGGCAGCATCGACGGCAGCGTCTCGCTCGGTCCGACGGTGACGCTCGCCATGGACTGGGATCTCTTCCATCAGCTGGCCTGCGGCCGGGTCCGCCCGGCGGCCGCCGCAGAGCAGATCAAGATCGACGGTGATCAGGAACTGGCCTCGGCGATCCTGGACCACTTCGCGGTCACGCCGTAGGCGGGCCGCTTCGCGGGGACGCCCCGACCGGAACCGGCACTCCTGACGGGGTCTCTCCGACGGGGCGTCTCAAAGAGCCGTGGACGCGGGCGGCACTGGCCTGGAAGGGCCCTGCAACGCCGCCCCGGTCAACGACGGCCACGGCAGCGGTAGGTCGCCCCTCCGCCTACCGCGCGCAGACATGTTTCACGTGAAACATCGGGCTCGTCCGGCGTTGCCACCTGCGCCTCAACCCGGCATCTTTCCCCGGATGTTGGCGGCTTTCACGGTCCGACAGCCGACGGGTGGACCACAGATCCCGGCGGCCCGCCTCATACCGGCACATGGACCGCCTCGACCCGGCTGACGACCAGCCGTTCGCGCTCGCGCCGGGCCGCGCGGCGGCGCAGGCGCAGCATCTGCGAGACGCCGACGGCCTCCAGCACGAAGACAGAGGCAAAAGCGATCCGGTAGTTGTCGCCGGTCGCATCGAGCAGGACGCCGATGGCGAGCAGCGTCGTCATCGAGGCGGTGAAGCCGCCCATGTTGACGATGCCGGAGGCCGTGCCCTGGCGCTCGGGCGGGTTGGCGGGCCGGGCGAAGTCGAAGCCGATCATCGAGGCGGGGCCGCAGGCCCCCATGACCGCGCACAGCACGGCCAACAGCCCGACGGGCGCATGGTCGCCCGGCCAGGCCAGGGTGATCGCCCACAGCAGGGCGGTGACGCCGACGGTGCCCAGGGCCAGCGGCATACGGGCCGCGTGGTGACGGGCGATGACCTGGCCGTAGATCAGTCCCACGGCCATGTTGGAGAGCACGATCAGGGTGAGCAGTTCACCGGCGGTGCCACGGGAAAGGCCCTGCGCCTGGACGAGGAACGGCAGGCCCCACAGCAGCAGGAAGACCATCGCCGGGAACTGGGTGGTGAAGTGCACCCACATGCCCAGGCGGGTGCCGGGCTCGCGCCAGGCCGCCACGATCTGCCGGCGGACGAATCCCGCCCCGGTGTGCTCGGCGGGGGCGGGCGGCGGCTCGTATCCCTTGGGGTGATCGGTCAGGAAGACCAGCAGCAGGACCAGGACGACGAGGCCGCCCACCGCGCTGGAGGCGAAGGTCGGGGTCCAGCCGAAGCTGTGCAGAAATCGCGCGAGGACGAGCGTGGAGATCAGATTGCCCGCCATCCCGACCAGCGCCGCGATCTGCGCTATCAACGGGCCGCGCCGGGCCGGGAACCACCGCGCCCCCAGCCGCAGCACGCTGATGAACGTCATCGCATCCCCGCAGCCGAGCAGTGCGCGCGAGCCGAGCGCCATCGCATACGAGGAGGAGAGCGCGAAGCCGAACTGGCCGACGGTATAGAGCACCACACCGATGGTCAGCACCCGCTTGGTGCCGAGCTTGTCGACCAGCAGGCCGACGGGTATCTGCATGCCCGCGTACACCAGCAGCTGGAGTATCGAAAAGGTGGAGAGCGCGGAGGCATTGATATGGAAGCGCTCGGCGGCATCGAGACCGGCCACGCCGAGGCTCGTACGGTAGGTGATCGCGACGAAGTAGACCGCGACGCCGATGCCCCAGACCGCGATGGCCTTACGGCCGCCGGGCGGGTCCAAGGGCAGCGGGCGCGGGGAGCCGTCGTCCGTTCCGGAGCCGCCGGGACTTCCCCCGCTCATCGCACCTCTCCCTGCGCCAGATTGCGGACCCAGCTGACGTGCCGGTGCACGGCGTCGGTCGCCGCATCCGGATCGCCGTTCCGCAGCGCCTGGAGGATCTCGGCGTGCTCGGCGATGTTCTTGGCGATCCGGTCCGGGTGCGCATACATGACGGCGATGCCCATCCGCAGCTGGCGGTCGCGCAGCTGCTCGTAGAGCCGGTCCAGGATCTGGTTGCCGGCACTGCGCACGATGGCGGCGTGGAAGCAGCGGTCGGTGACAGAGACCGCGGCGAGATCACCGGATGCGGCCTGCTCCCGCATCGTCTCCAGCAGCTCCTCGAGCTCGCCGATCAGCGCCTCGCTCGCGGGGACGGCCTTGGCCGCCGCATGCTTCTCCACAAGCAGCCGGGTCTCGACGACGTCGGCGATCTCCTGCGCGGAGACCGGGAGCACCAGCGCGCCCTTCTTCGGGTAGAGCTTGATCAGCCCCTCGACCTCCAGCCGCAGCAGCGCCTCGCGCACCGGCGTCCGCGACACCCCGACGGCCTCGGCCAGCTCGCCCTCGGTGAGCAGCATGCCGCCCTCGTAGTGCCGCTGCAGAACGGCGTCCTTGATGTGGGTGTAGACCCGCTCGGCGGCGGGGGGCTGCTTGGCGGGAGCCGGGGCGGTATCCCTGGCAGGGGCGGTGGACGCGGATGGAGAGGGCATGCGCACAGGATAGATACAACAGGTATGCGTCCGATACCTCATTCCGCGATGCGGACACGCCATGGGGTGTTTGCGCTGGTTACAGCCGGTATAGGGGTATAGGCAGCCAGGGCCGGGCCGCGCGGCAGTCCCTCCGGCCCGGCCCGGCGGCTCAGCCCGACATCCGCCCCTGCGCGATCAGGCGGTCCACCACCTGCGAATGGGCGGGCGCACACCGAAGGAGCGCCTCCTCGCGGTCGAACCAGGCGTATTCGGCGATCTCCCGCCCGGGCTCGGGGGCGATGTCCTGCGGGCCGCCGGTGAAGCACGTCATGTGCAGCCGACGGCCGTTCTTCCCGTGCGCGACGTCATGGATCACAAACGCCTCCGACAGCTGCTCCTCGGGAACCACCAGACCGAGCTCTTCCGACAGCTCCCGCGACAGCGCCTCACGGGCGGTCTCCCCCGGCTCGTACTTGCCGCCGGGAAGGTAGAACGTGTCATTGCCCCGGGTCCGTACGCTCAGCAGCCGGCCCTCACGCAGATGCAGCCAGGACACCGACCGCAGCGGCGCCTCCCGCTCCATGCAGATCAGCGAGCGGCCGGTCTCCTCATCCGTCCGCCACGACCGCTCCAGAAACCCCAGGAGCCGGTAGAACCCGCGGGCGCGCTGGTTCTCCTCGAAGACCGTGAGGCACAGCGCACCGTGCAGCTCCGCCGCGTGCTCCACCAACTCCCGCCCGATGCCGGACCCTTGGGCCTCGGGCGCCACAAAGGGCCCGTCGATCTCCACACCGCTTCCGGCGCTGCCGTGCCGGCGGCCGTCGATCAGCTGGAGCAGGCCCACCACCCTGCCGTCCCGCTCCGCGACCCACCTCCCACCCCGGGCAACACGGTCCTCGCGCAGGACTGGCGCCCGCTCCCCCTCGCCCTCCCCGTCGATGAACGGGTGCGCCTGCCGTACGGCACGGGCCCAGAGGCCGCTCACCGCGTCCTGGTCGGCCGCCCGGTACCGCCTGATGATCGTTTCGCTGCTCATTACGCCGACCGTAAACAGCCCGCCCACAGCGGGCAAACCGTTTCCCGGCCCCTGTACCCGGCTGCGGGCTCTGGCGAAAGGGGGACCCGAGAGGGACAGGGGGTCCGACTTAAGGCTGACGTGAGTCCGTACCTGACGCGTACGGACGGGCCCCGAATCCGTGGGTGAATGGAGACGGGGAGCCAGAGCGGCTCTGCACTCAAGGGGAGTTGACCATGCAGCCCAGGACGAACGCCGGACGCCGGACCAGGAACACCGTCGTGGTGGCACTGCTCGTCGCCGCCGTCTGGGGCGGCACGGCGCTGGCTCGCAGCGCCGCCGCACATGCCGATCCGGACGGACCGACCGGACCGGTGGCCCACTTCAGCCGGGCGGTGCAGCTCATCAGGGGCTGAGCGCGGTTCATACGGGGGCGGACGACCAGACGCGATGTTTCACGTGAAACGCGGCAGGGGCGATGTTTCACGTGAAACATCGCCCCTGCCGCCTCGGGTTCAGCCGGGACGGCTCAGCCCCAGGTGATCAGCCGCTTGGGGTGCTCCAGAATCGCCGCGACATCCGCGAGCAGCTTGGAGCCCAGTTCACCGTCGATCAGGCGGTGATCGAAGGACAGCGCCAGGGTGGTGACCTGGCGGGCCTTGACCTGGCCCTTGTGGACCCAGGGCTGGAGCTTGACCGCGCCGAAGGCGAGGATCGCGGACTCGCCCGGGTTGAGGATCGGCGTACCGGTGTCGACGCCGAAGACGCCCACGTTGGTGATGGTGACCGTACCGCCGGACATGGCCGCCGGGGAGGTCTTGCCCTCGCGGGCCGTGGAGACCAGCTCGCCCAGTTCCGCGGCGAGTTGGGGCAGCGTCTTGACGCCCGCGTCCTTGATGTTCGGGACGATCAGACCCCGCGGAGTGGCCGCCGCGATGCCGAGGTTGATGTAGTCCTTGTAGACGATCTCCTGGTTTGCCTCGTCCCAGGCCGCGTTGACCTCCGGGTGCCGCTTGATGGCGACCAGGAGGGCCTTGGCAACGAGCAGCAGCGGATTGACGCGCAGCCCGGCCATGTCCGGGTCCTGCTTCAGCTGCTGGACGAGCTTCATCGTGCGGGTCACGTCGACGGTGATGAACTCCGTGACATGGGGCGCGGTGAAGGCCGAGTTCACCATCGCCTGGGCGGTGGCCTTGCGTACGCCCTTGACCGGCACCCGACGCTCGCGGGCGGCGGCGTCGACCACGCCCACCTCCGCGGGAGCCGCCGCTGCGGGCGCCGGCGCGGCGGCCACGGACGGAGCCGGGGCGGCGGCCGCATGGACGTCCTCGCGGGTGATGATCCCGCCGGGACCGGTGGGGGCGATGGTCGCCAGGTCGATGCCCAGGTCCTTGGCGAGCTTACGGACCGGCGGCTTGGCCAGCGGCCGGCCGGCCTGCGGAGCGGGAGCAATCGGAGCGACCGGAGCCGCGGCCGCGGGACGCCCGTTCAGCTCGGCCTGCACCATGGCGTTCACCGGCTCGGGCTGGGCAGGCACACCCGTCTGGGCACCCACCGGGGCACCCGGCTGCGGCTTGCGGGCCCGGCGCTTCGTCGAGGCCGGGGCGGCACCATAGCCGACGAGGACCGCCTGCCGGCCCTGCGGCTCGGCATCGGTCTCCACCCCGGCGGGCGCGGACGTCGCGTCCACGGCCGGCGCGGCGGACTCGGGCGCGGGCCCGGCGCCGGGGTCGGTGTCCACGGCGATGATGGCGGTGCCGACATCGACGGTGACGCCCTCGTCGAAGTGCAGCGCATGCACCACCCCGTCGTAGGGGATGGGCAGTTCGACGGCCGCCTTGGCGGTCTCGACCTCACAGATGACCTGGCCGTCGGTGACGGTGTCGCCCGGCTGGACGTACCACTTGAGGATCTCGGCCTCGGTGAGGCCCTCGCCCACGTCGGGCATCTTGAACTCACGGATGCGCTGGGCGCCTGTGGTGCTTGCAGTCATGGTCACGAACTCTCCTCAAACCCCTCAGTACGCCAGCGCGCGATCAACGGCGTCGAGCACCCGGTCCAGTCCCGGAAGGTACTCGTCCTCCAGCCTGGACGGCGGATACGGGGCGTGGAAGCCGCCGACCCGCAGGACCGGCGCCTCCAGGTGGTAGAAGCAGCGCTCGGTGATCCGGGCAGCGATCTCCGCACCCGAGCCGAGGAAGGCCGGCGCCTCGTGGACCACGACCAGCCGGCCGGTCTTCTCGACCGACGTCTGGACGGTGTCGAAGTCGATCGGCGAGATGGAGCGCAGATCGACGACCTCGACCGACTTGCCCTCCTCGGCCGCAACCTTGGCGGCGTCGAGACAGACCTTCACCATCGGGCCGTATGCGGCGAGCGTGAGGTCGTTGCCGGCCTGGGCCACACGCGCCTTGTGGAGCGGGTCGGGGATCGATTCGGTGTCCAGCCGCGACCGGTCGTGATAGCGGCGCTTGGGCTCGAAGTAGATGACCGGGTCGTCGCCCGCAATGGCCTGCTGGAGCATCCAGTAGGCGTCGGAGGAGTTCGAGGGAGTGACCACCTTCAGGCCCGCGACATGCGCAAAGAGCGCCTCGGGGGACTCGGAGTGGTGCTCGACCGCGCCGATGCCGCCGCCGTAGGGGATACGGATGACGACCGGCACCTTGACCTTGCCCAGCGCGCGGGCGTGCATCTTGGCGAGCTGGGTGACGATCTGGTCGTAGGCGGGGAAGACGAAGCCGTCGAACTGGATCTCGGCGACGGGGCGGTAGCCGCGCAGGGCCAGTCCGATCGCGGTGCCGATGATGCCGGATTCGGCGAGCGGGGTGTCGATCACCCGGTCCTCGCCGAAGTCCTTCTGCAGTCCGTCGGTGACGCGGAAGACGCCGCCGAGCTTGCCGACGTCCTCGCCCATGACGACGACCTTGGGGTCGGCCTCCATGGACGTGCGCAGCGAAGCGTTGATCGCCTTGGCGATGGTGATCTTCTCGTGGACAGCCATGGTCAGTTCCCCTCCGCGACGGCTTCGGCATCGGCGAACGACGCCTGGTACGCGGCGAACTGCGCGCGCTCCTCATCGACGAGCGCATGCCCGTCCGCATAGACATTCTCGAAGATCGCCATGGGATCCGGATCCGGCATGGCACGCACGACATCGCGGACCCTCTTGCCCAGCGCGTCGCTCTCCTGGTCGATCGCGGCGAGATACGCATCGTCGACGAGGCCCTCGGACTCCAGATACGTCCGCAGCCGCAGGATCGGGTCCTTGGCCTCCCAGGCCAGCGTCTCCTCGTCGGCCCGGTACTTGGTCGGGTCGTCCGAGGTGGTGTGCGCGCCCATACGGTAGGTGAACGCCTCGACCAGCATGGGTCCCTGCCCGGTACGGGCCCGCTCCAGCGCCGCGCGGGTCACCGCGAGGCACGCCAGCACGTCGTTGCCGTCCACCCGGACGCCCGGGAAGCCGTAGCCGCGGGCGCGCTGGTAGAGGGGGACGCGGGTCTGCCGCTCGGTGGGCTCGGAGATCGCCCACTGGTTGTTCTGGCAGAAGAACACGACCGGGGCGTTGTAGACCGCGGAGAAGGTGAAGGATTCGGCGACGTCACCCTGGCTGGAGGCGCCGTCACCGAAGTACGCGATGACCGCGGAATCCGCGCCGTCCTTCTGCACCCCCATCGCATAGCCGGTCGCGTGCAGCGTCTGCGAGCCGATGACGATGGTGTAGAGGTGGAAGTTATTGCTGTTGGGGTCCCAGCCACCGTGGTTGACACCGCGGAACATGCCCAGCAGGTTCGTCGGGTCGACGCCGCGGCACCAGGCAACGCCGTGCTCGCGGTAGGTCGGGAAGACGTAGTCGTCATCGCGCAGTGCGCGGCCCGAACCGATCTGGGCGGCCTCCTGGCCCAGCAGCGAGGCCCACAGGCCCAGTTCGCCCTGGCGCTGGAGAGTGGTCGCCTCGGCATCGAACCGCCGCGTGAGGACCATGTCGCGGTAGAGCCCGCGCAGCTCATCGGGGGACAGGTCAATCGAGTAATCCGGGTGCTCGACCCGCTTCCCTTCCGGGGTCAGCAGTTGTACGAGCTGGTCCTGCTCCGCCTCGTCCGGCCGGCCGGCCTTGGCCGATGTCGCCTTCTTCGCCGGCGACGCCTTCTTTGCGGCGGTGCGCTTGCTGCCGGCGCGGGTGGCCTTCCGCTGGGCAGTGCCTTCCACGGTCACGTGCTGCTCCTCCGTCTGTCCGGCCCCCGGGGTCCGCCGGTGGCCGTATTGCGGCTCACCCGGTATCCGATTCGGCGCACGGGGTGTGTGCGAACGCGGCCGGTTCCGGGTGGAACAAAGCGTCCCGGACAGTGGCCTGCTCTTTGCACGTTACCCAGAGCCGAAGCCTAAGTGGAAACGGCGCTGACCTGCGATTTTGCTTGGATTTCCAAGTAAAATCACGAAGGCTGGGAACAACTCCTGGTCACAGCGTTGCAGGCCGCCGGGACAACGGCACGTTATATGGGTGACCTGGCGCACGGGAAGAGTTTTGTGTGTGAGACTGAGGCCGTGCGCGAAAACGGAAAAATCATGGTTTTCCTGCTCGATGACCACGAAGTTGTACGGCGGGGCGTCCACGAAATGCTCTCGTCCGAAGCGGACATCGAGATCGTCGGCGAGGCGGGAACCGCCGCAGATGCCCTGGTCAGAATCCCCGCGACGCGCCCCGATGTGGCGGTGCTGGACGTCCGGCTGCCGGACGGCAGCGGCGTCGAGGTCTGCCGTGAGATCCGCTCGCAGAACCCGGACATCAATTGTCTGATGCTCACGTCGTTCGCCGATGACGAGGCCCTTTTCGACGCGATCATGGCCGGCGCCGCCGGTTATGTACTCAAGGCGATTCGGGGCAGCGAACTGCTCTCCGCGGTGCGCGATGTGGCGGCCGGAAAGTCCCTGCTCGACCCGGTGGCCACGGCCCGGGTACTGGAGCGGCTGCGCGACGGCAACGCCGCGAAGGGCGATGACCGGCTGGCGAATCTCACCGAACAAGAGCGCAAGATCCTCGATCTGATCGGCGAGGGGCTGACCAACCGCGCCATCGGCGAGCGGCTCCATCTCGCCGAAAAAACGATCAAGAATTATGTCTCCAGCCTGCTCTCCAAGCTCGGCATGGAACGCCGTTCCCAGGCCGCCGCATATGTCGCGCGGATGCAGGCGAAGAATTCCTGAAGCCGCCTCTCACCAGGCACGCAGCGCCAACCATCGCCGTGCACGGCATCCCGCCGCCGGGACCTTGGTCCCGGCTCATTCGGGGCGGCCGCCCCTACTTGCGCCCGGTACGGACGGACAGTGTGAGGCCATGCCCTGCGACGACTACCGCGCGCTCGAGCTGCTGAGCCGCACACCGTACGGCCGGGTGTCGGCCAGCCGACGCGCGCTGCCGTTCACCACCGTCACCCGGCATCTCCTCATCGACGGGCAGCTGGTCCTCCGGCTGCACCGCGGCTACGGCTACCACCAGGCACTCGACGGCAGCGTGGTCGCATACGAGGCGGACAACATCAACAGCGGCGCGAGCGATACCTGGTCCGTGCAGTTCACCGGCACCGCGCGGGTCTTCGAGCCCACCCCCGGCGAGCGCGCGCTCTTCGGCCGCACCCCGCGACTGGCCGACGGGGTACCGTTCGACCCGGTCTTCCTCCGTATCGAGCCGCAGTTCGTTACCCTGCACCAGCTGACGGACGTGCCGGCCTTCCAGTTCGCACGGATGGCGTGACGCACGACCGGATGACGCACGGCCGAGCGCGGCATACCGGGCGAGGTCTTCCCATATGCGCACTCCGCGTGAGGCTTTCCGATAGGCCCGCTCTGCCCGACCCTGTTGATCTAACATCTGGCGCGTGCTGCGCTCATCTGTAGCCCGGACGGCGGCAACGCCCGACGGGCACCTCCTCGTCCCCCTGCTGAGCCGCTACGGAGACGCCGGCGAGCCCCTCTCGTGTGAACCCGTCGCCGAGGGCCTGCTCAACCACGGCTACTTTCTCGCCACCACACACGGCCGGTATTTCCTCAAGCACCACCTCGACGGCGACCTCGGCGCCATCACCCGCCAGCACCGCGCCACCCTCCGGCTCGCCGACCGCGGACTGCCGGTCGCCCCGCCGGTCCCCGCCGCCGACGGCCACACCGTTACCGTCCTGGACGGCCGCTGCTATGCCCTGCACCCCTGGGTCGAGGGACGGCATCTGAGCGGCGCCGCACTGAGCCTGGCCCAGTCCCGCCGGCTCGGTGCGCTGCTGGGCCGCGTCCACACCACCCTGGAGCAGGTCATGGCGGGCGAACCGTGCCCCCCGCGGCTCACCTTTCCGGCCGACGCCGCCGACCCCGCCCACACCTTCGAGCTGATCGACGAGCTGCTCGCCCTGGCTCGCCGGGCACGCCCCCGCACCAGCTTCGACGAACTGGCCGAACACCGCCTCCTGGAGCGCCGGGCCCTGCTCAAGCGGCTGTCCCACCGCCGCCCGGCGGCCGGTGCAGCGCCCCCCGCGGGCTGGGTGCACGGCGACTTCCATCCCCTCAACGTGCTCTACCGCGGCGCGGAACCGGCCGCGATCGTCGACTGGGACCGCCTGGGCGTCCAGCCCCGCGCCGAGGAGGCGGTACGCGCCGCCGCGATCTTCTTCGTACGGCCCTCCGGCAGCCTCGACCTGGCGAAGGTGGCGGCGTACGCGGGCGCCTACCGCAGCGCCTGCGGCGCCGGATCCGACGAACTGGCCGCGGCCGTGCACCGGGTGTGGTGGGAGCGGCTGAACGACTTCTGGATGCTCACCTGGCGCTACCGGCTCGGCGACCCGCGCACCGACCCGCAGTTCCCGGCCGCGGCCGCACTGGCGGTGTGGTGGACCCGGGAGTACTCGGCCGTGCGGGATGCCTTCGCGGACGGTTTCACGTGAAACAACGGCGGGCCGCTCCAGAAGTCCTGGAGCGGCCCGCCGCCTGCGGCTTGAGCCGGTCAGTTGCCGGTGGTCCCCGTGGTCATGCCGGAGTTCGTACCCGTGGTGGCACCGTCTGTCGTAGCGCCATCGGTCGTGCCACCGTTCGACGTCCCGCCATCGGTCGTGCCGCCGTCCGACGTCCCACCGTCGAGCGTGCCGCCGTCCGTCGTACCGCCACCGGTGGTGTCGGTGGGCGGCTCGGACGTCGGAGGCTCCGACGACGGCGGCTCCGAGCTGGGCGGCTCGGACGACTCCGGCGTGCTGGGCTCCGCGCTGGGCGGCGGGGCGTAGGTGTTGGAGTCACCACCCGTGGTGCCGGGCTCGGTCTCCGGAGTGCTCGGCTCCTCGGTCGGCGGCTCGCTGGTCTTGTGCTGCTTGGAAACCGACGGCGACGGCGACGTGGGGGTGTCCGTCCCGTTCTTCCCCGTCTTCGAGTGCTGGAGCGCAAACGCCACGCCGGCCGCGATGGCGATCACGGCGAGCGCAGCGATCAGCCAGACCTTGCCGCGGCCCCGCCTGGCGGAACGGTGGCCGCCCTCGAAGCCGCCGTCGTCGTCCCGGCCACCCGGCAGAATCGGCTGTGCCGTGGTCTGACCGTTGTCCGGGTGCTGTCGCAGCACGGTGGTCGCGGCGCCGCCCATGCCCTGGGGGCTGCCACCCTCGTGTATCGACACCGGGCCGGTGTTCCAGGTGCCGGTGTGCCCACCCTGCTCCTGAAGCATCTGCAGCGAGTACTGGACCAGCCCGCGCATCTCCTCCGCGGTCTGGAAACGGTCGTCCGGGTCCTTGGCCAGCGACCGCATGACCAGGCCGTCCAGCTCCGGCGGTACCGCCTCGGCGACCTCGGACGGCGGCACCGGCATGTCCTGGACGTGCTGGTAGACCACCGACAGCGGGGTCTCACCGGTGAACGGCGGCCGCAGCGCGAGCAGCTCGTAGAGGAGACAGCCGGTGGCGTACAGGTCGGAGCGGGTGTCGACGGTCTTGCCGAGCGCCTGCTCCGGCGAGAGGTACTGCGGGGTGCCCATGACCATGCCGGTCTGGGTCATCGTGGACTGCGCGCCGTGCAGGGCACGGGCGATACCGAAGTCCATGACCTTCACGGCGCCGCTGTTCGTGATGATCACGTTCGCGGGCTTGATGTCACGGTGCACGATGCCGTGCTGGTGGCTGTAGGCCAGCGCCTCCAGCACCCCGGACACGATGATCAGCGCCTGGTCCGGCGGCGGGGCATCGGCATTGAGCAGCAGGTCACGGATGGTGCGGCCCTCGACCAGCTCCATCACGATGTACGGCACGGTGTTACCGCCGACGAAATCCTCGCCGGAGTCATAGACGGCAACAACGGCGTGATGGTTCAGTCCGGCCACGGACTGTGCCTCGCGGGTGAAGCGGGCCTTGGACACCGGGTCCTCGGCCAGGTCGGCGCGCAGCAGCTTCACGGCGACGGTGCGGCCCAGGCGCACGTCCTCGGCTGCGAACACCTCCGCCATACCGCCCCGGCCGAGCCGGCGTGTGAGCCGGTAACGGCCATCGCCGACCAGCCCTCCATTGCCCCACATCTCCGGTGTATCCGAGATATTGGAGCCGGTGGCCTCAGGATCGGACGGGCCCTGCGGGCTCTGCGTCGGTGCCATCGGTCCTCGCCGTCGAATCGATCCGCATCAAGAGCGGTAAGGTCTCGGTCTTCGCTACAGCACGCTACAGGTTCGACGGCCCCCACCGGCTCGTCGTTGACCGGTCATCAAACCGCCCGAATGCCAGTAGGGGCAAGTTCACCAGGGGTGACCGGGGCCGCAAAAGATCTCCCTACCGTGACCGGATCTTGCACATCTGGTCACGGAACGGGCACACGGCTTGACGTGTCCGGGCCCTACGGCAGACTTGGCTGCGGAATTCCAGAATTTGATCGCGATACATACGGGCAGTACGCCCAGGGGGAAGCGGAACCATGAGCCAGGACGGCGCTCAAGGCCAATTCGAGGGCCGTTCGGTCGGCGGAGGACGCTACCAGCTTCGTGATCTTCTTGGTGCGGGCGGGATGGCGTCCGTGCACCTCGCGTACGACAGCGTGCTCGACCGCGAGGTCGCGATCAAGACACTGCACACCGAGCTCGGCCGCGAGCAGGCATTCCGCGAACGATTCCGCCGCGAGGCCCAGTCCGTGGCGAAGCTCACGCACACCAATATCGTCTCGGTCTTCGACTCCGGTGAGGACGAGCTCGACGGCGGCATGGTGCCGTACATCATCATGGAGTACGTCTCCGGGCAGCCGCTGCGCTCGGAGCTCGACAACGACATCGCCCAGCACGGCGCGATGCCGACCGAGAAGGCGCTGAAGATCACCGCCGATGTGCTCGCCGCACTTGAGGCGAGCCATGAGATGGGCCTGGTCCACCGGGACATCAAGCCGGGCAACGTCATGATGACCAAGCGCAACGTCGTCAAGGTCATGGACTTCGGTATCGCCCGCGCCATGCAGTCCGGCGTGACGTCGATGACGCAGACCGGCATGGTCGTCGGCACCCCGCAGTACCTCTCGCCCGAGCAGGCGCTGGGCCGGGGCGTGGACGCCCGCTCGGACCTCTACTCCGTCGGCATCATGCTCTTCGAGCTGCTGACCGGGCAGCTGCCCTTCGACGCGGACTCCCCGCTGGCCATCGCCTACGCCCACGTCCAGGAAGAGCCGCCGGTCCCGTCGAGCATCAACCGCTCGCTGCCGCCGGCCGTGGACGCGCTGGTCGCCCGGGCGCTGAAGAAGAACCCCAATGAACGGTTCCCGACGGCCGAGGCAATGCAGGACGAATGCCTGCGGATCGCCGGTTCCGGGCAGTCCGGGTCGCCGCTGATCATCAGCGAGGGCCCGCGGGCGCGCACCAGCGGCTCATCGGTGTCCTCGTCGGTGTTCCCCACCGCGAACGGCAATCCGCAGACCCCGGCGCCGCCGAACGTGCAGCAGCCGTATCAGCCGACGCAGGCGGCCTTCGGCCCCTCGACGCCGCCGCCGGTGAACAGTCCCTACCCGACGCCGGCGCCGGGGCCCGCGCCGACCCCCGCGCCGTTCAACGGCGGCGGCTTCCAGGCGCCGCCGCCGTTCGCACCGCCGCCCGTGACGGCACCGATTCCGTCGAGCGGTGGGCCCGGACCCCGTAAGAGCAATACCGCGGTGATCGTCGTCGCGGCGATAGTCGGTGTGATCGTGGTCACTGCGATCGCGATCGCCATCGGGCTGAGCGCGGGCGGATCCAGCGATGACACCGGCGGCGACGACCCGACCTCAAGTTACTCGTATGACGCCAGCCCGTCGGCCAGTACATCTGAGGCACCCGAGGACACCACTGCTACTCAGATCGCTACGAGCGAGTGCACCAGCCCGTCGAAGGCGATCGGCGACGACTCCAAGATCAACTTCCCGTTCCTCACTTACAAGAACCTGGACTCGGTGAAGCAGTGCCTGAAGGCCGCGGGCTGGAACTTCAAGATCACCAAGAAGGACGGCTACTACTCCTACAAAGACACCATCGTGGAGCAGTCACCCAAGGCATTCCAGCAATGGGACCCGAAAAGCGGTGACACGATCCAGCTGACCGTGTCTTCTGGGCACTACCCGAGCAACTGACCTGGTCACATACACAAGGCGGGGCCGGCACGCAGCGCGCGTGCCGACCCCACTTTTGTTGGGGGTGCCTGGGGCCGCGCCTAGAGGTACGGCCCCGACCGGGCGCCGCCTTGACCGAGGTGGCCCTCGTCGTCTTCGGTCGGCGCGCCGGGCGGCAGTGCGCGGCGCATCGACTCCAGCTGGGCGCGGGCCGCCATCTGCTGGGCGAACAGCGCGGTCTGAATGCCGTGGAAGAGGCCCTCGAGCCAGCCCACCAACTGGGCCTGGGCGATGCGGAGTTCCGCTTCCGTCGGCACTGATTCGTTGGTGAACGGCAGGGAGAGCCGTTCCAGCTCCTCCACCAGCTCGGGCGCCAGGCCGTCCTCCAGCTCCTTGACCGAGCTGGCGTGGATCTCCTTGAGGCGTACCCGGCTCGCCTCGTCCAGCGGGGCGGACTTCACCTCCTCCAGCAGCTGCTTGATCATGCTGCCGATGCGCATGACCTTCGCAGGCTGTTCGACCATGTCGGTCACCGGAACCTCGCGGGGCTGTTCGCCGTTTTCCCCGCCACCGCCGGAGCCGGCACTGCCGAGCGCCATACCGTCCGGGCCGACAACCAGGACGTGCGGGTTCTCCTGCGACCGTTCGTTCATCGGCATATCCATGCCGCCATTGTCGCGTACCCCCACGTTGCCGGGTGGCCCGGCGTGCCCCTTGTGTTGTTTCGGCCGCCTGGCGGTGGGATCGGGCGAGAGCCGGATCGGCTTCCCGGGCGGGCGGGGGGCTCGATGTTTCACGTGAAACATCGGCAGGTCTGCCGGGGGACTGCCCTCATGCCGTGTGTTTCACGTGAAACATCGGGTGCCGACGTCAGCGGCGGCGTAGCCGCAGGCCGAGAAAGGCCAGGCCAAGGCCGGTAAGGGCGAGTCCGGCCCCCATGGGGAGGACTCGTTCGACCGGAGCCGAGGGGGTTTCCATCGCATAGGGGCCGGTCGAGGCGGCCGGTTCGGCGCCGTCCGATGGGGTGTGAGGCTGCTGCTTCGGCGGGGCGGACGGCCGGAGGGGCTTGTACGGGTGCCGGTCGAGGCGGTCGGCGACGTCGGGGCGGGAGGAGGGGGACTTCCGGGGCCGGGAGTGCGCCGGAGCCCGGCCTGGGGGCGCCTCGGGACCAGTGCCCCGCGGCTTCTTGTGCGGGCCCTTCTTGGCCTTGGGGGTGTCGGGCGGGGACTTGCCGTGGTCCGGCGGGCCCGCGGCGTCGTCCGGTGCCCGCGAGGAGTCCGCGTCCGGGTCGGGCTTGTGGTGGAAGTCGAACCAGGGCAGGTACTCGGATGGCTCGTCCGGGTAGCGCGGCATCTCGTGCGCCATCTCTTCCGGCATCTGCGCGAGAACGTCCCGCAGGCCGGCGAACTCCGGGAGTTCCATCTCCGCGTCCGGTCTGGGGACATCCGGCACGAGTCCCGGCGATTCGGGGCGCCCGGGGTGCCCACGGCCTTCTCCGGCACGGCTGCCGGCCAGCGGTGGATCCGCCGCGTAGGCGGGCGGCTCATGACGCCCCAGGAGATGCGGCGGGCGATGAGGCGGGACGATCCGTTGCTCCGCCGCCGCGGTGGTCGCCAGGGGGACGGGCAGAACGGCGGCGGCCACCAGCAGACCGGTGGTCATGCGCGAACGGAATCCTGGAGCCACAACCGTGCCCCTCCCGTGCCGAGCCGTCGAGTGACGTGTCCAGCGTCACACGCAGCCAGTTTCACGACATCCTGGGTATGTCGATCGGGTTACCTGGCGCGGGGCGGGAGGGGCCGCGGGGCTGTCCGGCCGCGGGCGGCGAAGCTCCGGGTTGTCGGCGTACGCGGAGCCCGCCGGGGCGCTATGGCCGGTCAGACGGTCAAACGGTGAGGACGACCTTGCCCACATGGGCGCTCGCGTCCACCACACGATGCGCCTCGGCGGCGTCCGCCATCGGGATCGTACGGTCCACGATCGGCCGCACCTGACCGTTGCCGATCAGCGGCCAGACATGCTCGCGTACCGCCGCGACAATGGCCGCCTTCTCGTTCAGCGGCCGGGCCCGCAGGCCGGTTGCGGTGATCGCGGCTCGCTTGGCGAGGAGGGCGGCCAGGTTCAGCTCCGCCTTCACCCCGCCCTGCATCCCGATGATCGCCAGCCGCCCGCTGACCGCAAGTGCCTTGACGTTTTTCTGCAGGTACTTCGCGCCGATGATGTCGAGGATGACGTCCGCGCCCTTGCCGTCGGTGGCCTTGCGGAGCTCCTGGACGAAGTCCTGTTCGCGGTAGTCGATGAGGATGTCCGCGCCCAACTCGGCGCAGCGGGCCAGCTTCTCGGGGCCGCCCGCGGTGACCGCGACCCGGGCGCCGACCGCCTTGGCGAGCTGGATCGCCATCGTGCCGATACCGCTGGCACCGCCGTGGACGAGCAGCGTCTCACCGGGCCGCAGGTGCGCGATCATGAAGACATTGGACCAGACGGTGCAGGCCACCTCGGGCAGCGCGGCGGCCTGCACCAGGTCGATACCGGGCGGCAGCGGCAGCACCTGCCCGGCCGGAACGGCCACCTTTTCGGCGTAACCGCCGCCCACCAGCAGCGCGCACACCTCGTCGCCGACGGCCCAGCCGTGCACGCCGGGGCCGAGCGCGACGATCCGACCGGAGCACTCCAGACCGGGGTACGGTGAGGAGCCGGGTGGCGGATCGTAGAAGCCCTGGCGCTGCAACAGGTCCGCGCGGTTCACGGCGCTGGCCGCGACCTCGATCAGGACCTCGCCCTCGGCGGGCTGCGGGTCGGGCACGTCCGCCCAGACAAGTGCTTCCGGGCCACCGGGCTCCGGGATAGTGATCGCTCGCATGGGCGCGAGGCTACTCGCCGACCGGGCACGGGGCGACGGGGCGGGGTACGCGGACCGCCCGCTTGTTGAGCTGACGCGCAGTCAAGGAGCCAGCAGGGCGGGGGCATCGCGCGGAGTGACGTAGCCACCGACGACGATGCGATCGTGCAAGGCGGTCCGACCAGATGTCAGCATCCGGGTCGGACGGGCCGTATCGGCCGCTCGCCCTCTCGGGTCGAAGGGAAGGCGCGCCTGAGAACGGGGCTTCATTCTTAGCAGACCCAACGGAGACAGCTGTCACGAGCAGAGTGCTTTCGTCAGGTCTTCGACGAGGCAACAGGAATTCGTGGAGAATGTGGAGGCGCAATCCGAGATTCTCGCGTGTTTCCGGCGTAGTGGATCAGGCCGCGGCGTCGCCCGGCGTTCGCAGCGTTTGACCGGCGAGCGGTTCACTGGACACCTGAGCAGGGATGTCGGGGACCCCGCAGAGCGTGACGGCCCCCAGGAGGACAGCGACGATTCGGTGCATTAACCACTCCTTACGGTAATGCAGTTGGCATTACAGGCGACAACTTTCCACGCCTGCACACCGATACGTCCGGGGTTCCTCTTGCGAGTCATGACGAAACAATGCGTTGCTTTTCTGCTGACGGTTGTGTCTGGTTAAGGCGCCTGCTCCACCTGCTGAGCCAGAAAAGGCCGCGGCACATCCGCCGAAGAGTTGGCCCCCGCATTTCCGCTACCACTGCTCGCAGGATGAGCCGGATGTCGGGCACGCAGTCGGGGCCGGCCGCTCACTCCGTGTCCCTGCCGGGGCCGCGCGCGGGAGTGGGCCCGGAGTGGGACCAGTCCGCCGACCAGGGGAGTTCGAGGAGTTCGACCTCGGTACCGCGGTCGCCGCCGCCGGGCGGGATGACGGCCAGCGCGTCGGCCGCGGCGATCCCCCGCAGCATGGCCGGGCCGTGGAAGTGCAGCGGTTCGGCCATCAGCCCGTAGCGGTCGTCGTCGCGGCAGGTCACCGGGACGAGCCGGGTATCGCGCGGATGGCCGTGGACCGAGGACCACAGCGGGATGCGGTACGGAACCGGGGCGCGGCGGCCGGACAGGGTCCGCAGCAGCGGTTCGGCGAGGGTGAGCAGTCCGGAGACGGCGGCCAGGGGGTTGCCGGGGAGACCGACGAGATGGCGGTGTCGGGTGATCCGGGCGAGCAGCATCGGGTGCCCGGGGCGGACCTCCACCCCGTCGACCAGCACCTCGGAGCCCAGGCGGCGCAGGGTGGGGTGCACATGGTCGACCGGACCCGCCGCGGTGCCGCCGGTGGTGAGGACGAGGTCGGCCCGGGAGCCGGCGATCGCCTCGTAGAGCGTGTCGGGGTCGTCGGCGAGATGGCGGGGCGCGGCCGCCTCGGCGCCCAGCGCATGCAGCCAGGGGCCGAGCATCGGGCCGAGCGCATCGCGGATCCGGCCCTCGTGCGGCAGGCCGTGGCGCAGCAGTTCGTCGCCGAGGACGAAGACATCGACTTGCGGGCGGGGGTACGTCGTCAGCTCGTCGTACCCGGCGGCCGCGGCCAGGCCGAGGACCGCCGGTGTCACCAGGGCGCCGGCCGCCAGCAGTTGGTCGCCGCTGCGGCACTCCTGGCCGCGTGGCCGGATGTCCTGGCCGGGCGGCGCGGGCCGCTGGGCGTGCAGCCGGGGCCGGCCGTCGCGCATCTCCCGGACCTCGCCGTGCTCGCGGCGCAGCACGGCGGTGGCGCCGGAGGGGATCCGCGCGCCGGTGGCGATGGGGATCGCATGGCCGTCGGGGAGCGGGGCGGTGGGGGCGTGTCCGGCGAGGATGCCGGCGTCGCCGGGGCGGTCCAGACGCCAGGGGCCGGGTCCGGAGACCGCCCAGCCGTCCATGGCCGAGGTGTCGAAGGACGGCAGGTCGGTGAGGGCGGTGAGCGGCGCGGCGAGGATACGGCCGAGGGAAGCGCCCAGCGGCGCCGTTGTGTGCGGAAGCGGGCCGGGCACGGCGCGACGGGCGATGTCGCGGGCGGCGTGCCAGGGGGTGGGGGCGTGGGAGGCGGGGGTGGGGTTACGGGGTCCGGTGGAGGAGGGAGTGCCGGGGGTGTCGGCGTGGGGGCTGGGATCCGCCGGGGTGCCGGAGGTGTCGCCCGTGGCGGGGGCGGCACATGCGTCGCCGGTGGCGCGGGTGTCACCCGTGCCGGGGGCGTGCTCGTCCGCACCGTAGGGACCGTCCACACCGTACGAATCGTCCACGCCGTGCGGACCATCCACACCGTGCGGCTCGCCCGCCCTGTGCGGCTCGCCCACCCCGTATACCCGTCCCGCCCTACACGCCCCCCGCTCGGCGGCGCCGTGGGTCGTCGCTGGAACCACTCCGTTGGCCAGTGCCAGCGCGGCGTCCAGTGCGGCGTCGAGCTCCCCTTCGGTCATTCGGCGGGTTTCGTCTCGCCGCCCGGGGCGCCGCCGCTGTCCCCGTTCGCCTCGGCCTCGGCGGCCCAGCGGTTGGCCAGTGCGGCGGCACGGTGGACCAGCGCGGTCACATCGCCGCCCTGCTGGCCGGCGGCGTAGCCGATCAGAAAGGTCGTCAGCGGTGCGGCCGGGCGCGCCACCCCGTGTGCCGCGTCGCGGGCGACATCGAGCAGGGCGGCGGTGTCGACATCGAGGTCGATGCCCAGTTCGTCCTTGACTGCGGTGATCCATTCGTCCAACACACGTCCATGCTCCCTGATGCGGGCGCGTGCCGCGCCGAGGTCCTCCCAGGTGTCGCAGTCGAAGGATGCCGTGGAGGTGACGTCCGGGACCCGTTCGAGCGTCAGCTCGGACAGCAGGACGCGCAGCGGAAGTCCGGTCAGGGTGCCGTGTTCGGCGTGGAGCAGGGCCAGTTCGCGGCGTAGCGACTCGGCGCGGTAGGCGGCGACCAGGGGCTGATCGCGGCCCTCGGCGTCCCGCAGCAGGGCCCCGTCGCGCGGTGCGCCGCCGTCGGCCGTACCGGTCGCCGCCGCGAGGAGGCCGCGTACGGTCGCGGGCGTCAGGAACGGCAGATCGGCGGAAAGGACGAGGACCGTCGGGGCGGTGATGTGCCGCAGGCCGGCGTCGAGCGCCGCGAGCGGCCCGCCGCCGGGCGGGTCCTCCAGGGCGCGGACCACGGGGCGGCCGGCGGGGCGCCGGGGTCCGACGACGACGGTGATCGCCGCATCGGCGCAGGCGGTCAGCACCCGGTCCAGCAGGGCTCGGCCGCCGACCGACAGGGCGGGTTTGTCCGCCCCGCCGAGCCGCCGGGCCGCGCCGCCGGCCAGCACGATGGCGTCGTAGTCGGTGTGGTCGCTCACCCCATGAGTATCGCCAGGGGCGCGGGGTTAACACAGGGGTCTCAGGCGTCAAAGGTGTCGCGGCCGTCACAGGGCCGGTCCTACGAGCCCGCCGCGCCGCGCTCGCTCAGCGCGTGCGCAGCAGCAGCGCGGGCCGCTCCACGCAGTCGGCGACAAAGCGCAGGAAGCCGCCGGCCGTGGCGCCGTCGCACACCCGGTGATCGAAGGTGAATGACAGCTGGACGACCTGCCGGACGGCCAACTCGCCCTCGTGGACCCAGGGTTTGGCGGCTATTCGGCCGACGCCGAGCATGCCGGCCTCGGGGTGGTTGATGATCGGCGTGGAGCCGTCGACGCCGAAGACGCCGTAGTTGTTCAGGGTGAAGGTGCCATGGGACAGCTCGGCCGGGGAGAGCCGGCCGGCGCGGGCGGTCTCGGTGAGCCGGGCGATCTCCGCGGACAGCTCCTCGACCGTACGGGCGTGGGCATCGCGCACCACCGGGACGACCAGGCCACGGTCGGTCTGGGCGGCGAAGCCCAGGTGGACGGCGGGCAGCCGGACGATCTCCCGGGCCTGGGGGTCGACGGTGGCGTTGAGCTCGGGGAACCGTGCGAGCGCGGCCGTGGTGATCTTGGCGAGCAGCGCGAGCAGGGACACCTTGGGGGCGCCGGGCACGTTCATCGCCCTGCGGGCGGCGAGGAGTTCGGTGGCGTCCGCGTCCACCCAGCAGGTGGCGTCGGGGATCTCCTGGCGGCTGCGGCTGAACTTCTCGGCGGCGGCGCCCCGCATCCCCTTCAGCGGGATGCGCTCGGCCTGCGGCGCGGCCCCGGTGGCGGGTGCGGCCCCCACCGCACCCGCCACGGAGGCCGCCGCGGCGGCCGTCCCCCGCTCCCGGATCGCCCGCTCCACGTCCGAGCGCAGAATCAGCCCGTCCCGCCCGGATCCGGTCACCTTCCGCAGGTCCAGGCCGTTTTCGCGCGCCGTCCGGCGCACCAGCGGTGAGATGACGGGAACCGTACGGCTGTCGCCGACCGCGGGGGCCGGGACGGCCGGCTCGGGCGGAGCCGGGACGGCCTCGGCTCGGCTCACCCCGGCCGCGGCGCGGCCCATGCCTCCGGGCCGTATCCGCCGGCGTCGTGCCGCGGCCGCGCTCGTCCCGTAACCGACCAGCACATTGCCCGAGCCCGCGGGCTCCTCCGCATCCCGGGTGCCAGGAGCCGTGCCGTCATCCGCCGCCCCGCCCCCGGCCAGATCGTCCGGTACGGCTCCCACCGCCACGGTCACCAGCGGCGCGCCCACCGGGACCTCGGCTCCTTCCTCGCCGAAGCGGGCGGTGACCACGCCGCCGTACGGGCAAGGCACCTCCACCATCGCCTTGGCCGTCTCCACCTCCACCACCGGCTGGTCGACGGCCACCACCTGGCCGACCTCGACCAGCCACTGCACGATCGTCGCCTCGGTCAGGCCCTCTCCCAGGTCGGGGAGGGTGAATTCGCGGACCACGGCCATCACTCACCACGTCCCTCGGTCCAGTCCGACTCCCACTGGAGGCGGGCGACGGTGTCCAGGATCCGGTCCACACCGGGCAGATGGTGCCGTTCCAGCATGGGCGGCGGATACGGGATGTCGAATCCGGCAACCCGCAGCACCGGCGCCTCCAGGTGGTGGAAGCAGCGCTCGGTGATCCGGGCGGCGATCTCCCCGCCGGGGCCGCCGAATCCGGCCGACTCGTGGACGACCACGGCGCGGCCGGTCCGCCGTACCGAGGCGCACACCGTCTCGTCGTCGAACGGCATCAGGGAGCGCAGATCGAGGACCTCCAGGTCCCAGCCCTCGGCGCGGGCTGCCTCGGCGGCCTCCAGGCAGACGGGCAGCGACGGGCCGTAGGTGATCAGGGTGGCCGTCGTGCCGCGGCGGCGGATCTCGGCGCGGCCTATCGGCGCGACCTGGGCAGGGGCGTCGGGCGACCAGTCGTCCTTGGACCAGTACAACCGCTTGGGCTCCAGGAAGACGACCGGGTCGTCGGAGGCGATGGCGGCGCGCAGCAGTCCGTAGGCGTCCGCCACGGTGGCCGGGGTGACGATCTGGAGGCCGGGCGTGGCCAGGTAGTAGGCCTCGGAGGAGTCGCTGTGGTGCTCGACGCCGCCGATACCGCCGCCGTAGGGGATACGGATGGTCAGCGGCATCGGCAGGGCGCCCCGGGTGCGGTTGCGCATCCGGGAGACATGGCTGATCAGCTGCTCGAACGCCGGGTAGGCGAAGGCGTCGAACTGCATCTCCACGACCGGGCGCAGACCGTACATGGCCATGCCGACGGCCGTGCCGAGGATGCCGGCCTCGGCGAGCGCGGTGTCGCTGCAACGGTCCTCGCCGAACTCCTTGGCCAGGCCGTCGGTGATCCGGAAGACGCCGCCCAGGGTGCCGACGTCCTCGCCCATCAGATGCACCGCGGGGTCCTCGGCCATGGCGTCGTGCAGGGCTCGGGTCAGCGCCTGCGCCATGGTGGCGGGCTTGCGGGCGGACGCCGCGGCGGTGGTCGTCATGGTCTGGCCTCCTGGGCGGGCATCTGCTCGGCGTCGAGCTCGGCGCGCAACTGGGCGGCCTGGTCGCGCAGTTGGCTGGTCTTCTCGGCGTAGACGTGGGTGAACAGGTCCATCGGGTCGAGCACCGGGTCCTGGTTCATGCGCTCGCGCAGATCCGCCGCCAGGTGCTCGGCGCCGTCCCGGGTGGCGGCGGCGAACTCGTCGGTGAGCAGCCCGCGGGCGGTCAGCTCACGCTCCATCAGGGCTATCGGGTCGTGCGCCCGCCAGGTCTCGACCTCGGCGTCGGTGCGGTAGCGGGTGGCGTCATCGGCGTTGGTGTGGGCCTCGATGCGGTAGGTGACGGCCTCGACCAAGGTGGGGCCGCCGCCCCGGCGGGCGCGCCGTACGGCTTCGGTGAGGACCTCGTGCAGTGCGGGGGCGTCATTGCCGTCGACCAGACGGCCGGGCATGCCGTAACCGACCGCCTTGTGGGCCAGGGAGGGGGCGGCGGACTGCTTGGCGAGCGGTACGGAGATCGCAAAGCCGTTGTTCTGGACGAGGAAGACGACGGGGGCCTGCCAGACCGCGGCGAAATTCAGCGCCTCGTGGAAGTCGCCCTCGCTCGTGCCGCCGTCGCCCACCAGGGCCAGCGCCACCACGTCGTCGCCCTTGAGGCGGGCGGCGTGCGCCAGGCCCACGGCATGGGGGAGCTGGGTGGCGAGCGGGGTGCACAGGGGGGCGATGCGGTGCTCGTGCGGGTCGTATCCGGTGTGCCAGTCGCCGCGCAGCAGGGTCAGCGCCTGGACGGGGTCCAGCCCTCGGGCGACGGCGGCGAGGGTGTCGCGGTAGCTGGGAAAGAGCCAGTCGCGGTCCTCCAGGGCCAGCGCGGCGGCCACCTGGCAGGCCTCCTGTCCGGTGGAGGACGGATAGACCGCCAGCCGGCCCTGCCGGGTCAGGGCCGTTGCCTGGGTGTTGTAGCGGCGGCCGCGCACCAGCTCGGCGTAGAGCCGCTTGAGCAGGGCCGCATCGAGCCCGCGGGCGGCGTCCGTCCCCAGCAGACGGTACGGCTCCGCGTCGGGCAGGAGAGGTGCGGGATCGACGCGCGGCCGCCAGTCGGGCGGCGGGCCGGGCAGCGCGCTCGTGTGCCTGCTGCTGCCGGGCTGCTCAAGGACCGTCATGACGAGCACCTCCTCGGATCGAAGGGGCGGCGCGAGGCGCCTGGGTAAGGGTGGTGGCTGGCGACTCATGGGCAGGATGGAGCTGGTCGGGGCGGGTAAGCCCTTCCCTACCGATTGTTCGGTCGATGATGCATTTTGGCTACAGGCGTATTCAGCCTGTGGACAAACGGTTCTCCACAGCCTGAGATGAATGCAGGACGTCCACGAAGGGGAGGCGGGACCATATGCGGGACGAACAGATGGCCAATCCGGGCTCCGCGCCACCACCGTCGCCGGCCTCCGCGCCCTCGTCGGCGTCCGCCCCGCCGCCGGCGCCCGCGCGCCCGCTGGACACCGTCGACCGCGCGATCCTGCGCATGCTGCAAAACGACGGCCGCGCCTCGATACGCTCCGTCGCCGAGCGCGTCCACGTCTCACGCGCCAACGCCTACGCCCGGATCAACCGGCTGATCGACGACGGCGTCATACGCGGCTTCAGCGCCCTCATAGACCAAGAACGCGCAGGTCAGGGCGCCTCGGCGTATATCACGCTGAAGATAGTGCAGAACTCCTGGCGGACCGTGCGCAGCCAGCTCACGGCGCTTCCCGGGGCGTCCCACATCGCGCTGGTCAGTGGCGATTTCGACGTCCTGCTGCTCGTGCACACCAAGGACAACCGGGAGCTGCGGGAGCTCGTCCTCACCCGTATCCAGTCGATCCCGGAGGTGCTCAGCACCCGCACGCTGCTGGTCTTCGAGGAGACGGAGCTGGGGCAGGAGGAGGAATGAGGGCGGGCCCCGGGCCGCCCCTCAGCCGTTGCGCAGCCCCGCGAACGCCGTCCGCACCACGGCCTCGGCCACCTCGTCCCGGCTCGCCGCGCCGCCGCGTCCCGGCCGGTACCACTCGACGATCGAGTTGATCATGCCGAAGAGCAGCCGGGTGGCCAGCCGGACGTCGACATCGTCGCGCAGATCGCCGTCGGCGGCCGCCTGCTTGAGCAGATCGGCGACCTGGTGGTCGAACTCCCGGCGGCGCTCCATGGCCCAGCGCTCGGTGTCCGTATTGCCCCGCACCCGCAACAGCAGCGTCACATAGGGCAGTTCGTCCATCAGCACCTCGGCCTCGCGCCGGGTGACGTACTCCAGCCGTTCGATCGCCCGGCCCTCGAGCGCGCCCGGCTCCCCCAGGACGCCGAACAGTCCGTCCAGGGCGCGGCTTATCGCCCGGTGAAGCAGCTCTTCCTTGCTGCGCACGTGGTGGTAGATCGAGGACTTGGAGATGCCGGCCGCCTTGGACAGATGCTCCATGGACGTGCCGTCGTATCCGCGCTCGATGAACACCTCGACGGCGACCGCGAGCAGCGAATCGGGCGTATAGGTGTCGCGCTTGGCCATGGTCATGATTAGACCACCCGTTCCTGGAGGTCCGCGCGGCGCCCAAGGGCCCACGACGGTGCGTAGCGGGCGCCGCCATGGTGGCGGTGCATCGCATCGAGGAGATCCCACACCCACCGGGCGCCCAGCCGCTCGGCCCATTCCAGCGGGCCACCGGGGTAATTGACGCCCAGCCGCATCGCGGTGTCGATGTCCCCAGGGGTCGCCACCTTGCGGGCCGCCGCGTCCACGGCGAAGTCCACGATCATGGCGACCGTACGGGCGACGAGCATCCCCGGTACGTCCTGGATGACGCTGACCTGTTTGCCGAGCGCCTGGAAGAGCCCGGCCGCCTCCGCCAGGTCCGCCTCGGAGGCGGGCTGCGGAGCGGCCAGCGCGATCCGGGTCGCTGCCCGGTAGTCCAGCGAGAGGTCGAACCGGATGCAGTCGCCCTGCCGCGCGCTCGTCGCCGGAGTGCCGTCGGTCAGCGCGAGGCGGGCGCCACCGGGCAGCCGCAGGAATCCCGCGGACTCCCCGGGGGCGGGCTCGCGGGTGATCTTGATGCCCGCCTCCTCGATCAGCTCGGTCAGCGCCGCGGCGGGACGGGGCAGCTCCCCGTGCAGGGCCACCGTTTCCGGGGCGGGGCGCGGCGGGACGGTCTGCGGCTCCGGACGCTTCGCCCCCTCGCGGTGGTCGAACCAGCCCCGCCCGGACTTGCGGCCGTGCAGTCCGGCCTCCACCAGGCGCCGCTGCGCCAGAGAGGGCGTGAACTTCGGGTCCTGGAAGAAGGACTGCCAAACGGAGTGGGTGACCGCCTCGTTCACGTCCTGGCCGATGAGGTCGGTCAGCTCGAACGGGCCCATCTTGAAGCCGCTGCCGTCGCGCAGGAGGGCGTCGAGGGTGGCGGGGTCGGCGGCCTGCTCCTCGTAGGCGCGCAGCGCCTCGGCGTAGAAGGGGCGGGCGATCCGGTTGACGATGAACCCGGGGGTGTCGGTGCAGCGCACCGGGGTCTTGCCCCAGGCGGCGGCGGTGTCGTACGCGGTGGTGGCGGCGGTCTCGTCGGTGGCGAAGCCGCTGATGACCTCGACCAGGGGGAGCAGCGGGGCGGGGTTGAAGAAGTGCAGGCCCACAAGGCGGCCGGGGTGGCGCAGCGGGCCCGCGACGGCGGTCACCGAGAGGGACGAGGTGTTGGTGGCCAGCAGGCAGCCGGCCGCGACGACCTCCTCCAGGGCGGCGAACAGCTCCTGTTTGGCGGTGAGTTGCTCCAGGATCGCCTCGATGACCAGGGAGGCGTCGGCGAGTTCGGCGAGCGAGGCGGCGGGGGAGAGGCGGCCGCGGGCGGCGTCCCGTTCCTGCGACGTGATCCGGCCTTTTTCGACGAGCCGGTCCAGCCGCTGCCCGATGGCCTCGGCGGCCCGCCCGGCCCGGCCCGAAGCCGCGTCGTAGAGCCGCACGCGGTGCCCGGCGACCAGCGCCACCTGCGCAATTCCCTGTCCCATGGTGCCGGTGCCCACCACTGCCACGGTGCTGCCGGTCCCGATTGCCGTCATGGCGACTGATCCTCCCCGACCCGGGTTTTCCACAGGCGTACGGAGCCCTCTTGCCCCGACCGATCGTTCGGTTACTCTAACTCCGTTGGTACATCCGCTCCCAGTCCCCGGCCGGATCTCACCGGCCTTGGCCTGGGACTCACCGCGTCATCCGCTCTCGGCCCGGCACGACGAGGAGTTGGTCATCGATGGCCACCGAAGTGACCGCAGCGCAACCGTCCCCGGCGCATCTGACTCCGGCGCAGTTGCTCGACAAGCACCGCCCCACCCTCGACAAGGCGCTCGAGGCGATCCGTACCCGCGCCTACTGGTCCCCGCACCCCGAGCACCCCAAGGCGTACGGCGAGAGTGCCGCGCCCGACGGCCTGGCCGCCTTCGAGGCGCTGCGCGGTCACCGTTTCGCCCTGGACCAGCCCGGCACGGACGACTGGGCGGGCGAGGAAGTCTCGCCCTACGGGCCGGAACTGGGCATCACCTATCCGCACCCGGACGTGGAGGTCCTGCTGCCGGCCATGCGCGCCGCGCTCCCCTCCTGGCGGGACGCGGGCCCCGAGGTGCGGGCGGCGGTGTGTCTGGAGATCCTCGCCCGGATCAGCGCGCGCACCCACGAGTTCGCCCAGGCCGTCATGCACACCAGCGGACAGGCCTTCATGATGGCGTTCCAGGCGGGCGGTCCGCATGCCCAGGACCGCGGCCTGGAGGCGGTGGCGTATGCCTACGCCGAGCAGGTCCGCACCCCGCAGCAGGCGCCCTGGTCCAAGCCGCAGGGCAAGCGCGACCCGCTGGAGCTGAGCAAGTCCTTCACGGCGGTCCCGCGCGGCGTCGCCCTGGTGATCGGCTGCAACACCTTCCCCACCTGGAACGGCTATCCGGGCCTGTTCGCCTCGCTGGCCACCGGCAACCCGGTGCTGGTCAAGCCGCATCCGCGGGCCGTACTGCCGCTGGCGCTGACCGTCCAGGTGGCGCGCGAGGTGCTCGCCGAGGCCGGCTTCCCCGCCGACCTGGTCTGCCTGGCCGTCGACAAGCCGGGCGAGGGCCTGGCCAAGACGCTGGCGGTGCGCCCCGAGGTGCGGATCATCGACTACACCGGCTCCACGGCCTTCGGCGACTGGCTGGAAACGCACGCCCGCCAGGCGCAGGTCTTCACCGAGAAGGCCGGCGTCAACACCGTCGTCATCGACTCCACCGACGACTACAAGGGCATGCTCTCCAACCTGGCCTTCTCGCTGTCGCTCTACAGCGGCCAGATGTGCACCACCCCGCAGAATCTGCTGATCCCGCGCGACGGCATCGCCACGGACGCCGGACCGAAGACGTACGACGAGGTCGTCAGCGATCTCGCGGGTGCGGTCGGCGGGCTGCTGGGCGACGACGCACGGGCCAACGCCCTGCTGGGCGCGATCGTCAATCCGCAGGTCAAGGAGCGCATCGAGGCGGCCTCCGGGCTGGGCGAGGTGGCGCTGGCCTCCCGTGAGGTGGCCAACCCCGAATTCCCAGGGGCCACGGTCCGTACGCCGGTGATCGTCAAGCTGGACGGCGCCAAGCCGGACACCGAGGCGGCCTATCTGTCGGAGTGCTTCGGCCCGGTCTCCTTCGCGGTGGCGGTCGACTCGACGGCCGATGCGGTGGAGCTGCTGCGGCGCACCGTACGGGACAAGGGCGCCATGACGGTCGGCGCGTACACCACCGACCCTGAGATGGAGCGGCTGGTCGAGGACGCCTGCCTGGAGGAGTGCGCCCAGCTCTCGCTCAACCTCACCGGGGGTGTGTATGTGAACCAGACGGCGGCGTTCTCCGATTTCCACGGCTCGGGCGGCAATCCGGCGGCCAATGCGGCGCTGTGCGACGGCGCTTTCGTGGCCAACCGCTTCCGCACGGTGGAGGTGAGGCGGCCGGCATAGAGCCCATAGAGCCCTTAGAGCCCTTCAGGGAGCAGGCCCTCGGGCCCGGGCCGTCAGGGAGCGATACGGGCATGACGGGCGATCCAGGAGTGCATGGCGATGGCGGCCGCGGCGCCCGCGTTGATCGACCGGGTCGAGCCGAACTGCGCGATGGAGCAGACCAGGGAGGCGTGCCGGCGCGCCTCCTCGGTCAGCCCCGGCCCCTCCTGGCCGAAGAGCAGCACACAGCGGCGCGGCAGCTCTGTCGTCTCCAGCGGCACGGCGCCGGGGAGGTTGTCGATCCCGATGATCGGCAGCTCCTCGGTGGCCGCCCAGGCGGTGAGGTCGGCGGTGTCCGGGTGGTGGCGCACATGCTGGTACCGGTCGGTGACCATGGCGCCGCGGCGGTTCCAGCGACGCTGCCCGACGATGTGGATCTCCTTGGCCAGGAACGCGTTCGCGGTCCGCACGACCGAACCGATGTTGAAGTCGTGGCCCCAGTTCTCGACGGCGACATGGAAGTCGTGGCGGCGGGTGTCGAGGTCGGCGACGATCGCCTCGCGCGTCCAGTAGCGGTAGTGGTCGACGACGTTGCGGCGGTCCCCGTGCGCGAGCAGCTCGGGGTCGTAGCGGGTGTCGTCGGGCCAGGGCTGCGGGTGCGGGCCGACGCCGACTTTGGGGCCGTAGCCCTCGTCGTACTGAAGGGGTTCGGCGCCCGGGGCGGTGGTCTGGCCGTCCAGGGCGGTCATCGCGCCGCCCGGGGCGGTTTTCTCGCTGCTCACCCCACGAGGGTATGGCCACCGGCATCGCCGGCGGTACGGGCCTCCGGCTCGCCGCCACCGGGCCGGGGCGCACCGCCGCGCGGGAACAGCCGGTCGCGCAGCGCCGCCGCTCTGCCGGAGAGCCAGGTCAGGAAGTTCGTCGGCAGGAAGACCGCGTCCGCCGTGATCATCGCCAGGGAGAAGAACGGCAGCCCGAGCAGCACCGCGATGGACAGGTGCTCGCAGATCATCGCGACCAGCAGGACGTTCTTGAGCCGGCGGTTGGCGAGGGTGAACGGGAAGGCCACCTGGACGATGACGGTCCCGTAGGTGAGCAGCATGATCATCAGGCCGCTGCTGCCGAGGGCCTGGGACAGGGCGGGCCAGGGGGAGAAGTAGTCCAGATGCATCGGGTAGTAGACCGCGGTGCCGTCCTGCCAGCGTGAGCCCTGGATCTTGTACCAGCCTGCGGTGGCGTAGATCAGGCAGACCTCGACCATGATCACCAGCAGTGCGCCGTTGTGGGCGAGCTTGGCGAGGGTGTCCAGGACGATGCGCGGCTCCCCCGGGGCGTGGCGGCGCACCGCCCACCACAGGCCGTGCACGGCCCACAGGCCCCACAGCGCCAGGCTCCAGCCGATGTGCGGGAAGGGGCCGTTGCCGAACCAGGTCAGGCCGTAGCCGCCGCGCAGCTGGGCCACGGCCAGGGCGAGGCCGAGGACGGCCCACAGGAGGATGCCGGGCAGGTCACGGCCCTCCTCGGTGCCGTCGGCCGCGGCCCGCCGGGCGCGCCGCGCGTCCAGGGACCACACCTGCCCGCACCGGGTGAGCACGAGATACATCGACATCAGGTGGACGACGTTGTCGCCGCCGTCGCCCAGGAAAATGCTGCGGTTCTGCAGCGAGAGCACACCGATCATGAAGAGCACCGACATGGTGCGGGTGCGCCAGCCGACCATCAGCAGGGCGCTGGCCACGATGGCCAGGACGTAGACGCACTCGAACCAGCCGTTGCTGCCGGACCACGGCAGTACGGAGAAGGCGTGGTTGCCGTTGAGCAACTGGCGCGCCATGTCCAGGCTGAAGGGGCTGTCGGGCCCGTAGAGGGCACCGCGGTTGGGCCATTCCCGCAGCAGGAACAGCAGCCAGGTCGCGGCGAATCCGATCCGTATCACGGCGGTCTGGTACGGGGCCATCGCCCGGCCGGTGACCAGTGCAAAGCCGCGGCCGATGGCGCGCTCGATGCGGGTTTCCTCGTAGGGCGGCTTGGGCCGGTGGGGCGGGTGGGTCTCCGGGGTCGTCCGGGTCTCCGGGTGCGTCCGAGTCTCCGGGTGCGTCCCGGTCCCGGCGGACGGCTGCGGCTGCGGCTGCGTCGGTGAGGTCACGGGCTCTTCCGACGTCACCGGCTCTTCGGAGCTCACTGGTTCTTCGCCCCCTTGGGCAGGTCGTCTGCCGTGACCTGCCACCAGGGCAGTACGCGGTACATGGGCTTGTCGCTGATCTTCTCCGTGCTCCACGGCGGCGGGACGACCGCAGTGGTCACCGACCGCAGCTGCACCTGCTCGACCCGCCCGCTCCGTGCCCATTCGGCGCCCATGCGGTACAGCACGATGCGCCGGACGTAGCGCTCGGAGAGCTCGCCGCGCATGCCGATGGGGCCGTTCTGGGCGGTGTGCGAGCTGAGGTAGAACTCCCAGCCGCGGCGCAGCATGTTCTGCTGGGTGTGGCTGGGCAGCGGGTTGTGGTGGATGGCGCGCCCGTCGAGGGCGGTCAGATCGCTCCACCCGGTGGTCTGCACTGCGCCGTCCGCGCCGCGCACCTGGGCGCGGGCCTGGACATCGATGTTCTGCTGGAGCGGGTTGGGCGCGAACAGCTTCCAGTTCTGCTCGTACTCGGGATAGACGTAGTCGCTGATCAGCGTGCCCTGCTGCTTGCTGAGCGTGTTCTGCGGTGCGACATGCAGGAACATCATGGCCAGATGGATCGCGACGATCACGGCGCCGGCGCAGGCAGCCACGCCTATGACGATCCGCGAGGGCAGCGAGAGCGCGGCCAGTGGCCGCGTTTCGTCCCCGTATGACTGCATTCCCGCCCCGTTCCCACGATCCCGTCGGCTGACACCTGGGCCGGCACCCGGCCAACCCGTGATGGACCCCGCCACGGAACGGTACCTACGCGGCGGCACCCGGCACACCTGACCCTGATTTTTCTCAGGGTTGACACCCGCGGGCCGCCCACCCACCATTGAACCGAACGATCGGTCGGTCGGGAGCGAGGGGGCACCACATGACGACGATCGCGCCGGAAGAATCGGCACTCGAAGCCGTCTTCGACGCCACCGTGGCCGCGGACGAGCGCATCGAACCGCGCGACTGGATGCCGGACGCCTACCGCTCCACTCTCATCCGCCAGATAGCGCAACATGCCCACTCCGAAATCATCGGCATGCAGCCCGAGGCCAACTGGATCACCCGCGCGCCGTCCCTGCGCCGCAAGGCGATCCTCATGGCCAAGGTCCAGGACGAGGCCGGCCACGGCCTCTACCTCTACAGCTCCGCCGAAACCCTCGGCACCAGCCGCGACGAACTCCTCGACAAGCTGCACACCGGCCGCCAGAAGTACTCCTCGATCTTCAACTACCCCACCCTGACCTGGGCCGACGTCGGCGCCATCGGCTGGCTGGTGGACGGCGCCGCGATCACCAACCAGGTCCCGCTGTGCCGCTGCTCCTACGGGCCCTACGCCCGCGCCATGGTCCGCATCTGCAAGGAGGAGTCCTTCCACCAGCGCCAGGGCTACGAACTTCTGCTCGCCCTCAGCCGCGGCACCGAAGCCCAGCACGCCATGGCACAGGACGCGGTCGACCGCTGGTGGTGGCCCTCGCTGATGATGTTCGGCCCGCCGGACGACGAATCGGCACACTCCGCACAGTCCATGGCCTGGAAGATCAAGCGCCACTCCAACGACGAACTGCGCCAGCGCTTCGTCGACATCTGCGTCCCCCAGGCCGAGGCCCTCGGGCTGACGCTCCCCGACCCGGACCTGAGCTGGAACGAGGAACGCGGCCACTACGACTTCGGGCCGATCGACTGGACCGAGTTCTGGGAAGTCCTCAAGGGCAACGGCCCCTGCAACGCACAGCGGATCACCCGCCGACGGCGGGCCCATGAGGACGGCGCCTGGGTGCGCGAGGCAGCCGCCGCACATGCCGCCAAGCACGGGAAGGCCGACCGATGACGACACCACGCCCCGCCGACGCCCCCGCGGCCCCGGCGGCCCGCCCCGCCGAATGGCCCCTGTGGGAGGTCTTCGTCCGCAGCCGCCGCGGCCTCGCCCACACCCACGCCGGCAGCCTGCACGCCCCGGACGCCGCCATGGCCCTGCGCAACGCCCGCGACCTCTACACCCGCCGCTCGGAGGGCGTCTCCATCTGGGTGGTCCCCTCCGCCCAGGTCACTGCCTCCTCGCCGGACGAGAAGGACACCTTCTTCGAACCGGCCGGCGACAAGCCCTACCGCCACCCGACCTTCTACGAGATCCCGGACGGGGTGCATCACCTTTGACGAACCTCACCCGCACCCCGGCCCTGGCCCTCGGGGACGACGCGCTGATCCTTTCCCACCGCCTGGGCGAATGGGCGGGCCACGCCCCCGTTCTGGAGGAAGAGGTCGCGCTGGCCAATATCGCCCTGGACCTGCTCGGCCAGGCCCGCATCCTCCTCTCCCTGGCCGGTGACGAGGACGAACTGGCCTATCTGCGCGAGGAACGGCAGTTCTGCAACGTCCAGCTCGTCGAGCAGCCCAACGGCGACTTCGCCCACACCATCGCCCGCCAGCTCTACTTCTCCCTCTACCAGCAGCTGCTCTTCGACCACCTCGCCACGGGCGGAAGCGAACTGGCACCCCTGGCGGCGAAAGCCGTCAAGGAGACCGCCTACCACCGCGACCACGCCGAACAGTGGACCCTGCGCCTGGGCGACGGCACCGACGAGAGCCACACCCGCATGCAGCGCGGCCTGGACGCCCTGTGGCGCTTCACCGGCGAGCTCTTCGAACCCGTCGACGCACTCGACGCCCCCTGGCAGACGCTGCGCGACGAATGGACGACCCGCCTCACCACCGTCCTGGAACGGGCCACCCTCACCGTGCCGCAGGGACCGCAGCACGGTGCCTGGACCGCGGGCGCCGGCCGGCAGGGCCTGCACACCGAACCGTTCGGACGGATGCTCGCCGAGATGCAGCATCTGCACCGCAGCCACCCGGGGGCGACATGGTGACCACCGCACCCACCCCCCTCGAAGAGAAGCTGCTCGCGCTGGCCGGCTCCGTCCCCGATCCCGAGCTGCCGGTCCTCACCCTCGCCGAGCTCGGCGTCCTGCGCGGCGTACGGCTGACCTCCCCCGGCCGCGTCGAGGTACAGCTGACCCCCACCTACACCGGCTGCCCCGCCATCGAGGCGATGTCCGCCGACATAGAGCGGGTCCTGCACGACAACGGCGTGGCGCAGGTCGAGGTCCGTACGGTCCTCAGCCCCCCGTGGACCACCGACGCCATCACCCCCGAAGGCCGCCGCAAACTCGCCGCCTTCGGCATCGCCCCGCCACGCCCCACCGGACCGGCCGACGGACCGGTCCCTGTCGCCCTGGCCATCCGCTGCCCGCACTGCGGATCCACCGACACCACCCTGCTCAGCCGCTTCTCCTCCACCGCATGCAAGGCCCTGCGCCGCTGCGAGTCCTGCCGCGAACCCTTCGACCACTTCAAGGAGTTGTGATGTTCCACCCGCTCCGGGTCCAAGAGGTCGAGCGGCTCACGGACGACGCGGTGGCCGTCACTCTCGCCGTCCCGCCCGAGCTGCGCGAGACCTTCCGGCACGCCCCCGGGCAGCACATCGCACTGCGCAGAACGGTCGACGGCCAGGAAATCCGCCGGACGTACTCCATCTGCACCCCGGCCACCGACGATCCCGTCCTTCGTGTGGGCATCCGCCTGGTCGAGGACGGCGCCTTTTCGACGTACGCGCTCAAGGAACTGGCCGTCGGCGACACGGTGGAGGTGATGGCCCCGGCCGGCCGGTTCACCCTCGCCCCGCGCCCCGGCCACTTCGTCGGCATCGTCGGCGGCAGCGGCATCACCCCCGTGCTCTCCATCGTCACCACCCTGCTCGCCCAGCAGCCCGACGCCCGCTTCTGCCTGATCCGCAGCGACCGCACGGCGGCCTCGACGATGTTCCTGGAGGAGGTGGCCGACCTCAAGGACCGCTATCCGCAGCGCTTCCAGCTGATCCAGACCCTCTCCCGCGAGGAACAACAGGCCGGACTGCCCTCCGGGCGGCTCGACGAGGAACGACTGCATGCGCTGCTGCCCGCACTGCTGACCGTCGATTCGGTCGACGGCTGGTTCCTGTGCGGCCCCTACGGCCTGGTCCAGAGCGCCGAACGGGCACTGCGCTCCCTGAACGTCCCGCGCAACCGCATCCACGAAGAAATCTTCCACATCGACAACGGCACCACTGCCCCCTCGGCTCCCACCGCCGCCACCCCCGCACACAGCACCGTGACCGCCACCCTCGACGGACGCTCCGGCACCTGGCCGGTGCGGGACGGCGAATCACTGCTGGAGGCGGTACTGCGCAATCGCGCGGATGCGCCGTACGCCTGCAAGGGCGGAGTGTGCGGCACCTGCCGTGCGTTCCTGGTGTCCGGCGAGATACGGATGGACCGCAACTTCGCCCTGGAGGCGGAGGAGGTCGACGCCGGATATGTGCTGGCCTGCCAGTCGCATCCGGCCACGGAGAAGGTCGAGTTGGACTTCGATCGCTGATGGGCCGGGGGAGGGGCTTCCGTCCGTAGTGGGCTGCCGCATCAGGGGGAGGGGAATACCGCAGCGGGGCAAACACGCGTACGTGGAACGCCGCCGGGGGGGGTGGTGCGACATCGCCACATGGGCCGCCACCGCCGGCGGGGAAGCGACACCGCGTAGGGACTCCCTGTCCCCCGCCATTCCCAATTACTGCAACTTGTTCTACCTTGACGCCCCGTCAGGTCAACGCGCCGCGTGGGAGGACAGACCAGTGGACTTCACCTTCACCGAGGAGCAGCAAGCCGCCCTCGAAGCGGCCCGGGCCGTCTTCTCGGGCGTCGTACCCGACGGTGTACCCAGCCCGGCGCTCACCCCCGGAGCCGTGGCCGACGACTTCGACCGCGCGCTGTGGCGCAAGCTCGCCGACGCCGACCTGCTGAGCCTCCCGATCGCCCCCGAACACGGCGGCGCGGGCCTCGACCCGATCGCGCTCTGCCTGGTCCTCCGCGAATCGGCCAAGGTGCTGGCCCGCGTACCCCTGCTGGAATCCAGCGCCGCCGCACACACCCTCCAGTCGTATGCGCCGGCCGAGCTCCGCGCCGACGTCCTGCCCCGGATCGCCACCGGCAATCTCGTCGTGACGGTCGCCACCGGCGGCCGCACCGGCCATGACCCGGCCGAACTCGCCGTCACCGCCCGCCCGGACGGTGCCGACTGGATCCTCGACGGCACCCAGACCACCGTCCCCTGGGCCCAAACCGCCGACCGGATCCTGCTCCCCGCCCACACCCACGACGGATGCCCCGTCCTTGCCCTCGTCCCCCGCACCCACGCCGGCCTCACACTCGACGACCAGATATCCACCAGCGGCGAGCGCTACGCGGAGGTCCGGCTGGATTCGGTACGCATCGCCGCCCGGGCACTGCTCACCGACCCGGGCGCCTGGGAGATGCTGCGCAACGTCATGACCACCGGCACCTGCGCGCTCGCACTGGGCCTGGGCGAACAAGTCCTCGCGATGACCAGCGACTACACCGGCAAACGCGAACAGTTCGGCCACCCCGTGGCCACTTTCCAAGCCGTCGCAGTCCAGGCCGCCGACCGCTTCATCGACCTGCGCGCCATGGAAGCCACCCTGTGGCAGGCCGCCTGGCGTCTGAGCACCGGCGCGCCCGGCGCGCTACCGCCGGCAGGCGATGTCGCGGTCGCCAAGATCTGGGCATCCGACGGCGTACGACGCGTGGTCCAGACCGCCCAGCACCTGCACGGCGGCTTCGGCGCCGACACCGACTACTCCCTGCACCGCTACCACGCCTGGGCCAAGCAGCTCGAACTGTCGCTGGGCCCGGCGGCCTCGCACGAGGAGACGCTGGGTGATCTTCTCGCTGCGCATGTGCTGGGGTGAAGGGGGTCTGGCCGAATGGCTCAGATGACGGTGCCGACGCCGCCCTTGCCGTCCGCCACGGGACGGCCGGCGGCCTCCCATGCCTGCATACCGCCGTCGACGTTCACCGCATCGATGCCCTGCTGGATCAGATACTGCGCCACCTGGGCCGACCGCCCGCCGACCCGGCACAGCACATAGACCTTGCCGTCCTCGGGCACCGCCTCGGTCAGCTCCCCGTAACGGGCCACGAACTCGCTCATCGGGATGTGCAGCGCGCCCTGGGCGTGCCCGGCCTCCCACTCGTCGTCCTCGCGTACGTCCAGGAGGAAGTCCTCGGACGTCAGAGCATCGACACCGACCGTGGGCAGAGAACCAAATCGCATGCTCTCGACGCTACCCGACCAGCTGCGCGAGATATGCCTCGCGCTCCGCTACATCGGCGAGCAGCTTCTCGGCGATCTCGTCCAGCAGGGCATCCGGGTCCTGCGGCGCCATCTTGATCATGGCCCCGATCGCGCTCTCCTCCAGCTCCGCCGCGACGGCGGCCAGCATCTCCTTGCGCTCGGCCAGCCACTCCAGCCGGGCGTAGAGCTCCTCGCTCTCGCTCAGCCGCTCCTCGGCCGGCGCCGGACCGGCCTCCCACTCCCGCACCAGCTCCCGCAGCGCCGCCTCGTCGCCCCGCCCGTAGGCCATGTTGACCCGCGCAATGAACGCATCCCGCCGAGTGCGCTCCGCGTCGTCCCGCGCCAGGTCCGGGTGAGCCTTGCGCACCAGGTCGCGGTAGACCTTGCGGGTCTCCTCGCTGGGCCGCACCTTCTGCGGCGGCTGGACCGACTGCTCGGCGAGCATGGCCTGCGACTCGGGGAACAGTCCGTCCGACCCCATCCACCCGTGGAACAGCTCTTCCACGTTGGGCATCGGCAGCACCGAGGCCCGTGCTTCCCGGGCCTTACGGATGTCCTCGGGGTCACCCGTACGCGCCGCCACGGCTTCGGCGATCTGCGCGTCCAGTTCGTCGAGCCGCGCATACATGGGACCGAGCCGCTGGTGATGCAGCCGGGAGAAGTTCTCCACCTCCACCCGGAACGTCTCCACCGCGATCTCGAACTCGATCAACGCCTGCTCGGCCGCTCGCACGGCCTTCGCCAGCCGCTGGGTCGCCTCGTCCTGAGCCGCGCGGCCGCCCTGCTCGCCGGCGGGGGCGCTGGACGGCGGCGGGGCGGCAGAGCCATCCGGTGCGTACGTGTCGGCCGGGGCGGTGGGGGCACCGGGTGCGCTTGGTGCGCCGGGCGTGGGTGCGCCGGGCGTGCCTGCCGTGCCCGGTGCATCCGCTGCGTCCGGTCCGTCCTGGCCGTCCTGCGCGTTCTCCGCGTGCGAGTTCGTCACTCGGTCAGCGTACGGCCCATGTGCGGGCACGGTCGCGGGCGGCGGCGCGGGGCGGGATGAAGGCGGGGCGGGACGGGATGAGGGCGGGGCGGAGGCAGGGTGGGTCGGGTCGGTTAGGCGGCTGCCTTCATCCGGCGCCCCGGGGGCCCTCCCCTCCCCCCTCCACCCCCACGCCCTCCCCCCCACACCCCAGCCCCGCGCGCCCCCATACCCCGCCTGCCACCCCGCATCCTCGCGGGTCCGGGCGAGGCGGTGGCAGGGTGGCTGCGCCGCCGCAGGTCGACGTCAAGCCCGCAGCGGACCCCGCTCGTGCGGTCCTGCCCCGCTCACACCCCCATCTCGGCCGCTATTCGGCCGCTCTTCACCGCCGTCACCAGGTCCGCGTGATCCGCCTCCGTGCGATCCGCATACGCCACCGCGAACGCCGCGATCGCCTCGTCCAGCTCCCCCCTCTTACCGCAGTACCCGGCCACGAGCCGCGGGTCCGCGCTGTGCGCATGCGCCCGCGCCAGCAGGGCGCCGGTCATCCGTGCGTAGTCATCCATCTGGTCTCCGGTCAGCTGCGCCGGATCCACACTGCCCTTGCGGTTCCTGAACTGCCGGACCTGGAACGGCAGCCCCTCCCGGGCCTCGCTCCCCGCCAGTCCCTGCACCGTCGTCCAGCCCAACAACACGTCGCTGACGACCTGCATCTGCCGCTGGCCGAGCACCACCCGGCGGCCCTCGTGCACCACCGACGGCACCGCGAAACCGGCCTTCTCCACGAACGGCGCCAGCACCGAACCACGTGCCTCCTTCACCTGGAGGACCAGCGGCTCGCCCCGGTGATCAAGCAGCAGCACGACATACGACCGCGTCCCGACACTGCCCGTCCCGACCACCCGGAAGGCCACATCGTGCACGGCGTACCTGGCCAGCAGCGGCAGCCGGTCCTCAGGCAACGTCTCCAGATAGCCGGCGAGCGAGGAGGCCACCGCCGCCGCTTCCGCATCCGGTATTCGCCGCAGCACCGGCGGCGCGTCCACGAACCGGCGCCCTCCGTCGAGCCCCTGCTCGGTGGCCTTGGCCGCAAACCGTGCGCTGGTGTTCTTACGGGCCTTGGCGGAGACCCGCTCCAGCGTCCCCAGCAGATCCCGGGCGTCGGTGTGCGAAACCAGTTCCTCGTCCGCGATCGCATTCCACGCCTCGGTCACCGGCAGCTTCGCCAACAACCGCATCGTGCGCCGATACGCACCGGCCGCATCCAGCGCCGCGTTCCGGCATTCGTCCTCGCCGACTCCCGCCTCCCGTCCCGCCAGCACCAGCGACACCGCGAGCCGCTTCACGTCCCACTCCCACGGCCCGTACAAGGTCTCGTCGAAGTCGTTGAGGTCGATGACGAGGCCGCCGCGCGCGTCCGCGTAGAGGCCGAAGTTGGCGGCGTGGGCGTCCCCGCAGATCTGTGCGCCTATGCCGGTGACGGGTGTGGCCATGAGGTCGTATGCCATCAGCCCCGCGGAGCCACGGAGGAAAGCAAAGGGACTGGCGGCCATCCGTCCCACCCGTATCGGCGTCAGCTCCGGCAGCCGGCCGGTGTTGGACTCCTCGACGGCCGCTACCGCGTCAGGCCGCCCGGCCGCGATCGACAGCGCAGCCTGTTCGGCGCGGGGCAGCCGCTCCCGCAACGCCCGGCCCGCGGCCTTGGGCGACGCCCCCCGCGCATCAGCCTTCGCGAAACCCGGTACGTACGGCACACGCGACATCGCGCGCCACCTCCCCCTCCACGACCTGCTCCTGTCCGGCCTGACCGACCGGTTCTTTCTCGTTCGGCCATGACCGTACCCACACCTCCCGCGGTCCGGCAGGCCCTGTGGATAACTCTCAGTAAGGGAAGGCCGGATGAGAACGGACCCGACGGATGCGGCTGTGGCGTCGGTGCGGAGGAAGCACGAACAGGGACGGTCGAGGGCGGTCCAGGACGACCGAGGACGACGGAAGGGGTGAAGTCGCAGGTCGGACGGTCAGACGAGTGCGCCAGCCCATGACCGGTCGGTGGACAAGTACACCCGGGCAGTTGTGGACAAGCGCGTCGGAGAGGAGTCGCCGGCGGGTGAGGAGCACGGAGCGGATGTGAGGACGCGCCGACGGCACGGAACCTGACACCGCCTCATACCGACAGCGCACGCAAGGACAAGGGGCAGAGAGAGGGCCAGAGAGAGGGCCAGCCTCCCCTCCCCCGGGCCACAAACCCGCACCCGCACCCGCATGCAAGCCCTGCCCCAACTCCCTAAACCCCCACCGCCTCCTCCATCTCCTCCTCCATCTTTTCCACCCCTCGCTCCGGCACCGTCGCCGCCACCGCGGCCGCCGCCACCGCCGCCGCATTGGCGGCCGCCATCGCCTCGGTCGTGCGCCGCTTCCGTTCCGCCAGGCCCGCCACGCCGACCGTCAGCGCACCGAAGACCAGCCATACGGCCAGCGTCCAGATGTGCCCGGCCAGGCCGTAACCGTCGAAGTAGACATGGCTACGGGTGCCCTCGACGAAGCCCGCGCCGTTCCAGAACGAGTGCAGAGCAGCAAAGAAGCCGTTCTGCATCTCGGGACGGAAAATCCCGCCGGAGGACGTGAAGTTGAGCATCACGAACAGCGCCATCACCCCGAGCGTGGTCCAACGCTTGAGGAACGTGTGCAGACCGGTGCCGATCAGCAGAATGCCCGCGGAGTACAGCCAGGCCATACCCCACACCCCCCACAGTCCGTGATCGACGAGGTGGAAGACGGGCCCCGCGAACGCCGCCCCGATGGCACTGACCACGAACGACGTACCGACGGCCAGCGCTGCCCGCAGCCGCAGCGGCAGTACGGCCCCGGCACCGCCGATCACCGCGACCGAAGCGTACGAGCCGATGCTGATCGCGACCAGCAGAAAGAAGATGCCCTGCCCCGTCGGGTCGTCGTCAGCGGTCGGCGCCACGTCCGTGACCTTGAGCGGAAAGCCGTGCTGCGCCGCGATCGGGGTGAAGATCTTCTGCACCACGGACGCGCTGGTGTCGGAACCCGCAGTCGCCACCAGCAACTCGGGCCCCGACGCCCGCACATCACCGGCCCGGCCACCCGACTTGCCACCAGGTACACCGCTGGACGCGCCGCCGCCCGCCGCGCCCCCGGCATCCCCCGTCGCCTTGATCACATACGCACCGAAGATGTCCTGATGCTTGAGCTGGTCGACCGCGGCGGACCGGTCGCCGACCGTCCGTACCTCCAGATCGCCGCCCGCCTTGTCATTGATCGACTGCGCCAGCAGCTGCACACTCTGGCCCGACCCGACGATCGCGACGGGCAGATGATGCGGCGCAGGATCGGCGAACGCGCCCAGGTACGCCAGACCCATGCCGATGCACATCAGCAGCGGGGTGATCAGGTGCGTCAGGACGTGCCGCAGCCCGGCGGAATGGCCGGAGCGATGGGCACCGTGCCGCTCCGTACGGGCCGTACTGGCCGTACTGGCCGTACTGGCCGTACTGGCCGTACGAAGATCGGCGCTGCCAGGATCGCCGCGGCGGTGGTCGGGACGGGGGACCGGGCTCATGATGCAGGCCTTCTCAGCTGGTCGGTTGGGGTGATCGGCTCGTTGGTTCGTCGGCTCGTTGGTCAGTCGGGGCGGCTACGCAAACGGCGCGCATCGCTCCGCCGCACATCGCAGAACGCGCTCCAACGAGGGGGCGGCATCGCGCCTCAGAGAACCGGTCGCCGTACGCAACCCACACGAGTTGCTAAATACAACCATCGATTCACGTTGTACTATACAACTACTTCAGGAAAGGCAACCCCGTGCCCCATCGCGACACCTCCATCGAGACGATCCAGCAGGAGATGACCGCATTCGCCAGACGGGCCCGCGCGAGCGCCGCGCGGATGCACCCCGAGCTGTCGCTGGTCTCCTACACCCTGCTCGCACACCTCGACGACCAGCACGGATGCCGCGCCACGGACCTTGCCGCGCATTACCTCCTGGACAAATCCACGGTCAGCCGACAGATCGCCGCCCTGGAGAAGCTCGGCTTCGTCGAGCGCCGCGTGGATCCGGACGATCAACGCGTCCAGGTACTGCACCCGACGAAGAAAGGCGCCGAAGTACTCGCCAACGTCACCGCGAGCCGCCGCCAGGCATTTCACGAGCGACTGGCCGACTGGGACGGGGGCGACCTCGACCGCTTCGCCATGTACCTACAGCGCTACAACGCCGCCCAGGACCGCCTCGACTGAACAACGAAACCGGGGCGCACGGAGTACCGGAGCACACCGGAACACCCGAGAGCGCAGAACACCGGGGAGAGGGAAGCGGAAGACCGAGGAGAGGAAAACGCCACCAGCCAACCACCCACCAACCCACCGCGGACCAACCGCCGGCCCACCGGCAAACGCCCGCCCCCGCGCCAGCCCACCCGCACCCCACCCGCTACTTCCGAAACCGCTCCGGACACTGCCCGCCATCAGCGAGATACGTCTCCGCCCACCGGGACAGCTCCTTGAGCGCGGGCTCGATCCCCCGTCCGGCCTCCGTCAGCCGGTAGGACACGCGCAGCGGCGGGCCCTCGTCGACCTCGCGAACGACCAGGCCGGCGGCTGCCAGTTCCATGAGGCGGTCGGAGAGCATGCGCTCGCTGATCCCGGGGATCGCGCGCCGTAGATCGGCGAAATGGACCGGCCCGGGCATCAGGGTGGCGACGATCAGCCCCGTCCACCGCTTCCCGAACAGCTCGAAGACGCGCGTCATGCCGACGTCGACCTGTCTGCACATCGTCTCGCCGTGGTCCGCCATGCACCCAGGGTACCTTCCTCTTGTTGGCTGCTGCAGAAAAGTAAGCTCCTGTGCTATGAATAGTGACGTACGGAATTCAACGACCGTCACCGTGCCGGGCTTCATCCGGCCACGACCCGAAGGACCGATCCCCATGGCCACCCTTCTGCACATCGACACCTCCGTCTTCCCCGAGGGCGGCTCCGCCTCCCGCGCGGTCACCGCCGCCTTCCGCAAGACCTGGGAGGAGCAGCATCCCGATGGCACGGTCATCTACCGCGATCTGGGCACCGACCCGCTGCCGCACCTCGACGGCGTCGCCGCCTCCGCGGCCTTCTCCGACCCCGCGACGCACTCCCCCGAGCAGCAGACCGCCTTCGCGCTGCGCACCGGCCTCGCCGAGGAGCTGGAGCGCGCCGACGCGATCCTGATAGGCGCGCCGATGTACAACTTCACGATCCCCTCCACCCTGAAGGCATGGCTGGACCAGGTGATCATCATGGGCCGTACGTCGGGCGCCGAACCGTCCGCCAAGGGCACCCCGGTGACCGTCGTCGCCAGCCGCGGCGGTTCGTACGCGCCGGGCACGCCCCGTGAGGACTTCGAGTACGTGCAGAACTACCTGGAGGCCGTCCTGGGCGGTGGGCTCGGCCTGGAGGTCGACTTCATCGTGCCCGAGCTGACCATGGCTCCCGTGAACGAGGCGATGGCCGACCTGATCCCGAAGTACGAGGCCTCCCGCGACAAGGCCCTCGAGGACGCGTCGGCCAAGGCGAAGGCCCTCGTCGACCGCTTCACCGCCTGACGCCGCACCGGCCGCACCGGCCGCCCCGGCCGCCCCGGCCGCCCCGGGGTGAGGGCAAAGGCATCAGGCATGGCGCCTCCCGCCCTCACCCCACCCCCAGCACTTCCACACACAACGCATCCCACCACCCCTCAAACAGCAACCCGTCACCCCTCTCCGTCCCCCTCACCCCGGCGCTCTCCCCACCCCCACGGTCACCAGCGCCCCCACCGCAAGCACGCCGCCCAGCCCCATCACGCCGACGACGCCCCAGCCGTCCGCGGCCCGGCCGCCGGTCAGCGCGCCCAGGGCGATGGCCCCGTTGAACACCGCGACGAACAGCGCGGAAGCCGCCTCCCGGGCCTTCGGCGCCGCCGCCATCAGCCAGGTCTGCGTGCTGACCGAAACACCCCCGTAGGCCAGCCCCCATACGGCGACCACGAGCGCCGCCCCCGGCACCCCCGCGCCCCGCCCCACCAGCGGCAGCAACAACACCGCTCCCGCCAGCACCCCGCAGATCACCAGCAAGGTGACCCCTGGAGTCCCGGATAGGCGCCCGCCTGGTGGACCGCACCAGCCGCCGGGTGAGCCTGACCCCGCTGGGCGAGGAGTTCCGCAGGTCGCTGCGCCCCGCCTACGATTCCCTGCGCGCCACCGTCGAGTCCGCCCGTACGGCCGCCCGCGGCATCGAGGGCCGGCTGACGATCGGCTTCCAGGGCACCGCGGACGGCCCGATCATGCGAGCCATCGACGTCTTCCAAGCCCGTCATCCGGGCTGCCACACCGAAATCGTCGAGATCCCGCTGTGCGACCCCTTCGGCGCGCTGCGCAGCGGCGCGGTCGATGTGGCCGTCACGCTGCTGCCCGTGGCCGAGCCCGATCTCGTGCTCGGCCCGGTCTTCGCCGCCCAGCGGCAGACCCTGGCCCTGTCCGTACGCCACCCCCTGGCCGCCCGCTCCGGCCTCACCGCCGAGGACCTCGCCGCCCTCCCCCTCATCGCCCCGGCACCCGCCTACTGGCGCGAGGCCCACGCCCCAACCATCACCCCCGAGGGCCGTCCGATACCCGCCGGGCCCAGCGTCAGCACCCTCCAGGAGGGCCTCACCCTCGCCGCGGCCGGCCGCGGCGGCATGCTGCTGTGCCGCCCCACCGCCGACTATCACGGCCGCCGCGACATCACCTTTCTCCCCGTCACCGGCCTCCCGGACTCCGTCCTGGGCCTGGTCCACCACCCGTCCCGCGGCACCGCGCGCATCCGCGCCTTCCGCACGACTGTGACGGAAACCACGAACACCGGCGACCCCGCGAATGCCGATGACCCCACGAATACCGAAGCCGGCGCCTGTATGCCGTGAATGCGCCGGCCAATGCAGGAAGGAAACAGGAACACCCGGTCCGGGAACTACCAGGAAAAGCAAAAATGGCGGCAATACGGGATGCAATCCGCAGAACACAAGCCCGCGACCACCGCCCCGCGCCACACCACCCGGCCCCCAAACCGACCGACATCATCCACTCCGGCACCAAAGTGACAAACCCAACACCCCGGCCCCTCGCCGAACGCAAGAAACCCCCGGTCTCCGGATTTCTCCGGAGACCGGGGGTCTCATCTGTGCGCGAGGGGGGAGTTGAACCCCCACGCCCTTTCGGGCACTGGAACCTGAATCCAGCGCGTCTGCCTATTCCGCCACCCGCGCATGGGTGCTGCCGGTTGATTCTCTCACGAGATCCGGGGCCTTTCGGTCCGGGTCTTGCTGCGAGCGCCTGCCGACATCCAGAAGATTAGCACGGTGTTGAGGGTGCCTTCACATGCCTTTCCCCCGGTCGCCGCGCCGCGGCCGCCGCCGGGCCGGTGCGGGCTCTCACCCGGGCATTCGCCGTGGGCACCCACAAGGGGCCACACTCACCGTGTCGCGGAGCCGTGCTCGACTCCGCGGTGCCGTACGCCGTGTGCGCGGAGCCGTACGCCGCCCCGTGGCACCCGTACGCTGCCCGCCGTGACCGGAAGGGCGCACACCCCCGGCCGGTCCGAAGGCTGGACGGTTGCGGGACACTGTGTTGGGGGCACATCTACGATCGCAGTGCTTGAACACTGGGCATGGAGTCAGGCAAGGTCCGGGCAACCCTGTGAGGGGCGACACTCGTCTCCCAGGCGGGAAAGGGGAACCAGCCGATTTCCCGACGCGTGGATACGATCGGTAAGCAGTATCAGGACGACCCGATCAGGACGATCACGACGAAGACTGAGGAAGGAGGTGTCCCGTGGGAGTACTGAAGCGTTTCGAGCAACGTCTCGAAGGTCTCGTCAACGGCACCTTCGCCAAGGTGTTCAAGTCCGAGGTGCAGCCCGTCGAGATCGCCGGCGCGCTGCAGCGCGAGTGCGACAACAACGCCACCATCTGGAACCGCGACCGCACGGTCGTCCCCAATGACTTCATCGTGGAGCTGAGCGCTCCCGACTTCGAGCGGCTGAGCCCCTACAGCGGCCAGCTGGGCGATGAGCTGTCGGGCATGGTCCGCGACTATGCCAAGCAGCAGCGGTACACCTTCATGGGCGCGATCAAGGTCCATCTGGAGAAGGCCGACGATCTCGACACCGGCCTGTACCGCGTACGCAGCCGTACGCTCGCCGCCAGCTCCTCCCAGGAGCCCGCCGGACAGCGTGCCCCCTCGGCGCCGCCCCGTGGCCCCCAGCCCGGTGGCGGCCATGTGAGCGCGCCCCCCATGCCCGCGTCCCCGCCTTCCGGCGGCGCACCGCCCGTACCCCGTACGGCACCGCCCGGTGCAGGGCCGCAGCCCTATGCGCAGACCCGGCGCTGGATCGAGATCAACGGCACCCGTCACCAGATCTCGCGTCCGACGCTGGTGCTGGGCCGCAGCACCGACGCTGACGTGCGGATCGATGACCCGGGTGTGTCCCGGCGTCACTGTGAGATCCGGGTCGGAACGCCCCCCACGGTCCAGGATCTGGGTTCCACCAACGGCATCGTGGTGGACGGGCAGCACACCACTCACGCTAGTCTCCGCGACGGCTCGCGGATCGTCGTGGGCAGTACCACCATCGTTTACCGGCAAGCCGAAGGGTGAAGCGGGGGCAATGTCAGAGCTGACCCTCACGGTCATGCGGTTGGGTTTCCTCGCCGTACTGTGGCTGTTCGTCATCGTGGCCGTTCAGGTCATCCGCAGCGATCTGTTCGGCACCCGCGTCACACAGCGCGGGGCCGCCCGGCGCGGCGGGTCCGAAGCGCGTGCGCAGCGCCAGGCCGCGCCGCCCCAGCAGCAGCGCCGCCAGGACGGCGGGCGGGGCAACAACCGCCAGCGCCGCGGAGCGCCCACCAAGCTGGTGGTCTCCGAGGGCTCGCTGACCGGCACCACCGTCGCCCTCCAGGGCCAGACGATCTCGCTGGGCCGTGCCCACGACTCCACGATCGTGCTGGACGACGACTACGCCTCCAGCAGGCATGCCAGGATCTACCCGGACCGTGACGGCCAGTGGATCGTCGAGGATCTGGGTTCCACCAACGGCACGTATCTGGACCGGACCCGTCTGACGACCCCGACACCGATTCCCCTGGGAGCCCCGATCCGCATCGGCAAGACCGTCATCGAGCTGCGGAAGTAGTACGACAATGAGCGAGCGGAGCGAGCGAGCCGCGACGGTCCACTCGACGGACCCGGGTGTGCTCCCGACCGGAGGGTGGGCAGTGTGGCTCGAGGAGACCGGCTGTACCCCGAACCGACGGGTGAGGTGCGCATGAGTCTGTCACTGCGCTTCGCCGCCGGATCGCACAAGGGCATGATCCGCGAGGGCAATGAGGACTCCGGCTATGCCGGGCCGCGGCTGCTCGCCGTCGCGGACGGTATGGGCGGCCAGGCCGCCGGTGAGGTCGCCAGCTCCGAGGTGATCTCCAGCCTCGTCCAGCTCGACGACGACGTTCCGGGCTCGGACATCCTCACCTCGCTCGGCACCGCCGTGCAGCGGGCCAACGAGCAGCTGCGGGTCATGGTCGAGGAGGACGCCCAGCTCGAAGGCATGGGCACCACGCTCACCGCACTGCTGTGGACCGGTCAGCGGCTGGGCCTGGTGCACGTCGGCGACTCGCGGGCGTATCTGCTGCGCGACGGTGTGCTCACGCAGATCACCCAGGACCACACCTGGGTGCAGCGGCTGGTCGACGAGGGCCGGATCACCGAGGAAGAGGCCACCACCCATCCGCAGCGGTCGCTGCTGATGCGGGCGCTGGGCAGCGGTGATCACGTCGAGCCCGATCTGTCGATCCGCGAGGTGCGGGCCGGGGACCGGTATCTGATCTGCTCGGACGGGCTGTCCGGGGTCGTCAGCCATCAGACGCTGGAGGAGACCCTCGCCGGCTATCACGGGCCGCACGAGACGGTGCAGGAGCTGATCCAGCTCGCGCTGCGCGGCGGCGGGCCCGACAACATCACCTGCATCGTCGCCGACGTCCTGGACGTGGACGGCGCGGACACGATGGCCGGGCAGCTCAACGACACCCCGGTGATCGTCGGCGCCGTCGCCGAGAACCAGCACCAGCTCAGCGACCCCAGCACGCTCCAGACGCCGGCCGCCCGGGCCGCCGAGCTCGGCCGCCGCGACAGCGCCCAGGCCGCCCCCGGAGGCGCCTTCGGGCCGCCCGGCAGCGGTGGTCCGGACGTCGGGGGCCCGCCGCAGGGCTCCTTCGGCGCGTTCACCGACGAAGATTTCCTCAAGCCGCGGCGGCGCGGGAAGTGGCTCAAGCGGTCGCTGTTCATCGCGCTGGCGCTGGCCGTGGTCGGCGGCGGGCTCTACGGCGGTTACCGCTGGACGCAGACCCAGTACTTCGTCGGCGCCAACGGCAGTCACGTCGCGCTCTACCGCGGGATCAGCCAGGACCTGGCGTGGATCTCGCTGAACACCGTGGACGAGGACCACCCCGAGATCGAACTCAAGTACCTACCGCTGTACCAGCGCAACCAGGTCAAGGAGACGATCGCGGTCGACGACCGCACCCAGGCGAGCGAGAAGGTCACCGAGCTCGGCAAGCAGGCCAATGCCTGTCTGGCCAAGGAGCAGCGGGAGGCGGCCGCCGAGGAAGCGGCCCGTAACAAGGGCCGGAAACCGGGCGGCAAGACGGACGGCACCCCGAAGCCCGGGTCCACCGCGAAGCCCGGCTCCACCGCCAAGCCCGGCTCGGCCGACAAGGCCGCGAAGACGGGCAGCGCCGTACCCGGTGCGCTCTCCGCGTCCGCGACTCCCACACCCACCACCAGCCAAGCCCCCTCCGAGGAGCAGCAGGAACTGGAAAAGAAATGCAGCACCCAGCAGTGAGGGCGTAGGGGGCCGGACATCTCATGAGCAGTACCAACACCACCACCGTCGGCACCATCGGAGCCCCGAGCCGCCGCAACACCGAGCTGGCGATGCTTCTGTTCGCGGTGCTGATCCCGGTGTTCGCCTACGTCAACGTCGGTCTGGCGAAGGACGGTTCGGTGCCGGCCGGCGTGCTCGGGTATGCGCTGGGGCTGGGGCTGCTGGCCGGTGTCGCGCATCTGGTCGTCCGTAAGTGGGCGCCGTACGCCGACCCGCTGATGCTGCCCATCGCCACCCTGCTCAACGGCCTGGGCCTGGTCTTCATCTGGCGGCTCGACCAGGAGCCGGCGATCACCACCAAGCAGCTCGGCGGTGCGATGGCGCCGGGCCAGCTGATGTGGTCCACGCTCGGCGTGGGGCTCTTCCTGGCCGTTCTGGTGTTCCTCAAGGACCACCGCGTGTTGCAGCGCTACACCTATATCTCCATGGTCGTGGCGCTGGCGCTGCTGATCGCGCCGGTGTTCTTCCCGGCGCGCTTCGGTGCCCGCATCTGGATCACCATCCCGGGTATCGGCGGTCTTCAGCCCGGCGAGTTCGCCAAGATCATCATCGCGATCTTCTTCGCGGGCTATCTGATGGTGAAGCGGGATGCGCTGGCGCTGGCCAGCCGCCGTTTCATGGGCATGTATCTGCCGCGCGGGCGTGACCTCGGCCCGATCCTGGTGATCTGGGCGCTGAGCCTGATGATCCTGGTCTTCGAGACCGACCTGGGTACCTCGCTGCTGTTCTTCGGCCTGTTCGTCGTGATGCTGTACGTCGCGACCGAGCGCACCAGCTGGATCGTCTTCGGCCTGCTGCTCAGCGGGGGCGGCGCGGTCGCGGTGGCGACGTTCGAGTCGCACGTGCAGGTCCGGGTCCACAACTGGCTCAACCCCCTGGAGCTGGCCTCCAACGGCGGTGTCACCGAAACCGCGCAGTCGATGTACTCCTTCGGCTCCGGCGGCATCATGGGCTCCGGTCTCGGCCAGGGCTACTCGCGTCTGATCGGCGGTATCGCGCCCAAGAGCGACTACATTCTCGCCACCGTCGGCGAGGAGACCGGCCTGGCCGGCCTGATGGGCGTCCTACTGCTCTACGGCCTGCTGATCGAGCGGGGCATCCGTACGGCGCTGGCCGCCCGCGACCCGTTCGGCAAGCTGCTGGCGATCGGCCTGTCGGGCGCCTTCGCCCTCCAGGTCTTCGTCGTCGCCGGCGGTGTGACGGGCCTGATCCCGCTGACCGGTATGACCATGCCGTTCCTGGCCCAGGGTGGTTCGTCCGTGATCGCCAACTGGGCGCTGGTCGCGATCCTGCTGCGGATCAGCGACACCGCTCGTCGGCCCGCGCCGGCCCCCGCCCCGTCCACCGACGCCGAGATGACCCAGGTGGTCCGTCCGTGAACAAGCCACTGCGCCGGGTCGCGATCTTCTGCGGCCTGCTCGTCCTCGCTCTGCTGATCCGCGTCAACTGGGTGCAGTTCGTCCAGGGCGACCAGCTCAAGAACGACCCGCACAACCGCCGGGTCGCCATCGAGCGCTACAGCAAGCCGCGCGGCAACATCATCGTGGACGGCAAGGCCGTCACCGGCTCGACGATCACCGACAGCGGCGACTTCAAGTACAAGCGGACGTACAAGAACGGCAAGATGTGGGCGCCGGTCACCGGCTACGCCTCGCAGGCCTTCGACTCCAACCAGCTGGAGAAGCTGAACGACGGCATCCTCTCCGGCACCGACGACAAGCTCTTCTTCAGCCGTACGGTCGACATGTTCACCGGCGGCAAGCAGGCCGGCGGCAACGTCGTGACCACGCTGGATGCCAAGGCGCAGAAGGCCGCCTTCGAGGGGCTGGGCAACAAGAAGGGTGCGGTCGCCGCGATCAACCCGGAGACCGGCGCGATCCTGGCGCTGGCCAGCACCCCCTCGTACGACCCCTCGACGTTCGCGGGCAACAGCAACAAGGACGCCGAGGCGTTCAACGCGCTGCAGAAGAAGAACGACCCGGACGACCCGATGCTCAACCGGGCGCTGCGCCAGACCTACCCGCCCGGCTCCACCTTCAAGGTCGTCACCGCCTCGGCGGCCCTGGAGAACGGGCTGTACAACGACGTCGATGCCGACACCCGCTCGCCGCTGCCGTACACGCTGCCCGACACCTCGGGCATCGAGCTGAAGAACGAAGGCAACATCCCGTGTGAGAACGCCTCGCTGCGCAAGGCGCTGCGCTACTCCTGCAACACCGTCTTCGGCAAGATCAGCGCCGACCTCGGCAACAAGAAGATGAAGGCCGAGGCGGAGAAGTTCGGCTTCAACAACTCGAAGATCGATACTCCGGTCCGGGCCGCGGAGAGCATCTTCCCCACGGACAACCGGCCGCAGAACGCCATGGCGGGCATCGGCCAGGCCTCCAACCGCGCCACTCCGCTGCAGATGGCCATGATCGCCTCGGCGGTCGCCAACGGCGGCAAGCTGATGAAGCCGTACATGGTCGAGCAGCTGGAAGCCCCGAACCTCAACGTGGTCCAGCAGCACACCCCGCAGGTGATGAGCCACCCGCTGGCGCCGGAGAACGCGCAGAAGGTCCAGAGCATCATGGAGACCGTCGTCAAGGAGGGCACGGGAACCATGGCGCAGATCCCCGGCGTCATCGTCGGCGGCAAGACCGGTACGGCGCAGCACGGCGAGAACAACAAGGACAACCCGTACGCCTGGTTCATCTCGTACGCGAAGACCTCCAAGGGAACCCCCGTCGCGGTGGCCGTCGTCATTGAGGGATCCGACACACTCCGCAATGACATCGCAGGCGGCAAGCTCGCAGCTCCGATCGCCAAGAGCGTCATGGAGGCGGTCATCGAGAGCAACAAGTGATGCGGGCGGTGCCAATACCGGTCGGATATCAGGTTGCGGCAGCGACCCGGACCGGAACGGCGCGCCGGGTACGGTATGCCCGGACAGCACACCGCCGGACCACACACAGGTGCGGTCGGGACTGACGGAGAGGGCTGGAGAAGCTTATGGAAGAGCCGCGTCGCCTCGGCGGCCGGTACGAGCTGGGGTCGGTGCTCGGCCGCGGTGGCATGGCGGAGGTCTACCTCGCCCATGACACCCGCCTGGGCCGCACCGTCGCTGTGAAGACGCTGCGGGCCGACCTCGCCCGCGATCCGTCCTTCCAGGCCCGGTTCCGCCGTGAGGCCCAGTCGGCCGCCTCGCTGAACCATCCGTCGATCGTCGCGGTGTACGACACCGGCGAGGACTACGTCGACGGGGTCTCGATCCCGTACATCGTCATGGAGTACGTCGACGGTTCCACGCTGCGTGAGCTGCTGCACTCCGGACGCAAGCTGCTGCCCGAGCGTTCGCTGGAGATGACGACCGGCGTCCTGCAGGCGCTGGAGTACTCCCACCGCGCCGGCATCGTGCACCGTGACATCAAGCCGGCCAACGTCATGCTGACCCGCTCCGGCCAGGTCAAGGTCATGGACTTCGGTATCGCCCGGGCCATGGGCGATGCCGGGATGACCATGACGCAGACCGCAGCGGTCATCGGCACCGCGCAGTACCTCTCGCCCGAGCAGGCCAAGGGCGAGCAGGTCGACGCCCGCTCCGACCTGTACTCCACCGGCTGTCTGCTCTACGAGCTGCTCACCGTCCGGCCGCCGTTCGTCGGCGATTCGCCGGTCGCGGTGGCGTACCAGCACGTCCGCGAGGAGCCGCAGAAGCCCAGCAACTTCGATCCCGAGATCTCGCCGGAGATGGACGCGATCGTCCTGAAGGCGCTGGTCAAGGACCCGGACTACCGCTATCAGTCGGCCGACGAGATGCGCGCCGACATCGAGGCGGCGCTGGAGGGCCAGCCGGTCGCCGCGACCTCCGCGATGGGCGCGGGCGGCTTCGACCAGGACCAGCCGACCACGATGCTGCGTCCGCAGGACGGCGGCCCGAAGACGTCCATGCTTCCGCCGATGAACCCCGACGACGGGGGCTACGGCTATGACGACCGCGCCGACCGGCGTCGGGGCGGCCAGAAGAAGAGCCGTACCTCGACGATTCTGCTGGTCCTCGCGGCGGTGCTGGTGCTGGTCGGGGCGATCTTCATCGGCAAGGCGATGTTCACCGGTAGGGACGTCGGTGGCAAGGAGCCGCTGATCAACCTCGTCGGCAAGACGCTGGACGAGGCCAAGACGTACGGGCAGAACGGCAACTTCAAGGTCGCCGTGGGCGGCCGCAAGCCCTGCGACAACACCACGAAGCGCCATATCACCTCGCAGTCCCCGGCCGCCGGGGCGAAGATCAACAAGGACGACACGGTCACGGTCACGCTGTGTACGGGACCGGTCAAGGTACGGATCCCCGACGTGGGCGGCATCTCGTTCGAGAACGCGCAGAAGGATCTCGCGGACAAGGGCTTCCGCAACGTCGTTCCCAAGTACGAGGTGTCCGACCGCACGGCGGGCACCGTCATCCATCAGGACCCCCCGCCCCAGAGCAAGGCGGCCAAGGACACCAAGATCACGCTGACGGTCGCCCAGGAGAACCCGAAGGTGCCTGTCCCGGACGTTACGGGCCAGGACGTCGCGGCGGCCACGAACCAGCTGAAGGCCAATGGCTTCACCGTCACCACGACCGATCAGGAAGTCACCGACCCCAACCAGGTCGGCAAGGTGCTCAAGCAGGACCCCACCGGCAACAGCAAGGCCAAACCGAATTCGTCTGTCATGCTGACGGTCGGCAAGGCCCCGGCGCAGACGCCGGTTCCCAACGTCGTCGGCCAGAAGGTCAAGGACGCGAAGAAGACCCTCCAGCAGGCCGGCTTCAACAACATCCAGTTCCAAGGCCCGCAGGACGACAACGCCCAGGTGACCGAGCAGAACCCGCCGGCGGACCAGCCGTCCGACCCCAGCAACACCACCGTGATCCTTACGACCCAGGGCGGCGGCGGTAACGGCGGCTTCATCGGCGGGCCGTTCGGGGGGAATTAACAGCCCCCTCCGGCAGCGTCACAGCGTCGTACGACAAGGCCCCGGCAGCCCATGGAGGGCGGCCGGGGCTTCGTCGTCGGCGGCGGGCGGCGAGTCTGGGGGGGGGCGGGCCCCGGCCTAGCCGAGTTCCTTGGGCGGCGTGCGGTCCGCGTCGACCTTTTCGGTACGGACCAGCTCGCCCCAGACGATGTAGCGGTAATCCGAGGTGTAGACCGGCGTGCAGGTCGTCAGCGTGATGTAGCGGCCGGCCTTGTGCTTGCCGGACTCCTTGGGGATGTTGTCGAGCACATCCACGTTGTACTTCGAGGTCTGGTTGAGCACGGCGTAGACCTTGTAGATGTACCAGGTGTCCCGGGTCTCGAAGACGATCGGGTCGCCGTCCTTGAGCTTGTCGATGTTGTGGAACTTCGCTCCATGGCCGTCGCGGTGCGCGGCAAGGGTGAAGTTGCCCTTCTTGTCCTGCGGCAGCTCCGACTTGACCGGCTTGGTGTAGTAGCCGGCGACCCCCTCGTTGAGGATGTCGGTGTCGGTGCCCTTCTTGACCAGCACCTCGCCGTTGTCCATCGCCGGGACGTGCAGAAAGCCGATGCCGTCCTTGGTGTCCAGTTCGCCCGGGCCCTTGGGGCCGCTGTGGGGAACCTTCGCCCAGTGCTGGCGTACCGCGTCGCTCTGCTTGTGTGCCTCGCGGTCGGCGAGGACATTGGTCCACCACAGCGAGTAGACGACGAAGAGGGCCAGGATCAGTCCTGCCGTGATCAGCAGTTCACCGATGACGCTGACGACGGAGGCGGCGATCCGCCACCCGCGGCGCGGCTTCGGTGACGGCTCGGAGGGGTCGGTGTCCTCGTCATGTCCGGTCGCAGTCACCGTGTTATACCCCTCTTACGTCCGTTCAGCCGGTGAGCGCCGGCGGTTGGCCTTTGCTCCGCGGGCGCTCATCGACCATCTTGCCCCAGACGATCATCCGGAAGGTACTGGTGAACTCCGGAGTACAGGTCGTCAGCGTGATGTAGCGTCCAGGGCCGGTGAATCCGGAGCCGGGCGGCACCGGGCCGATCACGCTGGTGTTGCTCGGAGACGTCTGCGGGAGGACGCTCTCCATCTCGTACGTGTAGTACGCGCTCTGCGTCTCGACGACGATCTTGTCGCCCTTGGTGAGCCTGTTGATATAGCGGAACGGCTCGCCGTGGGTGTTGCGGTGGGCGGCCAGCGCGAAGTTGCCCTTCTTGTCCCAGGGCATGGCGGTCTTGATCCCGCTGCTCTTGTCGTAGTGGCCGACCATGCCGTGGTCGAGCACATTGTGCTTGTCGACGCCTTCCGCTATCGGCGCCTTCACATCGAGCTTCGGGATGTAGATGATGCCGAAGCGCTCGCCGACCGCGAGGTTCTTTTTCTCCCCGCCGCCCTTGTCCCACTCGTGCTGGAGGGTGGTGGCGGCGCCGCCCGCCTCCTCGCCGGCCATCACATTCGTCCACCACAGCTGGTAGGTGACGAAGAGCAGCATCAGTACGCCGAGGGTGATGAAGACCTCGCCCACGGCGCGGCTGACGATCAGGCTGAGGCTTTCCTTGGCGGCGCGTGCGGCGCGGCGGGCCTCCAGCCGGGAGGTGGGGGCGGGAGGCGGTTCGGCGGCGGCTTTGGCGGGCGTGGCGGCTTTGGCGGCGGAGGCCCCCGTACCGTGCCGGCCGCGTCTCCCGCCCCGCTTGGCGGCCTCCTGCGCGGCTTTGCGCCGGGCCGCCCGCCCTCCCGGGATCGGTGCCGCCGATGTTTCACGTGAAACAGTGTCGTCGGCCGATGTTTCACGTGAAACATCGGCGCGGTCGACGGTTTCACGTGAAACATCGCCGTCGTCGCGGTCCGCGTCCGCCTCTTTGGCCTGGCGCAGTGCCATGGTCTCGTCGTCCCGCTGCGACCCGGCGATCGTCTTGGCGATCGACTCGGCGGCCGCATAGGTCGCGTACGAGGGGACATAGCCGTGGTCGGAGTGCCGGGCGGGGCTCTGGGCCTGGGGGGCGCGTGGTTCCGTAGAGCTGTGCGGCCGGAACCAGGGCGAGCTCTCGCTCGGTGCGGGCCCTGCGCCCTCGCTCGCGGCATGCCGGCCCCGCCGCGAGGGTTGATCAAAAGGGCTGGGCGCCGGTGTCTGGGCGCGCTGAGGCGAAAGCCCGGGGAGCGGGTCGTTCAGCGGGTCGTCGAGCCGCCCTACAGCCTCCTCGAATGCATCGGGATCGCCGTACGGATCCGGCGGGTTGTACGGTTCCTGCGGCGCATGGGGCCGCTCGGACGCATACGGCTGCCCGGATTCGTACGGCTCATAGGGTCTCCCTTCACGCTCCGGGCGCAAGGGCGTCACGCGCCGGCCTTGCCGACCACCGGGGCAAGCCCCGCGGACCGCCCCAGGGCTCCCTCGTCGCCGCACTCCACCAGCCAGTTGGCCAGCATCTTGTGCCCCCACTCCGTGAGCACCGACTCGGGGTGGAACTGCACGCCCTCCACCGGGAGTTCGCGATGCCGCACGCCCATGATGATGCGTCCGCCGGGGGCGTCCTCGGCCTCCGTCCAGGCGGTGACGAGCAGTTCGTCGGGGACGGTGTCCGGCTCGATGGCCAGGGAGTGGTAGCGGGTGGCCGTGAAGGGGGAGGGCAGGCCGGAGAAGACCCCTGCGCCCTCGTGGGTGACGAGCGAGGTCTTGCCGTGCAGAAGCTCGGGGGCCCGGTCCACCACGCCGCCGTAGGCGACCGCCATCGATTGCATGCCCAGACAGACGCCGAACACCGGGACGCCGGTTTCCGCGCAGTGCCGGACCATGTCCACACACACGCCGGCCTGCTCGGGCGTGCCAGGACCGGGCGAAAGCAGAACGCCGTCGAACCCGTCCTGGGCATGCCGCGGCGCGACCTCGTCATTGCGCAGCACCTCGCACTCGGCACCGAGTTGGTAGAGGTACTGGACGAGGTTGAAGACAAAGCTGTCGTAGTTGTCGACGACGAGGATCCGTGCGGTCATCGGAGTGCCGCCATCCCTTCATTGACCGTGACGTCATTGAAGGGCAGCAGCGGCTCCGCCCACGGAAAGACGTACTGGAAGAGCACGAAGACGACCGCCAGCACCAGCGCCACTGAAATCAGCGCCTTCACCCATACGTTGCCCGGCAGATGCCGCCAGATCCAGCCGTACATGCGCTCGCTGTCCCCTTGCCGATGCCGATGACGTTGTCGATTGCCCCACCAGAGTAAGGGGCCGGAGGGGCCGCCGGTGGGTCAGCCGGTCAAAGCCGACGGCCTTCCCTGTGTGACGGGTTGGGTGGAATCCAGATGGGCCCAGGCGATCAGCCGGTGGCTGTGGCCCCATTCCGGTTCACAGGTGGTGAGGGTGAGATAGCGTCCCGGGCCGTTGTAGCCGGATTTCGCCGGTACCGGATCGATCACGCCGATGTCGCCGGGCAGCGTGGTGTAGGGGCGGTTGTCGATGCGGTAGGTGAACCAGGTCGTGCCGTCGGTGAGCACCACGGCGTCGCCGGGCCGCAGCCGTGGGAAGTCCTTGAAGGGGTCGCCGTAGGTGCGGCGGTGCCCGGCGACGGCGAAGTTGCCGGTCCGGCCGAGCCGCGCGGTGTGGTCGTAGTGGCCCAGGCCGCGCTGGAGGTCATTGGTCGCGGTGCCTTCGAGGACGGGCTTGGCCCAGTCCGCGCCGAACCGCGGGACGTACATCACCGCGAAGGAGGCGCCCTCCTTATAGGGGGCGGGAGGCTTGGGCTCGGTGGGCGCGGGGTCGCTGTCGTGGGCTGCGACCGGACCGGTCGACCACTGTTCCTGGAGCCTGCCGATCTCGTTGTCCATGGCGCTGTCGGCCCGTACGCCGGTCCAGAAGAGCAGGTAGACGACGAAGAGCACGATCAGTGCGCCGGCGGTGACACAGATTTCGCTGAGCGTCCGTACGATCCAGCGCACCGCGCTCCGGCTCCGCACCGTCATCCGGCCCCGCCCTTCCCGCCGCCCCGCGGCGCGCGGGCTACGGCTTCACAGGCTGTGCGTAGTGGAGGTCCACTGTGCCGGAGTAGCCGGGAAGAGTCACCGTCTCGTGCTGATCGACTTTCCAGCCCAGGCCGTAGGCGTTCACATACTGGAGATAGTTCTGGATGGCGGGCGAGGCGGTGAGCGCCCGGCCGAGGGCGGCGCGGTCGCCGACCGCGGTGATGGTGTACGGCGGGGAGTAGACCCGGCCCTGGAGGATCAGGGTGTTGCCGACGCAGCGCACGGCGCTGGTGGCGATCAGCCGCTGGTTCTTGACCTGGATGCCCTTGGCTCCGCCCTGCCACAGGGCGTTCACCACGGCCTGGAGGTCCTGCTGGTGGATGACCAGGTCGTTGGGCTGGGGTTCGGGAATGCCGGGGATCTTGGCGGTGGCGTCGGGCGGGGCGTCGGCGAGGGTGACGGTCAGGCCCGGGCCGGTCAGCGGTTTGGTGCCGGCGTTCTTCTCCAGGGCCTTGAGCTTGGCGTCCTCGGCCTGGGAGCTGCCGTTGTCGCGCTGGGCGAGGGCGTCGACACCCTGTCGAAGGGCGGCGTTGCGGTCGTCCTGGGCGCCGTTTTTGTGGCTGCGTTCCTGGATGAGGTCGGACAGGCGCAGCATGGAGTCGTCCGAGCGCAGATTGGTGCCGCGGGCGGTGTCGAAGCTGAGCCAGAACAGCAGGCCGGCGAGGCCGAAGACGGCGAGGGTCAGAATCCGTACCGGCCGCAGCCGGGGGCGGACGGGGCGACCTGGGGAGTTCGCGGAAGTGCTCAACGTACCCTTACTCCTTACGACGCCGCGGAAGCACTACGCTAACGGACGCCACGGGCGAGGAATCGCTGCCCACCGCTTCCTCTCCCGGCACCCCTTCCGTACCGTCCCCGCGCAGGTGGGGGCAGCCACCCGCTCGCGCCCTGCCGAGAGCGGGGGAGCAGCATCGACAGGAGTGTTCCTCGTGCCGAAGTCACGGATCCGCAAGAAGGACGACTTCACCCCGCCTCCGGCGAAGACCACGAATCTGAAGATGAATTCAGGCCGTGGCTGGGTGGCGCCTCTGATGCTGGCGATGTTCCTGATCGGGCTCGCCTGGATCGTGCTCTTCTATGTCTCCGAGGGCAGCCTGCCGATCCGGGCCCTCGGCAACTGGAACATCGTGTGCGGCTTCGGCTTCATCGCGGTGGGGTTCGGCGTCTCCACGCAGTGGAAGTAGCGCGGGCCCGGCGGTGGGCCGGATCCCGACGCGGCGTTGGCGGAGTGGCCCGGATGCCCGTCCGGCAACTCCTGCCCAAGGCCATCCACACGGTTATCCACAGGCGGGGAAAACTTCAGAAGATCTGTGGATAACCCTCGGGAGGTTGACGCCGGTGTGATCGGCGACGACCGGCCCCCACCGCTACCATCCCCCGTCCCGACTGGGGAAACGCAGGTCAGCCGGGCACCGTACGGGCGTTCCCCACAGCTTGCACAAGATCGGCCACGCATTGTGGACAACCTGGCGCGGTGGGCTTGTGACGGACCTCAGCCCACCAGCTGAAGGGTCCGTACCCACACCACCGCGACGATCGCCAGCAGCGCCACCGCGCAGGTCGCGGCCTGCACCAGATTCCGGCGTCCCCGTGGGGCATGGACCATGCCGTACGCGACCGCGGCGCCCACGACCAGGCCGCCGATGTGCGCCTGCCAGGAAATGTTCGGCCAGGTGAAGGTGAAGACCAGATTGAGGCCGAGCAGGATCAGCACCGGCTTCATGTCGTAGCGCAGGCGGCGCATCAGGACGGCGGTGGCACCCAGCAGCCCGAAGATAGCGCCGGAGGCGCCCAGCGAGAATCCGGCCGGATTGGCGACCAGATACGTCAGGGCGCTCCCGCCGAGCCCGGACAGCATGTACAGGGCGGTGAACCGCAGCCGGCCGAGCGCCGCCTCCAGGGGCGGACCCAGCCACCACAGGGAAAGCATGTTGAAGGCGATGTGCGGGATCTCCTGGTGCAGGAACATCGCGGTCACCAGGCGGTACCACTCGCCCTCGGCGACCCCCTGGGGCAGATAGCCGGGAGGGGTGCGGCCGAGCATGCCCAGTTCGCTCAGCAGCCGGGGCCCCTCGGCCTGCACCGCGATGAAGACCGCGATATTGAGGCCCATCAGGATCAGGGTGATCAGCCGCGGATTGGCGGCGATGGCGCCGCCCGCGAGGGTGCGCGGCGCGGTCGCGGTCGCCGAGCGTCCGGTGCCGCCACCGCTACGTACACAGTCCGGGCAGTGGAACCCGACCGAGGCGCTGACCATGCAGTCCGGGCAGATCGGCTTCTCGCAGCGGGTGCAGTGGATGCCGGTCGTGCGGTCCGGATGGCGGTAGCACGCCGGCAGGCCCTCGCCGCCCCGGGCGTCCTTCGGCTCCTGTGGGCTGCCTGGCACCTGGTCCATCGGTCCCCTCGTCGTCTTCTCGGCCTGAGCGCGTCGGCGCGCCGCCTCTCGCGCCCTTCGCCCGACCCACCGCCCCAGTCGTGCTTCGCGCCCCGCCTGATGTACGACCGGGCGGGGCGCAATGGTTCCCCGAGCGGGACGCTATCGGTCCGGGCTCGGGCCGCGGGACTCGCTCAGCCTTCGCGGGACTCGATGACGACCGTCTCGATGACGACGTCGTTCACCGGACGGTCGGTCCGCGGGTTGGTCTGGGCGGCGGCGATGGCGTCCACGACCTTCTTGCCGGCGTCGTTGCTGACCTCGCCGAAGATGGTGTGCTTGCCGGTCAGCCATGCGGTCGGCGACACGGTGATGAAGAACTGCGAGCCGTTGGTGCCCGGGCCGGCGTTGGCCATGGCCAGCAGGTACGGCTTGTTGAAGGCCAGGTCGGGGTGGAACTCGTCGCCGAACTCGTAGCCCGGGCCACCGGTGCCGTTGCCCAGCGGGTCACCGCCCTGGATCATGAAACCGCTGATCACGCGGTGGAAGACCGTGCCGTCGTACAGCCGGTCCGTGGACTTCTTGCCGGTTGCCGGGTGAGTCCACTCGCGCTCACCGTTGGCGAGCTCGACGAAGTTCTTGACCGTCTTGGGGGCATGGTTCGGCAGAAGCCGAATCTCGATGTCGCCCTGGTTGGTCTTCAGGGTGGCGTAGAGCTGTTCAGCCACGATCTACCTTCCATAAGTCTTCACTGGCGGTTACCGATCCTCGCACGAACCCTGCTCGCCGTCGCCCGACCACCACCTCCGGGCAGCCTTCGTACTGATTTCTTGCCGCTGCTCCCGTTTCGGCGCGATGTGACGGACCTGTGCAACCGGGCGCGCGAGGGCGCAAACCGTGGCATTGTCGTCACAAGGCTCCGGAAGGTCCCCCATGCCCCGGATGCCCGCTCGTACATGCTGTACGACAGGTGAGCGGGCATGATCTCCAACCGGGCGGACAGGCGACACAACAGATATGGGGACCGCCCCACAGCCCCGGACACGCCACCGAGGAGGAGGATCCCGTGACCCGCAAGGACAGCGTGCGCGCCGCGACCGGTACGGCGAAGGACAGCGTGCGGCACGCCGCGGAGGTGGTGGCTCCGTATGCCGGTACGGCGAAGGATGCCGCCGTGCATTACGCACACGAGGCCCGTACCCGTATGGGCCCGAAGGTGGCCGAGGCCGCGCACCAGGCCCGTGCGCAGTACGAGGCACATCTCCACCCGCGCCTGGAGCACGCCCGCGAGGCGCTGCCGCCCAAGGTGGACGCCGCGGCCTGCCGTGCCGCCGGCCGGACCCGCAAGGCCGCCCGGCATGCGGCCGAGTACACCGCGCCGCGGCTGGAGCACGCGGTGAGCAGCGCCCGCGCGGCCGCCGAGCCGGTGCGCGAGGAGGCCGTGGCCCGGGGCACCGCCGCGCTCGCGGCGCTGCGCGGCCAGGTGACGGCCGCCGAGATCGCCAGGCTCCAGAAGAAGCAGCACCGCCGCGCCTGCGCCGGCAAGGTCGCCAAGCGGCTGGCGGTGTTGGGCGCCGTGGTGGGCGGCGCGATCGCCGCCTGGAAGTGGTGGGACAAGCAGGCCAACCCGGACTGGCTGGTCGAGCCGCCGGCTCCCACCGAGGTCGGCGAGCGCGGCCGCCTGGGCGCCGTCGACGGCAGCGAGGGCGCCTCCCTCGACCCCGAGGTCCAGGCCAAGCAGGACGAGGACGAGGCCGACGAGCGCGGCGGCGGCACCTCCGCCTGACGCCCCGCACCTCTCGACGGGCCGTGCCCGCCCACCCCGCAACGGGGCGGCGGGCACGGCCCGTTGGCGTCTTCCGTAGTCCCCGGGGCTCAGGCGACACGGCCGCCGCCGGGCCTTCGCCGGGGCCTCCGGTGCGGCCCTGCCCGCACAACATGACGCTGCGTCACGACCCGCGCGTCCAACCGAGTGAAACACGCGCCTTCACGGACACCAAGCGTGCTGAAAAGCATATTGGCGGGTTACCTCGTGCCTGCCCATCGGTCGTGGTGTGCACTGCTCCACGGCCGCTGTCGGAGCACAGCGGAGGAGTACCGTCATGTCGTCGCGTTTCGTCAAACGGTCCGTCGAAGCGATCCTTCCCGTACTGATCGTGCTGCTGAGCGCCCCTGGCCTCGCCACCCGGGCCATCGCAGCGGCCGCACCGCCAACGGCACCGGCGGACACCGACTGGGAGGCGATCGCCGCCTGCGAGAGCAGCGGCCGCTGGCACATCAACACCGGCAACGGCTACCACGGCGGTCTCCAGATCGCCCCCACCACCTGGCGGGCCTACGGCGGCGAGCGCTACGCCCCGCGCGCCGACCTCGCCTCCCGGTGGCAGCAGATCGCGGTCGGCGAGCGCATCGTCGAGGACCGCGGGCTGGCGCCCTGGCCGAACTGCGGCCACTACGGCCTGTCCGGCTCTGACGAGTCCGACAACGGCGCAACGGTCACCCACCGCCATCCGTCGGCGCCCCACCACTCACGCCCGTCGCACCGGCGCAGCGGCCGCCACTACGTCGTGCAAGAGGGCGACTGTCTCTCGTCCATCGCGCACCACCGGCGCATTCCCGGCGGCGCCCGGGCCCTGTACGAGATGAACAGGCGGACCCTCGGCACGGGCCCCGACCACATCTACCCGGGACAGCGGCTGCACCTGCACCGGTGACAGCAGCGGGCGCCCGGACGCCATTGAGCGCACGAAAATGCCCTCTGACCTGTGTTTTCACAGATCAGAGGGCATCGGGCGGTGGAGCCTAGGGGAGTCGAACCCCTGACATCTGCCATGCAAAGACAGCGCTCTACCAACTGAGCTAAGGCCCCTTTCGCGGACCAGGGTACCTGGTACCCGGCCGCTTTCCCGACCGGGTATCGCCGCACCCGGCCACTCTCCGTAGGATGCTTCGCGAGATTCGCGGCAGCGAAGCGCGATCGGGGAGACAGGGGAGACGCATGGACGCAGCACAGCAGGAAGCCACCGCGCGAGCCCGGGAGCTTCAGCGCAGTTGGTACGGGGAGCCTCTGGGTGCGCTGTTCCGCCGTCTCATCGAGGATCTGGGCCTCAACCAGGCCCGGCTCGCCGCCGTACTGGGGCTGTCCGCCCCGATGCTGTCGCAGCTGATGAGCGGGCAGCGCGCCAAGATAGGCAACCCGGCCGTGGTGCAGCGTGTCCAGGCGCTGCAGGAACTGGCCGGGCAGGTCGCGGACGGCAGCGTCAGCGCTGCCGAGGCCACCAACCGGATGGAAGAGATCAAGAAGACGGCCGGCGGTTCGGTGCTCAACAACACCACGCAGCAGACGTCGTCGACGGGGGCCACCACCGTGCGGCGGGTGGTGCGGGAAATTCAGTCGCTGCTGCGGTCGGTTTCCGACGCCGGCGACATCATCGATGCGGCGAACTCCCTCGCCGCCACTCACCCCGAACTGGCAGAGTTCCTCAGGGTCTACGGTGCGGGCCGCACCGCGGACGCGGTGGCGCACTACGAGGCGCACCAGAGCTAGCCACAGCGGAACGCGGAAGCGGAACGGGGCCTCATGGGTGAGATCTTCGCCGGCCGGTACGAGCTGGTCGACCCGATCGGACGAGGCGGCGTCGGCGCCGTCTGGCGCGCCTGGGACCACCGGCGGCGCCGCTATGTCGCGGCCAAGGTCCTGCAGCAGAGCGACGCCCACACCCTGCTGCGCTTCGTACGGGAACAGGCGATGCGGATCGATCATCCGCATGTACTGGCCCCGGCGAGCTGGGCGGCGGACGACGACAAAGTGCTCTTCACCATGGATCTGGTGCACGGCGGCTCGCTGGCGCATCTGATCGGCGACTACGGCCCGCTGCCGCCCCGGTTCGTGTGCATCCTGCTGGACCAGCTGCTGGCCGGGCTGACGGCGGTGCACGCGGAGGGCGTGGTGCATCGCGACATCAAGCCGGCGAACGTCCTGCTGGAGGCCACCGGCACCGGCCGTCCCCATCTGCGTCTGTCGGACTTCGGCATCGCGATGCGCAAGGGCGAACCACGGCTGACCGAGACCAACTATGTGGTGGGGACGCCCGGTTACTTCGCACCGGAGCAGATGCTGGGCGCCGAACCGGACTTCCCGGCGGATCTGTTCGCGGTCGGTCTGGTCGCGCTGTATCTGATCACCGGCACCAAGCCCGATGCCGAAGCGCTGGTCCGGCACTTCGTCGAGCACGGCATCCCGCATGCCCCCGAGGACGTACCGGAGCCTCTGTGGCAGGTGCTGGCCGGTCTGCTGCACCCGGATCCCGACTCACGGTTCAAGACAGCCACGGGGGCACGCAAGGCGGTGCTGTCGGCGGCCGAGCTGCTGCCGGAGGCGACGATCGAGGACGAGGTCGTCGAGGTCTTCGACCACATCGGGCCGCTGCCCGGCGGGTTCGGGCCCAAGGGACCGCTCGCCTCCCAGGGTGCGTCCGCGGCGGCAGCCGCCGGGGGCTCGCTGTCGGACACCGGAAGCTTTCAGCTCGCGCCGCCGGTTTCACGTGAAACATCGTCGTCGGTTTCACGTGAAACATCGTCCCCGCCGCAGCCGGGCACCCCGCCGACACCGACGCCCACGCCCCCGCCGAGCGGCCCTCCCGGCGCCATGCCCCCCGGTTATGCGCCCTCCGGCCATACGCCTACGGGCCCTGCCGTGCCCGCCCCGCCGACCACGCCGCCACCGGCACCGATGCCGTCGTACGAGCCGACGGCAGCCATCCGGCCGGAGGTCGCGGCGACCCGGCCGTACACGGTAGGTCCGCATCCGGTGCCCGCCCCGGCGACGCCCGCTGCGGGCGTCCCAGCCGGGATGCGGCCCGCTCCGGTACCGGAAAGACGGCCGGGACCGCCCGCGAAGGTGGCGGTCCCGGTGCTGATCGTCGCGCTGCTGTGCATAGCGGTGGGCATCTGGGCGCTGGCCGTCTCCTGACGGTGCGCCACACCGGCCCCGCCGCGAGCCCCTTTCAGCCCTGGGGCGGCCCGAACTGCTGGCTGCCGCCGCCCTGTTGGTGCTGTCGCGGCTGCGTCGGCTGCTGGGCCTCGTAGGAGAGCGAACCGGCCGTCCCCGGTGTCCCCGGCACCGCTGCGGCGCCGACGGCCTTCCGCCGGGCCACCAGCGTCCAGGCGCCCAGTCCCGTCAGCAGCACCACACCGGTGCCGATCCCTGCGTAGGCGACCACGCGCAGAGTGCCGCTCTCGGCCTCCTGCGGGCCGGATGCCGTCCCCCCGTCGGGATCGGTATCGGTGAACCCGGGGGCGGGCCCGGCGTAGGTGGGCCCGGCCTTCGCGGCTCCCTTCACGTCCACCCGCAGGGTCAGGTCGGTGCCCTTGGGGAAGTACGACCTGGCCTCGGCGTTCAGGGTGACCTCGAGGTAGTACCAGCCCGGGAACCGCATCGCCTTGGCCGATTCGGTGATGCCGAAGCGGTTTGCGTAGTCAACGGGAGCGGTGAACTCCTTGGCTTGGGCCCCCTTGCCCTCGTACATCACGAAGTTGTCGCTGATGACGACGCCGCGTGCGGGATTGAAGACATTCAGACCGAGCGCGTTCGCGACAAATCTGGTGGTGCCGGGCTTGGCGGAGTTCGGCAGATCCGCGGTGAGGTTGAGCCGCTGGCCCCATGTGACCGGCACCCGGTAGAAGCGGGTCTCCCCGGGCATGATCCGGTCCCGCCAGACACCGGTGTCGACCCGGCCCGCATCGTTGAAGCCCGTGCCGCCCCGGACCTGGCGCTTGTCCGTGTCGGTACGCGGCGGAGGGGTCGTGGTGCGGAAGCCGTCGGTGCGCGGAGCGGTGGGAGCGGTGCCCTTGATCGGGGGCTCCTGGACGTAGCCCAGTTCGATCGGCCATTCGGCGGGCCCTGACGTGGGTGATCCCTCGCGGGTGACCACGACGTAGTACAGACCTGCCGCCTTGCACTGCGTCCCCGTGCCCCCGATGTCACGGCTGGCGTAATCGCCGATCGGATAGGCCGTACCGCCGGCATGGAAGGACTGCGTACGCTCCGCACTACAGGTACTGCCGTTGGCGTCCTGGACCTTGACGGTCAGTCTGTCCTTGTACTCCTCGACCTTGGTGCCGGGCTTGGGCGCGGCCACCACCGAGAAATAGGCGCTGGACTTGGCGTCGAGCTTGACCTCGTAGACCTTCTGCTCATTGCGCCCGATGCGGTCGGTGTGCAGGCCCGGCTCGAGCCGTGGCGCCTCGTCGGTGCCGGGCCTACCGGTGATCGGGGTGGCGCCCGGCGCCGTCTCGTAGGCGGGTACGTCCGCTGCGGAGGCCACCCCCACGGTGCCCGGCAGGAGGGCCACCATGACGAGCGCCGCCGCCGCGGCAATCCCTGTGTGCGCACCGCGCCGTGTCACCACGCCCCACCCCTCGTCGCATCCGAATCGACGTCGTGGGGCCGTGGCTTCCTGCGGGCCCGCAGGAGGGCGAACCCGAGTCCGGCCAGCAGCAGTACGCCGATGCCGCCGAAGACGGCCGCGACCACCGGGCCGGCCGCCCATCCCTGCTCGCCGTCCAGCCTGCCGTCCGCCGAGGATCCGGTGCCGTCCGCCGCGCTCTCGGCGACGGGGGCACCGGCCTGCGGGCCCGCCTTCGCCTTGCCCAGTACGGCGACCCGCAGCACCACACCGATCTGCGCGCTCCGGGCGATCTCGGATGCGCGGGCGCTCAGCGTCACGGCGATATAGAAATTTCCCTTGTCGTGGACCGGAATGACGTTGGGGCCGCTCTCGTAGCGGTTGGTCCAGGCGACCGGGACCGTTCCCATGCTGAGCGAGGCCGGCTGTCCGGTGTAGGGGACTTGCGGGGAGAACTCCCCGGTGCCGCTGCCGACCGGTGCCCGTGCGGGGGTGTACACCTGGGTGCCGCCGTAGGCGAGGGCCGCGGTGTGACCCTCGAGCGTGGGCTCATTGGCGAATTGCACGTCATAGCGCAGCTGCTGGCCCCAGCCGACCGGCACCTTGTACCAAAGGGTCTGCGAGGGAACGATCTTGTCCCGCCAAACGCCCTGGGTCAGGGCACGGGCGTCGTTGAAGCCGGTGCCGCCGGTGACGGGCTTGGGAGGGCTGGTGGGCACCGGAGCGGCCTTGCCGCCCGCCCCGTACTCCGGCTCCGACTGCGCGGGCGTGACGCCCTTCTTCAGCGGATGTTCCACGTGAAACATCACCTCGAGCGGCCAGCGCGAGGCATCCGAATCCTTGGCGGCCTTGCGCTCGACGACGAACCAGTAACGGCCCGCCTTGTCGCAGCCGGATCTGCCGTTCTCCGAGGGAATGCGGCTGAGGCCGGAGGTGAGCGGGGTGGCGCCTTGCCGCTGTCCGAACAGCTCGTGGGTGGAGTCGCAGGTGCTGTCGATGCCGTAGTCGATCTCGGTGTGCAGGGAGTCGAGAAGACCGACCGCCGCGCCGGGCTGAGGCACCACCGTCGCCGAGAAGTCAGCCGTGGAGGACGCATTCAGATCGACGGCGTAATAGCGCTTCTCGTTCGGCCCGATGCTGTCGAGGTACTGCCCCTCAGGGATGCCGGGCGCATTCGATTTGGTGGGCGTGCCGCGGACCTTCGTACCCTTGAACCGGTAGCCGTCGGCGGAGAGTTGGCCGGCCCGCTGGAGCTGGCGGGCGAGCGCCGTGGCGTCGGGAGCGTCGAAGTACTGCCCGTTGCCGGACTTGGCGATGCACTCCAGCTGCTGCCGGGCCCGGCCGGCGACCTCGAAGCCGATGGCGTCGATGTGCAGATCGACGTGGGCCTTGGCGAGTTGGGCGGCGACCGTACAGGGCGGCGGCGTCTGGCAGTTGTCCTCGCCGTCGGAGATCAGCAGGATCGTGCGCTTGCCGATCGATCCGCTGGAGGGCTTGGGCAGGTCCTGGGCGGCCTTGGTGAGGGACAGTCCGATCGGGGTGTCCCCTTTGGGCCGGACGCCGTTGACGGCGCGTACGAGGCCCGTCCGGTCGAGGGAAGCGACGGGCTGGGCGAGCCGGGTGTCGTCGCAACCGTGGGGCTTGTCGGCGCCGTAGACCCGGAGTCCGGTCGGATAGCCGGCGGGCAGCGCGCCGACCACCGTGCCGACGGCCTTACGGGCGGCGGCGATCCGGGTGCCACCGGAGCCGTCCTTCTCGGCCATGGAGCCGGAGGAGTCCAGCACCATCACCATGCCGGTGCCCTCGGCGGGCGGGCCGGCCGGTGCCGCCACCGCCGGCATTGTGTGCAGCGGCACGGCGACCAGCGCCAGCAGCAGCCCGCCGAGCAACGCCACCGCCCCCCTGCGGCGTCGTCGTGCCATGTCCCTCGTCCCCCTCGCGTACCGCCGTGTGCCGCGCGTTTCTTCCCGCACATCAACGCATCCGCGCACCCGCACGTCAACGCACGCCGAGAAGGCACATACGTCAGCTTTGCTAGTGCAAGTTAGTAATGTGCTAACGCAAATTCAAGGAGTCGGCGTCACGGCAGTGCCACAACGCCGGATCCCCTGACACACGGACCACGACGCACGGAACCCCGGCCACCCAAGGGCAACCGGGGTCCGTACCTGCTGTGCGTTGTGGTCTCACACACCCGAACCTGCGGGCACGGAGTCGGTCGCCTCCGTCCACAGATCCTGCTCGGCGCGATCCGCCTGGATCTGGCGGTACACGAGGAGCCCGCCGATGGCGGCCAGTGCGACCAGGAGAAGCTTCTTCACCGCGCGACCTCGTCTTTCGTTGACGTAGGGGACCTATGTCGGCCGATGATACACACCGACCGATACCGATCGGTTATCTCTGCCGAGCCCGGCTACACCCGGCGTTCTGACCTCGCAGGAGGCCCAACTTCCGCTTCCGGTACGGCGAATCGGCCCGGCGCCCCGGAGGGCATTCGTCCCCGCAACGCATCGGCCCGGCCGGAGAGATCTCCGGCCGGGCCGAGTGTGCAGTGCGGCTACCAGGACTTGAACCTGGGGCCTCTTCCTTATCAGGGAAGCGCTCTAACCGTCTGAGCTATAGCCGCGCGTTCGCTGCACCGAAAGATTAGCGCACTTCAGAGGCGTTCCCAAAATCGGTTCGGCAGGGCCCCCGACGGACCCCTCACCAGGGCCGTCACTCGTCCTCGGCGAGGGTGAGCTCCACCCCGCCCACGAAGCCCGCGGACAGGTTGTAGATGAACGCCCCCAGCGTCGCCAGCGCGGTCGCCAGCACCACATCGATCACCGCGATGATCGAGGTGAACAGCAGCACCCGCGGAAGCGACAAAAACGCCTGGAGATCAAAACCGCCGCCCTCGCCCGAGCCGGTCGCCTCGCTGATCGTGCTGCCGACGGTGGAGAAGACGCCCATCGCGTTCATCACCATCCACAGCACCGAGACGGCCACGACGGTGCAGATGCCCAGTGCGATGGACAGCAGGAAGCTGACCTTCATCACCGACCAGGGATCGGCGCGCGCCACCCTCAGCCGGGCCTTGCGGGTGCGCGGGACCGTACCGGCGCCCGTGCGGGGCTTGCGCACGGCCTGGGCGCCACCGGTGCGGTAGGCCTGCGGAGGCTGGTAGGGCTGGCTCTGGCCGCCCTGAGCGGCCGGCTGGGGCTCTGGTTGCGGCTGACGCGTATCGGGCACGGTTCCCCCCTGGTTGGAGCCCTCGTCTCGGGGACCTTCGGACGCGGCGAAGCCACGGGCGCCGTCCTTTGTCACGGTCGCGGGTCCGGACGAGGAGTCCTTGCCGACTCCCGGTCCGCCCGCCGTAGCGCCCGTGGCTCCACTCACGCCCTGCTCCTCGTGCTACTCCGCCGCGGGCTCCTCGCCCCCGGCCGCCGTCGGTCCGGCTTCCGTGGCCACCTCGGCCGCCTCGGGGACAACGTCCCCGTCGACCTCCTCGGCCTCGCGCCCGGCCTCGGCGTTCCGTGCGATGCCGACCACGGCATCTCGCTTGCCCAGGTTGATCAGTTGGACGCCCATGGTGTCACGGCCCGTCTCGCGGACCTCGTTGACCCGCGTACGAATCACGCCACCGCCCAGGGTGATCGCGAGGATCTCATCGGTCCCCTCGACCACCAGGGCGCCGACCAGCGAACCCCGGTCCTCCACGATCTTGGCGGCCTTGATGCCGAGGCCGCCGCGGCCCTGGACGCGGTACTCGTCCACCGCGGTCCGCTTGGCATAGCCGCCGTCCGTGGCGGTGAAGACGAACGTACCCTCGCGCACGACATTCAGCGAGAGCAACTGATCGCCCTCCCGGAAGCTCATGCCCTTCACACCGGAGGTGGCCCGGCCCATCGGCCGCAGCGCGTCGTCGGTCGCGGTGAAGCGGATCGACTGCGCCTTCTTGCTGATCAGCAGCAGATCGTCGGTGTCGGAGACCAGCTCGGCGCCGATCAGCTCGTCGTCGCTGCCGTCCTCCTGCTCGCGCAGGTTGATCGCGATCACACCGCCGGAGCGGGGCGAGTCGTAGTCCTTGAGCGGCGTCTTCTTCACCAGACCGGCCTTGGTGGCGAGCACCAGGTACGGCGCGGCCTCGTAGTCGCGGATCGCCAGGATCTGCGCGATCTGCTCGTCCGGCTGGAAGGCGAGCAGGTTGGCCACGTGCTGACCGCGCGCATCGCGGCCCGCGTCCGGCAGCTCGTACGCCTTCGCGCGGTAGACCCGGCCCTTGTTCGTGAAGAACAGCAGCCAGTGGTGGGTGGTCGAGACGAAGAAGTGGTCGACGATGTCGTCTTCCTTGAGCTTCGTGCCCCGCACGCCCTTGCCGCCGCGCTTCTGCGAGCGGTAGTCGTCGGTCTTGGTGCGCTTCACATAGCCGCCACGGGTGATCGTGACGACGATGTCCTCCTCGGCGATCAGGTCCTCGATGGACATGTCGCCCTCGAAGGGCACCAGCTTGGAGCGCCGGTCGTCGCCGAACTTCTCGACGATCGCGGCCAGTTCCTCGCTGATGATCTGGCGCTGGCGCTCCGGCGAGGCCAGGATCGCGTTGTACTCGTTGATCTTGCGCTGCAACTCGTCGTGCTCGGCGGTGATCTTCTGGCGCTCCAGGGCGGCCAGCCGGCGCAGCTGCATCTCCAGGATCGCGTTCGCCTGGATCTCGTCGATGGTCAGCAGGCCCATCAGGCCCTCGCGCGCCACGTCGACCGTCTCGCTGCGCCGGATCAGCGCGATGACCTCGTCGATCGCGTCCAGCGCCTTGAGCAGACCGCGCAGGATGTGTGCCCGCTCCTCGGCCTTGCGCAGCCGGAACTTCGTCCGGCGGACGATGACCTCGACCTGGTGGGTGACCCAGTTACGGATGAACGCGTCCAGCGAGAGCGTGCGCGGCACCCCGTCGACCAGGGCGAGCATGTTCGCGCCGAAGTTGGTCTGCAGGTCGGTGTGCTTGTAGAGGTTGTTGAGAACGACCTTGGCGACCGCATCCCGCTTCAGGACGATCACGAGGCGCTGGCCGGTGCGCGAGGAGGTCTCGTCGCGGACGTCCGCGATACCGCCGACCTTGCCGTCCTTGACCAGGTCGGCGATCTTCTGCGCGAGGTTGTCCGGGTTGACCTGGTACGGGAGCTCGGTGACCACCAGGCACTGGCGGTTCTGGATCTCCTCGACCGCCACCACCGCGCGCATCGTGATCGAGCCGCGGCCGGTGCGGTAGGCCTCCTCGATGCCCTTGCGGCCCACCACCAGCGCACCGGTGGGGAAGTCGGGGCCCTTGATGCGCTCGATCAGCGCTTCCAGCAGCTCCTCGTGGGATGCCTCCGGGTGCTCCAGCGCCCACTGGGCACCGGCCGCGACCTCGCGCAGGTTGTGCGGCGGGATGTTCGTGGCCATACCGACCGCGATACCGGCCGAGCCGTTGATCAGGAGGTTGGGGAAGCGGGACGGCAGAACCGTCGGCTCCTGGTTACGGCCGTCGTAGTTGTCCTGGAAGTCGACGGTCTCCTCGTCGATGTCCCGGAGCATCTCCATGGACAGCGACTTCATCTTGCACTCGGTGTACCGCATGGCCGCGGCCGGGTCGTTGCCCGGGGAGCCGAAGTTGCCGTTGGAGTCCACCAGCGGCATCCGCATCGACCAGGGCTGCGCCAGACGCACGAGCGCGTCGTAGATCGAGGAGTCGCCGTGCGGGTGGTACGTACCCATGACGTCGCCGACGACGCGGGCGCACTTGTAGAAGCCCTTCTCGGGGCGGTAGCCGCCGTCGTACATCGCGTACAGGACGCGGCGGTGGACGGGCTTGAGGCCGTCCCGGACGTCCGGCAGCGCACGCGAGACGATGACGGACATCGCGTAGTCGAGGTAGGAGCGCTGCATCTCCGTCTCGAGCCCGACGGGCTCGACGCGCATGCCCACGCCTTCGATGGTGGCGGGCGCGCCCTCGGCGGTCACACCGTCCGGGGTCACAGGGGGGTTCTCGTCGGCCATTGCTGTTCAAAGTCCTTTCGAGCGGCGGCTGTGGTGAGGGCCGACCGGGCTCAGATGTCGAGGAAGCGGACGTCCTTGGCGTTGCGCTGGATGAAGGAGCGGCGTGCCTCCACGTCCTCACCCATCAGCACCGAGAACAGGTCGTCCGCGCGGGCCGCGTCGTCCAGCGAGACCTGGCCGAGGACACGGTGATCGGCGTCCATGGTGGTCACCCGCAGCTCCTCGGCGTTCATCTCACCGAGACCCTTGAACCGCTGGACCGAGTCGTCCCTGATGCGCTTGCCGTTCTGCTTGCCGAGCTCGATCAGATGGTCGCGCTCCGGATCCGAGTAGGCGTACTCGAAGTCGTCCCGGCCCCACTTGATCTTGTACAGCGGCGGGCGGGAGAGGTAGACGTGCCCGGCTTCGACCAGCGGCCGCATGAACCGGAAGAGGAAGGTCAGCAGCAGGGTGTTGATGTGCTGGCCGTCGACATCGGCGTCCGCCATCAAGATGATCTTGTGATAGCGGAGCTTCGAGATGTCGAAGTCCTCGTGCACGCCCGTGCCGAAAGCCGAGATCAGCGCCTGGACCTCGTTGTTCTGCAGGATCTTGTCGACCCGGGCCTTCTCGACGTTGAGGATCTTGCCGCGGATCGGGAGGATCGCCTGGTACTGCGGGTTACGGCCGGATTTGGCCGAGCCGCCGGCGGAGTCACCCTCGACGATGAAGATCTCGCACTTCTCGGGGTCGTTGGACTGGCAGTCGCTCAGCTTGCCCGGCAGCGATGCGGTCTCCAGCAGGCCCTTACGGCGGGTCAGATCGCGCGCCTTGCGGGCGGCGACGCGGGCGGTAGCCGCCTGGATGCCCTTGCGGATGATGTCCGCGGCCTCGTTGGGGTTGCGGTCCAGCCAGTCCGTGAGGTGCTCGTGGACGACCTTCTGAACGAAGGTCTTGGCCTCGGTGTTGCCCAGCTTGGTCTTGGTCTGGCCCTCGAACTGCGGCTCGCCGAGCTTGACCGAGATGATCGCCGTCAGACCCTCGCGGATGTCCTCGCCCGTGAGGTTGTCGTCCTTCTCCCGCAGCAGCTTCTTGTCGCGCGCATAGCGGTTGATCAGGCCCGTCAGCGCCGCCCGGAAGCCCTCTTCGTGGGTGCCGCCCTCGTGGGTGTGGATGGTGTTCGCGAAGCTGTAGACACCCTCGCTGTACTGGGTGTTCCACTGCATGGCGAGCTCGACCGAGAGCATCCGCTCCTTGTCCTCGGCCTCCACCGCGATCACCGTCGGATGCACCAGCTCGCCCTTGCGCGAGTTGAGGTACTTCACGAAGTCGACGATGCCGCCCTCGTAGTGGTAGCGGACGGAGAGCGGGTTGCCGTCCTCGTCCACATGGTCCGGGCGCTCGTCGCGCAGCGCGATCGAGAGGCCCTTGTTGAGGAACGCCATCTCCTGGAAGCGGCGGGAGAGCGTCTCGAAGCTGTACGTGGTGGTCTCGAAGATGTCGCCGTCGGCCCAGAAGGTCACCGAGGTGCCGGATCCCTCCGTCGCCTCGTGCTTGGCGAGCGGGGCGGTCGGCACACCGAGCTTGTACTCCTGCGTCCAGCGGTAGCCGTCCGTGCGGACCTCGACCGCCACCCGCTGCGACAGTGCGTTCACGACGGAGACACCCACGCCGTGCAGACCACCGGAGACCGCGTAGCCGCCGCCGCCGAACTTGCCGCCGGCGTGCAGCACCGTCATCACGACCTCGACGGCCGGCTTGTTCTCCGACGGCACGATACCGACCGGGATACCGCGGCCGTTGTCGACGACGCGGACGCCGCCGTCGGCGAGGATCGTCACGTCGATCGTGTCGGCGTGACCGGCCATCGCCTCGTCAACGGAGTTGTCGACGACCTCCTGCACGAGGTGGTGCAGACCGCGCTCGCCGGTCGAGCCGATGTACATGCCGGGGCGCTTACGGACCGCGTCCAGTCCTTCGAGGACGGTGATCGCGCTGGCGTCGTACGACTTCTCCACGGAGGAGTCGCCCATGGCGCCGGCAGGAACCCCCTCTTCATTAGCAGCCGTGTTGTTCTCGTTGAGGTCGCCGGAGTCGGCCACGAAGCGCCCTTTCTGGCACAGCACGAGCCGTTTCCGCGCCTGCGGGGCACCCCCAGAAAAGACAGGCGAGAACGGCTGCGTCGTTCGACATGTTCCGCGAGTGGGCGGGATTGCCACCAGTCTACCGTTAGCGCTGACACTCATGGGGGTTTGCAGGCACCTGAGTCGTCATGTGCCGCCCTGAACTGACGTCCGCCGACTCCCCATATTCGACAAGGGGCCTCAGGACGCTCACGCGGGCACTCAGCGCTTCCGACTGTCAACCGCCGGCTACCGTGAGCGGCGTCTCAGGCACCCCATGCGCGGACAGGCGTCGCACGGGGCGCGAGGCCCGCGCCGTTGTCGATGTTTCACGTGAAACATCGGTCGGCGCGGCGGGGTGGCAAGGCCGGGCACGGCGATGTTTCACGTGAAACATCGCCCGCTGCCCGCGGTCGGGGCCTTGGCGTAGGGCCTCGGCGCAGGTGTCTAGCCGTAGGTGTCGCCGGGGCCCTTGCTGCCGGGCGCCCGCAGCGCCCCGTACCGCCGGGCCGGGCCGCCGGGCCCCAGCACCTTGATCACCTTTACGGTCCCCTGGCCCAGGTCCTCGTTGAGCCGACGCACCAGCTGGGGGGCGAGCAGCCGCAGCTGCGTCGCCCACGCCGTGGAGTCACACTGCACGGTCAGCACCCGGGCGTCCTCGTCGTACCGCTGCGGCTCACAGTGCTGTGCGACCTCGGGCCCGACCAGCTGCGGCCAGCGCCCCATGACCCCGCCGACCGCCGCCGGGGTTTCCCAGCCGCGTTCCGTGATCAGCCGGTTGATCGCCGCACCCAGGGGCAGCGGATCACGGCCGTCCGCCCGCGCACCCGACCGCAGCCCGCCACGGCGGGCCTGCTTCTTCTGCTGCGCGGCCGCGCCCCGGGCCCGTGCCTGTTCCTTGGCGGCCACCAGCGCCTGCCGGGCCAGGTCTACTCCGGACAGCTCGGGAGGCTTGGGCCGGTCGGGAAGTTCCGCGCTCACAAGGTCACCTTTTCCACGGCGCCGCCGGACACCGCATAGCGCGCTCCGACCAGCACCCCCGGCACATCGTCGTCCACCGCGGCCGTCACCAGCACCTGCTCGCCCGGCGCCACCAGCTCCGCCAGCCGCTCCCGCCGCCGGGCGTCCAGCTCCGCGAAAACGTCATCGAGGACGAGGACCGGCTCATTTCCCTCGGCCCGCAGGAGGTCGTACGAGGCCAGCCGCAGCGCCAGCGCGTACGACCAGGACTCGCCGTGACTGGCGTAGCCCTTCGCCGGGAGCTCTCCCAGCTTCAGCACCAGATCGTCGCGATGGGGGCCGATGAGCGTCACCCCGCGCTCGATCTCGCTCTTACGAGCCTCGCCCAGGGCCGCCAGCAGCACGCCGTACAGCTCCTCGCGGCTGGAGGCGCCGGCCATCGCCTCGCCCGCCGAACCGCGGTACTCGAGCGCCAGCGGCCCGCCGCCGGGTGCCAGCTGCTCATACGCCTTGTCCGCCAGCGGCTGCACCGTGGCGATCAGGTCCAGCCGCTGCGCCAGCAGCTCGGCGCCCGCACGGGCCAGATGCTGGTCCCATACATCCAGCGTCGACAGGTCCATCTGCCGACCGCCGTGCCGGCGCGCCAGCGCCGCCGTCTTCAGCAGAGTGTTGCGCTGCTTGAGGACACGGTCGTAGTCGGAGCGCACGCCCGCCATCCGCGGCGAGCGCGCCGTGATCAACTCGTCCAGGAACCGGCGGCGCTCGCCGGGGTCGCCCTTGACCAGGGCCAGATCCTCCGGCGCGAACAGCACCGTCCGTACGATGCCCAGCACATCCCGCGGTCTGACCTGCGAGGAGCGGTTGATCCTGGCGCGGTTGGCCTTGCCCGGGTTGAGCTCCAGCTCCACCAGCTGCTGCCGCTCGCCCTGGACGACCGCGGCGCGGATGATCGCGCGTTCGGCGCCCATCCGTACCAGCGGCGCATCGGAGGAGACCCGGTGGCTGCCGAGCGTCGCCAGATATCCGACGGCCTCGACGAGATTGGTCTTGCCCTGGCCGTTGGGGCCCACAAAAGCCGTGACGCCCGGGTCGAGCGGAACCTCGACCCGGGCGTACGAGCGGAAGTCGGCGAGCGAGAGATGCGTAACGTGCATGACGTGGTGCGACGACCTCCCCCGGCTGCGGGTGTTGCGGGTTACTTCTTGCTCTCGACCGCGTGGCCACCGAACTGGTTGCGCAGCGCGGCGATCATCTTCATCTGCGGGGAGTCGTCCTGGCGGGAGGCGAACCGCGCGAAGAGCGAGGCCGTGATCGCGGGCAGCGGCACGGCGTTGTCGATCGCGGCCTCGACGGTCCAGCGGCCTTCACCGGAATCGGCGGCGTAGCCGCGCAGCTTCTCCAGGTGCTCGTCGTCGTCGAGAGCGTTGACGGCCAGGTCCAGCAGCCAGGAACGGATGACCGTGCCCTCCTGCCAGGAGCGGAAGATCTCGCGCACGTCCGTGACGGAGTCGACCTTCTCCAGCAGCTCCCAGCCCTCGGCGAAGGCCTGCATCATCGCGTACTCGATGCCGTTGTGGACCATCTTGGCGAAGTGGCCGGCGCCGACCTTGCCGGCGTGCACCGAGCCGAACTCGCCCTCGGGCTTGAGGGCGTCGAAGACCGGCTGCACCTTGGCGACGTCGTCCGCCGCGCCGCCGTACATCAGCGCATAGCCGTTCTCCAGGCCCCACACGCCGCCGGAGACACCGCAGTCGACGAAGCCGATGCCCTTGGCCTTGAGCTCCTCGGCGTGCTTCTCGTCGTCGGTCCAGCGGGAGTTGCCGCCGTCCACGACGATGTCGCCGGGCGAGAGCAGCTCGGCCAGTTCGTCGATCGTCGACTGGGTGGCGGCACCGGCCGGCACCATGACCCAGACGACCCGCGGACCCTTGAGCTTGTCCACAAGCTCCTTGAGGCTGTCGACATCAGCCAGGTCCGGGTTGCGGTCGTATCCGACGACGGTGTGGCCGGCGCGGCGAATGCGCTCGCGCATATTGCCGCCCATCTTGCCGAGACCGACGAGACCGAGCTCCATCAGAGACCCTCTTTGCACGTAGTCGTTCGTTCGTACCCGGGTCCGAGCCTACGCCCGCGACCGCGTGCACAGCTGTGGGCTCAGGCGCTCATCGGGGGCTTGTCGGCCGGACGCCGCAAGGGCTCCGATGAGCGGCCGAGCGCTCTACGGGACTGCCGTCAGCGGCCGGCCCCGGCCGCATCAGCCGCTCAGCCGCACCGGCATGATCAGGTACTTGTAGGCGTCGTCCGCCTCGGCGTCCTTGGCGGGACGGCCGCTCAGCAGGGCGGGCTTGGTGGAGGTCGTGAACGACAGCTGCGCCACCGGCGAGTCGATGGCCGACAGGCCCTCCAGGAGGAAACCGGGGTTGAAGGCGATCGAGATGTCGTCGCCGTCCAGATCCGAGTCGACCCTCTCCACAGCCTGTGCATCGTCGCTGGAGCCGGCCTCCAGGATGAGCACACCCTGTTCGAAGCTCAGCCGCACCGGGGTGTTCCGCTCGGCCACCAGCGCCACACGCTTGACCGCCTCGACGAACGGCGCGGTCTCGATCACGGCGACGGAGTTGAACTCGGTCGGGAACAGCGTGCGGTACTTGGGCAGGTCACCCTCGAGCAGCCGGGTGGTCGTACGGCGCCCGGCGCCCTCGAAGCCGATCAGCCCCTCGCCCGCACCAGAGCCCGAGAGCGCCAGCGTGACGGTGTCGCCGCTGCTCAGCGACTTGGCGGTGTCCAGCAGCGTCTTGGCCGGGACCAGCGCGACGGCGGAGGCATCCGGGCTCTCGGGCTTCCACAGGAACTCACGGACCGCGAAGCGGTAGCGGTCGGTGGAGGCCAGCGTGACGGTGTCGCCCTCGATCTCGATCCGTACGCCGGTGAGCACCGGCAGCGTGTCGTCACGGCCGGCGGCGATGGCCACCTGGGCGGCGGCAGCGGCGAAGACCTCACCGGGGACGGTGCCGGTGGCGGTGGGCATCGTCGGCAGGGACGGGTACTCCTCCACAGGCAGGGTGTGGAGGGTGAAGCGCGAGGAGCCGCAGACGACGGTGACTCGTACACCGTCTGTGGAGATCTCCACCGGGCGGTTGGGGAGCGCCCGGCAGATGTCGGCGAGCAGCCGACCGGAGACGAGAACGGTGCCCTCCTCCTCGACCTCGGCGTCCACCGAGACCCGCGCCGAGACCTCGTAGTCGAAGCCGGAGAGGCTCAGTGCGCCGTCCTCCGCCTTCAGCAGGAGGCCCGCGAGGACGGGCACCGGCGGACGGGCCGGGAGGCTCTTGGCCGCCCAGGCCACTGCCTCCGCGAGTACATCGCGCTCCACCCGGATCTTCACCGGAAACCGCCTCCTGCTGTTGCTGGCTTCTACGCCCTGCTGGATCTCGTCATCGGCTGGGTTGCCGGAGACCAGTCTGACGCACACCGCTGACAGTCGGCGCTGCTCGGGGTCAAGTCGACTCGGCCCGGCTCGGGCGCTCGGCGGCCAAGTTGTGCACAGCCCCCGCTTTCAAGCGAAGTCCCCGGTAGATATCCGTGGTCGTAGTAGTAGGGCCTGTGGAAACCGTGGACAACTTCCTTTGCGCAGGTCAGCGCGGCATTTTTGTCCACCGGCCCTGTGGGCGGCGGCCGTGGATAAGCGGGCGGTTCTGTGGACCGCCGAAAGTTCTGCACACCCCATGCACAGGGGACGGGCAGTTCTCCCCAGTGCCATCCCCAGCTTTACCCCGGTTCCCCACAGCCCAACCAGCCAACTTGATGTGACGGCTTTCACTCGGCCCGGTGAGCGGCGGTGTCGGGTTGCCGAACAGTGGACAGTGGTGTGGAGAAGCTGGGGATCACTGGGGACAACACCGCTTCTCCTGTGGGCAGCCGGTGGACAAGTCGCGCGCCTCGCTGTGGACGAAATCTTTGTCCACAGTCTGTGGATTGCGGTTGACCACAAATCCACACCCGCCTGACCTCCCCCGATGCCTCGTCAGGCCGCCGCCCTGTGGATTCCCCAGGGATAACTTTCCTCTCCCCAGGGTGTGGAGGGAAGATTCTTGCCCAATCTGTGGAGAGAGGCCGTGACCCGGTGCGGAATCGAACACGGCCGGCGCGCTCCACAGGTTTGGGATGAGGGCGAAGGGTGCGGGAGCGGCGTACCGGAGCGGCTTCAGACGGGCTCGCATGCGGCTCGTCGTCGTCCACGGAGCGCCCCGCGGGCGCTGGGCCGGCGGCCCGTACCGCGACATGCCCGTACGACGAGACCCCCGGACGAGGCGAGCCCCGGACGACGAAGGGCGCTCCGGAAAGCACATCTCCGGAGCGCCCTGAAAGCGCCTGTGGCCGCTTGCCGCGGCCGGCGATCAGCCGTTCTTGATGCGATTGGTCAGCTCGGTGACCTGGTTGTAGATCGAGCGCCGCTCGGCCATCAGCGCGCGGATCTTGCGGTCGGCGTGCATCACGGTCGTATGGTCCCGCCCGCCGAACTGCGCGCCGATCTTCGGAAGCGACAGATCGGTCAGCTCACGGCACAGATACATGGCGATCTGGCGGGCGGTGACCAGTACCCGGCTGCGCGAGGAGCCGCACAGGTCGTCGACGGTCAGCCCGAAGTAGTCGGCGGTGGATGCCATGATCGCGGTGGCGGTGATCTCCGGTGCCGCGTCCTCGCCTCCGGGGATCAGATCCTTGAGGACGATCTCGGTCAGCCCCAGGTCCACCGGCTGCCGGTTGAGCGAGGCGAACGCCGTGACGCGGATCAGCGCGCCCTCCAGCTCACGGATGTTCCGCGAGATCCGCGAGGCGATGAACTCCAGCACCTCCGGCGGCGCGTTGAGCTGCTCCTGCACCGCTTTCTTACGGAGGATCGCGATCCTCGTCTCCAGCTCGGGCGGCTGGACGTCGGTGATCAGGCCCCACTCGAAGCGATTGCGCAGCCGGTCCTCCAGGGTGACCAGCTGCTTGGGCGGCCGGTCCGAGGACAGCACGATCTGCTTGTTGGCGTTGTGCAGCGTGTTGAAGGTGTGGAAGAACTCCTCCTGCGTCGACTCCTTGCTCGCCAGGAACTGGATGTCGTCGACCAGCAGGATGTCCATGTCGCGGTAGCGCTTGCGGAACGCGTCCGCCTTGCCGTCGCGGATGGAGTTGATGAACTCGTTGGTGAACTCCTCCGAGCTCACATACCGCACCCGGGTCCCCGGATACAGGCTCCGCGCGTAGTGCCCGATGGCGTGCAGCAGATGGGTCTTGCCCAAACCGGATTCGCCGTAGATGAACAGCGGGTTGTACGCCTTGGCCGGCGCCTCGGCGACCGCGACCGCTGCGGCGTGCGCAAAGCGGTTGGAGGCACCGATGACGAAGGTGTCGAAGAGGTACTTCGGGTTCAGCCGCGCGGTGGGCTCCCCGGGGCCGGTCGCCGGCGCCGGCTGCGCGGCGAGTGGGCCGGGGGCACCGCTGGGCGCGGGCAGCGAGGGGCCGCCGGACCGGCCGGGCGGCTGGTGCTCGGCCGGGTCGCGGCGCGGCGAGCGGTAGTCGTTCTGCTGGTGGGAGGGGGGCCCGGAGGCGTACGGCTCGCGCCAGGGCTCCGGGGACGGGTCGCGGTCGGGGAAGCCGCCGAGCGGCTGCTGCTGCCAGCCGTAGTCGTCGCGGGGGCCGGGGCCGCCGCCCATCGTGGTGGGGTGCTGCGGCCAGGCGCCGGGCTCGTGCCGGGGCTGCTGGTAGTCGGGGTAGGAGGGCCGGACGGTGGGCAGATCGTCGCCCTGGTGCCCGTAGCCCTGCCGGGTTTCGTGCCGCGTCTCGTGCCGGTTGTCGTGCCGGTTGTCGTAGCCGTCGTAGGCGTCATGCTGCGGCTGCGCCTGATGGGACGGCTGGTGCGAGGGCTGTGGGTGCTGCTGGGAGTACGGCTGCTGCGGCGCCGGGGACGAGGGGGGCGCGGACGGGGCCGGCGGCTCCTCGGAGGAGTTGTCAACGGTGATCGCGATCCGGATCTGCCGCCCGCACTCGTGGGTGAGCGCCTTCCCGATCAGCGGTCCGAGCCGCCCTTCGAGCACGCCCTTGGCGAATTCATTGGGGACGGCGAGCAGTGCGGTGTCGGCGACCAGCGCCAGCGGCTGGGTGCGCTTGAGCCAGTCCTGGTCCTTGGGCTTGAGGCCGTCGGCCTCGGCACGCAGGAGGTGGTCGAGTACGCGCGGCCACACTGCGGCAAGATCGGCAGGGACTTCAGCCACAAGGCACGCTCTCTCACAGTCCCACGAATGTGTGATTCTCAGGACGGGCGGGAAGGAATCGGAGTTCAGCAACGGTAGTCAGGCCGGGCCTGCGGATTCAAGTTGTTGTCCACAGGCTGTGCATAGTGTGTCCTGACAAGGGCCCGCGTAGGGGCGCCCAGAGCCGGTTTGACCGGATGGCGCAGCCGCGCGTACCGTGACCAGGTCGAGTTGTCGATGGCTGCTGCCGCCTGCCTCCGATGGGCAAAGATCGCGCTCTGGGCGATCGTGAAGCGGTGCACTTGGGCGTTGCGAGCTACTCGTGGGCGCACGGTGACAGCCATGGACGCCCCACATCCTGTCTCGCCCTGAGACAACAAGCATTCCTGGAGTCCCCGAGTGAGCAAGCGCACCTTCCAGCCGAACAACCGCCGTCGTGCGAAGACCCACGGCTTCCGTCTGCGCATGCGGACCCGTGCCGGCCGCGCGATCCTCGCGTCCCGCCGTGGCAAGGGTCGCGCCCGCCTGTCGGCCTGAGCAGCCTGACCTAGGTCCATGACGTGCTGCCTACCGAGCATCGGCTGAGGCGGCGCGAGGACTTTGCGACCGCGGTACGCCGGGGACGCAGGGCCGGGCGCCCGCTCCTTGTCGTGCATTTTCGTAGCGGTGCAACGGACCCGCACGCGTCGGGGGAACGTGTTCCCCCGACGCGTGCGGGTTTCGTCGTGAGCAAGGCCGTTGGCGTCGCTGTCGTACGCAACAAGGTCAAGCGGAGGCTTCGTCACCTCATGCGTGATCGGCTCGACCGGCTGCCCGCCGGTAGCCTGGTTGTCGTACGGGCCCTGCCCGGCGCGGGTGCTGCGGAGCACGATCAGCTGGCCCGCGACCTGGACGCCGCTCTCGAGCGGCTGCTGGGAGGGGTGCCGAAAGGCTGCAATCCCACCGGGGCCACGACCGGCGGCGGCTACGCCGCGGGCCCCCGGAACCCCGGACGGGACCCGGGAGGGAGCGCACAGTGAAGTACCCGCTGCTGCTTTTGATCAAGATCTACCAGTGGACCATCAGCCCCCTGCTGGGCCCGGTCTGCAAGTACTACCCGTCGTGCTCGCACTATGGCTACACGGCCATCGACCGGCACGGCGCGGTGAAAGGGACTGCGCTGACCGCCTGGCGCATCCTGCGCTGCAACCCGTGGTCGCTCGGTGGCGTCGACCACGTCCCTCCCCGGAAGCGTCCGGTCTGGCATCAGCGGCTGAGGAGCCGTCTGGGCGGGACTGTCGTCCATGACCCCGCCGCCCAGCCCGAGACTCAGCCCAACGCCCAAGGAGCCTGATTCGTGGACACGATCCTGAATCCTCTCTATTACGCCGTTTCCTGGATCATCGTCCAGTTCCACTCGTTCTTCAGCCTGATCTTTAACCCGAACAGTGGCGCGGCGTGGGGTCTGTCCATCGTCTCGCTGGTGGTGCTGATCCGTATCTGCCTGATCCCGCTCTTCGTGAAGCAGATCAAGGCGACGCGGAACATGCAGGCGCTGCAGCCGAAGATGAAGGCGATCCAGGAGCGCTACAAGAGCGACAAGCAGCGCCAGTCCGAAGAGATGATGAAGCTCTACAAGGAGACGGGCACCAACCCGCTCTCGAGCTGTCTCCCGATTCTGGCGCAGTCGCCGTTCTTCATCTCGCTGTACCAGGTCCTCAGCCACATCGCGAACGGCAAGACGGTCGGTGTCATCGACCAGACGCTGCTGCAGAGCGCGCAGAAGGCGCACATCTTCGGTGCTCCTCTGGCGGCGAAGTTCATGGACACCGCGGCGAAGATCGAGAGCCTGGGGGCTTCGGTCACCAACGTCCGCGTCGTCACGGTCATCATGATCATCATGATGTCGGCGTCGCAGTTCTACACGCAGCGCCAGCTGATGACGAAGAACGTCGACCTCACGGTGAAGACGCCGTTCATGCAGCAGCAGAAGATGCTGATGTACGTCTTCCCGATCATGTTCGCCGTCTTCGGTATCAACTTCCCCGTCGGTGTTCTCGTCTACTGGCTGACCACCAACGTGTGGACCATGGGCCAGCAGATGTTCGTCATCCGCCGGAACCCCACTCCGGGCAGCCGGGCCTTCAACGAGCGCCAGGAGCGGCTGCGGGCCAAGGGCAAGGTGGTCGAGGACCCCGCCGAGGTCGCCGCGAAGCAGGCCGCCGAGGAGGCGCGCCAGAACCGCCAGCAGCCCAAGCGTCAGCCCAAGGCCAAGCGTCAGCACTCCGCGCCCGCCGCCGACGGAACCTCGCAGAACCGTACGCGGGCGGGGTCGGCGGACGGTGCCTCGTCGGGCCAGGGTGCCGCGAAGAAGCCGTCGCTGGAGAAGAAGGCCGCGCAGGAGGGCACGGAGCAGGGCGGCGCGTCCGCGAAGGGCTCCTCCGCCGCCGGGTCCCGTAACACCAAGTCCGGACAGCGCAAGGGCCAGCAGCGCCCCAAGCACCCGTCCAAGAAGTAAGAAGGAGTCCTTTCGTGACGGACACGACCCCTGGCACCAAGGGCACCGACACCCTGACCCGCCTCGAGCAGGAAGGCGAGATCGCGGCCGACTACCTCGAGGGTCTGCTGGACATCGCCGACCTCGACGGCGATATCGACATGGACGTCGAGGCCGACCGTGCCGCGGTGTCGATCATCAGCGATGCGACCAGCCGCGATCTGCAGAAGCTGGTGGGCCGTGACGGTGAGGTGCTGGAGGCGCTGCAGGAGCTGACCCGGCTGGCCGTGCACCGCGAGACCGGTGACCGCAGCCGTCTGATGCTGGACATCGCCGGGTTCCGTGCGCGCAAGCGCGAGCAGCTCACGCAGATCGGTGCGAAGGCGGCGGAGGAGGCCAAGGGCACCGGTAAGCCGGTCAAGCTCGACCCGATGACGCCGTTCGAGCGCAAGGTCGTGCATGACGCGGTGGCCGCGGCCGGGCTGCGCAGCGAGTCCGAGGGCGAGGAGCCGCAGCGCCGAGTGGTCGTCCTCCCGGCCTGACCTTTCAGCGCTTCGTTTGTCTTTGGCCCCGTCTGCTCGCAGACGGGGCCAAATGTTGTCAGCGATCTGTGCTATTCCGGGCCCTGGGGCATATCCCTGGGTCCCGGCAGAACAAACAGTCCAGAGGAAGGGCGGTTCCCGTGACGGAGGCAGCAGCGGAGCTTCCTCCTGCGCCGAAGGCAGCGCAGGAGGTATTCGGTGAGCTCTTTCCGGAGGCTGTGCGGTACGGCGAACTGCTCGCCGACGCGGGGGTGACGCGGGGGCTCATCGGCCCGCGCGAGGTGCCGCGGCTGTGGGAGCGGCATCTGCTGAACTGTGCGGTGCTCTCCGAGGTGGTTCCGGAGGGTGTCTCGGTCTGCGATGTGGGATCGGGGGCCGGGCTGCCCGGGATCCCGCTGGCGCTGGTGCGCCCGGATCTGAAGATCACGCTGCTGGAGCCGCTGCTGCGCCGTACGACGTTCCTTGAGGAGGTCGTCGAGCTGCTCGGACTGGATCATGTGACGGTGGTGCGGGGCCGGGCCGAAGAGGTCATGGGCAAGATCCCACAGGTGCATGTGGTGACGGCACGGGCCGTGGCACCGCTCGACCGGCTGGCGGGGGGGGGTGTGCCGCTGCTGCGGCCCTACGGCGAGATGCTGGCGCTCAAGGGCGATGCGGCGGAGGAGGAACTCAAGGGCGCCCGGGCCGCGCTGAGCAAGCTCGGTGTGGTGGAGACGTCGGTGGTCCATGTGGGCGAGGGCATTGTGGATCCGCCGTCGACGGTGGTGCGGGTCGAGGTCGGTGAGAGCCCGGGCGGGGTGCGCTTTGCCGCCAAGCGGGCGAAGGCCGCCCGTGCATCAAGGGGTCGCCGCCGCTGACCCCCGCTGCGGGAGATTCCCAGGCCGGCATGCCGCTACGGGAGATTCCTCCATGAGCCATCAATTGGGGCGAATTCCATAAACGCCATCAAAAGAGCATAAGACGGAGTGTCGCGGCTTAATCGGGCGCGGCGCTGGCATCGTGTTTCACGTGAAACATCGTTCTCTGCTGCAAGGGATCATCGACCGTGGCCGTGCGGCCGCCGCGCCGCGTGGCCGGAAACCCACAAGGGGTACGGAAGTATCCACAGAAGCGGGTTTGTCCACAGGAGAACGGACCTCACTGGTTCACGACGCCGAAAGCATGGCAGGCTCTGCTCATTGCGAGCCTGATGTCGAGGAGAGTGAATCCTTGCGGTCCGACGCCAACATCGCGGGACCGATGACCGATCCGGTCCCCGGTCCCCGTAACGAGTCGTTCGGGGACGATGTTTCACGTGAAACACCGCCCCCGATGGACGACACCCCGATCGGTCGTGCAGCTCAGCTTGCGGTGGAGGCAATCGGCCGCACGGGAGGGCTGCCACGACCCGAGCAGACGCGGGTCATGGTGGTCGCCAACCAGAAGGGCGGGGTCGGCAAGACCACGACCACGGTGAATCTGGCGGCCTCCCTGGCCCTCCACGGGGCACGGGTTCTGGTGATCGACCTCGATCCCCAGGGCAATGCCTCGACGGCACTGGGGATCGACCATCACGCCGAGGTGCCGTCGATCTATGACGTGCTGGTGGACAGCAAGCCGCTGTCCGACGTGGTGCAGCCGGTGATGGATGTGGAGGGCCTGTTCTGTGCGCCTGCCACGATCGACCTGGCCGGTGCGGAGATCGAGCTGGTCTCTCTCGTAGCGCGGGAGAGCCGGCTGGACCGAGCCATCAAGGCATATGAGCAGCCGCTGGACTACATCCTTATCGACTGCCCGCCCTCGCTGGGGCTGCTGACCGTGAATGCTCTGGTCGCCGGCGCCGAGGTGCTCATCCCGATTCAGTGTGAGTACTACGCGCTGGAGGGCCTGGGACAGCTGCTGCGGAATGTCGATCTGGTGCGGGGACACCTCAATCCCAAGCTCCATGTCTCGACGATTCTGCTCACCATGTACGACGGGCGTACCCGACTGGCCTCTCAGGTCGCCGATGAGGTGCGCAGCCACTTCGGCAGTGAGGTGCTCCGTACGAGCATCCCCCGCTCGGTGCGTATCTCCGAGGCGCCCAGTTATGGGCAGACGGTGCTCACCTATGACCCGGGGTCCAGCGGTTCACTCTCGTATCTCGAAGCGGCCAAAGAGATCGCCTTGCGCGGGGTTTCTCAGGCCGATGGTCAGGGCCTCGCGGTCAACTATGAAGGTCAGCACAGCATGTCGGAGGGGACTCAGTGAGCGAACGACGTAGAGGGCTGGGCCGTGGGCTCGGTGCGCTGATCCCCGCGGCACCGCAGAGCACGGACAACGCCGGGCCTGCGGTGGGCCGGGGGGCGACGTCACCGTCGGCCGTACCGGTACTGACACCGGATCGGGGAGTGGCGGCCGCCAAGGTTGCCGCTCTTCCGACGAACAATGTTTCACGTGAAACACAGGCACCGGCCGAGCCGGAGACGGTGCCTCAGGGCGTGTCAGAGGTCGCGGGCGCGTACTTCGCCGAGGTGCCGCTGGACGCGATCACGCCGAACCCGCGTCAGCCGCGGAAGGTGTTCAACGACGAGGAGCTCGCCGAGCTGGTCATCTCCATCAAGGAGGTGGGTCTGCTTCAGCCGGTGGTGGTCCGGCAGACCGTGCCGGAGAACTATGAGCTCATCATGGGTGAGCGCCGCTGGCGGGCGTGCCGCGAGGCGGGGCTGGAGAAGGTTCCTGCCATCGTCCGCGCCACGGAAGACGGCAAGATGCTGCTCGATGCGCTTCTGGAGAATCTGCATCGGGCGCAGCTCAATCCACTGGAAGAGGCAGCCGCCTACGACCAGCTGCTGAAGGACTTCTCCTGCACCCATGACGAGCTGGCGGACCGGATCGGCCGGTCACGGTCGCAGGTCACCAACACCCTGCGGCTTCTGAAGCTGGCGCCGGCGGTTCAGAGCAGGCTTGCGGCAGGCGTGCTCTCCGCGGGGCATGCACGCGCCCTGCTCACCGTGGAGGACCACGAGGAGCAGGAGCACCTCGCCAGCCGCACGGTGCGAGAGGGGCTGTCGGTGCGCAGCCTCGAGGAGATCGTGAAGTTGCTGGCGGCCGACCCGAAGAGCGCGGCCAAGACCAAGAAGCCGCGTGCGGGTACTCGTGTGTCCCCTGCGCTCACCGGTCTTGCCACCCGGCTGTCCGACCGCTTCGAAACGCGGGTGAAGGTCGACCTCGGCCAGAAGAAGGGAAAGATCGTCGTCGAGTTCGCCTCGATAGACGATCTGGAGCGCATTCTCGGCACCCTGGCTCCGGATGAGGGTCCGGTGCTGGGCAAGTCGCTCGCCGAGGAGAGCGACGACAAGGAATGAGCTGACGGGTTCGGCTCCCGGGCGGGCCGTGTTCCGGAGTCCATACCGGAACACGGCCCGCCCTTTGCGCTCCGTCGGTACCCGTGCCCGTAAAGGGTGGATACGATGCGATCGGGTATGGCACGCATCCACATGGAGAGACCTCACAAAGAGGAGAGGCCATGCGATCAGTGAGCCGCACCGGACTGTTGGCAGCGGGGTTCGGCCTTGCTGCCGTCGGAGGGTTCGTCGGCGGTCTGCTCAGGGAGCAGGCGGCGCTGACGGCACTGCGCGGTGCGGCAGGCGAGGGAAGTGAGGACCTGGCTTCATGGGCCGTCGGCTCGTACCGCTCACGCTCGACAACCTTCCGGATCTCCCCAAGCGCTGCCGCTCCTGTGTCTTCTGGGAGCTCGACCCCGTCAGCGGCGAAGCCGCAGTAAAGACGGGCCGGCCCGAGCTGGAGAAGGAAGCCTGGATCTCGGCGGTTCTTCTGGAGTGGGGGTCCTGCGGGCGGGTGGTCTATGTCGACGACGTCCCGGTCGGCTTTGTGATGTACGCCCCGCCGGCCTATGTGCCCCGGTCCATGGCCTTTCCCACCAGTCCGGTGTCGGCGGATGCGGTGCAGTTGCTCACGGCGTGGCTGACGCCTGGTTATCAAGGGCAGGGGCTGGGCCGGGTGATGGTGCAGACGGTTGCCAAGGACCTCATCCAGCGCGGGTTCAAGGCCATCGAAGCCTTCGGCGATGCCCGTTGGACCGAGCCGGCCTGTGTGCTGCCCGCCGACCATCTCCTCGCGGTGGGCTTCAAGACCGTACGCCCCCATCCGCGCTATCCGCGGCTGCGCCTTGAGCTGCGGGCCACCATCTCGTGGAAGGAAGACGTAGAGCTTGCCCTCGACCGCTTGCTGGGAGCCGTACAGAAGGAACCCGCGTTGAGGCCGCTGTAGTACGCGGCGGAACAGACATTGGGCCCGTCCCCGGGAGGGGGCGGGCCCAATGTTTCACGTGAAACGTTGACGCGATTACTTGGCGACGAGGAAGTCCACCAGCTCGCGCTCGATCCCGGCCTTCGGCTTGGCGCCGACGATGGTCTTCACGACCTCGCCGTTCTGGTAGACGTTCATGGTCGGGATGGACATGACGCCGTACTTGGCGGTGGTCGCTGGGTTCTCGTCCGTGTTCAGCTTGGCGATGACGATCTCGTCGTGCTCGGCGGCAATGGCCTCCAAGGACGGAGCGATCTGGCGGCACGGGCCGCACCAGGTGGCCCAGAAGTCCACGAGTACGGGCTTGTCGCTCTTGAGGACGACCTCTTCGAAGTTGTCGTCCGTCACGGTCACCGTGGCGCCGGCCATGGCAATCTCCTTAGTGGGTGGGTGGTGAAAAGCTGGGGGGTGGCGAGGGTCAGGCGGAGGCGGTCTTGTCCGGCTCGGCCGTGGCCTCTCCGTCCGTCAGCGCCGCGAGGAACCGCTCGGCGTCGAGGGCGGCAGCACACCCCGTGCCGGCCGCGGTGATCGCCTGGCGGTAGGTGTGGTCGACGACGTCACCGGCGGCGAAGACGCCTGCCAGGTTCGTCCGGGTGCTGGGCGCCTCGACCTTGAGGTAGCCCTCGTCGTCCAGGTTCAGCTGGCCCTTGAAGAGCTCGGTCCGCGGGTCGTGGCCGATCGCGATGAACAGACCGGTCACCGGGAGCTCGGAGGTCTCGCCGGTCTTGACATTGCGCAGCGTCAGGCCGGTGAGCTTGTTCTCACCGTGGACCTCGCCGACCTCGCTGTCCCACACAAACTTGATCTTCGGGTCGGCGAAGGCACGATCCTGCATCGCCTTGCTGGCGCGCAGGACGTCGCGGCGGTGGACGACGGTGACGGAGTTGGCGAAGCGGGAGAGGAAGGTGGCCTCTTCCATCGCGGTGTCGCCGCCGCCGATGACGGCGATGTCCTGGCCCTTGAAGAAGAACCCGTCGCAGGTCGCGCACCACGAGACGCCACGGCCGGACAGCTCGTCCTCACGAGGCAGCCCGAGCTTGCGGTGCTGGGAGCCGGTGGCGACGATGACGGCCTTCGCCCGGTGCACGTTCCCGGCAGTGTCGGTGACGGTCTTGATCTCCTCCGAGAGATCGACAGCGACGATGTCGTCCGGCACGAGCTCGGCACCGAAGCGCTCGGCCTGGGCGCGCATGTTGTCCATGAGGTCCGGCCCCATGATGCCCTCGCGGAAACCGGGGAAGTTCTCCACGTCGGTGGTGTTCATCAGCGCGCCGCCGGCGGTGACGGCACCTTCGAAGATCAGCGGCTTCAGGGACGCGCGGGCGGTGTAGAGCGCTGCGGTGTAGCCCGCGGGCCCGGAGCCGATGATGATCACGTTGCGGACGTCGCTCACGGGTGTCTTCCTTGTCTCTGCCGACTGCTTGCTGGGGCTGGGAACTCTCATCCCACCCAACGGATCCTACGGGGCGTGCATTCCCGGGGTGTCGCAGAGCACGTTCCGTTGTTCAGTCTCGCTGGTACGAGTGGGTCAGCAGAACCTTGCCGGGGACCGGAGGTGTGGCCGAGACACACGAGGACGACACCACATAGGCGGAGACGCGTGACGGGTCGGACGAATTCGGCAGCACGACGAGATAGGCGTCCTTGCCGTTGTAGGTGTTGTGGCTGGAGGCGAGCGGCATTTCCGTACGGCCGATGCCTTGGCGCACACACGAGGGGACAGTGTCGCCATGGCCCCGTAGCGGCGTCTCGGGAGAGCTGCGGGTACCGACCTCCGGGGATTTGTGCGGCTGCCGTGCCGCAAGCAGGCTGTGCACATGCGCTCCGAGGGACGCGGAGGTGAGGGCCGCGCCGCCGGAGCCCTGCTCGGGGGACGAGCTCGCGTGCTGCCGCATGGTCGTCGGAGAGCCGTCTGTGGCAGCGTTCTGAAGGAGGAGACCGCCCATGCCGAGGGCTGCCGCGGCCGCCGTACCGAGCAGGATCCGGGGCCAGCGCCGTGCCCGCGGGGACCGGCTGCCCGGCGTCCGCCGACCAGGTCCGGAGGAGCGTCGAGGGTGCCCCGCCGGTCGGTCCGAGAGCGCGCCGCGTGTGGGCGATTCCACATCGGTTTCACGTGAAACCGAGGCGGCGGCGGCCCATGTTTCACGTGAAACATGGGCCGATGTTTCACGTGAAACAAGAGTCCCCGTGGCGGGCGAGGTGGAGTCCAGCAGCGCCTCGGCTGCGAGAGCGGCGTCGATGCGGCCGGCGACATCGGCGGGCATCCTCGCCGGACCGGGGAGCGTGCCGAGCAGCCCGCGGATCTCCTCCAGGGACGCACAGACGTCTGCGCAGAGCGGACAGCCGACGAGATGGTCGCGGAGTTCTGTGGTGCGGGGCGGGGGCAGAAGTCCGTCTGTGAGGTCGGAGATCTCGGAGACCTCCGGGTGCTCACCAGAGCCGGTCGTCGATGTCACGCCCGCCCACCTCCGCCCTTCACCGCACCTGTGTCGTTCGGTCCTGTCGTCGGTGGGACGGATGTCCCCTGCGCCCGGTTCCTTCCCCCGCTCATGGGTCGGCTATCCCCGTCGTCGGCGCGCAGATGGGTGACCAAGGGGAGAAGCCGAGCACGGCCCCGTGCGCAGCGGCTCTTCACCGTCCCCGTCGGGATCCCGAGGATCGCGGCGGCCTCGGCGACCGGATAGCCCTGCATATCGACGAGAACAAGAGCGGCGCGCTGCTCTTCGGGAAGCGTGCGCAGCGCACCGAGCAACTGCCGGTACAGATCCTGCCGCTCGGCGGGGACGGCAGCGGACTCCTGGGGTTCGAGGAGCTGTTCCAGCCGCTCGGTCTCGGCGACGGGCGAGGTGCGCCGGGAGGCAGCCTTGCGGGCCCGGTCCAGGCAGGCGTTCACCGTGATGCGGTGCAGCCACGTCGTGACGGCGGACTGCCCTCGGAAGGTGTGGGCCGCGCGATACGCGGAGACCAGAGCGTCCTGGACGGCGTCGGCGGCCTCTTCCCGATCGCCGAGAGTGCGCAATGCCACGGCCCAGAGCCGGTCGCGGTGCCGTCGGACGATCTCCCCGAACGCGTCGGGGTCGCCCTTCACATGCAGGGCGAGGAGATCGGCGTCGGTTGGTGTCGAAGCCTCGTCGCTGTCGGTGGACACGGGCCCCCCGGCCGTAGCTGCCTGATCTCGGACCCCATTGAAGCCCGCCAGGTCAGGAAAGTAAATGCCGATGAATTCGGGGCCCCGGCCGTTCCATCCGGCCGGGGCCCCGCGCAATTTTTGGACAGCCGGTACGTCTGCCGACGGCTCAGCTCGTGAAGGAAACCTCCGTCACGGCCTGCTTGAAGCCGGGATCGCTGTACTCATCCCGAGGCGAGTACGGCATCGCGGTGATCCACACCAGGACGTAGCGCGCTTTCGCCGGCTTCTTCAGCTTGACCTCCGCCGTCGTCTGCGATGTCTGTGTCGTGCCGAGCTTCTGCATGGAACTCAGCGGCTCCGACGGCGAGAGCGAGTTGGCCGCGTACAACGTCACGGTGGTGTGAGGGCCGCCGTAGTGCAGACCGATCGACGCGCTGCTTATGCCTTGCTTCGAGCCGAGGTCGTAGACGAGTCCGACGCCCTCCTTGAAGACCGGATTCAGGTCCGGGCCGTCCTTGAAGCTCTTGCTGCGCCAGTAGGTGTTGGGGTTTCCGTCGTAAGTGGCCTGGACCTGGTCGACGTGCTGCGGTTTGCCGTCCGGGTAGTACTCTCCGGCGTTTTGGATCTTGATCGGTTTGCTGACCGGCTTCTTGTCCTTGCTGCCGGTCGTCTGCGAGCTGCCCGGATCCTCCTTGTCGCCCTCCAGCTTGAGCAGGGTGTCCGCCAGCTGCCAGCTGCCCAGTCCCAGTGCCGTGATGAGCAGAGCGGAGACGGACCACTTCAGTGCCTTGCCGGTACGGCTCTGCAGTGGGGGCGGTGGGGTGGGAATGGCCTGCGTCGGCCGTCCGGACTGACCGTTGTGGGCCGGTGACTGACGGTAGGTTCCCTGCTGGTATCCGGTGCGCTGGTAGGGCGGCGGCGTGTTGAAGGCCGTCTCCGGCGGTCGGATGCGAGGCATCGCCGCAACAGCCTTGGCCAGCTCCTCCGGCGTGGTGCAGGGTTGTTCCTGGCGGGAGGCCGTGGCGCCGTCGTTGACGAGCGCGCGCATGGCGAGCTCGGACAGGCCGCGATGGACTCCTGCCCGCACCTGATCGGGCGGGATCAGCCCGACGCCCTTGGGTAGGCCGGTGAGGCCGTAGGCGTCGTTGTCGTAGGGCCAGCGCTGGGTCAGGGCGGCGTACAGCAGTGCGCCGATCGCCTCGGTGTCCGTGCGCTGGGGGTGGTCACAGGTGATGCCGCGCAGTGCGGCCATGACGGCCAGGCCGCGGATGCGGTACTGGCCGGACTCCGTGCGCAGCACCGAACCGGGAGTGATCCGCAAATGCGCCAGACCCTCGCGGTGCGCGGCGGCCATGGCCTGGGAGACCTGGCTGACGAGCTGGTAGGCGTCGTGCGCTTCGAGCGGGCCGTTCGCGAGGACGGTCGTGAGCTCGATGGCGTCCGGCAGCCATTCGTGGACGACGTAGACGAGGTCGTTCTCCTCGACGGCGTCGAGGACCTGGACGAACCGGGGATCGCCGAGGAGCGCAGAGGAGCGGGCCGCCGACAGCACCGGACGGGCCCGGGGATGGTCGGCGGGCAGGATGTGCACGCCGACCGCTCTGCGCAGCTTTTCGTCGACCGCGCGCCAGCTGCTGAATCCGTCCAGACGGGTGACGCACTCCTCGAGGCGGTAACGTCTGGCGAGCTTGTGGCCGCTGTGCAGATCCGGTGGCTGGGCCTCGGCAGCCGCGGCACCGATCTCGTCGGTGCGGGCGGTGTCCTTTTCCCCGCCGGATACCTTTTCGGCCTCCGCTCCGTCGTCCGTGGCCTGACCCGCCTTGCCGGTCAGCGGCTCCTCACCGCTCGTGTCGGCCACGTCGACGGCAGCCGTGCTCCGTTCCGCCACCGTCGTTCCTGCCTCCCCATCCGTTGCAGGCTCAATGAGCCACGACAATTGTGCCCACAGTCCGCCACTATGCACGACACACGGTGGCGGTCGATGGTTGTACCCGGTCAGCGCCCGAGCTTGGCGCGGACCATTCCGACCAGGGCATTCAGCTCCTGGATCCGCATCTTGCGGGCGGCCGTGTAGAAGACCGCCAGAAGTGCGGCGCTGCCGCCGACGAGGGCGGCGAGCGAGCCGGTGACCCCGCTGCCCAGTGCCTGCATGATGCCGTAGACCACGGCCCCGGAGACCACTGTCGCCGGGACGCTGGCACCGGCCAGCCGCGCGTAGGTGCGCACGACATGGGCGGTGTCGAGGTCGCCGCCCATCCGCTTGCTCAGGCGGCGCCAGGCCACACCGACGCCGATGATGTACGCCAGGCCGTAGGAGGCCGCCATGCCGATGACCGCCCAGCGCGCGGGGAGGACCAGGAAGCAGAGGGCGGAGGCGACGGCGTTGACCGCGGCGACGATCACCGTGTTGTAGAAGGGGGTGCGGGTGTCCTCGTACGCGTAGAAGGCGCGCAGGACGACGTACTGCACCGAGAACGGGATCAGCCCGACACCGAAGGCCATCAGCATGTAGCCCATCGGGACCCCGGCGCCGGACGAGCCGTAGACCAGCGTGCACAGCGGGACGCCGAGGGCGAGGAAGCCGAACGCGATCGGGACGATGGCGACGGCGGAGGTGCGCAGGCCCTGGGACATGTCGTCGCGGACGGCGCCGGTGTCACCGTCATGTGCGGAGCGGGCCAGGCGCGGCAGCAGCGCCGCCATGACGGAGACGGTGATGATCGCCTGCGGCATGTTCCAGATCAGCTGGGCGCTGGCGTAGGAGATGAAGCCGTTGCCCGGGTGGCCCTGCTGGGCGGCGGTGTTGCCGGCCCAGGTGGAGAGCTGGGTGACGACGAGGACGCCCGCCTGGTTGGCGAGAACGAACAGCACCGTCCACTTGGCGAGCTTGGCGGCCTTGCCCAGGCCCTGGCCGCGCCAGTCGAAGCGCAGCTGGAGCTTGAAGTCGGCATCACGCAGATACGGGATCATCGCCAGGGCCTGGACGACGAGCCCGAGGAGGGTGCCGATACCCAGCAGCCGGATGCCCTCGGAGGGGATGGTCGTCACGCCGATGTGGGACGTCTTGGCCGAACCGTAGACCCAGATGAACAGGCCGAAGGTGGCGATCATGACGATGTTGTTGAGGACCGGGGTCCACATCATCGCGCCGAAACGGCCGCGGGCGTTGAGGATCTGCCCCATGACGACGTGCAGACCCATGAAGAAGATCGTCGGCAGGCAGTAGCGGGTGAAGGCGACGGCCACCTCGTTGGCCGCCGGATCCCGGGAGATGTCGAGGGAGACCAGCTTCACCAGCAGCGGCGCGGCGACCACGGCCAGTACGGTCAGCCCCCCGAGCAGGACCATCACGAGGGTGAGGAGGCGGTTGGCGTACGCCTCGCCGCCGTCGTCGTCCTCCTTCATCGCGCGGACCAGTTGCGGGACGAAGACGGAGTTCAGGCCGCCACCGATGGTGAGGATGTAGATCATCGTCGGCAGCTGGTAGGCCACCTGCCAGGAGTCGCCTAGGACTGCGCCGCCGAGCGCCGCGACGATCAGTGCCGAGCGGATGAATCCGGTGAGCCGGGAGACCATCGTGCCGGCGGCCATCACGGCGCTGGACTTCAGCAGTCCTGAGGCCTTGCCGCCGGACTGCTTGCCGGCCGCCTCGGGGGCGGGCTCCGGTGTCGCCGCGGGCTGCTGGGGTACGGGCTCCTGTCCCGGCGCAGGCACTCCCCCGGCCGCGGCGGGCACGGCCGGAGCCGCTGCGGGGTGCTGGGGTTCGTACGGCTGCTGGTCCCGGAAGAGATGCGCAAAGGCATCGGACTCCGGACGCTCGTCGGAGGCGTGGGTGATCAGGTCGTCGACGCCCACGAACTGCGGCGTAGGGGTGTCGTCATACGGCAGCTCGCCGGTGCGGGCCTCCTGCGCGGACGGCGGAGGCGAGGTCCAGAACTGTGGATCGGGGGTGTGCCGGGCGACGGGCTGCTGAGGGTGGAGCGGCTGCGTGGCGTCGTCCGGAGGCGGCGGGGGGTGCGCGGCGCGGTCGTACGGCGTCTCCACGGCCGGGCCCGGCGCCGTCGGGTGCTGCGTGTGGGGCCGGTCGTTGCGGTAGACGTCCCGGACATGAGGGTCCTGGGCGTACGGGCCGGGAGCTGCGGGCACCTGGGGCGGCGCAGGGACCGGCCCAGCGGGGTCGCCATGGGCGTCCCGGCTGCGGTCACCGTCATACGGCGCGTTCATCGCTGCCCCATCTCATCCGTCGCGGGCCATCCGGCCCCGCCATCTATCAACGGTCCACTTTCTCACCTGAGCCGGACTGGTCGGTGTTTTCCGAACCGGTGTCCGGCGCGGGGTCACTCGGCTGCTCGGGCTCGTTGCCGTCCGTGCCGCCGGTGTCGCCGTCCGTGCCTTCGTCGCCGTCCGGACCTTCGCCGTCGGGCCCCTCCTCGGCGGGCGCTGCGGCCATCCGCTTGCGCTGAAGGTAGATCCGTACCCCCGCGAGGACCAGCAGCAGCACACCGCCGGCGATGACGAGCATCACCGTCGCGGTGATCTCGGTGACGTTCACCTGGAACGTCATCGGCTCACCGTAGGGCTTTCCGTCCGCCGTGTAGAGCTGGGCGGTCACCCAGGCACGACCGTTGGCGTTCGCCGTGGTGTCGAACTTGAACGACTGACTGTGCCCGCCATCCACCTTGATCTGCTGTGACACCCCCACGTCCAGCCGGTTGGGCTGGGACGAGGTGAGCTTGAGCGTCATGCCCTCGACGCCCTGGACCAGGTTGTTCTGCACCGTCACCGGGATCGTCGCGCTGCGCCCGGAAAGTGTCGCATCCGACTTCTGGATCAGATGGACCTTCTTGGTCAGGCTGTCGAGGTAGCTGCGGACGGAGTTGCCGAAAGCCTTGGCACCGGTGGCGTCGCCCCGCCACTCGGTCGACGTCTCCCGCATCAGCGCGGTGCTGAACGCGGGCACCACACGCTCCGGCTGGGCCAGGATCACCTGGTAGTCGTCGAGCGCGGCCTGGGTTTCCTGCACTTTGCGGAAGGCTTCGGCGGGGAGTTCTTCCCTGCGCAGCGAGCCGGGGTAGGCGCCGGCGCTCGGTACGACGCGGGTTGCCGTGGGGTCGGGCTTGGCGTCGGCGGCGTCGCCGAGGTCCAGCGGCTGCGTCCAGCGTCCCGAGTCCTCCAGATCCCGAAGCGCGGTGGCCATGGCGTGGGCCTGGGCTGCCGAGGGCGTGCGCTGCGGTGCGACGACGATGCTGCGCTGCCGGTCCGGGGCCTGGAGGTTGATCATCTGGGTCTGGGCGAGAAACTGCTGGACCGCCCGGGAGGCGTTGTCCGCCTTCGACATATCGCCCTCGAACGCCCGGGAGAGCCGTGCGTCCGCGACGACAGCGGTGTTGCCGCCGCCGATGGGCCGGGCCGCCGTCGGGGTGTAGGGCAGCCCTCCGGTCTCGCGCAGGCTGTCGCTGCGGGTGATGACGTTGTGCGCACCGGCCGAGGTGGCGACATCCACGATGGAGGAGTCGATGGCACCGTCTACGGGCCAGGCGAAGTCCGTACGCGGGGTGACGCCCAGCACCGTGTCCACGGTCTTGGCGGCGAGGTCGGTGGCCGGGCCGAGGTGGCTCAGTGCGCTGGGGACGCTCTTGCCGTGGTGGGCGAGCGAGGCGAGGTCGGGGTCGGCGAACGGCAGCGCGACGACCTCGTGGGTGTTGGCCACCTTCTGCAGATCGTTCAGCCACTGCTTGGCGACGGCCTGGTTCGTGCCCAAGGGGCCGTCCGGGCCGCCGACCTTGTACGTCCTGGTCATCGCGTCGACGCTGGCGAGCAGGTCGGGATCGATGACAAAGGTCACCGGCAGGTTCTTGGCCAGCGCCACCATCTGCTGCAGCCGGCCGCCGGGCGCGAGCTGCGCGGCGAGGTCGTCATTGCGGAAGACCGGCGTCTGCGCGGCGTCGGTCTCGGCGGTGAGCTGGGTGGACGAGATCAGCGGCCACAGGTAGGTGAGCTGCGTCTTCTTGCCGGCGTCTCCGTTCTGCCACGGCAGGAAGGTCCGGTCGATGCCCAGGACCCGGTCGTAAGGCGCGGCCTGGGTACGCCCTGACACCGAGACACCGATCTGATACACACCGTCATCGCCCAGGTCGAGGTCCTTCACCGGCACACTGAGTGAGAAGGGACGACTGGCCCCGGGATCCAGCCTGTCGAGCTTCTCCTTGTGGCCCTTGACCTCCGGCCCGTCGACCCCCGGCACATATCCACCGCGCTGGGACGCGGCGTCGAGGGAGCTGCGGCCGCTGAGAGATGAGCCACGGTGCAGGCCGACGTGCGCCTCGGTAACCGTGCTGTTGCCGTCGTTGGTCAGCGTTCCGGAGACCGTGACGGTGTCCGTCTTTGTGGGAGCGGACGGCGTCATCGACTCGATGGTGACATCGACCGCACGGGAGCCCGACGGAGCGGCCTGGGCGGAGGGGGCCTGAGGCGTCATGAGCAGCCCCGCGAGCAGGGGTGTTCCGGTGACCAGTGCCACGGTCCTGCGCAGCCATCGGCCGCGCGGCCGTTCAGTCCCCTGGAACCCTGCCGCCTCGGCCACGCGCTCGCCCGTCCCTCGTCGTCGTCAGTGGTCGTCGGAATGTGCGTCCACGAATGGTAACGAGGCCCGCTGTGTCGTAGTGCCGGGGAGTGCTCCACATGATCGCCGGGGTAACGGCCTGATATCGCGTCCCCTTATTAAGGTGACGCTTCCTCCAGCGCGGCCACGTACCCTGTTCTGTTGTGCCGAACGCCAACAATGACTTCCCCGCCCCGCCGGCCGAGCAGACGCCGCAGTCGACGAACGCGCTGAACCACGTCCAGCGCCGTGCCGTGAGCGAGCTGCTGCGGGTCTCCCCCGTTGCGGACGACCTGGCCCGCCGATTCCAGGAGTCCGGGTTCACCCTCGCCCTGGTCGGCGGTTCGGTACGGGATGCGCTGCTCGGCAGGCTCGGTAACGATCTGGACTTCACCACCGATGCCCGCCCCGAGGACATCCTGAAGATCGTCCGGCCGTGGGCGGATGCGCTGTGGGAGGTCGGCATCGCCTTTGGCACGGTCGGCTGCAAGAAGGGCTCGTTCGACATCGAGATCACCACCTACCGCTCCGAGGCGTACGACCGCACCTCGCGCAAGCCTGAGGTGTCCTACGGCGACTCCATTGAGGACGACCTGGTCCGCCGCGACTTCACGGTGAACGCCATGGCGGTGCTGCTGCCGCAGAAGGAGTTCGTCGACCCGCACAACGGGCTGGAGGACCTGGCGGCCCGTGTTCTGAGGACGCCGGGGACGCCGGAGGAGTCGTTCTCCGACGACCCCCTGCGGATGATGCGCGCGGCGCGCTTCGCCGCTCAGCTGGACTTCGAGGTCGCCCCCGAGGTGGTGGCCGCGATGAAGGCGATGTCGGAGCGGATCGAGATCGTCTCCGCGGAGCGCGTACGCGACGAGCTGAACAAGCTGATCCTGGGCCCGTACCCGCGCAAGGGGCTGCGGCTGCTCGTCGATTCGGGGCTGGCGGACCGGGTGCTGCCCGAGCTGCCCGCGCTGCAGCTGGAGAGTGACGAGCATCACCGTCACAAGGACGTCTATGAGCACTCGCTGACCGTCCTGGAGCAGGCCATCGACCTTGAGGAAGACGGGCCGGATCTGGTGCTGCGGCTGGCGGCCCTGCTGCATGACATCGGCAAGCCCAAGACACGGCGTTTCGAGTCGGACGGCCGGGTCTCCTTCCACCACCACGAGGTGGTGGGGGCAAAGATGACCAAGAAGCGCATGACGGCGCTGAAGTACTCCAACGACATGATCAAGGACGTCTCGCGTCTGGTGGAGTTGCATCTCCGTTTCCACGGATACGGGACGGGCGAGTGGACGGACTCGGCGGTGCGCCGCTACGTACGGGACGCCGGACCGCAGCTGAAGCGACTGCACAAGCTGACGCGGTCGGACTGCACCACCCGTAACAAGCGCAAGGCCAACGCCCTGTCGCGTGCATACGACGGACTGGAGGAGCGCATCGCGCGGCTTCAGGAGCAGGAAGAGCTGGAGGCGATCCGTCCGGACCTGGACGGTAACGAGATCATGCAGATCCTGGGGATCGCTCCCGGCCCGGAGGTCGGCAATGCCTACAAGCAGATGCTGGAGCTCAGGCTGGAGCGCGGACCCATGGACCGTGAGGCGGCGGTTGCCGCTCTGAAGGAGTGGTGGGCCGCTCAGAGCTGATGTTTCACGTGAAACATCAGCGGAGACGCCGCAATGTTTCACGTGAAACATGGGGCGATGTTTCACGTGAAACATCGCCCCGTTCGGCACCGGTAGGTGTGCCGCCGATGCGGAGCCCGCGGCGTGGGCCCCTTATCGGCGGCGGCGCAGCGCCGATCGCCACCCGGAGCGAGCCAGTGCTGCGGCGACGAGCGCATAGAGAACGGTCACCACCACAAGCAGCACCACGGACCGTCCGCTGGGGGGCAGCATGAGCGCCGCGACCGCAGCCGCGCCGACGAAGGCAACGTTGAACAGCACGTCGTAGATGGCGAAGACCCGGCCGCGGAAGGCGTCATCCACCGAGGACTGCACCACGGTGTCCGTGGAGATCTTGGTTCCCTGTGTGGTGAGGCCGAGCAGGAAGGCGGCAGTCAGCATTGGCTCGGGGGCGAAGAACAGCCCGAGGCTTGGTATGAGCACGGCTCCCATGGCGGCGCAGCCGGCGATCCATCCGAACGGGCCGAGCCGCTCCACCATCCAGGGAGTGACGAGGGCGGCTGCGAAAAAGCCCACTCCGGACACCAGGAGGGTGATCCCGAGCAGAGCCAGGCCATGAGATTCGGTGGTGGCCCAGGAATAGCGGCACAGCATCAGAACCGTGACTGTCAGAGCTCCGTAGCAGAAGCGGATCAAGGTCATTGCCGCCAGGGCGTGCGCCGGTGTGCGCCGCTCCCGGAGATGACGCAGCCCCTCCACCAGTCCGCGCACGGTGCTCAACAAGGCTTCCCGCACGTGAGGTTGGAGCCGGGAAGGATCGGGTCCGAGCAATTCGGGTGTCATCCGCAGGGCGGTGAGTGCGGACCAGAAATAGAGCGCCGAGGCAAGCAGTACCACGAACGCATCCACCTGCGAGCCTGCGAGCCGGACGGCGAATGCGAGCCCCCCGCCGGCCGTTGCGGCCAGTGTTCCGGCAGTGGGGGCAATGGAGTTGGCCATCACCAGCTGCTGTTCACCGTCGACCACACGAGGCAACGAGGCCGAAATGCCGGCCAGAACAAAGCGGTTCACGGCCATCACGGAGAGGGCCGAGACGTAGAAGAGCCAGTCGGGCACATGGGCGACGATCAGCGCGGCGGTCGCTGCGGCGAGCAGGGTGCGCAGCAGATTTCCGTACAGCAGGACCTGGCGGCGGCGCCAGCGGTCGAGCAGTACTCCGGTGAACGGCCCGAGAAGGGAGTAGGGCAGCAGCAAGACGGCCAGGGCAGACGCGATGGCCTCGGGCGACGTCTGCTTCTCGGGGGAGAAGACGACATATGTGGCGAGTGCGACCTGGAAGGCGCCGTCGGCGGCTTGGGACAGCAGCCGCACGGCAAGAAGGGACCGAAAGTCGCGGAGCCGGAGTAACACGCGGAGATCCCGCACTGCATGCATGGCGCACAGCCTCACACAGCCCGCAGGCCCCCGGGGGGAATTCCCAGGGGCCTGCAAAGGAGGGTGCGGCGAACGTCTTAGCGCTCGTCCTCGCCCCGGATGAACTTCTCGACGTTCTCGCGTGCCTCGTCGTCGAAGTACTGCACCGGCGGCGACTTCATGAAGTACGAGGACGCGGAGAGGATCGGGCCACCGATGCCCCGGTCCTTCGCGATCTTCGCGGCGCGCAGGGCGTCGATGATGACACCGGCGGAGTTCGGGGAGTCCCAGACCTCGAGCTTGTACTCCAGGTTCAGCGGGACGTCACCGAAGGCGCGGCCCTCGAGGCGGACGTAGGCCCACTTGCGGTCGTCCAGCCAGGCCACATAGTCGGACGGGCCGATGTGGACGTTGTCCTCGCCCAGCTCGCGGTCCCTGATCTGGGAGGTGACGGCCTGCGTCTTGGAGATCTTCTTGGACTCCAGCCGGTCACGTTCGAGCATGTTCTTGAAGTCCATGTTGCCGCCGACGTTCAGCTGCATCGTGCGGTCCAGGACGACGCCCCGGTCCTCGAAGAGCTTGGCCATCACACGGTGCGTGATGGTCGCGCCGACCTGCGACTTGATGTCGTCACCGACGATCGGGACGCCGGCCTCGGTGAACTTGTCCGCCCACTCCTTGGTACCGGCGATGAAGACCGGGAGGGCGTTGACGAACGCGACCTTGGCGTCGATGGCGCACTGGGCGTAGTACTTGGCGGCGTCCTCGGAGCCGACAGGGAGGTAGCAGACCAGAACGTCGACCTGCTTGTCCTTGAGGACCTGGACGATGTCGACCGGGGCCTCGGCGGACTCCTCGATGGTCTGGCGGTAGTACTTGCCCAGACCGTCGAGGGTGTGACCGCGCTGGACCGTCACGCCGGCGTTCGGCACATCGCAGATCTTGATGGTGTTGTTCTCGCTGGCGCCGATGGCGTCCGAGAGGTCGAGGCCGACCTTCTTGGCGTCGACATCGAAGGCCGCCACGAACTCGATGTCACGCACGTGGTAGTCCCCGAACTGCACGTGCATGAGGCCGGGCACGCGGCTCTTCGGGTCGGCGTCCTTGTAGTACTCGACGCCCTGTACCAGCGAGGCGGCGCAGTTGCCCACGCCGACGATGGCTACGCGAACCGAACCCATTCCGGTTGCTCCCTGTGTTCTCGATGAGGACCTGGCACCGCAGGGCCTCATGTGGTGGTGTCATCGGACGGATCCGGCCGGGAACCACCCCGGTGCCGGGGCAGGCCGTCCGCATCTTCTGACTTCTTGTCCTGCGCTGCGGGATCCGGTGCGCGCTGATCGCGCCCGGTGCGCTCACTCTCGATGAGCTCGTTCAACCAACGGACTTCGCGTTCCACGGATTCCATGCCGTGGCGCTGCAGTTCGAGGGTGTAGTCGTCCAGCCGCTCACGGGTCCTGGCCAGGGAGGTGCGCATCTTCTCGAGGCGTTCCTCCAGCCGGCTGCGGCGGCCTTCCAGCACGCGCATCCGAACGTCCCGCGACGTCTGACCGAAGAATGCGAAGCGGACGCCGAAGTGCTCGTCCTCCCATGCATCCGGTCCGGAGTGGGCGAGCAGTTCCTCGAAGTGCTCTTTGCCCGCTGCGGTCAATCGGTAGACGATTTTCGCCCGGCGCCCCGTCAGTGCCGCAGCGGGCACGCCCTCCGTGGCATCGCCCGTCTCCTCGACGAGCCAGCCGTTCGCGACCAGTGCCTTGAGGCAGGGGTAGAGGGTGCCGTAGCTGAACGCACGGAAGACCCCGAGCGAGGTGTTGAGCCGTTTTCGCAGCTCATAGCCGTGCATCGGAGACTCACGAAGCAGACCGAGGACGGCGAACTCGAGGATGCCGGAACGTCTGCTCACCCTCCGCCTCCTTGGTCTGGCGCGTTCTTTATCTCGTGCTGATGTATCGACTCGATACATCCAGACGATAGAACGGTGCCCCGTGTGGAACAAGCGGGGGCACGGTGAACGGCATCACATCACCAAATCGCTCTAGCCAACCTGACTGATTTGGAGTGAATTTCAACGCTGGGCAGGTTTTGGCCATGCGTAGTCTGTGCGCCATGCAGACTGCCGGGAACCGTGGGCCGATAACTGGCGTCCCCGTCCTCGGTGTAATGCGGCCCGCACCGCAGGAGCGGGCCGTGCATCGGGGGGACCTGAAGACAACTGCCGCCTTCAGGCGACGAGAAAGTGCGCCTGCCCGAGGAGTAATCGTTCCATGAGCGAGCACCGTCGCAAACCGCCACAGCCGCAGGGTGGCGGACGTGCCGCGGCCCGACGTGCCGCGCAGCAGTCATCGGGGCGCCGTGGCGCGCCCTCACGGGACTCCGCTGCCGGTCCTCCGCCCACCTCGAACCCGCATGGTCAGGAGCGGCCGTACGGCGGACGCGCCGAGGCCCGACGTGCCGCGCAGCGCGGCGGCCGACGACGGTCGGCCGACCCCGCGGAGATGGAGGCCGGCGGTGGCTCCGGCGGCCGTGGTGGCGGAGGTCGTCGCGGTGGTGGCGGAAAAGGTCCCGAGGGAGGTCGAGGGCGCGGCCCGGGCAACGGAAGGCCCGGCAAGAAGCGCTGGATCAACTACCCGCGTGCCAACCGCAGCGGATGGCGCCGCTTCGTGCCGTCCTGGAAGCAGGTGGCGAGCATCTGCGTCGGCTTCGCCGGCCTGATCGTCGGGGCGGCCGGCGTCGCGCTCGCAGTGGTGACCGTTCCCGACGAAAATAATGCGGCCAAGGCCCAGAACAACGTTTATCTCTGGTCCGATGGCTCGGTCATGGCGCGCGATGGTGAGACAAACCGCCAGAACATCACCATAAATGAGATCCCCAAGTCCATGCAGGATGCGGTGATCTCCGCGGAGAACGCGTCATTCCGTACTGACTCGGGTGTCGACCCCATGGGCATCGCCCGTGCCCTGTTCAACATGGCCAGGGGTGGTGAGACCCAGGGCGGGTCGACCATCACTCAGCAGTACGTCAAGAACGCCATGCTGAGCCAGGAGCAGACCATTGATCGAAAGTTCAAGGAGCTGTTCATCTCGATCAAGGTCGGCTGGCAGGTGGACAAGGACAAGATCCTTCAGGGGTATCTGAACACCAGCTACTACGGTCGCGGCGCCTACGGCATCCAGGCGGCGGCCCAGGCGTACTACGACAAGGATGCAAGCAAGCTCCAACCGTACGAGAGCGCCTTCCTGGCCGCCGTGCTCAAGGGCGCCAACCTGTACGACCCGGCAGGCGGAGTGGGCCCGAACGCCACCCGGCAGCAGAACACCCAGCGTGCCGAGGCGCGGTGGGCCTGGATCCTCGGTCGTATGGTCGCCAACCATCACCTGTCCAAAGCGGATCACGACAAGTACCTGAAGCACGGGTTCCCGATGCCCAAGCAGCCGAAGCCGGTTGCCAGTAAGGGCGGGCAGATCGGCTACTTGATGGACACGGCGAAGAAGTACGTGCTGAGGCATGCCGCCGATATGAGCGAGGCACGGTTCGACAAGGGTGGCTACACCATCCATACGACCTTCGACAGGAAGAAGACGGCCGAACTCGCGGCCGCGGTGAAGAAGGTCGACAAGCGGTACATCGACCCGAAGAAGCGGAGCAAGGACAAGTACGTCCAGTTCGGTGGTGCTTCCGTGGTGCCGGGAGACGGCAAGATCGTTGCGCTCTATGGCGGCGAGGGTTATGACAAGGGGCACTTCAGCAACAACGCCGACACCTACGGCGTGCCGGTCGGCTCGACGTGGAAGCCGTTTGTGCTGGCCGCAGCGATGAAGGGCGGCACCAGCCACAGTAACTATCAGCCGATCTCACAGGACAGCCGTTACGACGGAAATGACCATCTCAAGGTGAAGAAGGCAGATGGGACATTCGTCCTGAAGCGGGATAATTCCCCGTTCTATCAGGAGAACGAGAGTGCCCACCGCTGGGGCTACATCTCGTTGACCAAGGCGATGGAGCAGTCCGTCAATACCCCGTTCGTCCAGCTCGCCATGGATGTCGGCATGGCCAACGTCAAGGACATGGCGCACCGGGCGGGTATCTCGGAGGAGAGCTTCGACAAGCACCTCAACCCGTCCTTCGCGCTGGGAACCTCCACGCCGAGCGCGATCCGGATGGCGGACGCCTATGCGACCTTCGCCAACTCGGGGACGCAGTTCGAGCCGTACTCGGTGTCCGAGCTGAAGTTCAGGGGCGAGGACAAGGCTGGTTTCGACAGGCCGAAGCCGCAGCTGGCGATGTCCCCTGCGATCGCCGACAACGTGACCAGCGTGCTGCAGAACGTGGTCAAGAACGGTACGGGTAAGCAAGCCAGCCGTCTGCCGATGCCGGCCGCGGGCAAGACCGGTACCACTGACCAGAACAAGTCGGCATGGTTCGTCGGCTACACCAGGCAGCTGTCCACGGCCATCACGATGTTCCGCGAGGACGCTCAGAATCCGCGTCAGCTGTCCATGAACGGCGTAGGCGGTTTCGACTCGATCCACGGTGGTGCGCTGCCCACCGAGGTATGGACCGAGTACATGTTGCAGGCGATGAACGGTGTCACGCCCCAGACGTTCCCGACTCCTGTGCCCATCGGCACCGAAGTGGACGAGCCCGGAATGCCCTCCCCGACGCCGACCCCCACGCCGTCGCAGCAGCCGTCGGACTCCCCGTCCGCGACGCCCAGTGACTCGGCTTCCCCCAGCGGCTCGCCGAGCCCGAGCCCGAGCGACACCTGCTCCAAGTGGGACATCGGGTGCAGCAGCGGTGGTACGAGTACCGGCGGCACCACCGGCGGACCCGGCGGTGCCACCGGAGGCGATACAGGCAGTCCGACGCCCGATCCCAGCGGCGGCGGCCTCTTCGGTGGTCCCGGTGGGGGACGGAAGAAATGATCGCCCCGTGTTTCACGTGAAACACGGTCCATGTTTCACGTGAAACATGGATCCGCGAAGCCCCCGACCCGGGATGACCGGGCGGGGGCTTCGCCCCATTCGGCCAAGGGCCGTACGGCAGGATGGGGCCATGACGAGCGTGGGACGGGATGAGCCTGTACGGCCGACGAAGCGGGATGAGGTAGCGGCCGCCGGGAGCGAGCTGATCGGAGGCCCGATCGGCCGACGGGCGCTGCTCGGAACGAGCTGGCTGACGCCGGTTCGCCTCATCGCGCTGGTCGCCATCGGGATGTTCGCGCTCGGGATGGTGCAGAAGCTGCCCTGCTACAACGGCGGATGGTTCTTCGGGGCCACGGCACAGTACGCCCACGCTTGTTACTCCGACATCCCCCATCTCTACGTGGGACGGGGTTTCGCCGATGGACTCATCCCGTATTTCCAGCGGCTGCCCGGCGACATGGAGTATCTCGAGTACCCCGTACTGACCGGGCTCTTCATGGAGGTCGCCTCATGGATGACGCCGCACCCGGAGACGATCCAGGACCGCGTATCCAGTGAGCAGATCTACTGGCTGGTCAATGCCGGGATGCTGATGGCGTGCGCCGCCGTCATGGCGGTCTGCGTGGCCCGCACCCATCGCCGCCGTCCCTGGGACGGTCTGCTGGTTGCCCTGGCACCGGCCTTCGCGCTCACCGCCACCATCAACTGGGACCTGCTCGCGGTCGCCCTGACGGCCGCGGGGATGCTGATGTGGTCGCGCAGCCGCCCTCTGACGGCCGGAGTCCTGATCGGCCTGGCGACCGCGGCGAAGCTGTACCCCGTGCTGTTGCTGGGGCCGCTCCTGGTGCTTTGCTGGCGCGCCGGAGCCTGGCGGGCGTACGGCAGGGCCCTGAGCGGTGCCGTGGCGGCCTGGCTCGTGGTGAATCTGCCGGTCATGATCGCGCACGATGCGACGGGATTCCATATCCGGGAAGGCTGGGCGAAGTTCTACACCTTCAGCCAGGAACGGCCGGTCGACTTCGGTTCGCTGTGGCTGCTGATCTCGCAGCGCACCGGGAATCCCCTGGAGAACGCGAATGTCTACGCCACGCTGCTGATGATCGTCGGCTGTGGCGTCATCGGGCTGCTGACCCTCTACGCGCCGCGCCGGCCACGCTTCGCGCAGCTCGCCTTTCTCGTCGTGGCGCTGTTCATCCTCACCAACAAGGTCTACTCACCGCAGTACGTCCTGTGGCTGATCCCGCTCGCCGTGCTGGCCCGTCCGCGCTGGCGGGACTTCCTGATCTGGCAGGGCTGCGAGGTCATGTACTACCTGGGGATCTGGATGTACCTCGCCTACACCAGCGACGGTGAGAAGCATCAGGGTCTGCCGCCCGAGGGCTATCAGCTCGCGATCGTGCTGCACCTGCTCGGCACGCTCTACCTGTGCGCGGTGGTCGTACGGGACATCCTGATGCCGGAGCGCGATGTGGTGCGCAGGGACGGGGACGATGATCCCTCCGGCGGTGTCCTGGACCGGGCAACCGATGTGTTCGTGCTCGGCCAGGCAGCCACTTCGCCACGGCATGCGGCGCACTTCGAAGGGGCGCCGATGGTGCGCTGGGGTGCGGTACGGAAGTGAGCCGACGGATATACGCGGGGCCCGGTGCCGCAGAGCAGGTCTGCGGCACCGGGCCCTTGGCGTGACAGAGGCGGGATCAGCGGTCCACGAGGCGGTCGTACTGGGTGGTGGTGTGCCGCAGGTGAGCCACCAGTTCCTCGCCGACCTGGGGCTCGGGGGCATCCCCCGGCACGAAGAGGATGGACACCTGCATATGCGGCGGTTCGGCGAACCAGCGCTGCTTACCGCCCCATACATACGGCGACAGATTGCGGTTGACGGTGGCCAGGCCGGCCCGTGCCACGCCCTTGGCCCGGGGCATCACACCGTGCAGCGCCTTGGGGGACTCCAGACCGACGCCGTGCGAGGTGCCGCCTGCGACCACGACCAAGTAGCCGTCGGAGGTCGCCTTCTGCTGCCGGTATCCAAAACGCTCCCCCTTGGCGATCCGGGTCACGTCGAGTACCGCGCCGCGGTACTCCGTGGCCTCGTGGTCGCCGAGCCACAGCCGCGTGCCGATCCGGGCACGGAAGTGGGTCTGCGGGAACTGCTGCTGGAGCCGGGCGAGGTCCTGGGCCTTGAGGTGGCTCACGAACATGGTGTGCAGCGGGAGGCGGGCGGCGCGCAGCCGGTCCATCCAGCCGATGACCTCCTCGACCGCGTCGGACCCGTCGGTGCGGTCCAGCGGCAGGTGGATCGCAAACCCTTCGAGCCGGACGTCCTCGATGGCCGCGGCCAGCTTCGGCAGGTCCTCTGCCTTGACGCCGTGCCGCTTCATGCTGCTCATGACCTCGATGACGACCCGGGCACCGACCAGGCCGCCCACCCCCTCGACCGAGGAGACCGAACGGATCGCCCGGTCCGGCAGCGGCACCGGCTCCTCGCCGTGCCGGAACGGGGTCAGGACGAGCAGATCGCCGCTGAAGAAGTCCTTGATGCGGGCCGCTTCATAGGTCGTACCGACCGCGAGGATGTCGGACCCGAGGCGGGTGGCCTCCTCCGCCAGACGCTCATGACCGAAGCCGTAACCGTTGCCTTTGCAGACCGGGACGAGCCCGGGGAACTGCTGGAGCACGCTCTGCTGGTGTGCCCGCCAGCGCGCGGTGTCGACGTAAAGAGTGAGCGCCATGCCGGGCCCGGGACCTTTCTCGTAGCTGGGTGAATCAGGGTACGAACGGTGCGGTGGAGCTGTCGGCCGTGCGCAGGCTATCCGCGGTGCGTCATATAGAAGTCGAACGCCTTCTGCATCAGCTTGTTGAGCGGGAAGTCCCACTCGCCGAGGTACTCCGCCGCCTGCCCACCGGTGCCGACCTTGAACTGGATCAGGCCGAAGAGATGGTCGTTCTCGTCCAGGGAGTCGCTGATGCCGCGAAGGTCGTAGACCGAGGCGCCGAGCTTGTAGGCGTCCTGCAGCATCCGCCACTGCATCGCGTTGGAGGGACGGACCTCACGGCCGATGTTGTCGGAGGCACCGTAGGAGTACCAGACGTGACCGCCGACGACCAGCATGGTGGCGGCGGAGAGGTTCACGCCGTCGTGCCGCGCGAAGTACAGGCGCATGCGGTTGGGGTCCTCGGTGTTGAGGGCCGTCCACATACGCTGGAAGTAGCCGAGCGGCCGCGGCCGGAAGCGGTCGCGCTCCGCGGTGATCTCGTACAGCCGCTGCCATTCGGCAAGGTCGTCGTAGCCGCCCTCGACGACCTCGACGCCGGCCTTCTCGGCCTTCTTGATGTTGCGGCGCCACAGCTGGTTGAAGCCCTTGTGGACCTCCTCCAGGCTGCGCTCGGCGAGCGGCACCTGGAAGACATAGCGGGGCTGGACATCGGCGAAGCCGGCACCGCCGTCCTCACCCTGCTGCCAGCCCATCCGGCGCAGCTGGTCGGCGACCTCGAAGGCGCGCGGCTCGATGTGCGTGGCCTCGACGTCCCGCAGACGCTTGACGTCCTGGTTCTGGATGCCCGACTTGATCGCCGCGGCGTCCCAGCGCCGGATGATCACCGGCGGGCCCATCTTCACGGTGAAGGCACCCTGCTGCTTGAGGTGCGCGAGCATCGGCTGCAGCCAGTCCTGAAGATTCGGTGCGTACCAGTTGATGACCGGGCCCTCGGGGAGGTAGGCGAGGTAGCGCTTGACCCGGGGCACCTGGCGGTAGAGAACGAGGCCGGCGCCGACCAGCTCACCGGCCGCGTCGAACCAGCCCAGGCTTTCCGCACGCCATTCGGCCTTGACGTCGGCCCAGGCAGGAACCTGCATGTGGCTGGCCGCGGGCAGGCTCTGGATGTATGCCAGATGCTGCTCTCGACTGATGGTCCTCAGGGTCAGGCTCATGCGGGGCGCTCCTCGGCTGGTGTGTCCCCATTGTCAGGGCTCCGGCTCTCGCGCCGAAGCCTACTGTGACCGGGGAGCGCCCCGACTGGGCCGTACGGCCACGGGCGCCGTACGGCCTGATCCAGTTACTGAGCTGGGCTAACCGATGACGCCGCCGTAGAGGCCGCCATGGGCCAGGCCGAGGTAGAAGCCGAAGGCCGCCGCCCCGAGCCCGATGATCAACAGGAAGCGTTCACCCGTCGTCGACGAGATGAACTGGCCCCACAGTCCGGTGCCGATTCCCACCAGGCCCGCCCAGGAGCTGACCAGGTGCAGGCTCGGGGAAAAGGTGGTGAGGGCGGCGATCGCGCCGAGGACGAGGGTCACGATGGCGAGAGTGTTCTCGACGGGATGCGCCTCACCGTCGCTGTTGAGCAGCGAGATCAGGCTGCGCTGGGTCCTTACTGCCTGTGCCATGCGGCACCTCCGATGACAGGGCGGCGCACTGTAACGCCGCTCACACCCGTTGTGTTCCAGGTTGAGGGGTGTGCCGCTCGGATTTCAACCGGAAGGCCGGAGGCAGGTACTCTGTACAGTCTGCGCCCATGTCTGTCCGGATACTCCGGCCGGACCCGGTGCGGAACGCATCATGACCCTCCTGCCACGGAACGACCGTGGCCGCTGAGTCCAAAGGAGGTGGGTTCTACATGCGTCACTACGAGGTGATGGTCATCCTCGACCCCGATCTCGAGGAGCGCGCTGTCTCCCCGCTGATCGAGAACTTCCTCTCCGTCGTCCGTGAGGGCAACGGAAAGGTCGAGAAGGTCGACACCTGGGGCCGTCGTCGTCTCTCGTACGAGATCAACAAGAAGCCCGAGGGCATCTACTCGGTCATCGACCTGCAGGCCGAGCCTGCGGTCGTCAAGGAGCTCGACCGTCAGATGAACCTGAACGAGTCGGTCCTCCGGACCAAGGTCCTCCGTCCCGAGACCCACTGAGCGCGCAAGCGTCCAGCGGTATCCGGGTTCGAGTAGCAGCAACACCAGCAGCCAGCAGCACACCCGCCGAGAGGTTCCCCTAATGGCAGGCGAGACCGTCATCACGGTTGTCGGCAATCTTGTCGACGACCCCGAGCTGCGCTTCACCCCGTCCGGTGCGGCGGTCGCGAAGTTCCGCGTCGCGTCCACTCCCCGTACCTTCGACCGCCAGACCAATGAGTGGAAGGACGGCGAGAGCCTGTTCCTGACCTGCTCGGTGTGGCGCCAGGCGGCGGAGAACGTCGCCGAGTCCCTGACGCGGGGTACCCGCGTGGTCGTGCAGGGCCGCCTCAAGCAGCGGTCCTACGAGGACCGCGAGGGCGTGAAGCGCACGGTCTACGAGCTCGACGTCGAGGAAGTGGGCGCGAGCCTGAAGAACGCCACGGCCAAGATCACCAAGACCAGCGGTCGCGGTGGCCAGGGCGGCGGCTTCGGCGGCGGCCAGCAGGGCGGTGGCCAGGGTGGCGGCGGCTGGGGCGGCGGCCCCGGCGGCGGTCAGCAGGGCGGCGGCGGTACTCCCGCCGACGACCCGTGGGCCACGGGTGCTCCTGCCGGCGGCGGCCAGCAGGGTGGCGGCGGCGGTGGCTGGGGCGGCGGCTCCGGCGGCGGCTACTCGGACGAGCCGCCCTTCTAGGTCCATACAGCCAGTTCTTCCGCCATGTTTCACGTGAAACACGATGTTTCACGTGAAACATCGCCGGGAGCGGCCGGGGGCCTTGAGGGCGTCAGCACACACTTCTTGAACTCACTGGAGAGAGACAATGGCGAAGCCGCCTGCTCGCAAGCCTAAGAAGAAGGTTTGCGTGTTCTGCAAGGAGAAGATCTCCTACGTCGACTACAAGGACACGAACCTGCTGCGGAAGTTCATCTCCGACCGCGGCAAGATCCGTGCCCGCCGAGTCACCGGCAACTGCACTCAGCACCAGCGTGACGTCGCCACGGCCGTGAAGAACAGCCGTGAGATGGCGCTGCTGCCCTACACGTCCACCGCGCGATAAGGGAAGGGTGACCGACAGATGAAGATCATCCTCACCCACGAGGTCTCCGGCCTCGGCACCGCCGGCGACGTTGTTGACGTCAAGGACGGGTACGCCCGTAACTACCTGGTCCCGCGTGGTTTCGCGATCCGCTGGACCAAGGGTGGCGAGAAGGACGTCGAGCAGATCCGCCGCGGTCGCAAGATCCGCGAGATCGCCACGATCGAGCAGGCCAACGAGGTCAAGGGCCAGCTCGAGGGCGTCAACGTGAAGCTGGCCGTCCGCGCCGGCGACGCGGGCCGCCTGTTCGGTTCCGTCACCCCGGCCGACGTCGCCTCGGCGATCAAGGCTGCCGGTGGTCCGGACGTCGACAAGCGTCGTGTCGAGCTCGGTTCGCCGATCAAGACCCTGGGCGCGCACCAGGTGTCCGTGCGTCTGCACGCCGACGTCGTTGCGAAGCTCGGCGTCGAGGTCGTCGCCGCGTAATCGCAGCACCACGCTGAAGGGCCGTACCCCCTCGCAGGGGTACGGCCCTTCAGCGCTTTCCGGGGTGCCCTCGGACGGAGCCCGGCCGATATGCGGCACCCCAGCCGATGCCGGACCTCGCCCGAGGGCCCGGACTCAGTGCATGGCCGCGCATCCGTGCACGTCGTGAGCGGTCAGTCCACGTCCTGCGCCTGCTTGTACAGGTCGGCGACATCGTCGTCGAAGTATGCGGCGTAGGAGACATCGTCCTCGTCACCGCCGCCCTCGTGGCCGCCCAGGACGCCGATGACCGTGCCGGTGTGGCTGGTGGGGTCGTAGTCGGCCAGCCAGGGGCTGCCGCTGGTGCCGCCCTCGAAGTCGGTGCACTGGATGCGCATTTGGGTGTCGCTGAACTTCGTGGTGCGGTTCTGGCAGGAAATGGGGGTCTCGCGGCTGGTGGGATACCCGGTGATCTTGACCTCGTTGTCGTAGCCGCGGTCGATACCCAGGGTGTTGCCGCCCAGCACGTCCTGGATCTGCTTGCCGTTCTTCTTGTCGAGGATCAGGAAGGCGACATCGAGGTCCTCGTCCTGCGACTTGGCCCAACGGTCGTCCACGACCACCTTCTTGACCTTCCACAGGCCGGTGGGTCCATCGCCGTCGCGGTAGTCGGGGGCGAAGACCAGGTCGTTGACCGTGGTTCCGGCGTCGGCGTCGTAGGCGCAGTGTGCCGCGGTGATCAGCATGTTGCGGCCCGGGCTCTGGACGACGCTCGCGGTGCAGAAGTGGGCGCCGTGGTCGTTCTTTTCGAAGACCGCGCCGACCCGGGCGTTCTGCTCGGTTCTGCGCGGGGTGTAGGCATTGCCGTCATCGGCCGGTGCCGTTGCGGCCGGGTCCTGGTCGCGGGGGTCTTCGCCCGGCTCACCGGACTTGCCGAAACTGCTGCGGCCGACCGTGGGGGTATGGGTATCGGCTTCTTCCGTGGCGTAGCCCACCACAGCGGCTGCCACGAGGACGATGAACGTCAGAGGCAGGACGGATTTCCTGGCGAGCGCGCGCACAGGGCCATTATCGACAGCCACTCGCGGTTACGGGACAGTTCAGCGGGAGGCTCCGGTCACAATCCACCGGCCCGAGCGGCTGCGCAGCCAGAGTGTCAGCATACGCACGGTCATCATCAGGGCCATCGCCCACCACAGCGCCACCAGACCGCCGTTGAGAGCGGGGACGGCCAGCGCCACCGGCGCGAACAGAGCGAGCGTCACCACCATCGCCCCGGCGAGGTACCGGCCGTCGCCCGCGCCCATCAGGACGCCGTCGAGGATGAAGACGATGCCGGAGACCGGCTGGGTGACCGCGATGACCAGGAGCGTATCCATCAGGGGGCGATGGACCGAGGGGTCGGTGGTGAACAGGGGAATGAACAGCGGACGGGCGAGCGCGACCAGTACCCCGAGGACCAGTCCGGAAGCCAGGCCCCACTGGACCATGCGGCGGCAGGCGGCCCGGGCGCCGTCGCGGTCGCCCGCACCGAGATAGCGCCCGATGATGGCCTGGCCGGCTATGGCTATCGCGTCCAGGGCGAAAGCCAGCAGCTGCCAGAGCGTGAGCACGATCTGATGGGCGGCGATCTCGGCGTCGCCGAGCCGGGCGGCGACCGCGGTGGCGATCATCAGCACCGCGCGCAGCGAGAGGGTACGCACCAGCAGTGGGACGCCGGCCTGTGCACAGGCGCGTATCCCCGCAGCGTCGGGGCGCAGGGAGGCGCCGTTGCGCCGGGCGCCGCGGATGACGACGGAGAGGTAGGCGGCGGCCATGGCGCCCTGGGCGATGACGGTGCCCCAGGCGGAGCCGGCGATGCCGAGGCCGGCGCCGTAGACCAGGCCGGCGTTGAGAGCGGCATTGGCGGAGAAGCCGCCGATGGCGACGTACAGCGGAGTCCTGGTGTCCTGGAGGCCGCGCAGTACGCCGGTGGCGGCCAGGACGACGAGCATCGCGGGGATGCCGAGCGCACTGATGCGAAGGTAGGTGGTGGCGTACGGGGCGGCGGTACCGGATGCGCCGAAGGCGTCGACGAGCCACGGGGCGCCGGGCAGTACGGCCGCGATGACCGCGGCGCCGAGGAGGAGGGCGAGCCAGATACCGTCCATGCCCTGACGGATGGCGCCGGAGAGATCCCCGGCGCCGACCCGGCGGGCGACCGCTGCGGTGGTGGCATAGGCGAGAAAGACGAAGACGGAGACGGCGGTGGTCAGCAGTGCGGCGGCGACACCGAGGCCGGCCAGCTGGGGGGTGCCGAGGTGGCCGACGACGGCGCTGTCGACCATGACGAAGAGCGGTTCCGCGACGAGTGAGCCGAAGGCGGGCAGGGCCAGTGCGACGATCTCGCGGTCATGGCGGCGGAGGGCGTGCCGTGGCGTCGCGGGAGCCAGTGTCATGCGGGCAATCTAATCTTCCACAGGTAAGAGATGCAACCGTACAGTGATCCTTACTTTCCGCTGTGTGGAGCCCTCGTGGCCGCGAGGTTTGCCGTGATCTTGAACAGGTCACGGAAGTTTTTCTCCCCCACAGCCTATGGATGAGGAAGTTGCAGGTCAGGGGCTTACGGGCGGCCTGATTGTGTGCTTGTCCACAATGGTTTCCCCCGGCTCGTGCACAGGATCGCGGGACTTCTCCACAGCTGGAGGCCCGTCATCCACACAGCCTGTGGATAACCAGATTGGCGGACGGTGCCCGCGGGCCTACCGTGGTCCGGCGCCCGCCGCCCGTTTCCGGCCTGAGACAACGTCCGAACTCGACGCGCCGTAACCAGGAGTCGGGCGTCTCGATTGTCAGAGCTGTGCCGTAAGAAAGAAGCGCACAGCAAGGTCCGCGTCGCGGACGGGAGGAGGTGCCGGGGTGAGCATGCCCGAGCCCATGGACGACCCTTGGGCGGACTCCGGTCCCGGCGACCGGCTGCCGGCCCCCCGCTCCCGCCAAGGCGAAGGCAAGGGCCGCGGCCGAGGCGACCGCCCCGCCCGCGACGACGACGGCGGCTCCTGGTCGGGCGGCTTCGAGCGGGTCCCCCCGCAGGATCTGGACGCGGAGCAGTCGGTGCTCGGCGGCATGCTGCTGTCCAAGGACGCCATCGCCGATGTCGTCGAGGTCCTCAAGGGCGAGGACTTCTACCGCCCGGCCCATGAGCTGGTCTTCCAGGCGATTCTCGATCTCTACGCCAAGGGCGAGCCGGCCGATCCGATCACCATCGCCGCGGAGCTGACCAAGCGCGGCGAGATCGGCCGGGTCGGCGGCGCCTCGTATCTGCACACCCTCGTCCAGTCCGTCCCGACGGCCGCCAACGCCGAGTACTACGCCGAGATCGTCCACGAGCGCGCTGTGCTGCGCCGGCTCGTCGAGGCCGGCACCCGCATCACGCAGATGGGATACGCGGCGGACGGCGACGTCGACGAGATCGTCAACAGCGCCCAGGCGGAGATCTACGCCGTCACCGAGCAGCGGACCAGCGAGGACTATCTGCCGCTCGGCGACATCATGGAAGGCGCTCTCGACGAGATCGAGGCGATCGGCTCGCGCCAGGGCCAGATGACGGGCGTGCCCACCGGCTTCACCGACCTCGATTCCCTCACCAACGGCCTGCACCCGGGCCAGATGATCGTGATCGCGGCGCGTCCCGCCATGGGTAAGGCCCTCGCGCTCGACACCCCGCTGCCCACCCCTACGGGCTGGACCACCATGGGCGAGGTACGGCCCGGTGACTCGCTGCTCGATGCCGCGGGGAGGCCGACGCGTGTGGTGGCTGCCACCGAGGTGATGACGGGGCGGCCCTGCTACGAGATGACGTTCGACGACGGCACCACCGTCATCGCCGACGCGGATCACCAGTGGCTCACCGACACCCGGGCCTCTCGTCCGGTGGCCCGGGCCGCCGCAGCGGGCGACGGCCACGGCCCGCGCACCCTCGCTTCGGTCAGAACGACCAAGGAAATCGCCGCGACGCTGCACTGCCCGACGGCAGACGACCGCCCGAACCACAGCGTGGAGAACGCAGCCCCGCTCGAACTCCCGCATCGGGAGCTGCCGGTGGCGCCGTATGCACTTGGCGTATGGCTCGGCACCGACGGCCACGGCGAGACTGCGGGGCGCACCGCGGCCGGGGGGCACGGCGAGGCGGCGGGGCTCGCCCCGGCGGACGTGGAGCCGATGGGCCTCCTGGAGAACAAGCACATCCCCCAGGAGTATCTGCGCGGCTCCGTTCCCCAGCGGACGGAGCTCCTCAAGGGTCTGCTGGACGCCGGCGGCACGGTCACCGCGAGCGGATCGGTGCAGTTCATGGCCACCAACGAGGCTCTGGCCGAAGGAATTCACGAGCTGGTGGTGGGCCTCGGCCGGCGCTGTGGCATGCGTACCGAGGCAGTCGTCAACCCGGCCGACGGGCGCGCCGACGAGCCCTCCACCGCCTACGTCCTCACCTTCACCCCGCCCGACGACGTCTTCGGACCGGAGCGGAAACGGCCCGGGCACACAGAGGACAACCGTCCCGAGAACCCCACGCGTCGCTTCATCACCGCCGTCCGGGAGATCGAGAGCGTCCCGGTCCGCTGCGTCCAGGTGGACAACCCGGATCACCTGTACCTGGCTACGACGTCGATGGTCCCCACCCACAACTCGACCCTCGCCCTCGACTTCGCCCGCGCCGCCTCGATCAAGAGCAACCTCCCCAGCGTGATCTTCTCGCTGGAAATGGGTCGCAACGAGATCGCGATGCGACTGCTGTCCGCCGAGGCGCGGGTGGCGCTGCATCACATGCGGTCCGGGAGCATGACGGACGAGGACTGGACGAGACTGGCGCGCCGGATGCCGGATGTCTCGGCCGCGCCGTTGTACATCGACGACTCACCGAACCTCTCGATGATGGAGATCCGCGCCAAGTGCCGTCGGCTCAAACAGCGCAACGATCTGAAGCTGGTCGTCATCGACTATCTCCAGCTGATGCAGTCCGGCGGCTCCAAACGGGCCGAGAGCCGTCAGCAGGAGGTCTCGGACATGTCCCGTAACCTCAAGCTGCTGGCGAAGGAGCTGGAGCTCCCGGTCATCGCGCTCTCCCAGCTCAACCGTGGCCCCGAGCAGCGTACGGACAAGAAGCCGATGGTCTCCGACCTGCGCGAATCCGGATCGATCGAGCAGGACGCGGACATGGTCATCCTGCTGCACCGCGAGGACGCCTACGAGAAGGAGTCCCCACGCGCGGGCGAGGCCGACCTGATCGTGGCGAAGCACCGTAACGGTCCCACGGCGACGATCACCGTGGCGTTCCAGGGGCACTATTCGCGGTTTGTGGACATGGCGCAGACGTGAGCGGAACCGCCGCGTCTCACCGGCCCAAACCGGCTGCCTTGACCGCGCGTTGCGCGAAGACGTCCTCACGGTGGTCGTCCATCTGCCGCAATGCGTCCTTGCGGTCCCGCTTGGAGAGCCGGTCGAGATAGGTGTGGCCGACGAGGTGATCGGTCTCGTGCTGAAGACACCGGGCGAAGTAACCCGTGCCCTCGATGACGAGCGGTCTGCCATCCCGGTCGGATCCGCGGACGACGGCGCGATCGGTGCGGGGGACCGCCATGGCGGCACCGGGCACGGACAGGCAGCCCTCGACGTCGTCAATGAGTCGCCGATTGCCTGGATCGGGCAGGTCCAGAACCGGGTTGATGATGTGGCCGACGTGCCGGATCCCCTCGTCGTCCGGGCAGTCATAGACGAACAGCCGCAGGTCAACGCCAACCTGATTGGCAGCCAGGCCCGCACCGTCGGCCACGTACATGGTCAGGAACATGTCGTCGATCAACGCCGACAACTCCGGACTTCCGAACTCGGTCACCTCCCGGCACGGACGGCTCAGCACCTCCTCACCCACCACCGTGACCCTGCGAACCGACCCCCGTTCCGCCTCCGGTGGCAAAGCCGGATACGAGTCGACGGGGCGGCCCTGCACACGGACTCGCCGGTCGATGGGACGGGACCGTTCGCGATGAACAGACACAGCTGTCTCCCCTTTTGCGTATGTACGCCACAGATGCCACGGAGGTCACCGCGGCTGATGTGTCAGCCGGCACCACTGCTTGCCAAGAGCTTTGCAAAGTAGCAGACTTTGCAAAGTGACTGTAGATGACCTCAACGCGAGGGATGATGACCGGGCAGCCGGCACCGGCGAGAAATTGCGCGAGCATGAAGTCCGCACAGCCCTGCTGGACCTGCTCGCCGAAGTCGGCGCCGTCACGGCGACCGAAGCCGCTTCCCGGCTGGGCTACAGCTCTGGTCTCTGCTCCTTTCATCTACGGCAGCTCGCACGTCACGGATACATCGAAGAGGCCCCGCACAGCGGGGGCCGCGCACGCCCCTGGCGGCTGAAGCAGCACACCCCCGCTGCCGACGGGCCCGCGGAGGAGCAGTTCGGCGACTTGGCCCGTGGGCTGGAGGACGAAAGCTGGCAGCGATGGCTGACCCAGCGAGGTGAAGCACCGTCCGAATGGAGGCACGACGAAGCCTTCAGCGCTGTCGCCTATCTGACGCCTGATGAGATGAGCGGGGTCGCGGATGTGATCCGACGGGCGCTCGCGCCCTACCGGGACCGCGAACAACGTCCCCTGGCCCGGCCCGACGGCGCGCTACCGGTGGCCCTCATCACCCGACTGTTTCCCTTGCTTCCCCATACAGCCGGCGACGAAGGCCAGGACTGAGTGCCCGTCAGTCGTTTCGGCGCTCGATTGAGGGCACGTCACGAAGCTGGAAATAGTGGATATCTGACGCAGCATGAGACCGACAGAGTGGTCGGCGTGGAGCAACCCACCTGGCGCTGCATGAGCGTCGACGGTCGTCGCCTGTCCTTCCTCGACCACGGCGGCCATGGCCAGCCGCTGCTCGCGCTGCACGGCCACTTCAGGACGCGCGGACTTGCGCCGCGTTGGCGCATGCTCTCTCCGGATGGCGGGTGATCGGTCTCGACCAGCGGGGACACGGGTCTTCGGCGCGGGCGGCGGACTACTTGCGGGACGGCTACGTCGGAGGGCCTGTCCTGGCCGGAACGGGCGCCCACCCGAGAAGCGCTGGTCACAGGACTGGCGGGATCGGCCCGCTACCTCATGCATGCCATCCGTGAGTACCCCGACGGCTGGGGCCTCGCCGTCCGTCCGAAGGACATGGTCGCCTCACAGCAACTGCTCAACGGGGACCACTGGGACGAGTGGCTGTCCAGCGACGGCCCCGCACTCCTGATCCACGGCGCGCGGAGTGAGGTCCTCAGCTCGCCGTGCGCCAGGGCCATGGCGGAGCGGCGTCCCCGTACCCGGATCGTTGAGCTGGCAACCGGGCACACCGTTCACGAGAGCGATCCGGCCGGGTTCGCGGCCGCGGTGCGGAACTTTCTCGGTGCGTTGTGACCCATATGCACGGGCCGTCCGCGTCCGGATGCGTGCGTACCTGCCGCGCTCGCGCCCGGTTCCTGCAGAAGGGCGGAAGGGCCACGGTGCCGAGCATGTGGCTCGGACACCGGGGCCCTTCCGTTACCTATACCTACGCGACTGCCGGTGCTCACCAACCGCCGTTGCAGCCCATGCTCGAGCCCACGCCCATGGCCTGGCCACCTGCGGAACCCTCGCCGTTGAGCGCGTTGCCGAGCAGGCCGTTGAGGATCCCGATCTGGTCGAGAACGGCGACGTTGAGGTCGTGCGACCGGCACATGCCGCCGCCGCCGCGGGCGGCATTGGCGGTGCCGGCACCGAGGAAGCTGACACTGCCGAGAACGGCGACCACGACGGCGGCCTTGCGAAGGTTGTGCATTTTTTCCTCCATGAGTTGAACGGATGCGATCTGCGATAGATCCACTTCGTACGGTTACCGGGAAGCTAATACGAAAATCATCACTTCGCTCATCGGCGCTGGCATACGGGTTCCCCCGCTGGTCCGCCCGTGGCACGGCGGGCGTGGAGCCGCTCTCCGGGAGGGCATCCCGCACCGACCGGCGAGAGCGAGCGTGGGCAGTAGCAGGGTCTCGAGGTCCTCATACCGCCACCTGGGCCTAGTGATTGACGGGGGAACAGGAAAGGCGCCGTGGTGATTGCGGCGTGGGGCAAGGTGTCGGCTTCAAGGCCGTCGGTGCACAGATGAAGCCGGGTGAGAACGGTCTCTTGGAAAAGGAACGAGGTGCGGTCGGCGTAAAGCCGCCGCTAGATGTATCTGGTCCAGTTGAATTTCTTGCGGGGTTACGCGCGCCTGGAAGGGCACTGCCGTTCATGCGGGAAACCAAGGCGTGTGTGGGCTGTTCAACGGCAGGGGGCGGGGTGCCGCCGGCTGGTACGGGGCCTGGTAGAGGGCAGCTGCTTGGTGGATCGGTCGCCCGGCCGGCCGCGGATAATTCGGGGCCGAGATGAGTGATCGGCAGTCAGAATTCCCTTTCCCGAGGGAAAGGGAAGGGTCGTCGCTATTTGTCGGCCTCTTTTCGGTATGGAGTCCTCGCAAGGGTTACCGAAGTGAGGGGGCATGAGGTTTTCGGCGCTCGTCATACGGGCCGTCAGCTTTCCCCGTCGGCACGCACATCGGCATGATGTGGGGCTTCCCAACCCCCCTGAGTCACTGGGCCGTTCTGGCTCTTTCGGGTGAGGTGTGCCGAACGGCCGACTGCCATGATCGGACCGTGCGCAGCATGGATCGCCCGCCCTTCGGCAGGGCAGTGAAACGAGGTGTGACGGCCTGGGGGCATGCGCTCCTCGGCGCGATGCTCGGTGTGGTGCCGGTGGTGACGGGGCTGTTGTTCGCGTCCCCGGGTTGGCCGACGGCGCTGCGCATTGCGGGCTTCACGCTCGCGTGTGCGGTGGTGATCGTGGCCATGGCCTGCCCCCGCGGGGCACGCCGGAGAAGCGTGCGGCTGACGAACCGTCTGCTGGGAACCGATCTGCCCGTTCCGCTGGAGCCGGCGTCGGGGGAAGTCTCGCCGAGCCCGTGGGTGAACCGGCTTCGTACGGCGGCATGGCTGGTGCCGCATATGGCGCTGGGCGGGCTGGTGACCGGGCTGACGGGGCTGTTGCTGTTCAGCGCCATGATGTTCGTGGCGGTGTGGCTCGGCGGCGGGGGCGTGGTCGACAACTTTGGGCTGACCCTCAGGGTGCGTTCCGGGATGCCCGGCCTGTGGGCGGTGGCCGCGGCCGTCGGCTGTCTGATGGCGATGGTCGCCGTCTGCGCCGGTGCGGCCGCCGCACTCCGACTGCTCGCACCGGTCTTCCTCGACCATCGTCCGGCGGAACGGCTGGCCGCCGTCGAGGAGCAGATGCGCCGTCTGGCCCAGCGCAACCGGCTGGCGCAGGAGCTGCACGACTCGATCGGCCACACCCTGACGGCATCGACCATCCAGGCTGCGGTGGCAGGTGAGTTGATGGAGCGTGACCCGGACGCAGCACGCCGGGCCCTCCGCAGCATCGAAGAGACCTCCCGGGTCGCGATGGACGACCTCGACCAGGTGCTCGGCGTCTTGCGGGAGGAACGGTCGCCCCGCACGCCGCAGCTCACCCTCAGCGATCTCGACCCCCTGGTGGAGCGGGTGCGGCGGGCCGGCGCCGAGGTGAGCGTCACCACCCGTGGCGCACTGGAGCGGATACCGGCCACCGCCTCTCGGGAGGCGTACCGGATCGTCCAGGAGGGCCTGACCAATGCGCTGCGGTACGGAACGAAGGCGGGCATCGCTTTGCACGTCAGGGCTCAGGACGACTGGCTGACGCTGGAACTCATCAACCCCGTGGCTGTGGAGGGCATCGGATTCCGGTCGCGCAAGCTACGCGGCGAGGGGCACGGTCTGGCCGGTATCGAGGAGCGGGTGCGGCTGTTGCGCGGTGAGGTGTCCGCCGGGAGGACGGGGAGCCACGGCGGCGACGGGGCGGGGCAGGGCGCCACATGCTGGCGTCTCGCGGCGCGCATTCCGCTACGGTCGGCGCCATGAGCACTGCTCCTCCCGCGAACGCCGCCCAGGACACTCCGGTCAGGGCCCCGGACACGCGGGTGAGCGTGCTCATCGCCGACGACGAGGAACTCACCCGTACCGGGCTGCGGGTATTGCTTGCCTCCAAACCCGACCTCGATGTCATCGGCGAGGCCACCGATGGTGCGGAGGTGCTCCCGCTGGCCGTGCGGCTGCGCCCGGACGTCGTGCTGATGGATGTTCGGATGCCCCGGCTGGACGGGATCGAGGCCACCCGGCGGTTGCGGTCGGAGCTCGCCGATCCACCCAAGATCGTCGTGATCACCACCTTCGAGAACGACGAGTACGTCTACGACGCGCTGCAGGCCGGAGCCAGCGGATTCGTTCTCAAGCGCGCTCCGTCCCAGCAGATCGCGCAGGCCATCCGGCTGGTCGCCACCAGCGATTCCGTACTCTTTCCCGAGGCCGTGCGGAGGTTGGCGTCGGGCCGGCCGGTGCGCCGCGATGCCGCCCGCAAGCTGGCCGCGCTCACCCAGCGCGAGACCCACGTTCTGCGGTGGATGGCGAAGGGGCTGACGAACCAGGAAATCTCCGTCGAGCTGACCGTGAGCCTGGAGACCGTGAAGACCCATGTCGGCAATGTGCTGGCCAAGCTCGGCGCGCAGAACCGCACCCAGGCGGTGATCCTGGCGTATGAGACGGGGCTGGTCGGGACCGGGGCGACGGGGTTGTAGGCGGGTGCCTCAAAGGACCTTCCGCATCGCCCGCCGCGAGGGCTTTGACCTTCACGTGGCTTGAAGCCCGACAATCCGGCTCATGGACGAGGACGAACTGTTGGGCATCGGCGCATTTGCGCGGCGGGTGGGGCTGGCGCCGAGCGCGTTGCGGTTCTACGACGACTGCGGTGTGCTGCGGCCGGCCCGCGTGGATGAGGCGACGGGCTACCGGTACTACGGGGCGGATCAGGCGGGCCGGGGGGTGCGGCTGCGGCGACTGCGGGCGGCGGGGCTTCCGCTGGTGGATGTCGCGGTGGTGCTCGACGGACCGCGAGATGCGGCGCAAGGGGTGCTGCGGGCGCACCTGGAGCGGACCCGGCGTACCGCGGACGAGGCCCGGGCGGTGGTGGAGGAGTTTCTGCGGGAGGCGACGGGCGATGCTGCGACCCGCTGGGCACGGGCACGGGTCGATGGGGCCGAACTCGCCGCCGCAGTAAGGCAGGTGGCGTCCGCCGTTGCGTCGGGGGCGGAGCGCGATGCGTTTCCGGTGCTGGGGTGTGTGCTGCTCGAACTCGTCGACGGCGAGGTGCGGTTGGTGGCAACGGACCGCTATCGGCTCGCGGTGCGGGTGCTGCGGGCCGCGGATTTCGAGGGCGGCGCGGGCAAGACGCTGATCGGCGCGGAGCAGGCACACGGGCTGGCGGAGTGGGCCCTGCGGCAGATGGCGGTCGAGGTGGAATGCGGGGTGCCGGCGGCTCCCATGCAGGATGCGGCATCGGCGCCGGATGCGGCGGTGTTGCGGCTTCGGGGAGCTGCGGAGGGGGAGTACTGGGAGGCGTCACAGGCACGGATCCAGGGGCAGGACCAGGACGCCGAGGCATTCCCTGACTATCGGTCGATGCTGGAGGGACTGGAGGCCGGACGGTACCGGATCATCGTCGACCGGGTCGGGCTGCGGGACGCGGCCGCCGGACGAGGCGAGGTGATGTCCCTCGCTATGGACTCGGAGGACAGCGGCGAACCGCAACTCGAGGTGACGGGCGGGGAGAGGCCCCCCATTCGGCTGCGAGCGGTGTTTCACGTGAAACATCGGGCCATGTTTCACGTGAAACATGGGGCGGTGCCGCGGATCTCCTTTGCTCCGGCGGTGCTGGTACCGGCGCTGGAGGCCGGTGTGGGGCCCGATGTGCTGCTGGAAATCTCCGCAGCGGACCAGGCGGTGGTGGTCCGCTCCGCCGATCAGGGGAGTTTCACGACGCTGGTGATGCCGGTGAGCGAGCGGGCGTGTGGCACTGGGCATGCGGAGCGTGCCGATGACTGACGAGAGAGGAAGAGGAATAGACCCCGAACTGCCGGTCGTACGGCTGTGCGTGGCGGGAATGCAGGCCGAGGCGGACGGGCGCGCCGAAGCGGCGTACGAGTTCTTTCGGCAGGCATGGAACGCGGCCGGGGATGACTACGAGGCATGCATTGCCGCGCACTACCTTGCACGCCAGCAATCCTCGCCGGAGGAGACGCTCCGCTGGAACCAGGAGTGTCTGGACCGGGCCGACCGGGTGGCGGACGAGCGGGTGCAGGCGTTCTACCCGTCGCTGTATCTGAACATGGGCCGGGCGTACCAGGAGCTGGGCCAATCGGCGCTGGCACACCAGCACTTCGTACGAGCCGCCGAGCGGGTGGGTGAGCTTCCCGACGGGCAGTACGGCGACTGGAACCGGTTCGCCATTGCGGAAGGGCTACGGAACACGGCGGCAGAGGCCCCGACGGGCGGAACCGTGGCCGGCTCCGCGGCGCCTCTTGCGCCAGCGATCGATACGAGCATCCGTGAGCTGCAGTCGCGGTGGTGTGCGCGGGGCGATCTCATGGCACTGGGGCTGACGCTGCCGGCCTTTCTCGGATATCTGGGGACGGACGAGGATCGGCTGCGGCTGCGCACCGCGCTGCACATGCTGCATGCCGCGCGCAGGCTGCCCCAGGACGAGCAAACGGCGCTCGGGGCGCTGCTCGGGGCGGCCGCCCTGGGCTGACGAGGCCCCGGTCCGGGCTCCGAAGCCCTCGCGCGAGGGCCGAGGATCGCGAGAGGGTGATCCACGATGGGCAGCAGCCCCACCCGCGATCAGCCCCGCAACAGGGCCGGCCACATCAACAGAGCCCGCCACATCAGCAAAGTCAGCCGCATCGGCCGTCATTGAGGAGCGCCATGACCACCGCCGCGTCCGCCGAGTCCACTCAGTCCCCGACCGAGGAGCCGAAGGTCCACGACACCGTGGCCCAGGGCTCAGCGGCCCAGAGCTCTGTGGCACAAGAGAACGAGGCCCTGCCCGAACCGCGAGCCGGTGAGCCGGGGCCGATGGCCGGAGGGCCGGGGACGGTCGACACCGGCGAGGCCTATACCGAGCTGCTGCCGGAGACCCGGCGGGCGCTGCTGCGCCGGCTGGCGGTCGGACAGGCCGAGGGACGAGCGCCCTCGATGATGGGCGCGGTGGTCCGCGGTGGACGGACCGTATGGACGGGGGCCCGGACATCGGTGCCGAGCGAGGTGCCGCACGGCGCGGTGCAGTACCGGATCGGTTCGCTCACCAAGACCTTCGTCGCGGTGATGGTGCTGCGGCTACGAGACGAGGGTCTGCTGGAACTGGAGGACCGGGCCGGCACGCATCTGGAGGGGACGCCGGTGCCCCATGCCACGATCGCTCAACTGCTGGCACACAGCTCGGGGCTTGCCGCGGAGGCGCGTGGCCCGTGGTGGGAACGGACCGCCGGCGAGCTGCGCCCCGAGCCGGCCGATCTCTTCGGCGACCGGCCGCAGCGTCTTCCGGCCGGACGGCGGCATCACTACTCCAATCCCGGCTACGCCCTGCTCGGCGCGCTCGTGGAACGGCTCAGGGACGGCGAGCCCTGGGGCGAGGTGCTGCGGCGCGAGGTACTGGAACCGCTGGGCATGGCGTGTACGACGCTGCACCCGCAGATGCCGCATGCGGGTGGCTGGGCAGTGCACCCGTGGGCCGATGCGCTGCTGCCGGAACCGGCCGAGGACACGGGGCTGATGGGACCGGCGGGCCAGCTGTGGTCCACGCTGGAGGACCTGTGCCGGTGGGCGGCGTTCCTCCTGCGTGGCGACGAACGCGTGCTCAGCGCTGCCGCCCTGGCCGAGATGCGGGCCCCGGCAGTCCCGCCCGAGGGGCGGGAATGGGAGGCGGGCTACGGCCTGGGGCTCCAGCTCGTACGGACGCCGCCACAGCGGACGGCCAACGGCGAGGACGCCTCGGGCGGGCGCATGCTGGCCGGGCACACCGGCTCCATGCCGGGTTTCCTGGCGGCCCTGTGGATGGACGCCGAGGCGGACGTCGCCGGGATTGCGCTGGCCAACTGCACCTCGGGGCCCGCGGTCGGCGCCATCGCGGCCGACCTTCTGGAGATCGTCGCCGACCGTGAACCGCGCATTCCGGAGCCCTGGCGCCCTCTGGCGGGCCCCCTCGACAAGGACCTGCTGGCGCTGACCGGGCCGTGGTACTGGGGCGCCCGACCGTTCGTGGTGCGGCTGACCGAGGGGCGCGGGCTGGAGCTGACACCCCTGTCGGGCGCCGGGCGCGGTTCGCGCTTCCGACCGGAGACGGACGGCAGCTGGAGGGGCCTGGACGGCTACTACGCGGGCGAGACGCTGCGGGCGGTGCGTGCGGAGGACGGCTCGGTCAGCCACCTGGACCTGGGGACCTTCGTCTTCACCCGCGGTCCGTACGAGCCCGCCGGGCCGGTACCGGGCGGTGTCGATGCGGAGGGCTGGCGGGTCTGAACGGCGTGGCCCGGCCCCGAAGGGAGGCCCCGGGCCCGTACGGCAGGGGTGTTCGGGAGCGGACGTACAGTCGGACGAGATGTCAAGAAGCCGCACCGGAGCGCGCGGCTCGCTACCGCTGGAAGGCCCTGTGACTGCCGTGTCTGACCCGACCGCGAACCCTGCCGCCCCGGACCTGCTCGACCTGCCGCCGCTCACCGCAGCGCATTTCGCACGGATCGAGGACAAAGTCGCCGCATTGATGGGTACCCGCTGCGATGTGGTGGCGATGCAGGGCGAGGCGCTACTGCCGCTGGAGGCCTGCATCCGCTCGGCCGTACGGCCCGGCAGCACCGCACTCAACATCATCACCGGTCCCTACGGCGAGACCTTCGGCGGCTGGCTGCGCTCGTGCGGCGCCGAAGTCATCACCCTCACCGCGCCGTTCACCGGTGCGGTGAGCCCCCGTCAGGTAGCGGACGCGTTGCGCGAGCACCCCGAGATCGACTTCGTCAGCCTGGTGCACGCCGAGGCCGCGACGGGCAACACCAACCCGGTCGCCGAGATCGGTGCCGTGGTGCGCGAGCACGGGGCGCTGCTGATGCTCGATGCGGTCGCCTCGGTCGGCGCCGAGCCGCTGCGTACCGATGGCTGGGGCGTGGACCTGTGTGTGATCGGCGGGCAGAAGGCGCTGGCCGGGCCGGCCGGGGTGTCCGTGGCGTCGGTCAGCGCCCGGGCCTGGCAGCGGATCACGGCCAATGAGCAGGCCCCGCGACGTTCGTACCTCTCGCTGCGGGACTGGAAGGAGCGCTGGATCGACGGCGGCCGCACGGTTCTGCCGCATGCCCCGGCGCAGCTGGAGATGCTCGCCTTGGAGCAGGCGGTGGACCGTATCGAGGCCGAGGGGCTGGACGCCGTCATCGCGAGGCACCGGGCCGCGGTCGCGGCGGTCCGGGCAGGCGTGCGGGTGCTGGGCGGACTGGTGCCGTATGTGGTCCGGGACGAGGACGCGGCGCCGGCCGCGACCACGTTGCGCGCACCGCAGGGCGTGGATGCCCGCGAGGTGGTGTCCGCCGCGCTCGCCGTCGATGGGTCGGTGCCGGTGCAGGCCGCCGCGGGCGCGCTGGCCAAGGAGATGATCCGGGTGAACCACTACGGCCGGGCCGCGGACCGGGGTGTGGTGCTGGCCTCGCTGGTGGCGCTGGCCGGCGGCCTGCGGGCGCTGAGCGCGGAGGTGGACGAGGCCGCTGCCGTCGGGGCGGCGGCAGCGGCGTGGGACGAGGTCGTTGCCGCTCGCTGAGGGCGTCGACGGGTGCCGGCGTCTGTCCGAACCGGCTGAGGCGATGGGTGGGTCTTGTTTCACGTGAAACAAGACCCACCTTTTTTGCGTGCGGGCGAGTTCGCCCCGGCCCGGGGGCGGCCCTCCAGGCCCCCCTTCCGGCCCTCTCCTAGAATCGGAACGAACGGCCCGGTTGTTTTCCGGGCAGATCCCGAGAGGGATCCGGCGGTCTCGGGAGGCTTACGGATGGCGAGCGGCGGATCGGTACCTTCACGCGCGGATGCCCGCCGCAACCGTGTGCTGGTGCTCCAGGCGGCCCGATCTGCCTTCGAGGAACAGGGGTTGGGGGTGCCGCTCGGTGAGATCGCACGGCGCGCCGGCGTGGGAGCCGGGACCGTGTATCGCCATTTCCCTTCCAAAGAAGCCCTGTTCAGGGCCTCGATCGTGGACCGGATACAGCTTTTCACCGATACGGCACGGGACTTGGCCGATGCCGAGGACCCGGGTGGGGTGTTCTTTCGCTTTCTGTCGTCGGTCGTCCGGCTCGCCGCCCGGAACAAGGCGCTGTGCGATGCACTGGAGGCATCGGGCCAGGCGGATACGGAGATGCCGCCGGGGCCAGAGCGGGACTTCGCGGCGGCCCTCGGAGTGCTTCTGGTGCGCGCCCAACAGGCGGGCGCCGTAAGGCCGGACATCGACCTCGGCGATGTCCGTGCGGTGATGGTCGGGTGCATGTCGATGGAGCGACAGCGGTCCGGTGACGGGGCGGCGACGGCAGCACCGGGCCGGATGACGGCGCTGATGTGCGACGGGCTGCGGGCCGGCCGCACCGTAACGAAACTGCCAACGGTGGCGGCCGAACGTAACGAAATCCGATGCGAGGTGTGCGCCGGGCCGGTGGCGGCGGCCCGAACCGGTCGGCCGCCGCGCTACTGCGGTGCCGCCTGCCGGCAGAAGGCACACCGGGCACGAGAGCGGACCCGTCGCGACAAGGGTGCGCGACGGTCACCGGCGGCCGACGGGCAAGGCGCCTGACGCGCCCGCCTGCCCCTAGAGGATGCGCTTGAAGCCCAGGTGGGAGGCCTCGAAGCCGAGGCGCTCGTAGAAGCGGTGGGCGTCGACACGGCTGGCGTCGGACGTCAGCTGTACCAGAACGCAGCCGCGCGCCCGGGATTCCTCGATCGCCCATTCGATGAGCTGGGTGCCCAGGCCGCTGCCCCGCTCGTCGGCGTGGATCCGTACGGCCTCGATCAGCGAGCGAGCGGCGCCGCGGCGGGAGAGTCCGGGGAGGACGGTGAGCTGGAGCGTGCCGACCGTACGTCCAGCGCGGACCGCGACGGCCAGGTACTGCTGCGGATCGGCGGCGATCGCCTTGTATGCGGAGCGGTACGGAGCCAGATCATCCGGGGACTCGCGGGTGGCGCCCAGTGGGTCGTCGGCCAGCATCGCGACGATGTCGGGCAGATCGGCCTCGGTCGCGCGGCGTATCTCGATATCGCTCATGCGCCGGACTCTATGTGGGGCCCAAGGCGGCGGGGGCCGTATCCGCGCTACTCCGAGGGCGCGAGCGTCTCCACGGCTGTGACCAGGGGCGCCAGCTCGGGGCGCTGCGCGGCGTCCTGGAGAGCCTCGCGCAGTGCGGTGTCGTGCGTCGGCCGGGCCTCCGCCAGGAGGCCGAGGCCGTCCGGCGTGACGTTGGTGTAGATGCCGCGCCGGTCGTCCGGGCACAGATAGCGCTCCAGCAGTCCGCGCTCCTCGAGGCGGGTGACCAGCCGGGTGGTGGCGCTCTGGCTGAGGACCACGGCGTCCGCCACCTGGTGCATCCGCAGATGGCCGCCCGGCCCGCTGTGCTGCTCGCTGAGCACGTTGATGACCGAGAACTCGCGGACGCTGAGGTCGTGCTGGGCCTGGAGCGCCCGCTCGATGTGCGACTCGATGCGGCCGTGGAGCGCGGAGAGGGCGCACCAGCCCTGGGCGAGCCCACTGCCGGGCGCCCCCTCGGCCGCTGCCTGCGGCGTTGCGTGCGTCTGCTGCGTCATCGGAGACCTCCTCATGGGTCGTACGAACCAGGATAGGACACCGCCGCAATATCCCGCGCTTGCAATTAAAGAGCGTCTGCAATTATTGTGGACGCTCGTAACCGACGGACGCAATCTTTCGAAGGGATCCGTCATGCCTCTCGCACTCCTGGCCCTCGCCATCGGTGCCTTCGGGATCGGAACGACCGAGTTCGCGGTCATGGGCCTGCTGCCCGACATGGCGGAGAGCTTCGGTGTCTCCATCCCGCTCGCCGGCTATGCGACCACTCTCTATGCCATGGGCGTGGTGGCCGGTGCACCGCTGATGACCGCGCTCGGCACGCGGTTCACGCGCAAACAGATGCTGACGCTGCTGATGGGCCTGTTCATCGTGGGCAACCTGCTCACGGGCCTTGCGCCCGGCTTCGGCCTGATGCTGGTGGGGCGGATCGTTGCCGCCTTCACGCACGGCGCGTTCTTCGGCATCGGGGCCCTGGTGGCCGCCGACCTCGTCGCGCCCGACAAGCGTGCCACCGCCATTTCGATGATGTTCAGCGGACTGACCGTCGCCAATGTCGTGGGCGTCCCGGCGGGCACCCTGCTCGCCCAGCAGTTCGGCTGGCGGGTGACGTTCTACGCCATCGCCGGGCTCGGCGTGCTCGCCCTGCTGGGCGTCGTTCTGCTCCTGCCCGCACAGCGGGCAAAAGCGGCCGCGCGCCTCGGCAGCGAACTCGCGGTCTTCCGTAACCCGCAGGTCGGCCTCGCCATGCTGATGACGATCCTCGGCTTCGGCGGTGTCTTCGCGGCCGTCACGTACCTCGCCTCGATGATGACCGAGGTCACCGGCTTTGCCCCGTCCTCGGTGATCTGGCTGACGGCCGTCTTCGGCCTCGGCATGGTGGGCGGAAACCTGGTCTCCGGCCGCTTCACCGACCGCGCCATGATGCCGATGCTCTACGTGGCGCTGACCGGTCTGGCGCTGGTGCTGGCCGCATTCGTCTTCACGGCGCACAACAAGGCCGCCGCCACTGTCACCATCGCCCTGATCGGCTTCTTCGGCTTCGCGACCGTACCGCCGTTGCAGAAGCGGGTGATGGACCAGGCCGCTGCCGCCCCCACCCTTGCCTCGGCGGGCAATATCGCCGCCTTCAACTTCGGCAATGCGCTCGCCGCTTGGCTCGGCGGACTCGTCATATCGGCCCGCCTCGGCTACACCGCGACCAACTGGGTCGGCGCGCTGATGACCATCGCGGCGCTCGGTGTCGCGGTCTTCGCCTCCGCCCTGGAACGGCGTACGGCGCGCCGTGGCCGCGTGGTGGCCGGCGGTGGGTCCGCCGCGGTCGCCGAGGAGCCGGTATCGCCGGTGACCGAGCAGCCGGTTGCTCACTAGGCCGCTCAACCGGCGAAAGCCGTCAGGACTCCTGAAGCCACCGCAATTGCCTGAACTGCCCCGATCGCCCCCATCGTTCAAGGAACACACCTCATGAGCACCACCGCCCCGACCATCCCCTCCCCGCTCACCGTCCGCCCCCTCACCACCCATGACGCCGATGTGCTCGTCCGGGCCGCCGCACGGGCCGCCGATGACCTCGGTGTACGGGGCAGCATCACCGTGCTGGACGCCGGCGGTCACCTCCTGGGCTTCCGGCGCGACGACCGGGCCGTGCTGATCTCCGGGGAGACCAGCACCCGCAAGGCGTACACCGCGCTCCAGTTGGATGCGCCGACAGCCGACGTCGTCGATCTCGTACGGCCCGACGGGCTCTTCCACACGCTGCCCACCGCGCTGGACCGGCCGCTTCTCTTCATCGCGGGCGGAGTGCCGCTCCACCGGGACGGTCGGCTGATCGGCGCGATAGGAGCCGGCGGTGGCACTCCCGAGCAGGACCACCGGATCGCCACCGCGGCGCTCACGGAAGCGGAGCTCGTCTGACGGCGGGCGGCTTCAGCGAGCCCGACCATGTGCCTGGGCCGACTGCGACCGCCCCCGGTGGCGCAGTCGGCGGCCGCGTCGGGTCGGCCCCCAGGGCTTGAGTACGGAGATGGCCGTGAGGAAGAAGTACGTGGCCGTGGCGACGGCCGGTGCGACGAGAAGGCCGATGTCAGGCGCCGGGGAGCCCGCGGCGGCCTGTGCGGCAAGACGGTTGATGCCCGGGCGCAGCGCGAAGACCGACAGCAGCACGGTGCTGAGGGTGAGCCAGAACTTGACGCGGACCCAGTGGTGGCGGGCCAGCCCCCAGGCCGTACCGAGAGACAGCACCAGCCCGCTGACGAGCGAACCCAGCGCCACCGGCGGGACCAGCCAGTCGCCGAAGATCTTCATCGCCCGATAGGCGGCCGCCGCGGTATCGGGGGCCGCGGTGTACCCGGTGATGCTCAGCGCGAGCAGCCCGAGCGTGAGCCCGAGCCAGCCGACGGAGACGGCGACATGGACGACGAGGACGGCCCGGCGGGCGCGGCGGCTGAGGTGCGGCATGCCTCCCACGGTGGCGGGCCGGGCCGCGCGGTACATCTGACGGCGGGAGTATCCGCGTCTACGCGGCGGTGAGTACGGGGTCGTGCGATACGCCCCCGCCCGCGTGGTGCGCCCGGCCGGTGTGCGCCGCGCACCGCCGACGTACCCTCCCCGGCATGACCAAGCTGCATCTGTTCGACATGGACGGGACCCTCCTGTACGGGTCCGCGGCCGCCGTCGAGATCTCCCGGCAGCTCGGGCTGGAGCGGGAGATCGCCGAGCTGGAGCGCGGGTTTGTGGACGGTGAGCTGACACCGGTGCGGTTCGCGCAGCTGGCGGCCGACCTCTGGGCCGCCGAGCTGACCGAACCTCATCTCGCGGCGGCCTTCGACAACGCTCCCTGGCTGGCCGGGATACGGGAGGTATGGGCGGAAATCCGCGCACGTGGCGAACGGTGCGCGGTGATTTCTCTCTCCCCGGACTTCTTCGTTTCCCGCCTGCTGACCTGGGGCGTCGATGCGGCACACGGTTCGCGCTGGCCCGCGGTGCCGATCCGGCAGCCGGTGGAGCCCGACGGCATCCTCACCACGGCCGCGAAGGTGCGGATCGCAGATGAACTCTGTGTGGAGTACGGGCTGACCCGCGCCGACTGCGTGGCATACGGCGACTCGATGTCGGACACGGACCTGTTCGCGGTGGTTGGGGCGTCGGTAGCCGTGAATGCGGATCATCATGTCCGTGACGTCGCCTCATATGCGTATGTGGGGCGTGATCTGCGCGAGGCCTATGAACTGGCGCGTACTGGCCAGTAATTCGGACCTTTCTACGGCGGCATTCGTCTGTGATATGTACGGAAAACGCGCTCTGTGGGGAGTGTCACTGTTATCGAAGGGGGCGCGCGGAGTGCTCCCGGATCAGGGCTTGTAGTTTCAACCGGTGCCGGTATGGTCGACTCCGGCTTGGCGGGGGTGAGGGCTTCCGCGGGCGTGCCGGGGGCGGGCAAGCCCACCAGAGTACCGGCGCAGCGGCCCGCAACGACCGAACTTCCGGCTATTTGTCCGATGTGTTGGGTCGGAGTGGCAGGCTGCCGAGTCGTGTCCGCGTCGATGGTCGCGGCCAAGCGAGGCTTGTCCGCTTTGGAGGGTGTTGCCGGAATAGCTTGAGTGGATTAAGAATTCCAGGGCAGGGCGGGGGAATTCCGGGCAGTTCCGATCAACGGAAGTGCGAAGACAACCGAAAGACGTTCGAGGCGAGGCAGACCATGGACGCTCCGACCACCACATCGGCCGATAACGGCTCTTCTGGCGGCAGCAGTGGCAATTGGGGTTGGTTCACTCCGCCGTCGAAGAAGTCTTCCGATACGCAGCGCGACCAGCAGCAAAGCCAGGATGATCAGGGCGGTACCGGCGATCAGGACGCCGCCGACGGTCAGGAGGGGCAGGGCCGGGAGCGGATACCCAGCCGGCCGGTCAACCCGATCAGGCCGGTGGGCACCGCCGCAGAGCGCGAGCGCGTACCGGAACCGCGGCAGGAGCCACAGCCGCGCCAGGCGCCTCAACCGAGCCAGGAAGCCCAGCCCTCCCAGGGAGACTGGACACCGCGGGAGTCCCTGCCGCAGCGCAACTCCCCGCTGAGCCAGGAATCGCCGCTGCACCGGGAGCCCCGGCCGTACCAGGAGCCCGAGCCCGTCCACGAGTCGGTTCACGCCACAGGAGTCGGTAGCGGCCCCACGCCCGCCGCCGCACCGGCAGCCGAGCCGGCCCCCCGCCCCTTCTTCACTCCCCCGGAACGCCAGGCCGAGCGCCAGGCGGAACACCGGTCCGAGCCCCAGGCCGACCGCGAGTCCGCCGTACGCCGCCCCGTCGCCGCAGAACCCACCCTGGGCGCGGTGGAAGCGGCCGCCTCCGCCGCCCCCTCGGCCTCACCCGATGCCCTTCTCATCCGGCAGACCATGGCCGAGATCGAGCCGGTGGCCGACAAGGTCACCTCGTACTTCTACGCGCTGCTCTTCGTCCGGCACCCCGATCTGCGGGCGCTGTTCCCGGCTTCGATGGACACTCAGCGCGACCGGCTCTTCAAGGCGCTGCTCACCGCCGCCAAGCATGTCGACGACGCCGACATCCTCACGGACTACCTCACGCACCTCGGCCGTGGACACCGGAAATACGGCACCCTGCCCGACCACTACCCCGCCGTCGGTGAATGCCTGCTCAGCGCGCTCTCGCGCTATGCAACCTCCAGCTGGAGCCAGGAGGCCGAGGAAGCCTGGGTGCGCGCGTACACCGCGATCTCGCAGATCATGATCGATGCGGCCGCCGAGGACGAGGCGGTGGCCCCCGCCTGGTGGCAGGCCGAGGTGATCTCGCACGAGCTGCGGACCCCGGACATCGCGGTGGTGACGGTCCGCCCCGACCAGCCGTACCCGTTCCTCGCCGGCCAGTACACCAGCCTGGAAACCCCCTGGTGGCCACGGGTATGGCGGCATTACTCGTTTGCCTCGGCGCCGCGTTCGGACGGCCTGCTGTCGTTCCACGTCAAGGCGGTCCCGGCGGGCTGGGTCTCCAATGCGATGGTGCACCGTGCCCGCCCCGGCGACGTCATCCGCCTGGGCGCCCCGGGCGGCTCGATGACCGTCGACCACAGCACCCGCAACGGCATGCTGTGTGTCGGCGGCGGCACCGGCATCGCGCCGATCAAGGCGCTGATCGAGGACGTCGCCCAGCGCGGCGTCCGGCGTCCCGTCGATGTCTTCTACGGCGCCCGCAGCGACCACGACCTCTACGACATCGACACCATGCTGCGCCTGGAGCAGGAGCACCCCTGGCTCCAGGTCCGCCCGGTCGTCGCGAACGGCCCGACGGCCCGCGGCGGGGCGAGCACCGTCACCGGCCAACTCCCGGACGCGGTACGCAAGTACGGCCCGTTCCCGGAATACGACGCCTACCTTTCGGGGCCGCCCGGAATGATCCGCAGGGGTGTGGACGCGTTGGTGGGGGTCGGCATCCCCTCCGGCCGCATCCGGCATGACTCCATTGAAGAGCTGGTCTCGACAGGAGATTGAGGTCAGGAGATTGAGGTCGTGACAGCACAGGGTGAATTCGGTCGGACTGGGGACGAACGGGACGCGGCGTGGGGGCGTCCCGGGAGCGACGGCGAGCACTTGGTGCAGCAGAGGCTCGGCACGACCCGGCGCGCCGACCGCTTCTACGAGGACCAGGTCCTCGACCATCTCAACGGCCGGATGCAGGAATTCGTGGCCAGGCAGGAGATGTTTTTCCTGGCCACGGCCGACCGGTACGGCGAATGCGACTCCACCTTCCGCGCCGGTCCGCCCGGGTTTGTCCGGGTGCTGGACGAGCGGTTGCTGGCCTACCCGGAATACCGGGGCAATGGCGTCATGGCCTCCATCGGCAATATCTCGGAGAATCCGCGGCTGGGCATCTTGATGATCGACTTCACCCGGGACCGCATCGGGCTGCACATCAACGGCCGGGCGCGGGTGGTACTCGACGAGGAGATGCGGGCCGCCCACCCCGATCTGCCGGTCGATCCGGTACCCGGGCGACGCGCGCAGCTATGGGTGGCGGTCGAGATCGAGGAGGCGTACATCCACTGCGCCAAACACATTCCGCATCTGCAGAAGATCCCGGCACGGGAGCGCGGAGCGCGGGCCTGGGGCACCGACGACTTCAAGCGCAAGGGCGGCGACTTCTTCGGTGCGGCGGCGGAGGCCGCGGACCGTGCGCCTTTCCGGCGCGCGGAGCGCAAGGACGAGCACCGGGACGGGGTGGGCGGTTACGAGCGGAGCGAAGCGAGCTACGAGCGGCGCGGAGACGCCCCTGAGGGGGCGGCCGGGCCCAGGCGGCGCAGCTTTGGCGAGCAGCTCAATGAGGAGTTTCTCGACCGGGTCGAGCAGGTACTCGCCCGGGCACAGCCACGGCGCCCCGTCGAGGAGGAACCGGAGTTCCGTGGCTGGTTCGCCTGACGGACCGGCGCCGAGGAACCACGGCGGGGCCGCCGCCGCGCTTGGGCAGGGGCCCCGGGACCTTTCAACCCAGGTCCGGGGCGTGCATCGCCCGCACGCCCTCGATGTTCCCGTCGAGGTAGTGCCGCAGTGACAGCGGTACGACCTCGACGGAGGCGATCCCGACACGGGTGAAGGGCACCCGCACAACCTCGTAATCCCCGCACGGCTCCTCCACCTCGGGGCCGTGCCGGCGGGAGAGGTCCATCGAGTCCAGTCGGCAGACGAAGAAGTGCTGCACCTTCACACCGTCCACCCCGCCCTCGCTGAAGTGCTCGACGGTGTCGACGAAAACCGGCACTACGTCCTTGACCTTCGCCCCCAGCTCTTCGTCCAGCTCGCGGTGGAGGGCGTCGACGACGGTGGCATCCCCGGACTCGACGCCGCCGCCCGGGGTGATCCAGTACGGAGCGCGGCCCGGTTTGGTGCGCTTGATCAGGACGAGGTCCGCTCCATCGAGCAGGATCGCGCGGGCGGTGCGTTTGACGACTGGCCGTACGGTCATAGGTGACAGATCCCGCAGTCATGGGCGGCCGAAACCCGAGCTCGATGACGGGACGGCCGTCGAACGCTACGGACGGACCGGCCGCTGTGGCGTCATGGGACACCGCCATGCGCTCAACTGGCCTTGGCGTAGCCGTAGTTTCACGTGAAACATCGCCGGGGCTTGGTTTCACGTGAAACATCGCGGGCGGTTGGAGGCGAGGGGGCCCCGTCGGCTATGTCCGCCGCGCCGCATCCAGCGCACGCATGACGTCCGCGATCAGATCCTCCGGATCCTCGATCCCGACCGAGAACCGGATGAACCCCTCCGGCACGGCATCGCCGCCCCAGCGGGCGCGCCGTTCGGCCGTCGACCGTACGCCGCCGAAGCTGGTTGCTTCGTCCACCAGGGTCAGTGCGGCCAGGAACCGCTCCGCATGGTCCTTGTCGGGCAGTGCGAAGGAGACCACGGAGCCGAAGCGGCCGGGGCGCATCTGCGCGACGGCGAGCCGGTGGGCGGGGTCGGAGGGCAGACCGGGGTGGCGCAGGCCGGTGATCTCGGGGCGGGCGGCCAGTGCCTCGGCGAGCGCCAGCGCGCCGGCCGACTGCTGGCGGACGCGGAGCGCAAGGGTGGCGAGCGAGCGGTGCGCGAGCCAGCTCTCCATCGGGCCGGGAATCGCGCCGACCGTCTTGCGCCACAGGCGAACGCCGTCGGCGAGCGCGGCGTCGCGGGTGCTGGCGTAGCCCAGCAGGATGTCGCCATGGCCGGTCAGCGCCTTGGTGCCGCTGGCGACCGAGAAGTCGGCGCCGAGGTCCAGCGGGCGCTGGCCGAGCGGGGTGGCGAGGGTGTTGTCGACGGCGACCAGGGCGCCGCGGGCGTGCGCGGCGTCGGCCAGCCGCCGGATGTCGCAGACGTCGAGCCCGGGGTTGGAGGGCGTCTCGATCCACAGCAGCCGGGCACCCTCCAGCACATCGAGCTGGGCATCGTGCGCGGTCGGGGCCGTACGGACCTCGACGCCGTAGCTCTCCAGGCGGCTGCGGACGGCAGGGAGCAGCTGGTAGCCGTCGTTGGGCAGGATGACCGCGTCGCCGGAGCGCAGCTGGGAGAAGAGGACGGCAGCGATTGCCGCCATGCCGGAGGCGAAGGCGACGGTGTGTGCGGGCTGTTCCGGCGATTCGAGTTCGCCGATGGCCTGTTCCAGGAGGGACCAGGTCGGGTTGGCGTCGCGGCCGTAGGTGTAGGGGCCGGTGGCATCGCCGGGAAGGTGGAAATGGGCCGCGAAGACCGGCCCGGGGAGGGATGGCTCGTGGGCCGCGGGCTCGGGAAGCCCGGACCGAACGACGCGGGTGCCGTCGTCCGTCATGCGTGCTCCTTCGGGCCGGTGCCGAGGCCGGCGTCTGCGGGCTCGCCGGAGACCGCGGCGCGCACCGCTTCCAGGAGGCCGTCGCTTGCCTTCTCGATCATCTCCAGGCATTCCTCGAAGCCGTCGAATCCGCCGTAGTACGGATCCGGTACGTCGAGCCCATCGAGTCCGGGCTGTCCGGAGGACACGGCGTCGGCGGCGTATGAGCGCAGCAGCCGGACCTTTGCGGCGTCCTCGGCGGTGGGGGCCAGGCGGCGCAGGGCGCGCAGATGACCGGAGTCGAGCGCGATCACCAGATCGCGGTCGGCGAACCAGGAGGCCTGGAACTGCCGGGCGGTGTGGGCGGTGCCGTAGCCGCCCGCGCGCAGTACGGCGACCGTGCGCGGGTCGGCTCCGTCACCCTCGTGCCAGCCGCCGGTGCCCGCACTGTCGACCTCGACCAGGCCGTCGAGCCCTTCGTCCGCGATACGGGAGCGGAAGACGGACTCGGCCATCGGCGAGCGGCATATGTTGCCGGTGCAGACGAAGCAGATGCGGAACGGGGCTTTCACGGGGCAGTCCTTGTGGGGGGGCGGTCGGGTTGTCGTCGAAGGGGGTGGAGGTCGGAGGGTTGGTCAGTCGTCCTCGGGGAGAACCATGTGCATCGCCCAGGCGACGATGGAGACGATCAGGCCGCCCAATACCGCGGTCCCGAAGCCGGTCACGTGGAAGGCCAGGCCGAATTTGCCTGCGACGAAGGACGTCAGCAGGAGCATCAGTGCGTTGACGACCAGGGTGATCAGGCCGAGCGTGAGGATGAACAGGGGGAGGGACAGCAGCTTCACCACCGGCTTGACGATGAAGTTGACCAACCCGAAGATCAGCGCGACGAGGACCAGCGTGAGTATCTTGCGGCCGGTGTTCTCGCCGGTGAGCGTGATGTCCTTGAGCAGCCAGATGGCCACGGCAAGCGCCGCGGCGTTGGCGATCGTCTTGACCAGAAAATGCTTCATGGTGAGATCGTCGCAGACGACTCCGAAATTCTTTAGGGGTGCGAACGGCATGAAGGCCTTCAGACTGGATGAGCTGGAAGCGGAGCGGGCGGCGAACGACGGCGCCTATCTGCAGTTCCTCCGGGAGCGCAACATGTCGGTCGGGCTGTACGCGCTGGATGCCGGCAGCGCCGATCCGCAGCAGCCGCACGCCCAGGACGAGGTGTATCTGGTGGTCAGTGGCCGGGCGGCGATCACCGTCGGGACGGAGACGCAGTCCGTGGCACGCGGCAGTGTGGTCTATGTGCCGGCCGGGGTGACCCATAAGTTCCACCACATCAGCGAGGACCTGAGGGTCATGGTGGTCTTTTCTCCGCCTGAGAGCTGAGGCCGCGACCCCGAACCCGTAAGGGTCGGATCAGGGATGTATCAGGGATGCGCAGCCCCCACGGCCGCCATCGGCGCCCTAGCATCGGTGGTGAAGGGGAACCGGAGACGCGATGCGTCGGATACGCGGCGTGCGGACGGTGCCATGAAGCGGCGGTCGATGACGTAACAGCCGATGACGCGAGACCGACCGAGACCGACAGAGAAAGCAGGGCAGTGCAGTGGCTGGTAAGGGGATAATCGCAGGGCTTCCGTGGTGGGTCACCTGGGTCGTGGTGCCCGTCGTCCTGATCGTGGTGTTCGGCGGAATGATCGCCACGGCGGTCGGGTTTCTGATCGGCCTGCTGTTCAAGATCCTTGTAGCGGCGGCGCTGATCGCCGGAGTGATCTATCTCGTGCGAAGGTTCAGCGGATCCTCATCGTCCTCCTCGAAGGGCGACTGGTAGACCTTCGGCGACCGGCCGAGGGCAAGCACCCGCTGACCCGGCCGACGCTGTACGGCAGCCACCCGGTCTCCGTCCCACTCCGCCCGACGACGCCCCGCTCCGGCCCTGGAGCGGGGCGTCGTTCGTCGTCGGACCCGGCCGCCGCGTTCTGCCGGCCGCCGCCGATTGCCGCGTGGGCCAGGTGAGTTAACTCCTCGGCCTTTCGCCGTACCGGCCCGGCCGCCCCGGCTAGAGTGCGCAGCGCAGGCGTCTTCCGGATGATGACGTTCCGGAAGACAGCGGGTCCGGGGGGCTGATGTTGGCAGTAGGAAACGACGAATCCGCTTCGCACCCCACCCTGATCGGATCGGTGCAGCGCGCCCTCCGGCTGCTGGAGGCGGTCGGCGCGCACGCCGACGGGGCACCCGCCAAGCAACTCGCCCGGGAAACCGGTCTGCCGCTCCCGACGACGTACCACCTGCTGCGGACCCTGACCCACGAGGGCTATCTGCGCCGGGAGAACGGTCTTTTCGTCTTCGGCGAAGCGGCCGAGGCCATCGGGCAGGCCGGGGCGCGGCGCCGACGGCGCACCCATATCGCCGAGGCGTTGGCCATGGCGGGCCGCGAGCTGCGGGCCGCCGTCTACTTCGCCGTCTACCGGGAGGGTGAGGTGGATGTGGTGGCCGTCACCGACGATCCGGAACGCCCACCGGTCGAGGAGTGGGTGGATTTCCGTGCCACCGCCCATGCCCATGCCATAGGCCAGTGTCTGCTCGCGCAGCTCGACGAAGAAGCGAGGAAGGAACATCTCGCGCGCTATCCCGTGCAGTCCATGACGCCGTTCTCGGTGCGGACCGAAGACGATCTGCTGCATCGTCTGGACACGGTGCGTCGCGGCCATGTCGCCTATGAACAACAGGAATATGCCTTGGGCACGGTGTGCGCCGCCATTCCCGTACAGGTCGGTTCGGCGGCCGCCGCGCTGGCGGTATCGCTCCCCATCCATGAACTGCATCGATTGCGTACCGTTACAGACCAACTACGATCAATGGCGGAGGCGACACTAACGACACTCGCGTTCTCTATCAGTATCTGAAAACTCACTCCTTGTGATCTGCTTGCACGTGACAGACGATGGCGTCAATAGGGCTTGTGGGGATGTTTCCCGGCCATCTCCGATCAATTGCGGGGCAGTGGTTGATGACCGACACAGTTCAGGCAGAAGTGATCATGAGTTTCCTCGTTTCCGAGGAGCTCGCGTTCCGGATCCCGGTGCAGCTGGATTTCGACATCGCCGATCCGTATGCCGTCCGTTTCACCTTTGATCTCCCTGGCGATATGCCCGTGACCTGGGTCTTCAGCCGCGAGTTGCTGCTGGACGGGCTCAGTGCGCCGTCCGGCGAGGGGGATGTGCGCATCGAGCCGGCGTCCGAGGAGCATCTCGGCGAGGTCTTCATCAGTCTCCAAGTGGGCGCCGAAGGAGCCCTGTTCCGGGCCGGTGTGCCGCCGCTGGTCGCCTTCCTGGACCGTACGGACCGGCTGGTGCCGCTCGGCGAGGAAGAGGTGCACGACACCCTGGAGGCCGTACTCGACCGGATCCTCACGGAGGCGCCGGCCGGCTGACCCGGGCCCGGCTCGGCCGCCGGTCCCCGCCGTCACCGCCCGCGCGCTCACCGCACGGCACTCATCGCACGCCGCAGTCGCCGTCCACCGGATTCACCGCTTACGGCGCCTGCCACGCGAGCCGCGCCGCCCGGACCTGCCACCCGCGGCGGCCGGCGAGGCGCCCGAAGAGGGCACCGGCACGCCCTGCTCCCGGCGGTCCGCGGAGACCACCAGGGCCGCCAGCAGCGTCGTCAGCGGCACCGATGCGACCAGCCCGATACTGCCCACCAGCGTGCGCACGATCTCCTCCGAGACCACCTCGCTGGTGGCGACCGTGCCGACGCTGCTCTGAGCGATCGAGAACAGCAGGAGAAGCGGCAGCGCCGCGCCGGCATAGGCCAGTACGAGGGTGTTCACGACGGACGCGATGTGATCCCGTCCGATCCGCATGGCCGCGCCGTACAGCTTGCGCCAACTCGCCGCCGGATCCGCCTCCTTGAGCTCCCACACCGCTGCGGTCTGAGTCACCGTCACATCGTCGAGCACGCCCAGGGAGCCGATGATGATCCCCGCCAGCAGCAGCCCCCGGATCTCGATGTTGGGATAAAGGCTGTGCACCAGCCCGGTCGTGTCGTCCGTATTGCCGGTCAGCAGCGCCCAACCGGTGAACACCGAGCCCAGCAGGCCGATCAGCAGCAGTGACGCGAGAGTGCCGAGCACCGCCACCGACGTACGGGCAGTTGGGCCATGGCACATATAGAGCGCGATCAGCATGATCGCGCTGCCGCCGACCACCGCCACCACCAGCGGGTTCGCCCCGTGGAGGATGGCCGGGAGGATGAAGAGGGTCAGCACCACAAAGCTCGCCAGCAGCGCGACCAGCGCCAGTACCCCGCGCAGTCGGCCCACCATCACCACCGCCAGGGCGAAGACGGCGGCCAGCACCCACATCGGGAACGTCCGGTCGACATCGCTCACCGCATACTGGAGATCCTTCGGGGCCTTGGGGGAATACGACACCACCACGCCCTGGCCCGTCGTGTAGTGCCGCAAGGCATCCGGTGTCACCACCGTCCGGAAGGTCCGCCCGGCGTTCCTTCCCGTCGTGACCTTGATGGTCGCCTGCTCGCAGTTCTTGCTCTTCGCCGCTCCTGCGGCCGGCGGCTGCCCCGGTGACCCCGGCCCCGGTGGCTGCTGCTCGGCATGCACGTCCGCACAGTTCACCTCCGCCACCTTGATCACGCGTGCCTGCTCCGTGGGCTGGTCGAAGCCGACCCCGGACGGCTTGTGCGGCGGTGCGCCGCCGGGCCACAGCACGACCAGACCGGCCACCACCGCGACGGCGAACGGGATCAGGACCGCGGCGATGACCTTGCGCAGATGGCGCGAGACGGGCGCGGCCGGCCCATGGCCGTGGGCATGCGCATGCGCTGAGGCAGGGTGGTGGTGCTCGGTACGGCTCACGGTCCGATCATTGCAACAACTCAGGGGGCCTGATCGCAACCATCAGGGACCTCGCCCAAGAACTCCCGGGGCCCCCTGTTCACCTCGCCGCATCGGCCGCTACCGTGGTGGGACCTTTGCAATCGCGGGAGCTCGGAGCACCGGGCTGAGAGGGCGCTGACCTTCGTCCCAGCATGTTTCACGTGAAACATCGCCGGACGGAAGCCGCTGCGTCGACCGCCGAACCTGTTACCGGGTAATGCCGGCGTAGGGAGTTGGGTCTTTATGGCTCTGCAGGATGCACGCACGCCTGAAAACGCTCAGAACGGCGGCCAGGACGCTGCCGCCGACGGCAGCCGGCCGGAGATCGGCTGGCATAAGGGCTATGTGTCCGGTTCGCGGCCCGATGTCCGGGTCCCGGTCCGGAAGGTGCACCTCACCAACGGCAAGGACGTCACGCTCTACGACACGTCCGGGCCGTACACCGATCCGAATGTCGACACCGATGTCCGCCGTGGGCTGGCGCCGCTGCGGGAGAACTGGATCATCACCCGCGGCGACACCGAGGAGTACGCGGGCCGGCCCATGCGGCCGGAAGACGACGGCCTCAAGCACACCTCACCGCGCGGCGGCCTCAAGAACCTCGACGCGGTCTTCCCCGGCCGCCCGCGCCAGCCGCGCCGTGGCCGGGGCGGCGCCGCGGTGACCCAACTCGCCTACGCCCGGCGCGGCGAGATCACCGCGGAGATGGAGTACGTCGCCCTCCGCGAGAACGTCAGCCCGGAGTTCGTACGGGACGAGATCGCGGCGGGCCGCGCCGTGCTGCCGGCCAACGTCAACCACCCGGAGATCGAGCCGATGATCATCGGCAAGAACTTCCTGGTGAAGGTCAACGCCAACATCGGCAACTCCGCGGTCACCTCCTCCATCGAGGAGGAAGTCGAGAAGATGACCTGGGCGACCCGCTGGGGCGCCGACACGGTCATGGACCTCTCCACCGGCCGTAACATCCACACCACCCGCGAGTGGGTGCTGCGCAACTCCCCCGTTCCCATCGGCACCGTTCCTCTCTACCAGGCCCTGGAGAAGGTCGACGGCAAGGCCGAGGAGCTGACCTGGGAGATCTACAAGGACACGGTCATCGAGCAGGCCGAACAGGGCGTCGACTACATGACGGTGCACGCCGGCGTGCTGCTCCGCTATGTCCCCCTCACGGCCCGTCGCAAGACCGGCATCGTCTCCCGCGGCGGCTCGATCATGGCCGCCTGGTGTCTTGCGCACCATCAGGAGTCGTTCCTCTACACCCACTTCGAGGAACTCTGCGAGATCCTCGCCTCCTACGACGTCACCTATTCGCTCGGCGACGGCCTGCGCCCCGGCTCCATCGCGGACGCCAACGACGAGGCCCAGTTCGCGGAGCTGAAGACGCTCGGTGAGCTGAACACCATCGCCAAGCGGCACGGCGTGCAGACCATGATCGAGGGCCCGGGCCATGTCCCGATGCACAAGATCAAGGAGAACATCGACCTCCAGCAGGAGATCTGCGAGGAGGCGCCGTTCTACACGCTCGGCCCGCTGACCACGGACATTGCGCCCGCCTACGACCACATCACCTCCGGTATCGGCGCCGCGATGATCGCTTGGTGGGGCACCGCGATGCTCTGCTACGTCACGCCCAAGGAGCACCTCGGCCTGCCGGACCGCGACGACGTCAAGACCGGCGTCATCACCTACAAGATCGCGGCCCATGCGGCGGACCTCGCCAAGGGGCACCCGGGCGCCCAGGACTGGGACGACGCCCTCTCCGACGCCCGCTTCGAGTTCCGCTGGGAGGACCAGTTCAACCTGGCCCTCGACCCGGTCACCGCCCGTGCCTTCCACGACGAGACGCTGCCCGCCGAACCGGCGAAGACGGCCCACTTCTGCTCTATGTGTGGTCCGAAGTTCTGCTCGATGAAGATCAGCCGGAGCATCACCGAGCAGTTCGGCGGCGAAGCGGGCAAGACGCCCGAGGAGATCGAGGCCGGAATGCTGGAGAAGTCGAAGGAGTTCGCGGCCAGCGGGAACCGGGTGTATCTGCCGATGGCGGACTGACACGCGGAGACATACGCGAGCCTGCGTGCATCGCGGACCAGCGCCACCCCGTGCACCGGCGCCGCTCCGGGGCGAAATGCCCGTCGGACGGCGCCGGTTCGCGTACGGGCGGAGGGGCTGTCAGCGACGGCCGTAGCGGCCCGCCCTACTCCGACGCCCCTCCACCGGAGCCCGATCCCGATCCCGAACCTGACCCCGCTCCAGGCCCCGCACCCGATCCCCCGTACTCCGGACTGGTGAAGTCCGGGCTGGAATAGCGCGGACGGGAGGGCGATCCCGAAGAACCGCTGTCCCGGCTCGAGAAGGCGGGGCGGGAGTAGCCGAGGGTGGGGATGCGGTTCTCGGGAGCGGGGGCCGGGCGGGGGACGTAATCGGCGGGGTCGGCGCTGGGGTCGGTGTCGGCGAGGGCTTCGCTGAGGAAGGGCAGGAGACCGCGTTCGAGGAGGGCGTGGCGCCAGGCGTCGTGGGCGTGGTCGAGGTCCAAGGCGAGGGCTTCGTCCGCTCTGGAGGCGCGGGACGCAGTCGAACCGTTGCGCAGGGCCGTGACGACGAGACCGGCCATCGCCACCAGCGCGCCCGCCGCCGTCAGCACGGCGAAAATCCAGCCGACGCTGATCAGCGGCCGGGCCATGGAGGCGTCCGGGCCGACGGCGCGCAGAACATAACCGATGAGGAGAAAGAGCACGGCGGCGATGCCGGCGAGGACCGGGACCAGAACGGCGCTCATGGCGGCAAGCCCGGCGCCGGCACTCTCCGCGGTCTCGCCCAGGGCCGTCACCTCGCCGGTGCCGGTGCCGGCGTCGGTGCCCGACGCCGCGACGGAGCCCGTGCCGGTGGCCGAACCTGTCGCCCCCTCGGACGCCGCATCCCCGTCCACGGCCGCCGCCCTGCCCGGGGACGGCGCCGCCGCCGGTGCCCGCAGAGCGGCGCGCAGCTGGACATAGCGCTGGTATTCGGCCGTCGCACAGGCGGCGATGGCGGTGGTGGCGCTGAGGGCCATGGTGCGCAACTGCTCGGCGCTCAGGTGCTTTCCGGTGCCGGAGGCGAGGCCGTCCGGGCCCTCTCCGGCAGTGCGCAGAGCCTCATCGAGGAGCCGCGCGAATTCCGCGCGGTCCTCGTTCAGCAGGTGCGGAGCGCTGTTCATGTGCATCCCCCGATGCTCCGTAGGGCCGTACGGGCCGGCTGGGCCGGGCAGTGGGCGGAAACGGAGGAGAGCCTGCTACGGATAGCCCGATGGTAGAGCGCCTCCGGCACACGGTGACAGTGAGTTTGCGGAAATTGAGCAATGCCGCGACCGGAATCCACCGCAATCCGGAGCCTGACGGTCCGGTGCACAGCCGCCCCGGGGTACGTTCAGCCCGCCAGGGGGAGTTGGCAGACCAGCAGTTTTCCGGCCATGGTGACGCCGCCGTCCATCGCGATGGCGAGTCCGTCGGCATAGACATGCGGCCCGTCTACGGCGGCGCTCTCGCCCTCGCCGTCCTCCGTGCCGACCTCGCCCAGCAGATACGGGATCGGGCTGTGGCCGTGGACGACGCGCTCGCCGCCGTAGGCGTGCAGGAGTTCGCGTACGGCCTGCGAGCCGTCCTCGTCGCGGAAGGCGAAGCGCTTGGTGAACTTGCGGAACAGATCCCAGACTTCGTCGGCGTCGCTGCGGGTCAGGACATCGTGGACGGTGTCGTTGACGGCCTCGATGGAGTCGCCGTATTCGAGATAGGCGGTGGTGTCGGAGTGCACGAGCAGATGCCCGTCCTCCTCCATCACGGCGTCCAGGCGGGCCATCCACTGGAGGTGGTGGTCCTCCAGGCGGTCCATGTCGGACTTCTGGCCGCCGTTGAGGAGCCAGGCGGCCTGGAAGGAGGCGGTGCCGGCGCCGGACTGCACGGGAGTGTCGCCGAACCGCTTGGCGCCCAGCAGCAGGAGTTCGTGGTTGCCCATCAGGGCCTTGCAGTAGCCGCCGGCCGCCGCGGCCTCGGCGGAGAGCTGCATCACCAGGTCGATGACGCCGATACCGTCCGGGCCGCGGTCGGTGAAGTCGCCGAGGAACCACAGGCGGGCGTTGCCGGCCGCCCAGTGGCCGTCGGCGTCGATCAGCCCTTCGGCGCCGAGCGCCTCGCACAGCTCGTCGTAATAGCCGTGGACGTCGCCGACGACGTACAGGGGGCCCATGCCCTCCGGTACGTCCTGGTCGGCCGCGGTCTCGGTGGCCGGCAGGAAGTCGGCGGCCGGGCGGTCGATGAGGGTGTCCGTGCGGCCCGCGCCGATGACCGGCAGGTCGCGGGCGGTCGGGGAGTACTCCTCGGGCAGCTCGACCGGAGCGGCGGGGGTCGGCACCAGCGGAGGTGCGGTCGGGGGGCCGGCGGGCAGATGCACCGGCGGGCCGGCCGGCGGCATCGGCGGCGGTCCCGCGGGCGCACCGGAATGCGGTCCGGGCGGCACAGGAGATGCCGGAGTTTGTCCCGCCATGGTCCACACCATGGGTCCCTGACTGGCCCCCTGAGTCATCGACCCCTCCACCGTCGCGCCGCCGTGCACCTCTCGGACCTTGCCTGGTCGACGGCGGTCCGCGGTGTCGTGCGCCCATCATAGGAATGCCGGTCGCAGGTTGTGACGCACCCGGGGGTGATCAATCCGCCGTAGCCCGGCGTTCACGGCGGATTTCTCCCGGGATCGCCCTGTTTTTTCCTCAGCGAACGAGGTGCGTGAGCGGCGATGTTACGTGTGAATCATCATGGGACGGCGGCGGCTCACGCGCCGGCCGGTCCGCGCGGGGGATTGATGGCGGTCCGCGCCGAGCGTCGCTGGGACGAGGTCCGCACGATCAGATCGGTCGGTATCACCTGTTCGATGGGCCGGTCGTCGTCGAGCCCTTCGATGGCGTCGATGAGGATCTGGACGACGGCCGTGCCGATACGCCGCGGCTTGAGCGACAGAGTGGTGATGGGCGGCTCGGTGGTGGCGTACACGGTGGACTCGCTGCAGCAGACCAGCAGCAGATCCTCGGGGACGCGCAGTCCGTAGCGCCGGGCGGCGGCGAGCAGGTCGGTGCCGTTGGGGTCGAAGAGGCCGTAGACGGCATCGGGCCGGTCGGGGCGGGCCAGCAGCCGGTCGGCGGCGACGGCGCCCGCGCACGGATCGTGCGCCGGGTAGGACTCGTAGACCGGATCCTGGCCCACCCGCTCGCACCAGCTCAGATACGCGGTGGTGGAGAGCCGGGTATAGGTGTCGGTGGTGTTGCCCGTCAGCAGGCCGATGCGGCGGGCTCCTGCGTCGGCGAGGTGGTCGAGCAGGCCGAGCACCGCCGCTTCGTGGTCATTGTCGACCCAGCCGGTGACGGGCAGTGCGCCGCCGGGGCGGCCGTCGGAGACGACGGGGATGCCGTGCCGGACGAGTTCGGTGACCACGGGGTCGCCGTCGGCGGGGTCGATGACCACGGTGCCGTCCAGCGCGACGTTGGACCACACGTCGTGGCGGGAGGTCGCGGGCAGGATGACCAGCGCATAGCCGCGGGCCAGCGCCGCGGAGGTGGCGGCTCGGGCCATCTCGGCGAAATATGCGAATTCGGTGAAGGTGAAAGGTTCATCCCCGTACGTGGTCACGGTCAGACCGAGCAGTCCTGACTTGCCGGTACGGAGGGTGCGGGCGGCGGCGGAGGGGCGATAGCCCAGCCGCTCGGCCACCTCGCGGACATGGCTACGGGTGGCATCCGGAAGCCGGCCCTTGCCGTTGAGCGCGTCGGAGACAGTCGTGATGGATACTCCGGCTGCGGCGGCCACGTCCCGGATGCCCGCCCGTCCCAGCCGGCGACCGGTCGACCGGCTCACCTGGTGCTTCCCTGCTGCTGTCATGGCGAGCCGATAGTAGGGCTCGGCAGGGCCGATCGCGGGAGCCTTCCACGGCTTCTTAAAAGGTACGTTTCTGCATGGTGACTAGGCATCAATCTCCTTTGAAATAAAGGTAGTTGAGGGCCATTGCGATCATAGATAGAGATTCCGGCCGTCCCTGCCTGGTCATCGGTCCAGGTCTCGAAGAGGTCTCAAGTCACCTTCACGGGGGATGCGCGCCAGGGCGCAAACCACCGGCGCGCAATCGGACGGGGAGCGCTCGGTGGGGCCAGTGCGCGGGGTGGAACGGAGGATGCGGGGGCTGCCGCCCGGCGGGGCAATCCTCATAAGGTGTGCAGTATTGGAGTCGAGCGGGACGGTCGAGGAGGACCTGCGGTGAGCGAGAAGACCCCGAAGCTGCGTGCTGCGCTGGACGGCATCCCCACCTACAAGCCGGGCCGGCCCGCGGCGGCCGACGGTCCCGCGGCCTACAAGCTGTCCTCCAACGAGAACCCCTATCCGCCGCTGCCGGGCGTCCTGGAGAGCGCGGTGACCGCGGCCGGGTCCTTCAACCGCTACCCGGACATGGCATGTAAGGGCCTGATGGCGGAGCTGGCAGAGCGTTTCTCGGTGCCGCTGTCGCATCTGGCGACGGGGACCGGCTCGGTGGGCGTGGCCCAGCAGCTGGTGCAGTCGACGGCCGGACCCGGCGATGGAGTGATCTACGCCTGGCGCTCGTTCGAGGCGTACCCGATCGTCACGCAGGTCTCCGGGGCCACTCCCGTCCAGGTGCCCCTGACCTCCGGTGAGGTGCACGATCTGGACGCGATGCTCGCCGCGGTCACCGACCGGACCCGGCTGATTTTCGTCTGCAACCCCAACAATCCCACCGGCACCGTCGTACGCCGCGCAGAGCTGGAGGCATTCCTGGACCGGGTGCCGGGCGATGTCCTGGTGGTACTGGACGAGGCGTACCGCGAATTCATCCGCGACGAGCAGGTGCCGGACGGCATCGAGCTCTACCGTGACCGGCCCAATGTGTGTGTGCTGCGGACCTTCTCCAAGGCGTACGGTCTGGCGGGGCTGCGGGTCGGGTTCGCGGTGGCACACGAGCCGGTGGCCGCGGCGCTGCGCAAGACGGCGGTGCCGTTCGGGGTGAGCCAGCTGGCGCAGGAGGCGGCGGTGGCGTCGCTGCGCAGCGAGGCGGCGCTGCTGGAGCGGGTCGATGCGCTGGTGGCCGAGCGGGCGCGGGTGGTCGAGGGGCTGACCGGACAGGGGTGGACGGTTGCCGAGACGCAGGCCAACTTCGTCTGGCTGCGGCTGGGGGACCGTACCGTCGACTTCGCGGCGGCGTGTGAGCGCGCCGGGGTGGTGGTGCGGCCGTTCCCCGGTGAGGGAGTGCGGGTGACCATCGGCGAGAGCGCGGCGATGGATCTGTTCCTGCAGGCGGCGGCGGAGTTCCGCAAGGCGCTGTAAGGCGTTGCGGACGCTGTCGAGGCTTTCGTAAGGAGTTGCGCCGAGGGCGCGCTGGGGCCGTGGGTCGGGTGACCCGCGGCCCTCACGCTTGGGCGGGGGTCTCAGGCCTTGTGCACATGAATCGCGTCGCCGCCGCGGACGGTGGCCAGGACGCGCGGGTCGCCGTCGAGGCGGCCGAGCACATTGCACGGCGAGGCGAGCCGGGACTCCTCCCCGTGGGATATCGGCGTGGGGCCGTAGGGCAGCGCGAGCGCGTTGCCCTCGGTCCAGAAGGCGACGGTGCCGGGCTCGACGACCTGGCGGGCGTCGGCCTCCAGCGTGGGGGTGAGCCCGGTGTCGAAGTAGACCTCTTCGCCCCAGGTATGGGCGGTGCCGTCGATCGGCAGCGCCGCGAGCAGCGCCGCGGCGGTCGGGGTGTCGTCGAGGGTTGCGGTGGTGTGCCCTGCCGGCCAGGAGATACGGATCTTCATGGCGACGAATTCAACAATATGTTGAAGGGTGAGGGAAGGGTGCCGCAGTAAGCCCGGGATAAGGATTCGCATGCCATGGATTCCGGCGTGACGGTGGTCACGTACCCCCCTTATCGAAGGGTGTAGAGCCATGAGTAATAATGCTTGTGAATGTGAACGCGTTCACAAGCTCACCCGGACTGTGTCGGTACGCAGACGCACAAGGGACATGCCGTCCTGCACGGCGACGTAAGGAGGAAGCGACGTGGAACTGGCGCTGGCGCCAGAGACTCTGGCGCGATGGCAATTCGGCATCACCACCGTCTACCACTTCCTGTTCGTCCCCCTGACGATCTCTCTCGCCGCTCTGGTGGCCGGACTGGAGACCGCATGGGTGCGGACCGCGAAGCAGAAGTACCTCAAGGCGACCAAGTTCTGGGGCAAGCTCTTCCTGATCAACATCGCGATGGGCGTCGTCACCGGCATCGTCCAGGAGTTCCAGTTCGGGATGAACTGGTCCGACTATTCGCGGTTCGTCGGCGACATCTTCGGTGCCCCGCTCGCCTTCGAGGCGCTGATCGCGTTCTTCTTCGAGTCCACCTTCATCGGCCTGTGGATCTTCGGCTGGGACAAGCTCCCCAAGAAGATCCACTGCCTGTGCATATGGATGGTCTCGATCGGCACCATCCTCTCCGCGTACTTCATCCTCGCCGCCAACTCCTGGATGCAGCACCCGGTCGGCTACCGGTACAACGCCCACACCGGCCGCGCCGAGCTCACCGACTTCCTCAAGGTGCTCACCCAGGACACCACCCTGGTCGTCGCCTTCCACACGCTGACCGCCGCCTTCCTGACCGGTGCCGCCTTCATGGTCGGCATCTCCGCGTACCACCTGATGCGCAAGAAGCACATCAAGGTGATGCGGACATCGCTGCGCCTGGGCCTGGTCACCCTGGTCATCGCCGGACTGCTCACCGCCATCAGCGGTGACGAGCTCGGCAAGGTCATGTTCAAGCAGCAGCCGATGAAGATGGCCGCAGCCGAGGCGCTGTGGGACAAGGAGGAGCCGGCCCCGTTCTCCGTCTTCGCCTACGGCGATGTGGAAAAGGGCCACAACACGGTCGCCATCGAGGTGCCCGGCCTGCTCTCCTTCCTCGCGCACAGCGACTTCAGCTCGCCGGTCCCGGGCATCAACGACGTCAACAAGGCCGAGCAGCAGAAGTTCGGCCCCGGTGACTACCGGCCCAACATCCCGGTCGCCTACTGGGGCTTCCGCTGGATGATCGGCTTCGGTATGTCGTCGTTCGCCCTCGGGCTGGCCGGCCTCTGGCTGACCCGCAAGAAGTTCTGGCTGGCCCCGAGGCTGCGTACCGGGGACGAGGAACCACCCCGGCTCGCACTCACCAAGAACAGAGAACTGGGCCCGCGCCTGACCAAGTGGTACTGGTCGCTCGCCTTCGTCACCCTCGGCTTCCCGCTGATCGCCAACTCCTGGGGCTGGGTCTTCACCGAGATGGGCCGCCAGCCCTGGGTCGTCTACGGCGTCCTGCGCACCTCCGACGCCGTGTCGCCGGGCGTCTCTCAGGGCGAGGTGATCACCTCGATGGCCGTCTTCACCGCGCTCTACGCGATCCTCGCCGTGATCGAGGTCAGGCTGCTGGTGAAGTACGTCAAGGCCGGCCCCCAGGAGCTGACCGATTCCGACCTCAACCCGCCCACCAGGATCGGCGGCGACCCCGCGGACGCCGACCGGCCCATGGCCTTCTCGTACTAGGAGGCGACAGTGCAACTCCATGACATCTGGTTCGTCCTCATCGCGTTCCTGTGGACCGGGTACTTCTTCCTCGAAGGATTCGACTTCGGAATCGGCGTGCTCACCAAGCTCCTCGCCCGGGACCGCAGCGAGAAGCGCGTCCTGATCAACACCATCGGCCCGGTCTGGGACGGCAACGAGGTATGGCTGCTCAGCGCGGCCGGTGCCACCTTCGCCGCCTTCCCCGAGTGGTACGCCACGCTCTTCTCCGGCTTCTACCTGCCGCTGCTGCTCATCCTGGTCTGCCTGATCGTGCGCGGTGTCGCCTTCGAGTACCGCGCCAAGCGGGCCGAGGAGTCGTGGCAGCGCAACTGGGAGACCGCGATCTTCTGGACCTCGCTGCTGCCCGCCGTGCTGTGGGGCATCGCGTTCGGCAACATCGTGCACGGTGTGAAGATCGACGCGCACAAGGAGTACGTCGGCGGCGTCCTCGACCTGCTCAACCCATACGCGATCCTGGGTGGCCTGACGACCCTGACGCTGTTCACCTTCCACGGCGCGGTGTTCGCCTCGCTCAAGACGGTGGGCGACATCCGCGAGCGGGCGCGCAGGATGGCGACCGTCCTCGGGCTGCTCGCGGCCATGGTCGCGGTCGCCTTCCTGGCCTGGACCCAGGCCGACAGGGGAGACGGCACCAGCCTGATCGTCATGATCGTCGCGGTGGTCGCGCTCGTCGCGGCGCTGGTCGCCAACCGGTTCGGCCGCGAGGGATGGGCGTTCGCGTTCTCCGGGATCACCATCGCGGCCGCGGTCGCCATGCTGTTCCTCACGCTGTTCCCGAACGTCATGCCGTCGACGCTGCACGAGAGCTGGAGCCTTACGGTCACCAACGCCTCGTCCAGCCCCTACACCCTGAAGATCATGACCTGGTGCGCCGGGATCGCCGCACCCATCGTGATGCTCTACCAGGGGTGGACGTACTGGGTCTTCCGCAAGCGGATCGGCACTCAGCACCTCGCCGAGCCCCATGTCCCCGGCGCCACCGGCGCCGACACCCACACTCCGACGCCCGCCAGCTGACGGGAGGTTTCACGTGAAACCGATCGACCCGCGCCTGCTCCGCCACGCCCGCGCCACCCGGCTGTTCCTCGTCGCGGTGGTGGCCCTCGGGCTGGCCGGAGCGGGGCTGGTCATCGGCCAGGCGATGCTGATCGCCGAGATCGTGGTCGGCGCCTTCCAGCACGGCCGCGGTCTCGGCGCCCTGACCACCCCCATCGCGCTGCTCGCCGCGGTCTCCGCGGGCCGCGGGCTGGTGTCCTGGCTCACCGAACTGGCCGCGCACCGTGCGAGCGCCGCGGTCAAGTCCGAGCTGCGGATGCGGCTGCTCGAACGGGCGGCGCGGCTGGGGCCCGGCGCCACGCTCCGCCGTACGGAGACCGACGGGCGGGGCCAGGACGCGGGAGGCCGGCAGGCCGACGACCCGGGCGCGGCAGAGGCGGGCACGCTGGAGATGCGTACCGGCGAGCTGGCCACCCTGGCCACCCGCGGTATCGACGCCCTCGACGATTACTTCGCGCGCTATCTGCCGCAGCTGGGCCTGGCGGTCGTCGTCCCCGTCGCCGTACTCGCCCGGATCGTCCTGGGCGACTGGATCTCGGCCGCGACGATCGTCGTCACCCTCCCGCTGATCCCGCTGTTCATGACCCTCATCGGCTGGGCCACTCAGGCACGGATGGACCGCCAGTGGCGGCTGCTCGCCCGGCTCTCCGGGCACTTCCTCGACGTCGTCGAGGGGCTGCCCACCCTCAAGATCTTCGGCCGGGCCAAGGCTCAGGCCGCCTCCATCCGCGCCATCACCAGCGAATACCGCCGCGCGACGCTGCGCACCCTGCGGATCGCCTTCCTCTCCTCCTTCGCCCTCGAACTGCTCGCCACCATCTCGGTCGCCCTGGTCGCGGTCGGTATCGGCATGCGGCTGGTGCACGGTGAACTCGACCTCTACACCGGGCTGATGGTGCTGGTCCTGGCGCCTGAGGCGTATCTGCCGCTGCGGCAGGTGGGTGCGCAGTACCACGCCGCGGCCGAGGGGCTGTCCGCCGCCGAGGAGATCTTCGCCGTACTGGAGACACCGCTGCCGGCGTCCGGCACCGCACCGGCGCCCGAGGGCACCGCGCTGGCCGTCGAGAACCTGGTCGTCCGGCACCCCGGCCGCGGCGCCGACTCGCTTCCCGCGACCTCGTTCGAGGTCGGGCCGGGTGAGACCGTCGCCCTGGTCGGCCCTTCGGGCGCGGGAAAGTCCACGCTGCTGAGCGTGCTCCTCGGCCTCACCGCACCGGCCGAGGGCCGCGCCCTGGCCGACGGCCGGGACATCGCCTCCCTCTCCCCCGAAAGCTGGCGGCGGCGGATCGCCTGGGTGCCGCAGCATCCGCACCTGTTCGCCGGGACCATCGCCGAGAACGTACGGCTGGCCCGGCCGGATGCGGACGATGCGGCCGTACGGGCCGCCCTGCGCGATGCCGGGGCGCTGGACTTTGTCGATGCGCTTCCGCACGGCACGGCCACCCCCCTCGGCGAAGCGGGCGCCGGGCTCTCCGCCGGCCAGCGCCAGCGCCTCGCGCTCGCCCGCGCTTTCCTCGCCGACCGCCCGATCCTGCTGCTGGACGAGCCGACCGCGAACCTCGACGGCGAGACCGAAGAGGCCGTCGTTGCCGCCGTCCGCCGTCTCGCGGTAGGCCGCACGGTGCTGATGGTCGTCCACCGGCCGGCGCTCCTGGCGGTGGCGGACCGGGTGGTGCGGCTGGCGGATCCGGTCGTGCCGTCGGACCCGGCGCCGAATGTTTCACGTGAAACACCGGCCGGGCCGCCTCGGCGGTCCGCTGCCCCCACAACCTCCGCCGCTGACACGGACGTTGAGGCCACCCCGGCCCCGGCTCCAGCACTGGCCCGGCTGCGCCGTATGGCCCGGGCCCGCCGGTCGCGCTTTGCGCTGGCTCTGCTGCTCGGCAGCCTCGCGCTGGGCAGCGCGGTCGGCCTGATGGCGACCTCCGGCTGGCTGATCTCGCGCGCCGCGCAGCAGCCGCCGGTGCTGTATCTGATGGTGGCGGTCACCGCGACCCGGGCGTTCGGCATCGGACGGGCCGTCTTCCGCTACGCCGAGCGGCTGGTCGCCCATGACGCCGTCTTCCGGATGCTCGCCGATGTGCGCGTCGCGGTCTTCCGGCGGCTGGAGCGGCTGGCGCCCGCTGGTCTCAAGGAGCGCCGCCGCGGCGATCTGCTCTCCCGGCTCGTCGCCGATGTCGACGCCGTACAGGACCACTTCCTGCGCTGGCTGCTGCCTGTCGGCGCCGCGGTGCTGGTCGGCGCGGGCGCCGTCGGCTTCACCGGCTGGCTGCTGCCGGAGGCGGGTGCGGTGCTCGCCGCGGGGCTGCTGCTCGCGGGGGCGGGGGCTCCGCTGGTGTCGGCCGCGCTCGCCCGGCGGGCGGAGCGTCAGCTGGCGCCCGCACGGGGCGTTCTGTCCACCCGCGTCGTCGATCTGCTCACCGGAACGGCCGAGTTGACCGTGGCCGGCGCGCTGACGGCCCGTACGGACGCGGCCCGGCGCGCGGACCAGGACCTGACCCGGATCGCGTCCCGCTCGGCCACCGCGGCCGGCACCGGCGCCGGGTTCTCGGCGCTGCTGTGCGGGCTGACCGTCGCGGCGTCCGCGGTGGTCGGCGTACAGGCCGTGCACGAGGGCCGACTGCACGGGGTCGCGCTGGCCGTTGTCGTCCTCACCCCGCTGGCCGCGTTCGAGGCGGTGGCCGGGCTGCCGCTCGCCGTGCAGTACCGCCAGCGCACCCGGCGCGCCGCCGAGCGGGTCTTCGAGGTGCTGGACGCCCCGGCGCCGGTGCGCGAACCGGCCACGCCCGCGGCCGCTCCCGAGGCGCCGTTCCCCCTGACCGTGAGCGAGCTGACCGCGCGCCACTCCGGGCAGACCGCCCCCGCACTGGACGGCGTCTCCTTCACCCTGCCGGCCGGCCGGCGGCTGGCGGTGGTCGGTCCGTCCGGCTCCGGCAAGACCACGCTGGCGCAGGTGCTGCTGCGTTTCCTGGACCGGGAGGCCGGGGCGTACACCCTGGCCGGGACGGACGCCCAGGCCATGGACGGTGATGCGGTGCGGCGACTGGTGGGGCTGTGCGCCCAGGACGCGCACCTCTTCGACAGCTCGCTGCGGGAGAACCTCAAACTCGCGCGCCGCGGCGGCCCCGATGCGGCGGACGACGGCGACCGCGATCTGTGGGACGCGCTCGGCCGGGTGCGGCTGGCGGACTGGGTGCGCGGTCTGCCTGATGGCCTGGACACCATGGTCGGCGAGCACGGCGCCCGGCTGTCCGGCGGCCAGCGCCAGCGGCTGGCCCTGGCCCGCGCGCTGCTCGCGGACTTCCCGGTGCTCGTCCTGGACGAGCCCGCCGAGCATCTCGACCTGGCCACCGCCGATGCGCTGACCGCCGATCTGCTGGCCGCGACCGAGGGCCGTACGACGGTCCTGATCACCCACCGCCTCACCGGCCTCGACGCGGTCGACGAAGTGCTGGTCCTCGACCGCGGCCGGGTCGTCCAGCGCGGCGGATATGCACAGCTGGCGGCGGCCGACGGCCCGTTCCGCAGGATGCTGGAACGCGAGCGGGCGGCCGATGCGGCGCTGCCGGTGGCGGCGGTTCCGGTGGAAATGGCCCGGTAAATGTCTCCTTATTAGGCTCATGGCATGGCAGCAACGACAGGACCCCCGGACCCGATGGACGCGGCCACCGAGGTCACCCGCAGTCTCCAGGGACTGTCGTCCGAGCTGACCTCCCGGATCCCGCACCTGCTGGAGGCGATGCGGACGGTCGGCGCCGGACTCGATCTGCACATCACCCTCGACCGGATCGCGCAGACGGCCGCCGAACTCGCCGACGCCCGCTACGCCGCGATCGGGATCATCGACGAAACCCGCGAGGGGCTGTCGGACTTCGTCACCTACGGCGTGACCGCGCAGCAGCACCAGCGGATCGGCGCCCTGCCCGACGGCCACAAGGGCCTGCTCGGCGCGCTGATCCACGACCCCAAGCCGCTGCGCCTGGCCGATCTCGGCCAGGATCCGCGCTCGGCCGGACTCCCGCCGCGGCATCCGCCGATGCGGACGTTCCTGGGGGTGCCGATCCAGGTGCAGGGCGAGATCTTCGGCAATCTCTATCTCACGGAGAAGCGCGGCGGCGGCCAGTTCAGCGAGGAGGACCTGCACATGGTCCGGGTGCTGGCCGCCGAGGCCGGGATCGCCATCGGCAACGCCCGGATGCATGCGGCGACCCGGCAGCGCGAACGCTGGATCGACGGTTCGGTCGCGGTGACCACCGAACTCCTGGCGGGCAGCGATGTCGACGACGCCCTCGCGGTGGTCGCCGAACAGGCTCAGCGGCTGGCGGAGTCGGCGGCCGGCATCGTGCTGCTGCCCGACGACGAGGGCGGGCTGGAGATCGTCGCGGTGTCCGCGGACGACCCCACCGGCATCATGGGCACGCATATCCCGCCCGACAGCCCGGTGGCGGAACAACTCCTCGCCGGGGAGCCGGTGTTCGTGGACGACTCGGCCACCGATCCGCGGATGGTGACGGCCATCGCGCCGCGCTTCGGCCCGAGCATGATGCTGCCGCTCAAGAGCGGCGGCCGGGTGCTGGGCACGCTCACCATTCCGCGCAACCGCGGCGCCCGCCCGTACACCGCCGCCGAGCGGACGCTGGCCACCCAGTTCGCGGCGCAGGCCGCACTGGCGCTGGTGCTGGCCGATGCGCAGCGCGACCGCGAGCGGCTGGCGGTCCTCGAGGACCGCGACCGGATCGCCCGTGACCTGCACGATCTGGTCATCCAGCGGCTGTTCGCGACCGGAATGATGCTGGAGAGCGCGCACCGTAAGTCCACGGCGCCGGAGGTGGCACAGGGCGTCGGCAAGGCGGTCGACGAGCTGGATGTGACCATCCAGGAGATCCGGACCGCGATCTTCGCGCTCCAGCAGAGCCCGGCCGAGGCGCCGTCCGGGCTGCGCACCAGGGTCCTGCGGGAGATCGGCACCGCCGCCGTACCGCTCGGCTTCCAGCCGTCGGCGAACTTCATCGGCCCGGTCGACTCCCGGGTGGGCGAGCTGACCGGCAAGAACCTCATCGCCGCACTGCGCGAGGCGCTCTCCAACGCCTTCCGGCACGCCCAGGCCGCCCGGATCGAGGTCGTCGTCGACGCCACGATCACCTTGCCGGACGGGTCCGACGGGGTCCGGCTGACCGTCGCCGACGACGGCATCGGCATCCCGCCGGGCGGCCGCCGCAGCGGTCTGAAGAACCTCGCCCGGCGCGCCGAGTCGCTCGGCGGGTCCAGTACGTACGGCCCAGGGCTGGGCGAGGGCGGCAGCGGGACGAAGGTGACGTGGGAGGCACCGCTGTAGGGGAGTGGCAGGCGCCCGTAGGGGGCGGCGCTCGCCCGTTCGGGGCTTGGACGGGCCGTAGGGGCCTGAGGTCCGGCGGTTCTGGTGCATTTCGGACCAATCTCGGCCTATGCATTCATCGGCGTACCGGAAGGAGCGGGGGGTACAACGGGCAGGGGCGCGCATGCTGTGCGCATTCGCCCTGGTGGTGTCGGCAGCGGTGGGAATCTCCGCGCCGTCCGCCCCGAAGGCGAGGGCGGCCGTCATCCGGTGGCACCCCGTCGGCGACCATCCCGTCGCGGCCGCCGGACCGCGCGTGATGTCGGGCCGTTCGCCCGGGCGACGGCTGGCCGATGTGAGCCTGGAGGTGATCCGGCTGGGCGAGGCGTCGCGCCGGGTGAGCCGCTCGTACGAGGCCAGGCGGCGCGCGGAGCTGCTGGAGCGGGCCGAGAGCGGCCGGCTGCACCGGGAGCTGGACCGGGCCCGGCGGCTGGCCGCGACGCTCCGCCGACGGGTGGGTGCGATCGCCGACGCGCAGTACCGCACCGGCAGCCTGGTGGCGTACACCGTGCACGAGGCGGCCGCAGAGGACCACAAACCGCTGGTCAGCATGTACGAGGAGACGACGCGGCGGGAGCGGGCGCTGGCAGCCCGGTTGGGCACTCTACGGCGCGCGGGGCGCGTACTGGCGGACGGCAGTGCGCTCGCAAGTGCCCGCGCGGCCGCGTTCGCCGCCGACCGCGAGCGGCTCGGCCAGGCGCGGGCGCGGGCCGACCGGGGCCTGGATTCGGCCCGCGACATGCTGCGGCGGCTGGCCTCGCAGGTGTCCCGGAGCGGCAGCTGCGGCACGCTGCCGAGCGAGGTGACCACCGCGGCCAGGGCGGCCGCCCCGGTGGTCGCCCCGAGCGATCCCTGGACGCGCCCGGTGGAGAACTACGAGCTGTCCTCCCCCTTCGGCGGCTCGGGCGCCCACTGGGCCTCCCGCCATACGGGCCAGGACTTCGCGGTGCCGGTGGGCACGCCCGTACGCGCCGTGGGCGCGGGCCGTATCGAGAGCCTGAGCTGCGGCGACGGCTTCGGGATCAGCATGGTCGTACGCCATCACGACGGCCTGTACACCCAGTACGCGCATCTGTCGGCCGTGCTGGCCGGGCCGGGACATCAGGTCGCCCCCGGGGAGCGGATCGCGCTGTCCGGTGACACCGGAAACTCCACGGGTCCGCATCTGCACTTCGAGGTGCGGCATACGCCCTCTCTGGGGTCGGGCGTCGACCCGGTGCCGTGGCTGCGCGAGCACGGGGTCACGGTGTGAGGCCCACCGCGGGCGTCCGGCTGGGCGGATGCGCCGCTCAGCGGGGGTGCAGGATGCGCTCGATGACGAGCGCGACGCCGTCGTCGTTGTTGGAGGCCGTACGACGCGTGGTGGCGGCCAGTACGTCGGGGTGGGCGTTGGCCATGGCGTAGGACGTCCCGGCCCAGGTGAGCATCTCTATGTCGTTGGGCATATCGCCGAATGCGACGACCTCCGAGGGGGAGATCCCGCGCTCCACGCAGCAGCGGGCGAGGGTCCCGGCCTTGCTGACGCCGCGGCCGCTGATCTCCAGGAGTGCGGTGGGGCTGGAGCGGGTGAAGGACGCAAGATTGCCCGCGGCCTCACGGGCCAGCGTCAGGAAGGCGTCCGGGTCGAGGTCGGGATGGTGGGCGAGCAGCTTGAGCACCGGCTGGCCGGGGCCTTCCGGGGCGGAGGGCGCGGCGAAGTCCTCGGCCAGGAGCTTCTCCGCCGGGGCGACTATGGCGGTCGGGTCCAGGTGGAGGGGCGGGTAGCCCGGCTCGTGGTGGAAGCTGCCGGTGCGCTCGACGGCGAAGGACGTGCCGGGGGCGGCGGTGCGCAGCGCGGTGACGACGTCCAGCGCGACGGTCTGTTCCAGGGGACTGACCTCGACGATGCGGCGGCCGCGGTGGAGGTCGACGACGGCCGCGCCGTTTGCGCAGATCGCCAGGCCGTGGCCGTGCACATGGTCGCTGACGACGTCCATCCAGCGGGCCGGGCGGCCGGTGACGAAGAAGACCTCGATGCCGGCCTCCTCGGCGGCGGCGAGCGCGGCGATGGTGCGGTCGGAGACCGTCTTGTCGTCGCGCAGCAGCGTGCCGTCGAGGTCGGTGGCGATCAGCCGGGTCGGCCGGGACGGAACGACCGGCTCGGGCGGCGTGGCGGAGGCGTCAGTCACGGGGCCATCTTCGCTTACCGGGCCGCACAGGTGTGCGCTGGGGCGCGCGTCCGAGCTGCCGGGCGGGCCCGCGCCCGAGCCTGCGGAGCGAGCCCGGGCGGGCGCCTGTCCGAGCCGGTCGCGTGGGCGCCCGCCCGAGCCGCACAGGCGGGCCCGGCGCCCCTGGCACCCTTGGTCACCCGAGCTGGGACCGGGCCTCGGTGGCGATCCGCTCGAACACCTTCTGGTCCGCGGCGAACACGGAGTCCGGTATCGGTGCGTGGATGACGATCTCGGTGAAGCCGAGCGCACGGTGGCGGCCCGCGAAGTCCACGAACGCGTCCAGCGACTCCAGCGGGCGGCCGCCGTCCGGGGTGAAGCCGGTGAGCAGGATCCTGTCCAGCTCCGCGCTGTCCCGGCCGACGTCCGAGCACGCCTTCTCCAGCTTCTCCATCTGGCCGAGGAGGGCCTCCACGGAGTCCTCGGGGGTGCCGGTCGCGGAGATCTTGGGGTCGCCGGTCGTCACCCATGCCTGGCCGTGGCGTGCGGCGAGCCGCAGTCCGCGCGGACCGGTGGCGGCGACGGCGAAGGGGAGACGGGGACGCTGCACGCAGCCGGGGATGTTGCGCGCTTCATCGGCCGAGTAGTGCGTGCCCTCGTGGGAGACGGCGTCCTCGGTGAGCAGCCGGTCGAGCAACGGCACGAACTCGCCGAAGCGGTCCGCCCGTTCGCGCGGTGTCCAGAACTCCTGGCCGAGCGCGGTGGCATCGAAGCCATTGCCGCCGGCGCCGATACCGAGGGTGATCCGGCCGCCGGAGATGTCGTCGAGGGTGATCAGTTCCTTTGCGAGGGTGACCGGGTGCCGGAAGTTGGGCGAGGTCACCAGCGTGCCCAGGCGCAGCCGCGAGGTGGCCGCAGCGGCCGCGGTCAGCGTCGGTATCGCGCCGAACCATGTCTGCTCGCGAAAGGACCGCCAGGACAGATGGTCGTAGGTGTAGGCGGTGTGGAATCCGAGCTCTTCCGCGCGCTGCCACTGCTCGCGGCCGCCCTCGTGCCAGCGGCGGACGGGAAGGATCACGGTGCTCAGTCGGAGGGGAGCGCTCATGGCGTAAAGCGTACGGGGAGGGCCGGAAAGCCCGGGGTGGCTCCGGTCCGGGAGGGGGCGCCCCGCTGGGCCCGTGGCCTGCCGGGGAGGTCGGACCTGCGGTTCCGTCGCTGAGTGCGTGCGCGGTGTTTCACGTGAAACATAGCGCCGGGCTTTACCCCGCATATAGCGGTGAAGAGGGAGAATCGGGTCAGCGGCGCAGTGCGCGGAGCGTGGCGCGCGGGTGAAGTGCGCGAAGCGGTCCGGCGGCTGCCCGAAGCGCGGTGCGATGTGGAGGAGCCATGGCACAGACCCGATTCGCCCCCGACCGCGGACTGACCTCGCGCATGGTCACAACGATGTTCTTCATCGGACTGCTGTACGTCGTGGTCGTCAGCGTGCTGGTGGTGCTGCTCAAGGGCGCCTGGGCGGTGGTGTTGATCATCGCCGGGGGTCTGTTCGTCGCGCAGTTCTGGTTCAGCGACCGGATCGCGGCGTTCAGCATGGGTGCCCGCGAGGTCACACCGGAGGAGGCCCCCGAGCTGCACGGTGCCGTCGACCGGCTGTGTGCGCTGGCCGATATGCCCAAGCCGCGGGTCGCCATCGCGAATTCGGATGTGCCCAACGCCTTTGCGACCGGCCGGAATCAGAAGAACGCGATGGTGTGCGCGACGACGGGGCTGCTGCGGCGGCTGGAGCCGGAGGAGCTGGAGGGCGTGCTGGCGCATGAGCTCTCGCATGTCGCGCACCGCGATGTCGTGGTGATGACCATTGCGTCGTTCCTCGGTGTGCTGGCGGGGATCATCACCCGGGCCGCCCTGTGGAGCGGAGTCGGCCGCAACAACCGCGATCAGAACGCCGCCATCGCCGTACTGATCGTCACCGCCGTGAGCGTGGTCGTCTATGCCATCAGCTTCCTGCTCACCCGGCTGCTGTCCCGCTACCGCGAGCTGTCCGCGGACCGCGCGGCCGCGATACTGACCGGTCGCCCGTCGGCGCTGGCCTCGGCGCTGACCAAGGTCACCGGGCAGATGGCGAGGATCCCGACCGAGGACCTGCGGAAGGTCGAGCCGTTCAACGCCTTCTTCTTCGCCCCGGCGTTCAACCAGGAGACCGTCAGCCGGCTGCTGTCGTCGCACCCGACGCTGGAACAGCGGCTGGACCAGCTCGGCCGGATCGCGGCGCAGCTGGGGCGGCCGTGAGCGGCTCCGTAACGGAACCGAAGAGAGGAAAGCAGGTCACGCATGGGATTTCTGGATGCCCTTCTGGGCCGCAGCAAGCCGGTACGCCCCGATCTCGACCAGCTCTTCGCGCTGCCGTCCGCCGCCGTCACCCTGGAGGCCGCGGCGGGCTTTCGGCCGACCGGCCTGGGCTCGGTGTGCTTCGCAAGCGTGGAGGGCGGGGCGTTCTCCCGGATCGAGGACGAGGCGCGGGGGCTGCTGGACGGCTCGGTGGAGTTCTCCCAGGACGCGTACGGCTACACCTGGCTGCTGGCGCGGCACCCGGAGCAGGACGTGGCGGGGTTGGTCAATGACCTGCACGCGGTCAATACGTCGCTGGAAGAGGCGGGTTTCGGCCCCCAGTTGCTGTGCTCGCTGATCGGATTCCGCGACGGGAAGGACCGCTCGCTGGCGCTGGTCTACCTCTACAAACGCGGCACGTTCTACCCGTTCGCCCCGCAGCCGGGCGCCGGCGAGAAGCGGGACAACGCGCTGGAGCTTCAGGTGCGGGCGATGCTCGGGGACGATCTGACGATCGAGAAGGACCTGGCGCGGTGGTTCCCGGTCTGGGGCGCACCAGGGCTGTGAGCTGGGCTTTCGTTCCGCCTTCTCAGCTCGGGAAGCGGAGGAACTCCGGCGTTACCCGAGCGGTGAGCCAGACCCCGTTGGCGCTGACCTGGAAGACATGGCCGGCCTTGTGCATCGCGCCCGCGTCAACGGTCAGGACCACGGCCTTGCCGCGCCGGGTGCCCACCCGGGTCGCGGTCTCACGGTCCGGCGAGAGGTGGACGGCATGCCGGGACATCGGCCGCAGGCCCTCCTGCCGGATCGCGGCAACGCTGCGGGCGACCGTGCCGTGGAAGAGGTGCGCGGGCGGTTCGGCCGGCGGCAGATCGAGGTCGACACGGACCGAATGGCCCTGGTTGGCGCGGATGCGGCCGTCCTTGATGGTGTAGCGCCGCTTGTCGTTCTCCACGACGACCGCCTCCAACTCGGTCCGGGAGAAGCGGAATCCATGCCGCGCGGCCGCCTCGATCAGTTCCGGTACCGGCACCCAGCCCTGGGCGTCGAGAGTGATGCCGATCCGTTCCGGCTCATGCCGCAGGTGTTTCGCCAGATATTTGGAAATGCGCACGGAGCGCTGGGGGTTCATGCCTCCAGAGTGCCGCTCGGTGCGATCCGCGACATCCGGTTTTCGATCAGGCGTTATCCGCCCCTGATTCCCCTGACTCCTCGGCATGCTCGCGCCCCTTCCTGACCCGCTCGCTCGCCGCCTGTGCCCTGGCGTGGCCGATCTCCTCGGCGGCCCAGCGGGCCCAGTCCGCCTGCATTGCCGACTGGCGCAGGCCGTAGTCCAGCGCGAGACGCCCGTAGACCGAGATCATGTCGTCGTCCCAGGGGAGGTTCTTGTCGAGCTGCTCAAGTGCGCTGTGCGTACGGGAGGCGGATTCGGCGCGGGACAGCAGGTATGTACGGGCCTCGAGCGGGGTGAGGACGCCCAGGAAGAAGACCCGCAGGAGCCCGTCGGAGCGTGGGGGTCCGCTGGGCTCGACCTCGATGATCCAGCGCCGCAGTTCGTCCAGTCCGGCGTCGGTGATCGCGTATTCCTTGCGGCCGCGGGGGCCTTCGGCGGCGACCTCGGCCATGCCCGCTGCCGTGAGCTTGGTCAGCTCTCCGTAGACCTGGCTCTGTGTGGCGGGCCAGACGTTCGCGAGCGAGGCGTTGAACAGCTTCATCAGGTCGTAGCCGCTGGCAGGGGCCTCCGCCAGCAGGCCCAGCACGGCGTGTCTCAGGCTCATGGCCATCACATTACCTTCCACTGTTGACATGTCAAAGAAGGACCTTCTATCTTCGACATGTCGAAGTTGGAATGTGGGCCGGTGTCGGGTCCGGAAAAGAGGGGGGATCATGGGCTATCTGCGGGGCTTCATTCCGTGGCTGGTGTTCGCAGGGGTGGGGTCGTTCGGCTGGCAGTGGGGGGCGCTGGCGGCGCTGGTCGTCTCCGTGGCGCTGCTCCTCGCCGACCGCGCCGGCGGGCTCTCCCTGGAGTTCCGGCTGCTGGAATACGGCACGATCGTGTTCTTCGTGGCCTTGGCGGCCCTGGCCTTCGCCCGGCCCCACAGTGGTCTGCATCAGTACGGATCCACCCTCTCGATGGGCTGGCTGGCGCTGATCGCCTGGGCGTCGATAGCCGTCCGCCGCCCCTTCACGATGGCCATCGCGCGCCGGATGGCCCCGCCGGAGGTCTGGCACACCCCGCTGTTCCGGCACATCAATGTCGTGATCACCGCTGTCTGGGCGCTGTCCTTCACCCTCAGCACTGCCGCACACGCGGTCGTCAGCGCCCAGCACCTGGGCCTGCTGGCCTCCATCCCGATCCAGATCGCCGGATTCGTTCTTCCGGCCCGCTTCACCGCCTCGTACCCGGAGCGGGCCCGCGCCCGATTCCTGCGGGACCGGGGCGCTGCGCGGTCCGGCCTTCAGGAGGCATGACGCCATGACCACCGCAAACCCGAGCGCCGCCACGGAATCCACCGCCCCCGTGCCCCATATGGCCGGAAACTTCGCCCCGGTAAAGGACGAGGTGACCGCCTACGACCTACCGGTTACGGGCACCATCCCACCGGAGCTGACCGGCTGGTTCCTGCGCAACGGCCCCAACCCGCGCGATGCCGCCTCCCGGCATTGGTTCTTCGGCGACGGCATGGTGCACGGCCTGCGCCTGGAGGGCGGCCGCGCCGTCTCCTACCGCAACCGCTGGGTCCGTACGGCCGGCTTCACCGACGGCATCCCCTTTGCCGACGAGCAGGGTCGCCGCAATCTCACGGCGAGTGTCGCCAATACCCATGTCGTCCGGCACGCCGGACGCACCCTGGCGCTGGTCGAATCGTCCTTTCCTTACGAGATCGACTGCCGCCCCGGTCATGAGCTGGAGACCATCGGCGCCCATGATTTCGGCGGCCGGCTCACCACCGCGATGACCGCCCACCCCAAGACCTGTCCCACGACGGGCGAGCTGCACTTCTTTGGATACGGCGGCCCGCACCCGCCCTATCTCACCTACCACCGTGCCAATGCCGCAGGGGAGTTGGAGGTCAGCTGCCCCATAGACGTCCCGGCGGCGACGATGATGCACGACTTCCATCTCACCGCCGCCCATGTCGTCTTCATGGATCTCCCGGTCGTCTTCGACCGCAGCCGTCCCGGGATGCCCTACGCCTGGGATCCGGAGTACGGTGCCCGGCTGGGCGTACTGCGCCGCGACGATCCGTACGGCGAGATCCGCTGGCTGTCCATCGACCCCTGCTACGTCTTCCACGCCCTCAACGCCCATGACGACGGCGCGCAGCGCATCGTCCTCCATGTCGCCCGCTATCCCGACTACGGCGCCAACAACCCGTCCCACTTGTGGCGCTGGACCATCGACCTGGCCTCCGGAACGGTGTCCGAGGAGCAGCTCGACGACCAGTTCTGCGAGTTCCCCCGAATAGACGACCGCCTCGCCGGTCAGCCGGCCCGCTTCGGCCACGCCATATCGGCCGAGGTGCCCGGCTCGGGGCCGCTACCCGGGGCGCTGGTCCGCTATGACCTGCACTCGGGCGCGGTGGTACGGCATGACTTCGGGCCCGGCCGCACCCCGAGCGAGGCGGCCTTCGCACCGGCGGACGACCGCCCGGGCGGGCCGGGCTGGCTGCTCAGCTATGTCCATGACGCCGTCGGCGACACCAGCGATCTGGTGATCCTGGATGCGGAGGACATATCTGCCGACCCGGTCGCGACGGTGCATCTTCCGCAGCGGGTGCCCTATGGGTTTCACGGCAACTGGCTGCCCGATCCCGTGAGTTGAGGGAGGGGAGCATTGAGGGGAGCGCGTTGAGGGGAGCGAGTTGAGGACGCAGATCAGCGTCGGGGCGAACGGGAGCGCTCGGCGGCGGGTGCGTCCCGTAGGGCCGAGGCCGTCAGGGCGTCCATGGTGCGTGCCCGGACTTCGCGGTCGGCGGCGGCGGCGATAAAGGCGGCCATGTTGTCCGGGCCGACCAGGTCGCGTACGGCCTGGGCGGTTTCGGCGGGGAGAAGGACCGGCTCCCGGTCGGTCGCGGACCCCCGTGCCGCGACCGACCGGGAGCCGGTGCCGGACTCCGCCGCACGGGGGATGACGGAGGCAGGCGCGGTCGCGGCAGCCCGCTCCCTGTTCCTCGCGCCGCGGCTTCCTCCGGGCTCCCCCGGCTGCGCCTCGGCGAGGTGGCGGCGGAGGTAGCGGGTGGCCAGGGTGCGCATGGCGCGGGCGAGTTCGGCGTCGATGGTCTGCTGCGCCAGAGGCCGGAGGCGGCGTACGAGCGCGGCGGCCTCGGCGGCCTCGGTATCGGTCGGCGGGTGATTCAGATAGGGACGGAAGAGGTGTTCGGTGGTGAAGTCGACGAAGCGGGCCGCGATGTGTTCCACCTGTCCGCGTACCTCGCGCAGATGGCCGGAGATGGCCGGCAGCGGGACGCCCGCGGAGTGCAGCTCGGCGGCTACGGCGAGCTCGCGGGGACTGGGGACGAGGTACTCGTCGTCATGGCCCGGGATACGTTCCAGTACGCCGAGCTCGACGGCCTCGGCCACCGCGGCGTTGTCGGAGGTGCCGCCGAAGGCGGTGTCCAGGTCGGCGCGGCTGATACGAGACGCCTTCTCATCGGTCCACGGTCCGTCGATCTCGGCGACCAGACCGAGTACCCCGCCCAGGTCGAGTCCCGCGTCCCAGGCCTCGAGGAGTTCCTTGATGCTGGCCAGGGTGTAACCGCGGTCGAGGAGGTCGGCGATCTGGCGCAGCCGGGCCAGATGGACGTCGCCGTAGACATTGGCCCGGCCGCGGCGTTCGGGGCGGGGGAGCAGTCCGCGGTCCTGGTAGGCGCGGATCGTACGGACCGTGGCGCCGCTGAGGTGCGCCAGCTCCTCGATGCGGTATTCGGCCGTGCGGGCCTCGGCCGTCGGCGGCTGCTCGGTCACTGCGGTACTCCTCACAAGATGGCCGCCCGCCCGTCTTGTGGCGGCCGTCCGGTTTCCGTCAACGGCCGCCCGACGGCCGCGCGTCACGAAAGGGCCGCGCGGCCCACCGCGCCCGCCGCGGCCCGGGCGGCCGGGGAGGACGCCAGGTAGGCGACGGCCGTGCGCGGCGACCCCTCCTGCGAGGGATGGTACGACCGCCGCAGATAGCGAGGTACAGCCGAGCCCAGCTCGCGCCAGGAGGGCAGCAGTCCCTTACGTACGGCGCGGTTGTGCTCGCGCAGCGAGTAGCGGGAGGGAAGGGCGAGCTGGGGATCGTGCCGCAGGAGGTAGGCCGCGCCGCAGGCCCAGAGGTAGAGGAGGACGGGTGCCGTGACCGACATCCCGAGGATACGGCGGAGGTAGCGGGCGGGTTCCTCGCCGCCGGTGTGCTGGTACATGTCGAAGGCGACGGCGCGGTGCTCGACCTCTTCGGCGCCGTGCCAGCGCAGCAGATCGAGCATGACCGGATCGGGAGCGGCGCGGTCGAGGCCGTCGGCGGCCAGCACCCAGTTACCGAGCACGGCGGTGAACTGCTCGATGGCGGCGATCAGGGAAAGGCGGAAGCGCAGCCACTCCTGTTGGGGGAGCGGTAGGCCGAGGGGAGGTTTCTCACCCAGGAGGTAGGCGAAGAGGAAGTCGATGTGGCGTGTGTAGCGCTCGGTGTCGAGGCCCTGGTGGGCCAAGTGGTCGAGGACGTAGGCGTGCTGGACGCTGTGGGTGGCCTCCTGGCCCATGAAGCCCTTGACGTCCCGGAGGAGTTCCTCGTCCCGGACCAGTGGCAGGGCCTCCTTGAAGACCGTGACGAACCACCGCTCGCCCGCCGGCAGCAGCAGATGCAGCACATTGATGACATGCGTGGCGGTGGGTTCGTCCGGTATCCAGTGCAGCGGTGTGGTGCGCCAGTCGAACGTGACCCGGCGCGGCGCTATCGGGTGGTGGTCCCGCGGACGCGGGTCAGGGGTGCGGGGTGCAGGTGACGTGCTCATGCGCGGCTCCTGATGTGCGCAGAACTCTCCTTGAAGGAATCAACGGCTTGAAGGAATCAACGGCGACGACCGGATGGCAACGGGGGTGACACACGGTGCGGTCAGCGCGAGTGCGGTTACAGCGGCGGTTCGATGCGGGCGAGGGCGCGCAGGGCGCGCGGGGTGAAGCGGGACATCAGATGGGCGCCGCGTGCCTCCGGGGTGACGGGCACCACCGCCTGGTTGCGCACCACCGCCCGCAGTACGGCATCGGCGACCTTCTCCGGCGGGTAGTTGCGCATCCCGTACAGCCGGGCGGCCTTGGCCTGGCGGCGCTTCTCCTCGTCGGCCGAGACCCCGGCGAAACGCGAGGTGGTGGTGATGCCGGTGTTGACCAGTCCCGGACAGATGGCCGAGACACCGATGCCCTGGCCCGCCAGCTCGGCGCGCAGACATTCGCTGAGCATCAGGACGGCCGCCTTGGACGTGCTGTAGGCGGGAAGGATCTTGGACGGCTGATACGCGGCGGCCGAGGCGGTGTTGACGATATGGCCGCCCTGTCCGCGTTCCGCCATCCGCTTGCCGAAGATCCGGCAGCCGTGGATGACCCCCCACAGGTTGACGTCCAGGACCTTCTGCCAGTCCTCGGTGGTGGTGTCGAGGAAGGAGCCGGACAGGCCGATGCCGGCGTTGTTCACCAGGACGTCGACGGTGCCGTATGCGGCGTCCACCGTGTCGGCGAGCTTCTCCATGGCCGCCTCGTCCGAGACGTCCACGGCCTCGGCCCACGCCTGCGGCGCGCCGATCAGCCGCGCCATATCGGCGGTCCGTGCCGCGCCCTCCGTGTCCCGGTCCACGGCGATGATCCGCGCACCGGCCTCGGCGAAGGCGAACGCCGTGGCCCGCCCGATCCCGCTGGCCGCGCCGGTCACCAGCACCAGCTGCCCGCCGAACCGGTCGGCGTACGGGCCGGTGGCCACCACCTTCTTGGCCGGATCGCCCTCCTCCTGGGCGGTGATGAACTCGGTGATCCAGGAGGTCAGCTGGTCGGGCCGGGTGCGCGGCACCCAGTGCTTGGCCGGAAGGGTACGGCGTACCAGCTGGGGCGCCCACCGCTCCAGGTCGTCATAGAGCCGCTGCGAGAGAAACGCATCGCCGGTCGGAGTGATCAGCTGGACCGGGCAGTGGGCATACGCATCGGCGCGCGGGCGGCGCAGCCGCGGGATGACGTTGTCGCGATAGAGCCAGGCGCCATGGGCGGCGTCCGTGGGCAGCGAAGGCGTCGGATAACTGCCACCGGGCACCTTCTCCACCCGCTCCAGAATCCTGGGCCAGCGTTTGCCGAGCGGGCCTTTCCACGCCAGCTCGGGCAGCTTGGGGGTGTGCAGCATGTAGACGTACCAGGACTTGGCGCCCTGGTTGAGGAGCTGGGCGGCGCGCCGGGGGGTGGGCCGCGCCATCCGCTTCTTGATCCAGTGGCCGAAGTGGTCCAGCGACGGGCCCGACATCGAGGTGAAGGACGCGATCCGGCCCTCCGTGCGGCGGACCGTGGCGAATTCCCAGGCCTGGACGGAGCCCCAGTCATGCCCCACCACATGGACCGGCCGGCCGGGGCTGACGGCGTCCGCGACGGCCAGGAAGTCATCGGTCAGCTTCTCCAGGGTGAACCCGCCGCGCAGCGGCTTCGGGGCCGTGGAGCGGCCGCAGCCGCGGACGTCGTACAGCACCACATGGAAACGCTCGGCCAGCCGCTGGGCGACCTCGGACCACACTTCCTTGCTGTCCGGATAGCCGTGCACCAGCATCACAGTGGGCCGTGCGGCATCCCCCAGTTCGGCGACACACAGTTCCACGCCGCCGGTGCGCACCCGGCGCTCCCGCGCCCCCCGGAGCCCTTCCTGACCCTGATGCGACCCCTGTCCCGGGCCCTGTCCCGTCTTCACGCGGCCTTCTCCTCCTGCCAGCGCCGCACATGCGGCAGATCGTCGTCCAGCCAAAAGGCGCTTTCCTGCGGATCCTTGGAGTCGGTGACCACCAGGATTTCCTCGAACTTGGCGCCCGTGCCCCGGAATCCGAGATGGGGTTCGACCGCCCACAGCCCCGGCTGCGGCGGGTGGTCGGAGAACGAATACGGGCTCCACAGCGGTGACCAGCCCTCCCGGTGGCCGTGCAGCGCGTCGGAGGCCAGGCCCTTGAGGGACTGGGTGCCGAACCCGAAGAGAGTGGGGGACCAGCGGCGCTGCCGGACGCGGTCGATCTTGTGGGCGATGACGCCGAAGGGGTAGGCCCGGTGGCGGTTGGTGTGGCCCTGGCGCACCATCAGCCGCTCCACGTCCTCGTAGATCTCGCGCAACGGGCGCCGCTCGCGCACCTCGCGCAGGATCAGCTCGCGGTGCGCTTCGAGGTCGGCGAGCAGCCGGTCGTGGACGGGGTTGAGGCCGAGGCAGCCGGAGTAGCCGATATCGGCGGTGAAGCCTTTGTACACGGGGGCCATGTCGAGGATGAAGGCCATGCCCGGTTCCAGCTCGCGATGGGTGGGAAAGAACTGCAGCGGGATGCGGAAGTTGACGAAGGCGGTGCGGTCGCCGAACCACGCGAACGGCAGATGGAACCAGTCCCGTACGCCGCGCTCGCGCAGCCACTCGCGCTGCATCCGTGCCGCCGCGCGCTCGGTGACCCCGGGTTTGAGCTGCGCGGCGACCGCCTCCGCGCAGTCGTACGCCAGGCGCTGGACCTCTCTGAACCCGCTCAGTTCGGCGGTACGTGCTGTGGTTCCTGCTGAGGTCGCTGAGGCCATCGCCAACCGTCCGTCCGTAAGCGGTTCATCGCGGTACGCGCCCGTAACTTGCCACTGATGAATGTGACAATGCCTGGCGGCTGCGTCAAGAGGTGTGCAGCACGGGTGTGCGGAGGGGCGTGGGCACGGGGGTGCGTCAGGGGCTGGTCAGGGGGCGGGGCGGGAGTGCCCGGACGCGGCCGGTCGACCCGTGGTGTGACGCGACCCTGAGGCCGGGTCCCCTCCAGGCATGACGACCCCTAAGGGTTCCTCGTACCGGAGAGGTACGCGAGGGGTGGGCAGAGACCACCGTCTGGGTTGACGACCGGAGGGCGCCCCGCCTCTACCGTCGAAGACGTGACTGTGATCGTGACCGAAAGCCTGAGCAAGCGGTTCCCCCGGGTGACCGCCTTGGACCGGCTCTCCGTTGACATCGGGCCCGGCGTGACGGGCCTGGTGGGTGCCAACGGTGCCGGAAAATCCACCCTGATCAAGATCCTTCTCGGCCTGGCCCCGGCCACCGAAGGGAGCGCGCACGTCCTCGGCCTGGACGTGACCAAGGACGGTGCCGCCATCCGCGAGCGGGTCGGCTATATGCCCGAGCACGACTGCCTGCCGCCGGACGTCTCGGCCACCGAGTTCGTGGTGCATATGGCCCGGATGTCCGGCCTGCCGCCGACGGCCGCCCGCGAGCGGACCGCGGACACCCTGCGTCATGTCGGCCTCTACGAGGAGCGCTATCGCCCCATGGGCGGCTACTCGACCGGTATGAAGCAGCGGGTGAAGCTGGCCCAGGCGCTGGTGCACGACCCGCAGCTGGTGTTCCTGGACGAGCCGACCAACGGTCTGGACCCGGTCGGCCGGGACGAGATGCTCGGCCTGATCCGCCGCGTCCACACCGACTTCGGGATCTCCGTCCTGGTGACCTCCCACCTCCTCGGTGAGCTGGAGCGCACCTGTGATCATGTCGTCGTCATCGACGGCGGCAAGCTGCTGCGGTCCTCGTCCACGGATGAGTTCACCCAGGCCACGGCCTCGCTGGCGGTCGAGGTCACGGACACCGACCGCTGCCCGGACGGCACTGCGGCGCTCCGCTCGGCACTGGTCGCGGCCGGAGCCGTGGTCAGCGACGCCGTCGGGACCGAGAGCCTGGCCTCCTCGGGCCATGTGCTCTACGTCGAGGCGTCCAGCGAGGAGACCCACGATCTGGTACGGGACACGGTTGCCGGGCTGGGCCTGGGGCTGATCCGGATGGAACAGCGCCGGCACCGGATAGCGGAGGTCTTCCGCGACGCAGACGCGGAGTCGAATGCGGAGGCAAACACAGGCGCGGGTGCGGCTGTGGCTACCGCCGCACCGTCCTTCAGCTCCTCCGCCGTCAGCTCCTCCGCCGGTGTCCCCGGCACCCCATATGCCCCGCACGCCCCCCAGGAAGGAGGCGCCTCCGATGCCGACTGACTCCTCGCCCCCCGTGTCCGCGGCCCCCGCACCGCAGGCCCCCTTCTCCGCCACGCCCGGCGGGGCCTTGATCCACAACATCGGCTACCGCCATTACGACGGTCCCCGTCTCGGCCGTTCCTACGCCCGCCGGTCGCTCTTCTCGCAGAGCCTGCGCGGTGCCTACGGACTCGGCCGCTCGGCCAGGACCAAGGTGCTGCCGATGCTGCTCTTCGCGGTGATGTGCCTGCCCGCGGCGATCATGGTCGCGGTGGCGGTGTTCACCAAGGCGAGCAGCCTGCCGGTCTCCTACACCCACTACGCCATCTATCTACAGGCCGTCATCGGCCTCTATCTGGCAGCCCAGGCCCCGCAGTCCGTGTCCCGTGATCTGCGTTTCAAGACCGTCCCGCTGTATTTCTCCCGCCCCATCGAGCGCGGCGACTATGTGGCGGCGAAATTCGCGGCCATGGCGAGCGCCCTGTTCATCCTGACCGCGGCGCCCCTTCTGGTCCTCTACACCGGTGCGCTGCTAGCCAAGCTGGACTTCCTCGACCAGACCAAGGGGCTGGGGCAGGGCCTGGTGTCCGTCGCGCTGCTCTCCCTCCTCTTCGCCGGAATCGGCCTGGTCATCTCGGCGCTCACGCCCCGCCGCGGCTTCGGCGTCGCCGCCGTGATCGCCGTACTGACCATTCCCTACGGGGCCGTCAGCGCCGTCCAGGGCATCGCCGCCATCCAGGGCAGCGAGGCCGCCGTCGGCTGGCTGGGCCTCTTCTCCCCCATCACGCTCATCGACGGAGTGCAGGCGACGTTCCTCGGCGGGACGACCTCGTTCCCCGATCACCTGGCGCCGTCGACCGCCGCCGGAGGCGTCTATCTCCTCGTCACGCTGATAGCCATCGCGGGCTTCTACGCCCTGCTGATGCTCCGCTACCGGAAGGCCGGCCTGTGAGTGCCCGCCCGTCGCCCACCACCGCCCCGCGACGAAGCGCTTCGCGCTGCCCCTTCTTGTCGCCGTCGCCCGACCACCACCCCTCAAGGAATGGGCTGCGCCCATGAGTACTGTCGCCATCGACCATGTCTCCCGCTGGTTCGGAAATGTCGTTGCCGTCAACGACATCTCGATGACCATCGCGCCCGGAGTGACCGGCCTGCTCGGCCCCAACGGCGCCGGGAAGTCCACCCTCATCAATATGATGGGCGGCTTCCTCGCCCCTTCCAACGGCACCGTCACCCTCGACGGCAGCACGATCTGGCGCAACTCCGACAGCTACCGCCACATCGGCATCGTCCCCGAGCGCGAGGCGATGTACGACTTCCTCACCGGACGCGAATTCGTCCTGGCCAACGCCGAGTTGCACGGCCTGGGCCGGGCCGAGGCGGCTCGGGCGCTGGCCACGGTGCAGATGGAGTACGCCCAGGACCGCAAGATATCGACGTACAGCAAGGGCATGCGGCAGCGGGTGAAAATGGCGTCCGCGCTGGTCCACGACCCCTCCGTTCTGCTGCTGGACGAGCCGTTCAACGGCATGGACCCCAGGCAGCGCATGCAGCTGATGGAGCTGCTGCGGCGGATGGGTGACGAGGGGCGTACGGTCCTGTTCTCCTCGCACATCCTCGAAGAGGTCGAGCAACTCGCCTCGCATATCGAGGTGGTGGTGGCCGGACGGCATGCCGCCTCCGGTGACTTCCGCAAGATCCGCCGGCTGATGACCGACCGCCCGCACCGCTATCTCGTCCGGTCCGACAACGACCGTGCGCTGGCCGGTGCGCTGATCGCCGATCCGTCCACGTCCGGCATCGAAGTGGACCTTGCCGAGGGTGCGTTGCGCATCCAGGCCGTCGACTTCGGCCGGTTCACCGAGCTGCTGCCGCGGGTCGCCCGCGACCACGGCATTCGGCTGCTGACGGTCTCGCCGTCCGATGAATCGCTGGAATCCGTCTTCTCCTACCTCGTAGCGGCCTGAGGCCGGAAAGGAGCCCCGTCGCAATGTCCACGACCACTCCGGCGGCGCCGCCCGCGCCCACCGGCGCGCCCCGGGCCGCACTGTTCCACCCCACCGTCGCCCGGCTCACCTACCGAGCCCTGCTCGGCCGGCGCCGTGCGCTGATCCTCTTCGCGCTGCCCGCACTCCTGGTGGTCATCGCCGTCGCCATCCGCGCGCTGGCCGGTGCAGACGACTCCACGGCGAGCGGCGTCCTGGGCGGTTTCGCGCTGGGCACGATGGTGCCGCTGATCGGCGTGATCGCCGGTACGGGCGCGATCGGCCCCGAGATCGACGACGGCTCGGTGGTCTACCTCCTGTCCAAGCCGGTGCGGCGGTCGACGATCATCTTCACCAAACTCCTGGTCGCGACCGGCGTCACGGTCACCTTCTCCGCCGTGCCCGTCCTGCTCGCCGGCTTCGTGCTGAACGGCAACAGCCAGCAGATAGCCGTCGCGTACGCGGTGGCGGCGGCCATCGCCTCGGTCGCCTACAGCGCGTTCTTCCTCCTGCTCGGCACGATCACCCGCCATGCGGTCGTCTTCGGGCTGGTCTACGCCCTGGTCTGGGAGGCGTTCTTCGGGACGCTGGTCCCCGGTGCCCGGACCCTCAGCGTTCAGCAGTGGGCGCTGGCGGTCGGCCAGAAGGTCGGTGCGGAGGGTGCGCTTACCTCCGATGTTCAACTCCCACTCGCGCTCTGCCTGTTGGCGGTCGTGACGGTCGGGTCCACCTGGTACGCCGGGCGCCGGCTGAAGTCGCTGACGCTGGCCGGAGAGGAGTGATCGGGTAGGAGTGATACGGGGCGCGTGCTCAGCCGCCCTGAGCCTGGCCGGTGGCACCGCCGTTCTTCTGGTGCGCATTGAAGTCCCGGACGTTGCGCTGGTGCTCGTGATAGTCCGCGGTGAAGCGGGTGTCGCCCGGTGTGACGGTGACGAAGTACAGCCAGTCGCCCTTGGGCGGCGCGCCCGCCGCCTTGAGCGCATCCGTCCCGGGGTTGTCGATCGGGGTGGGCGGCAGGCCCGGGTGCCGGTAGGTGTTGTACGGGCTGGTGGTCCTGGTGTCGGCGTGACTGGTGTGGAGGGTGCTGCGGCCGAGTGCGTAGTTGATGGTCGAGTCCATCTGGAGCGGCATGTTCCTGGCGAGCCGGTTGTCGATGACCCGGGCGACCTTGCCCATGTCGGCCGGCCGGTCCGCCTCGGCCTGCACGATGCTGGCGATCACCACCGTCCGGTAGGCGGCGATGCGGTCGTCGGCGAGTCGCTGGTGGGCGGTGTCGACCATGTAGGCGAGCAGCGACGCCGGGGTGGTGCCCTGTCGGATCGGATAGGTGGCCGGGAAGAGGTAGCCCTCCGGGTTGCCCTTCGCGTCGGCCGGTAGGTGCAGATGTGCGGTCCTGGCGGCCTTCGCGGTGGTGCCCTCGGGGAGATGCAGCACCTTGTCCGCGGCGGCATACACCTGTGCCGCGCGTCGGCCCTCCGGCACGGTCAGCTGCGCCTCGGGCTGCGGTCCGCGCAGCAGCCGCGGCACGAGCAGCACGGCAAGGACGACCAGTACGCACAGCACGGCAACAAGAAGCAGCCGGCCCCCGCGGGGCAGCCGCGGCCCGGACCGGCGAACGGTGCGCCGAACATCGCTCATGGGGGCACCGTAGGCCAGCGGGCCGCGTAACGAGGCCTGCCTCCTCTGTATCGCCACCGATGAGGGGAACGGATGGTGGTGTGATGCCTGGTCTTCACCTGACCGCACGGTGTGCCGACCCGCCGGGGGCGGCCGGTCGGACCACGGCGGAGGCCCGAGCTCCGGCGCGCCGAGTCGTACCGCCCGTACTCGTCGTAACGGCCGTCCTCGCCGCACCGGTCGCGTCGTCCCGCGCGGTCCGGTCGGAGGGCGCCGTCCGGGTCCGCGGCGCCGGTCCCGCGCCCCCGAGCCGATCGCCTCCGTAGAGCAGGTCAACCCCACCCAGCCGCCCGAGCGGCCCGAGCCGCCCGAGCGGCGCAGTAGCGTCCGACCGCGCCCGTTGTACCGACCGTCCCCCTCCGTACCGACTGACCAGTACCGACCGACCCGGCCGGCCGACCGCGCCCGTCGCGCCGCCCCTCCGTTAAAGCCCCACGTCTAACAGCCCCACGTCTAACGGCCCCTCTTCCAAAGCCCCTCTTCCAAAGCCCCTCTTCCAAAGCCCCTCTTCCAAAGCCCCTCTTCCAAAGCCCCTCTTCCAACGCCCATGTCTAAAGCCCCACATCCCGCCCCTGGATGTCCGCCAGGGACTCCCGGCGCACCAGGAGTCGGGCGTGGCCGCCGGTGACCGCGACCACCGGGGGGCGGCCGACCAGGTTGTAGCCGGAGGCCATGGAGAGGTGGTAGGCGCCCGCTACGGGTACGGCCAGGAGGTCGCCGGGGCGGAGGTCGCTCGGGAGGGGGACGTCGGAGGCGAGGATGTCGCCGGCCTCGCAGTGGCGGCCGACGACCGTGACCGCCGCCGGTGCGGCGAGCGAGCGGCGGCCGACCAGCCGGGGCGCATAGCGCACCCCGTAGAGCGCGGGACGCGGGTTGTCGCTCATGCCGCCGTCCACCGCCACGAAGGTGTGCCCGCCGCTCTGTTTGACGGTCAGCACCCGGTAGAGGGCGATACCGGAGGGCCCCGCGATGGCGCGGCCCGGTTCGATGGCCAGGCGGGGCACCGGCAGTCCGGCCGCCGCGCAACTCCCGGCCAGTTCGGCGCGGATCTTGACGGCGAGGCCGACGGGGTCGAGGGCCGGTTCCCCGGGGCGGTAGGCGATGCCGTGGCCGCCGCCGAGGTCCAGTTCGGGCAGGGTGAGGCCGTGCTGTTCGTGGATGCGGGCCAGCAGCCCGACCAGTCGCCGTACCGCCGACAGATACGGCTTGACGGTGGTGATCTGCGACCCCAAGTGGCAGTGCAGGCCCACCAGTTGGAGGCGCGGCTGACCCAGTACGCGGGTGATGGCGTGCTGGGCGGAGCCGTCCGCCAGCGACAGTCCGAACTTCTGCCCTTCGGTCCCGGTGCGGATCTTGGCGTGGCCGCCCGCGGCGATCCCCGGTACGACCCGGATCAGTACCTTCTGCCGGTTGCCGACCGGGACCGCGGCGGCCAGCCGGGCTATCTCCGAGGTGCTGTCGATGACGATCCGCCCGACGCCGAGCCGCAGTGCGCTGCGCAGGTCCTCCGGGCTCTTGGCGTTGCCGTGCAGCACGATGCGCTCGGCCGGGAAGCCGGTGGTGACGGCCAGCTCCAGCTCGCCGGCCGAGCAGACGTCCAGGCCCAGGCCCTCCTCCTGGACCCAGTGCGCCATCGCGCGGCACAGGAACGCCTTGGCCGCGTAGTAGATGTCGGTGTCGGGGAAGGCCCGCAGATAGGCGCGGCAGCGGTTGCGGACCTCGTCCTCGTCCAGGACGTAGGCGGGGGTGCCGAAACGGTCGGCGAGCTCGGTGAGGGGGACGCCGCCGACGGCGAGATCGTCGTCCGGCAGGGGGCTGGTGGACCCGGGCCAGAGGGCCGGCGGGGAATGCGGGGGCGCGGCGGGGCCGGGGACGGCGGGCTGCGGGAGAGCGGTCCGGGTCCGGCCGAGGGTGTGGCTCATGATCGGCTTCCCCTCAGACGGCTTGCAGGGGCGGGATCTCCGGCGTGAACCGGGGATCGACGGCCAGACCGGTCGCGCCGACCGGTTCGGCCAGGGCGCGCAGGGCGGGTTCGGCGAGCCGGACCCAGGGCTGGCCGCCGCCGAGGGCCGCCGCCAGCCGCTGGGGCGAGGTGAAGGCGACGGCGATACGGCCGCCGCGCGGGGTGCGGAACAGGCGGGCGGTGCAGCCCGCGGGGCCCGACCGGACGGGGACGAACAAAGGCCCGGCCGGGAGACGTTCGGAGGGTTCGGGGTCTTCCGCGTACAACGGGTGGGGGTGGGGCACGGCGTCGCTCCTCGGCAGCACTCGACGGCCCCGGTCCGAAGGTGACGCAGCCGCCGGGGCTCGGCTCTTCCGACGCTATTCCCGCTCGGCGCGGCGTCCCGCGCCCGCTGACGCATCATTGACGAACTGTGGACGGGACTTGACGCGATGCTGCCGTCGGGCGGCCGGTCACGGGCGGCCCGCTTGGGTATCCACCCGTACGTGTGCCGTGGTGGTTTGCGCTTGACCGCGGCGAGGGCGGCTGACGAGGGTGGCTAACGAGGGCGGCCGCCCGCGGCGACGGCGGTGCGCGGCGTCGGCGGTGCGGCTTGCCCCGCATCCGTACTCCCCGCCCCCCGAACCACCATCAACACCATCAGCCCCGCCGCCACCGCCACCAGCCCGCAGGTCAGGGTGAGGCGCGTCAGGCCCGTCGCATACGCGGCGCGGACGGCCGGTAGCGGGGCGCCTGGGGTGAGGCCGTGCAGGGCGTGGGTGAAGAGTGTGCCGAGGGCCGCGATGCCGAGGGCGAAGCCCAGTTGGCGGAAGGTGTTCACCGCGCCGCTGGCCATGCCCGCGCGCTGCGGTGGCGCCGCGCCCAGGGCCGCCGGGGCCAGCACCGGCATGGCCGTGCCGACGCCCAGTCCGCTCACCGCGAGCCCCGGGAGCAGCGTGGCCCAGCCCGCGTCCGCGCCGAGCAGCGCGCTGTCCAGCAGCGCACCCGCGCCGACCAGCAACAGGCCGATCCCCAGCGGGAGTTGCGGGGCAAGCCGCTGGAGCGTCCGGCCGCCGAGCGCGCCGACCAGCAACGACATCAGGGCCATCGGCAGCACCGCCAGCCCCGCCTGCACCGGGCTCAGGCCCAGCACGTTCTGCACCCACAGTCCCACGAACGTCAGATACGGGAAGGCCGCAGCCTGGAGCAGCAGGGCCGCCGCCATCAGGGCCGCGAACGACGGGCGGCGCAGCAGCCGCAGGTCCAGCAGGGGCTGTGGCACCCGCCGCTCGACGAGAACGAAGACGACCAGCGCGACCGCCGCGCCCGCGAACGAGGCCAGGGTGCCGTGCTCCGTCCAGCCGCGTTCGCCGCCGCGCATCAGCCCGTACGTCAGCGCGCCCGCGGACAGCGTGAAGGCCAGGGCGCCCGGTATATCGATGCGGGCCCCTCGGTCGCCGTGGGACTCGCGGAGATGGCGGACCGTCAGATACCCGGCGACGGCGGTCAGCGGCAGGTTGACCAGGAAGATCGCCCGCCAGTTCAGGTACTCGGTGAGCAGCCCGCCCAGGACGGGGCCGATCGCCGCCGCGGCGCCGCTGGTGCCGCCCCAGATGCCGAAGGCGATGCCGCGGTCGCGGCCCCGGTAGGCGGCCATCAGCAGCGGGGTGTTGGTGGCGAACATCGCCGCCGCGCCGACGCCCTGGGCAGCGCGGGCCGCGATCAGGGTCCCGGCGCCCGGGGCCAGCCCGCAGGCCAGCGAGGCGAGGGCGAAAAGGGCCAGCCCCGCCAGGTACAGCCGGCGCCGCCCGAAGCGGTCCGCGGCCGAGCCCGCCGCCATCAGCAGCGCGGCCATCGCCAGCGCATAGCCGTCCATCACCCACTGGAGGGCGGAGAACGAGGCGCCCAGGCCGTCGGCTATCCGGGGCAGCGCGCTGACCACGATCGTCACATCGACCAGCAACAGGACATTGCCGAGGCAGACGGCGGCCAACGGCCACCATTTCCCCGGGGCGGCGGGCGAAGAATTCGCGCCGGTGCTCATGCTCACTTCCTTCTTCCTTCTTCCTTCGTACGGCGACAGGGACCGGGCCACCGTCCGCCGCCCGGTCGGCGGACTCCCAGCCACCGTTCTCAGGGCGGCGCAATCCGACGCGCGCTAGCCTCGAACGGTGAAAACCGACACGAAGGCCGTCGGCCCCGCCACCGGGTTCGACGCCCTCGACCGGCAGCTGCTGCACGCCCTCCAGCTGGACGGACGGGCGCCCTTCAGCCGTATTGCCGCCGCGCTCGGCGTCTCGGACCAGACCGTTGCCCGCCGCTACACCCGCCACCGCGGCAGCGGAGCGCTGCGCGTCGTGGGGCTGGCCGGTACACAGGCGCTGGGCGAGGTCGACTGGCTGGTGCGGGTGCAGTGCACGCCGGATGCCGCGGTGCCCGTCGCCGAGGCGATGGCCCGCCGCACGGACACCAGCTGGGTGGGCCTGATGTCCGGCGGTACGGAGATCGGCGCGCTCTGCCGCGGGGCGAGCGGCGAGCACTCCGATCAGCTGCTGCTGGAGAAGCTGCCGCGGACGCCCAGCGTCGTCGGGGTCACCGCGCACTGTCTGCTGCACAAGTTCTTCGGCGGTCCGCAGGGCCTGATCAGCAAGTCGGGGGCGCTGAGCGACGAGCAGATCGTCCGGCTGAGCCCGCCGCCGCCGGATCCGGTGCCTGCACCGGTCGCGCTCGGCGAGGCCGACCGCCGGCTGTTCGAGGCGCTGGGCCGCGACGCCCGTACCCCGCTGGCCGAACTGGCCGCCGTCACCGGCTGGTCGCCCACCACCGTCCGCCGCCGGCTGGCCGAGCTGCGCGCGGACGGCGTCCTGTACTACGACGTGGACTACGACCCGCGGCTCGTCGGGTACGGCGTGATGGTCGCCCTGTGGCTGTCGGTCGAGCCCGCCGCGCTGGCCGCCACCGGAGCGGCGCTGGCGCCCCATCCGGAGGTCGCCTTCGCGGGCGCCACCACCGGGCCGAACAACCTCTTCGCGTCCGTGGTGTGCGAGGACGTCGCGGCGCTCTACACGTATCTGACGACGCGGGTCGCGGCGCTGCCCGGCGTACGGACGATGGAGAGCGCGCCGCGGATCCGGCACATCAAGGGCGCGGGACCGTTCCTGCCCGCCGGACCGGCCACCCGACCGGCCACCCGCTCCGCCACTCCACCGGCCACCCGACCGGCCCTGCCCCCCTCCGCCCGCCCCGTCGTCCCCGGGCGCCGCCGATGAAACCCGTACTCCCCGGCCGGCGTCTGCAACGGCCCGCCGACGCCGTGCGCCGCTCGGCGGCCTGGGCGCGGGCGTGGGTACGCAGTGCCCCCGGCACCCACATCTGGCTGCTGATCATCGGCATCACCAGCGTGGTCGTCGCCTCCGCCTCCGAGGGGCTGGGCGAGTTCCTGCTGCACCGCACCAGCAGCAATATCCACGAGCTGAACGAGCATCCGGTGCCCGCGCTGCTCATGAGCGGTTTCTGGATCGAGCGCCCGGGGTCGTTCCTGCTCTATGTGGTGATGTTCGAGCTGCTGCACGCCAATGTGGAGCGCTGGCTGGGCACCTGGCGCTGGCTGCTGATCGTCGGCGCGGCGCACTGCGCCGCCACGCTCGCCAGCCAGGAACTCGTCCTGCTGGCCATCGAGGGCCACCGGCTGCCCCGGTCGATGACCCATGTCGTGGACATCGGGGTCTCCTACGGGCTGGCGGCCGCCGCCGGGGTGCTGACCTACCGGCTGCGCTCGCCCTGGTGCTACGGCTGGCTCCTCGCCGTGCTGCTCTTCTTCGGCGTCCCGCTGCTGACCGGGGCGAACTTCACCGACTTCGGGCATGCCATCGCCCTGGTCCTGGGGCTGGTGGCCTGGCCGCTGACACCGGCGGGGCGGGCCACGCCGGATGAGGACGGGGCCGGGGCGGAGCAGGACGGGGCGCGGGCCGCGCCGCAGCCGGGCGGCGCCTCAGAGCCCGGCGCCGCCCCCGACCCCGACAGCCCCCGTCAGGACGGGTAGAGCCGTTCCAGGACGACCGCGATCCCGTCCTCCTCGTTGGAGGCGGTGACCTCGTCAGCGACGGCCTTCAGCTCGTCATGAGCGTTGGCCATCGCCACCCCGTGGGCGGACCAGCCGAACATCGCTATGTCGTTGGGCATATCGCCGAAGGCGATCGTGCCGGCGGCCTTGACGCCGAGACGGCGGGCGGCCAGCGACAGACCGGTGGCCTTGGTCAGGCCCAGCGGCAGCAGTTCGACGATGCCGGGCCCGGCGACCACGACGCCCACCAGATCCCCGGCGACCTCGCGGGCGGTGCGGGCCAGCGAGTCGTCGTCCAGGCTCGGGTGCTGGAGGTAGACCTTGTTGAGCGGGGCGGTCCACAGCTCGGCCGGATCGTCGATCGGGATGCTCGGCAGCGGGCCGTCCTGGACGCGGTAGCCGGGGCCGACCAGCACCTCGCCCGCCAGGCCGTCGCGGCTCGCCGCCAGATACAGCGGACCGGTCTCCGCCTCGATCTTGGCCAGTGCCAGGCCCGCCAGCTGCCGGTCGAGCGTGACGGAGGTCAGCAGCCGGTGCTCGCCGGCGTGGTAGAGCTGCGCGCCCTGGCCACACACCGCAAGGCCCCGGTAGTCCAGGGCGTCGAGGATGTGCCGGGTCCAGGGCACCGAGCGGCCGGTGACGACGATATGCGCCGCGCCCGCCGCGGTGGCCGCGGCGAGCGCCGCACGGGTGCGCTCGGAGACGGTCTCGTCGTGGCGCAGCAGCGTCCCGTCGAGGTCCGTGGCGATGAGCTGGTAGGGCGCGGGCGGTGCGCTCACCGGGCGACGGGCTCTAGGCGCTCGCGGCCGCCCAGGTAGGGGCGCAGGGCCTCGGGGACGCGCACCGAACCGTCCGCCTGCTGGTGGTTCTCGAAGAGCGCGACGATGGTGCGCGGTACGGCGCACAGCGTGCCGTTCAGCGTCGCCAGCGGGCGGACCTTGGACTTGCCGTCCTCGGTGTCGCGCAGCCGGATCGACAGCCGCCGCGCCTGGAACTCGTCGCAGTTGGAGGCCGAGGTCAGCTCGCGGTACTTGCCCTGGGTCGGGATCCAGGCCTCGCAGTCGAACTTGCGGGAGGCCGACGCACCGAGATCACCGGTGGCGACGTCGATCACCTGGAACGGCAGCTCCAGGGCGTTCAGCCACTGCTTTTCCCAGTCCAGCAGGCGCTGGTGCTCGGCCTGCGCGTCCTCCGGGGCGACGTAGGAGAACATCTCCACCTTGTCGAACTGGTGGACCCGGAAGATGCCGCGGGTGTCCTTGCCGTACGTGCCGGCCTCGCGGCGGAAGCACGGGGAGAAGCCGGCGTAGCGCAGCGGGAGGCGGTCGCCGTCGAGGATCTCGTCCATGTGGTACCCGGCGAGCGGGACCTCGGAGGTGCCGACCAGGTAGTAGTCGTCCTTCTCCAGGTGGTAGACGTTCTCGGCGGCCTGGCCGAGGAAGCCGGTGCCCTCCATGGCGGACGGACGCACCAGCGCCGGGGTCAGCATGGGGATGAAACCGGCCTCGGTGGCCTGCGCGATGGCGGCGTTGACCAGGGCGAGCTCCAGCAGTGCGCCGATGCCCGTCAGGTAGTAGAAGCGCGAGCCGGAGACCTTCGCGGCGCGTTCGACGTCGATGGCGCCGAGCGCCTGGCCGATCTCCAGGTGGTCCTTGGGCTCGAAGCCCTCGGCGGCGAAATCGCGGATGGTGCCGTGCGTTTCGAGGACCGTGAAGTCCTCCTCGCCGCCGACGGGCACGTCCGGGTGGACCAGGTTGCCGAGCTTGCGCAGCAGCTGCTGGGTCTCTTCCTTGGCCTCGTCCTGCGCGGCGTCGGCGGCCTTGACGGCGGCGGCCAGTTCGCCGGCCTTCTTCAGCAGGACGGCCTTTTCGTCCCCGGCGGCCTTGGGGATGAGCTTGCCGAGCGCCTTCTGCTCGGCGCGCAGCTCGTCGAAGCGGACGCCGGACGACCTGCGCCGCTCGTCGGCGGAGAGAAGCGCGTCGACGAGTGCGACGTCCTCTCCACGGGCGCGCTGGGAGGCGCGCACACGGTCGGGGTCCTCACGGAGCAGGCGAAGGTCAATCACCCCACCAGGCTACCGGGGCCGCGCCCGGCGGTTCGACGTGATATCGCTTCGCGTTGCAAATTGTCCGGTTTGTTACTGTTTATTTCGATTTGAGGAGAGAAGGTGAAATGCGCACTGTGAGGTGTTCCGCAATTCCCTCGCATTGAGTTTTTCCACAGGGGGGCGGGGGTCGGAGTCCTTTATCCACAGGCTGTGCGTGAGATCTGTGGAAGTCGGAGGCGATCATTCCGGTCCCGGAATGTTCCGCTATGGATTCTTCACTCAAACCCCGTTCTCACGCTCTTTCGTGTGGGATTGCCTCGCCCTAAAGGATTGATCGCGGGAATTGTGCTGACGGAGCCGGGGTTGAGGCGCTGTGCAGCGATGTGGAACACCGTGGAGGGGGGTGGGGTCGGTAGGGGAATTTGTCGACTCTGTCCGAATCGCGCGGCCGTCCATGTCGACTTACCCACAGGTCGAGAACCGACCCTGTGGATAACTTTGTGGACAGTGGAAAACCGGCTGCTCAGCGAAGCCCGGCCGCTGAGCCGAAGCCCGGCGGCCCGGCGCCGTCCCGTCGGCTCAGCCGCGCCCGTCGAGGCAGCGCGCCAGCCAGTCCGACGCCTCGGTGAACGCCGAGTCCGTCATCGTCGGCCGTACCGTCGCCGTCACCTCGTCGGCCCGCGGATACGAGCCGAGGAACCGCACATCGCGGCAGACCCGCTTGAGCCCCATCAGGACATCGGCGACCCGGCGGTCGGCGATATGGCCCTCGCAGTCCACCGAGAAGCAGTAGCGGCCGATGCCCTCACCGGTCGGCCGGGATTCGATCCGCATCATGTTCACGCCGCGCACCGCGTACTCCTGGAGCAGCTCCAGCAGCGCACCGGGGTGGTCCTCGGCCAGCCACAGCACCACCGAGGTCTTGTCCGCGCCGGTGGGCGCCGCGGGCCGGGCCGGGCGGCCGACCAGGACGAAGCGGGTGGCGGCGTTCTGCGCATCGTGGATGTTGGTGACCAGCGGCGTGAGCCCGTATGTGGCCGCGGCGAACTCACCGGCGAACGCGCCGTCGTACCGCCCCTCCTGCACCAGCCGCGCGCCGTCCGCATTGGAGGCCGCCGACTCCCAAACGGCTTCCGGGAGTTGGTCCGCCAGCCACTTGCGCACCTGCGGCTGGGCGACCGGATGCCCGGTCACCGTCTTGACGTCCGTCAGCGCCGTACCGGGGCGCACCAGCAGCGCGAAGGCGATCGGCAGCAGCACCTCGCGGTAGATCATCAACGGTTCGCCGGAGGCCAGCTCGTCGAGGGTGGTGGTCACCCCGCCCTCGACGGAGTTCTCGATCGGCACCAGCGCCGCGGCCGCCTCGCCGCCGCGCACCGCGTCCAGAGCGGCCGGCACCGACACCATCGGCATCAGCTCCCGCGTCGCGGCCTCCGGCAGCGTGCGCAGGGCGGCCTCGGTGAACGTGCCCGCGGGCCCGAGATAGGTGTAACGACTGGCCGACATGCAAAGGACTCCTCGCTCAGCGCGGGGGCGCCCCGCCGATCTCTCCCTGTCCTGCCACGATACCGAGCCGGTACGGCGGCGAGCGGGGCGTTCCACCAGCCGGGCGGGCCCGCCGCTCAGCCCTCCAGCAGCGGCCGGCCCACATAGTCCCCGGCCTCCGCGGCGGGCGGCACCGCATACAGCCCGCTCGCCTCGTGCCGCAGGAACACCGACAGTGCGTCCCCGCGGTCCAGCTTGCGCTGGATCTGGGTGAAGGCGCGCAGCGGATCGGCCTGCCAGCAGACGAAGAGCAGCCCCGCGTCCGGCGCCCCGTCGTCGCGGAACCCGTCGTGGAAGGAGAACGGCCGGCGCAGCATCGCCGCGCCCTGGTTGGACTCCGGCGCCGCGACCCGGGCATGCGCATCGGCCGGGATGACCGGCAGCCCGTCGGGCCCGTTGGCGTCCAGCCGCATCGGGGTGGTCTCCGAACCGCCGGTCAGCGGCGCCCCGTTGGACTTCCGCCGCCCTATGACCTTCTCCTGCTTGGCCAGCGGCTGCTTCTCCCACTCGTCCAGCAGCATCCGGATCCGCCGCACCACGGCATACGAGCCGCCGCGCATCCACTGCTGGTCGGCGTCGCGCCCCACGAAGATCCGCTCATCGAAATCCGGGTCCGACGGCTTGGGGTTGTTGGTGCCGTCGACCTGGCCCATCAGATTGCGGGCGGTCATCGGCTGCGCGGTGGCGCCCGGGGTGCGGTTGAAACCGTTCATCTGCCAGCGCAGCCGGGCGGTACCGGCCGCCTCCTTCTGGAGCGCCCGCAGCGCGTGGAAGGCGACCAGCGCGTCGTCGGCGCCGATTTGGATCCACAGATCGCCGTTGCTGCGCCGGGGATCCAGCGCATCGGCCGAGAAGTCGGGCAGCGGATCGAGCTGGGTGGGGCGGCGCTTCGTCAGGCCCGTACGGTCGAAGAAGCCGTGGCCGAAGCCGAAGGTGACGGTCAGCGAGGACGGGCCGGCGTCCAGCGCCACGCCGGTGTCGGCGTGCGGCGCATGCCCGGCCATCAGCTCCTCGGCCGTCCGCGACCAGCGGCGCAGCAGTGCGGCGGCCTCCTTGCGGCCGCTGCCCGGGGTCAGGTCGAAGGCGACCAGATGGCCCTTGGCCTGCAACGGTGTGGTGATCCCCGCCTGGTGCTTCGCCCGTGCCGGGCGGAAGGCGACCGCGGTCGAACCGAGGGTGGTCAGGGCCTCGGGCCCGTCGTCCTGCGCGGCCGCGACCCCGAGGGCGCCGCCCGCCCCGCCGACGACGAGCCCGGCCGCACCCGCCGCGCCGACGGTGCCGAGGAGACGGCGGCGGGAGAGCTCCAGGGAGGTCTGCGGGGTCTGCCAGTCCGGCGCCTGTCCCTGCGGCATCTTCCGGTCCGATGTCTGCCTGTCTGGTGTCTGCTTGCTCATCAGCCGATCTTCACGTTCCTGAATTCGGTCACCTGGTCGATATCGGAGGTCCGTACGAGCAGCGTGAGCTGCCACCGTCCGGGGACCGGCAGCCGGACCCCGTCCGCGCTCCAGTGCCCCTTGCTCACATGCCGGGGTACGACCGGGAGCGGCCCCAGCTTCTTGTCCTTGAGGGTGAAGGAGACCTTCACCTCGGGGACGTCCCGGGTCCGGCCCGACGGGTCCGCGATCCGCAGCCGCAGCGTGTTGCCGCCGCTGCTGCGCCCCGGATCGAGGTCGATCCGGGCGGTGCCCTTGCCGTGCGGGCCGCCGGTGTCGAAGGGAATGGTCAGTACCTGCGGACGGCCCACCGAGGCGGACTGCTCGGTGGCCTTGACCGCCTCTTCCGTACGGGCCGGCTCGGTGGCGGTCAGCACGGTCGTCACCGCGAGCAGGACGGCCGCCACCGACACCTCGGCCAGCACGGACCGCCGCAGCCCGCACCGCTCCGGGTCGGCGTCCCGGATGCGCTTGGTGCGCGCGGTGCGCAACGCGGCCTGCTGGCGGGCGAGTTGAACGGCGCGAGCCGGGTCGGCGGCGGGGGCCGATGTTTCACGTGAAACATCCTCCGGCTCGGTCTCGGCATCCGCGGCGGCACCCGCGTCCGCGTCGGCGTCCGCGTCCGCACCCGCGTCCGCCTCGGCATCCCTGTCGACATCGACGTCCGTAACGGATTCCTCTGCGTCCGCCAGCCGCGCCGTCCACCGCCGAGACACCGAGGCGATCCCGACGAGCACCACCACCAGGCCCGCCTTGAGCAGCAGCAACCGCCCGTAGGAGGTGCCGGTCAGCGCCGTCCAGCTGCCCACCTGCCGCCAGGACTGGTAGATCCCGGTGGCGACCAGGACCAGCACCGCGCCGAACGCGATCCGCGAGAAACGCCGTACGGCGGACCGCTCGACGGCCGGGCCCCAGTACAGGGACACCACCAGCGCCGCGAGCCCGCCGAGCCAGACGGCGACGGCGAGCAGATGCAGCACATCCACGGGCATCGCGACCGCGGGCTGAAGCCCCGTCGAGGCGTGCTCGGCCATCGCCCAGGTCGTCGCGAGCCCCGCGGCGACGATCACCCCGCCGCCGCCGAGCCCCAACGTGAGGTCCTTACGGCGCCGGGTGTCCTCGCCGGGGGCCGAGCCGTCCCCCTCCTCATGGGCGCGCGCAAACGCCCCGAACAGCACCGCGATGAACACCGCCGCGGCCGCGAGCAGCAGCAGCCGGGAGACCAGCGCCGCGCCCGGTTTGGTCAGCAGCGCCTGCTGGAGCAAGCCGAAGTCGAGGACGTCGGAGAGCTTGCCCGACGCCGTGTACGCGCCGCGCAGCACCACCATCGCCAGGGTGCTGCCGGTCAGCACGGCCCAGCCGTGGACGACCAGCCGCTGCACGGACCGTACGCCCGCAGCGGCCGGCCGGCAGCCGACGACGAAGGCCGCGCCGCCCGCCAGCAGGATGAATCCGGCGTAGGCGAGGTAGCGGGCGATGCCGTAGAGCGCGCCGACCGGACCGCCGCCCGCCTCCTGCTGGGGGACGGCGGCGCTGGTCTTCGAGGGCGCGCCGATGGAGAAGGTGAAGGCGCCGGAGACCGGGTGGCTGTCGGCGGAGACCGCCTGCCAGGCGACGGTGTACGTACCGTCGCCGAGCCCCGGTGGCAGCCCCGCCCCGTACTTGACGACCCCTCCGCTGCACAGATCGCGCAGCTTGCCGCGGTCCACCCGCTTGCCCTTCGGGTCGAGGACCCGGATCGAGTCGTCGCCCATCGCCACGCCCTCGGAGAAGGTCAGCGAGACCTGCTCGGGGGCATGGTCCACCACCGACCCCTGTGCGGGGTCGCTGCCGGTCAGCGCGGCATGCGCAACGGCCGGGGCGGCGCCGCCGAACAGCGCGCCCAGCAGCACCGCGACGACGGCCAGCAGGCGCAGGGCCTGTGTCGGACGTCCCGCCTGCCCCGCGACGCCCCGTCGCGGCCCGGAGCCGGTGGTGGCCAAGGCCATGGTGATCGCTCCCTCACTCCGTGACGCGGGCTACTTCTGGGGCACGTAGTCGGTGGCCTTCACCGGCACATCGACCCGGACCGGGCCCGAGGTGGCGAAGTGCAGCTCAAGGGTGACCTTGTCGCCCTTGACCGGCTTGTGCTTCAGGCCCATGAACATCAGGTGATAGCCGCCGCGGGCGAGCCGCAGTTCGCCGTTGGCGGGCACCTTCAGGGAGCTGACCTGCTCCATCTTGGTGCCGACCGTCTTGTGCATCGTGACGTCCTTGGACAGGTCGCTGGTGACCGAGGTCAGCTTGTCCGCGGTGTCGCCGGTGTTCTTGACGACGAAGAAAGCACCGGCCATGTCCTGCGTGACCGGCTGCGGCATGTACGACTCCGAGACCTTGAGACGGGGCGCACCGCCCCCGGAGTCACAGGCCGCCAGCGTGAGACCGGCGGTGAGGGCGAGCGCGGTGACGAGGGCCGTGCGGCGGGCGGTGTGGAGGGTGCGGCGGGTCACGGGTTCTGCCCCTTGATGGTCTTGGGAAGTGCCTGGCTGTAGTTCTCGGGAGTCGCTTCCTCCATGCCGATCCAGTGGATCTTGTCGTCCTTGGGGGAGCTCAGCAGCACCTGTGCGCCGTGGGTGGAGATGACATCGCCGTTCTTCTTCTTGACCGGCTTCTCGATCCCGATGTTCACGCTGCGCGCACCGGCCTGGATACGGTCGAACGGGCCGGTCAGACCGATGAAGTCCTTGTTGATACCGGCCAGCCACTTCTTGAGCGCGGCCGAGGTGTCGCGCTCCGGATCGGAGGTCACGAACACCACCCGCACATCCTTCTGTTCGGCCTTGGGCAGCTTGCCGATGGCGACGGCCAGGTTGGACATCGTCAGCGGGCACACGTCCGGGCAGTGGGTGTAGCCGAAGTAGATCAGGGTCGGATGGCCCTTGGTCTCCTCCAGCAGGTCGTACTTCTTGCCCTGGGTGTCCGTCAGCTCCAGGTCCGGCTTCTCCATGGGGCTGTCGAGCGTGACGATCGGCTTGGACTTGGCGCCGGAGACGTCGGCGGCGGGCTTGCCGTCGTCGGCGTTGCAGGCGGTCAGTGAGAGGGCCGCGACCGCCGCGAGGGCGGACGCGAGCAGGGTCCTTGTGCGCATGGGTCCTTCTGAAAAGGGAGGGGTGGCAGGCCGGCGCGGGTCGGGCGCCGGCCCCTGCGGGGAGGTCAGGAGCTGCGGCGGCGGCCGGCGAACAGGCCGAAGCCGGTTCCCGCGATGCCCGCCACGATGCCGATGACGGCCAGTACCCGCGCCGTGGTGTCGGAGCCGTCCGCGTCCTTGGCCGCCGTGGCGGTGGTGGCGCCGTTCTTGGCATCCGCCCCGCCGTCGTCGGCGGCCGCTGCGGTGAGCTTCAGCACCGGCGCCGGGTTCTCCGGCTCCGGGTCGCCCTCCTTCGTCGGCTCGATCCAGCGCACGACCTTCTTGTCGTCGTACGTCTGGAGGGCCTTGAAGACGACGTGGTCGGCGTTCTTGGGCAGCTGCCCGACCGAAACCGGGAACTGCTGGAACTGGCCGGGCCCGACGCCCTTGCCGTCGGCGGTCCAGGTGATCTTGACCGGTGCCTCGGTGATCTTCTCGCCCTCCATCTCGATGGGCTTGGCGAGCTTGGCCTTCTTGACCTGGACCTTCCAGCCGGGCACCGGCTGCGGCATCGCCGACGCCAACGGGTGATCGGTGGGCAGGGTGACCTCGAGCTTCACCGTCGAGGAGTCGTCCCGCTCATTGGGGACGTTGAAGTTGACGGTCGCGAAGCCGCCCTTTGCGGCCGGGCCGGCGGGCTGCACGCTGACGTGCGCGAAGGCCGGGGAGGCGAGCAGCAGCACGCTGCCCGCGGCGATCGCGCCCACCACCGGCAGCCGGCGGACGAGGCGGCGCGGGGCGGGGGACGGGGCGGCGGGCTGCGAGATCTTCGGCGTACTCGACATAACAAAGCACTCCACGGGGAGAAAGATGCACGTCGCAGGGACGGTGCACGTATGGGTAGTGGTCTGTCGGTCCGGCGCGCACGCGGCGACGGCGCGAGAGCCCCTACCCCTCCGGGGAGCGTGCTTCGCGTACGTCAGGCCGCGAGGGCGAGCCGGGCCGGGGCCGGCGGCCCCCGCCTGACGACACTGTGGTGGAGCGCGAGGCCCGGCGGACCGGGTTTGTCATCCCCGTACGAAACGGGGGCGCGGCGCGGCCCGTCGTGCGCCGTACCGAGCCCCGAGAGCAGGGCGCCCACCAGCGCGAGCGCCCCGCGCAGGGTGCCCATCAGCGCCTGCGCCGCGATCTCCCGCGCCGCGGGGGCCGACAGCCGCACCAGCCGCCAGAGCGCGGCCTCGCCGCGGCGCAGCAGCCAGCCGGCGCCCAGCGCGGCCAGCAGATGGCCCAGCACCATGGGCACCGACGGCACCAGACAGTGTGCCATCTCCGCTCCGCCGGGCATCTGGTGCGCGGCGGCACCGCTCATTCCGCCGGGACCTGCGGGCGGTACCAGCCCGCCCGCCACGGCGGTGTCGTAGCCGCCCGAGCCCAGGACCCGGCGCGCCTGCGCGCCGTCCACCCGGCCGGCCTCCAGCCCGCACGAAACATGCCGCGCGAGGAGGACGGCCGCCTGGTCGGACAGCCCCCGCAGCCCACCGGCGCGCGCGCCGCCGCCCGGCATCCGCATCGGGTGCTGGCCCATCGCGAACACCGCATGCAGCGCGAGCTGGCCCACGGCGAGCGCGGTGGCGATCCCCGGCAGCGAGCGTTCCCGCCCGGCCAGCGGGGCCGCGACGGCGAACACGGCGGCGCAGCCGACGCCCAGCGTCCACAGCGGGACGGCGGCGAACGAGGCGATCATGTGCCCGGTCGCGGACAGCGCAACACAGACCGCGGTGAAGACCGCGGCCCTCAGCAGCCGCAGATCGGCGGCTGCGCGCGCTGTGGGGGCGAGCGAGGCAGACATGGCGGGCGACATCATCCCATTGCCCGCACCGGCGGCCCACGGCAGGGCGTCGCACGCCGCCGCGCCGGGGGGCGGCAACGGCGCCCGCCGGGGCGCGCGGGAGCGCGCGGGGGTCGGTACACCACCGGCCGTGCGCTCGCAGCCCGCCTCCGCCGAATGAGCGGCGTCACGTCCGGAGCATGCTTACGGACCTTGGGCTGCGGCAATAGGTATCGATATGTCTAGCGGTGGCCAGGAGGCTGGAGCGATGAGCATCTGGTGGTCCCTCCAACTGCGACGTGAGGCCGCGAGCGTTCCGCTCGCCCGCCGTCTGCTGCTGGGCACCATGGAGACGGCCGGCGTCGACCCGGACATCTGCTACGACCTGTCGGTCGCCCTCTCCGAGGCCTGTGCCAACGCCGTCGAACACGGCGGGGACGCCCCCACCGACGACTACCGCGTCACCGCCTTCATCGACGGCGACACCTGCCGCATCGAGGTCACCGACTCCGGCCCCGGCTTCCGCCGCCCCCAGCCCCCCGCCCCCGTCCCCACCCCCACCCAGGCCCCCGCCGACGCCGAGGACGGCCGCGGCCTCTTCCTCATCGAGGCCCTCACCGACCACGTCCGCTACCGCAACCGCACCGGCAGACGCGGCGCGGTGGTCAGCTTCGACAAGATCCTCAAGTGGCGCGAGGGGGCGGCGCTTCCGATGGCGTCGTGAGCGGTCAGGCGTGCGGCCGACCAGTTGGCGAAACTCTTCGGGATCCGCGCCCGGGGAGACCTCACCGGCCAGGAGTTCCAGCGCGCCAAGGAGAGGATCCTGCGCTGAACCGAGATTCCGCACTGAACCGACACGGCGTCACACAACTGCCGCACACAACTGCCTCACGCAGCGTCAAATCCGCTGCGCACGTAGGCGACCGCGGCCTGTCCGTAGTCGTCGGTGATCGCCCCTGCGGGGCCCTGTGCAGCGCCGTCTCGCAGCGTGAGGACCTCCCCCGCGGCGTCCCCTGTCCCTGCGAGACCGGCGTGCACCAGAACTAACGCGAAGTTGCTCGCGTTAGTCTTTGTCGGACAATACTTGGCGTGAACCCGCACTGCAATACGGAGGCGCCGTGACCACAGCGCACCGGGCCTCGGGGGAGGCCCGCCCGGGGGGACGTACCGCGCGGACTCGGCAGGCCGTACTGGCCGCCGTCTTCGAGGAGTTGGGACACGGCGGCCCTGCCGCGCTGAGCATGGAAAGGGTTGCTCAGCGCTCCGGAATCCATCTGGCGACGCTCTACCGGCGCTGGCGCTGCGCCGAGGGTCTGGTCTGCGATCTGCTGAACGGGCTGAGCGCGGATGTGCCGCTGCCCGACACCGGTACGCTGCCCGGCGATCTGCGTGCGCTGGCCCGTTCGATAGGCGCGTTCTACGCGGACGAGCGGATACGCAGCCTGATCGAGGCGGTGGTCTCGGCCGCCGCCCGCGACCCGCAGGCCGCCACGGTGCTGCGGGATTTCTTCTCCGAACGGCTGACACTGGCCGGCCAGATGGTGGTCCGCGCCGTCGAACGCGGTGAACTGCCCCCCGATACGGACCCGGAGGCGGTGATGGCGGCCCTGGGCGCGCCCTTCTACTACCGCATCCTGATCGCCCGCGGTCCGGTCGACGCGGCCCTGGCCGAGTCCACCGCCACCGCGGTGTGGGTGGCGGCCCGCGCGGGCGCGTACCGGCGGACGGAGCCCCACAACGGTGCGCCGCGCGACGGCCGGTGACCCATCCCGGGACACCGGCCGTCGCCATCACGCCGTTACGGCGCCACGCCATCAGGCCGTCAGGCCGGCATTGCCGTCACGCCGTCACTCACCCCACGGCTACTTCCCCAGCAGCCCCGCCATCCACGCCTCGACCTCGTCCGACCGGCGCGGCAGCCCGGCCGACAGGTTCCGGTTGCCGTCCTCGGTCACCAGGATGTCGTCCTCGATCCGCACACCGATACCGCGGTACTCCTCGGGCACCGTCAGATCGTCCGCCTGGAAGTACAGACCGGGTTCGACGGTGAGCACCATCCCCGGCTCCAGCGTGCCGTCGACATACGCCTCCCGGCGGGCCGCGGCGCAGTCGTGGACGTCCAGGCCGAGCATGTGGCCCGTGCCGTGCAGCGTCCAGCGGCGCTGGAGGCCCAGCTCCAGCACCCGATCGACGGGGCCCTCGACCAGACCCCACTCGACCAGCTTCTCGGTGAGCACCCGCTGCGCCGCGTCGTGGAAGTCGCGGTAGGCCGCGCCCGGCTTGACCGCGGCGATGCCCGCCTCCTGGGCCTCGTACACCGCGTCGTAGATCGCGCGCTGGAGGTCGGTGTAGCGGCCGTTGACGGGCAGGGTGCGGGTGACGTCCGCGGTGTAGAGGCTGTGGGTCTCCACGCCCGCGTCCAGCAGCAGCAGGTCGCCGGAGCGGACCCGCCCGTCGTTGCGGACCCAGTGCAGGGTGGTGGCGTTGGGGCCCGCGGCGCAGATCGAGCCGTAGCCGATGTCGTAGCCCTCGACGCGGGCGCGCAGGAAGAAGGTCCCCTCGATGTAGCGCTCGCTGGTGGCCTCGGCCTTGTCCAGGACCTTCACGACGTCCTCGAAGCCGCGCACGGTCGAGTCGACGGCCTTCTGGAGCTCGCCGATCTCGAACTCGTCCTTGATCACCCGGGCCTCGGACAGATACGCCCGCAGCTCTTCGTCGCGCTCGGCGGTGACCTTGTCCGTCAGCGCGGCCTCGATGGCGGCGTCGTGCCCGCGGACGGCCCGCACCGGGCCGGTGGCCTCGGTCAGCGCCGCGGCCAGCTCGCGTACGTCCTTGCAGGGGATGCCGAGCAACGCCTCGGCCTCGGTCAGGCTGTGACGTCGGCCGACCCACAGCTCGCCCATGCCGCTCAGCCAGAACTCGCCGTTCTCGCGGTTGGAGCGGGGCAGGCGGTAGAGGGTCGCCTCGTGCCCGTCCTCGGTGGGCTCCAGGACGAGGATGCTGCCGTCGGTCTGGTCGCCGGTGAGGTAGACGTACTCGGTCGCGGCGCGGAAGGCGTACTCGGTGTCGTTGGAGCGGGTCTTGAGCCGGCCCGCCGGGATCACCAGGCGCTCGCCGGGGAAGCGCGCCGAGAGCGCGGCGCGGCGGCGGGCGGCGTTCGGGGCCTGCTCGATCGGTTCGAGACCGCGCAGCTCGGTGTCGGCCCAGCCGCTCTTCATGTTCTCCGCGAGCTCATCCGAGACGCCCGGGTAAAGGCCGTTCTTGCGCTGCTTGATCGGCTGCTCGTCCTCGTCCGGGGTCTCCGGCGTGAGCTCGTCGGTCACAATGCCTCCTTTAAGACGGAACCGCCATCCATCGTATGTGCGGATGGCAAGGGGTCCAGGGCTAGGAAGCTGTGACTTTTCGGGCATCGCGGCCTTACGAACCCCGGCTGCCCCTCGACTGCTCCTGCGCTACTCCTCCCCCGCGCCACGTCTCTCCCGGGCTACTCATCGAAGCGCGCCGCGAGCAGCACCACGTCCTCCTCCGACGCCGGATCCTCCAGCCCGCTCTGCGGCAGCATCGTGCGCACGAGGTGATCGAGGATCGCCTCCGGGTCGTGCCGGCTGCCCTTGGGGACGCTCGCAGCGGCTGCGTGCAGACGGGCGAACGCCCGGTCCATGGCCTCCCCGGTGCGGTGCAGCAGCCCGTCGCTGTAGAGCAGGACCGTCTCGCCGGGCGCCAGCTCGATCTCCACGCTCGGCGCTTCCCAGCAGGCGAGCATGCCCAGCGGCGCGGACAGCGTGGTCTCCACGAACTCGGTGCGCAGCTCCCCCAGCAGCAGCGGAGGGCAGTGGCCGGCGCCGGCGATCACCAGCTTGCGGGGGAACGGATCGTCGAGACCGGCCGGCATCGGGGGCGCGGGCGGCCCGCCCGGTGCGCCGGGCGGCGGCTCGGTGAAGGCGAAGAGCGCGGTGGCGCTGCGGGCGGGCTCGGTCAGCCGCAGCAGCAGCTCCAGATCGGAGAGGACCGCGACGGGATCCTCCCCTTCCATGACGGCATACGCGCGCAGCGACGCCCGCAGCCGTCCCATCGCCGCCACCGCGCTCGGCCCGGACCCGGTGACCGATCCCACGGCCAGACCCAGCGCGCCGTCCGGCAGCGGCAGTGCGTCGTACCAGTCACCACCGCCGCGCGGCCCGGTGCTGTGCCGCACCGCGAGCCGTACGCCGGGTACCCGCGGCAGCCGACTGGGCAGCAGTTCCTCGCGCAGGGTGACGGTGTCCTGGATGCTGCGGTGCAGTTCGAGGAGCCGGGCGAGATGGGCGGCGGCGTGCGCGCGGTAGAGGCCGATGAGATGGCGCTGACGGTCGGTGGGGGCGGCGGGCTCGTCGTAGAGCCAGACCGCGGCGCCCGTTCTGCCGATGGGGTCGGCGCTGAGCGAGACCGCGTAACTGGCGGCATAGCCCAGCCGGGCGGCGACCTCGCGCAGCCGCGGGTCGAGGTCCTTCTCGCCGGGGATATCGGGTTCGGAGATCTCGGTGCGGGCGGTGGGGTCCTGGTCCGTGGGGGAGTCGTCGCCGGCGCCCGGCTCGGGGAGGCCGTCCAGTATCCGCGCGTACGACAGGGCGCGGCGCGGCACGGTCTCGATGTGGCCGATATCGGCGTGGCCGAGGCCGAGGCCGATGGTGGTCTCCGGGCCCAGCCCGTCGGCCGGCGCCAGCACGACCAGCCCGCGCCGCGCGCCGACCAGGGAGGCACCGGCCCGCAGGAGTTCGTGCAGCGCCTCGTCCAAGGTGCGGGTGCCGGCGAGCTGTTCGGTGAGGTCGTGCAGGGTGCTGAGGTCGGAGATCCAGCCGGCGAGCCGGTCCTGTACGGCCGCGATGCGGTCGACCGGGGAGACGTCGGGGGAGCCGGAGCGGGTGGCGTCCGGGCGTTCGTCGTGGGGGGATCCGGGGGTCCGACAGGAGTCGGCGGAGGCGTCCGAGGAGGGGTCCGAGCCGTCGTCCGCGGCGGCTTTCGGGGTCAGCGGATCGGCAGTGTGCGCGGGAGCGGGAAGCGCTGGTTCGATTCCAGCCACTTTCGGTACGTGAGGGATGCTCATGGCAGACGACTCATGTCATGCCTGGAGTATTCCCAGGTCGGGCCGTGTTTTGTTAGGGAGTGCGGCTTTTTGTTGAGTGATGCTGTGCGGTGTGCGGGCTCACTCAATTTCCTCAATAGCATCGCAAACCCCCATGTCATGCTGCTCCGCTATCAATGCCTCCACATGTACACGCACCAGCGATGTGATGTCCAGCACTGTTCCGCTGGGGTTTGTGGTGTCAGCGAGGTCTGTAGATTGGCCTGAAAATAGCCCCCCAGGCGTCAATTTGAGGTCGACTGGCGGCCATCGACAGCGCGTCATATGCACGATGGCGGGTACGTACTCCGAAAGGTGCGGGGCCAGTTGAGCCCGCGCCGGAACCCTCCAGAGGGCGCGGGCGTCTCATACCGCGACGGCCGCGACGCACTCCCAAGTGGCGGGATTGCTCCACAGAACTGATAAGCGCCATGTGTGCGCCACCCTCCGCCACGTTCCACGCTCGACGTACGGCGTGATGCGCTGCCTTGTACACGCGGTGACACATGTTCCACCAGGCGTGACCGGTCGGCAACACCCGGTCTCACGTCCCCACAGCGGCATGCGGAAAGCAGCACGTGACGATGCGTGAGGCGGCCCGTGTGCAGCGCCCGTACGGCATGAAGTGCGACGGACATACCCCTCGGCGTTAACGGAAAGGAACGAGCGCTGATGCGCGAGATCCTCGGAAGGCGACGCAAGCCCCTGTTTCGGCGCGGTGGAAGGACAACGCCGCTCGGTGCGGCGCTCCAGTGCGCCACCGAGTGGCGGTGGCCCGTCCTCCCGGGGGTCGGCCTGCGGGCCGGCGGCCGGGGCGCCCGCCGGTGCAGCTGTCCCGACCCGGACTGTGTGGTGCCCGGCGCGCACCCCTTCGACCCGGGGCTGCTGGCGGCCACGACCGATGAGCGGATGGTGCGCTGGTGGTGGACCAACCGCCCGGACGCCCCGGTCGTGCTGGCCACCGGCGGCCGGGCCCCGTGCGCGGTGAGCCTGCCGGCCGACGCCGGGGAGCGGGCGCTGGCGGCCCTGGACCACTTCGGGGTGCACACCGGCCCGGTGGTGGCCACGCCCACCCGCTGGTCGCTGCTGGTATCGCCGTACGACCTCGCGGAGTTGGGCGAGCTGCTGCACTCCCAGGACTGGGTGCCCAGCTCGCTGCGGTTCCACGGCGAGGGCGGCTATCTGGTGCTCCCGCCCTCGGAGATCGCCGCCGGAAAGGTGCGCTGGGAGCGGCCGCCGGGCACGGGCCCGGCCGGGCCCTGGCTGCCGACGGTGACGACGGTCGTCGACGCGCTGGTGGCGGCGAGCACCAAGACCCCGGACGGCAGCCGGCTCGCCTTTTAGAAGCCGGCGACAGGAGCGGGCCCTCCGGCAGTGGCCGGAAACAATGCACCCCCACGGTTCACCCGTCCGGGTGTGAGCGGAGTGGCCGACTACGGGAAACGGGTGTCCGGACCGCCGGGTGCACCCCCGCGGCCCGATAGGTTCGGCGCACCGTCAGGCCGTGGGCGGCGCGCCACCGCCGCGGCCCCTCCCCCTCGCTCCGCAGGTGATCCCATGCAGCGCGCGCCGAAAGTCCGCCTGATCTCTCTCGCGGGTACGGCGGCGCTCGCCGTCGTCGTCCCGCTCGCCGCCGCCACGGCCGGTCCGGCGGCCACCGCCCAACGGGCCGACGGCGCGCGCACGAAGCCGCGCACCAGGCCCGGTGCCACGTCACAGACGACGTACCGCAACATGTCCGAAAAGCCCCCCGGTACGGCCGAAAACGGTCCCCGGCCCAAGGGCGGCGAGGCACCTGGCGAGGATCGCTTCGCGGATCTTCGCGACGACCTCCGCGACGAAACGTCCGGCGACGATCCGCTCGCCGATCTCGGTCTGCCGCTGCTTTCCGACGGCGCCCGCACCTCCCGCTGCGGGCCCGAACTCGCCTCTCCCCAGGGCATCGAAGCGCAGACCTGCATCCTGGCCGAACAGGGTCTGACCTGGGCGCGGACCTACTACCGCAACCCCACGGGCACCCCGCTGCGGGCCGTACTGACGCTGCTGCGGCCCGACGGGCGCAGCGTCCAGGTGCACTGTGAGGTACCCGCGAAGGACGACCCCGGGGTGTGCGAAACGCCCACCGGGAAGGCCGTGCACCGGGACGAGGGCCCCACGCCGTACGACGCGGTGGCGGAAATCTCCGATGAGGCGGGGGAGCGGCTGCTGCTGCGCTCCGGCGGCAACTCGGCGCCGGACGAGGAAGGTTCGGACCTGGGGCGGAAGGGCCGGCGGGCCATCTGAGCGCCGTCCGGGTCCGGACATGGAAGCGCCCGGTCGCTGGCGACGGGGGATGCACCAGCGACCGGGCTTTTAGAACCGTAACAAGAGATCCGGGCTTCGCAAATTCGATCGTGGATTTCCGGACGTCCTTTTACCGGCGGGTAGGGGCAGTTGTGACCGCTGTCACCGCTGCGCGCGCCGGGGTCCGCGGGGCGTCATGGTTCGGCACGGTTGGGTACGGTTCAGCTCAGGGTGATCTGCCGGTTGGTGAGGCCGCCGCGCGCCCGGCGCTCCTCCGGGGACAGCGGGGCGTCGGAGGCGAGCGCCTCGGCCAGCCGCTCGGCGAACTCCGCGGCCGGCGCGGCGACGTCCTCGGCCTTCATGGAGGACGGCAGGTCCCATACCGGGACGATCAGCCCATGTGCCCGGAACGAGCCGACCAGACGGGTGCCTTCGCCGAGCGAGCCGGTGCCCGCGGCGTGCAGCCGGGCGAGCGCGTCCAGCAGCTTCTCCTCCGGGTGCGCGGTGACCCAGCGCAGATGGTTCTTCTCCGGTGCCTCGCACCAGTACGCGCCCTCCAGCCCCGGGATGCGGGCCGTCGGGACGGCCGCGGCGTTGGCGCGCTCCAGAGAGGCGGCGACCTCCCCGGTGGCGTTCTCCGCGTTCTCGACCCAGAACTCGAACCCGGTGTGCACGACCGGCTCGAACGGCGCGCCCGGGTCGAGCAGATCCTGGAGCCGCGGGCCGTCGGCGGCGGGCCGCCCGGCGGCGACCGGGGTACCGGGCTCGGCCTCCAGTGCGCGCTGGAGGGTGTCCGCCAGGTCGCGGCTGATGTCGCCGGAGGCGGTGTCGTTCTGGAGGCCCAGCAGCACCGCACCGTTGTCCCGCCGCAGCGCGGGCCAGGCCATCGGCAGCACGGTCGCCAGCGTCACCGACGGCACGCCTTCGGGCAGCCCGCCCTTGAGCGTCAACTCGGCGGTGGCGGCGGGCACCAGCTCGCGCAGCGCCACCCAGTCGCACTCCCCCGCCAGCCCCTCGAAGGGACGCTGCACCAGCTCGGTGACGGCATGCGCCGCCTGCCGCCCGTGACACGCCTTGTACCGGCGGCCCGAACCACACGGGCACGGCTCGCGGGCGCCGACGACCGGCACCTCGCCGCCCTTCGTCTTCACTGCTGCGGCCTGGGGCTGAGGACGGCGCTTCTTGGCCATGGCGGCGGTGTCTCCTGGTCGTTCCTGGGCGTACGGATGCGCCCGGAGCCACGCCGCGACCGCCGAGGAAAGGCACGACAGACACGGCACGACCGGTACGGACGCGCTTCGGCGCGAGCCTAGAGGAGCGCGTCCGAAATTGCGCCGCTTACGGGGCGGGGCGCCGCGGTGCGTGATGTGGTGGTGCGCCTGCGGTGGCGCGCCTGCCTCACGGGACGTCAGGGCCCGCTGTGCGGCTTTGGCCGTGGCTCGCGCCGGGGTGTCTCGTGCTTCCGCGAACGTGCGTTGCGCCCCGCTCTCCACGGCTCGCCATCGTGGCCCGCCCTACGGCTCGCCTTTGTGCCCCGCCCTACGGCTCGTCGAAGTCCGCGAAGGCCAGGCCGGGGGGCAGGCCGTCGTCGAGCCGTTCGCCGAGTCCCTCCCCGAACCCGCCGCCGAACGCCCCGCCGAGAGAGGGCGGCAGGCCGTCGCGCATGTCCACGCGCGTAGCGAACGAGTCCTGAGCGGGCAGGATCGCCCAGACCGTCACCTCGCCACCCGCGGTGTCGCGTACGCCCCAGTCCTTGGCGAGCGAGCGGATGATCGCCAGCCCGCGGCCGCCGTGCGCGGTGACCGAGGGGGTCGACGGCAGGGGCCGGGTCGGGCCGCCGCCGTCCGTGACCGCGATGGTCAGCCGGCCTTGTGCGTCGATGCGCCAGGAGGCCCGTACGGACTCCCGCAGCGCGCCGTGTGAGGCGTCGCCGGATGCGCTTTTTCCGTAAAGCGACGCGCCGTTGTCGTATATCGGACGCGCATGCCGACAGGAATTGCTCAAGAGCTCCGAAAGGATGAGGATCGCGTCATCGACGACGCTGTCCTGAACTCCACTTGCCAACAGCTCGTCACGCATGCGCCGCCTGGCCATGCCCACACCCGCAGGACCATGGGGTACGGCCATGATCGACGACGTCGGCACCTCTTGTGCCACCACCAACGCCACCCCCGAGACCTCCTTTGCCCCACGCCACGGGTTGAATGCCCCAATGGACTGGACCGGAAACCGGCCAAGCGGCATGCAGTGACGCACCCGACACCCGTGGATACGGGCCGAATGCGCCGGTGCACACCCTGTGAAGGGCTTTAGGCAAGGCCCAGTTGGTTTCGCACCTGTTTGGGGCGATTGGTAATCACGGCATCCACACCCAACTCACGGCACAACTCGACATCCGATGCCTCGTTGACCGTCCAGACGTGAACCTGATGGCCCGCGCGATGGGCCTTGGCGACGTACTCCGGGTGCGCGCGCAGGATCCGGATGCCGGGTCCCGCGATCTGCACACCCGGGGGCAGCCGGCCGTCGCGGTGCCGCGGGGTGAGGAATTGCATGAGGTAGACGCCGGGGATCTCCGGTGCGGCGGCCCTTACGCGGTGCAGCGAGCGGGCCGAAAAACTCATCACCCGGACCGACGGTATCCACTCCTCCGCCCTGGCCGGTTTTGTGTGCCCGAACCGTTCGAGCAGCTCGACCAGCCGCTCCTCCACCTGTCCGGCCCAGCGCGTCGGATGTTTCGTCTCGATGGCCAGTTCGACCCGGCGGTCCGCGTCGGCGACCAGTTCCAGCAGCCGCTCCAGGGTCAGTACGGACGTCCGCTCGGGGTCCTCGAGCTGCCGGTCGGGCGCCTCGTTGGGGTCCAGGGTGTCGGGACCGTACGCGCCGTCCTTCCAGGACCCGAAGTCGAGGCTGGCGAGATCGGCCAGCTCCAGGGCGGAGACGGCGCCGCGTCCGTTGGAGGTGCGGTTCACCCGCCGGTCGTGGACGCAGACCAGATGCCCGTCGGCGGTCAGCCGGACATCGCATTCGAGGGCGTCCGCCCCGTCCTCGATCGCCTTGCGGTAGGCGGCCAGTGTGTGCTCCGGAGCGTCCTCGGAGGCGCCCCGGTGGGCGATGACGGATATGGCCGGCCGACTCGAACGGTCGTCGTGGGCGGGGCGTGCGTAGTTCACCGAGTTATCGTGCCATTCGCCGTTGCGCGGCAGGTGTGTACGGTGCGCGTGGGACGGCAGGGGTTGCAGGGGCGGGTGGCACGGACTGCCGGGCCGCTTTCCTGCCTGACGGCACCCCGAGCACCCGACCACCACGGACCCACCCACCCCCTTCACCCCACCTGTCCAAAATGACCGAATCATCCGGCATAAGGGTGCGGGAAAGTCACAGCCTCGGCTTACGGCGCCCTGACGCGCGGTGGGCAAGGCTGGAGGAGGCGGGATGCCGTGCCGGGGCGGGTCGCTACGGTCCGCGGGTCCGTAGGGCGCATACGGCCCGTATGGCCCGCACCGGCGGGATCCTTGATGCTGGGATCTGGGATCTGGGATCTGGGATCTGGGATCCGGGATCCGGGGCCGGAGCCCGAGGTGTGGGGCCTTGGGCTCCGGAACCGCCTTGGATTCCGCGCCCCTGGGCACCCGTATCCCAGGGCCGGCCCCGGGGAACACCCCCGATCCGGCACAGCCGTCGAGCTCATGTCAGGAAGCTGAGGAGAGATCTGTGAGCACCGAGAACGAGGGAGCCGACGTCCCGTCGGAGGCCACGCCGCCGACCGGGCCGCAGGCGTCGGACCGCGCCGCCGCGTCCGCCCCGGGCGCGCAGACTCCGCACGTCCCGCCGCCCCCCGCCATGCCCCCCGCGGCACCCCCGCCGCCCCCCGGGCCGGCCGCCGCCGCGGGCGCGCCGGGCGACTCGGCGGGCCCCGCCGCGTCCGTACCGGGCGGCGGCAGCACCTGGGAGCAGTCCCCCGCCCCCGGCGGCCACGGTCCGTCCCCCGAGCAGACCGCCCAGTTCCCCGCCTACGCGACCGCCGGCCAGGGCGGGGCCGGCGGCGGCTGGGGCTCCCACGGTGGCGGCGGTGGCGGCGACCCCTGGGGCACGCCGAGTGGCCCGGCCCCCAAGCGGCGTAATGCCGGACTGGTGGTCGGCGTGCTGGCGGCCGCGCTGGTGGCGGGCGGTATCGGCGGCGGTATCGGCTTCTGGGCCGCGGGCCGCAACGACACCGGCTCGACGACGGTCACCGCCACCGGCAACCCCGAGGCGCTCAACCGCAAGCCCACCTCCGTCTCCGGCATAGCGCAGAAGGCGCTGCCCAGCGTCGTCACCATCGAGGCGCAGGGCGCGACCGGCGAGGGCGGCACGGGCACCGGCTTCATCTACGACAAGCAGGGCCACATCCTCACCAACAACCACGTCGTCGCCAGCGCGGCCGACGGGGGCAAGCTCACCGCGACGTTCTCCAACGGCAAGAAGTACGACGCCCAGGTGATAGGCCGCGCCCAGGGCTACGACGTGGCCGTGGTCAAGCTGAAGCACCCCTCGGGAGCCCCGCTCAACCCGCTTCCGCTCGGCCGCTCCGCCGGCGTCCAGGTGGGCGACGCCACGATCGCGATCGGCGCCCCGTTCGGGCTGTCCGGCACGGTCACCACCGGCATCATCAGCGCCAAGGACCGCCCGGTGGCCTCCAGCGACGGTGACGGCGCCAGCGCCTCGTACATGAGCGCCCTCCAGACGGACGCCTCGATAAACCCCGGCAACTCCGGCGGCCCCCTGATGGACGCCAGCGGCAACGTCATCGGCATCAACTCCGCCATCCAGTCGGCGGGCAACGGCGGCGGCCTGGGCGGCGAATCGCAGCAGTCCGGCAGCATCGGCCTGGGCTTCGCCATCCCCATCGACCAGGCCCGGCGGGTCGCCCAGGACCTGATCAGGACCGGCAAGCCGGTCTATCCGCAGATAGGCGTCCAGGTCGGCATGAAGGAGACCGGCAACGGTGCCACCATCGCCCAGACCGGCAACAACGGCACCGAATCGGTCACCCCGGGCGGCCCCGCCGACAAGGCCGGTCTGCGCCCCGGCGACACCATCACCAAACTCGACAGCACCGTCATCGACAGCGGCCCCACCCTCATCAGCGAAATCTGGCAACACAAGCCGGGCGACCACGTCACCCTCACCTACCTGCGCGGCGGCAAGGAGCACACCGCCCAGGTCACCCTGGGCCAGCGCACGGGCGACAAGTGACGCGCTAGTCTGATCCCCGCGACACCGCACACCGGTGCCGCGGGGAGGCTTGCCCGAGCGGCCTAAGGGAACAGTCTTGAAAACTGTCGTGAGGTAACCCCTCACCGTGGGTTCAAATCCCACAGCCTCCGCGAGCAGAGCTGCGAGAACGGCCCCTGACCAGGATGTTTGGTCGGGGGTCGTTCTCGTCGGGCGCGTGGCGGTACGCCGGTCTTGCTGATGGTGCGCTCTGTTCCGACCGGCTCATGCGCCCTGGGCCGTTCGCCCTCCCCGTGCTGTTCTGGTGCCTCGCTGCGCGAGCCCACCGTGCCCGTATGCCCGTCGGGCATGGAGTCCGGAAGCGACGGGGGCGGCGCCGCCGGGTCGAGTCCGGGCGGGTGGCGGCGGAGCGGGCTGTGGACGAGGCCGCTGATGAGCTCGACGTCGTGGGCAGTAGCGGCCTTGTCGGTCTCGTAGGCAGGAACTCCGGGTCGGCGGAAGGGCTTTGGGGCCGGAGGGCACAATGAGGGGAACGGTGCTGTTGTGCAACTGCGGTGCCACAAGGGGGAGTAGGGATATGCAGGGTGTGCAGGGTGTGCAGGGCGGGGCCGGGCTCGTCGTCGTGACCGTGGTGGTTGTCGGGTTGGTGGTGCGACGGCAGTTGCGCACGCGTCCGGTGCGGCGTAACGGGTCGTTGATTGCGCCGGCCGTCCTCGGTGTGCTGGGTGTCCTGGGGATCACCTTCGGTATCGCCTCGGTCGTGAAATATCGCCCGCTGACGTTCCTGCCCATTGCCCTCCTGGTGGTGAGCCTGGCCGTCGCGGCGGGGTTCGGCGTGGTCAGGGCGCGGACCGTGCGGGTGTGGCGCGGTCCGCAGGGCGAGGTGTGGCGCAAGGGGACAGCGGCCACGACCGTGTTGTGGCTGGCCTCGGTGGTGGTGCACGGTGGGCTGGGGCTGTGGATCGATCACGTGGCCGGGGCCGGGATGCTGGGCGCCGCGTCGGTGTATGCGTACCTGGCGATCGGCCTGGGGACGCAGAACGTTTTGGTGCGGGGGCGGGCTGTGGCGCTGTGAGGTGAGTCCGGGGGCGGGTTCATTTGCCGCAGCTGAGCCGGCGCGTGGGGCAGCGGAAATCGTTGGCGTATGCAGGTATGTGCCGGGATGATGGCGGTATGGGAAATGCGTCGCGCGGGTTTGAGGAATTGGTGGACGAGGCTGCCGCCGTATCGGTTGAAGGGTGGGACTTTTCGTGGCTGGAGGGGAGGGCCACCGAGGAGCGGCCCTCTTGGGGATATCGGCGGGAGATGAGTCGGCGGCTCGCGGGGGCGTCGGCGGCGTTGGATATTCAGACCGGTGGTGGGGAAGTGCTTGCCGGGGCGGAGAAAATGCCGTCGGTGATGGTTGCGACGGAATCCTGGCCGCCGAATGTCGCCAAGGCCACCGCGCTGTTGCATCCGCGGGGTGTCGTCGTGGTCGCCGATGACGACGAGCCGCCGTTGCCGTTTGCCGATGCGGCTTTCGACCTGGTGACCAGCCGTCATCCGGTGACGGTGTGGTGGGAGGAGATCGCTCGGGTGCTGCGGCCGGGCGGCACGTATTTCTCCCAACAGGTCGGCCCGGCGAGTGTGTTCGAGCTGGTGGAGTTCTTTCTCGGACCGCAGCCGGAGGAGGTGCGGCGTGCGCGTCATCCCGAGGATGCGCGGCGGGCCGCGGAGAAGGCCGGACTGGACGTGGTCGATGTGACAGCGGAGTCGCTGCGTACGGAGTTCTTCGATATCGGGGCCGTCGTTTACTTTCTGCGGAAGGTGATCTGGATGGTGCCGGGCTTCACCGTTGAGGAATATCGGGATCGGCTGCGGGAGTTGGACGCGCTGATTCGGCGGGAGGGGGCGTTCGTGGCCCATACGACGCGGTTTTTGATGGAGGCGCGGAAGCCGGGCGGGGGCTCAAGCGACGGTGGTGGCGCTTAACGCCGCCCCGCCGAAGCAATGGTCGCCCGTGCCTCCTGTTCGGACAGCCCCGTACGGCAGGCGGCCTCGATGAGGCGGGCGGACAGTTCCTGGCGCAGGCCCGCCTCGTGGGCGCGGCAGGCGGCCCAGAAGAGGCGGGCGTTGCGCTGGCCCCGCGGGGAGGGGCGGACGAAGCGTATGAGGGCCGAGGTGGGCTGTGGCGGTACGGGCGAGGGGGCGTCGCAGTGAGGGGGGGGGGGCGTGAGGAGGGCGAGCAGGGCGTGCGGGGCGGGGGCGGGCACGCGGGGTGCGCCCGGCGCCAGTACGTAGCGGCCGCGAGCGGTGAGGGAACCGGGGCCGACCAGATAGCCGCCGGCGCCCCGGATGTCGATGCCCGGGGCGAGGCGCCCGACGGAATTGGGTACGGGCGGCGACGGCGGTCCGGTGAACCAGAGATGGCGGCCGCCGCTCGGGGTGCGGACCGTCACCGTCGGCGGCAGCGGGAAGCCGTGTTGCTCGGCGAGGAAGCGCAGCGCGGTGAGGGCGTCGGCGCCGTTCTTGGTGTCGAGGTCGACGCCGATGAGGTGGTACGGCGGCAGGCCGCAGGCGATGCCGTATCCGGTGGCCCACGGGGCGGCGGCGAACAACCGGCGGATGCCGAGCGGGTCGGTGGTCGCGTCGTGGATGCCGTGCCCGATACGGCCGCAGGCGCCGCGGCAGGGCGGCGATTCGGGGTGGCCGCGATGCGGTGAGCGGACGGCGGGGTGCTTGGTGCGGGTCAGCGGGATGACGGCGTAACCGCGCTCGGCGGCGCGCAGGGCGTGGGCGAGGGCGGTGGTGTGGGGGTCTTTCCTGCTCGAACGCGGGCGGGTGCTCGGGGAAGCGTCCGGCTGCGGGCGGGACGGGGCGCATCGGGCGGTCCCGGCCATGGGCCCGGTGGGGAGCGCCGCGGGGACCACCGGTCGGACCGCTGGGGAGAGCTCGGCGGGCGGAGGGTCGACGGCAGTGCTTCGGTGCGTGCCCATGGCCTTATTTTCGTACGAATGTTCGAGAAAAGGAAGGGGGCGGGGCGGGAGAAGGGGGCGTGGGTCGGGGTGAAAGGCCAGGTCGTGCGGGCCTGGGTGCGTGCGTGGGGGCGCTGGGGAGCGGAGATGGTTTATCCGATGTTCCTCATGCTTGCGAGGGAATCGACCCTTCACGGCGGGTTCGCCGGGGATTCGGTGGGCAATTCTGAGGTCGCGACGTCGAGGCACGCACCGGGTGGTCGGCCAATCACCCGGTGGATCAACGGAGTTGGCAATCGGATCGGGATCGAAGCGGGATCGAGGGCGGCAGGCCGGGTGGACCGGCTCTGCCGGGCAGGTAGCTCGGATCCGTACAGAGCGCAGATCCGCAAGGAGATCGGATCCACAGGGGGTCGGATCTTGAAGTTGTGTTCCGTAGGAGGAAGAAACATGGCAAGCACCCGTACTGCTCGCGTCATCGCTGTCGTCGCCGCCCTGCCCTTCGCGGTCGCTCTTTTCGGCGGCGTGGCGCAGGCCGACAACGGCAGCCTTGCGAACAACGGGTCCAATGCGGCGGCCACCACCCAGCAGGGGACCGGTGTCCACGGCGACAACCACGGAAACTCCACCACCGGTCAGCAGGTTGCCAACGGCACCGGTGCCTCCAACCAGAACAACACCGCGAGCGTGAACGGCTCCGGCTACACGGACCTTGACCAGTCCAACGCCTCTGTCACCTTCGGCAACAACATCGACTGATCCGGCTCGCCGCCACGGGGGCAGCGGTCGGCCCCAAGGTGAGCCGAGAGGCGAGCCGAGGGCTGAAGCCGACAGGTGCGGCGGCACCCGGGTCGATGGATGAGCCCGGAGATGAGCCCAGCGATGAGTCGAGAGGCAAGCTGAGGGGGGATTCATAGGGGAGTTGAGAGAAGAGCCGTAGGTGATGGTCGAGGTTGGTGCGGCGGTTACGGGCTGCGCCGGGGTTCCCTGCGCCGACCTTGACAGCGAGCGGGTTTCTGACGGACAGTCAGAAACCCGCTTTCGCTCGTACGGCCACCACAACGCGTACGGCCACCAGAAGGGGAGGCCGCCGACGTGCACCTCGCCCCCACCGCGCGCCAGCAGCGGCTGCGCGCCGAACTCCGCGCCTACTTCCGTACGGTGCTGCCCGACGGCCCCGTCGAGGATCCCGCGGACCGGCGCGACGTGCTCCGCCGGATCGGCGCCGACGGCCTGCTGGGCCTGGGCTGGCCGACCGCGTACGGGGGCCAGGGCCGCGGCCCCGACGAGCAGTTCATCTTCTTCGACGAGGCCCAGCGCGCGGGCGCGCCCGTATCGATGGTCACCCTCAACACCGTCGGCCCGACCCTGATGGCGTACGGAACCGAGCGCCAGAAGGACTTCTTCCTGCCGCGCATCCTCAGTGGCGAGATCGTCTTCGCTATCGGCTATACGGAGCCGGAGGCGGGCACGGATCTCGCCGCGCTGCGTACGCGCGCCGTGAAGACGGGTTCCGACTGGCTGATCGACGGCAGCAAGAGCTTCACCAGTAACGCCCACCAGGCCGACTGGATCTGGCTCGCCTGCCGCACCGACCCCGACGCGCCCAAGCACCGGGGCATCTCGATCATCCTGGTGCCGACCGATGCGCCGGGCTTCTCCTGGACCCCGATCGAGACCGTCGGCGGCCTGATGACCACCGCCACCTACTACGACGGTGTGCGCGTCCCGGCCGGCAACCTGGTCGGCGAGGCGCACGCCGGCTGGCGGCTGATCACCACGCAGCTCAACCATGAGCGGGTGGCGCTGGCGGCCCTCGGCATGCAGGCCGAGGACTCCTTCGAGGCGGCGCTGGCGTATGCCCGGACACCCGATCCGGAGAGCGGCGAGCGGCCGGCGGACCGCCCTTGGGTACGGTCCCGGCTCGCCGAGGCGTACGCCCGGCTGGCCGCCACCCGGCTGTTGAACTGGCGGCTGGTGGGCGAGGTGGGCGCCGGCACGCTCGGCCCCGGTGACGCCAGCGGTGTGAAGTTCGCGGGGACGGAGAGCGCCGTCGAGGTCTACCGGATCTGCCAGGAAGTGGCCGGCGACGCCGCCCTGGTACGGGCCGGGTCGCCGGGCGCCTTCGGGGACGGCGAGCTGGAGCGGATGAACCGTGCGGCGCAGATCAACACCTTCGGGGGCGGCGTGAGCGAGGTCCAGCGGGAGATCGTGGCGACGATGCGGCTCGGGATGCGGAGGGGGCGGCGGTGAGTGGTGGGGACGGTGTGGCGAGTGGTCTCTACGAGCGGCTGAAGGCATATGAGGGGCGTTCCGCGGTTACCCGGGGCGTCGGCAGGGATCCGGTCAACGCGCCGATGATCCGCCACTGGTGCGAGGCGATGGGCGATACCCACCCCGCCTACCGGGGCCCGGACGCGATTGCTCCGCCGACGATGCTCCAGGCGTGGACGATGGGCGGTCTGTCGGGGCACTCCGGGCACCACTCCGAGCACTCCGGGCGCTCGACGGCGTACGACGAACTGTTCGCGCTGCTGGACGGCGCCGGGTACACCGCGGTCGTCGCCACCGACTGCGAGCAGGAGTATCTGCGTCCGCTGCGTCCCGGGGACCGGGTCCTCTTCGATGCGGTGATCGAGTCCGTATCGGAGCGCAAGACGACGAAGCTGGGGACCGGGCACTTCGTGACGACGCGGATGGATGTCCGGGTGGAGGGGGAGGCGGACGAGGGCGGGCACGGGCGCGGGCCTGATGGGGCGGCTGCGGCTGCGGATGTGGCCGCGGCGGCGGAGCCGGAGCTGGTGGGGACGCATCGGTTCCGGATCCTCAAGTACGCCCCCGCCGCCAAGAGGCCCGAGCGGGCAGAGAGGTCCGAGAAGCCCGAGCCGCGGCCCCGCCCCGTGATCAACCGGGACAACGCCGGCTTCTGGGAGGGCGTGGCGGCGCACCGGCTGCTGATCCAGCGGTGCGTCGGGTGCGGTGCGCTCCGTTTCCCCTGGCTGCCCGGGTGCAACGCCTGTGCCTCACCGGAGTGGGACACCGTCGAGGCGAGCGGCGAGGGCACCGTCTACTCGTACGTCGTGCTGCACCATCCGCCCTTCCCGGCGTTCGACCCGCCCTATGCCGTGGCCCTGGTCGAGCTGGCCGAAGGGGTGCGGATGGTCAGCAACGTGGTGGGGGTGCCGTACGACGAGGTGCGGATCGGGATGCCCGTACGGCTCGCATTCCTGCGGGTGGACGAGGAATGGGAGCTTCCGGTGTTCAACGGCCTGGTGGGGAGCGGCGCCTGATGGATTTCACGCCGACGGAGGAACAGACCGCGGCCCAGGAGCTGGCGGCGCGGATCTTCGGCGATCTCGCCACGCACGAACGGCTCGCGGCCGCCGGCAGTGGTACGGATGCCGAGCTGTGGAAGGCGCTGTGCGCGGCCGGGCTGCCCGGGGCGGTCGAGGAGATCGGGCTGCTGGGGCTCGTCCTGCTGCTGGAGGAGCAGGGGCGTGCGACGGCGCAGGTGCCGTTCGCCGCGACCTGCGCGTACGGCGTGCTGGCCGTCGCCCGGCACGGCACCCACACGCAGCGGGCGCGGCTGCTGCCCGGTCTGCGGGCGGGGACCGAGGTGGCGACCGGCGCGTTTCCGGCGCGGCCCGGCGTACGGGCCGAGGAGCGGCCGGGTGCGGCGGCGCGGCTGACCGGGGTGGTCCGGTCGGTGCCGTGGCTGCGCGAGGCCACGCATGTGCTGGTGGCGGACGCCGGGCGGGGGCTGTGGCTGGTACGGACCGATGACCCCGGGGTGCGGCGGCATCCGGTGGAGACCACCGCGCCGTGGGCGGCGGGGCGGCTGACCCTGGACCGGGCGGCGGGTGAGCGGCTGGGCGGGCCGGGGGCTTCCCCAAGCTCTCAACGGCGTTCGAGCAGGGGAGACCCCTACGACGACGTCCTGGGGATCGTCCGGACCGCGTGGGTCGCCCTCCAGGCCGGGGTGTGCGCGGGGGCGTTGGCGCGGGTGGTCGCGCACACCTCGACGCGGCAGCAGTTCGGCCGTCCGCTGTCGGCCAACCAGGGCGTACTGCTGCGTGCCGCCGATGCGTATATGGACACCGAGGCGATCCGGGTCACCGCGTACGAGGCGGCCTGGCGCCGCGACCAGGGGCTGGACGCGGCGCCGCAGACGCTGACCGCCGCCTGGTGGGCCGCCGAGGCGGGGACGCGGGTGGTGCATGCGGCGCAGCATCTGCACGGGGGGATCGGCGCCGATGTCGATCACCCCGTCCATCGGCACTTTCTGTGGGGGCGGCAGGTGGCCGGGTACGTGGGGAGCGGGGCCGGACTGCTGGAGGAACTGGGGGAGTTGGTGGGCGAGCGTTCTGACCCGGCGCTGCCGGAAGCCTCGACCGTGGCACTGTCCGAAGGAGGGCCGGGCAATGAGAGCCGGTGACGAGCTGCCGCCCCTGGAGATCCCCATCACCCGCACTCTGATCGTCGCCGGCGCCCTCGCCTCGCGCGACTACCAGGACGTGCACCACGACGCCGAGCTCGCCCGGGAGAAGGGCTCGCCCGACATCTTCATGAACATCCTCACCACCAACGGCCTGGTCGGCCGCTACATCACCGACTACCTCACCGGCCACATCGGCCCGCACTGCACCCTGCGCAAGGTCGCCATCCGCCTCGGCGCCCCCAACTACCCCGGAGACACCATGGTGTTGCGAGGTACGGTCACCGCCGTCGACGGCCATATGGCACAGATACGGGTCATCGGGGCGAACGGGCTCGGCCACCACGTCACCGGAACGGTCACCGTCCTGCTGGGGGCCGCCCGATGAGCCTGAGCCGCCCCGACTCCCTCTCCGGCCGGGCCGCCGTCGCCGGCATCGGCGCCACCGAGTTCTCCAAGGACTCCGGCCGCAGCGAACTCAAACTCGCCGTCGAGGCCGTCCACACCGCCCTGGACGACGCCGGGCTGACCCCCGCCGACGTCGACGGTCTGGTCACCTTCACGATGGACACCACCCCCGAGATCACCCTCGCGCAGGCCGCGGGCATCGGCGAGCTGTCCTTCTTCTCCCGCATCCACTACGGGGGCGGCGCGGCCTGCGCCACCGTCCAGCAGGCGGCGATGGCGATTGCCACCGGGGTCGCGGAGGTCGTCGTCTGCTACCGCGCGTTCAACGAGCGTTCCGGCCGCCGCTTCGGCTCCGGCGTCCAGCAGCGCGAACCGTCCGCCGAGGGCGCGGCGCTCGGCTGGAACCTCCCGTTCGGGCTGCTCACCCCAGCTTCCTGGGTCGCCATGGCCGCCCAGCGCTATCTCCACACCTACGGGCTGACGCCGGACGCCTTCGGCCATGTCGCCGTCACCGCCCGCCGCCATGCGGCCCGTAATCCGGCCGCGTACTTCTACGGCAAGCCCCTCACCCTCGCCGACCATGCCGCCTCCCGGTGGATCGTGGAGCCGCTGCGGCTGCTGGACTGCTGCCAGGAGACGGACGGCGGCCAGGCGCTCGTCGTGACCTCGCCGGAAAGGGCGCGTGACCTGCGGCATCCGCCCGCACTGGTCATGGCCGCGGCACAGGGCGCCGGTCGCGCCCAGGAGCAGATGACCAGTTTCTACCACGACGAGCTGACCGGCCTGCCGGAGATGAACGTCGTCGCCCGCCAGCTCTGGCGCACCTCCCACCTGGCCCCAGCCGACATCGACGTCGCCATTCTCTACGACCATTTCACCCCGTTTATCCTGATGCAGCTGGAGGAATTCGGCTTCTGCGGGCCCGGCGAGGCCGCCGATTTCGTGGCCGCGGACGCGCTGCCGCTCAACACCCACGGCGGCCAGCTCGGCGAGGCGTATCTGCACGGCATGAACGGCATCGCGGAGGCGGTACGTCAGCTGCGCGGCACATCCGTCAACCAAGTCCCGGATGCGGAGCGGATCTTGGTGACGGCGGGGACGGGGGTGCCGACTTCCGGGCTGGTGCTGGGGCGGGCGGGATGAAGGTGCCGGGGTTTTCGGGGGCCGCCGGGTGGGCGTGCGGAGCCGGCCGGTGCCTGACATGGCCTTTCGCGCCCCGGTCCGCCGGCCTCCGCCCCGGCCTTCCCCTAGGGGGAACGGCCGCCCCGTCCCCCCTGAGGAGGTGGGGCCTGCGCCACCCGTACAACTTGAGGGGGATGAGTCTTCGGCACCTGCGACCGATCCCCCCGGCCCCGCTCCGCTTCTAGCGTGGAGGGCATGACCACGCCAGTGTGCAAGGGCGCTTCGACCGCCGCCGTGTTCCCGACGTTCTCGTCGTATGTACGGGCCCGGGGGCCGGTCCTGCTGCGCGCCGCACGGTCGCTGTCCGCCAACCCGAACGACGCCGAGGACCTGCTCCAGACGGCGCTCGCCAAGACCTATGTGGCCTGGGAGCGGATCGAGGACCACCGGGCCCTGGACGGCTATGTCCGCCGCGCGCTGATCAATACCCGTACCTCCCAGTGGCGCAAGCGCAAGGTCGAGGAGTACGCCTGCGACGAACTCCCCGAACCGGACCCCACCCCGGCCCCCGACCCCGCCGAGCTCCAGGGCCTGCGGGACGCCATGTGGCGCGCGGTGATGCGCCTGCCCGCCCGCCAGCGAGCCATGGTCGTCCTGCGCTATTACGAGGACCTCAGCGAGGCCCAGACCGCCGAGGTCATGGAGGTCTCGATCGGCACGGTCAAAAGCGCCGTATCCCGCGCCCTGGCCAAACTCCGCGAGGACCCGGAGCTGGCCATGATCGGCTAGGGAGCAGGGAGCAGGGAGCAGGGAGCAGGGAGCAGGGAGCAGGGAGCAGGCCGGGCGCACGTATCCCAGCACTATGACGAGGAGCGGCTCTCCGGCCGGGATGTTTCACGTGAAACATCCCGCGTGGCGTCAACTCCCGTAAATCGCTGCCGTTTCGTAAATCACTGCTCGTTTCGCGCGCGCATGAAGAGATTGACCCGATGTCCGAACTCCGAACCGAGCGACTGCTCCTGCGCGACTGGCGGGGCACCGACCTCGCTCCCTGGGCCGCGATGAATGCCGACCCCGAGGTCCGCGCGTACTTCCCCGGTGTACTCACACGCGAGCAGAGCGAGGCATCGGCGGCGCGTTTTCAGGCGGCGCTCGACCGGCGGGGCTGGGGGTGGTGGGCGGTCGAGGTGCTCGCCACCGGGGAGTTCATCGGGCTCGCCGGGCTGGACCCGGTGGACGCGGACACCCCGTTCACCGGGGTGGAGACCGGCTGGCGCCTGACGCGGACCGCCTGGGGACAGGGCTACGCGACCGAGGCCGCCAGGGCCGCCCTGTCCTACGGCTTTGCGACGCTCGCGCTGCCGGAGATCTTCGCCGTGACGACCTCCACCAATCACCCCTCCCGCGCCGTGATGCGCCGCCTCGGCATGACCCACCACCGGGCCTATGACTTCGACGATCCGGACGTGCCGGACGGCCCGTTGCGGCGAAATGTGGTGTACCGGATCGCGGGGGAGGAGTGGCCGGGGCGGAGCGGGGTGTAGCCCGCCGGGCAGCGCGGTGAAACGGTGGCGGGGCCGCGGTGGTTACGTTCCGCGGCTCACCATCAGTCTGCCGACCGCCTGTTCCAGTCCGGCGATGCGGTCGGCCAGGCCGGCGGATTCGGGGCTTTCCTTGTCGCGCAGCAGGGACTCGATCTCGGTGAGCTCGCCCACGACCTCGGCCAGCCGGGCAGCCTCGCCCGGGCCGGTGGTGGTGAGGGCGTCCTGGATGCGGGGGCGGTCGGCGTCCGCCGGGCGGTGGGTCTCGGGGGGCGACGCGGAGAGCGTGATCACCGGGGGCTCGGGAGGCTCGGCGGGCTCGGGCGGCCTGAAGGGGTCCGGGGGCGGGGCGGGCCCGGCGTGTCCGGGAAGTTCCGTCGCGGCCCCGGGGTGTTCGGGACGTTCCACGGCGGTCACGGGGGGCGCGGGGCGGGGCGAGGCGGCGGGTATGGCGGGCGGGGCGGGTTCCCCGGCCGGTTCCTCCGAGGTCAGCAGACGTTTCAACTGCTCTGCCTGAGCGGCCAGTTGATGGTTCTTGCGGTGCAGTTCCAGGAAGACGTTGACCTTGGTGCGCAGCAGCCAGGGGTCGAACGGTTTGATGAGGAAGTCGGCCGCGCCGACGGTGTAGCCGCGGTAGGCGTAGTTGGGGTCCACGGACGCGCCGGTCAGCAGGATGATCGGGACGTCCTTGGTCTGGTCGAGGCCCTTGATGTTGGCTGCGGTCTCGAAGCCGTTCATGCCCGGCATCATGACGTCGATGAGCACCACGGCGAACTCCTCCCGCAGCATCGCCTTGAGTGCCTCCTCGCCCGAGCGTGCGCGCACCACGCGCTGGCTGAGCGAACCGAGGACGGCCTCCAGAGCGACGAGGTTCTCCTCCATGTCATCGACGATGAGGATCGCGGCGGGGATTTCGGGTGCGGTGGTCATGGGGCCTCCCCGGTGGTCGTCCCGTCGGTCTGCGCCTCCCCGGAGTGCACGTCGAGCGCCTGCCCGCCGCCGGCCTGCTCAGGGCGGGCCGTCCCGCCATCGGACGCCGCGCCACCGGCCTGCCCGTCGCCGTCCCTCCCGCCGCCGGCCGGCTCGCCCCCGTCCGCTCCGCCCCGTGATGCGGGCCGTGCGCCCCCGGTGTGGTCCTGCGGATCCAGCAGGCGGCAGATCACGGCCAGCAGCTGGTCCACGTCGACGGGCTTGGGGATGTAGTCGTCGGCCCCGCTCTCGATGGCCTTTTCGCGGTCGCCCGGCATGGCCTTCGCGGTGAGCGCGATGACCGGCAGGTCCGCGAAGCGCGGCGCATGGCGGATCGCCTTGATCATCTCGTAGCCGTCCATCTCGGGCATCATGATGTCCATCAGGACCAGCGATACATCGGGCGTCTTGTCCAGCACCTCAAGGCCCTCGCGGCCGTTCTCCGCGTACTTGACGCTGATGCCGACCCGGCCCAGGACGTGCGTGAGGGCGAAGACATTGCGGATGTCGTCGTCGACGATGAGGATGCGGCGGTTGGCCAGTACGCGGCCCGGGCGGCCGCTGAGCCATTCGCGCAGCCGGGTCGTCTCCGGCCAGGCCACGTCCAGGCCGTCGGAGGGGCGGGGTGCCGCCTGGGCCGCGGTACGGGTGGGGCCGTCGGGCTGGGCGAAGACGTCGCCGGGGTGCGTGGCGATGGCGTCCGCCGGGCCTGCGTCGTACGCCTCCGGCTGCGCGGCATGGGCATCCGTACCGCGCTCGCCCACGGCTCCGGCGGCGACGGTGCCGCTGCTTTTCCCGCCGCTCCCGTCGCCGCGTCCCTCGCTCCCTCCGGCGCCCGCCGCGGCGACCGTCCTCGCGCCCTGCCCGGCGGCCTCTGCGTGGCGCTCCGCGAGCTTCTCCGCCGCTGCGGGAACATCACGGAGGGTAGGTGCGTTGTCACGAATGGTGGGAGGTGTGGCGCCGGTGGAGGCCGCAGGGACGGACGGGGAGGTTCCGGTGTAGCGCGCGGGGATGTAGAGGGTGAAGGTCGAGCCGACGCCGGGTTCGCTCTCGGCGGCGATCCGGCCGCCGAGGAGGGCCGCCATATCGCGGCTGATGGACAGGCCGAGGCCGGTGCCGCCGTACTTGCGGTTGGTGGTGCCGTCGGACTGCTGGAACGCCTCGAAGATGCCGTCGAGTTTCTCGGCTGGGATGCCGATGCCGGTGTCCTTGACGGCGAGGGCGATGACAGCGTCGGCGTTGCGCAGGGAGTCCTCGCTGAAGCCGGCGGCGGGGACACGTTCGACGGTCAGCTCGACGCCGCCGGTGGAGGTGAACTTCACCGCGTTGGACAGGAGGTTGCGCAGGATCTGCTGGAGGCGCTGTTCATCGGAGTACAGCTCGCGGGGGACGTTCTCGCCGACCTTGACGTCGAAGGACAGGCCGCGGTCGACGGTGAGCGGGCGGAAGGTCGCCCGGACGTAGTCGAGGAGTTTGTCCAGCGGCAGGGCCTTGGGATGGACGTCCATCCGGCCCGCCTCGATCTTCGACAGATCGAGGATGTCGTTGATGAGCTGGAGGAGGTCGGAGCCGGCGCGGTGGATGGTGACCGCGAACTCCACTTCCTGCGGGGCGAGATGGCTGTCGGGGTTGTCGGCGAGCAGCCGGGAGAGCACGAGCAGGGAGTTGAGGGGGGTGCGCAGCTCGTGCGACATATTGGCCAGGAATTCGGACTTGTACTGCGAGGAGGTGGCCAGCAGGGCGGCCTTCTCCTCCAGCTCGGCGTTGGTCAGCTGGAGCTCGTCGGAACGCTGGCGCAGCTCGGCCGTGAGCCGCTGCGACTCCGAAAGGAGGGATTCGGTACGGGAGTTGGCGATGATGGTGTTGATGGAGACGCCGATGGTGTTGGCGAACTGGTCGATGAACGCGAGGTGCACTTCGCTGAAGCGGCTGAAGGACGCCAGCTCGATCACGCCCAGCACCTGGTCCTCGAAGAGGACGGGCAGGATGACGACGCTGGCGGGGGCGGCGGCGCCCAGTCCCGAGCTGATGGTGAGGTAGTCCGGGGGAACGGCGTCGACGAGGATGCGCTTCTTCTCCATGGCCGCCTGGGTGATCAGGCCCCAGCCGCGGGTACCCGGGCTGGGCAGCGAGCGCTGCCCGTCGGCCTGCCCGGTCCCGTAACCGGCGATGAACTTCAGCCCCTCGCCCGGCTCGGCGCCCGCCTCGGCCAGGAAGAACGCGCCGAACTGCGCGTTCACCAGCGGAGTCAGCTCGCGCAGGATCAGATCGGCGACCTCGACCAGATCTCGGTGGCCCTGCATCAGACCGGCGATACGGGTGAGGTTGGACTCCAGCCAGTCCTTGGCGCGGGTGGTCTCGCGCAGGTTGGCCACCATGAGGTTGATGTTGTTCTTGAGCGCGGCGACCTCGCCCTGCGCCTCCACCGAAATGGACCCGGACATATCGCCCTGGGTGACGGCGCTGGCGACCTCGGCGATCGCTCGCACCTGGTTGGTGAGGTTCAGGGCCAGTTCGTTGACGTTGGTGGTCAGCTTCTTCCAGGTCCCGTAGACGCCCTCGACCCGGGCCTGGCCGCCCAGCTGCCCCTCGCTGCCCACCTCGCGGGCCACTCGGGTCACCTCGGAGGAGAACGACGAGAGGGTGTCGACCATGGTGTTGATGGTGGTCTTGAGCTCCAGGATCTCGCCGCGCGCATCCACGTCGATCTTCTTCGACAGGTCGCCCTTGGCCACTGCCGTCGCCACCTGGGCGATGTTGCGGACCTGGGAGGTCAGGTTGTCGGCCATGAAGTTGACGTTGTCGGTGAGGTTCTTCCAGACCCCCGAGACGCCATGGACCTGAGCCCGCCCGCCCAGCCGGCCCTCGGTGCCGACCTCGCGGGCGACCCGGGTCACCTCGTCCGCGAACGCCCGCAGCTGCTGCACCATGGTGTTCACGGTGTCCTTGAGCTCCAGGATCTCGCCCCGGGCGTCCACGTCGATCTTCTTCGACAGGTCGCCGTTGGCCACGGCCGTGGTCACCTGGGCGATGTTGCGGACCTGGGAGGTCAGGTTGAGCGCCATCGAGTTGACGTTGTCGGTGAGGTCCTTCCAGACCCCGGATACGCCCCTGACCTGGGCCTGACCGCCGAGGTTGCCTTCGGTGCCGACTTCGCGGGCGACGCGGGTGACCTCGTCGGCGAAGGCGGAGAGCTGGTCGACCATGGTGTTGATGGTCGACTTCAGCTCCAGGATCTCGCCCTTCGCCTCCACGGTGATCTTCTTGCCGAGGTCGCCCTCGGCGACGGCGGTGGCGACCTGGGCGATGTTGCGGACCTGGGTCGTCAGGTTGTCGGCCATGAAGTTGACGCTCTCGGTGAGGTCCTTCCAGACCCCGGAGACGCCCCTGACCTGCGCGCGGCCGCCCAGCTGGCCCTCGGTGCCGACTTCGCGGGCGACGCGGGTGACCTCGTCGGCGAAGGCGGAGAGCTGGTCGACCATGGTGTTGACGGTCGACTTCAGCTCCAGGATCTCGCCCCGTGCATCCACGGTGATCTTCTGGCTGAGATCGCCGTTGGCCACGGCCGTGGTCACCTGGGCGATGTTGCGGACCTGCCAGGTCAGGTTGGACGCCATGAAGTTGACGTTGTCGGTGAGGTCCTTCCAGACCCCGGAGACGCCCCTGACCTGCGCGCGGCCGCCCAGCTGGCCCTCGGTGCCGACTTCGCGGGCGACGCGGGTGACCTCGTCGGCGAAGGCCCGCAGCTGGTCGACCATCTTGTTGACGGTCAGCTTCAGCTCCAGCAGCTCGCCGGTGGCCTCGACCGTCACCTGCTGGGTCAGATCGCCGCGCGCCACCGCCGTGGTGACCACCGCGATGTCCCGCACCTGCGCGGTCAGCCGTGAGGCCATGGTGTTGACCGCCTCGGTCACATGCAGCCAGTCGCCGGAAAGGCCCTGTGCCTTGGCGCGGCCGCCCAGCCGGCCCTCGGTGCCGACCTCGCGGGCCACCCGGGTGACCTCGCCGGTGAACAGCGACAGCTGGTCCACCATGCGGTTGACGCCGACGCCCAGGCGGCGCAGATCGCCGTGCAGCTGCCGGTTGCCGTCGTGCAGGGCGACATGCTGGGTCAGATCGCCGTCCGCCACCGCGTCCAGCACCCGTGCGGCCTTGAAGACCGGCACCGCCATCGCGTCGAGCACCGTGTTGGCGGCATCCACATTGGTCGCCCAGGAGCCCGCCCCGGGGCTTGCGGTGATCCGTTCGTCCAGTCGGCCCTGCCGGATGATCTCCTGGCGGATGCGTTGCAGCTCGTCGGACAGATGGGCGTTACGGGTCACGATCTGATTGAAGACCCCCGCGATATCGGCGAGCACGCCGTCCTGGGCGCCCTCCGCATACGCCGTGAAATCCCCGTCCCGCAGGGCATTCATGGCGGCCAGCAGCCGCCGCAGATCGCCCGTGCGGACCTGCTGGAACTCGCCCGCAACCGGTTGCGGCGCATCGCCGTGCGTCTCCTGCCCGCCGAGCGCGACACCGGAGCGGGCAGGGGACGGGGAGCGTTTCGGGGGTCGGGGTCCCGGGTGTGGAGGTGGAGTAGCGGAGTCAGGCCGGACCGGGTCGCGGGCCATGGCGCACCATCCCCCAATGATCCATTTGGGCAGATATGTCATAGTATAAGTCGCTTGGAATTCCCTTTTCCCAGGCGCACCCAGGGGGTGCAATGGGGACATCGACCGCGCCCACGGAAGCCGTGTCCCGCAAGGGGCTACCGGCGAATCAGCTGGCGCCCGCCGGTGCCCGCAAATTCGTCCGTACGGTGCTCATGGAACGGGCCCGGCGGCGCCCGCCTGCCCCTGGCTCGGCCGCTCTGACCGACCGCTTCATCGGCGACGTCCTCCTGCTCGTCAGCGAACTGGTCACCAACGCCGTGATGTATGCCGGTACGGAGATCGACGTGACCTGCCGCCTGGAGCCGGGCCGGGAGCGCAGCGGCGGGGACAACGGCCCGGCCGACGACGAGGACAACGGCACCGGCGACGGCCCCGTCACCATGGGCGTCGTCGTGGAGGTGGCCGATCGGCACCCCTCCCGCGGGGTGCACGGCGGTGTGGACGCCCGCAGCGGCGAACCAGGCTACGGCCTCCAGCTGGTCAGCGCGGTGGCCGAGTCCTGGGGGGTGACCTACCGGCAGTCCGAGAAGACGGTGTGGTTCCGGCTGGTGGCCAAGGAGGGCGAGCCCGAGATCCCCGGCCCGCCGCTGCCCGCAGGGGCACTGCGCATCGAGCCGCCCGCCCACGGCCCGGCCCACCCCACCTCCCCCGCCCCTGCGCACGCCGCCGAATGGGCCGACCGCGGCGGCCCGTCCTTCCTGGCCGAGACCAGCGAACTGCTGGCCGGGCAGCTCGACCAGGACATGGTCACCGCGCTCGCCGCCCAGCTGCTCGTCCCCCGGCTCGCCGACTGGTGCGCGATCTGGCTGTACACCGAGGGCAGCGGTGTGAAGCTGTCCCGGGTCTGGCATGTCGACGAGCGCCGCATTCCGCCGCTGCGCGCGGACCTGGAACGGGAGAACCCGTCCGCCGGGGTGCGTACCGCGGGTACCCCCTGGCCCTGGCCCGAAAGCGCCGGGGCGCGGGACACCGGCGGCTCGGCGCTGGCGTTCCCGCTGGTGGCACGGGACACCGATCAGGGCCTGCTGCTGCTCGGCCGGGCCGGGCACCTCCAGATGACCGACACCGTCATACGGATGGTGGAGGACGTGGCACGACGGGTCGCGCAGGCCGTGTTCACCGCCCGCCAGTACACCCGCCAGACCACCATCAGCCGGGCGCTCCAGCGCCGCCAGCTGCCCGCCGCGCTGGCCAGTATCGAAGGCGTGGACACCGCCATCGTCTACGAGGCGCACGGCGAGGGGCAGACCGTCGGCGGCGACTTCTACGATATTTTCCCGATGGGCGAGCACCGCTGGTGTTTCCTGCTCGGCGATGTGCAGGGCAAGGACCCGGAGGCGATGTCGGTCACCGGACTCGCCCGCCACCTCGTACGGCTGCTGGCCCGCGAGGGGCACGGCGTCGAGTCGGTGCTCGGCCGGCTGAACTATGCGATGGCCGAGGACAGCGCCGAGGCCGTGGAACTCAGCGGTGAACAGGCCAGCTCCCGCTTTCTGAGCCTGCTCTACGGTGAGCTGGACGTCGAATCCGGCGTCTCCGGCGCCCATTGCACGGTCGCCACCGCCGGCCATCCGCCGCCGCTGCACCTCTTCGCCGACGGCAGGGTCGAACCGGCCTCCGAACCCCAGATGCTCCTCGGCATCGACGAGGGCACGGAATTCCAGGCCAGCTCCTTCGACCTGGCCCCCGGCGAAACCCTGCTCTGCGTCACCGACGGAGTCACCGAACGCCGCTGCGGCAACTGGCAGTTGGACGACAACGATGGTCTGGCCGACATCCTGCGCGACGGGATGGGGCTGGGCGCCAAGGCACTGGCGGAGCACGTCCGCCGCGCGGCCCATGATTTCGGCACGGGGCCGGTCGAGGACGATCTGTCGGTGCTGGTCCTCCAGGCGGTCCGCGGGGGGAGCGGCGGGCGGGGGTGAGCGTCGGGGGCGGCGGCCGCCAACTCCCGCTTCAGGCACGATGTTTCACGTGAAACATCGCGCCATGTTTCACGTGAAACATGCGTCGACATCGGCTCCGGCGCCCTCACGGCCTCCGCCGTCCCGCAGCCACCGTCGCTGTCACCCCGCCCGCGCGGCCTGCGGGCAAGAACACACCTCAGAGGCGTGACATACCTTGCGGTATGCATCGACAATCGCAGCACCACTACCCGTCCGTAACCAAGCGGAGGCACCCGGTGCTCAGCACGATGCAGGACGTATCGCTCACGGTCTCGCGAATCCTGACCCACGGATCGACCGTCCACGGCGATGCACAGGTGATCACCTGGACCGATACGGGGCCGCATCGCCGCAGCTACGCCGAGGTCGGTCACCGCGCCGCCCAGCTGGCGCACGCCCTCCGCGAGGAACTCGGGGCGGCACCCGAGGACCGCATCGGAACGCTGATGTGGAACAACTGCGAGCACCTCGAGGCCTACCTCGCCATCCCCTCCATGGGTGCGGTGCTGCACACCCTCAACCTCCGGCTGCCCGCCGAGCAGCTGACCTGGATCATCAACCATGCCGAGGACCGCATCGTCCTCGTCAACGGCACCCTGCTCCCGCTGCTCGCCCCGCTGCTCCCCCAGCTGCCGAGCGTCGAGCACATCGTCGTCGCCGGCCCCGGCGACCGCTCCGTCCTCGCCGGCGTCTCCGCCCGGGTTCACGACTACGAGGAGCTGCTCACCGGCCGCCCGGAGACCTACGACTGGCCCGACCTCGACGAACGCGAGGCCGCCGCCCTCTGCTACACCTCCGGCACCACCGGCGACCCCAAGGGCGTGCTCTACAGCCACCGTTCGCTCTATCTGCACTCCCTCCAGGTCAACAACGCCGAGGCGTTCGCGCTCAGCCCCCGCGACATCGCGCTCCCCGTCGTCCCGATGTTCCACGTGAACGCCTGGGGCCTGCCGCACGCCGCCTTCATGGCCGGCGCCTCCCTGCTGATGCCGGACCGCTTCCTCCAGCCCGCCCCGCTCGCCGAGATGATCGAGACCGTACGGCCCACCATCGGCGCCGCCGTCCCCACCATCTGGCAGGGCCTGCTCGCCGAACTCGACGCCCACCGACGCGAGGTCAGCTGTCTGCGGACGGTCATCATCGGCGGCTCCGCCTGCCCGCCCGCCCTGATGCGCGGCTTCCAGGAGCGGCACGGCATCCGCGTCGTCCACGCCTGGGGCATGACCGAGACCTCCCCGCTGGGCTCCGTCGGCCATCCGCCGGCCGGGGTGACCGGTGAGGAGGAGTGGACCTACCGCGCCACCCAGGGCCGCTTCCCCGCCTCCGTCGAGGCGCGGCTGATCGGCCCCGACGGCGAGCAGCTGCCCTGGGACGGTGAGTCCGCGGGCGAACTGGAGGTCCGCGGGCCCTGGATCGCGGGCGCCTACTTCGGCGGCGCCCAGGGCGAAGTGCTGCGCCCGGAGGACAAGTTCAGCCCCGACGGCTGGCTGCGCACCGGCGACGTCGGCACCATCAGCCCCAACGGCTATCTGACCCTGACCGACCGCGCCAAAGACGTCATCAAGTCGGGCGGGGAGTGGATCTCGTCGGTCGAGCTGGAGAACCATCTGATGGCCCACCCCGGCGTCGCGGAAGCCGCGGTCGTCGCCGTACCGGACGAGAAGTGGGGCGAGCGGCCGCTGGCGACGGTGGTGCTGACGGACGGCTCGGCGCTCACCTACGAGGAGCTCCAGGCATTCCTCGGCGAGCGGATCGCCCGCTGGCAGCTGCCGGAGCGCTGGGCGGTGATCCCGGCCGTCCCGAAGACCAGCGTGGGCAAGTTCGACAAGAAGGTGCTGCGGCGGCAGTACGCCGACGGGGAGCTGGACGTGACGCACCTGGGGTGACCCCGGGCGTGCGGGTGGGGCCCGGCCGGGCCCCACCGTCAGTTCGTGCCGATCTTGGCCAGCAGATCGACGATCCGGCTCTGCACCTCGGCGCTGGTGGACCGCTCGGCCAGGAAGAGCACCGTCTCACCGGCCGCGAGCCGCGGCAGCTGCGCCGGGTCCATGTCCGCCGAGGTGTAGACGACCAGCGGGGTGTGGTCCAGCAGGCCGTTGGCACGCAGCCAGTCCACGATGCCCGCCCGGCGGCGGCGCACCTGCATCAGGTCCATCACCACGAGATTCGGCCGCATCTGCTGCGCCAGCGTGACCGCATCGGTGTCCGCGCCGACCCGCGCGACCTGCATTCCGCGCCGCTCCAGCGAGGCCGTGAGCGCGCCCGCGATGGCATCGTTCTGCTCGATCAGCAGCACCCTGGACGGGTGGTTCTCGCCGTCGCGCGGCGCGAGCGCCTTGAGCAGGACGGCGGGATCGGCACCGTAGGCGGCCTCCCGGGTGGCCTGCCCCAGACCCGCGGTGACCAGCACCGGGACCTTGGCCGCGCCCGCCGCCTGACGCAGCGACTGGAGTGCGGTACGGGTGATCGGCCCGGTCAGCGGGTCGACGAACAGGGCCGCAGGATAGGCCGCGATCTGCGCGTCCACCTCCTCCCGGGAGTTGACGATCACCGGGCGGTAACCGCGGTCGCTCAGCGCCTGCTGCGTGTGGACGTCCGGCGCGGGCCACACCAGCAGCCGGCGCGGATTGTCCAGCGGCTCCGGCGGCAGCTCGTCGTCCATCGGCAGCGGCTGGCGGTCCATCACCTCGACGGCGCCGTTCGGACCGTCCAGCGGCTCGGGGCCCTCGCTGCCCTCGTCCGGCGCGGAGATGGCGAACGCCCGGCCCTCGCCCGCGTCCCGCAGACGCGGCTGGGGCTGCGGCGCGGGCTTGGCCTGCCGCGCCAGCTGCGCGCCCGGCACCGGTCCGGCCTCGGCGCGCTCGCCGTCCTGGGCCTGTCGCTCCTGCGGCGCCGCGAGCTTACGGCGGCGGCCCGAACCGGCGGAGGTGCCACCGGACGGCGTACTGCCCGGCGGCGGCGCCACCGGACGCTGTTGGTCGGCGAGCTGCTGGGCGAAGGGCACGCCCTGCCCGAGGGTGCGCACGCTGAAGGCCCGCCCGTGGGAGTGGCCCGCGGCGAGGCCGTCCTCGTCGGCGGCGGGCGGCAGCGGCTGCCGGGCCGTGGCGGGCGCCTGACCCTGCGGGGCTGCGGCCGCCGCCTGGGCCCGCGACTCCTCGGCGGGGCTGGGGCGGCCGCGCCTGCGGCCCGTCGGAGCGGGGGCCCCGGCGGCGGCACCGTCGGCCGGGGCGACGCCGGGCGCCGTACCCGTGCCCGTACCGGTCTCGTCCGCGGGCTGGAGGGGTTGCGCCACCAGCCCTTCCGGGCCCGCCACAAAGGTGCCGGACGACTCGGAATCGGCCATCGCGGCCGCCGCCCGCTCCTCGGCCGCGGCCCGCCGGGCGCGGCGGCGGCCGGTCGGTTCGCTCTCCCAATCTCCCTGCGCCGCACCGGAGTCGGCGGACGCTTCCGGCTCGGCCCCCGGCTGCGCGGCGGGCGTCTCGCCGGACCCGTCGCCGATCGGGCGGCGCGCCCGGCGCCGCCCTGTACCGGCGCCGTCCTGCGGCCCGGCGGCCTGGGCAGGCACCTGCCCGGCGGCCGCGGCGAGCGCGGGCAGCGGCTGGCCCGGCGGGGTCGCCTGCGGGTTTGCCTGGGGAGTCCGGTCGGCCGCGGCGGGCGGCAGCGCAAACGCCGTCCGCGCACCCGCCGGCGCCAGCGCCTGCTGACCACCCGGCGGTACGGGCGCGCCCCCACCCTGCCCGGCGGCCCGCTCCGGAGCCTCGGCCAGCGCCCGGCGCGCCCGCCGCCCGGTCGGCTGTACGGGCGCCAGCCCCTGCGGCGACACCTGCCCCGGAATCTGCGGCTGCCTTGGAACGGCCCCGGGCACCTGCCCCTGCGGCCCCGCCCCGGGACCCGTCACGTCCCCGGCAGCACCGCCGGCCTCGGGCGCGGCACCCGGCGGGGTCGGCTGACCACCACCGTGCGGGCCAGGCACAGCAGCGCCCGGACCCCCGGCGCCGTTCGGGCCGTGCGCCGCATTCGGCCCCTGCACATTGTTCGGATCGTTCGGCACGTGCGTGTTGCCCGCACCGCGGCCATTGCCCGGACCGCGCGCGCCACCTGGCCCACCTACGCCACCTGGCCCGCCTGCGCCACCTGGCCCGCCTGCGCCGCGAGCAGTCCCAGCACCATCGGCGGACCCCGCATTGCCAGGCCCGCCCTGGGCCCCGGCCCCGCCCCCGTTCGCCGTGCCGGCCTCGCCCGCGGCAGCCGCACCACCCGGCCCGGCCACTCCGGCGGCAGCCCCGGCCGCCTCGCTCGGACCCGCCGGGAGGGCCAGCGCGCCGCCCTCCGGCGCACTCTGCCGTGCCCGGCGCCGTCCGGTCGGCGGTACGGGCTCGGCCGCCGCCATCCCCGCACCGTCCGTGCCCGACGCCTCAGCCACGCCCTGGTCAGCGCCCGAGTGCCGCGCCCGCCGCCGTCCCGTCGGCTGCGCACCCCCGGCCTGGGCGGGCAGCCCCGCGCCGCCTTCCGTACCGCCCGCAGCGGCCTTCCCGGCGTCCGGGCCGTCCTCGGCCGCATCGGTCCCGGCCGGCTGCGTACCCCGCGCCCGCCCGGCCGGCACCGGCATCACCGTCGTCCCGCCACCGGCCGTCGCGTCCGCCGTGTCCGCGTCCGCCCCGGACGCCGTCTCCGGTCCGTCCGACGCCGCGCCGGCCAGGCCCACCGGCAGCTCCAGCACATACGCGCTGCCGCCCGCGCCCTGGCCGCCCGGCACCTCATGCGTCTGAAGGAGGCCGCCGTGCTGCCGCACGATCCCGCGCACGATCGGCTCATGGACCGGGTCGCCGCCGCCGAACGGCCCGCGCACCTCGATCCGTACGACATCGCCGCGCTTGGCGGCCGCCACCACGATCGTCGAGTCCCCGGGGATCGGCCCCGTACGGCCGCCGGGCCCCGCCGCGGCCGCGCCGGCCGGCATCCGGCCCGTCGAGTCCACGCCCGCGACATCCGCGATCAGATGCGACAACGCCTGCGCCACCCGGTCCGCGTCGACCAGGGCCTCTATCGGGGGTGCATGCACCGCGAACTGCGCCCGCCCCGGCCCGATCAGCTCGATCGCGCCCTCCACGCCCGCCGCGACCACGGCGTCCATCGACACCTTGGTACGGCCGAGCCGCTCGGCCCCGGAGTCCAGCCGCTGATAGCTCAGGACGTTGTCCACCAGGGTCGTCATCCGGGCGTGGCCGGCTGCCAGATGGTGCAGGATCTGGTTCGCCTCCGGCCACAGCTGGCCCGCCGGATCGGACGCCAGCGTGCTCAGCTCGCCGTTCAGCTCCTCCAGCGGCCCGCGCAGCGCCTGCTCCAGCACGGCCAGCAGCTGCGTGTGCCGCGCCGCCAGCGCGTCGTAGGGCCGCCGGTCGGTGAACGTCATCACCGCGCCGACGAGCTGGTCGCCGTCCCGGACCGGCGCCGTCGTCAGATCGACGGCCACCGAACGCCCGTCCTTCGCCCACAGCACCTGCCCCCGCACCCGGTGCTTGCGCCCGGACTTGAGGGTGTCGGCCAGCGGCGTGTCCTCCCACGGCAGCGCCGAACCGTCCGCCCGCGAGTGGTGAAGGAGCGGGTGCAGTTCCTTCCCGCCCAGCTCACTGGCCCGGTAGCCCAGGATCTGCGCCGCGGACGGGTTGACGAGAACGACCTTGCCCTCGGCGTCGACCCCCACCACGCCCTCGGCCGCGGCCCGCAGAATCATCTCCGTCTGCCGCTGCTGACGCGCCAGCTCGGTCTCGGTGTCCAGCGTCCCCGACAGATCGCGCACGACCAGCATCAGCAGCTCATCGCCCGTGTAGCCGTTGCGGTGGTCGGCGTAGGCGGCCTCGAAGGCGGACTCGTACGGGGTCCGTCCGTCCTCCAGGTTCGCGCTGGTCACCTCCACCAGCATCTCGGTCCCGTCCGTACGCCGCGCCACCATCCGCGTCGGCTTCGTCCGCCCGCCCTCTTCATCGTTGTCCGGGCGCCGCATCGACCCCGGGATCCGCTTGGAGTCGAAGGACGGCAGCAGATCCAGCAGCCCGCGGCCCACCAGGGCGGTCCCCGGTGCCTCGAACGTCTCCAGCGCGATGGTGTTGGCGTTGACGACCGTGCCGTTGCAGTTGACGAGCAACAGCGCGTCGGGAAGGGCATCGAGTATGGCTGCGAGGCGAGCAGCGCCTCGGGATGGCCTGCTGCTCACGAGACGCTTCCTCCCTGTTACCGCACCTTGCCGGCCCGCCGTGGCGGACCGCTGGGGTGGAGTCTACGGGCACTTGCCCGCGAAGCTAAGGCGCATGACGAGGAGGTAATACCCCCGCCGGGTGCGACTCGCCGCACGCCCGACATGTACCCCTCGTCCTGATCTGGCGCGCTACTCCGCCATGAAACGGTCCATGACGCAGGCGACGAACCGGGTGCGAACCGCTTCGTGGTCGGGGCCGTGGGTGGGGCGTCGGCCGGCCGCTGGACCAGGTCCTGAACGGGGACCGGGACCAGGTCCTGGACCAGCCCCTGGACCACGTCCCGAACGAATTCCTGGACGAGGAACGGGACCGGGTTGTGAACGGGGACCGGAGTCAGGCCCCGGATGAGGGCCTGAGCCGGGACCTGAACGAGAACCTGGGCCCAGGGCCCTGAGCGGGAACCTGACCCGGGCCTGAAGGCGTTCCGAAGCGGCGCCTGAAATGGGTCACCAAGTGGTGCCCGGGCGGGTCACGAAGTGGGGTGCGGGAGCAGGGGTTCCAAGCGCTGCCAGCGCGCGATCTCGCAGCCGTTGGTGCGCCGGAAGTGGGCGTCGACGGGATGTCCCGCCCAGCGGCCCGTGACATGCGCGGTGGCCGCACTGCCGTAGATCATCGTGCACTTCGACCCCTCGGGGACCGGCGCGAACGTGTCCTTCCCCCAGTGCGTCTCCTTGTCCAGCTCGGCGCAGGCCCTCCTGGCGTCGGGGTGGTTGCCGCCCGCCGGGTGGCAGGTCAGCGTGGAGGTGCCGTCGGTTACGGACGAACCGGAGCCGGTGACGGTGACGGTGAGGCGGTCGTGGGCCGAGCGGTGGGCCGGAGCGGGAACCGTACGGGTGAAGTCGTCCAGGTCCGGGATGCCGGTGCCCTCGGACCGGTGGTCGAGGAGCGGGAGCGGCAAGGGGATGGGGAGCGGGATGGGGGCGCGCGATGCGGCGGGCGCGGCCGGGCGGGCGCCGGACGAGGCGGCGAGGACGGGCGTCGCGGTGACGAGCGAGACGGCGGCGGTCGTGGCGGCGACGACGAGGGACATCCCGGGGTACGTCCGGCGACACGGGCGATACGGCATCAGGGCTCCAGAGAGGCGAGTGCGAGGCGGTACGCGGTACGTACACGCCGGGGGCGCACGACGCGCAGGTCGACACGGCCCCGACACTCCTAACGCGTCGCCGCCCCCGACGTTGCGCCGCAGGAACGTCTTTGCCGGGTGGCCCGGGCGCCTAGTACCGTAGGGGGCGATTGGTGACAGCCCGCAGAGCTGTGCCATCATCTGGACACACCACAGCGTGCGTGCACGCGTGGGGTGTGTGGAGGCGTCGCCTAGTCCGGTCTATGGCGCCGCACTGCTAATGCGGTTTCGGGTTTACACCTGATCGAGGGTTCAAATCCCTCCGCCTCCGCTCTTCTTCGGTCAGGCCCCGGTCGTTCGCGATCTGGGGTCTGATTGCTTTGTGGGGGTTGGTTGCTCGGGGCTGACGCGTTCCGGGCCTGGGCCCCGGCTTCTTCCCCTCCTCCCCGGAGTCCGGGGCGGCCCCGCCCCCTCAAGATCCCGTGCCCCGTGCCCCGAAGTGGCCCCCGTCACAGTCCGCAACGAGCCGGCCGTCCCAGGCGCCGACTGTGACGCCCTCCCTGGTGAACCCGCGCCGCCGCCTCCGTCGCGTACCCGGCCTCGGACCACGTCGGACGCGACGAAGGCCGGCTGTTTCCCGTGACCCCGCCACGAAGACGGCCACGCCCGCCCGAACTTCGTTCAGATCATCGAGGCGCCCCCCGCCCCGAGGCGCCGCCGCCCTTCGACCACGAGAGCGTTTGCCCAGGTCAGAGGGGGTGAGGGGAATGGATTTCACCTGACGGCGCAGGTCATGTAATGTTGTTCCCGCAACGCCGACCGGCAAGAAAAACCGCCGGAAAGCCAAGCGCTCGTAGCTTAACGGATAGAGCATCTGACTACGGATCAGAAGGTTGCAGGTTCGAATCCTGCCGAGCGCACAGCAGACCAGAGGCCCCGTTCGAAATCGAACGGGGCCTCTGGTGTTTCTGTTGACGGCAGTGATTGACGGCAACCGCCTCAAGTAGTCGGCGTGAGGGCTATCAGATGGCTACCGGGACACCGGCCGCTCCGTCGTCATCGTCCGGTGGGTTGCCGTCACCCCTCAGCGCGTCGCCTACGCGGTCGAAGGCCGTGCGCTGGGAGTCGAGCCGCACGAAGGTGTAGATGTCCATGGTCACGCGGATCGAGCTGTGGCCCAGGACTTCCATGATCATGCGGGCATCGGCGCCCTGTTCGTGGAGCAGAGACGCGCATGTGTGACGCAGGTCATGGAAGCGGACCTTACGGACCCCGGCGCGGGTGCACAGCACCTCGAAGGACCGGTTCAGGTTCCTCGGCTCGATCGGGGTCCCGTTCTTCGTGGTGAAGACCAGGCCGTGCCCCGTCCCCTTCCAGTTGTCGCCCGCCGCCTTCCCGTCGGCGATCTGCTGGGCGCGCTGGGCACGGAGCGCCGTCACGCACTCGGCCGGCAGCGCCACGCGACGAGCCGAGCGCTGCGTCTTCGGCGCGACGATCAGCAGCTCTCCACCCACCCGCTGAAGCGCCTGCCGGACGGTGACGACACCTTCGTGCAGGTCCACGTCCGACCAGCGGAGCCCGAGCAGCTCACCGCGCCGCAGACCGATGCGGACCGCCAGTTCGTACCCGGCCCACAGCCGGTTGTCCCGAGCCGCCGCAAGGAGTCGGCGCCCCTCCTCCGCCGTGAGCGGTTCGATCTCACGCCTCGTCCCCATGCTCAGCTCGACGTTCCGGGCCACGTTGCGCGGCAACTCGTCCTCACGCACGGCGTGCTGGAGGGCAGCGGCAGGAGCACACCGGTTGGGTGACGAGTCGAGCCAAGCTGTATGCCGGCCGACGTGGCTCAGGGTGAGGCGGGTCGGTTCCGCGTGCAGCGCGGGCAGATCCAGGACCGGCCGAGGACCCTCACGAGACGGGTGTCCGGGTGTTCCGGGCAGACCTGATCGGGATCGCTCGGCTGCTTGCGCGGCGGCCGGTGCATGAAGCCGACGAACCAACGCCGCCCGTCGTCATCCCTCTTGATCATCGCCGCCCTCATCAGGCTCAGGTTCCGGAGCGCTCACGATCTCCTCGGCGGCCACGTCGTAGCCGTTGACCTCTTCAGTACCCATTGCTGGCTTCTCCTATCGGTTGATGGTTCTGATGCGGATTCGTGCCGGATGTGACGCCGGTCCCCCTCGGGGGTGAGCGACCGGCGCCGCCGTTGCCTGCCCGGCCGATTGCCAGGGAAGTTCGGGCAGACACTGTTCCCGCCTGCGGTCATGTGCGGGCCGTGAGAGGCGCACACAGGGAGACCGGGCGGAGTAGTGACCGGTGGCCGGGCAGGACGCATCCACCGGCCGGCCACCGGAGAATCAGGGCGTGCTGCGGAGATCGCAGCGGCAGGCACTGTCATCTCGTCACCGCTGAATGGATGTGCTCTCGTCCTGCCGGTCGCAACGGTCCTGCGCCGATTGCAGCCCCAAGGCATCGAGCAAGTCGAGGCAGTCACTGCGATCTCGCGCGGACCGTTCCACCAGGCCCCGCACCGCCTCGACTTCAGCAGCGGTGAAACCACGTGCCATGGGCAGAAAATCGGTCGGAACATTCGACTTAGGGGCGCGCGTCTTTGCGGCGAACCCCCATCTGGATCCACCACATCCAGCAGGATCCGCACGTCTTCAGCCAGCGCCACCATGGGCAAGTCGGTGTAGCCGTACAGAGCTTCGGTGAGTTCCTTCACCGCCAGGGCGACATCCTCATCAGCGCAGGCATGGGGACGAGCCCTCATGACCGACACCAGCACCGCCGCGTGAGCCCGCAGCTTCACTCGTAGACGCTCATCCAGCGGCCGTGTGGGATCCAACACCGCGCGGACGCTCTGACGTGGAACCGTCCAGTCCCAGCGCATCAGCGAACCTCCCCACTGGGGCCGGTACGGTCCGACTGCGTCACAAACGGCTCGGCGCCCGGTTGAGAGATGGGGGCAGGGGTGGCGGGGGCGGATGCGTCTGCGATCTGCACGCCCAGCAGGCCGAGGGTGGCGACGGAGCCGAGAGCCCAGAAAGCGGATATCACCCCGTCTGCTGTCGGTTTCGGCAGCGCGTGGCGCCCGCTCATTCGCCCCGCCCCAGCACGCCAGACTTCTCCACGAGGAACAGCAGGGTGTAGCCCAGGCTCCGCACATGCGACGCGGCCGACTGCAAACCAGAGCCGAGCCCCTGACAGACCTCGTACGGGATCGAGTCCAGCTTGGCCCGCTTCCGGTACCACGCCAACGTGCCATGGTTCAGACGGTTGATCCGTTCCGCCGCCAACGGCTTCAGCACCTCGATGTGCCCCAGCAGCACCTCACGCAACTCGCACAGCTCTGCATATGGAGGCAACGCCGACTGCTCAGGTAGGGCCCGGACAATCGCGGCCTTGACCTCGTTCACATCCACCGGCTGCCCGGAACCATCGACTGTGGGCGCCCGCGATTCCTGCGATTCAGCCCAACTCTCTACCGCTTCATGCCCGTTCATACGTGTCTGCGGCTGCATGACCAACAGCATCACGGCGAGCGGTCCCCATAATCGCCATCCGCGTGATTACCCACGGTGGGTAAAATCCCGAGTAGCCTCTCGGTCACGCACCGCACCCACGGAGTGCCGCTCATGCCCAAGTACGAGCAGCCAGACGGACTTCCGGCCCGACTGCTGAGCTCTACCGGGATGATTGATGCCTGCCGGGAGCGTGACTTCTCGAAGATCTTCGAGTTGGCCAAGACCCGGGGCGGTTTCTACCCGTCACTGATCGCACGCCGCTGCGACATGACACCCAGTCGGGTTGGCGAGGTACTGGCCGGCAAGCGGGTCATCAAAGACATGAGCGTCATCGAACGCGTGGCTGACGGGCTTCGCATCCCCGGCCACATGCTTGGACTCGCCCAGCGAGATTGGGAGACCCCCGCAGCACTGAGCACGACCCCCGCCACGCCAACGAGCCCCGTACTGCCCGTGGCCAGCGAACGCACCGATCCGGTCAACGCCCTGCCAGGAGTGGACCTGGACAGCATTCTGGCCGTTGCCACAGGACCGCGGCTCAGTCCGTCCACGCTCCGCGCGCTCCACTCATCCATCGAGGACTACTGGCGCCGCGACGATCAGCATGGAGGCGAGGCGCTGCGCCCGGCAGTCGTCGGGCAGCTGCGCTACGCCGTAGGGATGATCAAGGAAGCGAGCGAAGGCGAGTTCCGACGCGGCCTCTACAGCGTCGCCGCCGAGCTGGCCAGGCTCACGGGCTGGACGTACTTCGATGCGCGCCAGTACAGCCAGGCCCGCATCTACTTTGCCGAAGCCCTGCAACTCGCCAAGGCCATCGACGACCACCAGTTCATGGCGAACGTACTGGCCTGCATGAGCTTGCAAGGCACCTACGAGGACCGGCCGGCGGATGCCGTCGCGCTTTCGACAGCAGCACAGGACAGCGCTCGTAGACGCGGTGGCACACCACGAGTGATGGCCATGCTGTCGATGCGCGAAGCATTCGCGCACGCCTCGATGAGCAACCACAGCGCGACCCACGCAGCACTCGCCGAGGCGCACCGGCAGTTCGAGCAGATCTCAGACGCTGACCCTGACCCTGCTTGGGTGACCTACTTCGATGAGCCCAAGCTCATCGTGGACACCGGTATCGCCCGCGCTCGACTCGGCGAGGCCGACGCCGCCGAACCACTGATCGCCGATGCTCTGCGACGCGAGCCCGCAAGCAATCACCGAGCCCGCGCCTTTCACTCCTTCTGGCTCGCCACCACCCAGCTCCAGCGCGGCAAGGTCGAGAAGGCATGTCATACCGCCACAGTGGCGTTGGAGACAGCCACGGCAGTGGATTCCGAGCGCATCACAGGGCATCTGCGCGAGTTCCATCAGCGCTTGGCCCCGTTCCGCAAGGAGCCCGCAGCCATCGCGTTCGAGGCACGGCTACGGGCCACGCTGCGGTGAACATCAGCGAATCGATTCGTCCATCAGCACGTACAGCAGACCGACGAGGGAGCCACTGCTGACGATCTCCCGGCGGTCGATCATGGCCCGCACCCGATCCAGCGGTATCCACTCGATCCGGTCGGACTCGTTCTTCTCGGTCGGTGCGCCGATGTGCGTGGCACCGTCCGCCCGGAACACGTAGTGCTGCGAATCCGTGATGCCGTTCGCAGGCTCGGCGTAGATCAACGGCTTCATTGGACCAGGCCGCCAGCCGGTCTCTTCTTCCACCTCACGGGCAGCAGCGGCCTCAGGGGACTCGCCCTCTTCTATCAGGCCCATGGGCAGTTCCCAGGCCCACGAGTCCGTGATGAAGCGGTGCCGCCACATCATGAGGACTTCCCTCTGATCATTCACCACGGCCGCCACGGCGAGATGCCGCAGCCGCACGACGTGGTGTTCCCAACGCCGGCCGTCCGGCTGCTCAACATCGACAAGGCACAGATTCACCCATGGGTTGGTGTAGATCTGCCGCTCGCCGTAGGTCTTCCACTGCATGCTCGCCGCCCCTCTCGCCTGGTGGCCCCAGCATCTCATTCGCGGACAGGGAGGTTGCGAAGCGCTGCACGAGGGCCGTGTGGCTTCGTTCATCACGAGGAACAACGTTTGTCGACGGCTTCCGCCACGCGGACGCTCTGCAGGCGGTGATCTGAAGTGACACCGCCGCGGCCCGAAAGGAGCTTGGGGATTGTTCAGGAGGGGAGTGTCTTTCTGCCCTGCTCATCGCAGGGCAGGAGATGCGCGGCCCGGCCGGCCAGGAAGGGGCGGGAGGCTTGGCCCTCGACGTCCGCCAGCGCGGTGGGCTTGACGTCGATGGCACCACCGAAGGGTTGCTCGGCGTCACGGGTGATGATGAGTGTTGTGGTCAGCAGGGCAGTGACGAGGACCAGGGCGGACAGCTGGGCCTTGTTGTTTTTTCTGGGCAGGCACATTCCGAGGGCGATCACCGTCACGGTCATGGTGACGAGGAGGAACCAGAAGATGAGGCTGGGGACGGCCGGGGTGGACTCGGCCAGCCGATCCTGCCGCGCCTTGGCCCGCTGGTTGTCTGCCGAGACGAGCATGCCGAAGGAGGAGTGGTCGGACAGATTTTTGAACGCCTGGCGGAAGTCCGTGCTCCATGTGCTGGCGACGGCGGAGCTGTTGCCGTTGGCCATGGCGGGCCATTCGTGGACCCGCACCGCCCGCGCGTAGCAGATGACGTCGGCTTGTAGGCGATCACGCTGGGCCGTGGGCGCGTACTCGGCCACCTCGGCCAGGTTGTCCACCGCGCTGGCCTCGGTCCGCACGGCTTCTTGGGCGCTCTTGTAGGAGCTCGATGCCGTGACCAGGGTGAAGGCGAGAAGCAGGACGGTAAGAGTCAACAGCGGTCCCACGAGGTCGCGTACGTTCATGCCCTCGTCCCCCTCGGGAACCAGTCGGGGCCTGAGGAAGCGGTTGGCAGCGAGGGCCGCGAGGAGAGCCAGTACAGCCACCACGATGACGGTGATCATGATTTCGGAACCTCCTTCGGTCCCGTCGGGTTGGCGACGCAGGGTTTCCCAGCGGCGGACACATATGCGGGAGGATCGGGCTGCACACCCGTCATGGCATGTGCGGGACACGTCAGGCACGTCATCAGAACCTCGCGGTCGATCACAGCTCCGCTGGCCGGAGCTTCTGTTCGTGATCTTGAAACCCGCAGACGGTGCCGCGTCAGAACCTCGCCCGCTGCTCACCCGCACGAGCGATGATTCCGTCGGGCAATGGAGCAACCCGCCCATATTCGCTCGTCGGTTCCTGGTAAGCCCGTACAGGAACGGGGCACCAAGGCTCGGCCTGGCGGCAGACCTCGGCAGTCTCTCCGGGGTGAGGATGACGGCAACCCTGACGGCAACGACGGCACACGGGGACTGACGACAGTGATCACCGGTACACGGGTCAGCTGATCAGGGATACACGCTGCACGGCTTTGCCCAAAGCTACGGATCAGAAGGTTGCAGGTTCGAATCCTGCCGAGCGCACAGCAGAGCAAAGCCCCCGCCGGGTATCCGGCGGGGGCTTTGTCGTGTTGTGTCTAATTGCCTCGGGCCGGCTGAGGGGGGTGTGGCTGTCGGGGTTTTGGAGAGGGCGGTGCCGTGCCGTCGGGACAGTCGTGGCCACCGGGAAGTGGGCTGGGAGTGGGGGAAGTTGCGGGGGCGGTTGCGGTGGGGTGAGGGGGTGCCTGGGGGTGGGCGGGGATAAGGATTAGGTGTTGGCGGGGAGGTCGCGTACTGTTAGGGCAACCGACGCGGGGTGGAGCAGCTCGGTAGCTCGCTGGGCTCATAACCCAGAGGTCGCAGGTTCAAATCCTGTCCCCGCTACTGATACCGCAGACCCGGTGGATTGAGAATCCGCCGGGTCTGCGGTTTTTTGCGTTTTGGGTGGTTGGGGCTGGGGGCTTCTGCCTGGTCGGCCGGCCTGGTTGTTCCGTTCGGGGGGCGGGCCGGTTTGTCTTTTCCGGCGGTGCGGGCCCGGGCCGGTTGTCCCCCGTCTGGGGCGTGGACTGGTGTGCCGGTCTGCTGCTTCGGCCTGGTGTTTGTTGCCGGATGGGTGGGGTCCGGGGTGTCGGTTCCGGGGTGATCGGTTTTGGGTGTTGATTTCCGGGGTGCGGCCGGGGGTGCGGCCGGGGACTCGTGCTAGGGCCGTCCGGGTTTCGTCGGGTTTTGGAAGGGCGTTCGTTCCGGGTCTGTGGGCTGGGTTGGCCGGCTGGGTTGGCGGGCCGGGTTGGTGTTTCGGTGTTTGGGATTTCGGTTTCGGTTGGTTCGGGGTCTGGGTTTCGGGGTTGGGGATTCGGGGTGCGGAGTTTGGGGGTGCTGTTGGGTGGTCCGTTTTTGGGTTTTGGTTGGGGGATTCGATGTTTTTTGGGGGGTGGGTTTTACGGGTTCGGCGGGTGGGCGATCAGATGTGGGCCGGTGGGGGGGGCCGCACGGGGTGGAGGCGCTGGAGACGGCGGACACCGTGGTCATACCGGCTTCGGGGGTGGACTACGGGCTCTCGGCGGAGTGCGCCGAGGGGCGGCTGAGCCCGGCGATGGCGGATGCGCTGGGGCGGATCCGGCCGGGGACGCGGATCGCGTCGATCTGCACGGGGGCGTTTGTGCTGGCCGCGGCGGGGCTGCTGGACGGGCGGCGGGCCACGACGCACTGGCGGTCGGTGGACGGCTTCCGGCGGATGTTCCCGGGGGTCCGGCTGGATGCGGATGTGCTCTACACGGACGAGGGGGATGTGCTGACGGCGGCCGGGGTCGCCTCCGGGGTCGATCTGTGTCTGCACATGGTGCGGTGCGATCACGGGGCGGCGGTGGCCAATGACGTCGCACGGCGGACGGTGGTGCCGCCGCACCGGGAGGGTGGGCAGTCGCAGTACGTCCGGAGGCCGGTGCCGGAGCCGCAGGTGTCCTCCACCGGGGCGGCGCGGGCCTGGGCGCTGGAACATCTGGACCGGCCGCTGACACTGCGGGAGCTGGCGGTGCGGGAGGCGATGAGCGTTCGGACGTTCACCCGGCGGTTCCGGGAGGAGGCGGGGATGTCGCCGGTGCAGTGGCTGACGCAGCAACGGGTCGAGCGGGCACGGCAGTTGCTGGAGGAGACGGACCTGACCGTGGACCGGATCGCGACCGAGGCCGGCTTCGGGACGGCGGCTTCGCTGCGGCAGCATCTACAGGCGGCGTTGGGGGTGTCGCCGCGGGCCTATCGGAGCACGTTTCGGGGGGTGGGGGTTTGAGGGGGTGCGGGCGTGTACCTGGGGTGAGGGCTGTCCTTGGTGCGTGAGGGGGTGGGGACGCGTACCTGGGCGTGAGGGGTGTCCTTGGTGCGTGAGGGTGGGGCGGTTGTAGGGGCGGACGGGTTCGGGCGGGGCGTTGTCGTACCTCGGTCGTACGCTGGCGGTGTGTGGCGATGTACGGGGCCGCGCTGGTCACGCAGTGAGTCGGGGGACGCGGGGCGGCGGTATGTGCAGGGGCTCGGGTGGTACTGCGCCGAGCGGGGCGCGGAGCGGGTGAGTCCGCTGCCGGCCGGGAAGGTGCTGGCGTTCTCGGTGCGGGGGGAGCGGCGGTGTCTGGGGGTGCGGCGGGGTGGCCGGCGGACGCCGTGTCCGTACGCGGCGGTGCTCGACGGGGCGAGTGCGAAGGACCAGTGCCCGAGCTGCGCCGGGCTGGACCGCTCGCGGTCGGTGGCGGCGGACACCATGGCCGATGATCCGCGTCCGTACGCCGTCTATCTGGCGTACTTCGGTCCCGGTCTGCTCAAGGTGGGGATCACGGCCGTCGAGCGGGGGTCGGCGCGGCTGGTGGAGCAGGGGGCGGTGGCGTATGCCTGGCTGGGGCGCGGGCCGCTGATGGCGGCGCGACGGGCGGAGGCGCTGCTGGGGAGCGCGCTCGCGGTGCCGGACCGGTTCGGGAAGGCGGCGAAGCGGGCGGCGCGGAGGGTGTTGCCGTCGGCGTCGGAGCGGGCCGCGGAGCTTTCTCAACTCCACGGTAGAGCCCGGGAGTTGGCGGGGTGGCCGGAGACCCTGGAGCCGGTGGCGTTCGAGTGCGTCGATCACGCGGAGCTGTTCGGGCTCGACCGGATTCCTGCGGAGGTCGCGGAGCTGGGGGTGCCGGAGGCGGGGGCGGAGATTGTGGGGGAGGTGGTGGCCGGGGTGGGGGCGGATGTGTATCTGCGGTTGAGGCGGGCGCCGGTGACTGCGGGGGTGGGGGAGTCGCCGGGGGGCCAAGTGGTAAGCGGTGATACGGGGGTTGCCGTGCTGGATCTGCGGGTGTTGTCGGGGTGGGTGTTGGGGGCGGCTTCGGGGGCGGTGACGACCGTGCCGGTGCGGGAGGGGGAGGCAGGACGAGGGGTTGGTGGTGGGGAGGGTGGGGCTGGGCAGGAGGGGTTGTTCTAGGGGGGGTGAGGGGTGGGCTTGAGGGGTGGGTGTGGGGGGTGGGGGAGCGGGATGGCAGCGGCTCAGGCGGTGTGCAGGGCCTGGAGGGCGGTGCGTAGGTCCGTCAGGGTGGCCTCGTCCGAGACGCGTTCGGTGGCGGGGTCGGTCTTCGGGCCGATGGCGGGGATTTCGAGGCAGGCGGACGGGATGATCCTGCCGGACATCGTCTTCAGCGTCTCGCGGAGTTGGGCGTTGGCGTAGCTGCCGCCGGTGGGGAAGGGCGAGGCGGTGATCACCGCGATCGGCTTGTCGACGCATTCGCCGCTGCTGACCAGCCAGTCGAGCGCGTTCTTGAGGGTGCCGGGGACCCCGTGTGCGTACTCCGGGCTGACGATGAGGATCGCGTCGGCTGCCGCGGCGGCCGTACGGAGCGCGGCGACGGCCGGCGGGGGTGTGGCGCTCTCGCCGTCGAGGTCCGGGTTGAAGTGCGGGAGGGTGCCGATGTCGGCGGTGCCGGCGGGGCCGTCGTGGAGGTCGAGGGCGGAGCGCAGGACGGCGCCGGTGGAGGAGCGTTCGCGGAGGCTGCCGGAGAGGGCGAGGAGTCGTATGGCTGGGCGCATGGGGTGACGCTACGGCTTGACGTTGGGGGGAAGGCGAGGGGGAGGGAGGGGGAGAGGAGGGGTGTGGGGGCGAATGGTGGTGTGTGTGGGGGCATTTGCGCTGGTCAGGGCGATTGTCAGTGGGGGGTGCGATGCTGTGGGAGTGGTTGATCGGGCTGGACCGCGCGGGGGGCGGCCCAGGCCGGTCGTCCACGAAGTCGGGGAAGGGGGAAACGAGTTGGGGGCGTGTGTGGGCGACGGCTAGTGGGGCGATGACGGGTGTCGGCGGCGCGGGGCGGTGGGGTGGCAGGGCGCTGTGCCTGAGGCGGGGGGGGGGGGGGTGGGGGACGGGCCCCCGGGGGGAGGGGAAAGGGAGAGAAGGCGGCGGGTCGGGCAGGGCCAAGGCTCAGGTGGGTGATGGCGACTGGGGGGTTTCTCAGGAGATTCACAGAAAGCCGAAAGGGAGCTTTCACGCGAGCAGGTCACGCTCGCGGGCATGACCGTGACTTCGTCGTCCTCGGCGGTGCCCGCAGTGTCCGTGGGTTCCGTGGACCCGTCAGCGTCCCTGCCCCCGTCGGCGTCTCCGCCCCGTTCCAGGGGCGCGTCCTCGCCTGCGGCCTCGTCCTCTCGGGTGGCGGCCTCGTCCCGTACCGTGCGCGCGTCCCGTACCGCCGCTGCGGCAGCGTCCGCCCGTAACGGAACCGTGTCCCGTACGGCATCCACATCCGCGTCCCGTAACGCATCCACATCCGCGTCCCGTAACGCCTCCACGTCCACGTCCGCATCCCGCACTGCGCCTGCGCCTGCGCTTGGGCCCGCGCCCGTGTCCACGTCGGCGTCAGCGACCGCGTCCTCGCCCGCGTCCGGTAAGGGCGGGATGGCGCGGGGTGCTGCCAAGCAGCCGGAGTTGTTGCGGGCCGATGGGAGTCCGGTGCGGGTGCTGGTGGTGGATGACGAGGCGTCGCTCGCGGATCTGCTGTCGTTGGCGCTGCGGTACGAGGGCTGGGACATCCGGGCCGAGGGGGACGGGGCGGGCGCGCTGCGGTGTGCGCGGAGTTGGCGGCCGGATGCGGTGCTGCTCGATGTGATGCTGCCGGACATGGACGGGCTGACGGTGCTGGGACGGCTGCGCCGGGAGTTGCCGGATGTGCCGGTGCTCTTCCTGACGGCCAAGGATGCCGTCGAGGACCGTATCGCCGGGCTGACGGCGGGCGGCGACGACTACGTCACCAAGCCGTTCAGTCTGGAGGAGGTGGTGGCCCGGCTGCGCGGGCTGCTGCGGCGGGCCGGGGCGGCGGCCGCGCGCAGCGAGTCGCGGCTGACGGTCGGCGATCTGGTGCTGGACGAGGACAGTCATGAGGTGTGGCGGGGCGGGGACGAGATCCATCTGACCGCGACCGAGTTCGAGCTGCTGCGGTATTTGATGCGTAATCCGCGGCGGGTGCTGAGCAAGACGCAGATCCTGGACCGCGTGTGGAGCTATGACTTCGGCGGACAGGCCAATGTCGTCGAGCTGTACATCTCCTATCTACGGCGGAAGATCGATGCCGGGCGGACGCCGATGATTCACACCCGGCGCGGGGCGGGGTATCTGATCAAGCCGGGCGGGTAGCGGGAGATGGATTCGTCGTTCTCGGAGCCGGTGGAGCCGGTGGAGCCGGTGGAGACAGTGGAGCCGATGGGGCCGGTAGGTCCGGCGGGCCGGGGGCCCGGTCCGGCGTCGAGCCCATCCTCAGCGGCGCCCCCGCCCTCACCCCCCGCTCCCCCCTCACCCCCCGCCCCCACCCCCCGCCGCCCCTGGACCCTCCGTACGCGGCTGGTGGTGTCGGCGGTGGTGCTGATCGCCGTCGTCGCGGCCGTCATCGGTACGGTCACCTCCCTCGCGCTCCAGTCGTATCTCCAGGGCCAGTTGGACCACCAGGTCGGCGAGGTGCTGATGCACGCCCAGAGGCCGCGGCCGCCGCACGGTCCGCGCGGCGCCACCGATCCCGGCACCGGTCTCCGCACCGGTCTCGATACCGATCTCGATTTCGTGGCGATGGGCGGGACGCCGATGCGGACGGTGGGCGCGCGCTTCGGGCCCGACGGATCGATCCAGGACGGTGCGAAGAACAACAACTCCACCAGCCGACTGCCCTCGGAGCGGCTGGACGGGCTGACCGGCGCCCAGACCGCGGCGCTGGCCGCCGTACCGCGGGACGGAGCGCCGCACACCGCCGAGCTGCCGGGCCTCGGCGACTACCGGGTGCGGTCCTCCCCGGACGGCACGATCGTGCTCGGTATGCCGCTCCGTGAGGTGGACGCCACGGTCGCCAAGCTGATCCGCGTCGAGGCATGGGTGACGGTTTCCGGGCTCGTCGCGGCCGGCATCGCGGGCGCCGTCATGGTCGGCGTCGCGCTGCGGCCGCTGCGCCGGGTCGCCGCCACCGCCACCCGCGTCTCCGAACTCCCCCTCCACCAGGGCGAGGTGGCCCTGCACGTGCGGGTGCCGGCGGCGGAGGCCGACGCCCGTACGGAGGTGGGGCAGGTCGGGGCGGCGCTCAACCGGATGCTGGGGCATGTCGCCTCGGCGCTGTCGGCGCGCCAGGAGAGCGAGATGCGGGTACGGCGCTTCGTCGCCGACGCCAGCCATGAGCTGCGGACCCCGCTGGCCTCGATACGGGGCTACGCCGAGCTGACCCGGCGCGGGCCGGAGCGGCCGGGACCCGAGACCCGGCACGCCCTGGGGCGGATCGAGTCCGAGGCGCAGCGGATGACGGGGCTGGTGGAGGACCTGCTGCTGCTCGCCCGGCTCGATTCCGGACGGCCGCTCTCCTGCGAGAGCACGGATCTGACGGCGCTCGTCGTCGCGGCGGTGAGCGATGCGCGGGCGGCCGGGCCCGGACACAGGTGGCGGCTGGCGCTGCCCGACGACCCCGTGCTGGTGTACGGCGACGACGGCCGGCTGCACCAGATCCTGGTGAACCTGCTGGCCAACGCCCGTACGCATACGCCGGAGGGGACGACGGTGACGGCCCGGGTTCGGGCCTCCGGGAGCGGCGTTGTGGGCGCACCCGCCGTCTGTCTGGAGGTGGAGGACGACGGTCCCGGTATCCCGTCCGCGCTGCTCCCGCGCGTCTTCGAGCGGTTTGCGCGCGGCGACGCGTCGCGGTCGCGGGCCGCCGGGAGTACGGGGCTGGGCCTGGCCATTGTGCAGGCGGTGGTGGGCGCGCACGGCGGTACGGTCGGGGTGGAGAGCGCGCCCGGCCGGACGGTCTTCACGGTCACCCTCCCGGCGGCGCCGCCGGCCGAACGGCCTCCGGTCGAAGCGGCCCTGGCCGAACCGCCTCTGGCCGAATCATCCACGTCCGAATCATCCACGTCCGAACGGTCCCTGTCCGAACGGTCCCCGTCCGAACCGCCGCCGCCGACCGACCCGGCCCCCTCCGAACGCCCCTCGCCCCTCGGCTCATAGCCGGGCCACAGGCTCACCACACCGCCATGACAGCCCGGTCGGCGAGTGTCGCGGTCATGACCGCCACCGCCGACCCGGCCACCCCGGAGCCGCCCTCCGACGCCCCACCCACCTGGGCCCCACCCACCCGGCACCCTGGGCTCCCTCCCGCCCCGCGAGCACCTGCGCCCCGGCGACACCGACACGGTCCTCGACGTCGTCATCCCCGTCCACAACGAGCAGACCGACCTCGAACCCTGTGTCCGGCGGCTTCACGACCACCTCACCCGGACCTTCCCCTACGGCTTCCGCATCACCATCGCCGACAACGCGAGCACCGACCGCACCCCTGAGGTCGCCGCCCGGCTCGACGAGGCGATCGACGAGGTCACCGCCGTACGGCTGGAGCAGAAGGGGCGCGGCCGGGCGCTGCGCACCGTGTGGGGGCACTCCGAGGCGCCGGTGCTGGCCTATATGGACGTCGATCTGTCCACCGACCTCAACGCCCTGTTGCCGCTGGTCGCGCCGCTGATATCCGGCCACTCGGACCTGGCGATCGGGTCGCGGCTGAGCCGGAGCGCGCGGGTGGTCCGCGGGCCGAAGCGGGAGTTCATCTCGCGGATGTACAACCTGATCCTGCGGGGTTCGCTGGCCGCGCGGTTCTCCGACGCGCAGTGCGGGTTCAAGGCCGTACGGGGCGATGTCGCCGCGCGGCTGCTGCCGATGGTGGAGGACACGGGGTGGTTCTTCGACACCGAGATGCTGGTGCTCGCGGAGCGCGCCGGGCTGCGGATCCACGAGGTGCCGGTGGACTGGATCGACGACCCCGACAGCACCGTCCACCTCGTCCGTACGGCGGCCGACGACCTCAAGGGCGTATGGCGGGTGGGGCGGGCGCTGGCCACCGGGCGGCTGCCGCTGGACCGGCTCGCGCGGCCCTTCGGTGACGATCCCCGGGACCGCGAGCTGAACGGCGTACCGGGCGGGCTGGCGCGTCAGCTGGTCGGCTTCTGTGTCGTCGGGGCGCTGAGCACCCTGCTCTATCTGGGCCTCTACTCCCTCTTCCGGCTCGGGGTCGGCCCCCAACTGTCCAATGGCGTCGCCCTGTTGGTGTCCGCCGTCGGCAATACGGCGGCCAACCGGAGGCTCACCTTCGGGGTACGGGGCCGCGACCGGGCGGTCCGCCATCAGGCCCAGGGGCTGGTGGTGTTCGCCATCGGGCTGGCCCTGACCAGCGGCTCCCTGGCCGCGCTCGGCACCGCCACCCCGGACGCCTCGCACGGCACGGAGCTCGCCGTCCTGGTGGCCGCCAATCTCGCCGCCACCGTGCTGCGGTTCCTGCTCCTGCGGGGGTGGGTCTTCCCGGACCAGACGCAGACGCAGACGCAGACGCAGACCCAGGCTCAGACCCAGGCCCAGGCTCAGACCCACGCCCCGGACGAGGCCCCGGACGAGGCCCCGGGCCGACCACCGGGCGGCATGCCGTACCACCACCCCAACGACGACGAACGTGACGACTGCACCAGGAGCACCCGATGACCTCGCCCCACGCCGCCGCGGCGGCCCGGCCGCACGAACCCCGCTGGGCGCGCCCCGCCCTGGTGGCGCTCCTGGTGGCCACGGCCGCGCTCTACCTCTGGAACCTGAGCGCCAACGGCTACGCCAACCAGTTCTACTCGGCCGCCGTACAGGCCGGCAGCGAGAGCTGGAAGGCGTTCTTCTTCGGCTCCTCCGACGCGGCGAACTCCATCACCGTCGACAAGCCCCCCGCCTCCCTGTGGCCGATGGCGCTGTCCGTACGGCTCTTCGGGCTCGGCTCCTGGGCGATCCTGGTGCCCGAGGTGCTGATGGGCGTCGCGGCGGTCGGTGTGCTGTACGCGGCCGTACGGCGGCGGTTCGGCGCGGCGGCGGGGCTGCTCGCGGGCGGGGTGCTGGCGCTGACGCCGGTGGCGGCGCTGATGTTCCGCTTCAACAACCCCGATGCGCTGTTGTGTCTGCTCATGGTGTGCGCCATCGCCGCGGTCCTGCGCGCGCTGGCGGACGGCCGTACGAAGTGGCTGGTACTGGCCGGGCTCTGCTTCGGGCTCGGGTTTCTGACCAAGACGCTGCAAGCGTGGCTGATCCTTCCGGCGCTGGCCGCGGTGTACGCGTGCTGCGCGCCGGTCGCGATACGCCGTCGGCTGGGCCAACTGCTGCTGGGCGGGCTGGCGATGGTGCTCTCCGGCGGCTGGTGGGTGGCCGCGGTCGAGCTGTGGCCGGCGTCCTCACGGCCGTACATCGGCGGCTCGCAGCACAACAGTTTTCTGGAGCTGACCTTCGGCTACAACGGCTTCGGACGGATCACCGGCAATGAGACCGGCAGTGTCGGCGGGGGTGGCGGGGGCCACCGGGGCGGCATCGGTGGCGGCGGCTGGGGCCAGACCGGTATCACCCGGCTGTTCTCGGCCGATATGGGCGGCCAGATCGCGTGGCTGCTGCCCGCCGCGCTGATACTGCTGGTCGCGGCGGTGTGCGTGCTGTGGCGGGCGCGGCGGTCCGTTGCCGCCGGGAACGGCGAGCAGGCCGGACTCGCCGAACGGGCCGATCAGCCCGGAGATGCCGATCAGCCCGGGCACGCCGATCAGGCCGGGCACGCCGAACAGGCCGCTCAGCGGGAGGAGTTCCTGGTCTGGGGCGGTGCGCTGCTGTCGACCTTCGTGACCTTCAGCTTCATGTCCGGCATCTTCCACCAGTACTACAACATCGCGCTGGCGCCCTACGTCGCGGCGCTGGTCGCCATGGGCGCCACGCTGCTGTGGCGCCGCGGCGGCCGCCTCGCGTCCGTCGTTCTCGCCGGGACGGTCGCGGTGACCGCCGTCTGGTCGTACGTCCTGCTGGACCGTTCGCCGAACTGGCTGCCGTGGCTGCGGTGGACGGTGCTCGCGCTCGGTCTGTTGGCGGCGCTGGGCCTGCTGCTCCCGGCGCTACGGAGCCGAGCGGCGGCGGGGGACGCGGCGGACGGGGATGCGGCGGAGGGGGATGAGGCGGCGGCCACCGCCGTCCCCTCCTCGACCCCCTCCCGCCCGGCCGCCGTCGCCGCCGGGCTCGCCGTGGTGACCGCGCTGGCCGGCCCGCTCGCCTACGTCCTCGACACGGTCCAGACCCCCAAGGGCGGCTCGATCATCACGGCCGGGCCCCAGGTGCGGGGCTCCTTCGGTGGGCCGGGCGGCGGCCGCTTCCCTGGAGGGATGCGGCAGTTCAACGGCAAGGGACGTTCGCACGCCTTCCCCGGCGGGACGCCGGGCGGCCCCGGCGGCTTCCCCGGCCGCGGCGCCACCGGCGGGCCGGGCGGACACCCGGGCGGCATGGGCGGCCTGCTCAACGGTGCGAAGGTCAGTGCGCAGGCCAAGGCGCTGGTGGCGAAGGACGCGGACCGCTATACGTGGGCGGCCGCTGCGGTCGGCTCCCAGAACGCGGCGAGCTATCAACTCGCCACCCAGAAGCCGGTGATGGCCATCGGCGGCTTCAACGGCAGCGATCCGTCGCCGACCCTCGCCCAGTTCAAGAGGGACGTCGCGGACGGGAAGATCCACTACTTCATCGCCGGCGGACGGGACGGCTTCGGCGGCAAGCAGGGCCCTGGCAGCAAGCAAGGCCCTGCCAGTAAGCAAGGCCCTGGCGGCAACGGCCGCAATGGCCAACGCAACGGCAACGGCCGCTCATCGAAGATCACCTCCTGGATCGAGAAGACCTTCAAGAAGGTCACCGTGGGCGGCGCCACCTTCTACGACCTGACCCAGCCGCGCCAAGGAGGCAAAGCCGCAGGTCAATAATCGAATGTACGGCGTATAACTCTCCCTGTACGGTGTATGGCATCCGCTCGCGCCGTACAGGGAGCCCGTATGCCCGGAGCCCGAACGTCCCCCGTGGACTCCACCGCCACCGCCCTCCAGCCACCCACCCCCAACGCCGCCCGCTGGCTGATACTCGGGGTCATCTGCCTCGCCCAGCTCACGGTCATCCTCGACAACACCGTCCTCAACGTCGCCATCCCCTCGCTCACCGAGGAGCTGGGTGCGACCACCGCCGACGTCCAGTGGACGATCAGCGCCTATTCGCTGGTCCAGTCCGGTCTGCTGCTCACCGCGGGCAATGCCGCCGACCGCTACGGCCGGAAGAAGATGCTGGCCGTCGGCCTGGCGCTGTTCGGTCTCGCCTCGCTCGGCGCCGCCCTCGCCCAGTCGCCCGGCCAGCTGATCGCCGCCCGCGCAGGTATGGGCGTCGGCGGTGCGCTCCTGGTCACCACCACCCTCGCCGTCGTCATGCAGATCTTCGACGACGCCGAGCGCCCCAAGGCCATCGGTATCTGGAGCTCGGTCAACTCCCTCGGCTTCGCCGCCGGACCGCTGATCGGCGGCGCGCTGCTGGACCATTTCTGGTGGGGCTCGCTGTTCCTGGTCAACCTCCCCGTCGCGGCCATCTCGCTGGTGGCCGTAGTGGCCCTCGTCCCCGAATCCAAGAACCACAGCGGCGACCGGCCCGACCTGCTCGGCGCTCTGCTCTCCATGATCGGCATGGTGGGCGTCGTCTACGCGATCATCAGCGGCCCGGTGTCCGGCTGGCTCTCGACCCAGGTCCTGCTCTCCGGCTCCGTCGGCGTGCTCGGCCTCGCCGCCTTCGCGCTCTGGGAGCTGCACGTCCCGAACCCCATGCTGGACATGCACTTCTTCCGCAACCGCCGCTTCATCGGCGCGGTCTCCGGCGGCATCCTCGTCGCCTTCGGCATGGGGGGCTCGATCTTCCTGCTCACCCAGCACCTCCAACTGGTGCTCGGCTACGGCCCGTTGGAGGCCGGACTGCGGATGGCGCCGCTCGCCGTCACCGTCATCCTGATCAACTTCACGGGGCTGGGCGCCCGCCTGATGCCCCGGCTCGGTACCCCCGGCATGATCGTCAGCGGCATGACGCTGCTCGCGGCCGGCCTCGCCGCGATCTCGCTCCTCGGCGGACACGGCTACGGCGGCATGCTGACCGGACTGATCGTGATGGGCGTCGGCGTCGCGTTCGCCATGCCGACGATGGCGAACGCCGTCATGTCCGCCATCCCGCCCGCCAAGGCCGGGGTCGGCGCCGGCGTCAACGGCACGCTGATGGAGTTCGGCCAGGGCCTCGGCGTCGCCGTCCTCGGCGCGGTCCTCAACTCCCGCTTCGCCGCGCTGATCCCGCTGGTCGCGGCGGGCGCCGGATCCCTCCCGGCGGCGCTCGCCCGGACCCGTACGGACGCCGAACGCACCGCCGTCCAGGACGCCTTCGCCACCGGCATCGGCACCAGCCAGCTGGTCGGCGCCGCCGCGGTCTTCCTCGGCGGGCTGGTCGCCGCGCTGCTGCTGCGTCGCGCGGAGCGGTCCGGCCAGGAGGCCGAACCCACTCGCCAGGAGGCCGGTACGTCGTCCGTACCGGCACCGTCCACCGCCCCGGCACCGTCCACCGCCCCGGCGGAATAGCATCGACGGTGTACGTGATCGATGAGCAGTGATCGATGAACAGTGGTCGATGGGCAGTGATCGTCGGCCAACGATGACCGAGGGGACGCCATGGCAGCGACGGATGGCCGCGCCAGGAAGCAACCGGCGCGTGCGAACAGCGTCTGGCTGACCGAACGCCCCCCGCTCACCCGCAAGGCGGACCAGCCGGCCGGACTCGACCTCGACAAGATCGTCGCGGCGACGGTCCGGCTGCTGGACGCCGAGGGCCTGGCCAAGTTCTCCATGCGCCGCCTGGCCGCCGAGCTGGGCGTCACCGCGATGTCCGTCTACTGGTACGTCGACACCAAGGACGACCTGCTGGAGCTGGCCGTGGACGCGGTGGCCGGCGAGATCGCCCTGCCCGACGAGTCGGACGCCGCCGCCGACTGGCGCGACCAGCTCCGCCTGCTCGCCACCGGCTACCGCGACATGCTGCTGCGCCATCCGTGGGCGGCCCGGCTGCTGGCCGAGTTCATCAACGTCGGCCCGCGTTCCGTCGCGTTCTCCAACGCCACGATGCGGGTGATGCGCCGCACCGGCCTGGACGCCGACCGCACCTCGGGCGCGCTGGCCTCGCTCTTCCACTTCGTCTACGGCTTCTCGACCATCCGCGCCACCCACGAGGACCGCTGCCGGGCCGCCGGCATCAGCCTCGACGAGTACTTCGCGCAGGTCATGGCCGCGATCTCGGGCCGCCCGGAATTCGCCGAGACCATGGAACTGTCCTCCCGCGCCGACTACGTCCGCCAGGGCCGCAGCGCGAAGAAGATGCTCGACGAGGACTTCGCGTTCGCCCTGGAACTCCAGTTCGCGGGGATCGAGGCGATGCGGGGGCGGGGGGAGTAGCGGCGGCGAGGCGCGGGCTGAGGGCGGCCGCGGCGGGGTGTGCGAACCCGGGTCAGCTCGGCGGGCCACGGCGGCCCCATGTACGGGTCTGTCTGCGTGCCTACGATGGCCTGACAGGGGAGGCGCTTTCCACCCGGGAGAGCGCACGCCTGATCAGGGGACAGATGGAGGCACTGACGTGACCACAAACCCTGGCGCTCGCGAGTGGGTGAAGTCCAGCTACAGCGGCGCCGAGCACGGCAGCGACTGCGTCGAGTGGGCCCCCGCTGCCATCCCCACCGGCTCCGTCCCCATACGCGACTCCAAGAACCCAGGCCCCGAGCTTCACTTCCCGCCCGACGCCTGGGTGTCCTTCATCGGCATGGTCAGAGACCGGGGCTGAGTCCCGCGGCCGGCTCGGTGGCCGTGGCACCGGCGTGCCGCATCGCCATGTTCGTCAGGCCCTCGCCGAGGAGCGTGGCCATGCGGTCGACCACGTATGTCAGGAGTCGGGAGTCACCGGCCAGCTTCTTCATGGCCGACTCGATCCGGCCCGCCAGCGCTTCGAACTGCTCCACCAGGCGGAGGATCTTCGACGCCTGCCCGGCGACGGCCGCCGTGGCGACGGCTTCGGAGGGGCCCACGGTGACCGTCGGCAGCACTGTCCCGGACGTTTCCATCTGGGTGAGTTCCAGGGTGAGTTCCACGATCTTGTGGAGGATCGTTTCGGAGTGGTCGGCACAGTCGTCGAGTTCCTTCTGCATCTCCTCGAAATTGTTCGTGGAGTCCTGGAACACCTCGTACTGCTGCTGCCAGTGCTTCTTGAAGGACTCCGCTCCCGGACCCGTCCAGGCGACGCCTACGACCGCGTTCACCTTTTCGTCGAGGCGTTCGGCGGTCCGGTGGAGGTCCTGGCCGAAGCTGCGCCAGCCGGCGGCGAGGGTCCGGAGGGTCTCCGGATCGCCGCCGGGCCAGGGAATGCCGAGCGTTTCGAGGACCGGAGTGGTCTTGTCGACCAGCGTGGTGTTGATGCTCATGACCGGCCGCCCCAGAACGATGCGGTTTCGGACTCGACGCATTCGTAATGCGCGGCGGACTGAACCAGTCCGGAGTCCCGTAGCAGGGCGGCGAGTTGGGCTATTTGCTCCTCGGTGCGGGTGAGCGCCTCCAGGTACTGGGAGGTGGTGTCCGCGCACGCCGCCAGCAGCCCGAATGCGGTGCCGATCTGTGCGGCCTGCCCGGCGAACTCCTTGAGGCGGCTCTCGATGTCGTCGGCGGCGGTGCTGAATTCCGTGGCCAGATCCCTTATTCCCGCTGGGCGTGCCTCGAAGGTCGTGGATAACATGTCTGCCGTTCCCCGTTTAACTCCGGTCCATTGGCGCCTTGTTGGGGCGATAGGACGGACGCTACGAGGTGCCGCGGTGGCGAGGGAACGGCCATTCGAAAATCCATGCGCCCGGCTGACGCGATCTTGACGGGAGCCTGACGAGGCCCGTCAGGTGCGACCGCGCGCGGCACGAGGGCCGGGAAAGGCGCTGGGGCCGGGCGCCCGTCGAAGGAAGCCCGACCCGGGTCGGGAAATGCCTGGCGACTACTGGACCAGCAGGATCGAGTTGATCGGCGTCAGGTCCTTGACGAAGTACTGGCCGGCGGCCATCCAGCCCTGGCAGTCGCCGGTGCCGTTGTAGCCGGTGCAGGTGCGGGCCCAGGCGCCGCCGGTCTGGTTGTTGAAGATCATGTGGTTGCCGACCTGGTTGGACAGGTTGTGGGCGCCGTAGCTGTAGAAGGCGTGGGAGGGCCGGTCGTTGTTCCAGCCGGCGTCCTGCGGGTAGATGCAGAAGGCTCCGGCCGGGCAGCCGTGTTCGGTGCCCGCGGCCTGGGCGGCGTTGGCGCTGGTCGCGGTGACCATGGTCGTGGCGCCCACGGCGAGTGCGAGGGCCGCGGCGGCCCGGGTGATCTTGCGCATGGTGTTCCCCCTGGAGTTCCTGCGGTCGTGGTGCACGGCGTGCCGTACGGGCCCCCGTCCGGCGTCCGGAGCGAGGGCCGTACCGCCGTCGCGACAGGCAGTTTGCCCGAGTCGCCGGGGTCGCACCATGTATTCGTTCTGGGTCGAAATCGGGGGAGGAAGAGGGTAGTTGTGTGGTAGGCCGAGGCCCGCCGGCGCCACGGACACGGGCCCCTCCGGCCCCCGTGTCCGTTCGGCCCCCGCAACCGCTCACCCCATCGGCAGGCTTTCCCCCTGCACCGCCTGGATGTCCAGCTCGACCTTGAGGGTGGTCCCGATCGCCGCGATGCCCGCCGCCACGACCTGGTTGTAGTTCATCTTGAAGTCCTCGCGCCGCAGTTCGGCGGTGGCGCGGAAGGCCGCGCGGACGCCGCCCCAGGGGTCGGGCCCGGTGCCGAGGTAGCTCAGGTCGAGGTCGACGGGGCGGACGACGCCGTGGAGGGAGAGGTCGCCGTGGACGGTCCAGCGGTCGGGGCCGGCCGGCTCCAGGCCGCTGCTGCGGTAGGTGAGTTCGGGGAACTCGTCCACGTTCAGGAAGTCCTCGGAGCGCAGATGGCCGTCGCGCATGCCGTTGCCGGTGTCGATGGAGGCGGCCTTGATAGACGCCTCGACGCGGGACTTCTCCAGGTCCTCGGCGATCTCGATCCGGCCGCCGAACTCGGTGAACCGGCCGTGCACGCTGGAGATGCCCAGGTGCTGGGCGACCGCGCCGACGGTGGAGTGCATGGGGTCGATGGTCCAGGCGCCGGGGGGCGGCAGTTCCGCGCCGCCCTGGCGGGCCAGGACGACCGTGCCGATCTCCATCCGGCCGCTGGCCGTCACGATCGCGCTGGAGGCGACCGGGGCGTAGCCGACGGCCGTGACGATGACGGTGTACGCACCGGCCGCCAGCGGCGCCTCGCTGCGGACCGCGCCCTCCTCGTCGGCCGAGGCCCGCAGCACCTGCGCGCCCGTCATGTCGGTGACGGTCAGTACGGCGTGCTGGACCGCCCAGCCGTCCCGTGTGCGGACCTGGGCCCGCAGTCCGGCAGCTCCCGCGCCGCTCGAAGTCATTGCCTTCTCCCGTGTGTTGCCTGGTGCGTGGTGGGGCTCCGGCGGCGGCGTGCAGGCCGTCCCCTGCCTGTGCGCAGCGCCGCCGTCGGAGCCCGGGGGCCGGGCCGGGGCGCGTCTCCGCTCATAGCGCGCCCCGGTCCGGGGTCTGGGGGAAGGGGGTCACCCCTCCTGGTGCGTGAGCTGGACGTCGTGGCCGTCGATCCCGCGTGCGTCGACCGCAAGGCCGCTGGCGACCGGCGGATAGCCGCTCGCGATGACCGTGTAGTCGCCGGCGTCCAGGTCGGTGAAGGCGTAGGCGCCGTCCGCCCCGGTGGTGGAGGTGGCGACGACATTGCCCGCCGCATCCACCAGCGTCACGCGGGCGTCGGGCAGCGGCCGACGGTCCGCACCCGCCCGTACGATGCCCTGCACCCGGGCGCCGGAGCGCAGTTCGACCTCGATGCGGGTGGTGCCCTGGCCGCTGACCTCGACCGGCAGTGCGGCCGGGCGGTAGTCCGCGGCGTTCACGGCGACGGTGAAGGTGCCCGGGGCCAGCTCGGCGAAGGCGAAGTGGCCTTCGGCGCCGGTGGTTCCGGTAGCCAGTACCTCGCCGCGGACGTCGGTGACGACGACCATCGCACCGGCGACCGGTTCGCCGCCGCTCGCGCTGCGGACCTGGCCGGCCAGGCCGCTGGTGCCGCTGAGCAGGATGTCGAAGGCGTGCGGCGTATCGCCGACGACGACCGTGGAAGCCTGCGGCTGGTGTCCGTCGGCCGCGGCTATCAGGACGTACGACCCGGCGCCGGGGGCACCAAGGACGTACGAGCCGTTGGCCTGGGCGACCGCGCGGCCCAGCTGGCGGCCGGTGAGCGAGATCAGCGTGACGGCGGAGCGGGGGACGGGGTTGCCCTCCGCGTTCCGGACGAAGCCGTGGACGGCCGGGCCCGCCGGGGCGTCGCCGTTGCCTGCCGAGGCGTACGCGGCCAGCGGCTGGGGCGCGGCGGCGACGGCCGGCCGGGCCCAGGAGGGGGTGTGGCCGTACTCGTCGTCCGAGGGGGCGGCGCCCACCAGGACGGGCTCCCGCTCCTCGGCGGCCGGAGCCGCGGCGGCGGATGCCTCGGCGGCCGCTTCCGCCGGGACGGCCGCGGTCTCGGTGCCGTCCGTGCCGTCCGAGCTCTGGGCCAGACCACCACGCGTCTTCAATGCGACCTCCTTGATGAACAGGGTGAACAGGAAGGCGAGCAGCGCGCAGGGCGCCGCGTAGAGGAACACGTCCGCCACGCCGTGACCGTAGGCGCTCTCCATGACGGTGCGCAGCGGCGCCGGGAGGGCGTCCAGGTCGGGGATGCCGCCGCCGCTGTTGCCGGCGGCGTGCGCGGCGGCCTTGGCGCCCTTGGGGCCGAGGTCGGCCAGGCCGTCCTTGACGTAGTGGGTGACGCGGTTGCCGAGCACCGCACCGAGCGCCGAGACGCCCACCGCACCGCCGAGGGAACGGAAGAAGGTCACGACGGACGAGGCGGAACCGAGGTCCTGAGGGGCGACCTGGTTCTGCGTGGCAAGGACCAGGTTCTGCATCATCATGCCGATGCCGAGGCCCATCAGCGCCATGAAGATCGCGATGTGCCAGTACTCGGTGTCGTAACGGATGGTGCTCAGCAGGCCGAGGCCCGCGGTCAGCAGCAGACCGCCGGTGACCAGCCATGCCTTCCAGCGGCCGGTCTTGGTGATGACCTGGCCGGAGACCGTCGACGAGATGAACAGGCCGCCGATCATCGGGATGGTCATGACGCCGGACATCGTCGGCGACTTGTCGCGGGCCAGCTGGAAGTACTGGCTGAAGAACACGGTGCCGGTGAACATCGAGACGCCGACGAACAGCGAGGCCAGCGAGGCCAGGGTGATCGTCTTGTTGCGGAACAGCCGCAGCGGGATGATCGGCTCCGCGGCCCTGGACTCGATGAGGAGGAAGATCGCACCGAGGACGACCGCGCCGCCGACCATCGCGGCGGTCTGCCACGACAGCCAGTCGTACTTGTCGCCCGCCAGCGTCACCCACACCAGCAGCAGCGAGACCGCCGCGCTGATGAAGAAGGCGCCCGCCCAGTCGACCTTGACGCCCTCGCGCTTGACGACGGGCAGCTTCAGGGTCTTCTGGAGCACGATCAGGGCGATGACGGCGAACGGCACGCCGACGTAGAAGCACCAGCGCCAGCCGAGCCAGCTGGTGTCGGTGATGACGCCGCCGAGCAGCGGTCCGCCGACGGTGGCGACGGCGAAGACGGCGCCGAGGTAGCCGCTGTAACGGCCGCGCTCGCGCGGCGAGATCATCGCGGCCATCACGATCTGGGCCAGGGCGGACAGACCGCCCACGCCTATGCCCTGCACCACCCGGCAGGCGATCAGCATGCCGGTGTTCTGCGACAGTCCGGCGACGACCGACCCGGCCACGTAGATGACCAGCGCGAACTGCACCAGCAGCTTCTTGCTGAACAGGTCGGAGAGCTTGCCCCACAGGGGCGTGGACGCGGTCATCGACAGCAGTGCGGCCGTCACGACCCAGGTGTAGGCGCTCTGCCCGCCGTGCAGATCGTGGATGATCTCCGGCAGCGCATTCGAGACGATCGTCGAGGACAGGATGGCGACGAACATCCCGAGCAGCAGCCCGGAGAGCGCCTCCATGATCTGACGGTGCGTCATGGGGGCCCCGTGGGAGGCGTGCTGTCCGCCTCCGTGCTTGGCGTGGCCGCCCCGCACACCGGCTGGTGTGGTCGTAGCCATGTGGTTCCTTTGGTTCCTTGTCAGCCCGCGGGTGTACGGGCGGGGGTGGTGCAGGGATCGTGCGGGGCCCGGCTGCGGCAGTCGCCGAAGCTCGTACGGAGCCTGGCGAGCAGGTCGACGAGGTGTCCGACGTCGGTGTCGGTCCAGTCGTCCAGATACCGGGCGAGGGTCTGGGTGTAGCGCTCGGAGAGCTCCGCGAGGAGCTCCGTGCCGCTCGGGGTCAGGCACAGCAGCCGCGACCGCTTGTCGGCCGGGTCGGGCTTGCGCTCGACCCAGCCGCGTTCGCAGACGTGCGCGACATGCCGGCTGGTCACCGACATGTCGATGGCCAGCAGCTCCGCGAGCTGGCTCATCCGCATCTCGCCGTGCCGCTCGAGAAGGGTGAGCAGGCCGGCCGAGGCGGGCGGGCAGTCCTGGGGCAGGAGGCGGCCCATTTCGCGCTTGACGGCGCCGATGGCGCTGAGTTGCCGGGCCAGCTCCTCGTAATGACTCCGAGTGGCCACGGACTCCTCCATGCGTCGTCACGTTGTGTTGTATGGCGTCCTTCGTCGATCCCTGTCGGGGATCTTCGTTGCTTGAGGCAACCATGTAACCATAGATTATGTTGGTTGCTGAAGGCAAACGAGTTGCAGGCGCCCTCGGGTAAAGCCGGGTAAAGCCCGCCAAAAGTCCCGGCCGGTTGTGGTCGGTACCCGTGCCCCGTGGCGCAAAAGTGCAGGTCATGTGGGTGCGCTCCCCAGGGGTGCCCCTCGGACCCGCAGTTCGCTAGGGTCCTTCACCATGGCGACCAACCCTCAGAACCAGGCCGGCGGCAACTACGACCCGGCGGGCAGCACCCAGATGTTCCGCGCCTTCGTGGACGAGGGCACCGCCCCTCCGAGCCCCGAAGGCCGCCGCGCAGCGGCGCCCCAGAGCGGCGGCGGGGCGCGCGTGGGCGTCATCGTCGGCGTGATCGTCGCGGTCCTGGTGGTGGCGGGAGCGGCTTGGCTGGCGCTGAAGTAGGCCGTCGCGCCCCTGGAGGGCGCCGCCCGACCCCGTACGGAACTTCCGGCCCGCCGTCATCGGACGGCGGGCCGCACTCTTGCCCTCGGCCCTGGCCCTGCCCCTGACCTCGGCGTACCCGACTTCAGCGGGCACCGGATGTCGGGTCCGACACGGCCGCCCGTTCCTAAAGTAAGGCAGCGAAAGGGAAGGAGTCCGGGTGCTGGAGCGGCTGAACGAGGCGATGGAGTACATCGAGGAGCGCCTCGACGGACGGATCGACGCCGGAGAACTGGCCAGGATCGCGGTGACGTCGGAGTACCACTTCCGGCGGCTGTTCTCCGCGCTGGCGGGGATGCCGCTGTCGGACTACGTCCGCCGTCGGCGGCTGACCCTCGCGGGGGCCGAAGTGCTCGCCGGGGAGCGGACGTTGCTCGATGTCGCGGTGCGCTACGGCTACGGCTCGGGGGAGGCGTTCGCGCGGGCGTTCCGCGCGATGCACGGCGTCGGGCCCGGCGCGGCCCGGCGGAGCGGCGCGGTGTTGCAGTCCCAGCCCCGGATGTCCTTCCGACTCGTCGTCGAGGGGAGCAGCAGCATGTCGTACCGGATTGTGGAGAAGGACGCGTTCCGGGTCGTGGGGAAGAAGGCCCGCGTACCGCTCGTGCACAACGGGGAGAACCCGGCGATCGTCGCCCACGTCAAGAGCATCGGGAAGGAGACCGTAGCGCGCATCGCCGCCCTGTCCGACCAGGAGCCGGACGGGATCGTCTCGGCGGTCGTACGGCTCGACGCGAGCATGGAGGAGGGCACCGAACTCGACTACTACCACGCGGTGGTGACGAGTGCGGCAGCGCCGGAGGGGCTCGACGAACTGCACGTGCCGGCGGGGACCTGGGCCGTCTTCGAGAACACCGGACCGTATCCGCAGGCGCTTCAGCACCTGTGGGGGGACGTGTACGCGCAGTGGTTCCCGTCCAACCCGTACCGGAGCCGGCCGGGCCCCGAGATCCTGTGGGTCCGGCCGACGGAGGACGGCAAGCAGGCGCAGGCGCGGCTGTGGATTCCGGTGGAGCGGACCACGGCCGGTTGAGAACGGCGCGCCTGCGGGGCCGGCTTTCGGCAGGCCGGCCCCGGATGCCGTCGCCGTCAGCCCTGGTCGGCCGCCGCCTGGAGGGCCGCCATGTCGATCTTCTTCATGCCGAGCATGGCCTGCATGGCGCGGGTGGCGCGGCTCTGGTCGGGGTCGCTCATCAGCTCGGCCATCCCGGTGGGGACGACCTGCCAGGACAGGCCGAACCTGTCCTTCACCCAGCCGCACGGGCCCTCTTCGCCGCCTTCGGAGAGCTTGGTCCAGTAGTAGTCGATCTCTTCCTGGTCGCCGCAGGTGATCAGGAACGAGACCGCCTCGTCGAAGGTGAACTGGGGGCCGCCGTTGATCGCGGTGAATTCCTTGCCGTCGAGCACGAAATCGACGGTCAGGACGGTACCGGCGGGGCGCGGACCGGCCTCCGTGTAGTACGAGATATTCCGGATCCTGGAGTTCGGGAACACCGAGCAGTAGAACTCGGCGGCCTCCACGCTCTGGGTGTCGAACCAGAGGTTGGGGGTGATCTGGGGCATGGTGTCGTCCTCCTGCGCATCCGCGGTCGGTTCTGTAGGAGTACTGACCGGCGCGGCGGGCGGAACTCATCGGCCATCGGGGGGAAATCCGGCAGGAGGGCGCCGACCCGTCGGGCAGGCCCTAGCATCACTGGCAACCGCACCCGAGGGACGGAGTTCATCCGTGCGTCACCCGCGCGTTGGCGTCGCCATCCTGACCATGGGCTCACGGCCCGCCGAACTGGCCGACCTGCTCGACTCGGTGGCCAAGCAGGACACGCCCGCGGCGCGGGTGGTGGTCGTCGGCAACGGCTCGCCCCTGCCACCCCTTCCCGACGGGGTGACCGGCCTGGAACTGCCGGAGAACCTGGGCATCGCCGGCGGCCGGAACGCCGCCCTGGACAGACTCCGGGAGTTCGGGGACGTCGACGTGGTCGTGGACCTGGACGATGACGGGCTGCTGATCAGCCCGGATGTCCTCACCCGGCTCGTGGAGCTGTACGAGGCGGACGAGCGGCTGGGCATCGTCAGCTTCCGCATCGCCGACGAACGCGGTCGCACCCAGCGCCGCCACGTCCCCCGCCTGCGTGCCAAGGACCCCCTGCGCCGCGGCTATGTGACGACGTTCCTCGGCGGTGGCCACGGCCTGTCCATGCGGATGCTGGACGAGACCGGCGGCTGGCCCGAGCCGTTCTTCTACGCCCATGAGGAGACCGACCTGGCCTGGCGGGCCCTGGACGAGGGCTGGAAGGTGCTCTACGAGCCCGAGTTGGTGCTCCAGCACCCGTGGACCTCACCGACCCGGCACGCGGTGTACCACCGCATGGTGGCCCGAAACCGCGTCTGGCTCGCCAAACGGCACCTCCCCGCCCCCCTCATCCCCCTCTACCTGGCCGTATGGACGGCGATAACCCTCGCGCGCACCCGCCAACCGGCCGGCCTGCGGGCCTGGTTCGCCGGCTTCACCGAAGGCGTGCGGACGCCGTGCCCGCCGCGCCGCCCCATGCGGTGGCGCACCGTGTGGCGCATGAGCCGGTTGGGCCGTCCGCCCGTCATCTAGGGCCTGTCCGATGGGTCAGGGTCGGACAGGCCCTAGCTCGCAGGCGCGGAGTGGGGGTCAGCGCCCGGTGGCGAGATGGGCGCCGCCGGTGCAGTCGAGGATCACGCCCGTCATGAAGCCGTTGGCGGCCACCATGTGGATGGCGCGGGCGACGTCGTCGGGGCGGCCGACGCGGCCTGCCGGGGTGGTGGCGGCGAGGCCGTCGAACAGCGCCTTGCGCTGGTCTGCCGGGACGGCGTCCCACCACGGGGTGTCGATGACGCCGGGCGAGACTGCGTTGATCCGCAGCGGGGCCAGCTCGACCGCCAGCGGGGGGACCATCGCCTGGAGCGCGCCGTTGATGGCGGCCAGGCCCGCGCTGCCGGGGAAGGCGGCGCGGGCGGAGGCGGCGGTGATCAGGGTCACCGAGCCGTCCGCGCGCATATGGGGCAGTGCGGATTTCAGGATGCGCACCTGCGGCCAGAACTTGCCGTCGAATCCGGCCGCGAGCGCCGCCAGGTCGAGCTCGGCGAAGGGGCCGCTGCCCGCCGCGCCGCTGACGGCGAGCACCAGGTGGTCGATCGGGCCCGACTGTGCGAAGAACGCGTCGATGTCGATCTGGTCCGCGGCATCCATGCGGTGGCCGACGGTCTTGCCGCCGATACGGGCGGCCGCTGCGGTCAGCCGGTCCAGGCTGCGGCCGGTGATGGTGACCTCGGCGCCATCGGCGGCGAACGCCGCCGCTGCGGCCTCGCCGATGCCGGAGCTGCCGCCCATCACGACGACGTGCTGTCCGGCGAAGGCGGGCGTTGCGGCAGGTGAAGCGGTCATGGTGGTGCGTCCTTTCGTCCCCGTGGCGCCCCCGGGTGAGGGGGCTCGGCAGCCTTGACGAGACTGCCGGTCTCGACAAGAGTGTTGCCGAGACCGTTAGTCTCGTCAAGAGTGAGATGGGGGCGAGAGGGAGCGGATGTGGGGATGCGGGGACGAGACGCGGGACGAACGGAGAGCCGGACGGTATGAACGCAGCAGCGCAGCCCCCCTCCCGAGGGGAGCGCCCGCACACCGGGCGTCGCCGTAACGAGGCGGCCCACCGGGCGATCCTGGACGCCGCCATGCGGCTGCTGGCCGCCTCCGAGGGGGCTCCCATCACCATCGACGCCATCGCCCGCGAAGCCGGCGTCGGCAAACAGACCCTCTACCGCTGGTGGCCCTCCAAGGGCGCCGTCCTCCTGGACGCCCTCCACGACCGCGCGGACCATGACGTGCCCGCACCGGACACCGGCTCGCTCCGCGACGACCTGCGCACCCTCATCGCCGCCACCTTCGACGCCGCCCGGCACACCCCCACCGGCCCGGCCCTACGCACCCTCGTACGCGAGGCGGCGCGCGACCCGCACCTCACAGAGATGCTGCGCACCTTCACCGCCGCCCGCCGCGCGGCCGTACGGGAAGTCGCCGCCCGCGGCGTCGAACGCGGCGAACTGCCCGCGAACACCGACCTCGACCTGATGGTGGATCAGTTCTACGGCTTGTTCTGGTACCGCTTCCTCCTCGGGCACGCCCCCCTCGACCATGCGACGGCCGATCGCCTCACCGACTCCCTGCTCGGCGGGCTCGGCGGGCTCGGCATGCGGGGGCCGAAGGGGGCGGGCCGATAGGCCGAAGCCCCGCGGGGTATAGCCTCGGCGCCCATGCCGGTCGGACGAGGGGGAGCGATGGCGGTATGCACACGTGCGGTGGTGCTCGGCGCCGGAGGAGTGGTCGGGACGGCCTGGATGGCCGGCCTCGTCGGCGGGCTGCGCGGGAACGGCGTGGATCTTGCCGAGGCGGATCTGACCGTCGGTACCTCGGCGGGAGCGATCGTCGGCGCGTTGCTGGCCACCGGGCAGGACCCCGACCGGCTCGCCGTCCCCCGGCGGACCGGCGTCCCGCCCCTGGTGGACGGCCGCCGGCTGGGCGAGGTGTTCGCAGTGCTCGGCGCGGCAGGGGCCAACCCCGCCGAGGTGCGACGCCGCGTGGGCAGGCTCGCGCTGACCGCCGAGACGGGGCCCGAGCAGGCCCATCTCGCCCGTATGGAAGCCGTCACCGGCGCGGACCGCTGGCCGGACCGCAAGCTGCTCATCACCGCGGTGGACGTCGCGACGGGCGAGCCGGAGGTCTTCGACCGCGCCAGTGGCGTCCCGCTGCCCTCCGCAGTGGCGGCGAGCACGGCCTTCCCGGGCATCTACCCGCCCGTCACCGTAAACGGCCGCCGGTACATGGACGGCGGCCTGCGGTCCGGGACCAACGCCGATCTCGCCGCGGGCGCCCGCGCGCTGGTCGTCGTCGAGCCGCTGGCGCATCTCTTCCCCCGCGAGCCGCTGGCGCGGGAGCTCGCCGCGGCCGGTGCGGACGCGGTGGTGACGATCGCGCCCGATGAGGAGACGGTACGGGCCTTCGGGCCCGATCTGCACGACCGGGCGGCCTGGCAGCCGTCCTACCGGGCCGGGCTCCGGCAAGGTGGCGCACTCGCCGAACAGGTCCGGGCCACCTGGCAGGAATGATCCACGGCCGCCCAGTCCCCGCAGGGGTGTTGACCGGCGTACGGGCCTGCCCCGGCCGCGTCACTTCCACCCGAAGGTCACGTCCCTGGTGTCGAGGTGCATCCCGAGCGGCACCCGCCAGGCGTCCACGCACACGCGCCAGGTGCCGGTCTGCCGCTTGCCGGGGGCGAGAGGCAGGGGAAGCGCGTGGGTGGAGTTGCGGGTGGCCCAGTCGATGCCGAGGGGGCCGATGATGTGGGTGCCGAAGGTGACGGTGCCCTGGGTCACGGGGTGTTGACCGGTGTTGAGGAAGCCGAGGGTGACCTTCTGGCACCAGCGGACGTCGGTGTCGGCGAGATCCGGCCTGCCGACGAGGAGGCCGGCGGGGGCACCGGGGCCGGTGGGCAGGGTGGGGGACGGCGGGCCAGGGGTGGTGCTGCCGTCTCCGGGGCCGGGTCCGTCTCCGCTGCCGGGGCCGGTGTGGCCGCCGGGTTCGCCAGGGGTGGCGGAAGCTCCCGGTGGCGCCGGGGAGTTGGCGGATGGGGCGGTTGCGTCGCCAGGGCTTCCGGTGGGGGCTCCGGGGGGCGTGCCGTCGCCGCCCGTACGGGAAGGGGCGCCCGGGGAGGGGTGGCCGGAAGGGGAATGCGTGCCGTCGCCGTCCAGGGGCGTCAGCTCGATTCCGTCGCGGGGCGGTACGGCCTTCACCGGGGCCCGGCCGTCGGCGGGGCCCGCCGCGCCCAGCGCGACATAGCTCTTGGGCGGCGCGCTGCCGCAGCCGGCGAGCAGAACGCCCAGGAACACCACGGCCGCCGAGGTGCGGCCAACTGCCGTCGTCCGTCGCATCGTGGGGGTACCTCCCAGCGGTAGCCGGGGGACAGTGTTGCTGACGATGCGTCAGGAGTACAGGGGTGGGAGAAAGAGGGGAGAGGGACGGGCCCTACGCCTCCCTCTTCCGCTGTCCGCCGAGCGGCGCACCCCTCGGCGGACCGGACCTCAGTCGGCGATGAGCCCTTCGCGCAGCTGCGCGAGAGTGCGGGTGAGCAGCCGGGAGACGTGCATCTGGGAGATGCCGACCTCCTCGCCGATCTGTGACTGCGTCATGTTGGCGAAGAAGCGCAACATGATGATCTGGCGCTCCCGGGGCGGGAGTTTGGCCAGCAGGGGCTTGAGGGACTCGCGGTATTCCACGCCCTCCAGCGCGCTGTCCTCGTAGCCGAGGCGGTCCGCGAGGGAGCCCTCGCCGCCGTCGTCCTCGGGGGAGGGGGAGTCGAGGGAGGAGGCGGTGTAGGCGTTGCCGACCGCGAGGCCGTCGACGACGTCTTCCTCCGACACGCCCAGGCACAGGGCGAGTTCGGGAACGGTCGGGGAACGGTCCAGCTTCTGGGAGAGCTCGTCGCTGGCCTTGGTGAGGGCCAGCCGCAGCTCCTGGAGGCGGCGCGGCACCCGTACCGACCACGAGGTGTCGCGGAAGAAGCGCTTGATCTCGCCGACGACCGTGGGCATCGCGAACGTCGGGAATTCCACGCCGCGTTCGCAATCGAAACGGTCGATGGCTTTGATCAGGCCGATGGTGCCGACCTGGACGATGTCCTCCATCGGTTCGTTGCGGCTGCGGAAGCGGGCCGCGGCGTAACGGACGAGCGGGAGGTTGAGTTCGATGAGGGTGTCGCGGACATAGGTGCGCTCCGCGCAGTCCTTGTCGAGCGTGGCCAGCCGCAGGAACAGGGAGCGGGAGAGCGTGCGGGTGTTGATGGCGTCGTCGGGCACCTGGACGGGCACCTGGACGGGTGCCTGGTCGTGCAGGTGCGGCGCGGGCGCGGGAATCGCGGGAAGCACCTTCGAGCTGCCCAGTTCTACGGACATGCCACCCCCTTGAGGTGTCGCTGCGGTGTCCTCGGGCCGGGCGGACCGAGGAGTGATGCCTCCACCTGAATACCGGAGGCAGCGCCACGGCAAACGCGGTTTCTGCAGAATGTCACATGTCGGCAACACGCTGTAGCGCCTTGTCGACATATCTGTGCAGGAACGGGTACCTCGTCCCGGTGAGAGATCGCTCCTGTTTCCGGTTGGGGTGTCGGCGCCGTCGGGCGGGTCCCGTCAGGCGTCGATCCGGTTTGCGGACCGCAAGCGCGCGAAGCTCCGCGAGAGTAGCCGGGAGACGTGCATCTGCGACACCCCCAGTTCCGCACTGATCTGGGACTGCGTCAGATTGCTGTAGTAGCGCAGCAGCAGGATGCGCTGTTCGCGTTCGGGGAGCTGGACGAGCAGATGCCGTACGAGGTCGCGGTGCTCGACGCCGGCGAGCTCGGGGTCCTCGTAGCCGAGGCGGTCCAGCAGGCCGGGCAGGCCGTCGCCCTCCTGGGCGGCCTCCAGGGACGTGGCGTGGTAGGAGCGGCCGGCCTCCAGGCAGGCGAGCACCTCGTCCTCGCTGATCTTGAGGCGTTCGGCGATCTCGGTGGTGGTGGGGGAGCGGCCGTGCAGCACCGTGAGGTCCTCGGTCGCGCCGTTGACCTGCACCCACAGCTCGTGGAGGCGGCGGGGTACATGCACCGTCCGGACATTGTCCCGAAAGTAGCGTTTGATCTCGCCGACGACGGTCGGCATCGCAAAGGTCGGGAACTGGACGCCGCGGTCGGGGTCGAACCGGTCGATCGCATTGATCAGCCCGATGGTGCCGACCTGGACGACGTCCTCCATGGGTTCATTACGGCTACGGAAGCGGGCCGCGGCATATCTGACCAGCGGAAGGTTGGCCTCGATCAGGGCCGCGCGGACCCGGGTGTGCTCCGGTGTACCCGGTTCGAGGCCGGACAGCTCCGCGAACAGCACTTGTGTGAGCGCCCGCGTGTCCGCGCTACGGCTCTCGCGGGATGGAGCCTTTGGCGCAGTACGGGCCGTCACGGTCAGGCCACCCTTCACAGCGTATGTATCCGGCAAAGCGGTCATAGCATCACAAGAGTGTGCATAAGGTGCAAGTACCCCATAACGCCGTGTTGGGGGGAGAGTTGGCCGTTGGGATCCAGGGGATACGGGAGATCCGGGATACGGCGAAGCCCCCCGTCCGTGGCGGGCGGGGGGCTCGTGGAAGGTCTGCGGCGCCCCGGAGGGCGGGGCGGCGGGCGTCAGGCTCCGGCCGGGCCCTGGAACTCGTAGTCGGCGATCACCCAGGTGGCGAAGGCGCGCCACTGTCCGGCGGCCGCCTGGTGGGCCGGGTGCTCCAGGTAGCGCTTGAGGGCGTCGGCGTCGGCCACCGCGGAGTTGATCGCGAAGTCGTGGGCGATCGGCCGGTCGGTGATGTTCCAGGCGCATTCCCAGAAGGTCAGCTCCGGGATCTCGTCCTTCAGCGCCTCGAACGCGCGGACGCCGGCCTGTACCCGTTCGTCGTCGCGGGAGACGCCTTCGTTGAGCTTGAACAGGACCAGGTGGCGGATCACGGGGACCTCCGTGCGGCGGTGGCTGCACGGCCGGTCGGGCGACCGGCCGGCGACCCGCCGACTACTTGATCAGCTGGGTCATGAACTCGCCGACGCCCTGAGCGGCGGCCGAGATGCCCTCGAAGCCTATCTGGACGAGGTTGGCGGCCCGCGCCGGGGACGTGATGATCGTGTAGAGCACGAAGACGATGAGCAGGTACAACACGATCTTCTTTGCCTGCGCCATCGGTCCCGTCTCCCCTGTTCCCTGCGGCCGTCCCTGGTTTTCCTCTGCCGTCGGCTGCTCTCCAGGTCCCGGGTCTTTGAGCCGTCCCGGACTCCCCAGCCGGATGCAGTCGGGTGAGTGTAACCACAGGTGTTCGACCAAGGCAGCCGGGATGCGGCCGCCGATTGCCCGGTAGGTCACCGCGGGGCTGCCCCTGATCTGGTCTTTAAGGACCAAAGGCCCGACAAGGAGGGCCATTCGCCGGGTGGCCGGGGCGGTCGGCGCAGGCAGGATGAAAGGAGCCCGGCGGGTCTGGCAGGAAGCCGCCGGGTGTGGGACGGGACCTCTCTGCGGGGTCCGCGCCGGCTTCATCCCCCTGACTGCGGCGCGGGCTTTGAGGCCCGGTCCCCCTCGGGGGGAGCGGTGCACCCCGAGCCGCCGCTTCCCCCGGCCGGCCACCCCGGGCCCCTTCGCCCCCTTTCCGGGCCCCTCCGCCCCCTTTCCGGGCTCCCCGCTGCCCTCCCTTCGCCGCCGGTGCCGCAGATGCCCGGCGGATTTCTCGTACCGGGTCCCTTGCGCCACCCTCCGGAACCTTCTGAGCGGCGGTCGCGTCCTCCACCCCGTACGGCCCGGCCGCCCCGTCCGGCATGCATCATGTACGCGACAGAACGGAGCGCGGCCGCGCGCCGCGCCGCGGTGCGGGCCGTGCGGACGACGAAAGGAACACGGGGCGGCAACGATGAAGATCGACTGGGACCGGCGTACCTGCGCGCGGCGCGGGCACATCACCTACCTTCCGCACGAGGAACACCTGCGGAACAAGCTGCGCGCCGGCACCGCGCTCGGCGAGGCCTGGCGCTGTCTGCGCTGCGGCGACTTCGCCCTCGGCGCACCGCACGGCTCCGGCCCGGCCGCCGACGCCCCGCTGGTCCCGCGCGGCAAGGTCCTGCGGGATCTGTTCCTGCTGCGCTTCCTGGCCGTCGAGCGGGCCGTGCGCGGCGTGTTCATCGTGCTGGCCGCCTTCGGCGTCTGGCAGTTCAGCAACCGCAAGGACGCTGTCCGGCGGTTCTTCGACGAGTACATCGCCGTGCTGCGCCCGGTCGCCCGGCACTTCAACTACGACCTGGACCATTCCCCGGTCGTCGGCACCATCCAGAAGACCTTCGGCTACCAGCACTCCACTTTGATGCTGGTGGCCGGGGCGCTGCTGGCCTACGCCCTGATCGAGATCGTCGAGGGCGTCGGGCTGTGGCGCGCCAAGCGGTGGGCGGAGTATCTGACGGTGGTGGCGACCGCGGCCTTCCTGCCGCTGGAGATCTACGAGCTGACCGAGAAGGTCAGCTGGCTCAAGATCGCCACGCTGGTGATCAACGTTCTCGCGGTGCTCTACATCGCCCTCGCCAAGCGGCTGTTCGGGCTACGAGGTGGCCGTAAGGCCTTCGACGAGGAGCGGCACAGCGCCTCCCTCATGGAGGTCGAGATCTCGGCGGGCGTACCCGCTGCCGCTCATCATGGCTGAGGCCATCACGCTACTAGGGGGAGATTCCACCATGCCGCACACCGCACAGAGCCCCGCGCACACGACTGCGCCCGCGCGCAGGCGGCGCGGACCGGGCGTCGTGCTGGCGGTGCTCTTCGGCCTGCTGGCCATGAGCGCCGCCCCGGCCGTGGCCGCGCAGAGCGCCGTGGCGCCGCGCAGCGCCGCCGCACCCGCGTCCGCGCCGGAGTTCGGCCACCACGGCCTCTTCTCGCACCATCACCACGTCTTCTCGCACTCGGCGAAGAAGGTCTACAAGGCGAAGAAGAGCTCCAAGTGGAAGAAGAAGGTCGGGAAGAAGACGAAGGGCTTCTTCAAGAAGCTCGGCATCATCGCCATCGTGCTGTTCGTGATCGCCCTGGTCATCGCGATCGTGGTGATCGCCCTGATCGTGGCGCTGATCCGGCGCCTCTTCCGCCGCAACAACTGACGGCCGGGCCCTGACGCGGCGGGCCGCGGCGCTGATCACCAGCGCCGCGGCCCGCGCCGCGTCCGCCCCTCACGCCGCCAGCGTGAGCCACAGCAACGCCGCGTTCAGCAGCGTGCTGACCGATGCGGCGGCCACCGCGCAGACGGTGGTCAGGCGCCCGTTGACCAGACGGCCCATCAGCTGTCGCTGCGCGGTGAACGCCACCAGCGGCCACAGCGCGAACGGGATGCCGAAGCTCAGCACGACCTGGGAGAGCACCAGCGCCCGCCCGGGCTCGGCGCCGAGGGCCAGGACCGCCAGCGCCGGGACGAGGGTGAGCAGCCGCCGTACGGCGAGCGGGACCGTACGGCCGACGAAGCCCTCCAGGATCACCGCGCCCGCATAGGTGCCCACCGAGGTGGCGGCGAAGCCGGAGGCGAGCAGCGCGACGGCGAAGAGCATCGCGGGCAGCGGGCCGAGCGCGGCGGCGAGTCCGCGGTGCGCGGCCTCGATCGAATCGCCCGCCGCCGAACCGAGGGTGGCGGCGCCGACGACGAGCATCGCCAGATTCACCACCGCGGCGGTGCTCATCGCCGCCAGCACATCGACCCGGGTCGCGCCCAGCAGGGTCCGCTGCCTGCCGCCCGCCGCGCCGTGCCGGTCGCGCACCAGCGCGCCGTGCAGATAGATGGCGTGCGGCATGACGGTCGCCCCGACGATCCCGCAGGCGAGCAGCAGGCTGTCCGGCCCGGCGAAGCGCGGCACCATCCCGGCGGCGATCTGTCTGGCCGAGAAGCCGCCGCTGACCGCGTCGTACAGGAAGCCGGTCAGCACCACTGCCAGCAGACCGCCGACGACGGCCTCGAACGGCCGCTGGCCACGCCGCGACTGCACCACGATCACCAGCCAGGAGACCAGCCCGGTGAGCAGCCCGCCGGTGAGCAGCGGGATGCCGAAGAGCAGTTGGAGGGCGACCGCGCCGCCGACCACCTCGGCGAGGTCGGTCGCCACGGCGACGATCTCCGCCTGGACCCACAGCGCCAGCCGGGTGCCCCGGCGAAAGCGCTCGGCGCACAGCTCGGGGAGCGTACGGCCGGTGGCGAGGGTGAGTTTGGCGGACAGATACTGCACCAGCATCGCCATCGCCCCGGCGCCGACCACCACCCACACCAGCAGATAGCCGTAACGGGCGCCGGCGGTGATGTTCGTGGCGACATTGCCGGGGTCGACATAGGCGATGGCGGCGACGAAGGCGGGGCCCATCAGCCGGACCACGGTCAGCGGGCGGGGCCGTGCGGGCGCGGGCGCGCGGCCGGGGGCGAGCGGGCTCATCGCGCCGGGGGTTCGGCGGTGGGCAGGCTGAGTACCGGCTCGACGTCATGGCCGAACTTGCCGACCGTAATCGCCCCGCCGGGCGAGCCGATCTCCGTGAAGAACGCCGCATTGGCCGCGGTGTACACGGACCACTTCTCCGGGACGTCGTCCTCGAAGTAAATGGCCTCCACGGGGCAGACGACCTCGCAGGCGCCGCAGTCCACGCATTCCTCGGGCTGGATGTACATCATCCGTTCGCCCTGATAAATGCAGTCGACCGGGCATTCCTCGACACATGCCAGGTCCAGCACATCCGCGCAGGGTTCGGCGACCACATACGCCATGGGGGTACTCCTGTCCGGGTGTTGGGTGAGGGGTGTGGGTGTGAGGGTTTTGGTGTGTGGGCGTCGGCGTCGGGGACGAGGGTGCGCCTATGCCGAAGGACGGCCGGCGGATTGCCTCGAACCCCAGGACGTGGCGAGCAGCGCCACCAGCGTCATTGCTGCCAGAAGGCTCCAGCCGGGCGTATAGCTGTCCGTTGCGTCCTTGAGCAGGCCCAGGACCGGGGGTACGGCGATGACCGCGATCTGGTTGACGGACATGGCCAGGCCGAGGGCGAATCCGGTCTTGTCCGGGCTCGCCGATTCGGCCACATAGGCCACCCAGGGGCCGTACCAGCCGAATCCGAAGAATCCGAGCCAGGTGACCAGGATTCCGCAGAGCACCACGGAATGGAGCGGGACCAGCACCAGGACGGCCAGGCCGGCGATGACCGCGCTCATACAGACGAGTACGGGCAGATAGCGGCCCGCCGTGCAGCGGTCGCTCCAGGCCGCCAGCACGATACGTCCGGCCACGCCGCCGCATTGGGCGACGAAGAGCAGCAGGGCCGAGGTGGTGATGCTGAGGTCCGCTTCGTCGTGCAAAAAGAGCACCGTAAGAACCTGAATGCCGTACTGCACCGAAATGAGGCTCACGCCGGAGAACATGATGCGGCCCATGGCCGGATCGCGGATCATGCGCAGCCGAGAGGCCAGTTCCGACCGGATCGACGTGCCCCGGGATGCCGGCCGCGGCGGGCCGGCCGCTTCGGGGGCCCGGTAAAAGCCGATGAAGACGACGGCGCCCAGCAGGGCGACCAGACCGCCGGCGACAAAGGACGACTGCCAGCCCATTTCACCGGCCAGATACGGCAGCAGCGCGGCGGCCAGCGCACCGCCGAGCGGCAGGCCCGCCTGGCGGATTCCCATGGCGAATCCCCGCTGCGAGGCATCGAACCACTGGGCCACCGATTTGCTGCCGCCGGGCTGCGCCGTGCTGTATCCCGTACCGACGACGATCAGCAGGAGCAGCAGCGACACATAGCCCGTCGCCAGGCTTCCGGCGAGCAGGGACAGCGCGACCAGCAGGGTGCCGATGCCCACGACCCAGCGTTCGCTGTAGCGATCGAGCAATTCGCCGGCCACCAGGAGCCCGACCAGCGGCACCAGCTGCGCCGCCGAGATGAGCAGGCCGATCTGGGCGGTGCTCAGATGCAGATCGCGCTCCAGGAAGGCGCTGATCGCGCCGATGCCCTGGACGAAGAAGGAGGCGCTGGCCTGGGCGAAGGTGGCGATGCCGAGGATCACCCAGCGATAGCTCGCACCGCGGACGGGGACGGTGAGGGCGCTCATCCGGCGGTGACCAGCTCGGCCGGGCGGCTCTCCTGGGCGGCACCGGTGTCGGCGGCCAACTCGCCCATAGGGCGTTCCCGTTGGACGGACAGCAGGTCGTTCTGGACGCCCTGGAGCCCCATCCGCGCGAAGATCGCCTCGTGATCGCGCTCGATGCCGGCGGCGTTGGCGGTCATTTCGTCGATGGCGTGGCCGAGCAGCTGGATGTTGTCGGCGAGCTGGACCTGCCCGTCGTCATCGACGAGATAGGGCGTGTCCTCCATTCCCACCCGCAACACATCGACCTGGCTGTCGGGCTGGGACGCCCAGGCCGCCAGCCGGCGGACCGCGCAGAGCCTGGTGCCGCGACGCGGGCCGACGTCCAGCTCCTTGCAGTGCCGGGCGGCGTGCTGCGGCAGCACCGCGGCACCCACACTGATGGTGACGTGGCGCTTTTTCACACCGGGGTCCGCGAGGTCGTATTCCAGGCTCTTCGCCGCGTCCACGACCCGCTTGAATTCAGCGTAGTTCTCGGGGAAGGGAAGTCGCGGGGAAAACCCGAAGAGGAGCGTGATGTTGAGCTGTCCGGAGCTGCCCAGCCGCATCGCCGGATGCTCGACCGCATAGCGGGTCATGGCATAGCTGCGCAGCAGCTGCACCCATTCGATCTCGTGGAAGAGCGCCAGCTTCTGCCGGGCCTTGATGGCATTGCGGTACACCTGGAACTGAATCAGCGGCGAGGTCTTGCCGTAGTCCGCGCCCTTGCTGGTGGAGTGGGTGTCCAGCTGTGCGTCCTGGACGCGGTCGGACGGTTCATACGCAGCCAGGGCCGTAAGGAAATCCGGGTCGCCGACCAGATCCATATCCAGCGTCCGGCCCTGCTTCTCCAACTGCCTTTCCAGTTCGCAGATCACCTGGAGTTCGACGGCGGCCTGGATGGTGACGAAATGCGCGCCGCCCAGATGCAGCGGGACGGCGCACTGGCTGACCCGCTCCCATTCCCCGAAGGCGCGGATCCGCTCGCGGACCTCGCTGCCGTTGCGGCTGGCGCCGAAGCTGATCAGCACGTCCGGACAGCGGCGCTGTACACCCCGGCTGATCTCCTGGTAGATCTCGTTGTCGGTGGTCTGCTCGTGCGTCAGGGGATTTCTGGCGTGGTAGTGGTAGTACCGGCAGCCCATTCCGTAGAGCGCCTCGGCCTCGGCGATGGAGGCCAGCGCCGAGGTTTTGATGGTTTTTCCGGTACAGATGCTGTCCAGCGTGGTGTCACCGGTCAGCCGGTGATTGTTCGGAGTGAACTTGGCGCCGGTGGAGGCGCAGCCAAGTATCAGAGTCTTCCCGTGCGATAAGTCAGTCGGCATCGAATGTCCCCAGTGGGTGGTATTCAGCCGGGGCGTAGCTCACCCCGGTGCGGCTGGCGGTCTACGGTGCGGTTCACGAAGGCTCAATGCATCCATTACAGGACGTCACTGGCTGAATCTCTGTGGTCGTGGACGGTCCGAAGGGGATCGGCAGAACTCCCGGGCCGATTACGGCAGATGGAGCGTCCAGGAGTTGACGTTCACGACTTTAACCGGCGGCGCCGAACGGTGCAGGCGATAACCGTGAACGGAACCGGAAGAAGCCGCTACGGTTTCACGCACCGTGTTACTCGCGGAGGCGCGCCGGGCCGATGTTCACGGCATTGCAGCAAGGTAATGAACTGGAAAAGTCGTTACGTGTGCTCTGCACTGATCAACTCAGGGTGAGCAACGTGGTTTACGTCACAATTGCCCGTGAGGCAACGTCGTCGCGCCTCCTTTGCGCCGGTGTATCCGTACGACACCCGCGCCCCGTCCGCCCGGACCCCGGTGGCCGTCAGGAGGCCGTTCGAATCCGCGCCGACGCCGCCGACTCCCGTGCCCGCAACAGTGTTTGTGCTGCATCCGGCGCTCCGACGAGAACGAAGCCGGCCCGGTCGCCGGAACGGCGGAGCGGACGGATCGCCTCGCCCGGCGCCCCATGGAAGGCGCCGGTACGCAGCTCCAGCGCCGACAGTGCGGCGGTCACCTGACGGGTGATCTCCCCCGTGCCAGATCCGGGAGTTCGGCGGGCAGGACGTGCCCCACCTCGACGAAATGCGGCGGGGCCGCCTTCTCCTTCTCCGCAATGGCGAGAACCCTCGCCACACCGTCCCAAAACACGCCGTCGACGCTGTACGCGTCCCCCTCGACGTACTCCTCCACCAGGAACGGCCGGGCATCGGGCAGCAGCTCCAGCGCAGCGGCCGGCCCGTCCGGCCCCGACAGCAGGCTCACCCCGATACTCCCCATCGCATCGCGCGGTTTGACGACCCAGGGCCGGCGCTACCGTTGGCGAGGTACCGCTACCCCGAGCGCCTGTCTGCTGCCGATGGCGGCCGGCGCCGCCACCCGGGCGGCCGGCGCGACGCCGGGCGTGGCGATCGGCCCCGTTGGCACAGAAACAGAGCCGGAAGCCGAGACGAAAACGACGAGGCGCCCGGTCCAACGGACCGGGCGCCTCATCTGTCAGCGGTAGCGGAGGGATTTGAACCCTCGGTGACTTGCGCCACACTCGCTTTCGAGGCGAGCTCCTTCGGCCGCTCGGACACGCTACCGAGAGAGAGCTTAGCCCACGGGGGGCCGTGTGCCGAAATCGGATTACCGGTGGCCGGCGGCGCGGGGACAGCGCTCGGCTCAGCGGTCGCGGAAGAAGGCGGTGAGCAGCGCGGCGCAGTCGTCCTCCAGCACACCGGTGATGACCTCGGGGCGGTGGTTCAGACGCCGGTCGCGCACGACGTCCCACAGGGAACCGGCGGCGCCGGCCTTGGCATCGCGGGCGCCGTAGACGACACGGTCCACGCGCGAGAGGACGCTCGCACCGGCACACATCGTGCACGGTTCGAGGGTGACCACGAGGGTGCAGTCCGTCAGCCGCCATTCTCCTACGGTCCTCGCCGCGGCCCGCAGGGCCAGGATCTCGGCGTGGGCGGTCGGGTCGCCGGTGGCCTCGCGTTCGTTGTGGCCGGTGCCCAGGACCGTGCCGTCGGCGGACAGCACCACGGCACCCACCGGGACGTCACCGGTCCCGGGGGCGCGGGCGGCCTCGGCCAGTGCCCGCCGCATCGGGGCGATCCAGGGATCGCGCAGCGGGTCGGGCAGGGGGGAGGACGGCGGGGCGGATGGGGGGACGGTCATGCCCCCAGTGTCGGGGACGTGACCGAGGGGCGGGACCGCGGCCCGGTCCCGCACGGCTCAGCGCACGGCCTCCAGGCGGTCCGTGCAGCCCAGGGCGTCGGCGATCTCGCCGAGCGCATCGCCTTCAAAGGCGAGCAGCTCCTTCTCACCGATGCCGAGGTCGGCCAGGAGCTTGGCGTCGCCGAGCGGTCCGTGCGGGACGGCCGGGCTCTCCGAGCCGTTCACCGCGTTCAGGGTCTCGTTGTCGTCTGCGTCGTCGGTTTCCGGCTCCCCGTCTTCCGTGCCGTCCAGGTTGAGGCTGTCGAGATCGTCCCCCTCATCGTCCTCGCGACCCAGCAGCTCGTCGGTCAGCATCGCTCCGTACGAGCTTCTGGCGGCCACCGCGGCGTTGGAGAGAAAGACCCGGGGGTCGTCCTCGCCGTCCACCCGGATCACGCCGAACCAGGCGTCCTCCTGCTCGATGAGGGCCACCACCGTGTCGTCGTCGACCGCGACCTCTCGGGCCAGGTCGGCCAGATCGGCCAGGGTCTCCACATTGTCGAGCTCCGTATCGCTCGCTTCCCACCCGTCTTCGGTGCGCGCGAGCAGTGCGGCGAAATACACCGTGACTCTCCCACCTGTCATAACGTCCGGGCCGGGCGGGGCGGCGCCGTGGCGCCGCGGGTCCGCCCCTCCGGAATCGTGGCAGAAACATCGCGCTCGCGCGGGGTCTTCGACGCTGCGTCGTGCCGCCGTTGTGAGAGATGTCGCTCACGTGCCGCAGCGCGAACCGGCGCGCGGGGCGTGCGGGTATCGGCCGAACGTGCACATCCGTCGATCGAAACGGGGCATTTACCAGCGGAATGTGCGCATACGCAGCACCTGGCGCATCCGGGCCGCCCGCGCCCGGCGCGGCTGGACGCGCTCGCGCAGTTGCCTGGCCTCGTGCAGCTCCCGCAAAAACTGCGCCCGTCGCCTCCGGCGCGCCGCCTCGGCCTCCAGATCCCGCTCCGCGCCGACGTCCCGGCCACCGCCGGACACCTCATCGAACATCGAACATTCGGGCACGCTGCCACCCCTCACGCAAGGGACCCCCTCACCCCCCAGCCTGCCGCGCCCCGGCCCCCGTCCGCCAGAGCGCCACCGCACCCGGGGCCGGGCACCGGGGCCCTCACGGTGGGCGCCCGCGGTCCGTGGCTCGGTTACTGTCGTTGCATGCGGATCCACGTCGTCGACCACCCGCTGGTGGCGCACAAACTCACCACACTGCGCGACAAGCGCACCGATTCCCCCACCTTCCGGCGGCTCGCCGACGAGCTGGTCACCCTGCTCGCCTACGAGGCCACCCGTGATGTGCGCACCGAGCAGGTCGACATCGAGACCCCGGTGACGGCGACCACCGGTGTCCGGCTCTCGCACCCGCGACCCCTGGTCATGCCGATTCTGCGGGCCGGTCTGGGCATGCTGGACGGCATGGTCCGGCTGCTGCCCACCGCCGAGGTCGGCTTCATGGGCATGGTCCGCAACGAGGAGACGTACGAGGCCCAGACGTACGCGACGCGGATGCCCGACGACCTTTCCGGGCGGCAGGTGTACGTCGTCGACCCGATGCTGGCCACCGGCGGCACCCTGGTCGCGGCGATCCGTGAGCTGATCAAGCGCGGGGCGGACGACGTCACCGCGATCTGCCTGCTGGCCGCGCCGGAGGGCGTGGCGGTCATGGAGAAGGAGCTGGCCGGTTCGCCGGTGACGGTGGTCACCGCGGCGGTCGACGAGCGGCTGAACGACGACCGCTACATCGTGCCGGGCCTGGGCGATGCGGGCGACCGGATGTACGGCACCGCCGGCTGACCTTTCCGGAGAACGATCCGGGCCTCTCACCGTGGAACGGTGAGGGGCCCGGCTGCATGCGGGGCGGTCTCAGCACCCGGCGTCGTGCGCCGGCGGCGGCGCGGGATGCGCCAGCTGGGCCACGGCCCTCTCGGCGTCCTGCTTCTGCGTCAGGTCCTTGAAGCCGCTGCCGATGATCAGGTCGATATCGGCGCCCTTGCGGCCGTCGGTCTTCTGCTCGGCGCCCATGAGCTGGGTGCCGAGCATCTTCAGCGGGCCCTGCGCGGCGGCCTTGGCGCCCAGTACTATTCCGGTGCCCTTGACCTTCTTGTCGTAGCCGTCCGGGGCGTTGCCCACCTTGCCGATCTTGAAGCCGCGTTTGGCGAGCTCGTCGGCGGTCTTCTTGGCCAGGCCGCTGCGCGGGGTGGCGTTGAGGACGTTGACGGTCAGCGCGCCCGGCTTCGGCAGCGGCGTGCGGGCGGCCTGGGCTCGGGAACGGGCCTGCTCCGCCTGCACGGGGGAGCATTTCTTCTTGCCCGGGGCGGCCTGGGCGGTCGCGCCCTTGCCTCCGAAGACATCGATGAGCTGCAACGAGCCCCAGCCGACCAGTCCGAGCGCGCAGGCCGCGGCGGCAAGGGTGAGAACGATCCGGCGACGGTGTCGGGGACGGCGCATCCGCGGGTACCTGTCGCCCGTGATGCGGTACTTCTTACCGCCCATGCCCGGGGGCGTCAGCATGCTCATGCCCGCAGCGTAGTGCGGGTGACGGGCCGTGCCTACTAAATGATCAGCCTGTGGTGTGAGAGGCAACCCAAACGGGTCAATACCGGCCGGGCGGGGCTGACGTGGGGCGGAGCCGGTGGCGTCAGCCGATGGCGGGGGCGGCGGCCGTTTCGCTGCTGCCGTCCAGTTCGAGCACCCGGGCGTGCAGCACCTGGCGCTGCTGGAGGGCGGCACGCACCGCGCGGTGCAGCCCGTCCTCCAGATACAGGTCGCCCTCCCACTTCACGACGTGCGCGAAGAGGTCGCCGTAGAACGTGGAGTCCTCGGCGAGCAGCGTCTCCAGGTCGAGCTGCTGCTTGGTGGTCACCAACTGGTCGAGGCGTACCGGGCGCGGGGCGACGTCCGCCCACTGGCGGGTGCTCTCCCGGCCGTGGTCGGGGTACGGCCGCCCATTTCCGATGCGCTTGAAGATCACACGGAAAGCCTACCGGGCGAGCGGCACCGGGCGCAGCCATGCCACAGGAGCGTAAAGGCGATCAATCGCCGCAAAACAGGAGTGATCATGAGGGACGGCCCTGCATCGGGCCGTTCTCCGGCCGGTCGGGAATTCACCCGGAGGGGGGAGACGGGGGCGGTGTCGTGCGGGCGGGTGTTCGTACGGGTGGGGGCTGTCGGTGGCTGCCGGTCGCGGGCAGGGGCGGGTCATGGCGCGGTGGGGGAGGGCGGTGCGGGGTCGTGGGTCTCGGTGGCGCCGGGCCCGGTCCGGGTCGGGGTCGCGGTCGGGCTGTGGCGGGGGTCGGGGCGGGCCGAAGAGGGGGAGGGGGACGGGGTCGCGGAGGGGGAGGTCGATGCGGATGCGGACGGGGTCGCGGATGCGGGCGACGACGCGGGTGCGGATGAGGTCGCGGATGCGGACGGCGGGGTGGACGGGGACGGGCGCGGGTGCGGGGACGGTGACGGGCTCACGGGGCGCGGTGGGGCCGCGGGGGCCGGGCGGACCGGCCGCTGCTCGGAGGCGTGGGACAGCAGGCCCAGCGCCAGGGCCGCGGCCGCGGCGGCCGCCGCCAGGGGGAGCCCGAAGCGGCGCAGCCACCGGCCGCGGCCGTCGCGCGGTTTGGGCACCGGCGGTTCGGCGGGCCGCAGGTCCCATAGGGCGACGGTGGCGGCGCGGGCCGCCAGGGCCCGCCGCAGCCGGTCCTCGACGGGGCGTTCGGGCGCACTGCCGGAGCCGTTCATGACCGCGCCTCCAAGATCTTCTCCAGCGAGCCCAGGGCCCGGCTGGCGAGGGACTTCACCGCGCCGCGGCTGATGCCCAGGGTCTCGGCGATCTGAGCCTCCGTCAGATCGCCCCAGTAGCGCAGGACGAGCACCTCGCGGCGGCGCGGGGTCAGCCCGCCGAGCGCGGCCAGCACCTCGCGGTGCTCCTCGTCCAGCACGATGCGCTCCTCGGCGGACGGGACGTCGGTCTCGTGCGGGGGTGTGTAGCCGCGGGCGGTACGGCGGCGGCGCAGCACCGAGCGGGCGGCGTTGACGACGCAGGTGCGCAGATAGGCGAGGGCGTTGTCGACCTCGTCGAGGTGTGCGCCGTGGCGTTTGCACAGGGCGGCGAAGGCGTCCTGGACGACGTCCTCGGCGGTGGCCCGGTCGTCGACGAGCAGGACGGCCAGCCGGACCATGGCCAGCCGGTGCGCGCGGTAGAGCTCGCCGATCGTCGGGGGGCCGGGGGACTCCTCGGCGTACGCGGCGGGGGTGGGCCCGGGGCGCGGGGCCGCGCGGCGGGCGGTGACCGGGCGGGCGGTGACCGGGCGGGCGGTGCGCAGCAGCCACCGCCACAGGGCGGGCCGCCGCCCCGGTACGGCGAACCGTACCGGGGCGGTGTGCGGGGCGGCGTACTCCATCGACGGGGTCAGCCGCGCCGGCGGCGGGCCGCGTAGAGGGTGCCACCGCCCGCGGCGAGCAGGGCCGCGGCGCCGCCGCCGAGGGCGTAGGTGGTGGCGGGGGAGGCGCCGGTGTGTGCCAGGTGGCCGCGGCCGGGGGCCGGTGCCGCACCGGGCGTGCGGCCGCCGCCGGTCTCCGGGCTCCGGCTCGGCGCGGGGCCGGTGTCGGTGGGCGCGGCGGTCGGCTCGGGCGTGCGGCTGGGCCGGGCGGTCGGTGAGGCGCTGGGCTGAGGGGCGGACGGGGCGGTGGGTGAGGCGGAGGGCGAGGGGGTGGCGCGGTGGCTCGGGGTGGGTGAGGGGGAGGAGGGGGTCGTGGGGGCCGTGGGGGCCGTGGGGCGCGGCGCCGGGGAGTCGGCGTGCGCCGTCGCCGGGCACAGGGCGGTCAGCGCGAGCGCCGTCACCAGGGCGGCGCCGGACGGTGCGTAACGGCGGGGGTTGCGGGGGGATTTCACGAGCGCTCCAGGGACGTCGACGGGCGGCGCCCGAGGGCGCCCTCACCCCTGACGACGTCCGGCCCGGCCGCGGGTTGCCGACCCGTACGAAAAATCTCCGGCCGTACGAAAAATCTCCGGCCGGACGACAATCTCCGGCCGGACGAGAAATCTCCCGGTGTGCCGGCCCGCGCGCCGCGGACCGGGGATCAGCCCACGCTCTGGAGCAGCTTCTCCACGGCCTTGACCCGGTCGGTCAGTTCGGCCAGCCGCTCGTTCATCGCCTGCTGGCCCGCGGCGACCTGCTCGGCCAGCTTGCGGTACTCCGCCAGCGCCGCGGCGTCCGCGCGATGCCGCTGGAGCTTGAAGTACGACGCCACGATCGCCACCACCGAGGCGAAGGCGATCAGGATGATGGTGATCGGGATGATGGTGCTGCCGTCCATTTACGCGTCCCCCTGGGGTCGTTCGTCCGCCGTCGCCGCTCCGGCCGTGTCCTCCTTGAGGGCGGCCAGGACGGTGGTCACGTTCAGTTTCAGCTCGAACGGTGCCAGCTCGAAGTACTTCAGCGCCTTGCCGTCTTCGGACAGTTCCAGCCGGCCCACGACCAGACCGGCCTTCTCCAGCCGGTCCAGATGCATGTACAGCAGCGGCCGGGACATCCCCAGCCGGCGGGCCAGCTCGCTGACGTAGAGCCGTCCGTCGGCCAGTTCGCCGATCACGCGCAGCCGCTGTGCATGCCCCACGGCGGACAGCAGGGCCAGCAGCTCTTCGCTGTTCATGGCCCCCCTTCCTGCCGTTTTCTCGCCGTTCCGGGCGCCTGTCAGCGGAGGTTTTCGCATGTCGGGACGGACTGTCAAGCGAGGTTGCCGGGCACCGCTCGCTACGAGCTTACGGTTGACGGCTCGCCTCGACACCTGTAATTCTCCACTTACATGTAATTCCTGACTTACATGTGCACCGGTGGTTCTGCCGGTGCCGAGGGGGACTGCGTACCAATGGGGGGCGCGCCATGCTGTCGAAGGAGCTGGGCAAGTGAAGGCGAAACGGTCGGTCACGGTGCGGATGGCGACGTGGAGCGCCTGGCGCCCCTGGCGCGGGGTGGCCGTATGGCTGGCGTTCGTGGTGCTGGCGCTGGCGGTGGGCAGCGCGGTGGGCACCCACCAGGCCACCGCCGACGACTACCGCACCGGTGAGGCGGGTCGCGCCGAGAGGATGGCGGCCCAGGGGCATCTGGACCACGAACCGGTCGAACAGGTGCTGATCTCGGCCCGCTCGGGCCCGCTCGACCGGACCGCCGCCGAGGCGGCCGTCCGTGACATCACCGCGCGGATGCGCGCGCTGCCCGGGGTCAAGCGGGTTGCGCCCGCGGTCCGTTCGGCCGACGGCGGCACCCTGCGCGTCGAGGTCACGCTGAAGGGCACCGACGCCGACGACAAGAAGTTCGTCGCGCCGGTCGCCGCGCAGACCGCCGCGGCCCAGCGCGCCCATCCCGCGCTACGGGTGGAGGAGACCGGCAGCCCGTCCATCAGCGTCGGCGTGGACACCCAGCGCGACGACGACCTGGGGCTCTCCGAGGCGATCACCCTGCCGATCACGCTGCTGACGCTGATGGCCGTCTTCGGATCGGCCGTGATGGTCGCCGTACCGCTGCTGCTCGCGCTGACCTCGATCGCCGCCGCCGTCGGAATGTCCATGATCGTCTCGCATCTGCTGCCCGACGCCGGCGTGGGCATGAACGTCATCATCCTGATCGGCATGGCCGTCGGCGTCGACTACACGCTCTTCTACCTCAAGCGCGAACGCGAGGAGCGGACCCGCTCGGGCGGCCGGATCGGCCCCGAGGCGCTGGTGGAACTGGCCGCCGCCACCTCGGGCCGGGCGATCGTCGCCTCCGGCCTCGCCGTCGTCGTCTCCACGGCCACCCTCTATCTGGCCACCGACATCGTCTTCTCGTCCCTGGCCACCTGCACCATCATCGTCGTGCTGGCCGCCGTGCTCAGCTCGCTGACCGCGCTGCCCGCCCTGCTGGTCGTGATCGGCCGGCGCGCCGAACTCCGCGCCGCCCGCCGCGCCGCCAAGGGCACCACCCGCCGCGCGGCGAAGGACCACGCCGGGGCCGGCCGCGTCTGGACCGCGCTGCTGCGCCCCGCGAGCAGGCGCCCGGCGCTCACCCTGTGCGTCTCGGTGCTGGTCATGCTGGGGCTGGCGGCGCCCGCCCTGGGCATGCAGCTGCGGGTCCTCAACAAGGACAGCATGTCCCGCGAGATCCCGGCCCTCCAGGCGTACGACCGGCTCACCGCGGCCTTCCCCGAACTGCGTATCCAGCACCAGGTCGTGGTCCGGGCACAGGCCGACCGGTCCGGTGAAGTGGCGGACGCACTACGGGAGTTGGAGCGGCGTACGGAACGGGACCCGCTCTTCGCCCACCAGATCCGGCCGGTCCTGCGGACCTCCGCCGACCACCGCATCCACACCCTCTACCTGGCGGTGCCCTACAAGCTCAGCTCGCCCGAGGCGCTCGCCTCGCTCGACCGGCTCCGTAAGGACTATCTGCCGCACACCGTCGGTACGGTGGCGGGCGCGCAGTTCGCCGTCACCGGGGACGTCCCGCACGACACCGACTATCTGGCCCACCAGGACGAGAAACTTCCCCTGGTCGTGGGCATGCTGCTCCTGCTGACGTTCGTGATGACCGCGCTGGTCTTCCGCTCCCTGGTCCTCGGGCTGATCGGCGTGGTGCTCAATCTGCTCTCCGCGGCCGCCGCGTTCGGACTGGTCGTCGTCTTCTTCCAGTACGGCCTGGCCAGTACCCTCTTCGGCTTCGACCCGGCCGCGACCCACGCGATCGGCTCCCGGGTGCCGCTCTTCCTCTTCGTGATCCTCTTCGGACTGTCGATGGACTACCAGGTCTTCGTCGTCAGCCGGATCCGCGAGGCGGCGCTCGCGGGCGTACCCACCCGGCAGGCCGTGCTCCAGGGCACGGTCACCTCCGCCAAGGTCGTGACCAGCGCGGCCGCGGTGATGGTGACGGTCTTCGCCACCTTCATGCTGCTCCACCTCGCCGAGATGAAGCAGATCGGTTTCAGCCTGGCGGTGGCCGTCCTCCTGGACGCGTTCGTCATCCGCGTCATGATCCTGCCGGCCGCGCTGACGCTGCTGGGCCGGGCGACCTGGTGGCCGTCGCGGGGGATGCGGCGGGTACAGGAACGGGGCGCGGAGGCGGTCAACGCGCCGTTGCAGGCGGTCAGTTCTCCCTGACGGTTCTCCCTGAGGTGCGGTCGCTGCTCCTTGGGGGCGGATGCCCGGAGGTCAGAGGTTATATGGAAATGGTACCCGTTTTCTATTAGACTCCGGGGCAGTGCCAGGGGTCACGGCACCGAGAACGGCGCCCGGGGCGGCCTGTGTGGGGCCGCCCCGGGCGTCGGCGCGTGGCGGGATCGCGTTGCGTGGATCAGATCGTCGATGTGTCGATGACGAACCGGTAGCGGACATCGCTCGCCAGCACCCGCTCGTACGCCTCGTTGATCTGCTCCGCGCCGATCACCTCGATCTCCGCGGACAGACCGTGCTCCCCGCAGAAGTCGAGCATCTCCTGCGTCTCCGCGATGCCGCCGATCATCGAGCCGGCGAACGACTTCCGCCCCGGGATCAGGGCGAACGGCGCGATGGCCAGCGGCCGTTCGGGCGCGCCCACCTGCACCAGGGTGCCGTCGGTGCGCAGCAGCCCGAGGTAGGCGTTGAGGTCCAGATCCGCCGAGACGGTGTTGAGGATCAGGTCGAAGGAGCCGGCCAGCGCCTCGAAGGTGGCCGGGTCGGAGGTCGCGTAGTAGTGGTCGGCGCCCAGCCGCAGACCGTCGTCCTTCTTGCGCAGCGACTGGCTCAGGACCGTGACCTCCGCGCCCATGGCATGCGCGATCTGCACGCCCATGTGGCCGAGACCGCCGAGGCCGACGACCGCGACCTTCTTGCCGGGGCCGGCCTTCCAGTGGGCGAGCGGGGAGTAGAGGGTGATCCCGGCGCACAGCAGCGGGGCGGCGGCGTCCAGCGGGAGGGCGTCCGGGATGCGCAGCGCGTAGTGCTCGTCGACGACCAGGTGGGTGGAGTAGCCGCCGTAGGTCGGCTGTCCGTCCCGGCCGGTGGCGTTGTACGTGCCGATGTTGCCGGACTCGCCGGTGCAGTACTGCTCCAGGCCGGCCCGGCAGTTGTCGCACTCCCGGCAGGAGTCGACGAAGCAGCCGACGCCGACCCGGTCGCCCACCTGGTAGCGGGTGACGGCCGAACCGGTCGCGGCGACCACACCGGCGATCTCATGGCCGGGGACGATGGGGAAGTTCCCGCCGTCGCCCCATTCGGCGCGCACGGTGTGGATGTCGGAGTGGCAGATGCCGGCGTACTTGATGTCGATGAGGATGTCGTGGGCACCCAGCTCACGGCGCGGAATGGTGGTCCGCTCCAGCGGGGCCTTCGGGGCGGGTGCGGCGTACGCGGCGACAGAGGTAGGTGTGGTCATACCGCCGACGATGCGCCACCCCCTGGCCGGTAGCCAGTGCCCCCTTGGACGTATGACCGCCGTGCCTGGGCCTGCCAGAACCACCCAGGACCGGCGCCGGGCCCGTCGTCGGTACGGGGCCCGGCGCGCAGGGCGGCAGGGGTGCGGTCAGTCCGTGACCGAGATCGCGGCGGCGGGGCAGATGGCCGCGGCCTCGCGGACCGCGTCGTGCAGCGCGGCCGGCGGCTCCGCGTCGAGGACGACGACGATGCCGTCCTCGTCGCGCTGGTCGAACACGTCCGGCGCCGCCAGTACGCAGCTTCCGGCGCCGCAGCACTTCTCCTGGTCGGCGTGAATACGCATGGTCGGGCTCCAAGTGGTGCTTGTGATGGATGGTGGGTGGGGATGGTGGGAGGTCGGTCGGAGGGGGCGACCCGCTGGGTCGCCGGGCGGCCGGGAGGGCTACCAGGCGACCGGCAGGGCGTGGACCCCGTAGATGCCCATGTCGTGGCGGAAGGGGATCTCCTCGAAGGGGACGGCGAGCCGCAGTTCCGGCAGGCGGCGCAGCAGGGTTTCGAGGGCGATCTGGAGTTCCACCCGGGCCAGCGGCTGGCCCAGGCACTGGTGGACGCCGAAGCCGAAGGCGATATGGCGGCGCGCGTCGCGGCCGACGTCGAGGGTGTCGCCTCCGGGGAAGACGGCCTCGTCGCGGTTGGCGGCGTTGAGTGCGCAGAGCACGCCCTCGCCGGCGCGGATCGTTGTGCCGCCGAGCGTGACATCCTCGACGGCGACCCGCGGGACGCCGTTGTGCACGATCGTCAGATAGCGCAGCAGCTCCTCCACCGCGCCCTTGATCAGCGACGGTTCCGAGCGCAGCCGGGCCTGCTGGCCGGGGTTGCGCAGCAGCGCGAGCGTGGACAGCGCCGTCATATTGGCGGTGGTCTCGTGCCCGGCGATGAGCAGCAGGCGCCCCATGGAGGCGATCTCCTGCGAGTCCAGCTCGCCGCGTGCCACCAGCCGGCTGAAGATCCCGTCGTCCGGCCGCTCCCGTTTGGCCTCGGCCAGCTGCGTCATATACGCGAGCAGCTCGTCCGACGCGGCGCGCGCCTCCTCGGCGGTCGACCGGAGGCTGAGCAGAACGGCGCTGCGCTGCTGGAAGAAGGCGTGGTCGTCGTAGGGGACGCCGAGCAGCAGACAGATCACCAGGGACGGCAGCGGCAGCGCGAACTCGGCGACCAGATCGGCCGAGTTCCTGCCGTCGGTCATCGCATCGAGCAGCTCGTCGGTCAGGCGCTGCACCTCGGGGCGCATCGCCTCCACCTTCTTGACCATGAACTCGGCGGTGAGCATCCGGCGCAGCCGGGCGTGTTCCGGGTCGTCCTGGCGGATGAAGGTGCGCGAGGCCCGGGTGCCGGTGGCCAGTTCGCGGAGTCCGGCGGTCAGGAAGGGGAATCCGGGGCGGGCGGCATCGGCGCTGAAACGGGGGTCGCCGAGGACCGTACGGACGTCCTCGTGGCGGGTGACCAGCCAGCAGGACGAGCCGTCCCAGAGGGTGGCCCGGGTGACCGGTTCCTCGCGGCGGGCACGTTCCACGGTGGGGGCGGGGTCGAAGGGGCAGCCGGTGGCCCGGGTGGCCGGGACGGTCAGGGCGTCCGCGGGGGCCGGGGCGTCCGGGTGTGCCAGGTGTGCTTCGTGGGGTCGTTGTGCGGTCGTCATGCGGCTGTCCTTCCACGATCGGGACGCGGCGCCGTTGCCGCGGGCGTGCATGTGCCGACACTCGTTCGCTTAATTACCGAAGTTAAGTAACTAAGGGATTCCCACGGTAACCCGGGCGGAGGGGGCGGGGAAGGGGGGACCGACGGGGCCGGGAGGTTGGCTCAAAGCGGTCGCTCTACGGGTACGGAATGCGATCGGCCGCTGCCGCTACGCGTTCGTCGGGGAGGCGGCTAAAGTCGCTCCATGCCGGACCCCGCAAGAGACCAGGCCAACGGCCGGGCCCGTGACGCGGCCCCCGAGGCGGCCCGTGACCAGGCCCCTGAGCAGGCCCGTGACCAGGACCCCACGGCCGCGCTCCAGAGAGTGCTGGCCACGGTGTCCTACCTGCTCACCCGCTCGCGGGCGCATGAGCGCCAGGCGATGCAGGCGGGCGTCACGGCGGCCCGCTCCGATCTGTGGCTGCTGATGGCGCTGGAGGACAGCGGAGGCGTCAGCAGGGTCGGCGACCTGGCCGCACTGCTGATGGTCGAGCCGCCCCATGTCACCCGGCAGATCGGCCAGTTGGAAACCCAGGACCTGGTCGAACGCACCCCGGACTCGCTCGACCGCCGCGCCCGCAAAGTGGCGATCACGCCGCACGGCCGGGCCGTCCTCCAGCGTCTCCAGCAGACCAGCCAGGCCGGACTGCACGAGGCCCTCGCCGATTTCGACGACGCCGATATCGCCACCACCGTCGCCGTACTGAACCACCTGGTCGACTACGCCCGGCACAAGCACGCCCAGGAGGAACGGCAGCGGGGGCGGGGGCCGTCGTAGCCGCCCCCGCCCCCGCTTGTTCGCGCTCGGCTACTCGATCTCGATCCGGCCGCTGTGGCCCTGGCCGTTGTCGGCGGGGCCGGCCTTGTCCGTCTTGCCGGTGGCGTTGTTCGGGGAGCTGGCGCTGCCCAGGTTCTGGCGGACCGAGTCCAGGATCGTCAGGCCCTGGCCGACCAGCCCGGCCGCGATCTCACCGAGGCCGTCGGCGCCGTTGAGGACGTTGACGTTGGCGCCCTGGAGACCGGCCGAGGCCTCCTTGACGATCTGCGGCAGCTGGTCGATGACCATCCGGTCCAGCGCTACCCGGTCGTACGAGGCGGCCGCCTCGGCCTGGATCTTCATCCGCTCGGCCTCGGCCAGGGCCAGCAGCCGGATCCGCTCGGCCTCCGCCTCGGCGGGCTTGACCACCTCGGCGACCAGTTGCTGCTGGCGGAGCTGGGCCGCGCGCTCGGCGAGCTCGGTCTGCGCGGCCATCACCTCCTGCTGCGCGTGCGCCTGCGCCAGCGGACCGGCCTGCGCGGCCTTGGCCTGGGCGCGTTCGACCTCGGCGTTGTACTCGGCCTGAACGATCGCCGTCCGCCGCTGGTACTCGGCCTGGTTCCGCGCGGCCTCCTGCTGCGCCTCGACCGACGCCTGGGTGGCCTGGGCCTGGGAGATCTGCGCCTTCTGCTGGATGGCGGCCTTGTGCGGGGCCGACATCGCGGCGATGTAGCCGGTGTCCCCGTCGTCGATCGACTGGATCTGCAACGAGTCGACGGTCAGGCCGATCTTGGCCATCTCCGTCTTGGACGTCTCCAGCACCTCGGTGGCCAGCTTCTGCCGCTCCGTGACGATCTCCTCGACCGTCATCGAACCGATGATGGAACGCAGATGACCGGCGAAGATCCGGCCGGTCAGCACCGCCATCTGGTCCTGGTCGGACAGGAAGCGCTGGCCCGCGTTGACCACGCTCTCGGTGTCATTGCCGACCTTGAACGCGATCACGGCACGCACCGTCAGCGCGATGCCCTGCCGGGTGACGCACTTCTCGGCGACCTCCGCCTCGCACATCGCCAGCGTCAGGAAACGGACCTTGCGGAACACCGGCAGCACGAACTTGCCGTGCCCGGTCACCACCCGGAAGGGCGCTCCCCCCTGTCCACGCTTGCCCCCCGAGATCAGCATGGCTTGATCGGGGGCCGGAACGCGGTATCCGAACATCCTTCGTCTCCTCAACCGGCGTCGCCGGCATCGCCGGTCAACGCCTCCAACGGATCAGCCCACTCAATGACGTCGACCTGGCGCGCGCCACGGGACTCGACCACGAGCACCGTCGCGCCCACCGGAAGGGGCTCGGCCGACCAGGCGACAAACGCCTCGGAGCCGCCCCTGACCGACACCAGAACCTCACCGGGGCCGGCGGTCCCACGAGTGCCGAGCAACAGCACTCCCGTGCAGCCGATCACGGCCTCGTCCTGCGCCATCGCCGGCTGCCTTCCCCGTTACGTTCCTGGAAAACCGACCTTAGCGCTCCACCGGTCGGCGGCCTATCCTCGGGGCGCGCCGAGCCGCGGATGGCCCCCTCGGGCCGGGGACGGCGCCGCCGGCCTTCAGTTTCCGGCGGGCGCGGGAGAACGCGGGGCGGTGATACGGGGGAGGAGCGGCAGCAGCGCCGAAATCGCCGCGGCCAGCGCCAGATTGACGGCGACGGCGCTGATCAGCGCATGCCCGTACGCGCCGACGTCGTGCCGCGCGGCGCCGCCCAGCGCGCTGTAGTAGAGGACACCGACGACGGCCACACCGACCGCGCCGCCCACCTGCTGGCAGGTCGAGAGCACGCCCGAGGCCATCCCCACCTCCGTCGGCCCGGCATGGCCGAGCACGGCGTTCAGCAGCGGCGTGACCAGCAGCCCGTTGCCCACGCCGACCAGCACCAGCCCCGGCGTCAGCGCCCAGGCCGTCAGACCCGTACCGGCGACGGCGACCAGCACGATCGTGACGGCGTACCCCAGGCCGCCGGTCAGCGCACCGGCCTGGAGCACCCGCCGTCCGAACCCGGCCAGCCGTCCCGCGGCGACGCTGGCCACGAAGAACGCGACGGCGAGCGGCGTATAGAGCAGCCCGGCCCCGAGCGCGTCCAGCCCCAGGCCGTCCTGGAGGGTGAGCGAGAGGATCAGGAAGAAGGAGTTGATGCCCGCGTACGCGACGACGACCAGGGTCGCGCCGACGGCGAACGGGCGCCTGCGCAGCAGCCCCGGATGGACCAGCGGAGCGCCGCCCGATGCCGCAACTCTCCGTTCCACCAGGCCGAATGCGGCGAACGCGAGGGCGCTGCCGGCCAGGCTGAGCCAGGTCCACAGCGGCCATCCGTACGCGCGTCCCTCGACCAGCGGCACCACCAGGAGGAACAGCGCCACGGTCAGGACGACGGCGCCCGGCAGATCGAGGCGGCGGGCCTCCGGAGCGCGCGATTCCGGCACCCGCACCAGGGCGAGGGCCACGGTGGCCAGTCCTATGGGGACGTTGACCCAGAAGATCGACCGCCAGGCGGACCCGAAGAGCTCGGCGGACAGGGGGGCGAGGCCGGCGGAGAGGAGGACGCCGCCGAGCAGCTGACCGACGACGGTGGCCAGGCCGATCACCGCACCCAGCGCACCGAATGCCTTCGGCCGCTGCGCCGCCGGGACCAGCACCTGAATCATCGCGAAGACCTGCGGGAACATCGCTGCGGCGGTCAGCCCCTGCACCAGCCGCGCGGCGATCAGGCCGCCGGGGCCGGGGGCCATGGCGCAGCCCACGGAGGCCAGCGTGAACAGGGTCATACCGAGGACGAAGAGGCGCCGGCGGCCGTAGCGGTCGCCCAGCCGGGCGCCGGTGATCAGGGCGAGCGCGTAGGTGAGTTGATAACCGGCCATGATCAGCTGGATGTCGGCGGCGGAGGCGTGCAGATCCGCCTGGATGGCGGGCGCGGCGACCAGCACGATGAAGGTGTCGAGGACGGCCATGAAGGCGCCGACCAGCACGATGGCCAGGGCCGGCCAGGGGGAGGACGGAGCGGCGTCGGGAGCAGGGGAGACCCCCATGGAGCGGGCGTCGGAGGGTTCGGTCCGGGTCATGCCGTAAGCGTCGGTCAGCCCCGAACGGACATACAGAGAGCGATTATGCTGGTGTTCCCGCTACCCCCTACGCCCGCTGCGAGTGTGATGGCCGACCTGGAGCGACGGCGCCGCCTGGCGGAATTTCTGCGGTCGCGCCGGGAGCGGATCACCCCGTCCGAGGCGGGCATACCCGCAGGGCCCCGTCGGCGCACACCGGGCCTGCGGCGCGAAGAGGTCGCCCAGCTCTCCGGGGTGAGCGTCACCTGGTACACCTGGCTGGAACAGGCGCGGGACATCACCGTGAGCCGCCAGGTGCTCACCAGCCTGGCCCGCGCCCTGATGCTCAGCTCCGTCGAACGCCGCCATCTCTTCGCGCTGGCCGACGAACGGCCCCCGGAGCAGCCGCCCGTACGCGGCCCGGGGCCCGCCCTGCAACGCCTCGTCGACGCCCTCACCCCGCACCCCGCCTACCTCCTGGACGCCAACTGGGACCTGGTCGGCTGGAACCGCGCCGAGGCCGGGCTGATCGGCGACCCGGCGCTGCTGGAGCCCGCCGAACGCAACCTGCTGTGGCTCGTCTTCACGGACCCGGCGCTGCGCACCCTGCTCGTCGACTGGGAGGGGCAGGCCCGCGATCTGGTCGCCCAGTTCCGGGCGGATACCCGCGGCCAGTTCGGCGAGGCCCGCTTCGAGCGGCTGACGGGCGAACTGCGGCGGCGCAGCGCGGAGTTCCGCACCTGGTGGGAGGCGCACGACCTCGCCGACTTCGGCACCACCCGCCGGAAGTTCGCCCATCCCGCCGTCGGCCCGCTGACCTTCGACTATGTGAAGCTGGCGGCGCTGGATGCGCCCGGGGTGAAGCTGTTCGCCTGCATGCCGGCCGATGCGGAGACGGGCCGGAAACTGCCGGAGTTGGCCGCGGCGGGGGCGAATACGGAGGCGGCGGTGGCGACGGAGGCGGCGCCCTCCTTGCCCTCCTTGACGGCGACGGCCTTGAAGAACGTGTAGTGGAAGCTCTCGTCGCCGACGCCGCCCGCCACCACAAGGAGGCGCTGCGCGACTACCTCACCACCCTGGCCCGCGACCTGGGCACACCAGAACCCACCGCGCTCGGCGCCCAGTTGGCCCTCCTGGTCGACGGCGCGATCGCCACGGCGGCCCTCACCGGCAGCCCCGACGCGGCGCACGAGGCCCGTACGGCGGCGGCGGTGCTGGTGGGGGCGGCCCGGGAGGTCTGAGGACGCCCGCCCTCCCGCGAACCTCCCGCCTGAACCGAGCCCTCCAACACCCCCTCCCAGGCAGGGGTGTGCGGGGGCCGACCGGTCGGCCCCCGCACAACTCCCCCACCGTTACGTCGCCGCCACCGTCACCGTCAGCGTCCGCGCCAGAGCCTCCAACGCGCCCTCCAGCTCCTCCCGGGTGATCGTCAGCGGCGGGGCCATACGGATGGTCGAGCCGTGGGTGTCCTTGACGAGGATGCCCTGCTGGAGGAGGCGTTCGCACAGGTCGCGGCCGGTGCCGAGGGACGGGTCGACGTCGATGCCCGCCCACAGGCCGCGGGTGCGGAAGCCGGTGACGCCCTTGCCTGTGAGGGCGGCCAGGCCGTCGTGCAGGACGGTGCCCAGTTCGGCGGCGTGGGACTGGAATGCGCCGGTTTCCAGGAGGTCGATGACGGCGGAGCCGACGGCGGCGGCCAGCGGGTTGCCGCCGAAGGTGGAGCCGTGCTGTCCGGGGCCGAGAACGCTCATGACCTCGCGGCGGGCGACGACCGCGGAGACGGGGACGATGCCGCCGCCGAGGGCCTTGCCGAGCAGCAGGACGTCGGGGACGACGGATTCGTGGTCGACGGCGAGTGTGCGGCCGGTGCGGCCCAGGCCGGACTGGATTTCGTCGGCGATCAGCAGGCAGTTGGTGCGCCGGGTCAGCTCGCGGACGCCGGTGAGATAGCCGTCGTCGGGGATGAGGACGCCCGCCTCGCCCTGGATGGGCTCGATCAGGACGGCGGCCGTGGTCTCGTCGACGGCCGCTTCGAGGGCGGCGAGGTCGTTGTAGGGGACGGTACGGAAGCCGGGGGTGAAGGGGCCGAAGCCGCCGCGGGCGGTGTCGTCGTCGGAGAAGCTGACGATGGTGGTCGTCCGGCCGTGGAAGTTGCCGGCGGCCACGACGACGGTGGCCCGGCCGTCCGGGACACCCTTGACGTCGTAGGCCCATTTGCGGGCCACCTTGATGCCGCTCTCCACGGCCTCGGCGCCGGTGTTCATGGGCAGCACCATGTCCAGGCCGGTCAGCGCGGCCAGGCGGGTGGCGAACTCGCCGAGGCGGTCGTGGTGGAAGGCGCGCGAGGTGAGGGTGAGCCGGTCGAGCTGGCGGTGGGCGGCCTCGATCAGCGCCGGATGGCGGTGGCCGAAGTTGAGGGCCGAGTAACCGGCCAGCATGTCGAGGTAGCGCCGGCCCTCGACGTCCTCGACCCAGACGCCCTCGGCGCAGGCGATGACCACGGGCAGCGGGTGGTAGTTGTGGGCGAGGACGGGCGCCTCGGCGTCGATGAGGGCGGAGGCGGAACGGGGGGTCCGCGGGGGAGCGATACGGGTGGGAGCGGTCATCAGCGGATCTCCTGGGTGCAGCACTTGATGCCGCCGCCGGCCTTGTGGAATTCGGAGAGGTCGACGGGGACGGGGAGGTAACCGCGGTCGGTCAGCTGGGCGATGAGGCCGGTCGCGGTGGGGGAGATGAACACATGGCGGCCGTCGGAGACGGAGTTGAGGCCGAAGGCCAGGGCGTCGTCGCGGGTGGCGAGCAGGGCGTCGGGGAACAGCTGGCGCAGCACCTCGCGGCTGCCGGAGGAGAACGCCTCGGGGTAGTAGGCGATCGTCGCCTCTCCGGTGCGGTTCCCCGTGCCGTCCCCCCAGCTGCCCCCGATGCCGTCCCCGGGTGCGTCGTCGACGACGAACAGGGCCGTGTCCAGGTGGTAGAAGTACGGGTCCACCAGCCGCAGGCCGATGGTCGGGACGCCGAAGAACTCCTGGACCTCGGCGTGCGCCTCGCGGGTGGTGCGAAAGCCCGTACCGGCCAGGAGGTAGCGGCCGGCCGGGACGAGATCGCCCTCGCCCTCGCACACCGATTCCGGCTGGTAGACGTCGTAGCCGGCCGCCTTGAACCAGGTCGCGTACTCACCCGCCTCCGGGCGCCGCTGGGCTGCGTGGAAGAGGGAGCCGAATGCCTTGCGGGGCCGGCCGGCCAGGGTGAGGGCGGAGTTGGCGGCGAAGACCATGTCGGGCAGGCCCGGGACCGGGGGCACGGAGACCACCTGGTGGCCGTGGTCGAGGTAGGTGCGGATCAGGGTCTGCCACTGTTGGGCGGCGCGGGCGGTGTCGACCGGCGCGTCCTTGTCCATCCACGGGTTGATGGCGTAGTGCACGGCGAAATATCTGGGTTCACACACCAGGTAGCGCCGGGGGCGCGCCACACGAGACGTCAGCACACAAGCATCCCTTCGCTTCTGCGGGACGGGGTGACCGGGGGTGACCGCTCGTCACCCGGGGCGCTTCCACGGTACGGAGCGCCCGATTCGGGCCACAAGAAACGAAAGCTGCTCAATGGCGCAGGAATGCTGCGCATCAGGGCCGGTTATGGCCGGTTCGCTGCGTCGGCAGGGACTCGCCCCGGGTGTCCTGGGCCGGGGACGGCTGTCGGGCGCCCGCCTCGGGGCTGTCGGGCAGGAGGTGCGAGAGGACCATGTAGCTGATCGTCTTGCGGATGAACGGTTCGATCCGGATCCGTTCCAGGACCTCCTCGAAGTGCTCGACGTCGGTGGCCCGTACGTGCAGCAGCGCATCGGCGCCGCCGGTCACGGTCATCGCGGCGGTGATCTCCGGATGGTTGCGGACGACCTCCGCCAGGCGCCGCGGCGGGGCGGCACTGTCGCAGTACACCTCGACATACGCCTCGGTGAGCCAGCCGAGCGCGGCCGGGCGCACGGTGGCGGTGAAACCCGTGATCACGTCGTCGGCACGCAGCCGGTCGACGCGGCGTTTGACCGCGGTGGACGACAGCCCGACGGCCGCGCCGATCTCGGCGAAGCTGGCCCGTCCGTTCTCCATCAGCGCGGCGACGATCTTGCGGTCCAGAGCGTCGAACGGGGCGGCCTTGTGGGGCATGGCGGGCGACCCTTCAAGAAGGCGGTACGAGGGTGCGCCCACCGTATCGTTGACCTCCTCTCTCGCCTGAGAGCGAGAGATTCCCTCCCTGGCGCCCGTCGCGACGGCTCGCCTTGAGTCGGGTTCCTGTTTCCTCCCCACCTTGGTGGGGGTTGTGCGCGCTGCCTGGCTGTTGCCTGGTCTTACGTGCGCTCCGCAGGCGCTTACTCGCGCCGTTGCCGGCGCGAGGCCCCAGGTCCTGGGGTGGGTGGTGCTGTCGCCGCGAGGACGCGGCGGCCTTCATCGCGGACATTGCGTCCGGCGTTCCAGTCCCGGTCGTGCCGGGCAGTCGGCATTCCTCGGAACCTGCTGATACGGCCCCTGGGTCAGGCGCACACGCGGATTGCCGAGCAGCTTGTTCGACGCTTTCACCGTCTTGATCCGGGCCAGGGCGTCGTTCCAGACCACACGCTTGCACCCGAACACCCTGGCGGCGCGGAGGCACTGGTCGGGCGTCGGAAACACGCGGTACTGGTACCGAAGCTGCATATCCACCACGCTAACGGGCTTCACTGACAACGCCCGCTCCCAGACCGGACCTCCGTGTCTGCACGACACCTTCCGGACCCCGGTGGCGTTGGCCCAGGTCTCGTCATCAAATCTCCAGGTCAGCCATCGATGCAGGTCAGATGGGGTGGCGTAACTCCGCCGTAATGCGGGGCGCCTAGCGTCGGGGACCGTTCGGGGACCGGTCGGGGGCAACGAGGAGGCGGCATGCGCGATCCGATACCGGGGCACGGGGCGGCGGGTGAGGGGCTGACGCGGGCCGACCGGGCGCGGCGGGTGGCGCAGGTGCTGCGGGGGCAGGTGCTGCGCGGGGCGTTTCCCGGTGGGGTGCTGCCGGACGAGCGGGCGCTGATCGCGGAGTTCGGGACGACGCGCAACACGGTGCGCGAGGCGCTGGGGCTGCTGCGCGACGAGGGGCTGGTGGAGCGGCGGCGCGGGGTGGGGACGGTGGTGGTCGGGCGGACGTACCGGCATCCGCTGGGGGAACTGTCCGGGCTGGCCGAGGTGCTCCAGCGGCACGGCACGGTGGTCAACGAGGTGCGGGAGGCCCAGGCCGTACGGCCTCCGGGCGCGGTGGCGCGGCGGCTGGGGCTGGCGGAGGGGGAGCCGGCCGTCTATCTGGAGCGGCTGCGCCGGGTCGACGGGACGCCGCTGTCGCTGGACTGCACCTATCTGATCCCGGAGGTGGGGGAGCCGCTGCTGGCGCGCGGGCGGGGCGCGCTGGAGGGCCAGGACGTCTTCGATCTGATCGAGCGCGGGGTGGGGCTGCCGCTGGGCCGGGCCGAGGTGTCGGTGCAGGCGGTGGTCGCCGATCCGGCGACCTGCGCGGTGCTGGCGATGCCCGAGGGCGGCGCGGTGCTGGCCGTCGAACGGCTCACCCGGCTCGCCGACGGCCGCCCCGCCGACCTGGAGTTCATCCAGCTGCGCGGGGACCGGCTGACGCTGCACGCCACCCTCGACCGGGCGCGGGGTACGGGCACCGGCCCGGCCCGCCCGGCGTAGGGCCTGTTCCATGGGTCAGGCCCTCGGGACCGGCCGGTGAGCCGGCCGCGTGCCGCGCTGACCGCCGCCCTGTGTCTGTGCGTGACCCTGGTCGTCGGCATGGTCTCCGCCGTGAACCTGGCCGTTCCCCGCCTGGCCGCCGGGTCCCTGCACCCCTCCGCGGAGGCGGTCGTCTGGGTCGTCGACGGCTATGTCGTCGTCTTCGCCTGTCTGCTGGTGCCCGCCGGGGCGCTGGCCGACCGGCGGGGGCGCAAGGGCACGCTGCTGTGCGGGATGGCGGTGTTCACGGCCGGGGCGGCGGTGTGCGCGGCGGCGCCGCACATCGGTGTGCTGATCGCGGGGCGGATGCTCAGCGGGGCGGGCGCGGCCGCCGTACTGCCCACCACGCTCGCGCTCCTGGTGGACGGGCTGGCGGACGGGCCGCGGCGCCGGGCGATCGCCGTCTGGGCGTCGATGACCGGGCTGGCCGCCGTCCTGGGCAACGTCGGCGGCGGTGCGGCCCTGCACTTCGGCACCTGGCGCACCCTGTTCGTCTGCCTGGTGCCGCTCGCGCTGGCCGCGCTGCTGCTGGCCGCCGCCGTCACCCCGGTCACCGCCCGGTATCCGCGTCCGCTCGACCCGCTCGGCAGTGCGCTGCTGACCGCGGGATTCCTCGCCCTGCTGTACGGGATGGTGTCGGGGCCGCAGGCGGGGTGGGGCAGTCCGGTGGTGCTGGGGGCGCCGGCCGCGGCGGGGGTGCTGCTGGCGTGCTGGGCGCGCCATGAACTGCGGGTCGCCGAGCCGCTGCTGGACCCGCGCCTGTTCGCCCGCCCCGGTGTCCGCGCGGGGGCGGTCGGCATGGCGGCGCTGTTCACCGGCATGTTCGGGCTCTTCTATCTCAACGGTCAGTATCTGCAATACGCCAAGGGATACGGGCCGTTGGGGGCGGGGGTGCGGCTGCTGCCGATGGCGGCGGCGCTGCTGGCCGGGCCGCGCTGCGGGCTGTGGCTGGAGCGGGGGTGCGGGCGGCGCGGCACGGTGGTGGTGGGCATGGTGGTGCTCGCGGGCGGGCTGGCGACGGTGTCCGTCGCGGATGCCGGTACCCCGTACGCGCTCTATGCCCTGGGCGCCGGGCTCACCGCGCTCGGCTGCGGCATCGCCACCCCGCTCCTGTCGCACGTCATGATGGCCGCGCTGCCCGCCGCGCGGGCCGGTGTCGGCTCCGGACTCCAGAGCCTGACCCGGGAGTTGGGCAGCGCCCTGGGCATCGCGGTGACGGGGACGATCACCACGGCGGTGTTCACGGCCCGTCTGCCCGCGGCGCTGGCGGGGCCCGGCCGGCCGACGACGGTTGCCGCGGCCGAGGCCCGTACGACGGACGGGCGGGTCCGGGAGGCGGTGGTGGCGGCGTTCACGGGCGGGCTGCACACGGCGACGCTGGTGCTGGCGGCGGGGGTGGTGGGGGCGGCGGTGGTCGTGGCGCGGTGGATGCCGGGGGAGGAGACATGAGGAGACGTGGGGCGGGGGGAGACAGGAGGAGACGGAGAAGGGGCGGTGACCGGCCGCCACCAGTCACCGCCCCGGCTTTGTCGGGCGCCGACCCCGCAAGACACCCGCTGTGCGCCCGCCGCCCGTACGCGCCCTCCCGGTCCGCGCCCTACCGCGGCTCCACCCGCCGGATGTCCGCCTTCCGTACGACCTCGGGCCCCACCTTCGCCGCCCGTTCGACCAGCGCGCGGGCGTCCCAGTCCGGGGGCCAGCCCTCCCACAGCCGCAGCCGGCCGTTGACCACCACCGCGGTGATCAGATCGCGGTTCGCCAGGCGGACGAGTTCCCACTGGAGGCCGTAGGACGGGGTGAGTTCGGGGACGGCGAGGTCCACGACCAGGTAGTCGGCGGCCTTGCCGACCGCGATCCGGCCGGTGACCCGGCCCAGTCCGAGTGCATCGGCGCTGCGCGAGGTGGCGTGTTCCAGCCACCGGCGTCCGGCGCCGCACACCGAATCGCCGGTCGCCATACCGCTGGTCAGCCGCTGTGCCGACTCGGCCGCGTCCAGCAGCCGGAAGCCGTCACCGCGGGTGCCGTCGGTGCCCATCCCGAACCGCACGTCCAGCGCGGCCAGCATGTCGGCCTGGGCGACGGCATTGCCCTTCCAGGCGCTGGCCACCGGGTTGTAGCTGATCGCCGCGCCGGAGTCGGCGAGCATCCGCATCTCGGCGGGGGTGAGCAAGGTGGCGTGCGCGCCGAGGGTGTGCGGCCCCAGGGCGCCGATGTGGTGCAGATGGTCGACCGGGCGGCGGCCCACGCTCTTCAGCGACCGCTCCACGGAGGCCAGATGCTCGTTCACATGGATCTGGAGGACCGCGCCCGCCTCCGCGCACAGGTCCGCGGTGTGTTTGATGACGGCGGCGGTGGCGTCCTCGGGGACCGCGATGGCCAGCGACGGATGGATCAGCGGGTGTTTTTCCCACCGCGACAGGTGCGCGGGGCCGCCGGTGCCGTCGGAGACGATTTTGCCCAGGACGCAGCGGATACCGGCCTCTTCGGTGCCCTTGGCCACGGCCGCCACATCGACCGGGGCGCGGGTGCCGGCGTCGGCGACGGTGGTGAAACCGCCGCGCAGCGCCTCCAGCGCGGCCAGTTTCGCCGAGAGGTAGGCCGTGTCCTCGTCCAGGGCGTGCTCCAGCGGCTCCCACACCGTCTTGAAGATCTCCGACGGCTGCCCGAAGGACTGGGCCTTGCCGAAGCTCTGGGTGAGGTGATGGTGGGCGTCGACGAAACCGGGCATCAGCAGACGGCCGTCGAGGCGGACCGGCCGCAGGTCCCGGTGGGCGCCCAGGAGTTCCTCGGCCGGGCCGATACGGCGGAAGGTCCCGCCCTCCACCAGGACCGCCCGGCCGCGTACCGGGCCCTCCGGCAGCAGCAGCACCTCGGGTACGAGCAGCTGCCGCGCCCCGTGGAAGTGCGCGGGCCGCAGGCCGTCGTCCCCGCCGTACCGTCCGTGGGCGGCATCCGGGGCGGCAGCGTCCGCCGAGGCCGTGCCGCCGATGCCCGTTGCGCCCATGTATCCGCCCACCCCGGCCAGAAATCCTCGTCTGCCGAAGCCGCTGTGCCGTGCGTTCGCCAACCCGCTCGCCTGCTTCCCGTACTGCGGTACGTGTGTACCTCTCGCTGACTGCTCCCCGGGGTGGCCCGAACCTTAGGACCGCGCCAGAAGCGGAACAAGGCTTCCGACATGCGGGATTCACGAGGTAGGGAGGCGGGTGGCGCAGCCCTCGCACGCCCACGCGGCCGCACAGGCCATGAGCTACGGGACGGCCGCGCCGGGTGGCGTAACGTCGCCGAAACATGCCCGGAGTGCCGCACGCACACCGCAGGGGGCGCCGCACGCGCACCGCAGGGGTGGTGCCTATGGGGCACATGGGATCCTGGTGCGTCATGCGGCGTTGGCCGGGGCTTCAGTGGGCTTTTGGGGTGGATCGATGAAACTGTGCTTCCTGGTGGAGGAGCAGTACCGCCATGACGGCATGCCGCTGGATGTGATCCGCCAACTCGACGCCTGGGGCCACCAGGTGGACGTGGTGTGGCCGGGCCGGTCGCTGATCCGGATATCGGAGGCGATACGGGCGGGCAGCCACGACGCCTGGGTGCTCAAGACCGTCTCCGGCGGGCCGGGCCTGACCCTGCTGGAAGCCGCCGCCGCGGTCGGCCTGACGACCGTCAACGACGCCCGGATGATCCGCGGCGTACGCGACAAAGCGCTGGCGGCGGTGCTCGCGGCCCGCAGCGGACTGCCCGTTCCGCCCACCTATGTCGCGGCCCGGCCCGAGGAGTTCGCCGAACTGCCCGCAGTGGCCTACCCGCTGGTGGTCAAGCCCGCCGACGGCAGCTCCGGGCGCGCCGTACGGCTGGTCGCCTCGCCCGAGTGCCTGCTGGAGACGGGTTTCGAGAACGCCGGCGGCGGACTGCTGATCGCGCAGCCCTATGTGCCCAATTCCGGCACCGATCTGAAGGTCTACAGCGTGGCCGGCGACCTCTTCGCCACCGAGCGCCGCTCCCCGCTGCACCCCGCGCACACCGTCCGCGAACGCCAGGTCCCGCTCACCCCCGAAATCGCCCGGATCGCCGCCCGGATCGGCGAGGTGCACGGGCTGGACCTGTACGGCGCCGACATCCTGCTCGGGCCGGACGGGCCGGTGGTCGTGGACGTCAATGACTTTCCCAGTTTCCGTCAGGTGCCCGATGCGGTGGCGCGGGTGGCGGATGCGGTGCTGCGGCTCGCGCGGGACGGGGCGCGTACCCAGGCTCCGGTGGCGGCCCTGGCGCTGGAGGGCGCCCGATGAGGATCTGCCTGGTGACCGCGGACCCCGGGCATCCGCTGCTGGCCGCCACCGCCGCGCTCCTGGAATCCCGCCACCGGGTGGAGGTCCTGGACCCGGGCGCGGACCCCGGGCCGATGGACGCCTCGGGGGCCGGTCTCGCCGATGTCTATCTCCTCAAGGCGCGCACGCCGCGGGCGCTGGCCCTGGCCGCCGTCCTGGAGGAGCGCGGTGCGGTGGTCGTCAACTCCGCCGCGGCCACCGCCCGTTGCCAGGACCGGGTGCAGATGGCCGAGCTGGCGCGGGGCGCCGGACTGCCGTTCGCCGCGACCCGCTCCGTACCCACCCTCGCCCGCCTGGCCGCCGACGGACCGGCCGTGCCCCTGGTCGTCAAGAGCCGCCACAGCCGCCGCCACGATCTGGTGGCCCGCGCCGACGACGCGGCGCAGCTGCGCGAACTGGCCGCCGCCTGGCCCGACGAGCCCGTCATAGCCCAGGAGTTCACCGCCAACAGCGGCTGGGACCACAAGCTGTGGGTCGTCGACGGTCGCCTCTTCGCCGCCCGCCGCCGCTCCGAACTGGCCCCCGGCGGACGCGGCCCGACGCTGCCGCTGCCCGTGGACGAGCTGCCCGTCGACTGGTGCGCCGCGGCGCTGCGGATCGGCGAGATCTTCGGCCTGGAGGTCTACGGCGTGGACATCCTCGACGCCGGTGACGGGGCGCCGCTCATCGTGGACATCAACGCCTTCCCCGGCATCCGCGGCCAGGCGGGCGCGCCGGAGGCGCTGGCGGAACTGGCGCTGCGGGCGGCCGCGGGCGCACGGCCTTTTACCAACAACGCCCCCCTGAAGGCAACTTAAAGCCGCGAAAAGCCTATTCCGCCCCGCCCCCGGGTAGTGCTGTGCCGGAAATCCGGCATGCACCGGTATGCCGGTACCCGTGGGAGAGGCGGCAGCAATGACCAGGCCGACGACACAGCCGTTCGACTTGCCGAACTTCTATACGCCGTATCCGGCGCGGCTGAACCCGCATCTGGACGAGGCCCGGCGGCACTCGAAGGAATGGGCCCGGCGCATGGAAATGCTGGAGGGCTCGGGAATCTGGGACGAAAGAGATCTCGACGGGCACGACTATGCCCTGCTGTGCTCGTATACCCATCCGGACTGCTCCGCCGAGGCGCTCTCGCTGGTCACCGACTGGTATGTCTGGGTCTTCTTCTTCGACGACCACTTCGTGGAGAAATTCAAACGGACCCTGGACCGCGCGGGCGGCAAGGAATATCTCGACCGGCTTCCGGACTTCATGCCGATGGACCTGGACACGCCCGTGCCGGAGCCGGCCAATCCCGTGGAGGCGGGGCTCGCCGATCTGTGGGCGCGCACCGTACCCGCGATGTCGAAGGAATGGCGGGCGCGGTTCCGGGAAAGCACCGAGCATCTGCTCAACGAATCCCTGTGGGAACTCTCCAATATCCATATCCACCGCGTCCCCAACCCCGTCGAGTACATCGAAATGCGGCGCAAGGTCGGCGGCGCCCCGTGGTCCGCGGGCCTGGTGGAGTACGCGGCGGGGGCCGAGGTCCCGGCCGCCGTCGCCGGGACGCGGCCGCTGCGGGTACTCAGGGACACCTTCGCCGACGCCGTCCACCTGCGGAACGACCTCTTCTCCTATCAGCGCGAGACGCAGGACGAGGGCGAGCTGAGCAATGGCGTCCTGGTCCTGGAGACCTTCCTGGGCTGCACGACACAGGAGGCCGCGGACTCCGTCAACGACCTGATCACCTCCCGTCTCCAGCAGTTCGAGAACACCGTCTTCACCGAACTCCCCGTCCTCTTCGCGGAAGAGGCCCTCGACCCGCGGTCCTGCGCCGCCGTGCTGGCGTACGCCAAGGGGCTCCAGGACTGGCAGTCCGGCGGCCATGAATGGCATCTGCGCTCCAGCCGCTATATGAACGGCGGTGGGGCGGGCGCCCCGGATGCCGCCTCCTGGTCGCCGTTCGCCGTCGGCGGGATCGGCACCTCCGCCACGGATGTGCACTCCGCCCTCGCCGCCCCCGAGATCCGCCGTGCGCGGCGCTCCACCCATACGCCGTACCAGAAGGTCGGCCCGTCCCGTATCCCCGACATCTTCATGCCGTTCACCGCCTCCCTCAGCCCCCACCTGGACCGCGCCCGCCGCAACTGCCTCGCCTGGGCACGCCGGATGGGCCTGCTGGAGCCGGAACCCGGCATCCCGCACTCCGGCATCTGGGACGAAGAGGCGCTCGCCGGATACGACCTCCCGCTGAGCGCGGCGGGCATCGACCCGGACGCCACGCCCGAGGAACTCGACCTCAACTCCCAGTGGCAGACCTGGGGCACCTACGCCGACGACTACTACCCCGTGGTCTTCGGCCGGACCCGCGACCTGGCCGCGGCCAGGGCGGCCACCGCGCGGCTGTCGGCCCTGATGCCCCTCGACGACGCCACCCCCGCCCCCGAACCGGCCACCGCCATGGAACGCGGCCTGGCCGACCTGTGGTCCCGTACGGCGGGTCCCATGACCCCGGACGCGCGCCGCACCTTTCGCGCCGGCGTCGACACGATGCTGGCCAGCTGGCTCTGGGAGCTCGACAACCAGGCGCAGAACCGTATCCCCGACCCCGTCGACTACCTTGAGATGCGCCGGGCGACCTTCGGTTCGGACCTCACCATGGCCCTGGGCCGCATCGGCCACGGCCGGCAGCTCCCGGACGAGATCCACCGCAGCGGCACCCTGCGCTCCCTGGAAAACGCCGCCGCCGACTACGCGATGCTGGTCAACGACGTCTTCTCGTACCAGAAGGAGATCGAGTTCGAGGGCGAGATCCACAACGGGATCCTGGTCGTCCAGAACTTCTTCGACTGCGACTACCCGACCGCGCTGGCCATCGTCAACGACCTGATGACCTCCCGGATGCGCGAATTCCAGCACCTCGCCGCCAACGAACTTCCCCTCGTCTGCGACGACTTCAGGCTCCCGGCCGACGGCCGCGCCGCCCTCGACGCCTACGTCCGGGAACTGGAGGACTGGATGTCCGGCATCCTCGCCTGGCACCACGGCACCCACCGCTACCGGGAATCCGCGCTGCGCCACCGCCCGGACGCCCCCGCCCGGCTCGCGGCGCCCACCGGGCTGGGGACGTCGGCCGCGCGGATCATCCGGTCCCTCGCCGCGGCGGTGGGGTAGTCCGCGGCCGGCCGGCTTCCCGGGGTCGGGGGCCGTCTGAGGGGCGCGGGCGGCGCTCCGACGTGCAGCCCCGCCCCCGGTGCGCAGGCGCCGCCCGCGAATTGCGGGGCCCGGTGCCCGGCGGGACGCTGGAGTTGAGGTCGACACCGGCAGCTCGTCGAGGAGCGGTGCGCCATGGACGGCACCACGTGGGAACAGCTGCGCAGCGCGCTGCGCGGGCCGGTCATCGGGCCCCGGGACCCCGAGTATCCCGGGGCCCGCACGGTCTACAACGCGATGATCCACCGGCGCCCGGCCGCCGTGGTGCGGTGCGCGGACGCCGCCGATGTGATGGCCGCGGTCGACTTCGTCCGGGATCACGGACTGGAGCTCGCCGTCCGCGGCGGCGGCCACAGCGGCGCCGGCCTGTGCGTCCAGGACGACGCCGTCACCCTCGACCTGTCGCCGATGCGCTGGGTCCGCGTCGATCCGGTGGCCAGGACCGCCCGGGTCGGCGGCGGCAGCCCGCTCGGCGATCTCGACCATGCCACGCACGCCTTCGGCCTGGGCGTGCCCTCCGGCATCGTCTCGACGACCGGCGTCGGCGGCCTCACCCTCGGCGGCGGCCACGGCCATCTCACCCGCAAATACGGGCTGACCGTCGACAGCCTGGTGGGCGCGGACGTGGTGCTGGCCGACGGCAGTTTCGTCACCGCCAGTGCGACCGAGCACCCGGACCTGTTCTGGGCGCTGCGCGGGGGCGGCGGCAATTTCGGGGTGGTGACCTCCTTCAATTTCCAGCTGCGGCCGGTGCACACGGTGGGCGGCGGCGTGACGCTGTGGCCCGTCGACCAGGCCCGCGAGGTGCTGGAGTGGTACCGCGACTTCCTGCCCGCCGCGTCCGAGGACCTCAACGGCTTCTTCGCCCAGCTGGTGGCGCCGCCCGTGCCGCCGTTCCCGGAGGACATCCACGGGCACAAGATGTGCGGCGTGGTGTGGTGCTGGACGGGCGATCTGGCCGCGGTCGAGACGGCGCTGGCGCCGCCGGACGGACCCGGCGCGCCGACCTTCCACTTCGCGGCGCCGATGCCGTATCCCGTGCTCCAGACCCTTTTCGACGAGCTGTATCCGCCGGGGCTCCAGTGGTACTGGCGGGGCGCGTTCTTCGACCGGATCAGCGACGACGCGATCGGGGTGCATCTGAAGTACGGCGAGAACATCCCGACGGACCTGTCGACCATGCATCTCTACCCCGTCAACGGGGCCGCGGCGCGCGTCGGCAAGGACGATACGGCGTGGGCCTACCGGGACGCCGTCTGGTCCGGCGTCATCGCGGGCGTCGACCCCGACCCGGACAACGCGGCGACCATCAAGGAGTGGACGGTCGACTACTGGGAGGAGCTGCATCCGCATTCCATGGGCGGGGCCTATGTGAACTTCATGGGCGCCGACGAGGGCCACGACCGCGTCCGCGCCACCTACCGGGACCACTACGACCGGCTGGCGGCCGTCAAGCGGACCTACGACCCCGGCAACCTCTTCCGCGCCAACCAGAACGTCGCACCGGCGGGGCCCGCCACCGCCTCTTAGTCAACTGGCCTGCGAGGACGGCGAGTTGGCGATGTCTGCGGCGGCCATTCTGGATACCCGCGAGTAATTCGTTAGGGTCCGTTCGAATTCCGGCGTCGGCAGGAGCCGAGGATCCGGACCGGTAGCGGCCCGTCCGCCAGGGCCTAGCATCGGAGCAGGTCACCGACCCGGCAAAGGCACCGATCATGGATCCAGCTGCTGCGGCACCGCCCGCCCGTACCGGCATCAGTCTGCGGCAGCTGCTGATGTCGCTGGGCGAGCCCCTGGTGGAGTTGCAGGCCGCGCCCGCCGGGCTCGACGTGGAGATCCTTGAGGTCGCACTGCTCGACCCCGAGGACGAGCCGGCCGCTTCTGCAGGTGCGCTGGTGCTGGCCATCGGGGCCCGGGGCCGCGCCGCCTTTCCCGCGCTGCGGGCCGCTGGGCGGGACGGGGCCGCCGCCGTCGCCGTGAAGCTCGACGCCCCCGGTCAGGCCGCCGCCCTCAGCGAGACCGCCGTCGAGGCGGGCGTGGCACTGCTGTCCGTACGGCGCGACGCGCGCTGGGAGCAGGTGGACGCGATGGCCCGCGCGGCGCTTGAGGACGCGCCGTCGGGGGACAGCGGCGAGGCAGGCGGGGAGCAGGACCTCTTCGCGCTGGCGCAGACCACCGCCGTACTCACCGGGGGCATCGTCAGCATCGAGGACACCACCACCCGCGTGCTGGCCTACTCCCGCGCCGGCGACTCCGACGAGGTGGACGATCTGCGCCGGCTGTCCATCCTGGGCTGGCAGAGCCCGGAGGAGTATCTGGCGCGGCTGCGTGAGTGGGGCGTCTTCCAGCGGCTGCGTGCCTCGGACGAGGTGGTCCACATCGACAGCCATCCGGAGCTGGGCATCCGCCGCCGGCTGGCGGTGGCGATCCGCTCCGGGGAGCGTCAGCTGGGCATCATCTGGGTGCAGGAGGGCTCGACGGCGCTGACCGAGCACGCGGACCAGGTGCTGCTGGGGGCCGCCCGGGTCGCCGCGCTGCACCTCGTACGCCGCCGCCGCGAGCTGTCCGCCGATCTGACGCTGACCCGGACGCTGGTCGCCGGTCTGCTGGAGGGCGCCACGGGGCCGCAGCCGCTGGCCACGCATCTGGGGCTCGATGCGGCCCGTCCGGCGGCCGTTCTGGGTTTCTCGTACGGCGGCGGCGAGGCGGCCGCGTCCGAACTGACCCGCGCCGAGGTCAGCAATCTGATCTCGGTGCACACCGCGGCCCGGCACCGCAGCTCCCTGGTCGTGCAGGCCGATCTGCGCACCTATGTGCTGCTGCCGCAGCTGCCGCGCAGTATCGATCTGGGCACCCTGCGCGGCTGGGGGCAGGAGATCAGCGAGGCGGCGGGCCGCCATCTGGGGCTGGTGCTGCGCGGTTCGGTCGGCTGCATCGTGCCGGGGCTCGGGGAGGTGCCCGAGTCGCGGCGCGAGGCGGACCGGATCCTGGACGCCATGGTGCGGGTCGGCGTCGCCACGACCGTCGCCGCGCTGCCCGACATCCAGGCCGAGGTGCTGATCAGCGAACTGCTGGCGCTGCTCGGCGCGCACCCCGAACTGCGCGACCCCCGGCTGACCGCCCTGGTGACGCACGACAGCCGCAGCCAGGGGCAGCTGGCCGAGTCCGTCCTGGCGTATCTGAACGCCTTCGGGGACGTCCGTGCCGCGGCCGCCGAGCTGCATGTGCACCCCAATACGCTGCGCTACCGGCTGCGCCGGACCGAGGAGCTGACCGGGCTGGATCTGAGCCGGCCCGATCAGCGGCTGCTGGCGATGCTCCAGCTGCGGCTGGCGGCGGCGGGCCGAGCGGTCGGGGGCTGAGGAGCCGGGGGCTGAGGGGCCGCGGGCCGAGGAGCCGGGTGCCGGTGTGCGGCCGGGCCCGTCGCCCCGCCTTCCTTCGAAAATGGGCCGTATACCCCATTTAGGGGGCCTTGTTGGGGGTATCTCCATGGGGTGGACACATGCGATCTGGGCAAGGCGGCCACCGCCGAACTGGACGGGCAGGGGCGGATCGTCGCCTGGACCCGGGCGGCGGAGCGGCTGCTGGGCTATCCGGCCGCGGAGATCCTCGACCATTCCGCCGCGGAGCTGCTGGCGGTGCCCGGCGACACCGCACGGGTGGCCGCCATCGCCCGGTGGTGCCGGGCGGGCGACGGCTGGGGCGGCTCGGTCGCCGCGCGCCACCGCGACGGGCGCGAACTCCAGCTGGCGGTGCAGGTGACCCCGGTCGTCGACGGGCGCGCGGCCGGGCCGGACCGCGAGCGGTGGTCGGTGCTCGCCCTGGAGGAATGGCGGATGCCCGGCGGCGGCGTCAACCAGCTGATGCTGGAGCCGTTTCTGGCGCATGCGCCCGTCGGGATGGCCGTACTGGACACCGCGCTGCGCTACGTATGGGTCAACGACGTCCTGGAGAAGCTGATCCCGCTGGAGCGGCGGCTGGGGCGCACGGTGCACGAGGTGCTGCCGAAGCTGGAGGCGGAGGCGTTCCAGGAGCGGATGCAGCGGGTCCTTGCGACCGGCTCCCCGGTGATGGACTACGAGTTCCGGAGCCCCACCTACGCCGACCCCAGCCAGGAACGCGCCTACTCCGCCTCCTTCTTCGTCCTGGACGACCCCCGCGGCCACCGCGTCGGCATCTGGTACATGGTCATCGACGTCACCGAACGCTGGCGGGCCCAGGAGCGCCTGGCCCTGCTCAACGACGCCGGCGCCCGCATCGGCAGCACCCTCGACGTCAACCGCACCGCCCAGGAGCTCGCCGAGGTCGCCGTCCCGCCGCTGGCCGACTTCGCCTGCGTCGACCTGCTCGACTCCGTCATCCGGGGCGAGGAGCCGGCCTCCGCCACCGTCGGCGGCACCCCGCTGATGCGCCGCAGCGGGCAGCAGTCCGTCAACGAAGGCTGCCCGGAGGCGGCGCTGGCCATCGGGCAGGCCGTCGAGCGGGCCGCCTCCTCCCCGATCGCCCAGTGTCTGTTCCGGGGCGAGTCCCTGGTGGAGCCCGTCCTGGACCTCGACCACAGCGCCTGGGTCACCGAAACACCGGAGCGGGCCGCCGTGGTGCGCACATTCGGCCTGCGATCGGTGCTGATCGTGCCCGTCCGGGCCCGCGGCGTCACCCTCGGCGCGGCCACCTTCGTCCGCTCCGCCCGGCTGGGCCCGTTCGTCGCCGACGACGTCCGGCTCGCCGAGGAACTCGTCGGCCGCGCCGCCCTGTGCGTCGACAACGCCCGCCGCTACACCCGCGAACGCACCGCCGCCCGCGTCATGCAGCGCAACCTCCTGCCGCACGAGCTGACCGGCGGCTCCGCCCTGGAGGCGGCGTCCTGGTACTTCCCGGCGGACGCCCCCAGCGGCGTGGGCGGCGACTGGTTCGACGTCATCCCGCTCTCCGGCGCCCGGGTCGCCCTGGTCGTCGGGGACGTCGTCGGACACGGCATCGACGCCGCGGCCACCATGGGCCGGCTGCGCACCGCCGTACGCACCCTGGCCAATCTGGATCTGCCGCCCGACGAACTGCTGGCCCGCCTCGACGACCTGGTCATCGGCCTGGTCGAGACGCGCGGCGCGGATGCGGCGGCGGAGGCGGAGTATGCGAGCGTGGCCGCCACCTTCATGGGCGCGACCTGCCTGTACGCCGTCTACGATCCGGTCAGCCGCAAATGCACCATGGCCCGCGCCGGTCATCTGCCGCCCGCGATCGTCACCCCCGACGGCAGCGTCGACTTCCCCGAACTGCCCGCCGGACCGCCGCTGGGCCTGGGGGCGATGCCCTTCGAGTCCGTGGAGCGCGAACTGGCCGAGGGCAGTCTGATCACCCTCTACACCAACGGGCTCATCGAGGCCTGCGGCCGGGACATCGGCGTCGGCCTGAACCGGCTGAGCAACGCCCTCGCCGCGCCCGGCGCGACGCTCAAGGAGATCGGCGGCAATGTCGTCCAGGCGCTGCTGACCGGCCCGCCGTCGGACGACGCCGCCCTGCTGCTGGCCCGCACCCGCGCCCTGGGCGCCCACCAGGTCGCCTCCTGGGACCTGCCCGCCGACCCGGCCGTGGTCTCCGGCGCCCGGCTGCTCGCCGACCGCCAGCTGACCGAATGGGGCATGACCCCCCTGGTCTTCTCCACCGAACTGATCGTCAGCGAACTGGTCACCAACGCCATCCGCCACGCCGCCGGACCGCTCACCCTGCGCCTGATCCGGCAGGCCGCCCCCGACGCGCTGATCTGCGAGGTCTTCGACGCCTCCAGCACCTCCCCGCGGCTGCGGCACGCCCGGACCACCGACGAGGGCGGGCGCGGGCTGTTCATCGTGGCGCAGCTCACGCGGCGGTGGGGGACGCGCTACACCTCCACGGGAAAGATCATCTGGGCGGAGCAGGGCGCCGGGTCCGACACCGCGACTGCCTGACCGCCTGACGGCCCGGCCGCCCGGCTTACCGGCGTATTCACCGCCTGTTCGGCCACCCGCCCCGCCGCTGTCGCCCCCGCCTGGTGCGCTGTCGGCGACGGTACGAGCCGCGGCGGCCGCCCCGTGCATTGGCCGTCCGAACAGCCATCCGGGACGAATTTGTCGGGCCGGACAAATACGCCGTCGCGGATCGCCGCATACGCTTACGCAAATCCCACACCGGACGTGATGCCGCTCACCTCTCACGAGGAGGCCGGGCCACGGCGTGGACGCGCAGCAGGCGCCTCCCCACCCACGCTGGCATCGAACGACCGCGGCCCCCTGTCGCCGCGGTCGACACGCGTCAGGGCCACGATCGCCACCTGCCACCAACCGGCCCTTGCGCGCGTCCGCATCCCGGGCAAACGCAACTGACAACACCACCGAGAACCCCGGCGCGCAGCCGGCCACCGAGGCGATCCCAGCAGTCACCCCGTGCATGACCCCTCAACCCTCATGGATGTCACGATGACCACACCTCCCCCCGGCCGCGTGGCCGCGCCGCCCGCACCTCCCGGCACCGGTCACTCCCCGGAGCAGTCAGGTCTCCAGTCGGGCCTCAAGAACCGCCATCTGTCCATGATCGCCGTCGGCGGGGTCATCGGCGCCGGCCTCTTCGTCGGCTCCGCCTCCGGCATCAAGGCCGCCGGCCCCGGCATTCTGCTCTCCTACGCCCTGGTCGGCGCGCTGGTCGTGTTCGTCATGCGGATGCTGGGCGAGATGGCCGCGGCAAACCCCACCTCCGGCTCCTTCTCCGCCTACGCGGACCGGGCGCTGGGCCGCTGGGCCGGTTTCTCCATCGGCTGGCTGTACTGGTTCTTCTGGGTCGTCGTCCTCGCCGTCGAGGCGACCGCCGGCGCCGGCATCCTCACGAGCTGGGTCCCGGCCGTCCCGCAGTGGGCCTGGGCACTGATCGTGATGGTCGTGCTGACCGCCACCAACCTCACCTCGGTCGCCTCGTTCGGCGAGTTCGAGTTCTGGTTCGCGGGCATCAAGGTCGTCGCCATCGCGGCCTTCATCGTCCTGGGCGGCCTGGCGATCTTCGGCGTCCTGCCCGGCTCCGGCCACGCCGCCACCGGCTTCGGCAACCTCACCTCGCACGGCGGCTTCCTGCCCCACGGCCCCAGCGCGATCCTCACCGGCGTCCTGATGGTCGTCTTCTCCTTCATGGGCAGCGAGATCGTCACCCTCGCCGCCGGCGAGTCCGAGGACCCCGAGCGCGCCGTCACCAAGGCCACCAAGAGCGTGATCTGGCGGGTGGGCATCTTCTACCTCGGCTCGATCCTGGTCGTCGTCTCCCTCCTGCCGTGGAACGACCCCTCGATCGCCAAGAAGGGCTCCTACGTCGCGGCCCTGGACACCATCGGCATCCCGCACGCCGGCGAGATCATGAACGTCATCGTGCTGACCGCCGTGCTCTCCTGCCTGAACTCCGGCCTCTACACCGCCTCCCGGATGGCCTTCTCGCTCGGCCAGCGCGGCGACGCACCCGCGGCCTTCGCCCGGACGAACTCCCGGGGCGTCCCGCAGGCCGCGATCCTGGCCTCGGTCCTCTTCGGCTTCATCGCGGTGGGCTTCAACTACCTGTGGCCGACCACCGTCTTCCAGTTCCTGCTGAACTCCTCGGGTGCCGTCGCGCTCTTCGTCTGGCTGGTCATCTGCTTCTCGCAGCTGCGGATGCGCGGCATCATCCTGCGCGAGAACCCCGAGAAGCTCGTCGTGCGCATGTGGCTCTTCCCGTACCTGACCTGGGCCACCATCGCGATGATCTCCTTCGTGCTGGTGTACATGCTCACCGACGACAGCCCCGGCGGTGGCCGGATCCAGGTGCTGCTGTCGCTGCTGGTCGCCGTGGCTGTGGTCGGCATCTCCCTGGTCCGCGACGTGCTGGCCCGGAGCCGCGGCGCCGTCACCAGGTAGAACGGCGGGGAAGCGTTACACCTCGGTAACCGTAAGTCGCTGTACGGGCGGCGGTCTGCATGGCAGGCTGCCGCCCATACGGCTGCCCCCACATAATTTCCGCCGAATTTCCTCTCCGTCCGCACGTCCGGAAGGCCGCCCGCCCGCCATGCCTGCCTTCATACGCCGCCGCAGCGGCAGCCGTCCCCGTCTGGCCCCCGAGCTCGACGACACCACCCTCGGCAAGGTCCGCCGCCGCGTGCTGACCTGCTGGGACCGTGGCGCCCTCGACACCGCCGTGATGGCCCTGCTGGGCCAGGTGATCGACGAGGCCGGCCAGGACTGGGACCGCAAGGCCCACCGCCTGGAGGTGCTGGCCCAGGCCGCCGGGCGGGCGCTGCCCGGCATCTGGCGGGAGCACAAACCGCGCGACCCCAACGCTCTGCTGCTGCACGCCTGGTCGGAGATCATCCAGGCCCGGCAGCAGGAGGCCCCCGGCGATCTGTCCGCCGTACGCGACACCTGCCGGTTCGCCGCCGAACTGGTCCCCGACGACCCCACCCCCTGGACCCTCCATCTGGCCGCCCTGCGGCTGGAGCGCCGCCCCACCCGCGAGCTCTCGCCGATCTGGCGCGAGATCAAGGCCCGCGACCCGTGGAACCGCGAGGCCCACCTCCAGGCCCTGGCCTATCTGTCGCCGGAGGAGTGCGGCTCCAGCGTCCTGGTCCTCGACCTCCTCGACGGCATCCGCGCCGAGATGCCGGCCGACGCCCCCACCGCGGCCCTGGAACTGACCGCCATCGTCCGCAACCACCAGCGCGCCGTCGCCGGCGGCGGCCTGATGGCCCTGGGCGCCGCGGAGATCTGGCGTCGCGCCGACGTCGCCCGCACCCTCGACCAGGCGGCCCAGGACTGGCCGACCCCTGGTTTCCTCAAGCACGCCGCCGCGCTGGCCGATCTCAACCTGCTGGCCTACGCCTTGCTCAAGTCCACCCGCCCGACCGACGCCGGCATCGCACTGCGGGCGACCGGGGGAGTGGGAACCCCGTGGCCGTGGAGCCTGGACGGGGACCCGCTGGAGCGGTACTCGCACTTCTACGGGCGGCACCGTACGGCGAAGTGAGGGTGCGTCAGGGTTTGGCGTTGAGTTGACGTCCCGTCACATTCCCCTGAGACGTGCGGTGTTGTCCTCCCCTCAGGTATTTTCCGCCACTGACGGTGCGTGATATCCGGATGCTTCGCACCGGGTCGTTTCGGCTGGTGACTTGTGAAGTGTGTGCTCAACGGGCTGACGCCTGACGCCAGTTGAAGAGATCGCTCATCGCCCTCCGGAGCGGTGATGCGCCTCCCCGGTCGCTCTGCCGGATCCCCGCCCACGGGGCGCGCTGCGCAGCCGGTCGACGACTATGGGTGATATTTCCGATTTGCATGAATTTTCACGTATAGGTCCTTGTTGTCCGAGAAAAGCCGTCGTAGCCTCGAAAGTGTCGTGGTCAGACACGACATAACAGACCAAACGGAACAGCAGGAGGCGATTATGAGCTTCCGGAAGGTCTTTCCTCGCAGGCACAGGCGTCACGGATGCGGCGACTGGGACGACTGGGACGACTGGGGCTACGGCTACGGCCGTGGTCGGTACGGTCGGTTCGGCCGGTTCGGTCGTGGACGTGGACGTGGACGCGGCTTCGGGTTCTTCGGGTTCTACTGAGCCGCTAGCCGACCAGCAATCCTGACGAAAAGTCCTGACGAGATGTCCTGAGAACGAGGCGGGCTCGCGCACTGCGCGGGTCGGCCTCGTTGCTTGAGTACGAGTCCCTTGAGGACGAGTCCTGAGTACGAGTCCTGAGATCCGTATCCGAACCCGGCCCGGAGCTCGGCCCGAGCATCCCCTTCCCCGTACGAGGGTGTGACGCAGCGGCCATGCACTTCCACAGCTCACGTCAGCGCACCGCGCGCCCCGACGCGCCACCCCCAGGCGGTGCGGATCCGGCGCCCCTTGAGCCCGCCCGCAGCGGGTCGAGTGCCGAACCGCAACCCCGGCGGCGTCCACGCTTTGGGGTCAAAGCAAAGGCCGCGGCCCCGCCGGACGCGCCCCCGTACCCGCCGGGTTCCGCGCCCGGGTACCTGACGGGCCCCGAGCCGCCCCGCCCACCGGAGACCGGTCCCGGACACCCGCCGACGGTCTCCGCCCCGCTGGGCACCGGCCTGCTGACGGAGGAGCAGTACCCGCTGCCCCAGCACTTCCGCGCCCAGGCGGCCTTCAAGCGTTTCTGGCCCCTGACCAAGGGTGACCGGCGCTGGCTGCTCGGCGTCGGCCTGTTCGCGGTCGTGGCCGCCCTCGCCGAGACCGTGGCCATCCTCCTGTTCGCCGAACTCACCGACAACGCCCTCCAGAAGGGCTCCGTCAGCGCCTTCTGGGGCCCCGCGGGCGCCTGGCTCGCGGTGGCCGTCGTCGGCGCCCTGGTCGGCTACCTCGGCAATTCGCTCGGCGCCTGGACCGCCATCCGCTTCGTGGTCCGCCTGCGGGCCCGCGTCTTCGCCCATCTCCAGGAGCTTCCGCCGCACTTCTTCCAGCGCAACCGGCGCGGCGACCTGGTGGAGCGGCTGACCGGCGACGTGGACTCGATCGAACAGCTGGTGGTCAGCGGCGTGGTCCAGGCGGCAACCGCCGTGTTCGGCATCGTCTTCTACGCCGGAGCGGCCCTGCTCCTGCGCTGGGACCTGGCCCTGGCCACCTTCGTCCTCGTCCCCCTGTTCTTCGCCGCGACCCGCCAGTTCACCGGCCGTCTGCGCGAGGTCTCGCGCCGTGAACGCCGCGCGGAGGGCGCCATCACCGCGGTCGTCGAGGAGACGCTGGTCAACGTCGTACTGACGCAGGCGTACAACCGGCAGCGCGACGAGGAGGAGCGGCTGCGCCGGGAGTCGGGCACATGGTTCCGGACATCGCTGGTCAGCGCCCGGCTCAACCAGTTCTATCTCCAGGTGCTGGAGGTCCTCGAAACGATCTGCGTCCTGGCGATCATCGGCCTGGGCGCCTGGGAGATCTCCGCCGGCCGGATGACCCTCGGGCAGCTGCTCGCGTTCGCGGCCTTCGTCGGCTACCTCTACCCGCCGGTCCGTAACCTCGGCCAGCTCGGCCTGACGGTCACCGCCGCCACCGCCGGCGCCGACCGTCTGCTGGAGATCCTCGACGCGCCTCCCGCCGTCACCGATCCCCCGCCCGACATGGTCATCCAGACCCCGGAACGCGCCACCGGAAGGGTGGAGGCGCGGCAGGTCACCTTCCGCTACCCGGGCGGGACCGTCGACGTCCTCACGGACTTCTCCTTCTCCGCCGTACCCGGAGAGCTGCTGGTCATCACGGGTCCCAGCGGTGCGGGCAAGTCCACCCTGGCCTCCTTGCTGCTGCGCTTCTACGACCCGGACGAGGGCAGCATCCTGCTCGACGGGATCCCCGTGAACCGGCAGCCGCTCGCCCGGCTCCGCCGGAACGTCACGCTGCTGCCGCAGGAGACGCTGGTGCTGCACGACACCGTCGAGGAGAACATCGCCTCCGGACGTGCGCACGCCACTCACGAGGACGTGGTGCACGCCGCCAAGGCGGCCGATGCCCACGACTTCATCTGCGACCTCCGCGACGGCTACCGCACCGTCATCGCCCCCGGCACCGCCAGGCTCTCCGGCGGCCAGCTCCAGCGCGTCGCCATCGCCCGCGCCATGCTGCGCGACGCCCCCGTCCTCCTCCTCGACGAGCCCACCACCGGCCTGGACACCCTCGCCGCCCAGCGCATCCTCGGCCCGCTGCACCGCCTGGCCGAAGGCCGCACCACCATCGTGATCACCCACGACCTGGCGCTGGCCGCCGGCGCCGACCGCGTCCTCGTCCTCGACGAGGGCCGCCTGGTCCAGTCCGGCACCCACACCCAACTGCTGCACCAGGGCGGCCTGTACGCCTCCCTGCTGGAGGCCCATCCCCCCGCCCACAACGGCACCGCACACGCCTCCCGCCCCGGCGTGCTCCCCTGAAAGAGCCAGGCCGTCGTCCCGCCGAAGGGGGAGCCCGGTTCCCCCTCGGCAGCGATGTGCCCGCACCCCGCCGACTGCGACGGTGTCCCTACCGCAGCCGGAACCCAGGGGGACGCCGCCGATGCACGCCCAGCTCACCACCCAGCCCGCACCACATCCGGACGGCAGGCCCGAAACGCGCGCCGGAGATCCTCGCGGCCGCCTCGGCGCCACCGCATGGATCCTCGCCGTCGTCCCGTTCCTGGCCGTGCAACTGGCCGTGGGAGCCGCCTGGCGCACCCCGTACAGCTGGGTGCGCAACAACATCAGCGATCTGGGCAACGTCCACTGCCGGACCTGGGACGCCTCGCGCCCGCGCTATGTCTGCTCCCCCCTGCACGACCTGATGAACGCCTCCTTCGCCGCCCACGGCGCCCTCCTCCTGGCCGGCGTCCTGCTGACCGGCCGCGCCTGCTGGGGCCGCGGCGCCCGCGCGCTGACCACCCGGCTCCTCTTCCTGGTCAACGCCGCGGCCTGGGTCCTGGTGGGCTTCGTCCCGGCCGACGTCGACGAGAACCTCCACGTCCTGGGCGCCCTGGGCATCATGGGCGTGGGAAATACCGCCCTGCTGTGCGCCGCCTTCCTCCCCCGCGGCGCCCTCCTCGCCGCCATCCGGCCCGTGACCTTCGCCCTCGCCCTCCTCGCCCTGACCGCCGCCGCCCTGTTCCTCACCCGGCACGACCCCGGCCTGGGCATGGGCACCCTGGAACGCCTCGCCGCCTTCGGCACGGACGCATGGGTGCTGGTCGCGGCCGTCACCGTCCTGCGCCGTCGGCGGGCGGACACGCCCTAGCCGTCACCCTCCCCGTCCGGACGCTGCGCGAGCGCCGTCCAGGAGCGCAGGAGCAGATCGAAGGCGTCGACGACGACGTCGTCCGGGATGCCGCCGGGGGTCAGCAGGCGCTGGATGAGCAGGCCGTCCTCCAGGGCGTGGACGATCAGGCCGAGGAACGCGGGGTCCGCGGGCGCCTGGACGCCGCGGGCGGCGAACGCCTGCTCCAGGCCGGAGGCGTGGGCCTCGCGGGCCAGGAGTTCCCGTTCGGCGAGCAGCGGGCGCAGCTCCTCGTTGCGCAGCGCGTGCAGGACGAGCTCCATGCGCAGGGCGAGCCATTCGGGCAGATGCCGGGCGCGGTCGCGGTTCCAGGCCCGGAGCGCGCCGAGGGCGTCGTCGAAGGAGGCGGCGTCCTGGGTGAGGGCGCGGACCTCCTCCAGTTCGCTGCGGGTGCGGTGCTGGAGCAGCTCGGCGACGAGGGCGTTCTTGTCCTCGAAGTTCCCGTAGAACGCGCCGCGGGTGTATCCGGCGCGTTCGGCGATCTGCTCGACGGAGGTGCCGTTGACACCGCGTTCGGTGAACAGCTCGGCGGCGGCGGCCAGCAGGCGTCCGCGGGTCTGCTGCCGGCTCTCTTCACGGGTCAGGCGCTTGCGTTCGGGTGTCACGGCGGCATCCTACGGCGCACCACGGCCGGAATATTCGCTCCTGTATTCAGATACAGATCTGTATCTTGATTGCCAGGAACGGTCGGCACGGCCCGCACGGTGGGCGCGGTCGGCACGGCCGGAAACGAAAGGGAGGGCCCGATGGGGACGACGAGCGAACTCTGGGCGCTGGAGGCGTCGGCGCTGGCGAAGCTGGTGGCATCCGGCGAGGTGTCCGCGGCCCAGGCCGTAGAGGCGCACCTGGAGCGGATCGCCGCGGTCAACCCGCGCGTGAACGCGGTGACCCGGCTGCTGGAGGACGGCGCCCGGCAGGCGGCGCGGGAGACCGACCGGCGCCGGGCCGCCGGCGAGCGGCTGGGCCCGCTGGCCGGGGTGCCCTTCACGGTGAAGGAGAACATCCACGTCGCCGGCTCGGCGACCACGCACGGCGTGCCGTACTTCCGCGACTGGGTGGCGAAGGCGGACGCGCCCCCGGTGCGGCGGCTGCGCGCGGCCGGGGCGATACCGATCGGCCGCACCAACATGCCCGACCTGGCGATCGCCGGTGTGCACACCGTCAGCCAGCTGTTCGGGGACACCGTCAACCCGTGGGACCCACAGCGCACTCCCGGCGGCACCAGCGGCGGCGATGCGGTCGCGGTGGCGACCGGCATGGCGGCGCTGGGCCTGGGCAACGACTCCGGCGGGTCGATCCGCAACCCGGCGACCTTCAACGGCGTCGCAGGGCTGAAGCCGAGCTACGGGCGGTTCCCGGCCGACCACCGGATGACCGACCAGGAGCCGGTCCTGGGCCATCAGCTCTTCCCCGTGGACGGACCGCTGGCCCGGTCGGTGGCGGACCTGCGGGCGGCATACGAGGTGCTGGCGGGCACCGACCCGCAGGACCCGCGGGCGGTCCCGGCGCCGCTGTACGGGCCGCGGCCGGAGGCGCCGGTCCGGGTGGGCGTGGTGACCGACCCCGGCGGCCGGGGCGACGTCCATCCGGACGTACGCACCGCGATCGAGGCGGCGGCCGCCGCCCTGGAGGACGCCGGGCACCCCGTCGAGGAGGTGGAGGTGCCGCGGATGCAGGACGCCCTCGACGGCTACGGCGCACTCCTGCGGACCGAGTTCTCGCTGGCCTGGCCCATGCTCCGGCGGCTGCTCACCGACGACAGCGCCCGCCACATCGAGCTGGACACCCGGCGCCATCCGGCCGTCGGCCTGGAGGAGTACGTGCGGCAGACCGGTGTACGCCTCGGCGTCCAGCGCGCCTGGGCCCGCTTCTTCGCGCGCTGTCCGCTGCTGCTCGGCCCGGTGTCCACACAGCCGGTACCGGAGCCCGTGGTGCCGCGGACCGCGGAGGAGCACGACGCGATGATGACGCCGATGCGGCTGCTGACCGCGACGACGTATGTGGGGGTACCGGCCGTGGCCGTGCCCACGGGGCTGGCGGCCGGGCTGCCGCAGGGCGTCCAGGTCGTGGCGGGGATGTACCGCGAGGACCTGTGCCTGGACGCGGCACAGCGCATCGAGGAGCGCCTCGGCGTCCTCGCCCCGCTCGACCCGCGCCCGCACCGGCTCGGGTAGCCGCGCTCAGGATGCGTTCAGGTGGCGGGTGGCACGGTCGGGCACCATGACTGCTGATATCCCCGGGGCCGTCGAGGCGCAGGAGCCGTTCGGCACCGACCCCGCCGCCACCCGTTACCGTCTCCGCTGGAACAAGGTCCCCGAAGTCACCGTGTACTTCTGGGTGATCAAGGTCCTGTGCACCACCGTCGGCGAGACCGCCGCGGACCTGCTGAACGAGAAGCTGGGCATGGGCCTGACCGGCGTGTCACTGCTGATGAGCGTGCTGCTCGCCGCGGTGCTGGTGGCCCAGTTCCGCACCGCCGTCTACCGTCCCGGTGTCTACTGGCTCGCCGTGGCGCTGATCAGCGTCGTGGGCACGCTGATCAGCGACAACCTCACCGACAACCTGGGCGTACCGCTGGAGGCCAGCACCGTTGCCTTCGCGATCGCCCTCCTGGTGGTGTTCGTCGCCTGGTACCGCAGCGAGCGGACGCTGTCCATCCACCATGTCGACACCACGCGCCGCGAATCCTTCTACTGGCTGGCCGTGCTGTTCACCTTCGCGCTGGGGACCGCCGCCGGTGACCTGGTCGCCGAGCGCATGGACCTCGGGTACTGGATCTCCGCCGGCCTGTTCGCCCTCGCGATCGCCGCGGTCGCGGTGGCGCACTTCGCGCTCGGCCTGGACGCCGTGTGGAGCTTCTGGATCGCGTACATCCTGACCCGGCCGCTGGGCGCGTCGATCGGCGACTACCTGTCCCAGCCGACCGGCGACGGTGGGCTCGGTCTGGGCACCGTGATCACCAGTGTGCTGTTCCTGGCGGTCATTCTGGGCATGGTGGTTTTCCTGACGGTGACCCGGCGGGATGTGAGCGAGCCGGAGAGGCTCCCCAAGCACGCCTGAAGGGCATTCAGGATCCGTTCAGGGAAAGGTTGGCACGGTCGGACAGCGTGCGGCCTCACGCGGGCGCGCGGTGATACCTTGCGCCCGCGTGAGGCCGAAGTCCGCCATTTCGTCAGGCATATGACCGCCCGCCCCGGGGGAACGGGCCGGCGGTCCGCCGAAAAGGATTGACATTGCAAACGCCCGAACTCCTGACCGATTCGGATGTCGCCGACCCCAACCCCTGGGTGCGCAAGAAGCTGCCGGAGGTGACCCTGGCCTTCTGGATCATGAAGATCGCCGCCACGACCCTCGGCGAGACCGCCGGTGACCTCTTCGCCCAGACCCTCAAGCTCGGATACTTCCTGACCACGATCGCGCTGTTCCTGATCTTCGTGGTCACGCTGGTCGTCCAGCTCCGCTCCCGGCGCTACAACCCGTTCTTCTACTGGACCGTCATCCTGTCCACCAGCATGGCCGGGACCACGATGTCCGACTTCATGAACCGGGACGCGAGCGCCAAGTTCCTCACCGGCGGGGCCACTTCGCTGGGCTGGGGGCCGCAGGGCCTGGGCCTGGGGTACCCCGCCGGCGCCGCGATCCTGATCTCGCTGCTGATCGCCATCTTCCTCGTCTGGAAGAGCACCGGACTGACGTTCTCCATCCGCGACATCGTCACCTTCCGCGCCGAGGCCCTCTTCTGGGCGGCGATCCTCGTCTCGAACACCCTCGGCACCTCGGCGGGCGACTTCCTGTCCGACAGCTCCGGCCTCGGTTACGCGGGCGGGGCCCTGCTCGTCGCGGGCGGGCTCGCCGTACTCGTCGTCCTCATGCGGGTGCCCGCCGTGCCGAACGTCCTGCTGTTCTGGATCGCCTTCGTGCTCACCCGCCCGCTCGGCGCCACCGCCGGCGACTTCCTCACCAAGCCCCTCGCCAAGGGCGGCCTGGACCTCGGAACGGCGGGCTCGTCGGCCGTCCTCCTCACCGTCCTGATCGGCCTCGTCGGCTACGCACAGGTGCAGGAGCGCAGGAACGCCGCGCCCAGGGACGAGGCACTGGCGGGGGTTTCTTCCTGAACCCCGCCGAGGGCGCCGGACACCGGGCGTGTGCCCGGTGTCGAAGGCGACCTCACCACCGGCGGAGTGGGCCAGGCGTCGCGCGAGCGGCAGCCCCAGGCCCGCTCCGCCGTGTCCGTCCCCGGGGTCGGCGCGCCTGCCCGGCTGGAACAGGTCCGCGCGGAAGGCGGCCGGGACGCCGGGCCCGTCGTCGGCGACCACCACCCGGATGCCCTCGGGCTCCCGCGCGACCCGGACGCCGACATGGGTGCGGGCGTAGCGCAGCGCATTGTCGACGAGCGGGCTGACGATGCGTTCCAGCAGCGCGGCGGGCACCCCGGCCACCAGCGTCGTGGGCCCGGTGACCGTGACGGCGGGCTTCCCGGGCGCGCCGAGCCGGTCCGCGAGCCGCCGCAGTTCGGCCATGACCTCGGCCGTACCGGGAACCGTCCCCGCGTCGGCGCGGGCCTCGTCGAGGAGGGTCTCGCAGAGCGTCCGCATCGAGTCGGCGGCGTCGGCGATCGCCGCATGAGTGGTGTGGGTCTCGGCGGCGGACCGGGGGCGCGCCTGCCACCAGTCGAGCTCCGCGGTGATCCGCGCCAGGGGATTGCGCAGCTCGTGGGAGAGTTCCCGGGTGAGCTGCTGTTCATGGCGCAGCACGGCGCGGATACGGTCCAGGAGCTCGTCCAGGGACGACCCGAGCCGGGCCAGCTCGACGGGCCGGCCCGTGCCGCCGAAACGCTGGTCGGAGGCGACCACGCTCCACTGGGTGGCTCGGTCGGTCATCTCCCGCACCGGGCGCAGGGCACGTCCCACCGCCAGCCGGGTCAGGACATAGGTGCATGCCAGGACGGTGCCGTCCAGGGCGAGCGAGGCGATCAGCAGGGTGTCGGCCGAGGCGCGGTAGGGGGCGAGGTCCATGGCGGTGACGACGGCCGCGGCGGGCCGGGCACCCCGCCGGGGCGTGCCCACGGGTTTGGCGCACAGACGTATGGGGCTGCCGGCCTCCAGGACGGTGCACCGCGCCTCGCCCCGTGCGGCCAGGCCCGCGGCGGCCCGGGTGACCGTGGCGCCGGCCGGTGCGGAGGCGGGGTGCTCAAGAAGCCTGGGGCCCGCGTAGATCCACACATTGGCGTCGAGCACCTCATCGTCCGGCGTCTCCAGCACCCGTACCGGATCATGGCGGCTGTCGACGGTCGCGGCCGCCGCGGCGGCCCGGGTACGCAGCTCGTCGTCCGCCTGCTGCTGAAGGTGGTGGCGGACGACCGCGTTGAACACCACCGTCAGCACCACCATCACCAGCGCGGCGGTCGCGAGCGCCACCAGCGAGAGGCGTCCTCGCAGGGTGCGGGGGAGGTAGCGGGAGGCCGGGCCGCCCTTCATGGCAGTCGGTGTCCGAGCAGCCGCTGTCCGATTCATGACAGCCGGTGCCCGATCCCCCGGGCGGTGCTGATCGTCAGATCGCTGCCCGCCTCCCGGATCTTGCGCCGCAGCCGGCTCAGATACTGGTCGAGCGTGTTCTCGCTGACCTGCGCCCCCTCCGGCCAGCCCGCCCTGACCAGCTCCCGCCGGCGCACCACCGTCCCCAGCCCGGCCATCAGCGCGGCCAGCAGCCGGAACTCGGTGGGCGTCAGCGCCACCTCGACGTCCCGTACGCACAGGCTGTGCTGCCCCGGGTCCAGGACCAGGTCACCGGCGGGCGCCGCGGTGGCGGCCCCGGACCGCTTGAGCGCGGCGCGCAGCCGGGCGGTGAGCTCGGCGAGATGGAACGGCTTGGGGAGATAGTCGTCGCCCCCGGCGGAAAAGCCGCTCAGGCGGTCGGCGAGCCCATGGTGCGCGGTCAGGAAGACCACCGGGCGCAGAAACCCCTGCGCCCGCATCGCCTGACAGACATCCCGCCCGTCCGCGTCCGGCAGCCCGACATCGAGCACCACCGCGTCGACGGAGTCCCCGGCGAGCCGAAGCGCGGTGGCCCCGTCCCGCGCGGCCGCCGTCCCGAACCCCTCGTCCCGCAGACCGCGCACCAGCACGTCCCGCAGGGCGTGGTCGTCCTCGACGACCAGGATGGTGGTGGGACGCAACGGTGTCACCTCACAGACCGGGCAGTGCCCTGCACCGGGGATTCCGTGCCCACCTGCCCGCGGGCGGAACAGGCGCAGCCGAGCACGGACGACGTCGAGCGACTACGGACATGTGGACGGTCTACGGCACTGTAGACGACGAAGCGGCGCGGGCAGTTCGGCCGGACGCCAGCGAGTCCACGACGTGGCGGGTGGCGCCCGGTGACAGATACGCCTCCCCGGCCGCCGCCGCGCGCACCGCGCGGATGAGTTCCGCGGGTGCCGAGTCCTTGAGCAGGAAGCCCGCGCTGCCTTCGGCCAGGGCGCGCAGCACGTTCTGCTGCGCGCCAAAGGTGGTGAGGATCAGTAGGCGGGTGTCCGGGACGGCCCGGCGCAGCTCGGCCAGGGCCGTGAGCCCGTCCATGACCGGCATCTGGATGCCGAGCAGCGCCACATCCACCCGTTGGGCACGAGCCAGCTCCACCGCCTCGCGGCCGTTGCCGGCCTCCGCGACCACGTCGATGTCGTCGGCCGAGGTGAGGATCATCCTGATGCCGGCCCGAATGAGCGGCTCGTCATCCGTGACGAGAACCCTGATCACGACTCTCCTGCGCTGTTCCGAGTCCGAGCGGCCCGCGCGGCCGTCCCGACATCATCCCCCTCAGCTCCTTGTCTCGAAGGACTTCCTCTCGATCAGCCTGCCGTCGTGGAAGCAGCACCGGAAAACCGGCTCCTTGCTCCGACTGCACTGCTGCCGGTCTCGGTGGACCTCAGCGTGAGGCACTGGGCGTCGTCGGGCGCGGGGCCATGGCCTTGTCGCTCTCGCCCACCAGGAAGAGCGCGGCGACGATCCCCAAGACCGCCAGCAGTACGAGGATCAGTGCCGCGATCCCACAGCCGATGGCGATGCCGCTTCGTCTCGTGTTCCTGCTCATTGCCCTGGCCAGCTCCTTCGGAAGACCGTTCCCGTCGATGACCGGAACACCCTCGTCCAGGGAGCCGTCCGGGATCTGCTCCCGAAGGTCGCCGGTGGGACCGACGAACGTCGTCGCACCGTCTCCCCGTGAGAGGCCCGGGGCAGTGCCGTCCGGCGAGGCGTAGGGCAGCACGCCCGCCAGCCGGAAGCCGCCGTCCGCCGTCGGCCCCGCGTGCACCATGCCCCCGATGAGCCGGGTCCGTTCCCCGAGCCCGGTCAGCCCCTGACCGCCGCTCACCACGCTCCGCCCGGTGGCCGTCGTCTCGGGAACGGAGCCGTTGGCGACCTCCACGACCAGCGCGTCCGGCTCGTACCGCAGCTCGATGGTGATCGAGGCGCCCGGCGCATGCTTGTGGGCGTTGGTCAGGCCCTCCTGCGCGATGCGGTATGCCGCGTGATCGGCGGTCGGGGTGAGCGGGCGCGCTTCGCCGGAGCGCCGCAGCTCCACGGCGGTACCCGCGCTCCGGGACGCCGCCACCAGGCTCTCGATGCCGGCCACCCCGCGCGACGGCACCGTGCCGTCCTCTTCTCCCGTGGCCCGAACGGCAGGCGAGGCGGAGCGCTGGCCCGGATTCTCGGTGCCGTCCCGCAGCAGCCCCACCACCTCGCGCAGCTCGTGCATCGCGGCCACCGACGCCTCGCGCAGTACGCCGACGGCTTCCCGCTGTCGTCCGGTCAGTTCCCGGTCCACCTCCAGCGCTCCGGTGTGCACGGAGATGAGGGTGAGCTGATGACCGAGGCTGTCGTGCATGTCCTGCGCGATGCGCTGGCGCTCCCGCATCCGGGCCTGACCGGCGATCATCGCGCGTTCGCGGAGCAGTTGGGCGTTGTACTCCCGCAGCGTGTCCGTCAGCGTGCGGCGCTGCCACCAGTAGCGGCTGATGAGACCGGGTACGACGATCATGACCAGCAGCATCGGGACGGCGACGGCAAGGGCCGTGATGACCGAGAACGGACCCTTCAGGATGTTCAGGCCGAGGCTGAGGACGTATGCGGCGGCGAAGGTGCCGGCCGCCTTGCCGATTCCGTCGATCCGCCGCCCGGCCGACCAGGCGGCGACCACGACCAGCAGGCTGAGGCCGTCGAACTCGGCCATGCCGGCAGCAGTGATCAGCAGCACGGTTGCGGGGAGGACCCGGCGCAGGAGCGACAGCAGCGCAGCGGCCAGAGCCACGGCGACGACCCGTACGATCCCGGCGCCGGACACCCCCGCCCCCGCCAGGATCTCGGAAGCCGCCGCCAGCAGCCCGAGCACGACGCTCAGCAGCGTTTCGCCCACGATGCGCCCGGGGGTCCACATCCCCGGGGCGAAGAGCGCCCTGCCGGGATCGGTCAGCCGCCGCGGCGCCGAGCGCAGCGCCGCTGCCAGTGCCCGGCGAGCCGCTGCCGAAGAATCCGTACGTTCCACACGCGTCACGCGGCCACGTTAGGCAGCCGCACCCGGACACCGCACTCGCCATTGGTCGCAACGGCCGACGACGAAAGTTGCCCGTACGGCTGCGCCCGGTGCCGGGACGGCTGGGAGTGGCCGCAAGCTCACCCGGGACCTGGCGGTCACCGGCATCGGCGGCCGCGCGCTACTTCCGGGACGTCGTGAATCCGTCCGTGCACGTGTCGAAGAGGGGGCGGTAGGTGTCCCACTGCGCGTCCGGTGCCGAGAGGTAGATGTCGTACTCCCGGCCGCCCGCACGGCCGAAGCCCTGCTCGATGGCGCGGTACTTGCGCGACTTCCCCTGGAAGGTGAACTCCCACACCACGGCCGGCTGTTCCCGGAACGTGGTCTGCTGCATGCGCAGCCTCTGGTAGACGGCGTAGTTGGCCTTCGTGTTCGCCTCCATGTCCGCGAAGTGCGCCATGGGGTTCGAACCCGCGGGTTCCACCATCTTGACCGTGATGCCGACCCGGCCGGACGCATCGGCGTAGGTCACGAATTCGCCCGTCCGTTTGATGGCCTTCCAGCCGTCCGGCACGGGGAAGGAGGCGCCGATGTCGCTCACCTCGTGGAAGCCTTCGGGTACCGGCGGTGGCGTGTACGGGGAGGTGCCGGCACCGGGGCTCTTCCGGGCGCCGGTGCCATGGTCCGATGTCGCGTAGAGGGCGCCTGCGATGGCCGCTGCCGCTACCGCCGCGGCGGCCGTGGTCGTCACGAGGACGCGGCGCTTGCCGCCCCGGCGCCGTGCCCGGCCGCCACCGGCCCGGGTGGCTTTGGCCGTTACCGTCTCTCCGCCCGAGGGCCGGGCCGGGGCCTCCCCGTCCTGCCCGGCGGACGGGCCCGCAACGGAAGCCGAAGGCACGACCACCGTCGGTCCGGCCGGTTCGGTCGATCCACTGGCCTGCGTGGCCTGCGTGGCCTGCTCGGCCTGCTCGGCCTGCTCGGCCCGCGCGGCTCGCAGGGCCCGCTCGGTCTGCTCCGCCGACGGCCGCTCGTCCGGCTCCTTGGACAGCAGTGCTTCGATGAGCGGTGCCAGTGGCCCGGCCTGTCTCATGGGCTCCAGGGGGTCGACGGCGATGGCATACGCGGCCTCTATCGCAGTGTCCCGGTGAAACGGCGTCCGGCCCTCCACCGCCTGGTACAGCGTGGCGCCCAGCGCCCACAGGTCCGAAGCCGGTCCGGGTTTCTGCCCGCGTACGCGTTCCGGCGCCATGTAGGGGAGGGAGCCGACCATCTCGCCGGTCTTGGTCAGGGTCGAGGTGTCGGCGGTCATCGCGATGCCGAAGTCGGTGAGCACCACCCGGCCCTCGGCGCCGAGCATGACGTTGCCGGGCTTGACGTCGCGGTGCAGTACGCCGGCCGCGTGCGCGGCCCGCAGGGCGGCGAGCATGCCCAGGCCGATGCGGGCAGCCTCCCGGGGCGGAATGCTCCCGTGCTGCTTGAGGAGATCGCCGAGCGTTCCCGCCGGAACGTATTCCATGACGACGCAGGGCCGGCCGTCGTCGTCCACGACGTCATGGACCACGACCACATTGGGATGCACGATGCGGGCGGCGCTGCGCGCTTCACGGCGCATGCGCTCGTAGAGCGTGGCGAGCTCGCCGTCGGCCAGGTGCGGCTGCACGTGGAGCCGCTTGAGCGCGACCTGACGGCCCAGGACTTCGTCCTGCACGCGCCATACCGTGCCCATGCCGCCACGGCCGATCTGCTCGGTGAGCCGGTAGCGCCCGGCGACGAGCCGCCCCTCGTCCGTCACACCCTGCCTCCGTCGGCTTCGTCCCTTTCACGTCGAATCGCCACCATAGCTGTCCTCTTCCGACGGCCGAGCGAGCCGAATCCGCTGCCGGTGACAACGTCGAGTTCGCCGTCGTCCGCGTAGCCGAGGTCATGGTGGCCCCCCACCACATGACGTTGCCGAGACGGAGGCCGTTCCTGGTGTGACCTACGTCGCGGCGAGGCGCCTGAGGCCAAGACGGGTCCGTTCTGCCTGCTCAGGGGTCGGGTGTGGGACAGACCCCAGTGGTGCTTCGCGCCGCGCCCAGCGACCTTCTTGTAGGCGCGGCCGGGGGGATCTCGCGGGGGTCATCGTGACTCGTCATACATCTGGGAACCCAAGCCGGCGATCCCTCGTCTGACACGCCGAGCCGAACCGGTCACTACGGGCATGTATCGTCGCGGAGGCGCCCAAACCGTGAGAAATGATCTTCGGTGTCCCTCGCGAGAAGACACGCAACAAGACAAAAGACATGCAAGAAGACATACGCGTGCTCGTCGTCGATGACGAGGAACTGATCCGATCCGGGCTCACCATGATCCTCAATACCGCCCCGGACCTGTGCGTGGTGGCGGCCGTTGCCGGTGAGGCGGCACTGACCGCGATCACAGAACACCGGCCTGACGTAGTCCTGCTTGACATCACGATGCCGCACGTCGACGGCCTGACGATCCTGCGCCGGCTACAGGAGTGGCCGTCTCCCCCGCACGTCGCGATGCTGACCACGTTCGATACGGACGCCTACCTTGGAGAGGCGCTGGCTCTCGGCGCGGGCGGGTTCCTGCTCAAGGACACCGCCCCTGACCAGCTCATACGGTCGGTCAGGGCAGTGGCGACCGGCGCCGGATGTCTCTCCGCTTCGGTGGTCGCACGCCTGCGTCATGCCGACGGCGGCCCGGCCGCTCGCGCAGCGGACGCTGTGCACGGCACCTCTGGGGCCGCCCTCCTGGAGGCCACGGACGCAGTCCTGGTCCTCGACACGCTCTCCCCGCGGGAACGGGACATCCTCGGCTTCGTGGGCTCAGGGATGACCAACCAGGAGATCGCCGCACGTTTGCACCTCGCAGCGGCGACGGTGAAGGACCATCTGAGCGCGGTGTTCACCAAGCTCGATGTGGCCAACCGGGTACAGGCCGCCGTGCTCGCTGAGCGGGCCGGCCTGGTAGGTGACCTCGGTGACGTGGGCAAGTACGGATGATCATGCGGGCCCCACTCGTCAGGCGCCGGCTTCCCGCCCGCGTCCGGCGCGGACTCCTTGATGCCGGTCTGGTCGCGCTCGCAGGCGCCGACTCCTGTCTGGGCCTGTGTCTGGGCCCTCCCACGGTGTGGGACTGCACGTCCGTGCTGTCGCTGGCCGCGTCCGCTGTCCTGCTGCTGCGTCGACGCCACCCACGACTTACGCTCCTGCTGACGCTGCCGGGCCTGTTCGTGGGTACGTCCTTGATCGCTGCCATGGTCGCGCAGGCCACGCTCGCCCGGCGGCGCGGGCCGGACCGGCAGGTATGGGCCGCTTGCACGGCCGTGGTCGCCGGCAGTTTCGTGCCCTGGCCCCCTCGTGCCCTCGCCGGCATGGCGCTGGAAGCCATTGCGGAGCATCTCATCTACTCGGCGATGCTCGGCGTGGGTTCCACGGTCCTGGGGTTGCTTGCGCTCACACGGGCGGAGCTGTCGGCGCGCGTGACAGAGCTGGCCGCCGTCCGGCACGAGGAGCGAAGGCTGTACGCCGAGTCCGTCATCGCCCGGGAGCGGGCCCGGCTCGCGCGGGAGATGCACGACGTGGTCGCCCACCAGGCCGGGCTGATCGCGGTGCAGGCCGGCGCGCTCCAAGTCACCGCAGTCGATGACCGGACCCGGCACACTGCGGGCACCCTGCGGGAGCTTGCCGTGGCGACGCTGGAGGAGCTGCGCACCATGATCCTTCTCCTGCGGTCCTCGGACGCCGGGCCACCGGAGCTCGCGCCGCGGCCCCGCATGCGGGACATCCCCCGCCTGGTCGCCGAGTCAGGTGTGGAGGCGACCGTTGACCTTCGCGGCCTGTCGGGCCGCTCGCTGCCCGAAGCCGTGGAGCGCACCGCCTTCCGCACCGTCCAGGAGGCTCTCACCAACGTCCGCAAGCACGCCCCCGGGGCTCCGACGACGGTGACGGTGGACAGGGCGTCCGACACGCTCCGAGTCAACGTGTCGAACGCCCGGCCGACCGGCACGCCGCTGGAGCTACCCGGCGGCGGCCACGGGCTCGTCGGGCTGCGCGAACGCTCCGCACTGATCGGGGGAACGCTCTCGGCAGGTCCTGACGGCGACGGGGGATTCTCGGTACGCCTCGTGGTACCGCTGTCCCCTTAGGCCGCGTGGTCCGCGACGTCCTTGACGAGTTGGTAGGCGGCCGTGAGCGACAGGCTGGGAACAGCCTGCCGCAGCGACTTCACCGCAGCTTCCAGGTCCCGCTCGACATTGGCCCCCGCGGCCTCGAGGATGCCGCGCACCCAGGCCCGGCGCACCTGCTCATCAGCCAGGGCAGCGGTGGCCTCCGCGATCTCCAGGGCACGTTCCATGCCTGAGCGCTCCGCCGGGTCGGCGGACTCCAGCGCCTGGCGCAGCCGTGCCAGGACCTCCCGGCTGTCACGTACGACGACCACCGGTTCCTGCTGTGCCTTGCCCGAAGAGAACATTGCGCCTCCTTGCCACTCTCAGCTCTTCATGTACCGGATGTACGGGCATCTTGCTCAGAAACAGTTGCTCTCAATGGCCGAGATGCCCAGGATGTCCAAAGCAGCGTTCCCTGCGGCCTGCTTGAACTCGGCCATGCTGCCAGCCTTGACCAGGAGCTTCGCCGCCTGCGCTACTCCACCGAGGCCCTTGATCGCCTTGTAGCCCTTGGTCGCGGGGATGAACGCGGCACCAACCGCCGCGACGCACTTGGTGTACTTCCAGGCATCCCCCCAGAAGCCCTTCGCCTGTATCAGCCGGCCGTCCCCACCCTTGGCTGCCTGAGGGGCGCCGCCGAGGTGCGCCAGGGCCTCGCGCTGAGCCGCCGGATCGTCCGGATACATCGCGGCGACAACCTGTTTGGCCGTTCTGTCGTGCGGGAGTGCGGCGAGCCGCTGGTCAAGACCGTCCTCCTTGATCTGCGGTGCCCCCGTGGCGTCCGCGACCTGGACCGCCGCGGTGTGTTCGGCCGAGATCCGGGCGTGGGTTGCCTCGGTGGCCGACGCCATCGGCCCGGTGACCCCGAGGAAGACGGCGGCGCCGACCGTGACGGCGGCCATGCGAATGCCCTGACGATTCACGTGCGTTTCTCCTTGAAGTGGGGCCGTCGAGGGGCCACACGTCAACGGCCCCGTTCCGTGCCCCGATCGGGCGCGCGCCGTCGTTCGTCGCGCGCTCTTTCAGCGGCGCCGGTCATGCTGCCCCTGCTTGGCAGGACGACGACATCCGCCGACCAGCGGTGATCAGCCCACCGGTCGGAGGTTTTCGGCCACTGCCTGGGGGGCGTACCGGCAGACACCCGGCCGCGTCCTGCTCGGCGATGATCCCGCCGATGCCGGGGGCCGGGGCTAATCGCGGGTCCGCATGCTCGGAACGGGACGGAAACCACGGCCTGTGGACGGAAGGATTGGCACTGGACCGTCACCGGCGTCACTGACAGGCCGAGCCGCACCGCGCGCGAGCCGGTGGCGGGGCGGTCTCGGCCTGATCCAGAAGAAAGCGTCAAGTCCCGCACGGCCATGCCGCCTCCGGGGAGGTCGGTGATCTCGACGTAGTCGTGTCGGGGTCCGCCGGCTTGGCCGGCGCGCCGCGCCGCCTGTGGCTGTTCGTGACGCGGACCACATCGTCAACGTGGGTGGCGTGGCCCAGTACTTGGCACCGCGGTCGCGTCGCGCCGCCAGGAACAGCTGAGATCAAAACTGAGACCGGACTACGAAGCAGGGCCCGACCGGTATCCGGTCGGGCCCTGCGTCTGCCCTACTGGGCGAGTGCGGAGGATACGAGATTCGAACTCGTGAGGGGTTGCCCCCAACACGCTTTCCAAATGTTCGTCTGGGGGTTCGGGAGGGTGCGGGAACGTTCTGACCTGCGGCGGAGTGAGGGGTCGGGCGGGTGCTGGACGGTCATGAACGGGGGTGAATGAGACCAGAACTGAGACCAGACCTTGGGGTCGGTATTTGCTGGTCAGCGTTGCTTTGGCGGCGCATTGGTGGCGCTGTGCCCACGAGCTGTCGGCGCCTTCCGGGGCGATAGTGCTAACGCCTTCGCTCTTGGTAAAAGCGGCCATGCAGTGGCGAAGGCGATCACGTGTCCGCCGAGGGCGGCCGGCCATAACGGTGCCGATCAGTGGGCGGCGGAAGGGCCCCTGCTGCTCAGTTCCCCGAAGCCCCCTTGTAAGGAGGACGACGGGGCCCATGTGCCTGGCGAATCCGGGTTCGGTTCGCCCTTGACGTCCCATTCGCCGGGCGCGAGGAAGAGACTCACTTCATTCACCGCCCATGGATCGTTGTCGCTCACTTATGCCTCCACAGGGCACCTGCCGATCCTGGCTCGCGACATCGACGGCACTGTGCACCGGGCCACCGAGCCCGTCGGACATCGTCGAAGGCGTGGCTGCACTGGAGCGTGCCCTCGCTGGCACCGGGGCACCCCCGACATCATCTACGACCGCCTCATACGGGCCTGGGTGCTGATGCCGACCACGACGACGTCGCAGTGACGGTCCTCCAGCCCCTCATCCGCAGCAGCACGGACGCCGAGCTCTTCCATGACGCAGCGCTGGAACTCCTCGGTGACATGGGACCGCCCCACGAGCCAGGGCTTCGCCCAGAGCGTGCTCTCCTTCATGGCACCTCCCGCTGATGCGTGTGACTTCGGCCTCCTGGCTGCCAGCGAGCTAGTGACGAATGCTCTCCTGCACGGAGCCCCGCCTATGTGCCTCCGGCTGCGCCGCACCGACCGCCGGCTGATTGTCAAGGCAACGGACGGGGACGACCACCTGCCGAGTCGGCGGCAGGCTGGGCCGGCCACCGGGACCAGCCGCGGCATCTTGGTCATCGCCGCGATTTCCTCGTCCTGGGGATCGAGCCGCACACCGGGCGGTGGCAAGGCTGTCTGGTGTGAGCTGTCCTTGGATGACTACTGGAGTGTGCGGCTGGCAGCATCACCAGGGCGAGGGCACCGACCTCGTCCGCCCGTACCTCATCGCGTACGAGCGGATCGACGGGCTGGAGGTCGTCGCGTGAGTGGGTCGCGGTCCGCCACTGCCCGGCCGTTGTCCTGGGCGGGCATCGACGGGAAGCCCTGCTCTTTCCTGGGCGATGGAGGGGAATACGTCTCGCGCATAGCTGATGACATCGAGCGCTTGCAGCTCGGCATGGCGTACGAGCTTCTCGCTCACGTGACCTATCGACTCGACGGGTATAAGGCAACTTCCCGAGAACTACTTGTCCTGGCACGCGGGTTGGCCATCGCCCTGAGGACGTGCGGAGTGTTGCGAAGAGCCGGCTGCGCGGTTGTCGGCAACGGGATGCAGCCGTGGCGCGGACCGTCGTGAGATCAGTGAGAGCGAACAGGGATCCCGCCACTAGACGTACTAATGACCATTTGAGGGGTATATATTTGTGATTTCTTTACGTTCCCTTGAATAATGTCTGATGGGCTGTCGCGAGCGTTGCCGAGGGGGGAGCAGTATGGCGATCGAACTGCCCGGTCAAGTGGTGTCGTTCCTCCAGTTCATCGGGGTGAACTGGCCGGACATCAACGAGGACAAGGTCCGCGAATTCGGGTCCCATGTACGGGATTTCGCGCAGAAGGTGGATGACACCCACAGGGAATCCACCAGCACGATCAAGCAGCTCGAAGACGTCTACCAGGGCGCGTCATACGAGGCGCTGCTGGCCAAATGGGGCCAGATGTCCGACAGCCATATGACCGAGCTAGTCAACGCCTGTCATGTGGTGGCCGATGCGTTGGACATCGCTGCGGACACGATCGTGGCGATGAAGGTGGAGGCGATTGCCGAACTGACCGTTCTGGCCATCACGTTCGTCGCCGACCAGGCCGCGGCCGTCGCCACCCTCGGCCTCGCCGAAGCCGCCGAGGCGCTGGTCATCGAGGCCGCCGAGAAGCTCATGGACTACCTGGTCCAGCAGCTGGAGCAGTACATCATCGGCCAGGTCATCGAGGCGGCCGTCGATCCCCTCATAGAGACGGTGGGCAAGGCGGTGGGTGGTCTGGTCTTCCAGGCCGCGGAGTCCGCCCTCGGCGTCTCCGCAGGCGGCGGGGGCCGTGCTGGGGAGAGCTTCTCCATCCACCCGGAGGCGCTCCAAGCACGCGCGGAGAAGCTGCACGCACATGCACGGACGGTGGCCGGCCACGCCGCCGAATTCCAGACCAAGGCCGCGGGGGCGAGCTTCGAATGAGCAATCCGATCGTCAAGGCGCTGGAGCACGCGGCCGAGAAGCTGGGCAAGACCCTCGGCAAGGACGCGGGAAAGGCGGTCGAGGGCCTGTACCACGGGACAGGCCAGCGGATGAAGAAGGTCGCCACCCACCATGCGGAGAACGACAAGGGCCTTTCTGACCACTTCAAGGGCCTCGGCAAGGACGGGAAGAAGGATCTCAAAGCGCCGAACAACAGCGGTGCTAAGGGGCCAGGCGCGAAGGGCGTCAGCGGGTCCAAGGGGCCGGCTCGTCAAGCAACCGACGGCGATCCTCATGGCAACAGCCGGACCCAGGACAGTGTCTGTTCCAACGGCACCGACCCCATCGACCTGGCGACCGGGAAGATGTACCTGCCTCAGACTGACGTAGAGCTGCCCGGTGCACTCCCACTGGTGTTCCGTCGGCGCGTCGAGTCCGGATACCGCGCTGGCAAATGGTTCGGGCCCTCGTGGACGAGCACGGCAGACCAGCGTCTGGAAATCGACCCGCAGGGCCTTATCTTCGTCCATGAGGACGGCCTGCTGTTGGCCTATCCCCACCCACAAGACGGCACCTCGGTGCTGCCCTCTGAGGGGCCGCGCTGGCCCCTGGAGCGCACGGATGATGACGGCTACGTCATTAGCGATCCAGCCAGCGGAATCACATGGTGCTTCAGCGGTCACAGCGAATCCGTGGCCTTGTTGGATGAGATCTCCGACCGTAACGGGAACTTCCTTGTCTTCGGGTATGCCGCTGACGGCACTCCTACGGATATCCAGCACGGCGCCGGTTGCCACCTGAAGATCGCAACGGAAGGAGGCCGGATAAGTGGCCTCTATCTTGCGGGAGCTTCCCCAGAGGAGGGTGACCAGCTTCTCGCCACTTACGGATACGAGAATGGCAATCTCACCGCGGTTGCCAATTCGTCAGGGTCACCCTTGCAGTTCAGCTATGACCAACTCAACAGAGTCGAATCCTGGACTGATAGCAACAACAGCAGCTACCACTACACTTACGACGATCAGGACCGATGCGTCGCAGAGAGCGGCGAAGCCGGGCACATGAGCCTGCGCATCGACTACGGTGAGCCCGATGAGGCGACAGGGCTGAGGGTCACCACAACGACCAGCGGATCTGGCCACATTCAGCAATTCCATATCAACCGCGCGAACCAGGTAGTCGCAGAGATCGACGCCGCCGGTGGTGTCACACGCACCGAACGCGACCGCTATAATCGCTTGCTGAGCACGACCGACCCGCTTGGGCGAACGACTAGCTTTACCTACGATGAGGCAGGGAACACCGCATCGGCGACGCGCCCCGATGGTTGCACAGCAACCGTGGCGTACAACGATCTCAATCTGCCGGTTCAGATTGTGGGTCCCAACGGTGGTACATGGCGTTACAGCTACGACGAGCACGGCAACCGCACCTCCGTTACCGATCCCAGCGGAGCAAGCACCCAGTACACTTACGACGGTCGCGGAAACCTTTCCGCAGTCACCGACGCGCTGGGAAATGTCACCCGAATAGAATGCAATCGCGCGGGCCTTCCTGTCGTCGAAACGAACCCGCAAGGTGCGACCACCCGATACGAGCGCGATTCATTCGGCCGCATCACGGCTGTCATCGATCCTCTCGGGGCCACCACACAACTTGTATGGACCGTAGAAGGCAAGCTTGCGGCCCGGATCAAGCCGGACGGCGCACGCGAGTCGTGGGCCTACGATGCCGAAGGCAACTGCACATCACACGTTGATGCCATCGGCGGTGTTACTCAGTACACGTATACACACTTCGACAAGCTGGCAACCAAAACCAGTCCTGACGGAGCGCGGATCACGTACTCGTACGACGCCGAACTCCAGCTTGTCAAGGTAACCAATGCTCAAGGCTTCACGTGGACGTACACATATGACCCGGTTGGTCGGCTGATATCGGAGACCGACTTCGACGGCAGCACCATTACTTACTCTTATGACGCCGCCGGGCAATTGTCCAGCCGCACCAATGCACTCGGTCAAACCATTACCTATGGTCACGACGTGCTGGGACAGGTCACCGAAAAGGCGCTCAATGGCGTGCGCACTACCTTTGCGTACGACTCAGCCGGACACCTAGTACACGCAGTCTCGCCTGACGCCACGATGACACTGGAGCGCGACGTGATGGGGCGCGTCGTATCCGAGACCACCAACGGCCGTACCCTTGCGCACACCTACGACATCCTGGGACATCGCACTTCCCGACGTACGCCCATGGGGACAGAGTCGCACTGGCGGTACGACGCCGTGGGTAACCCAATCCAGCTGACCGCCTCCGGCCGGGATATGACCTTCCGGCACGATGCGGCCGGTCATGAGATTGGCCGCCACCTCGGAGACGACATCTCGTTCGATTCCGCCTGGGGCCCCGCCGGTCGCCTAATAAGCCAAACGGTGAAAACCTCTTCGCTGACGCTCCAGCAGCGTCATTACACCTACAGGCCCGACGGCCATCTGACCGCGCTTGAGGACAGCCTGAGCGGCACACATCGCTTCGACGTCGATGAAGTGGGCCGCGTCACAGGAGTCCACGCCCACAACTGGACAGAGTCGTACGCTTACGACGAGGCAGGAAACCAAATCAGCGCCGACTGGCCGGCCAAACACCCCGGTGCGGAGGCACGCGGCCCGCGCACCGTCGCTGGCACCAGGGTCGGCCAAGCCGGCAACGTCCGCTACGAGCACGATGCACAAGGACGCATCACTCTCAGGCAGAAGACTCGTCTATCCCGCCGTCCCGATACCTGGCGCTACGAGTGGGACGGCGAAGACCGCCTCTTCGCGGTTACCACACCCGACGGTACGCGATGGCGCTACGTTTACGATCCTCTCGGCAGGCGCATCGCCAAGCGCCGCTTGACAGCTGCGGGCGAAACAGCCGAGGAGACCGTTTTCACCTGGGATGGCGCCAACCTCGCCGAGCAGACCACCACCTCGCCGACGCACAAGTACCCCGTCACACTCACCTGGGACCACGACGGGCTACGCCCTCTAACACAAACCGAACGCATCACCGCGCCCAATGCCTCTCAAGAAGACGTCGACCAGCGTTTCTTCGCAATTGTCACCGACCTGGTCGGCACGCCGACCGAGCTGGTGGATCTCCGAGGTGAAATCGCCTGGCGAACCCGCAGCACATTGTGGGGAACCACTACTTGGACGAGTAGCAGCACTGCCTACACGCCGCTGAGATTCCCCGGACAGTACTTCGACGCCGAAACCGGGCTTCACTACAACTTCCATCGCTACTACGACCCAGAGACAGCTCGTTACATCACGACGGATCCTTTGGGTCTCACGCCAGCACCCAACCCCGCCACCTACGTCCCCAACCCGCAGACATGGGCCGACCCTCTGGGGCTGGCGCCCGAAGAGGGGTGTTCCGATCGGCTCAAACCCGGCGAGATGTACATTTACCGTGCTGTCCTGCCAGGAGAGTTGGGAGACATCATGGGGCCAGCCAACCGCCGTTACCGCAACGGGATGGGCCAAGAATCCAAATACTTCTCCGAAACCCCGGAAGGAGCGGCAGCCTACGCGCGAGGTGCGTACCGCGATTTCGCAAAATACGACGGCTATCAACCGTATACCCTGACCCGGGCGGTTATCCGACGCGACGTCATTCCGCCGGAGAATTATCTGCACCACCTGGCAGACGAGGGCGTGGAAAGCCCCTTTATCCTCAACTCCGACCAACTCAGGCATGCAGGGCGTGTGAGGGTCATTCCTTCCATGCCGCATCGGTGACTTGAATGAACGTGAACATCATCATTGCATCGGATAATGATTCGACGCTCGCCCTCTGGGAGGCGCATATCTTTCCGCTTGCGGAGGTTTCCTTCACCAAAGAGCGAGCTGCGCATATTGAGGCTGACGCCGTAGTCATCTCTGGGGTCTACGCATTTGAGCGGTATGGTGGGCGCCCGAACACGACCGCAGCGCAGATCGTCGCCAACATGACGGGCGATGGGCTTCCTGGCGTTGTTGTTATTCCGCCGAGTCTGCCTATGATCCTCAATTCAGAGAAAAGGCCCGTTGTTCATCCGGACTACGCGGAAGTGAGCCCGGCCTATCATGCAATTTCACACACGCTCAAGGCGATTGACGCTCTCAACGCGGAAGGTGAACGGGTGATTCGGAGAGTGATCTTTTCTCTTCCGCTGCTCGGTATGAACAGCCCCCGCGACGCGTCCACGCCTTCGTCGGTGAGGCGAGCCATCGAGGAGTACCTCACGGAATCGTGACTGCGCTCGTCTGACGTAGACCTGGGCAACGAGTACCTGAAGCTGCGGAGGAACCGTCTGCGCCCCAAGTACGAGCACGGGTGCCCGGAGGGCTCACCGTGCGGCCGGAAGGCGGGGTACTGCCCGGACAGGGTGCAGGCCCGGCGCGAGACCAAGAACACCAAGTCCCGGGCGGGCCGCCGCGCTGTGCCCCTGCCGGGCCCGGTGGTCGCCATGCTCCGTGCACACGCCAAGACGCAAGAGCGCGAGCGCAAGGCGGCCGGGGACCTGTGGGCCGAGTCGGACTACGTGTTCACCAAGCCGCTGGGTGGCCCACTGAGCCCGAACACGGACTACCACGACTGGAAGCGGCTGCTCGAAGACGCGGGGGTTCGGAGCGCGCGGCTGCACGACGCCCGGCACACGGCCGCCACCGTGCTCATGCTGCTCGGTGTCCCGGCCCGCGTCATTGATCAGATCATGGGGTGGGAGCCGGGCACCTCGGCGAGCATGCGGGCGAGGTACCTGCACGTGCCGGACGCCATGCTCAAGGACGTGGCCCGGAAGATCGCCGAAGCCATCTGGGGACCCCCGGACACACCCGCTGTGGACAAAAACCAGGACAACGGGGGCTGAGGACAACGTCGAAGGGCCCCACCTCACGGTGGGGCCCTTCGACGTATTGCCCGGTGAGAGCAATGGCGGAGGATACGAGATTCGAACTCGTGAGGGGTTGCCCCCAACACGCTTTCCAAGCGTGCGCCCTAGGCCACTAGGCGAATCCTCCGCCGCAAACAATACAAGACGTTGGGGAGTGCTCGCGAACATGATCCGGGGGAGGGGGCCGGGGCGGGGAGTGAAGTGGGGGACGGTTCGTTGCCGGGGTGGGGGATCGGCTAAGGTGGGGCTCAGCCCCTCACGTGGCGCTATCTGACTGAACTCCCCCAGGGCCGGAAGGCAGCAAGGGTAGGTCGGCTCTGGCGGGTGCGTGGGGGGCGCTTGCGTTTGCGGGGTGGGCCGGTTGTCAGTGGGGCCCGATATCGTCGTATGCGTGTCGTCCCTTGCGCTGTACCGCCGCTACCGACCCGAGACCTTCGCCGAGGTCATCGGGCAAGAGCACGTGACCGACCCGCTGCAGCAGGCGTTGCGGAACAACCGGGTCAACCACGCGTATCTGTTCAGCGGGCCGCGCGGCTGTGGCAAGACGACCAGTGCGCGGATCCTGGCGCGGTGCCTGAACTGTGAAAAAGGTCCCACTCCGACGCCCTGCGGGACGTGCCAGTCGTGCGTCGATCTCGCCAGGAACGGGCGGGGCTCGATCGATGTGATCGAGATCGACGCCGCATCGCACGGTGGCGTGGACGACGCCCGTGAGCTGCGGGAGAAGGCGTTCTTCGGGCCGGCGGGCAGCCGGTACAAGATCTACATCATCGACGAGGCGCACATGGTGACCTCGGCGGGGTTCAATGCCCTGCTCAAGGTCGTCGAGGAGCCGCCGGAGCATTTGAAGTTCATCTTCGCGACGACCGAGCCCGAGAAGGTCATCGGGACGATCCGGTCGCGGACGCATCACTACCCCTTCCGGCTGGTGCCGCCGGGGACGCTGCGCGAATACCTGGCCGAGGTGTGCGGGCGGGAGGACATCCCGGTCGAGGACGGTGTGCTGCCGCTGGTCGTACGGGCCGGGGCCGGGTCCGTGCGGGATTCGATGTCGGTGATGGACCAGCTGCTCGCCGGGGCGGGTGCCGACGGTGTGACGTATGCCATGGCGACGGCTCTGCTGGGGTACACCGACGGCTCGCTGCTGGACTCCGTCGTCGAGGCGTTCGCCGCGGGGGACGGGGCGGCGGCCTTCGAGGTGGTCGACCGGGTCATCGAGGGGGGCAACGATCCGCGGCGGTTCGTGGCCGATCTGCTGGAGCGGCTGCGGGATCTGGTGATCCTCGCGGCGGTGCCCGACGCGGGGGAGAAGGGGCTGATCGATGCCCCGGCGGATGTGGTGGAGCGGATGGCGGCGCAGGCGTCCGTCTTCGGGGCGGCGGAGCTGAGCCGGGCCGCCGATCTGGTCAATACGGGCCTGACGGAGATGCGGGGGGCGACCTCGCCGCGGTTGCAGCTGGAGCTGATCTGCGCGCGGGTGCTGCTGCCCGCGGCGTACGACGACGAGCGGTCGGTGCAGGCGCGCCTGGACCGGCTGGAGCGCGGCGCGAGCGCACTGGCCCTGGGCGGCGGTGGCGTGGGCGCGCCGTCGGCCGGTGGCCTCGGGGCCGGGGCGCCGGTGGTGACCTCCGAGGGCGGGCCGTCGGCCGGGTACGTCCCGGGGCCGGAGGCGCACCCGGTGGCGGCACCCGCGGGCCCGTCCGGACCGGCGGCCGCGCGGGCCGCGGTGCGGGGGGCCACGGGCGGCGGGAGCGGTACGGGGCCGGGTCCGGGCACGGGCACCGGGTCGGGCCCGGGTGCTGGGTCTGGTTCCGGTGCGGGCGGCGGTATGGATGCCGGTGCCGGGGCTGCGGCTGGTGCCGGCGTTCCGCGCGCGGGTGCCGATGTCGGTTCCGGGGCCGGTGTCGAGGGTGCCGGTTCCGGTCCGGGTACGGGCGGGCCCGGTGGTCAGGCGCCGCAGGTCCCGGGCCCGGGGCAGGCGTCGCCCGGTGGCGGCCCCGGTGGTGAGGAGCAGGGGTCCGATACGGCGGCCGCGCAGGGCGGTGCGCAGGCGGGTGCGCGGCCCGGGGCGTGGCCCGGTGGTACCGGCGGCGGCGCCGGTGGCGGACGGCAGCCCGGCGGCTGGCCGTCGGCCGTGGCCCCGGGGCAGGGCGGCCAGGGAGTGCAGGGCGCCGCGCGGTCGGTACCGTCCGGGCCGCCCGCCGGTGCGCCCGCGGCTCCTCCCGTACAGCAACCGCAGCAACAGCAACAGCAACAACAGCCGCAGGCCGCCGCCGCGCCCGGCATGGTGCAGGGGGCCGCGCAGGTACGGCAGATGTGGCCGGAGATTCTGGACGCGGTCAAGGGCCGCAGGCGCTTCACCTGGATCCTGCTGAGTCAGAACGCCCAGGTGTCCGGCTTCGACGGCACGACCCTGCAAATCGGCTTCCCCAACGCCGGTGCGCGCGACAGCTTCGCCAACGGCGGCAGCGAGGACGTCCTCAAGGACGTGCTGGCCGAGCGGTTCCATGTGCAGTGGCGGGTCGAGGCCATCGTCGATCCGTCGGGCGGCGCCAGTCCGCCGGCCGGCGGGGCGCCCCGCAGCGGCGGTGGCGGCTACGGCGGCGGAGCGCCCGCCGCTCCGCAGCAGTCCGTACCGCAGCCGGCCCAGCAGAGCGCCCCGGCGGCGCCCGCGGGTCCCGGCGGCCCGTACGGCCAGGGCGGCGGTCAGGGCGGTCCGGGTGGTCAGGGGGGTGCCCAAGGTGGTCAGAGCGCGCCCGGTGGCGGCGGCCAGGGCGCGCGGATGGCGCGGGAGGCGGTGGCCCCGGCGGCGTCGCCCGGTGGCGGCCGCAGCGGGCCCGCGGCGGAGCCCTCGTACACCCCGGAGCCCCCGCCGGTGTCGATCGAGTACGACATGCCGGCCGAGGACGACGCGGACCTGGTCGACTCCGCGCTCAGCGGCCATGAGCTGATCGTCCGCGAGCTGGGCGCAACGGTGCTGGAAGAGTTCAACAACAACGAGTGACGGCACGAGTGACAACGGGCGACCTGCGGCGAGTGCGCCGCGGGGCGGCAGCCCGTACGGGGTGCGGGGGCGCGGGGGCTGAGCAGGGGCGGCGGGCCGTGACGCCCGGTGTTACGGCCCGGTACGGACGGGTCCCGGCGCCCGACGGCGGCGCATATGTGCTCCTCCGTACGGCGTAGGGCGCGCTCGGCGGGAAACACGTAGGCTCGGGCTACCGCACCAATCGTTGTCGTACGGCAGGAGTCACGTCGTGATCCCCGGTGGTCAGCCCAATATGCAGCAGCTGCTCCAGCAGGCCCAGAAGATGCAGCAGGACCTCGCGGCCGCCCAGCAGGAGCTGGCGGAGACGCCCGTCGAGGGCTCCGCGGGCGGCGGTCTGGTCAAGGCCACGGTGACCGGCTCCGGTGAGCTCAAGGGCCTGGTCATCGACCCCAAGGCGGTGGATGTCGAATCCGCCGAGGAGACCGCGGAAACCCTCGCCGACCTCGTCCTCGCCGCGGTCCGGGACGCCAACGCCAGCGCCCAGCAGTTGCAGCAGCAGAAGCTCGGCCCGCTCGCCCAGGGACTGGGCGGCGGCAGTGGGATCCCCGGTCTCCCTTTCTGAGGAGTAGCCAACTAGCGTACGCAGTACGGCAGAAGAGAGAGAAGACGTTCCGTGTATGAAGGCGTGGTTCAGGACCTGATCGACGAGTTGGGCAGACTGCCCGGCGTCGGTCCCAAGAGCGCGCAGCGGATCGCCTTCCACATCCTTCAGGCCGAGCCGACCGATGTCCGCCGGCTCGCGAACGCGCTGATGGAGGTCAAGGCGAAGGTTCGGTTCTGCTCGGTGTGCGGAAACGTCGCACAGGAGGAGCAGTGCCGGGTCTGTCTGGACCCCCGGCGCGATCCGGCGGCCATCTGTGTCGTGGAGGAGCCCAAGGACGTCGTGGCGATCGAGCGGACCCGCGAGTTCCGCGGTCGCTACCACGTCCTCGGCGGGGCGATCAGCCCCATCGAGGGCGTCGGTCCCGACGACCTGCGGATACGGGAACTGCTGGCCAGGCTCGCGGACGGCACCGTCACCGAGCTGATCCTGGCCACCGACCCGAATCTGGAGGGCGAGGCCACGGCCACGTACCTGGCCCGCATGATCAAACCCATGGGGCTGAAAGTGACGCGACTGGCCAGCGGTCTGCCGGTCGGAGGAGATCTGGAGTACGCCGACGAGGTCACGCTCGGGCGGGCCTTCGAAGGGAGGAGACTTCTCGATGTCTGATGCCACGCTGCACAACGCTTCGCAGGACCCGGACGACTTCGCGGTATCCATCGCCGACTCGGTCGAAAGCTTCATCGTCGCCGTGACGGAGGTCGCCAAGGGTGACGAACCGGACAGCGCGGTGCCGTTCCTGCTGCTGGAGGTCTCCCAGCTGCTGCTCACCGGCGGCCGGCTGGGCGCCCACGAGGACATCGTCCCCGTCGAGCGCTACGAGCCCGACAGCGGCCCGGAGCCGGATGTGGACGAGCTGCGGGAACGCTTCGCGGAGCTGCTCGACCCGGTGGACGTCTACTCCGAGGTCTTCGACCCGTATGTGCCGCGTTCCGAGCCGGTGCCGTGCCGGATCTCCGATGATCTGGCGGACATCATCACCGACCTGCGGCACGGGCTCGCGCACTACCGGGCGGGGCGGGTCGTCGAGGCGCTGTGGTGGTGGCAGTTCTCCTACCTCACCAACTGGGGTCCGACCGCCTCGGCCGCGCTGCGGGCGCTCCAGTCGCTGGTCGCCCACGTCCGCCTCGACCAGCCGCTGGACGCGCTGGACGGCCTGGACACCGACAGCGGCTTCAGTGACGGCGACGAGGAGCGGCTCGCCGAGGAGGCCGGCAAGGTCATGGCGGCGGAAATCGCGGCGCCGCTGGGGCTGCGCGAGGGCTGAGTGGCCCTGGGCGGGCGCGGCGAGGGCTTCGTATGCGGTGGAGCGGAAGGCCCGGGGCGTGTGAGCTGGGTTACGTTCCCGTGTGCCCGGCCTCGTAGCGGGAAGGTGCTGGCCGAGCGGGCGTGACGATGCGCCCTGCGGAACCCGCCGCCGGACACGGCGAACGGTGTGATCACTACGTGAGTTTCGTGTCTCACGATGTGGTATGCACCGGGCGGACTCCGCTTGCTCGCTAGACTGAGCCGACCGCAGTACCCCCATTTCCGGGGGTCCGGGAGGAAACTCCCGAAGAGACAGTTGCGAGGAGCGCACGTGGGCCTTGTCGTGCAGAAGTACGGCGGCTCATCCGTTGCGGATGCCGAGGGCATCAAGCGCGTTGCCAAGCGAGTCGTCGAAGCCAAGAAGAACGGCCACCAGGTGGTCGTCGTGGTTTCGGCGATGGGCGACACGACGGACGAGCTGATCGATCTCGCTCAGGAAGTGTCCCCGATCCCGTCGGGGCGCGAGTTCGACATGCTGCTGACCGCCGGAGAGCGGATCTCCATGGCCCTGCTGGCGATGGCGATCAAAAACCTCGGCCATGAAGCGCAGTCCTTCACCGGCAGCCAGGCCGGCGTCATCACCGACTCCGTGCACAACAAGGCACGGATCATCGACGTCACGCCGGGCCGGATCAAGAGCTCGGTGGACGAGGGCAATATCGCCATCGTCGCCGGCTTCCAGGGTGTGTCCCAGGACAAGAAGGACATCACGACGCTCGGCCGCGGCGGCTCGGACACCACCGCCGTCGCGCTGGCGGCCGCGCTGGACGCCGAGGTCTGCGAGATCTACACCGATGTGGACGGTGTCTTCACCGCCGACCCGCGGGTCGTGAAGAAGGCCCGGAAGATCGACTGGATCTCCTTCGAGGACATGCTGGAGCTGGCCAGCTCCGGCTCCAAGGTGCTGCTGCACCGCTGCGTCGAGTACGCACGCCGTTACAACATCCCGATCCACGTCCGGTCCTCGTTCTCGGGGCTCAGGGGCACGTGGGTCAGCAACGAACCGCAAGGGGACCAGCCGATGGAGCAGGCAATCATCTCGGGCGTCGCACATGACACCTCCGAGGCGAAGGTCACGGTCGTCGGAGTCCCGGACAAGCCGGGCGAGGCTGCGCGGATCTTCCGTGCCATTGCGGACTCCGAGGTCAACATCGACATGGTCGTCCAGAACGTGTCGGCGGCCTCGACCGGTCTGACGGACATCTCCTTCACGCTGCCCAAGGACGAGGGCCGCAAGGCCGTCGCCGCGCTGGAGCGCACCCGTGCCGCGGTCGGCTTCGACTCGCTGCGCTACGACGACCAGATCGCCAAGATCTCGCTGGTCGGCGCGGGGATGAAGACCAACCCCGGCGTCACGGCGACGTTCTTCGAGGCGCTGTCGAACGCGGGCGTGAACATCGAGCTCATCTCGACCTCCGAGATCCGCATCTCGGTCGTCACCCGCGCCGATGACGTCAAGGAGGCCGTCCAGGCCGTCCACACCGCCTTCGGTCTCGACAGTGACCGCGACGAGGCCGTGGTCTACGGCGGCACCGGACGCTGAGCGGCGCCGAACGATGATTCCGGCCGAAGCGGGCCGTCCGTCCCTCGCCGATACGGCGGGGGCGGGCGCCCGCACGGCCGTCGCCAGACCGCATCTGGCCGTCGTCGGTGCCAGCGGCGCCGTCGGCTCGGTACTGCGCGGCATCCTGTCCGAGCACGCCGACGTCTGGGGCGAGATCCGGCTGATCGCCTCCCCCCGCTCGGCCGGCCGCAAGCTGACCGTACGGGGCGCGGAGACCGAGGTCGTCGCGCTGAGCGAGGCGGCTTTCGACGGTATCGACGTCGCGATGTTCGCCGTACCGGACGGCATTGCCGCGCGATGGGCGCCGGTCGCGGTGGCCAAGGGCGCGGTGGTGGTGGACAATTCGGGCGCGTTCCGGAGGGATCCGGACGTGCCCCTTGTCGTACCCGAGGTCAATGCGTGCGCGGCGCGGGTGCGGCCGCGCGGGATCATCGCGACCCCGAACTGCACCACCCTGTCGGTGATCGTCGCGCTGGGCGCGCTGCATGCCGAGTACGGGCTGAACGAGCTGATCGTCTCCTCGTACCAGGCCGTCTCGGGCGCGGGGCAGGCCGGTATCGACACGCTGCGGGCGCAGCTGTCCGCGGTGGCCGGTACGGAACTGGGCGCGACTCCCGGCGATGTACGGCGCGCGGTCGGCGACACGCTCGGGCCGTTCCCGGCGCCCGTCGCGCTCAATGTCGTGCCGTGGACGGACCGGGAGTCCGGGCTTTCCCCGTCCAACTCGGCCGAGGCGTCCCCGCCGGACCCGGAGGGCGGCTGGTCCTCGGAAGAACTCATGGTCCGTCTTGAGTCCCGCAAGGTCCTCGGGCTGCCGGATCTGCGGGTGACGGCGACCTGCGTACGGGTGCCGGTCCTCACCGCGCATTCGGCGAGCGTGCATGCGCGGTTCGAGCGTGAGGTGACGGTGGCCGGCGCGCACGAGATTCTGGCCGCGGCGCCGGGCGTTGTGCTCAGTGACGATCCGGCGGCGGGCGAATTCCCTACGCCGTGCGATGTGGTGGGGACGGACCCGACGTGGGTGGGCCGGGTACGGCGGTCGCTGGATGATCCGCGGGCGCTGGAGCTCTTCGTGTGCGCGGACAACCTGCGCAAGGGTGCGGCGTTGAATGTGGCGCAGGTGGGGGAGTTGCTGGCGAGAGAGTGGGAGGCGGGGGAGCAGGGGGCGTGAGGGGGGCCGGGGGCTCGGCGGGGCGCTTGGCGGGGGCTGGAGCCAGGGCCGGTGCCGGGGATCTGTGCCGTGCCCGGGGCGACTTGGCGGGAGGGGGTGTCGCGACCCCGCTCTCTCAGCGATACTTTGTGGACGCCCTGTGTGACGTGTGAAGATCGTGTGAGTGATTATCGGTCGGGAGCGAGTGATCTGGGCTGACGATTCGTTCAACCGTTCGACCCCGTCGCACTGCAACCGGCAGTTGGGCGGGAATCGTCTTTCCGGCCACTCCGCGCGGACCGGCTCGGAGGGGCCGCGGAACATCTCGGGGACCTCGGGCGTTGGGGCGAATGCGTCGGAAATATGGGGCATTGGGGAAGAGCTGGTACGCATGAGGGCATTTGATGCATCGTCACAAGCGGTGCCTTGCGCGTACAACCCTTATGGGGGGAAGCGTGTCCAACAGGCGTGGCAGAGGTACTCGGATTCACCATCGCCCCCGCGGGCGCAGCAGGCGCGGCAGTGCGCCCGCCACGCTCCCGTCTCGCCGGGGGCATGCCGGTGATCGCCCCCTGGCCCACCGCCGGCCCCGCGCAGATTCCTTCTCAGCGTGGGGACACTGACGACGCGATGGCAGCGGGCACCACAGTCGATCACCTCACCGAGACGTATCGCGCGCACTACCGTTCCCTGCTCGGACTCGCCGCGCTGCTCCTCGATGACACCGCCTCGTGCGAGGACGTCGTCCAGGAGGCGTTCATCCGCGTGCACTCCGCGCGCGGCCGGGTGCGCGAGCCCGAGAAGACCCTCGCCTATCTGCGCCAGACCGTCGTCAATCTCTCGCGCTCCGCGCTGCGCCGCCGCATCCTCGGGCTGAAGCTGCTCTCCAAGCCGATGCCGGACATGGCGAGCGCCGAGGAGGGCGCGTACGACCTGCTGGAACGGGATCAGCTGATCCAGGCGATGCGAGGGCTCCAGCGGCGCCAGCGCGAGGTTCTGGTGCTGCGCTATTTCGCCGATATGACCGAGGCGCAGGTCGCCGAGACGCTGGGGATATCGCTCGGCTCGGTCAAGGCGTACGGGTCCCGGGGAATCGCGGCGTTGCGCGTCGCGATGGAGGCTCCGGCATGAGTGGCAAGGTGTTCGGCCCGTACGACGTGAACCGTCGACTTCATGGGTGCGATCTCCCCGATCTCTCCGATTCCTCCCCTCGGCCGGGACGGCTCGGCCGGTGCGGGGTGCCGGGTGATGTGGTGCGTGAGTTGTACGTGGTGCGTGAGGGGCAGGGAGCCGGGGCGTCCGGGGGCGGTGCCGATGGTGGTGCCGAGGCCGGTGGGGGTTCCGAGGTTGGTGACGGCTTCGGGGCTGGTGAAGGTGCTGCGTTCCCTGAGGGGGCGGTGCTCCGCGACGGCCCTGTGCTCGGTGAGGGTTCGGTGCTGGGTGACGGCGTTGTGTTCGTCGAGGGGGGCGAGTCCGCCGATGGTGTGGAGACCGTTGCGGTAGGCGTGCTCGCCGATGGTCCTGGGGGCAGTGGTCCCGGCGGCGGCGGTCACGGGGAGGGGCCCGACGGCGGTTCCGGCGGGGGCTCTGGGGGATTCGGGGGTTTTGGCGGCGGGCTCGGAGACGAGGACGGCCTGCGGCGACTGCTACAGGCCCGCGTCGGCGACCTGGACCCCGCGCCGGATGCCCTGCAACGGCTGCGCCGCGCGGTCCCGGCCCGCCGTCAGCGGCGTCGGCATGTCGTCGTGGGCGCCGCCGCCGCGCTGCTGCTCGGCGGTACGTCGATCCCCGCCATGGTGCACGTAGCCCATCTCAACGATCCCGCCGAGGACCGGTCCGCCAACGCCGCCAGCAGCACGCAGGCCCAGGACGGCAGCGGCAGCGCGCACGGCGAGGGCACCGAGCACGCCTTCCCCCAGCCGACCGGCGAGAACGGCAGGTGGCCGGGCAACGGCACGACCGAGGGCAAGGACGGCCGGTCGAAGGAGAAGAACGGCGCGGACCAGGGCACGAGCGGCGCCATGCCGTCCCCGAACGAGACGATGGACGTCACCTCGCCGGCCTGCAACCGCGATCAGCTCGGCCGCGGCACCAGCTCGGTCGGCCCGGCGGACTCGTCCGGCCGCGTCTACGGCGCGTTCCGGGTGGTCAATACGTCCGGTACGGCCTGCTCGATCGACGGCGGCGGCACGGTCGGCGTCGTCGCACAGGGCAGTACGAATCCCGACCGTATCCATGTCGTCGACCACACCTCGGGAGATGAAGCCACCGGTCTGCCGGACCCGGCGACCACTCCCGACCAGCTGGTTCTCAAGCCGGGCGAGGCGTACGAGGTCAAATTCGCCTGGATCCCGGAAGCCGGCGGCGGCCCGACCGGATGCGCACATCCGGCCCCCTCGCCCACGCCCGATCCCTCGAAGGCGCCCGCGGCGTCGCCGGACTCCGGCACCACCACCACTGACGGCAGCGGGAGCAGCCAGACGGGCAGCACCGACGGTACGGGCGGCAGCGACGGCGGGAACACGGCGTCGGGCGGTGTCGTGCTCAGCCATACGCCGGAGGCCGGCGAGCCCGCCGCGACCGACGCCAAGCTCGCGGATGCCTGCGCGGGGACGGTGTACCGGACCGAGGCACTGGCGGCGAAGTAACGCGGGGCGGCGAGGGGCCTGGAGGGGGCGGTGCGGGGCTGCCGTTCGGGCCCCGTACCGTTGGTGGGGTGTATCGGTTCCTGCTGACCCCGCGGTGGTGGGGGATCAACGTCTTCGCCCTGCTGGCGATTCCCTTCTGCATCTTCATGGGCAGCTGGCAGCTGGGGCGCTTCGAGGACCGCGTCGATACGCACCACCAGCAGGAGGACCGTTCCGCCCGGGCCAGGGTCGCGGCGGCCCGGCCGCTGGAGAGTCTGCTGCCGGTCGGCCAGTCCACCTCCGGCCGTCAGGTCAGCGCCCGCGGCCGCTATGACACCGCTCACCAACTGCTCGTCCCGGACCGCACCTTGGGCGACAAGAGCGAGCGGCGGGGCTTTTATGTGCTGACCCTGCTGCGGACGGACGGCGGCAAGGCTCTTCCGGTCGTACGGGGCTGGCTGCCCGGCGACGCGAACGCCAGGGCCGACCGCGCGAAGGTGCCGGCGCCGCCGCGCGGCGAGGTGACGGTCAAGGGGGCGCTCCAGGCGTCCGAGAACGAGGGCACGGACGGGGTGCACGCCGGCGGCGGGCTGCCGGACGGGCAGCTCGGCATGATCAGCGCGGCATCGCTGGTCAACATCGTGCCGTACAAGATCTACGACGCCTGGATCACGCTCGGCAACGCCCCTGCACCGCTGCGCGCGGTCCCGCCGGCCGCCGCGGAGGGCAGCGGTCTGGACCTCAAGGCGTTCCAGAACCTCGGCTACACCGGCGAGTGGTTCGTCTTTGCGGGCTTTGTCGTCTTCATGTGGTTCCGCCTCGTCCGCCGCGAGGCGGAAACGGCCAAGGACGCGGCGCTCGGCATCCTCCCCGATGCCACCCCGGAGCCGAAGCGGGATGGCGAGGATGCCGAACACCACAGCGTTACCGCGTCACGGCCTCACGGCCTCACGGACGCTCCCCCGGGCACATAGCGCTGCGCGAATTCGAGCTCCAGGCGGATCTGCTTGATGCGCTCCTCCACGACCAGCGAGCCGTGTCCGGCGTCGTAGCGGTAGACCTCGTGCGGATGGCCGCGCCGTTCCAGCCGCTGGACGTAGTTCTCCACCTGGCGGATGGGGCACCGCGGGTCGTTGACGCCCGCGGAGATGTAGACCGGCGCCCGCACCTCGTCCACATACGTCAGCGGTGACGACGCCGTGAAGCGCTCGGGGACCTCCTCCGGCGTGCCGCCGAGCAGCGTGCGGTCCAGCGCCTTGAGCCCTTCCATCTCGTCGTTGTACGCGGTGACATAGTCGGCGACGGGGACCGCCGCCAGGCCCACCGCCCACACCTCCGGCTGCGTCCCGAGGCCGAGCAGCGTCAGATAGCCGCCCCACGAGCCGCCGGACAGGACCAGGCGCTTCGGGTCGGCGAGCCCCGACGAGACCGCCCACCTGCGGACCGCATCGATGTCCTCCAGCTCGATCAGCCCGACGCGGTGCTTGAGCGCATCGGTCCAGGCCCGGCCGTATCCGGTCGACCCCCGGTAGTTGACGCGGACGACCGCGAAGCCATGGTCCACCCAGGCCGCCGGGGACGAGGCGAACGCGTCGCTGTCGTGCCAGGTCGGGCCGCCGTGTACCTCGAAGATCGTCGGGAACGGTCCCTCGCCCGCAGGCCGCTGCACCAGGGCGTGGATACGGCCGCCGGGGCCGTCCACCCAGGCATCGGTCACCGGCACCGACCCGGGCGCCGTTATCCCGGGCGGGTCCAGCACGACCGCGCCGCTCGTCGACCGCACCTCCGGCGGCAGCGCCGCGGAGGACCACAGGAACTCCACCGTGCCGTCCGGCCGTGCCGTCGCGCCCGAGACCGTACCCGCCGGGGTCTCGACCCGGGTCAGCGGCGTACGCCCCGCTCCGCCCCCGGTGGCCGTACCGGCATCGCCACCACCCCCGGGCGCACCGAGGTCATAGCGCCACAGTTCGCTTCGCGCCTGGTACTCGTGCTCCACCAGCAATGCCGAGCCGTCCGGATACCAGTCCGCGCCCACATCGCCGGGCAGATCTATCTCCAGAGCCGTCTCCACCCCGGTCAGCGGATCCCAGATCATCGGCTCCCAGCGGCCCCGCCGCTGATGCCCCACCAGCAGCCGGGAGTCGCCGTCCACCGGCGCGAAGCCCATCACCGACAGGCCCAGCTCCTCCGTCCCGCCGTTGGTGTCGTCGAGCTCGGCGACCGTCGAGCCGTCCGCCCGTACGACCCGGATCGCGGAGTGCATCGCATCGGCGTGCTCGGTGTGCTCGATCGCGATCAGCGAGCCGTCGTGCGAGAGGTCGCCGACGCCCGCCGATTCGTGGTGGCGGTAGATCTCCACCGGCGGTTTTCCGGGCCGTGCGACATGAATGGTCGAGCCCTCGTCATCCGTCGAGCGCCCGACGACCGCCGTGCCGTCGCGGCCGATCGACAGCCCCCGGGGGAAGGACGCGGCCAGACCCGGGGTGGCCGGCTCGTCCGGGCCGCCGGCGAACGGCTGGCGCATCCATACGCCGAACTCGTCCCCGTCGGTGTCCGAGAACCACCAGATCCACTCGCCGTCCGGCGACAGGGTGCCGTCCGTCGTGCCGTTCGGCCGGTCCGTGGCCTGCCGCTGGCTGCCCGTCGCGCGGTCCCAGGCGTACAGCTCGAAGGTGCCGGTCGCGTTCGAGACGAACAGGGAGCGGTCCGGGGCGTCCTCGGCCCAGTCCGGCAGGCTTATCCGCGGTGCGCGGAACCGCTTCTCCCAGTCCGGCATGTCCGCGGCGACGGACGGGAGGGAGGGGGCGGGGGACGCGGGGGCTGAGGGGGAAGAAGGGGCCGAATGGTCGGGACGATGCGGGTCGGGTGCCTCGGCGGAACCTGTGGTCTCGTTCGTCATGCGCCCATTCTGCGCCCGGCGCCACAAATGCGTTGGCGGAGGCCGTCAGCCTGTGGATAACTTCGCCGTATGTGCTGCCCGACGGACCCCACAGACCCCACGCACCCCACGCACCCGACGGACCCTGTGGACCCCACGGCCTCTGCGGACCGACCGCCCGGCCCCGACGACTGGCGCGAGGCCAACCGCGCGCGGTGGGACGAGCGCGTGGCCATCCACACCGCCAGCGATTATTACGACCAGGACGGATTCCGCCGGGCCAAGGACGTGATCCGCGCCTTCGAGAGCGCGGAGGTCGGCGACGTCACCGGCCGCAGTCTGCTGCACCTCCAGTGCCACTTCGGCCAGGACACCCTCTCCTGGCTCCATCGCGGCGCGGCCCATGTCGTCGGCCTGGATTTCTCCGAACCGGCCGTCGAGACCGCCCGCGAACTGGCCGCCGAACTCGGCTATGGCCCCGACCGCGCCTCCTTCGTCGCCGCCGACGTCTACGACGCGGCCGAAGCCGTCCCCGACCCGTCGTACGACATCGTCTACACCGGCATCGGCGCCCTGAACTGGCTCCCGGATCTGGTCCGTTGGGCCGAGACGGCCGCCTCCCTCATCACCCCCGGCGGCTTTCTCTACCTCGCCGAATTCCACCCGCTGGGTGACGTTCTGGACGAGGAGACGGGCTCGCGGATCGCCTACGACTATTTCCGCCGTGACGCGTGGGTGGAGGAAACCCCGGGCACCTAAACGGACTTCGGCGCGCCGACGGTCAACAACCGCAGCGTCGAATGGCAGCATCCGCTCGGCGAGGTCATTTCCGCCCTGGCCGGCGCCGGGTTGCGCATCGACTTTCTGCACGAGCACGACATGACGATGTTCGAGCGCTTTCGCGTGTTGCGGCGTGGCGGCGACGGGTTCTACCGATTCCCCGAGGGGCGCCCGCGCATTCCCCTGATGTATTCGGTGAAGGCGAGCCGACCGCGGTGAGGAGGGGCGCGCCGCCCCGCCGGACCGGACCGGACCGGACCGGGCCGAGGCAGGCAGCCCGACGGCTGTGCGACGAGCCTGCCCGCTCCCCGGCCGCGGCCGTGCGGACGGGGCTCTAACCTGCGGTCGCGTAGACCCGGCTGGTGAATTCCGCGATCTGTTTGTCGCTGAGGTTCTTTGCGAGATTGGCCTCGGTGATCATTCCGACCAGTTGGTGTCCGCCCTTGACGTCGATCACCGGAAGGCGCTTGATCTGGTGCGTCTCCATGGTCTCCAGGACCTCGTTGGCAGTCGCTTCCGTGTCGATCCAGTGCAGCGTCTTGTCGAGCGTGCCGGCCTGCACCGTCGCCGGATCGATTCCCTCGGCGCAACACTGAACGACGATGTCACGGTCGGTGATCAGACCCATGAGCCTGTTGTTGTCGCCACAGATGGGCAGGCAACCGACATTCATGTCGCGCATCATTTTCGAGGCGTCCCGCAGCGTCTGGTGTGCGCCCACGCATTGCACCCCGGCGGACATGATGTCTCGGGCCCGTAGCGTCGTAGCCATGATTCCTCCCGCCTTCGGAGCTTGAATTCCCCCGCTTTCGATGACACCACGATTGGCTCTGGGCCGCTCCCTGAGGTATGGCCGGGGCGGGACGGCCGTGGCCAGGGGCCTTCGTAGCGAGTAGTCAGAAGCCTTCGTGGTCAGGGATTTTTCTTCGCTCCCGGCGTCGGTTCACGGTGTCGGCTCACGAGATGTCCGCCGCATCATCGGGCGCCCACGCTCTCTATGCGCCGCCGTCGGACGCGGTGTTACACCGCTCGCGTACGGCCCGACGCCTGCCGGCCGGTGGCGCATACCCCGGAGAGGCCATGAGTACACTCGCCCACCATGTGTGAGGCCAGAGGGTATACAAAACGGCAGAAAATACGCGATGACCGACCATGCACCAACGCTTTCGCCCGGTGCGGGAGGACTCCGCGGAACCCGCTCGTCACCGTCGCGAAAGCCCCGTGCATCCCGCACACCGCGCATGCCCGGTACACGCCTTACGCGCCCCTTTCCGTCGTCCGGAAGATCGGACGGCCGCCCGGCGACGGCAGCAGCAGACGCGCCGTAGCGGCCATGGCCACCGGCGCCCCGGAGGCGATGTGAGACGGCGCGCGAACCGGGCCCGGCACCGGCAGTCCCGTGACCCGCGCGGCCACTGGCTGCTGCTGCTCCTGGTCCTCCCGGTGATGATCGGCGCCCTGCTCTTCGAGGGCTGGACCACCCACGAGGTCGACGCCGCCAAGACGCGCAAGGACTGCACCAGCCCGGTGCCCCGGTCCGTCGACAAGGGCGGTCCGGTGCTGCGCTTCCACGACGGCAAGGTGACCTCGTCCGCGGTGCCGCCCCGTACGGTGGCGCTCACCTACGACGGTGGGCCCGACCCCGTATGGACACCCCGGCTGCTCGACCTGCTGCGCAAGCACCACGCGCACGCCACGTTCTTCCTCCGCGGTGCCCAGGCGGCCCAGTACCCGGATCTGGTGCGGCGGATCCGCGCCGAGGGTCATGAGATCGGCTCGAACACCTACACCGGCGCCGCAATGGGCGAGGCCTCCCCGCTGCGCGCCTCACGGGAACTGTCCCTCACCCAGAAGGCGCTGGCCGGCACCGCGGGCATCCACACCAAGCTGCTGCGCCTGCCGCAGACCACCGCGGTGGACACCATGTGCGGCCCCGAATGGAAGGCCGCCCAGAAAGCCGGCGCCGAGGGCTACACCCTGGTCGCCGCCGACCAGTGGTTCCGCAATCCGTCGCAGGGTGTGATCCGGCAGTTCAGCCAGAACGATCTCGCCTACCACGGCACCGAGGAGCTGCTCGCCGACCCGAAGGTCAGCAAGTTCACCACCGTGACGGCCGGCACCGGACTGGGCTCGCCCGATGAGCCGGTCTCCACCCTCGAACGCTGGTCGGGCACGGCCCTGATCTGGGCAAAGGCCCTCGGACACGCCTTCGTCAGCGGCATGGCCTGGGTACTCGCCGTCGCGGGCGGGCTGGGAGTGCTGCGGCTGCTGATGCTGGTCGTCTTCGCGCGCACCCACGTCCGCCGGCTGACCCGTTTCCGCCCCGGATCGCCCTGGCTGCGCGAGGTCACCGACCCGGTGACGGTCCTCGTCCCCGCCTACAACGAAGAGGCGGGCATCGAGTCCACCGTCCGTTCGCTGCTCGCCTCCACCCACCGGCAGTTGCAGATCATCGTGATCGACGACGGATCGACGGACCAGACGGCGGACATCGCCACCTGGATCGACGACCCCCGGGTGAGGGTGATCCGGCAGTCCAACGCGGGCAAGGCGGCCGCCCTCAACACCGGTCTGGCCCACGCCCAGTACGACATCGTCGTCATGGTCGACGCCGACACCGTCTTCGAACGGGACGCCATCCAGCGCCTCATCCAGCCGCTCGCCCACCCGGCCATCGGCGCGGTCAGCGGCAACACCAAGGTCGGCAACCGCCGCCGCCTGCTGGGCAGATGGCAGCACCTGGAGTACGTCTTCGGGTTCAACCTCGACCGGCGGATGTTCGAGGTGCTGGAGTGCATGCCGACCGTCCCCGGGGCCATCGGCGCCTTTCGCCGGGATGCGCTGATGGGCGTCGGCGGGGTCAGCGAGGACACCCTCGCCGAGGACACCGACCTGACCATGGCCCTGTGGCAGGCGGGCTGGCGGGTGGTCTACGAGGAGTCCGCGGTCGCCTGGACCGAGGTCCCCACCTCGCTGCGGCAGCTGTGGCGGCAGCGCTACCGCTGGTGCTACGGCACGATCCAGGCGATGTGGAAGCACCGCCGGGCCGTCATCGAAGTGGGCCCGTCCGGACGCTTCGGACGCCGTGGGCTGAGCTATCTCGCGCTCTTCCAGGTCGCCCTGCCGCTGCTTGCGCCGATCGTCGACATCTTCGCGCTGTACGGGCTGCTCTTCCTCGGCCCTGTGCAGTCGGCCGGCGTCTGGTTCGGCTTCCTGTCGCTCCAGCTGGTCTGTGCCGGATACGCGCTGCGGCTGGACGGGGAGAAGGTGCGGGCGCTGTGGGCGATGCCGTTCCAGCTGCTGGTCTACCGGCAGTTGATGTATCTCGTCGTCATCCAGTCCGTGGTCGCCTTCCTGCTCGGCACCCGCCTGAAGTGGCACCGGATGCACCGCTCGGGAACCGCGGCGCAGCAGTTGGGGCAGCCGGTGGCGTACCAGAGCCTGTCGTCCAGGTGACGGAACCGGGCCGGAAGACCGGTCCGCGTCGGGCGCCCGCCCGCCTTTGGGCGGGCGGGCGCCTTCGGGGGGACCGGCCCCCTGATCTCCGCCCGATCGCCGCCAGATCTCCGCCGGCGTAATCGCCCTTACCGCACGTAAATCCCCCTTTCCCTCCCCGAATCCCACTCCTCTGGTGCAGAATTGCGGACCATTTGGTGAAGGGCTCGTGAGCGTGCAGACTGTCCGCCCATGAGTGACTGGCTGGACGGGTCCCCCGGCATGAACCGTTACGGCGGCGGAGCGGAGGCAACGCATGCCGTCACGGGGCAGATATGGCAGCCCAGCGCCCACTCGCCGCAGCCGGTCAGGTACGAGCAATCTGGCTCCTACGAGCAACCCGGCGCCTACGAGGACCCCGGCTCGTACGAGGCTCCCGGCTCGTACGAGGACCCCGGCCCCTACGAGGCCCCCGGCTCGTACGACACCCCCCACTCGTATGCGGGGCCCGGCGAGCAGGTCCGCAGAAGTACCCGGCCCCCCGCCGTCCGCCCCACTCGCCGCCGCCGGATCCTGCGGCTGGCGGGGCTGCTGATCGCTGTGGTCCTGCTGGCCTCCGGCGGTACCTACGTGTGGGCCGACACCAAGCTCGAGCGCCAGGTCGACCTCGGCAAGCTCGCCGACCGGCCTCCCCTGGGCCGGGGCACCAACTATCTGATCGTGGGCTCCGACAGCCGCGTGGGCCTGTCCGAAAAGGACCTGAAGGACCTGCACACCGGCGGGTCGGCGGACGCGGGCCGGCGCACCGACTCGATGATCGTGCTGCACACCGGGGCCCACGGCACCACGATGCTGAGCCTGCCGCGCGACTCCTGGGTGACCATCCCGCCGTACATCCGCCCCGAAACCGGCAAGCACTACCCCGCGTCGAAGAACAAGCTCAACGCGGCGTTCTCGCTCGGCGGACCCGGTCTGCTCATCCGGACCATCGAACGCAACACGGGCCTGCGCATCGGGCATTACACGGAGATCGGCTTCTCGGGTTTCGTCAGCATCGTCGACGCCGTCGGAGGGGTGCCGATCTGCCTGGACAAGGCCGTCAAGGACGAGAAGTCCGGCGAGAACCTGACCAAGGGCTGCCACACGCTCGACGGCCGTACCGCGCTCGCGTTCGTCCGCCAGCGTCACCAAGAGGCACAGGGCGACCTCGGCCGCAGCAGGAACCAGCAGAAATTCCTCGCCGCGCTCGCCCACAAGACCGCCACCCCCGGCGTCCTGCTCGACCCGTCCAAGGTGTACCCGACGATGAGCGCCGGCCTCGGCACGCTCATCGTTGACAACGACATGAGCCTGTGGAACCTCGCCTCGCTGTTCGAGGCGATGAAGAAGGTCTCGGCCGGCAACGGCAAACGCCTCAACGTCCCCGTCTCCAGCGTGGGTTTCGCCACCTCGAAGGGCAGCGCCATCAAGTGGGACGTGTCCCGGGCCAGGCAACTCTTCGCCGAACTACGGGACGACCGGCCGGTGACGGCCAAGGGGAAGACCTAGGGGGCTTCTGATGGATCTCCGCGGCGTCGCGACGCCCGGCACGCCCTCTCGCCGCACCGCGCGAAAGCCCAAGTAGCGCCGCTACGAGGACTTCCGCGCGTCACGCCGAGAGCACGCACCAGACGCCGCTCCTTCTTCCACGGAGATCCATCAGAAGCCCCCTAGCCGCGTACGGCCGACGTCCCGCCCGCCATGGGCAGGCTGAACCGGCCTGCAAGCGCGGGCAGTTGGAGGGCCTGGGCCGGCTGCCACCCTGGCCTCTTCGTGCCCGGTGTGGCACTCTGCCGGGCGTCGCGGCCGCGACGTTGCCCGAAGAGGTCCGGACGACGTCCCGGCCGGAAGCCGGCCAGTACCCGGCCAGAATCCGGAGAGACAAGGAGAGAGCGATGAGCGCCTCCCCCGGCGGTGAGCACCTGACCGCGGCACCGGCTCCTGACGCAACGATCTCCCTCGACGAAGCGCTCCGGAAGGGGCATACGGCCCGCGGTCGGAGCGCGCTCGACCGCGCCGCGGCCATGTGCCGCTACGTCGGCATCGAGGACGATGACGCCGAGTCGGTGCCGACGAGCCCCGCCGCGAAGGCCGCCAACGCCGTCCGGCTGTCGGGCCGGGCGCTCGCCCAGCTTGCCGACGGCTCCCCGGACCCTGCGGCGGGCGCCCGCTGCGCCAGAAATGCCGCGGCCGCGGCGGCCGTTGTGGCCGATCTGGCCCGGTCCCGCGGTGGTGACGGCGCACCGGCCGACGCCGCCCATCGCGCTGCCGTCACGGCTTCCATGGCCGCGGGAGATGCCGCGGGGCGGGCGGGCATGGGCCGGGACGTGGCGCTGAACGCCAAAGCCGATGCGGCAGAGGCGGCGGCCGTCTCCGCGGCCGAGAACGTGGGCTGGGTGTAGAGCCTGGTGCAGCGCCTGACGGAGGGCCTGACGGAGGACCTGGTGGAGGGCCTGTCCGTGGGTCCCCGACGGGCCTCCGACGAGTCACGGCCGGGCCCGCCGCTCCCCCCGATCACACCGGCCGGCACTCCTCCAGCCACCGCCGCAGCGCGATGCGGTCCACCTTGCCGTTCGCGTTGACCGGCATGGTCTCGACGGCATGCACCGACCTGGGCGCCATATAGGGCGGCAGTGTGTCCGCGGACGCGGCGGCCACGGCGGACGGATCCGCCGCGCCCGAGATCACGGCGGTGATCGTCCCCGGGTCCGGCCACATCAGGCATACGGCCTCCACCGCCCCGGACCGGCGCAGCGCCGCTTCGATCTCGCCCAGTTCGATCCGGTAACCATCGATCTTGACCTGCTGGTCGTTGCGGCCCAGGCAGATCAGCTGGCCGTGGTGCCGGCGCACCAGGTCGCCGGTGCGGTAGTACGTCCTGCCGCCGCGTGCGAAGAAGCGCTCGGCGGTCAGCTCGGGCGCCTGCCAGTAGCCGGGCGTGGTCTGGGGGCCGGCCACGCACAGCTCGCCGGTGGACCCGTCCGCGACCGGGGTCAGGTCCTCGTCCACGATCAGCGTGTGCAGGCCCGGGTACGGCCGTCCGATCGGCACGTTGTCGTGCACACAGTGCGCCGGGCTCGTGCGCGGGTCCCAGCGGTAGACCGTGCAGGCGATGGTCAGCTCGGTCGGGCCGTACAGGTTCTCCACGGTCGATCCGGGCGCGGCGGCCTGCCATGCCTCGGCGGTGGCCCTGGGCAGCGCCTCGCCGCAGAACAGGCTCCAGCGCAGGGTCGGCATCGATCCGGGGGTGAGCACGCCCCGCTTGCGCAGTACGGCGGCCACAGTAGGCACCGAGAACCAGACGGTGATGCCGTTGCGTTCCAGGTAGGGCAGGGGCGCCAGCAGCTCCTGGGGGTCCGTCGCGCAGACCCGTGCCCCGTTCTCCCAGGCCATGAAGAGGTCGAAGACCGACAGGTCGAAGGTCTGGTCGCCGATCTGCGTGAGCCTGTCGTCGGGTGTCAGCCGATAGCGGTCCTGGTTCGTGTCGAGAAAGGACCGGACGTTGGCGTGGGTGACCGGGACGCCCTTCGGCTCCCCGGTGCTGCCCGAGGTGAACAGCACATAGGCGACGTCATCGGGGCCCACGCCGAGCGGCTGTGGCAGCGGGGCGGCGGCCGCGAGATCGGCCGCGTCCAGGACCGGCCCGTCGCCGAGGTCCGGGACGTCGGCGCGCAGGCTGTCGGGCAGCAGCACCGCCGGACGCCGCGGCAGGCCGCGCAGGAGTTCCGGCAGGTGGGGCAGCGACGCCGCATCGACGATCAGTGCATCGACCGCCGACCGCTCCAGCATGGTCCGGGTCCGCCGTACGGGCAGCTCCCGGTTCAGCGGGACGAAGGCCGCCCCGGCGAACAGCGCGGCGGCCACCCCCAGGTACGCGGGCGCGCTGCGCGAGGCCAGGACGCCGACCCGCCGCGGCCGGGGTCCGGCCGCCTCGACGACCGCGGCCGCCCACTGCCGGGCGGTGTGGACGACCTCCTGGTAGGTGTACTCGCGTGCGCCGATGGTCAGCGCGGTGTGGTCGGGAAGGGTGTCCGCATGGTGCAGCAGCCCGTCGCCCAAGGGCCGGGCCGGCGCCGTTCCCGTCTCCGTCATGCCTCCACCCTGCCGACCACGGGCGCCCGGCGCCTGTTGGCGGGCTGCGGTCGGGGGATGCCGGCGGGCCGGTGCGCGGCCCCACGGACAGGCCCTGGAGCCCACGCCGACCTCTCGTAGAGGCCCGGCCCCGACCCATCAGAAAGGCCCTAGCCCGGAAACAGCCCCAAGGCGCTGTCGAGCGACCAGGTCTGCCAGCTCATGGCGAACAGTCCCGTGGCGGATATCAGCGCCATCATCAGGTTCTGCCCCTGCTCTCCCCAGTCGTGGATCATCAGCACGAGATAGAGCAGGTTGAGCACGAGACCGCAGGCCAGGGCGACGGGCGTCAGGAATCCGACGGTCAGGCCCAGGCCGAGGGCCAGCTCTGCGTGGGCGACGACATACGCCATCAGCCGGGGGCGGGGCTTCACGATGCGGTCGAAGCCGGTGCGGACCACGGACCAGCGGTGCCGGTCCGCCACGCCCGCCGCCCAGGCGATGCCGCCGCCGGCGAACCAGTCCTTCTTGTCCTTGTGGCGCCAGCTTTCCAGCCACCACAGGCCGAGGCCGATACGGAGGACCGCTAGCCACTCGGGCCCGTCGAGCCAGATCGTTTGCATGCCGTTCCTTCCGGTCGCGCGCATAACTGACGGAGCGTCAGTTCAGCGGAAGGCGTCCGCTCTGGCAAGAGGTGCAGTTGCCGATTGCGCCTTGTTGTCGCGAGGGCTGGCTCATACCCTCGGAGCCGAGGAATCTGATGGGGCGTCAGATCGTGAGCGTAAGGGGTACGGCGTGATCCGCAACGAGAGCAGTGCAGGGGAAATCCCCAAGGTCATCAGCGTGGACGACCACGTGATCGAGCCCGCGCACCTCTTCGCGACATGGCTTCCGAAGAAGTACCGGGACCGGGGGCCCAAGCCGTTCACGGCCGGCATCGGGGAACTGGAGTACATCGGCGGGAAGTACCGCTTCACCACCGATCCGAAAGGCCAGATCACCGACTGGTGGGAGTACGAAGGGCTGGTGTTCCCGTACAAACGCATCATCGCGGCCGTCGGCTTCTCCCGTGACGAGATGACGCTGGACGGCATCACGCGGGAGCAGATGCGGCGCGGGTGCTGGGACCCCACGGCCCGCCTGGCGGACATGGACGTCAATCACGTCGAGGCATCCCTCTGCTTCCCGACGTTCCCGCGCTTTTGCGGGCAGACCTTCGCGGAGGCCGAGGACAAGGAGGTCGCGCTGGCGTGCGTGCGGGCCTACAACGACTGGATGGTGGAGGAGTGGTGCGGCGACAGCGGCGGCCGGCTGATCCCGCTCTGCCTCATCCCGCTGTGGGACGTCGATCTCGCGGTCGCCGAGATCAGGCGCAATGCCGCGCGGGGCGTCCGGGCGGTGACCTTCAGCGAGATTCCCACCTATCTGGGGCTGCCGTCGATCCACTCCGGCTACTGGGACCCGTTCTTCGCGGCGTGCGAGGAGACCGGGACCGTCGTGAACATGCACATCGGCTCGTCGTCCCAGATGCCGGCCGCATCGCCGGACGCGCCGCCCGCCGTGCAGGCATCCTTGAGCTTCAACAACGCGATGGCCTCGATGATGGACTTCCTCTTCAGCGGCGTGCTGGTGAAATTCCCGCGGCTCAAGCTGGCGTACAGCGAAGGCCAGATGGGGTGGATCCCGTACGCGCTGGAGCGGGCGGACGACGTATGGGAGGAGCACCGGGCCTGGGGCGGGGTGAAGGACCTGATCCCCGAGCCGCCGTCGACGTACTACTACCGGCAGATCTTCTGCTGCTTCTTCCGCGACAAGCACGGCGTCGCCTCGATCGAGACGGTCGGGGTGAACAACGCGACGTTCGAGACCGACTATCCCCACGTCGATTCGACCTGGCCGCGGACGAAGCAGGTGGCGGCCGAGCACGTCGGCGGGCTGCCCGCCGAAGTGGCCTACAAGCTGTTGCGCGGGAACGCCATTCGTATGCTGGACCTACCATTTGACCAAGATCGGGCGGCGGTCATCGCCTGACGGTTCGCGCCGGTGCCGCGGAGAGGTGAGCGGATGAGCAATCCCGTAAGCGAAGCCCTGGTGACCCTGGGGCGCGGATACGTACGGGATGCCCCCGGCAGTCTCGGCAAGGCGCTGCTGGCCAAGCGGTTCCTCAACCCCCGGCTGCGGGACCGTCCTCGGCGCAGGGTCGTCCGCACCGCATTCGGCTCCGCCATGGCCGTCGATACGCGGGATCTCATCCAGCGCTACATCTATCTGTTCGGCCTGTGGGAACCCCATATGACGCACTGGCTGGAGCGTCGGCTGCGGCCCGGCGACACCTTCGTCGACGTCGGGGCCAACATCGGCTACTACAGCCTGCTCGCCGCACGGCTCGTCGGAGGGGAGGGCAAGGTGGTGGCCGTCGAGGCCACCCCGGCCTTCCACCGCCGGGTGCTGCTGCACGCCGGGATGAACGGGTGCGACAGCATCCGTGCGGTCAATGCCGCGGTCTCCGACGAGCCCGGGAAACTGACCTTCATCCTGGCCAGCTCCAGCAATATGGGCGCCGCCAGCATCGTCCCCTACGACGGCCCCGCCGAGGCCACGTTCGAGGTGGAGGCGTATCCGCTGCCGGATCTGCTCACCTCGGAGGAGATCGCCTCGGCCCGGGTGATCAAGATCGATGTGGAGGGCGCGGAGGGCGGTGTCGTACGGGGCATGGAGCCGATGCTCGGCGCGCTGCGGCCGGATGCGGAGATCACCATCGAGGTGACTCCCGAACGGATGGAGCGCCTGGGGGAATCGGCCGACGAACTGCTGGAGATCATGCGCGACCACGGATTCCATGTGTACCGCCTGCCCAACGACTACGCGGCCGGGAGCTACCCGGCGGCGCTGCGGTCGGTGGCCGTACCGGTGCGCTGGCGGGGCCCGGTGGTCGAGGAGAGCGACCTGATCTTCTCGCGGGTCGATGCCGAAGCGCTTCCGTGAAGGAGGGGTTGGCCGTGCCGGCGGTCAATCGGCAGCCGTGTAGCACCAGTTGAAGGAGGCGAGCTCCCGGGCGCGGGCCTCCACCACCGCCATACGGGCGTCGCGCTCCGCGGCGTCGGTGTGGGATGCCTGGCCGGTGGCCTGGCCGGGCCACTTGCGGTAGAGCAGCCCGACCTCGGACGAGAACCAGCCGCGGCTGGTCGCGTTCAGCGCGAGCAGCAGGCCGGTGTCCTCCGAGGCCGGGAGCGCCATCCAGCCGCCGAGGGCGAGCAGCAGGCCGCGGCGGACGAAGAGGGTCGCCGGGTGGACCTGCGCGCGGTAGTCGTTCGCCTTCCAGAAGTCGAGCACGGCGCCCCGCTCGACCGGCCCCGGCGCGGGGTCTCGGGGAAAACCGACGGTGGAGCCGTCGGGCAGCAGGTCCAGGGCGCGCGAGGTGGCCCAGCCCAGGGTCCGGTCGGCTTCGAGGGCGGCCAGGTCGCGGGCGAGCGTGCCCGGCGGCAGCTGATCGTCGGCGTCCAGGATTTTGACGTAGGCGCCGTCCGCATGCGCCAGGGCCATGGTGCGGGCGACACCGGGGCCGCCCGGCCGTCCCTGCCGGAAGGTCACCCGCGCGTCGTCCGGGACATGCGGGGCGACCTCGTCGCCGTGTCCGTCCTCCTGCACGACCCAGTGCCAGTCCCACCCCGCGGGCAGCTCCTGTCGGCACAGCGAGGCGTACGCCTCCGGCAGGAAGCGGGCCGACGGGGCGTGCACGGCGGTGACGACGATGATGCGCCGGCGCACGGCACTCACCACCTTTCCAGGGGAGTGGTGAACCGCAGTTCCGTGCGGTCGCCCGGCAGGACGATGTCGGAGACCCCCACGGCGCGGTCCCGGATGTCGTACGAGGTCTTGCGGAGCACCAGCACCGACGTGCCCGGCGGCAGCTCCAGCTCGTCCGCTTCCCCGGGCGTCGGCGGACGGGCGGTGACGCGCTCCTCGATGCGGTCCAGCTCGATGCCCACGGTGTGCAGCTGGCTCTGCGAGCCCCCGGGCCAGGGTTCCCTGGTCTCGTCCAGCAGGTCGGGGTTCGGTGCGATCAGATCGCGCACGAGATACGAGGTCACCAGGCCGAAGGGCGCGGTCTCGGCCGCGTGCCGGGTGCGGTAGGAGCGCTCCAGCAGCATGGTGCCCTCGGGGAGGGCGAAGGCCCTCGCGAGGTCCTCGGTCGCCGGGATCTCGCGATACGACGCGGAAAAGACCAGGTCATCGACGTGAAGTCCGGTGTCCTGCTCGGTGGCGCCCGTCGTGCTGCGCTGTTCGACGGGCTTGTGCACCCGGTCCTTCTCCCACTGGTGCCGGAGATTGGACCGCACCACCGGGGTGCGCGGCCGCCGGGCGATCCGCTCGTACGCCGCTGCCATCGCCGCTCACCGTTCCGTCGCCGTGCGCCCCGGCGGGGCCGGCCGGGCGAGATCAGCTTACGACTCCCCAAGAGGAGCCGAGAGGCGGAACATGCGGCGGAAAAATGACAGCGCCCGACCGCTGGCGACGGGGGATGCACCAGCGATCGGGCTACCGCCAAGACTAACAAGGCTGCCCCCGCTGCGGGAGCCGACTGCCCAGCTCCATGGGGGAGTTGTGGCCGGGATCACGCGATGGGGTCAACCTTGCCCGGATGTCCGACGGGGCCGGGCCCCGGTCTGTTACTCGCCGCACGGGGGCGCGTACGAGAGGCGGGGCAGGTACTCGTGCCATTTCTTCGGCGTCAGCACACCCCGGGTGCTGGCGCAGATCCGGCGGATGGCCTCGTCGGCGGACAGATCCCAGAGCCGGACGGTATCGGCGCCGCTGGACACCCCGAGCAGATGGCTGCCGGGGCTGAAGGTCAGGAAGTTGCCCGTCTTGGCGGTGGGGCTCAGCGACTGGCCGATGGGGGTGGCCCGGGAGGGATGGGCCACGTTCCACAGGCGGACCGTGTCGTCGTTGCCGCCGCTCGCGAGGGTGCGGCCGTCCCGGCTGAAGGTCAGCGACACGACGGCTTCGGTGTGGCCGGTGAGCGTCGAGTCGGGCCGGGTCGCTTCGAGCGGATCGGTCACGTTCCACAGGCGGACCGTGCCGTCGTCGCTGCCGCTGGCCAGCGTACGGCCGTTGGGGCTGTAGGCGAGCGTGTTGACGGGGCCCAGGTGGCCCTTGAGGGGCGCGCCGAGCGGGGTGGTGTGACGAGGGTCGGTCACGTTCCAGAGGCGGACGGTGTTGTCCGCGCTGCCGCTGGCCAGGGTGTGGCCGTCCGGGCTGAACACGAGGGTGTTGACGTAGCCGGTGTGGCCGGTGAGGGGTTTGCCCAGGCGTCTGGGGCGGGCCGGGTCGGTGATGTCCAGCAGCTGGATGGTCCGGTCGTCGTAGTCGACGGCCAGGGTGTGTCCGTCGGGGCTGAGCGCCAACTCGTCGGGGCCCGCGTAGCGGGTGTGCAGCGGGACGGCCGGGCCGTGGGCGACGGGGTGGGCGGGATCGGCGACGTTCCACAGCTGGACCGTGTTGCTGGTGCCCGTCAGGACGGCGAGGGTGCGGCCGTTGGGCGAGAACACCAGCGACCGCAGGTCCCGCTCCCCGGTCTCGACGGGCTTGCCCAGCGCCGTGGGCCGCGCGGGATCCGTCACGTTCCACAGCCGGATCCTGCCGTCGCCGCTGCCGGTGGCGAGGAGCTTGCCGTCCGGCCGGAACATTCCGATCCGGCCGATCATGTCCGACGAAGGAATCGACCACAGCCGGATCTTGCTGTCGCCGCTGCCGGTGGCCAGGGTCCGCCCGTCGGGGCTGAAGCCCACCGCGTACATCTCGCCGCTGCTGCCCGCGAGGGGCTCGCCGACCTGCGACGGGTACGCCGGATTGCTGACGTTCCACAGGCTCGCGGTGCTGTCCGCGCTGCCGGCCGCGAGCATGCTTCCGTCGTGGTTGAAGGCGACCGACCACACGGGGCCGGTGTGGCCGGTCAGCGGCGCGCCGATCTGGACCGCGCGGCGCGGGTCGGCGACGTTCCACAGCCGGATGGTGTCGTCCTTGCTGCCACTGGCGAGCGTGCGGCCGTCGGGGCTGAAGGCGACGGAGTGCACGGTGTGGGTGTGGCCGGTCAGCGGCGGACCGAGCCGGTTCGGGTGCCGCGGGTCGGCGACGTCCCACAGCCTGATCGTGCTGTCGTCGCCGCCGGCCGCCAGCGTCCGTCCGTCGGGGCTGAACGCCACGGAGCGCACGGCGGCGGTGGGGCCGGTCAGGACGCCGAGATCCCTGGGCCGGTGCGGTGTCCGCACGTCCCACAGGCGGACGGTGCGGTCCTCGTCCGCGGACGCCAGGGTGTGGCCGTCCGGGCTGAAGGCGAGCAGGGAGATCGTGCCGTCATGCCCGGTCAGCGGCGCGCCGAGCGGGCGCGGGTGGCCGGGGTCGCGGACGTCCCACAGCCGGATCGTGCCGTCGTCCGAAGCGCTGGCGAGGGTGTGGCCGTCCGGGCTGAAGACCGCGGTGCTCACCCAGCTCGTGTGGCCGGTGAGGGGTTTGCCCAGCGGGCGCGGGCGGGTGCGGTCCGCCACGTCCCACAGCCGGACGGAGCGGTCGTAGCTGGCGGTGGCCAGGACCCGTCCGTTCGGGCTGAAGGAGGTGAGGTAGACGGCGCCGGTGTGCCCGAGCAGCGGCGTGGCCAGCGGTGCGTTCACGATCGAGATCAGCCGGTTGTCGGTGTCCTCGTCGTCCGGCCGCAAGTGGTGGGCCACCAGGTCGAGCTGGGCGGACAGCGACGGATCGGTGTGCTGGACGCGGTCGGCCTCGGCGAGCACCTGCGCGAACACCGCGTCGTCCCGCTGCTGCCAGGCGACCACCGCCGACCCGACGGCCAGCAGCGCCAGCACGGCCAGGGCCGCCACCGCACCACGGCCGATCCACACGGTGCGCTTGCGCAGCCGGACCGAGGCGGCCAGGAATTCCACCGCGCTGCGGGTCAGATAGGTGTCACCGGCCGAACGCGCCCAGGTGCGGGCCTGGTCGAGACGGGAACCCCGGTAGAGCAGCGAGGTGTCGCGGTGCGAGGTCTCCCAGGCCCGGCCGTCCTCCTCCAGCCGCTGGCGCAGCAGATTGCCGTTGCGGTCCTCGTCGATCCAGTCGCGCAGCCGCGGCCAGGCGTGCAGCAGCGCCTCATGGGTGATCTCCACGGCCTCCGCGTCGAGCGTCACCAGCCGGGCGTGCACCAGCGCTTCGAGCGATTCCTCCGTTTTGTTCGGGTCGGTCGATTCGTCCGCCAGCTGGCGCCGCGTCCCCCGACGGCGGGTGGCCTGGGTGTCCTCGCCCAGCCGGACCAGCCGGAGCAGCAGCAGCCGGGCGGCCGTACGGGCCGCCGGGTCGAGGCCGGACCAGGCCCGCTCGGCGGTCGCCGCCACCGCTCCCTGGATGCCGCCCGCCGCGCGGTAGCCGGCCAGCGTCAGCCGTCCCGCCTTCCGCCGCTGCCAGGTGGCGAGCAGGGCGTGGGACAGGAGCGGCAGCACGCCCGCGTCGTGCGTCCCGCTGGGCCCGTCGGCGCTCACCTCCCGGACGATCAGCTCCGCCAGCCCCGGTTCGAGTTCCAGACCCACGGCCTTGGCCGGTCCGGCCACCGCCTCGCGCAGCTCCGCGCTGGTCAGCGGACCGAGCACCATGTGCCGGTGTTGCAGCGCATCGGCCAGTTCCGGATGGCCCAGGCACTGCTCGTAGAAGTCGGCCCGTATGCCGAGGAGGACGAGGACGGGGGCCGGGTCATCTGCGTCGGACGGCGTGCACGCGGCGTGCAGGACCTCGATGAAGGCGCGCCGGTTGGCCTCGTCGGAGCAGAGGGTGAACGTCTCCTCGAACTGGTCCACGATGACGACCGGACGGGCGGCGGACGTCCCGCGCCCCGCCCATGCCCCGACGGCTTCCCGCACCGCCCGCGCGAAATGCGCGGTACCGGGCGCCGTCGCCGCCGAATTCTGCGCGGTGGCGACGACGTCGGCGAGCTCGGGGATCCGGCGGGTCAGCTCGGCGAGCGGATCGGCTCCCGGTACGAGCTGCACCGCCTCCCCGTCCCGGCCGTCCTCGTCGCCCAGCGCGCCGCCGTGCAGCGCCGGCACCAGGCCGGCGTTCAGCAGGGAGGACTTTCCCGCCCCGGAGGCGCCCACGAGCATGACCAGGCCGCCCGTCTGCTCCGCCGCGCGGAGCTGAGCGACGAGGGCCTCGGTGCTCCGCTCCCGGCCGAAGAACCACCGGGCGTCCTGCGGGCGGTACGACGCCAGCCCGCGGTAGGGGCAGACACCGGGGACGGACGGGGCTTCGGCCGCGGCCTGCTCCTCCTCGTCCGCGGCGGCCGCGGGCCGGTCGCCGACCGGGTCGGCCACCGCGCGCTCCCACAGGAGCTGCCACTGGGCCAGGTCGTACAGGCCCTCGGACACCGGAACGGGCCGCAGCCGCCGCGCCTCGGGGATCAGGACGTGCAGCACCGCGGCGAGGGCGGCGAACTGGGCGGGCGCATTCCTGGCCCGTCGCCAGTCGCTGATCCGCTGCGCGGACACCCGCACGGGCCGCCCGCGTTCGTCGACCCGGCGACTCCCGACGACGGATTCGGCCACACGCTTGAGGGGAGGATTACCGGCCTCCTTGTACAGCAGTGCGAGACGTTCCGCGAAGGCCGCGCGTGCCCCTGAGTCGGAACTCAAGGTCTCCACTCCTTACTTCCCCCGCACTGGACATCCGGACCGGAAAACTCACCCTATCGGGCTGACCTGCGACAACGCCGTCCGTCCGGCTCCGGAACCCCCTCGGTCCGAGCCCTGGCTGGCAGGATCACGAAGCAGCAGCGCAGCAACGGTACGCCGCCTGGACAGACCACCAGCACGGCGACCGGAGAGGCAACCATGGGCTCCCCATGACGCCGCATGGTCTCGGTCACTTTCCGCCGGGAGGACACCTTCCGCCGGAGGACACCTTCCGCCGGGAGGACGGGACGGCGACGGAGTCTCGCCGCGCGTGCTCAAGAGGCCCGCGAGCCGGTCCCGTCGGACCTCGCCCGCGTAGACCAAGGGTTCGCCCTTTTCGCGATCCGCGCCTGTACGGGGGGCGCGGATCGACACCGCCCGCGCCGTTCGGCACCGGTCCCCACGAGGGGAGGGACCGGTGCCGGAGGGCGCGGAGTCGTGCGCCGGGGCTGCCGGCGGGCCGGGCAGACGGCAAGCTGGCCGCACAGGCCGCCGCCGAACGGAACAGGGGACACCGCCGTGGACCACCCCGACCAGGACGCACGCACCCGGGCGATCTGGGCCCGGACCGCACCCCGCTACGACACCTGGATGCGCCGCTTCGACCGCTGGATGCTCTGCGACGGCCGCCGGTGGCTGTGCTCCCAGGCCCGCGGGCGCGTCCTCGAAGTCGCCCTCGGCACCGGCCTGACCCTGCCCCACTACCCCGAGGACGCCGACCTCACCGGGGTGGACCTGTCCCCGGACATGCTCGCCCGAGCCCGGCGGCGGGCCGACGACCTCGGCATCGGGATCACCCTCGCCGAGGCGTCCGCCACCCGCCTGCCCTTCCCCGACGGCCACTTCGACACCGTGGTGTGCGTCCTGGCCCTGTGCTGCATTCCCGACGACCGTGCCGCCGTCGCCGAGATGCACCGCGTCCTCGCGCCCGGCGGCACGCTGCTGCTGGTGGATCACGTCATCAGCCACCGCTTCGCCGTCCGGCTGCTCCAGCGCGCGCTCGACCCCCTGATGGTCACCCTCGCCGACGACCACCAGCTGCGCCGCCCGTTCCACCTCGTCCGCGAGGCCGGCTTCACCGTCCGCCACCGCGACCGCTACAGCCTCGGCATCATCGAACGCCTCGCCGCCGTCAAACCGGCCGCCTGACCCTTCGGCCCTTCGGCCCTTCGGCCCTTCGGCCCTGTGGGCCCTGTGGGCCCTGTGGGCCCTTTCGGCCCCGTGAGGAAGGCCGGTCCGACGTCCCGGCCCCTCGGCCCATGAGCAGCCCCGACGGGAGACGCCATGCCGCACGACCCCGGCGACCTCGCCGCCACCCAGAAGGAACAGCGGGAACAGTGGCAGCGCACCTACGCCGCCCACCCCGGCATGTACGGCGAGCGGCCCTCGGCCCCCGCCGTGCACGCCGCGGAGGTCTTCCACACGCGCGGGGCCGCGGACGTCCTGGAACTCGGCGCCGGCCACGGCCGCGACGCGCTCTACTTCGCCCGGGAGGGCTTTGCCGTCCGGGCCACCGACTTCAGCGCCACCGGTCTGCGGCAGCTCCGGGAAGCCGCCCGTGCCCAGGACATCGCCGCCCGCGTGACCACCGCGGTCCACGACGTACGCGACCCGCTGCCGCTGCCCGGTGCCTCGGTGGACGCGGTCTTCGCGCACATGCTGCTGTGCATGGCCCTGTCCACCGGCGAGATCCACGCGCTCGTCCGCGAGGTCCGGCGCGTGCTGCGGCCCGGCGGCACCTTCGTCTACACGGTCCGCCACACGGCGGACGCCCACTTCCGTGCGGGCATCCCCCGCGGCGACGGCATCTTCGAGCACGGCGGCTTCGCCGTGCACTTCTTCGACCGCGCGCTGGTCGAGGCGCTCGCCGAGGGGTGGCGCCTCGACGAGGTCCATGCCTTCGAGGAGGGCGAGCTGCCGCGCCGCCTGTGGCGTGTGACGCAGACCCGGCGTTGACGACCGCACCGCGGCTCCCGCAGCCGGGTGTGACACTTTCGTCCGGCGCGCCGCAGTGGGGGGTGCCGATGGTTATCGGCCGCGCGGTGTCTTGAAGTATGCGGTCCCCCCGCCTCAAGGCGCCGCGTGTGGCGCGGGCGGTCCCCAGCCGGCCGCCCGCGCCACCAGACCGCCGACTGCGAAGTGGCGGTCCGAGGACATTGATGTGAAATAGCGGTGAAGGGAGTTTCGGATTCGTTCAACGGGAAATGCGGGGCACCGTGAGATACCCCAATGACGGCATACCGCAAAATCGCCCATACGGCTCCAGGTCAAACTCTCCTTACCGTGGCGGATCAAACTCGCCGGATGCCGGTGATACGGCTCCGCTGCCGAATTCCGGGGCGCACGCCCCGCACCGCAGCAATGCGCCTTCGCCCTACGACCCAGCCCCGTACCAAGCCGTTCCGAACGCCCCCTCCAACGCCAGGAGCAGCCGGCAGGGAAACCGGCAAGGCATCGGAACGTACCGGCTCGCCTTGATCATCCACAGCCTCGCGGATGTCGCCGCGGTAATTCTCGGGCTGTGGATCCTGCTGTATCTGCTCGACGCGAATCAGGCGAATGCCTTCGTCGGCTTCGTGCGCGGTGTGGCCGACTGGCTCGCCGGGTGGTCGCAGGACATCTTCATCATGAAGCCGGAAGGGCTGCGGGTATTCTTCAACTATGCCCTTCCCGCACTGATTTACCTCGGGGTCGGCCATGGTGCAGCCGCCTGGCTACGACGCCTCTGAACTGCGCTTTCCCCGAACTCAGGGGGCGCAGACCGGCCGTGCCCCCTGAGCGCCCGCCGACCGGCGCCGCAGCAGTGAAGGCGCAGGTGCGAAGGCGCCGGTTTCCGCGTGCCTTCGCGAGCCCTCGCATGCCCGAATTCCCGTAATCGGCCATGACTGCCCGCTCGGTCGCCCCTTGTGCATTCGGCGGGACAACGCAGCCGGTCCCCTCGGGCACTGTGGATCAGGTCGGAAACAGTCTTCCCCGAGTCGCTCCCTGGGTTTGCGTTCGAGGCAACCTTCCGAGGCGACCTTCGAGGTAACCGGAGAATGCACACTTCCGGGCATGAATCAGAGGCCCCACGGCAGGTACGCCGACTTCCCGGAACCGTATGGGCCCGCATATGCCGCACGTCCGCCGAATTCCGCCCGTGTCCTCCCCTCAAGCGGATTCTGATATCCGTCCTCGTCGTTCTGCTCGTGATGGCGGCCGGCAGGCATTTCTGGGCGCCCTCCAAGCTGCGCAAGGAAGTCGACCTCGGAAAGGCCATCGACCGCCCGGCCGAGGGCGCGGGCACCAACTACCTGATCGTCGGCTCCGACAGCCGTAGGGGCATGTCGGTCTCGGGCAGCGTCGCAGCGGCAGCAGCTGACCGGCCGCGAGCGGTCCGTGTGGGACGGCGCGGGCGGTGCCCAGAGGGGGGAGGGCACCGCCCGCGCCGTGTGCACGGATCCGTCGGCACGGGGGGAACCGTCGGATCCGTGTGTGCCGATGACCAGTCGGCTACTTCTTCTGCGTCACCGGTCGACCGGCTGTCACACCCGCACGACAAGGCGTCCGGAAAAGCGCATAGGGCCGCATGTATCGGACATATCTCCGGGCGGGGTAACGCGACGGCACCCCACGACGCAGAAGTGCATACGGGCGCACGAGTGCCCCGTTTGTGATCGCGGCCAGGGTGACTCCCGTGGGGGGTGGCCACCCTGGCCGCCATCGCTCTCCCCCCGTCCCCTTCCCCGTACTATTCCCCGTCGTCGAGGCGCTGTGTACGCCAGATTGCGACTCCCACGAGCCACCGGCCCGAATTCCTGCCCGCAGACGACCGGTACGACGGGGGGCCGTCGCGGTACCGCCGCACAGCGGACGGCCCTGATCATCCATACGATCGCCGACATGGCCGCCGCGTTCCTGGGGCTCTGGATCGTGCTCTACCTGCTCGACGCGAACCAGGGCAATGTCTTCGTGCAGTCCGTGCAGTCCGTGCAGGGTCTTGACGGACTCGCTCGCCTGGTGGGCGCGGGACATCTTCACCGTGGACACCGAGGGGCTGCGCGTCGCCCTCAACTACGGCCTGCCTGCCGCGATCTATCTGCTCGCCGGACATCTGGTCGCCGGGCGGGTATGCCGCCTCTGACGACATCCGGTGTCCCGCTCCGGGCCTCCCCCTGCGATGCCTGCGTCAAGACGCCTGCGTCAAGCAGGGACGCCGCCCGCCACCCGCACCTCCCCGTGCAGGTGCACGACGCGCCACACGGCGGCGCTCCTGCGCAGCTCGGCCGTGTTGCGCACCAGTTCCGGGCGCAAGGGGGTCCCGAGGCGGCGCGTTCGGCGCGCCGGCCGCACCGCGGGTGAGTGTGAGGTTGCCGCTGCCGCCCGCGCCGTCGTCCTGCTTCACGATGGCCGTGCCGGTACGGGGCAGTTGGCGCTCGATGGCCCGGGTCAGCTCCAGCGGGGTGCGCGCGACGGAGCCGTCGGGCACCGGCACGCCCGCGCCGGCCGCAAGCTGCCGGAAGTGGGTCTTCCGATTCAGCAGGTCGGAACCGCGCTGTGCCGCGAAACCGAGGCCGCCGCGGGGTGCGAGGCCCAGGACAGCGGCCAGCTCGGCGACGCCCTGCGTCCAGAAGCACGGCATCAGCTCCCATACGGCATCCCGTGCGGCATCCCGTGCTGTCAACTCCCGCAGTTCCTTGAGGAGTTCCTCGGGCAGAAGCAGTTCGTCGGTGACCGTCCGCTCCCGGGTGAGGCCATCACGGTGTCGGGTGCAAAGCCCATCGCCCCGCCCGGATACCGCAGGAAGTTGTCGTCGACGCCGACCTGGTCCGGCGTGCCCGCGAACGTTCCCTCGCCGACCATGATGGTGCCGAGCTCAGTGGAGCGGATGACCGTGACGTTCGTACCCGGGCACAGGCGAAGGAGGGCGGTGGCGGCCATCAAACCCGCCGTTCCACCGCCGACAACAGTGATTTCGCGCTTCACACTCAAGCCTTTCCGATGGCGGCTTCTTTCCCGTGACGAGCAGGTCCTCCCACCCGCAGAAGCACTGTCACCGTTCTGAGCCGGCCTGATCCGGACCTGGCCTAAGCAGTCCACGGAGCCCGTGGCGCACGGCCCCGCCGCCTTCCGTAGCGCCGGCGCCCGCGGTGCGGAAGTCTTGGCCGACAAGCGGTCGTCGGGGGCGAGTTGGCAGCCGGGTTCGTGAACGCACAGGGCCGGGCCGCTGCGTGAGACGCGCGCCACACCGTCCCGGCGATCGCATGCGGGGGAGACCCGATCAAGATCGCCTCCCGGATTTCTCCCCAACGATCTCCGGAAACGCGTCAGGGGCCCGACCCGCTAAGCGGATCAGGCCCCTGACCTGGTGTTCCTTCAGTCGGGGTGGCGGGATTTGAACCCACGACCTCTTCGTCCCGAATGAGGTTCGGGCACCGATCTTGCCTGCGTGGATGCAGTTTGCCCAGGTCAGGGGCGTGGTGCCGGTTGGTCTCGGGTGGTGTCGAAGGGTTTTCGGGAGCGGGTCGGCTCCCAGATGGCTCCCAGGGGGAGGATGCGCCCCTATTGCCAGCAGGTATCTGTTGTTACGCCCCGGCCAGTGCGTGGCCGACCAACTGCAGGAAGTCTCCGGTTGCGTCGATGGCGCCGAAGGCCGGGAGGGCCGCGAGGGCGAGGGCCGCTGCAATTACCCACGGGCGTTCCCGCGCCGGTGCGGCGGCGTGGTGGACAGTGGCGCTGCCACTGTCCGGGCTGGTCGCCGCCAGCCGCGTCTACCTCGGCGTCCATTGGGCCACCGACGTCACCGCCGGGTTCGCCCTCGGCGCCGACGGCCGCCCTCACCCTGGGGCACCGCCGACCTCGGGTACGGCATCTGGGACCGCGGCCGGAACCGGAACGGACTTGTCCTCTCATCCAGAGGAGCCCAGCCTCCGGCGAAGGTCTGGGGGAAGGGGGTAGTGCACCTCTGCAGGGACTGCGGCGTCGGCTCTGTCTCGTCTTCCGGCCCGCACGTCCTCGTGGATGGCGTGTACCAGGGGTGTGATGTCGCGGAGTTCGATGATCCACCGGTCCACATACAGATCGACGGCCTCGCCGGACAATCCCACTTGGATCGCGCGGTCGGCCAGAGGTGCGAGGTCGGTGGCGCGCTCAGGGTCCCATTGCACTCGTACCGGGCTGGTCGACTTCAGAGACCGCCAGGCGGATTCACTGTCGTGTAGCCCCGGCTCGAAGTGACTCAGACAGGCATGGCGCAGGGCCCATTCGAACCCGGTTCGGCTGATCTGAATTGCCAGAACTCGTTCCTGGCCGGGTTTGGTTGCCCAGCCGGAGCGGTACATCATCCACCGAAATGAGGGCTTGATCCAGGTCATGCGGTCGCGTTTGAAGGGTGCCACGAACGTGCCGGCGTTGACTGCCGGCAGTGCGATCTGCGGCGGGTACGCCTGGTACACGGTGATTGTCTCTTCCGTGTAGTGGGCGCGGACAAACCGACTGCCGACAACTTTCACGGGCTGCTCTGTTGATCCCATGCTCACTGCCCAGTGATTTCCTGCGCCCATTCCGGAGTGTCCGCCAGAAAGGGGCCTGATACCTCTTCTGCGCCAGCTGTGTAAAGGAGCCAGCGCAGTTCGTCACAGGCGAAGAACGATTCACCCCAGCTATCGGTCCATACGCGCACTCGTCCGTCCCCCGACTGCGTGACGTCCCACCATGCCCAGCCTCGGGACTCGTTGTCGGGGTCGAATTCGAAAAGCCACCACTGGAGGTCCCAGGATTTCTCGTTGATTGCCGCGTGGTAGCGATCCATACCGCGACGGGAGAACTCCGCGATCGCACTCCCAGTGGCGCCGCTCACCGCCGCGAACCAGTCGGGAATGCCCTCGGTCGGCAGGTTGTCATCCTCGAAAGACTCGGTAATGGCGAGATCGAGCGCGACAGACAGCACCGTCCGTACCCGACGGATGTAGTCCTGCGGGTCGACCGCTGGAACCACATCGAAGACGGTGAGTACGGGTGGAGCTCCCTCGGTCGGGGGCCGGGCCTCCACTCGCTGCCGTTCCTGACGCAGGTCATCAATCTCGTGAAGCATCCACACTCCCATTACATAGTCTTGATCATCCTACCGGAGTTGGGTTTGATTTCCCCCATAAATTCGTCGAGCAGCTTGGCTGGAATTCCATACAGATCTGGCCCCTGGGTCGGGTCTGATATCTCTGGCTTATCGCTCTTGAGCTTCTTCCAGTCTTGCTTGGTGCCCTCCCAGCCGTCCGGGGCGCCCTGCGGAACGGCGGTTTCGCGCACTTTTTCAAGATAGGACTTGGGCATATCGAAGGCGAGGATTTCGTCGGGCCTTGATTGTCCCTTCCGATATTCTGTGGTGTGCTTGATGTCGTTGCTCATGTTCACGTACAGGTGCTGCTTCCCTCGCAGGGTGACCTCGCCGTTCGGGCCGATCTTGAGCCGCTGGCTCCCTGGGTGGTCGCTCTGCTTCCGGTAGACGGTGATGTAGTCGGGGGAGAGGCCGAGGGGGTCCGCCCAGGTGTGCGGATTGTGCACGTAGGTGGCGGGGTTGGGTGCCGGTGCGAGGCCCAGCGGATCGGGCGCGGTGTACCGCGCGGTCTCCGGGTCGTAATAACGGTGCAGGTTGTAGTGGAGCTGGGTCTCCGCGTCGAAGTACTGGCCGGGGAAGCGGATCGGCGTGTATGCGGTGTCCTCGTTGCGCCACGTGGTGGCGCAACAGAGGGTGGACCTGGCACGCCAGGCGATGTCGCCCGTTTCGTCGACGAGTTCCCGCGGCGCGCCGACCAGGTCGGTGACGATGGCGTAGAAGCGCCGATCGATCTCCTCTTGGGGTGCGGTGCCGGCCGGCGACTTGTGTTCGCTCTGTGCTATCGGGCCCTGGCCGTCGTAATCCCAGGTCAGAGTGACGGTATCGGGGCGGCCGACGACATGTTGGGTCTCTTCGACGAGGGTGGAGCCGTCCCAGGCGAAGTCCGTCCGCTGGAGAACGGTGCAGCCGTCGGCGCCCAGCCTTTCCTTGGCTGTTCGGCGGCCCAGCGGGTCGTAGCGGTAGCGCCAGCGAGCACCGTCGGGAGTGGCCACCGAGGTGAGCCGGTCCTGGGCGTCCCACTCGTAGGACCAGACATCGGGTTTGCGGGACAGTCGGGTCTTGACGCGGGTGGTGATGCGGCCCTGGGCGTCATAGGAGTAGCGGATGCGCCCGGCCGTGATCAGCCGGTTGCGGTCATAGGTCCGCTCACCCTGCGCGTCCTTGCCTGGGTGCCGGTCGGGCCACTGTCCTGCGGTCTGGTTGCCCGCTTCGTCGTAGGCATACCGCTCCGACCACCCCTGCGCCTGTACGGCGACGACCCGTCCGCCGGCATCCAGCTCGTAGGCGCGGTCACCGTTCAACTGGTCGGTGGTCGCGGTGAGATGGTCATCGGGGCCGTAGGCGTACGTACGCGCTTGGAGCTGCCGACCGCGTCCCGTGAGGGTCTGCGCGGTCATGCGGCCCCGTGGGTCCCAACCCTGGGTGAGGGTGATCGCGTCACCGAAGTGAGGCGCCGGCGATGCCGCAGACGCCGTCGAGGAGGCGGGCGGAGAAGTCGTGGGCGGTGCCCTTGAGGTGGCGGCCGGTGTCTTCGTCGAGCTCTGTCGGGGCACAGCGGGCGGCCAGTTCGGGTGGCAGCGGGCCGAAGCGGGTGCGGGTCATGCCCAGCGGCTGCCAGACGCGGGTGTGGGCGAGTTGGTCCAAACCCTGGCCGGAGAGGTGCTCGGCGAGGTAGCCGAGGATGAGGGCGGCTCGGTCGGTGTATTCGACGGCCTCGCCGGGCGGCCGGTGCAAGGCTTCGCGAAGGACGCCAGTGCGGATGGCGGTCGGGTCGGTGCCGTAGAGGTTCTTCAGCTGGGCCCGCAGCGGTACGCCGGCGGTGTGGGTGAGCAGGTGGCGGGCGGTGACCTGGCCGAGAGGGTGGGCTGTGACCTCGGGCCAGAAGGTGCCGAGGGGTTCGTCGAGCGGGAGGGAGCCGTTTTCCCAGAGGGCGCCGATCGCGGACCAGACGGCCAGGATTTTGGTCAGGCTGGCGACGTCGAAGATCGTGTCCGGCTGCATGGGTCGGTCAGGGCCTTGGCGGTGGCGCTGAGCGGGTAGCGGGCGGCGTTGCTTCGCCCGGCCCGTCGTCAACCGGCCGGGAGCAACCCCGCCCCAACAGGCCGCGTTTCCGGCATTGCAGACGGTCAGTTTCCTCAGTTCCGTTGAACTCTTCTCAGGGTGATCGTAAATTCCATTGAATGATTGACTGGGATCTGCGGAAGTTCCGAATGCTGCGGGAGTTGGAGCGACAGGGCACCGTGACCGCTGCTGCGGAGGCACTGTCCATGACTCCTTCCGCCGTGTCGCAGGCGCTTGCCGCGCTCGGCCGACAAGTCGGCGGACCGGTGGTCGAGCCGGTGGGCCGCCGGGTCCGGCTGACCGAGCTGGCGCACATCCTGCTCGAACACGGGCGTACGGTCTTTGCACAGTTGGAGCAGGCGGAGGCCGACGTCGAGGCGTACCTCGGCGGCGCGGCGGGCGTCGTAAGGGTGGGCTCCTTCGCCACAGGGGTGGAAGCGCTGCTTGTCCCGTCGCTCGACCTGCTACGTGAGTCGCGCCCCACCTTGCGGGTGGAGATCCGCGAGGCGGAGGCGTCGGATGTCTTTTCGCTGCTGGAACAGGGGGACATCGACCTGGGGTTGTCGCTCGCGGCCCAGGCGCACACCGATCCCGACGCGAGGTTCACCCGCTTCCCGCTGCTGGCCGACCCCCTCGACGTGGCCCTGCCGGCGGGGCACCGGCTCGCCGACAAGACAGGACTCCGGCTGGCGGACCTGGCGGACGAGCCGTGGGTGTACGGAGCTTCCGGCCCATGGCGCGAGATCACACTGGCGGTCTGCGCGAGTGCCGGTTTCGTCCCGCGCCCGGCCCATCACGCGGCGGACTGGGGGGTCATTTTGTCCTTGGTGCAGGCGGGGATGGGAGTGGCGCTGATCCCTCGTCTGGTGGACTCGCGGCGGCCCGGCGTGCGGGTGCGCGTCCTGGCGGCCGACCGGCCGCGCAGGCATGTGACCGGCGCCGTGCGCCGGGGCGCCGAAGTGGCGCCGCGGTTTCAGGAAGTGATGCGGTGCCTGCGCGCAGTCGCCGAGGAGCGGCGCAGGCTGCATCCCGCCATGTGAGACATCGTGCAGTGCAACTGAACTATTGAGGTGGCTATATGAGATGGACCTAATGGTTGTGCTCGGTCGAAGCTGAGGGCGTTCCGAGCGGCGGGCAGCACCGCCCACCGCCTTCGCCGCACGACCGAGGAGAACCCGTGACCACCCCTGTCTCGCTGCTGGACCTGGGCGCCGAGCCGCTCGACAGCGGAGGAACGGACGACGCTGCGCACGACGGCTGCACGACGGTCCGCCTGGCCCGCGCCGGCACGGTGCACCGGGTGGCACTGGATCTGCCGACGAACGCGGCCGGGTCGGCGGCCGTAGTGACGACCCAGGGCGCGTCCCTCGCGGCGGCCCGCCCGGCCGACCTGCACGGCGCCGGCACCACGCTGTGGTCGGCGCTGACGCAGGGCGTACGGCTCGGAGACCGCCCTACCGGGGTGCTCGATGTCGCGGCCCCGGAGCGCTGGACCCACGTACGCGTTCTGCTCAGCCCACCGGAGCCGGTCTCGAAGGTGCGGGTGCTGGGAGAGGTCGTCCCCGACCCGTCCAGGCTGGAAGGTCGCACCGTCGACGTGCTGGCGCAGGATTCCGGTGCCGTCCTGCTCGACTACTCAGGCGCCCCCTGGGAGGCGCCGGTCCCTCCGACGCCACTCGGGACGGGGCCGCAGACGCTCACCGGGACCGGATCATCCGGTACGGGCTGGGAGCCTCCGTCGACGGCATGGAGCAGCGGCAGCGCCTGGGCTCAATGGCGGCTCGCCGCCCACTCGGTCGTCGAGCACATCGAGGTGGACACCCGCGGGCTGCGCCATCCGCCCGCCGGACATGCGTCCGTGTCCGCAATGGACGCCACGACCGCGGATGCCCACGCTGCGGACACCTGGTTCCCGCTGCTGGAGGCGGTGTCTCTGCGGGCCGACCGCCGGTACCGGTTCTCCGTGGCGCGGCCGCGGCCTGCCACCCATGTCCGGCTGGACCTGTCCGGGCCCGGCGGCCTGGCGCGGTTGCGCATATGGGGCCGGATCACCGGCCATGGCGTGGAGCAGATGCGGCTGCGATGGCTCAACACGCTTCCCCGAAGTGATGTCGCCGCGCTCCTGCTGCCCCACGGCCTGGCGGGTCACGCCGTCGATGCCTTCGTGACCGCACGTCCCTACCCGACCTTGGACGCCGCTCAGGCCGCGGCCCATCGGGTCGATCTCTTCACCCACCACACTCCGTACTTTCGAAGGACTGCCGCATGAGCACCCTCACCGCGGAATCTGCGTCCGCCTCCGCCGCCTGCACACCGACCACCGATCGGCCCCGGCGCCGGTCCCTGTTCCCCGCCGCGGCCAAGGGCATGATCCTGGCCACGGTCGCCACCGTCATCTGGTCGGGAAACTTCGTGCTCGCCGATGGCATGGCGCATGCCATCCGGCCCGTCCAACTGGCCTTCTGGCGCTGGGTCATCGCCATGCTGGCCGTAGCGCCTTTCGCGATACCGCACATACGGCGCGACTGGCCCGCCGTCCGCCGCCATCTGGGCTTCCTGTCGATCGTTGCGCTGCTCGGCGTCACGCTCTTCAACACGCTGATCTACACAGCCGGACAGACCAGTCCGGCAACCAACATGGCCCTCCTCGCGGCTGCCTCGCCTCTTGTGATCATGGTTGGCGCCCGGCTGCTGTGGCGGGAGAAGCCCGGAGCTGTCGGCTGGGCGGGAGCCGCTCTGTCCCTGATCGGCATCGTCGTACTGATCACCAAAGGGTCCATGGCGATGCTGCTGGGGCTCAGTTTCTCCGCCGGTGACCTGTGGATGGTCGCCGCCATGACCACCTTCGCGGGGTACAGCCTCATGCTGCGCCGCACGCCCCGGGGCATCTCCGGCCTCAGCCTGCTGCTGTCCACATTCGTGCTTGGCACGGCCTTCCTCACGCCGGCCTACGCCTGGGACGTGACCGCCCACGGCAGCTTCCCGGTCCACACCGGCACGGTCGCCGCCCTGCTCTACGTGGGTGTGCTGTCCTCCGCCGTGGCGTACTTCGCCTGGAACAAGGCCATCGCCACCGTCGGGGTCGCCCGGGCCGGCATCGTCTACTACCTCGAACCCGCGATCGTCGCCGTCCTCGCCTACTTCACTCTCGGCGACGGGCTCAACCTGGCCCAGCTGATCAGCATGGGGCTGATCATCATCGGCGTCGCGCTCAGTTCTCGCGCCATGCAGCGCACCTGACGGACCGCCACCACTGTGCACAGCACCGCTCCGGAGACCGGAGTGCCCGGTTCCACGGACCAGCAACGTCAGCACCACCGCAGTACCGCACCTCACTCACCGAACTCGTCTCAGGGGGAACAGTTATGAACAACCCGGCTATCTCCGCTCCGCGCCTGCTCACCGAGCTGACCCACCTCGCCCAGATCGGGCAGGGCCCCACCGGCGGCATCCATCGCGTCGCCGGGTCCAAGGCCGATCTGGCGGCGCGGGACTGGCTGAGCAAGACCATGAAGGTGGCGGGGCTCACCGGACACCGGGACGAGATCGGCAACGTGTTCGGCCGTACACCGGACAGCGAGGGTCCTCGGCTGCTGCTCGGCTCGCATGCGGACACCGTGCCCGGAGCGGGGCACCTGGATGGCGCGTACGGCGTCGTCGCGGCAATCGAAGTGCTGCGCACACTCGTTGAGGCCGGCCACCCCGCTGCCGACCACATAGAGATCGTGGCCTTCTGGGACGAGGAAGGCGTCGCCGCCGACTCCAACGGCGGCCTGGGCGGTTCGACCGCACTGTGCGACAGCCCGCACATCCGCGATATCAGCGCCTACCTCGAACTCCACGTCGAACAGGGGCCGCGTATGGAAGCGGCGGGCCTGGACCTGTCCGCCGTCACCGGCATCGTGGGCGTGGAACGCTACGAGGTCGTCATGAAGGGCCAGGAGAACCACGCCGGCGCCGCACCATTCCACCTGCGCGCCGACGCCGGACGTGCCGCGACCCGGGCCGCCGCCGCACTGATGCCCCTGTGCCAGGAGATCGACCGCGAGGGGCTCATCGCCAACGTCGGCTCCTGCTCCTTCAGTCCCGGCGCCGCCAACGTTGTCCCCGGCCACGCCAGCCTTCAGGTGGAGATCCGCGGTATCTCCGACGACCTGCTGGAGGCCACGAGAAGCACGATGCGTCAGCAGTTCGAGCGCATCGCCGAGGAGGAGAACTGCTCCTGCGAGATCGCACAGGTATCGGCCAAGCCTGTCGCCTCCTTCGATCCGGAGATCGTTCGCACGGTCGAGCAGACCTGCCTGAAGAGCAGTGACAAGGTCACGCGGATGGCAAGCTACGCGGGCCATGACGCCAGCGTCATGAGCTCCCACGTCCCCACCGGGATGATCTTCGTGCCCAGCACCTCCGGGATCAGTCACAACGTCCTGGAGCACACCCCCGACCACCAACTCGTCCTGGGCGCCCAGGCGCTCTTGGACGCCGCCGTAACCCTGGCTGAGGAACGGGCACGTCAGCCGCGACTCGCCGTCGCCGCCTGACGACCAGCCGCGCTGCGCAAGCGGAAAGCCAGGTCAGAATCCCTCTGACCTGGCTTTCCGGCCGGAACCGCCTTCGGGAATCGAACCCGCGCTCTGAGCTTGG
>NZ_JRKI01000002.1 GCF_000935125.1 Streptomyces natalensis ATCC 27448 | reverse complement strand
GTGACTCATAATCGAGTCCCGGTCCGAATTTCGGCATGCCGAAATTCATCCCGATGAGGGGCCGTGCAGTAGTGGTGTGCCGCGAAGCGGCGGGATGGCTGCCTGGGGCTTGATGGGCCCGTGGCAACTCGGAGAACACTACACGAGGGGGTGGGGTGCTTCAAATCCGTGCGGAGGGGTGGGGCGGGCGGTACTTTGTGGGGCATGACTGCGCATGCGCTCGTACAGCTGTGGTGGCCCGCCTGACGGCGGCCGCTCACTCTGCGCATGCATGACCACGGCCGCCGCTTCGGCGGCCGTTCTCGTATCTCCCTCGCGTAGCCGGCCGGTGAGGCGGCGTCCCACGACATAGGGGAGAGATCGATGGTGGACGTCACGACTGCCGGTGCTGCGGTGGGGCCCCGGATTTTCAGCGGGGTGCAGCCGACGGGGCATCTGACGCTGGGGAACTACCTGGGGGCCGTGCGGCGGTGGGTCGAGGTGGATCAGCTCCGGGGCGATGCGTTGTTCTGCGTGGTGGATCTGCATGCGCTGACCGTGGAGCACGATCCGGCGCGGGTGCGGCGGCTGAGTCGGCAGGCGGCGACGCTGCTGCTGGCGGCGGGGCTGGATCCGGAGCGGTGCACGGTCTTCGTGCAGAGCCATGTGGATGAGCATGTGCGGCTGTCGTATCTGATGGAGTGCACGGCCAGCGACGGCGAGATGCGGCGGATGATCCAGTACAAGGAGAAGTCCGCGGAGGCGGCGCGTCGGGGCGAGAGCGTGCGGGTGTCGTTGTTGACGTATCCGGCGCTGATGGCGGCGGACATCCTGGCGTACGGGACGCAGGAGGTGCCGGTCGGGGCGGATCAGACACAGCATGTGGAGCTGACGCGGGATCTGGCGGTGCGGTTCAACCAGCGGTACGGGGAGACGTTCGTGGTGCCGCGGGCCACGCATCCGGAGGTGGCGGCACGGGTCATGGATTTGCAGGATCCGACGTCGAAGATGGGGAAGTCGGGGCAGGGGAGGAAAACAGGGGTGGTGTATTTGCTGGATGAGCCGGAGGTGGTGCGGAAAAAGGTGATGCGCGCCGTGACGGACGAGGGCGGCGACGGTGGCGTGGTGTATGAGCGGGGTGCGCGGCCGGGGGTGGCGAATTTGCTGGATGTGCTGGCGGCGTTTTCGGGCGGTGAGCCGGCGCGGCTCGCCGAGGGGTATGCGTCGTACGGGGCGTTGAAGAGGGATGTGGCCGAGGCCGTGGTGGAGGGGTTGCGGCCGGTGCGAGAGCGGCATGCGGAGTTGGCCGCGGACCGAGGGTATGTCGATGCGGTGTTGCGGGGCGGGGCCGAGCGGGCCCGGGGGATGGCCCGGCCTCGGGTGGATGCGGCTTATCGGGCGGTGGGGTTGATGGGGTAAGGGCCGGGCCCCGCTCCCGTAGGGGTAGGCCCGTACGGGAGCGGGGCCCGCGGCAGGGGGCCGCGGCGGGTGTCAGCCGTTGCCGGTGGCCAGTTCGCGGCTGCGGTCCCGGGCGGCTTCCAGGGCGGAGATCATGGCCGCGCGGACTCCGTGGTTCTCGAGTTCGCGGATGGCGTTGATGGTGGTGCCGGCCGGCGAGGTGACGTTCTCGCGGAGTTTGACGGGGTGTTCGCCGCTGTCGCGGAGCATCACGGCGGCGCCGATGGCGGCCTGGACGATCAGGTCGTGGGCCTTGTCCCGGGGCAGGCCGAGGAGGATGCCAGCGTCGGTCATCGCCTCGACGAGGAAGAAGAAGTAGGCCGGGCCGGAGCCGGAGAGGGCGGTGGCGGCGTCCTGCTGGGTCTCGGGGACGCGGAGGGTCTTGCCGACGGTGCCGAAGATTTCCTCGGCGTGGGCCAGGTGTCCGGCGGTGGCGTGGGTGCCGGCGGAGATGACGGACATGGCCTCGTCGACGAGGGCGGGGGTGTTCGTCATGACCCGTACGACGGGGGTGCCGGCCGCCAGGCGCTCCTCGAAGTACGCGGTGGGGATGCCGGCGGCGCCGCTGATGACCAGGCGGTCGGCGGGGACGTGCGGGGCGAGCTCGGTCAGGAGGGCGCCCATGTCCTGGGGCTTGACGGTGAGGATCAGGGTGTCGGCGGACTTGGCGGCCTCGGCGTTGCTGACCGCCTCGACGCCGTAGCGCTCGCGGAGTTGGGCGGCGCGTTCCTGGCGGCGGGCGGTGACCAGGAGGTCGGAGGGGGCCCAGCCGCCGCGGATCATTCCGCTGAGGAGGGCTTCGCCGATTTTTCCGGTGCCGAGGACGGCGACCTTTTGGGGCATGGGGCGGGTTCACCTTCCGGGGTGGGTGGGCGGGTGCCGTGGTCATCCTTGCACCGTGGGGCCCGGGAGGGTGGGTGTGGGGCGGGGCGGCGGGGGGGTGCGCGGCCCGCGGTTCGCTACCTCGTACGTCTGCGCAGTGTGGCGGCGCCCAGGGTCAAGACCAGGAGGGCGCAGAGGGTCACAACGGTGGTGTCACGGAGGAAGGCGGCGGTGATGTGGGGGTGGGTGAGGGTCTCGGTCATGGCGTCCACGGCGTAGGACATGGGGAGGGCGTCGGAGAGGGCTTCCAGCGCCGGTTGCATGGTGGCGCGCGGGGCGAAGAGGCCGCAGAGCAGCAGCTGGGGCATCAGGACGGCCGGCATGAACTGGACGGCCTGGAATTCCGAGGCGGCGAAGGCCGAGACGAACAGGCCCATGGCGGTGCCCAGGAGGGCGTCCAGTACGGCCACCAGGAGCAGCAGCCAGGGTGAGCCGGTGACGTCGAGGCCGAGGGCCCAGACGGCGAGGCCCGTGGCCAGGGCGGACTGGAGGATCGCCAGGAGGCCGAAGGCGAGGGCGTAGCCGGTGAGCAGCTCGGCCTTGGCGAGGGGCATGGCGAGCAGGCGTTCCAGGGTGCCCGAGGTGCGTTCACGGAGGGTGGCGATGGAGGTCACCAGGAACATCGTAATCATCGGGAAGATGCCGAGGAGGGAGGCGCCGATGCTGTCGAAGGTTGCCGGGTGGGCGTCGAAGACGTAGCGGAGGAGGGCGAGGAGCGCGCAGGGGACGAGGAGCAGGAGCGCGAGGGTGCGGGGGTCGTGGCGCAGCTGGCGCAGGACGCGGGCAGTGGTGGCCAGGGTGCGGGACGGGGAGAAGGGCGGCGTTCGGGGGGTGTGGGCGAGGGCCGGTGGTGCGGTGGGCATGGGGTCGGCTCCTTGGGGGTGGTGAGGTGCGGTGATGGGGTGGGGTGGGGGCGGAGGGGGCATGGGGCGGGGGCTTGTCACGGTCACGGGATGGAGCTCGTCAGAGGCCGGGTGCTCGTCACGGGCCGCGTGCTCGTCAGAGGCCGGGTGCTCGTCACGGGCCGCGTGCTCGTCAGAGGCCGGGTGCTCGTCACGGTCACAGGGACAGCAGTCCATTCGCCCTACGAGGCAGGTGCCGCCCGCGCCTCGTCGACGAGGTGGAGGAAGGCGGCCTCGACGGTCGGGGTGCCGGTGCGGTCGCGGAGGGTGTCGGGGGCGCCGTCGGCGAGGAGACGGCCCTCGCGCATCAGCAGGAGTCGGTGGCAGCGCTCGGCCTCGTCCATGACGTGGGAGGAGACGAGGAGGGTCGTTCCGCGGTCGGCGGCGAAGGTGTGGAAGAGGTTCCACAGGTCGCGGCGGAGGACGGGGTCGAGGCCGACGGTGGGTTCGTCGAGGACGAGGAGTTCGGGGGCGCCGAGGAGGGCGACGGCCAGGGAGACGCGGCTGCGCTGGCCGCCGGAGAGGTTGCCGGCGAGGGCGGTGGCGTGGTCGGTGAGGTCGACGTCTTCGAGGACGCGGGTGACGGCGGCGCGGCGCCGGGCGCGGGCGGTGCGGCCGGGGTGGAGTACGGCGGCGAAGTAGTCGAGGTTCTGGCGGACGGTGAGGTCGTCGTAGACGGCCGGGTCCTGGGTGACGTAGCCGATGCGGGGGCGCAGCCGGGGGTGGCCGGCGGGGTGGCCGAGGACGTCGAGGGTGCCGCTGACCTTGGCCTGGGTGCCGACGATGGCCCGCATCAGGGTGGTTTTGCCGCAACCGGAGGGGCCGAGGAGGCCGGTGATGCGGCCGCGGGGGAGGTCGAAGGCCAGGTTGTCGACGACGGTGCGGCCGCCTCGTACGACGGTGAGGTCGTGGGCGTGGACGGCGGGGGTGGAGGGGGCGGAGGGCGTGGCCGGGGCGGGCAGGTCGGGTGGGCCAGGTGGGTCGGTCGAGTAATTCATCATGCGATGAATAATGCTCGGGCCAGGGTGGGGCGTCAAGCGGTCGTACGGGGCCGGCGGGCAGGAGGGGCGCGGGGCCGGGAGCGATGCGCGCCGGGCGGGCGCCGGGACGATCGGAGCTGATCATTCCTTTTCGGCAGTTCCGCGTTTACAGGGCGGTTACATGCCGAGTCGCCGCAGAGCATGGCGACTTGGACACAATGGAGGGCACTGACCAGCCAGCCGAAATGCGTCGGAGGAAGCGGTACGCCGTATCCCCGAGCGAGAGCCGCCCCAGGGCCTTCCCCGGCCCGCGCATTCCGACGGATCCAGCCGTCACGTCCATGGCGCCACGCCGCGTGCCCGCCTGCGCGCCGCCGCGGCGCGCGCCGCCGCGCCCCGTCACGCTGGAGGCACCCTCATGCAGAATTCGCCGAAAACACCGAGGCAACCCACTCCGTCACCGTCCTCGCGGCGCCTGGTCCGCTGGCGCGCCGACGTCACCGCGTCGCTCGTCGTCTTCCTCGTGGCCGTCCCGTTGTGTGTCGGGGTGGCCGTCGCCTCCGGTGTGCCGGCCGAACTGGGGCTGATCACCGGGATCGTCGGGGGGCTGCTCACCGGGCTGCTTCCGGGCAGCAGCCTTCAGGTCAGCGGGCCGGCCGCCGGGCTGACCGTGCTGGTCTACGAGGCCGTGCAGGAGTACGGGCTCGGGGGTCTGGGCGCGCTGGTGGTGGCGGCCGGAGTGGTCCAGCTGGTCATGGGGGCGCTGCGGCTCGGGCGGTGGTTCCGGGCCATTTCCGTTGCGGTGGTGCAGGGCATGCTGGCGGGGATCGGCCTGGTGCTGATGGCCAGTCAGGTGTACGCCCTGGTGGACGCCAAGGCGCCCGGGAACGGGCCGGCCAATCTGGGCGGGCTGCCGGGACTCGTCGCCGGGACGGCCGGCTCCGACACCGGGCCGGCGGCGCTGGCGATCGGCGCGCTGACCCTAGCCGTACTACTGCTCTGGCCGCGCTGGCGGCGGGCCGCGGAGCTGCTGCCCGCTCCCCTGGTGGCGGTGGTGCTGGCGACGGTTGCGGTGTTCGTCCTGGACCTGCCGGTGGCACGGGTCGAGGTGCAGGGGCTGCTGGAGTCCGTACAGCCGCCGGGCCTGGCCGATGTCGGCCGGCTCACCGAACTCGGCGCGGTCGGCACGGTCCTGGCGTTCGCGCTGATCGCCTCGGCGGAGTCGCTGTTCAGCGCGGCCGCGGTCGACCGGCTGCACGACGGGCCGCGCACCGACTACGACAAGGAGCTGATCGCGCAGGGCATCGGCAATACGGCGTGCGGGCTGCTGGGGGCGCTGCCGATGACCGCGGTGATCGTCCGCAGCTCGGCCAATGTGCGGGCGGGCGCGCGGACCAAGGCGTCGCGGGTGCTGCACGGCGTGTGGCTGCTGGTGTTCGCGGCGGTGTTCCCGGCGGCGCTGGGGGTCGTACCGGTGGCCGCGCTGGCCGGTGTCCTGCTGCACGCGGGCTGGAAGCTGATCCCCTGGCGCGAGCTGCGCCCGCTGTGGCGGGAGCACCGCGGCGAGGCGGTGGTGCTGGCGGCGACGGCGGTGGCGATCGTGGCGACCAATATGTTCGAGGGGGTGCTGCTGGGGCTGCTGCTGGCGGTGGCCAAATCGGCGTGGGAGACCTCGCACGTCCATCTGGAGATCGTCGGGATGGAGGAGTCCGCGCGGCCCGGGACCCGGCGCCCGATCCGCGTACGGGCCATCGGGTATGCGACCTTTCTGCGGCTGCCGAAGCTGCTGGACCAGTTGGAGGCGCTGCCCCTGGACCGGGAGATCGAGCTGGATCTGTCGGGGCTGCGGCATCTGGATCTTGCCTGTGCGGCCGCGCTGGGCAGCTGGGCGGAGCAACGGCGGCCGGCCGGGGCGGGGAGCGTCGGGGGCGGCTCCGCCGGCTCCGGTGGCGGGCGGCCCTCGGGCGGTGCCCTCGTATGACGGAACTCATTCGACGAACTCATTTGACGCAACTCACGTGACGGAAGGCATTCGACGGAGCGCATTCCACGGAACTCATTCGACGGAACTCATTGCGCCATAGCGCGCTCTGTCCGGAAGGGATCTGCCATCCCGTGGAAAGAACCCTAGGGTCGGAATTGTCCGATCAGTGACCCTGGGAGTGCTGTGACCACCCGTCGGCCCCTGCCGCACCGTCGTGTCATCGCCGCGCTGTCCGCCGCCCTGCTGCTGTCCTCCTGTACGGCCGGGGCGACGGCCGACGACGGGGTGGCGGGCAGCGGCGGGGTCGGCGATCCCCTCTTCCCGTCGCTCGGGAACGGCGGCTATCAGGTCATCCACTACGGGCTCGACCTCGCCTACGACGTGCCGAAGCGGTATCTGACCGCATCCGCCGACATCACCGCCAAGGCGAAGGAGGACCTGCGGTCGTTCAAACTCGACCTTCAGGGGCTGAAGGTGACCGGCGTCCAGGTGGACGGCGCACGGGCGGGCTTCTCCCGTAAGGGGCACAAGCTGACGGTCACCCCGGCAGCCGTACTGCAACGGGGTGCGACCTTCCACGCCAGGGTGACCTACTACGGGACCCCGCAGGAGATCACGGACCCGGACGCCTCGACGGAGGGATGGGTCAAAACCGCCGACGGCGCCTTCGTGACCGGGGAGCCGGAGGGGTCGATGGCGTGGTTCCCGGGCAACAACCACCCCAGCGACAAGGCCACCTACGACTTCACGATCACCGTGCCCGAGCCGTACACGGCCGTGGCCAACGGGGAGCTGCGGTCGCGCAGGACCGTCGGGGGCCGCACGACCTTCGTGTGGCACAGCGGGCAGCCGATGGCCAGCTATCTGGCGACCGCCACCATCGGGAAGTTCCGCGTCACCCAGTCCCGTACGCCCGACGGGCTGCCGCTGTACGAGGCCGTCGATCCGGCGGAGGTGGCGCGCAGCAAGGAGGCGCTGGGCCGGCTGCCGGAGATCATCGCCTGGGAACGCAAGCTCTTCGGCCCGTATCCCTTCCGCTCGGCGGGCGCGATCGTCGACAACACCCCGCCGCGCATCGACTGGCTGGCTCTGGAGAACCAGACCAAGCCGGACTACGCGGGGGCGCCGGACACCCTGACGGTGGTGCACGAGATGTCCCACCAGTGGTACGGCGACTCGGTGACGCCGAAGACCTGGCAGGACACCTGGCTCAACGAGGGCTTCGCGACCTACGTCGAGTGGCTGTGGTCCCAGCACGAGGGCGGCAGGACGCCCCAGCAGCTGTTCGACGCGCTCTACAAGCGGGGCAAGGACGACCCGCTGTGGGCGTTTCCGCCGGGCCGGCCGGGCACGGCGGCGAATGTGACGGGCCCTCCCGTCTACTACCGGGGCGCGATGGTGCTCCAGCAGCTGCGGGACGCCGTCGGCGACCCGGCGTTCTTCCGGATCCTCAGGGAGTGGGCCGCCAAGTACCGCTACGGCAACGCCGATTCGGCGGACTTCGTCGCCTTCAGCCAGGCGCGGACGCACAAGAACCTGAAGCCGCTCTTCGACGCCTGGCTGTACGGCAAGGGGAAGCCGGAGCGGACGTTCTGAGTCCCGGCCGGTCCGGCTGTTCTTCGTCCCGGCCGGTCCCCACAGTCCGCCCCCGCTTCCCGCCCCGTCACAAGCTGTCGAAGTCCAGGTGGCCGAGCTTGTCGGGATTGGTGACGGCGTCGACCTCCGTGATCCGGCCGCCGTCGACGGTGAAGGCGAGGACGCCCGCCTGCCGGCCGGCGGTGTCGAAGTAGACCAGCCCGGTGGCGCCGTTGACGTCCCGTACGGTGAACCGCGTCGTCGACGCATCGATGCTGCGGGTGATCAGGCCGAGCACGAAACGGGCGACCTTGTCGCGGCCCAGGACCGGGCGGCGGGCGGAGCTCACCTTGCCGCCGCCGTCGGAGCGCCAGACGACCTCGGGGTCGAGCACGTTCAGCAGCGCCGCGAAGTCGCCGCCCATGACGGCGGACAGGAACGCCTCGACGGTGCGCTGGTGTTCGGCCCGGTCGACGGTGCGGCGCGGGGCCTCGGCGCGGACCCTCTTGCGGGCGCGGGAGGCCAGCTGCCGTACGGATTCGGGGGTACGGCCGACGGCCTCGGCGATCTCCGGGAAGGGGACCGCGAAGACGTCGTGGAGGACGAAGGCGGTGCGTTCGGCGGGGGTGAGGCGTTCCAGGACGGTCATCAGGGCCATTCCGACGGATTCGTCGAGGGTGACCCGGTCCTCGGGGGCGGCGGGCCCGGCGGCGGTGGGCGCGCCGAGCAGCGGCTCGGGGAGCCAGGGTCCGACGTACATCTCGCGGCGGGCGCGGGCCGAACCCAGCAGGTCGTAACAGATGCGGCTGACCACGGTGGTGAGATAGCCGCGCGGATTGGCCACCGGAGGGTCGTCGGGCAGGGCCTGCCAGCGCAGCCAGGTTTCCTGGACGGCGTCGTCGGCGTCGGTGACGGTGCCCATGATGCGGTAGGCGACGGCCCAGAGGCGGGTGCGCTGCTCCTCGAAGCGGGCGAGGCGGTCGTCCGCTCCCGTTATCCGGTCCGCGCCTGGTGTGCCGTCTGTTTCTGGTGTGCCGTCTGTTTCTGGCATGTCGTCCGTCCCTGGCATGTCGTCCGTCTGCGCCGTCTCATGCGTTTCTGCCGTCTGACGCGTTTCTGCCGCCACGGTGCGCTCCTTCGTCCGTTCGTCCGGTGGGTGTGGGGGTGTCGGTTCGGGACGTGACCGTGAGCTGGACGCGGTACTCCTCCCGGACGATGCCGTCGGGGAAGACATCCAGGAGGGCGGCTCGTTCGTCCTCCAGGATGGCGGCGGAGACCGCGGGATCGAGGACCGCAAACCGGGAGTGGCTGCCGAGCATGGCGAGATGGGTGTCGAGGGGCACCGACCGGGTCCATTCGGCCACCCAGGCGGTGGGGTTGAGGCCCTGGCGGCGGACGAGGACGTCCGGGTCGGCGTCGGGGACCTCCGCGGCACGGCCGGGGTCGCGGCCGAGCAGCCGTCGGGCGAGCCGGGCGTCCTGTTCGGCGGCCCAGCCGGTGTCCCGGCGGGGGCTGTTCCACCACAGCGCGAGCGCACCGCCGGGGCGCAGCACTCTCATGGCCTCCGGGGCCGAGCGGGCCGGGTCGGTCCAGTGCCATGCCTGGGCGTAACAGACGAGGTCGAAGGCCGCGGCGCGGAACGGCAGGGCGTCGCCGCTCGCCCGGACCAGCGGGACGCCGGGGAGCCCGGCGCGCAGCTGGGCGGCCATTCCGGGGCCAGGCTCCACGGCGATGACCTCGGCGCCCCGGGCGGCCAGCAGCGCGGTGGCGATGCCGGTTCCGGCGCCGACGTCCAGGACCCGGGCGCCGTTGAGGGAGCGGCCCGAACGCTCCTCGATCGCGTCGAAGAGCTCCGCCGGGTATCCGGGGCGCGAGGCCGCGTACTGGGCGGCCACGCTGCTGAAGGAGCGGGCGCGGGCGGCGTGGTCGAACTGCTGGGGCGGCCGTTGCCGGTGGTTCTCCTGGTGGCTCTGTGGGGGCATACGCATCATCCTGCCTGCGGGGCGGCGCCCGGAAGCGGGGATTGCGGGGGCCGTGTCCGGGACGTGACGTCCGCGGTGCGCGGCGCTCGGGGCACCACCTCTAGCCGCGTTTCTTGCCCTTCGGACGGGACTTCTTCGCGGCCGGGTTGCCGGTGCGGGTGGTGCGCCGCCGTGCGTGGCGTTCGAGGGCCGCCTCGTACTCGGTGCGGCGCAGTCGTTCGCCGGGGGCTTCGATGAGGCTGCGGCAGAAGTAGGCCAGCAGCGAGCCGACGAAGCCGATCAGCATCAGGCTCTGGGCGGATTTGTCGACGGTGCGCTCGTCGGCGGGGTCGGGGCGGCGGACGAAACCCTCCCAGGTGCGGCGGAAGGCGAGGGCGCTGCAAATGGCGAACCCGCCGACGGCCAGGATGCCGACGAACGGGCCGACATCGCCGAATTCCAGGCCCTGGAAGCCGAAGCGGAGGATCAGCGCGCCGAGGGCGGCGAGCGCGAGCGAGCCCAGCGCGACGGCGATACGGCGCAGGGCGTAGCCGCCGTCGTGGCGGAGCCAGGTGGTGCCGAAGAAACGGATCTCCTCGGGCTCCGGGCCGCCGGGTGCCGTGTGCGTATCGCTCATGGCACCGATTATCCCCGGCGGCCCGTCATTCCCGGCGGCCCGCCGCCCTCAGCTGGTGCAGCTCGGCGCGACCGGTCCGTCGCTGCCTGTGTGCACATAGGCGTCGGAGACGTACTGGCCGGGGGCGATGTTGTCCCAGATGTCCGTGGTGCCGTACGGGCCGGTGATCCGCTGGCCGCGGCGCTGGCAGTGGATGCCGACCCAGGAGCCACCCGCCAGCTTGCGGACGACCGGATGGGAGGTGCTGGGGCCCGTACGGACCCTGACCTGCTGGCCGGGGGCGATCTGGAAGGAGCGGGTGGAGGCGGCGGCCGCCATGGCCGTGGCCGTGCCGGCGCCGGTGTCCTTCCCCGCGTCCGTCTCGCCCTTGACCGACCCGTCCATGTCCTCGTCCAGCTCGCCGACGACGGCGTCCAGGTCCAGGAAGCGGTGTGGCTTCTCGGTGGTCATCTCGTGTTCCCCCGTTTTGTGACTACTGGGCGCGGAAGCCCTGGGCATTTTCGGACGTGCGACGCGCACGCTAGCAAGCCTCATCCCTTTCGCACGTGTCATCGACTAGGCTCCGCGCGTCGCATCCGCGACCGCATTGCACAGGGCAGGACACGGGGGTGGAACGATGCCGCCGCTGCGTGATTCCGGGGCCGACCCGGAAGCGGAGCGTCCGGAATACGCCGGGCAATATCGCCTGGAGGCACGGCTGGGTTCCGGGGGAATGGGCGTGGTGCATTTGGCGCGCTCTTCTTCCGGGCTGCGGCTCGCGGTCAAGGTCATTCATGCCGAATTCGCCCAGGACCCCGAGTTCCGGGGGCGGTTCCGGCAGGAGGTGGCGGCCGCGCGGCGGGTCAGCGGGGCCTTTACGGCGCCCGTCGTGGACGCCGATCCGAATGCCGAACGGCCCTGGATGGCGACCCTCTACATTCCCGGGCCGACGCTTTCCGAGCATGTGAAGCGGAAGGGGCCACTGGCGCCCGATGAGGTACGGAAGCTGGCCGCGGGACTCGCCGAGGCGCTGCGCGACATCCATCGCGCCGGGGTCGTCCACCGCGATCTGAAGCCGGGAAATGTACTGCTGGCCGCCGACGGACCGAAAGTCATCGATTTCGGGATATCGCGGCCGTCCGACAGTGAAATGCGCACCGAGACCGGCAAGTTGATCGGTACGCCGCCGTTCATGGCGCCCGAGCAATTCCAGCGGCCGCGCGAGGTGGGCCCCGCCGCGGATGTGTTCGCGCTGGGGTCGGTGCTGGTGCATGCGGCCACCGGGAGCGGGCCGTTCGACTCGGAGAGCCCCTATCTGGTGGCGTATCAGGTGGTGCATGACGAGGCGGATCTGACGGGGGTGCCAAAGGAGTTGGCGCCGCTCGTCGAGAGCTGCCTGGCGAAGGATCCGGCGGACCGGCCGACGCCCGGCGAGCTGATGGAGCTGCTGCACACCGAGATCCATACCGAGATCCACATGCAAGCGGATCTCGGCATGGATCCCGGTATGCCCGGGCCGGCCACACACCCGTCCCCGTCCTCATCTTTGTCCTCATCTTTGTCCTCATCTTTGTCCTCATCCGTGCACCCGCCGTCGCCCGCGTCCGGCCACCCGCCGATGTCTTCGCCCGCCCACCCACCTTCGCCCTCGTGCTCGCCGGTACCGGCCCAACGCCGGCCCGTCGGCAGCGACATGGCACCCCCGCCCGCCGCCGAAACCACCCACGTCCGCCCCCACACCCCCCAGCCACCGGACCGTCCCGACTCCCCCAAGGCCGCCAAAAACCCCAGGGCTCCCAAGGCCCGCAAGGAGACCGGACGGCCATCACGCCGCGCAGCCGCGGTGCGCCGCTGGCCGGTATGGGCGGCCGTGGCGCTGCTGATCGCCGGGGGCGGCGCGTTCGTGGGCGTACGGGCGCTGTCGTCCGGCGGTTCAGGGCTGGAGATCCGGACGCCGGGGGCCGGGGTTTCCGTCCGGCCCTGGCACTCCACGGTCCTGGAGCGGCCGCACGGTCACCGCTCCGAGATGCCGTTCTGTACGGCCGGCTCGGGCGCCGTCTACTGCTCGCTGTCCGGACTGCGGGCCGGCCGCTTCGACGCGGAGACCGGCCGGGTGTCCTGGCGCCGCAGCGGCAAGGCCGTCCCGCTCACCGACACCGCCCCGAAGGCGCCGGTCCTGTCGGGCGGACTGCTGTACGTCTGGACCCCCGACGGCCGGCGGCTGGAGGCGCTCGACCCGTCGGCCAAGGGGAAGGGCGCCACGCGCTGGAGCCAGGAACTGTCCCGGTACGAGGGCGGCGCGGCCGTCGTCGGCGACCGGGTGCTGCTGTGCGCCGGGGACGGCACGGTCACCGCGCTGGACAGCGCCACCCACCGGCAACGCTGGCGCAAGCGGTATCCCGCCCACACCCCGGCCGCGTTCTTCTCGTACGGCGACACCCGCACCGCCTACGCCGTCGGCCTCACCGCGGACAGCAAGGCCACGCAGGTCACCGCCATCGCCACCAAGGACGGCAGCGTCCGCTGGAACAAGCGGCTGCCCGGCTCGCTCACCCCCGCCGGCGTCGGCTCCTCCGGCGCGCTCTACTTCACCGCCGCCGACCCCATGCACCCCTTCACCACCACGGCCGTCGTCCGCTACGACCCGCACACCGGGCGGCAGCGCCGTATCCGGCTGGGCTACCCGCTCGACGGAACCGTGACGGCGGCGGTCCGCGGCGAGACCGTCTACCTCCTCGCCGAGGGCGGCGCGCTCCAGGCCGTCGGCGAACGGAAATGGAACACCGAAACCTCGGTCAGCCGCGGCTCGGCCCCCGTCATCAGCGGCAACCACCTGTACTTCACCGCCGCGGACGGCCGCCTGTTCGCCGTCGACACCAACTCCGGCGCCGTCCTCGGCCAGACCCCGCCCCGCCTGTCCCCCGACCGCCACAACGGCTACCTGGAGTCCCTGCCCGCCCCCGTGGTCGACGCCCGGCACGGCCGTATCTACGCGGCGGCCCCCGACGGGACGGTGTTCAGCACGGACACAAAGGATCCGGCGGGGTGGTGACGCGCCTCCGCGTCGCCGCCCACATGGCAGGCACAGCAGCAGATCTCCCACCGGACTCCGGGGGCGGCCACGACCTCGGGCTCCGCCGCGCCCTTGTCGCAGGCCGCGTGGGTGCCGATGTGGCAGGCCGGTGAGATGTACGGCGCCGGGACGTAGGACGGTACGAGCCGCGGCGTATCCATGAACAGCCCGCCACAGGCCGCGTCGTGGGCATACGGGCTCTTGTGCCGCGGCAGTCGGTTGCGCCGTGGGGGTGGGGCGGGCGCCGGTTGCGGCACAGCGGGCGCGCGATGTCGCCCGTATCCGGGAAGCAGCAGCGCCAGGAAGGCCCGCACGAGCCGCCGGGTCATCGCTCCGCCGCCTTTTTGAGCACGGCGGTGAGCCGGTAGGCCGTCTCCAGGTTGCAGCGCCCCAACTCCAGCAGCACACGGGGCCGTTCGCGGCACAGCAACACCGGGTCGACACCGAGCGACGGCAGCACGATGCCGAGCTCGTGAAGTGCGGCGGCCAGTTCGTCGCACGCCGCCTGAGCTTGGGTATCACTGTGGGGTTCTGTGGTCATTTGGTGGCGCTCCCGTCTGCCGTTTCCCTGCGTGGCCTGCCGGGCGCTCACTACCGTGAGTGTTCCGGTCATTACGAGGATGGACCGGCGAAGGGGCACAACCTCCCATTTACGGGCCGTAGTTCGACGCCCTGGGCCGCAAATTCCACACCTTCCACGGAGGAGGCTCCATGCCGGCGAGGACGGCCGTCACCGGACGAAGCACGGACCCGCGCCGACGGTTCGCGGAGGAGCTGCGCTTAATGCGCACGCAGCGCGGGGAGAGCCTGCGGCAGCTCGGCAAGGCACTGGGCTGGGACTCGTCCCTGTTCGGGAAGATGGAGCGCGGGCAGACGATCGGCAGCCCGGAGGTCGCCGAGGCTCTCGACACGCACTACGGGACGCCTGGACTGCTGCTGGCGCTGTGGGAGTTGGCGGCTGCGGATCCCACCCAGTTCAAGGAGCGGTACCGCCGTTACATGTTCCTGGAGTCCCAGGCGGTGAGTCTCTGGCACTACGCCGTGAGTGTGCTTCCTGGACTGCTTCAAACGGAGGGATATGCACGCGCCTTGCTCACGGCGGGCGGCCTCAGCGGCAATGAGCTGACGCGTCAGGTCGATGCGCGCATAGGGCGCTGCCAGGTGCTGCATGCGGACAACCCGCCGCAGTTCCGCACGATCCTGTCCGAGGCCGTGCTGCGCACGCCGCTGGGTGACGCCACCGAGTGGCGGAAGCAGCTTGAGCACCTCGTGGCCACGGGAGAGCGTCCGAACATCACCGTTCAGGCCGTGCAGTTCGACGTCGGGCCCCATGCCCTGTCGAACACCGACACCATGTTCCTGCGGCTCCCGGGTGGTCGCACTGCGGCATGGGTGGAGACCGGGTACTCGGGCGAACTCGTCCAGGAATCGGAGTCGGTTGAGCGTCTGCAACACGCGTACGATGCGGTGCGGGACCTGGCATTGAGCCCGGCCGACACGCGGAAGTTCATCATCCAGACGTTGGAGGAAGTGCCGTGCGATCCATCGACCTGAGCACTGTTACCTGGCGAAAGTCCAGCTACAGCAACCAGGACGGCGGCCAGTGCATCGAGGTCGCCGACGGCCTCCCCGCCCTCGTCCCCGTCCGCGACAGCAAGATCCCCCACGGTCCCGCGCTCCTCATCGACGCGGCCGCCTGGGCCTCGTTCGTCACCGCCGTCAAGGGTGGCTCGCTGCTTGGCGCCTGACCGCCCCATATGAAAGGAGCCCCCACTTTCGTGGGGGCTCCCGCGCGACTGCGTCGGCTCAGCCGAGCTTGCTCACGTCCCGCACCGCACCCTTGTCCGCACTCGTCGCCATCGCCGCGTAGGCGCGCAGGGCTGCCGAGACCTTGCGTTCGCGGTTCTTCGGGGCGTAGGCGCCGCCGAGGGCCTCGCGGCGGGCGGCCAGTTCGTCGTCGCTCACGAGGAGTTCGATGGAGCGGCCCGGGATGTCGATGCGGATGCGGTCGCCGTCCTCGACGAGGGCGATGGTGCCGCCGGACGCGGCCTCGGGGGAGGCGTGGCCGATGGACAGGCCCGAGGTGCCGCCGGAGAAGCGGCCGTCGGTGATCAGGGCGCAGGCCTTGCCCAGGCCGCGGCCCTTGAGGAAGGACGTCGGGTAGAGCATCTCCTGCATGCCGGGGCCGCCCTTGGGGCCCTCGTAGCGGATGACGACGACGTCGCCTTCCTTGATCTGCTTGGTGAGGATCTTGTCGACGGCTTCTTCCTGGGACTCGCAGACCACCGCCGGGCCCTCGAAGGTCCAGATGGACTCGTCGACGCCGGCGGTCTTCACGACGCAGCCGTCCTCGGCGATGTTGCCCCTGAGGACGGCCAGGCCGCCGTCCTTGGAGTAGGCGTGTTCGGTGGAGCGGATGCAGCCGCCCTCGGCGTCCACGTCGAGGGATTCCCAGCGTTCGGACTGAGAGAAGGCGGTGGCGGAGCGCTTGCAGCCGGGGGCGGCGTGCCAGAGCTCGACGGCCTCGGCGGAGGGGGAGCCTCCGCGCACGTCCCAGGTCTTGAGGTGTTCCGCGAGCGAGGCGGAGTGGACGGAGTGGACGTCCTCGTTGAGCAGGCCGCCGCGGTAGAGCTCGCCGAGGATGGCGGGGATGCCGCCGGCGCGGTGCACGTCCTCCATGTAGTACGTGCCGCCGGGGGCGACGTTCGGGGCGACCTTGGCCAGGCAGGGGACGCGGCGGGAGACGGCGTCGATGTCCTTGAGGTCGTAGTCCAGCTCGGCCTCCTGGGCGGCGGCCAGGAGGTGGAGGATCGTGTTGGTGGAGCCGCCCATGGCGATGTCCAGCGCCATGGCGTTCTCGAAGGCGGCGCGGGTGGCGATGTTGCGCGGCAGGACGGACTCGTCGCCGTCCTCGTAGTAGCGCTTGGTGATCTCCACGACCGTGCGGCCGGCGTTCTCGTAGAGGGCGCGGCGGGCGGTGTGGGTGGCGAGGACGGAGCCGTTGCCGGGGAGGGAGAGGCCGATGGCTTCGGTGAGGCAGTTCATGGAGTTGGCGGTGAACATGCCGGAACAGGAGCCGCAGGTGGGGCAGGCGTTCTCCTCGATGCGGAGGACGTCTTCGTCCGAGACGCTGTCGTTGACGGAGTCGACGATGGCGTTGATCAGGTCCAGCTTGCGGACGGTGCCGTCCACGAGGGTGGCCTGACCGGCCTCCATCGGGCCGCCGGAGACGAAGACCACCGGGATGTTCAGGCGCATCGCGGCCATCAGCATGCCGGGGGTGATCTTGTCGCAGTTGGAGATGCAGATCAGGGCGTCGGCGCAGTGGGCTTCCACCATGTACTCGACCGAGTCCGCGATCAGGTCGCGGGAGGGCAGCGAGTAGAGCATGCCGCCGTGGCCCATGGCGATGCCGTCGTCCACGGCGATGGTGTTGAACTCGCGGGGGACGGCACCGGCGGCCCGGATGGCGTCGGAGACGATCCGGCCGACGGGGGCGAGGTGGGTGTGGCCGGGCACGAACTCGGTGAACGAGTTGGCGACCGCGACGATCGGCTTACCGATGTCCTCGCTCGCTACGCCCGAGGCCCGCATAAGGGCGCGGGCGCCCGCCATGTTGCGGCCATGGGTAACGGTGCGGGACCTCAGCTCGGGCACGATGGTCACTCCCTCGGGATACGGATGGACGGCAGCCGTGCCATCCATCAGCGCCTTACCTCAGCGGCGCTTTACCTCAGCGGCGTCATACAGCAGCTGATCCCGAGATTACGCTTCCGATCCAAGATCCGGACAGCGACTCCGGTATGTGAGATGTCTGACCGGAGTACGGACAGCCCGGACGGTGCGAAGGTGTCGCCGGGGCCGCCTCACGCCTGCGTGAGATACCTCTGCAACGTCGGCGCCACCATCGCCACGATCTCCTCCAGGTCCGCGGACGCCATCGGCTCCATCTTGATGACGTAACGGAGCATCGCGATGCCGATGAGATGGCTCGCGGCCAGCTGGGCGCGGAACTCCGGGTCGGGGACGTGCAGTTCGCCGGCCACGCGCGTAAGGAGGCGGCGTTCGACCAGACCGCGCAGGACGGTCGCCGCGGTCTCGTTGGTCAGTGCCGAGCGCATGATCGCCAGCAGCGGCGGGCGGCTGACCGGGTTCTCCCAGATGCCGAAGACGAAGCGGGCCATCCGCTCGCCCGCTCCGGCCTCGCCGCCGTCCGCGATCGCGTCGGGGATGGTCAGCGCGGGGGCGAAGGACAGCTCGATGGCCGCCGCGAAGACCTGCTCCTTGGTGCCGAAGTAGTGGTGCACCAGGGCCGCGTCCACCCCGGCCGCCTTGCCGATGCCGCGCACCGAGGTCTTGTCGTAGCCGCGGTCGGCGAATTCCGTACGGGCCGCGGCGAGGATCCGTTCGCGGGCACCGGGGCCTTCGGCGGCCTCGGCGCGGGCCGGGCGGCCCCGGCGGCGTACGGGCTTGTCGGGCTTTGCGGCCTTTGCGGGCTCCTCCGAGGGGTCGCGGCTCATGACCCCGGCACCCAGGTGGGCGACGCCAGATGGAGCCGGGTGAAGGCCAGCGCCTCGGCCAGATCCGCCTCGCGCTCGGCGGCGGACATCGCCCGGCGGGTGTTGACCTCGACGACGACATGGCCGTCGAAGCCGCCCGCCGCGAGCCGTTCCAGCACGTCGGAGCAGGGCTGGCTGCCGCGGCCCGGCACCAGGTGCTCGTCCTTGGCCGAGCCGTTGCCGTCGGCCAGATGGACGTGCGCCAGCCGGTCGCCCATCCGCTCCACCATCTCCAGCGCGTCGTTGCGCGCGGTGGCGGTGTGCGAGAGGTCGACGGTGAAGTGGCGGTAGTCGTCGTTGGTGGGGTCCCAGTCCGGGGCGTACGCCAGCATCTCGCGGTCCCGGTAGCGCCAGGGGTACATGTTCTCGACGGCGAACTTCACGTCCGTCTCGTTCTCCATGCGCCACACCCCGCGGACGAACTCCCGGGCGTAGCTGCGCTGCCACCGGAACGGCGGGTGCACCACGACCGTCGAGGCACCCAGCTTCTCCGCGGCGCTACGGGCCCGCTGGAGCTTGACCCACGGGTCGGTGGACCACACGCGCTGGGTGATCAGCAGACACGGTGCGTGCACGGCCAGCACCGGCACCCCGTGGTAGTCCGACAGCCTGCGCAGCGCCTCGATGTCCTGGCTGACGGGGTCGGTCCACACCATCACCTCGACGCCGTCGTAGCCCAGGCGCGCGGCGATCTCGAAGGCCGTCGCCGTCGACTCCGGATACACCGAGGCCGTCGACAGCGCGACCTTCGCATCGGGAATGCGCACCACTGGCTCCGTCACGAGGGACAGCGTACGGGCCGCGGCAGTGCCCGGGGCAGGAGGCCAGGGCGGATGCGGCCGAGGTCACCGTGCGGGCGGAGCGGGGCCTGCGCGCGGCCGGTGCCGGGCCACCGGGTCCTCCCCCGGCCGCCGCCGTCACCGGCGGCTCACTGCGCCGTCGGCGTCGGCAGATGATCCAGCCGCCGCAGGATGACGCCCTCCCGCAGCGCCCACGGGCAGATGTCCAGCGTATCGACGCCGAACAGGTCCATCGCGGCCTCCGCGACCAGCGCCCCGGCCAGCAGCTGCCGCGAGCGGCCCTCGGAGACACCGGGCAGCTCGGCGCGGTCGCCCGCCGCCATCGAGGCCAGCCGCGGCACCCACTCCTCCAGCTTCTTACGGGTCAGCTCCCGCTGGACGTACAGGCCCTCGGCACTGCGCGCCGCGCCCGCGATCCGGGCCAGCTGCTTGAAGGTCTTGGAGGTGCCGACGACGTGATCGGGGGTCCCGTAGCGGGTGAATTCGCTCACCACGCGGGCGATCTCGGCCCGTACGCGGCGGCGCAGCGCCCGCACGGCCTCCGGGTCCGGCGGGTCGCCGGGAAGGTCGGCGCTGGTCAGGCGGCCCGCGCCGAGCGGCAGGGAGACCGCCACGTCCGGGTCCTCGTCGAGCCCGTAGGCGATCTCCAGCGAGCCGCCGCCGATGTCCAGGACGAGCAGCCGCCCGGAGGACCAGCCCAGCCAGCGGCGGGCGGCCAGAAACGTCAGCCGCGCCTCGTCCCGGCCCGAGAGCACCTGAAGCTCCACGCCGGCCTCCGCGGTGACCCGGCGCAGCACCTCCTCGCCGTTGGTGGCCTCGCGGACGGCGGAGGTGGCGAACGGCAGCACGTCCTCGACGCCCTTGTCCTCGGCCACCTGGAGCGCCTCGATGACGGTGGCCACCAGGCGCTCGATGCCGTGGTCGCTTATGGCGCCGGACTCGTCGAGGAGTTCGGCAAGGCGCAGCTCCGCCTTGTGCGAGTAGGCGGGCAGCGGGCGTGCGCCGGGGTGTGCGTCCACCACCAGGAGATGGACCGTATTCGAACCCACATCGAGGACACCGAGTCTCATACGGGGAAACCTACTGCCGCGACGGAGGTGACTTGTCGGCCGCCTTAGTCTGGAGTCGTGGCTAAGACGAAAAAGGCGAAGAAGACGAAGCATGCCAAGCAGGGCGCGGCGGCCGGGGCGACGCCCGACGAGGTGGGTCTCGACTTCGCCCGCGCCTGGGTCACCTTCCCGGACCCGGGCGACGACGAGCAACTCTTCCGCTGCGATCTGACCTGGCTGACCTCGCGCTGGACCTGCATCTTCGGCAGCGGCTGCCAGGGTATCCAGGCCGGGCGCGCGGACGACGGCTGCTGCACGCTCGGTGCGCACTTCTCCGACGAGGAGGACGAGGAGCGGGTCGCCAAGCATGTGGCGCGTCTCACGCCGGATCTGTGGCAGTTCCACGACGTCGGGACGCAGACGGGCTGGACGCAGGAGGACGAGGACGGCGAGCGGCAGACCCGCCGCTGGCAGGGCTCGTGCATCTTCCAGAACCGCCCCGGCTTCGCGGCCGGCGCGGGCTGCTCGCTGCACATCCTCGCGCTGCGCGAGGGCCGCGAACCGCTGGAGACCAAGCCGGACGTGTGCTGGCAGCTGCCGGTGCGGCGGACCTACGACTGGATCGACCGGCCCGACGACACCCAGATCCTCCAGGTGACGATCGGCGAGTACGACCGCCGCGGCTGGGGTCCGGGCGGCCACGACCTGCACTGGTGGTGCACCTCTGCGACCTCGGCGCACGGCGCGGGCGAGCCGGTCTACATCACCTACCGGCCGGAACTGACCGAGCTGATGGGCAAGAAGGGCTACGCCAAGCTCGCCGAACTGTGCGAGGAGCGCCTCTCGGCGACGCTGCCGATGGCACCGCATCCGGCGGACCCGAAGCCGGCCCACCCGAAGCCGGAGAAGTCGAAGGCCAAGGCGGGGAAGGCGAAGGCGGGCGACGAGGAGAAGTAGGGCGCGGCCGTCGTGCCCGGAGCCGCCCGGCCGTCGCGCCCGGGGCCGCGCGGCCGGTGCTCAGTGGGTCTGCGGGGGCTGCGCGGTCGCGGGCGGCTGCGTCATGGGGGACGTGGGGGCCGGGGTGGGCCCGGGATGCGTGGGGGTCGGTGACGGAGCGGTCGGCGCCGGGGTCGGCCGCGGCGTCGGCGGGGCGGGGGTCGGCCGCGGCCTCGGCAGGGCGGTGGGTGCGGGGTCGGCCGGGGCGGGGTCGTCCGGGTCCGTGACGCCCTGGCCCTCCATGGTGACCGCGGTACCGCCGGGCTCGATGGCGATCTTGGTGTGCCAGGGGCCCTCGGGCTCCCAGTCGTGATCGACGTAGACCGTGATCGTGGTGGACTCCCCCGGGCGCAGCACCCCGGCCGTATGGCTCATCTGGATCCAGGACGCACCGGCCGACGCCGTCCAGCGCACCGGCTCCCCGCCGGACGCGGTGAGCGTGATGACCGTCGTCCCCCCGCTCGGCTGCGCCGTGACGGTCAGCCGGCCGGGACCGGAGGCGGTCCGCCGCTGGGCGGCATCCGACCCGATCACCTGGGCCGACACCACGGAGTCCGCCCCGCCGGGCCGGGCGCCGGGGCCGGGGGTCGAGTGGGCGCTGCCGGCGTTCTCGTAGCGGCGGCCGTTGAGCGGTCCGTCGTTGCCCGCGGGCTCGTTGGCCGTGACCGAGGGGGCGTTGTCCGACGCCTCCTCGGTGGCCGGGGCCTGGCGGTACGCAGCCCAGACGGCAAGGACCGGCGCGGCCAGCACGGTGGCGACGACGGTGCTGGTCAGGGCGCGGTTGCGCAGCCGACGGCGGCGGGCGGCCCGGTCGGTGGGGCCCACCGGGAAGCCGCTGCGGTCGTAGCGCGGAGCGCTGCCGGCGGCGCGGGCGGCCGCGCGAGGAGAACCGTTTGCCCCCTGTCCCTGGCTCCCGTGGCCCGTGCCCGGCACGCCCTCCGCGCGCCCCGACCGCGACCGCCGGGCCGCCGCCAGCGCGGCCGCCACCGCCTCCCGCGGCGCGGCGACCAGCGGCAGCGAGCCGGGGGCGGCGGGCGCGGTGCCCGGCCACGGCCCGGCGGCGGTGGCCCGCTCCGCCGTGCCGCGGCACTGGGCGCAGTCGTCGACATGCCGTACCAGCTCCCGCCGCAGCGCCGCGCCCAGCAGCATCCGGGAGTCCCCCGCCAGCTGCCGGACGTCGGGACATCGGCCGCGTTCGACGACGGCCAGCGCGGCCCGGGTGCGCTCGACCTCGCAGCCCGCGGCGGCCAGCAGGGCGCGGGTGGCGGCCACTTCGGCACCGACCACCGCGGCGACCTCGCGGGCCGGGAGGTGATGGCGTACCGACAGCTCCAGCGCCTCGCGCTGCTCGGGCGTCGTCCCGGCGGCCTCCGGCCAGGCCAGCGCGGCCAGTTCGCGCTGCCGTGCCGCGGCGTCCGGCGCGGCGGCGTCCCCCCGGCCGGTGGCGGCGCCCGCGGCCTGGGGGAGCTCGGACAGGCGCCGCAGACAGGCCCAGCGGGCCAGGGCGTAGAGCCAGGGGCGGTAGAGGTCCGGTTCGGCCGGGCGGCGGCCGTGGTGGCGTTCGGCGAGCGCCAGCGTCTCGCCGAGCACCGCGCTCGCCGCGTCGTGCTCGCACAGGACGGACAGGCAGTAGGTGAACAGCCCGTCCAGATAGGCGTCGTAACGGCCGCCGTGCGTCATGGCGGGCCGGTCGCGGCCGCCGGGGAGCGACCGGTGTGCGCCGGCGGAGTTCCTGGGGTGCTCGGGCCTGCTGCTCATCACCCGGCGACGGTAGGCGGATGATGCAGCCGCACTTGCTCCGCTTGGGCACTTTTAACCCTTACGGGTGACCTTCTCCCTCAAAAGGGGACACCAGCCCGGTTCACGCCACCCGCTCGGCCCAACCGTGGGCACCGGCCGCGAGCGTCCGGCGGTGTCAGTGCCCACCGATACGGTGACCTCATGGCAACCCGTAAAACGTCGGCCAAGGAGCGCCCCTCCTACCGTTGCACCGAATGCGGCTGGACCACCGCGAAGTGGCTCGGCCGCTGCCCCGAGTGCCAGGCGTGGGGCACGGTCGAGGAGTTCGGCGGCGCCCCCGCGGTGCGCACCACCGCGCCCGGCCGGGTCACCACCGCCGCGGTGCCGATCGCCCAGGTCGACGGCGCGCAGGCCGCCGCCCGCTCGACCTGCGTGGCCGAGCTGGACCGCGTCCTCGGCGGCGGTCTGGTCCCCGGCGCCGTCGTCCTCCTGGCGGGCGAGCCCGGCGTCGGCAAGTCGACGCTCCTGCTGGACGTCGCCGCCAAGGCCGCCTCCGCCGCCCACCCCACGCTCTACGTCACGGGCGAGGAATCCGCGAGCCAGGTGAGGCTGCGCGCCGACCGCATCGGCGCCCTGGACGACCACCTCTACCTCGCCGCCGAAACGGACCTCTCCGCGGTCCTGGGCCACCTCGACGCCATCAAGCCCTCCCTGTTGATCCTCGACTCCGTCCAGACCGTCGCCTCCCCCGAGATCGACGGCGCGCCCGGCGGCATGGCCCAGGTCCGCGAGGTGGCCGGCGCCCTGATCCGGGCGTCCAAGGAGCGCGGTATGGCCACCCTCCTGGTGGGCCATGTCACCAAGGACGGCGCCATCGCCGGCCCCCGCCTCCTCGAACACCTCGTGGACGTCGTCCTGCACTTCGAGGGCGACCGCCACGCCCGCCTCCGCCTGGTCCGCGGCGTCAAGAACCGCTACGGCACCACGGACGAGGTCGGCTGCTTCGAGCTGCACGACGAAGGCATCACCGGCCTCGCCGACCCCTCCGGCCTCTTTCTGACCCGCCGCGACGAGCCGGTGCCCGGTACGTGTCTGACCGTCACCCTGGAGGGCCGCCGCCCCCTGGTGGCCGAGGTCCAGGCCCTGACCGTCGACTCCCAGATCCCCTCCCCGCGCCGTACGACCTCCGGTCTGGAGACGTCCCGGGTCTCGATGATGCTGGCCGTCCTGGAGCAGCGCGGCCGCATCAGCGCCCTGAGCAAACGGGACATCTACAGCGCCACGGTCGGCGGCGTGAAGCTCTCCGAGCCGGCCGCCGACCTGGCCGTGGCCCTCGCCCTGGCCAGCGCCGCCAGCGACACCCCGCTGCCGAAGAACCTGGTCGCCATCGGCGAGGTGGGGCTGGCCGGCGAGGTCCGGCGCGTCACGGGCGTCCAGCGCCGCCTGTCCGAGGCCGCCCGCCTCGGCTTCACCCACGCCCTGGTGCCCTCCGACCCCGGCAAGATCCCCGACGGAATGCGGGTCCTGGAGGTCGCCGACGTCGGGCAGGCGCTGGCCGTCCTGCCCAAGCGCGTGCGCCGGGAGGCCCCGCGCGAGGAGGAGGTGCGCCGGTAGACTTTGCCCTGGTCTCGCCCGTCACCGCAGTCGCGTTGCCGGCCGGGATCCCGCGTACTCTCGCTGAGTACGTCACCGCAGCACGGGCCGGGCGGCCTGCGGACCGATTGACTTGCGACGGAGGAGTGCAGTGGCAGCCAACGACCGGGCATCGGCTACCGGCAGGTCCGGGAGTTCCGGCACCGAGCGCCTGATGCGCGCCTCCCTGAGCGCCGTCGCGCCCGGTATGGCCCTGCGCGACGGGCTGGAGCGGGTCCTGCGCGGCAATACGGGCGGACTGATCGTTCTGGGCTGGGACAAGACCGTCGAGTCGATGTGCACCGGCGGCTTCGTCCTGGACGTCGAATTCACCGCCACCCGCCTGCGTGAACTGTGCAAACTCGACGGCGCCCTCGTCCTCGACAAGGACATCACCAAAATCCTGCGCGCCGGCGTCCAGCTGGTGCCCGACGCCTCCATCCCCACGGAGGAGACCGGCACCCGCCACCGCACCGCCCAGCGCGTCTCCATCCAGGCCGGTTTCCCCGTCGTCTCGGTCAGCCAGTCGATGCGCCTGATCGCGCTCTACGTGGACGGCGAGCGCCGCGTCCTGGAGGAGTCCGCCGCCATCCTCTCCCGCGCCAACCAGGCGCTGGCGACCCTGGAGCGCTACAAGCTCCGGCTGGACGAGGTGGCCGGGACGCTCTCCGCCCTGGAGATCGAGGACCTGGTCACCGTCCGGGACGTCGCGGCCGTCGCCCAGCGCCTGGAGATGGTCCGCCGGATCGCCACCGAAATCGCCGAGTACGTCGTCGAGCTGGGCACCGACGGCCGCCTCCTGGCCCTCCAGCTGGACGAGCTGATCGCCGGCGTCGAGCCCGAGCGGGAGCTGGTCGTGCGCGACTACGTCCCCGAGCCGACCGCCAAACGCTCCCGTACGGTCCCCGAGGCGCTCGCCGAGCTGGACGCGCTCACCCACACCGAGCTTCTCGAACTCCCCGCCGCCGCCCGCGCGCTGGGCTACAGCGGCGCGCCCGAAACCCTCGACTCCGCCGTCTCCCCCCGCGGCTTCCGCCTCCTGGCCAAGGTCCCGCGCCTGCCCGGCACGGTCATCGACCGCCTGGTCGACCACTTCGGCGGCCTCCAGAAGCTGCTGGCCGCCAGCGTCGACGACCTCCAGGCGGTCGACGGCGTCGGCGAGGCCCGCGCCCGCTCGGTCCGCGAGGGCCTCTCGCGCCTCGCAGAATCGTCCATTCTGGAGCGCTACGTCTGAGCGGGCGTCCCGGCGGTACGTCTACGGCGCCAGCACCCTCGCCTCCTTCTCCGGTGCCAGGCCGGGCGCCGGGCGGTCCGGGCGCTGGGGTGCGCTGCCGCCGAGAGCGCGCAGCCATGCCCAGGTGTCGGTGACGGTTTCGTGGACGGGGCGGCAACGGAGTCCGGCGGCAAGGGCCTTGGAGACGTCCACGCCGAAGAGGGCGTTGTGGTCGTCGCTGCCGGGCGGGAGCCAGACGGGCAGCTCGGTCCAGGGTTCGATACCGGCCGCGAGGATGTCCTCGGGGGAGCGCCAGCAGAGCTCGGCGGCCGAGCCGGTCACCGTCACACAGCTTTCCAGCAGTTCGCCCATGGTGGCGTGGCCCGGCTCGCTGACCAGGCTGTAGGGGCCGCCGAGCCCGTCCCGCAGCGCGTCCAGGGTCCATTCGGCCAGATCGCGGACGTCCACGTACTGGAGCGGCAGATCGCGCGGGCCCGGGGCGAGCACGGGGCCGCCGCGGGCGATCCGGCCCAGCCACCACGGCAGCCGGCCGATGTTCTCGTACGGGCCGAGGATCAGACCGGCCCGGACCAGCAGCGCCCGGTCGCCGAAGGCGTCGACGGCGGCCAGTTCGCCGCCCCGTTTGGCCGCCGCGTAGTCCTCGGCGGACGTGGCGTCGGGGTCACCCGCCACCACGGGGGACCGCTCGGTGAGGGGTCCCGTCGGCGGAAATGCGTAGACCGAACCACTGGAGATGTACGCGTAGTTGGCGACCCGTCCGGCCAGCAGCCGCGCGGCGTCCCGTACGGCGACCGGCGCGCCGCTCCAGGTGTCGACGACCGCGTCCCACTCCCCCGACGCGAGCGCCGCGAGCCCGGCCGTGCCGTTGCCGCGGTCGCCGTGGAGCGCCGTGGCGCCCTCCGGCGCGGCATGGCGCCCCCGGTGAAACACCGTCACCTGCCAGTCACGGGCCAGCGCCGCCTCGGCAACCGCCCGCCCCACGAATTCCGTTCCGCCCAGGATCAGTAACCTCATGGCCGCGACTGTGCCGCACGGAGGCCGCCCGGGACAGCCGCCTTCGCTCACGGCAGAGCCGAATTCGCTGTCGGCCAGGGCCCGTCGGCTCAGTCCTTGGCGAGGGTGAACTTCGCCTTCGCCGGATCCAGCCCCGGCACCTTGGCCTCGATGACGTACGTCCCGGACGGCACGGCGGCCGCGCTCGGCGTCGCGCACTGGGGGGCGCTGGCCCGGCGGTCCCACAGCACGGTGCGCTCCACGGAGCCCTTGGCCGGGACCTTCAGCAGGGCCGGACCGGTGCCCGCGGGGCAGTCGTTGGAGGCCCAGACCCGGTCGTCGCCCGCGGTGTCCTTGATCGTCAGCACCGCGGCCTTACGGCCCAGGTCGACCTTGCAGGCCGAGCCCGCGGAATTCTTGACCTTCAGCTCGAACTTCGGTTTCTCGCCCGGCTTGTAGGAGTCCTTGACGCTGCGCAGCGTCAAGGTGGCGCCGCCGGTGGTGCAGTTGAGGAGCGGGGAGTCGGTCGGTACGAGGCTGACGCCCGAACCCTGGCCGATGGGGCCGCCGCCGGAACCGCCACCGCTGTCCGTGCCGTTGCCGCCGTCGTCCGCTCCGGAGGCGCCGCCCGAACCGTCCCCTCCCGACTCGCCGCCGCCCGATCCGTCGCGCCCGCCCGGCTTTTGACTGATCGCCGGGCCGGTGCCGGAGGGACCGGGCGTGATGGACGTCGCGGGACCCGAGCCGTGCCCCTTGCCCTCGTTGCCCCCGCCCCCGGTCTGTTCGGAGTCGCCGCCCAGGCTGAGGGCCCACGCCACCACCAGGGCGAGCAGGACGACGATGGCCAGCGCAACGGCCCTCCGCCGCCAGTAGATGGAGGAGGGAAGCGGCCCGATCGGATTGCGCAGTGATCCCACATGAAAACTCTACGAGAGATCCGCGCGCGGACCGGCCAGTACCCGCCGCATCGGACTGCAACTTTTCCCATGATCGGTCCGGAGTTCCCGGTGAACGGTCCGGAGTCCCCGGCCGTGCCCGCGTTTCCGCCGTAACGGGCCCGATGCCCCGTTAGGGGCGGTAGGCCGCATTCGTCAGCCGCGCCCCGCGTCCGCCCGCCATTCCTCCTTGTGACCGAAGCCCCGGCCGTTGTCGATCAGCCGCAGCCAGTCGGGGCGCAGTTCCCACAGCGTGGTGCGCTCCAGCGCCTCCCGCAGCCGTGCGCTCTCCTCGACGAAGGGGAAGCGCGCGGTGTAGACCCGCCAGCCGGCCGCCCGCTCGTCCGCGCCCAGCGGGCGGCAGTACCCCCGCCCCTGAAGGCCCGTCAGCGCGCTCCACTCCTGCCCGTCGCACTGCGCGGTGAACGCGACTCGCGCGGGGGCCGGTGCGGGCCCGGCCAGCGCCCGTCCGTGCCGCGTCCTGGTCGAGGTGACGAAGTACAGAACCGGCCCTCCGGCCACACCCGCCTCCGCAGCCCCACCCGTATCTCCGGCCGCACCCGCCTCCGTATCCCCGCCCGTATCCCCGCCCGCGCCCCCGCCGGTCTCCACCGCGTACAGCACGGCCGCCGCCTGCGGCCCGTCCTCGTCCGCATACGCCAAGGTCATCGTCGTATGCGCGATCAGCGCCCGCTGGATCGCCACCGGACAGACCTGCGCCGGCCGCGCGCCCGCCGGGCTTTCGCTCTCGCTCATCCCCCCATCCTCCATGCCGTCCGCCACGCCGGACGCCCGTTCGCCGACGTACCCCCGGTAGCGGCCACCCGTACGTATATGGCCGTCCCGCGTGCGGGTGGGCGCGCGGCGGCGCGGGGCCGGGGCGTTTCTCGGGCGGGGGGCAGCGTGCCAGGATCGGAGCTGCCATGACTTCCACGCCTGCCACATCCCCTGCCATGACCTCCGCCGCCGAGACCGCCTCCGCCGCTCCGGCCGCGGAGGCCGACGGGACCGCGCTGCACGGTCCGGTCACCGACTGGTTCGACGAGCACGCCCGTGATCTGCCCTGGCGCCGCCCCGAGGCGGGCGCCTGGGGCGTGATGGTCAGCGAGTTCATGCTGCAGCAGACGCCGGTCACCCGTGTGCTGCCGGTGTACGAGCAGTGGCTGGCCCGCTGGCCGCGCCCCGCCGACCTGGCCGCCGAGGCGCCCGGCGAAGCGGTACGCGCCTGGGGCCGGCTCGGCTATCCGCGCCGCGCCCTGCGGCTGCACGCCGCCGCCTCCGCAATACAGGAGCGGCACGGCGGCGACGTACCGCGCGAGCACGCCCAGCTGCTGGCGCTGCCCGGTGTCGGCGAGTACACCGCCGCGGCCGTGGCGTCCTTTGCGTACGGGCAGCGGCACGCGGTGCTGGACACCAATGTGCGCCGCGTCTTCGCCCGTGCCGTCACCGGCCGCCAGTACCCGCCGAACGCCACCACGGCCGCCGAGCGCAAACTGGCCCGCGCCCTGCTGCCGCCGGACGAGCAGCTGGCCGCGCGCTGGGCGGCGGCCACGATGGAGCTGGGCGCGCTGGTGTGCACGGCCCGCGGTCCGGAGTGCCACCAGTGTCCGATCGCGGCGCAGTGCGCCTGGCGGCTGGCCGGCTCCCCTGCGCACGAGGGGCCGCCCCGGCGCACCCAGGCCTACGCCGGTACCGACCGCCAGGTCCGCGGCAAGCTGCTGGCCGTGCTGCGCGAGGCGGTGGCGCCGGTGCCGCAGCAGGTGCTGGACGCGGTGTGGGACGAGCCGGTGCAGCGGGCCCGCGCGCTGGACGGGCTGGTCTCGGACGGCCTGGTCGAGCCGCTGGGCGGGGGCCGCTACCGGCTGCCGCACACGTAGGAGCCACAGATCCGGAAATTTGACCGGAACGGGCCCAACCCCGACGCGACAGACACGCTCTCACTAGGTGTACATCGCCGGGGAAGGGCCCATCGGCCTTTCGACGGGGGCCTCATCCGCCCCGAGGATGACCCAGGCCCCCCCGCCGTACCTCCGAGGTATGACCCCCTGCGGGCTGTTACACAACCGCAGGTTTTCCGTGCATCCGCTGTGGTGCCGACGCACATTTCGTCGCAACACCCCGTCCGTAGCGTCTTCCTCGTGCTGGAGATGACCACCAGCGCAGTCAACGTGGGGAACGCAAGCGGATCGGAGGCGTCGAAATGGCGACCAGCGGCGGCAAGGTACTGGACTTCGAAGAGTATGTGCGCACGCGGCAGGAGGCCCTGCTGCGCAGCGCCCGGCGACTGGTGCCCGATCCGGTCGACGCCCAGGATCTGTTGCAGACGGCCCTGGTCCGCACCTACGGCCGCTGGGACGGCATCGCGGACAAGTCCCTCGCGGACGCCTACCTGCGCCGGGTCATGATCAACACCCGTACGGAGTGGTGGCGGGCCCGGAAGCTGGAGGAGGTGCCCACCGAGCAGCTCCCCGACGCGAGCGTCGACGACGGCACCGAGCAGCGCGCCGACCGGGCCCTGCTGATGGACATCCTGGGGGTCCTGGCGCCCAAGCAGCGCAGCGTCGTCGTCCTGCGCCACTGGGAGCAGATGAGCACGGAGGAGACCGCGGCGGCGCTGGGCATGTCCACCGGCACGGTCAAGAGCACGCTGCACCGTGCGCTCGCCCGCCTGCGCCAGGAGCTGGAGAGCCGCGACATCGACGCCCGGATGCTGGAGCGCGGCGACCGGGACCGGGAGCGCTGCGCGGCCTGACCGGCGCCCCGGCCGCCCGGGCCACCGGCTCTTCGGGCACTCTGGAGGCCGCCCCGGGCATACGCGATGCGTTTCACAGCACGCTTCACGGATTCCCGCGCGACAATCTCAGACGAGCATGCACGCACGGGCACGGCAGGCACACGCACGACGGCACAGGCAAGACCAGCACACGCAACACGACCACGCACAACACGAGCAGCGGCGGGAACGGCGACTGCGCGAGCGGCACGGTGGGCAGGAGCGGATTGTCCAGGAACAGGTTGACCGGCGGGTTGACCAAAGGCGGCGCGGCCACGGCAGGGGTGGCCGCCGTCGGCCTTTTGCTGGCCGGCTGCAATCCCGGTGGTGAGGGCGTACGGACCGAGGGCTCGGCCACCAGCACCCCCGCGCCCCGAGGCGCGTCCAGCTCCTCCCCCGCCCCGACCGCGACCTCCGGCTACAAGAAGGTCAACGCCGTCGAGCTGCTCAAGCACGACCCCAATGTCGGCACGGATGTGAAGAAGTCCCTGGCCAAGCCGTGCTCGGCCGATGAGTACCCGGTCGAAGTGACGTACGCCACACTCACCGGCGGCGACTCCCCCGACGTCATCATCAACGTCATGACCTGCGGGGATTCCCTGGGCATCGGCGCCTACGTATTCCGCAAACAGGACGGCGGATATGAAAACGTATATGGCAACGAGCAGCCGCCGGTCTACGCCAGCGACAACAAGGGCGAGCTGGAAGTCACCCGGCAGACTTACGACGCGGGCGACAAGGTGTGCTGCCCCTCGGGTGAAGATGTCCTGAGCTACCACTGGTCGGACGACCACTTCACCCAGTACGACAGCGATCACACGGACTACAGCAAGACCACCGCAAGCAGGACCACCGTCGTTGACGGCTCCGTGTCCGCCGACGACACGGGATCGGAGGATTGAGCCACGCATGGCCGAGACCCACGTGCTCTTCGTCGAGGACGACGACGTCATCCGCGAGGCCACCCAGCTCGCCCTGGAGCGGGACGGCTTCATGGTCACCGCCATGCCCGACGGGCTCGCGGGCCTGGAGGCGTTCCGCGCCAACCGCCCCGATATCGCCCTGCTCGATGTGATGGTGCCGGGCCTGGACGGCGTCAGCCTGTGCCGCCGGATCCGTGACGAGTCCACCGTGCCCGTGATCATGCTCTCGGCGCGCGCCGACTCCATCGACGTGGTGCTCGGCCTGGAGGCCGGCGCCGACGACTACGTCACCAAGCCCTTCGACGGCGCCGTCCTGGTCGCCCGGATCCGCGCCGTCCTGCGCCGCTTCGGCCACGCCAGCGGCCCGGACGGCAACGGCGGCGGCGCGGCGGACGCGGCCATCCCCGACGAGCCCGTCCTGCGCTTCGGCGACCTGGAGGTCGACACCGAGGGCATGGAGGTCCGCAAGGCCGGCGTGCCCGTCGCGCTGACCCCCACCGAGATGCGCCTCCTGCTGGAGTTCTCCAACGCCCCCGGCACGGTCCTCTCCCGCGACCGCCTCCTGGAGCGCGTGTGGGACTACGGCTGGGGCGGCGACACCCGCGTCGTCGACGTCCACGTCCAGCGGCTGCGCGGCAAGATCGGCCAGGACCGGATCGAGACCGTCCGCGGTTTCGGTTACAAGCTGAGAGGCTGACACCACCGGTGGTCAGACTGGCCCTGCGAACGGGCCTGAGATGGAAGCTCAGTGCGGCGATCGCGCTCGTGGGAGCGCTGGTGGCGATCGCGCTGAGCCTTGTCGTGCACAACGCGGCCCGCCATTCCATGCTCGACAGCAACCGGGACGTCCAGGTCGAACGGCTCAACATCGCCCTCAAGAGCTACGAGTCCCAGCGCCATTTCCAGTTCGGCGCCCGTATCGACGACCCGGCCCTCCCGCAGGCCCTCCGCAAGGAGATCGCCGAGGGCGAGCGGGCCACCTACGTCCAGGACAACGGCGAGAACGCGCCCGAGGTCTGGGCGGCCACCCCCCTCGGCGACGGCCAGGTCTTCTCCCTCCACGACCCCTTCCTGGACCGCTTCGCCGTCCTGGACGACCTCGACCAGGCGCTGCTGCTCGGCTCCTCCGCGGTCGTGCTCGGCGGCTGCGCCCTCGGCGTGCTGATCGGCGGCCGGCTCTCCCAGCGGCTGCGCAAGGCGGCCGCCGCCGCGGGCAAGCTCGCCGACGGCGACACCTCGGTCCGCATCCGCGACGAGGTCGGCGGCCGGGTCCGCGACGAGACCGACGACCTCGCCTGGGCCGTCGACGCCATGTCCGACGCCCTCCAGCAACGCATCGAGGCCGAGCGCCGGGTCACCGCCGACATCGCCCACGAACTGCGCACCCCGGTGACCGGCCTGCTGACCGCGGCCGAACTCCTGCCGCCCGGCCGCCCCTCCGAGCTGGTCCGCGACCGCGCCCAGGCGCTGCGCACCCTCGTCGAGGACGTCCTGGAAGTCGCCCGCCTCGACGGTTACGCCGAGCGCGCCGAGCTCCAGGACGTCGCCCTCGGCGAATTCGTCGCCCGCCGCGTGCGCGCCCTCAGCCAGGACGTCACCGTCGACATCGTCCGCGACGCCGACGTCACCACCGACCCCCGGCGCCTGGAACGCATCCTCGGCAACCTGATCGCCAACGCGGCCCGGCACGGCAAACCGCCCATCGAGGTCACGGTCGAGGGCCGCGTGGTGCGCGTACGCGACCACGGCCCCGGCTTCCCCGAGGCCCTCCTGCGCGAGGGCCCCAGCCGCTTCCGCACCGGCAGCAGCGACCGCTCCGGCCGCGGCCACGGCCTCGGCCTGACCATCGCCGCCGGCCAGGCCCGCGTCCTCGGCGCCCGCCTGACCTTCCGCAACGCGAACGAGGCCACGGACGGCTCGACGGGCGCGGTATCGGTCCTGTGGCTCCCGGAGAACGCGCCGACGAGCACGGGGAGCTTCCCGGTTATCCACCTGCCGGATCGTTAATACGACTGGCGTCGCGGATTGTGCACACCCGGTCACGGAGCGATGCGGGTCGGCGTAGCGTTGCGGCTGGTGGGGTTGCAGCGGGCAACCTGCAAGCAGCGGCGGTGAGTTATGCCTCCTCGGAAGGATCCCGACGCGTCGGTGAGCGTCCCGTGTTTTTACGGCTCGGAGTTGCGCTACCTGAGAGATCAAGCGGGCCTCACGCTCGAACAGGTGGTGGAGGGCACCTATCGCGGCATCTCGTTCCTCAGCGCGATTGAGCGCGGCGAGCGGGGGATGCCGATGGATCTGGCCGTCCACTGCGACAAGTTGCTCAAGACGAACGGCTTCTTCACGCGCCACTGTGAAGCTGCGGCACGGGCGCGTCGGACCGGGCATCCGGCGTACTTCGCGGATCCCGCCGAGCTGGAGAAGGCCGCGCTTACGATCGATGACTGGGCACCCCTCGTCGTCCCGGGCCTGTTCCAGACCGAGGCGTACGCCCGGAAGATGACGCAGACCTCAGGCAAACCTGCACCGCCCAAGGTCGTCGAGGAGCGTGTCCGCGCCAGAATGGCGCGCGCCGACCTCTGGAAACGCGACGATCGCGCCACCCACTGGGCGATCCTCGCCGAGTCGGTGATCCACAGGCCGCTCCTCCCGGCAGCGGAGATGGCCGAGCAGCTGGAGCACATCGCCGAACTGGCCAGGTCCCAGCAATCCGTTGTACAGATCCTTCCGGAATCGGAGGTCGACCACGCCCTGCTGATGGGCCTCCTCAAGCTCATGACCTTTGCCGATGGCCCACCGGTGGCCTACACAGAGGGTGTATACAGCGGCCACATCATCGACTATCCACCCCATGTGGCGGGCTACCGAAGGTCCTACGATCTGGCTAGGGCCGCCGCACTGTCACCCAAGGCGTCCCTGGCCATGATCGAGAAAGCGGCAAGGGGCTACAGAGATGAAGCGCAGCAAGGGAATTGACCCGAGCTCTGCCACCTGGCGCAAGAGCAGCTACAGCAATCACGAGGGCGGCGAATGCATCGAGGTCCGCGACGACCTCCCCGGCCTCGTCCCCGTCCGCGACAGCAAGGACCCGTACGGGCCGGTGATCGTCTTCTCGGGCACCGGCTGGGCCTCCTTCATAGCCTCCGTCAAGGGCGGTGAACTCACCGGTCACTGAAGGCCGTTGGGGCACAAGGGGCGAAGCCCGTGGGCACAACGGGCGGAGCCCGGCGTCACCACACGGTGACGCCGGGCTCCGCCCGTTTTTGAAAGCCGGGGCCGGATCAGACCGCGGCCTCAGCCATCGACACCCGCTCCGCCTCCGGGGCGGCGCCGTTGTCGTCGGACTTGGCCGACGGGCCGCCCCGCAGGGGGACCTCCTTCAGGAACCAGGCCGCGGCGAAGCCAACGACGCTGATCGCCGCGCCCCACAGGAAGACCTGGTGCGTACCGGTGGCCACCGCGTGCGCATAGGCGTCCTTGACCGCCGGCGGCAGCTTGGGCAGGCTCTTGGGGTCCATCTGGGCGCCCGCGCCGGACATCTTGCTGCCGGCCGCCGCGCCCAGGCGCTCGACCATCACCGTCTTGACCTGGTCGGTGAAGATCGCGCCGAGGATCGCCACGCCGAACGAGCCGCCGATCGTACGGAACAGCGTGGCCGAGGACGAGCCGACGCCCATGTCCTTCATCTCGACGCTGTTCTGCGCGACCAGCATCGTGGTCTGCATCAGGAAGCCCATACCGGCGCCCAGCACGAACATGAACAGGCTGGAGGTGAGCCGGGTGGTGCCGACGTCCATCAGGGACAGCAGCGCCAGGCCGATCGTGAGCACCGCCGCGCCGACGACCACGAACATCTTGTACTTGCCGGTCTGGGTGGTCACCCGGCCCGCGATCAGCGAGACCACCAGCAGGCCGCCCATCAGCGGCAGAAGCAGCAGGCCCGAGTTGGTGGCGGAGGCGCCCTGGACGCTCTGCTGGAACAGCGGCAGGAAGGTCATCGACCCGAACATCACAAAGCCGACCAGGAAGCCGACGACGGTGATGAGCGAGAAGTTGCCGTTGCGGAAGATGTGCAGCGGCAGCACCGGCTCGCTGACCTTGCGCTCCACGAAGACGAACGCCACCAGCGCGACGATGCCGACCGCGCCCAGGCAGAGGATCTGGCCCGAGAGCCAGTCGTACTCGGTGCCACCCCAGGTGGTGATCAGCACCAGCGCGGTGATCCCGATGGTCAGCAGCGCCGCGCCACCGTAGTCGACCCGGCCCCGGGCGCGCTTCTTGGGCAGATGCAGGACGGCGGTGATCATGGCCAACGCGACTGCACCGAGCGGAAGGTTGATGTAGAAGGTCCAGCGCCAGCCGAGGTGGTCGGTGATGGTGCCGCCGACCAGCGGGCCGCCGACCATCGCCACGGCCATGACGCCGGCCATCATGCCCTGGTACTTGCCGCGCTCCCGCGGCGGAATCAGATCGCCCATGATGGCCATGACGCCGACCATCAGGCCGCCCGCGCCCAGACCCTGCACCGCGCGGAAGCCGATCAGCTGACCCATGTCCTGGGCCATACCGGACAGCGCGGAGCCGATCAGAAAGAGCACGATGGACGTCAGGAACGCGCCCTTGCGTCCGTACATGTCGCCGAGCTTGCCCCAGATGGGGGTCGATGCGGCGGTGGCGAGTGTGTAGGCGGTGACCACCCAGGACAGGTGCTCCATCCCGCCCAGTTCACCGACGATGGTGGGCATCGCCGTACCCACGATCATGTTGTCCAGCATCGCGAGCAGCATCGCGATCATGAGCGCGAACACCACCACCCGCACGCTGGCGGGCTGCTTCCCCGCGTTCGCCCCGTCCTTCACCCCGCTGGCTATGGCGGTCTGTCTGTCCCCCGCTGAGGCCGCTTTCTGCGACATCCCCGTCCTCACTCCCGTACTCCGGTCCTCACGTACGCGTGCACTGCCACTGATGCCGGCACTGCACTTACTTGCCGCCCGGCTAGTTCTGTACAGTACGGAAGGTAGATGGGAAACTAGCCGGGCGTCAAGTAAGTTTCCGGGGCGCTCCCCGGGGCACCTCACCGACCAGCACAATCACGCGCCGACGACGACGCGGCTACGCAGCAACCACGCAGGAGAACACCATGAGCACATCGCACCCGCGCCGCGGAAACACCCGCCAGCGCATTCAGGACGTCGCTCTGGAGCTGTTCTCCGAGCAGGGCTACGAGAAGACGTCACTGCGCGAGATCGCCGAAAAGCTGGAAGTCACCAAGGCGGCGCTCTACTACCACTTCAAGACCAAGGAAGACATCGTCATCAGCCTGTTCGAGGACCTGCGCGGTCCGATCGACACGCTGATCGCCTGGGGTGAGCTCCAGCCGCGCACACTGGGCACCAAACAGGAACTGATCCGCCGCTACAGCGATTCGCTCCGCGACGCCGCCCCCCTCTTCCGCTTCATGCAGGAGAACCAGGCGACCGTCCGCGACCTCGCCATCGGCGACACCTTCAAGGAGCGCATGCACACCCTCTTCGACCTCCTGCGGGAGCCCGAGGCGGAGCTGACGGATCAGGTGCGCTGCATCACGGCGCTGTTCTCCATCCACGCGGGGATGTTCGCGATGCAGAACGTGGCGGGCGACCCCGAGGAGAAGCGCAGGGCCATCCTCGAGGTCGCCACAGAACTGGTCACGGCGGCAAACCCGCCAAGCCACCGCCGGCCAGCCCGTCCGGATTCAGCTCAGACGGCGTCGTCGTGAGCCCGCAGGAATCCGGTCGGTTCGATGCCCGACCCGTAGTCGGGGCCGGTACGGACCTCGAAGTGCAGGTGCGGGCCGGTGGAGTTGCCCGTGCTGCCGGAGAGTCCTATCTGCTGGTCCGTGCCGACCTGCTGGCCGACGCGGACCTGGATCCGTGAGAGGTGCGCGTACTGGGTGTACGTACCGTTGTCGTGCTTGATCACGATGGCGTTGCCGTACGCCGGGCCGTCACCGCCACCCCAGGGACCGGCCTTGACGACCGTGCCGTGGTGGACGGCGTGGACCTGGGTGCCGGTCGGCACGACGAAGTCCTGACCGCTGTGCTTGTGCGCCCAGTGGCTGCCGGGGATGCCGAACGGCTCGCCCAGGGCGTATCCGTCGACCGGCTTGACCCAGGCGTTGGGCTTCTTGGCCGCGTCCTTCCGCGCCTTCACCGCCGCCGCCTTGGCCTTCGCCGCAGCCGCCTTGGCGTCCTTGGCCGCCTTGGCCTGGGCATCGGCCTGCGCGGTCACCGTCGAGCCGATGTCCACGCTCAGATCCGTCAGGCCCGGGTCCGCGGCGTGGGCGATACCGGCGCCGAGCGAGGCGGCGACACCGAGGCCACCGGCGGCGACGGCGACGCGGTTGCGCAGCACGGACTTCAGGGCGGAGTTCCGGGCGGACTTCCGGGCGGAGTTCTTCGGCTCACGGATCGCGGCGAACTTCTGCATGCGGGTTTTTTCCTCCAGGAATCAGGAATCTGCTACCAGGAATCTGGAATCACGAGTGAATGCGCTTCCCCGACTGCGGTCCGGTTCGGCCATTCCTTGGTAACCCGCATTCGACGGCTCGCCAAGCGCCGCCCGCTACTACCGAAGGCCGTATTCGACGAGGGTGTAATCCAGGCCATAGCGGGCAGGCGCCACCCTCTGCACCGTCGACTCCCAGACCCTCGTCTACCCTCTGACCTGGGCCTTAGCCATATCTGCCCGCCCCACCCTCCCCTCTCGTCACTCCCTCCCCCTATCGCGCACACCGCGTCCACCCATTTCCCTAAGGGAGCTAGTAGACGGCGAATTCCGTGTGCGTCATGTCACCGCCGAGGGGAATTCCGGCCGCCATTTGTGACGCGTCTGACGTGACCTGGATTACCCGGTCGCCCGAGAAATGGTGAAAGGGCTCACCCGGCGGACGCCCGGCGCGTAACCTGGTTCACACGAGTCAGCAGCCACGGGGGAGGCCGCCCGCACGATGGAACCGTCAGCAGTCGGCATACGGCTCGCTTCCAGCGTGGTCGCGCCGCTCGTGAAGAAGCTGTTCGTCAAGGACGGGCCGGGCGCCGGGCTGGTCTCCGCGCCCGTACGGATCTCCGGCCTGGTCTCCTTCAAGGGCGAAAAGGCCACCCTGACCGACCGGGACCTGCACAAACTCGCCGCGGAACTCGTACGCCGGGCGGTGGACGCCACCCTCCCCGGCGAGCGCCCGTGCCCCGAGGACGAGGAAACGGCCGTGGCCGACGCCCTGGCCATCACCCTGCACGGCCTCGGCGAGCTGGCCATGGACGACGTACAGGCCGTCCTGCTCGGTCACAGCGCCCTCGCCGAACGCCTGACGGCCGCCGCCCCGCACGCCACCCGCGGCCTGACCCGCGACGCCGAGCTGATGCACCACACCCTGCTCGCCACCGCCTGCCTGCACATCGTGCACTTCTTCACCCAGCGGTCGACGTTCGTGGCACGCACCCTCGTCCAGCAGAGCCGCAGCCTGGACGGCGCCATCACCAAGATCGACGCCTTCCTCGAAGGGCATCCGTCCCCGCGCGCCGCCGACACCGCCTTCGAGCGCTCCTACCTCACCTACATCGCCCGCAAGCACAGCCGCCTGACCATCTACGGCATCGACCTGGCCCACTCGCCCGACCGCTGGCCGCTGGATTCGGCGTATCTGAGCCTGGGGGCGACGAGGCCGCGCCCGGACGCCTCTTTCCCCGGCCTGGGGGACTTCAGGGCGCCCATCCGCCGTGAGGATGGCTCCCTCCCCGGCCTGGAAGAACTCACGCCCCGCCCGCCCCAGCGCGCCGACCAGGCCCTCGCCGACTTCGACCAGGTCCTGCTGCGCGGCGTCGCCGGCTCCGGTAAGAGCACCCTCATCCAGTGGCTGGCCGTCTCCTGCACCAAGGACCCCGCCGACACCCCGCTCCCCCACCTCCACGGCCGCATCCCCTTCGTCCTCCCGCTGCGCACCCTCACCCGCTCCGGCGCCGCCCTGCCCACCCCCGGCCACTTCCTGTCCGCCGTCTCGTGCCCGGTGACCGGCTCCCAGCCCGACGGCTGGGCCGAGCGCGTCCTGACCTCCGGCCGCGGACTCCTCCTGGTCGACGGCCTGGACGAGATCCCCGAGGCCGAGCGCAGGCCCGCCCGCGCCTGGCTGCGCGACCTGCTGGACGCCTTCCCCGACAACCTCTGGCTGGTCACCACCCGCCCCTCCGCCGTACGCGAGGACTGGCTCGCCGCCGATGGCTTCGACGAGCTGACCCTGACCCCGATGGGCCACGACGAGGTCGCCGCCTTCATCGGCCGCTGGCATGCGGCGGCGCGCGAGGACGCCGAGGACACCGCGCAACTGGACGCGTACGAGCGGTCCCTGCTCACTGCCGTCCGCACCAAACAGGACCTCGGCCGCCTGGCCACCAACCCCCTGATGTGCGGCCTGATCTGCGCCCTCCACCGGGACCGCCGCGGCTATCTCCCGCGCGGACGCAAGGAGTTGTACGACGCGGCGCTCGGCATGCTGCTGTCCCGCCGCGACCGGGAACGGGACATGGGCGCGCCGACGGGCATCGAGCTGGCCGACGAACCGCAGGTACAGCTGCTGCAACGGCTCGCCTACTGGCTCATCCGCAACGGCCGCACGGAACTCCTCCGCGACCGTGCCGAACGCATCATCGGCGACGCACTGCCCGCCGTCCCCGCCGCCGCGGCCCAGGGCGACACGGCGGCCGTCTTCCGCCATCTGCTGTTACGCAGCGGCCTGCTGCGCGAACCGACCCCCGGATCCGTGGACTTCGTCCACCGCACCTTCCAGGACTACCTGGGGGCGCGCGCCGCCGTCGAGGAGGGCGACTTCGGGCTGCTGGTGGAGCACTCCGTCGACTCCCAGTGGGAGGACGTCATCCGCATGGCGGTGGCCCATGCACGGCCGCGCGAACGGGCGGAGATCCTGCGGGGGATGATCGAACACGGGGACGGGATCCGCAGTCCGCGCAGCCGGCTGCGGGTGCATCTGCTGGCGATGGCTTGTCTGGAGCATGCGACGGAGTTGGATCCGCGGGTGCGGGGGGAGGTGTACAAGCGCGCGGATGTCATCCTGCCGCCCTGTCGCTTCGACGAGGCGGAACTGCTCGCCGAGGTCGGACCCATCGTCGTGGAGCTGCTGCCCGGCCCGGACGGGCTGGAGGACGACGAGGCGGAACAGGTGGTGGCCACCGCCGCGCGCATCGGCACGGACGCCGCCCTGGAAGTCATGAAGGGCTTCCGGACGCATCCTGCGCCGACCGTACAAGCCCGACTCGCGTCTTCCTGGCAACATTTCGACACCGAGCGCTACGCCGAGGAGATCATCCGGCATCTGCGCGACGATACGCCTTTCACGGTGACGACCCCCGCCGAACTGCGCGCCCTCAAGGCCCTCGGCGGCCGACCGCACACCATCGTCGTCGGTGCTTACGGCGCACAGGAACTCCTCAACGGTGTGGAGCGCCGCTCGCTGACGCATTTGGTGCTGGTGGACAACCCGAAGATCGACAGCCTGGCGTTCCTCAGGAACTTCCCGGCGCTCACGCTGCTACGCCTCCAGGGCTGCCCCGCCCTCGACGGCGTCGCCCCGCTCGCGGATCTGCCCCTGCGCAGCCTGTCCGTCAGCGGGTTGAACGATCTGCGCGGACTCGACCGGCTCCACCATCTCGACGTCCTGATGGTGCAGTCCCCGCTCCCGCCAAAGGGCCTGGCAGCCGTCCCTGCGGGCGCCCCCCTCACCCACCTCAACATCGACGAACCGATCGGCGCCGACTTCAGCCGAGTGACCGACTGGCTGCATCTGCAACACGTACTACTACAGCGCATTTTCGAAAACTTCAGCGAGAACCAGTGGCAGGCACTTACCAGCCTCACCGAACTGGAGGACTTCGGGTTCGGCCTGGCCACCGAAGGGGGCGCCCTGCATGTTCCCCCCGGTCTTCGCTTGCCGCAGGTAAAGACCCTCAGCCTCCTCAATACGGACCGCCGCCCCGTCCCCGAACTGCTCCGCAGCCTGCACGCCGTCCTCCCGGCGTTCCCCAGCACCCGCGTCCTCCGGCTGTACGGCATGACCGACGCCCCCATAGAGCTCCCTCCCCTGACCGAACTCCCCGACCTCCAGGAGGTGTTCCTCTCCCTCCTCCGCCCGGAAAACCCCCACTCCCTCCCACCCCACGTCACCCTCACCCTCTACCCCCGCCCCCGCACCTGACCGCAGCCACACCCGTTACGGGGAACCCATGGATCCCACGAACACCGCCCCCAACACCACCGCCGACAGCACCCCCGACGCCACCCCCAGCACCACCACCGACACCGCCTTCGAAGCCCGCTACGCCCACTCCACCGCCACCACCCACAACCACCTCACGATCTTCGGCATCGACCTCGCCCACTCCCCCGACAGCTGGCCCCTCGATGCCGCCTACCTGGGGCTTGAGTGCGAGCCGGACCCCGGTACGCAGGACGACGAACCGCCGACGCCCGCCGAACAGGCCCTCGCCGACCGCCCCCGCATCCTGATCCGCGGCGTCGCCGGCTCCGGCAAGACCACGCTGCTCCAGTGGCTGACCGTGGCCACCGCCAGGGACGAACTGCCCGAGGCGCTCGCGGGGTTGCGGGGACGGGTGCCCTTCCTCCTGCCCGTGCGCCGCTTCGCCCGCGACGGCATCCCCGACCCGGCCGCCTTCCTGGCCGCCGCCGGCTACCGCGACGCCGCGGCCCAGCCGCCCGGGTGGGCCGAGCGCATCCTGGGCGAGGGCCGGGCGCTGCTCCTGATCGACGGGATCGACGAGGCGCCCGAGGAGGCCCGCGAGGAGGTGCGCGAGCGCCTGCGCGACTGGACCACCCGCTATCCGGGCACCGTCTGCATCGTCACCTCCCGCCCCTCCGCCGTACCGCACGACTGGCTCACCGGCGAGGGCTTCGCCGAGCTGTCCCTGGCGCCGATGAGCCGGGAGGACGTCGCCGCGTTCATCCAGCGCTGGCACCGCGCCGCCGCCCAGCAGAGCCCGGCCGACCTCCACCGGCTCGGGGAGTACGAGCACACGCTGCTCACCGCCGTACGCATCACCCGCGATCTGGGCCGGCTGGCGACCAATCCGCTGATGTGCGGTCTGCTGTGCGCCCTGCACCGCGACCGGCGCGGCTATCTGCCCAACGGCCGTAAGGAGCTCTACGACGCGGCGCTGTCGATGCTGCTGGAGCGGCGGGACCGGGAGCGGGCGATGGTGGCCACGGACGGCGTGGAGCTGACCCGGCAGCCCAAGATCCAGCTGTTGCAGAAGCTCGCCCACTGGATGCTGATCAACGGGCGGTCGGAGATCGACCGGGAGACGGCCATCGCGACCCTGGCCGCGCATCTGCCGGCCATACCGGTCGCGGCCCGACAGGGCGGTCCCGAGGAGGTCTTCCGGCATCTGCTCAACCGCACGGGCCTGCTGCGCGAGCCGACCCCGGGCACGGTCGACTTCGTGCACCGCACCTTTCAGGACTATCTCTCCGCGCGGGCGACGATCCAGCGCCACGATTTCGCGCTGCTCCTGGAGCACGCCCACCACGACGACTGGGAGGACGTCATACGGATGGCCGTGGCCCTGGCCCGGCCCGATGAGTGCGCGACCCTCTTGGACGGCCTGCTGGCCCCGCACGCGGGCATCAAGGCGGCCGAGGCCCGCCACCGCAAGCTGCTGGCCGCCGCCTGCCTGGAGCACGCCACCGAGCTGGATCCGGACGTCCGGGCCCGCGTCCAGCGCTTCACCCGGGACATGGTGCGGCCCAGTACACCGTCCGCGGCCCGCGCGCTTGGCTGGATCGGGCCGATTGTGCTGGAAATGCTGCCCGATCCCGCCACGGCCTCCGACGAAGAGGCATATCTTCTGGCCATTACCGCCACGTCCATCGCGGACGATATGGCCATCGATTATCTGACGGGGCTGCGCGACCGCGCGCACCACGACATCCGCGCGCAGCTCGCGGGGGCCTGGCGGCATTACGACACCGCCCGCTATGCCCGCGAGATCATCGCCCATCTCGAACCGGCCGAGCTGTATTTCCCGGTGGCCGATCCGGAGGAATTGCATACTCTTCGCCGTTTGGGCGGACGGCCGCATCTGCGGATCGCCGGCTATTTCACGCCGGAACAGCTGATCGAGGCCATTGTTCCGGCCGAAGAGCTGACCCGGCTGTGGCTCGCCTACGACCTGGGCGTTTCGATGGAGTGGCTGTCGGCCTTCCCGAAGCTGGACACCTTGCAGATCGGACGGCGTATCCCGCCGGTGACGGGGGTGCCGGACGGTATCCGGGTCGTGCAGCTGTAGCCCGTAGGCGCCGGGCACGCCCGGATACGGCGCTGCCCCGGACCGTATGTGACGGTCCGGGGCAGCGCCGCTGTGCGAGAGCCTTTTGTGCTGCTACGCGTCCTTGCTCAGGTTCGGGCCCGAGCCGCCGGTGGCGGACTCGATCGGCGGGGCGTCCGGCAGGGCCGCCTTCTCCTCGCCGCGGAAGGTGAACTTGGCGCTGTCACCCTCGCCCTCGACGTCGACGACCACGATGTGGCCCGGACGCAGCTCGCTGAAGAGGATCTTCTCCGAGAGGGCGTCCTCGATCTCGCGCTGGATCGTGCGGCGCAGCGGACGGGCGCCGAGCACCGGGTCGTACCCGCGCTTGGCCAGCAGCGACTTGGCGGTACCGCTGAGCTCGATGCCCATGTCGCGGTCCTTGAGCCGCTCGTCCACCTTGGCGATCATGAGGTCGACGATCTGGATGATGTCTTCCTCGGTCAGCTGGTGGAAGACGACGGTGTCATCGACACGGTTGAGGAACTCGGGGCGGAAGTGCTGCTTGAGCTCTTCGTTGACCTTGTTCTTCATCCGCTCGTAGCCGGTACGGACATCGCCCTGGGCCGCGAAGCCGAGGTTGAAGCCCTTGGAGATGTCCCGGGTGCCGAGGTTCGTCGTCATGATGATGACGGTGTTCTTGAAGTCCACGACCCGGCCCTGGGAGTCGGTCAGGCGACCGTCCTCCAGGATCTGCAACAGGGAGTTGAAGATGTCCGGGTGGGCCTTTTCGACCTCGTCGAAGAGCACCACGGAGAACGGCTTGCGGCGCACCTTCTCGGTGAGCTGGCCGCCCTCTTCGTAGCCGACGTAGCCGGGGGGCGAGCCGAAGAGCCGCGAGACGGTGTGCTTCTCACTGAACTCCGACATGTCCAGGGAGATCAGCGCGTCCTCGTCGCCGAACAGGAACTCGGCGAGGGTCTTGGACAGCTCCGTCTTACCGACGCCCGACGGGCCCGCGAAGATGAACGAGCCACCGGGACGCTTGGGGTCCTTCAGCCCGGCACGGGTACGGCGGATGGCCTGGGAGAGCGCCTTGATGGCGTCCTTCTGGCCGATGACGCGCTTGTGGAGCTCGTCCTCCATGCGCAGCAGGCGGGACGACTCCTCCTCGGTGAGCTTGAAGACCGGGATGCCGGTGGCCGTGGCCAGGACCTCGGCGATCAGCTCCTCGTCCACCTCGGCGACGACGTCCATGTCGCCGGCCTTCCACTCCTTCTCCCGCTTCGCCTTCGCGGCCAGGAGCTGCTTTTCCTTGTCGCGCAGGCCCGCGGCCTTCTCGAAGTCCTGCGAGTCGATCGCGGACTCCTTCTCCCGGCGCACATCGGCGATCTTCTCGTCGAATTCGCGCAGGTCCGGCGGCGCGGTCATGCGGCGGATGCGCATTCGGGAGCCGGCCTCGTCGATCAGGTCGATCGCCTTGTCCGGCAGGAAACGGTCGGAGATGTAGCGGTCGGCCAGGGTGGCCGCCGCGACCAGGGCGGAGTCCGTGATGGAGACGCGGTGGTGCGCCTCGTAGCGGTCCCGCAGGCCCTTGAGGATCTCGATCGTGTGGGGCAGCGACGGCTCCGCGACCTGGATGGGCTGGAAGCGGCGCTCCAGGGCCGCGTCCTTCTCCAGGTGCTTGCGGTACTCGTCGAGCGTGGTGGCACCGATGGTCTGCAGCTCGCCTCGCGCCAGCATGGGCTTGAGGATGCTGGCGGCGTCGATCGCGCCCTCGGCGGCGCCCGCACCCACCAGGGTGTGGAGCTCGTCGATGAACAGGATGATGTCGCCGCGGGTGCGGATCTCCTTGAGGACCTTCTTCAGGCGCTCCTCGAAGTCACCGCGGTAGCGGGAGCCGGCGACCAGGGCGCCGAGGTCGAGGGTGTAGAGGTGCTTGTCCTTGAGGGTCTCGGGCACCTCGCCCTTGACGATCGCCTGAGCCAGTCCTTCGACGACCGCCGTCTTGCCGACGCCGGGCTCGCCGATGAGGACCGGGTTGTTCTTCGTACGGCGGGAGAGCACCTGCATGACCCGCTCGATTTCCTTCTCGCGCCCGATGACCGGGTCGAGCTTGGTCTCGCGAGCGGCCTGCGTGAGGTTGCGGCCGAACTGGTCCAGGACGAGGGAGGTCGAGGGCGTGCCCTCGGCGGGGCCGCCGGCGGTGGCGGCTTCCTTGCCCTGGTAACCGGAGAGCAGCTGGATGACCTGCTGCCGCACCCGGTTGAGATCGGCGCCCAGCTTCACGAGGACCTGGGCGGCGACGCCCTCGCCCTCGCGGATCAGGCCGAGCAGGATGTGCTCCGTACCGATGTAGTTGTGGCCGAGCTGGAGGGCCTCGCGGAGCGAAAGCTCCAGGACCTTCTTGGCACGGGGGGTGAAGGGAATGTGGCCGGACGGGGCCTGCTGGCCCTGGCCGATGATCTCCTCCACCTGCTGGCGGACCGCCTCGAGCGAAATCCCGAGGCTCTCCAGGGCCTTAGCGGCGACACCCTCACCCTCGTGGATCAGGCCCAGGAGGATGTGCTCGGTGCCGATGTAGTTGTGGTTGAGCATCCGGGCTTCTTCCTGAGCCAGGACGACAACCCGCCGCGCACGGTCGGTGAACCTCTCGAACATCGTTAATCGCTCCTCAGAGCGGTCAGGCAGTTAGGGGTCGGTCCCCTCCCTGTCCTTCCGCATGCTAGTCCCGCAACACGGGACAGCTCATTCCAACTGCCGACACCCGTCCGGATCACCCCGCTCCGGCGGGGAAATTTACTGCCGAACAGCTGACATCTGCTCCAACTCGATGGTGCGAGACGATGTTCCCGCAGGCCAGGCATATACGCTGTTCGCCACTACGCCCGTGGCGAACGCACCCCGGCCCGACACGCCCACCGCATCCGGCCATCCGCTGGTGCAGAGCGCCTCTGGCGCCGGTCACACGGTCTTTTCCCACTGTGACTGTCTTACCCGCTGCCACTGACACTCCATGCGGCGCGGGCCGCTTCCATCCGCTACGGGCGAACACCCACCCGCTGCCGAATGCCCCGGCACGCCCCCGCCCGATCACGGTGCGTATCCGCATCGGATCGGGACTTCCACCCTGCGTAACTTCCCGAGTTCGTTGGCCGTTGCACCGGATATGGCCCGCGCACTTCCGCGACCCCGCAGCCCCCTGTCCGCCGTCCGCCGGTGGTACGAGCAGGAGATGGGCTGGCCGACCACCGCCACGGAGCCCGTGGAGCTGCTCGTGGGGCCGCATTTCGACGTGCTGGAGATGCCGGCCGACGCGGGGCGGGCCGTACTGCGGCGGCTGCCGCACACCGGGCCGGTGGCGCTGCTACGGCCCTCATGCGACGGAAATCGCCGCCTGGAACGGCCGAAAGTGCTCATGCTCATCGCGGCCGGCGGCGCCGAGGAACTGCCGGAAATCCTGCAATGGCTCGAGTGGGGTGCGCTCACGCCTGATCTCGGTGCGCGCGGGGCCGGGGAGCGGATGCCCGCACCGGCCGTCCCCGCCCGTGCCGCTGCCGCCGACACGCTCTCGGCCTGCGAATTCGGCGGGCGGGAGGCCGCAGGATGGTTGCGACCTCCCCGGCCGGGGCGCGCGGCGGAGAATTTCCTGCCCAGTACGGGGTTCGGGACAGGAATCGGCGGAGACGGTGGGGGCGCCCCCAACCTCATTCGGCTGGTGAGCGCGGCGGCAACGGAGTGCCACCGGGCCCGGTTGCTGCGTGCTCGTAATGCCCAATCCGATCGCGCTTGCGGCGATCAGCCGTTGGCCTTCTCGAATGCCTCGCGAATGTCGGCGGGGACGCGGCCACGGTCATTGACGTTGTAGCCGTTCTCCTTCGCCCACGCGCGGATCTTCGCGGTGTCGCCGGAGCCACCGGAAGCGGCGCGCGCCTTGCCGCGGGCCCCGGAACGGCCACCGGTACGACGGCCGGCCTTCACGAAGTCCGTGAGCGACTCACGAAGCTTCTCGGCGTTGGCATCGGAGAGGTCGATCTCGTAGGACTTACCGTCGAGAGCGAACGTCACCGTCTCGTGCGCCTCGCCACCGTCGAGGTCGTCAACAAGAAGAACCTGAACCTTCTGTGCCACCGGTTTCCCTTTCATCGAATGTGGATTACGACGGAAAGCAAACCGCTTTTCCGGGAAAAACACAAACCCTTGGGTAGGGTTCACTTGCCCGCAGAGCGGGGAACACATGCTTCCGTAGCGCGGCATAGGGGCGCGATAGGGATCGATAGGGGAGCGATAGCGGAGCGATTCGGACATAGAACGCTGTTCACAGGTGCAGAAGCATCCGGCTGTTACCCAGGGTGTTGGGCTTCACTCGTTCGAGCCCGAGGAACTCGGCAACGCCCTCGTCATAGGAACGCAGCAGCTCGCTGTAGACATCACGCTCAACCGGAGTCTCGCCGATCTCCACGAAGCCGTGCTTGGTGAAGAAGTCGACTTCGAAGGTGAGACAGAAAATGCGCCGTACTCCGAGCCAGCGCGCGGTTCGCAGCAGCTTGTCGAGGACGAGATGGCCCACTCCGTGGCCCTTGAGCTGCGGATCGACCGCAAGGGTGCGGACTTCGGCCAGGTCTTCCCACATCACATGCAGTGCGCCGCAGCCGACGACCTCGGCGTCTTCGTCCCGTTCGGCGACCCAGAACTCCTGGATGTCCTCGTAAAGCGTGACGGTGGCTTTGTCGAGCAGGATGCCGTGCCGTGAGTAGGAGTCGATGAGGCGGCGTACCGCCGGGACATCGCTGGTCCGGGCGCGGCGGACGGTGAGGCCTTTTGAATGCACGGGCATGGCGGGACGCTATCGCCCCGTGGCCCCCGAGCCCGCCCCGGGTTCCTCTTCCCTTCCCGCTTCCGATGTCCGTTCGGGCACCCGTTCAGGAGCGGCGGCGGCTTCGGACTCTTCGGCCTCTTGCGCGCTCCCGGCGCTTCCCGGTTCGTCGATCTGCACCATGTGAACGGCATCGCGCAGGGCCTGTCGCTGTTCCGGCGACATCATGCCGAAGAAGGCCACGAGAGCGGCCGCAGGGTTGTCGCTGGTGGACCATGCCTCGTTCATCAGTGCGGCCGAGTACGCGGCCCGAGTGGAGACCGCCTCATATCGATAGGCGCGGCCTTCCGCTTCGCGGCGCACCCAGCCCTTCTGATGAAGGTTGTCCAATACGGTCATGACCGTTGTGTAGGCGATCGACCGTTCCTTCTGGAGATCTTCCAGGACTTCCCGAACGGTGACCGGGCGGTTCCACTCCCACACCCGCGTCATCACCGCGTCTTCCAGATCACCCAATGGTCTCGGCACACAAGAACAATAGTGGGAGATGTCGCGAATGCCCGTTGATCTCGTTGCGTTTGGGCCGGAAAAAGGCGTACGGCCCGGGACGGTCATTCCCGGGCCGTATCGGCCGTGGTGTGCGGGCGGCGGGTGCGCGCCGGGCCGGAAAAGGTGCCGGGGCGGTCAGGCGCCCTGCGTCTTGGCATCCGCGGGGGAGTCGGAACGGGCGAGCATCGCGTCCGCGGCGGCGTCCTCCTTGGCCTTGTTCGGGCCGCCCTGGCTCTTGATGATCGTGACGATCAGGCAGGTGAAGGCCACGGCCATCACGACGGGCGGGGTGAGCGCTGCGAGGTAGTCCACGGCGTATGGCCTCCTGTTCGGGCGTGAGGCATCCCAGAGTACGCAGCGCTCAGGCGGTACGGGTCTCCGGGGGCGGGGCAGGCTTCTTGCGGCGGGGCGGGAAGACCTCGCCCGGCGTGGGGATGGGGCGGCCCGGACGGGACGGCCTGGGCGCGGGCGAAGGCGACGGCGCGGGCCGCCGCTGGGGCTCGGTGGCCGGTTCGGTGGCCGGTTCGCGCTCCGGCTCGCGCTCCCGCTCACGCTCCGGCTCGGGCGCCGCCGCGCGGCCGCCGGCGAGGGCCCGCAGCCGGGTCCGTACGGACCGCTCGGCCAGCCGCTCGCAGTGGCGCAGCAAGGCGGCGCGGCGTTCGCTCTCGGCCGCCCCGGTGCCCCGCGCGACCAGCGAGCGCAGCGCGGCAAGGTCGTCGGAACCGGGGACGTAACCGGCCTCCAGGGCCTCCCTGAGCTGGGCGAGGTAGCCGGCGGCGGAGCCCGGCAGGGCGTCGCGGTAGCGGGCCAGGTCGGCGACCAGGAAGGCGCGCAGCCGGCCGCCCTCGTGCACCGCCTCGTCCACCTCCTCGGCCAGCCGGAGGTACTCCTGGGTGTCCTCCGGCCACTGGAGAGCGACGCCGAGCGGGACGGAGCGGGACGTCGACTGGTGGGCATGGGCGAGAGCGCGACGGAGCACTCGCAGCTCATCGGCGCTGAACGTCATGCCACCGCGGGATCCGTTTGGCATAGGCATGCGGCGACTTTACGACCATTTCAGACAAAAGCCACTTAACTCGTGCGCGATGGCGCGGCTGGGCGTACCGACGCCCAGGACCGGGCCACGCTCAGGACCGGGCCACGCTCACGACCAAGCCACGCTCACGACCGGGCGACGTTGCGCTCGTAGACCATGCGCAGGCCGATGAGGGTCAGCCACGGCTCGTGGCAGTCGATCACCGAGGACTCCCCCAGGACCATCGGGGCCAGGCCGCCGGTGGCGATCACGGTCACCTCGTCCGGGTCCTCGGCCAGCTCCCGGGCCATCCGCTGCACCACACCGTCCACCTGGCCCGCGAAGCCGTAGAGGATGCCGGACTGCATCGCCTCGACGGTGTTCTTGCCGATGACGCTGCGCGGCCGGGCCAGCTCGATCTTGCGCAGCTGGGCGCCCTTGACGCCCAGCGCATCCACCGAGATCTCGATGCCCGGGGCGATCACGCCGCCGACGTACTCGCCGCGGGTGCTGACCGCGTCGAAGGTGGTGGCCGTACCGAAGTCCACCACGATCGCCGGGCCTCCGTAGAGCTCGACGGCCGCCAGGGAGTTGATGATCCGGTCGGCGCCGACCTCCTTGGGGTTGTCCATCAGGACCGGCACGCCCGTCTTGACGCCGGGCTCCACCAGGACGGCGGGCACGTCCCCGTAGTAGCGGCGGGTGACCTCGCGCAGCTCGTGCAGGACGGAGGGGACGGTGGAGCAGATGGCGATGCCCTCGATGCCGTCGCCCAGGTCGTCGCCGAGGAGCGGGTGCATCCCCATCAGGCCCTGGAGGAGCACGGCCAGTTCGTCGGCGGTGCGGCGGGCGTCGGTGGAGATGCGCCAGTGTTCGACGATCTCGTCGCCGTCGAAGAGGCCGAGGACGGTGTGGGTGTTGCCCACGTCGATGGTCAGGAGCATGGCGGTCAGTGGTCCTCGTCCCGGGCGTCGGCCCCGGCCTGGTGGGCGTCCTCGGCCTGGCCGTCGTCCTCGCGCAGGTCGAGGCCGATGTCGAGGATCGGGGAGGAGTGGGTGAGCGCGCCGACGGCCAGGTAGTCGACGCCGGTCTCCGCGTAGGCGCGGGCGGTCTCGGGGGTCAGGCGGCCGGAGGACTCCAGCATCGCGCGGCCCGCGACCAGTTCCACGGCCTGCCGGGTCTGCTCCGGGGTGAAGTTGTCCAGCAGGATCAGATCGGCGCCCTCGTCGAGGATCGGCGGGATCTGGTCGAGCCGGTCGACCTCCACCTCGATGGCCAGGCCCGGGAATTCGTCCCGTACGGCCCGGAACGCCGCGGCCACGCCGCCCGCCGCGACCACGTGGTTGTCCTTGATCAGCGCGGCGTCCGACAGCGACATCCGGTGGTTGACGCCGCCGCCGCAGCGCACCGCGAACTTCTCCAGCGACCGCAGCCCCGGCGTCGTCTTACGGGTGTCGCGCACCTTGGCCTTGGTGCCCTCCAGGAGGTCCGCCCAGCGGCGGGTGGCGGTCGCGATGCCCGACAGGCGGCACAGGATGTTCAGCGCGCTGCGCTCGCCGGTGAGCAGATCGCGGGTGCGGGTGGTGACGGACAGCAGCTTGGTGCCGGCCTCGACCCGGTCGCCGTCCTCGACGTGCCGCTCGACCTCGAACTCGTCGGTGCACACGATGGACAGCACCGCCTCGGCGACCCGCAGCCCGGCGACCGTACCGGCCTCGCGGGCGGTGAAGTCACCGGTGGCGACGGCGTCTTCGGGGATGGTGGCCACGGTGGTGACGTCCACGCCCTGGTCGAGGTCCTCCTCGACGGCCATGTGCGCGATGTCCTCGACCTGTACGGGGTCGAGCCCGGCGGCCACCAGGAGCGCGGCCAGGTCGGGGTCGAGGCCGCAGGTCAGCGGGTCCAGCTCGTACGCGTCCTCGTCGCCGGCGCAGCCGCAGGCATCGCCGCAGCCGCCGGTCGGTTCGCCGGAGGGCCGTCCGCCGATCTGGAGGAGGGGGAGGTCGTCGGGGATGCTGCTCACGGGTTCGGCTCCGTCTCGGGCTGAGGGGTGGGAAGGCTGTCGGGCTGGGTGGCGGGGAAGCCGGCGGAGTCCGTGGCGCGGAACTCCACCGTGTGGGGCGGCCGGAAGGTGACCACGGAGTGGCGCCGCCAGGCCGCATCGTCGCGGTCGGGGTGGTCCTCGCGCCAGTGGCAGCCGCGGGTCTCCTCGCGGCTGCGGGCACCGGCGACCAGAACGCGCGCCACCAGCAGCAGGTTGGTGGCCTCCCAGGCGTCCACACCGGGCTCCGCGGCCTTGCCGTCCGCCGAGTCGGCAGCGGTCTTGGAGGTCAGCCGGACGAGCGCCTGGTACGCCTCCGCCAGGCTCGCACGGGAACGCAGCACTCCGGCGCCCGCGGTCATGATCCGCTGGATCTCGAAGCGCGCCTCGGGCGGGAGCAGCGGGACGGGCGGCGCGTCGGGCAGCAGGTGCTCGCCGGGCCGCCGCACCGGACCGGCCGCGATGTCGTCGGCGATCCGCTCCGCGAACACCAGCCCCTCCAGGAGGGAGTTGGAGGCCAGCCGGTTGGCGCCGTGCACACCGGTGCAGGCGACCTCACCGCAGGCGTAGAGGCCGGGCACGGTGGTCCGCCCGTGCAGGTCGGTGCGCACGCCGCCGGAGGCGTAGTGGGCGGCCGGGGCGACCGGGATCGGCTCGGTGACCGGGTCGATGCCGTGGGCGCGGCAGGCGGCGAGGATGGTCGGGAAGCGGTGCTCCCACATCTCGGCGCCGAAGTGCCGGGCGTCCAGGTACATGTGCTCGGCGCCCTGCTCCTGGGCCCGCCGCGTGATCGCCTTGGCGACGATGTCGCGCGGTGCCAGTTCGGCCAGTTCGTGCTGCCCGACCATGAACCGGGTCCCGTCGGCGTCGACGAGATACGCGCCCTCGCCCCGTACGGCCTCGGAGATCAGCGGCTGCTGACCCTCCGCGTCCCGCCCCAAGTACAGGACGGTGGGGTGGAATTGGACGAATTCCAGGTCGGAGACCTCGGCCCCGGCGCGCAGGGCGAGCGCGACGCCGTCCCCGGTGGAGACGGCCGGGTTGGTGGTCGCGGAGAAGACCTGGCCCATGCCCCCGGTGGCGAGGACGACCGCCGGCGCGTGCACGGCGCCCACCCCGTCGTGCTGGCCCTCGCCCATGACGTGCAGGGTGACGCCGGACGTACGGCCCTGCGCGTCCGTGAGCAGGTCCAGGACCAGGGCGTTCTCGATGGTGCGCAGTCCGGCGGCGCGGACCGCCTCGACCAGGGCGCGGGAGATCTCGGCCCCGGTGGCGTCGCCTCCGGCGTGCGCGATCCGGCGGCGGTGGTGACCGCCCTCCCGGGTGAGCGCGATCTCGTCGCTATCAGGCGCGGTGTCGAAACGGGCACCGGCCCCGATGAGGCGGTGGACGGCGTCCGGCCCCTCGGTCACCAGGGTCCGTACGGCCTCCTCGTCGCACAGTCCGGCACCCGCGACGAGGGTGTCGGCCAGATGCTGCTCGGGGCTGTCGCCGTCACCGAGGGCCGCGGCGATACCGCCCTGGGCCCACCGGGTGGAGCCGTCGTCGAGGCGGGCCTTGGTGACCACGACCGTACGGCGCCCGGCGGCGGCGCAGCGCAGGGCGGCGGTCAGCCCGGCCACCCCGGAGCCCACCACGACCACGTCGGCGTCGATGGCCCAGCCGGGGGCGGGGGCGGTCAGGCGTATGCCGGGTGCGGGGGCGGCGGCTATCGCGTGGCCGGGGCCGGTTCCTGTTCCGGTGGCGGTCATCGGGGCGCTCCGAGGGGGCCTTGGGGAGTGGTGGTGGGTGTGGGGGTGGCGGGGGTGCCGGAGGTGGTCTCCGTCTTGTCCGGTGTGGACGCGGAGGCCGTTGCAGCGGCAGTGGCAGTGGCCGTAGCTGTGCCCGTGCCCGGCGCCGGGCGGAAGACCAGGCGGACGTTGTCGATGAGGCGGGTGGTGCCGACCTTGGCGGCCACCGCGAGGACCGCCTCGCCCTCGTACGTGTCCGGGACCTCGGTGAAGTCGGACGGATCGACCAGGGCCAGATAGTCCAGTTCGAGCGGCGGATCGAGGTGGGCCGCGTCCGTCAGCACCGCTTGCGCCGCGGTGCGGGCCACGGAGGGGCCGTGCGACGGGCCGGCGGCGGCGCAGGCCACGGCATGCGCGTCGGCGGCGGCCCGGTCCTCCCCCAGGGCCGCCAGGGCCGCTGCCCGGTCCTGTGCGGGGTGCCCGACGGAGGCGGCGCGGGCGCGCAGCGCCTCCTCGGCGGCGAGCCGGTCGCGGGCCGCGTACAGCGCGGCGGACAGCGCGAGCGCGGTGCGGCGCTCGGGGGCGGACAGATAGCGGTTACGGCTGGAGAGGGCCAGTCCGTCGTCCTCACGGACCGTCGGCACACCCACGATCTCCACGGGGAAGTTCAGATCGGTGGCCATCCGGCTGATCACCGCGAGCTGCTGGGCGTCCTTCTGCCCGAAGAAGGCGATGTCGGGGGCCGTCAGATGCAGCAGTTTGGCGACGACGGTGAGCACCCCGTCGAAGTGCCCGGGGCGGCTGGCGCCCTCCAGGAGCGTGCCCATCGGCCCCGCGGCGATCCGGATCTGCGGCTCCCCGCCCGGATAGACCTCGTCGGCCGACGGCGCGAACACCACGTCCGCGCCCGCCTCCGTTGCCAGCACCACATCCGCGTCCAGAGTCCGCGGGTAGCGGTCCAGGTCCTCCCCCGCCCCGAACTGGAGCGGATTGACGAACACCGTGACCACGACCTGCCCCTGCGCCCCGACCCGCGCACGGGCGGCCCGGACCAAGGTGGCGTGCCCCTCGTGCAGCGCGCCCATGGTCATCACGACGGCACGGGCGCCGGTGTGGCGGGGCAGGTCGCGCAGGGCGGCGGCGGTGTGGAGGAGGCGGCCGGCGGGAGGCGGGGGCGAGGTGGTCATCGGTCGCCTCCGGTGGGGCCGTTGTCGTCGGGGGCGGTGCCGTTGCCGTCGGAGTTGGTGTGGCCGGGGTCTTCCTGGTCGGCGGCCTTGTCGCTGGGGCCGTTGCCGCTGGGCCCGTCGGCGTCCTTGCGGCCGGGGCCGTTGCCATCGGCGCGTGGGGTGTCGGGGGCGGGCCCGGCGAGCACGCCGAGGAGGTCCTCGGCCAGTTCCGGCTTGAGCAGGCCGTGGGCCAGCGCCCGGTCCGCGGTCGTACGGGCCATCGCGAGATACCCGGCCACGCTCTGCGGCGCATGCCGGCGCAGCTCCGCGACATGGGCGGCGACCGTGCCCGCGTCACCGCGCGCCACCGGCCCGGTCAGGGCGGCGTCACCGGAGCGCAGCGCATTGTCCAGGGCCGCACCGAGCAGCGGGCCGAGCATCCGGTCCGGGGCCGTCACACCGGCCTTGCCGAGCAGCTCCATGGCCTGGGCGACCAGCGTGACCAGGTGATTGGCGCCGATGGCGAGGGCCGCGTGATAGAGCGGACGCGCCGATTCCGCGATCCACTCGGGCTCCCCGCCCATCTCGATGACCAGCGCCTCGGCCGCCATCCGCAGCTCCTCGGGCGCCGTCACCCCGAACGAGCACCCGGCCAGCCGCTGGACGTCCACGGAGGTGCCGGTGAAGGTCATGGCCGGGTGCAGCGCGAGGGGCAGCGCACCGGCTCGCGTGGCCGGGTCCAGCACGGCCGTGCCGTAGCGCCCCGAGGTGTGCACCAGCAGCTGGCCGGGCCGTACGGCACCGGTCTCGGCGAGGCCGCGCACCAGGTCGGCGAGGGCATCGTCGGGGACGGTCAGCAGCACCAGCTCGGCGCGGGCGAGCACCTCGGCCGGGGTGACCAGCGGGACGTCGGGGAGCAGCTCGGCGGCACGGCGTACGGAGGCGTCGGAGACCCCCGAAACGGCGACCGGACGGTGCCCCGCAAGCCGCAGCGACGCGGCGAGGGCGGGCCCGACACGGCCCGCGCCGACGACTCCGACGGTGAGCCGGGCGGGGCGTTCGTGGGGCGCTGGGGGTCCCCCCTGTTCGAGCGGAGCCGAGAACTTGGGGGAGGGTGGGATTGCGTTCACGCGGCGATGGCCTTCCGTTCCAGTCCGCGGGGGGTACCGGACGATTCCTCGCCATGCTACGCGAGTGTTTCCGCCTGGTTCGGGGGCCGTACGAAGCGTGAGACGGGTCATATCCGGCGGACCTTCCGCTCGCCGTCCGCACGCCGGCACGCCCCCGTCCCGCATGCCGTTCCGCACACACCCCACGCGTTATCCACAACTTTATCCACAGGGGTCGCGTGAGCGCCCGAGCCTGCGCCATGCTCACTTCCACGGCACGAACGGATGGCCGGAAAGTCAACGGAAAGGCAGGTGGAGGCCGTGATGGGGGACGTACGGAGGCCGGGCACGGAGACCGGCGGGCCGGGAGTCGGAGAACGGGGAACCGGAGAACCGGGAACCGGGGAGCCGGGAACCGTCGAGATCGGGCGGACCGGATCCGGCGCGGCGGCGGCATCAACGCGGGCACGGCGGATGGCGGCCTGGCGCGGATCGAAGCGGGTCCTCTCGGGCGGCGCCCCCGTCGCGACGCTCCGCGAGCGGCTGGACCGCCTGCTGGCCGAGGCGCCCGCCGCGTACGACCTGGACGACTGGACGGACATCTACGGCAACGACAACGGCATCGTGGGCGAGCTGGAGCGCCGCACCGCCGAGGTCCTGGGCACCGAGGCCGCCGCCTTCTTCCCGACCGGCACGATGGCCCAGCAGGTCGCCCTGCGCTGCTGGGCGGGGCGCACGGGCAGCCGGACGGTCGCCGGGCACCCCCTGTCCCATCTGGAAGTGCATGAACGCGACGCGTATGCCATGGTCAGCGGCCTGCACATGGTGCATCCGACGCGCGCACCACGAATGCCGACCCCGGAGGAGATATACGACCTTCAGGAGCCGTTCGGCACCCTGGCCCTCGAACTGCCGCTGCGGGAGGCCGGGTTCGTCCTCCCCGCATGGGAAGAACTGACGGCCACGGTGGCGGCCGCACGGGACCGCGACGCGGTGATCCACTTCGACGGCGCGCGCCTGTGGGAAAGCGCCCCGCACTTCGGCCGCTCGCTCCCGGAGACGACCGCCCTCGCGGACAGCGTCTATGTCTCGTTCTACAAGTCGCTGGGCGCGACGGCGGGCGCCGCCCTGGCGGGCACGGAGGACTTCATCGAGGAGGCCCGCGCCTGGCGGCACCGCTACGGCGGCCAGCTCTTCCAGCAGTGGCCGACCGCGCTCACCGCCCTCATAGGGCTGGACCGCGAACTGCCACGCCTGCCGGAGTACGTGGCGCACGCCAAGGTCGTCGCGCAGGCCCTGAGCGACGGATTCGCGGACGCCGGCGTGCCGTGGTTCACGGTCCATCCGGCGATCCCGCACACCCACCAGTTCCAGGTGTGGCTGCCGCACCCGCCCGAGGTCCTGAACGAGGCCGGCATACGACTGGCGGAGGAGACACGGACCACCTTGTTCCGCCAGTGGTTCACGCCAGACGCCGCCGCGCCTCCCGGCCTGTCGATGACAGAGGTGACGGTCGCCGCCCCGGCCTTGGAATGGACGGCCGAGGACATCCGCACGGCCACGGCGGAGTTCGCGGCGCGGGTGGCGGGGCTCGGTGGGTGAGCCGTAGAGGGGGCCCGCGCAGGTCGGCCGATTCGGGCATGCCGACGCCGACCCTCCGCCGACCACCGGCCGCCCCTCACCGCTCCCCCGCCGCGCTGCGGTGAGGGTGGCGCCGGATCTCGACATTGCAGTCGGTCGCCCTCGACTTGTCCCCGATGGCGTATGCCCCCGAGCGCTGCCGGTCCAGGGCCCCGCACACATCGCACCCGGCAACCGGCTCGGGCTCCCGTCCCGGTTCCTGGAGGTGAACGGGGCCGCCCAGGCGCCCCATCAGCCCGCCACCTCCATGTCGCGAAGCGCGGGGACGTACGGGCGCACGAGGGGAGAGTCCTCACCGCGCAGCAGCTCCGTGTGCGGTACGGGCCCGCGACGCCGCGCCGCCCTCGGCACGTCCGCGTACCCCGCGGCGGGCGGTACGCAGACGGGCCGATGACGCCCCGTCGCAGGCAGCCAAAGGCGTAGCAGCGACTCGAAGAGCCGGATAACGTGGTGCATGTTGTCGATCCCCACTCTGGGTTGATGGCCACGCCCCCGGACGTCCACCAACGTCGCGGGGGTTTTGTGTGTGGCCGGGTGCTCTCACCGGGCATGCGAAAACAGGCCGAAATCGGCCCAACAGCCCCTTACTCTGGGTGCGTTCATCGTTGCTCAGTGAGAGGTTCGGTCACCACGCTGAGCGCGTGACAATTGCCAACTGTCACGAAGGGATGCCGTGAACCGACGCAATGCCACGGGGGGATCGGCGGCCACCACGGCCGCCGTGTTCGGCGAGGTGCTGAAGCATCACCGGGAGGCAGCGGGCCTCACCCAGGAAACCCTGGCGCGCAAGGTTCCGTGCGACCGCTCGCACGTGGCGCGCGTCGAGGCGGGCACGCGCGTACCGCAGGACACCTTCGCCAAGGCGTGTGACGAACTGCTCGGCACGGGTGGGGTGTTACTGCGGCTGTGGGGGCGGATCGACTGGTATCCGGAGGTGGAACATCCGGACTGGTTCGAGCGCAGGGCCGAGATGGACGCTGAAGCGGTGGCTCTGCGGGAGTATCAAGAACAGGTCATCCCGGGTCTGTTGCAGACCCGGGACTACGCGCACGCGTTGTTCTCCCAGATCGCCAGCGGCAATGAGGTAGACAAGCGCGTTCGGGCCCGCATGAGTCGCCAACCTCGCTTTTTGGTCGACGATGGCCCGCTGTACGTCGCCGTCCTGGACGAGACGTGCCTGCGCAACGCGGTAGGCAGGCCGGAGGTCATGCGTGCCCAATGCGCGCACCTGCTGAGCGTTGCGCAGCGCCCCAACATCCGTATCCAGGTGGCCCCAGCGGAACTTTTCGGGCTCGTTCGCCCCCGTAGCTCCATGTCACTGATCGACCTGGCCAACGAGCGGTGGGTGTATTCAGAATCGCTGGACCGCGGCCATTTCAACAACGATCCGACCGCCTACACGCGCCACAGCCACACATATGATGTGCTACGGGCGGACATCCCGTCAGCCCGAGAGTCCGCCGCTCTGATCAGCGACGCGATGGAAGGGTACGAGCAGCATGGACAGGCACGAACTCAGCGCGGCGTCCTGGACCAAGAGCAGCTACAGCGGCAACAACGGGGGCAACTGCATCGAAGTAGCCCCCGGTACCCCCGACTTCGTCCCCGTCCGTGACAGCAAGGACCCGCACGGCCCCGCGCTCGTCTTCCCCACCGCCGACTGGTCCTCCTTCATCACCGCGGTCAAAGGCGGGGAGTTTCCCCCTGCCTGACCGTCAGCGGCACCGCGCGGGCGCCTCCTGGGCGAGGCCCAAGGCCGCCGCCGTCCGGCGTACGGTGCGGGCCAGGCGGCCCGGGAGTCGGTCGGTCGGCGCCGTGACGACGGTCCGGAAGCGCAGCCACCCCTGGATTTCCCGGGCGGTGCTGACGGTGCCGGCGCCCGGCAGGATGGGGGCCGCCTCGCCCCGTTGGGCGGCGCGGTACGTGTCGAGCATGTGCTGCTGGGATGCGTTCATGGCAGTCAGCCTGCGCCGGTGCCGCCCTCCGGGGCCCGTCGATTGACGGGAGCAGTCAAATGACGTCGCCGCAGGTCGGGGCACACGCATGATGGACCATGAAGGCAGGAGCGCAGCCGGCGCCTGAAACGAACGGGGGCAGGTTCATGAGTGTGTGGATCGACATCGCGGGGCTGCCCGACGAGCGCATCGTCTTCGCCCCGTCGCCGCTGTCAGAGCTGGGCTTCGCCCTGCACACCCTCGCCGAACCCGCCCACCACCCGGGGCTGCACGGCTGGACCACCGCCACCACCGCAGCCCTCAAGCCCGACCTCGCCGACCGGCTGCACGAGGCGGTCTTCCTGTGGGGCTCGACGTTCTCCGACATCACCACCGCGTTCGCCGCACTTCCGGACCGTGCCGGGCAGCCGGGCACCACGCTCGCGGAGGACCTGGACCTGCTGGACCGGATGGAGGACGAGCGGTATGTGGCCGCCGCGCTGGAGATCTCCTGCTCCAGCGCGTACTGCGACGGCGGCCCCTCGCCGCTGGTCGACGCCCGTGCCCGGGAGCAGGCGCTGGCGCGGGCCACCGCCCGTGGCCCGCGGCAGGCGGATTTCGCCCGGCGGCTGCTCGCCGACCCGCCCGGCGTACGCGCCTGGATCCGCCGCCTGTTCGAGGACTGTGAGCAGGCGTTCTTTGCGGACGTCTGGCAGCGCGTGCGGGTGCAGCTGGCCGCCGACGCCCGGCACAAGACCGAAGTGCTGCGCCGCAAGGGGCTGGCCGAGGCGCTGGCGGAGGTGTCGCCCGCGGTGTCGCTGGACGAGGAGCAGTCCCGCATCGTCGTCGACAAGATGGCTCACGGCCGCACCACGGCGGTGGACCCGGCGGTCGGCGCGGGCGTGACGTTCATACCGTCGACCTTCGGCTGGCCCCATCTGCTGTCGCTGCACGCGCCCGGCTGGCGACCGGTGATCATTTACCCCGCCGCGGCGCCCGAGATGTCCAACCCGCCCTCGGTGGAGCTGCTGGAGAGCCGGCTGGCAGCACTGGCCCACCCGATGCGGATCCGGATCTGCCGCGCTCTGGCGCGTACCGCCCACACCACGGGCGAGTTGGCCGCGGCGAACGGCATCAGCGCGCCCGAGGTCTCCCGCCATGTCGCGACGCTGAAGAAGGCCGGGCTGATCCAGACCCGGCGCCGTGGCCGGTATGTGCTGCACCAGCTGGACCTCCAGGTGGTGGCCCGGCTGGGCAGCGACTTCCTGGAGGGCGTACTGCGCTGAGCGGGCGGGCCGCCGTCGAGGCGATCGGGAGCCGCAGCCGATCCCAGCCGTCGCTCGCGCCCTTACGCCGCCCCGCCGCCCCCGGCCCGTACCAGCCCCGTCTCGTACGCGAGGACCACCGCCTGCACCCGGTCGCGCAGGCTCAGCTTCGTCAGGATGCGGCCCACATGCGTTTTGACCGTAGCCTCCGACAGCACCAGCCGCGCCGCGATCTCGCCGTTCGAGAGCCCCTGCGCGACCAGCAGCAGCACCTCCCGCTCGCGCTCCGTCAGCCGTTCCAGCTCGGGCCGGGCCGGGCCGGCGGAAACGGTGGGCAGCATCGGTGTGAAGCGGTCGAGAAGGCGGCGGGTGGTGGACGGCGCGACGACCGCATCGCCGCTCTCCACTGCGCGGATCGCGGCGAGCAGTTCGCCGGGCGGTACGTCCTTGAGCATGAAGCCGCTGGCCCCGGCCTTCAGTGCGGAGAAGGCGTATTCGTCGAGGTCGAACGTGGTCAGGATGAGGACCTTCGGGGGCTGCGGCGCCCCCTCCTGCTGTCCGCCCCCGCAGATCTGCCGGGTCGCCTCCACCCCGTCCATATGCGGCATCCGGACGTCCATGAGGATCACGTCGACCTGGGTGGAGCGCAGCACCTCCAGGGCTTCCCGCCCGTTGCCCGCCTCCGCGACGACCTCCATGTCGGGTTGCGCGGCGAGCACCATCCGGAATCCGGTGCGCAGCAGCACCTGGTCGTCGACGAGCATCACACGGATGGGCATGGCGGAAAGATCCCTTCAACGGTGGGACTACAGGGTACGAACCGGAGCGAGCCCCCGCCCCTCACCTCTCCGCCTTCAACGGCAGCACCGCGCTGATCCGGAACCCGCCCCCCGGCCGCGGCCCCGCGGTCAGGCTGCCGCCGACCATGCCGACCCGTTCGCGCATGCCGATCAGGCCGTGGCCGAGGCCGTCCGCCCCGCCGTCCTCGTAGAGCTCGTGCTGGGCGCCGCGGCCGTCGTCCTCGATGAGCAGGTCGAGGTCGTTGTCCCGGTAGGCGAGACGGACGGTGGCCGAGGCGTCGGGTCCGCCGTGTTTGCGGGTGTTGGTGAGCGCTTCCTGGACGATGCGGTAGGCGGTCAGTTCGATGCTGCTGGGCAGCGGGCGGGCCTCGCCCTCCACCCGGAAGTCGACGGGCAGTCCGGCGCCGCGTACCTGGTCGATGAGGTCGGCGAGCTGGTCGACGCCCGGCTGGGGGACGTATTCGCCGCCTTCGGCCTGCTCGCCGGTGCGCAGCACGCCGAGCAGGCGGCGCATTTCGGCCAGTGCCTGGCGTCCCGTGCCGGAGATCGTCTCCAGCGCCTGGCGGGTCTGTTCCGGGGCGGCGTCGAGGACGTAGGCGGCGCCGTCGGCCTGGACGACCATGACGGAGACGTTGTGGGCGACGACGTCGTGCAGCTCCCGGGCGATGCGGGCGCGTTCGGCGGCGACGGCGATACGGGACTGTGCCTCGCGCTCCTTCTCCAGGCGGGTGGCCTTTTCCTCCAGTTGGGCCCAGTAGGCGCGGCGGGTGCGCATGGAGTCGCCGAGGACCCAGGCCAGGACGAAGGGGACGGTGAGCAGGGTGGTGAAGAAGACGCCCTGCCATACCGGTGCGCGTTCGGGGAAGTTCTGGAAGCGCCATACGGACAGGGCGGGGCCGAGGAGGGCACCGGCAAGGGCGCACCGGGAGGCCCAGCGGGCGGTGGTGGGGGCGGACGCGACGGTGTAGGTGATCGCGAACATGGCGGCGTCGGGGATGCTGGCGGAGATGCCGAAGATCAGCTGGCAGACGCCGATGACCGCGGTCAGCAGCAGCATCTTGACGGGCGCCTTGCGGCGCAGCGCGACGACGAGGCAGAGGCCGACCGTGAGGACCGCGGCGATGGCGGTCTTGGCGCCGGGGATGCTGGCCGCGATCCACAGACTGCTGAACCCGAGGAGGAGGACGGCCCAGAAGGTGTCCACTCCCGTCGGGTGCCTGCGGAGGAAGTCGTAGAGGCGCTGCACGTAACCCAGCGTAGGCAGGAGGGATACGTGTATGAGTCAACCGGAGGGGCGATCCTGCGCGCCGGGCGTACTCCCCAAGGTGGAGACCGTATGCGCCGGTGCGTCGGCCCTGGGGTCGGCGCCCGGATCAGCCCCTGGGTCCATGCCGGTGGGCCCGTGCCGGGCGGGCCGTACCGTGGGCGGGTGACGAATGAGTGGCAGGGCTGGCGGGACGCGATGGAGCGGGCGCTGTACGGCCCGGACGGTTTCTATACGCGTCCCGGCGGTGCGGGGCCGGCCGGTCATTTCCGTACGTCCGTGCATGTCTCGCCGCTGTTCGCCGGTGCCGTCGCCGCGCTGCTGTGCCGGGTGGATACCGCGTTGGGGCAGCCGTCGGAGCTGGCGCTGGTCGATGTGGGCGCGGGCCGCGGTGAGCTGCTGACGGGGGTGCTGGGGGCGCTGCCGGAGGAGGTGGCCGCGCGGGTGTGTCCGTATGCGGTGGAGCTCGCCGGGCGTCCCGAGGGGCTGGACCGGCGGATCGTGTGGGGCGCGGAGCTGCCGCCGGAGGGTTCGCTGAGCGGGCTGCTGTTCGCGAACGAGTGGCTGGACAATGTGCCGCTGGAGGTCGTCGAGACGGATGGGGACGGCGTGCCGCGGCGGGTGCTCGTAGCGGCCGACGGTGCGGAGCGGCTGGGTGCGCCGGTGGCGGGGGCGGATGCGGAGTGGCTGGCCCGGTGGTGGGCGGTGGCGGGGTCGGGTCCGGGGGTGCGGGCGGAGGTCGGGCGGCCGCGGGATGCGGCCTGGGCGCGGGCGGTGCGCACGTTGCGGGGCGGGCTCGCGGTCGCCGTGGACTATGCGCACCAGGAGGGGGGCCGGCCGCCGTTCGGGACGCTGACCGGGTTCCGCCAGGGGCGGGAGGTGCGGCCGGTGCCGGACGGCAGCTGTGATCTGACGGCGCATGTGGCGATGGATGCGTGCGGGGGGGCGTCGGCGCGGCGGCTGACCCAGCGGGCGGCGCTGCGGGCCCTGGGCGTGGCCGGCCGGCGGCCCCCGTTGTCCCTGGCCTCGGCCGATCCGGCCGCGTATGTGCGGGCCCTGGGGGCGGCCGGTGCGGCGGCGGAGCTGACGGATCCGGCGGGGCTGGGTGCGTTCGGGTGGCTGCTGGAGCCGGTGGGCGGGGCGTGCACTCGGCTGCTCACGGAGTGGGACGAATAAGGCCGAGGGGTGGGACGGCCCAGGGTCAGGGCGGGTGCCGGGCGGGCGTCCTGCGAGACTGGTGCCATGACGGAGACGACGGTCGGCATCGGCGGCGCGGCGGAGAGCACCGACATGGTGCTGAACATCGGCCCGCAGCATCCCTCCACGCACGGCGTGCTGCGGCTGCGCCTGGTGCTGGACGGCGAGCGCATCCAGCACGCCGAGCCGGTGATCGGCTATATGCACCGCGGCGCCGAGAAGCTCTTCGAGGCGCGCGACTACCGCCAGATCATCATGCTCGCCAACCGCCACGACTGGCTGTCGGCGTTCTCCAACGAGCTGGGCGTGGTGATGGCCGTCGAGCGGATGCTGGGGATGGAGGTGCCCGAGCGGGCGGTGTGGACCCGTACGCTCCTGGCCGAGCTGAACCGCGTCCTGAACCATCTGATGTTCCTCGGGTCCTATCCGCTGGAGCTGGGCGGCATCACGCCGGTGTTCTACGCGTTCCGGGAGCGCGAGGAGCTTCAGGAGGTCATGGAGGAGATCTCCGGTGGCCGGATGCACTACATGTTCAACCGGGTCGGCGGCCTCAAGGAGGATCTGCCGGCCGGCTGGCTGGGCCGCGCCCGGCAGGCCGTCGCCGATGTCCGCTCCCGTATGGACGTCTTCGACAATCTGGTCCTGGGCAACGAGATCTTCCGTGGCCGTACCCGCGGCGTGGGCCGGATGACGCCCGAGACGGTGCACTCCTACGGCGTCTCCGGGCCGATCGCCCGCGCCTCGGGGGTCGACTTCGACCTGCGGCGCGATGAGCCGTATCTCGCCTACGGGGAGCTGGGCTCGGTCCTGAAGGTCGTCACGCGCCAGGAGGGCGACTGCCTGGCCCGTTTCGAGTGCCTGCTGGAGCAGAGCCACAACTCGCTCGATCTGGCCGATGCGTGCCTGGACCGCCTGGCCGGGCTGGCGCCGGGTCCGATCAACCAGCGGCTGCCCAAGGTGCTCAAGGCCCCGGAGGGCGCCACCTACGCCTGGACCGAGAACCCGCTCGGCATCAACGGCTACTACCTCGTCTCCAAGGGCGACAAGACGCCCTACCGCCTCAAGCTGCGCTCGGCGTCGTACAACAACATCCAGGCGCTGACAGAATTGCTGCCGGGCACGCTGGTGGCCGACATGGTGGCGATCCTGGGCTCGATGTTCTTCGTGGTCGGCGACATCGACAAGTAAGCGGCACGTAGGGCCCCGGCGGGGAGCAGGGTCGCCCCCAGCCGGTGGACGGCGTCAGCGGCGGCGGAAGGCGTAGTCGAGCATCCGTGCCGCGTCCCGGAAGCGGTAGGGGTCGTTGAGGACGGCGCCCACCACCGTCCGCCCGCCCCGTTGGGCGGCGAAGACCAGACAGTCGCCCGAGCGGCGGGCGGTGCCGGTTTTGATGCCGAGGGCGCCGCGGTAGGACCCGAGCAGCCGGTTGGTGTTGTACCAGGTGTAGGTGCGGTGGACGTTGGCCGCCTGCTGCCGGGTACGGGCCGTCTTGACGATGGCGGCGAAGAGGGGGTGGCGCAGCGCGTGCCGGGCGAGCCGGACCAGGTCGCGGGGGCTGGTGTAGGTGCGGCCGTGGGCGATGCCGTCGAAGGAGTCGTAGTGGGTACGGGTCAGGCCCAGCGTCCTGGCCCGAGCGTTCATCCGGGCGATGAAGGACTGGGTGCGCACGGTCATGGTGCGGCCCGTGCCGAAGGCGTCGGCGAGCGCGTACGAGGCGTCGCAGCCGGAGGGCAGCAGCATCCCGTAGAGCAGCTGACGGATGGTCAGCTTGTCGCCGGTGCGCAGATCGGCGGTGCTCGCGCCGTGGCGGGCGACGTAGTCGCGGTAGGCCCGTTTGACGGTGATCGTCCGGTTCAGGTTCAGCCCGCGGGCCTCCAGGACCACGATGGCCGTCATGACCTTGGTGGTGCTGGCCATCTCGCGCGGGGTGTCGGCGGCCCTGCTCCACAGTGAGCGGCCGGAGCCGCCGTCCTGGAGGTAGGCGCCCTTCGCTTGGATCCCGGGCGGGGCGGCCGCGGCCGCGGCCTGGGCGACGGGGGCGGGGAGGGCGACGGCGAGGGCCGCCGCGGCCGCCGTCAGGGCGGCGCCCACTCCCCCGCGCCGGACCGCAGTGCCCGCGAAAAGCTTCATCGACGCTCCGTCCGCAGGGTGCCCCGCGCCATCGGCGGCGAGGGCCGCCGTCGGCGTGGGGCACCAGTGGTGAAGGGAGCCGCATCCTGCCACCCGGGGGCCCGCAACGGAACGTGGGCGGCGCCGGAATGTCACCCGTGTCGGCGCATATGTCGCATTGCTTGCGCAGTACGGCCGATTCCGGTGGGTCGGCGCCGGGGGGGGCGCGGGGGTCGGCCTCGCGGGGCGCTGTGCCGCGCGAGCGCCGGGTGGCTTACGAGAGCGCGGTGCGCAGCTCCGCCATGTCGAGCTGCTCGGTCTCGTCGTGCGCCGTCAGGTCGATGACCTCGCCGACGCCGCCGGTCGTCGCGCCGTCAGGGGCCGCGCTTCCGGGGGCCGTACGGTCGCCCTCCCGGCCCGCGTCCGCCGCACGCTCGCCGTCCCCCAGACTCTCGGCTCCGCTCGCCGCCCCTGCTGCCCGGGCGCGTGCCGACTGCTCGGCCACCGCCTCGTCGCCGACGACGTCCGCGAGGTCCTCCTCCAGGGGCGCGGTCAGCTGGCGGGGCTGCGCCGGTGCCGCGTTGCCGAAGAAGTCGAAGCCGCCCTGGGCGCGGGACACCGTGGGGCGGGGCGGGGGCACGGCAGCGGCGGCGGCCGGGACGGGGCGCAGGGCCGGCGTGGCGGCCGCTCGGTGCTTGTCCCGGCCCTCGCCGTCCTGGGCGGCCTCGCGACGGCTCTCGGCGCCCTGTGCGGCGTCGCGCTGGCAGGCGGCGCTGCGGGCCAGCCGGCGCAGTGCCTGGTCGGCCCGGGCGTAGAGGGCTGGAGCGGGGACCGCGGCACGGGTGTGGGCGCGCGCCGGGGACGTGGCGGACTCGCGGGCCGGAGACGCCACGGAGCCGCGTGCCGAAGACTCGGCGGAGGCGCCGGCCGGGGACGAGGACGGGGACGGAGACGGCGCGGAGGCGCGCGACGGGGCCGTGGCGGCCGCCGACTGCGGCTTGCGGAGCCCGGAGGGCACCGGCAGGGCCTTGGCCGGGGCCGACGCCTCGATCGCGAGCAGCCGCCGCCCCTCCAGGGCGCTGGCCCGCTCGGTCTCCGCGGTGGCGTAACGGCGCAGCAGTTCGGCGTGCTCGCTGCGCAGCCGGGCCAATTCGGCGCGCTTGGCGCGCAATTTCGTCTCAAGTGCGAAGCGAATCTCGCGGGACTCCTCGACGTCCGTTTCGAGCTCGGCTATCCGCTCCTCGGTGCGCCACTCGTCGCGCACCCGGGCGCGGGTGAGTTCGGCGACCTTCCGGCCGGCCTTACGGTCCCAGGCCCGCATCATGACGGCGCCGCCGATTGCGGCTGCGGCCGCGCCCGCGGCAAGGACCCGTTGCACCAGATCGTCGCCGATGAACCACGCTCCGGTGGCGCACGCTATCGATACACCGGCGACCGTCGACGGAGGAAGCAGCCGGTGGAGGGGTGGGGAATGGCGGTGGCGTCCTCGTGGCATGGCCAGAAACTTACCGTGCGTGCGGGACCTTTGGGGCCCCGCCCGCCAATCCGTTTCTCGCTGGTTACTTCTTGAGCAGTCCCTTGGACTCCAAATATGTCTGCGCCACATCCGCCGGCTTGAGCCGCTGGGCATCAACCTTGCTGTTCAAGTTGATCAGATCCCGGGTGGTGAGCGTACGGGTGAGCTTGCCGAGGGCCGCCGCGATCTCCTTGTCGCCGGCGCTCTTGGCATTCACCACCGGCAGCACATTGTCGGCGTTCTGGAGCTTCTTGTCGTCCTGGAGAAGCACCAGTCCGAAGTTGTCGAGCGTGGCGTCCGTGGTGGTGGTGAGCACCATCTGGTCGGTGCCGTCCTTGACCGCCTGCTTGGCCTGCGGGGTCCCCACACCCTTGGGGTCCAGGCCGGCGATGTCGATGCCGTACCGGGTCTTCAGGCCCGGCTTGCAGAACACCCGGGTCTCGCACTCCTCCCCGGAGGCGAGAGTGATCTTCTGTCCCGAACGACCGAGGTCGGAGAGCGTCTTCAGCTTGTGCTTCGCGGCGAATTCCTTGGTGACCGCGAAGGCGTTCTGATCGGTGGCCGGGCCGGACGGCAGCACCTTGAGCCCGTAGGGGCCGGCGAGCTTCTTCAAGGCCGCCACGGTCTTGTCGATGTCGCTGGAGGCGACGGGCTTCGCCTTGACGCCGTTCTTCTTGGCGTTGAGGAATTCGGCAAGGGTGGAGGCATATTCCGGAACGACATCGATCTGGCCCTTCTCCAGGGCCGGTTCATACAGCTCGCGATTGGACAGCGTCTGAACCCTAGCGGAGTATCCGGCGGCATTGAGGATCTTGGAATACATCTCGGCGAGCACCTTGGACTCCGTGAAACCCGCCGAGCCGACGACGATCTCCCCCTTCCCGCCGCCGTTGTTCTTACCGCCCTTGTCCTCCAGGCTCTGCCCCTGACATGCGGCCAGCCCGGCCACCAGCGCGACCGCGGTCCCTGCGACAACCGCGGTACGCACCCCGCGCGACATGCTGCTCATGGAATTCACCATTCAGTCCGTTCGGATGGGTTCGGATGACGTCGGATCGGATCGGATAACGCCGGGAGAGGCGGGAGCGCCGGGTGAGCCGGTTGTGGCCGGGCCGGTGGCGGCGAGGGGCCGGCGGCCGGGCGAGGGTGCCCCGCTCCCCGCGCTCCCCGCGCGCCGGGCCGTACGGCCCGCACGCCGCCGCCCCCGCATCGGATCGAAGGCCCGGTCCGCCAGCACCAGGAGCCCCTCCACCAGCAGCGCCAGTACGGCCACCAGCAGCGCGCCGGCGACCACCTGGGCGGTGTCGTAGTTGCCGAAGCCCGCGGTGATGATCCGGCCCAGGCCCCCGCCGCCCGCCAGCGCAGCCAGCGTCGCCGTCGCCACGACCTGGACGGCGGCCGAGCGGATGCCCGTCATGAGCAGCGGATAGGCGAGCGGTATCTCGACCCTCAGCAGCAGCTGCGGCCCCGACATTCCCATCCCCCGGGCCGCCTCGACCGCATCGCGGTCGGCCTCGCGCATGCCCAGATAGGCGTTGGTCAGCAGCGGCGGCACCGCGAACAGCACCAGCGCGATCACGGTCGGCCAGTCCCCCGCCGTACCCAGCGGGCTGAGCGTCAGCAGCACCAGGACCGCGTAGGTCGGCACCGCCCGGCCGATGTTGGAGACATTGACCGCCAGCGCCCCGCCCTTGCCCAGATGCCCCAGCCACAGCGCGACCGGCAGGGCTATCAGGCACGAGAGGACCAGGCACAGCCCGCTGAGCCACAGATGCTCGCCCAGGCGATGCCACACGCCCTTCTCCCCGGCCCAGTTGGCCCCCGTCGTCAGCCACTGCCACGCCCCCGCGACCGGCCCCATCACTCAGCCCCCGCCCGCACCGTACGCACCCCGCGCCGCGCCGCCCCGGCCCTCGTCCGCTTCTTGTCCGTCCGCGTCCAGGGCGTCAGCAGCCGCTGAAGCCCCATCAGCAGGACATCGGCCACCAGCGCCAGCAGCACACACAGCACCGACGCCGTCAGCACCTCCGCCTTGAAGAACCCCTCCATACCGCTGGCTATGAGATTGCCCAGGCCGCCGTAGCCGATCACCGAGCCGATGGTCGTCATCGCGACCGTGGAGACCGTGGCGATCCGCAGCCCGGCCACCACGGCGGGCAGCGCGAGCGGGAGTTCCACCTCGAACAGCAGCCGGGCGGGGCCGTAGCCCATCCCCCGGGCGGCCTCGCGCACCTCGGCGGGCACCGCTTGCAGACCGGCGAGGACGTTGCGGACCAGGATCGTCAGTGCGTACAGCACCAATCCCGTGATCACGACCGCGGGCGAGACCCCGAAGACCGGTGTCAGCAGCGCGAACATGGCCAGCGACGGCACGGTGTAGAGCACCGTCGTCAGCCCCAGGATCGGCCCGGCCGCGCCCCGCCTGCGCCGGGCGATCAACGCCAGCGGAAAGGCGATCAGCAGCCCCAGGAGCACGGAGACGGCAGTGATGCCGATGTGCTGGAGCGTCGCGTCCACCAATTCCTGGCTGCGGGTGCGCAGATACTCCCCGCAGATCCAGTCGTTGGCCGTCAGGCAGTTGTCGGTGACCGCCATGGCCATCGGTGCCCCCACCCGTCGCCACCTCCCCCACCCCGGTCGCTGCTTGATTACGGTGACTGTCTGCGACCCTAACCCCCACCACTGACAATCGGTCCGGCGCCTGTCCTTTCCGGGCCCGTATCGCCATTGATCCGCAACACCGTGTTCACGACCGCCCGTCCACAATGGGACCGTCCACCCAGGGGAAAGCATGATCCGCTTCGAGCACGTCACCAAGCGCTACCCGGACGGCACCACCGCCGTCGACGACCTCTCCTTCGAGGTCGCCGAGGGTGAACTCATCACGCTCGTCGGCCCGTCGGGCTGCGGCAAGACGACGACGATGAAGATGGTGAACCGGCTCATCGAGCCCACCGACGGCCGCATCCTGCTCGACGGCGAGGACATCGCCACCGTCGACCCGGTCGCCCTGCGCCGCCGCATCGGCTACGTCATCCAGCAGGTGGGCCTCTTCCCCCACAAGACCGTCCTGGACAACACCGCCACCGTCCCGCATCTGCTCGGCAAGCCGCGCAAGCAGGCCCGCGCCCGCGCTGCCGAACTCCTCGACCTGGTCGGCCTGGACCCGGCCACATACGGCGACCGCTACCCCGACCAGCTCTCCGGCGGCCAGCGCCAGCGCGTCGGCGTCGCCCGCGCGCTGGCCGCCGACCCGCCCGTGCTCCTGATGGACGAGCCCTTCGGCGCCGTCGACCCGGTGGTCCGCGAGCACCTCCAGAACGAGTTCCTGCGGCTCCAGTCCACGCTCCACAAGACCGTCCTGTTCGTCACCCACGACATCGAGGAGGCCGTCCGGCTCGGCGACCGGATCGCGGTCTACGGGGCGGGGCGCATCGAGCAGTTCGACACCCCCGCGACGGTCCTGGGCGCCCCCGCCACCGAGTACACCGCCGAGTTCGTCGGTGCCGACCGCGGGCTCAAGCGGCTGTCCGTCACCCCCGTGGAGACCGGCGATCTCGAACACCCGCCGGTGGTGCGCCTCGACGACCCCGTCGGCCGCGCCGCCGACCGGCTGTCCGCCGACGGCGCCTCCTGGGCCGTCGTCCTGGACGCCGACGGGTCCGTCCACGGCTGGGTCGCGGCCGACGCGCTCGCCGAGGGCTCCGGCGGACCCGCCGTCCGCGACCGCGCCCGGCCGATGGCCGCCCACCTGCCGCTCGGCGCACCGCTGCGGCAGGCGCTCAGCGCGATGCTCCAGCACGACGCCGGCTGGATCGCCGTCCGGGACGGCGACGGCTTCCTGGGCGTCCTGACGCCCGCCCGGCTGCACGCGGCGCTGCGCCGCTCCACCACGGCGGACGCCGCGAACATCCCGCGCGGGAAGGTCACCCTCGATACGGTCCCCGACGCCTGACCGCACCGGCCGTACGGGCCCGGGCCGCCGCGGCGCGCCGAGCGGCGCCCGGACCCGTCAGGCCCGCGACGCTCCCCGGTGGTCGTGATCGTCGTCGACCTCGGGGAGCTTGCACACCCGCTCCAGGAAGAGCGCGGCGATGACCACGGCCACCCCCGCCAGGACCGAGAGCCCCGCGTAGATCGCCTGCTCACGGCGCGGTGCGACGTCCAGGCCCGAGGTCAGCAGAAAGACGCCGACCCCGCCGTAGAGCCCGGCGACCAGCGCCGCCACCAGGGCGCTGGCCTGCCCGAAGACCACCGCACGGGCGGCCACCAGGGGGTCGACGCCCTTGGCGTCCGGCCGCCGCTCACGCTGGGCGCGCAGCCGCGAACGCAGCGAGAAGGCCGTGGCGGCCAGGACGGCGGCGATCAGCGCCAGCACGACCGGCGCCGCCTTCGGCACGCTCGGCAGCGTGCCCAAGGAATCCCACAGCCGGGCGCCGCCCCAGGCCAGCACCCCGGCCGCCAGGAACAGCCCGACCAGCACCTTGATGTGTAGCTGCTTCACCGAGCCTCGCCCCTCCGCCCTCGTGGCCGTCGTGGCCGTTGCGTACGGATGCATGCCATACGGAGGCGCCGTCTACGCCTCGCCCCGCAGCGGGACGCTGCCGTATGCACCCGCCCCGTCACCCTAACGACTACTCGGGCAGCCGCAGTTCCAGGTCGGCCCGCGGACGCACGCCCTCGTGGCCGAGCGAGGCGAGCAGTTCGGCGACCGCGCCGTGCCCGGGGACCTGCGCCTGCGGGTCCACGTCGTGCCACGGCACCAGCACGAACGCGCGCTCATGGGCGCGCGGATGCGGCAGCGTCAGCCGCGGGTCGTCGGAGACGACGTCCTGGTAGGCCAGGATGTCGACGTCGATCGTGCGCGGGCCCCAGCGCTCGTCGCGCACCCGCTCGAAGGCTTCCTCGATGGCGTGTCCGCGCTCCAGGAGGGAGTCCGGCGGCAGGGTCGTCTTGATCAGCACCACGGCGTTGAAGTACGCCGGCTGGGAGGCGGGATCGACGCCCCACGGCTCGGTCTCGTACACCGGGGAGACCGCCTTGACCCGCAGGCCGGGGGTGTCCTCCAGCGCATCGATGGCGCCCTGGAGGGTCTCCAGGCGGTTGCCGAGATTGCTGCCGAGGGAGATCACGGCGCGTTTGGGGTTGGACAGCGTCACATCGGCGGCGTCCACCTGCTCCACGACGGAGGCGGGCACCGGCTGTACGGTCGGGTCGCTGCTGGTGTTCATGCGGCACTCCGGGTAATGGTGATGGTCACGTCGTCGAAGGGGACGGTGATCGGGGCATCCGGCTTGTGCACCACCACCTCCACCTCCTTGACCCCCTCATGCTTGAGGCACTGGTCGGCGATCCGCTCCGCAAGGGTCTCGATGAGGTCGACCGGCTCGCCCTCCACGGCGGCCACCACCTCTTCGGCCACGACGCCGTAGTGCACGGTCTTCGCGAGGTCGTCGGACGCCGCGGCGGCACGGGTGTCCAGGCCGAGCACCAGGTCGACGATGAAGGTCTGGCCTTCCTCGCGTTCCCGGGGAAACACCCCGTGGTGCCCTCGGGCCTTGAGCCCACGCAGCGCGACACGATCCACGCGAATCACTCCCACTGGTCCACTGGCACCGCCGGCGCCACCGATCTTCGAAAGCGGGCAGGCTCCGGACTCATCCGGCACACCGCTCCACACTCGAATCTACCTGCGAGCACCGACAGTGCTCGCCCAAGGGGGCTATGGACAAGTCCCCGTCCTGCTGCTAGGCGGGCCGCGAGAGGTCATCCGCGCGACGTCTTACCCCTTCGCCCACGCCCCACCCCTACCCGGCCCGCACTTGGCTCGAACGGGTGCCCCCGGGGCCGCCCCGCTGACGTACCCGAAGGGCCCCGGATCCCGCCCCGGACCGGCCCGGTAGCCGCGCTCAGATCCCGGCGGCCGGACCGTTGCCGTTCCCCTCCGCCTCGCCGTCTTCCTCGTCCTCGTCGTCCTCGCGGTCGGCCAGCACCGGCGACCCGTGGTGCGACCACAGCCGCCAGCCGTCCTCCGTGCGCTTGAACACATTCGTGGCCACGACAAGCTGGCCGATCAGCGGCCCCACCGTCTCCCCGGCCTCGGCCGGGCCCCCGCTGAGGATGTTCTCGGTGCAGGTCACCAGCGCGGTGTCCCCGATGACGTCGATCTCCACATCCGTCAGAAAGAACTGGATGTACTCGGTGTTCGCCATGATCAGCGCGTATGAGCGCAGCACCTCGCCGCGTCCGCGCAGGACCGGCCACCCCGGGTGCACCACGCTCACCTGACCTTCGAGCCACAGCTCGGACAGCGCCTCGTGATCGCCGCGCTCGATGGTCTCGTACAGGGTGGTGTTCGCCTGCTCGACCAGCTCGATGTCCGTTTGTGGCCCCAAGCCGCTCACACCGCTCCCGTCGTCTGTTCCGTCGTCCCGCTCGTCCCCGCCGCCGCGGCCTCCACCGCGCGGGCCACCCGTACCGCGTCCGCGCTCGCCCGCACCTCGTGCACCCGCACCGCCCAGGCCCCCTCCCGCGCCACGATCGCCGATACCGCGGCCGTGGCCGCGTCCCGCTCCCTGGCGGGCGGCGGGGCGGCTCCCTCGCCGCCCGCCAGCACCCTGCCCAGGAACCGTTTCCTCGATGCGGCCACCAGAAGGGGACGCCCCAGCGCCCGCAGCCGGGACAGCCCGGCGACCAGCGCAAGATCGTGCTCGGCGTTCTTGGCGAAGCCCAGGCCCGGGTCGACGACGATCCGCTGCGGGTCGACGCCGCCGGAGACCGCCCGATCCATGGAGCGTCCCAGCTCGTCGACGACCTCGCGCACCACGTCCCCGTAGACCGCGCGGTTGTTCATGTCGATCGACCGGCCGCGCCAGTGCATCACCACGAACGGGACCTGTGCCTCGGCCACCAGCGGGATCATCGCCGGGTCGGCGCCGCCCGCGCTGACGTCGTTGACCAACTGCGCCCCGGCCGCCACGGCCTGCTCGGCGACGGACGCCCGCATGGTGTCGACGGAGACCACCGCGCCGGCGGCGGCCAGCTCCCGTACGACGGGGACCACCCGGCGCAGTTCCTCGGCCTCGTCCACCCGCGCCGCGCCCGGCCGGGTCGACTCGCCGCCCACGTCCACCAGGTCGGCGCCCTGCGCCACCAGATCGAGCCCGTGTTTGACGGCGAGCTCGGGGTCGAACCACTCGCCGCCGTCGGAGAACGAATCGGGCGTCACATTGACGACGCCCATCACCGCGCAGCGGTCCCAGTCCGGCAGTCCGGCCACCCGGCCACGCAAGGTACTCATGACCCCAGCGTAGGCCGTGTGCCGACCGGCCGGATGGGGGGTGTTCGCAGGGCGGCGCGGGGCCCCGAGGCCCCCCTCACGCGGCGCTCTCGACCGCCTCCGGCTCCGCGGCCCGCTCCGCCGTGTGCGCGCAGGGGCGCGGCTCGGCGCTCTTCGTACGGCGCAGTGCGCGCGGCAGGCCGAGCTCCAGATAGCCCTCGGCCTGGAGCGCCGCCAGACCGATCCGGGGGATGTCACGGCTGTTGCGGAAGACCACGAAGCGCGGCTCCCAGCGCGGCCGGAACTTGTCGTTGAACTTGTAGAGCGATTCGATCTGGTACCAGCGCGACAGGAAGATCAGCATGCCCCGCCAGATCCGGATGACCGGCCCGGCGCCGAGCTTCTCGCCGCGCTCCAGGGAGGAGCGGAAGACCGCGAAGTTCAGCGACACCTGCTCGATCTTCAGGTCCGGCGCCGCCTGGAGGGCGGCGACGATCAGCAGCTCGTTCATCCCGGGGTCCGCGCTGCGGTCCCGGCGCATCAGCTCCAGGGAGATCCCGTTGTCGCCCCACGGCACGTAGTGCTGCATCGCCTTGAGGTCACCGTAGGGGCCGGCCGGCTCGCCCTCGGCGGCCGGCAGATGCGCGGTGGCGATCACCGCATCGCCGTCCGTCTGCGCGTCTATCCGACCCAGCGCCATGGAGAAGCCGCGCTCGGTGTCGGTGTCGCGCCAGGCGTCGGCGGCGGCCTGGACACGGGCCAGCTCCTCGGGCTCCAGATCGCGCACCCGCCGCACCCGGGTCTCGTACCCGTTGCGCTCGATGCGCTTGACCATCTGCCGTACGTTGCGCATCGCACGGCCGGTCAGGGTGAAGTCGGCCACGTCCACGATCGCCTCGTCGCCCAGCTCCAGCGCGTCCATACCCGTCTCGCGCGTCCACACCTGGCCTCCGGTCTCGCTGCAACCGGTCACCGCGGGCGTCCAGGAATGCGCCCGCGCCTCCTCCATGAAGCGTTCGATGGCGCCCGGCCAGGCCTCCACATCGCCGATCGGGTCGCCGCTGGCCAGCATCACGCCCGAGATCACCCGGTAGCAGACGGCGGCCTTGCCGGTCGGCGAGAAGACCGCGCCCTTGTCGCGGCGCAACGCGAAGTAGCCCAGCGAATCGCGGGCGCCGTGCTGGGCCAGCAACTCGCGCAGCCGGTGCTCGTCGTCCTCGGTGAGGCAGGCGGCCGGGTGCTCGGGGCGGAAGGCGAGATACGCGGTGGTGGCCAGGGTCAGCAGGCCCAGGGCGCCCAGCGAGTAGCCGACGGTGTAGTCGACGCCCTGGGTGTAGGAGACGGGCCCCTCGAAGCCGAACAGGCCCCACAGGACGTGCTGGGTGCGCTCCCAGAAGGACGGCGAGCCGATGGTCTTGTGGGGGTGGGAGCTGACGATCACCATGCCGATGCCGAAGCCGGCGCCGCCGAGGACGACGAAGTTGGCGACGGCCTTCCAGCGGCTGCGCGGGTCGGGCAGGGCCGCGAACTCCTTGCGGTGCCACACCAGGAACACCAGCAACGCCATCGAGAGCACCGCTCCGAAAACGGAGTGGCGGTACACGAGTTGTGCGGCGATCCCCACCGGGAGCAGCGCCACGGCCGCCACCCAGGTCCGCCGCTTACGCCGTTTGAGCCCGTGGGCCAGCAGAAGCAGCAGGATGCCCACGACGATGGACGCGGCGGCGGCCAGCTGGCTCACCGCACCCGGCAGCACCTCGGCCAGGGCATGCATCTTGCTGTGCCGGAAGCGGGGGAAGACCCCGGCCGTCAGATTCAGCAGGCCGACGACCACGCCGGCCGTTCCGACGAAGCCGGGAACCTTCTCGGGCCGCGGGCCTCGGAGCCAGCGTGGCGAGCGCCACGCAACCTTCCCCGACTTTTCGCCATCTAGCCTGTCAGACATCACTTTCCCGTCGCCCCGGTCGAGAGAACGTGCGAGCCTTGTCGCAGCATCTGGACTTTTTGCGCCCTGTATGACGGCGTTTCAGGGCTCGGGGTTCCACCAGCGGCCCGGCTGGACCGGCCGCCCGGCAGAAAGCACCGAATGGGCCTCACCAGCAAAAAAGTGCTGCTCCTTGCCGTCCTCGTAGCGGTAGCACTTTTCGTCGTCACCATCTGGCTCTGGCCGCGCCTGTCCAAGGGAAACTGGCGCACCGTACTCGGCCGTATCGGTCTACTCCTGGCCACCCAGATATCCCTCTTCGCCGTCGTTGGCCTCATAGCCAACAATTCCTTCGGTTTCTACGCCTCGTGGGCCGACCTCTTCGGCCAGGAGCAGGCGCCGGGCGTCGTCACGAATTACCAGACCGGCCCCAACGGAACCAAGCTCCAGATGCTCGGCTCGGAGCGGATCAGTATCCCGGGCGGCTCCCGGCCCACGAAGGGCGGCCGGCTCGAAAAGGTTCTGGTCCGCGGCGAGCAGTCCGAGATCAGCAGCCCAGCATATGTGTATCTGCCGCCTCAGTATTTCCAGGCGAAATACGCGAAGAAGAAGTTTCCGGCAGCGGTCGTCCTCACCGGCTACCCCGGCACCGCCGAGGCTCTCTACAAAAAGCTGGATTACCCCCAGACCGAGCACGATCTGATCAAGAAGCACAAAATGCAGCCGACCATTCTGGTGATGATGCGGCCGACGGTCGCCCCGCCCCGCGACACCGAGTGCGTGGACGTCCCCGGCGGGCCCCAGACCGAGACCTTCTTCACCCGCGACCTGCGGGCGAACATCGCCTCGCATTACCGCGTCGGCACCTCGGCCAAGAACTGGGGCATCATGGGCGACTCCACCGGCGGCTACTGCGCGCTGAAGATGACCATGCGCCACCCCAACGCGTTCTCCACCGCCGTCGCCCTCTCCGGGGAGTACAAGGCCCCCATCGACGCCACCACCGGCGACCTCTTCGCCGGCAACCCCCGGCTGGCCCTGGAGAACAACCTCCTGTGGCGCCAGAACCACCGCCCCGCCCCGCCGGTGAACCTGCTGGTCACCAGCAGCAAGGTGGGCGAGCACAACTACAAGCAGACGCTGCGCTTCATCCAGCAGACCAAGTCGCCCTCCCGTGTCGCGTCGATCATCCTCGACAGCGGTGGCCACAACTTCAACACCTGGCGCCGCGAGATTCCGGCCGCGCTGGAGTGGATGGGCGGCCGCCTGCGGGCCGACACCCCCAGCGCCCCGAAGAAGGAGCACCACCCCAAGCGGGGCCCCCTCGCCAGGCCGCACCACACCGCACCAGAATCCCGCCACGCCGTCTGACACGCCCCCCGGCCCCACCGACCGTCTTTCCCCACCTCCGACGGGGAGACGCCGGGCCGTAGGGCGGAGCCGTGCAGGCCCGGCGCCGCTGCCGAACAGTCCCGCGCAGCGGACCGGCCCACGCAACGGCGACACACCCCCACGGCGGCACAGCCGACAACGTGGGGAGAGACCGGCAAAGCGCTGCGTCAGCGGGCCATTATCAGGCTCATCGCCTCGGCCCGTGTGGACGCGTCCCGCAGCTGGCCGCGCACGGCCGAGGTCGTCGTCTTGGCGCCGGGCTTGCGGATACCGCGCACCGACATGCACATGTGCTCCGCCTCGACGACCACGATCGCGCCACGCGCCTCAAGGATCCGCATCAGCGAATCGGCGATCTGCGTCGTGAGGCGCTCCTGCACCTGCGGGCGACGGGCATAGACCTCGACCAGCCGGGCCAGCTTGGACAGCCCGGTGATCTTGCCGTTCTCGGCCGGGATGTAGCCGACGTGCGCCACGCCGTGGAACGGCAGGAGATGGTGTTCGCACAGGCTGACGATTTCGATGTCCTTGACCAGCACCATCTCGTCATGCCCGAGATCGAACGTGGTCGTCAGCACGTCCTCCGGCGTCTGCCAAAGCCCCGCCAGAATCTCCTTGTACGCCCGCGCCACCCGCGCCGGTGTCTCCAGCAGCCCCTCACGGTCCGGGTCCTCCCCGACCGCGATGAGCAGCTCGCGCACGGCGTTCTCGGCGCGCTTCTCGTCGAATACGCCGATCGTGCCGTCGCCGTCCAGGGTCACGGGGTCCGTCATGTGGTGCCTCGTTCTCTCTGCGCCCGTGCGGCGCCCTCAAAACGCGGGATGCCGCGCCCCCAGGCTAAAACCTGCGGGACGCGGCATTCATTCCGGGTCCGGTACGGGCCCGCCGCTGCGGACCTGCGTCAGCTCTCGGAAGCGGTGTCCTCGGGAGCGGCTTCGGTCTTCTCGGTGGAGACCGTCGCGGTGGTCGGCACCGAGCCGTTGGCCGGGGTCAGCTCCCTGGGGGAGAGCACCGGCGGCCGGCTGGAGGGCGTACGCCGCGAGGAGCCGGTCCACGCCGGGCGGGCCGGACGCCTGACCACGTGCTTGAAGATCTCGGCGATCTCCTCCTTGCCGAGGGTCTCCTTCTCCAGCAGCTCCAGCACCAGGTTGTCGAGGATGTCGCGGTTCTCGACGAGGATCTCCCACGCTTCGTTGTGGGCGGTCTCGATGAGCTTCTTGACCTCCTCGTCGACCAGGGCCGCGACCTCTTCGGAGTAGTCGCGCTGGTGACCCATCTCACGGCCCAGGAACGGCTCGGAGTTGTCCGTGCCGAACTTGATCGCGCCGAGCCGCTCGGTCATGCCGTACTGCGTGACCATCGCGCGGGCCGTTGCGGTGGCCTTCTCGATGTCGTTGGCGGCACCGGTGGTCGGGTCGTGGAAGACCAGCTCCTCCGCCGCGCGCCCGCCCAGCATGTACGCCAGCTGGTCGAGCATCTCGTTGCGGGTGGTGGAGTACTTGTCCTCGTCGGGCAGAACCATGGTGTAACCCAGGGCCCGGCCGCGGGACAGGATCGTGATCTTGTGGACCGGGTCGGAGTTCGGGGACGCCGCCGCCACCAGGGCGTGTCCGCCCTCGTGGTACGCGGTGATCTTCTTCTCCTTGTCGGACATGATCCGGGTCCGCTTCTGCGGTCCGGCCACGACGCGGTCGATCGCCTCGTCCAGGAAGTGGTTGTTGATCAGCTTCTGGTCGCTGCGGGCCGTCAGCAGCGCGGCCTCGTTCAGGACGTTCGACAGATCGGCACCGGTGAAGCCGGGGGTGCGCTTGGCGACGGCCGACAGGTCGACATCCGGAGCGACCGGCTTGCCCTTCTGGTGGACCTTGAGGATCTCCAGCCGGCCCTGCATGTCCGGGCGGTCGACGGCGATCTGCCGGTCGAAACGGCCGGGCCGCAGCAGCGCCGGGTCGAGGATGTCGGGGCGGTTCGTGGCGGCGATGAGGATGACGCCGCCCTTGACGTCGAAGCCGTCCATCTCGACCAGCAGCTGGTTGAGGGTCTGCTCGCGCTCGTCGTGACCGCCGCCCAGGCCCGCACCACGGTGCCGGCCGACGGCGTCGATCTCGTCGACGAAGACGATCGCCGGGGCGTTCGCCTTGGCCTGCTCGAAGAGGTCACGGACCCGGGAGGCACCGACACCGACGAACATCTCGACGAAGTCGGAGCCGGAGATCGAGTAGAACGGCACGCCGGCCTCGCCCGCGACGGCGCGTGCGAGCAGCGTCTTGCCCGTTCCGGGCGGGCCGTACAGCAGCACACCCTTGGGGATCTTGGCGCCGACGGCCTGGAACTTCGCCGGCTCCTGGAGGAATTCCTTGATCTCCTGGAGTTCTTCGACGGCCTCGTCCGAGCCCGCGACGTCCGAGAAGGTCGTCTTGGGCGTGTCCTTGGTGATCAGCTTGGCCTTCGACTTGCCGAAGTTCATCACCCGGGAGCCGCCGCCCTGCGCCTGGTTCATCAGGAACAGGAAGATCACCACGATGGCCACGAAGGGGACCAGCGAGATCAGCATCGAGACGAACGGGTTCTGCTTCGACGGCGAGACGGTGTAGCCGTCCTTGATGTCGCCCGTCTGGTATTTGGCCTGCAGGTTCTTGGCCAGATCGACGCCCTGGTCGCCGATATAGCTCGCCTGGATCTTGTTGGAGCCGTCGACCTTGTAGGAGCCCGACAGCTCGACCTTGATCTTGTTCTCGTCACCGGTCGTCAGCTCGGCGGACTTCACCTTGTTGTCAGCGATCGCCTTGACGACCTGACCGGTGTCCACCGTCTTGTAGCCGCCGGACGAGCCGACGACCTGCATCAACACGACCACGGCGAGGACGGCCAGCACGATCCACATGACCGGCCCACGGAAGTATCGCTTCACGTCCATCCATACGGAGCCGTTTGAGGCCCCGTCCCTCCTGCCACAGTGAGGCACAACGCCCTGGGGAGGGCTGGTCGTGCGTACGGTGTATTACTGGCCCGAAAACGAACTGCCTTCGGACGGTACCCCAGCATTGTCACCCGGCGCCTGTGCCGACCGTGAAGCCGACAGTGAACACGGGGCCGGGAACATACTGCCGGGGAATGCGCTCTCCCTGCTCCAACGGCGGGAGGCCCCGAAGGGTTCCCGCCGGGCCGCGGCAGCGGTCAGCCGCCGTAGACGTGTGGCGCGAGGGTACCCACGAACGGCAGATTCCGGTACTTCTCCGCGAAATCCAGCCCGTAGCCGACGACGAATTCGTTGGGAATGTCGAAGCCGATCCACTTCACATCGATGGCGACCTTCGCCGCGTCGGGCTTGCGCAGCAGCGTGCAGACCTCCAGGGAGGCCGGCTCGCGCGAGCCGAGGTTCGACAGCAGCCACGACAGGGTCAGACCCGAGTCGATGATGTCCTCGACGATCAGGACGTGCTTGCCCTTGATGTCGGTGTCCAGGTCCTTGAGGATGCGGACGACACCGGAGGACTGGGTGCCCGCGCCGTAGGAGGACACGGCCATCCAGTCCATCGTGACGGGGGTGGACAGGGCACGTGCCAGGTCCGCCATCACCATCACGGCGCCCTTGAGGACGCCGACGATGAGCAGGTCCTTGCCCGCGTACTCCGCGTCGATCTTCGCGGCCAGCTCGGCCAGCTTCGCGTCGATCTCTTCTTTGCTGATGAGTACCGACTGAAGGTCGGCGCCCATGTCCTTTACGTCCACCCGTGCCACTCTCGCTCGGTTCGGTGTTCCTGACCGGTCAATTCATGATCCGCCGTACGGCGCACTCATGAGTCGTACGTCTCATGAAGCGACTGCCGGAGCCGGGCAGCGCGCTGCGGCTCAGCCCTGCCGGATGACCAGTCTGCCACCCTGCCGGCGGACTCCGACGCGCCCGGGGAGGTTGATGGCTCCCTGACCGCGCCAGGCGGTGATCAGACGGTCCACTTCTTCGATGTGGCGGGCGAAGAGCGAACCGGCCGGTGAACCGGCGGCGATGACGGCCCGGCGCAGCACCCGTCGGCGCACCGCGGGCGGCAGGGCGTAGAGCGCGGCGACGTCCATGGTGCCCGCGTCGTCGAACACGGCGGCCTCGGCGTCGGCGGCCCAGGCGTCGAGCGCGTCGGCGTCGTCACGGGAGAGCTGGGCGGTGCGGGCGAGCGCCTCGACGACGCCCTTGCCCAGCGCCTTCTCCAGGGCGGGCAGTCCTTCGTGGCGCAGCCGGGAGCGGGTGTAGGCGGGGTCGTTGTTGTGGGGGTCGTCCCAGACGGGCAGGGACTGCATCAGACAGGCTTTGCGGGCGGTCTGGCGGTCGACGTCGAGGAAGGGGCGGCGGTAGCGCCCGTCGGTGCCGCTGGTGACGGCCATGCCGGACAGCGAGCGGGTGCCGGACCCGCGGGCCAGGCCCAGCAGTACGGTCTCGGCCTGGTCGTCGCGGGTGTGGCCGAGCAGGACCGCGGCGGCGCCGTGGCGTTCGGCGGCGGCGTCGAGGGCGGCGTAGCGGGCGTCACGGGCGGCGGCTTCGGGGCCGCCGTCCCGGCCGACCTCGACGGTGAGGGTCTCCACGGGATCGAGCCGCAGGGCCCGCAGGCGCAGGGCGACCTCGGCGGCGCGGAGGTCGGAGCCGTCCTGGAGACCGTGGTCGACGGTGACTCCTCCGGCTCGTACGCCGAGTTTGGGGGCTTCGAAGGCGAGGGCGGAGGCGAGCGCCATGGAGTCGGCGCCGCCGGAGCAGGCGACGAGCACGAGCGGCGGGTCGTGCCGCCCCTGCGCGTGGTGGTGGGTGAGCACGTCGTGGAGTACGCGGCGGACCGCCAGGCGTATCGCGGCGACCGCTGGATGGGGACCCATGTCCGTTTCCAATCGTTCAGCTGGAGCCTCGGGCGCGGAGGGCGACGTCGCGGGTGTGGTTGGTCACGTCGTCGCCATCACACAGAGTGCCTAGATGGTGACAGAGGCGGGAGGTTCCCCGAGCATTGCACGCCTATCCATGGGCCACGGTCCCTCAGACGGGTGATTGAAGGGGCGCTCTTCTGCCGCACGGCGCGCCCGGTCGACGGAACATGCTCACGACGCCCCGTCCGCCTTGCGGTGCACCCGCGCGATCCAGTCCGCCGGTTTGGCGATCTCCTGTTTGGTGGGGAGGGTGTTGGGTGAGGTCCACACACGGTTGAAACCGTCCATGCCGACCTCTTCGACGACGGCGCGCACGAACCGCTCGCCGTCGCGGTACTGGCGCAGCTTGGCGTCCAGCCCGAGCAGTTTGCGCAGCGCCTGGTCGAGCCGGCCCGCGCCGCTGGCCCGGCGCTTCTGGAACTTCTCGCGGATCTCGGCGACGGAGGGCACCACGTCGGGGCCGACGCCGTCCATGACGTAGTCGGCGTGGCCCTCCAGCAGGGACATCACGGCGGTCAGCCGGGAGAGGATCTCGCGCTGGACGGGCGTCTGGACGAGGTCGACCAGGGAGTGGCCGCCGTCGTCGCCCTCCTCGCCCTCGGGCTTGGCGCCGGCCAGCGACTGGGCGGCCTCGCGCAGGCGCTCCAGGAGGGTGCCCGGGTCGATGTCGGTCTCGCCGAGGAACGACTGGATCTCGCCCTCGATGTGGTCGCGCAGCCAGGGCACGGCGGTGAACTGGGTGCGGTGGGTCTCCTCGTGGAGGCAGACCCACAGCCGGAAGTCGTGCGGATCGACCTCCAGCTCGCGCTCCACGTGGACGATGTTGGGCGCCACCAGGAGGAGGCGGCCGCCCTGGGAGGCGGCGGGCAGGTCCCGGGAGGCGGGCGCGAAGGTCTCGTACTGACCCAGGACGCGGGAGGCCAGGAACGACAGCAGCATGCCCAGCTCGACGCCGGTCACCTTGCCGCCGACGGCACCGAGGACGGCGCCCCCGGGGACGGCGGCGCGCCGGTCCTCCATCTTGGCCAGCAGCGGCTTGAGGACGGCGCGGAATCCGGCGACGTTGGCTTTGATCCAGCCGGGGCGGTCCACGACCAGGACCGGCGTATCGAGCGGCGTCTCGCCCAGCGCATCGGGCTGTGCCATGCGGGTGAAGGCGCGGACGTGGGCCTCGGAGGACTTGGCATGCCGGCGCAATTCGGCCACGATCGCCCGCGCCTCATCACGGCTCACCTCTGGGCCGGGGCGTACGAGGCGGGTCGCGGTCGACACCGCGAGATTCCAGTCCACCATCTCGGTTCCACCGATGCGCGTCATGGGTTCACCGTATCGCTGCGCATTTGGCTTCTCCCCACGTTGTCGGCTTTCCCGCCGCGGGGGTTCTTCGCCGTGGCGCCTGCGGCGGGCGTTGCCGCTGGCGCGGGGCTGTTCGGCAGCGGGACCGGGCCTCCGAACTTCGTCCTGCGGCCCGGCCCCTCCCCGTTGGGGTGGGAGAAAACCAGTGGGGGATCCGTGGGCGGTCGAGTGCCGTTTGTCGAGTGAGTCATACGGGGCCGGACAGATGGCGCACGCCCCCACCGGCCCCCTCCCCCCACCCACGGGAGGGGCCGCGCCGCAGGACGAAGTCCGGAGGCGTGGCACCGCACCCGTACAACCCACGCCCGCCGCAGGGGCTACGGCGACAAACCCCCGCGGCGGGAAAGCCGAAAACGTGGGGAGAAACCCCTACCGGCACCCGCAATTGGCCACACTCGTGGCCAGGCTGTCCAAGGCCCTCTGCGCCCCCGCGGGGTCCGTCGTGCCGCTGGTCATGAAGGCGAAGACCAGGAGGCGGCCGTCGGCGTCGACGACGGTTCCGGCCAGGGTGTTCACGCCGGTCAGGGTGCCCGTCTTGGCCCGTACGGCGCCGGCGCCGGCGGTGTGGGCGTAGCGGCCGCTGAGGGTGCCGGTGAAGGCGGCCACGGGGAGGCCCGTGACGACGGGGCGGAGCGTGGGGTGGGCGGGCGAGGAGGCGTCCAGCAGGAGGCGGGAGAGGAGGCCGGCGGAGACCTTGTCGTCGCGGTTGAGGCCGCTGCCGTCCTTGAACGTGGCGCCGGCGAGGGGCAGATGGCGGGCGGCGAGGGCGGCGCGGACGGCGTCACCGCCGCCGGTGAAGCTGGCGGGCCGGCCGGCGGCGAGGGCGGTCTGGCGGGCCAGTGCCTCGGCGATGTCGTTGTCGCTGTTGGTCAGCATCCGCTCCACGAGGGCGCCGAGCGGCAGGGAGTGGGCGCGGGCGATGCGGACGGCCTTCCGGGGCGCCCGGGCGGACTTGGGGGCGCCGCTGACGGTGATGCCGCGCTGGTGCAGGAGGCGGGCGAAGGTGCGGGCCGCGGCGGCCGCCGGGTCACCCGCGCGGGGTGCGGGGCCGTGGTCGGAGCGGTCCAGGCGGGCCTCGTCGGCCATCAGGGCGGTGACGGGGGCGAGGTTCTCGTTGCGGCCGATGGGGTGCAGGGCCGGGCCGGTGTAGGCCGAGGTGTCGTAGCCGAGCGTGATCGTGGTGGTCTTGCGGCGCTTGAGGGCGCGGGCGGTGTCGTCGGCCAGGGTGCGCAGGCCGGCGGGCCGGTCGCCGGTGCCCGTGCGGGGCGGGCGGGCGGTGAGGGTGGGGTCGCCGCCGCCGACCAGGACGATGCGCTTGGCACCGTCGGCGACGACCGTGGTGTCGATGCGGTGGTCGGGGCCGAGGAGGGAGAGCGCGGCCACGGCGGTGGCGAGCTTCACGGTCGAGGCGGGGGTCGCGGGCGTGCCTTGTTTGACGCCGAAGACCTCGCGGCCGGTGGCGACGTCCAGGACGGAGGCGCTGCGCAGGGGGCCGAGTTCGGGGGCCTTCAGGAGCGGTGCCAGCGCATCGGCCAGCCCGGCCGCGGTGGGTAGGGGGGCGGCGCCGCGTCCGGAGACGGGGCCGCCCAGCGCGGCCAGGACGGCCGGCGCGTGGGGCACCGCCCGGCCCGCCGCGTCGTGGTGGCCGCCGTTGCTGCCGTCGGCCGCGGCCGCCAGCGTCCGCTCGGCCGTGCGCTGCCCGGCGTCCCAGGGCCCGGACACGGCGATGGCGCCGGCGGCGACCGCGAGGCCGCTCACCGCGGAGCCGGCCGCCAGCTGCCATGTCCGCTTGCGCTCGCGCGGCATCTTGCGCCACCGCTGGCACGCGAAGAACCACTCGTCGGCGACGAACTCCGCAGCACCCTTGCCCGCGCCGGCCACCGCCCTCGCCGCCGACCGGCCCCAGCCGCCCACTTTGACCTGCCATGACCTGGTCTCCGGCACCTAGGACCAGCCCCTTTCGCGATCACACACCTGCGTGGGGGACACTTAATCACCAGACCAGTGTGTTGATCATGGAGGAGCCACCCGTGGAGTTCGACGTCACCATCGAGATCCCGAAGGGTTCGCGGAACAAGTACGAGGTGGACCACGAGACCGGTCGGATCCGCCTGGACCGTCGACTCTTCACCTCGACCAGCTACCCGGCCGACTACGGCTTCGTCGAGGACACCCTGGGCGAGGACGGCGACCCGCTGGACGCCCTGGTCATCCTGGACGAGCCGACCTTCCCCGGTTGCCTGATCAAGTGCCGCGCCATCGGTATGTTCCGGATGACGGACGAGGCCGGCGGCGACGACAAACTGCTGTGCGTCCCGGCGTCCGACCCGCGTGTGGAGCACCTGCGGGACATCCACCACGTCTCGGAGTTCGACCGCCTGGAGATCCAGCACTTCTTCGAGGTCTACAAGGACCTGGAGCCGGGCAAGTCCGTCGAGGGCGCCAACTGGGTCGGCCGCACCGACGCCGAGGCGGAGATCGAGCGTTCCTACAAGCGCTACGAGGCGCAGGGCGGCCACTGAGCCGATAGCCGACAGGCGAGGCGTGCGGCGGTTTCCGGGCCGTCGTGCGCCCGCCTGCGCGCTCCGTTTTCCGTACAACGGTTTCGTGGGTCATGCCGTACGAAATTGACGTCGGAAAATCATGCGAACGGGCGGCACCGTGTCGGGGTGCCGCCCGTCATTCGTGTTCCGGAGCCGTCCGGCGGCCGCGGGTCCGCCTCTAGAAGCCGCGGGTCCGCTTCGCCGCCCGGCGGCCGCCGCTCGGCTCCTCCCGCTCCTTCGGGGCCCGCAGGAACAGCCGCGCCACCTCGCTTCCGAGGTTCACGCCGACGGCGATGGCCAGCGCCAGCGAAGCGGCCTTGATCAGCTTCGAGAAGCCGTCGATCAGATGGCCCTGGGCGAAATTCAGCAGCCCGAAGTAGGTCGCGCTACCGGGCAGCAGCGGGCCGATGGCCGCGGTGACGTACGGCAGCGCGGAGGCGTAGCGGTAACGGGACAGCAGCTGGCCGAAGAGGCCGACGAGCCCGGCGGCGATGGCCGTGGCGGGCACCTCGTTGAAGTGGGCGGTCACCGCGAGGGCGCCGTAGACGACCCAGGCGACGCCGCCGTTTATCGTCGCGAACGCCACGGTGTGACGTTCTTGCTGAAGCAGCACACAGAACGCCAGCGCCAGCAGCATCGACGCCATGATCTGCACCGGCGGCTGGTTGTAGAGCGAGAACGACTGCTCGGGGTTGAGGTGCTTGAGGGCGGGGTTGAGCTGGAGTCCGATGTAGAGCACCGACAGCACGCCGACGACGATGCCGACGACCAGATAGCCGACTTCCAGCAGACGCGCGGAGGCGGTGATGTAGTAGCCGGTCAGGCCGTCCTGGACGCCGGCGACCAGCGCCCGCCCCGGGATCAGCGCGAACAGCCCACCGGTGATCGCGGCGGACGCCGAGACGGTGGAGTGCGCCAGCCCGAAGGCCAGGCCGACCGCCGCGGGCGGCATCGCCGCGACGACGAACTGGTAGAACTCCGGCAGCCCGCGCCCGGACGCCAGCCACGCCAGCCGGTCGCCCAGCATCGAGCCCACCGCGGCCGCGACGAACACCAGCGCCCCGCCGCCGACGAGCATCGAGGCGGCGCCGGACAGCAGCCCGGAGGACAGCGTCAGCGCCCAGCTCGGGTACGGGTGGCGGTTACGGCGGATCTCGGCCAGGCCGCGGTAGGCCTCCTCCAGGGTGATGCCCTCGGAGGTGATGTCGTCGACGAGCCGGAAGACCGCCGACAGCCGGTTGTAGTCGACGCCCCGGCGCCGCACCGTCCGGCTGGCCGTGAGCGGATCGTCCACCAGCGAGGGCTGGTACGAGATCGACAGCAGGGTGAAGGTGACGGTCGGCTCGACCCGCTCCAGTCCGTACGCATGCGCCACGCCGAACATCGCGGCCTCGACGTCCTCCGCGCCCTCGCCGCCGGCCAGCAGGATCTCGCCGATACGCAGCGTCAGGTCGAGCACGCGGGGAATGGCCGGGCCGGTCTCCTCGCCGCCCCGCTCGATGCGCTCGGGCACCGGCCGCTCGTGGACCGGCATCCGCAGCATGGTGCGCATCCGGTCCTGCCAGGGCGCCTCCTTGGTGAGGCGGATGACGGGTATCCCGTGCGGCGGGGTGAAGGCGCTCATCGCGGTCGCGCCGACCGGCAGCGGGGTCTGCCCGGTCGTGCTGCCCGGCGGAGCGAACGCCGACCCCTCCTGCTCGGCCGGCGGCTCCGGCCTCAGCCCCTGCGGCAGCGCGAATTCCGAGGTCGGGTGCTCCTCCTCCGGGACCGGCGGATACGGCACTCCCAGCGGCGGTGTGAAGGCGCTGTGCGCCTCGTCCGACTGCGGTTTACGGTCCTCGCCCGCGCCCTGGTCCGCAGGGCCACCGCCGCCGTTGCTGCCCGAGCCACCGCTGCCGCGCTGGCCGCGCTGTGGGTCCACCGCCACTTGTCCTCGCTCCTCGTCCACGCCTCCGGCCCACCGTCAGGGACACAATGCCTGATGCGGTGGGCGGGCAGCACACGGGAGGGTGGGTGTCGGCCGCGGTGGGCGGTCCGTTGGGCGGGCCGTTCGGGGGCGTCTACCGCTTGGCGTGCCGCCCCCGGCGGCCGTCGGCGGCGGGCTGGGGCCGGTCGGCGAGGGGGCGCTGCGCGGCGGGCACCCCGGCCGCGGCCTCCTTCTTGGCCTTGCTGCGGGCCCGCAGGAACTCGATCGCGATCGGGATCACGGAGATCAGCACGATCGCGATCAGGATGGCCTCGATGTTCTTGTGGACGAACGGGATGTTGCCGAGCAGGGAGCCCAGCACCGTCACGCCCACACCCCACAGCGCGCCGCCGACGAAGTTGAAGGTGAGGAAGGAGCGGTAGTTCATCCGGCTCACGCCCGCGATGATCGGCGTGAAGGTCCGCACGATCGGCACGAAGCGGGCGAGGATCAGCGACTTGGGCCCGTACTTCTCGAAGAATTCATGCGCTTTCTCGACGTTTTCCTGCTTGAACAGGCGCGAATCGGGGCGCTTGAACAGCGAGGGCCCCACCTTGCGGCCGAAGAGGTAGCCCACCTGGTCGCCGAGGACCGCGGCCAGCAGGACGAGCCCGCACACCGCCCACAGCGGCGCATGGATCGCATTCGTCGTCACCAGCAGCCCCGTGGTGAACAGCAGGGCGTCACCCGGCAGGAAGAAGCCGATCAGCAGGCCCGACTCCGCGAAGACGATGACCAGGACGCCGATCAGGCCGAAGGTGGAGATCAGATAGTCCGGGTCCAGCCATTGAGGGCCGAGCGCGAGAGTATTCACGGGGTGAAGGCTCCAGGGTCGAGGGCGCCGGATCATGCGGTGCGACACGGGGTGCGACGGGGATGCAGGCGCTGTGTGCGGCCCAAAGCTATCAACGCCGGGCGGCCGGCCACGGTTCCCGTCACGCCGCGGGACGACCCCGTACGGCCCCGTACGACCCTCCGGCTGGCAGCGCCCTGCGCCCCGGGTGATCCTGACCACAGGCCCGAGCGCAGGCGCGACCGCAGGGAGGTCCCCATATGGGCATCGAGGAATACGGCGGCGGGCAGCCGTCCCAGGCCGACGTCATGGTGGTCACCACCAACGACGTCCCGGGCTTTCATGTGGAACGCGTCATCGGCGAGGTCTTCGGCCTCACCGTGCGCTCCCGCCACCTCGGCAGCCAGATCGGCGCCGGCCTGAAGTCCATGATCGGCGGCGAGCTGCGGGGCCTGACCAAAACCCTCGTCGAGACCCGCAACCAGGCCATGGACCGGCTCGTGGAACAGGCCCGTTCCCGCGGCGCGAACGGGGTGCTGATGTTCCGCTTCGACGTCACGGAGGCCGCGGACGTGGGCACGGAGGTGTGCGCCTACGGGACGGCCGTCGTCCTGGCCCCCATGAGCTGACCCCCGCACCCACCGCGTCGCGTACGACCGTCAGGTATTCCGTACGGCGTTGGCGAGCATCGCATCCCTCATGTACACGGCAAGCCCCGGCCGGATCGCCTCGTACGTCGCCGTGAACCGCTCATCGGCCACATACATCTCCCCCAGCCCCGTGTGCATCTCGTACGAGCAGTCGTAGTAGCCGCCGCTGATGAACCGCCGGTGTTCCTCGGCCACGTCCATCGCCGCCTCGGAGTCCGCCGCCACACCCTGCGCCAGCAGATCGGCCATCTTCTGGTGGATGGCGTCGAATCCCTCCTTCAGCCGCTGCCAGTCCTCCTTCGTGTACGAGGCCGCCGCCCGCTGCGACGCCTTGTACGCGTCGGTATGACCCCAGCGCTCCCTGACCTCCTCCTCGTAGACATCGGGGTCGAAGTCCCCGAAGACCTCGAACTTCTCCTCGGGCGTGAGATTGATGCCCATCTTGCGTGCCTCCATGGCGTGTTCGACGGCCGCGGCCATCCGCTTCAGCTTCTCGATCCGGGCGGCCAGCAGGTCGTGCTGGCGCCGCAGGTGTTCCCGCGGGTCCGCGTCCGGGTCGTCGAGCAGGGCCGCGACCTCGTCGAGCGGGAAGCCGAGCTCCCGGTAGAACAGGATCTGCTGGAGCCGGTCCAGGTCCTCGTCGCCGTAACGCCGGTGGCCCGCATGGCTGCGTTCGCCGGGCTGGAGCAGCCCGATCTCGTCGTAGTGGTGCAAGGTGCGCACCGTCACGTTGGCGAACGCCGCGACCTGCCCTACCGAATAGCTCACTTCCGCTCCCTTCTCGGTACGCACTCCACGATGTGTCCTCACGCCGCGTGAGGTGCAAGTCCGGATTCTGGAATTGCGGTGAACCGGCGACACGGGCGGTGAGATCCTTCCGCCCATGCTGGGAATAACCGATCTGTCCACCTACCTGGTGGGCCTCGCGCTGATCATCCTTCTCCCCGGTCCGAATTCGCTCTACGTCGTCTCCGTCGCCGCCCGCCGCGGCCCGCGCACCGCCTACCGCGCCGCGCTCGGCGTGCTGTGCGGCGACACCGTCCTGATGACCCTGTCGGCCGGCGGCGTGGCCTCGCTCCTCCAGACCACCCCGGTCCTCTTCGCCCTTGTGAAATTCGCCGGCGCGGGCTATCTGACCTGGCTGGCGTTCGGCATGCTGCGGGGCGCCTGGTCCCTGTGGCGCGGCCGCGAGACCCGGCGCGCGGAGCGGTCCGGCAAGCCCGCGGCCCCGAAGGAAACGGTCGAACGCCCCTACCGCCGCGCGCTGGTGATCAGCCTCCTGAACCCGAAGGCGATCCTCTTCTTCATCTCCTTCTTCGTGCAGTTCGTCGACCCGTCCTACGCCCACCCGGTCCTGTCCTTCGTCACCCTCGGCGCCTGGGCCCAGCTCTTCAGCTTCACGTACCTCACGGTCCTGATCTTCAGCGGTACGTACCTGGCGGCCACCTTCCGCCGTCGCCGCAAGCTCACCGCGGGCCTGTCGGCGGGCGCCGGCGCGGCGTTCCTCGCCTTCGCCGCCAAGCTGTCGCTGGCCAGCGCGAGCAGCTGACGACCGGGCTCAGCCGAGGGGCGGCGGCCGCCGCGGCCGTGGCGTGCCGCCCGCTCGGGCACACTGCGACCTGCGCCTGGTCGTCAGACGCGCCCGCCCCCGCTCGACGACCACCTGTTGAGCCGCCGAACGTGCTCCGCCAGCTCCTGGCGCCGCGCGTCCCATTCCCCGCCGGTGAGGACGTACGGCCGTACGGTGCGGGCGTCCGCGCCGCACATCAGCCGGAGGGCCGATGGGACGCGGCGTAGGTGCACGAGGCGGCGGCGCGGGGGCGGCGGCAGGGGTTCGGAGGTCGTCCGGACACGGTCGCTCACGTCGTCAACTCGCCTTTTTCTCCGCAGCCTTACGGAGCGCCTCGGCCAGTTTGCGGGCGGTGGCCGCATTGCAGTTACCGAGGGCGACGAGCGGGATGCCGTAGCTGCCCGCAAGGCTCGGCAGGTCGATACCGAGCGACGGCAGTGTGATGCCGTTGTCCTGGAGCGCGGCGTGGAGCGCCTCGGTGCTCTCGTATACGTCGTCGTGGTGGTCGGGCATGCGGGGTACGCCTTCCTGTGCGCTATGTGACGAATCCCCTACAGCGTGGTGTCACAGCGCCTAGCGTGGAAGTCAGTTGGGTTGCACAAAGCAAGCCCCGAAAGTGGCGGTGATCCATGCCCCCTCGAAAGGAACCCGACGCGTCGGCGAGTGTCCCCTGCTTCTACGGCGCCGAGTTGCGCTACCTGCGGGAGGAAGCGGGCCTGACGCTCGAACAGTTAGCGGAAGGCAGCTTCCGTGGCATCTCGTTGCTCAGCCAGATTGAGCGGGGCGAGCGAGGGATGCCGATGGACCTGGCGCTCCATTGCGACAAGGTGCTGAAGACGAACGGGTTCTTCAAGCGGCACTGTGAAACGGCGGCGAAGGCGCGGCGGGCCGGGCATCCGGCGTACTTCGCGGATATTCCTGACCTGGAGAAGCAGGCGACGACGATCGAGGAATGGGCCCCGTCCGTCATCCCGGGGCTGCTCCAAACCGAGGCGTACATCCGCGAACTCATCCGGGTCGCGAAACCGTGGGAGGACCCTCAGGATGCCGAACAGAAGGTCCGTGCGCGGATAGAGCGCGCGAAGCTCTGGAAGCGCAAGGATCGGCCCGCGTACTGGGGAATCCTGTCTGAGGACCTGATCCGCAAGCCGCTACTCCCCGCCAGTCTCATGGCCGAGCAACTGGAGCACATCGCCGAAGTGATCCGGTCCACGCGCAGCGTTGTACAGATCCTCCCGAGCACAACCTTCGGTCACCCACTCATGATGGGGAGCGAAGTGCGGGTGATGACGTTCGCGGATGCCCCACCGCTGATCTGGGTCGAAGGCACTTTCAACGGAGAATCCATCGACTATCCACCGCTCGTGACGGATCATCGAAGGTCGTACGATCTGCTGAGGGCCGCCGCATTGCCGCCCGAGGCGTCCCTGGCCCTGATCGAGGAGGCGGCAAGGGGCTATAGAGATGAAGCGCAGCAAGAGGATTGACCTGAGCTTCGCCACGTGGCGCAAGAGCAGCTACAGCAACCCCGACGGCGCCAATTGCCTGGAGGTCCTCGACGACCTCCCCGGTCTCGTCCCCGTCCGCGACAGCAAGGACCCGCACGGCCCGGCGCTCGTCTTCCCGGCCGCCAGCTGGTCGGCGTTCGTCACCGCCGTGAAGGGCGCCGAACTGCCGGGCGCCTGACGGCAATTGCGCGTCCGCACACCGCACGGCCCCCGTGAACCACTCACGGGGGCCGTCGTCACTTCCCCCGCTCCGTCGTCGCGATCGCCCGTCGCAGGGTCTGGCGGGCCCGCGTCAGCTCGTCCGCGCGCTGGTCGAGGTGGGCGAGCTGCGCGCGGAGGGCGTCCAGCACCCCCGGGCACGGGCGCAGCGAGCCGTCCGCGAGGCCGCACGGCAGTACCTGGCGGATCAGGGTGGTGGACAGCCCGGCCGCCAGCAGGGCACGGATCTGGCCGACCGTCTGTACGGCGGCCTCGTCGTAGTCGCGGTAGCCGTTGGCGCGGCGGTTCGCGGTGAGCAGGCCGACGCGCTCGTAGTACCGCAGCAGCCGCTCGCTGGTCCCGGTGCGCCCGGCCAACTGTCCGATCAGCATCGTCATCCCCGCCCCCGGTCCTCGTCTCTCCGGTCGCTTGACCTTGGCATGGTGTCAACCCTCAACACTGGGCTCCGCGGCCGCATTCCGCCGCCGTCACCACAGCCGTCACCACAGCCGTCACCGTCACCGTCACGGGCACGGTCACGGTTCATGACCAGGGGATTCCATTGATCATCGATGCGCACAGCCATGTCCACGATCCCGTACGCAGCCACCTCGCCCTGCTGGACGAGGCGGGAGTCGACCGCGCCGTGCTCTTCGGCACCCGGCCGCATCCCGAGCGGGCCACCGATCTTGCCTCGTTCCGGCGCGAGATGAGCGTGCTGGAGGAGACGGTCGGCGGACGTGCCGAGGGTGCGGACGGCTACGAGGCCGCGTGGCGGGAACTGGCCGCGGCGTGCGCGGCGCACCCCGACCGGTTCATCGGCTTCGGCAAGGTCCGCCTGGGCCTGCCGGCGCAGCAGATCGCGGCGGACGTCGAGCGGGAGGTCGTCGGCCGGGGCTTTCGCGGCATCGGTGAGCTGACCCCGCCGCCGGGCGAGGCGGGCCGCATCGAGCCGGTTCTGCGGGCGGCCGCCGACCATGGCGGGTTGCCGGTCGTCGTCCACGGCTTCGCGCCGACGACGGCGGGCGACCTGGCGACGCTGGCCGCCCTCGCGCGCCGCCATCCGACCGTCCCCGTCGTGGTCAGCCAACTCGGCGGACTGAACTGGCTGACGGCCATCGAGCTGGCCCGGGACGTCCCGAACATGTACCTGGAACTGTCGACGGCACACGTCATCTTCGCCGTACGACTGGCCCTCAGGGAGCTTCCCGACCGCACCCTCTTCGGCTCCGACGCGCCCTACGGCGACCCGGTCCTCGCCCGCGCCACCGTCGAACGCGTTACGGGCCCGGGTCCGCTGCGCGACCGTGTTCTCGGCGGCACTCTCGCGGAACTGCTGGGCCTGTGAGGGCAGTTGTGCGCCTTTCCGGGCGGTCGCGGATCCGAACGGCCCCGGATCCGAACGGCCGCGGCTCCGAACCGCCCCGGCCTCAGCGCCGCAGGGCCGTCTCCCGCTGCATGTGTGACAGCTTCTCGGGGTTGCGGACGGCGTAGAGCCCGGTGATGAGGCCGTCGTCGATGCGCGCCGCCACGACGGTGTCGAGTTCGCCATCGAGGTGGATGATCAGCGCCGGGTGGCCGTTGACCTGCGTCGGCCGCAGCGAGACCGCGTCGGCGATCCTGCCCAGACCGCCGAGCAGCAGACGGCCCACCTTGTCGGCCCCCACGATGGGCCGCGGGACGGCCTGCTTGATTCCGCCGCCGTCGCCCAGGAGGACGACGTCCGGCGAGAGGATGTCGAACAGGCCCTGGAGATCGCCCGTTTCGATCGCCCGCTGGAAGGCATCGAGGACGTCCCGGGTCTCGGTCGGGGACACGACACCGCGCGGCCGGCGCGCCGCGACATGTGCCCGTGCCCGGTGCGCGATCTGGCGGACCGCGGCCGGGCTCTTGTCGACGGCCTCGGCGATCTCGTCGTACCCGAGGTCGAAGACCTCGCGCAGCACGAACACCGCCCGCTCGGTCGGCGTGAGCGTCTCCAGCACCAGCAGCATCGCCATCGATACGCTGTCGGCCAGCTCGAGGTCCTCGGCGACGTCGGGCGCGGTCAGGAGCGGCTCGGGCAGCCAGGGGCCGACGTAGGACTCCTTGCGGCGGCCGAGCGTCCGCAGCCGGCTCAGCGCCTGGCGCGTGGTGATCCGGACCAGGTACGCACGCGGCTCCCGCACCACGGGGAGATCGACACCCGCCCACCGCAGCCAGGTCTCCTGGAGGACGTCCTCCGCGTCGGCGGCCGAGCCGAGCATCTCGTAGGCGACGGTGAACAGCAGGTTGCGATGGGCGATGAACGCCTCGGTGGCGGGGTCCGTGCGGCCGCCGCCGTCGAGCTGCCCGGCCGTGCCCTCTGTGCGCTCGCTGTCCTCGCTCTTCACCGGCTGCTCCTGCCTCATCGCTCTCGACGGTGCCACGCGCACAAGACGCCGGTCACCCCGGCTTTGTGACACCCCTGGGCGGTGGCGCAGGTCACACCGTCGCCGCGTCACACGGCGCGGGTCGCCGGCATCTCGTGTTCGTCCAGTGCAACACCACGGAACACCACGAGTGAGGACCACGTCATGGACGCCCGATTCAACCTGCTCGAGAACGACCTCTCCGCCAAGTTCGCCAAGCGGTTCGCCAACGCCGGCCTGGTGATCCACCAGTCGCCGCTGCCGAAGTCCACGCAGGAGCTGGTGTCGCTGCGGGCCAGCCAGATCAACGGCTGCGGTCACTGCATCGACATGCACACCAAGGAGGCCGCAGCCGCCGGGGAGACCGCGGTCCGGCTCCACCTGGTCGCCGCCTGGCGCGAGGCCACCGTGTTCACCGAGGCCGAGCAGGCCGCGCTGGCACTCACCGAAGAGGGCACCCGGCTCGCCGACGCCCACCAGGGCGTGTCCGACGAGACCTGGGCCCAGGTGCGCAAGCACTACGACGACGACCAGATCGCCGCGCTGGTCGCGCTGGTCGCCCTGATCAACGCGGCCAACCGGCTCGCCGTGATCACGCACCAGAAGGGCGGTTCCTACGAGCCCGGCATGTTCGCCGCCATGGCCAACTGACCCGCGGCGGTCAACCGACCGGCAGTCGCCTCCGGCCCGGCCCAGGATCACGCGATCCGGGCCGGGCCGCGTGCGGCGCCCCCGCCCCGCCCCACCCTGGTGGCCCCACCACCAGGCGCACCACACACTCCCCACCCCCCGCACCGGACCGCCAGGCTGAGCCGCATGAACCAACACACCACACTGATCACCGGCGCGACCCAGGGCATGGGCCGCGGCCTCGCCCTCGGCCTCGCCGCCCGCGGGGGCACCGTCCTGCTGCACGGCCGCGACCGGGCCCGTCTCGACGCGGTCGCCGACGAGGTACGGGCCGCCGCCCCCGGCGCCACCGTACGGACCTACCTCGCCGACCTGGCCGATCTCGACCAGGTGCGTGTCATGGCCGCCGAGATCCGCGCGGCCGAGCCCCGGCTGGATGCGCTGATCAACAACGCCGTCGCGGGCGGCGGCTCCGACCCGCTCAAGCGCGAGCTGAGCCGGCAGGGCCACGAACTCCGCTTCGCGGTGAACCACCTGGCCCCGTACGCCCTCATCCGCGGCCTGCTCCCGCTGCTGACCGCCTCGGCGCCCGCCCGCGTCGTCAACGTCGCCTCGATCGGGCAGGAGACCATCGACTTCGACAACGTCATGCTGGAACGGGACTACGAGGGCCTGCGCGCGTACTGCCGCAGCAAACTCGCCCTGATCATGGCGACGTTCGAGCTCGCCGAAGAGCTGGCCGGCACCGGCGTCACCGTGAACACCCTGCACCCGGCGCATCTGATGGACACCAACGGGGTGCGCGAGTACGGCCTGACCCCGGCGACCGGCATCGAGGAGGGCGTCCGGCCGACCGTACGCCTGGTCACCGACCCGGAGCTGGCAGCGGTCACCGGCCGCTACTTCGACCGGTTCACCGACACCCGGGCCCACGAGCAGGCGTACGACGCGGACGCCCGCGCCCGCCTGATGGGGCTGACCCGCGCCCTCCTCGCCCAGGGCCCGCGCCGGACGCCCTGATGCCTGCGGGCCCGCGCCGGACGCCCGCCCGCCCAGGGGCTCTCGGCAGACGCCCGCCCGCCTCCCTCTGGCCGAATCCTGGAGGCCCCGCGCCGCCGGTGCCCCTATCGTCGGCTTCCAGGAGGTATGCCCATGTCCGCACACGCGCCGCCGGTCCACGTGGCCGTCATCTACTACTCCTCCACCGGCACCATCGCCGAGCTCGCGCGGGTGATCGCGGACACCGCCGAGCACGAGGGGGCGGAGGTGCGGCTGCGGCGGGCGGCCGAGCTGGCACCGCAGGTGGCGATCGACTCCAATCCGGCGTGGGCGGCCAATGCCCGCGCGACCGCCGACATTCTGGAGGCGGCCGCCGAGGACATGCTCTGGGCCGATGCGGTGATCCTGGGCACCCCCACCCGCTTCGGCAATGTGTCCTCACAGCTCAAGCAGTATCTGGACACCCTGGGCGGGCACTGGCAGCAGGGCCATCTGGCCGACAAGGTCTACAGCGGCTTCACCGCGAGCGCCACCCGGCACGGCGGGCAGGAATCCACCCTTCTCGCCCTCTACCACACCGTTCACCACTTCGGCGGCATCCTCGTCCCGCCCGGTTACACCGATCCGGCGAAGTTCCGCGACGGGAATCCGTACGGCACCTCGCACGTCGGCGGTCCGGACACCCCGGTCGACGACGACGCCCGTACCGCCGCCCGTATCCAGGCGAGGCGCGTCGTGAAATTCACCCGGGCCATCAAGACCGGCCTTGCCGGTCAGGCGAGTTGACGTACGGATGACAGACCCGACGGCAGACCGATGGACGAAGGCGGACGGACCCCGACGGACGAAGGCGAACGCACCCCGACAGGCGAAGGCGAACGCACATGACCCTCCACAAAGGCGCATCCGACCGGGACCGGCAGCGCACCGTCCGCCGCCCGGTCAACCCCTTCTACGGCGAGGCCGACCCGGTGGCCGGCCTGATGGCCTCGCCGCCGCAGCACACCCTGCCCGAGGGCCCCCTCTCCCCGCACACCGCCTACCAGTTCGTCCATGACGAACTGATGCTGGACGGCAATGCCCGGCTCAATCTGGCCACGTTCGTCACCACCTGGATGGAGCCGCAGGCCGGCATCCTGATGAGCGAGTGCCGGGACAAGAACATGATCGACAAGGACGAGTACCCGCGCACCGCCGAACTGGAGAAACGCTGCGTGGCGATGCTCGCCGACCTCTGGCACGCGCCCGCCCCGGCGGCCGCCGTCGGCTGTTCCACCACCGGGTCCAGCGAGGCGTGCATGCTCGCCGGAATGGCCCTCAAGCGGCGCTGGATGCGCAGGAACGACGACCGGTATCCGGGCCACGCCCGGCCCAACCTCGTCATGGGCGCCAACGTCCAGGTCTGCTGGGAGAAGTTCTGCACCTTCTGGGAGGTCGACGCGCGCCAGGTCCCGATGGAGGGCGACCGCTTCCATCTGGACGCGGAGAACGCCGCCGGCCTCTGCGACGAGAACACCATCGGGGTCGTCGCCATCCTGGGCTCGACCTTCGACGGATCGTACGAGCCGGTGGCCGATATCTGCGCCGCCCTCGACGAGCTCCAGGAGAAGAAGGGCTGGGACATCCCGGTCCATGTCGACGGCGCGTCCGGCGGGATGATCGCGCCGTTCCTCGACCCGGACGTGGTGTGGGACTTCCGGCTGCCGCGGGTCGCCTCCATCAACACCTCCGGGCACAAGTACGGCCTCGTCTACCCGGGCGTGGGCTGGGCACTGTGGCGCGACGAGGAGGCGCTGCCCGAGGAGCTGGTCTTCCGGGTCAACTATCTGGGCGGCGATATGCCGACCTTCGCCCTCAACTTCTCCCGCCCCGGCGCCCAGGTCGCCGCCCAGTACTACACCTTCCTGCGGCTGGGCCGGGCCGGCTTCCGCGCCGTCCAGCAGGCGACCCGCGACGTGGCCCGCACCATGGCCGGCCGGATCGGCGCCCTCGGCGACTTCCGCCTCCTGACCCGCGGCGACGACCTGCCCGTCTTCGCCTTCACGACCACCGACGAGGTGAAGGCCTTCGATGTCTTCGATGTGTCCCGGCGGATGAAGGAACGCGGCTGGCTGGTGCCCGCCTACACCTTCCCCCCGAACCGCGAGGACCTTTCCGTCCTGCGCGTCGTCTGCCGCAACGGCTTCTCCCACGATCTGGCCGAGATGTTCCTCACCGACCTGGAACAGCTCCTGCCCGAACTCCGCGACCAGCCGGGGCCGTTGCAGCGTCCGGAGAGCATGGCCACGGCCTTCCACCACTGAGAACACCGGGACCGGCTGCGGCCCACCGAGGCCCTTGAGCCGCTCCCGAGCCCGTCAGCGTGCGTCCCCGGGATGCCGCTCCCCCGTCGCGTACGGGTTCGCCTCGCCCTCCCTCAGCACGCCCACGAACGGCTCTCCCTCCCCCGCGAAGACATACGCCCCGTCCTCGATCCGCGCGATCAGCCCCCGGGTCCACTCCGCGCCGCTGTCCGCGGAGTGCACCCACATGTTCATGATCTCGCCGATATGACCGAGCTGACCGGGCCCGCCCTCGGGCGTGTAGTACTCGGTGACCGTGGCGCGCCACTCCTCCAGGCCCCGCACCCGTTCCCTGAGCAGCGCCACCGCCTCGGCACGCGGCAGATCGAGGAGGAAGCCGATACCGGCGCTCAGGACGTCGGCCTTCTGGTCGTGCCGGGACAGGGCCGCCCGCAGCAGCGCGAAGAATTCCTCCTCGCCCGCCGCGGTCGGCTCGTACTCGGTACGGGGCGGGCCGCCGGCCGTACTGGGCTCGGTCTCATGGGCGACCAGCAGCCCTTCCTTCGCCATCTGCTTGAGCGCGTGATAGATCGAGCCCGGCTTGGCGTTGGACCATTCGTTGGCGCCCCAGTACTCCAGGTCGTTGCGCACCTGATAGCCGTGCGCCCGCCCGTGCTGCCGCACGGCACCCAACACCAGCAGCCGGATCGCCGACATCGCCCGATCAACCCCTTCCCCAGCTCACGCCGGGCGGTACCCCACGCCGCCAGCCTAGACGGGCACGCGGGGCCGGGGTCCAGGGCGTGTCCGATGGGTCAGGGCCCCGGCCATGACCCATCGGACACGCCCTAGCTCTCCTGCGCCTTGCGCTCCTCGTCCACCAGCGCAAAGGCCGTCCGGCCGTCGAGGGACTCGCGAATGATGTCGGCATGCCCGGCGTGCCGGGCGGTCTCCTCGATCAGGTGCAGCATCAGCCAGCGCATCGAGTGGCGGGTGTTGGGCGGGAACCACGGCGCTTCGGGCAGCGGGAAGGTGTCGTCGAGGCTGGGTACGGAGCGGATGAAATCCTCGGTGCGCCGGGACACCACGTCCCAGAACTCCAGCATCCCGGCGAGCGTCTCGCCGTCCTCCAGCTGGAAGCTCAGATGCCAGTTGTCCTCGTTGCGCTCGATGGACGGCGGACGCTGCTGGGCCTTCTCCACCCAGCCCTGCTCGACCTGGGCGACATGCTTGACCAGCCCGCCCAGCGACAGCTCACTGGCGCTCGGCCGCTTCGTCACCTGCTCCTCGGTCAGCCCCAGAACCGCCCGCCGCAGACCGCCGCGCTGCGCCTCCAGGAACGCCAGCAGCGCTCCGCGCTCGTCACCATGGGCCTCGGAAGGAACGTGAGTGGGCATAACAGCCGCCTTTCATGGCGTCCACCGGCGGACGGCCCCTCGCCGCCCGCCTTCCGACATCTCTCACGCTACGGACCAAGGAGGACGGTAACGGTCCTATATCCGGCCCGGCATCCTCCGGAGGTCCTCAGAACGGGAACCGCGACCGACCGTGCTGAATGGAGATCCACTTCGTGGTCGTGAACGCCTCCACCATCGCGTCCCCGTTCAGCCGCCCCACCCCGGAGCTCTTCTCCCCGCCGAACGGCACGATCGGCTCGTCGTGCACCGTCGCGTCATTGATGTGGATCATCCCGGTGTCGATGCGCTTGGCGAACCGCACGCCGCGCTCGATGTCCCCGGTGTGCACGGCGCCGCTGAGCCCGTACGGCGTGGAGTTGGTGATCCGTACGGCCTCGTCGTCGCCGTCGAAGGGGATCAGCAGCACCACCGGGCCGAAGATCTCCTGAGTCAGCAGCGGGGAGCCCTCCGGAAGGTCACTGAGCACGGTCGGCGCCACCAGGGTGCCGCGGGTCGTGCCGTGCAGGAGCGCCGAGGCGCCGTCGGCGATGGCCCGGTCCACGACGGCGGTCACGGCCTCGGCCTGGCCCTCGTTGATCAGCGGGCCGATATGGGTGCCGGGGTCGGTGGGGTCGCCGACCTTCAGCGAGGCGACCTTGGCGACGAATTTCTCGGTGAATTCCCGCTCGACGGCCCGGTCGACCAGCACGCGGTTGGCGGCCATACAGACCTGGCCCTGGTGGACGAAACGGCTGAAGACCGCGGCGTCGACGGCGTAGTCGATATCGGCGTCGTCCAGGACGACCAGCGCGCTGTTGCCGCCCAGTTCCAGCACCGCGTGCTTGAAGTGCGAGGCGGCGACCGTCGCGACATGCCGGCCGACCTTCTCCGAGCCGGTGAAGGAGATCGTCTTCGGCACCGGGTGCGCGATCAGCGCATCGCCGATCTCGGCGATATCGGTGACGACGACATTGAGCAGCCCGGCGGGCAGCCCGGCCTCCTCGAAGAGCCTGGCGACCAGCCCGCCGCCGCAGATCGGGGTGTTCTGATGCGGTTTGAGGACGACGGCATTGCCCAGCGCGAGGGCGGGCGCGACGGACTTGATGGAGAGCAGGAAGGGGAAATTGAAGGGGGAGATGACGCCCACGACGCCGACCGGCAGGCGGTAGAGGCGGTTTTCCTTGCCGTCGATGGGCGAGGGCAGAATCCGCCCTTCGGCGCGCAGCGCCAGCTGGATCGCCTCGCGCAGGAATTCCCGTACGAGATGCAGCTCGAAGCCGACCTTGGCGAGCGTGCCGCCGACCTCCGCGGCGATGGCCTCGCCCAGCTCCGCCTCGCGCTCGTCGATGATCCGCAGCGCCCGTTCGAAGACCAGCCGCCGGGTGTAGGGATTGGTGGCGGCCCATTCCTTCTGGGCGCGTTCGGCGGCGCGGTAGGCCCGGTCGATCTCCTCGACCGTGGCAACGGTTATCGAGGCCAGTTTTTCGCCGTTGTAGGGATTGAAATCGACGATGTCCCAAGAGCCGCTGCCCGAGCGCCACTCGCCGTCGATGAACTGATACGCCAACTCGTCGAAGTAGGACATCTCATCCCGATCTGGAGAACAGGGCGCTCAGGGCGCCGCAGTGGGGGTGCTGACTCCTGACGGTTTTTCATCCTACCCACGCGTCACATGAGTTGGAGCAGACCACGCAACACATCACGGCTCTCGGCCGGATTGGGCGCCTCTTCCTGGAGACGGTCCATCGCCCGCGCGTACTGCGCCACTTCCTCGGGCTTGTCCACATACAGCGCGCTGGTCAGCTGCTCCAGATAGACGACGTCCGGCAGCCCCGACTCCGGAAAGCCGAGCATGGTGAACGCACCGCTCTCCGCCGCATGCCCGCCGTAACTGAACGGCATCACCTGGAGGTGCACATTCGGCCGCTCGGACAGGTCGATCAGATGTTTCAACTGCTCGCGCATTACCGCGCGTTCACCATAGGGACGGCGCAGCGCCGCCTCGTCCAGCACACACTGGAATTCCGTCGGCCGCTCGGCCACCAGCAGCTTCTGCCGCTCCAGCCGCAGCGCGACCCGGCGCTCTATTTCGGCGGTGCCGGCTCCGGGCATTCCGCTCTTGACGACGGCATGCGCATAACCCTCGGTCTGCAACAGCCCGTGCACGAACTGCACTTCATAGTTACGGATGAGCGAGGTCGAACCCTCCAGACCGACATAGGTCTGGAACCATCCGGGCAGCACATCGGTGTAACTGTGCCACCAGCCGGTGGCGTTGGCCTCGCGGGCCAGGGAGAGCAGCGCATCGCGCTCCTGCTCGTCCCCCACGCCGTACAGCGAGAGCAGATCCTCGACATCGCGCGCCTTGAAGCTGACCCGCCCCAACTCCATGCGGCTGATCTTGGATTCGGAGGCGCGGATCGAGTAGCCGGCCGCCTCGCGGGTTATGCCGCGCGATTCGCGGAGCCTGCGGAGCTGCGCCCCCAGCAGGATCCGCCGTACCACCGAACCGCTCGACTCCTTCGCCGACTCACTACCGGACACCTCTCAGCCCCTCCTGTGACCCCACCCCGTCCAACGGTGGGCCGCAGTCTGCCACGTTCGCACTCCGTTGAGTGCTCGTGCGGTTACTGATATGTGACTTCCTCCCAAGCCCTCCACAAGAACCCGCGCACGTGCCCCCGCAAAACCCCCATACGCCCCCTGCGAGCCGCCCTGCGCCCCTCGAGAATCCGCACGTCCCGCAGGAATCCGCAGGAAAAATCGCAGCGTACCGCCATCGGCCGCCTCAAACAGGGCGCGTGCACGTGCATCTGCCCTTGCATCTGTCGTGGTCATTGGGAACCATAGGCGTCGCACGCATGCTCACTCGCTCGTGAAAGATCCGCCAGATCCGGCAGACCGGCCAGATCATGACGTCCGCGAACGCCAGGAGTGCCTCGCATGGGGACTACGGTTTTGACCATGCTCGAGCCGTTATGGCAGGGCCTTCCTCCCGTCGACCCCTTGACCGCCTCCGGATCCGTGTCCTGCACGCTCCCGCCGCGGTACGAATCGGTCGGCGGTGCACGGAAGTTCACGCGCGACACACTGCGGGACTGGGACCTGGACGAACTCTTCGACGGGGTCGCCCTGGTGGTCTCCGAGCTGGTCACCAACGCCCTGCGGCATGCGGTCCTCGCCCCCACGGAGCCGCTTGCGGTCGAGCCCCGCGTCCCCGAGCAGCGGCTTGCGGAACCGTCCCCGGCCGCCGCGCCCGCCCGGCTCCATCTGATGCGCTGGTCCTCCCGGCTCATCTGCGCGGTACGCGATTCCAGCGACGCCTCACCGGTCGCCGGCGAGGCCGATTCGGCCGCGGAATCCGGCCGCGGGCTCTACCTCGTGGAGTCCTTCAGCGACAGCTGGGGCTGGCACCGGCTGACCGGCACGATGCACGGCAAGATCGTATGGGCGCAGTTCCGGCTGCCGTAGCCACCGACCCCGCACCACCCGCGCACCCAGGCCCTGCCCGGCGGACATCCGCCCGGACAGGGCCTTCGTCGTACGCCCGGCGCGTGGGCCGCACGTCAAACGTCAGACGTCGGACCTGAGCAGCCAGCCGTGTACACCGCCGAGCGCTCCTCGCGTACGAGGTGGTCGAACTCCCCGTCCTTGACGCCCAGCAGCATCGCCTCGACCTCGGCCGGCGTGTAGATGAGCGCCGGACCGTCGGGGAAACGGGAATTGCGTACCGCGATCTCGCCCCCGGGCAGCTTGGCGAACTCCACGCACGAGCCCTGGGAATTGCTGTGCCGGCTCTTCTGCCAGGCCGCATCGCGGAGATCCGTTGCGGCCATGCCGTTGTATGCGTGGGGCACAGGGCTCTCCCGGTGAGAAAGGGCGTCAACTGCCGGGGATCATAGCCGTGTTCACATGCAGATGCATGCGCAGATGCACGTGCACGACAGGCCGTGCCGCCCCGGTCACTGCTTGTCGAGCGCCTGCCCCCAAAGCTCCGCCACAATCGACCGCCAGGTGGCCGCGTCAGCGCGAGGCGTACGGCAGCAGCGCCATCTCCCGGGCGTGCGGGTGCCCGGGGCGGGGCGGCGCCCGGCGGCCCCGCCCCGCCTCTACGACACCGGATCGAGCAGTTCGTCGAACGCCGGCGGCAGGCTCTTCCAGGCGTGCGGCCCGCCCGCGTACTCGGCGTCGGTGAGCAGGCAGGACTCCAGCAGGGAGGTCAGGCCCTCGCGGTCCAGTCCGGGGGAGGTGAAGACCAGGTGCTGGGCGCGGTCGCCGTGCTCGGGATGCCAGTCCAGCGCGGCGGCGGCCCGGCGCATCGGAGGCACCATCTCCCAGGCGGCATCCGGCAGCGAGGCCAGCCACGGCCCGGTGTTCTCCACGCACAGCGCACCGCCCGCCGCGTCCCAGGACAGCAGGGTGTCCGGCCGGTCGGCCAGCCAGAACCGGCCCCGGCTGCGCGCGGCCGCGCAGGTCAGATCCTCCAGCGCCGCATAGAGCCGCCCGGGGTGGAAGGGCCGGGTGCGGTGCCAGACGAGGGTGGCCACGCCGTCGGCATCGGCGTCCTGCGGCAGCAGCGCACAGGCGGGATGCTGGCGCGCCGCGGCCGCCTCCGCATCGAATCCGTCCGTCGCGGCCGCCGCCAGCTCTCCCGATGCGACGGCGACCTGGCGCGCCATGGGGTGCAGCTGCGCCAGCAGGGCGAGGTCCGCGGGGTCGGCCGCTTCCTCTCCCTCGGCGATGGCCAGCACCGGCGCGTACTCCAGCTGCCGCGCCCAGGTGTCGGCGACGGTGCGCTGGTCGGAGGCGGCGGCCGCGAGCCCGGCCTCGGCGAGGTCGTCGCCGCAGGCGAGATACGGAAGCAGCAGCGCCGGATCGACGGCCGTGATCACCCCGGTCAGCGCGAGGTTCGCCGAACCGCACGCGGTGACCACCTCGGCCATGGCCTTCGGCTCGACCGAATCCCACAGCTCGACGACGGCCAGCCGGCAGGTCCGCCCCGCGGCCAGCCGCTCCAGCTCGGGCACCAGATCCTCGCGCAGTGCGCAGCAGGCGCAGTCGTTGACCAGCGGGGCGTGGCCGGTGTCGAGGGTGCCGCCGGCATCGCGGACGGTGCGCCGCACGGTGCCCGCCGCCGCCGGGGCGAGGTCGTGATGGAGGGCGACGCTGCCGGGCACGGAATGCAGCAGCCGCTCGACGGCGGTCCGCCGCGCCTCCGCGTGCAGCCCGCCCACCAGCACGACAGGGAGTGGATCCATCAGCGGGACCTCGTGCCGTAACGGCGCTCGAACCGCTCGACGCGGCCCGCGGTGTCCAGCACCTTGGCGGTGCCGGTGTAGAAGGGGTGGCTCGCCGAGGAGATCTCGACGTCGACGACGGGGTAGGTGTTGCCGTCCTCCCACTCGACGGTCTTGTCGCTGGTCGCGGTCGACCGGGTGAGGAAGGCGAAGTCGGCGGACCGGTCGCGGAAGACGACGGGGCCGTAGGCGGGGTGGATTCCGGGCTTCATCGGGGCTCAGCGCTCCTCTCGGAAGGTGACGTGCCGGCCGGCCAGGGGGTCGTACTTGCGCAGTTCCAGGCGGTCGGGGTGGTTACGGCGGTTCTTGCGGGTGACGTAGGTGAACCCGGTTCCGGCGGTGGACCGGAGCTTGATGACCGGGCGGAGTTCGTTGCGAGCCATGCCAGGTAGTATACGTAAATGAATTCCATTTTCAATAAACCCTCACCTGGGGCTCCGACCACCGGAAGGACCGCACCGTGTCCGCCCACTGCCAGCTGACCGGCCGCAAGCCCGGCTTCGGCACATCGATCTCGCACTCGCACCGCCGCACCTCACGCCGCTTCGACCCCAACATCCAGCGCAAGCGCTACTGGCTCGAAAGCGAGGGCCGGCACATCCGGCTCACCCTGAGCGCCAAGGGCATCAAGACCGTCGACACGATCGGTATCGAGGCGGCCGTCGCCCGCATCCGTGCCCGGGGGGAGCAGGCCTGATGGCCAAGAAGAGCAAGATCGCCAAGAACGAGAAGCGGCGGGTCGTCGTCGCCCGCTACGCGGCCCGCCGCGCCGTCCTCAAGGCCGTCATCCGCCATCCGCACACCCCCGAGGAGGAGCGCTACGCCGCCCAGCGCGAGCTGTCACGCCAGCCGCGCGACGCCAGCGCCACCCGGGTCCGCAACCGCGACGGCGTCGACGGCCGGCCGCGCGGCTACTTCCGCGCCTTCGGCCTCTCCCGCGTACGGCTGCGCGAACAGGCCCACCAGGGCTATCTGCCGGGCGTGCGCAAGTCCAGCTGGTAGCGGCCGGCAGCCGCCCTCGACGGCCGCCCGGTGCCAGGCGCGTCCCCTGGGCGGGGCGGCCGGAGGGTTCGGGTCATACTGGGCAGACCGCCCCCGGATACCGCCCCGACGAAAGCGAGCCCCATGCTCCGCAACGCCTTCGAACCCTGGCACCTCCTTGTGATCCTCGCGGTCCTCGTACTGCTCTTCGGCGCGAAGAAGATGCCCGATATGGCCCGCGGCCTGGGCCGCTCGATGCGGATCCTCAAGTCCGAGGCCAAGGCCCTCAAGGACGAGCAGCCTTCGGAGGCGTCCTCCCGTTAGCACCGGGAGGGGCGGGCCCCGGCCGACGCCGCCCTCGTGAGGCGTCGCCGCCCTCGCCAGCTGCCCTCGCCCGTCAGCTGTCGCCGCCCTCGTCGATCAGCCGCCGTACCTCGCGGTCGATCAGCCCCAGCCGGGCCTCCGCCACCAGCGGCACCGCCCGCCGCTGCCGGCGCGCCTCGGAGGGGTCGATGTCGACGGTGACCAGCGCGGTCTCCCACTTGGGCGCCTGCGCCACCACCGTCCCGCGCGGATCGACCACCCGCGAGCCGCCCCAGAAGGCGGCCCCGAGCTCATTGCCGACCCGGTTGACGAACACCACCCAGCACTGGAGCATCCGCGCCGTATAGGAGAGCAGGGTGTCCCAGTACACCTCGGTGTCCATCGCCTCCGGATCCAGACTGGCCGCGCTGTTGGTCGGCACGAACAGCACCTCCGCACCGTCCTGCACCGCCAGCCACGGGAGCACCGGCTGCCAGGCGTCATTGCACACCAGCGTGGCCCCCCGCCCGCCGCTCGCCGACTTCGTCAGGTCGTACGCACGCAGCGACTGGCCGGGGCTGACGTGCTTGCGCTCCTCCCAGGCAAGGTAGTTGGGCAGATAGAGCTTGCGGTGTGCATGCCGCATCGCACCGTCCGCATAGGTGGCCGCCGTGTTGTAGGCCCGCAGGCTGGTGTGCTCATGGAAACCCACCAGCACATCGGGCCCCAGAAGGCTCAGCTCCAGCAGCCGCGGATCGCGCGCCTCGATGGAATCGTCGCGCTTGAGTGCGCCCAAGTGATAGCCGTGCAGGCTGAGTTCGGGAAAGACGACAAGATCGGCGCCCTGGTCCGCCGCCTGCTTGATCTGCTCGCTGGCGAGATCGACATTCTCCGCCACCTCACCCAGCACACAGTCCGTCTGCGCCAGTGCGATTCGCATGGCCCACACCTCACCGATCAGTCGGCTTTGCGGCTTTTAGCCAATATTGCCAGCTCCCGGCCGCACGGGCGCCCGCATCGGGCCCCGTACCCGGAAACCGGGTCAAACGCCCAGGCAGAGAGGCCCCCACCATTGGGCGAAAGAACAATCCCTTCCGTGCCGGACACGGCTTTCCCGCGTTGATCTCCACGGTCCGTCGTACGTCGCCGGGCGGCTTCCAGCCGCAGCTCAGCCCGGCCGCGGAGGTACGACGGCGCCCGGCCGAGTCGTCCGGCGATGCCGACGGCCGCCTCGGCCGGGCGGCCCGGGCCGAGCGGACCGCCGGACCCGCTCGGCCGGCCGCCGAGCAGGCGCGCGCCCCTTCCCCTCCGGTCCTCCGCACACAGCGCCCTTCACGGTCGAGAAAGGCCACCCCCGATACGTACGGGACCGGGTACGTACGGGGCCCGATGCTTACGGGACCCCGATGTCTACGGGCCCTCTCCCACAACCCCTTCCACCGCCGCGAGTTCCGGCCCCTCACCCGAACAGCGGGAAATGCGCCGGGAAAGCGCGCCGCCCCCGGACCGCCCGCCGGCTCGCCCATCTGCCGCAGCACATCTTGCGGGCCGTCAATTCCGTTCGCAGGGTGGCGATGAGCCGCGTATCGCGCGGCTCCTTCGCATCACGGAAAGGAGCCTTCCATGCGGATGTCCCGGAAGGCCGGTCTGCTCGTCTCCGCCGCCGTGTGCGGAGCCCTGGCATGGGGCGCCGCGGGAAGCGCCCTCGCGTCCATCGAACACTCCCCGGCCCCTTCCCGCGGCGCCGCCCCGCACAAGGCACCGCTGCCGAACACCGGGGAACTCAAGGCCCAGGCCAAAAGCCTCGCCGAAATCTCCGGGGTGCTCGGTCCGGTCACCGACCTGATCAATGACGTCCTCACGACCGCCGACAACGGCAAACTTCCGGCGGATCGCATCACCGAGCACAGCAAGGCCGTCCGAAACGCCATTTCCGCCGTCCGCCAGGCCGGTCCCGAGGCGCCGTCCGCGCCGTCGATCTCCCAGCCGGACAACGGTTCCCGGCTCGTCACCGGCAAGTCCGCCGACGATCTGCGGGCCGCGGCCCTCACCGGCCTTCAGACAAAGACCGACGCGCTGCTGAAGGCGATTGCCGCGGACGGCCCGGCCGCCATCACCAGTTCCGTGACACAGAGCGTCACCGCCCTGGCGAACGTCATTCTCAGCATCACGCTCGGCGGCCTGCCCGCCCCCGACCTCCCGGGCCTGCCCGCCATCCCCCGGCTCCCCGGCGGAATCGCCTGACCGAAAACGCCTCCGGGCCCGCACCGCCGACGACGGCGGCGCGGGCCCGGAGCTTCGCCATGACCTTCACTTTTCCGGCCGGCATGCCAATACCCCGGCAGCCCCATCAATCACGCAAGGGCATTGGCATGCTTCCCTCCACACGCCGTGCACAACGAACCGGGACGCCCCACCTCGGTCACAACCGAATAACAATACCGCGCGAGTCGGCCGATTATCGGATATCGACGCGGTGATCGGGCCAGGTAATCGGCGCAACAGAAACCCGGGCCGCCCAGAAGGGGAAATCTGGGCGGCCCGGATTTCTCAGCGAAGTCCGGAATGCGTGCCGGACATTACTTCCCGATCTGGAGTCCGCCCAGGAGCGACCCCGGGTTGCCGTTGCCGATCTTGTTCCCGGTGAGCAGGAACTTCTTGCCGCCCTGTACCTTCTGCGTCGCACCCTTGACCGTCTTGACCACCGGCGCGAGCCGGTGACCATCAAGCGGCTTGGCGTGCAGCACGTTCGACAGCGTGCTGCTGGGGCCGGTCTGCGGGAGCGCGTGCGGGGGCGTGGGACCGGCGGCAAAAGCGGGGGCGGCCGCGCCGACGGCCATGAGGGAACCGGCAACGATCGCGGCAGACTTCGCGTACTTCACTTTGTGCTGTCCCTTTCTCAGAGCGGTGGTCGATGAGATCACGGCACCGGCGCCGCGTGAGCAATCACTTCGCTGCTCGGATCACCGCTTTCGCCCTGACTAACGAGACCCGCCTTCCGGGGAAACTCTGGATTTCCGCCTTCTTGGCAATGTCATCCGGCGGCAGCGCACCGCCGGGATTTCGCCGCGCCCCGCGGCCGGACGCCGACGGCCCCGGCGCACATGGACTGCGCGCCGGGGCCGTTCGGAGCTACTGAGCGATATGGCTCGGATTGCTGTGTGTTACTTGTTGATGCAGACGTTGCCGAACGCCGGGTTGAGTAGACCGACGAACTGGACGGTGTTGCCGCAGACGTTGATCGGAACGTGGATCGGCACCTGGATGGCGTTGCCGGAAAACACGCCGGGGGAACCCTTGGCACCGCCCTTGGCATGCGCGTCGGCGAACGCCGGGGTAGCGGCACCCACTGCCATGAGCGTTCCGACAGTAACTGCAGCGACCTTCGTGTACTTCACTTTCAGCCCTTCCTGCAGCGGGTCCGTAGCGGACACGACCGTCGTGCCGCACGGGCGGGAAACTGCTCGCCCGTAACTCCGCTGCCGCTATTGGTAACGACTTCTCCTCGTCGGCCAAACTCCCACGGCAGAGTTTTCGGAAGAATCGCCCGAACGATGCAAGGTCGATTCGGGAGATTGCCGCCGCGCATACGACGCGAAAAATGCCGCCGGAGTTCGAACAGACGAGGGGCCCTCCGAATACAAATTCCTACCGAAAGGGGGATGGGGAATTCCGCCCCGACGATGGGTGACGCATGGCCCGTATCGGTGGTTACGGACTCGTTCTCCGTGCACTGCTGCTTCTGCGGTGAGGGCAGGGCAGCGATGCGCAATGCGCGATGCCCTGAACCATGATCGGGATTCCGATCGACAGGGGACCGTTGCCATTGACCGAGGAAGTGCCATTGCGGTCACCGATGGCCGCCAATATGGCGAGGGCCTTCTTGATCACAATTTACCCTTCTCGAGGCGGCGTGCCCGTATCCGGAACGCACCCTGATCAACTCGCCCCGGAGAGTGCGGTTTCGCCCATTCACCCGAATGCCGCGATTCCATAAACCCATATCACTGTTCCTGGGCGCCACCGGGCCACGGCCGAATTCCGGGCAGCGGCCCCGCCCCCGGCAGGCGCAAGGCCGGTACGGAGAGCACGTACCGGCCTTGCGACCGACGCCGAGTGGCGGTCAGGCGTTGATGCACTTGTTGCCGAACGCCGGGTTGAGCAGCGCGAAGGCGTCGGCGGTGTTGCCGCAGACGTTGATCGGGACGTCGATCGGGACCTGGATCAGGTTGCCCGACACGAAGCCGGGGGAGTGGGCTGCGCCACCGTAGGCGTGAGCGCCGCTGCCGTGCCCGCCGGCGGTGGCCATTCCGGCCCCACCAATGACGGCCACGCCCGCGGCGGCGGACAGGACGACGGCCTTGGATACAAGCTTCACTGCGAACCTCTTCACTGAGCAGCATTCAGGGATCTGTACGCGCCGCTTAGAGCGACAAGCTGCTCAACGCATCACCCCGGAAAGAGATACCGAAGCATTCGGGTGAAATGGGATTGAAGCGGCACGAGGGAACAACCATTTCCCATCGTCGCATATAGCGCAGTTATACCCCCCGAACCCGCTTCTCGCCGTCAAGCCCCCGCCACCCAGGGCGAGTTGCCACGGCCGGCGTGAGAGCACCGAGAGCCGCAACGGCACCCTCCCTGCGTGGCCTGCCCGCCGCCGCAGCGCGCACCCGACGCTCCCACGTACGGCGCCAAACGCGCAGGTCAGGGCGATTGTCAGACCCTGGTGCCAGACTCAGGGACATGAGATGGGCAGTGGCAGAGACGGGCGACGGGGGTGCTCGTCTCTGCCCGCTCACCCCCGACGGCCGGGCCGCCGGCCGGGTGTTGGAGGAGCCCTCGTTCGCCGAGGCGATCCGCTCGCGCCCCGAAGTCGACCGGTGGGTGTGGCGCTCCACCGCCGAGCTCTACCGCCGCCTGCTGGCGGCCGGAGTGCGGGTCGAGCGCTGTTACGACATCGAGGCCGCCGAGGCGCTGCTGATCGGCCACGAGGAGGGCCAGTGCGGGCAGCCCCGCTCGCTGGCCGCCGCCTGGGCCCGGCTGCACCGCCTGCCGGTGCCCGACGACACACCCGCGCGGGCCGCCGAGACCCAGCCGTCCCTCTTCGAGCCGGGCCCGGTGCCCCTGCCGCCCGGTACGGACGAGCTGACGGCCCTGCTGGAGGTCTACGCCGGCCAGCTGGCCCGTACGGCCAGGGCGGCACATCCCGAGCGGATGCGGCTGCTGATCGCCGCCGAATCGGCGGGCATGCTGGTCGCCACCGAGATGACCCGGGCCGGGGTGCCCTGGCGGGCGGATGTGCACCGTGAGGTGCTCAACGGCCTGCTGGGCGAGCGCTATCCGGGCGGACTCGAACCACGCCGGATGGCGGAGCTGGCCGAGGAGATCTCCCGCGCCTTCGGACCGGGCGAACGCATCCGCCCCGATCTGCCGCACGACATCATCAGGGCCTTCACCAAGGCCGGGATCCCCCTCGCCTCCACCCGCAAAGGGGAGCTTCAGCAGATCGACCACCCCGCGGTGGCGCCCCTCCTCCGGTACAAATCCCTCTACCGCCTCCACACCGCCCACGGCTGGTCCTGGCTACAGCAGTGGGTGCACGACGGCCGCTTCCGCCCCGAGTATCTCCCCGGCGGCACGGTCACCGGCCGCTGGACCACCAACGGCGGCGGCGCACTCCAGATCCCCAAGGTCATCCGGCAGGCCGTACGTGCCGACCCGGGGTGGCGCCTGGTGGTCGCCGACGCCGACCAGATGGAGCCCCGGGTGCTGGCCGCCGTCTCGCGCGACCCGGGCTTGATGGAGGTGGCCGGCAGCGGCGCGGACCTCTACGCCGACCTCGCCGCCCGCGCCTTCCGTGGCGACCGCGCCCAGGCCAAACTCGCCCTGCTGGGCGCCATTTACGGCCAGACGTCCGGCGATGCCCTCAAGCACATGGCCGATCTGCGCCGCCGCTACCCCGCGGCGGTGGCCCATGTCGACGATGCGGCCCGCGCCGGCGAGGAGGGCCGCCTGGTCCGCACGTGGCTGGGCCGCACCTGCCCGCCCGCCTCCATGGCTCCCCCCGACGAAGCGGGCCTCCCCCAGGACGAAGCCCCGTCCGGCTACGGCAGCACCTCGGCGGCCCGCGCCCGCGGCCGCTTCACCCGTAACTTCGTCGTCCAGGGCAGCGCCGCCGACTGGGCCCTGCTGATGCTGGCCGCCCTGCGCCATGCCCTGTCCCGCGCCGCCCTCCGTGCCGAACTCGTCTTCTTCCAGCACGACGAGGTCATCGTCCACTGCCCCGCGGACGAGGCCGCCACCGTCGCCGGAGCCATCACCACGGCGGCCGCAGCGGCGGGCCGTATCGCCTTCGGCGACATACCGGTCCGCTTTCCGTTCACGACGGCGGTGGTGGGGTGCTATGCGGAGGCGAAATGAGGCGGCGAGTGAGGGGTGCGTGCTTCCCCGGGAGGAACGGGGAGCGTTTCAATCCCTGGGAGTGCGATACCGGTTGACGGCAGTGGGAGGGCATCGGAGATGAGCGAGAACGGCATGGGGGATGCGGGCGGCGGGAGCAAGGCCGGGGGTGGTACCGGGAGCGGAGGGGAAGGCGTCGCGGGGCTGGAGCGGATCAATCCGGGGCATCTTGCGCCGCCTACGGGGTTCAGTCATGCCGTCCGGGCGGGGTCCGGGACCATGGTTTTTCTCGCCGGGCAGACCGCGCTCGACGGCAACGGGCGGATCGTGGGGGACGGCATCGTCGCGCAGTTCGAGCGGGCGCTGGCCAATCTGCTGGATGCGGCGGCGGCCGCCGGCGCGGGGCCGTCCGACCTTGCCAAGCTCACCGTTTTCGCCGTCGATATCGCGGACTACCGCCGCCACGCCAGGGACCTCGGGCTGGTGTGGAAGCGCCTGGTGGGCACGGACTTCCCCGCCATGGCCGTGATCGGCGCGACGCGGTTGTGGGATGCGGATGCCCTGGTGGAGATCGAAGGGATAGCCGTGGTGCGCTGAGGTCGCGTACCGGGGGGCCGGGGCCGGTGGATGGTTTCAGGAGCCCAGGGGGGTGACACAGGCTAGGGAGCGTCACCGGCGAGGCTGTTGCGCTGGAAGGCCACCAGGGCATCCGCATCCGCGGCGGACAGGGTGATGCCGAATTCGGACGCCAGGACCTGCGGGGTCTCCTGGGGCGGGATGTCGCGGACCTCGGTGGTCCCGTCCGGGCGGGTGTGGATCAGTTGGCGGCCGATCAGGGCGGTGCGGAGGTCGGGGAGGGGGCGCTGGGCCACCAGGCGGCGGACGAACGGGGAGCGGGGGTGGGTGGATATGTAGTGGTTGAAGACGGTGTAGTCGACCGGGTAGCGCTGCTCGGTGCCGAAGGCGTACAGGTCCATCCAGCCGGTTTCGGTGCGGGAGCGCAGCGCCCAGGTATGGGTGTCCTGTTCGAGGGCCAGAGCGAAGGTCCAGCCGCCCTGGCGGACCTCGGTTCCGTCGCGCAGAGGGAGCGGTTCGAGCAGCCCCGCGCCGCCGAAGCCGACGTCGGTGACGAAGTCCTCGCCGTCGATCTCGACCCTGAGCAGGGCGTGGGTGACCGGGCGCAGACGGTCGTCGCCCATCCGGATACGGGCGCCGAGGCCGGAGACGCGGAAGCCGAGGCGGTCGAGGGCGGCGGCGTAGAGGAGGTTCTGTTCGTAGCAGTAGCCGCCGCGGTGGCGGTGGACGAGCTTGGTCTGGAGGGATTCCAGGTCGAGCGGGAGGGGGCGGCCGAGGACCACATCGACGTTCTCGAAGCCGATGCTTGCGGAGTGACGGGCGTGCAGGCGGCGCAGGGTTTCGAGGGTCGGCTGCCGGTCGCCCTGGAAGCCGATGCGGGCCAGGTAGGCGTCGAGGTCGAGTTGACTCCCGCCCCAGAGGGAACCGGGTTCGGGCATGGTGGCTGACTCCTGTCGCTCTGGTCGCTCTACGGTCGGCGCTCGGCCGTCGCCCTCACCGATACGGCCGTGAGACGAGCTCAGGCGGGCCCGCGGGCGGGCGCCCGCGCACCCCGCGCCGGACGGCGCGGGGCGCACGCGGTGCTACGTCCCCACCGGATCCTTCTTGAAGGCCCAGGTCATCTTGGGTTCCATCGCCCACCGGAACGCCCGCTGCACCGGTGGCGTGCACAGCAGCGTGATGAAGGTGCCCGCGCCGAGGGTGATCAGGACCATGCCCCAGGGCTTGTGCACCCACGGGGTGTCGTACCAGTTCCAGAAGCGGGAGCCCTTGGCGATGAAGCCGTGGAGGAGGTAGCCGTAGAGGGTGCCTGCCCCCAGCGCCGTGCACCACATGGTGCGGCCCGGGACCCAGGCGAAGAAGCAGGCCACCAGGACCAGCGAGCAGCCGAACATCGCCAGCGTCATAACCGCGCCGCTCCACCAGGGGGCGGCCAGTTCCTGGGCGCTGTCGCGGTGGTAGAACCACGCGGCGTTCATCCGCGGCGCGGCCCAGTACGCGAAGACCAGCGCGCAGGCGAAGACCGGTACGGCGGCGATCCGCGCCCGCTTGTTGCGTACGAGCTGGAAGTGCTCGGGCTTCAGGCACAGGCCGAGGACGAAGAACGGGAGGAATTGCAGTACGCGCTGGAGGTCGAGGTCGTTGCCTATGTTCGGCGAGGTGGCGGCGAGCGCGGCGACGGCCAGGGCGAGCGGCACCGGCCAGCGGACGATCTTCCACATCGGGGTGGTCAACCGCCAGATGAACAGCGCCAGCAGGAACCAGGTGAGGTACCAGGGGTCCGTGAGGCTGATGGGGTAGTGCGGGTCGTTGTCCGCCCACCGCTTGAAGAGCGAGTACGCGACCTCGAAGAGGATGTAGGGGACGGCGACGCCGGTGATCAGCCGCTGGAGGCGGTCCTTGCGCATGTCGAAGCTGCGCGAGAAGTAGCCGGAGATGATGATGAACGCCGGCATGTGGAAGGCGTACACGGTGATGTACAGCGCCGCGGCGGAACGGCTGCCGTCGCGCAGCGGCTCCCACGAGTGCCCCATCGCCACCAACACGATGGCCAGGTACTTCGCGTTGTCGAAAAACGCATCGCGCGACGTGCCCTTGCCGTCCGCGGCGGGCTGGGCCTTACCGCGTGCCCGCTGCGCCTTGTGCCGGCCGTGCGCCGCGCCGCCGGACCTCGTAGGTGTCCCCGGGGCCTGCGGGTCTTCCGGGTGCGTCTGCGGAGCCGGGCGTTCGGCGGTCCGTAGGCCCGTCCCGGCGGTGGCCCCGGCGGACTGCGCGGCCGTGGCGGGCATGGTGACGGTCGCCGCGCCCGCGCCCAGCGGGTCGTACGGGTCCTCGTCGGGCACCTGCCGCTGCGGGGGAAGCGGCGCCCGCCGCTGGCCGTACGCCGGAAAGTCGTTCGTCAAGGGCGCTCCCGGAATGAACCCTGAGGAGAAGCCGGACGCGGGCCCGCACCGGGCGCCGAATCGGAACCCAAAAGCCTCATCCTGCGTCTTACATATTTTACGGGGGGTGTGGCGGCGTCGAACATCTCAGGCACCATATCCGCGCCACGGGAATCCCGTAAATCCCCGCCTGGTGCGGCTCATCGGGCTCCTGTCCGGCTTCCACAGCTCCTTCACCAGCACCTGAACCTACCGTGCGACGGGGGCTCGGGTGCGCCCGGAAGCGGCGCCGCACAAAATCACGACAATGCCGCAGCATTGCGCCCTAGGTGACGACCCCTTCAATCCCCCGGGCCCGCGCCCATTTTACGGTCGTGTTCTTGCCCACATCCCAGGCGTAGATCTCCAGCGGCCTGCCGTGCGGGCCGCGCAGCCGGTGCACGGCCTTGATCCAGCGCGAACTGAGCGTCGACATACGGGGGTTGATCTCGTCGGCGAAGCGGGCGTATCCGGCCAGCCGGTCCAGCGGGGGCGATCCCAGAATTCCCGTACGCACCTGGGGCACCAGCCCATGGAACGTCTTGATGCATGGCACGCCGAAGCTCTGGACGACGAGCCGGTGCCGGACGTGGTCGCGGTCCAGCCAGCCGTGGTGGCGGAGTTCGCGGACGACGTCCCGCTCGATTCCGGGATAGGTCCCGGGGGATTTGATCTCCAGCAGGAGGCGCTGGCCGTTGGCGTCCAGCCGGCGCAGATAGGCGGCGAGGGTGGGCACCCGCTCCCCCGCGAACCGCCGACCGAACCAGCTGCCGGCGTCGAGCCGCGCGATCTCGGCCGCGGTGAAGTCCCGTACGCGCCAAGGGGCCCGCCCCGGGAACACCGCTTCGGCGTCGGTGGTCCGGCGCAGGGTGGTGTCGTGCAGGACGACCAGCTTGCCGTCCTTGGTGCGCTGGACGTCGTTCTCGACCCAGAGGAATCCGCGATGGTGGGCGGCGTCGACGGCGGCGAGGGTGTTTTCGGGGGCGTACCGGGAGGCGCCCCGGTGGGCGATCACCAGCGGCGCACCGCCGCCTGCCGTGGGCACGGCCCCCGCCGGGGACAACGGGACGGCGGCCATGGCCATGAACGCGATACCGGCAGCGGCGGGCCGCAGGGGGGCGCGAAGCGGCCGGTGCGGTAGGTGCGGTCGGTGTGACCGCCTCCGGTCACACCATCGCTCCCGTCCGCGCAGCCACCTACGCACTCGTCTCCGCTGCATGGGGAGCCTCCTGGTCGCTGGCCTCACGATGCCTCGCTCTCCTGAGGGGCGCCATGTAGGGCGGGCATTCGGGGTGGTCCGCCGCCGCCCCGGCCTCCGTCGCCGTCCTCGGCATGCTCGCGACCGCGCAGGCGGCAGACGCCACCACCACCCGGCACGCCACCGCGAGCCAGGCTCCCTCCGCCCCCTCCGCCCCCTACGTCATCAACCACTACGGCGAGCAGAACGCCGACAACGGCCACCCCGAGCGCAGCCCCAAGAACCTGGTGCTGTCGGAATTCACCTCGGCCCACGGCCTCGCCTGGAAGCAGTGGGGCGCGCGGACGGCCGTGGCCGCCCGGTGCGTGCGATGCCGAAGACCTGCACGGCAGGCGTCCGCTCGCCACCGGCTGACGCGGCGCCACCGGCTGACGCGACCCGCCCCGACGTTCATCAGGTCGACGTCGGGTCGTGCAGGCACTCCTGGGCCGCCGAGACGAACGCCTGCTTCGCGTGCTGGAGATCGTCCGGCGGCTCATGACGTCGCAGGCAGTCGACGAGATGGTGCGCTGCGGCGGCAATCTCGGGCGGGCCTTCCAAGGCCACCCCGCTCAAGGCCCGTTGCAGAAGGGCCTCGTCGTCGGAAGCTCCCCTGCCTGTCCGATCGGTCAGGATTCTGGCTTCCGCGGCACCGAGGAACTCCACGTAGGTCTGCCGCCGCAGGGCGAGTGAGCGCTGGCGCGCCTCGGCCTGGGTCGTGAGCCGAACGGACTCGACCAGCGCGTCTGCTTGTCGGTCGCCCGCATGCCGTGCCGCCTCGGCCTGGCGGATACCGGCGCTGCGGCTGTACCAACCGGTGACGACGCTGCCGGCGATCGCCGATCCTGCGGCGATCAGCGCAACTCCCCATTCACTCATCCCACTCATCCGCCCGTCCTCCCCCACTCCCCCATCCCCGCTCCCCCATCCTCCCGGTCCTACGGAGCGATTCGACGAGCTCTTGCAGATGTGGGCCGGAGATCACTCCCCGTTACGGCACTCTCCGTTACGGCACGCACCGGGCGGTACGATCGGATCATGTCGCCGGAGGAAGCAGGGAAACCCACCTCTACCTGCGAAAACACCCCATCTCGCCCGCCCTTCCCCACTACGATGAACGATCGGGCGACGGGCGACGGGCGACGGGCGACGGGCGACGGGCGACGGACGACGGACGACGGACGACGGACGACGGACGACGGACGACGGGTCGTGCTGTTCGCCGCTCGGTCGGCGGTGGCGCTGTATCGCCTGCTCGACGTGTCCCCGGTTTTCTCCGGCGATCACCGGATCACTCGTCTCTTCACGTTGGTACCGGGCTCCGACTTCGGCGTCGACGTGCTGTCCGCCATCGAAGCCGTCGGCGGCCGGACGGTGCCCTGGAGCGAAGCCTGCGCTGGCACCTACGACCTGGTGGTCGCCGCAAGCCCCAAGGGCGATGTGCCCATGCTCCGCGGCACACACGTACTGCTGCCGCACGGCGCGGGCTTCAACAAATCGCTCCCCGAGGAAGGTTCGGCCGACTCGGCATCCGGCCTCGACCCCGCGTATCTGCTCCGGGCGGACGATGCGGCGCCGATCGCCCTGCACGCGGTGGCCCACCCCGAGCAACTGGCCCGCCTCGCCGCCGTGGCCCCGCAGGCCGCCCGGAACACGAAGGTCATCGGCGACCCCACTCTCGAACGCGTCCTCGCCTCGTATCCCCGCCGCGACCACTACCGGACCGCGCTGGGCACCGGCCCCCGAAAGCTGCTCGTCCTCGCCTCGACATGGGGACCCGATTCCCTGATCCGGCGACGACCGGAACTGCCCGCCCAGCTCGCCGCCCATCTCCCCCACGACGCATACCAGTTGGCGCTCATCGTCCACCCCAACGAGCGGAGCCTGCTCGGCACGTATGAGCTGACCGAGCGGCTGGCACCGGCCCTCGACGCGGGGATGATCCTCGCGAACCCGCACGAGGAGTGGGCTTCCGTGCTGATCGCCGCCGACGCCCTGGTCACCGACCACGGATCGACGGCTCTGTATTACGCCGCCCCTCAGGACCGGCCCCTCGTCAGCGTGAGCCGGGACTGCGCGGAACTGATACCGGGCAGCCCGATGGACGTACTCCTCGGCCACATACCGGAGTTGGGGTCCGCCGAAGCGATAGAGGATGCGGTGCGGGCGTACCGGCCGGGGACCGGACGCGCCGCCGCCCAGGCCGCCTTCGCGTATCAGGGCAGCGCCCTGAACCGGCTGCGCGGCGAACTGTACGCGCTCGTCGGTCTCACCCCACCGGTCCTCGGCAACCCCCTCCGGCTCCTGCCCGACCCCGCCCCCGCCGCCCGGGCGGCCACCGCATTCGACGTCCACGCCGAGGTCACCGCGGAGGGCGCCCGTATCGTGCGCCACCCTGCCGGAATGGGCCCACCCGGCCACCACCTGGCCGTGGAACACGGCGCCGCGACCGAGCAACTCACCCGTTCCGCGGGGCTGTTGTACCGACACTCGGCGCCCTCTACCGCGGCCCCGGCGGACCTGAGCTGGTCTGCGGGCGGTTGGACGCGGCACGTCCTGGCCGAGTATCCGGGCTGCCGCGCCGCCGCAGCCGTACGGCGCGACGGACCGTGGCTGCTCGACGTCCGCGGCCACCCACAGCCCTACACCGTTCAGGTGGAGCCGCGGCCCGAAGGCGGCCGCATCGCGCGTATCGACCCCGCCGCCGCCATATCGGCCGTTCACGCCTGGCTGATCACCCACCGGACGAAGCCCGCCGCACCGACCGTGCTGACGTGCCACATCGGCGAACGGTCCGTTCGCGTCCTGCTCCGCCCGGCCACGGCCGACGAGACCGGGCGAGAGATCTAGGTCAGGGGCAGCGATCCAGGTCCAGGTACGGTCAGACCAGCCCGTTGCGCCGCCGGATGTCGTATGCGGCCGCACGGTGTTCCCCTGCCGCCGCGCCGCGCCCTTCCGCCCCCTCCTCCAGTTGGGCCATCGCGTCGTGGATCCGTGCCTGATCGAATCCCGAACGCCGCTTACGAGCACCCCGCAACGACTGCTCGTAGAGTCCTCGGGCCTCCTCCGTACGGCCGAGGCGGCGCAGAACTCCGGCGAGTGCGAAGGCCGTTCGCCCGGTCATCCGCTCGCGTTGCAGCGTCACGGCGGCCTCGTGCGCTTCGGACAGCAGGCGGTGTGCCGTCTCCAGCTCGCCCAGTTTCGCCCTGGCTTCTCCCGCCCGGTAGGTCTGGAGCATGACGCCGTAGGGGTTGGAAATCGCCAGGTGCAGATCGCGGGACCGGGCGAAGGCGTCGGCGGCGGCGCGCCACTCGCCCCGTGCGCCGGCGAGCATGCCCCAGGACTCGATCACCGAGGCACGGAGCTTGCCGTCGTCCTTGCCGTCCCCCAGCAGCCCCACGGCGGCGTCGGCGGCGGTGAGCTCCCGCTCCGCGTCGCTCAGTTCTCCCGCCTCCCACAGTGGACGGGCGAGCTGACAGCGCGTACGCACCAGCCACGCCGCGTTCTGTCCGTGCCGGACCGCGGCGGCCACGGCGAGCCGGAAGACCTGCACGACGTCGGACTGGTGGGGATGGTCCAAGGCGTAGGTCCACACCGGCTCGGACAGGGCCACGGCCTCGGCGTCCATGCCGCGCCCGTAAGCCAGGCGCACGCACGCGAACAGTGCGTGGCGTTCGTCATGGAGCCAGCGGGAGGCCCGTTCGGCGCGCTCGGCCCGGACCGCGTCGTCCGCCGCCTCCTGTGGATCCTCCAGCGGAACGTCCGGTGCGCCGGGAACAGGGTCGAAGACCTCCGAGACGACGAGCCGCCGACCGGCGGAAAACCCGTCCGCCCGTTGGGCCTGACGGACGAGCCAGCGCAGCACCCGTGTCTGCGCCGCGGCCACCTCACCGTCCTCGGCATCGCGACGGGATCGGCGCAGGGCGTGCGCGCGCAGTGGTCCCGGCAGCCTGATACGGCCGTCCTCCACCCCCGGAACGGCGCGCAGATCCAATAATCCGGCCCGGTCCAGCTCCTCAAGAGCCTCCTGACATGCGTCCTGTCCCAGCCCCAGCAGCGCGGTGGCGGAGTCCGGCGTGAACGTCGCCCCGGGATGGTGGGGCAGCAGCCGGTAGAGCAGACCCGCCGGGCGGGACAGGCCACGGCACACCGTGTCCCAGACCCGCTCGACGCCGGGCACTCCTTCCTTCTCCCACTCGCCGTGCAAAGCCGAGATCAGGCGGGGCAGCGGCCGCAGCCGGTGCGCACGCACCCATCGGCCCGCAACGTGCAGAGCCGCCGGCAGGCCGTCGCACAGCCGCACCAGCGCCCGCACCGACTCCGGGTCGGCGGCCAGCCGGTGATCGCGGACGATCAGCCTCAGCAGCTCCGTCGCCGCCAGCTCCTCGAGCGGCGGCAGCGCCAGGTCGACGGCCGCCCCGTCCTCCAGGTCGTAGAGCGGACCGTGGCTCGCGACGATCACCACGCTCCCGCCCGACGCCGGAAGCAGGGGGACCACCTCCGAGGCATAGCGCGCGTTGTCCACGATGAGGACGAACCTGGCCTCGGCGGTCTTGTTCCAGTACTGCCGGCACCGCGCCGTGAACTGCGCCTCCACCAGCTGCGGCTCCACCCCGAGCGAACCCAGCAGCTGCGCCACCACGTCCCCGGGATCCACTACCCCATCCAGCCGAAAATCGTCGAGGTCCACCGACAGCACGCCCTCAGGGAAACGGTCGAGCAAGGTCCGCGCGAGCAGCCGCGCCAGCTCCGTCTTCCCCAGACCGGCCGGCCCGCTCAGCGCCAGCACCAGCGGCCGGGAACGCCCCCGCCATTCCTCCACCGCGCGAAGAGCCCGCTGCCGTTCCTCGTGACGGTTGACGAAGTGCACCGGCTCCGGCGGAAGTTCCACCCTCATATGACCCCTCATACGACCCCTCTCAGTCCCTTCGCCCCAACAACCCACTCTAGAGCGGGCCGTTCGCGGTTCCGGGCGACCGGGAGGAGTCGCTGGAGGCTCGTCAGATGCTTGCCGCGCGATCCGGATACGTGCCGATCAGCGGCCCATCGCCCCGCGGGCCGATGGAGAGGGAGCCAAGGGGCTGTACGACGGAAGCCGTCACACCGCCGGTACGAGCCTCGACGAACTTGGCACGGACATGCTCACGACCACAGACCACAGACCACACCTGAGCCCAGAACTGAGACCGCCATCACCCACACGGAACGCCCCCGGCACCGAGGCCGCCTCCACTGAACGAAAAACCCCAGGTCGAAATGGTTCCGACCTGGGGCTTTCACTGAGCCGCCTTCGGGATTCGAACCCGAGACCTACGCATTACGAGTGCGTTGCTCTGGCCAACTGAGCTAAGGCGGCGTGGTGCGCGGCCCAGTCTACACATTGCCAGGGGGTGCTTCGGTCCGGGTTTAGGGGCTGGTCAGCGGGTGGGGCGGGGAGGTCAGGTGCAGCGCTTGTTTTTGGGTGGGGTGGTGCCGTCGAGGAGGTAGGTGTTGATGGCGGTGTCGATGCAGTCGCTGCCGCGGCCGTAGGCGGTGTGGCCGTCGCCCACGTAGGTGAGGAGGGTGGCGCCGGAGAGCTGGCGGGCGAGGCCCTGGGCCCAGGTGTAGGGGGTGGCGGGGTCGCGGGTGGTGCCGACGACGACGATCGGGGCGGCGCCCTTGGCCTCGATGCGGTGGGCGTTACCGGTGGGCTTGACGGGCCAGTAGGCGCAGTTCAGGGCGGCCCAGGCGAAGGAGTCGCCGAAGACCGGGGAAGCCTTGCGGAAGCCGGGCAGGGCGGCCTGGACCTGGTTGGGGGCGGTGAAGGCGGGCGGGAGGTCGAGGCAGTTGACGGCCGGGTTGGCGTACATCTGGTTGGCGTAGTGGCCCTCGGCGTCGCGTTCGTAGTAGCTGTCGGAGAGGGCCAGCAGGCCGCGGCCGTTGCCCTGCTGGGCCGTGGCGAGGTAGGCGCGCAGGGTCGGCCAGGACCCCTGGTCGTACATGGCGGCGATCACACCCGTGGTGGCCAGCGATTCGGTCAGCTTGCGCTCCTCACCGGTCGGGAGCGGGTGGGCGTCGAGCCGCTTGAAGAAGGCGGAGAGCCGGTGGCCGGCATCCGCGGTGTTCTTGGTGCCCAGGGGGCAGTCCTTGCGCTTGATGCAGTCGGCGGCGAAGGCGGTGAAGGCGGTGTTGAAGCCGGTGGTCTGGTTGATGTTGATGGTGCGGGAGTCGAGCGCGGGGTCCATGGCGCCGTCGAGGACCAGTCGGCCGGAGCGGGTGGGGAAGAGGCCGGCGTAGGTGGCGCCGAGGAAGGTTCCGTAGGAGGCGCCCACGTATGTCAGCTTCTTGTCGCCCAGGAGGGCGCGCAGGACGTCCATGTCGCGGGCCGCCTCGATGGTGGAGACGTGCGGGAGCAGCTTGGCTGAACGGGCCACGCAGCCCTTGGCGAAGGAGCGGTAGGCGCTGGTGAGCTTGTTGACCTCGGCCGAGGTGTCGGGGGTCTGGTCGGTCTGGGTGAAGCGGTCCATCTGCCGGTCGGAGAGGCATTCGACGGGGGTGCTGCGGCCCACACCCCGGGGGTCCAGCCCCACCATGTCGTAGCGCGCACGGACCGCCGCCGGCTGGGGCGCGTACTGCTCGAGGTACTCGATCGCCGAACCGCCCGGGCCGCCCGGGTTGACCAGGAGGGAGCCGAGGCGGGTACCGGGGCCGGTGGCCTTCTTGCGGGCCACCGCGAGTTTGATGTCGGTCCCCGCGCTGGGCTTGTCGTAGTCCAGCGGCACCTTCATCGTGGCGCACCGGAAACCGGAGACGCTGCACGCGTGCCAGGTCAGCTTCTGGTCGTAGTACGGGCGGAGCTTGGCCGGGATGGCGGCCGGGAGCGGTGCGAGGACGGACGAGCCGCCGTCGGCGGTGGAGTGCTCGTCACCGGCGTCGTGCGCGCTGCCGGGGGAGGGCACCGGGCCGGTGGCGGCCGGGCCCGACGATGAGCAGCTGGAGATCAGCAGTGTGGCGGCCGCGAAGACGGCGGCGGCGGTGGTGCGGAGCAGGCGGCGGCTGGTGGCCATGGGCGATCGGTCCCTCGGTCTCGGTCCCTGGTTCGGTCCCTGGTGTGGTCCCTCGTGCGGTTCCTGACGCGGTCCCTGATGCGGTCCCTCGTACGGTCCCTGGTTCGGCGAGGTGGGGAGATGGCGTGGCGTGCGGGGTGGGTGGGGTGGGCGCCACCGCCGGATGCGGTGGTGGCGGCGGGCTGCTGCGGTTTTGGTGGTTGCGGCGGTGACGGGTGTGGGCTCGGGGGTGCGAAGGTGATCTGGAACGGAGCGTATCCAGGGTGGGACGGTATGTGCGCTCTGATTCGGTCCGTTCCGGGGCGTTCGCGTTGCTCCGCGCGTCCGGAGAGTGCGGGGCGGTTTCCTTGCTGCCCACGTCAGCGGATGCCCTGACGGGTCCGGAGCAGGGGCGGGAGAGCGGTGGAAGGGCGTGCGGGGTCGTCGGGCTGATCGGCGTATGGCGGGCGGGTAGGCGGGGTGCCGGCGGGCGGGGCGGGTGCGCACGGCGGTACGGCGGTGGCGAGGCCCCCGGCCTGGTGGCGATCCGGCCTCACGGCGATGCGGCCCCGTGCGGCAGCCGTCCCGTGCGTGCGAGGTGGAGTGGTATCTGTCTGCACGGCTCCTCTCGGTGGTGGTGCCGAAGAAGCGGGTCGGTGAGGGTGCGGAAGCGCGGGCCCGCCCGGTGCTCAGCCGGCCCGCAACGCTGCCGTCATGGCCTCCACGGCGAGCAGCGGGGCCACGTTGCGGTCCAGGGCCTCGCGGCAGGCGATCACGGCTTCTATACGGCGCAGGGTGCGTTCGGCGGTCGAAGCGGCCGCGATGCGCTGGAGGCTGTCGCGGACCTCGTCATTGGCCAGGGGCACGGCGGCGCCCATCTGGAGGGCGAGGACGTCGCGGTAGAAGCCGGTGAGGTCGACGAGGGCCAGGTCGAGGCTGTCGCGCTGGGTGCGGGTGGCGCGGCGCTTCTGCTTGTCCTGGAGTTCCTTCATCACGCCGGCCGTGCCACGAGGTAGCCGGCCGCCGGTCCCGGCCGCGGCGCCGAGGGCGGCGCGCAGTTCCTCGGTCTCCTTGGCGTCGACCTCCTCGGCGACCTGCTTGGCGTCCTCCCCCGCGGCGTCGATCAGCTCCTGGGCGGCTTTGAGGCAGCCGCCGATGTCGTCGATGCGCAGGGGGAGTTTGAGGACGGCGGCGCGCCGGGTCCGGGCGCGCTCGTCGGTGGCCAGGCGGCGGGCCCGGCCGATGTGGCCCTGGGTGGCGCGGGCGGCGCGGGCGGCGGTCTCCGGTGCGATGCCGTCGCGGCGGACCAGCACCTCGGCGACGGCGTCGACCGGCGGCGTGGTGAGGGTGAGGTGGCGGCAGCGGGAACGGATGGTGGGCAGAACGTCCTCGATCGAGGGGGCGCACAGGAGCCAGACCGTACGGGGCGCGGGCTCCTCCACGGCCTTCAGCAGGACGTTGCCGGCGCCTTCGGTGAGGCGGTCGGCGTCCTCCAGGACGATCACCTGCCAACGGCCGCCGGCCGGCGAGAGGGAGGCGCGGCGGACCAGGTCGCGGGTCTCCTTGACGCCGATGGAGAGCAGGTCGGTACGGACGATCTCGACGTCGGCGTGCGTGCCGACCATGGAGGTGTGGCAGCCGTCGCAGAAGCCGCAGCCGGGAGCGCCGCCCAGCGCGCGGTCGGGGCTCACGCATTGCAGGGCGGCCGCGAAGGCACGGGCGGCGGTGGCCCGGCCGGATCCGGGCGGGCCCGTGAACAGCCAGGCGTGGGTCATCTGGCCGGCGCCGCGCTGCCCGGCGGGCGCCGGTGCGGCCAGCGGGGCCTCGGCCGCCGCGCCCGCCGCATTGTCGGCGGTCACGATGGCGTCCGCGTCGCGGGCGGCCGCGGCGAGCTGTTCGGTCACCCGGTCCTGGCCGACCACGTCGTCCCACACCGTCATCGCGCTGCCCGCCGTTCCTGTCCGTCCTGCTTCGTGCCCGGCCGCGTCATGGCCGGGCGGTACGCACCGTGCGCCCCGAACCATCGCTGTGCCCCATTGTGGTCCACCCCGCTGACAACCGACCCCCGAACGGGTGCCGGGTCCGCCCCTCCGTAGATCGGCCGCCCCCGCCCCCACGCACACCGGCCGCGTCCGCAGAGCGTTCTGCGGGCGCGGCCGGTGCCGTACGGCAGGGCGGCGGGGGCTCAGCCGCGGCGGCGGCCCCGCCCCCGGTGGCCCTCGTCGTCCGCCGCCTCGTCCGGGCGCGGGCCGAGGAGTTCGTCGGCCAGGGTCGGCAGATCGTCCAGCGGGGTCTCCTCCGCCCAGTCCGGGCGGGGGCGGCTGCGCTGCGGCTCCGCCGGGTGACCGGTGGCCGGGTCGATCTGCGGGAGTTCGCGGGTGCGCTCGGTGCCCGATTCGGCGGGGGCGGGCTGCTGCGCCGCGCCGTCCGCGTCCTCCTTGCGGAACATCCACGACGGCACCCGGTCGGCGGGGTCGCCCCCGTCCCGTACGGGCGGCAGCACGCTGGTCTCCTCCGCGTCCGGCCCAGAGCCGTACCGCGGCAGCACGCTGGTCGCCTCGGCGTCCGGTGCGGCGCCGTACCGCGGCAGCACCGCCGTCTCGTCCGCCGTCTCCCGCGGGGCCTCGGGCTGCGACAGCGATTCCGTACGCTCCGTGTCGGAGGCACCGCTTTCCGTTGTTTCACGTGAAACATCGGCCGAATCCGGCGCGCCGTGCTCGACATAGCGCTTCCGCAGGTCCGCGACCGGCGTCTCCTTGGTCGGCGCATCCGCCGCCGCAGCGGCCTCCGCCTCCGCGGCGGCAGCCGCCTCGGCCGCCTCCTTACGGGCCTGCTCGGCGCGCAGCAGGGCCTCCTCGGCCTTGCGCTGCTTCTCCAGGCGGCGTTCCTCGGCCTCCCGGCGCAGCCGCGCCTCTTCCTCCGCGCGCTTGCGCAGCCGCTCCTGCTCGGCCAGGCGGGCGCGCTCCTCGGCCTCGCGGCGCTGCCGCTCCGCCTCCGCCGCCTGCCGGGCCTCCTCGGCGCGCTTACGCGCTTCCTCGGCCTGGCGCGCGGCCTCGCGAGCCCTGGCCGCCTCTTCCTCCTGCCGCTTGCGCTCCTCTTCCTCGGCGCGCAGCTTGGCCAGCTGCTCCTGGCGCTCGCGCTCCAGCCGCGCTTCCTCCGCCTTGCGCGTGGCCTCTTCCTCGGCCCGCCGGCGGGCCTCCTCCTCGGCCGCCTTACGGGCCTCGGCCTGGGCCTTGAGCTCGGCCTCGGACAGCGGCAGGACCTGGTCGAGGCGGTGCCGTACGACGGTGGCGACCGCCTCCGGCTCCTGTCCGGCGTCGACGACGAGGTAGCGCGCCGGGTCGGCGGCGGCCAGGGTCAGGAACCCGGCCCGTACCCGCTCGTGGAACTCGGCGGGCTCCGACTCCAGCCGGTCGGGGGCCTCGGTGAAGCGCTCTCGGGCGGCCTCGGGCGAGATGTCCAGCAGGACGGTCAGATGGGGGACGAGACCACCCGTCGCCCAGCGGTTGATCCGGGCGATCTCGGTGGGGGCGAGGTTGCGCCCGGCGCCCTGGTAGGCGACGGAGGAGTCGATATAGCGGTCGGTGATGACGATGGCGCCGCGTTCGAGGGCGGGGCGGATGACGCTGTCGACGTGCTCGGCGCGGTCGGCGGCGAACATCAGCGCCTCGGCGCGGTCCGAGAGCCCGGAGGTGGACACGTCCAGGATGATCGAGCGCAGCCGCTTGCCGATGGCGGTGGCGCCCGGCTCCCGGGTGACGACGACCTCGTGGCCCTTGGCGCGGATCCACTCGGCCAGCGCCTCGACCTGGGTGGACTTCCCGGCGCCGTCGCCGCCCTCCAGGGCGATGAAGAAGCCGGTGGCGGCGGGCGTCTGGTCCGGGTCGCCGCCGCGCAGCGCCTCGCGCAGATCGCGCCGCAGCGGTACGCCGTGCCGGTCGTCGGCCTTGCCCAGCACCCAGGCGGCGACCGGCAGCAGCAGCGCGCCGACCAGCATCAGGGTGAAGGCGGCGCCACCGTGCGAAAACGTGAAGCTGCCGTTCTCGAAGCGGTGCGGGCCGATGACGGCGGCCAGCAGCGGAGCGACAATGGCGGCCAGCGCGACCGCGAGGCGGACGACGGCGTGTAGATGCTCGGTCGTCCGCGCCCTGCGGGCCTCCTCGACCTCCTGCTCCAGCAGCACATGGCCGGTGTTGGCCGCGATACCGGCGCTCACCCCGGCGACCAGCGCCAGCAGCAGCACCGTCGTGGTGTCCGGGACCAGTCCCATGGCCAGCAGTGCGAGCCCGGTGAACGCCACCGCCAGGGCGAGCAGCCGACGCCGGGAGAGCGCGGGCAGCACCTTGCGGGCGCCGCGGATGCCGACGGCCGTACCGCCGGTCAGCGCGAGCACCAGCAGCGCGAAGGAGGCCGGGCCCGCGGCCAGGTCGTAGGCCATCAGGACGGCCAGCGCGACGGCCGCGGCAATCCCGGCGGCCACGGCGGCGCAAGCCGGCACCAGCAGCGGGATCGCGCCCGTACGGCCCTTGTCGGCGCCGGATCCGGCGGCCTTGGGACGGCGCAGCCCCTCCAGCGGGGAGCGCGGCCGCGGCGTCTGCCCATCGGGCAGCTCGAGGAAGTAGAGGATCGACACGGACGCGGCGAACAGCCCGGCCGCCAGATACGAGCCCAGGGCCGCCTGGTGGAGCTGGAACCACGCCACGCCGGCGCCCAGCAGCTTGCTGACGAGGGTGATGACCACCAGCGCCGCGGCCGCGGTCGGCAGCGCGAGGAAGGCGGTGCGCAGCGAGAGGCGACGCAGCGCCTCCATGTTGTCCGGCAACGGCCGTACGGCGGCGCCCTCGGGCGGCGGCGCGGGCAGCAGGGCGGGCGCGGCGCTCTCCCGGGCGACGGTCCACAGGCGTTCGGCGACGCCGCTGACGAAGACCGTGACCAGCAGCCAGGCCAGCGCATTGGCGGGCGTCCAGTCGATCCACAGAGGCGCGACGACCAGCAGCGCCAGCCGCACACCGTCCGCGCCGATCATCGTCCAGCGCCGGTCCAGCGGCCCCGAGTGCGCCGTCAGCGCGGACAGCGGCCCCAGCAGGACGGCCCCGAAGAGCAAGGTGGCCAGCATCCGCGCCCCGAAGACCGCGGTGACCGCAAGGGCGGCACCCCGGTATCCGCCGCCGAAGACGGCCTGGCCGCCCAGCGGGACGTACAGCGCCGCCTGAAGGGCGAGAAGGACCAGGACAAGCATGGACAGGGCATCGCCGATGCCCCCGACAAACTGGGCGCTCCACAGCCGCTTCAGCGGAGGAAAGCGCAGCAGCGCCCGTACGGCGCGCTCGCGGGAGTCCGCGGCGAGGGCGTCTGAAGTGGGGGGCACGACCGTTGGCTGCTCGGCTCGCGTCATCCTGCCAGCCTATCGGGACGGTACGCACTCCCGGGCGCCCACCCGAACAAAGAGGCGGGCCCGACGGACCGTGGTCCGCCGTGCCCGCTCTTGTCCCGGCAGTGGGTGACGCTCAGTCCTCGGACGACGCCGACGCCGACGTCTTGGCGGCCGCCTTCTTGGCCGGGGCCTTCTTGGCGGTCGTCTTCTTCGCCGTCGTCTTCTTGACGGCCGTCTTCTTCGCCGCGGTGGTCTTCGCCGCGGTCTTCTTGGCCGTCGTCTTCTTGGCCGTCGTCTTCTTCGCGGCCGTCTTCTTGGCGGTCGTCTTCTTCGCCGGGCCCTTGGCGCGCTTCTCCGCCAGCAGCTCATAGCCGCGCTCGGGCGTGATCGTCTCGACGTCGTCGTCCCGGCGCAGCGTCGCGTTGGTCTCGCCGTCGGTGACATACGCGCCGAAGCGGCCGTCCTTGACCACCACCGGCTTGCCGCTGACCGGGTCCGTGCCCAGCTCCTTCAGCGGCGGCTTGGCGGCGGCCCGCCCGCGCTGCTTGGGCTGGGCGTAGATCGCCAGCGCCTCGTCGAGGGTGATGTTGAAGAGCTGGTCCTCGCTCTCCAGGGAGCGCGAGTCCGTGCCCTTCTTGAGGTACGGGCCGTAGCGGCCGTTCTGCGCGGTGATCTCCACGCCCTCGGCGTCCGTGCCGACCACCCGCGGCAGTGACATCAGCTTGAGCGCGTCCGCGAGGGTGACGGTGTCCAGCGACATCGACTTGAACAGCGAGGCGGTGCGCGGCTTGACCGCGTTCTTGCCGGTCTTCGGGGTGCCCTCGGGCAGCACCTCGGTGACGTACGGGCCGTAGCGGCCGTCCTTGGCGACGATCTCGTGGCCGGACTCCGGGTCGGTGCCCAGCGCGAAGTCGCCGCTCGGCTTGGCCAGCAGCTCCTCGGCGTACTCCACGGTCAGCTCGTCGGGCGCCAGGTCGTCGGGGACATCGGCGCGCTGATGGCCCTCGGTGTCCTTCTCGCCGCGCTCGACGTACGGGCCGTAACGGCCGACCCGCAGCTTGATGTCGTCGCTGACCGGGAAGGACGAGATCTCCCGGGCGTCGATCGCGCCCAGGTCCTCGACCAGCTCCTTCAGGCCGCCCAAGTGGTCGCCGTCGCCGTTGCCGGCGTCCGCCGCGCCGCCCTCGGTGCCCTGCCCGAAGTAGAAGCGGCGCAGCCACGGCACGGCCTGCGCCTCACCGCGGGCGATGCGGTCGAGGTCGTCCTCCATCTTGGCGGTGAAGCTGTAGTCGACCAGCCGGCCGAAGTGCTTCTCCAGGAGGTTGACCACCGCGAACGACAGGAAGGAGGGGACCAGCGCGGTGCCCTTCTTGAAGACATAGCCGCGGTCGAGGATCGTGCCGATGATCGACGCATACGTCGACGGGCGGCCGATCTCGCGCTCTTCCAGCTCCTTGACCAGCGTGGCCTCGGTGTAGCGGGCGGGCGGCTTGGTGGCGTGCCCGTCGGCGGTGATCTCCCGCGCGGCCAGTGCGTCGCCCTCGGCGACCTGCGGCAGCCGGCGCTCGCGGTCGTCGAGCTCGGCGTTCGGGTCGTCCGCGCCCTCCACGTAGGCCTTGAGGAAGCCGTGGAAGGTGATGGTCTTGCCGGACGCGCTGAACTCGGCGTCCCGCCCGTCGGAGGCCCGGCCACCGATCTTGACCGTGACGGAGTTACCGGTCGCGTCCTTCATCTGCGAGGCCACGGTCCGCTTCCAGATCAGCTCGTAGAGCCTGAACTGGTCGCCGGTCAGCCCGGTCTCGGCCGGGGTGCGGAAGCGGTCGCCGGAGGGGCGGATCGCCTCGTGCGCCTCCTGGGCGTTCTTGACCTTGCCGGCGTAGGTACGCGGCTTGTCCGGCAGATAGTCGGCGCCGTACAGCTGCGTCACCTGCCGCCGGGCCGCGGCGACCGCGGTGTCCGAGAGCGTGGTGGAGTCCGTACGCATATAGGTGATGTAGCCGTTCTCGTACAGCTTCTGCGCCACCTGCATGGTCGCCTTGGCGCCGAAGCCGAGCTTGCGGCTGGCCTCCTGCTGGAGGGTGGTCGTACGGAAGGGGGCGTACGGCGAGCGGCGGTAGGGCTTGGATTCGACCGAGCGCACCGCGAAGTCGGTGTCCGCCAGGGCGGCGGCCAGCGCGCGGGCGTTGGCCTCGTCCAGGTGGAGGACGTCGTTGTTCTTGAGCTGCCCGTTGGGGCCGAAGTCGCGGCCCTGCGCGATACGGCGGCCGTCGACGGTGTTCAGGCGGGCCACCAGGGTGGACGGGTCGCTGGCGTCGCCCGCCCGGCCGGTGGCAAAGGTGCCGGTCAGGTCCCAGTACTCGGCGGAGCGGAAGGCGATGCGCTCGCGCTCGCGCTCGACAACGAGACGGGTCGCGACGGACTGCACCCGGCCGGCCGACAGCCGCGGCATGACCTTCTTCCACAGGACCGGCGAGACCTCGTAGCCGTAGAGGCGGTCGAGGATGCGGCGGGTCTCCTGGGCGTCGACCAGCTTCTGGTTGAGATCGCGCGGGTTCTCGACGGCCTCGCGGATCGCGTCCTTGGTGATCTCGTGGAAGACCATCCGGTGGACCGGGACCTTGGGCTTGAGGATCTCCTGGAGGTGCCAGGCGATGGCCTCGCCCTCGCGGTCCTCATCGGTGGCGAGGAAGAGTTCGTCGGACTCGGCCAGCAGCTGCTTGAGCTTCTTGACCTGGTCCTTCTTGTCACTGTTGACCACATAGATCGGCTGGAAGTCGGCGTCGACGTTCACACCGAGGCGGGCCCACGGCTCGCCCTTGTACTTCGCGGGGACCTCCGCCGCGCCGTTGGGAAGGTCGCGGATGTGCCCGACGCTGGCTTCGACCACGTAGCCAGGGCCGAGATAGCCCTTGATCGTCTTCGCCTTGGCAGGCGACTCGACGATGACGAGTCGGCGGGTGCCGCCCTCTGCGGTCTCGCTGGTCGCGGACAACTTCGCTCTTCTCTCCGGTCGACGCTGAATAGGCCCCCGGCCGGACGCCGGGGTCGCACTGCGGTGACGCTTGACGCTGCGGAGTGTGACGGTACCTCCCGCCCCCGTGTCAAACGGAAAAACCCCGCAACGCCACTCGAACGGTAACCCGACTACATGTCTTCCTGCCGCCCCGGACCGCAGCGGGCGTTCCCCGAGGGGCCCCGATGATCTCCATCGCCGGGACGCCACTCCGTGCGTACCCTGCCGCGATCCCGCTCCGGGCGCCATAGCGCGGCCGCCGGTGATCTCTCACAGTGACGATCCCCACGGCGGTCTCCGTCTGACGGGGGTCATTCAAGGACCCGGCGGTCCCGGAGATCCGGATCCCGCCGTCGTGAAAGCGCTTCCCCGGGAGACGTGTCCCGGCGGCGTTCTCGCGGCGGCATTCTTGTGACGGCTTCTGCGGCGGCATTCTTGTGACGGCGTCCGACGGCTTCTTGATACGGCGTGTCGGGTGGCTGGCAGGATGGACGCGGCACGGCCCGCCGCGCGGGCCGGCGACCGGCAGAGCGCGCACGCACCTTCGGGGGGACCACTCATGGCGCAGCAGTACCCCGCACCGCCACCGGACGACGAGCCCGGCCACCCTGCGTACACCAAGCCCGCCGATGGCGGCCCGGCCGCCGACAACCCCTACGCCGCGCCGCAGACCCCTCCGGCATACGGCTACCCGGCCGCCGGCCCGCCGCAGCCCGCATCCCTGGCCATGCCCGGTCCGCTCACCGTGCCCGGTGCGGTGCCCGCCGGGACGGTGCTCACGCTCGGCGACATCGCGGTGGCGGACGACACGATCGTGACGCCGGCCGGGCCGATGCCGCTCAAGGGCGCGGTGTGGACGTGTACGGACATGTCGCGGACCCAGGAGAAGATCCAGACGGCGGGCATCGTGCTCGCCGTCGTCTTCGTCTCCTTCTGCGCCATCGGCCTGCTCTTCCTGCTGATGAAGGAACGCATCACCACCGGGTATGTGCAGGTCACGGTCGACGGCGGCGGGCGGCACCACGCCACGCTGATCCCGGTGCAGTCGCCCGAGCAGGTCATGTACGTGTTCCAGCAGGTCGCCTACGCAAGGTCGCTGAGCGTATGAACCCGGCACAGAGCGAGCCCGTGGGCCCCGTGACGGCCCCCACCGCCGCGGCCATCCGCCGGCGCACCGTCCGTGTGGCCGCCCTGGGGCTCGCCGGCGGTGCGCTCGGCTCCGTCTATCTCTGGCACACCGATCCGCACCGGCCCGGTCAGGTGCTGCTGCCCTGCCCGCTCAAAATGACCACTGGGATCCTGTGTCCGCTGTGCGGCGGCACGCGGATGGCGTACGACCTGCTGCACGCCGATGTCGTGACGGCTTTCCACGACAACATGGTGCTGCTCACCCTGGGCGTGCCGGCCCTGGCCTATGTCGTCGGGAGCTGGCTGAACGCGGGACTGCGCGGGCGCTACTTCCGGCCGCGGCTCTCCGCCCGCGGCAATGCCGTGGTGCTGGGCATCGCCGCGGTCTGGATGATCGCGCGCAATCTCGTCGGCTGAGCTCAGCGGACGGTGACGCTCACCACCGGGGATATGGCGCTGCCCGCGCCGATCCGGAGCTGATTGACGCCCTTGAGGCCGAGCTTGACCCGCACCGAGTACGTCCCGCTGGCGTTGACCGGAGCCTGGGCGGGGAGCACGACCCACTTGGCGCCCTGCTTCTGCTGGACGGTGACCTTGCTGCCCGCCTTGATGCCCTTGGCTGTGCCGGAGATCCGGAACTCCTGCCAGGCGTGGACCGTGGTCGCGCTCGCCTTGGCCGTCAGCTCGGCCGTGACCGGGGCGGTGGCCACGATCGGCTTCGGCGCATGCAGCTGGGCCGGCTCGGCGAAGGCGGCGGCCGTTCCTCCTCCGAGCAGGGAGACGGCGATCACCACGACGGCGGCGGAGCGGACTGCACGGTTCATGGGGGTTCCTCACTGTCGAGCCGGTTCGTGCCCTTCACCGAGGAACACGGTCGGCGCGACAGCGAGGTTCCCCGCCCACCCGCGTGTCGGCCACCCGACTCACAACTGGCCGGAAGTGAACGCCCGGCATCCGTCGGGCAGTTGCTTACCCCGGCACCCGTCGGGCTGTTGATGCCCCCGGCGCCCGCCGGGCACTTGATGCACCGGAGCCGCCGGGCGGTTGGTGTCCGGGCCGCGGCCACTCCCCCGGCCCGGCGCTACAGCAGCGTCAGCATCCAGCATCCCGCGCCCAGGAACACCGCCCCGAACAGCAGCGCCGTCACTGGCCCCACCACCCGCCCGGTGCCCTCGGCGACCGGCGCCCCCGTCCGCAGGCACACACCCGTCCACAGCAGCAGTGCGGCGCCGAACAGCGCAAAGGCCGCGCCCGCGAACACCTCGGGTCCACTCTCCATATGGGCAGCGTGGCACCCGCGGGCGGCATCCGGGAGAACGCCGGATGAACGACATCCGGTTGTCCCGTACGAACCAGCCCGCCATGCGCCCCGCATGTGCCCTCGCCGTGCGCCCCGCGGTGCCCCGCCGCGTCAGTCCTCCGCCGCCACCGGCTCCAGGAACCCCTGCTCGATCAGCGTCCGGATCGAGGCGGGCGTACGGTCGCGCAGCAGTACCGGGTCCTCGCCGACGAGTTGGGCGATGGCGTCCAGGATCCGCCCGGCGGGCAGTGAACCGTCGCACACCCCGGCGAAGCCCGCGCCGACCGTGTCCACCTTCGTGGCCCGCCGCATGCCGCGGTTCTGACGCAGCACCACATGCTCGGGGTCCTCCGAACCGGGCAGCCCGACCTGCTCCTGGACCACCTCGTCGGCGAGCCGGAAACGGCCGGCCAGCAGCGCGGCATCGTCCGTGGCACGCAGATAGTCCTGGCGCTCGAAGTGCCGCACCACCGACTCCCCCAGCGGCTGTTCCACCGGATGCGGCCATTCCTCGACCGTGATGGCGGGACTGTCCGCGCCGGACTTGCGCAGGGTGATCCAGCCGAAGCCGACGGCCTTGGTCTTTCGCGCCTCGAATTCGTCGAGCCAGGCGTCGTACCGCGCGGCGTACTGCTCGTCACCGGCGCGGTGGTCGCCCGCATCGCGCAGCCACAGCTCGGCGTACTGCGTGATGTCCTGCACCTCGCGCTGCACGATCCAGGCGTCGCAGCCGCTCGGCACCCACGAGCGCACCCGGTCGTGCCATTCCTCGCCCTCGACGTGCTGCCAGTTGGCCAGCAGCTGGCAGTACCCGCCGTCGGCCAGATGCGCGGCGCTCTGCTGGACGAGGGTGCGGCACAAATCGTCGCCGCCCATCCCGCCGTCCCGGTAGGTCAGCCGAGACCCCTCGGGAAGAAGGGGTGAGATCACGAACGGCGGGTTGGACACGATCAGGTCGTACGTCTCCTCCCCCACCGGCGCGAACAGCGAGCCCTCCCGCAGGTCCGCCGGGGCCGCCCCGGAGAGCGCCAGCGTCAGCGCGGCGATCCGCAGCGCCCGGGGGTTGAGGTCGGTGGCCGTGACCCGGGTGGCGTGCTGGGCGGCGTGCAGCGCCTGGATGCCGGAGCCCGTACCGAGATCGAGAGCCTTGGCGACGGGCGTGCGCGTGGTGATCCCGGCCAGCGTCGTGGACGCGCCGCCCACACCGAGCACCAGCTGCGCGCGGTCGGCCTCCCCCACGCCCCCGATGCCGCCCGCGCCGCCGACCGCGCAGCCCAGGTCGGAGACGATCCACCAGTCCTGTCCCTCGGGGCCGCCGTACGGCCGCACGTCCACCGTGGCGCGCACCTCGTCGCCGTCCCGTACCAGCCAGCCGTCGGCGAGGCAGTCGGCCACCGGCAGCGCGGCCGCGGCCCGCCGCCCGGCCACCGGGCGCTGGAGCAGGAACAGCCGCACCAGGGTCTCCAGCGGGCCGTCGCCGCGGGTCGCCCGCAGCGCGGGCACGGTCTCGCTGCGCGCGAGCGCGGCATAGGCCGGCGCGCCGAGCAGGTCCAGCAGCCCGTCGGCGGTGAAGTCGGCGGCCAGCAGCGCATGGCGCAGCCGCTCGGTGCGGGCGCTGCTGTCGGGGTCCCGGTCATCTGCGGTGGGGAGGTGCGTACTCACGCTCCCATTGTCGCGGCAACCACTGACAATCGGCGACGGCCCGGCGCCACGCCCCTTCCGGGCGCGTCGCCGGGCCGCTGCGAGGGTCCGGGCCTAGGACGACTTGGGCGACTTGGACGGCTTGGCCGGTGTGGACGGCTTCGCCGACGGCGCACCCGAGGCGCTCTGGCTCTGGCAGCCCTTCTGACGGGCCATCGCCTTGCCGACGTCCCCGGACTCGAGGTTCTTGAACGCCTGCTCGCTCTGGGCGTTGAGCTTCTTGATGCCCTTGGACAGCTCGTCCAGGCCGGCCGCGAACTTCATCTTGTCCTGGGTGCTCAGGCTGTCGATCTGCTTCTTCAGGTTCGCGTAGCCCTTGGAGAGCGAGTTGAGCTCGTTCACCGCGTTCTTCTGGGCGTCCTGCCCGCTGTCGCTGGGCGGGGCGCCCGCCTGGTCCAGGGACTTGGCCAGCGAGGCGTAGGCGCTGGAGATCTTCTGGAAGGCAGCCGAGTCCGTCTGCTGGACCTTCTTGGAGTCGGTGTTGCTGCCGCCGGCCGTCTGCATGGCGGCGTTCGCGTCCTGGATCGCCTTGAACTGTGCCTGCGCGGGATCGCAGAACTTCTTCGCCCAGCTGTCGAGTTCCTTGTTGTTGTTCTCGCTGCAGCCGGTCAGCGCGAGCAGGAGTGCCGCACCGCCGGACAGTGCCGTCACAAGCTTCTTGTTCACCGGATTGGTCCCTTCCATGGCTCTCGGCCCCGGAACATACACGCCCAAACGGCCTGGTCGACGGGTCGGGCGGGCCGCCTTGGCCGCATTGCAGCCATTTGCACCAAGGAGCGCGGGGCCGGCCGGGCACAACGACGGCGGGTGGCCGGCGCCCGCAAAATACGCCGTCCACCCGCCTGTTGAGCCGCTTTCGGGGTCCTCCGGTACTAGGACACCGCGGCCGTTTCTGTCGACTTAGCGACCTTTTCCGATCCTCCGGAGTTGGATTCGTCACCCACGGCGATCCCGCGCCGCTTCGAGACGTAGACCGCGCCGACGATGACCACCAGGGCCAGCACCGCGACCCCGATCCGTACGCCGGTGTTCTTGTCGTCGCCGTAGGAGAACTTCACCACCGCCGGGGCGATCAGCAGCGCCACCAGGTTCATGACCTTCAGCAGCGGGTTGATCGCCGGTCCTGCGGTGTCCTTGAACGGGTCGCCCACGGTGTCGCCGATGACGGTCGCGGCGTGCGCCTCGCTGCCCTTGCCGCCGTGGTGGCCGTCCTCGACCAGCTTCTTGGCGTTGTCCCAGGCGCCGCCGGAGTTGGCGAGGAAGACCGCCATCAGGGTGCCGGTGCCGATCGCGCCCGCCAGGAACGAGCCGAGCGCACCGACGCCGAGCGAGAAGCCGACCGCGATGGGGGTGAGCACCGCCAGCAGCCCGGGGGTCGCCAGCTCGCGCAGCGCGTCCTTGGTGCAGATGTCGACGACCCGCCCGTACTCCGGCGTCTCGGTGTAATCCATGATCCCGGGCTTCTCCCGGAACTGCCGGCGCACCTCGAAGACCACCGCCCCCGCCGACCGCGATACGGCGTTGATCGCCAGCCCGGAGAACAGGAAGACGACCGAGGCGCCGAGCACCAGCCCCACCAGGTTGTTGGGCTGCGAGATGTCCAGGCTCAGGCCCATGCCCCGCGCGGCGCTGCCGACGTTGCGCACCGCCGTGGCGATCGCGTCGCGGTACGAGCCGAAGAGCGCGGACGCCGCGAGGACGGCGGTGGCGATGGCGATGCCCTTGGTGATGGCCTTGGTGGTGTTGCCGACCGCGTCCAGGTCGGTCAGGACCTTTGCGCCGTCGCCGGTGACATCGCCGGACATCTCGGCGATGCCCTGGGCGTTGTCGGAGACCGGGCCGAAGGTGTCCATGGCCACGATCACGCCGACGGTGGTCAGCAGACCGGTGCCGGCCAGCGCCACCGCGAACAGCGCCAGCATGATGGAGGAGCCGCCCAGCAGGAACGCCCCGTAGACGGCCAGACCGATCAGTACCGCCGAGTAGACCGCGGACTCCAGGCCGACGGAGATCCCGGACAGGATGACGGTGGCCGGGCCGGTCAGCGAGGTCTTGCCGATGTCACGCACCGGACGCCTGCTGGTCTCGGTGAAGTAGCCGGTCAGCTGCTGGATCAGCGCGGCCAGCACGATGCCGACGGCGACCGCCACCAGGGCCAGCACCCGCGGGTCCCCGGAGCGGCCGAGGATGTCGGGGTCGCTGACGCCCTTGAGGTCGCTGTAACGGGACGGCAGGTAGGTGAAGACCGCGGCGGCCACCAGGACCAGTGAGATGCCCGCGGAGACGAAGAAACCGCGGTTGATGGCGGTCATCCCGCTGCGGTCGCGGCGCCGGGGCGCGACGACGAAGATGCCGATCATCGCGGTGAGCACGCCGATGGCCGGGACCAGCAGCGGGAAGGCGAGTCCGGCGTTGCCGAAGGCCGCGGTGCCCAGGATGAGGGCGGCGACCAGGGTGACCGCGTACGACTCGAACAGGTCGGCCGCCATCCCGGCGCAGTCGCCGACGTTGTCGCCCACGTTGTCCGCGATGGTCGCGGCGTTGCGCGGGTCGTCCTCGGGGATGCCCTGCTCCACCTTGCCGACGAGGTCGGCGCCGACGTCCGCGGCCTTGGTGAAGATGCCGCCGCCGACCCTCATGAACATCGCGATCAGCGCCGCGCCGAGGCCGAAGCCCTCCAGCACCTTGGGCGCGTCGACCGCGTAGACGAGCACCACACAGGAGGCGCCGAGCAGGCCCAGTCCGACGGTGAACATACCGACGACACCGCCCGTGCGAAATGCGATCTTCATGGCCTTGTGCGAGACCGCCGTAAGATCCTTTTCTCGCTTGTCGCCTTCGGCCGGTGTGGCCTCCCGGGCGGCGGCGGCCACGCGCACATTGCTGCGCACGGCGAGCCACATCCCGATATAGCCGGTGGCCGCGGAGAATCCGGCACCGATCAAGAAGAAGGCGCTGCGTCCCACGCGCTGCGTCCAATTGTCCGCGGGCAGCAGCATGAGCAGGAAGAACACCACCACGGCGAATACACCGAGGGTCCGCAACTGCCGGGCCAGGTAGGCATTTGCGCCTTCCTGTACGGCCGCCGCGATCTTCTTCATACTGTCGGTTCCCTCGCCGGCCGCGAGCACTTGGCGGACCAGCACCGCCGCGACGGCCAGAGCGGCCAGCGCGACGACGGCGATCACCAGCACGATGGCGCGGTTGCCCGACGTCAGTGACGGTGCGGCCAGATAAGAGGGGGTGTCCAGCAACTGAGGGGTGTAAGGCCCCGCCATTCGTCCTCCTTGACGTTTGGCACATGGGCGCGCGGAAGCACGCTCAGGCGTCCTGAGCAAGATGTGGACGGATTGTAGGGAGCCGCACCTGATCAAAACAGGGCGCCTCAAAGGGAATTCGCCGGTGGCCGCGATGATCAAAAGGATGTCGTCCGCAGAATTCGCCCGGATGAAGGAAAGCGGCGAATTCGCTGACCGGTGACCGATGATCTCCCTGTCGTACTGATCACTGCCCGCTTGCCGGCCGATCGCCGCTGATCAAAGGCGATATGCGATCCCTCGCGCCGGGTGTGTCGCGCGTGACGGGGGAGGGAATTGTTTCGGCCCGCTACCGCCGAATGGGTGAGCCGGGGCGGCCGTCCGGCTTCCCGGCCGGAGTTGAAGTGGAGTCAGATCACGGCTTGATCGGGACTCTGGGTGACGCGAAGGGCGGGGTTGCCATGAGGTACCGCGAGGGGCTGCATACGGGGCTGTGACGCGGGGGCCGATACGGAGCCGTCAGGGGGGCTGTGGGGCCGCCTGCACGGCCGTCAGCGGCGGGGTGGTCGGGCGGGGCGCGGGCGTCACCGGGGCGGCCTTCACCGCGAGGGGTGAGCAGTGAGGGGTGAGCGGTGAGACGGGCGGGCCGCGCTACGGAACGACCGCCGCCGGTGCCGTCGGCCAGCTCATCCGGATCACGCCGCCGTTCTCGCCGGAGGTCACCTCGACGTCGTCGACCAGTCCGCTGATGACCGCGAGGCCCATCTCGTCCTCGCCCTCGGGCTCGCTCTCCGCACCGCCCTCGGGCACGCCCCCGGCACGGGCGCCGGCCGGGCCGGACGCGGTCGGCACCTCGTCGCCCACCTCGATCGAGAACTTCTTCTCGTCCTCGATGAGCAGCACCCGCACCGGGGCCGCGATGTCATTGCTGGTGTGCAGGCCCACGGCGCGGCTGCACGCCTCGCCGACGGCCAGCCGCACCTCGTCCAGCACGGCCTCGTCCACCCCCGCGCGCCTCGCCACGGCAGCAGCGACCAGACGTGCGGTCCGGACGTGCTCGGGAAGGGCGCTGAAGCGAAGTTCGACGGTGGCCATGCCATCCCCCTCGATATGCGGGCGTGCAACGCAGGGGGCCGGACGTGTCGTCCGGTACCCCCCACTCCTTCCTTCCCCGCGCCGGAGGCGCGGGGCACCACCAACCGTCAGTCGGTCGCCGCGACGGCCTCGTCGACCGAGGTGTGAATCGGGAACACCTTGGTCAGACCGGTGATACGGAAGATCTTGAGAATGCGCTCCTGGTTGCAGACCAGGCGCAGCGAGCCCTCATGGGCACGCACCCGCTTGAGCCCGCCGACCAGCACGCCGAGCCCGGTGGAGTCCAGGAAGTCGACACGTTCCATGTCCACCACGAGGTGGTAGCTTCCGTCGTTCACAAGCTCGACCAGCTGCTCGCGCAGCTTGGGCGCGGTGTATACATCAATCTCGCCACCGACCTCGACGACCGTACGGTCGCCAACGGTCCGGGTCGACAGGGACAGGTCCACGGATCCTCCAGCACCTTGCTATCGAGCGGTCGCCCCCCTGGGGCCTCCCCACCGAAGTAGGGGCGGATCTGGCAGCCGCGATGGCATTCAATCACTTACGAGCAGGCGTGCACGACGCCTTGTCAGCATTGTCGGTCAGTCCGGTGACACACTCGGTGCCGATGGCCTCCAATCGACTGCCGCAGGACGCGGGTGCGCGACCCTCCCCAGGCATGATTCTCGACCGTCTCGCCCGGGGCGCGACCCGCGCTGCGCGCATCACTCATACGGAGCACTTGCCCCCGCGTATCGGCAGCCATGCCGACTGGCCGGAAGAGATCCGCCCGGAAGTGATCGATGCCATCCGTTCGGCCGGAATCGATCGTCCCTGGGCTCACCAGGCACGCACGTCCGAACACGCGCTGCGCGGCGAGTCGGTCGTGGTGGCCACCGGGACCGCCTCCGGCAAGTCCCTCGCGTATCTCGCGCCGGTCCTGTCGACCCTCCTGGACGGCTCCGAGGCTCCCAACGGCCGGGGGGCCACGGCCCTGTACCTGGCGCCCACCAAGGCTCTGGCGGCCGACCAGCGGCGCGCCGTACGCGAGCTGGCCGCCCCGCTGGGCACGGCGATCCGGCCCGCGGTCTACGACGGGGACACCCCCGTCGAGGAGCGCGAGTGGGTGCGCCAGTACGGCAACTACGTTCTGACCAACCCCGACATGCTGCACCGGGGGATCCTGCCGGCCCACCCCCGCTGGTCCTCCTTCCTGCGCGCCCTGCGCTACGTCGTCATCGACGAGTGCCACTCCTATCGCGGCGTCTTCGGCTCCCATGTGGCGCAGGTGATCCGCCGGCTGCGGCGGATCTGCGCCCGCTACGGCGCCGAGCCGGTCTTCCTGCTGGCCTCCGCCACCGCCGCCGAGCCCGGCGAGGCCGCCACCCGGCTCACCGGGCTGCCCGTCGTGGAGATCACCGAGGACACCTCGCCGCGCGGCGAGCTGGTCTTCGCGCTGTGGGAGCCGCCGCTGACCGAACTCCACGGCGAGCAGGGCGCCCCGGTGCGCCGCACCGCCACGGCCGAGACCGCCGATCTGCTGACCGACCTCGCCGTGCAGGGCGTGCGCAGCGTGGCCTTCGTCCGCTCCCGGCGCGGCGCCGAACTGATCGCCCTGATCGCGCAGGAACGGCTCGCCGAGGTGGACCGCTCGCTGCCCGCGCGGATCGCCGCCTACCGGGGCGGCTATCTGCCCGAGGAACGCCGCGCCCTGGAACGCGCCCTGCACACCGGCGAACTGCTGGGCCTCGCCGCCACCACCGCCCTGGAGTTGGGGGTGGATGTCTCGGGCCTGGACGCCGTGGTCATCGCCGGTTATCCGGGCACCCGTGCGTCCCTGTGGCAGCAGGCCGGGCGCGCCGGCCGCGCCGGGCAGGGCGCCCTGGCCGTCCTGGTGGCCCGCGACGACCCGCTGGACACCTATCTCGTCCACCATCCCGAGGCGCTTTTCGACCAGCCGGTCGAGTCCACCGTCCTGGACCCGGACAACCCCTATGTGCTGGCCCCGCACCTGTGCGCGGCCGCGTCCGAACTTCCGCTCACCGAGGCCGACTTCCCGCTCTTCGGCCCCGCCACGGCCGGTCTGCTGCCGCAGCTGGAGTCCGCCGCGCTGCTGCGCCGGCGCGCCACCGCCTGGCACTGGACGCGCCGCGAGCGGGCCGCCGACCTGACCGACATCCGCGGCCAGGGCGGCTCGCCGGTGCAGGTGGTCGAAACCGGCACCGGGCGGCTGCTGGGCACCGTGGACGCCGGTGCCGCGCACACCACCGTCCACGACGGCGCCGTCCACCTCCACCAGGGCCGCACCTATCTCGTCAAACGGCTCGATCTGGACGACGACGTGGCGCTGGTGGAGGAGGCCAATCCGCCCTATTCCACGACCGCCCGCGACACCACCGCCGTCTCCATCCTCGAAACCGACACCGAGGTCCCCTGGGGCGACGCCCGGCTGTGTTTCGGTTCGGTCGAGGTCACCAACCAGGTCGTCTCCTTTCTGCGTCGCAAGCTGATCACCGGCGAGGTCCTGGGCGAGACCAAGCTGGATCTGCCGCCCCGGACGCTGCGCACCCGCGCGGTGTGGTGGACGGTCACCGAGGACCAGCTCGACGCCGCCCGGGTCAATCCCCAGCAGCTGGGCGGCGCGCTGCACGCCGCCGAACACGCCTCGATCGGCATGCTGCCGCTGTTCGCCACCTGCGACCGCTGGGACATCGGCGGCGTCTCCGTGCCGCTGCACCCGGACACCCTCCTGCCGACCGTGTTCGTCTACGACGGCCACCCGGGCGGCGCGGGCTTCGCCGAGCGCGCCTTCCACACCGCCGCCGACTGGCTCACCGCCACCCGCAGCGCCATCGCCGCCTGCGAATGCGAGGCCGGCTGCCCGTCCTGCATTCAGTCCCCCAAGTGCGGCAACGGCAATGATCCGCTCCACAAACGGGGCGCGATACGCCTGCTGGGCGAGCTGCTGCGCGGGGCGCCGAAGGGGGCGTAACCGGTGCGCCGCGGCGGGCGCGGCGTCCGTCATGCCCGGCGGCCCGGCCCTGGCCCGTACCTGCGCCGTATACGGTCCGCGCCCGGCCTCGGCCGATACGTCGGCGACGGGCCCGGCCACGGCGCAGCGCACCAGACGGGTGTGCTGCGCCGCGGCCACCCGGCGGGCCGCCGCGCAGGCGGTGGGCCTGCCCTGGAGGGCGTGATCCGCGGCGGCCAGCGCCGCCAGGTCCGCGGCGGCGGCCGCCTGGTGGCGTGCCGTGACGGCCTGGGCCACGGAGATCAGGGCCGCGAAGACCGCGCACAGCGCCGCCGCCGCGAAGACCGTCCACACCGTCGCAGAACCTTCGTCACCTCCCCACCGTTTCCTCCGCACGAGCCACCGCCTCCCCTCTGACGTGGGCCGAAAGCCGCCCCGGGCCGGGCAGTGGGGCCTCGACCCGTACGCGCACCAGATCGCCCTCGCGCGCCAGCGCGGCCCGGGCACCTTCGGGGGCGGCCTCGCGCGCCACCCGAAGCACCGCCGCCCGCGTTTCCCCTCGCGCAGCCGCCCGCGCCCCGGCGCGCGCCGCGTCCACACATTCGATCCGGGCGCAGGCGGCCATCAGGCCCCAGATGAGGGCTGCTGCGACCGCCACCAGCAGCGGCAGCACCACGGCCGTCTCCGCCGTCACCATTCCCGCATCGCGGACGATCCTCCGGCGCGGCGCGGCGTCAGAGCCGGACATGGAACGCCTTTTCCAACGCCCCTTGCAGCAGTTCGGCCACCGTGCCGCTGGTGACGAGCTTGTAGAGCACGGCCGCCAGGGCACAGGACGCCACCGTGCCCAGGGCGTACTCGGCCGTTGCCATCCCCCGGTCCGCCCCGGCGGTGCGCAGCCGGCGCCACCACCGTCGGGACACACCGAGGACCTTCCCCGGGGCAGTTCCTCGACCGCTCCCCTGACCGCTCCCTCGACGGCCCCCGCGAAGACTTTTCCGAAAGGGTTCCTGAAAGGTTCCTTGAGACATGCCAACCCCCCCGAATTTGATGACTCGTTGAATTGATGACCTTCCTGAAGGCGCGAGCCGTACGAACTCCGCGCCTTTCCTTCTCAGTTACGGCCCAGCAGTCCGCCCGCCAGCCCGATCAGCACCGGCGCCACCCCGAGCGTCAAAAACGCCGGCAGGAAGCACGCCGACAGCGGCAGGGTGACCAGCACCCCCGCCCGTCGGGCCCGCGCGGCCGCCGCTCTGCCGTGCTCCGCACGCAGCTCCGCAGCGATCCGCGCCACCGGCTCGACGGCCGGTACCCCCGATATCCCGGCGCGCTCCAAACAGCGGGCCAGCCCTTCGGCGCCGGGGAGGGCCGCCAACCGTGGCCATACGGCGGCCGGTTCGCCGCCCAGCCGCAGCTCCGCGGCCACCTGGCGCAGGCGCGCGGCGACCACCCCTTCCAGCGACCGGCCGACCACCTCGGCCGACTCCTGTGGCCCGGCCCCGGCGGCCAGTGTGGCCGCCAATAGGTCGGCTACCGGCGCCAGTTCGGCGCGCACCGCGGCCTCGGTCCGACGTCCGGCTTCCGCGGCCCGTTGCCGTACGCGCCACAGGTGGGCGCCGTAGCCCGCGGCCGGGCCCAGGAGGACACCGGCCGCTCCATCGACCAGAATGATCACGAAAGCGGCCACACCCAGTGGCCCCAGCCACTCCTTCAGCCCCCGCCACAGCCGCCCGCCATCCTTCGCCGCACGCCCGCCACGACCCGCACGCCCCGTACGGCGGGCCGACCGCCCACCGCCGTCCCCGAACAGCGCCCGCGCCCGCGTCCGTACGGTCCGGCCGCGGCATGCGGCCCGTAACAGCGACAGCAGCGAGACCGTACCCACCACCACAGCCCCGGCCGCAACCGTCATCCCCACCCTGTGGACAACTTCCGCGCTCATCGCGCGCCCCCTTCTTCGCTCGTTACTTCGTCTGCTTTTCCGATGGCTTTTTCGCTGCTTCCGGCGCTGATTCCTGCGCTGATTCCGGCGCTGGTTCCGGCGCCGGTTTCGCTCGTTTCTCCGCTCGCCTCCGCGACGATCCGTGCCGTCCAGGCCACACCGGCCCACTCCAGGAGCCCGCCGATCACCAGGCAGCCCCATCCGGCCGGGGTGTGCAACAGCACCCGAAGCGGATCGGCGCCCAGTGCGCCGCCCATGGCGAGCCCGGCCACCGGAAGCAGTGCGAGCATCAGCGCCGTGGCCCGCGGACCGGCCAACTCGGCTCGTAATTCCTCCCGTTGGTCGCGCCGGGCCCGGAGGCCGGCCGCGATCCGCTCCAGTCCACGGGCGAGCCCGGCGCCGCCCTGGACCGCGACCTGCCAGCAGGCGGCCACCCCGGTCAGCCCCTCGGCCCCGGGCAGCCGCGCCGCCCCGCGCAGCGCCCGCGGGACGTCGCCTCCGTAGCGCGCGGCCGCCAGCAGCGCCGACCCCTCGGCCCCGAGGTCCGGCGCCCCGGCGGCGAGCAACGCCCGGTCCGGCTGCTGTCCGGCCCGCAGTTCGCCCGCCACCGCCGCGCACAGGCCGATCACCGCCGCCGCGCGCCGGTCCCGCTCGCGCTCCGCAACCCGCGCGGCCAGCCGTCGGCGGACGGCGAACGCAGCGGCCACCGAGGCGAGCACAGGCACGACCGACTCGCCCAGCACCCCGAGCCCGATCCCCACCGGGAGGCACCAGATCTCCCGCCCGATACGCCCATTGCCCCGGCGTCCGGCGCGCCACCACCGCTGCCACCACACCGGCCTCTCCGGCGCGCCCCCGATCAACTCCCACGCCCGCCGCCGCTGCCCGGCGCCCGGCCGTCCGCCGATCAGCCACCCCGCCACGCCCGCGCAGCACACCGCCACCATCGCCGCCACGACCGCCATCGGCCCCACCGCCCCCGTCACCGCTCGCCACTCCGCTCGCACAACTCCGCCAACCGCCCCCAGCCACGCGCCTCCTGGAACCCGCCCGGGGCCCAGAGCGCGGCCGGTACGGTGACCACGAAGCCCTCGCGGTCCCGTTCGAGTACGTGGATCTCGGCAACCCGCCGGCGGCCGGACCGGTCGCGGACGAGATGGATGACGACCGAGAGCGCGGCCGCCAGCTGGCTGTGCAGGGCCGCACGGTCCAGCCCTGCCGTCGAGCCGAGGGCCTCCAGCCGCGCGGGTACGTCGCAGGCGGCATTCGCATGCACCGTGCCGCACCCGCCCTCATGGCCGGTGTTCAGGGCCGCCAGCAAATCGGTGACCTCGGCGCCGCGGACCTCCCCGACCACCAGCCGGTCCGGCCGCATCCGCAGCGCCTGCCGGACGAGATCGCGCAGCGTCACCCGCCCGGCGCCCTCCTGGTTGGCGGGGCGGGTCTCCAGCCGCACCACATGGGGGTGATCCGGCCGCAGCTCCGCCGAGTCCTCCGCCAGGACGATCCGCTCGGCCGGGCCGACCAGCCCGAGGAGGCTGGTCAGCAGCGTCGTCTTACCGCTGCCCGTCCCGCCGCTGATGACGAAGGAGAGCCTGGCCGTGAGGACGGCGGCCAGCAGCCGGTCGCCGCCCGGCGGGAGCGTCCCGGCCGCCACCAGGTCCGCGAGGGTGAAGGCCCGTGGCCGCAGGACCCGCAGGGACAGACAGGTCCCGCCGACCGCCACCGGGGGCAGCACGGCATGCAGCCGGGTGCCGTCGGGAAGGCGAGCGTCGACCCAGGGGCGGGCGTCGTCCAGACGGCGCCCGGCCACCGCCGCCAGCCGCTGGGCGAGCCGCCGCACCTCCGCCGCGTCCCGGAAGCGCACCACCGTCCGCTCCAGCCCGCCGCCCCGGTCCACCCACACCTCGTCGGGCGCGGTGACCAGCACATCCGTCACCTCCGGCGCGGCCAGCAGTGGCTCCAGCGGCCCGCTGCCCACCATCTCGGACCGCAGCGCGGCCACCACGCCCAGCACCTCCGCGTCCCCCAGCAGCCGCCCCTCCTCGCGCAGCGCCACCGCCACCCGGGCCGGCGTCGGCTCCGCCCCGGCCTCGGCCAGCCGCCTGCGCACCGCATCCAGCAGGTCCCGTCCGGTCATCGCCGCACACCTCCCCGGACCGCCCCGAGCGCCGGCCCGCCGACGGCCGGGCCGCCCTGCCGCGGAGGCGGGCCGGACGGCACCGGCACCCGCCGCCAGAACTCCGTACCGAACCGCGCCAGCGCCCCTCGCGGCTGCGCTCCGGGCGGAACGTCCCGCGCCAGGTCCCCCACCAGGCCGGTGTCCCAGGCCAGTTCACCGGCCAGGGGCAGCTTCAGCAGGTGGGCGATCTCGTCGGGGGGCAGCCCTGGGTCGGGCCCGGGGACGCCGCGCGCCACCACCCGCAGATCGCCGAGCACCGGGCGCACACCGGCCGCCACCCGCTGCGCCGCCGCGACCGCGCGCAGCTCGGCGGGGACGATCAGCAGCCCCACGTCCACCTGGGCCAGCGCCTCCGCCACCGCATCGTCGACCCGGCGGGGCAGATCCACCACCACGACGCCGCCCCGCCGACGCGCCGCCGCCAGCACCGCCCGCATCGCCTCCGGCGGGATCGCGGCCTCACCGGCGCGGTCCCAGCTGAGCACCCGCAGGGAGTGCAGCTGCGGCAGCGACTCGGCCAGGGCGTCACCGGCGACCCGGCCCCGGGATTCCGTGAACGCCGGCCAGCGCAGGCCGGGCTCCTTCTCCCCGCCCAGCAGGACATCGAGCCCGCCGCCGAGGGGGTCGCCGTCCACCAGGAGCGCGGGTGCTCCCGTACGGGCCGCCGTGACGGCGAGGGCGCAGGCCAGGGTGCTCGCACCGGCCCCGCCGCGGCCGCCGATGACGCCGACCGTGCGCGCGGGCGGCCCGACGCCCTCGACCGCGTCGGCGATCCGGTCGACCAGCCAGCGCTCGCCGTCGGGCAGGGCCAGCACCCGCTCCGCCCCGATGGCCACGGCCCGCCGCAGCAGCGCGGGATCATCTGCGTCCCGCCCGGCGAGGACCACTGCCGCCCGGCGCCCGACGCCGCGCAGCCGGTCCGCGCAGTCCTCCCCGATGACCACCAGGGGCGCCGCTTCCCAGGCCCCTTTACGGGCCGGCGGGCCGTGCCCCACCTCCGGCAGCGCACCGGCCGCCGCGCACAGCCGCAGCAGATCGTCGAGGAGGCGTTCGTCCTCGGTGAGGATCAGCGGGCCGCCCCGCTCCTCCCCGCTCCGGTCCGCCCGGTCGGATCCCGTCGATCCCGTCGATCCCATCGATCGCGTCATGTTCCGTCCCCCTATCGCTGCACAACTCGGTCGCTCCGCGAACGCGCGGACTTTTACGGTGCAGCGATCGGAGAAATCGCGTGGATCTTGACCCGAAACTGTGGACAACTCCCCGCCTGTGAATATCCCCGTCACCTATTCCAGCGACGAAGGCGCGCCTTACGGGGCGCAGAGCGGGACGAAGCCCGACAAGGAGATCGCAGCGGAGAAGACAGGAAGTGCGAACCCTGAGAGGGGATTTCGCAGAGCACTGCCACGACCACGGTGCGTTACGCGTGGAGTGCGTCGAGAGGCACCGCATCACAGCGGAACAGGAAGGGCCGGTTTCGGGTTTGGCGGCGCAAAAGGCGTCCGGACATGCGACGACCCCCGCCGGGGGGGAGAGCGGGGGTCGTCCCCACGGCCGACTCGGGGGGGGAGGAGCCGGACCGGGTTAGCACGGTCGCGAACGATCCGTGACTTCCATGGTGTACCCGAGAGCCTTCTCAGGCAAACCCACGCGCCACACCTTACGCCGAATGGTTGGCCCTATGCTCGCCCCGTGGAAAACCACTCCGTGCCTCACTCGACACCCCGTACTGCCGCGTTCTTCGACTTGGACAAGACCGTCATTGCAAAGTCGAGCACGCTGACCTTCAGCAAGTCCTTCTACCAAGGCGGCCTGATCAATCGCCGTGCCGTCCTGCGTACCGCATATGCCCAGTTCGTGTTCCTCGCCGGCGGCGCCGATCACGACCAGATGGAGCGCATGCGCGAATATCTCTCCTCGCTCTGCCGGGGCTGGGATGTGGCCCAGGTCCGGGAGATCGTCGCCGAAACGCTGCACCGTCTGATCGACCCGATCATTTACGACGAGGCGGCCTCGCTGATCGAGGAACACCACGCCGCAGGGCGGGACGTCGTCATCGTCTCCACCTCCGGGGCGGAGGTCGTCGAGCCCATCGGCGAACTCCTGGGAGCCGACCGCGTGGTGGCCACCAGGATGGTCGTCGGCGAGGACGGCCGCTTCACCGGTGAGGTGGAGTACTACGCCTACGGCCCGACCAAGGCGCAGGCCGTCCGGGAGCTCGCCGCATCCGAGGGCTACGACCTGGAGCGCTGCTTCGCCTACAGCGATTCGGCGACCGACGTCCCGATGCTGGAGGCGGTCGGCCACCCCTTCGCGGTCAATCCGGACCGGGCGCTGCGCCGCGAGGCGGTGGCCCGCGGCTGGCCGGTGCTCTCCTTCAACCGGCCGGTGCCGCTGCGGCAGCGGCTGCCGGCGCTGTCGCTGCCGCCGCGGCCGGTGCTCGCGGCCGTCGCGGCGGTGGGCGCCGCGGCCGCCACCGCGGGTCTGGTCTGGTACGCGAGCCGCCGCCGCAGCGCGCCTCGGATCCTGGCCTGCAATACCCGCATTTGAGGCCAAACGTAAATATCTGCGGCACGGGGTTCCACTTACCCCGTATCAGTAGTACAAAGGACTTAACGGCCCGCGAGACCAAGGACATCCGAGAGGACTACCTAGAAACGCAGCAAGGCCCCACGGACCGATGTATGAAAGTCGGGCACCCACGCGACGCCGACCCGTCGATTACGGGCCAGCCGCACCAGGTGACGGACAAAGTTTCCGACCTGATGGGCGAAATATCGTGCACGCATGGTCACCTGACGGACATGCCAGCGGCGGTACCAAGTAGCACGGGTACCGCCGCAGCCCCTTTTCCGGCAATTGCGTTGATCCCGGCGGAAGACTGGCCGAAGACCGATTAAGGGACACCGCCCATTAGGGACGAGCGCCCTTAGCCGCGCTTATACCGGGGCCCGGCACTTATCAGTCAGCGCTTACGCCGACGGCCGAAAATCGGCGCGCCGGGCGCGGTGTTACCGAGTCGGCCCTCAGCCAACCGCTGTCCCGCCGTTAAGCCGCGCCCCGCTGCAACGCCTCACAGACCGCGGTGCTCTCCCGCGCCCCCAGAGCCACCGCGCGGCCGCAGTGCACAATCCATGCCGCGACGCCGTCCGGGGTGCCCGAGACATAGCCCTCCAGGGCGGCCGTGTAGGCCGCGCGCCCCAGTTCCGCATGCCCGACCTCGCCCGGGCAGATGGCCTTCGGGTCCAGTCCGCTGCCGATCAGCACGACCCGCTCGGCGGCCCGCGCGACCAGCCCGTTGTACGAGCCGAAGGGCCGCAGCGCCAGCAGTTCGCCGTGCACCACCGCCGCCGTCACCAGGGCCGGCGCCTCACTCCCGGCCAGCAGCAGCCGCGACAGCCCGTCCAGGCGCCCCGCGACCTCCTCCGCACCCGGCAGCGGCAGCTCGACCAGCGGCTCGTCCACCGGCTCGGCCCCCAGCCGCGGCCGCCCCACCGTCTCGTCCGCGGCGTCGCGGCCGGCCGCCACCAGATGCAGCCGCGCCAGCACCCGCAGCGGCGACTGCCGCCAGACGCTCAGCAGCTGCCCGGCCTCCGCGGTCAGCCGCAGTGCCGCGCCGACCGTCCGCGGCTCGCCGGCCACGCCGAAGTCGCTGCGCCGCCGGACCTCTTCAAGCTCCCAGTCGGCCCCCGCCAGCGCTGCGGAACCGCGCGCTCCGCGCAGCGCCGCCTCGGAACTGACCTCGTTGCTGCGCCGCCGCATGATCCGGTGCCCGTAGACCCGGTCGACGCCGGTACGTACGGAGTCCACGGCCTCGGTGACCCCCGGGAGCGACGCCAGGGCGGCGAGCGGATCGTCGCTCAGGGCGGGAGATGATGCGGGGGCCTGGCCCCGGGAGTGTGCAGCCATGGGTACGACCCTACGCACCACCGGGCCGGACCCCTCGAAGGAGTGGTCTTCTTCACGTATAGCCCTCGTCGGCCGCGGTCCGCCGCCTACCTTGGTGAACATGAAGATCGCTTTCGTAGGCAAGGGCGGCAGCGGCAAAACGACCCTGTCCTCCCTGTTCATCCGGCATCTGGCCGCGTCCCGCATTCCCGTGATCGCGGTGGACGCCGATATCAACCAGCACCTGGGCCCGGCCCTCGGCCTGGACGAGGAGGCGGCCGCCGCGATCCCGGCGATGGGCGCCCATCTTCCGTTGATCAAGGACTACTTGCGCGGCGGCAACCTGCGGATCGCCTCCGCCGAGACCATGATCAAGACCACTCCGCCCGGCGAGGGCTCCCGCCTGCTGCGGGTGTGCGAGGACAACCCCGTCTACGACGCCTGCGCGCGCACCGTGCCGCTCGACGACGGCTGTGTACGGCTGATGGCGACCGGCCCGTTCACCGAGTCCGATCTGGGCGTGGCCTGCTACCACTCCAAGGTGGGGGCGGTCGAGCTGTGCCTCAATCACCTGGTGGACGGCCGCGAGGAGTACGTCGTCGTCGACATGACGGCCGGTTCGGACTCCTTCGCGTCCGGCATGTTCACCCGCTTCGACATGACCTTCCTGGTGGCCGAGCCCACCCGTAAGGGCATCGCCGTCTACCGCCAGTACAAGGAGTACGCCCGGGACTTCGGCGTCCCCCTCAAGGTCGTGGGCAACAAGGTGCAGAGCCCCGACGACCTGGAGTATCTGCGCTCCGAGGTGGGCGAGGACCTGCTGGTGGCCGTGGGGCACTCCGACTGGGTGCGGGCCGTGGAGAAGGGCCGCCAGGCACCGTTCGCGCAGCTGGAGGGCGTCAACCGCACCGCGCTGGAGCGGCTGCACCGCACGGCGGACGCCTCGTACGAGCGCCGCGACTGGGAGCGCTACACCCGCCAGATGGTGCACTTCCACCTGAAGAACGCCGAGAGCTGGGGCAACGCCAAGACCGGCGCCGATCTGGCCGCCCAGGTGGACCCCTCCTTCGTCCTCCTGGAGGGGGCGGCCACCCCGCAGCCCGCCTGATCCGCGCCCCCTTGCCGACGGGCACCACCGGGCGGCAGCCCCGCCCGTCGGCCCATCCAGCCCCCGCCTTCACCCCGCAGGGGGAATAACTGGCTCTTTTGCACCAAAAAGCTTCTCTTTGTCTTTACGCGACATTACGGTCCATTTACCGATGCTTGAGAGTCGCCGGACCTTCACCCTCAGCAAGGGGGCGTCCGGCCGACTCGCGTCCCGCCGCAGTACACCGCCGCCCACGATCGCGCCCCGCGCGACCGCGTCGCCCCGGAGGAGACGGGAATGCCGCAGATCGAGAAGTCGCCGCCGCCCAAACCGCGCGCCCCGCATCCCGCCGAGATCCATACGAAGACCGTGCCCGAACCGCGCGCCAAGAAGGCCCGCAGGGGCCTGTGCCGGGATCTGTCCGCCTCGGTCGTCGTCTTTCTGCTCTCCGTGCCGCTCTCGCTCGGCATCGCCCTGGCCACCGGGGCGCCGCCGCAGGCCGGCCTGATCGCCGCGGCCGTCGGCGGGATCGTCGCCGGTCTGCTCGGCGGCGCCCCGCTCCAGGTCACCGGCGCGGCCACCGGCCTCCTGGTGGTCACCGCCGATCTCGTCCAGCGCTACGGCTGGCGCGCCACCTGCGCCGTCACCGTGCTGGCCGGACTCGCCCAACTCGCCCTGGGCGCACTGCGGGTGGCCCGGGCGGCGCTGGCCATCAGCCCGGCGATCGTGCACGGCATGCTCGCCGGGATCGGGGTGACGATCGCCGTCGGCCAGCTCCATGTGGTGCTCGGCGGCAGCCCGGACAGCTCGGCGCTCGACAACGCCGCCGCGCTGCCGCGCCAGTTGGAGCACCTGCACGCCGTAGCGCTGCTGATCGGCGCCGTCACGGTCGCCGTCCTGGCCGGCTGGAAGCGGCTGCCGGGCCGCGGCGGGCGATGGGCGCGCCGGGTCCCGGCCCCGCTGGCCGCCGTTCTCGCCGCCACGGCGCTCAGCGCGGGGACGGCGGTGCCGCGGGTCGATCTGCCGTCCTGGCGGGCACCCGAGCTGCCCGTGCTGCCGCACGCCTCCTGGCCGGCCCTCGCCGCCGCGGTGCTGACCGTCACCCTGGTGGCCAGCATGGAATCGCTGCTGTCGGCGCTGGCCGTGGACCGCCTGGCGGCCGAGCGGCCCGGCGCCCCCACGGGCCGGGCGCAGCTCGATCGGGAGCTGGCCGGGCAGGGCGTCGCCAACGCCGTCTCCGGGCTGCTGGGCGGGATGCCCGTCTCCGGGGGCGCGATGCGCGGCTCGGCGAATGTGAAGGCGGGCGCGGCGACCCGGCGCGCCACCGTGCTGCACGGCGTGTGGGTTCTGTTCTGCGCGGGCCTGCTGGCCGGGGCGCTGGAGCTGATCCCGCTGGCCTCGCTCGCCGCGCTGGTGATGGTCGTCGGCGTACGGATGGTGAGCTTCGCGCACATCCGCCATGTGCACCGCCACCGCGAGTTCCCGGTGTACGCCGCCACGTTGGGCGCGGTCGTGGTCCTCGGCGTCCTGCACGGCGTCGCAACCGGTATCGCGGTTTCGGTGTTTCTTGCTTTGAGGAGGCTGACACACACCCGTATCGCCGTGACCGAGGAGGAGGACTGCCACCGGGTGCGGGTCAGCGGGCAGTTGACGTTTCTGGCGGTGCCGCGGCTGACGCGGGCGCTGGCGCTGGTCCCGGCCCACGCCAATGTCGTCGTCGAGCTGTGCGGTTCGTTCATGGACCACGCCGCCTACGAGGCGCTGCGGACCTGGTCCACCGCGCATCGGGCGCACGGCGGCTGGGTCACCCTCGGGGGGCGCTCCGGCCGTCCGATCGCCGAGCCGGCCAGCGCGCACTCCTGCCGTCCGTGGACGCCCTGGCGCAACCACCACTGCACCCGGCCCGCCCCGGGAGACCGGCCCGCCCCGGCCAGCAGCGGCAGCCAACTGCTGGGCGGGGTCAGCGCGTTCCAGCGGCATACGGCCCCGCTGGTGCGCGAGGAGCTGGCCCGGCTGGCGCGCGAGGGCCAGCGGCCCACCCAGCTGTTCTTGACCTGCGCCGACTCCCGGCTGGTCACGAGCATGATCACCTCCAGCGGTCCGGGTGATCTGTTCACCGTGCGCAATGTCGGCAATCTGATGCCGCCGCCCGGCTCGGACGCCTCCTGCGACTCGGTGGCGGCGGCGATCGAGTACGCGGTGGAGGTGCTGCGGGTCGGCTCGATCACGGTGTGCGGGCATTCGGGGTGCGGGGCGATGGGGGCGCTGCTGGCCTCCGCCGCCCCGGAGGAGGTCGAGCCGACCCCGCTCGCCCGGTGGCTGCGCCACGGCCGCCCGAGCCTGGCCCGGATGCGGCGCATCGGACGGCTGGGCCGGGGCGAAATCGCCCTCGACAACCGCCCGGTGGCCGACGACCAGGAGCGGCTGGCGCTCGTCAACGTTCTGCAACAGCTCGACCACCTGCGGGCGCACTCCTGCGTGGCCCGCAGGGTGGCCGAGGGGTCGCTCGCGCTGCACGGCATGTATTTCCACGTCGGCGACGCCCAGACCTATGTGCTCGACGAGGCCACGGGGCGCTTCTCGGCGGTGTCCGGCGCGCCGGCGGCGGCCCGGGCCTGACCTGCGCGGGGCCGTCGAACGGCCCCGCGCACCACCGGGGCTTGACAGGTCTACACCAATAATTGTCCACAGCCCTTGTCACGGCCGGGCACGGGCTGATGAGCTATGGCATGGGACATATCGCACGCCCGGGGAATGGGAGAAGTCGTGAGCAACGAAAGCCTGGCCAACCTGCTCAAGGAGGAGCGGCGGTTTGCGCCGCCCGCCGATCTGGCCGCGCATGCCAACGTCACGGCTGCCGCGTACGAGAAGGCCGCGGCGGACCGGCTGGGCTTCTGGGCCGAGCAGGCCAAACGCCTCAACTGGGCGGTGGAGCCCACCGAAACACTCGACTGGTCCAACCCGCCCTTCGCCAGGTGGTTCGCCGACGGCAAGCTCAACGTCGCCTACAACTGCGTGGACCGGCATGTCGAGAACGGCCTGGGTGACCGGGTCGCCATCCGCTTCGAGGGCGAGGGCGGCGACACCCGCGCGCTCACCTACGCCGACCTCCAGCGCGAGGTCTCCAAGGCCGCCAACGCCCTGATCGAGCTGGGCGTGCAGACCGGCGACCGGGTCGCGATCTACATGCCGATGATCCCGGAGACGGTCGTCGCCATGCTGGCCTGCGCCCGTCTGGGCGCCCCGCATTCGGTGGTCTTCGGCGGTTTCTCCGCGGACGCGCTGGCCACCCGTATCGAGGACGCCGACGCCCGCGTGGTGATCACCGCCGACGGCGGCTACCGCCGCGGCAAGCCCTCCGCCCTCAAGCCCGCCGTGGACGAGGCCCTGACCAGGCCCGGCGCCCAGAACGTCCGCAGCGTGCTGGTCGTGCGCCGTACGGGTCAGGAGGGCATCGGCTGGCACGAGGGCCGGGACGTGTGGTGGCACGAGATCGTCGAGCGGCAGAGCGAGACGCACACGCCAGAGGCGTTCGACGCCGAGCACCCGCTGTTCATCCTCTACACCTCCGGGACGACGGGTAAGCCCAAGGGCATCCTGCACACCACCGGCGGCTACCTCACCCAGGTGTCGTACACCCACCACGCCGTCTTCGACCTCAAGCCGGAGACCGACGTCTTCTGGTGCACGGCCGACGTCGGCTGGGTGACCGGTCACTCGTACATCACCTACGGCCCGCTCTCCAACGGCGCGACGCAGGTGCTCTACGAGGGCACGCCCGACACCCCGCACCAGGGCCGCTGGTGGGAGATCGTCCAGAAGTACGGCGTGACGATCCTCTACACCGCGCCGACCGCCATCCGCGCCTGCATGAAGTGGGGCGATGACATCCCGGCGAAGTTCGATCTGTCCTCGCTGCGGGTCCTGGGGTCGGTCGGCGAGCCGATCAACCCCGAGGCGTGGATGTGGTACCGCAAGCACATCGGCGCCGACACCACCCCGATCGTCGACACCTGGTGGCAGACCGAGACCGGCGCGATGATGCTCAGCCCGCTGCCGGGCATCACGGAGACCAAGCCGGGCTCGGCGCAGCTGCCGCTGCCCGGTATCGCGGCGACCGTGGTGGACGACGACGCCCGCGAGGTCCCCAACGGCTCCGGCGGCTATCTGGTCCTCACCGAGCCGTGGCCGTCGATGCTGCGCACCATCTGGGGCGACGACCAGCGCTATCTGGACACCTACTGGTCGCGTTTCGAGGGCAAGTACTTCGCCGGCGACGGCGCCAAGAAGGACGACGACGGCGACATCTGGCTGCTGGGCCGGGTCGACGACGTCATGCTCGTCTCCGGCCACAACATCTCCACCACCGAGGTCGAGTCCGCGCTGGTCTCGCACCCCAAGGTGGCCGAAGCCGCGGTGGTCGGCGCCACCGACCCGCAGACCACCCAGGCGATCTGCGCCTTTGTCATCCTGCGCGGCGGCGCGGCCGAGGACGAGGGCCTGATCGACGAGCTGCGCACCCATGTCGCCCACCAGCTCGGCCCGATCGCCAAGCCCAAGCGGATCATGGCGGTCGCGGAGCTGCCCAAGACCCGCTCCGGCAAGATCATGCGGCGGCTGCTGCGCGATGTGGCCGAAAACCGCGACCTCGGTGATGTCACCACGCTCACCGACTCCTCCGTCATGGACCTGATCCAGGCGAAGCTGCCGAGCGCGGCGAGCGAGGACTGAGCGACCGCTCACCAGGGGCGCCGGGCCGATACGGCCCGGCGCCCCTCGTCGTCTTCCGGCGCCCTTCCGCCCTACGGCCCTCGGGGCCGGCCCGGCGCCGTACGCACTCCGACGGCCGAACGTCCGGTATGCCCGTAAAGTGGAGGCCCATGGATCACCGTTCGCACTCGCCCGGTACAGTGGGAAGCGCGTTAACAACACGCAAAGAATTTCAGGGTGCGCCGGGAAGTCTGGTCGGCAACGTCAACAGCCGTCGACAGCTGCCGAACTGACCGGAGGTCACCCGTGAGCGCGCGAAGCAAGCGAACAATCAAGAGGTCCGCGCCGCGCGCATGCCGGCGGACCGAGCGTAGCGAGGTCGGCGCATGAGCGCGCCCTCGAAGATCCGTCGTCCCCCGTTCCTCGGGCGGCTCTCGCTGCCCGAGCGGAACTTCGTCGCGGACGCGCTGCGCACCGAGACCGTCGGCGGCGTGCTCCTTCTCGCCGCCGCCGTTGTGGCCCTGATCTGGGCAAACACCCTCGGCGGCAGCTATGCGGCAGTCCGCGACTTCCACTTCGGTCCGGCCGCGCTGGGCCTGGACCTGTCCGTCCAGCACTGGGCCGCCAACGGCCTGCTCGCGCTGTTCTTCTTCGTCGCCGGCATCGAGCTCAAACGCGAGCTGGTCGCCGGTGAACTGCGCGACCCCAAGGCCGCCGCCCTCCCGGTGATCGCCGCGATCTGCGGTATGGCCATGCCCGCGGCCGTCTACGCCGTCGTCAACGGCATCGGCGGCGGCTCGCTCCAGGGCTGGGCGGTCCCCACCGCCACCGACATCGCCTTCGCACTCGCCGTCCTCGCCGTCATCGGCACCTCCCTGCCCGCCTCGCTGCGCGCGTTCCTGCTCACCCTCGCCGTCGTCGACGACCTCTTCGCGATACTGATCATCGCGGTCTTCTTCACCTCGCAGATCAACTTCCTGGCGCTCGGCTGCGCCGTCGTCGGCCTGCTGATCTTCTATCTGCTGCTCCGCAAGGGCGTCCGCGGCTGGTACGTCTACGTCCCGCTGGCCCTGGTCATCTGGGCCCTGATGGAGAACAGCGGGGTGCACGCCACCATCGCGGGCGTGGCCATGGGCCTGATGCTGCGCTGCCGGCGCCGCGACAGCGAGGACCGCTCCCCGGGCGAGCACATCGAGCATCTGGTCCGCCCGCTCTCGGCCGGCCTCGCGGTACCGCTGTTCGCCCTCTTCTCGGCGGGAGTGTCCGTCTCGGGCGAGGCGGTCCACGAGGTCTTCACCCGCCCCGAGACGCTCGGCGTCGTCCTCGGCCTGGTGGTCGGCAAGGCACTGGGTGTGTTCGGCGGCACCTGGGCCACCGCCCGCTTCACCAAGGCCGAGCTCAACCCCGACCTGAAGTGGCCGGATGTGTTCGCCGTCGCCACCCTGGCCGGCATCGGCTTCACCGTCTCGCTGCTCATCGGCGAACTGGCCTTCGCCGGTGACCCCGCGCTGGCCGCCGAGATCAAGGCCGCCGTGCTGATCGGCTCGCTGCTCGCCGCCGTCTGCGCAGCCGTCCTCCTCAAACTGCGCAACGACAAGTACCGCACGCTGTGCGCGGACGAGGAGCGCGACGAGGACCAGGACGGCATCCCCGACATCTACGAGCGCGACAAGCCCGAATACCACCTGCGGATGGCCGCGATCCACGAGGCCAAGGCCGCCGAACACCGCCGTCTCGCCGAAGTGGCCGCCGGGCGCCACGCCGAGGACGATGGTCCGGCATGATCTGAGAGGCTTTGCCATCCGGGCGATTTGCCATCCGGGCGAAAAGAAGAGGGAGACGGCGATGAGCGCAGCCGACGGCAGCACGGACCGCAGCCTCGGGCAGTTGGTGGCCACGGCCACCGCCGAGATGTCCGCACTGGTCCACGACGAGATCGCGCTGGCCAAGGCGGAGCTGCGGCAGGACGCCAAGCGGGCCGGCATCGGCGGCGCCGCGTTCGTGGTGGCCGGCGCGCTGGCGCTGTTCGCGCTGCCGGTGCTCAGCTTCGCGGCGGCCTACGGCATCCACAACCTCGGCCTGGGGCTCGCCTGGTCCTTTCTGATCGTGGGCGGCGCCTTCCTCGTCGTGGCCGCGCTGCTGGTCCTGATCGCGCTGGCCAAGATCAAGAAGATCAAGAAGCCGGAGAAGTCGATCAACTCCGCCAAGGAGACCGCGGCCGTACTGCAGAAGGCCAAGCCGCACCCGCGCGTCGCGGCGGAGGACCACCCGGTCCTGGAGTCTGTGACACGCTCATCGGTATGACAGTCCCTGACAGCACCGCCTCGGTCGTACGCCTGGGCGTCCCCGGTGACCACGAGGTGACGCACCGGGACGTCGCGGCCAACGGCGCCCGTTTCCACATCGCCGAGATGGGCGACGGCCCCCTGGTGCTGCTGCTGCACGGCTTCCCGCAGTTCTGGTGGACCTGGCGCCACCAGCTGCCCGCGCTCGCCGAGGCCGGCTTCCGGGCGGTCGCCATGGATCTGCGCGGCGTCGGCGGCAGCGACCGCACCCCGCGCGGCTACGACCCGGCGAACCTCGCCCTCGACATCACCGGCGTCGTCCGGTCCCTGGGCGAGCCGGACGCCGCGCTGGTCGGGCACGATCTGGGCGGCTATCTGGCCTGGACCGCGGCGGTGATGCGGCCCAAGCTGGTGCGCCGGCTCGCGGTGTCCTCGATGCCCCATCCGCGGCGCTGGCGCTCGGCCATGGTCGCCGACGTACGGCAGAGCGCCCGCAGCTCGCACATCTGGAACTTCCAGCGCCCCTGGCTGCCCGAGCGGCGCCTGACCGCGGACGATGCGGCGCTGGTGGGCCGGATGATCCGCGACTGGTCCGGGCCCCGGCTGCCCGAGGACGACGCCGTCGAGGTCTACCGGCGGGCGATGAGCATCCCCTCGACGGCGCACTGCTCGATCGAGCCGTACCGCTGGATGGTGCGCTCGCTGGCCCGCCCCGACGGCATCCAGTTCAACCGCCGCATGAAGATGCCGGTCCGCGTCCCCACCCTGCACCTGCACGGCTCGCTCGATCCGGTCATGCGCACCCGCAGCGCCGCCGGCTCCGGCCAGTACGTGGAGGCCCCCTACCGCTGGCGGCTCTTCGACGGACTGGGGCACTTCCCCCATGAGGAGGACCCGGTCGCCTTCTCCACGGAACTGATCAACTGGCTCAAGGACCCCGAACCCGACCGCTGAGCACCGGCGCACACGCGCCCGTACGGACCGCTGAGCGGACGGCGTACGCGGCTGAGCGGAGAGTGGGCGCGCGAGCGTTCGTGGGCACGTCGAACGTTCGTATGACGAACGGCCAATTGCCCGGCGCATAGGCCAATTGGCGGCTCCCGGGGCGGTTACGGACCTTGGGGCACGGGCAGTGTCGTGGGTATGGGCTGGACGCACGACTACCGTGACGTGGCACGCAACCGCCGCAGCAGTGCCGCTGCCGTGGGCACTCGCGAGAGGGAGACCCCGGATCTCGGATCCGACGGCTCCCCCGCACCCGCCCACCCGATGGGCATCCCGCGCATCCTGCGCCGCAGAGCGCGCTGGATGAGTGCGCGCCTGCGCCATCCCCGCGGCTGAGCCCCCCAAGCCCCGGCGCGCGCCCGGCGCGGGAACGTCCGTCCCCGCGCCGCCCGCCTCAGATCGCGCAGCCCTGGCTGCTGACCTCCCGCACCGCCGTGCGCCCCTTGGTGATGTCCTCGTGGATCTCGTCGGCGGTCAGTGCGTAGCCGGTGTGGGAGTCGTCCAGCGACTTGGCGAAGACGACGCCGTAGACATCACCCTTGGGGGTGAGCAGCGGGCCGCCGGAGTTGCCCTGCCGCACGGTGGCGTAGAGGGAGTAGACGTCCCTGGCGACCGTGCCGCGGTGGTAGATGTCGGGGCCGTTGGCCTGGATGCGGCCGCGGATACGGGCCGCGCGGACGTCATAGCCGCCGTTCTCCGGGAAGCCGGCGACGATGGCGCTCTTGCCGCTGCTCGCGTCCTGGCCGGAGAACCTCAGCGTCGGTGCGTCCAGCGAGGGCACGTCCAGGACGGCGATATCGCGCCGCCAGTCGTAGAGCACGACCCTGGCGTCGTACTGCCGGCCCTCGCCGCCCACCTGGACGGTCGGGCGGGTGACGCCGCCGACGACATGCGCATTGGTCATCACGCGGTGCCTGCCGAAGACGAAACCGCTGCCTTCGAGGACCTTGCCGCAGCTGGGCGCCGTACCGACGATCTTGACGATGCTGCGCTTGGCGTCCTGCGCCACCGGGCCGCCCGTCAGCCGGGGATCGGGCGCGGGCACGGAGGTGATCGGTTCGTTGGAGAACGGCGTGAAGACCTGCGGGAAGCCGTTCTGCGCGAGCGCGGAGGAGAAGTCCGCGAACCAGCTGTTGGCCTGCTGGGGCAGCACCCGGGACACCCCGAGCAGCACCTTGGAGCTACGCACCTCCTTGCCGAGCGTCGGCAGGGACGTGCCGGCCAGGGCGGAACCGATCAGCCAGGCGACCAGCAGCATCGCCATGACGTTGACCAGCGCGCCACCGGTCGCGTCCAGCGCCCGCGCCGGTGACCAGGTGATGTACCGGCGGAGTTTGTTGCCCAGATGGGTGGTGAGCGCCTGGCCCACCGAGGCACACACGATCACGATGGCGACCGCCGCGATGGCGGCGAAGGTGCCGGGCGTCGCATCCCCGGTGATCTCGTTCCAGATCACCGGCAGCAGATAGACCGCGATCAGACCGCCTCCGAGGAAGCCGATCACGGACAGGATGCCGACGACAAAGCCTTGCCGATAGCCGACGATCGCGAACCACACGGCGGCGACCAGCAGAAGGATGTCCAGGACGTTCACGCCGGACACCGTCTCACGAGCGCCAGTCGAGCGGGACCTGCTTGTCACGGTCCCACGGAATCTCCCAGCCCGCGAAGTGCAGGATCCGGTCGATGGCACCGGCCGTAAATCCCCAGACCAGGGCATTCTCGACGAGGAAGGCCGGACCGACGTGGCCACTGGGGTGGCGGGTGGTGACCCGATGTGCGGGATCCGTGAGATCCGCCACGGGGACCGTGAAGACCCGGGCGGTCTCCGCCTCGTCCACGGCACGCACCGGGCTCGGCTCGCGCCACCAGCCCAGCACCGGTGTGACGACGAAGCCGCTGACCGGGATGTAGAGCCGCGGCAGCACGCCGAAGACCTGGACGCCCGAGGGATCGAGGCCGGTCTCCTCCTGGGCCTCGCGCAGCGCCGCCCGTACCGGGCCGGACCCGTCCGGATCGCCGTCCTCGGGGTCGAGGGCGCCACCGGGGAAGGAGGGCTGGCCGGCGTGGGAGCGCAGGGTGCCGGCGCGTTCCATCAGGAGCAGCTCGGGGCCGCGGGGGCCCTCGCCGAAGAGGATCAGCACCGCCGACTGCCGGCCACCGCTCTCGGGCGGCAGGAAGCGGCTGAGCTGCCGCGGCTCTATCGTCGCGGCGGCCCGGGACAGCGGTGCCAGCCACTCGGGCAGGCCGTCGTCCGTGACGGTGATCTCCCGGCCGTACACCGTGGCGGCGCGGGCCGCGCTCTCCTCGCCGTACTGCTCCCGTGCTCTCGTCATACGCGCCCCCTCAGGCCCTGGCATCTGTGGTCGGTCCCCCAATCGGGGTCGCCGTGTGGTGGGTGGCGTCACCCGGTGGTCGCCGCGGCTGTGGTCATGGGGCCGCCAGCGGGGGCGCCGGCTGCCCCGGATAGCCGGGCGGCGGCTTCAGACGCTGCCCCGGCTGGCCGCCCAGCTCGTACTTCAGCAGCTTCTTCGCCTTGTCCGGGTCCGTCTCGCCCTCGCCGTACGCGGGGCACAGCGGGGCGATGGCGCAGGCGCCGCAGGCGGGCTTACGGGAGTGGCACACGCGGCGGCCGTGGAAGACGACGCGGTGCGAGAGCATCGTCCAGTCGCTCTTGGGGAAGATCGCGGCGACCTCCGCCTCGACCTTCTCGGCGTCCTCGGCGGTCGTCCAGCCGAAGCGGCGCGCCAGGCGGCCGAAGTGCGTGTCGACCGTGATCCCCGGGACGCCGAAGGCGTTGCCCAGCACCACATTGGCGGTCTTGCGGCCGACACCGGGGAGCGTGACGAGGTCCTCCAGGCGGCCGGGCACCTTGCCGTCGAAGCGGTCGCGCAGCGCCGCGGACAGCCCCAGCAGCGACTTCGTCTTGGCCCGGAAGAAGCCCGTCGGCCGGATCAGCTCCTCCAGCTCCTCCGGGGGCATCGCGGCCATGTCCTCGGGCGTCGGGCAGACGGCGAACAGGCGCGGGGTGGTCTGGTTGACCCGCAGGTCGGTGGTCTGGGCGGACAGCACCGTGGCGACCAGCAGTTCGAAGGGGTTGGTGAAGTCCAGCTCCGGGTGGGCGTACGGATACAGCTCGGCCAGCTCCCGGTTGATCCTCCGCGCCCGGCGCACCATGGCGGTCCGCGACTCGGGCTTACGGGCGGGGGCGGTCTTGGCCGGGGCGGACGTCTTGGCGGCGGACGTCTTGGCGGCGGACGTCTTGGCGGGAGCCGTCTTCTTCGCCACCGCCTTCTTCGCCACGGCCTTCTTGGCGGCCGGCGCCTTGGCCGTCGCCGTCGTCTTCGCGGGCGGGGTTTCCTTCACGGCGGCCTTCTTCCCTGCCGAGGTCTTGCCTACCGGGGTCGTCTCCCTGGCTGTGGGCCGCGACGCGCCGGAGCCTTGGGTCCCAGCCTTCCGGCTGGACGTCACCCTGGAGAGGGATTTGCTACTTTTATCCGTATTCGACGCATTGATGGACGGGTGTTCGCCCACAGCGGAATCGCCCACGGCGCTCACTCACTCAGCCCCCCAGTCCCGTGCTCTCACCGGCGTATTGGACACTCGGCCAGACTAAGGCCACCCACTGACATCCGCCCCGGCCACTGTGATTCGTGACCCCAATCGGCCCCCTGCCTTATGGCGCGCGGCACCGGTCCGGCAAACTTGTGATTGATCGCACTGTTTTGCATTCCGGCATGATGGGGACCACAGTCCCCCGGAGCATGTCGACAAGGAGAGATCTCGTGGACGACGTTCTGCGGCGCGCACCGCTCTTCGCGGCGCTCGATGACGAGCAGGCGGCCGAGCTGCGCGCCTCAATGGGAGAGGTCACGCTCGCCCGCGGCGACGCCCTGTTCCACGAAGGGGACCCCGGCGACCGCCTCTACGTGGTCACCGAGGGCAAGGTGAAGCTGCACCGCACTTCCCCGGACGGCCGCGAGAACATGCTCGCCGTCCTGGGCCCCGGCGAGCTGATCGGCGAGCTCTCGCTGTTCGACCCGGGCCCGCGTACGGCCACGGCCTCCGCGCTCACCGAGGTCAAGCTGCTCGGCCTGGGCCACGGGGACCTTCAGCCCTGGCTCAACGCGCGCCCCGAGGTCGCCACGGCCCTGCTGCGCGCGGTCGCCCGCCGCTTGCGCAAGACCAACGACCAGATGTCCGATCTGGTCTTCTCCGACGTGCCGGGCCGCGTGGCCCGCGCCCTGCTGGACCTGTCCCGCCGCTTCGGCGTGCAGTCCGAAGAGGGCATCCACGTCGTGCACGACCTCACCCAGGAGGAGCTCGCCCAGCTGGTCGGCGCCTCCCGGGAGACGGTCAACAAGGCCCTCGCCGACTTCGCCGGCCGCGGCTGGCTCCGCCTGGAGGCCCGCGCCGTGATCCTCCTGGACGTCGAGCGGCTGGCCAAGCGTTCGCGCTGACGCACCGCCTTCAGACGGCCTGGAAGGGCCCCGCTCCGGCGGGGCCCTTCGCCGTTTTTCCCTCGCGGGCCGCCCGCCGCCCCATCCCGAGCAGCTGGACGAGCTGCTCGACGGCCTCGCCTCCTGACCGGCCGGCGAGGCGAATACCTCGCCGTCCACGGGGCCAAGACCCCTCGCCCACAGGACCGGTGACGGGGCCTCCCACCCATCTGACGGCGTCTGACCGCCCGCCGGGCCCCGTTCAGTCCTCGATCAGCCCGTGCTCGCCCAGATAGTCCAGCTGCGCCCGTACGGACAGCTCCGCGGCCGGCCACAGCGACCGGTCGACATCGGCGTAGACGCTCGCGACGACCTCGGCGGGACTGCGATGGCCGGCCTCGACCGCGGTCTCCACCTGGGCGAGCCGGTGCGCCCGGTGCGCCAGATAGAACTCCATCGCCCCCTGGGCGTCATTGAGCACCGGCCCGTGGCCCGGCAGGACGGTCGTCACGCCGTCGTCCACCGTGAGCGAGCGCAGCCGGCGCAGCGAGTCCAGATAGTCGCCCAGCCGTCCGTCGGGATGCGCGACCATGGTGGTGCCGCGCCCCAGGACGGTGTCGCCGGTCAGGACCGCGGCATCGGCCGGGAGATGGAAGGAGAGCGAGTCCGAGGTGTGCCCCGGTGTGGGCACCACGCGCAGCTCCAGGCCCCCGGTGGTGATGACATCGCCGGCTCCCAGCCCCTCGCCGCCGAGCCGCAGCGCCGGGTCCAGCGCCCTTACGGCCGACCCGGTCAGCTCAGCGAACCGGCCGGCGCCTTCGGCGTGGTCGTGGTGACCGTGGGTCAGCAGGGTGAGCGCGATGCGTTTGCCGGCCCGTTCGGCGGTCTCGATCACGGCCTGGAGGTGGGTCTCGTCGAGCGGCCCGGGATCGATGACGACCGCGCGATCGGAGTCCGGTTCGGCGACGATCCAGGTGTTGGTGCCGTCCAGGGTCATCGGCGACGGGTTCGGCGCCAGCACACAGTGGGCGCGCGCCGTGGCCTGCCCCGAGAGCGCTCCGCCACGGGGCCGGCCCGGGAGGGCGGCTGCTTCGGTCATGCGGGGGTCCCTCCCGGGGAACTCGTGGTGCCGGAGGGGCCGTCGGTGCCGCCGTCCCCCGGGTCGTCGTCGGTGGCGATGTGCTTGGTGAACTCGTCGTGCCCCGGCCAGCTCAGCTCGATCCGGCCGTCCACCAGGTGCGCGCGGGCCAGCACCGGTGTCAGGTCCTGGGCCTGGGCCCCGGCCAGCGCGTCCGCGACGGTCCCGTACGGCTGGAGCGAGCGCAGCGTGGCGATGGTCGGCGGCATCATGAGCAGCTCGCCGCGGTCGTAGCCGGCCGCGGCCTCCTCCGGGCGGGTCCACAGCGCGAGGTCCGCCTCGGTGGAGGCGGCGGAGCTTGTCTGCGGCCCTTGAGGGAGCGTGCGCTGGCCTTCGGGGAGCGCGGCGACGAAGAACCAGGTGTCGTAGCGCCGCGGCTCGAACTCCGGGGTGATCCAGTGCGCCCAGGCGCCGAGCAGATCGGAGCGCAGGACCAGGCCGCGGCGCTCCAGGAAGTCGGCGAAGGACAGCTCATGGGCCACCAGGGCGGCGCGGTCGGCCTCCCAGTCCTCGCCGGTGGTGTCCGCGACGACCGTGTCGGCCGACGGGCCGGCGAGCAGCACCCCGGTCTCCTCGAAGGTCTCGCGTACGGCGGCGCAGACGATGGCCTGCGCGCCGGCCGGCTCGACGCCCATCCGCACCGCCCATTGGGCGCGCGACGGCCCGGCCCAGGCCACCGGGCGCTCATCGCGCGGATCGACGGAGCCGCCCGGATACGCGTACGCGCCTCCGGCGAAGGCCATGGAGGCGCGTCTGCGCAGCATATGGACGGCGAGTCCGCCGTTGTGGGAGTCCCGCAGCAGCAGGACGGTCGCGGCCCGCCGGGGTGTGGCGGGGGTCAGCCGGCCGCTCGCGAGCGCCCGGATACGGTCCGGCCACTCCGGCGGGTACCACTGGCCGTTGGTCGTCGACGACATGGCCGGATGCTATGCGCTCGCGCGCTGATGTTCGAGGGCCCTTTGGGCCTTCCGGCCGCCACCGGCGGTTATTCGGCGATTTCCACCTGGATCTCGACCTCTACGGGGGCGTCGATCGGCAGCACCGCCACGCCCACCGCGGAACGCGCGTGCACGCCCTTGTCGCCCAGGATCTCGCCCAGCAGCTCGCTGGCGCCGTTGATGACGCCCGGCTGCCCGGTGAAGTCCGGTGCGGAGGCGACGAAACCGACGACCTTCACGACGCGCTGGATCTTGTCCAGGTCGCCGGTCACCGACTTCACGGCGGCCAGCGCGTTCAGGGCGCAGGTCGCGGCGAGCTCCTTGGCCTGCTCCGGGCTCACCTCGGCGCCCACCTTGCCGGTGGCCGGCAGCGATCCGTCCACCATGGGCAGCTGGCCGGAGGTGAAGACGTACGCGCCGGAGCGCACGGCGGGCTGGTACGCGGCCAGCGGCGGCACGACCTCCGGCAGCTTCAGGCCCAGCTCCGCGATCTTGTCCTCGACGGCGCTCATGCCTGCTTCTCCCGCTTCAGGTAGGCCACCAGCTGCTCGGGGTTGTTCGGGCCCGGCACGACCTGGACCAGCTCCCAGCCGTCCTCGCCCCAGGTGTCCAGAATCTGCTTCGTCGCGTGCACGAGCAGCGGCACGGTCGCGTATTCCCACTTGGTCATGGGCCGAGCGTAATACGTGCGCGGGGCTGCGGCGGACGCCGTCCACGCCCGGCGGCCGGAGCCGGTTCCCGGCGTGTCCCTGAGATGTCCCGGAGATTTCTTCTCCCGATCTCCGGGGCATCCCGGGCGTATCCCGTGCGTGGCGGCCACGCGGACTGGTTAGGCTCCTTGGCGTGAGCAGGCTCCATGTCGTCAGCGGCAAGGGCGGCACCGGCAAGACCACGGTCGCCGCCGCCCTCGCGCTCGCCCTGGCCACCGAGGGGCGCCGCACCCTCCTGGTCGAGGTCGAGGGCCGGCAGGGCATCGCCCAGCTGTTTGAGACCGAGGCGCTTCCGTACGAGGAGCGCAAGATCGCGGTGGGACCGGCATCGGAAGGTGGCGGGCGACGGGCGGGCGGGGAGGTCCATGCCCTGGCCATCGACGCCGAGCGCGCCCTCCTGGACTACCTCCAGATGTTCTACAAACTGGGCGGCGCGGGCCGGGCGCTGAAGAAGCTCGGTGCGATCGACTTCGCCACGACCATCGCCCCGGGTCTGCGCGACGTCCTGCTGACCGGCAAGGCGTGCGAAGCGGTCCGCCGCAAGGACAAGACCGGCAGGTTCCTCTACGACGCGGTGGTGATGGACGCCCCGCCCACCGGCCGCATCACCCGCTTCCTGAACGTCAACGACGAGGTGGCGGGCCTGGCCAAAATAGGCCCCATCCACCATCAGGCGCAGGCCGTGATGCGGGTCCTCAAATCGCCCGAGACCGCGGTCCACATGGTGACGCTCCTGGAGGAGATGCCCGTCCAGGAGACCGCCGACGGCATCGCCGAACTGCGCGCCGCCGGCATCCCGGTGGGCGGCATCGTCATCAACATGACCCGCCCCGCCCTGCTGGACAACGGCGACCTCGAGGTCGCCGCCCGCGGGGCCCGTACGGGCATCGCCAAGGCGCTCTCCCAGGCCGGCCTGGGCGGTGCGCGGCGCGGCGGTCTGGCCGAGCGGCTGATCGACCCGCTCCTGGAGCAGGCCCGCGAACATGCCGAACGGGTCGAGCTGGAGCGCACGGAGCATGCCGAGCTGAAGGCGATCGGCCTGCCCACCTACGAGTTGGAGCTGCTCCCGGAGGGAGTGGACCTCGCCGGGCTCTACCGCCTGGCGAGAGACCTGCGGAAACAGGGACCCATATGACCGCGGACGACACGACCCTGGACGCCTCGGCCCCATGGCTCGAGGTCGACGCGCTGCTGGACGACCCGCGCACCCGCATCGTGGTGTGCTGCGGCTCGGGCGGCGTCGGCAAGACCACGACCGCCGCGGCGCTGGGCGTGCGCGCCGCCGAGCGGGGCCGCAAGGCCGTCGTGCTGACCATCGACCCGGCCCGGCGGCTGGCGCAGTCGATGGGCATCTCGGAGCTCGACAACGTCCCGCGCCGGGTCAAGGGCGTCGACGAGACGGCCGGCGGCGAACTGCACGCGATGATGCTGGACATGAAGCGCACCTTCGACGAGATCGTCGAGGGCCATGCGGACGCCGAGCGGGCGCGCGCCATCCTGGAGAACCCCTTCTACCAGTCCCTGTCGGCCGGTTTCGCGGGCACGCAGGAGTACATGGCCATGGAGAAGCTCGGCCAGCTCCGCGCCGGCGACGCATGGGACCTGATCATCGTCGACACCCCGCCGAGCCGCTCCGCGCTGGACTTCCTGGATGCGCCCAAGCGCCTGGGCTCCTTCCTGGACGGCAAGTTCATCCGGGTGCTGATGGCCCCGGCGAAGGTCGGCGGCCGGGCCGGGATGAAATTCCTCAACGTCGGCATGTCCATGATGACGGGCACCCTCAGCAAGCTGATGGGCGGTCAGCTCCTGCGGGACGTCCAGACCTTCGTGGCCGCGATGGACACCATGTTCGGCGGCTTCCGCACCCGCGCGGACGCCACGTACCGGCTGCTCCAGGCACCCGGTACGGCGTTCCTGGTGGTGGCGGCGCCGGAGCGGGACGCGCTGCGCGAGGCGGCGTACTTCGTCGAGCGGCTGGCCGCCGAGCAGATGCCGCTGGCCGGCCTCGTGCTGAACCGCGTGCACGGCAGCGGCGCTGCCCAACTGAGCGCAGAGCGCGCGCTGGCGGCCGCCGAGGCGCTCACGGAGCGCGCCGCGGAGGAGGACTGCGCCGAAAATCTTGAACCGGCCGGCATTGTCGATCATCACAACGGGAAGGCTGACCCAGGAACCGCCGGCAGCCTCTCCCCCGCTGCCACGGCGGAGCAGGAGCCACCCACCTCGGCCTCAGCGGCACACCTCGCCGCCAGGCTGCTACGACTGCATGCGGAGCGCATGCAGGTCCTCGCCCGCGAACGGCGCACCCGCGATCGCTTCACCGCGCTGCATCCCGAGGTCCCGGTGACCGAGGTCGCCGCGCTGCCCGGTGACGTCCACGACCTCGCGGGCCTGCGCGCAATCGGCGACCGCCTTGCCCTGAGCCGCGCCGAAGCCGACCGCTGACCATCGACGGCCGTACGGCACCGGCCTCACAGCGAAGGCCGAACGACAACGGCCGCTGAACGACGACGCGATCAACGACAGTGATCAACAAGGGCGATCAACGGCGCCGCAGAGCCGGCGCCCACCACCCACGCATACCGAACGTCCGTGACGGCCCAGCCACGACCGCCCGACCGCGTCTATCCCACCGCGGCGTACTCCTCGAAGGTCTCGTCCTCGCAGTCCACCGGCAAAATGCCCGTGCTGCGCTCATATTCCGTGCGCGCCGTCTCCAGCAGTCGGCGCCATGACGTCACGGTCGGCCGGCGGCGCAGCAGCGCCCTCCGCTCCCGCTCCGTCATACCGCCCCACACACCGAACTCCACCCGGTTGTCCAGGGCGTCGGCCAGGCACTCCGTGCGCACCGGACAACCGGTGCACACCGCCTTGGCGCGGTTTTGCGCTGCCCCTTGCACGAACAATTCATCCGGATCTGTCGTCCGGCAGGCTGCCTGTGCGCTCCAGTCGGTTACCCAGCTCATGCTGGCGCCGTCCTCTCCCGAAATCGAGGCTCCCCCACGGCGGCAAGCGGCATATTCACCGTTGCCAGTTGAGGACGTTACGGAAGGCAGGCAGGGCGCAACACCCCCTTCGGGCCCAATCTTGAATGGCCCGAACGGACTATGCGTACGCGGCAGATCACCCAACGGAGTGACCGGACGACATACGTCACTTTCCCCCCAAGTCCGGACAATTCACCGCGGACACATGGGACTTCCGGCGGCACAAGCGGGCAAGGGGGACGGGCGTCGTACAGGGAGAGGGGGTTGACGAACCGAGGCGAACGATCCCGCTGTGACAGGTGAGAACAGGCTAAGCGAACAGGTGCACCCCTGTCCGGCGATTCAGAACGTAGGCTTGTCCGCATGGCTAAGAAGCGCGAGGGCGGGGGTCTGTCCAGGACCCAGATGGCCGCCAAGTTCCTCGGTGTCAGCGTCCTGGCCGGAGCCGTACTCGCCGGCATCGCGCTGCCCGCCGCCGGTGCGCTGGGCCTGACCGCCAAGGGCTCCGTCGAGGGCTTCGACGACATCCCGGCCAACCTCAAGACGCCCCCGCTCAGCCAGCGGACCACCATCCTGGACGCCGACGGCGGCGAGATCGCCAAGGTCTACTCCCGCGACCGCACGGTGGTGAACCTCAAGCACGTCTCGCCGTATATGCAGCAGGCGATCGTCGCGATCGAGGACGCGCGCTTCTACCAGCACGGCGCCATCGACCTGAAGGGCATCCTGCGCGCGCTCAACAAGAACGCCCAGTCGGGCGGCGTCGCGCAGGGCGCGTCCACGCTGACGCAGCAGTATGTGAAGAACGTCTTCATCGAGGAGGCGGGCGACGACCCCGACAAGGTCGCGCAGGCCACCCAGCAGACGCTCGGCCGCAAGGTCAAGGAGCTCAAGTACGCAATCCAGCTGGAAAAAGAGCTCGGCAAGCGCAAGATCTTGCAGAACTACCTCAACATCACGTTCTTCGGCCAGCAGGCGTACGGCATCGAGGCCGCCGCCCAGCGCTACTTCAGCAAGCCCGCCAAGGACCTGAACCTGGAGGAGTCGGCCCTGCTGGCCGGCATCGTCCAGTCGCCGAGCCGCTACGACCCGGTCAACGACCCGCAGGAGGCGAAGCGGCGGCGTAACACCGTGCTCCAGCGGATGGCCGATATGAAGGACATCACCCAGGCCCAGGCCCATGCGGCCGCGCAGCGCCCGATCCGGCTGGAGGTCAGCCGCCCGCAGAACGGCTGCATCACCGCCGTGGACGGCGCGGGCTTCTTTTGCGACTACATCCGCAAGGTCTTTCTCAATGACAAGGCTTTCGGAAAGACCCGCAACGACCGTTCCAAGCGGTGGAACCAGGGTGGGATGACCATTCACACCACCCTCGATCCGCAGACGCAGAAGGCGATCCAGAAGTCGGTCGGCGACCACGTCCGCGAGGACGACCAGGTCGCCAGCGCCGCCACCATCGTCGAGCCGGGTACCGGCAAGATCCTCGGCATGGGCCAGTCCCGCCCGTACGGCTTCGGCCCGCACCAGACCCAGATCAACCTCTCGGTGGACCACGACATGGGCGGCGGCGCCGGCTACCAGCCCGGGTCGACCTTCAAGCCGGTGGTCGCGGCCGCCGCGCTGGAGCAGGGCACCAGCCCGTACCAGAAGTACTCCTCGCCGTACCGGATGCAGTACCCGAGCCCGGTGCAGACCTGCAACGGCGAATGGCAGGGCACGGACGCCACCCAGAACGAGAACCGGTCCGAGGTCGGCCCGTACGGGATGAAGGAGGCGACCGCCAAATCGGTCAACACCTACTTCGTGCAGCTGATCTCCGACATCGGCATCTGCCCCGCGGTCAAGATGGCGCAGAAGATGGGCATCGAACGGGCGGACGGCAAGCCCTTGCAGCAAGTTCCGTCGATGACGCTGGGCGTGCAGGAAATGTCGCCGCTGACCATGGCAGCCGGTTACGCCGCCTTCGCCAACGGCGGCGAGTACTGCTCGCCGGTCGCCATCGAGTCGATCACCGACGCACGCGGCCGGCAGATGCAGGTCCCGCAGAGCAGCTGCCACAGTGCGATGTCCAAGAAGACCTCGGGCACCATCAACACGCTCCTGCGCGGCGTCGTCCAGGACGGCACCGGCAAGAAGGCGGGCCTCAAGGGCCGCGACAGCGCCGGCAAGACGGGCACCAGCGACAGCCGCTACGCCGCCTGGTTCGTGGGCTACACCCCGAATGCGGCCGGGGCGGTCTGGGTCGGCGACCCCCTGCACCAGCGCAAGATGTACAACATCACCATCGGCGGCGTGTACCACGACAAGGTCTACGGCGCCGACACCCCCGGCCCCATCTGGCGCGACGCCATGACCGGCGCGCTGGCGGGCCGCCCCGCCCCGGCCCTGTCCACCGTTCCGATCGACGACCCGGGCAAGGGCCGGAACAACGGCGACGGCGGCCAGAACAAGGGCGGCAAGCACCGCCCGGGCGGAAACCACGACGGCGACAACAAGCCGGGCGGCGGCTGGCACATCCCGGGCTTCCCGGATGTTCTGGGGGGCGGCAACGGGGGCTGGTGAGTGGGTAGTTGGCTGCGCTGGGGTGCGGGACGGCCTGGGGCGGTTGGTCGGGGCGGGGCCTTTGGCCGGGGCGGGGCCTTTGGCCGGGGCGGGGCCTTTGGCCGGGGCGCGGGGGGGGTGGCCAGGCCAGGGCGGGTGACTGAGCAATGGCGGGTGACCGGCCCGGGGCGGTTGGCCGGTCCAGGGCGGTTGGTCGGGCCAGAGCGGTTGGCTGGCACAGGGCGGCTGGTCGGGCCAGAGCCGTTGGCCGGCACAGGGCAGCTGGCCGGCTCACGGCGGCCGGTCGGTCGGCAGCGACGTGTGTGGCGGAACGGGGAAGGGGCGCCCTCTGAGAGGGCGCCCCTTTTCGTGCGTCCGCCGTGCGCGTCGGCCTTCGCGCATCGGCCTTCGCCCGTCCGCCTTCGTGCGTCCGTTTATCTTCGCGTTCGGGCGTGGACGGGGGCGTGTGGGCTGGGCCGCACGGGCAAAGCCGTGTGAGCCACGTCACCGGCGGGAGCGGGCTGCCCGGGCTACGGAGCCACGGGCCACGAAACCGACCAGAGCCGCGCCCGGCCGCGCCCGGCCGCGCCCGGCGGCCGCCAGCCGCCTCAGCCCGCCAGCAGCTTCTTCACCGTCGCGGCCACCCGGCCGCCGTCGGCGCGCCCCGCCACCTTCGGGTTGACGATCTTCATCACGGCGCCCATCGCCTTCGGCCCCTCGGCGCCCGCGCCCTTGGCTTCCGCCACGGCCTCCGCGACCAGCTGCTCCAGCTCGTCGTCGGTCAGCTGCTTGGGCAGATAGTCCGCGAGCAGCTCGCCCTCGGCCCGCTCCCGCTCCGCCGACTCGCTGCGGCCGCCCTTCTCGAAGGCGTCCGCGGCCTCCCGGCGCTTCTTCGCCTCCCGCGCGATGATCTTCTCGACCTCGCCGTCGGACAGCTCGCGCGCCTCGGTGCCCGCGACCTCCTCCTTCTGGATCGCGGTCAGCGTGAGGCGGAGGGTGGAGGAGCGCAGCTCGTCGCGCGCCTTGATCGCGGTGGTGAGGTCGTCCTGAAGCTTGGACTTGAGCGTGGTCATGCCGTCGAGTATGCCCCCACCCACCGACAACCGCCGCGCCTTTTCCCCGCAGGCCATGCCACACACGGCGCCACGTCCCGTACCCGGACGCCCGCCCGCCCCCAGCCTCCCGGACCACCGCCCCGTCCCTTGCCCATCCCCTCCCCCGTCCTTTCCCCTCCCCGTCCTTTCCCCTTCCCCGGTCGCCCCCCGACCTTCCCCATTCCCCCCTCTCCCCTCCCCTCTGCAACGATGGGGACATGCGCGCGCGATACGGAGTACCCCTGACCCTGACCGCAGTCGGCGCGGCCGGCCTGGCCTACGCCGCCGGCTTCGAAGTCCGCTCCTTCCGCCTCCGGCGCGTCACCGTGCCCGTACTGCCCCGCGGAATGCGACCGTTGCGCCTGCTCCAGGTCTCCGACGTCCACATGGTCGGCGGCCAGCGCAAAAAGCAGCGGTGGCTGCGGTCGCTCGCCGGTCTGCGCCCCGACTTCGTCATCAACACCGGCGACAATCTCTCCGACCCTCACGCCGTCCCGGAGACCCTGGACGCCCTGGGCCCGCTGATGGAGTTCCCCGGCGCCTACGTCTTCGGCTCCAACGACTACTACGGCCCCAAGCTGCGCAACCCCGCCCGCTATCTGCTCGAGCGGGCCCAGGGCCGCCACGGCCTCAACGGCAATGCCCCCGCCGTGGGCGTCGTGCACAACCCGTGGGAGGACCTCCGCGACGCCTTCGACGCCGCCGGCTGGGTCGGCCTGTCCAACACCCGCGGCCGGCTGAAGCTGGACGGTTTCGAGATCGCCCTGACCGGCCTGGACGACCCGCACATCAAGCGCGACCGCTACGCCCAGGTGGCCGGCGGCCCGGAATCCGGCGCCGACCTCTCCCTGGCCGTCGTCCACGCCCCGTACCTGCGCTCCCTGGACGCCTTCACCGCCGACGGCTACCCGCTGATCCTGGCCGGCCACACCCACGGCGGGCAGCTCTGCATCCCCTTCTACGGGGCCCTCGTCACCAACTGCGATCTCGACACCGACCGCGTCAAGGGCCTGTCCACCCACACCGTCGCCGGCCGCACCTCCTACCTCCATGTCTCCGCCGGCTGCGGCACCAACCGCTACACCCCGGTCCGCTTCGCCTGCCCGCCCGAGGCGACGCTGCTGACACTGACCGCACGGGACTGAGCCCGTCCCCGCTCGGGACCCGGCACCCCGGAGGCCGGCACCACGAGGGCCCTGCCCGATGCCACTGTTCCGCCGGCGCGCGGCGGGGCCGCCCGCGAGTACGGACCTCACGGGGCGGGGCGGCCCGTGTGACACGCACCCCCGCGGGGCAGGCCCGGCCGCGGGATCCCGTACGCACCCTCACGGGGCGGCCCGGCCGCGATGGCGGATACCGACGCCCCGGCCCGGCCCCGCCCCTCCCGCCTCCAAGGGGTCCGCCCCCTAACGTGGAGGAATGTCCGACCCCACCCGGACCTCGCAGTCCACGCGCCACGCGACCGGTCCGGCCGGCGCCGCCGCCCGGACCCCGGCAGCGGCCGTCGCCCCCACCGTCCGCCGCCCCCTCGCCGCCAGCGTCCGCGCACTGATCGCCGCGGCCGCCGCCACCGGCCTCGTCCTCGCTGCCCTCCGCGCCCCCGACCCGCCGCGCCTCCTCGCCGACTTCACCCTCCAGGCCAACCTCGCCGCGGCCGTCGTCTTCACCGTCTGCGCCCACCGCGCCTGGACCGGCCGCCGTCCCGTGTCCCCCCGCCTCACCGGCGCCGTACTCCTCTTCCTCACCCTCGCCGCCCTCACCCCCTGCCTCACCTCCGCCCCCGCCGACCCCCTCCTCACCACAGCCGCCCCCGCGGGCGCCCTGGCCGACTGGCTCCTCCTCACCCCACCCCGCGACTTCCGCCTCCCCTACACCTGGCAATGGCCGCTCTACCCCCTCCTCCACCTCTCCCTCACCGCCCTCCTCGTATCCCCCTCCCACCCCCTCCACACCACCCTCACCCTCGCCGCGGCCGCCTGCCTCCTCCCCTTGATCGCCCTCGCGATCGACCAGGTCAGGCCCGCTCCCCACCTCCACAGAAACCGGATTTCGCCTACGCGGATCAGTCCGCTAAAGTAGAGTTCGTTGCTTCGGGGTGTAGCGCAGCTTGGCAGCGCGCTTCGTTCGGGACGAAGAGGTCGTGGGTTCAAATCCCGCCACCCCGACTGAAGAAACAACAGGTCAGGGGCCTGATCCGCGAGAGCGGGTCGGGCCCCTGATGCGTTTCCTGGGCCTCTTGGGAGCCATTTGGGAGCCGACTTCGAGATCCGGCTCCCGGAGCGACGCACAGCGGCGAGCCGTCAGCCAACCCCAACGGCCCAACTCGCCCATGCGCTTGTGAGCTGAGCCACATCCTCGGCCCCCTCGGACTCCCGTTCGCTGCCCGGTGACGGGCATCTATACGTGTCGTAGCCTGTCCATCACCACGTTGGGGAGGGACATATCGTGCGTGCGGAGTGCCTGTGACGGTGATCGACACTCGACTGATACAGACAGCCGTGATCGGGAGTGCCGTCTCTGCACGGGCTGGACCCGCTGGTCAGACGGGTAGCGTCGTGCTGATGTCGAACAGGCGTTGTCCAGGCCACCCCAGCCGCCGCCTGACCGGCGCACCGGACGGACTGCCGCCCCCGGCCCCTGAACAGGGACCGGGGGCGGTGTCGTTCCGGGAGGCGGGACCGGCTACGCCACAGTGAGTGCCTTGACGCCGGAGAGCAACGGGACGAGCGAGTAGTTACCGTCCCCCGCACCGCAGGACACGCCCGTGTCGGCGGTGTTGGAGACGTTGGTCCCAGCGGCGAACCGACCGTCGCCGCCCGTCACCACGGTCGTGAAGTGGTTGGTCGCCGAGCCGGAGTAATACACGCACTGATGCAGATTCAGGTAACGCCCATTGCTCAGGTTCAGTGCCTTGACGCCGGAGAGCAACGGGACGAGCGAGTAGTTACCGTCCCCCGCACCGCAGGACACGCTCGCGTCAGCGGTGTTGGAGACGTTGGTCCCAGCGGCGAACCGACCGTCGCCGCCCGTCACCACGGTCGTGAAGTGGTCGGATGCCGAGCCGGAGTAGTACACGCACTGGTGCAGGTTCAGGTAGCCGGAAGCGGCGAAGGCCGGCGTCGACATCCCCATGACGGCACACACGCTCACTGCGGCCGCGACTGCCAGCGTCCACAGCTGTCTGACCATCGATCGCGTCATCTCGTAGTCCCCTCCTCACGCCGAGACGGCGCCGGGACGAGCCCCGGCCCCGCGGCGGAACCCCAGGAAACCACTGACGGCCACGGCGGGTATCGGGATGAACACCCTCATCATCCAAAGAAGTGATGAGTCGACCGCGTTTGCGTACATTGCATGACCGGCCAGCGACCTTACTGTCACAGCTCCGGGCTCCACCATGCGCAGTGCTTCAGCGCCGCAATAGCCGACCCGGCGACGGGTGGTGGTACGACGCCGACGAGACAGACGAGGGTGGGGTTGCCGTGACCCAGCTCAGGCCGCCCCACCTGCACGACTTCCCCCGACCGGACAAGCCCTGAGCAGGGGCTAACGTGTCCGGCCTAAGCCGACGGGCTTAGCTCCGTGCCCCTCCGTCCAGCGGGGAGCGTCCCGGGCGGCTCCCCTGAAGGATGCCGCGCCACGACAACGCGGTGAGGGAAACAGGTCCCGCCCCTCCGCTGGGGTTACCTGGGGAGGCGGGACCACCCGGCAGCCCCGCCAACCTCCGCTCCCCGTCCCTGCTGGTCGTGGCGGGGCCAAGTACCGCGAGTGGGTCGGCCAGCGCGGGTGTCCGGCCGTGGGCCGGCGGGCTACTGCCCCCGCGCTCGTTGACGCCTGCTGGCCGGGGTCTCTTCCTGCCGGCCGGCGCCGAGGCCCGTAGGTACCGCGTGTGGTCAGGTTTTGGTGACGGTGACGTTGTAGCTGCCGTCCTGGTTCTCGTTCCGCACGGTGATCGTGGTGCCGGTGGCGGCGTCCTTGTACTGCTGGGGCGAAGACGGCTTTGTGTCCAAGGTGGGTGCTGCGCTGCAGGGGTCGGCGCCCGGGGTGCGGGGGCCGAGGATGCGGATGGGGCCTTGTCCCATGGGTGTGGTGGTGTCGACCGAGTAGACGAGTAGGCCGGTCCGGCAGGCATCGTGGTCGACGCCCTTTTTGGCGCGTACTTCGACGGCAACTGCCTTATTGGGTCCGGTGGTTATCACTGCCATCTTGGTTCCGTCGGCCGTTTCCACGGGGGAGATGCGGTGCTCGGTGGTGCCGGGAGCGGTGACACAGTCGATCTGCTCCGGTGCGATCCAGCCCAGTTTCTGTTTGTGCCAGGCGAAGAAGTCGGGCTGCGCGCCGACTTCTTGGCCCATGATGTCGTACTCGCCGACGTACTTGCCGTTGCCGCTGCCGTCGCTGCTTTCGGCATAGAGGTCGGGCAGGCCGAACAGGTGGCCTGTTTCGTGGGCCACGACCCGGTACTTGAGTTCGTTGTCGTCGCCGAAGAAGGTGGCAGCGTGACGGACTTGGGCGTCGCCCACGGTGATGGGATCGCCGGCGTAGGCCGCGGTCGCGCCGGTGTCTATGGCTTTGGTGTTCAGGGTCGCCACGATGTCGACCATCGGGTGAGCGGCGAGGTCGATCGACGGGTCGGCGGCTTTGGCCGCCGCGACCGCGTCGTGGATGTAGCGGGCCTGTGTCTCGGCGGAGTAGCCGCGCTTCATCCCGTACGCCGTTGAGGGTTTCGGCATCCGGACCCACCGCAGCACTGGGTCGAGCCGCAGGTCCAGCCGGTTGTAGGAGGCGGTGCGGTACCAGTCCTGCGCCGGCGCATAGGTGTCGTACCGCTGCTGGACGTTCTCGGTGGCCGGTGCGTCGGGAAAGTCCACGAAGATCATCAGGGCCTTGACCTTGCCCTGGGGGCGAATGGCCGTGGTGAAGTCCGTCGGCCCCTCGGCGAGGTCCGTCGGCCCCTTGTCCGTGGACCGCAGACGACAGGGCGCTGCCTTCGGCGCGGCCACTCTGGGCAGGGCGGAAGCCGTTTCCCGGTCCTGTTTTCCCGGGGTCGGCGGTGCCGAGGCAGTCCTGTGCAGGAGCTGGCCGCGGTGACCGCAGCCCACGAGTGAGGCCGCGAGCAGTACGGCCAGGACAAGGGCACCGCAACGCGCGGTGGGGTGGTTCATGGGTGCTCCAATGCAGTGGGGCCGACGTCGTCGCCATCGCTGTGCGGCCCGAAACGTGCTTGCGTACGACCGGTGCCGCCGGACAGTGACACTCCGTACGACCGCCCATGGCAGCCCGTCGGCGGTGTTACGGCGCGTCCCGGTCCGGAGACGCGGGCCACTGGCGGGTGAGGCTGGGGCCCTCACTCGCGTCAGTCGCTCCGGCGCTGCTGAAGAGTGCCCGAGGAAGGGTGAGGATTTCATGAGGCCGCTCATGACCTGCGGGCCTGCGAACCGAGCCGGTGCTGGATGAGGTGGCGGGGTGATGCGGGCGCCGCGGTCAGCTGCCCTTCCCGGCTTCCACGGGTTTGAGGTCGACGAGGTAGGCGTCGACGGCGTGGGTCACACACGCGTTACTGCGGACGTTGGCGAGGACAGGAATTTGACGAGGTCAGGACAACTCGTACCCCGGCTATCCTGGCCTTTGTGCGTGTACTGGTGGTCGAGGACGATGACAATCTGCGGTTCGCGGTGGCCGCGGCACTGCGCGCAGACGGCCTGGCCGTCGACGAGGTCGCGGACCTGCCCGCTGCCGACGAGGCCCTGTTCATCACCGGCTACGACTGCGCAGTGTTCGACCGGATGCTCCCGTCCGGCGACTCCCTCGACTACGTGCAGGACCTGCGCCTGACCGGACGGACGGTGCCGGTGCTGTTTCTCACCGCCCGCGACCAGGTCGAGGACCGCGTCGCCGGATTCGCCGCCGGCGGCGACGACTACCTGGTCAAACCATTCGCGCTGCCCGAGCTGACGGCCCGGGTCCGCAGCCTGTGCCGCCGGGCCGGGACGGTTCGCCCGCCCGTGCACCGGCTGGCCGATCTGGAGATCGACACCGCCCGCCGGCAGGTCCGACGGGGCGGCGTGCTGCTGATCCTGACCCGCAAGGAGTTCGCCGTCCTGGAGATCCTGGCGGCCCGAGCCGATCACGCCGTGCCCCGCGCCGAACTGATCGAGAAGTGCTGGGACGAGATGGCCGAACCGAACTCCAACGTCGTCGACGTCCTCATGTCCCAGCTTCGCCGCAAGCTCGGAGATCCGCCCCTGATCCACACGGTCCGCGGGGTGGGCTACCGACTGACGTCCGACGGCGCCGGATGCTGACCGCGGCGGCCCGCATCCGCAGGCTGCGATGGCGGCTCACCGCGCTGTTCACCCTGACCAGCGCGCTGGGCCTGATCGCTCTCGCCGCCTTCGCCATCCACAGCGACAGCGTGGCCCGACACCGCCAGCTCGACGCGTCCCTGGAACTGCAGGCCAGCCAAGCCATCCCCCAACTCAGCCAAGACGACAAGGGCCTGGCCACCGTCGGCCAAATGCTCGACGTCATCGACGCCAACTGCCCGACGCTGACCGTGTTCGACACAGCGGCAGGGGACCTCACCACCATCTACACCCCGCCCAAACCGTGCGCCAAGGCCCGTACCGCCGACCTCCGCGATCTCGCCGCCGCCACGCTACGCCAGCAGAGCTACGCCTGGAGGGACACCCGCGCCAAGGACGGCCACCCGCTCAGGCTCCTCGCCGTAGGCTTCACCGGGCCTGACGGCCACACCTACACCGGCGCGGTCGTGACGGCCACCGACACCTCCCAAGACCAGGCAGCCCACCGCGAGCTGGCCCTCCTCCTGGCATCCGGCTGCGCGGTGCTGGTGCTGGTGTCCGCCGTCGTCGGTCATCTCCTCTCCGGCCGGGCCACCCGACCCGCCCTGACCGCACTCCACCAGCAGGAGACCTTCCTCGCCGACGCCGCCCACGACCTGCGCACCCCCACCGCCTCGCTGCGCACCCTCGCCGAGACCGCCCTGCGCGACGACAGCTCGCGCACCGCGGCACTGGAGCGCACCGTGCGCCTGGCCGGCCGGATGGGCGACCTCATCGACGGCCTGCTCACCCGCGCCCGGCTCATGGCCGGCGTGGGCGCACTCGCCCGCGAGCCACTGCGGCTCGACCAGCTCGTCGAGTCCGTGGCCGACGAGACCCCCACCGAGGCGCACCACGTCACCCTCCAGGCCGAGCCGGTCATCGTCAACGCCGATCCAGACCTACTGCGCCGGGCCATCGCCAACCTGCTCGGCAATGCGCTCGCCCACGGCCACTCCCCGGGCCGACCCGCCGAGGTCGAACTCACCGTGGCGGCCGACGGCACCCTGACCGTCGACGACGCCGGGCCAGGCATCCCGGCCGAGCTGACCGACTCCCTGTTCGAACGCTTCCAGAGCGCCTCTGGATCCAGCGGCCTCGGCCTGTCCATCGCCTCCTGGGTCGCCCACACCCACGGCGGCACGCTCGCCGTCGGCACCAGCCCACGCGGCGGTGCCCGCTTCACCCTCCGCCTCCCCGCACACCACCGGTAGCCGGACCCGTACAAGAACACCGCCATCCCTCCCACCGAATGCTGGACTCGCACGCCCCTTCCCGCAAGCAATCCACGTACCGTCGACAACAGCGTCCGATGGCACACCACGATCTACGCCCCGTGAAATCGCTCCTTACGGAACCGCGCCGACTGCCGTGCCAGTGTCGTGCCAGATGGAGCGGTAAACCGCGGTCAACAAGGGTCAGAGACGCAACCCAGTGCGCCGACCCAAGCTGCGGCATCTTCGCTGGTCAGGCAGGCATAGGGCACTCGAAAGCCCCCTGATTCCCAAGCTCAGAGTGCGAGTTCGATTCCCGTCACCCGCTCCATAGCGAAGGCCCTGGTCAGAGACCGGGGCTTTGCTTGTTGTCTAGACCGTTTTCAGTTCGGCCAGCCCTCCACCAGCCCTATCTGCTGGCGCGAGTACAACATGGAGCGTATGCCCCAGAGCGCCAACCGCCGGGGCCAGACCCTGCTGTGCGGCTCCTCCAGCAGCGACTCCCTCGTCATCTTCGTCGCCATCAGCGAACAGCCGCTGCCGCCCTCAACACGCCCACAGCTAAGGGCGATCGCCACCGCCGTCCGCGCCACATGACCTTCCCCCGCGCCAGGACCAGGGCCAAGTGGTCCGAGCCGTCGACTGGCAGCCCAGCACAGTGCACGAACATCGGCAAGCGCAGATGCACGGTTCCTGATGTTCAGACAGCTGTGAAGCGGATTCCTGGAAGTCGCCCACCAGTAAGGTGGTTTGGGGCGTGTCCGAGCGGTGCGCCAAGTTCCTCAGGCAACCACAGCCGCCTGAGCCGCGTCTTCCAAGTAGCGTTACGTGCCCCGCCGACCGAAGCGTCCGGGCGCCGCAGATCCCGCACGGGGCACGCGATCCGAGCAGCATGCTGAGCTTCAGGAAATGAGAGTCGTTCTCTCATCGCACACCCGAACAGTGGACGGGGGCTAACTCATGAGCATCAGGTGCGGCAGGCCAAGGATGAGGATCATCCTTGCGGTCGCCACGGCTTCGGCAGCGGCAAGCGGGTTGGTGGGAGGTATCGGAGCCGGAACGGCTACCGCGCAACCGCCTTCTCGCACGTTCGGCTATACGTGCTCGTCTCTCGTGATCGGCGATCAGCCATTCACAGCAGAGATCGACTCGGACATCCCGAAATCGGTCGCAGTCGGCGCGCCCAGCAAGACCATCACCGTCAAGGCGGTGGCGACGGTGGGCGCGGGTTTCACCCAGTGGCTCGCCAGCGCCGGCATGAAGACCCTCGGGGGCACGGTGGACGCGAGGGCCCATGTGGCCGCGCCACAGAATGACTTCGACGTCACGGTCCCCTTCCGCATGGCCGCGACCAGCGTCCCGGCATCCGGTCCCTTCAAAGTCACGGCAACCGCCAGCGCGACCACGGGCACCTTCAGTCATCCGGGCAAGGGGGCGGTCACCGCCGGCGGCCTCACCCTCCACCTCCTCGCGAAGAACGCGAGCGGCACCGTGACACTGGCGGGTGATGCGCCGTGCACCCTGAACGCCGGCCAAAGCGATGTCGTGGCGTCCTTCGACATCACGACGCCGAGCCCGGCGCCCTCCACCACTCCGAGCCCTTCGACCGGATCGGCGGCCTCCACTACTCCGAGGCCGACGACCGGATCGGTGGGCGCTGCCGTTCCCAAACCGACGATGTCACAGGGCGCGGGGCCCGCAAAGGACAGCGCGGCCACGCCCGGCAATCCGAGCCCCAGGGCTTCCAGCACCCCAACGGTGACGAACCCCACCCGTGCGACGCCGAGGTCGACCGAACCCACGATCGTCGGTAAGAGCTCGGCCGCTGGGCAGGACACTGGGGATCTCATCCTGCTGGCCGTGGGTGCGCTCGTCGCATGCGCCGCCGCCTTCCTCCTCGGCATGCGGCTGAAAAACCACCGCCGCACCGGTGAGGACGGAGGAGATCAGCGGTACATCACCCCGAAGCCTGACCGGCCTACCGAAGGTGTCAAGGCCGAGAGGGGCGACGTCAGTTGCCACCGGAAGGACTTGATTGCCGCTGCCCCCCAGCGTCGAGGGTGTGATGGTAGGGCAACATCGCACGGCAGCACGGGCCGGAAGGCTACGGACGGCCGGAATCTCCTGCCGGCACGTCATGTTCCGCACCAGGCTGGCCAACAGGGCGTCAGTGCGCGGGCTGGCAGTGGCGCCGATCTGGACAGCCAACTCGCGGGCTTGCTCCAGGGTGAAGAGTCGATGTCGTGACCGACGAGAAGCCCAGCACCGAATACGTTCGACAGGTGTAGTGAGCGACCACCGCCTGTGTAACGGAGGCTCAAGCAGGGCGGCGGGCAGGCACAGGCACCTGCCTGCCGGGGCGAGGACGGCCACGGAAACCGACTATCCGCGTGAAGAGGGAGGTACCTCTGTTGACTGAGATCGACACTTTACTTGGACAGGTCATGCCTGCGGTTGAAGCGGCGGTGGGTGCGTACGGCGTCGGCGTGCTGACCAGGGCCGAGGACGAGGCGGCCGGAGCGACAGTGCGGCCGGGACAGCGGCTGCTCGCCCGGATCCTGCACCGTGGCACCGACGCCGCGTCGGTTGAGGCCAGCGTCACCGACCTGGCGGGGAGGGGTGAGGACCCGGACGTACGGGCCGCACTGCGCGGGCAGCTCAAAAGGGCACTGAGGGACGACCCGCAGTTCGCCGGCGAGTTGTCGGCGATGCTGCCCGAGCGCCCGGCCGCACAGGCCACGGGGGCGCGCAGCGTCTCCGTCACGGACAATACCGGGATCATCTCCGTCGGCGATGGCGCGACGAACATCCAGTACCGGTGAGCGTCGCGCCGGATCCGCAGGAGTCGGGGCCCGTCGCACATACTCCCGACCAGGCGGGCGGCGAACGGCAGGTCACGTTCGGAGAGGTCTCGGGCATTGTCAGTTTCGGAGACCGCAATGTCATCGTGCAATTCGCCAAAGGAGCCCCCACCGAGCACGCGCTGGCCGAGTTGGTCGAGCAACTCGTGCATGCAGTGCGCGACGAGCGCGGCTCCGTTGATGACGCGCTGGCCAACATGGCCGATCTGCTCGCGAATGAGGTCCACGCGCGCCTGCGGAATGAGAAGGCACAACTGAGACTACGGGATCGGGACTCGCTGCCTGTGCGCTGGCAACCAGTGCCTGGGAAAGTGCTCGGCCGTGGGGAAGACATCCGCAACGCCCCGGCTGGGGCAACGGATGCTCCCCCGCTGGACCTGGCCGGTTCACTGGACGAGATCACGGCAGGCGTCCACGAACAGGCGGAGTCGCCCTGGCTGTTGGTGCTGGGGCGGGGAGGCTCAGGGAAGAGCGCCCTGGCCCTGCATTTCGCACTGACCCGCCTGAAAGCGCGTCGTCGCGTCCGTGAAGCGCCAGTGCCGGTGATCTTCAGTCTCGGGTCATGGAATCCTCAAACTACCTCGCTGCGAAACTGGTTGATCACCCGGTTGGAGCGGGATCAGTCCTTTCTCGCCGAGGCTGGCCCCACCGGTAATAAGACGTGGGCCGCCACGCTGGTGGATGCCGACTACGTGCTACCGATCCTGGACGGGTTCGACGAGATCGCCATCGGCCTGCGCAAAGACGCGCTGATAGCGCTCAACAGCTGCGCCATGCCACTGCTTGCGACCAGTCGCCGCGCCGAAATCGAGGCCGTCAGGAAAGAAGCCAACGTGGTGCCCTCCGCCACCGCTATCGAACTGATCGACCTCACGCTGGACGACTCCGTCAAGTACCTGCAGAAGGCCACCGGCACAACTCCCCCCGACGGTAGGGACGTCGCCCCCGAGGACGGGTGGGCTTACGTCCTGAGTGAGTTGCGCCGCCGTGACCGCACACAGGCCGCCGCCAATCTCGCCGCCGTGCTGACCACCCCCTTGATGGTCACACTTGCCCGGTTCGTCTACGAATCCAAGCGCAACCCATCGGAGCTGCTGACAGCCGAGGAGCTCGACACCCAAGAAGCCCTTGAAAATCACCTCTTGGCCATCTTCATCCCCACCGCCTACAAGCGCTTTCTCAGCACCGAGCCCGCAGCAGGAGAACCCCGGCGCTGGGACCCCGAACGCGCCCAGCACTGGCTCGGTTACCTCGCCGCACATCTGACGGAACTCAAAACGCCCGACATCGAATGGTGGCGGCTGGGGACCACCGTGAAGCTGCGGTGGCTCATGCTGCGGGTCGGGGTCACGGTCGGAATCGCCTCCGGACTCGTGGCCGGGCTCGTTTACGGCTCCGAGGCCGGGCTCTTGCACGGGCCCGCGTACGGGCTCATGGCGGCAAGTCTCACCGGCCCGGCGAACGGGCTCGCGATGGGTCTGACCTTCGCTCTCATGCATGGGTTCGTCACGAAGATGAAGGTCGGCGGCCCGAAGTTCGAACCGTCGCTCATGGAGATCAGGCTTCGGGGCTGGACGAAGAACGGGACGAAGACAAGACTGCGGGAGAGCTTCCGCCCCAGAGTCACGGGCGGGCTCGCCGGCGGTCTCCTATTCGGACTCCTGTGGGCGCTCGGAAGTGCGGCCTTTACGGCCCTCCTGGGTTATCCCGGGCCCGTGATCGCGCTGAATTCGGTGGTGCTGCTCGCGGCGGGGACCGGCCTGGGGTTCGTGATGGGGCTCATCGCCGCGCTCGGGGCCGGGTTCGAGACTGTCATCCCGAGAGAGAAAAGAGAGGAACTCGCCCTTCCGTCCGACCTGTTGAACACGAACCGCGCCACCGTACTCAAGCAGATACTCACTATCGGGCTCGTGATCGGGTCCGGGTACGGGATCACGTTCGGGCTCGCGAACAGTGCCCTGACCGGACTCGGCGCCGGACTGGTGGCCGGATCCGTGATCGCGCTCGGGGCCGGCACCATGACCGCCTGGGGGCGTTGGGTAATCCTGGCTCGAATCTGGCTGCCCTTGACAGGATGGTTGCCGAGGGACCTGGACGCGTTCCTGCAGGACGCCTGCGAGCGAAGGGTCCTGCGCCAGGTCGGCACGGTCTACCAGTTCCGCCACGCCCAGCTCCGGGACCACCTGTGCGCGACCACCGACACCCGGCCCGAGCGCATCCTTCACCGGATCGGCGACGGCAACCTGGACCGCCCGTTCGACGTCGCGGACACCGACGGCCACGGCTAGGTCGACGGGGCCGACTACCAGCGGAACGTCGATCGCTACCGCACCGCCTACAAGTTCGCCGCGGACGCCCCCGAGGCGAAGCGTTCTTCTACCAGGCTGGGCCAGTATGCAGCGCCACGCGAAGACCGATGGCCGCCTGTCCCGCGCTCCGCCGAATGCACAGCGCGGTGAAGGCAGGACCGGTGTTGCTGACCGGTCCTGCCTTCACCGCGCATGAAGAACGTCGCCTCCACCTCATAATCCCCTTCGATCGCGAGAAGCAGGACTACGTCGACTACAGCACCTTGCGGTTGTTCGCCGCGGTCTATCCCGAAGACGTCACCCTCGCCCCGCTGATCGCCTCGTCCTACTGGCGACGACTGGCCGACGGCTCCGAAACCGAGCAAGCCCGCTTCTTCGCGGAGGTCGCCACCCGCGTCTCCTCAGCCGCCGCAGCCGCCGGGACCAGGGCCGCACGCTCCTCTTCCACGGCCGTCTGAAGCCCGTGCTGCTCCGTGACCGCGAACCTCGTTACGTGAAGTGGTAGGGCACCATCTGACACAGCACCCGCACCGACGACCTCATGAAGCAAGAGGTTGTGAGAAAGCGACAAGAGCTCGAACGCACAGGAATGGAGTGGGAGGCGGGCCGTGTGGGCCCGGGCGGGGTGGTGCGTCGGGGTGTGGGTGAGTTATCGCGTTGCACGGACGCCGGAGGGGCCTTTACCCTGTTTGACTTCCGCCTGTGCCCGTTCCGGGGCCCGGCGCTGTGTTTCGAGGTGACGACTTATCTCCCAGGCCAAGTAGCCGTCCGCAGCTCCCCACGTTCTGAGGCTTCGAACGTGTCCGGGGGCGGACGTCGCGCTGGCCTGAGTTGCGTCACCCACCCCCGCGTTTCCCTGTCATTTTCCGGGTGCAGCTCTGCCGACTGCCTCGGGTTTCGTGTTCTCCAACCCCAGCGCGGCTGACGGCAGGGCTCCCCGACTCCTTGAATCAGGAGCCCCACAGTGCCTTCCCCCGCGCTCGGCAACGAGCCGCAGCACACCGCCGAGCCCCCGGCTCACCACGTACTGGACCGGTCGCCGAAGATGACCCGGGCCGCCCGGATCGCCCTGGTGGTCGTCCTGGTCGCCGAGCTCATGGA
>NZ_JRKI01000001.1 GCF_000935125.1 Streptomyces natalensis ATCC 27448 | reverse complement strand
CGCCCTCGGCTCGATGGCCGCCTACGGGCTCCAGGTCAGCAGCCGACAGGCCAACCTGACCCTCCTCGCGATGACCGTCCCGGTCGTACTGATCGGCTTCGGCCTCGGCATGGTCGGCGGACCGCTCGCCGACCTGTCGCTCGCCCGCGTCCTGCACGAGAGTGCCGGTTCCGCCTCGGGCCTGTTCAACACCGCCATGCATCTGGGCATCGCCCTCGGCACCGCGCTGACCGCCCTGGTGTTCTTCGCCACCACCGGCGGCTCATCCGAAGGCGCGATCAACCGCGAGGCGTTCACCGGCGTCCTCTGGTGGGTCGGCGGCACCCTCACGCTGATGTGGGTCCTGATGTTCTGCCTGCCCAAGCACACGAAGAACCGGGCCGGGTAAGCCAGTTCCCCAAGGCGGCGGCACCGCCCCAGTGCCGCCGCCTCTCCCTGCACACCTCACAGAGCCACGAGGGCTGAAATCTCATGTCGAGGTTCAACAACGAGACCTTGTGACACCTACGAGCGCTGGAGAGGAAGAGCGAACGAGCCGAACCGCCGCCCGTCGAAAACGACAGGTAGGACTTCACAACCTCGACGCACGCTCTGAAGGCACACTCTTCGTTTCGCTGGTCACCCCCACCCAGCGGCGCAGCCTTCGGCTGCACCAGACATCAGCCTTCCGGAAACGTCCTCCGGGCCCAGTACCTGCGCATCCGACCGCAAATCGACCTCCATGTGCGCCACGACGTCGCTCTGAACGCAACGGCGCCCCGTTCACCGAACGTCGTGGTCTGCTGGACGAGCGCTTGTTCTGGTTCGGTCACCTGGCTTCTGCGCCCGTGACGAGGAAGCCGCGCAGTACGCCATGGCCACCGACCCCTACAGCTCAGGGCTGATGCGTTCTCAGATGGCGAGATGAAGGGTCACCGGGTTCGGTGGACGGGGGTGGGACCGCGCCGACGTGAGGCACGAGCGGTGACCGCCAGCAGCAGGGGTGTTGCCAGGCCAAGCGCGCTTGCCACGACGAGCTGCACCCGGTAGTCGAGGGCCGCGACCATGACCGTGCCCGCAAGGAGGGCGAGACCTGTTGGGGCGAAGACCAGGGTGTTTGCGGTGGCCGCAACCCGGCCGAGAAGTTCGTCCGGCGTTTCCTTCTGGACCATCGTCAGCGCGCTGATGAGCGGCCAGGGCAGGCCCAGACCGACGAGCAGGCTGCCGCCCAGCACGACGGGGACGAGACCAGTGAGTCGGGCCAGGGCCCCGAGAGCGAAGAGGGTGAGCCCGATGACCGACAGGGCACGTGCCGGAATGCGGCGCAGCAGCGCGCCGGCTGCCAGACCGCTGACCACTGATCCGAGCCCCTGGACGGAGTTGAGGACACCGGCGAATGCCGCGGGCTGATGCAGCCCGATGTCGAGGAGCGCGTACGTGGCCGCGCTGCTGAGGCTCGATGCCGCCATGGCACAGCCGCCCGCGACCACCAGGGAGCGCAGCGTCGGGTGCCCCCACAGGTAGCGGATCCCTTCCGCGGTCTCTGCGGTCCAGCTCTGCTGTGGCCGGTGCACGGGCTTGGGTTCACGCACGCGGATCAGGCTGAATGCGGCCGCGCCCAGGAGGAAGGACAGCGCGTCCAGCAGAGCGACGGTGGGTCCGCCGAGAACGGTGAAAAGGCCCGCACCGACAAGGGGGCCGAGCAGTTTGTTGCTCTCGATCGCGGTCCGGACCAGGCCGTTGAAGTCCCCGCGCATTTCGCCGGGAACGGCTGATGCGATCAACGCCGTCTCGGCGGCGTCCATGAGCACCGATCCCGCACCCACCATGGTCAGCACGGCGAAGAGCAACCAGACGTCCTGCGAAGAACGCACGGCGAACGGTGCCGTCATGACTACGGCCAGGGCCAAGCTCGTGGCGACCAAGAGGGTGCGGCGGCGCATTCGGTCGGCCAGAGTGCCGATGAACGGTCCGGCCAAGGCGGGTGCCCAGGAGCAGAAGCCCACCAAGGCGGCGAGGCTGTTGGAATCGGTCAGCTCCTTCACCCAGACCCCGGCGGCCAGAAGCATGGCCGAATCCCCGAAACCGGAGATGATCACTCCCGTCATGTAGAGACGGGCATTGCGATCCCGCAGCACCGTGAACAGGCTCACGGACATAACCCGCCCCCTTCATCACGCCGTTGCCGGGCTTCCGCACCCTACCCCCAACAATTTCGTTGGTAGTAGGTGTCGGCCATGGTGGCATGCGCTTTACTTGGTGGCGTGACCGCCGCAGACCCCGTCCTCAGAGCGCTTGCCCATCCCGTGCGGCTGCGGATGCTCACGCTCATGTGGCCCCAACCGATGTCCGCTGCCGAACTCTCCCGTGAGCTGGGCATCTCCCATGCCCTGGCCAGCCGGCACCTTCGGAGCCTGGACGCCGTCGGCTTGGTCGAACTGGCCGAGGAGCGCACCCGCCGTGGAGGCCGTGAACGCCGATATCGCACCGTCCACGGATCACCTCTGTCCGACCAGAACGACGGGGCGCAGTTGCTGGGAGCGGCCTTGGCCCACACGCTCCAGGAGCGCGCCGCGCGCCGGCACCCAGAAGGCAGGGGGGTGACGGTCGATGCGGAATTGTGGATGGAGCCGGAAGTATGGGACCAGGCGCGGCAGAAGCTCGCCGACATGGCGGCGGAACTCCACGACGCCGCCCGCCCGCCGCGCTCGCCCGGGACGATGCCCGTGGGCGTGACCCTGATGGCCTTCCCCATGCGGGAGGCGCCGGGCGCTCGCACCCATGGGGAGAGGCCACAGCCCACAACCCCCGCCAAAGGTCCTGTTCATGAATCGACCGATACATGAACAAGATCGGTAACACCGTGATCCGGGCCCACCGAGGCTCGGATCGTGCGCGAGAAACGGTGTCAAAAAGTCGCGGTGCTCAACAAGTGGAGGGGCGCCGATTTCTGTACACTCCGGGGCCATGCAGCCGCCCTGCGACGCCGACACTGAGGACCTTCTCGTTCCAGTCCCGGCCGTACGGACCGGTGCCCTCGTCGGGTACGGGCGATAGCCGGGCATGAGACGTGTCCGGTCGATCCATGTCGACTGCGCGCCTGACGGTTTGCCGCCCACGTCGGCGGGAGTGCGCGAGGCCGTGTCTCACGTAATCGCCCTCTAGGACTGGGATCCTTCGAGGATCGCGGTCAGTTCTACGATTGGGTAATCCGGTCGCGCAGCCAGGACTCGACGCCGCTGAGCGCCGTCCTGGCCATTGCCGTGGGGTGGCCCGTGAAGCCGTGGGGTGAGTCGGGGTAGACCCGGAGCTCGACGTCATTGCCAGCCGCTGACAACCGACCTGCCAGCGCCAGGTTGTCTTCCAGCAACACGTCTCCGCTTCCGACGATTAGCAGCGTTGGGGGAAGCCCGCGAAGAACGCCGTAGATGGGAGAGATGTCGGGAACAGTGCGGTCTTCCACATGGCCGACGTACGCCTGGATGAAGTATTCGTCCGTGATGCGGCGACCGGCCGGGGTTCGTGCGCTCAAGTCGTAGGTGCCGAATTGGAGTGCAGCGCCTGTGAATCGGCCAACGGCACCTTTGTCTCTCAGCCGGAGCAGGGTCGCCAGGGCGAGTGTGGCTCCTGCGGAGCTCCCGCCGATCGCAAGTCGGGACGTTCCGAAGCGGGCATCGGCTTCTTCGACGAGCCAGAGCGCCGCCGCTTCACAGTCGTCGGGTGCCGCCGGCCAGGGGTGCTCAGGGGCCAGCCGGTAGTCGACGCTGACAACGGCGAGGTGCAGGGCGTCTGCGAGCTCGCGGTTGCGTTTGTCTCCTCGCGCTGCGGAGTCCATGTAGAAGCCGCCGCCGTGTATGTCCAGGTAGACGCCCCGCGGCGGACCGTCGATAGGAGTGAAGATCCTGACAGGGACGCGCGTTTCCACGGCTTCGATCGTCTCTTCGATGGCAGGCGGATCGGTGGCACGAGGAGCGGACCTCTTCGCTCGTGCCTCCTTGAGCTCCTCCAGTGTGCTGGGGCCACGGCCTGCCGCCCTCGACCTGTAAAAGTCACGAGCTTCATCGACCTGCTCCGCGGGCACGTCAGCGAACAGTGCGTCCAGCGCGAATCGCACGCGCCCTCCTCATCACTCGGGTCTCAAACTCCACGCTATCGAGGGAGTGTGCGGACTGACGCCGCCGGGGTGGCGTCGAGCTGTCGTCGAAGTGTGATCTCGTCGTGCTGGGCTGCGAGGCGGGACAGGGCCGTGGCCTGGAACTCCTTCAGAGCGTCTAGTTCAGTGTTTTTCCTGCTCAGGCGCTCGCGCAGAGTGGCAACCTCGGCTTTGAGACGTTCGATCTGTGCCAGGCGTGGGTCGGGCTGCTGTCCGGCTGCCTGGGCGGCTTGGCGCTGACGGTCGAACTCGGCCTTGAGGTGTGGGTAGGTGCGGTAGAGCGTCGCTCGCGGTACTCCTGCGAGGGTGCACAAGCTCTTGACGTCGCACTTCAGCCCGTCGGGAATGGGGCCAGTGAGGAGTTGCCGCATCGCGTTCCGAATCCTGGCATCGGGTTCCGCTTGGGGGCTGTGCATCATGAGCGCGGCTCCTCGTCAGGGCTGCCGGCACCGTCGATATCGGCGATGATGCGAGTGGCACGGTCGAACGCGGCCCGGGCTCGGGCCCGTTCGGGTTTGGAGAGTCTGGGGTTGCCGAGGAAGACGGCCTGGGTGTTGTCGGCGTGGTCGGCCCAGATCTTCCGGTGCTGAGGGTGGTGGGTGGCCTGCGGGCAGCGGGCCGAGTCGCACAACCCCATCAGCGGCTCGTCGGCGTCCGGGGTGCCGGCGAGTTTCAGGCACAAAGCCTTGCCCGGATCGGAGAACCAGCAGTAGTTGCCGACACCGAGGTGCAGAGTCTTCGCCTTCACTTTGAGGACACGCTCGACGCGCCGGTCGTCGATGACGGTGACCGGCCCGGCGTCGTGCCGCTCCAGGGCCTGGTCGACGGTCTTGAAGGCGCCGATGAGGTCGCGGGCGCCTTGCCCGCTGGGCAGGATGCCGCGCTGGTAGTCCTCATAGGCGGCGACGGTCAGCCGCAGATGTTCGGCTTCTTCCTCGGCGGCGACTTCGGCGGCGAAGGCGGCCTGGTGTCCGCCGGGGCGGGCTAATGGTGGAGTCGGGTATTGGAAGTCTCGGAATACCTCAGCCATTACGGACCCATGCCGTGAAGGCGTCGGCGAGTCCGGGCGGGTTGGCGGCCTCGGTTCGGCGGGCGATACCGTCGTAGTACTCGAGCTCGTGAAGGACCACGGGCACTGGCTTGCCGATCGCGCCTTCAAAGACGCCGGCGCCGTGAAGGTGGCGAGCGAGCTTGACGCATGCCTGATTGAAGTTGCCCTCGATCCGTGCGGCGATCGGCCCGATGGTCGTCATCCAGTCTTCGGGGTCGGTGGGCTCGTCGTACCAGAGTCCGAGTTCGGTGATCCACTGGTGGCGAGCTGCGGCTCCGTCGGGGTCTCGGGTGAGGTCGCCGATGACCGTGAGCTCGTTCTGGAGCCAGAAGGCGTAGTTCCAGCGGGCTTCCGCCTCGTCGGAGGCGTCCGCAATGCTGCGTCGGAACTGAGCTTCGGTGTTGTATCCGATGGTCAGGGTCGGCTGTCGTGGGTCGTCTCTCTCGTTGTCGATGAAGAACGAGACAACGTAGATGTCCTCTGCCTCGGCAGCCGTGATCGAGCTGATTGCTCGCGTGGCGAGGGTTCGGAGATGGTCCTGGAAGGTCACGGGGCTGGAGCCTTTCGAGCGCGGTTGCTGACGTCGGCGGCGTAGGCGGCCCAGTCGCCGCCGGATGCTTTCTGCCACTGGACGGCGACTTGGATGTGGACGCCGAGCATCCGGGCGAGGATCGCGGCGGGGAGTTCCGCTGCGAGGGCGAACAGGGCCGTTGATCGGTCCTGTTGGGGGCGAATGCCGATCTTGTGGAGCCGCAGGCCGATCTGGCTGTCGCTGAGCGGACGACCTGGCTGACCTCCGGGAAAGAGCCAGGGGCCATCATCTGGGGTGCCGATCTTGGCCTTGCCTCGTCGGTTCGCGAGGAGTTCGCGGACCAGGGTGGCCAGCGGCATGGGGAGGACGACCGGCGAGGTCCCGAAGGTGATCGCGACGGTCTCGCCGGTGATATTGACGTCGTCGACGGTGAGCTGGCTGATGGTGGAGATCTTCTGTGCGTAGAGGATCAGCAGCAGTCCGGCGATGCGGTCCGCGGTGGGCAGGGTGTCGTCGTTGAGGAGGCGTCGTGCGTCGGCCCAGCGTTTCTCGCTGTCGATGGTGCCCTGCGGGCCCGTCCAGCGGACGGTGCCGAAAGTGAGGCCATGGGCATGGCGGTGCTGTACGGACCAGCGGACGAAGTGGCCGGTCTCTTCACGGTAGGTGAAGGCGGGATCGGTCATCCAACGTTCCAGGTCGACTTGCGTGCACGTGCCCAGGGCGAGTCCCTGAGCGGCGAGCCAGGTGAGGAAGTTGTCGGCGGCGGTGACGTGGCAGCGAACGTTGAGGTCCTGGAGCTGGGTGGTGTGCTGGTCGCCGATGCGCCGGCGGAGTCGGCGCAGGTGGTGCCAGACCGCGTAGCCGTGCAGGATCCGGCGTGCGGTGAGGTCCGTGCGGGCCTGGACCGTTTCGGTGATCCATTTCTCCAGGGCGACGAGCCGTTCGTCACGAGGCGTAAGGGCGCCCGTGGCGACGAGGACGCTGCGAAGGTGCGCGAGCACCTTGCCCGAAGGAAGGTCGTCGAGGATGTCGTCGGTGACGCGGCGTTCGTCGCGGCCGATGCGTTCGAGCAGGTCCTGGACCTTCGGCCGGGAGATCCAGGCCAGAGCGACATCGGGGCGCTCGGCACTCGTCAATGCCTCGTGGAACGGCACAAGTTCAGGGGCGATGGTGCCGGTGTCGTTGCCGAGTAGACCGCGGATCCTCTGGTCGAGGACGCATCGCTGGCAGGTTCGAGGGCTGAGCTGCCAGGTGGTCTGGCAGACCGGGCAGCGTCCCCAGAAGTCGGGGTCGGGGTTGGTGCACTTCGCGCACAACGGTTCCTCGAAGCTGCCGCCGCGGGCTTGGGCGACGGTGCCGCAGCCGTTGCAGGTCACCCATCGCTGCTGGCAGCGTTCGCACCAGGGCTGTCCGGTGGCCCGGGACACCTCGCAAGGGGCGGTGCGGCCGCAATGCCCGCACTCTTGGATCTCCTTCGGCCTGCAGCTGGGGCAGCGGACACCGTCGGCGAGCCGGACCGCGACCGGCCGACGGCGACCGCAGCAGACGCAGACTTCTAGATTGACCGGGTCACGGATCAGACAGTTGGGACACAGCGGCTGACCGGCGGCATCCCGGGTGGCGGGTTCACGGACGGCGCCGCAGCGTGCGCAGGGGACGGCCGCATGCTTGGCGAAACAGGCCCGGCAGATCCGCTGGCCGTCCAGGAGCTTCGACAGCGCCTTCACCCCGTGGCAGCGCGGGCAGGCCGGGTTGACGACTGTGGTGGCGCCGCCGGCGACGAGTTCGCTGATGAACCGCAGCACCGCCGGAGTGGGAGCTTCGTGCCCGGCGCTGGTCAGCAGCTCGGGACGCTCGATCACGGCCCAGGCCAGTCGGTTCTGCCCGGCGGGCCGTTTCGTGGCGCGTTCGAGAGCGGTCCGGACGGTGTCCGCATCGAGCGCAGGGTCGAGGCCGGTGATCAGCTGGGTGAGTTCCTTGACGGGATCGCCGTCGGTGTCGGGGCATTTGGCGCATCGGGGCTGGCCATGGCGGTCGCGTCTGACGACTCGCCGCTGCTGATGGCAGCCCGCGCAGACGGCGGGCTTGTCGAAGCAGGGTGAGCATCCCCAGCGTCCGCCCGAGCGGCTGCCGACGTAGGGGCGGGGGCGACCGCATTCGCCGCAGTGGGGCAGGGCAGTGTCCCGAGCACCTGCTTCACGGAGGGCCATCAGCAGCTTGGCGACGCGGAACGGTGCGGGTGGCTTGCCGGTCCGCAGCAGCGAGGGGTTGTCGTGGAGCGCCTGGGCGAGGTTGCGGCGGCCGGCCCGTAAGCGTACGAGGTTGCAGACGATGTCACGGACGTGGTCGGCGTCCAGGTGTTTCTCGACGTTACTGGGGTGTGACCCAGATACGCCAGAAACCCGCCACGGGATGATCTTGGAACGTTGAGCACTTTCGCCCCGTCACCCGTTCGGCCCAGCGTCGTTGGTGGTGACGTCGGGTTTCGTCTTGGGGCGGAGTGGGTTGTGACCTCGATCGAGAGGACCGCGTATCCGCGGTTCAAGCGGCTGATCACCGCGCATGAGCTGCATCTCTTCTTTGCCCCGAGCCGTGACGAGGTCGAGTGGGCTGCCGGTCGAAGCGACAGCGACGAGCACCTACTGGCCCAGCTGCTGGCGCTGAAGTCGTACCAGCGCATGGGGTGTTTCCCGAAGCTGGACGAGATCCCGGACGCGGTCGTCGACTTTGTCCGCCGCGCGGTCGACCTGCCGGAGGGCACGGTGCCGAGGGCGGCGAACCGTACGGCGGAGCGGCAGCGGACCGCAGTGCGGCAGCGGACGGGCCTGTCGTACGACAAGGCGAAGGCCCGAAAGATCGCAGAGGCGGTGATGCGGAGCGAGGCCGTGTCGAAGAACCGCCCGGCGGACCTGATCAACATTGCGCTGGAGAAGGTCGTCGAGGCCGGTCTTGAGCTGCCGGGCTTCACGACCCTGGACGCCCTCGCGGCGAAGATCCGCACCGAGGTGAACGCTTCGATCTGCATGGGCATCTACGACCGGCTCAGCGAGGCCCACCACGAGCGGCTGCTGGCCCTGCTGTCCGACAAGGACGAGTCGGGCACCACGAAGTACAACAAGCTCAAGCAGTCGGCGAAGGCCCCGACGTGGTCCCACTTCCGTGCCCAGGCCGAGCACCTGGGATGGGTGGACGAGCTGGGCGAGACCGGGGTGTGGCTGGAAGGCGTCGCCACAGGAAAGATCACGGACTTCGCCGGGGAAGCGGACACCGCGGACGCGCCGGCGCTGCGGGACTACAACCTGGTGAAGCGGCTCGCGCTCATGGTGTGCCTGGTCCACAAGGCACGAATGCGGGCCCGCGATGACCTGACGACGATGTTCTGCAAACGGATCGCGTTGCAGGTCAAGCGGGCCAGGGCGGAGCTGGAGGAGATCCGCGAGCAACAGCAGGCCCTGGTCGAAGCGTTGATCGGGAACTACCGCACGGTGCTCCAGCACATCGACGCCGACAGCCCCGTCCAGGCCGCGCGCGAGAAGGCGGCCGCGATGACCGCCGAGATCCTGACGGCGGTCGGCGAGCTCGACCAGGACGCCGGGCCTGATGCTGTTGCCGCGCGGCTCGGCGACCAGCTCGCACCCACGCTGCACACCCTGGCGAAGGCCCTGCGCGTGCAGGCCGGCGCGCTGGGCGTGCCCGCGGCGGCGGTGGACGACTTCGGCGGGTTCGAGGGCCAGTACGAGAGAATCGAGAAAGTCGCCGCCCACCACGGCAACTACTGGGAGGTGCTGCTGTACGGGCACCTGCTGAAAGACCGCTCCACGATGTACGACCTGACCAGCCGCCTGGAGCTGCGAGCGACCTCCGAGGACAGCCGCGTCCTGGACGCGCTCGCGCACGCCCGCCGCCACAAGAACCTGCGCGACTACATCCCCGAACGCCATGAGGACGGCCGCCCGGTCGACATCTCCTTCGCCACGCTGAACTGGCAGAAGGCCGTACGCGACAAGAACCGGCCCGGCGTCTTCATGCGCAAGCACTTCGAGGCGATGGTCTTCGCCGCGCTCGCCGAGGAACTGCGCACTGGTGACGTGGCGGTGGCCGGCTCGGAGGAGTACGCCGACTGGAGCGAACAGCTGCTGCCCTGGGAGGACGTCGAGGCGAAGCTGGGCGACTACCTGCTGGAGGTCGGCCTCGCCGAGGCGGGCGACGAGACGCCGCACGACGCGGTGACGTTCCGCCGTCAGCTGGAGGACAAGCTCACCGCGGCCGCCGCGTCGGCGGATGCGGGGTACCCGGACAACGAGGGCCTGGTCATCGACCCCGAGACTGGCATCCCCTCGCTCAAGGCCCACCGCTCCGAGGGACAGCGAGCCTCTGCGCGCGAGCTGGAGCAGGAGATCAAGGCTCGGATGCCGGAGCGCTCGCTGCTCGGGATCATCTCGCGTACGGCGTACTGGGTGGAGTGGTGGCGCCGCTTCGGCCCCGCGTCCGGGAACGAGCCGAAGCTGAAGGACCCCTTCGGCCGGTACGTCATCACCACCTTCGTGAAGGGCACCAACATGGGCCCCTACGAGGCCGCCCGGCACATCCCGGGCGTGAGCGGGCACGAGCTGTCGCTGGCCGCGAACCGGCACTTCTCCATCCCGACCTTGAACGAGGCGATCGCCGACCTGGTCAACGCGCATGCCCGCCTGGACATCTTGCAGGCGTGGGGCGACGGGTCCGCGGTCGCCGCGGACGGCACCCACATGGACACCTACCTCAACAACCTGCTGTCCGAGACCTCGGTGCGGTACGGGAAGCCGGGCGGGATCGCCTACCACCACATCTCCGACACCTACATCGCGCTGTTCACTCACTTCATCCCGTGCGGCGTGTGGGAGGCCGTCTACATCATCGAGGGCCTCCTCAAGAACACCTCGGAGTTGAAGCCGACCACCGTGCACGCCGATACGCAGGGCCAGAGCTTCCCTGTCTTTGCGCTCGCCCACCTGCTGGGCTTCGACTTGATGCCCAGGATCCGGAACTGGAAGGAACTGACCTTCTACCGTCCCGCGAAGCAGACGGAGTACGTGCACATCGATGCCCTGTTCGGGGAGAGCGGCCGCAACGTCATCGACTTCGACCTGATCGAGTCCCAGTTCCGGCACCTGATGCGGGTGGCGATCTCGGTGCGCGAGGGCGCCATCTCCTCCACGCTGCTGCTGCGTCGCCTGCGTGCGGGCTCACGCAAGAACGCCACCTACACCGCCTTCCGCGAGGTCGGCCGTGTGATCCGCACCGTGCAGCTGCTGCGCTACCTCTCCGATGCCCCGCTGCGCCGGCGGGTGACCGCCGCGACGAACAAGGTCGAGGCGTTCAACGGCTTCTCCCAGTGGATCGGCTTCGGCAACGGTGGCGTCATCACCGACAACGACCCCGTCGAGCAGGAGAAGACCGCGAAGTTCAACGCGCTGTTGACCAACGCGGTGATCTTCCATAACGCCCTGGACATCGCCGAGATCGTCCGCCAGCTCCAGGAGGAGGGCCGCGTCATCGACCCCGAGGACCTCGCCCACATTTCGCCCTACCTGACCGAGCACATCCGCCGCTTCGGCGAGTACTCCACCCACGAACTCGGCCTGCAGCCCGAGGCGTACGACCCGCACCTGGACGTCGACTTCAGCCCGCTGCGCGGCGACGGCCCCGGCGCGGACGGCTACGGCCAGGCAGCCTGACCATCGATGCCAGGTCACTACTTCAGCGGCAGCGTGATGCCGTTCGGCGCCGGCGCCATGCACACGCACGCGCACGTGGATCGGCGAGTGTGAGGCCGGTGTCGGCCGCCGCGGGTATCGGCGGGCAGATTCGCGACCAGTTCCGCAAGCGCGTCCGCCGTGAGATGGGCTGATCCTCGGTGCGAGGCCGACGGCCCCGGGAAGGGTGGCCACGGGGCGCCGTCCGGCGCTGAATCGCCGACCCTGGCTGCGCGGTTGTATCCGTTCTGGATGTGGGCCCGCCGGGGGCGGTGCACTGTGTGCGGGTCAGCGCGCGATCGAGATCGCGAAGGGCGCGAATCCACTGGACCGCATCACGTGCGGTACGAACAGTATCGCTGCCTCCGTGGCGCGGGCGGTCTGGATCCCGCCGAGATCAGTGATCCACTCCTTGCGCCAGCCGAGGTCGACGAGCAGTTCACGGACGGTCTGCTTGGCCTGCGGGTCCTCGCCGGAGAGGAAGGCATCGGGCGCCCGGGTGAGCGTGGCCGGCGCGGTCATCACCGGGAAGAGCATGGTGTTGAGTGTCTTGACGACGCGCGTTTCGGGGAGCGCTTCCTGGAGTTGCTCGGCGAGGCTTGAGCCGGGGTAGATCAGGTCGGCGGGCAGTCCGTCCGGTCCGTCGACGGTGGCGTTGGAGACGTCGACGAGGATCTTGTCGCGCAGTTCCTCGCGCAGGGCGACGAGCGTCTCCAGCGAGCCGGCGCCCGGGGTGGCGTTGATGACGATCCGGGCTGTGCGGGCGGCGTCGGCGGCGGCGCCCGGCGCGCGGTCCGCCACGGTCACCTCATGCCCTGCCCGGATGAGGGCTGTGGCCAGGTTGCCGCCGACGCGGCCGTTTCCGAGAACAGCGATCGTGGTCATGATGATCTGGTCCTTCCGTGCGTGCAGGTTGTGGTGCGCGGTCAGCGTGAGAGCGTGGCGACGGCCGCGGCGTGGACACCGGGCGCGGCGGCCAGGAAGCTCTCGCTCTGCGGGGTCCAGGGGCGGCCCTCGGCGTCGGAGATCTGTCCGCCGGCCTCGGTGACGAGCAGCGCCCCGGGCAGCAGGTCCGCGCGGGCGCCGGCGAACTGCCAGAAGGCGTCGATCCGGCCGGCGGCCACGTTCACCAGGTGCAGGGTCGCGGGCACGGAGGTGCGGACGACGAGTGCGTCGAGCATCGCGCTGATCGAGGAGCCGACGCGCCGCACGACCTTCTCGTCCTCGTCCGGCCGGGCCTGGCTGGTGGCCACGATGCCCAGGCCGAGGTCCTCGGTCCGGGAGACGTGCAGCGGCCGGCCGTCGAGGTGGGCGCCCGCACCGGCGAGCGCGGTGTAGGTCTCGCCGGTCAACGGCAGGTGGACCACGATGAGCACCGGCTGGTTGTCCCGCACGAGAGTGGCGGTCACCGCCCAATCCGGCAGGGCGTGCAGGTGGTTGACGTTGCCTTCGGCCGGATCCACGACCCACCATTCGCCGGACGGCAGCGCCCCGCCGTCCAGCTCGTCCTCCACCCAGCCGGCCTCCGGGCGCAGGCTCGTGAGGCGGGGGCGCAGGATGTCGAGGGCCGTGTCGTCGTTGGCGGCGAGCGCGCGCATCAGCTCCTCGCGGGTCTGGTAGCGGACCACCTCGCCGAAGCGCTCGCGCAGCGCCGCACCGGCCGCGCGTACGGCGCTCGCGGTCTGGTCGAGCAGGTCGGCGTCGGCGGCGTGGTCAGTGGTCTGAAGCGTTGCGGACATGGCGGTACTCCCGTGTGAGAGAGGGGTGTTGAGGCCGGTCGGATCGAGCTGTGCGTTCCGTCTTGCGCTCTGCTCTCGAAGGTATAGAGCCCCGTCATTAACTTCAAATGCATGCTAAGCACGGCTAGGATTACTCACATGCAATTGGATTTGAACCTGCTCACCGCGCTAGACGCGCTCCTTGAGGAGGGGAGTGTGGCCGGGGCCGCCGCGCGCCTGCACGTCACCGCCCCCGCGATGAGCCGGAGTCTGGGCCGAATCCGGCGCACGACCGGGGATCAGATCCTGGTGCGCACCGGTCGCACGATGACCCCGACGCCGTATGCGATCGCCGTCCGGGAACAGGTGCACGAGCTGCTGCACCAGGTCCAGGGGGTGCTGGCACCGAGCCGTGAACTCGATCTGGCAACGCTGGAGCGCACTTTCACCCTCCGCTGGCACGATTCCCTGGTCACCTTGAGCGGCCCCGCACTGCTCGCGGCCGTGCGCGGACAGGCCCCGGGCGTGCGCTTGCGCTTCGTCGCGGAATCGAGCATCGACACCCCCGAGTTGCGGCGCGGCCAGGTCGACCTGGAGGCGAACGCCAACCGCCCGAGCGCACCGGACATCCGTGCCGAGAACGTGGGCGAGACCCGCCTCGTCATCGTCGTACGGCAGGGGCACCCCCTCACCCGCGTCAAGACCGTCACCGCCAAGCGGTACGCCGCCGCTGAGCACGTGACCGTCTCGCGACGTGGAAACCTCAGCAATGCCCTCGACGACGCCCTCGCGCGGCTCGGCCTCACCCGCCGCGTGGTGGCGACCGCGCCCACGGAAGCGGCCGCGTTGGAGTTCGCGCGCGGCTCCGATCTCCTGATCAGCGTCCCCGAAGCCACCACGCGGTCCGCGGTCGCCGACCTCGGCCTGGTCGTGCTCCCCCTCCCGCTCGAATTGCCGTCGGCACCGATATACCTGTCGTGGCATCAGCGCTACGACACCGACCACGCCCACGCCTGGCTGCGCGGGCTGGCGCGAACCGCGCTGGCCACGTGCGGAGCGTCGTAGCCGGCGCCGTCCGGCCGCTTCACTCATATATCCACGCGACCACCACGGCGACCTGCTTGAACGTCAGCGGCGGCCAGACCGACGCCTGCGGCTCAGGATCGCGGATCTGCGGGAGGGCGTCGGCGTGGCCCTCGGAGATCTCGGTGAGCCTGGCCCTGGTCCTAGTCCATCACGTATCTCAGTGCCAACGGCTGTACCGATGCCCCAAGGCCGATTTCATCCAGCAGGGAGAGGGTGGGCAGGCCGCCGGTCAGGCTCAACCTGACACTACCGGTCCACGGTCCCGCCGCAGTCGTCTGTCGGCAAACGATCGAATGACGACAGGTGTGGCGGACGTCCAATGAACCCCGGAATTCCGGGACCTGACGACGGCTCGGATCCAATGAGATCCGATGGACGTTGACGACAGGGTTAGATGACAGCCGAGGGCCGATGCGGCGACAGAAGCGGGGAAGAGCGTGGCCAATCTCGTCTACAAGCGGGTGTCGACCGACAAACAGTCGACCGACCGTCAGAACCTCGTCCTCGCCGAGGCCGGGATCGAGGACCCGGTCGTCTTCGAAGAGGACGCCGGCACCTCCAGCCGCCTCCACCCACTTCAGCGGCCGAAGTTCGCCGAACTGCTCACGTACGCACGGCCGGGCGACACCGTGCACATCTCCGAGATGTTCCGACTCGTACGAGGCACCGGTCACGTGCTCGACGTCCTCGACGTCCTGCACCGCGACCAGGTCGCGCTGCGCATCCACGACGGCGCGTTCTCCGCGATGGACCTCACCGCCCGCCACCCCCGCACCGGAGAACTGCTGTCCACCGTGAAGTTCATGGTGCAGACCCTCGCCGCAGCCGGCGAACTCCAGCGCGACCTCCAACGCGAGCTCACCTACGACGGACTGCGGGCCGCCGAGGCCAAGGGCAACAAGGGCGGACGCCGCCCTGCCGTACCGGTCGACAAGACCGACGACGTACGCACCGCGTACCTGGAAGGCCGGTCCATTGCCGCCCTCGCCCGCGACCACGGCGTCAGCCGCGGCGCCATCCGCACCACCGTCGCCGACCTCCTGCCCGAGTACACGGCCGCCGCCCCGGGCGCCCCGGCTCCGGAGCTGCCGGTCGTCCTCGACATGCCGGGCAAGGTCGCTGACTTCCTCCGCGCCGCCGAACTGGAGCCCGCCGAGCGGGCCGCGCTCGACCAAGGCGTGACCGTACGACGCGGCCAGGGTTACACCCTGCGCATCACCGCCGTGCCCGCGGTCCACAGCCAGCTCCTCAGCCACTGCCAACCCCTCGGCGCCACCACAGCAGTCCCGGCCCAGCGCAAGGCCCGCCGGGAGTACGCGAACCGTGTCAACGCCTTCATCCAGTAGCCAAGATCATCCCGTGGCGGGTTTCTGGCGTATCTGGGTCACACCCCTTACTGACCAGCCGCACGATCATGCCGACCGGATCGGCGAGGACCTCTTCAGAGTTCTCGGTCACCGGTCAACTCCACTAATCCGCGCTCGCCTTGGCCGCAGTCCGCCAACACCTTCGGTGACGGAGGTCCCGCCTGCGGCGGCCTTCTTGGGCTTCTTCGCCGCCGCGGCCGTGGCGATCGGTTCGATGAGGTCGTCCATGGTGCAGTCGAGGATGTCGAGCAGGGCCATGAGGATCTTGAGACTGAGTCGCTCGGGTCGCTCCACGACGAGGCGGTAGACCTGGCTGCTGGACAGCGTGATGCCGCGTTCCTTCAACGGCGCCATGAGATCGGTGGTGGAGAACATCCCGCGGTCCGCCATGATCTTGCGCAGGTGCCAGTGGTAGTCGAGCTTGGCGGCCATCATCGGGTCCTTCCTCGTCAGACGCCGGCGAACGCCGGGGCCAGGGCCTTGCTCAAGGCAGTGTTCATGAAGTCGTCGCTGACGTGCGTGTAGATCGCGGTGGAGCTGTCGCAGTCGTGGCCGACCTGCTGCTGGATGAAGCAGCGGTCGACACCGTCCTCGGTCAGATGGGTGACGTAAGAGTGGCGAATTGAGTGCGGAACTAGGTCTTTTGGGAGTTTCAAGGCATCTCGGTATGCCTCGAAGCGGTCGTTGATGGAGCCGGGCTGCAGCCGCCCTCCGCGTTCAGTGATCCAGAGGGCCGGGTGGTCGGAGAAGCCGAACCGTGGCCGGACGTTCTCGACGTAGTCGGCGACCGCCTCGACGGCCCAGTCCATCACCGACAGCACGTTCCGCCGTCGTGGTGGCTGGCCCTTCTTCGCCTTGCCGTAGCGGACGTTGAGCGTGCCGTACCGGCCGAACTGCGGAGCCTTCGGATTCCGTCCGAAGTCGACGACGTCCAGCTTGGACGTCTCCGTTCGCCGCAGCCCCCACCCGTAGACGACCTTGAAGAGGGTGGCATCACGGTAGGCGGCCAGGGCGCCTTTGCGCTTGGACTTCACGGCACGGTCGACCTGGTCGTCGGCGTAGTCGAGGAACCGCTGCAGTTCTTCGCGGGTGAACGGCCTCGCTTCCGGATCGCCCTCGTAGTCCTGCAGATGAGGCAGGGTGTTCCACTCGTGGGCGATCGCCACCGGGTGGGTTCCGAAGGCTTCCTCGCAGGCAGGCCCCCAACCGTAGCGAGCGTCGATGAGGAACTCGGAGAACAGGCGGATGTCGCCCTGGTAGCTGCGGATTGTGGACGGCGCCAGATGCTTCTCGCCGACCAACGAGGCCGACCACTCGTCCATGTGGGCCGGTGTCCACTGCCACGGGTAGTCGTTCGCGAACTCCAGGAACCGGCGGACCAGCCGTTCCCGCGGGTCGATCGTCTCGTCCTTGAGCCCTCGCGACTTCTGCTGGGCTCGCCAGCCCCGCATCATCGCGTCCTCCGGGCGCAGTTGTACCACCCCGGAGACGAGCTCCGGATGAGCCGCCCCGGCCAAGGCCGCCTTCTGCTGATGCACCCCTCCAGACCATCCCTTCTGGAGGGCAGATCATGCATCAGATGGGATCTCTCCGGCAACATGCCTGCTCAGACGGCTAGTTCGTAGTAGCGTTGGAGTCCATCAGGCCGTCGCCCTGAGCTTGCGACCTGCGGCTTCTCGCCCATCTGATGCAATTCCCGAGGGTCGACATAGCCCTCGGCTGTGGCGACGCTGACATGCTTGAGGTGCAGTTTCACGACCATCAGGCCGTGCGGACGCTGGGCGATGGCCATCGCAAGCGTGCGCCGCAGGGCTCGGGGATTGACCGGGCCGTCGGGGATGGGCTCCAGCCCGAGCCGTTGTCCGTACTCGCCGTTCACCCAGGCACTCAGGGCCGTATAGCGGCGACCGCTGTTGTTGGATGCCTTGGCGAACAACCGCTCACCCGGGGCGGTGTTGGTGAGGGCTTCGGCGATGGCGATGGCCCGGTGCACGTCTACGGTGACCACCCACGCGTCCTCGGTTCCCCCGAACGCCTCGCCCTTGATGCGGCGGGAGACCAAACGGTAGCGGGTGCCGCCACCGGGTCGTTCTTCCTGCTGGCGGCAGCCGCTCGTCAGTTCCGCCAGCTCCGAGGAACGCATCCCGCAAAGCGCTGAGGTGAGGAAGTAGGCAGCCGAGGTGACGACATAGACCGTGGCGTCCAGTTGGTGCCGGGCCATCGGCAGAGTCCAGGGCACCAGGGTGCCGTCATCGGGGCGGGGCACCGGTGCCGCATCGCGGCACCAGGGCTGCTGTAGGCCGCACTCGCTCACCCACCGTTCCAGTTCAGGACGGAGAGTCTCCAGGTCCCTGCGGTGTCCCATGGCCCCCGCGGCCTCGACGACGAGCGGATGCCACGACATGTGCAGGAGCGGGTCATCCGGATCCCATCCGCGCTTCAAGCGCTGGGTGACGGTCGCTTCAGCGGCCCGTGCAGCGGGAAGCCCGGTCTCTCGCCGTCGCTTGATGACCTCGCGCAGGCCAGCGACCTCAGTGATCAGCAGGCTCCGCCGCGAGGCGGCCTCATGCTGGTCGGCGGCGCGGGCCGCGGCTGCCTCGGCCACCAGCAGCGGGCCGATCGTCTCCAACAAGTACAGACAGTTCGCCGGCCAGCACGACGACGAGCCGGGTGCCGGCGTCGGTGACAACTTGGTGATTGGTGGAGTACCGATAGTTCTTCGACTGCTTGGCAACCGCGTGGTCGCGGGTAGTTACCAGGGTTCCGTCCACGATGAGCACGGTGTCTTTGCGGAATCGCCTGCGGGGCAGGAGCGCAAGGAGAGGCCCGAGATGGTTGACGATGCGGTCAGCCGCGGACTTGGCGCAAGTTGCCGAAGGGTTTGAGGGCCTGGCGGAAGCGCCGCGTCCGGACCTTCACCATGCCGATGGACGGCAGGTCGATCTACGTGGAGGCTCGACCAAAAGGTGCGGGGCTCGGAGGAGCTGCCGAGGGGCGTGCACCCGGACAAGCTCAACCCACCGGCATGTCCGATGGGTTGGGGATGTAGTTTCTCGATCGAGGGGCCTGGCCTGTGGCTATGACGGAAGCCGAGTGGCTTGATCACTGGAAGCAACGTGCGCCGCTGCTCTCGGACGAATGCCTGCGCGACCTCATGGACCGTCTCCAGGAAGGCGAGGACTGATGGCAGCAGCCTATTCCCAGGAGCTGCGTGTTGGGGCTCTCCGGCTCGGACCGAGCAGCCAGCCGCCGATCACATATATAAGGGAGGGCAGGGCGGCCGGTGAGCACCGGGTTGTGATGGCTGGAGTGGGAGGCGCAGCGCGTAGGCCGGTAGGGTGACGGGCTGTGGCAGCACGAGCGTTGGATGAACTTGTTGAGCCTGGGTGGGCGGATGCGCTGCGCCCTGTGGCGGGGCGGATCGCTGCGATGGGTGACTTCTTGCGTGCGGAGATCGCAGCCGGCCGTACCTATCTGCCGGCTGGGGCGCATGTTCTGCGCGCGTTCCAGCAGCCGTTCGATGAGGTGCGTGTTCTGATTGTGGGGCAGGATCCCTACCCGACTCCAGGGATGGCCATCGGGCTTAGTTTCGCGGTCGCGCCGGAGGTGCGTCGTTTGCCTGGCAGTCTGGAGAATATCTTTCGGGAGTTGCAGGCGGACCTTGGTCTGCCTCGGCCTTCCAATGGTGATCTGACGCCGTGGACTCGGCAGGGCGTGCTGTTGCTGAACAGGGCGCTGACCACGGCACCCGGCAAGCCCGCGGCTCATCGTGGCAAGGGTTGGGAGGAAGTGACCGAGCAGGCCATCCGCGCTCTGGTCGCGCGTGGAAAGCCGATGGTGTCGATTCTGTGGGGGCGTGACGCACGTAATCTGCGGCCATTCCTCGGTGACCTCCCGGCGGTCGAGTCCGCCCATCCCTCGCCGATGTCGGCTGACCGCGGTTTCTTCGGTTCACGGCCCTTCAGCCGTACCAATGACCTTCTGGTCAGCCAGGGGGCTGAGCCGGTGGACTGGCGCCTGCCATAAGCTGGGCGGCAGCCGCAGCGACACGCGAAGGCCCCGCCCGCGATCACGCGGGACAAACGGGGCGAACAGCAACCCAGTCACGCACTCACGACCGCTGACGAATCGAGGCCAGGTCTCCTCGATCTCGTCGGCGAAGTCGACCAGGTACGCGGCGTCCGCGCCGGCGAGCTTGGCGACCTCGACCAGGCGCATGGAGTTGGAGGAGTTGCGGGAGCCGACCACGATGACCAGGTCGGCCTCGGCGCCCATCTGCTTCACCGCGAGCTGGCGGTTCTGTGTGTCGTAGCAGATGTCGTCGCTGGGCGGGGAGATGAGCTGCGGGAACTTGTCCTTCAGGGCGTTGACGGTCTCCATGGTCTCATCAACGGAGAGCGTGGTCTGGGAGAGCCAGACCCTTGGTCTCGTCTCGTACGGTCACGCCTGCGACGTCGTCGGGGCCGTCGACCACGGTGAGGTGGCCGGGGGCCTCGCCGAGGGTGCCGATGACTTCTTCGTGGCCCTCGTGGCCGATCAGCAGGATGTGGTAGCCCTCGTGTGCGTAGCGGTTGGCTTCCCTGTGGACTTTGGTGACCAGCGGGCAGGTCGCGTCGATGGTCGCGAGCCGGCGGGCGGCGGCCTCCTCAAGGACGGTCGGGGCCACACCGTGCGCGGAGAACATGACGATCGCCTCCTCGGGTACCTCAGCTGTCACGTCGACGAAGATCGCGCCTTCTCCGAACCAAGCCGGACTGGATGACGAGCGGGTGCGGCGGATGAGGCATGATGGGGGTCATGTACTCATCCCCGAAGCATGAACACCACAGGGTTCAGACCCTGTTGAGGTGGGCCGGGGCTCTGGTGTCTGTGCAGGCTGTCGCACTCGTGATCACGGCGTTCTTCGGTGCGCTGGCCGGTGGACAGCCGTCAGACCGGGGAGGTCGTGTTCGACGATCTGGGCCCACTCGACCTTCCGCTTCTCGCAGTTGAGATTTCCTTCCCGCTTGCCCATGGGTGCGGGGAGGAATCACGTGTACCCCCTGCCGGGAGGGTTTTCGTCGCCTCTCTCGCCCCTCGACTTTGGCTTTCGAGGGAAGAACATGTCACCGCTCGACAAGATCAAGAGCCTATTTGGCCGCCGGCATGCCCAGACGCCGGACTCCGACCGCGGCAACGCGAACTCCGATGACAAGCAGGCGGCGGAGTCCGCTGCGGCCGGCCTCCCCGACAAGCCGCGCGCTGAAGGCTCAAGCAGGTGGAACGCCGTTGCTCGGGGAGCCGCTGAGGGAGCCGCGCGGGAGACGGTGCGGATCATCTTCGAGGAGTTCTTCAACGACTAGAACTCGACGGTCTGGGCGGCCTGCGTCACCGCGAGCCGCCCAGGCTGAACGGTGGGTGCCAGCCGGGCGACGTGCTCGGATACTGCTCAGTGTCCTGTCGCTTGGGTGACCGCGGCACTGAAGAAAGTGGTGTTGTTAGGGCAAGACCCAGATACGCCAGAAACCCGCCACGTGGTGATCTCGGATCGTTGAGCACCCCGCCCCGTCACGTGTTCGGCCCGGCGGCCGGTCGGCGGGCACTGGAGCGCCAGGGTGCGCGGGCGTGTTCTGCGCCCGTTGTACGCCTCCGTGCGCCCAATCGCGTGTATGGCTGAATCTTGCCTGTCGGCTGGACACTCTCAGCACGCAGCGCCTCCGGGTTCTCTGGCCTGAAAGTGCCTACCCGAAAGCCTGGGCGCTGCTGTCCCGAGGGGAGAAGGCAATGCCACGTATCCGACACCGCCTCAGCACTCTGGCCGCCACCGTCGTCCTGGTCATCGGGAGTGGCCTGGCCCTGGCCACCCCGGCCCATGCCGATAACGGCACCGTGATCACCACCGACTTCAACAGCGCCGGCCATCCCATCGGCGCGCAGGACAACACCTGGGTCAACAGCAAGAACTGCCAGACCGACACCGTGCCAGGTGGAACCGCCATGTTGCAGGTCAGCAACCTCTCGACAGCACCGGTGAAGGTCTTTGCGGGCCCCAACTGCACCGGGACTCCCTTTGGCACGGTAGAGCCATTCTCCCTCGGGACGACGTTTCACTTCGTAGAGACCTTCCCCTCCCTCGAGCCGTTGGATTGATGGGCGAGCGCCGCACCTCGTCTGTCGCCCTCGTGAGGCCGGGCTGACTGTGCAGGCAGCATCGCCGATGGCCCGGCTTCGGCTGGAAACCCGACCACGGGCGCTTTCGATCGGCCGTTTGTCTCGGCGTCGTTGGCGCCCCGTCAGACGTTGGAGATCACCCCGTGGCGGGTTTCTGGCGTATCTGGGACGTGCCCCTTGTTCACGTCGAGTCTGTCAGGACCTCGCGGAGATCAACAGGAACGCCCTTGCCGAGACTGGCCGCGATACGGAGGATCCGGGTCTCACTGCCCGAGCAAGGCAGTTCTCCCCTCGCAAGCGCGGCAACGATCATCAGCCAGTCGATGCCGGTGGTCACGTACCACCGCCAGAGTGCGGCGTGTTACCCCCTACAACAGCGCTCCTTGCACCAGTAGCGTGGCTTGCTCACGCGGTGGGGATACGGGACCTCGGGGGCTCGCCCAGTGGCGGGGAACGAACTGACGCTCGGGAAATTGGTTGCGAAGGCGCGCAGGCGCAAGGGCTGGCCGCAGCGGGACCTGGCCGCGATGATCGACCGCTCCGAAAGCTGGGTCTCCCAGGTCGAACGGGACATGATTCCCGTCAACAGCCTCGGGACGTTACGCGAGTTGTCCGGCGCCCTCGACGTCTCGCTGCCCGATCTCCTGGCTGCCGCGCAGCCTCCGAGCCAGATGCCAAGATCGCCTCGTAGGAGGTGTGCCTCCACTAGTGTGGGCGGCAATCTTGCTCCGGAGGAGGGTGACGACGACGTGCGACGCCGTAAACTGCTGGCCGCTGCGGCGGCGGTCTTCACCTCCCCGCTGGCCAGCGCCACACCGGCCCAGGCCAGCACCCTCGCACCGCTGGAAGACCTCCTCCTCTACGGCACTGCCCCCGTGCCACACGGCAGCGATGTGACACCGGCCGGTGTCGCCACGGCGGTCAAAGTGTCCCGGCAGCATTTCCGCGCCGCCCGCTACGACACCCTGGCCAAGACCCTCCCCGGCCAAATCGCCCAAGCCCAGGCCCTCAAGCCGGCAGAGGTCTCGGCCGCAGCGGTCGCCGATCTCTACAACATTGCCGCGCGGCTGTGCATCAAGCTCGGCGAGGACGGACTCGTCGCGATCACCGCTGACCGCGCGCTGAACTCCGCACGGGCCGGCGGTGACGCGCTGACGACTGCGGAGGCGCACCGGATGGTCTCCAGTGCGTGGCGGCGCCAGGGTCACCTGGCACGGGCCACCGACATCGCGGTGCGGGCCGCGCAAGACCTGCGGGCCGACCGCAGCGCCCCGGAGCCGGCACGGTTGGCAGCTGGCAGCTCGCTGTTGGCGACCGCCGCGTACACGGCGGCCAAGAGGGGCGACCGCCAGACCGCGCACGCGCTGATCGGGGAAGCAGCCCAGACCGCTCACGCCGGCCGGACGCCGCCCGATGCCCGCACCGATGCCGGGATCCAGCAGGTGCTGCTGCATCAGCTGTCGGTCCACTACCTCCTCGGGGACGCAGGACAAGCGATCGACCTGGCCAGGACCATCGACCCTGCCGCGCTGCCGACGGCGGAGCGGCAGGGCAGGTTCTTCATCGATGTCGCCCGCTGCTTCGACCAGTGGGGCAAGCCCCAGCAGTGCTACCGGGCCCTGCTGGCCGCCGAGCACGCCGCGCCGCAGGAGATCCGCCGAGGGGCGGCCCGGGACCTTGCCGGCGGCCTGCTTCACCATGACCGGAGCCTTCCGGGCGTTCGCGCCTTCGCCGGCCGCGCGGGCGTTGTCCTGACGTGAGTCAGAAGAAGGGTGGTCAGGGTAGCTTGGGTCGTGTAACCGGGATGTGCGATTCGACCCCCGGCCGGACAGCTTCCTGGGACGATGTCGGCTCAACGCTGATGCCAACCAACGGAGGTTCTGTGCTGTCCGACGGGGGTTCACACACGCGAGACAGGGTCGAGCTGGCGGTCTCCGATCCGTCGCAGCTCGCGGCGCTGCGCGACTGGATGAGCGGTCAGCCCGGGGTCGATGTGGCGGTGGTCGCCGGGACGCCGGGGCCGGGCGAGCTCGGCGTGCTGGACGTCCTGGTCGTGCTCGCCGGCAGCAGCGGGGTGGTGGGAGCGATCAGGACGCTGCCGGACTTCATCCGCTCGCGGCGCTCCGGCATTCGGATCGAGACGACCGTCGATGGCCAGCCGTTCGTCCTGGACGCGACCAACGTCGACGAGGTCATGCCGATCCTGGAGCGGCTCCTCGATGACTGACACCGTCCCCTTACGCGATTATTCGCGCTCGCGTGCGGTGCTCATCGGCGCCTGGGACTACGCCCATCTGACACCGGTGCCGGCTGCGCGCAACAGCCTGGAGCGAGTGGCAGGGCTGCTGACCGGCCCGCTGTGCGGCTGGCCGAAGCCGCGGGTGAAGGCGCTGCGTAACGTCCGCCGACGCGATCACTTGCCTGACCAGTTGATGAAGCTGTTCGACGGTGTTGAGGATGTCGCGCTGTTCTACTTTGTTGGGCACGGGCAGCTGTACGAGGACGAACTGTGCCTGGCGTTACGGGAATCGCCCCAGGCCGGTCCGCGGCGCACGACCGTTGGGCTGCCGTTCTCCGACGTCCGCGCCGCGCTGCGCGCATGCGACGCCCAGACGAAGATCGTTATTCTGGACTGCTGCTTCGCGGGCCACGCGGCCCGGACCGAGCACACCCTGGCGTCCACGTCCACGAATGTGATCGACAAGACGCTCGGGACGGGCGCGGTGACGATGGCAGCCAGCGGCGCGTACCGGACCGCCTGGTTCGAATCCGCCCCGGACGTAGCCGCCCCGCAGACCTACTTCACCAAATACCTGGTCGACGTGATCGAGCAGGGAATCCCCGGCCATCCCCAGGGCCTACCCCTGGGCCCCATCTACGCCCGGACGGCCGATGCACTTGCCCGCGACCACCGGCCGGAGCCGACCCGGTCGGTCCGGCACGACGCGGACCGCTTCATCCTGGCCCGCAACATCGCCAAGCCCCCCGAGTCCCCAGCAGCCCTGCCGGAAACGCCGACGGCGTCCCCGTCTCGGGACCGCGACACAACGCCCCCCAACATCCCGGCACCATCCAGCCCCTCTCCTGACAGCGGCGCAGAATCGGCAGTGCCCACCGCGCGTCGTGGACCGAGTCGCCGCAGCATCGTCCTCGGCGGCATCGCCACCCTGGCCACGACCTCGGGCGCAGTCCTCATAGGATTACGACTCGCCAACGGCGGCAGGGACCATGAGTCGAGAGACAACCCAAGCTCCCACCCCAGCGCCGGCGGCCATCGGCCGAGCGACCCTCCAAGCCCGCACCCGTGGTTCAGCATCACCAACACCACCGGCACCGTGACCCCGATGACGTTCAGCCCCGACGGCAAGACCCTCGCCGGCAGCGACAGCGACAACACCATCGGGCTGTGGGACATCGCAGCCCGAAAACACACCGGCACCCTCACCAGCAGCACGAAGGGTGTGCATGCGCTGGCCTTCAGCCCGGATGGCAATACCCTCGCCACCGGCTACGACGACAAGACCGTCCGGTTGTGGGATGTCGCCGCCCGGAAGAGTATCGCCACCCTCACCGGCCACACCGGCCCTGTGATGTCAGTGGTGTTCAGCCACGACGGCAAAACCCTCACCACCGCCTGCAACGACAACACCGTCCGGTTGTGGGATGTCACCGCCTTGAGGAGCATCACCACCCTCACCAGCCACGCCGAACCCCACGCCAAGGTGAATCTGGTGGCGCTCAGCCCCGACGGCAAAACCCTGATCAGCGTCAGCTACGACCAATCCATCCGGCTGTGGGACGTCACCGACCAGCAAGGCACAGTCACCCTCACTGGCCACACCTCCGCTGAATCGGTGGCGCTCAGTCCCGACGGCAAGACCCTCGCCACCGGCTGCTGGGACAGGACCGTCCGGTTGTGGGATGTCGCCGCCCGGAAGAGCATCGCCGCCCTCAGCGGCCACACCAGTGCTGTGGACTCCGTGGCGTTCAGCCCCGACGGTAAAACCCTCGCCAGCGCCGGCAGCGACGGGTTGTTCAACTACGGCGATCCTGTCGTCCGGTTGTGGGATGTCGCCGCCCGGAAGAGCATCGCCGCCCTCAGCGGCCACACTAGCCCTGTGGACTCCGTGGCGTTCAGCCCCGACGGCAAGACCCTGGCCAGCGCCAGCAGTGACCACACCATCCGACTGTGGAAGCTCACTTGAGGGCGGCATCAGGGTCGTGCGGCCCTAGAACGAGCCCGCTCCAAGTCTGAGAGATCGCCGCCCCCATGCGGGGCGGAACGCAGACGTGGCGCGCCTATACGACTCGTCGGACACGGCGTAGCTCCGTGCGGCTTCGAAGGCGACCAACTGGATTGAGCCGCAAGCGATTTGCTACCTCGCAAGTCGTTTGCGGATCTGCCCCTCCTGGCGGCGGTTGACTCCTCTTAGCCGCCAGGGGCCGCGCACGGCCGGCCTCCTCTTCGCCCCAGGCGGCGGCGGTTGACCACCCCCGTCTTCGAGGAGTCGCACCATGGCAACCACCCGCACCACCCCGCCCCCGCCCGCCGTGGACGTCGGCAGTGATCAGTTCCAGGCCGACATCGACGCCGCTCTGCGTTCTCGGACCACGCTCCCGCCGTATGACGAAGTCCTCCGGCTGATCGACACCCTCAAGGGCAAGGGGCACCTCGCTCCGCTCGTCGAGCAGGCCAAGCAGCACGTCAACGAACACCGTCCGCAAGACGGCGGGTGGCGCCAGGCGATCTCGGGGGCCGAGTTCCAGCTCCGGGCCGGCCCCGGAGACGGCCTGGTCTCGGCAACGCACCGCCTCCAGGCCCTCGCCCGGTGTCTGCTGCATTTCCAGCGGCAGCTGTACCGAGACATGGCGGGCGGGGGCCAGTGAAGGGCCGCCACCGCGGCGGAGACCCCCGGCTGGAGGTGTGGCTGGAGCGGCTGTGGCTGCTGGGCACCACCGTTGGCCTGACCCTCCTGGCGGTGCTGACCGTCCAGCACGACGGCAACCAAGCCCTCGCCGCCCCGACCGCCGCCCCTGACACCGGCCCGGCGTCGTAGGCACCCCGCAGCTTCCCGCCGAAACTTCGGCGGGAGAACCAGAAGAGAGACAAGGAGCGCGAGATGGACAACCTGATCGTCTCGAAGCGCACGGTGAAGGCCGCCCGCACCCAGGACCGCCTGAGCGACGGCGGCGGCACCGGCAAGGGCGACGGCAACGACTGATCGGAGCCCAAGAAATGACCGCCATCACCGCGGCGGTCGAGTGCCTCGGCGGGGACTTCCCCGCCGAGGCGTTCGGCCGCACCTACCGCCACTGGCCCCACGTCGCCGACTTCACCGACCTGTTCACCTGGGACGACCTCAACGAGATCATCGCCCGCCACCGTCTCGAACCGCCACGGCTGCGGCTGTTCAACGACGGCACCCAGGTCCCCCCACACGCCTACACCCACCCGGTGGTCACCAAGCGCCACACCGTCTGGCACCGCATCGAACCCGGCAACCTCCACCACCACCTGAACGACGGTGCCTCCCTCGTCCTGGACGCCGTCGACGGCCTCCATCAAGGCGTCGAGTGCCTCGCTGCGGCCCTCGAACGGCAGCTCCGGACCGACGTACAGGTCAACCTCTACGCCTCGTGGACTCCGAAGGAGGGATTCGGCCTCCACTTCGACGACCACGATGTGGTGGTCCTCCAACTCGAAGGCGCCAAGCGGTGGAGGATCCACGCCTCCACCCGCATCGATCCCCTACGCGTCGACGTCGAGGCGCCCGAGCCGCCGGTCGGCGAGCCGGTCGCCGAGATCGTGCTGCGGGCTGGCGACATGCTGTACCTGCCGCGCGGCTGGTGGCACGCGGTCGCCGCCACTGAGGGCCGCTCCCTGCACCTGACGTGCGGCCTGACACCCACCACCGGCGCCGACCTCCTCGCCTGGCTGACCAGCCGGCTGCGGGCCTCAGCAACCGTGCGGGCCAACCTCCCCACCCACGCACCCTGCGATGCACAGGTCGCCCATCTGGGCACACTGCTCAAGGAGTTCACCGCAGGCTTGCACGAGGGGGTGATCGAGGAGTTCCTGGCGGCGCGGGGCGCCATGGATCCGGGCCGCCCGATGCCCTCATTGCCGTACGTCGACTGCATCCCCGCCGAGCCGGACCTCCGCGTCCGTCTGACCGCCTCGGGCGCCTGGTACGAGGTGGACGGAGAAGGCCGCATCGTAGTGGGCGCAGGTGGGCAGCAGTGGACGTTCGCCGCTCCAGTCCTGACGGTGATCAAGCAGCTGGTCGACGGACGGAACGTATCGCTGGGGGAGTTGGCGGTAGCCTCGTCGCTCACTGTCGGCCAGATCGCCGCTCTGGCAACCGAGTTGGTCGCAGCCGACGTCGCCGCCGTCAGCCGCAGAAGGTAGCCGGGATGTTCACTGCCCCTGAGAACGACGTCAGGGACCGCATGCTCGCCGCCCGCGACCACGCCCACGCCCTGCTGGGCCTGGGCAGCGCCGCGGGCAGCGAGGTGTGGGGGTATGCCGGCCGGACATTGTCCGGCCCCGCCGCGGCCCCGGGCGGCCCCGCCTGGCTGCGGCTGGTCAGCGAACCGGAAGGCAAAGCCGGTGGGAAGCTGTGGGAGGGCCCGAAGGAAGCCGAGGCGTCGGTGCCCGTCGCCGTGCCGCGGCCGCCACTGATCGACGTGGCGGACTGGTCCGCTGACGGCTGGGACTACCGCGCCGAGCTGTACGCGTTCGTCACCGCCCCGCCGGTCTGCCGCAGCCCGGTCGTCGACGACGACGTGGAATTGCCGGATGCCTGGTGGCAGGGCCTGCATCAGGCCCTCGACCACCTCTCTCGCGCCACAACCGGCCGCCAGGCGGTCCGCGAGCAGTACATCCGCCGCCGTGTGCCCGAGTACACCGGCATCACCCCCGGCGAGATCACCTTCACCACCGCCCACGGCGATTTGCACTGGGCCAACCTCACCGGGCCGACCCTGACCCTGATGGACTGGGAAGGCTGGGGCATGGCTCCCGTCGGCTACGACGCGGCGAACCTGTACCTGCATTCGTTGCCTGTAGCGGACGTGGCGGAACGTGTCCGCAAGGAATTCGCGCACGTCCTGGGCACCCCCGCTGGGCTGGTCGGTGAACTGACTGCCTGCACCGAGATCCTCCAGGCAGCGTCCCGGGTGCGGTTCTACGCCGAACTGGCCGACCAGGTGCGGTGCCATGTCGATCTTCTCTCGTCGTCGTTGAACAACTCGTAGACCTCAACTCCCCAGTTCCCAGGGCCTAGAGAGGCCCGGTTGCGTAGCAATTGGCTCGCATGGCTGCCACTGCCGTGCTGGAGGTGTGGGCCGCGGCCGGGGGCTGAGTGAGCTGGTGCGTTTACGCGGTGTCTGGTGCGAGGGCGACCGCCGAAAGCCGCACTGCTGGCGGGCCCGCAGGTTGTGCCTGTGGTCAAGAACGCCACCCAAGGCAGAAGGAGGAGGAGTGTCGGCAGGAGCGTACGGTCGGGCGGCGGCCTCTTTCACCCGTCCAGCCGGCCCACTCTTGTGTGTCGTGCCCCGGGCCCGCCGCCTGCCGATAGTCCCGAGGCCCCTTGGCGGGGAGGCATTCGCATCCTGGGTGGATCGTGTCGCGTGGGCGGCGGATATAGCGCCCGGCCAGGCGGCCCGTGCGCTCGGGCTTCAGAAGCCGTTCTCCTATCGATCAACGTTTTGCTTTTGATCGAACAGGGGCCCTGGTCGAGTGATCCAGCTTTGCTGGTGGCATGAAGGAGGGGGGTACTACGAGTCGTTTACCCGATTCGCCCGGGTCGGGTATGGAGCGGGTACGGCTCCTTCGCCGTCTTCCTGAGTTGGCACATGCCCCGCGGGAGGGCCATCACACGGGCTGCGCGTGACTCCGTTGTCGAGCAGGAGACGGAGGGTGGCGCCTGTCAGGACGGTTTCGCGGTGTGTGACCACCAGCACCGCGCAGTGCTGTCCGATGTGCTGCAGGGCCGCGAGTACGGATTTTTCGGCGGCGGGGTCCAAGTGGGCGGTTGGTTCATCGAGAAGGACGAGTGCAGGGCGCGGCGCGAGGGCTCGGGCGATGGCGATGCGCTGCCGTTGGCCTCCGGACAGGGCCGTGCCGTGTTCGCCGACCATGGTGTCCAGGCCGCCGGGCAGTGTGCGGACGTGGGTTGCCAACCCGGTGAGTTCCAGGAGGGTCCACAGTTCGTCGTCGGTGGCCTCGGGTGCGGCGTAGGCGAGGTTGTCGCGGATGGAGCCGTGCAGGAGGGGGTTGTGTTGTTCTACGAGGCCGACCACGCGTCGGTACTCCGCCATGGGCCATCGCATCGCGTCAGTCCCCTGAAACAGGACGCGTCCGCTGTCTGGTGTGTAGAGACGGGCGGCGAGGTTGAGCACGGTTGTCTTGCCTGAGCCGGAGTCGCCGAACAGTGCGGTGACTCCGCGCGGCGGCAACTGGAAGCTTGCTCCCCGTAGCACCATGCGCTCCCGCTCGTGGCTGTACCAGACGTTGTGAAATTCCAGTACGGGCGTGCCGGGCGCGGGGGCCGGGGTGGCGCCGGCTGGTGCCGGCTGCGCTTCGCGGTGGCTGTCGGCTTCCTGCGGCTGGGCGAGGGTTTCGGCGATGCGGCCGGCAGCGCCGCTGGCCTGTTGCAGCAGGGCGGCGGCGCTGACGAGGGCGGTGAGGGGGACGGAGAGATAGTTGAGATAGAGCAGGAAGGCCGCCAGGTCAGCGATCGAGGCAGTGCCCTGAGTGGCGCGGACTGCCCCGACCACGACTGTCGCGGTCAGCGCGGTGTGGAGGGCGAGCTCGCTGGCCGGCATGAGACCCGCGTTCAGCCGCGCCATTCGGATCCCGGCGGCGCGGGCTTGGCGGGCGTGAGCGGTGATGCGGTCGGCCTCGCGCTGGGTGGCGCCGCTCATGCGCACGGTGCGGATGGCGCTGAGCGCACGCTCCAGATCGGCGCTCATATTGCCCAGCAACCGCTGGTTGGTCTCGGCGGCCGGGCGCATGCGGTGCAGGGCGGGCAGTACCGCGAGGGCGATCACCGCGACGACGGTCACGGCGGTCGCCAGCAGCCACGGGTCGAGCCATGCCATCAGTGCGAGGACGCCGAGCAGGCCGATGACTCCCGTCACGGCGTCGGTACAGGCCATGGTGAGGCCGGCTCGCAGGGCTGTGGTGTCGGTGCTCGCGCGGGAGAGCAGATCACCCAGGCGGTGGTGTTGGTAGTCGCGGGCCGGCAGCCGCAGAAGGTGGCCGATGAGAGTGGTCCGAAGCTGCAGGACGATGTCCTCACCGGTTCGTCCCAGCACGTAGCCGCTGGCGGTCTGTAGAAGTGCCTGGGCCGTGATGAGGGCGGTCAGGGCCCCGACGGCGGGCCACGGAGGTGGACCGTGGCGCCCGGCCGTATCGACGATATGGCTCACCAACAGCGGCTGGGACAAGCCGAGACCCAGAGTGCAGAGCGTCAGCACAGTGCACAGGGCGAGGACCCTGTGGTGGCCGCGGGTCAACCGGACCAGCATACGAAGCGTGAGCATGCTTTCTGATACGACGTCGCTCACGTCGTGGTCGGCGGTACGTGGGGGCCGACAGCCATGATGGTCCGGTAGTGGTCTGCCGGAAGCGGCTCGTCGACGGGTTGCCCTTCAGCCTCTACCCATGCGTGGGCGGCGAATGGCTGGGTGCGCACTCCGGTACACCAAGTGGGCCAGCTGCCCCACATCCGACACAGCAGCGCGGTGGCAAGGGAGCGTTGCAAACAGCCCTCACCCGCGCAGAACACGCTGAGCGCGACCACGCTGCCACGGGCCCGGCGTGCCTCGGCGAA